>NZ_CP144211.1:0-2835000 GCF_045689965.1 Desulfosporosinus paludis
CCCTTACGTGTGCGCCACGCATGACGATTAACTAGACGGTGAAAGTCCGATATGGGGGTATGTAGCGACCAACCATTAGCTTAAGGCAAGGGTGTCCATCGTGAGGTGGAATCTGAAGGAAGCCGGCGGCAAAATTCTGACCCGAGGAACACGAACAGCATCAGGCGCAAAACGTGGGGTAAGACTGCACGACAAGTTAAAGCCCAAAAGCTACACAGACACGCCAGCGTAAATGTTGCGGGTACATGGAATGAAAGTGAATCGTCTTACCGTGGGAGGCCTCACGGACGGGTGGAAACAGAGTAAGAAACCCGGTTGAAACAAGATTTATCGTGAGGAGTCAGCAGAAGCCATAGTACAGAGGTGATCTAGACACCGACGGAAGGGCTGAACCAAAGGAGGTGTGGGTCAATGAAAGTTACTGAAAGTGGTAATTTAAAACACAGACAACTTCGAATTGAAGACTATCTGCAAAGGGTATCTGCGGAACAGAAAGAGTATGCAGAAGTGTGCGAGCTACCTAAGATGACTGAAACCGACAACACCAACACAAATGAGCAGACGAATGGGTTGCTTGAGCAAATCCTTAGCACTGAAAATCTAAACCAGGCCTATAGGCAGGTTAAAAGAAACAAGGGCGCAGGTGGAATTGATGGTATGCAGGTAGATGAACTTCTACCCTTTTTGAAAGAACACAAGGATGAACTATTGCAATCTCTCCGGGATGGTAAATACCGTCCAAAACCCGTACGGAGGGTAGAAATACCCAAAGAGAACGGAAAGACCAGAAAACTAGGAATACCCACCGTCTTAGACAGGTTAATTCAACAAGCGATAACTCAAGTTCTAAGTCCCATCTTTGAGAAACAGTTTTCAGACAATAGTTTTGGATTTCGACCGAATCGTAGTGCCCATGGGGCATTGAGAAGATGCCAAACCTATATAACAGTAGGTTACAAATATGTAGTTGATATGGATTTGGCCCAATATTTCGATACGGTAAACCAAAGTAAGCTTATCCAAATTTTGTCGGAGACGATAAGAGATGGCCGGGTCGTATCGCTGATTCACAAATTCCTGAAAGCAGGAGTTATGACCAATGGAATGTTTGAAGAAAGTCCAGAAGGTGTACCACAAGGAGGCCCCCTGAGCCCATTACTTGGCAACATAATGCTTAACGAATGTGACCACGAACTGGGAAAGCGGAAACACCACTTTGTACGTTATGCAGACGATATGATGATCTTCTGCAAAAGTAAAAAGGCGGCAAAACGAACACTTGATCACATTCTCCCTTATATCGAAGGGAAACTATTTCTGAAGGTAAATAGGGAGAAAACGAAGGTCGCTCATGTAAACTATGTCAAGTTTTTGGGATATAGCTTTTACATTTACAGGGGAGAAGGGCGCCTGAGAATCCACCCAAAAAGCATCCAGAAGCTTAAGGATAAAATCCGAGGAGTTACTGGGCGTAGCAATGGGATGGGAATCGAAGAGCGCAGAACTAAACTCAATCAAGTAGTACGAGGCTGGACGAATTACTTCAAACCTGCCGATGCAAAGAACCTACTCAAGGACCTGGATGAATGGACGAGAAGTCGCATACGAATGGCAACTTGGAAGCGATGGAAGAAAACCCGAACAAGGTTTGAGAACCTGAAGAAAGCGGGCATTACCAAGGAACAAGCATGGATGTGGGCAAACACAAGAAAAGGCTATTGGCGCGTTGCCCATAGCCCTATTCTGACAAAAGCTCTATCCAATGAGCGTTTCAGACGAATCGGATACCTTAGTTTTAGTGAATGTTATTCTGCGAAATAATGTATAAACTTTGGAAGCGCCGTATACCGAACGGTACGTACGGTGCTGTGGGAGGTCGGCTGATCAATTAATGATCAGCCTCCTACCCGATTCTGTGCATTATTAACTTTAGCCGTAAGTAGGGTAATATCCCATTAAAATAAAACATAAAGGAGTAGAGATATGACAGAATTCTGGGAATCAAGTTTTATAGAAAAACAGATGATGTGGGGATTTGAACCTTCAGACTCCGCAATCTTGACAAAGGACTTTTTCCTTGAGAAGAAAGTTAAGGACATATTAATCCCGGGTATTGGATACGGCCGAAATGCAAAGATTTTTCTTGACAACAGAATTAATGTAACAGGTATTGAAATTTCAAAAACAGCGATTGATTTGGCAGAACAAAACGGCCTTGATATAAGAATCTATCATGGGTCAGTAACTGACATGCCTTTTGATAACAAACTTTACGATGGTGTATTTTGCTATGGACTTATTCACTTAATGAATAGTAGTGAAAGAAAAAAATTAATTAGAGATTGCTATAGTCAGCTAAGACCAAACGGTTATATGATTTTTACAGCTGTTTCAAAAAAAGCCCCAATGTTTGGAAAGGGTAAACAACTGAGTAAAGATCGATTCGAGACAATGAAGGGCGTAAAAATCTTCTTTTATGATTCTGAATCAATACAAAAAGAATTTGGAAAATACGGGCTGGTAGAATTCTCAAATATCGATGAGCCAAATAAGCATATGGAAAATAAACCGCCAGTGAACTTTATAATTGTAAAATGTAAAAAAGAATCATAGAGATATGCTACGGGACTTCGAGGCCCATAATGCCTGGGTCCTTTAAGCTACAGAGCTTCGGATTATTCTTATTACTGTATCAATCCTGGAGGTATATTTGTTTTGAGGAGGTTGAGAGACGTATTTTATATCAATGTTTTCCAGAGAATAATGATATAGTTTATTTCGGAATGTCCGTTGTAAAATCATACCATAGTCTATTGGTTTTATGAGGCGAATTAAGAATTTGAATCAGGCCACATAAAATTACAAAAGCGTAGAGAGAAGGTGTGTGACTAAAAATGGAAGACAGAGTACTATTCACTTTAAATCATATTTTACAAAAGAAGAAGAGAAAGATAACCCTGGAGAGCCGTTTGCGGGAAGACTTATTTGTGGATTCGGTAGATATGTCGATGATTATTGGGGACCTGGAGGATGAATTTGAGATAACCATTACTGATGAAGAGTTTGCAGATGTGGTTACCGTCAATGATATTGTAGAAAAACTGAAAGCTAGAGGTTTATCCGATTACCGATCGATTATAAATTCGGTGTAAATTCATAACCTGTCGTTCCCATGAAGAGAACCAGAGAATTCATAAAAAGGTATAATGGACAAGATATGGTTCATGAAATTTTTGAAATAAGTAATCCCAGCTAGAAAGCAATATCTTATACTGGATACTTCTTTGAAGAAGTTGAGCTTGTCTTGTTTATGACCATATGTTAGGTTCCCATAATTCTTAAATTTGTTACACTAATTTTCTATTAACTGAACTTCATAAAATCCATACTTGGGTTATCATGATAAAGTATCTGCTGAAGTCATTAGAATAGGGTGAAGAGTTGTGAGTGGAATTAAATTTCTTTTTATAAGCGGAGAAGGCGAGGTTTACCCAATCCCGGCTTCAAAGGGCTCAGTCTATAAAGCGGTACCAAGGTTGGCGAAAGAATCAGTCCTAGTAGTTGAACTATTTTACGAGGTTGAAAACAGAAAGCCTTGGCGGTTAATCCATGTTGGGTTTGACAGGATTCAACTCGATGGGCATGGTCAGTATATACTTACTATGGAGGAAGGAGGAAGCAAGTTTTATAATATATCCCATTTTGGATTAGCGAGCGCGGAGGAATTAAGCAAACGAGAGGAACCCATAGCGATTCCAAAAGCGCCGGTTGTTCCTAGTGCTAAAGAAAAAGAGACCTTGATTAGTTTTGTGAAAAGAAAATATCCGATCTTATGGGAGAATAGCCCGGAGGCGATTGAGCTTTCTATACAATCTAGGTTAAATACACATTCTGATCTAGTAAATCTAGTCAAGAAATCAACAGTTATCAGGCGAAAAAATAGACTAGCAGCGTACAAACAGGGATAGGATTTTGAGTGTGCCAAAATAGCATCTTCATATAACTGAGTGTTCCCTTGCGGCGACTATGGCATTAGTTAAACATCATGGCAAGCGGGTTTGAATTGACAGCAGACTGTAATTGATGCTCATCAATATGCGTATAAATTTCGGTTGTGGCCACGCTCTCATGCCCTAGAATTTGTTGAAGTGATCGTATATCAACCCGTCCATACTTGTACATAAGCGTCGCAGCCGTATGTCGAAGCTTATGAGTCGATATGGATTTGGGGTCAAGACCAGAAGCAATAACATATTTCTTAACGACATTTTGAATAGCTTTGGTTGTCATCCGCCTGTTGTTTCTTGAGATAAACAGTGCATTGGTAGGTATATCGAAGGAGCTCCGAATTTGAATCCATTTATTAATCGATTTTTTGGCAGCCGGAGTCAAATAGATTCTACGTTCCTTGTTCCCTTTGCCAACGACACTAATAACTTCATTATCCACTTGGTCGATATCTAAGCTTGCTAATTCGGATAAACGTAAAGCACAGTTAAGAAAAATGGTTATTATGCTATGATCGCGTGGAGACTTCTCGCATTGAATTAGAAGCCTGACTGATTCTTCGAGACTTAAGTATTTCGGTATTCTTTTAGGGAGTTTTGGGGTCTCCAATTCTTCAGCAATATTGTTATCAATGAGATGAACCTTGGTTTTGAGATACTTCCAAAATTGACGGATAGATACAATTTTTCTTGCTCTAGTACCGGCAGCAGCGTGTAGTTCAGTTTGACAATAGGCAATGAATGCATACATATCGTTAAGAGATATTGTTTTAATGAATTCCAAGTCTACCCCTACAAAGATTTTATCAGTTATAGGTGTGTTTCGGGATGCCATTACAAAGCTGAAAAACATAAGTAAATCCGTTCGGTATTCTTTAACCGTGTTTTCTGACCTGCCTTTTATAACGACAAGATACCCTAGGTACTGCTCAACGAGTGGACAAGTTTTATTAGATTGCAATTGATAATCATCTCCTTGCAAGTAGTGTTGACTTAATTTGCAAGAGATAACAAGTGTCTATTAGACGAAGTTCAATTTATCACGTAGAATTTATGCCGATAGTAAATAGACAGTTTAAGAGGAGTTGACGATTAGATTAGTTGACGATTAGTAAGTCAGCCCCTTTATAATGATAGTTATAGGACCTTAGCTTTTCGTTTTACTGTTGCTATTTTTGTCTCCAAGGGTTTTGACGACTAGCGCCACAGTCAATCCGAAAAATCCGTGGCTCACAAGACACATGATTTTACTGAGCGTTGTTTTGAAATCTTTAATTAGCCTTGCTTGCTTAAATACATATGGAATTAAGCCTCCACCTGTTCCTAAAATGAAGCCTTTCAGTAAACATAAACGTTTATTAAATGACAATATATAGGTGATCATCAGCCCTCCACTTGTGCAAAAGAACGTACTAATCCCATGAGATAACCAAATATCTCTTTTCGTGGTCAGGGGTATCCACTTTCTGCACTTTACAACTTGAAGTGACATCAAGCTTAATGAACTCTGCACAAGTTCTAACATTATAAACAGGCGATTACTCATCATAATAACCAACTCACCAAGAAGGCCTGAAATTAAGCCTAAAGCTAGCTTGTTTTGTATTTTTATCATTGTAATTCCCTCCAATGATAGTTTCCATACTATTAATAATTCTATTCCCTATTAATATGGCAATTGGGCTAAAAACAAAAAGAAAGCAGGGGCTCTGCTTCCTTTTGAAACCTTAAGTGGTATCCATAGTCCTTATGAATCGGGATAATTCTCCCTACCTGAACTTCGCAAAATCCATAAACTCTTATGTTTTTCCCAAAAAATATTGCTTTAGTCATAAAGCCAAGAGGACGCCACCAGCGTCCCCTTGGCTTCGTTAATTGGGTCTTTAGCGAAGGTCTAACGCTTATTTCGTGTTAGATGCTAAAAGACTCTTCTGACACCAGTAACTTCAGCGGTATCCCGATCTAACGCGACTAAATCATCTGGAGTTAATTCCTTTAGAGATGATTTACCTAGTGCTCGAAGCGCTTCTTCCATTTCGAGAACCATCGAATTAAGGGTATTGACCACACTTGCAGTCCCAACTTCGATGTTATATTTAGTTTTTGCAGGAGAGTCGTAATAGACTAATGTTGTTAAAGGTTCATATGGCATGACTTTTTGAATTTGATTGTGGGCAAGGGCGAATAGGGGGACTGTTGCCAAATAAATTGCATCAGCCCCAAGTGCCAATGCTTTGAGACATTGACCAGGGGTAAAGAATCCTCCAGCAATGATTAATGTGATGTCTTTGCCTTTAAAGCAGTTATCAAGGAATCGCCTAGCTCGAATCAATGCATTTAAAGTGGGGATACCAAAGTCATCTTCCGTGATGGGAGTAGACGCGTGTGTCCCACCTTGTGCGCCGTCTAATACAATGACATCAAAGCCGAGGTCAATTGCTTCTGATAGGTCATCCTCAAGATCATCAGTAGCCATGAGTTTAATAGCAATGGGCTTCCCATTAGCTCTTTTGCGTAGGAGTTTAATAAAGTTTTTCCAATCCTTTGTCTGTTGTACCCCTGGGGGTAATGGAAAGGGGATGGCTTGCTGATTTGGGTTCAATCCGCCAAGTTCTTGTGCTCTCCCTTCCAATTTTCCAAATTCTAAAGCAGATGTACCCAAATAAGCTCCATGTCCCATTAGAACTTCCAACATATCTGCAGTTTCAATCTGTTCGTCGGTTCTTGCGCCCCAAGGCCACCGAGAAATTTGCAAAACGTACTTATCCGCCTCTTCAGCCTCTTCAGGGAGAAACGGACCCTGACCGGAATTGGTCACAGTTCCAAGTTGCTTGGATGCTTTGGCTAAGGCAATTTTTGCCTCCTCGCTCAAAGCCATTCCGTATGCCATAGCACTAATCATTAGGGGAATTTTAATGTTCAACGGTTTTTTAGCTTTAATTCCTATCTGGACACTCATATCTATCGGTGTAGCGTCAGGAAGGGCTGGCTTTCTCATTTGCTTTAGAGTAAACATAAGATTTTCAAATCCAAGGAAATGCTTTGGCGAACCAAGCGGACGCATAATAATTTCCCCGTGTTCTGCACGTAAACTTAGTTCAATTGTATTTAATAGAGAGAACCTTTTCATTGATGGTATGAATTCAGCAAGATTCTGTGTGTACTTCTCACTTAATAATTTAGAGGACATGTCATTAGCGACTAATTTAATCATTAAACGTAAAATTGGTTTAAATAGAAGTATAAGACACAGCAGGGTAAAAAATAGTATAGCAGACGGTAGAATAATCCACCAAGCATTATTTAAAGTTATGTTAAATTCCATTACAATCACCTTTCATTGCACATGTCTTATAGGACTCCAGCCAAAAATTAAATTTATTGTCTATTACTATTGTTCCAAACGTATTTATTTTGTAATTGTAATATTTCAGAAACTAAAAGGAGGTTTTCTAATAAGGTTACCTCCTTTTAGTTATTTTAATCTCTAAAACCAGACCCCATTACTAATTTGGATATCTCTTTTCATAACGTTTAGAGATTTGTGAGGTTCGTAAGATAGAGAAAAGCCATTGATTAAAGTCAATAGCTTAAAGGAATGTAATAATTGGTGCAGAATACTGAACCTCATGAATCTCTGGTTGTACTGAACCGTCTGCCGAGCGATAGTTGGTGTATGGGAATTCAATCTTTTCCATTTGGGTTATAAATTTATGGGTAACGATATTTAAAGGAGAATTTTACTTTTGAAACTAAAATGCTATGCTAAACTCCTGAAAAATGGATAAACTTCCCCCCTCCCCAAATAAGGTAGTTTTTCGAAACTATTCAATTCTACTGTAATCATGGACTTGAAGCCGTAGCCAAAGAATTAGGAACATGAATCGCAATAACATCGGTACTTCCACAGCAACGACAGACTTTAGCGTCTTTCTGAATTTTAATAGTTTGAGGCAAGGGCTTGGTCCCAGTCATTTTCATGCATTGAGAAAGCTTTGACCTAATATTTCGGCTACAAAGGATGCCATAATGTCTAATCTTAACAAAGCGATTGGGAAGAACATGAAGAAGAAACCGTCTACAAAACTCAGTAGCATCTAGCTTCATAACTTTGGACTTATTGCCATCCTTATAATCCCTCCAGACAAAGCTAACCGATTGCCCATCAAACGCCAGAATTCTAGAGTTACTAATCGCGACTCTGTGAGTATAACGTCCAAGATAACGAACAACATGACCTGGAGATTTAAACGGTTTTTTACAAAAGACAACCCAATTCTTGTTGTATAATGTGTCGATAAGAGAAAGGAAATTGCTTCTTAACGCAAGTTTGGTAGCCTCGTTAAAGAACGCAATTTCCCCCTTGTCATAGGCCTGTTTTAGAAGGTCAAGGAACTTACCTCTGAACTTTTTTGAAATAACTTTAACCGGAATAAAGAACTTTTTACGAGAACGGACGAAGCAGAGTCCATCTTTGGAAAGCCCCCCTCCAGGGACAATACAGTGCACATGAGGATGGAACGAGAGATTTTGTCCCCAAGTATGGAGAACCGTAGTGGCTCCAATCGTCGCACCGAGAAATTTAGGGTTTTTAGCCAGTTCCATTAGCGTATGTCCCGCTGATTGAATGAGGATGGAATAAAGAAGTTTTTGATTTTGTAAAACAAGGGTGTTGAGTTCTTGAGGGATCGTAAAAACGGTATGGAAGTAACCAACTGGTAAGAGTTTTGACATTTGAGCTTCAACCCATTCTTGCTGCGCGGAATGTTGGCATTTTGGACAATTTCTATTACGGCAGGAATTGAAGGAAACATCCATCGAGCCACATTCATTACAAACTTGCGCATGGGAACCCAATGCTGAGGTTCTACAAAGCCGAATCATATGAAAGGCTTTTGCCTGATCAGGTGAAAGAGACTTAAGTTTGATATGTTTAAAAATATCCTGAAGCTCAGTCAAGCGAATCACACCCATCAAGAGGGCTTTTCACTGAGCAAATATGTTTAGTTGATAGGTGTAGATAAATTGAGGTCGTTGCAATATTGCTATGCCCCATAAGAACTTGAATTGTGCGCAGGTCAGTATTATTTTCCAGGAGATGGGTTCCGAATGAGTGCCTGAGAGTATGAATCGTTACAGGCTTTGTAATACCGGCCTTTTTTCTAGCCACTTGAAAAACTGTTTGAGGAGTTTTTGTGGACATAGGTTGTCCTTCAACAGGCCCTGGAAAAAGTAGGTCGGTGGGTCTGTAACGTTTCCAGTAAAGTCTGAGCATTTTGAGGTTTTCATGAGATAAAATGGTTAAACGATCCTTGTTGCCCTTACCATGATTAACTCGGATTACCATAGCCGATGAATCAATATCAGAGATACGTAGATTAAGCGTTTCGCTAATTCGCAGGCCTGAAGAATACGTCGTCAGGAAAATCGTTTTGTGCTTTAAATTACTCACTTGATCAGTGATGGACAAAATCTCGTCTTTAGAAAGAACATGCGGGAAAGATTTGGGTTTTTTGGGACGGATAATAACGTCGTCTGACCAGTTGTAGCCGAGAACCTGATTGAAAAAGAGTTTGAATGCGCTGCAAGAGATAGTGATACTACTGTAGCCAATTCCGGATTGAATACGATCATGAAGATATATTCTAAGTTCGTCGGGTGTGATTTGAAGGGCAGACTTGTTAGTGTGCTTCTCAAGAAGTCTTAAATGACCGAGATAATGATCCTTGGTATGTTGAGCATACCCTCGTAGTTCCATTTCGAAGAGCATCTTTTGAAGATGGGAGGAAAGAGCCGAGTAGTTGTTAAACATAAAAATCATCCTTTCAGTTCAATTCTATAGAATTGAACTGAAAGGATGATATCATGAAACTTAATAAATTAGGGCTCAAAAAGCCACCGCGCAGCGGTTTAGTACAACGTCTTTTATGGGACTTAACTTACAAATAACTGCTATCAATTGGTTCGTTAAACTCCCATTTAGTGAACAAAATCCATAAACATCGCGACCAACTGTAAAAAGAATGGATTATTGTGTTAAGGTTGTGGCTCTACCATAGCGAAATAAAAGCCTGGACGTCAATTTTGGACGGTCAGGCTTTTTATGTTTTATGGAATAGTTTACTTTGGTTAGGAGGAAATCAAAGAATAATGCGGAAAGAGTAGTATACCAGCTAAGATGAGTAATTAACATTAGGCTAATAATGGGTGTGCGACAAGAAGCGGCTTCTTCTTGAAAGATTAGTGCAGACTTAGGTCTGATGTCCCAGTAGTAGGGACATTCCCGTCCGAAACTGCGTCGGGGATAACTCCGGGGTGGGTTGCATGAGGAAAAGCCCAACTGGTTGCCTAGTATCCATGGCAACTAGGGGCGAGGGAAAGAATGGTATGGTTTATGATTAAGCATCGTCATTAGCAGCAGTGGCTGGGATATGTTAACCATTGTATTGCAGATTGGAAAACGCAGCTTCCCATATGCGTATGTTACTACCTACATATCTGCCGGTGTATTGAATGAACCTAACCCATCCGTAACTAATATAAGCTGAACTTGATAAGTCCTATGGAGTCCGATTTCGGTAGGTCAACCGCAAGGAAGATACAATCTCCAGAGGATAAAGGAGCGTTGGAAAAAGCAAATGTCGCTATGGTGCAAGCCAACAGGAATAAGAAATAACTGGGCGAATAATGTAAAATTACATACCCGAAAGGGTGCTGACTTCCAACTGGTAATCAACACGGAATAAAACGAAAAGCAAGATTTCAAAAGTGGGGTAACAGATGCGAAAAACTTCAAATTATAAGAAGTCCACATTACCTCCCGATACCCAATGGAAACAAATTGACTGGTTCCATGTAAACGGGCATGTAGAAAAATTGCAACAGCGGATATACCGTGCCGAATGTCTTGGTGATAAACGTAAAGTAAGAAATGGCGGAAATATCATAAAGACAGGCGGATAAATGAGAGCTTGAGCTGTATGTCTTGAAAGGGACACGTACAGTTCTTAGGCGAGAAGGAGGGAGCAATCCCTCCGACTTAGCCGACATATGAACGATTAAAGTGAATATCTTATAATTATATAACGCACAGATAAACAGAAATTTGTCGAGCAGGTAATTTGTATTTAAGTAGGCAACCGGAGAATAAGCATGAAGAACAGAACCTATATCGCAATTGATTTAAAATCCTTCTACGCTTCGGTCGAATGTGTGGAACGAGGGCTTGATCCGCTGACCACCAACCTTGTTGTCGCTGACGCAAGCCGCACCCAAAAAACCATCTGTCTCGCCGTCTCTCCCTCCCTCAAAGCATACGGCATTCCCGGTAGGGCGAGGCTGTTTGAAGTCGTACAGAAGGTCAAGGAAGCAAATGCAGCACGGCTGCGCAAAGCACCAGGACGAGCCTTTTCTGGCGTTTCCTGCAACGATACTGAATTGAAATCCTCACCGGGTCTCTCGTTGGACTACATTGTTGCTCCACCGAGGATGGCGTATTATATAGAGTACAGCACGCAGATTTACAATATCTATTTGAAGTACATCGCGCCCGAAGATATTCATGTCTACTCCATTGACGAGGTATTCCTTGACGCCACCGATTATCTGAACACCTACAATCTTTCAGCCCGTGAGCTTGCCACGAAAATGATTCTGGATGTACTCAAAACAACTGGCATTACAGCAACGGCGGGAATTGGCACAAACCTGTATCTTAGCAAGATCGCTATGGATATTCAGGCAAAGCACATACCTGCTGATAACAACGGTATGCGGATCGCCGAGCTGGACGAAATGAGCTACCGTCGCTCCCTGTGGTCGCATCGACCTCTAACAGACTTTTGGCGCGTTGGAAAAGGATATGCCAACAAGCTGGAGGAAAAAGGTCTCTTTACAATGGGAGATATTGCAAGATGCTCTCTCGGTAAACCGACCGATTACTACAACGAGGATTTACTGTATAAGCTGTTCGGCATCAACGCTGAGCTGCTGATCGACCATGCGTGGGGGTGGGAGCCATGCACAATTGCCGATATTAAAGCGTATAAGCCAAGCACAAACAGTATTGGATCGGGGCAGGTGCTGCACTATGCCTATACTTTTGACAAAGCGAAGCTGATCGTGCGGGAAATGACTGATCTGCTGGTACTTGATCTGGTAGATAAAAGGCTTGTGAGCGACCAGCTTGTTTTGACGGTCGGATATGATATCGATAATCTAACAAATCCAGAGATAAAGAAATCATATCACGGGGCAATCACCACTGACCACTACGGACGCGCCGTTCCGAAATCCGCGCATGGTTCAGTAAATCTTGGCAGGCAGACCTCCTCTACAAAGCTAATCATGGATGCCGTCACAGATCTGTTTGAACGCATCGTTGACAAAAATCTTCTGATCAGAAGAGTCAACATCACAGCGAATCATGTCGTTGATGAGGCAACTGTTCAAAAGACGGGCAGTTTTGAACAACTTGATCTCTTTACGGATTACACGGCTGCGCAGGCGAAAAAAGAAGATGAAGAAGCTGAGCTTGCACGAGAAAAAAGATGCAGCAAGCAATGCTGGAAATAAAAAAGAAATACGGCAAGAACGCCATTTTAAAGGGTATGAATCTGGAGGAAGGCGCTACCACGGTAGACCGGAACAGGCAGATTGGAGGGCACAAGGCATGACGAAGGCATATGACGACATCATCAATCTACCGCACCATGTCTCTACGACACGCCCTCATATGGCTGCTATTGACCGGGCAGCTCAGTTTTCCCCTTTCGCCGCACTGACCGGCTATGATGACGCCATCAAAGAAACCGCAAGACTGACTGACGAGAGAGTAAAATTGGACGAATATATGAAGGACGCTTTGAGTGATAGGCTGCAAATCATAGCAGATCGGATTAAAGAGTATCCCGAAATCACAATTACCTACTTTCAGCCGGATGCGAAGAAGAATGGCGGCGCCTATGTTACTGCTATCAGTACGGCTAAAAAGATAGACAAATATGAACGGGTTGTCGTTATGACCGATGGCACAGCGATCCCCATTGATGAAATAATCAGCATAGATGGGAAAATATTCGAATCTATGGAAATGTTTTAAATCGATAGTAAAGGTTAGAACAGATAGTGAAAATTTATTCTTACGACTGAAAGCAGAATAGAATCCTACTGGGGTTATTACTATAGATTTGAATTTAGAAGAGACGAATACGTAGGATTTAAATTAAAAAAGTATATTGAATCATTAAAAAAATATTAATAAAAGCCCCCCGTTCCTTTTGGGACGAGGAGTCTTAACATAACGTTTTTTTATAGGACTCCAATAGGGGGATATGATTATGATTAAAGGAATAAAACCTAAAACGGCTATTAATGCAATATTAGGCCAATATCTAGCTGAAAAAGAATTTGTTTTTGATATTGCTCATGGAAGTGAAGCATATTTCTACAAAAGAATATATAACGAGTCGAGCCAACAATTATGTGTTGAAATACGCTGGGCACCGGAGTTTATGGTGAAAGAATATATGCAATTTAAAGACTATTTTCCCGACCAGCAGTGGGAAGCATATCAACATAGTGTCAATATTCGCTTAAATAGTATATCCGCCGATAAAACCTATCGTATAGCCATGGATGTACATGGCCTCCTGAAACACTATAAATATCCAGAATTGAGGCCCCACTATGACCGAGTCCCTCCAGAGATATTAGATGCTAGACAAAATTTATACAAAAAAGAACCGTTATTAAACGGCTACTTTATAACCCATGAGCAATTTAAGCAAAGGTTGCTGGCGCTTCGCCAGTTGATGGAAGAGTATGGTATGCCATTTCTCGAGAATGAAAGTGATTGGCCGATAAAAGGGAAGGTTTGAACAGATGTCAATGATAGGGAACTTCGTACGTAACCTTTTTTTATCGGACTTGAAAATAAATGTTTTGCAACGGACCTTCACTAAACTTTGCCAAAGGCTAATAACACGCAGTTCGTGCAAGTAGTAATTGTAGCAATTATGCGAAGTTTAAAAGCAAATAAAGTGATACGATAAAATCAATCTTTGTAATACGCGAAACAGAAAAATGGGAAGGTGACTGTATGCCCACACCTGGAATTGGAGATCCCTATTGGTTTGAATGGTACGTTGGGCTAAAACATGTCATCGAGATGCTCAACCCGGATTTAGGGATAGAATGTGTTATTTTTCAACATCCATCTTATAATACGATTGATGATGTTGTCGTAGAATACAAAGATGGCACCAAGAAAATTTGCTATCAGGTCAAACATGAGATAGCAACATCTATACAGCATAATTTAACCTTCGGTAAACTACTTGAGAAGGACAAGGACAATCCATCCAGTAAATGCTTGCTGGATGCTATCTTCTCTGGATGGATAAAAGCCTCTAATACAGGTGAAAGGGCAATTAAGCCAATTCTCTTTACCAACCGTAATTTAGGTACTAGCAGGGCGGGTCGTACTTTCAATGATCATAAATACAGTGCATATCCAATTGATAAGTTTTTGTCATCGCTTAATCAAAGTCTTGAAGGGATTTCAGATTATACAAAGTTGTCATTCGCAGATGATGATTTAACTACTCAATGGAAAGAAATGTGTAATGCCCTCTGCGTGACTAATGCTGGTGATATTGTTCCATTTATAAAAGAGTTATCAGTCCAGGGAAACCAACTTGGTCTTGAAGATATGGAGCAGTCACTGATTTCCGCACTTGCTGAAGCTTTCTCTTGTAGTAAGGGTATGGCCAGTGAACTGTTTGGTAAATTAGTTTTTGCACTCCGATTGTGGACGACATCTAGACGAAGTGATGAACGCGTGACTATTGAAGATATATATTCCACGCTTGGCACAGAAGAAGACATTAACGAAAGTCAGCACAGATTAGCTCCACCATATCCCTTCTTTGAAAGCAGGCAGGCTTTCTGCAAGGAACTGGAACAGCAGATTGCTACAACTAATAAAAAAGTGGTCTTCATTTCTGGAGATCCCGGTTCTGGAAAAACAAGTACAATTAGTTATTTGCAGTCAACCACAAACTTCTTCTTTTTGCGTTACCATACATTTAGACCAATTTCTCCAGAGCAGCATTTTTACAATGTGGATGCCGGTATGTGCAGCAGCGAAAACTTATGGGGCACTCTTCTGATTCAGCTCCGGCAGAAGTTAAAAGGGAAGTTGGCTCAATACAGCGTCCCGGTCAATAACAAGCTTTTAACTGTGGAAATGATGCGCAGCCATGTTTGTCGCCTACTGGGCATTTTGGCAGAGAATTCTATAGTGCAAAATAAATGCGTGTATGTATGTATTGATGGAATAGATCATGCTGCGCGGGCGAATAGCGGTGTTTCTTTTTTGACATCGCTCCCATTACCCAGCGAGATTCCCAATGGTGTATGCTTTGTTATTGTAGGACAACCTTCAGCAATTTATCAAGCGCAGTATCCAATTTGGCTGTCGAATGATGATGTTGAGCGCGTTGATATGCCAAAACTTTGTGTTAATGACATAAAACAACTGATTCTCTCCAGTGTGCCGAGGTTTGAAACTGTAGCAGATGGACTTGCCAGCTTTATATTTCAATGCACAGAAGGCAACAACTTATCGACTGTATTTGCAATTGAAGAAATCAAAGAAATAGGTTCGTTAAATGATGCCATAGCTAAATTAAGTGCAAGCGGTATTACTTCGGATGTTCAGCAATACTATTCTCACATCTGGAATCACATGAAAAGCGAGATTCTCAATATGGGATTGCCCGCTGTCTTACCTGAGAGTATTGTTGCTTGTCCCATTTTGCTTATGAATGGTCACGTTCAGGCAAGAATCTTGGCAAGAGCACTCCCGTATGCCGTAAACGAAAACGACTGGAAGCTAATCTTAAATAAATTATATCCGCTAATTGTACCATGCGGCGAAGATGGTGAGTATTCACTTTTCCACAATGACTTCCGTGTGTTCCTTATGGGAATTATCAGTGGATATCACGAGCGCTATGAGGAGATAGCATTGGCATTAGCTGAAGATCTTTTGCGAAATGACGAAGGGCTCTTAACATATGTCAATGCAATTCCCTTGCTAAAATGCGCAAACAAAACTAATCTGATTCCCCAATACTTTACGTCTAGTTTCGTTATTAACGCTTTAGCAGAGGGAATCTCAAAGCAACGACTGGATGACTTTGCACATCTTTCTTACAAAGCAGCATGTTCCAATCACGATATGGAGGGATACATTAATACCTATCTTGCTGTAAAAAGCTTATACCAGCATATGCGGTACTTTGAATATTATGGAAGGGAGTATACCTCCGATGACTATCCTGAAATCTCTTCAATTGATATTTCAGAAATTCGAGTACTTCCAATAACATCAGAGAATCTTAGCGAATATAAAAAAGTACTGGACTTATGCAAAAAACTCTATGTAACAGGTTCGCAGGCGTGTTTAACTCGAGCCATGGCGCTATATAGTAAATGGTTCAGTTCTGTATCACCTTATTCGTTTGTGCCGGTGTGTGAAAGTAGCGTGCCCGAAGACGAAGATTGGAAACTAAAGACAGATAAAGTGGGTCTCTTTTTGCAACATTGGGGTAAAACAGCTGCAGAGTTAAATATTTGCCTGACAGCTATTGACACTCCAAATTCAAAATTACAACGCCGCGCTTTAATTGTCTTTGGAGAGGCATATTTTGAAAGCAGTATCGATCGAGGGACGATTGATTATGCTGTAATGGCAACTAATAGCGGTTATGTGCCCAAATACTGCTTTGCAGAAAAGCTAGAGAAGATATTCTATAGTGGGTATACAAATAAGGTTGAACAATATCTGTCAAAGATATCTGCCGTTCCAGACAAACCATCTACAAATCTACTGGCAATGGCAATGCTGGTTACATGTCAACACGATATAAGTTTTGACACAACGTCACTAGAACCATCAAAACCGATACAACACGTATATGACGAAACAAGCTTTGCAATCATTCTCAGAGCATTTTTACACGGGCACCGTGAACGGGCACTGGATGATGCTGTCGTTTGTGGTCATGTGAGCAACAGCTATTCTGCCCTCGACGAAAAGGAACCTGTTTTAAATCAAATTTCACAACTTTCAAAACTTGCGTGTCTATTAGGCAAGTACTATTGGGATTCCACCGCAACAGCCTCTAAAGCACTTGTGAGATTCACAAAGTGGTTCTTAACCACCAAACTTTGGAGGCGGCATGATTACTCTAGAGCTCGAAAGTTCCTTTTGTTTACGTTACTTCAAAGCCCCGCCAGTGAGGCATTGGCAGATGAGGACGCTTTTATTGCTGATCTTAAAACGCACCTCTTTGAAATTGAAAATATTGGCATGTACTATAAGACCTATATCCTTGATTATCTTCAGCGGCATAATAAATTTTATATCATTAAAGAGTACATTCTTGCCTTGTACGGTGATAATTGCAGTGAAATTAGTGTAGCGGAAAACAAGGTGGAAATGCATAATGTTTTCCGTCCTTACGGTGAACTTGTGGAACCAGAAATGATGGAAAGCTTTACAGCTCAAATCAAATGGGATGTTGTTAGTTATATGGGCTCTAAAGAATATGCCATGCAGGGGCTATCGGAATGTTTCGAAAGCATATCAACAAATGACCCTTCGCTTTGGCGTGAAGCTGGATCTCGACTTTACCGGCAATCTAAAATTGCAGAAATATCCAACAATCACTATGCTTATGACATTCGTAATAGCATCATGAAAGCGGCCGTATGCAGCGGTCTTGATGATTTCTGGGAATTGCACTCTTGGAACAATGAGTTCCGTATCAACCCAGATTTGATATACCACGCACTTTTTGAACATATTCAGGTGGCAAATTGCAGCGCAGATCTCAAAGTAATATGGTTGCTCAGCTGCGGAATTCACTCTTGGTATACGCAAAAGGAACGAATGGGTGCTAAGTGCATTTATAACGCTTGTTTGAAAAAGGCATATGAGTTCGACACGGACTTTAGAGAAACTGTGTTAATGCTCACGCCACAATGGATGACTATAATAGATCATGAGTCCAAGGAAATTGCTTATCAGCCCAAAGCGGACAGTTATGCAGAGCGAAAAGCTGACGAGATTGTAGCAATACAAGCAGAATATGATTCCAGCACAATCGAAGACTTACTTACACATGTGTCAAGCATTCCTGTGTTGCTACATTCCGAGGAGCGGTATCGAATTATTCTCGACAGGTTAACCAACGAAGGGCAGCTTTCAGTTGAAAATATGAAATCAATTTTGGAAAGTGTATGTACCTATTTGGATGGAAAGGAGTGGCAATACGAGAGATATGATGGAATCATAGACATTTTGTTGCCAGTGTTAGGAGAAGGTGCTTTTTGGACTTTAACACATACAATTGGTAATCATTTATCTGATTATGACTATCAAACATCTGTACGCAATATGCAATTACTGCTCAAACTATATTACGGTAGCAATCCTAAACAGATGAAGATGCTGTTTGAGAAAGAATTGGCTACGCAAGAGTTATGGATTACAGGAAATGCCCATATTCCTGTAGACTATAAATTCGATTATCCCAAAGAATGCTTCGTTTCACCTAAGACGCTTGCAGAAATGGCTCTGTATATCTTACTAGAACAGGCAGAATCCCAAAATGCGCGTAAGATGGAAGCAGCAATTTTTGCACTTCACATCTTGGGTAAACACATTACTTTCATCATTGGCATCATTTCAACGGAGTGGTCAAGATTTTCCGAGGTACAAAAAGACTGTTTGCTATTAATTATTACACGTTGGGTTTATGATGGTGTCGATTTGAGCAAGCTGTATGATACGCTTGCAGAGGAATATACAGCATGTAATTTGTTGTCTCGGAAATATTACCTTCACAGCCTTTTACTATTAATGAACAAACGTAAAATTGATAGAAATTCGGTTTGCTGTAGTGCAGAATCACCTGACTGTGCCCTCCCAATTTCAGGATACTCCGATAAGTCGAGTATTTATGAAAACTTTCTTTCTCTAACTGAAGAGCACGGTTGCTCTTCCCAAATTGCCAATGGAATCAGGCGATACATCTCGCTGTTTTCTGCCAAGGAAGTGTATGTTGACGACGAATATATTGAAACAGGAGATATAAGAATACCTGCACTTAATCCAGAAGTAAACACAGTCCTATATACAGAAGAGAAACACGGCAGATGGAATGGGATTCCGTTGCTAAGTAAAAAATCTAGATTGGTTCCTCCGGAAGATCCCCTTATTCTGACAGACATGCCGCAAATTGTATATGATGAAGAGTGCTTTCCACACGCATCCGCTTCTTCCTACGGAAAGCGGCCAACGCAAGGGCTTAATGAGGTGCAGCTTTCAAAAATCGCACACCAAAATCTTTCCGGAGGTGATACTCTGCTTGCTACTTACATCTGGTATCCTTGGGGACATGAGGACGGGGCTGTATTCATAAAAACGGCAAAGGTATGCTCAACACTTAATTCTTACCGCGACAATCGGTTTGATTGGTGTTTAGGTAACTTTGGTTTGCTTGCTATGGAAGGAGCTATTGATGAGACAGAAGATACATCAATCTTTCGTGGCGGAATCAACCTCTTCAATCGGATAGGTGGTAAAATCAGGATTTGCTTTGGGAACAGTCAACTTGCTCCCTCATCAGCGTGGCAAAAACTTCTGCGCTGTGTGCCAAGTAGTGCCTCCCCATATGTTTGGATAAATGAAAATGGCGATGAGGTCTTACGGTTTGAGCGTATCGCATCACCAACTAGAGAAGCGATGCGTGAAGCGTATATCCGCCAGCCTATTATCTTTAGATGGGTATGCCATTCGGATTGGCTACATAGAAAGCTAAAAGAGTTGGGCTGGCGGTTATGGTATATTACTGGTATTGAAGAAATGACTCGGTAAGTACCATTGGCTGTTAAACCTTCGAACAGCAATCTTCGAATAATTACGCCAATTCAACTTCCTCTAATGTTTAAACTGTATCTGCATGAAATAAAAGCTTCCCGTTATTCAAATACAAGCTAGGCTGATAATGGGAGTGCTCAGGATACTTGCAATTTTTGCAATTATGGGAAGTTGAAGATGCCGCTTCATTGCCTTTTTAGCTCTATTGAGAGGAGTATTTGTAATGAAAAAACTAAACAGTTGGCATAATGATTTTGACATTATAGAAGAACTTGGCGAGGGTGGCAATGCTAAAGTATATCATGTAAAAGAAAAAAGCAGCGTTAAAGAATTTGCACTGAAGGAGTTGTATAATAAAAGCACTGAGAAAAAAGCCAGATTTATAGATGAATTAAATATAGCAAAAGAAAATTCATCTATCATCTCTGGCATTATTCCAATTATTATTTCAAATGAAGAAGAATATTGGTACACTATGCCGATAGCGGTTAAAATACAAGGCTATCTTAAAGATAAATCAATAAAGGAAATAGTTTCAGGGGTTGTTCAACTTTCGGAGACATTAGTAAGATTGCATGAAAAAGGAATATCTCATAGAGATATAAAACCTTCAAATATCTATTTATATGATGATAAATTCTCTTTGGGCGATTTTGGCTTAGTGGATTTTCCAGATAACCCTAATGACTTTACTCGATCGGATAAAGGCTTAGGTGCCATATTTACTATCGCACCAGAAATGAAAAGAGATCCCAAACATGCGAATGGTAAGAAAGCTGATGTTTTTTCACTTGCAAAGACGTTGTGGATGTTCTTTTCTGGAGATGAAAGAGGCTTTGACGGTGTATATAATTATTTAGATCCAAGCCACAGTTTGCGATATATTGAGAAATATAAAAGCACTCACCTTGTGGAGTTAGATGAGCTGCTTAAAGATGCTACCGATAATAATCCAAATTTGCGCCCCACTATAAAAGAATTTAAAGAAAGGTTAAATGTTTGGATTGAGATTTATTGTGATGAAGACAAAGCTCAGGCAAGCGATTGGAATTTCCTAAATAAACAGCTATTTGGTTCAAACTCGCCGGAATCTTCAGCATGGAGAAATTCTAATAACATAGTCGAGGTATTAAACATTGTGGGAATGACTCCTGCATATAATCATATGCTTTTTTCTGACAGAGGAGGTCTGGATTTTTGTTATGCAGAATTAGCAAGTGAAGTAGGCTGTATTAATTTATATGATGGACATGGTAGTTGCTTTATTGTTAAACCAAAATGTTTGTGTTATGAAGGATTTAACGAGAATTATAAATGGAATTACTTTTTGCTCGAACTTGACAAGTTGAATCCAATATTTGAAGAAAACGATGTGGTTAGTTATGAGTATTTGGTTGAAGATATGCCCGCACATTATGTATCTGCTTCATGCGCTCAATATGGTGTCTATGATTATGACAAAGGAGAGCCCCTGCCAGAGGGGTATAAAACAGTGTGCCGTTATATTAGAGGGAAATTTTTAATTGTCATGAAAAGCGGTCCATATAATGGAATAAACGGTACGTACGATGGTAGACATGGATTATGTAGCAATTCGGATTTTAGAAATTATATCGATAAGCTAATAACGTTATATTCCGATATTTATACAAAAGTAAAACAAGATGGACAATTAAGGAATGCAAGTGATGATGAAATTGAGCGAAGAATCCTCGGATTGAGAGTATTTAATAAAAATCCATTTAGTTCCGATAAAGATAATCTAGTTGATGCAGCTGAAATAAAGCTGAAAATTGCTGAGGAACAAAAGAGCAAGAAATATATAAAAGACAATTATAGTAAATGGTGTTTTAGTGCGGTATTAGAATCTGAGAAGACTTTATCACCAAAAGTTAAGTTCTGTTTTGAATTTAGTGGTCCGGATAATGGAGATTTGTTTGATTTTCTTGGAAAACCTTTAATGTATATTTGCAAAGATGGTTATATAAAAGAATTAAAGTCACCCTTAGATGATGAGTGTTATTATATGTGTGATAGGATAAAAGCGATAAGTCTAAAGGATAAATTTCAACAAGTTATAAATAATTTTCTTCATCAAAGTGGTCAATTACCTTTAGAGGAATATGAAAACTGTATTTCAATAAAACTTATTAAGTGTGGTAAACCTACCCATTTATTTACTAAACATGAAATAGAGGAAGAAATGCAGAAAGCGGATGATAGAGTTCATAATCAACTTGTTATTGACGAAGATGGCTATGCGAAGGTAATTAAAGATGAGGGATATGGATATTTATTCCCAGTAAGACACGAATCATGGGATGCAGGTAATATATATGTTGGTAAATACTCTAAGTTGTTATCATTAGATGATGATTACATTTCCTCATTACAGGGATGGTTATCGTATTTAAAAACTGGTCGAAAAAAATATATGGATTATGTTCATGACAACAGAAACGAAGAAGAACTCTTAGATGAAATTAAGCAATATTATTAGTCTTGTATTTGCTCATTATGTTTATGACAAGAGAAGGAACTAACTGCTGATAAGGCTAATAATTAGAAATTACTATCCCCCTAAAATGATAAAATTGTAGCTTACATGAGACTCGCTAAATGGGAGTTTAACGAATGAAACAAATTTCTTTAGAGGAATATATATTATCTTATCATGCAGAATAACCTACCAGTACACGAAGAAAAGGTTTGAAATACAGGTCGTGCATTGTAGGATTAGGAAAGGAACTCCTATCACTAAACAAGAATAAGCCGCATAATATTTGTCCGTAATAATTGAAAAGGTAGTTACCTTATTTTTGGTTCTACCCCCTTAACACATTTATGAAGTTTTTTTGAACACAACAGTATATTGAATTGATAGATATTCAATAGGAGGGAGCTTGCCTATGTCAAGGATTCAAAATAATGTGTCTAAAACTGAAATATCTTCTTTTGTTAATAAACATCCAGTTGTTTGGAGCTTTATTTCTATGTTTATTGTAGCAGTACTCTCATTCTCAAGTGCCATGTATATAAACCAATATCAAACAAATCAAAAACTAAAAAACTCAGCAAAGCTGATATTACTCGAATTAAATCATATGGATAGCCTATCGAGGGATAAATATCAGAAATCAAATCAAATAATCCAAAATTTAGACGAAAATAAATTAGATCAGATTCCTGCATACTCTTTAGATGATCAATTCACAATTTTGTCTGAATCAGAATGGAATTCGAATATGTTAAATATCTTGCCGGAAATTTCTGCTCAAGACTATTTCTCACTGCAAAGTTACCATAAGTCTTTACAAAAATTTGATATAGAATATCCACTTAACAGCTTTAATTCAAATCTAAATAATGAAAAAGAAAACTTGAAATTTTGGTGGAAATCATTCCGAAATTTTTACTCCCTTTCTAATAAAAATAATTATGTAGCTATTGAAACTGAAATCAATAAATTAACGAACTAATTCGTTTTTTCTTCGGTCATATAGGTAATTACTCTTTTTTCATAATAAAAATATGTATCAATTTAACTTCGCTAAAGACCCAATTATCGAACCGCGCAAAATCTATATTACTGATTAGGCTAATAATTGGAAATCTCCATCCCCTAGGGATGGAGAAAATAGTAGCTTCCTTGAGACTCAATAAAGGGAGTTTAACGAAGGGTGGGATTTATTTTATTTGACTTGTAATCAATCAAAATACTCGTCAAAATGATTCATACTAAGAGAAAAATAGATTTTTACTAAACTGTCAATTTTTGATTGTTTTTAAAAATTGATTAGAAGGGAATTAGGAAGTAATAAAGAAGTAGTAAATTGGAATATAAAGCGATGGAGGATGCAAATTATGCGAAAAAAAGTTCTTATTATTTTTCCTTTTTTGATCATTTTATTTCTTACATCGATAGGCACAGCTTATGCGTCTCAAATTCCCACATTGAACAGATTGGCTGGTTATGATAGGTATGAAACAGCTTCTCAAATTGCTAAAACAGGATGGCTGCAGTCTGATTATGCAATGTTGGCCTATGGTGAGAATTATCCAGATGCCTTAGCTGCAGTTCCCCTTGCCCAAAAATTTAATGCTCCCATACTTCTGACCGATAAGGATTCTTTAAACCCTAAAACAAACACTGTTCTACAGGATCTCAAGGTAAAGACTGTTTACATAATAGGTGGAACGGCAGTTATTTCGACCAATGTGGAGGATCAACTTACAAAGGCGGGTTATTCTGTAAAAAGAATAGCTGGTCAAGATAAATATGATACCGCAATAAAAATTGCGGAAGAATTAGGTGACGTAAAAGAAGTTGCAGTAACTACTGGGGACGATTATGCAGATGCTTTATCTATTGGCCCCATAGCTGCCGAAAAGCAAATGCCAATAATTCTTGTACCTAAAGCTGATATAACAAGTAGTATTCAGAGTTATATTAATTCGAAAACTATTACAAAATCTTATGTAATTGGTGATCAATCTCTAATCAGCGATAATGTAGTTAGCAAATTTCCTAACCCTGAAAGAATATTAGGTCAAAATAAATACGATCGGAATATTGCTGTCTTAAATCGATTTACGGATAGTTATCAGCACGATAAACTATGCTTAGCTACAGGAGAAAATTTTGCAGATGCTTTAGCTGGTGCTGTATATGCGGCAAAAAACAATGGAGCTGTGGTATTGGTTAAAGGTGAACTCCCTGATTCTACTAGAAACTTTTTAAAAACGGGAAATTCTCCATCAAGTGTTACTGTTTTTGGCGGTGAGGCTGTTGTACCTTCTCCACTAGTTCAGGGGGTTTTTAATTCCGCTGAAGCTCTGGATTTTGGATCAATAAATGGACAAACTTATACAAACAAATATTTTGGTATAACAATTACTATACCGGAGAATTGGTTAGTGGCTGATAATGAGAAATTAACTCAAAAAATTTCTACTAACAAAAATGTAAATGTGAGTAATTCTCAAGACGCGTCTAGTTATAATGAAGTATACCTTTTATTTACAAACAAGTATGCATTAGGGAAAGAAAATAATCAACTATTTCAAATGGTAGCGGATAAAATAGATTCAAGTATTAAAAATAGTGATGATTATCTAAATAAAGCAAAAAAGGATCTGGATAGCTCAGCATTCAAATTTGTATACCCTAAAGATGTTTATACAGAAAATATTGGGGGCGTTGATTTTAAAGTATTAGAGGTTGCTCTTAAGATTAATGATTCGAAGGTGGTCTATCAGAAGTTATATGCCACAGTTCAAAAAGGTTATGGCCTTGCTATTTGTTTAACATATGATAGTAATGATGATATAACTGACTTGAATCAAATAGTTCAGTCGATAAAATTTAATTAATTTCACTGTAGACAAATAATATTATATCACTCTTTCTTTACTCCCAATCAAATTTTTAAAATGGATTGGGATTTTTATTTTAACTTCACTAAAGACCCATTTAGTGAGCCGAATCCATAAACAAAGTTAAAGCTAGGAGGTCTAATTTGGATCGTTAAGCTTTAACTTTGTTTATGGAAAATTTTTTCTTTCTGAGGGAATCAACAAAAAATGCGGAAAAGTATAATGTTACAGGAACGATTGACATTAGGCTAATAATTGGAAGTTCTAATAGACCCAGGTTTAAAGAAAGTTAGTAGGATAGCACTAAACTGCTGGCGCGAAGGTTTAGTGCTATCCTTAAAAATCTCCAAATGCTACATTCCGATGTATCTCACATATTCAGGTATAGACATAAGCTCTTTTTGAAGCTCTGCTTCAGTTTCTTCTGAAATGCTATTTTGTGTTGCCATTTCATAACCCGCTTGTTCAACGGCTTTTAAATAATCATCAACATTACTTTTGATTTTTTCGTCCTTGCTTTTTAGTAACTTGCCACAGTTTCGATAAATCTCCAAAACAGGATTACAAGACGCAAATACAACTTTCATCGTTTCAAAGTTGTTGTTACCCGGGAAACCACAATTTGAAATAACCATAAATTGCTGTGTTTTGGAAACAGAATCAGCGAGGTCAAAATTGTCATTTATATTTACTATCAATGGGCTTTTCAGAGGAGCAAGACGGTCAATAAAATTCTTTAAAGCCGCAGTCATGTTCCATGTGTAGACCGGAGAAGCAAAGCATACAATGTCTGCAGAGTTATACTTTTCAAGTAATCCCTGCATATCATCTTGTAAAACGCATTTTCCCGGTGTTTTAAACCAGCATGAAAAACAGCCTTTACAGTGCCCAATATTTTTCTCTATTATAAATATATTTTCGGTTTCAGCACCTGCTCGCTTTGCTCCGCTTAAAAAAGCCTGTGTTATTACATTGGTATTACTACCTGCCGCAGCAGGACTTCCATTAAAAACAATAAATTTCAAATCCTAAAACTCCTTTATATTAACTGATAAAATAATCCGTGCCTTGTACAGTACCAAATAAGCATTCCATGACCTCTTTTGGGTAGCCTAAGCTGCATATCCCATTCGGGATATTGCTTGATAATCTGTACACGGTCACCGGTTGCAAATGCGACAAAGGAAATATAGTGTTCTTTGTTCATTGGATGAGCCACTGTGATATACCAGTCGTCTTCGATTACTTCAACAGAAAGCATCTCATTTTCTTCGGCTTTCTGCATTTTCTGCTGATCAATTTTTCTACCACAGCATGATACTTCGGCTTCACCTGTGCAAAGTAAAATGTTATGACACATAGGGCAGACATAATATTTTGTCTTTTTCATATTTCCCTCCACAAAGTCATTGGGTGCTAAATCACCGCTTAATAGTTTGCCTATATCAACTTCAAGTAGGTCGGACAGTTCCGAGAGCAGAGAAACATCGGGACAGCCTAAACCCCGTTCCCATTTAGAAACGGTTTTATCGCTGATGTTCATTTTATCCGCAAGCTGTTTTTGCGTCATTCCCCTTTCGGTACGCAATTCACGAATGATGTAGCCAACATTTATATTTTGCATTGTCGCTGCCTCCCTGTATAAATAGTAATGAATGAACTGGAATTTCTCAATAAACGCTCCGTAGAGTTATGCGTTTTAGATTAGTGGATTGTCTAATACTGGATATGGTTTTAAAATAAAAATAGAGCCGCCAAACTTTACAAAAGTGGGGCGTTTCTTTACGAAAACAATTATTATAAATACTATAGCATTTAAGGAGAGATACTATGAGTAGTCAAAGGGCATTCAATGGGTACACAGCTCTCGCATTGGCAGGTGGCATTCCAAGAACAAGAGTAGTAATAAAATAGAAACTGCTCCTGGCCCAAGAATTATAGCAATAGTTCTGCTTGCTCCTGGAGCTGGCTGGTTCATGAATGGTTTGGATAATATAACAATCCCTATCCTTATGTTAACAGCGGAACATGAACCAATCACGCCTGCATGGAATGCCGAAACTGTATTAAAGAGCATTCCTGATGAATTACTAGTTACTTTCAGGCAGATTGCAGATGCCGGTCATTTTTCTTTTCGTAGTCCCTTTCCCGAGTCGATAAGAAATCCGAAGTTCGAACTTCGCATAGTTCTTATTCGTTCCCAATATGGGATAATATACATTAAATAATATTTTTATCGAGGGAGATAATTTTGTTAAAAAAAGATATAGATTCATCTTTCCTGTATCGTAACAATCTACGTTCTGACTGTGAACACTGTTTCGGTTTGTGTTGTGTTGCTCTCTACTTTGCTGCGTCAGAAGGTTTCCCCAAAAATAAAGACGCTGGTGAGCCTTGCCCTAACTTGAATCAAGAATTTCGCTGTTGTGTTCATAATAGCCTTTTAGAAGATAGACTTAAAGGTTGTATTGCTTTTGAGTGCTTTGGTGCGGGTCAAAAGGTCGCTCAGGTGAGCTTCGCTGGACAAGACTGGCAGAAGGTGCCATCATCCTCTAAACAAATGTTTGAAGTGTTCTTAATCATGCGGCAACTCCATGAGTTGCTGTGGTATCTCACAGAAGCGTTGTCGCTAAAACAAACTAGCCCTATACACAGTGATCTTAGCTTAATGATTGATGAAATAGAACGGCTCACCTATCTTAGACTCGATTTTCTAATGGAACTCGATGTGGCAGAGCATCGAGCAAAGGTTAATACTCTACTTATAAGGGCTAGTGAACTTGTAAGAAATCAAGTTTTTCAAGAACGGAAGAGTCCTCAAAGACGTAGGAAAACCTTCAGTCGCGGAGCCGACCTTATTGGTGCTGACCTTAGAAGTATTGACCTCAGGGGAGCTAACTTAAGAGGGGCTTACCTTATTGCTGCCGATCTTGGAGGAACCGATCTAAATGGTACCGATTTCATTGGGGCCGATTTCCGAGATGCAGACATTCGAGGTGCTGACCTTAGCAAGAGTATCTTTCTTACCCAAGCCCAGATTAACGCGGCAAAGGGAGATATTAGTACAAAATTACCTCCATTTATTGCTCGTCCTAGGCACTGGAGCTTATCAATTTAAAAGGGATAAAATCAAATACCCATTATTCTTAATTCGCGACCCGACGTAGATAATGTGAAGAAATTGACCATGCCTAATTAAAGTCATTGATTAATAAAATAAGGTGGTGGGAAAAATCCGATATTTTGGATTTATCTTCTTAAACGCTTTTGAGGCATTTATACTGGTGCTATTGTTTTTTATTTTCACAGCTACTTTTCAAAATTCACCATGGTATCAACCCGACCCTCTAGGCTTTATATTCATCACTCCATTATGTTTACTACTTTTAGTTGTGGGATTGGCTTTATTTATTTTATCGGATTTTCCCGTATCAATTCTGAATAAGGTAATGCCTTTTTTAACATTTGTTTTGATAACAATTCCCCTTTATTTCAATGGAAAAGCCAATAATCAAGAAATGAACTGTATAGGAATATATTTGTCAATAGTTTGTTGTTTATCATTATGCGTAGTTATTATTACAACCATTGTTAATTTTATCAGAGTTAAAAGAATAGACGGCTTCGAAACATAAAATTCAGAGTGCCGATAGAGTTGCAAGTTATTAAATAACCATTAAATGGTTTGGCTTAATTTGCGAAAATCAACTTCTGCTAATTCTTAAACCCTTCAGTACAAATGCCGCCCCACCTTGTGTTGGACGGCATTCGTAGGATTATTGAAAGTTAAAATATGGAGGGAGTCGTCGAATAGGAGACGGCTCTTGCTTTTTCCCTCTTTTAGAACGTCATAATCAATAGTGACGTAACTTCGTTTTATGCTCAGAATCTCTAAATGCTACATTCTGATGTATTTCACATATTCAGGAACAGACATAAGCTTTTTTTGGAGTCCTGCTTTTGTTTTTTCTGAAATGCTATTTTGTGTTGCCATTTCAAAACCTGCTTGCTCAACAACTTTCAAATAATCATCAACAACGCTTTTGATTTTTTCGTCCTTGCTTTTCAGTAACTTGCCACAGTTTCGATAAATCTCCAAAACAGGATTACAAGACTTAAATACAACTTTCATCGTTTCAAAGTTGTTGTTTCCCGGAAAACCACAATTTGAAATCACCATAAACTGCTGTGTTTTGGGAGCAGAATCGACTAGGTCAAAATTGTCATTTTTATTTATTATCAAAGGGCTTTTTAGAGGTGCAAGACGGTCAATAAAATTCTTTAAAGCTGCGGTCATGTTCCATGTGTAGACCGGAGAAGCAAAGCACACAACGTCGGCAGAGTTATACTTTTCAAGTAATCCCTGCATATCATCTTGTAAAACGCATTTCCCCGGTGTTTTAAACCAGCATGAAAAACAGCCTTTACAGTGCCCAATATTTTTCTCTATCAAAAATATATTTTCGGTTTCAGCACCTGCTCGCTTTGCTCCGCTTAAAAAAGCCTGTGCAATTACATTGGTACTACTACTTGACGCACCAGGACTTCCATTAAAAACAATAAATTTCATACTTAAACTCCTTTATATTAATTGATAAAATAATCCGTGCCTTGTACAGTACCAGATAAGCATCCCATGACCTCTTTTGGGTATCCTAAGTTGCATATCCCATTCGGGATATTGCTTGATAATCTGAACCCGGTCGCCGGTTGCAAATGCGACAAAGGATATATAGTGTTCTTTGTTCATTGGATGAGCCGCTGTGATATACCAGTCCTCTTCGATTACTTCAACAGAAAGCATCTCATTTTCCTCGGCTTTTTGCATTTGATGCTGTTCAATTTTTCTGCCGCAGCATGATACTTCTGCTTCACCTGTGCAAAGTGAAATATTATGACACACAGGGCAGACATAGTATTTTGTCTTTTTCATATTTCCTCCTACAAAGTCATTGGGGGCTAAATCGCCACTTAATAGTTTACTGATATCAACCTCAAGGAGGTCGGACAGTTCCGAGAGCAGAGAAACATCGGGACAGCCTAAACCACGTTCCCATTTAGAAACGGTTTTATCACTAATATTCATTTTATCCGCAAGTTGTTTTTGCGTCATTTCTCTTTCTGTACGTAATTTACGAATAATGTTGCCAACATTTATATTTTGCATTGTCTCAACCTCCTGAATAAATTGTAATGATTGAACGGAGTTTTTCAATAAACGCTCCGTAGAGTTATTTGTTTTCGAGATAAGATTTATTATGGATTGTCCAATACCGAATAAGGCTCTAAGACATCCATTAAGGAGAATGGCAATTTCTAAAGTTTATGACACCATTATACTTAGCTAGAAAATAACGTTTTCATGCGCCAAATTGAGAAGAAAGTTCTTATAAGAGAATGGTTACCCCATAAACCTTACAAGTATTTGCGTGTGAAAAAAGAAGTCAAATTCATATGAAACTTAAAGACCGCTTGTCTGCTCAACACTTTCCATTATGTTCACATTTTCTCCATACAAACGTCATGGGATTTAGACAATTTTGTACTATGATAATGTCATCAGATAATTATTACATACATCACTGGGCTTAGTGCAGTTGCAACCCTCAAACATTGCTTAAAAACGTTTAGGGCATCTCAAAATTATTTTAAAGGAGTGTTTATTTCATGAAATTAATTAAATCAAACAAAATTATTATTGCCACAGCCGTTATTACCCTGTTATCCTCGTCTGCTGTCTTAGCAGGAACCATGAGTCAATCATCAGCTCAAAACCAACAAATGCACAAAATGTCTCATGCAAGAGGTTTTGACGGAGGATTAAAAAGCCGTTTGGGCAGTTTGGTATCTTCAGGAACTTTAACCTCTACTCAAGAAACCGCCATTAATGATGCTCTAAAAGCAACTATGCCTCAACGTTCTAATCCTTTAGATAGTCTTGTAACCGTAGGAACGATTACTTCAGACCAAGAAACTGCAATCCAAAGTGCGATGCAAACAGCTATGAAAAGCGGTACTAAAACCGATATGAAAACCGTTCTTGACAGCCTCGTTAGTGCAGGAACCATTACCGCAGACCAAGAAACTGCCATTGTAAATGCTATGCCACAACGCTCAGCTAATGACCAAGGGAAACAAGGTCCTAGGGATGGTAAAAATCCACTCGATAGTCTTGTAACTGCAGGAACGATTACTGCTGACCAAGAAACAGCAATTCAAAGTGCTATGCAAACAGCTCGACAAAGTGGTACAAGAACCGATATGAAAACCGTTCTTGACAGCCTCGTTAGTGCAGGAACCATTACCCCAGACCAAGAAACGGCAATTACGAACGCTTTGCCACAACGTCAGGGACAAGGCGACATGGGTAAAGCTCATAAAAATCCATTAAATAGCTTAGTAACCGCAGGAACGATTACACAAGCCCAAGAAACAGCTATCCAATCAGCTTTGCAAACAGCTCGGCAAAGTGGTGCAAAGACAGATATGAAAACCGTTCTTGACAGCTTAGTCACCGCAGGAACGATTACCGCAGGCCAAGAAACGACAATTACGAACGCTATGCCACAACGTCAAGGACAAGGCGACATGGGTAAAGCTCATAAAAATCCATTAAATAGCTTAGTAACCGCAGGAACGATTACACAAGCCCAAGAAACAGCTATCCAATCAGCTTTGCAAACAGCTCGGCAAAGTGGTGCAAAGACAGATATGAAAACCGTTCTTGACAGCTTAGTCACCGCAGGAACCATTACCGCAGACCAAGAGACAGCGATTGTAAATGCTACGCCTCAACATCAAGAGAACAACGGCTTAAAAACAGCTTTAGATAAACTAGTCACAGCAGGGACTATTACTCAAGCTCAAGAAGATGCTATCTTAACAAAATAAGACAATAACGTCAAAAGCGTTGGAACAAGTTGTTCTGACGCTTTTGACGTTTACACAAATAAAGTCCATGTTTTGTGGCCTCTCAAGAGCCTCTTTTAACAACTCCAACCAACTTTTTCTTAGGGCTATTAGTATTTAGTTCACATGGAAGGCATGGGCAAGAATTGATTTTTTATAAGGTCAATGTTGTCGATAACATCACATAGCTCGTAGTTACTTCCAATTATTCTTGAACCCTTCAATCACCACTTTAAGTGTTGGACGGCATTCGCAGTAACATACGAAGTAGGATTATAACTATTACAAAAAATAAGATCATGGTTAAAAGGGAGTTTGTTCATGCCAACTATCGAGATTGTATCTTTACTTACGCGGGGCTGAATTGGAAAAATCCGATTTGAGCTATTCGAATATTCCAACTGGCCAGGTGCTGCAATTTGGTAATCAAAGGTTCCAGGATGCACCACATTCGTTTGTTTAACTGTAACAATTACAGGATTGCATGAATCAGGAGAAACATAACTAAAATAACATACTTAGTCCTATAAAAACTGTATGTTAAGCTCCACAACAGCTTGCCCCTCTTTCTCCTATGAATTATTTGTGATAATCTTATCAAGATTCTGTTAAACCTATATTATTTTATATTTATAAGCCGATATGATAATTGAGTCTAAAATTGACAACTGCAGATAAAGTGAATAACACTGATATCGTTGTGCATAGAAAGGAAGATTTTTAATTAGTTATCACCCATAAGCAGTAAAACTACCATAAGCCAATATGCTATGTTGCTGGCTCAATTCCAATTACAGGCTAATAGTAGTCAGCAAAATATTTACAGCACTAGCACTGTTAGTAGTACTTCGCAGGATACTGCTCAATTCAGTTCTCAAGCAAACAAGTGTCTGAAAATTCTAGGATACGAATATGTTCCCTGTTAGGTTTCGCCATTTTATCTACAGGTCGCTCCCAAGGGATGAGCGAAATGGCCGTTTTTGAATACAACTTTGGGTATTCGTTTAAGATTTTGCTCATCGTAAACTGGGAAAGGAGGTGAAAATGAATGATATCAGGGATAACCAGTAATTATAGTTACAATACGAGCACAATCTCCGCATCTACAAACGGAGTTTCAACAACTAAGGACTCTGAAAGCGAAAAAGAAGCTGCTCAGGGCAGCCAAGGCGCGAAAACGGATACGGTAGAAATCAGCACGCAGGCAAAGGCAGCCGCTTCAGTAGGGAGTAAGTCGTCTTCGCAAGACACTGAAACTAAGCCGAGTGATGCGAACACAGCTTCTGTAGCCACCAGTGCAAGTACGGGTACAAGTTCAAGTACGGTTGCAAATTCAAATACGGCTGCAAGTGCAAGTACGGCTGCACCAGTGCTCTCCAGTTTAACAGAACAAGCAATGAACAATCTGGTTTCAAAGGGTACGATTACCGCATCACAGGAAAAGAACGAGTTAGCAAGAAGGGCTGCCGAACAGGAAGTAACTCAAGCCACGAGTAAAGCTCCGAGTCATGCAATCGAATCGTACATGCAGCAGAAGCAGAGTACTCATTCCACTTTAACAAGCGGAAGTCTTCTCAACTACGTGGCATAATTTGAAACTCGTACATTGGGCAAGAATGGGTCTGTCTCAAAATGTGAAAGCTATTTAAACCAGCCCTGTTTTTGTGTGAATTCATAAACATGAATTTGCCTAGATGTTGTTACACTGTTATACGGTATAACAGTGGCACTGTGTGACTATGGGACCGTTGGGTTAGGTTCCTTTATTTTTTGAATCCGACAATCAACACTAATCAAAAAGCCGGCTTTCCTTACTTTAAGGAGAAGTCGGCTTTCGATTGCTTATATCGAACAAGCGGAAAGATAGATCATAGAGGTCAGTTAATTCAATTATATGCCATAATGAGAGCAAAATATGGTTTGATATGAAACTAACATCGTTTTAAGGTGGAGGGAAACATGGCAAAAAGAAAATGGTCTTTTGGAGAGGTTGACGAGTATAGAAGAACGCACAACCAATATTTCATCTATTATAACGCAGATGATGCTAATTTTTTGGTTCCAAAAGCAAATGGACTGGGGCAGACAAACAACTGGGCACATCCAGCTTCATGGATAATAATTTTAGCGGTTATAACATTAATGGTTTATCATGCATTGTTCAAGTAAGTTAAATGAAATCCAATATGTAAGTAGGCAATATGTATTTCGGATTATTCTTACAATGTGGTGTAAGTATATGGGAACAAGTAGATTAATGTTATAACTACCAATACCCACGTTATGCTTCAAAATCATCTTGCTATCCATCCTATACAGAGCTATCATGTCCTACACCCGGAGAGTTTCACCGGGCGTAGGATATTTTTTGACAGGAATATGTTCCCACAAGCCTTGCTAAATCAATGAGTTGAGGAAGGAGATGAGGCACATGAAAAAGATACGAACGATTGAGAAAGCCCCAGTATTTAATGAACATCTTAAAAAACTTAGAGTTTGCGCATATGTAAGGGTTTCAACGGACCAAGCCGAGCAGCAGGAAAGTTTCTCGGTCCAAGTCCAGCACTATACATCCTATATAAACAGCAATCCAGCTTGGATATTTGCCGGAATCTATAGCGATAACGCCATATCAGGCAAGAATGTAGCAAAACGACCAGAGTTTACGAGAATGGTACAGGATGCTGAGAATAAAAAGTTTAACTTGATTATTACGAAGTCAATTAGTCGTTTTGCTAGGAATACTCAAGATTGTTTGGAAACCGTACGTAAACTTAAGTTACTTGGGATTGCAATTTTATTTGAAAAAGAGGCTATCAATACTCTAACCGCCGAAAGTGAGTTAATGCTATCCATTCTAAGCTCAGTCGCCGAAGAAGAATTGGCTTCCATCTCCCAAAATATGCATTGGAGTAATCAACGCCGCTTTAAGAAAGGGAAGTTTTCAGTTACGACTAAACGTTTCTTAGGGTATGACAAAGGCCGAGATGGAAACCTGATTATTAACGAAAAACAAGCTGCCATTGTGAGACGAATCTTCAAGGACTATCTTTCCGGTCTGGGAGCTTCCCACATAGCCAAAGGTCTTGAAGCTGACGAGGTGATAAATATCTCCGGAAAGATTAAATGGGCTGAATCAAGCATCCGAGACATCCTGAAGAACGAGAAGTACTGCGGTGATGCTCGCCTACAAGAAACCATTACAACGGCCCTACATAATAGGAAGAAAAATAATGGCGAAGCCCCAATGTACTATGTGAAAGATAGTCACCCAGCCATTATTAGTAGAGATGATTTTGAAAAAGTTCAGGAATTGATGGCGACGCGGGCCAAGTCAAAAGGAAACATGGAAGGTGAAAGGGAGAAATACACAAATCGATATGCTTTAACTGGAACTATTGTTTGCGGGCATTGTGAAAATACTTTTAAACGGCATCTGGACAATTGCGGAACGGTTGCCATGTCGGTTTGCTGGATTTGCAACACATATATATATAGAAGGTGAAAATTCATGTAACACAGGGAGGATCAAAGAAGAGACTATTAAAGGCTTGTTTGTTAGGATGTTTAACCGGCTTTATACTGATCGGGCCAAGCTGCTGGGAGAGTATAAGGTTCAACTGGAAAGAGAAAAGTTAACCGAGTTAGATAATGAGCGCATCGCGAAGTTGGATGAGGAAATTGAGAAACTCATCAAACAGGAACGGGCGCTCTTTTTGATTGAAGAAAAAGGTTATGCATACCACAATCTAGTGAAATCGGAACACGAAGAACTAGTTAAAAATTTAACCAAACTACAAACGGAACGATCCGATTGGATGGCTGAAATCACTAAGGGAGATACCAGAATGGCCAGAACGTTAGATCTTGAAGCAATTATCGCAGCTCAGGGTGGCAACCTCACAGAATTCCATGAGGGTTTATATAGGAAGATAGTCGAGAAAATCGTGGTTAAGGAACGAACCAAATTGATATTCCATTTAAAAAATGGCCTTGCATTCGAGGAGTCCTATACCTTGAAGCGAGGCCACGATATTTTCTAGGGAGGTTTTATTAATGGCGATAGTAACAGTTATTCCAGCAAAACCAATGCGTACCAAATGGGGAAAAGGCAAAAATGAGCATGTCGTTTGGATATGTATTAACCATCAAACGGGTGGAAACGAAGCTTGCGATATGAAGAATGTTAAGGAGAAAGTTTTAGAGCAGGCGTTTATACGGTGTATGAAGAGAGTCATTGCAAACAAGGAAGCTTATTTATTAGTAGAGATTAGTAGTCCGGCGAGTGGTTATGAGGATATTGATGTCAAGTTAGCTGAACTCCAGCAAGAGTTGATGACTGTAGTGCGGAATAATCAGGAATATTCGAGTTTGACTGCTGAGATTGAAAGGTTGCAGGCCCATAAGCAAAGGTTGAAGGGTGATGAGACTGAGAAGGCGTGGAGGGACAGAAAGAGAGAAGAGTTCAAGGCCTATCTGGATGCTAGGGATGGTAAGCTACTTGATAAGTTTGATGGGGATTTGTTTAGGAGATTGATAGAGAAGGTAAAGATTCAGTCAATGGTTGAGGTGGAGTTTGTGTTTAAGGTTGGAGTTGAGATGAGGGCTCCCTTATCGGCTTAGATTAAATCATTGGAAATGAAGTTCAGTTAAAAAACAGATTCACAACATATAAAAAACAGTCTGTGAAGTTATATTTATAGGATAAAACCTAAAGAAGCAATTTGCTTCGATTAACAATACGAATAGGTATATACAACGACTTCGCTTAAATGCTAAGATACGAATTAGGGGAGTGAATTATGGCGAAAATACTAATTTGTGATGATGAAAGTGGACTCAGAGCTGTTATTAAACGATATGCTATTTTTGAGGGATATGAGGTTGTAGAAGCCAGTAATGGCATGGAGGCTGTTGAAGCTTGTCGTAAAGAGGAGTTTGATATCATCATTATGGATATCATGATGCCTGAACTCGATGGCTTTTCTGCAGTTAAGGAAATTCGAAAGACTTCTGATACTCCGGTGATTATGTTATCTGCTCGTGGTCAGGAATACGACAAGGTTCTCGGTTTCGAGGTTGGTGTTGATGATTATGTCGTTAAACCTTTTTCTTCTAAAGAAGTAATGATGCGTATTAACGCGATTCTCAGAAGAACACAAAAAAGTAAACAGGAAACGATCTCTTCGGATGACCACGTTATTTTTCTCAAAGAAGGTTTGGAAGTTGATATGACCGCATATAAAGTGACGGTTGATGGCGTGCTGAGGAATATGGCACCAAAGGAATACGATTTGCTATTCTTTCTTATTCGCAATAAAAACATTGTAGTACCAAGAGAAAATCTATTGTCCGAAATATGGGGTTACGATTACAATGGCGATGATAGGACTATTGATACCCATATGAAACTGCTGCGCAAAACACTTGGGCCTTATGCAAGGTTCATTACAACTCTCCGTGGCGTTGGCTATAGATTTGAGGGATGATTATGAAAGAAAAAAAGAAGTTAAATCTAAGTAAGCTGCAGCTAAAATGGAAGATTTTCGGCTTCTTACTCGGCTTCTGCGCACTGCTTCTTGTAATCCTCTGGCTATTTCAAACCATTCTATTAGATTCCTTCTATCGTGAGATTAAGGTCATGGAAATCAAAAGTGACGCAAGCATGATTCAAAATAACATCAATAACGCAAAGATCATGCAGCTAATTACGAGATTATCTCAAAGCAGCGCTGAATCTATTGACGTTATGACTTTGGATGGGAATGCCTTATATACAACAGATACACTAGGTAATTATAAAGGGCATCAAGGACCGGAGCAAAACAAAATGGATTTGGTTCTCCAGGCAAAGAATCATAACAATGTGTATTTGCAATATACGTCGATCCATCCTCAACATTCTTCTGATCAAAAAGATGGGTTTGTGGGTAAAATGCCGCTGGGTAACGGAAAACCTGACAAAACCCTTGATTATGTAAAAATAGTCAAAACATCTTCGGGTGAATCCGTCGCCATTGTTATGAGTTCGATAATTTCTCCAGTAAACTCAACGGTAACTACTTTGCAGTATCAGCTTTGGGTTATTACCGGCATTATGGTGATTCTCGCTGTATTTCTTGCATTTCTTATTGCCCGACATGTTTCGAGGCCTATTGAGGAGATCAATAAAAGCGCCAAGATGCTGGCGAACGGAAATTGCGATACTCATTTTTCCGGCAAGGGTTTTCGTGAGATCGTTGAGCTTTCTGATACATTAAATATTACAGCGACTGAACTTTCCAAAGTTGAATCCCTTCGTCGTGAACTAATGGCTAACATTTCTCACGACTTGCGAACTCCTTTAAGTCTAATTTATAGCTACGCAGAAATGATGCACGATTTTCCTGATGAAATAACACCAGAGCAAACCCAAACCATCATGGATGAAACTCAAAGACTTTCTACGTTAGTCAACGACGTGCTTGATATTTCTAAGTTTGAAACGGGAATACAGGAGTTGAACACTTCAGCCTTTAATCTTACTCAAAGTTTAAAGGCAACGATCGAGCGTACCACTGAACTCGTAAAAAGAGACGGCTATAATATTTCATTTATTTATGATGAAGAAGTAATCGTTAATGCCGATGAGGTAAAGTTAACCCAAGCGTTTTACAATTTCTTAATCAATGCGATCAATTACACTGGAAAAGACAAACGTATTGTCGTTAAACAAGCGATTGATATTGACCGCGTTAAGATAGAAGTTATTGATACTGGTGATGGGATTTTACTTGAAAATCTACCGCATATCTGGGATAGGTACTATAAAGAAGACAATCATCATAAACGTTCAATTACCGGTACTGGTCTGGGATTATCAATTGCTAAGAAAATCATTGAATTGCACGGCGGCCTTTATGGTGTGGAATCGCAGGTTGGTAAAGGAAGCACTTTCTGGTTTAGTTTAACGATTCAATAACGGGATATAAGCAAAGCACAGGTATTAAATCGTTTCGGATTGATACTTGTGCTTTCATTTATGTGTTCATTTAAAATTCTGCTAAAGTTCACCTGATGTTCAGATAGCATACATTGTTCCTACAGATTCATCGTTCATAATAGCATTATTCAAAGCAAAAAAATTAAATAACGTCAAACAAGAAAGGAAGAAAGCATGAATATGAGTAAACCCTTATCAAACACATTGACTTCAGCGCAGTATGACCTAAATAAGGTTCCAGGAGTTACAGTCATGTTTTGGATTATTAAACTGTTGTCCACTTTTATGGGTGAGGCAGCATCCGATTTTCTGTCAAGTCTGGGTGAGCAACATGGGGCACCGCCTCAGGGAATGGATCATGCTGCTGGTTCTCTAGCGAATATAGGCTTCCACCCAAACTTTGCAATGAGCAATGGACCAGGAGGCCCTCAGTCAGGTATGTCAATATCCTTTACTCCATTCATGGGAATCATGTGCGCGGTTTTAATCATAACGATGATACTGCAGATCAGATCAAAACGTTATGTACCATGGAAATATTGGTTAAATGTTGCAGCAGTAGCTGTTTTTGGTACAGCTGCAGCGGATGCTGTGCATTTGGGCTCTTTGATGATTACATCTGCTGTATTTGCGGCAATCTTGGCAATTGTCCTAATAACTTGGTATGTTACGGAAAAAACTCTGAATGTACATAATATCAACACACTCCGTCGTGAAATTTTTTACTGGGCAACAGTACTTGCCACCTTTATGCTTGGGACTGCTCTGGGTGATTTTACCGCTTGGAGCCTCCAATTAGGAACTCTGGTATCCGGATTCATGTTTATCGGCTTGATAGCTGTTCCGGCTATAGCCTATAAATGGTTTGGCATGAATGAAGTATTTGCTTTCTGGTTCGCCTATATCATTACAAGACCGCTTGGAGCCTCCTTTGCAGATTGGTTGGCACACGACCGTGGGCTTGGAACGGGTCCGGTAAGTCTGGCAGCAACAATAATCATTCTTGCTCTCGTAGCTTATGTTTCATTTAGCACCAAAAAGGAAAAGGAAATTATATATAAACCTGAACCTGAGTTTGTAAAGTAAATGAACTGAAATGCTTGGAGCTATGTACGGTTGCTCCAATTGGTAGTACAAACTTCATCGGGAAGCAGCCTATAAGGAGCAACCGTAGTTTTCTAATACATAACAATCAAGACTTAAATGTTAAGGATACGAAGGAAAAAATTCGAATGAAAAAGAGAAGATTATCAATCTTAGTGGTATTTCTAATGCTTATAATGTTAATGAGCTCGTTAGCAGGATGTGGGAGCGTAAATGTTAAAACAAATGCAATAGACTCGAGTAATTCAAAGCATATAAAAAGTATCACAGCGATCACAGAAGTATTTGGAAACGGGCAAAAAGTGTCAGCTGTGGCAGTCGAATATGACCAAAATATTGACAATTCAAAGCTTAAGATTTCAGACTACTCAGTCGAAGGGAAAACAATAACTAAGGTGTATGCCAATACTGAGGCGGCAAAGGCATCCCAAGGTGTGAACGGAAAGTATGTAATTATTGAGCTTTCAACGGCTATTTCGCCTGATACAGGGAACGGGCCCGGTAATGGCCCAGCCAATGGAGCCAGTGACGGCCAGAATGGCAATGCCCAGCAGGGTGCTTCTCAGGGTGCCAACCCGCCCTCGGGCGGAGGTCCCAGCTTGGGCTCCGCGGCAACCGATTCAGCCGAAAGCAAACCTTTGACTGTTAATGTGATCCAGAGCGGCGACATCACAACGGCGGATGGGCAAACCTATAAAGCGGATGCCAGCGTTATGACGAACAGCAAGGACATCAACCTGGTGATGGAGGACTTTAAGCAGCTCGTTTACACGGATCCGAACTATAATAATGAAAAATTAATGTATAACCTATATGTGCCGAAGAATTACGACCCGTCCAAGAAGTATCCGTTGGTGCTGTTCATGCATGATGCCGGCGTTGTCAGCAACAACCCCATAAGTACGCTAACACAAGGCTTAGGTGCTGTCATCTGGGCTACTCCCTTGGAACAGGCAAAGCATGAATGCTTTGTACTTGCACCCCAGTACACCAGCGTTATCGCCGATGACAATTCTCAGACCTCCGAACCAATGGACATCACAGTGGATCTGGTCAAAGATCTGGAGAAGCAATATAGCATCGACCCCAACCGACTCTATAACACCGGCCAATCGATGGGCGGCATGACTTCCATCGCGATGGACATTAAGTATCCGGATATGTTTGCAGCATCGTTGCTGGTCGCCTGTCAATGGGATGCGACTAAGGTAACCCCGATGGCAAAAGACAACTTGTGGATCATCGTTTCCGAGGGTGATAACAAGGCTTACCCAGGCATGGATGCCATAACCGAAGCCTTGAAGAAGCAGGGAGCTACCGTTAGTAAGGCGACTTGGTCTGCGCAATCAAGTACGGCAGAATTCGCAACTGATGTGAGCAATATGCTTGCTAAGGACTGCAACATTAATTATACGGTATTCAAGAATGGTAATCATAGGTATACCTGGCAGTATGCTTATACAATTGAGGGTGTGCGGGACTGGCTGTTCAAACAGGTGAAAAAGTAATCACCAAAAGATCAATTCCCTGTACCTACGGCAGCATGGCGGAAAAGGCACGAAAAATTAAGGTACCGTTGAGTACGGAAAAATAAAATTATATAGTCATATTACCGTGACCAAGTCACCTTAACACGTTAAAAGAGCTATGTAAACGGTAAGTATTTGAAATCACTTGGCTGTATATGGCTGGAATACTCTTCTCTAACTAGCAAAAATGAGGTAGAGTTGTGTAATGGACCATTAGAATGCAAGTTAAGCAATTCACGAGCTATTTCAGCTATGAGGCTAATGGCGGTAATATCAGCAAGAGAGTATACTTAAGCTAATGAGTGATTGGAGGTAGTTACTATGGGAGATAAAAGTCCTAAGAACAAGGAAAAAAAGAAGAAGAAGGCTGAGAAAAAGGTTATTGCTCCGATATCTTCTTCATTAGACTCAGCGAACAAGCCCAAATAACATATTGATGTTGAGAATTATGTTGAAGAACCTTTCTATTTCATTGCTTGAATTTGGTAAAGAAATAACCATTTTGCCCATAAGGGTCATGGGTGTTAATAGCTAATAAATCCAGCTTTATAGCTGGACCTTTTTTGACTCCCTATAGGTCTTTAAGTTGTTAAACGGAAGAAGATGGGGAAAAGAAAGCCAAATAAATTTTGGAGATTATAAGAATAAAAGGATAATTATTTCGGTTTCTAAAACAACAATTCTTATTGTGATCATAAATTAATCATGTTATAATAAACAAGTCGACAAGTCAACTGAATTTATTTTTTTAAATTAATGAACAACTTGACTGGCGGGAATCAAAAGCAGAATCCCAATGTCTGTTGTTTTTTTGTTGGCTCCACTATGAGAGGAGTTAAAATATGAGTGATAGAATTTCCACGAGTAGTGAAAATAAAACAATGGAGATTCCCAGGTTAATAATCGAGAGACACCTAAAAAGAAAATTACTAGAAACCGAGATTCTGCACCATCTTAACGAGGTTAATGATGACAATAGAACCGCAAATCTTGCTGTGTTCATCGATAGCGCTCATCACAAGAAATTCCATGAAACCAAAAGGAAGTCTCTCTATGTCCCTGAAGTAGGACGTACAAAAAAAACAATACAAGCAAATATGTTGGAGAAATACGGGATAGTGTTTTATGGGCCGTTATTTACTGACGAAAGAGAAAAAATGCTAAAACGAATGGCAGAACGTACAAAAAAGGAACTAGGATTAATAAGTTAAAACAAGAAGGGGGCGGAGCAAAACCATAGTTTCGTTACGTCCCATCAGTGAGTGTTTTTGTAGAACTTTTTCTTAATGCTAAGAAAAGGGTATCCAAAATGTCAGTAAGGGCTGTTGAAATTAATGACCCAATTGTTCAAACGATTTTCGAAGTTTATGCTTCAATGGAGCTCAAAACGGATGAGTTTAATAGCTTCGAAAATCATTGATACGGGAATGGTCTCAAGCCTTGGGAAACGTGGACTCTTACAAAAGAGTTATTAACTGCTTCCGGATAGTAATCTTTGTCGGAACTAGTTAATAACTCTTCGTTATTTGTAACTTCGCACAACTCAATGCAATTATGTGGAGAATGCATTAACTTTACACAGAACATATATTTGCATATAATTAATGCAAACGTTCTGCGCAAAGGGTGATGAGCCAACAAATTATATTTCATATCGATGTGAATTCTGCGTATTTGTCCTGGGGGGCAGTTTACAGGCTTCAACATGGTGACCCGTTAGATCTTTTAAAATTTTGTTGATATTTCCAATTGTATTAATTAAATTTGACATATACATATTCCCCGATTATACTTAAATTAATGCTCGTTAAAACTTGTGGGATTTAAGCAAACCTTCCCTATTGCCTAAGGCTCCGGGAAAAGTTGGTGAACTTGCCATGTAGCACGGGTAATATATTTAGTGGAGGTTTTTTATAATGTTTAATGACAAAATTCTTAATTGCAAAGACTGTGGTCGGGATTTCGAATTTTCAGCGTCTGAGCAAGAGTTCTATGCTGAAAAAGGGTTTACTAATGAACCTGGACGTTGCCCAGAGTGCCGTGCTGCGAAAAAAGCACAAAACAGAAATCAAGGCGGTGGCGGCGGATATGGTCGTCAACAACGCGAAATGTTCCCAGCCATCTGTGCTACTTGTGGAAAAGAAACAACTGTTCCTTTCCAACCTTCTGGTGACAAACCAGTTTACTGCCGTGAGTGCTATCAACCACGTTCACGCAGCAATTGGTAGACCGTTAAACGCAGAAACCCTCCTAGGCTTAAATGCTTGGGTGGGTTTTTTCTTTATACAAGGGATGAAGGTATTATTTTTCAAAGCAGAAATAGGACCGAGATAAGTTGCTATCTAGGCCTGATGTTTTACATTATTAACCAATAGAATTAGTGGATAGCGGTGAACTTCAAACACTCATAGTTAAAGACCTCTCAAGAATTGGCAGGTATAATGCCAAAACCCTTTTCTTTATGGAAGAGCTTGAGGACAAAGGGGTTAAGATCCATTTATCAAGCGGAAACATGGATGAAAACTTTCGTGAAATCCAGACGTGGTTTAATGAACTTTATGTCAAGGATATCAGCAAGAAAACGAAAGCTGCTCTGAGAACTAAACAGAAAAAATGGAGAGGTTAATGTCACGCATTTTGGATATATGAAAGATCCTGCTGATAAAACTAAATGCATCATTGATGAAGAAGCCGCTGAAACAGTGCGGCTTCTTTTTCGCCTTTATGCGGAAGGAAATGGACTTAACAAAATCGCCAAATACATGAATGAGCATCATGTAGAAACACCAGCTATAAGGAAAGAAAAATTGTATGGATATGGTTGGATAAAGGAGTGGGATTTTAAACATCTTTGGTATAGTGACACGGTTAAACGGATTCTGAAGGGCGATGTGTATATAGGGACAATTCGAAGGGGGGTAACTAGAAGAAACAAAATTAATGGTAAGAAAATCATAAAGGTAGCACCTGAGAGCAAATTGTACATGAAGGGCTCATTCCAGCAATTATAGATAAGACTGAATTTGAAGCTGTCAATGCCATGTTTGTTAAAAGGGTAGAGAACGGGGTAAGGGCTAAAAGCAAATCAATTTATAAGCATACCGGCCTTTTGAAATGTGGAGAATGCGGGAAAAACCTTGTTACTATTGACTCAGTCAGTAAGAGTGGTAGAAAATTGTTTTATGTATGTACTACCTATAATAAATACGGCAAGGCGTACTGTTCTAGGCGTATCCTTGCTATATCCTAAGTTTTGGCCTTGAAATCTGTCATTACTGGCAAAACTTTTGCGGCAGTTTGGGCCGGCAGAATACACAGGGAGAAACTAAATAAAAATAAGGAGGGAACTGCCGGGATTACCGCGAATGTATATCGGATATGGAGGATATTTTAGATCATGGAGGCTCAGCTTCCGGAAGGGATAGTAGGATGTCGAAGAAATATATTATGTTAAGACCTGAAGAAGAGGCTGCAGCGAAAGCGGAATCAACCCTCAAAGAGATGATTTGCTTCGGGAAAATTCCAGGAATTACCGCTTTCCGAATGTGGAGGCCAATGCTGAAAATCAAGACAAATTGCAGAAGCTGGTAGATGAATACAGCGCCCTGATTGGGCAGGAAGAGAACAAGGACCTGGATCTGAAGACATTCTTTGCAGGGAAACAAATCGACATTGAGCATGTGGATGAATTTGAGGAGCCACGAGATGTATTCATCCTGCTGATCTATTTCAAAGAGGTCTGCAAGCTTAAAGATTTTGAGCCAGTAGCCGTTATTGAGACATTTGCCTAGCAGTACTTTAGCCTCAACCACAGTCAACCCATTGATTTCATTGGAATCTAAGCACTTGTAAATTAGACGGATTAGGAGTAACCCTTGATGACCTTGAAGGATGTATTGTCTCTTCTGAACAAGTAATACCCTTTTCAAAACTTTTAAACGATAGAAAAGGTGGTGACTTAGAAGAATTAGTAAGACCTTTCAATAATAATTTTCCGGATTCTAAAGATAAAACATTTGAACTTGTAGCATGTTATGAAGAAGAAAGGATACTTACTGAATTTTGTGATAGGTTTTTTGATTATTTTGGTAAGTTTCTTATAGGTTATGTCATTGAGAATATAAATGAATTATTTCCACAAATAAAAATCAAGTAAGATTCCATATATTTAACTTTATTGATGGGATTTCTAGTGGGTTATATCCAAAGGCAGGTAGCTATAGTGTTTTACTAGTCCTACTTATAACGATCTAATTAACTCATATAGATCCCTTCAGCCAGGTGATGCTGTTGTAAAATCCGAGTAGTAACTTAGCCCAGTTTGCTGATTTTCAAGCATATTCCTATGGAATTCATCCTGTAAAAAGAATTTTGTTTGATTAACAAATGATTTTGCGTCTATCGTTGTGCCGTGATTATTAAGAAACTTTAGATGTGCATCTATCAGGCTATGCAATCTTTTGTCTGTTACTGCCCAATGGTTTTTTAAAGCATCAGACATATGGTTGAGAAATGCTTAGCCTCCGTTGATTTTGCATTTAGATCATCAACCGGAATATCCTTTGCCAACAAATCGACACCATATTTATTTTTGAGATATTCATTTTGCTCTGAAAGTGCATTTTCCCATTCATCCCGGTTAAGACCTTCAAACATAGCGTTTTTATCCATGGTTTCTCCTTTCTTGGTGAGGGCTATCGACTTTTCTATAGTTTTTAACACACAGTCGAGTCGCTGCCTGCGCGCAATTAGCAGTTCATACTGATTAGTTAAACACAATAGACGGGCCGGTTCGTCCTCAAGTGCCTTCTCAATATCTTTGAGGGAGAAATCAAGTTCACGGTAGAATAGTATTTGTTGCAACCGTTCTAATTCATTTGTGCTATAAAGACGATAGCCAGCATCACTAATCTCACAGGGTTCAAGTAATCCGATTTTGTGATAATGATAGAGAGCTTTTACTGTTACCCCTGTTAGATTTGCAACTTCATTTACTGTATATAGCATTATTTCTCACCTCAAGAAAATCATAAAGGCTTACCTAAGGTAGGAGTCAAGAGTTTTTTAATATATTTTTAGTTGCAAATCGCCATGCTAAGAGCACTATGAGGAGTTTGAGGATACACCAAATCCAAAATCCCAAATCGGCGGTATTCCTGGACACAATAACAGAAGGTGAATAGGCAGCCGGGAGTGTGGGAGGAGGGTGGTGAACTATTGCAAAAAAGGAGCCTTGTAGTTCTCAAATGCCTGGATTGCACGCCCTGTGATTTTCTCTGCGAGTTCTCGCGTTTTCGATAATCCATTTACTACTTCAAGAAGCTTCTTTCGCCCCATACAAAAAGACCAACAATCAAAAATTATTGGTCGAGCCAGTATTGCGCCAAAAAGCCGAGTGCGTTCGTCTGAATTAAGATTGATATACTTACGGTAGCCAGCTACAACGGCATCGATATATTGTAGATCTTCCCTCCAGCCAGAAACCCATAGGAGAAAGCCCAAAGACCAGATCCGTGGCCCTTGCCCAGCACCAGCCCAATCCACAACCGCCCAATTGCCAACGTCAATTTTAATCATGTTCGCCGGAACAAAGTCTGGATGGATAAACGCCTGTGGCATATCGCAACAGTCATCGATCTGTTTCAGCTCGTTGAGTAATGATTCAAAGAGCGATCGTTGCTCTTTTGGTACGCTTTGCTCCGAGTCTATGAGTAATTTAAGCGCTGCATCTATCTCTTCACGTGGTCCCCCTTGAACGGCGAGATGGTGCCATGCTCCACCCTTCCGTGCCATAGCTTCTGAAGAAGCGGGTAATGTATTTAGATGACCGAGTAAGATTGCAGCAAAATAGAAGGCTTTTGCGGTTCCCTTCGGTTTAGTTCCTTGGACGAAATTAGTTACAAGGACTGGTTGTTCTTCATGCATGAATACTGCATCGGGGTGGGCACAGCGTTCTGCTGGATAGTTTTGCTGCTCTAAGAAACGAAGTATCTCGGCATCGCCTCGAACTCTTTCAAGGGGCATTTCTTTGCTGTACAACCGAGCGACCCAGCTTGGTCCGTCGTTCCGGTCAGCGCGAAAAACTCCCAGATCAAGTTCTACTAATTGGGCTACATGAATACCATAAAGACTTTCAAGGTGTGAAGTAAGGCTTTCTTTCCCTAAACGTGTGTTCATCCTTTTACTGAACTCATCAATACTCATCTATATTACGTCCTTTCAAATACTACCAATATTAACAGAAACGTATTAGTTAAGTGCTATTTTAATAATATCCAACATTAGAGGGGAATATTTGGGCGACATCTTCTATGAAAAATTACCTGAAGGAGCGGTAAGGGTTTGGGTTCAGTACCGGAAGGGTTTTTAAGATATAGTAAAGATGTCGTAGTCTATAACAATTTGGCAGGAAAAGTAATGGGTATTATCAAATATCTATCTTTGATTTATATTCATTTACAAGTAGTCTAGGAAACGATATCTATTATGATCATGTACACTTTACAGAAGAAGTAAGGGCAGTACAAGCCGCTTTTATTTCCGGATGTTTATTTAGTATTGGATAAGAAAGTAGATGCATCTTGACTCCGATACCGATCGTATCTTGATTCCCAATTGACACCTCATCGATAACAAATCCCCTCACCAACTTGCGCCTTGCTAAGTTCAAGAAGAAATAGCGGGTGTAAAATGTATAATTACTAAACTAGGCTCCCCTTGTGACTGTTATCGATTTGGAAAACAACTAGATACTAAAAATTACAGGTTGTTCCATATTCATATGGACGGTCTGGCTTTTTAGTTTTTCCTGAAGAGAATGATAGTTTTTATGCAAGATCAGAAGGAATATTTGGAAATATGTTGAATGCTTGAAGAGAGTTATTAAGGTTATGTGCTAATTCTCTCTAACGGAGAGGGCAATTGTAAGGAGAAGGAGAACTTATTTGATCATGGGGATGAAATCTTGAATCACATAGCGGATATGTATTCCTTACTACTCTTTATTTCTACAATTATTGCAGTAGGATTATCAATATACTCGATAAAAAGTTCTCCCATGCCAGGTTCAAAATATTTCGCTATTTTATGTGGTTCTGTTGCAATATTTAGTTTTGGTTATGGGATGGAATTGCAAAGTGAATCATTAAAGGTTGCTCTGTTTTGGAACAAATTTCAATATCTATCGGGACCGTTTATTGGCCTATTTGCGTTTTTTTTGGCAGCAGATTATACAGGGAACAAAAAGCTACTTAAATCTAAAGCGAGAATCATTGTTTTATTATTAATACCATTTTCAATTACTATTATCAGATATACGAACGATTTCCATCATTTATATTATACTTCTGTGCTTTATACATCCAATGGATTTTTTAACATTTTAATTAAGAATAAAGGTCCGCTTTTTACTTACTATATGTTGTATTTATCCTTTATCATGATTTATTCTAGTGTGATTTATTTAAAGACTATTTTTAACTCATCCAGCATCAATCACGTGCCGATTTCAATTATGATTATAGCATCACTACTACCTTGGTTATCAATTTATATGAATATCAGCAATACTGCTCCATTTGGAATAGACTATAGTGCTATCCTTCTGTGTCCTTCTGCAATACTATATATGTTCGGAATTTTTAAGTTTCGAATGTTGAGAACAATTCCCATTGCAAGGAATACAGTTTTTCATCATTCTAAAGATGGGATAATTATTCTGGACTACAATGAAAATATTATTGATTATAACGAAGCGGCTGTTCTGATATTTGACCAGTTAACGGATAAATATTTGCATCAAAAAATTTACAATTTATTGCCTGAGCTAATGGAAAGGGGTACTTTAAGAGGCGAGAATGAATCCTTTGATTTTTCTTTTACAAAATCAGGAATTGAACATTACTATTCTTTAGAAAATATCCGACTTAATACTGAAAATGATTATACTTTGGGATGGATTTTCATAATAAGTGATATTACGAAACTGGTTAATAATCAAAAACGATTTGAAGTTTATGCGACAATTGATGATTTAACAAACATATATAATCGGAGATTCTTTATTGAACTATTTAATCAAGAAATAAATAGTGCGAAAAAAACAAAAGACCCCCTGTGTTTAATTATGTATGACATTGATTTCTTTAAAAATATCAATGATAAATATGGTCATCAAGCCGGTGATGAAATACTGAGATATGTTGTTGCCACAAGTAAAGCTTGTATTAGAGCGACTGATATAGTTGCTCGATATGGTGGTGATGAGTTTATGATATTACTCCCAGAGACCAAAATTGATGACGCTATAGCTCTAGCAGAAAGAATCCGTTCTCAATTGGAGATGGGGTATTGTATTTATGACAATCATAAAATTAATATAACGTCAAGCTTTGGTGTAACAGGCTTTGAAAATTACACAACCGATCTGTCTGTTGAAGTTCTCATTAACGAAGTTGATAAAACGTTATATCAAGGGAAATCTAGTGGTAGAAATAAAGTTACTTTTCGGTCATTAACGCAAGCAACTTCTGGAAGTTGACGAACGTTTCGGACGCTTAACCAGAAAGAGAGGATGACCCCTCAAACACTTTGTCATAAGTGATTGCGGGTTTCATGATGTTGTAATAGTACATCAATGGTGATACAATACGACCAAAATAAGGATGGGTAAACATGATATATATAGATGAGATAGCTTCAACGACATCGCAATCTATTGATTTTGTGAAAAAAGATTTACAAATAATGATAGCTAGAAAGCTTTTTGAAAATGCATACTTAGACCTAAGTACAAATGAGTTAATTATTAATTTACAAAATAGAGTAGAACCAGAGTTATTAGATGATGAATTTCAAGATGTGGACGAAGATGTGGAAACGGTTACATGTTCTGGTTGCGGTGCTTCAAACTCCAAGCAATACGGTGTAGCAAGCAGTTGTGAATATTGTGGTTCACCATTGAAATAGATTTTAGGGTACTGAATTAATTTTATGGGGCGGAAATTAAAGCAACACTTATTGTTATTTAAAAGTGTTGCTTTTTGTAAACATAAAATTACTTTTAACTTTTTCTCAGACCATGTTTAGAGTTGAGTGGACTGTGAACCTAAGAAAACTCAATAAAGTAACTCCTTCGCACGTGGAGACCGTGACGGGTTTAAGAAAACAGACACTCTGAAAGTCGCTATAACCAAACTAAGCCCCCCTTGAGACTGTTATTGATTTAAAAAACAGTAAGGGATTAGAATCTCCAGATTGTTCCGGATTTTTATGGACGGTCTGACTTTTTTGTATTTTAATGATTATTTCCACGATCTTAGAAGGAAATCGAGAAAGGCTGTGGAAATCAAAATTAATTTAATTATTCAATCTTTGGGTTATAAGCATGTTGAAGCATATCCAAGGAAGGGAGAACTTACAAGTGCCCAACACTATCACGGGCCTCTTTCCATGTATATGAAGGCTGGATTCTCATTGCATAAGACATTTAGCAATTATGATATTGTACGAAAGGAATTATAAGTATTCGTTCGAAAGATTCAGTACACTTCATAATTGGCAAATTACCCCCGCCCACCCAGTGCCCCGCTATTCTCAAGAACCCGCCTTAATAAAGCTTAGCTGGTGGTCAAGTAAGTTTAAGATTGATGTGGCTAAATTATCCCATAACATAAAGATTTAGATATTTAGATGTGAGGAGTAAAGAATGGAAAAGATAATTGAAAGGTTAAATTACTTAATCCAGGTACTTCCAATTAAAATAAACCAGTTTTCGGAAGAGGAATTTACAACAAAGCCAAATGGAAAGTGGTCAAAGAAAGAAATTCTTGGACATTTATGTGATTCAGCAACAAACAATCACCATAGATTTATCAGAGTTCAGTTTGAGGAGCAACCGTTTGTTATTGTGCCATATAAACAAAATGACTGGGTACTAATTCAGGACTATCAGAATATACCGTCTCATGAGGTTGTTGGACTTTGGATAGCTATAAATAGACAAATCGTTAGAGTTATTTCGAAGATTCCGGAAGAGAAATTATCATATCGATGTGATGTCGGCGATAATAAATTCTTTACTTTTTCAGAGCTTATTCAAGATTATTTGAGGCATATGGACCATCACTTGAATCAAATCTTTGGTACTTCTGAGTTATGAGAAGTTATGGAAAGAAGGTCATTAATTTGATAAAAATGCCATTCCAACCGCCTACAGATCATTACTGCGAGGATTTGGAACCAGTTGACCAGCAAATTTGTGGATTGCTTGCAAAGCGTAAAGAGCTTTCTGATAACAATCCAGGGTTTCCGAGTCTTGAGCTTATTTCAGCATGGAGCCAAAAGTTTGGACTTAACGAGGATTGGTTAAGAAGGATTTTTGCAGTATATATGCAAAGTGAGGATCTTTTTATACCACCAGAAGAACCAACGGGTTTTTTGAAATACGTTCCAATTTTAAAATCAGTAGAAATCGATAGTATGTCGTATACGGTAACGTTTATGAAGCAATATAACAATGCTAGCGTGGTGTTCGTTGAGACTGAAGTCAGTACATCAGAACCATTTGTTAGGCTAGGACATGCTAGCTTTGAATTATTTATCTCTCCGGAACATCATTGCAGGCAAAGTGGCGGATGTGGATCTGGTAAAGGAATGCAACATTCTTTCGTGGTGACACCACCTTTGCCAGATGATGTAACTGAAGTAGAGTTTCGTTTAAGCGTTAAACCACTTAATGGATATCCGGAATTTCATGAGGTGCTTTTTAAGGAAACAACCGTCACGATTAAGTAAGGCAGTTGGAGATAAAGTTCTTCTTACGGCTCTTTCTATACCCCACCGCCACTTGCGCCCTTGCTAAGTTCAAGAAGCCTATGTGGTCTTGCTGCTCCAAGTTTTCGCATCACCCCGGCTCACAATCTGGTCACCGATACTGGCAGTTAGTTGACAGCTAATCGGCAACATTGAATCACATCCCCAAAAAATAATCACGACCATAAGAATTGGGGATGGGTTACAGAAGGTAGTAATGATTCAACTGAGAGGTTAAAGAACCACTAACCTCTATTGTCGAACTCTTTCAACAGAGGATCATCGACATGATCCAACTTCACGTCGATGAAAACGAAGAATATATCCAAAGACTCAAACAGAAGATTGACTGCTCGGTAATAAAATGTCATCCTTTTGGAATCGATGTAAGCAGCGGCGTTGAAACAAATGGTTGGAAAGATGAAGAAAAGATAGGAAAAATCATTGCCCTAACCAGGACTATTGGCTAAAGGATGCTGATTGGTGATTAAAAAAATAAATAACACGCTAACTGTGAACTCTCTAGGTTCGCAGTTTTTTTATATTATCAGAATTTTATGCTGCGAAAAAAGGTCTATATTCGATCTATTACAATATTTTATACCCATTCTATGAGATTTGTTATGACCGAATCTCTGATCTAACTTCACTTAGAGGATCTCCTGTTCAGGTGTTGGTGATCTTATTTATTAATACCCGGTAAATTCGGCAGGAATCCCCAAATAACTATTGAAATAGTTCTTAGTATAAAGGAACTTGGCTGCGAGGTAGTCTCTTCTGGCCGTCCATGGCTTCAGAGACACTCGGCCATCTTAATCCAGACAAAAATACAAGAGGGTGAGACAGTGAGGGATATGAAAAACGAGATATACATTGAAGTTTTGAATGGGATTATGGAAAATCCCTACATTGGAATTATTATTGTTGATACCGAGGGCTACATTAAAATAGTTAACAAAACCTATCTCGGAATACTAAACATGAAGGAAAATGATGTATTGAATAGGCACATCTTAGAGATCATACCTCACTCAAAACTTCCGGAAGTATTAAAAACCAGAGAGGTTCAACTTCCTAATTATTGGACGGCAAAAGGGCAGGATCCCGTTGTTTTTCGAACGCCCCTATATACGGAAGGGAAATTAATAGGGGCCATGGAGCAAAGCCTTGTCTACTTAGAAAGAGAAATCGCAGCTTGTAAAGAGATAAGCGGTAGTATCTACTGTGCCAAATATTGTTTCGAAAATATTGTCGGTAAAGATGAAAATCTGCGCAGAATCAAGTCTCTGGCTCTGCGAGCATCGAGAACTCGTTCAACGGTTTTAATCATGGGAGAAAGTGGTACCGGCAAGGAACTTTTTGCCAATGCCATTCATAAAGCCGGTCCGCGTACAAATTATCCCTTTGTCAGAGTCAACTGTGCGGCACTGCCCGATAATCTTTTAGAATCAGAACTATTCGGTTATGAAGAAGGAGCATTTACCGGAGCTCGCAAGGGAGGTAAGCCGGGCAAATTTGAAATAGCCAATCACGGTACGATTTTCCTTGACGAAATCGGAGATATGCCACTGGCAATGCAAGCTAAGTTGTTGATTGTCTTGCAGGAACGTGAAGTTGAGCGAGTCGGAGGAACAAAACCCATTCGAGTCGACGTTCAGGTTATTGCAGCTACCAACCGTAATTTAGAACGAATGGTTAAAAAAGGTAGATTCCGGGCAGATCTCTATTACCGCTTGAATGTTGTAACTTTGAATATTCCGTCCCTGCGCGAAAGACCAAAAGATATTATTCTTTTGGTCAATTATCTCTTACCTGAGTTAAACCACCGCCTGCATACCTGGGTAGAGAGAATATCTCAAGAAGCCGTTCTGCTTCTTTGTAATTATGATTGGCCAGGCAATGTGCGGGAATTGGAAAATTTACTGGAAAGAGCCATTAATTTAGCGGACTTTAATCAAGACACTTGTCTCACCTCGCAATACTTTCCTTCATTACTGAGACCGGCTGTGCAACTAAAACCAGCCATCCAGCCAGTTGAGATCGAGATAAGGGAGAGTGTCGACAACTTGGAGGAAGCAATTGGAAAAATAGAGGTCGAAACCATACGGCGAGTTTTGCTGAAAACTCATAATAATAAAGCTCAAACCGCTAAAATTCTGGGGTTAAATAAATCAGTCTTATATCGAAAACTAAAAAAATATAATTTTATGTCCTAATTTGTGAAATCTTTCTCCACGTTAATAATTTAATCCGACCCAAGACCGTCCCAAAACTAAACCCATAGCCTCATTTTGCAACCCTAAAATTAAAAATAATGGTCTCATTTTGCATCCAATGGGAGTTAATTCCAAACGAAAATGGGGGCTAAAACTCCAGAAAGCCGATAGCAAAGGCATTTTGATAAAAAGAATTCCCCATAGGCTTGTTGGCATACTTATTGCTTTATAGATAAATAACAACGAGTTAAGGAGATGGTGAGGAAAAAAGCAGACGTAGAAGATCCTATTTTAACATAAAGTAAAGGAGATGGCAGACATGGAAATCAAAAAAATAGGAGTATTAGGTGCTGGCACCATGGGTGCAGGAATTGCTCAAGTATGCATACAAGCAGGTTATAATGTCGTTTTAATAGATATCGTACCAGGAATTGTAGACAAGGCACTTGCCGGTTTAGATAAAGCCTGGGCCAAGGCTATCGAAAAAGGTAAGGCGACTGCTGAAGCCGTGGCTAATTATAAGACCCTAGTTACTACCAGTACAGACGTTAATGATTTTAAAGATGTGGACCTGGTAATCGAGGCAATTGTAGAAAATATTGATGTTAAGAAAAAAGCCCATAAACAACTTGGCGAAATTTGCAAACCTGAAGCTATTTTAGCGAGCAACACTTCAGCACTGAGTATTACTGAGATTGCCGCCGCTACTAACCGTCCGGATAAATTCGTAGGAATGCATTTCTTTAATCCGGTAGTCGTGATGAAATTAGTAGAAGTCATTCCGGGCATCGTGACTGCTGATGATACAACCCAAACCGTCCTTGAAGTTGCCAAGAAAATTGGCAAAGACCCTGTATTAGCCAAAGAAAGTCCCGGATTCATCGTTAACCGCATCTTGGTTCCCTACATGAATGAAGCAGCGAACGTTTATCAAGAAGGTATCGCTACGCTAGAAGAGATTGATAAGGCCATGAAACTGGGTGCCGGAATGCCTATGGGACCGTTGGAACTGGCAGATATGGTCGGAATCGATATCGTTTTAGCTGTTTGTGAATTTTTTTACAAAGAATTTGGCGATTCCAAATATCGTCCTTCGCTGGCGTTCAAACAAAAAGTTCGTGCTGGACATCTTGGTAGAAAAACTGGTAAGGGATTTTATGATTACAGCAAATAAACGGAAAAGCAATAGTAAATAATTTTTAAGCTTATTTGTTACAGATAGAAGAGAGGTAAAATTATGGAATTTAAAAATATAATCTTAGAAAAAGAAGATTATCTAGCCATACTCTCTATCAACCGTCCTAAAGCAATGAATGCTCTTAACGCCGATACCTTGTATGAACTGGAGGCAGCGGTAAAAGATGTAAAGAACGACACCGATATCAAGGTTATGATTATAACCGGGACGGGAGACAAATCATTTGTGGCCGGAGCTGATATCACTTTCATGTTGCCGTTTACGCCTATTGAAGGTAGATTTTTCTCCGATGTAGGAGAACGGGTAATGCGGCAAGTGGAATTACTGGAAAAGCCTGTAATTGCAGCCATTAACGGCTTTGCTCTCGGAGGAGGGTGTGAGCTGGCCATGTCTTGCGACATCAGGTTAGCCTCAGAAAATGCGGTTTTTGGTCAACCTGAAGTAGGCCTTGGCGTCATACCCGGCTTTGGAGGAACGCAGCGCCTTCCTCGTTTAATTGGTGAAGGGCGTGCCAAAGAACTAACCTTTACGGGCGATATTATTAATGCTCAAGAAGCCTTCCGCATCGGTTTAGTAAACCATGTTTATCCCCTTGATCAATTAATTGATGAAGCTAAAAAATTAGCCAAAGAAATCGCCAGTAAGGCACCATTAGCGGTTGGTTATGCCAAATACGCTATTAACAAAGGCTTACAAGCAGACATTGATACTGCTATGGGCATTGAGTCTGATATGTTTGGCATATGCTGCGCAACTTCAGACAAAGCTGAAGGTATGGGCGCTTTTGTCGAAAAGAGAAAACCAAAGTTTGAGGGTAAGTAATTAAGTGTACGACATTCTTTATCCCTCCTTAATTGATTGATTTAGCAGATACCAGCCGAAAAATGTTACCAAGGCACCGTTAGCAGTGAATTAAGCCCAGCAATGCTTCATCAAAAAGCCTGCAGGTTAACAGTGATACTGCGGTGGGCGTTGAGTCTGATATTTGGCTTGTGCAATGACGAAGCTGGAAAAACTCGTAAAAACAGACCAGGGCACCGTTAGCGGTTGATTAGGCCTAGCAATGCTCCATCAAATGCAGGTTAACAGTGATGCTGCTATGGGCGTTGAGTCTGATATTTAGTTTGAACTGAGCTGCTTCGGACAAAACTGAAGAAATAGGGACTTTTGTTAAGGTTTAGCCAGTGGAGAAATGGAAGGAAAAAGCTAAAAAGGAGGGATGAATTTGGATTATAAAAGTGAATATCTGCACAAATTAGTTTCTGCTGATGAAGCGGTCAAGGTAGTTAAGTCCGGAGATCTTGTTCATTATGGCGAATTTATGATGGCTTCACATATTTTAGATGCTGCCTTAGCCAAAAGAAAAGATGATTTGGAAGAGGTTAACATTCGAACAGTCACCTGTCCTTTTATGCCCCAGACTGTTATCAATGATCCGGAAAGGAAACACTTTATTTACAATGATTGGCACTTTAGCGGTACCAGCAGAAAACTTCATGATAAAAATTTGTGCAACTATATTCCACTGAATTATCACGAAGGCCCTAGTATTTTCAACCGAGGTTTGGTGCCTGTTGACGTTGCCTTAATCAAGGTTACTCCACCTGATCAGCATGGCTTTGTGAATTTGGGCACTTCCAATTCCATTACTCATGCCTTCTGTGATGCTGCCAAAACAGTTGTCGCCGAGATAAATGAATCTGTACCGAGATGTTTAGGCGGCACAAGAGAAACTTTGCATGTTTCCGAAATTGACTACTTTGTGGAAGGTGACAATCGTCCTCTTGCACAACTTCCTGAAACCCCTATATCCGATGTAGATAAGGCGATCGCTCAAATTGTCCTGGAACAAATCGAAGATGGTGCCTGCCTGCAGTTAGGAATCGGGGCTATGCCCAATGTTGTCGGCGCAATGATCGCCCGGTCAGACCTCAAAGACTTAGGTGTTCATACCGAAATGCTGGTCGATTCATTCGTAGATATGTACGAAGCCGGAAAGATTACGGGTCTGCGCAAACAGCTTGACAAGGGGAAAATGGTCTATACCTTTGCCATGGGGACCAATAAACTCTATGATTTTCTGAATAGCAACCCGATTTGTGCAAGTTATCCCGTCGATTATACAAATGACCCGGATGTAATTTGCCAAAATGACAACATGATTTGCATTAATAATGCGATTGAAGTTGATCTTTACGGACAGGCTGCCTCAGAAACATCAGGTATACGACAGATATCCGGAACCGGTGGTCAGTTAGACTTTATATATGGATCGTTTAAATCTAAAGGAGGGAAAGGCCTGATCTGTCTATCCTCTACCTTCCGCGACAAAGAAGGCAACCTCCAATCCCGCATTAAACCAACCCTTACCCCAGGGTCGATTGTTACTATTCCCAGAAGCATAAATTATTATGTGATCACAGAATACGGGATTGCCATGCTGAAGGGAAAAAGTACGTGGCAAAGAGCTGAAGCCTTGATAAATATTGCTCATCCTGATTTCCGCGAAGAACTTATCAAAGAGGCTGATGCCCAAAAAATTTGGGTTAGATCAAATAAGATAAGTTAGCCTTTCCTGCAAATTTAAGAAAAGAAAAAGGAGATGGTTTGAAATGGCAATTGAAGCTAATGAAGTTGTATTGGTTAGTGCCTGCAGAACACCGATCGGAGATTATGGCGGTTCCCTCAAGCCTGTACCTGCTAATGAATTGACTAAGCTAGTTGCTACCGAAGCTATTAAGCGAGCGGGAATTGAACCGACACAAGTGAATGAAATCGTAGCTGGAATGTGCTTAGGTCATGGCAATGGTTCCTGCCCGCCTCGTATCGTGGCCATGCAAATAGGCATGGATCCTAAATCAAGCGCCTGCATGGTTAATCAAAACTGCGCATCAGCTATGAGAGCTGTGGAAATTGCAGCTATGAAACTCCAACTGGGCAAATATGACATTGCCTTGGTAACCGGTACGGAAAGTATGAGCAACATCCCCTACATTGACCCGACAGCCAGATGGGGAGCCAGAATGGGCGATGTCAAACTCATGGATGCCATGCTTGCTGACGGGCTGGTATGCCAATTAGCCGGATCCCACATGGGCGTTACGGCTGAAAATATTGCAGAACTGTACGGCATTACCCGGGAAGAATGTGACCAGCTGGCCCTTATAAGCCATCGCAGAGCAGTAAGGGCTATTGATGAAGGCCGTTTCAATCGAGAGATTATTCCTGTACCGGTTAAAGAAAGAAGGAAAGAGTACCTGTTCTCCCAAGATGAACATCCTATTCGGGATGCCAGTCTCGAAAGTATGGCTAAGTTAAAACCAGCCTTTAAAAAAGACGGAGTGGTAACCGCTGCTAATGCTTCCGGTCTTAACGATGCTGCTGCAGCCGTAGTTTTAATGACAAAGCAGAAAGCAAAAGAATTGGGACTTAAACCTCTGATGAAACTGATTAATATCTGTGATGAAGGAGTGGAAGCCCGCGTTATGGGTTTAGGACCGGCGGTTGCCATTCCCAGATGTTTGCGCGAAGCAGGTATGAACTATTCAGATGTCGACTACTGGGAAATTAACGAAGCTTTTGCAGCTCAAGTACTCGGCGTTGGCCGGAAACTGAAGGAAGAATCAGGCATTGACATGAATATCGGCACCGTCGAGCAAGATGGCAATGTTAACAACAATGGATCGGGAATTGCCTTGGGACACCCTGTAGGTTGTACCGGACTGCGCATCATCGTCAGCCTGTATTATGAACTCGAACGGCTTGGAAAGACAGTTGGCGGCGCTTCCCTATGCGTTGGCGGCGGTGCAGCTTTGGCTTCCCTGTGGACTAGAGATGTGTAACTAAAGCTTAGCGTTCTATCCGAATCAAGCGTAAGCAGTGGCTTTTGATTTTACGTAAGGCAAAAGAATCGGCGATAATAATTGAAGTGGAGGAACGTAAACATGGCTTCTAATTTTGCCATTAATAATATTCGGGATTTTGAATTTATAATACAAGAGTGGCTTCCGACAGAAGGGGTTTTTAACTACCCGCAGTTTGCTGATTATTATTCCAGAGATGATGTGAAATCAGTCCTCGAGCCCATTTTAAAAATGTGCAAAAACGTGATTGAACCGACCAACAATGAGAACGAGACTCACCCAGTAACCTATGCTGACGGTAAGGTTACCACTCCGCCGAGCTATGGGGCACTTTTCCGCAAGCTGCAGGAGGAGGGCTGGGGCACCAGCAATATTGATGAATCTCCCGATGCCATGGTTATGCCGGAAATGATCAATGCGGCTGTTTGGGAAATGATTTGTGCAGCTAATCCTGCTTTTATGCCCTATGTTATGCTGACCACCGGATCGGCCAATCTGATTCAATCCTATGGCGACGAAAAATTAAAACAAATGTTTCTTCCTAAAATGATGAACGGAACTTGGGCAGGAACCATGTGCCTCACCGAACCCGGTGCCGGTTCAGATGTCGGGGATATCACTTCCAAAGCTTATCCAACCGATGACCCTCGAGTTTTTAAAATTGCTGGCAATAAACTTTTTATAACAGGTGGGGATAATGACTTTTCGGAAAATATTATCCATCTCTTCCTAGCTCGTATTGAAGGTGCCAAACCGGGCACCGGCGGCATTTCTCTGTTCGTAGTTCCTAAGCTGTGGGTTAACGAAGACGGCAGCTTGGAGGACAATGATTTCATCACCACAGGCGTAGAGCACAAAATGGGACTCCACGGTTCAGTCACTGCCGCTTTATCCGCCGGAGAGAACGGTAAGTGCCGTGGCTGGCTGCTGGGTATTGACCCACGGGAAAATAACGGTAAGGGCGAAGGCATGGCTCAAATGTTCCAAATGATGAACTTGGCTCGCATGGAAACAGGGCATATGGCTCTGTCCTGCATCGCTAACGCCTTTGCCAACGCCAGGGATAATGCCAAAGAAAGAGTCCAGGGCCGCTTGCTGACCAATCCTAAAGCGGGCCGGGTAGCAATTATCAATCACGAAGACATCAAACGCACACTGATGATGGGTAAAGCTTACGTCGATGCAATGCGGGCCATGATGTACCGGGTTTATCTGGCCTTTGACCAACGGCATCGTGATCCCGATCCTGCAGTAAGGCAAGCTGCCAGCGATCTGATTGAAATTACCACCCCGCTTTGTAAAGCCTATCCTTCTGATGAAGGATGGTGGCTTATTGGCGAAGCAATCCAGTCTTATGGCGGCTATGGTTTCTGTGAAGAGTATCCTGTATCCCAACTCGCTCGCGACATGAAGATATACTCTATTTGGGAAGGCACAAACTATATCCAATCCTTAGACTTGCTCGGTCGGAAGATGAAAATGAAAGGCGGCTCCGTCTTCAACGCTTGGGTTCAGGAAATGGTTGATTTCTATGAAACTAATAAGGGTCACGAAAGCTTAAGCAAAGAATTTGCCAATTTGGGCAAGGCTCTAAAGGCTTATCAAGAGATGCTTAAGTCTCTCAATGAAACCAGCCAAAGCAACATGAGCATGGTCCCTCTTTATTCCCGCCGCATCCTGACGGCTACCGCCCAATTATATAGCGGCCGCCTGCTTCTTGATCAGGCTGTTTTGGCAGATAAAAAAGCTCAGGAAATCGGACCAAGTCACTTTGATTATAACTTCTACGCCGGTAAAGTCGCTAGTGCCAGATACTACCTGCGCAATGTTGTTCCCAACGTTTGGGCTGTAGCAGAAATAGTCATGGACGGCGATACTTCGGCAATTGATGCCCCAATTGAGGTCTACGAATACTAAGTACTGGCAAAAGTCGGCTAGTTACTTTGTACCAACTCTAAGCAAAGTCGATTTTCCGATAGAAAATCGGCTTTTGCTTTCCCCGTTACAAGGATTACCATAATTGCATGGTCCCGATGGTTATAAGGTTAATTTTATTAATTCTAAGGAAGTGAGAACATGCTAACGATTGATGAGTATATTGCCAAATTGAAAAAAGCCGACAAACTGGATGAATTCGATTTCTTAAAGAAGTCGGAAAACATGGCTGCTGTCATGAAATACGTGATGTCTTACTTTAATGAATATCTAACTAAGGAGACATGTGATGATGAGATAATTAAGCAAAAACATACTATGGACAAACTTGGGAAAGAAATCCAAAATAGGTACCCTAAAAGCAAAGACTTTATTCTGAACTTTTATCTACAATACAAAATCAAAATACATAAAGAGATTGAAAAGTGGACTGAGAATATCTCGTATTTTCCTTTTTTCTATTGTGAGGAAGACTTCTGTTTAGCGGCAAAAAGCTTTTGTACCAGTTATAAGTTAAAGGAAGCAAACATGGAGGAATACGAAAGCGAAATCGCGACGCTCATTGGCGATTTCAAACAGTATAAATACGGAAGGGCCAGCACTTTAGCCTCTACCGTAGTCAAGCATTTAAATCAATGACATTTTTGCTTCTGTAAAGGCTTTAAATGAACTGAATTTTATGATTACGGTTAGTTCAAAACATTGTTTAAAATAATAAGAGCACGATGGAATATTGAGAACTCAATTTTCAATAACTTGAAACGCGAATGTGGGTTAGAACATTGTTTTGTGCATGGCGGGAATGCCATAGAAGCAGTGCTTTATTTGATCTTTATTGCATCGAATATCATGCAGTTATTTTTGGTTAGACGACTGAGAAACCATTTTACGACTCAATGAGAAATAGTAAGACTTTTATTAAAGGGACTATATCAGTTGAAGTATAAAGTCGAATTAGTTTTGAGTAGCGCATAGAGACTAGGCAACTAAATAAGAGGATTAATTTTGGGGTAGGGGAGGTATATCCATTTTGCAGTTAAATTAAGTAAATGATGTTGATAAAATACATAATAAGTGAATTCCTCAATAATGATCGGTGGAAATCATACAAAAGCTAAATAGCTGATATTTACCTATTTGCTCCTTTTAGCGATCGATCCAAATCCTCACAAATATTACCAGAAGGAAAGCTCCTTACGCCAGCGAATAGTAAAAGTGCGCATTAATATCAATCATCGGGTCAAATTTGCATTAAGTCTATAAATAGCAGCAATAAGATACTTCAAGAGCGATGATTAAAAAGAAATCTAAACAGACGTGAGGAGAAAAAATAATAAGGTGAGTAAAATTAGAGAGGCCTTAGCTGCTCTAGTTATGGCAAGTATGGTATTAACAATCGTCCCTCTCAATGTATTTGCTTCAGACACGGTTCCAACTCGGTTGGCAGGTACAAATGCTGAACAGACTGCAGTCAGAATTGCGGATCAAACAGGCTGGACTGGAACCGCAATTCTTGCTTCCTCAACTTCGTATGGTATAGTTGATGCTCTAACCTCAGGTCCGCTGGCCTACTATTTAAAAGCACCTATCCTTCTGAGCGGAGCTGGAAATTCCCTTGACTCAGCAACCAAAGACGAACTTGTTAAACTCGCCGTTACGAAGGTTTATGTGACCAGCGGAACGGCTGTGATCAGGCAAGGAGTCCTCGATGAGTTGAAAGCAATGAATATTACGGTTGTACCCCTTGGTGGAGTTGACCGTTTTGAAACCTCGGTTAAGATCGCTCGATTGATGGTTACCCTCGGCGCACCGGTGACGAAAGTTGCGGTTGCCTACGGCTGGTTAACTCAAGACGCGCTCTCAATTGCCTCGATTGCTTCCCAGGCGAGTCAACCAATTCTTTTAACGAACAGTACGAAACTTCCTGATATTGTCCAAGAATTCTTGAAAGAAAATCCTGGCATCACCACCTCTGATGTCATTGGCGGAACTGGCGTCATTAATAGTACTGTCTTGAATCAACTTCCAAATCCTACTCGCCATTCAGGAATCACGGCCTATGATACGAATGATCAAGTCATTAAAGACTTCACCGGTTCCCTATTGTTTGACCAGGTATACTTGGCCAATGGGGTTACGGGGATTGATGCTCTTTCCGGTGCACCGCTGGCTGCTCAAACTAAGTCTGCGATAGTCCTCACCGACGGCGTTACGTCTCCTGCGGCAGGTGTTTTCGTGAAAAGCAAGATGTCCGTTAATAGTGTTGTCACTGCACTCGGAGGTGAAGCAGTAGTTACCGAGAGTCAACGTAATCTTGTAATTACGTCGAATACAAGTGTACAAAACGCCATAATTGCTCAAAAAATAGAGGATATAGCCAACCAAAATGATATTCCACCCGCGCTGGTTAAAGCCATCGCCTGGATGGAGAGTGGATGGAAACAATACAAATTAGATCCAACGACGGGACAACCTTTAACAGATCAACCGTTCATATCTGCCGACGGCGGCATAGGAATTATGCAAATTTCGCCGGCCAATTATCCCGAATACGATGTCGCCAGGCTAAAAAGTGATCTGGATTATAATATTGACGTGGGCTGTCAAATCCTCAATAACAAGTTCCGAGCATACCCCAAGATTGGAGATGGGAATCGCAACGTTTTAGAAAATTGGTATTTTGCCGTATGGTCCTATAATGCTTGGACTAAACAAAATAACCCAAATTACTATACGGGTCAAGACGCCTATCAGGATAAGGTATTTGGCCTTCTCGGTCAAAAATACAACAGTGCAATTACCTTCGCTCCGGGTGCCACAATTCTTCCCAAATCCCTGTTACCGCTTACAGATCCGCCGAATCTCTCCAGCTGCTGGAGCACTCCGACTCCCATGCACAGCGGGGACCTGGCGTTTGATCCTCAGTCATTGATGACTAATGGAGATTACTGGTATAACTATCAAATCCCTCAGCAGCCCAGGGGCGATTTCTATGTTCAAGCTTTAGCATTTTACAATACTCTTTATAATAGCCCTTTGGTCTCGTCAGGGGATAAGACGATCGTCTCTCAGAAAATCCTTAACACCTACAACCAACTCTTAAATGCGGCGGATGCTTTGGTGTTAGCGAATAATGCTACTTCCTACGCAATTGCGGCAAAATATTACTGGACCGTCCTTCAAGGGCCGAACTTGGATTCTGCAATTAGGAACCGGGCTGGTTCCGGTTATCAGAATGCTTCAGCTAAAGCAAACCAGTCCTAAGATTTAAACCTGTTTATATGCTGCGAAAGCTTAACAAAAACCACTGATGCAAAGTGCTCAGTGGTTTTTGTTCTACTATCTGAAAGTATAACTTATATCCAAATTTAGTGGAGTAAATACCTTCGTTGAATCAGCACTTTAGCTATGATAAAAAACATGTCCGAAAACAGCCAGATGTTTTTGAGAAATACGATATAATTGATTAGAGGCCAAAGTACAACTGTCAAACTATAGGAGAAAAAAACAAGATAGTTCAATGTAGGTATATTTATGAACAGCCAATGGTACCGGGTATCTGGTATTTGCAAGTGAAGTTCTCTCCGCATTAAATGCGTATCCCGTTGAGTATATTAACGAATACTATCAGCTCTACAAAATTGGATACATTGAAACCATGAAACATGATCGTACCATAAAATACATATCCGAAAACAGCCAAATATTTTCGAAAAGATATATTTTAATTGAGATCAGATAAGAGGGCGATAAAAAATGTTGGAGAACATTAGTGGCTTATATGCGGCATTTATGGCGAAGGACGCACGTTTTGATGGACGTTTCTTTATTGGTATATCGTCCACAGGCATATATTGTCGCCCAGTATGCCGGGCAAAGCAACCCAAAGTCGAAAATTGCACTTTTTATCTCACCGCGGCGGAAGCCGAACAAGCTGGTTACCGCCCATGCCTTTTGTGCAGACCTGAGCTTGCTCCCGGTACTTCAAAAACTGACGCCACCGCTAATTTGGTTTACCGAGCAGCGAGAATGTTAGAGGAAAACTGTGGGGATGGACAAAGTTTAGATGAACTTTCCGGGCGGCTTGGTTGCACTGATCGGCATTTACGGCGCGTATTTACAGCGGAATATAATGTATCACCAGTTCAATACCTGCAAACATGTCGACTGCTCCTTGCTAAAAATTTGCTTACTGACACAGACTTGCCGGTGCTTGACGTTGCAATGACTGCTGGCTTTGGTAGTTTGCGCCGATTCAACGACCTTTTCAAAAAGCAATATAACCTTTCGCCCACAGCTTTACGGAAACAGGCTTCGAAAGAAAAAAAGCAACCTAGCGACGTGACTTTAGCGCTGGGCTATCGCCCGCCCTACCGTTGGGAAGAAATGCTGAGCTTCCTCGCCGGGCGTGCAATCGCCGGAGTTGATATAGTAAAAAACAGCGAGTACATGCGGACTGTGCATATAGTAGCCACAGAGAATAAACATGTATATGGTTGGGTACGGGTAGGCCACAGACCCCAAAAGAACGCCTTGATCGTCACGGTAAGCGAAACTTTGCTGCCTGTATTACCGCAAGTTTTAGCACGAATACGACATCTGTTTGATTTATATTGCGACCCGGGCGCGGTGTACCAAACGCTTTCATCAATGAACGATATACGTCCCGGCCTCTGTGCTTTAGGAACCCGTTTGCCGGGTTGCTTCAATGCTTTTGAAATGGCGGTGCGGGCGGTGCTTGGACAGCAGATCACCGTGAAAGCAGCGAGCACTTTGGCTGCAAGAGTTATAGATACTTATGGTACGCCAATTCAAACAGGGATAGAGGGCTTGACTCATGTTTTCCCTTCACCCAAAGATATATTAGCTTTGGACGGGCCCATTGAAAACCATCTTGGCCCGTTAGGTGTGATAGCGGCACGGGCAAGTACGATTCATGAATTGGCAAGGGCAGTAGTGCAAGGGAAAATTGATTTTGATCTTTGTGCCCAACCGGAAGAAGAAATAAAAAAATTGATGACAATTCGCGGCATTGGTAGTTGGACAGCACAGTATATTGCTATGCGTGCGATGGAATGGCCGGATGCTTTTCTTGAAACAGATGTTGGTGTAAAAAAAGCACTTGACCCTTACACATCAAAAGAAATGTTGGAAATGGCAGAAGCGTGGCGACCGTGGCGCAGTTACGCAACTATTAATCTATGGAATTCACTGTAAACAAATAGGAGGTTTAACATGTATTATTCGACGCTTTACGCATCGCCAGTAGGTAAAATTACGCTGGGATGTGATGGTGAAAACATCGTTGGTTTATGGATTGAAGGGCAGAAATATCATGGAGATACCATACCAGAGGCGATGGTTGAAAAAGACGATCTACCTGTGTTTGACGCCGCGAAGAAATGGCTTGACAGATATTTCGCGGGCGAGAAACCCGCCATTTCCGAACTGCCGTTAGCTCCTTTTGGCGGCGATTTCCGTCAGGCTGTCTGGAAGATTCTTTGTGAAATCCCTTATGGCGAAGTTACCACTTACGGGGAAATCGCAAAAAAACTAGCTATTCAAATGCATAAGGTCAGTATGTCCAGCCAGGCGGTTGGCGGTGCCGTAGGACATAATCCTATTTCCATTATTATCCCCTGTCATCGTGTCGTAGGGTCAAATGGGAGTTTGACTGGCTATGCCGGAGGTATCAACAAAAAAACGAAATTGCTGGAACTTGAAGGGGTGGACATGTCTCAACTGTTCATACCCACACGAGGGACAGCCCTTTAATACATATATCGTTATGAAGGAGCATCTATAATACGGACTGCTCATTCGAACAAAATGAAGTCCAAGGTGGTAATATGATCATTACAGCAAGCCGGAGAACGGATATTCCGGCATTTTACTCAGAGTGGTTCATAAACAGGTTGAATGAGGGCTATGCCCTTGTTCCCAATCCCCGGAATCGAGATCGATTAGGACGGATAAATCTTTCTCCTAATAACGTAGATTGTATTGTATTCTGGACGAAAAATCCCATTCCCATGTTTAACAAATTTGAGCTGCTCGATAGCATGGGATATTCTTACTATATGCACTTTACATTAACACCTTATGACAAATTAGTTGAATCTTTTTTACCGCCGAAGTCTGAGCTTTTGCAGGTATTTAAAGAAGTATCAAAACGCCTTGGAGCCTTGCGCACGATTTGGCGTTACGATCCGATTGTGATTGACACGTTCCATCCAATCAATTGGCAAATTGAACAGTTTGCTAGGATGTGCGAAGAATTGCATTCCTATACAACTCGTTGTTTTGTGAGCTTTGTGGACGCCTATAAAAGCATAAGCAATAAATACAGAGTGATAACACGAAGTGAAATGCTTGCGGTAGCGGAAGGTTTTTCGAGGGCTGCGGAAAAACACAACATTGCATTATATACTTGCGCGGAAGAAATAGATTTAACTCAATTCGGTATTCGACATGGCGCTTGCGTTGAGCAGAACCTGATTGAACAGATTATCGGATGCCGGATAGAAACAAAAAAAGATGCTAACCAGCGTGTGGCATGCTGCTGCATCGAAGCGGTCGATATCGGAGCATATGATACCTGCCCGCATGGGTGTACGTATTGTTATGCCACATCAAGCCAAAAAACGGTATTGAAACGAGTGGCTGCACACGATCCAAACGCACCCATGATTACTGGATACCCGAGAGGCGATGAAATCATTACTGACCGTACGAAACCATCGCATAAAAACAATCAAATCAGCTTGTTTTGAAATACAAGCACCTTTTCGTCTGCAGTCCGTACTGTGATTGAGGCCGCGAAAGGACCGGATAAGGAGGAATAGCGACTTGCGAAAAATGCCGCAAATGATAACGCTACTTATTGGCAGGGCTATCCCGGATACCCGATCATCGCTGTTTTGATGCTCCAGGGAAAGTTGCCCCTGGAGCGCAGCATTGCAAACATGTTTACGGGTATTAACTGGTCAGTGTTAAATAAAGCTGCAAAACGCGACTACGCGAAAGGTGTTGACACCGTACTCGCACAGCGACATTGCGATGCAGATACACAAAACAAATTGAGGGCAGAAGCGAAACGTGTGTATGATGCGTTAGAGCGTTTGGACTTTGAAATCAGACGCACCCGTAAGCAAATATGACCTTCCATGAAAATGCATTTAGGGCGGGCTTAGTCCGGCAGCATGATGCAACATAGAAAATAAACCCAGGAGTGAGAACTATGCTTTTAAATATCAGCGGACGAACTGACATCGTGAATTATTACTCAGAGTGGCTTTTCAAACGATTTGAGGAAGGGTATGTCTACTCCCGGCTTTTTCCCCGGTAATGGGACAACCATTGATTTCACCGGCGTTGCAATTTATGGGGTCCCGCCAACATTCTAACGAAAATATACGCTAAGACATATTTTGGAAGCAAAAAGGGGGCGTTGCAAAACGAACTAAAATAGTTCGTAAGCAACGCCCCTTTTTCCTACTAGAAACAAAACTGCAGGTCCCAAAGAACCCGCAGTTGTCGTATAATTTGAGTTATGCTAACAACCAAATTACACTCTAAAAATTATACTGAATTAAGTGGACACTATCAATTAGTTCTACCATTTAATTTTGATGTGTTAATACCGGAGGATGACTCAGTTCGACTGCTAAGCCACATTTTGGAGGGATTGAATTACGAAGCGTTGTATCAGGCCTACTCTTCCACTGGAAGAAAACCTGTAGTCGAACCCAAAATCCTGTTCAAAGTAGTAGCCTATGCCTATATGAACAACATTTACTCAAGCCGCAAGATTGAAGTTGCTTGTAAAAGAGACATTAACTTCATGTGGTTGTTGGAAGGATGCAAGGCACCAGACCACAGCACCCTTGCTCGATTTCGGAAGAACTATTTAAAGGAATCCATAGAAGACCTCTTTTTCCAAATGGTGACGTATTTACACAAGCTTGGGGAAGTAGAGTTTAAGAACCTTTTTGTCGATGGAACAAAAATTGAAGCCAATGCTAACCGTTATACGTTTGTCTGGAAGAAAGTCGTTACTAAGAATGAGACCAAAATGTTCTTGAAAATTCAATCCTGTCTTGAGGAGATCAATTTGACCTATCTAAAGGACTTCAAGGCAACCAAAGAAACGTTACTTAAGGACCTTAAGGCGGCCCTCTCCTACCTAGAAGAAAAACGTCAGCAAGAGCAGATTGAATTTGTCCATGGTATTGGAAAACGGAAATCAAAGCTACAAAAGTTTACAGAAGACCTGAAGGAATTCTATACCCGTCAAGAAAAGTACAACAGACATCACCAATTCTTCGAAGGAAGAAATAGCTACTCCAAAACCGATCCTGATGCGACCTTCATGCATATGAAAGATGACCATATGCGCAACGCTCAGTTAAAGCCGGCTTACAATGTTCAGATTGGCGTGGAAAGTGAATATGTAACAGGGGTTGGAATTTTCCAGGATCGTAACGACATAGCCACACTCATCCCTTTCTTAAACACGCTGGAATCTAAACTACAGGCCCATTATGAAAATGTTACTGCAGACTCTGGTTATGAGAGTGAGGAGAATTATCTTTATCTCGAAGGGAAAAAGCAGACCTGCTACATAAAGCCGCAAACCTATGAACAATGGAAAAAGAAACGCTTCAAAAAGGATATCAGCAAGCGAGAAAACATGGTTTACAATGCAGAAATGGATGAATACACCTGTCATAACGGAAAACAACTCAAACTAGTGGGAATTACCCATCGAACATCGGCAACGGGCTACCGATCTGAAATCACGATCTATGAATGTGAAGACTGCCGTGATTGTCCTTGTAAAAGTCAATGTACAAAAGCTAAAGGCAATCGAAGAATGCAAGTATCTAAAACGTTTGTGGCCAAACGCCAGGTATCGTACGGAAACATTACCACCGAAAAAGGGAGACTACTCAGAGTAAATCGATCCATACAGGTCGAAGGAGCCTTTGGGGTACTCAAAAATGACTATAACTTTAATCGCTTTTTGACACGAGGTAAAAACAGTGTAAAAACTGAATTTATGCTGCTGTGTTTTGGGTATAACGTGAATAAACTTCACGCTAAAATACAGAATGAACGAATTGGTAAACCCCTTCATCCATTAAAAACGGCTTAAAAAGGGGTCGAAAAAACAGTCTCATCTAGAAGGCTTATTTTGCTATACACAAATTTAAGTAGAAAATAGAGATTGAGCATTGCAATCAAACCACTTAATATTTTCCACAGTAAAAAGAAATGGGGAGCATCGCTTGCTACTTCAAAATAGTAGTTTTGCGACACTCCCTTTCGGTTACTTATATATCCCTCCACAGGAATCTATAGCCTGAATGTACACGATCTTTTCAGTGTGATTAATTTCAAAAAGTATACGGTATGTACCAATCCGGAGACGGTATAATCCCAGGTATCCTTTCAGAAGTTTGATATCGCCACTTGGGGGAATTGTTAAAAGTCCTGCTAGACCTTTTGCAATACGTTTTTGAACAGACACTTCTTGTTTGGCCAGAAGTTTGATCGCGTCTTATGGTAAATCAACTTGTAATCCGAACTCACGCTTTGCATCCTCCCCCGTAACATAACCAGCATCGCCATTTTCGCCGGTTGGTTCGTCTTTTTCCTCATCCAAAGATGAAATACTTTCTATCAGGGCATCTAACTTGGCCAAAGATGCATTAGGTATTTTTTCATAGGTGGCCTTAAAGAATTGTTCTTCAAAAGTTGAGACAGCAGACCGAATAAGACGCTCAATACGCTCCGGAGTAGGAGGAACAATTTTCAGCTCCCGAAACCGTTTATACACCATATCTTTGACATGTTCAAATTCTTGGTCGTGATATAAGACGTTCTTACACAACCAGTCAGTTATATCCTGCGCGTCCTGTGTGGTGTCTTCTCTGAATCCGAAAAACTCCCGGATTTGTGTTCGGTGATATGTAATGGAGCGTCCGGCCCAATCATATTGTGCATATAATGCCGGTTCCGTATAAATTTGCTTTGCAATATAAGCAATCACAGCTTTAGGAACTTCGTATTTTTGGCTTGGAAATCTAGCTTCATGCTGGAAAAACTTAAGTAGTACAGCAAAGCCTAACCGGGTTTCTCCCGTCTTGTTCTCAATTAACCTCATTTCACTTGGCATAATCGTAAAATGCTCAATTAATTCGTCCATCTCCCAATTTCTCTTCATAATTTCCCTCCAAGCAAAGTTCCTAAAAGAGTGAGTATCGGAACATCTATGTAGGCTTTAGTATATAAGAACCTGATATTTTAGACAATATTGACTTTAAAACAGCGTAAGTACCATTTTCAAGATATTTTTCGGAACTTACGCTGACCCCTTTTTGTCCCTTCCATCGGTTATATTTTTACGTGAAGGAATTACCTTGATCCAGTCCTAAAAAAATACTCTTAAGATATTGGCTTTATCCTGATTCCATGATAGCTGACAAGATCTATCGCTATCAAGAAAACTCCATTTCTGCAAGAAACATCATAATGAGGCTGAGTGAGTGGTCCACCACTGGGAAAATCTCAAAAAGGATTCGGAAGTTCTGAAAGAAAAAAAGTTGGAAAGAACAAGATGTAGAGATACGAAACGTGTGCGAAGGAAAATTCGGTAAAGGCAAGCAATTACATAGCTTTAGCCATATTATGGCGCGACTGAGAGAAACTAGTATGACGGTTATAGCGATGCAGCTCTTGGTAATGAACCTGGAGTGCAGACTCTGAATTTTTCTCTCAAATTTTCAGAGCGTTTTTTTAGGGTGGCTAGATTAGAATTTTGGATTTACTCATTTTGAGCAATCCCTATCTACCCTCTTTAAGATCATACGACCTCTTGGGTTAAAGTTATGTTTAAAACTATTTAACCCTAACAATTTCCCTTTTTGGGAGCCGTAAAACATTTATACTGTTTCCATTTTGTCAACTCTGTCCCCGATATTTCTTAATTCAGGCGGTATTACTTATTGCTAAGTATTTTAGTCTCAATTCTTGAATGTTATAATGCCAAGTAAGGAATTGGAAGAAGTAACTAATGTTTACGAAAGGGGGGGCAACATGAAATTTGTTGAAGCTAAGATTAAGCTTAATCAACTGTCGAAAATGATTATATTATTCATAATGTTTGTTATTCTAGTGGCTGGGTGCAGTTCCAAAACTAGCGTTACCCAGGATGATATTAATCAAGCAAAAAAGGTTGTTACAAATTTCTTTATGGCTTTGCAAAGCGGAAACTATGATGAAGCGAATAAAGCATTAGGAAGGTATATGAAAGGCTTATATACCGCAGATAATATTTCAAAATGGAAACCACGAATACTATCCATTGAATATCCGGGAAGATTTACAAATAGTCATATTCCACCAGAGAGTTACAAAGCAAACTATGGTAGAGATCCATATAAGTCGATGAATTTGTATGTCGAATTTATGGATGAAACAGGAAAACAAGGCTGGGATTATATTCTCATAAAAGAGACAAAGGATAGTCCCTGGGAGATACATGATTGGGGGCAATAATCCCAAAATATAAAAAGATTTTTTTAAGGGAGTGTCGCAAAACTACTATTTTGAAGTAGCAAGCGATGCTCCCCATTTCTTTTTACTGTGGAAAATATTAAGTGGTTTGATTGCAATGCTCAATCTCTATTTTCTACTTAAATTTGTGTATAGCAAAATAAGCCTTCTAGATGAGACTGTTTTTTCGACCCCTTTTTAAGCCGTTTTTAATGGATGAAGGGGTTTACCAATTCGTTCATTCTGTATTTTAGCGTGAAGTTTATTCACGTTATACCCAAAACACAGCAGCATAAATTCAGTTTTTACACTGTTTTTACCTCGTGTCAAAAAGCGATTAAAGTTATAGTCATTTTTGAGTACCCCAAAGGCTCCTTCGACCTGTATGGATCGATTTACTCTGAGTAGTCTCCCTTTTTCGGTGGTAATGTTTCCGTACGATACCTGGCGTTTGGCCACAAACGTTTTAGATACTTGCATTCTTCGATTGCCTTTAGCTTTTGTACATTGACTTTTACAAGGACAATCACGGCAGTCTTCACATTCATAGATCGTGATTTCAGATCGGTAGCCCGTTGCCGATGTTCGATGGGTAATTCCCACTAGTTTGAGTTGTTTTCCGTTATGACAGGTGTATTCATCCATTTCTGCATTGTAAACCATGTTTTCTCGCTTGCTGATATCCTTTTTGAAGCGTTTCTTTTTCCATTGTTCATAGGTTTGCGGCTTTATGTAGCAGGTCTGCTTTTTCCCTTCGAGATAAAGATAATTCTCCTCACTCTCATAACCAGAGTCTGCAGTAACATTTTCATAATGGGCCTGTAGTTTAGATTCCAGCGTGTTTAAGAAAGGGATGAGTGTGGCTATGTCGTTACGATCCTGGAAAATTCCAACCCCTGTTACATATTCACTTTCCACGCCAATCTGAACATTGTAAGCCGGCTTTAACTGAGCGTTGCGCATATGGTCATCTTTCATATGCATGAAGGTCGCATCAGGATCGGTTTTGGAGTAGCTATTTCTTCCTTCGAAGAATTGGTGATGTCTGTTGTACTTTTCTTGACGGGTATAGAATTCCTTCAGGTCTTCTGTAAACTTTTGTAGCTTTGATTTCCGTTTTCCAATACCATGGACAAATTCAATCTGCTCTTGCTGACGTTTTTCTTCTAGGTAGGAGAGGGCCGCCTTAAGGTCCTTAAGTAACGTTTCTTTGGTTGCCTTGAAGTCCTTTAGATAGGTCAAATTGATCTCCTCAAGACAGGATTGAATTTTCAAGAACATTTTGGTCTCATTCTTAGTAACGACTTTCTTCCAGACAAACGTATAACGGTTAGCATTGGCTTCAATTTTTGTTCCATCGACAAAAAGGTTCTTAAACTCTACTTCCCCAAGCTTGTGTAAATACGTCACCATTTGGAAAAAGAGGTCTTCTATGGATTCCTTTAAATAGTTCTTCCGAAATCGAGCAAGGGTGCTGTGGTCTGGTGCCTTGCATCCTTCCAACAACCACATGAAGTTAATGTCTCTTTTACAAGCAACTTCAATCTTGCGGCTTGAGTAAATGTTGTTCATATAGGCATAGGCTACTACTTTGAACAGGATTTTGGGTTCGACTACAGGTTTTCTTCCAGTGGAAGAGTAGGCCTGATACAACGCTTCGTAATTCAATCCCTCCAAAATGTGGCTTAGCAGTCGAACTGAGTCATCCTCCGGTATTAACACATCAAAATTAAATGGTAGAACTAATTGATAGTGTCCACTTAATTCAGTATAATTTTTAGAGTGTAATTTGGTTGTTAGCATAACTCAAATTATACGACAACTGCGGGTTCTTTGGGACCTGCAGTTTTGTTTCTAGTAGGAAAAAAGGGGCGTTGCTTACGAACTATTTTAGTTCGTTTTGCAACGCCCCCCTTTTTGCTTATTGGGATAACATTTTAACTTTTATACGTTAAGCTTGAAGTTGAAATAACATTATTGCTAAGTCCGCTAAAGTATTTAATAGCACATAATTTTATATCCACAAAGGTTGTTTTGTTATTGCCTTCACCAGCAAAGATGTAAACCAGGGGCACGGCGAATGGAAGAATAGGGCTTGAAGTAAACTTTTTGTTGGTGTCGTTGCGTATATTTTCGTTAATTATCTATACTACAAGACGGGAGGAGCTGCATTCATATAGGTTCGCTTGTTGCTTACATGGTAACGACGTATAAATGGTTGGTTTTAAATGTAGGAGAAGAAATAGAGACCGCCGTCAATAACCCAACTTTTGATCGAGACCGAAAGTTGGGTTAATATATATTTAAAAATTTTTCTAACAACAGCAATATTCTACAAATTTACCATATAATACCATTTATAATTGAATTGTTGTTCATAAATTCGAAAAGAAAGGAGATTTATCTAAATGTTTATCACTTAGTGGGGAAGTATTAAAAAAATAAGAAAAAAGGAGAAAAGAAATTATGAAAAAACTCATGGCTTTTGTTTTAACATTTTTATTACTCTTTTCAAGCAATGTAGCACTAGCAGCAGGGGAAGCCATTCGGATGATGTGGGGATGGTTAAAAATTTAATCAGCATGTACTTTGACAAATATTTTGAATCCTTTCAAACTTTACAGATTGCCGATTTAAGCAACATAGTTGAAGATAATGATCAGACATTTTTATATAACAATATACTTCAATCTCAAGTCGAGGCGAATAGGGCAATAAATTTATCTTATACGAAATATAATGTTAATTTGGATTTTAAAAACATATTATTTTCCGGAAACAAGGCTACCGTAAACGCATTAATGAGTTGTGATTATGCTTATTCAACAACTCCAGATCAAAAATCGGCGATGTATAACATTGAGTATAATTTTGAGCTATCTAAAATTAACAGCCAATGGAAAATTACGTCAATAGATTCAAATTTCAATGAATACGACTATTTTAAAAACCAAGTAGGCGAAAAACAGAAAAAAGGATTGTCAAAAAGGCAGGCCATAACCGAAACTAAGAAAGAGAGATCAGATAACATTAAAATAACTATAGATTACCTTAAAGGTAATCCCTTAATTAAGCCTAATAATGAAAAGCAAAATAAAACAACCTTTTCAACCATGTCTGTATCTGTTTCCTATAATAAATGGCTAGCCGTAAACTGGGCACAACGATTTGCCACAGCTCCAAATGAATCCAGATTTTTCTATACGGCTGGAACCAATGATTGTACTAACTTTGTTTCACAATGTGTTTGGGCCGGATATGGTGGATATGTTGAGGGAAATGATACCCAAACAAAAACTAACATCAGTAATAAATTTAGGATGATAAATGTTTACCCAAGTGGATGGTATGGCGGAGCAATTGGGGGAGGCGGTACTCCAGCATGGGAGAGTGTTGTATCACTTTGGAACTATGCCACTCCTGTCCACAGCAGCGGACCGAATGCCACCGGTTATAACAATAATCAACCTTATTACAACTATCTACCGAACCAAATATATCTAGGGGAAGTGTTGCAATTTAGAAACGGATCTACAGGAGATTACACACATTCAGTAATTGTAACCTACAGTAAAGATTCTAATAATAGCTATTATTCGGACATATTAGTTTCCCAACATAGTGACAACCTGTGGAATCGAAATCTTTGGGAGTTAATTCAAAATAAAGGCGGAAACAGTTGCTATATGAGGGATATGACATTTAAAAGTGCTTCATTTGCTAGTTAAGACAAAAAGAGTTCCAAAATTATTTTCTAAAATCTGAGTTTAACTCTCGATCATCGCACCTCCAACTGTGGGTTTTATTTGCTGTGAATGTACTCTCAAGGTGTCGTAATTAATCCGCTCTTTAACGATGTGCGCTGCTTCAATTGGATCTGGGTAGAGTCGTTCTATATTTGCGAAATCCACAAAACGATTTTCCCTGAAGAAATACCAACAAAAAGTAGCCTTTTCCAATTGGCAAGCTGTTTATGGCAGAAGGGTAACTCAAAAGAGCACTGAGCAGAAACATAAAAACTATTAGTGACTTAAGTAAATTTGATCCCGAATAGATTAAGCGTTATCATAAACGACAATATTTAAGGTATCAGAAATTCTACAACTATTCCTCTAGATATTGAAGAACAAGATATAGTCGTCTCTATTGTATTATGAAAAGCCAGGAGCCAATTTTTTAAGGCCCTGGCTTTAAAGTTTAAACGGATTTTCTACGTTTATGTAGTTATAATATCCGGTTACTCTTCAGTAACATGACACGGATGGCTACCAATACTCTATGTTCGCTGCTCTGATCTTGGATTATAGCGATAATACCAATTATATCCATATATTTGCGGGTGGTGACAGCTTCGCTGGTACAACCCCAAGTAAGAACAATTTTCGGAAAGCGGAGCTTTTTGCTAGGGCTGGACCACTCACTTCACACTTCACATTGTTTCTTCATGATACATATTTAATGCTATTAAAAGAAAAGCCAGGAAGCTACGATGAAGCAATAATACAATTCGGCCACGATACTAAGACTTGTTTATGTAGCAAAGTTGGTAAAATCCTTTATCACAAAAAATGTGATAAAATGTTACACTTTTTGTGATAAAGGATTTTGAGCAACACTTTAGCCCCCACGATAATCTAAACATTGATACCAATGACATTTTTGTCAATTACAAAAGTTTATAAAATTTTAACTGACGGAAGAGTTAACCCAACTTACAGTACAGGCCTAGTAATTTTGCCTGTACTTTTTGATTTTTTTGCTAAGAATTAAAAGCTTTAATGAGCTGAATTTCATGTTAAAAATCATGAGTTTAGTAAGCTGTATCCCCGAGGGACAAGGCTGCTGTAGACTGATGCGATCAGAGATACACTTAAAGTAATTGACACAATATTGCCGAAGTGCCTCAAACCCTTGCTACCGCTAGCTAGTGGGAGTTTGACCAGGTAGATTTTGGTTGCCATAATATCACGACAATAGCTTCTGAAAAGATAGATAGGGAAGCTTTAGAAGTAGCTTATTGATATAGAAACTGGTCTCAAATAGGCGTAGTGAGTAATATATTTGCGAGGACTACCTCTGCTACTTATTTGTCAGATCGTTTAACGGGCTGGCTTTTTTCATCCTACTTCATGGATTATTTTTACTATAAGAGAAGGAAATGAGGGAAAATTGAAGAATTTTTAATACTAGATAAGTCTTCTCACGGATGAGGGACTTTGGGATTAAGAAATGGTAACAGATGATTATAGAAGTGGTGCGAATGTCTATAACAAGGGAAGAAACTAACTGCCGATAAGGCTAATAATGCAAATCATTAGCGTTGCATTATTATTTGGCAAAACGTCAAGTATCAATTGGCAAAGAAATCGATAGAAAACGGTGGAATATGCCGGTGTTTCTGTAAAAACTAATAAAAATTCCTATAATTAGAGTTAGGGTAGTCCTTGCCTAAATCTCTAACTATAAGGATATTTGGGCTAAAATCCTGAATATTCCATATTTTTTTCAAGTTTTTAAAACTATTTTATCAAAAAATATTTGGACGAAAATTATCGGAGCTAAAGCATTGAAAATACTGGGCTTGAAGTCCTCTCTAATATGTTCCCCTACTCGGAAAATTGAGGTACCGTTGAGTACGGAAACATAAAATAATATAGTCATATTACCGTGGCCAAGTCACGTTGAGTGTGTAGTATCGATGTCAAAATGGGTATAGGTTGTTGAGATGGGATTGTGTTTTGGGCATTTTTTGATACCGTCATTTCTCGGGAACATATTTTGGACTATTATTTTTAGCATTATCTATAATTAAGGAAGGTTTGATTTATGCTTGAAATGGATTATAGAAATTTATTCTATAAATGCAAAGAAGTGTTCTGCTTTTCCAATATTCTGGCATCAATTATTACAATTATACCAATAAACGAAAATTGTTTTGTTTTAATTATTCGCTGTTTAATATTCTTGTTTTGTTTTGTTGAATGGTACCTATTTACAATAGATTTCTTTTCATTACAAAGAGAAGAAAAAAAACAACTATCTGAGTTACTTTCAAAACCTACTACTATTTTTACCCCATATCTAGTTTTTTGTGTTTGTGGCGCAATAAAAAAAGAAAAAAAGAAAAGGTTATTATTGCTTATTTCGAAAACAATTATAACGTTCGCCCCATTGATAATTGGTTTCATTTACTACACCTTACATCCGTTAATAATACCAAATAGGTTAGAAAACACTTATCAATACAGAGACCTGATGATTTATAGCATCATTTGTTATATTTTCACTTGTGGAATTGCTTTTTACTATGTCTTAAATTTGAGTGGATTTCTTAAAAAAAATATTGGAGTTGCATTTTTATCAATTTTTATATTTATTTGGTATCTGTTTGGAATCATCTATTTCCTGCTTGATAATTATGGGGGACAATCATTTGTATTTAATAGTAATTTATACAACGCAATAGCGTATGACCACATAGTAGAAGACAATATAAATTTAAGTGACTGGCAGAAAGACGCTGTTAAAGAGATAATTGGCACGGATATGTTAAATCTTGAAACACTTGATTTAAAAGTCAATGGACAAAAGTTAATATTATCAAACAAAAAAATAGGTAGGGATTGGGCAAGCTACTATTATGATGAATTGGAGAAAAAATATAATCGATACTACATTTTAAGTGTATCTCCATTTCAGTTAAAGGAAAGTGATGTAACTGATTTTTTACCACAAATGAATTATATGGATTTTATAAAGAAAAAGTATTTATTGGTGAAAGTTAGGCTCTATCAAGTTGGAACAATAGCATCTCCTTTGAAACAAATGATTCAAAAAGAAGATGTCTATGAGTTCAACGATGTATCAAATGAAAAAATAATTTATCTAATTTTCGATAATGATAATTATCTAAATTATAATATTTCGTCATCTAACATGTCGGTTTATATTTTTCAAGAATGCTTATCTGAATCCAATACATTACTTGATAGTACATTAAACACATTTATTGTAGACACAAACAATAAATCTTCGATGAGAATCACGGACTATTTATATTATAGCATGACGGTTATTTCAACGTTAGGATTTGGTGATATTACTCCCAACAATGAGGTTGTGAAAATTCTAACGATATTTGAATCGTTTGCAGGTTTAATAACTATGGGCTTATTTTTGTCTAAAATATTTGATAAAACAAAGTAAGAATATACCATTGGTACTATAAAAGCACAAGCAAGCGATCCGAATGAACGGGTTGGAGGCTTGTGCTTATTTACTTATAATGAGGGGAGAAATGGCCTGGCGTACTGTAAGCGTCGAATAACTTGGTGGATAGAAAAAGGGCAAAAACTCGTGTAAACTGAGTTTTTGCCCTATTGGCAGGCTTCTTGAACTTCTGGACTCCATGGAAGGTAATCTTCAAGGAATTCTGGATGTTCGCCAAATTGTACTCCAGGCAACTCGCCGAAGATGAACTGTAGATATTTATACAGGTTAAGATTATTGGCCTTAGCACTTTCGACGATACTGTATACGGTGGCACTTGCCGCAGCTCCTTTTGGGCTTCCGCTGAATAACCAGTTTTTTCGTCCGATGGTAAAAGGTCGGATACTGTTTTCGGCAAGGTTGTTGGAAATGGAGCAATTCCCATCTTTAAGATAATTCATAAACTCTTCCTTATGGTTTAGAGCATATGCCAAAGCTTCACTAAGTTTGGATTTCGGCAACACCTTGCCTCTCGCGGAATCAATCCACGCCCAAAAAGCCTCTAAAATAGGGGTTTCCTGGTTCAGACGCTCTAATCGTCGTTGTTCGCTCGAAAGATTCTCGAGAGTCTTTTCAATCTCGAAGAGTTTGTTACAGTATGTAATGCCTTGGCTGGGTAGAGTGGCTTCCGGGCTATGGATATCTTTTGGAAGAGCATCGACGAAGTTCCTCCGAAGATGACTCCAACAGAGGCACCTTGTAATGTCTGGAATCATTTTGTACCCCGAGTAAGCATCCGTATGCAGGTATCCTTTGAACCCTTTAAGGAATTCTTGTGGATATTTACCACTTCTTCCCGGTCGATACTCGAAGATTCGAATAGAATGTTTACAATATTGGCCAGTGCTGTATACCCACATGTAGGAATCGCTCGTATTTTTTCGCCCTTCTTCATTCATGACTTGAACCGTGGTTTCGTCTGCATGCAGATAACTTTCTTGCAACAACTCCTGATGCATTCGCTCGACCAAAGGTACCAACCAATCCCGGGACGCGGCTAGAATCCAATTGGCCATAGTTGCACGACTTAGATTCACTCCCAGTGTCTTCCACTCCTTTTCCTGACGGTAAAGGGGAAGGGCGTTCACGAACTTCTGATGCATGACCCATGCCACTGTAGAAGGAGAAGCCATGGAATGCTGGATCACCGGGTAAGGCATGGGCGACTGCTCCATGTAGGGTTCCCCGTTTTTACGACAGGTGCGGCATTCAAACGTTTCACGGTAATAATCGATGACCCTAACTTTAGCAGGAATGAATTCAATTTCAGTACGGATGAATTCTTCACCGACCGGTACAAGAGCGGTGTTGCATACATCGCAAAAGCGGTCTCGTTCATCAAGGGTACAAAGACGTTTAACATGAGGTATATCCTTCAAAAGTTCCTTACGCTGACCTTTGAACTTCTTTTTCCGGTAACCCTGTACTTCATTAAGGTCAGGCTCGGGTGCTAGTGGATCAGCTTGGATTTCAGCCTCATCAAAAAGAGACATCTGCCCCAAAGCAAGGGACGATGTCTTCTCGGTACTTCTGCCGAAGAGCTTGCGCGTCAGATAGTCCACAGAATCGTGGAGTCGTTTGTTTTCCAGCTCCAATTCGCCTATGCGTTTTTCAAGTACCTTTACCTGCTCTTCTGCGCTCATGAATACAGTCCTTTAGCATTTTTCTATTGGTCCCATTATACCATAAAAAAGTCAAAAAACCCAGTAACCATGCAGGTTTGCAGGGATTTTCGACGCTATAGGCAGGCTGTAATATTGAGCTTTTTCACGGCTTTAGGTTGGTCTATAGACAGACCTTCAAGAAGCCATCGGAATTCCTGAGAGGTGATGGAGCGAACGGCTTCAGCATTCATAGGCCATTGAAAACGTCCACGTTCTAGTCGTTTGTAAAAGAGAACAAAACCATCACCTTCCCAGTAAAGTGCTTTCATCCGATCGCGTCGCCGACCAGAGAAGAGAAAAAGGCTGTTCTGAAAAGGGTTTAACTGAAAGTTCTGTTGGACAATGGCGGCAAGACCATCAATGGATTTTCGCATGTCGGTGTAACCACAAGCGATATAGATTTTCTCTGCTTTCGAGATATCACCGAACATGTTGCAGGGCCCTCAGGGTGTTTTCGATCAACGAGGCGGATGCACTGTTACGAATCTCTAGAGTTGCAGTACCAAAACGAATTAAAATATCGGACGATAATTCTTGAGCCGCCGCAGGTTCAGTATCCGTTGTAGGGACTGAAATGGTTACCGGTACAATGGGGTTATTGGGAGAACAGGATGATGGAAGGGCCTCGCAGGCAGCCTTGCGAATACGTCGCAACCAGTAGTAGTAACTTTTTGGGTTAATTTCATGATCAGCACACCATGAAGAGACAGTCTGTCCACTACTGAGACATTCTCGTACGATCTCAGTCCATTTATTTAATCGATACTGGTTAGTCACTTCCCTGGTATTCAACTCTAAACCTCCTTTGGAGTTTTTCGACTAAACTCGAAAAACTCTACAAACTCTAATTTAGAGAATTGTCTCAAAGAATCAGGGAAGTTTCCATCCACCGTCTTATTAGACGCTTACGGCGTACTTCCCATTGGATTTCGCATCCGCTGGATAATCTGCCAGCCATCCCCTTGTTATGAGCATTCGGTTAAGCAGGTTGAAACCGATGAGGCTTTCGTGTAACTAACCAATATGAATGGGTAATAAGCGAGGATGGACGCCAACACAAATATTAGGAGGAGCAGTATGATCAGTGTCGGGATTGACATCTCAAAGGGGAAAAGTACAGTCTGTTTTATGAAACCTTATGGGGAGATGCTTCATAAACCATTTGAGGTGCAACACACGGAAAGCGACTTGAAACATCTGGTAAATCAGATCAAGACACTAACAGAGGAAACCCGTGTCGTTATGGAGTCAACTGGAGCATACCATTTCCCGGTACTAGCATATCTCAAAGAGCATGGTATTTTTGCTTCTGTGATTAATCCGCTGGTAATGAGCAAGTATGTTAATGTTTCAATCCGCAAAGGCAAGACCGACAAGCTTGATGCCATTAAGATAGCGAACTTTGGTTTAGATCACTGGTATCATCTTGTAGACTACTCGCCAACGGCTGATGTGTATGATGAGTTAAAAACACTCAATCGTCAATATTTAAACTACATATCTATGCGTATCCAGGTGAAACAGACGCTTACAAATCTGCTGGATCGAACAATGCCGGGGATAAAAACGCTCCTTTGGAATCGCTCAGATGTACCAGATCGGGACAAACTGTGCGACTTTGTAAAGGAATATTGGCACTTTGACAACATTACTCGGAGGTCGGAGGCCGAATTTATCAACGACTATAATGACTGGGCAAAAAGTAAAAGATACCGAGCCAGCACGGAGAAAGCGAAGAAAATCTACGCCCTTGCACTGGATGGTATCCCCACTTTGTCTTCCAATACGCCATCAACCAAAATGCTCGTAGAGGAAGCAGTTAAGGTCCTGCACATGATAGACACGACCCTTGCAAGTATTCTAGCACAGATGAGAGAATTGGCAAAGTCGCTGAAAGAATATGAAGTTGTCATGGCTATGCCGGGAGTAGGTGAGATACTCGGCCCAAGGATTATAGCAGAGATAGGAGATGTACGACGCTTTCATAGTCACGGAGCCCTCATTGCTTATGCCGGTCTTGATGCACCTCCGTTTCAATCAGGCAACTTCACAGCTACAAAGCGAAGCATATCTAAACGTGGTTCAGCTTCTTTACGTAAAACAGGATATGAAATCATGAGGTACATAAAGATTAGCAAGCCGTCTGAAGATGACGCTGTTTACCAGTATATGCTTAAGAAAGAAAATGAAGGTAAGCCAAAGAAAGTTGCCAAAATCGCTGCGTTAAACAAGTTCCTACGTATCTACTATGCAAGAGTGAAAGAGGTGTACGCGGCAGCCTAATTACTCATTTAAGTTCAAACCGGTCAGATGCCTTTCGGTATCCGGTCAGCTTTGCTATACCCATTTTGGATATTGATATTTTCTGAAATTTATGGTTGACTTTTATTAGCAGGATTATCCATAGCAAATTATCCGAAGTAAGGAGGCAAAAAAAGAACTCCTAAGATGCATTCCGGAAACCACCGCGCCAGCGGTTTAGTGCTATCCATAATATGTCACCTTTAATTAATGATCATTATGAATCCTCAACTTACAGCAGCGAAGAGGGGAAGGCATCGCGTGAGTCACATTAACAAAGTAATTAATATTTTAAGTGAGGATGTAGAATGGATATGTGATACTTGTGAAAATTTGAATTAAATATTAATTAATTTAATAACTCAACTTTCGCACCCCAATTGTGCGAATAAAGCTTTGATATAACTAGGCAATTCCCTGATCCAGTTGTGTAGTTGACTAAGCGATTTGTGATTCTTCGGTTTGTTGGGTAGTAGATCAAGTACAAATGCCATCAACTGGCGCAATGCAGTTTTTAAGTCTAAATCTATTACCTCATCAGCAAAAAGGTAAAACAATCCACCCAGTGAGCGTTCATCATTGTTTTCCCTACGTTCCCACTCAAGGATGAGATAACGGGAAAAGACTATGGTCGTGTGGTTGATCATCATATCGAATGACCGGCCTTGAAATTCCGTACCCAGTTTTAAGTGTGATTTAGCCACTTTGAAAAAGGTCTCAATACTCCAACGCATCCCATAAATCCTTATAATTTCAGCATTATCTAATGCAAGATCTGTCGTTAAAATCGCCAACCAATCTCTGCGATTGTTCCGATTCTGGACGAAGACAATCTTAAGAGATAAACCTGAAAAGGTTTGAACCCGAACTGAGCCCAGAATTTCTGCTTTTGAGTTTTTAGGAATTCTAGCATAAAGCTCACTTAAACTTAAGGTGTTACCCTCGAAACGATAACGTTGTTTTAGCTCCTTTACCATCCCAATGATGTGAAGACCCTTATCCATCATTTTTTGAAGAAGCGGTGCATGAGTAAACCAACTATCCATCAGAAGGTAATCCGCAGAGAATCCAGCATTTAAAGCCCTTTCAAGCATTTGGACGACAGCATCGGGTTTAGAGTTCATCGCTTCCATACGACGCTTATAGCCAATGGATCGTTTGTCCAAGTCCTCTCGCATTTCACAAAGGCGGTTTTTAACCTTAGCTGAACTCATCAAGGTAAAATCAATGGGTGCGAAACTGTAGCCATCAGACCAACCCAACGTGAGTAAGCTATAGCCACGGATAAAACGACCTGAGACATGGTCAAAGATTCGAGCTAAGAGTTCAACCTTCTTACTTCGTTCTCGTCCCATTACAGAATCATCAACGATAAAAACACGAATACGTTGTGCGGAGGTGAGTTTTTCAAATCGCCCTATGACCTTAAGACTGAGTAATTGATAGAAACGTCTCCAGTTATAACGGGATTCATTAAGAAACCGATAAACTACGTCTTTACCTGGAAAAGATTCTGCTCGATTGCCTTCTAATAAGCGATACAGATTACGACCTTGGAAAACTAACTGAAAAATGATTTGGAAGATAGCGAAACTTGAGACCCCGTAAGACTTACGAATGCCTGCTGTTCGAAGAAGTTGACTCAACTTAAAGGAAGAAAAAATTAAAGAAAGTTGATTTTGATGCTGTTCAGACAGAGAGTTGTGTTGTAACATTTAGATAGCACCTTTCTGTTTGGATTAATGGTTGTTTGGTCACTTCCATTTTACCAATTGGAAAGGTGTTTTTCTGTCAATAGACAAAAATATTTTGTCCCAACTTAGATATATATAGGGTTAGAGGTAACTTTCGCTATGCGAAAGTTGAGTTAATAATAAATGGGAAGGAAGAGGAGACAAAAGACTTTATCAAAAAAATAATTTTTTTGCTGAGCAATAGAGAAAAGAGTCTTTATTAAATAAAATGACAATTAATAGTTAAGATGAGGAAAAACCTAAAAATGAAACTCTTCACTAAATAGAAATTTAGCGCATAGTTGTGACTACATAAAAGCGATACTCTGATGAACAAGATAATTTTGGGGTTCATAATAACTTAACTTTAGTCAAAATCGTTTAGCTTAGCTAGGCATCAATTAATCCTAGGTTTATTGAGTACCTATGAAGTGATTCATATTTACCGATATAAATCGCTAAAGTCCATATTAGTATCTGTTGCCATAAGTCCTTGGATTGAACGAATCATACTAAGGCATCATTTTTTAAAGCTTTATAAAGGCTCCTAGAGATTTTTTTATATGGACAAGCTATAGAAAATGAGTTGCACATTGCGAACCTAGAAACTCGACAGATTGTCCTAAGTAACAGATTCTAAAAGGTTTTGTAAACTATAACTTGAAGAAAAAATTACTCAGAAACAAACAGCCTGATAATTTCAGTACGGATTCGTTAGATTATGCTTGTGAAATCCGTGTCGAGCTTTTTAGGCTGTTTTTGATATAACCCCCCAGCCGTATTTTATACTCTACTTTACATAATATCTATTATCGGACCCAAAATAATGTTATAGACAGAAACTAGGCCGCTTTTCTTCATCAATCGGCTTATTCGACGTCGAGATACGATCATATTCAGTTCTTGAGTTCGACTTTAAGGCACAAAAAAACGCCCACGAAAATCGCAGGCGTTCACAATATAATTCTATTTCTTTCTCATCTTCTCTGGAGTATACACGCAGAATGGCTCTGATGCCATATAGTTTCCAGTTGCGCCGTATGCACGTGCTCTTGATCCACCACAAACTTTGTTGTACTCACAAATACCACATTTACCTTCGTACTTATCTGGTGAACGCAAGTCTTTTAAAATAGGGCTTTCGCGGTAGATGTCGCGCAGTCTATTTTCCTTAACGTTACCAACTACTAATGGTAAAAATCCACTTGGTGTAACGTCACCAGTGTGTGATACGAAGATGAAACCATTTCCATCGTTAACTGCTTTTGGTGCTCTTGCTAGACCGTCAATGAACTGAGCCATGTCACGTGTCTTAGTACCTTCGAAAGTGATTTCCTCACCTGTAGTACCGTTTTCCTTAGCACGTTGTTGGAATACAACACGACGATAGTGCTGACCAGCAGTTGTTTTTATATCATAAGGCGCATCTTTACTTAACTCGTAAAGCCACTTGAATACTTCTTCGTGCTCAGCAGCTGTTATGCAATCATCCATTGAAGCACGTCCAGTTGGAATCATCATTAAAATGTACCAAACCGAAGTCTTCAACTCTTTCATCAATTCCGCCATTTGCTCAAGTTGGTGTAAGTTTGCTTTGTTAATGCAAGTATTGATTTGGTGAGAAATACCAATTTCGTTTAAATACTTAAGTTTCTCGATTGTTAAATCAAAAGTTCCATCGATTCCACGGAAAGCATCGTGCGTCTTAGCATCTGCACCGTCAATTGAGAAACTCCAACGAGAAATCCCAACTTCTTTCGCCATGTCCATGCGCTCTTTTGTTACTTCAACAGTAGCACTTGGGCTCATCGAAACACGCATTCCTTTTTTAATAGCGTAGTCTGCTAATTCAAAAAGGTCTTTTCGAAGCATGCAGTCCCCACCAGTGAAAACTAGCATCGGGTTGTCCATTTCGTAGATTTCATCGATTAGCGCGATACCTTGCTCGTGCGTTAACTCCTCTGGATGCGGATCAGGTTGCGCATCTGCACGACAGTGTTGGCACTTAAGCCCACATGCACGAGTAGTTTCCCAGATTACGATGAACGGGTTCTTATCGTAGTCAACGTTCATTCCTGGGCGCCCACCTGGATGACCACCTTTACCGTGCGGATGTCCACCCATTTTCATTTTATTTTCCATCTTAAATCACTCAATCCATTTTAGTTTTCAAATAAAGATTTTACACAAAAATCTGGCGAAAGTCCATTGATGGACTTGCCGCTATTGTCCAACAAAACATCCATTCCAAAACAGCCTGGGGCGGTTATTTCTTTTTTATGATCATAAATTAAGCCGTCAATCGAACTGGGAACGACAGGCTATGAAATTACACCGAATTTATAATCGATCGGTAATCGGATAAACCTCTAGCTTTCAGTTTTTCTACAATATCATTGACGGTAACCACATCTGCAAACTCGTCATCAGTAATGGTTATCTCGAATTCATCCTCCAGGTCCCCAATAATCATCGACATATCTACCGAATCCACAAATAAGTCTTCCCGCAAACGGCTCTCCAGGGTTATCTTTCTCTTCTTCTTTTGTAAAATATGATTTAAAGTGAATAGTACTCTGTCTTCCATTTTTAGTCACACACCTTCTCTCAACGCTTATGTAATATTGTGTGGGCTGATTCAAATTCTAATTCGCCTTTTAAAACCAATAGACTATGGTATGATTTTACAACGGACATCCCGAATCAAATAGCCCAAATCAACCTCTGCTTGGCACAGATATCTTTCATGAACGAACGCTGTGAACCGTTCTTAAAACGAACTACAATTACATTTCCCTCATCGTTAACAATGACTCCCTCTCCAAATGATTTATGTTGTATAACCAACCCTGCAACTAAATCGCTCATAGGGCTTGATACTTCCTGGCGGATCACCTCTTGAGGGTTTTTACCTTGCATCACAAGATTGACCTCACGGATAAAACGGGAAACTTTCACTCGTTTATGATGGTAATAATTCATAGAGCATAAGGTTAACTGGCGTTTAGCCCTCGTCATGCCGACATAGAAAAGACGTCTCTCCTCTTCTAATAATTCGTTCTTTCCACCTTGTTCAGCCTTGATCGTCTCCCGTTCAGGAATAATCCCTTCGACAAGATCAATTAGGTAGACCTGTTCCCATTCTAAACCCTTGGCAGAATGGATGGTTGAAAGGGTCACGGCATTTTTGTGCTTATTTTTATGCGAAGAAGTCATCTGCTCTTCAAGATACGTTAAACGATTGGCAAAATCCACAATTGTACATTCGTTCTGGGCAATTGAACTCAGAAGCTCCAAGAGACTTCCGACATATTCTTCAGAAAAACCTAACGACTCACATATTCTCTTCATTGCTTTATCATAATCCAGTTGGTTTCGGATATAATGGATCGCCTGAGCAGGTGAAAGAGTATTAAGCTCCTTAAACCACTTTTTGAGGTCTAAGTACTCTGATCTTCCCTTTAAGGTCACTCCCGGTTGTTCAGCCAAGATTTCAAAGATTGAACGATCGATTGGCATTTGCTTTAGTAAATCAAGATGTTGCTTACGTATAGGACAACTCAACTTAGACCAAATTCGCTCCAAAACGGACAAGCTTTTATCGTTAAATGAGAAGCGAAGGAAATTTAACATATCGTTAATGGCCCAGTGGGTGAAAAACCTCTGTTTACCTGATTCACGCATATAAAAGGAAATATTAGCCCGATCTAACGCATCTGCTAAACAAATGGCGGATAAATTATTTCGGTACAAAACTCCTACCTTTGCCAAATCCTTTTGACCCTTGAGTTTCTGAATAATAAATTGATTTTGTTCTATAATTCCTTCAAATTGCCCAATCCGAAGAACGTCTCCCTTGGGATTCTCAGTAAACATATCTTTATCAAATCGCAGTTTATTAGAACGAATAAAACCACAGGCTACGTCCACAATCTGCGGAGTCGAGCGAAAGTTTTGCTCCATGCGAAGGATCTTTGCACCGGGGTAAGTCTGTTCAAACTCTAAAAGGTACTTTGGTTCAGCCGCTCGAAACCCAAATATTGATTGATCATCATCCCCCACTACAAAAATATTGCTCTTGGGTTTAACGATCATTTCGATGATTTTGTGCTGTAGAAGAGACGTATCTTGGCTCTCATCCGTAAGAATATAGTCAAATCGCTTTCGATAATACGCTAAGTACGTCGGATTTTCCATTAACTCTTGAAAGGCAAGGGAAAGCATATCGTCATAATCAATCAGACGCGGCCGGCTGCTTTGCTTATAGTTCTCATAATCCTTATAAATAAGGGGGAAATTCTTAATGTCACAATTTAAAAGCTCTTCAGGTTTGCTTAAGGTATTTTTTACGTAACAAATGCAATTCTGCAACCCTTCCAGCTGCTCATCGGTAATTGCGGAAGTATTATGCTTTTCGTAGATTTTACGAAGAACTCCCATCTTGCTATCAGCACCTGTTTGTTCCTCAATAATTTCAAATCTGGTACCTCTTTGTCGAAAAGCGGTTCGAACTACTTCATAAGCAAAGCTGTGGATCGTAGAAAATTGAATTTCCCCACGGCATTCATTTTGACCGCTGACCATTGCCCCAAAATTCGTAACAAACCGTTCACGCATTTCCTTGGCTGCTGCCCGTCCGAAGGTTAGACAAAGAATCCTTCGAGGATCTATGTTTTTGACAAGAATCAAATAGGCTAAACGAACAGTGAGAACCGTCGTCTTGCCTGCACCGGGAACAGCTAAAAGCAAAAGAGGGCCCTGGTTATGGACCACAGCCCGTTTTTGCTGTTCAGTTAAATCAAAACCCCTAGCCTTGATCTCTTCAAAGAAATCCTTCTCGCTAATCACCTTAAATCTCCCACTATGTATTTGTAACACCTTTACTACTTCCTGATGCCTCGAAAATTGAATTCATGCACCAAGAATTATATCATATGGACGCATGGTTTATTGTATAGTGCAATGTCAATCATAGCAAACTCCAGACTACATCTATACTCAATAAAGATCTGCCTGTATCTTTGTTATCTTTCTCCAATCCTACACTACCAATCAATTTGATCCGGGTACTCAATATTCAGACGGATATCATTAGGATTTCGATCATACTCCTCGGCTGCCTCAAGTATAGTTCTCTCAACAGATCGGTACTCCTTCCCCTTTTCTGTCAGTCGTTTAACCATGATCGAGAGATTTTTCTTTCGGTTTTCCCTGTCCATATCTAAGAATCGAACATTCAACACATCGAGATATTGGGTTATATAACCTTCCAGCCATGGATAGTCCACAACCATCATATTAATCATTCTACTATAGGTTTTCCCTTCAACGGCCTCCTGAAGACACTTGGCTGCTTCCGCCTGAAACAACCGGATCTGAGCAAGGTTATGATCCCAAATAACCGATTTATCCAGCATCATATCGTAACGCCTTTTCGTCAGTTTATAGGCATAGAAACGGCAAAAATCATTTAAAGCCATCAGCACAAAGAGCATTTCAGGCCAGATTACATTGATAGAATAATAAACATTGACATCATGAGTAATGGTACCCATGTGCTTCATTTTTTCCTTGTCCATCCCGTTTTCCACTAATACTATTTCCCGGTCACCCATTAGAGCATGACGAAGATCATAGCAAATTCCAAGGACACGCAACCTTGCGGCCTCATGAGAAGGATGATCTTCTTCATCACCTACTATTTCATGAAGCGAATCATAAAGACTTTCAAAATCTCCCTGATCACCGGAGATTGTTATTCCGGCCAAATTTTTTGTGGAGCTAACTCTTAACATAAAGACCCCTGCCTTTAAACAGCTATTTTTTACATCATTGCTTTCTATTATAACTGCGATTGTTGAATTCCCCAATCCTCATCCAAATAAAGATAACGTCATATTTATTATCCGCCCAACTGAAACTCCCTCAGGCTCTATCTTTAGAACATCAGCTGAAATACAAAAACCTTCCGTTCCCTTACAACGCTAAGCAAAATAATGGAGGCTTTCGCATCAACACGCGAAAGCCTCCTCTTACTTATTACCTTTATGTTTGGCATCAATCGCTCAATGCTGCCATTAAACTTCTCCAAGAAATTTAACCTGGATCTTACCCTCTAGTAGGTCTTCAAACTTTCGGGCTGCTTCCTGAAAATAAGCTGAACTCCCATGTGCTTCGAAGGCCTTCAAGCGACTACTTCTCCCTATCCCACACGGAAAAGGAGAGCTCTTTGCGCGGCTCCCCAAGGATCTCCTGCTATTCCTTCATCAGTGACTGCTTGCTGGATAATTCAAGTTTTTTGATTTGTTCCATATTTCTTCCCTCTTGAGCATCCTGTTTGAGAGCTTCTCTATCCATATAATACTCTCATCAATGAACGCTTCTTTTCCCTAGGTAGGATTACTGTCAGGTGGCCGCTGGACTTAACTCCTCTAGGATTGGGTCGTATTAATCGATAAATTTGTTTTGATAACGGGGGGCCATACTTTCAGCGTCTTCGCCATGTTCTCAACATCATGCTCCGCGATAAACTCCTCCCGCTCCTCTTCCGGGATCCCAAGGAGGATGAGCGCCTGGGTGTATGTCAGATTCGTCACCAGTGACGAATCTGGATGGCTGTCGCTGTCGGAGGAGGCAAGCAGTTTCCTCCCGTACTCTTCGCAAAGCTGCATTAACCTATCGGCCGTTCGCTGAGAGTAACTGACCGATTCCTTCAACCACCTGCCCCATTCTCCATAGGGAAGCAGGTCCTTAGCCTCCTTCAGGCGCCGGCCGATCTCAATGGCGCTGGTAAGAAGGATTTTCCCGGCCTGATGTCTGATCGTGTTTATTTCAAAGCGGCGTACGTTCTGTGATCAAATCATTCATGATGTTACCTGCCCTTCCTTTTGAGCTGCTCGATGAGTAACCCTGAAAATTTGTAGAAAAAGAGGTGGTACTATGGCTGTAACGACGAATAGGGTGGTAAAGTTAATTTTTACGACTGCCGGCGGTAAGACGTTTTCCATCACTATACCCGATCCGAAGGAAGACCTGGATAAGGCTCAGGCCGAGGCCGTTATGTGCACGATCATTGAGAAGAATGTATTCCTTACGTCCAGCGGCGAGCTGACCGGAAAGCGGAATATTAAGGTTGTTGGAACCATGACCAACGACTTCTACGACCCGCCGCAAGTTTAGGTGGTGCAAAAAGAAAGGCGGCCGCATGGCCGCCACTAAGGTCAACATTATCGATTACCCAAAATAATGAAAGGGACCGAGCAATTTCCGTTCAATAGCTTCCCATAAAAGGATTTCGGCAGCAACTCTGCCCTGGAAATAAGCGTAGATACTTCGGCCGTCCGCTCTCTCAGACGTTGCCGTAAGCCTAAGCAACACCTTTGGCTTATACTCATTACATAAATTAACACGGTCCCTGACAACAGAGATCCCGTCTTCAATATAATCGAAAATCTCGCGCAGAATTTTTGTCAGGTATTCTGCCAGAATCTTAGAAGACTCAACCGAATCTAGAGGCCGAGTATCTTTTATGTGAAGTTGCTGATCCACTTTATTTAGGTTTTCGTTGATGATTCCGTTAATGATTTGCACGTATAGGCCATAGATGATTTCGGACATGATGCACCTCTAACATGGGACTGGTATTAGTTTAAGTCCTTTAGAGCTTAGTATTGCTATAATCGCAAGTATCCTTGACTTCCAATTATTAGCCTAATTAGTAATATGGATTTTGGCAAGTTCGGTAAATGGGTCTTTAACTAAGGTAACTTGCGATACAATCTTATTTGTGTCCGGCAATGAAGGTTATGACAATAGCACCCGCTATTATCATAGTACTACTTGAATTCAAGTAAGTATTTTTCAATGTCATTAAGTTCATTGAGTAAATCTCGGTATGTTGATCTCTTATCCTCATAGATTCTAGTCAATTCCAAAGTGTCTGTTATCTTGTGAATTGCAAGCAGTTTAATTGCCTTAACATTGATACCCTCTAAATCCCACTTTCGAGCCACCATTAACAGCTCATCTTTAATCTCAGTAATCAAGTCGATGGACCAATGATTGACTAAGCACTCTAAAACCCAATATTGCCATATCTCATCGTTACCCCTTAGGACTTCACGGACATACGGCACAACAGGGCGCCCAATATTTAAAAGAAATTCGGCAACCTCTTTCGCTCCGGGCCAATTTAAATCCTGAAGCCAAGCCAAGATTTTAGGAAGAACCTGCCGAACGCGTGGATAGCCAATGTTATTCAATACCATTGCTGCAGATTCCCAATAGGATTTCTCTCTTGGCGTTATAAGCATTGAAACTTGATTGTCGTCAATTGAAGCGAGACGATGCATTGCAGCTTGTCGCAAGTCATCCGGTTTATCCCATCTAATATCATCAATAAGTCTATTAATTTCGGTAACGTCCATAAGCAAGACCACCCCCAAAAGCTACAGATGCCAAATTATTAAAAGTACTCCGGTAGTCACGTTTCTTTTCTGTCGGCAATGATCTAATCAAGTTGCCATTTGTACATTTCCTTGAAATCCTCAAAACACTTCTTACATATCCAACGATAATGGTCTTCTGTTGTATATCCTTCTGTTTGTACATCAGTATCATCACTAAGCATGAATTTACTCCAGCAAAATTCACAATGATCATGGTCCCACGTTTTACTATATGGTGAATACTTTTCAAATCGAAGCTTAATACCTAGAAGGTAATTTTCTTGGCCTTGAAGTCTCCAATCATCTTCCTTTACCATGTTTCCACCCCTATTCTCAAAACCTAGAGGTATTACGGATTTTTACTTTATCTCTTCGTCTAATTTGAATAAATGTCCTTCTGAGTACAATAACGAAGTTTATGACAATAGCACCAACGTCCTGCCAGTGCTATTGTTTATTGAACTCGTAAATCTTTGCATTATAGGAAGTCCGTCAGGCCTGCTTTCACAAACTAAAGCTTGCAGACTATTTACGTCCAATCTGTTTCTCAATTAGCTTCGATGCAGTTATTAACTCATTACCGAAGTAAGAATATGCATTCTTTAAAACCTCTTCATCATCGCCTAAATACTCTAATATTGTTACATACACTATGTTTTGAATCGCATCATTTCCATATATAAACATTTCTTCAATAAAGGTTATATACTTTCTTATCAATGTACCTTGAGTATTTTCTTTTAGTAAATTAAACAGCTTTATGTTAATACAGTCACCGAAGAAAAGATGTCCTAAAATTTCTCCATAATCATTGAGGTGTTCAAAGTAATATGAATTATATTCTGGAAATTCAATTAAAAATTTATCGACAGTGTCTTGTAAATTTGTCATAAACGTACACCTCCACTTGCTAAGCCGATAATGCTAATTTTTTCGCCAGCTAGAAATAATTTACTCCATTTAACTCCTTGTGTCCTATAAAGAACGTTATGCAAAGAGCTACCGTTGGGGAATACCACTCATAATCTAGCCCATTCCGCCTTACCCTTCGGGGTTAACTCAAACCAAAAGTCTGATAGTTTTTCGCCAGTTGCACTGTAGAACTCTTTTGCGTTTAAAACAGAAGGGTATTCGATTCTAATGAACTCATCATTCAAAAGCCTAATGATTTCTGCTTTAACAATTTCTTCACTACAATTTATTTTTAGATATTTTAAATACTTTAAAATTTGTTCTATACTATTGCCATCATCTTTAAGTACATCCAAAATTCCAACTTTTAATGGCCACTCTGATGTAGGTGCTCCATTTGTGTTGTTCAATGCTTCAATTGGAATTTCATGAGATTTAAAAAGACCTATTAAGATATTCGTATTTTTTTTATTCAGGATGCCAATACCTTGCGTGACGGTTTCGTCATCTTTTAGCATAAGCGTCATCATTGGGGCCTTCACCCCTCTTAACACTCTTGTATATAGTTTAACCATTAAAATGTTACTCCAGGGGATTTTATATCTCCTAAAATACTGTTTAATAAATAAATAATTATTATCTGCAGTGATATCGTACGGGAGGATAAAAACAGTAAGTATTACAAATATGAAAAAAGTAATAATAGTCGCAAACACTAAACCTGATAACAAAGAAGATTTTTTGTCAAAGTAAGCATCGGCGAAACTTATAACCCCACTAAACAGAGAAATTACTCCAATTTGCAGCATCACAGAAGTTCGACTCGATTTCAGTAACAAAGAAACACCCCCTATCCTTCCATTTTACTTTACAGACTTTTGTGAATATTTTAAGACAGTAGCCTTCAGGCAGCAATACAACACAAACCCATAAAACTTCATTTCCCTACTTAAATGTTCGTTAAGTAGTTATTAGTTAGCCTTCTTTATTTGCCCCTTGAGTCCGATAAAAGACATTTTGACAAATTCATAAAAACCGAATTTCCCGTATTCGTCCAAATTTCCTTCAGACAGGTGATTTACCTGTTTTTGAATCCATCATTTTTTAGCCTTCTATAGTTGTTATTCGTTAAAAAGCAAAATCTGTTTTTCTCTCGCTTACGCTAAATTCCTATAGCATCCTATCACGAAAATTTATTAATTGTCTCCCAAGGAAGCACAATAAGTTTCACCTTAATATGTCTTCGTTATATTAGCATAAATTTCCTTCAGCATTGGATATATTGTCAATAAGACAAATAACAGATCATTTTCTCCATTTTCAGTGCCACTTATCTGGACACTTTTAAATGTTATTTGGTTCGTTAAACTCCCATTTAATAAGCCTCTATGAAGCTACTAATCCTCTCTATCCATGGAGGTATCTGTGAACTTCTAGTTGTTAGCCTTATCAGCAGTTAGTTTCTTCCCTAGTTATAACATAATGGGCAGTTTATCTGTAAATACAAGAAATGTTCATAGAAAGTAATTAAAATTATATTTTCTTGTAATTAACATGTTCATATTTCCACATACAGGCTGGCCCGAATTACCATAATTGATGTAGGGTTCTTAGGAACAGGTCAACCGTTTTTAAACGATTTCCAGTATGAGGGAACATATCGAAGCTTCTTTCACGACATAACCATGCTCGTTAATGATGGTATCTTTTTTCTTGGCAAATACTACTGGAATTATTTATCGCATAAATGCTCATTAACTTCGTGCTTAATTTCCGAAACAAATTTCTGATATATTGGTAGCAATCCATGTTCTTTATTCGGTGTTTCATAAGTTAGATTGTCCCATTGTTCGGAATGCCCTACTTGCTTCAACAAACATGTCAAGAAACTCGCATTCTGTAATACCATGCGCTCAATTTGGTTCAATGAAACAACTTTTACATGGCTATGTATATAATCCCTTTCACTTTCTGTTATGCTACCTACTTTCTCGACCCACATTTCAAATGCTTTGCTATATACCTTTTCTCTTGGAACTACCGCATCTTCAAGTACAGCAACAACTCCAAAAATATTCGTTGTTTCATATGATTTGTCAAGATTAAAGCAGCCTTCTGAATAATGAATTATTTGCTGATAAACTTGAAGTATGTTTTTTGCATAGATTTCAATTTCTTTATTAATTTCTTCTTGATCAAACTGTCGTACCTTCAAACTTGGCGACAGTGCTTTTGTATCATAAAAAGTACAATAATTGCCTTCAGCCACCAATACATCAGATGTTAGCTTTTCTTCTCTACCAACATTATATGTAAACTCTGGGCTGATCCAGGTGACTCCCGGAACCTCTTTATAAATATCAAATAAGTAATTCTCAATCACTTCTTTTCCAAAGACATTTCTCAATTTTTTATTGCCAAATGTAAGCCTGTTCAATAACGACTCTGTCACCGCATTGATTACCAAATACGGTGATGGGATATATGTAAAATCCACTCCCGAAACTAACGGATAAACATATTGAATTTTCAGTCCATAATAATAATCTAGCACATTATTCTTATATAATGCAGCTAACTCATTTTTATATGTTTCTTTTTCTATGCACAATGCTTTAAAAACTTGATCTATTTTAAATGCTTTTTCAAGCATTCTTTGTCGGCCCACTTCCTGCCCTTTTATATTTGCATCTTTACTACAGTACACAAATACAATAAAAGCAAACACCTCAAAATCTATATAAGAAGCTATAAATTTCCTACAAAATTCCTCTTTCATATTTATATTGGAATTAGAAAAGTTAAAAATATAATTATATCGAAATAACTTTTGCAAAAATACCCCTTGTACCGGGAACTGCTGCAGAGCAGAAATCATCATGAAAGTATCTGCATATGTACCATTAGCTTCGGCTATCATTAACTCAGGATGCCAGTAATTTCGCATCTTTGTTATAATTCTTGAAAAGGCAGCCATGTCTATATCAAGTCCAACATTATCAACATCATAAATTACAGAAAACGCTGCAAAAGTTTCTAATTCCCACGGCATGATATTCTGATTAAATGCAAGAAGCATGTCGACTTCTGAACTACTCATTATCCTTGATGCAAATCTCTGACACATACTCATTTTACTATCAAATGAGTATTGTTCTAATTCTTTAAAAAATGAAAGTTCTGAGTGTGTTAAATCACCATCCGGCATAGATTCTTTCCTCCACTATTTTTTAGACTTATTAATAGCGTCAAACATTTTAGCTGAGGATAATTTGCTTAATTCCGGATTACCTGCTAGTGCAGCCCTCGCGCGGTTATTAACAAACACATCCGCATCATGGGCGTCAAGGCCCTTTTCCAAAATTAAGTATTGATACAATTCTCGACAAGGAGACAGCATAAACTTCTCATTTTGGAAGGCAGTCATTGCTTCCTCTCGGTCAATATCACACATCTTCATCAAAACGCGTAGAATTTCATCATCCTTGACCTTTGCTTCATACAATGCGGCAGTCACAAGTTTTATCTCATTATTTCTAATTTGCCGTTCTTCTAAAGAACCTACATAAATGTTCAATCCCTCCAACAATTAACCCCATGTCTTAACTTTAAGTAACTCAGCAATCTCCTGTGTTTCAGGCAGCTTCTCTGTCTCCATAATTTGTGTCAAATCAAATACTCGTGATCCCATAGGTGCTCTTGGCGTTATCTTCTTAAAGTCAGTTTCATAAAATTTGTCTACAAAAAAATATCTTGTGGCATCTAACACATAGCCATAGTTTTTTCCATCTTCTATAGCTCCGGCTATCTGTTGCTTTCTTTCATCGGTCAGTTCTCCAAGTTCAGCTTTATACTCAATGTCAGCTTCCGTAGTAACTGCTGTGATGATTGCATTGATTTTTCCTATGGCTCTTACACTTTTTTCTTTGTATAACCCTAGATAATCATGGGCGCTAAAGCCACGATCAATGTTATCGTAGTAGAGGTTTTCATTTACATTAAAATCAAATGTTGTACCAGCAAGTTGTACCCTCATACGCTTCCACGAATCTGAAACAATGATTAGCTTGTCGTTATAGCAGTAATTCAGGTAATCATCCAGAACCTCCTGCATTTCATAATCTTTGTCATCAATAACATCCTGTATGGCATGGACAATCCTTTCGAAGGTAGTATTAACGTGCATTACCGGATATGTTTGTGTGGCGTTATATTCCTTCAAATGATCTTCGAATTCTTTTTTCTTTTCTGAATTCATCAACTCCGGTGCTAAAGTAATCATCACTTTATATTTTTCATCACTGAAAGACTTCAAATGACGCAGCAGCTGATCTGTATAAAACCAGTCAGACATTTTAGTCTCGACAACAATTTTAAAGCTCTCCTGCGTGATAGTAGCATCCGGAATACTCTCCACACTTTTTTCCTGTAAATTAAAAACTATTTCTGGTTCAAATGCGACAGAAAAGAACTCAGATTTCAAAAAGCGAAAGAACTTATCTGAAGAGTATGAATAAAGCCGAGACAATAGCAGCATCGTATTTGCTGTAGCAACATTTTCTTTCTCATGATATCTCTGGAAATAATGAATCTTCATAACTACTAGTCTCCTATCTTTTTCTTTCCGTAGTTTTTCGGGAAGTAATCCTTCCCAAGCAGCCAAACATACTGGTCGATTTGCTTCAGGTTATATTTGACCAAGTCATAGAAGGCACGGAAATCAATCAGTATGCCTTTGAATTTTACATAGTCCTTCAAATCGCCATCATGGAAATCAGAGAAGCTATCACGATTTCTAAAATAGCGAAGTACCTCATCGACATAACTATCATAGATCGGATAATCGAGTGGATTGTGATGGCTACAATATTTTGAGGCAAAAGAGTAAAAGTTCTTTTCTGTATCACTGATAGTTATATGCTGGATATCACCAACTAGGGTAACATCACCAGCTTTAAGTCTCGCATCAATACCCAGAGCGCATATGTGCTTAGCTACTGGATAGATTGAGAAAATGTTCGTACTATAAAAGTCGTTAAGCGTTGATGCCTTCAGAAGAACATCGATAATGTTTGTATTCTTCGGGCATAGCTCAAAGAACAGTTTATTAAGTGCATCCTCCTGAAGGTGGTAGTTCTCAAGGCCATCCCACTTTGCAAGATAAAACTCAACCTGCTCAATTGATGGATCAGGAACATCAACACCCATTTTCTTCTTACGAGTATATACATGCTTAGCCTTTTTCTGCGTAGGCACAGATGGCTCGGCAGTTCCATCAGAATCTAAGAATAAACGAAACCTTCTTAGATGAGACAAGTAACTATTAACAAGTGATTTAACATTACCGGTCGAGTTCTCAGAAAGAGCCTTTATTAATGCATTCTTTGCCGCATTCTCAAAATCAGTAGAGGTCACTGAATTCCAGAAAAGGTCTTTGCTTCCTTTCCTCCAAAGGTAGAAGGTGTCCACATAAGCAGTATTGATTGTTAATTTTGAAATGTTCTGGCTATGTAAGAAGGTTCTATATAAAGCACGCAGTTCATCATATGATTGAGCTTTTAATTGATTTATATCCATTATCGAACCTCCTTTACTCGATGTTGTATAATCTTTCGAGCTACTTCAATATGAACCACTTTTAAAGAAATCTATTAACGCACCATCACACAAGCGCTCGGCTCTAACAGATTCCTTAATGAGTGCCAATACACACTATGCATTCAAATTTGAAATATCAGGCTAACTTCATCACTAAATTAGTTAAAGATTCCCTAGCAGACATCTTATTCCCTATTCCTGTTTTATTTTGATTACCTCGCTCAACCTCCCATTATTGCTATAGCCTAAAGTATTCCAACTATTTCCGGGTTCTCATTATAGACATAATGCATCTTGAAATAAGGTTAAGGAAAATAACCCTAAAGACAACCTAATCATCTCACAAGATTCCCACGAAGTAAGGGGAATCTTGTCTAATAAGATAAAAAAGCACTTCTACTGAGATGGCAGAAGGGCTTTACTACAATTCGTATTTACAATTTTATTCACATCTTTTCCATTTTTACATTATAAAGCGTGTAGTTTGTAACCCAAGGAAATCTATGTCAAGAAAGAACAATTGCCACCTTGGCAGTTGGGCGTAACTATAGTCGGAAATATTGATTTCAAAGCTGAAGAGGCGGTAACTTTCTACTTATTGATTAAATCTGTACCATATGAGTTGTCTATTGCACAAAGCCATTCGCCGTTTAAATTTTTCTTAAACACATATGTTGACTTTCTCTGCATGGAATATTCCGAATCCTTTTTATCGGCAGAAAGTATCGCTTCGGAAATAACCAACGCAGTGTCTCCAGTTTCTAAAATAATCATTTCCCCCTGTGTTGGTACAAGACTGTTATACGAATACCTCCAACACCGAATGAGGTAATGCAATATTCTTGCTGTAGGGTTTAAACATTTTGTGAAGATGAACCATAATGAGTTCTTTATTTAATCCCAATAAATAATGCGCAAAGTTGCTCCAAAATTATCTCTGGCGAATATCCACGTACATCTCTTTGAAATGAATAGGAATCTCTGCTTAAAGCCATTAGCAGTATATCCGCTCTAAAGGTACTGTTGAAATGGGTCTGCGCAGATATACTCATCTCGTCAATCAGTTCCACAAATAGTTGATGCAATTCATTAAACAGAGGACTCTGCATTCTGGATCTGAGTGGATTTATTGACGAGGAGTCCTCGACTCCCATAAGCAATTGTGCCTTTCTTTCTCTAAAACGGATAAATAGGCTGAGAACTCCTTTTAATCGTTGGCTTGAAGGAGCAGAATGGTTTTGCTCCAAGTAGGTTTCAATATCATTAAATAGTTGATCAACGTTGTCTTTAAGTAAATCAAGACATAATTCCCCTTTATTTCTGTACCGGCGATAAAGAGTCCCTGGACCGACCTGTGCTTCACTGGCAATTTGATTCATACTAACTTGTTCGACACCATTTTGCTCAAATAACTTAATAGCTGCGTTCAATATCCGCTGGCGATTCTCAGCAGCATCACGTCGTTCAGATCGAATTTGGGTTGTTTCAGAACGACTCATAATATCATCACATCCTAAATTTATAATAAAACTCTGTTGACAAGTGGAGATTTCTCCTGTTATATTATGTGGAGGATTCTCCACTTATATTAGCATAAAGAAAAGGAGTTGTAAAACACATTGCAAAATCATCATAATCAGTCCGCCCTGTTGGTTATGGATATGCAAAATGGTATCCTATCACGTTTTGCAGAAGATGGGAAAGTGCTCCTCCCGTTCTACCGAATGCCGTTGCATACGGTAAATATATTGAGAACTATAAAAAGGGGTGCAGTAAATTGAAAATCAAATGGTTAGGCCAATCATGTTTTCTAATAACTTCGGAAAATGGCACAAAAATACTCACTGACCCGTTCAAAAATATGTTGGGTTATAAGTTACCTGAAATTGAAGCGAATATCGTATCTACCAGTCACAATCACAGCGATCATAATAATGTTAATGCAGTTAAATGCAGCTTTACCCATTTCAACGAACTGGGTGCTTTTTCGGTAAATGGTATTGCGATAAAAGGGGTAGCAACTTTTCATGATAAGGACTTGGGAAGCAAGAGAGGAAAAAATACGGTATATAACTTTAGTATTGATGGAATCAATGTATGCCACTGCGGCGATCTGGGACATGTGCTATCAGATACTCAGATTAAGGAAATAGGAACTGTAGACATACTCCTGCTTCCCGTTGGTGGACGCGCCACCATTGATGCACTGTGTGCTGTTCATGTCATGAAGCAACTGAATCCGACAATTGTGATCCCAATGCATTACCGAACAAAGGCGTTCGGGCTGCTTGGTTTTTTATTTGAAAAGGTCGATAAATTCATTGCTGCTTCGGGGTTAAAGGCTAAACAATGTAAGGAACTGGACATTGATGAAGCCAATATAAAAGAATACAAAGAAGATAAAGAGATTGTTATCCTTCAATATGATTGAGATCAGACAGTATGAACATGAGGAGAGTTATATTCATGCCAATTTGGAAAAGAAACTTATTCGTTTGCTGGTTTGGAATTTTTGTAGCAGCTATCGGAATGAGTCAGATTGCCCCTGTATTGCCGCTTTATATTCATCATTTGGGGGTTCATAGTACATCTTCCATTGCCCAACTTTCAGGCGTTGCTTTTGGTGTTACCTATTTAATTTCAGCTGTTTTCTCACCAATTTGCTGGCCTGAGGCCAACGTTAAATGGACCTATTCAAACGGAATACTCAGGCATAGAACTTAAGCTTATAAGCAGAGCTTTAGAACTAAATATATATAGCTTACATTATAATATTTCTTGTTCACGATTAGCTCTATTGCAAAAGATTCCTTATTATTACCGAAAAGGTAGCTCGATTTCTACCGATATAATTGCTCATTCGATAAATTTGATACTATACATTAGATTTGAACCTGTTGGAAAAATTAATATAAGTTGTTTTATGTTTTTGTGTCATAAAACATTCTATTGCATAATTTTGTGTCAATATTTGTGACATAAATTTAAATAAAAAGAAACAGCAAAACTGCTGTTTTCAATGATTTAGCTTTCGCGGGTTTGTGTAGCTCGTCATGTGACGCTTTAAAAGAAGATTGCGAAACAGACAAACATCTACGACTTTGATAGAGAATATGGTCAACTACTTGAATCAATAGAATAAAGTACATGCTCCCTCAGAGAACAGCCCTCAATAATATTCGGATGTTCAAATTCCATAACTTTTACCATACCAATCTTTTTCATTACATTTTCAGATTGAACATTTATTTTCGAAGTGAAGCTATATACTTTATTGAATTCTAGTCTTTCTATTCCATATTTTAAACATGCCTTCGCCCCTTCTGTTGCAAATCCATTACCCCATGCTTCACATTTAAGTCTCCAACCTATTTCAATACCAGGACTATAGCAAAAATACAATTATACTTGAGAGAATTCTTGGGCAACGGTAATGGTCGTATCAATTGTTCCTCTTATTCTCATTCATCTGCAAATATTGATTTCTGATTGGCCGGGATATCAGCCAGAAGAGGATAAGTCCCTCCAGTAGTGCTCCTAATAAATCAACCCATTGTCTTGTTATAATCGTACGTGCGACATCAGACACGAGGTTCACTGCTAAAATGATCGAGAACAGGAACCACGCCCATCGCCGATGTCGAAACCATCCAACGGTTGTCAAGACTAACACGACAGACAATACAGCAAAGCCTCCTCCGGCTAAAAGTCGAATACTAAGTAACTGCTGATACTTCCCCCTCCTTGAATGACCATATAGAAACCAGGACGCCGTGCGGGTATAAAACTGTAATTGCTGCTAAGGCGGCGATTACCGATGTTAGGCTCAGGAAAGCACCGAAAAGACTGTGGGTTAGCCTAACTTCGATGCTTGATTCACGTACATGTAACCGTGCTTTATTTGGCATCCTTGTACCCTCCTCTCATTAGCCATCTATACCTCAGCCAAGCTACCGACCATCGTTGTACATATTGGAGGTTCTAGGACAAAATCTTTTAACATTTTACTTAGTCCCCAGGTATCACATAATTAGGTCTTAAAATAATATCCTTTTTTATCTCTACAAATTTAGGATTTAACCTTTTATATTAAGAGAAAAATAGCTTGCCAATACTTGAAGACTTTCATCCCGCAATATTCCCGCTGTCACCTCTGGCTTAAATGACGAGTTTCCAAATACAATTTGGCAGCAACGGCTGCCATTTTCCCCCAATATGTTACACAAATCAATATCACTGGCTCCATAAACCAGTCTGCCAAGCTTTGTCCAAACCATTGCACCACAGCACATAAAACATGGCTCACAGCTTGAATACAACGTATATTCATGCAAATCCACAATTTGTGTTTCATTGCAAAAATTCCTAATTAATCCAGATTCGGCATGAAATGTCGGGTCAGTTGCAGTATATATCTGATTTTCATTTGTATAAACTATTTTGTCATCTTTCACAAGAACCGCCCCAAATGGTTCGTTGCCATGTTCTACCGCTGATACAGCCAATTCTATTGCTTTCTTCATGAAAAATTCATCTGTTCTCATATATCCTCCAAAAAATTCCGACTTAATCATAAGTCACATTTTTCTACTTTTATTCATAAGCCCAGGTTATTAGTCTAACCAGTAATATGGATTTTGCGAGGTTCGGTAAATGGGTCTTTAGCGAGATATTATTTCAACGGATTAGGTTCATTTAATCTTCCGGCTAAATCTTTGTCTATTAACGACTACCCTCGTCTGATAGTAACAAACACGTATCGCACTTGTATGAATATAGTTTGTGAAGAGGAACTTGTAATTTCCAATCTTGTTCACAAATCGGACACGCTTGCTTTTGTTTGCCGTAAAATTTATGTAGAAAGTAGTAAAAAGGCTTATTAGTTTGCGACTGCATTTATTTGCAAATACTCAACCCCTCTTGGCTCAACGGACTGTTCACTTGTGAAATTTGCGAAACATTACCTTTTAACACATTTATCATTATAAACCAAAGATACCATATCCTACTTGCAAATATCGTGTTCTATCTCCACTATCTAGTACATTGTAGGAAAAATGCGAATTAGCTCTTACTACATAAACGTCTAACCAAGCAGTCAATAAGTTTCTCTAGCTATCTCCCACTTTAACTCCATGCCCTTAAGACTATTTTAGGTTATAAAGGTTTTACAAAATACACCCGTCTGTAACCGTCTTCTAATCGGCGTCCCGCTTCGACAAACCCTAGCCTATGATAGTACTTAATATTTTCAGTCATTAACTCGTTAGTATAAAGATTGACTTCTTGCAAACCTGCTTTTTTAGCAAAATTAAAAGCAAACTCAATTAATTTACGTCCAGTTCCCCTTCCTTGGAAACCTGGGTGAACTGCTACATTTTCGATAAATAGGGAATTCCCCTTTGGGAAAAAGACAATAATGCCCATAAATTCTTCCGAATCTGTTGCTATATAAACAACATTCTCCTCAATAAGTTTAGAATAATCCGAAAGCATGGGAGCAGGCTTTTTACACATTCTTTGAATGTACACGCTATAAGCCGTACATACACATTCAAAAATGGCCTGTTCATGTTTCTTTTCAGCAAGCTGAATATCCATACTTAATACGCACTCCTTAAATTAACGCTTCCCATAATCCTACTTTTCATGCTTTACCTAGATTTAATGTTATTTCCAGTTATTAGCCTAACCAGTGTGAATAATGTAGAATACATTCAAAGTATTCCAATAGTCCATATTGCTATAATCTCTTAGATCAGGCTTGTATCATCTCCACCGTAACATCTTCGCGGCTTTTTTCATAAAACACCATGCGCCATTCTACATCGTTCACTGGTTCAAAGTGAAGTGCGGAGCAGGCTACATGGAGCTTGCCTTGTTCGCGACCGCCAAAAATACTGACGCAAATGCCGATGAATGCCTGTGACTCATTGGGATTGGTGCGATTCTGCCGAGGTTGGTCGGAATGAACGCAATCAGTGACGGTGAATGTACCATCAGGCAGATCTTGCGAGAGCGCATACCTCATCACAGTATAGTGTGTCGGGGACTCTTGATTTTGGCTGTTAAAATGCTCACGGGATATTTCGCGCTGCTCATATTCCTGCACGATCAGCGTATGCTGTGTGCCGGTGGTCGGGTGTATAAACTCGATGCGCTCACCGGGCGCTGATACATGGAAGTGCGGTCCCGATATGGCGGCAGGCCTCTGCATCAGTGTTATGCTCAGCGTCGTGATCTTCGGTTTGCGTTTTTTCGTCCAAGGAAAAGCAGCGCGCCAGATTGCCCAACCATAGGCAGGATCAAGGCCATAATGTTGTATCACGTTCTTGGCCTCGGGGCCGTTGCCCTCTGGGAAGCAGGGATTCCACGACAATCCGCAGCCATGAGTGCCTGAAAGGACAGCTCCGTTCAATACAACCTTCCGATTTATATTGATGGCCAGCGGATTTTCTGCGTCTATCTGCATCAACTGTTCATCGGTCAAGTTGCTTCCGTCATTCTCAATAGAGAGATTCCACTTGCCAATAAAGAAACGAATGCGCTCAGCTGGAACCTGTAGGCAAAAGTCCACGACTAAACCTTTACTGCAGGTGTAAATCGCTGGGATATACCAGACTTCTTCTTCCCAGACAAACTGCTTATCGAGAGAAATTTCCTTGTCGGCTCTTTCACGGCCATGATGTCCCCAAAAGTTGCCGTCAAAGTAAACCTTCCATTCCGGTATCTTCGACTTGACAGGAACCCACTCCTTCCGTATATTTGATGGTCTGTAATCAAACTCGGCCTGCAGTTTCCTATTAGTCGAGTAAACCCAGGGAATTTCACCCTGAGTTTCTCATAGAACCGAACGTGAAAGCACTCCATTCGGCCCTTGTAATGCAAACACTTCCTTCTATCCATGCTTTTTATAAAATTCAGGTGCTTGAAAACGGCCACCAGCTTAGAGTTTATCAGGGCGTCTATTTCTTCTTGAGCTTAGCGTGGCGCTGGGTGAATATCTATCATTGAGTGGTTAGAATTAGCCAACCTGGATCGGCTCTACCTTTCCCTACAAAATAAATGCGGCAAATCAGTTAACGTTTAAGGGAGAATGCGCTTTACTCGACCCACTATTCCACTCTCAAGGCGAACTTTTATTCCGTGAGGATGAGCAGGCGAATTAGTTAGAATGTCTTTAACAACACCTTCAGTTAATTTTTCCGCTCTCTGATCTTGTTTTTGAACTATTAAAACGTGTGTACCACGCGTGATATTTGCTCGATTATTTCCATCCATTACTATGACCACCTACTCTATGAAATCAATTTAGTGTTGCCTAACGTCCTTCACGCCCATATGCTTGAGCTAGTCCAACCGTGACAAGCATTAGAGCAGAATTAGCAGCTCCACCAGATAAATGCAAGGAAGATGCAACTTTTCCGCCTAAGCCGATAATATTGACAATTGACCCTTGCTTCCGACCAACTATACGGCGTCCGACTGCGTCAGTTGCATTTGTATTAATTGACTCGGTACTTATGTATAAGTTTTGGCAAACATGTCCTGCATCAAGATACAAGTATCTATAACCTCTTTCTCCATATCTCCAATTCATCTTATAAGGTACAGCAATCCAAATAAAAGAACTCTCTCCTCCTTTTATTGATATTAAATTACTAACTCCTGCCCCATATGGGTTAGTTCAGCAATCATAGTTGGTGATCCTTGCATTTTTTTCCTTAATTTCCCTGTGATTTCAGGACTGTCCCCGAAGTGCATGGGAATAAAGATCTTCGGTTTAAGCTCCCGGATGAAGTACTCACCCCCTGCACCGTAGTTTTCCTCCAGCCTCGGGTCCACGGGGAAGAAGGCAATATCTATGATCTCTCCCTTCAGGTGTTGGACCTCAGCCTTAAAATCTTGTTCAGCTTTAGCCATCTCCTCCGGAGTATCAATCCAATACCACCAATTCAGATCTCCGGCATGAAATATGCGCATCCCATCCACTTGGACCAGAAAGGAAACGCCGATATCCGTAGAATTAAAGGCCTTAACTCTTAGGTCACCCAGTTCCAGTTCCTCATAGGGCGACAGATAACCGATGTTTTTGGCCGGTTGGGAGATGATATTTTCCCGACTAAAGACATACTGAATATCCACACGATCCTTTTGCCATTCCAGAATCGCCGGATTATAATGATCGGGGTGGCTATGGGAACAAAAGACCACAATCTTTTTGGGACTTTCCTTAATTATTGCTTGAACAGAACCTTGATAATAATCAAATATCAGCAGATGCAGATCCGTTTCCACCAGAAAACCACTGTGATACAAATATTTAATTCGAATCGTTGGCGTCTCCATTGTTATCACCTCCTAACGATTATACAATAATTATTGACACTGGAAAATTAATCTTCTGGAAGAAAACACTTAGGAGAGGAGGAATATTCTACCATGGAGTTTCACTTTGACCATAACAACCTTAATGTCCTCAACCTGGAAAAGAGCCTGGAGTTCTACAAGGAAGCCCTAGGTCTGAAAGAGGTGAAAAGGTACCGGCAGCCGGATGGCGACTTTATCCTTGTTTATCTCGGCGACGGGGTCACTCCCCACAGCTTAGAACTAACTTGGTTAAAGGAAAGAACTACACCCTATAACTTAGGAGAAAATGAATTCCACCTGGCTTTTAAGGTCAATGATTTTGAGGCCGCCTATACACACCATAAGACTATGGGCTGCATCTGCTACGAGAATAAAGAAATGGGCATCTACTTCATTAATGATCCGGATAATTATTGGCTGGAAATTATCCCTGCCGTAAAGTCAAAAGGTGGGGGTTCCTGAAGGGGCTACTCCGGTCTGTGGTGTCCTTGTCGGCGGTCTCTGCCGGTCTGGGAAACTGGGGAAAAAACGGATTGGTGGTAAACCATCAATTGGTTCAAAACTTCTGTTCGCTTCGGTCTTTACGAATGCTGACTTAGAATCGACTGTTTACCAGTCTGTATCGGATGATGTAAATAATGTATGTGATAACTGCCGGCAATGTATAAAGGCCTGCCCAACAAAGGCATTTGAGGGAAAGCAATTTCATAAGGTTCGGTGTTTCCCGAATGCTCTTCGAGGATGCTCAGAATGTGTGCAAGTCTGCAAAGGGCAAAATACACACATGGTGGTTCGATTATTCAAACAGCAAAGAACGACAAGGGTGAGACTATAACCTCAGAAGATCGAAGTAGTTACGGAGTCAGCGATAAGCGTCGGCACCACCAGAACCGTCTCACCACAGTGACAACCGCTCCTCTACTTTATATAGGATTGCGGTTCTAATAGAGCCTTATATATAGATTCAAGAACATCTAACACTATATTTAGCACAGTTTCAGTCACAAATTGTTTTTGATCAAACCTTTTCATTGTCGGTACATTTATTTTTCCCGCCATTGCTTGCTCCGTTTTAAATACGATAGAGAAATAAACAACCCCCGGTTCACTACCTTCATTATGTAAGTCAATATTAGAGAAAGTTCCAGTTACCCCAACGCTAAAATCAGCTTGGGTATTCTTCTGACCAGTCATTGCCATAGCCATAGCCTTTGCGCATTCTAAGCTATAAACTCCATATTTCTCAATAATATCTTCAGGAATTCCAATAAATAGTTTTTGTTGGTTCGAATAAGCATTATAAGTAAATAAGCACAAGTATCCAACCCGTACATTCGGATCGTTTACCTGTGCCTTTATAGTACCAACTAAAAGATTCAAAAAGCCTGTTGTTAGATGAATTGAGAGTTCATGGAATAAATGCCTCATGCTGTTTTACGTTTGTAAGCCTGCATTGCCAATACATACGCTGCAACAAGAATTCCCAGGCACCAGGCAATCGCAACCCAAATATCATTGCCGACAGGCTGCCCGACAGGAGCGCGCGGATGGCGTTCACGATCGAAGTAACCGGCTGGTTTTCGGCAAAAGCGCGAACGACTGGCGGCATCGATTCGGTGGGCACAAACGCCGAACTAATAAATGGAAGGAAGATAAGCGGGTAGGAAAAGGCGCCTACACCGTCCACCGATTTTGCGGACAATCCGGCAATCGCCGCGATCCATGTCAAGGCCAGCGTAAACAGCGCGAGTATACCGGCCACGGCAAGCCATGACAATACTCCTGCCGAAGAGCGGAAGCCCATTATGAGCGCTACGAGAATGATTACGACAACCGAAATCGCATTGGATACCAGTGAGGTAAGCACATGCCCCCACAACGCGGCCGAACGCGCAATCGGCATGGAGTGGAACCGTTCAAATATGCCACGCTGCAGATCCATAAACAGACGGTAAGCTGTATAGGATATGCCGCTTGCAATCGCAATCAGCAGGATGCCGGGCAGCAGGTAATTCACATAATTATCCGTGCCGGTATGAATCGCGCCGCCCAACACATAGACGAACAGCAGCATCATTGCGATCGGAGTGATGGTGACCGTGATAATGGTATCCATACTGCGGGAAATATGACGCATGGAACGTCCGAGCATAACGCCTATATCGCTGAAAAAGTGTTTCTTGATCGCGTCCATTTACTTTTCCTCCTTTTTGCCGATGATGGCGAGGAATATCTCCTCCAATGTCGGTTGTTTTTCAACATACTCCACCTTAGCGGGCGGGAACAGTTTTTTCAGCTCCGCGAGCGTGCCGCCCGCGATAATCCTGCCTTCATGCAGAATGGCAATTCGATCGGCAAGCTGTTCAGCTTCATCCAGATACTGCGTGGTCAGGAATACCGTCGTGCCATTATCAGCAAGTTCTTTGACTGTCTTCCAAACTTCGATACGTCCTTCGGGGTCAAGCCCGGTGGTCGGCTCGTCGAGGAAAATGAGCTGCGGTTTTCCAATCAGGCTCATGGCGATGTCGAGCCTGCGGCGCATACCGCCCGAATAGGTGGAAACTCTGCGATCGGCGGCGTCGGTCAGGCCGAAGCGGTTCAGTAAATCATCCGCGACCTGACGCGGATTGGTGAGGTGCCGCAGCTTGGCGATCATGATCAAATTTTCCCGCCCGGTCAATATCTCGTCCACGGCGGCAAATTGCCCTGTCAGGCTGATCGACTGCCGTACATGGTCGGGCTTTGACGCGACGTCAAAGCCGTTTACGACGGCGGTGCCTCCGTCCTGTTTAAGAAGCGTGGTGAGGATTTTAACAATCGTCGTCTTGCCCGCGCCGTTGGAGCCGAGTAGGGCGAAAATCTCACTACGCATCACTTCAAAATCGACGCCCTTTAGGACTTCTGTGTCCTTGAAAGACTTTCGCAGACCTTTCACTTCAATTGCTTTTTCCATCCCCATATCCCCCTTTTACTTTGTTTTATCCGTAACCTTTTTCATGGCCTTGTTAACTTCTTGGTCAACAGATTCTTGATAAATGTCAGCGTAAGTTTTTGAATCTTTGATTAGTCGTCGCAGAAAGCCGCTACGTCACTGCCCGTCACTTCGAGCACGCCTTTCCCCAAGGCCGCGCCCTCTTCAAAAAGATCGATAATCCCCGAGAGCAAACCCGTCCCGTCGGTTGGCTCAACAGGGCCGACCTTAAAGAGATATTTTTGAATCTCTTTATAAACAATCTGATAATCTTGCGGGAACGCTTTGACACGCGCCACGTGCTCCCGCCACTTTTTTTTGCCTTCGATAATATCTTGTATTCTCATGTTATCCTCCTATTTACCTAATTTTTTAGCGATATTATTGTTGAGTTGCTCACGCCACTTGTCGCGAAAAGACTTTGCCCCTTCTTCGCCGGCCAGCGCTGAACAGAAGCCTTTGATATCGTCACCCAAAACCTCTTGGACACTCTGACCGTCCGCCGCAGTTTCTTCGAGCAGGCCAAGTACACCGTCAAGAATTGGCATGAGGTTGCGACCAGTGAAATCTGAGTGCGGCCAAAGATTGGCATTAATCTTTTCCCATGCCGCTTGATAATCAGCCGGCAGCTTTTGGGCTCGCGATTCAAAAGTTTTCATTTCTTTAGTCATGTCGCTGCCTGTGACTTTTTCCCAAAAATTCATTATTTTTTCTCCTTTAGCTCATTAATTTTCGATGACACGAACTCCCATCTTTCCCAGAACTTCCGTAGTTCCTCGCGCCCCGCGTCGTTGAGCACGAAAAACTTTCGTGGAGGCCCCATATCTGAGGGCTTTTTGCTGATCTCTACCAGCTTGCTTTTTTCAAGCCGGATCAGGATGGTGTACACCGTTCCATCCACAACATCTGTGAAGCCGAGGGCGTTCAACCGCCGCGTGATTTCGTAGCCGTAAGTTTCTTTGTGGCTTATAATTTCAAGGACGCAGCCCTCAAGTACACCTTTGAGCATTTCCGTTAGGTTTTCCACACAATCACCCCTCACTATTCTGTATGACTGGTATGAAGTATCACTCATTACTAGTATATAGTAACACCGAGTAGCGCGGTTGTAAAGAGTTATATTTTTGAGCAACCACGATATTTTTCTATGGCTGATTATTCAACGGATGCTAAAGATTCGGTGGAATCTAAATAAATCGATAGTATTATGCTTCAAAAAATTCTTAATAATGTTAAGAAAAATCCCTCCTAAAGTGAAGGATTTAATGCTGTTGACTTGGAAACAGACTTCCAATTATCCACTTTTCATGCTTTAACCTAGGTTTATCGTTACTTCCAATTCTTGGTGGAAGTTATGTGACAATTACTTAAAAGAACTAAGCCTAGGATTCCCTTAGTTTCCCTACCTTATCTATTATCCGTTCAACTGAAACTCTCTCCGTTCTCTCTTCAGAACAGCTAAAATACAAAAACTTTCCGTTTCACCCTACAAAATAATGGAGGCTTTCGCATCAACACATGAAAGCCTCTTCTTATTTATTACTTTTATCTTTGGCATCAATCCCTCGCTGCTGCCTATTTTCTTCAAGCAAATAACATTTCAAACCTCGGCAATACGATAGGCAAGGAAAGTTTTAGCGTAGCAAGATTTTGAGGAAATGATTATAATGAATACCATAAGTAAGGATAGTTCCATTCGTACCAATCGGATGGGTGGGACTTAATGTGTCATTATTTGCTCCAAAAAGTAACGAAGTATATGTCGCAAATTAATAAGTTATACCCCATAGGAGCTAAGGGAGGAGAGATATACAAAAAATTGCTTCTTGCGGGGAGTGGCCGTTTTGTTTGTCCAGGATATATTGCCACGTAAGTGGGGATGCCTTTGGGCTTGAAGTCACAGGCAATTTGAGAAAATTATAAGGAGTATGACGTTGAACAGTTCGCATAAGGGTATGTTGTATATTTTTTTATCTGCGATCCTCTTAAGTACTGGTGGTCTTTTTATAAAATTTGTGCAAGCCGAACCACTGACGATAGTAGCATTAAGATCGGGAATAGCAGGCTTAACCTTGCTGCCTTTCTTAAGAGTTAAACAAATTAAGTTAAAAGCTCCGACTTTAGTGTATATTTTAGCCTATACAGTGATGATGGTTTCGTTTGTAACGGCCACAAAATTCACGACGTCTGCAAATACAGTCGCGCTCCAATATACGGGTTCCTTATATTTGTTTTTGTATGGGGTCAAGAGAAAACAGATAAAGGTTCGAGTGGGAAACGTAATGCCAATGTTATTAATCATTATAGGAATTGGTGCATTTTTGCTGGAGCCTAGTAAAGGACATAGTTTGGCAGGTAATATATTGGCTGTTATAAGCGGGATTTCCTTAGCGACCATGTTTGGTATACTTCCAAGAATTAAGGATATTCCCACTGTTTCACTGGTATGTATTAGTAATTTGACTATTTTTATTCTTGTTTTCCCATGGTTACTACCCTATAGAAATAGCCTGGCTATCAGTATGCAAGGATGGATGGCTGTCACCTATTTGGGCATCGTACAGGTAGCTCTTTCTTACATTTTAAATACCAAGGGTGTGCAACTCACAAGCTCACTCTACTCAATGGTCTTAGCTATGCTTGAGGCAGTGTTAAATCCAATTTGGGTGTTTATCTTTATTGGTGAAGTTCCGACAAACTACGGATTTGTGGGAATAGCAATGATCTTGAGTGCAGTTTTATTGAATATCTTTCAACAAATTCGCTATGAAAAGCAACACGTATTAGTACAATATGACGAATCAAAAAGTATGGAAACTTAACTACGCTTAAGACCCAATTAACGGACCAACTCAAACCGTTGACACAATGACCTCGCTTTGTTTCAAATCAACAAAGCGAGGTCTATTTATAGTAGAAATCTTATACAAAAGTAATATACAGTTTATGGATTAGCGGAAGTTCAGGTAAGCAGGAATAAACTGTAACAAATTAAGAATAACCTGAAGTTATCTAGTACCAAAGCAAAATCAGTATAGTTCAGATAAGCTATTCAAACGCTTTAATGACCGCTATTTTTCCGATAATAAATCTATTGAAGTTTTCCAATTCTTCTGCTGGTATCCATAATTCTTGGTGGTAACTATTGCCTACGGTTTGTACTTCAAATTGGGAAATATATGTGTCTTCAACTTCAAATTTTAGAACATAACCTTTGTTTTGAGAATTAATATCCCGCGTATTCCATCTTTGTGCAATTTCCTCGGCATACTTTTTATTTAGAACAGGATAAAATATTGGTTGTTCAGGTAATCTGGGTGGAAAAGCAGTAAAATTTGTTTTCTCTATTAATTCCAATTCTGCTTTGCCAACAGGACGAAAAAGTAACATTAAATCATCTCCAATAAACTTCAATTGCAATGCAGTAAAAAAAGAAATAGTATAAATTAATGCTTTAGTGAACCCTTAATTGGCTCTAATATTACGTCATCATTCCATAAAATTATATTGTAACACTTATGTAACATCTCAATCCCAAAGTCTGATAAAAGTTCGTTTTTATACAGATAAATCGAAAGTTTCTTTAGATATTGTTCGCATAGCGAAAAATATTCTTCACTGCATTCATTCTTTACCTTCAACTTCATAAGCTCACTATGTGACCTTTTAATGAATAGGGCAACATCGTCATAGTCTTCGCCGATAAATAGAGCAATTGTGTGATTTATATAAGAAACAAATGAATAATAGATAGAATTTCTTCTTAAATATCCTACTGGTAATATGTCTTTTCTATTAAGTAATTTCGTCAGATTGCTTATATCCTCAAGCAAGGTTTAACCTCCTTCAAGACATATCGTCCTTCATCTGTCATCGCAGTAATAAGAATAATGGTAATAACCGTTACTCTGGGAACGGTTTATTATGCTTCACCATAAGGTTCCGCATAGTATTGAGACCCTCTTTTTATCACCTTACAATTGATTAAATGATTCCCTGATGTATCGAGAGGCGGTCTTGTTAACGAATAAATTTTTGCGTTTTGACATTCCAGGCTATTTCTATCTAATTCAGTTTGAAATTGGTTCTCTGTAATACCTGTTGTCAAAGCACTAAATGGATGCCCCGATATAAGTAGATATGTTCTTATTGCCATGTCTGGTGTGGTATGAGCTTGAAATGTAACATAGCCTAAAACAACAATCATTATAATGACGGCAACTACGACCTTCTTTTTCAAAGCCCTGCCCTCCTGCATAACCAATATTGAACTATTAAAAGTTTTAGTACCATGATTAACGGTTGTACTGATGGGTTTAAGAACAATCCTGCGAAGTCTGTTAAACTACATTTCTTCCATTTGACCTGCGAATTTAGATACGACCATAAATGGGAACTCTGCTCCCTTCAAAATTATTTATATATTGGGGATTAAGCATCGAAATATAAATTTCAGAACTAAAAAATAAGCAATAATAGACATATCTAAAATGACTGTTTGTTTAATAATTTTACAGTCTTTAACTTTTGCATATGATAAGAAATTTAATATATTTACACAAATAGGAAGTGCTATCATCAAACATAGAAGGAAAAGAGGCAGTTTACTATAAGTCGATAAATTTTGCAAAGAGATTAAAAGCACTATTAACAATCCAAAATCGAATATTCTTTTCTTAGTACTATCTTCCTTGTTCCAGGTTAAGTATGGGTAATATCTCCCGTTATTAAAATGATAAATTTCACGAATCATTATAAAAATGACTATAATGGATACCATTATGATATAAAAATAATGAAGCATATTACTTTCTCCCCTAACCAATTCTCTTGGATTAAGTGCAACGTTTTTATCCTTAATATTTTTAAATTACTTTTAAATGATATGCCCCTTTGAAATTAGGTATTAGCTCTGGTCCATTCGGTTTTCCTACGGCACTTTCACGAATCCAACCGTCTGATTCATATTGAGTTTGAGATTTATTCTTATAAAACACTTGAGCCTTATACTGCATACCGTGCCGTGATTCTTGACAATCTGACTGACAGACGAGTTACGCATGATGTTTACCTTTATTACCAGCAAAGAGACTAATCCGATTGTCAAAATACCTAAAATGAATATTCCTTTCTAATTTTCTCATGTGTTATCACCCCCAGAATAATAAATAACAAGGGCATAACAAAGTTCAATCTTAATTGTTATAGAGTCACATAAATATAAAACGTTACTGTTCTCCGAAAATTATTGTCCTGATAAAAGACTTCACAAAATCATCTATATCCATTATATACAATATTATGGGCAAAATAACGTTAAATATCGAAACATTTCGTCTATTTTACTTTAATTTATAGTCTTAAATTTCTCATCTTCTAGTCAAAATACATACTTCATTAACTTCCACTAATCCTACTTTTTTGCTTTAACCCAGGGCTTATTGGAACTTCCAGTTATTAGCCTAACCAGTATATGAATTTGAGAAGTTAGTTAATTGTAACTGCTATAATAAATAAGGATAACGTCAATATTCGAACCGGGAGATATAGTTCTGATGCAAACCGGGAGGCGATGCATTTCTCCGGAAAGAAAATTAGTATTTATTTATCTTTACGACTTTAGCAGCCATAAAATGGCCCTGCCGATTCTCTTGGGCATTTCCCGAAAATGCCCGCCGGGCTCTTTTACATAGGTCACTTTGGCCGATTTTGCAATCAGCTCTTTGGACTTCTGCGTGGCTGTGCCCACTTCGCACATTAAGGGATCTTTGGTCTTTTCCTCTTTGCCGCCCAAACTCAGGTATACTTTGCCGGATGGCTGGTGCTTCTGCAAAAATTCCAGCCATCCAGGAAACCATAGCGACCCGGAACAGCTGCCGCAACCAGTAAAGCCCAACTTGCAGTGGGCATAGAAAGCCGTTAGTCCACCCAGAGAATAGCCCACTGGATACACTTCCCCGTTGAGGGAAATAAGGTTCTGCAGCGCCGGCAGCAGGATATTTTTCATGAAGTCCAGCGTTTCGTCGGCTTTCCCGGCAAAAATCCGGCCGCCCGTGCCTTCTAGATACCATGGTGTAAAGTCCCGGTTCCAGTCGATGGGTCCGAATCCCGTAATTAGAAACGGCCGGCACTTCCCCGCTTCGATCCGGGGCAACAGCATTTCTCGGATTTCCGACAGCTGCTGCACGCTGTCGTCACCTGACAGCAAAATCACCAGCGGCACCGGCTGATCCGTTGATCCCACCTGCTCTGCCCAGCAATATTTTTCTTCCAGTGCGAATTTGATCATCAGCGCTCCGGCTCCTGCATCAGCTCAAAGCGATATTTTTGCATGACCTCCGGGTATTTCACATGGTCTACTTCGCTCAAAAACATGTCGTAAGGACGGATATATACCCTGAAATCGTCATAAAGCGCCTGATAAACGATATATTTTTCCTTAGTTTCGCTGTGGGTGGCAACCGCCAGCAGCTGGTACATTTTGTTCTTGAAATGGCAGTACTTGCCGCCGATCACTGGTTTTCTTGGTTCCATAAGTCCTCCTGGATATGTTTCAGATTGGGATTTGGAAACTTCCAATTAATAGCCTGAACAGATATAAGGGCAATGTGAATCTTGTGCGAAATATTTCAACACGTCATTATGTTCATAATTTTTTGTTTGCTTAATTCCTTATAAGCATATACATAACTCATAAAGCGATCAGAATGATTATCAATATCTTCTTGAGAGATACCCAACCAAACACGCAATTTATTTAAAAAGCGACGATTCACTTCACCCGTTGCATCATCACCTACGAAGGAAGCGCCAAAAGTGGCGGATTTTACTTCGATACGAATATTCATATTAAATTGAGTTAAATGTAATGCAACAAATTGTAAGTCGTATTTTTCAGAAGGGATATCTCGAACTATTTTCAACCTTTGACCAAAATCCATTGGAAGAGGTTGAGAAAAACCTGGATCAAGGACCTTTATAGCAGCATCCTTCAATGATAAATCCTCAAAACGTTCAGGAATTTCAATGGCATTAAAAATTTGCTTCAAAAATTGTACTAATTCTTCCCCAGAATGTGGCTCTGGTCTGGATTTTAAAATGTTATCAATCGTTTCTTGCATATTCATCACCACTTTGACACCAATTTTCAATCGCCAAAACTTAAACCTCCGTATGCGTACCCTACGCCTGATTGATATAGGTTAGCAAACTACCAACTATTTAGCTATTGGTATTGAGATATGTAAAACCAGTTAGCCCACCGACTCTCCAGGTACAAGGGCCATCTTCGCTAACCCAATCCTCGGAACCCGGCGTGAGAATTTCCTGCACCGGGCTTTTCGAAGTTAGACAACTGGCTAGGCTTTATCAAGACGGCTATTTCAAACCTTCTTGAGCTTAGCAAGGGGCAAGTTCGCTGTCATACTACACTTTCAGCATCATTCCTCGATTTTCTCCTAAGATATCAAAATATTACATAAAAGTGAAAAGCACAGGCCGTCCTATTAAGACGTCCTGAGGTTTAACTTGTTCACCAGATATTTCGCAGTGGTAGAGTCACTGAAGCTCTACCTTGTATCTTACCCAATCACCGATCTTATACTTCTACAACCCAGTTTGTTTTGCCAGACACAAGCTGATTTGAAAAGCCAGTGGCCCACCTAAGACAATGGACACTTAAAGCCATTAACTTTACCACAAATAGTTCATTTTTTTGTGGTAATCTTTATGATATTTTTCAAGTTCACTATCTGGGATTTTAGCGAATAAATAAAGTTCCAAATTTTCGTGGTTTGGGTCACCGAAAATGGAAAAATAATCTGGTATTCGTAATAGCGGCAGATATCGGCCGTAGGATAAAACCTGCTATAATGATGAAGACATATAAAGTCAGATATATACTAATTATTTCATGCGCGGATTTTTCAGGACAATAATTGATGTCAATTTCGTATTAATAGGATTAATGAGCTACAGATAATTTATATTTTGTGGGGAGCGAAAAATGAGTTATAAAATATTACTATTTGATTTAGATGATACATTATTAGATTTCGGTGCTAACGAAATTGATTCGTTAAACAAATTGTTTAACCAGAATGGATATACTTTTTCAGATGAACTTTTTCGACTATATGATTCCGTAAATAAACAACTGTGGACTGATTATGAAAATGGAAATATTGCATTAGATGAGGTATTAAACTCAAGGTTTTCAGAAACCATGTTGAAATTGGGCAAAATTGTGGATGGTATGGAATGGGAAAATCAATATCGAGACCTTTTGGGTAATGGATATCAGCTAATAGACGGAGCTTTGGAAGTTTGTCAGAACTTATCTGTATCGCATAGACTGTTTGTTATCACAAATGGTATAACAAAAACTCAGATAAAGCGATTAAAGCAGGCAGGATTATATGAATTTTTCGAAGACATATTTGATTCTCAACGCATTGGATTACAAAAGCCATCAAAAGGATTCTTCGATTATGTGATGAGTCATATTAAGGATTTTAATGTAAGGGAAGCGGTTATTATCGGGGATTCATTAAATACCGATATAAAAGGCGGCCTACTGTCAGGAATTGATACCTGCTGGATCAATAGAAAATCGCAAAAATGCTCTGCAGAAATTCCAAGTACATACACGATCACAAGTTTAGCGGAATTATGTTACATTTGCACCCCGATAAAATGAGCCTTATTTTCTTTCTTTCGAGAACAAAAGTATATCAACATAACTTTCGCAAAGACCTAATTATCGAAAAGTAAGAGAACGCCGGGGGCGTCCTCTTACTTTATGGCTACTACAATATTTTTGGGGAAATACACCAGGGTTTATGGATTAGCGGAAGTTCAGGTAAGCAGGAATAAACTGTAACAAATTAAGAATAATCCGAAGCTCTGTAGCTTAAAGGACCCAGGCATTATGGGCCTCGAAGTCCCGTAGCGTATCTCTATGATTCTTTTTTACATTTTACAATTATAAAGTTCACTGGCGGTTTATTTTCCATATGCTTATTTGGCTCATCGATATTTGAGAATTCTACCAGCCCGTATTTTCCAAATTCTTTTTGTATTGATTCAGAATCATAAAAGAAGATTTTTACGCCCTTCATTGTCTCGAATCGATCTTTACTCAGTTGTTTACCCTTTCCAAACATTGGGGCTTTTTTTGAAACAGCTGTAAAAATCATATAACCGTTTGGTCTTAGCTGACTATAGCAATCTCCAATTAATTTTTTTCTTTCACTACTATTCATTAAGTGAATAAGTCCATAGCAAAATACACCATCGTAAAGTTTGTTATCAAAAGGCATGTCAGTTACTGACCCATGATAGATTCTTATATCAAGGCTGTTTTGTTCTGCCAAATCAATCGCTGTTTTTGAAATTTCAATACCTGTTACATTAATTCTGTTGTCAAGAAAAATCTTTGCATTTCGGCCGTATCCAATACCCGGGATTAATATGTCCTTAACTTTCTTCTCAAGGAAAAAGTCCTTTGTCAAGATTGCGGAGTCTGAAGGTTCAAATCCCCACATCATCTGTTTTTCTATAAAACTTGATTCCCAGAATTCTGTCATATCTCTACTCCTTTATGTTTTATTTTAATGGGATATTACCCTACTTACGGCTAAAGTTAATAATGCACAGAACGTAAGGGAGTGTCGCAAAACTACTATTTTGAAGTAGCAAGCGATGCTCCCCATTTCTTTTTACTGTGGAAAATATTAAGTGGTTTGATTGCAATGCTCAATCTCTATTTTCTACTTAAATTTGTGTATAGCAAAATAAGCCTTCTAGATGAGACTGTTTTTTCGACCCCTTTTTAAGCCGTTTTTAATGGATGAAGGGGTTTACCAATTCGTTCATTCTGTATTTTAGCGTGAAGTTTATTCACGTTATACCCAAAACACAGCAGCATAAATTCAGTTTTTACACTGTTTTTACCTCGTGTCAAAAAGCGATTAAAGTTATAGTCATTTTTGAGTACCCCAAAGGCTCCTTCGACCTGTATGGATCGATTTACTCTGAGTAGTCTCCCTTTTTCGGTGGTAATGTTTCCGTACGATACCTGGCGTTTGGCCACAAACGTTTTAGATACTTGCATTCTTCGATTGCCTTTAGCTTTTGTACATTGACTTTTACAAGGACAATCACGGCAGTCTTCACATTCATAGATCGTGATTTCAGATCGGTAGCCCGTTGCCGATGTTCGATGGGTAATTCCCACTAGTTTGAGTTGTTTTCCGTTATGACAGGTGTATTCATCCATTTCTGCATTGTAAACCATGTTTTCTCGCTTGCTGATATCCTTTTTGAAGCGTTTCTTTTTCCATTGTTCATAGGTTTGCGGCTTTATGTAGCAGGTCTGCTTTTTCCCTTCGAGATAAAGATAATTCTCCTCACTCTCATAACCAGAGTCTGCAGTAACATTTTCATAATGGGCCTGTAGTTTAGATTCCAGCGTGTTTAAGAAAGGGATGAGTGTGGCTATGTCGTTACGATCCTGGAAAATCCCAACCCCTGTTACATATTCACTTTCCACGCCAATCTGAACATTGTAAGCCGGCTTTAACTGAGCGTTGCGCATATGGTCATCTTTCATATGCATGAAGGTCGCATCAGGATCGGTTTTGGAGTAGCTATTTCTTCCTTCGAAGAATTGGTGATGTCTGTTGTACTTTTCTTGACGGGTATAGAATTCCTTCAGGTCTTCTGTAAACTTTTGTAGCTTTGATTTCCGTTTTCCAATACCATGGACAAATTCAATCTGCTCTTGCTGACGTTTTTCTTCTAGGTAGGAGAGGGCCGCCTTAAGGTCCTTAAGTAACGTTTCTTTGGTTGCCTTGAAGTCCTTTAGATAGGTCAAATTGATCTCCTCAAGACAGGATTGAATTTTCAAGAACATTTTGGTCTCATTCTTAGTAACGACTTTCTTCCAGACAAACGTATAACGGTTAGCATTGGCTTCAATTTTTGTTCCATCGACAAAAAGGTTCTTAAACTCTACTTCCCCAAGCTTGTGTAAATACGTCACCATTTGGAAAAAGAGGTCTTCTATGGATTCCTTTAAATAGTTCTTCCGAAATCGAGCAAGGGTGCTGTGGTCTGGTGCCTTGCATCCTTCCAACAACCACATGAAGTTAATGTCTCTTTTACAAGCAACTTCAATCTTGCGGCTTGAGTAAATGTTGTTCATATAGGCATAGGCTACTACTTTGAACAGGATTTTGGGTTCGACTACAGGTTTTCTTCCAGTGGAAGAGTAGGCCTGATACAACGCTTCGTAATTCAATCCCTCCAAAATGTGGCTTAGCAGTCGAACTGAGTCATCCTCCGGTATTAACACATCAAAATTAAATGGTAGAACTAATTGATAGTGTCCACTTAATTCAGTATAATTTTTAGAGTGTAATTTGGTTGTTAGCATAACTCAAATTATACGACAACTGCGGGTTCTTTGGGACCTGCAGTTTTGTTTCTAGTAGGAAAAAAAGGGGCGTTGCTTACGAACTATTTTAGTTCGTTTTGCAACGCCCCCTTTTCTTAGTAAAGTTAATAATCTTGAGAGGCAACGCTTCTGGATCAGCATTCTTCGCGGGTGACCACGTAGCGATCTTAGAACAAGCCACTAGAATTATCCCTACGACCTAGAGAGGCTTTGCAGGAACGAAATTATTGCAGTGCTGACCTCTTGAGGTTTCTCCTGTTGAGTCCAGTGTCCGCAGCCCGGGAGTATGATCGTTTGATCGAGCATTGGCACAAGACTAGGCATCTCAGAAATTATTTCCCTCATCCCAGGGATACTGAGACCGACGTCACGTTCGCCCACCACATACAGGGCGGGAATCATTATCTTCATTCCACTAAAACAAGCTAGTAGTTCCCAGTTGCGATCTAGATTACGATAATAGTTCAAACCCCCACGAAACCCGGTCGCGCTGAACGCCTCGGAATAGACGGCCAAGTCGACTTCTGTAAGCCAGCAAGGCAATGAAGGGGCGGGCAGCGGCGCGAGCAAACCTTTACTTCGGGATACCATACTAAAGGGATTCGGAGTGCCATCGTTTTCTTTACGAGGTCCTGCATCTCCGGAAGCAGCAAAGAGCAGGTTAAGCATTGTGAAGCGAACGTCGAGCTCAAACTCCTCCTCTGGCAGGCCTGGAGTCTGGAAGTAGAGCGTATAGAACAACTCATCTTCCTTCTGAGGAAAGATTTTGGAGGGAGGAACAGGGGGTTGGCCCATCATCGGTACGCATAATGCGATCACCCCACGGAAGCGGTCAGGCCGTAATAAGGCCGCATGCCACGCGAGCGTTGCGCCCCAGTCATTCCCGACGATTACGGCTTTTTCAACGTCCAATGCGTCGAGCAGACCCACCATATCGCCGACAAGATGCAGAAGGGTGTACTGGTCAATTTCTTCCGGCTGCTCCGTACCGCCGTAGCCACGTAAATCAGGGGCCACCACGCGAAACCCCGCCTCAGCTAGCACAGGGATTTGATGACGCCATGAGTACCATGTTTCCGGAAACCCATGACATAACAGCACAAGAGGACCTTCGCCCTGCTCAACTATATGCATCTGGATATTGTTCGCCTTAATTATACGGTGTTTCAAATTAGTCATCGTACTCTTCTCCTTATTAAGGGTTATGCCTCAATGCTCCATGTTTCACGGGGATAGCAATCTCAAACTAATTAATATTTGTCGTCTTTAGGCGTTGAGGAGATCGCCCTGTCGAGTCGGTAAACATCGGCAGCAATGTCGGCCAAGGTAATAGTCGCGAGGCGTCGATCCAGAACACGACTCGCCTCTGCGACGGCGTCATCTAGAGCAAGGTGAATCACCTTTTCGATGAGGCAGCCGGGGCTTTCATTGTGCGTCGAGGGGGAGGTGACCACCCGCTCGTCGAGAGCGCGTTGAACATCCTCTAAGGTAATTTCGGAAAGGGGCCGGACCAGTCGCCAACCGCCACCATGCCCCTTCAAAGACGAGACGATTTGTGCTTCACGCAAACCGGCGAAAGTGCGGCGGATCACTACCGCATTGGTGCCGGCGCAAGTGGACATCTCTTCTGAGGTCATCGCGGCGTCAGGTCGCTCGGCCATATGCAGTAGTACGTGCAGGGCAACTGATAAGCGTTTATTTCTTTTCATGTAACTTATATTATTACATGATATAAGATTAGTCAATTTATTATTTATGTTTATTTAGTGGAGTGAACTTCCCGTTATCCTACTTTTTGTGCCCATGTCTGAATTACTATAACTTCCAGTTATTAGCCATATCGGTATATGGATTAGCAGAAGTAAGCTCATAAAAATTTTGTAGCTAAAATAGGAAAAATACTTAAAATGCTTTAGCTAAATTCTGGTAAATAAAGTTTAAACCCTATCGACTAAACTCTCTAGCCGAAAGTATAGTGGCGTCAATTTACCCCTTCCACCAGTATAACTAAGATAAGAACCTGTAAAAGTTTCATAACAACCAGTTCTATTTAATCTTGTTAATAGTGAGTTAATCTCGTTCCGAGGAATCCGCAATTCAGTTTCAATTTCCTCAATAAACTTTTCCCAGAACCTATTTGCTCTTTGTAAGTCGTTTTCATTCTGAATTAAAGGTGTAGCATCTTCATGCCTATGTAAAATATTCAGTATCACCAATTCTCTAAATGTGAGTTCATCCAGTATTGAAAGGTATTCCTCGTATTCATCTGAATTATTAAATAGGCTAGTAGACACTGCGGAGCTAAGCAATTTGGCAAACATACGAATTTTCTCACGGCGTTTGGTGTTTAAGGCGGCGTTTACTGTTGCAAAATAACAATGCAAAAAGTCCTCGGATTTTAACAACTCTGGATTTAATACAGCATCATTCGCTTCAAGTTGATCAAAAAAGGTCTTTACTCTATCGGCTCTGATATTTTGGATTGTTGTAACAAGAGCTACGTCTATCCCAGAACCGATACCGAATGGTATAAGTTGAATTAACCCTCTAATTACAGGAGTCCTTTCGTAAGAGCTTGCCAGTTTTTCCAATGTCCCCACATTAAACTCTCCCTTAACTAAACTTGTCTAAATGGTTATTGCATAGTATAGCCAGTTATAGGTTATTAGCAGTTATTATTTTTTTAAAACTCGTAAAAAATGTGTCATTTAGCGTCGGATGACCCAAGATTCAGAAGCCGCCAAGATGGCGGTCCTTTAAACTTCTTATCTATTAGCAGTACGGGAATCCCTTGAGCCTATATTATATGCTCTTGTGTTCGGGGCATTTCTCATTAAGGTGAAGAAACCCAACGTCATGAGGACAAATGAACTGACTAATACAAACCAAAAAGATTTGCTAGTTGTTCCAAAATTACAATAGACATTATATAGTGCATAGACTTCAAATGCGGGAAATCCAAGCTGTATTGATAACTCCATGAGTGGCAGAAATATTTTAATAAGGATATTGCTCTCGCTCTCGAATGAAACTTCGTTGGATAAAAAGATGGATGTCGGTAATAAAAAGTACTCTAACTTATTATCAAAAAGCGGCCTATTGACTTGTTTGATCATTTCCAAATGAAGGACCCTCGACAGCCGCCTCATCGCAAGAATAGAATTTGTTTCGTAGTATTTGTATGCTATAAGTATTGGGATGAACAAGTATATTATTGATACATCTTTAACCTTAAATGGTCCCACACTGGCTTCTGAAATTGCTGATCGTGAAAAAAGATAAAATATCGCAATCAGAGCCAAAACCATTATAAAGTTCTTATTGAATTTTTCCTCCATCACTTTCAAGTTGTCTCTTAATGTCCCTAAATAATTGTCCACGTGGATAAAAGAACTTTGATTTTCCAAATACTTAGCAACTCTTTCCGATATACTTCCACTCACACATTTCCCCCCCCATTATGAAACTTAAAAGCACCAAACGCGAAGACCAAAATGATCCTCGCATTGATACGCATCATTTCCATCCGATGTCATCTGCCACCCCGAGAATTGCCATAGAGAACTTAGCATTAATTATGCCTAACGGATATTTGGATAATCGAAAGTTATAGCCTGCGACTTTGGTACTGTTTTTAAGCGAATCCCCTTTCTTCCCAATGTTTCATGTCCATTTCGATATGGTACTCTGCATTTCGTTGAAGACTTTTATAAAACTCCCATGCATTCGATCCTTTTGAATAGCGTGAAGCAGCTACTTGAGCACTTTCCTTTAATTGCACTTGATGGGGCATCGGTTGTCCTGGAGTTCCTGCCCCTCCACGGGAAACTGCAACAGTATAAGGTACGCTCATAACCTCTTTTAGAACTAATTGCCCCAATTTTTCTGCCTTATTAAGTAGTTTTACTATAAATTGTTCCTGTGTAAAAACAAAGTTTTCACCCGCATATCTAAGTAATTTTGCACTCCCTATAACCTTGTCTTTCTCACTACTGTCCACCCATTCGGAAAGAACGGATAAACTAACCTGACCAAAACCATTTGCCATTAGGGAAAATAACTCTGAGAAAGAATAATCGAGTTCATCTTCACATGTAAAAACATTGTCCCGAACCAAACTCAAAGCTTCTTTAAGCTGAATTTCGATAGCATCGACTAGTTGAATTCCGTCTAAAGATGGATTTGGTACTGGGTCATAGTCTAAACACTCATTCAAATTCTTATAGTATCGAATTCGAGTTATAAACCATTCCGCAACCAGTTTGGGGTTAACCTTGAACAAGAATCTAAGGAATTTACTTATCTCGTAATCATTAATGGATATGTTTTTAATTGGAACAAGTTTTTCTAAAATCTCTGTTACCAGCCAAGATGGTATCTCGGCGAAAGGGATTCCGTAATGCTCATCAAATAGATGGCAAACTTGATTGGCCAAATTGGAATCGTCACCTAAGTCCACGTCAGATACAATTTGAAATACTTCAGTTCGAGCTTCAAGCGGGAAATTCGTTACAGCTCGGAACGCAATAGTGGAAACCTTGTGATCCTGGTTTAACGCAAGTTTCCTTATAAAACACCGTTCCTTCGGAGTATAATCATTAAACCAAAAAAACATATAGGCTAATGAAATTAGAACTGTTTCATTTCCCTTTGAAATCGCTAGATCAATTATCCCAAAGTATTTGGCGTTGTCCATTTCTCTTAGAGGATAAAGGAATTGTGAAAAGCAGATTAACAATGGCGAATCGAGTTTATCGATTAGAATATTACAAAGCTGGCGAGCAATGACTGAGCTTTGTTCCGCTAATTTGGTAAAGTAATAATTTCCAACACAGTTCTCGCCGTGACTTTCGATTAATAGTACAAGGCGTTCCAACTCAGCAAGAATATCTGTCTCTAAAGGAAAACGGTTTATCAATTCCTTTGCAAGTTCCTCAGATTCTTGTTCTACAATAGCCCGAGCAGTCTCATAATCATAATCACCAGGAGTTAACCAGTGGGGCTGATTGCTCCAAAGAAGATGAATTAGACTTGTCTCAAAATCATTAGGGAACTTTTCGAGTATTATATCTATTTCTTCAGCCAAAGTTTTTTCACTATAATTGGCTATTGGTTTTAGTGATTTGATTGCCTTGCAATGCAGAAATGGGTTATCCGTTTCTGAAAGTAGTGTATCTATAATTTTTAAAATTTTTATCTTTTCGGGTATCCAACTTTGCTTTTCTTCAGTCGAAGGAATTCTTCCTAACATACCTAATGGGCCACTAAGAGCACCTAAAAGTGAGTCCAAAACACGGCGTTTAACTCTTTCTTCCTTGAGCTGCCCTAATGATTTTAAAATCTCAAGGACCTTGTTACGAATTAAAGTCGTTGCAACTGGGTTAATCGCAAAAGTATACATACTAATTTGAAATCCCTCGTATATGTCTTCATGCTCTTCTCTAACTAATAACACATCTGTAATATCAACCGGAGTATAACGTCCGTTAAAAGCGTCTTCATTCTTAACCCATTCCTCAATGCAAGTCACTATCACTTCCTGAAAGAACAATGGTTTATAGGTTTTGTAACTAGCTAACTCCGTTAAAACTCTGATTCCATGATCAGGATTAGGATTTAAGTCACGGCTATCTTCTTTTCCTAGCTGCCATAGAAGATTTACTGCTTTTCGTGTATGACTTTGAAGTGTTGCAACTACACCTAGTATTGGAGGTATATTCTCGAAAGCCGTGCAACGACTTGAATCAAAATTTTCAATTACATTCAAAATGAAATCAAACGTTTCTGATGGCTGAAAATAAGCTATCTCCCTTAGGGTATTTAGAATGCCTCGCTGCTGAAAATCGGATGAATGTATAAAATATTCCCAAACTTTATTCCAAATTTCATTAAGAAGGTTTGTACCTTTCCCTTCACTAACTCGCCAATCCAGCTCTGCGAAATTTTTAAAGATGTTATCTAAGTAAACATCGGCAAAGGTTTCAAATATGACATCGCTATAACCTGTTTTTACCCTCGCAGGGAAACATGCTTCTTCAAGGATAAAATCCGATAAAACATCTGGAGTTATTCGCACAGTGTCGCCACGCTGCAACAAAGCTCCAGTTCGCTCAAGTTCTAACAAACTACTGATTAGTTGATATTCTTTAATACCTAGCAAATTAGCACTTCGGTTCATCAGTTCTTTATCTGTAATACGAAGAGGACTCAAAGCAGCTACTAGGTTAAGAATTTCTTTTGCGGTTTGGGATGGAACGTTTGATGATAATGAAGATGTAATAGTATCCTGAAAACGGTCTAAAACCAGTCGCCTAAAGTCCTCTGAATTAGTTAGCTTTGCGGGAGTGATTTGCAAGTGGGTTAATAATTGTCCACCAATAACTGTAATCAGCGGAGAATCCGATGAGAGATTAATTAAGCTTTGAACCAGGTAGGGATTGCTGTCCTTTAAAACTTCCACAGCAAGCTGTTGAATCTCTTTGCGTGCTAGGCTTTTGACCTCAGGAAGTTCTTCTAAGTCGTCTGCCTCAAAACCCAATTCGGAAAGGTTTTTCTTAATTAAATTAACACCGTAGGGTCTGGTTGATAATATTAGTTTCATCCTCCCTGAGTGTTGTTTTACTACTGCTAATAACTGCCGTAGTCCCCCGATCCTGTGGGCATCATCAGCTACGATAATCAGCTTACCCTCAGGCAGCTCCTTGGCAGACTCAACATTGAAACCAATGCTATCCCGTAATAAGAGAATTTTCGGGTGATCGGCTGTAGTGAGAATTCGGCTAAGAGATTCAAAAAGTATTTTACTTTTGCCAATACCGCCTCTACCGCTTAAATAAGCCACTAACTTCTGAGAAAACGCGAAGTTTATAAGCGAATCAACATAGTTATCACGACCGATTAATTTAAAGCAATGATTAAATATTTTGCTTCTATTCAAAAAATCTCTATAAAACTGTTCAAAGCTCTGGAACGCACTCAATCTACCACCAATTAAACCAAACTTTTGTGAGTTTTCTAATAATGTTAGAGCAATGTCGCGTTGGAGCTGTTCCACGGTAGAAAATGTAACCCTAGTTTTCTCATTATCAACGCGTTGTTTAAAGGCTAAATGTTTTCGTTTCTTTTCTCCATCTTGTTCAATAGAATCCCATTGCCCATGTTCATCAGTCTTAATAAAAGCAAAAACGGGTAACCCCAATTCATTTGCAGTTCTATACTCAAGCTCAGTAATAGACACATGATGAATATCGTCAATATACCCGTATCGTTCTCCAATAATCAGTACTAATGCGTCACATTCCCTTAGTTTTGCTAAACAAGCCTCGCGGGAACGGTGGTTATAAGCAACGAACTTTTCCATGGCATAGGCTTTCCCGACTCGATCCAGTACTTCAATAGCTGCAGTCCGTTCTTCCTGTAAATCTAAATAAGTAGAACTTAGAAAAATGTTCATAAATCCTCCAGTGAAAGATTGAAAAATTCAGCTAAGTTTGTTGATCTCTACTGATTTTCCATCCAGCTATAACAAATACGAATTCCTCCAGAATAGTGTCCTGATGATCTAATATTGCTTAAAGTAACTGTGTTAGAAAATCATTGCTATATCAAAAAGATTACCTAAATTTAGTATACTTATTAATACCATTTTAGTTATTATGAAAATTCGTAACAATAAAAGACTAGTTTTAGTTGGTTTCCTACGTTTAACTTAACTTCCGCTTATAGACAAACCGCCAATGTGAAGTTTGTTTTTTATGTTCTCGTGTCACTCCAATAATCCAGATTTTTTATGGTTGTTTTCAACATCTTAATAACATCGGATTTTCTGTAGTTATTGTTTACATATTTAATGAGTGATTTTCTTACACAATCTCTCAAAAACAATATATCTTCATTTATAATTTGTAGACAATTTCCATCATGTACAAAGTCGGATCTCTTTTTATACGCTATTATCAACTTTTTATAACAACTTACTTGGTCATTTCTATTATCATATAAGAATATTGAACAGCGTTTTGCCAGCTTTTCTTTTTTTGCATTTTCATTATTTAGGAATAATATCTCAAGACTTGTAATTAGCAAAGTAATCGAGATGAAATTATCTAAGTGATATGATAAATCATAATATCTATGACAATTATTTAGCAATACATCTGATAATGGAAACTTAACTGAAGATATATTGTTATTTAGTTCATTAATATTTTCATTATCACAATGAAATAATGATATACTGCTTGTTCCTACTGCTTCTCCAATTGGAATAACGCTGTTAATATTGCTACACATATCAGTTTCGCCTGAACGCAAAGTTTCGGATTTCATTTCTATAGATAACTTTTTGAAATGAATTGGACCTTCAACAAACAGACGAATCGCTCTTATCCTGTCGTCAAGATATGTAAGAACATAATCACTCATTTCTTTGTAATACTTTTCGGCTTCAATTTCGGTTAAACATATTGTATATGATTTAAATGCACATATTATATCAAGGTTTTCACCTATGCGCGCAGTTTCATAATCTCGGCGTAATCCCATTGCATCAGTTTTAAAAGTTAAATCCAAATGATCTTTTAAAGGTTTTAATGACATTCGCTTAAATATAAACTCTTCGCCAAGATCAACATTAAGCAAGGTTTCGTCTGAGCCAAAAATCACTGCACATAATATAACTGTATATACTAATTTATTATCCATAATTGCACCCTACTAATTTCCTTCCAGTTATTAGCCTAAAATGTTACTCAACTTCGTTACAACTTTTCCCTCTCTTTTCGATGCATGTTCGAACGGTCTTTTAGTTTAGCAAATTAGGATCGGTAATTAGTTTTCCAACAATTTCAGAAACAAGTGGAAATAGTTTATTGTAGAGTATTTCCAAATTAATTGTATCCCCTTGATGAAACAATTTATTTCTGTCGTCGATAATAGAATTTATATCTTCTTGAGAAATGTTTGTATTCAAAATATCTAACCCTATATCATTTAATATTTCGAACAATTTAACTTTCCTAGACTCAATACAAAATCTCTTTCATAAATATGTAAGGAAAGCTAAAATCACTAAAAACGTGACCGTCCATACTATGAGGCATAGTTTTGCCACTCATCTGCTTGAATCCGGCACAAGTATTTACCACATTAAACAACTGCTTGGTCATTCAAATATCAATACGACCTGCGTCTATTTACATCTGGTTAAGATAGAATCTCTCAACGTAACTAGCCCTCTTGATCAGATGACTGAATCCGAAAAAGTCAATGGCTGAGGTTCAAGATATCTTCCTAAAATACGGCAATAACTATCGAACCAACCGCAAGCTCACTCTTGTTCAACATAAAGCAATGTCAGCGATTCAAAAATGCAGAACATCACAGTTAGGCGGACATAAAGAGATTTGTGACAATTGTGGGCATACCCGAATTTCTTACAATTCTTGCCGCAACAGGCATTGCCCTAAATGCCAAGCTCTTGCCAAAGAACGCTGGATCGAAAACCAGAAAAGTAATCTACTTAATGTGGGATACTTCCATGTGGTATTCACAATCCCTGACGCACTCAATTTACTGGCCTATCAAAACCAAAAAGCAGTCTACACCCTTTTGTTTAAGGCCGTTGCTGAAACTCTCGATGAATTAGCCTCCGACAAAAAATATCTCGGTGCTAAGATTGGCTTTTCATCTGTTTTGCATACCTGGGGACAAAACCTCATGCACCATCCGCATATTCACTGCATAGTACCCGGCGGCGGATTATCCTCCATCGGCAAATGGGTGAATAGCAGAAAAAAATTCTTCATCCCTGTGAAAGTTCTATTTCGTAAGTTCAGAGGCAAATTCTTGTATTATCTCAAACAGTTCTGCAGCCAAAACAAGCTTGAATTTCACGGTAGCCAAGCCTATCTTTCTGACGATAGAGAATTTGGAACGCTGCTCACCTCACTTTATAGCAAAGAATGGATTGTTTACTGCAAACCACCATTTAAAAATGCATCTTGTGTTATCGAATATCTGGGTCGATATACTCACCGAGTAGCTATATCCAATAAGCGTATCGTTAGCCTTGCTAAGGATACAGTTACCTTCAAATGGCGGGACTACAAGGATGACAATAAATATAAGGTGATGACGCTCTCTGCCAATGAGTTTATCCGCAGATTTCTTATTCATATCCTACCGAGTGGTTTTATAAAAATCAGACACTACGGCTTACTAGGCAATCGTAACAAGACAGCTAAGTTAAAGATTTGCAAACAGCTCACCTGTACGCCTCTTTTAAGCCAAGAAAAAGTCTCTACTCTTCGACTTATCCAGAAACTCATCGGAAAAGATTTATCTAAATGCCCGAATTGCGGATCGGTAAAACCCAGACGGTTTTTGAGTTTGGGCAAATCTCCTCCTATCACTAACCAAACTGCATGTATATAAAAATTGCCCTGTCATGGGGAGGGGGAAATAATATCTATTTCGGCATAATTAACGCAGGCCTGATACATTTCGTTACCGAGTTCTCCCTAAAGTTATATAGATTAGATAGGAGATGACTATTCAATCCCCATAGCGAGAGCACCAATTACCGCAGTTTCGTGCTATGTAATTATCCAAAGTTAGGTAAGTAGATTCTCCACCTGAACCTGCTGTTAATTTACTCAAGCTCTGATTCGAGTTTGAGGTTTTTTTAAGTCTAACTTCGGATAATTTGCTAGACATTATAAGTACTTGTATTACACCCAAACAGGCTCTATTGCTTAGTTGGTAATTGTAGACTATACTCTGAGTAATTTTACGCTCCTTGAAATTCCATATTTGCCCTTTATATTGATTAATACCCGCCATATACCCCTAAGTGCTTTTGTATAACGCTTTTACTACAGGTGAAAACAGACAGATTTTTGCCGTGAATTTTTTTCCCTCATAATAGCTCTATCGTAATATCTGGAGCCTATTTCGTTATTCACGATAAGCGGAGCATCAATTCCGACAATTGTCCCTTTGGACATACCTTTAAATAAGACCATGTTTGGCTCGTACCTTATTTTTTCGCCAAACTTATGTCTTTTCCTTCCATCAATCACTAAATCTTTCGAAAACTATCCTTTTAAAAATATAACAACATAAAATGTGGGCTTTATATTTGCCAGTTCACCCTATCCCCTATTGTTTTGCTTAACCTAACCAAATCATTGAGTATTAAATTCGGTTAACTCAACACACTTTCACCAAGAAAATTGTTGATTATTCGGCTTACAATAGAAGCCGGTACATGAAACAAGATGAGAGGAAAATCGCCTCTCATCTTGTTTACATTAAGCCTCGGTTATTTTATTTTCTTCTCTGATATTTCGATTTTATAATTCTGTCCTCATAAGGTACTTTGTTATACTCAGGATTCCTTAATATGAAATGGTGTACTGTCAGTCTCGTATCGATAAAGCATTATACACTTGTGATATCAAAAGAATTAATCCTTACTCATGGATTCCAGTAACTTCTGAAGATAATCTATTTGTTCCGGAGAAAGCTTTTTCACAGTGCCCAGTAATCGTTGGATTTCTGGGCCCAAGTCTTGTTCTTCTTCTGTGAAGAATTCCGCAAGACTAATGCCGAGAGCGGCACATATGCTTTCCAGGGAACCCAGTGAGGGTTTAGAATCGTTGGCTTCAATTTTATAAATTGTAGTTGGATCCAGTCCGACTTTTTTCGCTAAAGTATTGGCGGAAATTCCAACTGTATTACGAAAGAACTTTATCCGTTGTCCGTAATTCATTTCATCACATCCTGAATATAATTCATGTTTAATTATATCGGAACCATGCAAAAGAAAATATACTGATTTTAATTCATTATTTTATGTTGACATATAGAATATAATTCTATAATATTTTAAACAGGGGTGTCTTATTGAATACTGCAAACAAACAAATTAAAAAGATAAGAATAGCGCTCAAATTGACTCAAAAACAACTTGCTGACCTGGTTCATATCGACGAAAGCATGATTAATAAAATCGAAAATGGTCATTCAACAGGCTCAATCCGAACCTTAACCAAACTTGCCGCCGCTCTCGACGTTAGTATTGCCGAACTGATCGGAGAACAGTCCCCTGAACAGCAGGAGGAAGACGATGTCCAGACAACACCTCAGTGATTTTGAGATCGGCTATAACTATGTCTGCAAGCGCTATTCCTTTTTAGCCAACAATAGCTTTCAATATTTATGGGAGCTGGGAAACGCTTACCTAAAGACAAGAGGGGCTAACTCCGAGCTTTCCAGAGGGATGGGATTTTATTTTTTGGAGTTAGGAATTAAAAAGCGACTTGCAGAATTTGCACCGGCCCACAAAAAAGAAGACTGCTTTTAGCAGTCCGCTTTACTTTCTTCATGGCGAATTTCAATTTAATCATATTCTCACCATCATGCATCGCGATAAACTCATCTCGCACCACTTTAGGAATCCCAAGAAGGATGTATGCCTGGGTGAGGTCAAATTCGTCACCGGTGACGAATTTGGCTTACCGTCACTGTCAACAAGGTTCAGAGATAACAATTCTTATTGCCTAAGTGCTTTAATTGCCATATTTACTGCAGTATTTTCAGTATCCGGATGGGGCAATTCAAGGGAAAGGGACAGCTATAAGTTTATCTCTCTGGAAAAAATGTCAAGAAAATTTGGTCCAAAAACGATTCAGATGAATACCCACGCACATCTCTTTGAAATATATAGGAATCACTTCTTAAGGCTATCAATAACATATCAGCCTTAAACACAGTGTTCGCTCCGGTACGCTCGTCTCTATTCATCTCCTCGAGTAGTTGAACGACGACTTCGTGCAGATTAAATTTGAAATGACTACCCTCTAATGCTCCCTCTTCAACACCTGCCAGCAGCTGAAGCTTTCTATCGCGAAAACGCATAAAAAGGCTGAATACCCCTTTTAAGCGCTGACGCGGTGTATCGGTCTGATGCTCTTTCAAGTACACTTCAATGTCCTCGAAGAGCAGAAGGATGTTGTCTTTAATTAAATCCTGACATAACTCACTTTTATTTTTATAACGGCGGTAAAGGGTCCCGAGCCAATATGAGCTTCCAGCGCTATTTGGTTCATACTGACTTGCTTGACACCGTGTTGTTCAAAAAGCTTAATTGCGGCATCTAATATTCGCTGACGATTCTCAGCAGCATCGCGGCGTTCTTGTCGCATCTTAGTTCCTCCTATACTTTTCACGATTTCCACTCCCAACATTAATATGTGAATCTCATTGACAAGTGGGGAGATCTCCGTTTAAAATTAAATGGAGGATTCCCCACTTATTATATACGAATACGAAAGGAGTGTAAAACATATGAACAAACCCTCACTTCTCGTAATGGACATGCAGAATGGAACCGTATCCCGTTTTCAAGCCAATCCTGAATTGTTACGCCCGGTTCAAAAATCAGTGGAAACAGCGCGGCGGTACAACATCCCAGTCATCTTCGTGCGAGTCGCTTTTAGTGAAGGATACCCGGAGGTAAGTCCAAGAAACAAAATTTTCTCGCAAATTGCTCAATTCGGTGGTATTACGGTATCGGATCATGCAACGCAAATCCATGAGTCCGTACAACCAGTGAATGGTGAACCGGTCGTTACGAAGTATCGGGTTAGCGCCTTCGCCGGAAGCAATTTGGAAGTTATCCTTCGCGCGAGACAAATTGACACTTTGATTCTCACCGGAATTGCCACGGGCGGAGTCGTACTGTCAACACTGCGCGAAGCAGCAGATAAGGATTTTGCAATCAAAGTGCTTTCGGACGCCTGCATTGATCCTGATCCTGAAGTTCATCGCGTGCTCATGGAGAAGGTTTTCCCTCGTCAGGCGGATGTGCTGACGGTCGACAATTGGATCGGCGAATTAGACTCAATGACTAAGGAGTGAACCAATCATGCCAAGTGGCAGCCCATTCTCTTGGAGGTTCGTGGCGCCCCTGTACATGGGGTCCACACTTAATCCAATCAATAGTTCGATGATTGCCACTGCACTCGTGCCTATCGCTGCCTATATGCATGTTTCAGTGGCTCAAACCACAATCCTGGTGACGGCTCCTATCTAGCGTGTTCGATCGCACAGCCTACTGCCGGAAAGCTTTCAGCAGAATTTGGGCCTCGTCGGGTATTTCAGGCTGAAACTCTTATGGTACTTTTGGGAGGTTTGTTGGGTGGGTTTGGACGTGACTTGACGATGCTGGTCGTATCGCGAATTCTCATAGGCATTGGAACGTCCACCGCCTATCCCTCTGCTATGCTCCTGATTCGGCGACGTGCAGAATCCGCCGGGATGTCAATGCCGCCTGGAAACGTACTGGGAGCGCTTCAGATTGCGGGAGTGGTTACGGCCGCTGTAGGACTCCCGATTGGCGGCGTGCTCGTGGATGTGTGGGGATGGCGGACAACGTTTCTGGTTAATATCCCCTTTGCGCTTGTCGCGCTTCTCATGGCCGTGCTTTGGATTCCGAAAGACGCGCCCATGGAGGGAACGAGGACAATGCGGGATATCTCATCACGCATTGATATTATGGGTATGGTTGGATTCGCAGCATCAATCACTGCACTAATGATATTCCTGTTCTCATTGCCTCGTCCCGAGTGGATTGTCTTGGGCATGGCCGTAGTGTTGGGCATTTTTCTTGTCTTATGGGAGCTGCGGGCCAAACATCCTTTCATCGATATGCGCATGCTTGCCTCGAACCTGGCGCTCACCTGCACCTATGCACGGTTTGCATTGACGACGTTGTGCATATATACCGTGCTTTATGGTGTTACTGAGTGGATCAGTGCGGCTCGCGGAGCCTCAGCACTCGAAGCCGGACTTCTAATACTGCCCATGAGCGTACTTTCGGCGTTAATAGTCGGTCCAATTTCCAAACGGAACTTAGTTCGCGGGCCACTCGTTGTGGCTGCGGGCTCTTCCATTGTTGCCTCCATTGGGGTGTTTCTTCTCACGACAAGTACGTCAATTCTTTGGATTTTATTGATCACCTTAATTTTCGGTATCACGATGGGTACAATGTCCAGCAGCAACCAAACAGCGTTGTACATGCAGGTCTCTGCAGACCAGATTGCTGTAGCTTCAGGTCTCATCCGCACCTTCGGATACATTGGTTCTATTGCTTCCTCAGCGTTAATCGGCATTGTTTTTCACACGAAGGTTTCGGATAGCGGTCTCCATCACATTGCTGTCATAATGATCGCGGTAAGCGTCATTGCACTCATCATGACCATTGCTGACCGTCGACTCGGGGTTACAAGTCAACAAGCTAGTGCCGCATCCTAAATTAAAGGGAGCCGATCTACTTGAGGATTGGACCATTCATTCAGTCAGAGAGGTTACGGGTTTGATAAGCGCATATACTATAATAAAGTTTAGTATATCCCAAAATATTAGACCACCCACCTGAATCAATCGGCTTGTAATTAAGAATCCCGTCCCAAACTAAGGTGAGGCGGGATCATTTAACTGAAGGGTTTAAGAATAATGGGAATTTATGTCATATATTGTTCTTTGCACTCTCTAATAAACCAATTAACCACGCTGGTATAATCATATCACTCTTATAACGAGACAATATACAATAATTTAATGCCCCACACTAAAAGTGCATTCTGTACTTGGCTCAAAGACTTATCTGTCCATTGCTGTTCAATAACTTCAGCCGCTTGAACACTTACCCTTCTAGAAGTTTCAGAAATTTCTTTTGCCGAAGTTGGAACATTATCTATATCCCTGCTTCTATACAGAATTCTTCTGACTTCCATCACATTGTCAATAACGGCATAGAAGATAGTAAAATTATCTACGTAAATCCGATAATACGGATTTCTCCTTTTCCGATTTGATTGAAACTGTTCGAATGATAATTGATTTCCGGAATATGTGACCAAGCTCGGGAGTATAAGAAACTGTAAAAAGGTTGTCCCAAAATCGACAGCGCTGTCGATTTTGGGACAACCTCAACCGGCTTCTCTAAGGAAAGGATCGTTAAGGCTGTAATCTCAAGACAGCTTGAGCGTAAGATGAGACGGGCCGTCTGAGTTAACGAAACCGATCAATTTGAATATCCCTTATTTGGCCAAACCCGCATTCTTTCTTTTTGATTTTGCTCCCAATTCAGGCAAAAACAGCATTACGATTCCATAAATGAAATAACCGGCGGCGATATATAAAAACACTTTATTAATATCCGACCCCGCCAGCGGGATAATGACATAAGAGGAAATAAAAAAGGCGCCGGCCATTTGAAAAGTACTGAGAATTCCTCCCGCGCTCCCGGCATACACCGGCCCGATTTCAGGAAGTGACATAGGCAAGGACAAAATAATCGGAGGAGTCATACCAATGAAAAGGCCGGCGAGCATAAGAAATACGGTGGTAAGCGGACCAAATGGAACATTCCAGGCCAGGTAGGAACTAATAGCGCAAAGGATGGCCGTTGGAGCTAAGAACGGCCTGATTGATCCGGCTTTATGAGAAATTACCGGCCCCAGCAAGCCTCCGACAATAAAAGCAAGGGTTAGAGAAGAGGCAACCAGGCCGGCTTGAACCGGATTAATTCCCTTGGCCTGAACAAGTGCATTCGATAAGAATCCGCTCTGGGTAACATAGGTTCCCATCATGAAAAATATTGCCAGCGCGCCAATCCAAACATTTTTACTTTTAGCCGCTACACTCAGACAGTGTGTCATGGACAGAACCGGCTGATCAGGCGCTCCTGCAGGTTTATTTTTAATGAACAGCAGCCACAAAATCGTTACGCAAGTCATACCAATTGCCGAAGCAAGAAAAGCGCTATGAATTGAAGGGAAAAGCGGAGACGTCGCTAAGGCGATCGAAATCCCCACTCCGGCGCCTACGACATAAATTCCCATAGCCAACCCCATCCGCCGTATAGGGAACCAGGCACCCAGTAATTTAGCGGCATTTGAATTGAGGACGGCTATACCAAAACCAATCAATAACATCCAAGCAAAAAGTGCGCCAAAACTGGCAGCGCTTATCCGGGCAAAGCTGCTGATGGAGCTGATAATCAAACCAAATGCCGCTATGCTTTTAACGCCGAAGCGGTCTGCCAGAGCGCCGGCGGGAATTCCCAGTATGGCACTGGCCAGCATGGGAGCGGACAATGCCATGGCAAGCTGGCTGGGCTTCAAATGCAACGCAGGTATTAGTTGAGCGGCCATTCCGCCTATCTGGAAGGTTAAGACATTCAAGAGCACTTGACCTAAAAAAATGATTGTCAGGATTACCCACATGTAAGAGTTCTCTTTTGATGTTTCCGTTACATTCATCGTTTTTACCTCCCCCGTATAAACTTAAGGATTATTAATAGACTTCCTTATCTCCTCTTATATTAATATAGTTGTCTTGCTTGTGACATACTCCCATCCATATTTGTCAATAAGAATTTAGAGTAAAACGAGACGGCCGGTCCCAAATTCGAATGCGCATTCGAATTTGGGACCGGCCTGAGGCATATGGTTTAATAACCAGGCGGCCTGGATTTTGCTCAATGCTGTTACTACACTCAAAATGCTTAATTCTGCCGGCAGGTCTCCAGGGCTGACTCCAAAATCTCCAAGCCTCTCTCAAGCTGGTGTCCGTCACAACCAGCGGGCACAAAAATCTGATCACATTGCCGTAAATTCCGGCGTTCTCCACGATCAAACCCTGTCCGGCCGCAGAGGCGATGATCTTGACGACCAATTGGGGATTAGGGTTCCTGCTCGTTTTGTCGGTCACGAATTCAAGGCCCATCATACAGCCTATCCCTCTGACGTCGCCGACCTCTTCATACTTTTCTTGCCACAGCTGGAAATTCTCCCTGCATTTCCGTTCAATCTCCAGCGAACGGGCGCACAAATTATCGCGCTCAATAATCTCAAATCACTTTTAAAGCTGAGGCGCAGGCCAGAGCGTTGCCACCCAATTTTACTCTCTGGAAACGCTGCTTCTGGTCATAGGGAACGGTGCAGTCAAAAATTGCCTTGCAGGAAATACCAACATCGCGGATACTCGCTGAAAAATCTGGACTGCTGGAGGGATCAAGAGGATGGCACCTAATCCCCGGAATAAAGATTGCGTCATTATCGCCTTGGAATCTGGTGGTCATTGCGCCGGAGAGAGCCTGCCGTCTTCTCCTATAGGATAGGCTGCGACCTCATGCCCTTCAAGCGCCGCAACGATGAGAAAGCGTCCGTCAGGAGAGACCGCGCAGCCTCTGCCGCCGGCGCAGGCATTCTCAAAAGCCTGCACCAGTGTGAGCTTGCCGGTTTTCCCGTCGATTTTAAAAACTGAAATCACATTCACGACTCTCAGGAGCGAATAGAGGTATTGGCCGGATTTTCCCAGGCAAATATCGGATTGCAAAAACCCCTCCGACGGGGTTATCTGCGGCGGAAGCGCGTCAACAGTCCAGATATGTTCCAGCTTCCCTTCCTCGTCATAACGGAAAGCGCTAATAAGGGGCTTATTTTCCTTATTTACAAACAAATAGGGCAGCTGCGGATGAAATGCGCTGTAGCGCGGCGCGGAACCGGGCGAACGCTGCAAGGGGCTCCCCGGGCACAGATAGCTCTCCGCCTTTACCTTTAACCAGCAGTGCGGTGACTCCACAATAACCCAGTCTCCATGTTTGATGCCCCGGGAAATAGCTGTATCGGGATGAATATGAAGGGTCGGATAAGGCTGCAGCTCTCTCAGATAACCGGCCCTCTTTAGCAAATGCGTAGATACCGCAACCTTTTGACGTAGGACCACACATGGAACATAAGGTTGGCACCACCCGCTCACCATTCTTTTGAGCAAGGGCTGACGCCTCTTCCCAGGTAAGACCAAGACATCCCTCAGGGATCCCATTCTTTTTTGATGTCATCCTGTCTCCCCCTTAATAAGCAGCTATCATACTTACTTTACAATATTAATCGTACCGGCCTTACGGGGCGGAGCGCTTGATTCCCTGGCAATGTACCCTACCGCTGCCGAAGCGCAGATGGTATGTTCTCTGGTGATTGCAAAAAAACAGTTGGAATGACCGTTTCATCATTCCAACTGCATCTAATCTTATTAATCATACATTCAGGGCTTCTTAACTTATGGACATTGGTTTTGCAACGGCCTCTGATGGAAGGAGATTGTAAAACATACGGCACTGCTTTATTAGGTGATGACCTATAATATAATCTAAGAGACCGTGGTTATCTTAGGAAGCCAATTCCTTACTTTGGGTCACCTGAGTCCTGTTATTCTCACGGTCCGGATTATGGAAGAGTATAACACCAATAACCGAACTAATATTGAGTACAATGACCAGAACGAAGGCTCCCTGGAAGGATCCGCTGACCTGGATAATGAAGCCGGTTAAGGTAGCGGCGATTAAGCCGGCAACCGCAAAGAACAAATCCGTGATCCCCATGGCAGTTCCAGAGCGTTCTTTGATAATATCAATGTTAACGGCGTAGAAAATACTGTTAGGAGCCATATTGAAGCCAACACAGAGGGAGATTGAGAGCAAGGCAACCCCTACGGAATGATAGTAAAGAATCGGCAAAAGACAAATCGCGCCTAACAGTTGGGTAATCCAAAGTGGATGAGAACGGGCCAGGCGATATTTCCCGGTGGACTTCAGGATGCGATTGGAGATGATGCCCACGAGATATAACATAACTGCCGCCGTAATCCAGGGCAAGAACGTGAAACTGCCAACCTGAGTGAGGTTCATGTGATAGGTTGTGTTTAAGAACGTCGGCAGCCAGCCCATGAAGAAGAAGAGATTGTAGCCGAAGACGAAGAAAGCCCAGTCGTTCGAAAGCAGAGTCGGATTGGTAAGCAGGAATTTCCACATGCCAGGTTTGGAAGCATGACTTTGACGATGGATTTCTTTTTCGGAATCACGGGAAACTTTGTCGCTTTCCTTAATATATTTCAGTTCGGCATCGTTAACTTTTCTCGAATTCTCCGGAAAATCACGGAAGTAGAAATACCAGATTGGAGCCCAGATGATTCCTAAAGCCCCCAGAACAACGAACATGCCCCGCCAGGTAAATAAATTCGCCAGGAAAGCAACAATCAGGCCGCCGAAGGCTAGAGCAAGCGGTACGCCCACCAAGGCATTCCCCAAGGCCAGAGCTCTTTCCTTACCGGGCAGCCAGTCCCCGACCACACGGTTCAAAGCAGGGAAGTTCGGACCTTCCGTTACGCCCAGAATCAAACGAACGGTATATAACATAGCAAAGCTGGCAGCTGCGGCTGTGGACAAAATACTCAAGGACCAAACCAAAGCTGTGATCATCCAAATCTTGCGGGAACCCCACCTATCTACCATAAGTCCGCCTATGAAAACCATAACCGCATATCCTACGTTAAAGGCGCCAAGAGTTAAACCGATATCCTCCGGAGTCATATGAAACTGTTTGCTGAGCAACGGCATGGCAAAAGCAATTGCCGAGCGGTCAACATAATTTACCATAGTAATAATAAAGACCATAAAAATAATAAACCAACGATAATTTGTCTTCAACATACTCATCTCCTTTTACTTTCTGTCAGTGAAAACTGTGTCTGGCTATGAGAGCGGTGATGATTAAATCGATCCCCCTTCCTATTTCTTTTTCGTGCAGAAAATTCAGATTATACATATTAATAGCAATTATTATGCCAAGATTTCTGCATCAAAATTTTTTATTACCCAGCCCGCCTTAAGTCCCCTTGAATACTGGGTTTTGTCCTAATATCCAGCTAAATGGCGTAAAATTATTTGTAATCAGGAAATTAAATAGACAGAAAAATGTGGATACTTTTTAAGCACAGTGCCTAAAAAGTATCCATTAAGTTTCGCGCTGTCAGCATAGAGGTTGTTCCGGCCGGCCCCTATCTGCGGGTGGTCGAAGAAGCCATAAATACAAAAGCGTGGAGATCTTTGCTTTTTTAAAGCAAGACCTCCACGGCTTATTTTCAGGCAATAAAGCTACAGAATAACGATGGAATATGAAAAAACCCGTAGGCCCCTAAGGCAGCTTCACATTTGAGTATCCGCAGACTCAAACTCCGGTTAATCCGGCAAGGGTTTGCCTTTAGTTTCCTTCGCCCAAAGGAGAGCAATAATCCCAACAATGTAAATCGATGAAACGGCGGCAACCGCTTTGGCATAAGAGCCGAAGCTATTAACCAGGAAACCTGTCAATAGCGGACCAGTGGCGGCTAAAATTCTCCCGAAGTTAAAGCAAAACCCCTGCCCGGTTGCCCGCAGTCTCGTAGGGTAAAGTTCGGCCAGATAAATCGGAAACCCCGAGAAGATCCCGTTATTGAAGAACCCTAACACCGGCAAGAGCAATATCAGCATGGTAAAGTTTGTGACATTATAAAAAATATAGGGTGCTAAGAGGACACTGCCCAGAAAAAAAATCAAAAACGCTTTCTTGCGTCCGAGACGATCGGCTATGGGGCCAAAGAACACGTAACCGAGGATCGCTCCCGTATTCAAGGCCATAATAGCGTAACTCTTATAGTTTGAAATAACTGCTTCAGACAGATGATGGACATGTAGCAGCTCCTCGACGAAGGTTGGAGTCCAATTAGTCACGGCCCACAGTCCGAAGGTAGCGGAAAAGGATAAGAGCGTACCGACAATGGTATCGCGCCGGAGTTCCGGCCAGAAAATTTGCTTTAGGGTAAGTACGGCCAGATTTTTGCTGACGGCAGCCGTATTGCCCGAATTCTTCAGAGTCTCCCGTTTTTTCTTGACCACCAGCCATTTCTCGGGTTCCTGGACTTTTTCCCGGATAAAGGCGGCAAAGACAGCCGGGAAAATGCCGATAATCAAGACTGCCCGCCAGGGAGTAAATTGATGAGCGCTCGCCAGCGGGACAACAAATAAATTGACAATGGCCGCGAAGAAAAAGCCTACCCCCCAGGCACTTTGCATCAGACTAAGCACTTTTGTCCGGTATTTGTCCGAAAAGGATTCTGCTACCAAGGCGGAACCTGCAGACCACTCGCCGCCGATGCCGAGCGCCGTGAGGAAGCGAAAAAACGCCAACTGTTCCCAGCTTTGGGATAGAGCTGCCACTCCTGTGAAGACTGCATAAAAGAGAATGGAAATGGCCAGGGTTCTGCTGCGTCCGAAATAGTCCGCCAGCGTCCCGAATAGAGTTCCTCCGATTGCCCAGCCCACTAAGAAAATTGCTAAAATAATTCCTCCGTGCGAGGCTATATCCGCTTTATTGGCTGCGGTTGCCAAAAGGTCTTTCAAGGATGAGGGCAGAACCATAGCGTAAATGGTAGAATCCATAGAGTCAAAAACCCAGCCGATCCAGGCAGCTAGAAGGACCAGCCATTGCTGCCTGGTAATATTTTCAGGCAGCCAAAAGTTTATTTTTCTTTCAGTCACATCCCGTTCGGACACTTCTCGCTCAGTTATTTCCCGCTTAGGCAATGAGTTGAAGCACAAATTATTCTTGTTCATCGCTTATCTCTCTATTCTATGCCATATTCTTCGATCTTGTATTGTAAAGCCCGTCTGCTGATACCTAACACTTTAGATGTTTGCAGCTTATTTCCCCCTGTCTTTTGCAAGGTAGCAGCAATGGCGTCCTTTTCTAGAGATTTTACCATGGCTCGCAGTGTCTCCGGCTTTCCTTCTTTATCGGAGAGCTGGGGTTTTGGGGCCGGGGCTATTTCTATGGGCAGGTCCTCCGCTAAGATAATCTGTCCATTCCCCATAACAATCGCATGTTCAATAATATTTTCCAGTTCCCGTACATTTCCCGGCCAATCATAATTCTGCAATACTTCAATAACCTCTTGGGAGATCTTTTTGGGCTGTTTCCCAAGCATAGCGCAGAATTTATCCCGGAAATAGGCGGCCAACAAAGGGATATCTTCTTTTCTTTCCCGCAAGGGAGGGATAAAAATGGACACAACATTTAAGCGGTAGAACAGATCCGCCCGAAAGCTTTTTTCCGCAATGCTTTTGCGCAAATTTTTGTTGCTGGCCGCAACCACCCGGACATTCACGGCTATTTTTTCATTGCCGCCCACCCGTTCAAATTCACGCTCCTGCAGCACCCGGAGAAGCTTAACTTGCAACGTCGGACTCATTTCTCCGATTTCATCGAGAAAAATGGTGCCGCTGTCGGAAAATTCGAATTTCCCGATTTTCCGGTTGTGAGCGCCTGTAAACGCACCTTTTTCATGCCCAAAAAATTCGCTTTCCAGAATCCCTTCCGGAATCGCGCCGCAATTCACCGTCACAAAGGGTTTGTTTTTGCGGTTACTGCATTGATGCAGGGTACGGGCTACCAGCTCTTTGCCGGTGCCGCTCTCTCCCTGGATTAAAACCGAGGAATTACTCACGCTCACCCGGCCAATCGTCTTAAACACTTCCTGCATGAGAGGACTGGACCCGACAAAGGAATCCATATGCAAATTGCTTGCGTGTTTGGGGGCGTCACTCGGGACATCATTCTCCAGCCGGGAGGAAAATGCCTTTTCGACAGCGGTTTTTACTTCGGAAATATCGAACGGTTTGGTCAGGTAATCGAAGGCGCCCAGACGCATAGTCTCCAAAGTCGTCTCGACCGTACTGAAGGCCGTCATCATAATAATAGGCAGGCCGGGATAGTCACTGCGCAGGGTCTTGAACGCTTCCATTCCGTCTAATTTAGGCATCCGGATATCCATAATCAGGAGGTCAAAACTGCGGTTTTTGACTTTGTCCAAAACTTCTTCACCGTTCTTTGCAGTGGTGACCATGTAATTCATTTTGCTTAAGACCCGGCTTGTCAAATTGCGTACACTTTCTTCATCATCAGCAACCAGGATTGAGCCTTTGGACTCAGACATTTAGAATACCCCCTTGGCGAATCGGTAAAATAAGCTTAAATTCTGTCCCTGAGTTAAGCCGGCTGTGTACTTCAATTTTTCCACCGTGAAGTTCAATCAATTGATGGGCAATAGCCAAACCTAACCCGGTGCCCTCTCCTTTGGTGGTAAAGAAGGGGTCAAACAGCTTATCGATAATAGCCTGGGAAATCCCCAGGCCGGAGTCGATGATCCTGATAGCGACCTGATCCCCTTTCTGTCCGGTGACGATTCTGATCGTCCCTTGATCCTGAATGGCTTGACCGGCGTTGATGAACAAATTGAGTAGGATCTGTTTAATTTGATCCTTATCAACTTCCGCCAGAACATTCTCGCCGTACTCCTTCCGCAATTCAATCCGGTGCTTAAAAGCAGGCTTTTCGATTAAAACCAGGGTTTCTTCGATGATTTGGTTAAGATTAACGAGTTCAAACTGACTGGCCGAAGGTCTGGCAAAAGCCAGAAGTCCCTGAACGATCCGGTCAAGACGGTTTACCTCTTTAACAATCACGGCGGTGTATTCTCGCCTCGGGTCATGAAGATCCAATTCATCCTCCAGAACCTGGGAGTATCCTTTGACTGCAGTGAGCGGATTGCGGATTTCGTGAGCAATCCCAGCCGCTAATTCGCCCAGACCCGCAAGACGGTTAGCTCGCAGAACTTGGGCTTCCAGTAGGCGCTTCTCGCGCAAATCAATGATGATGGCTAAAGCGCCGACGATCTCTTCATCATCATGCAATCTTGAGGTGGAGATCGCTACGGCAATGGAATTTCCGTCAGGCCGGGAAAGGATTTCTTCTTTCGTCATATCGGTAGGCTGCTTGGTTAAGGCAGCTGCCAGCGGGCGGATTAAAGCGGGAGGTAAGCCAATCTCCTGATAATTTGCTCCAAGAGCTGTTCCCGGCGGAATACCTGTTAAGCTTGAGACTGCAGGATTAAAGAGAATGATCTTGCCAAGTTTATCAACGGTAATAATTCCGTTAGGGCTGCACTCCAGCAGTGCGTCTCTGTGACTGCGGGTCTCATGCAATTTCTCAGCAAGTTGATTAATTGAAGTGGCGATTTCCCCCATAATTCCCCGCTGAACATCAATGGCCGTATTGGCGTCATGACTTAAATTATCCAGGCCTTGCTTGATTTTATTGACCGATCCGGACAGTTCACTCGTGAAAATTCCCGCGCCGGTTAAACTGACAACCGTCCCGATGATGACAATATAGACGATATTTTCCCGCAAGCGGGCTATCTCTATTTTCTCAAAGCTAAGAGGATGCCCCGTTTCAAGGGCCTGGGCCTGTAAAGCCCTGTCCGCGGCTTCCATGGTGACTAAACTGGTTATAACAATGGGCGTCACGACAAGCAAGAAAACAGATAAGATCAGATTGGCGCGGAACTTCATCTGGTAAGCCTCCATCTTTAGTCATTACACTATTTATTCGTCTGTTTACCCTTAATTCCTTTAAAGAGAATACAATATAATGAACTTTCAAAAAACTACAAAGGAACAGCTTCCCGCACATCCGTTCACTCGGCACTTCTAGGCTTACCCATGCACTTGCATAAGAGCTTTACCAAACTTCCGGGATACCTGAAATGAACTAATGGCTTCGCTTCCTCATGCATTGCCATCATAGACTGCGGTACTGAGCTTTGCCAATTTCGTAAAGATTGCTGCCATAGCAATCAATGACCACAATAGCCGGGAAATCCTTGACGACCAGGCGCCGTACCGCCTCTGTTCCCAGCTCGGGGTAGGCAATCACTTCGGCGGAAACAATGCACTTGGATATAATGGCGCCCGCCCCGCCAATCGCGCCGAAGTAAACAGCGCCGTGTTCTTTCATGGCTTCAACTACCTCAGAGGAACGCAGTCCCTTGCCGATCATGCCGGTTAACCCCTGAGCGATTAGCGCAGGGGAATAGGCGTCCATCCGCCCGCTTGTTGTCGGACCGGCGGAGCCAATCACCTGACCTTCTTTCGCCGGTGTCGGTCCTACGAAATAGATCATTTGATCCTTCACCGGGAAGGGAAGGTCGGCGCCTTGGGCCAAAGCATCGATCATTTTCTTATGGGCCGCGTCGCGCCCGGTGTAGATGACACCGCTGATTAAGACACTGTCCCCTGCCTTCAGGCTTTTGAGCTTCTCCTGGGTAAGGGGAGTTTCAATCCGTAAGGGTTCGCTCATCTGCTTATCCTCCCTTGTAAAACAATTTCTTTATGACGGGTGGCATGGCAGCCAATGTTTACGGCAACCGGCATCCCGGCGATATGCGTGGGATAAACTTCCAGGTTAACGGCAAGCGCTGTCGTCACCCCGCCGAACCCCTGGGGACCGATGCCCAGACGATTAATCCGATTCAATAATTCTTCCTCGATTTTCGCCAGACGCTCCTCCGGGTTATGTTGGCCTACCTCTCTGAGCAAGCTCTTTTTGGCCAGGAAGGTCGCTTTTTCCATCGATCCGCCGATACCCACTCCCACAATGATCGGAGGACAAGGATTGCCGCCCGCCCGGTCGACCGTGTCCACCACAAACTGCATAGCCCCTTCTAAACCCTCCGAAGGCTTGCACATTTTCAAGCCTCCCATATTTTCACTGCCGAACCCTTTCGGAGCCACGACCAGGCGCAGCGAATCGCCCGGCATAAGATCATAGTGAATAATTGCCGGCGTGTTATCCCCTGTATTCACCCGCTCAAAGGGATCGCTGACCACGGATTTACGCAAATATCCTTTTTCATAGCCGCGGCGCACCCCCTCATTGATGGCCTCAGTTAAGGCGCCGCCGGCAACATGCAAGTCCTGGCCCAGTTCAGCAAAAATGATCGCCATCCCCGTGTCCTGGCACATGGGAACTCTCTCTTGCCGCGCAACCTGGGCATTCTCAATCAACCGTTTCAACACCTCGGCCCCTAAGGGTGAGCGCTCGTCCTGCAAAGCTTTTTGAAATCCCGTCATAATATCCGAACCAAGGTCGTAATTGGACTCTATACAAAGTTTTTCAACCGCTGAAATGATTTCTTCAACATAAATTTCCTTCATGCTTTTCCCCCCAATGTTATTGTCTTAATCCTAGTTTTGTCTTCTTCCGACTCCTTTCTTATCACTGCATTTCAAATCTGCCTTCCATAATTCCTTCTCAGATCTACATCGCCTACCTGCTTCTCAACCTATTTCTCATACTTGCTCATCATACAGTGCTATGGTTTTCTCTTGGTTTAACTTAGCAAGAATTATGCCAATAATCATAAACACGGAAAATAGCTCAAAAAGGCATAACGACTGGGTTTCCGGAAGCTTCCTCCCGGAAAAACCTGACAAAATGATTCTAATTTCTATATTTTAGATGTGATAAGTAGAAAAATCAGGCAGAGACAACCCAAGACAGCCCTCAGAATCACGTTTAACTCAGCCAAATCCAAATAAATTTCTAATAATTAGATTTTTAGGTAGGGAATCAGCTTAATATATCGAATATTTCTAATAACGTCCGGAGTCGGGCCTGAGAACCAGTATCTAAATCCGAACAAATATCGAAACTCTTTTAATAATAGTACTGAACGTAAAATGCAAGATCAAAGGCAATTGATAATCCGACAGGAGTGGGATCTATGGCTCTCAAAGTAAGAGTAGGCATCGTAGGCATGGGGCAAGGAGGAACGGCGGTCTATAAAACCCTGCGCAAAATTGACCATATCGAGATCATTGTGGTCTGTGACCGTATCGATAAGAATCCCGGGGTGGAAATAGCCAGGCAGGACGGTGTAGCAACCTGCCTGACTCTGGAGGCCTTTCTTAAAATTCCGAATCTCGATGTGATTATTGAAGCAACCGGCAGCCCCAATGTCCAGGTAGAATTAGAGCGCAGGAAAGCAAAGTCCAGCGCCTTGATTGAAGCTCAAGGCGCCAATCTTATGATGTACATCATTGAAGAAACCGAAAAGCTGGCCAACATCAAACACCTTAAAGGAGAACTCGACACGATTCTGAACTCGGTACAGGAAGCCATTGAAGTCGCAGGAATTGACGGGAAGATTAAATATGTCAACCCATCGTTCAGCCGGGTGACTACAATTCCCGCGAGTCAAAGAATCGGCAGCAATATTTTTGCGGCTTCTCCGGACGGCGCCCTGGCCAGAGCCCTGCGGACGCATGAATCCGTGTTCGCTCACAGGTCACAGGTTGGCGGCTCCGATGTCGAAGTCATCTCCAATGCCTCCCCTATTATCGTTGATGGGAAAATAGAAGGCGCGGTCGTGGTCTTCCAGCCGCTGACGGACATTTATAAGCTTATGGAACAGTTGAAAGCTTCCAATCAAGTGATTGACGATCTGCAAAGCCGCATCAATCAGATATCTACCAGTTCCTACACCTTTGATGACTTAATCGGAAGTCACCCGGAATTTAAAAGCGCCTTGAATTTGGCCCGCAAAGCGGCGAAAAGCAGCTCAACCGTTCTTATAACCGGGGAATCCGGTACCGGCAAAGAACTGTTTGCTCACGCCATCCACAGTGCCAGTTCACGGTTCGACAAGCCTTTCATTAAGGTGAACTGCGCGGCCATTCCCGAGACCTTACTCGAAAGTGAATTCTTCGGGCATGAAAAAGGCACTTTTACCGGAGCCTTAAAGACCAAGCTGGGAAAAATGGATCTGGCCAACGGAGGAACTATTTTCTTAGACGAGATTGGGGATATGAACCCCTATTTACAGGCTAAACTTCTGCGCGTCTTGCAGGAGATGGAATTCGAGCGGGTTGGGGGAACAAAAACGATTAAAGTGGATGTCCGGGTCATTGCCGCAACCAACCGCAATTTGCTGGCGATGGCCAAACGGGGGGATTTTCGTGAGGATCTTTATTACCGGCTTAATGTCATTGAACTGCGCTTGCCGCCGCTGCGCAGTCACAAAGAAGATATTCCCGCCCATGTCCATTCCCTCATCGGCAAATTTAACCGCAAGTTCGGCAAACACGTCGTGGGTTTGACCCGTCGGGCCGAAGAGTTACTGATGAATTATGACTGGCCCGGTAACATCCGCGAACTTCAAAACGTTATGGAGCGCGCTATGCTTACTTCTGATGAAGAATTAATCAGTCATAAATCCATCCTTAATCTCTTTGATTCCCTGTCTCCTATTCCTCAGGAGCATTGGATAGAAGAAATAATGCCCATCGAGCAAATGGAAAAGCAAATGATCCGCCTGGCGTTAAAACGGTTCGGCGACTCTGCCGAAGGAAAGAAACAAGCTGCCAAGACGTTGAAGATATCTCTGGCAACTCTCTATAATAAGCTGAAAACTATGACCTAACCGGCAATAAACTATTTCAAACTAATCCTTCTAATCCTTGTCAAATAAACTTATGTTCGTTCAAATTCTATTATCTAGAATTTTTCGTGCCAAATTCTAGATAATAGAATTTTTTTGTGTTTAAATTTTGATTAATGAGAATTCATTACTCACTTATTCTCAATTCTTAACCTGATATTCCATCGACTGAACCTTAAGGCAGATAAGGCTTTGCACGGCCTCTGGAATAAATATTTCTAAAATACAGTTAAATCATCTCGAATTGGCACACAGTTTGCACCTTACTTTCTCACATGCAGTATATATCATCACAACTTGAGGGGAGAGGATCCGGGATTTATGAGTACACCACAAAAGCCTTATCATTTCTTGATTCGCAGAGTCCATTCTTTATTAGGGTTAGTGCCCATCGGTCTGTTCTTGATCTTTCACATGTTTCTTAATCTTTCTGCCCGCGGAGGGCCGGAGATGTATGACAAGGTCATCAACACCATGCGCAACTTTCCCGGGATTATCATCGTTGAACTGGTTGTCATCTTTATTCCCATTTTACTGCACGCTGTTTATGGAATCTGGGTGGTTTATACCGGGCAAGGCAATGCTTTGTATTACAATTATGCAAGAAACTGGTTTTACCTCATCCAACGTATTTCCGGCATCTATACTGCCATCTTCATTATTATTCACGTTTACCTTCTGCGTTTTGGCGAGGCGAGTTTTGCATCGATCCATCAGTTCCTAAGTAATCCGCTGGGACTAATCTTCTACGCCCTTGGCGTCCTGTTTGCCATCTTTCATTTCGTCAACGGCCTATGGGCCTTTGCCATCACCTGGGGAATTACGATTGGACCGCATTCCCAAAAAGTATTGTCTTATGTATTGGCGGTAGTCTTTGTACTGATCTCCGTGGTTGGCTTAGCTGATCTTTCCTCTTTCCTGTAATACGATGGGAATCAAACAAACCAACCACTAAACCAACAGTCAAAGCAAGCTATTTAACAAGCCAATCAGAACATGTTCATCATAATACTAAATTTTTAGGAGGGTCAGGGATGAGTAAAGTCATCGTAGTAGGCGGCGGCCTTGCCGGGCTGATGGCAACGATCAAGATGGCTGAGGCCGGTACGCGCGTCGACTTATTTTCTTTAGTGCCGGTTAAACGTTCACACTCGGTATGCGCTCAGGGAGGTATTAACGGAGCGGTTAATACCAAAGGAGAAGGAGACTCTACGTGGCTGCACTTTGATGATTCGGTCTACGGTGGGGATTTCTCGCCAACCAGCCGCCGGTCAAAGGAATGTGTGATGCGGCGCCGGCGATTATTCACATGATGGACCGGATGGGCGTCATGTTCAGCCGCACCTCGGAAGGCCTGCTGGATTTTCGCCGTTTCGGCGGAACCAAGTTTCACCGCACTGCCTTTGCCGGTGCCACCACCGGCCAGCAGCTTCTTTACGCGCTGGATGAGCAGGTCCGGCGTTACGAATCTGAAGGTATGGTTCAAAAATATGAACAGTGGGAATTGCTCTCGGCTGTGATCGACAACGGAGTTTGCCAAGGGATTGTTGCCCAGAACTTACGGGATATGAGCATCCAGGCCTTTGCAGGTGACGCTGTAATTGTCGCTACCGGTGGGGCGGGCGCAGTCTTTGGTAAGAGCACAAACTCTGCCATTTGCACCGGAAGTGCCTCAGCCGCTTTGTATCAACAAGGCGTGCATTATGCCAATGGGGAATTTATTCAGATCCACCCTACTGCGATTCCGGGAGACGACAAGCTAAGGCTGATGTCGGAATCGGCCCGAGGAGAAGGCGGCCGGATCTGGACGTATAAAGATGGACAGCCCTGGTATTTCCTTGAGGAAATGTATCCGGACTATGGAAACCTGGTTCCCCGCGATATTGCCACCCGCGCTATTTACGAAGTCGTTTTTGACAAAGGGCTTGGCATTAACGGCGAAAACATGGTTTACCTCGATCTTTCCCATATTGATCCGGACGTTTTACAAGTTAAGCTTGGCGGAATCCTGGAGATTTATGAGAAGTTCGTTGGGGATGATCCCAAGAAGCTTCCCATGAGGATTTTCCCGGCTGTTCACTATTCCATGGGCGGACTTTGGGTTGATTACGACCAGATGACGAACATTCCCGGACTTTTTGCCGCCGGAGAATGTGAATACCAATACCACGGCGCCAACCGTCTGGGCGCTAATTCCCTGCTTTCGGCGATCTACGGCGGCATGATCGCCGGGCCTAAAGTCATGGAGTACATCAATAAAAATAAGATTCAAACCCCCAGCGGCAACGAACTGGCCTTCTTAAGCGAAAAGAAACTTCAGGCTGAAAAATGGGCAGAGGTCATGGCGATGAAAGGCCCGGAAAACCCCTACCTCATCCATAAAGAATTGGGGGATATTATGACCTTGAACGTGACCGTTGTCCGCTACAACGATAAGCTGGCAGAAACTGACCTTGTGCTTCAGGATCTCTTGAAACGCTGGCATAATATCGGACGAAGTGATAATGTCGAATGGGGAACCCAGGAAGGAACATTCATCCGTCAGCTGCGGAATATGCTGGAGCTGGCCAGGGTGATTACTTTAGGGGCCTTAAACCGCAACGAAAGCCGGGGCGCTCATTATAAACCCGATTACCCCGAGCGCGATGATGTTAATTTCTTAAAGACAACGATAGCACGTTGGACACCGGGCGGCCCGGAACTCAGTTATGAGGATGTTGATGTCTCTCTGATTCCGCCGCGTCCGCGTCATTATTAATAGAAGTAGGAGGCGAATAAGAGCATGGTTCAGCAAAAATCAATCCACTTTCGAATCCGGCGTCAGGACGGCCCGGATAAAGCAAGCCGCTGGGAAGAATTTGATGTTCCCTATCGGGAAAAATCAAATGTCATTTCCTGTTTAATGGAGATTCAGAAGAATCCGGTCACCTCTTCCGGCCAAAAGACGACACCTGTGGTCTGGGAATGCAACTGCCTGGAAGAGGTTTGCGGAGCTTGCACGATGATCATTAACGGCAAAGCGAAACAGGCCTGCTCTGCCCTGATCGACCAACTGGAACAGCCCATTGTCCTGGAACCGCTGACGAAATTTCCCCTTGTACGGGACCTCATGGTAGACCGGCAAATCATGTTTGACAATCTGAAAAAAGTCCACGCCTGGATTCCCATTGACGGGACATATAACTTGGGTTCTGGTCCGCGGATGGCTGAAGTCAAACGCCAGTGGGCTTATGAATTATCCAAGTGTATGACCTGCGGCTGCTGCATGGAAGCCTGCCCGCAAGTGAATTCCCGCTCTAAATTCATCGGTCCGGCGCCAATATCCCAAGTCCGACTCTTTAATGCCCATCCGACCGGTGAAATGAACAAATACGAACGCTTAGCTCCCCTGCTGGATGAAGGCGGAATCGCGGATTGCGGCAATGCCCAGAACTGTGTTCGCGCCTGCCCCAAAAATATACCTTTAACCACGAGTCTGGCGGACTTGAACCGTGAGGTTAATAAGTTTACGCTTGACCGTTGGCTGCGAAAATAGCAGAGCTATTACACACAATAGCCTCGGAAATCAGTTGATAATTCTCTTCCTAAAGAAAGAAGAGCAATAACACAGCTATCTTTCAAACAGATCAACTACTATCTTTGCTAAAATCTATCTTCACTAAAATCAATAATTATTAATCAAAATCTAAGGGAGAAATATCGGAGGGAGTTTTGTTTAAATGGGAACCTTAAGAGAAGATGCTTTAGAGCTTCATCGCAGCAATGTGGGAAAACTGGAAGTACACAGCAAAGTACCTGTCCGAGACAGCCGGGACTTATCCCTGGCCTATTCCCCGGGGGTTGCCGAGCCTTGCCTGGATATCGAGAAAGATAATAGCCTAGCCTATGCTTATACCAACAAGGGCAATTTTGTCGCCGTTGTCTCGAATGGAACGGCAGTCCTCGGCCTGGGAAACATTGGAGCGCAGGCCTCCATGCCCGTTATGGAAGGAAAATCCGTACTGTTTAAGGCGTTTGCCGGAGTCGATGCCTTCCCGATCTGCTTAAACACTGAGGATATCGATAAAGTTGTTGAGACGGTAAAACTCCTGGAACCAACCTTTGGCGGCATCAACCTGGAAGACATCAGCGCGCCGGCCTGCTTCGAAATTGAAGAGCGGCTGAAAAAAGAAATGAATATCCCCGTTTTCCATGATGACCAACACGGCACGGCTATCGTCGTTATGGCAGGTATGATCAATGCTCTTAAAGTAACCGGCAAACGCCTGGATAACATTCGCGTTGTCACTAATGGCGCTGGCGCTGCCGGTGTGGCTATTATTAAATTGCTTCTAAGTATGGGCGTTAACGATGTGATTATGTGCGATACTAAGGGAGCCATCTACAAAGGACGCCCCGTCGGGATGAATAAATCCAAAGACGCTATTGCCGAAGTAACCAATCAACAGAAGCTGGCGGGTACACTGGCCGATGCTTTAGTCGGCGCTGATGTCTTCATCGGTGTTTCGGCTGCGAATACCGTAACCCCTGAGATGGTTAAATCGATGGCTGCCGACCCAATCATCTTTGCCATGGCAAACCCGGTTCCGGAAATCATGCCCGAACTAGCTAAAGAAGCCGGAGCAAAAGTTGTTGGAACCGGACGTTCGGATTATCCTAACCAAGTTAACAACGTATCGGCTTTTCCCGGTATTTTCAGAGGTGCTCTCGATGTTCGCGCCACTCAAATTAATGAAAAAATGAAAATAGCTGCTGCCTATGCGATTGCAGGCTTGGTCAGTGACGAAGAATGCAGCCCTGATTACGTAATTCCCAAAGCTTTCGATCCCCGCGTTGCCCCCGCTGTAGCGGCAGCAGTTGCCAAAGTCGCCATGGACAGCGGAGTAGCCCGAATAACCGTTGACCCTGAAGAAATTTCCAAGAAAGTATGGGCTATCCGTCCGGAGTAGTCTTCGCGAATCTTTCCAGCATGCCTTTGTCAGGCGCGTTAGAACTTATAATATCTTGATGCTGTGAAGACGCCAATAGCCTTCGGCACAAAAGCCGAAGGCTATTTCTTTTGCCTGAAAGCACCGCCGTTTAATACTTTTTCGGAAATTTCTCTTTTCCAAGCAGCTAGAGATACTTATTTTATCTGAAGGTATCCTTATCGAATTTCGTAAACACCAACAGGTTAGGATCAACTAATGTTTCGCATCAATTTTGCATGCAGCGCCTTGATCATCCGTACCCTGTGAAAGGATATCCGAATACAATTCTTCATGCCTTCTCAACCAAATATTAGCATAGGAACATGTAGCCGAAGCCTTTAAACCTTTTTCCCTTAGATGCTCTGCTACAACTACCATCATCTTACCAGCTACGCCCTGCCCTCTCAAAATCGGATTGACATAGGTATGATCGATATTTAACTCTCCGTTTTTCTTGAGGACAAAAGTAGTTTCACACATCAATTCGCCTTTTTCATCTGTACCAAATATACGTCTCTCTTCATAGTTCCAATTCATAACTTTCTCCTATCTAATTATTTTTTGTTTAAATTCGATTTTCAGATATCTATTATCTTGTGCTATATTCGGTTTTTATTTATCCTAGATTATCAACACCGGACTTTTCCCTGGGTTTTGGCTACACTGCGTACCTTATGAATATTAAAATAAAATAGATCTACACTATACTATAAATACGTCAAGGGAAGTTTAGGAGGTTCCTCATGAGAGCTGTAACTTATCAAGGGCCAAGGGATATGTAAGTAAAACAGGTGGCCGATAAAAACAATTTCCTGGCAAAATGTTATCCCAAGTTTCAGGCAAGGCTAATTATAAGGATCAGGAAACCCAATGATGGCAAGGCTTCGAAGGAATCGAGGCCTTGCTCTTTTACCTACTTACGCTAGACTCATACCCTAAACATTTTTTTACTCTATGTCTTTGCCTATAGAAAATCCTTGAGCAATTTGTTTTCCGATAGCATAGTAATTTCTACTTTCCGGGGCAAATATTAAAGGTTTTATTTGTTCTATAATCGGCTGATCTCCTGTTTCTAATATGGTATCATCAATTTTGGCATCCATAACCTCACCAATAAACTGGGTGTGCAGGCCAATTTCAATAATGTGGATAATTTTACACTCTAAATTAACTGGAAACTCTTTTATATAAGGTGCATCAACGGTATCACTTTTTACCGGTGTAAGGCCTGTCTTAGCAAATTTATCTTCTTTTTTTCCAGATACCATGCCAAAATAATCGGCTTCTCTAATATAGTTTTCAGAGGGGATATTTATGGTGAAAGCCTTTTTGGACATGAGGTTACCATAAGTATAGGTTGCTTTGCGTAGTGAAATTGCAACGCAAGGCGGGGATGAGCAGCAAATTCCTCCCCAAGCAGCCGTCATGACATTGGGGTTGCCTTCATTATCATAAGTACCAATAACCAATACTGGTGTAGGGTAAACCAAAGTTTTAGCACCCAAACTTTTTTTCATATAGTTCACCTCTTAAGTTATTATGTTCGACTATTCTTCCCTTAGATTCCCTCTCCATTAATCTTTACCAATTCCAAGTAAATCTTACTAAAACCATAATAAATTTCAAATTTTCTCAGAGCCTCTAACATTGCAATGTTTAACCTTTCTTCATCGGAAATTTTCCTCCATTATAATACGAATCTTTACAACTGTGGCAACTTATTCTTATAATGTTCGGAAGTTTTTTATAGGATTCAATTCATCCCACCAGTTTCCATCGATAGACAAAAACCCCTTTCTAGATCTGTCAATGATACTAGCAAGGGGGTTTAACGTTTCTACATATTAATTTACTTAATACCGCCTAGTTCCCCACTTCCCCAACGCTCTCGGGAAATGCTCTGGATTAGGCTTATTTAAAGCATTTGCTGTGCACTATCTACAGTTATTTCCAGTACTGCATGAATTCCTGAAAACTTCTCTTTCATACGTTCAAATCCCTCACCAGATTTTATAACTCGCATAGTTCCTTTCACGATAAAACCTGTTCCTTTCGATTTGTAACCCTCTATCTCTCTGCTGGCAATCGAAAGAGTAACCTCGTTATTACTGTTAATGTTCTTTTCCGTTTTGTTATAACCATAAGCTGGAATTAATAGTTTGTCTTCGGGGGTAACCATTACATAGCTATTCCATGTATTAACCAAATGTGGACCTTTGTCTCCGTTTGTTAGAATTGTGACAGCACCATCTGCTGGATGAGAAAGCACGGCTAATAATTTTTCATTAAGCATAAGAATACATCCTTTCTGTTAGAAAAAGTGGTAGTTAGGGGCTTGATAGTCTCCACGGCGACCCTTGCTCGTTTTATCGGACACGCATATAATAAAGCAAAACTGCATCTAATAACAGGTACAATCTCAAACTATATTATGGGGTCAGTTTTCGGAAACGATTTTGAATGACAGTTTTGTCACTTCAATATAACTAATGGATAATAGGTTAGGTGGAAAAATGTTTATATTAGACTATCGTAGCCGTCAACCGTTACACAAGAAAATCTATCAAAAGCTTAAAAAGCAAATATTATCAGGGGAATTGCAGCCTGATACAAAACTTCCATCGATAAAAAATTTTTCGCTCGAATTATCTGTAAGCCGCAATACAGTTGAACATGCCTATCAGCAATTGTGTGCTGAAGGATATATACACAGTAGGCCAAGAAGTGGCTATTATGTTTCATCAATAGATCCCGAATTCCTTCCAAGGGATCTCTGTAAAATCCACACTGCCCATCAAGAAGTATCCGGCTTCGAAAAATTGTATTCTTATGATTTTCATCCTGCCATTCTTTCAGCCGAAAGCTTTCCAGTTAACCTATGGCGTAAACTTTATCTTGATTGTTTAAAGGAAGATCCAAAACAATATTCCAACTATAAAGATCAACAAGGTGATTTTGCATTACGTTGCGAGATACAAAAATATCTGGCGCGTTCTCGTGACGTTTCTTGTGATCCTGAGCAGATAGTCCTTTGCTCAGGGCTTCAAGATAGTCTTTCCAAAGTAGCGTTAATATTGCAAGAAAATCATTCTGCATTCGCTATCGAAGATCCAGGCTATTTTGTTCCCAAAAAGGTTTTCCAGAATCATTCCTTTTCTATTACCCCTGTGCCCATCAATTTGAACGGTCTCGACCTAAATTCATTACAGAATACCAACAGCACCGTTGTTTATGTCACTCCATCCCACCAATTCCCATTAGGCTATGTAATGCCTGTCACGAATCGACTAAAATTAATCGATTGGGCTGAATCTGTCGGCGGAGTCATTATTGAAGATGACTATGATAGTGAACTAAGGTATTCCGGCAAGCCAATTCCGTCGCTGCAAGGATTGCACCCACAAGGAAATATAGTATATGTTGGCACTTTTTCTAAGGTATTATCCCCTGCACTTCGAATAAGCTATATGGTTCTGCCATTCCGCTTACTCACAGTGTACCGCAGGCTATTTTCCGATTATTTCACGAATGTCTCCTTCTTAGAGCAGAGAACACTTTATAAGTTTATGGAACAGGGGTATTGGGACTGTCATTTACGTAAGATGCGAATCGTTTATAAGAAGAAACACGATGCACTCATTCAATCGATCCATCATCATTTCGGTTCTCAAGGTAATATTATTGGGCAAGGGGCAGGCCTTCACGTTGTTTTAGAGCTCGTTGGAAATCCTCTTAATGAAGAGGAACTTATCGAACGTGCTCAGGCGAGAGATATTCGATTATTCTCCCTCTCCGGGACCTATTTCCATAATAATTGTATCTCTTCACAAGTCATGCTTGGATTTGGCAGTATGACTTGTGAAGAGATTGATCAAGGGATTGAGTCATTATATCAATCGTGGTTTTTATAAAAATGCCGTGCTCTTGCTGTCCAGTTTCGGTACACATAAAAACTATCATTCATTCCAAATTCAAGTTAAATCCCTAAGGTAATCCAATATCTTCTGAGCTGCTTATTTTTTTCTTCGCTAAATATTACCGATTCAAAAACTCCTCCATTATTCTCAATAACTCTTTGGGATGCAATATTGTCCTCATTACATGTAATTAAAACCTTATCTAAATTAATCATTGCTGCCTTTTCAAGTGCAAGCTTCAATAGAGTATTCCCATAGCCCTTTCTCCTGGATAGGGGAGAAATATCATAGCCTATATGGCCAGCATATTTCCTAACAAATTCATTATTTAAGGATGTACGTATTCTTACGACTCCTCTAATTTGATCATCCATATCGGTTAACCAATAAGTGTATGAAGGTACCCAACTAGCAGGTACACCGATCCCCTTTGAGTTATTCTTCAATTTCAAAACATATTGATTGAAATTGCTTAAAGCCTCTTTATACATTTCATAATAATCCTTTTCACCATGCGCGCTATATTCATAAACCATTTTCTCGAAACTTTCTCTATATCGTTCTTGCGGTTCAACAAGAAATAATTCTTTCATTCTCGTTAGTTCCTCCATTCAAAGATTTAGGAGTATACCCAAAGGTATGTTATCAAGATCAACTTTCGGCACATCGAAATAATTTGCCGACAATGAGAAATCTGCCTTTATGGGAGCTTATTGACAGCCTGCTTTGTTCAGGCACAGGTTCGCCAAGTTTTAAGCTGGCGGATAAATAAATTATTAGAACAGGCATTTAATGCAGGAGAGTCACTTACTAAATAAGAATACATGCCTTGTGTCATTTTAACTTAAAGACTACTAACTCAACCACCGAGATCATGCGTTAAAATTGATTTCGGTGGTTGAGTTTTGTTTCAACGTACATGTACCCTGAGTCCCCTGACAGTAAGCAGTGGATGTAGAAAGTAACTAACCTTATTATGCGAGGATAATACAATTTCTTCCACGACTTTTTCCTACATATAGTGCATTGTCCGCTTTTTTTATTATATCTTCAATCATTTCATAGTCTTGGCTCTCGGTTACCCCAAAGGTCATCGTAATTGACACTTGAACCCCATTATATTCAATAATTTGTTCTTCTATGATTTTCTTTACTCGAGCCACAAGTATGTGTGCTCCTTCAATTTCAGTTTCCGGAAGTAAGAACAAAAATTCCTCCCCACCCCACCTGGATACAAAATCATGTTCTCGAACAGCATCCTTGAGGCTATTCGATATCACTTTAAGAACATGATCCCCACAGTCATGTCCAAAGGTGTCATTTATCTTCTTAAAATAATCGATATCTGCAATGATAAGTGAAAACTTCTTTGTATTCTTTTTAGAATTTATGTACTCACTTTCAATCTTCTCCATAATGAACCTTCTGTTATATAGCCCGGTTAAAGGATCTGATCTGGAAATCAGCTCCAGTTTCTCCATGTCATATTGCATACATATTATTCGAGATGCTGATGATATCCCTGCAAATATAAAAACATAGCCTAAAATGATAAATACTAAAAGCAAAAGCATATTCCAGGTGAAGTTTAAATTTTTTAAGCCCCCAATCGATGTCGTATAATTATTGATTAACAATAGAAAAGCAAATACTGGGTAAAGAGACATAAATCCTATCGTTTTATTGGATACTTTGCTGAGAACTTTTTTGTATTGATTACTTATAAAGAAGTAAGCAGTTAATAATAGTAATATTTGAAAACACTCTCTAAGCAGATAGATAAGATTAAGATTATATACAATGTCATTAACACCTGAAACTATTGTTGCAATTTTAACAGAAACAACCAAACAGATTGTTGAGAACATCCAAATGCTAAACATTGCAAATATCTTTTTTGATATTGATTCCTTAAATACAACGTGAATATAGGCTAAATAGAAACAAGAAATCAGATATAAAACATATTCTATAGTCACCGGATTATGGATATACTTTTCTACACAAATATTCATAACGTACGTAACTATTGTAGTTAGGATAAAAGCATTTATACAAAAAACTATTGATTTTCTTCTTGTAAGCAAGACATGCGTTGTAAAAGTATTAAATAACCCGATAAAAAACAAATATATTACTGAAGAGAATATCAAATACAATCCCCCATATCCAGAATTATGGAACTGTCAAGTTGAGTTCAGTGGTTAATTGATCCAAACCAAATTCTATATTTAATAGATATATCTCAAGTTCTTCCTGCATTGTTCTTAGTAAAGCATTCCACATTTTTCGTTCATATCCTCTTCTTAATTACTGAAATAATCCAGGAAATATAACCGTCATATTAAATCAATCTCTGGTAGTTCATACGCTACCTCTTCCCACGCCCCATTACTATGTATGCAACCCGACACATGAGAGACTTTTCATTATATTTATGACAGTTTTCAAAATTAGCACTGTCTTAACGTGGGAATTCTTCTTCTTCAAAAATTAAAACCTGCCGTAAAGATAGGCAGGTTTTAATTTTAAAAGTACTTTGTCTGTCTCCGGATTTTAGGTTACGGTTAAGCTTTGCAAGGCAAACAATAGTTCATTTTGTTCAATTTCCGAAAGAACAGATTTATTGAGTATATAATCATCTAATAAGGCTATGCCGCCGCCCTTTCCTTGACTTGCATAAATAGGTATTCCAGCTGGTGAAAGTGTATCGATATCCCGCTATATCGTTCTTACGGATACCTCAAACCGTTTAGCCAACTAATAAGCGATACCAATTCGCGTTTTCAAATGGTCTGTACATAAAATCTGTTTACAAACTGCATCAGCAACATCTGAAATAGAAATGGCCTTTCCATCCTGAGGTAAAATGTCACGTTTTATTCTATAACATCCTGTGAAAATTCCGTTTGTTAGTTTAGGGGGACAAATGATTGTCCACTGAACATTTGACTCGCTTAATAAGCGAAACACTTTATGGTGTTCTTCAGCAGCCCCTGTTGATTTTCGCTTTGACTCTTTCGATTGATAACGCAATAAACCAGGATCAATTTGGCTTTGTAAAATACCTGAGGTGCCAACAGTTATAATCCGTTTGATCATCTGCTTTTTCATTTCTTCAAGAATGAGGTGCATACTATCAGATAAGGTCGTCGTTCCGTCAGTACTTAGAGCACTTATTACAACCTGAATGCCGGATAAAGCTTTAGCGATGTCTTCTTTATTTAAGACATTGCCATTAATTAACGTTAGACGTTGATCAGGAATTATTTTAAGAGGCTGACGTACTAACGCAGTGACATTATGCTCGCCTTGCAAAACATTCTTAAGAACATGACCACCCACCCTGCCGGTTGCGCCAAGTATTACTATATTGATTGAGGGTACCTCCTTAAAATTCTTAAATATCATTCTATAAGCTTACTATAGGACATTCTCTAAACACGATCAATCTTCTTATAAAAGGATTCATGCTGCTGTTTGCCAGCAAAGCATGAGAAATCGCTCTCAATTATTCAAAGCAACCGAGAACTTGAACGTATAGAAAAATCAATCTTAATTTCAATCATTTTTCAGTTCTCCTTAAGGTATATTTCAGCTTACCTTAAGGTGTATTTCAGTTGTCTCATTTATGATTAAAACAAATCATTTAAACGCAAAGGAGACGATCAGATGTATAATTTTCAACTCATACCCCATGAAAGAGTATTTCTCATAACTATGGGAGGGCTAATAACTGATCAAGAGAGTCATAAATATATGGAGGATTTACCACGAAAATTGAAACATTCAAGATGAAAGTGCCTGCCGCTTTAACTTTTCAGCCAAATACATTCCGAGACCGATAGTGCTTTCAATATGCAAAAAATGTTCAATGCATGGCTCGTACAGGATCGTAGCATTAGCGCGAACATCTTCATCTCCTTCCCAGATAATCACACACAAAAAAATCTCGGGAAAGGCTTGGAAGGCAACGGATGCATCGCCAAATGATGCCGGTACTCCGCTCAAAGCTGCTGCGCAAGGCAATAATTGCTGGGATTGATGTCCAAATGCTTTGATGAGACTTAGAATCGAGTTTTTATAAAATGCAGGATAAAATAACATTCCGCCATTGGGTAACTCTTTAAGACTAACCCATTTTTTAGCAGTCTCTTGTGGCGCCTTTGCGTAAGTTAAATAATTAAGCATGATTATGGATGTCGTAATTTCCGGAATGTGTCCGTCTCTTTTCCGCGATATCGTCTCAGTATCGCAATCCAAGATGTACTCGGAGTTGAAAAAGGTCACAATGAATTGACGAGTATTGCTGAAGTAAGTTACAGCACGCTGAGCCGCAATCTCTTCCGGCACTTTTTTCTTTAAGTCTTGCCAGTATTTATCATAAGCAATTCGATAATTCGTTTCCACCTTATACTCCCCCATTCCCTTTTGAGTCGGTACATATCCACTGAACGGATCTATTAAGGTTATTCTAGGCTAACCCAGAATAGCCTGACTTAACTTTACTTACCTTTATCCCATTCCCACTAATGCTTCTTGTATCTCTAGTTTGACAGATTCAGATGTTTCTCCTTTAAATTTTTCTTCAAGAATTTGTTTAGCTCCTCTGCCGCCGATTTTCCCTAATGCCCAAGCAGCGTAGCTGCGTACTAATTCTTCCGGATCATCCAGAGCGATGACCAAATCAGGAACATTCGCTGGATCTCCTAAATTGCCAAGAGCAATGGCTGCATTCCGCTGGAAGTATTTCTTCTCTCTAAGGTAATTGTACATCAGTGGTTGTATTCTTGTGGAGTAAAACTCATCCGTGGGATTGAGCATTTGAGTGAGACTAAAATCCCTAGCTACTTTCACTAAAAACTCATCATCCGATCGATTTGCTTTTAACTTAGCTTGATTGCGGGGACACACCTCTTGGCAAATATCACAGCCATGAACCTTAGTCCCCATTTTAGTACGGATTTCAGGGTCAATATGACTGCCCGCTATGCGCTCTTGGGTCATAAATGTGTTAAATGCTATACAACGTCGAGGGTCCAATTTTAGCGGTTCATAAATAGCTTGAGTCGGACAAGCTTTCATGCAGGCAGAGCATCCTTCAGGGCAACCGATCTCGACGGTAGGTTTGTCGTATTCAAGCTCCTTGTCAACTACGAAGGACGTAAGATAGATAAAGGACCCCATTCCTTCAGCGTAAGCGAAATTATTTCTTCCATAAGTTACGATGCCTGCTTTCGCCGCCACCAATCGTTCAGGCAAGCTAATCTTCTCTCCCACTTGACAACCCATTTTGCGCAGAAAATTTTTCATTAATTCCGGCCTGGCACCATTGATACGTTCAGGCGGTGCATTATAACACCTTGCTTGATAGATACGACCAATTTTACCAATCAGTTCCTGAGGGAAGTTTTTCTGTGCATAGTCATAGACAGTCGTAATGATAGATTTAGCCGTAGGCATCAGCGAACGTGGTTCTGCTGCAACGAGTGGCCGAGACGGACTTTTGATATAAAAAGAATACATCTCTTGTCTCTTAGTTAAATCAGCCATGTATTCAGGAAAACTATCGGCAGGAATAATCCCTACTTTGCTATAGCCAATATCTAGGGCAAATTCTTTAATTTGTGTAGTTAATGACATGCTAATTTCTTCTCACTTTCGTTTTGCTCATTATCGGAGCATATCCATGACAACCATAACCACTTACAGTCCTACTGTCTTACCCTCTACTTTTCTGCAGAGGGTTGAAATTTCTAATTTCTTAAAGTATTTTTATGTGTATATGCACATACGGATTGAAAAAATTTTCCCGACTATTCTAAAGCCCTTCTAAACCAGTGCCTCTAATTTGGAAAGTGATAGTTCGAAACTATCTAATTCCGCCTTTCCTAAATATCCTTCTAATGACACTTGTGCTTCATTCCATAACGTCAAGGCCATGGTCAGCGCTTCTTGACCTGCATTGGTGAGAGTCACTTGTCTGGAGCGTGAATCCTCACCAGAATTTACGGTGATCAGTCCGGCATTCAGAAGTGGCTTCATATTGCGGTTTAAAGTAGTCCGATCGATACGCATAATTTTTGCCAGCACACTCATACTAATAGGTTCCACCGATTCGAGATTTCGCAACAAGGAATATTGGGTAACTTTTAGTCCACTCGGTTCTAAAACCTTTTCATAAAATTGAGTCACCACCCGAGAAGCACGCCTGATATTCAAACAGTGACATGGGCTAAGAGATTTTGGCTTACAATTCATCCGCCTCATGATATTATCACCTCCCTCGTTTGAGCATAAAATGTTAGGTGTATATGCACATAATTTACTTCCTAATTTATAGCTTCCAGCTCATAATGTCAATACGTATACCGACCACAAAAGATACTAGTCAATTTAGTAAATCCTGACCAAGTTTAAATCTCCCCAATATAAACATGGGTCTTATTAGGCAACAGGATTTTACCGTTACTGCTATATTTTTCAAAAAGTCTCTTCAAACCAGCGATGAACTCTTCGTAATTTTCATCACTTTCAGATGGAGCATATGAGGAAGATAAACTGCCTCCAACGTACTCTTCTAACTTCAATAGGCTATCATTTCCAAATAATCTATGTTCACACAGACCATGTTTAAAGAAATCGGCGAATGCTTGGGGGGCAATATTAATCCCACCTGAAAAACCTTTAAAATCAGGACAGACTCGTCTAAAGAATTCGTCATTTTCTTTAATTAAAGCATTCTCTGTTACTTTACTGTTCCAGACAAGAACTACTTTTCCCTTTGGTTTAAGTATCCGCTGAAACTCTATTCTCGATTTATTTCTGTCAAACCAATGGAAAGCCTGGGCCACAGTAACAAAATCTATTGAATGATTGTGCAAGCCGGTGTCCTCTGCACTCCCATCGATGGCAGCAACATTATTGTACTCTTTACAATAAGCGTTACAAGCAGAACGCATATTATCGTTTGGCTCCACAGCATATACAAATTTCACATTATCAGCAAGTAATTTGGTTAATTTGCCTGTTCCAGCTCCAATATCGGCAATAACGGTATTTTGAGAAAACCCAACTTGATTTATAAGATAATCTATGAGCTCTTTGGGATATGACGGTCGATATTTTACGTAGTCGGAAACCTTATTAGAAAACTTCTCTTTACTATTCATACACCATACCCCTTGCAAGTTTTTCAGAGCGCTCGAAAAATTAGCCCTATAAGCACCTTTAACAATTATATCAAAAATTTCAGGTCAATTAACTGCCCAACCGCCTAAAATGTCATATTTGAGCAATGATTATTTTTGCAGTCTTTTATTGTCCTATCTAACTATGTTAATATCTAAGACGTTGAGAAAATTTATATAAAGCTAAGGGGATATAGAATGGATAAAAATGATCTCGCCAAGCTAAGAAAAGAATTTAGGGCAGGCAATGACGGACTTAAATTAAAGGAAATTTGCAGCGTTTATATCCAAAAAGACAGTGCTCAAATTCTTGGAGTAGAGACTGAATACTTCGAGCAAATGGACGAATTAAAACAGGAGTTTTACCTGAAAGGGTTTAAAAAGCTCATTACAGGTCAACTGGACAGTAAGATTTTTGAACTGAGTTTTGCGGACAACAAACTCGGTGAAAATCCAGAGCAAAAGGTGCTGTTTAACGCCCTGCACTCGGATTTTAAAGAGCAGATTGGGTACATTGTGCAAAAAATCACGGGTCACAGTGAGTCTTACGAATCGGATTATATGATTTCATTTACCCGTGGGGAGTTTTGGATTCCTGCAAAAAATGAAGTGGACCAAGACGATGTGGCAAAAAATGATGTGGTGAATGTTTTTGAATTTGTAATGGGTACTGTCAATTTGGTGGCTATCCCGAAACGGGCGTTAATGTTTGACTTTGAGGAGAAGAACTTTAGAGTTGATATTCCGATGAATGTCTATATTAATGCCTTATCACCCGAAGAGGGGTTTGTGTTCCCTTCCATGAGTGAGGGGTATGCCGATTCCAATAAGGTCATTTATTATACCAAGAAAGATAATCAACCCAATGAAGCTTTCATTCACCATGTTCTAAATTGCGAAGTGATTCCAACAGCTCAAGATGATAAAGAACGGTTTTTAACGATTATCAAGGATGTCACCGGAGATCAGGTTGAACCTGAAGTAATTGCCAATGTTTATGAACAGATAAGTGAATACATCATTGATGCAAATGAAGACAGTGAGATTCCGACCCTTGGAGTCAAAGCCATTGAACAAATTCTTGTTAAAAGCGGGATTGAAGATACACGTAAACTAGAAAGTGCATTTTTAGAAAATACCGAAAAGGCGAATTATGAATTTAAGGCAACCAACCTGCTACCAAGCAGTAAAGTGATTGAAATCAAATGCAGCGTCGCACAAATTAGGATTCGACATGAGGAGCTAAAACGCATTAAACAAGTCAAGAAGAATGGGCGACAATACCTGCTAATTGAGATTGACGACCCTGCAATCCTAGAAGGCTTTGAATTAAGTACAGAAGAATTTTAAAAGTGTCCAACCTCGTAAGGGGGTGCGACAGGCATCCCTGGTTTAAATTAACTAGGGATGCCTGTCAACAACTTATTATTAACATAGCTTAACTATTATTTAAAACTTTTCGTTTACTTAGCATCTTTCACCTTACTGTTTACTATAGGGATTATGGTAGCTATTACTAGAACCACTAATATCAGAAATGCCATTCCGTTAGAAGCAGCAAAGCCACTTGGCTCACCTACTTTTATAACACTTAATACTTGAAGTATTATACCGACAAGTCCTATTATAGAGCCACCAGCAACAAGCCCTGAAGATAAACCAATACCATTCGAAACTTTAACTTCTTTATCTTTTTCAGATTTGGAAGTTCTTTCTACGAGCAAACGAATTAACGCACCTATCAATATTATAGAAGTTGTAGATATTGGTAAGTAGAATCCTATAGCAACTGTCATTACGGGAAGGTTTAGGAGGAATAAAACAATTCCCATAACAGTACCAACAATTATCATAACCCAAGGCAATTTACCGGAGATTATACCAGCAGTTAAGGTTGCCATTAAGTTAGCTTGCGGTAATGCAAATGGAACGTTTTCACCGGTCATTGCAAGTTGATCGGCAAGCAATAATATAGTCCCAGTGACTACTGCAACACCAACTATACCTGCTATAGCAAAGTGTTTTTGCATTTCGTTTCTGTCTCCGCCAATTATGAAAGCAACTTTTTGTGATTGACAGTAACCACCAGCTGTAGCTATAGCAGTAACTATAAATGTACCAAATAGAAGTAAAGACCTGTTGTTTTCAGGACTTATCCATCCCATTGCTACAAATAATAATGTTACAAGAACTAACGAAGCTATAGTCATACCAGATACAGGAAGGTTTGAAGTTCCTATAGTACCAGTTAAACGACCAGAAACAATAACAAATAGTAACGATAAGAATAATGATAAAATAGAAGCAGCTATTGCCATAAATATATTACCGCCAGATACCAGGAAGCCTGCAACAAAACCTATTACTATTCCACAAAGTAATAACAAGTTTGTAGCTGATGATCTATCATCACTATTTGAAGACTTAGCATTGAGAGTTTCTTTAATAGAAGATACTATAGTAGGTATAAGCTTTATTGCACCTATTAATCCACCAGAAAGCATCATACCAGCGCCAATATATTTTACATAACTTCCAGCAATTGTATTAACTTTCATAGCGTTTATAGCAACACCAGGATTATTCCATACGGCGATACCATCTTTGGCAAGAGCTGAGAAGTAACCTATTAACGACAGAATACCGAAGTTAGCTAATATTGAACCAACAAACATAGTTAAGGAAACCTCTAAACCAACTATGAACCCTATACCTAATAATAAAGGATTAACTTCAACTTGAAATCTCCACTTGTAGGTAGATTCGTTTATATAGCTTATAACGTTGTTAGCGACATTTAAAAATGAACTAGTTAAAACAGTTATAATGCCACTTATTCCGAACCCGATTCCCATGTACTTAAGAGATTCTCCAGCGCCTTCTGAAGCAACAAGTGTTTCAGATATAGCCATAGACTCAGGATACATTAATTTGCCATGTTCTTCTATTATTAGGAAATTATAAACAAGGGAAGCTATTGCTATACCGAACAAAACCCCACCTACACCAACAGCAAAGCTTTCTAAAAAAGAAACTTTTGAACCTATTAAAAGAATTGCTGGTAAAACGAATATCATACCACTGGCAATTGATTCTCCACCACTGGACATACCTTGAATTAGGTTTTTTCCAAGAATGCCTTTATGTTTAGCAAATGCAGCTACAAGTACAGAGCCAAGTATAGAGCCAGGTATACCAGCGGCAACAGTAAGACCTGATTTCATACCTGAATAGGCAGTAGACGCTGCAAACAAAGCAGCCAAAACAACGCCAATTATTAATACTGCAACATTTCCTCCTGATTTTGAACTACTAGAGATATATGGTATATAATCTTTGCCGGTTACGCCACCATATGCATCTTTAGGTAACTTTTTGTCCATAATTTATGCCTCCCATTATATTTTGTCTCTATATAGTAACCCAATTCCACATAATATATTTTTTAAGATATCCCAAAAATGATTTCTTGATTTATAAAACTGCATTATGCTGCTAATTAGAATTGAATTAAACCGCTGACGCGGTGGTTATATAATGGATAAATGAGAGTTTAATTTAATCAGAAGTTAGGCGTAAAAAAACTCAAGCCCAAATAGAGCTTGAGTTTATAGGTTTTATATCCATACACCCGTAATTATTGGATTGAAATTAACAAACGAAGGTCTTTCTTTGATCAGTCTATCACTTGCAGTTCCTTAGGATACTGATTGAGGACCTCGCAGCCACCCTCAGTGACCATCACTAAGTCTTCAATTCTCACCCCAAATTCCCCGGGCAGATAAATTCCAGGTTCAACCGAAAAGATCATGCCAACTTCAAGCGGAATATCCGAGGCAAGGCTTACATCAGGAGGCTCGTGACATTCGAGTCCGATTCCATGACCCAAGCGGTGGGTAAAGTACTCGCCATACCCACCCAGCGTAATAATATCCCTTGCCGCTTTATCTATTTCAGAAAGTAATACGCCCGGTTTTATTCTGGAAATAGCCGTTTCGTTGGCAAGCTTCACAAGATCATAAACCTGGCGCTGCTTGTCGGAGACGGTTTTGTAAAAAACTGTTCTAGTCATATCGCACCAATAACGATTTATGGGGGTGAAAATATCAAGAATTATGCTGTCACCTGCCTTAAGAGCTGTACCATCGCCGCAGTGATGAGGGTCTGAGCAATTTGCACCAAAGCAAACAATCTGTGTACCCTCACAATCGGCACCCCTTTGAATAAAATGCTGATTTACTTGAGAGGCAAGATAATTCTCTGTCACGCCTTCTTTGAGCATGGCGATAACCGATCCGACAACCTGATCATTGATTCGGGAATTGTTGCGCATAAGCGTAATTTCAGTATCATCTTTCATCTTTCTCGCCAGATCTACAGGTGCAGAACCCTGAACAGGCACAATGTCATTTCTTAGTTCCATCAGTTCGATCAGGAACTTGCTGCACCAAAACTTATCAATCCCCAGTTTTCCCGGTTTGACAGCCTCTGCTAAACTCTTGACAGGATTATCGCTGTCCTGATGGCAAATCAGAGGCAACTCAGGCATACTTTTAAGCCCGAAAATTTCATTTCCAAACAGAATAGCTCTGCCTGAAACATCAAGATACAGGGCAATCATGCGCTCATGAGGCTCGATCCAAAAACCCGTTAGGTAATACAGCGAAGCGGTAGAAGACACTAGGATCTGCGTAAGCCCTGCTTTTTTCATATTCTCCGTAATACGATTGATTCGTTGTTGATTCATCGCTCTTCTCTCCTTTTTTCCATGTCTCTATTATAGCTCATTCTTATTTTTGTGTCTTACCCTACAAGTTCATTTCACTTTAGAATTTGGGATGTCTCTGCTAACCGATCTTCCAGTTGTGCAAGAACCAGGGGCCATGCTTGCTCGTGCCCATTTCTAGACTCGTTGTCCGGGAATCCGGCGTGAGTTAGTCGTAACAAAGTTTCGCCGTCACTATGTTTCAATTCTACCGTGACAACCGTCTCGGCTCCTCTAGTTCCGCCCTCACCAGTTAACCAAGTAAGTTCAACCAAACGGTCAGGCTCAAGTCTCAGAAAACGACCGTAGTGAGGATGACGTTTTCCATCGAAGGATGTTTCAAAAAAGAAAAGAGAGTTGACTTCTGCTTTCATTAAAACTGATCCCGGCATTGCGAACCAGAGATCAAATTGTTCGGTCCAAGCTTTGTATAATACTTTAGGGGAGAACGGCATTGTTCGCTCCACGGTAAGATTGAAGGGCCGTGATGATAAATCAGGAATGCTAACTGGTTTAATTTGGTTCATAGTTACTCTCCTTTGTTGTCAGAATTCGTATACTTCTCAAAAATAATTTAAAGGTTTTCTAACCTTGTTCGGCGAACATATATTATTTTACCTACTCTCTCTGCCTAATATAGAAAGGAAAGAGGCTGAATATATGCGTTCACTTAAACAGCAAATCCTGATACTTCTTCTAGGTTCACTCGTATTGCTTGCCACTTGCTTTATCGTCAGTTTCGGTTGGTTTATGAAAGATCGCGCTGAAGATGCCGCTTTCATAAAAGCTCAAGCTGATTTGGCAACTTGTAAAGAAATTATTGATAAGACATATCCTGGCCCTTGGTACGAGCAAAATGGGGAACTTTACAAAGGAACCGCAAAAATCAGCCTTAATAATAATTTCGTCGATCATTTATCCTCATTAACCGGGGACACAGTTACAATATTTTTAGGTGATACAAGAGTGGCTACAACAGTTCGCGGTTCCAGCGATGAACGAGCTATTGGAACCAAGGTCTCTGCCAGCGTAGCACAGACAGTTTTACAAAACGGACAGACTTTTGTAGGAAAGGCTAACGTTGTTGGTCAATGGTATGAAACCGGTTATGTTCCCTTACGCTCAGAAAGCGGTAATATTATAGGCATGTTCTATGTAGGAATTTCACATGCCTATGACCAGCGAGCTATTAATGGATCATTAATTATCCTAGGAATCTTAGGATTATCTTTGACTTTTATAGTGGCTCTGATTACTTGGTTCTTTCTGCAGAAATTTATCATTTATCCTTTGCACAATATTATGCTAGGAACCAGGGACATTGCAACTGGACATCTCACCCAAAAAATTAAAATTTCTGGTTCCAAGGAGATTAAAGAACTTGAGAATGCTTTTAATCAGATGGTGGAACAAATCCAATCCCTGACTTCAGAAATTAACAAAACTACTTGCGACTTTGAAACTAATCTTCCAACTGATAGTGCTGATGCAAACCATAACTCGGCTGAAGGTCCTGACGATATGGTATGCAATCTAACCCCCAACGACAGTAACACTAGTAATGATAATGACGATTTTGATACCTTGGAATCTCCTCTGGCGAATTATATATCTACAGGACGCTTTAAAGGAGAAAGTTTACCAAAGGGATTGAATCAAGCAACACTGGATCATATTCTTAAGTTTGTACAAACAATTAGCCGCCCTATTTCAGCTGAGGAAGTAGCAGAAGGGGTTAAATTGACAAGAGTTACAGTCCGTCGCTACCTTGAATTTCTTGAACAGTGCGGTGTCTTAAGATCTGATCAGAAATACGGCACAGTTGGCCGTCCTCTCAAACTCTTTATCCCTTTATAAAAGAGTATAACATTATAAAGGATGGAATAAAAAGATATGCTCTCCTATGCAGAAGGTTTTTTATCATTATCCTTTCTGCCATTAGAGGGGCATATCTTTTTGTAAAGCAGCTTTTTCAATATTTACTTAATTGCTTTTATCATTTTCTTTACTCACAATATTTATAAAAAATCTTTTTAATTTTCAAAACAGAGACAATTCAGATAATACTATCTAAACTGAAAATAACCCATCTAGTTATCTGAACATACAGGAAATCGTCTATAAGTTGTCAGATCATTAGGTAATATTAAAAAGTTAGGAGTGGTCAATTTGGAGACAAAAGGATTTCTAACACCCGCAGAAATTGCCGAATCAACAATCCAGACAGGAATAAAAAAGGTAGCTCTGCCCATACCAAAACAAATACTCTTAGGGATTTTAGCAGGAGCGTTCATAGCCTTCGCAGCAGAAGGCTCAAATATGGCAGCCTTTAATTTATTCGCCAAGCCTGAAACTTATGGTCTTGGAAAGGTTCTTGCCGGAGCTGTCTTCGGAACTGGACTTATGCTGGTAATCTTGGCCGGGGGAGAATTATTTACCGGTAATACCATGATCTCAGCTGGAGTTTTTGAAGGCAAGATTAAGTTCAAAGAGATGATAAAAAACTGGGTATTCGTTTATGCAGGTAATTTTATTGGTTCAGTATTTATAGCATATCTTATGGTTCAATCCGGATTATTTAACAGTGGCTCTAATGTTTTAGGCGGCATAACCATAAAAATTGCCTCCTATAAAGTAGGATTACCTTTTATGTCTGCTTTCTATTTAGGGATTATGTGCAATTGGTTAGTTTGCTTAGCAGTTTGGATGGCCTATGGTGCAAAAGACATGGTAGGCAAAATGTTTGCCATCTTCTTTCCGATTTGGCTTTTTATCACCTCAGGCTTTGAACACAGTATAGCAAATATGTACTATATTCCAGCGGGAATCTTAAGCAAGGCAAACCCTAATTGGGTTGCTGCTTCTCATCTTGATCCTAAAACTCTCGCGGCTCTTAATTGGGAAACCTTTATCACTGGCAACTTAATTCCGGTAACTCTTGGAAACATCGTCGGTGGGGCTGTCTTTGTGGCCGGCGTCTATTGGTTGGTCTATGTCAGAACCAGCTCCAGAAAAGACTCCATTCCTGCGCTTACAAAATCCGAGTTAGAGTTGAACTCAGGGAAATAATTAAACCATCATTATTCACGCAGGATATATAATTTCGAAAGGCCTCCAGAAATCTGGAGGCCTTTCGTCGTATTAATTTAATCCAATCATTATTGACACTGCTGACCCGTAGAATACATAACGACCTATGAATTCTCCAATAATAATCAGTACGAGTGCACTATAAACCAAATTCCGAAATGCTGCTTTTTTCCCTATTTGCCTAATTGCATAGAATAGAAGCCCAGCACCAGCCAGGGATATTAGCCCTCTCAAAACTAAAAGGAAAATGTAGCTTCCGGTAAGAAGCTGAGAAGAGGCTTGAGCTGCTGCATCGCCGTTGGCAAGACCATTAATATAAAGAGGCAGATATAAGAGAGGAAGAATTACTGCAACTCCAGCAATTAAGCTGACTTTCTTCAGTTGTGCTACAACGGAAGAAGAAACTTCAATTCCTTTTGCTGCATAGACAATCAAGGCTGCGGCGCCTAAACTTCCCAAGGCGAGCATCGCCCCATAAAAGGCAACGTAGGTATTGACATTCGTCCATGCCGGGCGAACTGAATGGCTGTATATATTAACCATGCTAAAAATAGCAGCCAAACCGATTAATGAAGTAAGCCAACCCAGAGCACTCGCATTGTTTTTTTGATAGCTTCTGTAACTTACAAACCAAAAAACCAGAAAACCACCCGCTGTTAGAATTTCTCGGCTGAGCCAAGAGGAACCCAAATTTAGAATAGATCGGTACGCTCCTGAAGGTGTGCCTAAATGGAAAAGTGAAAAGACTAAGGACAGTACCATCAGCGCCCCCACCGCCTTAAAACCTGGGTTCGTTAATTTCATTGCCATTGGGGCATCTTGCTTTGCCAGAAAGGCACGCACAAAAACAAGTATGATAAAACTACCAATGGCCAATTGGCTGATGAGGGTAAACATCATTAAAGGCCATTCTTCAGCAAACATTTTAAATCGGCCCCCCCTTTCATTCCTTTAAGAAAGTCTATTGCTCTACTTCAGCGCTTCTTTGTTTGCTTTAATGGTGAGAGATGGATGAGTCAAACTAGAAGACGGCAGGGGTTTTATGTCCGCAGTTGCCCCATACTTTTTACGAAGTTCTTCAATATCGCCAAATTGAAGAGCTCTCATTTGACAAGCTGCAACGCAAGCCGGCTCTTCGCCCTTATCTAGAAGATCCGCACAAAGAGTACATTTGCCCACTTTACCCAATTTCTCAATATACTGAGGAGCACCATACGGACAAGACCAGGTACAGAGACGACAGCCGATGCATTTATTTGGGTCGTGCATGACAATGCCATCTTTTTCACGTTTATATAAGGCCCCGGTCGGACAGTTCGGGGCGCATTTGGGTTGCGCACAATGGTTGCATGCAATAGACAAATTATATTCCCATGGATTAGGGAATTTTCCGCCTTCAAAATTATAGACTTTGCGGAAAAGCGCTCCAACATCCACATTATTTTTATCTTTGCAAGCAATTTGACAAACCTTACAACCGGTACATACGGTCATATCATAATAAAATCCGAGTTGTGCCATTTTTCTTCACATCCTTAGAAAATGATTCGTTGAGGCCATTTAACATCAGGATCCAAGGGTTTATCATACTTCTCAAGCTTAACATTACAGGAGTTGAATCCAGTGTGACCTTGACCCGTGGGGATGTGTCCGTCAAGTATCCCGGTACAACCAGCCTTATCCACTCCGGCTTGCTCATCCATTTCTACCCAGGCGCCCTCACCTAGTGCAACAACACCCGGTATGATACGTTCTGTAACCATAGCAGGGCGAATGACTGATCCATGGCGACTGGTGACCTTAACGATATCATTATTTTTGATCCCTAATTTTTCAGCATCGCTCGTACTAATCCTGACTTCTTGCGGAAAAGCTTCTCTCAGCCAGGGCACATTGTCCAAGGTAGAATGGGACCGCCTGAAATAGTGAATAGTAATCACTTGGAAAGGATAACCATTCTTCGCTCCGTCCTCAAATCCTTCGCGCGAGGGTTCATACTTTGGTATAGGGGATTTTGTCGTAAAGCCAACTTTTTCGATGGCCTTGGCAAGAGGATCACAGTAGATTTCAAATTTTCCACTCGGAGTTGCTAATTTCTTCCCAACAGGATCCGCAAGGAAATCAACAAAGCTCGTGAATTCCAGCTTATCTCCAAGTGATCTTGGAACTTGATAGATTCCCTTTTCTTTGAATTCCTTATACGTTATACGGCCTGTTTGAGGCTTTCCATTGGCTCCAAGTTCTTTGATATCCTCCGCTGTCAGGGTTACTAACTTCTCATAACCGGACCCATCAGCTTTCATGACCATTGCCCCGGCGATTTGATTGTAGAGTGCTTGTTCTTCAGAAATCGGATTGACGATTTTTGTGTCTGCTCCAAGACGTTTAGCCAATTCAGTGGCAATCCATATATCACTTTTCGCTTCAAACATTGGCTTCATAATTTGACGATAGTGGATGAGGATTTCACGGTTCCCTGTCAATAAGCCGCCAAGACTTTCCCACTGAGAAATAACAGGTAGAACAACATCAGAATATCTGGCATCCGTCGTTAGAAATAAGTTTTGAGCAACAGCGAACTCAACTTTGCGGTGTGCTTCTATTCCCAACGTCGCACCAGCCCTTTGATTCAAGGTATGTCCAAACCAATTCCAAATCATTTGGATATTGATATCTTTTATATTCCCTTTACTTTCAGTGTACTTGCCTTTTAGAACTGCATCCCACATCTCACCGCTGTTGATACTGCTTTTCAACGGGTTCTTAACTGCCGGGATACCATTGTTGCCGGGTTTGACCAAAGCCGGGCCGGCATTCGTTGAAGAATTGTGCATATTAGGGCTAACTCCTGCACCCGGAATTCCTATATTACCTGCCATTAAACCTAGAGTTATCATCGCATGAGGCAAGTGCTCACCATTGTTAATTCTAGCCGGAGCTCCTCCCGAAATAATAGCAGCCGGTTTTGTTGTCGCATATTCCTGAGCGAATTTACGAATAGTCTCAGCGCTTATTCCACAAATTTTCGAAGCCCACTCAGGTGTCTTTGGGATTCCATCATAGGTACCTAATAGATAATCTTTAAAATTATTCTTAGGATCTGCTCCTTCAGGCATATGATCAGCGTCAAAGCCAATACAGTAGTTGTCCAAGAACTTTTGATCCATTAAGTTATTCGTCAAAATATGATACGCCATAGCTAAAATCAAAGTAGTATCTGTAGCAGGTCGAATCGGCAGCCATTCATCGGCTAAGACTCTGGCAGATTCTGAATATAGCGGATCAATAACAATAAATTTTGCTCCCGCCTTTTTAGCTTGTAAATAGTTAAAGGTGGGAAGCCCTTGACTTGATTGGGCTGGATTGGCACCCCAGAGGATAATCAGCTTAGATTCGCGCAAGCGGAAGCGATCATTTCCTGACGCTGCTCCGGTATCCGCAATTCCGGTTACTTGCTGCCAAACGACAGGCCATGCTCCCCAAGAAACGCTTCCCCAGCGTTCAGTGCATCCTCCATAAGCATTGAGTACCCGAAGGGGTTCTAAACCACCGCCTGAACCACCGACTGGCGCGAAAATACTTGAGCTTCCGTATTTTCCCTTAATGCGTTTAATTTCACTTGCCACGATATCTAGGGCTTCGTCCCAAGAAATACGGACCCATTCATCCTTACCTCGTAGTTCTTTTTTGCCACCCCCGGGTTCCCAATTTTTCCGTTTCATTGGATACTTAAGGCGATCTGCTCCCATAACCATTTTTCGATGAGATCGGCCGCGTGCGCATCCTCTTTGCTGCGGATAATCCGGACTATCTGGGTGGGTATCATCCGTCTTTTGACGAGTCACGACGCCTTCCACAACATATGCTTTATTCAAGCAGCGTCCACCGCAGTTGTGCCAGCAAGCAGCAGTAATCCATTCTCCTTCCTTGTTGGCCAGCTCCGCAACCCTATCCGAATCCACTTTTTGCAGCCCACAACCTGGCAAGGTTACCGCTACCGCGGCTCCAACGGCCAATGTTGCTGTTGCACCGAGAAAGGACCTTCTACTTACTATGTAGTCTTTAGCCTTCTCGATTAAACTCATAGTTTCACCCCCACCAATTATAGAAAAAACTAAGATATTATTTCTAAAAGCTCTTTAAGAGCAATTAGTTCTAGAGAGCATACATAGAACAACGTATTTCGAGCAATGGACGAATATGCGATAACGTAGATTCAAGTTTCGACATTTCATATCTCCCGACGGTTACTAGATACAACTCTTCACAAACATCATTTGTTAGTTGTCCTACATTTGACCTAATATTATCTTAACATTATATGATTTTTTCTGTCAATATGCTCTCTTAATCGAATTTATTTGACATAAAATAAATCCCCAACGATTGAAAAAATAGTTTACAATCATTGAGGATTTATTACTCACTGAACAAAGCCAATTTTGCGTTTACCATAGCAATATAAGCTTCCAAGGCTAATTCTGGGTCTCGATGTTTTAAACCTTGAACAATATTAAAGTGTTCATCTTCCTCGGCAACCCTCGGTATACCATCAACTTCCCAACTTTTTTTAACTATTAATTGATAGTGTTCAAATAATAGATCACTCAAACTCTGAAAGATACTAATGAACAAACTGTTCCTGGACATTTTAAAAAGGCATTTGTGAAATTGACCATCCAGGTTAAAATACTCGTCTAAATTCGACGTTTCAGACGCTCTGCACATTTGTGAATAAATATCTTCTAATTCTTGGATCTCATCATCTTGAGCCCGTACGATTGCCAATCGGATAACTTCAGTTTCCAGAGCTTTTCGAAACTCTAAGATTTCAATTTGGTTTTTAGGCTGCATGATAATTGGAGCAAGTTCGGTTAAATACAGTCCCGGGGTGAATTCCCTGACGTAGGTTCCTTCCCCAACTTTCGCTTCCAGTAATCCCAGGATAATCATTTTTTTCAAGGCAACTCGTACAGATACTCGACTAATACCAAATAACGAAGCCAATTGGTGTTCAGATGGAATCTTGTCACCCGGTACCCATTTGCCTTTAATAATATTATCCAATAATTGGCTATACACAAGCTCCGACACACTATCTCTGCAAATCTTAGTTATATTCTCCATATTCACCTTACCTAAAACAGGCGTTAGATCTTCATTTAGACGTAAATATCATAGCATTGAATTTCCTTTTGTTCAACTTAATATTCTTGCAAAGAATGATCTGTGAATCTATGGTTTGGTGTAATTCCTATGTTAAATTGCTTCTTTTAACCTTAAAGTCATTGTCAAGGTGAAGGCCCCTAAACAACAAACGATCAAAAATACTAAAACACCGCTGACACCTAGTGAAGAATCTTTAATCACACCAACAATTTTGTTGCCAAAAAATCCACCGATACTGGAGGAAGAGTTTATTATGGCCACTCCAACAGCCGCACTTTCAGTTGTCAGGAAAGTAGCAGGTAAGGACCAAAAGGGGCCGTAAAAGCAGGCATTCCCCATTCCATTTAGGACAACTCCGAGAATTTTTACAGTTATTGAGGATGAAAAACCTGTCATGGCTAGACCCAGAGCAGAAAGCAAGATTGGAAGAGCAATGTGCCATTTCCTCTCTTTGGCTCGATCTGAATGAAGTGCCCAGATCGGCATAGCAATAGCACCAGCAATACCCGGAAGCATCATAATCAGACCAACATCTGTATTTGAAAATGTATTGGAAAACTCTTTGACTATGGTCGGCATCCAAAAAGATATGCTTTGAAACATCATTTGGATGGTTATGTGAATAACAACCAGATGCAAGACCTTCGAATGAGCGAAGACTTTGGCAATGGAAACATGCTGGATTTGGTTTTGAACCTGTTCCCTCTGTATTTCCTGAGTTAACCAATCCTTTTCTTCTGGCGTAAGCCATTTGGCATCTTGCGGTTTATTAGTCATAAATAAGAGCGTTATAATCCCTAAGATTATGGCTGGCACCCCTTCGATGACAAACAACCATCTCCACCCAGCATAACTGAACCAATGAATATGATCCAGAATAAATACAGCCAGTGGAGCACCAATAATATTTGAAACAGGACTGGCCACCATGAAAAGAGACGTAGCCCATGCGCGTTCCTTAGCAGGAAACCAATAGGTAAAATAATAAATTATCCCTGGAAAAAAACCAGCTTCAGCTATTCCGAGTAAAAAACGCAACAGGTAGATTTGGGTAAAGTTCTGAGCAAAAAAATGAAGGGCAGTTATAAAACCCCAAGTGATCATGATCCGAGCCATCCATTTTTTGGTTCCTAGATGGTGGAGGATGATGTTACTCGGAACCTCAAACATTAAAAAAGAAATAAAAAAGGCGGCAGACAGGGTTCCATATGCTACCGATGTAATATTTAAATCCCTATTCATTTCCATGGCAGCATACCCTAGATTAACACGATCTAAAATATTTACGATGTACAAAATAAACACTAAAGGCAATATATGCCATTTCACCTTATGTAATGTCCAACTCTGTAATTCTGGCAAGAGCAGCGCTCCCTTTTCATAGATGCAACTAGTTTATCCATTAAGCTATAATAATGCAACCCTTTACAAAACAATAGTCATGATCAGAGACTCCATTCGATCTCTGTATATAAATGCCAACGAAAAGGCAGAATGACTAGAGGCATGGATGTCGATATAAATATTTGAGGTTAAATTGAATGTCTGATTACCGTATAATTCTGGCCCTGGTTTCAATTTTTATTGCTTGGAAATGGGGAGATTGGCGAAACTGGAAACAATATTATTCTACAATTTTGTATCTGATTATTGGGGACCTATCTTGTATTCTATTGACTGCGAATAAGCCCCTCTGGCAATTCGAGTCGCCCTTTATTAGCAATGATTTTTCGGAATTTATAATTGCTTTTATATGTTTCCCATGTACTTGTCTTGTTTTTTTTGCACTCTATTCGAAAATTAGGAGTCGGAAAACATTATATGTCCCATTCTTCCTCTTTTGCTCACTATTGTATACTTCGATTGAATGGCTTTCATATAACTTAGGATACATTACTTACCATAATGGTTGGAATCTTTATTGGTCCTTTGGTTTTAACTTTCTAATGTTCCCACTTCTTCTATTGCACTTTAAAAAATCACTGTGGGTTTGGCCTATATCGCTTGCTTTAGCAATTTTAATGATATGCTTATTTGATTTACCCTTTAGTATCATAAAGTAGGACAACTCTTCAATTATGTGTTTGTCGTAGCCAATTAAATGTCCAAGGAGACGCGCACATGAATTCAACATTTTGGACAAATACAATATGGTTCATATTATTATTATTTGTTTCCAGTATCCTTACAAATGTTTTGATACTACATAAAGCAAAGAATAATATGAAATTCGCTATAGCATTTCTATTTTCCATAATAGGATTTTCATTTGTTTTAGAAGCAATTTTAGTACTAGGTTTAAAAGCTTATAATTACTATCCTAAAATGTTCCAAGATTCTTATCTGGATATAATCTTTGGTAATTATTTTCACAAATATCCGTTTCCTCAACATCATTATTTCTAGTCATTTATGATTTTTCATATATTTGGTATTGTGTTTTTGGTCTGATATATATTAGGTATACAATTATTACAGAGTAAAATATTTTTTACTGATATAAATAGAAATAACACTTCATCAGGTTTTGTTTACCAATTCATAGTGCTTAATTTTCTAATAATCTTATATAAATCCAGGTTTAATCGAGTGGTTAAAACGATGGCTTTGTTATGTTTATTTGTTGCTCAATATCTTGCATATAAAGCAGGTTATATTTATATCCACAAAGGGTTATTCTTTGTAGTTAAATCTTTAGATCTATTTGGATGTTATTATTTGATTGCCGTCTTTAACAATTTATTATCAACTCAAAAAACTGCTTAATATCCTGATTAATCGATCCCTCCAAGTTCATCGGAACTATGTAAGTACGTTTGCTCTTCATATGATATTGGCTGTGCCAATCCCTTTAGTCCTTGTTATAAACCATAACCTCATCACTTTCAAACCTAAAACCTCGACTTAGCCAAAACTTTACTGCAAGTGAATTTTTTGGTTTTAACTTAATATTTGTTTGAGATGGTAAGCCATCAATTAAATATCCAATAAATGAAGTTCCCAATCCTTTGCCTCTTGGGTAAACGATAAAATGAACAATGTTTAATGATCCTTCAAAAATAAATCGGAATTCTATCATTTCAAAAGAATTTCTATAGGTATAAATATATTCATTTTGATCGAGATTTCTCTTTTCAAGTTCCATATTATGATAATTGTCCATATAGTTTAACATCAAAAAGACCCCTCTTGTTTCTCATCGTTACTTCATCTGACCAATCCTTTGCTCCAAGCCATAAATCTGTTGAAAGATTCTGAAGCTTATTCTAGCACATGTCATTTAAAATACCCGTTGCATTTTGTAGTATTTTTTTGAATAATTTTATAGTTTTTAGTTTATATAGAGGATATTCAAATATATTTTGTCGTATTTATTGACTAGGTAACATATCCATGTAACGGATGGTAAAGTAAATCAGTTTTTCTTTGTCCATTGACAACAACTAAAACGATATGGTAAACTGTATTATTTGTTAATTATACGATCCTGTGATATACTTAATAAATAGGTATCTCAGGAGGTGTATTTATGTTTCAAATCGGCGACAAGGTTCTTTATCCAATGCAAGGTGTAGGTGTTATTGAAAACATTGAGGAGAAAGAGGTATTAGGAATAAAGAAGCTTTACTATACGTTGAATATGCCTCAAAACAATCTGCAAATTATGATTCCAATAGAAAAAGCTGAGGCTCTTGGTATCCGTCAGATAATTAAGCCTGATATCTTGGAAACTATTCTGACAGATTTTCACCATGGAAATACAGATCCAATTATCTATGAAGACCGACGCTATTGCAGGAATGTTAATAAAAACAAAATGAAAACCGGCGATATTTACAAAGAAATTGAAATCATCCGAGATTTAATGCGCAAAAGCCAAAAGAATAAGCTTGGATTAGAGGACACAAATATGTTAAAGAGTGCCCGCCGGATGTTTATCAGTGAGATTATGCAAGTCAAAGGAATTGCTCAAGATCAAGCAGACCATCTATTAGATGAAGTTCTTTTGGCCCAATAGTGAACATGGTTTTAACCCCCAGAAAAAAGGGGCTTTAACCAAACTCAGAACCTAAACGGGGGTGTAGTGAAACTTTAGTTTCGTTACGCTCCTGTTTAGGTTCTGAGTATTTTAACCTAGAAACCCTTTAGCTTTGAAAAACAATCTCTTTATACAATAAGACAAATTCCATAATTACCATTCTGTTCATACATTAGGATATATCTGGTAAAGGAGGAAATGCAAATGGCATTTGGTAACGTTGATGGAGCTGCATGTGGTTGTGGAACAGGAGTTGGAGTTGGAGCCGGAATCGCAATCGTTGTAGTGATAATTCTTCTTCTGATCGCTTTAGGAATCGTATTCTAAATTTAGAAAGGTGGAACATTTTATGTACGGAATGGGTTATGGCGGAATGAGCGGAGCATGTTGTCCTCAACCTGTTGTTGCTCCGGTTGCTGCTTATGGCGGTGTTGGAGTAGGAGTCGGTGTAGGAATCATTGCAATTGCTATCTTGATTCTTATCGCTTTAGGCGTTATTTTCTAATAAATTTAACTGGTTTTCTCTTTGTATCTGAGGGTCACCATTAAGAAGTTAGACTATTGGTATTGATGCGCCAACGAAAATGCTACACGTAAAATCCGCCTTCCAATGTTTTTGGGGAAGGCGGATTTTAGTCATTTTTTCCTAATGAATTATTATTCTCCATTGCTGCCGAGCTTTTTCAAGAGCATTGACCTTAAACTACATCAAAAAGACTCAATTGATCACTTTCCGGCAGACCTTTTAAGCAATTAAATCCTCTAAGCAAATCGATCGCCGAATTTCCAATCTTAGCACGTTTCTTGATATCCTCTACGGAGTTAAAGGGTTTTTCTTGGACAGCGTTATAAATACCTTCTGCCGCGACGGTTCCCATGCCAGATATACTGTTTATGGGCGGTCTTAAGCCATCCTCCTCTACTTGAAATCTCGATGCATGGGATTTATATAAATCAATGGGCAGGAAATTGAAGCCTCTTTCGTACATTTCCAAAACCGATTCCAAATCATCGTACATATCTTTATCCTTAGGGGCAGCTTGATTGCCCAGCATCTCAATTTCCTTCATCTTTGCTTTAACTTTTTCTTTGCCGAAGATCATAAATTCAGCGTCAAAGGCCTTTGCCCTAATGGTGAAGTAAGCTGCATAATAAGCCTTGGGTATGTGCACCTTAAACCAGGCAATTCTGAAAGCCATCATTACATAGGCTGCAGCATGGGCCTTTGGGAACATGTATTTAATTTTTCTGCAGGAATCTATATACCATTCCGGTACATCGTGCTCTCTCATCATTGCTTCATATTCAGCCCATTTTTCAGGGTCCTTTAAGGCCTTTCCTTTACGAACCAGCTCCATTATCTTAAAGGCAGTATTGGGCGGCAGACCCTTTTTAATGAGGTAAATCATAATATCGTCTCGGGTACATACTGCTTCACTTAAGGTGACTGTTCCCGCATCAATTAAGTCCTTCGCATTTCCCAGCCACACATCAGTACCATGGGAAAGTCCTGAAATACAGATTAAATCTGTGAAGGCTGTCGGCCTTGTATCTAAAAGCATTCCCCTTACGAACTTCGTACCAAATTCAGGAATCCCGAAAGTCCCTACCTTAGAGTTTATTTGCTCCGGAGCCACCCCTAAGACTTCCGTGGATGAGAATATCGACATTGTTTCCTGATCATCCATAGGTATCCTTTGGGGGTCCACTCCCGTGATATCCTGAAGCATTCTTATGACTGTAGGATCATCATGACCCAGTATGTCCAGCTTTAACAGGTTCTGATCAATCGAATGATAGTCGAAATGTGTTGTTATGATATCCGAGTTTGAATCATCGGCAGGATGCTGTACGGGGCAAAATTCAAAGATTTCCCGGCCCTTAGGCACCACTATAATTCCACCCGGGTGCTGTCCCGTAGTTCTTTTTATACCCGTACAGCCTCTTGAAATTCTGATAATTTCCGCCTTGTTTGTTGTCCGGTTCTTTTCCTCAAAATACTTTTTCACGTAGCCAAAGGCTGTTTTTTCGGCTATAGTACCTATAGTCCCGGCCTTAAAGGTTGTGCCTTTCCCAAAGATAACCTCTGTGTATTTATGGGCCTTAGCTTGATATTCTCCCGAGAAGTTTAAATCTATGTCTGGTTCCTTATCTCCATTGAACCCTAAGAAGGTTTCGAAAGGGATATCTATACCATCCTTAGCCAGCTTTTCTCCGCAGTCTGGGCAAACCTTATCGGGCAAGTCAAAGCCGATTTTAAAGCCATACTCGGAAAAATCCGAGTACTTGCAGTTGGGGCACCTATAATGGGCCGGCAACGCATTTACTTCCGTTATACCGGTCATATAGGCTACAACAGAGGAACCAACAGAGCCTCTGGAGCCGACCAGATAGCCATCTTCGTTTGATTTCCATACGAGCTTTTGAGCGATGATATACATTACGGAGAAGCCATTTTTTATAATAGAATCCAGTTCCCTGTCCAACCTTTGCTGGACATTTTCCGGCAACGGGTCTCCATAGAGCTCATGGGCCTTCCCGAAGGCAATATCTTTAATGGTCTGCTCGCAGCCTTCAATATGAGGCGGGCATTTTTCTGTTGAAATAGGACTGATGGGATCACACATATCAGATATCAGATTGGTGTTTGTTATAACCACTTCATAGGCCTTTTCCTCACCTAGATAGGAAAATTCCCCAAGCATCTCCTCTGTGGTTTTTAAATATAAGGGTGCCTGATTATCCGCATCCTTAAAGCCCTGACCTGCTTCCAGAATACGCCTGTATATCTCATCTTCAGGATCGAGGAAGTGAACATCTCCCGTAGCAACTACAGGCTTGTTTAATTTTTCACCCAGAGCAATAATTTTTCGATTGATTTCCTTTAAATAGTCTTTGTTGGGCACCTGCTCTGTTCTTACTAAATAGTCATTATTCCCCAGCGGCTGGATCTCTAAATAATCGTATTCCTCAGCAATGGCTTCAATTTCCTCATCGGATTTTCCAAGCAAGATTGCCTGGTAAAGCTCTCCTTCACTGCAGGCACTGCCAAGGATTAAACCTTCGGAGTATTCTTTGTAGAGGCTCTTTAAGATACGTGGTTTTTTATAAAAATAATCCAAGTGGGAATAGGAGACCAGCTTATATAAATTCTTTAATCCGACATAATCCTTTGCTAAAATTATCGCATGATAGGTTTTAAGTTTCTTATAAGCATCCCTCTTAGCTTCTTCATCGAAGCTATATCGGTCTATATCCTCAAGGGTTTCTGCTCCCCTTTGCTTCAGTTTTTCCAGCATTACATTAAAGACCTTAACGGTGGTATCGACGTCATCTAAAGCTCTATGAGCAACCTCTACCTTTATCCCTAGATTTTTGGCAATTCTCCCTAATTTATATGTTTTATAATCAGGAAAGAGCTCCTTGGCCAAGGATAAAGTATCCAAATAGGTGTAATCGAAATCATAGCCCAAAACGCTGGCATTATGCTTTAAAAAGCCTATATCAAATTCAGCATTATGGGCAACTAAAACACTCTCCTTAATAAAATCCAGGATTTTAGGAAATACCTGATCAATGGTTTCCGCATTTCTTACCATATCATCGGTTATGTTAGTAACCTCTACTACCCTTGCCGGAATAGGCTTTTCGGGGTTAACAAAGCAGCTGAATTCATCAATTACCTTGCCGCCTTTAAGTTTCATGATTCCTATTTCTGTAATTTTCTCTGTTACAGCTGAAAAGCCTGTGGTTTCCAAATCCAACACACAATAGATGGTATCAATACTCTGTCCCTTGGAGTTTGTGACAGATGGCTTTTTATCCGGTGCCAAATAGGCCTCTACTCCATAGATGATCTTCATGTTAGGATTATCTCTTCCTATGAGCTTATGGGCCTCAGGAAAGGACTGTACCACTCCATGATCCGTTATGGCAACGGATTTCATGCCCCAGCTCATGGCTCTTTTTATTAAATCAGTGGCACTGGTCATAGCATCCATCTGACTCATTTGGGTATGCATGTGCAGTTCTACACGCTTTACCTCAGTCTTATCCTGCCTCTTAGCCTTTTTCACACCCTCAGTTTCAATGATCGTATTGGCAATAAGCTCGGTTTCCCCAGAGAACTTGCTGTAACCTGCATTTCCAGAAAGCCTGACGCTCTTAGACTTTTTAAGCCGAGATAATATCTCACCGTCTTCACCAGGTTTGATAAAGGCCTTACAGGTCACGGAACTTGATCCGTCATATAAATCAAAGGAAATTAATGTTTTTCCGCTTCTTAATTCTTTTGCTTCTATATTGGATAATTCACCCTCAAGAGCTATCTTTCCCTCATCCGGCGTAACGTCCGTAATTTTAATGATAGTATCCTTAATATTGGCATTTCTCCCTAATATTAAGGATGAATTTTCTTTTTTACCGTCGGTTTCAGCTTTTATTTCCTGCTTTATCTCTGCATCTTCCTTAAGTAATTTAGGGGCGCTGTTAATTGTTGCTCTAACTTCCTTTTGCAGAAGCAGCATTTCCTTGGCATAGGCATCCTCTTGCAGTCTCATGGATTCTTCATTGCTTACGTTATCAACAAAATTTATTTGATACGCTATACCGTACATGTTTTTTATGGCTTCGTAAATTAGTTTATCGTAACCCCTAGCTCTTAATAAGTAAGATATTCCAATTTTAAACTTAAAATTTATGGTATTATTTTTTACTATTTCATAGTCACTTTTAGTTAAAGCTGATTTTAAGACAGGATTTTTATCCGCCAACAAAGATACAATAGTTTGGAGTTCCTCTTCAATTGGTCTTCTATCCGTTCCCATCGGATATTCTATCGCGATTACCGAATCGTTTAACGCTAATCTTTCTTTTATAAATTTATTAATTAACTCTATCTCTCTTATTTCAATATATTTATCAGAGCTGATTTTCATCTCCAGGGTTTTCGTACTTTTGTTTAAGACTACCGCTTCTACAATTGCAGTACTTATGTTACCCCTTGCTTCATAATCGCTAAAAATTTCATTTATTCTTTTCATGTTACTCCTAATGCTTCTCCTGAATATTTTTGATGGTAAAAAGGGTAGCTAATAGACATCAATATATAATTAATTATACCAGCTCTTATTGTTCTTTTCATTATCAAGTCCTCCTTAAATAAGCACTAAGAATAGAACTTCTCTATGATTCCCCACCTTTCGGACGCAATAAGCTCCAGGAAATCAATCGCTTATTTTAATATTCCGTTTTTTATCAGTCGGAAATGATATTTTTTTCCCTAAATACTGGGGTAATTCCTTTCATCCATAAGATAAAACGCAGGAATAGGTTCTCCCAGACGCCTCTTGTGGTGATACTATACTACTCTTTCTCCCTAAGAATATTTAGCAAAGCATTTGTACACTTTAACTATAGATTACGACAAGGAGGAATCCTGTATATGCGTTTGCAAAAATCAATTATTGTCATCTCATTTCTAAGTCTTTTACTTTTAATTGGGTGCAGTAAGCAACAACCCGCTCCATCAACTACCCCACCCACGACAAATACTCCTGCCGGGACATCACCCACTACAACCCAGGTAGACGGAGCAGCATTATATGCAACAAATTGTGCCGGATGTCATGGCATAACTGGAGCTGGAGGGAGCGCTGGCCCTGCAATAAATACTAATGAGTGGAAAAATAATTCTTCAAAAGTTCAAGCTATCATCAGTAAAGGACAGGGTAAAATGCCTGCTTTTGCTGGTAAACTTAATGACACTCAAATAAAAGCAATTGGAGATTTTGTCGCATCGTTGAAATAATAAATCATGTCTTCAGAGAATGAAATACAAATATAGCAGCCCAGTTAGCTTCACAGCAATTGGATCATTCAAGTATGAAGTAGCTGACGAAATGGGCCTTCAACTCGATTACGACTGAACAAATCGTGGAAAACGGCTCTGTCAGTGGTCAAATTACCCAAACGAATGATTGAATTTGCGGAGGAACATCTTTAACTGCGGGCTCTTGGGCTCGCAGTTATATTTTCTCAAAATAAAGAGCCGTTGATACGAACTTTGATATGCACCCCCTCAGAGTAGACAGATCAAATAATACAAGTCTGTTTGTGGACTTCTGATTTCTGTTAAAATAAAAAATTCCCCCGGATATACGTCCAAGGAAACAAAAACACACTTTTAATTAGCCCAGAACCTTGTAATAACCGTCAACAATCTGTCAGTTTAAGCACTCCTCACGCCTCTAAGTGCGTTTCTGTAAACTTCTCAAGTCTCTCGATAAAATCTATTTCCAGTTTGTGGATCGTAATAAACTTTGAGTTTTGTACCGCTGACAGGGTCTACGAAAACCTCCTCCGTAGCCACATAACCTTTGGGAATAACTGTTCCATGATTCTTTCTATATCGTTTATCCCAAATAAACCATGAAAATAATGCAATAATAATAAACCCGCCATAAATTAACGCATATATTCCTACGGCTGTTCTCATCACTAGGCTTCTTTCTCCACTACTACTCCAGTTCCATAAGCGACAATTTCGCTCATCGTCTGTCCAATTTCACTGGAATCAAACCTCATCATAACAACTGCATTCGCTCCCATAGCTTGGGCATTCTTAACTAAACGGTCTATGGCTTGTTTACGTGTGTCTTCAAGTAAAGCCGTGTATTCATGGATTTCTCCACCTACAAGACTACGTAACCCAGCCATCACGTTCCCGCCTAGTCCTCGGCTGCGAACAACAACTCCAAAAACCTGCCCTTTTACTTCTGTGACTTTGAAACCTTTGATATTTTCGGTGGTAACCACTATCACACCATTACCCCCTAACATTGCAATTATCAATTTATTCTATTTTACCTTAAGTCAACAGTAATAATGTAAAAAGTCCAACAGTAGGCCGAATAATTTTTTACCTCTCATGATGCTCCCTATACTCTGCTTTCATTTTTCCATCATGTATTCGTTTCGTTTGGCAGATGCTTCTCCTTGAGTAAACGTATTGGGAAATAATAATAGATTGCCTTAAAATACATAATAAGCTAGTCATTCGTTATCCTATAAACAAATAGTATTTAAGGGATGGAACCAATTAATGAACCAAAAACGGAACCTACTTATAGCATGTATCAGTGTCCTAGTTTTACTACTGTTTTCTTTAACCATCAAATGGCCTGTACCGATTGATTTACGGTACAGCCACTACCCTAGGTCAAAAGCTCACGAACCTATCGTTTCTTCACCTGGCCCTTCTTCTTTAAGTGCCCAGAAACCCAAAATGATTGCGTTTCCTAACGAAGGTATACCGATACTAATGTACCATTCCATCAGTACACTTCCTGGTAACTCTCTCGGCGTTCCCGTGAAACAATTTAATGAAGAAATAGCCTGGCTTCGCCGGCAGGGCTATCATTCAATATCCATAGAGGATTTGTATCAGGCTTTAGTAAATAAAGCATCGGTTCCTGAAAAACCAATATTACTCACATTCGATGATGGATATGGTGATAATTATAGATCAGCCTGGCCAATTATGCAGCATAACAACTTTAGGGCTACCTTTTTTATCATTACAAATTCCGTAGGTCACGGAATGATGAATTGGGAACAACTTAATGACCTCATCAAACAAGGAAATTTTATTGGTAGCCATACCGTACATCATTTAGACCTAGCCTCACTTACTGAAAATCAACAAGACAGTGAGCTTAATATTTCTAAACAGGAACTGGAGCAGCATCTTGGCATCAGTGTACAAGCTCTATGTTTTCCGTCTGGCAAATATAACAAAACAACTCTAAAATTGATGTCAAAGCTTGGATATAGACTTGGATTTACAACGAAACCAGGTAGAGTTCATTTGGGTGATGTTTTATTGACTTTAAAACGCGAACGAATCTACGGAGGTATGCCTTTAGTCTCTTTTCAAAGGCTTTTTCCATGATACACTATTCTCATCTCTTTCGAAATATATTTGTCCCAGACGCTCATTATAAGAACAGCTCTGAACACCTCACCTGTCAATAATTGTAGTAAGCTGATTCAAAGCCTCTTCTCGTTACCATTTCCAGCTGTTTATTTCATCAATGCATTCTTTAATTGATTTTACCGTATTATCGATTTCTTTCCTTAATTCATAGGAAAAGTTCTTGTCATCCTTTTCTTCACTTAAATCCAAGTACCCTTTAATAACTGTTAAATGATTACATAATTTATCACAGAAGTTTTGACAAAAGTTTTCTATCCTATAATCGTCCAATATTACTCCTCCTCCAGTAGTTTTCTCAAATCAACTTCAAGGACATCGGCAATTATTGCTAATATTTTTATATGGGGTCGTTTATAATGTCCTTCCTCAATCTTTTTTAGATAACTAACGCTAATTCTGGCTTCCTCCGCTAACTCTTTTTGCGTCAGGTTTTTTTCCTGGCGAAACTTCGCTATTTTCTCGCCTACGTCTACGGATGTCGCCTCCTATATCAGTTTAATTCATGGTGCGAGTCGCAATAAACAGAATCATGTTCTAAAAAAGGATCAATTTAACTGCTATTTTCTGGAACATTCGACCCAATATTAATGAATCTATAAATAATTAGGTGAAATTTACCTATTACACCGGGCCTCAACAGTGCAGGTATGATAGCTCCGACCTGCTCCCATAGCAAGTTAATTCTTCCTATATAAATTCAACCCCGGTGTGCAGAACACCGGGGTCTGGTTTTTACTGAATTATGATAGATTCTTCAATTCGAGAATATAAAAAAGACCTTGCAAAATTATGCTGTTCACTAAGGTCTTCTGTTTATTCCTGATGATTTGCCTTTAATGACTCAATCACTTCAGTTTAACTAAGGGTTAAATATCGGTCTACAGACTTATAAGTAACACAAACTTTTATTGTGTTAAAATTCCTTATGTTGGTAACGTGTAAAAGGAGAAAAAGTGGGTATTTTACTTTCCGTGACGGAAAATTTTCCAGTTCGACAATCGCGATACCTGTACCACTGATCAGTCGAGCTTCGGGAACCGGAAATGTCCCGTAATTTTCGATGGCCAACTTTCAAGCTGATCTGTCTCACTTGGTGTCGGTCCCGCATTATGTAAAATGAAAGGTACTCCGTCCTGCCGGCGTTTATCTGAGATAATAGCAATATGCTCGTGTGGGTTGTCAAAAGTGACTATGTCCCCCGGCTGCCACTGGTAGAGATTTTCAACGTCACCCGGTTTTACATCTTTAGTAAGCTCTGTTCCATATCTTTCAAAAAAAGCTCTCAGGTTAGGAACACGACGAAAATCGATGTTCGGATCTGGGCTACCTGCTGCACGAGGATATTTTGCAGGATTTTCGCGGATGTCTTTATCTACTAATGCCTTTAAATCATAACCCGCATCTCGCATCGCCCTCCACACTACGTCCGTACATACTCCCTCATTGTCCGGCGGAAAACCCCCTTGATAATAAGCACTGCGGTACTGGGGCTTTCTGTTTACTTCTGCCCTTGCCCCATTAACAATGTCTTGCAAATCATTAACACCATCGTTATCTTCATCACTTAAGCAAGAAATATTAGGGATACGTAAAGACTGTTTAAATGGTAACTTACCCAAATGTAACCGCCCAATACTTGCTACTGTCACTAGGACTAAAGTTAAAACTATTATTAAGACTACAAGGGGGATATATCGTTTATAAAATCTTTTCAGACTCTTCACCTCACTGCAGCGAAATAATAAATAATAACACAAGATAGTCAACGTTATAATAACTACCTTAACCCCATTCCACATCTTGCCCTTAATTCCTGCCATAGAAAATAATTCCATAATGTATTCAACGATCTTCATGATCGTTGAATAACTTACTTTGAGGTTAGCAAATGCAGTTTATTGGCTTGTTTCTCTAATTTATAATAATCTTTACTCAGAATATCTCCAATTACTTCATGATCATGGAGTAGGTTGATTAAGAATTGCTCCTCTTTAGTCCGAGTAATATGGGCATCCGTAAGAACATTGAGATCTAGATAAATAGGGGCATCTTGAATTTTTACGACCTTAAAGATATTTCGCTCACTTTCTTTGCTGACGGTTAACGAAGAGATCAGCGTAATTCCAAGTCCTGCCGCAACTACTTGTTTGATGGCGTGAGTACTACCTAACTCCATAGTTATATTCAGTTGGTCCGGATCAAGCCCCCTCTCTTTGAACGCCATCTCCATGGCTCTGCGAGTCCCAGAGCCTTCCTCTCTTGTCACAAGAGGTTCATGTGAAAGTTCCGCTAGTGTAATACTTTTTCTCGATGCCCAAGGGTGAAAATGAGGAAGCACGACTACCAACTCATCTTGCCAGAAACTTTCAACATTGAGGTCCTTATGTTGGAAGAAAGGTCCCTCTATAAGGCCAATGTGTATTTTTTTCTCTAAGATATCCTGAGATATCGACTCAGTATTTGCGATTTTAACCTTAAACTCAACATCAGGATGAGCCTTAAACAAGAAAGCCAAAATATTGGGAAGAATATATTCTCCAATAGTCAAAGCTGAACCGATGTAAATTATTTTTTTCTGGCCTTTAACAAGAGCATTTATCTGCTCTTTGGCAGTCGAAAGAATATCTAGAACTCTCCGGACATGTTCATAGAAGATTTCGCCTGCTTTAGTCAGCTCGACGCCTTTATTGGTACGGTCAAAAAAACGCGCACCATACTCATTCTCTAAATTCTGAATTTGTAACGTTATACTGGGTTGGCTCATATGAAGCTTCTTAGCCGATAATGTAATATTTTTGGTTTCCGCTACCTCTTTGAAGACAAGAAAGTGTTGTTCCATTTGAGGACGATTCCCCCTTCTTAGCTCAGCAATATTATTTAAAAGACTACATTTACACGAATCTCTCAGAATGTACCTTTAAGAAATCAGTCATGCTCATTTACCAAAGCCATTATTAGAATTTTTTCTATAGCCTAGTCCTTCCCATAACATTAAATTGTCATGTGCTGAAAATAAAATGTTCTTAATTAAATTCTTTGAATGACATAGCAAAAGCCAGGGAGTTTTAGAGTAACGCCCTGGCAATCTCATCCTATATGAACGCTTAATGAAAGAAATTAAAACTCAGTAAACTACCGCAAAGTCTACATCCTTAATTTTTCAGCCACCATAGCAATAAATTCTGAACTGGTCGGTTTACCGCGATCAAGATTAATACTGTAGCCAAAAAATCTATTTATAAATTCTATATTACCACGATCCCAGGCTAATTCAATGGCATGCCGGATCGCCCGTTCCGCTCGAGTTGGAGTAGTTTGGTATTTATCCGCAATCAACGGATAGAGTTCTTTTGTTACGGCACCCAGTAAGGAAACCTCTTGAACGACACTGACGATCGCATCGCGTAAATATTGATAACCTTTTACATGAGCTGGAACGCCCATCTGATAAATCACTCGGGTAACTTCCTCTTCCAAATTCTTGACAGGGGTTTTTGATGTGTCATCAGCGACTTGGGAGATCCCATTTTTTGTTAAATTTACCCCGAGTGAACTGGTATAAGTAATTTCGGAACTTAACTGCCGAATCCGTTTACCCAAGGTATCAAGATCAAATGGCTTCAGCATGTAATAGTCAGCTCCCAGAGAAACCACCCGTTGAATCATTGATTCCTGACCAAAGGCCGATAATACAATAATACGTGGTCTTTGTTTTTCATAATGTAATTTTTCTAATACTCCTAAACCATCGAGATGAGGCATAATTATATCCAAAACTAAAACATCTGGAAATTCACGGGAAATAACCTCTAGGGCTTCATTGCCATTATAAGCAACGCCAAGTAATTTCATGTCTTCTTGACTATGAATGTATGCTTTCAATACTTCGATTAACTCCCGATTATCATCTGCAACTACTATTCGTACCGGCTTGTTCATTTGTTAGGTCCCCTTTATCTTTATTGCTCTAATAAATATTTTCACAAGCCTTATTGAAATAAATCTCAAGCAAGATAAGCCAGTTGATTACGCCTTAAGGTATTGAAAATACTTGTATAAAAATTAACTAATGACAAGTCGTTGTATTATAAAGAATTAAGGTTCTATTTCATTATACTCTATTATTCGACTTATTTCACTTATTTTCTCCTTCCAGTTGAGTCTATAAATATTTTTTGAATCCTTGTACTAAATTCAAATCATACCCCATTGCCTCATAAAAACGATGAGCTTTCTTTCTATGCATCCCTGACACAAACATCGTATAATAGCATCCTCTTAAGCGCCCAATTTTCTCTATTTCTTCGATAAGCATTTTTCCGATTCCTCGACCGCGCCAGGTACTTTTTACAATGACATTTTCTATAACCATAAAGGGATTACACTTACCTACTAAGTCGAGACAGATGATCCCCATGACTGATCCAACAACGCTATTACCCTCTTTAGCTATTAAGACTACATAATCAGAATTCGAATCCATCACTATAAAATTCTCTTTCATTTTTAGGAAATCCGTTTCTTCACCACTTAGCTCTTTATAAAGTTGGGCTAGTGATTCCAAATCATCGATTGTCGCAATTTGAACTTTTGGCAATAGATCCTTCCTCCTCTAGTTTCCAGTCTTGACTGATTTGAGCGTTAAAGTTATTCCTTAGTCAATCTCTAGGCCCATGTGGATAGAATCAAAGAATTTACCATTTATGAAGAACTCCCGAGTGATTGCTCCTTCTGAGATAAAGCCATATTTCTTATATAAATTAATGGCATTATGATTATCACTACGTACTCGTAAATTAATCTTCCTTATGATTATGGATTTTCTCGCCCATGTAATAAGGTAATTTATTAACTCACTCCCAACGCCTTTATGCCAATGCTCTTTAAGGACTGTTATCCCAAACTCTCCAGTATGGCGTACTCTTTGTCTTAAGCCACCTCTGAATACCAATTGCCCTACCAATTTGCCGTCTAAAAATGCACAAACCATCAGCTGATTATCTGATTTGGCAAGGCTTTTGATAAAATTAGCCTCTTCCTCTTCGGATATTCCAAACTCGCCTTCGCCAAACGTTAAATTGTCTGTCTCTGCGCCAACTTTACTTATATAGTCTAAAAACATAGAGGCATCTTCATGCTTGGCTTCGCGAATAGTAAGCATTTGTCCGTTTCGAAGTAATTGATAGTTCATTTCTCATCTCTCCTTTAGCCAAATCCAGGTTCTATTTAGGCTATCTCTTCTTATTCTGGCATGCAAAGCATACCTTCGTAATCTGTCATTTAAACATTCTATATGCTTTTCGAATATTCCTCTTGTATTAGAAACTATAAAAGCCGGAACGGCCAACGCTCCAGCTTTTATAGTTCTTATATTAATCATTAAGGTCAAAGCCTTTTACACTAGCGAGTACGATGACACTTAATAAAATGGTCATGATTAATCTCATCTGGAAACATCGTTTCCATTCACTACAGGCTTTCTCTCATTTAAAGCAAACAGGTGTTTACAAAGTTCGGTAGCCGAAGCAGCATCAGACGCGTAACCATCAGCTCCGATTGTTTGGGCGAAGGCTTGGGAGACAGGGGCTCCCCGATAATGATTTTGACATTGTCACGCAGACCTCTTTCCAGCAATGCCTGAATTACTTCTTTCATTTTAGGCATTGTCGTTGTCAATAAGGCCGACATGGCTAAAATATCCGGATGATGTTCATTGATTGCTCCAATGAAATCATCCACTGAAACATCCACACCAAGATCAATGACTTCCAAGCCTCCGCTTTCCATCATCATGCTGACAAGATTCTTTCCGATATCATGCAGGTCACCTTTGACGGTACCAATAATTATTTTACAAGAACTTTCAATATCAGCGTCTGCAATCATTGGACGAACAATCTCAAGGCCAGCATTCATACTACGAGCACACATTAGTACCTCTGGAACATACATATCACCCACTTTGAAACGTTGTCCCACGACATTCATACCCTCAATGAGTCCTTGGTTAATGATATCGACTGGGGCACTCCCAGACGCAATGAGCTCACGAACCTGGATTTTGACTTGCTCCTCGTTACCGGCAATAACACTTTCTGCAAGTTTTGAATAGTTCTCCATCGTCAAATACCTCCCTTAAGCATTGCAATGTTTTTAGGTAGTCACCGTCTAAACCTTTGCACCAATAAGCGGAGACCAAAGCTGCTTTCAGGCCTCCACTCATTGGTTTTTAGAGGTGAATTATGAGTAAGTTAAAAGACTTTATATTCTCTCTCTGTCTCTTCAACGATTTCTCTTAATGCGGCTTGCACGCTTTCTGGCAAAAATGCGGGCTTATAGGTTTCTAGGATTGAAATCGCCTCTTCATAGGCTCGATCCGTAAAACTTTTGGCGCCATATTCTAACCAAGTTTCTCTCATTCGTCGGTCAATAATCTTACTGCGAGACTGTGAGCGCATATTTTGTAGAGTATGAGCTTCACTAAGGAAGTTGCCAGCGGTACCTACCTTCTTCACAACATCCACAGCTAAGGTTTCATCGGAGACACTGATCCCATTAACCACTTTCTTAATCATTTTAGCCATTTCATTATCCATTACCATTTGAGCATAATCGAACGTAATTCCCAGTTCCAACATACCCGCTCCGTATATCAGGTTAGCACCTGCCAACGCTGTTAACATCGCCGTAATGGTAAATTCGTGAGAGGCTTGGGCGTCCGGAATTTTGCTATCTACCTATCCACCGGCCACCCAACTCGGTAATAAATAGTATTGAGCGAGTTTGGCGACTCCTGCATTGATCATCGCCAGCTCAGGAGATCCAACCGGAGCTGTCGTAAACCGCAGGTCCATGATAGTCGTTGAGCTTCCGTAAAGTACGGGTGCGCCTTTACGTGTGAGTTGGCTTAAAACAATACCACTTAATACTTCCGCATTATGAGTCAGTAATGTACCAGCCAGAGTAATCGGTGACGTTGCACCAGACATAGCCATCGATAAAACGTTAACAGCGATTCCCGCACGTGCCCCTTCTATAATAACCTCAGCACAATGGTCCACTAACTGCAAAGGACTTGTTGGACACACGTTGCAGGAAAATATCGGCCGTTCCCGCAGCTTATCTTCACCGCCGGCAATAATCGCAGCCATTTTGAAAACCTTTTTAAAGTTTTTCCCGCCTTCAGTCCCAATAAAAACATGTTTTGTCGTATTATTAAAAATCACTTCGGCATTATGCAATACTGCTGATTCTGGGGGAACATCATGGGGAGCAACTGGCCGTAACACAGCATCTATCTGATCCATCGCATCACAAAAACGAGTAATATCAGCTACATCTTGTTTGGTTGTGGGTCGATATTCTTTTGTTATAGGATCAATAATCGATATTCCCTCACCAAAATTGATAAAATGCACTCTTTTTCCGTCTAAAACAATATCATGTTGATGATCGCGTCCGGCTAATAAAATCGTGCTGGGGGCAGATTTAATAGACTCTTCAACAATATATTGTGGGATTTTGACGACCTTCTTCTCAAAGTCAACCTTTGCTCCTCCGGCAGCAAAAATTTCCAAAGCTTCTTGACAGGGCACCTTAACACCTGTATGTTCCAAAACATCAATGGTCGCACAATGAATAGCGTACAATTCCTCATCGGAAAAACTATTAAGCCCAAAACCCTCGATTTTAGATAGTCCAGCAATGACATTAGTTCTCAAAAGATCCACCTCAGCTTTTCTACAGTAATCATATAATTCTCAAATCCTAGAATGGAGACCCTCGAACTTCCATACCCTCTGCTTCGGCAATTAAACTCTCTTAGCTTTCTGAATATAAGCTTGCAGTTGTTCTTCGATCTGCGAATCCAATAATGTACCGGGTGCATTCTTGAGGATCTCTTTATACTTCCGATTGGCTTTTGTCACTACATCTTCCATTCCAGCCTTTTGCCAATCCGTATAAGAGTCCCAATCCGAAATTGTTGGGGTCCAAATTTTGCGAAACTCTTTAAATGTCGACGGGTGCGTAAGATAACTGCCTTCATGGCCGACTTCCTGAATAATATCCACCGAGTAGGCTTCATCCGAAGTATCAATCCCCTGAGAGATACGTCGCACCCTCTTGATGAGTTCGATGTCGATGACGAATTTCTCATAGGATGTCGTCATGATCGCATCAAGAACGCCCAGACATTGAACGGCCATATGCGCACCACTTAAACTTCCCAGCAAAATACTTTGCATCGTCTCATAGCCTGCTTGAGCATCCAATGTTTTAGAATGCGTAATTCCACACATAGTACGTGTTGGCAAATGATAAAAATCTAAGCCCATCTGAATATTTGCTGTATTGATCAGCATTGCCTCAGGAGCACCAGCGGCATAGCTTGCTGCTTTCATATAAGCAGTTGACGATGCCGTTGCATAAACTACCGGAGTCCCCGGGTTAATAAGCTGCATAAGAACTAATCCTGCTAATATTTCCGTGTTCTGCAGTACTGCTGTCCCTAACAATGATACGGGCCCACTGACTCCTGCCATGATGCATGGTGCAAGTAGGATCACCTGGTTTCGTTTGGCATACTCGATCATGGTCTCCAACGTTTCAGGCGCATAACTCAAGGGACTTAAGGAATTTACCAATACTGCCGCGCAATGATGATTCTGCAGAAATGCTTCACGACCAAAGCTAATTTCAACGAGGTCCAATTGTTCACGCGCTTGTTTGGAACTTGCACAGAAGCCGATGATTGGTTTATCAGAATTTCTTAGGATTTCATACATCATGTAAAGATGTTTATCCATTATGGGGACATTACTGGGATCGACCGGTATAGTTCCTACAAGATCTACAATGTCACTCGCTTGACAAAGCTTTTGGATATTAGCATAGTCCTCTAAAGTAGCTTCGCGACGGCCCCGATCTATGTCCTGAATAAAAACCGGTCCGACATTAGGCTGAATCAAAAAGCCCTCTCCTACCGTGATGGCGTGATGCTCATTGCGTCCTACCATCCTAAACGTCTTCGGTGCAGTCGATAACGCCTGGTTGACCATTGAGCTAGTGATATAAACTGTTTTGTTATCAACTCGCGCTCCATGTTTTCGGAAAACATCCAACGCCTCTTCGTTAAGAAACCTAACTCCTGTTTCCCGTAAAATCTTTAGCGATGCCTCATGAACCTTTGTAAGATCTTCCCTGGTTAAGACTTCCAGCTTTGTTTTGAGAACCATTTTTGTACCTCCTGAAATTCGTCAGTTGTCCATACTTATTGTACTTTGATCCATAGCCCTCGGTTTCTCCATATCCCGTGAAATAGAGCTTTGGGTTGCGCTGGATTTACCCCAAGTTCTGCGGATATCTTTGAAAAATGAAATTAAAATTAGAATTGTAATAAAAAACATAGGTAAGGCACCAATGATCGTTGTCGTTTGAGCAGAACTAATACCACCGACATAAGCCAAAGCAATTGCGATCACACCTAAAACAATTGACCAGAAGATACGGCTCCACTTTGGAGGTTCTTCTTCTCCAGAGAGCTCTTTGGTTGTGACCATCGATAACGTATACGTAGCTCCATTTAACAGCGTCTGCATGGAAATATAGCCATAGACAAGGAGGATAGCCATCATAAATCCGCCTAACGGCAGTTGTGTCCAGATCTCAACGATTGCCCTCCCTTGACCATACTTGGCCATAATATCAGCAATCGGGACAGTCCCCTGAGTGAATACGTGCATTGAAAAATTTGAAAATACCGCAAAGAAGATCCAACTCCCGGCAGTAGCAGCTGCCAGGGAACCAATAACATATTCTCTAACCGTTCTGCCTTTGGAAATTCGTCCCAAGAATATTCCACATTGAAGGACTAGCGCCAAATACCAAGCCCAATACCAAATGGTCCAGCTTTGCGGCATGCCAGACTTGAAATGGGGGTCGGTATATAAACTCATGCGTACAAAATTCTGGAGAAGCTGCCCTAAGGTGTCAGTAAAGGTATTAATAATATAGGATGTCGGACCAAGTAAAAGAATCACTGCCAAAATCCCGAATCCGAAATACACACGAATATCACTTAAGTAACGAATGCCTTTCTTAAGTCCAGTATAGAGCAAAATCGCCATGAAAACAGACCATGATAAAATCAGTACTGCATCAGAGGAAAGGCTTTCGTTAACACCCAAGACTTTCGTCAGTAAACCAACAACCGTTGGAACGTTAACACCAATACAGGTTGTTACCCCACCAACGAAACCAATAACGAATAAGGCATCAATTAACTTTCCTAACCATCCTTTACTTAACTTACTGCCGATTAAAGTTTCACAAGCTGTGCTTGGGCGCACAGCATCTTTTTTCTTGACAAAGAAGAAATAAGCAAAAACTAAACCAAAAATTGTATTCATAGCCCAAGCAGTAAACCCCCAGTGGAACATTGGATAGGCCAAAGCCCATGAATATGTTTCAGTGCTCATGGGTTTTAAACCAAAAGGCGGGGTTTGAATGTAGTAAAAGAATTCAATCGAAGTCCAGGTTAAAACGCCCAAACCTGCGGTAGATGTAAATATCATTCCTAACCAGGATAAAGTACTAAACTCAGGCTTTTCATCTCCCAACTTTTTTTTGGCATAGGGTCCAAAAGCAAAATAAAAGCAAAGAAGAAAGAGGAAAAAAACATAGATCTCCAGAGTCCCTCCCATTTTATCCGTTACTAAATTGAACGCAAACTTTAAACTGCTTGCAACATTTTTAGGTGTACTCTGAAAAATCCAAAAAACAAAAGCAGCTACGAAAATTAACGGCGGGAAAAATACCCAGGGCTCTAATTTAGATTTATTTTCTTGTTCAGTATTAATAATATCTCCTCCATTCTCAATAAATGTTAAAGAAATTCTTAAAAGATACAAGATTCGAGACTACTCTTTGATGCTTTGATAGTTTTATTTGAATTACTTGTTAGCTAAAATTATTGCCTCCTTTCGTTTTGTGCTCATTCTATCTAAATACCCTCTTTAATAACCTATTGCAATTTTGATACCAAGTGTTGGATAGAATAAACTATGAGCAATGTTTAATCTAAAGTAACTAGAAAACTTAAGTTTGAGTCGTTTTGACTTGAACTTAAGTTTTATGGACTCATTTAATAGAAGGAAAACTACTTTCTATAGCGAATACTACTAAATTATAAGTATTACTATGAATGTTTTTTTAACAACTTACAAAAAGGAGTTGTTTTAAATTGCCCGATATTACTCCAAACGATTTAACTTGGGATGATCTTAAAAATATCATGGACAATTCTTTTGATGAGATTTTTGTCGTTAATGCTAAGGGAAACGTCGTTTATGTTAATGAAGCATGCGAGAGGCACTACGGTTTAAAACCATCAAATGTTATTGGTAAATCTATTGATTATTTGATTAATGAAGGATATTATTGGCCTCCGGTTGCTCCTGTTGTTCTATTAAAGAAAAAGAGGATCACCCTAGAACAGCAGACGAATATTGGTCGTAAACTCTTAGTTACCGCTACGCCGGTTTATAACAAAAATAATCAGATTATATTTATTGTTATGAATAGTAGGGATATCACCCAGATCGAAGCATTGAAAGAAAGCTTACAAAAAACCAGCAAATTAGTGGAGAAATACGAATGTGAAGTTAATGAACTAAGACAAAAGGTACCCTTTGAAGGCTACTCTTCACACAGCACAAAGATGAAACAATGTCTGGAGATGGCCCGAAGGATAGCGTTAATCGACTCTACTATATTAATCTTGGGTGAATCGGGAACAGGTAAAAATGTCTTAACGAAAAATATTCATAATTTAAGTCAACGCAGAAACGGACCTTTTCTTAGCATCAATTGTGCTGCAATTCCAGACCACTTAATTGAATCGGAGCTGTTTGGCTATTGCCGTGGTGCTTTCACAGGCGCTGATAAAAGCGGTAAAAAAGGATTAGTAGAACTCGCCTCGGGAGGGACGTTATTCCTTGATGAAATCGGCGAAATTCCTTATGGAACCCAGGCCAAACTTCTGCAATTAATTCAGGAACATCAGTTCATACCATTAGGCGGAAAAGAAAATAAAATGGTCGATCTTAGGATAATTGCTGCTACAAACCGAGACTTAGCTAAATTAGTTAAAGAACAGAAATTTCGCGAAGACCTTTACTATCGATTAAATGTTTTTGAACTAGAAATTCCTCCCTTACGGGAGAGACAAGAGGATATTGTGCCTTTGCTCTACTATTTTCTAAATACTTTTGACTCCAAATATAAAACGTCTCACCAATTCAGCCCGCATGCTTTGGACATTTTATCCAGTTATTCATGGCCGGGTAATGTTCGAGAAATGGAACATTTAGTGGAACGTCTTGTTGTCACAATTCCTGAAATTAATATAGGGCCGACCCACTTACCTCAAAAAATAATAGCCGAACAGCATAATCAAACTAGACGAGATCTGCTTTTTGAGAAAGCATCCCAGGGATTAAAAGCTAATGAAGAACAACTGATTATCCAGACATACCAGGAATTAAAGAGCTCTTATAAAGTTGCAGACTCCCTCAAAATTAGCCAGAGCAAGGTATCACGTGTTGTTCGTAAGCATAATGCTAACTTCAAATAATATGAAAAGTTACTTCAGATCCACGTCGTCGTGAAATTCTGAAGTAACTTTTTATGTTTAAACTATTAAAGTACCAATTCTGTCTCATTGGTAATTTGCTGCCTTAATTCGAGAAAAGCCAAATCGGTAAATTCTCTTGGCCGGGGAAGATCAACCTTATAAATTTTATGCATTCTGCCGGGCAATTTGCCCTCTAAGACAATGATACGGTCCCCAAGGTAAATCGCCTCATCGATATTGTTCGTTACAAAACAAACCGTCTTCTTTTCAATTTCCCATATCCGGGCAGTTTCTTGCTCTAATTGCATACGGGTTTGGGCATCTAATTGGCCAAAAGGCTCATCCATTAATAATATCTCCGGGTCGTTAGCCATTGCCCGGGCAATCCCTACACGCTGTTTCATGCCGCCGCTTAATTGATGCGGAAAAGCCTTCTCAAAGCCTTTAAGGCCAACTAGTTCAATATAATGATTGGTGATCTCTCTTCTCTCTTGTTTATTTAACCCTCTTAATTTGGGACCCATTTCTACATTTCCGAAAACAGTTTTCCATGGAAAAACCATATAACGCTGAAATACAATACCAACATGCCTGCCCGGCCCGGTAACTTCTTTATTTTCAACGAATATTTTCCCTGTAGTAGGCTTTTCCAAGCCGGCGATCATCCTAAACAATGTTGTTTTTCCTGACTGTCCCGGGCCAAGGATTACAACAAATTCATTCTCACTAATCGTTAAATCCATTTTTTCCAGAACTGGAAGTTCCTTGCCATACTCGTAAAATGACTTGCTTACATTTTGGCATTCGATCTTTGTCTTTAGTTCAGATCTGTTTTCCATGGACAAATCCACCTTTCTAAATAGCTTAATCCAGCTGAAATAGCAAAGGCGGTTACAGCAATAATCACCATGCCCGCAAAAATCATAGCTGTGTCATTTTGATTCATTCCGGCGATAATAATAAAACCAACGCCTTCTCTTGCCCCTACCATCTCTGCAGCTAGAACGCTGCCCCAGGCCATGCTTAAAGAGATTTGTAATCCGGCAAAAATAGTCGGAAAAGAAGCAGGAAACATAACTTGTATAATCTCATTGCGTCGATTACCGCCTAACATGCGGATAACATGATAGAGTTCTTCATCAACAACCCTAATACCGTTATAGCAGTTTATAATTAATGGCACTAAGGCACCGATTAAAATAATAAATACTTTCGATGTTTCACTGATACCAAACCAAAGAATCGCCAATGAAATCCAGGAAATCGGAGGCATTGGCTTAAATAATTCAAAAACAGGCCTCACAATGGCATTCGCGACAGGACTAAATCCCATGACTACCCCCAGAGGCACTCCAATGACTACGGCAATACCAAACGCTATAATAACCCGTCGGAAGCTAATCCACAGATGACCAAATATCGTATGGCCGGCTAATTTATCCGTCGACATTTTAGCTAACTCCTGGACTACCTGAATCGGCCCAGATATGCTTTGGCCATGATATCCAGTCAAATGAACAAGTTGCCATAAGCCGAAAAATATCAGCAAGGAAATTATATAGAGCATCTGCTTGCTGCTCAACACTACTCGTATTGCCGACTTTACTCCTTGATTTGCTAGGTGCTGACGTGTAACAATGGTTTGTTTAATCATTCGTCTACCTCCTAACTCCAGCAACTAGATGTCGTTCGACTCTGTTTACGATGAAGGCGATCAGCACTCCGGTCAGGCCTACCATGAACATACCCAGTACTACCAGATCGACTCTCATAAGACGTCTTCCTACATTGATGAGATAGCCAAGCCCAGAATCAGCTGCCACAAGCTCTGCGGCTACCAAGCTAGTCCAAGCTCCCGCTAAAGCCACTTGTAAGCCCCCAAAAACCATGGGCAGAGCAGAAGGCACACAAACCTGCCAGAAAATCTCCCAATTCGAGGCACCATAGGCCCTGGCCATTCGTATGAACGTCGGATTCGTCAAGCGTACACCCGTGTAAGAATTGATGACACTGGCAACAAGAGCTGCAAAGAAGATAATGAATGCTTTACTAGTTAATCCTATACCGAACCAGAAAATGGCTAAAGGAATCCAGGCTACCGGGGGAATGGGTCGGACCATTTCAAAAATCGGACGAGCCAAACCGTCGACAACTTTAAACCATCCCATGGCTAATCCTAAGGGAATTCCAATGATAAGAGCACAAACATAGCCTAATACTGCTTCTTCAAGACTGACTATCGTATGTCTTATTAAAGTTGCTCCTTCAGGATCGACTGCTGTTAATTTAATAAAAAATAATTTTACTACCTGAACAGGGGAGGCTAAAAGGCTGTTAGGGACGATCTTGAATTCGATGATCATCTGCCAAAAGACAAAAAAACATAGTAAACTTATGATTGAAATACAAGTCAAGGCTATTTTCCTTATCTCAGGTTTTGTCATAGCTGCCCTCCATCATTCGTTACTCTAGTTTAGAAGATGGTTGTTACAGGTAAGGACCAACATATCTCTGCTCAAGAAGTGGAGGTGAGTGATCATCACTTCCACTTCTTTGATTAACATTTTATTTTAGTTACAATTACTTAATTAACCCTTGGCTTTTGCCTAAGTTTTTCAAGAAAGTCGTATTGAGATAATCAAATTTGACGAGCTGTTCTCTTTCTTGAGGGGTAAATTTACCACCTGCCGTAAAGGCAGCACTGGCATCGCTTAAAAGGCTTTCGATTCTGCTGGGCCCTTTCGAATTATCAAACCAATCCAACTGGGCTTTAAGGTCATACGTAAGGTGCTTTTGCATATCAGTTTGAGCGAGCTTCTCGTCCCAAGTAAGAGCGCTCCATTCCTTAAGATATTTACTGTATTCTGTGGAAAGAGTCGCTTCATTCTTCTTAAGTTCAACTTCTTTTTTCATATAAGCGTCCAGATATTTTTCGACCAAATCAGGGTGTTGGTCACAGAACTTTTTCGTTGCAACAATAAAAATTACTGCCGGAGCCTTGGCTGTTGAGGCATCGGCGACAACTTTCCATCCTTTATCAAATCCGGTATAGGTGAAGGGGGACCACATGACTGCCGTATCTCCTTTTCCACTTGCAAAGGCAGACAGCATTTGAGGTTGTTCCATATTTGTGATGTGAACATCCTTTTCTGTAAGACCCAAGGCTTTGAGATAATTAATCAATAGCACTTCTCCGGTTGTAACAGTGGAAACGAAGACGTCTTTTCCCTTGAGGTCTTGCGGTGTACCATAAACCTCAGGATATTGCGTATTGAATCCTTTAGTTTTTAAAATTGGACTATCTGGCCGAGCCAAAATGGCTGTCGCCAGAGATTCGTCATCGGCGATACCGATGATTTGTAAATTATATTTTAAAGCACCGACCATTGCCGGAGCAGGTCCAATCTGGGCAATGTCAAACTGATCTGAAGCTAAAGCCTCAATTTGTTGCGGACCGGAATCAAAGTAAGTCATCTTTAACTGAAAGCCATTTTTCGCTTGATCACCTTGAGCTAATTCCCAAGCGGGCCACGTATCGTAAGCACCTTGTAGGGCAGCCCTTATGACAGGAGTGTTTTGTGCCGTTGAGTTTGTCGTTGTGGCTGTATTCCCGCAGCCGACAGAAACGAGAGCAAATACGATGATGACTAAAATGGTTATCGTACCTCTAAACTTTCTGTTCAAACAAATCCCTCCATTCGTTAAATTTTGCACAAAAATAAATACTGATTGACATTATCCTCCTTTCTGTTCGTTTTCAATTACCACCATCTGATTAACTCAGTGACACGCTTTCTTAGTTCAATAAATGAGGGATCAAGTGGATTTCTAGGCCTTGGCAAATCAACATTGATCTCTGATTTAACCGTTGTGGGTTTAGTGCTTAAAATCAGGATCCTTTCTGCTAAGTAAACAGCTTCTTCAATGTTATGCGTAACAAAAATAACCGTGTTTTTAAATTCGCCCCAAATTCGGATAAGTTCGTCTTCCAAGTAATAACGCAGTTTAACATCGAGCTGACCGTAAGGTTCATCCATCAGCAGGAGATCCGGGTTAACTGCAAAGGCTCGAGCGACCGCAACCCGCTGCTCCATGCTTGAGGAAATTTGGTTAGGATAAAGATCTGCACAATCAGCCAAACCAACGAGCTTCAAAGTTTTTTCCAATCTGCTTTTGGCCTCTTCCTGGGGGGTTTTTTTGATCTCCATACCATAAGCCACATTTTGTCTGACAGTTCGCCATGGCATACAAGAAGGCTCTTGAAAAACAAACGAAATATTATGTTTTTTTGGATCGGCGACTTCGCCGTCAATGTATATATTCCCTTTAGTTGATGGAATCAATTTCGACAATAGATTGAGAAACGTCGTCTTCCCACAACCTGTTGGACCAACAATACAAAGAAATTCCCCTTTGCCAACTGTAAAATTTATATCGTCGAGAACAAGCAAATCACCAAATTGTTTCGTCAAATTGGTCACAACAACCTTTGGTTTAGAAGGTTCAACAGACAATATTCCCCCTCCTTTCTATTTAAATTAAATAATCTTATTTTGAACCTCGGCTGCCTTTTGAACTAAGAGATTCAATAAAGAAATTGATGCAATTCGTATGCCAATAATTATGAGAAGGTTATTATTTATGGTTATACTTAGTGTTCTTTCTATATCAAACAAGTTCTAACATAAAAAGGGTTTTACCTTAATATGGAGAATAATAAAACTGAGCGAGAGATAAAGAATTGAGGTTCACTAGATATGAGGCTAGAACAGTTGATCCATCTGGTAGAGGTTGCTAAGTATAAGTCCATATCTTTAGCGGCGGAGCATAATTATATATCACAACCGGCTATCAGCTCATCAATTAGTAAACTTGAAGATGAACTTGGTACTATCCTCTTAAAACGGACGACTCAAGGTGTTTATCCTACGGAAGTGGGAGAAACTATTATTAATAAGGCCTTAGGAATTCTGGAAGAAATCAAAGAAATAAAGCAAATTGCCAATTCCTCTATACTGACAGGTCATGTTTCCGTTGGGATGATCCCCAGCATGTGCAATAAAATTATTCCTTGCGTCATAGCGGACTTGAAACTACGCCAGCCTAATATTGAAGTGGATTTATTGGAGGAAGAATCCATTGATATCTTTCAAGGAATTCAGTCTGGTAAAATTGATATTGGAGGTGTCATTCTCACTCAAGAAATTCAGGGAAAAGATATTTGCAGCGAGGAGTTATTTCATGATGAATTTTTAATCTACGTTGGGAAAAAATCGCCACTCGCTGAAAAAAAATCAGTTTCCTTAGAAGAAGCCCTAAAATATCCAATTGTCGCCTACAATAACGAGTTTAGAAACAACGGCGGAATCTCAAGTATCCTTAAGGACTATGCTATTCCCAAAGTCTCCTTTAGATTTTCCAATTTTGAAATCATCAAAAGAGTTATTTCTGAAGGAATAGCCATTTCTTTTTTTCCTAAATTTATGGCAAAAGATGACGCCTATTTCAAAACCGGTGAAGTTATTCCCATTTACATCAATGATGTTAAATTAGAAATGACGGTTGGCTTGATCTGGTCAAAACGGTTTCCAATTTCCCTGGCAACTAAAGAATTTATCAAGACCCTCAAACTAACTTGTCACAATACCATCGTTAAATAAATTGATTAATTTTCTCCATAAGTTCTTCCTTTGTGGACAGACCTCCAAATTTATACTTAACTTCGCCTTGACTGATCAAAAGTAAATTTGGTATTCCCTTCAATCGAAAACGCTGAAACAGGGGTTTGTTTTGATCGACGTCAACCCAGAACCCATTAATTTTACCCTTATAATTGGACAGGGTTTCTTCAACTGTTGGCAACAGCTCTTTACAAACATGGCATCGTTCAGCACCGAAGAAGACCAACGATGGTATGCTGCTATCAAAGGTTACTCTGTCAAATTCACTGGCAGAAATACTCGTCAACAAGTCTTGATCCATGAATATCTCCCCTCTCACCTAGTTAGGTGCTCAAGGAGCAATTGTTGGTAAGCAATTGCTCCTACTTGGTAAGGATCACTGGGAAACTCTTGACACACCTCTCCCTTAAGTAATAAGAGAACTGAAGGGGCCTTTTGGATATTGTATTTTTGAGCAATCCCCTTTTTGCGAGACATGTCTACTTTTACCAATTGAACCTTACCATCTAATTTAGCTACAATCCCTTCTAACAAAGATAATAGGCTGAGACCTTGAGCATCGGTCGGATACCAAAAGAACATCAGCACAGGCTTGGTGGAATTTAATACCCGTTCTTTAAAATCTGCCTCTTCTGCAAGATACCTTTCTGCAGCAACAGCAGCTATAGCTCCGTCATTTGCCGCCGTAATTACTTGCCGCAAATATTTAACCCTGGCGTCTCCAACAGCATAAACACCTTTAATTGATGTTTCCATCAGATCATTGGTAATGATATACCCTGCTTCATCCTTCGCGATCTTATTTTGTAGAAATTCTGTTTGCGGAACCATTCCTATATAGATAAAAACACCATCAGTTATAAGATCGCGAGAAGTTCCTGTTTTGATATTCTTGATAGTGACAGATTCGACCTCATCATGTCCTTGGATTTCTGTTAGAACTGAATTCCAAATGAATTCAATTTTTTCATTTTGGAAAGCTTTTTCCGCGCTTACTTTATTGCAATCGACATTCCCTTCATCGTGGATTACAATGACAGTCACTTTACTTGCAAACTTCGTAATGAAGATGGCTTCTTCAAGCGCCGCGTCTCCATTGCCAACAACTACTACTTGTTGGTCTCCAAAAAATTCGGCATCACATGTAGCGCAATAGGAAACACCTCTACCCCTAAATTTCTTTTCTCCAGGGATATTTAACGAACGGGGTTGGGACCCGGCAGCCAAGATAACAGCTTTCGCTGTGACTTGACTGCCTTTTTTAGTCGTAAGATACTTTGTTTCTCCCTCTAATTCAAGATCCAGAACCTCATCTTTGATAATTTCTACCCCAAATCTTTGGGCATGGTTCGTCATGGCCTTCATTAATCCTGGTCCGGTGGTATTCTCAAAAAATCCGGGAAAATTAGCAATTTCCCGTGTGGAAAAAGCTTGCCCACCCAACACAGCTTTCTCGATAATTGCTGTTTTCAACTTTGCTCGTGATCCATAGATTCCTGCTACAAGTCCTGCCGGGCCACCACCAACTATGACAAGATCGTATTCCATCCTATGTCCCCCATTGCTCGCATCTATTCCTCCAGAGCTTGGTAAATCACACCGCCTTCAACATTTTCCGGCATCGAAGCTCCAGCCAAATGACATATTGTCGGTACGATGTCAACCACTCGAACAACCCGGTTGTCAATAGAGTAACCTTTTTTAACACCGGCTCCAGCCATCATAAAGAGACACTTGCATGAGTAACCGTTCAAGGTTTGATTACTGAATCCATTGCCGTGAGTCCGGCTAAAATCATCTTCCAGAATGTACAATATATCCCCACAGTAGGGACCTCCTAACCCTAGAGCTTCCATATCGATTTTATTCAAGGCAACCTTGATGATTCTTCGGCCCGTCTTTGGATCTCTGTAACTATACAAATCAGAAATAATATCCCGGACTAATTCTTCATATTCTTCCGGTTCGACAATTCCCTGAGGATCACGGCCCTTAAGGTTGATATAAATGTACATAGCCCTTTGGGCAACGGCTTTGCTATTCTCCCAATCAATTTGCAGCCCGCCATTAAACTCTTTCAATTTTGTATAGCCTAGCTCAGACATAACTCCGACGTTCATACCCCACATGTCACCAATTAATGGATACTCATATCCTGCTTTCCTCGTGATGGCAGCATGATCGGAAGCTATGACCACTGAAGTGTTTTCATCAACATGTTTTAGGAATTCCCCGACGTAATGATCGCTTATTTCATACATTTTCGTAATTAACTCAATGTAGCGTTCGTATTCGGAGGAATTTTTCTGTAAAGTATAATCCAGGTAATAGTGGTTAAGCATATCAATACCGTGAATATGGCTATAGACTAAATCCCACTCTTTATTTTTAAGCAAATAATCAAAAGCAGCTTCATGCCATTTGTAATAATCAGCCATGGATTCAATGACTATAGTATCTGCGGTTACATTATGCCGATCATAATTTGATGGCTGCAGCATCGGGCCTACATTTTCTACAAGCTCGGCGCATAGTTCGTTAGGATAGAAATATTTGTCTCCTTTAAGATCTTGAGCAAAAGAATAGTAAAATTCTAGGCTGCTGCCGTCTGGATTTAGTTTTGTCACCTTGATTTTATAGGCAATGGGCCGTTTTTTCCCATTGATTAAGTAAGTGTCACAAATAAACTCGCTCCATTCATTCACTCGTGCTTCACCAATTGGCCATTCATCATTTTTATTGACATAAATCTGAAGCTTATTATAGGTTTGGCTATCCTCGGCAATGATTAAACCAAAACGTCTTGTTTGGCCGCTGTTTACCGGTAAGACAACCTCTTTAGCTCCTTGAGGGGCATTTTTCCATCCTGATGCAGGTTTAATCGGTGTCTTGACCTTATCGCATTTTGCTGCATCCGCCTCTTCTTCACTCCCACCTTCTTCTGTTATAAGCCCAGGTGCCGAATAGCCAAACCCATCGAGTGCTTTAATCTGCGCCTGTTGAGTACTAACCTCCCCTTCAACCCGACAATCTGTGCCGCTGTTATCCACTTGGTGTGGGATTTCCTCAATGGGAAAATCTCCTTCCACACAGTTAAAATATTTTTCATAATCGTTGTAACCGCGTAGATTTGTAAAAATACTGGTTCCGTCAATGAAAATTGAATTTTTACATCTTGGAGGCCATGAAGTGGGGTAATTCATCATAATGCTTTTTTTTCCGGCTCTTTCAAACGCTTCCCAAATGAATTCGGCATGACACAAGTTGGAGTCCCATCCATAGTCAAGAATATCCAAAGGGTTTCCAGGGGTATGGTTCCAAAAGCAGGTAATTCCATGGGTGTTAGGCCAAGCACCTGTGGCAAGGGAAGCCCAGTTAGGAGGAGTAATGGTTGGTAAAGCACCTTGCATTCCATGATCACGAGTTGTAGTACCCATTTCTGTGATTTTTTTAAAGTTTGGCAGCCTTCCCTCAGCGATAAATCTCCTGATTAGCATAGGGTCGGCACCGTCAAGTCCAATAAAGATTACTTTTTTGGCTTTTCCAAAGGATAATGACATTTTCTTTCCTCCTTTTATTATAGATATTTAAAAAATTAATTTTTAGCGCAAGTGTATTATTTTAATTAATAATTTTAACTATTTAAATTAAAATTTATTTTAATGTAAAATAGTTTATTTATATTAATCATGATACTACAACTCTGATTTAGTGTAAAATTACACAAATTTATATGGGATATAACTTTGTGATTTTAATTCAAAGATCAAACATTCATTTCTTTGGCAAGCGTTGACAGCTGGTCCGCTGACCGATAAAATTATTTACAACGTTGTTTGCTTGAAATTCCATAATTCTAATTTCAAAGAAGAGGTGAGAAGATGAATATCGACTGGCTAGGTCACTCCTGTTTTCTTTTTACGAACCAAGATGGCCTAAAAGTTCTGACAGATCCATTTAATGAGAAGGTTGGGTATCCGATGCCCCACATCGAAACTGACATTGTCACCGTGAGCCATCACCACGCGGATCACAATTATGTACAAGTACTCCGCGGAAACCCTCAAGTTGTCGACGGAGAAGGTGCGTACAACATTTCCGGTCTGCCGATACAAGGCACCCCAACATTCCACGATGCCGTACAAGGTGCAAAGCGAGGCAAGAATACTCTCTTTTCTTTCGAGATGGATGGTCTGCGAATTGCGCACATGGGGGACCTTGGACATCTTTTAACTCCAGATCAGTTAACTGACATTGGGCATGTCGATATCGCCTGTATTCCCGTCGGAGGATTCTACACCATCGATGCGGAGCAAGCTTATCATGTAGTTCAGCAACTCAATCCCAAAATCGTTTTGCCCATGCACTATAAATTAGACGAAACGATTTCTCTGCCAATTGACGGGATCGACCATTTTCTTGAACGCTTTGCTAATGTTAAAAATTCAAAAACTCTGGATATAACTTTGGCTTCCTTACCTCAGACTCAGCAGGTTGTCGTTTTAGAACTCTTTTCAATTGAATAATGAATGAAATAAGCCCAAAAATGTGCCTTAAAGTGTCGAGTTAACCACTTAAAATACTCAAATATTTGTTAAAGGTGGTTTCAAAATGAAGACACTATGTTTGAAAAACATTAGCCGCATTTACTCTTTTAATGACAGAGACGAAATACTTGAAAACTGCAGCATACTAACTAATGGTTCAAAGATTGCAGCTATAGGAAAAGATATCTCTTTTTCAAACGAAACAGAAGAAATAGACTGCACCGGGCTTGTTGCCCTGCCAGGTTTTGTAAACACACACCATCATTTGTATCAGACCTTATTTCGTGGAATTGCAGAAGTCCAGGAACAGCCTCTTTTCCCCTGGCTGATTGGACTTTATGAGTTTTGGAAAAATATAACTCCCGATGCGGCATACTATGGGGCTATGGTTGGTTTTAGCGAGCTTTTAAGAACGGGCTGCACTCTTACCTCTGATCATCATTATATTTTTCCAAGTAATCAGCCACAAACACTAATCGATGACCAAATTACTGCTGCTCAGGAAATAGGCATTAGATTTCACGCAACTCGTGGCTCCATGTCTTTAGGCAAAAACCATGGCGGGCTGCCTCCAATGTCTGTTGTTCAAACTGAAAGCGAAATTTTAGAAGATTGTCATAGATTAGTGAGTAAATATCACGATAATCATGATTTTTCGATGGTTAGAATAGCCTTTGCACCTTGTTCACCTTTTTCTGTGACAAGAGATCTAATGCTTGAAACAAAGGACTTAGCGAGAAAGCTTGGAGTGATGATGCACACTCATCTTGCCGAGACGCTGGATGAAGAAAAATTTTGTCTAACTAAATATTCCAGAAGACCTTTTGAACTTATGGAAGATTTGGAATGGGTTGGTCCCGATGTTTGGTATGCTCATGGCATTTTTTTAAATGATAGAGAACTATGCAGCCTCCAAGGGTCTGGTATAGCTCATTGTCCTTCATCAAACATGAAACTTAATAGCGGCATTTGTAGAACTAGTGAAATTGTTAAAGCTGGTGGAAAATTAAGCATTGCTGTCGATGGAAGCGCTAGTAATGACGGTTCTAATATGTGGGAAGAAATTAGAAGAGCATATTTATTAAATCATTTGAAGTATGGTACTGGTGGTTTAAATGCTTATGAAATACTAAAGGTGGCTACCAGAGGTGGAGCAGACGTACTTGGAAGGCTTGACACTGGTCGGCTGGATGTGGGCAAGGCTGCTGACATAATATTATTCGATTTAAATAAAGTAGAATTTGCCGGCTGCCACGATCCTTTAGTGGCTCTGGTATGTCTTGGAAATTCTAGCTTCACCAAAATGACGATAGTCAATGGCAAAGTAATTGCTAAAGACGGTCAAATCCTCACAGTAAATTGTGATGACGTTTATAAAAAGGCTCATAAACTTGCGACAAATATTGTTGCAGTTGAAAGACAGAGAAGATAATTCAGATCGGCAATAAATAAGCTAGAGAGACTCATCTGTCACCGTTAGCTAAAAAAGAGCGCGTCGCAAAACTACTTTTTAAGTAGTGAGCGATGCTCCCCTTTTTTTTAGTTGGAAGAACAATTCTAAAGTATTTTCCTTTCCTCTTAATTTGGGTATAGCAAAATAAGCCCTCTCCGTTTAAGGCTTTTTAGGTATCTTTTTTAAGCTGTTTTGAGTGGATGAAATATTATGGGTTAATCTATCTTAAAAATAAATAATTGAGGCATGCTTGGAACGAATATGGAATATTGGAATAAAATGTAATATCTTCTTATGGATGGAGTGATATTATGTTTGGATTCGGATTCCCATTCTTCGGCTTCCCGTTCTTCGGGTTCCCATTCTTCGGATTTCGTCGTCGTTTCTGGTGGTAAAAAGTTTAATATTGGTCTAAGAAGCGTTCAAAAAGAGCCTCAATGAAAGGGGCATTGCTCCACGAACTACTCAGTTCGTTTTGCAACACCCCCTGGTCTTTTTTTTAGCTAGAAATCGAATCAACCTAAATTTTAGGATCATTTTTACTACTTGTTTGATATTCGCTCTCTTCTGGAGTATAAGGGGTATAGTATAAATTTGAATAAGGATCACACCGGGCTATATACGATAGCATTTTAGAAAATGATGTTCTAAAAGACATTTTATCCCCTCCCAAGATTTGTTATACTTTAATCTTTACCGTAATCATTAAAGTATGCAAATTGGCGTCATTTATTTGGGCATAACTACGAAGGCTGTAGGGATATAACGTTCACCAAAAATATCGCAAAGTTTATTCTTGACCTCACCATCGCAAACTAATTCGGAGGACGAGCCGCCGTCCAGATTGACAGCATTCACGGCGTGATAATCTTTGAAAACGTTCATTAAGTCACTTAATGCAGCTCCATTGCTCCACAACGGTTGGCGTCCATCTATAACCACAAATATTACAGTTCCATCGGCAGTTTGACCAATCCCTGTGCGCGGAGCCATTCCCCATCCACCATCTCCTGTTATCAAAAGATTCCCGCCTTTGATAAGAAATGGATAAAAAGTGACAGCTTCTTGAATTCCTTTTGTTATAACTTGATCTACATTTAAGTCTTCGAGATTTAGCTGACCTTTTTCATCGAAACCGATAATACTTTGGGTTTTGTTGTCCACGTTATTATGAACGATTTGACCATTATGCACTGTAATTCCATCGGGAAACGCGCCGTTTCCCTTGCCGTCAGGATCATAAAAAGCTCCAGCGTTAATCCCCGCTACGGCATGGGCATCACTGACTAATGCGGTCACTCTTTCACCTGCTATCCCTAACTGGTTCGTCACAGCTACTTTGACTCGTTTTGGATCTTTTACTACCATTACCTTGCCTTTATAAGTCAAACCATAATAGTTTTTTCCTTGGATATCTTCAATGGTAATGTCATCAGTAGAATTGCTGGTTGAAGTTTGGCGATCAATATTTGAATTAGAACTAGCATTATTATCGTAAGTATGCATGGTTTGATTTATCTCTTCTTCGGTTAGAAAAAACCGAACGAATTGCGGGTGACGTGAATTTTCGACTGAACTAACCGCGATAACTTTTAAAGCCTGAAAAGGCCCCCAAAATAAGACAAACGGTGTGAGCAATACTGACAAAATAATATTATAAATTATAAAGGCGAAAAGCATTTTGGGCTTGAGTTTTTTATTTAATGTTACATTCAATTTTTTAGCTTGATTCATAAATATCTCTCTTCTCTTGTTCAATTCCTATGGAGTACAATTAATGTCATGAAATTGTTTAGGATTCTTAGCTCATCCAATCTATAATAATAGTATAGATTCTTCATAAGTTACTAAATTCCTCCATCTTATAACCAAAAAGTGCCTTGTTTCATCAAACCAAATAATCTGAGGCTCAATACAAGCGAATACCCTCCCAACGTTAAAATAACGTGAGAGGGTATTTGTGTGCCTGATCGTTGTTTAGACCATGCTGATAATTGTATTATGAAACCATTCGCTTGACACTTTTTACCAATTCAACGAGTTTATCTATTTCAGGTTTGGTAATTTGGGCATCGGCACCTACACTTAAACCTTTATGCATAAAGCTCTCGTTAACAATTGAAGAAAATAAAATGACAGGTATCTCCTTTAATTTACTATCGCTTTTTATCTGCTTTGTAAGAGTAAGTCCATCCATAATTGGCATTTCAATATCGGTAATCACACAGTATATTTCATCGATTGAGCAGGATTGAAGATAATCTAGAGCATCCTTGCCATTACTGAATGTTTCAACCGTAGCCCCTCCTTTTAATAAAGATTCATTCACCACTTTTAACAGGAAAGTAGAATCCTCCACTACGACAAGTTTTTTCCCCTCTAATCCTCTTGTTTCCTTTGGCTCTTTTAAAGCTAATGAAGGGTTGATATCTGCCAGTATTTTTTCCAAGTCAAGCATTAAGATCATTTCATCTGAACTGCCCTTAATGATCCCTGTTATAAGTGTTTCGCTATTACTTAATAGAATCGAAGAAGGCAGATCAATTTCTGACCAAGATAGCCTTCTGATTCCTATCACGGAACTAACTTCGACTGCAAAATCAGTGTTATTAATGTGAATTATAATTAGTAACCTTTCTTTAGGAGCTATTACACACTTTTGCCCGAGAGTGGTTAATAGATCTAAAACTGGTATAACTCTTCCTCTATGGTTAATTAGACCTTTAACATTCGAATGAGAATTCGGAACCTCAGTTGTAGTCTGATAATTGATAATCCTTTCGACCTTTGCAACATTTACTCCTAAAATACTGTCTCCAACTTTGAAGATCAAAATTTCCAATTCATTCGTGCCACTTTCCAATAGGATATCTTCTTTCAAAAATAAATCCTCCCTAAAATGCAATCTTACTAATCGGTATTTCTTAGTAATATTAGTCGTTATAGTCTTAATATATTCCAAATTGTAATCCTATCCTAATTACCCATCTCATTACACTAAACCTGACATAGAAAGTTGTGCCATTTGGGCCAGTATCAAAATTAATTTTAGCATCATGTCTCTTAGCAATACCCTTATGATGGATTGCATTAGATAACACTTAAAAAGCCATCCGGAAATCGGCTGGCTTTTTCAACACCTTAAAATAAGCTTTGTACTGGAAACACGCATTCAGGTCCATCATAGCGTGAAGAATTGACCAAGGATGATACCTCGTAGGCAACCATCTGTTCCGCTGGAAAAGGTGTCAACAAACTTTTTATTTCTCGGTTGAAGGTTACCCCCTCATCCAACCAAAAGGACTCCATATCCTGTGGTAATATAACTGGCATTCTATTATGGATTGGCTCTAGCAACGTATTGGGCGCCGTTGTAATGATCGTACATGAGCTTATCGTTTGACCCGTAGGGGACATCCAAGAATCCCACAAACCGGCAAAGGCAAAGGCAAAGGGCCTGCCGTCTTGCAGTGTGATTCTATATGGTCTCTTTATACGTCCTTCTTTTTTCCACTCGTAAAATCCATCTGCCAGGATTAGACAGCGCTTTTGTGCTAACAACCTGTTAAAACTAGGTTTTTCCTCTAAGGTCTCCGCGCGAGCGTTGATCAATTTGTTCCCAATGCTCTCATCTTTAGCCCAATTGGGAATCAAGCCCCACTTAAAAAAATGTAGTTGGTTGCTTCCATTTTCATGGATCACCACAGGGACTGGTTGAGATGGAGCAATATTATAGCGTGGCAGAAAATCAAACTCAAATTGAACAAGACCAAAACGTTCGATGATACCAACGAGTACTATCAAAGAAAATCGACCACACATTTGGCTTCCGACCTCTCTTAGAGACATGATAGTTCATGTCTAATGTCAGTTCCCCAATACGAACCCGAGTTATTTCTTCATAAATTCCGCATGAACAGTTTGGAGCAGCTATGTTTTATCCAAATAACTTTTTAAAAACATTCAGCTTATTCCCGTAAGGCGGGTATCTAAGTTTTATGTCAATCAGATTTGATTTTTTGAGAATGCTTTTGGTATGTGTAAACGTATCAAAACTCCATTTTCCATGATAGCCGCCCATTCCGCTTTCACCAACTCCTCCAAAGGGCATATAGGATGTGGCAAGATGAACGATCGTATCGTTAATACACCCGCCTCCGAAAGATATACTCCGGACAATTCTTGTTTCAACCTTCTTGTTGGTAGTAAAAAGATACAAAGCAAGTGGCTTAGGGCGACTATTAACCGATATAATAACCTCAGAAATATCCGAGAACTCCAAAATAGGCAAAACCGGGCCAAATATTTCTTCCTGCATGATTGGAGCTTCCCATTGTATTCCGTCTAGAATCGTTGGTGCGATACTAAGAGTTTTTTCATTAAACTCACCACCTGCGACAAGCTCCCCATTGTTTAAATAATCTCGAATCCGCCTAAAGTGCTTCTCGTTAATAATCTTCGGAAACTCTTCATTTTCGCAGGGACACTTCCCGTAAAATTCCAATATGTACTTCTTCAAGCACTTAATCAGCTCCTTTTTCACTTCTTTATGGACCAGAAGATAATCCGGCGCAACACATGTCTGTCCAGCATTCAGAAATTTGCCCCAAACAATTCTGCGGGCAGCGAGGTCGAGATTTACCTCTTTGTCAACAATACATGGACTCTTTCCTCCCAGTTCCAAAGTGATTGGTGTAAGGTTTCTGGAGGCAGATGCCATCACAGTTTTTCCTACTGAAACACCTCCGGTAAAAAATATGTAGTCGAATTTTTCATCCAGTAAGGCTTGATTCGCATCTCTTCCGCCTTCTATTACCGCGATAAAGTTTTCTTCAAAGCATCCTAAAATCTTGGCAATTATAGCTGATGTAGCAGGTGAATACGCGGATGGCTTTACTACAGAACAATTTCCTCCTGCGATGGAACCTATCAAGGGCGCGAGGGTAAGCTGAAACGGATAGTTCCATGGTGACATGATCAGAGAAATACCATAAGGTTCGGATATTCGATAACATGTAGACTTAAAATGCATGATGGGTGTATTGACCCTTTTGGTTTTAACCCACCGGGGAAGTTTTTTTATCGCGTAGTCAAGTTCTTCTAAAACCATCCCTATTTCCGTCGCATAAGCCTCGAAAGCAGATTTATTCAAATCACTTTTTAATGCATCTAAAATCTCCTCTTCGTGTTCACGGATCGACTTTTTCAAAACCTTCAGGGCATTTAAGCGGAAGGTTAAATTTAGTGTTTGACCATTATTAAAATAAGTCCTTTGATTATCAATAATTTCTTTAATACCTGGCATCTCTTCAACCCCTTCTATGATTTTATACCTACCCGCCATAGTCCCCGTCCCTTCTCACAGCCAAATAGATTTTTGAGAGTAAGCGAAGGCTATACGATTTCCACGTTATTCCTTTATGTTATTCCTTTATTTCCTTCCTGAATCGAGAAAAACTCAAAATAAAACAAATGAGAGAGTAGAATCAGCAATTATTTCTGTAGATTTTACTCTCAATTTTTTCTCGAAAGTGAAAAGGAGCTGTCCTTTACATGAATGTCCTCAGACATCATTATGAGACAGCACCTTAAGTCCGATCATTTATTGTAGCTTTGCTCTTTATGAAGTTCTACTCGACCACGGTATACCCTGCGTCTTGCACCGCTTTAACAAGGCTAGCGCGCTCCACATCTCCTGTGACAACCGCTTCTTTGGCTGCGAGATCGACTTTAACACTTTCAACCCCACTGACCGATTGCAAAGCTTTTTCTGTTCTCATCTTGCAATGATTGCAAGTCATGCCTTCAACTTTCAGGATGGTTTGGCTCATTTTATTCACCTCCGTTTCTACAGAAGTCAGAGGTCAGAGGCCGGAAGCCAGATGACAATTAACTTCATACACAGCATTAGACTTTTATACTTTCTCTCAAAAGCAGATTGATATGCTTTGTGAGAAAAATGAGCGTTTAGATTTTAAAGGTTGGAACCTAGAATGTTAGCCATAGACAATCACTTAGGTGGTTAACACTTTGTCATACCGCCTTAACATCAGCGAACTGGTTACCACAGAAACGGATGAAAAGGCCATGGCCAGTCCAGCCCACTCAGGAGGTAATAGCTGTCCGGTCAAAGGATAGAGAATCCCTGCCGCGATGGGAATTCCGATCGTGTTATAAATCAGCGCCCAAAACAGATTTTGTTTGATTTTGCCAAGAGTTTTCCGTCCCAAGCGAATCGCCCGTTCCACATCGAGGAGGTCATTGCGTACTAAAACCACATCGCCGGTTTCCTTAGCAACATCCGTTCCAGAACCGATAGCAATTCCCACATCGGATTGAGCTAAGGCCGGAGCGTCGTTAATTCCATCTCCGACCATGGCTACCTTGTACCCTTGCTCTTGATATTTCTTAATAATATTGATCTTGTCTTGGGGCAAGATTTCAGCTACGACATCATCAATTCCGACTTGCTGACCGACAACTTGAGCAACCTTCTTATTGTCCCCAGTAATCATGAATGTCTTTAAACCCAGATGGCGCAGCCTGTCGAGGGCTTCTTTCGTGCTCTCTTTAACGACATCGGCCAAAGCGATCAAACCGATCACTTTTCCGCCTAAGGCAATAAAGCTTGTTGTTCTCCCCAATTCAGCCAGGCGCAGAAAATCCCTTCGGGCCTCCTGAACATCCACCTGATACTTCTCCATCAGTTTAAGATTACCAATCAGTAGCTGCTGTCCAGCGAACAAGCAGGTAACTCCATAGCCGGCCTCTTCACGATAATCGGACACTTCTTGAATCCTCAACTGTTCTTGCTTAGCCGCTGAGACAACAGCCTGAGCCAGAGGATGAATTGAGGGATTTTCCCCTGCAGCCGCAACATTAAGAACGTCATGTTTTGTATAGGAAGCAAAAGGAATAATATCCGTTACTTCGGGAGTTCCTTTAGTCAAGGTCCCGGTTTTGTCAAATCCGATCACTTGCAAATGAGCAATCCCTTCGAGGACAGCTGCGGATTTGAATAAAATACCCCGATTTAAGCCAACACCGCTGCCCACCATAATGGCTGTCGGTGTCGCCAGACCTAAAGCACAGGGGCAGGCGATTACCAAGACTGCGATAGCCGCGGTAAAAGCAAAAACAAAGGTACTGTGCAGGGCTAAATACCAGATTATAAACGTAAGGATAGAAATTGAGACTACTATGGGGACAAAATAATTGGAGATCGTATCTGCTAAACGCTGAATAGGCGGCTTGACTCCTTGGGCATCTTCGACCATTTTGATAATTCCGGAAAGGACAGTATCTTGACCTGTTTTGGTAGTTCGTACTTTTATACTCCCTGAACGGTTAATCGTAGCTCCGATGACAGCATCTCCTACACCTTTATCAACGGGAATAGATTCCCCTGTCAACATCGCCTCATCAATACTGGCTTGACCTTCAACAATCTCCCCGTCAATGGGGATTCTTTCTCCGGATTTTACGAAGACAAGATCTCCAATTTTCAGATCGGATGCCGCCACTTCCTTTTCTTCACCGTTGACTAGTAAATGTGCTCTATCTGCCTGCAGCTCGAGCAATCGCTTTAAGGCTTGTCCCGCTCGACCTTTGGCTTTAGCTTCCAAATACTTGCCAAAACGCACGAAGGTAATCAGTAAGGCTGACGTATCAAAGAAATTGGGGCCTTCAAAGAACAGCGCTGGAAAGAACATATGCAAAGTTGTCATCAAGCTATACCCATACGAGGCTGTAATTCCCAAAGCGACTAAAACGTCCATATTAGCAGAGCGATTTTTCAAGGCATGATACGCTCCGCGATAAAATGTCCAACCAGCGGTAAACTGAACAATCGTAGCCAAAGCAAGGATCGTGTACATCAACAGTCTCGCCATGGGGAGATACATAAGAGGCATAATCGGCAGTGAAAGGACTGCACTAAAAATAAGCCAATTGCGCTGTTGGATAGCAATACGATCATCTTGGTTTTCGGTCTTAGACTCGTGAGGCGTGTATCCGGCATCTCGAACTTGCTCAAAAATTTCTCGCAGCGTGACAACGCTTGGATCGAAATCCACTGTGACTGTTTCGGTGGCAAAGTTGACAGCAGCGTTTTGAACTCCTGCTGTTCCTTTAAGTTTTTTCTCAATGGCTAGGGCACAATTGGCGCACGTCATGCCGCCCACTTTAAATTGTTGCCTCCCCGCCTCCTCGCTTTGAGCAGCATACCCTAGATCCCTAATTTTAGCCAAAAGAACCTCTTCTTGAATTAGATTAGGGTCTATGGCCACAGTTAGCTTTTCCGTGGCAAAATTGACAGCGGCATGGTTTACCCCCGGCATGTTCTTAAGGCCTTTTTCAATCGTCAAGGCACAATTCGCACAGGTCATACCACTAATCTTAAACTGTTGCTTTCGTTCCTCGGCTACTGCTGTTAAGACCTTCTCTCCAGGAATAATATTCGAAGTATCTGCAATTCTGAGGCTGTCGATAGGTTCCAAGGAATATCCGGCTTCTTCAATTTGCTGCCGCAAAGTTTCTATGCTTACTAAAGCAGGGTTCCAAACAAAGGTCGCCTTAGAATCCTCTAAGGCGACTTGTACCTCTTCGATACTAGGCAATCCCTCAAGAATCTTGGTGACATGATTAACACAGTGCTGGCAGGACATACCATAAACTCCGATAGTTTTTTCTTCTCGAATCAATTCTTCCGTCATTTTAATCCCTCCTCTCGCCGAGTTCAATTTAGCGGATCATACGAAAAATTGTTTTCAGGACTTCATCAATAACCTCTGATTCTCCGTTTTGAAGCTGTTCTTTCACGCAAGACTTCATGTGCTTCTCCAAAAGCAAGCGTGCGGCACCATCTAAGGCAGATTGAGCTGATGAAATCTGGTTTAGAATATCATCACAATAGACATGGCGTTCGATCATCCCTTTTATACCCCGAATTTGCCCTTCAATCCGGTTCATCCGAGTTATCAGTTCCTTAATTGTTTTATCGTCGTGATGGCTCATTCGTTCTCCGGAATTTTCCTCACCGCTCTCGCAGACCGGACACGAATGTTCCTGGGTTTCATCATTTTTCATTTTCATACGATCACCTCTTAGCAATATAGTATACCCCCCTATTCTATATGTCAAGAACCAGAGAAAACTCGACAGTTACTTTGATGCACTTATGCTTAGCATCTATGCAAGGATAATATTCGCTTTAAACGAAGTTACTTTCACTTTCTGACAATAAAAAAAGATTCATGCTCTTTCCACATGAATCTTTTACTTTTTTATGAATAATATCCGCTTTAAATGAAAATCTCTCTTATTTGTCTCCTTCTTCAGGAACAATACAAATCATGGAAAACAGCTCCTCACCTCGGTTAGAAAATTGATGCAGGGCATTTCCTGGAACATAAGCGTAAGAACCTGCTTCCACTTCATGATCTACCCCATCAAGGTGAAGAATCCCCTTCCCCCTTACAATATAGTTGATATGGGGCCAGGCGTGAGTGTGTTTTGGGGTATAACCGTCTGCCTCCAGATCAAAAACCCGCATGACATACCCTTCCCAGCCTTCTCGCGGAGACACGAGAACTTTTTTGAAAACATTTTTAACCGTATCCCCCTCGAGTTTAATTCTTAGAGCATCCTTCTCCCGCGCAACAATCATGTTTATCCCTCCCTACTCACTTGTCTATTCAACAATTCTACCTATGAGTTCGAACTCCTCTTTTGATTTTAGAAAAAACGATGCTTTACCGGATATCATCATTCAAACTGCTTAGTCCTCAAGGCTGGCCTGAACAGAAGCCACGAGCTTTCCTGAGGAGACTAATTCCTTGGCTGCTTGAATATCCGGATACATGATGCGATCCTCTCGAAGCATGCTCACTTTGGACCGAACAAGCCGATATGCGCCGATACTACCCTTACCTAACCGAAGTTCTCCGGATCTTTCCCTTAAATCAACGCCCTGACAGGCTGCCAAAAGTTCCATTGCCAAAACGTTCGCAGCATTGTCTATAATAGTTCGGGCTTTGCGGGCAGCAATCGTCCCCATGCTGACATGATCTTCCTGGTTGGCCGAAGAAGGTATTGAATCGACACTCGCGGGATGAGCTAAAATCTTGTTTTCCGAAACTAAGGATGCCGCAGAGTATTGTACAATCATAAAACCAGAATTCAGACCACCATCTGGAGTGAGAAAGGCCGGCAAACCACTTAGATTTGGATTCACCAAACGCTCCAGGCGACGTTCGGCGATATTCGCCAGTTCCGCTGCGGCAATTCCGAGAAAATCCATCGCTAAAGCGATGGGTTGTCCGTGAAAATTCCCTCCTGAAAACACTTCCCCAGCGTCGGGAAAAATCAAAGGATTATCCGTCGCCGAATTCATCTCAGTTTGGACAATTTTTTTCACATACTCCAGAGCATCTTTTGAAGGGCCATGAACTTGGGCAATACAGCGCAGGGCGTAGGCATCTTGAACGCGGGGACGTTGCTTTCCGGCTACATACGTACTTCCGAAGGTGAGTTGGCGAATTTGTTCTGCCGTCTCCATTTGTCCGCGATGAGGACGCACGGCATGTATCTTCGGATCAAAGGCGTCAAGGATTCCTTCCAAGGCCTCCATTGACAACGCTGCCGTAATGTTAGCGGACTTCCAAAGTAACTCCGCATCCCAAACAGCCAGAGCAGCAATCGCCGTCATAATTTGAGTTCCATTTATTAAAGCTAAGCCTTCTTTACCTTCTAAAGCCACTGGCTCAATTCCGGCAAGAGCTAAGGCCTCGCTTCCTTTCATCCGTCGTCCTTGATAGAAGGCCTCTCCCTCACCCAACAGAACTAAAACCATATGGGATAACGGGGCCAAATCTCCGCTCGCCCCAAGTGACCCTTTCTCCGGAATGACCGGAACAATCCCGGTATTTAGTACTTTAAGCAGTGTCTCTAAGGTAGATAATCGAATACCTGAAAACCCTTTGGCCAAGGCATTAGCACGCAGAAGTAAGATTCCTCTTACAACTTCTGCCGAAAGAGGTTCTCCTACTCCAGTGGAATGACTCATAATTAGGTTTCGCTGGAGCTTTTTAGCATCATCTGTAGAGATCACGACATTACTAAACATACCAAAGCCCGTGGTGATCCCATAGACTGATTTATTATCCTTAATTAATTGTTCGACAAATTCTCTGGATTTTAGGACCTTCTCTTTGGCTTCGGTCTTTAAAACCGCCTTGGCTCCGTGTCTAGCTACTGCAACCATCTGCTCCAAGGTCAGAGATTCACCATCCAATTCAACCTCTAATTGTTCCGTTAAAATCTCACTCATCTTTATTCCTCCCTAAACTAAGAGCAACGAAAAAGAGGATTAAGCTATAAACCTTCGTCTACAGCTTAGCCCTCTATCATCTAACATCTCTGAGCATACCCTATTCTATTGCAATTTTTACGATTTCATACGATCTTTCACCGTATTTTAGCCTTACAAATGATTAATCCCCAGCCCACAGACCTCATGTTCATGTCCCTTAATTGGAGCTCCAATCATCCCATACATCCCGACGGCAATCCAGAGGTCATCCTTATCCGAAAGTGTTCGCGGACCTATGAGAATTGCAAAGCGGAGACCTACCGTTCGCAAAACATTGCCCAATTGTATCGGGCCGCGTCCTAACCCTTGAAGGGCGTCTAAGATGGCATGGTAGAGCGCATGTTGAGAGCGATATCGCTCATCAACAAGTCCTTCTCGCTTGGCAGCAGTCTCAACTGCCGCAATGATTTTTTGCACGTCCATAGAACCAACTTTACCAGTAGCTACAAGAAAACCTTTTTCCCGAGCGGAGCTGACGTAGGCCTCAATGAGGTCTCCTTCAGCCATGGCTATTAATAAGGCTATTTTCCCCAAGGATGAACATTGCTCTATCATAAACTCTGACACGCTCTCCAAACTCAATTTAGATTCAATCTTTCAGCTATATTAGCCGAAGTCATTAGAATTTTCTCTAAATCCGATCAGCTAACCCTACTCTTATCATAGCCGAGAAACGGACCGCCTACAATATCAATTTAGGAATAATTTTCGTTTAGGTTTTCTTTAAGACTAACCTTGGGGTATTTATTATGAGACTCAAATCATCATCCCGACAAAGTATAGAATATCAATTTTCGGACATGGTATTATATAGTGCTCTATAGCACGCTACATTTTCTAGAATCAACTTGATTTATTTCACAGAATTCAAAAGGAATTATGCGTATTGTGTCGAATTATAGCTTAATACTGCCTCAAACAAATCTATAATACTAATACAGAATGGAGTGGTCAGTTATTAACAGTCTCTCTCGCAAAAAGTCTATTTCACAGCTTTTGTCCGAAACACAAGGCAGAGATGGACTTAAAAAGACCCTTGGTGCTTTGGATCTCACAATGCTAGGAATTGGTGCCATCATCGGTACTGGTATTTTTGTGCTTACAGGAGTAGCAGCTGCCAAATACGCTGGTCCAGGCCTTATTCTCTCATTTATTATTTCAGGTATAGCTTGTGCTTTTGCTGCCTTGGTTTATGCTGAGTTTGCCTCGTCCGTTCCGGTTGCAGGAAGTGCTTATACTTACAGCTACGTTTCTCTCGGTGAATTTATGGCTTGGATTATCGGATGGGATTTAATGCTCGAGTACTTGCTTGCAGCCAGTACCGTCTCCATCGGTTGGTCAGGCTACTTCCAGATGCTGCTTAATGGGTTCGGAATTCATCTGCCGGTATGGGCTTCAGGAGCCTTAGGTACTGCTCCAGGTGCTGTTTTCAATCTTCCTGCAGTAGCTATAGCTTTAATCATTACCCTCTTATTATCTTTAGGCGTGAAAGAAGCAGCCCGTTTCAACAACATTATTGTCTTCGTTAAACTGGGCGCCGTTTTACTCTTTATTCTTGTCGCTGTCTGGTATGTCAAACCTGCTAATTGGAGTCCTTTCCTTCCTTTTGGTGTCAAAGGAGTGTTGGGCGGAGCAGCTGTTGTATTCTTCGCTTATATTGGCTTTGATGCAGTCTCCACCGCTGCGGAGGAGGTTAAAAATCCTAATCGTGATATGCCAATTGGGATTATTGCTTCTTTAATTGTCTGTACTGTTTTATACATTGTCGTTTCTCTCATCTTGACAGGCATTGTTCCTTATCAGCTTCTTGATGTTGCTGCGCCGGTTGCCTTTGCTCTTTCTTTTATTCATCAAGACTGGGCCGCCGGTATCATTTCCTTAGGTGCCATCGGAGGAATTACCACCGTCCTACTCGTTATGCTTTATGGACAAACTCGTGTTTTTTTCGCTATGAGTCGGGATGGCTTGCTGCCTAAGATTTTTTCCAACGTACACCCAAAGCATAAAACTCCTTTTGTAAGCACCTGGCTGACTGGGATTGTGGTTGCTGTCATCGCAGGGATTACACCCATCAATACTGTTGCGGAATTAGTGAATATCGGTACCCTTTCTGCTTTTGTACTCGTTTCCATTGGGGTTATTATTTTGCGGAAAACTCAGCCGGATCTTCCTCGTTCATTCCGTGTCCCCTGGGTTCCCTTGATTCCGATTTTAGCTGCAGTGTTCTGCTTATTTCTGATGTTTCAACTTCCTTTGATAACCTGGATCCGCTTCTTTGTATGGTTAATCATAGGCTTTGGTATTTATTTTGGTTATGGCATTCATCACAGCGTTCTTGGCAAAGCAGATCTTTCAAAACAACTTAAATAAATGACCTAAAAACTAATTGAAAAGGGGGCGTTGCAAAACGAACTAAAATAGTTCGTAAGCAACGCCCCTTTTTTCCTACTAGAAACAAAACTGCAGGTCCCAAAGAACCCGCAGTTGTCGTATAATTTGAGTTATGCTAACAACCAAATTACACTCTAAAAATTATACTGAATTAAGTGGACACTATCAATTAGTTCTACCATTTAATTTTGATGTGTTAATACCGGAGGATGACTCAGTTCGACTGCTAAGCCACATTTTGGAGGGATTGAATTACGAAGCGTTGTATCAGGCCTACTCTTCCACTGGAAGAAAACCTGTAGTCGAACCCAAAATCCTGTTCAAAGTAGTAGCCTATGCCTATATGAACAACATTTACTCAAGCCGCAAGATTGAAGTTGCTTGTAAAAGAGACATTAACTTCATGTGGTTGTTGGAAGGATGCAAGGCACCAGACCACAGCACCCTTGCTCGATTTCGGAAGAACTATTTAAAGGAATCCATAGAAGACCTCTTTTTCTAAATGGTGACGTATTTACACAAGCTTGGGGAAGTAGAGTTTAAGAACCTTTTTGTCGATGGAACAAAAATTGAAGCCAATGCTAACCGTTATACGTTTGTCTGGAAGAAAGTCGTTACTAAGAATGAGACCAAAATGTTCTTGAAAATTCAATCCTGTCTTGAGGAGATCAATTTGACCTATCTAAAGGACTTCAAGGCAACCAAAGAAACGTTACTTAAGGACCTTAAGGCGGCCCTCTCCTACCTAGAAGAAAAACGTCAGCAAGAGCAGATTGAATTTGTCCATGGTATTGGAAAACGGAAATCAGAGCTACAAAAGTTTACAGAAGACCTGAAGGAATTCTATACCCGTCAAGAAAAGTACAACAGACATCACCAATTCTTCGAAGGAAGAAATAGCTACTCCAAAACCGATCCTGATGCGACCTTCATGCATATGAAAGATGACCATATGCGCAACGCTCAGTTAAAGCCGGCTTACAATGTTCAGATTGGCGTGGAAAGTGAATATGTAACAGGGGTTGGGATTTTCCAGGATCGTAACGACATAGCCACACTCATCCCTTTCTTAAACACGCTGGAATCTAAACTACAGGCCCATTATGAAAATGTTACTGCAGACTCTGGTTATGAGAGTGAGGAGAATTATCTTTATCTCGAAGGGAAAAAGCAGACCTGCTACATAAAGCCGCAAACCTATGAACAATGGAAAAAGAAACGCTTCAAAAAGGATATCAGCAAGCGAGAAAACATGGTTTACAATGCAGAAATGGATGAATACACCTGTCATAACGGAAAACAACTCAAACTAGTGGGAATTACCCATCGAACATCGGCAACGGGCTACCGATCTGAAATCACGATCTATGAATGTGAAGACTGCCGTGATTGTCCTTGTAAAAGTCAATGTACAAAAGCTAAAGGCAATCGAAGAATGCAAGTATCTAAAACGTTTGTGGCCAAACGCCAGGTATCGTACGGAAACATTACCACCGAAAAAGGGAGACTACTCAGAGTAAATCGATCCATACAGGTCGAAGGAGCCTTTGGGGTACTCAAAAATGACTATAACTTTAATCGCTTTTTGACACGAGGTAAAAACAGTGTAAAAACTGAATTTATGCTGCTGTGTTTTGGGTATAACGTGAATAAACTTCACGCTAAAATACAGAATGAACGAATTGGTAAACCCCTTCATCCATTAAAAACGGCTTAAAAAGGGGTCGAAAAAACAGTCTCATCTAGAAGGCTTATTTTGCTATACACAAATTTAAGTAGAAAATAGAGATTGAGCATTGCAATCAAACCACTTAATATTTTCCACAGTAAAAAGAAATGGGGAGCATCGCTTGCTACTTCAAAATAGTAGTTTTGCGACACTCCCTTAATGTTATCTCCTCAAAATTAAATCGAGACTTTAATTCTTAAGATCTTGGTTCCGACGTTGAAACTCCTCAGTATCAATTTCACCTAAAGCATAGCGCTCACGCAGGATTTTCAAAGCTGGATCATTTTGTTTTCGATACAGACGAACCCTAGCACCATGACGACGTAAGAAGATAACTCCTAAGAGAATTAAAACAATCAGAAAAATAAGATGGGCTGCCAGCGGGATGAATGCTAGCCAACCGCTATGGGCATTAAATACCATCCCCTGACCATATCCACGCATTATATTACCGCCGCCGTGCATCATTTTTTAATGGCCCCTTCCTCTAATGTCTTCTTGCGCTCGTTGAATTCTTCAGAATTAATCTCACCGCGGGCATATCGTTCGCGAACGATGTCAAGAGCATCTCGACGAGTGTCAACCGTTTGATAAAAATGACAACCACCTTTATGATAATGAAAAAAGACACCGATACATAGCAACACGAACAGGAATCCTAACATATAGCTTCCTCTCTTTCTACCTATTTGGAAATGACTTAAGTTCAAGACACTTTGATCCTATGTAAATGTATTATACAGAATCCACTAAACTAATAGGTGTGTTATTTGTGAATTTAACGTTAAAATTTTATCTGCTTTCTTGACATGCGCACAAGAAACTGTCTCGAAACGTTCTATCTAAAACAAAAGACTTGATTCCTTTCCAGGGGATCAAATCTTTGAGTTTTCATAACTTATTTTACGGTACATAGTTAAACATTAAAGCGCTCAACTTCCTGCCGAAGCGATCGACCCGATCCGATTCGATTGTTCGGCCAACTCCTCTATTCTTCTCATTGATTTATTGACCGAATCGTTAGTTTCCTCCATGGACGTCACGATATCGGACAGCTTAGTAAGGCCCTCTTGGGAATTCTTATCTGAGTTTAACTAATATTATTGGTACCTTGAGTTGAACCGTCTTTACGGCCTTTCATGTTACCTTTCTCCCTTCTATTACTAATAGCTATACTTCGGGAAATGATAAAGACGATTTTAACTATTCAAGAAATTATAAGGAAACTTTTACCATAAACATTACTTAAATTAAAGTACGCGAATAGGCCATGTCATACTCGACAATGGCCTATTTTCTTTGCGAGGGAGGAAAAGCTTTAACCTTTACCCTACAATTAGAGAGTCGGGTAACTTTCTTTATCAATGACATAACGAGCAATTTCTTGACGCAATTCAATCATATCGATCGTTGGGCGGCGAAGGAGTTTACGCATACCGGCCATCACTGTACTCAGTGAATCTCCTTTTTCAACGGCGCAAAGCACTTCTTTAGCGTGTTGTTCAAGAAGGTTGAACGCTTCAAACGTTCCCAGGGTTGCAGCTTTCTCGACGAAGGCTTTATGCCCATCGGGAACTTCTAGCTCTCGAACTTTAAGGGCCCGTAAAACAGCACTCTCCATGGAATATACTTGAAGGACCATTTCTGCCATACCTATTAAAACAAATTGGTTGTCCTTTAACCCAACCCCTAAATTTTGGGCCGCCAATCCGGCAACCATTAAGCATAATTTTTTAGCTTTTTGAACCAACTGATGAAGCCCCTCAAGTCCTTCAGCTTCATTACTCAAGCCACTTGTCATGAGGTCTTTGCTCACCGACTTAGCTGCTTGAAGTAAAGGAAGTTCTCCTGTCATCGCCCGTTTCAGCAAGGTCCCGGGAACCAGCAAACGGTTTATCTCATTGGTCCCTTCAAAGAGGCGATTGATGCGGGAATCGCGATACATGCGCTCAATCGGATATTCCTGAATAAATCCATATCCTCCATGAATCTGAACTCCTTCATCTGCGGCATAATCCAACACTTCTGAGGCTAAGACTTTATTGAGAGAGCATTCGATAGCATATTCTTCCAGCACTTTGCCTGCTTCCTTACGGCAATCTCCCGTTAAATCGAGTCCATGAAATCCGTTTTCCATAAGCCCTGCTGTACGATACACAACACTTTCCGCCATGTAGGTTTTAGCAGCGATTTCAGCAATCTTGGTTTGAATTGCCCCAAAGGCATTAAGGGGAACGCCAAATTGTTTGCGTTCGGAAGCATATTTTAAAGCTGTCTCTAAGACCAGGGCGGCACTCCCAATGGCTCCCGCGGCCAATTTGAAGCGACCGACATTTAAAATGTTAAAGGCCACAACGTGACCACGTCCAACTTCTCCAACGACATTTTCCACCGGCACTAAAACGTCTTGCAAGATAACTTGGCGAGTGGATGACCCTTTTATCCCCATTTTTTTCTCTTCAGGGCCTAAGGACAATCCGGGATAGGTGCGCTCGACAATGAAATTGGTTAATTTGCCGTCAACTTTGGCATAGACCAAAAATACATCAGCAAATCCTGCGTTCGTAATGAACTGTTTCGTTCCATTAAGACTATAGTGTGTACCCTCTGCATTGAGCACAGCCGTGGTTTTAGCACCTAAAGCATCGGACCCCGAACCTGGTTCCGTTAAGCAGTAAGCAGCGATTGTTTGCCCTGTCGCAAGACCTGGAAGGTACTTAGCTTTCTGTTCAGGTGTTCCAAAATAAACAATAGGCAAAGTGCCAATTCCCGTATGGGCAGCATAGGAAACGGCGAAGGAACCGCCACGGGGAACTTCTTCACCCACTACGACGGTCGAAGCCTTATCCAGGCTCAAACCGCCGAATTCCTCAGGGACTTCCAGGCCAAGGAGGCCCAATTCCCCGGCTTGACGCATATATTCCCGAACGACTCCTTCAACCTGTTCTTCGATTTCTTCGATCTTAGGTGCAACTTCTTTAACCATGAAATTGTGTGCCATCCGTTTAAGCTGCCTATGATCTTCATTTAATTCCTCACGAACATATACCTGCTCTGGTTTAACCTCCGCTAATAAAAATCCTCCGCCACGCAATTCTAACTCCATTGCCATATCCTCCTCTAATGTGAGTTAAGGGGACAGTTCTGATGTAACTCTAATAAGTGACCTACTTCAAGTAAAAACCGACCTTCTCCTCTCTTTTGGGTCGTGTATGTCTGATGTTCGAAGTTGACGAAGACATTCTCAAGTTCCAGCTCTCCAAACTCAGAACATCATACTTCGGACATTATCTCCTACACGATCTTCAGGTCGTAAGAAGGTAGGATTCTTCTTGTATCCTAAGCAAATACTACAGTAACTCGTATACCCCGGCTGCACCCATCCCGCCGCCAATGCACATGGTAACCATGCCATATCTCAGCTTACGCTTTCCAAGTTCATGCAATAACGTAGCCGTTAGCTTAGCACCAGTACAACCGAGGGGATGGCCGAAGGCGATTGCTCCCCCATTGACATTTACTTTAGCCATATCTATGTCCAGCGTCTTGATGATCGCCAGCGATTGTGAGGCAAAGGCTTCGTTTAATTCGAAGAGGTCGATTTGGTCTAAGGTTAACCCAACTTGTTTCAGGACTTTAGGGATGGCCTTAATTGGTCCGATACCCATCAGCTCTGGTTCTACACCCGCCACAGCAAATCCGCGCCATACAGCCTTGGGTTTTACGCCCAGTGCTAATGCTTTGCGTTCAGAGGTGAGCAGGGTGATAGCTGCTCCATCACTGGTCTGGGATGAGTTCCCTGCCGTGACCGTGCCTCCGTTCATGAAAGCAGGTTTAAGTTTAGCTAAGGATTCCTGGGTAGCTTCTGGACGAATACCTTCATCTTTAGTGAACCATTTCTGCCCAGGTTTTCCCCAAGTCGGGAGAGGAATTGGTACAATTTCATCATCAAAACGTCCGCTGGTTTGCGCGGTGTAAGCTTTTTGATGGCTGAGAACAGCGAAAGCGTCTTGTTGACCCCGCGTGATTTCATATTTCTTGGCTACATTTTCTGCTGTGATCCCCATGGAAAGGTAAACTTCAGGAGCGTTGGCGATCATAAAGGGATTCGGTGCAGGTTTCCCTCCGCCCATAGGGACTATAGACATGCTTTCCGTTCCACCGGCGAGCATAACTTCGGCTTCACTCAAACGTATTCGATCGGCTGCCATGGAAATAGCTTGAAGTCCGGATGAGCAAAAGCGATTAATGGTGACTCCGGGGACATCTAAAGGAAGCCCTGCGCGCAGGGCCATGATTCTGGCCATGTTCATGCCTTGTTCCGCTTCAGGGAAGGAGCATCCGATGACACAATCTTCAATCTCTTCTGGCTGTAAGGCAGGCACTTGTTTAAGAACGTCCTGGATGACGTAAGCTCCGAGATCGTCGGGTCGAACTTGGGCCAGTGAACCTCGAGATGATTTACCGATGGCAGTACGCTTGGCTTCGATAATAAAGGCTTCTTGCATGCTTTTCCCCCCTAATTCCGTAAAGGCTTGCCTTTGGCGAGCATATGGCGGATCCGATCTTGGGTTTTTGGTTCACCAAGTAAACTCAAAAAGGCTTCTCGTTCTAAGTCCAAAAGAACTTGTTCATCGACAAGCATTCCAGCCGGACGATCTCCTCCGGTCATGGCATAAGCAAGTTTCTTGCCGAGGTGTTGGTCGTAGTCTGAAATATAGTTGCCTTGCCGCATTCCATAGAGAGCCAATTCCAGGGTGGCCCTTACTCCTGGCCCGCCTACTTTAATTTTAGTGGGTAAATTCGGCCTGAAGTTGTTCGCTAAATCGATAACACGTGCTTTAGCATCCATGATGACATGGTCCGAGTTCATACTATAACGGTCGTGATCGCGCAGGAAACCAAGTTGGCGAGCCTTTTCTGCACTTGTGGAGACTTGAGCCATGGCAACGGTTTCAAAACGTTTGCCGAAAAAGTAGTCTGGGGCAACTTGAATTCCCGGCAGGACTCCTTCCATCGCTCGAACAGCCATTTCCTTTGTTCCGCCGCCGCCCGGAATGAGACCCACACCAACTTCCACAAGGCCCATATAAGTTTCCGAAGAAGCTTGTATAGCATGGGAATGCAGACATATTTCCGCACCGCCGCCAAGTGTCATGCCAAAGGGTGCTGCTACGATGGGCTTTTTAGCGTATTTCATAGCCATCGTTTCATTTTGTAAAGCACGAATCATCAGATCGATTTCATCCCAGTTTTCTTCTTCAGCTTCTAAAAGAATCAGCATAAGATTTGCACCCACGCAGAAGTTCTTGCCTTGGTTGCCGATGACCATACCCAGATAGTTTTTCTCGACTTCAACAAGAGACTTTTGGATCATGGTGACGATGTCGGCTCCGATGGAATTGTTGGGTGAGTGGAATTCCAAGCAGGCTACTCCGTCTCCCAAGTCGATCAAGCTGGCACCAGAATTGTTGAGGATAGCTTTTCCCGCTTTGTGAGCCTGTTTAAAGGAGAAAGCATGCGGACTGACAGGTTTTTGTTGATACTCTCCAGCGTTGAAGAATGCTGTCTGTCCGATCTCATTTTTCCGATAGAAACTTCCATCCCCCTTGGCAAGCAGTTCTTGAACAACGGGCGGCAGGCTGCCTCCCTCAGCAATAATTCGCTCAGCAGTTGCTTTAACACCAAGCGCATCCCAAATTTCGAAAGGCCCCATCTCCCAGTTAAAGCCCCAACGCATGCCTTCATCTATGGCAGTGATGTCGTCGGCGATATCCCCGAGGAGATTCGCTGCATAAATCAGCACGGGTTTAAGGACATTCCAGGAGAATTCCGCCCCTGCATCTTGGCCGCTGACCAGCGTACGAAGTTTATCCTTGAGACTTCCGGCTGCCTTGGCTTTTTCCAGAGAAGCGAACTTCACGTCCTTTTTCGCAACATAGGTCATTGTTTGAGGATCGAGGACTTCAACGACTTTGCCTTGAGGTCCTTTGGACTTCTTATAGAAACCTTGTTTCGTTTTGTCACCCAGCCAGCCATTTTGCAGCATGACTTGCAAAAACTCTGGTAACCGGAAGTTTTCTTTTTCTGAAGGCACCCCAACCGCGACGGTATTCGCCGTATGCATAAACGTATCTAAACCAACGAGATCAACCGTACGGAAGGAGGCGCTTTTGGGACGTCCCATGACAGGTCCTGTTAAGGCATCAACTTCGTCGATGGATAACCCGGAACGCAGCATTTCTTGGAGAGTGACGGCCAAGCCATAGACTCCGATACGATTAGCGATAAAATTCGGAGTGTCTTTGGCTAGGATGACACCTTTACCCAAAACCCGCTCTCCAAATTCCGCTAAGTAGGCTACGATCTCCGGATCCGTATTCGGACCAGGAATTATTTCTAAGAGTTTCATGTAGCGTGGGGGATTAAAGAAGTGGGTACCCAGGAAGTACCGTGTAAAACTCTCTGGGAGACCTTCGACCATAGCTTTTAAGGAGATCCCTGAGGTATTAGAACTAACGATAGTGCCCGGACGAACATATGCTGCCACTTTCTTAAAAAGGTCCACCTTAATATCAAGGCGTTCGACGACGACTTCAATGACCCAATCAACTTCGCTTAAGCGGCTCAAATCGTCGCTTAAGTTCCCAACTTCTATTCGATCTGCAAACTCAGGAACGAATAGAGGTGCTGGATTTAATTTTTTCAAATTGGCCTTATTGGTTTCTGCGATGCTGTTGCGAATGTTTCGGTCCTCCAAGGTCAAGCCGGCTGCTTCATCTTTGACCGACAGTTTGGATGGGACTATATCCAACAACAGGCTTGGGATTCCGGCATTGGCTAAATGGGCGGCGATGGTGCTCCCCATCACGCCGGATCCCAATACCGCTACTTTACGAATTTGCATTTCCATCCTCCTCTCGTTTCTCTTCCAGGGTGACTCGGTTCATCTCTTGTGGTCTTTTCTTAACCGAAGCGCTCCTTCGAATAACGCTAACATAGGTTCAACTCCACTTTCTAAGGCTCGTGGGTTACGAGCCAGCACCCAATCAGTTGTGGCCTCATCTAAAGATCCAAAAATCATTTGACGAGCCACCCAGACATCGATTTTGGGAACTTCTTCATGGTCTATACCTTGTTGGATCACCTCCTCAATCAGCCTGAAATAATCTAACAAAGGACCGTTAATAGCTAAGCGCACACTTAAATTTGGTTGTCTAAGCTCTAATTGTGTAACGATAGCCAAAGAACGATTATGTTCCATGTAAGAAAAATGTGTTCGAACAATCGTCCTTAAACGCGCCTCGGTTGTCTGACACTGCGCTAATTCACTCCGAATACTGGCGATAAATTCGCCCATGCGTGATTGGAAAAGTCGAATTAGGATATCTTCCTTACTTTTGAAATATAAGTAAATCGTACCGTCGGCAACTCCCGCTAAACGGGCAATTTTAGAGACTTGGCATTGGTGGAATCCCGATTCTGCAATAGCTTCTATAGCAGCATCAAGGATCCGATCGAATTTCCCCTCGCGCTGCAGGCTCATGGAATCAACACTCCCCTTAGTAATTAAGGACTTTGAATGAATGCTCATTCATTAGCCATATAATATCATAGCTTAAATTAAAAATAAATAGATTTTTCAGAACTATTGTCAATTTTTTGGATTATTGCAAAATCTCTCGTTTAAAACAACTTCACCTTAAAAATCCCTGAATTTGAAGACACCCTAAATCTTGACAATCCACCGAACTTACGTATGATTGACCTTAGGGTTAAATGGAAAACTATAGACTGCGGATTGAAAGGCAAGGTCGTAATTATGAAGGTTAAAATTTTCAGTTCCCCCGATTCTCGAATCTTAGAGCAAAAAATCAATCAATGGCTGGAGGAAAACAGTTGGCTTAAAGTACTCAACCTCACTCAGAGTACGGGCGCCATGACGGTTATTTCTATTTGGTATAGTGAACCTGATGTCCCTATCCTTGGTTAATCTCAAACTTCTTTAGAACCTATCTGTAAAGAAGCTCTAGGCGTACACTGTCGCCTAGAGCTTTTCTTTGGAAATTTATCCTTTCCTTTTGAGAATCAAAAGCGTATGCTCCGCATCAAAATCTACGCAATTAGGAAATACTAACGTATAGCCTATGGGTGAAACGTCATTAACGAAGGGATGGTCGTTTATGAAAATTTCCCTCTTTGCCACTTGTCTGGCGAATGCCCTTTATCCGGACATAGATCTGACGATGGCAAAAATCCTTACATACTTGGGTCACACAGTCGATGTGCCCGAAGGGCAAGCCTGTTGTGGACAAATTGCCTTCAATTCCGGTTATTTCTCAGACGCTCGGGAAGTTGCCCGCACGCTGATTGATGCTTTTGAACGAAGCGAAGTCGTTGTAGGACCGAGCGGTTCTTGCCTTGCCATGATCCATCACTATTACCCTTTTCTCTTTGAGAATGATCCTATTTATCTGGCCAAAGCTAATGACCTGATTCATAAAAGCTACGAGTTTACTCAATTTCTGGTTGATGTCCTGCAGAAGCCCGATTTAGGCGCCAAATATAAAGCCAAGGCCACATATCATCCTTCCTGTCACGCTACCCGTCTGATGGGTATAAAAGACGCCCCCCTAACTCTTATCGAACACGTTCAAGGTCTTGAACTTCTCCCCTTGCCTGAGGCTCAATTATGCTGTGGATTCGGAGGTACCTTCTCAGTCAAGATGCCTAAAATCTCCGAAGCCATGGTCGCCGAAAAAGCTGAGCATGTCTTAGCCTCGGGAGCAGAGCTGCTTCTCGGTCTGGATATGGGCTGCTTAATGAACATTTCCGGCTACCTGGAGAAGATTAATAAACCTATTAAAACCATGCACATCATTCAGTTACTTGGGGAGGGGATGAAATAATGTCTACCTATAAACCTATTGTAGAAAAAAGAGTGGATTTAGCCCTAACCAACGATTTTCTGCGCAAAGCCACTCGGCGAGCCACAGACCGCTTGCGCCACAATAAGTATCAAGCAGCTGAAGAGTTAGGGGATTGGGAACAATGGCGTCAGGCCGGAGATACCATTCGCACCCACGTCATCGCTAATCTGGACTATTATCTTAAACAGCTCATCACCCAAGTCGAAAAAAACGGTGGTCATGTCCATCTTGCTAAAACTCCCTCCGAAGCGGTAGAAATCGTGCGCCAGATTGCCGGCGACCATGGTGCCAAAACCATTATTAAATCCAAATCCATGGTTTCAGAAGAAATCCATCTCAACCATGCTTTGGAACAAGATGGGATCAGTGTTGTAGAAACAGACCTCGGAGAGTACATACTTCAAGTAGCCGGAGAAGTTCCTTCTCATATCATCGTCCCTGCCATGCATAAGACCCGGCAACAAGTTGCCGATATCTTCGAACCCCTGGCCGGTCAAACCTTAAGTTCCGATACCCCGACTCTTACCCGGTTCGTACGCCAACAAATGCGCCAGAAATTTTTACAAGGAGACATTGGCATCACAGGTTGTAATTTTGCCGTGGCGGATACCGGCACTATCGTCATGGTTACCAACGAAGGAAATGGACGAATGGTGAGTACACTGCCTCGGGTCCAGATCACCCTTATGGGGATGGAACGCATTGTTCCCTCCTTCCGTGAACTTAGCGTTTTACTCAATCTCCTTGGTCGGAGTGCTACAGGACAACGGCTTTCCAGCTACACCACCATCCTCACACCCCCTAAGCAATCCACAGATGCCGATGGACCCGAAGAATTTCATCTTGTCATTCTCGATCATAATCGCTCTGAAATCCTCGGTGACCCCACCTTCCGCAAATCCCTAAATTGTATTCGCTGCGGTGCCTGTTTTAATGTCTGCCCAGTTTACCGTCAAATTGGAGGACACGCTTACGGATCAGTCTATTCTGGCCCGATTGGTTCTGTCATCACACCTCTTTTAGAAAAAGACTGGGAAAAATGGGGACACCTTCCCTACTTCTCCTCTCTTTGTGGTGCCTGCTCTGAAGCCTGCCCAGTTCGCATTCCTCTTCATGATCTTCTCGTTAAATTAAGAGCACGCAAAACTCTTACAGGACATACTCCCCAAATCGAAAAACGAATTTTCCAAGCCTATCGTTTTATGTTTACCCACGAAAAAACCTTACGTCAAGCACTGCGTCTCGGTGCACGGTTCCAATTTCCCTTCGTGCAGCATAATCGTATTGTCGGAGGCCCGCCTCCTCTCTCCAATTGGACCAAAAGCAAGACCTTGCCAATGGTCGCCTCTAAATCGTTTATGTACCTGTGGGAAGAAGCCAAGCGTAAAGGAACGATCCCTACCCCCGACTCCAAAGAGTAAAATGAGGTGAGAGCAATGACCAATACTAACGATTTTATCAGTCTCCTGGCATCCAAGCTCGGACGTTCCACTCCCAACTCCACCCCGGCCCTGGTGGTCTTCGACGTTCCTTCGTATCAAGTTCCTGACCAAGAACGAGCCACTACGTTTTTGAACAATTGGCAAGCCTTGGGCGGAAAAGGCGGAATCGTCAAATCTCCAGATGAAGCCGTAGGCCACCTTCAAGAATGGTTCGGTAATCTTTTCCTGGACCAGCCGAAACAACCGACCATCGTGAGCTGGAATTTGCTCCCCGCGTTCGCAGAATCTGCCTTTTCCAGCTTAAACTGGCCGCTTGTTCGTTATCCCCAGTCTGCCCCTGCGCCACACGATCGCCATATGTTAGCAGCTCAAGCTGAACTTGGCGTGACCGGGGCAGACTGGGCATTGCCCTCTCCGGCACGATTGTCACGAGCAGTAACCCCCAACGAGGCCGCGCCGTCAGTTTGCTTCCTCCACGACATCTGACCATCCTGGAAACCTCAAAACTCAGAAACAATCTTAGTGAAGTCTTGACCGAAGTTGCCGCCTCAGGAAACCCGCCTGCTGCCTTGGAATTTATCACAGGTCCCAGCCGAACCTCGGACATAGAAATGGATCTCTCTATCGGGGTACACGGACCGATTGAAGTCTATGTTCTCCTTGTCGACGATTCCAAAGGAATTGAGTAATGTAAGTGAGTAACCATAAAGAAGTCTACCTCAGTTGAAACAAACGAGGTAGACTTGTCATTTTCGGGAGGATTAGGTAAGTTCACTAACCTGGGCCAATGGAAACTCTTCAGCCTTAAAATTTCCCAGATTTAAAAATTGAAATAAATAACCAAATTAACATCAAGATCGCTACGCCAAATCCTATTTCAATCGCTGGGATTTGCCAAAGCATAATAGGCTGACGACCTAAAGCCGAGGCGATAATCAATCCCATCATTACGATGCTAAAGGACAAGAGTACAATACTAAAAGAAATTTGATTTGATATGCGGTCTAATTTGCGCAGAAACACATCTAATTCAGGAACACCCACATCCAGATGAATTTTGCCGCGTAAAACATCTCGCATCAAGGCCTTCATTTGTTTCGGGAGGTCTACCAAAAGTTCACTATAATCTGAGATGTTATGCCACACCCGACCCGCAATAGTACTTGGATAATAACGTTCCTTAAGCAGACGAAGCCCGAAAGGCTTCGCCATGTCCATAATACTCAGCTGAGGATCAAGTTTTTCCACGATTCCCTCTAGGAGCAATAAACATTTTGCTAATAAGGTAAAATCCGCAGGAATTCTGATCTGATGCCGGAAGGCAACCCCCAACAGATCTCCAACAGCGCCGCCTAAGCTAATCCGGCTCATGGGAACATCCATATACTTTTCCCGCAGCTCATCCACTTCTTTCGTCAGAAGAGGTAAATTGACATCCTCAGGAATAATCCCGATCCTCAAAATAGCTTGGATCATACTCTCAGTATTCTGGCGCATCATGGCAATGACCATAGAGGCAAAATTGTATTTCATTTCCTGAGTTAGTCTGCCGACCATGCCAAAATCGATAAGGGAGAGCACCCCTTCGGGTAAAAGTAAGATGTTCCCCGGATGTGGGTCCCCATGGAAGAACCCTTCAATTAATACTTGGTGAAAAAGCGCCCTCACCAGCTGCTCAGCAATGCCTTTGCGGTCATAACCTTTTTTATCAATCTCTTCAAACCGATTGAGCTTTATACCCTCCACGTACTCCATTGTTAGAACCTTTTGAGTTGAGTAATCCCAATAAATATCTGGTATGTGTATTGTTGAATCCTCTTTGAATTGCTTGGCAATTTTTTCGGCATTGCGGGCTTCAATGGTGTAATCAAGTTCATTGCGCAAGGATTTGGCAAATTCTTCGACAACCTCTCGTAATTGAAGGCGTTCCATCCGCACCATGCGATGCTCCGCCAAGGTTGCCAGATCCAGGAGAATTTCTAAATCAGTTTCAATTAACGCTTTAATATTGGGGCGCTGTACTTTTACGGCAACTCTTTCTCCCGACTGCAACTGAGCGCGGTGGACCTGACCGATGGAGGCCGCTGCAACCACCGTTTCTTCAAAGATCGTAAAAATCTCCTCAAGAGGAGATCCTAATTCTTCTTCAACAATTCGGCGCACTTCTTCAAAGGAAAAAGGCGCAACACTATCTTGTAATTTTACCAGTTCTGAAAGTATTTCCTCAGGAATTATATCCGCTCGTGTACTAGCGATCTGACCGATCTTAACATAGGTCGGACCCAGTTCCTCTAGGACTTGACGTATCCGCTCGCCCATCGACAAAGGATCTATTTCCTCCCAATCCGTGAAAAGTCGCTTGGGAAGGGAAAGCATATGTATAAGTCCGATCTCCTCCACAAAAAAACCAAATCCGTGACGAGCAAGGACTTTAGCGACATCTCGATACCGTTTTAAATGGCGAATTCTCTTTACGATCATCGTAACGTCCCCTCCGCTAGACTAAAATCAAAGAAAATATTTTAAATGGCGTTCAATTAACGAATCCTTGCTGTTCTAGAAATTATGTTATTTCTGAGTTAATCAACATGGGGATCTGAGAGATACTGATCCATTGAGGAGTATTTCAGATACAACAGAACCTTAAGAGTTGTTCTGTCATGCTCTCTCAGAGGTAACATAATTTCTGAGCAAAATAAACTTAAGAAGAATAAGGACATCACTGGGGTAAAGAACGGACCTAAAGAAAATTAGGCCCGTCAAACATTAATAATTAGCGATTCTCTAAATTCTTTACGGTATTTTCTAAATCCAAAATACGCTTTTCCAAGCGCTCCAAGTCAGCCTTGGTGGGGATATTAAACTCCATAAGCAATTTTTCTAATTGATCATGTATACGAGTGTTCATTTCTTTCTTTTCTGCTTCGCCTTTTTCGAGCAGTTCTCGAATTAAATCCTTTGATTCCGAGGAGGTTACTTCCCCTTTTTTAACCATCTCATCTACAAACTTCTCAATCTGTTCTCTGCTGACAACCGCTAATCCTAAACCAAGTGATAACCCTTTTCTAATCAGATCTTTCATCGTGTTATTTTCCCCCTTTTAGTATCCTAGCGCCTTAGTCAGAACAAGGAACCATGTCTCGTTTATACAACTCAACTTCTATGTACTATTCTAAACTACTTTATGATTGTTTACAAAAATACTCCAACTTATTAAAGTTTTTCTTGGTGAATTACGGTAAGATCAATGTTCGCTCCATTTATCGAAGCTATTATGAATTGACAATTGTTTAAAAAAATTCGAACAGATTATTAATGCCTCACCAAGTGATTGATGAGGCATTTTATATAACAAACCGATATTGACAGAATGTACCAAGGACAAGTTCAATCGTTTACGTTATACTAGGAGACAACCTTGCAGGGATATTGCAGTTGCCGGTAAGAGTATTTAGTCGTAACACCTTACAGGTCAATGAAAGGATGATGAACATGATAACTCTGAAGACTATTAAAAGCTTTAATTATAAACGATGGGTACTTCTCTCAGTTCCTGTCATTTCTATAGTCTCATTTGTTACAATTGTCACAGCTGCACCTTTGACACTAAGCCAAGATTCAATTCCTGTAACTGCAGTAGTCTCACCCGTAGTATCGAACAAGCCGGTGCCTCAAACTTCAGCAAGTTCCAATACTCTTTCTGCTTCTAAAGAAACTGCTCCAGCGGCCCAAAAAACTGTTGCTTCAACCCCAACGAAACCGAAGCAGGCTCAGCCCGTTAAAACCAGCAGCCCTACCCATCCATCAACATCGAGAAGCACTTCCTCTATAGCGTCTCCACAGTCAACTCAAGCAAGTGCCATTATAGCCACTGCCAAGCGCTATATCGGTGTACCCTATCTGTATGGAGGGACAACGCCCGCCGGATTCGACTGTTCTGCTTTCGTCCAGTATGTTTTTGCTAAAAACGGCATTAATCTTCCCCGAGTTTCCCGGGACCAGTACATGATCGGAACTTCTGTCTCATATAACAATCTAAAACCAGGAGATATCGTCTTCTTTTCTTTAGCTAAAAACGGAATCGTTGATCATGAGGGAATCTATGTTGGCGGTAATCAATTTATCAATGCAGCCAGCTCTAAAGGAGTTACCATCTATACCTTGGGACCGTACTGGCAATCCGTATATCTTGGAGCAAAACGAGTACTCTAGTTAAGGTAATATAACTGGTCTCCAAATTCTCCAATTCTTTAATCATTCAAAACGCGCTTCTACTGTTAAAAGTAGAAGCCTGTTTTGCTTTATGAAAAGGGTTTTGAAAAATCGCAAACCTTAACAATTCTATCGTTGACTCCAGCGTTCGCTGAAGAGTGTTTAAAGGGTAGCTTTAACTCGTTTACCTTCCTTGAGGTTCGTCAAATTAGGGTCTTGAAGAACAATATCTCCATCCGACAGACCTTGTTCAATGATCACTTGGCTGTCATTTTCTACGCCTTTTTTCACAGGCTGGATTTTGGCCCTGCCTTGCTGAATTATCCAAACCGCCTCTCCTTGCTGATAAGGAAATAGTGCTGTTTTAGGGATTTGCAGTTTATTGGGAACTTCCAAGGTAGTAAATTTGACATCCGCACTGCTCCCCAGAACGACGGCAGGAGAAGGATCTGTTAGCAGAATCGTTACTTTCACACGGTTTTCCTTAAGCCCGAGGGGAGAGATCTTCTCAACGGCTGACGGATCAACCGCTTCAACCTGACCTTTGAACGATTTATTGCCGGTGCTGGTAGCTTGAGTCACCTGCACTGAGCTCCCCACTTTGATATCAAGGGCATCGCTGGCCAAAACATAGCTTTCTATCTTATAGCCATTGTTCTCATAGATGCTCATAATCTGCTGCCCAAGGGGAATAAAAGTTCCTTCTTTTAGAGAAAGATCTTTGACCATTCCGTCTTGAAGTGCCGTAACCACAGCCTTGCCGATCTTTTCCTCCGTCTGGTCAATTTGCGTTTGAAGAGCATTTTGCTGATTGACATAGTATAATTCTGCGCCCTGGGAAGTCTGATATTGCTCGTAAATCTGCTGTAACCCTTCTTTTTGCTGCTGTAAGAAGTTTTCTGCTTTCTCCGAAGCAGTCTGGGCACCTTCATAGTCTACAGCCGAGATTGAGCCAGCTTGAAATAAGGCCTTCATTCTGGTTAAGTTTTGGTCCGCCTCTTGGGCATCCTTTTCTGCCTGCTCAATGATGAGTTTTTGCTGAGCAGCTTGGGCATCATTAGGACTCTTGTAGTTCTGGATGCGCTGTCCTTCAAGGCTTTGATATTGTGCTTTCAAGTTTTCTAATTGATAGCTAAGGTCACTGGTATTCATCTGGAATAATACCTGACCCTTTTTTACCGTTTCTCCATTTTTAACCTTAACGGCTTGTAGTTCGCCTTCCACAGGATTGAAGATGGGCCACTCTTGAGCGGCAATTATTTCCCCTTCTTCTGTGAACCCTTTGCTGAAATCACCGGGATGAAGTGTCAGGACTCCGACGGAAAGAGGCATAGACTGTAAGATAATAACTGTGCAAAGGATGAGAGCGGCAAGTAACCCTATCATTATAAATTTGTGATGTTTAAAGTTGAATTTTTTCCAAATACTGGTCTTTAGTGTTTTTGCTGCCGGACTGAGCATCGTCTTTTCAATGGCCATCGTTTCACCCTCCAAAATTAGTCTCTAGTAGAAAGAATCTCAACAAAGGCAAGTGACTTTATCTTGTAATAAACCCTGCTTTGGGCCACCAAAACAGAAAAAGCTGTTCCGGCTGCCGCACCCAGTAAAGCTATCGGTGGAAGCTCTGCCGGAAGAGAGTAGAGATCATTGCTCATAGCATGGGCCATACTAATCTCTAAACCATAGGCTAAAGGGATACCCAACATGATTCCAAAAACAAATAAGGCCCACTGTTCTGAGGTAATAACCCGCAATACTTCTCTTGGCGTCATTCCTAAGACACGCAGGGAAGCTAATTCTCGCTTTCGTTCCGACAGAGAAATGATGCTCGAATTATAGATCAGGGCAAAGCCTGTAATCCCGCCGAGAATGGCTAACAACCAAGTCGTAAAACCATAAGAATCCATCATTTTACGAATCTTGTCCCCTGTATCTTTAAGGGATTCAATCGAGGTGACATTAGTGGCATCGCGATATTTACTTTTAATACTCCCGATCTCAGATGGAGCCATTTTTACCAACATCGATGTACTGATTTCTCCTTGCCGCAGAAATCGCTGCAGTTCTTTTTCTTCCATAAAAGCATTGAGTCCGACGTACTGAGGAACTACACCTTTCACCACTAGATTCTCTCCCTTAGCTTCAACGGTCTCTTCTCTCCAGGGGCTTTCAACATAGATATAGTCACCTGCTTTGACATTCAAAGTCTGGGCCAAGCGTTCGGAGAGCAAAATCCCTTGATCAGGAACTTCAATACGATGGCCGTTTTTGTCAAGAATATTATAGAGACTTGAATCCTTGGTAAGCCCCATGAGTGAAACTTCTTTCTTTAACCAACCATTTCTCAAGGTAGCCGGCGCTTCCAGAACGGGTTCCACTCGAGAAACTCCTGTTTCATGGGTAAGAGCTAGTTTTGTTGCGTCAGTCGGGGCGGGATTAATCAAAGATAGTTTGACGTCGTAGGTTTGAACTTGTTCCAATTGAACAACTGTCAGCAAGTTTGTCATGTTTTGCATTGACCACGATACTGTCATTAAGCTAAAAACAACTGCAATACCAATCACGTTAAAAACACTTCTCGTTGGAGTACGAAAGACACCGCGAATACCCATCTGAGCTTGCGACGAGAGACTTCGCCAAAACCAGGTAAATCGTTCGATAAGGGTCTTTCTTGCAGTTCCGGGAGCTGGCGGCCTCATAGCTTGAGCTGGTTCCAAGCGCAGAATATCCAGGCTCCCTCTAATACCGCTTATGATACTGAAGGAAAGCGCCAGGGACAATCCAATCAGTAAATACTTAACTGAGAACTCGCTTTTAAGTCCAGGCAAAGCAAAATACTGTTTGTACAGTGTCGTTAAAGGGTAAGAGAGAGCAATCCCGGCTATTCCTCCGAGTAAGCCGCCTATCGTTCCAATAAGCAAGGGGTAGGTAAGATAATGCCAGATTACCTCGCGATCAGTAAAGCCAAACGCCTTAAGTGTCCCTATGGAAACCCTTTGCTGTTCGATGAGACGACGCAGCATTGAGTACAAAATAATAGCAGCTACCCCCAGAAATACAACGGGAAGGGTTTTGGCCATGCTTCGGATATTGGTTATTTCACTATTCAAGATAGAATTGCTCGTCTGATCTTTGCGGGGGATAATGCTTTGCAGACCATAAGGCTTTAACTTGGCTTGCAAACTATCTTTAACCGATTCAAAACTTACCCCCTTCTTCAGGGTAAACACCAAATCATTAACCTGTCCCTTTTCTTTGACAAGCCCTTTAAGGGAGCTTAAGGGAACATAGGCTATTCCGAAATCAGTAGGCGACGGATAAAGATCTTGGGCTGTCCTCATAATATAAATAAACTCTGGGTTTTGAGCAGTTCCAGTAATTCGGAATGTCGCTTCTTTGCCTTCGAGAATAACTTTGATGCTGTCCCCTAGGGTCAAGTGATTCGCTGCAAAAAACTGGGGATCAACAACGATTTCTGATTGATTATCCTCCGGGAGATGCCCTGTCAAAAGATGGAGTTGGTTGATTTTTGGGGGACTGGTCATATTTATGGAGACCATTCTCAGATAACGATTCGAGTCTTTCTGTTGATCAAACAGGCGAACATCTTTAACAATCCGGCCTTCTGCTAGATCAACACCCGGAAGAAATGTAAGCATATTAACGTTGTTTTCCGGATAACCTGTGACACTAATAAAACCGTCGGCAAAATGTGTTTCACTATAAAAAGCTTGTTGAGCCTTGTCCATATTTTCTACAACAATCGACATTGAAGTGTAAATCATTAAACCGATGGCGATAACTATAATACAGGCGAGATAAACCCCTTTATTTTCTTTAAGATCTCGCCAGGTTTTTCTTCTGAGCATTACCATGCTATTTCCTCCGGTGGAAGTGGTCGCTCATTAACCTTTACAAAATCAAGTAAACCGTCTTTTAAGTAGAAAACACGGTCGGCCATTTTGGCAATTTCTGCATTATGAGTAATGATAATCACTGTCTTATGGTATTCACGATTTAATTTCTGTAACGATATTAGAACCTGAATCCCAGTTTGAATATCTAAAGCACCAGTCGGCTCATCACAAAGCAGAAGCTCCGGGTTTTTAACGATTGCCCGAGCGATAGCAACTCGCTGCTGCTGTCCGCCGGAAAGTTGAGATGGGAAATGATCCGCTCTGTCTTCCAGACCCACTTCACGCAGGACGTCTGGGACAGAGAGCGGATTTTGAGCAATTTCCGCAGCCAATTTAACATTCTCATAGCTTGTGAGATTTGGCATTAAATTATAATTTTGAAAAACAAAACCCACTTCGTTTCGGCGATAGAGGGTAAGGCGCTGATCATCAATCATGTGCAGAGGCTGGCCTTTATAATAAAGCTCACCGTCTGAAGCTTTCGTCATTCCTCCAATAATATTTAGTAATGTCGTCTTACCAGAACCGCTTTGACCTAAGACAACAATGAATTCACCTTTTAAGATTTGAAAGTCAATCCCTTTCAAGACTTCAAGCTCAACTTCTCCAGTACGATATCTTTTGTGGAGATTTTTCCCTTCCAAGAGAATATCCATCCCATACCCCTCCTGCATTCTTTCAAGACAATACAACATGATCTATTAATCATTATTAGGGGACGGTCCTACGCGCAACTTATCAGTTAGAGTACATTCCATACTTCAAAATTTCCATATAGCTGTTATACTCAGCCAAAAGTTGATCGTAATTCTCCAGCCAATCGTTTTTGATGCTTTGGCATTCTTTCATGTACTTATTACCTAAAGCCTCTATGAAGAGCATTATGATTTCAATTGCCTTCGCAGGATCTACACCGCTGCGAAACTTTGTATAATCAATGTCTTGAAAGAACAGCGGCAGATATTCTTGAGAAATCTGATTATATCGTCTCTCCACCTCTGCATGAATATCCTCTGGAGAATTCGCCAGAGCATCCACCAACAGTTTGCTAAGTTTCGGGTATGTCTGGTTAATCTTTAGCTTAATAATACTCAGTTCACTTAACCTCCGAAAAATATCTCCAGTAGTTTGAAAGGAGTACTTATTATACTCTTCGACCAAAGTTCGGAGAGCATACTCCACTATGTAGAGAAATAAACCCTTCTTGCTCTTGAAGTAATGAAACAGGATTCCTTTGGAGATTCCAGCTTCTCTAATCATTACGTTAGTCGAAGCTTGCTCATATCCACGCTCAGCGAACTCGTGAATACAGGCGTCTAAAATGAGTTTTTTTCTGTCGTCATTAATCGTTTCGAAATTCGAGTACACCTTCTTCCCCCCTTGGATACAAAATTCACGTATAAGTTGTTTGAATTATACACCACAATTGACCATATGGTCAATCAAATTTAGAGATGATCCTCATAACATTTTTCAAAGGACCATCCCTTGATCACACACAAAGAGTTTTACCACTTACATCATAGGAGTTTCTCCTAAGTCAGAGGATATATCCGAATAGATTGGTTGAACGTTATTAATCTCCACGTCTTTTGTTCTTTGCTCCGTTGTTTGATTTGTCGGTTTTAAGTAGTTATTTTGGGGTATAACATCGAATAAGGAATCATCGCCTAACTTTGCCGCGGCCAAGGTTGAAGTTAAACCAAATACAGCATTCGCTAAAATGTAAGAGAGATTGCTTTTAGCAGTTTTGGGCTTAACTTTGTTAGAAGCAAAACCGCTGAGCAGACCAGTTATCATAGAGCCAAAAGTAACTCCAAAAAAGATTCCTTTCGGAGCTAGTTTGTCTCGCCCGTATTTCGATAAGATTGCCACGATGGATACTCCCCCGACCATACTTAAGCCTAGGTTCATTAAAGCACCGAGAAGCTGCCCCGACCATTTTTCAGACTCCCTGCGCGAAGATACCCATACCCCTGCGGCAGTTGTCCAATAAGTTCGTTCGGAAATTTTCATTTTGGATGACAAGATATCAATAAGATTCTGAGCTATAAAACCAATGGCACCGGAGGCTATACCGAGATAAATTCTATCGTTTATCTTTCTCATGAACAATCACTCCTTTCCAGTAAGAATTCCCTTAACGATGGTTTAGATACTGGAAAGTAATGCTAACCAAACAATTTAATCTGGCAAAGGATTGCCCTTCGTTTCTCTAGCCCAAATCAACGTGATGATTCCAACAATATAAATCAACGACACCGCTGCAACTGCCTTAGCATAGGAACCAAAACTATTTACCAAAAAGCCTGTCAGGAGTGGTCCGGTTGCGGCTAAAATTCTTCCAAAATTAAAGCAAAATCCTTGACCCGTTGCCCGTAACCGAGTTGGGTAGAGTTCGGCCAGATAAATCGGAAACCCTGAGAAGATCCCATTATTGAAAAATCCCAACACGGGTAAAAGCAAAAGCAGCGTTGTATAGTTTGTAACATTATAGAAAATATACGGTGCCATCAAAATACTTCCCAGAGAAAAAAACAAAAACGTTGGCTTGCGTCCGATCCGGTCTGCCAGCGGCCCAAACAGTACATAGCCTAAGATAGCTCCGATATTAAGGGCCATAATAGCATAGCTCTTATAGTTGGAGATAATGTCTTCAGAAGTCTGATGTACACGCAGCAATTCCTCAACAAAGGTAGGAGTCCAGTTTGTCACAGCCCAGAGCCCAAAGGTGGCCGAAAACGCCAATAGTGTGCCTACAATCGTATCTCGTCTCAGCTCCGGCCAAAATATTTGTTTAAGCGTCAATACCGTAAGATTTTTGCTGACTCCCTCAGAATGATCACCCAAAAATTTGAGATTTGCACGCTCTTTCTGGATGAGCAGCCATTTTTCAGGTTCGCTTACCTTTTCACGGACAAACGCTGCAAACAACGCGGGGAAAATCCCAATCATTAACACGGCACGCCAGGGCGTAAATTGATGGGCCGTAGCCCAGGGGACGATTAATAAGTTAACAATCGCTGCCAGAAAAAAGCCTGCCCCCAAGCGCTTTGCATAAGACTCAGAACTTTGGAGCGATCTTGATCTGAAAAGGATTCCGCAACTAAGGCAGAACCGGCGGCCCATTCTCCTCCGATGCCAAGAGCTGTCAGAAATCGAAACAAAGCCAGCTGTTCCCAGCTTTGAGATAAAGCCGCTACTCCGGTAAAGACAGCGTAAAAGAGAATCGATATCGCCAAGGTTCTGCTCCGGCCGAAATAATCAGCAAGGGTACCGAAAAGAGTCCCCCCAAGGCCCAACCTACCAGAAAAATGGCTAAGATGATCCCCCCGCGAGAGGCTATATCAGCCTTCGAGGCTGAATAACCTAACAGATCTTGCAAAGACGAAGGCATAACCATGGCATAAATCGTTGAATCCATGGAGTCGAATACCCAACCGATCCAGGCAGCCAAAAGCACTAACCCTTGTTGACGAGTAATCGCTTCAGCAAACCAATATCGCGGCTTCAGCTGGAGGTATCCATTATGATGCACGTTATTCTTGTTCATAGCTATTCTCTCGATTCTCTAAGCCGTATTCTTCGATTTTGTAATGTAAAGCACGTCTGCTAATATCTAAGAGTTTGGCAGTTTGGAGCTTATTTCCTCCGGTCTTCTGCAAAGTCTGGGCAATAACTTCTTTCTCCAGAGATTTGACCATGGAGCGCAGGGTCTCTTGTTTCGTCCCTGTTTCAGCTAAGCAAGCCTTCTGCCTATTGAGTACTTCCTCAGGCAGATCCTCGACTAAGATAACCTGTCCTTTACCCATAACAAGGGCATGCTCCATCATATTTTCCAATTCGCGTACATTCCCCGGCCAATCATAAGCTTGCAAGACGTTCAACACTTCTTTAGAGATCATCTTGGGCTCCACGCCTAATTTTCCGCAAAACTTATCTCGGAAATAAGCTGCTAGGAGCAAGATATCTTCTTTCCTTTCGCGTAAAGGAGGAATTATGATCGAAACAACGTTCAAACGATAGAACAAGTCTGCCCGAAACGTCTTATCCAGAATACTTTGGCGCAGGTTTTTATTCGTTGCCGCGATGATACGAACATCAACGACTATCTTTTCATTGCCCCCGACTCGTTCAAACTCCCTTTCCTGCAAAGCCCGGAGGAGCTTAACTTGCAGCGGCGGACTCATTTCCCCAATTTCATCGAGAAATATCGTTCCCCCATTGGCCAGCTCGAACTTTCCTGTCTTTTGCTGATGTGCCCCAGTAAATGCTCCCCTTTCATGCCCAAAAAATTCACTTTCCAAAATTCCTTCGGGGATAGCACCACAGTTGACAGTAACAAAAGGCTTGTTTTTGCGGCTGCTGTATTGATGAATGGTTCGAGCCACCAGTTCTTTACCTGTACCACTCTCCCCCTGGACTAAGACAGACGAATCACTTGCACTTACTCGACCAATCGCTTTAAATACTTCCTGCATTAAAGGGCTGGAACCGATAAAGGCCTTAATATGGCGACTCGCTGTCTTTTGAGGAGGATTTTGAAGATCATTGTTTCCTAAGCGTGAGGAAAAAACTTTTTCCACAGCCATTTTTACTTCAGACACATCAAAAGGTTTGGTCAAATAGTCAAAGGCCCCGAGACGCATGGTTTCCAACGTTGTTTCGACGGTGCTGAAAGCGGTCATCATGATAATAGGCAAACTCGGATAGTCAATTCGCAGCACTTTAAAAGCTTCCATACCGTCCAGTTTCGGCATTCGTATGTCCATGATCAAAAGGTCGAAACCATGGTTTTGGATTTGAGCAAGGGCTTCCTCACCGTTACAGGCAGTTTCCACAGTATAGTCCATTTTCATTAATACTCGACGAATTAAATTTCGGACACTCTCTTCATCGTCAGCGATTAAAATAGACCCCTTAGATTGAATCATCAAGGACGCCCCCTTGCTTCATCGGTAAAATGAGTTTGAATTCTGTTCCTACGTTGATTTCGCTGCGCACTTCGATTGTTCCGCCATGAAGTTCCATCAATTGATGGGCAATGGCTAACCCCAGGCCCGTACCATTTTCTCGAGTTGTAAAGAAAGGATCAAAGAGCTTATCAAGCGTCTCCACTGGAATCCCCAATCCAGAATCAAGGATACTGACGGAGACATTCGGCTCTTCTTCCCGAGTGATAATCTTGATCGTCCCTTGTCCAGACATAGCTTGACTGGCATTTAGTAATAGGTTCAGCAAGATCTGTTTAAATTGTTCTCTATCCACTTCGGCCTGGACATTATCGGCATACTCTCTCTTTAACAGGATTTGATGTTTAAACGATGACTTTCCGACTAACCCCAAAGTTTCTTCAATGACCTCATTAAGATTCGTTAATTCGAAGTGGCTTGCAGACGGTCTGGCAAAAGCCAAAAGCCCTTGGACGATCTTATCCAGTCGATTTACCTCTTTGACGATAACTCCCGTATACTCCCGTTTGGGATCATCAACCTCCAACTCATCCTCTAATACCTGAGAGTAACCTTTAACCGCTGTAAGAGGATTGCGTATTTCGTGGGCTATCCCCGCTGCTAATTCGCCTAAACCTGCAAGACGATTCGCACGTAATACCTGGGCCTCCAGCAGGCGCTTTTCACGCAGATCGATCATAATAGCAAGTACTCCTATTAACTCCTCATGAAAATCGTGCATCCGCGATGTAGAAACTGCCACAGCCATTGAATTCCCATTGGACCTTAATAGGATTTCTTCCTTGGCGAAAACAGGTTCTTGGTTAGCTAACGTTGTTGCGATTAAGTGGCGAATGGGTAATTCTAATTCCGGATCCGAATACTTTGTTCCCAGGGCCTTTTCTTGAGGGATGCCCGTTAAAACTGAGGCCGCAGGGTTAAAAAGAATGATTTTGCCCGTTCTATCCACGGTAATAATTCCATTAGGACTGCTCTCTAACAAAGCATCTCGATGGCTGCGGGTTTCTCGGAGCTTCTCTGCCAATTGGTTAATAGAAGCAACTATTTCACCGAGAATACCTCGCTGAGGATGAATAACAATATTCGTATCATGGCTCAAGGCATCGAGCCCCTGCTTAATTTTGTTCACAGAGCCAGAGAGTTCACTTGTAAAAATCCCCGCCCCTGATAAACTAACAACTGTACCGATAATTAAAATATAAATGATGTTTTCCCGCAAGTGGGATATTTCCGTCCGCTCGAAGCTTAGCAGATGTCCAGTTTGCTGAGCTTGAGATTGTAGAGCTTTGTCTGCGGCTTCCATCGTAACGAAACCTGTTATGACAATGGGGGTAACGACAAGCAAGAAAATTGAAAGAATCAGATTTGCTCGGAACTTCATTGCTTTCCCCCCATCATAAGTCTCTAAAGTATAATTCGTCTGATTTATCAAAATTCCTTCAACATTTCAATAATTTAAACTAAAACTGTATGAAAAATTCTCCGGAATTTTAAGTGGTTGCAACGATCAAAAAGCGCCCTCTTTTCACTGTCAAAGTGGAATGAGAACGCTTGTGTTTTGGTTGTCTATCGAAGCAAATAAAGTACCATTGGTATAGTTAAGCTGCCGTACCTAAAGTCCTTGAGGATGAAGCCTTTTTCCCAGGTTTAACAAAGATCATTGCCACCATGCCAACTAAAGCCGCCACCATTGCCGCTTTGAACATAGAAGGATAACCGTAGCTTGCTACCAAGGCTCCTGTTAAAGTGGGGGCCAGCACTGTTGCTATATTTGTAAAGAAGTGTGTAACCCCGCCGAAAACTCCGGCTCGATTGGGTTCGGTATCCAGAATCACTGTCCAATAGACGGAATTAGGCAAGAAGTTAAAGGCATTCCCTAAGGCCATTAAACCGAGAACTGCATAAACGCTGTGGACCGTAGGAATAAGGAGGAAACATAGGGCTGTAATCATTAGAGAAACAACGGCCAACCCGGAACGAGCTATTCTAAGGCTGCCTGTTTTCTTTCTGAGGGCATCGGAAATTTTGCCGCCTAATACCACGGTAGGAATAGCTCCCAGCCAAGGAATCATCCCTAAATACCATAAGGAAGCTAAGTTATAATGAAACACGTCTTGTAAATACTTTGGAGTCCACGTCAAGATTAAAAAGTTAACGTATTGAAAGGCAAAATATCCAATCGCATTAAAAACCAAGGTAGGGTTATTAAAAAAATGATACCATTTTACCTGGGAATCACGGTCAAATCCTGTTTCGTTGGACAATAGCGTAGCCTTAGAACGTATAATAGCTAATTCATCTTTCGTAACATTGGGATGATTCTCCGGCAGGTTCGTAAATATTTTCGACCAAATGGTGACCCAAATCAATCCTAAACATCCTAAAAGAATAAAGGTAATTTTCCAGTTGAATACAGAAAGTAATCCTACCGCTACTGGAGCTGTGATCGCTGCTCCAACGGGCACTCCAAGTAACCCTAAAGAAGTGGCAAAGCCTTTTTCATGGGGTGCAGCCCAATTGGCCATAGTCTTATTCATCGTAGAAAACAAAGGTCCTTCTGAAAGACCAAATAAGACGCGAAACATGCCAAATCCCGCTAAAGCCGATCCACCTAAAACGACTAAGCCAATATTTCCGGCAAAAGCTGTTCCTATTTCAAAAACTGACCAAGCGGTCCCTGCCAGTAACCAAACAAATCTCGGTCCTTTTTTATCTGATAAGGCACCACCAAATAAAGATCCGAACATATAGCCATAGCCGAAATATCCAAGAACTTCTCCCCAAGATTTTGCGTTTAAACCAAACGTTGTAATAATATCTTTTTGAGCGTAAGATATGGCACCGCGGTCGATGTAGTTTACTACTGTCATAAAGACGATCATACTCATAATAAAATGCCGATAATTATTCCTGTTCATTTGTCAACCCAACTCCTTTCGATGATAATCTCGTTCCTCGTTTAACGCTCTATCCTCCTTTCGGGCTCAATGTTTAGAATAGTTAGAATTTAATTAAGCAAGAATCGTGCCATCTTTAGCGCCTGCTCTTTTAATCATTTAGTTTACCTTCAGGGAGCCATTTATCGGAATGTTCTGATATATGTGAATAATTTAACATTCCGGAAGGCCACCTTGCTAAATAAAAAAGTGGATAATATTTAGTCACAATGACTAAATATTATCCACTATATACTGCATATTGTTCGAATAAGTTTGACCATCTGGATTCTGTTTTAAAAATCAAGCGTATCTTTTTTCCTGTAGGCTATACCGGTAAATCGGGCTATTAAGGTCATTGATTCATCAAAGATATCTACATTATAGTTCAAGATTTTCTTAGTATTTGAGATCTCTTTTGCCTCAGCAATTAGCAGTCTCCCTTTGGGGGGCTGAAAAAATGAGTTGCTTATTATAAATCACTTCAGTTTTCTACAAAGTGTTGGAATATTCCTCCTCAGTTTGTTAAACTTTCACTAACAGGAAGATCTATGCTTCCAAGGGTAGAGAATATTTAAATTTATAGGGTCAAACATTGCCTAATTCAAACTTGTCCTATATAATTTGAAACATCATGAAATCATCAAATAAGCAGTTAACTCTAATAAAAAACTGAAGTGCCGCAAACACTCCAGTTTTGAGTTACAAATAACATCCTCTTTTACTGAAACTGAGCGCCTAATTCCTTTGTCGAGGCTGGGCTGCTCAGTTTTTATTTTTAAGCAAATCTTGTAAAAAACGAATGATCTGCACCCTCTTTCTTCTGAATTAATTGCGACTAAAGAACCTCGCAATAATTAACTGATTACTGCTAAAGTAGACCAAAATTCCTTGGTTTGGGTAATGTCAACATTGGCTGTTTTCTTTACTTCAACGATTTTGACAACAACTGGTTTTTCTTTTTTCATGAACTTCACAACCTTTTCGATATAGTTTGGGCGTCTTACTTGTTGGTGAATCATAGCAAACATCTCCTTAATCTGGAATACCCCATTCCTGCCCTTTCACTGTCTTAATTCTAAATCTGATTTCTCCATAAGTAAAACATATAATTGTAATCTTTACTATGACTCAAATAGATATTAAACTGGAATTGGAGGTGTTTATGATGGATATTCGCCATTTAGAATATTTCGTAGAGGTGGCTCGCCAGAAAAGTTTCAGTAAAGCTGCTCTTATAAGCCATGTGTCCCAATCGGCAATTAGCAAGATGATAAAGGATTTGGAATCAGAACTAGGCACTTCCTTATTTAATCGAAACTCAAAATATGTGCAATTGACGGACACGGGGGTGATCTTCTTTGAACAGGCACAGCAAGTCGTAGACATGTTTCTGAATCTTACAACGGAATTTGAAACCAAGATTAAAATGGAAAAGGGGAAAATTTCTATTGGGTTGCTGCCAATTACCAGCTCCACCATCTTTGCAGAATTGCTGGGGGAATTTAAAAAGAAATACCCGCTGATTGAAATTAGTCTATCTGAATACGGATCAAAAAAAGTAGCGCTGGCAATCAATGACGGAACTTTAGATGCTGGAGTCGTCTGCATAGTACCAGATAATCAATATTATGACTCTCTCACTTTTTCCAAGGACCCTCTTTTCGTTATCGTCTCCTCACAAAATCCCTTGAGTCAGCTTCCCTCCATTGAACTGGCATCCCTATCGAACGAATCGTTTGTGTTATACAGTAAAGATTTTAGTCTGCATGATGAGATTATAAATCAATGCAGAAATGTGGGGTTTTCCCCGAATGTTATTTTTGAAACTTCTCAGCTTGAACTTATGACACAGATGGTGGCTGCCAATTTAGGGATTGCCTTCCTCCCCAGTGCCGTATGCAGGGAATTAGATGCTAAACGTATTGTCTCTGTTCCGTTAACAGAACCTCAAATCATCCACAGCATGTCAATTATTTGGAAGAGAGGTCGTTCGATGTCCCACGCCGCGCGTTTATGGTTAGAATTTGCCGAGAATTATTTTACTGACAATGAGCAGCCTTATAAAAACCTTCTAACTTAAAATAGTTCTGAAAGTATAAGAAAATCAAGGCGACCGCCAAACCTTCAAGGGCTGGCAGTCGCCTTCGTTGTATAGAAATTTCAGGACTGTTTTAACGTCCCTAAGTCGTTGAATAATGAACGTGTTCAAAGCACTAATTCTTGCCCATGGTCCTTTAGCCACTTTTTCCAAAACAGATATTCCGGCATAAAGGCTCCTACCCGCTGCCAGAACCGTTCGGAATGATTGGGATGCGTCAGATGCGCCAGTTCATGAATAATGAGGTAATCGATCACTTCTTCAGGTGCCATAATAATTCGCCAATTTAAATTCAAGTTTCCCCGAGTGGAGCAACTCCCCCACCTTGTCTTCTGATCTTTCAGCCGAAAGTCTTGATAAGTGACCTGCATTTGTTTCGCTTGTTCATCAAGCTTACTCTTGAGGACCTTGCGCGCTTGAGCTTTATACCAGGCTATGACTGAATCCTGAATGTTGGCCGAACCTTGAAATTCCGGCAAATCATGAGGCACGTGCACCATAAGTACCTGACCTTCTAAACTTACCCGAATCGATTGCTGTGCGTGTCTCTTGAGACAAAGCTCTAAACCTTGCCCCCGATAAGGGAAATGTTCCCCATTGACATATTGTCTTAACGAATGAACTTGTTTTTCGAGGTTTTCCAGCCAATGAGTCAAGATCCATTCTTGTTTGGCATGCAATAAGTCCTTAAGTTGTTTGGCCGAGACATTCTTAGGTGCTGAAATTCGAACACGATCGTCTAAAATGCTCAGTGTAATTCTTCGATAATGCCGACTTCGACGTTCTTCATAGGGAATAATTTCATCTCTAATGTTCAGGTGATCCACCAGAGGATCCTCCTCACAAACCTCCACTTTTCTTTATTAATATAATTCTTTCTGATTTTTTGCCATGTAAGTAAACGTCACTGTAAATACTCGTCTGGAAGTCAAAAACGCCTTAAACTCCCCGGTAAAACCAGCCGACCAGGCCATATAGCACTGTACAAGCAGCCGCAACCATGAGTCCCAAGCGCAGCTTCAACTTAGCATAATCCATAACCGGAATTTTCATCACCGTTGCCATAGCAACAGTATTGTCGCTTAGAGGAGAGACAAATCCTCCAAAGGTACCACTGGCAAACACTGCTCCTGCGATTAGAGGCAAGGCAGCATGTTCGGTAGTCGCCAGAGAAAAGCCTAAGGGCAGCAAGATACCCCAGGTGCCAAATGATGAGCCAATGACATAAGAAAGCAGACAACCCAGGACAAAAAATGCTGGCGCTATAAAAGCTGCCGGTACTAATCTTCCTACAGTCTGTTCCGTATAAGTTACAAAACCGAGATCCGTAGAAATTGCCGAAACTGCCCAAACAAATACCAAGAGAACGTTCACTGCCATCATCTCATTACCGCCTTGCAGAAAACCGAAAAGAGTACGCTGGAGCGGCTGTTCTTGAAAGGCATACCAGATAAAAGAAATCATTAACGTGGTTAACAGTGCTTCCAGCATCGCTTTGGCTGCATTAGCCTGGATTAAAGCTCCCAGCAAACTGGAAGAATGCAAGTGACCGTCCCACCAGGTATAAAATAACGTTAAGCTCAATAAAAGCACGAGCGGGACAATAAGATTAAGCGCGTTAGGAGTGACCTTCTGGGCAACCAGTTCAATGGGATCCGGATAAGCCTCAGACTCACGGTTCATGTTTCTTTTTCGTTTGTACATTGGCGGATGTATCGCCAGTTCCATAGAGGTTTCAGCATAGGCCAATTGAGCAGAACCTAAGGCCCTTATTTTAGCGAGGGATTCCATAGGCTGGGAGATTGGCTCTTTTGCTTGAACTTTATCGCTTTTACGAAAGGAATAGAATAAAGCAAAGGCCAGCATCGCTAAAGAAAAAAAGTTAAAGGGAATACTCAACAAAAACAGATTATAAGGAGGCGTGACAACCCCTTGATGACGGCTCACTGTGCTCAAAAGACCAATGGAATAGCCAATAAACACTGTGCCAAGGGGCATGATCGCACATAAAGGTGTCGCTGTGGCATCAATAACAAAGGCAACTTTATTGACAGGTACTTCAAGTCGTGAAAACACCTGTTTCATCACCGGACCCACTGTAATGATCCGGAAATCAGGGGCCATAAAGGTGAGTAAGGAAGATAGCCAAGTTACGATAAAAGCTCCTCGCCCCGAGCGGATTTTCTCTTCCATAAGATGGGCAAAACCACTGACTCCCCCGGTAATCCGCACTAAGCCAACAAAAGCTCCAAAACCGTACATAAAGACAATCAGGCGTAGATTATCGGGAATCGCCAGTTCTTTCAAGATATACTGTAAGGCGGTATCGATGCCGCCAAAAGGCGTAGGACTGAGCATATACGCTCCGACCACCAAACCGACAACTAAACCCGGCAGAACCTGTCTTGTAAATAAGGCAAGCGGAATTACAACAAGAAACGGTAATAACGACCAGACGGTTCCATGCATTTAGGAGTCCCCTTTCAACGTAGGCTATTTTTTAATATCCCGCGCTGAAGGGGAATCTATGCAGAGTTTAATACCTCTGGCAGATGATTAAGTCATCTATTTTACTTGACCATGACAGTCTGGAGTATTGGTAATCCAAAATGAATAAGCGCTGCAATCACGGCTATGGAAATAGCCAATTTGAATAACTTTTTAAGAACAAAGCCGACAGCAATAATCCCTAGACCGACAATCAAAATATTTTTCAAACCGAGTGCGGCAATCAGTGTCCCCATGTTTCTCCCCCTTTACACTATGTTCCTCTATTCTACTCCGTCTCAAAAATTCCCTGCTGCTTACTCAATTTAGTTTTAAAAGTACCCTATCCTTTTCACTGAACCACCGTGCTTTTCGGCATGTGAAACAACGGTATCAGAAACAATAAGCCAATAATGTACATAACTCCTGACGCCTCATACATAGCAACTAAAGAGAAGGTTTCTTTCAGCACTCCTGAAAGACTCATCGTAATAACCATTGCTCCGGTATACATCGGCATGAGAATTCCATTAACCCGACCTATGAACTGACTGTCCGAATTTTGTAAGATCATCATGTTTATGCCGATCATGATGCAAGGGAAAAATAACCCCATGATTAAATTTACGAGATAAGTTAACCACGGAATCGTGGAAAACCCACTGACTATCAAGCCGAGGGCCGAAATGAACATCCCAAAAGTCAAGAGCCTTTGCGGCGTAATAGTCTTAGCGGAGGTCATTACAACGACTCCACCTAACAGCATTCCAATGCCATTAAGAGTCATCAGCCATTGCAAACTTTCTTTGGGCAGACCCAGCCGTTCTGTGACCAGAAAGATTCCTAAGGGTTGGATGAGGCCTCCTCCTAAGCCCGCCGCCAAAAAACATAAACCTAAAAGTGTTAAAACCTTTTTCGCGAGAACATATCGAACACCGGCCGCCATTTCCTGACGAAGTGTAGTTCTTGTCTTTTCTTGAATATTAATGCGATCCGCAGGAAGGAAGGTTAAGGAACCTGCCGAGAGCAGAAATGCTAATCCCATCACTGAAATTGAAACAAGAATTCCAAACCTCTGAAAGACGAAGGTTCCAAGGATCGGTCCAAATATCATAAAGGCTGTAAAGATCGTCTGATAAATCGACATAACAGCTTGCATTTGTTCTGCCGGCAAATGTTCCTTAATCAGCTTCATGCCTGACGGTTGAGAGAATTGGGATAAGACAGCCGATATGATGGTCGTGAAAAACACAGCTTTCCAGGTACCCAATACCAAGGTGATCAAGACTGCAAACACAGACACGGCACTGAGGACATCACAGCTAATCATCGTCCGTTTCGGACGCCAGCGGTCGGCAAAGGTTCCACCAATGAAGGAAAAAATAAAGATGGGCGCATACTCTGCGACTGAAATCATGGAGATGGCAAAGGCATTACCATGGGTTCGTTCCATGACATAAAGCAGTACAGCAAAATTGCGTACCCAGATTCCGGTTTGCAAAAATAATGCAGACCCTAAGATTGCTTGCACAAGTCGATTACGAAGTAAATCTAACATAAAAACCTCCTATCCATTTGAGGACAGGAGGCAGAACAATCTTAACAAAAAACACGAGTCACCAAAGCCTTTTAGATAACAAAAGCGTAGACTTTGTACTAAGGCAAACCCATATCCATAAAAATGCTCATACTAATCCCGTCCGAAAAATTGCTTGCTTATTAAACAAGAATTATAAGTAACAAGAATTAGTAGCGCATGTTCCTTTAAGTCACCCTTTCATAATCCAATACTTCTTAAGACTAAACTATTTGTGAAATTAAGTCAAGATCTCAGCTCCTGAATCGGGATTTCGATAAATGCTATAGGTTGAGGAACTTCCATACCCTATATCTGGAGCATGCTCCTTCCGATTTCCATAATAGCACTGTTTTTGTGTCTTAGAGAATATATGACTCAGAACATTCACTAGTCGTCAAGTCATATGGGGTGCCATGTGACCAAATTTCTTTTTATAAAAGGAAAATAAGAGAAAACGATTCTCTAGGATGAAGGTAAAGACAAAGTACCCCAGTATCATTCGTCATTCGGCTGATCGTCTCCCCAGTTAAACTGTTATCATAATAGGATACCGGTAAAATTAATAGTTTTTTCCACAGACGATCTCTTAACGAAGCAACGACATTTTGCCCTGCATAATTTAATAAATAGATTGAAAGCCCGCCGGCGATTGCTTGAGTGATAAAGACGATGACCAAAGTAACGATTTGCGTTCGGTTTAGGGAATTCAGGGAAAAACTGTCCACTAGGTTTTTCGTAAACAACGGAACGACGAGTCCAGCGCAAGTTGTGGCGACACTCATTAAAATTGCGATACTTAACAGCAGTTTAGGCGGCTTAGTTTGTCTAAGAAGGTTAATAAACGAACGCCAATCCCCAGTTTTTTTCGGATTATAGGAAGTCGTTTCAACTGCTAATCTTTCGTGAGACATTCAGCTCTCTCCTTTTCTTTTGAGATAGTTCGTAAGAAATAAGTTTTTTTCAACGAGATGAGCTATACTCTATTTTTATGAACTGAATATGAACGGAAAAGAAAGTTTCTATAGAATTTGTTCTGATTTTAGCTAAATAAGATGGATAATGTTCAAAATAAGCGTATCAAACTTTAATTCGATACGCCTATTCAATAACAAAAGCACGAAGGTTCGTTATTCCTTCGTGCTTAACATGCTCAAACATGCTCAATCGTACTTAAGTAAATAATTGTTTAACGCGCGTAATACAACTCATTTGTCGTATTGTGAGTTATGTTTCCTTCTTGCGTTTTATCTCCTTCTTGCGTTTTATCAATCAATACTTGCAAAAGTTTGGCGATAGATTTTTTGGTTAAATCATCGATCAACTTTCCGTCTTGATCAAATTTCTTATGAGCATTAGTTATTAAAACTTTAGGATTAATTAAGGTTTTCAAGCCCACCCTACCACAGACTTGCCGAAGATGGTACTGTACATGCGCTCCCCCCAAGGCGCCCGACGTCGCAGTCATGATTGCCAGCGGTTTAGCGCTTAAAGGTAATTCGGCCCCTCGCGATGCCCAGTCCAAAGCATTTTTCAATACTGGAGGTATAGAATAATTATACTCCGGTGTAGATATTATGAAAGCATCAGCTGCTGCAAGTTTTTCTTTAAAGTCAAGAATAACTTGAGGCACCCCTTGAGCCTCAACATCTTCATTAAAGAACGGGAACGGAGATAGGTCCATGATTTCCATCGTTGCACTTTCAGGAAGTAACTCTGCAGTTGCGCGCAAAGCTGCCTTGTTGTAGGACTTTTCACGTAGGCTTCCAGTAAAACCAATAATTTTAATGTTTTTAGTCACCAAAAGCACCCCCCATAAATTTTTCACCCTTCCTCTGAAGCTGAACTTCATATCTCGAAAGAGAGAATGATCCGACCCCCCCAATTCAATATCTTTTATACATTCAACATTTGTAATACTTTTCCTTCCATGATAACATGGAATAGTCCGATAATAAAAAATAATCCGATAATAATAAATAGATATAGTGACTTTTGCCTATATCTAAATGTCTTTATCCGATATATTATTACCTTCCCTGAGCAAAAGTGTTGGCAGAACTAAGCCTTCCCCTGCTTTTGCGAGGAAGGCAAATAATATACAGTATCAAATTTTAAACAGAAACCATTTACAGGTACCCAATTCAAACTTAAGTTCAAAGCGTTTCATTTGACCGTTAATCTCACTCTGGCACTCATACACCTTCATCCGATTACCTGCAAGTTTTTCTTCAGACATTCTGATAATCTGCTCCACCTTAACGACATTTCCATCATGCCGGAAGCGGATAGGCCGAAGCATACCGGGAATATCGAACCACGCTATCATTTCGATGGGAGCCATAACTACTTTCATCTCAACCACACTTCGCCCAATCACCTGTGATGCATTCCGTACATCCTCCTATATGTATAAGTTTATTTCGACATACAGGACATTGGTTATGAGCAATTAACCAGGCTTCACAGGGCTCCATGCAATATTTTTTTTGGCCGCATTCAGCACATATATCTCTCATTCAGTTCACCTCTTAGTACATACATTTGTCTTTAGCCGAACTTATGTTCTTATTATAGCCATATTCTCTTCAGATATCAATGAGAAAATCTTCCTTGGTATAAAATTCGCTCTACAATCTTTTTAACCTTGGCGTCCATACTTGATGAGTTCTTATTCAAACAAGTGTTAGGAATCGAAAAACAAATGATCCTCCTATTGTTTTTTAGATAGGAATAGATAATCTGCGCTTCATCAATATCATTTTGGGATACTCCACATGATTGCCTAATTTCTGTTCCAAAATGATCCCGGATGATCTGTTTTATGTGCTGCTGTAATTCTGAGCTATTTTCCGTTACGACGTTAATGACTTCACGAAAAATAAGCTTATTTCCTTTGATTAGGAAAAACTTCGCAAGTCCAGGATTAATAGATTCAACTGCGATAACATTTCGATTTCTGCTAGAAGCTTGAACCAAACGCTGTTTCCCAATAACATGCCTAAGCCCTAAATAATAATTCCTATATTGGGCCGCCTTTTCAAATTGCAGATTTTCAATCGCCGAAGCAATGCGTTTATTGAGGTCTTGAACAACTGCCATATCCTTTCCAGTTAAAAGAAGCCAGATTTTTTTGATATATACGCTATAATCTTCTGGGCTTATCTGCCCGGTACAAACACCCAGGCAAGAACCTAATTGCTGAAATAAACAACCATTCGCCTTTTTAACAAGTCTTGGACTAGTACATTTTCGAATAGGATAAACATCATTCAAGCATCCTATTGTAGCCTCCACCCGATGACGGCTGGTAAACGGACCAAAATATATTGCACCGTCGTTATATTTTTCCTTTGCAATAGTAACTTTGGGATATTGTTCAAGTGGTATTTTAATATATAGGTAATTACCGGAATTTTTCATCTGTTTGTTATATTTAGGCTTTATTTCTTTGATGAGACGGCATTCTTCGATAAAAGCATCTAATTCAGTATCTGTAAGCTGATATTCGAACGACTGAATATTGCGAATCATCTCTTCGACTTTGGGGACTCGATCCTTTTGCTTTCTGAAATATTGAGACACTCTATTCTTTAGATTTTTGGCCTTCCCCACATAGATTATATTCCCCAGTGAATCGAACATCAGATAGACGCCAGGGCTTTGGGGAAGTTGCTTAAGCATTTCTTTATTATTAATAGTCATGGAATGCTCCCTACGCTTAGTATGAATGACTCTTGCAGCTGTCCCTGCAGGGACTTCTATGGTTTATTAATAAGCAAAATTCTCGAAGTAATGAAGGCCGTAACAGGTATGATTAAGATAATGCCTATTCCGCTGCACAAAACCTGAAGAATTTCCGATCCGAACACTTTATTGTTTAGAATATCTGAGATCGAGTAGTTGAATTTATTAAACCAAATTACTAAGGTCATAAATCCACCAATAAAGGCAAAAAGTAAAGTGTTTGTCATCGTCCCTAAAATATCTCTTCCAATATTAATTCCCGATATTAATAAACTTTTGGGAGTGGTAAATAGCTTATTCACATATATCTCATTCATTGATGAAGAGATGGAAATTGCGATATCAATAATTGCCCCCAATAAGCCAATTAAAAACTCACAGACGACGATCTTTGTGAAATCAAGTTGAATATCCAGAGATAAATACGAAATAGTTTCCGATTGCTCGCTGCTGAATCCTTGTATTTTGGCATCTGCCGCTATTTTATAAACCAGCAGCATTGTTAACACTATAACTAAGGTTACAGATAAAAATGATGAAACAGTCTTTTTATTAACTCCATTAATGTAAAATAAAGTGACTGAGCCAATAATAATTGAACCAACTATCGTTATCTTAAGAGGATCAATATTCAGTGAGATTAAAATCAGCATTATAAATAAAATTATAAAGTTCAACCATAAAGAGAAAAAGGCCTTTATGCCTCTTTTCCCTCCAATCATAGCCATTAAAACAAATAAGATACTCAATAATAAAAATTGCACACTCATGATCTCAACCCAATCTTATGGTTTTTAAGAAGGACCATAGAAATATACATGGTAATTGGAATGCTGACCACAATCCCTATACTTCCAGTAAGCATTCTTATAATCTCCAATGAAATATTAATATTAATGATCTCGTATAATGGATAGCCATTTTTAAGCCAAAGCAAGATCATTGGAATGCTGCCGCTAAAATAAGCAAACACTAAAGTATTTGTCATGGTACCCATAATATCGTTTCCGATTTCCCTGGCCGAGTTCAGCAAAAGTTTCTTTTCAATAGTTGGATTCTTACTATACATTTCTTGAATTGATGATGAAATGGTAATTGCTATATCCATTATCGCACCTAAAGTACCTATTAAAATCTCCGAAACAAAAATTGGCTCCGGAGGGGTTGTCAGAAATTCCATTTCCTCATAGTGAATTCCATTAGCATCTGTCACTTTAAAGATGACAATTGCTACCAGCATTGCCGAAAGAGTTCCTAAAATTGTACCAATGATCGCTGAAAACGTTTTTTTATTCACTCCGCTTACAATGATGAGCGAGGTGAAAATAAATAAAAAGCTAGCAATTGAGGCGACTAAAATAAGATTAAATCCATGCAAATACAAATTAAATACAACAGAAATAATAAGAACATTAACAACCAGGCTGGTTAGAGACTTTAAACCCTTAGAGCCGGCTATACTCAAAATTAATAAGACGAATATAAATGTGACATAGGCAATATAGTTATCTCTTTTAAAACCAATTATATCCGATGAAACGATCTTTTTGTCCGGATTCCCTTGAATTTTTACAAAAACCTCATCATTAACCCCAAACTTCAAATCCAAAGCTTGAGAATTTGTTGTTTTATTTTCCAGGGTTATTTCCTGGCCTTTATAATGACCGTTCAAAATCACCGCTCGAATATACTGTGTATTCATTTGCTTGTCGGCGCTATTTTGCTCTGTTATCGATGTAATTTTAGCGATCGTTTTATTATAATAGCTTTCATTATTCGATATAAAAAGCAGACCGATTATGGAGAGAATCAAAGATATCCCGACAATAATGACTGTCTTATTGATTTTAATGCCGTTACTATCTTTAATAAATACCGAGTTCTTAAATCTACCTGGAATAAAGAATTTTTTTAGCATTTTAACAATATCCTTTTTAGCAGCATTTATCGTTAAGGCACTTAGGGATTTCGCTTAGACTATACTTGTGTTTATTTCCTAAGCAGCTTGGGCAACCCATTCACTTTTAAGATAAGGTCAGACATCGTTAGATGCCACAAGGCCCGTTGATACCCGCTTCTGGCCTTCTCTAGATCAACCTGTTGCCCGGTTTGTCGATCATAGGCTGTACCGTGCTCAAAAACGCCGTCTTTATTGGCAATGTAAAATAAAGTATCCGTCGCAAAAGAGCCATCCGGCGCATAAACTCTAAAGGCACTAAAGCCCTCTTTGATATTCAAAAGATCTTGGCCGAAATAAAATAATTTGCGCTTATCCAAATCAAATAAATTCGCTAACGTGGGATATAAGTCCATCTCCCCCCCGGAAATGTGACGTACACCGGAATACTTTCCGCCGGGCATTCTAATAAGTAACGGAACCTTATGTAATTCAAGAGATGTATAATCATTAATTGGCGTAGGAGAGTTTAGAAATTTCCTGATATCCTGATCTTCTAAGTATTGTCCGAAATGATCACCGTAAACTACGACAACCGAGTTGTCAAGAATTCCTTGTTGCTGTAAATTATCCATGAATTCCCCAAGGGATTTATCAGCATAATTCTGTGCTTGGAGATAGTTAGTAAACATATCGCTAAACTCCCCTTGAGGGATATTTAGTCCCTTTTTATCATCGGGAATACCATCCCAGGGATAATGAGCAGTCAGCGTAACGATAAAAGAGAAATAAGGTTGCTTCTTTTGTTCAAGGATTGAGAGTGTCTGTTTAAACATTGACTCATCAGACAGGCCCATTCCCATCGTTTCATCAATCTTAAAGTCATTTTCATTATAAAATTTATCAAAGCCCTCCGAAGGATACATGATATTCCTGTTCCAAAATTCAGGTTTGTATCCATGGAAAGCAAAGCTTCCTGTAAAGCCTGTATTTTTAAGTGCAGTGGGCAGAGAGTAATACGTGTTTAATGGCTTAAGTATGTAATACGAACCTTCAGCAGCCGGATAAAGAGAATTTAACGACATAAACTCAGCATCAGACGTAGTACCCTCGGCAATCTGGGTGAAATAATTGTCAAAATACATACTGCTTTTAATTAATTTGTTAAGGTTGGGGGTGACTTCCTGACCGTTTATCGAATGATTAATCAAGAAACCTTGCATAGCCTCTAATTGAATCACAATCAGGTTTTTCCCTTTGGCAACTCCCTTTAAATTAGAACCTTCGAGACTTTGATGGTGCTCCATCCAGGTTTTTAGCAGTCCTACTTTGCTGTCAAAATTAGTTTTAGCATCCTTAACATTTAAAAATTGATAGAGATCCAAGAGGTGGTAATTGATGATGCCCATTTGCTCGAGAACTGTATTATTCCAGTTCAATCCTATATAAGCATCCTTATCGAAAGATTTAGTAACCGTCTCTAAACGTATTCCAAACATCAAGCCACATATCACGAATATCAAAACGACTTGAACAGCCCTCCGGATAATCCCTATTGGAGAGGCGTGCTTGTTGTTTTTTCTTAGAAAGAATAGATAAGCCAGTGCCAGAAGATCCACGAAGAAGAGTATGTCCCCTTGTTTAATAAGTGTCATGATACTGCCTGATACTCCCTCGACCTGTCCGGCTTCGTATAGCACTGGGATTGATAAAACTGAGTTGTAGATTCGATAAAATAATAAATCGATCCATAATAATGTGCTCATCAACCCTGCAAATATTAGCAAAGTCACTTTTCTGCCCACTGGAGTTAATAAGTTAGTCCAGATAGAAAAGGCTAGCAAAACTACGAAAGAGCTAACTGCCATGCTCAAAGAGGATGGAACTCCAATGAGGAAGCTAAGATAAAGTATTTTAAGCACTAATAAAGAGTTAACGAGAAGTACCTCGTAATTACGCCTAAATTCTTTAACGAGTCTTGGCCCTAGAGCAATTCTCCTGAAACTTAACAACCATCATTTCTCCATATTTCTATAAATTTTTCTCCATTTCTAATATAACATAGATTTGAAAAATTAAAACGGAAAAAGACGCTTTATTTAGCGTCCCATTAGCAAGCCGATATAATTTTTGATCTCTTTTTATCAATACAGACACCGTTCTCTCATGTATGACATCCATTCCATCAAACCATAGATTCTTAAGCTTAGTTCAAGTAAACGCTAATTTCATCGTGAATGATTTACTTATAATTTTTGATCAGAGCCAAGAGATAGTTTGATTTCATCTGTTCACTAGCCATAATTTGTTTTAACGGAGGCATTTTTAAGATTGCCCCCAGTATTGCTGCCATAGCCCTATGACTATATAATGCCTGGTTATCAAAAATGAGATTATGAAGTTTCCCCGTTTCAATACTTTGCCTTACGATGCGATGAACGGAATTTACAGGCGTTATTACTCTCTTATCCCTGTGCTTAAGTTTAAGCGAGCTACGATTGCAGGACCTAACACAAACACCGCATCCTAAACAAATAGTTTCATCCAATATAGCTTTTTTCACCACTGTTCCATTATCCAGTGTTTGAGTGCTGATTGATAAAGCCCCTACCGGGCAGGCTAGAACACACCTTCCACAACCACTGCATTTAGCTTCCTCAATCTCAGGCAGAAAATTCGTTGTATTGATGGCGTTTAATGTTCCAAACCTTTTGATGGCCAATAGAGCTTCACAGCAGCAACCACAGCAATTACAGATAAAGGGCAGCCCCTCTTGCTCGTTTTCACCGATTTGCACAAGGTTATGGTCATAAGCCTTTTCGAGTAAACTCATACATTCTGAAATGCCAACTTCTCTGGCATAGCCATATTTTATCAGACTAGACGCAGTACCTCCTAAAGTCATGCAGATCTCTAAAGGTGCATCACACGCTTTACCCATATGACTCATCTTGTGCCGACAATAACAGAGACCTACTGCTAGGTGAGATGAATGCTTGATGATTTCGCTTGTTCGTTCATAATCCAGTATGTGCAAATTGTTAACAGTACTCAACGCCGGTTCATTGACAAAGATCCGGCCAAGTTTCGTGTCAGTGACAAATAAATCACGGACAAAATCCTCTTCAACATTTAAATATTGATAGAAAAGTTCGGATAGTAATTTCTGGTCAATATCTCCTCTGAGACGCATCAGGGAAAACTCAAAAAAACCAGCCATAGGCGGGGGTAAGACAAAGGTTCTATCTCCATTCAGGTCCTCAACATCCAACAATAGAGCTCGAGACGCCAGTTCTGTAAGGACCTTTCCCGTATCTTTAGGATTTAACCTTAAAACTTCACTGGCAGTCTGGATTGTAAAAGGTTTTATAGGCAGCTTTGACAAAATCGTTGCTTCTTTTTCGCTCATCAAGACCTTGAGTATCTTAAATAAATACTCCGTAGGGGGCGCCCCTTGAGGAAATCGATTGATTCGTTCGTTCAACTGCTGATACCCGGATTTTAACGTTCTATGTGCCATTTAAATCCCTTTCTAAATGTGCTTTATTTTATTAAATAGTATAGAATGATTATATTACAATATAGGGAATTCTTCTAAGGCCTATTTGCAAAAATATTTGTCTTTTTAAAATGAGGTGTTCATTATGGAGAAAATCGGACTTGTATTAGAAGGCGGGGGCATGAGGGGACTCTACACCTGCGGAGTTTTGGAATGGTTTATGGAAAATGACTTATACTTCAAGTATATTATTGGAGTATCTGCCGGGGCATGTAATGCTGTTTCCTACATTTCCAAGCAACCAGGCAGAAATGAAGAGGTCATCATCAATTACGTTAAGAATTGGCGTTACATGAGTTTAAGGAGTCTATTCCTGAACAAATCCTATTTTGGGATGGATTTCATTTTCGATGAAATTCCTAACAAGCATGTCTTTTTTGATTTTGAGACGTTTCATAACTCACCTTGTAATTTTCTCGTAGGTGCAACAGATTGCCAGACCGGGAAGCCCATCTATTTATCGAAGGAAGAGATGGGGGATAAATTTGAAGCCTTAAGGGCTTCTGCTTCTCTTCCCATGCTATCCCCTATTGTGACGTATAAAGGCTACAAATTGTTAGATGGCGGAATTTCCGACTCCATACCCATAAGAAAATCTATTCAGGATGGTAACATAAAAAATATCATTGTTTTAACTAGAAACAAAGGCTATCGAAAAAAACCGGGTAAATTCAACAAACTTTTAAAGCTAACTTATCGGCATTACCCTTCGTTAGTTGAAACCATGTTAAATCGTTACAAGGTTTACAACAAAACCTTAGACCTTATTGAGCAGCTTGAAGAAGATGGTAAAGCAATTATCATAAGGCCATCAAAAGAATTAGACGTTGGGCGACTGGAAAAAGATCCAAGAAAACTCTATGGACTGCTTCATAACGGTTACAACGATGCTAAAGATGTTTATAGCAAAATGATGAAATTTGTTTCCTGAATGTCTATTTTTTATAAAAGGCTGTCAAAGCACCCCCCGTCCATATCGGGGTGGTGCTATTTTTTGATTCTGAAGCTTATCATAAATATTCCATTTCTAGGAAGAATAACTCTGATCCAAAAAACGATTTAAGAGTAATCTTTATATAAATTAACACCTTTTAACCGAAAGAGGGTACAACATGTCTCAAAGATCTCAATCCTCAATCCAGATGGGAGCCTCCGTTTCTCCTTCTCTCAAGGAAAATCTTACCTACCTTCACGAAGTCTTGGAAGATTGTGATGATTTTGTGTTTCGACCCTTTACCACTGCAGCCGAGTCCTCAGGTATGCTCGTCTATTCCTCACTTGCCGCAGATTTGGATTTTATCAGTCAAACGATTTTACCTTCTTTATATCAACTGGAAGTTGGGGCTCAAAGAGGTTTATTCCCTAAGGCCACTCGCCTGTCGCTGCCCTTTTTACCCGAAAAATCCTTTACTCTTTGGTCAGAGATCCTAGTTCCACTGATGAGTGGCAATACACTCATTCTCATTGATGGAGTTGCCGAAACGTTTCTTGTCATGACGGCACAAATCCAACACCGGGCTATCGAACGGTCTGAAACAGAACCCGTAATCCGTGGACCACAGGAAGCATTTACCGAGCCGTTATTTCCTAATCTGGCCATTATTAGAGCTCGTATGAAAAATCCGAACTTGAAAATTAGAATCTATAAATTAGGTGAAGAATCCAGGACTGACGTTGCGCTCATATATCTTGAGGGAAAAATCCAACCCTCCCTCCTCAATGAAGTCAGGAATCGGTTAACCAATATTAAGCTTCCTAGTGTTCAAGAATCTGGCTTTTTGACGGAATTTCTAGCCCAAAAAACTTATACTCCTTTCCCCTTAATTCAATCGACAGAACGACCTGACAAAGTTGTTGCCGCCATTATGGAAGGGCGTGCCGCTGTTTTCGCTGAGGGCAGCCCTTTTGCTCTTTTAATGCCAACTACTTTTTGGAACTATTTTCAATCTCCTGATGACTATTTTCAACACTTTATGGTCGGCAGCATCATCCGCTGGATTCGCTATATCTCTTACATTTTAGCGGCAACGCTGCCAGCCCTGTATTTGGCATTTACAGTTTTCCAACCCGATATGGTACCTCTGCGATTTCTTTTTTCCTTATCTGCATCCCGAATAAACGTCCCTGTACCAACGGTAGTGGAAATCATAATTATGCTCGCAGCATTAGATATTTTTCGCGAAGCCGCCTTGCGCCTTCCTCGCACTATTGGACCAGCCATCGGTATCGTTGGCGCTCTGGTTTTAGGTGAAGCCGCTGTATCTGCCGGGATTATATCCCCTATCATGGTCATAGTGGTTGCATTAACGGCTATTTCCACCTTTGCAGTCCCTACTGAGGACCTGCGTTCAACCGTACGCCTTTTTTCCTATCTTCTCGTTCTGCTCTCGTCAATTCTTGGCCTCTATGGATTTTTATTGGGGGGATGTACCATCTTGCTCCATGCTTCATCCTTAGAAAGTTTAGGTGTCCCCTACTTTTCGCCAGTCTCCTCTTTACACTTAAAGGAATGGTCCGATGTATTTATTCGGTCACCCTGGCTGATTCTTAGAGGAAAACAACAATCCATTCGACCACAAGATCAGGATGGAGCCAGCAAGAAGTAACCATTACAGAAGGGAGAAATCGCCCTTGTTTTTTACGTTACATCGCCGTACCTGGATTATAATTTTCATGGTCGTGCTTTTGCTCATTCCCGGCTGTTGGAGTGGTCATGAATTAACCGACCGTTTAATTGTCCTAGGCATCAGCTTGGATAGCGTCGATGGGAAAATCCGACTTACACTTCAGGGGATTCACCCGGAATCCTTTATCTCGTCGATGTCGGCAACCTCTCCATCGATTGGGAATAATCAATCCACGTTTTCTCTTCTTTCAGCCGATGGGGATTCAGTTCAGGAAGCAATGCAAAAAATTGATCAAATTACTCCGCGCTTTCTCTATTTTGGACACAATGCAGTTTTCTTTATTGGAGAAGATCTCGCTAAAAAAGGCCTGATGCCCTACCTGGATTTTTTCGCTCGTAACCAATGGGGGCAGGAATCTGCTTGGATTATCATAGCCAAGGGAGGAACCGGACAAAAATTATTGACGACTTCCAACCTTTTAGCCCGATATCCGGCGATGGGATTGGAAGAAATGGTGCGTAAACATCAAACTCAGTTTCCCACATTCTTCAAATTTCTGCTTAACTATCACGGAGAAAGCGGCTCTCAAATTCTCGTTAATGCCATTGATCTTAAGAATACATCAGCTCCATCAGGCTACCAGATTGACCAGCTTCTCCTCAGATCAAGTGCTGTCTTTCAGAAAGATAAACTTACGGGCTATCTTGATGACCTTGACGGACAAGCTTATGATTGGCTGAAAAACGGCCTGCAAAACTCTCGTTTTACCTTTACTCAAAAAACAGATGCCGGCGCCCCTCTTTTAAGCGTAGTGCTTTCCGGCAGCCCAGCAGAATTTCATGTTATTACTTCGCCGAAACTCAGTGCTCGGCTCGAAGTAACTTGCGACTTTTACGTCACTGAAACTTCAACAGGCCATCTTAGCAGTCCGGCAGATATCAAAGCTTTGGAGGATAGGCTCGATGACGTTTTAAGTCAACGCTTTGATCAGCTTCTGAATCATCTTCAGGAAAATAAAGCAGACGTTTTTGACATTGCAGAAAAAGTTCATGCCTATCATCTTCAAACTTGGCAGGAAGTCAAAGATCGTTGGCCGGATGTCTATGCCGGTCTGCCAATCGAGATTATCGTTAACAGCCATTTCCGTAATTCAAGCGTTATGCTCAAATATCCAGGTTTAAAAGAATAAGATCCTTAATACCATGGAGGTGTTATTGAGCTGGAATCGGGAAAAATCTCTGAGCGCCAACTTATCGGCCTAATTGTCGTTGAGGTATTAGCGACTGGCCTCGTTTACATTCCTTCAGCCTTACTGGCCAACTCTGGGCGGGATGCTTATCTTACGCTTCTTGTCAGCACAATTCTCAGTCTTCCTGCAGTTTGGCTAATCGGAAACATTTGTAAAAAAAACCCGCAAGAAAGAGCGTTAACAATTTTTACCCAAATATTAGGCAAACCGTTGGGAAATCTGATCGCTTTCGGTTACGTTGTTTTTTTTAATATTACGGTTCTTACGATAATCGTTCCGGGAGGAGAAATGATTAAGAGTGCTTTCATGCCTGAAACGCCAATGTTTGTTTTAGTCTTTCTTTTGACTTGCCTGGCAGGGTATGCTGCCTACCTAGGCTTGGAACCATTAGCTCGTTTTAATACCTTTGTCATTCCTCTGATGATCTTGACCTTTCTCGTTCTTGGTATCACTAATACCAAGAATTTTAACGTTGACCAGCTGCTTCCTCCTTTAGAGCATGGAATAACCCCTATCTTAACGGGCATGATAACACCCATTGGTTGGTTCGACCAGATCATTTTAGCCTTGATCCTTGCTCCAGAGGTTCGGCATACTAGCAAACGGACCCTCCTTTGGACCGTGATTATCAACATTGTGGCGTTAGAGTATCTCGTGATCATCCTTTTACTTACTATGGGCTCAACCTTACCAACCTTCTACGAATTTCCTACTTTGGAACTTGCGCGGATAGCTACTGTGAGCGGAAGTATTCGTGGGTACGATGCCCTTGTCATGACAGTTTGGGTAACAGCCGTTAGTGTAAAGGCCGCAGTATGGATTTATGCAGGCATTATTCTCCTTGGGGACATTTTTCAGCTTCATAGTCGTCGCAGCTTGGTTGCACCACTAATTATCCTGCTTAGCATCTCCGCCTACCCTGGTATGGATAACATTAGGGAAATGAGCTACTATGGCAAGTCCGTTTGGTCTCAGTACGCTGTTCCGACGTTTGAAGTGGGCATCCCCCTTCTCCTCTACCTTTTTTCTCTCCTGAAACAACGCAGCTCTAAATCTTAAAATAATCGAACCTTCTAAATGACCTGAAAGGTGGTCTCTTTAAACATGGCGGTAATCTTGGTTCTCTTTGGATTTGGGCTTATGGCCTTCATTCAAGTGCCACCTTTATTGCAAAAAAAATGGTGGGGAGATTTTAAAGTTTACAGCGTCATCTATCTGTTGTCCTTATTTACCGCTATTTCTTACGCACTTAATTGGCCAATATTCAGCCCCGTGAAACTCCTAACCCTCATGTTGAATGCGATCTATCAATTTCTTGGGTACCAAGTGCCGCCTCAGTAAAATTAATCGATTAAAGCGCAAAAGCACCTGCTCAACAAGCAGATGCTTTTAATCTTGATTTTCGTTTGTTTCTTGAAACCGCTAACTCATAAATTCTCCAAATTCCTAATATCTATTTAAGCTCTTCAATGATAGCCTTAAAGCCCGGCAGCGCTTTCTCAATGGTTTTATAGGCGACACAATAGGCAATTCTCACATAACCAGGGCATCCAAACGCTGTACCGGGAACAATAAGAATATTTTTTTCCTTAGCCAGATTGCAAAATTCCACATCACTCTCAATAGGAGTTTTGACAAACAGGTAAAAGGCCCCTTCAGGTTTAATACATTGGTAGCCGTAAGATACAAGCCCATTATACAGAAGTTCGCGGTTCCTGTTATAGGTCTCGATATCTACTTTAGCATCTAAACACTTAGCAACGACGCGTTGGAATAAGGACGGGGCATTGACATAACCTAAGATACGATTGGCGATATTCGCTGCGACCATGATATTTTCGAAATCCGCTGCCTGATCCGGAATCACCAGATAACCGATCCTTTCGCCGGGCAAGGAAAGGGATTTACTAAAGGAGTAGCCGATAATTGTATTCGTATAGTATTTTGACAGATAGGGTACTTCAGCATGATCATACGCAAGTTCTCGGTATGGTTCATCGGAAACAAGATAAATATCCGTCCCAAATTCCTTTTGCTTCTCACTTAATATTTCCGCAAGCTTAATAATTGTTTCTTCCGAATAAATGACACCTGTTGGGTTATTCGGGGAATTGATGATCACGGCTTTGGTTCTTGGAGTGATTTTTTGCTTAAATTCCCCCAGGTTTGGTTGAAAATCCAGAGTATTGGGGGAGATTATAACTAATTCGCCCTCATAATTTTTAACATAGCTGCGATATTCACCGAAAAAGGGAGCAAAGGTAATCACTTCATCTCCAGGATTAAGTAATGTTTTGAAGATGACATTCAACCCGCCTGCCGCGCCAACTGTCATAAGTATGTTCTTTTGCGAAAAGTCGGTACCAAATTTATCATTGATCGATTGGGCTATGGCCGCTCTTACCTCTTCAAACCCCGAGTTATTCATATATCCATGAATACTGGTGGAATTTTCAGTGTTAAGGATCTCCAGAATTGCCCGTTTAACCTCCTCTGGTGGTTCGACATTTGGATTCCCTAAGCTAAAATCAAAAACATTTTCCGCCCCGTGAATTCCCGCCAACCGTTTTCCTTCCTCAAACATTGCTCGAATAATCGAACTGCTTTGAACTTGCTCTTGCATTTTATTGGATATCATGGCCTTCAACCTTTCTATAAGTTATAATTTTAGATCAGCTCATTAGTCCATTTTTGGATTGTATGTAACGGTATGCTTCCTTTTCATTTAGTTTAATAGTTTCTCAACTTATGTCAACTATTAATGGTTTAGGATATTTTATAACCGGTTAAATCAAAAGCTAGGGATTCCATCAGGAATGACCCTAGCTTTCTTTGTAGAACATGCTTTAAGGTATCTATAATCTGGTCTGCTGAATTCAAATTCCTTGAGCCCATTTTTTTCTCGATAAATTCATACGTTGAATATGGTCTCTGTAAGAATTTCTCGACTTCGTCAAGATGTCTATCCATTCCTCATTGGAAAACAAGGTTGTCATCAGGGATTGATCCTCTAATATCAAGAAATATTTACTAGGATAATCCGACTCAATCACGTCTAAAATTCCTTCTGGAAAATCCTGTACATACTTCTTTTTCATTTTTCTATAATCCGCTAAATCATACATAAAATACCTCGCCAGCTGGTTGCATATCATATCAACCAAATTCTCAGGATAGACGGGTTTTAAAATCTCCATAGCCGAACTGTCTGATGATTTTAATGCCTTGTTCTTCGTTAAAAAGTGCGATAGATGGAAGATTGACTCCATTAAACATATTGTTCTTGACCATAGTATAGTGGGCCATGTCACAGAATACAAGTCTTTCGCCAATTTTTAATGGTTTTTTGAAAGAATAGTCACCAATAACATCCCCCGCAAGACAAGTAGGGCCGCCAAGTCGATAGGTATTAGGGTATTCGCCCGGTTTTCCTGCGTCAATAATGTTAGGTCTGTAAGGCATTTCGAGCACATCCGGCATATGACATGCTGCTGAAGTATCTAGAATGGCAATTTTCATGCCGTTGTCTACAATGTCAAGAACACTAGCCACTAAAAAGCCTGTGTTCAAAGCCACAGCTTCACCCGGTTCCAGGTAAATAGTTACCCCATATTTATCCTGCAGAAACTGGATTGAACGGACCAAGGTTTCAATATCATAATCAGGCCTGGTAATATGATGCCCGCCACCTAAATTGAGCCATTTCATAGTTTTAATAAATTGACCAAACTTTTGATCAACTACTTTAATCGTACGTTCAAGGGTATCCGAATTCTGCTCACACATGGTATGAAAATGAAGGCCCTCAATGCCCTCAAGCTCTTCAGGTTGGAAATTAGACAATGTCACACCCAGTCTGGAATGCTTATAGCAAGGATTATAAATAGGTGTCTCAATCTCGGAATATTCCGGATTGATGCGGATGCCGCAGCTTATCTTTTTCGTCTGATGATGTTTTACTCTGTCTTTAAATCTATTCCACTGAGCAAAAGAATTGAAGGTAACATGATCACAATACGTGAGGATATCCTCGAAGTCCTCCTCAACATAAGCAGGTGCGTAAATATGAACTTCTTTTCCCATTTCTTCATAACCCAGCTTAGCCTCAAACAAGGAGCTTGCTGTGACACCTTTAAGATATTTGCCTACCAGAGGAAATACGGAATACATCGAAAAACCCTTTAAAGCAAGAAGAATTCTGCATCCCGTACGCTGTTGTACGGAATGCAGGATTTCAAGATTTCTTAGAATTAGTCGTTCATCCACAATATAACAAGGAGAAGGCAGGGCACTGACATCAATGTCCATTTATACACCTCAATCAAGGAGAGTTGGCAAGAAACTTTCCTGCCACGGTAGACCGCATTTATTTAACGCTTCCATAAATGGATCCGGATCAAATTCTTCTACATTAAATACGCCAGGTTTTTTCCAAAGACCTTTGAGCATCAGCATAGCTCCAATCATGGCCGGAACCCCCGTTGTATAGGAAATAGCCTGAGAGCCAACTTCTGCGTAACATTCTTGGTGATCACAAACATTGTAGACGTAATAGGTTCTGGGTTTTCCGTCCTTAATCCCCTGTATAATACAACCGATATTCGTTTTCCCTTTCGTTCTCGGCCCTAGGGAGGCTGGGTCAGGAAGGATGGCCTTTAAGAATTGTAATGGAATGATCTGCCGCCCCTCAAATTCAATAGGTTCAATCGAGGTCATGCCAACATTTTCCAAGACATGTAAATGGTTGAGATAATTATCCGAGAAGGTCATCCAAAATCTTATTCGTTTGATGCCTTTTATATGAATTGCCAAGGACTCAAGCTCTTCATGGTACATAAGGTAAATGTTTTTAGGACCGATCTCCGGGAGATCATAGACTTTTTTCACGGAAAGTGGCGCAGTCTCCACCCAGGAACCGTTTTCGAAATACCTTCCATTCGCTGTAATTTCACGAATATTGATCTCAGGATTAAAATTCGTCGCGAAAGGATAACCATGATCGCCGGCATTCGCGTCCACAATATCGATGGAATGAATTTCATCGAAATAATGTTTCTGAGCATAGGCGCAAAAGACACCTGTAACTCCAGGATCAAAACCACTTCCAAGCAACGCGGTTAACCCTGCCTGAGCAAATTTTTCCTGATAGGCCCACTGCCATTTGTATTCGAATTTAGCAATATCGGGTGGTTCATAATTTGCAGTATCCAGATAATCAACCCCAGCGGCTAGGCAGGCATCCATGATTGTCAGGTCCTGATAAGGGAGCGCAAGGTTCATAACAATGTCAGGCTTAAAGCTCTTGATCAAGTCAATGACCTCTTCGGTATAATCAGCATCGAGCTGAGCAGTATGAATTTTAGTGCGACTTCCTGAAAGTTTATTTTTGATAGCTTCACACTTTTCTAAAGTTCTGCTGGCGATACAAATTTCTTCAAATACATCTGGATTCTGGCAGCATTTATGAATAGCAACACTGGCAACTCCACCAGCCCCAATAATCAAAGCTTTTCCCATTATCAGCAACCTCCCTTAATCACTTTTGCAGCAATGCAAATTATACATAAACCATTAAGAATTATCAACAATAATATAGAAAAATGCAGAAAAAACAAAGGATGAATCGTTTGTTTTCACCCCTTGTTTTTTGTTAATAACCTATTTGTTTATAAAATTTGTTTGTAAAAAAACATCTAATAAACAATGTTTAGAGGATACTTATCAACTACATTCTTGTCTTAATTCGTTCAATCGCCCGAAGTGTATTTTCCCGAGTACCAAAAGCAGTTAGGCGGAAATATCCTTCACCATTCGCACCGAAGCCAGCTCCCGGTGTACCTACAACATGGGCATTCGTCATCAATTTATCGAAGAACTCCCATGAGCCCATAGTATTCGGTGTCTTCATCCAGATATAGGGTGCATTGACTCCGCCAAAAACTGTATAACCAGCCTCTTGTAAGCCTTCACGAATGATGCGGGCATTTTCCATATAGTAATTGATGGTTTCCTTAACCTGTTGCTGGCCTTCTTCCGAGAATATTGCCACTGCTGCCGCTTGTACCGGATAAGAAACCCCATTGAATTTCGTAGTTTGTCTTCTTAGCCAAAGCTGGTTGAGACTATAAGCCTCACCTTTAGAGTCATAGACTTTGACTTCTTTCGGCACAATCGTATAGGCACAGCGAGTTCCGGTAAAACCCGCCGTCTTCGAGAAACTACGGAACTCAACGGCAACCTCTCGAGCACCTTCAATCTCGAAAATGCTGTGGGGAACGCCTTCTTCCTGAATGTAGGCTTCATAAGCCGCATCGAATAAAAGGATCGAGCGGTTCTCTTGAGCATAATCCACCCATTGCTTCAGTTCCTCTTTCGAAAGCGTCATCCCAGTGGGATTATTGGGAAAACAGAGATAAATCATATCAACGCGCGTCTTTGGAAGAGAAGGCTTCATGCCGTTCTCTTCTGTGCAGGGAAGGTATACAATCTTCCCATACTGCCCCTTTTCATGGTCGAAGGTCCCAGTTCGCCCTGCCATGACATTGCTGTCAACATAAACCGGATACACGGGGTCGGTCACTGCCATGATGTTATCGACTCCAAAGAGCTCCTGGAAATTTGCTGTATCGCTTTTTGCACCATCACTGATAAAGACTTCATCGTCAGAGATCTCCACTCCACGCGGGGTAAAATCATGTTCGATAATCTTTTCTGTTAAAAACTTGTAGCCTTGTTCTGGACCATATCCCCGAAAGGTTTCCGCCTTCCCCATCTCTTCGACACCTTGATGCATCGCCTCAATAACTGCCGGGGGCAGAGGACGTGTTACATCACCGATCCCCAGTCGAATAATATCCGCCTCCGGATTAGTTGCCTTAAATTGATTCACTCTACGGGCTATTTCAGAAAAAAGATAGCTTCCTGGTAATTTCAAATAGTTTTCATTTACAAGTGCCATGTATCCAAACTCCTTCATCAATTTCGCGTTATGTTGTTACAAATTATATTTATTCATTGGAGATTTTGCAACTCTATTGGCTATGTATACAATTTTAGGTATTTTCCACTTGATATCGCAACACTGTTTTAAGCTTATGAGGTTCAGTTTTGCGGGGATCTGAAAGGTATAATTCCCGATGTTTAAGAGAACGTCTCTGATAACCTTGCTCCTTACAATATTGATCCATCCTAGCGAAACTTTCTGACTCCTGATCATAGCTTCCTATATGAAGCATCTGACAACACAGTCCTTCTGCTATTGTACCGAATTCTGCGCTATTCAAATAAGGATTGGGTTTTTTCCTGTTTGTCTCTTCTCTGAATTGCTCAAATAACTCAACCGTCAAGAAGTCTGGCTGGCGGATCATTATTTTATACCTAAAGTTACTTTTTTCCGTAGGAGGTAAGGTTTTATCCACAAGATCCCATACGCCCTCAAGGGGAAAAACAGTGTAATCATAATAACCTGACGGCACATGATCACGCTTGTAGGACATTTTTACCGCATAACTGAGACTATATAGAGCGGCAGTAGCAAGAGCAAATTCCTCTCCGTTCGGATCACCGCTGCCATCAAGCATGATAAATTCCATGTCGGGCACCGTAACAATAACCGGAGTTTTCTTTGGCAGATATAATTCCTTAAAGTCCTTCTTATAGTCTAGTTTATCCATACTAACCTCCAAACTAGATTTGATAGGTTTTACATTTTTTTATTTGTTTGATTGTTTATAGTTCTCCTTTAAATAATTCAGCGTCGGCACCCCAATTCCTTCTCCCTACCTCCACTTATCATCTCAAATATTCACACACATTAATCATGCTAAAGAAGCCCCTGATTTAACAGGAGCTACTCAGGCTCAATTGGTATTTAATCCTTTATTTTCTCTCCAGGCCCTAAGGCAAACTATTTTAGTCTTCCAAAGGTGACAGCTCGATCACATCACTGTTTGATTTACAGTCACATGATTCATTGCCGCAAGGTTCACAACCACAGGGTTTTTCTAACTCCCATAAGATAAAGATCAACAAAATAATAGCAATTGCTAATTCGTAAACAATAATGCCACCAATTAAAATTGGCGTATTATTGGATTCCTTTTGGCATTTACAGGAGCAACTTGATTCATTTTCAGTCATGCCACTACCTCCCAACAAATGATAAGCTCAGATATAATGTATTCCATTATATTCCATTTTGAGCATGTTCCTTTGTTGGTCGGATGGAAATTCATCTGACTTATTCCTTAATTGGACTCGGTTTATTCTCTTGTGGATAGAACCTTTTAGTAAAAATCTTTAAATATTGCCACCAGGGGGTTTCTCAATTTATACATAGAATAAGGGGTTACGTGCATGATAATATCAATACTTTTATGTAAGGAAACTGAGGAAACGGAATGCTAGAAGTCGGCGAAATTTCTACACGGCAACATGTCTTTTTATTGTTTTGTCTTTTTACCATTCCAATTACTTTCACTTCGCCCCAGATCCTGATTAGCATGTTCAAACAGGATGTTTGGCAGCCTATACTAATCGCCTACTTTCTTGATGCAGCTATAGGCATTGTTTACTATGTTCTCGGACTGAGATATCCTCAACAGACCATCTTTCAGTACTGCGAGACAATATTGGGTCCTTGGTTCGGCAAGTTGACAGGGCTAAGTTTTGTTCTGTTTTTCGGCGGTACGGCAACCCTAATACTGGACACCATCAGCAGTATTATCAACCTTGCCATCATGCCGGAAACTCCGACGATCGTTTTTAGTATAATAATCCTTCTGGTTAGTGCCTATGCGATTAATGCCGGTCTTGAAGTGATTGCCAGGTTAAGTGAAGTAATCGGACCGATCATCATTTTTTCCCTACTCGTGGTTATTCTCTTGAATTTTAACCATACCGAACTGGAAAATCTTTTACCCGTTTTTCAGCATCCTCCATTAGAGGTATTGAAAGGGAGCCTTTTACCTGCCAGTTTATTCGGAATATGTATTTCGATGGGTACCTTTATGGCTTATCACAATGTTCCCCGAGAAACATTGAAAGCGAAATGGATTGCCATAACCCTAGGAATTGTGCTGGCCTTAATGAGTTATCTGCAGATGATCGCCGTGCTTGGCGTGAATATCGCGAGTACGCAGCTCTATCCGATGTTCCGTCTTGCCCAGATGATTCAAGTCGGAGATATTATAGAACGTTTGGAATCTGTAATGGTGTTTTTTTGGATTGCGGGGAGTTTTATCGCTATTTGCGTACTTTATTGGGAAAGCACCCTAGGGTTGGCTCAAATCTTTAAGTTAAAGAAATATCAGTCGCTTACTCCTTATACTGGTGGAACGATCCTATTGCTTTCAGTGATTGGCTTTCGTAATGCCACCGCAAAGATTGTATTTCTGAGGGATGTTTATCCGGTTATTGCTATCTTCGTAGAAATTTTTCTGATCAGTTTCCTGCTTATCGTTAGTTTCCTGAGACATGGAAAAAAGACGATCTACGCCAGAAAAGAGGGAAAGTAAGCGGTGATAAAACGCCTAAGTAAATTTCATTCCGAGTATGCAAAGTCGAATAACGGAAAATCTCCCATAACGGCCTCCACCGAAACTGAGTCTGCTCTAATCACTTCCAATTTAGCAGCCAATCTATCTGAGCTGAGACGATTATTCCAAGGCAGTGTGGATGTCATTTTCCGGGAATTTAATATCGGCTTTGATTCGAAAAACCGAGCGCTTCTGATCTATATCAACGGCTTAACCGATCCATCAATGACAAATTACACGATTTTACAGCCTTTAATGGTTGATCTTGCCCCAAGACTACCGCAGGATTCAGTACAAGGTAACCTCTTAAGTCTGATTCGAGATTATGCTTTACCCAACGGCAATGTACAGGAATCAAATCAGATTCAGGACATTGTTGGAGGAATTTTGGCGGGCTGTACGGCCTTGCTGTTGGATGGCTTTAATGTTGCCCTGCTGATTGAGACCAAAGGCGGGGCAGCAAGGGACGTAACTGAACCGGATACTGAAGCAGTGATACGGGGGCCACGGGAGGGTTTTACCGAGACGATCGGGGTTAACATATCCCTGTTACGGCGCAAGATCAAAGATGAAAACTTATGCATCGAAAAGCTAAGTCTGGGGAAACGAACCAAAACTCTAATCTATATTACCTATTTGAAGGGGGTTGTTCATGAAGAACTTGTAGGTGAAGTTAAGGCACGGCTGCAACGTATAGACATCGAAGGAATATTAGAAAGCGGCTATGTTGAACAGCTCATTGAGGATGCCCCGTTTTCGATTTTTCCAACCGTCGGAAATTCAGAGAAACCAGATGTTTTAGCAGCTAAGTTGCTGGAGGGCAGAGTAGGAATATTAGTTGACGGGACTCCCTTCGTCTTAACCGTTCCCCGTCTCTTGGTCGAATCTTTTCAAAATGCTGAAGATTATTATACCAGACCTTATTACAGCACGCTTGTTCGCTGGCTGCGCATCCTTGCTTTTTTTATCACGATTCTCCTGCCGGCTATCTATGTTGGCGTAGAAAGTTATCACCAGGAATTGCTTCCCACCCCTTTGCTTCTTAATATGGCCGCCAGCAAAGAGGGAGTACCTTTTCCGGCTTTTGTCGAAGTGCTGATCATGGGAACGATCTTTGAAATTATGCGGGAAGCCGGGGTTCGAATGCCTAGGCCTGTCGGTCAAGCCGTAAGTATCGTAGGGGCCTTAGTCCTTGGAGAAGCAGCCGTAAGGGCTGGGGTAGTAAGTAACCCAATGGTCATTGTGGTTGCCTTGACCGCGATCAGCGGTTTCGTCATTGCCCCTTTAGGGGATGCACTACCCTTACTTCGGGTCTTCTTTTCGCTGTGTTCCGCTGGGTTGGGGTTATTTGGTATCCTCATGGGAATGTTCGTGGTATTTATCCATTTGGCTAAATTGCGTTCTTTTGGCGTCCCTTATATGGCCCCTCTGGCCCCGGGGAATCGGGAAGGTCTAAAAGATGTGTCGATTAAGGCACCCATTTGGTCCTTAAATACCCGCCCTAACCTGCTAACATGGAATTCTCTTCGACAGCGTGTCAGTAAACCGTCACCTGGGAAAAAGAGGGGATGAAGCCATGATGAAAGGGAAAGGTTGGATTATTCTCATCGTTCTCCTGCTCATTCCGTTGTTTACGGAGGGCTGTTGGAACAGGCGAGAGTTGAACAAATTGGGGATCGTCTCTGCCATAGGAATCGATGTGGGAGAAGATCAGAAAATTACTTACACTGTCCAAATTGTCAAAACTTCAGCCTTAAAAAGCTCATCGGAAGGCATCTCGGGAAGTAGTGATGCTTCTTATGTCATGACCAGCAGCGGGGATACGGTTTTTGATGCGGTCAGGAATCTTGTGACGCAATCCGGGCGCAAGCTTTATTATCCTCATAATATTGTGATTGTGCTGGGGGGAGATATGGCAAAAAAAGGTGTACAGCCAGTGCTGGATTTGTTCAGCCGGGATCAAGAAATGCGTTTGCTAACCTGGGTGGTAGTCACCAATGGCAAGGCAGCAGATATAGTAAAAGCGGACTCCCCGGTTGAGAATATATCAGCGCGTCACTTGGACTCCTTGCTGAAAGATTATGGAGTTGCTTCCAAAGCTGTTGCCGTTCACCTGCTGGATTTCGAGAACGAAATGCTCGATGAGTCACTTCAGCCGGTAGTCGGCAGAGTGGAGCTGGATGAATCAGATGACAAAAGTTTTGTCCTTAAAGGAGCTGGGGTATTTCGTAAAGACAAACTGATCGGTTGGTTAGATCCCTTGTCTTCACGAGGCTATTTATGGATCCAGGATAAGGTCAAAAGCGGGATTATTAATGTCCCCGATCCCGAGCAGGAAAATCAACTTATTTCCTTGGAGATTAAAAAGGCCGGAAGGAAAATCAAACCTTACGTGGAGAACGGTAAAGTGAAGTATAGAATCGAGATCAACGTCGAAAGTGTTGTGGGTGAGGAAACGGGGACAGCCGATTTGACTAATCCAGAAGTAATGGCGGCTATAGAGGATGAACAGAGCACGGCTGTCGAAAAAGAGGTAAATCAGATTATTAATGATGCTCAGGGTAAATTTAAAGTTGATATCTTAGGGCTCGGCGATGAAACCGCGCGTAAGTTGCCCCAGGAATGGAAGGAAATGAAAGAAGGTTGGGAAGATATATTCCCTGATGTAGAAGTAGAAGTAACGGTAAAATCAAGGATTACAAATTTTGGTCTTAAAACGTGAAATAAAGGAAAACACCGTACCTGTCCCCGAGTTTTTAACACGGGGACAGGTACGGTGTTTCACTACCATTTTTATCATCCTTCCTAAGGCTAACCACTAGATTAATTCCAGACAAGGCATCGTGATCGAGGTCACATAACTGACATAATTAATAGAAGGATCTAATCATCCTATCCAATGCTGAATTATCGTTTCCTTTAATAAGTTTCCACTATACTCCCTGAGCAGGCATATCCGGGCCCGCTACATGGTGGCGATGCCCTGCATCCATCGTCGTATAGAAATCCCAATCATGTACATGCCAACCATTTGGTAATGGTAGGGCTGGTCCAGAGATAGATTTGTAATAATGAGAGTGTCCCTGCTCAAACATAACCCAACTTTCGGAATGATGAACATGACTTCCATCGGGTGTGGGAACCGGCGGACCTGTGATATCTAAACATTGATGAACATGCCCTTGGGCGCAGGAGGTATGGGTTACGCTTCCGTGGTTATGCCCCCTGGAAGTCTGTTGATAAGCTGCCATTCTATCAACCCCTTTTTATCTAATAATCACGATATTGTATGAACGTGAAGAAGACTGAGTGAAGGCAGATCTATAAATAGCAGCTTAAATAGAAATGGCAAAAAAGCCCATTCTTTTGGTATCTTCCTAAAGATTTCGTCGTATTTTAATACTAAATCGTATGAATATCAGAATCTAGATCGAAGTTCCAGAAATAGCTCAAGAAAAGGCATTAAATCAGCTTAAAAATGATTCCCTAAATCTGAAGAGTCACCGTAAACTATTGTATGCTTTGAGCATAAAGTGTAGGAGGCTAATTGATAACGATTATCTTTTAAATAAGGAGGAAAAACAAGATGTGTGGAATTGTCGGTTGGATAGATTGGAAGCGGGACTTAACGTCTCAAAAAGAGGTTCTTGGGAGAATGACTCAAACCCTTACACCCCGAGGACCGGATGCTGAAGGATATTGGCTGTCACCTCGTGCCGCCCTGGGACACCGCCGTTTGATTGTTGTAGATCCAGAGGGTGGACAACAGCCTATGATTCGCCACCGCGGAGAACATACTTATACTCTCATTTATAATGGTGAATTGTATAATACCCATGAAGTACGTTCAGAACTTCTAAGTCTTGGTTATCATTTTGAGGGACATTCGGATACCGAAGCCGTACTTCTCTCCTACATGGAATGGGGACCAGCCTGTGTGGATCGTCTCAATGGGATTTTCGCGTTTGGTATTTGGGACAGTCAATCTCAACAATTATTCGCTGCAAGGGACAGATTAGGGGTAAAGCCTCTTTTTTACAGCAAGCAAAACGGGTTCTTGCTCTTTGCCTCCGAACTAAAAGCGTTGCTTAAACACCCCGAGTTATCTCCTTCTATCGGGAAAAATGGCTTATCGGAAGTCTTCCTGATCGGCCCAGCCCGCACTCCAGGCAATGGAGTCTATGAAGGTATTTCTGAATTGAGACCTGGGCATAGTTTGATCTATTCTAACAACGGTCTAAAAATTCATAGGTATTGGGCCTTGCCTAACAACGTCCATATAGACGACCTTCCCAAAACGGCCGCCAAGATCCGCGATCTCTTTCTTGATACCGTCCAACGTCAACTGGTATCCGACGTACCGATCGGAACCTTACTTTCAGGCGGACTGGACTCCAGCGCTATTACGGCCATTGCTGCCAATACCCTCGCCTATGAGGGAAAAGGAGCTCTGCCAACCTTTTCTGTAGATTATGCAGACAACGATAAATATTTTAAACCGAACGACTTTCAACCCGGTGCGGACGGCCCATGGATCGAGCGGATGTCTCAAGCTTTTTCCACCAAACACACGAACTGCACATTCACGATTCCAGACCTTGTTGACGCTTTGAAGGCAGCGGCCTCAGCGCGCGATCTGCCCGGTATGGCAGATGTTGACGCGTCACTCTTGCTCTTTTCCCAAGAAATTAAGAAACACGTCACAGTGGGATTATCCGGAGAATGCGCAGATGAGGTTTTTGGTGGTTACCCCTGGTTTCATCGCCCAGATTCCCTCGCGGCCGAAACCTTTCCCTGGGCATTGCATGTAGAAAATCGCTTGCAAGTACTATCCCCTGAACTGATCGACTTCCTTCAGCCTCATGACTATATAAGAAATCGATACGAAGAGGCCTTAGCAGAAATCCCCAAACTTCCCGGCTCTGCACCTGTCCATCAAGATAGCAGAACAGTCAAGGATCAGCAGCGTGAAGCTCGAATCCGAGAGATCTCCTACTTAACCCTCACCCGCTTCATGCCTACCTTACTCGATCGCAAAGACCGTATGACGATGGCTACAGGACTGGAAGTCCGAGTTCCGTTCTGTGACCATCGGATTGTCGAATATGCCTGGAACATTCCTTGGGATATGAAAGCCTTGGAAGGCCGGGAAAAAGGACTTCTGCGTCACGCCCTTACAGGAGTTCTTCCTGAGGATGTGCTCTGGCGTCGTAAAAGTCCCTATCCCAAAACCCATCATCCGAATTATCTCCAATCTGTCCGATCTTGGCTCCGAGAAATCCTCGCAGACCCGAATTCTCCTCTCCTTCCTCTCATTAACCTCCCGGCCCTGGAAGATCTCATGAAACTCTCAGACACCATACCCTCAGGTCGTCCCTGGTTTGGTCAGCTCATGGATATTCCCCAGCTTTTTGCCTTTCTGATTCAAGTTGAATTCTGGCTGAAGGAAAACGAGGTTCAAATTCTATAGCAAGAATGAGGCCTGCAAACTTAATTGCAGGCCTCTCAAATCTCATCATTCAATTTGTTTTCTTCATCAGCTTGAGGTTCAACAGGTTTTCGCGTTACTTTGACCTTGGTAATTCTAAAGCCACTGACTTCCAGAACCTCAAAGAGAAAGCCGTCAAAATAAACAACATCTCCTTTTACCGGTTTGCGACCTAGCCGAGAAAAGACATACCCTCCAATAGTGGAGACGGTTTCTTCCTCAAGCTGAATTTCCAGCAACTCGGAAACTTCCTCCATTAACACCCGACCGTTAAGGATATAGTCATGGTCATTAACCTTTTCAATAGGGGGCTGTTCTAGCTCAAATTCATCATAAATTTCTCCCACCAATTCTTCCAGCATATCTTCAATCGTTACGAGGCCGGCGGTTCCTCCAAATTCATCGACGACGACAGCCATATGGGTCCGTTGGCTTCGCATTTTTTGAACCAAGTGTGAAATGGGCATCCCTTCTGGAACGGCGAGGATATCACGCTTAATCTGAGTAATATCCTTTTCTTCCGACTGTTCCTGAAGCGAGAAGATATCTCTCATATGTACGAGACCTAAAACATGGTCTTTATCATCATCGCAAAGCAGATAGCGGGTATGTCCATATTTTTTCACGACCTCAAGAATCTCAGCGAAGGTATCCTGGACGAAAATACAGACCATATCCTGCCTGGGGATCATGACCTCACTAGCGATTCGATCTGAGAACTCAAACACATTGTCCAGAAGTTTCCCTTCCATTTTATCCAAATAACCGTACCTTTGGCTGGCATCAACCAACATACGCAGTTCTTCTTCACTGTGGACAAGATCCTGCTCGTTAGCCGGCTGGATTTTCCAAAGGCGTAAAACTAAATTCGCCAGATTATTGAGAGCCCAAATGACCGGATAGAAAACCCGGTAAAACCATTTTAACAAACCGGCTGTTGATAAGGCCGTAAGTTCATCCTTTTGAATAGCCAATGATTTTGGTACGAGTTCTCCCAGAACGATATGTAAGAATGTAATGAGTAAAAAAGCTATGACCATCGAAATAGTTTCTGTGTACACCTTTTCCCAGCCGCCCAACCCTGAAAACAATGGTTCTATCAGAGTTGCAATTGCAGGCTCCCCCAGCCAACCCAAACCTAGGGAAGCCAAGGTAATTCCCAACTGACTCGCTGACAAATAAGCGTCAAGTTTCGAGGTAACATCCAAAGCAGTTTGGGCTCGCCGAGAGCCATTTTCCGCTAATTCGGCCAAACGGGTTTTTCGGACTTTAACCATCGAAAATTCAGCCGCTACAAAAACCCCATTGATGCCTACCAAAATAAAAGCAATCAGAACCTTGGCGACACTCCACAACAGACCTTCTATGATGCTCTCCTGGTTAAGTAAACTCGGATAAACCTAACCTTTTCCTTTCATAATATTTTTTAACTATTTTCCAAGTTTATCTAGGTCGATCATTGTATTAGTATTATTATTATATATGATGCTAACACGCTTGTAAAAATTAACCTCGCCTCATTATTAATGTAGAGAGATTGAGTCATTCCTGGATTACTTCTTCAACTCGTAATACATCCGGGATAGCTCCAAATCCGATCTGAATGGTCGAACCGTCCTCAAACCCATTAACAACAAAACTATAGTTTGATCAATAAAGCTTCGCCTAATTTAGTTTATAATTCAATGGAATTATGCATAATTTTCAACCTAATCAATTCTCCATCTATTGAGATTTAATATGAGGTGTGATAAGCTTATGTAAATTAATCCATTTTAGGTGCCCTTCGGGGAGAATAGGGAAGATCGGAATAGAACCGACGCGGACCCACCACTGTATTCGATGAGCCTCTCAGACCACTGGCTTTTAGCTGGGAAGGTTTGAGAATTAGCGATGATTCGATAGCCAGGAGACCTGCCTAAAATGTTGACAGCTTCCCAAACGCTGGGAAGCGTCGGTGACGACGGCAAAGTCCCGACCACAAAGTTATTTGTGGTGGGGACTTTTATTATTTAAAGACCGTTCTAAAATATTGAGGAGGGAATTATTGTGAAAAATTTAACTGAAGAGCAACTCTACGCCAAACTCCAATCTCTCTCGAGCTCAATCTCCGACCTTGACGAGGAGGCTATGGCCCAAATCCAAGTACGTTTGGATTCTCTGACAAAGCCACAAGGAAGTCTTGGACAGTTAGAACACGTTGCCAAACAATTAGGAGGTATCCAACGCACTGCTCACCCTCAAGTTCTTAAAAAAGCCGTTCTCTTAATGGCGGGAGATCATGGTGTCGTCGAAGAAGGAGTAAGCGCCTTTCCCCAGGAAGTAACCCCCCAAATGGTGTATAATATTATCAACGGCGGAGCCGCTATCAACGTCTTAGCCCGACAAGCCCAAGCCGATGTGATTTGTACGGACGTCGGAGTTGCCTTTCCCCTCGAAGGAGACTGCCTTCACAAACGAGTAGCCGATGGAACCCGCAACATGACTAAAGGGCCGGCTATGACACGACTTGAGGCGCTGCAGGCTTTATTTGTGGGCGCAGAAGTCGCTGAAAAAAAGATCGAAGAAGGATATAACCTTCTAGCTACCGGAGACCTTGGCATTGGCAATACCACACCCAGCTCAGCGATCGTTGCTCTCTTAACAAATTCTCCTGTTGAGTCGGTCGTTGGTCGAGGAACCGGAATTGATGATGCCGGACTCGTGAGAAAGCAGCAAGTCATTGAAAAAGCCATCGAAGTAAACCAGCCTGATGTGACGGATGGTCTCGATGTCCTGATGAAAGTTGGCGGTTTGGAAATCGCTGCGATTGCCGGCAGTATTATCCAAGCAGCGGCAAGCCATGTTCCCGTAGTTATCGACGGGTTTATTTCAACGGCAGGTGCCTTGATTGCTGCTAAATTAGCTCCCAAAAGCTTAGCCTATATGATTCCATCCCACGGTTCTGTTGAGATCGGTCATCGCAAAGCCTTGGCCGCTCTAAAACTGGACCCTGTGCTTAATCTCAATATGAGGCTAGGCGAAGGAACAGGAGCAGCCTTAACGTTTCAACTCGTTGAAGCCTCCCTGCACATACTTTATGAAATGGCGACTTTTGGGGACGCAGGCGTCAGCGAGAAATCCAACGAGAACTAATCATGTCCCACTTCAGCCAAACAATGAGGGGAGTCGGTGAACCCAATGTCTCAATTTACCCTGATTACAGGAGGATCGCGAAGCGGCAAGAGCAGTTTCGCAGAACTTCTAGCTGCACACACCGCTTTGCCTGACCGTCCTGTTATTTACATTGCTACTGCCCAAATTTGGGACGAGGAAATGGCTTACCGGGTTAAAAAACATCAACAGCAGCGACCGGCAACTTGGCAACTGATTGAAGAACCAGTCAACATTCGAGATACGCTGCTTCAGTTAAAAGACATGGATGGGGTCATTCTTCTCGATTGCGTCACCCTCTGGCTGACAAATCTTCTCCTTGCCGAGCAAGCAGATTCCTCAAAAACTGCAGGTCCGATAACTCCTCTTAACGACTACCCCATCGCTGAGCAGGTTGAACCTAAAATCTTGAATATCGTTCAGGAGGTGGCTTTACTAACCAAAGAAATAAAGCCCGAGGTCATTTTTGTCACGAACGAGGTAGGCCAGGGTATTGTGCCGGAAAACCCCTTATCCCGAGCATATCGTGATTTAGCTGGACGAAGCAATCAAATCCTCGCTCAGAGCGCAGCTAAGGTTTATTGGGTTTTAGCCGGTCTCCCCATGGAAATTAAGCACTCGGGGGAGACGCTGCTCTCTTCCTTACGCAAGGAGTGATCGGCCATGCGCGGGTTTCTGATTGCTCTTACCTTCTTCACAAGACTTCCTCTGCCCTCCCCTAAAGTTGAGGTTACATCAGAGGAATTTGCTCTGAGTTATCGGTATTATCCATTAGTCGGACTTGTCATCGGACTCATCCTTTGGCTTCTGGCCAAAGGTTTGAGCCCTTTTTTCCCTCCTTTGGCACTCGGGGCTCTTCTCTTGGTGGTGGAATTAATGCTTACCGGAGGTCTCCATCTTGACGGCTTCATGGATAGTATGGATGGACTGTTATCCGCACGCAGCCCCGAACGAATCCTGGAAATTATGAAAGACAGCCGCGTTGGGGCTCATGCTTCCATGGCCCTGGCCGGCTTATTGCTCCTCAAATTCTCCTTGCTGGCCAGCCTGACTCCTTCTCAGTTTGCCATCCTCCTGATTATGCCTATGCTTTCCCGCTGGGTCTTTCAAATTGGGATTGTCGCCTTTCCCTATGCCCGCACTCAAGGCCTGGGCAAAGGAATTCATGATACTACTCACTGGATTCCGTTTCTTATTGCTGGAGCTGCGGTTTTAGGAGTTTCCTATCTTCTCGCCGGATTTGCCGGACTGATTACCTGGGGAGTATGCGTTATCGCCGTAACTCTCTGGGCCTCCAGAATCTCCTCACTCTTGGGCGGATTGACCGGCGATCTCTACGGAGCTATTATCGAACTATCAGAAGTTGTTTGCTTATTGGCGGCATTCCCTCTCCTGCGCTGAATACAATACCTGAAGTTTTATGACTGCTGACTGCAGTTGGCTGTCGCTAACCTTAAAGGCCAACATTTTTACTAAACAAGGACCTGGCCTTTTCATGATGTTTGCTAACATTCAGGAAAAGGCCAGGTCCTTTTGTATTTCTATTTTGGGGCAATCCCTTGTTTCCCTCTGCCTGGCAATTTACCTGGCAATCTAATTGTCCTTTGCTCCATCCGCTATCCAATTGCGTATCGTTTGGATTTGATCCGAACTGAGAGGCTCCTTCCCGATTGGCATCTGAGGCTTCACGCTGCCCTCCAGCTTCTGAATTAATTTCGAACCGTCCGCGTTGCCTGGGATAACATCTCTCTTCAGTACATCGGCGTAGTTGTCGAGCGGGTAGCTACTCGTACTTCCATGGCAGGCGCTGCACTGGTTTTGCAAGACAGGCTCAATATCCTTCTTAAAGCTGGGATGGGCAATCACTCCATTATCGGCCAGAGCTTTGGGCACAGACATCATCCCCTGATAAGTAAGCAAGATCAGACCCGCCGTCAAAACACCGGCCACGCTTAAAGCCAGCGGACGCCTGCGCGGCTTTCTGCTGGGGTTACGATCCAGCCAAGGGAGGGCAAAGAGGACCACGAAAAAGATTAGGGGCAGCCCGACCATGGCCAGAACATCCAAAGAGCCGGGAAAATACTTGAGCATTTGATAGACGCCGAAGAAATACCAGGCGGGTTCAGGAATATAGTGAGCCTTATTCAAGGCATCTGCCGGTGCTCCAAGGCCTTTGGGATAAACCGCTGCTAAAATCCACATAGCAGCCCCCACAAGAATCACGACCAGAATCATTCGAAAAGCGACATCAGGCCAAAACGGTAAAGATTCCGAAGCAACATCTTTCCCCCGTTTCCTGGCTTCACTCAGTTCATCCGTGCAGGCCATACCCTGCCGCAAAACAAAGAAGAAGTGCGGCCCAAAGGCCAGGAGAACTAAAGCGGGCAGCATCAGCATATGCACGGAATAAAAAAATGTTAAAGTGGCTCCTGTAACCTGGGCTCCGCTGCGCAAAAGTCCTACCAGAAAATTCCCGATAAACGGGACATAACCGGCCATCGCCGATCCGACGACCGTCGCCCAATACCCTTCCTGATCCCAGGGCAGAAGGTAGCCGGTAAAAGCTAACCCCAGCGTCCCGATCAGCAAAATAACGCCCATGACCCAGGTCAATTCACGCGGGCGCTTGTAGGCCCCTTCATAGAAGACTCGCAAAAGGTGCAAGACGACAAGCACAACCATGAAATTGGCTCCCCAAGCGTGGAGAGAGCGAACAAAATTGCCCACCGGGACAGCCTGGATTAGCTTAATGCTGGCATAGGCTCCTTCTGCTGAAGGTGTATACACCGTCGCTAACAGAATACCTGTGACAGCCTGGTTAATGAAGGCAAACAAGGTGGCGAATCCCAAGTAATCAAGGAAGCTGCTGCGTTTAGGCACTGGATGATCAAAGAGAGAAGCCAGGCCCTGAGCCAAATGGAAACGTTCTTCGAACCACTGCTTCACGTCAGCCTCCCTCCTAAGAACACGGAATCACCCTGTACTTTGACGACCCGCCTGATCAAGGGTTTGGGGGGCGGTCCGGACAGAACATTACCCTTCAGATCATAAACTCCCCCGTGACAGGGACACATGTATTGCTGCAAAGCCGGTTCAAAATTAACTGCGCATTGTAAATGCGTACAGTGAAAGTCCAGGGCCAGCCAACCCTCATCACCGAGGTTTGTGACATACATCCCTTCTTCAACCCCGCTCCCTTTATAGATCATCAGCTTAGGAACCCCTACCGGAAAATCGCTGATCTTGCCCACTTCTTGCAAGAGCTGAGCACTGGCCGCAGCAGGCAGCAGAAAATCTCCCGCCAGTCCGACATAGCTCAGGCCGATTGCCGCGCCGAGGCCCCCTATCCCTATCTGGAGAAATTTCCGCCTTGGCATAGTCTTTTCTTCCTTGGACATTTTTCAACCTCCTCTGAATAGGCAGCGAGCAGGCTGGAGTCATTTGCCGCCAGCCTTCCTTACCTAGCTTTGAAAGCGTTGCTTTCATTCTTCTGATATGACTTGATCTTGCCCATTTACTTGAGAGTTTTTAAATAACTGCTGATGTTCGCTTCATCCTGAGCACTCATCGCCGGGTTGCCCGGCATCTGAGCGTCTCCGGTTTTCATCCACTGCGCCAGGTTGGCATCGTTCACGGGTTGGTTATTCGGCAAAGCGCTTTTGCCGTAGATTCCTTTCAACCCCGGCCCGACAATTTTCTGATCATCAACGGCATGACAACTGGCACAGTTGCTGTCAAAAAGTTGCTTCCCCTGATCAGGATTGCCTTGAACCACCGTGGTCGACGCTGGCGGCGAGGTCGGCTGAGGAGTCACTGGAGAGTTTGGGCCAGATCCTCCAGACGCAGGCGCAGACGAGGCTGAAGCAGCACCCGCTTCAGCCTTAGGAGCCGAGGTTCCACAGCCCGCAGTAACCAAAACAATACTAAGCAAGGCCCCCAGAAGTAAACGTTTTTTCAACATCATCAATTTCCCCCTCTTTTCAGGCATAAAACCTGTCGTAAAGATCCTAATTACGCAATAACGCCATAACCATTTTCCGCGTCCATTACTTCTTCATCCCGTCCATCCCGTTGGATGAGGCTTGGCCAGCGGTGGCCACGGTATCGAAAACAAATTCCTCACCCCCGGTTCGGACGATGACCTGCCATTCACCCGGCATACTCAGGGTTTGCTCCAAGGTATAAAGGCCTTTTTCCCCTGAGGTTGGGCCTGCACGATATGCGAACCCATATCCATTTTGGGCATTTTGAACTCCACTTCAACGGCCTGTTGAACCGGCTGCCCGTCCTGTGATACTTGCAGGGCATAATGGATGGGCGTAAGACTCGTTTGCGGATAGGGAGTGATGGCCAAGGCCACTTTCACCTGATTTTGAGTTTTTTCAAACTGATAATGGGTTGCTCCGCAGCCTATCAGACTCAAACTAAGAGCTAAGGTCAAGATCAGACCAACAAGCAAGCTTGACGCTCGGTGCCCGGTTCTCCTCCGGACCACACCCCGCTGCTTAATCCACCTTCTCATAATCCATCTCCTTTCACTTAGCCGCCAAAACTTTCCTAGCGGCATTGGATATCTTATACACTCGCCGATAAAGACTCCGCACCACTGCCCAGTAAGCGCCCAGTACCCAAGCTGCCCAGATCAGGGCCGCAGCCGCGGGCGCTTGGAACCCCGGTAAGGCAACCATAGCTTCCGTTGTGGGCCCGAACAATTCTTTCAAATCTGTCAGCCGGATAGCCAAAATCCTTAACAAATCCGTAGGATTGAGGACCATCAAAGCGTAGAGCAAAGCCATGCTTACCGAGCCGCTGGTGATCATTAAAGCTTGAACCACCACGATATCGTAAAGAATAACCATGACAAACCAAACTGCCAGGGCCGCAAATAAAGCACTGAGCCGATTCTTTGATTTCAGGGAAACTAAGGAGCCCAAGATTAGGAAGATCAAGGCCAATCCCAGAGCTGTCCCCATATTGACAAGGAAGGGGAGCACGCGGCGGTCAGAGGAAAAAAACAACAGGACCAGGCCTGATCCGCCAAAACCCGCTAACAATGCGGCAGCAAGCGCCGTCCACTGCCCCATGATCCGCCCCAGACAGATCTCGAATAAACCGACAGGCTGGGTCAGCAGGAGTTCCATCGTCCCATCCTCGAATTCCCCCGCAAAGCCTTGGGAACCGAGCAGCAGCGCAATAAGCGGCACGAGCAGGGTAACCAGGTTGAGCAGACTGACTCCGACGCGGCTGAACTGCACGTCTTCAGCCCCAGGCAAGACAAAGCCAATAATGGACATCGCCAAGGCCAGAACAAAGAAAACCACTCCAAAACCAAGGACCAAGCGGTTGCGAGAGGCCTCCAGCAATTCTTTCTCCGCCAAAATCATTAGACTCTTTCTTTTCATGACACGCCCCCTTTCTTACATGATCCTCTCAATAGCACCGTCTTTCATCATCACACGGTGGGTGATCAGCTCTTTCTCCAGATCAACTGCGATATGGCTGGATAAAATCACACTCCCGCCTTGGACTATAAACCGGCGCAGCTCTTCTTGCAGTCGCTCTGAAGTGTCGGCATCAAGATTGGCTGTCGGTTCATCCAGCAGCAACAGCTGCCCCTTCCCTAAGAAGGCCTGAGCCACCACTACCCGCTGACGCTGGCCTCCGGAAAGGGTGCGCAGCAGGCGATGCCGGAGAGTACTCAATCGGAAACGGGCCAGAACATCCTCAAAGTTCTCCGCCCCGCGCAGGCCGGCAAAAAACTGCAAAGTTTCCCCAACGGTCAGATTGGGGTAAAGCCCTGCTTTCTGAGGGACATAGCGCACCAGCTTTTTACTCTCGGCAGGTGAAATATCCTGCAGGGAAATCAAACCCTGATCGGGCTGCAATATCCCGGCAATAATCTTTAAAAGGGTTGTTTTTCCCGCTCCATTCGGACCTGATAAAGCCCAAATCTGACCCGCCGGAATCTCCAAAGAAACATTATCTACAGCAATCAGGCTGCCGTAAGCCTTGCTCACCTGCGTGAGTTTAAGCATGAGTTTCCCTCCTTCGCCAGCCCCTCCTCAAAATAGCCCAAGCAACTAAAAGGGCTGCTATAGATAAGGCTGCGAACAAAATAGAACTTCCTTTAGCGGCGGTGCTGTTCAGGTAAGGTTGCCATTCAGCAGGCAAGGCTGTCGGGTGCATCAGCGGGTACTGATCCTGGATGCTTGGCAGCTGCCACAGAGGGAACATCTGCAGCCCCTGACTCAAGGCTTGAATTCCAGGGCTGTCGGCAAACAGCTCCAGCAGTGGCTGTTCATAAACGGCCCTGGCGAGATAGCTGACTGAATTATACGGTAAATCCCCAATTCCACCCCCCGTGAAATCATAGCCCCTGTAATCACTCCAATAATTCCCATACCCCTTGACCGACCACGTGTTCGGTAAAGCCTGGTAATCAGAGCCGACCTGAATTACATTGTCTTCTGCATTGTTGCCCACAAATGTATTTTCCGTTGAGGTTCCCAACACACGTATCGCCACTCCGCAGCTAATCATCATATTTCCTTCCACGACATTGTGATTGCTATGGTCAAAATGCAAACCGACATTACTCTGCATAATCAGGTTATTCTTAATCACACAATCATCCGAATCCTGCAGGAGAATGGCATACCCTCTTTCTCCCGGCATGTTGGCAAAAATGTTATCCGTAAATTGAATTCGTTTGGAATACATGGGAGTGGCACCTGCCACATCATCTTCGAAGAGGTTATGATCGAAGGTATTATCATTGGAATACATATAATGGAGACCATAGCGCAAATGCTCGAACTGATTGGAGCTTACTTGATTGAACGTAGAAAACTCGAACTTGATTCCATCCCGGACATTCCAGGCGTGATTGTTGCTGAAAATGTTATGATCAGATTTCCAAAGCCCGATCGCATCCCCTCGATCCTCGGGGAGGAGGCTGACCTTTCCGGAAATCTCGTTATTCTTAATCCGGCAATCGCTGCTCTGCTCTAAATAAACCCCGTGCTCAATATCACTCATTTTGACATGGTCTACCGTAACATTCTTGGACTGAACCACTTTAACTCCTGCATAAGGCAACATGGCCGGACCACCACTGTTGCGCAAGCTAAGCCCATAAACCGTTACATCCTGAGTATTGGTGATCAAAATTATAGTTTCCTGACCGCCGCCGTCCAGGATTGCTCCCACCTGACCACGCAGGGTCAGGGGTTTATTAATGCTCAAACGCTCTCGATATACTCCCGGCTCCACACTGATCGTTTGCCCCGGCTGGGCCGCGGCTACAGCCGATCTGATGTCCGGATACTGTCCCTGGGACCCGACGGTAAGCTGGGGACTTTCCGCTCCTTGGGCCGGCGCAGGCTTCCCTATTCCTAAAATAAGCAGAGTGAAGATCACCCCTAAGAACAAGCGGCCGCTCCATTTCCAATTCCCGTCCACTGAACCACCCCCTTTCCTCTCTTTATCCTCTGAGGTCTTCTTCATCAATCTCCGAGGCTCCCCATTCCTCTGAAATTCTCTATAAAGCGGTCACTTCCCGTCTCCCATGACTTTAGCGGAGCTAAGCTTCCAAATCCGTCAGGAGAAGTTCCGGTCCTCGCTTCGATGGTATCAACCCTTTAGCTCTCCCCCAGTTTCTCTCTCGGTCGATAGAAAACGGCAAGCAGCAAAAGTATCACCCCCAGAAATGCCAAGAGCCCTCCCCAGCCAAAACCTGTGGTCACATCAAAATTAGCCAGCATATAATGCCCCATAACCTTGGGGGTGAAGCCCGCTACTTGGATTGGGGCATCGGGAACAAAATCATGACCATATTGATAAAGACGATAGTAAAAATCCCCGCCCATTGCTCCCAATCCCACCAGGGTGAGCACGGTCCCACTGATCAGCACCTGGCGCTTAGGCCAAATCGTCATCACCAGGCTTAAGAGCACAATCAGGCCAAAGACCCAGGGAATCCAGCGAAACTCTGTCAGAGTGTTGTCAATGTTCATCATGCCGATATAGTGATTAAGGATGTTTAGCTCACTCAAGTCCCCTGTTGCTTTCGTCGCATAGATATTTAACTTTAAACCGTTGTAATAAAAAGTGGATACCAAAACCATTCCCCAAAGTTTATTGACCATGGCCAAGGCAAACGCCACTGCAGCTCCCAGTGTGAGCGCCCTTTTGGACAGTAAAAGCCTATCCACGTCATCACGACCTTTCCTTGAAATGGGCCGGGGAGCAAGCCCCGGCTCGCCAAGCTTCCTAGTTCGGTTTAACCAAGAGATAGCCCATCATTTCTTCGTGCAGAGCGGAACAAAAATCTGTACAGTAGTAAGGGAATGTCCCTGCTTTATCCGCAGTGAATTCGATGTGGGTTGTCTCACCCGGGTCAGCCGCGGCATTAATGTTATAGTCGGCAATCGCTATCCCATGACTGACATTGGGCTGCTGTTCGATATTGGTAATATACATGGTCACATGGTCTCCTTGATTGACCTCAATCTGATCCGGAGTTAAATGACTGCGCACAACATCCATATAGACCGTGACTTCCTTACCGTTACGCATAACCTTGGCTTGATCATCAGACCAGATAGAATTCGGACGAGAGGTGTCTTTCTTATAAATGCTCAAAGGGTGCATGAGCTTGGCCGGTATAATAGAAGCGTAATGCGGCTCCCGATCGCTGGGAACTTCATTGATCAGCTTCATCTTCGGCCCGCCCGAGAGATCAAAGAGCTGCTCTGTCACAGGGTAACCCGGTCCTACCGGGAGGAAACGATTTAAAGACATCTTATCCAAGGCCACCAGCCAGTGACCGAAGGGGTGCATACTGTCCCCGCCGGCTACGGCGATATGACCGACATTGTAGTTGACGGATTCTTTATCAATGACCTTCCAGGTGCCTAGCTGCCATTTTGTAACGGCACTCTCCACAAATAAGCTGGTATAGGCATACCCTTGATCATCAAATTGAGTGTGCAAAGGGCCAACTCCCACGGGGATTTGGGCTTCCTGAACATCTTGATACTTGATCACCGGCAGCCCCCAGGTGGTTGTTTCAAAGTCCTTGTCGGCAATCGCCTTTTTTAACTTATCAGTGCTGACCACCGTGACCACCGGATCAAGTTTGCTGGAATAGCAGATCCATTGGCCGTCAGGACTGATATCGACACCATGGGGATTTTTGGGAATCGGCAGCAAATAGGCAATACCCGGGTGCTTGCGCGGATCGATAACCTTAACGCCATTGATGATAGAATCCTGTTGCCCGGCATCAATAAGTTTTTGCGCCGCATTATAATCCATCACCAGGGTTAAGTCGCGGTCAAACTTGGCGGAGTTTTTCTCCAGGTCTGTCGAGGCTTCTTCCGAGTTGTAATCCGTAAAAACAGCCAGACCGGCACTGGCTCCTTTTCCTACTGAAGCGAGATCATAATCGTAGGGCGGTACGATCAGTTCATAATCCAGATTCATCTTCCCGGGCTGACCGGCCTGAAGACCCGTCTTGTTCGTATTGACAACACTCACTATGCCGTAGTAGTCGTCTTTATATGACTCCAGCGGGGCATAGTTTGGTTTGCCATCGACGACTGGGGCACTGTATTCCGAAGCCGTGAATAAGTACTTGCTGTCCGGGTCTGTGGACAAAGAGTGCAAACCCATGAGGTTGGGAACACTCAGAATCTGGGTCGTCGTGAAGGACTGCAAGTCCACTTGAGCAATCCGGTTGTTGGCCTTGTCATTAATCCAACAAAAATTGCCATCATAGGTCCCTTGAGTTTGGCTCATCGTCGGATGGTGAGCGTCACCCCAGCTTAAATCCCCGAGCATTTTTTTCGTTTCCGGGGTAAAGCCAAACCCCGTTCGGGCATCCGGGGCAAATACAGGAATCGTCTTAATGATGCGCATGGAAGGAAGACCGTAAGTGATCAGGGTTCCGGCCTGTCCGCCGGAGGCAAACATGTAGTCCGTATCCAATTGTCCCGGGGGCACAAATCCTCCCGACGCACCGCTTACTTGAGCCGTCGTCTGGACCGGCACACCGCCCCAGGTAAATTTACCGCTGGCCAATCCGATCAGAAGGCCAATGATTACAGCAATGGCTATTCCCTTATAGCGACCGAATTTTAAAACTCCCAATGAAACATCCCCCTTTTGTTCTTGAAAAAACTCAACTAAACTCTTTGTCTTAGTCCTCACTAGTGCGAAACGACTCAGTACAAAGTTACCCCCTGTAGCTTACTAACCTCCCTTGCTCCTCTCTGCTTAAGTACCCAAATTCAACGTCAGTGCTTGATAATGCAAATTCAGTGCCAGTAAAACTATCACTTTTTCCTCACATAATCTTCACATTTAAAGGGCTTCCGGCCTTTCGAGACAAAAAAATAGACATTCATGTCGCCAACTGGGGCATGAATGTCTCGGACATCGATGTCTCAGCATCAATGCCCGATAGGCAACCGATTTAGTTTAAGCCGGATTAAACGGCTTGTTTGCTCAGACTTTACTCCCGTCCCAGGTGATATTTAGCGAGCAAACGTTGGATGGTTTTACGGTTAATACCTGCCGCTCCGGCAGCCTTGCTGATATTCCAATGATGGCGCCGCAAAAGCTCAATGAGATAACGTCTTTCAAAGATTTCAATCCATCGTTCTTTAGCTTCGCTAAACCGCTGAACTGAGCCAGCGTTGGCCCAGGTGAAGCTCTGCCCTTCCTTCACCGGCTCCGCTGAATCTCCGGTAATTTCAGGCGGTAAGTCCTGACAGCCAATGGTTCCCTCTTCGGCCAAGATAGCGGCCCTTTCGATGACATTTTTAAGTTCCCGGACATTTCCCGGCCAAGCATAGCTCTCCAAGAAGTGTAAAACCTCCCGGCTCAACTTAATCGTTTGCCCGTTTCTGGCATTAAATTGTTCTAAAAAATGCTTTGCCAACAAAGGAATATCCCCCGTTCGAGTGCGCAGCGGCGGCAGCATAATCGCCAGACCATTCAGACGGTAATAAATCTCTTCCCGAAAGGTCTTGTCCTTGATAGCTGCGATCAAATCCCGATTCGTAGCCGAAACAAAGCGGACATCGACTTCAATCTGCTTAGTACCGCCGACATGCCGGAAGGTTTTTTCCTGGAGCACCCGCAGGAGCTTGACCTGCAATTTAGTGCTAAGTTCCCCCATTTCATCCAGGAACAAGGTTCCGCCATCGGCAACCTCCAAAAGTCCCAATTTAGTACCCGCCGCTCCTGTAAAAGCGCCCCGCTCGTGCCCGAAAAGCTCACTTTCCAGCAATTCCTCGGATAAAGCCGCACAATCCACGGGCACAAAAGGCTGCTGACTGCGCCGACTATGCTGATGAATACTGCGGGCAATCAACTCTTTACCTGTTCCGCTGTCCCCCACAATCAAAACGTTAGTATCCATAGGGGCCACTTTCTTAACCAGTTCAAAGGTTTTTAACAAAGCCGAACTCCTGCCCACAATTTCACTGAAGCTAAGCGCTTCCAGTTGACGTTTGAGACGGGCATTTTCCTCTTTCAGCTTGCGCTGATTAAGAGCCCGCTCCACAGTCACCCGCAGCTGCTCCCCGGAAAATGGCTTTGTGATAAAATCATAGGCCCCGCCTTTAATCGCTTCCACTGCCGAATTTACTGTGCCAAAGCCGGTAATCATAATCACCGGAACTTCAGCATCCCATTCTTTCACCGCTGCTAAAACCTGAAGACCATTCATTTCCGGCATCATTAAATCGGTCAGGACAATATCCGGTTTCTCGGTTTGAACCAGTTCCAGGCCCTGTTTAGCACTCGTCGCCAGCATGGTTTTAACACCCAGTGGTTTTAATAAACGCAGGCAATTTTGGGCCATCTCAATTTCGTCATCAATAATTAAGACCTTCGTCATCACTTCACCAACTTATCGGCGGGGAAAACAACTGTGAAACAAGTGCCTTCTCCCTCTTTACTCACCACGTCAATTTCCCCTCCATGTTCTTCAACCAAACTGTAACTAATCGGCAAACCCAGGCCTGTTCCAATGCCCTTGCCTTTGGTTGTATAAAAAGGATCAAAAATCTTATCCAGCTGCTCTGGGGCAAGACCACATCCTTCGTCTTCAATTTCGATAATCAGCTTCCGGTCTTGAAATTTCGTCCTGAGATAAAGGTTTCCGCCTTGGCCCATGGCATCGCTGGCATTATTGATCAGATTGACCAAAATCTGCTGAACCTGATTATTGTTCCCTACGATTGAAGGAAGGTCTTTGCTTAAGTCTTGGTGGACTGAAATTCTCCGTTTCAATAAATGTTTACTAAAAAGTTCAACTGTTTCTTCGATAATCTGATTGAGATTGACATAACTTTTTTCCTCAACGGGCAACCGGGCAAACGACAAAAGGGAACGGGTTATTTTGCTGATCCGCTCTGTTTGGTTGAGGATTACCTGGGCATCGTTCCTAAATTCCTCAGATAGACTCGATTCCCCATCCAAAAGCATACACTCGACACTCGATACAATAATCCCGACCGGGTTGTTAATTTCGTGCGCAATATCTGCTGCCAAACGACCTGTTGAGGCGAGCTTTTCCGACTGGATTAATTGTTTCTGTGTCCTTTTTAATTCATCCATGCTCTGAGCAAGATTTTGTGCCAACTCCCTGATTTCCCGGTTAGCCTCTTGAAGTTCGCTTTTTTCTCTTTCCAAACGGGTGACCAGCCTCCACTGGCGAATGGCGATAGCAGCCAGATTAGCCATCACCAGCAGAACCTCTAAAATCTCATGCGTAAAAAAATCCTTTTGCCGATGATGAAGAGACAAGACCCCGATCACCTTATTTTCTTCCATAATTGGGATTCCGGCATAAGACTGAACCCCCGGCGGAACAGAATGGTGCTGACACCCTTCCTCTGCACTCAAATCCTGAACTATAATCGGCAAAGCGTGATCTTCAATCCAGCAGCCATCCGACTGACAGAGGGTATAGCGATCTTCGCTAAAGGGGATTTCGCCGAAGAGGGCGGCAAAATTCCCCTGGCGCAAACAAAAGTCAGCATGGCAGGGGGCCAATAGCTTTTCCAGTTCTTTGATTAGTAAGGCCAGATTAGCCTCTAAATTGTTCGGCAAAAAACCCATGAAATTGTTAATCTTGATCAGAGCTTGATAAACCTGTTGATTGAGCTGACTATTTTCCGGCTTCATAATGCTCCGCCCTCCTTAAGACTCAAACCAAAGCAAGTCTTCATGGGGAAAAAACAGCGCTTTGATGAATTCATCCATAAAGGAAGGATGTTCCCCCATATTCAGCAGTTCAACCTTAGCAAGTACTTGCACCAATTCTTGCTGGAGTTCCTCGGAAACCAGGACCATACGGGCGCCATCACCAGCAGCGTTGCCCACGGAAGTGATGGTCTCCGGGTGGTAATTAGGCAGCAGCCCTATGGTGATCGCCTGGTCGAGCGGCAAATAGGTGCCAAAAGCCCCCGCGACATAGACTCGGTTGATTCCGGCCAGAAACCCCAAACTCAGCGGCCAAAACCGCCGCCGCTGCATAAACCGCTGCTTTGGCTTTTTGCAGTTCCCCGATGTCCCTGTGGGTTAAACCGATTTTCTTCTTGTTAGGCAGATCAAGGACATAGGCGGGCTGTCCTTTGATCAAGCCGTTCGATTTCACTAAATGACCGTGCGAATCAACGATTCCCTTCTTTAAGAGTCCGGCCAGCAGACTAATCGCCCCACTTCCGCATAACCCAAGCGGGGGAAGATGGTGAATCGTTCGAACCGTCGCATCCGGAGAAGCCAAATCAACGTCGTCGATCGCCCCCGGCTGAGCCTGCATCCCACACTCTAAGGCTCCCCCTTCAAACGCCGGGCCGGCACTGGTGGAGGTGACCAGAATCCGTTCTTGGTTCCCTAAGGCTACCTCGCTGTTCGTTCCTAAGTCCACAAATAAGAACGGTTCCGGGGAATGAATAACCCCTGTGGCCAAAAGCCCTGCCAGGAGGTCGCTCCCGACGAATCCTCCCACAAGGGGCAGCACCTCCACCAAAGTCGTCGGCTCAAGCAAAAGGGGAACCTCTCCCCCAGGTCGGCAACCCTCAGGGTTAAGCCCTCCGTGAGTACAGGCGCAAAGGGATGTTGGCTTAACGACCGCAGGTCTAACCCTAAAAAGGAATGGTGCATAAAGGCATTGCCCACCAGAACGATCCGCTCAACGTCCCCCCTTGGCCAACCGGAACCCTGCAATAAGGTGATCAGCAACTCATTAAGACCCTGAAAAAGAGCTGCGCGTAATTCCTTGGAGCCGTCTGGCGAATTTACACCATAATTGGAACGGGTAAGCACATCCGCCCCATACAGAGCCTGAGGATTGGGCACCGCGGCTGAACGCCAAAGAGTTTGGCTTTTCAGATCATGCAAATATCCTGCCAAAGTAGTCGTACCTAAATCAACAGCAATTCCCAGAACCTGTTTGACCCCTCCAAAATCCTGACGAGGGGGATAGGAACTTAAATCAAGCACCTTAGCCGATTCCTTCGCCAAAGGGACCCAGGCCCGCAGGCTTTCGCTCGGTATCCAGATGTCCACATCGCGGCTGACTCGGGTCAAACAAGCTAAACGATACCCCTGGGCCGTTAGCTCAGCACCGAGGCTAAGATTTTCCGCGAGGGTTAATTGGCTCAAGCCCTCCGTTTTCCGGTCAGAAATAATCAGACATTTTCCGCAGGCACCGTTCCCAGTACAGAGAGAAGTGAGCGGCAAGCCCACTTTCCGGGCGCCTTCCAAAACAGTTGTCCCGGCAGGCACCGTGACCCTAACCTCCATGGGCAGAAAGCATATTTCACAGTTCATGACGACTTGCACCTCAACAGCTGAATTAAGTATTCCAGATTACGGGGATCGGAGTCTAAAGGGATTTCACAGCCGGTACCGAGGATGTAGCCAAGCTCCCGTCCCTGTTTAAGGTCTCCGGCTAAACCCTCAGCCAGTTGATCCCTTCTCCCCTTTAAAAACAGCAGCGGGTTAAGATTGCCGCACACGGTCTTCCGAGAAAGAACCTGGGAGGCTCGGCTGAGATCAACCGGCGAATCAAGGGTGACCAAATCAAGCTCCAGCCCGGCTATTAAGGGCAAAATCGGCGTGGCATTCCCGGTAATCTGCAGCCAGTTAGCCTTTGAATAGCTGCGTCTCAAGTTAGTAAAAATCTCTTGCAAAAGAGGCTGGATAAAGGCTCGAAATACTTCCGGAGGAAAAATATTGGGGGATGCCGAAGGCTCATTGATCATTACGCCGTGAACCCCGACGGCACCTAAAGCCCGTGCAAAGGTTTGGGTAACTTGCGCCGTAAAAGCCAAAAGCCGGGTAAAGCCCTCAGGCTCGTCAATCAGTAAGTACATCAAATTTTCGATGCCAAAAATTTGAGTGGCCAGAGTAGTAGGCCCTAAGGCCTGTCCCACGACAAAGTGCTCCCCGGCGTCCTGATCCAGGAGCATTTGACAGGCCTCTAAGAGAACAGGCATCCGCCCTGCCGAGTAAGGGTCCGGAATTGACAAATCTTCAACCCGCCGCCAATTATCGATTAAAGGGGATTTGATATGGGGATAGGCCTCAAGGGCAAAGGTAATCTCCGTTCCGAGAGCTTCGGCTTCGACACAATAATCCAGCGCAGAAAACAGAACATCATTCTGAAAACGTTGAGCCGCTGCCAACTGAGCCGAGACTAAAACCTCACTTTTCGTCAAATAATCCGGCAGGGCAATTCCCGCTGAAGTCGCGGCAAATCCGGAAGTCTGCAGGAAAAGAGGCAGCCGATCGACCTGAGCAAACCGCTTAGCCGCCAGGACCCGTTCTAAAGAGTTCATGCCCCTTCTTCCTGCTCTCTCTGTAAATAATGCAGAACTGCAAAAGCATCCTTGGCAACGTAATCCACAGCAAGTTCCTCAGCCGTGGCCTGCTGCAAGGCCGCTCCACCGGCCACAATCTTAGTGCTCAAACCCTCTCGGTCGACTAATTCCTTAATTTGACGTACATAAGGCATAACTACTGTAATTAATCCCGAAACGAAAATATAATTCGCCTTTTCTTCGCCGGCAGTCTGCACAAACTTAGCGGGTTCTACATCTTTACCCAAGTCGACAACCCGATACCCCGCCGTTCTTAAGATAATTCTCACGACATGTTTCCCCAGCTCATGAATATCCCCTTTTATTGTACCTAAAATAATCGTCCTATTTTTCACATTTAATTCAGAAGGACTTAGATGTTTGGCTACAACTTTGTCCATGACATCCATCAAAGCACGCCCCGCCAGCATAATCTCCAGTAAATTAAAATCGTCTGAGGTACACTTAACATCTAACGCTTGCAGCGCGGGCAAAAGACCGGCTTGAACAATGGTGTAGACATCTGTCCCTTCGGTCAGCAATGTTTCAGCATAGGTCACCGCAGCTTTATTATTGCCTACCGTGACCGCCTGGACTAGGGTTGCTAACTGTAAAGCCATTTAGGAACGTTCCTTTCTTAATTTTCCTTCATCATATATCGCTCAAGTATTTAACACAAGGAAAACCAACCTCAAACCAAGAAAGCGTCAGGCCTATGAACAAAGTCATTGACCTAACGCTTTTGAAGTATGACTCTATCCTACGATCGCTCGAGCTAAGCGCTGAATCCCCTCATTAATGACATCCGGCGTTGAGCAGGAATAATTTAAGCGCACCTCTGAAGTAACACGTTGGTCTGTATAAAAGAGCGCTCCCGGAACATAGAGTACATTTTGACGAATGGTCTCCTCAACGTAATCAAAACTGTTGGTAATATTTTTAAATCGAGCCCAAAGGAAGAGCCCTCCTGAAGGAATGATCATTTCGACTTCGTCACCCAAATAGTTTTCTATCGCCTCAACCATGGCCTGCCTTCGTTCTTTGTAAACCTTCCTCAAAGTCTCGATATGTCCGGGAAGCAGCCCTTCGTTTAAAAATTCGATGACAGCGCGTTGAGTGAGATTATTGCTGTGCAAGTCTACTCCTTCTTTTGTTTGACAAAGGTGATCAACAATATCTGCCTCTGCCACCACATAACCGACTCTTAGTCCCGGTGCTAACACTTTAGAGAACGTACCCAGGTAAATTACATTTTCACCAAGATCGAGGAGATTTGGCAGCTTCTCCCCTTCAAAACGCAGCTCCCCATAAGGATTATCCTCCACGATCAGCAAATCGTAAATCTGAGCTACCCGTAAGAGCTGCAGCCGCCGGGCAAGCCCCATTACCTTGCCCGATGGATTTTGGTAGTTGGGAATAAGATACAGAAATTTCGGGGTAACTTCCTGGAGCATTTTTTCCAGTTCTTCCGGAATGATCCCTTGGTCGTCGCAGGGAATCATCCGAAATTGAGCACGGAACGCTTGGAAGGCCTGGATGGCCCCTAAATAAGTGGGCATTTCTAAAAACACAACATCCCCCGGATCTAAGAAGGTTTGCGCCAACAAACTCAGTCCTTGCTGACTTCCGGTGGTTACAACAATGTTTTCCATCTCAGCCGGTTTCCCATTCATTAAATGTTGTTTAGCGAGCCATTCTCTTAGTGGTGGATGCCCCGCAGTTTGAGCATATTGGAGAGCAGATTTTCCCTGTTCTTCAAAAACCCGCTGGAAACTGCGCTGCAAGGCTTGATCTGGGAATAGTTCATGCGCAGGTAATCCACCAGCAAAGGAAATCATACTTGGGTTTTGAGCTGCTTTTAACATTTCACCAATAAAACTATCTCCTGTTTCGGCCATCCATTTTGCATAGTTCATACCAAATCCTCCTAAAGAGCCACCTGATCTATCAAGTATCTCATTATTTCGTCTTGTTATATAATTGATTGAGTATATAATTCTACTTTTGAAAATAACATTCCTGCTTCACAGCCGATAAATAATACTTACCTTGCTATTAAAAAAATATTATTAAAACATCTCTCTGACGAGAGAACGATCACTCTTCTGGAATTAAGAAATGCCTTTCAATTTCTTCCGCCAACAGAGGTTTACTAAAGAAAAATCCCTGCATTTCGTCACAGCGCTTGTCCTTAAGAAAGGTCCATTGAGTCTCGTTTTCAACCCCTTCGGCTATCACTTTGAGCCGGAGATTTTGAGCTAACAGAATGATCGTGGTGATGACTGCCTCACCATTATCGTCTACTTGAATATCTCTTACAAACGACTGATCAATTTTTAACGTATCTACCGGAAGCCGTTTCAAATAATTCAAAGACGAAAACCCTGTTCCGAAATCATCAATGGATATCCGCACCCCTAATTCTTTGAGACGATGCAGCATCTCGACGGAGGTCTCTCCTTTTTCCATGGCAATACTTTCTGTGATTTCAATTTCCAGCCATTGAGGGTCAATGTTTGTCTCGTAAAGTACTTGGGCTACGGTTTCAATAAAATTAGCTTCTTGAAATTGGCGGGCGGAAATATTGACCCCAATACGCAGCGGTTTAAATCCCTGCCTTTGCCACTCGACATTTTGAGCACACGCTCTGCGCAGCACCCATTCCCCGATGGGAACAATCAGACCTGTTTCTTCAGCAATCGGAATAAAAGCGTTCGGCGAAACGAGTCCCCGCTCAGCAGAGTTCCAGCGAATTAAGGCCTCCAACCCTACGATACACCCGGTATCGAAATCCACTTGAGGTTGATAATAAAGAACGAACTCATCCCTTTCTAAGGCCTTGCGCAGGCTGTTTTCCAGAGACAATCGTTCATGAGCTCTAAAATTGAGCTCTGGAGTAAAGAATTGATAGTTTTTTCTGCCTTGTTCTTTAGCATAGTACATCGCCGCATCCGCTTGCTTGACCAAGGTTTCTAAATCGTCTCCATCGTTAGGATAAAGGCTTATCCCTACACTCGGGCTGATAAAGACTTCATTCCCGTCAAGTGAAAAAGGTTTAAGAAAAATATCTAAGATTCTTTCCGTTATTGAGGCCGCCTCTTCCATTTGGAGGATATCAGGAAGAAGCACTAAGAACTCATCTCCGCCTTGACGTGCTATAGTATCTCCTTCGCGCAGAGCCAGCTGAAGGCGTTCCGAACATAGGTTTAAGAGAAGATCTCCCATATTATGCCCCATCGTATCGTTGATTAGTTTAAAATGGTCCAAATCCAAGAACAAGACAGCCAACCTACTCTTCTTGCGTCTTGCCTGGGCTAAGGCCTGATTTAATAGTTCATTGAATAAGAGCCGGTTCGGAAGCCCTGTTAGGGCATCGTGCTGAGCTTGGTGAGCCAGTTCGCGCATTAAGTTCCGCTTATCACTGACATCGTGAAAAACGAGAACCCCGCCAATGACTTTTCCCTGACGGTCGCGAATGGGAGCCGCCGAATCTTCGATAGCTATCTTCCGTCCATTGTGATGAATCAAGACGGTATGATTGGCTAACCCAACAATGCGTCCTTCTCTCAGGCACCGAACAATTGGATTGACAGCCGGCGCTCCAGTATCTTCATTGACGATCTGAAAAACCTTTTCTAAAAACTGACCCGCTGCTTCAGTATTTGTCCAACCTGTTAAGCTTTCTGCGATCGGATTGAGATAATCAACAATTCCATTGACATCGGTGGTGATCACGGCATCCCCAATGGAATCCAAAGTGACTTGCGCTCGTTCTTTCTGCAGCCAAATCATGGCTTCGGCATTTTTGCGTTCGGTCGTTTCGCGAATAATGCTGATAACAATCTGGTTTCCGCGGTAAGTTGCTCCTTTGGAGCTGACTTCGACGGGGAAAATACTTCCGTCCTTGCAGCGATGCAGACATTCAAACTTAATCCCGTCCTTCGCTCCCTGAAGCTGATCTAAAAGTACAATTCTATCGTCGTTCAAGCGTAGATCCTGAATATGTATACTGGTTAACTCCTCATGGGTATAACCATAACGCTTCACAGCCGCCTCATTGGCATCAAGAATCCGTCCGTCCGGTTGAACAAAGAGAATAATTTCCAAGGAGTCCTCTGCTAATAGGCGATAGCGTTCCAAATGTTCCCGATCTTGAGCATAATTAAACGTTAAGGCTAATTGGAGGGAAAAATGCTCCAAAAGGGCAATTCGTTTTTTGTCAAAAAAATCAGTCTCATGGGAATACAAAGCCAACGCACCAAACGTCTCTCCCTGATGTGTCAGGGGAAGGCTGCCACAGAACGAAGTTCGTTGAATTCAATAAAATCCTTCCAGGCTTCATAAAGGGGGTTGCCTTCTAAAGTATAGATATGTTTTTCCCCTGTTTGAATCGTCTGTCCAACAGCACCATGACCATAAAGAGACTCGTCCCACCGAACAATAGGCGGATCCGGATTCGTAATTCCTGCTTGGGCTCGAAATTGAACCATCCCATCGTCCTTTTTCATTCCTATCCAAACCCAGGGAAAATCCATTTCTTCAACTAGCTGTTCACAGAGATATTTTTTTATTTCGGACAAGGGTTTTTCTTGCAGCACTAAACGATCAATCTCTTTTAAAAGATGTTCGTAATTTTCCGAGATTCTTTCTTCCGTAATATCTACAAGAGTCGTGACAATTTCCTGATCATGTTCTGAATTTAAATTCCGGATTACGTCTGAATGAATTGAAAGCCAGGATTTCAGGTTATTTTCACTTGAAACCTCTATTTCACGATAAAGATTATAGCCTGTCTTACCAGAAAATGCATCCTTCGGCAGTTCCCCCCAACGAAACGGGGTGCCATCCGAGAACTTGGCTTGCCAAGTTTCCTCGAGCGGAGTGGGGCCAGTCAACTGGGGACGGCTAAGCTTTAACAACCGATAAGCTGCATCATTAGCGTGAATCGTCCTGCCAAAGCGATCCTGCACTAAAATTCCGCTTGAAATCCCCTCATAGATTCGGCGGTAATACGCTTCCTGTTCTTGGAGTTCATAAAACTGCTGCTTTAGCTCTTCCTCCGCTGACACAAGCTCTTCATGCGTCGCTTCCATTTCTTCGTGGGCAGTCTCAAGCTCTAGATGCTTTAACTGTAATTGTTTATAACTTTCCTCCAGGGCCTCCTCAGAATCTTGAAGTGATTTTAGCCCAAAATAAAAGAGAAAGTAGAGGAGCACCGACGTCACAACAAAATACAGCCACCCTTTAACCACTGATAACTGAATAAATAACTCATGGTCTTGGACGAAGAAACCTAATACACGATCCGAGAAGAGAATCCACAAACCACCGAGCAGTGCGTAGAGACTCGTCATCCTTATAGGAGTTACACGTTTTAAATTATCCCATTTCAGACTCCCTTTCATAATGGATCCCTCCTTAAATTTTCATTCTCGAAGTTTCATGAAAATTCCTGCTAATAATTGGATTTATTATTAAATTTGACAAAAAAAACACAATATAGAAAGAAGGCAACTAGTTTGTTACCTTCTTTCTATATTACTCTTAATTATACCTATTCTTCATCCCAATCCAAAGTACGTTGGACCGCTTTTTGCCAGCCTTTGTAGAACTTCGAGCGCAGCTCAGGAGCCATCTTCGGCTCAAACCGACGATCCAAACACCAACTTGCTTTCAATTCATCCTGATCACGCCAAAAGCCAACAGCTAAGCCCGCTAAATATGCTGCGCCCAGCGCAGTTGTTTCTATCTCTTGCGGACGTTCCACAGGAACCCCGAGAATATCCGCCTGAAACTGTAATAAAACATTATTTTCTGCTGCTCCGCCATCCACCTTTACGGACTGAAGATTTATCCCAAGGTCTTTCTCCATGGCAGTTAAAACGTCCTTAGTCTGATAGGCCATAGATTCCAGTGTAGCTCTGATTAAATGATTTTTATTGGTTCCCCGAGTCAGACCATAGATAGCCCCGCGAGCCCTCATGTTCCAATAAGGTGCCCCAAGCCCTGTGAACGCAGGAACGACATAAACTCCAGCTGTATCGGAAACCTCTCGGGCTAATGCTTCTGATTCTTTGGCCGAAGAAATAAGCTGCAATCCATCCCTAAGCCACTGAAGTGCGGCCCCAGCGATAAATACACTTCCTTCTAAAGCATACTCCACTCGACCATTGATGCCCCAGGCGATCGTCGACAACAGACCATGCTGAGACGCAACAACTCGCTCTCCAGTATTCATCAGCATAAAGCAACCGGTTCCGTAGGTATTTTTCACCATACCAGGTGCGAAACACATCTGTCCAAATAAGGCTGCCTGTTGATCTCCCGCAATTCCGCTGACAGGCACACCCTGACCAGCAAAGACTCCATAAACTGCCTCCCCGTAAACCTGACTGGAAGGCTTTACTTCTGGCAAAAGAGAGTATGGAATTCCTAATTCCATCAAGATATCCTGATCCCAAGATAAAGTATGGATATTATAAAGCATCGTGCGCGAGGCATTCGAGTAATCCGTAACATGAACGCTCCCGGATGTCAGTTTCCAAACAAGCCAAGAGTCTATCGTGCCAAACAAAAGATCCCCGCGTTCAGCTCTCTGACGTACACCTTCGACATTTTCCAATATCCATTTAATCTTCGTCCCCGAAAAATAAGCATCCGGCACTAAACCAGTTTTAGCTCGAATTGTCTCTCTCCAACCCTTAGCAAGCAAATTCTCCACCAATCCAGCGCTACGGCGGCATTGCCAGACAATGGCGGGGGCCACCGGTTCACCTGAGACTCGGTCCCAGATAATCGTGGTCTCTCGCTGATTTGTGATCCCCACCGCAGCGATTTCTGAGCAGGTGATCCCTGTTTTGGCTAAGACATCTATCAGAGCTTGGTATTGCGATTGCCAAATCTGAAGGGCATCATGCTCCACCCATCCCGGCTGTGGATAACACTGAGGAAATTCTGCCTGAGATACACCCAGGATCCTGCTTTGATGATCGAAAAGTATGGCCCTCGAACTTGTCGTCCCCTGATCCAGGGCCAGTATATATCTCTTTTCCAAGTCAATCACTCCCTCTAGCTCTTTCCACAAATAGGCCGCTAAATCCTATTTCTAATGTATAGCCCAAGCCTACCCATTGCAAGCAAATCTTTCCTTGGGCGCGGAACGTAAAAAACAGCATGCTGTTGTCATGCCGTTACTAATTCGCACCCATTCAGGTAAACGATATGGATTTGTCTAACCCGAGACAATTTGTCCTTTACCATTCTGTTTTCCAATATAGAGCCGATGATCGGAAACTTTGTATAACGTCTCATAATCTTGAGATTCTGTCGGGAACTCCGCGACTCCAATGCTGATTCCTAAGCCATATTGTTCAAGATCTAAATTATTCTTTAACCGTTCCATAATCTTTATAGCATCAGGACCAGCCTTCAAGTCGGTAAGAACAACAGCAAACTCATCTCCGCCAGTTCGGGCGACAATATCACCTAAACGGACAGATTTTTGCAGGTTTTGAGCGACATGAACGAGGGCTAAATCCCCGGCAGGATGCCCTTGGGTATCATTTAACTTCTTAAAGCCGTCTAAATCCAGCAATAAAAACTGAAAGGTCGAACCTCGCCTCAAAGTACTTGCCATTTCTCCTATAATCCGCTGTTCAAAGCCTTGACGATTTAAGATCCCTGTCAGGCGATCCGTTGTCGCCAAGTGTTTTAACTCCGACCTTTGCCGAATCGTCTCCAAGGACATGCTCAACATCCGAACAAATGCTGAAAGTATCTCTTGTGTTTGTTCAATATCTCTGACTCCAGAATCCATTAACCACAGTTCTCCGACAATCCCCCGATAGGTAATGATCGGGTGAATAAAGATTTTTCTGACGGGGTTAGGAAAATCCTTTTGATCTTGTTCTTCAAAGATTCTTAAGGTTGGGGTCGAGCTTGGAACATATCCCGTGGGAAAATGAGCTTGTTTATCGTGATTCATCCATTCTCGCCAGATATCTTCAAACTGTTTAAGGCGACCAAAAGGGGAACGCAGGCTCCATTCCCCTTCCATTTCCATATGGAAGAAACCCGCTTCAAGATATAAAATCTCCATGGCCATTTCCCCGGCTTCAGTCAATAGTTGATCCTCCGACACTGCCTTAACCAAAATTTCAGTTCCTCGTAAAAGCAGCGATAAAGCTTGTTCCCGCTCCAAAGCCGCTAAACGCAATTGTTGTTCATAGACATTTGAGGAGATCAAAGGCATAAGTTGTTCCAACCAGTAAACGCTGTCTTTGTCAAAGGATAAAGGATCGCAGCTGAAGAGGGTCAGCAAACCAAACAACTGGCCAAAATGGACGAGAGGGACACATAAAATTCGGCGTATTCTAAATTCGCGTAAGTTTTTGCTCCACGCCTTAAAACAATAACTGTTTTTTGACTCTCCGGGGTGGCGTTCATTCCCTTGCTCGTCAATTTCATGAAGTGTCATTTTAGGTTCAAGAAAAGTATCCCCCATAATTCCATCTGTAACAAAGTTGCGAAAATCTGAGGGCAGAAAGCTAGATGTTAAGAATCTTTCCTGTTGTTCTGTGCGAGCGCTAATGGTAAGAGAATGAAATTTCTTTTCTTGAAAGAGCCATATACCAGCCATTGTCGAGTTAAAAAAATCGAGCCCTCGACTTGTCAAAATTTTCAAGGCGTCTTCCAGATTTTCTTCATGATTAATTTCCTGAAGAAGCGCAAAAATATCCTCAGGTTTCAGACAATACGTCTGAGATTGGACAGGCATGGGGCTTATCACCCTTTCATTCTCATCATTCTCATCTTTACCCATATTTTATCACAAACCGGCAAAAGAAAAAGTGCCTTTTCACGTTCCATTAAATATTCACTTCTATTCAAAGGTGCCCATAATGTGTTAGGATAGACTTATTCGATTTGTTAAAACTCTTCATTGGGAGGGTATGACTTGAAAAAAAAGCATTTCTCGTGTCTCACCTTGTTGCTCTCCCTCTCTCTCGTTATTGTTCTTTATCCCAAACTTCAGCATCCTGACATCTTTCAAGCGTTTATCAAACAGTGGGGAAGCCTAAGTCTTTTGATTGATTTGTTAATAATTGCACTACTTATGCTTTTTCCTGTTGTTCCTTTTGTTTTGGTTGCTGGAGTAAATACCCTCCTATATGGATGGGTCGACGGTTTCCTGCTCTCATTATCGGGAAGCCTGCTTGGGGCTGTTCTTGGTTTTTGGTTTGCCCGTACTCTCGGTCAAGCATGGGCACAGCCAAGAGTTGAGAAACTGGGCAAATGGGGGACGCTTATTGAAAGCAACAGTTTTTCGATTGTCTTTCTCTCGAGACTTGTTCCCGTTCTTCCTTCCGCGGCCGTCAATTACGCTGGCGGATTGTCTCAAATGTCCTTCCCATCGTTCCTACTTGCGACCTTCATGGGGAAATTCCCTATGATTATTTGGGAATCCTGGGTGGGCCACGACTTCTGGAAAGCGTCTCATCATCCTGGTCGTTTATTGATAGCCCTAGGCATCGGAGTTCTCCTTTTTGGATCCGTGGCACTCTATTGGTACACTACTAGCAGAACAAACCCCCAAGGATAATACATACATACAAACAACGTACACGGCACATGTGTACGTTGTTTTGACGTTCAATGCTTATAAGCACTTTCATTATTTATTTTCTCCGCGGGCTATCTTGGCCACTTCTAAAGCATCCTCCTGGTATATATTAGAGAGCAGCCAACGTTCATCCTGCCAGACGAACTCCCAAAACTCAGTGAAATAAAGTCGGTGAAGCTTATCTCCGGAAATCTCTCGTCCGCCAGAATCGACCGTATAATCGATCAAACTCGCTGAGACCATCACCATGAAATGTTCTGTCGCTTCATCCAAATGACTGTGAATAAACTCTATGTCCTCTGTGCTGAGCAAAGGTTCCTTGATCACATTGCGTTCTCCGCGAGCATTCATTCCTTGCAGATCTAATTGGTACTTGTTTTCCAGTGTCTTAGTCACGTACTCATGAGCAGCAGAAAGATCCTGTCGGCTCCAAGCATCTTGCAGCCAAAAGAAGACCTGCCGTACTCGACCGATTAGAAAATCGCGGTCCCAACGCGGGAAAGTTTCTGCGTAATAGCGCATGTTTTCCCGTGTAAAGCTGATCGCCTTGCCAAAACGTTGGAGATTATCGGCATTCGTAATGGGTCTGCCTGCCAAATCCAAGGGAATTGATTCGTCAGAAGGTCTCTCCATCACGGATGGCGTCCTCCTGGGATTATATCGGGTTTTGCTCCAAGTGCGCGAAGAGCGCAGTGCCTTGAAGACCAGATAGAGAATCACCATTAAAAGGAGGAAGCTAAATATGGAACCTGAAGACGAACCTCCAAAGAAAAAGAAGGGGAAAGGAAAGAATCCGCCAAGTCCTCTGCCGGAATAGCCCCCGGAATATCCGCCGGAGAAGGACCCGCCGCTAAAACTCCTCCCAGAGCTTCCACCGGAACTTCCGCCTAAGCTTCCGCCGACTCCTCCGCCTCCGCGCGCCAAGACCAGGGTAACCTTAGTTGCTAAGAGCATAAGAGTTGTGCTGACAACCCCTAAACATTTTGTCCTCAGCTTCATGCCCATCACCTGACTTACTCCTTATCTAAGCCAACTTTTAGTCCCGCTTTAAGTTTGGCTAATTCATCTTCCACTTCGGAATTCGCTTTGCTTTTTTCCAATTCTGCAAATTGATCCTCAAGGGAGTTGGAATGCATCATAACGCGTGAAGCTTTAGCTTCTGCCTCCATACGTTCCACTCGATCCTTCATACGATCAATGTCCGCCAAAGGATCATGAGAGGAAAGTCCAGAAACAGCTTCATTAGCGTGCTTCATGGTTTGCGCCCGGCGCTGCCGCATTATTAAATTGTTTCTTTCCGTTTTGGCCTTCTCTAATTTTTCACTCAAGACACGCAGATTGTCCTGTAAGTCTGCGACGGCTTTGCTCTGTTCGGCAAGTTGAGATTCATAATCAAGTTTACTGGCTTCTGCTTGCTTTTTATAGGTTAATGCAGTACGGGCTAAGTCATCTTTTCCCTGCTGAACGGCGAGGGTTGCCTGACCTGTGCGCAGTTCAATTTCTTTGCGCAGATCCGCAATACGCTCCTCCAATTGAATCTTATCCGCTACAGCGCGGTTCACCTGAATTTGGAAGTTACGAACTTCTTCTACTGCGCGTTCCACATAGAGATTTAACATTTTTTCCGGATCTTCGGACTTATTTACCATATCCATAATATTTGCTTGCAGCAGATCTTTCACCTTACTAAACAAACCCATACCTTTATCAGTCCCCTTTCTTTTCATTGTTCCTATCCAGGGATACCCTAAGTTTTTCCTGGACTATTATCATGTAATGTTATGAAGGTTACTCTTATTTTATCTATTTTACCAGCATTTGCAATCTTTAATATATTCCCCATTTCGCTAAAGAATTCTTAGTCTGTGGATAAAAAAAGAGTCTAAACTGTCTGACACCAACCATAAGTAAATGATTGGTGTCAGAATTTTCATTTTACTGTCAGAAAGTATAACTTCGTTGAATACTTTCTACAGCATAAGTGCAACTAACGGCTTCTGCTTTCGCAAGCTCGGCACAAGCCGAGTTTTCTTTATCCCAGTGTCTACTTGGGAGCAGTTCACTGCCGAAGGCTATCTTATCATTTCTTAAGCTCGGGCAAAGGCCCTAGCAATTCTCTGATAGCCTTCTGCATTGGGATGAGCAAAATCCGGGCCAATCAGCAGTTGCTCTTTCCCACAGAACTCTTGATCAATCCGAGCGACATTCCCTGCATAATGGTTAGCCCAAGCAACGATCATTGAGTTGGCTTGATCCAGTATTTGTTGAGCTTGACGGGTGTACTGTGCATACGGACCGGCTGGCAAGGGATTGTAAAAAGTCCCTATTTTGACAATCGCCCTTGGGTTAAGGCTTCTGAGTTCCTCCCCAATCAGACACAGCGTTTTTCCCAGACGATTCAGAGTTAAAGTCAACTGAGGAAGATCAACGACTTGAGAAGAATTTCTCAGAGAATGAAGCAGATCGTTTGAGCCAATTGTAAGAGTTATCAAGGACGCTTGACAAACTTGATGACGTACCCCAGAATTTTGCCGCAGTAATCCAAGCAGCCCGCTGGTCGTTAAGCCGTTAATCCCTAGGTTAAGAAGTTGCAAATCCGGCTCATGCCTTCTTAAATATTGGGCATAGACCGTTGGAAATGAAAAGGCCGTTCCAACTCCATACCCTGCAGTAATGGAGTCACCCAAAGCTAGATATAAAGACACATTCTCACCAACTTTCCACGATCAATATTCCTTAATAGGGTATGATTACCAATCGATTTCTGTCACGCCCAGTGAATAAAGCCCTATATTTCAGGGAAGCTAAGAAAAAACAATTGAATGGTGTGGATAGAGTGAGTGGTCTTTGGGAACTGATTAGGAAGGGGAATACATCCTCTCTTTATGCTTCATTAGGAAATCTGGCTCTCGTATTAATCAAAGGGTTCGCTGCTTTCACGAGCGGCAGTGGTGCTATGTTTGCCGAAGCCATGCACACGGGGGCCGATACCGTAAACCAAATCTTTGTTTTTATTGGCAGTATCCTCGCCGAAAGGAAACCAACACCCCGATTCCCTACCGGGTTTGGCAGGCTCATTAATGTATTCTGTATGGGGGCCGTAATTATTGTAACCATTATGGCTTATGAAACTGTTCTGGAGGGAATACATCTCATTCAATATCCTACTTCGTTTCAGACACTGGGATTTACCGTTTTGAGCCTTATTGCCTCCATGGGAACAGATGGTTATGTTCTTCATAAAGCCATCCGGGAGATTGGAAGAGAAACACACAGCGAGCAGCGAGGATTAAGTCTAATCCCTTTTGCCCTTAAAAATGTTAAACAAGCCTCTCCTCCGACCCGTTTGGTCTTCTATGAGGACCTTGTTGCCACGTTCGGAGCAGTACTTGCTTTGAGTGCAATTCTTCTTTCGCGCTTTACGCCGATTAAGGCTCTTGATGGATTTGCGGCAATCATTATCGGCCTGCTTATGGGGGGGTGGCCTTTAGAGTTGGCTATGACAATATGGTCGGGCTTATCGGCGTTTCTGCCCCTAAAGAGGTCGAAGACAAGGTATCCCAGATCATTTTAGCCGATCATGCAGTGACAGATATCAACAAAATGCGCATTTTACAAGAAGGACGTTTTTATCATGTGGAAAGCTATATCGAGCTAGGCAGAGGATTAACTCTTGCCGAAGCGGATCAGATTAAAGCAAGAATTCGGGATAATTTACTGGCTTACGAGGATGTAACGGATGTCACCCTTGGAATCATTGAAGATAACGGGGTTAAAGATTGGCGGCCCACTGAACCTGCCACTCCTTAACAATAGAAAAAGTCCTAAAACATTCATCGGAGGATGTTTTAGGACTTTTTCTCAAAAATTTTATCATAACAGTAAAATGGGGCGTCCTTTCCGGGAAACTTTATCTCTCCAATAAACTTATAACCACATTTCCTAAAGAGAATCTTCATCTTTTCATTCTTAGAATTCGTATCCGTTTTTAAATAAGTGATTTGACTGTCTCTGGCAATCGTCTCAGCGAAGTTCATCAGTTCAATACCAAGCCCATTTCTCCGGTGTTCGGGGTGAACCGACATCCTATGAATAACCATACTTTCCTGAGCAGAGGACCATTCAAGATCGCAATACTCGTCAGGCTCAACCTTATTGACACAAATAAACGCAACAAGGTTCCCATCACGTTCAATAACGTATAAATTTCCGGCCTCAATATCCCCTTGGAAATCTTTTGTCTGTGGGTAATTTTCATCCCATTGATAATTTTGGTATGAATGCATCTCCAAAATCGTCTTTTCAATAATGTCCATTATTTGCGGGATATCGTCTAAAACTGCTCTTCTCAGCAACTTGAAAACTCCTCTTAATAATGTCTTACCATCATAATCACGACAGCAAGATCCTTAGTTTACTAATACACTAGCCAAAAAAATTTTTAATGATATTATGGTAGAGCGTCAAATAGGAATCCAACCGTTGGCTAAGGTTTACCACTTCAGGGTCAACGAGGGACTTATTTTGAGCTAAACTAATGAGCTGAGATCTTAAACACTCAATCAGACCTAAAACTTCGTCTGGACTCATTCTATCCCCCCAAGCCTAATTCCTTATTTCTTGACAACATCTTACCTTAATTACCAGGAGAATTCAATTCATTCGACAAAACTCCCTGCTTAAAAAGAAACGTCGTTTTACTGGGTGAACTTCACTCTACAGATAAAGCCCATAAATAAAGGGATGCCACAGAACAGTAGGGAGAATACCTTTTTCGATAACGTTCAAACCTCTCCTTCGAAAGTTCCTTGTGACCGTATAAATTCATCATACCCCTGCAGATTGCCAGATCTTTATAACTCAGCACATTCAGGCGGTTCAGAGAAAATATCAGGAGCATTTCAGCGGTCCAAACACCGACACCGCGCAGAGACGACAATTTAGAGATGATTTCCTCATCCGTCAGAGTATGGATCTTCCGGAAATCCATATCACCCGCAAGTGCCGCCTCTGCTATCCCTTTGATATAGCCTGCCTTACGTTCGGACATGCCGCAAGCTTTGATTTCCGTGAGGCTCACCCGAGCAATCCTTTCAGCCAAACTGATTTTCTCGGTTTCTCTGGCAGCAAGAGGAGCATTTTCAGTCTTCCGCACATTTAGCAGCGTATACAATCTATTCCAAACCGTTTCTGCCGCCTTACTGGAAATCTGCTGACTGACAACGCTGGAGATCAAAGCGGTAAAAGGATCTGGTGTTATTTCACGCTGAATTAGACCGATCCTGTCAATAGCAGCGCCCAGTTTTTTGTCTTTGCGTTTAAGATAGTCAATTTCCTCTTGACCGTAGATGAAGATGGGCCTGGATTTACCGGCAACATTCATAACTCTTACTCCCTATAGGCTATTTTACGATAAAAAAGGATGGTACATGCCGTTCGCCGTATTGACTCGACGGATGATTGACGATCTTGCCATCATAGTAAAGAACTGTTGAAGCACCGCCGTCAAGATTCGCCACATTATAAGCGCCGTATTCAAGCATGATATCCTGCACATCTTTAAGCGTCGCGCCTAAAGAACCGATCTGACGTCCATCAATGACCAGCATCAAAATACTGCCGTCTTTTGTCTGGCCGATTGCTGTCCTGGGGGCGATGCCCCATCCTCCGTCGCCATGGGTAATCGCTGGTTTACCGTCGACTACAAGAAAAGGGCTGAAGGTGACAGCGTCTCTTATCCCCATTTGTTTGATTTGGTCTAGGGTATAATGGCCAAGAACCAAGACATTATCGCGGTCCAAACCAATGATATCAAAGGAAGAGGCTGCATCTTTATAGAGAATACGACCGTTCGAAATGAGAATACCCAAGGGTTGACCGCCGTTACCGTTACCCTGAGGATCATCGAAGACCCCTCCGTTAATTACGGCACTTGCTCCGTTCTCCTTGGCAATATCTTCGGCTTTTTCTCCCACCTGGCCAAGATAACGTGTCGCAGCTACCTTAACACGGCCAGGATCCTTGACTTTAAGCAAATAACCTTTGAAACCTTTTTGACTGATATCGATAAGTTCGGTACCTGTATTTTTGCTAGTTCCAGACACCTTAATATCAGACGGATGAGAGTTTCCCAGTTCTGTCGCCTTATTGTTATCCAGTATCCTTTGAATCTCTGCCTCACTAAACAAGCAGGTTGCCAAGTATTGGTGATTCATCGTCGTCATCGCACTCGTTACCCATAATTCCCGCAACATCTCAAATGGCTGGATGGGTGCATATAAAAACCCAAAAAAGCACAAGCTAAAGATAAGGATAAGGCTAATCATCCCTGTTAAGAGCTGCCTTAATCTTTTTTTCTTGCGGCTGTAATAATAGATTCCAGCAGGTTTTCTATTGGGTCTTGGCTGAATCATTGGATTTGAAGAGCTAGGAATCCCAATATTACTCATTTTGCCTCCATTTTATAAAAATAATCATGATTCTTCAAATATCTATATTCTACACTATATTTCTCAATAAAGTTTAGCCAATTTATAGAAAAACCCGCAGATCAATCCACGACCTGCGGGGTAAAAGGGTGAAGGTGTAATTATTTAAACGCGCCCACACCATGTTTCCATCTCTATCACAGTTTAGCTAACTGGATGAAAACTTAATAGATTGAGTATATCTTTAAGAAAGACACTAAGCAACATCTTCTACTCAATGATCGATCAATGCATAATCCTGCCGGTTTTAAATATCTTTAATTGGGTGGTGCGTTATGAACAGATCAAGAAGCAATTTCCTGCTCGATACCCTATTGATCTTATTGTTGCTCGTGATTACTGCGACGGGGCTGCTCGTATGGTTCGTCTTTCCATTTGATTCAGGCAGAGACGATCTGTCTATGTTCCTTGAAGGAATACACAAATGGACATCGATAATGTTTGTCGCTGCGTCGATTTATCATTTCTTTGCCCATTGGGAGTGGTACAAGAGAACCTTCCAAAACCTACATAGAAAGAGGCATTAAAAGCGTCCTCCCTTCACTTTAATTAGTGAAAGGAAGACGCTTTTAATGCCTCATCAATCGACGAGGCACTTATTCAAAAAAACGTCGACGATCTCAGGGTCAAACTGGCTTCCGGCACAACGTTTTAGTTCATCCACTACGGCCGCATAGGGCATAGCTTTTCGGTAAGGTCGATCATTAGTCATAGCATCGTAAGCGTCGATTACCGTAAGAATACGACATTCAACCGGAATGTTATAACCACTTAACCCTAACGGATAGCCGGCTCCATTCCAATTTTCATGATGTCTTAATATCCAATCGGCGATCGGCAGAAGATCCGGGGAAGCCTTGGCGATTCTATATCCGATCTCGCAATGGGTTTCCATGACGGACTTCTCTGAAGTTTTTAACCTAGCTCGTTTAAATAAAATGTGGTCAGGGATCCCTACCTTTCCTATGTCATGAAATTTAGCAAATAAGCGCAAATCCGAGAGTTTTTGTTCTGAAAGACCGACTTTACGACCTAGTAGAAGTGCTAAATTTTCCAGCCTTTCCGCATGCCCTTCAGTAATAAAATCCCGTGCTTCCAGGGCTTTTGTCAGCGTTTGAACGATTGAACTTTTAGCGCTTTGCACCTGGAAAAGCTTATCTCGGTTCATATTAAAATCGGCTTCACGTACTACATCCAAGGTAATCTTACCAGACCCACCGTATCCATAACCAACAGACACACTGAATTTTATCTCCAAGTTAAGAATTTGATCTTCGACAGTATTTCTAATCTTGAAATAAGCCGTTTCTATTTCTTCGCTGCTGCATGGGACAAGAATTATTGCAAATTCATCTCCACCGATCCTGGCAACAGTCCCTTTATGAGGAAACAACTTCAATAAAACATTCGCCAAGGTTTTCAGAATCTCATCGCCGACATTTGTGCCAAAACTATTGTTGATCAGGTTCAGCCCATTTATGTCAACCATTATAATTCCAACGTCTGCAGCCTGCCTATGGTCCAGTTCTTGGATCTTCGTGTCGAAATATTCGCGATTATATAATTTGGTAAGATTATCATGATAACTTAGATAGTAAAGTTTATCCTCAGCTTTTTTCCGTTCGGTTATATCGGAAAGGGATATAATCGTAGTTGTAGTTTCCGGAATTAAAGCACTATTAACAATAACATACTTTGTTTTCCCGTCGGATAGCCTTAATTTTGTTTCGTATTGCTTAGGGACATCCTGATCACCATTTATTCTTCGTTGATAATACTCTTTTATTTTCTCAGCTTCGTCAGGGGCTAAAAACCATTGTAGGTTTGTTCCTACGAGAACTGCGCTTGAAAATCCCAATAAATGCTCGGCTTGTTGGTTGACCATAGATATGACAAGTCCCTTTTCGAGTATAAGAAAGGCAGAAGCCGATGCCTCAAAGATGGTTTTATATTTCTTCTCCAACAAGAGTTGATCCGTAATATCCCAGGCAAAAGTCAACCAGGCTTTTCGTTGATCAGGCCAAAGAATGGATTTTCTTGACATTAAGTAATCACGATTAAGCATCCGATTATGAACTCGCTGCATACTGTCATTGTTGTTCAGTTGAACTAAACAATCTTTGCAAGGAGCCTCCAGACCATAAAAAGACTGATAACAAATCTGATCTTTGAGGTCCTTGTTATAAAGAGCTTCCAATGTTTTACTGGAAAATAAAATTCTATAGGTAAGAGAGTCAACAACATAAGCAATGGCATTAGTTCCGGCAAACATGGCATTTAAGACTGCAGTGCTGGACTGATTCAGCTCAACTTCTTCTTCCAGTTTATAGCGCCTTAGAGCTTCAACGATCAGATCACTAATCTGGACAATAAACTCCATCATATCTGGGCTAAGAAGTTCCGCTTCTTCGTCTGCAATCTGAATGGTTCCGATCACGTTTTCATCGTGGATTAACGGGATGATCGCAAAGGTTCGAAATCCTTTTCTCACGCACTCACCCCGAAATTGAGACTGTTTGTCCTCAGAAAGGTTCTCATAAAAACTAATGAGATTATTGGAACAAACGTAACATTTCTCACTAAGAATGCTTAGGTCAGCCGGTTCAAATTGCTGTCGAAAAACTCTCTTGCATAAACACTCATCATCAAGTGACAGGTCAGATTCTAAGGTTAAAAAGTCGTGCTCAAAACCAATAGTCGCATAGTAGGGGATTTTTCCATCATCACTGCGAATTCTTATCCCTACACAACGACATTTTGTACGCTCAGATATACACCGGATGACCGCATGAAGATAATCTCTACACGAATAATCTTCTGTAAACAGTTCTAGTAAACTTAAAACAGCATCTAAGTTTGCCTGAACACTCAACTTTATTATCCCCCTTTCTGTAGCAATTTGAGGCTTAGATATTGAGCAAATAACGACCTCTTTCAGCTGCAGAAAACTATGGATCACAGCAGCGCATCTACCTAAATCCGATTTTCTTCATCAATAAAACTTCATTGCCTTTCGCATTATAGATCACTTTGTCACAAAATGCTCTCATTAAGAAGATACCACGCCCACCTTCCTCAACGAACAGTTCATCAAGCTCTTGATCAAATAGATCATTATCCATTAAACTTTTAACGTCTTTAATATTAAAACCCGAGCAGTCATCCTTAACCCTAACGATTAATTTGCTGCCAACTCGCCTAGTTTTAACATAAACTTGCCCACAGGCAAAAAAACCGTTATTTATCGCTTCATTAATCGCAACTTCCAATTCGGAGGCGTGAATTGAGGCGTTTCGTTCGAGAAATTCACTAATAACTACCTGAGCATGTTCCAGATCTCCATCAGTTTTTATATCCAGCACGTTTATCTCTTTGTTATCTTTTTCTCGAGGGATCTCGATACAAACAGCGGAAAAATCATCATTCCTTTCAGGGCAATCTGCCAATTTGGTAAGCCAGTTTAAGTATCCCTTAAAACCTCTTTGTTTGCTTACCCCATGTAATTCTATCAAATCGGAAACCCCATCACTCATCATGCAATAGATCTCGCCAGGTTTGATGGGCATTGTCACCACTTCAATATCAGGGTCATCTATTATGCCGAGGTAACAACCCGACAAGGGGACTAGTGAACAGTCATTGGACTTAATCGCTAAAAATAAGGTTATTCCTGCCGAAATAAGTTTGAGCACCGCGGCTTGCAAGTCAAATTCAAAGTATAGCAAAGCCACAAAAGAACCTTCATATAAATACGGCATTATTCTCCGATTTATAATCTTCAGGTCATTTTCTGTGATCTTCTCACCAGTGAGGAGAACATTATCCAACATCATTTTAAAAGTAGCGGTTTGCATAGCTGTGGCAAGACCATGGCCACATACATCAATAATATAGCCGCACAATTTATTTTGCTCTTCAAACCACCTATAGTTAAAAAAATCTCCACTAACTGTGCTATAGGACTTAAAGATCGTATTAACACGCACCTTTTCTCCGAGGAAAGGGTGAGGCAGGGACTCCTGTTGCACCCGAGCCGCCATTAATAGCTCCATCTGAGTTTGTCGTTCTCGCTCGTAGAGTTTCTCTTCGATATTAATCATCTCTGTAATGTCTTCAAGGCACTCCATTTTTTCAGTGACTTCACCAAATTCGTTTTTCAAGACGGCTATGCTTTTTAGAACATGCCTAATTTGACCATCTTTCGTTATAATTTTACACTTATTATTGATTAAGGGGGAGTCGCTGGCGTTACAGCACAAATAACAGCCTTCAATACCTACTCCATGCAATACTCTAGAGCATTCTTTACCCATAGCTTCTGATTCTGTATAGCCGGTTAACTGCTCGGCGATCTTATTCCATCGAATTATTCTTCTATCTTTATCTACGGAAAGGACAGCGCTAGGAACAGTTCTAAAAAGCAGCTCAGCATATTCTGCCTGTTCTCTTAATTGTTTCTCCAGTATTTTCCTACTAGTAATATCTCTAGCGACTCCCAGCGTTCCGGCAAGTGCACCATCAAATTCAAAAAAAGGCGCAACAAATGTTTCAAGCCACTTACCGCTTATTTCATGATGATGTGGAGGTAGACTAAGCAAACTTTTTCTGGATTTTATTAGTTCTTCCTCACTCTTTTTATGTTCCAAAGCGATTTTAAAGGGGAAGAAATCAAAATCAGTCTTACCAACAATGACCGTATTCTTTATATTATAGAACTTCTCAAAATTCTTATTAATAATAACATATTTTCCGTTCTTATCTTTTATCCAAGCTAAAAATGGTATACTGTCAAGCATTGATTGATAGTCTTTAAACTTTTGATCTTCTATCTTAAGTTTAATATCCTTACCAATGCCATATAGGACATCTTTTCCTTCCCATTTCCCTTTAAATATACGGGTTTCCATATAAATTTGTTTTTTAGATTTCGTACATAGCTCTATCGAACCTTCGGATATCCTCCCTTCTAACGTACCTTTTAAGAGTTCGAGCAATTCCGTTCGTTTCGCCAAAGGGCAGAGGAGTTCAATATTCATAGTTATAAGTTCTTCTAAAGTATATTCAAGTTTCTCTAAAGCAGCTTTATTTAACCGAATAATTTTACCTGTATGATCGAGGATAAAAAGATAATCGTCTATTTGGTCAAAGAGCAGCTTCAAGCTGTCCTGATAGTAATGATCAGAAATATCATGATCAAGTTCTTTAAAAGTCATAGCAATTACCTCCTTATCCTCTTTCGTATTCTTTACTGTCTCTTAGCCTATCCCTCTCGCTGTCATGGAGTTACGCAAGATCATTATTATTCAATGGTGAAGACCTTATCAAGTCGGGTCCGTTTAAGTAATTCCTCCGGAAGCCCTTTGGCACCTGTTAGTACAAGTCTGCCATTTTTCTCCTTGGTTGTTTTATTGATTTTCACTAGGGTTCCTAAACCGGAACTATCTATATAAGTAAGTCCGGAGAGATCAATCTTTATATCCGTAACCCCATGGTCGATAACTTCTAATAGTTCTTCCCTAAGTACAGAAGCATCGTGAACGTATATCTTATCGGTTAAAAAAATCATCGCCTGGTTTCCCTTGACATTAATCGAATGTTTCATGAATCTTCCTCCTTTACTCCTCAACTATAAATTTATTAATGAGACTGTTCAAGTTTTGGGCCATAGCACTTGTCTGTTCGGAGCTCGCCGCCACTGTTTCGATCGTTGCAGTTGTTTCCTCGATTGCAGATGAAACCTCTTGCGCATCCCGGCTCGTACTCTCTATAACTTCAGCTACAACTTCAATGAGCTCCACGATTTTATCGGAAGAAGCGACCTCATCGTTCGTTACTTCTGCTATTCCATCAATATCACTGACCGTTTCCCTAACAGCAGAAAGGATGTTTTCTAACGATTCCCCTGCCTTGTTAACTTCTTCCACCCCTACTTCAACCTCAGTCAAACTATCCTTCATAGCGATAACCGCACTATCGGTACTCGCGGTGATTTTAGAAATAAGCTGTGAAATGTTCATGGCCTCGGCATTGGACTGTTCTGCCAGTTTTTTGACTTCCTCTGCAACAACTGCAAATCCTCTGCCTGATTCACCCGCCCGTGCAGCTTCAATCGCTGCATTTAAGGCCAACAAATTCGTTTGGTCTGCAATGCCGGTTATGGTTGCGTTAATCATGCCAATTTTTTGAGAGTATTCATTTAGGAGCGTGATTACTTTTTCTGCTTCCTTTGTCTTGTCATGAATCGTATTCATACTCTGCATGACTACATTTACGGTGGCCTTTCCTTCAGTTGCTGCTTTAATAGACGTTAATGACTTCCTGCTGGCCGATAAAGCCTTGTCCTTGGCTATCTGAATAAGTGCTGAAAGTTCAATTAGAACCTGTGAAGTTTCCGTACTTGAGTTGGAGGCGCTTATCATCGACTGTGCCACAGCCTGGTTCCTTTGGGAAACAGTTATTGTCGTTGCTGAGACTTCTGCAGAAGAAGCTGCCATTTCTTGCGAGGCTGCAGCCAAATCGATCGAACTACTTTTGACCAACTTAACAATTTCCAATTGCGAGGCAATCATCTTATTAAATGATTCACAAAGCTGCCCAATTTCATCGCTTGTTTTAACCGCCGCTTTTATCAGCAGATTTCCTTCACAGGCTTTAGCCATCAAACCTTGTAACACCTTTATAGGAGCTGTAATTCTGCGGGCAGCAAACACTCCAATGAGAATTCCTAAGATCGCTACCAAAACAGACACTGAACTAGCAACCTTTTTGGCGAGTTTAGCAGCAATATAGGTACTGTCCATTGCTTGGGTCACTGTATTGAAGCGATATTTTTTGGCTTCGTCAATCTTCGCGAGCAGTTGACTGTTTTGCGGCGCCAATTCATTCATCGCAATTTGTATAGCACCATCCTTGTTGCCCGCTTTTAATAAAGGTATAAATTTTTGATCAACGATTTCAGCATATTTCTGGTCCAGAGCTTTAGTATCGGCGGATAATTTGCGTGATGTTTCCGTCGTTGCTTCATTGATGAGTTCATCTTCAAGTTTCTGATTCAATTGAACTAATCGGTAATATTCATTGAGGTATTGTTCCTTTCCATAGAGCATATAAGCTCTAAGATTAGAAGATTCTGCTGCGGCATTAAAGGCGATATCATTATTTTTCTGCATTCGCGGAATCTTACCTGTAAGATCATTGACCGACGCCTCTGCTTTAGTGCATTCATAAATAGTATACACCGATCCTACGGTTGCCACGAAAATTACCAACAAAAAATAAACGATCATTTTCTTCGCTAAAGTCATTCTCATGCGTTTCCTGATCCTACGTTAGGTAGGAACCAGTTTTCCCTCCTTTAATCGAAATGGACCATTTTGCATGACTCTCGCCATGATTCTCGATCCTGTTTGATTTTTTATTAGCTTATCATTAGTCAATTAGAGTGTCTATGAAAAATCAATATGTTCATGATCAATAATACAAATAATTTGCCCGATATTTAACTAATAATCTTAAAATCATACCGATTCTTATGAGTCTGAAAAGTTTCCTGGATTTCTTTAGCGAAGATTTTATTTTTTAACAGCTTTTTTTATAATATCGTCCATTAATTCTTCAGCACTCGGTTTCCCAAAGTAATACCCTTGTACATAATCACATTTGGCATTCGTCAGGAAATTTAGTTGTTCTAACGTCTCAACACCTTCGGCAATCGTTTTAATATTAAGCTTATTGACTAAGGCGATAATTGATTCTGTTAAGTCATTATGGGGATTGGAAAAATCAATTTCCTGGATGAAGGATTTGTCAATTTTCAAAAGATCGATAGGAAGCTTTTTAAGATAACTTAAAGAAGAATAACCCGTTCCGAAATCATCCAGAGCAATTCTCACCCCGAAATCTCTTAAATTTTTTAGTTCTTTAGCGACGCTGTCGTAATTATTAATAAAACTGCTTTCAGTGATTTCCAATTCAAGGCTTCGAGGTTTTAAACCGGAAGATTTAATAGCTTTTATAACAAATTCGCCAAATCCTTTTTGCCTGAATTGAAGAGGAGAGATATTTAGCGACATAATAAAGTCACACCCATGCTTGTCATTATATTTTTTGCATGCAAGTATCGCCGTGTTTAATACCCACTTGCCGATTTGAATGATAAGTCCCGTCTCTTCAGCAATCGGTATAAACTCCATAGGATTCAACAAGCCCATTTCCGGACTGTTCCATCGTATTAAGGCTTCAAAACCACGAAGCTTCCCTGTTATCGTGTATTGCGGTTGATAGTATAAAATAAATTCATTGTTATTTATCGCCTTCCTTAGCAGCCTCTCGATATTTGATGTTTTCAAGAATTCATGTTTCATTTTGAAATTGAAAAATTCCAAGCGATTTTTACCAAACTTTTTAGCAACAAGCATTGCCGTCGCTGCATTATTTAAGAGTTCTTCATTAGTGTCTCCGTCATCTGGATAAATCGAGACTCCAATACTTGCTGTGAGACTGATGCTCTCATCTTTAACCCTAAAAGGTTCATCGAATATTTTGCCTATTCTTTTCAGAAGGTTAACAATATCATCTTCGTGTTCTACATTCTCCAGTAGTAAGCCATATTCATCTCCATTTAAGCGAGAAACGGTATCTTTTCCTTTAATGCATTTCAGTAATCTTGCTGCAGTTTCAACGAGCAGAATATCCCCCATGGCATATCCTAACGTGTTATTTATAGTTTTAAAATTATCTATGTTAAGAATGATGATGATTACATGATTGGATTTCTTTTTTGATAACTCGATGGCATTATCCAATCGTTCTAAGAATAGAACTCTGCTGGGCAGATCTGTAATACCGTCATAATATGTCATATGTTTTATTTTATTCTCATTTTCTATAGTCGTTGTTATATCCCGGTTGGTGCCAATTACGCCAATGATCTTCTTTCTCAGATCAAATAACGGTGACAAAGTCACATCATAATAGCCGATAATCCTGCTTCCAAGGTTCCTTTCATAGCGATATGTAAAAGAATTTGCGTTACCATCAGTGATAACTTTTGTGAATGCCTCATTCCATTTTTGAATATAGCCTAGGTCATCTTGAATATCATTGATCGTCTTGCCAATAATTGATTCTTTAGGTAAGTCTACGGCTTCACAAAACTTTTTATTGATTGTCGTAAAAGCTCCTTTCAAATCACAGCAGAAAATTACATCATGGGAATTGTTAACCAGTGTTTTATAACGCTCTTCGCTCAGTGCTATCAACTCATTATTCATAGTTATGACATTAAACTGTCGCTTCAGCTCATCTTCCGACTGTCTTAGTTCTTTATACAAGGTAGTTAGGATCAATTCTTCCATCTGCTGTCTCAGTTCTTCTTCCGCAGCTGTTACTTGCTCATCAAATTTCTCAAGTGATTCTGCTTGCTTTAGTTCACTTATGTCATTAACGTTGCCCTCTTCATCTCCAGTAATCTTATCCACGTATATACCCCCCACTGGCAACTAAGTATGACATCATTCTATCCAGAAACATAAAAACACTCTCTTCGTACTTATACGAATATTAAGAATAAATCATGATACTTATCCTATTCTCCAATTCCCATTAATTACCTCTTTGCTGGCGATATTATTTTTAAAGATCTTGATAACTACTGCCGATTGTAAAATTAACTCTAGAATACGCCTTGGCTCTTGAACAGGCACAATGACTCTTGATAAAAAAAGATATCCTGTTAAAGAAGGGATATGTTAAAACCAACTACAGATTTAAAAAATGTTCATGTTGTTACCAAACGGCAATGGGGAGCATTCTATGGTACTGACCTTGACTTACAGCTGCGTCGCCGTGGAATCGATGCCATGACAGCTGCAGCAAAAGAAGAGCATGATTATGTTTGTAACTACATCTTCCCTAAGATAGGCAAGATCCGTAGGAGTGAAGAGATAATTTTGTCCTTAAAATAGAATATATCGACGAACGTCAGAATTATAAGCCTAACCACTCGTCAATGGCGGTGGTTTGCTTCAAAGCTAGATGACTCAAGCATGTAAAAGCCAGCGCCTTTCGGTGCTGGTCTTTACATTGCTTGGGCCACTTTGTAACCGTTTAAACTTGGATACCCCGTCCTGACAATATTTTAAGCCAACCTTAATTTCTCCACCAATCCTATCAAATTCTCCCTGCTCTTATCTCAGATAATATCACCAAGACTTGTCTATTTATCATCATCAAATTCTTTTTCGTACTTGTGGCCTCTGTACTGATTAAACTTATTAGTGATCAAAAAGATTACTACGAATAATACCAAAAATACACATAGGAAAGGTACTGAGCTTTGCCAAACATACACTGTTGACTCCTTCGTCAAGTTAAACATAGATACTGCCGATGCACCCAGAAAGATTGCAATTGCTATAAATAGTTTTTTCACAGATTGCCTATTTCCTCGTTCATTGTAACCACTTATCTTCAGCATATGCATTCTGGTCAATTGGTACAGGGGGGCTAATATCAAAATTAAATATTCCGTAAGGCATTCTTTTAAATTCATCTTAAATACTAAGGTTTTTATGGAAAATGAGATAGCTATTCCAAATAAAATAATAATTGCCATTTCGCCTTGTATTTTATTTTTGGCCTGTTCAATTCTTTCATCCCTCATAATTATTCCTCCCAAAAAATATCGTCTAATGTTTTACCCAATGTCTTACATATAGCTATACACAACTGCAACGAAGGATTAAATTTACCGGCTTCAATCATTCCAATAGTTTGCCTTGTTACGCCCACGGCTTGTGCTAATTGCTCTTGTGACATATCCAAGATAGCTCTCGCCGATTTCAATTTAAGATTCTTCAAACGCCTTCCCTCCCACATTGCATATTATACACTATATTATTCTTTATGTAAACTATATATTACATAGCGTGGTGTTTTGTAGCTTTTAAGATTTTAGATTTGTATCCTTTTGACCACATAAAAAAAGCTTGTGCCAAAAAGCGGCATGGGATCTAGTATTTAATAAAGGCTAATGAGGATAACCCCCAATAGCCTTTATACTCAGTTTCTTCTAGATTTTAAATTTCATTTTTAACATTTAACTCTTGCTATTATTCTTAAATGACCGTCTGCTTATTTCGTAGAATATTTTTTAAGATTATTGTATCATCTTTTACTTTTTTCCCTTTGTACGTGGGCAGGGGTGTGATGAGCTTAGTCTATTACGTTAATTAATTGTTTGAGGATAGTCTTCAAGAGGTAATTTTATTTGCTTACCGTTCAAATCGAAAAAGTTGCTGTCTTGCTCATAATACTTTACTACTGCACCAAGAAAATCATTTATTCCATCTGTAGTAACCTGTCCTTCATAAATAATTACTCGTTTAAACTTGCTCAAGTCCATAGGGGGCCTATCTTTAATTATAAATTCCACTATCTGCCCTCTCTTAAAGGGAAAATCCGGATCTTCAATGGGGTCTGTACCGTTATGATAACTTACTTCAACTCTTAAACTTAATGTTATACTCCCGTCTGGAGATTGCTGTAAAGAAACTACTTCTCCTTGTACATACCTAAGTCTTGATACAATTTGCCATGCTTCACTTGTACTTATTTCAGGCTGAGTACTTTGATTCGTAGTGGATTGGGTTATCAATTTGTCCGTCTCATTATTAGAGGAAGTTTCATTAGTAGTGGAAAGTTGTCCAACGCTCAAATTCGTCATGCTCCGAAGGATTTTGACAGCAACACTTGGGTCATCCCGCCAGTCTAACTGATACCAAACAGTATCATTCACCTTCCAGAAGATTTCCATGGTAGGGTGGTTTGCGCCAATATCAAGAAAATATAAATTCCCCGGGGAACCCGAAAGACCCAGGCCGTTCTCCCCAATAGTTTTGATGATCTCGGAGGCATAATTCCTAGCCCTATCTTCTTTATTGTTCGGTCGAGCTGCAACAAAGTAACTCCATCGGCCAATCTCCCATGAGATTGCCCTAAAAGCATTAAGGTCCATAATATATTCCTTACCATCAATTCCATTAGCAAGGTTGATCGTTTTTACTTCTTTGTTTTCACTGATAAACTGCTCTACTATCGGTGGTCCTAGAGGATTCTCAATGTTACCGGAAAGAGTTCCAGCATATAAACCAGTACCGGTTCTTTCATCTGGAGTCCACTGGTCGATTTCTATCGTAAACTTATTCTTGCTTGTTTCCAGACTTAGATGCCACTTATTTTCCTGATTTGTGGGAGGAAAATAGGTGGGCAAACAAATAGGGAAATTGCTGGTCTTTAATAACTTTACAGCAAAAGGTCGAAATGGTGTGGCTATTTTTGTTATTGTTCCTTCCTCGGCCATAAATGCCTTTGTATGCATAGACGGAATTAGGAGGACTATAAAAATGAGAGCAATGGCAAATGAAGTCTTTGTTTTCATATGATTTTTCTCCCTTGGCGTTGAGACTCCTTTCGATAATTCAAGGCCTGAATGAATAACTTGTCACTGTTGATTATCAACCGAAACACCGTCTCCATGCGTAAAATCATTTTGGTTATTTGGTACACATTGGTCGTATAGCAAAATATTATCTTTGATTCCCAATCCAAATTGATAGCCACCGCCAACATGGAAATCTGTAATAAAACTATTCTTTTTATCAGTTAAATTAACCGCATATAGCTTCATAATAACTCTGCTCTCTTTTTAGCTACATAGATTTGATTCATTCTTGGTCTGTCTTGATCTGTACATTATTCGATAAATTTTCGCAACTGATAAAATCGCTATAATGAGAAGATAAGAGATTCCTGACCGTGGGCCAAATAAATAGCAATACTGCTTCTCCATAGATTTCGTTTACAAACTCCTCTCTTGTCTTTCAAAGCCTCAATCTTGACCGAGATGTCCTATAACGTCCCGAGGGTTTGCGGCGTCGGGTTACTTCATTCATATTCTCTCCGATGTTACAAACCCTCTGTTTTCTGACGTTTGTCGTTTGCATCTCTCTATCATAATTATGATATAATATTAGCATACAACACGATAGGACGGTGTAGGACTATGCCAATTATTAAACCAATATCTGATCTGAGAAATAACTTTAACCAGATATCTGAAATCTGCCATAAAGATGGCGAACCCGTCTTTATCACTAAAAATGGCCAAGGTGACCTAGTTGTTATGAGTATGGCCCTTTATGAAAAACAACAAGCCTTGTTGGATCTTTATCAGAAATTAGGTGAGGCTGAAGCCCAAAGTGCTGCTCAAATGCCACGTACCTCTCATAAAGAGCTTATGAATAAGTTAAGGACTCGGATCAATGAGCAATAAATTTCGAATTGAATACCTTCCTATTGCCGAAAAAGACCTAACTGAAATCCTAGAGTATATTCAAATTGATAATCCAACCGTAGCACTAAGGCTATTAGATGACATTGATAAGACCATTTCCAAATTGGTCTATTTCCCCTATATGGGCCATGTTCCTAAGGACCAAAGACTTATTCAGCTTAACTATCGAATGCTGGTAGTTGAAAACTATCTTGTATTTTACGTTATTCTTGATGATATAGTTGAGATCCGGCGGATTTTACACGGCAAAAGAAAATATGACTTCCTTGATTAACTCCGAAAAACAGATGTCAGATAACGTTTCGCGTATTCCCAAAACCTGGTTACTACCTTCATATTCTCTCAGGTTTCGAGAATACGCTGTTATCTGATGGGGCTCCTCTATTAAGACAGACCCAGAAACTCTTTACCTACCAGACTCCGTAAAATCTTCAACTGTCACTCAATCGAAAGAGTTGCATGTTCGTTATTGAATTACTTAAAGAAGGACTATGTTAGTAATCTGTAAATAACTATTATTACGCCAATTAAATAAATTGTTGTAAAGATAGTCTTATTATTCTTAGCCACCCAACTAGGAAGAAAGATATCAAATCCAACATCAGTCTGTTCGGTATATTTCTCTCCCAGATTGGTAAGAGGACATCGCCAACCGTTGACAAGTAGGATAATTCCTTCAACCACGATTAAAACAATTGCGACCCAAGTCAATATATCTATCCTGTTAAATATTCCCGAATATAGGATGTACAATATAATTAGAACGAAAAACACCCAAATGATAGTATGCAGAACTTTGATCGTTAAGAGTTTGCGTTTTGGATTTCTGGATTCCCTCAATAAAAAACACTCCTGAACATATTATTTTCAATAGGCTACAAATCTCACCCCAGATCGTGAGACCCAAGAACTTATCCCGATAGCGCCCTTTCAGATAACGTCCCGAGGGTTCCCGAAGTCTGGTTACTACTTTCATATTATCTCAGATTTTGGGAATGCGCTGTTATATGAAGTCCCCTGCTTCAACGCCCTTCTAAAAGATCATATTACTTTAGCTATAAATACTATTAAATATGAGAAAGGCAAAAGTAACAACAAAGATGCAAATGTGCCCATTGTTTTACTCCCAACCAAGCCTATTACACAAACCCTAAATTCTTCCTCAGTGCGCTTCCCATCTATTACATCATCCGTCATTATTGATAATTGAGGATCTATAAAAATTGTCATTAATATTGTTGCAATTCCATTCACGATTGAAGAAAGTGTAATGCATGTTGCCCTTAAGCCTGGTTCTAAAATTCCGGCATATATTGGAGCTAGTGAACCCACAGTGATTAAAGCAACAGTAATAAGATTATAAACAAATATTCTCTTCGGATACTTTTTTTGAGTTAACTGTTTAACGTTTTCTTTTGATGGTACCGAAACACATTCTTTCATGTATCGAATTCCAGACTTTGAAAAGCTATGTAAAATCAGTTTAGATAAAGACCTGTCTATGGTAAATGACCTAACTCCACGATATAGAATTCTTTGAAATGTCGGAATTAAAAGAGCTCCAAAAGCTGTTGCTACACCAGAAATTACAATTATTACATTGAAAATTGTTAACAGATCACCTGCTCCCGGGTTTCCTTCAACATATTTGGTTAGTATTGGAACTTGAAAGGTAACTGCAACCCTTGAAACCAACATCAAAATGTTGAAAAGCGCGAAAGACACAGCAATTTTGCCAGTCCTAACGCCTACTAGTCTTACTGAGTATGCTAATGTTCCTATTAACGATATTATAAAGTTCAGCATAATAACCACGATAATTTGGATATTCATATACGACTCCTTCAACCTATAATTCTACTCCGATAAGGGGATTTCATATAACGTCTAGTTACCGACATCTGTCTCAGCTCCCTTCAAAGCAGTCGGTATTTGCGACAGATGTCGGATATATCTCCTTTATTCTTCGGCGCTTTCCTCGTTGGTACTAATCCAACCTAAGGGGCTTCTAATGCGCCGGATGTCGTTTTCAGCCACATGTGTATAAATTTCTGTAGTCTTCGAACTTTTATGTCCTAATAATTCTTGAATATTAAGCCCGCCGAGTAGGTCAAAATCAGTATAGCACGGTGCTTTATATTCTTTACAGAGTTTAGTATTTGAAGTACCTCCTGCTGACTAAGAACATCGGGCAACTTATTTTCTTTTTTTGACCGTGGTAATCGATCTATCGACCCATTAATACGTCACTTGTTCTATTGAAAAGGGACTAACGAAGCTAATTCCAAGTTCTTCTATATTATTCACATTTTGCACAAAGACAGCCATTAGCTCCCCCCTTTTCATAGTAGCTATAAGATCTTATGTTACTAAATTCTACACGGTTTTTGTAATACCTTCTTCAGTCGTCAACATATAGAATATTTTACTGAATATGGATGATTCCTCACTTTAAATGAAAACTGATGTAACGGATGCCAAATTTGCTTTCCTTGGTGATAAACTTCACGGCCAAACCTGGTCGACGACGGTTAGAACCACAAGAGAACCTTTGGCTCATCCTTGATTGGCCTAAGGTTCTCTTCACAATTTGCTATACCCGAATTATTAGACTTCTTCCTTAGAGAGTGGTTTTCCCTACCATTTATTCGACAACGATAAGAAGCTCTCCAGCCTTGACTTCCTGTCCTTCCTTGATATTCACCGAACTGACAATCCCTGCAGTGGAACTCATTATCCTTGTTTCCATTTTCATGGCTTCGACAACCACCAGCGGCTGGTTCTCTGTTACCTTATCTCCTTCTTTAACCAGCAACGTCACAACAGTCCCTGGGATTGGGGACCCGATTTCATTCTTATTGTCAGGGTCTGCCATCTCTGTCAAGCTATATTCCCCAGACTGGCTAAGAAGGTTGATGTTGCTCCAGTTCTTGTCCTTGATTTTGATTTCTCTTCTATTCCTGTTGACTTCAAACACTAGAGTTCTGTATCCTTCCAGATCCGGCTTCTCAATGGAACGAAGTTTGATCATTAGACTCCTGCCCTCAGCGACCTCAGCCTCAATGATTTCTCCTTCGTAAAGACCATGAAAGAACACATCACTTTCAAGCCTGCTCAGGTCTCCGTATTCGGAAACAATTTTCAAGAATCCTTCAAACACCTCAGGATACAGGGCATAGCTCAGGATATCCTTCCTAGTTGGTTCAAAGTCAAATTTATCCTTCAGGTGCTTAGCGATACTTTCGAAATCCTCATCTGGGAGCAGTTCTCCTGGACGTACACTGATCGGTTTTTCACCCTTCAATACCAGCTTCTGAAGTTTCTCTGGGAATCCTCCCATCGGCTGGCCCATCATACCCTTGAAATACGAAACTACGGAATCAGGAAAGGCCATCTTTTCCGCTTTCTCGTAAATATTCTCCGGGGTGAGATAATTCTGAACCATGAAGATGGCGAAATCCCCTACAACTTTCGAAGACGGGGTGACTTTCACGATATCTCCCAACATCTCGTTAACTGTCTTGTACATCTCCTTGACCTCGTTGAACTTATGCCCGAGACCGAAACTTTCCACCTGAGGCTTTAGGTTGGAGTACTGCCCTCCGGGAATCTCATATCTGTAGATTTCTGCAGATCCCGATTTCAAGCCTGACTCGTACTTGCTATAGACTGGCCGAACCGCTTCCCAGTAGTCAGAGACCTTTTGGATTCCTTCCACGTCGATGCGCGGATCCCTTTCCATATTTTTAAGCGCTGCAGCGATAGAATTCATAGCCGGTTGGCTCGTAAGGCCTGACATGCTGTTAAAGGCAGTATCCACAATATCCAACCCCGCTTCAACAGCCATAAGAACCGTTGCCACCCCATTGCCTGTGGTGTCATGGGTATGAAGATGGATAGGAATCCCAATCTCATTTTTTAATGCGCTGACCAGCATGTAGGCCGCATGGGGCTTCAGGAGAGCCGACATATCTTTTATGCCCAGGATATGGGCTCCTGTTTTTTCTATCTCTTTTGCGAGCTTGATATAATATTCTAAGTTATATTTTTCCTTCCCACTATCGAGGATGTCTCCAGTATAGCAGATGCAGGCTTCAGCAACCTTCCCGCTCTTTAAGACTTCGTCAATTGAAACTTCCATACCCCTCAGCTCATTTAGGGAGTCGAAGATTCTGAAGACATCGATGCCTGAGACAGCCGACTCTTTTATGAATTCCCGGATGACATTGTCAGGATAGTTCTTATAGCCTACCCCATTCGCTCCTCTTATGAGCATCTGGAACAGGATGTTGGGGACCCTTTTCCGCAGTTGCTCCAGCCTTGCCCACGGAGACTCTTTAAGGAATCTGTAAGCCACGTCAAAGGTGGCGCCCCCCCACATTTCCAGAGAAAACAGATCCTTGCCGTAGATCGAAGTCGCCTTAGCGATCTTGATCATGTCCTTTGTCCTGATCCTTGTCGCCATCAGAGACTGATGGGCATCCCGCATAGTCGTGTCTGTAAGTAACACTCTCTTCTGATCTTTTATCCAGGTGACAAGCCCCTTTGCACCTTGAGCATCAAGGATCTGCTTGGTCCCGCTCAGATTGCTCGGACTGTTACCGTCGATTTGAGGTACCTTAGGGACATCGTATTGCACCTTTATCCCCATCGTCTCGTTGACCACGACATTGCCGAGGAATTTCAGAACCCGGCTCTCATCATCCGTCTTCTGGGTGAGGGAGATCAAGTCAGGATTTTCCTCGATGAAACCGGTATGGCATTCTCCCTTTAAAAACTGCGGGTGATTGAGCACGTTGATCAGAAATCCGATATTGGTCTTAACTCCTGTAATCTGCGTCTCCGTTATAGACCGGATGGATTTTTTGACGGCATCCTGAAAACTCCTGGACCAAGAGATGTTCTTGACGAGGAGACTGTCATAATGAGGACTGATTTCAGCTCCAGTGAATCCGTTGCCGCCGTCCAGCCTGATCCCAAATCCCGAGCCGGTCCTGTAGGATTCGATCTTCCCTGTGTCAGGGGCGAAATTATTCGAGGGGTCCTCCGTCGTGATTCGGCATTGAATGGAATACCCGTTGAGTCTGATGTCCTCCTGGGAATTTATTCCGATCTCAGGAGAATTCAGAGCGCATCCTTGGGCAATCTGAATCTGGGCCTGTACGATATCTATCCCTGTAACCATCTCGGTAACCGTGTGCTCAACCTGAATCCGAGGATTCATTTCAATGAAATAATAATTCCCCTGGTTGTCTACCAGAAATTCCAGGGTTCCTGCGCTCCTGTATTTTACAGCCTTCGCAATCTTCAGAGCATCCTGATAGATATTATTTCTTATGTCTTGGGAGATGGAAAAGGCAGGCGTGAATTCCACGACCTTCTGATGCCTTCTCTGGATTGAACAATCCCTTTCAAACATATGAACGATATTGCCGTACCTATCCCCAAGAACCTGCACTTCGACATGTTTCGGTTTCTCAATAAATTTCTCCATAAAGATATGATCAATGCCAAAGGCTTTTTTCGCCTCGCTTTTGGCACTTAAAAAGGCGGACTCCAACTCCGTCTCGTCCCTGACGATCCTCATGCCCCTTCCGCCGCCTCCAGCGGCTGCCTTAAACATCAAGGGATAACCACATTTTGCCGCATGCCTTCTTGCTTCATCCACGGATCTAACATCCTTTTCATAACCCGGGATGATCGGAACTCCGACTTCCTTAGCGACAATCTTAGACTTGATCTTGTCTCCCAGCCTGTCCATCATCTCCGCCGTCGGCCCTATGAATTCAAGGCCTTCTTGTTCGCATCGCTTAGCAAATTCAGGGTTTTCCGACAAGAAGCCGTATCCTGGATGGATGGCATCCACGCCTTTCTTGATCGCCAGACTGATGATCTCCTCAATATTTAGATAAGCATCAACAGGATTCCTACCTTCGCCAATGAGATAAGCCTCATCGGCCTTACTTCTGAAGAGGGAATACTTGTCTTCATTGGAGAATATTGCGACAGTCCTTATTCCCAGCTCATTGCAAGCTCTGAAAACCCTAATTGCAATTTCGCCTCTATTGGCAACCATCACCCTTTTAAATTTAGCCATGATGTCTTCCTCCATCTCTATTATTACACTCCACCTTTGCCGTTATTAGCAGCAAAACCCAAGGGCTATCAAACCCCTGGGCTGTTTCATCATCAGATATCACATCAATTTAACTTAAAAACGTATCATCTGAACAAATTCATCTTCCTGCAAGCCGTTAAATCCATTAATCCCCAAAAGTTGATAAGCTTTTCTTTATTAGCACATTCAATAACGATGATTCTGCTGCCTAAGTACTTTACAGCCGGTAAAGCCAAAGGAAAGGCATATTTTCCGGCATTCCCTGCTTTCAGTATCTTCCTGCTATAGTTTCATCTTCATCGAGTTTTGAATTCTTGTGTAACGCCAACATTAGAATAGGTGCTAGACTTAACGGGAAACTCTAGTCCTTCTACGATGACATCCACGCCCGTTTTGCCTCTTATGACTACGTTTCAATCAAAAGATGGCGTAAGCATTTATGCTGCCTTCTTTTGTAACTATCAGACTGCATCCTAAGTATAGCATTTTTACGTATTCCACATCAACATATTACTCATCTCAGGAAACAAATGTTAGCCTCTTAATAGTCTGTTGACCTCGGAACTATAGGCCAATTTCCTGCAAATCAGACGATAGTTGCTCAGAATGAAGTCACTCGCCTAAAGTAAACGGACAGGATGCTTTTGAACAGATGTTGTTTAAACGCTTATCATAGGCCCCTTAGTTGTCCTTTGTTCTAATTTTGTATTAACTAAAGAATAAATTACCGGTATAACAATAAATGTGAGGAAAGTCGCTGTTAGAAGTCCAAACATTATTGTTACAGACATCGGGCCAAATAACGCACTTTTGGACAGAGCCAGAGGTATGAGCCCTGTGATCGTTGCCGTGGAACTTAGTATGATGGGTCTAAATCGTTGACTTACAGCATGCATACAGGCCTCATCAATTGTAAGTCCCTCTTCTCTGCCACTGTTTATATATTCAATAAGCAATATTGCATTTCTTATAACAACTCCAATGAGACTTATGATCCCCATTACAGCCGTTAAAGATAAGGGCATCTTAAATATCATAAGTCCTATAACTACACCCATTAAGGACAATGGAAGGGAACACATAATGATGAGTGGCTGAATAAACGATTTAAATTGAATAAATAAAAGAACATAAATGATCAGTATGGTAAGTACCCCGGCTAAAGCAAGGCTGCTAAAATTCTTTTGTATTTGATGCTTTTCTCCATCGTACAATACACTTACTCCAGCTAAATCCATGGTATTTATTTGTTCATTAAGTGCATTTTCTATATTGACTGAGTTGTATCCGGTTTTTACATCACTGTACACCGTTACAGTTTTTTCCTTTTGGTAATGTTTAACTTGATCCAATTCTGAACTGAGATCAATCGATGCTACCTGTGACAGAAGTACCTTGTTATTAGTAACACTTGATTTAATTTGCAGGTTTTCAAGATCCTTTACAGACGAAATATTGGTTTTAACTAAAATATCATATTCACTGCCATTTTTTCTATAGACAGAGCTGCTGTAGCCGCTTAGGGCAATATTTATCTGTTTAAGGATATCAGATTTCAGCAAGCCACGCTGTGATGCTTTCGTATCATCAATATTAATTTCATATTCATAAGATTTCTTGGCCGCATCATCCCTTACATTTAACGTACCTGGGATGTTCAGCAATTTTTGTTGGATTTGTTCTGAAGCGCTATAAAGTTTATCCAAATCATCTCCGGTCAGCCTTAAGCGAATAGGTGCTCCTATTGGCTGAGCTTGCTCTAACTGTTTAACCGTAGCTGTCCCTTGACTAAGTTTGCTGTCCAACAAGCTTTGGATGTGTTCAGCCAGTTCTTGTCTTGTTTTAAATTGTTTTGTTTTGTTAAGGTCTATTCTTACCATAATTTGAGCCGTATCTTTCGAGCCTGCAACCGAGGCTAATGTAATATAGAATTTAGGCATACCGCCTCCAATGGCTGAGGTATAGCCTGTCACCTCTTTTTGTGCTTTAAGGACATTTTCAACTTGTTTCACCATATCAGTCGTACTGTCAATATCCTCTACTTTCTCATTGGCAACATCAATATATAAGATATTCTTATCAGCATAAGGGAAAAACTGCATTCCTAGCGTTTTCATCAGACCCACCGCTGCCAAGAATATACCCAAGGCTGCTATAACGATTGTTAGCTTATGTTTAAGTCCGTAAGTTAAAAGATTACGGAACATTTTACGGACTATACTTTCTTTATCAGGATTTTTACTTTTTCTAAAAAACAATGAAGACATGGCAGGCGTTACAAATAACGCTGAAATATAGGAACAAGTTACACAAATCATAACAACCTGAGGCAAGGTTCTTAAGAATTCCCCAACAGCCCCCGGAATCGTTAACAGTGGAGCGAAGGCACCGACTATAATTAAGGTAGAAGTAAATACGGGAACAAAGAGTTTTTTAATACCCTGTAATGCTGCTTCATTTCCGGACATCCCTTTATCTATCCCGACCTGAATAACATCACCTATGACGATGGCATCATCCACAAGTATCCCAAGAGCGATGATAAGTGCAGTGGTTGACATCTGCTGAACCTTAATTCCCAGGACGTACATTACAAGAAAAGACATGGATATGGATATGGGAATAACTGCAGATACCACCATCGCATTTCTCAGACTCATCCCTATAAGTACAGTGATAATTACAAGGATTACACCTTCCTTAAGGTTTTTCATAAAGAAGGACACCGAATCACTCACGTCTTTAGGTTGAAACGTCACTTCATCGATTGTCAAGTCATTGGGGAGCTGTTTTTTTAGAGTATCTAATTTTTTTCTTACATCATCCCCAACAAGAACTATGTTCTTATTTTCTTGAAAATATCCAGCGAGTAGTACCGCATTAGCACCGTTATCCGTAAATTTAAGGTTCGAATCGTCATCATAATCCAGAGATACTTTTGCTATATCTTTAATTTTTACAGTTTCTCCAGTAGCAGTTGAAACTCCTATAATAGTATTTTGAATATCCTGCAGTGACGTATATGTACCGGGCGTTTTAACCTTGATCTTGCCGGTTTTTAAATTCAGGGACCCCGAAGGAATATCGATATTCTGAGCCTTTAGCACATTACACACATCTTCTAAGGAAACACCATATTTATTGATTTGACTCCAATCAACTTCTACTTTAACTTGCTTATCTTGCTTTCCCTTGACGTCAAATCTGGAAATACCGTCAACATTGGATAATTCTTTCTTTATATCGTCCGCATAATTACCTAGCTGCTCATAGGAATAGTTCTTACCGGATATGCTTAAGATCATCCCGGCGGTCTCTGTGAGGTTTGTATCTATCGTGCTATCTTGGCATCCATCCGGTAGATCTGATTTTAAATCTTTAATTTTATCTCTTAAATCTCTCCACGCTTTGTCTTTATCTGCATCATTGTTTAAATAAACAATAACGATTGAGGCACTATTTTTAGAGTATGATTCGACATAATCATAACCATCTATTTCTTCAACTTTGTCTTCAATTTTTTTCGTAACGAGTGTTTCTATGTCACTAGGCGACGCTCCAGGGTATATTGTCGTAATCATGGCCGCTGGAGAGGATACATCCGGGCTTTCTTGCTTGGGGACTATGTAGTAACTGTATATTCCTCCGATGATGGCTAGAACTACTAGAAAAAGTACAATTTTTTTATTTTCTATGGCTCCTTTAATCAATCCCATAACTCAATTCACCTCACTTTTCTGTAACCTGATAACCTGCTTTTATAGTTTTCATTCCTTCGATCACCAGTTTACCTCCGGTTTTCAGACCTTCTACTGAAACTTTATCTTCCTGCGCGTCACCCAAGGTAACATTTTTTCTGACAGCATGACCACTCTCATCTACATAAACATAATCTTCACCATCATTTAAAATGCTGCTGATAGGAACCCAAATGGAGCTTTTCTCACCGGCATTTATGTAAACTTTAACAGATTCACCAATATAAAATTTATTGTTGTCAATAGGATTTAAAAGTTTGATTTCAGCACTATAGGTTCCGGATTGCGGATCGGCCATTTGAACAATATTTATAATTTCTCCATCTGATGTAAGATCATCAATTTTCACCTGCGCTTTTGTACCGACCTCTAGTTTCTTCACATCGTTATCTGTCAATCCTACAGTAACAACTTGATTTTCACTTCTCAGTAAAATAACCGGATTGCCGGCCGGCTGCAGTTCACCCTCCTTGCAGAGAACATCTACTACATAGCCATCTGTATCGGAAACTAATGAGGCATCTTGAACTAAATTCACTTTTGAATTATAGTCGGTTGTCGCTGTATTCAACTGGGCCAAAAGTGCCTCTTTGTCCTCTTCCCTGGTTCCAGTTTTTAGCTGCTGCAAACTCTGTTGGGCAATATTCAAACTAGCTTCACTGCTATCTAGTTGAAGTTTTGCACTATCCAATGCTTGTTTAGAAATCGCTGACTGATTATATAATTGTAAATTCTTATCATATAAATCCTTGTAAAAATTATAGTTGTCCTGCGCATTGTTAACTGCTATCTGAGCCTTATTTATATCCTCTTGCTGGGCACCATTTACCGCTTTATTATATTGGGCCGAAGCTGCATTCATTTGAGATTTTGAGGCTTCCAGGGCGAAATTCAAGTCGGTTTTATCCAGATCTACCAAGTGGTCACCTTTTTTTACAGGTTGGCCTTTAGAAACGTATAGTTTCGCTATCTTGGCAGAGCTTTTAAACGATAATTTTCTCACCTCACTTCCGCCGGTAATCCCTTCATACTCGAGTGAAATAGGATAACTCTCTTCCTTAAGCACCAACGTTTTTACCGGATAAGTCTTTGTATCAGATTCGCTTGCATCATTGTTTCCGCCACATCCATTCAGAATAACAGCTGCAAAGAATAATGAAGCAATAAGCAAAGCCCTTTTTTTCATCTCTAATCCCCCTCTTCTTGTCGAATCCTCATCTTTTTAGCAATCCATTTGACAGGACCTTTGAAGCACTTCTGCACAATCTATCAATTTCTACCGGTATAAGATCTCCTTCTAACCTATTCTGGACAACGAAAAGACCGATTAAAGATTCCACATACATTAATGAAACCGTAAAAAAATCACTTTGCCCAAGCAGTCCTTTTTTGTATAAAGCTATTAATTTTCTCTCTAAAATTACAATAATGGATTTAAACGTATTTGTAACATTTTTAATCAATTCTGTTCTTCGTTTTGATTCAATAATTGCAACAATCAGGATACCTTTGCTTTCAACGATTCTCCTATACAACTCCATACCGAATTCAAAAAGCAGGTCTTCTAAGGGAAGGTCACTTTCTATAATGCCTTCAAGTCTTGAATTACCATCTTGGGTTATCTCTTTTGTTATTGCTAAAAAGAGACCTTCTTTATTTTTAAAGTGCCTAAATAGCGTTGCCTCATTTACTCTTGCCCTTTCGGCAATCATTTTTGTTGTTGTTCCTTTAAATCCATGTTCCATAAAAAGTTGTTTAGCCGCATCAATAATTCTGAGGCTTAAAGCGTTATCATTCCAATTACCTGTTTCAAGATCGTTCATGTGCAATAATCACCCCTTATTAACTTGCTTTCATGCAAGTACTTACTTGCTTATATTTTACATACTCTTAATGGTTTATGCAAGCGTGCACTTGCTTCTTAGGAGTATCATTAAACCGCAGTGAATTCTTCAACCTGAATTTTGACATTTGCATAACTCTACTCCAGTTTGACAGCAACTGCTCAAAAGCAGTCGCTGTCAAACTGAAGTCAAACCTTTTAACGGAGCTAAAAAAATAGCACCTCGGAGGATGCCTTTCAATATATTATAAAAAGACCTATAGAACGGACTTACTTATAAATGTCCATTCTATAGGTCCCTTTTAATGAAGCAAAATCACCTGTTTTTTAAATCAAAGAGTATCCAAGATCTCATCGATAACCGTAGAATCAACCTGTAGGAATTCATTCAACATATCAGCCACTCCTCTGTAAAGAGGATGGGAAGTAGAAGTTTTTAAGTCAGAAACAAATTGTGGAACCCAAACAAGTAAATGCTCCTCTAAAAAGTCTTTCTGATCCTTGAGAATTTCACTGGCTCGTCTCATCTTTCCTTCCTGGAAAGAAATTTCAAGAAGACTGCTAAGATTATACATAAAGTCTAATTCCAGAGCAATGTGATCATCCGGTTCTGATCGGTAATGAACAGGAAGAAAATTATAGTTTAAGTAACATTGACGTACTTTCAACGTACTTTCTTGAAAAATCAACCGTTCTTTCAGCACATAGACAGATTCCCAAGGTGGAGCAGGCAATTTGGCCGGGCCAATGAACAAGCGTGTATATTCGGAACGCGCCCTTTCATGGGCTTCATCCTTGTTCATCTCCAATTGTTCCACAAAATCTCTGACTAGATCTAAACTCTTTTAGATAGAAAGCAAAGACTGAGAGGTTCACCGGTGGTTGTTAATGTATTTCCACATCCCACTAACGATAAACTAGCCGCCGCTGCTGTGCTTGCTTTGATAAAATTTCTTCGGCTGATATTTAATTTATTTACCTTATCAACAAAATCGGGCATACCTTATTACCTCCTTAGAAATGTTATAATATCCACAAAAAGCTCAATTTCCCTCCTCTATTAGGTATTCAGACTTAATCAAGGATTATCAATAACGTTTTTTCCTTTACTAAAATCTTTCTTTCACTTTTCCTATTTATAGTCTTACTATAACAAGTATTAGAATAAGAAAGCTTCTCTTTAACTTTACTATATTTCTATTTATAGGACCTCACAAAATCTGTGCTTTGTTTTTGTAGATAATTACAAAATATCAAAAGATTTTAAATCACAGCCTTTAATAATGTCAAAAAATATAAACAATCCTATTTAATGCTACAGATTGCTATCTGTGATGACAGTAACCTTGAATTATTACAAATTGAACAAATATAAAGAGGTTAAAGCGTTTTATAGGTCATCAGACGAGATCGACACATGCTTAACGATAAACGTTTTAAGGGCTAAGCGCTAAGCACCGATGCCTAAATTGATAAGCGTTTTTGGACTCCGATAAAATAAAAAACCGATTTTCTTATTATTGAAAATCGGTTTTTTTCACTCATATTAATTTTACCCTGAGTGAGGATTATTCGGATTTGATTAAGTCTGTACCATAAGATTTATCGATTGCACAAAGCCATCTGCATTGTGCTTTTTTCGCAAACATGCAGGTTACTCTTCTGAGATCCCAAGAAGGATGAGAGCCTGGCTATAGGTTAAATTCGTCACCGGTGACGAATTTGGATTGCCTTCTTGCGGGGAAAGATTACGCCTTGCGCTTATACGCATTAAGTGTCAGCGGAATGAATACGACGAGTATCGCCAAGGTGCCAAATAATGCGAACCAAAAATCCGCACCTATCATGCCATAAGTCAACAACTGCCGCACCATCATTACAACGCGGGATAGCGGGTTGATATGCAGGACAAAATATTGCAGCCAACCCGGCATCGTTTCGGCCGGAACAAAAGCGTTCGACAGGAATACTAACGGGAACATTACTACTACACCAATCGCAGACGCAGTTGAAATAGGATAACCGATAAATATGGAGGGAAACACAACCGAAACGGGGCTATTTTTTTGACTAACAAGGAGGGTTTGCAAGCCTTATTATAAAGCTGCAAAATAAACGGAGGTTAAACGGGGCGTAACCGAGTATAACGAAGTGTAAACAAATATAACTTAAAGGGTGACTATAAAGGTTGTTCCTTTCCCAATCTCGCTTTTCACACTCACATTGCCGCCAATGGAGCGGTCAGAGAAGCCCCTCGTCAGCGGAAATAGTCACTTTGTCAAGTTTGGCCGTTATCGATATATTTTTCTCCGACCATTGCGGATCAAGTAAAACCACCGTGTTTTGCAGCCATTTTATTTGTGATGTGTACCCGCTCACTAGAAAAAGACTTCTAAATATTAGTCCATTCGCGTGGGATATGATTCAGTTTACAGACTAATATCTTCGGAAGCTAAGATTTGCCCGCTCTGGGACTGACCAATGACCTTTGTTAGAGGACCATCTGAAGGATTAAGAAACACAAACCATATTCTAGTCGTCCCATTATTGACTATTCTTGTTTCTTTATCTATTGTTCTTTTGTCAGTCTGTACGTTAACCCGAACAATTTGAGAATCAGAAATTTCCCCAAAAGCTAGTGGAAATGGTGTGTCTTTTGTTGAGGGAAAGTATTGTGCTGTAATTGGTAGCCCTGGTTCTGAATGCGAATGCTCCCCACCATAAGCCCACTCCCAGCCCCAAAGCGTCTTTTTTACATATCCAGAGGCCACTGTTGAATTATTTCCTCCATTAATACTTTTGTAAAAGAAAACTACTTCTCCACCTGTTACCTTTTCTTCGTGAATTATCTTAACTACCTGTCTACCAGATTTCTCAATTGCTTCTTCTATTGTTTTTCCGTTTTCCTTGGATGGTAATAGGGCTATAAGCGTCCCCCCAAGAATAAGAACCACAATGACAACCGTCATAATTAGATGAACCCTTTTCAATTTCTTTTCCTCCCAAGCGAATGTCATATTCCTGAAAAATGTCTTTGATAGCATTCTGGTTTATTCTTGACCCGCCTAAAAGAACTGCACGAATCTTTCATTCTTATGTGCGATATTTAATATTAAATCAAACATTTCCTGTTCTTTAGGCATTTCAGCCTCCAGAAAAAACGAGCTGTGGCAGTAACTAAATGGCTTGAGAATGTGCCAAAAGTTATTTAACTGAGTCTATTTGAAAAGTTATACTTCCGCTGTGCTTTTGTCCTTTATCAACCCATTCTAAATTTACATTGACCTTGCCAATATAAAAAGTACTCTTTCCCTGCGATTCAATTGGAGATTTTGGCTGTAACGTAGGAACTTTAAGAGTGATGCCTGTAGAAAATTTAATCAATACCTCTTGAATTGCTGAGTTGCCATTGTATTGAATACTTGTTCCTAATGTTGGAGCCATTGTAATAGTCCAATCTTCCAGTCCATTTTCAGATATAATTTTAGAAGTAGCATTTTGTATAACCTCATTACTTACAGCAGGCAATTTAGTTTCTCTAGCATAGCTACCAATACAACGAAGAACAATAATTGCTAAAACTAAGGCAATTACAGTTATAGTAGCTTTCTTCATGAAATTCCCCCTTAACTATTCTACATTATCCTGCAAATCTGTTGCATTTATAAGAACTAGTAATTGCCAAGATAACTGCACTACTTGGTAAGAAAATCTTTTGCCAATTTAACAAATTCATCTTTGTTGAAAATAATGCGGGATGCCTGCCTTTACTAAAAACGTGCATTTCTCCGCTACCTATTTTTCAATTAATCTCCGAGTAGGTTTTTATATAAGACTCTGTATGAACCAATTTGATGAACTCATCTTCTTTGCTACCAGTAAATAACACTTTAGCCTTTACTCCGCTTAATGGGTGATGAAAGAACTTTCCTATTTGCTTGCATGTTCGTGAATAGCAACTGTGTCATTATCAACAACACTTTCCCAATCTTCGCCATGCATTATGTAACAAAACATGTAGTCAATCACGCCTTTTTCTTCCTGTGCTTGAATGAAAGAGTGCTCTTTTTCCTTTCCATTCAAAATGCAGGGCAACATAACAGAATGAATATCTCGAATTAGGTATCATCCAAGTCGAAACAAACAAGTTTAAATTTTCCCATTCCATAAATACCTTCACTCAATACAAATTAGAAAATCCCACCCTGAAAATTATGCTTTCTTTCTATTACCTACCTTGTTCGTCAAAATTACTCTTTAAAGCTCTCTCCGTGGGAAATATTGAACCAACTAAGAAAATGAGTTGTATACTGCAAAGTATTAAACTAAAAGTTCCTACAGTATTTGCATCTTTTCCAATTACAAACAACATGGCTATCGCAGAAGGAATAAGGATAATGCTTCCTAATATTAGCCATACTTTTCCACAATAATGATGTGCAAAGACCCAAGTATCTTCATTTTTCATGGACATAGAGGTTCGGTATCCAAAAACATAGTTGATTTCTTTTGGTGCATTTTTGATAAAGTATTTGCCAAACCCAATCATTGTAAATGGAATTAATAAATTCAAAACCATCATAAAAATCCAAAATCCCAATTCCATATCACCCCTTTTTTAGTAGATAGTATCTGAGCAGGATTAATGGTTGGCTCTAATACTAACTTTAATCTGAACCCATGTATGCCCGCCATCAATGGTCTTCCATAAGCCTCCATCAATAATTGCCCATCCTAATTTTTCCGAAGTAAAATCCAATTGCTGAAGTTTCTCCAGACTAATATTCGGTGTAATGCAGACAAACGAGTGCGAACCGTCCGATGTAAAATATAATTTATAGCCGTCACTCACGAAAGCATGTGTAGCATCGATAATACTCCAATGAAATCCCCTATACTCTTGTGACTTTTGTGCTATCTGTACTGGAGTTGTCGGAGTCCAACTTAATCCCCCATCCTTAGTCTTATAGAAAACGAATGCTGGCGGTTTCTCACCTCTAAATTCAACGGGCAATACTCCCTCTTTTTGATTAAAGAAATGTGGTGATTCAGTACTCACCGACCCTCCCGCAGTAAAATAATCCTGCGGAGCTACAATAGCCTTTTGAGCCCAAGTCAGTCCCCCATCTGACGAGCTATACAACCAAATACCGTCACCATGGGAAAAACCCGTTAGCCAGCCGTTTTCCTGATTTGAAAATACTAGACCGTTTTTAGAACCTGCCAAGGGCAAATCATTAGACGTTTTCTCGTTGATAATCGCCGAGGCATTTGACTTCCAGGATGCACCACCGTCATTCGACTGGAATACTTCTACCGATTCCGACCCCATGGAAACATCATAGCTTGCCAATAACCAACCATGCTTTAAATCAATAAAATCAAGAGAAGTTACTCTACCATACCACGGGGTCGTATTAATCTCGGCACGTTCCCATTTTTGTCCTCCGTCTGTGGAACGGTAAACAGTAATGCTGGTTGACGATTCTTTATTGAAGACAACCCAAAGAGTTTGAGCATCATAGACCGATAATGCACCTTCTCTCATACTTCCAACACCCTTTGGAGTGACGTTAGTCCAGCTAACTCCGCCATTGACTGTCCTCAATAAAGAATCTTTGCTGAGTGCCCACCCTGTCATTGCATTAACCATATGTATCGATGTTAAGTTACTCAATGCTCCCAAACTTGAAGTGCTAGACATATTCTTCTGACTGCTAGGAAATGTATTATTACCATTTAAGGAGGCCGAACTCTGGCTAGTCAGGGTATTGTCGACTCCAGTAGGTTGCCAATTACCACAGCCTGTTAACATAAGCATAAGGACGATAATACCAGAAACTAAACGGTAATAGTTGTAATGCAATACAAGGACTCCTTTCCGATAAGCAGGAAACCTGCATGGAATAGCGGGCTTCACGTACAGTTCATCTCTAAGCACCCACATGAACTTCGTAAAGAATAATTCCAGTTATCTGAGTATGGGAAATTTGCATGGGCACTTAAAACTTCATATAAATTTGAGAAATTATGCCAGTAGATAGTTTTCTTAATATACTCAATCCATTTACTTCGCATTTGGTTCTCTGTTATGCCGAATACAGATACAAAGTTATTGGGCGATTTAATCAGATTATGTAACTTATCATAGCCGAAAACTTCAATATTAGAAACAATCTTATCTCTATCTATCAACGAATATGGTATATACTGATTTTTCCAATATCCATCTTGATACCACTGTTCAAAATTAAATCCAAATACTTTTTGTGTTAAATCATTTAAACTCTTTCTGAGATCATTGCTTTTCCCGTATCCAATAACAAATTGATACCCTTTCCCGTTGATGTTTATTAATTCCATGTGAATACTCTCCCTACGTCAAATATAAATAATCTTGACTTCGCTACTTCGTACAATTCCGTCATAACTATAGCTAACGTGTAGTCGGGAAATGGTATCTTCAGCCTTTTGAGCCCGATTAACCAATATGAATAAGATGGACGATAGCATACATGTAAGATTCGAATATCAATGTCTTCTTTTTCAGGCTTTCTAAACTATATACAAATATAACAGTAAGGATTGTAAATACCACAAATTACCTTAATCCAGGATTCAACAAATTTCGAAATATTCCTGCCAAATACAAACATCAATTAAAACATATTAAAATGTTCTCGTAAAAGAATTTTTCCTAGGAATTATAGCTATGTAAAAGGTCATACTAGATTAAATGTTAAATTGATATTAATTTTAAGGGAGGTGATTGCCCATGACAATAATGAACAAAATACCCAATAGATTAGCTAATGAAAAGTCTCCTTACTTGCTCCAACACGCATATAACCCAGTTAACTGGTTTCCTTGGGGCGAAGAGGCTTTTCAAAAGGCGAAAACAGAGAATAAACCTGTTTTCTTATCTATTGGGTATTCGTAGTGTAGTTTACCGACCTGCCACTGGTGTCACGTCATGGAGCGGGAATCCTTTGAAGACCAAGAGGTCGCGGATCTTCTTAATCGCTATTTTATCTCCATTAAAGTCGACCGCGAAGAGCGGCCTGATGTTGATCATCTCTACATGTCTTTCTGTCAAGCACTCACCGGTTCGGGTGGATGGCCACTTACTATTCTGATGACACCCGAGAAAAAACCGTTTTTCGCGGGCACCTATTTTCCTAAAAACCAGCGTTATGGCCACCAAGGGCTCATGGAGCTTTTAGAACAAGTCGGATTCCTCTGGAGGGATAATGAAGCCAAGGTTCGTGAGTCGAGTGAACAGATTGTAGCTGCCGTCCAAGCCCATCAAGCCGTTCCAACGAAAGCTGCTCCTGTTTCCTCCCCAACCTCTGGCATTCAGTCTTGGGGCAGTCAAGTTATTGAAAAAGCCTATAAAGGATTAGCGCAAAGTTTCGATTCCCGCTATGGAGGCTTTGGTCATGCCCCTAAATTTCCGACTCCTCATACTTTAACCTTCCTCTTACGCTATGCTCAAGACCATCCGCAGGACAGTAAAGCCTTTGCAATGGTTCGTAAAACATTGGATGGGATGGCCTTAGGAGGCATTTACGATCATATCGGGTTCGGCTTTGCGCGCTACAGTACCGATGAAAAATGGTTAGTTCCCCATTTTGAGAAAATGCTCTATGACAATGCCTTGCTTGCTATGGCTTACCTCGAAAACTACCAAGTTGGGCATCAGGCAAGAGATGCCCGGATAGCGCAAAACATATTTAGCTATGTGCTCCGGGACATGACCTCACCTGAAGGCGGATTTTACTCTGCAGAGGACGCTGACGCTGAAGGCGAAGAAGGAAAGTTTCACGTCTGGGCACCCGCTGAGATCGAAGCAGCTCTGGGAAAAGAAGTTGCCTCTGAATACTGTGCTGTTTATGACATCACCGCCAACGGGAACTTCGAAGGAAAAAACATCCCGAACTTACTTCAAGGAACTCTGGGGAAAAGCTTGCCTGACAATGCTCAGGCAATTCAAGATGCGCTAGAATCCTTAGAGAGCGCCCGCGGCACTTTATTCGCCATTCGTGAGCAGCGCGTCCATCCTCACAAGGATGATAAACTATTGACGGCGTGGAATGGTCTGATGATTATGGCCTTAGCCAAAGGGGCCCAAATCTTTAGTAATCATGCCTACCTGGAAGCAGCGGAAAATGCTGTCCGTTTTGTACTAACAAACCTTCAACGTCCTGATGGCCGCCTTTTGGCCCGATACCGTAAAGGAGATTCGGCTTTCCTTGGCTACCTAGACGATTATGCCTTTTTAATTGGCGGATTGATCGAACTATACTCAGCTTGTGGAAAATCCGAATATCTTCAAACAGCGCTTCAGCTTCAAGAACAGCAGGAAAAACTTTTTTATGACGAAGAACATGGAGGGTACTTTTTGACTGGCGTGGATGCCGAAGAGCTTCTTATCCGGCCCAAAGAAAGTTACGATGGTGCCCTTCCCTCCGGCAACTCAATCACGGCTCTCAATTTATTACGGCTGGCACGTCTCACAGGTGAAGACCGTTGGGAAAAAAGAGCGGAGCAGCTTCTGGAAAGTTTTCGGCCTGTACTTGAAGAACATCCCTCAGGTTACACGGCCTTTCTGCAGGCCCTCCAATTTGCTCTGCACTCAAGCCAGGAACTGATTTTAGCCGGATCACTCACCTCAGCTCAGTTAGGAGAAATGCGTCAGGTATTTTTTTCGGAGTTTCGTCCTTATGCTTCGATTCTTCATCATGATGGAACTCTGGGAACTATTGTCCCTTGGATCCGTGATTACCCTATAGAGACAAATCAACCAACTGCTTTTCTCTGTGAGAATTTCACCTGTCAACGCCCGGTCCATAACATCGAGGAATTCAAGAGCCTTTTGAACAATTCCTAATTAGCCTCAAACCCGCCTACGAAAGCGCTTTGTTAATAGCCTCAAGTGAGTATGTTAAGAACATATGCAGTGAATTTACTTAAGCAAAAACCAAAAAATCACTATCGGACGGTGTACGTCTGATAGTGATTTTTTATTTTCAGTTCTCCATCAAATAAAAATAAAGTATCCGTGTGACAATGAGTTTCCATTTTCTTATATCGACAAAAATATTTACCCTTATCGGTGTTTGCTAAACTGAGGCAGCCTAAGATCATGTTCTGACAACATTCCTTGAGCATAAACGCACAAACTAACGATTATCCACAGCAGTGATCATAAGGGAGGGGTAATTTGCCAAATTATAATCAATGGGATCTGTCAGCTCTTCTTCCCCTTGATAGAATACTCGAACATGAGGACGGTTAGGAAACGCAGAGTTTTGTTTTACAACATTTCCCCTTTGCCCATTACTTAACAAAATACCTGAACCTGAAGGGTAGACGGCTATGTGTTTCTTGAAGACATCTAAAATTTGGGGATCAAAATGAGAATTTGATTGAGCAATAATATACTCATAAGCTTCATTGGGTTCAATAGCCTTGCGGTAGACTCTGCGGCTTGTTAACGCTTCATAAACATCAGCAACCGCCGCCAGTCTCCCGTATTCGTGAATTTCTGTCCCTCTCAATCCTCGCGGATAGCCAGACCCATCCCACTTTTCCTGATGTTGAAAAGCGATATGAGCCGCCAGTAAACTGAAATCATTATTTTTACGAAGAATATCAAAGCCGTTCGTAGTATGTCTCTTAATTTCCATAAATTCGTCATCGGTCAGAGGAGTTTTCTTATTCAAGATGCCTTCAGGAATTTTAATTTTCCCAATATCGTGCATGAGTACGCCCATGCCAAATTCAATTAATCTTTGTTCAGGGTACCCAGAGGCGATCCCCAAAACAAGGGCAATGATCGTAGTATTAATGGAATGATGAAATGTGTAATCGTCGTACCCTTGAATATCCGTCAAATTACATAATATATCAGTGCTTGATAAAAGATCATTAATCATTTCTTGAATAGTCGAACGAACCCTAGCAATAGGTAATGAGCCCTCAGCATCGTTCTCAATATACTTGCTGATATTTTGTATCGTCTTGTAAGCTACTTCACGGGTTTGACCGGTAATTGTCGTATGGAATTCTACATCATCCAGTCGGCCATCTTCGATAAACAGAACATCGTAACCCATTGCTTTTAATCGTTCTATATAAGAGGCTGTCACTCGAACCCCAGCCTGCAGTAAAATCCTACCTGAAGAGTTAATCACGGGACGAGCTAAAACGGATCCTTCCTCGACGAAACTCGTGTTCACCAAGCGCATTAATCTACTCACCCTATCCAAATTTAATGTCAATATCACTCCTGCACTTGTTACTTCGGCAAAATGAATTAAATAACCTCTTTTTGACGATATATCGCGATAAATTTTCCCTTTAGTCCTATTGTCTTCCCTTCAGTGATCATCCAACGCAGCAAATCTTAAAAATGAATGACGTTCAGACCAGTCAAAAGTACGATTGCAATGGCAATAGGAACTACATATCTTACCAAAATACGGTAAACTCGGAACAATCCTTCATTACCTAACCGTCCTTCGTTGGTCATCTCTCGTTTAACGTTGGCATAACCCCACTGCCAACCCACAAATAAGGCAATAAAGATTCCTCCTAATGGGAGCAGAACATTCGAGGTTGCAAAATCAAAGAAGTCGAAAAACGTTTTTCCGAAAATCAATACTTTGGCCAAGAGACTATTCGATAACGTAGCTGTTGAACCAAGCAGACCGATTCCTAAAATCGTAAGCAAGGTCGCATTCTTCCTTGACCATCGATACTGTTCCGTTAAATAGGCAATAGGAACTTCCAATAACGACAACATTGCCCCAGTAGCGGCGATTGCGGTGAGGATAAAGAATAACACCATAAAAACCCGACCCAGGGGCATGGAATTAAACACTGTAGGAATGATGATAAACAGCAGCTTAGGACCTGCATCCGGTTTAAATCCAAAGGCAAATACTGCTGGGAAAATGGCGATACCTGCCATAAGTGAAACTAAGGTATCAGAAAGTGCAACCTTCACTGCCATCTTAGGCAAGTTCTCATTTTTATCGACGTAACTGCCATAGGTAATCATAGCTCCCATGCCAACACTTAGTTTAAAAAATGCTAATCCTAAGGCAGCTAGTATTGCACTCACGGTGATCTTAGAGAAATCCGGCTTAAACAAGAACGATAGCCCTGCAGCTGCACCTGGTAAACTCAAAGACCTAATATCAATAATAATAAGTAAGATAAAGAGCAATGGCATCAAAACTTTGGTAACTCTCTCGATTCCTTTCGTGACACCGGCCATAATAATTGCCCCTGTCACAATTAAAACAAACACTTGCCAAAATAGCGGTTCTCCAACCCCGGAAACCAAGGAATTAAAAACCTGAGTCGTCTCTTGAGGTTTATTGGTCAAAAGCGCTCCGCTCGCAGCTTTGAAAATATAGGCATAGACCCAACCGGCCACGCATGTATAAAAGGCCATAATTAGAAAGGCACTCAAGACCCCTGCCCCGCCTACCAGAAACCAAGGTTTTCGTGGTTCAATTTTTTTAAACGCTCCAACAGCGTTTGATTTGGTACTTCGCCCAATTAGGTGCTCCGATAACATGACCGGCAGTCCGACTAAAGCTAGGCAAAGCAAATAAACTAAGATAAAGGCAGCCCCGCCATTAGCTCCAGTAACATAAGGGAACTTCCATATATTTCCAAGACCAACAGCCGAACCTAACACTGCAGCAATAACACCAATGCTGCTTGTAAAACCTTCTCGTTTTACATGTGATTCTTGTTTCAACGTTTCCCCCCCATTCTTTCTCGAACATTTTTTATTCGACATATTATATGCAAATTCCTTCTCAACTAGTACATGCATTTATAGGCTAAGGTTAACAGTCTTTATTTCATTTAATTTTATTACTATAAAAAAATATGCTTGCTTGTAATATCATCTGATCAGCCGATCAAACATATTCCGAACAAACATACTTTTTCCATTCCACTCAACTATCAGAGCTTTAAAATAATCCACTATTAAACAAGGAGGCTGGTCAATCGAAATTGTTCCACATTCACTAACCCTAAATCTGTCAATTTTATTACTGGTATCACAGGAAGGGAGAGAAAAGCCAAAGTCATAAATGGATCAATACTGTCATTAATCCCTAAACTATTTGCCTGTTCATGAAGTTCATTCAAGGTCTGAGTGACTGTATCAGCGTCTTGACCCGACATCAGACCTGCAATCGGTAACGGAAGTTTTCCAACCACTTGATTTCCGTCAACTAGACAAAGTCCACCCCCCATGTCTGCACAAGTTTGAATTGCCAGGTTCATCTCCTCGTCACTCATCCCCACGACAACAAGGTTGGGCGAATCATGGGCTACTGTGGAAGCAATTGCTCCCTTAGTTAAACCCAACCCTTCTACAAAGCCAATACCAACATTCCCTGTCCCATGATGCCGTTCGAGAACGGCGATTTTGGCAATTCCTTGACCGGGATCAGCGCAAATTTGCTCATCCTTCACAGGCAGTTCCCGAATTAGTTCTGATGTGGTTAAAGAATGTTCTTGAACACCGATTATACGTACTCGCGCTGAGTTTGCCCCGTTCAGAGATTTTGCCGGAACACTCAATGTATTGAGTAAACCATTCCCAAGATGTACGCTGTCCGTTAATCCGGCAGTGGAGAATTTAGAAAATTGGGGACGATCTCCCCCACAGTATTGGCTTTTTCCGTGCCAAAAGACTTCCTTTATCTCGAAACGATTAAGATCCTTTAAGATCACAAAATCAGCTTGATAACCTGGTGCCACTGCGCCCAGGTGAGGAAGCCCAATAGCCCGTGCAGCATTGATGGTCGCCATCTGTATGACCCTGATTGGATTAACTCCCCCTTGGATCGCCTGACGAACTAGATGATCAATGGAACCTTCCTGAATCAAATCCCTTGGATGGCGATCATCTGTCACCAACAAGCATTGGCCCGAATTCTCCGGCGTCACAGCCGGCAAAAGATCTAGAAGGTTTTTGGCAGCACTCCCTTCCCGGAGCATGACATAAAAACCTCGCCGCAGCCGCTCTCGGACTTCTTCGATCGTAGAACATTCATGGTCCGTATGAATCCCGGCCCGATAATAAGCGTTAAGGTCCTGGGGAGATATTCCTGGAGCATGGCCATCTCTGAAGTTCATGGGGAGTTCTAACTTATTCACCAGATCCGGTTTTGCCTGTAATACCCCAGGATAATCCATGACCTCCCCGAGGCCTATCACTCTTCGATGAGCCAAAAATTCCCGCAAATCTTCAGCGCTAAGGCGAGCTCCTGAAGTCTCCAAATCTGTTGCCGGAACACATGAAGGGAGCGCTACGAAGGTATTAAACGGCAAATCTTCAACACTATTTAAGATGTAGTGAATTCCCTTAACCCCTAAGACATTGGCAATTTCATGAGGATCGACGACAGCTGTCGTGACACCGTGGGAAAGCAGTAGGGAACAAAATTCTTCAGGGCAAAGAAGCGAGCTTTCAATATGGACATGTCCGTCGATCAATCCTGGGACAACATAATTCCCATTCAGATTCAAAACCCTCTCAGCTTCATTATAGGTCCCTAAACCGACAAACATCCCCTGATGAACTCCTATATCTGTCTCATGAATCTCGCCGGAAAAAACATTCACTAACCTGGCATTTTTTAAAACCAAGTCAATTTTCACAAGTCCCCGAGATTCATCCATTCTTTGTTTAAAGCTCGACATAACAGCATAACCCCTTTCCGGAAAACGCAGGGAAACATGGGTGCTGCGTCATACAAGTCCCACTCTCGCCATCACCCGGTTCAAACTTCGTGTTGAACTCTTCTTAAGCTGAGGAACATCGATGGTCAGAAGCTGGCGATCCCTCATAACAATTTGTCCGTCCACCATTGTGAGGCGTACGTCTGAAGAATAGGCTTGATAGACTAACTGGGAGTAGACATCCACATGCTCATTGGGCCAAGTGTGCAATCCCTGAAGGCTAACAACCGCCAAGTCCGCTTTTTTGCCAACTTCCAGACTCCCTAAGTCTTTTTCACGTCCTAAAGCACGTGCTCCACCTAGGGTTGCCAGCTCAAATACCTTTTGGGCCGGCATCACGGTTGGCCCATGCAGCGGTTTTTGCATGAGGGCAGCATGGCGCATCTCTCGGAAACCGTCCAAATTATTACTGCAGGGGGCTCCATCGGCACTGAGAGAAATCTCTGCCCCTCTTTGCAGAAGCTCAGGAATTGGAGCAATTCCCGAGGCTAGTTTCATATTGGAAGATGGGCAGTGGGAAATCCGAGTTTTACTCTGAACCAAAATATCCTTTTCGGCCTCATCCAGCCAGATGCAGTGAGCCAGAATCAGTTTTGAACCGGTCAAACCAACCTTATCCAGATATACGATATTGCGCATTCCACGAGTACTCTCCACCACTTGGATTTCTCCCCGATTTTCAGAGGCATGGGTGTGCACAAAGGCCTGTTTTTCCTGAGCAAGGCGGGAGACTTCTTTTAATAAGGTATCGGTACAGGAAATGACAAAACGAGGCGTAAAAGCGACCTCTAGGCGTCCATTTCCCTGTCCGTTAAATTTCTCAAATAAATCCACACTCTCTTGCAGAGAGGCTTCTGTCGTCTCCTGCAAGGACGGTGGAATATCCCCATCAGGATCATCCATCATGACTTTTCCTGCCAAGGCTCTCAGACCGCTGGACAGGATTGCCTCAAAAGCATGTTTGGTATGATGAACCGTTTCCATATCCACAATCGTTGTCGTTCCACTCAAAAATAATTCTCCAATTCCAAGTAACGCCGAATCATAGAGTGATTCAGGATCATGCCCGCCTTCCAAGGGCCAAATTTTAAGTTTAAGCCAATCCAAAAGTTCCAGATCATCCGCTTGGCCACGAAACAACGTCTGACAAAGATGAATGTGAGTTTGGATCAGGCCAGGAATGATCAAATCACCATGCAAATCAATCACTTGGTCTGCAGGTTGTTCTATCGTCTGTTCGACCGCTGCAATTTGAGAACCATCAACGAGTAAATCTCCATCAATGATCTCACGTCCAGCATTCATCGTTACAATCTTAGCATTCTTAAAAAGAATCCGCATTCCTAATTCCACCCTTCCCTTTCTTACGAAAGGCTCTCTTCCATCCAAAAAGAACTTAGCTCACGCCCGAAGACAACATACATAACAATCAACCTCGGTTGAACGAGTTCATTGAGGATTGGAGAGATGAGTTACATCTCTCCAACCCCGACTAGATTCATGAACCTAGTATAAAGTGAAGAATAAAGAGGACCGTTAAAGTATAAGTGACGGCATTATTTTCTTTATGCTTCCCGGTAATCAGTTTGATAATGGTATAGGACATAAAACCAAAGGCTAAACCTTGAGCGATTGAATAGGTTAAAGGCATCATGACAATCGTCATAAACGCGGGAAAAGCATCTGTAAAGTCGTCAAATTTAATATTAACCACTTCGCCCATCATCAAGACACCCACTAAGATAAGAACCGGTGCGGTAGCAGTGGCAGGGATCAAACCAATAAGAGGAGAGAAAATGAGTGCGACCACGAAAAGCAGGGCCACGATAACTGCCGTTAAACCACTTTTTCCTCCTTCAAGCACACCTGCGGCACTTTCAATATAAGAGGTTACAGTCGGTGTTCCCATACAGGCTCCGAACATTGTCCCTATAGAGTCCGACATCAAAGCCTTGCCGGCGCGGGGAAGATTTCCCTTTTTATCAAGCAATCCGGCTTTACGCGAAACACCCAGCAGGGTTCCAATATTGTCAAACAGATCAACAAAGGTGAAGGCGAAAAGAATCGAAACTAAGCCATAGTCAAAGGCTCCCATGATATTGAGGTGGAAGGCAACCGGAGCAATCGAGGCAAAGGGATTTGAAAAGCTTACAATACTGGACATACCGGTTGGCAAAGGAGAATAACCCATCAACATACTGAAAAGTGTTGTCACTAAAATTCCAATGAGTAAGCCACCCTTGATTTTCTTGGCCATGAAAAAACCAGTAACAATTAAGCCGAAAACCGTAACTAAGACGCTTGCCGATTTCATATCACCCAGCGTGACAAGAGTGGCTGGGTTGGCAACAACAATTTTCCCATCTTGAAGCCCGATAAAAGCGATAAATAACCCAATCCCTACTCCAATAGAGATGCGTAAAACCTCAGGTACCCCTTCCATAATCCATTCCCGAACTTTGGTTACGGTCATCAGGAAGAAGACCAGTCCTGAGATGAAAACTGCACCAAGTGCCGTTTCCCAGGGTAGTTTCATGCCGATAACAACAGAGTAGGTGAAGAAGGCGTTAAGCCCCATGCCCGGGGCCATGGCGATTGGATAGTTGGCATATAAGCCCATAATCAGCGTAGCGACTGCGGCGGCGATGGCGGTTGCGGCAAACGTTGCATTAATTGGCATTCCGGCATCCTTTAAGATATTCGGATTCACAAATAGGATATAAGCCATGGTAACAAATGTGGTTACTCCAGCGAGAATTTCAGTACGCGCAGTTGTACCCAATTCGGACAGATGAAAAAAGCCATCTAAAAAACCATGATTTACCGGAGGTTGGGAATTTTTTGACACGCTTGACATGAATAGCCCTCCCTAAATAGACATTTTATCGTTCATGCTGACTTACCCTGTTGTCAAAAACATTATAATTGCAATGTTATCCTAGTTTACCCTAAGACCTCCTTTTTCTCCGCCAGCGCCTGCAGTATTTTCTCCGGTGTCGCCGGTAACGAGGTAATTCTTACTCCCACAGCGTCATCAATGGCATTGATTACGGCAGCAACCGTTGGAAGCATGGCAGGTTCACCTAGGCCCTTGGCGCCATAAGGACCGCTGTCCTCCGCCTCTTCGATAAAGTATGCTTCTATTTTAGGCACATCAAGTGCCGTGGGAATCAAATAGCTTGAAAAAGCCGGATTCTTAATGGTTCCCTCTTTTAGCTCAAGTTCCTCAAGCAAGGCATAGCCAACACCTTGGGCAACCCCGCCCGCTATTTGCCCTTCTACTTGCGTTGGATTCAAAGCTTTTCCAACATCGTGAACTGCCACGACTCTGAGAACACTTACTCTGCCTGTCTCTGTGTCTACTTCCACCTCAGCGACCTGACAGCCAAAGGCATACGGCCAATAAGGAGCCCCCTGCCCGGTTTCTAAATCCACGGGAGTTGAATGAGCTGTAAAATTTTCCGCACTAATAAAACGTTCCCCGTTTAAGCGGGCTTTAAAAACCATGTCTCCAAGGGGCATAGAACGGGATGTATCCCCTTTAACACCGATAGACCCTTGCTTAAGTTCAATTCCTTCGGGCGTAGGACATGCGAATTCGCGGGCTGCATAAGCCAATAAACGAACTTTCGCTTGACGAACTGCTTTTAAAACAGCATTTCCAGTATTGTACGTCTGCCGAGTCGCCGCTGTCGTCCCGGAATCGGGCGTCACATCTGTGTCAGCCGTATTGATACAAATATCCTCAGGCTGAAGCCCGAGCTCTTCCGCTGCAATTTGGGCATAGATCGAACTGCTGCCTTGCCCCACATCCACGGCTCCGGTAAGAACCGTGGCAGAACCATCATCATGAATCTCTACAAAAGCACTCGAAACATCTGGGAAACCATTCCCATACCCAGTTCCATACCAAGCACACCCTAAGCCAATACCCCGCTTTTTCATAGGATTCCCTCCTTGCCCTGAAAATATGGGGCAACCTTAGCCAAACATTGATCTAGAGGTATACTGCTCGTCAGTACTTGCCCGGTCGCCGTGGTGCTTCCTACTTTAAGGTGGTTGCGCAGGCGAATTTCTAAGGGAGATAGCCCCAGCTCCTTAGCCAGCAAATCCATTTGGCTCTCATAAGCTAATACGGTCTGAGCCGCTCCAAAACCGCGCATCGCTCCGGTAAACGGATTATTCGTAAATACCGCATAACTGTCGATAGAGACATTGGGAATTTCATAGGGTCCTGTAGCATGAACTGCCGATTTGCGCAGGACATTGACGCTCCAGGAAGCATAGGCCCCGGCATCCCCAATGATTCTCGCTTCCATGGCTACTAATTTGCCGTTTCTGTCAGCTCCAGTCTTATAAAACATCCTCATAGGATGACGTTTACTGTGGGAATAGAAGGACTCTTCCCGATTATTTTCCATTTTAACCGGCCGCTGCGTCTTCAAGGCTAGCAGAGCAGCCATAATCTGCAAGGAGATATCCTCACGTCCGCCAAAGGCTCCGCCTACTGCCAAGGTTTTGACTTGAACTTGACTATAACGGAAACCTAGAGCATGAGCGATTTCGCCCCGATCGTAATGAGCATATTGCGTCGCCGTTTGAACCACCATATGCCCACGCTCGTCCAAATGCGCCAGGACTGCTTCCGGCTGTAAAAACGCATGATCAATGTGCTGTGTACTGTAGGTACGCTCCACAATCACCTCTGCCTCAGCCCAACCTTGCTCCATTGATCCGCGGCGAATCGGCAAGTGATAGAGGACATTCGTAGGACAAAGTTCCGGATGCAGAGGGGAAACTTCAGATTTCATAGCCTCCTCCGGATCAAAAACAGCAGGCAAGACCTCGTAGTCTACCGTTACAAGTTCTGCGGCAGCGCGGGCAATTTCCAGCGTTTCTGCTCCAACTACCGCAACGGGGTCCCCAACCATACGGACATAGTCTGCTAAGACAGGCTGGTCACGAAAAAGCACACCATGGGAATTATGAGGCACATCTTTGGCTGTCAGAACCGTAACAACTCCTGCGAGCTCTATAGCCTTCGTGTCGTCAATTTTCCGAATGCGGGCATGGGGATAGGGGCTGCGCACAACCACTCCATAAAGTTGATTGGGAGCATTGACATCGGCTGGAAACTTAGCTTGCCCGAACACTTTTCCCCAGGCATCTTCCCGAACTACCCGAGATCCAACAACTTCCGTCTTCATCCTTCTTCCCCCTCGGCGGCCAGCTTAACAGCGCGCAGAATCTTATCATAACCTGTACAGCGACAGAGATTTCCTGACATAGCAACCCCTATTTCAGCTTCACTGGGATGCGGATTCTTATCCAGCAAATTCTTGGCAGCTAGGACCATTCCCGGCGTACAAAAACCACATTGCACTGCTCCAACTTCCACAAAGGCTTTTTGAACAGGATGTGGAGCTCGGCGATTGCCAACTCCTTCAATGGTCGTAATCACGCTCCCATGGGCTTGGGGAGCCAGAACAAGACAGGAGTTAACAGTTTTCCCATCTAAAATCACGGTACAGGCACCGCATTCTCCCTCGCCGCACCCTTCCTTCGTGCCCATCAACCCTAAATGATTGCGCAAGACATCAAGCAAACGTTCCCGTGGATCAACCTCTAAGGCATAATGCTTGTCGTTAACCACCAATTCGATGTTTATCATCTGTCTAACCCTCCTTAGGCTGCAATGATGCAACAGCCTGACGAAAACTCCGGCTACCGCCACTCGTTTGTAGGGAGCTGATGCCCGTGCCCCTAAAGCTTCCCGAACAACACGCTGCACTTCAACGATTCCCTTTTCCAGCCAATCTTCATTAAATTCCCTGTTTTTCAATTCCAGTGCTAAGGAATCGCTAAGAAAGGCCCGCTTGCCCACAGCACCCAAAGCGACTCGCACATTCCCGACCTGCGGCCCCACTTGTTCAATCGCCACCGCGACACTTAAGCGAGCAATAGCTAAGGCCTCCCGTCGCCCCAGTTTAGCAAATCCACTGTGCCAACCTTTTTGGGGAATTCGAAACCCTCGAATCAAAGTCCCCGTGGAAAAGAGAGGAGTTTGCTGCAATAAATCAACAAGAGGAACTATCGTAACGCCTTGCCTGGAGATCAATTCCACATCAGCGCCCAAGGCTAAAAGCGGCGGTAGCCCATCTGCAGCCGGTGAGCAATTCCCTAAATTTCCTCCGAGAGTCGCTTGGTTACGGATCTGAGGTGATCCCATAGTTTGACAGGCTAGCCAGAGAGCTGTCGCCTTTTGAGCGAGAAGCTGGCATTGTCCCATTTCGGCAAAGGTTGCCATACTGCCGATCTCAATGTACCCATTTGCTTCTCTGATCTCCCGAAGTTCTGGAATCTTCCCCAGATCGATCAGTACGCCAGGTTGGATCTTTCCTCTCTGCATTTGCAGCACAAGGTCCGTTCCCCCGGCCAAAAACATTCCTTCTGACAATTCTGCCGTTTCAATTGCCTCGCTCACGCTTTGTGGCTGATAATATTTCACGGAATGCACCCCCTCTGATAAAACTCCATGCAAAAGGCAACCAGTTCTTGATTCTCCATAAGCCAACATCGGCTCATAGAGAAGCAATTACGGTTGCCTCGTAGACACCCCTGATCCAATCATCAAGGATATATGAGTTTGATCATCACTATTCATTGTTTTCTAACTATACATTATATTCGCTATATCTTGCCAAACTCCTACCTGAAATTCGAGAATATCAGTATATCTTTATTGCCATTTTTTTACGTTTCTGTAGATTTAACCAATTATCTTGTTTTAAGGCTTATCGGACTCAGAAGGCCACTTTCCATGATGCCGAGCAGAACTGCGGCTCCAATAGCTCGAGCTTTTTCCGATATCGTGGAGCAATACTCCTTCTTCCCGCGCGGATCAATATCTCCAAGTTTAACTGAAGCTCCAACCAACGTATCATTCAGCAATAATCCCCGAAGAACACCGTGAAGTGTAGCCAGGACCTGTGTGCCCCCCATTCCATCATCGATAACACCCACACACTCTCCCGCTTCAACCTGTTCCCCAATGCTGCGTACCGCCCGAAAGACGCCTGCCTTCGGAGAATAGATCACCCGCTCCTTAGCAAACCCGGCAATTGTCCCCGGAATCCCCGTATTGGGTTCCGCCGGTCCAGCATAGATTAAGCGGCCCAGATGGTGCCCTCGATTTGTTTCCACGACAAGATCGACATCCTCCCCCGCTGTAAAACCAGGTCCCAAACCAATGGTTCTCAAAGCCATGTCTCGTCGTGTGCCTGTATTTCGTTTGGCTAAAATGGCATCCACTAAAAAGGTCGGCTTAAGCTCTGTCAGGTACTCTAAATCCGGGTCTATGAGAACCGGGATAACTCCCTCATTCCAGGCAGTTTCGCATTCGTCTGGCTTTTCCACCCGCCGCGACGACATCCCTTCTACTTGCCACGTTCCTTGGACAACGGCCGTACCAAAACAGACCGGCCAACGAACCATCAAGGGCTTAGCCACCTCAGTCATCACGACTTGAAATCCTGCTTTAGCTAAAGTCCACCCTACTCCCGAAGCCTGTTCTCCGGCTCCGCGGACCAAAACAAGCGGTCCGTTCATGTCAAATTTCTTGTCCATATTCGTGACTCTCCTTGCCTCAATCCACTGATTCAACTTGACCAGCGTGTCTTTCTTTAGCCTGTTCCATCCATAATTGATACTCTTCTGGGGTATCAACATCCTGCAGGAAAGTTTCCTCGACACTATGTTTTGTCCATCGTCCAGGATAGCGGTATAAGACGTTCCTGCCTCCTTGTTCCCCGTGCAGCTCACACAGCTCCGGAACATACCTTCGATGAAAAAACACCGGTGAACCAACTAAGTCTCCGGAAACCGGTACTAAAAAATCCGGAACCAACCTCAGAACTTGAGTGAAACAACTTGCTAATCCTTGGGCGGTAACCCCCACCTGATCACCAGGCAGAAAACCGACGGTCTGAATCTCTTCCTTTAAATTGCTTAGTCCTAAACGAAGGGTTTCCGCAAGAGGTATCGCGCTGGGTACTTGAAGCCAAACCCCACCTGATTCTTGAAACCTAATTAAGGTTTCCTTGGTCAGATATTCCTCTATTGGACGCCGGGCAACCACAAAAATCTCAACGAACTTCGAAAACTCACTTAAGTCCTGAAATAATCTTCCTTGAAGTTCAAGCCCCTCTATGACTGCTTGAAGCACATTGCCAAGCACGGTCGTCTGCCCGCAGGGTAAAGCCAGTTTATCTCGACCCATCCGAGTTGCCTGTCCGGCAGCCATCACCACAAATCGAACCACGTTAACGTTCCCTCCTTGGCATCTCCGGCAGCCAGCCGCAAACTTCTTGGCTTGTGTTCCACGTTTATGCCCTGCTCATTTAGTTCCAGCCATCTGCGCTTAAGGGCTGCCACCAAATCCGCTGCATCATAATATTCAGGCGGATTTGGTTCTTCCAGCTCTTCCAGATGAAGGCTGGGTTTCCAAGCCTTTAGACCGGGGATATTCAGAAAAATGACCCAAGATAATTGCCGATATTGCGGCCAAAATACGGGAGACTTTAGAAGATAACGCCAGACACTTTCCTCCGTCCAGGGGAGATCCAGTAAATCCGCACAGTGCTCAGACCGGTGGACATGATCGGCCTCTAAAACATGTCCCCAGAGCTTGCCAGCCATGACCAACACTCCACACACCGAACAATCCGGAATTTGAGGTTCATGCTCCGCCCAACACTTTAATAGGCGTTCCCGTGCCCCATCTCCCTCAATGACCCAATAACGTGGAAACACTCCTGCCCCACTATTAGAAAGCTGCAGATCACCTAGGATTGCTTTATCGACAGCCGCTGAGGAAGGCCCCAACCATTTTCCGCTTTTTGCTTCCACCTCAGAATACCAAAAATAAGCGTTTTTTTGCTCTGAGGGGGGCGGCTGAGAAGGATGATGCCAGGCCTGCATTAGCCCTTCCGGATAAACTTTGGTTGTCGTCGTAGCCGTCACAGGATAACCAGCTTCACGGATTAGCTGAGTCAGCACCCGAAGGCAAGTGGTTTTCCCACCTGCCCCGATCAAGGTGATAACCCGGGCCCGGTTTGTCATTTCCCATAGATTTCCGCCCGACCATTTCTGAGGCCCTTCATTCATAAGCGTAACGCACTTCTCCCATAGCTTGATATACTAATACTTCTTTGATCTTCGCTAATCGAAATCCTGCTTATTTTTTATACGGAGTTTCACGCAAAGGAAGTGAACTGCGCAACTTGCCATCAAACCTACGATAGGCCAAGGCAACGGCAGGTGCTGTGGGAATTGACGAGATTTCTCCAATCCCTTTGGCGCCATAAGCTAAAGGAGAGGAATTCTTTTCTATGATGATCGATTCGATTTCTGGAACATCTGTGGATCTTAATAAGCCTAATGTGCCAAACTTCGCGGTAGGTATGCCTTTTTGGAGCGGGAAATCTTCTCGCAAAGCGTAGCCTAACCCCATGACAACTCCACCCTCGATTTGTCCTTCAACGGCCTTAGGATTGATAGCCCGACCCACATCATGAGCCGCAACAACCTTTTCTACAAGGCCCTGCTCATTGAGGATCACCACTTGTGTCGCATAACTATAGGCGACATGGCTGACCGGATTAGGTTTATCCGAATTAATAGGATCTGTTTTGCCTAGATATTCTCCATAAAACTCCATGCCTTCTAGCTCCTCCAGCGAGGATTTGTATAAAGCCTGCTGGAGTTTTAATGCTGCTTGGCGCACTGCCTCACCAGTAAAGAGAGTTTGACGCGAAGCCGTGGTTGTTCCTGAATCCGGAGTTAAGAAGGTATCCGGGGCACCAAAATCGATGCACTCTAACGGTAACCCTGTGGCCTCATTGACAATCTGAGTCGCTATTGTTGCCAGGCCCTGACCAATGCAGGCAGCACTTGTAAGCACTAATACTTTGCCGTTGACAATTTGCAGTTTAACTCGCCCGGTATCCGGCAATCCAACACCTATACCCGTATTTTTCATAACACTGGCAATACCGGCATAAGGATGGGACTCGTAGACCTCACGAACCGCGAGCAACGTTTCCTTGATCGCTGTTCCTTCATCTGTGATCTGACCCGTAGGATTTACCATCCCTGGTTCCAAGGCGTTGCGGTAACGAATCTCCCAGGGGGAAATTCCGACTTTCTCAGCCAGAAGGTCGAGATTGGTTTCTGAGGCAAAAGCTGCCTGTGGGACACCAAATCCTCGGAACGCACCGGCTGGCGGATTATTCGTATAGACACAAAGTCCGGTAATATCAACATTTAAGATTTGGTAAGGACCTCCGACATGGGTGCAAGCCCGCTGAAGAACGGCTGTACCTAAGGAAGCATAAGCTCCGGTGTCCGCAACGATCTTGGCCACCATAGCCGTTAATTTTCCGTCAGCATCGCAGCCGGTAGTAACTTCCAATTCCATGGCATGCCTTTTGGGATGAACGAGCAAGCTTTCCTTGCGAGAGAGCGTAAGTTTCACAGGCTTCTGCGTTTTTACCGCCAGCAAAGCAGCATGATGCTGGACACTCAAATCCTCTTTCCCGCCAAAACCGCCGCCTACCAGTTTGCTGATAATCCGAACCTTTTCCGCCGGTAGTCCGAGAATCCCCATGATGCCATGTTGGTCATCATAAACACTTTGATCCCCAACATAAACTGTAATTCCCCCGTCTTCCTGAGGAATCGCCAGGGCGCTTTCCGGTTCCATAAAGGCATGTTCCGTCGGAGGCGTGGAATACTGCTGTGTGACCACATGAGCAGATTTAGCCAAAGCCTCTTCAACATTCCCCCGCTGGATTTTCGTCGTGCTCAAGAGATTTCCTTTAGCGTGGATTTCAGGAGCTTGGTCCGCTAAAGCCTCCGGCGGGTTCAGAACAGGTTCGAGCTCTTCATACTCCACTTGGATTAAAGCTAAAGCTTCGCGGGCCTGCTTCTTGGTCTTGGCTGCCACTAAAACAATGGCATCCCCGATGTAACGAGTTTCTTGGCCAATGGCAATCAGCGTCGGCCAATCATGAAAAATATGCCCATGCTCATTAATCCCGGGAATATCCTCTGCCGTTAAGACGGCTTCTACACCAGGATAAACGCGAGCTGCCGAAGTATCAATTCCTTTAATTAAAGCACGGGGATACTTAGTACGCAATACTGCGGCATGCAGCATCTGATCTACGAACATGTCATCCACGTATTGCCCGGTGCCAAGGACCTTTTCCCGAGCATCCAGACGCTGAATGCTTGTCCCGACTCCAGCCCCTGCAAGTGCCGTCGAATTCGGCTGCAGCTCACCGCGCAATACCTTAGCAGCAAGCATGATCCCTTGCTCAATTTTGACATATCCTGTGCAGCGGCAAATATTTCCTCGAATCGCGTCTTTGATTTCCTTAGACGTTGGGATAGGGGACTTATCGATTAAAGCTTTAGCACTAATGATCATTCCCGGAATGCAAAAACCGCATTGCACAGCACCCGCTTCCGCGAAAGCCCACGCATAGGCCTCTTTTTCTCGTTCTGTCAGCCCATCGACGGTTAATACTTTTTTGCCGGAGACTTTGGCCAATGTTTGCGTACAGGCCCGCAGTTTCTTGTCGTCCACAAGAACAGTACAGGCACCGCAAACCCCTTCTCCACAGCCGTTTTTCAGGGATGTAACGTGCAAAACATCCCGCAAATAGTCCATAAGATTCATGTCCTCTTGGACGGAATACTCTGTTCCATTCACATCGATCTTAAACATTCTCGTCACCCTTTCTCCTCAGAAATGGTTTTCGGAACAAATAGCTTCCCGTCGGTATTTCTTGAGTTAGCTTGCCGTCTTGGCATACCTGTTTCCCACGCAAAAATATCCGTACCGCTTGTCCCTGCTGTTTAAAACCCTCAAAAGGGGTATAGTCGACTTGTTGATGCAACGTTTCAGCAGTGACCACGGAGGAGATGCGTGGATCCCAGACCACAAGGTCTGCATCGCTGCCAGGCGCGATTGTCCCTTTACGAGGGAATAAGCCAAATAATTTTGCCGCATTCGTCGAAGTTAAAGCGACAAACTCGTTAAGACTTAATTTACCAGTCTGAACACCATAGGTAAACAATAACCCCATACGAGTCTCCACGCCGGGTGCACCATTGGGAATCTTACTGAAGTCTTCAAGTCCTAAGTCTTTTTGGCCTTTATAATTAAACGCACAATGGTCGGTGGCTATCGTCTCTAAAATCCCCGTCTTTAAACCGGACCAAAGGGCGCTTTGATTCTGAATTGGGCGTAACGGCGGGGATATGACATACTTCGCACCATTAAATCCTTCTGAGCAGTAATAGCTATCATCCAACAATAGATATTGCGGACAGGTTTCCGCGTAAACTTCATATCCTCGGAGTTTAGCTCGAGTTACTTCCTGAAGGGCTCCACTGCAAGTAAGATGAACAATATAAACAGGCGCTCCAGCCATTTGGGCGAGAGTAATGACACGCGCGGTTGCTTCAGCCTCTATCTCAGGCGGGCGAGTCAAGGGATGATATTTAGGAGCAGTATTACCTTCCCGACGAGCTTTTTGTACTAAATCGTAGACAACATCTCCATTTTCACAATGCACACAAACCAGTGCCTCACAGTCCCCGGCCTGGCGCAGCGCCTGCAGAAGTTCACTATCGTCCACTTGTAGAACATTCTTATAAGCCATATAAAGTTTAAAAGAAGGAACACCTTCTTGGTGAACCAAGGTTGTCATTTCTTGGGCGATCAAATCGTTCCAATCTGTAATAGCCATATGAAAGCCATAATCGGCGTAACATTTTCCCTGAGCTTTCTTGTGCCAGTTTTCCAAACCTGTTTTGAGACTTTCCCCTTTAAACTGAGTGGCATAATCTAAAATGGTCGTTGTTCCTCCCAGCAAGGCGGCTTTAGTACCCGAATGAAAATCATCCGAAGTCGTGATATCTCCTGCCGGAAGGTCAAAGTGGGTATGGGGATCGATTCCCCCTGGAAATAAAAAGCAGCCATCCACATTTATTACCTGATCATCAGGTTGCTTGATCTCGTGACCAAGGGCCACAATTCTCTCGCCTTCAATACGGACGTCTGCTTGATACACGTCGGCGGCCGTTACAATCGTCCCGCCACTTAACACTATACCCATATCTAATTTCTCCTTAAGGCTTATTTAGATATTCCTGGCTCGATCTTCGAACCTTAGCCTTAGATTTGAGGGGGTTTGAGGCAGAGTGCTTTCTCAGAAAGCACTCTGCGTTATTCTAGTTCAATGGTTTTCAAGTTGTTACAAACAAGATTTAGGGATAAACATGGGTTCCGGTCTTACCGGCAATGGCGTCTTCCAACGATTCAGGATTGGTGATAATCGCTTCTTTTCCGCCATTTTCCAGGAATTTGATCACTGCCTGAACCTTTGGCAGCATACTCCCTGGGGCAAAATGATTCTCAGCCGTATATTGTTTCAATTCAGCTAAGGACACTTTATCTAAAGCCTTCTCCTCAGGTTTACCATAGTTGAGATAAACCGTCGGGACTCCGGTCGAAATTATTAACAGATCCGCTTTAATGTCTGATGCCAAGAGGCTTGAAGCGAAATCTTTATCAATCACAGCATCAACACCCTGCAAGGAATTATCCTCTCGTTTCATGACAGGGATTCCGCCGCCGCCAACACTTATGACGCAATAGCCGGCACGGGCTAGTTGATTGATGACATCTTTTTCCACGATTTCTTGAGGTAGAGGCGAAGCAACTACTCGACGATATCCTCTGCCAGCATCTTCAACCATGACCCAAGATGGGTTCGCTTTTTGGATAAGCTCTGTCTGTTCTTTGGAATAAAAGGAACCAATCGGCTTCGCTGGTTTTTGGAAAGCAGGGTCGTCTGCGGATACCACAACTTGAGTCACAATGGTCACCGCCGATTTTTTCAGGCCTCTTCTCTTAAATTCATTATCCATGGCCTGTTGAATTTGATAACCAATAGCTCCTTGCGTGTCCGCTCCACAACTTACCAGGGGTACCTGATGCATCGCGGCAACATCCATAGCTATCTCAGATCTTCTAAGGATAAACCCAACTTGAGGGCCATTGCCATGAGTAATGATCACCTCATACCCTTGTTCGATCATGCCTACAATATGCTTAGCTGTTTCACAGACTGCTTGATATTGGTCCTCAACGGATTCATGTGCTTTATCTCGAATCAGAGAATTTCCGCCAATGGCTACTACAGCTAACGTACTCACAATTATTTTCCACCCATTAATAATGTCATAACAGCCTTTGCTGTATGCAAACGATTTTCGGCGGCATCATAAGCGATAGAATGCGGCCCATCAATAACAGCATCTTCAACTTCATTGTTACGGTCGGCAGGCAGAGCATGCATATACATAACATCTTTGCTGGCAGTCGCCATTTTAGCTTCCGTGCACTTCCAGCTCTTATTGGCAATCAAAGCATCATCGATAACTTTACTGGCACCGGTTTCTGTGGCTCCTGTTTGGTCTGTGACCCAGTTCCCCCAGCTCTTAGGAATAACGATATCGGCATCTTTATACGCTGCAGCCTCATCATGAGTAATTGTCAGTGTACCGCCATGCTTCTCAGCATTTGCTCTGGCTTGTTCAATGACCCAATCAGGAAGTTCCCAGCCTTTTGGATAAGCCAACCATACATCCATACCATAACGAGGGAAAAGAAGAACTTGAGTAACAGGAACAGAAATTGGTTTCTTATGGCTTTCAGCATACGCCCAGATAATTGAAATCTTTTTACGTCTTAAATCCTGATGTTTCTCTTTAATCGTCATTAAATCTGCCAAGCCTTGGAATGGATGATAAAGGTCACACTGCAAGTTCATGATGGGCACTGAAGACCATTTAGCCATCTCATTTAAGTAGGCATTTCCTCTGCCCCAGTTGCAATAACGGCAGGCAATCATGTGTCCAAAGCGAGAAAGAATAATTGCAGTATCTTTGGCAGTTTCTCCATGGGCAACTTGCATTGTGCTGGAATCCAAGAAATTCGCATGACCGCCTAATTGAGCGATACCAGCTTCCATTGAGTTTCTGGTTCTGGTGGATTGCTCAAAGAACATTAGGAAACCAGTTTTGTTGGTAAGATAAGGAGTGTCTTCTCCCATGGCGAATTTTCTCTTAAGGTCCAAGGAAACGTCAAGCATTGTGTCAAGTTCTTCTTTAGTAAAATCCTCTAGGTTAAGAAAATGTCTTCCTCTGAATACTGTTTGCATTATCGTTCCTCCTAATTAAATTAGTATTAAGTTAGTTTATTTAAGGCAGCCTCGCTGCGTGGCGAACAGGTTATGAAGCCAGGAGATTATTTCACCAGATTTTCTGTTGCACTAGGCATCAAATCGACATATTTTTTAATATACAAGCTTGGAATAACAGCGTACATAGCTGCGCAATCTACCAGTTCCTTTTTCCAGGTGCGCTCGTTTGGTGCATGGGCTTGATCCTCGTGACCTGGTCCGAACCCAATACAAGGAATGCCATAACGTCCCATAATGGAAACACCGTTTGTGGAGAATGTCCACTTGTCAACCACTGGGTCTTTACCGAATAACCCCTTATAAGCATCTTCCAAGGTCGTGCTGACTGGATGCCCTGCTTCAATCAGCCAGGTTGGGAAATAGGATTCTGTAGGATATACGAGATTTGTATATGAAGGTCTTTCATAGGTATACATGGAAACTTCTGCATTAGCAGCTTTCACGGAAGGGAGATTCCTAATTTGTTGGAGTGCATATTCCCAAGACTCTCCGGCGGTTAAGCGTCGGTCCACGGAAATCCAGCAGCTGTCGGCCACTGCACAACGTGAAGGGGAGGTATAGAAGATTTCGGAAACAGTCAAGCTGCCCTTCCCTAAGAAAGGATGATCCATCAGGTTTTCGTGCAAACTACGCAGCTCGGTGAGAATTGGTGCCATTTTATAAATAGCATTGTCTCCGCGTTCCGGGGCTGAGCCATGGCAGCTAACACCCTTTGTCATAACTTTGATTTCCATCCGTCCACGGTGTCCGCGATAAATCTTGCCATCCGTCGGTTCTGTTATAACCACGAATTCTGGAACAACTTTATCTTCTTTAATGATATACTGCCAGCAAAGTCCGTCACAATCTTCTTCCTGAACAGAACCTACGACAACCAGCGTGTACTCATCTTCTAAACCAAGATCTTTGATAATCTTACCGGCATAAACCATGGAAGCCATTCCGCCGGTTTGGTCTGATCCGCCACGGCCGATAATGATTTCTTCATCTTCGTATCCTTGATAAGGATCGTATTTCCAAAGTCCCGGATCCCCTACGCCTACGGTATCGATATGCGCATCCATAGCAATCAGATGTTTGCCATGACCGATATACCCAAGGATGTTTCCCATCGGGTCAATATCTACTTTGTCAAACCCTACTTTTAGCATTTCTTCTTTGATTCGCAGTACCACATTCTTTTCATCACAGCTCTCGCTAGGAATGGCGATAAGGTCCCGTAAGAAACGACTCATTTCAGGCTCATACTTTTTAGCCAACTCCAGAACTTTTGCAAAATTGGTATCCAAAATAAATTCCCCTTTCGCTACTCTTGGATTGTAAATGATAGCCTATCATACTTAGTATGATCGCTCTCCTTTAGATTAATGCAAGACTCATGCCAATTCTCATTTTTCAACCATTAATTAATATTGCCCATTTTTTTATTGTTTTCAGAAACAGCCGTTAGAACATTTCTCGCAAAATCTCAAGTTGAGACTCCAGTTTGAGATGAGATAAACCCTCGAATTCTCTCGAACGGTGTCTAATACTGGGTTCTCGGCCTCAAATCTCATTTTGAGACGATAATCCAGTTTTGAAACATTAAATCGTTGCTTATTAAGCCGATAGATTTAAATAAACGTCTTATTTTCAGCAATTTGGTATTCTTTGATCTTACGATAGAGAGTAGCTCTACTAATCCCCAGCAAATTGGCGGCATCCTCTTTGTGCCCTTCAGAATCTGCCACTGTCAAAGCCTTCATAATCGCTTCTCGTTCAAGTTGCTTTAGGTTTAAAGAAGTATTTTTAGGCCCAGGTCTAAAGTCTTCTTTTATACGTTGAGGCAAGTTTTCTGGTGTAATCGTATCTCCCACGACCATGGTTACACAGTATTCAATCACATTACCTAACTCTCGGACATTGCCCGGCCATGGATAATGCGCTAATTTGGCAATAGCCTCCGGAGTTATCCCTCGAACCACTTTTTCCGTAACCGTTGAATAATGGTCTAAATAGAATTGAATTAAGACCGGTATATCCTCTTGCCGCTCGCGCAGCGGAGGAATCGTCAGAGGAATAACATTTAAACGGTAATAAAGGTCCTCTCGAAATTCTCCCGTCTTAACCATCTCGTCCAAATCCCGGTGTGTCGCGGCGATCACTCGGACGTCCAAAGGAATAGAGCGCGTACTTCCAATCCGCTCGACTCTTCGTTCCTGTAAAACCCGCAAAATTTTAACTTGTAAGTGCAGGGGCATGTCTCCAATTTCGTCTAAAAAGATCGTACCATTATGAGCCAGTTCAAATTTCCCCATTTTGCCGCCCCGTCGAGCACCTGTAAACGATCCTTCTTCATACCCGAATAATTCACTTTCCAGCAAGTTTTCCGGAATTGCGCCGCAATTGATGGCAATGAAGGCATGCCCTTTTCGATTGCTGCTCTGATGAATAGCTCGAGCCAAAAGCTCTTTTCCTGTACCGCTTTCTCCCTGAATAAGCAAGGTAGCCTTACTTGGGGCAACATGTAAAGCCATTGCTTTCAGCTCACTCATCTTAGCAGAATTACCGATAATCTGGGAAAAATGAGTTTCGATTTCACTCACAGTTGCCTCTTTAACCAATTTCTTGATTTGTTGAATATCTTTAATCGTAATGACTGCACCTTCAATGGCCTCATTGTTTTTAATGGGAACAACATCACAATAAAGCTGTGTAGCAACGCGCTTCCCTCGAATTGGGCCGGAAAACAGTTCCCCGCGCTCAACGGCCAACCATAATTTCTTATCATCCAAGAGCTGATATAGTCCTACTTCCTGATCTCCTTCAATATCCAGTAATTTACCCGCATGGGTGTTATAATGAGTGACTTTCTGCTGATCGTTAATTAATAAAATCCCGTCATGTAAGAGATTCAGAACCGTAAGCAACTGGCTGGTCAACAGTTCCCGCTCACGGTTTTGTTGACTTTCAACCACTTTGCCGACAAGAAGTTCCGACATCTTTTCCAGGAAACGCAAAAGCGATTGTTTATTATCCATTAAGCGTTTTGTCTGCTCTTCGTCGAAGCTTACCAAGCCGATAACCCCAATAATTTGATCTTCTGCCCGAATTGGAATGGCCACTTCGGCAAACTCCAAACAATTCCCACGGCAAGTACACGGCTGACAAAGCTCATTGTAACCAGGGTTATCAATAATCACGGAGTCCCCAGTCTTCATGACATGACGGTAAACAAAACCTTCATTCATCGGACTTCCACAGCGAATCTTATATTTTCCCGTTCCAGCAACTCGAATAAGATCTGAATCTGCAATTTCGACTTCAATTTTAAGGGCCTCAGCAATGGCGTCGGCAGTTTGTTGTACTGTTGTTTTTATGTCACTTAGGTGATACATCCTAACACCTCTATAATTGTTAAACTAACACTAATTATATTATATACAACTCTTTGTCTCATTTCGAGACTTCCGTCTCAATAAGCACAAATAAACAAGTACAATCTTTTAATTCAAGAAGGGAAGCACCCTTTTCTGGAATCGTGCTTCCCTAACCTTAAAGTACCAAATCTTGATGCCATAGTTCTATCTTAGCGACCTGTCGACGGCAGTTCACCGTCCCAAACAATACTACGATATTTATAGGGATCGGTATTTCCTTCCGTATTGAAGACGAGAATTTGAGATTGGTGGTTTAAATTAAGCTGTTCCCGTGCCTCTTTAAAGGCCTTGTCATTCAAAAATGAACTCAAGAGTCCTGCCGTTACTGCACCGGATTCACCGGAAATAACTCTTGGATCACCCAGCAGCGGATTGGCCAAGACTCGCATTCCCCTTGCTGCAACCCAATCCGGGGAAGAAACAAACATATGACTATAGTCTCTCAAGATATTCCAGCCGATAAGATTCGGTTCACCGCAGGCCAATCCAGCCATAATCGTCGACATATCACCACCGACTACCCTCGGTCGGCCATCCCCGGCAAGAGCTGATTTATATAAGCAATCCGCCTTGTTTGCTTCCACGACCACAGTTTTGGGCCGATCCTCTTGAAACAAGGAGGCGAAATACCCCTGCACTGAGCCTGCTAAAGCTCCTACTCCGGCTTGGACGAATATATGGGTGGGTTTCTCTACCCCTAAATGATTCAGTTCCTCTAAAGCCTCGGCCGACATGGTTCCATATCCCTGCATAATCCAGCTTGGGATCTCTTCATAACCTTCCCATGACGTATCTTGAACAACCACCCAGCCATTTTTTTCAGCTTCCACCGCCGTCATGCGCACTGCATCATCGTAATTTAAATCTGTGATAGACGCTTCCGCGCCTTCTTCTCTAATCTTATCCAAACGGAACTGAGACGATCCCTTCGGCATATAGACCACGGATTTCTGTTTTAATTGACGAGCAGTCCAGGCTATTCCCCGACCATGATTTCCATCGGTCGTGGTTGCGAAGGTAATATCTCCTAATTCTCTTTTGACTTCAGGCGAGGTCAGAACATCGTAGGGAAGTTCGCTGATATCTTTATGAAGTCGCTGAGCCAGATATCTCCCAATAGCATATGAGCCGCCTAAAGCTTTAAAAGCATTTAAGCCAAAACGATAAGACTCATCTTTAACATAAATCCCAGCAACGCCATAATTATGGGCTAGTTTTTGAAGTGAACGCAGAGGAGTTGGCTCATAATCAGGAAATGTTGCGTGAAATCTTCGAGCTTTATCAATTTCAGCCTTGCTGAACAGTTCGGTCGATGTACCTTTTCCATAGATTTTTAACATCTGGTTACTTATCCACTTAATTTCATCACTCATTGTAATCGCTCCTATTCAAAGATAGTTTGTTGCTAAAGCATTTTTCCAATACATATCGAAAACAATTTCTTGTTTTACCTGTTAAACCACTTATCTCCCCCTAAACGAAATGATTGCTCTCAACGTTCAGCGAGTATTTTAATGCAATTATCATGCCAATTACTCTTCACGTTAATGAAAACCGAGCTGATAACAACAATCTTTTATATATTTCCAAAATTTAACAATTAAAAATTCATTTAAAGGTCAAAAAAATCAGTACCCGATAAAAATCGAAGTACTGATTTTTCTAAATTGAGTTGTTAAGCGATCCTTTCATTCTGGTCATTGACCTGATTACAAATCGGAAATATGACGTTAAAGATTGTCCCCTGCGAAGAAGAATCAATCATAATTCTGGCATTATGGGATTCCGCTATTCTGTAGCAGGTTGCCAGGCCTAAGCCGGTCCCATTTTCTTTCGTGGTAAAGAAAGGGGTACCTACCATTTTAAGATCTTCCTTAGAAATTCCACACCCTTCATCTTCTATAGACAACATGACCGTTTCATCCTGCGAAGAAACTTTAATAGTAAGGCAACCTCTTTCCCCCATGGCTTCAAAGCCATTACGGGATAAATTCAGTACGAGCTGGGAAAGTTCGTTTTCATTGAGCTGAAGATTGGGAATCTCACCGGGGATGAACTTAATTTGCTTATTTTGATTGAAAGCGTCCGCTTCCAAGAGAGGGTATAATTTTTCAATAATTCCATTGAGGTTCTGATATTTTAATTCTGTTTGTTTAGTTCTGGCTAGAGATAGAAATTCTGTAATAATGGAGTTCGCTCGATCTAATTCAGAGATCATTAAATCATAGGTCGGTTTCTGAACGGCGTTTTCAGTTTTTGTTCCCAATAATTGAAGATACCCGCGCACAGTTGTCATGGGATTCCGAATTTCATGTCCAATTCCTGCAGCCAATTGTCCGACAAGGTTGAGGCGGTCAAGTCGGGCGATTTCAAATTCAGCTATTTTACGAACGGAAATATCTCTAAAATAACAGATTAGCCCATTTTCCGTTGGATATATATTAATGTCTAACCACTTATTATTTAATTTTTCGGAGATAATCTCAAAAGACAAGGGGCGTTGTTTACTTATCACCTGCTCGAATTTCTGTAGTACGGTTGAGCTGATTTTGAAAACTTCCGTCATTTTCTTACCCAACAATTCTTTACCTGATTTTCCGAGGGTGCTTTCAAACGCTCTATTAATATAGGTTAAGATATAGTCACGATCAACAGCAAAGAAACAATCGGTCATACTTTCAAGAATTGAGGCCATTTCACGTTGGGATTTAATAAGTTGTTCACGAGTGAGCTTAGTCTTGGTAATATCTCGAGAATAGACAGAAATGCCAAATTTAAAGGGAAAGGCTGTCACCTGATACCATGTCCCATCTACCAGGAGGCTGGGATACTCGAAAGTCATCGGAATATGCAGCTCTTTAACCATTTGGTAATTTATGTAGAGTAGAGTTTCGCGAGATCCCGGCAATATCTCCCATAAAACAGTGCCAAGAAGCTCTTTTCTGGTTTTCTGCAATAACTCTTCACCCTTTTTGTTGACATAGGTAAACCGCCATTCACGGTCCAAGACATAAAAACTATCGGGCATGTTGCTGATGAGATCGGCGATAAGCTGATTGCTCTGGTACAGTTCTGCATCCAATTTTAAATTTTTGGTAAGCTGTTCTATTCTCTCCGTCTGCATCCGTTTCATTTCCGTCACATCATTATAAGCAAATAAATAACATTCTTGATCATCGACTTGGATCTCCTCCGCAGATAGTATTACAAAACCTCGGGAATTATATTTCGTAACGATTGAACATTCGTAATTACTCACGAACCCTTTGGCTGACATAATCTTCATAACCTCTTTGAACTCGTGCTCCGGCACACCGATTTCTATAGGAGTTTTACCGATGACATCCTCCAGTTCAAAGCCTCGTTTCTCCAAGAAACGACGGTTCACATGAATGTAACGATCGTCAGATTTTCTAATAATACTCATCATGTGGGGACCCAATTCAAAGGTTTTAGAACATCTCTCTTTGGCAATTCGCAGTTTATCATGGTCTTTGATTAGTTCGGTTATGTCCTTGATGACCCCCACGCAGGCCCATTCTCCACTCGGCATCTGAAAGCTCGATAAATCCGCAACGAAATGTCGATCATCTTGAGTCTTAATCTCATGGCGGTGCTGTCCAGCAGTCTTAGTTAAGTCCGGGCAGTTCTCCAACAGTGGCAATAAACTGTTTAGATACTCCGAAGATTCAGGATGATTCTTTAAGGCTTTGCTGAGCACAATGGGTCCATTCTGATTAAAGATCATTAAATTGATGGGGCTAAAGTTAAGAATAGTATGGAGGATGGAGGCTTTACTGAAATATTCGTAGGCCCAATAATAAAAGTTGAAAATAATTGTCGTTGCAAGGGGGGTTATGATCAGATAGGGAATCGTAACAACCCTCAGAACGTCATAAGATCTACTCTTCCCTAGGGGTATAAAAGCAATGATCCCGATGAGAACAAAGGTCATAATAATTCCGATCAAGTACCAGAACAAGATCCTGCGTCCATTTTGGACACTCTTGAACCATCGTTTTAAAATTAGCCCGAAACAAGCAAAAACGACGAGGGTGATGACTCCACCCATCATACCCCTTCCACCCATACTATAACGATACAGACCACTTATTAAAACCGCTATTCCTGCAGCCACCGGCCCCCCGATAAAACCAGCCATAGTCATGGTTATATGCCGAAAATCATAGAAGCGGCCGGCAATAACCATACTATTACCGCTAATCACAAATATTGTGATCAAGCCGAACAGAATACCTAGTCTGCAACTAGAATAATTTTTATTGAGTGATAAATCGACTAAAATCACAACTCCACAAAAAAATAAAACCATAATAACATTATTGAAATATCCAAAGCACAAAATATATCCCTCCTTTTCGCTTTAATGTCATCTCCTTCCATTGTACTTACTTTCTCAAAAAAAATTTGTCGGTTTATAGAGTGACTAATGAATTTAGACTGATTAATTTAAAAATTCTATGCGATTTTAAAACTCTAAAATAAAAAGACAGTGGTTCCTAATCAAAAACCACTGTCTGTAGACATCTTTTTATTTGCTAAGCCATAATCTTGAATCGTTCATTAATCTATTCAATCAGGCCTGTTCTTTGATTAAACTGTTCAATCAGTTTATCGAGCTCCGGACCCATTTGATGGAGTTTACCCCAATAATTATCATAATCATACCATTGTGCATTCAATTCATCCAAATCATACATTTGTTGTTCAATCCAAGTGTAATACTTAAGATTGTGGATGCGTTTTTTGCTTTGGTAGGTTAATTCCTCCATACTATCCGTTCTAACACCCAGAACATTTCTATTATGGTCTATGGCTGCATGAATCAGGCTATAGGCTTGCCCTCTTTCGGCTTCCATTTCCTGCAAACGGGATTGATACATTTCTGCAGAGTCGGTTAGGACTGTCATGACAATATCATCTTCAGTCAGCTCATAGTATTTGGCGAATTTAATGGCTGACAAAATATTGGCTGCGCCAGAAATTCCGACCCAGGAAAGTTTGGCGATGACGTCATCAGCAACACCTTGCTCACGCAAATAAGTTTGTCCGGCAGCTTCGTTGAAAAGTCTGAACAAACCCAAACTATCGTTATCGTCGATAGCGATCACCATATCCGTGTTCTTGACATTATGAATCCAGGGGATATGTTTATCTCCAATGCCTTCGATTCTATGGTCTCCAAAGCCATTATTCAATAACGTTGGGCATTGCAATGCTTCCCCAACGGCCAGCTTTGCCTTGGGATACTGATCTTTTAAGTAATCTCCGCAGCCTAAAGTGCCCGCGGAACCCGATGTCAAACATACTCCGGCAAGTCGGCCTTTCGCACCGGCTTCGGCTTTAATAATTTCCTGCATAGCATTGCCCGTGACTTCGTAGTGCCATAAGTGATTGCCCAATTCTCCAAACTGATTGAAGATCACAACGTTTTCACGGGTTCTTTTTAGTTCCCAAGTTTTATCATAAATTTCCTTAACGTTGCTCTCGCAGCCCGGTGTGGCGATGATTTCCCCGGCAACAGTTTTCAGCCATTCAAAACGCTCTTTACTCATATTCTCCGGTAATATGGCGATGGATTTACAGCCCAGCAAGGCTGAGTTATAAGCTCCCCCACGGCAGTAGTTCCCAGTTGAAGGCCACACAGCTTCATGGTATTTCGGGTCGAATTGACCACTAACTAAACGGGGAACTAAGCACGCAAAGCTCGCTCCCACCTTATGAGCTCCTGTGGGGAAATACTTTCCTGCCATAGCGATAATTCTAGCTTTAACCCCAGAAATTTCCGACGGAATTTCAAGATAGTTGGGCAGCGCGTTAAACAGTCCGCCTTCTTTTACGGGTTCGTTTTTCCAGGAAATACGGAAAAGGTTAATAGGGTCAACATCCCACAAACCAGTCTTTTTCAATTTTTCTTTGACTTTGGCAGGAACTTTGCCAGGGTCTTTCATTTGAGCCAAGGTTGGAATAACGATGTTTCTTTCTTTGACACTCTGAACTGTTTTTTGGAGTTGTTCTTCGTTAATTGTTAAATCAATTAAGTTTCTCATTAATCTTCCTCCCTTATCATGTAAAGATTAGATTACAACTTTCTCATCAACTCGTCCAGCGAAGGCTCCACTTTAATCGGCTCGCCCACTGCGGCAATGGCGTTCTTAACATCTTTTAAGCCATTTCCAGTAACAATAGCCACTACTTTTTCGTCGACACCAATGACTCCTTTTTTAACCAAGGCCTTAAGCCCCGCCATTCCAGTTACTCCAGCCGGTTCCCCAAAGATCCCGCTGGTTCTTCCCAGCTCTCTCATAGCTTCCAAGATCTCCTCATCGGGCACTGCAATCATCGTTCCGCCGGATTCTCGTACTGCTCGCAAGGCTTTATCAGGATTGCGCGGTACACCAACGGCGATGCTGTCCGCTAAGGTATTTTCCTCTGCCGGACGCCATGGACGGTTCTCTAAGAAGGCATCGACCAGGGGACAACATCCTGTCGACTGAACCCCGACGATCTTAGGCAGGCGTTCAATCCACCCCGCTTGATACAAATCCTTAAAACCTTTCCAAACTCCGGCAATCGTACAGCCATCGCCAACGGAAAGTACAACCCAATCAGGGACCTCCCAATGAAACTGCTCGGCGATTTCCAAAGCTACGGTTTTCTTGCCCTCAACAAGGTAGGGATTAATCGCCGCATTGCGGTTATACCAGCCAAATCGCTCGATTGCTTCGGCGGAAAGCCTGAAGGTATCCTCGTAAGAACCATGAACGCTGATGACTTTTGCTCCGAAAATCAGCAATTGAGCAACTTTTCCTTGGGGAGCGCGACTTGGCACAAAAATGACACTTTTCAGGCCCATCGCTGCTGCACTTCCTGCCAGGGATGAAGCTGCATTCCCCGTGGAGGAGCACGCCACCGTTGGCGCCTTTTCCTCCACCGCTTTAACAACGGCTATAATCGAAGCCCGATCTTTTAAGGAAGCCGTCGGGTTTTGCCCATCATCCTTAATGTACAAGTTGCTCATTCCCAAATGTTTGCCCAGACCCGGAGGTTTATAGAGAGGACTCCAGCCCACCCTCAGATGCGGACGCGGAGTCTCCGGACGAATCGGAAGAAATGGCAGATACCGAAAGATCGAGTAGTCTTTCGATTGAGATAATTTTTCACGTGAGGTCAGGCGATTAATCACTGAGTAATCATAGTCAACGTCCATGATCCCGGCTTTAGAGCCACAGGATGGGCAGGTATACACTCCGGGTTCGGCGGCCAGCTCCTTACCACACTGAATACAGCGTAAGCCCAATACATTTTCCATGTCAGTCACCTCAAATTCTATTCCATATTGCCTGCGCTAATTCCCGAGATCGAGCACAGATTGCTTCCTCATCAATATCGACAAGCCTTCTGTCAAGCATGCGCACCTTCCCGTTGACGACCGTCGTTTCAACCTGATGTCCAGACACACCGAATAAAAGATGTCCGCTCCAATTGCTTGCATCCATCGGAGTTGGAGGAACATAGTCAACAACGATAACATCCGCCCAAGCTTCTTTTGTTAGTTCCCCAAAGGTACCGCCAAACAAATCTGAGGCAATTTGGGGGTTATTAGCATAAAGCATTTGCGGGACTTCAGCCCAAGCCACACTTGGATTAGCCGCGGCATGTTTTTGCAGGACATTTTCCACCTTTGCGCTCTCAAACATATCGCAGGTATAGCCATCCGTTCCCAGTCCAACTCTAACTCCTTTTTCCAATAGTTTGAGGACCGGCGTTACTCCAACCGCATTTCCCATATTCGACTCAGGGTTATGAACTACTTGAGTGTTCGAGGTTTTCAGCAGTTCAATCTCCCGATCATTAACATGCACACAATGGGCCGCGATTGTTTTCGGTCCAAGTACTCCATATTTTTCAAAACGTTCAACAACCCTCAGGCCGTGATTCGTCAAGCAGTCTTCAACGTCCTCAATTCCTTCGGCAACGTGAACGTGAAATCCTGCCCCGAGCCTTTTGGCGGCGTCACTACATTGAGCCAAGGTTTTGTCCGATAAGGTCAAAGAAGCATGCAGCCCAAATAACCCAGCAGTCATTGCGTCGGGTTTAGCCTGACACGCCTCAATAAATTCAGCATTTTCCTTAATTCCCTCTTGAGCGATTTTCTCACCATCACGATCCGAGACTTCATAGCAGAAAGCGGCTCGTACTCCAATTTCTTGGGCAGCTTTAGCCAGAGTGGACAGACTGCCGATCACCGCATTAGGGCTGGCGTGGTGGTCAACAATTGTCGTGGTACCCGTCTTAATGCACTCAATCAGCGGAGTGAGGGCGCTGTAATAGACGTCTTCCATTGACAGCAATTTATCAAGTTTCCACCAGAGACCTTCTAAAATATCTCGGAAATTAAGCGGTGGTTTGCTTTTGGAATCCATACCGCGTGCAAACGTACTATAGAGGTGCATGTGAGTATTGATCATTCCAGGCATAATGAGCTTTCCATGAGCATCGATAAAACGCGCCTCTGGATAACGAGCCTGCAATTCCTGAGTTGTGCCGATTTCTAAAATTTTGGTGTCCTGTATAAGGACCCCACCCATAGGAATAACCTGGTTGCTTTTCCCTAAAGTCAAAACTGTCCCATTACCGATAAGAAGCATTCGTTAACTCATCCTCCCTTTATAAGTACCTTTTTGGTATAAATCAAGACTATAAATTTATGGTTTGCATTTCTATGATCTAGTATATTGTCAAAATCCTGACTTAGTTTAACCAGTTAATGCAGCGCGTTCTCTTATCAACCTAGAAAGAGAAATAGCCTGCAGCGGGCACATCGCTTGACAAAGCCCACAGCCTATACATTGACTCACTGTGACCTGAGGAAATCCATCAATCCAGCGAATAGCGTCATGCCCGCCTGTTTGACAAGCAGTGTAACAGGCCCCACAACCATCACAAAATTCAGACTGTATTTGCGAAACGACTTGAATTCCCCGCGGAAGCTGGGAATGGCCCACAAGATAAGGCAGGGAACGGCCAATAACGTCTTTCAAAGTTTGAAAACCCTTTTCTTCCATCCACCCTTGTAACCCTGTCATTAATTCACGAATAATTCCGACACCAAAACGTAATACCGCAGTACAAAGCTGCAGCGAGCTCGCACCCAAAAGAAGAAATTCTGCACCATCCTGCCACGTGGTAATACCACCGCTCGCCGCAATGTCAAGATTTAACGTTTGGGCAATTTCTGCTGTGCAACGCAAAGCAATGGGTTTTAAAGCTGGTCCAGAAAGACCTCCATACGTTGAAAGCCCTGCTACATTGGGATAGGGAATCAGGGTATCCAGATTTACACCTGTAATGCTTTTCAGCGTATTTAAAGCACACACACCCTCCGCTCCACTGCGCTCAGCAGCCGTAGCCGTGGCTATGATATCGGAATCCTGCGCTGATAATTTTATTACAACAGGAACCTGACCTGCTGCTTCCTTAACCCAGCGAGTAATCTCCTCAGTTCCACTCGGTTCTTGAATCGTTGAACATAAACCCCATTCGGCGCCATGGGGAAAAGAAATACTGCATTCAATCAAATCCGCGCCCGCCTCGACCATTCGTCTTGCTAGCATTTGCCAATCATTCTTGTTCGTGGCGATAATACTGGGAATTACAGCTTTACTCGGAAAACGATTTTTTAGAAAACGAACATGTTGTTCGATCTGCTCGACAGAATGCTCGGATACTAAGTCAATATTTTGGATGCCCATAAACCCCATAACGTGTTCAACCCGCATCACTAAAGGAAAAACTCGGCTAACGATACTGGAATCCACGGTAACCGTCTTAAGTACGGCCCCAGCCCATCCAGCTTCAAAAGCCTTGATTAATAGATCGAGTTGATCCGTGCTGGGGGAAGGGGCCAAAATAAAGGGATTCTCTAATTGAAGTCCACAAAAATCCACCGCTAAATCGACCGACATATTAAAATCCCCTCTAAGCACCGGATTTATCGTTCATTGGAATGGTGGGAAAGAAGCAACTTCTTTCCCACCGAGTAAGTCTTAAGCGTTCATACCTGCATTGTCAGCCAGTTCCTTTTGAGCATCTTCTCCGCCTTTGCTCCCATTGAACAGGGCATTGAGGATAATAGCCGTAATAGATCCTAGGGTAATACCACTGTGCAAAATGGTTTGACTCCAGTCAGGGAATAACTTAAAGAAGTTTGGATCCACAACCGGAATGACACCCAAGCCAATGCTAATGGCTACAATGAAAATGTTGTTGGGGTTTTTGTCATAATCAACTTTGGAAAGGGTTCGAATTCCGTTAGCGGCAACAATTCCGAACATGGCAATCCCTGCGCCACCGAGAACAGCATTAGGCAGTGAGGCAATAATGGTAGCCAATTTAGGGAAAAAGCCCATAATCACTAAAATTGCTCCGGAGGTGGCTACTACGAAACGGCTCTTAACCCCAGTCAGACCGACTAGCCCAACGTTTTGAGCAAAGGCGGTGTAAGGGAAGGCATTTAAGATTCCACCGAGAGCTGTGGCTAAGCCATCTGCTCTTAAACCAGCGGTTAATTCTTTTTCACCGATCGGTTTTCCGACCATCACGCCGATAGCCAAGAAATCTCCGGTTGACTCAACCATAACAACTAACATAACAATGATCATGGCAATGATAGCACCGAGATCGAACTTCGGAAAACCAAAAGCGAAAGGATAATCGATACCAAGCCAAGCAGCCGAGGAAACTCCCGAGAAGTTCACAAGCCCTAAAGGCATGGCAATGATAAGACCTATAATTAATCCTAGCAAGACTGAAATGTGAGCGACAAAACCTCGGAAAAACTTATTGATTAAAAGAATCGCGATAAGAACAATACCGGCAACCCCAATATAAGTCAAATTACCGTAATTTGGATTACCCGTCCCCCCTGCAGCCCATGCAATACCGACAGGCAGCAGAGATACACCAATGACCGTGATGACACTTCCGGTGACGATAGGCGGGAAGAAGCGGATTAGCTTGCTAAAATAAGGCGCTATTAAAAACGTACACAAACCCGCTATAATTATCGCTCCATAAATCGTATCCATGCCTCCCGTTTGGGCAATGATAATCATCGGAGTGACAGCAGCAAAGGTTACACCTTGGATAACTGGAATCTTAATTCCGATCTTCCAAATCCCTAAGGTTTGAAGCAACGTTGCAATACCACAAGTGAACAGGTCGGCGTTGATCAGAAAAGCAGTTTGAGCTTTGGTCAAACCCGCAGCACCCGCAATAATCAAGGGTACTGCAACTGCCCCAGCATACATAGCCAGTACGTGCTGTAATCCAAATACAAATAGTTTACCCGCTGGCATCATTTCATCGACTGGCGCTACTGAATGTTTTGAGTTAGCCATTTTCATTCCTCCTTTTGTTACTGCAGGATGTATTCAATAAACGTTTAACACCTCCATAAATCAACCTTGATAGTCCTGCGTTCTAATCCAAGTTGTTTTCTTTTTGTAAGCAAGTGAATCACCTTGTGCCTAGATGTACACAGTAGCAATATTCGTGCCAATCTGACAAAACCTTTTAAATCATAACAAAAACGTGCTTTTTTTGACTTTCTCTACAATCACATTTCTCACAATGATAAGGGGTAAAAAATGATTGTTCTACATTTTCACAAGAAACGTACAGATTTTAAATTGTTAGGCAATTAATTCTTCTCTGATAAGTATTACCAAAGCGATAAATCACTTATCATATTGATAAGTTGATATGTAATTCTTGTTCCCTTAATCCAATTTAGTATCACCACCTAGGCTTAATCCCTAAATTTTTACTATAAAGAGGTCAAACAAAGTTGACCTCTTTATATATGTCCCCTAAATTTAAACTTTATACAGATATTGATATTGCTGAATAACTGTCCAAATCATAGCTGCTATCGAGCCATCGATCGGCCCATCCGTCTGCCCAGCTTGATTAAACGTTAGATCTAAAATCTCTCCCTTAAGGCGAAGTTTGACAACCGGCTTCGGTGCCCCCTTAATAATAACGAAGCCTGTATTGGCGCTATCCCAAAATTCTTTTTCGCTCCAGAACAAGGTCATTTTCACTTTATACGGAGCATCGTCATAGGGACAGAAGGTTTCACAGTTGCCGCATTCATTACACATGCCGTCCACATGAAGAATTTGATTGCGATTCGTTAACCCTTCTCCCTCGACCGGAATCATTAGGTTAGCACGGTTCGGACAAACTTCCGTACAGATGTTGCAGATATGATTGCATTCCAGACAACGGCCCGGCTCTTTGTCATCATCGCGGACCGCTTGGAGCACTGCTTTTTTAGTCCGTACTTCAAGAAGCTGCTTTTCCTTATCGAAGGAGATTCGAGAAGCAAATTCTTGGTTAAATTCCATCCCTTCTTTTTGGAGGATTGCCTTGGCAACCTTCGTGCCATGGGAAATCGCGCCTACAACAGTCCAAGGACCTGCGAGAGCATCCCCACCGATAAAGACATTAGGAACACTTGTTTCCAAAGTCTCCTCATTAACCTTGATCTTGCCTTTTTCTCCGACTTCAATTCCATTCGTCTTCAAGAGATCATAATCGATCAACTCGCCAATTGCCGAAAGAACTGTATCAACGGGCAGTTCTTCATAAATTCCCTCTTTGGCCACAGGACTCCTACGGCCGGAAGCATCCGCTTGTCCAAGCTCCATCACTTGGCACTTTAGAATCCCGTTGCTCAGAGAAACCGGGGCCAGAAGTTGTTTGAAGATTACACCATCCTCTTGAGCATAAGCCAATTCTTCCTCATCGGCCGGCATGTAATCCTTAGTACGGCGGTAAACAATGTATACTTCTTCAACTCCATTAACTCGCAGAGCAGCCCGAGCTGCATCCATAGCCGAGTTTCCGCCCCCGATTACTGCAACCCTCTTGCCAAGGTTCAGAGAGCCTCGGTCTGTATTAAAGGCTTCTAGGAAAGGAATCGCCCCTCTGACCCGCTCAGTGTCCCCTTGAATCTCTAGATTACCCGTTCTGCCTGCACCAATTGCTAAAAAGACATAATCAAACCCTTTAGCCTGGTAATCCGCTACGGAAATGTTCGGATCGACTCCAAATTCAAACTTAACTCCCATTGACTCAACGAGTTCGATATCTTTACGGATCGCCTCTCGGGAAATCCTGAAATCCGGAATAACAAATTCAACCGTGCCGCCTGCCCGCTCACGCTTATCAAAGACCGTGACTTTCATACCTGCTTTGGTTAAAAAGTAAGCCGCAGATAGTCCCGCCGGACCTGCACCTATTACAGCTACCTGAACCGAAGAATGAGGATCAACTTTGGACACCTTTTGCATATACCCTGCATACCCGTTCTCGGCAGCCACAAGCTTCTGCCCTCGAATATGCACGGATTCATCATAATCAAGACGAGTACACTTCGTCATACAGGTGTGAGTACAAATTGTACCTGTAATAAACGGCAGGGGGTTTTTGGAAACGATGACATCGAAGGCTTCTTCATACCGCTTTTCGCCAACTAAACGCAAATACTCCGGAATATCTTGTTCGATAGGACATCCATTCTCACAAGGGGCAATAAAGCAATCCAATAACGGTAATCTAAGAGGAGTTTTTCGGCTGAGCATATCTCGTGATTCTTTAATATGATTGGCATCCTCAAAGGCGCTTTCCGCTAAAGCTTTAAGCTTAGCCATATCTAAACGGCTTGACTCTTGATTATCCAAGAGAGGATCAAGGAGTTCAGCGATTTGTTTAAACCGTTGGTAACCGCCGGGTTTAAGGAGGGTCGTCGCTACGGTAATCGGACGAATTCCTGTGGCGAAAATTCGTTCAATATTAAAAGCATCAGCACCGCCGGAATAGGAAATCTTCAGATCTCCGTTAAACTCCGAAGCAAGTTTATAGGCCAGATTAATCGTCAACGGATAGAGCGAACGGCCGGACATATACATCTCTTCACCCGGAAGTTCTCCTCTGGCAATCTTAACCGGCAAAGTATTGGACATTTTAATGCCGAAGTCTTTCTTATTTTCTGAAGCAAACGATTTCAGGCGTTTCAGCATTTCCACGCCGTCTCCAAATTGTAAGTCATGCGTAAATGATGCTTCTTTTAGCTGAATATAATCGTAGCCCATTTTGTCAAAGGTATTGCGAACATACTCGTAACCCAAGAGCGTCGGATTCATTTTCACAAAAGTATGCAGTTTCTTTTCACTGATCAAATAACGAATAATTGCCTCAATTTCAGTCGGAGGACAGCCATGCATGGTAGACAAAGTAATCGAATGGCAAATATTCGGCGAAATCCGGTCGATAAAGGTCTGATCTACATGCTTGAAGAGGCCTAGGTCTTCAAGCAGCGCCACTTTACACTCTTGAAAAATCCGAGTCTTCGAGGCATCTTTCAAACCTTCGATGAATTCATCCACTGTCGGAGATTGAATCCCTTTAAGATCATATCCCACACTCATATTAAACATAAAGCGCCGATCGCTTTCCTTAAACAGCTCTTTTTGCAGGACATGAAGAATAAACCAAGCTTTGACATACTCTTCAAAAGCACCCATAATCGGAAGTTCTGTTGACCATTCCGTATTGTAGCACTCATCTTCTGCTGAAATACAGGGCTTAGGAATCTCTAATTCATCCATAATCTGAACAGATTTTAGTTCGAAGAAGCGGCTTCCGCTCATGTAGGAGGCAATAATATTTTGAGCCAATTGAGAGTGAGGTCCCGCAGCCGGTCCGACAGGGGTATCGATCGCTTCCCCGAACAGCTCCATATAACGACCATCGGTTTTACGGTAAAATTTCTCTTCAGGAATACCAAACACCATTCCACTATGTTCGTATTCCTCCATTACCCAATGAAGCAATTGTTTAAAGGGGATTAGGGCCATTTTGTCGCTCATATTATCTCTCCTTAAGTTGTTCTTGTTGTTGTTTGTAATGAGGGCTGTCTACACAGGTACAGATATGACCTTCTAATGATTTCTCTGCAGCTTTGAGGATATTTTGATACCCGGTGCAGCGACATAAATGTCCGGAAAGTTCCCTCTTTACCTCTTCTCGAGTGTAGTCTTTACCACTTTCCGTCAAGGCTGTCGTCGTTAAAATCAGTCCCGGGGTACAGAAACCACACTGGACGGCACCTTCCTCAATGAAGGCTTGCTGAACTTTGGAAAGCTCTCCGTTTTTAGCCGCTAGCCCCTCAATCGTCGTAATAGTTTTACCATCAGCCCAAACCGCCAAATAAATGCAAGAATCATAGGGCGTACCATCAATCAGCACACTGCAGGCCCCGCATTCCCCAACACTGCAGCCCTGTTTGGCACCAGTGTAGCCTAAGCGATTTCTCAAGAGTTCCAGCAGGGATTCCCGAACATCCACCTCCAACGTAAAGGCTTTGCCATTCACTGTAAAGGAAATCTTCTTAAACAAGTTCCACACCTCCTGCGTTGACAATGGCCGTCTTTAGAGCCCTTTGGGCCAGTTCTTCAATCAGATGTTCCCGATACTCTTTAGAAGCTCGCCAAGAGGTTCGGGCTTTAGCCGATTTTATGGCCTGTTTTCCAATTTCTTGAACGGTTTCCTGCGAAACCATTTTTCCCCGCGCATACTCTTCCGCTTCCAGACAACGCAAAGGGGTTGGTCCTGCGACACCTAATCCGATTCGTACCTCAGCGAACGTTCCGGCCTCTAATTTACAAAGTACGGCAACACCAAGAGTGGCAATGTCCATCGCTTCACGCATGGCAAATTTGATATATTGCCCTCCAAATCCCTGATAATCCTCTGGGTAAAGAAGAATCTCTGTGAGGATTTCCCCAGGCTTTAAATCTACTTTACCAGGTCCAAGGTAGAACTCCCGAATCGGAACAACTCGCTCCCCTTGCAGATGCTGCAGCTTCAAGTGTGCATTAAGAGCAAACAACGATGATGCACTGTCAGCTGATGTTGCACCGTTGCAGACATTTCCCCCGATTGTGGCAATATTTCTAATTTGCGGCCCCCCCATGGAAATTGCCGCTTCCGTGAGAATCGGTACGTTTTCCCGCATGATAGGATGATTGAACACTTCTGTGAAAGTAGCCATCGGACCTATAACGATCGTTCCATTTTCCGTTTTTCGGATGTCTCTCAAGACTGCGATCTTGCGTATACTCAAAAGTTCAGCCTCTTCAAGCTGTCCGCCGTGCATCTTAACCAGGACATCCGTTCCACCGGCAATAATTTTAAGTTTTGGGTTGGTTCTGAGCAGCTCTGTTGCTTCCTGAACCGTTTCCGCCTCGTAATATCCTATAATGTCGTACATCGTTTCACCGCCTTTATAGTAATCCAGCCTTTTTAAAACTCTCAAATACGCGTTGGGGGTTCATCGGTAGCCGATTGAAAGCGACACCCGTCGCATCTAAGACAGCGTTGCGAATAGCCGGAGCAGGAGAAATAACCGGTGGTTCACCTAAGGATTTCACTCCAAAAGGTCCTGTCGGGTCCTCAATTTCTACAAAGGCAGCACCGATCTCCGGAGTATCCATAATGGTGGGTAATTTATAGTCAAGCAAATTATTGTTCAAGGGTTTCCCCGTCGTTTCATCAAAGAGCAGCTGTTCCGATAAGGCATATCCGATAGCCATACTCACTCCGCCATGAACTTGTCCGGCAGCTAACTGGGGATTAATTATTTTTCCCGAATCATGAACATTGTAAATTTCCAAAAGTTTAATTTTACCCGTCCTAATATCCACTTCTACTTCAGCAAAGGTCACTCCGAAGGGCATAGCATTAATGCGCGCATTATTTGTGACATCGCTGGTAATCGGCTGGGCAAATACCCGATCATAGTAAGACTGCATCGCTACCTCGGCGAGAGGCAGAACAATTTCCCCAGAATGCTTATAAACAATCTTTTGATCTTTAAGATCCAAAGCCTGAACCGGAATATCCGTCATATGCTGGGCAAAAGCCAGGATTTTACTCTTAATATCCAAAGCAGCCTTTTCTACCGCCATCCCGCTGACGTAAGTTTGTCTTGAGGCATAAGATCCTGTATCAAAGGGAGAAATATCCGTATCTTGAGTAGAAACAACATGCACCATGGACATCGGGAGCCCCAAAACTTCTGCCGTCATTTGCGCAAAAACCGTGTCGCTCCCTTGCCCGATTTCCGTCGCCCCAAGCTGAAGCTGGACTGAACCGTCTTGATTTAAGACAATCCTGGCCCCCGCAATTTCTAAAGCGACCGGATAGGTTCCTGAGGCGTAACTGAAACAGGCCATTCCCACACCGCGGCGTTTGTCTCCTGTCTGATTCTTATAGTGTTCTTTTTTCTCATCCCAGCGAATCAGTTCTTTGCCCTTGTCAATACATTCACGAATTCCACAACTCAGAATTTTATTTTTGCTTAAAGGCTCAACATAGCCTACATCCACTAAGTTCTTTCTGCGGACCTCGATAGGATCAAGGTTAAGTTTTTTGGCCACATCTTCGATATGGGATTCAAAGGCAAAAAAGATTTGCGGCGTACCATATCCCCGCATAGCTCCCGCTACCGGCAAGTTGGTGTAGACCGTCACCGGAGCATATTTCATAGCTTTTGTAGGATAGAGATACCGGAACTTGCTTCCGCCGCTGCCGGCGATTGAGCTCCCGTGAGATGCATAAGCTCCTGTATTCGATATCGCTGAGATCTGAATCCCATTCATGATTCCATCTTTGTTAACTCCCGTTTTGATCTTAAATTTAAAGGCATGGCGAGTTCGGGTATCTACCATCCCTTCTTCACGAGAAAGTTCCAGCTTAACCGGACGGCCGCCCACAGCAAGAGTCATAGCCGCATTCAAAGGCTCAAAGCAAACATCCTGCTTATTGCCAAAGCCACCGCCAATATAGGGTTTAATCACTCTGACTTTACCCCAGGGCAACCCTAAGGACTGAGCTACGATGCGCCGGACTATCTGGGGAATCTGAGTCGAGGAGACGACCATAATTCGTCCGTCCGGGTCTACATAAGCATAAGATGTCTGCAGTTCAAGATGGCAGTGCTGGACAATGCTCGTCTCATACTCACCTTCAAAGACAAAATCCGATTCTTGAAAAGCTGCTTCGATATCCCCTCGCTCGAATCCGCCTCCAGTCGAAAGGATATTTCCTTCACTCTCCTCGTGAATCAAAGGAGCCCCTTCGCGCAAGGCTGCTTCCGGAGTCGTTAAAACCTCAAGGACTTCATAGTCGACTCGGATTAATTTCAAGGCTTTAGAAGCGATGATAGCATCTGTTGCAACGACTGCTGCGATGGCATCTCCCACATAACGTGCTTTCTTCGCCAGAATGCAGCGATCTTCCTTATCTCGATGACCCGGATCTAATGAATAGGGATGCCCTGCCGTTGCATATTTCGGCAAATCCACCTCTTGTTCATCATCCAAGGTATCATTCATCACTCCAGGTAAGGCGGTCGAAAACTTAATTCGTGGTAAATCCTTATACGTTAGAACCGCCTCAACCCCCGGCAGAGCTTTCGCTTCGCTGACATCAATGGATCGGATGACAGCGTGCGCATAAGGGCTGTGCAGAATTTTTCCAACTAACATGTCTCGTTCTGAAAAATCATCCGTATATTTGGCCTTGCCAGTGACTTTAGCGACTGCATCAACTCTTCTAACGCTTTTTCCTACAACAGTGTAAGCCAATTCTTATCCCTCCATCCCAACATTTATTCGAATCTCCCGGTCCTCAATAGAGCCGAAAGAAACATCGCTTCGCGTTTCCACGCAGTCAAAACAATGTAGACATTACCCTCTATTTTGTTCTGTGCAAAATCCATGCCAAATATGGATAATATCTGAGAATTACGCTATTCACGGAGTTTTCAATAAAAAAGAGTCGTGTTGACATTTAAAGGTTATTATCAAAATGAAAAAGAAGAATTCGATAATATCCACGAAATTTCGGCATTAAGGATATTATCAAAAGGATAACTTCTTATCATTTTGATAATATTTTATTATCAAGAAATTTTGTCCTCTGACAGTATGCCCCCAAATATATCATTTTACATAAACTACTCAATATTGTAGCGTGCTAATTTCCGGTATAGTGTTGCTAAGCCAATTCCCAGAGCCCTTGCTGCCTTTTCCTTACCCCGTACCCCTCCCTCAGTCGCTTGATAACAACACAAAATGGTTTCTCGTTCGATTCTTTCTAAATTAAACCGATCCAAATCTTCCGGCAGTGTCCCTTGCTTCATTCTCGTGGCGAGATGATCTTCTGTCAGCGTCGCATCAGATGCTAAATTCATGGCATACTCAATAACGTTTTGCAATTCGCGGACATTGCCAGGGAAGGAATAATCTTGAAGTCTTTGGCGAAAACCTTCGGACATAAAGCGCACATTTTTATTCAATTGTTGATTATAGATTTCGATAAAATGCTCGCACAACAGAGGCAAATCTTCTTTCCGCTCCCGTAAAGGCTTAATGTTAATGGGAATAACATTGATCCGATAATAGAGATCCTCCCGGAATTCTCCCTTAGCCATCATTTCCTCAAGATTGCGATGCGTGGCAGCAATGATCCTTACATCGACTGGGCTTGCAGTGATCCCACCGATACGTTCGATCTTTCGCTCTTGAAGAACGCGCAGAATTTTCGCCTGTAAAAAGAGAGGCATATCTCCGATCTCGTCGAGAAATACCGTACCTCTATTGGCTAATTCGATTTTTCCAATCTTGCCGCCTTTGCGGGCGCCTGTGAAAGCGCCGTCTTCATACCCAAAAAGTTCACTTTCCAGCAAGGCCTCCGGTATAGCCGTACAGTTAATGGCCATAAACATTCCTTGATGCCTGGGACTGAGATTATGAATCGACCGTGCCAACATCTCTTTGCCTGTACCACTCTCTCCGCGTATCAATACCGTTGACTTACTGGCAGCGACAACTTTGGCTCGCTCGCGAATGTTGTTCATGCATTCACTTTCTCCAAGGATATCTTGAATCGAATACCCGGCATCGCGCAGAGTGAGGCGATTGACAATCCGGCTTATTTCGTCGAAGGGCCGAAGAATCACCGCAATACTCTTCACCCCATCTTCCCCTTCCATAGGCAAAGCGCGCAAGAGCATATGGTATCTATTTTTCTTAGTCTCTAGATGAACTTCCCGTTCAATAACATCTTCAGTACTTTTACCAACCGCTAGAATTTCTGTCACTATCTGAGGCGGAAAGAGAGTGTTTAAATGGCTGCTTGGATGAAGCAAATTCGTACTAAAAAGACGCTGGGCCGCTTGGTTAAAATGGAGAATCGTCCCATCGAGATCAGTGGTCAGTAACTCTTCATCCAAACAATCAATAATCGAGTTCAAATACTGATTAGCAGAAACAAGACCTGCCATAAACTCTTGCTCTTTAAGTTTTAAAGCAATAGTCTCAGCCATTTTCGTGAGAAAAATAAGATACGAATGTTGATTTTCAGCAATTAATTTAGCCTGTGCTTCTGTGAAACAAATCATCCCGATAGCTCCAACCGCTTTTCCATCCACATTAATCGGGGAGACAACCTCATATTTCTCTGAACAATTTCCTCGAGCCTTACACGGACCGCAGAGAGGATGGATACCTGGTGTTTCTATGACAAACTGATGCCCGGTCCTCAAAACTTCCCGATACACATACCCTTGCCGATCCATGGATTGGCCGACTCCTTTATGGTACCGTCCTGTTCCTGCAATACGAATTAATTGTTGATCTGCAATCTCGATATCTATTTTCACAACTGTAGCAATCGCTTCGGCAATTTGCTGTGCGTAATCTTTCACATCCATAAGTTCAACCATGTGATGTACCCCCATTTAGGCCTAATTTCTGAAATTCTAAAACTGAAGCAATCAGCAAAAAGCAAGTGTTTCCCTTAAAAAAGCTTTAAATAAGAATGCCCTTGATAAATAATAAACCCCAATACAGCAGCATTGAGAAGCATAAGCAGCGGTGCGCCGAGCACAAATTTTTTATGAGCTGTTTTATGATGGAAATACTTCATTCCTGCATAAAGCCCTACTCCCCCAAACGCTGCCCCCATCCAAAGCAGGTTCGCTTCGGAAATTCTCCAGCGATGGAGCTTAGCCCGGCGTTTATCCCGCCCCATCGCTATAAAAACATAACCGTTCCAGAGGATATAAACTCCTAGAAAAACTTTCAAGGCCAACAATTCTCCACCATCTTCCTCTCGCTATGTTTTCCATAGGTTCTACTAATATTAAACCCCACTCCAACGCTCAAATAAAGTGTGTTCAATCCCAAACTGATCTAAAACCCTGCCAACGACATGGTTGACTAAATCCTGAATCTGTTGAGGATGATGGTAAAAGCCGGGTGAGGCAGGCATAATCGTTGCCCCAGCTCTTGCTAAACGCAGCATGTTTTCCAAATGAATTATATTATAAGGCATTTCACGAGGGACAACGACGAGAGGGTGACGTTCTTTCAAGGTCACTTGAGCAGCTCGAGCTAAAAGATGGTCCCCTGTGCCGGTTGCCATTAACCCTAATGTGTTCATAGAACAAGGAATCACCACCATACCGCTCGTGCGATAAGATCCACTTGCCAGAGAGGAAAATAGATTCGTATTTTCGTGGATCGTTACATTTTGCGGGAGAGCCGACCGATCAGATCCGGTTTCATAGGCTAATACTTTTTCTCCCGTTGGCGTCATAACTAATTCAACTTGCCAATCCATCTTTGATAAAACATTGATTAACGTAAGTGCATAGGCAGAACCACTCGCCCCAGTTAGACCCACGATTAAACGTTTGATCATAATGCCCTCCTGTTATTGGAATTTTCCAAGCTTATAACCTTATCTTTGCGAATTAAACGAATCCCCCAAAAGATAACTCCCGCTCCCACAACTTGCATCAGATGAATTTCTTCCTTAAGAATGACGGCTGCAGTGATGACCGCTACTGCCGGCACGGCATACATATAAGCCATTACACGGTTAACTCCAATCTTGCTGATGGCATAATACCAAACCACAAGACCATAAGCAGTGACGAGAATGATAGAAAAGAGTTCAGAACCCCACGCCGAGAGAGGAATTGTCGGCCAAGACAAGGATGTCAACTCTTTAAACCCGACCACCAAAAGAAAGATCATACCAAAGAGAGAGGAAAAGGCCATCGTCTTAAGAGCCGAGTATTTACTTAACATGCGTTTCGCCAAAACAGGATATAAACCCCATATACACGAAGCTAAAAGGCTAATCAAATCTCCTCGTAGAACATTCCAACCCAGGGCTAGTTTATTAGTCCCAAAAAGCAAGACGAAAATCACTCCGACTAACGATAAGGCACTTCCCCTTCGCCCCAGAGAACCTAACCGATCCTGCCCCGCAATCCAAGCAAATATTGCTGTAAAAACCGGCGAAACCGCCAGCATCAAAGAAGCATTCGTCGCCGTGGCATACTTTACAGCAGCCATAAACAGCGTCTGATAAACTGTAACTCCGACAAGCCCGATCAAGGCTAAACTCCAACAATCTTTTAATTCTATACGAAGGTTTTTTTCCAAAGCATAAAGCAATAGGAAAAGTATAGGAGTAGCTCCCAAAAAACGAAGGACTGTAAAGGATAAAGGGTCAAACCCAGCCATGCCCCATTTGCCCACAACGTAGTTTGCTCCCCAAACCAAAACAACTCCCCAGATCATCCACTCAGGGAAATCATTCCTAGTCTTTGTTGTATTCCTCATAATAACTCTCTTTCTCTCACCATACTAAAAACCCCTAGCATCTATGGTGTCGATGCTGGGGCCTATTGTATTCTCGGAACTTTATTTTGCTTTCTGATTCTTTTGCAAGTTCGTTTTGTTCTTATTCATCTATATAATACGTTATATTGTACCATAGAACGTTGGTACGTAAAACACTAAAATATTAGTCAATAAAAACAAACAAATTAAATTTTAATAGTTGACAAGCCGAAGGACTTCTCCTATAATAAGTGATGTTACGCGGTCGTGGCGGAACTGGCAGACGCGCTAGATTCAGGTTCTAGTGCTCGCAAGGGCATGGAGGTTCAAGTCCTCTCGACCGCACCATTTTGAAATAGGGCAATGTACACAAATTTGTACACGAGCTTAAATAAAAACCGAGGTATAATAACCTCGGTTTTTTAATGTCTTAGTTTTATTCGGCCTTACCTATATATAGATCATCTAATGAAATATCATATAATCTTGATATCTTACATGCTAAATTTATCGGCATGTCGGTGCAATCTTTCTCATATTTTTCTATGATTATTGGCGAAACTCCACAATGCCTTGCGGCCTCTTCTTGGGTATAACCGCATACAGTCCTGGCAGAACTTAATGTTATGGCATTAAACATTATTTATGCACTCCTTCATTTACCACTTGTCAAAAGAAGGTAATTTTCGATATAATCAAAGTACAAGAACCTTCCCTTGGAAGTTGGTTTTTGTTGTAGGAAGTCCGATACTCTTGCGGGGTGGCGGGCTTCCTCGTTTTTTGTTTATACGATCCCCTATTAGTAATATACGTTCCGAATTACGTACTTTATGGGGGTACAATTCGCTCCTTCCGGTGCTACCCATAGGACTTTAAGCCTAAATTGTGTGATTATTTTATGTATAGTACTATGGGTTAGTCGAAAGAAAGAAAATGCGGTCATCTAGTTATAAAGAATTGGTCAAGAATTTAATGAGATTATCTTTTCTTGAGCGCTTGCTCCTTTTCAACTTTCACGGCGATCATGCCATATTCACCCTGGGTCACTTTGTATTTCTCGCCGTTAAACTGGAATATCTCTCCTGGGCTTAGCCCTGATTCATCCAGGCCGAGAGCCATCTTGATCTTGCGGCGCTGCCAGGTCACGCCCTCATCATCACTAACTTTTACTTCCGTCTCCACTTGAGATGGATCGATAAACTCATTTGCAAATTGATCTTCACTGTCTTTTGCCTTCGTTTTTGCCTTTGTCATAACAAATTCCCCCCCTTTAGAACATGTGTTCTTTTTATATTAGAGCACATGTTCTTTGTATTTTCAAGGGGTAGCCTGTCGAAGGCTTATTTTAATCCCGTAATAATAATTGTAACTCAACGTTTAGACATTTTGCTATTTGAGCTAAGGTCTTCATTCCTGGTCGCTTTCTCCCCTCCTCAATCTTACTGAGATAGCTAGTGCTGATGCCTGTCATATATGCTAGCTCTTTTTGGGTTAGATTATGTTCTTGACGCAATTTCGTTATATTTCTGCCTATGCCCGTGCTGCCATTCATTTATGTCTAGGCTCCTTAAGTGTACACCTTTTCGTGAGTCGAATTAATTTACTTTAAGGGAGTATCAACTAGCACTCTCGCGCCATTATACGACATTGTACGACAAATAAATGTCGAGTTCCATAAGACATGTCTTATATTATATGCATAACGACAAAATGCGAGGGAAACACGCCTCCTAGGGAGAATAATTCCCTTCGGTGATGTAGTTGTTAAAAAATCGAATACAGGAAGTTATGTGGCTCAAACGTATTACGCAAGACGACTTGAGTAAGCGTACAGGTATCAAGCAATCATATCTTAGTGAAATCATCAGCGGCGAAAGGAATGTCCAAATTACAACTGCCCAAAAACTCGCAAAGGCATTGGGCAAAAGTATGGACTATCTCTGGCCTTATTAATTTACAAAGATAAGCAGGAACTTATATTGTTTATGTGGAATATTCTTCCTGTGGTGATCATATGAATAGAGTTCGGGAAGTTAGATTAGAATTGGGATTAACTCAACGAGAACTTTCTAAAATCGCAAAGATAAGGCAAGCTGAAATAAGCTTGATAGAAAACGACCTCAAGCCAAATCTTTCGATACCTATAGCGCAACGATTAGCTAAGGCTCTCGGAAAAACAATGGATTACTTATTCCCCTACTAAGGGGAATATTTTTTTGTTTATTTGATCTGCGTTTACGAATATTATCTGTAATCGCAAATATAATTACAACAGGTAATTTGTGACACATCCTATCCACACACAACACACAGGAGGGATACACATGAGCGACATGTTAAGAGCAAGGCTACGGAAGAGAGACAAGGATATCCGGCAGGCTGTTGCATCACTAAAACTCGAGGAAGGCGAAATGGCCGATATGGTTAGGGATGGTTTCCGGCTGAAGCTAGCTGAGATAGGCGCATTAGGACCAAGGGGAACTATTGCTCCCGCTGCCGCCCAACTCGTAGCCCGAGAACTCATGCGGAATCTTAAGGGAGAAAAGGAGTGTGATCCCCGTGTCAAATGATAAGATCCTGGATATCCTCAAGATCCAGAAAACCATTCGCAAGGCGATAAAGGACTATTCGATCAGCGCGAAATACGATGAAGAAGTTTTGATTAGCTTAGTGTCTGTGGATTTGTATCTTTGCTTGGACTCGGAAGATTCAACCCCTCCCCACCCTAAGGTAACGAAGAAGGGAGCTGCAGCCTCCCCCGCCCCGATCCCTTCTAATTCGGTACTATAATTTGATAGGAGGATGCGAAGAATGAACAAGTCTTTGGTTGAGTTGCTTAATAAGTACAACGTCACGGATTACGAGATAGTTACTTGGTTATCTAATGCTCTTGAATATAAATTGGGAGATGATGATTGCACCGAGAGAATCGAAAAACTTGTTGATGAATTAAACGCTTTATCTTATCGCATTTGAAAGGAGTGAATGATTTGGTCGAAAAGAAAGCGTCTTCAGCCGTTAAGCCTGATCTAATCGGCATGACCTCTTCCCTTCTCGTTAAACTAGGCCGCTTCACTCTCTCTCATCTCGGCAAAGATAGCGATTCTTTCCCATCTCGAATAATGCTCTGCTGGAAGCGAAACGATGTCTGTGTTGAGACCAAGGAACGCGGCAAGGACTATGTAAGCAAGGAGTACCCTAGGCTCATAGATAAGGGATGGAACGGGCATAATCGAGTGTTTAAGTACAGGATTCCAACAGGATTAAGTCACTCCAAGCTTACAAAGTCAATTAACGATATTGAGTTTGATCTTAAGAGCGAAGTTTTGTTTAAGCTGCTAGAAAATGATCCTAAAGCACATTTTTCTCTTACTGTTTTATCAGGTCACTTACTAAACTTTATAGCTTATACAAACGAGGCAGAAAAGATGAAGGATAACGGTATTTGGCTAGTCGTAGGATGGTCCAGGAGGGGATTAGAGCAGCTTGAAATATCATCTAATACATTTCCCCACCTATTAATAGGAGGGGCAACAGGAGGAGGAAAATCCACCCTTGCAAGGTTAATGTTTGCTTGCCTACACATGCGGTATACCCGGGATGATGTTAGACTATGGCTTTGTGATTTAAAACACGGCGTAGACATAGATGCTCTTGGGGAAAATCCTTTATTAGTTGATCGTAAAATTAGCGATCCCGAGAAAGTTGAGCCTGAAGTTGATTTATTATCTATCGAAATCGGAAAACGTTATCAGCTATTCAAGAATAATCACTGTGCAGATATTAAGCCATACAACAAGCGAAATCCTAAAGATAAATTACCTCATATCATATTTTTTATTGACGAACTTACAAAACTAGAAGGTAAGGAATATAAATCTGTTCGCGAGAAGCTAAAGAAGGTTACTGGTGAAGCTAGAGGCGCTGGAGTCCACGTTATCATGAGTTGCCATAGGCCAACAGCCAATTTAATTGACGGAACTATGAAGAATAATATTCCTGCCGTTATAGCGTTCAAATGCAATCCTGTTTCAGCTCGGGTAATCTTAGGCGAAGATGATTGGGAAGGTGCTATGTCTATTGATGGTGAAATCGAAGGCAGAGCGCTGTTTAGGGCCAAAGATGAGGTATTAGTCCAAGTTCCTTATATCAATGACGATGAAATAGTGAAGATCATGTCACGCTATCAAAAACCACAAAAGGCACAATCGGAAGCCAAGCAAGAGATCATCAAGGTTGCAAAAGAACTTATACAGACTGACGAGATTAAAAAAATAACAGATATAGAGCACTTATGCGACTTGCTGCCTGAAAAAATGCCCACGCAGCGCCCGAAATTACGTCTGGTACAACCACTGGGCGTGAATACCGGTGTGAAGGGATGCGTGAAGGAGTGAGTGAATAGTGAACGAGCCTTTAAGTAGATTCAAGGGGACAAATTGTGTTGCTTATGGACAGCGTCGAGATGAGCATATAGTACAGCTTATCTATGCAGGAACAGCTTTCACCAGAAAGCAAATTGAACAGATCATAATTCCCAAAAGAAAATCTTCAAAAAGAATAATGCTTTATGCTCTTTCGAGGCTGGAAAAACAAAGGCGCATTAAAAAATGGCAGCTCTCCCCGCAACTTCCCTCAATCTATTATTCCCGCAAACCGAAACAACTTGATCACGTCCTACTCGTTAATGAAGTTTATTGTGCCCTTCTCTCTCAGAAAAAATCGTGGCAGATTATCGAATGGAAATGGAGATATGAAATTCTTGGCGGCATAGTTGTTGCTGATGCTATGGCTAATATATACCTGGAGCCTGATCGCAAGGGCAGGAAAGTCATATTCGTAGAAGTTGAACGATATCCGAGCAAGCGATTTAATAAGCCTGAGCAATACCAGAAAGTTTATGATTCAAATTGGATTCGTGAAGAATGGTCTGCGATTAAAGGAAATACCGCTATCTTCCCTACTATTTTGATTGTCACCGATGAAGAATTAATTATTAAAAGCGACCTTGATTTTAAGATTGCCAGTATTGAACAAGTCAAGAAAGATATTTTCAGGATATTAAGGGGGTAGGAAATGAGTCTATGCGACGATTGCCAAGAAAAATTGTGTAATAAGGTAATAGAAATGAATTGCCCTTATTGCCATTCACTTATGGTTTTTCTTCCTGGATGCGATTTAGATTTATCGAAAGATGATAAAGAATATAAGAATTGTTCAAATTGCTCCGAAGAGGTTATCTTTAGAATTAGTTTAAGGAGGTAATTACATTGATGTTCGATGCTGTTGTCGAAAGGAAATCCTTGCTCGAATTACCAGGCGAAGAAGTTCAGCAAGTCTTAGAAGAAGTGTTCCCTCAAAGACAACTATACTCTCACTCTTTAGGATGGAGAGATAATCCAGATTACTTCCTTAAGGCTCGCGGTACTCATGGTGATGCCCTTATCGGATGGGAAGAATGGAAAGGTTGGGATAAAGATGAGCTTGCTAGATCGTTATATAGCCAATCACTCAAAAGTATATTGGGACACCGACAAGAAGAAAGAAGAAGCAATTCGGGACCGTCAAAAAATCGCAAGTGATTTCCGCTCCGGGCACTCGTTAGCTAATATTTTGGATGATCATTTCTCTGAACCTAAGTACGAGAATGTTAATGATGAAAATGATTGGGGAGTTATGGTATTTGATAAAGCCAGTGGCAGACCATTGAGATGTGAGCGCCCCTGCATAGATGATTCTATCCTTTGGCAGGATCGAGGCACTAAGGAAGCTCTAGCAATAACTTATCGGAAGTCTGTTTTCGAACAACAGATGCATCGTTATTGGGGGTGTAGTGATGGGTAAAGGCACAAAGTTAGCGGGTCATATCGCCGGTACTATCGTCCTTAAGCCAATTCTTGATCAAATGAAGAAAGAACGAGCATTAGAAATTAAGCGAGAGAATTCGCTTTGGAATCAGGCTTCTATTGATGTTATGGCTGAACGAGTTGAAGAAAAGAAGCCCAAGTTATTTGAGGTTCATCAGCCGTTTGATTCGATCATACATCGTTCGATATGGTAAATCTTCTTATTAGCCCTTGGCTAACCGCTGAGGGCTATTTATTTTGGCATAAAGAAACTCCCACCGTTACCGATGAGAGCAAGCTTAGGGGATATATAAAACAGTAGGTTATTGCCAAGTTTATTTTATCCGAGATTAAAAAGGATATACCAAAAAATAATAGGCCCCCATCTTTCGATGAGGGGCTGAAAAGGAGAATGAATGAATGGCTGCAATATATCTTATTACCTAAGTAGTCCAAGTGTTACATCTTCCACAACATCCACTTGCAGGTATTCAGTTCATACTTCAGTTCGAACGGTCGCAGCTCTCCGTTAATCTCGCTCTGGCACCTAAAGACAAGCATTCTATTGCCGGCTAGTTTTTCCTCGGTTACGGAGATCACCTGCTCAATTTTAAGTTCTTTATCGTTGAGTGTCATTCGTAGAGGTTGGGGTGTTCCGTCGGCCTTAAAATATGCTAGGACAGAAATGGGTTTGGCTAGGATTTTCACTTGGAAGTTCCCTCCTCCGCGGACTTCCGGGCTTTTTCTAGGATAATGATCAATTGTTCCAATGTTAGTGGGTTCTTATGATCGCGATGAACCATTCGATGACAATTTGCGCATAGCACCACTGTATCTGTTTTGGGGTTTACGGAATGCTCGTCTTTAACTTCGCAAAGTGGTACAGTATGATGAACTTCGATAAACATTTTACCATGAACTCCGTATTTTTTCTCAAAATCAAACCGGCAAGCCATGCATTGAGTGCCATGAATTTTTATTGCTTGTTTTCTTATCTTTGGATTTCTTTCGTATTTATTAACTAATAACTGCTTCTGCGCGCCTTCATATTCGGTATTTAGCATCCACTCAGCTTCGGTTGACATAATATCTTCATCAATTTCTAGTACTGGCGTTATTATGATTGCATCATTAGGTTGAGGTAAATGGTGTGGCGGTAAATTCATCTTTGATTCTTGGAATAGAACCTCTCTTCTATTAATTCTTTCGATACGAAAAGTCTTATGTAATTGATATTGCTCATTTAATAAATTAAGTTCTGCTAATTCCTTCTCGGCATTTTCGAGAGTGGCAGGAACGTAATAACCATTTGTTAAGTACTTACGGGATTCCGTAGCAATAACGCTTTTACCTTTTTTAATTAATAAATATTTGCTTGACACAAAATTGCCTTTCTCGTCCTTTACGACATACGTCATATTGTCTCCCATTTATCTACTCCCTCCTCCTTCTCTTATTTCGACGTCGAATCTTCGGCGTCTTTTTTATGCTCTAATATATCCCCCACATTGCAGTCAAGTAAATTACAAAGCCTATCAATTACGGATAAGGCTACATATTCATCATTCCATAGCTTGGATGCTGTCGTTGGCGACAATCCGCATTGATTGACGACATCCATTTTCTTCAGTTTTCTTTTCACCATGAGTATACGTAGTGGTTCATAAGTAATCATCCCATGCCCTCCCTTTAATCCTAGAAAGAGCATATCATACTTACGCTAAGTTGTAAATTATTTTCGTGAAATAGTAAGTAATTACGCTAAGGCCATTGACATTACTTCCGCGAAGGTGTAATATAATTTCAAGAAGACGGAATAAATCGATGAGGGGGAAATGAAGATGGTAAAAGCAACTAAGACAACCAAGCAAAGACTTAAAAAAATGCAAAATAATACTCTTGCTGAAATATTAATCGAAAGAATAGAAATAGCTGAAAACCTAGCAGATTGTATACGAAATGGGTTTAAACTTACACAAGATGATTGTAGTAAAGGATTTTACTCTAATGATTGCCTATACATTAAAGCTCAACCTTGGGAAAAGCCATATTTTAACGGATTTTATACCAGATATCCCTCCTTGATTTCCACCACATTTACACATGGATTAAATGAAGTACAAATACCCGATGTGAATAAAATGGTAAAAGCAATGCTTACCAATAGATAACCAAAGGCCAGCCGGGGCCAATACCGGCGCAAAGGAGGAAGAAAAATGTATCAAAACAGCGGAATCATGAACGTTCTTTTTAACGAGATGAGTGACGAACAACTTTCCAATTGGTGGATAAACGTCGAACTTGATACAAAAATCTTCATCTTCGTTTTTGGTTACAGGTACGCTAATCGAATCTACTAAAAATATTGCGGCCAGCCAGGACCAATACCGACGCAAGGAGGAATGAGACATGAAAAGAGTTTGTAAGGATTGTTATCTCAAAGACATTTGCAACAAAAAGCTTTGCGCATGGGGAAAGGTTAAGTAATATCCAATATCGATATAAGAAAGGAGCGTCCACCATGAAGACGAAAATTGTCAGCCGCGATCAGAACGATTGGATAGGATATACGATCATGATCCCCAGTGGAAAACGTGTTTATTGTGGGCGCTACCTGCACACTTTGGATAAGCCTTTTAATCCTGGGCCTGTTAAGCTTGACGATAAGTTAAATAAGATACCGAACTCTGGAAAGTTGAAGAGAAGGTAATAGCCAAACCATGTGCCACGATGCCCAGAGCTAAGGAGGAAAAGAAATGATTATTTGTCCCAAATGCGGAAGCCTTGAAGTATGTAATGCGGACATTTGTGGAATGAAGAATAAAGCTCCGGTAAAGGTCGCGGGGATCCGCATAGATCCGGCCGTGCATGGCTGGCCTTGATATATATTTGATCTTTGGCAATTACATATAATACTTATTCTATGCTATATTTATAAGGGGTGAAAATATGGGATATAACGATATATGTAATCTGTACCCCTTTTTTGAAAAATTAATGATCTTTGAGTTTTCTGGCCCAGATGCGAAAGAAAAATCGTTAGAACTCGCAAACCTATTCGGAGAAAACAACATTGATTTCGTGGCTTATGGAGCCACAATTCCGAATAGCCGTACTTGTACTTTTGTCGTTCGAAAGTCCGATCAAAAATGGAAAATGATTAGATCCATGGCCGAAAGCATTAAGCCTATGGCTCATCTTGCAGATGGATATTATTATTTTAAGCAGATCAGGTTTGCTATTGCCCCCGTCGCCCGAAACACTATCAACATGAGAAAAATTGGCCCATCTAATTATGAGATTTTAGGGAATCTCAGGGAATATCTCGTTCCGCCGAATGGTCCTGATGAATTATAAAAAAACTAAAAAAGCCCACCTCCAATCAAGGAAGTGGGCTTTCGTCATGCTATAGCGTCCGGCAACGCTGGTTATTTATTGTGCAGGGTTAGTGTTTTCGGAAGCAGGAGCAGGCGCAGGAGTCGCCACATTAACCGTCAGATTCATCTTACCAATTTGTTCCTTAACTGCATCGGCGATTACATCAACTGGCACATTTGGTACAGCCTTCTGCACTTCGTCTTTAAATTTTTGAACTTCATTTTGAATCATATTAGTAATTTCATCTTGAGTGTAAGGAGTAGCAGTTCCAACTAATTGCGCTAATTGGTCTTTAGATTGTTTGTATGCACTTTCAATTAAGCCTTCCCACTGTGAATCGGTCATCTTAATTCCGGCTTTTGTGCCGAGTTCTTTGGCCTTACCAAGAGCCGCATTGTATTTACCTAAGTCTAGTGCTATGCCATGTTTCTTGGCGGCTTGAGTGGCAAAATTGACAGCATCAGAAGCAATACTTCCAGCCGTGGCAAGTTGCTTAGCCGTGAAGTGTTTCTTAAGATAGAAGCCAGCAAGCGCGATAAGAGCGCTAACGAGGGCCATTGCGATATCGGAAAGACCACTAGAAATAATTGATTGAACGTCCATGATAAATATCCCTCCTCAAATTTTCGGCAATATGAAAAGCAGGTCATTTCTGACCTGCTCTGTTTTAATCCTGTCTGCCGGGACAGGAAAGGTAACGTAATTAGTCTACTAACTGCCACTTATCTGAAAACAACTCGATCATTGTTTCCTTCCATGGAACTCTCCCAAAACGACTCTCTACATATAAGTAAGGTGCGGTCATCTTGCTATGCTCATCGGGGAATTGTGCTCTAATAACTACGTCAGAAGCCCATTGAGGTAAGCGCATTCCCATGCCTTTTTCACGCCTTCAAGGGCTAAGCCAAAAGTTAACCCATCAGTTTTACGATAAGCTTCTTCGAAAACATCCTTGGGAGACCAGCTTACGTAACCGTCCTCATAAACGACTTTGTAGCCTTCGGAATCTTTGTTCTGGATGCTAAATTCGCTATTGGTAGATTCTCCGTATTTTTCGATTGAGTATTCCCCGTGTGTTGCTGGCTCTGCGTGAATGATTTTAACTCCGATATATTTATCCATTGATATTTCCTTCTTTCTTATTTTGATTGCCGGGAGTGAGGAAGGGTTACATTAAAGTTTGCAATTCGATTATTGGCTATTTCCACATACTTTGGCTCTTTTTCGATTCCAATGAAATGCCGCCCCGTATTCAAGGCGGCTATGGCCGTGGTTCCTGAGCCGATGCAATTATCAAGGACTATTTCGCCGGGGTTTGTGTAAGTTTTGATTAGGTATTCGCACAATTCTACTGGTTTTTGGGTTGGGTGTAATCTGTTTAAATTATTACACTCCCCTACAGCAGAAGAAAATTTTATTAAGTTTGTTGGGTATCGCTTTGTTTTATTGTAGTCTTTATCGTGCTTAGGTAGATGATTTCCGTAATTTAATGAGGCATTTCCGGAACATTCTGGTCTAATGTTTTGAGGCTTGGCATCAGTCATTTGAGGATTATAGGTACAACGTTTTTTATAGAATAAACAAATATCCTCGGTTTGCTTCATTAGCATTTTGTGGGAATTTAAGAACCCATATCCCTTATCTTTATCCCAAGTTATTCTTTGCTTAAACATTTTAAGGTTACTTAATATCAATTGACTCGTAAAAGGCTCATCCGCAAAAAGTAAAATTGCACCATTGTCTTTGATAATTCGTTTGTATTGCTCCCAAAGCGGCTCAAAAGGAATTATAATATCCCATTTATTCCTTGAAGTAGTTCCATAAGGCAAGTCACAAAGAATCATGTTTGCGGATTTATCAGGGATTGTCTTCATTGCTTCAAGGCAATCGCCTTGGATTATTTTATTAAGGCAGTCTTCCATGGTTGCCACCCCAAATACTTTTTAAGCTAACTTCCCATCAGTATAAGCATTTGCCACCGCAACAACGGTATCCAGAGCCTTATTCCCCGACAGATAAACCTCATTAGCCCAACCAAGTGCTGGTCCGCCAACATTAAACACTTTCGCAGCTTTCTTCGCGTCCGGATTAACACTTGCATTCCCATTCCGACAGAACATAGCGCATCCTCCGTGAAGATCGGCGATATCCTTGGCGACCGTAAAATCATTGACGGTAAAATAAACAACTGCGAAATCCAACTCTACCACATCCATTCCTTTATATTGTTCGGCCACATCTGCGACCACATTAGCCCATGACTTACCATGGCTCGCTAGGTAATCAATAGGATCTGTATGATCGGTCTCGCCCCATTTAGCTGACACTTCAGCGTGAGACATCAATGTAACCCCATTGATCATGCCTAACCCCCGGTCATGTAGGAGTTTAGCCAGCAACCAGACATACATAGCGTAATCCTGGGCAAACTGAGCCGAATCGTAAGTTTGACACAACTCTACTTGAGCATAACCAAGATGATTAGCTGTTTTTCCAGCACCATAAGCGATACAGCTGGTGTCTGCTACCTGCTCGATTTTCCCTGAACCGACGAAGAAATGCACAAAGGCATCTTTCCAATGAGACTGTTCGTAGTTTCTCTCGCTATCTGGAGTGTCGTAGTAAACGTCCGTCGAGTGGGCGATTACACCAATGTAATGTCCATTGGTGTAGGGTTCTTTGGGTAATCCGGGGATAAGGTTCTGCTGGATGTTATAAGTCATTACAATTCACTCCTTTCAATCTCTGATTAGCGACATCAATTGACCTAGGATTAATGTCGCACCCCACATAATTCCTCCCTAACTCCTTGGCAATAACAAGTGAGGTTCCCGAGCCTATAAAAAAATCGGCGACTACATCACCGACATTGGAACTTGCCTTTATTATTCTTTCAAGGAGTGCTTTTGGCTTTTGGGTATCATATCCAATCCTTTCCTTGTCTGTTGGGCTGCAAATTGGTTTTATATCATCCCACCAATCATTGACAGGGGTCCCTTCTTTCCTTAATCCTTGTTCGGCGTATTTGCCTTTAACTTTTGTTCTTCCGCGCTGTAGGGTCCCTTTTGAGTATGGGTGATATATCGGTTGGTAAAAGTAGTTATCTGTTTTTGAATATCTTAGAATGACATCATGTTTTCGAGGGAAATCGTTCTTGGGGATTCCTCCCCCTGCATAACACCAAATAATCTCATTCCTAAAGTTGTTAATACCAAAAACATTATCTAATTCAACCTTTAGGTAATGAGAAAGCCTATAGTCGCAGTGGATATAAATACTTCCGGTTGGTTTTAGAACCCTAGCCATTTCCTTGAGCCTTGGTCGATAAAACCCCAAAGATTGATCAATTGTTCCTAGATTATCGTCAAAATCATTGAAGCATTTTCCGGTGTTGTAGAGTATATCACAGTAGATTAAATCTATAGAGCTGTCAGGTAGTTGACCTAACAGCTCCAAGTTATCTAGGCAAAAAATATGATTAAGGAATCTTTCAATTGCGGTTTCCTCCTTTCGTTTTAAAAACAAAAGAGCCGCCCTTTCGGATGACTCTATGACCCTATCGTTACCTTCTTTTCTTCTGTCCCTGATATTTTCTTATTGAGTTCCTTCAGTTCGATAAGCTCCTTCAGGGCTAGTTGGTGCAAATGCTTTGTTTCTTTTCGCTCCATGTTGGCAAGGTAAAGCTCCTTTTTAAGCATTTCTCTTTCAATCATAACTACATCATGAGTTTCCTTAGCCTGCCGTATGGAGCCACGACCAAGAACGTCTTGCCCAACCATAATCAAGCTGAGTGCGACAAGTTGAATGATCCCGCCCGAAACGTAGAACACCACGCTTTGAGCTGCAGGGAAAACTAAGGGAATTAAGCTCCAAAACAAAAATGCATAGGCACACCACATAGTAGCCATGCCTTGAGTGATTTTTGCGGCTAGCCAATCATTCCATTTTCGAATCAATGGCTTGCACCTCCTCCAAAACTTGCTCTGCTGTTTCTCCCTGCTGGGGTATCGGATCGCAACCATCCTTTGCTAACTTTTGCACCAACCACGCTGGAAACGTCATGCTGTGAATTCCTGTGCCGCTATTTCCATCCTCATGATCGACACCTGTATGATGATGCTGGCAAAGTACCACGAGGCACCTTAAATCATCTACTGTAGTTAAGGGTTGATTTTTTAAAAGCCGGCCATATCCATAAATGTCCCACTCTTCAACAAAGGCTTTCAGCTTGTTAAAGTCAATATCATTGGCAAACAGCCACTCTGCCATATGGTGTACTTGGAGATCTTCTGTACTTCCGCATACCCAGCATTTATAATGGCCGTCTTCTTTGAGACGTTCTTTGTTACGTCGAAATTCCGGCGATTCGGTACGGTCAACGTGGGATGGGTCAATAACTACTTCTATGATAGTTCGCTTCATGATGTGCGCTTCAACCATGCATATCCTCTCCTTTCTTCTAATATATGTAGACAAGCTTCTTAGTGCCATCGAAGGTTAGCCCTTCTCTTCAAGGGTATCAATCCGTTTATGAGCAGATTTTGCAGACTCTTCGAGGCGGGCTATTTTTACTGCATGGTCGGATAATTCCGCCCCGTGGCCCTCTAGCTTTCGGTTTGTGTCGCGCTGTTCAAGCAGTATGTCGTCAACGCGTTTTTTGATGTAGGAAGTATCGGCTTGTTGCTCGCCTGTTTTTTCTCCTGCTACATAAGTGTCCTTTTTGACTCCGCTTACATAGCCGACATATCCAAATATGACTCCGCCAAGCGCTCCAGCTGCCACGATATACGATACTGTTACCTGATCCACTTTACCCCCTCCTAAATGCTACCCTTATAACGTAATGGCTTAGGTATATCGCCTGGACTTGGATATTTAATGCCTTTCCATTTATCAAGCCCAACATCACGATAGATTCCAGCCCAGAGCGTTGAGCAAACCCTAATCTTGGGCACTTCCTTGTAAGGTAACCATACGCCTAATTCATAACGAACTAATTCAATTCCGAGTAAAACATAGTCGTAATGGCCGCCAATGTTCCATTGAGCAAGCTTAAGCATTTGCTGTCTCTGGTAGTCAGTTGCTTCATCACATCCAAATACGTCTGCTATGCCTTTGTACTTGCTCAGGAGAGCATAGCCCGTCTTGCGGAACCCCTCAGCCTCGATCAATTGCCCATTGCCGACATATCCAGCAATATGTGAGTATTGGCTATGCTCTACAGCTTCGATAGCCTCAGAGATCAAACCATTTCCCTTAACTGCTAGAATGTCTCCTATCTTGAGATCCACTCTATCCCTCCTTTTGGGTATAAGAAAAACGCCCCTTATTTCAGAGCGTTTGATGATTCGGCTTTTGGGTCTTTAGCGAAGGTTAGAATCCCGTCAATGGCGTTACAGATTGAACGGGGTTCGCCATACTTGCTAATTCTGCCTGTACCAATAAGGTTATCTCATTTTTAATATTTGCTAGATATTGAGTCGCTGTTTGTCCCTCTGGTGGAATTAATGTCCAACAATATTCTCGCACATAATTGGGATCTGGTGTCTTGCTGCCTGCTAGAGTTTTAGCCGAGTCCATCCACACTTGAAAGTAATACTGAGTTGGTTGTTGCTCGGCGGTTAAATATTGCATTATATTAGCCCTCCTAACTTTATAAAATAAGCGATGCCCCTAATGCGTACGTGTAGCTCGATGAATCTCCATGTTGAACGAGCACGGAAAAGGTGCGAGGAAGAATACCATTTATCGCAACGTTAATGCCGGTACCAGCGACTGTAGATATACCGGGATAAAATGCATACCCTCTTACCCCAGTCGATGTTATTGCGGCTGGTGCCGCAGTTAACCATGGAGCATAACCCCCTATAAGAGGATGCCCTCCTTGTACTATTACCTGTAATCCTCCTGTACCACTTGCGGCTGTTACGTTGATCCACACAATTATACCTTTTGCATTATAGTTAGTTTGCGTAGGTGAGACGGTTGAGGATGTTCTAGCTGCACTAGCTAATAATGTTAATTCAGTGTTTCCTCTTTGCTTATCCCAAGTCGCTCCATTAAAGTCCTGGTTAAATTGCGCTACGTCTCCTGCTCCAGGCGTTAGTCCATCATTCGCTAAACTCCCAGTAATAGAAGCATTAACATTCTGCGGTCCTGCCACACTCATTGCACTCGTCGAAAGCCTAAACGTTCCCTGAGCATTGGCCCCATTCACATATCTAAAGCGATAGTACCGATCTAAAGGTGCTTGCCAAGGAATAGTTGCTGCCACGCCTGCCGAGACGGCAACACTTGCCTGAGTGAGGTTCCAGTTTGTGTTGTCCATGGAAACGTCCATGTAGAGCGTGCCCGGTTGATCTGCGTAGACGTGAGCGCAAACCATGTTGTCTTGGGGAACAGCCAGGGAATCGATTGCGGGGGAAGTATACGTTGCGTTACCAGTAAGGGGAGCTGTGGTTAGTATTTGTTGCTGGCGCCTAGTTGCGGCTTCAGCCACGTGAACATTACCTGGCTCAGTAACTTCTATTTCCGAGGGTACAGCAGGATTATTAGATGCATCAAGGTTGGCAATATAAGGTACTCCATTAACGTCATCGGGGATTGCAAAGGACATTTTACCGCCTCCTTAAAATAAAAATAACACCCTTAAGGCGTTTAAAACTGGACCGTTATTGCGTTGACTTGATCTATGGCCGTACATGCGTTGACTTGAGATAAATATCCATGCATTTTAGTATTGTTTGTGGCTTTAAACATCAGAACGTCATTGAATAAAGCCATTAAACTTGTTTGATCATTAAACGGAATGGGATTATCGTTAATATCATAAACATTTCGAGGATAAGTTACCTTATTGTTTGACATCATTAGATAAAGTTCATCGAAAGTTTGTTCTGCTGTTGAATTATAAGGGTATGTTTTTTCCGTACCGCTTGTGCTAGACGTAAAGCCTGCCGCAAGCTTTTTATTATACAAAGCAGTTATCTGATCTTTCCTTGCTTGCTGTGCATCGGCTAGAGTTGGTTGAGGAATAACTGGTGCGCTAAAGTTATCTGTTGCCGAGTCATAATCCCAACCTTCTTGCGGCTGTGGATTTAAATTTGTTATATCTTTTGTCACTATATCAGGAGCGAATACAGGCATTGCATCAGCCTCAAATATCCACCACGCCTTATTGCTAAAAATCTGAGCATATCTCATGCTATATCCCTCCTAAGCGTCCCACTCGACGATTAATACACCACTTTGACCTGTTGCGCCCGTCGCTCCCCCTGTACCTCCTGCGCCTCCTGTACCCCCCGCTCCTATCGTAACGGCTATGCTTGAGTATCCTGTAATATCTATTGGATAGTGATCGGCCTTACCCCCGGCTCCGCCCCCTCCGCCACCGCCGCCACCTATCCCCCAACCGCTTGAACCTGTACCCCCAGCACCAGCTCCCCATGCTCCTGACCCTCCAGCCGCCCCGCTAGTACCTGTAGCCGTAGCTCCTTGATAGCCAATTCCGCCCGCAGAAGTAAACAACAATGATGTACCGTTTAATGATGCTGCCCCACCCGATCCACCAATGCCCCCAGATGAGCTACCTGTGTTAGCCGGAGGAGCAGGAGCGCCAATACCTCCTGTACCTCCAGATAAGGATAGCAGGCTTCCAAAACTTGTTATCCCTCCAGAGTTTCCATTGCTCCCGGCTGTGCCCCCTACGCTAGTGCTAACATTTCCTCCCGCTCCTCCACCGCCGCCACCACAACCGGCTAGAGCAGATACACGAACTTTTGTTACACCTGTAGGGACGGTAAACGTGCCTGACGCTGTAAATAGCTGCCACCTTAGCCCTTTTGCTTTTATTGCGCTGTAAGTTAATGCATCCATCAGACGATCACCTCCGCAACCAGATTCCAATAGGGGTCAAAATTATAAGCACAGGATAGTGCTTCCCCTGTGATTAGTGTTCTTGTTTCTTCAATTCTTTGAACCGGAGTTGTGTCGATGAACCCGCCGTAGAGATTCATAATTGCATCCATCTGCGCTTGAGTTGGTTCGTTTCCTGCACCATAGATGGACGTAAGGTCTAGAATGATAACTCCATCAAAATTAATTATGCCCGTGGTATATTGAGCCAGCCTAATGGAAATCCCGCCTGATGCTGCTGTTTTTCTTAAGGATGAATAAGCCCACCCGCTTGTTGTCGGACCCAAACTTGTTGCTACTGGATTGGATACACCATCACCATCAAACGCGCATAATTGTCCAGCGGCTGATCCTAGATTAGCATTGTAACTTGTGGCTGCATAGCAAATATGACCATTAGGTATGGTAATTGTTTGTACCGCCGTTTGCCCATTCGCAGTAAATTTAAGGGATTGAGTTCCAAATTTATATACAGAAGCATCTATGGTCCCACCGGAATTGGTCCATCCCGTTGTTCCATTTTCAAAACTGCCATTATTAATTAAACTGGCTAACGTCAAATACTTAAACAAATCAGTTCTCAGGACGTTGCCTCCTGAATCTTTGTGGAGGATTTGAGTGATTTGGTTGCCCGTAAAAGTTGGGTATTGAGTTGTGCCTTGGATGAAATCTTCATACAAAGATAATTGCGCTAATCGCGTTCCTGAACTATTTGCATTGGGCACACTCGCTGGAATTGCCGTACCATTCCAACTTGGCATTCCTGTTCCCAGTGCCGCATCGGCAACGTTATCTGTCCAGGGTAATCCACTTGTTAGAGCAAGAGCAAACTTTTCAGTTCCACTAGCGCCATTTGCGGCAGTACGATAAACGAGAGTTGCGACAATAGGCACTGCGATTACTGGGCTAGTTCCCGTCACTTGTTGATTAGCTGGCGAAATCGAAGCTTCAGGACCGGGGACAAAACCAGATATCCATATGTTGCCGTTATCTTCTTTCCAGCCAGTAGCGTAGACTAGCTGGTATTTATATGCTCCATTGAGTACGCCTGCGCTTCCAATACTTAGGGATGGGGCGATAGGTGCGGAGGAGGGAGCGCATAATGACATTGGCCCAATATCGGCTTGAGCGATAAGGGCTTTGATTAGTTGATTTACATCTGACGCTAAGGGTTTATTTGCCAAACCATTAGCAATTTGTTTAAAAGGCACGTGAACACCTCCTTAATTGCCCTGGAAGAGGATTTGCCACTGAACAGTATAGAGCTGACTTGTAGATTTATAATCGTTTACTGCCACGTGACACCATGGATTGCCGTTCGTATCGCTCAGAAGGATTTCTGTATACTGTCCTGAGGGGTCTGTTGCTTGGTAAGTATGGGCATATTGAGCATAGAACGTTTGATAAACTTGGATGTAATCGGCTGTTTTGAGAGTTCCAGAGATTGGGGACCATAATCCAGGATCATTAGCCGCAGGCGTGCCTAATCCGTTACCAAGGCTTATCTGTGTTGGAGGAATTACGGCCCCTCCGCCGGTTAGCCATTTAACAACTGATTGCAAGAGATAATTGTTAATCTTGTTTCGGTATTCTTTTTCAGCGACCACTTTAAGCGTTTCGGCGTCAATGGTCTTTGTTTTGACTATGCCGACAAAGCCAGCCCGTTCAATCAATGTTCTCACTCCCTTTATTTATTTTTGCGGCGTAGGCACACCCATTACGCCCATTGAATATCCCGAGGCATAATGACCAGATCCCCAAGACCAATTTGGAGATCCCCAATAAATATCAGAATCAACCATAGTGGCGCTGGAAATTATGTCAGTTAATGTGACTATCTTTGAAATATTTTCTTGAATACTCGATGGTTGTACCCAAGTATTAATAATGTCGGTAACTGTTGCTTTGTCGTATGGTGAGGCAAAAAATTGTAACACCGTATTGTCGAAAGAGCTATCGTCCATGTCATCAAGTCTGCCATGCAAACTCTTGAGCATTTGGACCATAAATTGATCATTGCTTGTCATTGTTTAGTCCTCCTAAACGAGGTATGGGGTATTGGCAATTGTTACTGCATATTGAATCATTAAGCCATCATCATCGGCCTTAACGATGGTTTTTGTCACGGATTGAACATACATTTGCTGGTTGTTCATTCCATCCATTCGCCGTACTGAGTTGATATAAAAATACTGGCCCGCTCTCCATCCTTGAGTAAAGGAATTGAAAGTGCCAGTTAATTGAGGGTAAGCATATTTATAAAGGAGCATATTGCCACGAGCATTAATTGCGTCTACAGTGGCTTGAGATGAAGATGGTTCCGTATTCGCGTATTCATACCGACCATCACCATTACCGTCTGTTGCCGCTGCTTCCTGTTGCGCTGCAGGATCCTCTCTCATGAAGATAGAGTCCGTGAGATAATACATTGTCACCGATATGGCAACTCCACTCGCGGGAGCGTAATTCAACCTAAACATGTTATTACTGTAATTGATATAAGCAGAGGTTGTATCTGTGAGGTTTTGGCCTGGTGAACCGTCTGCCATATCACGTTTAATAGTCAAAGGTGTTCCGCCAACGGTAACGCTTACGTCTCCTGTTTCCCTTGACGGTTTATAGCCCAAATTCCATTGCATTGTCTGCCCATCACCGGTAAAGTTCAATGTTACCGGAGTGCTCTGCCTAGCCTTAAAGCCCTTCATGTAAATCCTAGTTTTCTTCTGTGAACCGTCTTCCGTAAATTCTAAGTCGCTATAATTTTGCGTGTCAGTGTCAGCATTTAGGGTGTTATTGGGTAGTGGAGAAACAAAGGTTTCCACTGGATAGAAATGCACATCTTTGTAATAGTCAACATACCAACCAAATTCCAGTTGATCTGCAATTTTCTTTATCGCCTCCGAAGGTTTAATATAATTGAAGTAGATCGGAGGAATTAAAAAACCAGGTTGTACATTGTTTGTTGTAAAGCCCGGACAAAAAGAAGATGCAATTAGTTTTACCATTGCATCAGCATACATGGAGTCATAATAATTAATGACCAAGTGCCGATCTAGCCAGCGTTCATAGCTTTGAGCCGTGACGGTATATACAAGGTCTGTCCCAATGTCATCCTCTACAACAGTAGTTACTACTCCGCCAAATTCCCTTGTCCCCGCATCATTTAGCCAAATTACTTCATTGCCATCTGTGGGCCTTGGTAATTCACCACGGAGGGTAACGGTAAATTTCATAATATCAGCGGTCATAACGGCTGAGTTATCTACCTCGACAGATTCAAGGTCAATATATTTGGTATAGTCTGCTCCGGCGATTGTTATTGTTGTGGTGGAAGGAATGAGGATCACCTCCTTGGCTAATAATGGCAGGAAATAGGAAACCCCCTGACGAATTGAGAAGATGCGTGTCTACTCAAAAGGAAAGGGGGTGATTTTATGTCTTTTACTCAATCGGATGTTAACCGTATTGTTGATAAGCTTGTTCGTGGAATGGATAAGAATGTTGAAGAGCTTTCCAATGAAGAATTGATTAAAATTACAAAGATTGCAATCTATGAATCCGTTGAAAAGTATATGGCTGATATTGTAAACCAAGTTAAATTTTGAAGTTAAACGACTTCCTGATTGCATCGACCAAAACTTCTCCCGCAATACATCTTGACTTTTCTGGCTGTTCTTGGAGTTGTCGCTCTAAGTCAGCCATTTTCTTTTCTAAGGCTTCCATTCTTTCTTCTAATGTCATTTTGAACACTTCCTTTGATTTTTTACTTTACATAAGTTTGTCCAAAGGTTTATAGTTGAGGAAAATATTAGGAATGTGGAGGGGGTTAATTTGGTCATCTCTGAAAGTGAAAAGATAATTGAACCAATCAAAAACAAGAAGATACTTAATGGTGTTAAGCAAAATATAGTTCCTGGAGAAGAAATTTATATTCAGATTAATAATTACTCAAATGATCACGTTCTAGTTGCAACATCTAAGGGGCTTTATATTTTCAAGGCCGGATTTATGGGCGGCGCAACATTTGGGTCAAAAGTTACCCAATTTCCCTATGGAAAGATTACCGGAGTTGAGATTAAATTCAATCTTTTATCAGGGTCTTTTGAGGTTTATTCTGGCAGTACACAAAAGATCGTTGGCATTGGGTTAAACAATGTTGTCAATGCGTCGAATTCAATTGTTATAGACAAAAATGATCGAGGTAAATTTGAAAGAGCGGTTATAACCATACGCGCGCTTATGGATTTCCATAGTAATAATCAACAAATGGCTATCAATGCACCTGATATTCTTGACCAAATTAGAAGGTTATCAGATCTGCTGAAAGATGGGATAATTACAAATGGAGAATTCGAGCAAAAGAAAGCAATTTTATTAAGCAAGATTTAATTGGCCGGGGTTTATGCCCCGGCTTTTAGATTGCGAAATTGTATTGTTGGCGCAAAGCTGTTGCTATATCAGTGCCGATTTGCCCACCATTATTAGACGGGCTATTAACGTAAATATTGAAGGTATGTGAGGCTGATTGATTGTTGCTTGCTCCGATATTATTACTAATTGACATAGTATTGCTAATGGGGGAATTACCCTTGATAAGACCATTAACTTGATCCGCTAGGGGAGTAATCATTAAATTAGCGGCATATTGTATTTTTTGTGCCCCTTCTTTTAGCCCGCTAGCAAACATATTGGCAAAGTTGGGTGCCCAAGTATCTGAGTCACTTGCAGGTCCTTCTTTTGTAGGGCTATGGAAACCAAGTTGATTTTTTATAGCGCTGGCTACATTGGAGGCAGCTTGAATAACTGATCCGATAGCCCCCTCGATACCATGCGCGATCATAAGGACAAGATTCTTCCCAAAGTCGAACGCATTATTTAAGAAGTTTGTAAACAAGTTCATTACGTCACCAAAGACGTTTTTAATAGTATTAAGCATATCGTGCCACGCATCAGACCAATGTCCAGTTAAAATATCTAGTGCCACTTTGAATATTCCGCTAACTACATCCCACGCTACTCTTAAGACACCTACGATTAAATCCCAAACAAGTTTTAAGGCATCCTTAATCGCATTCCATGCATCTTGCCACGCACCTTTAATGAGACCAAGGGCGGCGACAATTATTGTTCCGATAAGTGCAGCCGCCGGAGCTAGCGCAACGGCCATTAAGTGCCATACTTCAACGAATAAATCTTTAAGTTCGGGCCAAATTTGTTTCCAATAGTCAGAAATGGTTTTGATTGCATTTGTGATTGTTGGACCAATATAATTCCAAACTTCAGTAATTTTTTGTTGAATACTATCCCAAATCGAGGCAAAGAACTGTTTTAAGCTGTTAAATATATTGACCGCATCGTCCTTGAGTTGGCTCCATGACATCGGGATTGTTTTACCGAAGTGTTCAGTTACCCATCCTTTGATAGTGTCCCAGTTTGCTATGATTGCACCAACGCCAGCAGCGATGCCCAATACCAACATTCCCCAGGGACCTGTTATCACTTCTAGGGCTGTGCTTGCAGCGGCTGTGATACCCTCCCATGAGAAAGCCGTCCTGACAAATGCTAATATTTTGGGCCCTAACCCCATTACAAACTCACCAAAGGTCGAAAACGCCCCCTTTACGGTATTGAGTATATTTGTAATACTCAGCGTTTCCTTTACGCTCTGAATGAATAATCCTACGCTAGCCCTAGCGTTAGCTAAAAAGTATGTCGTATCGAATTCCTTTATGGTTTTAAAGGCGCTTCCCAATAATCTGAACGGACCTTTGACGGCATCTTCAATGACGCTACCAATTCCTTTTAAGCCTGAAGTAATGCCGCCACCTAGCCCCCCCAGCATCCCTAGTAACCCACTACTTGAAGCTCCAGCCTCTGCAGCCGTTAATTCCCCAACTGCCATCGTTGTCGCTCTTACGGTTCCCAATAGTCCAGTAAAGGCCGATCCCACCATTCGGGCGGCAACCCCTAATGTTGTAAAGCCGGGCTGCATAAGAGTTATTGCTATGGCTGCACTTCCCAATACTCCCGCTAGGGTTAATGTAACTGCCGCCAGGCCCCCAACTACCATAATGACTTGCTTTGTCGCTGGCGATAAATCCGTAAGCCACTTAACAGCACCTTGCGCAGTTTGTGCTAAGTTCCTCATAGGAGCCTGAAGCGTATCCCCAAAGGATTTAGACATCGTTTGAGTCGCCGCATCCAATCTAATCATATCTCCTTGCAGATTATTCATCTTCTCGGCGGCAATATCGGCGGCATTTTCATCCAAGAGAGTTTTCTTTAACTCTTCAAACTTATCTCTTCCTTCTGTGACAACTGTGTTTAATCCAGCAAGTCCGTATTTGGTAAAGGTTGCAGCAAGCGCTGCCTCTTTTTGTTTGTCGTTTAATCCACCAAACTTCTGGTTGAGAATATCTAAGATATCGGGCATAGGCTTTAAGTTGCCATTGAGTTGATAGAATGAGTCTGACGCTCCGTCCTTTGCACTTACTCCTAAGGCTTGCATGAGTTCGGCAGCTTTTTGGGTTCGTGGCTCAAGCCCCAAGAACATATTCTTAAGTGCGGTGCCGGCTTGGGATCCCTTAATACCATGTTGAGCCAAGAGGGCTAGGCCGGTAGATACATCTTCGACTGACTGGTGCATATTCGAAGCCACGGGGCCTACTTGCTTCATGGCATTATAGAAGTCGTTCATAGTTGCCGAGGATGTGTGCATGGCCCCGGAGATTATGTCCCCGACCTTCGATAATTGTTGCCCAGATAGGCTATATTCATTTGCAATATCGGTAATGAGTGTTGCGGTTTCACTCATGCTTGAATCTGTGGCTTGTGCAAGATTATTCGTCACTTCAATAGCGCCATTGACTCCATCACCGAGAATTTGCACCGAACTTAAGCCTTGACGGGCAAGGTCATACATCCCTTGGGCTATTTCATTAGCACTGAATTTTGAATTACTCCCGAGCCTTAATGCCTCATCCGACATTTCCTTCATATTTGCAGTAGGCTCACGTTTCATTAGTACAGCATTAATTCGAGACATATTGCCCTCGAATTCGGCTCCAGATGTAATAGCGCTCTCGAACATATGGCCTAATGTTTCGCCGGCTTTTCTGGCTTCGTCAGCCATCATTTGCAAGCCAATAATTCCGCCCATATCATGCCATAAGCCAACTGTTTGCTCTTGTGCGGTTTGTGATGCCCGCCCCATATTTGTAAAGGCTTCTGCTGCTTGGGTAGTATTTTCTCGTACTGCTAAAACGACAGCCGATAAACCCTCCTCCATGGCACGAAATGATTCGTTGATAGCCCTACTATCTTCTTGAGAGGCGTCCATCATTTCTCGCATTGAGGTTGCCATGCCATTTGCGGCTTCAGTAAAACTGGTTTCGATAGTGTTCCTTAACTCATTGACTCCTCTGCCTTCTTCATCAAGGCTAGTAACCATTCCTCTGGAGGCCTCCTGAGTTGTTGAGATTATACCGCGAAAGCTTTCTTCGATAGAGCGAGATGTTTCCTGTACAACGTTTATTAAATCGCTCATGGATTGGCTTACTCCCTCGAAAGCAGGAGAGGCTTCGTTCATTGCCTGAAGACGTAATTTCAATAGTGATTCTTTGTCGGCCAAAATTAATCACCTCCTTGGAGAAGTTTCTGGATAGTGCTCTCCTGGGACATAAAATAAAGATCCCGCTCAACGATGTAAGTCGGGATCTTATCCATTTCCTCTGGGGTATATCCAAATTCTCTGCGATAGACCATCTCGACATATTCTTTCGGCGCTTGATCCGTTCGCTTCATTAGAAAATTGCTGAGTTGGTCCTTTAGGCGTTTGGGATGTTGGCCCCTTGTTTTGCAATTTCACCGTATTTTAGCATAACTGTATTGATGGCAAGCATAGGCAGGAGCAAAAGGGATTCTGCATTGATTGGGAAAGGAATAGGATTATCATCTTCATCAAGAACGTAGCCGTTTTTGATAAGTTTTAATACCGCAAACTCGGTTCCGCCAAATATAGAGTCTATGGAATCGTTCTTGAATTTCTCTTGAAGTTGTTTCTGGAATCCATAAGGCATTATCTTGGGATCCTTGATCTCCACATATTGCCCTTCGCCTAATTCGGATAAATCAATTTTAATAAGGTTAGCCATAATTCAAATTCCTCCAATTTATTAATAACTTGCGACTGAGTTAACTAACGAGATTTTGATAGGTCCAGCGTCTGTAGTATTGTAAATGCCACGAATACTCGCCGAGACTCTAGCCATTTCTTGTGACCGATCAATCCCGGCTATTTTTTCAAAATCACACTTGGACATTTGAATGGTCAAAATGTTTGCTCCGCTTGTAAACGTTAAAACGACAATAGGTTGTGTCGCATTGAGGTAATACTGAAGTTCAGTGTAGTCATCAATTTCGAAGTCGAGCTTGCCTGTGACTTCCAATTTCCCCACATTTACCTTTGTGGGCGATTGGGAATTGTTTGCTCCGAATGTAAACTTCACATCTCGCTTTAGACTTAAATCTCCACCAATCAAGCGAGTGTTTCCTGCTCCTGCAATCGTCAAGGCAGCCTGATAACCAACGATTGGCTGTACCGTTCCATACGTAGGTGTATGAATTGATCCAGCAAGTGTAGAAAGTTTCGATACCCACTTGGTAGACTTGGATAGTTCTCCCTCAGTAGTAAATTTAAGATCAAGTTGTTGTAGGATCGAACCGGCAAATTGACGCTCATTCACTCCATCATAGTCCGTCAGTGTATAACTAGGCGGCTGAGTTGCGGCTAATGTAAAGGCATGAGTGTATGGGCTTGTGCCCGAAACTGAGTCCTGCCCAAGTATCGCCAAGAGAAGGTTGCCAAAAACATCTGGGTAAACCATCCCATCTAAGTCATATTTTGCGCTTGCTACTCCTGCGTAGGACGCAAAATCCTTCGACAGATTCCCCCTGATGCCATCATCGATAACACGTTTGATATCATCCTCTGATTTTAGGGTTTTGAAAGGTATCCATGTTGTCGGAGCAGTAATTGCAGTTCCCCAAGTCGTTTCCTTTGCTAAACCAGCTCTAGAATTATAGGAAATAATAGGCATTAGGAATCACCTTCCTTTTTCTTCTTTTCTTCAACCAGAATTAAAAAAACGCTATCAAGTGGCATATCCGACTCAATAACGTCTCCTTGTTGAAGTTCTTTGTGCAGTTCGATTAATAGCGTTGGTTCGTTGCCGGTATATTTGTATTTCATGTCATGCCTCCTAACCTGTGATTTCTACGGTTACGTCAAAGGTTTTAATGGCTCTCATTAGCATTGACGCGCTTCCTGCTACTTCTTGAGGGAGGAAAGAGTCGGTGTCAATGGATTCATAGGCACTCTTTAATACTGTTCCGCCTAAATCCTTATTGGCCCGCAGGGTTACGTCGATGGCATCTAGCATATCGTCGAATCTATCCTGTAGGGCTTGACCATTGGGATCTGGGTCAATTGTTTGGATATATAGAGATGCAACATAATGGATTTGTCTACGTCCCGGATTGCCCATAGAGGCCACTTTTTCATGGACTTTTTCAAGGGTTATCACTATAGAGGGAAATAGAGAACCTTGTTGAACACGAGGCAGATAAGTATAGACCGATTTAACTCCTGCCACTCCCTGTAATATTGCTTGTATGGATAATTTAACCGATTTTGTACTCATGCCATCACCCCAAATATCCTATCTGCCATTAGGCTAGCTTTTCTATCCGCTTCTTTTTCCGCTTCATCAAGTGTTTGGGGCGTAAAGTTGAGTGGTTTAGTGCCTGGATGATGTACGCTACTAGCAAAAACCTTCTCGCCGCCACGAGAAAAAACCAAACATTTAGCATTAACTGGGCTAATTACATGCGGTTTTGTGCCTTCGTCAAGATATGGACCATAAAAAGCAGAGAAGAAGGTCGCTTCCCCTCCATTTGCATTACGGTCGATTTGATACCTAATTGAGTTTTTTAACCGGCTGGTTTTGACCGGAGCCCGTTCTTTAAGGTCGTTATTGATCCAGCCGGCCATATCTTCTAACCAAGTAATCGTCTCCACATTTAGGGCAGTGGCTGCCATGGCTAATTGTTCGACGGGTCCGGTGTCCATTGTTATCTGAAACATCAGACCACCCTCTTATAACGGCGCAACATTTCCTTGGCTAGATCGATATCCACTGTATCGTCGTATTTTTGCATTTGTGGATTGCTTACGCCTTGCAAAACAATTGCATTAACACCTTTTTCCTTGAGAAGGTAATTAGTCATTAGGATGCAGGCTTGTTTCACATCTGCGGGAATAGAAGATATAGCAATTCCGGCGGCATGAGCAAAGATTAACGGTTTTGTTAAGGCCAAAATATTGCCATTTATCCCCTGGATCATGATCTTTTCCGTGTTATGCCCATCGTAGACCGTCATTGTGGTGCCAATAATGACCCCGGTCGCATCATCAACGGTAATAAAATTATCTCCAATGTTTACATTATTAGTTATGGTTGTATTTGGGTAACCGTTGATATAGCTGTACTGAGTTGTGATTTGCATATCCATAACTTTGCCTGTTTCCGTTGGGGTCAAATAGGGCATATATGGAGCACTCACAGGATAGGCGTACGCGTTTCCGATAGTCAAAGCCGGACCATTAAAGAACGGGAACCACATCATTACTTCAAAATGGCGCTCATATACTTGCACGTTAGTTAGATCAACGACTACCCACTCGGCTGAAGGATATACTTTCCACTGGAACGATTGAAGCTGAATGATGGGCACATTCTTTGGCTTAATTCGTAAGAATCCATCTTTCGTAATGAAAACAGGAACTATCTCAGTATTCACGGAGGCGTACAACCCATCCGGCATCTCGCAATAATTATCGATCCATGCACTTGCCCTGGCGATAACATTTGCTAATTCTGCATCTTGTGCGGTTGCATCGGATAGCCCAGAGAGATAATCTAAACTTGTCGGGTCAATTCCAGTAGGAGCCCGTTTGTATTCGCTTGTCGTTAAATATGAGGTGTTCAATACATCACTTCCTCATGTAAGGAGTAATAAGATCAATAATTTCTTCGGTTAGTAATGCTGAAATTTTGTAAGAATTAATGTTTTTATGCTGTAAGTTTTCCGTCAGTAACTTACAAGCCTTTTGGATCGGTTCGGGTAATTTTTCATAACCAACTGTGTAGGTTACTTTTGCCTCGGTCCAACATGAGTTAAGCACGCCGCCAGGAACTTCGAATTGATCATCTATGCGAGTAATGCTATCAGGGTGGATATTAGCCCACCCCGAAGCTCCGAAAACATCCGATTGTGCCCATTCTGTAGCTCTGGCCTTAACTTCATTGATTCGCACAATGGGATTGTGGTTTAATTTACCGATGTTTCGAGCAAGCTCAATTTGCTCGGTAACTTGCTTAGTTCTAAATGATTGACCACAATGCGATTCGATAATAGATAATGCTTTTTGATCCATTAGGATTTTGCCGTTAATCCTGCTGTAAATGTAAACGAAGGAGTTGTCCCGCCTAGGACCCAACGCAAACGAATTTTTTCGCCAAAGTTTGTAACGGCCGTAGTAACTGTGGCCACGCCAGTTTGCTGTGCAATCGTCACACCTGGAACCGTAACGTATTTTCCACTCAAGAAATCCAATGTTTCAAAGTAAAAATTTGCAGTTGGGGTAGTTCCTGATGCTGCAGTGATATCAATTATTAGGAGTCCTTCCTTGTTTTCCGAGACATCAAAAGTTCCCGAATTGCCGCTTGCTGTTTCCGCTCCTGTGGCGTGCAGGGTAAATTCTTGCGTATTATTGACGATTGCCACCGCATTGGTGAACGCGCTTCCTAAACGATCCAATGATTATTCCTCCCTTATTCTTTAATAAAGCCAAGCCCCATAAGCTCGTCGGCAACGGCCTTTAAGACCGTGGCCTTACCATTTTCGAAGTTTATACAACCGCTCGACATAAACATTGAATGTGATCCAACTCTTTCTGAGGTCAAGGATTCGACTAACTCCACATCGACCTTGCCAGAAATTTTATTAGCAACAGATTCTGCCGCATCTTTAACCTTGTCGAGCATGACCTTTTCTTTTGATTCGGGCATGTGACTTATCCTCCTAAAATCTTAAAGTAAAAGGAGAGGCGTAAAGGCCTCTCCTATCTGGAAACATAGCCGTACGAATGAGCGTAGGAAGCGCCCTTGACAATCGCACCAGTATTAAAGATTACTGCTACGTATTTGTCCGCCAGGTCCGACACCAACCCAAGCTTATAGATTTGAATTTCAGGCATTCCGATCCACCCTTGCTCCATAAGATCCATAGAGCAGATCATTAATGGGTAATCTGTAGATGCTCCCTGAACGCTAGATACCCGAGTGGCCATTTCCCATGCAGGAATTACGGGTATAATCCCCGCGGCAGTGCGAATGGCAGGAACGATAATCCCCGGCACAACTTCAGTTTCACCCGCTGGAACTTGCTTCATGGTATTGACCGCGTTCTTAATTTCTTGCTCTAAGATATCAACAAGCAAAGGATTCATAAAGATGTGAGTCGGGCGAACAACAACCACTTGACTTGCCATCAAAGTGGCAATCTTAGTACGAATAGCATCAATGATAGAGGCGCCGGGATTAACTTGGATAGTATTTGTGATCTGTGTTTTTAATGAGCAATATTGAACGCTGGAACCATCAGTAAGGCTCGTAGCTGCACCGGTAAAATATGCGAGGTCAGCGGCCTGATAAATGGCAGTAATCATGTCTTTCAGATCTTTAGCGACTAATTGGGGGAAAATAGAGGTTTGCGCAGCGGTTTGTTGGTCGAATAAGCCAAAATTGATTTGGCCCGTAAGCGCACGAACATTGGCCGCATTTTCAGTCCGGAGAGAACTACCATTATTCGCAGCAGTAGGAGTAATGTTTCGCGGATCAGTAAAGCCGCCAGTGTTAGGCAGCACGTATTGTTCGTACCAACGATGAGGATGCCCTACGGCCGGTGTTTGCTGTTGTTCAATCAATTGCCCAAATACCCCACGCCGACGAGCGATATCTTTGATTTCTCGTTCAAATTGTGGAGTGAGCAAAGTACCAAAGTTTTGATAATCGGTAGCGGCAGCCTTGAGATCGGCAGCGGCCTTAAGGGTTACAACTCCCTTTGCATATATTTTGGTTAACCCTTCATCGTCGCGGTCAACGAATCCAACTTGATAGCGGTTATTTGACAATGTAATCACGCTCCTTATTATTTTTGGACATTAAAAAGCCGCCTTAGAAGGCAGCAAAAAAGACCTATGCAGTTTTTTGCACGGTCTTACTTATTTGGAATATACGGCGGCTAGTTTTTCGGCCATGGACATGATTGGATCGAGGTTTTGCTTATCGATACTGGCGAAAACGTCTGTTTCTTTTCCGCCGTCACCTTCGGTTTGACCTTCGCCTTTTTCAAATTTAGCAATAAGCTCTTTGGATTTGCGAGGCGGTTCAGCACCAGCACCAGCATTTACCGTTGCTCCTACCCCCTCAGTTGCCCCGGTTCCTTCGGTCGAGGTTCCTTCCTGTGCTTTTCCAGCCTTTAATTCTGCTACATCTGTAGCCAATGTGGTTACGACTGTGGTCAATTTTTCAAGGGCTGCACTAATTTCCTTAGCTTCCACGTCTCCATCTCCTTTTAAATTTTTGTTCCAATCGGAAGTATCTACTCCCAATTCCTTAGCTCGTTTGAGAATGTTATTCCGAGCCTCTTCTTTTTCGGCATCTGTTAACCCCTTTTTGCGGTTAACCATATCCCATGCCATTCGGACGTGTTTTTCATCGTTCATGGGAAAAGCTCTTTTTGATGGTAAAGCAAAATCTTTAGCATCCATCTTTTTGCGCTGGTCTGTTGTTAGTCCGGAGGCCTTGATTTCGTCCTCATCCTCAAATTCTTCTTCCACTTCCTCAGAGGCATTGGCTATATTGACTTTTTCGAGTACGTCTTGAAATTGGTCAAGGCGTGTATCAACATAGTCCTTCAAGCCGCCTATAGCTTCAAGTAAGGTAGTGGTTAATGCTTCCATACCTTCAGGTAAGGACATATTTCCAACTCCTTTCGCCGCAAGAGATGTTTTTTGATATGCGGCAGATTTTTTGAACAAGATAGCCGCTCCGGTGAATATTAACTTTTTGGCCTTTGCTACTTGTTCACCGTTATATTCACTTGATTCCAAGGATGTTTTGCCAGTCTCATACGAAAAACCAAGATCATTCTGTGATGCTTTAATATCCATCGCCTCATCAGGAAAGTTCTTAGCAAATATATGTCCTTTGACGTGGATCGGAATGCCATCTCCCGAATCTTCACCGACCCATGCATCTTCAAATATGCCCACTACCTTTTGCGAGTCGTGATCATCCATACTGGATTTGAGATTTACAGGCATCCCTTTAAGGCTTTCAACGGCCTCTTTGCCAACATCCAGAGGGATAAGCACTTTTAACCCTCCTGATCCTCCAGGCGGAAGGTCTGAGGGCACATTAAGGTAAGTTAAAACGCCACTGAAAGGCATTTTGTTTGGATTATCAAGATTTCCAAGTCTCACTGCGCCACCCATGGCACTGAGCATTAATTCATTCACTTTCACTCACCTCCTCTCAACTCTTCACGATGGCATAGTAACGATGTGGGCAATTTTGGTGTAATGGTAATTCCGCAGGAATGGTGTCTAACGTATAGGGAGCGCCGTTGATGATGTCTAAGCAAGCGTCATGCTCTGAGCTGTCGGGCAAAACTTCATATTCGGTTTCTGGGGCAAATTCTTTGTCATGTGCAAATAAACCATCATTCCACGCTTTGCCGGATTCCTGTAACGCTATTTGCTCGGCTTTGTAATTTGCACGTTCTGCAAGCCATCCTTTGATCTCTGATTCAACCTCTTTGACAAGTTGATCGGTTGGCATTCCGGCTCGTTTTTTAATCTCTTCGTCCAAGCGATTTAGAAGCTCTTTTTTATAGGTCTTCATGATCTCGTTAGACATTTCTTGGGCTAATTGTTCATATTTTACCTTGATCTCGCTCGGCACTTCGTTAAGTACCCCGCCTCCGGTTTCTAGCCGCCTGCGATTATAAGAGGATAGCCAAGTGTCATTGTAAAGTTGTGTTAGGCCATTGGTTAGTTCGATTTGATTATCCTTGGTTGGCAAATAGCTTGAGTAAAGATTATTAATCGAATTTGCCGTACCGGAACGCACTTGAAGCATTAAGAGAATAAATAGCTGAATGAACTTTTTTTCATCGTGGTTCGTATTGTTATCTGCAGCCGCCTTTAATGGGTTTGCGGTTTGATTTAACGCCGGTTTGGTTTGAAGTGCTGGCGTATTATAGCCAGGGTTCATGCCAGTTTTTTGCTCATCCGACATAACGCCAGGTGGAGGGGCATTCGTGGTATTAAGCGCGCAATAAATGGCTCTGTATTCGCCCACGGTGTATTGCCCTTTGCCATTAGGTAGTGGAGGATCGCCCATTTCCCTGCGGATTTCATCTATCATTCTGAGGTCACATGTAGCATAAATTTGATGGATAGCTGCTAAGGATTTACGATCTTTGTAGTTTGTTGTCCACCTAAACTGAAATACTAACTCAGTAAAGCCTAATTCTTGAATGATTTCCCGGTTGATAGCCGCTGTGATCGAGTGGGCTAATGGTCTAATGGCTCCTTCGTCTGTCGCATCATCAAGGATATCGCCTGTTGCTCTGCTTGCTAAAACTGCACCGAACTTTTGACTGTCCATTCCAAAGGCATTAGCTATTTGGTTTATCAGGAATTGTTGCCATTTAAGGAACAACGCCTCATCGTTGGCGGCACCTAGCTCAATAGACTTTGATCCCTTAGTACCACCATATATGGCCATCCTTCCTCGGCCTTCTACCTCATCGCGCCAATATTGGCGGAATTCTTTAACCTGTTCTTGGTCAATTTCTTCCCCAAGATCAAGCGCTTTTCTGGCAGTAGCCTTTGATGTTGCGCTGCCCGCATAGGCTTGCGTGCCTAAGAGATAGTCAATGGTTTGAGCTGCTACTTCCAAGGGCGATAACCCCCAGGGTGTACTTGTGCGAGGATTATAACGGAGATACATAATTTCACTGTCTTTAAAGTCAACAACCGCACCATAACGGTCAACTTGTGCATATTTAGCCTTACTGTCTGATCCGTCCCAATCTGCATAAAGTTCAAGGCTTGCGGCATCAAAGGGATATAGAACCAGTGGCTTGTCCTTGTTTTGGGGCCATGGGCGCTTTTCCGTCGGAGAATGACCTATAACAAGCAAATCCTCAACAATCATCTCGTTAAAAGTGCGCCAAGACGCTTGTTTGTTTGGATACTCCAAGATGTTTTTGATAATTTGAGCGTTTTTCTTTTGCTCATCCGTTAAGCTGCTGCCATCTTTTGTAACAATGTCCCATTCCAGCATTGAAATTTGATTCTTAATATAATCCACGGCTCTACGAGGGATAGGGCTTTCGCTAAATGCCCTCAATTTGGTAAAGTTCATGCTTATTTTGGGCTGGGGCCGCCCTGATCCACTCGTGAAGGAGAAATAGAAAGGATTTATTCCGGCCTTTGGTTTTGGGGCATTGCCAGTAATAGCGGCCCATAAATCGCTCCAATAACTTATGTTGTTCACCCCCTCTCTACAATGTTCCGAATGCCAACCTTCGTTTGTTTTGGCGAACTAAAGATACTGCCATCTCTAGGCCATCCGGTCTGTCGTCATACTTCGGGAGACTCCCGTCAGTTCCGACTTCCTGTAAGTCTGAAATTAATTCTCGCTGTGCTTTTGTAAATCGAATAAAGCCATTCGTTGTTAATGGCTCAAGAGATGCTATCCGTAGCCACTTATCCTTGCTTTGATTAATCTCGCGGATTGGAATATATACACCTTCTATGGCGCTTCGTTTAGCTAAATCAGTGGCTAGGAGGTATTGAAATTGAACCGTTTCCACGCCAAAACCTTTGTAATCAAACTGCTTCGCCTTCTTGATAACATCCTCGATAATCTTGTCTGGACTTCTTCGCTTGGCATCTACATCCAAGACATAAATAATGCCGGTCTTTCTATGCCGGCCAATGGTCACTATTGCACTTAAGTCTGATTTATCGGTTCTGCCAAGGGAGGGATCAAGTGCTCCATAGATATCAAGATCATCCATGTTGATTTCGGATAGATCGTAATAGGTGAATTGATTAAAGAGGATTGTGGTTTCGTCTTTGGGATCTCCTTGATATTCCTTGAGAAATGATAATCTGTTCTGTTGCCGAAGCACCATGAGGTCATAGAGCGACATTCTTTCAGGCCAGAGAACTTCTGATCCTCGATCCATTTCCTCACGGTTATGTTCGTAAAACTCTAGGGCCTTGGCTCCAGCCATTTGTGCCGCTTCATCTTCGTTTTCTGCATCGTCAAAATTTCTATTGGTTAATATCTCGCCCCATTGCTCCCATAAATCCATTCTCTCAGGCCAAGAAACAATTGCAGAGTAGCGTTTAGTTTTAAATCGAGTATCGCCTTTCATGACTCGGTTTAAGACTGAATCAATATGGAGAATCGTACCAACCCATATGATTTTAGTTCCACCAGGAGAAGGAGAACCAAGGGGCACAACAACCGAATTAAACCACTCGTGCATTTTATCTCGATAATCAGCACTATTTACGTCAGGGTCCTTCTCGATATCATCCATTAGAATCCATGGACGGGCACCAAGATGATTAAGTCCACGTAGGGCATCCCCTGAGCCTGCCGCTTGAATCTTAATACCGGTAGAGGTAACAATCTCCATCATGGACCATTGTGACTTATTATAGAGATCACTAAAGTCTCTTCGTAGGTCATCATTGTTCATTAACTCGTACTTAATCATGGCTAAGAGTTGCTTGGCTCCTTCTTGCCTGTTACCAATAATGACTAAGTAAGGGTGAATCCCATAGCAGGCTGTATGTAAAGCTGTGATAACTGTTCCGAAAACTGATTTAGCATGAGAACGAGGAGCAACTGCTGCGAAGAATGAATTATGCGTCGTGTCGTCAATAGCATCTTGTATCATTTTTGCCATGTCGTAATGAAATGGCGGTGAAGGAGTTTCTGGCTTTAACAGTCTCCCGTTGTTAAAATATCTTTTCGCAAAGGCTATACGGTCCCAACGACATTTCTCAATTTCTCTTAGTCGATCCAGCTCTCGCAAGGTAGCGACATACTTCTTTGTATCTACAGGTGTTAATTTGCCATTATCGTGCAATTGTCCGTAGATTTTAGCCTGTTCCGTTAGGATTCCAATCCTCTGTAATCGTTCCTGGTCGGTCATAGAAAATCACCTTCAATAGTTCGTGTAATTATTTCGCTAAACCCCTTGTAATCACGGTTTGATAATGGTATATTATGCGTATAAATAGTTCGTGTAATTAAGGAGGTTTAATTATGACTCACCAAATTGATTCTTTTATCACCACCGGAATGAACGGTCGATCTGGATCTACGCAGAAAGCATATAGATACTCACTTGAGCGTTTTAATGAATACTTGGAAGGCTCCGGCGGCTTACTCGACAATCTCACGCGATTAGACGTTCAAAGTTATGTTTCTTGGATGCAAACGGTTAAGAAAAAAGCCGCCTCCTCAGTACTCCGTGAATATGCCGCCGTTGCAGCGTTTTGCCATTGGAGTAACCAGGACACAGCTTTAAAAGATATTCGATTGCCGCAAGCACCTAAGATTTTGAATGTGGCTCCGAAGTCACTTGGTAAGAATGACCGCAATCGACTCTTGAGGGATGTTGAGCGAACCAAGAACTTGCGAAACATGGCTATAATCAATTTGTTAATCAGAACCGGCCTTCGTGTAGCTGAATTGGTTAGTCTAAATCGAAACGATGTTAAAATGGGCGCTCGTAGAGATTCCTCTTATATCACCATTATTGGCAAGGGTAACAAGGAACGTAAGATTCCGTTGAGCGCCGAAGCTCGTCAATATCTCAAGGAATACCTAGACGCTCGTCAAGATAATTGTGAAGCTCTGTTCGCCACGGAGAAGGGATCTCCCAAGCGGCTTAGTGTTCGTGCTATTCAAAAGTTATGTTCTCATTACGAGATTAATCCGCATATGCTCAGGCACACAAGAGCGAAGTCATTGGTTGATGCTGGTGTAGATCTTTCGACGGTGGCTGAAATATTAGGCCATGCGGATATCAATGTGACCAGGCGCTACACTAAGCCGACGATGGATGAGATGTTGAAGGCGATGGATAAGACGGATTTTTAAAAAAGTATGGTTAAGGACTCCCATAAGAATTGGAGCCCTTTTATTTTTACTCAACTATTCGCCAATCTTCGGCCATGATATCGGTTATGCTCGGAACCCATGTATTATATTTACCGGTAACATTAAAGAGCAATAAACAGTCATTGTTTATCTGTATATTGTCAGGGGTATAGAGCTTAGTTCTGGTGACATGCATGTTTTTACCATTCCAACCTTCACGTGCTATGCAAAAGCCTTTTACCGTGGCCTCTATTGCCAATCCAAATGTCATTCCGTCAGTTTTGCGGTAAGCTTCTTCGAAGATTTCTTTAGGAGACCAACTGACATAATTATCGGGATAAATAACTCTATATCCCTCTCTTAACGGATTTTCATTCTCAGGAATTGTCCATCCTCTTGATTTATTATAATCACCAAGATTCATAGGTTCTGCAGTAATAATCTTCGCCCCGATATACTTTTCCATACTATAAACTCCCTTTCAATTACCCTAAAATAACTCCTTAGGTGGGGTCATATCGCCCCACTGAGTGGTGTCATATCGCCCCACTGCCTATCCTGGAAACCGCATGTACCAAGGGTTTCAATTTTTACTCCTTCTTAATCTTTGAATCCGTTTTTTCGTCTTTAAATTCAATCGGCATGATCGGCTTCCATTCCACATTCTTAAACACTCCGTGTTCGGCGGTATCCTTGAGCGTCTTACCGAATACAGCTAAGTTGCTATTCACCATGTATTTATTAGGCGTTCTATCCCCTGTTTTCACTATCGCAATTAAGCCGCACTTGTTTAAAGATGCTAGATACGTCGATAACTGTTTTCTGTCACACTGAAGGAGTGCTGCCAAAGTCGATTCATTAAGAACTTGATGAGTATCAGGGTGAACAAGGATATTAGATCTCCAATCGGTAAAACCGATGAGGGACATTAATACTCCGCGTTCACCAAATGACAATTTCTTCTTTCTTATTAGGTCATTCCAATTATCCCTGTATACGCAGATGAAATCCGGGTTAGTTGGGGTATTACTTTTCTTTTTGCCCTTTTGTTTTCTCCCCGAATCAATTTTATGAACCATAACCTTTTCGTCATCTTGTCGCCAAATATCCTTAATCCTATATTGAGTGTAGAGTTTTTCGCCCGTATTTTTATCTACAATAACTCTGGTATTTTCGTCTATTTGAACTATTAAGGTATGGTCATTCGTTTGATACACCTCTTTCAGACAACAATAAAACCCTTCGATAAAGTGAAGGGCCCGAGATTCTAAAAATTTTTGAAAATTATTTTAGAGGTATTGAGGTTTTGGATTCTGGATTTGCATAAAAAAGATGGCTGCCCTCGACTTTTTGAAGTGTTATAAATACGTGTGAAAAGGCGGCGCGGTGTTCGGTGAAATACCCACCCAATTTCTTGCAAAGGAGTGGCATACGTACCCCCATACGCCCCATCTTTAGTCGTTGTTATAGTGCGTATAATTAGTATTACACGTACTATATGAGCTATTTAAGCCCCTATTTAGGTGTGTAATTGGCTAGTTATGAACTAAAAATAGTACGTGTAATTACTTCGTCATTCGCTATCTACCTTTGCCCTTAATGTATCTAGCTCATTAAGTAGTTCACTGTTGCTCTGCTCGCTGATTTCTGTAGTTATGTTAGCTGTAACCTCTTGTTTCTCTATTAGCATACCTTGAGACTTGAATAATACCTCTACGGCCTTCACGTTGCTTCTATTACGTATCTGTTTACGTAGGGCAGAGAACCCTTCACTGATCATTTCGCTAGCGTAAGAGTCTACCAATTGCTTCCTGACTGCCTTAAAATCATCATCTTGGGTGCGCCAATTAAATAGTTGCCGCTCTGATATTCCTACTTCTAGTGCTATCTCATCATAAGTCATTCGTGGTGCGTCAGGGTCTACTATCTGTCTTGTGAGAAGCAGTAAAGCCCTCTGTTTTTCGGGTTTCATGTCCTCAAATTTGACCATTTTTACTACCTCCAAAAGTGAAAGTTTATCATATAGGGCGAACGTGCGCCGAAACCAATAATTTTCAAAGCACTTTTAAGAAATATCAATTCATCATCATTGAATTATTCCTTCATCTAATGCCATTAAATAATGCTCATTCAATCAAATTTCCCATTTTGTAATCAATAACCCTAGTAACTCTAATAATACTTCTCTGTTACTCAAGGCTCGATTTCTCTGCCGCCCTATGATCTTTGATGCCCTAGTTCCATTCGAGCAGCTAGATTAAATCGGCCCCTCAATCCCCTTGTTCTCTCGCATCATATGATCAAACGCCCTGAACCTCTTGCTCTCGGCGTAAAGTTCGTCTAATATAGCGCGAACAGAACAACTGCTATTTTTCCAGTTATTACAGTTGCCACAATTAATGGCAACGACTTTTTCTCTTGAAGTAAATCCAACGCATTCGAATGCCGGCTTAAACATAGTTGATCACCTACCTTAAAAAATGAACGCCCATCAATTCGATAGGCGCTCTAGTGGAGGATAAAAAATGAGCCAAAAAGAAAAGCGCTCCAATTAAGGAACGCTACAGATAGGCATAAAGAAAGCCCCGCCGATTTTTGTCAGCAGGGCGTACGTATTGAGTCCATTATACCATGCTTTGTCAAGATTGGTCAACTATGCTATACTAAAAGTTTATACTCCCCACGTTTTAAGATATTCTGCCATTGTCCTTGGAGGTTTTTTGTGTCTCTTACTTTTGCTCCCTCCTCCGTGTACAACTCCACCATCTAATGGTAACGGCTCCTTATGATGCAAATCCGGTGTATGTTTGGAATAAAACTCATTCAAACCCTCATCTGGTGATAAAGTCAAGAATCGCTCTGCCCATGTACCCTTTATTTTCTCTGCCGACTCTATAGCATCGGCTTGTGTAACTTTTTCCGCTATCTCAGCGGCTTGACGAAGAATTTCAGGACCGGTTTGCTCTGGTTCGTCAAAGATTGATTCTTCAATTGGTTCGCCGTAATACAACCCTGCTTTGCACATTTGGTAATTTGCGCATAGCTCGCAGTTTGTCCATCCGTTAGGGCATTCTCGTATTCCGTTAGGGCATTTCATTCGTTAATCACCCTCTCGGCTAATGTAATATCCATCCTAACCCTCGGATGATACATCCTTTGCCCCTGATTTTCTTCAGCCTTTTCCATGGTAGTCAATGTCTTAAAGAGATTAATCTTAAGTTGCTTATTATTGTCCAGGAAATCCTTCAGGTTCCTCATGATTTCCATGGTGTCTTTTAGATTTCTCCTACGCTGTCTAATCTCTTGAAGTTGCTTAGCCAATTTATAACCACGAAAGACATCAAACTTAGTTAATTCTATCTCATGAAGCAGATCTTGAGTTTCCATCTCACAGGATTTAAGATCATCAACCCAATTACCCCATTCCTTCTCAATGGTATTTAGGGAATCAAGGAAGTTTTTGGTTGTTGAGATTGCTTCGGCCATCTTTTAATATCCACCTTTCTCCCCTCTACGATTTTTTGCGTTTTTTATAAATAACGTCTTGTTTCTGTTTTCTGCAGGCAAAAGACAAGTTGTACAAAGCATATCTTCCTCATCCTCAGTTTTATCTTTAAGAAAATAACTCGCCAGCATTTGAATGTCATTCACTTGGCAAATCTCGATAATTTTAGTCATTAATGGTGCTATCTGTTCATCGTAAATTTGTTCTTTGTCGTACAAGTATAACTCCCCCTCGCTTTATCCACATATTCACAGTTTTTCCACAGCACTAACGGGTTTCCTTAAATGCCCGCCTCTATTCACGTTCGCAGGCAAGCCATTCCTATGTCGCCATTTCGTGATATCCTGCCATTTAACTCCAAGTTCCTTTGCGATAGCCGTATCCGTCATTCCTGCATGATAGAGTTCTAATGCTTTGGTTTCGTCGAATTTTATGACAGGTTTCTGTTTACTCATGTTTGCCGCATTCCTCCACTTTGATCTATCTTTCGCAATCTCCCCAATCTCCCTCTTACTCATGGGTGGAGTAGAGCAAGCCTTTTCCATATCCCATCCGTGTTTTACCCTATAGATAAAATGCTTATATAATCCTAATGCTTTGGCTCTATCCGTAAATTCTTTAGGATATCTCCTACTCCGTTCAGCCGTAGCGTTGCCAATATCCATTATCGGTGTTGTTGCTGCTTTCTCGTGGCTCCATCCTCTTTTGAGTCGCGAGTGAAATGTCGGAGCAGAAATTCCATTTGCTATGGCTATTTTGGGCCATTCTTGATGGCTTTTGAATTGGTGTAATGGCTCGGTGATGGCCCTTTCCTTGGGCCAGCCTTGACTTCTAACTCGAATATTAACCGCTCGTTCTGGAATGCCATTTTGTTGGGCTGTGGAGTATTCTTGGGGCGTAATGTAGTAAGAGTGTGTCATCTTAATCATTCCTCCCTATAGGAATCTTACTTCTTTCTTGATTCCAGTTGCATAACCAAGTTCATAATTTGAGCCGCAGCTTGTCTTCCAATTGGGCAAGAAAAACACTACATCGCAAACATCAATCATTGCTTTGCAGACATGAAGATATTCCATTTGTTCGAAACCTTTACTTAGGACCGATGGATTCATGACTACATAACCCTGCGATTCGAGTTCTTGTTGCGCTGCGTCAAACTGAGATTTAAAGTCTTCATTTCCGTTTATTTTTCCAGCAACATATGCCTTCATTATTGTTTTATCACTCCAATCTCCACTAATCGGCAATCATTTGTATAGAAATATAGACAAGTCTTGCTCATATGGCACGTTTTACAGACACATGCTTGTCCTTTGCATTCACGGCATTGGCACATTAGGGATTTCCTCCAACTCTTTTAATGTATTATTGGCAATCATCATGGCGAAATTAGCAACATCTGTGGCCTCTTTGATTGCCTCAGTAAGTTTTGTTTTGTCAAACCTAGTTCTGTGCAATACCTCTTCGAGCTCAATTGTTTCCTCACGTAGTCGCCCAATTAGGTACCATAGGCTACAATTGTCCCATCCACCTTTATGATCATTTTCTTGAAGAGTCTTTTTCATCTCACCAGCAAACCACTTGACTTCTTCCCTGAAATTATTCATACCAGATACCCCTTCTCTCTGAGTTTTTTCTCATGCAATTCCATCATCAAACCAATATCAATGTCGTATTCTTCGCACAGTGTATGCGCCATAGTTATAGCCGCTTGAGCTGTGTCTAGTGATTCCTTGATGGAATATACAGCCCATTTTCGGTTATCTATCATTTCTTTTTCTCCGCTTTTACCCTGTCCCTTACCGATAAGTTGCATTAACTCTCCAACTTCTTCAAGGACTTTCATGGTGCATGATTCTTTTGTAGGGGTTAAGCCATTAAGGATTGGAAATTTAATCCCAATTCTTGGTTTTCCCTTGGCTATCCATTCCCTATGTTTATCCATTCGCACACACCATCTTTCCTAAAGGTTTACAACTCGCGCATGGTTCCTCGATTAAATGTTTGTATTTATCCTTGCATGTTGTGCAGGATTTAATTTGCTTGTCCATGGTTATTCCTCCTTAAGATATAAGTCGTGGTAAGTAATTCCGACTGCATAGCTTTGCCAAATGTCAGCCGCAAACCCATAAAACCAACCAGGTTCCTTCTTTGTTCCTTTACCATAATTTTTCTGCCCGGGTGCAAAACGATCAACTAAAGCTTGAATTATGTTTTTATCCTTCGCCTTAACGCTGTTACAAAGATTGACAGCTTCCTCTTTGCGATAAATGAACTTCTTATGCTCGAAATTCGCTTGTTCCCAAAAACGACCAATCCAGACACAAGTGTCAAATATCTCTTTCCCTGCTGGCATTCCAGTTCCATAGTGAGCGACCATTTCTATAGCGAAGTGAGGAATAACATTCACGGAAAAATTATCATCATGGTGAAATCTGTCCATGTTTAAGTCTTCGAGAAGTTTTTCGTTTGGTACTTTTCCGAATTTTATAGGTTTCAAATTGTCATCAAGGAGAGAGTAAGCAGATTCAATATTTCCCGGGTCGATTGAAAGTATCATGCTTTCACCCCAAGAATTTCAGGATTTTCATGAACATTCCCAATCACTTCGTAAGTATTAAGCGCTAGAACATGTAGATTTACGACTCCTGAATTACCCTTTAGAATAGGATAAGCCCCAAACGAACTATCACGATATTCAACTTTCAGAATATTATCAGGATAGGTATCTGATATTAAAATATCTCCCTCATAGATTTCCTTGCCGTTTTTGTCGCGAAGTCCGGTGAATTGGCCGACTGTGGCAGGGATAACTTTATGAGAATTGGCATAGACTTGCGCCCAATTTACAACAATTATGTGTTTAACAATTCCCATGTGTTCATACCTAATGTAGTAACCATAAACCAACTCGCCGTTATCAACTCGCTTACCGCGAAAAAGAATCTCTCTATTCATCACATCTTCCCCTTCCCATGCGCTCCATGATTAAAAGCTAGAATTATCACTATGAGAAAACACCATGTTAGGATAAATTTCATGTTGTTTCTCCGCCTTGAGCCTTCGCAATTGCCGAATCTATCTCCGCCAAATCATCAATAGGTATATTGTCGAATATCATCGCATCAAGTGAAATTGGATCTCCGTTTTCGTGCCATCCGAAAACCTGTAGGCCTCCGTCCCAACTCATAACTTCGTCTATTATTGCCTTGGCTTTTTTAACGCTTCGTACATATCAGGAGCTGCAGAAATAAGTTGGGCATTAGCAATCTTCTCTGCTTCGTTTTTTGCATCCTTTAATTCACAAATGCCGTTCTCGCTGTCATATGTTAATACTTGAAATCCACGGATACTTCTAATCCAAGGACCCGTCGTAAACTTAACTTCACTCATCCCATAACCTCCTCCGACTCCAGCATTAGCAACAACTTTGCCCTAATCTGCGTAACAGCCCTTCTGATCGCTCTCTCACGCAACTCCTGGATGTCTTGCTCGATGCCCTCCCAAATCTCTTCATCTGTGATTGGTTTTTTGATCTCATCGATCAAACGTTCTACTTGTTCGTCTGAAAGATCGGGATGCCACTCTGGATCGGGTTCGGCTAAGCTGTCGAGTAATTGCTTATTCAACTCCATTCGATACGCATATTCATCTTGGCAAGCTAACCGATCTTCACATTCCGGGCAGAGGTCGTCAAAATCTCCAATATCGCCAAAGCAATTAGCCTTCTCTGTTTCTCCTTTACCCTTATTGGCACAATCACACGCGCCTTTATCCTCCAACGCCTCAGAGGTGCCTTTTTGTGCAAATGATGGCAAATTAAAGTCTTGTCTAAACTCCACTTTTGGAAGTTCTGACGGCGGAACATCGGTGTGGAAGTTTTCGATTTCTTGGAGAGTTGGTCCATTTATAAATTTAGACATCTTTTCAGATCCTTTCGTTTTAGATTTATCCAGCAGCCTGTTTACTCTTCACCCGAATCTTTCTCATGAGCATTTTGTTGTATTGCTTGCGATTTTCTTCGTTTGTCCTGCCGGCATAAGCATTGATAAAATTTGCAATGTCTGGCTTTACCCCGGCTTGAACCGCCTTACATCCTGCCCATGATAAGGCTCGTAAAAACTTGTCCATTTCCTCGGCCTGTTCTGGCGTGAGTACGTCCCTATATGTCTTTGGTGTAGTGGTTTCTATCTTGTGGTTCGTGCTCTTTATGACATTGCTTGGCAGATTTCTTCGGGACCTCCATCCGAAAATTGCGTGATGATTTACATTGATTAATCTTCCTATTTCACGGTCGTTCTTGCCTTCGTGGTAGAGTTTTAATGCGAGGGCTTCATCGAATTCAGTTTTTCTGCCCATTTGGAATCACCTCGAATTCCAAAACCCAGCACCATGGATTAATATCCCATCCAAGGCCACGTTTGGCGTTTATGCTATCCCACATATTTTTAAAATGATCCTTACGTGCAAATGTCGTTTTAAAATCACAAGGATATGCCGAACAAACATAATCATCATGCTTGCAATTAATTTTTATTCCCTCTGCAATTGCATCTTCCGCTGTAATATCCTGCAATCTCTCAACTCGGACGTTCTTGACCTTGAGGAACAATCTGGCGGCTGCGCGTGGCATGTAGATTGAGGATTTCCAATGAAGGGTAGGGTCAATCTCTGCTAGCTTTTTATTTCTCTCTTCTCTTCCGTCATCAACCTTATAGATAAAGAATCCACCAGCTACCGAACGCCTCCACGTTTCCCTCACCCAGAGAATGTCGCCTATTTGATATCTTGGCTTTGCTAAATCAAGAACGCCGCCGTTTTCATCCGTTCCCCATGCATATTGACCTTCTCTTGCGCTATCCGTTGAGGATGATATAAATCCCAAAGGATAGTTCTTTGTCGGCTGCGGCTTAATAACTCTTCTCGTCATCGTCTTTCTTCGGGCCAGTATCGCCTGAACCATTGGAGTTGAAAATAGAATTGGTTTTTCACTCATGGCTTGTCCTCCTCTTCTCTATTCCGTGATCAAAGTCAACGCTATTTCGAATTTATTAATTGTCGGGAGTAATGCCACTAACCAACGTGCTTGTTTTCTATCATTTGCAACATAGGTTATAGTGTTTGATTTGTATAACATATCCGTGGCGGTCTTTAATTTAGCAAATGTTAAGCCCCTAAACGCTTCCCGGTAGTACTGTTTGCTACATGGCCACGCCACATCTTTCCCATAGATTTCATGAACATAATCAACCCACATCCAAAATTCTTCTGGGTCCACCTAAAATAACACTCCTTTTTTTACTCACATATAAAATTCATCGTACTTACCTGATGGAACCCCAGGTTTGGCCTTATCCGGAGATCGCGCCTTTTCCTCGGCAAATCTTTTCACAACCCAATTTAAGATAGCGTGATAATCAGACTTATATTTTTTACCATTAGCAGCCTTGTAGTTTTCAAGAATCTCAATGAGTTGCTTGGTGTCATCTTCTCCGTGTTGCTTTACCAATTTTGAATATTCATCTTGGGTTAAGGTTACGTGTGGCGCAAAACATGTTTTGCTCTCCTTACCTTCTCCTTCTCCTTCACTTACCTTCTCCTTACCTTCTCCTTCACGCATATTTTGTCCGTCATGTCCTGACTTGTCATGACTTGTCATGTCACGTCCTGCAACGTCCTCAGGACCGGGATAATCGCTCTTATATACACGATCCTTGCGTAGAGTCTGGTAAATTGCGAAGTTTGGAAACTGGATATAGAGATTATCTTCAACTCTGTACCATAAAATAAGCTTTTCACTATCCAATTCCTCCAAAGACTCCCTAATTTGCTTCACGCTGATCTTGTCTTCATAAGGAAAAACCATTCCCTTAATGACTTCCGGGTCCCCTTCCATCCTTCCAAGGTCATCCGTATTAGGTATAAGCCATGTAAAAAGGAGTTTTGATAGTAAGGAGCATCTCACTAACTGTTTTGAGTAAGAAATTTTCCAATAGATCATTCGGCCTTTGGCATTTCGGCTTGCCATTTAACCACCTGCTTTTTAATCCTCGGTTGTGAGAAAAACGGAGCCCTAAATTGTGTCGTTGGCTCCAATGATGTCAGAGAGTTTAATTATTGTGTCGAATTATGTCAAAATGGGATATCTTCGTCGAGATTGACCTCATGCCCATATGAGTGATTTCCACTTTGTGCGGCTGGTTCTTGACCGGAGTTATCTTTTGGACTCAGTAGGTGAACATTCTCCCCAATCACTTCAGTTACCCATCGCTTCTGCCCATCCTGAGCTGTGTATGACCTAATTTGGAGTCGTCCATCTACGGATGCCATCTTTCCTTTCGCTAGATAATTAGCCACAAATTCGGCGAGCTGTCGATAAACAACGCAAGGGACAAAATCGGCTTCGCGCTCTCCTTGAGCGTTTTTAAAATTGCGGTCTATGGCCAGGGTAAAGTTCGTTACGGCAATACCCGTTGGTGTGTATCTTAATTCTGGTTCTTTCGTTAATCTACCAATCAAAATGACTCGATTTAACATGAATTTTCCTCCTTATCAATTCCATCCCCAGCAACCACAATAATGTTCATCGTATTTGCTCTTGGGTTTATGCTCGAAAAATGCAAGACTAAACTTTGAATCAACTTCCGAATTGCATGTAACTGTTCTACCGTTGTGCTTAAACGTTCTGCCAAAATAGGTACATCTTGATTTTCTACCCGCTAAATCCGGTTTTTGCTCTACAATTATTTCTGCATCCGGAGTTATGCCGGCGCATATTAGGCAAACTGGAATATCCCCGCTATCCGTTTTTTTAACTGCATTTGCGGTGTGCCCGCATTTCATCAAAACATCACTCACGATAATTTGCCCCCTTTTTCCTAAAATGGATAAAGTTCAAGTGGAATATCTTTCCCAGCATCAGCCACTACAACAATCTTTCCTGTCAATTCCTCGATCTCTCGGATCATTCTCTTGACATCACTATTGGCATCTGATAGATGCAATAACACGATAACCTTGATTTTCGATAGATCATTTGCTGCCAAGAATTCTTTAACGTGTTCAAGTGAAAAATGGCTTTCGAGCAACCGGTTCTTCATACCTTGCGGGATATATCCAGTTTCGATATTTGCATCCAAGGTGTCTTTGCAGTAGTTGCACTCACAAAGGATATAATCAAGCCCCTTGAAGCGATTGTTAATGTAATAGGTGTCAGTTGCGAAGATTAGCTTCTCACCAGTTGGTTTGTACTGGATAAGGTAGCCAAAAGGTTCGGAGGCATCATGTTCGGTGGGGAATGGGAGGACAATGAAGTCCCCCACTACAAACTGTTCCCCCGCCTTAATAATGTTTAGTCGATGATGTTCTACTCCAATAGCCTCAGAAGTTCCCTTACTCATAAAAACATCTACACCAAGCTTTAATGCCGGTATAACACCCTTAGAATGGTCATGGTGTTCGTGAGTAATTAGGCATCCCTTGATTCTTCTCAAATCGAAATCTAAGGCTATCCGAACACCTTTAAACTTAACTCCGCAATCCAGAATCAAGGTATCTGTATCGGTTTGTAGGAGGTAGCAATTCCCCTCAGAACTGCTACCTAAAACTCTTAAATTCATCTTAGAACCCCGGATCGGTTGGAGGATTATTCGATTCTTCAGCCAACTTATCCATTTCTACTATTTCGGCATCTAGCGCCTCATTATCGGGCGGAACATCCTCGCCTTGAATATCCACGACATTACCCTTGTTCGCATTTTCAGAGATCGTTTGTTCGACTTCGATTTCCTTGTAATCGTTTTCGAGCTTGTTAAGTCGCAAGTAATCATCGTCAATCTTCTGGCTGTCGATGGTAATGTCTTTGTAGGCGGCAATAAACACGGTCTTATAGCACATCTTGTCATGCCACCCTTCGACTTGTTCCTTGCCAACAACCTTTCCGTTTTTCCAAACATCCTTTTCGCCACCCCAAAATTCAGGAGATGCTTTGTCTGGTTTTCTCTTTAGAATTTCTTTAATCGACATAATAACAAGCTTATTTTTCTCCGGTTTTTCGAAGTAAACATGATAGTAAAATCCTCCAATAATCTCTCCCCGATCAAACGGATTAACGATATCAAATTCATAATGCTCGACCGGATTATCAAACGACTTCATATGAGGTTTAAATACATCGTTGGAGTAAACAAGACTAACCACAACATCATCCGGGACCTCAAGGCCGTATTTCTTAGCCTTTAATTCACGCCCACGATACCCCGGGATAAACGTCAGGCTATATTTCTGAGTTGCATTGTCTTTATAAGGAATAAGATTGACATGATTATCCTGCATTGGGTCCCAGCCGATTCTAGCGGCAGAAACAACGCTTTGAGCTAGTTCATCCATGTTAACATTAGTCCAAACAACCGGAACTTTATCTCTGTATTGCTCTGATTTCTTCTGCCGCTTTTCTTCGGCTTTTCTCAGAACTGAATCAGCCACGATAAAATAGTTTTGAGCTAATCGTTTTTGAAAATTAGTGAGCGCAACTTCACCGACATTACTTTGAAATAAAGCTGTAACCTTATTCGTAAAGCGTTCTGACATAGATTGTTCTTTGACCGCAACTTCGTTTGACATTAATTTTCAACCTCCACTCTCAATTTCGAATCCTGTTCGCTTACAATGAGCTTAATCACCTGAGATTTAACCTCCGTAAAGCCAGTCACGCTTTCTGCATTATCCACAAAGATCGGGCAACTAACTCCATAAAACTCAGACAGTAGATTAATAATGTCAAGTCCGGCATTAATCTTGCCGCCGTTGTTCGCCCCATCAAATTCAACCCAAACACCGTTTGTATTGACCAGAATTTTGCAGATTTCTTTTTCTGTTCCATCAGTCAGAGTGTCAAACATCTTAAACTTAACTGCTTTAAATCGGCTATTAATCGAATCCTCAAGCGTCTTCACCTTGGCTGTTGTAAATTTTTTAATCAAGTAATCATGGCGTTCATGCTCGCTAAGTTCTGATGCCAGCTTGCTTTCCTCGGCCTTGAGATCATCAATCCGAGTCTTGGCTTTTTCAATGGCTTCTTTTTCATTGAGGGTTCGATTTAGGGATTCAATTTGTTCGGATACTTCTCGCTTTCTGGCAATAATTTCGGTCGCGGTGTCTTCGATGGGCTTGTTAAGTTCTTCCTGCAAGGCTTTAAGCTCAGCGCCCAAAGAGGAATATTTGGGATCGGAATCATAATTAGGCTCAGATTGAAGCTCCTGCTCTTTCGATATTTCCTTTTCAAGTTCGGCAAGACGATCATTGATAGTCAGTAAGCCCGCATCGTTGTCCTTTATGGAGTTTTCAAGAGATTCATTATCCGATTTTAGCTTTTGCAAAGATTCGTTAAGGGAAACACCTTCGGCCTGAATTTGCTTAAGAAGTTTGTTTTTGTTATCCGTAAACTTCTTTTTAAGTTCCGCAAGCTGAGTTTCTTTGTTTTCCTCAGGTAATGCTTGTCCGCATGTCGGACAATTAAAGGAGCCATCGGATGGAGGAATAAACTCTTTTTTGAATTCATCTTTGTATTTTTTTCTTAAATCAACAATGCTGTTTTCGAGATTTTGTTCTTGTAATTTCCCTGAAAGTTGTCTTCTTTCTAGGGCCTTAGCATCTGTTTCGAGCTGATATTTCTCTGATTCAAGCCTTGATTTTTCATCAATAAGTTTCTTTAGCCCGGATCCCGATTCGGAATCAATTTCTTTCCTTCTGGCATCAATTTTGGTTTGAATACCGAACGCTTGTTGCTGTTTCTGACGGTATAGGTTAGATGATTGAGTGTTTGTAGCTAGTTCAGATTCAATGCCCTCTAATAAGGCTTTTTGCCCTGATAATAAGGCTTCGATCGCTGTATAGTCCGTAACTTCGGCAGGGACATTTCTCTTTTGCTCACTGATTCGTGCAGGTATACCGTCGAGTTGCTTTTTGGTTTCTTTGATCTTTTCGGCAATGACTAATTTGTGTTGATCAATCGTTCTGCCGGAATTAATGACATTTAGAAGATCAGCCATGCTTTTATCAGTTGGAGTAATCAAGGAATCAATAATCTCTGCATCCGTAACATTGCCGCCACATATTTCGAATAGAATTTTTCGCCGTTCCTGCCATCCCCAACCCTTATCATTCGTGTTGAAAAAGAGAGGATTCGTCAGAAGTTTAAAGATGTTCTCTTTGATAAGGGTATTGATTTCTGCAGCATAATCCTTGGTCTTAACCGGGACGTCATTAACCCAATAACTCGTTTCGTTGCCAGTGAATTCCTCGGTATGAGTACCGCGTTTATGAACCCATTTTTCAGAGAGCTGGCGCTTGAGTTTTATGGGTTTGCCATTGGTGATCAAAACTATCTCGGCAATGCTTTCTAGGTGATGAACTTCGTTACCATCTTCATCCTGGGGCTTAATTTGGTAATCTGCGCGATTAAAGGAGTCTTTGCCAAAGAGCACCCAAAGAAATAGATCGTATAAGCTTGTTTTTCCTGTGGCATTTCTGCCGAATATATCAGCGTTTTTGCCATCAAGGACTAAGGAATAATCTTCAAATCCTTTGATGTTCTGAAGTTTTAGGGATTGTAATCGAATATCTGTTTTAATCATTCTTCTTCCTCCTCTTCCTCTTCATCCCCGCTATCATCCCAATGGCCGTTATTCCATTCTGCTTCAGTAACTTCATCATCACGCTCGTGGAATTCCTCATAACGCTCACGTCCCATAAAGTTGCTCATTCCTTACCTCCAGATTTCCTAAGTTTCATCAAATTACTGCCTCAACCGGCACATACGCCCAGCGATGGGGCCTTTCCGTACATTTAGCACAATCCAGATAACACGCTTCATCACCACAAACCAACATCGTCAAGTCTTCGTATTTTTCTCGCCAAGGTTGTTTGCAACTGAGGCATTTACATGGTTGCTTGGCTTGAGTTCTTGAGTTTTTGGTTTTTCTATTGAGCATTGGTGCTGTCATGGGAATTCTCCTTAGCGTCTTTACAGTTATTCATGGGGGCCAGGAGCCCTTTGCATACGTTCTGACAACTATGCAAGTTGGAAGGTGGTAAAATGCGGCAAGATCCAAGTTGGCTGCATTTAAAACATTGGCATTCCTTACACATGGGGCCAAGTTCGATCAATGGGAATTCCACCAGCGATTCTATTCTCGAAACATCCATGATACAATTTAAGTGAGACTTTCCTTTTTCGGCTCCTGCGCTAACAGGAGTCTTTTTCGCGTCCCAGGGTAAGGAGTTATCGTCTTTTACCTGGTCCAAGACAATTAGGGTTTCGTTGATTTCCAAAACTTTTTGATCGGCTGAATATGAGCCTGCGACTATCGATCTGATATTGCCGATGATGTATGGATATAGACTCTTACGCCCGTGGGTTTCGGCTAGTTCGATTAGGCGCTGCTTAAGATTCATCAAAACTTCTCCCTCCTGCTCCAGCTTTTTACTTCGTCCGTTTCACGATGAACGATTTGAAAGAATGTTGGCGTATCCTTCGTAACGAGATAATCATCAGGGTTAAGGCCGAATGCTGTGATGCGTTTGCGTTGTTTGGCTGTGGGTTTCAGTCCGTGTTTCATAAAGGATTTCTCCTTTCTAAATTAGCAATCTGTAACGGCAGCGTCTCTTTATCAACCGGCATAACCCAAATCAAATCATTCGTTAGCTCAAACTCGACTTTCGCATCAGCTTTAGCAAGTGCCATGAGCGTGCTCTGGCAGGTAGCCTCTGCTGCATCTGATGGGTATGCATTTCCTATATATTCTCGGGCTTTAGCATCCGAACATCCTTCAAGTTGGAATGGTCGTCCGTCCGGAAGGAACAAGGGAAACGATTGAAGCATGGCCAATTCAAACGTTGTCAACGGCCTGTGCCAGGTCCCATCTTCAGCAATGATCATCCATACTCCGCTCTCGGTTTCTTTCGGAATTCGTGGATCGGATACGGCTGTACTTCCGGAGTGGAGATCTGCGCTAGTTATGGTATTTGCTGGTTCTTCCCATTTCTGAACTTTGTAAGAGCCACTTCGCGGAGAGCAACTAAGGCGAGGATCTGAGATCGCTAAAGCTCCGCTTCCAATTCTGCTTCCCGTGATAGTAGGAGCCGGTTCATCAAATCTAGATATCCGATATTTATTTCCGTATCCTTGAACATTTTCGATTCTTGGATCTGCGATACCGGATATTCCATTACTGCCGCCAGTTCTTGTGCTTCCTGTTATCGTTGGCCCTGTCTTATCCCAATCTTCGACCCTAAAGGCTCCTGATCTCGGATTGTAGTTAATTCGCGGGTCAGCCACAGAAATAGCGCCATTGTTCGGTCTGTGTGAACCCGTAACGGTTGGTGCTGGTTCATCAAAAGGTACAACCTGATAAATGTTCGCATAGCAATCTCTCTGTAAATCGCGCCAGTCTCCACCAGCTGGAATAAGCGCAAGCCTAATCCATGTTTTCCATTGAAGTCTTGGAATTCTGTGCATCCATCCGCACAAATCTGTATCTCCTGGTAGTGGCAAGGGACTGATTATATCTCCGAGCGACTTAAGTTTCTTCTTTTGCGGAAGATAAATCGGGTTTGGAATTTTTTTCTCTTGCCGCGCCATAATGAGAAACCTTAATCGATTTTGCCCAAGTCCGCCAATTTCGCCAAGGTTATGTTTAGGATTCATATCTACCGCATAACAATATTTTTTAAGCAAATCGCCAATCTGTTTCAGTAGATATTTTCCCCTGCTTGTTATTCGCGGTACATTTTCGAAGTGAATAATATCCGGTACCTCACCATCTCCGTACATATCGCAGGCCATGAGAACTAATTCCATCCCTCGAACAGTCAATTCATTTAAGGCTTGGTATTTCTCAGATTGTGCCGACTCTTCGGAAAGCAGACCGGATAAGCCTTTGCAAGGTGGGCTTAAAAATACGACATTTGGCACCTGGCGGCCGAAAGCTTCCCAAATGTCCCAAGGGGTTACTTCCCGCCATCCTGCAGGAGGTTCTTTGCCATGGAAAGCGATATATTGCTTGCGGCTAAATAGGTCCATTACAACGGCTGTTTTCTCGCCAGTAACGATGTCGTGATTTAGGCAAGCGACCGGATCACAGTCAATGGATACTAGCAATCTGTATTTGTAAACTTGGCCACCATATTCAACCTTGGCCTTTCTTGCTCCATGAGAGAATCCACCGATACCTCCGAAAAGGACTGCTAATGTTTTTTCATGCTTCATCAGAACTAAAGCTCCTTCTCACTCCTTAATCCAAACCTCTAAATATTGAACTCCAAATCTCAACGCATCTTTCCGACTATCCATGAATAAATCGAGTCGATCTCCATGAATCGCACTCCCGCGATCATCAACCTCATATGTTTTACCAAGTGCAGGAATATAAATCTCGGCTCCAAACGATATACTCCGATCAGCTGCTATCGTCCGACCTTCTTGCGCTTTCTCTCCGCTGGCAGTAATCTTTTTACCGTTCATTCCCTTGTCTTTCGCTGAATAAGCCGTAACCCTCATAACCCTTCTTTCTATCCTCGGAGCTTCACCACGGCTAATCTGAGTTACACGGACCGACACCATCGGGGATATCCAACCTGGGGCTTGTGCGTTTTGGGGCATAAATAAAATCGTTAGAGTGATGGTTGCCGTAACGAATAAGGTCTTCTGAATTAGCTATCAAACCTTTCTCTTGAAGCGTTTCTGCGACTGAGCAAGCTATTGCGTATCGACAACAAACCGTGTTTCTCTGGCCTATGCAACCCCCCGCACTCACTGAGGAAATTTAGGAATCTAGCGTACATAATTACCTGCCCTTCCCCGGTTTCTCCAGCGCATATATCTCTGATAGTGATTAAGTTTTTGCTTTGTGAGAATTGGGGTAAACGCTATTCGTGATAATCCGTAGGCCCAATATCCTTCCGGTCGTTTCTCTTGTACGACTCCGCAACCAGGGGCCTTGCAGTACGTTTTGTTTTCACCAGGTTTGAATGTCATGGGTTGTCCGCATAAGCATGTTGGGGTTAGCATAGGAATCACACTCCTTTGCTACGAAAAGTCATGATTGTTCTTTATGCTTGCGTAACCAATCTTGCACATACCACAATTGACCGCATCCACCGCCGATATCATCTTTTCCGGCGGGATTAAATATTCTGGTGTTATATCCGTCCTTAGAAAATGAACGTTCTACATTCCGGAGAATGGTTATATCATCGTTTGTTTTCTCAGACTCATTTGAATTACAGACAATGCTAAAAGTAAAGTTGAAAACGATTGGCGGAAACAAGTCTTTAAGGGCCGATAGTTCATGATTAATGCTATTTTCTATCGTTACGCAATAATTTAGATACACTTTCCTGCCAGTAACTTTGTTCCAAGTTAATCCTGCATCCCTTATCTTCCGAAGACTCATTTTGTTTTTAAATGGGATAAGTTGATTCCTTGCCGGATCAAGCCCACGATGAATCGAAAATTGCAATCCAAGAGTGGGTATATGTTTGGATAGATCAATAATTTTTGCAAAAACTTCATCATCATTAACGCCAATAGTTGAGATCAAATATTGAGCATTTTTCCATCCTAGTCCGAAATACATAAGGCAAATGGCACCTTCAACTTGGTCCCAGTTCAACATCGGTTCTCCCATGCTCATAAACATAATTTGAAACTTTTCACATGACGAATTACTTGATCTAATGTTTTTGTCAGCGAGTATATATGCTATTTGACCAACTATTTCGTCCTTGGTAAGATTACGAACAAAATGCTTACCCGTACCGCAAAAACCACATCCTACAGGGCAACCTGATTGAACCGAGCAACATATCACAGTTCGTTCTTCAAAGGTTCCGTATCGATAAAGAACAGCTTCCGCAATGGCATCTCCAAAATCAAAAATGTATTTCCAGACATTGCCCTCTGAGCTTTCAATGCAATTGACATTTTTAAACATGCTCTATCCCCTTTCACGATTCAGTGGAATAGTTTTAGGAAAATATGATATACTCGTAATGAAGATTTTTCCTCTGGTCCGTTAGCTTGGCAGAGCTTGCGGGCCTTTTTGCGTTTCCGGTATTGATATTCGCAGTAGAGTTGAAACACGATGCAGAATGATAGGCTGTGAGCTAGGAAGACGGTTTGTGCGTGGGTCATATGGTGTCGTCCTCGATGTACCATTTGCCGTTAATCTCTTTCTTACCGAGTTGGAAAATATCGCAACTAGTATCAATTGGCTGCCTTGGAAAATTACAAGCATGATGATCGTAACGGTTCCAGAGTTCGCTTCTAATCAACTTTCCGCTGTTAATGGCCGTCATAAAGTCAACTGGTTCACGAACTAACTCCCATTCCTCGTCAACCTTGATTAAGGGATATTGCCCATGTCTATCGACAATTTTTATTTGCCCCTGATCGTCGATGTAACAAATATCTCCGTGCGATAACCGCTTAACCTTGATAGAACGGTTTTCCAGAGCAAGTTTTAATACTTCCCATGTCTTCACAGTCTTAACTCCTCGCTTTCTTAATTCTCCGCATTTGAATTATTGGATTACGTTTTCGACAAACGGTGATTTTGTATGGGATGGGCAATGATATTTCCCCTATACCTTCGATTTCCCGATATTCACCAATTTCTTGATCACCAAGATAAATCTTGAATTTCCCCCACGAATCAGATGGAAACCACAAGTTTAATACCCCCTCCCAAAAACCAAATTCCTCATATTGGCGAATAATCCCAAGCCCATTTTCTTATGAAGATAGCCTTCGACGGCCGCCAACGTTGCGGCCCGATCCTTGCTGGTTAACTTCTTCGCTCCCCAAACGTGATGATGGACTTTACCGGGTTCGTGTTTCCCTATATACCCCCAATAGGATAGGCCTGCTTTCTTGGCCTTTGCGCTGATTATGTTTGCTGGGTTGTTAGATTTGATTTTCATTTGGTTTCCTCCTTATTAATTTTTTCACCACAGAAAGGGCAATAAGAAAAGGTCATGTTATATACCTTGTGACGCTTAACCTCTTTGCCGCCCTTAGTTTGTTGGAAATAATCAACTCTGATGGGTGCGTATAATGGATAGCTACCGCCGATGTATCCGTTTTCAAAATGACAACTTGGGTTAATGACAACTACTTCCGCCATTTCCTTGAGGAACATTTCTTTGAAGATTTTATCCTCCAATTTCTGGACGCAATCACACACTTTTCTCTTTCCTCCTTGCCATCATTCTCACAACCTACAACAAACCATCCCACCAACACCGCCTCGCTCGCTTCTGCATCTTGTGACAGACCTTCACGATTGCCATTGCCTTAGTTGGGTTGCCGTGGTGGTTTTCGTAGATTGCCCATTGGATGAGTTCGCCAATTTGGTTCATGAGTTCACCTCTTCTAATGCTTCACGCCAGCATTGACCGCACGTAATCGAGATCCCGCATTTTTTCTCGTTGTCCACTAAGCCAACTGTGCTCGGGCAAGGATTGTCACTATCTCCTTCGTCGAAGGCTAAAAGAACCTTATCAAGCTGAGACTTTAATTTGGAGTTTTCGGCCTTAAGTTGGCCGCGCTCTTTAACAATTGATGCAACGACTACGTTACTGAACAAGTTTTACTCGCCTCCTTAATGTTCGCAAACTGAATCCTTCACATATGGTTTTTGGCCCAAAATTAACATGGCACTGGATTTCCCTGGAAAATCCATATTTATCAGCCATTAAGTCAAACCAATTGCGAACTGCATTTTCAGCATCGATTACTTCTTGCGTAGTGGCTCCAGCAAGCAACGTAACAGGTGAAACTTTAGCGTTAGCGATATCTAAGGCGTCACTAAGGCTTCTGATTTCCTGAGCTTCTTCATCGGTAATGATGGCTAAGACTTTTTTGGGATCTTCGTTCATCTTCTTCTCACCTCCTTAACGTTTTCACAAGTGCTTGTCTATTTATTAAAAATAAGCATCTTTGTATTAACGCTAGTTCCAGATTCCTTAAAACTATTTGCAGGTAACGTGTAATCATATCCATAAACATCATCAAACCATTGCTTAAACTCCTTTCCTTTCTTAGTTCCTTTGTCTAAAATTCCAGCACTTGCTATGGTTATCAACTGCCCTCCATCTTTCAGGAAATCATAGGCGTGTGTAATGTGTTCAATTTCGAACGAAAATGGAGGATTCATCAAAACCGCATCGACTTCAACGGGTTCTACATCCATAAAATCGGCTTGAATTGGAAAATATCCTTTCTCCCTAAGCCTTTCGCAATGATGAGGATTTTTTTCGATAACGATGAATTCTGCATTTGGAAAGTTTTCCTTGGCCAGGTCCAATATGTGCCCTTGCCCAGCACTTGGTTCTAAGATTTTCATATTGTCGTGCCGATAAAAATTAATTTGTCCAAGCATTTCATTGACAACATTCTTGGGAGTATAAAAGAAATCAGTTGATTTTTTCCAATCTGTAACTGTCTTTGTTTTAATAACGCTTTCGATTTCTTTATGAATGTCATAATCAAAAACGTGTCCCCTAGCTTTTTTATTCCATTTAGCCCCTAAAGCAACTAAGACTTTATTTACGGTTTCATATTGGGACCTTTCAAGCGTGATATCGGGAAGGAATAAAGTCTTCCCCTCAATCCTACTAAGTTTTAAGATTTCAACTGTCTCATCATCAGTAGTAAATTGCTTTAAATTACTCATGTGGCCTCCTTTAAACTAAATAGCGTTTTCGCAAGTGCTTGTCCACTCATTAGGCAATCAATTTTCGTCTCATTCGTTCGTAATGCTGGGCTAGAAACGCTTTCCTCTGCTCATAATCAGGCATTGCCAGAATCAAACCGATATCCACCCGCTGAAGCGTTTCGATAGCCTGAATCTGAGCGAGCGTTAGGAAAGGCTTAATTACCGCGCCCTTCTCGATGTCATTGGCTTTTCTGAAATCCTTAGCATCCACTCCGAGTACGATTCGATAGATCATGTTGATTTCGTTCGAGAAGTGATAGTGTTTGGGTTCTTCGTGAGCATCCATGATGGCATTGGTAAAGGCTGGGAATTCGATTTTGGTTGCTAGTAGAGACTTAATAAACGATTCCATTTGGTTGAATCTTGCTATGTAAGCCTCTTTGAATTGTCTCGCGCGCTTTCCCTTAATCTCCATTGCCACCATCGTGAAACCGTCTTTTGTTAGTAACCATTCCCTATTCCACTTTCCGGAAGGATCTTTGTATTTGCTCTCCTGAAAGTTAAGAGTAGTGAATTCTTTACTCACCCCACTTGTGGGGGCAGTGATTTCATCGATATTTCTTAAGATGTGATCATGACGACGATTAAATGTTTCAGCGACTTGTCGGCTGCTGCAAAATGCTTGTCCATGACGTTCGTAGAGGTTGAATTCGGGATGAAGCATAAGTTTGCTCATTGGCTCACCTTCTTATTTACTTAAACAACTTTTTCACAAACCTCTTGTGTCGTTTACGACACAGATTAGCTAAAAAAAATTTCCTCCATTGTGGATTTAAAATATTTACTGATTGTTCTGGCCTCAGAAACCTTAAAATCTCTTCGGCCTGTTTCTCGGGCAATATATGCACTTTCGGATATACCTATTACTTTTGCCATTCTTGCCATGGAAATACCGTGTTCTGCCCTTAATCCCTTGAGTTTGGCAAATGTAACTTTTTTATTTTTACTAGCAACGACCATATTATACACCTCCTCTAAAAGTATTTGTGTCGTTTACGACACCTTAATATTACACCCACACCCCATACCCGTCAACCCTAAAATATTAAGTTTATGATACGAAATGCAAGATTATGTTTTACAAACGACACAAAATATGTATAATATAAACGAAGGGAGTTGCAGAAATGGAAGAAGATAGTCTATTTGGGAAAAGATTAATTGCACTTCGAGAGGAAAGGGGATGCTCATTAGAGGAAATAGCAAAGCATGTTGGAATTACAAAATCAGTCTTATCAAAATATGAAAGAGGCCTCCACGTCCCTGGTCTAATGGCTGCAAAACGTATTGCAGATTTTTTTAATGTATCTATTGACTATATTACAGGTAATTCGGATGAAAGAAACAATGTTACGCGCAAAATATTTCAAGATCTTTTTAAAGACCTGTCTGAAAATGAAAAAAGCGATGTAATTAAATACATTGAATTCGTCAAATCCAAAAAGGAAGATTAGCTTTTAAAATAACTGGGGTGAATATAAAATGGGAAGCGTATTTCAAGACAAAAAAACTAAACGTTGGATTGGTGTCGTTGAGCTTCCATGGAAAAAGCCGGATGGAAGCAGGAATCAAAAACGGGTTTACGGTAAAGGTATGCCTGGAAGCGCTGCCCAAAAGAAAGATACCCAGAGGATGATTAATGAAATTGAATATGAAATAGAAAATAATCTTTATGTTCAGGAGTCTAATGCAACTTTAGAGGCTTATCTTAGCGAATGGTTTAAAATTTATACTGCAAACCTAGAAGAAACAACCCAACAATTATACCAAATGTATATTGATGTTCATGTTGTGCCTAAAATTGGACACTTAAAACTTAAAAAAATAAAACCAATGGATCTCCAGGAATTTTACAACGAGAAACTTATTAATTTATCTGGAAGTACTGTAGGTAAACTTCATACATTTCTAAATAGAGCGTTTAAGGATGCTTATAGGAATAGGCTTATTAAATATAATCCCTGCGATGGGGTGGATAAACCAAAAAAGAAAAGGAATCAGCTTACGATCCTAGAGGAAGAAAATTTTTACAATTTGTTAAGGATAGTCCAGGGAACATTTGACGAAGTCTGTATTCTCCTTGCTGGAGTATGCGGCTTAAGACGAGGAGAAATATTCGGGCTGCGGTTACGCGATATAGATTTTAATAAGCATGAAATCTCCATCGAAGAAACTATGGTCCGGTTTAATAAAGAATGGATTTTTAAAGACCCTAAAAACGATACAAGTAAACGAAAAATATCAGTACCGGCTTTTGTTACCGATACTATTAATAAATATCTTTCGTCACTTAAAGTTGTACCTGAAAGAATTTGCGGCCAATATAAGCCCGGTTCATACAGCGGTCACTTTAAGAAACTTTTAGAAGATAACAAGCTCCCTCACATTCGCTTCCACGATCTTCGACATTTTAATGCAACTATTATGCTAAAATACGGTATACCAGATAAAATTGCATCGGAACGCCTGGGGCATAGTCAAGTTCAAACTACCAGGGAAATATATCAACACGTTTTACCCGATATGGATCATCATGCCTCTAATGTCCTTGACGAGGTATTTTCAAAGAGAAGTGTAACTGGTCAGAAATAAAATTTCTAGCCAGTTTATTTTTTTGTGTATACACAAATTTGTACACACGACGAACTATCATAGTCAAAAGTGTGTCGTTTAGAACACAAAGCGATACTGTTAATTATGATAGCAACGCAAATATCCCGATTTAAGGGAGCATGATTTTATCAATATTTCATATATGACACAAGCTAGATTCAGGTTCTAGTGCTCGCAAGGGCATGGAGGTTCAAGTCCTCTCGACCGCACCAAATCGACGTTTTAGAGCATTTTATCGTCATTCGACGTTAGAATGCTCTTTTTGTGCGTATGCGTTAGATTCGGCACTAGACACTTCGTTAGATTTTAATGCCGTTATTTTTTTCGCTGATGTGACGCGGCTTTTGGGCGATGACTAATCTAAGAAATGAGTACGTTATATCGAAAATCTAACGGATTGGAGGTACTAGATTTTCGTCATTTAACGATTTCACAATAATCTTTGCCTATTGCCAAATCATATTGCTAGGAGGAAAAGACAATGGCACGTAAACGAGAAATAGCTGCCGAAACCAAAAGAAGAACCAGAAAAATTATTACTCCAACGGCTTTTTCGGTTCAAGTCAATAACTATATTGCAAAGCAGAACTGCTATATTTCTATACTGATCCCGAACTCGATTCCTTGCCACAAGCTACACCCTCCCATATTAGTAAAGTCGATATAGAAAATGAATTTAGCTTGATCCATTAAATCCACCCATTAGATCCACCCCTTAGATTCAAGCTCATCTAACAAATCAGGACCGTCCTGAGACGATCCTGTTACTTCTAGTGCTCCTGGAGCTTGTTTAGCTGCATACGGTTGTGCCTGGGCGTATAGCCAAGAGCACACTTGTCCAAGTGTAGGACGTGGATATTGTTGGTTAGCCCACATCTTGTCATAAAGAGATATGATTGCTTCTAACGTCCCTTTGATCTCCTCGTCCGGGTAAATCAAAAGCTTGTTGACTTGGTTAGTTGCTATGCTCCAGTTATTCACGACATAAGACCTACCGTAACGCTCCTGGTAAAGGTCACACCAGTAATTGATGATCTCCCTGCTATTTTTGAATTGCCGTACAATCGGTGTTTCACTGATACCACTTGCACCCCCGTCCAGTTGGGCCACTAGGAAACCCCCTTGTACCCTGCGAACCATACGATGTGACTCCCAGATCTCCAGGTACTTGTTAAGGGTTGCTGTGCTTCCGATCATGAGCTGTTCCATGAGTATTTTCTTGGTGATCGGAACTTCCTGCCCAGGATTAAGTGCTTCCATTTGGCAGAAGTAATACCACGTCAATGGCTTTAACTTACGTAACAAGCAAGCTCTTTCGTTTTTAGTCATTTACGCTCTCTCCTTTACCTTGGTGTCCTTAGTGTTTGGTAATTGTGATTAGTGCTTTCACTATATAAATCGCTCCAAAAATTTAGAAAGTGACTCAACTGTAGAGAAGAATTTAAAATAGTTTTAAGGAATATATTGGTAGTTATAAATAGACAAAAAAAAGAACCGTCAGGGAGCATTCTCCAACGGTTCTTTGACAATAATTTGTCCTAGTGTTCCTTGACAGTTTAAAAATGTTTGAAAAAATACAACGCGAAAGGGCATTATCAGGTAGTGATTGAACCACCTTTGGCTCAATGATTATCGAATCCGTAATATCCAGAAATCGAGGAAACTTGTGGATTGCTACCATGAGATCAATAGAAGATTGCTGTAGGAAAGCCTCTGCCTCCGACCCGTGGCTGATCCGTACGGAGCAACGATCATATTCCAAACCCACAATCCTGACACCAAATTTGGCAAGTATGTGGCTAGGGTATGAAAATTCTTTGTTTCAAGTTTGAATAAAGAAAAGGATTAACCCATTATTAAATATAACAAGTCAATCCCTACTGGCATTTCTGCTTTAATACTTGAGGACAAGGATTTAGCGTACTCTTGTTAGGAGAGGCACTGTACTCTGCTTAACCACACTCAATCTTCCAAAGTATAGGTTAGTGAATAGTTAAATGTTTGATCGCTGGCATGACTTTCTACATCTATTTCTGTGACATCGTGTTCGATGAAAGTGCGTACCTGATTTGGGCTAATATCGAAGGAAAATACATTTTTCTTCGTTATAATGATAACTGTAAGCACTACTGCACTGGCATTAGTGAATGTTAATGAAACATTTTCCGAAAAACTCGGGCCAAAAATGGGAATTGCTGCGGGAAATAATGTTGGCGTGGTTTGACCAATTACAATAGTGTTTACAGTTTTATCGCTGATAGTTGTCGTAACAGTTGGTACCATGATTTCACTACTCCTTTTTTTCTAAAAGTGAGACTCTTAATAACATAATATGGAGATACACAAGCATGTGTGACAAGCTTAATAAGCTTTTCTATAGCGTTATTTCATTATTCAACTATAGCTGTTTTTTTCTAACACCAGGCATAACCTCCGTGTGTAGGGACGGCCATAATGTTCTTCATAGATTTCACACCAAAACGTAATGATGTCCTTGGCACTTTTAAACTCCCGTTGTACCGGCTCCTCCTTGATCCCACTCGGCTGACCGTCTACGCTTCTCGTGCCTACAGACTGTCGAACCTGAGTCAACTTTAGAGAATAAATTCAAAAAAGTTTCAAGGAATTTATTGGTAGTTAAAAATGGACAAAAAAAGAACCGTCAGGGAGCATTCCCCAACGGTTCTTTGTCAATATATTTATCCTAGTTTTCCGTGACAATTAAAATGTTTGAAAAAATACAATTCTAAAGGTAGTGATTGACCGCCTTTCCGATAAAAATGAACCATCATTCTGGGTGGAGAACCATACATGAATCACAAACGTCAGAATTTAAGGTAGGAATTATAAGAAATATGCGAACATAAAAAACACGACCCGGTTGGTAGTCAGGATGTACTAATATTTTAAGTGTTCGCACCCCTCCCTCTCGGGATGTCCATTGTTCAATATCTGCTGTCGAGAGGGGTATAAAAATGAAATTTAAGGCTTGTCGGCTTGTCACATTTGTTCCGTATCTCCATATCATGATATCAGGAGTGTCACGCTTGATTTTTCCTAGTGGAACCGTTGAAAAACGTTCCCTGGATGACCCTCAATATGGTGTAGAAAGGAATGGTAATAATTGTGACTAAATCTGAGGAACTGATTGCCGAGATCCAGGAAGAGCTGGCAGAAGCTGCAGCAGCTCTAAGCGTTGCAAGAGATTTTCAGGAGAAAGCCATTGATGCAATACTTGAAGGCAACTTTATTGGTGGGCTTAGTGTACTTGGTACAGTAACTGAAGAAATTGAAGATGCCAAGTCTGATGAAAAGAAAGCCGCGAAACTCCTAGTTAAATTGATCCCTCAAATGCATGCGGATGGCTTCGCGGACGAGATCATCTACGGTGTGGTGGAGACTCTAATTGGTGAATTTTTGGGAGCATAAATAAACAATGTGGGTGGGCCGGAGACGGCTCACTCAATTATCACCTTGTCAGCTTTCAATCAAAGCCACCCCACCTAGAGTATCTAGAATGCTAACGGTTGCGAGTTGTGACCGGAATTAGGTGTGTTGTCGGATAATTATGAATCTACGTATTGTCACATTTTGCTACGAATGCCGTCCAACTACATAGAGATGGACGGCATTTATACTGCTAGGTTTAATGAATTAGCAGAAGTTAATTGTCACATCTAGTTCTCTCTCTCAATTTGCTACGCCCAGTCCTATTCTATCCGAATAATGAATTATTTCCTTACCTTTAAAAAATTCAATTAGGTTTTCTTTTATAAACGGCCATTTATCCTCATCTTTAAAGTCGTCCTCAAGATAACTAATTAGTTCTTCGTATGTCCAAGGACCCATGCTTGTTTTAAAATTGTCATAATACTCATCCTGAATTTCTCGCCAGTGAGTATATTCCCTTTTGCTTAATAGGATAGTATTCTCTCCAACACTATGTAATACACCTTAGTATTCATACCCGTACCTCCACTTAATTCTTGAGATACAATTTACCAAATAATTGGATTGTATAATGTAGAAATTATAACATAAATTGTATGTCGTAATTACTTCTAATCCTACTTCGTGGAAAGATATCATAGTGGCTCTCTATAAGGACTGTTGGCTCAAAAAATTCGGCACTAGCTCTCGTGTGTTCCGGAACAATGGCTCAATTTACTCTAGATTATTCACTGTTTTCCCGATATTATCTATATGTTATAGAAGAGACGAAGTGCCTCTACCCTTATTAGCTAATTCATGTTAAAATACAATTAGATAAACGTACTCAGACAACTCAAGATTTTACATTGCTCTAAAACGTCCAAAACCATGATGTGCGTAGGCTTTTACGGTTTTGACTAACGACAAAATAAAACGGCAGATTCAGGTTCTAGTGCTCGCAAGGGCATGGAGGTTCAAGTCCTCTCGACCGCACCAAAATGAAAATGCTGGGGAGTGTCGCAAAACTACTATTTTGAAGTAGCAAGCGATGCTCCCCATTTCTTTTTACTGTGGAAAATATTAAGTGGTTTGATTGCAATGCTCAATCTCTATTTTCTACTTAAATTTGTGTATAGCAAAATAAGCCTTCTAGATGAGACTGTTTTTTCGACCCCTTTTTAAGCCGTTTTTAATGGATGAAGGGGTTTACCAATTCGTTCATTCTGTATTTTAGCGTGAAGTTTATTCACGTTATACCCAAAACACAGCAGCATAAATTCAGTTTTTACACTGTTTTTACCTCGTGTCAAAAAGCGATTAAAGTTATAGTCATTTTTGAGTACCCCAAAGGCTCCTTCGACCTGTATGGATCGATTTACTCTGAGTAGTCTCCCTTTTTCGGTGGTAATGTTTCCGTACGATACCTGGCGTTTGGCCACAAACGTTTTAGATACTTGCATTCTTCGATTGCCTTTAGCTTTTGTACATTGACTTTTACAAGGACAATCACGGCAGTCTTCACATTCATAGATCGTGATTTCAGATCGGTAGCCCGTTGCCGATGTTCGATGGGTAATTCCCACTAGTTTGAGTTGTTTTCCGTTATGACAGGTGTATTCATCCATTTCTGCATTGTAAACCATGTTTTCTCGCTTGCTGATATCCTTTTTGAAGCGTTTCTTTTTCCATTGTTCATAGGTTTGCGGCTTTATGTAGCAGGTCTGCTTTTTCCCTTCGAGATAAAGATAATTCTCCTCACTCTCATAACCAGAGTCTGCAGTAACATTTTCATAATGGGCCTGTAGTTTAGATTCCAGCGTGTTTAAGAAAGGGATGAGTGTGGCTATGTCGTTACGATCCTGGAAAATTCCAACCCCTGTTACATATTCACTTTCCACGCCAATCTGAACATTGTAAGCCGGCTTTAACTGAGCGTTGCGCATATGGTCATCTTTCATATGCATGAAGGTCGCATCAGGATCGGTTTTGGAGTAGCTATTTCTTCCTTCGAAGAATTGGTGATGTCTGTTGTACTTTTCTTGACGGGTATAGAATTCCTTCAGGTCTTCTGTAAACTTTTGTAGCTTTGATTTCCGTTTTCCAATACCATGGACAAATTCAATCTGCTCTTGCTGACGTTTTTCTTCTAGGTAGGAGAGGGCCGCCTTAAGGTCCTTAAGTAACGTTTCTTTGGTTGCCTTGAAGTCCTTTAGATAGGTCAAATTGATCTCCTCAAGACAGGATTGAATTTTCAAGAACATTTTGGTCTCATTCTTAGTAACGACTTTCTTCCAGACAAACGTATAACGGTTAGCATTGGCTTCAATTTTTGTTCCATCGACAAAAAGGTTCTTAAACTCTACTTCCCCAAGCTTGTGTAAATACGTCACCATTTGGAAAAAGAGGTCTTCTATGGATTCCTTTAAATAGTTCTTCCGAAATCGAGCAAGGGTGCTGTGGTCTGGTGCCTTGCATCCTTCCAACAACCACATGAAGTTAATGTCTCTTTTACAAGCAACTTCAATCTTGCGGCTTGAGTAAATGTTGTTCATATAGGCATAGGCTACTACTTTGAACAGGATTTTGGGTTCGACTACAGGTTTTCTTCCAGTGGAAGAGTAGGCCTGATACAACGCTTCGTAATTCAATCCCTCCAAAATGTGGCTTAGCAGTCGAACTGAGTCATCCTCCGGTATTAACACATCAAAATTAAATGGTAGAACTAATTGATAGTGTCCACTTAATTCAGTATAATTTTTAGAGTGTAATTTGGTTGTTAGCATAACTCAAATTATACGACAACTGCGGGTTCTTTGGGACCTGCAGTTTTGTTTCTAGTAGGAAAAGGGGCGTTGCTTACGAACTATTTTAGTTCGTTTTGCAACGCCCCCATATTTGCCCAAAAGAAAACTCCTGCATTTCTACATACAGGGGTCCAAATGAGAATGATGAAGGTTAAACAAATGCTAAGATTGTACCAACAAAAGACTAACACTTCCAGGATATCCTGTCTATATAATTTCTGTATATTATTAATAGTTTATATTTATTGATAATCGTTTAGCCAGCAAACTCCACAAAAAAGGCAACCTCAAGAGTCCCGCCTTCGTCAAGGCCCGGTATTTAACAAGGCGAACCTGTCAGGCATCTTGGCGTGAGGGTTAAGTCTATGACTTGGTTTCCATTCATGATTTATTATTTTTACTCGCAGAGATATATTTTTCTTCTTTTCTTTTTCTCCCTTCATTCCATTCGCTCTCTAAATCAAATTGATGGGCAGAGGCTATTTCAAAAAGTATAAATAACATATCATAAATTTGATGCTTCAATCTATCTGGATTATCCATTACTTCCTTTAAGATATTAAATTCTTCTTCGAGCATATTTACTTTTTGGGTATCACTCATATCATTCTTTACACCAATTATTTTCAAGAATTCTCCAGCTTCATCTCTATAATTATTTAAACTCATTGAACCTAAACCTCCAAGGTATGCTGTCCGAAATTAAAGTGGCCTGACTTTATGCTGTTCGATATAAAAAATGCGAAGCAATTATTTTTAAACTTCATAATCCGTAACTACTCTTTCATCTCTAACCTTACTAATAAATTTAGAAATGGCGGTTGCTGTTTCACTTGCTTTAATGTTGTTTGATGAAGAAGTGGTTTGATTAGCATTAAGAGTAAGAGATTTGTTTTCTTTATTACACCCTACAAGTAATATTATCAGGCTGAAAATAAGAATTGCTGGGACCGTATTCTTTCTCCATTTCACATCTCCCCACTCCTTTGGAATTAAAATCTTATTGAGTCTTCTTGAAGAACATCCTAAAAGCAAAATATATTAATGCTAGCCCTACGGTAAAATTAATCGTTGAGATTATGAAAACGGGTAAAAATCGCCGTGTAATACCACCGATGACCGCGATGACTGTCAAAAAGAATATCGTTGATAATACAGAACCAAAACCGAAAAAGTAAACATCAGTTCTTGTAAGTTTTTCTTCAACTATTTTGGTTGAAAAGACTCCCGCCCAAAATAGTATCGTTAAAGGGTTTGATGCAGTCAAAACCATTCCTTCAACAAACGAGTTTTGTGTTTTAATTCCGTCGAATAAGCTCACATTAGGCAAAAATTCCCATCCAAATGTACCAACGATGATATGTAACCCAAATATCGCAACAATTATTGCACCAAAGAGTTTAAGTACCTGCTTTACCCTTTCCTTATCAATAAACGATGCGATTCCAAATATCGCTAACAATATGTAAAGTGCATCAATTATCGCAACGCCTAAAACAGCCAATTCAGCAGTCAGTAATCCCTTATTTCCTCCCAAGGTGAATATAAAGACACATACTGGTCCTATTGCTAACTGCAACATCATCCCTAGCTTAAATCCTTTTTTAATCACAGAATAGCCTCCAAAATAATAAACGCTGACTTATCCAATATGCTTTATACCCCTAGATTTTACTCTCACGGACCACTATTAGCCGAAGAAACATACCAGCCTTTATTCGACTTCTTTATATCGAAAAAGTATGTATTTACTCCATCGACTCTACCCTCATTACTACCAATCCAATTGTAATTACAATCTACTGTTACCACATATCGAGTGAAGTTCGAACCCAAAGATGAATCCTTCGTTTCCTCCAATATCCGATACCTGCTTGTGCTAGTATCCAAGTAAACATTGATTGCTTTTTCAGGCGTACTACCGTATGGAGTTCGATAAACATAAGCAATTCCAAGAACAATAAGACCGATACACAGTATTAAGACGACAGCTTGAAACATTTTTCTCTTCGCCATGTTCTCAAATCCGTTCTTTTTACGACTTGAAAATTAATCGCCTATCTTAGGATAAATCTATTTCTGCATCTGAAGGTTTTCGAATCAAGGATGATAGTAAAACATAACCACACACAATCCCACTGATATCAATACATCCTGGGTCTGATAGCATAATTTTGTACCAATCATATTTAAAAAGAAACGTCTTATGAAATACCCATGGCAACAAAAGATTAATATTTATTAGAAAAGTCGGAATCCCCAAAGGAAGAAGCATCTGCCAATCAATTCTCCATCTCCCTTCTTGATGAAAACGGTGAAATAAGCCTGGTACTCCTAAAATCATTCCTATCACTATGGGATATAACGCCATAAAAACATATAAAGGAAACGGATGGAATGTTCTTCCTGCTTGAATTCTTAAGTTCTGACCAAAGATGAATCCCCAGTACATGATGACCCCAACGAATACGGTACAAAATAGATAACCCATGAATCTTTTCACAAGTACCCTCCCTTTCGCTTTGAAGTGACTGAACAGCCTTATTTAGAAGATAACTAACTATTTCTTTGATACAATCATGAAATGGGGACTCATACTCATGATTTCTTCTTCATTTTCTGTATATCGTATAATATTTAACAATCGCTCCCGACTTTTTCGGTCTTCCCATTTTTCATTTACCCGGAGTGAACCAAATCACACCTTCAATAGCATATTTCTGTATCGTCTCGAAACCCATCCTGTTGTAACCCTAACGGGGTATGAAAGTAAGCTTGTGCAATAAAATACGGAAATTCTTTGTGGTCGTTTATGAATTCCAGATGATAATTCTTCTTTAATCATGTGATTAAAGAATTCATTGTCCAAGAAATTATTGTCTTTTCCATATGTTGATAATGCCCAAGTTGTAGAGCTGAATTTTGATATTCCTACTGAAAATAGAAGACCATCTTTTTTAACACTCGTTTTACTTCGTTCAAAACCCTCAATCGTTGCTTCCACTTTATCGGCCCATTTGCGATAGGCATTAAGTGGCAAAGAAAGTATAACGACTCTTTTCGCACTAACTGCCGCTATATTTTTGCCCTCTTTGCCGACTGCAATATCGGCGCAGCGTCGCTCAAATGTAAAGAACGAGGTCTTTAACACTATCACTCCGTAAAATTCATATTTTGACAGTGTTATTCTTAGAAAGTTTTTTTGTTACCGTTAAGGCAATAAAATAGAGGATTAAATAAAAGGGGATATAACTATAGGCAGTATAATTGTACAAGCTCGCGAACAGCCCCAAGAATACCAAAGTTGTTATAACTGCATTAACCCATACCCTCATTCTTATCTTAAAGGTTAATATCCCTATGCAAATCGAAAGTACAGGATAAATTATGAACAAAAGCATGAGTATAATCTCTTCTCCTTCAGAGTTAGGAAGGCTAAATGCATAGTAACTGGGAGTCACAATGACCAAGACTTCAAGGAATAGTGCCCATATTTCTTGAATAAAAATAGCTGGTATTTTGTACTTCACTTACGACCCTCCTAGGATTATTCCAGTAAATGAATCTATGCCCCTTCGCCTGTATGAGAACATACATTCTGTCTACTTATTTGGTAAGTCATAACATTTACAAGATGTGTCTTTTCTGGATTAATCACAGTGGCTTCCCTAATTTTTATGTATCCCAAATCAGACCAAAATTTCTTCCCCTTAAAATTATCTTCAATCACGCCGATTCGAAAAGATTTTGATTCTAAAGTGATTGCCCATTGAACTAATGCTTCATGTATCAGTTTACCTAATCCATTACCTCTTTCTTTTGGTTCAATAAGCAATAATCCAAGCATCCATTCTCCATTAGCTGGGAAATCCTTCACAATGTCGATAATTCCTACCAATTCATTTGTGTATTTATATATTCCTAAAGTGAACTTATCTTCATAGTTTTTACCTGGGGGTAAAGAGTTAAATATTTCCAATGCTTCCCTCTTTGAGGGCAATACTCCTTCATGTAATAAGTAATAATCCGAACATTTACTGTTCAAAGTTTCAATCAATATTAGTTTATCTATTGTCAGCGATTCAATCCTGTAATCATTTTTTAAATTGAGGTTTACCATATCGTTTTTCTCCTATTTGATTCGTTCAAAAATTCTATTTGTCTTTCCATTTCATCCAGTGATTGATAAGGCTGAAAAACATACATTTTATCATAATCAATAGTAATTAAATTTTTTACATTTCCATTTACATAATAAGTATTTTGAGATAAAAGCCGTTCTAAATTTCTGGTATTCTTATTTGCCAAGGAATTATAATCTACATTCTTTATGGATATTGCGAAAACTACAACAATGGTAATAACTAAACCAATCCATCTCATAACTTTTTTCAAATTTATCCCAACCTTAACTTTAACTTCACACAATAAGAGGAATGCAACGTACTAAAGTCTTTTCAGCGACTGCCATTATCATCTCATCGTTATAAATCTCAGTGTAATAAAAACAATAGCCCCAAGCATCACTGACCCGCCAATTGTGTGAAAGGCTATGTTCCTTTTTTCGATTATTCATTTGATTAGAAACACGCAGTTTATAAAGAACGACATTGAAGTAATTGTGGCTATTATTAAAAGCAATGACCCTTCCTTAATTTACTACCCCTACTCCATCTAGCTTATGCACTTAAACCTTGTAAAAATTGCCTTACAGCTTGGAGTTCAAGATGCCATAAATTCTCTTCGTCTAGAATTCAACAAATTCCTAAATATTCCTGCTAAATATGAGCATCAAAAACAATAACCCAGAACGTAAAAAATGTTCTTGAAACTAAGTGGCACGGTTGACCGACTAAAATGCATCGTACAGTATTATGTTAAAGGCACTAGCATTCTTTTAATATGGATATATTGGAAATTCCATGATACGTGTATCATCAAATTCCTGTGCTATAATTCAGGTAGTCCCACTTTAAACCTATTATTGCTACACATTTTAGTGAAGTTAAGAGGCGTCCCTAAGTAAGGATAGAGATCGTTCATTTACGAGTTATAGAAGAGACCCAAAATTGAGAGGAGATTATTCATGAAAAAATTCAGCAAAGTATTGGCATCTTTAGTTGTTTCAAGTTTAGCACTCTCAATGGTTCCTTTTAATGTATTTGCTACAGGTGCAATACCAACTCGTTTAGCTGGTACAACGGCTGCACAAACGGCAGTACAAATTGCCGATCAAACTGGTTGGACTGGCACAGCTATACTTGCATCCTCAACCTCGTATGGGATGGTTGATGCCTTGACAGCAGGTCCATTTGCATACTCTTTAAAAGCTCCTATCCTTTTGACCGGAGCAGGAAGCAGCCTCGATGCTGACACTAAAGCCGAACTTACCAAACTGAATGTTAAAACCGTTTATGTAACCAGTGGAACTGCTGTTATCAGCCAAGGTGTAATCGATGAGCTGACAGGAATGGGCATCACAGTTATCCCCCTTGGAGGAAAAGACCGTGTTGAAACGTCCGTGAACATTGCTAAACAAATGACTGGCGTAACTAAAGTTGCTATTGCCAATGGTTTGCAGGATGCACTCTCGATTGGATCGATTGCCTCTGCTAATAACGAGCCAATCCTCTTAACTGACAAAGATACCGTTCCTGCTAATGTGGCATATTATTTATTAGCTAACCCCAGTATCACTTCTTCTGATATTATCGGTGGGACAGGTATTATTAGTGATGCTGTCAAAGATAAGCTCCCAACCCCATCTCGTCACTGGGGCAACACAGCTTACGACACGAATGCCCAAGTCATCCAAGATTTCAACTCTTCCCTCAAATATGACAATGCCTTTATTGCTAACGGTGTAACTGGTATTGATGCTCTAGCTGGAGCACCACTAGCAGCTATGACTAACTCACCGATTTTTCTCACAGATGGAGTTCATGCTCCCACTACTTATGTTTATGCTGACAAAATTACAACTGCCAGTGCTGTTGATGGTGCTCTTAATGATACTATTACCGTAACTTTGTCAACATTTTCCGACTCAGTTACTGCTCTCGGTGGTACGGCTATTTTACCTGAAAGTATACGTGGAGTTTCTATTGTTAAGTCTAGCATATCTGACTTCACAGTGACTGCATCAGGCAAAGCAGTAACACCTACAGTACTCTACGAGTTTTATGCAGGAGTAACTTTTACTGTCCCAAAAACTGATCAGCCTGTAGAATATAGTGTATCCTACAGAGGTGGAGACCCAGTAGTTGCCACTACTCAAGCTTCGAGTACAGCACCAATCAACGTAAAAGTTGGTCAAAATTTTAATGTAGTTACTCAACAAGCAGATAACCCAGAAAATATTTGGACTTATGTTCCGAGTAATGACCAAATAAAATTAATTAAAGAAACTGGTGTTCCAGGGGGGCCTCCTGGTGTCATCGGAGCAGGAGGAGAGCTAATATCGACTTTTCAAGCTACTCAAACAGGGAGCTTTAAAGTGCAATTTACTAATGTAGGTAAAACTAAAACAATTGATTATGTAATAAATGTCAACTAAATACGATTAGGGCAAGGGAAACAGATTAAAAAGTATAACCTATCCCTGTGCTAATACTGAAACAAGTAAAAATAATTTTTCGACAATAAATAATACCAGTTCATGCTACTACCCCTAACACATCCAGCGAAAGCAAACATCATGTGCAATCAACTTCTGAAATTACTTACGTGCTCTAGTTACACTTTTTCGAGCCTTAATCCTTTCTAATATTTATCATTATTTAAAATACTTTTTATCCTACCAGCAAAGATTAAGTTCTTATTGAAGTATTCAAAAGTTTCAATCTTGGATATTTTGTTTATTCGCGCATTTTCTAGAGTCTTATCTATCTCCTCAAGTGTTTCGTATATATCTTTATTGTTTTTAGTTCCACCAACATCATTAAGGTCTATAGCCGTTCCATCCTTTAACGTAATCAAATAGTAAAAGTCACCCTTTGTATGTACTAGTGGATTGAATCGCCTTTTTTCACATACCCCTGTATCTATGCTGACAATATCGCGATAATGGTAAACCTTGCCTTGAGGCGTAAAGAAGGTATGGTTAATAATACTGTTGCTTGTGACAACACTGACATTGAAAAATAGAGCATATATCAGAAGTGAATTAGAAAATATGAATATTGGATAGAACCATTTTTTGTTTCGCTTTGCGTATCTCATAATACCGCTCTTTTTAACAAAAAACGCAAAGATAAAATAATAAATATAGATAATTGATAGCCTAGAAACTGGATAATTAAATGTCCACAAGATGTAATCTCGTGGTAGAAACATTTTCTCTTGGATAATGGTGAAAATAACCATAACATTATAAATAAGAACTAAAGCAACTATAAAGGATATTACCCAAAATAGAAGTTTTTTTACTCTCATAAGATTCCTCTCTACGAATTCCTTACAGTTTAAGTTTTCATCTTGGAAGTTCAGTAACAATTGGATAAATCGTGAATACTACTTCAGATATACCTGAAAACTCCAAACCACTATTTGCCCTCCTTAGTATCCTCGAATCATATTAATAAGCCAGTGCCTCACTCAGTTTGGATTTTGGCAGCACCTTGCCTCTTGCGGAATCACCCGAAACAAGAATATGCGAATCAAAAAGGAGAGCGATTAGGCTCTCCTTTAATTATTTTGATTTGATATTCGACTGTTCTTCTGTTAGCCAATCCTTAAAGGCATCTGCACCGAAACACTTGAGCGAACCCGAAGGGGCCCCAAGTATACGTTCGATTGAGTCGAAATAGGCGTCCAAAATCATATCTGTTTTTGTAAAACGAGATGAATCTGAAGTAGGAGATAGCCACAAATCGGTAAGGGTATCTGCAAGATTCAGGGCAATACCTGTGATAATGATAGCAGCCTGCTCTGGGAAAAAGGTTGTAAAGACCTTTTCCTCTATACCCTGGCGGATAATCGGCTCGAAAAATCCTGGAGTTTGCTTGAGGGTTGCGGAAATCATTTTTTGACGGATTATTGCATTTTCGTCAGAATACCAAACTGATAGAAGTTTGATGATCAAATCTTTCTGCATCGTTTTCCAATTAATAGACAACTCAAAATAACGACGAAATTTCTGGAGAGCTGAAAGGTTTGGATCTTTAACAATCGGTAGGAGGCTTTGCGCAGCCTCCTTTCCCGCACGTTCAACCAAAGCTTCTAATAGAGCTTGTTTCGAATCAAAATAATGATAGAAAGCTCCTTTGGATATTTGTAGCCCATCTAGAATATCTTGAATGGACATCTTCTCATAACCCTTGGAATAAATTAATTTCAAGGCAATATCCAAAATTTCATTACGTTTTGCGTTATAATCCTCTTTCTTAATAATACGTGCCATAATTCTCCTCGTTTATTTTTTTATAATAGATAAAGGAGTTCAAACGCACGGCAGCTTGGCACCATGCGTTTGAATTTTTTAAATAAATGAAATCACCATAAGGATAACAGAAATGAAAGTGAGCCAAGCTCGTATATTATTTGCAGTTTGCAGCTTTCGACGTTCATTTTTCAGCTCCTCCGTCTGGCTGTTCGTCAATTCCTTTATCTTTTTGTAAATCGGCATGTTGAGAATCTTGCTGGCAATGGCAGCCACAAACCACATAACGAGTCCTGCTGTATACCACCAGTTATTGAAACCATAAATGATCCAATAAGGTATCGCAGCGATTGAACTAATCAAAGAGACTGACATGGCGAACGGTGACCTCATCGCACGATATTCCAACCGTGTTAGAAAATACTTGAATGAAACTTCATCCAGATCATTCATTACCTTTTGGATCACTCCTGATACAGCCAACAAGAAACCTGCTGCAAGAGTCGTAGGAATCATAATAACGATTTCAATGAAAGTTTTGGTGATCATATATATCATCTCCTTAATTAATATACCGTCGGTCGGTTTATTTGTATATTATCGCTAAAACTAATTCTTGTCAAGCTGCTCTCATAGTTAAGAACTGGTAAAATTAGTCTCCGAGAAGGATATACGCTTTATTTGTCCCAATTGCTAACGGATTTTTACGATACAGGAGGTTGTCGAGGAGAACGAATGACATAGGACACGTTTAATTGTCACTGTTAATTAAAGAAGCTCCCATTCTTACCAATGGGAGCTTAAAGAGGGGTTAATGGATGCCAAGAGAGGTTATATGGAGGTGTTAGGAAAAGACTACCACTGCATTAGAACTTTGTACATAGTATATTTGTATGGTTTTAATTGAATTATTTTATGGCAACGTTATATATTATCCACAAAAGAACCCCATCGATACTGATGAGGAAACTAATAACTATGAGGAAAGTAGTTACAATCTTTATTGTTCACGCTAATTAATTATTCAGACTGCTATTTATAGTTATCGAAAACTTTCCAATATGCTAGCAAACTATATGGGAAATAAAGCCCGATTTCTATTCGCAGTCATTTCAATGATGAGAGCCTTAACAATGTCTAAGTAATGAAAATCCTTTTTACATGCCGGACAAACAATCTCTGATTTCTCGGTCATGTTCCCGAAGTTGAAAACTACAAAGGTTGCAGCCCTTGTCGAAGTTATCCTTGCCCACTTGCTCCCCTTTCTGCAATAAGGACATTTTAGATAAAGAATCGGCATTTTATCTTCCAAAACATTGCCTTCTTTCAATTGTGTTGTTGAAATTATTGAAACCGAGGATCATCCTTGCATCGAGTCTAGTGAGGAATCTAAATTTTTAAGAAAAAGAACTCCTATCGGGCGAGATAGGAGCTTAGAAGAAGGTTAAGGTTTTACGGTGTACCTTTCAAGAAAGAAAGATTACACTTAAATTATTGCATAGTGCTTGTGCAAATATTGCCGAAGTAGAGCGTCTGAATTTAAAGACTTTCATAATAATAAAAAGGGAAACTCGCAATAGCCAGGGCAAGCATATATTGTGGAAAGTCATTTTTCTTTACCAAGGGCAATTATTTTACTGAGATCAGAGCATACATTCCAGTTATTTTGTTCTTGGAGGGATTTATAAATGAAAATAGTTATGGCCCCAAAAGAAATGATTGCTTGGTTCGATATTCCAGGGATGCCACGAGCGAGTGTACAAAATATGCAACTGGCAAAGTCGTAGATAGCCAAAACTCTGGGATTTCGGCCATAGGAAACTTCTAAAAATCAAATGATCCTTCAAGAGAAACGACATTGCATTAAAAAAAGATGCTCGTTAACATATTTCTTACACTTCCGGAAATACTGTTTTAAGATAATATTTTTTAAGGAGGTTTATGTTTTGAGTAAAAAAGATTCGGAAACCTTAGCTAACGAGTTAGAAGAGCTTAAAGATAAGTATTCAAGGTTGGAAAGGGCCTATAATGCATTAAAAGACGATGCTGCTGAAAATCAAGGAAAAACAAAGAGCTCCCCAGTAATTGGCGATACCGTTTTTTGATGAAAGTAAGAAACTATAAGATAAATTCTCGCTCTCAGCCATATTGCCGAGAGCTTTTTCTTTACTTTGGCCTTGTGTGCCCCCAAAGCGCAACCATAACGGCGTATGAGCCATAGGGACCATTCAGGAATTTACCCGTTAGCACAGTATGCACGCCATGGAAATAGCCCTTGATGGCTGCCATATCTCCCGGCTGTGCATCATACTCTACTGCAAAATAGATTACTACTCCTTTGGCGCTCGAGATATTCAGCTTCAGCGAGGGCGAATAGACGGTTTGAAATACATACGGTCATGATCTAACTTTTAAATGAAATAATTGTTAGGTACTATAGTATAATATTTTAGGCGGCGGCGTGGTGGGAACACGCTTGTAGCTGAGTACATAGGCGAGCCTGTTCTCAGCTGTTGGTTCGAATCCAGCCCGTCTACCCCATAGTAATTCTGCCTCTGATCAACAAAGATTAGGGGCTTATTTTTTTCTTTCGATAATGATAGATCAGTTATATCTCCTCATCCAACGTAGGAGCCATTAATAGGGGGTTATGCCTAGTAGAAAAGAAAATCATAGATGATATCCTCGAGATTTGCCTTAGTGTCTTAGTGCCAAAATTAAAGGATCGTAACTTTACGATCCTTCTAAAAATCTACAGTCCGTGATCTCCCTATTATTGCAGCTTCTAATAGAAACCCCTTTACCGACTATGATGCCTTGAGTATTCCACACGGCCCTTATGATATTCGGCACGGCCCTTTCGATACTCGGCGCGGCCTTTTTTATATTCTTTAATGCCCTTTTGATATTCTACATTGCCCATTTGCCATTCATTTCCCCACCATGGATTGAGACCCCATTGATTACCGACTTCAATTCTTTCACCAACTTGAATTCTGTTAGGATTGCTGATTCGAGGATTTAAATCCATCAAATGTCTAACCGTTGTATTATACTGCATAGCAATATTGTACAGAGAATCTCCTTGTTGAACTATATAGTGCATCATGGACATCCTTTCTTTTTCGATTTATCACACCCATTTTATGGTAGAAAGGATTCCCCTGTGCATGTCACCGGTAAATATACGTGCCCTCATGTATCGAATAATTGGCCGTATCAAGGTAATTTATTTCCTTTCCTCCAAGGCGAGCTCAATTATAATTCAATTCATGTCTATAGCTATTGGGAACTAGATAAATTTTACCTTTGTGTTGTTCAAAGATTGTATCCATTTCCTCAATGATTAACTGAGTCAGCATTTTATCATAATCGTTTGGCCGATAGTTCGTAATGTTACACCCTTTTTTGTTACAGAAAATATGGTACCTTCTTCCGGCATGTGGTCCATTCTTAACCTCAAAGGTGTGAACTACGTGTCTACTTGGGGAATGATTTACAGTTATGCTTACATTAATAGTTTTGATCAAAATATCTCTCTCAAAATTAATATCTTCAGGCCATAAGTGTTCCATCTAATCCCCTCCTTTAAAGACAAGCTATTTACGATGCTATAAATTTATTCCAGTTCCATAATAAAGAGCTCATAGCATTAATGTCCACAAAAAGACTCCCACCGTGCACTGATGGGAGGAAGATGAAAGAGATGTACCTTACATTTATTAGCCTATCACCGTTTTATTTTCTTGTCGATATGATGTTTCTATGTTGTTGATAGTTTTATTTTATGAATAGTCTACCTCCTGCAGTTTTCCAGACAGATTCCAGAGCATTAAACTTAGCGTCGAGTTGACTTAAAATCAGTCTAATCTTCATCATTGTCATATTTGTGAACAGCATGGTTGAATATTAAAAACAAAATTAGTGCTAATACGTAGCAACCTAATAAAAAGTAAATCATTAATTGAATCACTTCCTTATTAAGTTATACGTTTGGCTGAGTCATTTTAGGTGTGTATGCATACTTATATTTCTCAGTGTAACTGCCTCAATGTAAAGGCCGAAAAAGCTGGCATAGATTTTTCTCAGGTTTTACAAGAAGTTTACGCGATCGATTAGGACAATAAAATCAAGCACATCAACCGTTTTGTTCTCCGGGGTCAATTTTGACTCAAATACTAAAAAAGTACCCTAAAATAAGGGTACTAGCTATCTATTTTATTTTTCAGAGGTTAGCTAAAATCCTTTTTTAAATCAATACAATAATTCTAAGTCAACCATACGCTTTATACAATCATAGAATTTCTTATTATTCTCTTCAATATCCAGTTCAATGCGTTTATTGTTCTTTGCTATTACCTCTGCAATGCTTTCTGCATCCATCACTTTCCCACAGAGTAGCTTTTCAATTTCTTCTGCGGATAAACCAAAACTCATATTATCCCCCCTTTATTTTCTTTATTCTCCAGTGGAGATAATATTACCTTTGTGACAAGTATTAGCGTTTCTAATCATTACCTTATCTGCCTAATTTCACTACAGCCACGTACATATGGGTGCATTTTTTGGCGAAAGCGTCTGCCTTAGATTAGTATAAGAAAAACGCCCCCTTGAAGGCGTCAATTAATCTTTCCTTGTCTTATAATCGATAAATAATACTGCGGCAGCTACGATTTCCATGATAATTAATTCCAGTATCATGAGGTCCCCTCTTTTCAGGTTTATTTTGTAGAACCTAATAAGGAAATCCAGATCTAAATTCTTTGTACTGCATTTTATGATGCTTAGTGTAACTTTGCTAAACTTGAATAAACATAACCAAAAACAAAAGAGCTCCCATCATTATTGATGAGAGCTAAGCAGATACGGGAATCACCCTTTCCAGAATCCACTCAAGTTTATTGTAACGTAATACTTAGAAGTTTGTCGATATTTTATCTCAATGTCCATAATTTATCATACTTATGGCAAATTAATTTCGTTGCAGATTGTAAAATAAACGGCAATCATAAGGACATCTGTCAACGCAATCCAACATTTGATTGCCACAGATAACTTAGTATTTTTCTTGTATGATAGCTCCGACGTGACCCATTTTCTTACCAGGAGGTGCATTGCGGCCTGCAATAAAACAGAAAACCGGTTTTCCATAATACAGTTAATTTTCGTTATACGATGCTGGAGACTCCTTGATATTCCACCCCGAGCTCTAGGGCTATTCCTTGCAATTCCTTTAAAAGGGTAGGATTTATGGGGATTCCGTTCCTTAAACGTTCTTCTGCAGTACTATGGCGTTTTTCACCTGGGATTCTAATTTCCCTAAACCCTTCCGCCAGCGAGACTGCTTTAACTCCTGAGATCATTGTTGCCATACGCTGATAAAACGTCTCCATGGGCATCAAACGCGAAAGATCAATGGCAATAAATGCATGTCCAATATCGGCCGGATCTTGACTGTCATCATAGATGAACCCCACTTTTTCGCCAAAAGCAGCCCCTGACAAAATTCCAGACATCACTTCAACTCCAAGTGCCAAAGCGTAGCCTTTGGCCCCACCTAATGAAAGGAGCGCACCATTCAAGGCCTCTTGAGGATCAGTCGTCGGTTTTCCATCTTGATCCAGTGCCCAGCCTAATGGAATAGTTTTTCCTTCTTTAGCTGCCAGGATGATATGACCTCTGGCAACCGCTGACGAGGATAAATCAATAATCACGGGATTTTCTTTTGCCGGAATTCCAAAGGCAATTGGGTTTGTCCCAAAATAAGGGCTTTTGCCGCCCCAGGGAGCCACAGCAGATGGTGCATTGGTAAAGATAAGTCCAAGCATCTGTTTGTCTGCAGCTATTTTACAATAATACGACGCTGCCCCGAAATGATTGCTGTGTTTTACCGTTGCTAAACCAATACCATATTGTTCAGCAACTTTCAACACCTCATGCATGGCTCTTTCCGCAACTAATTGACCTAATCCGTTATCTCCATCTATTTCAACCAATGCGTCATGTTTTTGAATTTTGATGTTCGCCACCGGATTAATGCGTCCCCTTCTCATGCTAATTAGATACTGGGGCAAACGGCTTAACCCATGAGTATCCAAACCTTCTAAACTCGTCTTAATGATCACGGATGCAACAATCTCTGCATCTTTATTAGGTACTCCACAAGCACATAATAAATCGTAGCAGAAACCTTTGATTTGATTTATTGGATAGGTATTAATGGTTCTTCACCTCTTCTTATCTCGATATTTCACCATGTAACCCTTTTTCGAGGATTAATAAGCCCCTGCCCCCTAGGTATAAACTAAAGGTAAAGTCTACTTTCTTGTAAATAGTTAACCCATAGGTATGTGATGCTAGGTATGTGGTAATACCACTTTAATTAGGGCTTTATTGTGTTAATAGTCACCCTATCTCGCTTATCTCGTTAAAAAGTGGTGGCCTCCATTCGTTAGCTGAAATTTCCAGGTTTAAGCTCACCGGAGTTTAATGCCTGTGTTATTTGACTAACTACACTCTCTGATAAATTGCCGTATGGTTTAATTGACTCGAACATTTACACCGATCCTTCGCCTTATTACTTAGTTGTATTATATCATACAAATAAAATTAATTAATTATTAAATTCACACTTCTCCTATTTTTGAAGAAGATCCTGGAACATACTAGAAATCCAGAGTGTCCCTTCGACGCTGCACTTTTCTCTAAAAAATGATTATTGAAGAATACGAATGGTAAGTGTGAAATCGTTAAAGACTAAGAAAAGCTCTTGAAAAATAATACTAAGGAGGTAATTATTAAATGAACCTTAAGACATTCGAGATTACCAGAGGTTTGCTGGAAGTTGATCCTGGCAATATAACAACTGAGGAAATCGCAACAATAAACGCTAATTTACACAGAGGTGCTAATCTGGTTGACCTGGAATTTAAAGGCGGAAAATTAATCTTCACTATTGAGAAAGAACACAAAAGTTCCTCTGGGAAAAAGGCTCTCGAATAAGCACATATATAAAGAAGAAAGAGCCACCCGTTAGGTTGACTCTATAATCCTATCATTACATCCTTTGCTTCTGCTATCTTAGATAATTTCTTATTGACTTCCTTAATTTCAATAAGCTCCTTCAACGCCAGTTGGTGTAGGTGCTTGGTCTCATTTCGCTCCAAATTAGCAAGGCAGAGTTCTTTCTTGAGCATTTCCCTTTCTTCCATGACCGTATCATGGGTTTCCTTAGCTTGTTTTATGGCATCCCGGCCAAGGACGTTCTGCCCAACCATAATGAGACTCAAAGCAACAAGCTGAATAATTCCCCCTGAAACATAGAACACCACGCTTTGAGCTTCAGGGAATATTAAGGGAATTAGGCTCCAAAGCAAAAATACATAGGCGCACCACATGGTTGCCATCCCTTGCGTAATTTTGGCTGCTAACCAATCATTAAACCGCTTCATAGTATCCTTCAGCTCCTCGGCGACTGTTAACTGTGGATCCCTGATCCCTATCCCATACCCTGCAACCATCCATAGCCAAGTTAACGGAACCTTCCCACCTGGTTTACATAATCTCTGTCAACTTCTTGCTAAAACGCCAAAAATCTTTGCTGTCTCATCTGATTGTCCCACTACATCATCATATGCAAGTAAATTCAATAGGGACATTCTCGACTCGATAAGGGTCTGCTATTTCGATAAATGGAAATAATCAGATAGGGCATACTAGGCTGTGACTTAACTATGTCCTTGGTTCACAACTCATTATAAATTTTCATTAACAGGTGTTTCCCCTTTTGTGTCGAATTTAGTAAGTTGTCTTGAGTAAACCGATTCTTGTATATGCAAAGGAGTGATATTATGAGTTATCAAATTGAGGGAGCTATTGTTAACGATCAGGGTGTTAAATATGCTATTGTCGTGGTTAAACACGATGTTGTTCAGCAGATTAACAAAAATGAAGAGGCTTTAGCTGCTTATCGACATATTTTTCCAGATATGCCGATCATTCTATTAGGCAAGGACTGGCAAGGAAATTCTACGTACTACGGGCCAAAAGATATCGTGAATTTTCTTTCGACAGTAGATCCTCAAAGAATTCCATGGAGACGCTATATAATCACTGATTAGTCCAAACGTTATCCTGAAAAATCATAATGCACAAAATCCCTCTGACTTACACTTACAGTCAGGGGGATTTTACGCTGGAAACACTATACTTGTTTATCAGTGACTCAATGACAATACCCGTTCAATAGCAATTACATACACTATAGACTTGCCTATTGAAAAAATTTCTTTCCCCTATTAGCTAGTGCTGAGAATTTTCCTGCCAGGATAATTGCGTCAGCCGTTTTCTGCAAATTGTTAAGCCAGGTGAAACTGGTATCGTCATCAATTCATACGACTCTCCTGTTTCTTTTAGTAATTCCCCCATAGCCTGGTAGGCTGTACCGCACCATTCTGGCTGCATCATTTGCTCATTGCCGGGATGGGTATCATGCAACAAAATGAGGCCATGTGGAGCTACATATGGAAAGAAATCCTTGAAGTCTTGTAACACTGCGTCTTTAGAATGATCGGCATCGATGAATAACATATTTATTTGCAGTGAATTAGACATTACTTCTTGGGCGAACTCCTGAGTTGTACCCTTAAAAAAGCGTGTCTTCGATGATTGCTGCATATAGTTTCCGGCGTCTGCGCTAATATCCACACCAATCAGTTGTTCAGCAAAAGGAATGATTCGATTGAACAGCAAACAATGATATAATCCAAGTTCCACATAAACTTTTGGACAAACAATGCTGGCCAAATGAACGATAAAGTCTTCATGCCAGTTTAACAAAGCCAAATTATTCAACCTCTTCCTAAATATTATCTAGCCTTCCTTATTTCTCGCTTTTTGACTCTTCCGGTAAAGGCCTCTAACGTTATATAGCTTAGTGTATGTCTGATAGAGGAAGCCTGACACAAAATCAATCGTTCAACTTTAAAATAAAACTACTTGAAGAACCCCTTGATTCCTTAAAGAGCTCTTTATCAGAAAGCCTTGTTACCTTTTTCGCGGAACGAGATGAACAATTGCTTGATCTTTATCTTAATGAAGAATATGACTGTCAACGTTGGCTAGGCGCCATGATGCAGGTGAAGTGCGCTTAGCCTATACCGTACCCTGGACTGAATCAAAGAACTATATGCATTGTATATAGGGAAAAAAACCCCCTCTCAAGAGGGGGTTAAAAAAGTGGAATTATGAAATGATTGAAAACTGGAAACCAGCGAGCAACTGGATTAAGTTAATAGTAATGCTTATAGCTGAAAAAGACAAATTCATTATAATTAAGTTAACTATGAATGAAAGTAATAGTCAAATGTTCTTTCAAAGACTCTCTCCCTTATTCAACGATTTTGTCCACCTGGAAATAACTCATTTTCACTCCTCTTCGTGGTACCGTTTCAGTGAAATTACTTCAAAAAAATTTAAACTAAATTGTACCCCGTTTGGTAAGTTCATGAGAAGAAATATTGAGGAGAAGTTTCAGTCAGTGAAATATAATGCTTAATCCTGTCTAATTTTCAGCTAACATTCAGTTATGTTTCAGCTAACATTCAATTTACTGTAGTATCGTATTCCTAAAAGGCAATCTGATTTCCAATAATTGCGCAGGAGTGGCTCATGCAGAACTTAAATTCATACATAATGCAAAGTGCAATTAATGAGGCGTCTATTGGAAAAACGATTCAGCCCAGGGGTGAGTTTCATAAGAATTTTGGTAATGAATGATGGACAGCGATTTGATCAACGATTATTTCACCTAATTATAGAGAATGGCTATGCTGCTGATATGGCTAATGATGAGGATAGCGGAATTGAAATGGCCTTAACCCGCATCTACGATGTCGTCATTCTGGAACAAACCATCCCTCCCACGGGAGAACTTTCGCTTTTAGAAAAAATCCGCAGTTATGAATTAGACACCCCAATTCTTATGATCACGGCCAAAAATATTCCCAAGGATAGAGTTAGAGCCTTAGATGCTGGTGCCGATGATTGTTTGAGCAGACCATTTCTCGATGAGGAACTTTTAGCCAGAATTCGCTCTGTTGCCAGAAGAAAAAGCAAAGAATTAGTGAATCCGGTCATTGTAATTAAGGGCTTAACCCTTGATATACTAAAACGTGAAATTCAACATGGCAATGACGTCTTTCGATTGAGCAATAAAGAAGCCCTCATTTTGGAATTATTAATGCGTAATTATGGCAATGTCGTTGCCAAAGAAACCATTTACTTTAAAGTTTGGGGTTTGAATTCTGAAGCAAGCATGTCGAATGTTGACCTATTTATCCACTATTTAAGAAAGAAACTCAGAATACCCTTGATTAAAACCGTTCGTAATATTGGTTATCTTCTACAACATGAAGAGATCCAAAACTCCTAGAAATTTAAATTTTTATTTTAATATAGATAATTCAAAAGTTTTTCCAAAGAATTTTATCCGATATAGTTTAAAGAATTAATTTTATAAAGAAAGGGTGTCATTCATTTATGAATATTTCATCGATTTCATCAGGGTCAAACAATTACTCTTTATCTACCACTAATGACAGTCAAGTTAAGCAGATTGAAAATCAAATACAGAAGCTGGAACAACAATTGAACACTGAGAGTCAAAGTAAAGATGACGCTAAAACCAAACAGACGAAAACCCAGCAACTTCAGACTCAGATAGAATTATTGCAAGCGCAATTACAACAAATTCAGGCGAAAAGTCAAAGCAAAAGTTCAACGAATCAATCCAGCCTGACTAATCAAGTTAACCAGGCACAGGCTAAGAGTCTTTCGTCAAACGGTACAATTGATCTTCAAGCATAAAAGTTCTCAGTCCTAGTTCTCCCTGCATTAAGAACTTGGAAAGGCCCTAGCAGAAAGAGCTGTCTTCTTATGATGTCTTAGGACATTCATGAAAAGACAGCTTCTTTTCATATTCTTCGGATATTTATACGTGGGATGGTTACTTCCGTTAACTTCAGGAGAGGTAGAGTCCCGAAAGATCGTTGTTCAGCCTTAGCTAAACGATTCACTGGTTTAAAAGGATTATCTTATCTTTTGTAGAATTCTAAGGCAGAGGTGAGGATGTAATTGGAAGACTTAATAAAGGATATTTTGAGGTTTAGAGATGATAGAGATTGGTCCCAGTATCACACACCTAAGGATTTAGCGATATCAATTGCGCTTGAAGCAAATGAACTTTTGGAAAACTTCCAATGGCGAACGAGTGAAGAAGCTGTAGAAGAAAAATTTGAAAACATCAAAGATGAGATTGCCGACGTATTCATCTATTTATTTTTAATCTCAGATCGATTAGGTTTGCAGGCAAAAGAAATTATCAGTGATAAGCTCCGGAAGAATAAACAGAAATACCCGGTGAATAAATCTTACGGTTCAAGAAAAAAATACAATGAATTTTGAATATCAGTGTTAACAAGATGAAGAACTACCTCATCAGAATGAAGTAGTTCTTCGTCTTAAAAAAATACTATTCAGTTTTATAACCTAAACCCTTTTTCTTGTTACATAGTCTCAGTGTAAATTTTACCACGAGCATATCATTTAATTAACAAATCAGGGTTTCATCTGTTTACAAATGCTTAGAAGCGATTCATTAACTAAAAAAAATCACCTCCTTTTTTCTACCTTAAGTTTATAACAAGAATGCGTTTATTATGTGATAAGATTGTAACACTTCTATTAAGATTAACTGCAAGCTGGGGAGAAACATTTATATGCGTAGACTGTGCGAAAAATATAAGGTAAAATATGCGGTGAAGTCAAGTCAGAGCAACAGAAGTTATTTTAACTATAGGAGGGCAAAAGATGAAAGATAATCCTAATAAGATATGGGTGGTATTAAGAGCAATTGGTGCAAGAAATCCTGAGTATTATCAATATAATTCCGTAGCGGAAGCACTGTCCGATTTTGATGATTGGACATTTGATACAGAAAGTGTCGTCGGTTGCGAAGTTCTCTATCGGGGAATTACCCTGATGCATTCCTCAAAAGGTAAGATCAGTGGTGCATTATGCGAGCAGTATCACCCCGACTGCACTGTTAGGGGTAAATTGCCAAACTCACAAGAGATAACAAATTGCGAAGAATGCGTGACAAAATTGATGGCTGACTACGTCGAATAACTGAACATCCTTCGATGTACCCCAAACACAAACGTCCTCACTCCACTTTGGGCTGCCCCCCTGTCTACTATAGGGGAGCATTTCATAGTGAAAGGAGGACGCTTTTTATTTGTTTTGCCCCTGACAATTGTTGGGCTGAGAGTTTTCACACTCCCTGAATTATTTATTGGTACTATGCTGCTTATTGGGCAATTTCCTATCCGGATTTCCCTTCCCTTGATGTTTATTATTTTTTTCAGCTTTTTCCTGATCTTCATGTATCTTATCCAAGTTATCCATCGTGAACCTCCTTAATTATTGAATCTTGGTTACTTGCTTTGATTTCATCATGACTACTGTTAGCTTTCCCCTTAAAGCAACTAATATTATGGAAAGTACCAACTTGAATGTACAAATCACTCATCTATGTAAAATAATACCTTTACCTCATTTTTAGCCTCGATCTCCAAACAGACATCTTCTTGCCTAGGAGTATAATCTACGTTAATAATATCATCCAATTTAATCCAGAAAACCGTCGAATCATTCCCCCAAACAGAAACCTTATCATCAGAAACATCAATATCAGCGACAAGTCCGAAATCCATCGTACATTCTATCACACACAAAACCTCAATACATTTCAAGTGCTTCCCTAGAAATTTCTCTTTGAGAAATTTCACAAACTCGATTTTAGAGGATAAGGTCAACAATTGAATTCCCCCTTCACTACTGCTTCTAGTTCAAAGATTGAGTTCCTCTCATTGAACTATCATACACCAAATATTGAACTTAATCCAAAAAATCTGCGTGCTTATGTCCATATCTCCGACTGTTTCCACGATAAATCATATACTTTTCCGGCTATAAAAAAAGCCCCTCTTTGAGAGGGGGAAATAAGGAGGAGGAAAGAAAAATGAAAAAACCTTTATGTTAACCGCTAGTAGCGAGGATCTTTCTGTTGTAGATATCATAAAATATAATTGTTACCCTTCCGTGATCTTTATATTAAGAAACTGTTAAGAATTAAAAAATTTTATGGCTATATCTAGGCATTAGCGGAAAGTGTCCCTAAAGTATTCATTTAGAGCTTGATCACATTTATGGACGTTCATGAGTACTATAATTTAAGAAGTCCTGAAAGGATACGACTTCAAAAATTAGATTAGCGAGGAAAAAATATGGGACAGAGAGTATATCTGCTTAAACAAGACAAAGTTGACGAGAGGGACAGAAATTTCCATGCCACTCTCCATAAGCTCAAAATCGTACTTCCTAAGGTCGTGGATCTGCGAAATGGCTGCTCTCCTGTTGTTGACCAGGGGGAATTAGGCAGCTGTACTGCCAATGCTATTGCCTCTGGCTTGCGCGAATACCTGGAACTTCAGGCAGGAAAACTGATGCCCTTAAGTCGATTATGGCTGTACTGGGAAGAACGCAAATTAGAAGGAACCGTCGACGAAGACGCTGGGGCAAGTATCCGCGATGGTATGAAAATTCTGAATAAGTTTGGCTGTCCTCCTGAAATTGATTGGCCCTACGATACCTCTAAATTCACCCAAACTCCACCCGCGAAATCATTCGCTGATGCCGTCCAGTATACAATCAAAGAATATCATAGGGTCTCCAACTTAATCGCTCTTAAAACTGCCTTGGCAGAAGGGTATCCCGTTGTAATTGGCATCAAGATTTATGAAACCTTCGAATCGGATCAAGTCGCTCAAACTGGTATCGTGCCCCTTCCGCAACATGGAGAGCAATACCTTGGTGGCCATGCAGTTTTGGCAGTTGGGTACAAAGACGATGCCCAGATTAAAAACGAAGGCGTCGTGATTTGTCGCAATTCATGGGGAAGAACCTGGGGAGATAATGGTTACTTCTACCTTCCCTACCGTTATTTTGACGATAATGTTCTCGACATGTGGACTGGAAGATAGAGAGAAATTCGTATCATGATCCCCCGATTTTACGAGGGGATCATTTTTCTTCTTTTGCGAGAATATTTGAAACGCCATAAACCTGAGACTCGATCTTTAAACCACCTGGAACGTGTCCGCCCAATTTGCGAGTTCTCCACGGAAATTCTTCGTCAAAGTTACTATTTTGCAATACGGTTGATCTTTGAAATGTTCCATATACGGAACAAAACCGCTTTTTGAACTTGGAATATCGATTTGACCGGAATGACCAATACAAATAACTTTACAGGAGTCATGAACACGTGTAAATATTTTCCTTAATTCCATAGCCGTAAAATTTTGACATTCATCAATAATAATCGTCATATCTTTTAGATTAGTACCCCGCAAAAATAAGGGACTTTTGGGATAACACCAAATGCTGTCCATAACGCGTTTTACGCTGACTTTTCTGCGAATCGCTTCATTAGCCAAAACCTCTTCGTTATAAATACACTGAACAGGGTTTTCATTAATCTCCAAGAGTGCATCAATGAGTGGTTGATGATAAATACTCTCTTTTTCAGACTGTGTACCTGGTCTAAAACCCATCATAGATTCCTGGACAGGATTAAAAATATAGGTAAGTGGCTTTTTTAGGATTTTAGCACAAGCAACAGCCAGCGTCGTTTTTCCAGTTCCGGCTTTCGCATTGACCATCACTAACTGATAATCAAAGATCGCGTCAACATACTCACGTTGTTCAGTCGTCAATCTCGGGGCAAGACCAAACAATAAATTATTTTCTGGTAGCGGCATAATTTTCACCTAATCCTTGCTCTAATATTTCTGCTTCAAGTGTGATAGAGTTGCTTCGTTTCTATCGGAATGATTGTTATCAACATCAAGCATTTTATAAGATTAAATTCCACATGGTTTCAGAATTTTCCTTCTCTGCGAGCTTTCATTTCAGTTTTGTTGGCATTAACCCACCTTCTTAGATTTTGTCCAGCTCTAGATAAAATTAACAACATAAAATGAATAAGAGCGCTTAACTTTTGACAAAGGATAGCGCTCTTTAAATAGCCTCAGACCTCTTTAAGAACAAAAATAGGTTGTAACAAACCATTTCTTTGATTTGTTACAACCTGATCTTATACGGTCGCATTGGCACTTTAGCCCTATGGTAGATTAAGTTAGGATTAATTCGCCAACTCAAAGACACCTTTTATGGCATTATAAATGAAAACTTCTCCAGTTTCAATAGTATAATACATACCAATGATATCAATTTCCCGTTTGTTAAACTTTTCAACAATAAACGGATAGGTTAACAAGTGTTTAATTTGCTCGACAATATTGATTTGTTCGGTTAACCATTCTTTCTTCATTGGTTCATCCGAATCGCCCAATTCTTCCATAACCCTCTTTTTGACATTATGCGCAAGTTCCAGCCATTTCTTCGTAGCGGGAATTTCATCGAGAACTTCATCGGACAGATAAATCGATTCACATCCCCCACAATTGGAATGACCACAGATGATAATACTTTTGACTTTTAGAACATTAACCGCATATTCGATGCAAGCAGTTGTAGCTGAGGTTGGAGCCTCTTGTTCGTGAAATTCTTGGAATTGGGGAACGATGTTGGCGATATTTCTTACGACAAACAATTCTCCTGGCAAAGATTTCGTAATCAACTCGGGAACTACACGAGAATCAGAACAGCCAATAAACAACGTATGAGGCTCTTGTCCTCGTTTTAAACGACAAAATAAATTTTTATGTTCCTCATAGTCTTGTGTTCTAAATTTTATTAAACCCGCTACTAAATTGTCCATATCAGCACCTCCAAAGTTTCCAAGTGCAGTGATGAATCTACTCACAACTGAAGATTAGCATTCGAGTTGTCATTAGTCAATATGGATATTACATCGCCATATGGTAATGATCACAAATTATTATATCAAGTTAATGGACACACGGGCATCACGACAAGAACATCAAGAATAATCTCACTTTCACAAATTCAGGGGTAAAAAGCTAAGTACTCTTGATTAATTTTTTGTATTATATAGATAAAAACCGTCAACCAGCGACACGATTGTCGTTGGTTGACGGTTTCAGGTTAAAAAAGGATTATTATTGCTTGCGCAGGCATGAAGAAACCATCTCTTTAGCTGCAGCTTTTATGGTCTCCAATTTATACCCTCTGTTTTTCTGAGTGATCCCAATTAAGTCAAACTTATCCGCTTTAACTGCAAGAAAAAGTCTTTCCATGGAAGTGAGGCATGACGTAAGACCATTTCCGCTTCCTCCAGCAGCAGCCACTTGCAGGACCGGTTTTCCTTCTAAGAAAGATTTATCATTTCTAAAAGCCTCACAGCGGCGCAGGCGGTCAGTAAACGCTTTTGCAAACTCACTCATTTCGCCAAAATAGACAGGAGTCACAAAGACGAAGGCATCCATATTGGCTAAAGAAGCATGTAGTGCTTGAAATTCATCTTGCACCTGACATTCATGCCCATTACGGCACGTACCCCAACCATTACCACAAGCCTGACAACTACCAATTTTTTGTTGATTTAAATTGATCTGAACCACATTAGCGCCCGCTTCGATTGCTCCTGCCTTGGCCGCGTTCCCACAGGCTGCCGTCAATCCATCTAAATTTGGGCTGCTCGTAAAAATCATTACATTCATCGTATTCATCCTTAACCTTTCAATTAAAAGTGCTAATTCATTGTATCAAGAAAATAATACCCATGGAAGTGTATTTTTTAACATTATCTTAGAAAACGTTTTTCTTCCTATCAATTAAAGCTTTAGCCTATAATAACCTTCTATTATTAGCTTTTCTCCGATTCAGACTCCTTAAAAATACATATAGTACACGTAATAAGTACCAGCAATTACTCCAGGAATGGCACATGCCAACAGATATGCCAGGATCGTAGGTTTAATAATCTCATTCCATATACTATTGTTTTTCATTGACCCTTCCCCCATTCATTTAGCCTTCCAGTTTAGTCACGCATTGCGAATAAATCACTTTTGACAAGATCGAAGAAAACAGGCTCGTATTCTAAGGTTGGATACGAACCTGTTTTGTGATTGAGGTTAGTCCTGGTCATGTCTCAATTGAGTGCCTTCCATAATTCCGCGATTATGAAAGACCTCATCAACTTCCAATGTAAGCTGACCACCTTTAGCGTTCTTACGCCCATTAGTCCCGTATTTGGGACTTTGATCATCGTTTTTTACACTGACAACACCAGCCGGCTCCCATGGTTGTCGATTCAATTGAGCAGCATGCTCCTTGTCATTTTCATTTGCCATCATGATACCCCCTCTATAGATTAGTTCCTATTGACACCGAAACAACTCGGCTCAGTTTAAGATTTCCCTGTTAATCAATAATTAATCAGCTTTTTCGTAGCGTTTTGGAAAACTTAGGTATCTAAGGTATCCTATGATGTCCTTTAAGACATAATATAAAGGCGATTTGTATTTAAAATAGAGGGCAGAGGCTGATGCTATGAGTATTCAACAACTTTATAAATCCACAGACACGGCAACTAATAATTTTCAATTTCCAGAACTAATCTTTGTTGAAGACCAACTCCAAAACATACTCTCTAAAGCCGATGGTCTTATTCAACAAACTTGTCTAAATTTATTACAATCTGGTGGTAAAAGGGTTCGGCCGCTCCTTACACTCTATAGCGGTATGTGCTTTGCTCCTTTAAATCCCCTAATGCTAAAAGCTTCTGTCGCTGCAGAACTGATTCATATGGCCTCCTTAATTCATGATGATGTCATTGATAAATCGGAAACCCGGCGTGGTAAACCGACGACGAATTTCCTCTATGGGGACCATGCGGCCGTTCTTACGGGAGATTACCTCTTTGCCGAAGCCTTCAATATCCTCTCATCAGAACAATTATTGCTCAGCATGAAGTTCTTCATCGAAGCAATACAGGCTATGTGTATCGGGGAAGTGAATCAAGCAGAAGAACAATTTTCGGTCATCATCGGAACAGACCATTATTTTAAAAGAATTGCCCAAAAAACAGGAATTCTGTTAGCAGCCTGCTGTCAATCAGGGGCTCAATTGGCTAACGCTAGTTCAGAAGAAATTATCTGTTTAAGAGAGTTTGGCTTAAATATCGGCTACGCTTATCAAATTACTGATGACATTTTAGATTTTAGTGGGAATACAGAGTCCCTAGGCAAACCTGTTGGAGCAGATCTCTTAAATGGAAATATGACTCTGCCCATTCTTTACCTTATGGATAATCCTATCTATGGAAATTGGCTTAAGGAGATTCTAAAAACACGTGAGATTACCGATCAAGGGCTTTTCAGTATTAATGAGGCTCTTATTAATTCCGGCTGCCTTGAACATGCCTATTCGACAGCTACTCAATGTGTTAACAAGGCGAAAGCCAATTTAAGTAAAATCCCAGCAAGTCCCTACCGAACAGCCCTTATTAACCTGTCTAACTCCATATTACAACGTACTTTTTAAAGAAGTTTGCGTTTTCTCAACTGACAGCATAACCAATAAAGAACCTTTACTCCCATACCACTCCTGCCAAGCAGTTGTCTTGTAATCAGCCGGATATCTCGATCCTGACTTTTTTCGTCGGATAGGTACATCGCCAGCAACCCTTGAACAACTGCCCGCTCAAAGGTTGGATACTGGAGCGTAGCCGCTTGTTTAAACGAGTTTTCAATGAAAAGCTTTAAACGAGTGGCTACTCGCTCAGAACTTGGATAATACGCGACAAAATTCAATTGACTCGTTTCACGATCTTCCCGCAGATCAATAAAATAATCTAGCAAAATATGTAGCCCACAAATCCAAGGGAAGTAAACACGGAAAATTTTTTCAACATCTTCTTCCCTCAAACGTAAATCATAAGAAGCAGCATAGAAACAGAAAATCCCCAAGGTTGATCCTGTTGCAGCTGCAAACTCCCAAGCAGTTATTGCCGGATATGTTTTTAAGTAAGGTTCAATCCAGTCGAGCATGATTGATTCTCGCAGCTCTACAGACAGATGCTTATAGGTTTGCAGCCGGGAATAGAGTTTGGCTAATTCCAAAGCCTTTTCCTGAGCAATGTGATACGAAGGAAGACTATTGAGACTGGCTTGGCACGTCCGGACTAATTGCTCTAGATACCCCCCATCCTGACGATAAGGATAATACTTATAATAATCGGAAAGAGCTGCCCGAGGATCTAATGCTTCTTCCATAGCGAGATGCAATTGAGCAAACGCTGTCTCATCTTCCACTTCCAGACTATCGACCAAGTTATCAAGATAGTCGCTGATCGTCTGATACGCTACAATAAAGCGAACGGTTTCCTCTCTATTTACACCCGGATAGAGGGCATAAATACTGCCGCCTTGGCAGTGAAACGCTTTAAAGCGAATACTTTCCTGGGCCTGCTTGCTTAGAAGGGGGTCTGGGATCTGTTCAGCCCTTTGTCTCCAGACGTTTAGTTCTTGTTTAACCAGCGGAAAAATCTTGGTAACAAACGTATAAATCAATGTTGCGCGATTCATAAAAAATCATCTCCTGCCTCCATAGTGTTGCCAAAAGTTCCTCCTCTTCAACCTCTCACATGAATCTCTATTCCTAGTACTCGAACTTATCCAATATTTAGAAGACATATCCTCGATCCGTCTTGTAAATACTAAAATTACTATGACAGAGAGGAGGATGACTATGAACACCACAACCAAACCTGAGCTAACTTCAAAAAATCTGGCCATCTTAAATGACCAACTCGGTGCTGAAGCATTGCTTGTTCATAAGTTTGCCCAAGCGGCCCAAACTGTTCAGGATCAAGCACTTAGTTCTCAACTTTCTTCAATTTCTAATCTGCACCGTAAACATTATGACACCTTGCTCAATTATTTGAATTCCCATCAATAAGCAAGAAAGGGCTGATCTAGTTGGCTATGCAAACCACGATGACAGAGCAAGAAGTTGTCACTGACTTGCTGACAAGTGAAAAACATATCACATCTACAGTGAATACGTTTATAACAGAATCAACATGTGCTAATTTGAGACAAAACCTTAAGACAATTCTCGATGAGGAGCACAGCATTCATGAAAACCTTTATAATATCATGAACCAAAAAGGTTGGTATCCTACAAGTGATGCCCAAGCCCAGGAGGTTCAAAAGATGAAGGATAAATTTAAACCCCTTCAATAGACTCTAAATAGAAAAGACGAGGCGCAGTTTGCCTCGTCTTTTGGTTTCTCTATTCAGCTTTGTCCATTTTAACCGATTTAGTTTCGGTAGAATTTTGGACTATGTCGTCGCCTTGGCTTGCGGATTTAAACTCTTTAATCCCTTTGCCTAAAGCTTTCCCTACATCCGGTAATTTCCCCGGACCAAAAATAACCAATGCTATAACGAGAAAAATACCCGCTTCCAACGGGGAAACAAATCCAAACGTTGCCAGCATCTGATCCACCTCCATGCAATCTTAACTATAATACAATAATTATTGTAACCACTTAATTAAAAAATGTAGTACTAACTTATCCTATCGCATTGAGGGACAACAAGCAATATGTTTTTTATGGAAAGTTAGAAAAAGACTGCATTAAAGCAAGTCTTTTTCTACGATCTCCAAAGTTTAGGAGTTTGGAATAAAGCTTGCGCATTAAAGGTTTATTTTTCCTTAAATATTTCTTCATAAATCAGGTATAGGCTCCAAATAACATCCCATAATTCACCCTGAGCTTTAAGGACATTCAAGCCTAGCTCCTTTGCTTCCTGATGTCCGATAGGATATCCGTGGGAAAAATAGCCCTCTGTTAAAGCACGAACTACGGGTTCAATACGATCTGGAGAATTCTTAAACATGTAGTTAGACATCAATATTTCAGCATATTGACGTGAAGCTTTGATCGTTTTTTCATAGTCACCCATAAGCCATGGATCAAGTTTATTTAACATCGGAGTAGCCATAAAAGAAGCGACTTCAGGGTCATTACTCGAACTAATTGATCGTTGTAAATAATCGAAACAATGCCAAACGGCTTGAACTGGCACAAGAATGTCCTTGTACACAGGATGTTTAACCAAAGGATCGATAGGACCTAATTCAGAAAGCGGCCCCATAACAACCTCATCAGCTCCAAGTACCATCATCGAGGCAGCGGATTTCGCCACATACGGAACAATGATTGAAAACTCCTGGCAAAATTCTCGAATTAACATGACAACTTTATACGGTGTGTCTACGGTCCCACCATAACTGTGCAGAATCAGATCAATTTTTGGAGTTGGTCCGATTTCTTTAAGTTGTTTGTATAGGGGAACTAAGATAGAGTCATCAAGCGTCGAATAAGAAAAATAGACTAAGACCTTAGATTTTCGCATTTGTTCTAAGCGTTCAAGTAAATATACGCGTTCTTCTACGTTCAAACCAAGTCCCCTCCCAGCCATCCTCACGTTCCATATTATTCCAATAAACGTGTTCCGGTGTATGTCCGAGAGAGCAGGGTGACTTTATACTTTAGATACTTCAATTAAGAATTAGGAAGGCTTCTTAGGCAGAGTTACGTTGACGTTGGATTTTTGATGACAACTTTGGCAAAATTCTTCCCCACCTAGGCCTTTCTTTTCATGGCATGGGTAACATTGTTTCCAAGGCTGCTGATTATTCTTCACGGCGTAACCATGTCCGTGGGGCCCATTAATCCAGGTGTCTTTGGGGATTGTTGAATGCGGATTGGAAGGATCGTGATTCTGAGAAACGATCACTACGGCAACCAAAGCTCCCAATAGAGCAACTGATATAATCGCCCTTAAAACACGTTTGTTGTTCATCGAATTCCCCCCCTGTCAGCATGCTCTTCTTTAGCTCTAATCATACATTCAGAGGGTTTTCATGACCAAGCGAGCTTGTTCAAGCGTAGCATCGATATCGGAATCTGTATGAGCCGTTGATAAGAAAACCGCCTCATACTGGCTCGGTGCCAGATAAATCCCATGTTCCAACATACCCCTAAAATACTTGGCAAACCGTTCTACGTCTGAAGTGCAGGCACTGGCGTAATCTTTAACCGATACCTCTGTGAAAAAAACGGAAAACATGGCACCAAGAGCATTTACCCAAACAGGATAACCTGCTTCTTGAGCAATAAGCTTTAGACCTTGAGCTAATCGAGCAGTCTTACGGTTTAGCTCCTCATAGACGCCGGGTTGCTGCAATAGCTTTAAGGTAGTTAAGCCAGCATTCATCGCCAATGGGTTACCTGACAGGGTTCCAGCTTGATAGATCGGACCACTAGGGGCTATTTGCTCCATGAAACGTCTTTTCCCTCCATAAGCCCCTACTGGCAGCCCTCCGCCTATTACTTTGCCCAAACAGGTCAAATCTGGATCAATCCCATAATGGGCCTGAGCTCCGCCGTAGCTGATCCGGAATCCAGTCATGACTTCATCAAAAATCAACAACGCCCCATACTCTTCTGTCAAGCGGCGAACTCCCTGTAAGAAACCTTCTTCCGGCAGGACTACACCCATGTTGCCCGTTACCGGTTCGAGAATGACACCTGCAATTTCTTCCCCTTCGCGCCGGAAAATCTCAGTTAATCCTTCCAGATCATTATATTGGGCAGAAATCGTTGTCGCTGCTGTTTGAGGCGGGACACCCGGAGATGTCGGCACTCCGAAGGTCAGGGCGCCACTTCCGGCCTTAATTAAAAGCTGATCGGCATGCCCATGATAGCAGCCTTCAAACTTAACAATCTTTGTTCTGCCTGTAACCCCTCGAGCTAAACGCAAGGCACTCATGGTCGCTTCTGTGCCGGAGTTAACCATGCGGATCATTTCCATCGAGGGATATGCCTTGATAACCTCTTCAGCAAGGACAGTTTCAACTTCTGTCGGTGCACCATAACTCGTTCCCCGTTCAGCCACTCTTTTAATCGCCGCCACAACCTCAGGGTGGGCATGACCAACAATCAGCGGTCCCCAGGAACCTACATAATCAAGATAACGATTGCCATCGATATCCCAAAGATATGCTCCCTCAGCATGATCAATAAACACCGGATCTCGGTCTACCGATTTAAAAGCTCGTACCGGGGAGTTCACACCACCGGGAATTACCTTTTTCGCTTGAGCAAAGGCTTGGCTGCTTTTTCCATCCATAAAGGGCAAAAGAATGACCCCCTTCTTGTCGTCAGTGAAACTCTTCTTCTAGAAAATACTGCATACTGCTCTTTTTTAATTCAGCAGTGCTAAAAAGCATCGAATACTCTGTGATACCTGTTACTTGGGAAATCCTCTTCATAACTTCCCCACAATCCTCGATCGTTTTACCGTGGATCATCGTGAAAAGGTTATAGGGCCAATCAGGAAGGGTTGGCCTTTGATAACAATGGCTTACCTCTTTAAATTGAGCCATTATTTTTCCGACCTCTTCCGCCTTTGTCGCTTCAACTTGCCAAACACCCATGGCATTAGCTACAAAACCCGCTTTTTGATGTCGTAAAACAGCCCCAAACCGACGTAAGACTTTAGCTTCCAACAATCGTTGGGCACATAAGATTAGCTTTTCGACAGGCCAATTGAGTTTTTCTGCCAGAACCGTAAATGGAGTCGAAGAATTCGGCAAGTCTCCTTGAATTACTTGAATGAGAGCAATATTCTCATCTGTCAGATCATAAGGAAGGCTGTTAAACCTCTGGGTTCCTGGCTGACCCTCGGTATCCAAGGAATTAAACTCTTCCTCTTGCGCATCCTCGTCATCGGTCAAATCGAAGTCAAAGTTAACATTAATTTTAAACAAACGGGTGGCAGGTAGGCTGAAGACCTCAGAAATCTCCAGGGCTTTACGGATGGATTGGATAATATGCTCAGCGGCTTCCTCTGATCGGGCAATTAGTGTAAACCAAATATTATAATCGTGATTTCGAACATAATTGTGGGTAACACCAGGAATTTTATTGAGCATCTCAGCCAAGATAGGAATCTTTTCTTCTGGAACTTTTGCCGTACACAAGGTACTAAAATAACCTAAGCGCCGAGAATCAAAGACCCCACCCAACCGACGAATAATTCCTTCATGACGAAGTCTTTGAATACGTGAGAAGGCGTCTTCCTCTGTCGTTCCTACGGTCTTTCCTAGAATCTCGTAAGGATGAACAGCGATAGGAAATTGATTTTGGATCGCATTAAGCAAGGCGCGATCAAGAGAATCCATACTAAACCCCCTTTCTTCCCTGATACAAGCACCAAGGTTCCTCAGCCATATAATCTCCTTCATTATAGTAGGCTGCTCGTGCCCGGCAGCCGCCGCATAAACGCTTGTACTCACAAGACCCACAGCCGCCTTTATAATTGAGGGTACGAAGTTCATTTAATACTTCATGCTGCTTCCAAATCTCATCAAAAGGAGTTTCGCGCACGTCACCTAAAGGCATATTCAGATATGCACAGGGTTGGACCTGTCCCTTCGGACTGATAATGCAATAAGAGGTACCTGCCAAGCAACCGCGGCTAAAGCGCATGTTAACTCCCATTTGTTTCGCAATACGCATAAACTGAGGTGCGCAAGTAGGCTTTAACTCAATAGGAACGGTTTGCTGTTTTTTCATAATCCGGGTCAGGATATCTTCATAAGCCTCAGCTCTGAGAGATTCTTCTTCAATGGAAACTGCTCTGCCGGTTGGCACGAGGAAGAAGAAATGATGAGCAACTGCCCCAAGTTCAACAGCAAAATCCGTAATGGCTTCTACTTCATGTGCATTCCAATCCATAAGGGTTGTATGAATTTGGAACGGCAGCCCAACCTCACGGCAGATTTTCATGCCTCGAACCGCACCCTCCCAGGCACCCGGGAACTTACGGAACTTATCGTGCTTTTCTTTATCCATAGAATCCAAGGAAATTCCCATACCCATGGTTCCGGCTTCTTTTAAACGCTGAGCTAAGTCATGCGTAATTAAAGTACCATTCGTACCGAATACAGGACGAAGGCCGAGTGAGGTGGCATGGGCCACAAGTTCAACTATGTCCGGCCTCATGAGAGGCTCTCCGCCGCTGAAAATCATAATTTTAAAATTAGCCTTAGCAATCTGTTCCAAGAGTCTTTTAGCTTGCTCTGTATTTAATTCATCCTCAGCTTGACAGCCTGCATCCCGATAGCAATGGTCACAATACATGTTGCAAGCATTCGTTGTATTCCATGATACTATCACAAACGTTCCACCTCTTTTAACCAACGCGCCACATCGAGAGCATGATAAGTGATCAGCAAATCGGCACCGGCACGTTTTATACTTATTAACGCTTCCATCACGATACGTTTCTCATCGATCCACCCATTCGCAGAAGCTGCTTTAACCATGGCATACTCCCCACTGACGTTATAAGCAGCGACAGGAAGTCCGAATCGCTCTTTTGTACGATAAATAATATCGCCGAAAGCCATGGCAGGCTTAACAATAATCAAGTCCGCACCCTCTTCGATATCCAAGGCTGTTTCCAACATAGCTTCATTCCCATTCGGTGGGTCCATCTGGTAGGTACGACGATCTCCAAATTGGGGGGCTGAGCCTGCCGCTTCTCGAAACGGCCCATAAAACCCAGAGGCGAACTTGGCTGAATAAGCCATGATCGGAATATGCGTATATCCTTCCCGATCCAGCATTTCGCGAATAGCAGCGACTCTTCCGTCCATCATGTCGGAGGGAGCCACCATGTCTGCTCCTGCACGAGCATGAGAAAGAGCTGTCTGAGCTAAGAGATCTAAGGTCGGATCGTTCAAGACTTGGCCTTGATCGATCACCCCGCAATGTCCGTGATCGGTATACTCACAAAGGCATACATCCGTAATCACGTAGAGCTCAGGATAATGTTTTTTGGCCAAACGCACAGCCTCTTGCACAATCCCATGTTCATGATAGGCCCCTGACCCCACGCTGTCTTTACTTTCAGGAAGCCCAAACAGCAGTACTGCGGGTATTCCTAACGTTACCACTTCATCGAGAGCAATGACAAATTCATCCAAGGAGAAATTATAAACTCCGGGCATTGAGGAAACCTCCACCCTTTGTTTTTCACCCGGCATGACAAACATCGGGTAAATCAAATCGTCGACACGAAGATGGTTTTCCCGAACCATCCTCCGAATCGCCTCACTAGCCCGCAAACGTCGCGGCCGCCGTTTAAGTTCCATAACAGCTTACCCCTCCCTATGATAACTCAAAGTAATTTTCTAGTGCGTAATCCTAATCACAGAATGTAAAGAAAAGTTGCCCTTATACTTTCTGACATTGAAAAGAAATTGCTTAGCAATAAAATAATATTGCTAAGCGAGCCTACCGCTTCTATTTCTACGATTTAAGTCCAATCTCTTCATCCGTTAAATAGCAAGCCGGGTCTGACTCCCAGAAATCCCCTGTTACAGCTTCAGCACGTGTCCGGAAATTACCGTTGCACATATCCAGGAATTTACAAGCTGCACATCGCCCTTTCAAGAGGGTTTTACGGTCCTTTAATCCAGCCATGATAGGATGAGACAGATCCGTCCAAATATCTCCGATGTTACGTTCACGGATATTTCCAAAGGTGATATGCTGGGTAAATTGGTCGGGATGCACGTCGCCAAGCGGATCAACTTCTCCAAAGGCAATCCCCGAGCGATTTCCTCCATTCAAGCCAATCAGGGATTTAATTCTTTCAGCCCTGGCCGGATCCTCTTTTAAGGCTTGGAGGTACATATAGACTCCATCGCAATGGTTATCAACCGTTAGAATTTCCTTTTTTAAACCACGTTCTTCGAAATCCCGAGTCCGTCGAATAATAGTATCCATTGCTTGGCGAGATTCTTCCGGGGTCACGTCCTCCGCAATCATTTGGTTCCCGCGGCCTGAATAGACCAGATGGTAGAAACAAACCCGATCAATATTTTCCTCTTCAATAAAATCAAAGATCTTATCCAATTCTTTAATATTGTGGTGATTAATCGTAAAGCGCAGACCCACTCTTTGATCAACAGCAACACAATTTTGAATTCCCTGCATTGCAGCCTTAAACGCACCTTCTTTACCCCGGAACTTGTCATTGACATCTTTAAGGCCATCAAGGGAGATACCAACATAGGAAATTCCAATCTCTTTGATGTGCTTGGCCACTTCCGGGGTGATTAGAGTTCCATTCGTAGACAGCGTTACCCGCAATCCTTTAGAAATAGCATACTCTGCCAGTTCAAAAAAGTCAGGACGAATCAAAGGCTCTCCCCCTGAGAACAGGAGAACAGGAGATTTAAACACTGCCAAATCGTCGATAAACCGCTTTGCTTCTTCTGTGCTCATTTCTCCTTGATACTTTTGGGAATCAGACTCCATATAACAATGCGCACATTTCAAATTACAAGTCTTCGTCGAATTCCAGACAATCACGGGCCCAGAACCAACTGTCGTTCCGTTGCGGGCACCATGAGAGTCTTTGCTGTAACGCAGTGAATCACCGAAATACTCTGTATCAAATAAAAGCTTTGTAACGCTGATCATGTTTTATTTCCCTCCATTAATGCTTCGACAAGTCCACCAATCGTATATTGAGCAGCTTCCTTGTAGATCGTTAAACCGAGTTCTCGTGCAGTGGAGCTTGTTATAGGTCCGATGGAATAGAGAGAGACATTATTCAAAAGAGAGACTTCTCCGTCCAAAAGATTTACAAAGTTTCGCACAGTCGAAGAACTGGTAAAGGTGACGGCATGAATTTCCTTTTCCCGGAGCAGACGCTGCAGCTCTTCTCGATTCGCTCCACCAAGTACCGTCCTATAAACCGGAACATCCCAAACTTCTGCTCCCATAGCCTTCAAAGATTCAGGCAAAACATCTCGGGCTTCTTCTGCACGAGCCAGCAGTACCTTTTGGCCTGCTGAGACACGGTCTTTAAGACCTTCGACAATCTTCTCCGCCCGGTATTCTTCCGGTACGAAAGCAACGCGCAGTCCTTTCTTGTCTAAAGCTGCTTGCGTCGCGGGACCAATTGCCACAATTTCCAGTCCCACCAAGTCGCGAACATCCCTCTCTTGACGTTTAAGCTCTGCGGAAAACTCCTCAACTCCATTAACACTTGTGAAGATGAGCCAGTCAAACGTTTTCAAGCTGTCAATAGCGTTCACTAAATGGGATTTGTCCGAAGGAGGGGCGATTTCAATGGTTGGGAATTCCCAAGCCTCTCCACCTAAGGATTCAATCGCCTGTGACAACTCACTGGCCTGATGACGAGCCCGAGTCACAACGATCCTTTGCCCAAATAAAGGTCTCTTTTCAAACCACTGAAGTTTTTCTCTGAGAGAGACGACCTCTCCAACAATGATAATTGACGGGTTTGTGAATCCTTCTTTTTTAACCGCAGCGGCGATTGTATCAAGTTGTCCAACGAGGGTACGCTGTTCTGGGCGAGTACCCCATTGAATAATTCCTACAGGAGTCGTTGGTTTCTTACCATTTTCCATCAACTTTTGAGCGATTAAGGGGAGGTTTTCCATGCCCATAAGGAACACGAGGGTACCATGAGACAGTGCAAGGTGGTTCCAATGAATGGACGTTTCATTTTTGGTGGGATCTTCGTGGCCAGTGATCACCGCAAAGGATGAGGTTAGGTCTCGGTGCGTCACCGGAATACCAGCGTAAGCAGGTACAGCGATAGCAGAGGTGATACCCGGTACAACTTCAAACTGAATTCCTGCATCGAGTAATGCCTCTGCTTCCTCTCCTCCCCGACCAAAAACGAAGGGATCTCCTCCCTTTAGACGAGTCACTATTTTTCCTTCCAGGCCTTTGTCCACAATAAGCTGGTTAATTTCTTCTTGTCTAAGTGTATGTCGATCCGGAGATTTACCCACATAGATAAGTTCGCAATCCGGACGAGCTAATGTTAAAAGGCGCCGCGAAGCTAAGCGATCATAAACTAAAACATCCGCTTTAGCAATACATTCTGACCCTTTAATAGTAATCAACTTTGGGTCTCCCGGACCAGCACCTACTAAATATACATATCCCTTACTCAAACTGAACACTCCTATTCGATCATCTCACAAGCTTATTTATATTGTATACTATATTGAAATATATTTAAATAAGGACATTTCTTTTTGATTATCCATCAGCTTTGTCCAAATATAACCTGTGATGTCATGAGGCAGTTTTATATCGCCCTCTTTAACGAATCTCGGCTAAGATTGAATTGGCTCCCAGATTTATCAACTGATTGGCGACGTCATTACCTACGGCTTCCGGGTCAAAACCTCGAGCCTCAGCACGAATCAAGCGGACTCCATCAAGGCTTGCTACCATCCCTTTAAGAACTATCTGTCCATCAAACACTTGACCTAAGGCCCCTATAGGAACCTGGCATCCTCCTTCAAGTTTGCGCATAAGGGAACGCTCTGCACGTACCGCTTTTTCCGTTGCTTCATGCTTAAGCTTCGATAGAAGCGCCTGTATATCCGAACGATCCTCGACGATCTCTATGGCAATGGACCCTTGCCCTACAGCTGAAAGCATGATATCTTCCGGCAGTATCTGAGTTATTCTCTCTTCCCAGCCTAAGCGCTTTACACCGGCAGCAGCCAGAATAATCCCTTCCATATTAGATTCTTCTAACTTTCTCCAGCGTGTTTGAAGATTACCCCGTAAATCCATAAAGCTAAGATCTGGACGATAGTGTTTTAGTTGTGCCTTGCGGCGCAGACTGCTCGTACCAATGACAGCCCCACGGGGCAATTCCTCAAGGGGAATTCCGCTCTTACTTAGAAAAACATCCCTTGGCTCTTCTCGCTCGCAGCATGCGCTGATGATTAACCCGCTTGGCAGCAGGGTTGGCATATCTTTAAGACTGTGAATTGCCATATCCAGTTCGTTATTTAGTAAACCATTTTCCAGCTCTTTCGTGAATAACCCTTTATCCCCGATTTTGGCAAGAGGAACATCGAGAATCTTATCTCCTTTGGTTTTCATTGGGATAAGCTCAAATTGATGCTCAGGATATAAAACTTCTAATTGATGTTTAACCCACTCGGCTTGCCACATTGCTAATTGGCTGTCTCGAGTTCCAATACGAATGTTTGTCATTCTGCCCTCCCATGAAACACATGTCCCGCTTTATGATTCATTGCTGTAACCTGTCGTTTATTTTCTCCTTCGACGTCCAAATCAAAAAGATTTTGTAAAATTTCCGTGTAAAGATGACCTTGACTTGTCGTGGCATATTCTTTAAGGTTCGTGATCGGTATATGCAGAAGATGGTTAACAATAGAATTGGCCATGGAACGTACTATTTTTTCCTGCTTTGGTGTTAATCCGTTCAAGCGTTCCAGAGCTCGATTTAGCTGCATTTCTTTAATCTGTTGCCCCTTTTGCTGAAGGGCAACAATCGTTGGAACGACAAACAAAGAATTATGCCATTTGAGGAAAAGCAGCATTTCTTCATCGATAATCTTTTCCGCTTTTTCGGCAGCGATTTCTCGTTCCTGATGATGGCGGTCGACAACTTGCTGCAAATCATCAATATCATATAACGTTATAAAAGGAATGTTTCCTACTTCAGGGTGGATATCACGCGGTACAGCAATATCGATGATCAGCAAAGGACGTCCCTTTCGCTGATTCATGATCTCCTGCATTCTTTCCGGCAGAAGAACGAAATGAGTTGAAGCCGTTGCTGAAATTACAATATCCACTTCAGTGAGGTGCTTATCCATCTCGTCAAAACGTACGGCCAGACCAGAAAATTCATTGGCTAACGTAACGGCCTTTTCGTAAGAGCGATTCGACACTAAAACGGTCGAAGCTCCGGCGGCAACCAGGTTCTTGGCGGTAAGAGTACTCATTTCCCCGGCTCCCATGATCAGTATTCCTTTGCCTTCAAGTTCTCCAAAGTGTTGTTTGACAAGTTCCACTGCCGTATAACTAATGGAAACAGGATGCTGATCAATGAGTGTTTCCGTTCGAACTCGTTTGCCCACTGCTAAAGCAGTTTGAAAAAACACATTAATCGCTTTATTTGTAACCGTTGCCTCGTTCGCTAGTTCATAAGCACTAGCAACTTGTCCAAGAATTTGAGTCTCTCCTCGAACCATCGAATCTAGGCCTGAGGTAACACGAAACAAGTGACGTATAGCATCATACAAGGTGTGGACATAAAGATACTGATTGAGAATCTTTTCTTCGATTCCATGGTAATTGGCCAGAAACTGTTTAATAGAAGAAATCCCAACTTCGACATCCGTTGTTGCAGCGTAAATCTCAGTTCGATTGCAGGTGCTGAGAATGACTACCCCTTCAAGAGCATGATGATTTTTAAGTCCTCTCAAAACGTCTTTCATTTGAGAGGAGGGATAACTTCATCTTCTCTCGAATCTCAACCGGAGCGCTACGATAATTTAATCCAACAGCGACAGGAAACAATGCTCTATCACTCCTTCCGCTTCGGCTGAACGATCGGCTTTTATAAGACTCCTTACTTCCCCATCCGTTACCTTATCCCAAAAAACACTTCGTTTTTCAGGAGGCAATTTAGTCTTTGCAAGGGTTCGCCACGTTTTAAGCAAGCGAAGATATTCCGCCATTTCATCACCATACGAGTTCTCCAACTCAGCACGGACTTGCCGTGCTACAATTGGACTGCTTCCTCCTGTCGATACAGCAATTTTCAAGTCACCTCGTTCCATCATCGATGGAACGAGGAAACTGCATTTTTCCGGGTCATCCACAACGTTCACGGGGCGATGCTGGGCTATGGCATCAGAAGATACTTTGGCATTGACGTCCTCTTTTTCCGTACATGAAAAAACAAGGACAGCATCTTTTAAATCTTCTGAGGAATATTCCTTCTCCAGCCAAAAACATGATATTCCGTCAACAAGCTCCTTAAGTTCTGTAACGAGACGAGGGGAAACAATATAAACTACAGCTTCATGATGTAAGAGGGTTTGAACCTTGCGTAAGGCCACAATCCCTCCTCCGACGACCAAAACCGGCTGAGCTTTTAAGTCCATAAATATTGGATAATACTGCGGCATGAAAGATATTCTCCTTCTCCTACTTTTATACTCTCTTAATTCGTCTTATTTTATCACTTTCCTTGTAATAAATGAAATATCTCCTTTATTTTCATAGCTTTACCTCATTGAGCGACTATCCATTATTGAGCATAAGAATGCAATCCGGGTAAAAGATAGTTAACCCCAAAAAAGGTAAACAGTACAGCGGCGAAACCAAACACCGCCATCCAAGCAGCCCTTTTGCCTTTCCATCCATACATTAACCTTGCATGCAAAAATGCGGCATAGATAATCCAAGTGATTAGAGACCATGTCTCTTTGGGGTCCCATGACCAATACGTACCCCAAGCATAATCTGCCCATATTGCACCTGTAATAATACAAAGGGTCAAGAGGGGAAACGCAAATCCAACAACCTTATAGGAGAGGTCATCCAGTACTTCCAGAGCCGGAAAATAGGAGACAATCCCCTTCGCCTGCCCTTTAGTTGGCTTATCTTCTTTGCCTGATTTCAAAAGGTACATAATCCCTAACCCAAACGATACGGCAAAGGCACCATAGGCAAACATTGCCGTCAGCACGTGAAAGGTTAGCCATTGGCTCTTGAGGGCAGGAGGGATTGCCTGAGCAATTCGCTCCTCTGGCCCCATCGTCATTATAATGAACATTAAAAGTACAAAGGGAATTGGCATAACAAAGGCACCTAGGGACTTCAGCTTGTAGCGGAATTCGGCATACAAATAAACGGCAATAATCCCTCCGACAAAGGTCATCAAAAATTCATACCCATTAGAAAGCGGCGGATGACCTGAAATGATCATTCTCAAGATGATCGTTGTAAGATCTGCAATCAAAGCGATGATCGTAAGGCCAGTCGCCAAACGCCCAATAAATTCTTTCTTAGCAGCCATCCAAACCCAGTACAACAATACACCTAAGGTACAAGCCAGGACAACAATGTCGAACATGGCTGTTTCAAGGTTTTCTAACATAGATCGCCCTCCAATTATTATTTTGTGACAGAACTAACAAACTGCTCTAATGCTTCGAGGGTAGTACTTGTTGACTTTCCTGAGAATGCCCCCACAGTGAGAGTTCCCTGTTTGTTATTTTCGGATTTTAGAATTCCAGAGAGAACAATGGGCTGCCAGTAAAAAGCCAGCAGCAGTCCACCCACCAGCAAAGCGCATCCCAGCCAAATAACAGCGACGCCTGGATCCTTCTTGACTTGTAAACCAGTAAATCCGGCATAACTATCCAAGGTCAACTTATAAGTTGATTGAACATCGACCGTTTGCCCTAACGTAAGTTGGCCTGATTGGACCGGATCTGCACCGGTTCCCTTATATACTTGGTAAAGAGCCACTGCCTTCTGAGAAGAACTGGAAGGCATAATGGATGTTGCTATAAGATAAAGGTCAGTACCTGGTGCCTGAAAATAATTTTGACCCTGTTCACGTAGAACGACTGGGATTTTCTGACCATTCATAGCGACTGTAAAATGAGCCCCATTGGAAAAACTGGCCTGGTAAAAGGTAACCCCTTTATACTCGAACGGATGATTGACAGACAAGGTTTTTCTTGCTACTTCTTGGCCATTTTCTAAAATGCTCATATCCGTGTACCAATTATCCCGTTCACCATTGGACAAGAATCGGTCCTCTGCGGAATTAATGCGTACACTAAATGTTTCAGAAACTTTCCCTTTAGAAAGCTCGATTTGTTGGATGGGTGTCGTCGTTCCGGCACCTTCCATCATGTATCCTTTAAAACCCAAAATGGACCCTAATAAGGCTCCAAGCACCAGAACCACAAATGAAAGATGCGTGATGAAGGATCCCCAGTATCCCAGACGTCGTTTGGCTGCTATAAAGCTCCATTGATCAGATTGCTCGTCGAGGACAACTCGATATCCTTTTCGTGTTAAAAACTCCTGAGCGGATTTTTGCAGCGTCCCGATATCACCGTTAACCACTCTGCTGTTCTTTTTCGGAACTTTAGCAAGATTTGAAGGCGGAGTCAGCTTAAATGTTTGCCGGTAAATACTTCCGAAGCGCTGAATGCTGCACACAATAAGATTGACACACAAGAGACCGAGCAATAAGCGAAACCAAACAGTACTATATAGATGGGTAAATCCCAACGTTTGCCATAGCTGTCCCACGGCTTGAGCTTTTTGAGGATCTTGCTCTGTCTGTGGAATCAAGGTTCCTATCCCGGCAACAAGAGCAACAATCCCTAATAGGGCTAGTCCCATCTTCATGGAACTAAATGCTCTCCAAAGTCGGTCAACCCAATTCTGTGAATTTTCCTCCATCAACGTAACCCTCCCAGTCTTTGACCTATTAACGTAGTATTAACGTAAATTCAAGGCTATATGCAATATAAAAGTTGGCAAGTCTAACCATATTGTACTCTATTCGAGCTTCAAATTCCATGCTTGGCTTTTTCTGATGTATACAAATTCGACATAAAGTTACATTTATAACCTCACAGAATCTTTCTTAAGCGCCATCGCCGGATGTGTGGCATGACGTAGTACATGAGGAGTACTTCCAATTACCAGTACCTGCATTGCTGTCAATAGCAGTGATCGGATTGTTAGGGCCGATTAACAAACCATTGACGTTATTTCCATGGGTTATATGACATGAGGAACAAGGAACTAGATGCCCTTCTGAAGTGCCTAGAAAGTTGTGCAGGTTTTGTTGCGAATCATTAGAAAAACCAGACGTCGTGGTATCCGGATCACTCGGAACTCCGTATTCTGCCGGGACATGACATTTCCAGCATAAATCATTGCCGGAATTAATGGTTATATTGTCTGAGGTTGAGCCATGCGAATAATGACAAGTCAGACATGTCATCCTTAGAGTATTGTTGTCTCTGTCAGTTGTTGTTCCTTGTAAAGGCAATGAGGTTGTCAACGCTCCTAGAGTTGTATTGACAGGGTGGCTCTTACCCACTGAATAGTTACCATGGCAACTCTGACAAAGTGTTTCTGCGCCAGAAATATACACCGGAGCTTCCCCTGAACTTGGAGTTTTCGTCTCTGCACCTGCAAGCACACTGACATTGTAAGAAGTCGAAGTATCCGGCGCCGTGGGCACTGTAATGGTATTTTTCAACATACGGTAGTTGCCGGTTCCATGGGCACTGTGACAAGATGTGCACCCCAGCGTCATAGGTTGAGTGGCATTCGTCCCTCCAAATCCGGGAGCAGGTTCAGCTGTAGTCTCATCGAATTTATGAGCAGAAATGGTTGGAGACCCTCCCCAAGGTTCATCTGAAACACCATTTGCATTATGGGCAAAGGTTCCTCCTAAAGAACGAGCGATGCCATCTTCAGTCTTAGTATAGCCGTTGACAACATCGTATTTAGAATTAGTTGCTCCCTCATGACAAGTAAGGCATAACTCTGAGGTCGTTGTTACATTATTCAGTGTCAGGAGTTGTTCTGTTTTTCCGTTATGGGTTGAATGACAATTACTGCAAAGATTTGTATTGCTCATATAATTGTCATGGACATTGACGTTTGGCGGAAATACTTTAACTGGCCAACCGTAAGGACCAGGAGTTATCGTTCCAGCAACGGTTTCTTGACTTCTGAGACGATAAATTACGTTCGTGTAATTCGGCACTCCGTTGCCTCCATTATTATCCGTCCAGGAAACAGCAGTAATATTCGCCACGGACACAAACGTCAACCCGCCGTCAGTACTCTTCTCAATGTCATAACTGACAGTTCCACCGTTCGCGGGTGGTACTGCTCCCCAGCTAAGCGAGATTTGGGACGTGTTGTTGGGGAGGGCTGCTATTTGGACTGAGACATCGTTGATGCCTTCAGAATCATCTGCTGCATTTACGGATTTATCCATATAGAAAAGAGGAACGCATGTTACTACAACTAAAATAAAAAGGATAAGACAACGTTTTGAAATGATACTCATAATTATCCATTCCATTCTTCGAAACCCAGCAAGGTTTCTCATAAATTACACTTCCTACAAAATAGTTAAGGCTAATTATCATCATTGCTTGTAACCTAAGACTTGAACCCGGTTATTCTCACGGTCAGTGACATAAATTCGCCCGTCATTATCAAGGCATAGTCCGTTGGGGAAGTTAAATTGTTCATTGCCTTGACCGTTACCGCCAAAAGCCCACAACTCATTTCCATCCTCATCAAAAGCCCGCAGATTATGGGAAAATACATCCACTACAAAAATAATACCCGAATCAGTGACTGCCAAACCTCTTGGCAGAGCTAAAGGCCCACTTTTTCCATGGGACCCGGTTATTTTAGACAGAAACTCGCCTTTCTGATCGAAGATCTGAATCCGAGCATTATTAGTATCTGACACATAGACTTTTCCATTTCTACCCACGAATATTGCGTTTGGATATTGAAGCTTTCCATCTGTTGTTCCTGATCCACCAAAGTATCGTAAAATTTTCCCACTGTTGTCCGTAACTAAGATTTCCTGATTTCCGACATCCGCTACATATATTAGGTTATCGGGTCCAACCTGAACCGCTGTCGGACGAATAATTTCCCCTTGTTTGCCATTAGAGAATTGAAGCCTCTGTTTATTTAGGATTGACTTCTTTTCATTGCCATTTATATCATAGGAAAATAGTTCCATGAGGGTTGGATCGGCTATATAAAGGGAATTATTGCCGTAGGCTAGGGCAAAGGGATAATTTAACGTCCCCTTCCCCCAAGTTGAGATCCATTTACCGCTGCGATTGTACACTTGTATTTGAGAACGTCCGGAATCTGCCACAAAGACTTTATCCGAAGAAACAGCTACAGCTAGAGGCTCATCCAATGATTTCTCTGAATTAACCGGATCGGATGCATTACTTTTTCCATCGATCGTAAAGAGGTACTGAGGCAGTCCAGCCTTCACTCTTTCTGCTGTTAAGGATGTAACCTGAGTCCCTGAATGAATTCTCACCCACCTGTAGGTACTAATTCCGGCGACGAGCAACAAGACTAACATTATTATGGCTACAATACGATTTTTCTTCACAAAAATTTTAGTCAACCTTCTTCCTCTCAGCCTATATAAACACATTGGAAAATGTAAAAGTATTCAAAGTTGTATATTCTATATCATTCACATAATTTAATTACAGTATTACAAAGTGTAATTCATTCGATTAAAGGGCATCTTTTGCAATTCTCAGGAATCTTATGGAAATTTAGAAAAAATGTCTCATGAAGCGTAGAAAGATCCGATCACCCGAAGGCGATCGGTCTTTCTACTAACCTTAGTTTTAAACCCAATCAAGTAAACCTAAATTAAATATTTAATTGTTATTTTGTGGTGTAAGGAAGATTAGCTGCAGGTGGGTCTACCCAACCAGCAGGAAGGTTTGTACCACCAGTGCTATACTCTGTCGAAGCTTTAACACCGGAACTTACGCCTCCTTGAACCCATTCATTGTTGATGAAGTCTCCAGCATGTGAACTGGTGTGACACTTCCAGCAGACCGACATGTTAGTGTAACGTTTGAGGGCTGAAGATGGGTTTACATCTAGCATGTAGGCTGTTGCAGCTGCTACATTGCCCGAATATGCTCCTCCTTCTGCTCCTGCAACCAGTGTTGCAACGGATTGGTCTTGTGAATCCAACATGACAGATACATCTGTACCATGTGCAAAGTGGCACTTTAAGCAGGTATACGTGTCACTAGTTGTGGTGTGACGGAAAGCTTGGGACCATACACCCGTTTCGCTGCCCGATTGAGCCAGGTAATCTGTATGACAAGCGGCACAGAATTGAGCGATTTGCACACCATATCCACTTTTAGCGTAGCTGTTAATATCAACTTGTTTAACTGGTAGACCATTGAAGGTTCCTTCATTAACCGAGGTGAAATCGAATTTGACAACAACGGCACGAGAGATGTCAGCTGTTACAGCAGAACTGAGGCCGGCTAATGCACCATCTTTTGCATATGCATATCCAAGTTTAACAACAATTTGATTAGCTGAATTGTTTGGATCTGCATTGAATACGAGCTTACCATTGCTGCTATTAAAGAAGTTTGTAAAAGTAGCTCTAGAACTGGTTGCTGAATCGTTGATCCAAGGAGTGACATCACGAACCCAAGCAGTACCAGCACTATTTTTCATCATTAAAACAATAACTTTGACTGGTGTCGATTCTTGGGTAACGGGGTTTGTCCCTAAACTGGGGTCATTGGACATCGTTCTGTAAGCTATGTGGTCAACGGGAACGGAAGAAGGCGTTGGCAAGGTATCATAGATTGTTCCCTTAACTAATTTTAAACCACCACTTTTTACAGGAACGTTACCCGGAGAAGGAGTACCATCAGCATTTAAATAAGTCCCAGGAGTACTTTCAAAGTATTCATCTGTGGTGCCAATGCTATTTGGATTGTAATTGAGCAAACGGTCACTGTAGGATCCGTGTGGGGAATGGCAGCTTGCGCAGTTAAATTCTGCATTCCAACCTGTTCCTCCCGGAGCATTTGCGCTTGTATCCGTGTGGTTTCCTCCAGGAGCTGCTTTGGTCTCCATAGCACCTGTCGATAAATGCATTGAGGCGTTTCCAGCAGCAGTTCCACCAAAGGTCCCTGCAGTAGATGGTTGAAAAACGTTTAAAACGCCAAGTGTTCCGTCATGACATGCTATACAGGTATCATAAACACTGTCTTTAAAGGTTAAGTTATTACCCGCCGCGGTATGAACTTGATGACAGCTTGCACACGAATCAGTGTTGTTTTGGTATTCTCCATGCACTCTCTCATTAGGTTTAACTTTGGCGACCGAAGTGGCTGTTGAACCATCATTAGTTCCTACACCCACTCCAGTTTGGTTGGCATTGACCAGACCATTGTCATGTGCAGAGTCAGTCGTAGAAATAGTAGTTGTTAGATCATTTCCGGGCACCTGATCACCATTAGGATAGCTAATAGGGTACGTTCCTCCGGCAACGTTTGTTCCGTCACCACTAGTATTGGCGGCTAAAGCAACGCTGGACAATGACAAGGTTAAACCCATGGTCAGCCCAAGTACCAACACTATAAACCTTTTTCTCATTTTCTTCCCTCCTTCTATAAATAGAACAATGTCTTCTTTGCAGATAATCCCTAACCTATAGGACCACCCCTTTCTAGAATCCCCCAGTCGAATCCATATTACTTATACACCGCTACCCTCTGGTTCGACGAGTCTGTAATATAGACGTTGTCATTTTCGTCTATAAAAAGTCCGTTCGGCAGAGAAAACTGTGTATTGGACTCCCCATTGCCCCCAAATGTGAAAAGTTTCTGATCCTTATTACTAAGGTCAAACCCATATACAAAGTGAGTCAGATTACTTACTACATAGAGAATACCGCGGGAGTCTATCCCGATTCCTCTGGGATTTACAAAGATAGAGTCCCCGCTGCCGTTAGCTGATCCGTTAATCGTGCGTACATATTTATAGTTCTTGTCAAAGACTTGTACTCTTTGATTACCAGTATCTACAACGTAAAGGTTGCCGTCTTTATCAACTGTCAAAGCGTTCGGTGCCTGGAACTGACCTACACCTTGTCCCGGACTTCCAACTTCTTTTAGGAGTTTCCCGCTCAGATCGAAGACAAGCACTTTACTTTTCTTAATGTCTGTAACATAGACTTTGTCTCCAAAAATTCGCAGACTACCAGGTGCTTCGATGACATTTTCATTGGGATCTTTTTCAGCGAAATATTTAATAAACTTCCCTTTGCTGTCAAATACCGAAATACAGCCATTGTAGAGATCTGAAACATAAACTTGGCCTTGGTTGTCCCCAGCTATTCCATAGGGAAACTTGAATTCTCCTTTTCCTACTCCATCTTTTCCGAATTTGAAGATGGGTGTTCCTCCAAGGTCAAAAACTTGAACACGTTTATTATTTGTATCTGTGACATAGATGAATTGATTAATTTTAGCCACATCCATAGGTTTGTTTAGTGCATCAGGTCCAAATCCACCGTAAATCATATAACTAAAGGCTGGTTGGGCCTTGCTATTTACTACCTTTTGAACCTGGGCAGACAAATCAGTATCTTTATATATGAAAAAGTAGCAAAATACCACGGTTACTAAGACGAATGTTGTCAACATACTTAGATATACTTTATTTTTTTTCATGATTTCACTCCATCCTTATTACTTCAAACGTTCTAAGGCTGCAATTGCGGGTTTGTAAAGCGGATCGTACGAAAGAGCTTGTTTATAGATTTGAATCGCATCATCTTTTTTACCTTGGGCTTCAGCCACCATTCCAGTTTCGTAGATTATATCGGTATTTGTCGGATTTAGTGTATTTGCTTGATTTAAGGAATCTGTTGCTTCTTTGTACATTTTTAGGTTTCGATAAACGATCCCTTTCTCGTAAGGAACCTTATAATCCCTGGGCGAAAGTTGACCCGCTTTGTTTAAATCCTCTAAGGCTTCATTAAATCGTTTTTCCTTGATAAATACCAAGCTAAGGTTTAAATAAGCATCAAAATCCTTGGGATCAACCATTAATGCCTGATTAAATTCTTGAATCGCCTGACCATCATTTCCTTTTAAAGCGTAAGTGTACCCAAGATCGACCCGTGCTTCGGTGTTATTCGGTTCGGCTTGTACTTTCTGCTTATAGTAATCTAACTGAGCATTAACACGCTTCATATCAAGGTTACTCCAAAAGAAATATTTTCCTACTCCGTACCAGCCACCTACGCTAATCACGAGAGTTAAAAGGATTAAGATTGCACTGGTTAGAGGCGAAAAGCTATCTTTCTTAGCTTTCTTGGACTTTTTGGATAATGACTCTTGAACCCTAAGTTTTCCGGCCTTTGGATCAATGACCATATTGTTATCAATCATTTAAACTCCTCCTAATTTTAAGAACACTTTTTAACCAAGTCAGAACGTATAAGTTTCGAGCCTTCTAAACCATCCATGGTTACAGTTGCTCACTACGGCTTGCCGCCAGCCTAGCTTCCTTTACCTGTTGAATGGCATTTACCGCAGGTACTTTGACTGTGGCAGGTATAACAGTACTCAGATATTTGTGGTTGTTCAGGTAATTGAACGGGATGACTCTTTTGCCAGGGAACATTATCGTGAATTGAAGGGTGGCAGGAAACACAAGTAACATTCGTTACAGGAGAATTACTCCTTGGAGTATTGTCATGACAGGTGAAACACTTGTCTTTATTTTGTTCTGCCAAAACGCCATGTGTTTCTTGCCAATTTTCAGTGTGGCTTGGAGGTTTTTTTGAATGACAATCCTTACAAAACGTATTTGCTTTCGCATAGTCACTTGCTGAAATTGTCGCTGTTTTTCCGTTATCCTGGGCAAGAAACTTTTGGAACGCACCCTCATTTCCTTTGGAAACTTCTACTGGGGTCTTACTCATATACGAGTGACATGAATCACAGTTCAAGATATCCTTATTGGCCAAATCTCCATGCCCCCCGTTCATAAAGGAAGGGTCATCATGGTTGCTTGGTTTCATCGAGCTTGTATGACAAGCACTGCAATTAAGAGGGGCTTGTCGTACTTTGTGGCAGTTTAAACAGACATCCATATTAGGTCGAATACTTGATAAGTCAGACATAAAGCTTTTCCCAGTCGAGTCATCCCATTTTCCGTAATCCGTCACAAAAGTTGCTCGTTTCTCTGCAATATTTCCGTGAGCAACCCCAGTATGACACTCCACACAATGCACTCCTGCCTGCATGTGTTCTGTATGAGGGATAATAAGATCACCCGAAGGTGTTACCTTTCGTGTATTCATATCATGACATTGAGTGCAAGCTGAATCAGGTATTGGGGTCGTTGACGTTATGGCGATTCCGTAGTTCCCGGTCAGCGAAGCTATCAGTTCTTCTATAGTCACGAGTTTATACTTTACTTTTGTCAGGACTCCCGGCTCAACATGACAATCCACGCATGCCAACTTACTGTGAGAAGAAGCCTCTAGGGTATAAAATTCCGGTTTCATGACATGACACGAAGAGCAGTAAGAAGTTTCCGATGTTTTTTGAAAGGTTCCCAAAAGAGGGCCGCCACGCCCACAAGAATCAGAAGGAGGACCAACAAGAATTTTTTATTGACCCTTAACCGTTTTAAAGACAAAAAGCAGCCCTCCTCTCTTATAAATTTTCAGTGCACATTCCTTAACACACGTTCTTGTCGAAACCTTCACATAAGAAAATGATTTAGCCATCTCAACGTTTAAGCATCTCGCTCTCTTTCATCAATCGGACGCATCAAGTAGCAAAAATCATAGATTAAACAATTAAACTATTAAAGTATTAGGGCATTAAAGTGCTTAAACTGGAGTCAATTAAAGTTGCAGCTATTCACTTTAAATTACTGCAACCTCATTTAGAATCAAATCTTTGCTGGTTATCATTCATTGTAGAGCCTTTACCAGTGACGATAGTGTCCAAGGGGGCACCATCGTCACTGGACAGCCTTCTTATCGTTTCATTTTGTTTCAGATCCACTGAAACATTACTTAACGGCTTTAGTATCAATCTTATTGTTTTTAAACCAATGACATTCATTACAGTAAACGGGATTTGGGCTTGGAAGAGCTTGTCCGGGAAGCTGGTCTGAAGACGGTTTCGGCTGCGGTGTCGGCTTATTAATATCATGACACGTTAGACAGCCATCTGAAGTTCCTTTGGCTTGTATAACAAAGGGATGGGTCGGGAGCCATTGTTCTTGGCTTTGTAAGTGACTTGCAGGCCTATTGGCGTGGCAGCTTGCACAGAACGTATTACTGCGGGCATAATCTGCAACGTTGGTAGCTTTAGTAACTGCGGCACGCTCTTTTTCTCTAGAATGGCAAGACGCGCAATATGTCACATCCTGACGAGCAGTGATACCATGGGTCGTCTTCCAATCATCACTTTGATGTGAGGGAGGAGTCTTGATCGCTGAGTGACAAGCACTACAATCTGTAGTCGGCGGATGCAATCCGCTTGTATTTGGAGTTGTTGCTGCCTTAGTAGGTTCAGACAGCTTACCGGTCGCATTCGCAGCAATTTCTTTTATTTGATTCTGTTCCTCAACCCTCTGCTTTTCTGTTTGCCCCTGACCATTGTTATCTAACCAGGGCTTTTTGCCCTCATTCACTTGTTCATGACAGTTTAAGCAAACTTCCATTGCCAATTTTGTATCATCAAAAGTACTTACCTTTTCTGCTTTAGCTTCCGTCCAAGTCGATTGATCCTTTTTCTGAGTTAAGCCCCGTTCAGCAACATAGCCGTGAACTACTCCGGCATGACAGGCAACACAAGAAATTCCTTGAGCAAGATGTTTATCGTGAGGAATTTTGATGTCCCCTGAGGGGGTTACTTGACGCATAGTGCTATGACATTGTTCACAAACCTCATTTTTTATAGCTTCATTCATAACGATTGTATTAGGAACATTTCCAGTTAAGTGAAGATATAGTTGTTGAAGCGAACTCATTTTATGGGTAACTAAGCTAACCGCACCCGGTTCAATATGACAAGTGACACAGGCAATCTTTGAGTGAGAACTTGTTTCCCATGTCGTATATTCTGGTGACATTTCGTGACAACTACTACAAAATTGCGGAGTTGAGGTAACTTTCAGAGCCACTCCGGTTAGCAAGCAAATCCCAACTACTCCCCCCAGTAATAGAAGCAACAGTTTTTTTCGATCCATGCTGAACAACTTCGTCTTTCCACCGGAAAAAAAACGCCTGATAAAGCGAATTATCCAGCTCCCTATTTTTTTAAAAATCATTTTGGCTTGTCCCCCATCCTCACAACTTTAGTCTCTTTCTATGGGTAATTTGTTTATGGGCCTACAACCTTAAAGGCACGAAGTAGATAATTAGTTCGTGAAATTTATGACATATTTCGACATTATTGTATCTGTTAACATAAAAATAATTTTTATATGACATTTTTATCGTTATTTAGACACAATTCTATCACATGTTGTTCGTTTTGAATATACCTAAATATGTCCCAAAATGTGGTATTATGAACAGCAGTAATCTGCAAATCAGAGTCGAATTTATCTGATTTGTATCAAAAAAGAGTCCTGTAAATAATTTACAGGACTCTTTCCTCTTCTTTTATTCATTTTGGATAGTGCCTATCAAGAATTAAAGACTAGACCAATTGACCTTGAGATGGTAGTCCACTATTCTAGAACTTTCGGACCGCGATAAAATCCGCTAGGTCCTCTAATGCCTTTCGTGCAGGAACCTGAGGCAAATCCTGAAGATGTTTCTTAGCCTTTTTAATATAAGCATCGACGATTTGCATAGACTGATCGATGGCTCCTGTCGCTTTAATTAAGTTAATGGTCTCAGTTACCTCATCATCAGTCTTGTCCATTTTGGCCAACAATGACTGGAGAGGAGAATCGTTTGACGAGGATTGAAGGGCCAAGATCATCGGCAAGGTCATGATCCCTTGACGCAGGTCTCCACCGATTGGTTTCCCAAACTCGGAAGGCTTAGCAGTGATATCTAACACGTCATCAACTATCTGAAAGGCCATACCCAAGGAGTGCCCATAAGCACCCAATGCCCAGACCTGACGCCTCGGCGCCTCTGAAACTAAAGCCCCTAGTTTGCAGCATGCGGATATCAACAAGGCAGTTTTTCGCTTTATTCTAAAATAATACTGCTTAAGATTCTGCTCGACATCGAAAGATGCTTTAATCTGTTGAATTTCGCCTTGGCACATTTCAACACACACCTCAGCCAAGATCCGTGCAACCTCAGGATGATCGATTTCCGAGATAAGAATTAAGGATTTTGCCAGCAAATAGTCCCCTGTTTCAATAGAAACGATATTTCCCCAGTTTGCTTTGACCGTCGGTCTTCCTCTTCTTGTCGTCGAGGCATCAACGACATCATCGTGCACCAACGTGGCCATATGAATCAGCTCTAAAGCCATGGCAACAGGTATAAGCTTTTCCGTCGAATAAGCATAGAATTTCCCGGCCAAAAGCGTAAAAGCCGGACGTAATCGTTTACCACCGGCAGCCAATAAATGAATACCAGAATCTTGGAGAATCGGATAGTCCGTCTCCACAAATTTGGTTAGTTCTCTCTCAACCCGTTGAAGATCTGAATTTATCTGATTGAAGAGCCAGAGTTGTTTCAAAACCGATTCACCTGCTCGCACCCTTTTCTACATAAGATACCATATCTGATGGCAGTTCCGCCAGCGGATCAGCTGGTTTTTCATCCTCAAATGTTAATAATTCTTCGTTTGTTTGGGAATCTTCCGTCTCACTCGGTGTCTGGGGCGGTTTCGCTCCCGGTAAATGCTCGGTCAAATCCAGTGCTTTATTCAATACATTACTAGGCATATCTATTGAACCCTGAATTTCTTTCGTTACATCTTGAGTTGCTTTGCGAATTTCATAGACCACCTTACCAATGGTTCGAGCGATTTCCGGTAAATCTTCAGGTCCAAACAAGATCAAAGCAATACCCATAATTAGGAGGATTTCCGTAAAGCCCATTTTTCTGCCCCCTTATCCGCTAGCATTCATTCCTTGATCCATCCCGTTTCATACTCACTGAGCTGCCAGTTGTTTATCTCTCTTTCGTGCGACGAGATAACCCAGCCAGATGCTGATTTCAAAGAGGAAATACATGGGGCCGGCCATGAGAAGTTGAGTAAATAAGTCCGGGGTAGGAGAAACGACAGCTGCTAATATAATGATTATCAAGATAGCCCAACGTCTCTTTTTCGCTAAAGTTTTAGGAGATAACACTCCAATACGAATTAATATCAAGAGGACAATCGGCAGTTGGAAAACGAGACCAAAGGTCAAGAGGAACGTCATAAGAAAACCCAAGTATGATGTTTTCGTGACAAAAGGTGTTGATTGAACAGTGCCGCCGCCAGCATAAAGTAAGAACTTAATTCCCATTGGCAAGACGACATAAAAGCACAGGGCAGCTCCACAAAGGAATAGGAAAACAGAGCTCGGAACAATCATATAGAGGTATTTTTTTTCATTCTGCTTTAAAGCAGGTAAGACAAAACTCCAAATCTGCCACAGTATAATAGGAAGGGCTAAAGTGATTCCAATGCATAAGGAAACTTTCAGCTTAACTAACATAGGTTCCATAGGAGTTGTTGTAATGAACGTAATATTTTTTAACTGTATCACTGGACGAGCCATATAGGCAAAGGCTTGATCACTGAAGAACCATCCGATGACAGTTCCGACTGCTACGGCATACGCAGCAATCACCAGTACCTTACGAAGAGCAAGAACGTGCTCTAAAAGCGGCATATTGCCTTCCCCACGCGTTCGCCTGCGCATTCCGACTACACTTCCTTCCCGTAGACCTTTAACTGCTCATAATACGTATTGCGTTGAACTGCTTGATAACCAGCATCTTCAATGCAACGAATGATTTCCCGTAAAGGAACACGAGTTTGCACTCCGGCAGCACGAACAACGTTTTCTTCAAGCATAGTACTGCCAAAATCATTAGCTCCAAAACGCAAGGCCACTTGGGCCATTTTAGCTCCTTGAGTAACCCAGGAGGCTTGGATATTAGGGACATTATCCAGCATCAGACGTGCAACCGCAAGAGTTCGCAAATACTCGACTCCCGTACTGCCTTCTCCGCCCAGCTCTGTATTCGTCGGAGCAAAACTCCAAGGTATAAACGCCGTAAATCCGCCTGTGCGGTCCTGAGCCTCTCGGACGTGTATCATATGCAATATTCGTTCTTCAAATGTCTCGACATGTCCAAACATCATCGTCGCAGTGGATTTCATGCCAAGACTATGGGCAGTAGTCATTACATCCATCCACTGCCGCCATTTTATTTTGTTAGGGCTAATGAGATGCCGAACCCGATCTTCGAGGATCTCAGCTCCTCCCCGGGAATTGAATCCAGTCCCGCATCTCTGAGGCGGCCAATGACTTCCTCGAGGCTTAACTTTGATTTTTCGGCAAGATCCCAGATCTCAGGAGGACTAAACGAATGTATATGAATTTTGAAATGAGCTTTAATATCGCGCAGCATCTTTTCGAAGTATTCCAGATCCAGATCAGGATGTAATCCTCCCTGAATTAAGAGCTGAGTTCCTCCAACCGCCACTGTCTCTTCAATCTTAGCATGTAATTCATCCCGTGACAAAATAAATCCTTGAGAATCCCCAGGTTTGCAGTAATACGCGCAAAACTTACATTGACAAGAGCAGATATTTGTATAGTTGATATTTCTGTCTACCACAAACGTCACGGCTTTTTCCGGATGCATCTGCTCCCGAATGAGGTCAGCTCCCTGCCCCAAAGAAAGCAAATCAGCGTCCTCTAAAAGTCTGACTCCATCAGCGACTGATAACCGTTCTCCGGCTAAACGTTTCTCGATGATATGTAGGGTCTCTAAATGCATACCTACTCACTCTTTCCTCTAATTGGCTTTCAGGACACGATAAAGAGTATCCCTTTCCACCGCATCTCGTCCCGCCTTCTGAATCATCTGGATAAGGGCGCGTTTAGTCATCACCTGACTAGTCTCAGCTCCCGCCGAGTGAATAATCCGCTCTTCCACAACTGTCCCGTCGAGATCATCTACCCCAAAAGCTAAAGAAACTTGTGCTAATTTAGGGCCCAGCATAATCCAAAAGGACTTGATATGGTCAAAATTATCCAAGAGAATTCTCGAAACCGCCAACATTTTCAAATCTTCAAATCCCGTAGTACTGTCTACTCCCATATGCCCTTCTAATTGAGTATTTTTCGGGTAGAAAGGGAGTGGTATAAAGGTTAGAAAACCTCCGGTGCGATCTTGTAAATCTCGAAGCTGAAGGAGATGATCAATTCGTTCTTCAGTAGTCTCGATATGACCATAAAGCATTGTAGCATTCGTCCGCATGCCTAAGCCATGAGCTGTTTCTTGGATTTCCAGCCAGCGCTTTCCTGAAACTTTCTTCTCACAGATTTTTGCTCGGACGCGAGGCGAAAAAACCTCTGCTCCGCCGCCAGGCAGAGAATCGAGGCCGGCTTCCATTAATTTCTGTAAAACCTCGTTCAAAGATAGTTCCGTAATTTGGGTAAAATAATCGACTTCCACCGCTGTAAAGGCTTGAATACAAGCTTGAGGTAAAATCCGCTTTACTCTGCGCAGCATCTCCAGATAATATTCAAAAGGAAGCTCAGGATTTAATCCACCGACAATATGGATTTCTGAGACTCCTTCTTGGGCTGCTTCATGAGCCGCCTTTTCGACCTCATCAAGAGTTAAGGTAAAGGCCTGGGGATCTTCTTTTTTAACCCCATAGGCACAAAAATGGCAGAGATTCGTGCAGACATTGGTATGATTGATATGGCGATTGACAATAAAATATGTCTTATTGCCATTCTTTTGTTCGCGTTTAAGATTGGCCATATATCCAAGAGCCAAGATATCTTGGCTCTTCATTAGGCGAACGCCGTCCTCGAAATCTAAGCGTTCACCCTTTTCCACCTTTTTAATCAAATCATACAGTTGACTTTGAGCAAACAATGAGGCCAGATCGTCCCCCTCCTTTTTTTAGTGTAAAATGATCAGGTCTAAAATTGAAAATACGAAAAGCATAACACTTAAATATCCGTTTAAATCAAAAAAGGCAACTCCTACTTTAGAGAGATCGCTGGCCGAGACAATACGATGCTGACGAAAAAGCAACACTATTGCTATCCCAACTCCTAGGTAATAAATCCAACTCATGCTCATTACAACCCCAACTGAGATAAAAAACAAGGGTGCCAGGATATGCAGAACGGATGAGATCTCCAGGCCTCTCTGAACCCCGAAAATGGCCGGTATTGAATGCAGCCCCTCTTTTCGGTCAAACTCTACATCTTGACAAGCATAAACGATATCAAAACCCGCAACCCAAGTAATCACTCCCAAACCTAAAAGAATAGGTGCCAAGGCCCAATGTCCGGTCACTCCAATCCAAGCTCCGGGAGAGGCTAATCCCAATGAGATTCCCAAGACAAAATGACAAGCCCAGGTAAACCGTTTGGTGTAGGAGTACAATACTAAGAAAAAGACAGCAATTGGCATTAACCATAATGCTAGAAAATTGAGTTTGTAAGCCGAGTATCCTAACAATAAAAACGAAAGCACAGTGTAGAGATAGACTTCTTTTACTCTAAGCTGACCAGCTGGTAAGGCCCGCTGGGCTGTTCTAGGATTACGAGCATCAATATGGCGGTCAATTAAACGGTTTAAGGACATTGCCGCTGTCCTCGCCCCAACCATTGCTAGGGTAATCCAGAACAATTTCGCACCTGTCGGAATTCCGTTTGACGCTAGAAACGCTCCTAAATAGGCAAAGGGCAGGGCAAAAAGAGTGTGTTCAAACTTAATCATTTCCAAAAAAACTTTAATCTTATTCATTTTCTACTCCGTTCCTTATGATCCAGCCTCATGGAGATAGTTGTCCGGAGCTAGCTGCATGGCTATAAAATGATACACCTCACGCAGCGGTTGTAGTTGAAGTTGAGTTCCAGACGAAATCTCATTGAGAATATCGTTCGCTCTCTGGAGAATTGATAGAACTACGCTTTTTTCAAGGCACTGTTTTGAAGCTCCCCAGGCCATCCCCAGCTCTAAACCAAACGCTTCAAGCTGACTTTGAATTGGGAGGGAAACATTTGCCAGTTCGGCACTAAGCCGAGCCGCTAATGCTGTCAGGGATGCGCTCTCTTTTTCAATAATTTTTAACCATTCGTCCCTGCTTAGTTTCTTGTCACGAGAAATCCAACGAGAAATTCCCCCTTCACTCATAGTTCCAATAACTTGAGCTAAGGGGGCTAAAAATGGTAAAAGCTTTTCCTGGCAAAGTTCCAAGAAAAACTTACCATATAATAAATCTCCGACCAGTACCGGAAACTGGCGAAGCTCTTCAGCAAGGTCATCATTATCTTTCATCAACTTATGAACTTGATTGGCCATATAAATTAACTGGACAATTGCTGCCAAAGCATCCGATTTTTGACCTTGATCAGCACAAGATCGACTGACAGCTAAGACTATCGCTGGGCAAACTGTTTTATCCAGTTCATCCATATCCAGATGAACCAATTCTTCAAATCTAGCGGCTCTAAAATTTATTTCTTCGCGCAACCGCGCTTGTACTAAGTTCAACTTCTCTAAGAAGCTGAATTCTAGCGGCATCATGTTATCGCTCCTTGTCTTGCATTCAGACATTAACCTATTACTTATTCTATATATTTAGTAAAAGTCCTGCCCATTTATTTATTCTACAGTGATAATATGACATTATTATTCCCATTGTATGTACATGAACTCGAAATACAATAGACCCTGCAACTTCGTCAGTTACAAGGTCTATCTAGTACCCATCAGAAAGTCAAACTTTTGAATGGCATAAGTCAGAATTTCTTTATCCGCACTCGTTTTAGTCCGGAGTAAAATAAATATCCCTCCTAAATATTTACCGCTTTCTTAGGATCCTCTACTATTCCTCGTTTAATTTCCGTTGCAGTCATATGACCTGCTTTGAAATGATCTGTTAAATAGTTGCATGCATCCCAGGGATTGACACGGTCCCCGCAAGTAAAGACGTCAACTGCTGCGTATCCAAGTTCTGGCCAAGTGTGAATGGCTAAGTGTGATTCAGAAATTACTACAACACCGCTTACCCCTTGAGGACTGAACTTATGAAACGCTACCTCACGCACCTCAGCACCTGCCTCCAGGGCTGCGTCGACCATCAAAGTTTCGACTTTTTCCCTATCATTTAAAATGTCGAAACTACACCCATAAATTTCAGCCAACACATGACGTCCAAGAGAATTTGCCAATTGTGATCTTTGCCCCCTTCTCTACTAAAAAACATGAAGGAACCTGAGCCTACCGCATTTTCATGGGTTCTCCCAAATTTCCATCAGGTTAAATTTTAGCACAAAGTTCAGTGTTGTCAATAAAAAATTATACTTATTCGTGATATCACTGAATAGATTATAATTTTTCTAGGATAAGGTATGATAATGTCTGATTTTCTTCAAATTACTCAAGTATTCACTCCCTATCATATGAAATAAAATCTCTTTCTGAACATCGTCCATAACAACAATTCGACAATCCTTTTTCTCCTTGAAATTCACAAAAGAGAAACCGTTAGCTAATACGGTTTCTCTCTCCTGTCTGGACAACATAGTTTGTCTCAAGTTCTTTGAAATATCGGTAACTACATGGCGTTCTTATAGATCTGAATCACTTGTTCAAGGGTTGCCTTTCGCGGATTAGTTAATTGACAGGCATCCAATTTCGCATTGCCGGCCATGAGTGCGAAGTCTTCTTCTTTGGCACCCAGTGCAGCCAGCCCTGTAGGAATTCCGACATCTTGAGAAAGGGTAATGATTGCGCTAAAACATTTTTCGGCTGCCTCTCTGGCAGAAAGCCCTGTGATATTTTCTCCCATGGCTTCAGCAATTTCGCCGTAACGCTCGACATTGCCAATCATATTGAAGCGTGAAACATGAGGGAGAAGGATAGCATTGCAGACACCATGAGGTAAATTGTAGAATCCGCCTAATTGATGAGCCATGGCATGAACATAACCTAAACTGGCGTTATTGAAAGCCATACCTGCTAATAATTGAGCATAAGCCATTTGTTCACGTGCTTCGAAATCATCCCCATTTGCCACAGCACGGCGCAGATACTTACTGATTAATTTAAAAGCCATTAGAGCAGCAGAATCTGTCACAGGCGTAGCAATCGTGGAAACATACGCCTCTACGGCATGGGTGAGGGCATCCATCCCTGTGGCAGCGGTTAAACTAGGCGGTTGTTTCATCATTAACAAGGGATCATTAATTGAAACATTTGGGGTTACATGCCAGTCAACAATGGCCATCTTAATATGCCGTGTAACATCGGTAATTATGCAGAATCTTGTCATTTCCGCAGCCGTCCCGGCAGTTGTATTAATAGCAATCATCGGAGCCATCGGTAAGGGAGATTTGTCGACACCTTCATAGTCATTAATTCTTCCGCCATTACCTGCAACAAGTCCGATTCCTTTTGCACAGTCATGAGAAGATCCTCCGCCGACGGAAACGATCAAATTACAGCCCTCTTTTGTGTAAATATCAAAGCCATCATGGACGTTCTTATCCGTCGGATTTGGCTCAGCACCACCATAAATAACAACTTCAAGACCTTCTTTGCTGATAATATCAGCAATTTCTTGTGCCATACCAATTTTCTCGAGGTAAGCATCTGTCACCAACAGCACTTTTGTTCCTCCGAGTAACTTGGCTTGTTTTCCTGTTTCTTGAGCTGCTCCGGCTCCCATGAGATTTACTGTTGGCATGTAATAACCATAAACTTGGTGAACGACTGACATATTTTTTTCCTCCCATTTCCTTGGCGTTTGCCATTAATTGTTTCTCAATAGAGACTTTTCGCCTGACATTCATTGTCACTTGAAGATGTCTTATCTATATTGCAAAACTCATGCCAAGAATCTGAATATTTGGTTATCACCTTCAGCAAGGATAATTCCTCAAGTTTTTTGAGGTTTAATTTTATAAATTCAGATTTTTAATAAAATTTTTATTTTTCTGCTCTAGTTTGGAACACTTTATTCGGAACAAACGTTTAATTCTGGAACAGTATTTTGGTTGAGTTTAAGAGCTGATGTCTTAGATAGGGATATAAAGAAAACTTAAGAAAGTATTTAACGAAGTTATGCCTTCTGCTAGTACAAAAAGGTTAAATTGTTTAATCTTGTTGATTAACAATTTAACCTTTTAAGATCTGCTCCAGTTATTTGTATGGTTAAGAAAATTTAGACAGTATTTAGAATCTTTTTTAGAGATCAAATTTATACAGCCATAGTTTTGTTCAAAACGAAAAACGTTATCCAAGGCTACCCCCAGCACGTGGCATAAAATGACTCTGTTCACACCAGCATGCCCAACAATTAAAATGGTGGTTTCATCGGCTTGAACAAATCGTTCAAAGATAGGAATAACTCGTTTGTAACAGTCAGCAAAGCTTTCTCCCTTAGGTGAACTGTAATTGGCAATATCTTCACCACGTTCTCTAAACTTCTCGGGATACTTAGCTTTAATTTCCGAAAAGAGTTTACCCTCCCAATCGCCCATATTCAATTCCCGTAACTCTGCGCAAGCCGCAGGAATGATTGAATGAGCTGAAGCAACGATCTTGGCAGTTTGTTGCGCTCTTCCTAAATCGCTGCTATAAATCTTATCTAAAGATATCCGGCTGAATATTTCTTTTAAAACGGCAGCCTGCTTCACTCCAAGAGTACTTAACGGAAGGTCCAATTGACCGATATAGCGTTTGTCTCCTCCTAGATCGATATCACCGTGTCTAACTAAATAAATGAGTTTATCCATCGTACTTCAGGATCATTTCATTTTACTGCTCTGATCCATCTCCCTTTGAACTTTTATCAACTCACTGAGGATGCTTACGGCTAATTCTTCCGGGGTTTCTGCCCCGATTTTTAGACCAATTGGAGAATAAAGTCGTTGCAATAAATCGCTTGGAACTCCTTCTTCCTCCAATTCAGCCTTCAAGGCTTTAACCCTTTTGCGGCTGCCAATCATGCCAACATAGGCGGCCGGTTGTTGGATTACTTTCCGCAAACAGACCTTGTCATAGCGATGCCCTCTGGTGACAATGACAACGAAGGTTTGTGGATTGATTGTAATAGAATCTAAGACTTTTTCAAAATCATCACAAATAACCCTATCCGCAGTACCGAATCGGATAGGATTTGCAAACGATGGACGATCATCGACGACTGTAACCTCGTAGCCAACTATTTTAGCCATGATGGCAAGTGGATGCGCAATATGACCGGCACCCAAAATCAACAATTGTACAATCGTTGTTGGTGGTTCCAGCACTAAACGAAAAGCAGCTTTTGTCACTGAGGTTTCACAGGGTTCAAACTCAGAATTCAGGCTGACTAATAACGGATGGCATCGTTTTCCGTTTACTTTGGCACTCTCCTGGGCAACTCGATTCAGTTTTTCTAAACCAAGATCCCCTATGACGTCTCCGGTATCCTTAACAACAAGCTTATTCCCAATCAATCGTTCCTCGGTCGCTTCAATCACAGTGAACAAGATGGGGTTATTACGGCCCTCTTCTAACGCTGATAAATAGTCTTTGAAGAGCTGAGTGTGCTCTCGTGACCGTTGAGAACCCAAGTAATCAATGAATAATCCCATGATCCCACCGCAAACCATTCCCTCATCCTGAGCAATATCCGCAGTCATATTCAAATAATGGATCTTGGAAGCACGTGTGTATAAAACGTTTAGGGCCTCCCGCCTGGCCTCAGCCTCACCGCATCCACCGCCGATGGTACCTACAATCGTACCGTCGGCAAAAACTAACATTTTAGCTCCTGGCTTACGAGGAGTTGACCCAAGTGCGCTGGTTATAGTGACTAAGGCAACCTCCAGATTTTGTTCATAGGCTTTTTTCAGCCCAAGGAATACTTCATTTTCCATTAACCTTACCCCTCTAAGTTAGTCTTCCATAGATCATGTAAAGGAATTTTAATGATTTCTTCTATTCTGGTCTGGATTTTTTCAGCATCGTTAAATCGGCGCTTAATATTACTTATCACCATTTGATCATTTTTATGCTGTTCTAGAGGAACGGCAAAACGATCTTGAAGTGAAATAATCCGATCTTCTATCACAAGTTTATCTGCCAAATAGACGATTTCTTTTTCTGATAAGGGCTGGTCAGGATTCAGGCAAATATCCATGTGTTCTGCCACAATGTTCGCTACTTCTGGATAATTTAGGAGCATTCTCGCTCCTGCCTGGGCATGGTGTGGTTCACCTTTGGCCAAATCATGCAGCAATGCGGCAGTCCTAATTAAGTCAAGGTTCATTGGACAGCCAAGCCTAATTAACGAGTTGCCTATTGTATAACTAAGCTGGGCAACCTGCTTGCAGTGATCAATCACTTTTAACGGAGTATTGGCGTTTCTGATAAGCTCATAACACTCTTCCTCCGATGGCAGTTGGATGTCACCACAATACTTCAGCATCTTATGGTAGTCCTCCAACGTGTCCATGTCAAGCAAAATGCCCGGGTCTATAACATCAACATCTGCGGCATCATATTCATGCTCTTCGAGCAAAGATCTCATTCCACCGGGTTTATCCCAGTCCAATACTCTGTTTACATAATTTCTGGAAATTAAAGGTGGATGCCCCCGCATACCCTGATAAGACGGATAGATAATCCCAAATTCATTAGAACTGAACTTGTTTGCAAGCGCTTCTAAGGTATGACTGCTAACGATCGGATTATCGACGGGCAAGAGAAAAAAACCCCTTACTTCGGGAGGGAGACTTTTAACTCCAGCACTTACCGAGGAAAACATCCCTTCGGGAAAATTAGCGTTCAGGATAATCTGAACTCCTAGTCTCCTTAATATAGGCAACAATTCGTTTGACCGATGTCCAACCACAACCCGAATATCCTTGATCCCTCCATCCAGAAAACTGTGTACGGCTTGTTCTAAGACGGTGCTCCCGCTCAGCGGCAAAAGTGGCTTAAAACGTTTCATCCGAAAAGAGTATCCTGCGGCTACTATAATTGCAGCTAATGAACCCTTACCCTGTTTGCCCTCTTGCTCGGCCAACACTCTTGACACTCCCTCTCTTGTCTCTAATCTGTCGTTTAGCTGGGCCTTTTCTTGATATTATTTCAGGACTTGAAACAAAATTTAAAAACACCTTCAAACTGCCATTCTGACGGGCAGCCAGGACGACGGGAATTTTATCAACAGCCTGCAACACTCTGCGTTCCGTTTCCAAGGAAACAGAATCCTTTAACTGTACCGCGAGATGCAAGTGGCTTTCTTTTTCTGAACCACCCTCTGTTAGAGTTACCTCAAAATTGAGGACTTTGTCCAGATCAAACAAAACCTCATCAAAGTCCGCCATAGATAGGTAAGCGGTCTGGGTCAGATAAACCCGATCTCTGGACTTTATCAGTTCCAGTCGCTTTAATACCGTATGACACGCACAAGGGCCTGAGATAAACCTGGACAGATCACCGGTACGATAGCGAATTAAGGGCATCGCTGATCTGGTCAAAGTGGTCAAAACTATCTCCCCTAACTGCCCGTCCGTGACAGGCAAGCCTGAACTGGGATCGATGATTTCAATATAGAGATCAGCCTCTCTAAGGTGATAACCACAGAAGCCTTCACATTCAAGTCCACCGCCTAATCCCATCTCAGTCATGCCATAGTGGTTAAACACCTGACATCCCCATAACTCTTTAAGTTCTTTAACAATCGCTAAGGGTACATAATCGGTGCTTAATAAAACACTTTTTATAGTCAGAGAGGGTGAGCTGCCCTTTGAATCTTTAAACCTTGCTAAACTCAGCACTTGTGTGGGGATGCCGACTAGACCATTGATATTCTCTCGTTTAATCTGTTCTAGGGTTAACTCCGGATTCGTAACCAGGCCGTGAACAATCCCTGTTACACCCGCTCTTTCTAAACCTAAGCGCAGTAAATCTCCAACACTGCCCCGTATTTCCCCCGGCAGCAAAATTAAAACTCTATCTCCGGGCTTTACCAAGGTTAACATGCCGTGATGAAAGAAATCGATGGTCAATTCTTGATCCGCCTCAGTGAAAAATAGGCGTTTAGGTTTACCTGTTGTGCCGGAACTCTGTAACGTGACGATCCTGTTGATATCATTTTGGGAAACACACAAGAAATCGAGAGGATCTTCTTTTACATCTTCAGAAGTTGTAAAAGGCAGTTTTGAGACATCTTGAAGGGTTGATATCTTACAATCCAAGCCTGAGTATAAACGTTGATAAAAACGGCTGTTACTGCTTACCCATTCAAGGGTCTCCTGTAGCTTGCCCAACTGATAGTCCTCAATTTGCTTTCTGGTCAAAACACCTGAGTTTTCTCCTGAGCTATCTCCAGAAATTTTACGCTTTATCCAAGGCTCCAGCGAGGTGGTTTTAATCCCCAAACTCTATCTCTCCTTCCGATAAAGAGAGTGTCCATACTTATCCGTGAGATTATAAGCACAAAATGGGATTAACTTACCCTCCGGGCTAACGACATGAATACAGCAATTTTTTAATCGGTCCAGATCGAGATTCCACACGTCTTGAAAAGCCATGCCGCTGATGGAAAAGGCGTTGATTTTGAGCTGTTGGATTAGATTATCCCAGGAGTTGGCCTTTGGCGGTTGGATCGTTAACGGTTCTATGCCTGACCACTGCCGGGCCACAAAGGTTCGTGTTTTGCGAGCTAACTCATCCGCTCGTTCTGGCCCTGTACAGCAGGAATTGCTGATAATTGGGCTCAAGCTTCCATCAGGCTGTCTCATAAAATTCCCGCTAAAAGAACAGCGTCCATTGTGGGGCTTCAGGTCCGTGGCTTTAATAAGCCCCTCCGTCTGTTCTTCAAGCGCTTGAATAACTTCTGGGAGGGTGATCCGGTCTTGATCCAGCGGTTCTTTCGGGATTCTTCCAAAATAGCTGACCGGTTGGAAATGCACCCCTCGGACAGCAGGATGATGTTCCAAGGCAAACTTGATGATTCCTCCGATATTGTGGGTGTTAATGCCGGGGATCAAAGTCGGGACCAACACCACTCCAATCTGCTGTTGAGCACAACTCTCTATCGCTTTGAGCTTAGTGTCCAGGAGACTCCGACCTCTGATTGCCTGATAAATGGCATCCTCCGTACCATCAAATTGCAAGAACACAGAGCTAAGGCCAGCCTCTTTCAATCGGCTCACAAAGTTGGAGTCTTCAGCCAGGCGCAAGCCATTCGTGTTAATCTGGATAAAGTTAAAACCGAGTTTCCTTCCCATCTCTACAATCTCCGGCAGGTCATTTCTAAGAGTTGGCTCGCCGCCGGACAACTGGATATTGACAGGGCCGCTGGCGGCTAGGACGTTTTTGTACCACCCTTCCAGGACCGCCAAGGAAGGTTCGTCAAGTTCTGTTCCGGCATTGGCAAAGCAAACCCGGCAGTTTAGATTACAGCGCTGCGTAACCTCCAGCAAGGCTGTACAAGTTGTCTTGTAATGCTCTTTACATAAACCGCAATCAAAGGGACAGCCTTTCTCTACCTCTGTAAAACATTCCCTGGGGGGAGTTGGAATCGTAGGCCTGAGCCAGGAATCCCAGTGAGGACTGCCGCGCCAAAGCAGCGTCCGATACTCCCCATGTTCAGGGCAATGTTTCACCAGATAAACCGCTGCTCCGTTAACCTCTCGTTGCGCCGGAATTCTCTGCAAACATTCTGGACATAAGCTTTCGGTATCCTTCTCCGTCGTGGACATCAAACATCTGTCCATTCTTTCCATACGCTATCCCTCTCTAACTGCAGCAGCATCCTTTTGGGTGATCAGTTGAAAATATCCCATCTTGGCTCGCTTAAGCGCCGCTTGGACAAGGCTAGGATCAACCGAGCATGTGCCTGAGCATGAACTTGCATCTGAGCCTGCATCTGAGCCTGAAGACGTCTTAAGCCAAAAATTACTCATGGAGCCGTGGGTCATGATCAGATTAACGGTGAGTTGGGTCAATAGGTTGGTATGATCCGTCCAAGCATGGATCTTAAATCCCTGTTCATTAAGCTTATTGATCAGCGCCTCTTTCGGCAGCGCTCTGCGAATACAGGAGTCCAGCTTCAGTTCCTGAAGACCTTGGAAACCGTCAGGATTTCGTGCATACACATCGTTCATCACGAACCAGCCACCCGGCTTCAGCACCCTGAAGATTTCTTTTAAGACTTGATCCAGGTCCTCCATGACAGACAAAGCGCACTCAGCGAATACTCCGTCCATGGTTTCTTCAGGGAAGGGCAGATCTTCTCCCTGCCCTCGAATCAGGTTCAAACCTGGATTTTTCCTTCTCCCACTCTCCAGCAGCAGTTCTGAAGAATCTAGCCCTATAGCCTGAAGTTCGTATAGGGAAACTAAACGTTCTACCGTTGCACCGCTGCCACACCCGACATCTAAGACTCTCGCACCCGGGAGAAAACTGCAGCTTTTGACTCCCAGATCCGTTAGACAGAACCCGCCCGGCCTTAGGGTATCCCCTGTGCTCTGACGAAGCAGGTCACTCTCATATAATTTGAAAACAGGCGCTGCATCCTTATTCACAGACTCAAATCCTCGCCCATAAGTTCTGTGTCTCCAGCATAGATCTCCAAAATCTCCTGCACTTTGCTAAAGGTCGCGGAAACAATATTGCCGCATTGCACAGGATACTCATTACCCTCATCCAAGGATTGGTTTATGATCCCATCGCAATCGGTGCAGCCATGGACGCTTTCAAACCACTCCAACAATTCATGGATCATAAGGTTGATTTTGGCATGACCGAATTCGCTGGGGCTTCCCTTTCCGGCGTTTAAACCAATTAAACAGGCCCCTCCGGTCAGAGCGCCGCAGGTTTTTCCCGACCTCCCTATTCCTCCACACAAACCATGCATAGCCTTTATTAGGTCGGGGTTTTCCTTGCTTTGTTCGTCCAATCCTAAAATTAAAATGATTTGGCTGCAGCAAAATCCTTGAGCAGCCAATTGAAACATCCGAAAAGCATCGATCGTCATCTTACTTCTCCCCTTTTACTTATCCTCTAGGCTTTGTTCAACTTCAAACATCTTGCCTAACGCTAGTTCCTCTGTGATCAGCACCAAGCCACAGTTAAGACATTTTAGTTCTTCAACCTCAAAATCATTGCCCAAGTAAGATGCTTTTACCAAACCTCGTTGGAGTTCGCCGCCACATTTGCCGCATTTCCAAAGGGTTTTCTCCGTCTGTTTTGGAATGTTATTCATGAGCTCCCTCCACAATTTCCATCCGATGGCTATACACATTGTGTACTATAAACCCTTGTCCTTGTGGTTGGTATTCAACCCAGTATGTCACTCTGAGCGGGCGATAATTAGCCAAACTGTGACCATTGTCAGGATTTATAAACTTTCTGCCTGTTCGCTCTGCATATTCAATAACTTGTTGAATATCTTCAATAAGAATATGCCGACGTTCCATGTTAACCTGGACCCGCTCATCTAATTGAAGGATAAGACTCATATAGGCTTCCTCCTTTTCCAGCGGAGCTTCTTTCCAGAGCGAGTGTAACAACTTACGTTTTAATTTTGCCCGATTTTCATGCCGATAGGAAAATCCAATACTGGGTCTGCTGGCAGCCTGATTAAGGTTAGTTTCAAAAATCAAATCTAACAAATGAAACGTGCGTTTACCTTTTGAAGCAAACCTATCCCTGCACATAGCACAGTAGGCTACAAAATCCTCTTCGGTTTCCTTAATTCGATCCTCAATAACTTTCTCAGCCAATTCTTGATTAACGAAAGGCATCAGTCCGCCGTAACCGCAGCATTTGGTTCGTTCTCTGCTGTAATCCAATTCTTCAATGTCATAACCTAACTTCGTTAAGATGTGCCGGACAGCGTTATGGATGACTGGTTCATGTCTCGTCGTACAAGCGTCTTGGACAGCCACTTTACCTTTTCTTGCCTTAACATTTTGAACAGGAAGATTCAACTCATCCATGAGTTCCCAGAGTGAGATTACTCCTGGAAACGTTTCACGGAACACACTATGACAGGTAGAACAGGCGGCAATAAGCAGCGGTTTACCTAAACGCTCCCATTCTTGGACCAAAATTTCCGAATTGCTTCGAAACAGATCCTGCTCACCCGCCCAGTCAGCCGGAGCGCCGCAGCAGCGTAACATCAGCCCCACTCCTCCGGACAAGTTTTCCGTTAAATAGGTGTAAACTTTTTCAACCTGTTCTGGTGAGGAGGCGCTTAATTGGCAGCCGGGAAAGAAAACATACTTGCTGGAATCCCGGCCGGGTTGATGTCTGGTCAAGGCAAACTTTTCACTGTTGCTAAAAGCCATATCCCGCAGGGCAAAATCGTGGGCTGAGGGGGGCATTTTCCCTTTGCTTACCATGCTCTCTCTGCTCGCTTTACAGGTTGCCCCAAGGTCTAGTCCTTGCGGACAAACTTCAGCGCATAGCCCACACAAGTTGCAGGAATTGATCATTTTATTGGCGTGTCGCATGCCCATGACGATCGTATCATTGTTGTATATTTGCCGAAGATACTTTTTAGGATAACCACCGTAGTTCTCAATGTATTTACAGGCCTTCACACATTCAAGGCACTGACAGTTCAAACATCTGCCTGCCTCCAAAACGGCTTCAGCGGCAGTATAGCCTCCCTGTGCGTCACGCATCGGTACCGCCGGCAGCGGCGCAATCCCGTTGGTATTAACAAATAATTTGCTCTCGTATGACCCTTCGCCTTCACGAGAAGCTGTTAAGGAAACGCCTTGTAAAAATCGATCGATAGAAACCGCAGCCTTACGACCATCAGCAACGGACCTGATTGGGGAATCATTGCCCGAAAGTGTCCCACAAAAAATACCTGTAATCGGTGCAGCACAAGTGACGAGGTCGACTTCGCACTGTTCACCTAAAAGTTCCTCTAGCTCGTTAGATTGCTTGGCAAAGCCAAGATACACAACATTAAACTCTTCTTGAAGCCTAGGTAAATCCTGACGGGTTATTGCTGTGTTCAGGTCTATTTGAACGTTAAGTCGGTTCAATACGGACAGTTCCTCTACAATCACCTCCGGTGGTAATTGGTGTTCAGGGAAATCCCATAGGTTTCCGCCAAGGCGATCTGCCTTCTCCAACAGACTAACTTTATATCCTTTTTTAGCTAAATCATAGGCTGCAGTCAGACCCCTTAGTCCTGATCCGATCACTGCAACTTTCTGGCTTTTTGGGGGGATCGGTCCTACTTTGGCTTTGTTTTCAATTTGATTTTGTACGCAATATTTCTCTAAGGCAGAGATAGCAAGAGGCGCCCCAACATCTCGGCGTTTACAAACATCCTCACAGGGGTGATCGCAAATGCGACTAATAATTCCGGGAAAGGGTTGTTTTTGTTGCAGTACTTTTAAAGCACTGGGCAAGTCTTGTTTTTGAACGGCCAACATCAATTTCCGAGCATCAACGTGGATAGGACAACCTGCTGTACAGGCTGGAGGATTCTCTTGAATACACTTATCTTCTTGTCGTCTTAGTTCAGCCTGATCCATCAGCAACACCCACTCCCTATGTTTTTGTTTTTGTGGGTAAATGCAGAGAACCTAGAATTAGTTAATCCAATAATAGGTTCCCTGCGCAAAAGGTTGAGTTATTAATTCTTAGCCTTAAGTCCAGCAAGTACCTTTTCCGGACGGGCGGGCAAGTGAGTAATCCGTACCCCGCAAGCATTGTAAATAGCGTTAATAATTGAGGCATGAGGCGACGTCAGCGGCAGCTCCCCTGAACCTGCAGCACCGAAAGGACCATGAGGTCTATAGGTTTCTACATAAATGAGGTCAATATTATCCGGAACATCTTTGATAAAAGGCAATCCACAGCCGATTAGATCTGTGTGTTTCTTCAGGTCTTCGAAATCTTCACTCAGGGCTAGACCAAGACCTTGAACCAATCCGCCATAGAGTTGTCCGTCGACAACCAGTTTATTCGCAATTTTCCCTACATCTGCTACCATAGTTAATCGGACAACGTCTGTTTTACCTGTCGTGATATCGACTTCAACTTGTGACAGGAAAGCTCCGTACATATAAACTGCAAAAGGATTCCCTTGTCCGGTCTCAACATTACATTCCGTAGCAGGTGCTGTCCAAGCACCTTGGAAGAAGACGGGCTGCTTTTCGGCCATCATCTCTTCATACGTTCGATAGGAGCCGTCCGCTTTAGTAACCCCTTTCACCAACATTTCGCAAGCAACCCGGGTGGCATTTCCGACTAAAACCTGAGAGCGGCTTCCTCCAGCAGGTCCGCTGTTGGGGGTTCTGGCCATATCATTCATGACAAGTTTGATATTTTCCGGTTTAATTCCCAAAGGACGCAGTGCTTCATGAGCAGTTGCTAAGGTTCCCATATCCGCACCTTGACCATGATCTTCCCACGAAGTATAAACTGTAACCCCAGTTGCCGTCAGCTCCACATTGACCACAGAACTGTCCGCTCCATCAAGACCTGACCCATAGACACCGATGGACATTCCGACACCGCGTTTTTTGTTAGCGTCTGATGCCGGCTGTTTAGCCCATTCTTGAGCTTTTGTGTAGGCAGGTTTGAGTTTATCCATGATCTCAACCAAGCAATAAACATCGGGTTCACAGCCGGTGGGCGTGGTATCACCGGGTCTGTAGACATTTTTGTAACGCAGTTCAAACGGGTCCATACCAAGTTTTTCAGCAAGTTCATCCATCAAAACTTCGGACGCGAATTCACTTTGTGGAGAGCCATAGCCACGGAAAGCAGAACCCCAAGCATGGTTTGTACATACGGTTCGTCCGTTGCCGCGAATATTGGGGATGGAATAGCCGGCACCTATGAACTGGGTACCCCGCATGGTGAGCAAGTCACCGAATTCGGAATAGGGACCATGGTCGACGGACCAATCAGATTCCATTGCCTTTAATTTTCCCTCTTTCGTAGCCCCTAATTTGAGATTTATAAAGAAAGGCGAACGTTTCCCGGTATAAGTCGTTTGCTGATAATAGTCAAACTCCAGGTATACAGGTTTACCTGTAGCCACGGCGGCAACCCCTAATAAGGCTTCGATGGTTGGACTGAACTTGTAGCCAAAAGTTCCGCCGGCTGGGTTTTGCACCAGAATCAGTTTGTCGGGGTCAACTCCAATTCCTGAACAAATCATCGCTTGATGGAGATGTATCCCTATACTCTTAGAATGAATGATTAACTTACCCTCTTCATCGAAGAAAGCAAAACCAACATCTGGCTCAATCGGAAGGTGCGGTTGACGTCCGACATAAAAGTCGTCCTCAACAAGAACATCTGCGGCATTCATTAGCGGCACAGTATCTTCGCCCTTGACTACCTTCGTTTCAAAATAAACGTTTGGAGTTCCGGGATGAATTTCAATCGCATCATCGGCCATTGCAGCTGGAGCACTCATATATTCAGGGAGTAATTCGAGCTCCACTTTGACTTTATCGACAGCAGCCTGAGCATGGGCAGCAGTATCGGCTGCAACAATGGCTATAGCATCCCCAAATTGGAACACTTTATTATCGCAAAGAATTGGACGATCCCATCCATCCCCTTTATTGGTTGGGAAGGTAATCAAACCCGTAATTTGGTTTTTGCCTACGACGTCTTTAGCTGTAATTATTTTATAAACACCAGGCATTTTTTCAGCCTCGGAGGTGTCGATGGAAAGAATATTAGCATGAGAAACCTTAGCCTGAACAAGTTTAAGCTGCAGAGTCCCACAAGGCATTTTAAGCCCTGCATCAGCGCCGAATTCCCAGGTACCGGTAACTTTAGCCAAAGCGGAAGGACGAATGTATTCGGTGCCCCAGATTCGGCCATCTGCGGGCAATTTACACCATAACTCTTCAGTTGTAACCTCACCGCGCATCAACCGCGCAGCATCCATGACCGCGTCAACTAATGGTTTATACCCTGTGCATCGGCAAGCATTTCTGTGTTTTTGGAACCAATCCCGAACATTCTCTCTCGTTGGATTGACGTTTTCCTCTAAGAGTTGTTTAGCTGAAACAATGAATCCCGGACTGCAGAATCCACATTGAGCTGCACCATGGATCATCCAAGCAAGCTGCAAAGGATGTAAGTGTTCCTTGGTGCCTACTCCTTCAATCGTCGTAATGACGGCATCATCGGCAACCCGTTTCATTTTTGTGACACAAGAACGGATGACCTTTCCATCGACAATGACAGAACAGGCACCACATTGAGCTTTTCCACATCCAACTTTAGTTCCGGTCATGTGCAGTTGTCCCCGCAGCACGTTTGCTAAAGTAACTTCCCCATCGACAATTAAGGTCTGCGGGACACCGTTAATGATGACATTTTTCTTAATCAAGCTTGCTCTCTCCTTTTCAATCAGTTCATACTCTGGGAAATCACTCCCAAGGTTTCTATTACTTGTGCTAGTTACCCGATATCTAACTTTGGTGCACTAAATTCTAGATCACCAGTAAAGCAATTTCCCCACTCAACCATCTAAATAAACGACTGACAAATTATCCTCCCATTCTTTTTCCTTGAAAGTTTAAATGTTTTTTCTTCAACTCTCGCTCGGTATATGTTTGATTGACGTTGCTTTACTTGGCTCGGCAAATAAAACATGCAAGAGTTATGCCAATAATTCAGATAACTCAATATTCACTGTTTGTTATACCCCAAAAGAGGATTTCTCATAACTTGACCTCATGTCAAGGATACGATACCATACTAAAGGGACAGACTGTTTCCCCTCAGTCTGCCTATAAACCTCTGACAATTTCAATCACTCCAAGGTGTGTTAAGCACGCCTTTCACAATGCATTGGAGGCTATTGCTATGGAAAAAATCAAAGTACAAGATTCTGTAGGTGCTATTCTAATCCATGACATGACTCAAATTATCCCGGGTGTTTCCAAGGGCCCCCGGTTTCGTAAAGGACATGTCGTGCGCGAAGAGGATATTCCTGTTCTTCTGAGTATGGGGAAAGAGCATATTTACGTCTGGGATCAAACACCCGGCCTTATTCATGAAAATGAAGCAGCAGAACGCCTCGCCCAAGCAGCATCGGGATCAGGTCTCATTTTTGACGAACCTAAAGAGGGAAAAGTTACACTCACGGCTGCCCATGACGGTATTCTTTATGTCTCAGAAGAGGGCATTTTAGCCTTGAATAGTATAGAATATATCATCCTCTCCACTCTTCACAATCATCGCCCTGTTAAACAGGGTGATAAAGTAGCTGGAACCCGTGTTGTTCCTCTGATGATTGACGAGAAGATGATCCTCGAAGCGGAACGTATTGCAGGCACCTTTTCATCCCCGCTTCTGGAAGTTCGGCCTCTAAAATCCTTTAAAGTTGGAATCGTCACAACAGGTAGTGAGGTCTTTCATGGACGGATCCAGGATAAGTTTGGCCCTGTTCTGCGTGCCAAAGTTGAAAGCTGGGGATCGGTTGTTCTGGGGCAAACGTTTGCCAGTGATGATGTATCCCGGATCCAAAACTGCATTCAAGATCATTTGAGTCAAGGCGCCGACATGATCTTGGTCAGTGGAGGGATGTCCGTCGATCCGGACGATGTCACCCCAACGGCCATCAAAGAGATGGGAGCAGAACTTATCACTTACGGTGCCCCTGTTTTGCCTGGTGCCATGTTTTTGCTGGCCTACCTTGGGGATGTCCCTATTTTAGGATTACCCGGATGCGTTATGTACTCTAAAACAACCGCCTTCGATTTGTTCGCTCCCCGCTTACTTACAGGAGAGCGGCTGTCACGCCTTGACATTGTCAAACTGGGGCATGGCGGGCTTTGTCTCGACTGCCCGGTCTGCACCTACCCTCAATGTTCTTTCGGCAAATAAGTCTACTACCGATTAGACACCAATAATAGAATATTTTTATACCTAAGAAGAATTGGCAAAGTACTTAAATCTCTGCCATTTCTTCATTTATTTCCCTCTTTTCGACATTTGCCATTAGGTATATATTTAATGTCTGGACGACAAATGTTCCATATTAGACCTCTTTGCCTTAACTTTTCATTCCATAATGGAACACTCTTCATGGAACACTCTTAAACCTTGCTTCTTCCCTGCCTGTTGTTTGATTAGAATATTTATGTTATTCTGACATCGTGAGGACAAAACATTTTTACGCATTGAGAAGGAAGGGAATGAGTTGTATACCAACCATTGGAATCGCTTTATCAATGGAGAGAGCGTTGAATCGGAAGTAACTCCTTCCATCTATCGTTCCTGGCAGAGAAGTAGAGAGTATCGAGTTGACCACACGCTGGTTTCTAATCAGGACATTCTATCTAAGCCCCGTCTCAATGAGCGTCGAGATGCCCAAGATTCCCTGATCCGTGCGGGTGAACCTGTCTTGCCTTACATTTTCAGTTTACTTGGAAGCACTAACTATACAGTTTTACTGTGTGATAACGAAGGATACATTATTGAAGCCACGGGTGACGCACCCTTTATGACTAAAGCTCAAAAGGTAAATTTAAGTCCTGGGGCCGGTTGGCGTGAAGAAATCAGGGGAACCAATGCCATCGGAACAGCTCTAAGTGACAATGCCCCCATTTCGGTCTTCGGTTGGGAGCACTTTGTCCGTGATAATCACTTTTTAGCATGCTGGGCTGCTCCGATTCAAAACAGTCAAGGCGCTCCACTCGGCGTTTTAGATATTAGCGGGGAAGCTGGTAATGATCGGGAAAAGGTCTTGAGCATCGCAAGAATGGGTGCAAGTATGATTGAAAAGAATTTGCGTCTATTCGAGCTGGAAAATCAGTTGAAATTTTACCAAGAAGGAGCTAAGTTGGCTTCCTCCCTTTTGAAACAAGGCTTTCTTGCTATTGATCAAAACGGCGTCATTACTAACATCAACGCTCTCGGTGCTGCATTGCTTGGGCGAAGACAAGAAGACATTATCGGACAACTCGCAGGAGACATCTTCAGTTCACCGAAAGGGTGGATGCTTAGCGGGCATTCTCTGAATCTTCATATAAAAAATCGCTCAGGGAAAGAGATTTCCTCTCACTTAACCCAAGTGGTCAATAACGTTGGTCAGGCATTAGGTGCCGTTGGAACACTGGAAATATCCAAGGACTCTTCGGCTGTGAGCACTAATTCATTATGGATTGGGCATGGTCAGCCTACGCAGCGAATTTTGGCGCGAGCTTCCAAAGTTGCCGCCACCCACTCTTCTGTTCTCATTCACGGTGAAAGCGGAACTGGCAAAGAAATAATTGCTCGAACCATCCATCAACTCAGTCCGCGCCGCGAAGGCCCTTTTGTCGCTTTAAACTGCGCCTCGCTATCTTCTTCACTGGTTGAAAGTGAGCTATTCGGTTATGTGGAGGGGGCCTTCACCGGAGCACGTCGTGGTGGAAAACCCGGAAAATTCGAATTGGCCGACAAAGGTACCATTTTCCTTGATGAAATAGGAGATATGCCCTTAAACGTTCAAGTCTCACTGCTTAGAGCGCTTCAAGAAAAGGAAGTCTCCCGAATCGGAGATACAAAAACTCTAAAAATCGATGTTAGAGTCATTGCCGCCTCGCACAAGGACCTTTCTGCTCTGGTTGCGACGGAACACTTCCGTTTAGATTTATACTATCGTTTGAAAGTTGTAACCTTGGAATTGCCTCCACTGCGTGAACGTACTGAAGACATTCGAGATTTAGTTCCTCATTTCATACGTAAAGCTTGCGAATCTTTTGGTAATCCAATCTTGGGAATTCAAGAAGAAGTTTATGATCATTTATTAGTTCATCCTTGGCCCGGCAATGTACGGGAACTCGAGAATTGTATTGAGAGTATGGTTGCTTTAGCTGACGGCCCTATTTTAACCGTAGCTGACTTACCGGATGAATTCAAGCAATCCGTTCTCAATACCGAACCGGAACCCTTGCTGGAGCAGCAGACGAAACACGCCATCCTCTATGCCCTCACTCAAACTAAAGGAAAAATTGCTCCTGCTGCCAAGCTTCTAGGTATCGGGCGAAATACTCTCTACAGAAAACTCAAAGAAATGGATATCCAACTATAATTCACCCTTCTCTGAGTTAATTGAAAAATGCTCATACCAAAACTCCCTAGAAGGCTATAGCCAACTAGGGAGTTTTATATACCGGCACCAAGCACGTCCCAAAGAAAGACGCCTCTTACTTATTCTTGCCCATAATTTCTAATAATGCTTTGATCAAATCATCCGGAGTAGGCGGGCACCCCGGAACCTTGATATCTACGGGCAATACTTCTCCTATTCCTTCTTTGCTGGCATACGCTCCTTTGAAAAACCCCCCATCGATGGCACAGTCTCCGACAGCCATGACCCATTTCGGGCGGGCCATCGCTTCGTAAGTTTTATGGGCAGCGTTTAAAAGCTGAGCCGTTCCTGTCCCTGTGCACATAAGTAAATCAGCGTGGCGTGGCGAGGCTACGAAGTCAATTCCGTAATGCTGAAGATCATAAAGGGAGTTAATTGTAGCGGTGAGTTCCCAATCACAACCATTACAAGAACCACAATCCAGGTGCCGAATCTGAAGGGATTGTCTAAAGCTTTTTGGCAGCCCTGAAGACCGTCTCGGAACTAACCTTACTTTTCCCTTCTCTGTGAGCCGTCCCATTTTTATCGTTTGAAGCAGTAATCTCAACATAGTCTCTTCCTCTTTTCGCCTAACGATCACAACAACTGTAACACAGTTCAAAGCTCTTATTAATTAAAGGAAAATCCGGAACGATATTGCCTGGCACTGTTAGAGGTACTGCCGGCCAGTTCGCATAACTGGCGGAACGAATTCGGCAACGATAAATCTTCCCCTCATCATCGAGCATTAGCCAAATAACATCCGTTCCACGAGGAGATTCGACGCATCCCCAGGCAGGATACCAAGTTCGGAGTTTAACATTTAAGGTCCTCTGACTAACTTTATGATCCAGATCAAACTCATACTCTGTGGTTCTCGATCCTTCGGAATCGATCCACTTTCTCAGGAGGGTTGTGAGACAACGGAAACTTTCCCTAGTCTCATTGACTCTTACCATCAGTCGTGACCAAACGTCCCCGCGCTGTTCCACGATGGATTTGACTCCAAGTTCCGGATACAGAAGGTGAGCATGGAGTTCCCTCCAATCATTGGGTATTCCTGTTGCCCTGGCAGTTGGTCCGGTTACTCCCAAATCTTGAGCATATTCTCGTTTTAAGACCCCGGTATTTACAGCCCTCTGGCGATACCCATCATGCTCTAATAGCAAGGGAATCCAAGCTTCAAAATCACGGGAGAGCTCAACCACTTGATGCAACAGGGTTTGGACTTTCTGTGGTTCGGGAATAGTTTTAACTCCACCCAACACCACAGTTCCTCTTAAAAAGCGATGCCCAAAAACTTCTTGATTAAGCCTTTGCAGCCTTTCTTTGCATTGTGATCCATTGGCATTGCCTAAAGCAAAGCCAACTCCTGCACACATATTACCGATATCTCCCACATGATTATAGAGGCGTTCTAACTCTGCTAGGATCGTTCTCCATAACAGCACCCCTCGACCCAACTCAAGTTGGGCTAGTTTTTCCACTGCTTCACAGTACGCCAGTGCGTGACTTACCGTACAGACACCGCAAATCCTCTCCACGATCGGTAAACCTTCTTCGATGCTTTTACCTTCAAGAAGCTTTTCAATTCCTTTATGCGTGAAGAAAAGCTGAGCCTCGAGATGAAGAACAGGTTCTCCGATGGTGTAAAAGCGAAAATGCCCTGGTTCAATAATTCCGGCATGAATCGGTCCCACGGGAATCTCAAAAACTCCGTCTCCATGCGACTCAGGAAGTTCCAAGGGGGCTAGCCTAAAGTCTGAAGCCCTGGATTGCCCCTTAAAATCCTTGCGCAAGGGGTGAAAATCTCCGGGCCACCCCGGATGTAAAACCAAAGGACGAGGGTCGGGATGCCCCACCGCCTTAAGGCCAAAAAGATCCTGGGCCTCTCTCTCTGACCAATTTAAAGCCGGGTAAATGGGAGTCAGAGAAGGAAATTCATCGATAATACCTTTTGCAGCTAAAGTCAGGGAAAAATCCTGATCAGGGAAATAGAGCACTAAGTAAAGAGAAAAACCGTTTCCTAACTGTCGTTCATCATTAATAACGTGGGTCATCCAAGCTGAACGAGGCCACGTCTCTAAACAATAGGACAAACTATTTGCCAGGTCACGATAGTGGATGCTCACAATACCCTCGCTTAAATTCCATTCAACAATCTCAATCCTCGAATCGCTCTGATAACTCTCGAAATACTCTCGTAAACTCAGCACTCTTATACGCCTCCCAAGATCACTTTGACAACCTGGTTCAAAGCTTGATTCAAGCTTTGGGGAATGAACAGACCTAAGAAAAGGACAAGTAAAAGCGGCATCACAAGAGCAAGCGTCGTCACAGGTTCACCTGAGGGAAAGCGACTGCTTGGTTTTCCGAAAAGCATTTGCAGAAAATGTTGAAGGAACCCAGCAAAGATAACCGTCAAGAACAAGATCGCGAAAAAGCCCAGCACCGGATGGCCTATTTTAAATAAACCAGTAAGGATATAGAGTTCCGAACGGAATGTCCCAAACGGAGGGGTTCCTGTAATCGCCAATAATCCTAAGACCAAGATGAGACCTGTATAGGGCCAAATGCTAAAAATTCCCCGAATTCTTGAGATTTGCCTTGTCTTAGTTTTTTGGACTAAACTCCCAATGATGACAAAAAGGTTAGCCTTAGTCAGGGCATGAAGCAGAAGATGGAGCGAAGCTCCCCAAACGGCCTCACTCGTTCCTAAACCAAAGCCCAACGCTAAAATTCCCATATGTTCCACACTGGAATAGGCTAATAAGCGTTTGAGGTCCCGTTGTACTAGAATAAACCCCACCATGAGCGCAAGGGATATAAGTCCAAAGCTCATGAGGATCTTACCGACAAATTCGGGTCCGAGTGCAGTGAGACGCGCTAAACTGTACCATCGCAAGATAGCATAAAGTGCGCAGTTTAACAATACCGCAGACAGCAAAGCACTCACTGGAGAAGGAGCCTGACTATGTGCATCAGGAAGCCAAGCGTGCATCGGTACGAATCCAACCTTGGCACCGTACCCAATCACCGTAAACAACACTCCAAGACGAACTAAGTTCAAATCTAAATGCTGAGCCACCCTCGGAAGCATGCGCCAGTCCAAAGCCGATAGGTTTTGACCCAATAGCGGTGCAGCAGCAGCAAAGAGCAACATTGTTCCTAATAAGGCAAAACTAATACCCACAGTACATAAGATTACATATTTCCAAGCTGCTTCCACGGCTTTTTTGTTGCGATAGAATCCTACTAAGAGGGTCGTTGCCAAGGTCGTCCCCTCAATCCCCAGCCAAACAATACCGAGGTTAGGGGTACTCACCACCAAGAGCATGGCTGCAATAAAAATCCAGATCCAAAAATAATACCACTTCAGTCTTGTCCTAGGAAGTTGTTTCTCCTGAACCTCTTTTTCCATATAGCCTATGGAAAAAAGAATGACGTAAATTGTGATCATGATAATAACACTCAGAAGTAAGGCACTCAGGGCATCAAAATATAAAATACCCGAACCATATTCATAAGACCCTTGACTCAAGGTCTGTCTAATTGTCCACCCTCCACTCAGGGTTACTAATACAAGGGCAAGATAGTTCAAGAACTTTAGGTAGGTGTCCTTTGCCGAGATGAGCATTCCCACTGCTGTGATGACAGCTACTCCAATAAACATCGCTTATTATCCTTTCAATGACCTCATGTGATCAACATTCAGCGAATCATAGGTTTCCAGCATTTGTTTGGACAGAATCACAATGATCACGATTCCGACTAAAACATCAAACATGCTTCCCATTTCTACTAACAAAGGCATCCCCTGGGTAAGGAAAAATCCAGCCAAGAAGATTCCATTGTCAATCAACAAAATACCAATTACCTGTACGATGGCGATTTTACGACTCATCATAATTAAAAGACCAAAAAGTATTAGAGCAATGGCAACGGCTAACCCATTGCGGAAGCCCTCTTGAGATATTTGAAAAGGTTTTGTCACCTCATAAGCCAACATCGTCAAAGCTGCAGCAACAACCAGCGAGAGCATCCGTTTAACGTAAATTTCTCCCACCCATTCTGTCTTAGACTCTTTTAATACTCTGCGTAAAAGAATGGGTATAATGCCGGCCTTCCCAACCATTAACAAAACTCCAAGGATAATAACCTCTAATTCATGGTGATAAACCCCTTGTACTAAAATAAGAACCGAAACTGCCACCGTTTGTAATGTCCACCAATTTATGACTTTTTGCACACGAGTACTATAAACAATGCTTAATCCACTGATTAGAACCACAAACAGCAATAAATTAAGCCCATTCTCCGAAATTCCAAACAATTTAGATCTGCCCCCTTATAATCCAGAGTGATATTAAGGCTAATAAAGCAGAGGCGGTGCTCGTCGCTAAATAGTTAGGAAGTAAGAAAAGACGTCTCTTTACAAAAAGACTTTCCACTGTGGCAAAGAAGAATCCCAAAGCAACGACTTTAACACCTGTGAAACAGAATCCCCATAGGATCCCTCCCAAACCGGCGCTTACCGTAATTAAGCCGCTGGGCCAGACGATTTGAGCCAATAAAACAAGGAGCAATAACTGTTTAACTTGTTCAGCAAAATTCAAGAGGGCCAAGGAAGGACCCGAGTATTCTAAAAGCATTCCTTCATGAATCATGGTAAGTTCTAAATGCGTGTCTGGATTGTCGACCGGAATTCGCCCCATTTCGGCGATACTAACCATCCCTAACGTCACTAACACTAAGAGACGAGGAATATAAATCGGCGACACATTTCCTAAGCCCGTTACGATTCCCTGTAAGGAGGTTGAGCCCGTGATAAAGGCTAAAACGATAAGTCCCAACAAAAGGGCGGGTTCCGTCAATAATCCTAAAAATAATTCTCTGCTCGATCCCATACCGCCGAAGGTTCCTGCCCCTTCCAAACCTGAAAGCGTTAAAAACAAGCGTGCTAACCCTAAGCTTGTTCCAAACAAGAAGAGATCTCCCCACCCGCTCATAGGTGCCCAGCCCCAGGGGCTCGGTATCACAAGCCCTGCCATTAAAGTACTCACTAATACTAACCTAGGGACGAGAAGAAAGATCCATGAAGCGTGTTCGGAAATTAATTCCTCCTTACTCATCAGTTTTCTGATATCACGATAGGGTTGAAAAATCGAAGGTCCCTGCCTCATTTGCCAAAAAGCTTTGCTTTTCTTGATGAATCCCTGCAGCAGCGGCGCAGCCACTAAAAATAAGGCCAGATGTCCAAATCCCAATAATAGACGGTTTATAACGATCACTAATACGTCCATCTTCGTCTCCTAACGTCCAAAAAATAAAACGATGACCACTGTAATTAAGAGATAACTCAAATAGAGATGAATGCTGCCTTCCTGGAGTTTTCTGATTTGGGCGGCTAACCAGAGTAACCCGCGAATTAAAGGTCTATAAAAAATGTCCTCAAAGACTTCTTTGATTCTTCCTTCATAGTTCAGAGAACGTAAACTGTACCTCGATTCAGCAAAATCCCGAACCACGTAACGTTTGGAACCCAAAGCTTTGGAAAAAAGGATGCGAATAGGTTTCGTTAATCCCGTGGCTGTGTATTGCATGCTCGGAGTCAAGGGGGAACCACAATTCCAAGTCGCCGTAACCCTCTTAGCTCCACGCTGAGTGAAGAGCATCACGCCTCCTAGCAGCAGGATCAGAATAAGGAAATAAGCCGAAGAAATGGAAAGAGGTTTTCCGAGAGATGAACTAAGGCCAATCGTTTCACCTAGCCTCAGTACAGTGAGAGGAAGATTAATGAGATCCAAGATTGTCGCTGGAGATAGGACGGTCAGAACGGCTATTCCACTCAGGATTAAAGAAGGTACGTACTGGACTGCGTGGACTTCTCTTGCTCTTTCCGCATCTTGAGATCGAGCTTGTCCCAGAAAAGAAATCCCAAACCATTTTACAAACGTCGCGAGTGACAGACCCCCAACCAAAGCTAAGAGCCCAATCGTAAGCGGCATAAAAACTTTACCCCAGCCGTCAGATAGTCCGAGTGTATTCGACCAAAGAGATTGAAAAACCATTAATTCACCCCAAAAACCTCCTAAGGGAGGAAGAGCTGTGATACCAACGATTCCAATCAAAGCCCCAAGGCCCGTTTTCGGCATAACTTTTAGTAAGCCGCCAAAACGTTCCAAGTTTCTCGTGTGGGTCGCTTGAATGATATTTCCTGCTTCCATAAAAAGTGACGATTTGAAAAGCATATGCTGCAAAGTATGCCAAAAGAAAGCTGCAAGAGCTAAATCCATCGCCGCTTGATTATGCCAAGATCGAGCCAGGAATGCACTCCCTAAAGCGATGCCCAAGATACCCACATTTTCAATCGTAGAAAACGCCAGCACTTTTTTTAAATCAGATTGAACCGAAGCCAAAAGAATTCCCACAACGGCAGATAATCCCCCGACTATTAAGAACAACCATCCCCACCAAGACGCTCCTGGGCCAAGGATCAACCATACAAGCCTGAAAAAGAGATAGAGTGCGATTTTTACCATAACCCCCGACATAAGTGCGGAGACTGGGCTGGGTGCAGCAGAATGAGCATATGGCAGCCAAATATGAAACGGTAAAAAACCTGCTTTGGTTCCCAAGCCAATAAAAAAGGCTAGAAAAATCAAATTTAACTGAATGGAGGTCAAACTAGGTATGGCATTTGCCCAAACCTCAAATGAGAAGCTCCCTGTCTTGGCATACAAAAAAAGGGTTACAGCCGTCAAAAAAACCGTTCCCACATGAGTCATCACTAAGTATATGTAAGCAGCATTGCGGTTCTGTCTGTCTTCGTGTTCGTAGAGCACTAGAAAAAAGGAGAACAGAGACATCATTTCCCAAGTCAACAAGAACGCAAATCCGTCATCCGCTAATAAGACTCCGTACATACTCCCTAGAAACAAAAACCAAGCCACATAAAAAAAGCCTAGGGATTTGCCCTTTGCCGCATATTCCTGGAGATAGCCAAAAGCATACAAGGATGCCAAACCTTGTCCGATAAATAAAATAAAAAGGAAAAATAGCGTTAATCCGTCCACTTTCCAAGAAAGCGACTGTCCCGCTCCTTCCCCCATTACGAATCGAAATCCAGCGTTCTGTCCACTCAGCATTGGGATTAGCGAAATTCCCCAAACGAGGCCTATTCCAGCTAATATCAAGCTTAAGCTCATCAACCATCGAACGAATTGGCTCCCCTTATAAACCATTAAGCTTACCTCCTGTCTTTCCTTGTCCTCCGTCGTCACTGGAACTTATCCTATCCATTGATCTGAACTATATCTTTATAATCATAAGCAATAACATAACTAAGAGCAAACGACAGAAGAAGGGCTAAAACGCCACATATAGCAAATATCGGCATATTACAAAGATATTCGACTAATTAGCTGATATCAGGCAAAAATTCAGAATATGGCATTCCTTTCATCCCGATTCACCGTTGTAACATTATGGTGAGAAATGCATATTCTGAATTACTTAGCAATCCTAGTTAAGGAGGATTGGATATGCCGATAAAGGTCTTTTTGAAAACTTACTTAAAAATCTTTCTACCGATTGCATCCCCTTTCATTATTCTAACGTTGTCTCGTTCGTTATTTCCTGTCAGTCATGACCTAATTATTTATGGGTATTGCTTTTCCTCACTCATCAGCCTTTTCCTCACTGCTAATCTGCGTGATGTCCGTTTTATCGTCAAATTTACGCAGCGCGGACACTATATAAAAACCCTTACAGAGCTTATAGGAGACCTTGGCTATACCCTGAAACACAGTGAAGGCTTGTTAATTACGTTTGAACCGAAGGATTCCTATTTCGTGGACCGGGAGATTAAGGTCTACCTCTTCAAAGATACCGCCCTGATTATTGCACCTAAAAGATACTCGACGTATTTACAACGCGGCCCCAAAACGAAACTTTCATTATTTTTACGTTACTTCGCTTCGTCTTAATTCAAAAGAAGGCTGAACCAAACTTATTTCCGGTTTGGTCCAGCCTTCTTTAACAAGTCGAAAGCTCTTAACCTGCTTGTAAGCCATAGTTAGCGCATAGGGCGGCCAATCCTCCTGAAAAACCGCTCCCCACCGCATTAAATCTCCATTCTCCCTGGTGTCGGTAGAGTTCACAGACGACCAGAGCAGTCTCGACGGAAAAATCTTCTCCAAGGTCGTAGCGCATAACTTCTTGGTCATTCAGTTCATTTACCACGCGTACATAGGCATTAGAAACTTGTCCGAAATTTTGTCCGCGAGCTATAGCCTCATGAATCGTTACTGTGATGGCAATCTTTTCCACGTGACTCGGTACACTCGCGAGATCAATTTTAATTTGTTCATCATCTCCCTCACCTTCCCCTGTGAGGTTATCGCCTGTGTGCTGCACAGAACCGTCTCCACCTACGAGATTATTGTAAAATATGAAGTCTTCAATCCCTCCGGCACGACTATTTTTATCAAGCAAGAAGGCCGAAGCATCGAGGTCAAAATCAGCCCTACCTGAGTATTTATTCGTATCCCAGCCTAAACCTACAACAATCTTCGAAAGCCCTGGGTTCCCTTTAGTTAAATCGATTTTTTGTCCTTTTTGCAAACTGATGATCATGACGAACACCTCATTAATTAAAATTTCGAGTCATATTACCTTCACCCTATTGTGACGAAATCTTAGACGTCTAACCCAAAATCCTTACACAGTCCAGCAAGACCATTCTGGTAACCGCTGCCAACTGCATTAAATTTCCACTCTGCACCATTGCGATAAAGTTCTCCCACTACAATCGCTGTCTCCACGGAAAAATCTTCACCCAGATCATAGCGGATAATTTCCGCACCGGACTCCTCGTCGAGAACCCGCACATAAGAATTGGATACTTGCCCAAAGTTTTGCCGCTGTTCCTTGGCTTCATGAATTGTGATTCCGAAGGAGATCTTCGCAACACCGCTAGGTACTACGGAAAGGTCAACTTTAATTTGCTCGTCATCGCCATCCCCAACTCCAGAACGATTATCGCCTGTATGAATTACAGATCCTTCTGGGCTCGAGGTATTGTTATAGAAGATGAAATTTCTATCGTCAGCAACTTTTCCTTCAGAATTTAGCATGAAGGCTGCCGCATCGAGATCGAAGTCCTGACCTCCATCATATTTGTTGACATCCCATCCCAAGCCAACGACAATCTTTTTTAATCCAGGATTTCCTTTCGTTAGATCCACTTTTTGACCCTTTTGCAGACTAATGGCCATTACAGTATCCCCCTTCAACTAAACTTAATGATAACGGCGAATAATTTCGCTCAAAGATGCATCACGTGTGGCTTCCCCTATAGCAGCAAATTTCCATTCATCCGAGTGACGATATACTTCAGCCACAATTAGACTGGTTTTCCCGGAATAATCTTCTGTTAAATTATACCGACAAAATTCCTGGCCATTGACAGGATTAACCACCCGAATGAAAGCATTAGCAATATGTCCAAAATCCTGTCTGCGTTTAACACAGTCGTAGATATTCACAACAAACACTATTTTATGAACTTCACTAGGAACCTTAGTTAATTCCACATGGATTTGTTCATCGTCCCCGTCTCCGCCACCTGTAAGATTATCCCCACTATGCTTGACACTTTTATCAGCACTTTGAAGATTCCCGAAATACACCAAACGCTCTTTGGATGTGAGCTTGTCGTTAGCATCAAGCATCAGAGCGGAGGCGTCGCAGTCAATCTCAGCAGGCTTGGTTCCTAAAAGACCACTTAAAAACCCCCCGGATTTTGTTTTCGAGACTTCATCCCAACCCAAACCGACCATTATTTTAGTTAGACCGGGGTTTCCTTTGGTCAGATCAATCTTTTGTCCTTTTTGCAGGTTAATAGTTGCCATGCTCAATCCTCCATTTCAAATTTAGGATACTTTGCTTTTCTTCGTATCGTCCTCATCATTAGTTTTGCCTTTTTTGCCAACCAACAAATGAAAATAATGAAAGAGAAACGTGCTCAAGAAAACAACAATTAGAATCAGGAAAAATAGGAGATCTGAGATCAAATACCCAAATACAGAAGCCATCATCTTAACTCCGATGAGACTGATTAATACATAGGCTGTGGTCTCAAGTTCTGGAAATTTCTCGATGAGAACTAAGAAGATTCGGGCAACACCCCGCATCATCAAAATCCCAAAGACTGCACCGAGGAAGAGTACCCAGACCTTTTCACTGACCCCAAAAGCAGCTAAAACACTGTCAATACTAAAGGCGATGTCCATCAGCTCGACCTGAAGAACGACACCCCAAAAGCTCTTGGCCTTTCCTTCAACAGCTGCATCTTCGTCCTCACTGCTCATGAAGAAATATTTTGCCGACATCCAGAGCAAATAGAGGGCTCCAATCGCCTTGACCCATCGAATTTGTACTAAATAAACCCCAAAGCCAATAGCTAGAAAACGAAAGAGATAAGCTCCCCAAATTCCATAAAACAGGGCCTTTTTTTGCTGTCTCTTGGGTAATTCACGTACAATAACCGCCAAGACAAGGGCATTATCAGCGGATAATAAGCCCTCTAAGATAATTAAGGAACCAATAATACCGAGACTTACCGGGTCCGATAACGTTGCCAGCAAAGCATGGAGAGAAAAAAACTGAGCGTAGCTCTGGGATATTCCCTGGAAAAAAGCTGAAACAGAATCCAATCGAACCACTCCTATTGTCGTAAGTTAAGCTTGAAAGGTAAGATTATGCTTGTATAGTATCATAAGAAAAGACCGCATAAGCACATATTTGATTGAAGTTCACATAACTTTCACATTTTCCTCCATCTTGATAGTTTACCATTACATAATACTACATTATTCTTTTTATTTTTACAATGTTTACCATAGCTCATTGTACTTCAAACGGATTCATTATACAACAACTTGCTCTCCAGTATTCTCTGAACAGTTCCTAATATCTCCTCGGCAGCGTCGATACCGCTGATTTTGGTAAATTGAATTCTTTCTCCAGTTAATTTACCCTGTGTATATCGAGAGAATAATTCACCATGGGCAGGCGCAAGAGCGATATCGGCGGCTTTCAGCATCTCCAAATCTAAAAGAGAATCCCCTGCTGCCACCACGGTACTCAGGCCTTCTTTTTCCCGAAGATATTCAATGGCGGCCTTTTTACTGACATGACGCGGGACGAAATAAAGCTTTCGTCCTTGAATCGATAAATCCCAACGATTCTCTCTCGCCCATAGTTCAAAGTCACCTAATTCTTTCATCGGCAGCTTATCTCGGTCGATGACACAATAATAAAAGAGATCATCGGCCAGTGTACCTGAATCCTTGATCACCCAGGACGGATGTGAAATTTCCTGAAACCTGCAGATCAAATCTTGACCTTCCGCACAATGAATGTTTCCTGCGGCAACCTGTTTCGCCCAATCGACATCTTCCCGACCGTGATCAAAGATGGTGCCGCCATTGCTTGTCACAACGTAACGAGGATATATTCCGTAGTCTGCGAAATTAAGCCGTTGATATTGAGTCTTGGTTCGAGTGGTTGTAGGCACAAATAGAATCTGACCGGCCAGCTCTTTCAGCAGGCTGAGAGCACCTTGGGTCATAAAAGAAATACACTGATTCTCCAGTCGTTCAACTGGCCTTAGAGAGGCATCCATCGTTGAGTGGGGCAAGGAACGATGAGAATATATTAACGTTTGGTCAAGATCGCTGGCAAATAAGATTGGTTCCATCATGATAATTGTTTAATCATACCGCAGCTCGCATAGGTCAGTTCCGGGTACACTTCAACCGGAACTCCTCTATCCTTTGCCAACAACAAAATATGCTTCAGATTCGGGTTATCAGGATTGTTAATTAAAATCCTCTCGGGCAGCCGTCTCAAGAGCACCCTGGTCGTTTCGCCCAGGCCAGGCTTAATCAGATTAATATCTCTAACTCCGTACAATTCCTGGATTTGCTTTAAATCTTTTAAGCCTTGCCAAGTCGCTTCAGGGCTCTCCGGCCGAAGGTTAAAAAGCTGTTCCTCGTGAAGGTACTTAAATTTTTCCGAGACCGTATCCACGAAAAGGTTGGATACCTCCTTGTCCTCCAGTTCCTGATAATATCTTGCACCGTGAAAATCGTTTTCTCCGATTAAATCTTTACGCAAAACCGTTCTGCTGATTAAACCGGAGACAGTGGAGTTCAAACAAGCACTGGGAATAAGAAAGTCTTCCCTCGTGCCAAACGTTTGCACACAGTGCCCCGGATCAGCCAGAACAGCCAAATCACTATCGAGTCTATACCCATAGTTTATTTCAAATTCAGCGCAGGCCTCCTTGAGAACCTTGGTTATTGCTCCTTTGCCGGTCCACCCATCGATGAACTGGAGTCTGCCCTCAGGATGCTGTTGGAACATGTAGAGAATAGCATTTTCATCAATGCCCCTGCCACGGATAATCGAGATACTATAGTGCGGCAAATCGCAACCTTTTTTCTCGAGCAAGTAACGTTTAATCAACACCCCGATAGGCGTGCCTGCACGCGCTAAGGATACCAACACTGTTTGCGGACCATTTCTCCTGAAAATTATTTCCGCAACGGTTCCGACTGCCTCAGCAACTTTAAAAGCATTCTCTCCTAATGATCGATAAAAAAGTTCCATATAGTCTTGGCTAGGTTGATATTCAACCGGCAGCATTTCAGAATAATGCCCTCCTGATTGAATCATCCTTTCCCGCAGTTTTAAATCCGTTTCCTGAATAAGTCCATTGAGATTTTTTAATAAGAATATGACATCTTGTGGTCTATAGCTTCCCATCGGCAAAGGGGCTGGAATTGGCTGCAGATGAATTCTTGCGGTCATTCAAAATCCTCCCTTCTGTCGAGGCAACACAAATAACGAAAACTAAGCGAGGGATGCCCTTGTCATGAATCATCCTTACGAGCGGGGTCAAACGCTCGCGGCTGACTTCCCTTTCAAGGAATAAAAACACTTCGTCGTAAGAGTTTTCCGGCAGGTTATAGATATAATTGATAATCCCTGAATCCTCTGGACTCCTGAAAGAACATCCTTCTTGAATCGCATAATCCGGTTTGGCAATCGCGTAAATAGGGCTTCTCGTCGTAGAATGAAACAGCACCCCATCCCCCATGTAGGCAGAGACGAGCATAGGGAAGTACATGAATTCTCCAGTTCCCAGGCAAAGAGTACGCTTTCCCCGGCGGTGGTTCTTTAAAGCTTTGCCGATGTTTCGGGCCAAATGAAAACTTTTCTGCTGCAAGGACGTTGCCAAACCAAATCTTCCGGTTAATTTCAGATAGGGGGTTCTATTCTGAGACCCTTCGGAATCTTGTGAGTAAACAGCAACAGTTTCCGGGAGGCCGGAATCGTTCAATTCCGAGAGCATTTTATACTCAGGGTAACCATCGAGTCCAAGGCTGGGAAGATCTGGAATTATTTGAGGTTCCCAGGAGGAATCGCAAGTAATTTGTCCGTTCCCTGAATTGCTGAGATCAATTTCCCCTTCAATTAAGGAGATTGTATGGACTTTTGTGCCCAGCTCCGATTCCAGACGGCTAAAGTTTGAACGATGTTCCGCAGACCTCCAGTCCAGCAAGGAGAGAACTGCGTAATTCTTCTTGGGATATTGATGATGAATGGCTCGGATAATATTGAGGGCCGTATTGCCCGTCGTCAGCTCATCGTCGATAAGAACAATCCTCTGAGAAGTTCTAAGATAGTCCTCCTTCGTAGGGTAACAACGATGGTTTATAGCATGGGAGTGCTCCTCCCTAAAATCAAGTTCGGATTGCAGAAGAGGAATTTCTTCCCGCGTGGTGTGAAGGTAGTAAGCATCTTCAAACAAACTAAAAACCGCCTGCCCCAAAGCCGTAGCAGTTTCTGCAAAACCGATAAATAATGTCTTATCAGAGAGAGTCAGGAGCGGTTTTTGAATCACTAGTTCATAGACATCTTGCATCTGTTGCTGTGTTTTAAGAGCTTGAATAATTGCCTGAGTGTGAGCATACTCAACATCAGAAAATGTGTTAAAGCATTGAACAGCGAGAGCAGCCCCCGCTAGGAGCGGCAGAAAAGGTGATCCGGGAATATGTTTGCCCAGTACCTTACTGACAAATAAGAATCTTCGCCGGTTGTTTTTCCTGAGTGCTAAGGAAAACAAAGCTTCTGGTTCAAACTCAAAAGGGTTATTTTTTAAACGGATCTTTAAACTAAACCCTTCTAACTCATACGTATAGTTCTTGGGTAAACAAGCTGACGAAATTTTGCTGTTCATGATATACTCCATAATTCTTGGCCCGCAACAATATTTTTTGCGCCCAATGATAATGTGGTTTTGGTTCATTCATTTTATTGGTGTAGTGGCTGCGTAAAACACCCTGTTGCCCATACCCTTGCTCCAGGATAGACAAGGCGTCGAGATACTCTTCATGCCCCACAACATACATGGCATGAACAGGAATAAGATGACTGGGATGGATCACTGTTTTCCCGATCATACCATTTTCCTTATCCAAGATGACCTCACGAATCAAACCATCAATATACTTATTTAAAAGTTGTTTGCGCACATTCGCTTTATTGTGTCCTGGGCTTGTCTGAAATTCTTCAAAGGGGCTTTTACGCAGCAAAGGTTTTAGGACTCTGCCCTCTCCCGCAAAGTATTCCCACACCGGGCCGGAGACAATATAATCACTCTCAGTTCGTCCAAAAATATTGAGGATATCTGCAATACAGTCGCGTATGACTGTTATATCATAGATGGTCACATCCGGCCCTCGTCTTATTCCAAAAAGGCCTGAAAAATCTGTCGCACCGATCCGTACATTCAAAATGAAATCTTGATAGGAATCCAGAAGACGCTTGATCTCCAATAATTCGTGAATCCTTGTTTCTTGATAAATGACTCCAGGACTTTCGATAATCGGCATTCCGTAGAACCGATCCGAGGATTGGTGATTCAGATCCCTAAGAATCTCCAGATAGCGATAACTATCCGAAGAGAATTTCGGAAAGATAAAACCCGCTACCAATTTGGAACCATCCTCCATTTTGTCAAGAAGTCTTAGAATCTGATCTGGAGTACGAACTCGAACAAAGATCAGAGGAAGGTCCTCCTGAGCTAATTCTCCTTGTTCGATAGCCATGCCAAGGTTCTGTATCTGAGCCGTTAGATTTTCTTCGGCCAAAAGCACCTCCGAATCTCCAATAGAATCTTCCAAACAAACGACTGTAGAAACTAAGCTCGGATTCTTTTTGCTGATGATCTCCTGAGCGATTGTTTTCCGAGTCCCCGGCATATACAGTGTCGCTCCTAAAGCAGAGGAGAGAATAGAGCGCGGGGTGTATTTATTAAAAGGCTCCGGCCTCTTAAAAAACGTGATATCCTGGCTTTCTTGTGTTAGATAGCTAAAATGTTTCACTTTAACGTCCTAACCATTACGTTAGTGTTCCCTCCTCACATAGCTGGGCAAGTCAATAAGCAAACCTCAATTAATAAACCTCCATGAGTAAATTCTAGCTTTCCATTTTAAATCCCTCTTTATTAAGGGCCTCAATTTCTCTTCATTTTCGTATGAACTCGGAAAACTAGATCAATTAAAAAACGAAGGATTCTGACAGGCAACCTTTAGAGAATCGTTCAAGATGGAATAAGTCACTACCAACTTGCTCACTCTTACCCTTTAAAATCAGGTCTGCTGAGATGCGTCCAACGGCCGGAGCATGCATAAAGCCATGACCGCCAAAACCGCTCGTTAGATAAAGCCCTTTTAAACCTGGTACTTCACCAATAATCGGATGAAAATCCGGAGTTTGCTCACGTATCCCCGTATACGTGCGCAGCCATTTAATATTGATCGCAGAAGGGATTGTCTCCATCGCAGCCAAAAAGAAATCTTCCGCCAGAGATTTGTCAACGATTTCGTGTAATCCAGGCCGCGTGTCTTTATCGGTTCCTCCCAATAAAACGGTCTTGGCGCTGGCTTCCTGATGCAGATAAAATCCTGAGGCTAAATCGACAATCAGAGGAGTTGCGGACGGCACATCTTTGGGATTAGTACAGACATAAACCTGACGGCGAAAGGACTGTACGGGAAGGTTAACCCCTGCCGTGACAGCTAACCTGGCGGCATAAGGACCGGCAGCATTGACAATAATCGGACTTAAAAAGGTGCCTTGCGTCGTCTCAACGCCTGCGACCGCATCTCCCTGACGGATAATTTTCTTTACTTCACATTCGAAATACACGGGAACTCCTCGGCGCCGTACTGAGGCATAAAGAGCTGCCAAAACGGCATACGGGTCAGCATAGGCATCCCATTGCCCCAAGGTCCCACCCAAGTAATGGTCTCTCTGCAGATATGGAAAATTTCTTTCGAGGTCTTCTTGGGACAATACTTTTATCGGTATATTATCGCCCTTGGCCTGTTCCGTGGCGAATTTCAGATCCGCCCACAATCCTTCATCAGAGGCCAGCATTAAATAGCCTCTTTCCCGATACCAGATCGGCGTATCAAATGCCAACTCAAAATCAAGGAAGAAATCCCTGCTGAGAAGGCTAAGCTGACGAAGCAAAGAACTGCTAAATTGGTAGCGTATCCCCCCTGTGCATTTCCCTGTAGAACCCAGACCTAGTAATCTTTCTTTTTCCAATAGAATAATGGATCGTTGGGGATCAGCCTCCAGAAGGTGATAAGCCACACTTAAGCCAATAATCCCTGCACCAATGATTATGATATCTGGTTTAAGTTGTTTAGTACTAATGTTCATGACATTTCTCCTCCCATCAAGCGCCGATTGCCGCCTCTGAGTTCATACCCGGATTTTTTAGGCATTCAAATGCTTATTAGCCTGTTAAATAAAATAAGCCCTTCAGTAGACAGGGCTTTCGAGGCGAACATCACGATCTGTTTTGAAATTTCCAGATCATCTTAGAGAAATAATTCCGGCTCTCTTCGAGCAGTATATTCTATTTCTAATTCTTCTTTATGTCTTAAATAATCGGGATCATCATAATACTTTGCCTGTGAAGGACAATTTTTAACACATGCACCACATTTAATACAAATACCACACAGTTTAGAGACATCGTCTCTATCAATGGAACCCATAGGACAAACCTCAACACAAAGTTTACAGTCAATGCAATGGCTATTTGTTTTTGGAGTTACCTTCCTTATATCCACTGGATTATCGTCTTTATTTTTAGGCTTGTAATAGTTTCTATAAGGTTGATTTCCTTTGACAGCTACCGTCTGAAATTCCCCCGGAGTTATTAGTTTCGTATGTAGGCGATCTGCAAAATCATCGACGATAACCATGTCTTTCTCATCCGGTCTGTTCTTAGCAAGGGTTAACGAAAATGAGTGTTCTCCAATAAATGCCCCTGCTGCAATGACCTTAAAACCGTTAAACTTAAGAATATCGTTCAATTCTATTAAAGCATCGTCATAATTTCTATTTCCATAGACAACGACAGGGACCGCTAAAGCGCCATGACCACTAATAGTATTTAGATAGTTTAGTAAGACATTAGGGACTCTTCCTGCATAGACGGGAACTCCGATAATTACGACGTCTTGTTCTGAAAAAGACACTGGTTTCAACCTGACTCCTGGTAAAGTAAAATCAAGATTGTTTGTGACTATTTTCCAATCAGGTTTCTCAGACACATTTTCCGAAAGCTTCTTGGCTATTCCAGATACTATTTTTTTAGTCGTACCTGTTGCGCTAAAATACATTGAGGTAATCGTCTTATTCATAACAAGGCCCTCCTTTATCTCTCCCCAAGATCAACATGGAAAATATCCCTGCAGACAACTATATTCCAAATTGACGGCGAAACATAGCGAAAAAACGGACCTATGACAAAAATAATAGTCAAAGAGGCTATTGTTTAATAAGCCACTACCCCTCCAAAGTTTACTACGATTTTAAAACAATAAGACCACTTAACTCTAGAGTAGCACACTCCTAGTTAAATGGTCTCATTTTCTTATTCGTTAACAGGTGGATGATATGGTACGCTTGTCACTAGAATATTCTTGTGAAGCAAAAGTAACAGTTTCATTAACTGTCCAGTCTGGTTGTGCAGGAAGTTCTGCCATAACTTTGGCGGGACAAATTCGGGAATAACCAAAGTAACGGTTGTATACCGTGGATCTTTCTCAAGATTATCCAAGTACTGTAACAGGTCTTGAACAGTAGCTCTATAAGGCGAATCTACAATTTCTAGGTCTATTTGAATATCGCTTTGTTTCCAATGTCTTTGCAGTTTTTCTGCCCTTTCCTTATCAGAGGCTATGTGAACTGCCGAAATCAATGGAGTCAACTCATATCCATATTGAAGCGCCTGAAGAACTATTCTGTTTAAATCAAATACTGGGACAACAATTTTGCTTCGATATTCTGAAATGTCAACATTTGAACGGCGATTAAAAATTCTAGTGATTTCCTTATTGAATAATTCAATATCTTCTTTTGTAGGTTTAATAAGCGTGATTTCGTGCTTATAAACCTTTGCTACAACATTGAAGAAAAACATAAGCAACGGGATAATAATTGCTACCAACCATGCTCCTTCAGTGAATTTTGTTATCAAGAATATCAAGAACATCAGGAACGACACAATACCACCAAATGAGAAGATTGCCAAGTCTCTATAATATGTTTTAGGTTTGGTCTGAATGCAATGTTTCGCCAAGCCAAAACCGGTTAGAGAAAAGCTGATAAACACTCCGATGGCATATAAAGGTAACATGCTATGGGTATCACCTTGGAAAATAATAATCAACACCAAACCTATAATGCTTAAGGTCCAAATTCCTGCACTATACACCAAACGGTCACCAAGATTTTTAAAATAGCGAGGGGCATACCCATCACGGGCCATCAAACTTAAGAGGATCGGCAAACCTACAAAGGGTGTGTTTGCGGCTATAACCAAAATAATTGCTATTCCTGCCATTAAAATATAATACATAATTGTCTTGCCAAAAATCAACAATCCTAGCTGGTTTATAATTGTATTATCATCACTTGGTATTAGCTGATATTTACTTGCTAGGAACACCAACCCAGCAAGTCCAACCGCCACAATGAATCCGAGCACAAATAAGGTTTTAATAGCTTTCTTCTGGGCTGGAGCTTTGAAAGCTGTTACACCGTTGCTTACTGCTTCAGTCCCTGTCAAAGCTGTAGTACCCGCTGCCATAGCCCGTAAAAATACAAACACAGTTAAACTTTGGGCATTAGCAGCAATTATGCTCTGAGAATGCGGCATAGGAGTTATACCATACACCAAATACTTAAACATTCCAAAACCCACAAGTGCGAAAATACTGATTATATAAGTATATACTGGCAGTGAAAATAGTCGTGCTGACTCTTTTAATCCACGCAAGTTAACCACGGTCATAAATAAAATGATAAGACAATCGGCCAATACCTTGTGAGGAGTTGGTTCTAACCAACGAAAGATTCCCGTAAGATTCTCAACAGCTGAACTAACACTAACAGCCACAGTTAAAATATAATCTATACTCAGACTAGCACCAGCCAACAGCCCCATCTTTTCTCCTAAATAGGCATGAGCAACGGTGTAGGACCCTCCGCCCTGAGCATATTTTTGAATTGTACGGCGATAGAGCATTAAAATGCTTAAAAACAATAGAATGATAGCGGTCGTGACCTTCATCGATGCGGCGTAGCCTGCAGTTCCAGCCAAAATTAAAACGTACAAAATTGCATCTGGAGCATAGCCCTGAGAAGATATAACATCAGAACCAAAGATAGGGATTCCGCCAAAGATACCAACCTTATGATTTTCCGCACTTTGCGTTTCAAGAGGACATCCAAATATTAACATTCTTAACCTTAACCAAATTAATTTGCTGCTGGCCGAAGCCATAAAAAACACCTTCTTCTGAGTTTATCTTTGATAAACTATAGATTTATTCTATTTAAAATTATTTGCAAAGTGAATAGACTTATGTGATCTTCACAATAAATTGATATCCTCCTCTAATTTTATTGTCTTTAAAAAGGTACAATGGTCCAAAAAGACATTGTAATAAGATACAGGCTCAGTAATATATACAGAGCCTTTTCTTAATCATTAAAATTCCGACCGATATAGAATACTTCTTGATTGCCTTATTATAGCCCAAAATCCTCAAAAAGAAAGTATATTAAGGTCTGCTTTACCATAAAAAATTCATAAAGATTAAAGGTTAAAAAATCTGAATTTATTTAAAATAATAAATTTTTAATATATTTTTATGTTGGCAGTTGCTTCAAATTTTCCAAAGGAATCTTTGGTAAGAAGATAAGGTCTAATATGGTCATTTGATTGATTCTGATAAAAAATCCTCCGCATCTACTGCAGAGGAAGGATTAAGTATAATATAGTTAAAGCAATCGGTAACCGACGCCCGGCTCAGTGATGATATGTCGTGGGCGAGAGGGATCCAGCTCTATCTTTCGCCTAAGCTGTCCCATGTAAACTCTAAGGTACTGGATATTATTCTCAAAGATTTCTCCCCAAACCGCGTGAAGTAAAAACCTGTGCGTCAGCACCTTTCCAGCATTGATAGCCAAGTGTTTTACTAATTCGTACTCTGTGGGGGTTAGTTTTATTTCTACTTCCAATAATTTCACGTTGCGATGAGCTAAATCAATCGATAAATCGTCAAATTTCAAGACAGGTTCTTCACCAATGGCTATCGTATGCCGTAAACCTGTCCGAATTCGAGCCAATAATTCGCCCATCCCGAATGGCTTGGTGACATAATCGTCGGCGCCTGAATCTAAGGCAATAATCTTTGCTTGTTCTTGTTCTTTGGCTGAGAGAATGATGATCGGTACCTTAGACCATTCCCGTAAAATGTGTAGTACCTCAAGACCATCAAGGTCGGGTAATCCTAAATCTAAAATAACAAGGTTTGGAGCAAAAGTTGTTACTACATCCAGAGCCTCTTTACCAGTCCCCACATCTTTTACATCATAGCCGTGGCTCGTAAGGCTAATCCGCAAAAATCGGCGAATTTGCAACTCATCGTCAACTATTAAAATTCGTGGTCCTTTCGTCTCCATATTAATCTCCTTCTTTAAATTATAAAGATCAATGTGGGGTAGTCAACCAATCGTTGAGACTCCCAGTTCTATAAGTGGGAGTGGCCCCCATACTTAGCCTCTGTGACGACAGTCTCCAGTGACATAAGTCCCCAGTGGAAACTTACGTAAAGCGCCTTTCCCAATAGGAACACATTGTGGCGAAGGGGGTAGACTCCCCCACCGAAGTCTCGATGTTCAACTTTAGTTAAACGAGTTCAATCGTTAGCAGCCTCTCCAAGAGGCAGATTTTCTGTTCCATCTGTTAAAGGCAAAGTAAATATTATTGTTACTCCCTCCAAATCATTGTTTTCCGCCCAAATCTCTCCACCGTGAACTTCTATGATACCTTTACAAATCGCAAGTCCTAACCCCGTACCGCTAACTTGCAGCGGAGAACTGAGTCGGTAAAACTTATCAAACACCTTACTCAAATCTGTCTCAGGAATCCCGTGGCCTCGATTCGCTACATTAATCTCCAAATGCTGGCCTTTTTGCCGAACCGAAACAATAATTTTACTGTTCGGTTCCGAATACTTCTGGGCGTTGTCCAACAGGTTAATCAGTACTTGTTCGATCAATACATAATCCGCTCGAACCAACGGTAAATTTTCCGGAACCTCTATATCTAAAGGACGACTGGTGACAACAGTCCCTAGTCTATTCACCGCAACTCCTATTATATCCTGAATGTCGCACCAATCCTTGTTTAACTTGAGCATCCCGCTTTCTAAGCGGGCCATATCCAACAGGTTGCTGACAAATCTGTTCATCCGCTCCGCTCCCTGAAGGATTGTTTGCAACAAATCATGACGGGCTTCTGGGGAATAAATCTCGTTATGATCTTCCAACAGACCTGTTGCAGCACCGATAATTGAGGCTAACGGTGTTCGTAAATCATGGGAAAGGGAATTAAATAATGCCGTACGCAAACGCTCAGATTCCGCCAGGGTATGGGCTTGCCTAGCTTCTTCCGCTAGTTTAATTCTGTTAATCGCCATCGCAGCTAAGCCAGCAACGGCTTCCAAAAGCCGAATGCGTTCCGGATCAAACTGCCCTTCGCTATGGTGAAAGCGAATACCTAATACTCCTTGTGTACCCTGTTCGATACTGAGTGGCAAATAGAGTCCGGAGGCTGCCCCCAAGGTCTCCGTTCCCCGCCCGGCTTTTTGTCCCCGCTCAAACACCCAAGTTGCCACAGCCTGTTCGCTGTCGTTCAAAAAAGAATCAGGACTTGAACTTTGCATTAAGACTAATTTGCCATTTACATCCGGCAGCAGAAGAACCACTTGTCCTTCCAAAGTATCAGCCACTTTCCGGACGATACTCTCAAGGACGTTCTCCAATTTATCCACAGCCGCAATATCCCGGCTTAGGGAATATAAGGTAGCTACCCGGTTCTCCCGTTGACGTGAATAGCAGATCTGATTTTTCAATCTCGCCGAAAGGGTTCCCGTTACTATACCCACTAGCATGAAAATAATAAAACTAATAAAATAGCGAATATCGCTGACCGTAAAGCTATAAAGTGGAGGAACAAATAAGAAGTCAAACGTTATAGCACCTACGACTGAAGAAATTATTGCCGGCTTTCTTCCCCAACGGGCTGAACTTATAAGCACCGGCAAGAGATAAAGCATACAAATATTGATCGTTCCCAAATAATTCTTAATGGGCTCAATCAGCAAAGTAAGGCCCGCCATCATCAGAACGGACCAAACATACGATGTTATGGACAAGTTTTTGGGGTGAAGGTGTTTAATCTGTTGATCTTTGGTCTGATTATTTACTTCCGGTTTATCTCCTCCCCGACGTCCTGCGATGATATGAACACTCATCCCGTGACTGTTTCTAATGACTTTGTTCACGATGGAACCGTGCATCCATTCCCGTAACATGGTTTGTTCCGGCTTCCCGATAATAATCTGAGAAACATTGCGCCTTCTAGCTAATTCCAGAATCTCTGCCGCCACATCATCTCCATTTAGGGCCACAGTTTCAGCGCCCAGCTTTTCCGCTAACCGCAGGTTTTGGGCCATCGCGTCTTTCTCAGCTTCACCATTAGGCTGGCGACCTTGTGGTTCAACATGAACAGCGATTAATTCCGCCTTAAGTCGGGTCCCCATACGTTTAGCATGTCGAATTAATTTTCCTGAAAAGGGGCTAGACCCAATACACACCAAAACTTTTTCCCCTGTTGGCCAAGGACCCTCAATACCGTGCATCCTCATATATGATTCCAATTGACGGTCCACCCGTTGTGCCGTATAACGCATCGAAATCTCGCGCAAAGCATTGATATTTCCCGGCCGAAAAAACTTTTTCATAGCATCGGCCGCTTGGTCTGGGACATAAACTTTGCCGTCTTTTAGCCGCTGAATCAACTCTTCCGGGGGAATATCGACTAATTGAATCTGAGAAGCAATCTCTAGAATTCGGTCAGGGACTGTTTCGCGTACGTTAACCTCGGTAATCTGCGCCACTACATCATTAAAACTTTCCACGTGCTGGATATTCAACGTAGTATGAACATTGATACCCGAAGCCAATAATTCCTCAACATCTTGGTAGCGCTTGACATGGCGGGAACCCGGGATATTGGTATGAGCCAGTTCATCGACCAACACAATCTGGGGATGACGAGTAAGGATTGCGTCCAAATCCATCTCTTGAAAAACTCTGCCCCTATATTCTAGGGAACGAGTCGGAATGATAGGCATTCCCTGCAGCATTGCTTCAGTTTCCACCCGTTGATGCGTTTCGACTAAGCCAACGACTATATCTTGACCCTCAGCTAATCTCTCTTTAGCAACCTCCAACATAGCATAGGTCTTACCTACACCGGCCATTGCACCCAAAAAAACTGTCAGCTTTCCATACCCTTCCTTATGCAGGCTGGCTAATAATTCATCCGGATCTAATCGTTTCTCCCTGTCCATATTGCTATCACCAACTTCATTAAAACATTGCTTCTTTACCCACCCGAATATCGTTGCAGAAACATAATGATATAACTCACATCTTTATTGTTCATCCAAAGCCAGGTTCAATTTCAGGACATTGACGCGAGGTTCTCCGAGAAAACCAAATTGTCGGCCTTCCGTATACTGATCAACCAGAGCCTGTACTTTTTGTCCACTCATATTTCTGGCTTTGGCTACTCTTGCTACCTGAATCTGGGCGGCGGTCGGAGTGATATCTGGGTCCAGTCCACTTGCCGAAGCCGTAATTAGGTCGCTGGGTACATGGGTATTGGAAGATAGACCGTTGTCAGCTCTAACTTGATCCGCTTGCTTGGCAACCTGATCCAAAAAAGACTTGTTCGTCGGTCCCATGTTCGAACCGCCAGAACTCGTGGCATCATAACCGTCTTTCCCTGCTGCCGAAGGACGGCCATGAAAGTATCGTGGATCACTGAAGTTTTGACCTATCATCTCCGAGCCAACCGGTTTTCCGTTTTGGTATGCCATAGAGCCGTTGGCCTGATGCGGAAACATCAACTGCGCCAGGCCCGTAACAACTAAGGGATAGGCAATCCCGGTGATGATTGTCATAACTAATAATAACATAAAAGCCCTGCCCCAAGTCTTTAGCATCAAAATTCCCATCCTTTCCGTTTAACACCTTAACTTAATCCTAAAGCAACCAGTAACATATCGATTAACTTTATTCCAATAAAGGGGGCAATCAAGCCTCCCAACCCGTAGATTAAGAGGTTTCGCTTCAAAATCGCATTTGCTCCCAGAGGACGATATGCGATCCCGCGCAAAGCTAAAGGTACTAGGGCGATGATAATCAAGGCGTTGAAAATTACTGCAGAGAGTATGGCACTCTGTGCCGTAGCTAAATGCATTATATTTAGGGTGCCCAATTCCGGATAAGTGACCACAAACAGAGCTGGAATAATGGCAAAGTATTTAGCAACATCATTCGCAATACTGAAAGTAGTCAGAGCTCCTCTGGTCATCAGGAGCTGTTTTCCGATTTCAACGATCTCGATGAGCTTTGTGGGATTGCTATCCAAATCAACCATATTTCCGGCTTCTTTAGCTGCCTGAGTACCGCTGTTCATGGCTACCCCGACATCGGACTGAGCTAAGGCCGGAGCATCGTTTGTCCCGTCGCCGGTCATTGCTACCAGATTTCCTTTGCCTTGATACTCCCGAATTAACGTTAGTTTATTTTCAGGGGTTGCTTCGGCTAAAAAATCGTCCACCCCGGCTTCGGCAGCGATAGCAGCAGCTGTTAATGGGTTATCCCCTGTAATCATAACGGTCTTGATCCCCATCCGACGAAGCTGGGCGAATCTTTCGTTGATGCCTCCTTTAACGACATCTTTGAGATATATGACTCCCAAAGCTTGACCATCTTCAGCGACCACTAAGGGAGTACCGCCTTTTTTAGCGATGCTTTCAACGGCAGCTTTCACCCCTGGGGCCAGGGTTTCCCCTTTTTCCCGTAAATACTTCTCAATCGAATCCATAGCCCCTTTGCGGATTTCCCGTCCTTGCAGGTTCACACCACTCATCCGGGTGTGTGCGCTAAATGGTATGAATTCAGCTCCTAAACTGTTAATATCACGTTCCCGCAAATTGTACTTTTCTTTGGCTAGGATCACAATACTGCGTCCTTCCGGAGTCTCATCCGCTAAGGATGACAGTTGGGCCGCATCCGCTAATTTTTCAGGAGAAACACCGGGCGCCGGAACAAATTCTGTCGCCATTCTGTTGCCAAGGGTGATCGTACCGGTTTTATCTAAGAGCAGCACTCCGACATCTCCGGCAGCTTCTACTGCTCGCCCGGACATAGCTAAGACATTCCGTTTCAATAAGCGATCCATGCCGGCTATTCCAATCGCACTGAGCAACCCCCCAATAGTGGTAGGGATTAGACAAACCATCAATGCCGCCAACACCGGGATTGATAGTGTAGCCCCGGAGTAGATGGCATAAGGCTCCAATGTTGCCACAGCAAGCAGGAAGACAATCGTTAACCCAATTAAGAGAATTGTTAAGGCAATTTCATTAGGCGTTTTTTGCCGCTTTGCTCCTTCAACCAGGCTGATCATTCGATCCAGGAAGGTTTCTCCTGGATTAGCCGTGATTCTAACCTTAATCCAGTCGGATAAAACTTTGGTGCCACCCGTAACCGAGCTTCGGTCACCGCCAGACTCTCTAATGACCGGTGCCGATTCACCGGTAATTGCGCTCTCATCGACTGAGGCAATCCCTTCAATGACTTCCCCATCACCGGGAATAATGTCCCCTGTCTCGACCAGAACAACGTCATCCTTACGTAACGCGGAAGCGGAAATACCCTCTGTTTTACCTCCTGAAATTTTCTTAGCGATTGTCTCACTTTTGGTTTTGCGCAGGGTGTCAGCCTGTGCTTTACCACGACCTTCAGCCAGAGCTTCAGCAAAGTTGGCAAACAAGACGGTAATCCACAACCAGAGGGCGATCTGTCCGTCAAACCAAAAATCCCCAGCTCGCCCAACCGCGATGTCTCTGATGGTAAAATACGTGGTAAGCACAGCTAATATTTCTACCACGAGCATCACTGGATTTTTCCACATGACCCGGGGATCCAACTTTGTAAAGGATTCTTTCACTGCTTGGGCGAGAATGCCTCGGTCCAAACTTGACTTTTTGCTCATAATTCTTAAGTTCCCCCTTAAAAGGCCTTGCCAGCCCACATTAATAGCTGTTCTACGATTGGCCCCAAAGCCAAAGCTGGGAAAAAGGTCAAAGCACCAACAATCACTATGACGCCGGACAACAGGCCTGCAAATATTCCGCCTGTTGTCTGAAAAGTACCAGCACTAACAGGGGCAATTTTTTTGTTGGCCATACTCCCGGAAATGGCTAAGAGCGGTAAGATTACACCAAAGCGGCCTACAAACATTGCTGTTGCCAGAGCTAGGTTATAAAAGTAAGTGTTAGCATTTAGCCCGGCAAAAGCACTGCCGTTATTGCCTGAGGCTGAGGCAAAGGCATACAACATTTCACTGAGACCATGCGGCCCGGAGTTAGCTAGAGAGGAAGTTCCGGCGGGAATGACCGAGGCCAGAGAACTGCCTATTAGAATGCAGGCCGACGGGATCAGGACCACTAAGACCGCCATTTTCATCTCAAAACCTTCGATTTTCTTTCCGAGGTATTCCGGAGTTCGACCGACCATCAGCCCCACGATAAACACCGTCAATATCACAAAGGTGAGAATACTGTAGAGCCCGGCCCCAACACCGCCGAACACGCATTCACCCAGCATGATTCCCAACATAGGTATCAGGCCGCCTAAAGGCGTAAGGCTGTCATGCATTGCATTTACGGCTCCGCTGGAAGTGACCGTGGTGATGGTTGCAAACAAGGCAGAGTTAACAACTCCAAACCTGACTTCTTTACCTTCCATAACGGAGGCTCCGGTAATTCCAATCTTACTAATGAGAGGATTACCAGCGATTTCCGAGCTATAAGTGGTGCCTATCATAATCACCAGCAACATTAGAGCTGCGATGAAAATCACTCGGCCTTGTTTGATATCTTTAACCATATGGCCGAAGGTGAAGGTCAATCCTACCGGGATCACCAGAATAAATAACATCTCCAGCAAATTGCTGAATGGAGTCGGGTTTTCAAAGGGGTGAGCGGAGTTGGCATTGAAGAAGCCGCCGCCGTTTGTGCCTAATTCCTTGATCGCTTCCTGGGAAGCTACAGGGCCCATCGCCAGTGTCTGATTAGCTCCTTGGACCGTATGCACCGTGAGATAGGGAGACAAGTTCTGAATCACTCCCTGGGAAACCAAAAGCAAGGCCCCAACAATGGCGAGCGGCAACAAGATCTTTAGAACAGCACGTGTTAGGTCTACCCAGAAATTGCCGATTGACTTGGTCTGACGTCTGGTAAATCCTCTTATCAAGGCCACTGCTACCGCAATACCAGTTGCGGCAGACACAAAGTTATGCACTGTCATACCCGCCATTTGAGTAAAGTAACTCATGGTGGATTCACCGGAATAAGCCTGCCAATTGGTGTTGGTGACGAAACTGACGGCAGTGTTTAAGGCCAGATCCCAACGCATCGCTCCAAATCCCTGGGGATTAAAGGGCAAGATTCCTTGCGCCAGTTGTAGAATAAAGAGAGTTACAATGCCAAGAAGGTTAAAGGCCATCAAGGCTAAAGCATACTCCTTCCAGCCCATTTCTTTGGTACTATCAATCCCACTGACACGATAAACCAACCTTTCCAGCGGTCCCATGACCCTGTCTATCAACGTTTGTTCACCCTGCAGCACCTTGGCCATATACCGACCGAGGGGAATTGCCAATAGGACAAGCACAACCAGGTAAAACCCTAATTGCAAGAAATCATTAGCAGTCATCATAATTCCTCCGCTTTCAATAAAGTGTAACTAAGATAGATTAAAAGACCGAGGGCCACGATACCACCCAGGATCATGTCAGCCATTCGTCTCCCCCCTTGATGTCTCAACTTGGTTTTTTTCGTCTGGTCGTTCGTGAAAATATACTTCCATAATTTTAACCTTGCCAGAAAGGTAATATTCTCGAACATCCGCTTTCTCATCGCTTTTCAGTGCTGTCAGGTTATGAATCTTCTCCAGATAATTGATACATTTATCGGTAAACATCTCTTTGCCAGAGGCAACCTGATACCTTTCAAGAACAATAAAGAAAAGCAATAGGATTACCACTATAGAAATCCCGGCTAAAACTGCCTCCACTAATTGAAATAATTGCATGATCATTAATCCCCTTAATCATCACTCTCCTACCGTTTCGTGGAACCATTACCTCCTACTATCATCATTCTATTTTTCCTCCCAAATTCTGTTTTACTCTAAATTCAGCCTTATTATAGATCCTAACTGCATAAAAATGTCATAAAAATAATTGAGAAATACATAAAAATAGTATAAAGATTGATTTTTAATACATAACAAATATATTTCCGGATATGATATCTTGTTATCTTTTATTTATATTCTATTTATTAATTTATAACTCCAAAATAATATAATGATTACAAATAAATAAATTGCTTTTAGATAACATTTAAAGGAAAACAGACAAACCTTTATGTTATAGGTTTGCCTGTTTTTGATATAGCTATTAAACTGTTAGGAGTTTAAAAATCGAATTGATTACACCAATATGCAAATTCTAACACACCGATTAATGCAATAATTCTTCACGATCAACTGTTTCAGGTATTTTTTCAAGCCAACCGGCTTCAATCATTAATTCTGCCCCTTCCTTGGCAATAAGTAGAATATCAGTGACTAGATTACGCATTGTCAAAACTAAATCTTTTCGTGATATATCCGGCATTGCGAGTCCAATTTCGGTAATCGCAAAAGCTGCAACTGCCGTTGAATGGCTGAGAATCAATCGATCACTCAACGGGGACTCCTCAGAATCGGTGACGAAAATATCAGAAATCATCGGAACTACAATATTTTCTTTTTCTAAAAATAACGTAAGCTTTTCCAGATTCTTATCCGTCTTTTCTTTGGAGCTGGATAGATAATTCTTAATCTTTTCTGACTTGACAACTTGACTATAGCCTAACTTTAAAGTTCTTGTCAGATACTGAATTTCAATAATTGAGTAAATCTCACCGATCTCCAAGGCATTTAAAGGTCTTTTTTGTTCTCCGAAAAATTTGCCAAAATAGCTTTTATTATGTACATAATCCACCCTGTCAGGAATTAAAATGTTGGGGCTTTTCATTAATATCCCTTTCCCTAAAAGCACATCGGTAGCTCTTTGAAAAATCTCATCCGAAGTTTTTATACATGAAGAGAAAAAATTACGAAAGTCTGAACGATAGGAAGAGGTTAACGCTTTCGTATAATTGATTAAAATATACTTATGCATAAGTCTGGTATAGAGTAATCGAAACGGTTCGGAGAATAATGGCTTAGCCTTAGCATTGACATCCTTATCACCGAAGGCTTCTGGAATAGGGTGATTAATTGAATTAAAAAGGGTTTCCATGGTTTGCACCCGCTGAGTCGAAATATCCAGAGCCTGTTGTAAGACGGGTTTTATATCTGTATCTTTAGAGTGTTCGACATAATTTTTAAGAAAAGCCACCGACATACATTCCGCATAATAAGATTCCCAGAGATTACCGATTTCCGATGAAGTTGGCATTATGTCCGATAAATTGTGATGGATTGCCCCAAACGGTGCTTGCTCAACATTGCCTTGAGTCGATTGAGAAAGGTTATCCATAACGTACCTCCTAAATTTTTTTTAAAAAAGGTCAATTTTAAGATTTTAAATTAGCCTATATTTTTTGTGTTTTGTTAAGATTTTAGACTGGAAAAAATTAGAGATTGACCCACCTCTAACTAAGAGTTATGAATCAACCTCTTCGAAAATTGTATTGACACATGATTTTTAACCAAGGTCTTCCCAAGGCTCGTACTCAATTTTACGTCTCTTACATCACTATACCCTTAAACACGCTAAAAGTGTGGTTTAAACATTCCAAGAGAACTCCTTGTTGACCAGTTCCTTTTCCTGGATATACTCCATCAATAATTTTGCAGTGCCCCCAGTAAGTTTAAGGCAATGGCGCAAATGTTCAGGAGAGTCAAACTCATGAGGATTTATGGCACGACAGCAAGTTCCTCCGAATTGATGTTCAAATCGATTATGAAAATCACAGGCTTGTTCGTAAATTGGCTCTCGATCTTGTCCCGGATCTACGCGACCCGTCAATAATCCTAAAATCATAGCTGAACTCGTCAACGCTCCACACATACATCCTGCATGTCCTAAGCCTCCGCCAAACCCACTCGCCATTTTTAAACTTTCTGGATTCACCGGATAGTTTAACAATTCATTAAACGCTTGAAGAATCGACTCAGAACAATTTAAGCCTCCCTTGAATTTGTTCCCTGCGCGGGAACGTGCTTCCAAGGCTAAGTCGCTCATAAGGTTCCCCCCTTTTATCTATCCTTTATACTCTATCGCCTTAAGCCTCTATGGACTGTAGGTTAAACGATTAAAGTGCCTATATCAGGTTATAAACGTTATGCACTTAAATAACGTCTTCATTAACTGCCGTCAATTTCTCCCTAATCCAATTCACAATCTCTGTCGTAGGTGCTCCCGGCGTAAACAGCGCTTCCGCATGTCCAGCCTCTAAAAGCGACGTAACATCTTCCTCGGGAAGCGTGCCTCCGCCCATCAGTACAATGTCTTCAGCATCCTGTTCTTTGAGGAGTTCTTTGATTCTTGGAAATATCGTCATGTGCGCTCCCGATAGAACACTAATGCCTATGACATCCACATCTTCTTGGATAGCGGCTTCCACGATCTGCTCCGGCGTTTGATGCAAACCTGAGTATATGACTTCCATTCCTGCATCACGAAGTGCCCGAGCGATCACTTTAGCACCCCGGTCATGTCCGTCCAATCCGGGCTTGCCAACCAACACGCGAATTCGAGTCTTCTTCATAACTTTCCCTCCCCCTCAGTACTTAAAATACGGCTTGTTCTCGATACTCTCCGAACACTTCTTTAAGAACGGCAATCATCTCTCCCTCGGTAGCATAGGCCCGTACAGCATCAATAATTTTCGGAATCAAATTACCAGATTCTTGAGCCGCTGTCTTCAAGTCGGCTAATGTCGTTTGAACCCGGATATTGTCTCGTTCCTGTTTCATTGCTTGAAGCCTGCGAACTTGAGCTCTCTCAACTTCAGGATCTATTTTCAGCAACTCGATTTCAACTTTTCCCTCATTGACAAATTCGTTAACACCTACAATAATCCGATCTTTGCTTTCAATCTCTTGCTGATAGCGGTAAGCCGCATCTGCTATTTCCTGCTGGAAGAAATTTTCGCGGATAGCGCCCAGAACCCCACCCAATTCATCAATCTTGCGGAAGTACTCCTCGACCCCTTCTTCCATCTGATTGGTCAAGGTCTCTACAAAATACGAACCTGCCAAAGGATCGATGGTATTCACAACGCCCGTTTCATAAGCGAGAACTTGTTGCGTTCGAAGAGCAATTTGAACGGCCTTTTGTGACGGTAACGCTAAAACCTCATCCATGGAATTTGTATGCAATGATTGAGTGCCCCCTAAAACAGCAGCCATCGCTTGATAAGCGGTTCTCACAATGTTATTTTCTGGCTGCGGACCTGTTAAGGAGCAGCCAGCGGTTTGGGTATGGAAACGCAATAATAGGCTTTCTTCTTTTTTAGCCCCATACTTTTCCTTCATGTGGCGTGCCCAGATGCGGCGAGCTGCTCGATATTTAGCAATTTCCTCAAAGAAATCCGTATGGGAGTTAAAGAAAAACGACAGGCGGGGAGCAAAATCGTCCACATCAAGGCCAGCTTTGATTCCAGCCTCAACATAAGCAAATCCATCTGCAAGCGTGAAGGCCAATTCTTGCAGTGCCGTTGCTCCCGCTTCCCGAATGTGGTAGCCACTGATACTAATAGTATTCCACTTAGGTACATTTTCTTTGGCGTAACCAAAGATATCTGTAATGAGGCGCAATGAGGGCTCTGGAGGAAAAATCCACGATTTTTGGGCAATGTATTCTTTAAGAATATCATTTTGGATTGTTCCCGTTAGTTTATTGGCAGGAACACCTTGCTTCTCCGCAGCAACAATGTACATTGACCAAATGATAGAGGCTGGCGCATTGATCGTCATCGATGTACTCACTTTATCGAGTGGGATATCATTAAACAGAATTTCCATATCAGCCAGAGAATCAATGGCTACCCCAACACGACCGACCTCTCCGTAAGCACGCGGATGATCCGAATCATAACCCATAATCGTGGGCATATCAAAGGCAACACTTAAACCAGTTTGACCCTGGCTAAGTAAAAATTTATACCGTTCATTGGATTCTTTCGCTGTAGCAAAACCTGCAAACTGGCGCATGGTCCAAAGGCGCCCGCGGTACATATTCGAACGAACACCACGAGTGTAGGGATACTCTCCAGGATTTCCCAGATCCTTCTCGTAATCAATGTCTGTCATATGCCCAGGTGCATAGAGTGGATCAATCGGAACACTAGAAACTGTAAAAAACGGCCCTTTCCGCTCCTTCTGTGCATCATAGTTCGCTTTCCAGCGCAAGAAATTATTACTCATCCCATTTATCCTCCTTTAAAACGCTCTTTCCATAGCATTTGCGCTACTTCGTAAGGATCTGCTTGATCATAATTCTCCAATTTTTCTCTTGTCGCTTCCCAGACTCTCTCGAACTCTGCCAGGATTTTATCTTCCCATTGGCGCCAGACTTCCAAACGAAGACGCTCTTTGCGGCGCTCATCTCTTTGCCCGGATTTTAATAAATGCACTTGGTGTGCCTCGATCTTTTCAAATAAAGTTTCCAAGCCGGTACTATTAATCACACTGGTCAGAACAACTGGTGGCCGCCAGGTCTTTCCGTCACAACTCAGGTTTAACATCATCTCGATGTCATTCTTCATGCGTTCAGACCCAGGCAAATCAGATTTATTGATTACGAAAATATCCGCGACTTCCATAATTCCTGCTTTGATGGCCTGAATTCCATCCCCCGTCCCTGGGTTAAGCACGACTACGACAGTGTCAGCCATTTGCATGATTTCCAGCTCAGATTGACCAACTCCAACCGTTTCCAGAAGAAGACGCCTAAACCCTCCGCCTTCTAAAATCCTCAAGATATCTAAGGTTGAACGTGTGACCCCACCTAAATGCCCTCGTGTCCCTAAGCTGCGGATGAATACATCCCGGTCTGTGCCGTGGGCCTGCATGCGAATGCGATCCCCTAAGATTGCCCCTCCCGAATAAGGACTGCTAGGGTCGACTGCGACAATCCCTACTCTCTCGTTATTAGATCGGTATAGTTTTGTCAACGCTTCCACTAATGAGCTTTTTCCGGCACCAGGTGGTCCTGTTATTCCAACAACCATTTGTTGTTTCGTTTGTTTGAGAATAGAACGCATAATATACTCTCGCTCTATGTCATCTTCCACCCAAGAAATAAGTTTTGCCGCTGCCCTTCGATCACGTTCAAAAAGTCGTGCTATCCATTGGTCGAGTGCTTCTCTGTTCAAAATTCCATCCCCGCCTTTGCCTCAACCCCTTGGTTATAAGCGTGCCTTTTTTCCGTCATTTCCGTTACAGTGTCAGCGATTTCCATAATTTCAGGTGCGGCGTAACGACCCGTTAAAACCAAATTTAGATGTGTCGGTTTCTTTTGGACTAAGTCTAAGACTTGAGCCACCGATATTAGCTTAAAAGCCACCGCTACGAGGATTTCATCAAGAACAATAAGATCAAATTTATCCTCTTCAAACCATTTTTCAGCGAGTTCATACCCTTCTTGAGCCATTTTAATGTCAATTGGATCAGGATTTTCATATGAGACAAAAGATTCCTGACCTGATTGAACCAAGGTAAAATTGGGCAACATGGAGGCAATCTTTACTTCTCCGTAATTTTTGCTCCCTTTCATGAATTGTAGAAATCCGACGGTTTGGTTATGCCCGAGCGCTCGTACACTCAATCCAATAGCTGCAGTGGTCTTACCCTTTCCGTTGCCTGTATAAACAAGTACAAGCCCTGCCATACCCCCTTACCCCCTTTCCTAATGAGTTCCCCAGCTCGATTGATTCTCGCTCACTCCTTCTTTTATATTGGTTAAATAATCTAAATATTCTTAATTGCAAAATTTATGCCATAAATCAAGATATAAAAACAAGAACCTCCTGCCAATTACTGTCGATATTATTTTGTAGGAATCAATGGCCTTTTCCCTTAGGCTGAAAACGTTAAACCCTCTATAATTAATAGGTTTTAAGGACATTCGGCATAAATAAATATCCCGTAAGCAGTACACTTTTGTAGGAAAGTGTACTGCTTACGGGACGTTATGCAGCAGCAAATCTTCAGAACATTATTCACCGCAGAGACTTGATTAAACCTCAAAGAATACTTACAATGTCCTCTATAGGAGTGATGCATTTGATCAAGTATTATAATAGGGAAAATAAATCCTATGAAATAGAAAAGGTAGCCGGAGAAAAAGTATTAAATTGGACCTACTCTTCCCCCATAGGTATGAGTTTCTTAGAAGCTGTATTAAAGAAAAAATTGTTTTCAAGCCTCTATGGTTGGTATTTGAGCAGAAGAATAAGCAAAATAAAGGTTAATACCTTTATAGAGCATTTTAACATAGATATGTCTATTTCTGAAAAGAAGTCTAAAGATTTCTCATCCTTTAATGACTTCTTTTATCGAAAATTAAAACCCAAGGCACGTCCTATAGATCCAGACAACCAATCCCTTATTTCATTTGGAGATGGAAGGCTTTTTGCCTATGAAGAAATAGATTTGGATAAACTGGTTCAAGTCAAAGGTTTTACCTATAGCCTCAGAGATTTGATTAGAAATGAGCAAATTGCAGAGAAATACCAAAAAGGAACTTGCCTAATTTTAAGACTCTGCCCCACAGATTATCATCGGTATCATTTTATAGATAGTGGAACGTGTGAAACTACTAAAAAAATTAAAGGAGCTTATTACTCTGTCAATCCCGTCGCTCTTCAAAAGGTAAAGAAACTTTTTTGCGAAAATAAACGAGAATGGAGTATATTCCATTCCGATCATTTCGGTGATGTTTTGTATGTCGAAGTAGGAGCAACCTGCGTCGGTTCAATTATTCAAACATATACTCCCCAAAAACGCGTACGTCGCGGAGATGAAAAAGGCTATTTTAAATATGGTGGTTCCACAGTGATCCTATTTTTTGAGTCGGATAAAGTCAAAATTGATGAAGACATCATTAAACAAACTATGCTGGGCTATGAGAGTTATGTTCTGGTTGGAGAAAAGATCGGGAGTATACAGGAAGTCTCGCTAAACGAGAGGTAGAACTCGGGAATGTAATTCCCAGTTCTACCTCTTTTCGCTGCATATTCGGAATACTTTCGTTTTCCAATTTAGGTTGCTTGATTTTCCAACCGATAAAAAAATTTATGTTGGGCATTATTTAGTTGGGAGATTTATTTATTTATTTATTCGCCGTCTACCATAGAAGGAGTGATATATAAGTGGATTTTGAAACTTGTTCAAAATGTTTATACGGACAATCAAATGATCTTTGTGATGCATATATGATTCGTCAGTTTTGTTGTGACGATGGAGTTACGGAAATATCTTGGCACGGGGCAGAATGCCCTTTCTATAACGAAAACACGGAGATAAAACGGAGTGAATTGAACGATTAAATATTTATCCCAATAGCTATTAAACTTTTCAGCTCCTTTAGACCCTCGAAAGAGTCATGATTAAGTGAAAATGATGCATAGATTACCCACAGTCATGCTGTGTTTCCCTGCGGCATAACCGTGTGAGTAATGTGCTAGTGCTGGCGCGTCATAGATTATCAAACCCTTGAAAATTTTGCGGTTGTAAGTAGCTAAATCAGCGATTCCCACCAAGGAAAGTAGGTTTGCCGAGAAATAATTTCCACTACTTCACCAAAACGAGGAGTAATTATAGGAAGCTCGTGAGTTTTCGCAAGTTTGTAAATACACTTTACTGGCTCTGACCAGTTGTGAACGGCCATATCAAACATTCCCCAATGCACAGGCACGAATGTTCGAGCTTTGAGGTCAATCACAGCTTGAATGGTTTCTTCGGGCAGCATGTGGGCGTCTATCCAACGTTTATCGTATTGCCCATTTTCAATGAACGCGAGGTCGAAAGGGCCAAAGCGGTTACCGATCTCCTTAAAGTGATTACTGTAGCTTGAATCCCCGCTATAGAAGATTTTCTCCAACTTCCCTTGAATAACCCAAGACGCCCAAAGAGTTTTATTAGAGTCAAAAAGTCCGCGTCCTGAAAAGTGACGAGCAGGAGCTGCTGTATAGGTAAGAGCATTACTGGTGAGAGACTCACCCCAGTTGAGTTCAGAAATACGCGAACTAGAAATACCCCAGTCACGAAGATGTTTTCCGACACCAAGCGGAACTATAAATTTAGTAGCTTTATTTCTAAAGAATTTGATGGTTTTTTTATCGAGATGATCGTAGTGATTATGAGAAATTACTATATCATCAATAGGCGGAAGCTCTTCAAGAGTAATGACAGCCGGTTGAAAACGCTTGTTGATAAAATTGATAGGTGAAGCGAATTTTGAGAAAACCGGATCGATTAAAATGGTCTGACCATCCATATTTAAGAGAAGCGTAGAATGCCCAAACCAGATGAACTTCAATGTTTCTCCCGGAACCAGAAATGGCAGCATTTCTGACCTAACTTCTGGAAGTTTCCCTTGGGGAGTGCGAGATTTCGCGTCAAACAAAATTTCTTTTATGACCGACAACATTTCCCAGAGACTCACCTTAGGGGGTGTGTCGGTTCGATCCATAAATCTACCATATTCTGAAGATGAATTTGAAAACTTCTGGTTTAACATACTTCTCCTCCAAGCTGAGTTGACAAAAAGTCCTATTCATTCATTGGCTGCAATAATTTCTTTCAGTGTAATATTTTCATTCCTGAAGCGAGCATTTGGATTGCTTTCTTTCTTTAAGCGAATGGCCTTTTGAGGGCAAAGATTTATACAGGCTAGACAAAATTCACAATTCCCTCCGTATACCGGTTTATTGTTAAGCTTTATATTGTCACGAGGGCAAACCTTTACACACGTTCCACACTGGTTACACTCAGCCCCAACAGAAAAATCTTTATCGGTATTAAAGTTTGGATTTTTTTTGTAGAAATATTGAACCCCTTTAGTCAACAGTGAATCAGAGAACGTTTTCTTCCGGATAAATCTCTTTCCTTGATTCACATCGTTTAATAAACGACTTAAATTCCTTTCAGTGTTTTTCTCTTTCAACTTTTGCTTATTAATATCAAATATAGGCAAATAATTATCAATCATGAGTAAGCCGTCGGCATAGTGAATGTCAATACTATTCTGCTTTGCAAACCGTACTAGCCAATTAACACCACCTGCAAGTTTGTTTCCGTAAGTCATAATCACAAAAATATAGGGGCTTTTGAGAGTGACCTTTTCAATAAATTCGCGGACGATATTGGGAGCCGCAAACCCATAGCAGGGAAATACCAAGCCTATCTTTTCATCTTCAAAATGAAATTGATTGCCTTTTAAGACTTTAGGTATGGAATAAAGTTCCCCTCCAAATCGTTTCGCGATATCTAAAGAGTTGCCTGTAGCGGTAAAATAAAATACTTTCATCTCAATAAGTACCTCCAATTGTTTATCTTTTTCTAGGGAATCATTAGGTCTCAAGTTTTAAGCTTAAACTGTAAAATTTTCAGGAATCTCCATGTGTCTATTTGTTGCTGTTTATCATTGAGCTTTAATAATTCGACAACTATCGAATCGTTGGACACTTTTAGCCCTGCTCATTATCTTTGTTGTAAGGATAACATTTTGCTAACTTCTTCAATTAAATTTTCATTGACTCTACAGATTAAAAATTTACCTTTTTTCTCAGTACTGATCAAATCGGCATTCACTAATTCTTTAATATGGTGCGAAATAGTAGGAGCACCGATATTAAAAGAACTGATGATATCTGTAACAAAACATTCACAGCCTGCTTCAAAACTCGATTCATGCATCTCGGCAATTTTAAAATAGAGCTCTAGTCGATTGGGGTTCGATAGTGCTTTAAAAATCTTTGCGGCTTTTTTAGTGTCCATTTTAAACTCCAACCTTAATTTAAACTATTTATCAAGATTCGATAACTATCGAATTAATTGTAGCTACTTCATTGGTTCCTGTCAATCCCCAACAGTTGAGTCTACCCACAGATATAACCTGATCAACTAAAGTTCGTTCTTTACAGCAGTCTGGGGGCCGTCATTGCACTTGACCTGACAGCCCGATACCCTGAACAACTAACTGCCGTCGTGGCGCACGAACCTCCTGTAAGGAATCTATTATCCAATCTCCGGCAGCCAATTCATAGTAATGCTATTCAGGAGATTTTAAAACTCAAAGGTCCGGCAGCGGCCATCAAAGAATTCGGATCAAGGGTTGGGGTTAATATTAGTGGCAACAACATTCCAAAATTAGATAAAGCCAATGCTGAAAACGTGAAGTTCTTTATTCAGAAAGAGATCCCCATGCTCGCTAACTACAAGTTCAATATCCCTGAGCTAAAAAAAGCAAAAAGCCTGACTGCGGTCGCCATCGGCAGCGGAGCAGCTTCCCCTCAGGATGGATCACTGCGGCTATTTTAGTCATCCGAGAGAATTTGCTGAGACGTTACACAAAATCTTTGGAAGTTAAACATCCCCAGTTTCGAGGGACTTCTTTTTATTCCACTCCCGCGCCAGTAATCCGTAGACAACGTGGTCAACATAATGATCATAAAGCCACTCTGCCTCACGGATGATGCCTTCTTTAGCAAAACCTAGCCGCTCAGGTATTGACCGGCTTTTGAAGTTCTTCTCTGCACATCTAATCTCAACTCGATTGAGATTCTGCTCAGCAAAAGCATATTCAATCAATGCTTTACAGGATTTTGTCATAAGCCCTTTTCCTTGATAACTTTCACCAAGCCAATATCCAATACTAGTAGTTCTGTGCGCCCAATTAATGTTATGGAATCCTATGACACCAGCAATTTTCCCTTGATACCAAATTCCTGCTTGAAATCCATTATTGGCTGTAAACTGATTCCTGGTCATTTGAATGAATGATTTCGTATCCTCAGCACTCTTTGTCCCATCAACCCAAGGAAGCCACTGCCTAAGGTATGAACGGTTTAATTCAGACAACACATACAATGGCTCAGCATGAGAAACATCTAACAACTTAAGTCTTACTTCATTTTCAACAACAAATTCAAACAATCCTATCCAACTTCCTTTTCTCTTAATCCATTAGCCTTCCACATCGTATCTTGAATTCCTCCTCCAGATTACAAGAAAAACAAAAATGCCAAAGCGTCTAAAACGATTTGGCTCTGAACCGGATTATTTTTGTGGCAAAGCAATAATTTATCTGACAATAAGAACAGAGCATTTTGCCCCGGAGAGGACACGTTGACTTACACTGCCTAACAGGCAGTCGGTTATCGCCCCATAACCACATTTCCCCATAATAACCATGTCGATATTTTCATTTTCAATTTCTTTTAAAATAACTTTGTCTGGTTTGCCCTGCCTTATCTTTCTTACGATAGTAACTCCGTCTGTGTTTATGCTTGTAAGTGTGGCATCTAAAGCAAATTTACCTTCTTGTTCAATTTGTTCCGGTGAAATTATAAACATATCAACACTGGAGTTATACACTATCGGCTGATGCATAACGAACATCAGCTCTACTTCCGCATTAAATTTCCGAGCAAATTCCAAAGCCGTTTTCAACGCTCGACGTGAAGACTCTGAAGCATCAGTTGGTACCAATATTTTTTTCATGAAACTTCTCCCTCCCTCTAATCCCTTTCACTGCAAAATTGATTTGCACAATATGTATATATTTTTCTCCTTTGTTTAGTACTTTTTCAGGGAAAAAGAATGCCATAGGTTTGCCCATTGGAAATTTTCGCAAGTTATCACGATACTATTGAACATTATGTAAATTAATGGAGTATTTCTAGTTTCAACAACTCGGCCCCTCCTTCGCACTGGATTAATCGCCCCAGCTTATCGCTCATATTTCCATAAAACAGCAGCACCATCAACTTGATCGGTTCTGCTGTTTTCTCCGTTTTGACCTTAATTTAAGAAAGAGCTGATAACCGCCATTAGCAATTATCCCTTGTTTAGAACATTTCTTTGCTCATTCTATCGATTGCTTCACTGACTGAATCGTATACACCTGGGAATGAACTCCAATTCCCTCCCTGGGTTAAACAGGGGATGAAAAATAATGTTCCACAATTTTTACAAGCTCGTTCTACTTCTCTCACAGATATTTCCGGTGTCCATGCTGGGAAATCAACAACACCGCTGTCGATATCTCCCATGAAACTGATCTGTTCGCCATATTTTTTAACAAGCTCCGGTGTGTTGTTCGTTGTCATGACTCCCTGCCAAATATCTACTCCCATTTCAATCATATAGGGAACCAAGTTAGCGGCATAAGAATCGCTGTGATGCACGATTAGTTCGACCCCATGGTCTTTATAATAGCCATATATTTTCTTGTATGCCGGAAGATAAAACTCTTCGAACATAGCTGGAGAGATAAAAGAGGATTTTTGGCTTCCCCAATCGTCATGATGAAAAATGCAATCAGGATGGAGACGATCAATCAGAACTTTGGCATAGGCTAACTCATACTCAGTGAGGTAATCAATGAGTTCATGCATGGCCTCCGGTTCCTCATATAAAGCCATTAAGGCATCTTCCATGCTCATAAGGTGATGACACATTTCAAAGACACCGGGTGCAACGAACACTGTCACAAATTCCTCGCTGCGGTCCACCGTCTTTGCGTGAGCGATAGCTGCAGCCCAAGCTTCATCAGACGTTGCAATCGTTGGCGCTTTAACGTATTTTTCCCACTCCGTGATATCCTTCAGTACTTTGTGCTCGTCATCATGTACAGGGAAGCCGCCAAGCTGGCCTTCCGGCCATTTAAAGGTAATACCCCAGTCATTTTTTATGGTTTGACCCGGCTCTGGGAAACGTCCGCCAGGGGTTTCCATGATAAAGTGCATGAATTCATATTGATTAACAAATCGATCAGGATTCCCACCTTTAATCGTTTCGATTAGATTCTTTCTTTTTGTCAACATACCTTTTCCTCCTTATCTGTGGCTTTTAGCCTTTTACTAATTCTACCGCTTTTGCAGCAGCACTGCCTGCATCGGGAGCAAAGCCATCTGCTCCGATCGAAGCCGCGAATTCTGCTGATACAGGAGCACCACCGACCATCACTTTGAATCCTGTCAATCCGCTGGATTTCAACGTTTGAACAGTTTCCTTCATAGCCGGCATAGTTGTGGTAAGCAGTCCTGAACAAGCCACTAAGGTTACGTTCTTATTTTCTTTGACCGCTTCCATAAATTTTGCAGCCGATACGTCTACTCCCAAATTTACGATTTCGAATCCTGCGCTTTCAATCATCATGGAAACAAGATTTTTGCCGATATCATGAAGATCACCGGCAACAGTACCGATAACACAGGTACCTAAAGATGATGTACTCTGTCCGGCAAAGTGCGGTTTTAGCACATCAACACCCTTGGACATAGCTTTAGCTGACATCAGCATTTCAGGAACGAAAATTTCTCCAACGGAGAATTTGTCACCGACAATTCGCATGGAGTCAACCATAGCCTGGAGAATGTTATTAGCTGCATCTCCTTCAGCCAATGCTTCCTGTACAAAACCAGGAACAAGTTTAGCTTTTCCAGCCTCCACCAGAGCTTTGATTTCTTCAATTTTAGACATTTCTTAAGTACCTCCCTTAATTACCTCTTTTTTAATAAAAGTATTTCAACAGTTAAAGGATGCTGTTGGTTTACAGCAGAATTATGTCCACCCTATTGGTCTAATAGAGTTGGAGTCGAACCTTAGAGAGACTCTATTATATAATAATGAATGGAATTCTGTCACCTGAATATATAAGATTTTCCGAAACGCTTTTAAACCCAACAGTAAATTTTAATGTACCTTTACTTGGGAGGAAGAACCGATAGGTGAGGATGGTTTTTTAACAGCAAAAATCATTAAAAATAAGACGATCGTGGCTAAATATCCTACTGTTCCGAAATAATATTGGAATCTCAACGTCGTGATATGCAAAGGTTCCATAATGGCGGCGTAGAAGTATCCGGAAAGGAATCCGCCCAAGTTCATACCCGATACAATGATAGACATAGCCATGGGTGTCTGGCTAGGATGCACTGAAGCCCCGGCAAGCATATAGATAGACGACATGCAAAGGGTCAAACCAACACCTAAACAGGCTTCTCCAATGATAAACAAAGGTACACTTTGACTAAAGGAAAATAATACTTGAGATATCATAAAAAAGGCAAGTCCTATATTAAGCGTCTGCCTTCCGGCTTTTTTAAACACTTTGCCGAACGCCGCTCCGGCCAGCATTCCTCCTACAGTCATGAACATCAGGACTACTCCAGCAACAGCAGAATTGGCTTTGATGGTTAAAAGCACGGAAGACATATTTGTAAGTGACGGATAGTCTAAAATCGTTAATATTCCGAAAACCAAACTCCAGCCAAACACTGAAGCGGGCATTTTCAAGGTTTCTTTTTCCACCCCTACTGGACTCTCAGACATTCCTGCCTTTTGAGGTTCCGGCAGATAAATCAAAACTATAATAAAGGTGATTAAACCAAGGGCATGGGCTAGGAAGCTGTAATTCCATCGTACTGCAGCAAAAATACCGCCGAGCAATTGGAGCACAATTCCCCCGATATTCATGACAACGCCGTTGATGCCCATGACCCCAGCTTGCTTATCGGAAGGCACAAGATTAAAAATCAAGGCGCTGTTAAGAGGCATAATAAGTCCTAGTCCTAGTCCGAAAAACCCTCTGGCTATCAAGATTTCGGTAAAACCGTTCAAGAAGTAGGGAACTGCTCCGCCAATGCTGAACATCAATGTCGCAAAAAGTACCAATGTCCTGTATTTCACAGATTTTCCGGCTATACCGCCTCCTATGATAGATACAGGTATGGATATCAGAGATGGAATTGTGGATACCAGCAACAAAGTGCTGAAACTCACAGACGGGAAGGCTCCTCCAATAGCAGCTATTGCAGGAGTAATGGTTCCAACGCCCATAGCGAGGAATCCGAATGAAAATATGGCAAACAAGACTAAAGACTGCCTTTTATCATTCATAAATATCTTCCTTTCAAAAAAATAATTGTTCATTGATGTTGCGGAGAGCCGGTAAGGAAATATTGATGGAATATTGAGAATCTTTTAAGCCTTAATACCCTCCTCCCTTTAATTCAAATAGCCATGATACTAATTTGCTTCCTCCTCATTTCCCCCTCCCATCTTAATTTCGCTTATTGTACACACGTTAATATGTATATACATATTAACGTGTGTATTCGCAAAAGGTATGTAAAATTTTTGGACTATGCCCTCTGGAGTTTTGAATTTTTTAAGATTAAATAACTGAGCAGCGAACCGACATCTGTCACTCCTATTATGACTCCCATGGGGACTGCAGTATTGCTTCCACCCAAGCCTACTAACGGAGCAACACAAGCACCAAAGATAAAGGACATAAGCCCTAACAGCGCTGAAGCACTGCCTGCCGCGTGAGCGTAGTTTTCCATAGCCAAAGCTGAACCGGCAGTACCTACAACCCCAACGCAGGAAACTACCAAAAACAATGGTATCAATATTATCCAAAGGCTGGTGCTGAAGAGAATCGCTATGAATAGGACAAAACCAGCAATAGCAGCCAGATAAAGTCCGCTTATGTATAATTTAATCCCATCTATTTTTCCCGCTAATCTGCCGGTAATTTGTCCGGCGATAATAATACCAATACCATTCATTGCAAAAATAAGGCTAAACATTTGCGGAGAGGCACCAAAAATATTTTGAATGACAAATGGTGATCCGGATATATAGGCAAACATCCCTGCTGAAACAAGCCCTTGAGGCAAGGCATACTTAACAAAGCCGACATCGGTCATTAGAGTTTTAAAGGTCAAAAGGGTATTTGAAAGACCACCTGAAGTACGACTCTCGATTGGCAATGACTCCCGCAGACCAAAATAAACAGCACAAGTCATTAACACTCCAACAATACATAAAACGATAAAAACTCCACGCCATGCTGTAAAATGCAGGAGCTGTGCTCCAATGATTGGCGCCAACACTGGCCCTAAGCCATTGACCAACATCAATAGAGAGATAAATCTCATCATTTCGGAACCTGAGTATAGGTCTCGAACAACAGCCCTCGAGATAACAATCCCTGCTGAACCGGCCACCCCTTGGATAAACCTTAAAATTATTAGCCCACTGATTGAAGGAGTTATTGCGCAGAGCAGTGAAGCAACGGTGTAAGCTACTAACCCAAATAATAAGGGTAAACGACGGCCGCGAATATCACTTTGTGCCCCCATCAGTAATTGCCCCACTGAAATTCCCAGCAGACAGGCTGTAATGCTTAATTGAGCCAAGGACGCATTAGTATGCAGATCTGTTGTTAATGAAGGCAGGGAGGGCAAATACATATCAATAGATAGAGGGGCAAAGGCCGCTAACGCACCTAAAACGACAGCGATCCAATATCGAAGTGATTTCGAACTTGATAATTCTGATTTCGTTAAATAGTTAGTTTGACTCATCCTATTCATTCCTCTCTTTTTGCCGGTCTTAATGTCAGCTTTATACATAGATAGTGGTTAAAATGATTGCTTCCAATATGATATAGGGATATTCCTGAGTTTCGCCAAATATATCCTTTCTCAATATTTGTTAAATCATCATATTGTATATACAAAAATACCATCTCAATAATCCAAATATTACAATAGATTATTTGGGATTATTACCCTTAACCGCTGTCAAATTGACAGCGGTTAAGGGCGTTACTGCAATGCAGTTCTTAATGACTTAAACACTAAAAAAATTATTACAACAAAGTTAGACCAAAATTCAAAAAACGTTTGCGATGAAACGAAATTATATTATGCAATCTACTGTGCAAGTAAACTAGCACTTCCTATGAATAAATTAGATATTGAAATAGACATTTGACAATTCCATGCCCTTGGTACGAACCCCGAAAGCAATTAGATTATCCTCGCCATGACAAATCCCTAAGAAAAAGCCGTTACACTCACCTTATCGGAGCGAACGGCAAAGATTTTATAATTTTATTCTTGAATACTGTAAGCGCAGTTTATGCAGAATTACATTTCGAGTTTTTCTGTCAGGCAAAGCTTTTTATACACTTTAAAATAAACCCATACAGCATTTATCAATAATAATGCGCTGGTTACAAAAAAGACATATTTAATACCAAAATAGGCAGCCACTTGTCCTCCTAAAACAGAACCTCCAAATACACCTAAATATCCTGCCGACATGGAAAAGCCAAAAACTCCGCCTGTAAGAGAATCAGGTGTGATTTTCTTTACAAGGGTATTAACAGAAGGATTTAAACCTGCTATTGCTAATCCTAATAAAAAGCGAAGTCCCATTAACTGCCACGAATTTTCCACAAAGGCTTGCGGTATATAAATGATTCCGGCTACAATAAGAGCGCCTAACATGACTTTATGCGCTCCTATTTTATCAGAAAGTTTTCCCAGTCTTGGAGCTGCAATTATATTTGCCAGCCCTGAGGCTGAGAATGCTAATCCGGCTAACAGGGCAACATGACCTGAACCTTTAGTTAATTGGGTGACATATACTGTTACGATAGGTTCTATAGAATACAGCCCTAGAGTTATGACAAAAAAGGTCACTAGTAAGATAATCGTTAAACTCTTTTCAGGAACACTCTTCCATGTCTCCTTGATACCAACTGCCTTTTTATCCCGACGGACAAACGATTCCTTTACAAATAAAGCGGTCAGAACAAATGCAATCAGCAGCAATGCACCTGTTATGAAAAATACAGGTTGAAAACCAAGGGTCTCCTCGATAAAACCGCCAATAATTGGACCTATTAACGAACCTGCAATACTTCCAGTTGAAAGTGTGCCTAGAGCATACCCCGCGTGTTCCTTATCCGTCTGAGTTGCAATCAATGCAGTACACGCTGTACCATAACCTGTGATAACGCCCTGCAATAATCTTAATCCGATCAGTACATATACATTTGGTGCAAACCCCATGCAACCGATAACTAACGCCATACCAAGACTTGCCCGCAAAATCATTGGTTTTCGCCCAAATTTGTCTGCAAAGTGACCCCAAATAGGTGAGAAAACGGCCGAAATTATATAAGTAACACCAAACGCAATTCCTGAAAGTTGTGCAATGGAAGAGGCACTATGAACTCCCAAATGCTGTATATAAAGCGGCAATACTGGGGCAATTTGACTCATTCCAATACCTGCTACGAACATTCCAAACCAGCAAACGAATAAATTTCTTTTCCAAATCGGCATGAGTATAAACCTCCCCTTTCGTTTTTTAGCTTCCTGGGTACGATAAGTCTGTATTATAATTTCTGCAGTTAATTGGAGATATACCTAAACGGCTTTTCAGCCGGATGATTTTCTCAAGGAGATTTATCAGGTTCTACTCTCGTAGCGAGCGCCTCTTTGAAATATAATCCAAAGAGGCGCTTACTTTTGGTCAGAATTTCCTACAACGCGTTGGTCCGTGATTTTTAATTCAAGGCGTCGATCCAAGCATCGACTGTCAGTACATCGGCCTGACGCGGAAACACCTTCTCGGTGAGAACGCGGTGAACCTCAGGATCGGCATCAAGACATGCATCGGAAAGAACCTTTAGTGTATAGTCTTTATCCGCTGCTTCCCGCAATGTTGATAAAACAACGCCACTGGTAGCAATTCCACTTAAAATTAACGTATCAATTTGGTGAGATCGGAGGATGACTTCGAGGTTGCTGCCAGCAAACGCGCTAACTCGAAACTTCGTAACAACTGGTTCGTTTGGCTCCGGCTGAACGGATTCATGAATTTGTGTTGCTATGTCTGAGACCGTCATTCCACTGGATTTGGAAATTACTGAGAACGACTTGTTTTGAGGATTGATCTCAGGATAACCTTCGCTAAAAGCGACTCGAACAAAAATAACTGGAATAGAATGTCGGCGTGCGGCTTCGACAGCTTTTTGGAACGGAAGCAGTACTTTTCTGGCTTCTGCAAAACGAGATACAATACCATTTTGAACATCCATAATTAACAGAGCGGCTTTATCGTGATGATTATGCATATTGTACAACTCCTTTATTTTATGCTAATATAAATGGAGAGCTCTCCATTTATATTAGCGGAGAGCTCTCCATTTGTCAAGTGTGCTTTTTTAATTAATATTTGAGGATTAAAGTTCATATTATCCATCTCAGATTTTTTGATTATAAGGTAATCGCTTGGAGCTTCGCATTTAGTGCTTGTATTTCTTTTTGATAATCTTCGGCAGATAACTGCAGATTGACGTATTTCATATTTAATTTCTTTCTAGCACTTAAAAGCTCATCGCGCATTTTATAAGAAAAGTGGTTTACCCCGCAAAAATAAATAAAACCCGCAAAACCAGTGTTACCACTGCTTTGCGGGTTTCCCCAAAATCTTAATTGGTCGGAGCGACACGATTTGAACGTGCGACCTCTACCACCCCAAGGTAGCAAATTGCACTAAGTTCAACTTTTATGAAACTATACAAATTACACTGTTTCTGCACCCCTAATTTTAGGCCTATTTGTCTCGTTAATTCAACTATTAAAATATATTTTAATAGTTATAATTATAATTAAAATGAGTGGTAGGTTTTTTGGTAGGTATCAATGACCGTGAAAGGGGTCTATTTTTTATGTTCTTTTCTTTCTTCCAAGCCTAACCGATATGCGCTTTCAATGCAAAAACTTTCTTCTAGGCAAACTGACCTTTCGTATTCAAAGAATAACGAGCCGTTGTTAGGCCCTAGGAGATCTAGGATCTTGCGACCTAATTTTCTTGTTTTTAATTGTAAAGCTGAAATCCTAAAGTTCTTATTTACATCAATAAAAATTTTTTCTATAGCACTATATGATTTTATGAATTTGGTAAATCTGAATTTTGAGTGACGTCTAAGTGCTACGTTCATCATATTTATAGCTCCTTCATTTACCACTTGTCAAAGAAGGTTAATATTGGATATAATCACAATATCAAGAACCCTTCTATTAAAGTGTGTTTTTGTGGAAGGAAGTCCTGAACTCTTGGTGGGGTTGTGAGGACTTCCTTGCTTTTTTATTTTCGTTTTGAGATTATCTTCCCGGACTTATTTAAAGGCTCGATTATTAACCCAAAATCACCCGGTATCACCTTGTATTTCTCGCCGTTAACCTGAAATATCTCGCCTTCCTTAAGACCAGAAGTGTCGATATCTCCCCCTAGATCAATCTCTCGCCTAACCCACGTTTCTCCATCGTCACCACTCACCTTTACCTCAACGATCGCATTTGGCCTATCTTCGAGTTGATATAATTCACCTGCATATTGAGCAATTTGATCATCTATCGGTTCATTTACTTCCACAATATATCCCCCTATCAAGAACAAATATTTCTTTTTATTAGAACACATGTTCCTTGTCTATTCAAGGGGCATTTTTCCGAAGACATAATAATTCACAAATACTTCAAGAGTAATTCTAACTCAACGCCAAGACATTTTGCTATTCGAGCAATTGTTTTAATATGAGGTCTTGGGCATTTTTCTTTCTCGATCCTACTAAGATAACTTACACTAATCCCCGCCCTCTCTGCTAATTCTTTTTGTGTCATATTTTTAGCTGTGCGAATTTCTGCTACCTTTCTGCCAATCCTCAAGCTGTTTAAGTCCTATCTTCAGGTTACTCCTGTCAACAAGTCGAAATCAAGAAGTGCCGAACTATTCATTTCGCGACATAAAATGACAATTAAACCTAAATTAATATTTATGTATGCACGTACATTGATTATATTACTCTATGTGACATTATTAATAATGGTAAATATTTCTGCCTAGGGTATTCAGGCCGAAATATTTTAGTAATGTTACAGGTGGTATAACGTGAATAGGATTAAACAAATTTTAAAAGAACTCGACATGACCCAAGAAGAACTGTCCCTAATTTGCGGCGTACCCCAACCAGAAATAAGTCGTATAGCAAATAATAAAAAAATTAAAATTGAACTCGAGACTGGGATAAAAATAGCGCGCGGACTTCGTAAGCCAGTAGAATATGTTTTCCCAGATTACTAAAAAGACCTCGGTCAATAAACCGAGGTCTTAACATTTAAATATTTAAATCGAAAAACAACTAAGAATGTCTAAAGGAAGGTATATAATCTAAAGTGTAGAAAGGATATTGAATCCTTGAAAGGTGCGTGATTCTCATGGGATTTAGATTTAGAAAGCAGATAGGCCCAAAGGGATTAAAGCTAAACGTGGGCAAGAAAGGGGCAAACTCTACAAGCTTAAAGATTGCTCCAGGTATCACAGTTAACTCTAACCGCGGCCTGACAGTGGGTATCCCAGGCACTGGCATAAGTTACAATACTGGCAGGAAAAAAGCAAAAAAATCAGAGGATTTAATTGATGAGAGTAGCTCTGCAAAATCAATTCTCTATGACTTTTCTCCCGAATCAGCTAAAGTTTTTAAAGATGTCACTGGAGGGTATAATAAAAAGCCGTTTATTGCTATTGGTATTTCTCTAATTTTATGCTTAACACCTATCTGGCCAATTGGTTTAGTATCAATGATGTTTTCCTTAGCATGGTTGGTGATTGATCTCTCTTATAAGTTGTTTAAGTACTATAGACATGTAAAGAAATTGAGGAAGGAAGCAATTAATTTAGCTAAAAATGAAGGAGGACATTCATTTGAATCGTAAAATTCTCATACTGGGATTAGCCCTTTTTATCTCATTTACACTTGTCGGCTGCAATAGCAATACTGCTTCACTCTCAGCCACTCAAGTCCTAGCCTCTACTGCCCCTAGCTCTCAAGTGGAATACTACTTCACTAGAGCAGATCAACATCCCGAGAAAGCCCTGGAATCTCAAATTAACACAGCCAAATCAACCTTGGATATCGCCATTTATAGCCTAACGAAGAAAGACATTGTAGATGCCATCATAGCTGCCAAGAAACGTGGAGTAAGCGTAAGAATCATTACTGACCGCATAGAGGCAAGGACAAAAGCGCAATCAAGCGAGTTGGCATTACTTAAAAATGCCGGTATAACTATCAAAGAGAACTCTCATTCTGGCCTAATGCATATGAAAGTATCCATCATTGAAAAATCTGTCGTGACTACCGGATCTTACAACTACACTCAAAATGCTTCCACTGAAAACGACGAAGTTCTTGTCATAATCCATGATCCGAGTATTGCGGCCAAATGGTCCGATGAATTCCAGCAAATGTGGGATGATACAAATAATTATAGTGAGATATAAACGCAAAAAAATCCCTCCCACCATTACGGCGAGAGGGATTTCGTCATTGATGCCAGGGATTATTCTTCGGCGTCTTTTTTATCTAATATTCCGCCGAAGTCTTGTGTCTTACAATTATTGGTGATATAATCATGGTATACTAAATGTATATAGGTATACCAAGGTATACATAGCATAAATAAAGGCTTTAAGGTATACCTTGTTTAAAAGGAGATTCACGCCATGCCTGAGGAAAAAGATTCCTACTCGGTTAAAACCACGAAAGATATCACGGAATCCATTGAAGCCCTTCTCCATACCACTGGGCTAAACAATAAAGACCTCTTTGCGGCTATGGTCACGCAATTCAAAACCAATTTGCTGGTCAGTAGTGACACCGAACAGACAGAGGATATGCAGCAGCTCAAATATCACCTCTCTCATGCCGAGTCTATTTTTAGTAATATGGTCCAGAAAGTACACGATCTGAAGGAGAACTTTACCGAGCGCATTGAGCAGGAAAAGCAACTGCATCAAAGCGTCATCTCTCAAGTCGAGCGAGGTCGACAGCAGGCCGAGGAGGAGCGCGATAAAGCTCGTCTGGAACTGGCTGAAATTAAGGAGCAAATGAAAGAACTATCCGAGCGAAATGATGAACTCGAAGCTATTAACAAATCTAATTTAACCACGATCTCTCTGCTTACAGATAAGACAGAAACCCTCGAAGCCAAAATCGGAGCCGTAAATGATTTCGAATCAGAATTAAAGCAACTCCGGAAAGATCACGCTGAATCACAGCGTCAAGCTGAAAGGCTACAGGCCGAAGTTGATCAAGCTCACCGAGATTCGAAAGCCAAAGAACAAGCTATTACAGCACTTAAAGATTCTCACGCTAATGAATTAGCCTCCGCACAAAAGATGGCTGATCTGCAGATACACACTGCCGGTATTGAAGCAAATAACCGGGTGCTAGAAGCTACCACTAAGCTCAAGGATGAATATGTAGCTAAGATCGATGCCCTCCATGAAAAGAACCAACTCTTAACCGCTAGGGTTCATGAATTAGAGCTGGGTAAAACATAAAAATAGCCAAAAACAAAATCGAGCTCACAGCTTTTTGCTGAGAGCTTTTTCTTTGCTTATTTTTAATTGTTGAAATGACCGAAGGAAGCTCTTAGCACACCGCTGAGGGCTATAATTTTACTCCAAAAAAGAACCCCCAAGTTTTAATTGGGAGTTGAATTAGGGGATAATAAGTTACCTGACAACAATATCATTTTTCTCGATATTCAATCCGATTATGCAAGCTTTCTTTAGACATTTTGACGCAAAAAACTCCCACCGTTTACCGATGAGAGCAAAGCATAGAGAGTATATAGGAAAGTAGGTTGCAACAAGTTTATATTACCCGAGATTAAAAAGGATATACCAAAAAATAATAGGCCCCCGTCATTTCTGACGAGAGCGATATGTAATGAAAAGGGAATGGTGTTCTCTGTTAGTTTGCTCTAAGTTGGGCTTATTATACACACGAAAAAACTCCCGAAGATCATTTTGCCGAGATTCTTTGAGATAAAAAAATATCCCCCAATGAGGGGGAATAACATGTGAGGGATATTTCCCTAGGTAGGACTGATGTATTTTATGCGTTGCTAGTTATAAATGTCACAATATCTATAACGTCTACCTTAATATGTTGCAATAATTTGGCAAGCCGTTTTCCTTTACCAAGAACAATTGTTTTGATAAAATCAGAACATATATTCTACATTAAGGGTGAAGCGAATGAGCAAGAGAATCATTTTTCATATCGATGTCAATAGCGCTTACCTCTCATGGGAAGCTACATATCGCCTGCAGCATGGCGATCCTCTCGACTTAAGGACCGTTCCCGCGGTCGTTGGCGGCAACCCTGAGACTCGACATGGTATTGTTCTAACTAAGTCTATTCCTGCGAAAAAACATGGCATACAGACAGGAGAAACGATTCACACGGCTCTTGCAAAATGCCCTGAATTGATGATTGTCAGGCCCAACTATGGGCTATATATGCAATGTAGTAAGGCATTTGGTGATATCCTTCATGAGTATTCTCCCCTGGTTGAGCAATATTCCATTGATGAGTATTTTATTGATTTCTCGAGCATGGAACGTCTCTTTAAAGACCCCATTGAAGCTGCCTACATACTAAAAGATAGAATCAAAAACGAATTGGGTTTTACAGTCAACGTCGGGATTAGCACAAACAAAATTTTGGCTAAGATGGCCTCGGAGCTTGAGAAGCCAGATAAGGTACATACTATCTTTCCGGAAGAAATCTCATCGAAAATGTGGCCTCTCCCTATCGAGGAATTGTTCATGGTCGGTCGTGCGACTTCTAAGAAATTAAGGAGCCGGGGAATCAAAACAATTGGAGACTTGGCACACTATGATCCTAAGCTCATCAAGCTCTTTCTACACAGTCATGGTCTGCTCGTTTGGAATTACGCGAACGGCATTGAATGTAATCCAGTCCGTGAAAATCGTCGGCCTATTATTAAGGGGATGGGAAACTCTACAACGATATCCTTCGATGTTGATGATCGACGAACTGCCCATTTAGTTTTGTTGTCGCTGACAGAGACCGTCGCTGCGAGATTACGACAGGCAGGATATTGTGCTAGATTAGTGTCTGTTTCGCTTAGGACTAACGAGTTTTATGATTGCTCACATCAGAGAAAGATCTTTTCTGCTATTGATTGCACCAATGCGATATACGAGGTGGCTTGCGAATTATTCGATGAACTTTGGAAAGGCGAACCTGTCCGGCATTTAGGCGTGAGGGTTTCTGAACTGTGTCAGAATGATTTCCATCAGATGACGTTTTTTGAGAAGGATTATGGTAAGCAGAGGGCCGTGGATCGGGCCATCGATTCGATACGTGAGAGGTTTGGGAATGGTTCAGTGTTTAGGTCGGCGTTCATTAATAGCGGGGTGCGGTTTAGTAGTGGTGGGACGATGGATGATGAGGAATATCCTATGATGAGTAGTCAGTTGTAAATATGAAAGGACCGCATTATAGTGAGTGCAGTCCTTTTTTGATGGGTTTGCCGTTTAGCTCGAACCAGGCGAGACAGAGATGAAAGTGGCAAGGTTTTTTATTAATATTAAACAATATTTGTACATAGTAAAGGATTTCCTTCTTTTACGTCGAAGATTAATATAACGTTACATTTAAATACATTGACTTACTATATTATTCATATACAATATAGAAATGAAAAGAAGGCATCGCTCGAATGGGACTTTGGAAATTTTTTAGAATCTTCTTGACGGCATTAAGTCTTCTAATTATCTTAGCAACTTCTGGCACTGATGTGGATTTGTTTAGAAGCTCGACGGTGTTCTTGCTTGGTTTATTGTATGACTATGCAAGCATGTTCAATGCAGTTGCAAAAAACAAATGGTTATCATATGATAAAATACACTCCTGCATAGGATTGGGTATCATATTATGGTTATTGCTTATTTCGATTCTAGGTGTGACTGGAATTTTGTTAACCTCTAAAGGAAATCCGTCTGTATGGGTTTTCGGTTCAGGATCTCAGGACATATTAAAACACTTAGTTTTCAACAAAAATTATTTTTTTTACTTTTTAGTTACTTTATTGATATTAGTTGTCCTCGAATTGAGTAATCCTATGGAAAGAACAAGCGCAATCTAGACCATAATACTCAAGCTTTAAGAAAAGGGGATATTGATTATGTTTATGGATTCTATTAGCGTTATTAAGATACTTTCGGTAACTCTAGTAGCATCTCTTTATGCTGGTTTTATTATTAGATTAATTAGAAACGACGGCCAAAAGGTATTTAGTAATGCTTTAAAGATTTGCTCTAAGATGATTATTACTCCTTTTATCATTCCATTAATACTGTTTCGCGTTAAACGCAATTTAGATCATAACAAGCATGAAATCAGAAGATTTATTAATGATACTATAGATCAACAATTGAAAGAAAAGAATTTATCCGAAGAATACCATACACAAATATACGAACAAGTCACTCAACAAATATCAACACCCATGTTTTTTATAAACACGTCTGCTAAATTAGTAGTTAATTATTTAAAGGAATGGGATAAAAATGTAGATATTCTTATTAATGAAAAGGCAAAAAGCCAAATTCCCATTAGGTTTGAAGCGAATGAGCTCCCCTTAGCTATAAATATTTTTAGGATAATAGTTGAATCAATAAGTAGAAATAATTTGCTTTATTTGAGGATCATAAAATAGCTCTTAAAAATAGCAAAAACCCTCTCCCGCCTAAACGAGAGAGGGTTTTTATTCTTTCAGCGTCCGGCAACTCTGTTTATTTATTATGCAGTTTGTTGGTTGTCTTGCGCTTGGGCCTGAGAATCTGCTTGAACTGGTTGAGCAACTTTAACTGTCGATGGATCTGGTACAGGCTGCGGAATATCTTGTGCTGGAGTAGATGCAGGAGCCGGTATAGGCTGAACGGCCGGAGCAACATTCACCGATACGCTAAGATTACTCAATGCTTTATCGATAAGGGGTTTGACCATACTCTCAATGGTATCTGCAGGTACATTAGGCGCTACTTTCTGTAGTTCTGCTTGAATCATATTAGCAATATCATCTTGTGTATACGGAGCAGCGGAACTAGCGACAGCCTGTAACGGCTGCATTTCATCCTTAACTTTCTTGCAAGCACTCTCGATAAAAGTCTCCCACTGAGAATCCGTAAAATTTAGCCCTGCTTTCGCTGCCAATTCCTTTACTTTCTTTAGCGCAACGATATACTTAGTAGGGCCTTGGCCTTGTGGTATACCTAATTTCTTAGCGGCTTGCTCTGCGAAATTGACCGCATCCATAGCAATCCATGAAGCCGTAGCGATCTGCCGCGCCGAGAAATGCTGTTTGACAAAGGCCACTCCATAGGTAACTAGAGCACCGACTAGAATCGTCAAAACGTCTTGAAGACCGCTAGAAATGATTGATTGAACATCCATAATTAAAATTACCTCCTCTATTTTATCGGCATAATGAAAAGCAGGCCATTTACTGACCTGCTCTGTTTAATCCTCGTCTGCCGGGGCGAGGAAGAATTACTTATTCAGCTGGCTTCCACTGTTTATTTTGGGTAACGCACGCTAATACAATTTGCCCTGATCCCTGGTGCCCCTCTTCAAAAGTTGTCTGATGAATTTTAGTAATTGCTTCTTTAATTCGTGTTTCGTCCTTACAAGTTTCTTTCTTGGAGCATCCGTAACATGGTGAATTTAGGCTATAAGACATTTGCATTTCCTTCTTTCATTTTTCATTTTGGCAAGCGCTTGCGAATTTGAATTGTAAACTCCTACTGGCTGCGAAAAGCTTACAATCTTTTACCCTAAATACTTTTTCACCGCTGCCGCTGTATCGTATTTGTCATTTCCACTTAGCAGCACTTCGTTTGGGTGTCCTGTCGTCGGCCCACCCACGACAATTAGTTTCTGTGCATTCATAGCATCCTTAGGTACCGAGTGATCTTCTGGCCGGACGAACAAGGCACAATTACCATTTCTGGCGGAAACGTCCGTTCCGGACCAGAAATCATCCTTTGTATAAAGTAAAACGGCCACATCTAAATTCATCTCTTCGCTCCCCTTCTCTTTGTAAGTAATCCCAAAATAATCACAAATCCCTTTGGCATGAGCCACAGCAAGAGCCTGACGGAAGCTCGGCTCTTTAAGTTTCACCGTATCTGCCGCAGAGTCAATAAATCCATTCTCAGTCAAGATGGCAGGCGCATTCGTCTTGCTCCCCAAGACTGAAACATTTTGCGCCTTTATTCCTCTGTTAGCCCATCCGCTTACTTGCTGGATGTAATAAAGACATTTGCCGGCTGCAGCTTCGGCCTTTCCTCCCACGCCTGACACAAGGATCTCTTGACCGGTTCCGCCTCCGGAATTGACGTGAACAGAGACGAAGAAATCTGCTCCAAAATTGTTTGAGATAGTTGAACGAGCATCTAATTCGGCATCCAACTCGTTCTCTAAGTGCCACGGTGCGTAATCGCCATCACGAGTTAGGCATACAATTATCCCATTGAATTCAAGCAGTGGCTTAAGCCTGAGGCAGATATCTAGCGTAATATCTTTTTCCTGTAGACCGTTGCCGCAAGCCCCGGGATCATAACCACCGTGCCCGGGATCTAAGCATAGTTTCATTTCGAATCTCCTTTCTTTTTATTTAATATAGATTCCCGATCCCTTGCTCTGTCATAAAATCCTTTTGTTCATGTTTTACCTTCTGGGCATACTCTAACGCAGCAGACATTTCTCCGTTACATTTTCCGTCACGTATGGCATGAGCTGTTGCTTCACCGAGTGCTATTGCGGCACCTACGCTGTGTATAAGCAAAATCTCATTCTTTTTCCTAGCCTTGTCCAACTCCTCTCTTTTTGTGTCGCGTTTGGTCATGTTTTTCTGCAGAACCCAGAAACATAAACCGGTAGCCGCACTTGGGATACTCCAAAATGTTAATAGGGTTGTCGCATCAATTTGCACTTCTTCTCCTCCTTCATGGCATAAAAATAACCGTCGATTGACGGTTTAAAGGATATGTTCGGTTTTTGGGTCTTTAGCGAAGGTTAGTCTAAGATATTTATTGTCATAGTTGTATCAGTTTCACTAACCTTCTCCCAACTTGTAGAAGTTGTGTCTGGCCTAACTGGGTCATCATCGCTGCCCATGCCAATTTTATTTACTGTTGTTACCATTTATCAAACCCCCATATAAAAGTTATCAAATCTTGAAGTAGGGTCATTAGCCGCAGTTCCAATACCGAATTTTGTTGCAGTTTGATTAAAAGATTCCGTTACGGATATTCTGAGCAATCCATTTATGAATACTTGTATAGATGTCCCGTTTAAGATAGTTTTTACCTCGTCACCATTTACCGGAGTCGTGGTGTATGTTCCAATCTGTGTGGCAACATTCGCCACTACCCTGAATAATGAATACGCTGTATTCGAGGATGCCGTAGAAACCATCAAATAATTTTGCACATCAGACGCTCTTAAAATCAATCTTGGATTCGTGAAAGAAGCGACTATTGGTAATACAATCTTAGCTATCCCGTTACAACTACCTGAATCAATAACTGAGACATCACGTCCCCCTGATGATGTCGAAACATAGGCAGTATTTCCCGTTATACCCCAAATACCGGATAATGCCGACCACAATTGTCCTGTATCTGCATTTCCAAGGGACGCGGCGTTATTTGCCCTATTAAAGCCATCATAAACTTTAATTCTGTGTTTTTTCTTGAGAGGATTTAATACTAACAAACTCATTTGTAATCCCCCCTTACAACAAATAACCTTTTATCACTAGTCTAATAGTTTCGCCTGACGATGGGGTGTATGCATTGTTGGTAATAATGGCAGGATAAAGCTTCCCGTTAGCGTCTAATGTAGCAAGCCTTGATAGCTCCGTTGCCATAAACTTATAAAGATTCGCCGCGTAAGTTACAGCAGATCCCCATTCGTCGGGGTTGATACTCGCGGCACGTTTGCCTACCATTTCGGCATAAGTCGGTGTAAAGGCTGTTCCATCTGTTACACCACTAGCAACAGGATTATTGACGTTAAAAAATAATACTATTGGATTCAGTTTTGGTGATGCCGCCCCATTAGAGGAGAACACATTAACCGACGATATTTGTATTTTTTGTCCCCCTGAAGCAACAGCGGAAAGGTCTAAAGCGGGTAATGTAGATAAGCCGTTACCATTTACAACCTGACCTACGACATAAGCAGTTGTATTTGCGGGACGTGTTATCTCGACGTACTGTTCAAACTCGATTATTTTAGTGGGTAATGCTCCTGTGACATTCGCTAAACTCCCAGTTAGTTTAACTCCATTATCTCCAGAGCCAAGAGCCTGATAAAGCAAGAAATTGGTCTGAGCCGTAACCCCATTAGTATATCTAAACCGGAAATATCGTTTCTTCAGTAAAATCCAATCTGTCTCACTTAATGTATTAGCGTTAACCGATAAAGTCGCTGAGGTAGACCATGTAGACCCATCATCGCTTTCTTCAACCGTTAGAGTGCCTGCAGCATCAGAAAAAACATATCCTTTTACTTTGGAGATTAGCACGTCTCCAAGACGGTCATATGCCGTCTGTGCAAAAGATCCGTTTGCAGCAAGTGGAGCGTTTGTTAGTTGCAAAGCCGCTCCGGTCATATCAAGGCCTGGTACCGCAAAGGTATCACCGCCATGATATATCTTGACGGCTCCTCCACGATTCTCAGAGTCTAAGGGAAATGTAAATGCCATTCATTACTCCTCCTTTAGCTCATAAAAGTAACGCCCTCTCGGCGTTTAATTTTTAGGCTGCGTAATCAGTTCCCGTGATGTTCTTATAATCGGTTGCGGTAATTTTTCCTTTTGCAACAAACACTTTCACTTGGTCAGTAGTATAGAATCCTGATTGGTAGTATTGAGTAACAATTTGAACCCAATTCATTACATCAACCCCCCTTCAACTAAGGCTAAAAGCATTTGAGCATTTTGGGCTTCAAGTTGAGTTACTTGTTCAGCATCTGTAAGAGGTCTATCAACAAAAACCCAAGAGAGTTGGCTCCCAGTTGAATCATGGTGCAGCTCAATATCTTTCCCAGCCTGTGGTTCGGGAGGATTTGGAGGGGCTGTTGCAGATATAGTTGCTACTTGAGACCCATCCACAAACATTCCATCCACTTTGAAATCCCCAACTGTAGTTTTAGTTCCGATAACAATCATCACAATCCACTCTCCTTGTTATTTACCAAGTTACAATAACCCTGCCGGAGGTTCCAGCACTTGCGATACCTAATGTTTGAGTGGAGGTACCTCTTGCACCATTTCCACCATTGCCTGCTCCGCATGCACCAGTAGCGCCAGTTCCAGCGATACCAGAGCCATTGGACACACCATTACCAGCAGTACCATTTCCACCACTACCACCGTTACTGCCGTTACCGCCGCCAGCTCCACCAGCACCACCAACGCCGCCATTATTGGTGTAGTCAGTGCCGTGATAACCGCCAACACCTCCGCCTGCAACATAACTACCAAATGATGATTGTCCACCTGTTGCGCCATCTGCTCCGTAACCATTGGCTCCACTGGTAGAGGCTCCTGCTCCCCCCGCACCTACAACAACAGTGATCTGCTGACCTGGAGTTACTGGGATGTCAACAAGATATACACCTCCCGCTCCGCCACCGCCGCCTCCGCCACTACCGTTGATTCCGTTACCTCCACCGCCACCTGCTCCTCCAATAATGGCGGTAACTTTTGTAACACTAGCAGGGACAGTAAATGTATATGTTCCAGGAGTCGAATAAGTTTGGGAGCTATGCGGAGCATTAGCAACGGATCCTCCACCATAATATCCCGGCGTGATCGAAGTTCCTGGTTGCAGAGTTGGACTCCCTTGATTAGGCATTGTTCCTGCTACATTAGCGATGGTAGTGCCCGTTAAGACATTAGCTGCAGGAACGTTTACTTGAGCTACACTTCCACCCGAAGTATAGCCTGCAGGAATAGGCACTGAAGCAAGTCCGCTGGGTATTAAGTTCAAAGCACCATTGTTGGGCATATTACCCGTTATGGGACCGCTATCAACAGTAGCAGTTGCCCCAATTAATAGTTGAGTAGCAGTAGCATTTCCTCCACCTCCTTTACCCTGTACAATAAAATTTCCCGTGGTGGAGTTGTAGCGCATCGAATAAATAAGCCCAGCTTTTAAGCCACCAGAGGTAATAGTGTTTCCAAGGGAATCAAGGATTGGTTTTGCGCCAAGGCCGTTTACGTTTATGGTTGAAGCTCCTGTACTCGCTACATTGATCTTTACAGACACTCCCATTCCATCAACATATGAAGTTGGAACAGGGCTCAACGTCACAGCGTAGGTATTTGCCGCGCCCGCAGCCGTAGCATAGTAGACATGCTTTACATCGTCAGCTAAATGAGATGTGAGGTCAGCTGCAGCGGCTTTTCCTGCAAGCGCGTTTGTCATTGTTGTCGCAAAGTTCGGATCATCGCCAAGTGCGTCAGCCAATTCTTTCAACGTGTCTAATGCGGCAGGGGAAGAATTGACAAGAGCTGCTATTGCCGCAGCAACAAACGCTGTGGTAGAAATTTTGGTCGAATTATCTCCTACTATTGGAGTAGTGCCCGTAGGAGTTCCGGTGAAAGCAGGAGAGTTTATAGAAGCTTTTAGTGCCACGGCATCAGAGTTTGCTTTGATTTGAGCGTCAATGATGTCCATATTGTCGTTTTCATTGCCGATATCATATGCATCTGTTGGATCGGGCTTTTTAAGGCCAAAGTTAGTCGTTGTCTGCATTATACTTCCTCCTAATTCGTTACAAACGTTAATGCAGTTGAATTATGATCAAAATTAGGCAGGTTAGTTTTAAGAAATTCATGAGTGTAACCGCTTAATTGCGCGTAGGTAAAGGGCTTCAAATCTTGATAGTAGATATACAGGAAAACATAAGCCACAGCTAGATAAGCTGGTTTTATTTGTTCGATAGCAGCTTTCAAATCTTCAATATTAGGCGGAATGCCGTAAACGCTGGTAAATTTCACTTGAATAGTTCCATCAAAGGTTACTTCAACGTTTCCATTGGTAAAAGCGTCGCATACCGTCTTTATAAGCGTTGCGTTCAACTTTCCGCTTCCACGCCACTTCGATTTAATCACGCTTCTTCGGTAATCCAAAGGTTTAGTGTAATCCGTGGATTTTCCTAGATCCTTTTCATAAATATCCAAAGCCCAGGTTGCTGTATCCACGTCGAATTGGGCATTTAAATCCGCGATATCGACATCGATATTGTCTAATTCCTGCCCTTGAGAATTAAAGATATTTGCAAAAAGATCAGTAGTACTTAAAAACGGAGGCAAATAGCTCTTTAGGTTATCGCTACGCAATCGTTACCACCCCCAAGACTGGGGTTTCTGTTAATGTAGGCGTATAACTTAATGGTATGTTTGCGGTACCACCGTTTACAGTTAATCCCGTATAATCCAGTATCCCAGCACTTGCCAATATTGCTGCGCCGATCTTAGCATAGCTTATGGCACTCTCCTTAAAGGCAATTGACTGGAGATATGATTTAGTGCTATTTTGCACGTTGGTGAGCCTTTGATCATCCGTATAGTTCGTATCCTTGACTGCAGCAAAGCTGATATTTATAATGCTTCCCGTTGCCCCTTCTACCGTCGTAAACGCCCCAAAGGGAGCTTCTCCCTCCCCAAGACCTTGTATTCCAGGGTCCATGTAAGTTTGTGCCCCACTTATTAGGTCTGCACTTGGGGGTAGTTTATTAGCGTCAATAATCACTAGCTTAACCGTGTTATTCCCGTTCCAGATGGGATAAACCTTAACATCTCCGACACCCGTAAAATCCTTGATAAGGCTTGTGAACTGGGCAATATTACCCCCCGTTGCTGGAGCTTGGATGTAATCGTAATATCGCTGTAAGAGAGAGGCATCGCTCTCAGCGTCAAAGCCATCTTGAGTAGGATTAGGATTTGTTACACTTACCAGGCCAGGAATAGCGACTGGGAACTGAGTTATTTGATTAGCTGGGACCATACCGCTTGATCCGGTAATGAGTGCCTGTACATTAATGCTCTCCGATCCGCTGATAATCTTTTGCTCGGAAGATTCAAATTGCACTCCCCCAGGTGTCTGCACTAAATCGCCAACATTAATAGTTCCGTTCCCAGTTATGGTAACGTCAGTATTGGCATAGGTTGCTGGGTTCCTCGTTTTTCCTGTTCGCTGATAGATTCTTGTTGCTAATTCATCCCCACTTAAGTTTGATAAGTCGAACTTAGCTGCTACTGCATCAAGGTTTGTTTCTTGATTCGCAATCTCAATACTTGCAGGGGAAAGAGCGTCATAAACTAAAGAACCCTCTGATTTATCTACATCAGAAGGCACGTTCCCCAACATTCTATTAAGTATTGTTGAAGCTGTTTCACTATACATTCATGCTCACATCCCCATAGATTGTTGTTGCCGTAAAGCTGACGCTTGTCTTGCTCCCATCAACACTTATGGCGATATTTGAAACACCTGAGATATAGGGGTTAATTAATAACGATTCTTTAAGGTATCTTTCAACCTCTGAATTTAGGGCCGCGCTCGAAAGTCCCTGATTAATTAACGTTTCAAGATCATTCCCAAAGTTACCGGAATAGGCCTTATACCTATTTTTAGGGGTTTGCAGGGCCTTCCAAATCCAAACCTTCACAGCATCTTTGCACGTTACGGTTATGTTTTTCCCATCAATGAGTAGGAAATTATTGTTGTCGAAATCCCAAGCATATTCCTTGGCCAACGGTAGAGTTGCTACGCTAGAACTGCTTGGTGTTAATACTGCCTGTCCGATACTTTCCGGAAAAATGCTCATACGTTCACAACCCTTGCTAAGATAACAAATGTTGAACTATTGACCTGGACGACCACCAAAGTATCACCCTCATTAAGCCCATCTGTGAAATTCAGAACCCCGTTTGGTATGCTGAGACTTGAAATGGTGCCATCAGAAGTGACCCCGCTCGCAGTTGTGCTTGGTAAATTGATCTTCCTTGAATAGTCCAAAAGCAAGGAATCGGCAACAAGTAAATTTTCTCCAGCCATTTGTAGCTCGCCTACCATGATTGTGAGAGGAGAGGCACTAATAACGGATGCTAATTCAACCGAGGAGGGGTTGTATTTAGCCCCCTGATCTTGCATAATTTTAATCATTTCGCTATAAGGATTTTTAGACCTCATTTTACCACCCTACTCTCCGTCAACCTTACCTTCCTTCATGTCCATGATATTCTGGCTCTTTAGGTTGAGCTGCATGGTGTACTTATTTGTGCCAATTTCCCAGGTGTGTGTATCACCATCTATAAACCATGTGGCGTTCTGAAGAACACTTACATAAAATATATTTGTTTTTACTGCTGTGCCCGTTATGACCTTCACGTTACCTATTGCTGTGGCCGTTACCTCCTGCTCCATGCCCTTCAGCAGGATGGATGCCTCTATCTGAGTATTTTTATCCTTGTTCACTGTATAGGTGTCTTGAAGTATCCCATAATACTTTTGCCATTCTGTATTCTCTACGACCTGCCCGGTAAATGCCTTTTTATCGTTGTAAATTTTGACCTTGTTTATCATCTGCTCGATGTTATCATCATAAATAGAGTTTATTAAGTTGACGTTCGGGTCGAGTGTGAAATCAATGAGATTTTTACCCTTTTCAATACAATTCAGGCTTATCCCACTCATCAATAAGAAATACTGTTTGCTTGTGGAGAAGGATGCGTAGGTGTATGCCTGCATTATGATGTCGTAAAGTGTTTTGTTGGAAGCTAGGAGGCTAATATTTACACCTGTTTGTTCTAGATGTCCTACGCTTACACCAACTTCTTCGCACACCTTTATTGTTGCGGCCTCGGGCGTGATGTTCGTGAAGTTGTAGGTGGCCTTAGATTTAAGAAAATAAATCAAAAAGTCATAAGCCGTGAATTGTAATTCTTGATCTGAGTTTAGCGAACGTACAAAGACTATTCCTCTGAAAATCTCGCCTTCAACATCATCAACAAGCCATACCATCGTGCCAGGGGAAATTTGGGTGTTAGGTTGGTTCTTGTCAAAGATGGAATAAGCTAAGGTAACGTCAATTTTTCGGGCGACTTGCGACTTGTCACCTGACCACTTTACTGTTTTACAAAACCTTGTGATATCTGTAGATCCCCCGAAGTAATTGCTGTATACCTTAATCATGAGGGTATAACCTTGTATTCCTTGAGTGTAAGCGTGAAGTAGACATCCCCAGTGCCATCCTGCTCGCCATACTCAAAATCCTCAATTGAACATAACGTATTTAGGCTTATTCCGGTTACAAGGTAGCGAATCGGGTTTCCACTCGCCATCCATTTCTCGATCAAGTCAGTACACTCTTTTGGTGTCGGGAACGTACTATACTGACAGAAACTATAATACTTGCTGGGAAAGAAGGACGTTATTGGCGGGATCTCAGCAAGTTTAGGCTTGCCAATGAAGCTCACTTCTCCTATGCCTTCAACGATGACGGAAGTATTATTTAGGGCCTTCTTAATAGCATAACTGGAAGGCGGGACGGGAAGCCGAAGGTTGTCGTTGTTTTGTATTAGCCAAAATTCCATCACCAACCCCCCTACGCCGTGTTGATGGCAACTGCGTGTAGCTTAAGTACTAATGCGTTAGCAATCTTATCGATATCAGCGTCTTCTCTGACGATGATCGTATCTGCTAATTTAGCGACCGTGATACTACCACCGGAGTTGCGAGTTGATTGAGCGTCCTTGATCTTGGTTCCTTTGGGTAGGTCGATTTCCTCCGCACCATGCTCTCCGACAAGGGTTCTACCTCCACTCCAATAGGTTGTACCAAGAGCGTTTCTTCCGGATCTCATGCCTTCGGCTGTGCTGTTTTTGGAAACATCCAAACTTATCTTTGCTAATAACGGAATGTTAACTCCTGGTATTTTGTTTAGCCCATTGATGAATTCATCAATTAAGCCTATACAGTAATTAACGCCATCAATAAATGAGTTTTTGATATTTACCCAAGCATCGCTTAGCGTTTGTTTAACCGTATCCCAATTCTGATACAAAAGAACCCCGGCAGCAATTAAGCCCATTACTAATAAGATTACCGCTCCAATTGGATTAGCGTCCATTGCGGCATTTAAGGCCCATTGCGCCGCCGTCATTATACCGGTTACCGCAGCCGATACTAACATCATCCCTTTTTGTGCTAACCAGGCTAGGGTTTGGGCCGATATTGCCGCGACAGTTGTCCATCCTTGCGCTGCGTAGGCTATTAAAGAGCCGATCAAGCTAATGGTTATGACCGCACCAGTAATAATTGCTTGAGCAGCCACTTTAATTAAGCTGCCGATGAAGCTTACCGTAATTTTAGCACCTGCTATGACGGATTCAGTACCAGACCTAATGAGTGAGACGATAAAAGATCCGGTGATTTTTGCAGCATTTATCACCGCTTCTAACCCAGCTTTTGCCATAGATGCTATAAAGTTTGCGGTAATTTTAGCAGCGGCGATGACCGATTCCGTTCCAGTTTTTATGACATTCGCTATAAAATTACCCAATATCTGTCCGCCGGAAATGGCTGCTTTTACGCCAGTTTTTATTAAGGCCGGACCGAAAATAGTTCCAAGAACAATTGCGGTATTCTCTATTGCTTTTTGATGATCTTTTAATGATTGAGTAAAATCTTCGAATTCCTGCTTGACTACCCCTACCGCCTTGTCCTTGAAATCAATAAGCTTATCCTTAACTTCTTGGACTTTATCCATTAAGTTTTGGAAAGTATTTTTGACCTCATTAATCGCTTTATCCTTTAGCTTTATGAATTCATCATGTAGTTCCTTAGCCTTTTTCTTGATTTGATCCCAATGAGTATAAACTAATATGCCTATAGCGACTAAGGCAACTAGGGCCGCTATCACTAGCATGACTATTCCGCCAGGACCAGCAAGGTACGCCATTATTCCACCAGCATTAGAGATTGATTTAGCTAACTTAGTGAAAGGTGTGATTGCATTCCCAATGCTGGTAACTACTTTTCCAACGGTAAAAATTACTGGCCCCACTACAGCTGCCATAGTAGCAAACTTAATTATCATTTCCTGCTGTGCTGGCGACATATCTGCAAGCTTTTGAGCAAAGCCAGCTACCGTATCTACTAGCTTTTGAAAAGACGGCATCAAATTATCTAACGAGCCTTTGAGTTTTTCTGATACCGGCCCAAAGGCTACTTCAATTACGTGCCTCATTTTAGCCAATTTCCCCGCCCATGTAGCCGCATCCGCCGCTGCTTTGCTTATTGTATCTGGGCTATTTTTAAGTGTCTGAAGTAAACCAGTTAAATCCATCCTGCCTTCTCGAATTGCCGCTGCCATGTCTGGTCCCGCTTTGGCCCCAAACATCTTAAGCGCAAGTGCATTAGCTTGCCCGGCACTTCCTGCAGCTTTTATTTGCGTAATCATGGTTTGAAGAGCTTGAGAAGGGTCTTTTATTCCCTCTTTTGCCATCTTCCCAAGCGCAATTCTCAATGATCCAACGACCAACTCAGTATTAACGCCCTCTTTTTCGAATTTACCCAGCATTGCTCCGCTCGTCTGCCAGTCGAATCCCATTTGTCTTAGCGGTCCTCCGAACTGAGTCATAAGTTCTTGCAATCTATCTACGGATATTCCCGTCTGTTCGTGAACCTTAAATGTGTAATCCAAGGCCTTTGAGTAATCAGCTTGGGCAATTCCAGCATCTTGAAACATCCTAGTTGTTGCTGGAATGAGCGTATTGATATCCGAGCCTGTAATCTTAGCTAGTTTCAGCATTTGAGTTGATAGATCTTCTAATGGCTTTCCTGCCAATCCTGTCCTGGAGTTCAATTGCGCTACTACTTGACTAGTGTCAGCCATACTTGCACTGACTTGGCTGTAAACAGCCTTAAAATCATCATTCAAACCAGCTAATGTCTTACCGGTTGCCCCCGTGGTCGTTCTTATGGTATTTTGGGCAGCTTGAAAGTCGTCAGCGAGTTTTAACAGTCCCGCCCCTGCGGCTACAATAGGCGCAGTAACTGTCATGCTTAATGTCTTTCCTACCGCTCCCATGTCCTTGCCTACTTTTATCATATTTGCTCCAGCGTAAGTAGCTTGTCTCTGGAACTGCGAAAGGTTCCCGTTTACATTTTTTAATGTCGCGCTGAACTGGTCACGCAATTGAATTACAGCATCAATGACACGTGCTATTGGAATCACCCCCTGCCCTGCATTTCAGAAAATATAAAAAGCACCCGTTTAAATAACGGGCACCTTGTATTAATTGAATATTAAATTTACTTATTTTTTATGTCATTTAATAGTTTTATGATTATCCAGTTTTGTTCAACTAAAGCCCCTAAATAATTCAACTTGGCTATATCTTCTGATTTTCCCGAAAGTGCAATCCCAAAATCCATTAATCCCGTTCCCATCAGACCCATTAAAATCAATTTAACTTTTTCCTTATCTTCTAACGACAAATTTTCCAATCCGTATTTCGCCATTTTCTCATTTAGTTTCTCTAACTTTTCATTTTCTTTTTCATCTTTACTCTTAAATAACGCCATATGTAATTCACTCCTTTTCCATACATTGTATGGTTTTTGGGGTAAATTACAACTACTTTATTTATTGAGAATTTTCCTTGTTTCTTTGTTCAATTTCATAAAGAATAAAAGCCCGGAGAATCTTCTTCTCACCGGGCTTTTTATCGTAGTACTCTTTAGGGCTCATGTTTTTAAAGCGAAAAAGAAGATAGGCCGTCTGCACGTTCCTATCTTCGTTAATTAGTTTTTTATTTCTTCCTCTTGCTTATCCTTATCCTCATCGTCTTTCTCGTAGCCGGAAAGTTCATTAATCCCGTTGTAGAGATCATCGATCTCACCGCTAAGCAGCAATCTCTTAATAAGTTCCTTGGGCGTAGGAGATCCGAAATGCTTCTGAAGTTCTTCATTCTTGAATACCTCAGGGCAACCTTCGATAATAATTAAGGTTTTCATTTTGTACATATTAATTTTTTTAACATCACCTTTGCGGAGTTCTAAAGCCCCTTCCTGAATCTCTGCATATTTTTCAGGATCGAGAGCCTTGCAGGGAAAGTCGAGAGGTTGTTTAAGTTTCCTGGATTGAATCGTGATAACCTTCGATGGAATTTCGATTTTACCAGCATCCATTTTTAACAGTTTTTCCACTATGTTCATCTTTATTTCCTCCTGTTTATCAAGAAATATGACCAGAAAATATAACGCAATTAGGATAATCACCCCAATAGGGGCATCCAAAACATAAAGGGCTATTTAAATAAAGAATTTCTAAGTATAGCGTAAAACTCTCCTCATAAAGAGAGAAAAGGACCTACTAAATTACGTCTAGTAAATCCCAATCCATGAAAGTAAACGGTACACTCTCTTCACCGTTCTTTTTAGCTTCCCAATCGACAAGCGTTAATTCGTCAAACATGACTCCCATTAGCACAATCCGTTCAGCGCCTAAGCTTTGTGGATCTTCCAGGTTAGAGACAATGGTATGTTCTGGAGTTTTCCCAGCCTTGATATTATCACTGTTGGCCTTAATCATAGCCGAAGTCACTTTGTTCAGCTTAACAGTTCCCTTTAGCTCCATACCAGTAACCTTCTGACCACTCACGAGCTTACCGCATATATTTACGGCTGTTTTTGTCAGGGTAACCTTGGCCTGGAGGGCCGTAGTTTCTGCCATAAAGTTACCATCAAACCACATTTCTCCGAAAGTACCATTAACTACTTGATCGGCCGTATAATTATCCATGGTTTACCTCCTTAATTCAAAAATAGATTTAGGGTTAAGTCCTCCATGGCATCAAGAGGTCTGTCGGTGCCTGTTAGGAATACAAAAGAACCAGTATTTGCCTTTTTGATATCTAGCTCTTTCATCCCGCTTGTGTCTATCCCCTTACTCTGGAGATACGACGTTTGAGCTGCCACATCGATCCCAACACTGTTTTTGCCTATCTCTAAAAGCATTTGGTTTTCTAGACCTCCCAAATAAGTGTTAATAGCGGTAATGAGTAAGCACTTATGGTCATAGTCATTCGGGACCTTTCCGACATAATTGTCGCCAAACGTCCTCTTGATATCGTCATGCTGAAGATCCATTATGTCTACAATTTTGCACTTTTGCCAATCTGCGGTTTTGGTCGCCGTAAGCGTTACAAGGCTATTAACTGCTCGTGCAATTTTCACTTTCTCACCATCGTTTATAAGCAAAAGCTGACCAGCATTAATATTCGTGTCGAATTGAGTACTAGTCAAATGAGGAACATCCTTAACTTCAGGCAACACTTGGAATGTTGCGCTCATGGTGAGGGGATTCCCGGCCAGAATACCCGCTATCCTGCTGCAGTAATCCGTTGCGTTAACCGTCCCAGAAGCCACAATGATGTCATCTGTTCCAAAATTGATGATTCCTTCATGGTCTCCTGCAGTATTTGGAAGTACCATTTTTGATTTGATATCCTTGGAATCGCGTAAGGCTTTAATCCAGGTTGCAACAACTAAGGCGTCTGCCGTATCGATCTCTGGTATGGCTCCATAGTCCCAGATAACTGTTTCTAGATACGATGTTGCGGCTGAATAATCGGTTGCTGTCGTGGGAAGCACATAAACAATTAAGCTTACTGGCGCTTGATCTCCACCAATGAAAGCAAGATTTATTTGATTAAGATTATAAGTAGAGTAGTCTTGGGGAATTGCCTTAGGATCTGTATAAACATTGGGTCCGGCATGAACGGAATCCTTTAATACAAGGGCCACAATGCCTTGTGATCCCCTTGATACAGCGCTTGAAGCCAGAGCCTTAAAGACTACTTCTATGTTAGGTAATCCCATATTCTTGACCTCCTAGATTTAAGTTTAGTGTTTCCATGGGGTCTGCTTCCGGAGTAGTATCTTCGATCTCATCATAAAAGTTAAGGTCAAACTTAACGGAATAGATGTGGTCTGTTTCGTCGATAACTTCTGCCCGGAAGTTTTTCACCAATTTCTTTTTGGTCCCAATAACGAGTATTGGCGTCAGGACACCTTTCAAAGTGTCATACATTTGCAAGTTTTCCAGATCGGTTCTGTTTGTGGAAAAGTAAACAATCTCAACCATTAAAGAATTTTCGCTGGTATCTTTCTTGAAGATATCGCTCGTAACAGGAGTTATGTTGACAAAAAAACAAGGCCGAGAAAATCCTTCCTTGACCTCGTTTCCATAAGTCTTTAAACCGACGGGGGCTATGGCGGCATTGATGGCCGACTTAATATCTATCAGTGTAATCATTGTAAATCACCTAGAACGCTATCAAGCCAGCTCTCCACTTCAGCGGGCATAGTTTGCTCTAACTCCATCATAGCCGTTTCCACCATGTGCTTACCTGGCACAAACCCAATTTCCTGACCATTTTTGCCAACCATTCTATGTCCTTTTTCCACAAGATGAAAAAGAGGACTTGTGTTTGTCATGGTAATATTCGAACCGTCTTTATCGTAGTTCACCTTAGAAAGCTTATACTGGCTCTTAAGGTGTTTCTTATTTTTGCCGATCGGGGTCCTATTTTGAGAACTTGTTTTCAGCATTTTTCCTAATTTAAGAAGAATTTCCTCTTCTTTAAAAGGATATTTGGCTCTCACTTGATCTAATTTAGTCTGAAGGTCCTCGAGTCCTTGAAATTTTATTTCGAAGTCATCAGCCATTCTTAGCCACCCTCTCAAGAGCCATGATCTCAAGAAATACATTTCTCTCCATGATATTAATAATGTCGTCGATCAGAAAGATCCGATCTTGGTATTGTATCTGCATATCCGGGGTTAACCCTGATAAATAACGAATTGTAATTTTATGGGTTAGCTGAGCCTGATACTTTTTGGCTTCAAAAGAATCTTTGCCGCGTATTGGTTTTATGGACGCATAAACAGTTTTATAAATGCTGGGGACTAAAATGGTATCCCCAGCTTCATTTTCACCATCTCCCCATGTGAGGATATTAATTTTATTTCGCAATTCTCCCGGATTGAAATAAAACATCAAGAAGGCATCACCACTTTCACGGCAGTATCAAGGGCGGCCTGAATATCATCCATGTTGGTATATCCTTGGCTCGGACGATTTGTTAAGATATTCTCAATTACGCTGTATTTGCTGGCGTGGCTCAACCGGTTGTAATTAAGGAGATTCAAGCCAAGCATCCCGGATTCAAGGTATACCTTCATATCCTCAGAATACATGGCCTTATTTACATTTTGAACGGCTTGCAGCCCAACCGCTATTGTTTCAAGCTGGGAAAGGGAGCTGATCAGTCCAGACCTAAGTATATTAATCTGCGATGGCTGCATAACACCAAGATCGTATATGAGCGCCAGATGTAACCTAGCCGCTGCTTTTGCTTCTGGCCTGATGGGATCATCTGATACCCAGTCCCATCCCGTGGCTTCTCGGATATAGGCATCGACCTGTGGTAATATATCCGCAAGTTTTTCATCGGTCGGGTCAACCATTACAACGCGGGATGCTTCATCCGTTGTTAATATATTAGCCACAGGTCATCCCTCCTTTCTAATCAACGATGGCGTCAATTGAAGCGACAGCTCCATCATCAATTTCCTTGCAGTCAGCACGCATAATTCCCCGGATTTCAGTGTTGTTGTTATACCAAGCATTACCGCCCACGGTTGTCGAAACCATTTCTAAACCGGCACGGCTGAACAGTGTAATGGCTGCCGAGGCATCCCCGATAATGATCCGGCTATGTGTTTTGGAATCCCCTACGGTTGTGGATGGTAGCAGGCGATTGGCCAGCAAGGCCACAGAACGTCCTTTAATCATATACTTCGTATCGTTGGTCGGATCCGGCTGCATGATATAGCGCCCTTGTGTGTCTTTGATGCTGTCGAGGAAATCAAAGCCGTCTTGATTGCAAAAGACGGTGGCATTAACGGAGATATCCGGATCCAAGACCACATTTATCACATGCTTTACGGTATCCAAGGCTGTTTTCGGTGCCGTTGTATCGGCCGGAATAGCAGTCAAGACATTGAGAATGGCGAGAATCAAGGCATTATTCGTTAAAACAACCTTGCGCCCAAACCACTTCGATAAATAGGCCATAAGGTTTGCCGGTGTATCCGTTAAAAGATCATTGGAGACCGGCAAGAATCCACCATAATCTTTAACTTGGTAATCCACGCGCACAAAGGCCGGTTGTTCGGCGGCAGGGACCGGCGTATTCTGATCAAAGGTTGTAAAGGGTTGTTGGGCCACGGTTTTTTCAACAGCTCTCCAGCCGCTGAACGCCTGGACATTTTCCACGTTTACGTACTGGGAAAGATCCAGGAATTGACGTTGCCTTTCGATAATCAGGTTGTTAAAATCAGCCGGCAATAAAAATCCTCCGTCTGCGCCTGCCGGCGTTCCACCTGTCTCGGTAAGCGCTTTCATTAAAATTTCCATATCTGCAGGAGTTCCAGACTTCCTAAAATCTTTCGGCGTAATGTTGGCGGAAAGGGCCTTGAAAAAAGCATTGACATAATCATTGGATTTAAGGATCCCGGCATCTTTCATATCATTCGCTTTTTGGCGATCCACAGCAGGAACGAAACTCTTAGCAGGATCATTTCCTGCCGCAGCATCACGCATGGAGATATACATTTCCTCAGCATCTTTAGCTGCCTTGGTAAGCTTATCCAGGTCAGACTTCATGGCAAGGCCTTTTTCGGTTTCGTTAGCGTCGAACAATTTCTGGATTTCTACCGCCTTTGCTGTTTTGGCGCTATTCGCTGCCACCGCAGCGTCATAAAACTTCTTTAAATCAATGTTAGCCATTTATATCTCTCCTCCAGTTATAAATTTAATTTGGGCCTTGAAGGCCTTTACTTCGTCCGGTTCTTCATCGGAAGGTGGTATTTCGTCCGGATCTCCTGGCGTATCTGTGGGCGGATCATTCTCGGGTTCACCCATTGGGCCATCATCATCCGGCCATTCACCCACAAGCTCGTCTTCAATGGCGCGGGCCTGTTGTACACATTCCATTGCCTTGTCGCGAAGCTTACGAGCAGCTGATAGCTTTTTGATCGTCTCTGCGGATAAAGTGCGCCCATCTTTCAGGCCTTTTGTAACTCCTGCGGAGCGCTGTGCTGGAACGGCGACAAGGGAAAACTCATAAGCGTCTGTTGCATCGTCGAGGATGACACGGCAAGTTTTTTCCACACCGTTTTCGGTATAGGTCTGACCTCGCCAGTGAGGGCAGCTTGAGGAGTAATATTCATTCCCACAGATCGAACATGTGTCGGTATCGTTACTGAACGCTACACTCCCCTCTTTGAGAATTCCGCCATCAAGCGAAGCTATAATTTCCTCATTCGAGGGACGATTAAGCATGTATGCCATTGCAATAAGCCGCATATACGGTTGACCATCTTCTGTCGTTTGACCTTGAACTGTTTCAACCTGTGTGCTGTAAATACGAGCCGTCTGGTCTTTTGCATTCCAACTGTGATTAAAGATGACCGTCTTGCCAATAAAAAGCGCCGACAGCTGATTTAGAGCGTTCGGCGTGAATTGTTCATATTGACGGTCCATTTCATTGTCGCAGAGATGAAGCTTAAGGGTATATACTTGATCGGCTGTGAGTGGAATCCGAGTATATTGATTGATTAGATCAAGGTCTGCTTGTTGCGCATCGCCGACAGCTTTGAGTGTTCCCGCTTTGCTCTCCTGCTTAGGTTTTGTTTTGGTCTTCGTTTTGATCACCCCCTCGGCTTGATGGTTGTGGCGGAACTTGAGATTGCGAGAAGAATGGATTATCAACTGGTGAGTAATTGCGTGACATCCAGAACTTTTGACCTTCGGGATATCCGCTCAAATCTTCATCTTCTCTGGCTTCATTTTGATTAGTAACGCCCCAACCAATATTCTTCTGATTCACATCAGCTCGGGCCGTCGCGTCAATCTGCAGCAAGGCTTTCCGGTAAAACTTAAAATATGATGTATCCTGCTGATCTTCCGGCAGCCATTTCACCCGGGCTCCTTGCTCAATTTGGACTAAGTAAGGATCAAGGGTCCCGCCAAGGTAATCCAAGTTGTTTTGCTCGTTGGAGTTATAAGATTGTTTACCCATGTTAACCTTGTTAAGTGGCACTCCAAAGAAATTGCAAATTTCCACATCAGTCGCCTGAATGCCCTGAAGGAATTGAAGGTCGATAGGCTTCATAGTAATTGGTTCAAATTTTTGGACTTTAGAATCCATTACCGCCAATCGGTAAGCATTTTGACTTCCTGCCATCTTCTTTTCAAACTCTGAACGCATGACATCACGGGCTTCAGGATTTAGTTCTCCGTTTGCCCAGAGGATGCCGGCAGGATTTAGACCCTGCTTGTACATTTTACCCTGAGTTTCATAGGCTCCCAATTGTCTACCAATACTTTCCCTGGCAAACTCAATAACAGAACGTCCGTATATTCCGTCAAGACTGTTAATCATCAGTGGGAGGACTTCTACATCCGGGAGATAAGTAATCTCTCCATTATTAAAAACGGTTCGGTACCATAAGTTCCCGGAATCATCGTAATATGGGAGCGTACTATCTCCGCGGAGAACAAACATTTCCCGGCGGAATCCTCCGAACGCTGGGGGAGCCCATATGAAGGCGTTTCCCCATCCAATGAGCCATTCCATGATTATTTTTTTGAAAATAAACGGCGTTAGGTATCGATTCGGTCTAACTTCAAGAAGCCAAGCAATGTTTTGCGTTTTGCTATCCGGCATAATCCGGTCAATCTGAAACCGTTTTGGCTGGTTGTAGGTGTATAAAGGGATCTTGGCAACATCATCCGAGAGTACATTGACGCACCGATAAGCAGTAGCTACATTCTTTGCCGTTTCAACGGTGACAGTCTTTCCAGCGGATGAACTCCACCCACCCCATATATCACCGTATTGATAGATTGGAGAAAGGCCGGGAGGCATTCGCGCCAGGAGAGAAGATACAATCAAGTGGCATCACTCCTTACTTTCAATGACGAGTAAATCCGCATTCTCTTTGAGATATTCAGAGATTCTTGCGTATCCTTCAGTATTGCTCTTCTCATCAAAGCCCCTGAATTTAACTCGTGCAGGATAAACTTCGGAAATCGTTCCATCCTCTTTGATGTTTACAACGATTTCCCACCCAAATGTATGAAGAATCATGTTTATCCACCAAAGAAGACCGCTTGCTCGAAATTCTTGCCATGACTTTTTATCAATCATTTGTATCACCTTTTCTTTTGAAATCTATCAAAGAATTGATTCATTGCTGGGCTTCTTAAGGCTATCCCCGTCATAAAAGCCGCAATAAAAAAAGCGATTCCAAGAACGTAAGTCCCTAAAACTGCATTAACAAGATATGAGGCGATGATAAATGAGATAAGACCAAGGAAAACGAGGATATCATCGAGAAATGGGATTAAATGTTTCATATTACTCTCCGATTCCATGTGGCAATGGCATCTTCTTTATTCGGATACGAAAAGGTGTTCAAGGATATCAGCTTGTTTTTGTAGCAACTTGTGCACCATACAGAATATTCATCTTCGTCATGCCTATGATACGTTCTGATTTCTGCTTTTCCTCCGCAAAAAGGGCATGGCTTTAAGTTTTCCATAAATTATTCCTCCCTTAAAATCCAAAATCCTCATTTAGAATTTTATCGCTGATATCTTGTACAACATCATCAAGCTCTGATAACCGAGCCATGGTGTTTATGGCTGCCGCCAGCAAGTCAATCCGTTGAGAATCGTCCTTGTTTTTCTTTGACAATCTGATATTTTCGTTAGCGTCAGTATATTGATATGCATTAGAAACACACCAATCAAGCAGTTCATTTTTCTCGTGAATTAATTTACCTTGAATGGTCATTTCTCGAAATAACTTTGTTGGTTCGGAAAGCGTCGTGATATTCTGCCGGATTTCAACGACGGTATATCCCTGCTTTTGTAGATTATTTTCTAACTGAGTAGCAAGCGCAGCATCAATGTCCCACTCAATGATTTTGTATCCGTTTGTAAATTCTTCATCCTGTGCATGATCAATAAGGTTGTCATAGTCTATAACATCCCCTTCGGTAATAGTGCACCAACCTTGTTTTGCATAATATCGATATGGTACCCTGTCAGAATGTTCGTGCCTAATAACACCAGATTCAGGAATAAAACCGTGCGCTTTAAGCGCATAACGACCATCATGTAGTTTAAATAAAAAAGCCTGACCAGTTAGGTCAGTCCTTTTTGAAAGATCATCACCATTAAGGCAAGAGAGGCCTCTTGTTAGTTCTGCAAATTCATCTGGGGAAACTTCGGCTTCATGCCACTTGTCCATTAAGCCGTCCATATATTTATCGTTGCTGCCTTCCTGCCATAGATCGCAGCGTTTTATCAACCATTCACGAATCTTGGCCGGATCTCCTGATCCATAAGCTAAGTCATGTTCAGAAATAATCTCCTGCAAAAGAATCTCACTGTAGTCAGTCATTTCGTGCAGTATGGGGTTTGCTTTTGGTAAGTTATTAAAATCGTGCGGATCGTCGCCTTTGTCAAGGCAGCGAATCATACAAAAATAATCCTCCTGCACAATTTCGCCATTGAGGATTTTACAACAAATATCATGCTCCTTTTTGCAGGGACTGTTTTCGGCATTGTTGCCGGCGGTGGTAATAATGTACATTAAGCATTGGGACCGTTTTCCCATAGACGATTCACCGACTTGATACATTGCGGAAGTCTTATGTTCATGATATTCGTCGATGATAAAAATACATGGGGCGGCGCCATTCTTATTATCGGTGTCCTTCGAAAAAGGAACCATTTCACCCGCGCGCGTTTTATGCTCGATCTTACTCCTTAAAAACTTTAAGCGCTTTTTAATGTCTGGGCTGGCCTTACCCATTACGACAGCTGCGTCCCAGACCTTTCTTGCCTGGTTTTTGTCAACAGCAACACAATCAATCTCCGGCATGAGCTCATACTCACGCAACTCCGGATGTCCTGGGGGATAAACACAGTCGGCACACATCCCATAAAGTCCAACGCCTGAGAGCTTGACTGATTTTGCATTACCGCGAGCTTCTTCGTCATATGCTTTTTTAAAACGGCGACGCCCAGTATCTTTGTGGACCCACCCAAAGATATTAGACAGGTCAAAAATTTGCGAACCGTTTAATTTGATAAGCTTCCCACTGAGTACTCCGCGCGGATGCCGACAGCACTTTTCAAACCAGTCGATAATCCTCTGAGCACGGCTTTCATCAAAGACATAGGGAAAACCGTCCGCGCCCTGCCGTGCAAGATCCTTTAAGTACCGTTGACATGCTTTAATCTCCCATTCACAACACACCTTCAGTCCCGCAACGACCTCTCGGGCATAACGTTCCGCTGGATGTATTTTAGTCGAACATGTCGGCATTCGGATCATCCTTTGCTTCTTTGTCCGGTTGATTTGGCACCGCTCCCGCTCTGGCCCGCGGTGTCATATAAAGAGCAAGAGCCATTTGATTAAGCATTTTAGTTTTGGCTTCAATACGAGTCTCGATCTTAAGCATAGTATCAACACCGAAGCGATCCATTCCGATGGCGATGATATCTAATATTCTGCTAAAATTTGCTTGCCCGATTTCATCTTTTATGGATCTGTCTTTGACAATCTCGGACAGCTTATCTATGCTTTCGTCGAGTAAGGCGGTGACGTTACGCTGTCTATCTCTAAGCTCATACATGCCTTCCATGCTACATTTTTCGATGCAATAGCGGGCAAGCATGTCCGCATCCAGGGCATTGAGGAGCTGAGTGCCCTTATAAAATTTGAGTACATTCTTCCACTCGTTATAGAATTGGACATTGTTCTTAATCTTGTCAGGCACCTTCAATTTCACGGAAGGTGTCACGCTGGCCTTCTCCTTCTCCTTCTTTTCTTTTTCAGCTTTGGTCAAATGTTTTTTTGAGAAATCTGCTTCAATCGCTGCCGGCAAAATGATCACCTCCAATTTTGAATTTTGCCTAATACCCGAAATTCGTCCATTGGGAATTTTTCGCACAAACGAGGGGGCATCGGTCTACAGCAACATTGCTTAAAACATTTTTAGGGTGGGGGATACTATTCTCCCCTCGCTGTCCGCTTAGAGTGACAACGTTTGCTTAACGCTCTCCATTGGCTCTTATCCCAAAAGATTCTTTTATCTCCTCTATGAGGGATTGAATGGTGAACTTCGGTTGCTGCTTCATAGTTTCCATGTTCAAGGCAATCCTCACACCAAGGATGAGCAGAGAGGAACACTTTGCTTTCTCTTCGCCAGTTTGCATCGTAAAGATTATGAATTGCTTTATTCTTTTGTGGAGATTTATGCCTCTCGCAATAACCGTTACTCCCTGCTAACCTTTGGCAACCAGCATGATTACATAAGCTTTTTGGTTTTAATGGCATACCTTTCTCCCTCTTATGATAGCGCGCATAAAACACGCGCATATTTTTCCTTAAAACACTTGACACGCGTTATTTATGCGTGTTATAATTATATCAGAAAGGAGGTCAAGGAATTGGGGAAGCAAATAACAGTGAGAAAAGTTCTACAAAGGCTAAAAGACGAAGAATTTGTTAAATCCCCAAGCCACGGTAATAGCACAAGCCACCAACGATACACACATAAAACCGACCCTACAAGATACGCTGACATAGCCTATCACCATAGTGGTCAGGTAATCCCGAAAGGAACACTAAACAGTATAGAAAAAACATCAGGGGTTAAGTTCTAGCCCCTGATGTAAATCAGATAAATATAAAAATTCAAAGGAGTTGATACGCAGGTGTCTAATCATTTAATATATCCGATAGTTGTTGAAAAAGCCGAAGACGGAGGCCTTGGCATGTATTTCCCCGATTTCCCTGGAACCGCTATTTTGAGTATTGATATCGCCGACGGTATTCGAAAAGCAAAAGAAATGCTTGTGGATCTCGTGTTAGATAAAGAGGAACAAGGCCAACCTTTACCCGTTCCTTCTGAACCTGAAAATATCACCTTATTCGATGCGAATGACCGAATTATATTTGTGGAAGTTTACATGCCGCCGTTTCGTAATGAAGCCGCAAGCAAGGCTGTAACTAAGAACTGTACTTTACCTAAATGGTTACGTGATGCCGGTGAAGAAGCGGGCCTAAATTTTTCACAGCTTCTTCAATCGTCAATCAAGGAAGCCCTTGGTATTAAGGCAATAGAAAAAAATCCATAAACAAAATATAATAATTCAGCAGTCTATTCGGCTGCTTCTTTTTTTGCTCTCTCTTCTTGTTCCTTTGTACACTCAGGACAACACGCCTTTTCCATATAAGAGAAGTATTTCTTTTTACATCTTGGACATTGGAAAAGGATTGGCTCAATTCTCGTTCTCTTGGCCATGTCACCCTCCTCAAACCGCAAAAGAAAGGAGCAAATCACTTGAGTCAAATGGAAAATTTCAATTGCGGAAATCACAAATTGATATTTCTTAGAATACAGTAATATGTGACAAAATAATTACAAGAGGTGAGACGTTTGGAAGCTTTGGTAGCCTTTATGGTTCTTTTGCTCATTATCATTGTTTTGAGCAAAATGGTTTAAAGGTCAATGGAGAATGCTTCATAAAAAGCATTTTCCACCAAAGCTAACAAGCGAAAAATAATAAATCCTTCTGAGAGATCAAGGCTGTCCTTTTCAAGGAGGCCTTGATTTTTTCCGCACGCCACAAGGGTTTATTAAATTTACCACCTATTCCCTTCGTTAGACGCATCCTTATCTATACCTCAAAAGGCTTATTTTAAGCTTGTTCGCTAACCCTTCAACCTTTTGTGACAAATAGATCAAATACCCATTAGGCACTTAAACAGCTTGTTCTTAGCCATGTCTAACGGTTTTACTCAAAAAAGAGGAGTCCGAAGACTCCGATTTGAAAGAGACACTCCTATATATAGGTGGCAATCGTATGACAAAATCAGAACATTTCAAGTTGAATATTCTTCCTGAAATCAATTCCATGGTCCGTTAGATCCTCTACCATATCACTAATCTTTTCCTCTGCCCTTTTGACTAATGTTTGTACTGTACCTTTTTGGATGCCTATGATCTCTGCAGCTGCTCCAAATGAATACCCATTTGCTCGTACTAACATATAAGCTTCCTGTTCCTTAATTGTCATGGCCTTAAGGACAATCCCAAGATCATTAATCGCTCTCATCATTTTTTCACTAATCTCAGAAGGATGATTTTGCAACGCTAAGGCTCGGACAAAATCTAAATTTCTTGGGTCCATAGGTATTTCTCTTTGTACACTGCTTCGTCTTGTGATCGCTCGCCTATTATCGGGATGTTTACCCATTTCCATGTATTTAATCGAAAAGCTCAAACTATCTGCGCAGCTCGCAAGTAGTGATTTATCCTCGTTATTGGTGGCATTTTCTTTTGCTCTGTTAACTCGTCGAAGAGTAATTTTATACTCTTTAATTAGTTTTTTCATGATTGCCACCCCTTTCGAATTAGCTCACTTCCCACAAAGACTAAGTATCTTTAACCTCCACCCGTTTACACTGATCACATCTCTTGTAGGCATGAGCGTCCCAGTCATATTTCAATTTTTGTTTGAACATCAGGCATCTTTCCTGATCCTTGCTTAATTTATCGCAAGCTGCAATACCAGAAGTCATGCTGCAGAACGTTTCCGTTTGTGCCCCCTTTAGTTCAATAATAAGCATTAACATTTAAGCTTTCTTCCCTCCGATCCGTACCCATCGACAATCATCTATCTTGGCATAACCGCATGTTTTCTTTTCTTTGCATTTATCACATTGGCAAGCTTCTACTTTGGCTTTCCCTTTGCATTTACGGCAATCGCACATCCTTATCCAACTCCTTTACACACGCAATAATAATTTGCTGTATCGCCTCACGCTTGGCCCCTGCTTCAACTTCCATTTGCGGTTTGCCTAACCTAATCAAAGCTTGCAGATTCCTGGTGATCTTTGTTTCAAACTCCTCTTCAAGACGGTAATTCTTTACTGGCCCTGCTGCAGGCACATCCTTAGTCTGCATGAGCTTGGATGTCGCCACGGTTCCGTAGGCTTTCATGATGTCACCTTACTTTGGGACTTTTTCCTGAGTATTTCGAGCCGTTTTAGCTCAATCTCATTATCTACGACCCATTCAGCAACTGTCTGGACGATAAATTTTAAGCCCTCATCGTCAACCGGCACTGCCTTGGCCCTTTCCAACTCAAAAATGAGCTTGTTATCCTGATCATTTTTGCCTGCGTAATATTGGCCGTTAAGTACTACAAGTGCTTTCATGATCTATCTCCTCCCTTTGAATTCTCCTGGCTATCGAGGCAAGGAATTGCCATGTTGGCTCCGTGTCTTCCCTAAAGGGCGCCTGAACCTTAACTCGGCTTTCATTTTCGTTTTTGACCTCAATAAGCCCAACTTCTGGCGGTAATTCCTCGGGTTTAATCAATCCTGCCGGAGTCACGAAATAAAAACAATTAGACATTTGTAAGGCTTGGCTTCGCTTTTCCGGGTTCTTTAGTTCATGCAGGAAGTCGCTACGACTTACCTTAATTTCATAGACTATTCGCAGGAATTTTTTGCTTGGGTAAAGGTTGATGGCCCAGGCATCAAAACGCTGTTCGGGGTTAATGCCCTTCTCGACATTTCGGTACCCGGTTCCGGCCCGCAGTTCTTCGAAAAACGCCCATTCTTTTTCCGGATGTCTTTCTCTTAGGGCTTTAAGGATTATCTTAGCATTCAGAGCTTTCATCGATTTCCCTCCTCAAGTTGCTTCGTCCGCATCTTGATATCGTCGCTCAAATCGGCCTCTTGCAAGGCCCAGTTAACTCCACCTCTCCCATTAAAGGTACAGCGATCAAGGATTCGTACTGCTTTCCCATCTTTTCCGACAGCCCAGCTTTCAGCTTTGATGGGGTGGTTATTCCTGCATTTGACAGCCTTTCCCTGATTATTGTATGCCTGGTTGCAAACAGGGCATCTATGCCAAGTTTCAATGTGAGCCATCTTGTCTCGTCACCTACTCCCTCCTTGCTAAATCCTGGCCAGCTTCCCACTCACGAAAAACCTTAAACCAATCTTCGGCATCCATGCAGATTTTCCAGTTTTCTCGATTTCGACGGAAAGCCACAATTGGCATTTCACCTTCTTTGGCGTCCCTACGACTTTGCACCATGGCTTCTTCGATGTTAAGTTTCTCCACTCTCTTACACTCAATATGGATACCAGGAAGGCCAACGACATCTTCCCCTTCAAGTCCGCTGAACTGTTGACCGCGCCTGCAGTTGTATCCTTGGTCCCGGCAGAAGCGGGCGAACTCACGCTCACCAGCTGCTCCTTTTTCGCGGCTGTTTGTCACTGCGCTTTCCTCATTTCGCTTTCCTGCTCGGCATCATAAATGCTCATTTGATAATCGGCATTTCTGACGGCCTCTGCAAATTTCTCTATTCCATGCTCCCATAACCCATGCCGGTGGATGATATCCGAGAACTCTTCGACGTCATGCTCTCGAATATGCCAGCTGTCAGGATCGTCTTTATCGGCCCATTCCTTTTTGAGGATTCTGCCGGTGTTCGGATCGGTAATTACCATTCCAACATTACGCTGGATATGGCAAAGCTCGTGGTCGACAAGGGCTTCAAGCTTTTCCATCGGCCAGCCCTCGAAAGCAGGTTCTATGATAAAGATGTGAAACATCTTCTCGGTCAAAAATCGCTCAAAGCTTGAGCACTTTTTACATTTACCGGCCCAATCCACCCCCCGTCATCTCGGGTGTAATACTCTACAAGTTCCTTAGCGTCCTTAAGATGCGGGTGATGGTCGTTAATTAGTTGTTCTGCTATATCGCGAATTCGTGGCGATTTTTCGTAACCCATCTCATTCCCTCCTATCAGTTAATCAAAGATAAAAATTATCGTACTTTCCTTTTCCCAAAGGTGGTCTTGGCGGCTTATCTCCGGGATCTTTATTTCGCTTGTGCTCTTTTTGGCTTTTACGTTCAAGTTCTCTGGCTTGAATGTGATCAATGGTTATGATTCCATGGTCTCGCCAATCCGTAAGAACTGCTCGCAAATAGTTCATATTTCTTGCATTAGCATCCAGGCAGCGCTTAAGTGCTTCAATGACTAAACCATCAGGATCTGGACTTCCACGAGTTGAAAATTCATCACACCAGGCAAGGATATTATTAGCTGTGCCCTCGGGAATCGGTATTCCCCAGTTTTTTCGGTCCACTTAATTGCTTGGGTTCCGATGTCCATGGGGTGATCTTCTTCGTTCTTGGATACAGTTTCACCCAAGTTGGATACGTCTTGCGCTGTTTCGGATACGATTTCCTCGGATTCGGAGAGGCTTTGCTCAATTTCCTCGCGCGCGTTGTTGTTATTGTTGTTAGGTACTGTACTGTTGGTTGTGTTGGGTACGGTAGGGTTGGGTACGGTAGGAGCGTTACAAGGCGTTTCATCAGCGTTACCATCGTTACTGTAACGCGTTACATCGGCGTTACTCGTTTTACCAACCTTTTCCCTGTATTTTCGAACTCGCTCCTTAGTCTTGTTTTTAGTTATTTCTCGCTGAGTAACTATTCTGCCAGCATAGTCGAGCCAATCATGGATGACTAAGCCATTCTCTGTCTCATCAATAAATCTGGCCTTAACGAGAGCATTAACAAAGAATTTTTCGTCACCCTCCCACATACAAGCTTCCGCTATATCGAATTCATCGTATTTACTAAGAAGCCCGTCTTGTATATAATCTAGAGCCCACCACCAAAGAAAATGGAGATGGCCAACGGCTGTAACTGCAGAAATTCCTAACAGTCTAGCAAGCTTTTTAGTTTTTGGGTGCCTACCTAGCTCTTGATTGCTCTCGATCCAAGCCATTTTGCCATCTCCTTTAGAACAGTGACATTTGCATTTTCTTTTCTATTGGCTTCTTCATGCCGCATAACTCAGGCAGGTTAGCCATTGTCATAGCCTTAGGCATTATCGGCGGTACTGCATTTCCGCACCTAGCAACTTGCGCAGATTTTGGGTAAGATTTCCCATAATAATCCCGGTCGATAATGTAGTTTTCCGGGAAGCTTTGAGCATTGAATAACTCTCTTGGTTCGAGCATTCTCATGCCGATATCTGATATGAAATACAATTCTTTATTGATTTCCAATAGCAGGATTTCGTCATCAGAAATGTTATAGCCGCAATATTTATTAAGCATTTCCCTGACTTCCGGCCAGTGCCCCAAGTCTTGATTACTAGAAATCTTCGTTAATACTGTTTTGACTTTTGCAAAATGCCCAGGACTTGTTGTTACAGTAGACAAAGGCTCCTTTAAGTCCTTGCAATCCATGTGGTTGCGCAATATACACAGGTGTGTTTCAATTAATGCATTTCGATCTTTTGTGGTTATTGTGTGCAGTGGATCTTTCAGCTTACTGCCATCGCCAGTCCCGTAATACTTTGAGATAAAAGTCGCTGTGAGCGCATACCTTGGGTTTGTATCAATTGTTAACAATGGTCGGTCTATTATCTGTCCCCTAGCTCCGTCACCATCATAGCTATGGTATTGAGCCAAAAAAGGAGCAACTAGCCAGTTGTGATCAATCGCCGTTACTGTCGGAAGTGGTTTATCTATATCAGATCCTGATCCTTTATAACCGCCGCCAAAAGCCTGCATAATAAACGGCTTGGCATTTTTAATTACAAAACTATCCGTACCCTTGGCAACCCTACATAATGTGTTGTCTGCAAGCGGCCTGACCGAATTAATACCGTGTTTAGCTTTGATTTCTTCCTTTGTGTCAAAGATGCTCGGGCAAGGTAAAGACCAATTGATAATCTCTGCTGCAGTCCTCCAAGGTTTCAATTTCCCGGACTTCACTTCAGAGCTCTTCAAGTCTCCGTGGGTTGGTTCAGGCCAAACTATTTCTTGTCCATCACACCTCGCAATAAGGAAAAAACGTTTTCGAATTGTCGGAGCTCCATAATCGCAGGCCCTTAACTCTCGCCATTCAACTTGATAACCTTGACGTTCTAACGCATGAACAAAGGCTTTAAAGGTCCGCCCTTTTTGTTTGGGATCTGGCTTTCCATTTACGAGTAGTGGGCCCCAAGTTTTGAACTCTTCGACGTTTTCAAGCATAATCACCCGGGGCTTAACTGTTGCCGCCCATCGAATTGCTACCCACGCCAGACCTCGGATATTTTTATCAACAGGCTTTCCGCCCTTAGCCTTGCTAAAGTGCTTGCAATCAGGACTAAACCAAACCAAGGCTACAGGGCGACCATTTGTCACCTTTCTCGGATCAACTTCCCAAACGGATTCACAGTAATGCAAGGTGTCAGGATGATTAACCTTGTGCATGGCTATAGCAGCAGGATCATGGTTAATTGCAATATCTACCGAACGACCGATAGCCATTTCAATTCCTGTGCTCGCTCCACCGCCTCCTGCGAAGGAATCCACTATTAACTCTCTCTTATCTAGGAGCATCTTCTCCATGACTTTAGCTCCTCTCTATTAAATTTCGATGGTATAAATTAACGTTTTAGAATTCTGCCCTTTGAAGAAACTAAATCTGATCAAACATAAAGGAGATAAACACATGGAGAAATCAAATAATCAAAAGGAAAAAGTTGCAAACTCAACACATATTGTCAAATTAGACTTAATAGCCTTAGATCCGCCAATGACAATCCCTGAAAGATTCGGGGATGCCCCAGTTGAAGAAATAAAACATGTCACAAATAAACTTGAAAATATCAAATATTAGCCACCTCTGGTTATCGGGACGGCCTTGGCTGTCCTACTTACTTTTTTAAAAGGGACACATTTCTAAATCAATAACCTTTGCAGGCTCTGCAACCTCGACATCCTTTATGGTCAAGTCTTTAATCTCTCTGACCATTCTGGCGGCATCTGAATTGCCTTCACTCAGATGAATTAAAACGATTTTCCTGACTTGCGTTAGATCATTGGCCTCAAGAAAACCCTTCACGTTGTCTAGGCTGAAATGACTCTCAAGTAGCCGGTTCTTAAGTGACTCGGGGATCAGACCTGCCTCGATGTTTTCCTCAAGGATGTTGCGGCAGTAATTGCATTCAACCATGATGTAATTGAGCCTATTAAACCTGTTACGTATGAAATAGGTGTCAGTGGCAAAGAGAAGTTTTTCACCAGTAGGTCGATACTGAATTAGGTACCCGAGGGGTTCGGCTGCGTCATGCTCTACACTAAACGGCTTGACTATGAAATCGCCAATATTAAACTGCGGCATAAACGATGGCATACTTAGGCATCGATGGTGTAAAAGAGCCCCTATTTTTTCTGCCGTACCAATGCTCATATGACAATTTACTCCGGACCTCATAAGGTTATCTACAGCCTTAGAATGGTCCTTGTGTTCGTGGGTTACTAGGCATCCGACTACGTTTGAAAGGTTAAAATACAAAGCCTTCTGTATTTCCTTGAAGGGAACCCCTGCATCTAGCAGGAGGCTCCCTGTTTGTGCTTCCAAGATGTAAGAATTCCCCTTACTCGATGAGCCAATAACTTTTAGTTTCATGGCTTAAAAGTCCGGCTCTGTGACTGGATCTGGATCTTTCTTCTCCGGCCCCTTTTTCCATCCACGCCAGGGTCGGTTTTTCTGACTCCCCTACATCTTCAGCTTGAATATCAACCACGTTGCCATTGGCATTAGCCTTAATCTCCTCTGCGGCTTCTTCCTCTTTGTCAAAATCCTCAGCCATGTTATTAAAGGATCCAACCAGAAGGTCGCTATCATCAGAGGTATTAGCGTACATTTTGCAGGTCTTATTGATAACCGTCCGTTTGGCCATGTCCTCGGGGAATTCCTTCTGGACGTTATTTACCTTCATTTTCGTTTTCGACCAAGCCATATCAATTTGCTTTTTCGTGATAATTTCGGTGAATTCTTGCCCTCCGTCGTGGAAAATCGTGCAATATGCAGCGACGATTTTCGAGGAGTCCATACTAGCTAATGTTTGCTTATGCTTGGTAACTCTCTTGGTCCCGCCATTGATTTCGAATTCGAATTCATCACCCTCATACACAACTTGGGCGAAAATGTCCTCGACGCTTTCTAACCTTTTTGTCACTGCCATAGTCCCGAAATATGAACGCATTGCAGTAAGTTTTGAGCCGTAAACGATATAGTAAACTTGCTTCTTGGCAGGAGAAAGCCCCTGAATTACGGTGTCTAATAGGGCGTTTGCAATACTCGACCGGGTACATACTTCAAGGGCTGGTTTATCGTTTCTGTCCTTAGTCTCTTGAAGAATCAGCCATGCGCTTTGTAGGGCATTTGACGCGCTATAATTTGCAGGGAGGTTGATTCCTCCATTCTCCTGCATTTCTTTGATTTTGGTTTCCACCGTGGTTAAGGTTTCCTCTTTTACCGCCATAAGATCATTTGCCATTTTAAATACCTCCGAATTCTCTATTCATATTTTTCACTGCCATTGAAGCCTTGCCCTGATGTTCCATGTATGACTTATCTTCATCTTTGTTGAACACGCTACTCATAAACGCATTCCATATTTGTTCCTTGGTAAAACTAGGGTTGATTTTCGAAGCTCTATCATCGGCGGCATCCATTACCTCCAAGAGAAAATCCTTAACCTGCCCAGCAGTTGGATTATCCGGTAACTTGCTCATTTAACCAACCTCCACCCTCAAGGTCTTATCCGGTTCGCTCTTAATCAAGTTGATAACTTGGCTCTGAGTATCAATAATCCTAGAAACCGACTCTCTGAAGTCAATCCATATCGGAGCTGTGCATCCATAATGACCAGCTAAGACGTTAATAATATCGAGTCCGGCATTAACCTTCCCCGCATGGTTCACATTAGGATAAGTCACGCCATCGACCATGGCCTCGCAACACTCCGAAACTCCGCCATTGATTTGAACATCAAAGAGCTTCCACTTAACGATTTTGAACCGGCTGTTGATGTTCCCCTCCAGGAGGTTAACCTTAGCAACAATGAATTGCTCGATTAGGTAACGTTGCTTTTCAAACTCGCTAAGCTGGCCTGCGAGGGTTTTCTCCTCTTCTTTGAGTTCTTCCATCCTAGCCTTGGTTTTTATCGCCACATCGCGGGTATTAAGTAGACGGTTTAGGGTTTCTATTTGCTCCGTCACTTGGGTTTTCTGTTGAATTAATTCCGATGTAGTTTCCTCAATTGGTTTATTGAGTTCTTCCTGAAGAGACTGCAATTGGGAAAGAAGCTTCATGTATTTTTCGTCAGCCTCGTAATTAGCACCGCAGGAACGCTTTTGCTCGGCATCGATCTCTTTGTTGAGTTCATTTAAGCGCTCATTAATCAAAGAGGTATTTAAATCATTGTTGATGAGGTCATTCTTTAGGACTTCAAGCTCATCAGCGATTGCCTTTTGCTCAGCTCCCAATTTATGCCCCCTGGTTCTCGCCTTGTCCATGGCTTGAGTTTTGGCTTGTTCAAAGTTCCTTCTCATTTGATCAATCTGCTCGTCTTTTTTATCCTGAGGTAAAGACTGTTTACAGGTCGGACAAATAAATAGTTCCTGATCCGGCTCAACGAATTGCTTCTCGTTCTCGCTAATCCATGCTTGACGCAAACTTACGAGATTTTTCTCGTTCTCTGAGATCAAGGATTCCTTGTCTTTGATCCTCAAAGGGATTGTTTTAGCATCAATGTCCAAACGATATTTCTCGTTTTCAAGCTTCGCCTTTTCATCGGTGAGTCGCTTTGATCCTGCCCCAGACTCGGCATCCAGTTCCTTCTTCCGATTATCGATCGCAGAACTCAACTTAAAAACTTCCTGCTGTTTCTGTCGGTAAACTGAAGTTATTTGACTGGCATTCATCATGCTTTGCTCAATCTTCTTAAGGTTCGCTTTATGTTCTCTAAGTCCAGCTTCGACCACGGAATAATTTATTTCCTCACCAAGTACGGTCCTGGAAAGCTCGTTGATTTTGACTGGTATCTCTTCAATTTGGGAATTAAGCATCTTGATCTTTTCAGTAATGATCTTCCTTTGATCATTGATCGATTTGCCATTTAGGATGTTCGCAAGTTCAGAAAGGCTTTTATCAGAGGCTATTACGTCAGCATCCGAGACATCCCCGCAGATCTCCATGAGTGTTTTGCGTCGGTCCTGCCAAGATAACTGAGTGCAGAAATAAAACGGATTGGTCAGGAGCTTGAAGGCCGTCTCGTTGATAATTGAGCCAATAACATCCGCATACTCCTTGGCTTTAACCGGCACAGTATCAACCCAATAGCTCGTTTCATGGCCAGTGAATTCTTCCGTTGCGGTACCTCGCTTTCTAGTCCATTTTTCCTTGAGCATTTTTCTCAGCATCTTTGATTGTCCATTGATTAAAAACTCAAGCGTGACATCTGTTTCTAAATAGTGAATATCGTTGCCGGTTGAGTCCTGGGGTTTAACTGAAAAATCAGCTCGATTGGTGCTATCTTTCCCAAACAAAACCCAAAGGAAAGCATCGTATAGAGTTGTTTTTCCCTTTCCGTTTTCACCGAATATAGATGCGTTAAGGCCGTTAATATTTAGAGTAAATTCCTTGATCCCTTTGAAATTTCTGAGCTCCATCTTGGAGAGTCTAATTTCATTCATTGATCATTCTCCTTAGCGTATTCACAATTACTCATAGGAGCCAAATACCCTTTGCATACGCTCCGACAGCTATGCAAATTGGAAGGTAGTAAAATGTGGCAAGTTCCAAGATAGTTGCATTTAAAGCATTGGCATTTGTTGCACATTGGGCCGAGTTCGATCAATGGGAATTCTACCAGCGGTTCTATTTTCGAGAGATCCATGATACAATTTAAGCGAGCATCTTCTCTAACGGTCTCTGTTGGCGCAGAGGCCTTTTTGTTGTCCCAGGGTAAGGAATCATCATTCAAAACTTGATTAAGGTAAATGAGAGTTTCTTTGATCTCTTGAATTTTTTGATCGGAATTCCAAGATGAATCCATAACTATGCCTTTGATATTTCCGACTACATAAGGATATAGGCTGTTTCTTCCACATTCTTTCGCCAGTTCGATAAATCGCTGCTTAAGGTCCAATGTAGATCACTCCCTCCTCAAGCCGAACGGCCTAATAATCGTCGGAGTAACTCCACGCTGACACATTCTTCGGGTATCCATGTAATCCACGATTACCTCAGATCGCTTGTCTTCCGTCCGTACCGAATTACCACTTTTCATGAACTGCGCCCACTGCTCGCGGCTGCGCTGTTTCTTCTGCTCCCAGCGGTAAGCTTCGACTTCGCGGCGAATCCATGCGACTTTTAGCAGTTGCTTGTGAATAAACTTTGCGAAACTTTTAATCATCTGTGTCCCACCTTTCCTTTTGATTTGTTCCTCCTGTTCATGTAGCGTTCATAACGACTCGGTTTGGTCTTCATCGATGTCGAACTAATTACGGGACCTGAAGTGTACCAATAACCTTCTTGCCCTAGTTCCCAAATTGCTCCGCAAAGGCATTTTGCACGTATTTCACCTTCAGGAAACTCCATGGGCAAACCGCAGTAACATTGTTTCTCCACTTGTTTTATTACCATAAGGACACCTCCTTAAGCTACTTTCCCCCTCTGTAGTGCGATATGACAGCCGATTGCGATCTCCACCACCTCCTTAAAGCTTGTCCTCTTACCAAAGGCGACGCGGTTTGTTTTTATGTCTGTGGTGGCTAGGTCGAGGATTTGATGGAATTCCGAGTTTGATATAGGTCCAAGGGTTTGTTCGAGAAGTTTACGGAGCATTTTCCTCATCCCCTTCCTCTTCCTGTTCAACATTAGCCTCGTACTCTTCTCCGGAGATACAGACAACCATTTCAATATCTTCTTGAGCCATGTCAGCCACCTGTTGTCGCATTCTTTCATGCATTTCGGAGTATTCCTTTTCGTCAATGGGCTTTTTTGCATTCTCCATAGTCAATAGAGTATAGACGGGTAATTGCTTGCCATCATCTTGGATGCCCAGTAGACAACCTTCTTTGAGCTTGAAAGGGAATTTCAGGTCGTAGTACATTTTAGGTTTCACCTCACTTTCGCGATTAATTTACAGGGTTTTCCTCCTTTGTGTCGAAAAGGTAGTTGTCCAGACTATTTTCGTAGAGGGAGGAGGCGATGAAGTGTTTAAGTTTCAGTTTGTTTATGGCGACAAAAGTTACTTGGAGTTTGAGAATATTACGAAAGTAAAATATGCTGACATAATTGGTGAGGAAATTATTGTGTTGGAAAATGAAATTTTAGAGCATAAATTTCCATTAAATGCAGATCTATATTTGTTTTCCAAGAACTCAAACAATACAGCTTCTTGTAACAACCTAAAAACAATTTCAGTTATTAAAGAAGAATAGAATTATCCAACCACTACCTCGACATTCATCACAATGTCGGGGTGTTTTTTTGACAATTCCAGCTTCATATTGGATATTTCCTCAAGGGCATTAGCGGCTTCTTTAAGTGTGCGGACATTAATTTTGATTACGATCGACATCTTCTCTCACCCCCTTAACCAACGTTTTCACAGACTAGGCTAACTGCTTGAATACCTTTTCTAGCTCTGCCGCGAAACCTTCACCCATTTTTAATGACATTTTTTCAAGTTCGCCATCTGTATTGAAAACGTTTACCCGGACCTCTTCCTCAAGGACATCGCATATGTCAACTGATGCACTTATGTGATAAAGAGCGTCTTTCGGCTGCTTTCCAACTGCCCAGGCAACTATCGTACTAACCCCGTTCTTGGCGTTGTCCAATTCCTGCTTGGTGGTATAAAGATGTAAACTTAATCCGGTTGCCATTGTTCTATCCCCTCTCTTAACGTTTTAAAATGCATCTCCAGCTCTGACCTGGGCCGTTTATATTTGCAATGAAGAGTTATCGCATCAAGAGTTTGATGAATTTTTTCATGAGTTCAGATCATTCTCAGATGAAGTGATGGATAATATCAGAACTGACCATAGCCATCAGTGGTCTGATATTCATTTCCAGAGATTGAAAGAGGCTTATGAGCCTGTTGTCTCGCTTCTAGGCATTAATAGATAATCTAACTTCTTTTCCATTCGGTTGATTGACGCAGTAAGACATCTCACATCTCGCTGTAAGTCAATCAACATTTTTGTTTGTAACAAGAGTTCTTTGCCTACCCAACTTTCGGGATTTACGATGACGGTTTCAATGTGTTTATGATCATCAAAGACTTTTTGCATTGCGTTTATGGCATTTTGAGAGTCTCCGAAAATCTCTTTAAAATTTTTTTCCATCTTCCCCATCTCCTCTCATAACCCGCTTTTTCACAAGCTAGGGCCCAATCGCTGGACTTTATTTAAAATAAAAGTTGCATTTACGAAACTTTCTGACCGCGAAAAATATCCGTTGAGATATTCAACTCATCACATATTATTTCGACCTCAGAATAAGTAAATTCGAGCGTACCATTGATTTTTTGGTTAACCGTGATGGGGCTGAGGTCCAATAGCTCTGCCAAGTATTTTTGCCTCAGACCTCTGTCGGCCAGCTCTCCCTTAAGCTTATTATATGGATAATGTTTCATCCTTTTGGGTGTTTGTTTCGACATATAATCACCTCCTTCGAAAGTTGCGTTGTCGTAACTTAATTAAATTATAGACATCGTGTATTTCATTGTCAACAACTTTTATTAATATAAATTTATATAAATGTTGCAATAACGAAATTATGCAAGTATAATGAGTTAAAATATATTTTAATTTTTGAGGTGTTAGATAATGCAACAATTCGGCGATCGTCTTTATACGCTTAGGAAAGAAGCAAACATGACTATAGATGAATTCGTAGATGTAATGAATAAGAGATTTCCAGAGGCAAAACTTAATAAATCGATAGTCTCAAGGTACGAAAATAATATCCATCATCCCAAAAGGTTTTCTTTGGTCCAAGAGATTGCTGAATTCTACGGCGTAACAACGGACTATTTGATGGGTAGAACGGATAACCGGTATGAAAAGATCGAGAACATGGATTCACTTAAAAAGATCCCTTTGCTTGGAACTATTGCCGCCGGATTTCCTATTCTCGCCCAAGAACATATAGAGGATTACGAATACGTACCGGAAAAGTTGGGCATAGATTTCTGCCTCCGCGTGAAAGGTGACAGCATGATTAATGCCAGAATTCTTGATGGAGATATTGTATATATTCGACAGCAGCCAGATGTTGAGAACGGAGAGATCGCCGCAGTACTTATTGACGGAGAGGAGGCGACGCTTAAAAGAATCTATAAAAGTAATGGCTCCATAACACTCCATTTCGAAAATCCAAACTATACCGATATTGTATTTACCAAAAAGGACAGAAAGCAAATTTCCATCTTAGGTAAGGCCGTAAGATTTAACAGCGAGGTGAGGTAAATGGCTAGCATTAAAAAGCTTGATAACGGAAGCTATCAGGCTACTATTTACTTGGGGAGGGATGAGAATGGAAAAAAGATCAACAAATATGTAACAAGGTCAGGACTCAAAGAATGTAGATCAGCCGCAAGAAAAATAGAACAGGAACACGAAGAAGGAAAGTTAACTAATGTTGATAATATCCGAATAGCTGAATGGATTAAGAATTGGATAGAAATCCACAAAAACAAATATAGCCCGAGCACAATTGTTCTGTACTCAGGCTATCTCAAAAATTACTATCGCCCATTTTTTAAACAGATGAAATTTAAGGAACTAAAAGATATACACCTAAAGAAATTTGCGAATGAACTTCTTGGTAACCAATCAGCAACGAGTGTAAGGAGAATTCTTTCCTGCCTAAGGCCGATCTTTTACGACGCTTTAAAGGGTAAAACCCCATTCCAAGATCTTAAATTGCCTAAAGAGGAGAAAGTAGATTATTCAGACGTTCCCACTCCCGAGGTATTCAAGAAGATCCACGATGCTACCAAGGGGACACGAGACGAGCCTATTATTCTCCTTGCAGCCTGGTGTGGTCTTAGGAGAGAAGAAATATTCGCTCTAAGACAAAATGATATCGACACTAAAAACAACACAATCAGAGTCGATGAAGCTTACGTTATTAATGATCAAGGTAAATATCAGATCAAGAGTACAAAATCGGAAAATGGGTTGCGTGAAGTAGCAGCTCCTCCTTATCTCATAAACCTCATAAAAGGAGTTATGCAGAATGGATTTGCAAAACGGAAAAAGAAGCAGAAGGTCGTCGTAGAAATAGCAAACAAGAAAAATAAGGGCGATCAGTTTATATTCCCAATGCGCCCTGACAGTTATTCCAGTTATCTTGCTAAACTTGTTAAAGAAAAGAAAATGCCGAAGACTCGTTTGCACTTTCTTCGGCATTATCATGCGACTTGGCTGTATGAAAATGATGTACCAGATCATTTATCAGCCGAGCGCCTGGGACACGATATTAGAGTTTTGAAAGAAGTTTACCAGCATCTTGGTGTTCAGAAGAAAGAAAAAATCAATAGAAAAATTATAGAACTCCAGCAAGAAGAAATCCAGTAAACGTTCAGATATGCAAAACGAGACCATGTTTTTCATGGTCTTTTATTTTTTGGTAGGTATTTGGTAGGTATTAGCTATTTTTGCAACCTACCCAAAAACCGTCAAACAATTGATTTAATTGGTCGGAGCGACACGATTTGAACGTGCGACCTCTACCACCCCAAGGTAGCGCTCTACCAAGCTGAGCCACGCCCCGATATTTCCTTCACGTGAAGGACTTTTATAAGATACCATATTAGAAGTAAAAACGCAACCACAAATTTATCCATTTTGCTATGAGGGCCAAATTCTACTCTGATTTTTGCCATTATCGGGTCTTTATCTGATCTCAGATCTATCTTTAGGTTTGTCCAATAACTTCTATCTTTCTTACGCCGTTGATATTGCCGAGTCCGCTTAACAGGTTTTCAGGAGTATCGGCCATGCCGGCTGTTTCCACAGAAATTGAAACATTGGCGATTCCTTGAAGGGGTATCCCTTGATTAATGGTCAAGACATTTACTTTTACTGAGGCAATAAAGTTCAGGACATGAGAAAGTACGCCAGCTTTGTTTTCCAGGATCAGAGAAATCGTCAAGATCCTTTCGCGGCTGGCCTCATAAAAAGGAAACACGCCATCCTTATATTTATAGTAGGCGCTGCGGCTTAAACCTACCCTTTCCACTGCGTCATTAATCGTGTAGACATCTCCTTTAACAAGGAGTTCTTTCGCCTTAGCTGTCTTTAAAATGGCTTCCGGCAAAATGTCTTTGCTGACAATTAAAAAATCGTTAGTCTTGCCAACCACCCAATCTCTCCTATCTATCTCAACGATCATTGCCTAATCTTCAGACATATTATAAGCTAATTCGTACAATGTTTGCAAGAATTCGAACAGATTATCGCTTTTACTGGCCTTTGAAAGTAGGTTTGCGTTTTTCATTAATTGCAGCGAGCCCTTCCTGGTGATCCGACATTTCGGTAACGATAGCCATTTGGGAAGAAATCAGATCTAAGGCTGTCCGTAAGTCATTCGTACGTTGTCCTGAATAAACTGCTCGTTTAATCATTTGCACGCAAACCGGAGGGGAGTCGGCTATTTTCCCAGCCATTTCTAGGGTAGCTTGTTCTAACATTGGAGCTGGAACAACTTTGTTAACGAGCCCAATTTTCTCCGACTCAGCGGCAGAGATAAAATCCCCGGTCCATAAGAGCTCTAAGGCCTTCGCTGCGCCTACCAATCGAGGCAAATAAAAAGCTCCGCCATCGCCCGGAACAAGGCCAACCTTTACGTAGCCTGCGGAAAGCTGAGCGTCATCTGCGGCTATCCGAATATCACACATTAAAGCCATATCAAGCCCTGCACCCACAGCAAGCCCATTGATGCCACATATAACCGGCTTATCCATCATTTCCAGTGTGAGGGCGATCTTATGTATATGTTCTGTCAGGGCACGTTTGCGGTGGATTGCTTTGTCGCCCCATAGATCACCTTGATCATCACAGCCCACAAAGCCTTTGCCCTCCAGCATAGTTTTGATATCTCCACCTGCAGAGAAGGCCTTACCTTTCGCAGTAACTACGATAACCCTTATCGTTTGATCCTGCTGAGCATCTTGAAGGGATTCTGCCCATTTGCGAATCATTGGTAAAGAAAAGGCATTATATTTCTGGGGTCTGTTCAGGATGATCCGAGCTAAAAAACCTTCTTTCAGGTAAATCAAATGGTCATTCTCTTGAAGTTCTTTGTTATCCATTTGTTGCATCTCCTATATTTCATTCTTTTGCTTAAAAGACATTTGCCTTAATACACAATATAACATCTGTTTTGAATTTTCAATATTATTCCTATACCTAGCCGACCGCAAGCGTCATATTTGTAAAGTCCAACCTGTCGAGCAGCAAACCCTGCCATAGGAAAAGAGACGTTGGATACGCATTTAATGCGTTCCACCGTCTCTTATAAAGGACACTTTTATTGATTCATCTGTTGCCTTTTTGTTATTGGCCCTGTAGTTAACGATATCCTTTAGATGATAATACAGATAAGCCCTCCGTTGCCGTCATTAACAATCCGCTGCAGCGTATCCTGAAGTTTATGCTGAGCATTTTCCGGCATCTTATAAAGTTTGTTTTGGATTCCTTCCCGTACTAAATCATGTAAGGATTTACCGAAGATATTGGAACCCCAAACTTTCTTAGGATCACTTTCAAATTCATCGAGAATATACTTGACGAGCTCCTCGGCCTGTTTCTCAGTGCCAATTAAAGGGGTAATTTCAGTGGTTACGTCCGCTCTGATGATATGGAGTGAAGGAGCACTTGCCTTGAGCTTGATGCCATAATGTCCGCCTTGTTTGACCAGTTCCGGTTCTTCCAGGAACATTTCTTCCAGTTGAGGGGTCACAACGCCATAGCCATTAACCCTGACCTCTTCGATGGCGACGGACATTTTATCCCATTCTCTTTTGGCTTTGCTATAGTCCTGAACAATCCGCAGCAAGGAATGATCTCCTTCAATTTCGAGACCGGTCAACTCCTGCAGGACGGTTTTAAAGAGGCCTTCGACGGCGGTCATTTCAATATTGGCAACCCCAGTGCCTAAATTCATTTCCTTCAAAAGAACATCTTGAGCATATTGGCATTCCGTTAAAGCGTCTAAAGCTTGGTCAATATCCCGCAAACGCCGAACCCCTTCGATCGCTTTGCGGACAGTATCTTCGAAAGCCGCTCGCACAGGATGAGTGCTCTCAAGTTCTTCGACCCACTTGGGCAGATCAATATTTACTTCGGCCACCGGGAACTCATAGAGCACTTCCTCAAGAATTTGCGTGATATCTTCTTGAGTCATTTCCAAGCAATTCACAGCGAGGACAGGTATGCTGTATTTTTCTTCAAGATCTCGGCATAATTCCATGGTATTGTCAGAATAAGGGCGGTTTGTATTCATAAGTACCACAAATGGTTTGCCAAGTTGGCGAAGTTCGTAGATCACTCTCTCCTCAGCGTCTAAGTATGCATCCCGAGGGATATCGGTAATCGAACCATCTGTTGTGATGACTATCCCGATAGTAGCATGATCTGTAATTACTTTGCGTGTACCTACCTCAGCCGCTTCTTGGAAAGACATTGGTTCGTCACTCCAAGAGGTCTTCATCATCCGTGGTTCTTCACCGTCTTCAGCCTCATAGCCGAGAGCTCCCTCGACACCGTAGCCCACACAATCAACCAAGCGCACATTCATATGGATGGAGTCTTTTACTACGATTTCTACGGATTCTGAGGGGATAAATTTCGGTTCTGTCGTCGTGATCATTCTACCTGTCCCACTTTGAGGGAGCTCATCTTTGGCCCGTTCCCGTTCAAAGGCATCTTGAATGTTAGGCAGGACCAAAAGGTCCATGAAACGTTTGATGAAGGTGGACTTGCCTGTGCGGACTGGCCCGACGACACCGAGGTAAATATCGCCCCCCGTACGTTCTGCGATATCCCTAAAAATGTCTAGTTTTTCCATTAGAAATTCCCTCCCTTTTGAGTGCTGTCCCAAAAATTGGGGAAGGGCCTCCACCTTATCTCCCCTTCCACCTCCCTGTAACTCGTGGATACCCGATGACTGGACTAGCACATTAAGCAATATAAGTATATTTAGGTTTTCCAGAAAATATGACACTGCAAAGAAAACAAGGAGAAGGATTTTATATCCTTCTCCTTGTTTTGGAAAATTTTCTCTCTGGGAGATTATCTCACTATTACCTTAACCAACTCATTTCAACGACTTCCTCAAGCTCGTGCCGCTTCCCCCGCATCATCAAATCTGTCACAGCGATTTTGGGATCCACACCCTCAAACAAGACCTTGTAGGCCTGTTGCGTAATAGGCATAGAGATGTTTTTTTCTTGACTGAGCTGATAAGCTACACGTGTGTTTCTGACTCCTTCAACGACCATGCCCACCTCTTTAAGGACAGCATCCAGAGGTTTTCCCTGCCCTAAAGCGACACCCGCTCGGCGATTGCGGCTATGCTGGCTCGTACAAGTCACGATGAGATCGCCAACACCTGATAATCCGGCAAAGGTTAGAGGATGCCCGCCCATAGCCACACCTAAACGGGCAATCTCTGCCAACCCACGAGTCATTAAAGCAGCTTTCGTATTGTCACCAAATCCTAATCCTTCAGCGATTCCTGTACATAAGGCTATGACATTCTTTAAAGCGCCTCCCAGTTCTACGCCAATGACATCCGGGTTGGTATACACTCGAAATTTTGGGGTCATTATAAGGTCCTGTACTTTTTCCGCAATCCCAACTTCAGAGGCAATTACAACAGTGGTTGGCATGTCTCGACCTACTTCTTCAGCATGGCTGGGACCTGATAACACTGCAATGGACTGGTCGGTTAGCTCTTCTCTCAGAACTTCCGAAAGGCGATAGTGGCTTGTCTCTTCTAACCCCTTGGAAGTATTGACGACAATCCCACCCGCCCTCAGGTTTGGTTTCATCAGCCGAGCGGCTTCACGGACGCAGTGCGACGGAACACTCAAAATAACAAGATCCGCATTCAACTCAGCCAAATCTGTGGTGGGGGTAAGTCCTGACGGCAGAACAACACCCGGCAGGTAGCGCACATTTTCACGGAGCTTATTCATGAGTGCCATCTCACTGGATTGGCGACCGATGAGAGCCACCTGGTGACCCGCTTTTGTTAAGAGTACAGCCAAAGCACTCCCCCAGCTGCCGGCTCCATATACCGCCACCTTTGACATAACCTAATACCCCCATTCCCCTATTGGGTATTTGTGGTTCGAGCATTTAGTGCTTAGTGCTCGGATCTCATATCTCATCACATTTTCTTCTTGCCAAACTTATGTTCTGTCCCATTTAGAACCCGTTTAAAATTAGAACGGTGGAGTATTATCACAAGAGAAGCTCCAACCAAGCCAAAAATCCGGTACGGAAGCGGTTCTGGAAAAATAAACACTGATATTGCCACACTAAGGGCGGCTACAACCGATCCCATGGAGACATAACGTGTTACCCAAACAACCGCGATAAATAACGCAATTGCCAAAAACATTACCTTGGGCATTAAGAGTGTAATAATACCAAAGCCTGCTGCCACACCTTTGCCGCTTGGCCGAAAGCCAAAAAGAGGATTCCAGCTATGTCCTGCCATAGCCAGCAGCCCACCGGCAATCCCCCCCCAGGCACCGAAGGCCCAATAACCAAGGCCTGCCGCTAAAGCTCCTTTCATAAAATCCCCGATCAGCACAGATATGCCCAATTTGACTCCCAATAGGCGAAAGGCATTGGTCGTGCCGATATTCCCGCTGCCATGTCGACGAACGTCTATTCCTTTAAGGAGACCTGCCAGATAAGCAAAAGGAATTGCCCCAAGGCAATACGCTAAGATAAATATCAGGTAGCGTAACATGACTTACTCCTTCTCTTCATCTTTTTGACGAACGACTATTCGGATCGGAGTCCCTTCAAATCCGAAATGCTTCCGCATTTGATTCTCTAAATAACGCTTATAAGAAAAATGCATTAATTCCGGATCATTGACAAAGAAAACAAACGTTGGCGGTTTTACCCCTACCTGAGTAAGGTAAAGAACCTTTAGCCTTCTCCCTTTATCCGTGGGAGGGGGATTAAGATGGAGCCATTCTCTCACCAAGGTGTTTAACGTTGCCGTTGTCACTCGAGTAGAGTTTTGTTCAACAACGAAATCCACGAGCTCTAATATCTTATTCACACGCTGTCCGGTTTTGGCAGAAATAAACATTGTGGGAGCATATTGCAAAAAGCCAAGCTCTTCGCGGATCACCTTCTCAAATTTATTAATCGTCTTTTCATCTTTTTCTACCAGATCCCATTTATTCACCACGATAACCATGGCTTTTCCTGCGTCATGAGCATAGCCTGCGATCTTTTTATCCTGCTCTGTTACCCCTTCTGTGGCGTCGAGGAGCATAAGGATCACATCAGAACGGTCGACTGCATGTAAAGAACGGACAACACTGTATTGTTCCGTTAGTTCCTCGATGCGGCCTTTGCGGCGCATGCCCGCTGTGTCAATGAGAATATAGTGTTTACCTTCGAACTCGAAGGGTGTATCGATGGCATCTCGAGTCGTTCCGGGTATGTTGCTGACGATCACCCGCTCTTTCCCGAGCATTGTGTTGACTAAGGAGGATTTTCCAACATTAGGCCGACCTATGACAGAAATGCGGACGACATCAGGATCATAATCCTCCCCATCCTTATCTGGCAAGTTAGAAATCACCATATCCAATAGATCGCCCATATTCATCCCATGGACTGCAGATATCGGAATTGCTTCTCCGAGGCCTAGGCTTAAAAAATCGTACAACTGCCCTTCAATCTTCTCAAAATTTTCCACTTTATTGGCAACCAACAACACTGGCTTTCCTGAGCGACGCAAGGTACGGGCAATTAAATCATCGTCCGGTGTCGGAGATATCTGAGAATCGACGACAAAAATAACGACATCGGCCTCTTCCACGGCTATCTCTGCTTGTTTGCGCATCTGAGAAGCAATCGGCGTCCCTTCCGCCTTAAATTCAATTCCGCCAGTGTCAATCAAGGCGAACTTGCGTCCCAGCCACTCGGCATCCCGATAGAGACGATCTCTCGTCACACCCGGTCTGTTTTCGACAATGGCCACGAGACCACCCGCCATTCGATTAAAAAGAGTTGATTTTCCGACATTCGGCCGACCGACAATTGCTACCACGGGTTTACTCACAACGCTCCACCTCCAACGAATATCCAATCACCTGTTCTAAAAAGGCTAGGCCATCATTTTCCACAATGCTTGCGTGGCCATTAACACTTTCTTCCAACCATTGAACGCTATGGTCATCCAGAAAAAGTGGCTCATCCGCCTTCAGCATAACCCGAGGAATAAGAAATTCCCCACCAGCCAAATCACCTATTTGCAGGGCAATATCCTGAGCCGTCAACAAGCCGGCAACAGTAACCGTTTCTCCAAAAAACTTATTTTGTATGGCATGTACTGTAAGGGTCAGACCGCTCACTCGATCCATTAATTTCTTTGACCAGTCCATGAAAAGGCCTTGTGCCGATGTCCCAGTGATAAGATGCACATGTCGTTTAGAAATAGTGTCCGGCAAAAAACGCCAGCCCTTTTCCAGTTCCGCAATATACTTGCGAGCCATCCCCACCCCGTTTTCCAATTGAGGAAAATCGTCGTAAATGGAGACTTGGGGAAACTCCCGCCCTGCGAGAACATAAAACTCATCCGCAAAATAGACAAGGTGCTGCCCAGTTCGCTCAAAAAAGTCTCGTTGCCAGGTCTCCGCCTGGTCTAACAGCCGACTGGCTTCCTCAGGTGTGAATCCCCGCAAGGGTGTCAACTTCTCCCGATAGCGAGTTAAGCCAACAGGCACCACGGCAATAGACTGTATAGCCGGATAACGTTCTCCCAGTCGTAAGATAGTCTCAGCCAGCACATCGCCATCGTTATGTTCCGGTACTAAGACAATTTGGGCATGTATGGCAATTCCAGCTTCGGTAAGACGTTTAATCTGCTCGGGCAGCTTCCCTGCCTGAGGATTTTTCATGAGTTTGACACGAACCTCGGGATTCCAGGCATGTACAGAAACATAGAGTGGGCTTAGATGAAGCGATATAATCCGATTCAATTCTTCATCGTTTAAGTTCGAGAGCGTAATAAAACTCCCCTGAGTCATTGAGAGCCGATAATCATCGTCTTTATCATAAAGTGTAGCCCGCATCCCTTTTGGCATTTGAGCCACAAAGCAAAACGTACAATTATTGCAACATATTTTTGTTCCCTCGGGACTAATCGTTTCAACCTCTAAACCTAAAAATTCCCCCGGAGCCTTCTCGATGTCTAGCTCCCATTGCTCACCATTGGGTTTTTCTATAAGTAACGTAAACTCATCTTCAGCAATACCATACTGAAAATCAATAATATCCCGGAGTTCTTCCTCGTTCACAGTCAAGACTCGATCTCCAACTTGAATCTCCATTTCTTCTGCGATACTTCCAGAACTAACTCCCGCAACCACAAGACCATTTGCCAAATTATTCCATCCTCCTGACGATCCAGAGCAAGGCATATAATCCCAGTCTCTATCGTGTACAAGTATACTATATTTAGATTGGACATGCTACTGAAGTTCTTGATCGTTTGTGGAGTTGGAAGGCACCATTCTTGCTCGTTCGGAATAATCTCTCCATCCTAAACGTAACCCTCCCCAAACAATCAAAAGTACCACCCCAAAATTCCAAATAAACACGTCCGGCAAATCGACATGTCGGAGGATTCCCTCATAAACAAAACGTTCAAGGCACTGATCCAACAAAACACTCCCTGCCAAAGCTAAAATAGTTCCCCAGTAGGATTTCGAGGTTGTCCAAGCAACCAACACGAGCCCAAGGGCAAAAAGCCACGAGCTGTAGGGTATGACTCCCGGATCATTGACCAGAAAAAGGGTTTCCATACACACAACAAAACTCGTTAGGATCAGAGGCCAAATTTTTCGCTGGGTACGTTTCCAGGCGTAGCCAAACACATACACCATCACTGCCAAGCGCGCGTAATGCCAATGCCAGATACCCGAGGACTGAATCATACTCTCAAGACACTTGCCGAGAAACCAAATCGTTGATAACTTTAGAAAAAACCAACGCGAGGCTTGCTTTTCCACCCAAGTTACCAGTGTTGCGAACATAATTATCCATTCTCCATAAGGAAAATTCAAAGCAACTCCTCCTCTGACGGAAACCATAGTAACTATTATTCCCGTAAAAAAGGAGATTACACGGAGAGGTTTGGAAGATTCCTTTCGATTTTTGGAGATTTAACACAATAGCGGGTTACATTTAAGATCAAGCCCAATTCAACAAGGGTTATGACCAGGGAACTTCCGCCATAAGAAATCAAAGGGAGAGTAATTCCTGTAACCGGCAATACACCTGTCACTACGGATAAGTTAATCGCAGTCTGAATAGCTAAGGAAGAGACTAAGCCAAAGCCTAAGAGACGTCCAAAACGATCCGGGCATTCCCGAATGACATAATACGCTCGAGCATACAACAAGATAAAGAGAACCATTAACAATAAGGTTCCTAAAAGTCCTAGTTCTTCGCCAACCATCGCAAAAATCATATCAGTATGGTTTTCCGGGAGAAACCCATATTTCTGCAAACTTCGCCCTAAGCCTACTCCGAACAAGCCGCCCGAACCGAAAGCTATCTCGGCATTCGTGATTTGATACCCAATATCGCTGGCATATTTCCAAGGATCAAGCCAGACTAAAATTCGCTGCCATTGATATCCATGGATAAAATACATAAGCGGGAGCCCTAAGGCTGGTACTGCAGCTAAGAACCATAAGGTCGGAAGTTCCGTTTGCAATAACATCACTGCACTTGTTAACCCCAAGACCATGACCGTTCCAAGGTCCGGCTGCTTATACACAAGGGCTAATATAACAACGGTAAAGGGTAAAAGTATCCCTAAGGGAACACGCCAATCTTTTCCTTTCTTAACTGGAAAACGATCGAGAATATGGGCGTAAAAGAGCACTAAGGTTAACTTCGTAATTTCCGAAGGTTGTATTGTTATCCCAGCAAATTGAATCCATCGTGCTGAACCCTTGGCCGCGATCCCAGCACCCGTAAAAATAACCGCGATAAGTAATATGACACTTACTAGAACACCTATCCCTGAAAAACGGCGCCAAAATGTATAAGGAACTTTGACAACTACCGCCGCGATGACTGAACCGATCCCTACCCATTTCAATTGCTGTAAGACATAAAAATAGGAATTTTGCGTAGCATTGAATCCAAGCACAGCCCCAGCGCTTAATACCATAATCAGGCCGAAGGCCAGCAGCACCAGCGTTAGAAACAAGACAGGAAAATCGATGGGGGAAGCTGGTTGGCGTTTAGCCACTTGAGCACCTTCTTTCGTAGCTAGAAGGAAATGACTCCCTGCGTTTATGAGCAAGAAGTCATTTCGAAGCTAATATCAATACTCTATTAGGACACTATTCTTTATTTTCCGCAGAAAGCTTTTCGCCTAAGGCATCCCCGATTGTCATGGATTTTATCTCTGGTTGTTCAGCTATAGCCTTCTCATCCTGAGCTTTATTAGCCTCTGCAGCCCCCTCACGAATACTCAGACTGATCCGTTTAGCTTCGGGTTTGCACTCTATAACCTTGGCACTAACCATATCCCCAATTTTGAGGACCTCTTCCACTTTATTGACTCGGCGATCCGAAATCTGGGAAATATGAATTAATCCATCCACACCGTCTTCGAGTTGAACAAAGGCACCAAAGGTCACAATGCGGACCACCTTACCCGTCACTATAGATCCCAGAGGATATTTTTGGGCTGCTTGATCCCAGGGGCTTTCTTTGAGTTGTTTTAGTCCTAAGGAAAGCTTCCCTGTCTCTTGATCGAGCTTTAACACTTGAACCTCGACTTCGTCTCCTAATTTCAGAAGTTCGGAAGGGTGCTTTATTCGCGAATAGGCCATATCCGAGATATGAAGAAGTCCATCAAGTCCATCTATATCAACAAAGACGCCAAAATCCGCCATTCTCCGCACAACTCCGGTGACAACATCGCCTTCTTTGAGAGTTTCGAGCAAATGTTTTCGTTTTACTGCCTTTTCCTCTTCCAAAATGCTCTTTTGGGAAAGTATTACTTTCCGCTTGCCAGGATCAAACTCTATCATGCGCAAGCGAAGGGTTTGGCCCAAAAATTGATTTAAATCCTCAACATACCCTAACTGGATTTGGGAAGCCGGAACAAAGCCCCTCATCCCCACATCAACGACCAAGCCACCCTTAACAACCTCGATGACTTGAGCCTGGATTTCTTCCTTGCTCTCTGCCAGGTGTTTCAGGCGGTCTTGAGCACCCGCCTCATCAGCTTTACGTTTTGAAAGGACCGTATGCCCTTCAGAGTTCTCTACCCGTATCACCACAGCCGTGATTTCATCGCCAATGGCCACGACATCCTCCGGGCGTGTTTGCCGAGCCACTCTTAACTCCGTCAAAGGTATGACCCCTTCAGATTTCCAGCCGATATCTACAAATATCTCATCATTCGTAATTTTTACAACTTTCCCGGTGACTTGAGCCCCAAGATGAAGTTCTTGAAAACCCGCGTCCCAACTGGACATGTCCATTCCATCATCATTCATTTCCGACATTTTCTTTAAAACCTCCTCAATTATCCAATCTGGTGTGGAAGCTCCAGCGGTCAACCCTGCACATTTTGCTTCGCTAAACCAGACATGTTCCAATTCGTCAGCCGTTTCTATGAAGTATGTTTTAGTTCGTTCGGCGCAGATGCTTGCTAATTTGCGGGTATTGGCACTGTCACGACCACCGACAACGACCATAACATCCACAATTTCCGCCAGTTCACGGGCTGCCTTTTGCCGTTCTGCCGTAGCATTACAGATCGTATCATGAACTGTTAGATGTTCCGTGTGTTGTTTTAATTCCTCAACAATTTCCGCAAAACTTTCCGCGAGTTGGGTCGTTTGAGCCAAAACTGCCAAATGCGGATAAATCGGAAGTTTTCGAGCTTCTTCCACTGTTTGGATAGGAATAGCTTGATCTCCAGCCCAGCCTAAAATCCCTTGTACTTCAGGATGGAGTTTATCTCCAATAACGATGACCTGTTGTCCCATCTGAGCAGACTCGGCAGCCAAATGCTGTGCTTTTTGAACAAAAGGGCAGGTAGCATCCACGACCTTAATCCCTTTTTTTTCTGCTTCTTGATAGACACCAGGCGCTACACCATGAGAACGAATAATTAAAGCTTGTTCGGCTTTTGCATCTTCTAAAGCGTTAACGACTTGGATACCGCGCCTTTCTAAACGTTTCACTACCTGTTGATTATGGATCAGTGGTCCCAGGGATACTGCCGATGAGGTTTCCACTGTTCTTTCAGCCATATCTAAGGCACGTTTTACGCCAAAACAAAACCCGGCTTTTTCTGCCCGTTTGACTATCAAAAAAAGACCCTCCCCCAAAATCATATGAACTAGTTCTCTACTCTCTTTCAAAATTCCTGCTATAAGAATGAGTTTTATCGGAATATAACGCCCGAAAATCAGCGATTTCGCGGATGCAACTGTATAATTTATCCTTCCCGATATGATAAAAAAGATGCAACTGAATCGGTGACTGAACCTATTCAGTCACTTTAATCAGTCGCATTTCATCGATCAACGAGCCTTCTAAACTCTTTTAAATTCGCATTACTGAGCTTTCGGCAGCTGCAAATCCAGCAAAGCTTGCATGATCCGGTCGGCAATCCATTCTCGTCGGTTTTCAACACCGTCTGGAGCCTTAAGCATCTCCGACGATAGCGGATGGCCGATGACTACCGAGAGATTTCCCCACCCTTTTGTGAGCATATGTTTCGTTCCAAACACGTTAATAGGGACAACTAAAGCTTTACTTTTTTCCATAAGAAGTACCATTCCAGGCATTCCTTTTTGAATCTTCCCCGTCTTGGAACGTGTCCCTTCTGGAAATAAACCTAACACCCGCCCCTCCTTAAGGATCGACAGAGATTGGCGAATTGCATTCATATCCCCCTGCCCCCTTTTGACTGGAAAGGACCCCAGTTTACGTAAAAGCCTTCCTAAGATCGGCAAGGAGAATAATTCCTCCTTAGCCATAAAGCAAACCGGGCGCGGAATACTACAGGCTGCCACCACGGGATCCCACATACTAATGTGGTTTATCGCCAAAATAACCGGGCCTTCCAACGGTATGTTTTCCACGCCTTGTACTTTCCACCCCATTATTTTGAACTGAAGACGAAACATCCCTTTCGCAAAGTTATATAACGTCATTCTTATCCCTCCTGAGTTAAGGTTAAAATTTCCGCAACAATATCCTCCACGTTTAATCCTGTTGTATCGAGAATTATGGCATCTCGTGCAGGCTCCAAAGGAGACACCTCTCGCTCAGTATCCTGACGATCACGACGCAGCATATCTTGGGTCACTTCCTCAAGGGAGACACTTTTTCCGGCACTCTGGAGTTCAAGCCAGCGGCGCTTCGCTCGTTCCTGAGCTGAAGCCGTTAAGAAAATCTTAAGATCCGCTTCGGGCAGGACATAGGTACCAATGTCTCGGCCATCCATGACCACCCCTCCACGGGCTGCCTCCAGGCGTTGAAGTTCAACCAGCCGTTGTCTCACCCCTATGTAAGCCGCTACGATAGAAACTGCACGTGAGATTTCAGGATTTCGAATCGCTTGAGTGACATTTTCGCCGTCACACCACACTAAGCGCTCTTCCGAATGGTCTAAGACTACCTGTGTGGTTTGGGCCATTTGACTCACCATCTCTTCATCGTCGATGGAGATCCCGCTTTTGAGTGCTTTATACGCAATCGCCCGATACATGGCACCCGTATCCACATAGAATAGATTCAAATGTTTGGCCACAAGCTTAGCTACCGTGCTTTTCCCTGCTCCCGCAGGGCCGTCAATCGCAATTTGCAGTTCATGTCGTTTCCTTAGCGTCACAGTTTATGCTCCTGTCTCTTCGAAGGTTTATACCTCAAATAGTTGTAGGCCATTTAAAGCTTCTCAATAGTAATTATATTACACAGATTATATCATACGACTTTGAACGCTAACAATCCCTCGTTTTATAGCCTTTTTTTCTAAAAAATTTATCACTTTTTTCTGAAGAGCTTTATAAGGAGCATAAATGTTAAACAGAACTGATCCTCTTGAGATAAGGCATCAGTTCTGCACCTCAAACGTTAATGTTTATATTTGAGTTATAGAGTTTTTGATTAGCTGTAATTTTCTTTTCCTTCAATGACCGGAAAACCCAGCTGTCCATCATGCTGCTTATCCGAGGGAGAAATTTCATATTTGAACCCATGGATCATTGATGAAATAGTTCCGTCATCATCTAAGATATCCTGACGCAACACCATATATAGATGACCTAAAAGAAACAAGGCGTATCCCCAGGCCAGAAAGTGGTGAACATTGCGGACCTGATACTCGTTACGGAATAAGGGAACCACCCAGCCGAAAAGGACTTGGATTATTCCATTCGGGTCATTTCCTCCACGCATCGCTAACCCGGTCAGCATTATGAGCAGACCTCCCAGCCAGATAAAGAAGAAATACATCAGTTGAGCAAGGGCATTATGTCCTACATGGGAAACATGTTCTCTGGTCATAAAGGTGTAATATTTAAACGTCTTTAAAACATCCTGCCAAAAATCTTTTTTCCAAAGTCTCATTTTGGAATATTCATTTCCGGCCCAAAACCAATACAATCGGAAAAGCATATTGGCCATGAAGACAAAGGCGCTTAGGCCATGCCAATACCGAACATTTCCCATGAAAAAATTACTTACCGCCTCGCCCGGAGCGTCTAAGATTGGATGTCCGATATACATCCCTGTCACGAAAAGAATGGTGACAGCCAAGGCGTTGACCCAATGAAAAAACCGCACAGGAAATTGCCACACGTATACTTGACTTCGAATAACGTTCATTTTGAGAGTCCTCCCTTTAAAGCACTCTGACTTTTAAGATCTCGTCCCCTTGGGGAGTTATTAAGTGAGTCGCGCAAGCTAAACAAGGATCGAAGGAATGGATCGTCCGTAATAGTTCCAAAGGTTGATCTTCACGCAGGATAGGCGTATCCAGCAAAGAGGATTCATAAGGACCCTTTTGGCCGGAGTCATCTCTCGGAGATGCATTCCAAGTTGTCGGTACCACTGCTTGATAGCCACTTACTTTGCCCTGATTTATTTTAACCCAATGCCCTAAGGCACCTCGAGGAGCTTCAGCAAATCCGACGCCTTGGGCTTGAGAAGGCCATTTCTCAGGATCCCATTTTTCTCCGTTAAACGTCTGACTATCCCCTGCTTTAATATTCGCCACTAAGCCTCGGTAAAATCCAGTTAAATGATCCACTAAATATTTAGCCTCTAAAGCTCTGGCCAGAGTACGTCCCAAGGTTGAATAAAGTGCGGGGACCGGCAGATTTAAACGATGAAGTGCCTCATCGACCAACCCTTTGATCTCTTGATTTCCTCGGGCATATGCTACAACAAAACGGGCTAAAGGCCCTACTTCCATGGGCCGACCTTGCCAACGAGGTGTTTTTATCCAACTATACCCTTTTTTCTCGTCGAGATTGCTATAAGGTGGGAGAGGCCCATTGTACAAAGCTTCTGTTTTTCCTTGCCAAGGATGCAATCCTGCTTTGGGATCATCATAGCGATACCAAGAATGAGGAACAAATTCCTGAATTTGCTTAGGGTCTTTCAGATCAATATCATGGACTTTGCTTAAATCACGATCCAAAACTACCCCACCTGGAAAAAGAAAACTCTCGGGTTCACGGATATCCACCGTCGGAATCCCGCCATAGGCTAGGTAGTTTACTCCGCCTCCTCCATAGAGATCTTGCTTGTAATAACTTGCAATGGCAAAAATATCTGGTATTAGTACCTGATCGACGAAAACCTGAGCTTCATCGATCTTAGTTTTCACCAAATTTAAGCGTTCCATATTGATAACATCGTTGTCATCCATATTCAGGGTGCTGGCCATTCCTCCAACTAAATAATTAGGGTGGGGGTTTTTCCCTCCGAAAATGGTATGGATCTTAGCCACTTCTTTTTGCCACATTAGGGCTTCAAGGTAATGGGCGACCCCAATTAAGTTTGCCTCCGGGGGAGCCGGTAAGCAGGATGCCCCCAATACGCATTGGCGAAAATGCCAAGTTGACCGCTGTCTACGATTGTTTTCACCTTGTTTTGCACATCTCGAAAATAACCGTCGGAAGAATTCGGCCAGTTCGAGATTGAACGAGCTAGAGCACTCGTTTGAACCGGATCAGCTTTCAGAGCACTTAGGACATCGATCCAGTCAAAACCATGCAAATGGTAGAAATGGATCACATGGTCTTGGACATATTGTGTAGCCGTCATAATATTGCGGATCAAATTGGCATTTTTAGGAATCCTTATGTCCAAGGCGTCCTCAACAGCTCGTATAGAGGCTAAGGCATGAATATGGGTACATACGCCGCAGATTCTTTGCACAAAGGCCCACACATCCCGAGGGTCCCTATTTTCAACAATTTTTTCAATACCGCGAAAGATTGTACCTGCACTGATAGCATCCGTAATCCGATTACCTTTAACCACTGCTTCAATACGCAAATGCCCTTCAATTCGGGTAATAGGGTCAACGACGATTCTTGTTGCCATGGTTCGCTTCCTTTCAAAAGAAAACTCTTGATTCTCAGTCCCTATTCTTTCCTAATCTCCTCTGGATCTCCATCTTTCTTAGCCTGCATTTCTCTGTGCTTTACAATCCCGGTCAGCCCGGCATGGGCTGCGACCGCAATCCCAGCTACACCAAGCACATCTGCGCCTACCTTATCAACATCCTTTCCGATGGCGTTGTTGGGGATTTTGGCTAAATGGGTATAAAATGGGGTGTTATCAAAAAAATTATTTTCCGAACACCCAATACAAGGGTGACCCGATTTAATGGGATAGCTTACTCCATCATTCCATTCTGTAATTGCACAAGCATTATAGGTCGTAGGACCTTTGCAGCCCATTTTGTAAAGACACCACCCTTGTTTAGCGCCATCATCGTCGAAGGACTCCACAAACTGACCTGCATCAAAAAAAGCTCGCCGTACACAATTGTCATGCACCCGATGCTGGTAAAACGCCTTGGGCCTGCCCTGATTCGTCAGCTCCGGTATCTTGCCATAGGTAAGATAGTGTACGATCGTTCCGGTGATGACTTCCGCAATAGGCGGGCAACCTGGAACATCGATGATTGGCTTATTTTTAACGACCTTGCGAATCGGAACCGCTTGCGTGGGATTGGGATAGGCCCCTTGAACACAGGCATTAGTAGCACAAGACCCATAGGCAATCACGGCGGCTGCCCCATCTGCCGTTTGCTTTAAGAGCTCCGTCGCCGATACCCCGCCGATCGTGCAATAAACCCCTCCGTTTCCTAAGGTCGCGCTTCCTTCTACAACCAAGATGTATCCGCCCGGATAATCTTTCATTGTTTTCAAACGAACGTCTTCAGCTTGTTTACCAGCGGCTGCTTGAAGCACTTCCATGTAATCCAAGGAAATCATATTAAAAATGAGGTCTGACACTAACGGATGGGCAGAACGCAAGAACGATTCCCCACAACATGTACATTCCTGCAAGTTAAGATATATCACAGGCAAACGTGGTTTAGACTGGAGGGCCTGAACGATCTTCGGAAACTCGGCTGCATCTAAGCCCAACATTGCACCCATTAACGTACAGAATTTGAGGAAGTCTCTCCTTGATACTCCTTTGCGGCGAGCCCATTGATAGTAGCTCTCAGATTTGGGCATATTCTCCCTCCCTCGACGAAAATTCTTCGATCTTTCATTATCCACCTTAGTGTTCGTCGATCATTGAAAATTATTCCATGACAATGTCTGCCTAAGAATCTTTACAAACGTCAAGAGCCTTGCACATTTCAAGATGAAACGTGCAAGGCTCTTGATATTATTGATTAGCAGGATTATCCTGCTATCCAACCAACTTTGAAGCCAGCAAGGTAGCGACTATGTTGTTCAAAGAGTGCAAAGCAACCGAAGGATAAAGAGATTTGTATTTGTCAAAAAGGTACACTAAGACGATCCCCAAGATAAAGCGCGGAAAAAATCCATAGGCTTGGAAATGAAGTCCTGAAAAGATCGCGGCACTAATCACTGCAGCCGTCCATTTACCGCAATAAGTCCGCAAGCTTCCAAAAATAAGTCCTCGAAACAGAGTTTCTTCTATCACAGGAGCTAAAACACCCGCTAACACTAAATTCAGCAGCAAGGAAAGTCCTGATGATTGTCCCAGCAGCTTTGTGTAAACATCGGTTGTCGGCGGGGTCATTCCCTGTTTGTAGAGGAAAAGAGCATAACTAATGTTTATAACCCATGTAACCCCATAGATTCCTAGAATGTTCAGAAAGATTTTCCGAAAGGATACGGATCTCCAGCCAAAATCCGACCAATGCCAATGTCGTATTGCCTTAAGAAGCCAAATCAGTAGGGCAAAAGATAGCTGGGTTAGAAAGGCATTTAAATACATTAACACACGTTCATTGGGCCAACGATCCATCAACCAAACGGTTCCTAAGGCCAAAATAATATAGATACCTACAATTCCACCCAAGACAGTTACTAAGTCAACCCAATTCAACGTTCGTTTTTGAAAAGGATATTCTGATCGAGGGCTACTCAGGTTAGTTCTTTCATCGCTATTGACATTAGCTCTTTTATCGATAGCCGGCTCGGTTCCTTCGTCCATACTCACGCTCCTTCCATTCTTACTTTGGACACATAGTTTCCAAATAATTTTCCCAAACTAGTTTAAAGGGAGGAATTTATATGCATCCAACGGAGATAACACTTCAAGTCTACCATCGTTATTTTAAAATTCCCATCGAGAGTTATTTAAATACCGTTGCTGAATTTCTCGATCCCTGGGAAGAACGCGCCTATCAGCATTTTGTCCATCAATATCTTGAGACTACAAAGGACAGTGGTATTGTAGGCATGGTGAGGCAAGAAAAGGATGAAAACTACGTATATCTTGATGCAGCAGTGCGGTATCCAATAAACCACACAAAAGACTATGGAGTTGTTCAGGAATGACTATATTGGTTTAGGCCTAAATGAGCTGTTTCAGAAGCTAGGCTACTTTCTATATCATAGTTAGGAGAAGCTTTGCTAAGTCGTCAACACTCGAGACAAAATAATCCGGGGCAGCAGCCTTTAGTTCATCTATCGTTCCATAACCATAGCCTACGGAAATAACCTCAATGTTATTGGATCTGGCCCCTTGAACATCATACCGACGATCCCCAATCATGACTGTTTTGGATAGTGATTGAGCAGGCACTCGTGTCAAGACCTCTCGGATTAAATCATCCTTTTCCACTAATTTGCCGTTCAATTCACTTCCCATCATAACACTAAAACAGTCCGCTAAGGAAAAATGCCGAAGAATTTTTTCCGCAAAGACCTTTGGTTTGGAGGTTGCCAAAAAGTTCTGACAGCCCATTTCCTTTAATTTGGCTAATAATTGTGGAATTCCCGGATAAACGATATTTTCATACATTCCTATGTCCCGATAACGCTCACGATAAAAGGTTACGGCTTGGTCGAGTAAGAGGTCATCATTCGTCTGAAGTAGGATTTTAAAGCTTTCTTTTAAAGGCGGCCCAATAACCCACTCCAAATCGTCTTCGTGGGGAAAGGTCAAGCCTAACTTTTGAAGCGCATACTGTACAGAGCGAGTAATTCCTTCTTTGGGATCGGTTAACGTCCCATCAAGGTCCCAAAGTAATAGTTCAAAATGCATGACAGCCCCTCCATCTAATTTTCCTTATATTACCCGGATGGATTTCAATTAAAAAGGTAAATCTAAAATGTAAGAAAGGAGGATTATCTATGTTCTATCACCAAAGACAACACTACCATTCTCATGGATTGTTTTTTGTTCTTAGTCTCATTGCAGCCTTTTGGTTAGGGCGAAAATCTGAGCAATGCGGTTATACCATCGTGTCACGAGGGAATAGATACTCAGATGCGGATGAAAGCGACGAAATGGATGTCATGAATGATTCCCCGGTCGGAAATACGTATCCAAGGTAGTTTAGAAAATTACCAAACTGTTTAGGCACCTCACATAATCTTCTACTATCCCAAATGTCTTAATCGACAATTTTCAGTAATAGCTTTAACTATACCTAACTTAACAATGGATTGCTAGGGTAAATTCAAAACTCCGAGCCTTACTCGGAGTTTTAATTTGTTTTAGACTTTAATAAAGAAAATTTGACTGACGCCCAAAGACACTGTCTTCGCACTTGTTAGCCATAGGCGAACGGCTGTGTAGTTGCACTTATAATGTAGAAAGTATTTAACGAAGTTATACTTTCTGTTCGACTAGTTTAAAAAATCCGCTGTAGACCTTTTTTCAGACGATCTTCAATAGGGTCTGTCCGAAAAAGGTCATTTGCTTTACTGGAACATAGGCTAAACCGCTATCCAGAGATAATGGGGAACACCTTCGCAGAAGGTCAGGCCATGCCTCCATTGATCCTGATCCTAAATTATCGAACAAGGCGACGACCTTCTCTACGGCTCCGTCAAACAGTTGACCTAAGCTCATCTCATACGTTTCTCCTGTCACAGGGTGGCGCCATTGCAATTCGGAATCAAAAAAGGATAAATTGAACCGTTGAGGATAGAACAAGGCTTCCTGCTTCTCCGCGGATGGATGTCCCAAACGCCGATAAAGTCCCAAAATTTGTCGAGGGGTTGACCAGCGGAAGGCCGTCTGCAGAAAGCGGTGGTTCCGCCAAGCAGCTTTAAAATGCGCTGGAATACTTTTATCCTTATTATAGGTATAGTGATCTACCAATAATTGCAAGGCCTGCTCTCCGACTTCACCCGCCTCTCGCCAAAGGTGGATTAAGTCCGAAGGATATTCCAACGGATCAACGGCCTCCAGCCAAAGATCAATAGCAGTCTCTAATAAACGATGACGGAATACGGCCTTCCCTCGTTCTTCAGATACTGCTGCAAAATAATTTCCACTCATATAATAAACCATCGGATGAAAGGTGCTGTCCGCAACAAAATGAGTTAACATACCAAGCAGAAAAGCTAACAACGGCTGTTTCTCATTCCGGCAAAGAGCTGCCTCCATCATTTCGATGAGCGGCAGTAAAGTATTCTCTCCGTCTACCCCATGGAGTTGGTTGGATATTCGCTCTATGCTCGCTTCCGGCGGCTGAGACAAATCATAAAAGGCTATGTCGTGCGCAATAGCCCCTAAATAAAAAAGAGCCGGATTGCTCGCGATCAGCTTTCCAATCTGTGCTGGAGCTCCCTTTTGCACGGCTGAGCAAGCGATGTGCCAATGCGTCAATTCCTTCGGCACAAAACCCCTCCTCTCTTTAGAAGGTATTCTATATAAAAAGAATAATCTCCTGCTATTATTTTAGATTACTCTTTTACTAGATACCCTTCCTCCTTTGCTGATATTTATGTGTAAGCGAAAGTCTTAAAAGAGAGGCATGCAACTTAACTAATACCGTCCATATTCTTGAAAATTAGCACACACTGTGTGAGAATGATTTGTAAAGAGGAGGTTTAGTGCTGTGGTAAGAATTTCAGAGCTAGAGAGTGGATATTACTGGAAACACATGGGCATGTCCATCATCGAACATGAGGGCAAAACCCAAATTATTATGGAAATTAATGATAATCTTAAACAATTCTTTGGAAATGTTCACGGAGGGGTTCTCGCCGGGTTGTTAGATAGCTCAATTGCCGTGGCTGTAAATCAACAATTAGATCCAGAAGTAGGTGCTTCAACGGTAGAAATGAACATCAATTACTTGCGTCCAGTTAATGTTGGAACCCTGCGAGCTGAAGGAAAGGTCATCCGAAAAGGGCGCAACCTCATCGTTGGTCAAAGTGAAATTAAAGATGATGCGGGTAATCTGGTCGCCATTGGAACTGCAACCTTTATGGTTACTCAACCTAAACGCTGATCTTGATTTTTTTCGCAAATATTAATATTTATTTTCGTATTCTAATTAAAGAGTTCTTTAATCATTTTGAAAATAAAAAATATTAATAATTAATTGGATACATGACTTTAAGTTTTCTAAATAATAAGGGAGGGCACTTATTGATCTCATATTCAATGAGACAATAAGCGCCCTCCCTTATCTAAACTTATCCAACTCTATTGCGTAATGTATCTGAATCTTGCTTTTGTTAATGTATAACAAACAGAAATTTATCCACGCCCCAAAAAACAACCATTCCAAAAAGAATTCCTAAAAAAAGATTAGGAATCCTGCGCGCAAAAAGAAACGTCAGTATTCCAGCCCATAAATAAGGATTGTGAATCACGGCAATGGACCCGCCGGGAGTCACCAACTCCGGAATCACTAAAGCGGCCAACAAAGCGATTGGAACAAGCTCAATAAAATCCCGAGCAAAGCCTTGAACATTCTTGCCTTTAAACAAAAGAAACGGCAGGACACGCGAACCATAAGTAACCAAAGTCATGAATAGAATCGTTTCGAAGAATTGGATCGACATAGCTCACCTCTCTCAACCCGAACGGCAAAATTGTCATAGTTGATCGTTTACCTGCCTATTTTGGGCATCTCTCCGCTGCCAAAGCGCCCCAATCCCCGCTGCGAGAACAACGCTTAGAATCAGATAGATTTTCCCTGGAAGGAGCAATTTAAAAACAACTGCTAAAGTCCCGGCAAGAAGGTAGGTCATTAAGTTCTTTTTCGATAATGACGAAACCGTTAAGATAATAAATAAAGCTAAAAGTGCGAACTGAAAACCAGAAAACTGAACGGGCAGCCATTTCCCGATCAAACCTCCTAAGATAGTAAAAACAACCCACGAAGCAAAGGCACCCGAATTGATCCCTAACATAATCCGACGGCGCTGTTCTTCCCCAACGACCTCTTTAAGAATTCTCGAATTAAGTACAAAGGTCTCATCGGTAAGCCCTTGGGCTAAACCTAATGACCATGGTAGCGTTCTTTCTGGGAAAAAATGCACAACGGACAGACTCATAAGTACATGACGAATATTAATGATTAAAGTAGTCAGACCTATCACCCAGGCAGTTGCACCTTGGTGAATCATTTCGATGGCAATAAACTGCGAGGCGCCAGCAAATACGAAACAGGACATCAGTCCTGCTTCCCAGAAACTTATCCCAAACTGTGTCGCCAAGATTCCAAAGGTCACTGCGACAGGAACATATCCGACCACAATGCTCAAAGATTGACGCAGCCCATAAACAAAACCTTTATCAATATCCGATGTTACCGCAGTACTCATAGAACTACCTTCTTGATAACGTCTATAAAGTTTGGATAGGAGACATCCGCGGCAGACATATCTTCCACACTAACTCCTTCTTTGGATAACATGCCGACAATAGCCCAAGCCATAGCTAAACGATGGTCTCCAAAACTGCTGGCTTCTCCGCCTCGTAAGGCTGGTTGGCCTTGAATTCTCATCCCATCTGGAAGTTCCTCGATCTTAGCCCCTAAAGCATTCAGACCTTGCGCAACTCTCTGGATGCGGTCTGTTTCTTTAACTCTTAGTTCTGCTGCGTCGCGAATGACAGTTTCTCCTTCAGCAAGGCTTGCAGCCACAGCCAAAATGGGGATTTCATCAATCAGACGTGGAATCATGTCTCCTCCAAGTTCGACTCCTTTTAGCTGTGAAGGACGAACCCGCAGTGTCGCGCGTGGTTCACCGCATAATTCCGAACTCTCTAACAGTTCTATATCTGCTCCCATTGCCTGTAAAACATCAATGATTCCTGTTCGAGTCGGGTTAATTCCGACATCTGGCAAGATGATCTCACCCTGTCTCATTAAACTTCCCAATACAAGGAAAAATGCTGCCGAGGATATATCTCCTGGAACAAAAACTTTTTGGCCTGTCAGGCGTGCGCCGCCCCGCACTTTAACGAAGGTTTCAGCGCTGTCAACTTCAACACCGAACCCTCTGAGCATCCGCTCGGTATGATCCCGTGATAGTGAAGGTTCCTGCACGCTCGTTTCTCCGTTTGCCCTTAAACCGGCTAACAATATAGCTGATTTTACTTGGGCAGAAGCCACTTCAGTGTGGAACGATTGTCCCTGCAGCTGACCGCCCATCATCGTTATGGGTGCCATGTTGCCTCCAGACCTTCCCAGAATACTTGCCCCCATCTGCTTTAAGGGCCCGGTGACCCGCCGCATAGGCCGAGAACGCAGAGAATCATCTCCACTCAAGGTAACCGAGAAGGGACTTCCTGCTAAGACTCCAAGCATCAGCCTGAAGGTCGTACCCGAATTTCCGGCATCCAAAACGTTTGTCGGCTCCTGCCACGCTTCCATACCTTTCCCTCGAATCCAAACTTCGGTTCCTTGCCTTTCCCAAACTACGCCGAGTTGTTTTAAACACCGAAGCGTGCTCAAGCAATCTTGTCCTAATAAAAAATTTGTAACATGGGTCTCTCCAAAAGCCATTCCGCCCATAAGAGCAGCCCGATGAGAGATGGATTTATCTCCGGGGACTCGAATTTCACCCTCAACTCCGGCGATCGGTCTAATAAATACGCCTCCCATTGGTATTCCTCCTATCGTTTCTGTCATATACCAAATCAGAGGTCGGCTCGAATATTGTGAGCAAGCCGAAACTCCTCTGCGATCTTCTCGCCATCCTCATTTTGTAGGAATTCGCGAAATTCTTTCACTCTTTTTTCCCAAAGTGTAAGACCATCAAGGATTGACTTAGAATTCCTGACCATGATTTCTTTCCACATCTCCGGAGAACTGTCAGCAATGCGTGTCAATTCCCGAAAGCTCCGACCTGCTAAGGACAATAGGGATTCTCCTTCTTGGGAAGCATCCTTGGCGGCTAACGTCAACGTGACTGCTAAGATATGCGGAATGTGACTGACCATAGCGACATGCCGATCATGAAGCGAGGGTTCTCGAAGCTCTACTTTCGCGCCCATCGCCAGAACAAGCTGAACAAGTTTTTGAAGGACAGGATCTGGACAGTCCGCTGCTGGAGTTAATACGTAGGGATAACCACGAAAGAGGTTGGGGTCTGCGGCTTCAAACCCCGATTGTTCCGAGCCCGCCATCGGGTGGCCCCCCACAAAATAAACATCTGAATCCTTAAAACTCTCTTCCTGCCACTTTCGGCAAACCTCGGATTTGATGCTTCCCACATCCGTAATAATAACTCCTTTCGGAATTTTGGCCATCAAGTGTTTAAAGCCCTTCATTAATTCTTGGAGAGGAAGCGCTAAAACGATAAGGTCTACATCTAAATACTCCGGAACAGCCGACCAGCCTTCTTGAAGCCAGCCACGACGAATAGCCTCTGCAATACTCGCCTCTTCAGTGTCAACAGCAGCGACGTCCCAGCCAAGATGGTGTAACCCCCCTGCCCAAGACCCACCAATTAATCCCAACCCAAAGATGCAGGCCTTCGGAACTCGAAGGCCTGACCATCCCGGTGTTAGAATATCCACAGGTTGCTCTAACACGAACTCACTCCCCCTAATGGGCGACCAAGCGCTTGACTTAATCCGGCTAAATCCGCCATCATAATATTAAATTTCTCCGGTGTTAAGGATTGCTTGCCATCGGATACGGCCTTTTCCGGATGGGGATGAACTTCAACGATCAGACCATCAGCCCCGGCTGCCAAAGATGCCTTAGCCATGGGATGGACCAGCTGCCACCGTCCAGTTCCGTGGCTTGGGTCAACGATGACCGGTAAATGCGAGAGAGAATGCAGCGCAGGTACCATAGTTAAATCCAAAGTGTTGCGCGTATAACTTTCAAAGGTGCGAATTCCCCGTTCACAGAACATAACTTGGTAGTTTCCGCCATCCATAATATACTCTGCCGCCATCATCCACTCTTCTAACGTTGCTGAAGGTCCTCGTTTCAAAAGGACTGGCTTTCCAGACTTCGCTGCCTCCTTGAGCAAAATAAAGTTCTGCATATTCCGAGCTCCAATTTGAAGAATATCTGAATAATGGGCAACAAGGGAAACATCTCGGGCATCAATAACTTCCGTAACGACCATAAGTCCGGTTTCTTCACGGGCATCCGCCAAATAACGCAGTCCCTCTTCCTCTAATCCCTGAAAAGAGTAAGGGGATGTACGCGGTTTAAACGCTCCGCCACGTAAAAATGTCGCGCCAGCCTCGCGAACAGCGTGAGCTGTCTCCAAAATCTGGGCTCTGCTTTCGACGGCACAAGGTCCTGCCATCATATGAACCTTATTTCCGCCTATTTCATGCTCGCCAATTCGAATGATACTGTCTGTAGGGTGAAATTCACGGCTAACCAATTTATACGGCGCCAAAATCGGCACGACTTTTTCTACCCAGGGCAAAGCTTCTAAATCAAGGGCCTCGATTCGCGTGCGGTCTCCGACAGCACCAACAATGGTTTTTTCAACTCCTTGGGAAAGGTGTACTTTGAATCCCTCTTCCGTCAATCGCGTCGAAACCTCTTCAACCTGCTCAGCTGTGGCACCTTTTTTTATGACAATAATCATTTTCCCTACCCCTTTCAACCATACTACTTTATTGTATAACCATTTTTCTACCATTCTACTAATGACATGTTAGATCGTTTAGATGTTCCCCGCTGTTGAAATTTTTACTCAACCCTCCTTTAAAAAATTATAAAAAAACACCCCTAAATAGAGGGTGCCTTCATTCATAAATTGCGCCCATCCTACTATCCTACGATCGCTTCCTTATAAACCTAACAAACGATCACCAATATTATTGAATACCATTCTACATAAGCTTTGCCTAACAAAGCCCATTAAATTATCCCAGAGTTATAAATTGAAACTATCTTACCACAGAGAAGGCTGTCTCTACAACCCCTAAACAAGAAAATCTAATCAATTGTTTCTAAAAGATCTTTGCGTAAAGCCGCTGCCTCCCGCAAAAAAATGTGCCGAATTTCCCTTTGCGTAGACGTGCTATTGACATGTATTAAGACACGAATACAGCGCGGAAGGGAACCGGGCACCGGTATTTCCGTAGCACATAACAAAGGAACTAACTGCCAGCCGATCGCACGGGCACTTGATGCAGGGAAATCTGCATTAAGATCCGACGTCACTGTGAAAATCGCGCTGATCAAGTCTTCTGTGCTTAAGTGATTTTCAACAAGGATCATCTGCAAGAGTTCTTTCGTTGCTTCCTGAATTTCTCCTGCATCATTGGAATTTACGGTAGTTGCACCTCGAATTCCCCGTACCATATAGGTTCCCCCCTCTATTCTTTAGGAGCGACACGATGTCCCAGGCCTACGGCCACTTCGTCTAAATGCAGCAACCCTATACCAAAAAAGACGGCAACACTCAAATGGTCATCTTGACGTGCAATTCCGATCTTCCCGCCAATATTTAAACCCATTGCTTTATTCATAATTTGGCTTAAAGCTTCTCGTGTAGCACCTGCTACTGCGCCTTCGTCGCCATGCGTTTCATGGATGGCCCCTTCGCGTTTGGCCGCTACGATCGCGCGTTCAACAATCTTTCGCACTGAATTGATATACTCTCCGCCATAATCCACTGCAGCAGTTTTAACGCCTTGCCGCTGATAAAATTCTTTCAAATGGGCTTCTTCTTCTCTGCTCTCTGTCATTGCCATTTTTAAGGCAGCGAGCGCTATTTTCTTGCTTTGTGCCATCATCCCGTTCTTCCTTTCCCAAACCTAAGATCTTATATAACTCCTACCATTCTACCCTCCTTCTATTGAAGAGTAAACTCTTCTGATGATTGAATTATAGCCCTCTGATTCTTGATTTGCAACATTACGGACTAACAGTGAAGGTCTGAATAGTACCGGGCAAAACCACTATTTGTGTTTGTCGTGGCTCCATCAATCCTTCATTATTCATGATAATCTGTACCTTTATCGCCTGAGAAACATTCGTGCCATCCAGCTGAATCTGTCCCGTTTGAGCATTGATACGCTGTTCTCCTTTAATCAAAGTTGTAATGATTTTTCCATTTTGAAGAACACGTATCTGAGCAGCAGGGACTGCTTTTAAGGTCAATTGCCAGGTATCCGGCTTATTCGTCGCCAGTGAAGGTAAATCAAGGGGAGGGGATTCCACCTTTGTCGCTACAGACATGTAAAATTGCAGAGGATCACGTACAACGCTCAGCTGCATTACGACAAGTATTACCGAAGCCAGAACCATTACCCGAATGACACGGCGCTCTCCTTGCTGAACACTATTCCAAAGCCATTCCAATAAGCTAACTCTTCTACGCACAAACACCACCTCGGAAAGAGTGTATGCACGAAGCATCTTTATCAGACCTGAGAAAATGCTTCCTCAGTCACAGCTCGTCCGGCTCGGAAACCCATTGCAAAGGCAGCCTGTAAATTATACCCGCCTGTTATCCCATCAACATCCACAACTTCTCCAGCCCAATAGAGCCCCTCTACGCATTTTGAGGCCATTGTTTTGGGATTAATCTCTTTAACGTCAACTCCTCCGGCAGTAACAATAGCGGTTTCAATCGAGAGCGTATCCGTAATTGTAAGAGTTAACCCTTGCAGCAAAGCAACCAAACGTTTTCGTTCTTCACGGCTGATTTGATGCACGACTCCTTCCGGGTTAATCCCGCTCAAGTGAATGATGACTGGAATCAGACTTTGAGGGAGCAGGTCGTCAAGGGCATTTTTAAATTGTTTATTGCTATACTTTTGAAAGTCCCTTTGGACTCGGGCGTCCAATTGTTCAAAGGTAAGCGCCGGCTTCAAATTGATTTGCAGTTTAACCGATTCACCCTTGCCCAAGGCTTCCCCAGCTTGACGGCTTATGGTTAAAATAATGGGGCCAGATACCCCAAAATGAGTGAAAAGCATTTCCCCAAACTCTGCTGCCTTTTTCTTCCCGCCGATCCACAAGGAAGCTTCTACATTTTTGAGGGACAGTCCCTGCAGTTCTTTGACCCAAACTTCAACCGCTTTAAGAGGGACTAAAGCCGGTCGTGGCGTGATCACCTTGTGCCCCAGCTTGCGGGCAAAGCGATAGCCATCGCCCGTTGATCCGGTAGCCGGGTATGAACATCCTCCAGTGCAGACGATCACGGCCGGTGCATAAAACCGCTTTTGACCAAGTCCTTGTACTCCTATGACTCGCCCATTTTCAACAAGAATCTCCTCTACTGTAATCCCAGTAAGTATCGTGACTCCCATTTCTGTCAGAAAGGCAGCCAGAGCTTCAACAACGTTTTCAGCATCATCTGAAACGGGAAAAACGCGCCCACCTCGTTCGACTTTTGTCTCCACTCCATAGTGTGCCAAAAATTGCCGTAAGGCAACATTATCAAACTCCCGCAATATACCATGTAAAAAGCGTCCGTTTCCTGGATAATTGCGAATAAAATCCGAGACATTTTCTTCATTGGTTATGTTGCAGCGGCCTTTACCGGAAATGGCAATTTTCCTGCCCAATCGTTCCTTTTTCTCAAGCAGCAAAACGTTCTTGCCGTTTTTTGCTGCCTGCCCTGCTGCCATCATGCCAGCCGCTCCGCCGCCAACTATAATAACCTGATAATCTTTCATCCTTTATTCCTTTCAGTTTGGCAATGTTCCCATAGTCCTGAGCTTTTGCCCTTGAAACTCAGGTGTGCTAAAATTAGCCATATCTAAAATACATTTAAGAAAACTACTAATTTCAGGAGGAATGTTTCAATGAGTCTTGACCCACGGACGATTGTAATAGCCCAAATATCAGCAGCTGTAGCCTGTAATGCGCTTGCTTCACTTCGTGTCGCGATCACGGAAGCTTTAGAAATGGGCGTTAACTCAGCTGAGATCCAAGAAATCATAAGCTTGGCCTCGGCGATTCAACAGCAGCCGATAACTCATGTAACCCATTTAACGGAACAGCTCTTACGCGAACCTAGGAAAAAGACCCACGAACATAGTGCTCATTGCGGGTGTGGCGGTCACCATGCGTGAGTTGGCGCGGCGTCAATGCTAACGTTCTATCAACATATTCAATCAATCCATACTCCCTTGGTAGATAATTTTTTTATTCTCATAAGCTTTTTAGGCAGTGAGCCGACTTATATTTTCTTAATTACACTTCTCTATTGGAATATTGATAAGCGCTTCGGCTTTCGTCTTGCAACCTTATTCTTAACTTCCATGGCTTTTAATGGTCTGCTAAAAGATCTGTTTAACATACCTCGCCCTATTGGGCAACCAGGTGTCCGCTCTCTCTATCTTTCTTCTGCTGCCGGAAGTTCTTTCCCCAGCGGACATAGTCAAGGGGTTGCTACCTTTTATCCCTACATATGGAACCGTTGGCGATCCCAAAAGCGCTGGTTAGGAATTGGAGTATTTATGATCCTTGGTGTTGGTTTTTCCAGACTCTACCTAGGTGTTCACTGGCCTGGAGATGTTTTAGGAGGATATCTAATAGGAGCTTTGATGGTATTTGGTTTTCAGCGGCTGGATGAACGCGTATTAAAACTTCAAATCTCGCTGCGCTTAAAACTATCCCTTACTATCATACTTCCCTTGTTGTTCCTCTTAATTTACCATACCCGCCAAGGGTTTCAAATGGTAGGCTTTGTCAGCGGATTCACCAGCGGCTATTTTCTGGAAGATTATTATCTCGACTATCGGGAACGTACCAGAATTGTCGTATCCCTATCAAAAACTCTTTTAGGTCTCTGTGTTTTAGGAATTTGGGTCTGGCTTTGGCACCCGTTCACCCTTAGTTACTCTTGGATTTACCTCCCCGTTCTTGCAAGCGGAGGATTATGGACATCCTTTGGCGCACCATACACCTTCCGCCGCTTGAAGTGGGAAAGTCCCTTAGAGGAAGAAAGAACCTCTTCCTTGGGGATCACTCGTTGAACAGACTAAGCATAATTCTGAGTTGTCAAAAATTCGTTTCCCACATTGTTTACAATATAGGGGACTCCCTTCGTGGATCAATACCTTACCCACTAACAAACGATGGGTTAACATTTTCGTCGTAAATGACAGAGCTTTAGATCGGCAAACTTCCACACAGCGATTGCAGTGAACGCATTTCTGAGGCTCTAATATGAGTTTCATCGAGATAATTTTGTCTTCTTGCATAGACTCTTTAGCCTTCGGATCAGGGTCCCACTCCTCAGTTTTTTGCAGAGCACCCTGCGGACAAATTGATGCACAAACCCCACAATTCGTGCACAACTCAGTGACAGCTAATGCAGGGAAGGGTATCTTTACATCAGGGTATTTTTCCAAGACTTGCACTAGCTCTTGTCGACCTTTAGGTATGGGATAGGTCTGATCGGCAGTTAAGTTAGGCAACCATTCTTCAACTTTTTTTAGGCTTTTCTGACGCCAGTTTTCTCTCTGTGCGACTGTTTTAGAAGCCACTGTATTAATTTTATTAGCTACGGCTGCTTGACCATCATCAGGATGTACTTGGATATGAACTTCCGCGTGATCCGGCCAAGACGCATGGACCTGTTTAAACGCCTGCACGCTTGTAGCGCAAGCGGAGCGATCCCCACACGCGGCACAAACTCCTGTAACAATCGTTACAGGTTTTTCCTTGGCCCATAGTATTAAAGAAGTCCAACCATCTCTGTCAAACATGCCAAGACAAGGAATCTCAAAGCCTCCAGGCAAAGCCTGAGGACAATTCAGGCGAATTTCATCTGCCTCGTTCAGATATTCATGAAGCTTACCGATCGTGACATCGACAAAACCATCACTTGGGCAAACAGCCATGCAAGCCCCACATTCGGAACATTTCTGGGCATCTATTTGTCGAGAGTCTGAGATTGCTTGATACGGACAGATATCAATACACAATCGACAAGTAGTTGCATAAGGTTTTTTGGCATTCAGGCAATTTCCGTTATGATAAACTATTTGACAAGTCATGATTTAGACCCTCACTATTCTGACTAGTGTAAAAAAGGCGGGAAACACATTGATAGTGTTTCCGCCTTTTCTATTTGTAATTACGAAGCAGGTCCTTTGCCAATTCATTTTCAACGCCAATTAAGTGATCTAACATTAATTTTTGGGCTTTCTCGACATCATGAACTTTAATCGCGTCATAGATTGCAAAATGCTCGTCGTATAATCTCTGCGGTTTATTTTTATCGACTGCAAGCTTATCTCGACTAGTTTTCAGGGTTATTCGCATCGTATCCGAGATTGTGTTCATAAGGCGAATTAAAATTTTATTGTGTGTGGCTTTGGCAATTGAATAATGAAAACAATGGTCAGCCTCTTCTCCGGTTCGCTCTAAGTCAAGGTCCATGCGCATGAGATCCAGGTATTTGTACATCTCACGGACCTCGTCTTCTGCCGCCCTCTCCGCCGCTAACCCTGCCGCTTGAACTTCAAGAATCTTTCGAGCTTCATAAAGTTCCAAATCCGAGTCTTTTTCAATAAACAGCATCCAGGCCAGAGGAGCTACCACAGAGTCAACGTTTACCTGCCTAATGTACATGCCTTCACCTGAACGAACTTCTATTAGTCCCATTAACTCCAGCGCACTAACAGCTTCACGTATCGATGAACGGCTAACCTGAAACCGATCCACTAATTCTCGTTCTGACGGTAAACGATCGCCAGGTTTCAAATGCCCATCTATTACTAGCTGGCCAATTTGATCAACAATCTGTTCATAAATTTTTTGGGTCTTTATGGGTTTTAAAATCACCCTAGTCACTCCTTGTAAAGCCTTCTCCTTCAAAGATAAAAAGACAACACTATTATAATTATATAGAATATTTTATCACGCTATTGAGTTTATCACTAGTATGAAGCAAAATCCATATTTTTCATAATAAAAAGATGGAAACACTCGTCGTGTTTCCATATAACGCCTGTTTTATACAATTAACAAGGTTTTGTAAAGCTAATCTTGACCTGTCTTAACATAACTAGCTTTATTTTGTCTTAGCTTATTTCTTACCTGCTCGATAGGATTCAGCTAAAATTTGAACTGTATGCATAACCTGCTCCTGAATCCCGGCATTTTCTACCCCACTCTGCAATTGCAAGCGACAGGCAGGACAACCGGTTGCCACGGTATCAGTCTGAGTTTGGGCAATGTCCGCTGTTTTACGATCGGAAATTTGAACAGAAAGATCTGGATGAACGAGGCTGAAGGATCCAGCCATCCCACAGCAACGGCCTGGTTCTTTCATTTCTATCAATTCTACTCCCGGGATACTTTTCAAAATTTCACGCGGTTCTTTATTGATTCCTTGCCCACGATTTAAATGGCAAGGATCATGGTAGGTTACTTTACGATTAACGCGACCCAGGCCCTCTTTTTTAAAGGGTACTTTGTGGATTAAGAATTCAGAAATATCATAGGATTTCCCGGACCATTTCTTAGCTAAGGCACTAAATTCCGGATCATTTTCTAAGAGCTCCTGAAAAACATGTTTCCAAGCAGTTCCGCCTGAGGAACAGGCTACTACCAAAGCATCCGCGCCTTTTTCTCAAAAGCCCGTAAGTTGCGTCTTGCTAAAGCACGTGCCGAGACAATATCTCCATTAACAGAAGCAGGAATTCCACAACAACCTTGTCCTCGGGGGATGACAACTTCAATATCGTTTTCTGTTAAAACATCAACCACTGCTTTACCGATATCCGTGTAAAAATAGTTGATCATACAACCGGTAAAAAAGGCTACCCTCATTTTGGGGTTTTTAACCTGTATCACTTCAGGCAACTCTGAGCGTAAAGGCCGCTTGGCCAACATGGGAAAAACTTTTTCTGTCCCGATCCCAATATCAAAGCGCATTCGCGCTACTCGATCACTTTTATGCGGCAGATGCTTTAAGGCTACGCCCTGAAAAAGACTCCCCGTTTTCATACCAAAATCGAAAATCCGCTGCATTTTCAAAGCTGTAAAAGCAATCTTTTTAACTGGATGCAATCCTTTTTTTCGTACAGCTTCTGCTCGAGCTGCTAAAATTATTTTATCGAACCGGACTCCACACGGGCAGTTATTATTACAAGCCATGCAAGTGGTGCAAAGGGAAAAACGCTCTGCCATTCCCTCGGTCATTTCTGCATCCCCCGAAAGAATAAGTTCTGCTAAACTTATTTTCCCCCGCGCAACACCAACTTCTTTACGTGTCTCTTTGTAAATTGGGCAAACGGCCTGACAGTTGCCACATTTCATACATTTATGGAGTTCCTCGGTAATCGAATCCAAACTATCATATACGGACACGATTAGTCCCTCCTCACAATTTTGCCAGGGTTCAACATATAGTTGGGATCCAAGGCTTCTTTGATTTTTCTCAAGGCCTCAACACCGGCTTCTCCAAATTCCAGTCCTAAAAAGTCCATTTTAGCAATCCCAATTCCATGCTCACCCGAAAGAGTTCCCCCAGGGCTATAGCTCCTTGGAATATCTCATTAACTGCAAGATGAACCCGTTTCATTTCATCTTGATCTCGCTCATCCGTTAAAATCGTGGGATGAAGGTTTCCATCACCAGCATGACCAAATGTTGCAATCTGCAGGTTATGCTTGTCCGCAATTTTACGGATGGTTTTAAGCATATCAGGGATTTTACTGCGTGGAACTGTGGCATCTTCAAGAACTGTTGTCGGTCGTTTCTGTGCCAGTGCAGGAAGTGCACTGCGGCGGGCGAGCCATAAAAGGTCACGTTCTTGATCATTCTTGGCTACTTTTACTTCGACGGCGCCTTCTTCTTTCAAAATTCGTTCTACTAATACAGATTCCCGTTCAACGACTTCTTTATAGCCATCTACCTCGCACAAAAGCACCGCTTCAGCGCTAAGAGGAAGACCCGCATGAACAAAATGTTCCACAGTTTGAATTGTTACATTATCCATAATTTCCAAGGTTGCGGGAATTACTTTATTTCGAATGATCGCTGCAATAGCATTACCGGCCTTATCCAGGTTGTCGAAGACACCTAAGACGCTTTTTCTCGTCTCAGGAGCTGGGATTAATTTTACAATCATTTCCGTGATAATCCCCAATGTACCTTCTGCTCCTGTGAAAAGGGCTACTAAATCATAACCTGTAACATTCTTAACTGTTTTTCCGCCCCAACGAATGATCTTTCCATTCGCAAGAACAATCTTTAAACCCATGATATAATGTTTAGTGACTCCATATTTTAATCCTCGTAATCCACCCGAACATTCAGAGACTGAACCACCCATGGTTGCTGTGGTCACTGTTCCAGGGTCGGGAGGATAAATCAAACCAAATTTAGCCGCTTCGTTGTTGAGGTCCTGGATAATAACACCGGGCTGAACCGTTGCGGTTAAATTATCTTGATCCATTTCTAAGATTTTATTAAGGTTGAGCATAGACAGAACGATACCGCCTTGAGTAGGAATAGTTCCCCCACTGAGATTCGTTCCTGATCCACGCGGATAGATTGGCACTTGGTGGCGCTGAGCGATTTTAACGACCTCAGCTACCTGTTCGGTGGAAAGGGGCGAAACCACTACATCCGGCTTATGATGTTTCATCGCCGCAGTTGCATCATATGCATAGGTCAGTAAATCTTCTTGTTCCGTAAGAACATTTTCACGACCAAGCACTTGCACAAGTTCCTCCAAGACTTCACGAGCTAACATTTATTATATCCCCCTTTTATCATTTGTCTGACTGTCAGACCACCTAAGATATACTTTAAGTTAGTTTGATACTCATATAATAATCTAATTGTAGAGAAATTTCAATATGAGAATTTATGTAATATTTATGAATTAATAAAAAATAGTGGGAAGGGTTGTTCAATAACCGCTTCCCACTATCTAACGTATCAAGGATTACTCAGGGATTAGTGTATAACAGGAATCATCCCAGGTACAACATATGCTTGGAGCAAAGTTATACAGCAGATAATTAGCAACAAGAAAACGGAATGTTTAATTGTGAAGCGGAAAAGATCCGATTCTTTACCAACTAAGCCAGTAGCCGCAGCCGCCACAGCAATGGATTGCGGCGAAATCATTTTTCCTACGACACCACCGGAGCTGTTCGCTGCAACTGTAAGAACAGGATTGATTCCAACTTGCGTTGCAGTAACATTCTGTAATTGACCGAAGAGCGCATTGGCTGATGTGTCTGAGCCCGTCAGGAATACACCGAGCCATCCTAACACTGGAGCAAAGAACGGGAAGGCATGCCCTGTGAGTGCAAAGAATAAACCAAGGGTATAAGAAAGACCAGAGTAGTTTGCAATGTAAGCAAAACCAAGTACAGAACCAATCGTGATAATCGGATATACAAGACTCTTTAAGGTACTTCCAGCAACTTTACCAGCTCTTGCAGGACTGATTTGGAGGATAATCATGGTTATGAATGAAGTGATCAAGATAACAGTACCTGTTGCAAGGAAGAAATCCCATTTGTAATTAGCTGCATACAAAGCTGGTTTTTTAACAATCGGTGCTGCTTTGTATACAAAACCATCTAGACCAGGCCAATGTGGAATCATTACAAACCATTTAAGCTGATTGGTAACAAAAGCTTTGAAGCCATTCGTTCCCCAAACTCCAACTAAAGCTGTTAGAACGATAAAGGGAGACCAAGCTTTAAAGATTTGACCACCGCTATATTTTGTGTGTTGCTCAATTTTTGTAGCTTTTTCATGAGGAAAGCGCCAAATGTTTTTAGGTTTCCAGACCTTGAGTAAAATGGCTGTACAAATGAGAGAGAAAATTGAGGCAATAATATCTGGAAGCATAGCTCCGAGATAGTTTGATGACCACCATTGTGCAACGGCGAAGGTCATACCAGAAACGGCGATTGCAGGAAGGACTTCTTTAGCACCTTTCCAACCAGCCATTAAAACGATCAGATAGAGGGGAACAAACACTGAAAGGAATGGTAATTGGCGTCCAATTGCGGCAGCGATGGTGTTAGCAGAAATTCCTGAAGCAACTTGAGCCGCAAGGATTGGAGCACCGATTCCTCCGAAGGCCACTGGTGCGGTATTAGCAACTAAGCAAATACCAGCTGCATAAAGCGGTTCAAAACCCAATCCCACTAAGATGGAAGCGGTAATGGCTACCGGAGTACCGAATCCGGCTGCTCCTTCTAAAAACGCTCCAAAAGAGAACGCAATCAGAAGAGCTTGAAGTCGACGGTCATCGGACAAGGAAGCGATAGAACTTTTAATAATATCGAACTGACCGGCTTCTACTGTCAAGTTATATAGGAAGACCGCAGCTACAATAATCCAGGCGATCGGGAACCAACCATTAAGGATTCCCAAGATACTTGAAGATATAGCGAGGCCAACTGGCATTTTGTAAACGATCACAACATCGATAATTGTGAATAAGAGCGTGGTGACACCGGCAATATGACCTTTCATTCGCTTAATAGCGAGTGCCCAGAACAAATAAAAAATCGGCAGGGATACGCAGAGCGCAGTCAGCGGTATGCTATTCCCTATTGCTGCATAATTCTGTGTCCATGGCATTTCATAATTCCACCTTTCAATCAGTATGTCTAGAGCGTTTCCCATTCTCTGGCTACTTATTCAGTTTCTCTTCAAAACCTCCTTTTCTCTAAAGTTTAATAAAGTGGAAATTGACTGACAGTTTGGCCATCAGACCATCCGCCTGTCTCTTATAATAGTAACTCCACTAAAAGAAAATTTCAATATGCCAATATAATTCTTTGTTTCACAATTATCGTTATTTTTCAATAATACACTTATTTGAAAATAACGGTAAAGCGTGAAAAGCTTTAATCCATGGGCTTTTTGCTTTTTCAAAGCAAGAATCTTAGAAGATTATTTTTTAATTGTGAAAAAAAACATTATGTTTCCCTAAGATTATACTATAGCTCTTAACTTCTGCAGATTATTAAATCGTATATTAGAAATTGTACATACTTAAAATTACCCAGAAACTGCAGATATGGCAAAATGATTCAGTATATTTTTACTTTTTCTCCTTAATAACCCTTTGGTGCAATATTGATCTTTGAATTGCTCTACTCTTTTGCTCACCCTCATAGACCACCCCCTCTAAAATTTCCCTCGTTTTTGAATGGTATGAAACACTATTTGAAACTGTGTTTCACAATTAGGATAAATCTGTTGATCAGCCTACTGTCTGACCGCCTAGGTTTATGTTAATCCAATATTAAAAAAATTTCAATATGTTTTTGCTATTGTGAATAAATTATTTAACAAATTCAACAATAATTTAACGTTTGTTTTACAATTGGTCTGTAACAAAACAAAAACAGTGAAGATAGTGAACCTCTCCTCACTGTTCTGCCTTCAGGCATTGAATATATATAGCTTTAGCGCAAATATTTTTGTTCCAACAACTTTAGTTCTTGCTGAAAGGATTGACTCAAGCGAAACAGCAGCCGTTCCATGTCCAGGCGATGGAGGGAGATATTTTCAGGACTGAGAAACTCAATCTTACGAAATTCTGTTTTGATTAACAATGGCAGCAAATCATCAAGATTTTCCACTCTTAGGGTCAGAATAATTGGAGCATAAGCCCAATCACGAGTTCGTTTTCCCTCCCCTTGACTTACCGTATAGACATCTAAACTTAAGTCAACATCTTCGATCATAATACCTTGAAGGGGAACGTTTCTTAAAACTGCGACTTGTTGCTCTCGAGTTGATTCTGCCATTTGCTCTTTCGTTTTGCCTCCGAAGAAGAAACGCCCACTTCGTGATTCACCGCGATAATCCAAACGAATCCTCACGCGTACATGTTCCGTGAGGAGTTCATCCCCAATCCGAATCTTCATCTTCCACTCTCTCCGTTTCTATTTTTAAGCTGTAGAGCTTTCTTATCTTATTCTTAAAAAATATTCTCCAAAGGCATAATTTTCTCCTGCTAGCTTTGCTTTAGGCTCGTAGTTTATGGACATACTAACATCAATTCAGAGCTTATCCAATGGAATGTTGACAAAGGAGATTAGGACATGAGAAAAAGTGTAATTGCAATTTTTAAAGGGCCCCAACAAACGAAAGAGGCCATTGAAGAAATTCAGGGAGAGTCCCTGGCCAATAGTAAAATTTCTGTCATAGTTCGTGCTGAGTACCTTCACCAAGGGGAATTTAAAGAAGAAATTGCCAATGAGCTTGCATACTATCCAAGCGAAATAAACTTAGACAAATTTAATGCTTGGCTTGTTCAAGCTCCTCCCTTTAAGGTTCCCGATTTAGGTAAGGTGGTTGTCGCCGGACCTCTCGCGAGTCAGCTTATGCATCAGCCACAGGGACGCGGGCTTCCAGAAGCTCTCCTGAGTTACGGCCTTTCTGAAGAGCGAGCTCGTCATTATGAGCACGAAGTGCGAACAGGTCATTGGCTCGTTCTCATTCCAACTAATAACGATAAACAAAATTCTGTCGCCAATGCCTTAGGCGCTTTTGGCGGTAAGGACATTGAAAAGTGGAATACGGCTATTGATCATCCGATTTATCCCATAAATCATTAAGTCAAGCCAACGAGGGAACGGAGCTTTTTAATTTCTTCTCTTGTCAGAGATCGATAACTTCCTGACTGAAGTTGTCCATCCTGAGCTAAGGGACCAAAAGCTATCCGTTCAAGCTTAGCAACCGGATAGCCAATCGCGCCGAACATCCTCCGTACCTGACGATTTTTCCCTTCGTGAATCGTTATCTCTAATACTTCAAGAGGCTCACTCATCTGATCCACGATTCTGCGTTTCAGTAGGCCGCTCCGGCGCACAACTTTAGCCGGAGCGGTTTTCCCATCGTTGAGAAGCACCCCTTCACGCAGCTGTTCCAGTGCCTTGATTCCAACTGGACCATGTACCCAAACACGGTAGGTTTTTTCAACTCCGTAGGAGGGATGCATTAAGCGATGGGCTAATTCGCCGTCATTTGTCATAACTAATAAGCCCGATGTATCAAAGTCCAATCTGCCCACCGGATAAACCCTTGCAGGGGCATCTCTCATTATTTCAACCACTGTTGGACGTCCCTGAGGGTCCCGGGCACTCGTAATTACACCCATTGGTTTGTTCAATAAGTAATAAAATAGTCTCTCTGACCTCTCTATCAGCGTACCGTCCACGCAAATCGTATCGTTAGAGTTAACTTTTGTTCCTAAAACAGAGACTGTTATACCGTTAACAGTTACACGCCCTTCTTCAATTAACCGTTCGACTTGGCGGCGTGATGCAACTCCAGCTTGAGCCAACACTTTTTGTAACCGTTCTGCAAGCTCTCCGTTTTGATCTTTATGTTCGACATCCACTAAATTTCAATCCCCTTCTCTGTAATCCTCTATGAATCTCGGGTATCGCACGGCTAATTCTAATACAACTACTTTGGTTTCTTAAGATCGAAAATTCCAGGTCCAACTTCAGGGTAAGATTCTTGAACCTTTTTCCATAAAAGTTCTTGTTGACAGCTCTGCGGAAGTCTCACAAGATAATCTCCTGGAAAATTCCTTAATACTTTAACCGGGGACTCCGCCTCTGCCCCTTCGAGCACTTTTGTTAAACGAAACCCTACACGATGGGCGTAGTAAAACGTCATGGGGGCAGAGTCACTTAAAACCAGTACACTTGAAGAAGGTGTATGTTCCTTAACCCACTCTGCTTGTGTTAAGTATACCGAATTCCATTGATATTTTGGTTTTAAGTAAGTATAAGAATTTTGATTTATAACCATTAAGATCATGATAACAAGAAAAATATTTGACCAAGTTCCACACCCATCTAAAGCATAAGCTCCCAATAGTGCAACCAAAGGCATTATCGGAACTAAATAATAATCCAACGGAATCCGAACGCAAACAATTCCCAGATAAGCTAAAGCAATTCCTACCCATGCTAAAAGAGCAGCTCGTCCAGGGAACCGGTTTATGAGCATCCGTAATAAACCCACCCCTGATAGATAAAGTGCACTATCTGTCAAACCACGCTGTAAATTGTTGCTTAATACATTCCAAGTAAGGTTCCCAGAGTTCACTACTTGATTTGTGAGGATTCCTGATACAAATTGACTTGATGAAGAGCTGACATTCATGTGCGCCCATAAATAGTATACCATAGGAAAACTAACTACAAGCAAGCTATAACGGAAGAGCTGGCTTATCTTTTTTAGTTTCATCGGATAGAATCCAAGCAGTAGGGCTACAGGAAACAACATCAACTGCGGTAATTTTGCTAAGACAGCACCTGACATAACAAATCCGATTTTCCAGATTCCCTGCTTATTCTCAGATGTCCTCCATCTCCAAATAAGCGCCAGAGCCCAAATACTTAAAGCTTGAGCCATAGGCTCCGGCATCACTACTCGTCCATAATAGATTGACAGCGGCATGAAAGCATACATCGCTGTTGCCAATAATCCTATTCTCTCGGAGAACAGATTACGCCCTAAATCATAAATCCCCCATAAAGAAATCAGGGACAAGAACACGGCCCAAAGGCGTCCCCAAATATCTCCCCATCCGAATAGTCTCCAGGTCCAGGCCAACAGATAGGGAAACATCGGAAATTCCAATTCTACGTTTTGAGGAACTGTTCCATCGTAATTCAGTTGAGGCAACATTACTTTTGGAAAATCCATAAGGTGACCAAGCATGTGAACAGCTATACTTGCCGTGTCTGCTTGTCGCCATGCTTGATCATCCAGCAATGGGTTGTTAATCCCTTTTAGACGAACAAGTAAAGCGGCCAGCAAAATCACCCCTAATAAGAACCACCTTACTCTTCGACCCATTCGACAGAACTCCACCTTTGACGTTTGATATGATAAATTAATTGAATATAGCCCCAAATTGTAGCCAAAATTTTCATTTTGCTTGCACCTGTTTTTAATTCATAGTGGAGTTTTAACGGGATCTCCGCCACCTTATTTGCCAAGGGGGCTATCTTTAAGAGCAATTCAACCATTCCGGAGAAATTACGGCTTTGAATAATATTGGGGCCGTACTGTCGAATTCCTTCAGCCAATAACGAAAGTCGGTAAGCACGATAACCGCAGGAATAGTCGCGCACACCGCTGATGGGCACAAAATAATTCATAACTTTTCCTGCTCCCCAAGAAAGCATTTTACGTACTATAGAGAGTCCATGCTGCTCTCCGCCGTCAACGAATCTCGAAGCAATGGTGAGGTCGGCCCCTGAACAAATTGACTCATACAACAAGGGAATGTGGTCGGCCGGCTGCGTATTATCAGCATCCATGGTTATAACCGTGTCAGGAGCAACTGGGCCTTTCTGAGCATCACTCAAAGGCTGTTGGAGAGACGAATTATAATTTAAAACATACTGAAAACCGCTGTTCAGAGCTGCGCCAAGACCTTGGTTTTGTCTATGATTTACTTGATGAATCGTAGGATAAGTATGGGCATAGGCTTCGATAATCTCGGAGGTGGTGTCGGTGCTTCCATCATTGACCACTGTAATCAAATGTGGAAGATCTGCACAGACTTGTTCAATGGTTTCTAGCAATGGTGGTAGAGAAGCGGCTTCATTAAACGCAGGTAAGACGATATAAAGCATATAACAATGCCTCCTTTCGGCACTGTTAGTATGCTCAAAAATGACTCATTAAAACGTTTTTGTGACAATCCAAACGGAAACAATCAATCCGATAAGATCTGCTAATAAACCTAATTTCAGCGCATAACGATACTTTTTTATCCCTACCGATCCGAAATAAACTGTGAGCACAAAAAAGGTTGTGTCCGTACTGCCTTGAAGTGTAGAGGCTAATCGTCCTATGTATGAATCAGGGCCGTATTGATTGATCAGTTGGGTTGCTACCCCAAGGGCTCCAGATCCACTCAGCGGCCTCATGATTGCTAAGGGAATAATCGCTGCAACGTTAGAATCCAAGCCCAGGTAGGCGAAAACCGGTTGCAGCCAGTCTGCTAATATGTTCAAAGCTCCGGAATCCACAAAGATTCGAATTGACACTAACATACCAATTAAAAAAGGAAGTATGCGTACTCCGGTCTTAAATCCTTCCTCCGCTCCCGCTACGAATGACTCGTAAACTGGTATTTTGCGCAAGTAGGCAATAACTGGAATAAATAGCAAGAGCAGTGGTATTGCCCAGCGAGAAATTTCGGCTATTACCTTCATTTTGCTCTCCTCCGCCGAAAAAGGTAGTCCACAAAGATGGCTGCAGTCATAGCACATCCGGTGGCAACAATGGTTGTTCCGATAATTTCCGTCGGATTTGCTGAATTAGCTTTCAGCCTTACTCCGATAATCGTTGCGGGTATTAGTGTTATACATGAGGTATTTAGGGCAAGAAAAGTTATCATGGCCGGGCTGGCTACATCCGGTGTAGGATTTTCCTTTTGCAGTTCCTGCATCGCCTTTAGTCCAAAAGGAGTTGCTGCATTTCCTAAGCCCAAAATGTTAGCGCTTAAATTCATAATGATGGCGCCTAGGGCAGGACTGTCCGGTTTCAGTGTCGGAAATAGGCGACGAACGCCCGGACCAAAGAAACGTGCAATTCCTTTAACAAGGCCTGCCTCTTCAGCTAAACGCATAAGACCTAGCCATAGACTCATAACTCCAATGAGTTCAATGGCAACCTCCACGCCTAATTCAGCTGCTTTCATCGCTGATATTGTTACACTCTCAATATGCCCATTGAGAGCCGAAACGACTATACCAATCACTAACATAATGAGCCAGATGAGGTTAACCATCGTCCACCCCCCTCTGAAAGAATCTATGAACAGGATAAATAAAAAAGAACGAGGAAATCTGAGGCCGCTGAAAAAGTTAATTTGAAAAATAAAAGAGAGCTGGAATTATGAAAATAAGTAATTCCAGCTCTCTTTTTGATACAATTAAAGTACTAACACAAGCGGGTGATTCGATGATAAAAAGGCAAACTAACCTGGTCCTGAGTCCTTACATAGAATTATATGAGTTAATTGTACCAAAAGATAACTTATTGCGTCAGATGAATGAATTGGTGGACTTTACATTTATCTATGACGAGTTAGCAAATGTCTATTGCCAAAATAATGGACGTGGTGCCATCGACCCCGTAAGAATGTTTAAATATCTTTTGCTGAAAAGTATTTTCGACATTTCAGATGTTGATGTCGTTGAACGATCAAAATACGATATGTCATTTAAGTATTTCTTGGGTATGGCCCCAGAAGAAGAAGTTATCGATGCAAGCTCATTAACGAAATTTAGAAGGTTGCGGCTAAAAGATTCAAACTTACTTGATCTATTAATCAATAAGACAGTGGAAATCGCCTTGGAACAAGGAATCATAAAAAGCGAATCTATTATTGTAGATTCCACCCATACAAAGGCTAGATACAATCAGAAATCACCACGGGAAAACCTAGTTGAGTATTCAAAAAGGCTGCGTAAAACAGTCTATGCCATAGATGAAACGATGAAGGAACAATTCCCTCCTAAGGTTAATAATGGATTACTGGAAGATGAACTGGACTATTGCCAAAAGCTAATAGCGGTAATAGAATCTACAGAAGCCATTTCTAGCTATCCTGCTGTTAGGGAAAAGTTAAATATGCTAAAAGAGCTCGTTGAAGATGACATTGAGCGTTTAAGTCTATTGTCAAAAGATACTGATGCTAAGGTTGGTCATAAAACAGCAGATACTTCATTTTTTGGATACAAAACACATATCGCAATGACTAAAGAGAGAATCATAACCGCTGCAGTTGTTACATCCGGTGAAAAACACGATGGTAAGCAACTCCAAGAATTAGCAGAGAAAAGCAAACAGGCAGGTATTAAAGTAAGAGGTATAATAGGCGATACAGCTTATTCAGAGAAAGAGAATATTACCTATGCTAAAAACCACAATATTAACTTAGTCTCTAAATTAAGCAAAACCGTAACCCATGTTAAGGCTGGCCGCACAAATCCCAATGATTTTGAATTTAATAAAGATGCCGATAGGTATGTCTGTAAGGCTGGACATATGAGCTTTAAAAAAACAAGTACTCGCTCCAAAAAGCATGCAAAAGATGGTTTGGGAACTGTTGAATCCTACTTTTTTGATGTAGAAACGTGTAAAACTTGCACTTTTAAGGCTGGATGCTACAAAGAAGGGGCAAAAACAAAATCTTATTCCGTGACGATTAAGCACCATATCCATGAGGAGCAGGCTGCATTTCAAGAAAGTGAGTTCTTCAAAGAAGAATCCAAGGAACGCTATAAGATAGAGGCGAAAAATAGTGAACTAAAACATAGACATGGGTACGATGTTGCATCTGCCTCAGGTCTATCTGGTATGCGTTTACAAGGGGCAACAACAATATTTGCGGTTAATCTGAAGAGAATAATAACCTTAATGAGAGACAAATAGTAAATAAATATTAATCGGGGTTAAAAAGGAACCAGAAGATGAGCAATTCTCCCGAATTGTCCCAGCTCCTGGTTCCTTTTTTATTGGTAGGTTATAAAATTTGATTCTTTTTCAGCGGCCTCAGGAAATCTCGTTCTTTTTTGCTAACAGAAATGAAGTTTCTGGGATGATCCTACTTTTAAAGCATAGATGTAAGAAAGGTTTTCTTCAGGCAATTATATGTATTATCAGTGATTTATTCACGTGCTAAAATGATTTCGTCTGAGGGTTTCTTCTTTTTATGAAGCATTCCCGATAATTTATCTAATAAATCCGGGACCGTATCCAAAATTCGATCAATAACCACATTGCTGTCCACGGGCAACAGACGAATCGTACCATTGCCAACTACCAAAAAACCTACAGGTTGGACGGACACTCCTGCACCTGCACCTCCTCCAAATGGAAGTGGGTTAGCGGTCCCTCCTGAATTTCCACGCTCTTTTTGATCATCGGGCGGGGTGAATTCGCTGCCCCCTGCCGCAAAACCACAAGATACCCGTGATATTGGAATAATGACGGATCCATCATGGGTTTCCACTGGATCACCAATAATAGTGTTTACATCTACAATTTGTTGAATACTTTCCATGGCTGTCTTCATCAACAATTCTATAGGATGATTCCCCATACTACTACCCCCTTCTACCCCGTTTGAATATGCGTACAGCATTAAATCCGACAAAAATAATATGACCGATTCTTAATTGGAATATGCATCGAATATCGCACAAAAAACCTTCTTTTTTAAATTGCGGTACCACTGCTAACTGAGGACGGTTGACTTCCATAATAACCTGTTTGTAAAGACGGGAGAGGGCAAACCCAAACATACTCCAAAAAGCGCCTGCTGCAATAGCCGTCTGAGCGGCATCTTTGTAGCCGATTTCAATGCGCCAGTTTATCTCTTTACAATGAATGCCTCGATAGAACTCACTCTTTACCCATGTTAAGTGACGGAGATGATTTGGTATATTCGGCCAAAGACGGTATAGCCAACCTCTGCGTATATAGCGAAGACGCACGTTGGATTTCGCCTGACGAACTCCGCCCTTTCCTTTAGCGACTTGATCAACTTCTAATTGCGGCCCTTTTTCCCATTCAAGTTGGAGCGACGGAAGCTGATATTGAGTATGCCAGATCCCATGTAACGCTCGAAAATCAATTTCCAAGTGATCTTCTTCCTCAATTCGCCGATAACGAAAATCCACTTCTGCTTTTATCGCCAAACTAACAAGGAAAAGAATAGCCAACGCGAGTAAAAAGGCTAAAACTCGCATAGTAACCCCTCCGTACGTTCCACTCTCGTCTAAGTGATTCTCTAAATAATTAAGATGCCCGCTAAGAGAGGTTATTATGCTAAAGATTCCTGATATAACAAATATTTCCTATAATAAATTTAGTAATTCCGAGGGATGGTTTATTAAACTTTTGGCACCGTTTAGGATAAGCTCTTCTTTCGTGCGGTAACCCCAAAGGGCTCCTACTGCATACATATTGGCAGCAGTGGCTGTCTTCATGTCTACACCGGAATCACCAAGATACAATATGTCCGATTCCAGCAATCCCAACTTCTGGCTAATTAATAAAGCACCCGCAGGGTTAGGTTTTCTTGGGAGATTTGGACTCGGTCCCATAACTGCCTCAAAACTCCAACTTGGCAATAACGTCAAAACCACCTTTTTCGTAAGTTCATCAATTTTGTTAGAAAGTACAGTGAGTTTGATTCGACGTTGGATTAGTTCATCAAGCAGTTCAGGGATGCCCTGATAAGGTCTCGTTTTATCAAGACAACGCTCGCGATATTCCTTCATCATTAAATCAAAGCACTCCGAAATCAGGGTTTCTTCCCTGGATCCCTCGGGTAACGCCTCACGCACTAGGTTTCTTATGCCATTACCAATAAAATATTTATAAGCCTGAAGGCTATGGGATTCAAAACCCAAAGCAAATAGAACTTGATTCATGGAATCAGCGATGTCTTCCAGAGAATTAACTAATGTTCCATCGAGATCAAAAATTACGGCTTTAAATTTCATGACTGTTTGTCAGCCTCCTGATAATTCTTATTACACACCCTTTTTGGGGCCGTTCTGTTTCGCTTCAGCGGCAGCAGATATCCTAAGCATTGTTTTTCATGGGCGTCTTTCACACCAATAGTTCGTTGCGAATTTAATCTCTTGGTAAATGTGAGCTAGTTCCCGCTTGGTAATGTTTAAGGAATAGGCTGAAATACTTCCTAATTGTTTGCTCCTGATCCATCTCACCATTCATTCTGAGAACTTCCATTGCAGCTTCTATAGTACAAAGGGTTCCATCCTTTCCGCCTCTGCGCAGATGGAATCTCGATGCATAATTCGGTTCAATGGAAACGATCGGCAAATCCCTTAAATAATCACTCTTCCGAACTATCTTTCCTGCCTCTTTCCACGTTCCGTCAATTAAAACAAAGGCAGCATCACCTGCTTCAACCTTATTCCTTGTTTTTGCAGCCAAGTCCTCATTCGTGGCCGGATATAAAAGATACGTTCTTCCCCGATAGTTCTTGATATTTTCTAGTAATTTCAAATTGGGATTGGTTCTTTCCCAAAGAAAAATTTCTGTTGCACTGGGGTTTATTAACTTTAACAGTCTTCCTGTACTTGAAGGCCGATAAAACTCTCTTTCACTTGTTATAATCCAAAATTTCGCTTGAGTGATTATTGGAGAAACGATATCGCATATACATGTTAATGTCGGTAAACCACATTGACTGCAGCTTTCATATAACCGCGTAATCTGTTTAACCTTAAACGTTTTATTCATTCTTAGAAACTCCTAGATACCCTTTCTGAGATTTATTCCACTCGCTTTGCAGCATGGAATAATGAAGTTGATCAAATGTTCGATCCTTGATCCAATAATGTTCTCTTAATCGACCATCAAGCGTAAAGCCTGTTTTTTCTAACAAACCGATCGACCGCAGATTGTTTGATGCCGTCGTAGCGTAAAGCTTATTTAATCCATTTTCTGCAGAAAAAACCCTATTGAGCAACAAAGTAACCATTATGAAACCTAAACCCTTTCCACGCATATCTGGAGGAATATAATAGCCAAATTCTTTACTGTGATTTCTCGGATTATAATCGAACATCATGATCCTTCCTAACGGATTTTGCGAACTACTCTCGTCAACCAACAGAAAGACTTCTTTTACTCCATTGTTAATTTTATCAAGGTTACTTTGCTTATAGCTCTCGAAAGGGAGTAGTGGGTGTATCGGCCGGCATGTATAGAACTCCCGTTCCTTCTCCCTCAGATCCCATTCATATAGCACTGGAAAATGCTTATCTTCTAATTTCACTAGCTGAAACATCTGACTCTTTACACCTCTTTTATAGACCAACTAAAATGACTGTACTTTGTTCATTTGCTGTGTTCCTTTTCTAAATCTGTTAGTCCTGGGCCTTCTTTACCTTTTCTGTATTAGTTTCTCTATATTCATATTCCTAAATATCTTCACACTTAGCTATAGTACATTATAAGCTGGTATAAACCTGGTTAAGTGAAATACCTTTATACGCATGCTAAACCCTCATAAGGCAAATAATAGCCTGATTACAATCTACTATCTTATTGTTATAATAATAACGATACATACACATGTTCATCATTATATCATTGTCACATCTTGGTCAATAGAACCATAACAGTTTCTGGTTAAAGCTAAGTCAGGAGGAATAACAATTGGTTAAAATTAAAACCCCGCAACAAATTGCCTTGATGGCTGAGGCGGGTAAAATATTGACTGCCTGTCACCGAGAACTACGCAAGATGATCCGTCCAGGTATAACTACTCTGCAAATCGACTCCTTCGCCGATGACTTCATTCAATCCCACGGAGCGAAAGCCGAGCAAAAAGGATATAAAGGCTATCCTTTCGCAACTTGTGCTTCGGTCAATGATGAAATTTGCCACGGGTTCCCAACCCAAACCCCTCTTAAAGAAGGCGATATCGTCACTATCGACATGGTTGTCAATCTCAACGGATGGCTGGCTGATTCAGCCTGGTCTTATGCAGTGGGGCAAATATCAGAACAGGCTGAGAAGCTCCTGAAAGTGACGAAAGAATGCCTTTACATCGGTATAGAAAAAGCTATTATTGGCAATCGGCTCGGTGATATATCCAATGCAATTCAAGTTCATGCCGAATCCCACACGTTTTCAGTGGTACGTGAGTTTACAGGACATGGGATCGGTCAGGACATGCATGAAGATCCGCAAGTTCTCCATTATGGGCCTCCCAACAAGGGACTCAGACTCAGTGAAGGGATGGTTTTTACCATCGAACCGATGATTAATCTAGGTTCTTACAACCTAAAAATTGACCAGAATGGGTGGACAGCTAGGACAGTAGACGGCAGACTTTCGGCTCAATATGAGCATACCTTGGCCATCACCAAGAATGGTCCGCTGGTTTTAACAGAACAAGACTGATACGTTCCCTTTAGGAAATCCTTGTTATAGAAATCAAACCCAACCCATAAGATTTATAAAACTTATGGGAGGGGTTAGGTGAAAAAACATCTATTTTTAGGAATAATTCTTGGTATTGGTCTCTCACTCATTTTCTTAAATCCCATATTTTCGGTCTACTCTAGTAATTCAAATGTTATTCGGCATACATTTAACAATCAGCTTACATTACTTCTTCCACACACAACCAGAGCAATGGAAACCAAAATTATTGACCGCGGACAACTCTTGTATAGTGTTTACCTCGATGATCAGACGATGTTGGTTAGGGGATATATACAACTCTGGAATCTAAATGACCTGGAAAACTACTTAGTGGAAAGCCAAAGAATTAGTACCTTTGATTTTAGCTCTTACACATTGAAACCAATTAAAGTGGCTAATTTTAACGGCTATTTAAGCGAATGGACCGCATCCTTTGGCAAGAGTTACAAGATTTCGGGGATGGAGTACTGGTTGAAAAAAACAGATTCCGGCAACGTATTAAGAATTTCCTTTTTCACGGATGCAAACGCCTTCACGAAAGAGCAGCTAGACTATATAAGCAACATTATCCGCTCGATTAATTGGAGTGCTTAAACGAAATTCCTTGATCTCTTGCCTCTGGTATTCAATCAATCTCTATTCCCATAAGGATAGAATCATAAAATTTGCCGTTAATAAAAAACTCACGAGTAATTGTTCCTTCGAACAGGAAATTAAAACGTTGATACAAATCTATGGTAGCTTGATTATCACTTCGAACTTTTAAGTTGATTTTACGTATTAAACGGATTTCTTTCGCCCAGTTAATCATATATTTTATAAGTTCCGTCCCAATGCCAAGCCCCCAATATTATTTCATTATTTCATCTCTGACTTCTCTTCTCTTGAAATTGAATATACACTACAACAATTCGGTTCTACCCTAGTATCGCACACTTTTCTGTTAGACTAAATTCCGGTTCTCAAAATATCCTCTAAGGCAGACTTTAATTCAGGAAATTTGAATTCAAAACCCGCACTTATAATTTTTTCCGGTATAGCCCGTTGACCGTTTAATAACATTTCAGCTTGCATTTTAGTCAATAGGAGTGAGGGGTCGCAAAGATAACTTCCATTCATTCTGACTATGATTTATTTTCCTTGACCTAATTAAACTATTTGACATTAGTCCCTTGGTTCCTTCTGAAATAGCTTAATATTATTACAGTTTATATTCCAAAAGATCCGGTCTTTTACGGATTAATTGCTTTAACAACAAGTGATGCGTAGGCCTGAATTCCTGTCGGAGTAAGGTGAACGCCGTCCGGATAAAAATAGGCGTTATGTCCGCTGCTGGCTTGGTACCAATTGAGAAGAGTAGTGTGTGGATAGCTCGCCGCTACCTTCGTCAAGGTTTGGTTAACCACGTCCTCCCATGGTCGCGGGACACGGGTATTCACCAACACAATCTGTCGAACTTGTCCCAGCGAACTGAGCAGTGTCTTCAACTGTTCCTCAGCGAATGGGCCGTTCGTTCCCAATTCTATAATAACTCGATCTCCTAAGTTACCTTGTGCCTTCAGTTGATCTACTACGTTCTGGGCTTGATACATCTGACGGCCAATTTCCGCACTAACCACAATGCCTGGTAAGAGCTTTTTCAATTCCGGCTCCTCACCAACCATGACAGAATCTCCGATAACAGTAATTCCCTTGCCGATTTCTGAGGCGGGCATATCCACCTGAGTGTCTGCCCCATGTTCAGACGTGGAACTGTTCTTTTGACTTAGATCACCAGACTCAAATACAGTCGGAGATGCAGTCCTTGAGTCGCCTTCGGCTGAAACTTTGCTTGCTGTTGAAACGTCCGGTGCGGAAGGCGTCGAAGGAGAAACATACGTTTGCTTTGCGTTCATAAAAATAATCCCCGCTATCGTCAGGCAAGATATACCAAGAATCAACAATAGTCCAACCATTGTGGCCCAGCCCCTAACCGATACAACTTTCTGACGATAATCCGGATTGTATATCCGCCTAAGCAACTTTTTCCATGCACCATGGCGAATGGGTTCCTCGATAAAGTACCAGGAGAGGGCAGCAAGGGCAATGCTCGCTGCCAATTGCCGGAGAGCAAGCATAAGGTCAAAACCTCCTGTATTTACGACAGGGTTTGTCAAGGCAATGACAGGATAGTGCCAAAGGTAGATGCCATAAGATCGTACGCCAAGCCATCGTAAGGGCTGTTGTCCAAAAAATTTGCCAAGGCGGCTCGCAGGGTGGGCCAGAACAGCCACCACAATGGCTGCAGCCAACGAGAAAAGCAGGAGTCCGCCGCGATAGAGAAATGATTCATACTCATTGGTTTGCCAAATCATCAGGAGCACAACAACCAGTCCTGCTCCTCCGACGATGTCAAGAACACAGCGAGCTCTGGACGAAAGTGTGGCAGACAGTTTCCGGCTGGGCCAGACCAGGGCAAACGCAGCTCCTATCAGTAAGGCAAATGCTCTCGTGTCCGTACCATAATAAACACGGCTGGGATCTGCACCCGGCTGATAAATCAGAGCCATTGCGACGCCCGAAATTAAAACCCCGGCAAGTGTCAAAACAACCAGGCGTCCCCGCCGTGGTACATAGCGCAGACCAAACCAGAGCAGCAACGGCCAGACTAAGTAAAACTGCTCTTCTACCGCTAAAGACCATAAATGTCCCAGGGGGGATAGCGGGCCGAAGCTTGCAAAGTAGGAGACTTGGTGAAAGATTAACCACCAGTTGCTAACATAGAACACCGCCGCCAGCGCATCCTCCCAGAGAGATGTCAAACGGTCAGGAGCAAACAGGGTAACCCAAACAACAACTCCTGTCAGCATGACAAATAAAGCGGGCAACAGGCGGCGGGCCCGCCGCAGCCAAAAATCCTTCAGATCGATGCGCCCTGTCGCGCTCCATTGAACTGCCAGCAGGTCTGTAATAAGATAACCGGACAACACAAAAAACAAGCAGACACCTAAAAGTCCTCCTGAAGCCCATTTCAAGTTTAGGTGATAAGCAATCACCGCGAACACTGCCAGAGCTCGTAGTCCATCCAGGCCAGGCATGTAGCGCCGAGAGTCGTATCGCTGAGAAGGCTGAACAGTCTTAGAAGGGCTGGTATTCTCCAGCCTAGTTTCAACATCACGGATACTCCGAAGTTTGTGCTGTCCTAACCCGGCGTAAATAAGGACGGGCCTTTGCCCATTTTCAATTTGTTGTTTTCTTTGATTCATTCCATCGATACGACCCACATCATTTCACTCCCCAGCCCTAAATAAACTTTCAATTTCTCCGTTCTCCAAGCGTTTGGCAGTCGATGAATATGCGGAGGATTTATTTTTACGATACCAACTTTTTGGGGCGAATGATTTACAAAATGATGAAGAATTGGTTATGGAAAAGTTACGCCAAAAAGAAACTCAAATTAAGGGACAAAAAGAAACCCCTTTGTCAAAATACAGGGGTTTTAATAAATATTTCAGCGGTTAAAATGGCATTGGTTTGGCTTTTAGCATAAAAATCAGCCCTCTATAAAAGAGAGCTGATCAAAACATCCAAGCATTATAATTCTTAAAGCGAAAACCTCTCATGCAGGGCAAACACATGGTCATCTTTATTACCCAGCAAGCAAACAATTATATGCGTTCGTTACTTCTGACACTCCGGACAATACACTGTTGTCCGTCCGGCAAGGCGAAGGCGTTCCAAGGTTTGCCCACAAACTTTACAGGGTTCCCCACCTCGCCCATAAACCTGCAAATCTTGTTCAAACCAGCCTTTCTCCCCGTTAGCATCCCGATAATCTCGGAATGATGTCCCTTGGGCATCGATGCCGGCTTGCAAAACTGTCCTTATGACTGCGTGTAGTTTGAGAGTTTCCTCTTCAGACAAAGAGTCTGCCCGACGTTTAGGAGATATTCCCGCCAGGAAAAGAGATTCATCCGCATAAATGTTCCCTAGCCCGGCAAGAACATGTTGGTCGAGCAAAGCGGCTTTTAAGCTAACTTTTTTCTTCCCGAGACGGTCTTTAAGAACAGCTGCTGTAAACTCTGCTTCTAAGGGTTCTGGGCCAAGTTTGCCTAGTGAGGATTCCTTAACACACAGCGAGGTAGGTATAGCTTGTATCCGCCCAAATTTCCGAAGGTCTGAGAAATGCACTTCCCCGCGTTCTAACGTGAAGACCACATGAGTGTGTTTTTCCGGCTCCTTATGGTCTGCATAATAATTAAGGCGTCCTGTCATGCGCATATGGGCGATTAACGTCATTCCCTCATCCAAGCGGATAAGGAGATATTTTCCCCTTCGATCTAGCTCTAAGATTCGGCGTCCGATGACTAGTTCTGCAAAAGCCTTGTCTTGCCAACCACAAACAGCAGAAGGCCATAGAAGCGTTATGTCGTTTATCTTCAAATCTTTAATGTGCACTGCTAAAGTTCGTCGAATCGTTTCGACCTCTGGTAATTCAGGCATAATGGCTCCTTTACTAGTGTAGCTGCTTTAAACGTCAAGCAGCTATTCTTCAGGTATATATTTCTTCATATCGTACCAATTCGGTCCAACCTTGCAATCCACGGTCATAGGAACAGTAAGGGGAAAAGCGTTTTCCATGGTTACTTTAAGCAGGTGAGCGACACTTTTTAAATCCTCCGGAGCGACTTGAAGTAAGAGTTCGTCATGAACCTGCAAGAGAATGGCCGCTCGGAAGGGCTTTATTTTTTCAGCGACATGGATCATCGCTAGTTTCATGATATCAGCTGCAGTCCCCTGAACGGGGGTATTCATAGCTATTCGCTCTCCAAGCTGCCGTTGAACCCTGTTAGCGTGAAATAATTCAGGAATTCGGCGCAGACGGTTTAACAAGGTACGGACCTGTCCCTCTTGTTTCGCTTGGGCTACCACGCTTTCTAAATAACGTTTTACGCCACTATAGCGCTTAAAATACTGTTCAATATAAAACTTGGACTCTTTACGAGGAATCCCCAGATCCCTTGAAAGGCCAAATTCGGTTAACCCATAGACGAGCCCAAAATTAACTGCCTTGGCGCTTCTGCGCATCCCTGTAGTGACTGCTTCGAGTGAAATGCCGAAAACTTCCGCTGCCGTTCTGGTATGAACATCTTGACCTAAAGCAAAAGATTCGCAGAGAAGAGGGTCTTGGGAGTAGTGAGCTAAAATACGCAATTCAATTTGCGAATAATCGGCCGATAGGAGGACCCAGTCCGGTTCCGTGGGATGAAAGACTTTTCTGAGCAGCCGACCCTGTTCCAACCGAATAGGAATATTTTGCAAGTTGGGTTCTGTACTCGACAAGCGGCCGGTTGCGGTCACAGTTTGTTGGAAGGTGGTATGAATTCGGCCATCTTTTTCTTGGGCTAACAACCCATTGACATAGGTAGACATGAGTTTATTGAGCTGACGATAATCTAAAATCTTCTCGATAATCGGATGAGCTGTACGAAGCTCCTCTAGAGTCTCAGCATCTGTGGAATATCCTGTCTTGGTCTTCTTAGCCGTCGCTAGACCTAATCTTTCGAATAAAATAGTTCCCAACTGCTTAGGAGAGTTAATGTTAAAGGTAGTCTCCGCCAAATCGTAAATATCTTGTTCCAATTGCTTTAAAGTATCGCTAATTCCTTCGCCGAAATGAACCAATTGATCAACGTCGATTCCAATTCCTTGACGCTCTATTTGCGCTAAGACTAAGCTCAATGGTTCTTCTATCGTATGCAGCAATTCTCCTAATCCCAAAGTTTTAATGTCTTCTTGAAATTTAGGGGCTACTTGAGCTAAAGCCGAGGCTTCTTCCGCGACACTCTTGAAAGCATCTTGCTGGGGAACATATTCTTTGACTAAATCAAGGGGGGCGAACTTTGTACGAGAAGATTGAATCAGGTAAGAGGCCAGACCAAGGTCAAAGGCAATCCCCTTTAACAACCTATTTTCATTCTCAAGTAATAACGTCACGGTTTTACTATCAGCTAGAACTTTAGGTACCTGTTCGTTTTCCAAGAGCTCCAACCAAGCCTCAACAACTCTTAAAGATACATCTTCTCGGATCAGTTTAAAAGACTCTCCTGAAACAGCTACACCCCATTCCAGCCAGCGCCCACCCTGCAGCCCGGTCCCTTCATGGCGACAGGCTAGTGTAAGCGTTTGTTTAGAGGTTTGCCACTGTCCAATTTGATGAAGCCAGCCTTCTTCAGAGAGCGCCTGTTCCGGCCAGGACGCTAATGATATTTCAGGAGTTTCATTCTTACGTTCCCCATCGCTGGCATAACGTTCCTGCCATAATCGAGCAACATTCTTTAAATCATACTTCTTCAAAACAGGAAGCACTTTATCAGCTTGAGGACGCCGGTAAATAAAACTGTCCAATGAAAAGGGAAGCGGAACATCTGTCAGCATCGTCGCTAAGGTTTTACTAAGTCTGGCCTGGTCTGCATATTCGATTAAATTACTCTGCAGCTTCTTTCCGGAGACTTTATCCGCGTTCGCCAAAACTCCCTCAACAGTTTCATATTCCCAAAGTAATTTTAGAGCAGTTTTTTCGCCAACCCCCGGAACACCCGGAATATTGTCGGAAGTATCTCCCATCAGGCCTTTCAAGTCGATAATTTGGTACGGGCGCAGCTGATAACGTTCCCACAAGGCATGCTCATCATAGCATTCAACCTCGCTGATTCCCTTTTTCGTTAAGAAAATATGTGTCTTCGGTGAAATGAGCTGCAAGGCATCTCTATCGCCAGTGTATACCTGAATCTCCATGCCCTGAAGTTCTGCCTGCTTTGTCACTGCCGCAATGAGATCATCTGCTTCATACCCTGCTAATTCCAACATAGGTACATCAAGCTCTGTGAGAATTTCCTTGAGATAATCAAATTGCGGGCGCAAACCTTCCGGAGTTTCCTTTCTTTGTGCTTTATACCCGGCATACTGTTCAATCCGTACTGTTGCCTTTGTTTTATCGAAAGCCACTACCCAGTAGTCTGGGTGCTGTTCTTGTTCTAAGCGAAAAAGCATCGTCAGAAAACCGTGCAATACATTTGTCGGACGCCCATCCGACGTCGTCAACAGCGGTAAAGCATAGAAAGCGCGATTCGCAAGGCTGTTTCCGTCTAAAATCACCATTTTGGGCATCGTGAAAACCCCTTTCTTTCGCATTTTACTATATCATACCGGCTGCTTTCTCACAAACATTAAGGCATATGCCTAAGTTATCCATTGACTTAGTCTATTAGAATTCAAGATTGATTTCACGGGTATTTTTCTATCTGGAAAAACATAAAAGCAAGCAGCTCACCATTTAAGTAAGCTGCTTTTTCTGAAATGCGAATCCTATTGCTTTTAGCCAGAAACGAAAAAGCTAGTTAAAAGCATTGATTCACTGTTTCTTTAATCTTCGCCAACATTTTTTTACGGGTCGAATCATCCACTTCGGTTACTGCTCCAAACAATAAATGCTCCACCGGTTCAATTCCTGTGAAACCAAAAACGCCTACATCCATCGTGGTTTTAAAGGCTGCATTCATACCGATAGATTCATAGTGTTCCTCAGGTGCACCGTAGGTATTAATAATCATGCCTTTCTTTCCTTTTAATAAAGGAACGGCACCTTGATCTCCGGCTGTATAGGCAAAGCCGAAGGAAAACACCCGATCGAAATACCCCTTAAGAATGGCGGGCATATTTGACCACCAGATGGGATAAATGAAAATAATGACATCAGACTCCGTAATAAAGTTCTGTTCTGTTTTGATATCCTCTGGAATTTTTCCAGCTTTCATGGAATCGGTATCCTCAGGTTTTAATACCGGTTGAAAATTGAGTTTGTACAAATCACGAACGATTACTTCATGTCCTTTTTCCTTTAAAGCGGCTTCCACCTGATCTAAAATCGCACGATTAAAACTATCCTGATGTTGGTGGGCAAAAACTATTAATTTTTTCAAATTCCCTGCCTCCTTTTATTTTTAGTATTATATTTGAAAGAGAAATTATTCGGATTATCCTCATTGGGTTGATCAGATAGTTACAAACTTTGTCGCGATATTCCCACTAAATGTCCTGTCATGCTCTACAAATAAAATAGTCGGCTGGTATTCAAGCAACAGCTCTTCGATTTGTATTCGGGAAAGTACATCAATATAGTTGAGTGGTTCATCCCAAATATATAGATGAGCTTGTTCACAAAGACTTTTGGCAATCAACACTTTCTTCTTTTGTCCACCGCTAAAGGCTGATATATCCTTATCAAACTGAACTCTAGAAAAACCAAGCTTACGTAAAATAGATTTGAGAAGGCTTTCATCGATCTCGTTATTTGCAGCATAGTCCGTTAAATTACCCTGTAGATAGGATGTGTCCTGTGAAACATAGGATATTTTAAGCTGGCTTCCTTTTCTGAAGGTACCTGTGTAGTTGATATTCTCACCACAGATAAGTTTGATAATGCTGGATTTTCCTGAGCCATTTTTACCTATTAGCGCTATACGATCCCCTTGATCAATTGTAAAGCCTATATCTTTACAAATCATCGTTCCATCGTATAAAATCGAAACATTTTCTAGTTCAGCAAGTCGGTTTTTATGATAAGCAAGTTGAGAGATTTTCAGACAGTCGGCCTCTTCGAGATTATTTAGAAGTTTAGACTTTTCATCAATTGCAGATTGCTGTCTGTTTTCGATTGATTTGGAGCGTTTCATCATTTTGGCGGACTTGTGGCCAACATAACCTTTATCCAGCTTGGAACCGGAGTTTTTTGTTCCATTTTTTGTTTTTTCCACTTGGTGTGACCAGTTGTTCGTCCGTTTGGCGGAATCTGACAAGCGATTAATGTCTTTTCTGAGCTTTTCGTTTTCTGCAAGCTCAAAGCTATCCTGCATTTTTTTATTTTCCCACCAACAAGAAAAATTGCCTTTTTGAATTTCTATAGTGGTCTTATTGATGGAAAGAATGTGGTCAATGCAGTTATCAAGAAATGCTCTGTCATGTGATACCAGAATAAAACCTCTTTTGGTATTAAGATAGTCACTGACCAGCTTTCTTGCGGTCATATCAAGGTGATTGGTTGGCTCATCAATCAATAGAAAACTATTCTCCTTAAGAAACAAAGCGGCCAGCAGCACTTTTGTTTGTTCTCCGTAGGATAATGTAGCAAAAGGACGATATAAAACATCCTCAGAAACTTCTAGCGAGGAAAGTTCACGCATCAATTCCCAATGAAGATAGTCAGGAAAAATGTCGCTGATGACATCAAGGGTATTATTTTCTTTGTTTACTACTTTGAAAGGAAAATATTCAAAGCTGACATTGGCAGAAATATTACCGCTGTATTCATATCTACCAAGCAACAAATTAAGAAATGTTGTTTTACCTCGGCCATTTCTTCCGGTAAACCCCAATTTCCAATCAGTATCTATCTGAAAACTCACGTTTTCAAATATGTTATCATAGTTGCCATCATAAGCAAACGTCAAGTTTGCAACGTTTATTAACGACATAAAATATCCTCCTGTATGTTAAACATAAAAGCTGCAAGAAAGTTAATTCTTGCAGCTCATAAATATACAACAAAACCAACCCGATCTCGGGTGTAGTAAGGATGTATTATTTGAGTGAAAAGAAATAGTAACTTTCTTGCCCAAGCACAACAAAAGCAGCGGTTTCTAGCACCGTTTCTCTAATCTTGTTATGCTTTATATCATTAGCAAGAAAAATTACGCATCTTTCCATCTCCAATCTCCGATTGTTACTTTTAGTTTACTATATTTCCCTGACAAATACAACATGGATAAATCTATATAAACATCTTCGGAATTAGTTGGGAATTGTTATCTGGTGCTTTGTACAGTATTCAAAGAATTTTTTCTTATACCATTTCACCGCCAAGTAAAACCCATACCAATGAGACTCCGGGAAACTCTTTGCCAATTGAACTCCATCGACCTCACGCTGATTAAAATCTTTATGATCGAAATTAAGAAAGGCTTTTCTCAACCATTTATCCTCATCATAAACGATGAGGTCTCGTTCCTGCTTATTGAAAAGTCCTTGTTCGATTAAAGTATTTTGCCAATGTTTTTCCCTAACTTTATTTGTACCTTCTTTAATAAGTGTCTCCAAGAGTAAGTCATAATTTTCAAATCTTACATTCCGGTCAAAATACTGCTTGTGTTTTATTAAATAAGCTTCCAGGTATTTCTTAAGGTTCAGGAAGGCTCGTTGGTATCTCTCTTTATTTTTGATTTCAATCAGCTTATAGGAACCATTAAATTCATCGCTGTAGTCATACTCATAAGACCATTCAACATAAGGAAGGTCCGGCAATTCTAAGGCTTGACAATGCCCGTAAGCTGGCAGCAGATGATCCAAGGATTTTTCATAACGTGTTGGACTTAATCTCTCCCAAAAAGCCAACAGCTCTTCCAAAATCCCCGATTCCACTTTAGTTTTGGCGATACAGTTTTTTATATCATTGACTTTGCTGAGAACTCCGCTGAACCCCTGATGGGAAAATGTATCAGCATATACATGCAAGACGATTCCCAGCTTAATTAAGTCATCTTCAAGAAACACATCTTTAATAATATCCAGGATCACAGGTGATTCTTCAGTGCAACGAAGCATTTTCGTGAAGTTTTCTCCCTTGCAGCCGGGTACAAAATGAAAAGCGGTTGTGTTGTTAACCATCGCCTCATAATTAAAGGTTCTCATTTGAAAGTAGGAGTGACAGGTCGCCATATTAAAGAAGGCCGGTCGATGATTCACCCGATCATGCAAGAGCTGCAAACTCGGCAGATTATTGATAAACATCAAATTAATCTTAGCATCATCGACAAATTGTGATGCATAGGCGATTGTTAAGGCGCTGTCTTTATTAAAGCCACAAGCTCGACAGAAAGCTAAGATGGCATAGTAATGGGCATCTCTGTTCATCGCTATCCTCCTTAATGGCTGACCTATCATTTTTTCCTTGTCATTGCACCATTTTATGCAGCGAACCAATAATATGTACTATAAATTGGTAGATTGTCCGACCATTTGAGGAGTGCTACAATATAGTTTAGCTTTGAGATTAAATCATCAAAACGTAACAAACAGATTCATCATGATTCAATGAAGGGAGTCCGTCGTGAAACCTAAGAACATTTATCTTCTCATCAGCGTCATACTGACGTTTGTCCTCCTGGTAGCCTGCACTCTAAAAGGAGTATTTATTGGCTTCCCCTGGCATTATGTTTTATTAACTTTGCCTTTATCGCTTGGCGAAGGGGATATTCTCTCAAGGAAATCATCCAGATGTCTTATCGGGGAGGCAGGAAGTCCTTGATTGTCTTACGAATTCTCATCTTAGTAGGTGCTATAACTTCCCTTTGGATAGCATCCGGAACGACACCAGCCATCCTTTACTATGGAATACAGTTGCTGAACCCCAAGTTTTTCCTCGTGTATGCCTTCTTAATTAGCTCAGCAGTCTCTTTTTTGCTTGGAACCTCTTTTGGAACTGTCAGCACTGTTGGGTTAGCCTTAATTCTAATGGCCAAAAGCGGCCACGTTAATTCCGATATCGCGGCGGGAGCTATTATTGCAGGAGCTTATTTCGGTGACCGATGCTCCCCAATGTCCTCAAGTGCTAATTTAGTCGCTAACTTAACAAATTCGGATCTTTATGCGAACATTAAACGTATGTTCAAGACGGGAACACTGCCCTTTCTCTTATCAACGCTAGCCTATCTTGGCCTATCCTTAAATCATCCCTTGACGTTTACAGGCAATACCATGCTGACTGAGATATCCCACCTCTTTTCCCTAAACTGGCTTGTGTTTTTACCGGCTCTTGTGATCCTCATCCTTGCCTTTCTCAGGGTTGATGTTAAAAAATCCATGCTTATCAGCATTCTTCTTGCTGGTTTTATTAGTTTAGATGTACAACATAGCAACGTTCCCGAACTTATTAAAATAGCCCTTTTGGGTTTTAATCTTCAAATAGACAGCCCCCTTAAAACGATTCTCCAGGGCGGAGGAATCTTTTCTATGTGGAAAGTAACCGTTGTCGTTTATTTCTCTTGTTGTTTAGCCGGTCTTTTTTCGGAGACCAACATTTTAGAGGACTTGGATGAGCTTCTTGCCAAAGCAAAATCTCACTCGAGCAGATTTCTAATGACAACAAGCATGAGTATTCTAACGTCAATACTTGGCTGCAGTCAAACCATCTCCATCGTCTTAACCCACTCTTTGATGGACAAAGTTTATGCTGAGGGTAAATCGTCAAAGGCTCAATTGGCACTCGACTTAGAAAACACTTCAGTACCTTTAGCTGCGCTGATACCTTGGAACACAGCGAGTTTTGTTCCGTCTTCAACGCTGAATGTAAGTCTGGTTGGTTTTATGCCTTTTGCTTTTTTCCTTTATCTTCTTCCACTAGTTCAAATACTCTCTATTAACATTACTAATCTGAGAACTTCACCGACTCACCATTATAGGAGAACTATATAGGAGACCTACATTATTTTAAAAAAGTTCTGATCAAATCTTTATGACATCAGTGTCGAGAACTTTAGGTTAACTATGGCGACTAAGCGATAATTTGTCCTAATCTATTTGCAAAAAATAAGAATTAATCCACAAGAAAGAGCTCTGCACACATTAAGGTGTTCAGAGCTCTTCTTCAACTTAAAAATTTATAAGTTTTCAACGGCTGGAATCCAGACATAAAAGGTTGTTCCTTCTTCTACAGCACTCTCTACCCGTATTGTACCGCCGTGAAGTTCAACAATCGATTTAGTGATGGCCAAACCAAGCCCCGCACCGCCATACTTCCTGGTCCTTGAAGAATCGCTGCGATAAAACCGATCGAACAGCTTCGGCAAATGTTCTTCTGGTATGCCAGAACCATTGTCTTTCACAGCTAGTTCTATACCGCCAAGAGCGTTTGTCAATGAGATTTGGATATCCCCTTTCGCAGAATCGGTATGCTGGACTGCATTTTGAAAGAGGTTCAGAACGACTTGCTTTAGGCGATCGACATCAACGTAACCTTTTAGATTAGATGTAAGTCTTAAGCTAACCTTGCGATCTCCGGCCAACAACCTCAATTGAGGTGCCATTTCCCTAATAACCTTATCCAGGGCCTCTTCTGTTAAATGGATTTTTGGTGAGCGATCCAGTTTAGCCAGTAGGAGAAGGTCTTCCACCAATTTCTTCATGCGTTCGGATTCTGCATACATACTCGTTAAAGATCTATTGAGCATCTCCGCTTGGTTCATAGCCCCACGGAGAAGCACTTCTAAAAAACCATGGATGGCCGTCAGGGGGGTACGCAACTCATGAGAAGCATCGGCAACAAATCGGCGCATTTGCTCCTTGGAGTCCTTTTCTGCCTCAAAGGACAATTCCAATCTTTGCAGCATTCCGTTAAAGGAATTGGCCAGGCGATCAATCTCCACTTGACCTTGATCGACGGGCAAACGTTCGGCAAGATTTCCGGCATCAATTTGTTCCACGGTATCAACCATGTTTGATAGAGGGACAAGAGTTTTTCTTAACACTGGGATAAAGGCCAACATCCCGCCAATTAGGGCAAGAAAGGATATTCCTAAAAAGATAAGAAGCTGCTGCAGCATCATATCCTTTAAGGGCTTGGTACTAAGGCTTACTTGAATTAATTCAGGGGTCTGATCTCTCGTCCGAATCGTTTGAAGGACAACCAGCTGCTCGTTTTCACCCGTAGGATTAACGACCTTATACTTTAAATTATGGTCATTAAGCAGAGCATTGTTATAGTCCTGTTCAGCCAAGCGAGGGGAGGTTCCCATGCTGGCATAACCATTGGAAAGCTCCGTTAGGTTGCCCTTCTCATCGATAAGAGCAATGTTGGCATCGGGGAGAAAAAATAAGGGTACATGATGAGGGAGATCCCTTGAACTTGAATTTGGTGAACGCGCTGGGCTGTCTCCCGGGCTTAGGTCAATACTGCTATTTGCCATCTGATTCCAAGCGTCGGGAGGAACAGACTGCACTTGGTTCTGAATACTTTTAGCCTGATTCTGATAGATGAACCCCTGCATGAAAACATATTGGAATAACCCAATGACGACCAGTAACCCAGCCAATAGTAGAAACGAACGCGCTAAAAGTTGAAAACGCAAGGAATTAGGAACAAAAGATCGTCTCAATCGAGTACGAAATTTCATAACAAGTCAACTCGATATCCCGCCCCGCGCAAGGTTCTAATCAAGCGATGTTCTTTATCGTTTAATTTATCTCTCAGTGACCGGATATAGACTTCAACGATGTTTTCATCCCCGCCGAAGTCATAGCCCCACACCTTATCTAAGATCTTTGCTTTACTTAAGACTAAACCTTGGTTGAGCACCATAAATTTCAGCAACTCATATTCTGTCGTCGAAAGCTCCAAAACTCGCTGTTGATATTGAATTTCTTTGCGCCGATCATCAATTCGAAATTCTCCTGCCACCACTTCCCCCATAAGGTTGGGGAATTGATTTCGTATCCTGGCATGAATACGGGCTAACAGTTCCTCAAAACTAAATGGTTTCATCACATAATCATCCGCCCCTATGGTTAGCCCTTTTACACGGTCTTCGACCTCATCCTTAGCCGTCAGCATTATAATGGCGACATTTTCCGTTTTCTTAAGCATTCGACACACTTCGAACCCATCCATCCCAGGCATCATAACATCGAGGATCACGATATGGGGGCGGAACTCTTTGGCCAAAGTAACTCCAGTCATCCCATCTTGTGCGGTTCGGACCTCAAATCCTTCATTTTGTAGGCCCATCTCTAAAAACTGCAAAATATTTGGTTCATCATCAACAAGCAGTATTTTGATACCCTTTAAATTTTGCATAACACTAAGTCCTCCAATAGTATAAAACACATATTTTGACAACAAGCCCAAAGAATCTTAATTAATTATCTTATAAGGAACTGAATTGACACTGAGGGAATGCTGAAAGTTTGCTGAAATACTCTAAGTTAGTATAAAAGAAAACTCGGCTTTAGCCGAGCCTCGTGAGAGCATAAGCTGTCAAATAAAATAGAGCCCCTAAGGGCTCTATCTGAATTCGTTTTGGTGGGCGAGGGGGGACTTGAACCCCCACATACTCACGTATATCGGATTTTGAGACCGACGCGTCTGCCATTCCGCCACTCGCCCTAGGTCAGTGAGTTACTGTATCAACACGACTTAGCTATAATAACATTAATATAAGGATTTAGTCAAGCCTTTTAAGCTAATTTGTCTCATTTTTTTCTTGATATACTCCAATTGCCCTAATCTTTTGATATCGCTTTTCTTGCAATACATCTGCGGGCTCTGTGCGCAATCGGACAAGATATTTGGAAATGACTTGAGATAATTCATCAGCTGTTTGTCTCAAATTGTAATGTGCTCCCCCTTGAGGTTCTCTTACAACTTCATCCACAACACCCAACCTCAGCAAGTCCTGTGCCGTGAACTTTAAAGCAGCAGCAGCCTCTTTAGCCTTGGAAGTATCTTTCCAAAGAATCGAAGCACAACTTTCTGGAGCGATCACCGAGTAGAAAGAATTCTCCAGCATTAGAACCACGTTTCCTACCCCAAGTGCCAACGCTCCGCCGCTTCCGCCTTCGCCGATGACCGTGCTGATTACTGGAACATGGTAACCTGACATAGCTAATAAACATCGTGCAATAGCCTCACCTTGTCCCCGTTCTTCTGCCGGTAAATCACAGGCAGCACCAGGGGTATCAATAAAGGTCAAGATCGGTCTTCTAAATTTCTCAGCCTGATCCATCAATCGCAATGCTTTACGATACCCTTCCGGATGAGGCATGCCAAAATTACGCTTAATATTTTCCTTGGTATCTTTTCCTTTGACCTGAGCAACGACGGTAACTGCGATTCCATGGAAAAGGGCAATTCCGCCAGCAATGGCGTGATCATCAGCAAATAGACGATCCCCTTTAAGTTCGATAAAATCGTCAAACAACAGCGGCGCATAGTCATAGAAATTTGGTCTCTCAGAGTGTCTAGCAATCTGAACCTTCTGCCAAGGTTCCAAATTCCCGTAAATCTCCTTTTTTAAAAGAGAGACTTTCTTTTCTAACGTCTCAACCTCACGTGAAAGGTCTATATCTTTTTCAGCAGAAAATTTCTGAAGCTCAGAAATTTTCTGTTCAAGTTCTATAATAGGCTTTTCAAAATCAAACAGTAGCGCCATACTGAACCCCTTCCTGATGGTACCGCAACAAACGTGCTAAGGTAGAACGCATTTGAGAACGTCCAACAATGAGGTCGATCAAACCATGAATCTGGTTAAATTCAGCCGTTTGTGCTCCCGCTGGAAGCTCTTGTCTCATAGTCTGTTTAATAACACGCGGCCCTGTAAACCCAATTAAAGCATTGGGTTCAGCAATTAAAATATCACCCAATGAAGCATAACTAGCGATAACTCCTCCAAAGGTCGGGTCCGCAAGTACTGAAATATATAACAAATGGTTTGATGCTAAACGCCCCAAGGCCGCACTGGTCTTAGCCATTTGATAGAGAGAAAGGATTCCCTCCTGCATTCGGGCCCCTCCAGACGTAGAAAAGATTACGACAGGCAGGCGCAAATCGATAGCTCGTTCAACTGCCCGAGCAATCTTTTCTCCCACAACTGAACCCATGCTGCCCATCATAAAATTCGCTTCACTAAAAGCCAGCACTACAGGAATTCCTTCAATTTTGGCTTGACCTGTAAGAACTCCTTCTGTCATACCTGACTTTTCCTGAGCCTCATGAAGTTTGCCCTCATAGTCAGGAAACCCTAAAGGATCAAAAGGAATAAGTTCCGAATCCCATTCTTCAAAGCTGTCTTCATCAACGAGCAGCGCTAAACGAGCGCGAGCAGAAATTCGAAAATGATAGTCACACGACGTACAAACTCGGGCATTCTCTTCAAGATTTTTATTGAAGAGAACTTCTCCACATTTCGGGCATTTAATCCAGAGACCATCCGGAAGTTCCTTCTTCATCGTTATAGGTTCTTGGAGTGCCCCATCCACCGGTGTACGCTTTTGCACAGGTGCAGACTGAATCGTCACATATTTTGTTTTACGAAAGATATCTTTGAACATGGTTAGCTCCCTATGGCGCCGGTAATAATTTCGTGCGCTTCTTCAGCTTCAGATTCAGGGACTAAAATTTCGACAGAAGCGTGATCGCCTAGATGCGCAGAACCTATAGGTCTTAGCTGAACAAGCATTCCTTCATCGGTTAGAATGGTTTTGTATTTTTCCGCAATTAACTTATTGGGCGCAATATAAATGACAGTCCACACAGTAAAAGCCCCCTTATTAAATCCGTATTATGATACCATAGCCCAAATGATTGTGCAACAAAGGCTCAATTATGAATCTTCATCATGGACATCTGAACGGAGATTGGAGTATTTAGCCGTTAAGGCTTTTTCTACATGTGGTGTAACAAAATCGGAAACCCCGGCATGCAAGCTGGATGCCCACTTAATGGCACTCGAGCTGATAAAGGAGTATTCACTTTGAGTCATTAAAAAAACGGTCTCGATATCAGGGGCAATCTTCTTATTCATTAGAGCAAGCTGAAATTCATATTCGAAATCAGATAAAGCTCTAAGTCCTCTCAGAATCGCCACGGCACCGCATTGCCGCGCAAATTCTACGGTCAGACCTTCGAAGACCCGAACATTGACGTTCGGCATATCTTTCGTTGCTTCTAATAATAGTTCCATTCTCTCTCCAAGGGTAAATAAGGGTGTTTTCTTACTATCTGCCGCGATGGCGATTGTCACACCATCAAAGAGTTCTTTCGCCCGTGTTAAAATGTCAAGATGTCCATTGGTGACCGGATCAAACGTTCCCGGATAAATTGCTGTACGCACGCTCAATCTCCTTTATGTTCAGGATATTTCCATGGGTTCGCCTTAAAAACCCAGAATCCTGCTGACAAAATCATTTATGCGAAATTTTTCCCTGGTTTCCAGGCGACATTGCTGTATCCCATGACATCAACTAAGGCATTCATCAACTCGTCTTCTTCATTTACCCAGAGTTCTCGATTTCCTTCAATTACTTTTTGATTATTATCAAAGTAGAAATATACAGGCTGATCCCCCGGATACCTTTCCAAAATATTAAACACTTTTGGTATAAGGGTACTCTGATCATTAGGAAATCTTAAAAAAAGTCGTTTAACAACCGCTTTTGGGCTGGAATCATAAGAATTGGCCCTTAAAACAGACTCTCCCACAGGCTTAAGTTCTTCGAGTCTGGTGATCTTTTCTGCGAAGATTTTTTTCTCATCTTCTCGAATATTGTACCTTCCTACAACCACAATCACTTGTTCGTTTCCCAAGGCACGCATCTGAGCAAAGACACGCGGAAACACTAAAACCTCAATCTCTCCTGTCAAATCCTCTAACACAAAACTAGCCATCATTTCACCCTTTTTAGTGACCGTTTGCCTGAAAGCAGTGACTATTCCCCCGAGGGCTACTTTTTTCTCCTCTTCCCCTTCCAGGCAGGTCAGGATATCCGAAGACACATAGGGTTTAATCTGAGGCAAAACGGCGGAGAGCGGATGTCCACTTAAGTAGAGACCTAAATATTCCCTTTCCATTTCAAGAATCTCTCGCTCGTTAAACTCGGAAAGTTGAGGCATTGTAATTCCTTCATCTAATTGGTCATCTAAATCAAAAAGAGAAAACTGTCCGCTTTGCCGATCCTTCTGACGGCGCTGAGCAGTCTCCAATAGTTGGTCGAGGACTGCCAGAGCTTGAACTCGTGTACAAAACGAAACCAGGGCTCCAGAGCGTACTAAGCTCTCTAAGACCCGCCGATTCAAAACTTTTTGATCCACTCGCATGCAAAAATCATAGAGGGATTGGTATGGGCCATCACGTCTCGCTTCTAATATTTTCTCAACCACGTTTACGCCAACATTACGGATAGCTCCTAATCCAAAACGAATCGCTCGATTTTCAATGGAGAAACCCACCTGACTATGCTGGACATCTGGAGGAAGCACTTCAATTCCGCTTTGTTTAGCGTCTTGGATATAAAACGAAATTTTATCGGAGGAACCCATTACAGTACTTAACAGAGCTGCTATAAATTCCAAAGGATAGTTTGCCTTTAAATACGCCGTCTGATACGAAATGACAGCATAGGCTGTAGCATGCCCTTTATTAAAACCATATTCTGCGAACTTAGCCATTAAATCAAAAATTTCCTCAGCCTCTTCACGTGTTATACCCATCCGAAGTGCCCCGGGGATGATCCACTGTCCCTGATCATCTTGCAAGCCATGGATAAAGTTCTGCCGTTCTTCAACCATGATTTCTTTTTTCTTTTTCCCCATAGCTCGCCTTAACAAATCCGCTCGTCCCAGGGAATATCCTGCCAGGTCCCGAGCGATCTGCATAACTTGCTCCTGATAGACAATAATTCCATAGGTGGCCTTGAGAATGGGTTCTAATTTGGGATGTAAGTAGGTTATCTGTCCTCCATGTTTACGGCGAATGAATTCGGGAATTTGATCCATAGGACCCGGTCGATATAAAGCATTAACCGCAATAACATCTTCAAAGCAGGTCGGTTTCAGCTCCTTCAGAACTGCTTTCATCCCACCGCTTTCCAGCTGAAAAATTCCGGTGCTGTTTCCCGAAGCAAGCAGACTATAAGTTTTAGGATCGTCAAGGGGCAGCGTCTGTAAATCCAGAGTAATTCCCTGGGTTTCCTCGATTCGCTGTACTGCCTCTTGGATGATGGTTAGATTTCTCAAACCAAGAAAATCCATCTTTAATAACCCTATTTCTTCGACTATTTTCATCGGAAATTGAGTCATCACAAAATCCTCGGAAGTTCTCTGAAGGGGAAGATGATTCATGAGCTGATCTTTAGAAATCACGACACCTGCTGCATGGGTGGAAGCATGTCTCGTCATTCCCTCAAGGGACTGAGCCAGTGTATAGAGCCGCTTAACCTCTTCATCTTCTTCCACCATGCGCGTTAAATCCGGGGATACTTGCAGAGCCTTCTCCAGGGTCATTCCTGGATCGGAAGGAATGGCCTTGGCCACTTTATCCACTCGGGCCAAAGGAATTGCTAAAACCCTTCCGCCATCTCGAATAGCCGCTTTGGCTCCCATCGTTCCAAAAGTAATGATTTGGCAGACCTTATCCGCACCATATTTCTCCGTAACGTAGCGGATAACTCGCTCTCGGCCTTCCGGGTCAAAATCTATGTCAATATCCGGCATTGAAATTCGCTCCGGATTTAGAAACCGTTCAAACAGCAGATCGTGGCGCAAAGGCTCAACCGAGGTAATTCCAAGTAAGTAAGCAACCATGCTTGCCGCGGCAGAACCTCGCCCTGGACCTACGGCTACGCCATGCTCTCTGGCAAATCGGCAAAAATCAGCGACAATTAGAAAATATCCTGAAAATCCAGTCTGAGAAATAACTCCAAGCTCATAGTCTAAGCGTTCCTTCTCTTCTTTCGTCATGTTGGGATAAAAACGCGGAAAAGCTTCACGACATTGAGCTTCAAGGTACCCATCTAATGTATACCCCAGAGGAACTTCAAAATCCGGTAAAAAATTATTTCCAAAGTTAAAATCCACTTGACAGCGTTCTGCAATGTGAGCCGTGTTTTCTAAAACTTCCGGATGTTCTCCAAAGAGCAGTGCCATCTCTTGTTCGGATTTCAAAAAGAATTCCTGACTCGAAAACCGCATCCTGGATGTATCGGTTAAGGTTTTGCCGGTTTGAATACTCAACAAAGCATCTTGAACAAGAGCATCCTCACGCTTGACATAATGCACGTCATTGGTTGCCACGATCGGGATTCCCGTCCGTTCATGCACTTTCCAAATTCCTGTTATAACTTTGAGCTGCTTATCAATCCCGTGATCTTGAATTTCAAGATAGAAATTCCCTTTACCAAAAATCATCTCATAGTCAAGAGCACTCTGGATGGCCATTTCCAGCTGATCATTCACAAGATAATCGGCTACCTCTCCAGCCAAGCAAGCACTGAGCGCAATAATACCTTTGGAATATTTGTGTAGAATTTCTTTATCTACCCTAGGTTTATAATAAAAGCCCTCGATATGGGCCATGGAAACTAGGCGTATCAGGTTACGATACCCCTCTTCATTCTCAGCAAGAAGCACCAAATGGTAGTTCTTGTCATCCTTGCCAGGAACCTTATCTGTCCGCTTATGGGGAGCGACATAGACTTCACACCCTATTATCGGTTTAATACCCGCTTTGCGGCAAGCCTTATAAAAATCAATGACTCCATACATAACCCCATGATCCGTAATTGCCAAAGCTGGCATATTCAATTCTACCGCTCGCTTGACCAAGTTATTAATTCGGGCTGCTCCGTCAAGCAGGCTAAACTCTGTATGATTATGGAGGTGTACAAACATCACGTTTTCGCTCCTCAAGATATATAGCAAAGGCCTTGAAAAATTCAAGACCTTGTGCTGCGTATTCTAGTTTATCAATTTAGGCGAGCAATGAATAAAAAAAGACTTCTACATAATTATAAATGGTTTCCCTACTGAAGTGTTGCTTCGCTGACCAATTTTTTGTCTCCGATTCGCGCAGTCATCAAACCTTTGGCTACCACATTTTTCTCAACCATAACTTCTACTTCAATATTACAATGTTTCTTAGCGACTAAAAGAAGCTTGGCAGTCACCTTAATTTCCGTTCCCACCGGGATAGGCTGAAGCTGATACAACGTGAAATTTTCCGTGATGGCATTTAGGCGATATTTCTTCCGCAGGCCAATATATCCCGCCATATTCATGACTGTAACAATGACACCGCAGCTGGCCGATCCATAGTCATCTACCATAGCATTGGTAATTTCCCCTTCGATGGAAAGATGTTCTGAATCATCAACAAACCGAAAACCGCTTAGCACCAGATTATCAACTGTTTCCCCAAACTGAGGCTGTTTTTGAACTTGCTGATATGCTTCAATGACATCTTGCAGGCTGATAATTCCGATCAGTTTGCCCTGATCTGCCACTACGGCTATTTCCCATCCTTCCCAGACCATGATTCGGGAAATATGAGTGACAGGGTCGTCACGACCTACCATGAATGGATTAGCGTTCATAACTTCTTTGATCGGAGTTTTCAGATCTGCTCCGGCAACATCAACCGCCGTCACAATCCCAACGAGATTCATATCCTTATCTACTACCGGAAAACGACTATGGTCCGTTCTTTGGGAAAGCTCACGCCAATCTTCAACGGTGGCATCTTCCTTCAAATAACTGACATCTTTGACCATGATGTCTTCTACTAAAATAAGTTCTTTCTGAATTAATCGATCATAAAGAGCGCGATTAATCATGGATGTCACCGCAAATGTATCATAGGGCGATTGAATAATGACTAATTCTCGTTGGCGGGCTAAAGCTACAACATCTTCGTCAGGTTCCAACCCACCTGTGATCAACAAAGAGGCATCATGCTCTAAGGCAAAAATCTGGGCATTACGACGGTTGCCAACAATGCATAACGCCTTTTCTTCCAAATAGCGTCCCATAGCATCCAGTTCCATCGAAGCAATGATAAATTTATGGGGGAGCGATCAAGATACTCGAAACCACAAATCACGACCCCTTCGGCGATCTGTGAAACTTCACGCAACGTTAGATCCTCGATTTGGCGTTCTTTGACTCCTTCAATGCGTATGGTGCCCACTTTCGGAATAGAACGGACTAATCCTTTAGCCTCGGCTTCTTTAATGGCACGATAGGCTGTCCCTTCACTAACGTCCAGTGCTTTGGCTATAAAACGAACAGATACCTTACTGCCGATAGCTAAATCTTCAATAAATGTTAAAATTTGTTGATGCTTTGTCAACTGACTTACGCTCCCCACTTATTACTATACGGTCTACAATTATACCATATGATTGAAGAACGAGCCATACCTATTCGTTCTGATCCTTAAGATTTTCCCGTCTCCGCCGTTGAGTCATAAGCCCGCCAATTTTACCGGCGTCCTTGGCATTTAAAGAATGCCAGCCTTTTGTCTGAACTTGCTCCAAAAGACCTAACTCTGCGGCTATTTCCATTTTCAACGGCTCTAAGGGATCAATCCGCTTAACCCTAGGTTTTGATGATTTCATCTTAAATCCTCCCCCTGCTCATGGTATAGAGATCCTCTTCATAATGTGGACAATTCGGCCCTCGATCTCCTAATAAGTGTTCCAAGCGGCAATGCCCATCTACTCCGTATAAGCAACGAAGTGCGCATAATTTTCTAGTCATGTTCTCATCTCCTTACTCTGAGTTTTACCGTTTTTGCATAAAAATATCCCGCTTGAAATTCAAGCGGGATATTTTGCTTCTTTAAATAATTAACCGTTCTATCAACATTCAAAAACGTTTTAAACACATAATGTCTAAGTAATCTAAATTAGCTCAAAAGATTCTCCGGCTTTAAGTACTTTGCCCTGGGTCTCAGGAACTCTGCGTTGCAGCATCCGCAGGAACTCTCCGACATCCTGGTTTATGAGAGGGAATGTATTATAATGCATAGGGATAACTACTTTCGGGCGAAGTAATTGCGAAGCATGCGCCGCTTCCTCAACGCCCATAACAAAATTATCTCCTATCGGCAACATGGCAACCTCCAGGGGATGGCGCATTCCAATAAGTTCCATATCTCCAAACAGTCCGGTGTCTCCGGCATGATAGAGCCATTTTCCTTCGATTTGAAGCAGGAATCCGCACGGAGGGCCACCATAGAGCATTGGCCCCTCACCCTCTTCAATCCCAGATCCGTGAAGTGCTAAGGTCAGCTTAACCCACCCGAAGGGAAAGAGATGCTTTCCCCAAGATGCATAGCATGAGTCGTTGCACCCTGACTCTGGCAATATGCAGCTAGCTCATAAACTGCGATAATAGGAGCCCCGGTTTGTTTCGATAACCACACAGCATCACCCAGATGATCGTGATGTCCATGAGTTACTAAAATGGCATCGAGCTGTGTGAAGTCTTCAGGCTTGGTGGTTGTACTCGGGTTATCTCTTAAAAAAGGGTCAATTAAGATTCTTCCTGCATCACTTTCGATTTCGAAACAAGCGTGTCCATGGAAACGAATATTCATTCTTTAACCTCCATCCCATAGTTTAACGAGCTGAATATGCTTGAAGTACCTCCCAGAAAGCAGGATAGCTCAAGTTCATTTCCCAAAGTGCAACTCCTCTGATACCTTTGCTTAGGGCAAGATCCAATTTGTCTCTCAAACTTCGAGGATCCTCGAAATACACAGTATGCTTAATTCCCATGGTTTCATAGTGGAAATAGGAACTATGCTGCCTGGCGTCCCAGCGAATTGGAGCACCGAAGCGTTTGGCAAGATCAATAGCCCGTTGATAACTAATAACTTGAGCAGATCCTCGTTCAGGCCAGTCATAGCCATAGAGTGGAATACCCATGTAAATCTTCTGGGCAGGGATATTCGCCAAAGCATAGTTTAAATTTTCATTGACCCATGGTATAGAGGCCACAGACCCCGGAGGACTTGCTGGCCAATGCTCTTCATACGTCATCAAGATCACCTCGTCAACAGCTTGCCCTATGATCTTAAAGTCAAAAGCGCCCTTCCAAGGATCAAGCGGTTCATCTGAGGATTTCGCCGGGACATCAATCGTCACCAAAAAATTGGCTTGGCGGAACTTTGCCGACCAGGTTTGGATAAGCTGACTGAAAAGAGCGCGATCTTCCGGCTTCCCTTTTTCCAAATCCAGATTAACCCCATCAAATTGATACTCAGCCAAGAGATTTCGTATGTTTCCCCAAACAAAATTAGCAAAGTTCTGATCCCGTACCAAACGTCCAAGCAAGTCCGTTGAAAAGCGCCCTCCAGACGTTAAGTTGCTGACAGTTAAAAAGGCCCTAATTCCTTTGGCATGTGCCTCATTTATGAGCCGACGACTAGGGCGACCCACGAGCGTCCCATTATTTTGGATCGGTATCTGAAAGATATCTAATTGCCGGATAGTACTTCCATAACGTTGAAAGTAAGTATAACCCTTGGCTTGCTCATTAAGACCATTGTAAAATGCAAACACATTTAATGGCATACTTATACCCCCTTTCCGATCATCATATGCATCGGTAGGGTAAGAAGTGAGGAACTATTTTGAATGGCGACGACCGAAAACCGCCAGCATCGCAGTCCTGCGCATTAAAATAATGACTAATAAAGCGAAGACAATAATTAGAATAGTTAGAGCTAAAACCCATTGTCCCTTATTTCCAAGGACAGCTGACACACCGAAGCAAGCGCTGATTCCGTACATTGACAATACTGCTTGGCGCTGGGTAAGGCCGGCGTCCAGTAAACGATGGTGCAGATGCCCTCGATCAGCCGTAGCCATGGACTGCCCGTGCAGCTTACGACGAATAATAGCAAACGTCAAGTCCGTGACTGGCATGCCCATGACCAGAAGCGGAAAAACTAAGCCAAGAATCGTTGCTGTTTTAAGCAACCCCATGATGGAAAGGCCACCGATTATATATCCCAAAAACATGCTCCCCGAATCTCCCATGAAAACACGTGCCGGCGGGAAATTATACACTAAGAAGCCAAGCAGCGCTCCTGCTAAGGCTAACGTGAGATGGGCTGTGGGGACTTGGTCAATTCGATTAGCCGACCAGAACAACAACAGAGCAGCCATAAAACATATCCCTGCGGCCAGTCCATCCAAGCCATCTGAAATGTTGACCGTATTCACCAAGCTAACGACCCAAAATAACATTAAAATAAAACCGATAGCACCGACTCCATGCATTACAAAGTTAATTTCTCCAAACAGGGGCAAAGTGATCATATTCATGGAAAAGCTCAAACCCAGCAAAGAAGCTGCGACAATTTGCCAAAAAAGCTTAACCATCGGACGGATTTCTCGGATATCGTCCCAAATGCCAACCAGCAGTATTAACGAACTGCCTAGGAATAACCCCCAGAAGGAATCATCCCAGACCTGGGCGATCAGAGCTGCCAACCAGAATCCAGCATATAACGCCAATCCGCCAAGGCGGGGGATCGGCTTTTTATGAACATGCCGACCTCCCGGATAAGCAATCGCTCCCCACCTTTTGGCAAGTTTCATAGTGAAAGGAGTACCGATCAATGCAATAACTAAGGCCAAAGTAAAGGTCAATACATAGGTCATGACGGTTCCTCCGACTCCTTTGGTTTGAGCTTGTCACGCAGCATGGTCGGCTGACGCAGCTCTAAACATGAGCAAGAAAACGTTTGCGGAAGTATTGCCATAGCACTTAACAATATTTCTCCGGCAACATTTGCCTGATTGTAGAAAATATCCGCTAATTCCTCATGTTCCCAATCCCTTACAACTCCCTCGGCATGATTCACGACCAGTTGGACACTGGCGTAATGAGCTCCAATCTCCCGTGCCAGATAAACTTCCGGACACATGGATTGACCAATGATATCGCCGCCCATTTGTTTAAACATCTGAACTTCAGAAGGGCTTTCAAAATGACGTCCATCCGTACAAACATAAACGCCGCGTTCAAAAACATATCTCGGCGGATGACTTTTCAAAACGGTTTCATAAAGAATTCTGGCAAGGTCTGGGCAGACTGACTCACGCATGGTTAAGAGAAAGGGAAGTCCGATTGACACATCCTTCCTCATAGAAAAATCTAAATAATCGTGCGGAATGACGACATCGCGAGGCTTAAGAAGATGGTTAATTCCCCCGACCCCACCTTCAGTTAGAACCACATGCACGCCTGCTTCGTGAAAAACCCAGAAAATTTGCTGAGAAGCCTGAGCTCTAGTGACACCTTGCCTCCACCCGTGCATCCGACAGGTTAAGGCTTCTTTACCGGCATAGGAAAAATGCGTGAATTCTGGTGATGGTCCGAAGGGAGTGTCAAAAATCAATGTTTCACCAAGGACCTTTGTTCCGGGAATCGATAAATCAGCAGGGAATGAAATCGAATTCGTACTCGAACCACAAATTAATCCTACATCAACCTTGGGTATCATAGCTTCTCCCCCTTTCTAAACAAGACTTGGAAATCCCCATTGACGCAATACTTCATAAACAACCACGGCCACGGAATTTGACAAATTTAAAGAACGTGCCTCTGCGCGCATCGGTAACCTCACGGTCTTATCAGGATACCGCGCCAAGATTTCCGGTGCTAGTCCTTTTGTTTCCTTACCAAAAATCAAATATCCCCCAGGTTCATAAGCAATATCGCTGTAGGAACGACCACCTTTTGTCGTTGCTAAGTAACGAGGACCGTTAGGGTTTTTTTCTTCAAAATCACTGAAATTTTCATAATAAAAGATCTCAAGCAGATGCCAATAATCTAATCCGGCACGCTTCAATTGCTTATCATCAATACTAAAACCAAGCGGTTTTACTAAATGGAGAACAGCTCCAGTAGCAGCACAAAGTCGAGCCACATTCCCTGTATTTGGTGGGATCTCCGGCTCAACCAAAACAATATTAAGTCGATTGTTCAAAACTATGGCTCCCCTTTCAATGACACCCAGCACAGTTTCCATGACACCCTGAGGAACAAGCTCCACTGCTTCTTCCCTTGGAGACGCCAGGACTAGCAAACCCGGATATTTGTTTCAAAAGCCCCTCATGTCCACATCCAAGACATGTTAGGAACTCTCCATTTTCACCTATTCGACATAATTCCGTCGTCATCAGACCACAACTCGGACACCCGAATTCATACATAGGCAATTCGATATACCTCCCTGACAGTTAGAACATAGTTACAAGCTCTTGAACATCTAGCCTATCATTTACTATTATAACCTGAAATTATTACAAACCCAAACTATTATCTGCTTTTTTCACCTCAAACCACCAATGAAATTCGAAGGTATCCTGCCAAATCCTTAAGAATTATCAGTCTCTTCTCAGATATTTTGTATACTTACCGGGAAGCTATAGATGTTACTTGAGGTTTTTGGTAAAGTAAATATCATTCAAAGGAGGTATTACCATGGGACAGAACCTAACTCAAAAAATTCTTTCATCCCACCTAGTATCCGGCGACTTAAACCAAGGGAGCGAAATCGCTCTGCGAATTGACCAAACTTTGACTCAAGATGCCACAGGTACAATGGCCTATTTGCAATTTGAAGCCATGAACCTCGCTAGAGTCCGAACCGAATGCTCGGTTAGTTATATAGATCATAATACTCTGCAAACCGGATTTGAGAATGCGGATGACCATGCCTTCCTACAAAGTGCAGCCGCGCGATTCGGTACCTACTTTTCCCGTCCCGGTAACGGGATTTGTCACCAAGTTCATCTTGAACGCTTTGCTAAGCCAGGCAAAACTCTACTCGGTTCAGACAGTCACACCCCAACAGCAGGTGGAATGGGAATGCTCGCTATGGGAGCAGGCGGACTTGATGTTGCGGTGGCCATGGGTGGAGGGCCTTTTTACCTCCCTAACCCCAAAGTCCTGCGCGTCTGGTTGGTCGGACAACTATCAGAATGGGTTTCAGCCAAAGACATCATTCTAGAAATACTGCGCACTCTTACCGTCAAAGGAGGCGTCGGAAAGATCATCGAGTATGCTGGACCCGGGGTAAAAACCCTCACAGTTCCGGAACGCGCCACCATTACAAACATGGGAGCTGAATTAGGGGCTTCATCTTCAATCTTTCCCAGTGATGAACAAACCTTGCGCTTTTTAGAAGCACAAGGTCGAACCAAAGATTGGGTTTCACTTTCTGCTGATGACGACGCTGCTTACGATGAGACTTTAGAAATTGATCTTTCACGACTCGTTCCAATGATCGCTCAACCGCATAGTCCTGACAATGTTGTTCCTGTCAGTGAACGCGCTGGCCAACCTGTTCACCAGGTAGCCATCGGAAGCTGTACCAACTCCTCCTATCAAGACTTAATGCGCGTGAGCCGGATCCTTAAAGGGAAGCACGTACATCCCAAGGTAAGCCTAGTAATTTCTCCGGGATCACGCCAAGTCTTAAGCATGCTTGCTGATAATGGTGCTTTAACCGATCTTCTCGACAGCGGTGCCCGACTGCTTGAATCCACTTGCGGCCCATGTATTGGAATGGGACAATCGCCTATTTCTAAAGCCGTCTCAGTTCGTACCTTTAATCGGAACTTTATGGGGCGAAGCGGAACCCAAGATGCCTCGGTCTTTCTGTCCAGCCCAGAGGTTGCTGCTGCTTGTGCCTTAACCGGATTCATCACCGACCCGCGAACTCTTGGACTTCCGCCAGTCATTGACTCACCTCAGCAATTCCGCATCGATGACAGCATGATTATTCAGCCTGGGGACCCCAACACCCCCATTCAACGCGGACCAAATATTCAACCCCTGCCGCTTGCACCTAAACTCGATAATGAACTGAGCCTGCCGATTGTCCTAAAACTTGGCGACAACGTAACAACAGATGACATCATGCCTGCTGGTTCTAAGATTCTCCCACTCCGTTCCAACATCCCAGCTATTTCCGAATTCGCCTTTCATAAACTAGATGCTCAGTTTGCAGCAAAAGCGAAAGCATTTAAACAAAGCGCCATCGTAGCAGGCCACAATTATGGTCAGGGTTCAAGCCGAGAACACGCTGCACTCGCCCCGATGTACCTGGGACTTCGAGTCGTTTTAGCTCAAAGCTTTGCGCGTATCCATCGCGCCAATTTAATTAACTTTGGTATCCTTCCTCTCATCTTTGTTCATGAAGAAGATTTGGCTCGTATCCAATCTAAAATGGTTCTGAAACTTATGGACATTCACAAGGCCATTGCATCCTCTGAGCCCTTTGCTCTTACTCTGGATAACGACCCGAACCCGATCTGGGTAAAACACGACCTCACCGAACGACAAGCAAAAATTCTCCTTGCCGGAGGGCTGCTGAATGCGACGAAGGCCTCAGTCAATTCTGCTCCCAATACAACTCCTGTTATATAAAACAATATTGTAATTCCTGTTGTTCTAAGTTATGATATTGTTTATCCTATCAATCTGTTGTATGATTTCTTTAAAGAGGTGGATTTAATGCTTACATCAGACGATCGTAAATTGCTTAAAATCATAGCTGAAGACTGTCGCTTAGGGCCTGAGGAGCTCTCTTTGCAAACCGGCTTAAGCACAGAATATATCAAAAAGCGGATTACGGATTGGGAAAAGGAAAAAGTGATTGTTGGATACCAGCCTATGATTAATTGGGAACGAACGGGCGAAGAAAAAGTAACGGCACTTATTGAAGTTAGAGTCTTGCCCCAGCGAGGGTACGGATTTGACAAAATTGCTAAGCGGTTACAAAAGTTCCCTGAAATCAAATCTCTGATGCTGATGTCTGGGGGGTATGATTTAGCTCTGCTTATCGAAGGCAAAACTATGCAGGATGTTGCCCTCTTTGTCGCAGAGAAACTTGCTCCGCTTGAGCACATCCAGAGTACCGCTACCCACTTCATGCTGCGCCGCTATAAACAAGACGGAGTGGAGCTTCTGGGTGAGGAAGAGACGCTTCAACGTCTCGTGATATCACCATGAACCGATATCTTGCCAGCCATGTTGCCAATTTGCCCCCCTCAGGGATACGAAAGTTTTTTGATCTCGTAGCAACCATGAAAGACGTGATTTCTTTAGGAGTGGGGGAACCTGACTTTGTTACCCCTTGGACTGTGCGTGAAAGCGGCATTTTCTCTCTTGAGCAGGGACAGACCATGTATACTAGCAACGCCGGGCTTTTTGAATTACGTGAAGAGCTCGCCCACCATTTACACGTCTCCTTGGGGCTTTCTTATGACCCTTTGAAAGAAATTCTAATTACAACGGGGGCAAGTGAAGCCGTAGACCTTGTGATGCGTGCTGTTCTGGAACCAGGAAATATCGTCTTAGTTCCTGACCCTTCCTATGTATCTTACGCTCCCTGTGCAACCTTGGCAGGGGCTAGTGTCCGCTATGTTCCAACTTATGCTAAAGAAAACTTCCGTTTGAGAGTTGAGGATATAGCTAAAGCCTATTCTCCCGAAGTAAAGCTCTTGGTTTTATCCTACCCCAACAACCCAACAGGGGCTATCATGCAGCGCGAGGACCTTCTTCCCATTGCTGAGTTTGTAAAGCAGCATGATCTTCTCGTACTTGCCGATGACATTTATTCCGATCTTACCTACGAAGGTGCCCACACTTCCTTTGCAAGTTTACCTGATATGCACGATCGTACTCTCTTCGTCAGTGGCTTTTCCAAATCTTACGCCATGACGGGCTGGAGAATCGGCTACGTTGCTGGTCATCCTGATCTCATCAACGGAATGACCAAAATTCATCAATATACTATGCTCTGCGCCCCTATCACGGGGCAAATCGCCGCTCTGGAAGCCTTGCGCTCAGCCTCGGACGCTAAGAACGAAATGGTCTCAGCCTACGATCGCAGACGCCGCCTCATGGTGCATGGTTTCAGATCCATGGGGCTGGACTGTTTCGAACCTCTAGGCGCTTTTTACGTATTTCCGGATATATCGAGAACGAAGTTATCTTCAGAAGCCTTCGCCGAAGAACTGTTAAAAGAAGAAAAGGTAGCCGTAGTTCCTGGGACTGCCTTCGGGCCTTCTGGAGAAGGGTTCATCCGCTGTTCTTACGCCTACTCCCTTGAGCAGCTTGAGGAAGCCCTTCAAAGAATCACTCGTTTTGTTCAGCGCCGATTAACCTAGCACAACACAGATTCCACTGATGAGCGTTCTCTGCAACATACCTTACCACTTGTATAGTTGAATGAAATTATAATACTCCCAAATTTTTAGGGGCTGTCTTGAAATAGAAATTGCATTCTATTTTGAGACAGCCCCTCCTATTATTTGAAATCCAACGTTGTACATACCTATCGTTCTTCATTCCTTTCTAGATATGGAGTCAGAATCGATGGTATTTTCGATTTCTCTCTAATGGTCAGCCATAAATTAAGTCGAGCATCCTGAGCATGACGCATTGCTAGAAAGGCATTTCGCTGCAAGATTCCTTTTCCCCGCCACCCCGCTGCTGTAGGAAAAAAATCGTTCTTGAACTCTCCTTTTGTTAAGCTCAATGTATTGAGCAAATCAACCCCTCGTTTTGGGCTAGCCGGAGATAAATCCTTCAGCTCTTCCTGAATCCATGGTTGATTGTGGGGACAAACCTCTTGACAAGTGTCGCATCCGAAAATACGAGCTCCTAGTCCTTTGCCTTCTGCCATTGTTAGGACTTCTTTACTCTGGGTGAGATAAGAATAGCAGTTTCTGGCTGCGAAAAATTCCTTACCGAGAATTTGGGCCGGGCAAGCCTGTTCACATTTCTGGCAATTACCGCACAGATTAGAGATTGTATCATCGATTGGAATCTCACGGTCCAGAAGCAGCAGAGCTAAACACACAAACGAGCCGTAACCCGGTATTATAAGCTGCTGATTTCGTCCAATCCAACCGAGCCCTGCCCGGACTGCAAAGGCCCGCTCCACGAGCGGCCCTGTATCCACCTGCCATCGCAGCTCACCTGGCCAATGATGGATTACCATTCTCTTGTTTAGTTCTTTTAATCTTTGATTAATAACACGATGATAGTCTTCCCCAACGGCTGAGCGGGCCAAAACGCCCTCTCCTTTGTCCGGAGCAACTGTATGTGGCAGTGGATAAGCTAAAACTGCCATTCCCCTGCAGTCCTGCCAAACCGTCTTAGGATCGACTCTTTGCCTGATTTCCTTATGCTCAAAAGGTGTTGACATACCTTGTTCGAAACGTGTCTGCAAGAAGTGTTCAAGGCCCGCAATCGGTTCCGCAGTTGTAAATCTGATAGCGACAAAGCCTAAATCTAAAGCCCACTTTGTTATATCTTTTTTCCAATCCCCCAGTCCATCTGATACCATGAACTCTCCCCCTAGCCATTCAACAATAAAAAACTTCCATCTTACATTCTAACTTATCTCCAGATAATTAAACAGCCATCCGCTAAAACCGGAGAGTTTTGATCTGTTGGTCTTGGTATGTTTTTGGTCGTGCTGGAAAGGGCTTTGAAGTTCAGCGACATGATAAATCAGGAAAACCGGGGGACAGGTGTCCCCGGTTTTCGGGCGTAGCTCATAGAGCTACGCCGCATAGTACCGGTTTATTTAAAATATCTGTCTAACAAGCCTTTGAAGGCAGATCCATGTCTTGCTTCATCTTTGCACATTTCATGAACGGTATCGTGAATCGCATCGTAGTTGAGTTGTTTAGCTTTTGTCGCAATATCCTTTTTACCTTGACATGCTCCAAATTCAGCTTCAACTCTGACTTCTAAATTCTTTTTAGTATCCGCAAAAACTACTTCCCCAAGCAGCTCTGCGAACTTGGCAGCATGTTCCGCTTCTTCAAAGGCTATTCTTTTATAGGCTTCAGCGACTTCCGGATAGCCTTCACGATCTGCTTGTCGACTCATCGCTAGGTACATCCCGACTTCAGTGCATTCTCCCATAAAATTAGCTCTTAAGCCTTCGAGAATTTCAGGATCTACTCCTTGAGCTACCCCAATTTTATGCTCATCTGCCCACTGCAACAGGCCTTCCTTTTTCTCAGAGAATTTAGCTTTAGGAGCCTTACACTGCGGGCATTGTTCTGGCGCTTCGTTTCCTTCAAATACATAACCACATACTGAACAAACAAATTTCTTAATCATTGTTTTTAAATCCCCCTCAAAAAAATTATCATTTAATTTATGTTCTTATTTTACAATTACTTTAAATAATAATCAAGTACTTTTTGTGTAATCTATGAAATTTTTTTTAGTCTTAATGACTTGATTCACATTCTTGTGGACAACGTTCACGCAGGCCGGACATCCACTTTAACATCATAAAGAGTACTTGCCTCTGCCCTATCAGTTAGTCGTTGAGAAGTGAGAGCATTCACCGATGACCTTGTTCTAGGGGCCTTATTCCAAAACAGACCTTCTGTGACGACAACTCCTCGTGGTACTTTGGCAGTAATTTTAAGGACGAAATTTACCTCTCCACGTTGGTTAAAGGCAACAACCTGCTGACCATCGTGTAAATTTTTTTCTGAAGCATCTGTCGTATTCATCATCAGATAAGCCGCTTTCTTTTTGCTTAATAAGTCTGGCCGCTCGTTAAAAGATGAATTCAGCGAGTATAAGCTGGGCGCACTCATCAAAAAAAGCGGTGCCTCATCTCCATGGGGCTCGAAATATCGCGGCAGCGGTTCGGCCTCTCGGGGATTAAATAGTTCGATTTTTCCAGAGGGTGTAAGAAAGGTCATTTTATAATTCGTAGGTAACGTAAGCTCGACAGGACGGCCCGCCGAAAGTTTTGCCATGTCTGCATTTTTGAACCAAGGAGACAAAGGATTAATCATCTGATCAATTAGATCATCGACTGATTGATTAAAAAACGGGTCTTTAAAATCCATAGCCTTGGCGAGCATTTGAAAAACTTCCCAATTCGATTTTGCTTGCCCAATGGGCTGTATTACCGCGGCCGCTCTTTGGATTGTATAACAACCATAAGAACGATAAATATCGGAGTGTTCCAGGGAACTTGTAGCAGGCAGAATAATGTCGGCATAACGTGCCGTGTCCGTCATAAACCGCTCGTGAACAATAGTGAAAAGATCTTCTCGCCTTAGCCCCTTGAAAATTTGATTCTGATCCGGAGCTACGACCGCTGGATTTGAATGATAAACATACATACTCATAATCGGTGGATTCGTTAATTCTGTTAGAGCATGTCCAAGCTGATTCATATTCACGATCCGAGTCGGAGTCCGTAAGAAATCCTTTCGAGTGACAGACTCTGGGGAAATAGCCTTTGAAGAAATACTGGTCAATACCCCGCCTCCGGGCTTGCTCCAAGCTCCGACCAAGGCGGGCAGACAAGTAATTGTTCGAACCGTCATCGCTCCATTTCCATAACGAGAAAGCCCCGACCCTAAAGAAATAAAGGGGGCACGAGCACGTCCATACTGGAGAGCTATCTCTTCAATGAGACTAACCTCAATTCCTGTAATCTGACTGACTTTGTCCGGGGAAACTCCGGCAAGCATTCTGCACGAAAATCCTCAAACCCCTGGACGTACTCGTTTAAGAAGGTCTGGTTTTGTAGTCCCTCGCGAACAAGGATATGCATGATGCCAAGGGCTAGAGCGCCGTCACAGCCTGGCCGCACACACACGAAATTGTCTGCTATTTTGGCAGTGGGAGTTTCGTAGGTATCCACTAACCAGACGACAGCTCCTCTCATCTTTGCTTCTCGAACATTGTGAACCAAATGTAGGTTTGTCGCCAGGGCATTCGTTCCCCAAAGAATAATCAAATCACTTTTCTTGATCTCATCAGGATGGGGCGCTAAGGTCTCCCCCATTACAGATGACCAGCCATAACCCTTTGCCGAAGAACAAATCGTTCGTGCAAGCCTCGATGCCCCTAAACGATGGAAAAAGCTCTCTCCACAATTACGCTGGACAAGTCCCATTGTCCCGGCATAAGAAAAGGGCAATATTGTTTCTGCTCCATAACCTGTAATAAGCTCTTTCCAATGATCGGCAATGCAAACAATTGCCTCATCCCAAGTGACGGTTCGAAACTGCCCCGAACCCTTTTCCCCAGAACGAATCAAGGGATGGAGCACCCTTTCTGAAGAATAAACAGTTCTTTCATAATGAGCCATTTTAGGACATAGGCTCCCTCTCGTAAAGGGATGTTCAGAGTCACCCGCCACTCTCACGGCCCGGCCTTCTACTAACTCGATCTTAAGACCGCAAGTATCCGGACAATCATAAGGACAAACTGATCTCCTAACTTCCGTTTTCATCGATAACCTCCTAATCCTGAAGAAATTAGCTGCCGATTATATAGTAATACGTAATAAATACGCTGTTACGTTATTAAATACGAATGAAAACCCCGTTAATTAATGCGCAAATATAAATAAAGGCTAATTCTGTCCATACACGAATTAGCCTCATTTTTACCTTCTCTTATCTCCACGGCTTAGTATCACTAAACAAAAAGATTATTTACTTGCTCTAAAAAAGGCATACGTCATAGGATCCCCTTCTTGAAGAATCTCTGCTGAAGTAACATCCGCCAAAAAAAGAGTATGGGTTCCAGCGTCCAATTGGCCCATCACCTTAGCTTCCATGGTAACCAGCACATCATCGAGCAACAAAACTCCTGATTCCCCTCGATGGACAGCCACACCCTCGAACTTATCTGCATCACGTCCAGAGCGATATCCGAACTTACGAGCATAGTCCTGACCTGTCTGACTTAATACTGATACGCCAAATTTTTCGCTCTTTTGAATTAAATCATGCGTGAAGTTTGATTTATTGATCCCAATCGCTATTCTCGCAGGTTCAGCAGTTACTTGAAAACACGTATTGGCACATTGTCCATTATCTCGACCATCAGCCTGGGCCGTAATAATAAAGAGCCCATAAGAAATCCTATAAAGCGCTTGGCGAATTGCTGTTGGGCGATCTGGCTGCGCTTTTTCAATCTTTACTGCAGGTTCGGCTTTAGGAGCTGTATTTGCCCCGGCTTCCTCAACAACCAATTGAAAATGACTTGAATCAACACCACAAATTGGGCAAACTTCCGGTGGATTTTCTCCGGTATGTATATAACCACATACGTCACAGCGCCAACGTTTTTCCATAAATAGCACCTCTCCTTTTTAAAATAATTATAAACTTGAAATTTATATAGGTCAAGAGTATCTCTGGGAATAGTATTTTATACGCTTGAGCCTAACGCTCTTGAGGTGGTATCTGGACAAAAGATCGGTATTCACGTTCTAATAAATCACGATTGTTCAAAGTTAATTTGGGGTCCATCATCAAAGTCTTGCGGACCATTTCTTTAAACCGACCAAACTTCTCTCTCTCCAATCCTTTTTCCCGCGCAAATCTAGCAAAAAATCCCCAGTCGAGAGTCTTCTCTCGCAGAGTTATGTACAAACAAGCGTCTCTAATCTCATTTTGGATCCACTTTAGACGTTTAAAATCATCGTCACTCATTTGTTTTCCGCCTAGAAAATCTGCCTGCCACAACCCTAACAGATTCTCTACGCGTTTCGAATCAAACGTTTGACCGTTCCACCCGACCTCCCAGGCAAAGCGGCGTGATTTTTGGGAAACCTTTCTCTGATCGAACTCTCCCCGCAATTCATTCATAAACGTTAGAGTTCCCAGCATATGATGCCCCACTAGATAGTCAACGTCCCGTTCCCCTGAACTTCCTCCCGGGAGAACCATATTCCAGCGAAAGCGTGGGAAAATTTCCTTTGTAAGGCGGGCACTCTCCTTCTCATGTTGAAGAAAATGTCGTTTTCCTTCCGGAACCCACTCAAAGAGCTTCTTGGGAATTGCCATGATTACTTTAATATGTTTTACCATAACAATGTCTGGATGATTGTCCAATCGTCCCCCGTGGATTTCTACCGTCTTATTTATCCACGGCTCCATGTTTCTCCCAGTCAGTTTAAATTCATTGAGATAATAGGAGTTATTCTCCTGACGCACGGTTCCCCTAGCATAACATTCTCGACTGGCCGTTTCCCATTTCCCAAGATCATGAAATAATGCCGCCAGGCGCAACATAATTTGTGGGGGGGTATTCATAACAACATGACGCGTATGCTCCCAGGCATCTTTGGTATGGTAGCGATTTTGAGCCAACCCTTTAAGTCTTGCTAATTCTGGGATATAGAATTGAAAATAGCCTAAGCGGTCCAACAGTTCAAGGGCGTGATCAACTTCCTCTAAAATCAAAATTTTTCCCAATTCAACTGTTACACGTTCCAAGGAGACCCTAGCGAGCTGAGGAACATAGTCCACTGCTGCTTGCCAAGTCTCCTTCTCGATATCCAATTCATAATGAACCGCAAATCGAACCAGACGCAAAACCCTCAGCGGATCTTCTTGAAAGCGATCCGAGGCAATCCCACAAGCTCTTAAACGACGTTCCCTCAAATCTCTCAGCCCATTTAAGGGATCCTTTATTACGCCGGTTTGAACATCTTGATAAAGGGCATTGATTGTAAAGTCCCTTCGGAGAGCATCCGATGCCAGTTCTCCCGAAAAAGACACTATATCTAGGCGATCTGTTCCTTGGAAAAGACTGACAGTCCGAAATTTCGAGCCGAGGGTATGAGGAGTATAACCCCATTGGATCAAAATTTCGCAGATATCTTCATGATTTAGAGCCATAACGGCATCCACATCTTTGGAGGGGACCCCCAATTGAGCATCACGCACCGTACCACCGACTTTATAAATTGAACTTAACCGGCTTAATCGTTCTAAAATCTCCTGCTGAAACGATGTACCGTGCATGAAAAACCTCCATTCCATTTAGAAGATAATTGCCGCCAAACTATATGAGTATTAACAGAACACGGAAATTTTAGGCCCAACGCTGATACGCCAGGTACTTTCCGGACCAAGCTCTCCATCAAGATCCGAGTGAATAGGTCGATCCGTATGTACCGTCAGTTCCGATATCTGAAATTCTTTCATTCTTTGCGTACTTACATGCTCCCCACGTAAGACTCTTAGTAGTATTCGAAGAGTCTCCGGCCAGCCAACTAATGGAACCATTAAAATATCCAGCTTGCCGTCCGATAACGAAGCTCTCGGTACCAATTGTCTAATCCCACCGACCGAAAGGCCGTTAACCGCCATAAAGAGAATCACTTCTTCCGTATAGCGCTTACCATCATACTCAAATTCTACTCTGAAAGGCCGATACGAGGGAAGGGTTTCAATTCCTTTAAGAAAATACGCTAATTGACCTAAGGAATTTTTCACGCGAATGTCTACCTTTTGGGAGACATCCGTTAAGAGCCCGGCGCTGGCAACATTCACAAAGTACCGGTTATTGACCATTCCAGTGTCCATACTATAGACATTCCCACGGCCAATGATTTTACAGGCTTCAGGTATACTTTTCGGCAGACGCAGAGCGTAAGCCAGGTCATTGGCTGTACCCACAGGTAAAATACCTAGGGCGGGACGTTGGACCGTTGGAATCGACACTAAACCGTTAACCACCTGGTGAATACTTCCATCTCCGCCGGCGATGACCAGTCGATCGACATCCCAGCTTCGAGATGCAGTTTCTTCGATATCTTCCGGAGAACATGCCCGATGAACGCTGACTTCATGTCCGCTTTCTTGAAAAATCCTTATTACGGTATCTAGTTGCCCTGTTAATTTACGTCGACCTGCATAGGGATTGTAGATCAGACGTAAGCGTTTACTCAACATGCCTTTTGCAATCGACTCCTTATCTGTATTTAGCCGCACACTTTTCCTCCACTTCTTAATGAGGGTCGTTATCGTACTACTCTTTACTTGGACGTCGTGTGCGCAGCTGGCGAATCTTAGTATTCAGCAAATGGGCGTTAAAGGAAAATGCCCCTGCTAAAATAGCAGCGATCAGACAACTTTCGATCAGTACCGCTCTCGTCTCCTCAAATGGCAAGCCATTATTCAACATATACACCATAATAAGATTGGCAATAGGGAATAAGAGCGTTTCAACAGCTAACCCCCGGAAAATAAGAATCCACAAATCCAAATTGGTCTTTTTTTCTAGAAAAGCTTTAGTAATCAAGAGCCCCAAGGCCAGAAGTACGCCCGCCAATAATCCCAGCAGGCCATATTTGCCAATGGCCACAACAACGTCGAGGTACGCACCCACTCCCCACAAAACAGCACCTAAGAAAATTGAAAGCAACTTATTAATCACAGAACCCCCTCCGACCTTATTCGAATTAATCCTTTTCCTGGAGAATTCAGGGATTTGCTGTGCTTATTATTTCAGATTTTCGGGGTTTAAACCAGCCAATTCAGGTAAAACAAAACGGCCATTTTTACGAACTAATGTCTCATCAAAATAAATTTCGCCACCACCATAATCTGCTCTTTGAATACACACTAAATCCCAGTGAACGGCTGATTTATTGCCATTATTACAATCATCATAACTGGAACCGGGTGTAAAGTGGAAACTTCCATCAATCTTCTCGTCAAAAAGGGTGTCCTTCATAGGTTTCAGAATGTAAGGATTCACTCCAAGTGCAAATTCTCCGATGTAACGCGCTCCTTCATCTGTATTAAAGATCTCGTCAATACGTTTGGTATCGTTGGCCATTGCCTTGATAATTTTACCGTTTTCAAATTCTAAAACGATATTTTCAAAAGTAAACCCTTGATACAGAGAAGGAGTATTATAACTAATCCGTCCATTGACAGACTCTTTTAGAGGGGCTGTATAGATCTCGCCATCAGGTATGTTCATAAGCCCATCACATTTAATTGCCGGCATTCCCTTTATCGAGAATACCAGGTCAGTGCCAGGCCCCAAGATCCGCACTTGATCCGTTTTCTCCATCAAGTTCTTCAGGGGGTCCATCGCCTGGGACATCCTGGCATAATCCATGTTACATACATCAAAATAGAAGTCCTCGAATCCTTCCACACTCATCGCCCCTAACTGAGCCATTGAGGCGTTGGGATATCTCAAGACACACCAACGAGTATGACCTACCCGCTGCTCAAGGTGCACCTTCTTCTGATAATGAGAAGAATACAATTTCAGGGCTTCACTAGGAATATCTGCCCATTCGTTGGCATTTTCTGCAGCTCGAATTCCAATATAGGCCTGCATCTCCTTCATACGGGCCAAATCCCAGCGAGTCATAGCCTCAGCCTGTTCTGCCGTGAATCCTTTTAATAAGTCACGCATTAGGGTATGATTTACAAGAGAGACAAAAGGCATACCGCCTGCCTGATAAGCCTGACGTACGAGCGCTTGGGCAAGGGTAAGATCGGTTCCTATCACCTCAATCAGGATTTTCTCACCTGGTTGTAAAGCAACTGAATAATTAATTAAAGAATTGGCTAGTTTTTCAATACGTGGATCTTTCAAATTAGGGCCTCCTTACATAGTTCGTCTTCGTGCAGTTAAACAGAACTCAGTGGACTTGAGCTGAGATGCTTTTTCCGAATCACTAAGCACATCAGTTATCTAACTGCTAACGATTATTAGAGCTTCCGTTCCTATATTCTTCATTCCTTATCATTTTCCTTTTTATCAACACTTTATGTCTATATTCTCTAGATGCTAGGCATTCATTAGGCAGAAACAAGGAGGTCATCATGAACCCAAGCGGTACTTTATGGGAATACCGTCTGAAATCTGAGGATTCCGGACAAAAATATCTTTCTATCCTAAAACACAAATTTCATTTTTCGCTCAAGGTTTTGCAGCGCTTAAAGCAGGGCGAACGAGTATGGGTGAACGGACATTTTACGTATTTGACTGCACGGGGTAAAGAGGGAGAAGTTCTTTCCATCCAGCTTTTTTCAGAAGAAGAAACAACAATCCAAGGGGAAAATCTGCCGCTCAATATTCTCTACGAGGACGATTACTTATTAGCCGTCAACAAGCCCGTTGGCCAAGTCGTTCACCCCAACCATCGTTATCTCTCCCAAACCTTAGGTAATGCAGTAGTCGGCTATTGGGAGCGCAAAGGGGAACATAGACAGTTTCGTCCAATCCACAGGATCGATCGAAATACGTCAGGCGTCGTGATTATCGCCAAAAATCAATTTGCTCACCAGCAGCTTGCTTGGCAACTGGAACGCGGTCATATTCACAAGCGTTACTTTGGATTTGTCCAAGGCCATGTTCTTGAAAACAGCGGCGCCATCACCTCTCCAATTGGGCTTGCTTTGAATAGTTTTATCAAACGTCAAATCCAAGACAATGGTGAAGCAGCCCGGACCGACTTTCGAGTCGTCCGCCGTTATGACGAGGCTAGTTTCCTGGAATTTATTCTAGAAACCGGACGAACTCACCAAATTCGGGTCCATTGCGAAGGTATTGGCCACCCCTTGCTTGGGGATGATCTTTACGGTGGGGATACCACGCTTATCGGTCGGCAAGCCTTACATTCCTCAGTGTATGCTTTTCTTCACCCAGCAACTGGTCTTCCATTCGTGATTCGTGCTCCTTTTCCCGAAGACCTAAGGCATCTGATGAAGACATTAAAACGGTAATCTCACGTCATTAGTTACTTTTCTTTTAGTAAATCTCTTATTTCCGTAAGAAGCTTTACTTCCACGCTGGGGATGGGTTGTTCGGAGGTTTTTGCGGATTTTTTCCTGTTTAGGCTTAACAGCTTAATGAGCAAAAAAATGGCCCCGGCAATGATTAAAAAATCAAATACAGTCTGTAGAAAATTCCCTATATTTACCGTGACAGCTTCCTTCACGACGTTTCCGGAACTATCTAGGACAGCACTTCTAAGCCAGAGTTTAAGGTCAGTGAACCTAACCCCCCAATAAGAAGCCCAATCGGCGGCATGATAATATCGGCAACTAGCGAGGATACAATCTTACCAAAGGCACCTCCGATAATGACTCCAACCGCCAGATCGACGACATTGCCTCTTGTCGCAAACTCTTTAAATTCTTTAAGAAGTTCCAATAAAAGCGTCCCCTTCTCATTTATTTACATAATATATTAATTTTACTAAATTTTTTTTTAAAAAACAAACCGAGTTTAAAGACCAAACCTAAATCATTTGCATTTTTATAGACTAAATGTTATTATGTCTATGGAATTATTGTTTATTACAAGGATGTGTCTATAATATGAAAATTCCCGAACTATTTTGGAATGCTTCAATTGATGACTTAAAATGCGGATTTCTTCAAGAGCCTGATCATTATGCCTGTCTGCTCTGTGATAAAAAAGTTGAAAAAGGAATCGTCTACCCTGTTGATGACGTTTTCTATGAAGCACGTCGTTATATGCAACTCCATATTGAACGGGCACACGGATCAGTCTTTGAGTATCTTAACAAACTAGACAAAAAGTTTACAGGGCTTACTGATCACCAAAATACACTCCTACGCTATTTTTACGAAGGGAAAAGCGATGCTGATATTCAAAAAGAGTTGGGCATTGGAAGTGCCTCAACTATCCGCAACCACCGTTCCTCCCTCAAAGAAAAAGAACGGCAGTCGAAAGTATTTCTCGTGATGATGGAACTCCTTAAGGATAAAAATCAGACCAGGCCTATCTTTCTAGATCCTCCCAAAACAGCGACAATGGTCGATGATCGCTATAAGGTTACTCAAACTGAGAGTGAACAAATCCTGTCCAAGCTCTTTCCCGATGGCCTTGATGAACCTCTAAAAACCTTTTCAATTAAAGAAAAGCATAAATTAGTGGTGATACAGGAAATTTCCAAGAAATTTCAGGAACATCAAATCTATACTGAAAAAGAAGTCAATCAAATTCTAAAATTTGTTTATCACGATTTTGCAACTCTCCGACGCTATTTAATAGAATATGGATTTTTAAAGCGAACACCTGATGGCAGCCAGTATTGGCTTAACCGCGATTCTCGTGAAAAAGGAGATGCAACCATGGATCGTAAACAAGAATTAAAACGTCTTTATAAGGAAACTAAAACCGAAGCCGGTATTTATCAGATTCGCAACCTTCAGAACCAAAAAATATGTATAGAAAGTACCCTTAATCTTAAGACGATTAACGGCAAACGCTTTGGACTCGATATGGGTACGTACCCCAATAAAGAACTTCAGAAAGAATGGAATGAATTCGGAGAAAGCGCCTTTGCCTTTGAACTATTAGAAATTCTAAAAGCGCCTGACGAGGGATATTTTGATGTCAAGGATGCCTTGAAAAAACTAAAAGAAAAATGGCTGGATAAACTCCAGCCCTATGGTGAACGGGGTTACAATTCCCTCAGACCAACCACTCATGATGCCTAAGCCAAACACCATTTCAATTTATGATATTCTTTCACTTTCACATGGCAGGAATGTTGCTTGTTTTTACGATAATAAGGGCTTAAGTGTACTATTCTTTGTCATTTCTTAGAAAAAGAGTGGATATGCCTAAAAAGCATATCCACTCTTTTTACTGAAACCTTTTTCTTTTGCAGCCTATTATAAACACTGACTCAAACCATCAATTCTTTGTCCTCAAACATCGACTCTTCATCCTTTAGATTCTGAAGCTGCTATTTCAACAAATTCACTATACTTATAGTATTATCTTTTAATCCTTTGTAACAATTCATCGATACATTCTTCGCCCAGTTCATGGCATCCCAATTCTATCGGTTTATCACCATAAAAGCCATGAAAGTCCGAACCTCCCGTAATCACCAGTTTATGTTTTTGGGCATATAGCATAGACTTTTGCCGATCATCTTCTTGATGGCTTGGATGGAATACTTCAATCCCCCCCAACCCTAACTCCACCCACTCATCAATCGCATCGTAATTATTAAGCTGACCCGGATGAGCAAGAATGGCAATTCCCCCTGCTTCTCTGACAGCAAGGATCGCCGCACGTGCATCAATATATTCCAGCTGGATATAAGCAATACCTTGAGTTTTGGGGGTGTTTCCCCGCTGAAAAAGCCTTTTGTAAAGATCATCATAGATACTCCCACAATACCCTTTATCCAACAAAGCATGCATTATATGCTGTTTATAAACACCTGTTCCCCCTTCATACTTCTGAACATCCACCCAAGAAATATCATACCCTGCTGCTTTGATTTTCCTGAACATTTCATAGGATGCTTGCTTTCTTCTTTGAACAAGGGGGGCACAAAGCATATTCAGAGAAGGATGTCCTGGTTCAATATATAGCCCAAGTATATGCGCCCTTTTATCTCTCTGATAATCATAGGCTGATATTTCTATGCCTGGCACAATATTGATCCCAATCTCATAGCCCACCTTTATGGCCTCTTGCAAACCTTTGGTAGTGTCATGATCCGTAATCGCGAGATGGGAGATCCCCTTGTCCTTAGCCAATCTAACAACCTCGCTAATACTAAGAGAACTATCCGAAATCGCAGTATGCACGTGTAAATCAATCATTCGAATCATCTCATCCTTTATAACTTATTTCCTGCAGCCGGAAACCTAAGTTCACCTATTTAGCGTTCGTACTCTTCAGTCTCGGCCCTCAAATGATTCGTACGATAAGAACTAGTGTCAATGCAATAATTATCAGCATAATCGCCCGAAGAACGGCAATCGCTTTTAGGAAAATGATCGAGGTAAAGTTAGGAACGTTTTCAGTTAGCCACAATTCTTTCAAAGTGATGGGTTTCCTTTTCTTAACCGTATACCTGCTTAATTGCTCACAGATATTCCCATATTCTTCTCTTATCATCTCTTTAAATTGGCTCACAGAATCACCCTTCAGTTAAAGCAAATGTTTTTCATCGTTTGCCTAAATTAAGCTTCAAATTTATCTCTGAGACATCGAGGAAGGTATTCGCAAGCTTCTTCCCAGATCGAAGGCGAACGAAAAGCAGGCGTAATGACGGTATATCCCGAATAAGGAACCGGCTCCCACAGGCCATCTTTAGATTCTTTAAATTTACCAAACGCCTTCATTTGCCTGGCATATTCTCCAATAGTTTTTTCATTGAGCACATGTTCAACATATTTGAGATATTCAATATAATTCATTTCCATAACCGCACCTCGATCACTTGCTAATCATCAATTTGTCGACTGTCCCAGTTCTTTCTGCAATCTAAGGAAACACTTCATGACTATATCCAACCAGTCTTATAAATCTTGCTTCAAATCTTTCTCTTTGGCACTGTCATTTTCAAGCTCAAGCATAAAGCTGATTCCATGTTGCTGAAAGCCTTGCTGCAGATAAAAATTGTGGGCCTCCACCCTTTTCTTATTGCTGGAAAGCATCAGCTTATAGCACTTTTCTTCTTTGGCCTGATCCGTCACAAATTGCATAAGTTTCTTTCCTATGCCACAGCCTCTGTACTCCGGACTTACGATCATACCTTCAGCAATTGCAAGCTTTGCGCCTTGATGACCCAAATTTTCTATAATGATCAAGCTGCAAGTAGCGATGATTTGTTGCTTATCTTCCGCTACAAAGACCTTGTAATAAGGATATTCGTTTAATTTGCACCATATTTTCAGAGCTTTGTCTTTATCGATCGCCTCTTCACCATCCATGTTTTGCAATAACTCTATTACTTCTGCCAGATCACTCTCTGTAGCCGGTCTGATCAACATATGATTTCAACTCTTTCTGTGTCATAGATATGGAAGTCGGATTGAAAAACCGTATTTCCGCCCACTATAGTTTGTCTAAGTATGGGGTAATCCTGATGCATTTCGACGATGAGTAAATCCGCCGATTTTCCCACTTCAATACTCCCAACGGAGCCTTCGTTCCCCAAGGCCTTGGCCGGATTCAGCGTTGCCATCTTGACAGCTTCAGTCAACTTAATACCTTCTCTAGTGAGATGAAAAATTGCCGGCAGAATAGCGCTCGGCAGGTAGTCTGAGCATATGATATCCGCAGCATTATTTTTTAGGGCATCAATTGCTTTCATATTATTGCTGTGAGACTTACCGCGGATAATATTCGGAGCTCCAACGCACACATGAAGACCTTTAGAAGCAGCGTAGAGAGCGGTTTCAAGATTGATCGGAAATTCACTGACAATCCCTTCACACTCGAGAAGCGTATCTATTTTTCCTCGCGTGTCATCATCATGGGATGCTAAACGTATCCCTTCTTTTTGGGCTAGTTTTGATAATTCCCTTAGTTTAGTCCAATCAATTCGTGCCTGGTTCTCGATAGTTTTATCCAGAAAATCATTGATTTCTTGTTCTTTTTTACCATAAGATTGAATGGTAAAATTCTTAAGTGCTTCCGCATCCTTAAACTGCCCCTGACCTGGGGTATGATCCATATAGGACATAAAATTAATACTGCCTTCTCTGATAAGGCCTTCTAAAACATCAAGCCCTGCTAAGAACGTTAACTCATATCTAAGATGGATTTTGTGATGGATCATGGAGCGAGCCGTCTTAAGCCTATTTATCGTCTTAATAACCCCAATAACCGCATCTTGATTCCGTACTCCCCATTCATCACTCAGACTAAGGGAATGATACATAGTTGTTATGCCGCTCACGACAAGCTTTTTCTCAAGCTCATAAAAGGCCATGTCTGTTGGAAACAACGTATTTGGCCTTGGTTGTATCTCTTTCTCGATAGCATCACTATGAAGATCTATGAATCCCGGCATAATATAACGCCCTTGCGCATCAAGCATCGTGATATCCGAATAACACTTGACTCTTGGAAAATCGCTTTCCGTTACCTCGGAAATTCTGCTTCCATCTACGATAACATAACCTTTAATAACTTTTTCAGGCCCAATAATCTGGGCGTTATAGATACATAACTTCTTTTTTCTCATACGTGCTTACCCCTTGCCTTAGAAAAAATTACTCTATGAGCCATATGCTACCCATCTTAACTGCTTTTTTGAAGCATTCCTTTAATATTCGTGGATACCATCTCTAGAACAATTGCCATTGCAATAATGAAATAGGTTATCAGCCCTACCTCTCGCAGATCGAAGTAAAAACCACCTGCCATGAATAGATCAAACCCGATCCCGCCTGCTCCGGCAGCAGCACCCATAGCAACGGCGTTAGCAAAATTGATTTCAAACCTCAAGAAAGTCCAAGAAAGCAAATAGGTAACTGAGGAAGGTATAACCGCTTGAAAAACAATTTGCCACCAGTTGGCTCCGCTGGCCATTAAGGCCTCAATAACGCTTCTATCGAGATCTTCAAAGGATTCGGAATAAGCCTTCGTTAAATAGCTGATGGAATGAAAGCTCATACCAATGATCGCCGCAGCACTTCCGAGACCAGCCGCCACAGCAAAAATCAAAACCCACAGGATTGTCGGCACAGCCCTAATAAACGCGACAAAACCTTTAATAATATTGGTAACTTTTCTCGGGGCCAAATTCTGAGCGGCTAACAGTCCTAAAAACAAAGCAACGAATCCACCGATCAAGGTCGTCAAAAAAGCCAGCCCTAACGTCACCAAAACATTGTAAAAGGCATCCCCTAATGTAAATCGATGAGAATTAGGGTGCAGAAACATCGTTTTAAAATTACTGTAAGTATCGGCAAACCCTTTGAGGACATTGACACCTTGATAATCCATTGTAAACAGATAATATACTGTCAAGGCCAATAAAATGAGCAGAATTGCCCGCATAGCGATTGATTCTTTATTCAAAGGTTTGACAGTTCCGATGGATATCTTATCGTTTAGATTATCCTCCAATTGCGCCCACACATTAATTGATTCTTCAAGTTGCATCACAGAATCACCCTCCTAATATTATTGGATATAACTTCAATGAGGATTACAGTGATCACGATGAAAACCACAACTAAGCTGGCTGCATGGTAATCGAACCTTTTGTAATACAAATCAAAGGAGAATCCTATACCTGTACCAGTCAGCACTCCAACCAGGGTGGCATCCCGGATATTTGTCTCAATCATGAATAATAACCAACTAATCATCTGGGGCATACTGGCTGGCAATACCGCCTGAAAAATAATATGAAAATAACCGGCGCCGGTCGCTTGTAAGGCTTCAATTGAGTTACTGCTTACTTCATCGATGGTTTCCATAAAGGCTCGAGTCAAAAAACCAAAAGAACCAAATAACAAGGCCAGATAACCTGTTAGTGAACTTTGGCTGAACGCCATCATCAAAACCATAGCCCAAGCCACAAGCGGTATATTCCTAAAGATAGAGGCTATTCCCCTGCTTATAATACTGAAGATGCTGTTCATTCTTGTTGTTCGAGAACCTACCAGTGATAAAAACAAAGCAAAAACAGAGGCTACCGTTGTTGCGGCAATGGACATCAGCACCGTTTCTTGAAGTTTAGGCAATATATCAGGCAAGATTCTCAATGATTTTATGTCAGGATAAAAATTACTGCCTCCCCATATTAAGGCTTTAGCCATACTGGTGAAGCCTTTGATTGCATCGTACTGAGTTATGATCATCGCTACGACTGTAAGAACTATTAAAACTAAAAAGAAAGCAAGATTGTTATTTCTTCGTTTGGTAAAAATATCATCCCGCATATTTCTCACCCAGATCAAAGATTAAATCTTCGGACTCCGAACCATAGATCGCCTGAATCTTTTCAAGCGTTAAATTATCCGGCATGCCATCAAAAACAACACTTCCTTTATTGATTCCGATAATTCTATCGGAATACTTCAGGGCAACCTCAACTTGATGCAAATTGACGATGACTGTTATCCCCATTTCGTTAGAGATATTTTTCAGATGATCCATGATAATTTTCGAAGCATTGGGATCCAACGAAGCAATCGGTTCATCGCACAAAATTATTTTAGGATTTTGAATCAAGGCTCTTGCTATACCCACTCGCTGTTTTTGACCGCCGCTTAATTGGTCACATCTCTTATACACTTGCTCATCCAAACCCAGGATTTTAATGATTCGGAAAGCCTGTTTTTTTTCTTCCTTTGTGTACCTGCCGATAACTCCTTCCAGTGTCGATTTATAGCCGAGCCTGCCGTGGAGCACATTCTCAATAACCGTCAATCGATCCACCAGATTGTAATGCTGAAAGATCATACCAATCTTAGTTCTCAGATTCCTTAACTTTTTCTTGGCCATATTTGAACAAATATCGCCGTCAAAGAAGATTTCCCCGCCGTTTGGTTCGATCATCCGGTTAATACAGCGGAGAAGCGTCGACTTGCCTGCTCCTGAAGGCCCGATGATCGAAACAAATTCGCCTTCCTCCATTGAGAAACTGACGTTATCTAAGGCAGGTACTGCTCCATTATAATATTTGCTGACATTTTTTAACTCTAACAAGGTCATGCATAATTCCTCATTTCATAGAATTGAAGAGAGGCGTTGAAACAACCTTTCCATTATCTCCTCATGGTTGCGGTTGATTACAACACCCCTCCATTAAACGAATTGTCTATGAATCTTATTTAATTAGAATTCTCCTTTGGACAAACTTCATTAACATAATCCCAATATTCGCTGGGGTTGGCTCCCATCAAAAAATCCTTAGTTACTTAGGTCACGGATTGGTTGATATAAGGAATCATCGGTCGCTAGAAAACGCTGTGGCGCATTGAAAAACCCTTTAGCTTTAGAATCTTTGGGAATAAAAATCTTTTCATTTTTAGTCATTTCTTCCGATGTTAATGCTTGAATCATAGCATCGACGGTCTTTTTACTTAAGGCATTTGTGTTGACCGCTATGGGTCCATTAATGACTGGGATGGATTTGATGACGACATATTGCGCTCCTGCTAGTTTACTGAATGGATCAGCAGCATCTTTTTTAACCGTGTAAACAGCACCCGGCATGTTATCTTTTCCTGAAGTAAGATCTACATAACTAGACACATCAATATCATCGACGGAAGAGACATCCGATTTACCCGTTAAAAGATTGACTAACGATAACTGGTGTGACCCCCCAAAGAGTACTTGGCTAAAAAACTTTCCGCTACCGCCTTGAAGCAGATCCTCTGCCTTCAGATTTTTCCATTTGTCTTGTTTGGAAAAGTAGGAAACCATAAGCGACGTAGGTACTTTAAATCCGGATGTTGAACTTGTGGAAACAAAGGAATACTTCTTGCCTACAATGTTGTCTATGGCATAGCCTGAGCCGGATTTATATTGATCCTCATTTCCTTTCTTCACAAGGATCCTGCTATAATACAAGGCATCTTTCAGTGTCCCGGAATCTCCGCTGTTAACCACAAGAGGAACAACCTTGGGATTTTTGCTGTGAGCCTCGACATAAGATTCTCCGCCTAAGTAAGCCAATTGGGCGTTACCGCTGGCAATTGCTTCAACGGTAATTCCATAGTCCGTCGTTAATTTGTCTTCCACTTTCAAACCTGTGGCCTTTTCAATAGCCTGATCGATTGCTGCTCTGGTATCCTTGAAATCCTCACCCGCATTATTTGGTAACCAGGCAATGGTGATCGTAGATGGGTCTTTGACATCTCCGGTTGAATTCGACGAGGTAGACGTTGTAGTTCCGCAGCCTGCTAGAAGCGATGATACTAGAATAACGACCAGCATAAGTAAAGGAACTTTTTTCACAGTTATTCTCCTCTCAAATTTGGAATAGTTTTTTCTGGCATTGAATCCTGGAATTTCAGCGAACCTTTCGATGCAAACCTTCTGGATAACTCTCACCTCATTTTAACTAAAGATAATTAAGTTCCTATTAATCTAATGTAATATTTGGGTTAAATTTAAATTTATAACATTTTTCCATCAGACATTTTATAGACACGGCTGCAGATGTTTTCCATAAATTCAAGATCATGAAAAATTCCCATCATGGTTGTTCCCTCTTTTTTCAACTGTTCAATAAGCTCTCGTACTTTTAATTTGGAAGCATGATCTAAACTAGCTGTAGGCTCATCCAGAAGTAACAGCCTCGGACGCTTAACCATGGCCCTAGCAATATTAAGGCGCAGTTTTTCACCGCCGGAAAAGGTGGCAGGATAGCAGTCCCATAATTCTCTGTCCAGTTCAAAATGCTCCAGCATCTTATGGGCTTCCCTTTCCGCACAATCTTCTCCATACCCCATCTCCTTAACCGCTTGTTTTATCAGTTCCCGCGCAGTTGTGCGGGGCATTGTGCTTAGAAACTGCGATACATAACCGATTTCATGTTTCCTTAGATAAATCATTTCTCGTTCTGAGACTTCTGCTAAATTAACAAGTCCAAACTTTTTGGAATTGTACCATACGCTGCCATTTTGCGGTTCATAAGTACGATAGATACACTTAAATACTGTTGATTTTCCACTGCCGCTTTTCCCAGTAATGCCGACAAATTCACCTTCGTTCAATTCGATACAAATATCGTGCAGTGCTTCAATATGCTTGTCTAAATTGTGGATAACGAAGGATTTTGATAAGTGCTTAATTGCCAGTATTTCTTCCATTTACACACCTGCTTTATAATACTTTTCTGTGAATTCATTGATAGGAAGGTAAAAGTCATTAAGCCTCTCTTTAATAATTTCATGGGGCCAGTCCCACCACTTGATCTCTTCCAGTTTTCTGACGGTATCCTCCTCAAATCGTTTCTTGATCGGTTTAGCAGGCACTCCGACCACGATAGAATAGGGATCAACATCTTTGGTAACAACTGCGCCGCTGCCTATAACAGCCCCGTTGCCGATATGCACATTAGGCATAATAACCGCACCGTGTCCAATCCAAGTATCATGTCCGACAGTAACCCTTTGCTCCCCTCGCCACTGAAAGAATGATTCATCATCTGATTCAGCAAATCCATACTTCATCCGTCGGTAAGTAAAGTGGTGCAGGCTTGGCCTCTCTAGTGGATGAAATACCGGGCCAACTCTTACCATATCCGCGATGTTAGAGAATTTTCCCACATCGGCATTTTGTAATGTACAGAATCGACCTGTATAGGAAAAATCATTAAGTTTAACATTTTCCAGAACGTTATAAATCCCAACCTGTGTATATTGGCCTAACTCCACATTGTTCAATTGACAGTTCTCAGAAATAAGCGGTTTTTTCCCCAACATATTGCTCAACTTCTTTCCTATCCTCCTTTCAAAATTTATATACGGGAATCCTTCCGTCCGGGCACTTTGGGATAATGTGTTCTTTGCATTAACGTTCCATTTACTAAAACTGCCGTTATGACCGGAAAGTCATTCTCGATCGTTTCAATAATCAGCAAGTCAGCTTTTTTTCCTTCTTTGATAGACCCGATTTCCCGATCCATGTCCACCGCTTTGGCAGGATTGAGGCTCACTAGCTTGAATACATCGACAAGGTTTAGCCCATACTTTTCATGCAGAGTGAAAACAGCATGCAGGAGCGCAGGCGGATAATAATCGCTGCATAAAATGTCTATATTATTTGCTATAATGGCTTCTACTGCGGACAAATTTCCGCTGTGAGAACCGCCTAAGAGAACGTTCGGCGCACCTGCCATGGTAAACAATCCTTTTTCTCTGGCCTTTTGTGCTATTTCCATGGTGATAGGAAATTCGCTGATTGTCGCGCCCAAGCTTTGAACTAAATCCAGTTTGTCAACAGTATCATCATCATGAGAGGCAATAGCAATCCCGTTTTCACGAGCCAGTTCGGCGATTTCTTTCATCCCGTCAATCGTTATCTTTTCTTTGGCTTGATGTCTGGCGATCATCTTAACAATGGACTCATCATCTACGTCATTATAGCTTTTAACCATATCGCTATAGACCTTCAGATTCCTATATTGACCCTGTCCCGGTGAATGATCCATGAAGGAAAGCAACTGAACCTTTTTTTCCTTGATATAGCCTTTTAATCTGTCGACTTCTTTAAAATTATCTATTTCGAACCGAGCGTGAAATCGATGCCGTATCAAGTGCTGACCCCTATGAGTCCTATCAATTAAGTCAATGAATTTCCTGACATTTTCGGGATCTCGTATCGGTTTACGCTTATACTCCGAATCTTTAAACAGGGAGAGAGAGTGGAACATGGTTGTAATTCCATGTGAGACCAATTGCTTTTCCGTTTCTCGAACACTCATATCAAAATCCATTAGACAGGTTGGCCTTGGTGCTGCCATAGTCTCGATGTAATCTGAGTGAATATCTATAAATCCAGGAGTAACGTATCCACCTGCCCCATTAATGACTTGAAGGTCATTCGCCAAGCCATCTCCGCCTTCAGGAATTATCTTTAAAATCCTATCGTCTTTGACCACCAAGTCATACCCTGTTAAGATAGACTCTTCAGTAATAATCCGGACATTTGTGATTAAATACATATGCGTACTCCTTTTACTCGCTATAACAAAGATTGTACTAACTTCTGGGTATAGCCATGCTGGGGATCTTCAAGAATCTGGTCTGTCAAACCGTGTTCAATGATCTTTCCATCCAACATTACGATAGTACGATCTGCCAACATCCTAATGACCCCTAAATCATGAGAGACAATGACCACCGAAATCTTCAGCTCTCTCTGTATCGTCTTGATCAGATCAAGGACACTGGCTTGAACCGATAAATCCAATCCTGTAGTCACTTCATCAAGTAGGAGAAGTGGTGGATTATTCGACAACGCCTTAGCGATTTGTACTCTCTGCTGCATTCCTCCGGAGAAGTTTTTGGGGGCTTCTTTCATACGGTAAAGCGGTATGTTTACATGTTCCAGCAATTCTTTTCCTCGGGCCTCCATCATACTCACATTCCTATTTCCGGCTGAAATCAACTTCTCGGCAATATTACCAATTGATGAAAAATTCATTTTTAGACTCAAGAGCGGATTTTGATACACTTTTCCCATTAGATGATTCCTTAAATACCGTTTCTGCTGGGACGATTCAGCAAAGACATTTGTTTTTCCGCTCTTGTAGGCATTAATGTAGGCCTCTCCGCTGCTTACCTCTTGATCAAAATACAGACACTCCATCATGGTCGACTTGCCGCTGCCGCTTTCCCCTACAACACCTAATATTTCTCCAGTATATACCTCAAAAGAAATATCCCTGCAGGCATATACCGTACCGCAGATAGGACAATAATTTTTCAACAAGGGATCTTCCTCAGACCCTCTGCAGTTTACACATCCGTTGCCATATTGCTTATTTAATTTCCTGACAGACAAAACAGGCTGTTCGAAATCTTCCATTTACAATCCCTCATTCTCTGGGTTTTCTATTTAATGTCTGCAAGCAATAGCTGGTATCATTGCATTGATAGGATGTTTCACCCGTAACATCATCCAGTATTTCATCGAGAAATACCCCCTTGGCTCCGCACAATCTGCATGACTTTTCCTGAAATGATTCTGCCTCAAAAGGGTAGTCCTCAAAATCAAGGGAAACAACCCTAGTATAGGGAGGCACTGCATAGACCTTTTTTCTCGGCCCGCACCCAAGAGAATCAAAGCAGGAGAACAATTCAGCTTAGGATTATCAAATCTTGGAATAGGGCTGGGAGCCATAACATATCGGCTATGAACCATCACAGGATGGTCAGCACCCGTCGACATTGTCCCATAGTTCATGATTTGCTCGAAGAGCATTAACCAGGCACCACTGTATTCTTGCTCTGCGTGTAGCTTTTTTGTTTCGTATTCACTGGGTTCATAGTACCTTAGAGGTTCTGGTATCGGCACCTGAAGAACTAGGATCTGACCCGCTTGCAGTGGAATTTCCGGAATTCTATGCCGTGATTGAATAATCGTCGCTTCTGCTGTCTCGTCGGATACGGTTATTCCCGTCGTAACGGTAATGAGCCGTTTAATATTGACTGCATTCACAGATTCATCAGAGCCTTGATCAATAACTTTCAGAATATCGTTCATTCCTACCAAGGAAAGAGTCAGCTGCAATCCTCCTGTACCCCAGCCTCTGGCAATAGGCATTTCCCTTGAAGCAAAAGGTACCTGATACCCGGGAATAGCAATTGCTTTCAGAGTGGCTCTTCTAATCTCTCGTTTCGACCCTTCATCAAAAAATGCATAATTATAGTTTATTTTCATGGATTTAACTCCTCATTGCTTTCCATGGTTGAATCTTTTTGGATTTCATCTTTTTTCGACTTACGAACGCTGTCCAGCTTGGACTGGAATGTCACGTAGTGCGGCAATTTCAAATGTGAGATAAACCCTGTGGATTCAACCGAATCAATATGCAACAGGACAAATTCTTCATTGTGAGTCGGGAATTCCAGATGTCCATTTTCCAAACAACGGTCCAAAATACTCATGGCAATAGCCTTAGTTTCATTTTGTCCGTAACAAATTCCATAACCTAGCCCAAATTCGAGCTCTTTTTGACCCTTTATTTTCTGAATATCTTTCGGAAATAAGCTTTCAACTTCCGTGACCTTGATTTGACCGATATAATAAGCATCCTCATCGTCATTTTGATCGTTGAGGGGGTTATCGATATAGATAGGCAGGTTACCAATCCGCAATTCTCCCACCGTCGGATGCAGTGCCCCATAACTGCGCAGGGCCACATACCCTAAGGAAGTAACGGCACCTGTCTGCCCTCTTGTTAAGATCTGGAGTCTTTCACTGCGGCTGGTCGGAAACTGAAGGCTCTCCTTAGTAATATCATCTGGTTCACTGTCATTCTTTTCACAAATGGGGAGCAACCCTTCATTACGAAGATAATCTAAAACTTTAGGCAAATGGGTTAAATCCGTTTTGTCTTTTTGACTTCCGCTTTCCGCGGCATAAGTGTCTATCCAGCCAACTGCCTCTTCATCGGTCTCTTCAATCAAGCTAAAGTCGATCAAACGGTGAGTATAATCATTGGCCGACCCTAAGATCTGCCCACCGGGAATGTCCTTAAAGCTTGCCGATATTCGTCGTTCCACCAGCATATCTTCAGACTCAACTGTGCGCGAATAATGCTTGCGCGGCAACGTCGACCGATAGGCTCTCATTAAGAACACTGCTTCCTCCGGACTTCCCTCTGCTTGTTTGATAGCTACTGCCGCTAGAGTTTCATTGTAGAGACTGCTCTCCGACATGACCTGATCGATCAGGCAGCGCATTCCACTCTCAATTCTTCGGCAATCCAAGACGAGGCCTTTTTTAAGCCGCTCGTATTTGAGGCGTTTGGTGGATTCTTCAATAGCAAGAGTTCCGCCTTTTACTGCAACATATCCCATCTATCCAACCACCTGTTTTAGAATTTGAGTTGTTCGAGGAAGACATAAAAGGTTGTCATCCCTATCTGTAAAGATTAGATCGATTCCCAGGGGATATTCTGAATTCTTTTCAGCACGCAGATCAACCCAACGATCGCTTGGTTTGACGTCTATGTAGTGTACTTTCTCGATTCCCGGTCCCCTCAACGTTAAATTTCGCTCATTGTTTACGGCGTCAGCCTCAATGATAATTGTTGCTGCTTTGTGCGGATCCAGCAGATCTCCCGAATAGGCCCTTTTAATGGCCAGCTCTAAATCCTCCGCCTTAGCATCCTTTAAGATAAGAATGTAATCTGCGCTCTCCAGTTCCGTTACTTTGGCATAGGTTAACTGGTTAATAAGTTTAGTTATTTCCGCTTCATCTTCAGAGCACACCTTAAATTTCACTTCTGTATCGAAAAGCATCAAGGCTAATAGGAACGTTGACCCGTAACAGCCGACTTCTATCTTCATCTTGCTTACCTGATCACGAAGATTTCTAATCAAGCCTGGCCGTGACATGGAATCCAACGTTTGGCGGTAAACTGTTTGGATATCATGTACCAAATCCAACTTCATGTGCTTTTACCCCTCTTACTTATACGTTCATAGCGTTAAAATTCACTTTGGTCATTAAGAGTTTTTCCCTCAAGGCTTCATATTCTTTGTTGATACGAATTTCCTCAAGCTGTAAGATATTTGTCCATTCCTTTGTCTCTGATAACTTAGCATTATATGCTGCATCAATAATTGCCAAGTTGTAAGCAAGCGTTGGTTCATGCCCCTTAACCATGCCGATTCCTAAAGAACCCTTGACCATAACCTTGCATTCTGTAATAAGTACCTCACCTAAATAAAATAAACTTTGTTTAGCACTTTCCCGAACTTTAACCATGACTAAACTATTATTGATTTCCTCAATGATCGTAACATCATAATTATTTGATATCTCTTGAGCTAATTTTTGGGAAACCTCTGCCGAACCTTCGATTAAGATCTTGGTTCTTTTTTTTCTAGTCATTGATAGCCTTCCTTTATACATGTTTATTCGATGACCGACCTTCACTAGCTCCTGAACTTCTATATCCATGGCACTAGCATAACTTGTTGCCAAGTTAAACGTGTTAAAGCTTTGTATACCCTCCGTTAAATCTCTGTAAAGCATATCTTCCGTTGTTTTGATTAAAGAAAACTTGGCAGCTGCCAAGTTTGGAAACACAAAAAGGGCCGACCAACTTGAGAACAAGTCAGTTTCAGCCCCTGTACTGCGAGAACGAAGGAAAAAGAGTTCCATAAACCTTAAAAGGAATTTAGAAGGTATTGAGTCTACGGTATGACATAGGAAAAGCAATCACTTCTGTAAAAAATCTTTATATATTCCAAGACTTTGCTGGTCTTTTTATCCATACAGCCTGACTCCAGGACTAGAAGAGGTATTAAATATGGGCAATCCAATAGTTTTCGTTGGGACTCTGTGGGAAAAGAAACACTTAAGATGCTGGGTTTTGAGCAAAATTCTGTATATCCCTTGTCGTTGTAATAGTTGAACATAGATGTGATGTCTGCTCCCACAACGTCGATATCATTAAAAACTGATTTGGCTACATAGGAAATATGAAGTGCAATAGGTTGTTGGTCTATATATCTTAGTCTCCCAACCTTAAAAACCCGATCATCTTCATCAGTTTCTAAAGAGTTATAAATCTTCTTATTATAGTTAATCTCCTTACAAAATATTGTTTTCGATTGGAATTTATACCCTTTCTCGATCATTTTCTGACTGAAACTCACATCACCTGTAAGAACAAGTTCAATCTGTCGATATCTGTCTTTGACATAACTCCCTTTCCCTTGCTTTTTATAGATATACCCCGACTCCTCAAGCCTTTCATATGCCTTCCGAGCTGTAATTCTCGGTACTTTGTAGTTATCGGCTATTTCATTTTCAGACGGCAGTCTATCGTGGGCGCTGTATTTACCTGAAACGATCAAGAGCATTAACTTATCCACAATTTCCATTTCATTAGACATTGCATACCCAGCTTTCAGACTTATTATGGGTTAAACAATTATCTATTAGAGTAAATCAGCAGCTAATGTTGCCATTATGCTCCTCTCTCCCTTGACTAATCGAACTTGACCGTAAAAGGACTGTCCTTTAAGGCGTGCCGCAACATAAGTCATACCGTTACTTTCTTTGTCCAGATAGGGATGATCAATTTGGTCTGGATCACCGCAAAGTACAATCTTTGTACCCTCTCCTGCCCGGGTAATAATCGTTTTCACCTCGTGAGCAGATAAATTCTGAGCTTCATCAATGATGATAAATTGATTAGGAATGCTCCGACCTCGAATGTACGTCAGAACTTCTACCTCCAATTGCTTTTTCTTTTTTAGCAGATCAACGGCACTATCAATTACTGATTCAATTCCTCTTTCTCTCTCGCGCTCCCGTTTGGGTCGGAGTAACAAGTCAAGATTATCATAGATTGGCTGCATATAAGGACGAACTTTATCATCTTTTTCTCCTGGCAAATAACCGATATCTTTGCCAAAGGGAATCACTGGCCGGGCACAAAGAATGCGTACATACTTTTCACTATGAATCGTCTGCTCCAAGCCACTGGCTAAAGCAAGCAAGGTTTTGCCGGTACCTGCTGGACCCATGAGATTTACCAGATGAACTTCGGGGTTGTTTAGCAACGCTAAAGCCCAGTGCTGTTCGAGGTTCCTGGGAGTGATTTCCCAAGTTGGCTTGTGCCCGAAAGCCGCAATTATTTCCGTACCAGTTGTGGAAGAAAGAAGGGGGAGGAAAGTATTTTCAGTTATAACGCATGAGTTTGGAGGCAATGCTTGGCTCAATTTTATTGATTCCTTGCTGTATAAACTCTTTATATCTTTGTCATCTGGAGTAACCCGAATCACATCGTCTCCAACCGGCGGTAAATAGACTTTATCATTAAAATAATCTTGGGTTACCAACCCAAGAGCATCCGCTTTAACACGCATAGCAATATCTTTCGTAACAAGAATTACAGGCCTTTCCTCTTCCTGCATTAAATTCAGGACAACGCTTAAGATTCGATTCTCAGGTAAGCTAAGATCTGAGGCTAATGGCAATCTCTCTGGCGATGAATGGTTTAGCTCAATACGAATGAATCCACCGGATTTTAGTTTTACCCCTTGCGAAAGTTGGCCATCTTCCCTTAATTGGTCAAGGTTCTGGACAGTCTCCCTTACAGCTCGGCCGATATTGTTCAGAAGCCTTTTTTTATGCTCTAATTCTTCTAGCACTGCGTAAGGAATGACAATCTCATTCTCTTGAAATTGGTAAATGGCCGCTGGATCATGAAGTAGAACGCTGGAATCCAAGACATAGACTTTTTGCAAATTCAAGCACTCCTTTTGCCTCATTTTGATAGACGGTTCGCTACGCTAGAAGCCATGTACGAATCCGGTTTGATCACGCATTGAAAGCCGCAGGCTTTAACCCAACCTGTTATTTCTGCAATATACATGGCTGTCGGGCCATTATAACCAGCATCAACATGAATCGCTATCTTGTTTGGTATGTTATCTTCAATAAATTTGAGGTTCAATCTCAACGCTAAATCCAGACTAAGATTCGTTTCATAGAAAATCTTTTGACGGATATTACTAATCTTCTTTACTCTTCTGATTTCCGAGAAAAAGATACCACCTTTCCCGATTTGATTCTCAATTCTATGGATACCAATTGTTATCGGCATCTTTGTATAATCAAAGTTCTGACTGTCGGTTCCAATCGATACTCTGTATTCTCCATTTCGGTCTTGTGATAAATAAGCTCTGATCAATAAATACATTTCTTCAAAAGAAATTTCTCCATAAATCGTACTATGCATAAATAGCATCTCCGTTCCTCGGTACTTCTGCTTATTGATACAACTCAAAACGACGCTCATTATTCAAGAAAATATAACAAAAAATCCGAAAGATCATGAGTAATAATACTCTCATCTTTTCGGATAACTGTTTCAACGATCTTCCAGATTTGCTGACACCTGGGCGAACGGACTTACCCTCGAATTCAGTTCGTAAGAACTTAATTTTTGGGTTTTCTACAGACTTAAAGATTATTTGCACTAATCTCCAATAATGTATCTCGATATGCATTATTTCACATCTCCATAACATTAACTTTTGAAATCGATGTTATGATATGGTTTAATACCTTTTGAACCAATTCTAAACTCTCTGGAGGCTTCTCCATATAATATTTTAAAATATCCAGAATTTCTTTTCTAATGGTGTGAAAATTTCCCTCCTCACCGTGACAATGCTGATTACTTTGAGTCATCTTATCAGATAATCGTTTAAGCTCTAACCCCAAATGCATAATAGCCTCCTTACTTGCTCTTATCAAAAACAGAAAACGTTTCTACAGGAATATTTAGATTTGTTTTAAAAATTTTTTAATCAAATACATCCTAAAAGAATTATAAAGTGAACATGTAAATTTCCAATAAACCGCTTGTTAATTTTTTGTAAAATGTCGCTTAATTGATTTGTATACATGATCTTAATTTAGTTTTTAAAAGTTAAAGCAGAAAGAAGATTTTTACTTCTTTCTGCTTTAAGAATTTTGCTAAATTATTAAGCCTCTGGCTAATAGTTCACTTCTGTTTAGTTTTCATTGCTAAACATGATCTTTTGAAAGGGTCTCCCTAGTAGTTTAATGACCTCACTAAAGATGACAATGCTAAAGGTGTATCCCACAATCTTAATCCATAGATACGCTTCAAGGGGGACTGTTTTAAACACTTGTCCGCCAAACTGTGTGACAATGATCTGAATCAAAAATGTTACGAACACAATTCCAACCATGATTTTATTTCTATGAATATTAGGAAAAATGCTCTTTACTCCAAACTCCCTGCTATTAAAGGCATTCCATAGTTGGAATAGAACAAAGGAAGTAAACACGATGGTCGATTGTTGGCTCGCGGTTCCCCAAGAATATGCGTTTTCATAAGCAGGATTAAAGCCGCAACAATAAACAAACCATTGGAAACTATTTTAAATAGCATATCTTTCGTAACAATAGAAGCGTTTCGTTTTATGGGTTGCTTTTCAAGCAAATGCTCTCTAGGAGGCTCTAATCCCAAGGTTAAGGCTGGGGGCCCATCCATAATAATATTTACCCACAATAATTGTAACGTCGTAAAAGGCATTTTATACCCTAAGATTTCTGCCAAGATAACTGTAATAAATGCTACGACATTTACAGTCAGTTGGAACTGAATAAATCTTTGGAAGTTTTCATAAATCCCCCGTCCCCACCTAATCGCTTTGACTATTGTGGAAAATGAGTCATCCAACAAGACAATATCAGCAGCTTCCTTAGATACTTCCGTGCCTGTGATCCCCATAGCAACTCCGACATCGGCGGCTTTTAACGCCGGTGCATCATTAATGCCGTCGCCTGTTACAACCACAGAAGCGTTGTTTTCCCGCAGAAGTTTTACAACTCGCATTTTAGCAGATGGGTTTGAACGCGCAATGACTACAATTTTATCCAGTTTGCTCTTTAATTCCTGATCACTCATCGCATCGATATCTGTGACTTCGAGGACGAGTGAATCTTTATTGACAATTCCCAATTGATCAGCGATTGCCCTGGCGGTATTGATATTGTCTCCTGTTAGAATTTTGACGCTTATGCCCGCTTGCCGGCATTGATCAATGGCTGCTTTGACGTCTGTTCGTAGGGGTCTTCTATTCCTATGAAGCCAGTAAAAATGAGGTCTTTTTCAACGTTGTAAATATCCTCCCATTGGGGTTCTTCACTAAAATCGGTGTAAGCAAATGCTAATACCCTGCGGGCATTATCCTGCAATTCTTTTATTCTCGCTTCGATGACATCTTTATGCTCTTGCGTGATCGGAATAACTGAATTATTGATTTTAATCCTGTTACAAATATTGAGAACCTTTTCAGGTGAACCTTTGGTATAAAGTCTGTAACCTATCTTCTTTTCATAGGCTGTTGACATCATTTTTCTTGCTGACGTAAAATTATATTCCGCTACAGGTTCCGCGAACTGTTTGCGGTAATCAAGATAGTTTATATTGCTCCTATCTGCGCAGACCAGCAGCGAACATTCCGTTGGGTTTCCTAAAAACTCAAATTGACCATCCTTTTTAGTTATATCTGCAGTTGTATTAAGGCTGAAATTTTCAACCATTTCTTGGCAGCTTATTTTATCAATTGATATATTCTTTCCATCACACCAAGCCTCAACCACAGTCATCCTGTTTTCTGTCAATGTTCCGGTCTTATCGGAACAGATGACATTAACAGAGCCTATAGTCTCACACGCTATAAGCTTGCGGACCAGAGCATTATTCTTGGCCATTTTCTGCATGTTAAAAGCAAGGGTAATGGCTACCATGGTTGGAAGTCCTTCTGGCACAGCCGCAACGATCAGTGCGACTGAAGTGATAAAGGCATCCTTAATTCCGGGAAGAGCCGTTCCAATATTATCAAGAACAAGCAATCCCTGTTGATACATAGTAAATAATTCGAAAACAAAGATGCACCCAGCTACAATCGATCCAATAATCGAGATCTTTTTACCAAGATCCGCTAATTTTTGTTGCAGCGGAGTTTGGGAAGTAATTTCATCTTTAAGTTCCTCGGCAATTTTACCCATTTCAGTCTGATCACCGATAGCAACTATTACAGCGATTGCCCGACCTTCAATCACCATGGTGCCTGAATAAAGCATATTAATGCGTTCAGCCAACGGACAATTTTCTCTTTCAATTCTCTTGGAATTTTTGGTAACAGACTCCGCTTCGCCAGTAAGCATAGATTCATTGATTCCAAGATTCGAACAATGTACAATCCTTGCGTCGGCCGGTACTTTGTCCCCAGTTTCCAAGTGTATAATATCTCCAATAGTCAGATCACTTTGAGGAACATAAACGATCTGATGATCCCGCACGACTTTCACCTTAACGTCGTCACTCAATTTAGCCAAAGCTTCGAAGGCTTTATCAGATTTACCCTCTTGAATCACTGAGATGGATGTGGCAATAAGAACCGCGACAAAAATCCCCAATCCATCCTCCAAATGCCCCATAATTAGAGATATTAACCCCGAGATCAAAAGAATAATAATTAAGGGTTCTTTTAAGCTACCAAGGATTTTTGCAATAATACTCTCTTTTGGTTTCGGAGTAAAAACATTCTTTCCATAAAGTTGAACTCTAGCTCTAACTTCAGCATTGGATAATCCTATCTCTTCGTCACTTTTTAACTCGGCAATAACCTCTTGGGCTTCCTTTTGATAAAAGCTCACAGTTTAAATCCTCCTTATTTTTCCCCTCTTATCGTTAATACTTTTCTATACAGATTTAGATTTACTTAATGAAATATAACCACTCCTTACGTCTAATATAAAGTTCTTTAAGAAAAACTTGGCTGACGTGCAAAGACGTTTGTCCTCGTACGTGTTGCCATAGTGCAGGCGGCCGCCTAGCCTTATGCAACCCGAATACTTTCTGAGATGCCAAGGTAAATAAAAAAGACTTTTGACATAGCCTAATAGGCCATGTCAAAAGTCTCGTTACCTTCCGGTTTACAAAGCCAGGCAAGTTTACCTCGCCGGGTATGTTGACTTTGTAATTTAAAACTACTCCCTTTTAACAAAATCAGTATACTTAAAAACCATCGGCTTGTCAATGAAAACTTCAGTTACGATTTATTCTCATTTCCTAAAAGCCTACCGGGATAATTCCTTGATACTTTCACATAATGCCCCCAGCAAACGGTGAAACCCTTGGGGGTTTTGCGCCGGAACTCTATATTGCTTATTAATCTCAATCTGCACTGCCGGGATTCCCAGCTCTTGTGCCGCGTAATTAGTGATCGTTCTTGGACCTGTAACCGAAAAATCATGAGAGATACGTCTTAAACCAAATCTCTGGAAGATTTGATCCAAGATCTCTAACTTCTTTGTTTCAGCCAAAAGAGTTTTTCCACCATGAGTGCCAAAGTCCACATCAAACTCTCGCTCCCGAGCAGCGCCGTGGATGTCTAGTACAAATTTCACCTTCTCTTTATGACAAATTTCAGTAATTCTCTCTTTATAGATACAAGGGTAATCAACGTTAGGATCGCCGCCATAAAGCTTCGTTACGGCTATCCCCTGGGTACCTGATAATTGATTTAATAAAAACACGACAGAACCGGTGAATTGGTCGGACATAATTATCCTTTTTTGACGATAATGCCGAACCGCATGAGGAGCTGATACTAAGAGAGGCAACTTCCCGGGGAGCATCAGGAAGGGATCTTCTTGCTTAGGGTTTACTCGTTTATCCGTCTTGTAAAAATATACTCTCTCCACGCTTACAGCTTCTTCATGAATACGGGAACGGCTAAATTCCTGCAAAAGAGTTTCCTGGTTGCTCAAATGGTCATCCTCCAATAAAGTTTCATCTTACCCGTTAATTGCCGCACTTTCTTACACAGCTTCGACCACACATTTTCGTAAAATAGAGGGCATTATAGTTTACTGTTTCTTCATCTCGGTAGACAACAACAAACGGGAATCATTAGATTCATTTGAAAGAGGTTGCAACACAACTGTGAAGGTTTCTAGTGTGTTACAACCTCTTTTGATGTTAATGACCCTAATTAACTACTTTCCCAGCAGCAAGCGTTTGATAATTTTAAGCCGAATTGAGCGCTTAATGTCTAGTGAGGCCGACAGCTTAGTTGCCACATTATCCCAAACCGGTCCGTAAATTTGCCATATAGAGGACTAAAAAAGGTTTCCTGTAACTCCATCTCAATGCTGCCGCCTTCCGATAAGGCTTCAAACGTTGCTTTTGTTTCTTCTTTGGTATCAAACTCTAAGGAAAACGAAATGTTATTACCCTGAACAAACGTCGAATTTGTGCAGTAATCAGAAAAACGCAGGACATGACCGTCTTTTCGTAATTCAGCATGCATCACAAGATTTTTTTGTTCTTCAGGAATTTGATGTGCCGGATTAGGGGGCATGTCCCCAAAATGCAAAATTGCAGTCTCTCCCCCTAATACCTTCTGATAAAACTTCACAGCGGCTTCACAATTCCCTTTGAACATTATGTATGGAATTAACCAGTCACTCATAAAAACCCTTCTTTCTCCAGTATATTGAAGTTTCACTGAAATCCAACCATATTATAACGTAAAGTTTTATCTCAGGCAAAATTCGACACTGTCACGATACACGCGAGTTAATGGACAAAGGATAGAGTTTCTACCATTACCGCATTTAGAGTTATTAAACTGCCTGGGAATGAGCCAAAACCTTTTTAAGGAAAACCTCTACCAAATCAGGGTCAAACTGTATCCCAGCATTATTTTTCAGCTCTTCTAAGGCAATCTTTTCGGGCAAAGCTTGGCGATAACTACGCTCACTGGTCATAGCATCATAAGTATCCGCTATTGCAATGATTCGTGACTGAAGTGGAATTGTTATTCCTTTGAGACCTTTAGGGTATCCTCTCCCATCCCACCGTTCATGATGGGCTAAGACGTAGTCTGCCATTTCAGACATATCATTAACCGTACTAAGAATTCGGTAACCTATTTCCGGATGCCGTTTTATTTCTTCCCATTCTTCTTCGGTCAATTTGCCAGGCTTATTTAGAATGGTCTCTTCAATGGCAATCTTCCCAATATCATGAAGTAATCCGACGGTTTTCAATTCTTCAATTTGTCCTTCAGGAAGCCCCAACGCTTCGCCAATTCGTTTGCTGAGTACTGACACTCTGTGTGAATGCTGTTCTTCCCTTTTATTCTTCTCATGAAGTGTACTGATAATGGCATTGATAGTTTTTCCCCTCATACTCGGACTTTCGAAGAGCTTCTTTTTGTACATATAATCCTCAGCCTTTTTGAGAATCTCTTGGATATTTTCACTCTCATGATTTTTTGTTTCGTAGCCAAACGAAACGGATATATCAATAGAGCCCACCTTTTCCTGTGCAGCTAAGGTCTTGATACGTTTGAGGATTTGATCCGTTTTATTAATTTTTGTTTTCGGCAGCAGAAGAACGAATTCATCACCTCCAAGCCTAGCAATGATATCATCTGCTCGACAGGCGCTTTTTATGACGTCAGCCACCGTCTTGAGAAGTTTATCCCCCATACTATGCCCAAAAGAATCATTAATTAATTTTAAGCCGTTAACATCTGCAACAACGACCGTCAGGGGATAATTTCGCTTGACATCCAAGCGCTTAAGCTCTTCTTCAAAGAATCGTCGATTATATAAACCAGTAAGGAAATCATGATAACTTAGATATTCAAGTCTTTGTTCCATCTCCTTTCGCTCACTGATATCTCTCCATAATACATGAAAAACCTTTTTTTCATTAAGTAATATCGACGTTAACATCACCTCGACGGGTATTAATGCGCCATCTTTTTTCTTCAGCAGCCACTCAAATTTCTTATTTTTGAGGATCGTCATAATAATCTCCAAGGCTTTCTGTTTAGACGATACTCCCTTTGTTTGGAATTGTGGCGAGAGCTCCCACAGACTTTTACCAATTATACTCTCTTTGGAATCATACCCCAGCAGTTCCATAGTCGCAGGATTACAGTCTACGAACTTATTATCGTCTAAGATCAAGATTGCATCTGAAGAGCCCTCAAAGAGGGTTCTGAATGTTAATTCACTTGCTTTCAGGGCCTCTTCTGCCCGTTTTTGTTCCGTAATATCTTTATATATGCCAAATACCCCAATACGTTTATCTTCAAAAATTAAAGGATAGCCCAAAATATGTACGTTAACGAAACTTCCGTCGTTGCGAGTTCTGAGTGTCTCATATTCGACAATATTTCCTTTTATGACATTTTCCGATAGCTCGGTAGCCTCAATGATTAACTCAGGGCTAACGATTTTATCGTTAATAGAACAATTAAGCAGTTCATCTTTAGAGTAGCCAAACACCTTTTCGAAAGCAGCGTTAACATCGATAAACTTATCTTCCGTATCTAGAATGCAAATAGCTTCAGGGGAATTTTCAAACAGTTTGCGAAAATATATTTTTTGCAATTCCAAAGCCTTCATCGAGCTTTTTTCATAGGCAATATCTTTATAAATTGCACATATTCCAGTTTTATTGTTCTCAAGTTTAATGGGAAACGCCAATATTTTTACATCAATGGTCGAGCCATCTTTCCTAAGACGTGATGTTTCGGTGGTCACTGTATTCCCCTGCATAATCTTATAATACATTTTAGAGGATTCCTGATTATCTGGATCAATAAGAATATTTCCGATGTTTAAACCGATAATCTCGGAAGCTTTATACTGAAAAATTCTTTGGAAGGATTTGTTGGTCTTGATTATTTTGCCTTCATGGTCCATGATTAAGATACCATCTTGAGAATTCTTAAAAATCTCATCAAAATATGTACTTCTTAACTGCAATTGAGCGTTTAAAGACTTAAGTTCATTATTTTTCTTCTCATAAACATAACCAAAGATAAGAAACATACTAACAATAGTTACTAAATACACTATATGGAGCAAAAAATTCTGCATGCCAACCCCTCTTTCGTATGACAAACCTATTATAAGACATAGAAACCTATTTTTCTATATCCTATAACGATGACTCTTCCAATAAATAAAGAACTGATACTCTCGAAATAAAGTACCAGTTCTATTCTTTAGCCTCAACAGGAGAACTTTTCTACAAAACTTTTATTCTTTCCCCTGGAAAGATCAGGTTCGGTCGATTACGAAGTTGTGGATTCAAACGCAATAAGTCCTGAACTGTTAAACCTTTACGATTAGCAATTTTATATAAACTTTCACCTTGGCGTACAACATGACGATGATGATGCATTTAGAAGTTCCTCCCTGATGGTTTATTTGAGTCTTAAATCCTTATAATGTATCCTATGATAGGATAGAATTTTTTAGTGCAGGTCCTGGTAAAATTTTGAAATTAATTGGTGCCCTGCACTCATTGTCCAAAATTTATATCTATGTTCGTTTCTGTTATAATAATAGGTAATCAAGGTCTCAACATTCTATACCCCGTTATATCTAAAACAACGATTAAGGAGAAGCATAATGATCCGAACAATTCTTTGGTTTATCTACTTTTGGCTTTACCTTCTTGCTATTGAGCCTACCCTCTTAAGAATCAACCGCTTGTCCAAGATAGGACAAATTAGTGAACGTGACAGGCTCACTGCCCGAATCGCCATGAATTGGGCTCGATCCTTGATAAAGTTTGCGGGTGTTAAGGTTACTATAACTGGAGAAGAAAAAATACCTTCAGGTACTGTCCTTTTTGTAAGTAATCACCAAGGGAACTTTGATATTCCGTTACTTCTTGGTTACATAAATAAACCTAAAGCCTTTATTGCTAAAGTCGAACTACTTAAGATACCTTTAATTCGAACATGGATGACTCATATGCAATGCGTCTTTATGGATCGCTCAGATATCCGGCAGTCTTTAAAAGTTATTAACCAAGCTGCAAATCATCTGAAAGACGGTTATTCCATGGTTATTTTCCCCGAAGGCACGAGAAGTAAAGGTGAAACTCTAGGAGAATTTAAGCCTGGAAGCTTAAAATTAGGATTAAAGGCTGGAGTTCCCATTGTTCCGATTACGATTCGTGGTTCTTATAAAATCATGGAACAAAATGGTTTTATCATAAAACCAGCTCATGTGGAAATTATCATTTCAGACCCTATCCCCACGTCCGGCCTCACTAAGGAGCAAGCAACTGAACTTCCGGAAAAAGTCTTTCAAAGAATTGAGCAGAGTTTAGCCAGTTAATCATTTCTGCGATTAGGTAATCTTTGTTGTCAGCACAAACACCAAAAAGTCCTAGTACCAGAGAGGACCGTTGCTCCACGAACTGAATTCGTTTGGCAACGGCCCTTTGTTTGTATTTAATTAAAATCAACATCAATACGACGAGCTGCAGGATGGTGATCCTTTAAGAACGTCAATTCTAAGACCCCATTCCGATAACTAGCATGGGCTCCATCTGCTTTAACGAGAGCCAGAAGCGTTATCTTTCGGGAAAAAGTACCATAATACATTCGACAAGCAGGCGTTCATAATGGTAATTTATGTCAATAAATCCTTATCTAACATATACTGTACTAATCTTAGAAAGGGGGGCAAAAAATATGGCATTTGGAGCAGGGGCTGTTGATGGTGCCTGTGGAACAGGCTTTGGAGCTGGCATAGCAATAGTAGTTGTGATTATCTTATTGCTAATCGCCTTAGGAATCGTATTCTAGTTAAAAAATTTTAAATATTTTTCAAGGAGGAAAATCGATGTACGGAATGGGCTATGGTGGCTACGGTTATGGCGGAGGTACTGGCGGCTGCGTAGGTGCAGGAATTATTGCAATCGCAATTTTGATTCTCATTGCCTTGGGAGTTATTTTCTAAACCTTTCTTAAGGATTTAAATTTCTAAGTTTCATCCTATCAATAATATTACGCGCCACGAAATGCAATTTAGACGCATACTATGTCTTTATATGTTAAGAGGGGTAGTCTTAAATGACTGCCCTTTTGTAATTTTTTCTGGATTATTTTTCACATAGACTTGTCCCAAGTCTTTCTATTATAATAACTCTATCTACAAAACCATCGATGTATGCTGAAAGGAGATGTTTTATGACAAAGAAGTTGACTTCCTTATTTGTTATTGTGATTCTTCTGATTTTCACATTAACCTCAACGGTTCAAGCTTCTTTAGGAGACACCTTACTAAGGATTGGTTCAAAAGGGCCCGATGTTGTTCAGTTGCAGACTCAGCTTAATTACCTGGGGTATAATGTCGGTACGACCGATGGCATCTTTGGATCCAAAACGCAAGGGGGAGTCGTTGCTTTTCAAAAAGCAAAGTCCTTAAGTGTTGATGGCGTAGTTGGACCTATTACCGCCAACGCCTTAAATAGTGCTTACGCAGAGAAACTTCACACTGATAAAGCAAATGCCATTATTGCCAGCGCCGAAAAATACCTTGGTGTTCCTTACCAATGGGGCGGAGATTCACCGACCACTGGATTTGACTGTTCTGGCTTTGTTGAGTATGTTTTTGCTCAAAATGGAATTACCTTACCAAGAATTTCACGTGATCAATACACTGTAGGAACATCTATTGAAAACCTTAGTGATTTGCAGCCTGGTGATCTGATCTTTTTCTCCATTGCAAATAACGGAACAGTAGATCATGATGGTATTTATATTGGAAATCAACAATTCATTAATTCTTCCAGCTCTAAAGGAGTTACGATTTACACCATTGGTCCCTACTGGGAATCGGTATATTTAGGCGGTCGACGAGTTCTTTAATCATCTATTTGTAAATTTGACAGAAAAATAAGTGCTTATCCAAAGATGATTCGGATTTTTTAAAGAAAAGAGCTATTAAATAATAAAGTCCTGATAAGAGGGAAATTCTCCTCTCATCAGGACTTTATTACACCTTTTCTTCAATATCATTATATCCAAATTTTAAGGCAATCTTCATTTTCCAGGATTCTATCCGCGATCTTTGTTCCAACGACACTAAAGTAATCTTCACAATCTTCCCAACTAAAATAATTGTACTCATTTATTATCTTACCCTTTGTCAGAGCTCGAAGGGGTAAAGGAATTCTATTAATTCCAGTTATCTCAAAATTCTCCATGGATCGTTGGAATTCATCGCCTAAATTGGTAGTTTGCCAACACTTAGGCTCCCTTTCCTGGTTTATTCCGAGGATACGTGTTACAAGCTCATATGTCACGCTACCAAAAGTAATTAGAATTTTAGGCTGATATTCAAGGATGCTTTCCCTTAATGTAACAATTTCTTCAGCGATTTCCGTTGACCACATGTTTGAAGCTCTTGAAACTACGCCGATATCACTAACAATAGTTTTCATAAAAATACGTCCAGTGTCAATTCTTTTACGAAGTTTACGAAACATCTTATCCTGAATCACCTCTAAGATGGGAAGCCAAATATCCTGACGAACATCAGGGTATTTGGGGTTAACTAAAAGCCAAATCTGAGAAGATCTGTCTCCCGTTTCTGTCTTTACTTTCTCATCTAAAGGTGAATAGTCAGTAAGCACTAAACTGGACAAAGAAATTCCACCTTTCAATAGCTATCCTCAGTCATGAATAAGGTTTAAAAAATAACGTCAATCACATTCGTTGTGATATAATTTCATATAGCAAACAGTGTGCCAACACCAAAGCCCGCTTGATTCGGGCATTTTACATAAATAATAACTAAAAAAGTGTAGCAAATGCTACACTTTGAATAAACCTCAGAGACCCTAAATAGGCAATCTGTTCGCAAAATGCTTATTTGATTCAAGAATTAAGTCCGTAATAAAAATGTATGTTTCCTTAAATTATTGTAGCATATACTACAGTTTAAGATGATGGGGTGATCGCACTGAAGAATAATAAACTATTTTCTTTTTTTAAAGGTAAAAGCCTGATCAATCAATTAGTAATTATCATCGCTGTTATTATGCTTATTCCTTCAGTAGCTTTAATGTATGACATATTTTTTGCTTCAAGAACAGATGAAGTAGTGTTCTTGGACAAAGAGCAAAGGCTGGAGGCTTTGGTCAAAAGCATTAATAACGATTTTTCCAAAAGTCTTCAGTCTCAAGGAGCCGGAGCAACTGAAATCTCTTCAACCCAGCTTCAAAACGAATTCACCCAGGTTGTTGAGCCTCAGGTTCAAGCAAATTCAGGCATTCGCTTTGGCCTATATGTCCCCCAAACAGAGAAGATCACCGTACTTGGTTTCTTACACAACTATCGTAACCTCTCACAAGAAGAAGAAGCGGAAAGGGAGAAAGAGATATTTGCCAGTACTAAGCCCGGACTAATTGCTACAGAGGCGAGTAATGAGCCACTCTTTCGAATCTCAGGCTCTTGGAGTGATCAAGTTGTTGAGTACATAGCTCCTGTTGTACTCAATAAGAAAGTCGTCGCTGTTATGTGGGTAGAGGAGCGCCTTAACCCCTTCTTTTATCAGAGCAGTTACTTTGGGAAACTTCTAAGGTATTTCACTCTCGGTGTTCTGGCCATTGTTATGATTGGTACTCTTATAATCATTAGAAATTTAACCACTGGCGTCGATCGCCTAAAACAGGGCTTAAACAGCATGGAAAATGATATCCACCATTTACTGCCTGAAATGCCGGGGGAACTGGGTCAGGTAGCCCAAGCAGTTAATCGTCTGGCATTAGGTCTCACTGAAAAAGAGCGGTTGGAAGATCAACTCAGGCAATCTGAGCATCTAATTGCCCTTGGCCGTTTGGCAACCGGAGTGGCACATGAATTGCGAAACCCTATTGCTATCATTAAGACCTTAGTGGAACTTATGAAGCAGGAATACTCTCAAGTGAGCGGGATTGAAGAATTTACGAGAGCAATAGAGGAACAGATAGATCGGCAAGATTCAGAAATCCAAGAACTTCTTGATTTTGGACGGCCAACAAAAGTTTCAATAAAAGAGTGCTCTGTCAATGATCTAATTACTGGGGTCCTCTCGTTTTCGGCTGCGATGCTGCGCAAGCAGAAAGTAAGCGTTGTATTAAAGCTTGACCGCAAACTTTCTAAGATTTTAGCCGATACTGAAAAACTGAAACAAGTTTTTGTTAATATCATTGTAAACGCGGCAGAAGCAATGCCTGATGGTGGAACATTAGAAATAACCACTAAAGAAAGCGCAAATATGATTCAGATTAGTTTCTCTGATACCGGAGAAGGTATCCCAACGGATGATAAGTTGAGAATATTTGATCCCTTTTATACGACCAAAACGACAGGGACTGGGCTGGGGCTATCAATATCTTATCAAAGTATTAAATTGCATGGCGGAACGATTGAAGTCGACAGCGACCTGGGCAAAGGCGCTACCTTTAATATTACCCTTCCTGTGATACCACAATTTTATGACAGGAGTGATCTTCATGACACCAAGAATTCTGGTCATTGATGATGAGGAAAGAATGTGCTGGGCCCTCGAGAGGGCACTTAGCCATGAGGGCTATCAAGTACTTACTGCCACGAGAGGTCTCCAAGGTATTAAATTGACAGAAGAAAACGATCCTTCAATGGTAATCTTGGATTTAAAGATGCCCGACATTGATGGGATTGAAGTCTTAAAAGCGATAAAAGCGATAAATCATAATATCCCGGTCATCATGATTACGGCCCACGGAACTATCGACACTGCCATTGAAGCCATGAAAATTGGTGCCACAGATTATATTACCAAACCTTTTAAACTCGAAGAAATAAAGGTACAAGTTAAACAAGCTTTACATCTCTCTAATTTGGAAAACCAAGTTAACTTTTTGCGTCAGGAATTAGGTAAGAAATACGGGAAGACTATCGGACAGAGTGAGGCTATGAAAGAGGTTGCCCTCTTGATCCAACAAGTCGCGAAAACCGGTACCACAGTACTGATAACGGGTGAAAGCGGAACCGGAAAAGAGGTCGCTGCTGTGGAAATACATAAAGCCAGCAACCGCTCAGATAAGCCTTTTGTAGCTCTAAACTGTGCTGCCCTTCCAGAGCAACTACTCGAAAGTGAACTGTTTGGACACGAAAAAGGAGCCTTCACCGGAGCAACCAGCAAAAAGAAGGGCCGCTTTGAAATTGCCGATAAAGGAACAATTCTCCTCGATGAAATTGGGGAAATGCCAACAAGTATGCAAGCGAAATTATTACGAGTATTACAAGAGCGGTGTTTTGAACGAGTGGGCGGAACCGAAACAATCCATGTTGATGTACGCGTCATTGCCACAACGAATAGAGATCTTGCCACAGCCATTTCTAAGGGAACTTTCAGAGAGGATCTCTACTATCGCTTGAACGTCATGCACATCATTATGCCGCCCCTTCGCTCTAGGAAAGACGATATTCCCCTTCTTGTCAATCATTTTCTCGAAAAATTCGACCCTTCTAAAAGCAAAAAAATATCTTCAGAAGCGATGAAAACATTAACACACTACAACTGGCCCGGAAACATCAGAGAGCTTCAGAATGCCATTGAAAGAGCACTTATTGTATGTCAGGGTTCTGAAATTCAATCGATACATTTTCCCAAGGAATTGCTGAATAGTTTAGAGAAAACAATAGCTCCTGAAATTAATCTATCTGAAGGTGGCTTCTCTCTGGGAGAATTGGAGAAACACCTTATCATAAAGGCATTGGAAAAGCACAATTATAACCAAACTAAAGTTGCTAAATATCTGGGTATTACTCGCCCAACCCTCCTTTATCGGCTGCAGAAATACGGCATAAAGATACAATGAAACTAAAAGCATCCTCCCCTTCACTTGATAGTGAAAGGAGGATGCTTTTTAAAACTTTAAGGAACCAATGTCATAATCAAGCAGCTTTGCGTAGTTTAATCCAGAAATCAATTTTAAGGGAGGAGCTACTATGATTAAACCTACAATGGTTGCCCCTGATTTTTCTGCTGATGCTTTTTACTTAGGAAATAAGATGACTGTTAAACTGAGCAATTATATCAATGATTGGGTTTTATTGTTCTTTTATGCTAGTGATTTCACGTTTGTTTGACCAACGGAATTGGGAGCCGTGGCATCCCATCACCATTTATTGGAGCAATTAGGAGTTAAAGTTCTTGCTATTAGTACCGACAGTATCTTTTCTCATAAGGTTTTTGCTGAAATTTCTCCGTCCGCAAGAACAATTCAGTACCCGTTACTTTCCGACCGATCACATAGCATCTCTCGTCAATATGGAGTTTTGAGAGAGGAATTAGGGCTTGCTTTCAGGGCCACTTATATCATTGCACCCGGTGGTGAGGTGAAATATTCCAGCCTTTATCCTCCTGAAGTTGGTCGCAATGTAACAGAATTAATCCGAATAATCCAAGGACTTCAATATGAACAAGCAACTGGACTGGGTGTTCCCGCAAATTGGCGTCCAGGAAAACAAGGGATTAGTAAAGATTTTAGTTTAGTCGGCAGAATCTAACGAAACTATCAAAACTTCAGTTTAAGGAAATACTTGCTATGAATTTTTAACTGAATACATAAAATCTCGTGTCATAGGCCACGAGTTGTTTACTCCTTTGCTAAAAAGGAACTGGTGAAGATCAAGGTTACCGCAATGGAAAGAAGCAGCACAAGAGTTGAGATAGAGACGCCACATACGTATAAAGGCTTCGTCTTTCATCGTTTGAATTAACGGAAGTGCCTTCTCGAAGTTTAGTGCCCAATGTTCTAGAGTTCGAGTATAGTGTTCACGAAGACTTTCCAGGTCGATAAGATAAAACGAGTTTTCAGCCATGAGTTTAATTAGCTCATAGATTGCAGGAATATATCCCCCTGGAAAGATGTATTTGTTAATCCAGCTATTCGTCCCTGCCTCTTGATAACCAGTGATACAATGCAAAAGAGATGCTCCACCTTCATTTAAAAGAGATTTTATGGTAGAAAAATATTCTTCCAAGTGTTCCTTCCCAACATGCTCGATCATTCCAACACTAACCACCCGGTCAAAGGTTCTTCCTTTTAACTCTCGATAGTCAAGAATTTGAACATCGACGAGTTCCTGCAATTCTTCATTTTGAATTCTTTCAAGGACCCGATTATATTGCTCTTTACTGAGCGTAATACCCAAAGCCTTAACCTGATACGCTTTTGCCGCCGTTAATATCAGCTCCCCCAGCCGCAGCCGATATCGAGCAATGTTTGACCTGGCAGCAAGTTAAGTTTGCTTAGGATATGATCAATCTTATTGTTTTGAGCCTGAGTCAAGCTTTCGTGAGGAGATTTAAAATAGGCGCAGGAATAAGTCATAGTCTCATCAAGCCATAAACGATAAAAGTCATTTCCCAAATCATAGTGGAATTGAATATTTTCTTTGTTTCTATGGATATTATTGGAGAGATTTTTAGCCATCCTTACATACACATTTTTCTGGTGCAGAAAGCTATCCTGTTTATTATAGAGAGACTCAATGACTTCCTGAACGCTTCCTTCAATATCAATTTTCTTTTGCATATATCCTTCACCAAGAGCTAATGACAGATCACCAAACATTTCAGTTTTAGCAATTGGTTCGTTAAAATCAATTCGGAACTTTGCCTCCTTTCCTCCATAATTTACAACTTCTCCATCCCAAAACTTAACTTCAAAGGGGTCTGCAAATAGATTTTTCATAAAATTCCGGTAAAATACCTTGTCTAAGTTCATAGTTATCCCCCCTAAAAACTAATAGTCATTAAGGTGCGCCGAAGATCACCATTTTATTCTTGTATTGTAAATTTTATGAAAAACCGAATAAAACTTTTTTCGATCGGGCAGCACTTTTTTATACTAGTCAGAGTATAACTTCGTTAAATACTTTCTACAGGTCCCTTCTCACCATCCTTGGCTTCAGGGACACTCGGCCATCCATGGCCTGCGCATAACTAGGCACTGCCTGCGCCAAGGCTATCAAGTGCGAAGACAATGTCTTCGGACACCAGCCAAGTTTTCTTTATTTGTTTTCTATCGTTTAATATCTGTGACATCCATTGTCACGACATAAGCAGATGGATCGGATTCGCGGATGAGCTTCGTTAATTCTGTAAACCTTTTTTTCTTAAGCACGATTTTCAACTGGGCTTTTTCTGCACCGTTTAAGCCATATCCTTTCGCTGTAGTGACTCCGAACCCACATTCCCTTAACGTATCCGCCAGGCTCCACTCATCATGCTCAGTGACAACTAAAGCTAAAACGCTGTCTCTGGAAAGCTTGTCATCAATGAGCATACCAACATAGTTGCCCGCTGCGTATCCACAGGCATAAAAGAGGAGAACCGTCGGCTGATTGACATACTTAAAGGCTTGAGAAGCCCCCAGGGTATACACAATAATTTCTACAAAGGCGATCATTGAAACGACTAACTTTTTTCCCCTGATGATTGATTTAACCCGAAGAGTATCTAAAGAAACATCAATGATTCTTGCAAAAAAAATTAAAATTCCCAAAATGATCAACGAATTCGCCACCTTATAATTTTTTCGCTCAAGCGTCAGAGAACATTCTATCATCTAATCATAGAATTTAAGTATATTTATCAGCTATATTTTTTATTACCCTATTACAATTAACTCCAAGTAAATTGCCAAGTATTACAAAAAAAAAATTAAAGGACATTTGCATATCCTGTCGAATACTTCTTAATGATATGTCGACGAAAGGAAAAAGAGAGCTTAATCTGGATTCTATCCGGAACGGGGGATTTATTATGGGGTGAAACGCGTATAATACGCGAAGGGCTTACACCTTCTTGCCCGAATCCGTCAACTAACCTCGTAAGCTGCTGAGAAAGGTGAAAAACATGCAATTGTTTCCGGTTCTGTTACGATTCAAAGGTTTGGTACTTAGCCGAATCAAACATTTCAATTGGACTCAGAAAAAGAAGCTTATGTTTCAAATTTCCCGCAATCATTTACAAGGGATATCCTGGAAATCGCCGAAAGTAATCGTCACGTTATCTGTTACAATTCTTTTATCTGGCGGGCTCACCTTTTATCTTACGACAACGACCTCTGCTGCTGCAATCATGATCAACGGTCAACAAATTGGTTTGGTCCGAAATGCTGACACAGGTCAAAGCCTTGTCGAATCGATTTTGAAACAACAAGGCCAGTCATTTGGGCTTGTTGCTAAAACGCATGACATCATCACTTATGATAATGTCAGAGTTAAACCAACGGTCTATCTTGAATCCGCTTTGAACGAAAAGGTATTAGAGGATAACTTAAAGTATTATCTTGACGGTTATAAGTTAGAGGCAGACGGTGCTGTTATAGCGGTATTGCCAAACAAAGAAGATGCCGATAAAGTTCTAAAAGAATATCAAGATTATTACGTTAAGCCTAGTGATGAAAATAAAGTCGCTTCCGTAAATTTTGATGAAAAAATTAGCATCGAAAAAGCTGAAGCCCAACCCGATCAAATGGTAACTGTTGATCAAGCTTACAAAGTTTTAATGGATGGCAAAATAACAACCAAGGATTACACCGTATTACCCAATGATTCCTGGTGGCTTATCGCTCGCAAGAACGATATGTTGACTGATGAAGTATTAGCGGGAAATCCAGGGACAACTAAAGACACGAAGTTAAAGCCTGGCCAGATCGTAAAGCTTGTTGATTCTACGCCCTATCTTACTGTTGTAAGTAAGGGAACTTATTCAGGCTCAGAAACAATTCCCTTCGATGTCGTTACAAAAACTGATAACAGTTTAGGATACGGCAAAACGAAAATCCTTACCACGGGGAGTAATGGTTCAAAATTAGTTACATATTCCTATATCCAAAAAAATGGAATCGATGTAACGAAGCAAGTATTAGACGAGAAGGTCACACAATCTCCTGTCAATCAAGTAGTCGCTAAAGGCTCTGGCAGTCAGCCCATTAATGTTGCTTTTGCAATTTCTCGTGGAGGTGATGGTTCTTCAAGTATCGTAGATCGCGCCTTAAGTTTACAAGGATCGCGCTATGTTTTTGGCGGAACATCTCGCAGTGGCTTTGACTGCTCTGGTTTTACTAAATATGTTTATGCGAGTTCAGGTATATCTCTTCCACGCACCTCTTATGCGCAATTCGCTTCCGGAACTCCAGTCAATCAAAATGATCTGCGTCCAGGTGATCTAGTATTTTTTACAACCTATTCCAAGGGTGCATCTCATGTGGGTATCTATATCGGCGGAGGTCGATTTGTACAAGCCAGTAATCCCAGTAGTGGAGTTGAAGTATCTAGCCTTAGTGATAGTTTTTATTCTTCCCGCTATCTCGGAGCACGCAGGTATTAATTCTGTAATAACGACACTTCAAAGAGTAATGGCGTATGCCATTACTCTTTTCTTTTATCTTTAAAATAAACTATTTTTCCTCGTTTAATCTTAATTCAGGGCCTCGATATTCTCGCTCAATAATTTAAGTTGGCCGTTAGACACTTTCCAAACTGATTCAGCATTAGCTACCGAATTGGCATGTGCGCCGACTGAAATCCTCTGAATTCCACGCAGTTCGCATATCCCATCCCCGTTTACTTCCGGTTTCAGAACGCTGAATCCATCTACGAGTACCATAGGATCTTGCAATAACTCACCTTTTTCATTGTAAATACCAAGTCTTTCATAATCGACAGATCCCTTATGAAGATCAATTGTAGCTGTATACCCGGTATTCTTATCCGTGATCTTCAAATTAAACCCGGGCAGACATTGAGTCTCAAGCACCAACCCATGATTCAATGTTTCTTGGGGTACTATAGCCTTTACTTGACCATCATGATAAGACAAAAGACTAAACTGATATACCCCGCCACTCCCTCCTGTAGCAAAAGAGACCAGAATATCGTTGCTCTTAGCCTTATTGAAACTGCCGATAAACAATTTCGGATCAAGTCCGGAATTTAATTCTCCTATAGAAGCGATCGAAAACTTACCCGTATGGCTATCCTTAATGGCAACTCCGATGTTTTGAACATAGGGATTATCATCTTGCTTCTCACCGATAAGTACGACATCATCGACTTTACCATCACCATCAAAGTCAGCTCTTCTGCTGTCAAAAACAAACCTATTGTTGTCCTCTTTTGAGTCCTCTGAAGTAAACTTCGCCCCAGGCAAAAAGTCAGGTGATGGTTGGTTTGGGGAATTATTTCGCTCAACATCTGTTTGAGCAGAAACGTTCACTGCCGAACCTTCAACCCCTTTATTTTCCTTGTTCACTCTGATAATGACCGACCCTATAACGATAACTGCGGCCACCCCAACTATAATCATCCCTTTTATGTATTTTTTCATCAGCCATTTCCTCATTTCTTCGCTCGGAATACGTTAATCTGGAGTCTAAACAATAGTTCTTATGTTCGTAGTTCCTCACTTGCACTGATGTTATAGATTGACCTCAAACGTCGACCTGCCCAGCGAATTTCTGTAGCAACCACCGCAACCTCCATCATTGCGCGCAAATAAAAGACTCCACTTACTTTACGTTGCCAGGCATCCATCGTTTGATCAAAAATAGTCCAGTATGGGATGTCATCCTCGATGGGTTCAGGGCCGTGTTTCTCATATAAAGCCCTGTTGACTTTCTTCACTCGCGCAGATAATTTCTCTTCCCCGGTCATCAGTACATCCAAGATAGCCCTGAACTCCGGACTCACCCAGTCGGGAGGTAATTGAGAGTCAAGGGTACGTCGTCTCTTGACTCTTTGAACAGTCATCTCATCAATAGTTTGTCCCCGTTCAATAAAACCCCGACAGATTTCCAAGAGGCGTTCCCAAAGAAGTGGGGTGTCTTCTTCTGTGATCTCCTCGCGAGCCCGGTCATACAACCGGGTTACTTCGTCTAGTTTTTTTACTAGAACATTTGGGTGCTCTGAATGAAACTCTTGTAAGTTCGCCGACGAAATAAAGGTGACCAAACTCGTTAGAAAATAAGATGAACTATCGTTAAATAATCGTCCGAGTTCATCACGAAGTTTAACTTTATACGCAGGCGGCTTTAAAACACGGTTAAGTGCTAATGCCACTCCGAGGCCGATAAATACCGCTATAGAACGGACTACCGCATGCTCTAAAAATTGATCTTTAGGAGCGTCCAAGATAAAGACAATTGAAGTAACTCCCAGAGTGATGACTCCTGACCAATGCAAGTGATTGCATATGACAATTATTAGAATCACCGCGAGCCCAAAGACCAAAGGGCTGGTGCCAAATGTAAGCCCTAAAATTACAGCAACCCCTACCCCTAGGATATGTACGGCGGTCTGTTCCCAAGCGTTTCGTAGAGACTTGCTGATAGATGGCTGCATATTCACTACGGCAGTAATGGCGGCAAATACAGCTGGCTCAATCTGCCAGACTCTGCACACCATCATTGCGATAGCAACTGCCACACCGGTTTTAAGGGTACGAGCCCCTAAAATTGAGTACTTCAATTCTTTACTGGATTTTGCCATGGCCTCCTCCTCAAAGTCTTATTAACTTACACAATACTACTGGACTCCCATGGAAACCAGTTTATAATTTAATACCTATTATTATCTATCTGGCAGGCCACAAATTTTCCAAATTCCTTAAACCCTAACTTTCTATAACATTTTAGAGCCTCTATATTATCCGTCTTTACATTTAAACCGATATACTTGATTTTTTTCTGCAGACTACCGGCCAATGCCCCAACTACTTGTTGTGCGTATCCCCTATTTCTATATTCCGGATGAGTCGTCACATGAGCAATGGCAGCAACGTGATAAGACTCTGAATAGGCATGTATTCCTGCGAAACTTACCAATTTCCCATCAACATAAATCCCAAAATTCTCCTTCAACTTGAGCAATTCATCATCTAGCCATGCCTCAGGATAACTAATTGATATCAGCAGCCTAATATCGTTTAAGTCTTGATAGCCAAGTCTTACAACTTCAGCCGTTTGGCTTTTAGATAATTCATGATGATCCTCTAAACCCATATTCACATACTCTTCTAAATCCGAAATTTCTTCACTTGGGAACACTTTCTCTAATGTACTCCTATCCATATGGGTATAAAATTTAACAGGGAGGTACATCTTGATTCTTTCAACAAGCTCTGCACTTTGGTTCACGTTGTTAAAACTCGCCGAAAGTAAAACAGGAATATGATAATTAATATTCGTCATAACAATTTCCTTAAGAACATCCCCATCAACTAAACCATAGCATACAACATTTCCCCATTGAGATACCGACAAATTGTTAAGCTGATAAATATAATCATACCTTGTTTTATTCTTTAAAAACGCATAAACCTTGTTCAAATCGTGAATGATTCTCAAATCCATCGTTACCACATCCATTTCCGTTCGGATCTATCCAATTGCTACTCTCTGATAAATTTCCCTAATGATAAACTATTACAATCGTATTAGCAATATGGCAAATTCCAAGAACGAGAAAAACCTAACGGCCACGATGTCCTTATCTATCCTCGTTAATAGGACATCTACAAGATTACTAATCTAATTAAGGTCGAAAGGTTCCGTCAAACACTATTTATTTAGTTTATTTTCTTAAGGCTCATAGCAACTGTTTAATCGACATCAGATCGCCGAACAAACCGACATATCTTCTCGTCCCACATCCACGATATTTGGTCTCTGGGATTATTAAGAAGATTTATTAAGACATCGAATTCTGACGCTTTTAGGGCAGACTCAAACCATTCTTCGAGAGATATGTTAAAGGATTTACAGACTGCGTCAAGTCGAGCTTTGACTTTTTCGTCTACTGGGAAAGCAATGTACATTTTCGTACCACCTCAATATAACGACAAATTATACTCAGATTTATGTCCCACGTTTTTATATACTTTCACCATACAATCATCGTTTTACCCTAAGATCCTTCGTCGTAGGAAAATCTATTTTATATCTCAGTCAAAAAATGAATTTATGTTCTATTCCTCATTATTCTACGATATATAATAAATTTCAAGATTAACTCTAAATTTTTATTTTATAAATTCCTGGTTATGGAATATGAGCTATAAATTCTCTTTAATCCGAAAGACTAGCATTACTAATAAGAATGTAGTCTCTCGAAGATTTACTACTATTATATTACACAACCGTCAATATTATTTTTCCGGTGGATGATACGGTAAACTTGTCACAAGGATATTTTGTAAAGACTAACAAAGTCGATATTCTGAAAGCTAAAAACTCATCAATGCTAATATAAAATCTATTAAAGACCCTAGCATAGTGCCAGGATCTTTAATAGGCTTGGGACACATCATATTCATTAAACTCTATTTAAGGAAACTGAAATACGTTAATACCAGAATACCTAAAATAATTCTATAATACCCGAACAATTTAAAGTTCTTTCTAGTAATGTAATTCATAAAACTCGAAATAACCAACAACGCAACGATAAAGGAAATAACAAAACCAATAGCCAGCAACAGAACTTGGCTAGCGGTCATTGCCAAACCTATTTTTAGCAGAGAATATAAGGAGGCTGCTAACATAGTAGGAATGGCAAGGTAAAAAGAGAATTCGGCGGCCACTAATCTTGAGGCTCCCAAAAGCATTGCTCCAATGATTGTTGCAGCAGATCTTGAAGTCCCCGGTATCATAGCTAAGCATTGATTTATCCAATATAAAATGCTGTCTTGTAGCTCAATTGTGAAATAGAGGTAAACTTCCCCCGTGTCGTCCTGCCTTCAAGAATAATTAAAACGATACCGCCTATAAGTAATGCTAAGGCGACGATCACGGGAGTAAACAGTTTTTCTTCAATATGTTTTCTCAGAATTGCCCCAATTACCAGAGCCGGAAGCACTCCAACGATGATTTTCTTCCATATTTCCCAGGTTCCAGCCTTTTCAGCTTCAGTCTTACCGCTCCCAAAGGGGAAAAGCTTATGCCAGAAATAGACTACTACTGAAAGAATTGCACCCAGTTGGATGATAACATCAAACATTTTCGCAAAGCTACCCGTGAAATTGATAAATTCATTGACAATGATCAAGTGCCCAGTAGAAGACACAGGCAAAAATTCAGTGATCCCCTCCACGATACCTAATATTACCGCCTTAATTATTTCATTCACCTTGAAACCGCCTTTTCATTGCACATGTATTTATTTTAAAACATAAAAAAGCCTTCACTAATGGAAGAGTAAATTCCCCCGTTTGCCCTTGCGTTGGAGTTGGAGTTGGCCTTGGTGTAGCGATTATTTTTATCGCCATTTTAATTCTTATCGCCTTAGGTGTAATTTTCTAAGAAATCAGTTCGACCAAGCTTTACTTGCCTGGTCTTTGTTTTATGGACGTTCTGAATGGTTAGGACCTGATGCCCTAACCATTAACTCATCCTAACTTGGTCGCCTAATCTTGATTTTAACTCCTTCAGAAACTGCTCCTGATCGTGTTTTTTCAAATGGGATAGCAGAATATTTATTGTTTGTGTCAATGGGCCTTGAGTATATCTTATGCTTAACTTATTATTCTTTTCAGAAATAGAAGTTAGATCTTTTAAGAAGATTTCTTTTTTCAGAAGGCTATTATTAACGACTAATTTTTCTTCATCTAACCCTAGATAAGGCTTTTTATAAATGTAAGCATCAAAAACAAAAAGTAAGGCAACTAAAATCAGGAAAAAAGCAGAACCACTATTGTTCATCATTAATTGAAGTGACCCTGAAAAAAATATTATGATACCAGAGAACAAAAACAGAATAGACATTATAGTTTTGCGTTTAAAGTATTTCATTGGACCTCCCCCTTTAGTTCTTCTTCATGGCTTATTTAAAAGTGCAGTTAACAAATAAACTAGTTGCTGAGGTTATTTAGATTTATGAGATAACAAAGTTTTCGCTCTTGTAATACTGTTCTCACCATATTTTTCTTTGAGTGAATCAATAACTTTGGTGAGGGCTTTATTATCCTTTTGAGGCTCAGCGAACAGAGAAAGTTGGCATTCTGCTGTATCGGTTAAGTTATGAAGGGTTAAACCGATCAATCTGAGCGGCTGCTTAAGCGAGACCTCTTTTAACAAGTTACAGGCTTCCTGATAAATAACGTCATCCAGATCCGTGGCTTGCAATAAAGTGTGTGAACGAGACACTGTACGGAAATCATCATATCGAACTTTTAAGGTAACCGTTTTCCCTCTTAAAGCTCCCTTACGCAGGCGCCGACCTACATCAATAGAAAGATTCAATAACGCTGTCTCCAGAATATCACAGTCTGCAATATCCGAATCAAAAGTGGTCTCACGCCCGATGGATTTGACGATTTTTTCGCTTTCCACTGGTCTATCATCTATGCCTTGCGCCAACTGATAAAGCTGATTTCCGAAAACCCCAAATAATTGCGTTAAATAGCCAAGCTGCAAGGAACGCAGATCTCTAACAGTTTTAATATTAAGCTTATGTAACTGCTCAGCCGTTTTTTTGCCTACTCCCCAAAGTCTTTCCACTAACAGGGGATCTAGAAACTCCTGGACCCTATCATGGGGAACAACAACAAAGCCATCTGGTTTTCGTAAGTCAGAAGCTAGTTTAGCCAAAAACTTATTGCAGGCCACACCGACTGAAGCCGTGAGGTTTAACTCCTGTTGTATGCGTTGCTTAATTGTAAGGGCTATTGTCTCCGCGGGACCAAATAAGTTAGTAGAGCCGGTGACATCTATAAATGCTTCGTCCAATGATAACGGCTCGACAATAGGGGTATACGTTAAAAATATCTTTCGGATTTGTAAGGATACTTCTTGATATTTGCGAGGGTTTACAGGCAAAAAGATTGCTTGAGGACAGCGCCGTAAAGCCTCTGCCATGGGCATCGCCGAGTGAATTCCAAATTTACGTGCTTCATAGGAGGCGGCGCAAACCACACTCCGACTGTTAGGGTTACCTCCAACCACCACTGGCTTAGCCATTAATGTAGGATCATCCCGCTGCTCCACAGAGGCATAAAAAGCATCCATATCTACATGTATTATTTTACGCATGCTCGCCCAATCATTCATATAAACATTATAACGATTTTCAGGTTCCTTAGCTACATATCCTGACATTATCTATGCATCCATCTTTAGCATAAGCCAATAATAAGGCACCAATCAAATTTCATGAGAACATTCGCCTGCCTAGTTTTACTTTATATACTCATGTCCAACTAAACTATCATCTATCTGATCTGTAGGAATTACGAACGAATTCTCATATCTCCCATTAACAACCGGAGCAACGTCTCCCTTATTAAAGAAATGAACAATTTGCTGACTTTTCGTTATCGTTATTAATTTAGAACTCTTGGTCCTTAATGGCTAAAACTTTTTCAAATCTGATCTCGTAATACTTACATTGATCACTCACAGGCTTGAAGTAGAATAACCTCTGGGCCACGGATTACGTAGGCAGAGGTTATTTTTATGCATAGTAAGTCATACCTTTCGAGGTGAGTAAGCCTCCGAAGGAATATTAGTCCGTGCATTTATGATACTAAACGCTGAACCGTGTCTTTTAAATCATCTAAATTAAAGGGTTTAACAAGCAATCCCTGATAAGATTTTTCCTCTGGAAAAGTGTATGAATCAGGCAAATTAGCCGTCATTATTATTGCAGGGACCTTTAAGAGCCGATACTCCGACCGCATCTTCTCAACTATTTCTTTTCCGCTTTTTCCCGGTATACCCAAATCTGTCATAACCAGATCCGGTAATTCCCGTTCTAAGACATCTAGAGCTTCTGTCCCTGATTTGCACCATTCAACATTATGTCCTGTGTCTTCTAAGGCCATTTGAACGACTCGTCCTATTGCGATATTGTCTTCAATAATAAGTATGTTTGCCATAATACACGCTCCAACACTTTTAAGATTTACATTTAAACTATATTGGATAATCCTTAAAAAATCTGTTGAAACATGTTTAAAAAATTAAATTAATTTTGTCATTCCAAATAATTCATTGACATATCTTGTTAAGTCTAAATTTAACATAGAACGTAGTACCATTTGAACTCGTATCAACCTCTATTGTTGCGTTATGACGCAGAGCGATTGAGTAGCAAATGCTTAACCCCAAACCATTTCCATTTTCTTTGTCTGTCAGAAAGGGTGTCCCAAGATTTTTTAATATTTCCGGTTTAATACCCTTACCTTGGTCCTTAACGGCTAATACAACGTCATTATTTTCGACAAATGTTTTTATCAGCAAGCAGCCGACCGGCAGCATTGCGTCAAACCCATTTCGACATAAATTCAGAATCATTTGGCGTATCTCTTTGTTATTTAAAAACAAATCAAATACAGGGTTTGTTTCAACCTTTAAAATCTTACCTTGACGCATCCCATCAGCACTGATCAGCGGAGCTAGGGCGTTCACAATGGTATTGAGGTTGAGCATTTTCATTTCTGAGGAATCAAGACGTCCTAAGGAGAGGAATTCATTAACTAAAACATTGACCCTTTCGAGTTCATCAATCATGATATCGATATCGTTTCTATAGCTGCTAAATTCTGTTTTACCTTTTAAAAGCTGCAGATAAGCTTTGACACCAGTTATAGGATTTCTAATCTCATGACTAACTCCAGCAGCCATTTCACCTAGAATTCTAAGTTGATCAGACCTTTGGATTTCTTGTTCAAGCCTCTTTTCTTGATGTTGATAGAGATCAACGAACCTTGCGACTTTGTAACGAAGATTTGCTGGGTTAACAGGTTTTAAAATGTAGTCTATCGCTCCAAGTTCGTATCCTCTACTGATATGTTTTTCAGCTTGGTAATTTGCTGTGATGAAAATAATAGGTATATGTGCGGATTTTTCCCGAGTTCTGATTAATCGAGCGGTCTCATATCCGTCAAGGTCCGGCATTTGTACATCTAACAGAATTAAGGCAAAATCATATTCCAAAACTTGTCTTAGTGCTTCACTGCCAGAATGAGCTCTGATCAGCTCATATACCGCAGAATCTAAAATAGCTTCTAGTGCCAACAGATTTTCAACTCGATCATCAACTATTAGAATTTTAATTTTGCCCGTCATTTTTCGAATCTCCTCTATTCAATTCTAATATAGATTTTTTCTTCAGTATCAATCTCTTTATATTTATGCTTATAGGGACTAAAATCAATGCTTTCTTTCTTGCCAAGAACTAAAAAACCGCCGAAGCTCAAACTATCTAAAAATAACTTATGCGCTTTATCTTGTAACTTCTTATTAAAATAGATCAAGACATTCTTGCAAATTATTAAATTAAACTCATTAAAAGAACTATCGATTCCAAGATTGTGTTGCGTGAAAACCATATTCCGTTTAAGGGTTTGATCAAAGATTACATTATCACCGTTTACTGTATAATATCTGGAAAATGATTCTTTACCGCCTGATTGCAGATAATTTCTTGTGTATGTTTTCATTTTTCCAAGAGTCACAATGCCTTTTTTAGCTTTTACGATGGCATCCTCATTTAGATCTGTAGCATAGAGCCGTGTTTTATCATATAACCCTTCTTCCCGTAGAAGGATAGCCATTGAGTAAACCTCTTCACCCGTTGAACAACCTGCATGCCAGATTCTAATGACAGGAAGTTCTCTCAGATAAGGGACAACGTTTCTTCGAAAGGAAATAAAAAACTCTGGATCTCTAAACATCTCAGTCACTTGAATAAAAAAATCTTTGATTAACCGGCGCATACAGGTTGAATCGTGAAATATTTTTTCTTGAAGCCCTGAAATTGTGGTTAATCTTTCAGCCTGAACGCGATTCCATAAACGTCGTCGTATGGAAGAGCGATTATAATCTCTAAAATCATAACCGCAAATTTTATAGATTCCTTCTAATAGTAATTCGATCTCAAGGTTCTCTAACTCATTAACATCTTTCTCCTCGAAACTTGACTGATAAATTTTCATCTCACCTACCTGTACAACCATACTCGAATTAATGAAATTAGCTTCTCCATATCTAAAGGTTTACTGATATAATCCGATGCTCCCGCATCAAGACATTTCTTCTCGATCTCCTTTCATTGCCTTGGCTGTTAAAGCTATTATAGGCATAGTTCTATATTCAGGTATTTGACGAATAGATTTCATGGTCTCATACCCGTCCATCTCTGGCATCATAATGTCCATAAGAATTAAATCAATCGTATTATTGCTTTTTAGTTTTTCCAGGGCTTCTTTCCCATCTTCAGCAAATAATACATTGATTTTTAAAGCCTCCAGAGCGGCTGATATCGCAAAAATATTGCGCATATCATCATCGACAACCAGCACAGTGAGTCCAGTTAGATCATGGAAATATCGGGTATTTTCAGTGACCTTCCCAACATTAACTATCCTGTCATTAATTTTATCGGGATCTTTATTTGGAATAACAAGCCCTTCTGCAACGTTATTGAACCCTTCTAGACTTTCGGACACTGTCAGGGTATTTTCAGCATTGTTGGGAAGAATCAAACTAAAAGTGCTTCCTGATCCTTCTTTGCTTGTAATCTCAATAGAGCCTCCCAGCAAAGCAGCAAGTTCCCTGCAAATAAAGAGGCCAAGTCCAGTGCCTCCGTACCTCCGGCTAGTCGTTCCATCTGCCTGCTGAAAAGCTTCGAAGATTAACTTCTGTTTGTCCGCTGGAATTCCAATACCTGTATCAGAAACACAAAAAGCAAGGGAAGTCTTATTATCGTCTGAAAAACGACACTGCGAAAGAACCTTGAAAGCCCTTTGAATCGTTAAAATTACTTGCCCCTGATCTGTAAATTTTAAGGCGTTACTCAAGAGATTTGTTAAAATTTGTTTTAAATAGTGGCGGTCTGTTACCCAATTATCGGGGATGTCCTTATAAATATTAATTACAAAAATTATTTCTTTCTCACAAGCAATTGGATAAAACTGTTTTTCCAACTCCTCTTTAAGTTCGGATAATGAGAATTTTTCGACCTTAACGGTCACTTTTCCTGACTCGATTTTCGATAAGTCTAAAATATCATTGATTAAATTTAATAAATCATTGCCGGAGGTCCAAATTGTTTTAGCATACTCGACCTGTTTTGAACTTAGGTTTCCATTATTATTTTCCCACAGCATTCTTGCCAATATTAATAGACTATTAAGTGGGGTTCGCAGCTCGTGAGACATATTTGATAAGAATTCTGATTTATATTGGGAACTTGACTCCAGTCGATGAGCTTGTTCCTCTAGGCTTACCTTAGCATCTAAGAGCTGTTTATTTTTCCGCTCTGTTTCGATATATTGTTCCTCGAGCTTTTCGTGAAAGGTTTTTAACTCCTCTTGCTGAGTTTGAAGTTCTTCGGATTGAGTTTGTAATTCTTCTGTCAAAGTTTGTGACTCCACTAAAAGTTTCTGAATTTCAGCATGCTCCTCAATTCTATTTAAGATAATTCCAATATTCCAGCGAACTTGTTCTAGAAATTCCCTCTCCTGAAGGCTGAATTCTGAAAGAGAAGCTAATTCAATGATTGCGACGACTTTTGTTTCAAATTCAACTGGAAGTAATTTAAGGTGTTTTGGGGTGATTTTTCCTAGTCCTGTAGTGATTTCAATGTACTGGTCTAAAGCCTCTGTCAAGTTAATGATTTGATTTTCTAAATAACACTGTCCGATCAAACCCTCCCCAGGCCTAAACTCGGATAGACCAACTTCTTGACCATTTCCAGCATACGAAGCCATATTTATCAGTTTCACAGAGCCCTTCCCACCGGAACGAATGTAGAAATTGCCATAACTTGCACCTACTGTTTGACAGACCCAGCGAATTAATAACCTTGAAAAACGTTCTGCGTTCTGAATACCTTGAAATAAAGCATGTGTCTCAGCAACCTTCGATTGAAGCCAATGCTGCTCCCTAAAAGCTTGAGTTGATTCAATCTCTTGACGGGCATGCTGTTCCAAGGACATTGCCATCTCATTAAAGGCTTCTGACAGCTGTCCCAACTCGTTCTTCTTATTTTCAAGACGAGGCAGCGATGTTTTATCCGCGAAAGAAGAGATTCTTTTCATGGCATTTGCTAACTGATTAATGCTTCCTATGATGGACTTGATGATCCATAAAGATAAAATGATTCCCGAGATCAAGCCGCTAGCAACTAAAAATAAGAATATAACTAAGCCTCTATAAAATACACCCTGAGACTGATTTAAAGCATTTTCCATTTGCGCCTTTTCTAGAGCCCCTAGATCATTAACTTCCTGTATTATTTTGTCGGATTTAGATGTTGAATTATCAAGTATTAGTTTTTTTGCTTCCTCGTACTTATCGGACTGGACTAGACTGATAATTTGTTTCTCATAATCCATATAGTTTTCGAAGGCTCCTCTTAACTCTGCCACCTTGTCTATTTCAACGTTTTCCGAAATCCCTTCCAACGTGGAAATGATCGTACTAACTTCCGAGTTTGAATTATCAATGATCGTCAAATAGTTTCTTTGATCTATTTTACTGTCATCTAAAACTAATCCCCGTAAGGCACGGCTTGTATTCAAAAGTTCAATTGGAATAGTTTTTACCAAATCGACTTTGTGATATCGGTTTTTGACGATCAAAACCATATCGTTGTTAAGCTCTCGCATTTGGAAAAGTCCTGTCAAAGATATCGCCAACAATAAAAGCAATAGACCACTCATTCCGAGTATAAGAACATTTTTTAACTTCATATTGTCAATCCTTTCATCTTTTTCGCAATTTTAAATTTCTACAAAGTTTTAATAAAAACCTTTCTAATTTCATGTTCTTCACTCTATTCCAGTTAAATTTCTCAATTTCGGAGAATTACTGTACTTTCCGACCAATTATCATGTTTTTAGGATATAGTCACGCAAAAAAATTCTACGCCCACTTACTGGGCGCAGAATGGATAGTATACAACAAAGTTATCTTTTCTGATTAGTGCGAGAATCGTTTGGCAATATTTAACCTTTAATTCTCTCAAGAATGGTTAAACTAACAGCGGAGGTGGTCATTTTGTTAACGGCTATTATAAGAGCTATCGAAAAAATTAAAGGAATGGGAGATACCGCAAAAGACAAGCAGTCCAAAATAAGTGTCAGCGAAGTCTGGCACCTCTGGGATTTACTCGTCGCTCGTTATGATGTTATAGCGGAAACCCAGTTACTTAAGGACTTTGCCAGTGATTTTGATTTTAAAATTATCCTCGACAGTGGATTAGATACTCTTAAAGGACAAGCGACTCATTTAGAAAGACTTATGGGAGAGTTTGGAATACCCCTCCCGGAAAAACCGCCTGAAACAGTAATATCTACGGTGGACATTGAACAAATTACAGATAAGTATATATACAGACGCATTTTAAGGGGGATCCAAGATTTTTTAAATATCCACCTTAGTTCTGTTACTCAAGCCACGAGCGCAATCATGCGAGGAACATTTATTGAAATGCTCATTGAAGAAATAAAAATTTTCGATGGTTTTATAGAATATGGGAAATTAAAAGGTTGGACATATACTCCTCCACATTACAAGTAAATAATGAAGAGGTAACTAACCGCTAATGAAGCACAAAGGAGAATTTAGTATGGAAACTACGACTCCACTACAATCAGGACAAATACATTCCGAAACTCTATCAGAGAAGTTGTCTTATGTTTTACCCAATTCATCAGAAATCGGACATCTCTGGACTAGTTATCAGGCTGAAACAATGTCCGTTTGTATGCTCAAACAATACGTCCATGGGACAATCGACCCTGAGATTCGATCTCTGTTACAACGAGCGCTTGATGTTTCAAGCCAAAGGGTTCAAACTATGAAGACAATCTTTAATTCGATTCACCATCCTATCCCCTCTGCTTTTGGAGAAGAAGATGTCGATATTAGTTCCAGGGAATTGTTTAATGATCCTTTTAAACTGGCATATACAAGATTAATGCATAAGCAGATTTTAATCAATTACAGTCATGCCTTTAGTATTTCTTACCGTTTCGATTTTCGGGACTATTTTAGGGAATGCATTGATACGTCTCAAGAGATCATCCAAAAGGCCACAGATGTTCTTATCGATAAAGGAGCCTTAATTCACGCTCCTTACATTGAAATTCCAAAAAACATCGATATTGTGCACAATAAGAATTACTCCGGTTCAATATTTGGAGATACTAGGACAATCAACGCCATAGAGCTAAGTCATATTATTTCACTCTTGGAAACCAAAATGCTAATTAGGCTCCAAAATATAGCTTTTAGCCAGATTGTTCATTCTGAAGCGATTAGAAATCACTTTATCAAATCCATCCATCTGGCAGATAAACATATCGAGAAACTTGAGGCCGTCTTAGATGCTGAAAAACTACCGAAGCCGACAACAATTTACTACAAAGTAACTGATTCAGTAGAGTCCTCATTCAGTGATCATTTAATGCTGGCTCATTCTACAGCAACGACAACTTATATTATCGCTGGGTATGGAATTGCCATACCGAATAGTCCAAAATTAGATCTTTTGTCAATGTATCGCTATTTTACAGCCGAGCTTTTAAATCTGGCTAAAGATGGATCAATGTTAATGATAGAAAACAATTGGCTGGAACGAGTACCAGAAGCAGTTAATAGGAAGGAATTATTACATTGACTCATTAAAAAAAGGACTAATGTTTAAGATTAACGCAGGTCATAATGGGTGACTGCCTTGGTTAGGGAAACGGACGAAGAAGGTCGTTCCATTTTGACTCGTATCAATGTCTATCTGAGCATTGTGTCGATTCGCTACGTTATAACACATGGCCAGCCCCAGACCCGTACCATTTTCTTTGGTCGTAAAAAACGGGGTCCCAAGTTTTGATAGATGCTCCGGAGGAATCCCCTGGCCCTCGTCGTTAACACTCAAGACGATGTCTTGCTCATTCATAAAGGTTTTAATCGTCAAGCATCCATCTATGGGCATTGCTTCAAGTCCGTTTCTAGCCAAATTTAAAACCATTTGCGTAATTTCGTGAGGGTCAATCTCGAGGTCTTGTATATCGCCAGGTTCAAAGATACACTTTTTACCCTGACTGTAGGCATCCGCTGTGATTAATGGAGAAAGGTTTTCCAGCAGCTTATTTAAGTGTAAGCGTTTAAAATCTGTAGGTTTATTTTTGGCTAGAGATAGATAATCAGTAATTATTGCGTTGGCCCTATCAAGTTCTTCTATCATTAGTTCGAAATAGTTTGTATAGGTCACCAGCTCAGCTTTACACTTAAGCATCTGGAGAAAACCTCGAATCGTTGTCAGTGGATTTCGAATTTCATGTCCAAGACCGGCAGCCAATTGACCGATGATGTTAAGTCGTCCAAGTTTTGCTAATTCTTGCTCAATACTCTCTCTTTTTTCAATTTCAATCTTCAGTTGTTTTGTTATATCCTCAACCATACTGCGAAGGCTAACTCTTTGTTCCTTTAATTGAATTATTTCTCTTTTCAAATCAACAAAGTGCTCCCAATCTTTAATGCTATCGAATCTTGCTACAATCAACGTAAAACTCCCCGTCATAATGAAATCATTTAAGAGCTGAAGTCGGATGAATTAACTATTTTATAATAGGATAAACTTTATTATTATTCTTATTTCGAGATAAGAAAGGAAATTCCTTCAAAAAAGAAATATTCCCTCAAATAATACCTCAGTATTATCAAAAAGTTATCACAAGAAACAAAAAACCAGAGCAAAACCTTGCTCCGGCACACTCATCGGCTATATTGATCTGACACTCACAGTTATACTCCAATAGTCTACCCTCAAACAATCTATTCTTTGTTCATCTCATTGCACGTTAGAGCGCAATTTTTTTGTTTCCTCCTGATCAATACCTTCCTTCGTTAAGGCTACTCCATAATCTTGTCTGGCCTTCGCCAAGGAAATATATCCATCCCGGACATCTCGCCATACCCTTTCGGGCTCACGCTGATGGGGATCTCCCCATCCACCTCCTCCGGACGAAATCACAGTGAGTACCGTCCCTTGAGGCAGTGAACGAGCACTTTCTTTACTAGACAGCAATTGTGTTTGTTCTCCTTCTATTGTCAGTTCTGAGTGGTTTAAGCTGCCGGGTTTTCCAGAAGAGGAGCCGAAAGGTGGGATTTTCATTCCATCGCCAAACATCACAATATTCGTAGGATCACCATAAAACTTGAGGCTATACCGAATACCTGGCCCTCCACGCCACATTCCTGATCCTGCACTATCCGTTTCCATTTCATGACACAATGTCAGATGCGGGTATTGAATTTCATTAGTTTCGATATTCGGTGCGCGAACTCCACCATAGTTCGATAATGGTGCCATGTAAGGATATCCATCTCGGCTAGCTGTTCCTCCGCCAGAACCCAAGGCGCAAAAAGCGAAACCCACATAAAAATCTTGGTTACGCGGATCAAGGCCATAAAACGATGGGCCACAGTAACGTCCGAAACCTGCAGATAATGGCTCACAGGCGACAGAATCTAAAGCCTGAAAAATGGCGCTGATAATTTCGCTGGCAGGGGTTAATGTACTCAAGGTTACCGGAGCCGGATCTTCAGGATTCAGTAAGCTTCCTTTTGGCAGATATACCTTTATTGCCCGGAAAGCTCCGCTGTTGCGGGGAATGTGTGAGCCCAAGGCCCAGAGAGCACCTATCCAGGCCGCTGATGTACTGGTTACTACACCAGAGTTAACGAAACCTTTAACTTGAGAATCTGTACCTGAAAAATCAAGAGTCATCTCCTCATGGCTGACCTTAACTTTCACGTTTATTTTAATAGGATGAGTCTGGAAACCATCATCATCCACCCATTCTTCACCTGAGTACTCTCCATCGGGTATAGTCTTAATAGCCAGACGTGTGAGGTTTTCCGCATGATCGAGGAGATATTCCACCGTTTCTTTGACATGAGACAAAGAATATTGGTGCAACAGTTCCCTTAAACGAGCAATCCCTATGTTGTTCGCGCCTATTTGCGACCACAAATCATTTTGGAGCATTTCTGGATTCCTAACATTATGGATGATCAAGTCCATAACCTCATTGACAATCTGTCCTCTACTCACAAGTTTAATGGGTGGAATGCGCAAGCCTTCCTGAAAAATCTCAGTTGCTTTGGCATTATAACTACCAGCAACAGACCCTCCGATATCTCCGTGATGCGCCCTGCTGACACAATAAAAGAGAATCTCGCCATCCACGATCAAGGGGGTAATAATCCCTATGTCCGGCAAATGATTTCCTCCTTGATAAGGATCATTAAGGATAAAAACATCTCCCTCTTGAACCTGCTTAGAGTACTTTCTAATGACTTCCTGAACGCTAAACGTTCCTGCTGCGGCTAATATGGGGATACCATTGATCTGAGAGACTAATTCCCCTTTTCCATTGCATATGCCACAAGCAAAATCGCAGGCTTCTGCAAAAATAGGAGATCTGGAAGACTTCTCCAAGGCATAGCTCATTTCTTTGGCGATCGTATCCAAGCGGTTAGCAATCACGGAATGCTCAATAACTTCCTCCATTGTAGCCTTCATTTTAAGCCCCCATTCCTATGGTAACTAACAAGTTCCCAAGTTGATCGATGCTGGCCTGACAGTCTTCTTCTAATAATATAGTCGTGAAGTTCTTTTTAATTAAAGCGGGACCTTTTAAGTGCATTCCCGCCGCTAAGTCTCGCCAATGGTAACTCTTGATTTCTTGAAACTCCCCACGCCGATAGACTGAACAGATTTCATAGTTCCCAGTTTCCAAGATAAGACTTTGTTCTTTCTCACCCCAAAGAATCCTTTCCTTTTCCCGGGCTAAGAGTTTTAAATTAACAAGTACCAACGATTTCTCGGGCTGGCAATAGCCATAAAGTCTTTGATGCATATCGTGAAACGCTTTAGCTAAACATTGCCAAACCTTCTGATCCGATACGCTGCAAGGTATTTCTATCGTAAGTTCATGATGTTGATCAGGATACTTTAGATCTGCTGACCAAACGTAACAGCGCTGGTCAACACTGACCCCCAGACGAGACAACTCTTGATCTGCCTGATCTTCAAGCTCGATCATCACCTGTCTGCAATGAAGGTTTAAGTGTTCTCCTAATGGTTCAAAGATACCTCGTGACAGCTCAATCTGGAAAGGAGCATGATGCAGTCCTTGAGCACAAAAGACTGGCCCCTGTGTAGGAATCACAACCTGTCGTATTCCCACTCCCTTTGCCAAAGCGGCCGCGAACAACGGCAGAGCACCTCCAACTGCCGCCAAGGCGAATATACGAGGATCATAACCCTTTTTAACCGTCATCAGGTGTACGGCATCAACCATTAAGGAAAGGGCCACCTGATAAATAGCATTCGCAGCTTCCGGCACAGATACCCCTAAGGGATGGGCAATTTTTGCTTCAATGACCTGAAAAGCTTGTTTCACATCCAACGTCATACGTCCGCCCAGAAAATTGGAACGATCAAGTAAGCCCATCACGAGAGCAGCATCAGTAATAGTTGGTTCATCTCCCCCTAACCCATAACACGCTGGTCCAGGCTTGGCGCCGGCAGAATGTGGTCCAACCCGCAGCATTCCTCCCTTATCCAGCCAGGCGATACTTCCTCCACCCGCGCCAACGGTATGAATGTCTAACATTGGCAATTGGACCGGATACCCAGCGACCTCAGCTTGCGGAGTCACTTCCATCTTGCCCTGGCGGATTAAGGAAACATCAAAACTTGTCCCACCCATATCCGCTACCACTAATTCCGATAGTGCTAACTCACGTGCCAATGCCCATCCCCCTTTAACCCCTCCTGCCGGACCGGAAAAAAGGGTGTACACGGCACGTTTTTTCGCCTGGAAGATATCTGTTAGACCGCCATTATTCTGAGCCATAGAGACAGGCACTTGGAGACCTAAATCACGCAGCTGACCATTTAAACTCAGTAAATAATTGTTTAAAAGGGGGCTTAGCCGAGCATTGATGACCGTTGTGGAGGTACGCTCGTATTCTCCCATTTGAGTTGAGAGTTCTGAGGACAGGGAAATAAACACCTTAGGTAAGAGAGCCTGCAAAAGATCCTTGAACTCGCGCTCGTGCGCTGGATTTCGGCAGGCAAAAAGCAGGCAAACCGCCACGGATTCTATCTGCTCTCGACGCAAAAAATCGGCGATCTCGGGTATTTGCGCTTTATCAATGGTCTTCAGAGGCACACCCCTGTAATCCATACGCTCCCGCAAACCGATCCTCAGATATCGAGACACTAAAACCGGCGGTAAGGTGACCTGAAAATTCCATGGTTCGGATAGTTGGGAACGTCGTAATTCCAAAGCATCACGAAAGCCCTCGGTCGTTATTAAAGCCGTCCTTGCGCCTTGACCCTGAAGCAACGCATTAATCCCCACGGTCGTACCATGAACAAATTTATTTGTTCGGGAAAGTAATGTCCGGAGTGATAGGTTGAACTCCTGCGCAAGATCACTCAAGCCCAGGATGATTACTTCGATAGGATCTTCTTGGCTAGAAGGAACCTTTGCAGTGAACTCCTGCCCCTGTTGGTTTCTCACCACGAAATCCGCAAACGTCCCTCCTACATCAACAGCAATTTCGAACATAACTTCACCTCCTCTGTAAACCAAAGGACCCCATGAAACGCTGAATCTGCTTTTGGGCTTCAGCCGACATTTCCACAGTAGGGGCAAACCCCGTGAGAGGTTTCGTCGCGTCAATCCCCATTTTTGAGGTCCGGCTTAACTCGTCGGTCGAAGGATCTAAGGTGCAGCCCATACCCATATGCTGTGGAACAATTGTCACGCCCCGATCTGCTTGCAGCCGAGTCGCCATAGCCCAGAGAACCTGTCGTTCGTCAAAGACGTCCACATCCTCATCGACCACAACCACCATTTTAAGATTGTGATCTACGGAAAAGGCCGTAAAAATAGCTTGTTGAGCCTGCCCCTCGGCAATTTTTTTCATTGAAATATAGCAATGAAATAAGCCGCAGGCTGAAACAGGAGCATGAACGTTTTTAACGTTAGGTAGAGTTCTGTTTAGGGCATTCAACACGTCCCCCTCCCTCTGCACCGCAACAATCGTAATATGCTCTGAACTCATGCCCGGCGTGATATCTTGAAAGAGTGGTTTCGTACGGTATTGCATCGCCTTAACTCTGAAAACATTTTCCGTACTTCGATAACAAGCATAATTTGTGAATTCTGCAAAGGGACCTTCAGCTTCTCGCTCCCCCGCAACGATTTCTCCCTCGATGATCATCTCAGCATAGGCAGGAACCATCAGATCAACCGTTTTGCAGTGGGCAACTTCTAAAGGAGCGCCGAATAATCCCCCCATTGCGGCATATTTTCCAAGATTGTAAGGAACTAAGGCCATTGAACCCATGGAAACATTAGGATGTATGCCCAGGACAACCGTCGCTTCGAGGGATTTGCCAAGTTCCTCTGAACGTCGAAAATACTCCCATAAACGTTGGCGAGAATGAAGGCTTATGCCTAATTTATCCTTCCCTTTTAACTGCATGCGATGATAGCCCCCGGTTTCAACCCCCGTTTCCGGATCTTTGGCAATGACTAAGCCTGCGGTAATATAAGGGCCAGCATCAATCGGAAAGTGAGTTAGAATCGGTAACTTAAAGAGATCCACCTCGGGGCCAACGAAGGCATTTTCTTGGAATGGAACATCTGCCACCTCAACTGGGTCGATCCGCTGATTAATGCGCTGAGAAAATTCAGCGGCCAAATTATCTGGAGCAACTCCCATGGCCAAAGCCAGGCGCTCTCGGGGCGCTAAGACATTGGTGACAACGGAAATATTATGCCCTTTGATGTTTTCAAAAATTGTCAATGGATAACGGCGGACTTTTTCCAGTTCCATAATCAAGGTACTTATCTCATACTTAGGGTCAATCTCCTCGTGAACATGGACAACATCCGAAGGATTATGGGCCTTCACTCGTTCAATAAAGCCTCTCAAATCCTGCTCCAACTTCATCCCCTCCTCAAGAAAATAAAGGTCAACGTTCGATTAATGCTGATTTTTCTAGGGCACCGTAAACACTCTTTGTTAGGATTCCTGCAACAATGGTTCCTACTAAGGCCGTTAGAGCTGAAGATAAAAGTGCAATCTTCCAGTCAAGATGAATGACATAAATCAATCCAATCGTAACGCATAAGTTGCCGATAACAGTACAACCGAACATAGCTAAGATATGGTGGCTTAATTTCTTCATGGAAAAATTAGCAGCAATTAATGAATACACGATGGAGCCGATAGTATTGGCGAATAAGAAGAAAAAAGCCAGCGGCGAATAGGCTGTTGCCATGGCTACAATGGCTTCCACTAATCCGGCAATAATGCCTGCAGGCTGTTTGTACATTAAGACAATGAGACCCGTGAAAAATGCCCAGCAGGTGCCATTAAGAAGTAAAAGGGTAGGATCCAAAATACCGTCGATTCTTCCAGTTACCTGCTCCATAATCACGAAGACAATTCCGATGATGACGGAGCCTACAAGGGCTTTGGTGTCAGTTCTGAATAATTTTTCTTTCATTTCAATTCTCCTCCTAAAGTTTGATGATTATATTAATGGTAATAACCTGACTGCAAGGCTGATGCTTATTACCAATAACATCGCAGCGATTAAGGCAATATCGTAATACTTCATCTCTAAATCTGTTGAAAAAGTTCGGGTTTTGCTTCGTCCATACCCTCTCAGCTCCATGGCTAGGGCTATTTCTGTAGAACGTCGTACAGCGCGATACAAAAAAGGCAGGAAGGTTGGAATAATGGCTTTAAGATCGTCCCAAACATTTTCCATCTTTAAGCCTCTGGTACGCTGGCTATCGATGATGGATACATATTCAGCTTTCATAAGCGGGAGGAAGCGAACGCCAAGCCCCACCAGCATGGCAAAACGGTAAGGAATTCTGAATTTGATGAGCATCAAGGTAAAATCTTGAGCTGAAGCCGAGGTGAAAAATTGCAGACTTGCAGAGAAAATGAGGGTGGCCTTAAGTATACCGGTGATCGCTAAAGGAATAGCTTCACTGTAAATTTTGAGGATTCCCCATTGATAGATCAGAATACCTTCCCGGCAGAAGATTAGCTGAACGAACAATATCTGAAGACCCAAAAGCAAGATGATCATGATCATAACCTTATATTGTTTTAAGGAACCAGATAGGATCAAAGAGGCTACAATGCATACTAATAAAACAAGACTCAACTGAACAGCGGTTTGACAACTCAGGGCAAAGTAGATCATCAGTGCATACCAGACTAACTTCGTCCGGGGATCTAGCTTAGAAACTCCCATCCCAGCCCCCCCTAAATAAAGCAATGTCTTGAAAATTCAGTCCAATTTCTTTAAGTGCCTCGTTATATTCCGGAAGATCTTTTATGGAAATATCAAATTGCAGGCGATGGTTATTCAGCGCAACTAAGCGATTCGAATAGGCTTTGGCCAACGTGAGATCGTGGGTTATACACAAAATTGTTTTGCCTTTTTGAGATAAGTCGAAAAGTTTATTCATAATCATAAACCCTTGGTTTTCATCGAGGCCCGAGGTGGGTTCATCAGCAATGATGAATTCCGGATCACCGGCAAGGATGGAGGCTAAGGCTAAAAGCTGTCTCTGACCACGGCTTAAGCGCTGAGGATGCATTTTCTTATAATCCAGCAGCCCTACGAATTCTAAGCACTCATCAATTTTCTGATCAATGACTGCCTCTCGCTCCCCTCTTAGCTTCAACGAAAATCCAACTTCTTCTTCCAAGGTGCTTGCAAAGATCTGGTGGTCGGGGTTTTGAAATAGAAAACCTATTTGTGTGCGGATTTTTGTCAGGTTTTCCCTATTCAACAGCTTGCCAAACAGTTTGATTTCACCTTTACAAGGCTTTAAGAGACCGATAAGCAATTTGGCTAAAGTCGATTTTCCAGATCCGTTTAAACCAATGATTGATATAAAATCACCCTTATAAACTTCTAAATGAATATCTTCACAACCTATTAGATTATTTCTGTATCGATAGGAAACATTGATGATTTTAGCGATACTTTCCTTAGGACTACTGTTAGCTATTGCAGCATCAGCGGCGTATTTCAACCTTCTCTTTTGGAGTAAGACCTGATCGTTGTAATAGTCTTCAGGCAAATACTCCTTGATAATTTCACCATCCTTAAGATAAAAGACTCTGTTAGCATAACTGAGGACCTCTTCAATTCGATCCATAACCAAAACGATCGTAAGGTTTTGATGTTTATTAAGCTGACTTAAGCGCTTATAAATCTCTAAGCGACCTTGAGGATCCAGCTCAGCGGTTGGTTGATCAAGAATCAAAATTGGAGCATTAAGGGCTAAAACACCTGCCAAAACCACACGTTGAGCCTGGCCTCCGGAAAGCGAAGCGGTCTGTCTGTTCTCATAACCGTCCAAACCCACAAATTTCAACGTATTATTAACAATCTGCTCTGTTTGTTCACAAGGAATCCCCAGATTGCCGAGGCCAAAAGCAACATCTTCATAGACATCGAGACTGATGATTTGATTATGGGGTTCCTGCATCATGTATCCCACATAATCTGACATATGATTGAGATGCACATCCTTAATATCTTGGCCTAAGATTGTGATTTTACCTGTTAATTCCGCGTTATGATAGTGTGGAATAGCACCTGTGATCGAGTGCAATAAAATCGACTTGCCAGAAGCAACACCACCGGTAATAACAATAAAATCACCTCGCTTAATTTCAAAGTTAATGTTTTTAAGAGCAGGCTTTTCTTCATTTGGAAATACAAGTTTTTCGATTATTATGGTTGCAATTGTCTCCATAGACACTCCTAAATTAAAAAAATAAAAAGTTCTAGCTTTCAAGAAGCTAGAACTTTACCATTGTTCTTTTTGAATTATTTTGTAGGCAGGTCTCCTGACTTATAGACTCAAATGTACGCCTTCCCAGTTACACCAGTGGCAAATGTACATTTTCAACATCTAATTACAGTGGTGGGTCCGTCCAGGATTTTAACCTGGTTCCCTATTATCCCTTGATGGGCACCTATAAATATGTATTTAGTTGACTTTATAATAGAATAATTCAATTAGTTTGTCAATAAGGGGTTTTAAAGTTGATGCGATTTAAAATGATCATCTTTTGATTGAACCAACTCATTCGAAGATCTGACTGAACAGGGATAACTGGCCTTTCGCCTAATTTGTTGACAGCTCTCTTTAGCATCCTTCGATGATGCAAATATGATTGGATCTGCTATCATCACTATGGCCTGTGCAGAAACCAACCCGTATACAAGATGGTTCCATACAGCTGAGTAGAACGTCTTTGTCAATCCAAACTTCTTTAGCATACCAAATTTTTGCCCGCCAATAAGGCTGCCAAGGGTTAACATTGATATGAACAATCCTTTAATCAGGTGATGATCTTTCCCTGTTTTCTTTAAGAGATAGGTTAATAACGTTCCCCAAATTGAGCCTATTCCTAAATGAGTCATCTGGCCTAAAATAAAATTCTTTCTGCGTTTTGTTCTGAAAGGAGCTACAAATAATCCGCCTGCTATATGTCCATATAAGGCCTCGGTTTTACCTGCCTTGAATATTAACAGATTTGATATATCCATAAAGATTGTTCCTATTAAACCTCCCAAAAGCCCAATCGTGATAGAATCCCTCATCTTACCAAATCTCAGTAATGAATCCGTTAGTTTAATAAAAGACTTCAACATACTCCCCCCCATTCTTAATGTTAATTATTTTGCTCCAATTGGGAGGGTTTTAACTGTTGTAATATTTGGCAAAACAAAAATTACAGCGGCTATGAATCACAACGCTGTTGCTGCAGCTCTGGTAATTAAGATCGAAATTCTCAGGTTTTTTGCATTATTTTTAGTTGCGAGGTACAATCTAACAAAAGGTGTATAGGGGGCGAATTAACGTGAATGAAGTACTGTCCATTTTAAACGACCGTTCAGCTGTTGGATATTTAGCTACAGTTGATGAAGGGAAACCGAGAGTTAGACCATGGGGATTCATGTTTGAAGAAAAAGGAAGACTATATTTCTGCACTGCAAGTACTAAAGAGGTCTATAAACAATTAATGGCTGTGCCCTATATTGAATTCTCCAAAACTACCAAAGACATGGTTTGGGTTAGAGTCAGCGGAGAAATCACGTTTGAGGAGGACATCCGCATGAAGGAAAAAATCTTCGAACACGCCCCTAATCTTAAACAGCTTTATCAGTCAGCAGACAATCCCGTTCTTAAACTTTTTTATTTAGAACATGGAAAAGCGACTATTTACGATTTTTCGCCAAATCCTCCAAAATCATTTGATTTTTAGGCTAATACCTACGCCGCTGAATAAAATTAGCGGCTTTTCTTATGTCATCGTAACCTAGAAGATCGCCCAGACAACTGGTTGTCTGATTAGCGCCAAACACTGGCACACTTACTTACCCTAGAATCATTGGAGCAGGAGGATAAAAATCATGAATAGTCCGAATTTGGCAAAACTAGAGTTGGAAACAGAACGTCTTGTACTAAGGGTTTCGGATGAGAACTTTGTAGGGGTAATTTTAGATTATTTTAAACGCAACGAGGAGTTTCTCCGGGAATGGGAGGCAGTCAAAGATCATAAATTCTATACCATCCATTACCAACAGGAAGCATTGCGGGACGAGATATCCAGAATAGCAGCAGGTGGAACATTCAGAGTCTGGCTTTTCAGAAAAAGCGATGGGTTTTCCAGAACTATTGGGTCAGTGGCTTTAAACAATATCGTCTATGGGGCCTTTCATTCATGCCATCTAGGCTATAGATTAGACGGTGAGGAGATAAATCAGGGCTACATGACTGAGGCGCTTAAGAAAGTTATCGAATTTGCCTTCAACACGATGGGGCTTCATCGTATTGAAGCAAATATATTACCCCGAAATATGCGGTCAATGAGGGTTGTGGAAAAGCTCGGATTTTATAACGAAGGCTTAGCTAAAAAATACCTGCGAATTAACGGCAAATGGGAAGATCATATTCATATGGTTCTTCTCAATGAAGCTTTGCATGCTTTAAACGATTAAGCTTTGAAGGGCATTATATAGGATATCGCTGGCAAGAGCAATTTTCTTCGGGTTAATAAAATCCGGAACATCTTCCGGGGTGTGATTTTTTAAAAGCCAATCTCTGGCCATTAAAGTAACAGCCGGAACATGATCCAGGTTGAAGAAAACTTGATCACTGTTGTAGCCATTACTTGGGGTCAATACAGCATTTGCTTTATTTTCAGCAGCAGCCCGAACAGCTTGCAGCGCCCTGTTGTCACTATTGGCCCACAATGCGAATTCCTTAAGCGGACCATTTCCTATTGTATCAACGTTAAAAACTGCATGTATACCATTTAAAAGAAAAGTCGGTTTTTGTATAAAAGAATACGAGCCCACAAATCCCATTTCTTCTGCGCCCCAGAAAGCTAATATTACATTGCGATTAGGTTTAATTCTTTCTTTGATCAATCTGCGCATGACATCAAGAATACAACCAACCCCAGAAGCATTATCGTTAGCCCCAGGATAAAGATTACCATTAAAAATGCCCAGATGGTCATAGTGAGCTGACAAAATAACAGATTCCTGACTATTTGTTCCTATTAAACCTCCTATCACATTGGCGCTGGGGGTACGAAGATCATTAGAATTCCCCGGGCGGAATGTTAGGCGACCCTTATAAAATTCTTCGACTACCGGATAAACAGTAAAAACGTTTAAGTAATTACGATTTTGATTGTCCACTAAATCGCCCAAAGGCTCCAAGCCCAGACCTTTCATTTGATCTATAAGATAAGCTGCAGCCTTTTCTTCACCGGCAGTACCACTCCGACGTCCCTGCAATTCAGGATGTACAAAAAACGAAATGTCTTCCATTGCTGTCCTGTTTAGGTACGGAGTATCCGTCTGAGGAAGATTGTGAGCAGTTTTTTTCATTAATTCACTTGTGTCTATAAAAGTAGGTACAGCTTTAGGTTTCTTAAGCAATTCCGGCCAGCCGTACCAGGGTAGTAACCCTGCACCCACACCCAACATGCATTTTAAGAAACTTCTTCTTGTCGGCATCTTGAACTTCCTCCTGGCTTATTAATCGAATAGCACAATCCCAATTAAATGTAACCCTTTCTCATTAGGTAGGCAGGTTAGGATTGTTAGCAACTTAATCCAACTTTAGCCCGATGGGGTGGAATAAGTTGCATTTTATTTCAATAGTTATAGCTTACAGACAAATTCATGTGCTCTGATTCGAGGAATCTATTGAAATAAAAACAGGAGGCCAAACGTTATGTTTTCAACAACTGTTAAAAGAAGGAAAAGGCTTGTCATTGCCGGTATAATAAGTTTTTTAATCATAGCTGCTGTACTAGCAAGGTTAGCTAGTTCTTACAAATCTATGACATGGCAGGACTTATCAGATACTGATTCATCAACGCCTGCTCCTACTATAAATATCGACCAGATCGTGATTTCTCTTAAAGATATTTTGAAACAATATGAAGCATTAGTGACTTCATCTAAACAAACGAATAGAAGCGAAATGATAGCAAATCTAGATAAATTATATCAATTAGCTTTGAATGATGATGTCAATGCGAATGCCTTAAACAATTCCTCTTCTAACAATCAGAAACTTAACGATTTAGCACAGGCCACCACATTCCTTACATCATCCATATTTGAGATGAAAGACAGCTTGCTTAATGTGGGCGATTTCAGTCAGACCCAATTACAAAGCAGCAGAGAAGACCTTGTCACAGCTATTCATGCCATAGAACGAGTCCAACAAGAATGAAAATACAGGTCGACTTCAACAGTGACCTGTATTTTTATAATCCTATTCACTCTGCCGATTAGAAATGTATCTAACATAACGATGATAAATCCACTGAATCAAGTTCATTAGATTTACTTGTTTTCTTTTTCCGCCAACACTTTGCTCAGCATTTTTCCTCCTGTTCCCCAATTATCCATAGGATTTTCCTTAATGAGGACAACAAACGCTTCTTGAGGAATTCCTAAGGTTTCACTAGCAATTTTAGTGAATTCGCTAATCAATTTTTCTTTCTTCTCTTTGTCAATACTGCCGGCTTCTAGTTTAATAAAAGGCATCATTGACCCCTCCCTTAAAATTTATTGCACTCTCCTTAAAATACACGATTGTTGCGAATTGTATTACCTCATTCTTAAAAACGTGAGTTACCCTCTACTATTTATGCTCTAAATAACAATTTATAAATCCAGTGAAGGTGGTTGTTTCTTCAGCCGCCTGATCATCGTGACTATTTGCCCCCGATGATACGACGAATGATTAATTACGTGCAGCATCTGCTTCCACAATTCCAAAGAGTAAGGTCAATGAGAGCAGCCACCAATTTTTCCGAAACTGAACGGCAGTCGTAATAATTACGTATTATTGCCAGATACTGCATTCTAGAATACACCTGAATATTCCTGCAAAATTAAGGACATTTTAAACAAAAACGCTGCAAGGATACAAACTTGCAGTGCTAAATTTTAACGATATAATTAATTTTATGAAAATAACTTATTTGGGGGTGGATTTTTATGAACCAGGCGATTGAGACAATTATGAAAAGAAAGGGAACATTAAGTTATACTAATCAACAAATTAATGACAGCGACAGGGATACGATTATTTCATGCGGCATTGCTGGGCCAACTGCAAGAAATCTTCAAAACAGGCATTTTACGGTTGTTCAAAAACAAGAATTGCTTCAACAAATAAATGATGGCGTTCGTACTGTAATGAGCGCTCCCTCTGAATATAACCCCTTATACGGTGCTCCAACTCTAATAATTACGTCAGCTCCTGTAGAGAATGCTCCATTTGCTGATCAAGACTGTGCTATAGCTGTCGAAAATATGAGTTTAGCTGCTACAGCTTTAGGGCTTGGCTCACGCTATATTGTCTCTCCGACAAGGTTTATCGAAAGTGAAGCCGGCAAAATACTGAAACAAACAATAGGAATTCCTGAAGGATATCGGAGCGTTGCTTGCCTTATAGTTGGTTATGATGCCGATCCTATTCAAGCTCCAACCACCAGAAACATGAATGTAGTAAACTACGTTAAATGATAAATTCCCTGTGAGATAGAGCGTTCTAAGTTTGGTTTACATAATACCGCCAGGCTTAGAATGCTCTATTATTTTCTCTGTTCAACAGGACATGATATCAAGATTATGCGATGGATCCTTCAGCCTTTAGTTGATTAATTTGATACCCCAAAGAATAGGCTTATCCATCTTGTTTAAGCTTCCTTTAATACATCGATGCCCTATTAAAATTGGTTCAGTCGTCTTTTCTAACTGATCCAACAATGCCTGTCCATAAGTCTTATCTCCATCTATTACAATGGGGTAAGATTTAGCCATCTTAATTTTTTCAAGAGCTGTTGAAGTCTTGCCACAGAGGTGGAGAAGCACTTTCTCGCTCATTTCTTGAAGTCCTTTAATAACCCTCCAGCTTGAAGGGCCGCTATAATCCTGATAAACCTTGGGCCCTACAATGCCTATAGCTCCAACTGGATCTCCGTAAGAAATAATGGATGCCCCTCTAGTGATACCTTCAAGACTATAGCGGATGATACCTTCTTCAATAACCGACAGAATTTCTAAAATTCGACGGGGATCCTTCCGTAAACCTTTGTAAAAATACATCGGGTCAATCAGTGACGATAAAATAGTGAAAGGGCCCTCGACACTTAGAGCTACTTTCTCTCCCGACTGAGCCAGAATTTCTACGGCATCTAAAACTTCTTTGATACGGTCTTTTTTAAGGTCCAATTCTTGGATTACAGACATTTCTTCAATCGATGAAAATAAATATTTTTCGACCCTTGGTCCATTCAAAGCATCACCTAGCTTGATATGTGCACCGAAGGCTTCTGCTTCCACAGTAACGCAAAAAGGAACCCTAGCTATGACATCTCTACGGTGCTTTCTTAGTTCCCTTGCAAGGATTGCCATGCTCGTTTTATCGGAATGAGCTTCCGGGAGGGTAATGCCCGTTTCGCTAACCAACTCTTTCGGGATCAACTCCAGATCGTCTCCCGTACATTTAAAATCCATTCGTCATTCCTCCCTAATTTGGAAATCATTAGTCAGAAGCCGGAGGCTGGAGTCGGAGTTCTCTATCCAACGGCAACAAAAAGAATCTCACCGACAAGGATACTCATGGCTTGTAAAATCAGGATAATCCACAAGGTTTTCTTTAAAGGAAGCTCTTTGAAGAGAACTAAGATACCAAAACCCGTATTGGCCAGCAAACCTGCCATCATGGATCCAAAACTCAAAGCCCCTTTGAGAAACCCCTCGGCAATTAACACAGACGAAAAACAGCTTGGAACCATACCAAGCAGAGAAGCCACTATGGGCTGAAGGAAAGTAGTTCGGCCCAGAAGAGTGTAAAGCCCTTCTTCCCCAAACCGATCGGCCCCGATTTCAATGATAAGAACAGTCACATACAAGAACAGAGCAAGCTTTAGCGTATGAACCAGGCTGTTTACTAGAATATTTTTATGTTTGCCACATTTGGGGCAATCGCAATCAATGCCGCATCCTTTAAGACGGTTGCGCTTCTCTTTGATTGTCAAGTTTATGAGCCAACCCGCACCGGCGGCAAACAGGACTTTCATTCCTATGATCATTAACATTAGGGACAACTTATCCGGATGCGCTCCGATGACGATCAGTGCTTCATCAGAACCGGCTAAGAAAACGGCCATAAGCATACCTAAGGTAATATACCCATTGCAGTAAAGCTTAGCTAAGGCAACAGATATGCCGCATTGGGGGATGATTCCCAACAGAGCTCCGCCAACAACGTCCAGCCTAGCAAGACGACTAAAATACTGTGTTCCTTTGTTAACCTTGCCGGTAAGCCAATTCGTCAAAAGAATGACCAAGAATAACACGGGAACAATCTTGATGACATCCTGGAAGCTGTCGATCATAATTTCAGCCAACGAAACACCCCCCCGCTTTTGACCTTAAACAAGTCCTTAATTTCTTTTTCCCGGAGGTTTTTGCCGATCAGACACAGCTTGCCGCTGGCCTTGAAGTGACTATTCGCAACCGTAAATTGACCGTTAGTATAACTAAAATCCCAGTAACCTTGAGTACTTTTGAGAAAACCTTTACCTCTCAAGACTTGACCATAACGGGACTGGCTGAGCTGAGTAAGAATCTGCTCCAGCTCTTCTTGACTGTAAGCACGAGACGTCTTAATAGCTAAGGCTTCAAATTCGTTTTCACTACAGGGTTTATAGTCGGTATGAAGAATATCACTCAGATCCAAATCCGCTTGACTATCCAGAAGGTTCTGGAATTCGCCGGGCCTCAGAGAATCCCACGGCTTGCTGATAATTTCTCCATCTTGATTAAATTCTCTGAGAGAAGCAACGATTTTGTCTATCGTTTCACGGTCAGCAAACTGACTTTTACTTAATAACAAGGCAGAAGCGTTAGTAATCTGATCTTCGAAAAACTCCCCAAAGACTTCACACTGCTGCAGGTAATTAAGGCTGTCCACAACAGTCACCAGGGAGTTAATCTGCAGAAGGTCGACAAATTCGGGGTTGTGCAAGATATCGATGATTTCACTTAGGATGCTGATGCCGGTGGGTTCGATAATAATTCTTTGAGGATGGAATTCTTCAATAATTCGGTCCAGCACTTGAACAAAATCCTTCTTCATAATGCAGCAGATACATCCGCTGGAAATTTCAAAGACTTCAAAGCCTTCCCGTTCCACCAGTTCTCCATCAATGCCGATATCCCCAAATTCGTTCTCAATCAAGACAACCTTTTCCTTCTGGTAAATTTGGAGAAGTTTTTTCACGAGAGTGGTTTTGCCGGAACCCAGAAACCCAGAAATCACATCTACCTTGATCATTGTCACACCCCTCTATTAAAAACCCAATGCCTTAACAAAATAGTCTTGAAAACGCGAATCTGTCGAAAGCTCTAATACCTCTATCCTGTTTTTTAATTCCTTGATTCGGTTCATTACATCTTTGTTGATCAAGGCCAAGCGAGCTCCTTCAGCGGAAGAATTGCCGACAAAAGTTATCTTGCCTTTAAACCCTTTGGGCAGGAGGCCGATTTCCCGAATACTTTCCGGATTGATATGAAATCCAAACGCTCCGGCTATAACCGCTTCCTCTATAACATCAAGGGGAAGGCCCGCTTCTTCAAGGAGCAGGGTTACCCCTGCTGCGATAGCACCCTTGGCCAACTGAATCTGGCGAATATCCGTTTGGGAGATATAAACCAAGTCTGTCAGATAAAACTTCTTATCCTTCACCCTAGCTTTTATACGAGAGTCAAGATAAGGGTTAAAGCGTCCGCCGGCGAGAACTAGATTCCGCTTCACCATAGCCGCCGTGATATCAAGAAGGCCACTGCCGCAGATTCCTTTAGGAGACGAGCCGCCGATGGTCGTAAAATGAACTTCATAATCATCATCTATGTAAAAGGTGTCAATGGCTCCTTCTTCGGCACGACAGCCGCAGGAAATGTTCATTCCTTCCAAGGCCGGACCGGCAGCCGTAGATGCGGCCATCAATCGGCCTCCAAGATTCGCCACAATTTCACCATTCGTTCCAATATCTAAAAAGACGGCAGGGTTATTCTTTTTCTCAAACCCTGTAGCCACAACACCGGCAAGTATATCGGCTCCAATATAGCCTGAAGCCGAAGGTAAAAGGGTTACCTTCCCTTCAGGGCAAATCAGGATACCTGTCTCTCTGGCTTTCAGATCAACCTGTTCAAGAAAAACCGGACGATAAGGAGACTTAGCTATGGAACCGGAATAAACACCTAAGACAAAATGCAGCATGGTTGTATTTCCTGCTATAACTACATGGTAAATACGCTCCGCTCTGGCAGCAGAGCCCGTAAGGTCTGTCACCAGTTCGTTGATCTTTCCTAGGATAGACTCTCGAAGCTGGTCTGGCCCTTGGGGATTTTCCAAGCAATAACTTATTCGGGACAAGACATCTCCCCCAAATTCCGTCTGAGGGTTCAAACAGGATTCTTTGCGGAGGATTTCTCCGGTGGCCAGATCTAAAAGATACGCGGAAATACCTGTAGTACCAATATCGATAGCCACTCCGAGAAGTTCACCAGGCTCGGACCCGAGGTCAATAAGGTAATTGTCCACTAAAACGCCGTATATTTGAAGTGCTCGGGTTTGCTCGAGTTTACCCATTTTACGATAAATGTCCATGGAATATGAGATATAAGGCAGCCTTTCCAGATAAGCCTGAGCCGTCTTTTCTGGAGTCGGCAACAAAACTTGTTTCACGGAACTGCAGACTTCCACCTCAATGGCCAAGCCTTGGTTAATCGTTTTAAGGTTATTAACTTTAGGAGGAAGCTCAAGCCAAACGTCACCGTTTACCCGGGCCATACAGGCTAAACGGATCTTGGAATCATTGATAAACCCGGCTTCCATGTCTCCTGGCGGGCAAAGATCCCCCCAAGTCTTAACGCGGCATTTACCGCAGCGCCCTAACCCATTGCAGGGAGTCTCCAATGTCAATCCTGCAGCCCGAATACATTCCGTAAGCTTATCTCCTTTATTAGCTTCAATGGAAATACCCTCGTTCGTAAAATACACTTTACTCATGTTTTTTGATAAGAACCTTCTTTCACGTAATCGGTCATGGCTTTTAGGTTGCTTATAGGGGTAGCCATACTTAGACCGCAAGCAGGAGCAACGATATCCACCTTGGAATGAAGGGCGTGGCGAGTTATGGAAATAATTTTCTCCTGTTCTCCAGTATGCAGAAGCTGGGTATTAACATTGCCCATCAGTCCGGTCTTCAGCGCTCCTCTAGTGGATTTCATATTGACGATAGAATCGAAGCTCACAGCATTAGCGTTCACCTCATTGAGCGAATCAATAATAGTATGTGCATTACCGCAAATATGCAGGATGACAGGAATTCCTTCTCTGTGAAGCACTTGAATAATATCTTGATAAAAGGGGACCGCGAACTTCTGGAAATTTCGAGGGCCGAGAATTTCTCCTGTAGCTGTAGGGTCTGAAATCGAGATGACGTCAGCTCCGACTCTAACCATTTCTAAGGCATAACGAATGAGGTAATCATTGATAAACGTCATAAACCGGGCAGCTCGCTCAGGATCTCGCCGAAGCATCTTAAACATTTCTAAGGGATCGACGACTGAGGTGGCCGTGCTAATATGGCCTGAAACATTGCCGATGACAGGTATCCGGTCGTTCTTGAGTTCATGGATCGCTTCCAAAACGGTTCCCATCCTGCCGGCAGAAACATCAACCTGATGATTTTCCATGATGGCTTCCAAAGGCTGATCGTTATACTGAGTTACTCTAGGTTCGATTAGGTTATTCCCCAGGTTGACACTCGCACCCAGGGCTTCAACTTCGGCGGTAAGGCAAAAGGGTACTCCATAATTTTCAAAACCGGTAAGCTCATTGATTTTTCGAGCAGCCTCTACCATGGCTGCCCTATCTGAGTGTTGACCGCCTCCTATTTGATCTGATATCTCTGTCACGCAGGCACTCATCATGCCACCCGGGCAAATAACGGGAGGCCGGTCAACCCGGTCTCCCTTCAGCACACTTAATAAACGCTCCTTCTCATCCAAGATTATTCACCTTCTTTATATTCATAAAGACCGTAGCTCCTAGCCACATCAAGCATGGCCTGTATATGTTCGAAAGGTACTTTATTTCCTGTTTCACACCCTGTTGAAAGGATAAAGGCCGGGGTATAGCCTTTCATGGTGTCGATAGCCTCTGCGCAGGTTTGGTGAATCACATCCACAGGCCCAAAAAGAAGTTCATTAGCAGGATCTATATTACCAAGTATAAGCGCTCTTCCAGCAACCTTTTCCCGGGCAACGGCGAGATCGCATTTGTCGATACTGATCACGTCAGATCCGGTATCCGTCATCTTATCTACAATCTTGTGCGTTTTTCCGCAAATATGCAGCGGAACAAGTGCCTGGAGCTCGTGAGCAAGGTCTACAAGTTCTTTAATATAGGGGAAGGCGATTTTGTCAAACATCTTCGGGCTAAAAAGACTGCCTGAAGCAATGGGTTCCAGGATAATAGGCATAGCGCCATACTTGACAATTTCTCGAATGAAGTTTTTGCAGCTTTCGGTAGCCATTCTCAGGAGAGTATGGCAAAGCTCAGGGTTAGTGTAAGTATCACGGGCAAAAGCTTCTACTCCCCGCAGGGTGGCAGCGGTAGAAACCGGTCCGGAAAAGCAAACAGACATAAATACCTGGTCACCTACTTCTTTGTTGAGGATCTCCAGGGCTTCATAGTAAACAGGAAATTGGCCGTCACTTTTTTCCGCAACTTTGATTTTACTCAAATCTTCCTTGCTGTTGATCACAGGAGTTTCACAATTCGCAGGCTCATTTTCAGAGTAATCCAGTTCGGCCCCCATAGCTTCCGCAACATAAGAACAGTTCGTAAAGAGATAAATCAAATCATAGCCAAATTTTTTAAACGCCGCCAGATGTGCTTCAGCCATAACCTTGCCGTTAAGTTGAAATTCCTTGACGGTTTTGCCAATCAATTGAGCAGTATTGGTCGTGACAATAGGCATACAGATTATTCGATCGAGGGGTTTTCCAGCTAGAAGTGCCAGCACCCGTTCTTTAGGAGTCAGTATGTCCTCCCTTATTTGCATCTCAGGCCCTCCCCATTATTTCTTTGGCTTTTCTCACAGCTGAGCTGGCATCATTGGCGTAAAGATCAGCTCCGATTTTATCGCAGAAGGTCTGGGAAATAGGACCGCCGCCTATGAGAACTTTATATTTGTTCCGTATATTTCGTTCTTTTAAGCGATCTATAACAGTTTTCATGCCGTCCATTGTCGTGGTCATCAGCGTAGACATGCAAATCATATCGCTTTGAACCTCTTCAGCTTTTTCGATAAATTTGTCAAGAGGCACATCCCGTCCAAGATCGTATACTTCAAAACCGGAGGCTCCCGATAAAATCCGAACTAAATTTTTGCCGATATCATGAGTATCTCCTTCAACGACACCAATCACCATTTTGATCGGCTTCTCCAAAGAGCTTTTATCCAAGTGAGGCTGTACAACATCAAGACCGGCATTGAAAGCATCCGAGCACATCAGAACTTCAGGAAGAAAATATTCCTCTTCCTCATAGAGTCGACCGACCTCTTTCATCCCTGTGATTAAACCCTCTGTAATAGTTTGATAAGCCGGGATGTTCTGCTGCAGAGTTTCCTCCGTTAGTTCAGTAACCTTTTCAACTTCGAATTCTACCAGGGCATGTGAGATATTTTGAAATAATGTTTTTTTATCCAAGATGTTCCCTCCAAAAAACAAATTATTAATTCATTATATATTAACATAAGCAAAAAGGAATAGCATAGTATTTTTTCGTATCTCAATTAATACATCTTAAGGATAAAAAAGTGTATTCCCTATAAAAGCAGCTACACATAAAAATATCCTGCACCACAGATAACTTGAGTGCAGGAATAGTAATATCAACGATGTGGTAAAACTAAATCAACTCTCATTTAGACTATATCTAATGTATTAATTCTTTCCGATCGGCCGACTCTGGCATTCTTTCCAGCCAATTATTTTCTATCATGACATCCGTTCCAGAATTGCAATGTAGGGAGGTTAGGTTATATTACAGATTAATTTGTGCCTTAAGATAAACTTTGTGAGTTAAAACTGAATAAATACACCATGAAAGACGAAAAATAAATATAAAGGTCATCATTCTCATAAAGAGGTTGTTACTATGGATAACAGGCTAATATCTCGTTTTAAAGAATTTTATACTTTAGAAACATTTCAGGTGGCATTTTACAATGCTCAAGTAAACTCTGCTACGGATGAATACTATCGCAGAGCATTTGAGAAGATGGTGCAAATAGAGCAGGGACATGCCGATTATTTTGCCAATGAAATTGACAAAGCCAATGAAGAGGTTCCCTCTCTAGTGGGTTCTTTTTTTCAATTAGCGGGGAGTTTGCTCGGAGAATCCATAGAATCAATGGGTCAACATAATACTTGTAAATTGGGAGTGGCTCTGGAAAATGAGGCTATCAAAAAATATCATTCCTTGATTAAAGAGTGTACTGACAGGCATTATTTAATGTTCAAAAACACTTTAATGGAATATCTTCTCGATGAAGAATTTCATACACTATGGCTCAGAGACTACATGAATCATCACCCCAATTAAGCGGTTTAAATGAAGACGCATGCTAATATTCTCCGGCTTCTGCAGATCTTGGCTTTTATGCCATTCAGATGTCGGAGAATTTAGTACATAACCCTCTCTGCTTCCCTTAAGTTTCTTAAGGCAATCTATATTTATCTAAAGTAAGTTTCCTTCGCCGTTGAGTATATTAATTATTCTTGTAATTTGTTAAGTATTTAACATTTTACTTTTTTGTCCCGTGCTATGATGATAAAAAGCAAATCAAGCTGTTAGAACCAAACATCATGTGATAACGCAGCTCATTAAGGAGGTGATCATTAATTTGGAGGTGCGAATTGTTGCTTGCGGCATTTTCCAGCTCGAGCTTGAACGTATATTACAGGAGATCCGATCGGAGTGGGCGTCTGCCACTAAGATCAACGTTATCTACACAGCACCAGCTTTGCACGTTAATTATGCTGATCTAAGAGCCAACATTGTCAAGTCATTAGATGCTGCTGCAGAAGAAAAAATGGTACTTCTTTTCGGGTCTATGTGTCATCCAGAGATCAGTGAGTTTAAAGAGAACTATCCTGTCATTACGTTGCATGCTAAAAACTGTATTGAATTAATTCTAGGCACGAAGATGATGGATGATCTAGGTAATTTTTCCAACATTTTTTACATGACTCCAGGATGGCTGCAAAATTGGAAAAGAATTTTTAAACAGGCCCAAGGTTGGGACGAAATTGACGCAAGGCAAAATTTTGGTTTGTACGAAAAGATTCTGCTTCTAGACACTGGTGTATCTGAATTAAATGAAGAGGATATTTTGGAGTTTTTCGAGTACACACAGGTGCCGATTGAAATTGTAGAGGTTGAACTCTCTACTTTTAAAGAAAACGTCACGGAAACGTTAAAGAAAACATTCGCAAGTTAAGTTCTCACTGATGATCTGTTAACTTAAATTTTTAGTATTTAAACATAAAGAATTGAAGGAGTGGATTTACATGGTTATTACCCAGGAAGTTTTAGATGTGGTATCAAAGACTCCCTTTATCCCTATCACAACAGTTTCCTCTCATGGAGAACCGCACTTAATCGTGGTAGGAAAAGTCGCAGAAATCAGAGAAGATGATATACTAGGGTTTGGTATCTACAAGATGGAGGTTACCCAGCAGAACATCAAAGATAACGGAATCATGCAGGTCGTCATAGCGACTATGGAAAGTGGCCCTAAAGGCTTCCGACTTGAAGGGAAAGCGTGCGTTGAAGAGAAACTAGTTTTGTTTAAAGCAGAAAAGCTTGAAAAACTATTGTAAAATTAGCTAAACAATAATCCCGCTCATGCCAAAGCGGGATTATTGTTTAGCTAATTTTATTATATAGTGTTCATGGAGTTTTTTTGTTACACTTTACTTATTGCTGCTGTTACTTCAAGTGGAGGAGAAAAATGAAACGTTGCATCATATGCCTTCAGGAATTGGAGCTATTCCAGGGGCTAAAACGCGAGCAGATTACCGATTTATGTCAATGCACCCAAAGGAAACGATTGTCCAAGGGAGATTACCTTTACCATCAAGGAGAACTGACAAGAACCATATACCTGATAAAATCGGGGAAACTGAAACTAGTACAGACTGACCTGGATGGTCATAACAAAATTCTGGATGTATGCGGCCCAGGTGAAGTCCTCGGTGAAATGTCTCTCTATCAAGAACAAAATGAACATTCCAGCGCCATCGCCATGGAAGAGGTTTTTACCTGCTGTTTCAGCAAACTTCAATTTGAGGCGTTAATTAAGCAAGATCCTTCGTTTGCCTTGAGAATTATTAGTTATTTAGGACAAAAGCGTTATGAAACCATGTTGAAAGCAGGTAAGGAAACCGGACTACCTGTCAAAGAAAGATTGCTGCAACTTTTTTATCGCTTGGCTGAAGACTATGGGCAGAAAACACCGGCATCAACCTTGATAGACTTAAAAATTACCCAGCAGGAATTGGCGGATATGATAGGCTCTTCCCGTGTAATGGTTATTCAAGCCCTTAAAGAATTGAAAGCTGCCAATATAATCGGCCGAGAAAATAAGTATTTTGTTCTGTATAATGACCCTTGCATCAGTGTTCATTCGTTTGATTAAAATAATAGACAGACCTGAAAGCTTGAACAGGCCTGTCATTTTCTCATACGATAAGATTCCTTTTAAGGCTACCCTCTTCCACCGCGGAATGGTTCTTGGACATTTTGGACGCTTAGGACATTTTGACGAACAGTACGATACACTGGATAAGGTACTGCTTGAACATAGCCATACCCTGCACCATAGGAATCATAACCAGGATGCAAGCCAACTCCATAACCTTGCAAATGTCCATACCCAACATAATTGAAACCACCATAATTGGGAGCAAATCCATCATAACCTGCTTGCAGCCCTACTCCATGACCAAATAAATGTCCATATCCTGAACCACCACAAAATGGTATTTGGCACATAATTCATTCCTCCTAATATACGAGTTCATTTTCCAATAGTTCCCATTAATATAATATGGTTTTTGCTTTTATACGAAACTTGACCGCGCTACAAATACATAGGCAAAATTTTTCACTTAATTCCAAAAGTTATCCACTAATTTTCTGACTTGCTCAATAACCAAGTCAGAAAAAAGCCTCTCAACCAATTGTTAAGAGGCGCGCAGCCCGCAATTAAGGTAATAGCCTAAAACTCTGTGAAAAGATGAATCAGGCGCCAAATTTTTATTATTATTTCACTAATTTTAGCTTGCCTTGTTCCAATAAATTCTTGGCCTGCCCAATCGTTAACGGCAAACTATCCTTATCCAGCAAGCCATCACGAGCCAGCAATTCCACTAAATGCGCTACTCTTGGCAAGCGCAAGTCAATTTGACGAATAATCTCTTTATGGCTAAAGACCTCTTCGGTAGTACCGGCTAAAACAATTTCTCCCTTACTTAAAAGGAAAACCCGGTCAGCAAGCAAAGGAACAATATCTACATCATGGGTAGCAAAAATTAAAGTAATACCTAAATCTCGATTAATGGCATTAAGCAACTTAACTAGATTACTCACACCACGTGGGTCTAAGGCTGCAGTAGGTTCATCTAAAACCAAAACTTCCGGTCTCATCGCAAGTACGCTGGCTAAAGCAATTCGCTTTTTTTCGCCACCGCTTAGGTTATGAGGACTTTTAGATTCGTATCCTTGCATACCGACAACTTCTAAGGCCCAAGCAATAGCATCTTCTAATGCTTGGCCGGAAATACGCATGTTCATAAGGCCATAGGCGATCTCCTGACGAACTGATGAATTGAATAATTGGTCATCAGGGTCTTGGAAGACCATCCCAATGATTCGGCGGATCTCTGCTAAATTTTCTTTCTGCACTGGTAAGTTTTTGATTGTAACTGTACCGAATGTTGGTTGCAAAAGACCATTAAAAAGTTGAAACAACGTTGATTTTCCTGCCCCATTCGGCCCTAGAATGGCAATTCTTTCGCCCTTCCTTATGTTCAAAGATATATTCTTCAGTGCCTGGTGTCCATCATTATAGGTATAGCCGGCTTCCGCGATCTTGATAAGTTCCATGTCAATTCCCTTCTTAGCTAAATTATTACGTTCAGAACCACAAAGACTGCCAGAAAGCTAGCACCAACCAAACCGATCTGCCAATCTATTGTGGAAATCGGTACTGTGAAAAAATCAGCGCCAGTACTATCTTCGTTGTATCCTCTAGAAAGCATTGCTTTATAAATCCTGATACTGCGATCTAATGAATTCGTTAAAACATAGCCTGCCACTTTACCAATGTCTCGCGCTTGTCGCAGCCATGAACTATTGCCACCCATCCGGCTCAATTGTGCCCGCCTCATGTTGTGGCTTGTTTCTGTTAAAATGAAAACATAGCGATACATCATGGCGGCAAGATCAACCATTAGACCAGGAACTTTACATAGGCGTAAGGTTTCCAGAATTTCGATCATGGGTGTACTAAACGAGAGAACACTGCCCAAAGTCACTGCCGCCATAATGCGGAGTAATATAAGAAAACCTAACTCTAAGCCTTCTTGATAGCCGGTGAGCCTAAATGATTCGAAAGAAATAACGAATAATGCATGACTGCCATTAGTGAAGATTAGACTGAGAAACACTAACCATGCTATCCCAAAGGGGATAGAAAGGCGGATGACCAAGTGCCGCCATGGCTGCTGAAGAGCATGAAAAGAAGCTAGGGCGGCCAGCCAAAGGCCGGCGACCAGATACCAATGAGTGAGAAGAGTTGAGACAATGATGGCACTTAAAAATAATACGGTTTTAACCCGGCCATCCCAACGATGCAGCGGGCTATCAGCGGCGGCAATTTTATCTAAAACAGCCAATTCCATGATCATTCCACCTCTAGGGATTATTCTTCTTTTTTAGGGGTACCGAAAAGTTTTTCCCAATGGTGACCGACGATTAAACCAGCAAAAAAGTTGGCAACAGAAAAGGCTCCCACTTGAGCATCACCCGGTAATTCTGCGAAAGGATGATGTTGTCCTTTGGTTACGTCCGTGGCTAGAGTGTTTACTAAATCGTCTGTTCCACCGGCCTCCATCTGATGACTTGCCATATACTTACCGGCACCAAAAATGAAAAGCAACATCACAAACATTATTGAGAGCATAACCTTAGTAAAAGTGTCAAACCATTTAATTTGCTGGTTAGATGTCTGTTTTTTAGTTGCCAATGACATTAGGTTTCACCTCCCGGTCTGATTTTTGGCGAAACTTAATCCCTGGCAGCAAGTCAGGCCGGCGATTAACCATAACTTGAAGAACTGCTGCGGTAAAGACAGCTTCAGCAATGGCTAAAGGCAGCTGAGTTGGACCATATCCCATAAAAAAGATCATCCATTGCTTTACCAATGGAACATTGCCGTGCAGACTGAGGGCAAGTTCAAAAGCGCTGACCAAATATGTAATAATGTCTCCTACAAAGCCGGCCACTCCAGCCGCAAGCCAGAGAGGGCATTTCAGGCGGCGTAAGAATTTCCAGCTTAACCACCCGGAAATGCCTCCACAAATCCCCATGGAAAAGGTGTTGGCTCCAATTGTGGTAATGCCGCCATGCCCCAAAAAAATAGCCTGAAAAAAGAGTACAATTGCCGAAATCACAGCGGTAGCTAAAGGCCCAACGATAATCGCAGCCAACGGTGTCCCACAAGGGTGGGAACAGGAACCCGTGACTGGCACAGGCAGATGCATGCACGAGATAATAAATACTCCTACACCAGTCATAGCTAAGAATGGTTTGTAAGATAAATTTTCCTGGACTTTCTTCTTAATTTCTCGTATGCCAGGAACTACAAATAAAGTAGTCGCGGCATACCATGAACTCCATGCTAAAGGCGATAGAATCCCATCTTCAATATGCATAGCAAGAACCTCCAAAAAATGTCGTTGATTTACTAAAAAAGAACTCTTCCGTCCAAATTAAACATAAAAAAACCCTTCACCAACAGAAGGGTTAGAAGTTCAACCAGTTTCCGGTAAATTTACCACGAACACAGTAAAACACCTCCCTAACATCCCGTAGGTAGTTTGACTCCGGAACAAGCAGGTCTCCTGGCTCAAGATCATCATTAACTTACGTCTTCCCGGTTATTATCCAGTGACACTATGTAAGTTAACTCCCTATTACAGTGGCGGGCACCGCGTCAGCTTTAACTGACTTCCCTTTTCAATTCTATTCCTCAGAAAAGAATCACTTATTCGCGATTATTAACTTACACTCATGCTAACATAAACAATCTAATCTGTCCAGAACAATTTGAAAAATTGCCATAACTATAATTCTTCGAATTTTATAATAGTCAGCGGAAGCAGTTTCTACATGATTCTTAATTAGGATATCTATTAAAACAAACCCATACTTATGCTAGTTTTTCATACTCTGAGAACATAAAGGGAGTATCGCCAAACTACTCTCTATTTACTAGTAGTTTGCAATACCCCTTTACAAAAGTTCTACCGTTATGACTTTATCCAGACTCCTCTGAAATCGCTCATTTTCATACTTCGTAATGCTATTTTAGCAGCATAAAGTCCTTCATATTAGTAATTTCTTTCAAGCACTTCAAAATAAGCTTTAGGATGAGCGCAAACCGGGCATACTTCAGGTGCCTCAGTTCCTTCATGAATATGACCGCAGTTCCTGCATTTCCAATAGAACTTGCCATCCTTTTTAAACACTTTACCTTGTTCCAGATTCTCTAAGAGCCGTTTATAACGTTCCTCATGTTCTTTCTCTATTCTGGCCACCCCTTCAAATAATAGGGCGATATCTTCAAATCCTTCTTCTCTGGCATCGGCGGCCATTTTCGGATACATATCAGTCCATTCGCTATATTCTCCTGCTGCGGCTGCTTTCAAATTGTCCATGGTATTGGAAATTCCGCTGAGTTTTTTAAACCAAATCTTAGCGTGTTCTTTCTCATTTTCTGCAGTTTCTAGGAAAAGAGCCGCAATTTGCTCATACCCTTCTTTTTTAGCAACTGAGGAAAAATAGGTATATTTGTTGCGGGCTTGAGATTCTCCCGCGAAAGCATCCATTAAATTCTTTTCCGTCTTAGTTCCTTTTAAATCTTTCATTGTCAGTCCTCCATAGTTACTTGATAATTTTCCACAGCCCATGTAAGTTACAGTACTCTCTAACTTCTAAAACTTCCTCCGCCTTGACTGAAAACTCTGCAGCAGGCTTTTGTCCAGGTACTAGCTCCGCTCGAACTACTTGATCTTTGGTCAAGACTTCAATAAATCGTATTGAATGTTTCTCTTCCATCGGATGTTCAACGCTGCCTACTTTAACCAAAATTCCGTCACCCGAAGTTTCCATGACAGGCACATGTTTTTCTTTACCTGTATCTTCCCCTTTAGCTTCAAGCTTTTCCATCGGCTGATTGCAGCAAACTAAGGCCGAAGCCCCTTGATGAACAACCTCGATCACATTGCCGCAGACACTGCATTTAAATAACTCTCGAAGTTTCGTCATTTCTAATCCCTCCATAAACATTATTAAGACTTCTTACTAATCATCCTGGAATTTTAAATCTGATTGTTCCTAGTTTTCAAGGGGTTCAAATTGATCTTTAGCAACACCGCATGTAGGGCAAACCCAATCTTCTGGGATATCTTCAAATGGAGTTCCTGGGGCAATCCCAGAATCCGGATCGCCAAGGGTTGGATCGTAAACGTATCCACATACCGAACATTGATATTTCTTCATTTTCGTTCCTCCTAATTTATAGGCTATCCTTTGGATCTGAATAAGTTTTTAGCTTGGTCATATTTTATAATTATTTTAATTATAAATCAAGTAGAAATTTCCGAGAATATTCGACATTTTGCGACCAATAAAAGGGACAGCTTGGTTTATCCAATATCTTCTTGGTTTTCTTGGTATTAATTTCAAGACATATACCTTTCCAAGATGGTTAGATTATAAAGAAACTATAAGCTATGAATTTATGAACTCTCTATTAAAGAATCTTTAATCACTGAACATAACCCCTAATGATCTTTAGGTTTATAAAGGAGGATGGTTGGATGCGTAAAATAAGCGATAGTATTCTGCTTGGTTTTGCGGCAGGCATGTTGGGTGCTCTCCCCGGAAGGCTTCTAAATAAAGTTGAGTTTAAATTCGGATTAACGGATTCAAGATACAAAGAAATGGCAGCAATCCCTTTTGTAAAAAAAGGGACATAAATAAACCATCCGGAAAGAACGTCGGAAAAATTGCCAATAGTTTATTAGCCTCTGTCGTTGGGGTCAGTACTACATATTTACTCTAGAAGACTGGTCGTGACTACGCGATCTTAAAAGGTATGGGTATCACAGCATTTACATGGCTCGGATTTTATAGTTTAAGTACTCAAACACATATGCGAAAAAGCAAGAAACCGCTGACTGCTCTTTTGAGTTTTGGGGATCATTTAATCTTTGGCGCAGTTACAGCGACTCTGGTTTCAAAATTAGGTGATGATAGTCTTTTTCCAAGTAATAAACAGGCTGATAAAAATTATCAGGACGAAGCCACTATTCAACATCAATTGAGAAACAATACTCTACACGTTATTCCTCAGCCCAGCCTTGAAGAACGTCAATATTACGTAATGGATTGAACATTCTAGTTCCAGCTTACTCATAGCTTACCTCTGAGTATTAGCAGCAATTTATTAACTTCATTGGTATTGTTGATAAGCGACGTAGAGCAACGTCGCTTTTTCTCTATTTAGAGTTAAGCATAAACTATAAAATGTATTTAACAGTCATGAACCACCTTGAATATAGTATGCAATAGAAAACTTAGGCCTGCATAACTATATAAGGGCTGGTGATAGAGTGGATCTAATTAACCAAGTTTATAATAGTCCCTTTAAATATCCTGATGAGAGGGGAAATTTCCCTGACGGGTGGGATAAATACGGCGGAGATCTTGCGACGAGTTGGAAATGGTTAGGAGAAGAAGGGGAAAACCGAGCCATAGAAATTGCGCATCCAGGTGGTCCAAGGGCGGGAATTATTCAGACGGTCAATGTACCGGTACAAGCAGGAGAAAACCAACGTTGGGAACTCCAAATAATACTTAATACCGAGCCAACCGGTATACCTGCCTATGCTAAAATTTATCTTGGAGCTGTTCAACAACTCGTTTTTTCTTTTACTCCTGATTCTGAACCTAAGACCTTTAATAAAGTATTTGCAACCCCACCGGGGACGACAGCTCTTCGGATTGAGGTAGGTATCTTTGGTCAGGGCAGTCTTATAATCCATGATATCAGTGCATACCGTCTTTATCCTTTGCGAGTTTTAAGACTTGATGATAAAGGACAAGTATATGTTCGACATGTAGAATCAGTCGGTCAGATTCAAGGTATTGTACCTGTAAAAATTATGGGCCCTGTTCCGCCGGTAAACGTAGATGTTCACGCTGAGGTAACCAATGATATTAGGGATTTGACCCCAGCTACAGATGGAGTAAGAGTCTATAGCAGTTCAGGTAACTCTATTTTATCCTCCCCAGATGGTTCAATGCTCGTCCGAATTGCTGGGAGAAACTTTACAGATTATGTGGAAAATGTAAGGGCGTCTTTCACTCCGCAGCCTAGTCTAGCCAGGGATGTTTCTAATTATAGTGTTTATTCTTTTGCGGTTTTGAATATGGGGTCCGATACAGTTCAAATGAATCTTGAGGTAAGCCCTGAAGGAACAGTCTGGTCCGTAGATACGCAAGCACAAACTGTTGCCCCCAGAGAGTTATTGGTTCTGACACCGAATAAGTTCTTGCGCTTTAACCGTTTGGTATATCAAGCCAGCACACCGACTCCTTTAACGATTTGGTTTCAAGGGCAGAGCTAGTCTTCCCAGCGAATTAAACGGGGTTTTGGAGCGAGGATTGATTCATATTGTTCTTTTATTCCATACAAAGCCTGTGGGTCAAGTTCTTTGTAACGATAATATTTTTTTAGTCGATCTTCTGCTTTTTGCCAGCCTAAGTGTTTGACTCTCAACTCGCTGATTGCACCGTTGAAATCTGCAATATTTAAAGGGAAACGTCCGCAATGCTGAGGAGTTTCTTGCCACTTCTCTCTAAAATCAGGCATCTTTCTGACGATCAATGGTCGGTAAATTTTATGAGCTTGCCAATACTGATCTTCACGATAATAGTTAGTGCTCCACATATCATAAAGGCGGAAGGAGAAAACATCGATTCCCCGGGCATTTTCCAAAAGTTGAGGAAGTCCACTAACAGCCTTTGGTTCGAAAATCTCATCAGCATCTAAAATTAGAATCCACTCACATTCGGAGGAAATGGCCTGCTGCCAAAGTTTTTTTCTCAAAGTTACTTCATTACTAAATCCTGTTACTGTCTGGGATATGATGCGATGGGGAGTTTCGGCAAGAATTTTTTCACAGAGTTCTACGGTATTATCCTCGCTGGCATCATCCAAGATAATGACATAGTCAGCAAATTGTTTAGCCTGAGTTAAAACCTGTTCAAGATAACGCCCTGCTTCATTGCGGACAAGCATTGCCAGTGTTAACAAATGACTTGTACTCTTTATATAGACCGTCGGCCGATCATGAAGTTTGGACTTAAAGGCAATTAGATTTTGTAATTCCGATTCACGGTAAATATGAAAGGGAGGAAAATGAGTATCAGCATAGAGCTCAAAACCTAAAGCAACAGCTCGAATACAAAAATGCCGATCCTCTCCAATAAACCCCATATTATAGATTTCTTTAAAAGATACACCTGCTTGTAAAGCTTTATAGCTAAGGAGCGTACAAGCACCAAGTCCTCCTACCTTATAAGTCCCAGGTACTTTTAGCATTTCAAGAAATTCACGAGTTCTTTTAGTTTTTTCTTGATCATTGAGCTCTTCTTCGCGTTCTGTAGCAAAGAGACGATACTGATCTCCCACCCAGACTTGAGGAAGCGGGGGTAATGCGGGCTCCCAGCGAGTCCAGAAGACTTCTGAGACAATATCCCTACCTAAGCTGACCAGATGGGTCAACGTTTGTGGCTGAAGATAAAGATCTGAATCTACAAGGAAGAGATAATCATAACCTCCCTCAAGTGCTAAAGCGATGAAGCGATTCTTAAATTCGGCTACCTTCCAGATGAGGTTTTCCTTCCAACGATGGGTGGTTTCATCACAAATATAAGTGTCCTTCCAAGTTTCAGTTAAGATTGAAACATTCTCTTTCCCCTCTTGGTACTCCCGAAGAAGGTTATGATCATTATCGTCATCAATGAAGAGCATGTCTAAAGAAATTCCCTTGAGCATTAGTTGATCTAGGGAATCTAAGAATTCCTGGAGAATTTCCTTCTTTTGTTTGACAGGGCTCGCTAATAACACTCGTTTCAAAAATTCCGCCTCCTTTAGTGCTCAGAAGGGGTATAAGAATTCAAGACTACCTTAATATAAAGGAACAGAAGTTTTCTAATTAGAATCCTAGACTTTTCTAGAGAAGAGGTTAAGTTTAAACGAAAGGTTCTTCTGAACAATACTCCCGTAACGTTTAATTCCTTGACCGTAAGAATTAATAGACTCTTCAGCATTTCATCCATACCCTTCAAAGAAACCAGGCTCTCCAGGTTTTCCTGCAGCTCCGTAAATAAAAAAGCCAATTCCTTCAGGCTCTCATCGCTCATCGGATCGACTATTTTTTGATAAGCGCAGAACAGCAAGAGGATTGGGGCTAAAGCACGGTATTCGCCTTCCTTGTCTTTTACCTGTCCGTATAGACTGAGCATCCTTTCCCAAGATATAAACTGGCTCACCTCTGGAAGTTTAAAAATTCCAGAGGATTTTTGCCATAAGCCGATAATTTGACACAAAGGATACAAATCATCAGGAGCTAATTTAAGACCACACAGATAGAAATCTAAAGCGGTTAGATTTTTATCATATGCGAAATCATCCCGAAGGTTGGCGAGATCACCGAGTAAAGCGTACAATCTCGAGGTAGGAATGATATTAACTTCACCGGTCTCAAGTCCGGACAGCAAATCTTTCGAGGCCTGTTCGTAGTTATTTAACCCAAAATTCGCCAAACCACTTAATATTAGAAGATCCGGGTTAAAGGGCATCATGCCCATGGATTGATCCACAAAATCACGCAGCTTCTCCCACTCTGCCAGTTTTAGGTATCCAGAGCCGATCGCTAAGAGGGTATCGTTAAAATAGCCCTCCCAACCCAACATTAAGCTAAGAGCGGTCCGCAAACAATTCAAGCCTTCTTCAATATTGCCTTCTTGATAATATTCAAGGCCTAAACAATACCACAAAAAATTATCCTTCTGATTATTGTCGAGATGCTTCCGAAGGATTCGCATATTACGGGGGATTTTTTCTTTCCGCGAGACAATGCTCTCGGAATAGCCACGATGCTTCAGAGTAAGCTCGGATGACAGCAGGCACTCTCTTCCACGATATCGCAGAATACTTGGAACAATTTGCTCATGGATAGCGCCCTCAAAGATATATTCAGGCTTGTTGCGAAACAAACGAACGACCTGATCCCTGCTTAATTCAGCCCCATCTTCTCTTATATTGATAATGTTCAGAAAATAACCCTCTGCTGCTTCGTCATTAAGCAGATCACTAAAATATTGCTGACTTACAGGCTCCAAGACCTCATCGGCATCCAGAACCAGGATCCATGGACATGAAGCCTGGAGCAAGGAAAAATTGCGGGCCCGGGCAAAATCGTCTTCCCAGGCGAACTTCAGAAGTTTGCCACCTTCAGCCAATACCAGTTCAGGGGTTTGGTCCGTTGACCCTGTGTCAACGACAATAATTTCTTGTACTAAATTTTTGACACTTTCTAAACACGCTGAAATAGAATCTTCCTCATTTTTAGTAATCATACATAAACTTACCCTTGAATTGTTCATATCATCTTCTCACCAAATTTATAATTGAAAGACGCCTCGGCCTCTTTTCGTTTTTGACCGATCAGGTTAATCAATTCCAGGGTGGATTGAGAGGAAAGGTTTAAAAGTAAGGTCTGAAGAGAACGCATGAAATGAGAAAACTGAGGCTGCCAGGTAACTTGAGACTGAAACGATAACATCTCCTTGAACCAAGCAAGGCCTATGGTCTTTAATTCTCTATCACGTATCGTTTGGGGCAGAAAATTCATGTCTCCATTCTGCAATAGTTTTATTAGTCTTAGCATTAAATAAACTTCTGCCCGCAGTTCCTCCTGCTTCCAGAGATTCAAGATCTGATCCTTAGCTTCTTTATAATAACCGCTCAGGAGCAAGCAAAAAACGATTTTAACTTGCCCTTTGCTATAGAATTCGCTCTCAGGAGGAATTTTACCTAAGAGGTCTCGGGCTTTTTTAGGCTCACCAGCACATAAGGAATACCAGCCAAGACTGTAAAACGCCTGATTTAGTGACGATTTCGCTTTGGATTCCAGTTCGAAAACATGCCTTTGCAGGATTTCCTTTGCCAAATTCGGGTAGCCCGCATAGAAGAACTCCTCTGCCAGAATCAGAGAAAACTTCAGATTGTGGAAATAGCCCTTGTCGCAGAAGTAGTTATATGCTGACAGAAACCCTTTGCTTAACCGTAAATTCAAGAATAAGTTGGCGAGGGGAAACGTATAGTCTGCATTTAATTCGATAGCCGTTTCATAGTGTCTGCGAGCGGTTTCCACATCTCCCAGCATGTCACAACAGTAGCCTAAATAATAATGACTGAGGAAGCTTTCCGTACCCAACATATGACTATATATGGCTGGCGGCTCTCCACACTCTATGGCTTGCTTCAGCCATTTTATGGCTAAAGTAAATTCACCTTTCTCCGCCAAAAGCGTACCACCCAAAAAATAAATATCCGTAAATTCCGGGTATTTTAAATCAGCATCTAAACAAAGAATCAGCGCTTCCTCAAGTTTACCCAGATTTTTTAAGCAGATGACCAAAGAGCGTAAAGCAGGCGCTTTTATCAAAAGGTTCTCATCCGTTAACATTTCATAGGCCGTTCTTAAATAGGGTAACGACTTTTCAGGTTTACTCAGCATGAGCCATTCAAGTCCTAGATAATAATGAAGAAAGGGATTTTGGGGATCCTGAATCAAGGCCCTCTTCAAAAGATTAAGATTGCGGGCGCGCTTTTTATTGCGTAGAGAAATTGGAGGAATACGATGCCGTAGTATAGGGCCTTGGACAATTTGGGCTGAACCGGCATCTTGTACGCTTACCTGTTCATGAATGATTCCGAAAAAGCGATAGGACTCCTTGTTCTTAAACAAACGGAGGACAAAAAAACGATTAACGTAGCTGGAAGCATCTACAGTAGGATTTTCCAAGGGAAGCAGGAAAGCTTCACTTCCCTCATGCTGCTGAATGATCTCTTTTAAATTTCCCGTCTCGCTGAGGAGAATCTCATCAGCATCCAAGTAAAAGATCCAGGCACAGCTCGCTTTAGAGATCGCATAATTGCGAGCTGCACTGAAATCGCCGTTCCATTGATAGGAAAAAACATGGGGAGTATAACGTTGGGCGATTTCCAAGGTATCATCCGAAGAGCCTGTATCGACAATTATGATTTCGTCTACTTGATCCTGAACTCTGTCTAAGCAGGCGGCTAAATGGGCCTGTTCATCCTTAACGATCATGGTCAGGGAAATCGTATCCTTCATCAACATTCCGACCTCCCTGCTAAAGAACGAAACATCTCTTCCTCTGGGTAACGTTCAAGTGCCTCATTTAACAAGTCGGAATGCCAGATTTGATATAAGATTCCTAACTTTACATAGTACTTTGGTTCATCTTCAGCGAGATGAATCGCTTGTAAATAGTAATTTTCTGCCTCTTGATAATTTTTCAGCTCCAAGCCGACTTCCCCCAAAAGATAATAGGTTTCCGGGTCCTTTATTTCGCTTAAGGAACTGAGAGATTCTTTAGCCATTCGTGAATAACCCTGATTTTGCAGGGATCTGGCCAACTCAAAGATTATTTGTTCATCGGCAGATTTAAGATCGATCTTACTAAGCAAATCCTGTACTTTCTCGATTTCTTTGAGATAAATCAAGCGTTTTAAAATATCTTGGAGCAATGACCAACCCTCGGCAGTGAATTTATAAGCAAAGGTACTCATGTTGGTAATATTCAGGTAAATCAAATCAATGACATTACCTGTCTCCACAGAAAGTTTTAGGTTTTTCAATTCCATGATTAGTCCCAGGCTTTTTTGCTTTTTGTTCTGAACCCAGTATGAAATGAGCTCATTTAATTTGGCTAAGGGATATGAAAGATTGTCCGATGAATAGTTGGCAAGGGCCCGCAAAGCCGAAAAGTGCTTCTTTTCCTGGATCTGGCAGATGATCTTCCAGAGATTATTCTGCGGTATTGGGTCCTCAATCTTCTCTAACTGTTCCAGACAAAGTTTATACGACTCATGTTTGAGATAAATTTCAGCCAACATCAGTTGGGCTTGAGGTGAACAAAACGTAAAAACTTTCTCTAAACTTTCTTTAGTATCCTCAGGATATTTGGCCGGATTTAAAATGCTGATAATTCTCTCCAGAGAATGCTTGAATTCAGGATTGTCCCGCAAGCTTAAGATATAATAGTTTAAAGCTTCCTCTTCATCTAAAAAGTGTTCGTAAATATTGCCCAAGTGATAATAGGATCTGAATCCTCTAACCCCGCCAAACGACGCATATTGAAGGGGCTGTTCCGGCATTGAAACCGCCTTTTGGAAAGCCTCTTGGGCCAGTGCGAAGTTCTTTCGTTCGAGATGAATTAATCCTTTGTAATAGTAGAGGTCAGCGTAGTCGGGAAAAAACTGCAAACCTAAATCAAGGGCATGAAGAGCCTGAAGATATTCCTTGGCACTTTGCTGAGACATAACCAGGTAACGGATTAGTTTAGGAAAGTAAATAGTTTCTGGTTTTGTAGCATTAGCCGTTTTGATGAAAACGAGAGCCGCATCTGAAAATTTTTCCGCACGAAATAATTCCACACCATAATGATAGAGCAGCAAAGAATCATTAGGTTTTTGCTTAAGTTCTTCCTCAATGAGTTTAAGGTTTCTGTTTTTTTTGTCCTTATCTCTGATTTGTTGTTCTAAATATCCATAGTGAAGGATGGACAAACCGCTGACGATCTGAAAACTGGCTTGGGGGTTATTGAGTAATAGTTTATCAACAATTTGCTCGTGAACCGCCCCTTCAAATCGATACTCCGGTTTGTTGCGGAATAGGCGGAACACCAAGTCTGGGCTTGTTTCGACCCAGTTTTCCTTTCCAATATAATTTATAATTTTTATAAAAAAACCCTCATGTTTAGAGGAGGCAAGGTCACGTAATACATGCGGGTGTTCCATTTGTAGTTCTTCATCAGCATCTAAAAATAGGATCCAGTCACCCTTCGCCTGTTCCAGAGAGGCATTTCTGGCAGCACCGAAATTGTTATCCCAAGGGAAGGAATAGATCTTTGCCCCGAAAGTTTGGGCGATCTCACAAGTGTTATCCGTGGATCCGGTATCGACAACAATAATCTCGTCAACATAGTTGACAGCACTTTGCAAACATCTTCGAATATTTTCTTGTTCATTCTTTACAATCATACATAGACTTATCTTCACTGACATAGATGAATCACTTTCTCCCCTAATTAGTAATTAAACGAATTAATTCAAGCAAGATTTGTATACATTTTCCATCTTATGGAATAAGCTATACCAGCTAAGATATAACTCATTTCATGATATGCATGAACTTCAGAAAGGGGAGAACAATACTTGCCTAACTATAAAATATTTCAGGATACGCCTGAACAGGCCAGAGTTCAAATTTTTGGCAGCAGCACTAATACCCCGCTTAACACAGACTCTTCGGGTAATTTGACAATCACATCAACAGGTCTGGCAGTGACAGCTCCGGCCAATGGCTTAACGGTCACTGCTTCTGCGGATGGTTTAGCGATTACTCCGCCAACGAACGGCTTGACCATCACCAGCACCGGCCTCGCTGTAACCGCTCCGGCCAATGGCTTAACGGTCACTGCTTCTGCCAATGGTTTATCCATCACTCCGCCAACGAATGGCTTAACCATTACCAGCACCGGCCTCGCCGTAACCGCTCCGGCCAATGGCTTAACGGTCACTGCTTCTGCCAATGGTTTATCCATCACTCCGCCAACGAATGGCTTAACCATTACCAGCACTGGCCTCGCCGTAACCGCTCCGGCTGATGGGCTTTTAATAACGTCGTCCGGACTGGCTATATCCCGGGGAACTACCGATGTTTCTGCTACTCGCGCCAATATTACCGATACGACAGGCTCCCCTGACACCACCTATGATGTTATCGGTGTTCAAACCTGGACGTTTGGGGTAGTCAATGCCTCCACAGTAGCTGATGCGCAGGCTTTAGTCTATTTGCAGATCAGTCCGGATTCAACAACTTGGACTAACGAGACAGGCCCGGTTACCATTAATCAAAATGGTTTAGCAACTTTGGTTTCCTCAGTATTCCTCAAGTACGCTCGTATCTACTATAGTGCAGTTAACGGAGCAAGCGCTGTAACTTTAAACATTTTTTTCCAAGGCGAACTTTAATAAGCAAAGCCCTACATCCTTTATTGAATGTGGGGTTTTGTGGCCTCTGTCCGTTCGTATGTATAAAAATGACCTCTCAGATCGTTTTGAGAGGTCATTTTTAACATTAAATTTCTTTTAGAACTGACGTTATCTTGTCTTTCCAGCTCCACCACCTATCAATTTATAGAATAATTCGAATTCAACGAGCCGCGATTTAGCTCAGGATACTAGGACCTGTTGTTAACTGCAACTTTCGAAAGAGGCTCTTCTTAGCGGATAGCTCGTACATGGTTTTTAGCATATATATAAACAGTGCCACATTTAAAGCAGATATTACGACGGGTATAAAACTTAGGGCTGATTGATTGATACCACCGTTGGTCTGCCAAAGGACATAAAACGTGTTGGCAAATGACGTAATACTAAACCCTGCCGATAGAAGGATTATCCTTTTATCCTTCAAATATATCCAAGCTAACACTGCCAGAGCCACTGCCGGAAACAGATAGCGCTCATGCATTCTTGTCGAAAAAATAAACACACCGGATATTAAGATTAAAGCCGTGGCCGGGACAAAGTCTTTACCTTTTCCTCGAGCAAAGACAAACCAAGCCAATAACGTTGTAAGGACAATGAAAATCGTACCCCAGATGTGATAACTAACGAGTAAAAAGGCCGAAGCATCTTTAGTATAGTTTGCTCCCAGCAAATAAAAAAAGTTAAAGGCGTTTACCGAAGCATAAGGGTATTCTCCCAGGGTGCTTGTAAAGAGCTTAACAATCCAAAGAACGTTAAGATCACTGGAAAATGGGAGTATAAGAAGGGTTGCCGTTGCTGCTGACACTATTAGAACCTTTACAGTATCCTTAAAAGTTCTCCTCTTTACCAGCTCAAAGAATAGGATAGGCAGAAAAATGATCCCTTGCGGCTTCATGAGTACTGCCGCCGTAAAAAAGATTGAAGAGTAGGTTAATTTTTGTTCCGCTAATAAAACAATTCCAGCGATAACTATGAGGGTAAAAAACGAATCCACTTGTCCCCAAATCGTTGAATTGACAAAGACAGCCGGATTAAAGATGTAAAATGCAGCTACCAAGATACTTAGTCCTGGGGAAAGATATTTACGTGCAAGCTTTGACAACAGCAGAGCAGTCCCCATATCTGCAAGAATCGAGGGAAATTTCAATAACACCGTAAAATAAGGATTCAGCGCCTTGAGACTGCCGATTTTACCTACAATATACAACACGTAGATATACAAGGGCGGATAATCACTGGAATTTTGACCGGAATAAAATTGAGAAAAATTATTAGCCGCAGATGTGGCCCAAGACTTGAAAAGACTGAGATCAGAAGCATGTCCTTCAATCAAAATACCCACTGCAATTCTCAGTAAGAATCCTACACAGAACAACGTTATCATTAATAGTTTTCGGTTGCCATTCGTAATTTTGAGTTTTTTCTCTAACTTCTTGCGTACAAAGATAAAATAGGCCGCAAGTCCTGCTAAGAAGAAAGCTATTGCGTAGGCCACAATTTGAACAGAATAGTTGCTGCCCGTACTGGTCCCTCTTCTACCCGGCATAGCGGATATCGGCTGGCCTGAAGGCATCTGGCCCTTAGGTTGAAACTGACCATTATTGGGAATTTGGTTCTGATGGTTCAGTGAGTCGTTTTGTCCACCAGGCGGTGAATTTGAATTTCCTGTCCTTTGGTTCATATCATGCCGGTCTTGAATTAATGTACTCTGGGAGGTTGCATTGCTGGTACTATGGTTATTAATGACGTGAAGACACAACAATAGTGACATTAGGATTGCCAGAACCGCACTTATTCTAACTACAAAACTCTTGAATTTCACTGTTCCTTTTCAACTCCTTTGGATCTAATGCTTCATCACTTTATCCATGTCTTTACTTGAAACTGTCTTTGGCAGTTAAACTTATCAAGCTATCCTGCCAAAGACATCTTTTCAAAACTTATGATGAACTTTCTTAGAAACTGGAGCATAACGGTCTTCTTTTCGCTTTGGCAGCATTGCCCTGTCTTTTGGTGATCACTTGCTGCAGATAATCCATAAGCTGTGGTTCTAATTCTTCCCGCTGCAGCCCCATTTCCACAATTGCTTTTAAATAGCCGAACTTATCTCCAATATCATAACGCTCCCCTATCAGTTCCCAGGCCAAAAGACCTTCTCGTTGACAAACTTTCCGCAAGGCATCAGTCAGCTGATATTCGTTTCCTGCTCCTTTCTCCAAAGTGTGCAGTATGGAAAAGATTGATGGCTTCAAGATATATCTTCCCATAATTGCCAGATTGGATGGAGCTTGGAAAGGGAACGGTTTTTCGATTAAATCCTTAACTTGATAAATTTTTTCATTTTTTCCTTGAGGGGCAATGATTCCATATTTCCGTACCTCATCTGTGGGTACAGGCTGTACGCCAACAACGGTAGTATTGGACCTGTCATAGACATTGATCAGTTGTTGCAAGCCCGGTGAATCGGAAACCATAATATCATCGCCCAACAAGACAGCAAATGGCTCATTTCCAATAAATTGCTCGGCACAAAGTATGGCATGGCCTAATCCCAGCGGTTCCTTCTGACGAATATAGTGGATACTGGCCATTTCATTGATCTTTTGCAGCTCCAGCAATAACTCTGTTTTCCCTTTATCTTTCAGGGTTTGTTCAAGTTCAATGGATTTATCAAAGTGATCTTCGATGGACTTCTTATTGCGCCCGGTAACGATAAGGATGCTTTCAATACCTGACTCCACCGCCTCTTCCACGATATATTGGATAGCCGGTTTATCAACGATCGGCAGCATTTCTTTGGGTTGCGCTTTGGTAGCCGGTAAAAATCTCGTTCCCAAACCAGCTGCCGGAATTACAGCCTTCTTGATTTTCATACCATTTCACTCCTTAATCTAGGCTGTCGAAAGACCCATAAGCGACTGCCAACAAAATTAATGGCTAAACTTGCTGCGACTGCCAATAGTCTGCTTACAAGCATGGGCCATCCCCAATTGTAATAAAACCATATTAATAGTTCATAGGTTATGATCAAAGTGACTAAATTTAAAACCACGAATTGAACCATTTGCCGAACTGGTTGGTTAGCTGTCTCTAATTTCGCAAGGGGCCGACCAATCGGCTTGTCCTTGAACGTCCATTTCCTATTTAACCAGAAGCTGTTTAAAATACCGCAGCCATAGGAAAGGGTGTGAGCGGGGAGTAAGGGAACTCCCCAAGCGAACAACACTGCAAAAAGTCCAAAATCAATCCCGGTATTAATTCCTCCGACTACGCAAAATCTAAGAAATTCCAGTTGCCGTTTTGTAATCTTAGCCAATCTTCATCACGTTCTTTTCTTTCTCTTCATTGCGATAGGATTCTCCAACGATATAAAGAGGACGGTTTCTTGCCTCATCATAGATACGACCCACATATTCACCCATAACCCCCATCATCGTGAGTACAAATCCGCTCAGCACTAATTCGCTTGCTAACACCAGATTCCAACCACCGATTGTATCGCCCAATAGTTTGAAAAGTATCAGGAAAACTAGGTAAACTAGTCCCAAAGCTATCAACAGAGCTCCTGAATAACTCGCCAATTTAATAGGCTTAAAGGAAAAAGAAGTAAGACCATCAACGCACAGTTTAATCATTTTTTTAAGCGGGTACTTGCTTTCGCCGGCTAAGCGTGCATCTCTATCGTATTCCACCGCTGTTTGCCTGAATCCAACCCAGCTTACCAAACCGCGGACATAACGGTTTTTTTCCGGCAATTGTTTCAACACATTACAAACCTTGCGGTCAATCAGGCGAAAATCGCCGGTATCCACAGGGATATCAATATCTGTAGAAGCACGCAGCAGTCGGTAGAATAAATGTGCCGTTTGTTTCTTGAAAAATGTTTCGCCGTCGCGGTGATTGCGCTTGGCGTAGACGACTTCGTATCCTTCCTTCCATTTGGCAATCATTTTCAAAATAAGCTCAGGAGGGTCCTGAAGATCTGCATCGATAACCACAACCGCCGCCCCAGTTGAATAATCCATCCCGGCTGTAATGGCAACCTGGTGGCCGAAATTACGAGAGAAGGAAATTAGTTTTACGGATTGATCACGATCACAGAATCCTTTAATCAAGGGAACGGAACGATCAGAACTCCCGTCATTGACAAAAATTAATTCATAGGGCTCACCGATCGAAGTCAACACCTGTTTCAAACGCTGATAGGTTTGCTCCAGGACAGCTTCTTCATTGTAGACCGGAATGATGATCGAATAACGAATATCTTTACCCATGGTTTTGCCTCCTTCTTACGGATTGACTTCGTATAACTTCCCAGCTCCGTTCATGCCCATACCACCGCTGGTATTACTGCTTGAACTGGACTGCCACTCAGACTGAGGTATTTCTGTGCCATTCTGTTGAATCCACGCCTGTATATCTGAACTGCCTCCACCGGCGCCGCCACCGGACAGTAAGAAGTACTTGATCTCTTTATTGGCTACCATTTGTTTTAGTTTATCCACCGTAAGAATCGGATCAGAGCCGGAGAACCCACCCATCGCCATCACTGCCTTACCGGTTTTAATGATATAAGCTTCTGCTGTACCGGCATTCGTGGTAGCAAACAGGAATTTTTCGCCGGTATTATTGGCTTCTAAATAGGCCAGAAGCTGAGTGTTAACAGTTTCCTGCATCTGTCCGCCTCCCTGACCTTGTGTTCGATTGAAGGTTTGGTCTTGGCTTCCATCTTGCCCTTGTCCCATTTCCTGACCAGGCATAGTGTGGTTGCTTCCAAATGTCTGTTGAGGACCTGCCGCTGGCATCATGGCGTTATCTCCATATAGGAGAGGTGTAGCTGCCCAATACAGAGGCCCAGCCAGCAACACTATTATCCCGCCTACAGCTGCAAACTTTGCTATCTTTGTTCGAACGGGCGAAGTTTGATGACTTATCGCCTCGTTCTTACCAAGAGGCAGGCTAAAATAAAGGGTGAAGAGACTTCCTAAGACTCCTACTGAAAGCGGCAAGGCCCATCCGATTTGGCTTCGATAGGGTAAGAGAATATAGAGTTGAAATGCAGTTGTTCCAAGAATGCCGATTGGGAACAGCCATCGTTTCCATCCTTCACGACGCCGGTTGAAACCTAACAACTCAATCCATCCTGTCCCCGCCAAAACAGCAATAGCCGGTGCCAACATTACGAGATAATATTGATGGAAAAAACCTGCAACACTAAAGAATCCCATCATCGGCACTAACCATGCCAGCCAAAAGAAAGTTTCTTTTTGTTTGTCCGTTAAGGGCTGTTTTCTGCGCAGTCCGATTAACAAACCGAAAGCCGATAACAAAGCAAACGGTAACATCCAACTGATTTGTCCGGATAGTTCCGATTGGAATAAACGTAGTGGGCCCGCCGTACCGGTATTAAACATGCCTCCACCACCTTGGCCGCCTCCAGGCCCTCCATCTCTCATGCCACCACGGATGTTGCCGCCGTCACCAAGCATTGCTCTATTACCATCTTGGGCAGAACCATCACCTTGCATCGGTGTAAAACCATTCGAGAACTGGCTGTTACCATCTTGTCCTTGTCCCATAGTTTGCTGCCCTTGCCCACGTGTTTGGCCGTCACCAAAGGCTCCCTTATTCCCACCGCCTGGTCCGCCTTGGCCCGTCAAACGAGAAACGCCGTTATAACCAAAGGCCAGCTCCAGAACAGAGTTCGTCTGACTGCTGCCGATATAGGGTCGTTCTGCCTGAGGAATATTATCTACCACTAAAGCCCAGGAAAACGTTAAAGCAAGCATAACTGCCGTTGAAGCTGCTAATACTGTCATTTTTCTCTTCCAATTCACCTTGAAAGACAGCCAATAGAACAGATAAAATGCGGGAAGTACCATATAGGCTTGAAGCATCTTGATATTGAACGCAACTCCGATGAGGGCGAAAGCTCCGATGAACAAACTAGTTTTGCTCTTTTTAACGGCTCTAAATAACGTCCAGGTTGCCAACAAAAGTGTAAAGACTAACAAACTATCTACATTATTGGAGCGGCTAACTGCTGCAGCAATTGGAGTACAGGCCATGACTAACGCTGAAATTCTGGCCGCCCTTCGCCCAAAGTTTGGTTTAACAAGGAAATAAACTAACAGAACTGAACCGACTCCCGCCAGAGCCTGGGGCAAAATTACACTCCAACCATGAACCCCGAACACTGAAGCGAAAAGAGTCTGAATCCAGAAGGCAACCGGTGGTTTATCAACTGTAACGAATCCGCCCGGATCAAACGAAGCAAAGAAGAAATTATGGAAGCTTTGCAGCATACTTGTCACTGCTGCTGTATAATAGGCATTTGCATATTGGTCCTTCCAAATCCCATAGACATTTAAAAATGCGGCAAGTAAGGCAATTCCAATCAGAAATGGATCAATGCGTTTTACCTTTAATTTCATGAATAGTACTCCTTTTGCATATTTTTTAGAGTCAATGATAATTGCTATGTTCATAACTATAACCTGCGTTGCTGAATTGCATCTAAATGCTGGCTGAAAGTTTACTGAATCTGACCCTTTACTGTTTACAGCTTATAGGATAAAAAAGCTTCCTTACTGCCAAGATCCTCTTCATGGCCTGTAAGGAAGCTTTTTATGTTTATCAAAACACTTGTAACTTTAAAAACAAATTAACAAGCATGATTCTATGCTGTTAAAAATATTCGAGATTAATAAAGAGGAAATTTCCATGGTTTATCGAATTAGTTAATATTGTTATATTATGGAAGGAAAAGGATTGCCTTAACATGATAGGTAAACAAAGCTCTTCAAAATCAAGTACCAGTCATCTTAAATATCTGCGACTGGGGGGTTTTCTCTTGGTTATGGTTCTTATTAGTTCCCTCGCCTTTTCTATAAAAACTTCAAATTTCACCGGGCAGAAACCTGCTGAGTCTGGTTCTCCAATTAATAAATCAATGAATGACCAACGTTCCGAGTCCTTGAGACAATTAAGTCCCTCATCGGGTTCGGCCGGACCAATTAAGGTTGTTTACGAATTACCTGAGAAGGAACCTGTAGTCTTTATCACCATAGATGACGGCTGGTATCCAAATGAACAAGTAATCACCTTAATGCAACAATATCACCTGCCTATCACGACGTTTCTTGTAGAACAAGCGGCTCAGGAACATGTTAACTTTTGGGATGAATTCATAAAGGCTGGCGGACATATACAAGACCATACTATTAACCATCCATATTTAACCCATTTGTCATTGGCTGATAAGAAGGCCCAGATTTCTCAGCCTATTGATTATTTTCAGAGATATAATCCAACTGTTGATGAGTTGAGGCCACCATATGGGGACTTCAATGAAGAGGTCGGACAAGCTGCCTGGGCCTCCGGAATTAAATATATCGTGATGTGGAACGCCGAAATGAAAAACTCCGTTCTTAGTACAAGAAGCAGCCAGGGGTTAAAATCCGGAGATATTATACTTTTACATTGGGTTCCAGGGTTGGATCGAGAACTTTTAACACTTTTGAACATCATTCAGAAACAAAATTTAGGAATAGCTGATTTAACACAAGCATTAAAGGGAGAGGCTTTAACGATAAGCTGGTTAAAAGATCCTATTCCGCTTCCCAAACCTGCGCCAGCGTGTACTATAGGAGCTACTGCTACCTCTGGAACCTCAAACACCCCTGGAACCACGGGTAACCCTGGAACTACGACCATTCCTGAGACCACGACTTCACCTTTAAACACTGTCTCTCCTGCAAACACAGCATCTCCGGGACACAATGGGACTTCTGGAAACGCAGGCACTCCTGGAACGACAAATACCCCTGATCCATCTACTGGTGATACAAACGTATCTGGGGCGTAATCGTTCTAAATTAATTCGCGCTTTTGCGTTTCAAGGCACATGACAGCGCGGAAACAGTGCGAAAGCAAGGAAACCGCATAATTGACTGGCAATAAAAATAGCCCCTTTAGGAGCTAGAGGTAATTAGAATTCTCTTGATTAATCGCTACTTGCATTTTGCTCCTTAAATAACTTCATTTGATAATGTAAATCATCTAAACATGCTGGACCAAAACCTTTAAGCTTTAATAGAAAGCCGTCTGTTGTTTCGTCAACTTCTTCAATGGTATCTATTCCGGCAATTTTAAGAATGTTATAGGTTCTCGCATTTAAACCTAATATTGATATATCAGGAGATTTGAGTAACTTTCCACAGAGGGTTTCGCATTTTTCAGCGTCTTCTTTTCGGTTATACCTCCTCTGACATAGAGAACAGGCGTATGTGGTAGTTTGTATTTCAAAGACCATCTTTCACCCTCTCCTATTCCCTTGAAAATCAACTTGGTTTATTTGGCATCTTCTTTGATTCTCTGGCTACTAACATTCCACGAATTTTCAAGCGAACTACCAATTAATTGAAGTCCTTTATCTGAACTCTTCCGAGCTAGATTCCGTAATTGAAAAAACGTAACTTATTCAGTCTTAGGAGGTGAGAGTATGAAAAATACAATAGTCTCACCTCTAAGCTGCAGTTTGAGCGATTCACTTCGTTATTCGATCCACTCTGAATCAAAGTATCATAAATGTCCTAGAGCGGATTTGTAGTTGTGCCATTAAACCCTGAAATAGAATCTATTAATGTGCACGCTGCCGATTTCTTTGCATTATCTCCTGTTTCACAACTTAACACAGTCCTTGCCCTTTCTAAGGCATTCGTTGTAGATGCGAAGATTTCATTCTCTGTCATGAAAACATTGTCGGAACCAACGTCGGAATCAAGATTTGATTTCTTAATCATGACATCAAGTTCAGGATTTACCCCACTGATAATCATGATCCCTCCAGCTTCTTTAACATTCCTGGCAAAAACTTTCAGCACACCGAGCGATGTCAAATCGATTGCCGTAACATACTTCATTCTTAAAATAAACACTTTAGATTTATTAGATATTTGTTCTAGTTTGTCTCCCAGGTCTGTTGCAGATCCGAAATAAAGACTACCTTCCAATTGAATAATTAAGATATCAACTTTGTCCTTGATAGATTTAATTTCTTGTTCAATAACCTGAGACTCTTTTCCCTGTTGTGGAATGAGAAGTTTAATGGGTGCTTTGTTGGTATCCTTCAGATAGAGAATAATAGATAGGGCAACGCCTGTATAAATTGCATAGTCAAGGTTTGGTAATACGATTACTAAGATACAGGTTACCCACATGGCAATAGAATCTGACGATAATATTCCCGCTTTGACAACTTTTCTGATTTCTTTTTTATCGATCAAACCGTACCCAGTATAAACTAATACTCCGGCAAGGGCTGCACTGGGTATATATTTTGCATAGGGAGCAAATATAAGAAGAACTATGGCTACAAACACACCTGAGAGGATTCCGGCTAATCTGGTGGCTCCTCCGTTAATATAATTGATGGCAGAACGCGAGAAGGAACCGGATGAGGGAAGACACTGGAAGAATGACCCCACTATATTTGCCAAGCCCTGACCAATAAATTCCTGATTGGAATCGATCTTTTGGCGTGTATTAGTGCCAATGGCTTTGGATATTGATATAGCTTCTACTAATCCAATGACTGAGATTGCAAAAGCCCCACTGAGCATATCCTTTATATTGGCAATGCTAAATTGCACCATTTTAAAGGGCGGCAAGCCGGTAGGAATACTGCCTGTAAGTTTGACACCCTTTTTTTCTAAACCAAGCATCAGGATAATAAAGATCGACACAATAATCCCGAGTAAAGCACCTGGAAGATTTTTGCTGATCTTTTTGCAGATCACTATGATCACGATAGTAAAAAGGCCAATTCCCAGAACATAGGGGTTGGTTTGAACTATATGCTGTATAAGGTAAACCAGGATTTGAAAGGGTGACTGTACTGAAGGGTCCTTAATAGTTATACCCAGAAATGATTTCAATTGTCCGACAGCGATTAACACACCTGCACCAGCTGTAAAACCTATCAGGACGGTATGCGACACAAAATCTATCACCTTACCAAGTTTAACGACACCATAAAAAAGTTGAAATAAGCCAACCATAAACGTCATTAGGAAAAGCATTTCATAAGCATTTGGCAGTTTCATATAGCGAATCATGGCGCTTGCTGTAAGCAAACATATGGCGTTAGTCGGTCCGGTGATTAATTGATTCGAGCAACCAAAGACTGAACCTATTATGGCTGCAACTATACCTGTATAGAGTCCATAAATAGGATTAACGCCCGCAATTAGGGCGTATGACATATACTGGGGAATACCTACAAACAATACGGTCAAGGCTCCAATAAGGTCTTTTTTGATATCTTCCTTTTTATACCCTTTAATTGTATCAAGTATGGGTATATACTTACTGATTGCGAAGCTAGACATTTGAATACCACCTTTCAATAATTTGTGGTCAGTTTCAAAAATTTACTCCAAACTGTGGAGCTCATTGTGAGGATATAATTTAATAGTTCAATTTCTTAGCGGTCTTTCAAGACTGTCTTTTTTATTAATCTGGCAGGGCCAATAATGAATGTCTCGGAACAGTAATTAGGTTTTTGCAACGACTTATTAAAGAATTTGGTAAGTTAACATCCAATATAACTATCCAAATCAAACCTAATAAGGAGGCTCATCCACTGACGGTCTAGCTCCTACTAGCTTTTATTAGTTCTATCACAGTATTTCTGATTTATTTGACATTAATTAATATTAAGAAAATTGAAGTGAAGAATTTCACTTATCAAAAAGCTATTGGCCAACCAGCTCGAGCTTTTTCATTGTTCGTTCTAATCTCAAAGGATGATTAATTTCTAATATAATTTCATAGTCACATTTTTTAGCGGCCTTTCAGACTGCTTTTTTTATCTATTAAGCATATATTTATAGTTGTATAACCAAATAACATTCATTTAGGCTTCCATGACGTGACTTTAGAATATAGAATTGTTTGTGCCCGTTTCATTTTTGTTCATCTCCTCTTCATGATTTTTACTTTTCATCCACAAATAAAGATTAGCACTACGGACAGAAGTGTGTCTATAGGAAATCAGTATGTTCATGATCAATATTTTATATGTCAATTCATGGATAATTTACTGCCTTAATCTTAATTTATACGGTGATAGTTAAATAAATGATTAATACCCTAGCGAAGGCGCTAGGGTATCTGTGGTATTGCTGAAAAACATCTGCCGCATTGTAAGAACTATTTCTTGGGGATAACAGAGGACAGATAGAATTCTTTTTGCAAGGCTTGAATCCTGGTTAAAGCAGGTGGATGATCATAACTAAACCAAACGATGAAGCCCGGAGGAGACAAGTCGGCTAAACTAGTGCTGCTCAGGTCTTTCTGAAGTTGAATCTCGGCAGGAAGATTTCTTGTCAATTCAAGGGAAAAAGCATCTGCACGTAACTCCATCTCTCTGGATATAGCATTCTGAATAGGACTGCTGACAAAGAAGAGCAGTAATAGTATCAGTTGTAACGCTGCCCAAAGTTCGGGCGGCTTTTTAATGTATCGAGACATCCAGGGTTTTAGGAAGAAAGCGAGCAGCCCGAAAGCGATGAAACTTCCCATTACTCCATAGATCAAACCTTGAATGACATCGTTATACTTCCAATGTCCCATTTCGTGAGCAATCACCGCTTGTATTTCTGTAAAAGAGTAATTATGTAAAAGAGTATCGTAAATAACGATTCGTTTTGTAGTTCCTATCCCAGTGAAATAGGCGTTCGCCAATGTCGTTTGTTTACTGGCATCCATGACTAAAATACCATTGATATGTAGTCCAGCTCGCTGCGCCAGGGTATTAACCATGCTTATAAGACCGGGATCTGAGGTAGGGCTAAAATGGTTGAATAAGGGCGATATCAAGATCGGCCACAACAAATATTGAACCACAAGCCATAAACTGAAAAAGATAGCTCCAACCAACCACCAACTACGGGACAACCGATTGACCAATACAAAAAAAACGAGTCCACCCACAAGAGTGATCAGCAAGTCAATTCCAGCGTTTTTTGCATAATCCATCCACCAGGCTACTTGGTTTTGAGTACTAAACCCCCATAGTTTAAACCAATAGAACCCTGTGTAATAAGCGAAAGGTAAGGAGACCAACTGGACCAGAATCCATACACTTAATATGGAAATCGCCGAAATCAGCCAATAACGCCGGCCGATTTTTTGAATACAGCTGTAAATGGTTTGTCCCCTAGAACTAAAGAGCAACCAGAATAAAACAACGACTTGTAAAATGAAATGAACTATATAAAGAACACGGAGAGGATAATTGTAAGCTCTTGCCTTCTCTGCCAAACCTATGGAAAAATATTGGGTTACAGAAGGATCAATAGCTCCGGGAAAAAGAGAATATCTTAAAAACAAGAGCGCTAATATGAAGGCTAATCCTAGGAGGAGAAGCCAGCCGATTCGAAGACAGGATGAACTTTCTTTGGAGCCAAACATAACATCCCTCCCTACGAGAAATTCCCCTAATGGCTTATTTTTAATGAACTAATATCCAGTGTAATAAACTATATTACTGAAACCGAGCTAACTTGTTACTACATTGTGAAGGTTATCTTAAGAAACTGTGAACAATCATTTCACATAAAGGATTCTAGGGTTTCATAGAGAATATTACAAAGCAGATTCATACTCATAAGTTGAGGGGGGGCATTTTATCATTCGATCTGACATAAAAGCTGAAAAAGGTACTTGTACCAAAACGTTTTAGTTCTTTGAATAATTCAGAAAGGAGAAACCGTCATGAACATTAAGCCGCTTAAGATTAAAATCGTATCACTGGCAGTAGTTGTCGTCCTAGGGGCGTGCTCTCTCCTAAATGGAGTTCCGGCTCCAATTGCAGTTTCTGCCAACAACCAGATGGTATCCGATTATGTTTTCTCTAGGAATTTCCCTCACAAGCATTTACCAGTTCCCCAAATTCAACAACCTCAAAGTACTGCTTCAAAGGTAGATCTTCCTGCCAATACTCAAGGATCCCAAAATTGGGCGGGATACGTTGCTACACCTTCGTCTAGCAGTAGCAGCTATACAAGCGTGTCTGGCAGTTGGACGGTCCCCAAGATAACGGCTGACCAAGAAGATGCGGTAGCAGCCCAGTGGATTGGCTTAGGCGGAGTCTCATCATCTGATCTGCTGCAAATGGGAACTGTCGAACAAATTGAAAACGGTCAGCCTGTAGCTCAGCTATTTTGGGAACAACTGCCATCCCCCGCACAATACGTGATGACTGTTCCTATTGGCTCGACCATTAGCGCGAGTATCTCTCCAGCGGCAGACTCGAGTTCAACCTGGAATTTGACCTTTACGGTCAACGGGCAGACCTCAACACAAACAATTTCTCCTGTGACTCTAAACGCCTCTTACGCTCAGGGGATTGGAACATCTGCCGAATGGATTAGCGAAGATCCTTCAAATCAGAACAGTCAGCTGTACCCTTTAGCAAACATGGGTACTGTGCCATACCAATCTGCAATGGTAAACGGCCAGCCGTTAAACTCCAGCTTAAATAAGGTTCAACCGATTGCTTTAGTATCAAGCAATGGTAATGTTTTAATGGCTCCATCCGCATTAGGAACAGACGGTGAATCATTCACGACGAACGTTGTTAGTTCGAATACAAGTTCTAGAACCAATCAAGGTTATAGTCAGATTTCGAAGCCAAGATCTCCGTCTATTTGGAGGAGCATATCAGATAACCAAGGTTATCAAGTTATCACCATCAGTTGGAGTTGGTAATTGTAAGGCTTCGAGATTCGATCAGTATTTCAACCAGGCGTGTACGCCTGGTTTTCTTGTTCATTAGAAAGTATTACTTCGTTGTATACTTTCTAATGAACAAGGATAACTAAGGCAGACGCCTTCGCCAAGGCTAACAAGTTCGAAAACAGTGTCTTCGGATACCAGCCAAAATTTTCTTTATTTTTCGCTCTAAGCCTCCAATATTCTTGTTAAAAATTGGACTATAGACGTGCTCTCATTTCGTTATATAATAGCTATGAATAGCGAAATTTGTCTAAATATATTCGGTTAATCAAAGGTGCATTATTTGAATACAGGAGTTAGATTATGACAACAAGAAGGGGTTTCTTAAAAGCGCTTTTAGCAGTTGCCTCAGGTTCTTATTTTTTTAGCAGGTTTCCTTTTGAAAACAACCCAAAGCAAGCACCTAAGCTCCTCTCAGCCTCAGTCATTGAAAGTAATGAAAAGGTCCTGGACAAGCCCCATCAGTCTTTCTCTGTAGAAAATGAACCATTTATTAATGCATTAAATCACATAGTCACTCCAACGTATGATGGCTCCGGTCAATCTGTTCACCCGAGTGTTCTTGATTTCAAAACTGAGTATGGCATCAGCAGTTGGGGAGGATTTCGCTATTGGATGGCTTTTACTCCATACCCCTTCTTCAATAGCGCCCTTGAAAATCCCTGCATTTTGGTTAGTAAGGACGGATTGAACTGGATTACTCCGCCTGGGATCAAAAATCCCTTGTCCTCAAAACCTTCAGGCTTCTTAAAAGACAACTATAATTCCGACCCGGAATTAGTTTATGATCCGGATCAAGATACACTGATCCTATACTGGCGCGAATATCGCGGGAATACTTTTGAAAAAATCTGGGCCAAAAAAATCAGTACAGATTATAAGCAAAGTGACAAAATCCTCTGTTTGGAAAAAGCTTGGGACTACAAAAAAACAGGTCTGATTTTATCTCCGACGGTTTGGCGTAAGAGTGCTAAAGAATGGTTTATGTGGACAACAGACGGAAGATTGACGATACATCTCTATACATCATTGAACGGAATAAATTGGGGACCAGGACAGCCTTGCAGCGCCCCCTGGGCCAGTTGGAACGGGGGATATATTCCCTGGCATATAGCGGCTAAACCGAATCACTCTGAGGAAACGATTGAGTTTCTGATTGCGGGTTGGTCTGAACAAAAAACTATGAAAGATTGTCAGTTGATTTATGCAGCCGTACCTATGTCAAACCCAAAAGAATTTGTCATGCCACTTCCTAGACCAATACTAGGACCCGGCACCGAAGGCCGCTGGGATGATGGGTATATCTACCGAAGCAGTTTTGTTCGTGAACCCGGAGATATACCTAAATTTCGCATCTGGTATTCTGCCTGTTCCAAGAAAAAAGCTTGGCATGTTGGATATACTGAAGGAAGCTTGGTCAATATTCCTTCAAGCACCATACAAGCATAATGATTCGGCTGAAATCTTCATCTCATTCCGAATAACCTAAGATAATCTTAAATATTGTTTGTTTAAAGGCAATATGCATCTCTTTTAAACTACTAAAAGACCTCTTGTGATAAATCAAACAAGATCACAAGGAGGTCTTTTTAGTGGTTATCATTGGACGGACAAGGACTTGATAATAGTGTTCCTGAAATTATTTAGCAGTAGCCTCTTTCCAATACTTACTGGTAATTGTATTTTCTGAGATCTCCGCAGGCTTTGTGAGCAAGCCATATTTATAGGCCAAATCTGCGGTCTGTTTAATAGCATTCATATCGATATAACCGATATTAGCAGGATCAAAACCTTGGGGAACAACAAGCTTGGCAACTTCTTTAGCCATGTAAACCTGATGTGCAAGAGATACGCTTTGGTCCTTATCATAGACGACTTTTCCGGCTGCTTCCGGATCAGCACAAGCATCAGCCCAACCTTTGATCGAAGCTTTTAAGAAACGAACATACAAATCTTGATTTTTAGCAATCCAATCAGAATTTACGAATAAGCAGTCTTCCAACATGGCGACACCGGCATCATTCATATTGATCACGTGCAGGTCACTATCTTTGAGCCCTGATTCAAGCAAGAGCCCATATTCATTATAAGTCATGGCTGAAGCTGCATCGATTTGATTATTCAAAAGCTGATTCATGGTGTAGTCCTGTTGCACGAGCTTTACATCCGTATCCTTATTAAGGGCATTGGCTTCCAAAAGAGCATAAATTTCATATTCATTACCGCCAAACCAAGAACCGACTTTCTTTCCTTTTAGATCTGCCGGACTGTTAATTCCTGAAGAGGCTTTTGACACAAGCAGCATGGCGCTTTTTTGGAAGATTTGTCCGACTTCAACTAATCCCCATCCTTTAGACTGATACTTCATTAAACTAGAAACCCAGGTCACACCAATATCAGCTACACCGTTATTGACCTGTTGTTCCGGGATAATATCGCTGCCACCAGGAAGAATCTCTAGGTCAATTCCTTCATCTTTATAATAACCCTTGGCTTGAGCAACATAATACCCCATAAATTGAGATTGAGGTAACCATTTGAGCTGAAGTGTCACTTTGTCGAGTTTACCTGAGTTTGCTTTTCCTGTGTCTGAAGTTCCGGCTCCCTGAGTTGAAGCTGTTGAAGCCCCGGAACTACAACCTGTTGCCACTAATAAGATCATCATGATTACTGCCAATAGACTCGTCAATTTGCCCTTCTTCATAACATTCCCTCCTGATATTTTGTTTTATTTTTGTGAAGCGTGCCATTTTAAGGCATCGCGTTCTACCAATAAAATAATGCAGTATAGAGTCACACCTACCAGAGAAGCTACGACAATATAGGACCAGCCCATCGCCATCTCAGCTTTACGAAGATTATCTTTGATGCCAAATCCTAAACCGGACGTTGATGATGCAAAGTATTCGCTGATAATCGCCGCAATAATCGAGGAGGCAATGTTTATTTTGACCGCTGTGAAAATGTGGGGTAAGGAATTGGGCAAACGCAATTTACGAAATATTGTCCACTTATTCGCAGCCACGGAATGCATTAAATCGATAGAATATGGGTTCAAATGATTTAAGCCACTGTAAGCATTAATAGCCATGGCTGCCATGCAAACGATTGTAACAACACCAATCTTTTGCTCCATGCCTGTGGAAAACCACAAGTTCATAATTGGCGAAAGGGCTACAATCGGCACGGCATTCAGCGCTGTAACCACAATCATGCCACCGTATCCCCACTTGGGAAAAAATGTTGCCATGGCCGCAATCATAAAGCCTATCAATGAACCGATGATCATTCCAATCAAAGCCCCGGAAATCGTAACTCCACAATCCTTTAAAGCTTTAGGCAAATTTGCAGCCAGGGTAGAGGCTATTTCTGTTGGAACTGGCAATTGGAAAGGTTTTAAGTCTAAAATTTTATGGATAAAACCAAATTGCCAAATCAGGATTAAGACAATACCAAATCCCAAGGGCCAAAGTAAGTTTTTGACGTTACTTCTCATGCTCGTACACCTTCCTTCCTGGGGGCAGTATTTTGCCATGGCAGACATAACCGCTCAGCAAAGACAACCATGTAAAAACTTATAATGCCCATGAAGGCGCTGGTAAGAACAGATGCCCAAAAGATGGTCGCGGAATTGGAATATAAAGAATAGAGGATTTTAACGCCAATACCACTTTTAGATCCTAACATATCTACTAAAATGGAGGCCGTAACCGCCATAGGTGCAGCGATCTTAAGTCCGGTGAATAAATAGGCCATAGAAAATGGGAACATCAATTTTTGATAAACTTTGTATTTATTGGCGGCTATGGAAAAAAGCAAATCCTTCTTTTCTTGCTCCACACTCTTCAAGCCACTCAGCATATTGACGGAAACCGGGAAAAATGTGATATAGGCAGCGATTACAATTCGAGATACATTCATGTCCCTCACGATATTGAAGATGATAGGTGCGAGTCCTAAAACCGGTATCATCTGAGAAATAATTAAATAGGGAAAAGCGATCTTCTCCATGGTTTTAGATAAGCTCATGAGTACGGCGAGGAAAATTCCTACACCAGTTCCCAGAGCAAAGCCAATAGCTGCCCTCGAAAAAGTCACCGCTCCTGCTTCCAATAACATTTTCCAATTTTCCAAGAACGTAATGGCAACTGTATGTGGATAAGGGAGCTTCGTGGCAGCCATCGGATCATGAATCACATAGTTCAAAAGAAATGACGTAAGTTCCCAAGCTAAGATAATCCCAATAATCCAAACGATAGCTACAATTCTTTGCTCCTTTTTGCCAATAGCCATACTCACACCCCCTCAAAGCTCCTTCTTATCTTGGTAACATACTCGTAGAACTCTGAAGTTTCTCGAAGCGAATTTTCACGCGGGCGGGGCAAATCAATATCGACAATGGCTGAAATCCTGCCCGGATGAGGAGATAAGACAACAACACGGTCCGAAAGGAAAACAGATTCCGGGATGTTATGAGTGACAAAAATTACAGTTTTCTTGGTCTTGCTCCAGATATTCAGTAAGTCTTCATTTAATTTTTCACGAGTAAACTCATCCAACGCTGAAAACGGTTCATCCATCAACAAAAACTCTGGATTTAGAGCTAAAGCTCTTGCAATCCCAACCCTCTGCTGCATACCTCCGCTTAGCTCAAAGGGGTATTTATAGCCAAAGTCTTGTAACCCCACGAGTTCCAGCATGCTAGTAATTCGTGCTGTCCTCTCTTTTTTAGGAATTCCCATGATCTCCATAGGCATACAAATATTTCTTCTCACGGTTCGCCAATCATAGAGAACCGGACTTTGAAATACAATCCCATATTTTTGCTGCTTTCGTATCTCTTTAGGTGATTGACCGCGTATAGATATACTGCCTGAAGTGGGTTGAAGCAAATCGGCAATAATCCGCAGCAAAGTGGTTTTCCCGCAGCCGGAAGGTCCCAGTAAGGAGATGAATTCCCCCTCTTGAATATCAAAGTTCACATCCGTCAAAGCGACAATGTTTTCACCATTATTGACAGGGTAGACCATACCAACATTTTTAATCTGAATTTCTGGTGCGTTCATGATTAGACCTCCTTGTTAAGGCTCGTGCTCATGCTTATGAGCATGCGAAGCCTTAGTTGTATAAACATTTCATACAAACGTTTCAATCAAAAAAGGGTATAAAATTTTATCCCTCATAGGTCGATAAAATCTTATCCCCTGCGTCGTTGCAGTCAATTGTGATTGTTTCTTATACTTAAACCTCTACACGCTTACCAGGAGAAATTGCTCCAACAGGGCAGACAACTGTACATAATTGACAGCCCACACACTTTTTTGGGTTTAATATTGGCTTACCGTTTGCTCCACCCATCACTAAGGCTTGATGGCCGCCATCCAAACATGAAAGATAACATCTGCCACATCCGAGACATTGACTTCGAACAAACTTGGGATATGAAATGGAATGACGGTTTAATTCATCGGCTGACACTAAATTCGGCAAGGCCATTCCCACCATGTCCTGAACTGAAGAAAACCCCTTTTCTCCCAAATACAATGAAAGTCCATTTTTCAAATCATCGATAAGCCGATACCCGTACTGCATCACTGAAGTTGTGACCTGAAGATTTGCGCAACCCAAGGCGATAAACTCAGCAGCATCACGCCAGGTCTCGATCCCTCCCATCCCGCTTATGGGTGTATCTTTCAGAGCAGGATGTTTTCTCAGATCATGGATAAAGCGCAGGGCAATGGGTTTTACCGTTTTGCCGGAGTATCCTCCGACACATGATTTACCATCAACCTGAGGTTCGGAACTAAAATCATCTAAGTGGATATTCATGATACTCTTGATCGTATTAATGGCTGCAATACCAGTTGCACCATTCTTCATCGCAGCTAAGGCAGGAATCTCCATGTTTCCTATATTGGGTGTCATTTTAGCCAGGATGGGTAAATGTGTACCCCTTCGTGTCGCCTCTGTATAGAGAGCTACTAATTCAGGATTTTGTCCAACATCGGAACCCAATCCTTCTCCTGTCATGTGGGGGCAAGAAAAATTGCATTCGATAATGTCGACACCCGCTTCTGTCACCTGACGTGCCAAAAACGTCCATTCTTCTTCATTCTGACCCAAGATAGAGGCTATCATGACTTTATGGGGAAAATCCTGCTTGAGACGTCGTAAATAAGTCAAGTTTTCCTCTAATGTGTGGTCTGATATTTGCTCAATATTTTTGAAACCGATGAACGAGTTTCCTTCCTTGCGGATCGTAGAGAATCTTGGGGATACTTCCTGAGGGAAAAACGTTCCAATGGTTTTAAACGCAGCACCAGCCCATCCCATTGAAAAGGCTCTAGCTACCATTTCATAATTGCTGGCAACGACAGAAGAGGATAAGAAAAAGGGGTTTTCACAAAGAACACCACAAAACTCAATTTCCAAATCAACCTTATTAGACTTACGAATACCTTTTCGCTTTTGAACACGCCCTACATATTCCATAAGCTCTGGGATTCTGACCGGGCGATCGATCTTGCCTTTTAAACATGCCTTACTGCAGCTTTTTTCCTCACAGGCCCAGCATAATTCGCTATCCCCGACGGTCTCTTCAGCACCACGGATATTTTCAAAGCGCAGAGAGCGAATTGCTTTAGCCGGGTCCACTCCATGAGGACAACTTGTTGTACAGGGGGCCGTATAACAGAGCAGACAGCTATCTGATTCGTTTTTCGCTGAAAATTCATTAAGTGCTTTTACCTGCAAAACGACATCCTCCTCACTTTCTTAATTCTTAGATAAACATCTGCTTACTTCATGCTCTTTCTCTGGACTTTTACTTTTGCTTTTGCTTTTGTGTTTATCTCCACTTGAATTGATTTTTTATTAGTTGCCTTTACTCACTCTCAATTAATTACAACTTCCTCTTATTCTTATCTACTGCTCTTACTTCTTACTTTTACTTCTTGCTCTTGTTTCTTGCCTTACTCCATGCTTGTACTTCTTGGCTTTACTTCGTGTCTTACTTCTTGCTATTCTTCTTGCCTTACTTCTTGTTTTACTTCTTACCTTACTCCTGCTTATACTTCTTATTTTCGGCCAACTCGTTTAATATACTTACCCCAACCCGGTTCTCCAACAAAGTTCCCGTCTTGATAGACTGATTTGCCTCTTAAGAATGTCATCACCGGATAACCGTGCAGTTCTTTACCCTCCCAAATGGTATGATCATAATCAGAATGCATGGCCGACACTGTAATCTTAAAATCTTTTTCCGGATCATAGATCACGATGTCGGCATCTTTACCGACGGTAAGGGAACCTTTCTCCGTACAGCCGAAGATTCTGGCCGGATTGGCCGAGCATAACTCCACCACTTTATTGAAGGAAAGTTTACCTTCGTTAGCCGCCGCCAACATATAAGGATACATAGTTTCTATACCGGCGCAACCATTGGGAATCTTGGTGAAATCATCCTTACCCCAGTCTTTTTCATAACTTTGAAAGGGGCAATGGTCTGTGGCTATCGTATCAATTCCGCCAGTCGTAATGGCTTTCCATAAAGCGTCCTGACTTTCCTGACCCTTCATTGGAGGAGAGCAGACAAAGTTCCGGCCATCTTCCCGCTTGTAAACTTCACTGGTGAATTCCAAATATTGAGGGCAAGTTTCTACATAGATTTCAGAGCCTGCCCTTTTGGCATCCATCGCCGCCTCCAAGCCTTCCTTATCCGCCATATGCACTATATATAGAGGTGAGTCAAGATTTTTAGCCCAGTGGATCGCTCGCTTATCACCCTCCGCTTCCACAAATTCAGGACGACTTAAATAATGATACCAAGGAGAAGTTTTTCCTTCTTTCTTGAATTGTTCAATGTTCAGATCAATTAAATCCGGATTTTCAGCGTGAATATTAATAATGGCACCAATTTCTTTGGCCCGTAAAAGCAATCGGGCAAAGGTAGCATCATCCACCATCATGCCTTCCTTCTTGTAGACAAAAAAGCATTTGAAACTGGTGATGCCCTCCTCCACAGCTTTTTCCATCTCGGTCAATATTTCGCCGTCGTTCAAATCCGTAATGCAGCAATGGAAAGCAACATCAACACAGGCCTCGGCCTCACAGATGCTTTTTTTCTCATTGATTAAACCAAGTATCGACATTCCCTTTCTCTGAACAGGATAATCGAAAACAGTCGTGACTCCACCACAAGCAGCAGCTCGTGTCCCTGACATATAGCTGTCCGCCGATACAGTACCTCCAAAAGGCATGGCCAAATGGGTATGAACATCAAGGGCACCGGGCAAGACTAGTTTATCTTTCGCATCAACCACAGTTGCTCCTTCTTCCGGAAGGCCCTTGCCAATAGACACTATTTTACCGTCTTTCACAGCGATATCTGCTTGATATGTTTCTGTGGGAGAAATGATTGTGCCGTTTTTAATAATCAAGTCCATTCCTTCACCCTCCTTACTAAGATTATCCATATAGTTGCTGCTCCGAGTTTAGTCACCGAACTGCTTACCTTACCATTCGACTTTAGCAAATGCTTCCTGCCCTTGCTTTGATGCATTGATATAAATCGCTGCATTACCGACTAAGGCTTTTTTCATAAAATCCGTCCGACATTTGTCATAAGGAGTATGCGCATACTGCTCTTGCATGGGAGAATATCCGATAGTAGGTTTCCTGTCGATTCCGCAGGTCTTACTGGCATCCGTTCCAAAATCCCAATACCCATAGTTTACGCTCTGCCCCACCGATTCCAGAGCTGCCGCTGCTGCTTTTACAAAACCATGCTCTTTACTGATTTTCCAAGGACTCATATCCTTGGCAACTTCATAGGCTACGCCGGTGTAAGACGTTTCTACGGCACTTTTAACCACTACGTCAGCTTTAAATTCGGGGTCCTGAGCAGCCAAATCAGCGATAATCTCCTGAATTTGAGCCATTGCCGAAGCTGCGGTCTCTCCAGGAAGGGTGCGGCGATCAAGGGAAAGCAGACACTTGTCTGGAACAATGGACAATGCTCCCGGCGAACATTCGATAATATTTAACGAGACGGAAGCCTGTCCCAAATCCGGATCTGTCGGTAGTGACAGATATAACTCATCCTTAATTCTAGTAATTAAAGGAATTGCTTTATATATGGCGTTGATTCCCAGCCAAGGAGCACTCCCATGAGATGTTCTGCCGTATACTGTAATCAACATCTCCACCCGGCCTCTGTGACCGCAATAAATCTTTAAAGATGTCGCTTCCGAGGACACCATAGCGTCATAAGTCAATCCTTTTTCGGCTAAAGTTTTATCCACTAAATGAAGCATACCTACCATTTCCGCAGGTTCTTCCTGTACAACACCAGTAAACATAAACGTTCCTTTGATGGGAAAACCTTTTTCCCGAAGTTTAACCAGGAGTCCTCCCGTATAAATTTGAACAGCTTCACCACATTTGACATCTGAGGCCCCACGGCCATGAATGCATTCTGCTTTGTCCGGTCGCTTATCTTGGGTCTCGACTTGACAAACATCAATCTGTCCTCCATAGGGATCATATCCTTGCCAGTTGGCGACATCCCCAGGACTTACGTGATCCATATGAGAATTAAACATAATTGTTGGACCGGGCTCTGTGCCCTTGACAAGTCCTACGACGTTGCCGTGGGAATCGCGAAATACTTCATCATAGTCCAGCTTCTGCATTTCTGCCAAATCCAAATCGGCCAACATTTCTTCGGTTCCACTGATACTGGGGGTTTGTACCAGTTTCTGTCCAAAAGCGACCATCTTCGGATAAAGTTCATCTGTAATTTCCTTTACAGCGGAAATCATCGTTTCATCCAAACCAATCATCAGACGTTCACTACCTTTCTAAAGTAATCCTAAACACCCACTTCGTGTAACAGTTCTATTTTTCTTTTCTGTTTCGTTAAGATAGACTCAACCTCGTCATAAAACGATTCAGTAAAGTTGTTTTAAGATAAAACAAAATCCTTTTTATCCAGCTTGGTCAACTCCTGAAAAATCGCCACATTTCCTGCTAAGGCCTTGACCATATAGTCTATCCTGACTTTATCGATGGGCCTATGACAATAGAATTCCTGCATCGGAGAATAGCCAACTGCCGGCTTTTTCTCTCTGCCGCAGATCACCGAAAGATCTGTGCCAAAATCCCAGTACCCGTATTTCACAGGTTGTCCTATAACCGTTAAACCTGTTGCAGCCGCTTGAGTGAAAGGATGTTCCGGGCTGATTTTCCAGGCTTCTTTTACATTGGGAACGGCGACCGTCAAGCCGGTATAGGTTGTCCGAGGAACCGTAGCAATCTCTACTGTAGCCTTAAAATCAGGATCTTCTGCGGTTAATTCATCTATAATGTTTTGAATTTCAGCCACACACCCTGCATAGGTTTCACCGGGCACAAATCTTCGATCATAAGTGATCTGACATCTATCCGGTACAATACACATCGCACCCGGAGTACAGTTAATAATCGTCAGGGCAATACTGGAGTTGCCAAGCTGCTCATCAGTTTTACGTGTAGCTGCCACATATTCTTCAACCTTGTCGATAAATTTAGTCGCTTTGTTGACAGCATTGATCCCCAGCCACGGTGCACTCCCATGAGAGGTTACACCAGACACAGTCACTTTTAATTCCACTCTGCCCCGGTGCCCCAGATATAGTTTCAAAGAAGTTGCTTCACAAGATACAACACCATCGTAAGACATCTCTTCCGCCGGAAAGGTATCTTCAAGCAGCTTGATCATCCCCAGTTGTTCAGCAGGTTCTTCCAGCACCACACCAGTAAAGATATAACGTCCTTTGACCGGATAACCCATTTTCCTAAGTTCAAGAATGATTTTTCCTGAGTAGATCTGACATGCCCCGCCAGCTTTGACATCTGCGGCCGCTCGGCCATGAATCACTTCAACATGCTCATAACCGTCCCGATCCTGGTTCTCCATTTCATTAAGATCGACTGCCGCCCCATAGGGATCATACCCTCCCCATTCGCTGTAATCACCCGTATCGACGTGATCCAAATGGGCATTGTACATAATAGCTGGTCCCGGCTCAGTCCCTTCGATGATACCGACAACATTACCCCAACGGTCACGGAAATAACGATCATAGCCGAGCTTTTCCATTTCCGCTAAATAAAGATCTGCTACACCTTTTTCAGCCCCAGAAAGAGCGGGGATACGGATAAGTCTCTGACAAAAATCTACAACCGCGGGTTTTAAATCTTCCGCTAATTTATTGATTGTCATTTGGATAGCGTCCATCATGCTCCCTCCTGGTTTTAGAATTAATCTATTTTGCAAACGATTGAACAAACATTGTTCTTAAATCATCTTCAGTTGGTTTGACGATACAATTAGCAATGTTTTTGGTTTGAATAGCCTTCTTACTATAGAACTTAATTTCTTCAGCATTAATTTCTTCTCTTTGACCTAAAAGTTTACCCAGCAGTTCCAGAAGCTGTTCTGCTTTGGCAAAGCTCATCGTTTTCAGGATCTTTGCAGCTAAATCCGGCTGCGCTTTTTCTACAAGCTTCAGGTATTCGCCCAAGAGAAGCCCGTTGGCTCGACCATGGTCAATACCTTTAAAGTAGGTCAAGGAATATCCCATGGCGTGTACTACGGTTGTTCCAGTCTGAGCAATCACCATACCAGCCATAAAGGAGGCTTGCAGCAATTGTTCTCTTTGCTCTAGGTCAAAAGCAGCTTCAGACCCGGCTTGCAATGCCAGCAGCATCTTGGGGGTGCAATCGATGATCATCTGAATGCTGGCTGCCGCCAAGGCATCGGAAACAATGGATGCTTTTACAGACAGCATGCCTTCAACGGCATGAGATAAGGCGTCAATTGCCGTATTGATTGTGGTCGTGACTCCCAGATGCACAGTATATTTAGCATCCAGAAAAGTGACGGTTGGAAACAATAGATCTGAGGCGATGCTGGTTTTGGTCTGAGCCTTATCATTGGTTAATATCGAATACTGTGTCACTTCTGAACCTGTCCCAGCTGTAGTCGGAACAAAAGCCATAGGCAACACTTTATTTTGATAATTTCCTAAGAATAAACTCTCTTCCTCAATATCTTGAGCCGCCAACAAGGCAATAGCTTTGCCGGCATCCATCGGTGATCCTCCGCCAATGGCGATAATGAAATCCACTCCGTTTTCCTTTGCTAATGAGGCACCTTCGTAAGCGCAAGAAATGGTCGGATTACTCATCACTTTATCAAACACCTGATATTGGATGCCTACAGATTCCAAGGCAGTTTTAACATCTTTTTCCGAGCCATTTCTTTTCGCGGATTGTGTGCCGGTCACGATCAACGCTTTCCTCCCAAGGACTTTAAATAGTTCACAATTCTTAACAACACAGTCGTCGCCCATAATCACTTTGGTTGGCATATAGTAGTTGTTCGTCATAGCTCCTCCTAGTCGAGCATTTTGTCAACATCGCTTAGAACTTCGTCCATAATTCCAAGGGCATTTTCCAATTCTTGATCCGTAATAATCAAGGGCGGGGCAACCATTAGTGAATTCTCATGAGAATAGGTATAAAAGCCTTTGGCATCTAACATTCCGATGATCTTTTTCATAGTTTTATCGGGATCCAAGCCATATTCAACCAAAGGTTCTTTCGTCGTTTTATTTTTGACCAATTCGATAGCAGAGAATAAACCGATATAACGCACATCACCGACACAAACGTGTTTTTCTTTCAGTGACTCCAGGAGTTTTCCTAAGGTGATCCCTCGTTGTTTAGCATGCCCGATCAATTCTTTTTCCTTGTAATATTCAATGGTAGCAATACCGGCCGCACAACCCAGGGGATGGGCTGAATAAGTCAGTCCGCAGCTAAGAAAATGCTCATCAAAATAGCCGGCAATTTCTTTACTTACAAGGACGCCTCCAAGCGGCGCATAACCACAGGTAATACCTTTAGCAAAGGTTATGATATCAGGCTTTACATCAAAATTGTTCACTGCGAACCATTCTCCGGTACGTCCCCAACCGGTCATTACCTCGTCACAGACCATTAGAATCCCAAACTCGTTACAAATATCACGTATACCCTTTAAATAACCTTGGGGTGGAATAATCACACCATTGCTTCCGGTAATGGTTTCCAAGAAAATTGCCGCTACTGATTCTCGACCTTCATAGATAATTTGCTCCCTTAACTGGTTTAGGTAATATTGACTCGCTGCTTCTTCGCTGGGAAAGGGCAGCGGGGCTCGATAAACATAAGGGTCGAAGAATTTAATAAATCCGGGAATACCTGGTTCGCAAGTATAACGTCTTGGTTCCCCTGTTAAATTTGCCGCACCATAGGTAGCGCCATGATAAGAACGGTATCTGGAAAAGATTTTATAGCGCCCGGTAACCATTTTAGCTATTTTAATAGCATTTTCATTGGCATCTGCGCCACCTAAGGTGAAAAATACTTTTCCCATATTGTCAGGCGCTAATTCAACAACCATCTTTGCTAACTGGGACCTGACATCAATGGCAAAGGAAGGAGAAGAATAAGCCAAACGTTCCGCTTGTTCTTGGATTGCTTTGACTACTTTCTTATTGCCATGCCCGATATTTAGATTCACCAACTGAGAAGACATATCATAATAGCGCTTTCCTTCGCCATCCCAAAAATAAATGCCCTCTCCGCCTATCATAACTTTAGGCTTTAGTAACCCTTGCGCACTCCAGGAATGCAAATTGAATTTTTTGGACATCTCACTAATTTCTTTGACTGTTGCTAGTTCAAATTCCATACTAATTTCACCCCAGTTATTAATGACAAAAGGGACCTGCTCTTACGAACAGGCCCCTTTGCCTTCATTGATTAATTCATATCTTATCAGTTTTAAAATTCTATTCAACGGATTTCAGCACAAAATAGTTTGTGCCCATGCACAATTTCGACTCATTTCGCCAAAACTGCGAAATACCATAGTTGTCAAAGCTCTTAATGTTACCGAAAATCTTACTTCCCTATAACAATTCCTTGATATGAAAAGCTAAAAGTAATTTTAAGCCATCTTGATAATCTAAGTCACATTGGAGAATCTCTTTGATTTTTTTAATTTTATAGTTAATTGTATTCCTGTGAACGTAAGTTTCTTTGGCGACTTCTTGAACACTAGCGTTATAATCCAGGTAACATTTTAAAGTAAATAAGTAATCGGTCTGATTTTTCTTATCATAGGCCTCCATCTGACCTAAAGTTTCTTCATAGAATCGTTTTAAAACCTTTATGTCCTCTATCTCAATCAGTAGTTTAAATAACCCGCAATTTCGATAGGATAATTTTGTTTGACCTTGTCTCTCAGCTATACGCAACAGAGCAATAGCCCGTTTATAATTCCGCGGAAGAGAGTGGATTCCTGAATCATTGATACTGATTCCGGCACTTATCCGGCAATCAGGATAGCCATACTTGCATACCTCAACAAGGCGCTCCAGAGCATCCTCCACAATTTCTTGCGGGAAACTCTGCAAAACAACAATCAGGTTTTTATCCTGGCGAAAAATATTAAACCTGTCACTATAGTTAATTAATAGTTTCGTCAAGTACAATCTCACAGCCTTATCATATTCTATAAATTTTTCGCTGGAAGGCATTTGAAACGATAAAGCCGTGATACAAAATTCGGCATCCAAATCAAATTCTTTTCGCTCTAAAACAGAACGGTACTCTAACGTCTTTTCCGGGAAAAATATTGCATTTCGTAAAGCTCCCGCTACAGTTACTTCATTCTCTTCTGATTTTATAATTTTGCGGCAGAAATCATTCGTAATATCCACAATTCTAGTCTTCCAAGGTATCGTGAAAAGCGGGAACTGCATCTCTCGACAGTAAGCAATGAGCTCTTCAGGTACGGATTGAATATATGGTCCTATGTTAAGCACTAAACCACTCGCCTGATGATCAACCAATCCCCTGGCAAAATCATTGAGCCAATCTGTATCCTTATGTCCAATTCCGGTTGAAAAAATCAGTTCCTGACCATGAAGAAAGCTTGCCGTTTCAGGATCCTCCAGCATATGAACCCAATTAACCAAATTGTTCATATTACTTTCCCCACAGATAAGATTCATTCCGTAATTTTCCCTGGCATATTTACATAGATACCTCAACGTGATCGCCATAGCGCACCCCTTTGTCAAGACGATTTAGAAGTAATTCGTAACCACTTACGACATAATCAATATAATATATTAGAGATGGGTAGACAAGTAATCCGAGATGAGATAGTCCACTAACTCCGCTTCTATCTTATAGCTGGAAACAGCCACGACTATAATCGGAAGAAAGGGTGGATAATCTATGACATTATTTGGAGTTCCATTTTCGCCTGTGCCCTTCAACGTAGGCTTATTTGACACCTATCCAATTGGCACAATTCTTAGAATCGGTGAAGATTCAAGTTTCTGGATTGGTGCTTTCGGCGGCCTCCAAGACGGTGTTGCATTATTAACAAATGCACTGCTTCATTCAAATATTGGCACACCTATTGGCTGTCCTCGTCCAATTGTGCGTATCCCGATTCGGGCAATCACCTTTGTTAGTCAATAACCTAAAGGGACAAGTGGGGCAGGAAAAACTGCCCTATTTGTACTCCTGTAACATTTTTGATCGAACTGATTTAACATTGCTGCAGCTACAATCTTAGTTTGACATTCAGGGGAGCTTGAAATTATTAATTATGAGTCCGGTATAGTAACTATCTAACCGGACATCTTGTCGTGTAAACTTATTCAACGGAAAGCTAATTAATCAGAACAACCCCACCTTAATGGCGGGGTTGCTGCTAAAGTAATGGTTAGACTAGAAGTTTATCCGTATTTGTATAGTGCATCACGCTATTGTATTGTCCATAGTATTAGTCCTTAGAGCCTCCACTCTCCGTTTTTGCCTGAGATAAAACTCTATAATCAGGATGTCAAGTTCTTCACTAACCCCCACTACCATAGGATCTGTAAGGTCTTTGTCGGCAGCAGTTTTTTGCAGCTGTAATCTTAGCTCTTCGATTCGTTCAAGAGTCGTAAGTTTCACTTAGAAAAACCTCGTTTCATGACAAATTGCACACTTGCATATATTAGTCCAAATTTGTCTTCAAATCAATGCGACGAAAGGGTAAATTTTTTTCATCTATAATTATCATGTACATTACGATAAGATGAATTAGCTAAATTCTGAGACATTACCTAGTTCAGGGTCCGATGTCTGAACTTGACATTGGAATAATTTGATAGTAGAATTTGAAGTAGCAACTTTATTAAATATATAAAGTTGCCACTTCAAATTCTACTTATACTTTTGCAAGAGAGAAACCGATAGCTTGACAATTTGTTCGAATTCTCACTGATAAGACTTACAGTAAATCAAACGTTACTGTATTAAAAATGGTTATCTTGAAAGGGTTGAATATAATGAATAAAATCATAATTGTTTCCAATCGTCTGCCTGTAACTGTACGAAAGAATGGAAAAACATTCGAATACCGAAAGAGTAATTGAAGGACTTGCTACAGGATTACTATCATGAACGATCAGAGCTTGTGGGTCTGATGGCCCGGTTTAGCGGATATGTTATTCACATTCCTTTGTTTTTTGGGTTTGTCGCCACGGTTTAGCAGCTCTATATTTGAGTTAACAAATAACCAGATAATAAGGCCGCCTGTACTGCAACTGGCGGCCTTATTATCTGGTATCAAGTTTTGTGTTCAGTTTGGTTAAACAAGCAAACGGTTTATATAGTTTAGGCTTGCTGTTGGCGAACTGGTAGACTTCTCTGCGCTGACCTTCAACTGAGCTTCAGTATTTAATGCCGTTTCTATAGATGTTTCCTGCCCTTGGGTAAGCGTACCGCTTGATACTAGGCTGTCCAGAGCACTTCCCCAATCGGCACTGATCGCACCTGTAGGGCTTGCAGCACCGGAAATACCCGCTATACTTCCGCTCGCGGCGGAGTTTGCTTTATCAGCAATCATCTGCATAAAAGGCTGCATTGATGCTTGCATAGAGCTGACAAGTATACTTTCTAATGTATCACTATTAGGATCGTCAGTTGATAAGCTGTTTAACGAACTCTGTTTCAGCGCCTGATACGCTTCTTGTGCCTGCTGACTGATGCTTAGGGTATCTGTTGACTGGGTAGTCGAGTTAGCTGTTGGTGTTATGAGTGCTGCGTTTGACGTTTCAAGCAGCTGGGTATTTTGAGTTCGACCGACGTTTTGGTTGTAAGTGTTCAATAAGGCAGAATAATTATTAGTTATATTCAAACTACTCACTCCTCTGATTGAACTGAGCGTATCTACGCTTGTAGCCTCTTACTAACATCCTATGCAACCAGCGAAAGAAACTTGGAAGAAGATCAATAACGCATTTCCTTCTAAGGAATTCTTCATAAGTTTCTAAATTCCTCCAAGCCGAGAATAATAAAAGACACTAGTCTTATCGATATTAATACTTAATATTACTCTTAAACTGCCCCATCCATTCAAAGAAACATCCTACACTCGGTAGTTATCCGGATGTAGGAATAAAAAGAGCCTAGGAAGACAACCTTCTCTCCAACTTCACTTCGCATTCGGACAATAATTGGGCTTTTACCTCCAGAGCGCTCGAGCGTCTCCTTTTATTCGTTCCTCTGCCTGCTTTAACTTTATATTCAATGCAATTAACTTCAGTAATTTCTCGACTTTTAATAACCTTAACGTAAAAGCAAAGAGATCCAATGACTGCTGAAAAGATTGTTAAAACAAAGTAGATCGTTGCTAACGTTACATAAAATGTATAATCATTAGTACCCCAATCTGCGTCCTTCAGGACTAACATTTTCAAATAACCCATTCCATAAAACAATAAAGAAAAAAGATAGCAAATAGTCGTTATTTTTGGCACTATTATACCTCCACACACACAAAGTTAACTTTATCAAAGTTCTACAAACCAGGACAAACCGTCAATAAAGTCAATAAATGGGGAATTTTACAAAACATTAACCACCTCTTCAAGCTAAATATCCGTCCGCTAGACCAATCTAATTTCCCAAATCTAAATGAATTTGCAACATGATTAATGACTACATTAAAAAATGTAAATTTTTCTCAGATACGACTCAAATAATAGCCCTTCGTGCTATATTCATAAATTATCCCATGGCGTTTTTAGTACATGTATTTGGTTATTGATCGAACTCTTGTTCTTATTATAAGCTTATTTTGTACGAATATCAATGGGAAAAATCCAAGGGTAATTAAGGACAAATAAAATAAGACTCAACAGATTTATATACTGCTGAGTCTTTAAATAGCCTAAAATGTCCAAAAACTTACAAATCACCTGCCTAATTTTTATATAACGGTGAAAGCAGGGGATATTGTATTGCCATGTTGGATAAATCAGGATATTTTTACTGAACAATCGAATTCTTTTTGGTCATTATTTTGAGTAACATAATCGATTTCGAGACTAAAGGTTTGGTCTTTTTCAAATTTGAAGGTATCAAGACCATTTTCATTATTTAGTTCGGAGATATATAAATCAAAATCTGTTAACCCATCTGCTCGATACCCATTTTCAGCCTGTGATACTACAAGTTTACCCTGGGAATCAAAAACAGCCATCATGTAGCCGGTCCTTGGAAGATTTTTGTTGTATACCCATCCCCATTTTAGGGACTTGCCAAACTCCGAGTACCGAATCCATATGGATTTAACAGCGGATGGCTGACTAAATGGCACCGTTAGATGAAAGTGTCCATCTGGTTTACCATCGGCCTTCAACTCATTTGGGCTGAGTTGATCTTTGTCTAAGCCTAGCCATTGTAATGTGGCAGTAGTTAATTGTGTTGGATTAATTGATCCTGCTTGTGCTTGCGTTGACGACGCCTGAGTCTGGGGTGCTTGAGTTGAAGTATTGGTCGAAGCAGTGCTTTTAGGATTTACCTTGCTGCACCCTAGAATCGCGAAAGCTATCATTATTGGCACCAGGATTTTAAGGTATTTCATTCGGTTCACCTCAGCCCTATCATTCTATATTAATGCTTTTCGCTTGTTTTTTTCTCAATCTGTTTATAGGCTAGATAACGTTGCTGTCCTTCTTGGAACAGTTGGTGTTCCTCTTCATTTGCAAGCTCTAAAGACGGTACCGGTTGCGATTTTCCGTGATCATCTAACGCAACAAAGGTGAAATATGACGTCAAAGCTGTTTTAGCAGGCTCATCTTGGGACACATCTTCAACCGTGACAGTCACAGAAACCTCCATTGAACTTTTGCCGACAAACGTCAGTTTACCGTAGCAAGTGACAACATCCCCAATATGAATGGGATGATGAAATTCAAGTTTGTCTACTCGTGCAGTAACAACATTTGTTCGAGCATGTCTCCGAGCCACTACTCCAGCAGCACTATCCATCAATTTCATAATCTCGCCGCCATGAACATTACCCGATGGATTAGCATGTTGAGGCAGCATGACGTTTGACATGATTACTTGTGAATAATTAACGGATTTCGCTCCCATTATGGTTCCTCCTGCCCAAAAAAACTTTTTGATGTAGTTTACTACCATTTCCCCTCCATACTTTTTGTTAATTGAGTAGTCCTTTCTTATTCAAAAATATGTACTCCTTTCTGTGAAACGACGCTCAATAGAAATCTTATTATAAAATCTCCCCTACCAATGTAGCATTCCACAAGCGTCCTGAAATTCCTTCATATTGGTTTCGGATTAAAAACTCCAGACATATTAAAGCTTTTCCTTAATAGTAAAGCACGCCTCTTAAAGGTATTAAAATGTATAATACTGTGGTTGTGAACACACTATATTTCGAAGTCCTCAAATTATTAATTTAATCCCTATAATTTAATGCAGGAGGTAATCTTATGATTGAGAGTTTTAATCATATCGAAAATGAGACCAATTGGCTTGAAAAGCCGCCAAGAGATTTAGAAGAAGAAACGGTTACGTTAAGTCAAATATTTACATCCCAATTTATGCAACTTCACACACAGTTTGGTTCTATAGAAGAACTGCTCTCATCTGGAGGATTTGAAATAAATTCCGAAGAAGATTACGATGCTATCCCTGATCGAGATATTGATGCTCATGTTGCAGTGACCACTAATTTTAGTACATGGAAAGAAATGCTTATAGCGGCAGCAGATGCCTATCTTGTCGAGAACGCAGACCATTAAGTTCTTAGTATTCGAATAACATCATCCAAATATTCCCTATGTTCGGATAAACCTCTGACACATACATTAAATCAATCTTAATGTATTTTCAGTGCAGAGGAGAATTAAAATGGAAATTCACATAGTCAAGTCTGGGGAAAATTTATGGAGAATCGCCCAGATCTATGGAGTCTCGGTCAATAATATTGTTTCAGCAAACCAAGTGCCGGACATGGATCGTTTAGTTGTAGGTCAAACTTTGGTTATTCCTACAACAGAAAAGCTAAACCAAGCATCACCTGGTACAGGACTCTCCCTGCAGGGAAGCACTAAACCAATGGTTGATGTTAGTGCTTATTTAGACCCCAGCATATCAGGTAATCAATCCGGTCGCGCGATTGACCGAGTAGGGCGTAATCTGACTTACTTAGCGATTTTTAGCTATGCGGCGAATCCGAACGGAACCCTTACCCCCGTAAAAGACCAAATCCCTATAACAGCGGCCAAACGTAACCGAGTCTCACCATTATTAGTGCTCACTAATTATTCTGGAGGACAATTTAGCAAGGATCTGGCCGCATCAATTTTTAATAATGAACTCTTGCAGGAACACCTTCTGGAGCAGGCTCTCCGGGTAATGGAAGCAAAAGGCTACCTTGGATTAGATTTCGACTTTGAGTATTTGGGCAAAGAGAATAGAGAAGGTTATGTGCGCTTTTTGCAGAGGGCGGCGGCTAAAGTAAAACCACATGGCTATTTTCTTTCAGCAGCAGTAGCTCCTAAACTAAGCGGAGATCAACGCGGAGGTTTGTACGAAGGCCACGATTACCCAGCTATCGGACAGATTGTGGATTTTATGTTTATTATGACCTATGAATGGGGTTGGTCTGGAGGCGAGCCAATGGCCGTCTCTCCTATTAATCTCGTTCGTCGAGTTATGGAGTATGCTGTTTCTGTCGTACCTAAAAACAAGCTTATGATGGGGATACCTCTGTATGGATACGATTGGACTCTCCCCAATGAGCCCGGCAAATGGGCCCGCTCCATTAGTCCCCAGCAAGCCCTTCAGCGAGCAATCCAATATAAGGTTGCTATTCGCTACAATAAAGCAGTGCAAGCCCCCTGGTTCAGATATGCCGACATTCAAGGGAAGCAACACGAAGTCTGGTTTGAAGATGCCCGCAGCATCCAAGCAAAATTTGATTTGGTAAAGCAATTAGGGATTCGAGGTTTTTATTACTGGGTGTTGGGTCATGAGTTTCCACAGAATTGGCTTTTGATAGATGAAAATTTTACAGTACGCAAATGGTAAATTACTTTAAGAAGGCTTACAAGGCCTAATAAATAGACGTTATACATCCATGGTCTCCTCCTTAAAGATTAATTGCCTACAGAATTATTCTGATTTAATTAGGATAATTCGCGGACCACTTTTAGTTTATTATATTGTTACTTCAAAAATAATTAATTTTTGCTATTGGTTTCGCACCTCTTTGACGTACTTCCCGTAACTAAATATTCGTAATCCAAGGTTTGTTAGTGGTCTCAACGTTGGATTTAAAAACCATACCATCTTAGCGCTGATGATTCCGATTATAACACCCGCAATCACATCAGTTGGCCAATGAACGCCTGTATAAACACGTGCAATTGCAACAAGAACTGCCAAAATTGTAAAGCTCCATCTTACCCAAAAAGATGCCTTTTTCCATGAGCCTGCCGCAAAGCCAAAGCTCCCTGACGTGTGATCGCTGGGAAATGAGGTATCTAAAGAATGAGGAATAAGTTGGGTAAAGGTTCCTTTTGGGAGCGCGACAAAAGGCCGTGGTCGAAAGAAAAATTGGCCTATTATTACATTAATAACCAAGGCTAATATACCTGAAAAACCGGTGACAACTAAGGAGTGACGATGGTCTGAGTCCGATTTAGGCAATGAAAACCAAGCAACTAAAAATAATAGGGCATAGAGTTCTAAAGCATATTGAGCAAAAAAACCCATCAGTTTATCCAGCACTGGGTGATGCCCTGCCCATTGATTAATTACATGGAAGCCAAAAAGGTCAAATGAATACATTGAATTGTTCCTCCTGTCGTTAATAAACTGTCCAATTGATAAGACGACGAAAAGACTTTAAAAGTTCATGACGTAAAAATAAATTATTATTACATCTGTCCATGAACTTTTATTCTTTAAGGATCGTCTTAATAATTAGAGAGTTTAATCTCGAAATTGAAGGAGGATAAACTTCTGAGGAAAGGAGCGGAAAATGTGCTGTGGCGGAATTAGACATTTCTCTGATTGAACAGGTTCAGGCGGGAAACCCTGAAGCGTTTACCCGACTTGTTCAGAACTACAGCGCTTATGTTTACCGTACAGCCTTTGCCTTTCTTCAGGATAAGTCAGAGGCCGAAGATGTTTCACAGGAAATCTTTCTAAAAGTATATCGATCAATTCATCTTCTAAAAGACGTCAAGAGCTTTCCCGCTTGGTTTAAAAAGGTGATAACTTCTGTGTGTCTCGATCGAATCAAAAGAAAGAAGCTCGATACTATACCTGATACTGAGATTGACTCATTGTTGATTTCTTCTCCTGATTCTTGGAACCGTAAAATTGAACTTTGTGAAGCCCTCCGGGAACTAGGTGTGGAGGAACGAGAACTGATACTTCTGGTCGATTGGCTAGGTTATAGCTATTATGAAGTTGCAACAATCCTTAAGATTCCACTTGGAACCGTCAAATCGCGTATCCATGCTGTAAGACTGCATATGCAAAAAATGCTATCAGAATAAGAAGGAGGGACTTGTATGGAATGTCTAAAGTGTATGGCTAGAGTATCAGAATACCTCGACGGGGAGCTTTCAATGAGCGAATCCCAAGAAATGAAAGCTCATTTTGATGAATGTACGAATTGCCGGAACACAATAAATGAGCTAAATCGTTTACTCGAAGCCACAAAACTTAGTATTGAAAGTATACCTGTCCCACCAGATTTAACGGATAAAATACTTCTTAATATTCAAGTGGAAAAGCATAAAGCCACAAAAAATTTATGGTTTACGAGTATCCTTTTAATTCTTCTGGCAAGTCCACTATTATTGTTTCTTACTCATACTTTTTACAGTATCGCTCATTTATTCTATGCCACAAGTGCCGTACTCTATCGGTTTTTGATAACATTAATTTCCTTCGTACCCCCTTGGTTAATGCTTTCATTTGGAATTCTCTTAGGGTTAGGAATAACCATAAGTTCATTCATCATAAAACGGCTAATTCATGATCTTCAATTAAATGGGGTGTTTCAATGAAATTCAAATGTAAATTCAGTATCTTTTTAATCCTTGCTATGCTCATTATCTTTCCATGTAATGCCCTAGCTGATGAGTTATCTTCCCAATTCGGTGGCAATACTCCTTTGGTTGTTCCTGTTGGACATACTACTGAGTCTGTTTTCGCACTAAGTACAGATGCCCATATTGCTGGGTCCGTCAAAGATATGGTTTTAGTTATCAATGGGGATATTTATCTAGAACCTTCGGCCCAGACTGATCTCGTCATCGACTTAGGAGGACAGGTTATTAACCCTTCCAATGTTCCTGTTAGAACCGGTATATTTCGACTTAGCTTAACTTCTAATTTTATTAATGAGTTATTTCTTGGTTTCATTTTAATTTTAGGGCTCTGGTTCGTTCGATTGGTTCTCGTTATTGTTGTTATAGTTATGCTTACAGGACTAGGATTTTTGTTCCGAAATCGTATGCAACAAAGTGAGGGGCTTTTAGCAACCTCGGCATTAAGAGTGTTGGCTATTGGAATAGCGGCATCTCTCATAGCTTTAGGCATAATCCTTATTCTTTCTTTAACAGTTATTGGCATTCCGTTTGCAATTTTAATGTTACTAGTTGCAACATTAGCTACCATTTTGGGGATATCACCTGTATTAGGATATATAGGAAAGAAAGCCTTTTCCGTAAAATTATTGGAATATCCCGCATTAAGTCAATGGTTTATCGTTTCACTAATCTTTGTTTCGCTTGTGAGTCTTCCTTTAGTTGGGATTATTGTTCTTCTAAGTGCTGTCTTTACTGGTCTAGGGGTTTCCACTGTGAACGGTTGGGGCTATCTCAAAGAACGTAAACACCGAGCATAAATTTAAATAATATTCTAAATACAAAGGAGTTACTCATGTCACATCTTATGTCCTATATTGCTCAGTACGGTTATCTAGGGCTTTATTTTATCTTGGGAACCTCAATTTTAGGAATACCCATTCCTGATGAAACATTAATGGTGTTTATCGGGTTTTTGACCTACGAAGGGAAACTTAATCCCGTTTTAGCTGTATTATTTGCTGCAAGTGGAAGTATTAGTGGGATTACATTGGCCTATTTTCTAGGAAAAGTATTTCAGAATAAAGTACTGCAACACCTCAAAAAACATGCAGGTGGCAAGCGTTTAGATAAAGTTTTTAACTGGTATCAGCACCATGGCGGCAAACTATTGACGATTGGCTATTTCATTCCGGGGGTTCGCCATTTATCCGGTTACATCGCTGGATTAGCTCGCTTAAGCTATAAGAGTTGGTTATAGCTATAGTGTTATTGAAAATCTCACGCCATTTCAAGCTCCAAGTCAGGGATTTCTCCTTTCGGCTTTATCCTTTTATGCCGTCCTTGGCTATCTTATAACTCGTAAAAGAACCCGGATTACTCAGTTTTTTATTACAATTATTGATCTTTTTGTATTGCTTCTTTTATCTTTAAGCCCAATATACCTAAGAATTCATCCCCCAAGCACAATGGTTATGAGCCTAACTGTCAGTGGACTATTGACATTGATATGCGTCTTTATATATGAATTTCGCCAATATTCCGTTGAATAATAGTACCAAAAGCATCCTCCTTTCACTATCAAAGTGAAGTGAGAATGCTTATGTTTTATTGATTTGAAGCAAAACGTGGAGATACGCATTTAAAAAGAACCACTTATCCCTAATGTTTTTTGAGCGGTAGTTATTCTACTCAAATACGAAGACCGTTTATCCTCGTCAGATACTTTAGCAGCCTTGTTCTGGGCATCTAAAAAAGCTGAGTCAATCGTTTCTTGCGGGCTTTTTACAGATAAGGATTCTAAGGTTGCAATAGAAGCCTCAACATCTCGTTCAGCTTTTGTCTCATTATCTTGTGATTGAGAACTTTGTTTTTCTGGAGATATGATATCGTTTGGTAAGTTTGAACTACTGGAATTCCCTGAGGACAAATATTCGTCAACCTCTTGATCGATGTAAGCAGCCTTATCTAAGAAAGCCTTAGAGAACATATCTTGATTTCCTGTGTCAAAGTACGTAGGATTACCGTGCCAGTCAATATTCTCAAAAGCAATTCCTGCCGGTTGAGAAAAATCTAATTCAGGCAGCCCTTCGTGTACTTTTTCCATATAGTTTTGCCAAATGTGTCCGGGATAGCTGGAACCAAATAGATTGCCAACTTCCTTTGGAATATCATAACCACACCAAACCACTGTTGTGTAGTATGCTGAATATCCACAAAACCACCCATCTTTACTATTTTCCGTAGTTCCTGTTTTTCCCGCTACAATTTGGCCATCAATTTTTAAATTATGGCCTGTGCCATAGTCTGTACTGATGACACCTTTTAAAATATCTGTCATCATATAGGCCGATTCAGGCGAGTATACCGCCTTCCCTTGCCGATTGTTTTTATAAACTGTTTTTTCTCCTAAATAATCCACACTCGTGACACAACTTGGCTGAACATAATTTCCTCCGTTAGCCAAGGTATAGTACCCACCGGCTTGCTCGACCGGAGAAACTCCTTCTGTAAAGCCTCCAATACTTGCGATGGGATTGTTATCTTCTGGATGTAACCCTGCGTATTTCATTTCCTCCAAATAGGCTAACCCGGTTTGCGGCTTTATTTTAGTTAACACCTGGTAAGCCACAGTATTGAGAGAGATTTCAGTGGCAAAGCGTATTGACACTGGCCCATAATATTGGTTTTCTTCATTTCTGGGACCGTTAGGAATGTATTGATCAGTGATCTGAGACATAGGGTGGTAACCCATTTCAAAAGCAGGGGTATAATCCAGTAAAGGCTTAATGGACGACCCTGGTTGTCTAAAACTTAAAAAAGCGCGGTTATAGACATCATTATCACCCCTCCCGCCTACGATGGCTGCAACGTAACCTGTCTTATTATCGATAGATACAGCAGCTCCTTGCATGCAATATTTATTGTTTGAAGGATCTATGTCCGTAAAATCACTTAAGCCATTATCTAGAGCTGATTGCAGTAAGGTTTGTTTAGCCACATCAAGTGACGTGTGAATCGTATAACCGCCACTACGAACACGCTTATCATATTGAAAATAGGTTTCTTTATAGTTAGCTTCGTAAGCCTTTCTTTCTTCCTCGGTATTAAAAGCATATTGAAATTTGAAACCATCTTGTTCCATTAAAGCTCTTACGGTACAATCTATGGCATAGCTTGTCATATAGTTTTCAGATGTTGCAATAGGCTTTTGAATTGTAAGTTTTAATTGCGTATGTTTGGCGTCATCATACTGGGCTTGTGTTATTTTATGTTGATCTAACATGGCATCGAGCACAATATTTCTTCTTTGCGTTGCCTTTTCCGGATTGGTCATTGGATTAAACAAAGAAGGATTATTGGAAATTCCACAGAGAGTAGCCGCTTCTGCCAGGCTTAATTCCGAAGCCGGCTTTGAAAAAAAGTATCGGGCAGCGCTTTCTATCCCATAGCATCCTTCCCCGAAATAACAATTATTAACGTAAAATTCGAGGATTTGAGTCTTCGTATATCTTTTGGCTAAATTCAAGGCTAATAATATTTCAGTTAACTTGCGCGAAACCGTTCTATCCTGCGTTAATAAAACGTTTTTAGCGACTTGTTGAGTAATTGTTGAACCGCCTACTGTTGCCTTGCCTCCGTTTTTCAGATATAAGATAGCCGCTTTTATCGTTTCTTTGTAATCTATACCGCCTTCTGACAAAAAATTTTTATCTTCAACAGCAATGTATCCTTGGGAGACATAGTCGGACACATGCGCTAGGTCTAAATATTTATAGGTATTAAGACCCAACTTGGCTATTTGATGATCATCATTGTCTAAAATTATGGTGTTGCCGGCTCTTTTAAATGTAGTATCATTAATACTATTCTCTTTAGACAACGCTTCTTCTTTAGCAGAATCTATTGTTGACTTATACATTAAATACACACTGCCAAGAACACATGCTAATAGGATCGACATAGCCATTATCGCAGCAATTAACAATTTAATAATTTGTCTCACTCGGTTGTTTACTTGGTTGATCTTAATCATCCACAAACCTTCCTTACTGATATCTTCCAAGGTGAATGCTTTGCTTCCCTATCTATTATTCTATGCATAACTATACCACTGGACTTTAGCATTATCTGCCGTAATGTGTAATATTTTACCATCGAAATTATGTAATATTTTGCCCTTTTATAATGAAACCTCTCCATTTATCTCTTTAGGTAAAGAAAACTCGTCTTGGGCCGAGCTTGCGAGAGCAGAAGACGTTAGTTGCACTGATGCGCCGGCCATGGATAGCCAAGTGTCCCTGAAACCAAGGATGGCGAGAAGGGACCTGTAGAAAATATTCAACGAAGTTATTCTTTGCTAACAGGTACAAAAAAAGATTATTGCCAGACTGTATCTGACAATAATCTTTTTTAAAAACACGTTTATAGGGGACGGTCTATAATTACCTTTCCACAGAGGATATCCCAGCAAGCCCTTGTAGCTATAAGCAGCGAAAGACTCAGCACTTATCTTTGCTGTTACACATATGTTTTCTTCTGTATGCTTTGGGAGGCATATTCATTTGCTGTACAAAGACTCGATTAAAATAAGAGGGATCTGTAAAACCGCATTCACTGGAAATACGATAGGCTGGATAGTCGGTTGTTTCTAATAATTTACAGGCATACTCAATCTTTAATTTATTGACATACTCTATATATGTAACCCCTACTTCTTTTTTAAAGATACGGCTGAAATATTGGGGATTCAAAAATACATTAGATGAAACTAATTGCAAAGTTAGTTTTTGTTTAAAGTTTTCGTGAATATAGTTTAATGACTTTTCAATAAGATATATATAGTTGGTGTCTTGTTCTGTAATTTCTTCGTCGGTATCTACCTGATTCTCAGTTACAGTAGTTAACAGATCACGGAATACCTGTTTGAAAACGGATGGTTTGATGGGCTTTAACAAATATTCCTGGACACGAAGGCGAATTGCAGTTTGGGCATAAGAAAAATCCGAACAAGCCGATAGAATTATAACACATGCCTGGGGAAGGAATTTCTTTATCTCATGAAGGGCCTCTAAACCATCTATCTCTGGAATAAGTATATCCATAACTATGATGTTCGGTCGATATTGTTTTGCCATTTTTACAGCCTGAATTCCACTTTCACAAGTGACTACTTTATCTGTAGGAAGAAGCTCTTCGACCACAATCGATTTGAGAAATTCCAATTCGAGTAGTTCATCTTCTACAATTAAAACGACACTCATCGCTATCGCCTCGCATTGGGTTTGGTGGGAATCGAGATGGTAACAGTACTTCCACTATAGTCTGATTTGGCAATTTTCAACCCATAATGTTCTCCAAAATATCGTTTCAAGCGTCTATCCGTACTACGAAAACCTATTCCCAGCTTATTTTCTATTTGTTGTAAACTTTCTAAGACTTCTTTGGGAAAACCATTCCCATTATCTATGACAAAAATATTAATGTCATTTTTATATTGTTCTGCATTAATTTTAATCATGCCCCCGTCCCTTTTAGGGGTAATGCCATGGATAAGAGCATTCTCAACGATGGGTTGTATAATCATATTGGGGATCCTATGAGATTTAATATGATCCGGAATGTTAATTTCATATTCCAGACGATTTTTAAATCTTATCTTCTGAATATAAAGGTATTTCTCGATATTATCCATCTCGGCCCCGATAGTATGCAATTCATCGTCTTGCTTTAAGTTGTACCGCAATAAATCAGAAAGACAATAAATGAGTTCTTCCGTCGTATGGGATTTTTCGAAATAGGCGATACGTGCTATAGAGTTCAGAGTATTAAACAAGAAATGTGGGTTAATTACCAAGGACATATTTTTTGCTTCGAGGTCAATAATCTTTTTTTCCAGCATTTCTTTTTCAATAGATAATCTTGCGATGGCCTTATCAGTAGTATGAAGGCTTTGAGATAAGTCATAGCCAATATTCTGGGTAATATGATTACAAATTTGTTCATGAATTTCAATTTTGTTTTCTTCGATAGTTTTTATCGCTGCAATTGCTTTCGCAATGAATTCCGGTTCCAGTTTTTTATCCTTTGCTATGGCCATTATATCAATCAGATATTTCTGATATTCACTATCGGTTGAATAAACCTGCGCTCCAGCGACATAACCTATAGTTTGGTCATTAATAACAACTGGCAAAAGAATGTTCGCCAATCCATACCGACAGATAAATCGGTCTCTCTGTCCTGGTTTCAATCGAGCAATATAGTCTTTGCATATCCGCGTTTCATCTTCCTGACAGATAAATTTGCAAAAGTCTGGAGCCGGATTAAACTCAAGCAGAATATTGCCGCTGGTATCTATCAGCAGCAATGAAATATTGGACAGGGATATTAGTCCGCTATAGCGAGAATACAGATTGGAATCCATTAAATCTTTTAATGTTTTGTCATTCTTCTTCATGCTTTTCGCCAAAACTTCCTTTTTCTAAACTTGATTCATTTTGCTTAGCGGTTAACTGTCTGCCCAGGAGTTCGACTCATTCTAAAAAAGAAGGCATCCGAGAGCAAGTGGCCAAATTCTTTAGTAGCTGAGACTAAAAGAAAAAGAGGTCACAAAATAGGATGCATTTTTATTCTACAGCACCCTTATAAAAATGTAAATGGACTAATTCACGTTCAAAAAGATGAAGGCCAAAACCTCCCAAAGGAGACTTTGACCTTTACTTTATGCCATGTCCAATAGTATATTATGCTTCTTTCTTGGACGCGGGAAGCATCATTTCAACGTCACCATGTGGCCGAGGAATGACATGAACGGATATCAGCTCACCAACTCGCTGAGCTGCCGCAGCACCAGCATCGGTTGCTGCTTTTACAGCACCGACATCTCCTCTTACCATAACAGTTACCAGAGCACCGCCCACTTTTTCGTAGCCGATCAACTGAACGTTAGCGGCTTTGACCATGGCATCTGCCGCTTCAATTGCTCCTACCAGACCTCTGGTTTCGATTAATCCTAAAGCTTCTGATCTACTCATTGTTGTTTCCTCCCGAAAATTTTATTTTAGAATCGTTATTTTTGAGGTTGAGGTGAGCTGCATTGCATTCGCCTCTTCTGTGTCTATATGAAATTCAAGTGCCGAGGTGTTGTTTGCTCTGACGACAACATTCGAGTAAGTTCCTCCCCGAAGCCCGTCTACTTGAATGGTCACTTGTCCTCTATCGGTTACACCAAAATTTTTGGCATCTTCCAGGATCATATGAATGTGACGCTGCGCAATCAGTAGGCCTTTAGTAAGCAAGATACTTCCTCTGGGGCCAATGAGAGTGATTCCCGGAGTTCCTTGCAGATCTCCAGACAACCTCACCGGCGCAGTTATGCCAAGTTTGTAACAATCTGCCTGAAGTATTTCTACCTGGGATTCGCTTCGCGTTGGGCCAAGGATACGGACTTTTTCAATAGCACCTTTGGGCCCGGCTATGGTCAGGGTTTCCTTACAAGCATATTGCCCAGGCTGTGACAAATCCTTGGTTTTGGTTAATTGATATCCGACACCAAACAGGGTCTCCAAATCCCTTTGAGAGAGATGAATATGACGGTTAGATATTCCCACGGGTATGGAACTTAAGCCCTTTGTTAAATCCCCCCCTTCTTTGATTGCTTCCAGCAGAAGCGTTACTAAAGCGTCATATTTTCCCACTGTTAGTTGCCACCTCTTTTTTTTAGCAGCAAAATGACTTCATTCACGACGTTCATAATCTGGTCGTCACTGATGGCACCAGGACTACCACTCTGTGCCACACAGTCCGAATAGGAAGGAGTTGCGTTTTCAGTGAAGTCTTTGATTCCATAAGCTACACGTTTAATATTGATCAAGTGCATTGGAGTTACATTATCAGAAGTAGCACTGCCGCCCCAAGTACCGCAGCCTAAGGTAAAGGCCGGAGAAAGTCCGGTACTCGCCCCTACGCCGCCTTGGCTGGAGGATGTGTTAACCAAGATCCTGAATACAGGTTTTTCCGCAAACTTCATGACCATTTCCTGATTCTCCGTATGAATGGAAAGGCTGTGTCCGACACCGCCATTATTCAGGAGTTTGATGGACAGATCGCAAGCTTCCTGCCAATCTTTTACGGTATAAAAGGCCAGTACGGTTGTCAATTTTTCATAAGACAGAGGATATTCTTCACCCACGCCCTGTTGTTCACCCAACAGAACCTTTGTTCCCGGAGGAATAGCTATACCAGCACTATCAGCGATGACTGCCGCAGATCTCCCTACCATTTTAGCGTTCATGGCATGTCCACGGACAAATAATTTCTTAGCAACTTGGTTCGTTTCTGCAGGGGTCATAAAGTAACCACCCCGGCTTCTGAACTCTTCCATCACCTGATCGCGAATGCATTCATCTACAATCACCGATTGCTCAGATGCACATATAGTGCCATTGTCAAAGGTTTTGCTAGCGATAATATTTTTAACTGCTTTCGAAATATGAGCAGATCTTTCTATATAGGCCGGAACGTTGCCCGGCCCTACGCCCAAGGCCGGTTTCCCCGCGCTGTAGGCGGCCTTGACCATGGCCGAACCACCTGTTGCAATAATCATGGCAACTTCAGCGCATTTCATAAGTTCATCGGTTGCAGCCATGGAAGGTTTGGAAATACAGCCAATAATATTGGCAGGGGCGCCGGCAGCTACAGCAGCATCATTCATCAGGCGTGCTGCCTGCAGCGTGCATTTCAAGGCTGAAGGGTGCGGGGAAAACACAATCCCATTACGGGATTTAAGGGCAATAATGGATTTATATATGGCCGTGGATGTAGGATTGGTTGAGGGAACAATCCCCATGAGCAGCCCCACAGGTTCGGCAATTTCGATAATTTTATTGACCTTATCGTCCTTGATCACTCCGATGGTTTGCATAGGTTTGATGAATTCATAGAGCTCCGTGGAAGCAAAATGGTTTTTGAAGATTTTATCTTCTACTTTACCGAATCCGGTTTCTTCCACTGCCAGCTTTGCCAAAGAAGCGGCATTCTCCCCTGCTACTTTCACCATATTACGGATTATTTTGTCAATCTGCTCGCTATTAAATGTTGCAAGTTGACTTTGGGCCAGTTTGGCCTGACGGGCAAGATTTCTGGTCTCTTGCACGGATTGTAAATCATAATCAAAGTTTTCCAATTGACTATTCCTTCCTAACTGTCTTTTCTTCTTATTACAAGCGTTAAAGTTACTTTTCACTTCCCTGCTCGTAATATCCCTTCAGTTTCTGGAGAAGTAATTCTTTCTTTGCTTTGGAAATGCTTCTACCTGCGGCGCCAAGTTCTTTATAGTCTCTTGCCAGATTCCGGAGTTTTACGACGGAAAGCGTTTTCAAGAGATTCATAGATTTTTCAAGGCCAAATTCCTTTACGCAAGCATCTAACCCTTCTTTGCAAAGTTGGTTTAACAATAGTTGCTCAGGATTAGTGTTTTCCTCTATGCTTTTGGCTTGTTCTTCTGCTATGTCCTGGATTGCCCTTACCATGACCATACTTTCAATCTCTTGATCCGGCCTGGGAATCACATGACGAGAAGCCAAGGCCGATTGACTAATTTTTCCCAGCGCAGTTACTGCTGCTTCTACGGCGGCTTTAACAGCTCCCACATCACCGGTTATGGCAATTGTGACGAGACCGGCACCTACGAAGGTCCTCCCCATAAGTTCCACTTGTGCCGCTTTGAGCATGACATCTGCTCCCGCAATTGCCGGAACAAGTCCCCGTGTTTCAATCAATCCAAGAGCCTGCATCGCTTACCCTCCTATTGGTGTGCCATAAGATCAGCCCAGTTTGCGGGGTAAGTTACGTAAAAGAGTTTGACATACTCAGAGGAACTCCAGGTTACTTTGGAACCTTTAGGTACGAAGAGGACATCACCTTGGTGAGCGTGATAAGTCTCACCATTAATGGAGATAGAAAGACTTCCCTCCAAAACAATATCGATCTCCTCATAGGACAATTCCCACTCAAAGCTGGATTTTTCAATGGTCAAAAGGCCTGCGCTCATTTGAGAATCGTCTTTACCGACCAATTCGCGATAAGCTACGTTGGTACTGGGATCGCCGGTATCAAAGGTCTCAAGTTTGACCGTCCTGCCGCGCACAATTTTTAGTCCGCTTTTGGGCTCACAATCTGCACGGAAGGGTGTTTCGAGAGATAGGGCTGGGAGACTTGCCAAAAGTCCGTTGGCCAATACCGCTTTTACAACTTGATAGATCATATCCGGGTCAATCTCATGTCCGCGATTGTTTTCTTGCGGCAGACTACTGTCGTTAGGGCTCTGATGAGCTGCGTCAGATGACTCTGCTGTGAATTCCACGCCTAGTTCCTTGGCTAAATCCCTAGCTGACGGTGTAATAATGGTATGGCAGTCTACGCAGAAAAGTTTTTGCCCCTTTTCTGCAGCTGCTTTTACCTCATTGGCAGAAACAAGTTTTTTCAAGGTCGCACCTCCTTTCGATGGTATCGGGCATAGATGCATGTATTCAGAAGGTTAAAATAGTGCTGACCACAATCTGTCAGACGGTGAAGGGATGACCTCTGTATCCACTAACAAGCCCTTTTCGATAGCGATGGCTTTTCCTGCGTCGATACCGGCTTCCACAGCGGCAACATCTCCAGTGAAGGTGAAGAAAGCTTTGCCACCCAGCCCGCTGCCCAAACGCAGTTCCAGAGCTTGTACATCGGCAGCTTTGAGCGCCGCATCAGCAGCAATGATCATAGATGCCAGAGAGAAACACTCCATAATCCCTAAAGCCCCGATTCCATCGGGCATAGTTGTGGCCGTGATGGCCGGAAAAACGCCCTGATGGACATTGGCAAGAATAAAGCTGTCAACAAGATATTCTCCTGCCAGTTCTACCCCTGCACTAATAGAGCTTTCCACGGCGGCAACATCTCCCTTGATGATGGCGATATATTTACCCGGACAGACTGGTGTAGCACTGACCACTTCAACGTAGGCTGTTTTAAGCATCAAGTCTGTGGCATTAATCCCTCTAGCAATACTCGTAAGCTCGATCATACCTATTGCACTATACATACGAACCCACCTTTATAAGAATAGAATTATCCTTGATCTCGGTCACAGTACCATTGAAGCTGGAGTGAACGGCAGCTCCAAGACTGTTGTCCGGAATTTTAGCAATCATCTGTCCGGCTTTCACCTGTTCGCCAATAGCAACAACAGGTGTTGCCGGGGCTCCAATGTGCTGTCTTAGAGCGATACTGACGTATTCAGGTTTGAATTCGACTTGAGTCAGGGGTGCCGGTTTATCGAAAGCTGTTAAGCCGATTCTGGCGACCAGACGTTTGCTTGGAATAAGACGATAGTCTCTGGCGGACCTCACTTGGAAATCCATCAGAATTGGCTGATATTTAATACCTTGTTCGGCCAGCTTCTGCTTATAAAATTTATTGACAGATCTTGGATGGAGATTTGCCGGGCAGGAGAATAATTCACAGGCATTACATTCGCAACATAACTGGGCAATTTGTTGTTCCTTCACATCCTCCAGATTGTAGCTCAAGGCACGCATGATTTTATGGGGCTGCATGTTGTGTCCCAGGAGGTAACGAGGACACAGATCGGTACACATGCGGCATTGTTCACAGGCGGTTTTGCCGATGATTCTTGCTCGATCAAGGCTCACGGATTTTTTTCGGATCAGGAAATGGTCTTTTCGGAGCAACACATAGCCTTTGCTTTTTTTGGTGACATACCCGTCGACGTTGTTCATGACAGAACCCATCATGGGGCCGCCGTCTATTACGGCATAATCATCTGCGTTTTCCACCCCACATTGTCTGAGGACATCCCGAATAGACACTCCCACAGGTACTTTGACAGTCAGGCGCTGAGGAACATCTCCAGCGACGGTGATATATGTTTCCGTGACAGGATTCCCGGCCATGGCCTTACTTATATTCAAGGCCGTTTCCGCATTAATAACCACACAGCCTACTTTCAAAGGGATGGATACTTCCGGAACAATTCTTTGGGTCAATTCATGAACCAGAACCTGTTCATCACCGGCCGGATAGATATCCCGAAGTTCCATCACTTCCATGTAATTCGAAAGCCCTAAAGCTCCGATTCTTTGGCGCAGGAGAATGATGACTTCTTTATGTTTGCCTTTAATTCCGATAATAGCTTTACGGGCTTCAATATATCTTCCCGCCGCTTCCAGTCCTTTGATGATTTCATCAGGGAAGCGCTCCATCAATTGCTGGTCCACTCTGAGCAGGGGTTCGCATTCCGCTCCATTAAGCAGGATATACTCGGCTTTAGAGGTTAGTTTGGCGTGAGTCGGAAACCCAGCGCCTCCTGCTCCGATAATCCCCGCATCCTTGACTATGTTCAGTAAATCCAACGTTTCCCACCTCCGGTTTCTCTATAACTCACAGTCTTCATCGATGATTCCTACAATGACGGCATCAATCGGTACATCCTCTCGACCTAACATTTTACGGGCAGAACTGCCAAGACAGATCAGCACTCGTTCGCCAATACCGGCACTGATAGTGTCCGCAGCGATCACGAGCCGACCGGCATCAAGGCCGCCAAGGACTTCCACCAACATGAATTTCAGGCCCACAAGGGAATCCGCTTTTCTGGTTGACCATATACTGTTAATTACTTTTGCTGCTATCACCTGATCTCACCTGTTTTCGCTTCTTTCAATTTATACTGTATCTCCTGAACAGCGGCTTCCACCGATGCTGTGTCTCCGAAGATGGCGATCATAATCAGATTCTGCGGACAATGACCTTTAATGTCTTCTACTACCACTCCCGCCGCTTTTTCAGCGATATCAGCAGCAAAAACCATATCAATCAGCCGCCCCTGGACTAAACCTACCGCATCGTAGTTTCTAATGGGAATAGTCGAAGCGGAGCCTTTCCGCCGAAAGAGGATATCTACTGTCCCACTGGAAGGGGATTTAATAATTCGATATTCCATGTGTAAAACGTCACTCCCAGTTAAAGGATTTCCTGTGTGCAGTTGAGGGCAATACCTAAAGGTGTTACAAACATAGGATTTTGCGGTTTATAGGTGGGTAGGCTGGTTTGACGAGCAATAATATCTTCGATTCCTTCCAAGCAGCAGGTTCCACCGACTAAATAAATTTCTTTCACGTGATATTCCTTAATGTGGCAGCTGATAATAGATGAAACCTTTTCAATGACTGGCCGTAAGACAGGAATCAATTCTCTATGGTTTTTTGAATCTCGCTTATATTGTTCCGCCTCGTCAAAACTCATCTTATAAGCCCCGGCAATGACGAGGGAAAAATGTGTACCCCCCGTAGGTTCATCGGCAACATAAATCACGCTGCCGTCTTTTAGAATGGCAGTCCCAGTGGTGCCGCCACCAATATCGACAATCGCCCCATTTTTAATCTTAAGTACGGCATTGGCCGCCGTAGGTTCATCTAAGACGTTTGTAATTTCGAAACCAGCGCCCTGCACCACATGTTTAATTGCACCTGAGTCAAGCTCAACGGTTCCCGGAGGAAGCGCTGCTGCTGCATAGATCAGTTCCGCACCTAGTTTCTCTTCGAGTTCTTGTTTTAGTTCTTTGACGATGCGAATCGCACCGATGTAATCCACCACCATGCCATCTTTGACAACACTGGCAAATCGATAGGCTCCGGCAACGGGCTGATAGTTCTCATCAAGAACTGCCAGTACAATATAAGCTGTACCCAAGTCAACGCCGGTGTAATAAACAGAGGATTTATTCAAGATCGGTGTTTTGATGACGTTCTCGAAATCCCGCACAAGCTGATCGCAGTATAGAAATGCTGAGTTTACAGTCTCCATTTTTGCCCTCCTAGACATTTCCTCATCATCATGCCAAGAATGTTAATCATCAGATTGACCGTATCAATCAAGTCTTGTCGTAAGCAGGCTTGCTTCTCTTCGTTCCAATAGGCTTCTAAAAGGACGGGTTCGACCTCTCGGAGGGAGGCGCGTAAGTAATTTAGCAGAGCAACCTCTTTTCCCTTTTCCAGTCTCCAGGGAGACTCACCAATGTCGATGTTTTCTCCTAGATTGTGGAATCGCTTGTTGATTTCATCTTCCGACCATCCCCAAAATTGAATCTTGTCCGGAGCTCTCTGTTCCAGTTCAGCGTTTCGTACGTTCCGAAAACATCTGCCCAAATCCAGGACTTCTCCTGACAGGTCACAATCTCCAGGGGGTAACAGTTCTGCGATTAGGAGAAATAAAGATTCTATACATTCCATTCTTCTGCGCAATCTCAAGGTACACCAGTTTTCCTGTACTTGTAACTGATTCAACTCATTGCCGTTTGATTTCTTGCCGTCACTGCCCTGTGCTTGTACCAGCGTGACTCGTCTATCCACAAGAAATTGGCGGGCTCCCGGTGTGATTTTTGTAGTTGGTTCCAGAACAAATGTAGTAAAGGGTTCCATCTTATATAAATCCCGCAATTCCATTTCCGTGACGAATTTCATGGCCTCACCTCCCCTTCCCTAAATCTCCTCTTCGCCATACTTTTCCGGTATTTTTCTTAATACTGAGGAGATGTAACACCAAGAATACATCTATCTAAAAAACTTCATTTATGAAGATGTTTCTTGTTTCCCAAGCAAATATTGTTTTAAGGCATCCACACCCATATTATCTTTTAAAGAAATCCGGAAGTAAGGTTCTTTAACCCCAATTTTTCTCATCTGTTGAATACATAAATTGGCGTCTTGAGGAGCTAAATCAACCTTAGTAATGACTCCAATCACAGGACAGGTAAAGGATTTAGCAAAACCTGGCGGATATACATCAAGAATTCTGGTTTGATCGACAAGCATGAGAACATGAGAAGCTCCCTGTTGTGTTGCAATCAGATATTTGTACATAGAAGGGTTTTCTATATATGAACCCGGCGTGTCAATGGCATTCTTTCCATAAATAACATCCTGGGTCTTTTTCAAAGGTCTGTTGGAATCATTTAAAACATTGGTCAAGGTGGATTTACCGGATTGGGTTGGTCCGACGACCATAATTCGTTTCTTCATGTGCGCGTAATCTGGGCAGGCGTGAAGCCTAATAGCTTTTCCAAGGTGGCATTGATGGCAATCATAGCTGCTTCGACGCTTGCCACATCACCGGATATGACCAGGGACCCTGTAAATCGATCAAGAAAACCGATCTCTACGCCAGATGTCTTGGTGGCAATATCGGCTGCAATAATTGCCGTTTCACTGGGAGTAAGGGTGGAAATTCCAATAGCTCCTGTTTCTTCAATGCCCAGACGTTCATATAAGTCTTGAACAGGCGAAGCAATGATGTGAGCCAGAGTGACTTGCTTGCCCGGCACATATTCCTGGATAATACGTTTTCTGTCAAATTCATCGGCTGCACTCATAAAATCTCCCCGTCCTTCACATCACCTTTAATGTCTGATGACTTCGACCTGTAAGTCATAACCTTTTATGAACTGTTCAATTCTGCTCAACTCTTCTTCTTTGAAGCTCAAATCTTCCGTGATAGCGTACTTCAAATCCAATTGTTTGTATTTGTTAATGCCTAATTTATGGTAGGGAAGCAAATCAATGCCCTGAAAATTTTTGTAGCTTGTGAAGGATTGTAGAAATTCCAGGGATCTGTTCAGGGTGTCTTCACTATCATTTAATCCCCTAATAAGAGGCATCCTGACTTTGACTGTAAACCCACGGCGTATGAGTTGGGTTAGATTATCCAGAATCCGTTCATTGCGCACCCCGGTAAGCTCGTAATGACGCTCGGAGTCAATGTGCTTAAGATCATACAGAAATAAATCAGTAAACTGGGCTATCATGAGCAAAGAATCTAGCTTTGTATATCCACTGGTTTCAAGAGCCGTGTGGATTCCTAAACGCTTACATTCCATCAGCAAGTTGGCGGCAAATTCCGGCTGTGCCGTAACTTCCCCTCCCCCCAGAGTGACTCCCCCAGCAGAACTCAGGTAGAAGAGTGCGTCTTGTTCGATGATTTCCAGGACGTCAGAAATAGTTTTGTCCAAACCGACAACGGACAGGGCTTGCTTAGGGCATACGGTCTCGCATTTTCGGCAGCCTACACAGTCAATGCTGCGATTAACGTTATGTCTGGACCCTTGGATTTCAGTTTGTCGTCGCCCGTTTTCACCCTCCCCGAAATAATGCAGGTGGACAGGACAAACCGGAATACACTTGCCACAATCAGCGCACAAATCCTCTTTGAACATAACCTGATACTTTCTTTCCAGTCCCTCGGGATTCGAACACCACTTGCATCTCAGGGGACACCCTTTGAAGAAAATTAAGGTTCGGATACCCGGTCCATCATAGATGGAATATTTCTGGACATTAAAGATTCTCGCTTTTCTTTCTATGATGGTGCCGGTTTCTGTACTCATAACGTCCCCATTCTTTAAAAATGCCTTCCTATTTAAAAGTGCTCCAAGACTGTTCTGCTGATAATTTCATCCTGTACTTCCTTGCACAGTTCTACGAAGTAAGCGCTATACCCGGCAACACGAATGATCAAATCTCGATAGTTGTCAGGTTCGATTTGGGCTTTCTTCAATATTTCATTGTCAACATAACTAAACTGCATCTGACCATTGCCGAGAATGGATGCGGTTCTAAGCAAAGTAATCAGGCCATTTTCGCCCTCCGGAGTTTCCAGAATGCCACGCAGCAGTTTGAAATTGTGCACCATTCCAATATTCATAGACTCGTTACTTAGCTTGCTGACCGACTTAATGATTGCTGTGGGGCCCAATTTATCAGCACCTTGTGTCGGGCTGATTCCGTCGGACAACGGAGTCCAGGCCAGCCGTCCATTAGCTGTCGCTCCGGTAATTTCCCCGATCGGCGTATTGTTGGAAATGGAAAGAGTCCCATGAGTGAAGTGGGAGTAGAGCATTTTAAAGGTATGATGAACCCTTTCCGTCCAGTTGATGATATCTGAAGCAATCTCATCAGCATAGTCGTCGTCGTTGCCGTATTTCGGTGCATTGAGGCAATCTGTCCGAATCGTTTCATAACCTTTAAAATTCGCACCCACTGCGTCCCGGATTTGTTTCAGGGAATATTTCTTGTCATCAAAGACCAACTTCTTAATAGCTGCCATAGAGTCAGCATAAGTTCCCAAGCCGGAGAAGATAAGTCCGGGACCGTAATTGACAAGAGCGCCGCCGTTTGTAACATCCGTACCCTTTTCCATACACCCTTCTACCAACAGGGACATGAGAGGCTTGGGAACAAGGTCGCGATGTACCCGCTGGCTGACGAGGGTTCCGATAGCAGACAGGCGAATAATATGTTCAATTTGCCGTTTGCAGGCAGCGTCAAATTCTTCATAAGTCTTGATATTGTCTAGGTCACCTGTGTCAATACCTTCCATGGTGCCGTGCCATTTCATCCAGCCACGATTCAGCACAAATTCTATGGCGATGGGCCATTGGGTATAGCCGGTGGATGTCCATTGATAGATTCTGCCGGATTTTTGCGGTTCCACGCAGCCCATGAGGCAATAATCCCGTGCGTCTTCAATGGAGAATCCCTTAGCGAGCATCATTTTAATATGAGTATCATCGAAGTGACAGGCGGGAAAACCAAGCCCTGCTTTAACAACATCGACAATTTTCTTTAGATATTGTTGTGGAGATTTGTTGTTAATCCGACAAGCAAGGGATGGCTGATACATTTTAGTAAAACGAACGGCATCCATGATCAGATAAGTCAGGTCATTCGTGGCATCGCCGCCGGTTCTCTTCTGCCCGCCAATGGTTAAATTGATAAACGGTTGATAACCGGCAAAATATTTCGCTCCCAGTTCACTAGACAGCCACATAACTTCGGAACATTTGATAATAAAGCAGCTCAACAGTTCAAAAGCTTCAAGTTTGTTCATCCTGCCGGCTTCCATGTCAGCCTTGAACATAGGATAAATGTACTGGTCCAAACGTCCGAGAGAAATACCGGTCTGGTTTTCTTCCACCACAAACAGAGACTCAAGGGTCCAGATGGACTGGAGTGCTTCATGGAACGTGCGGGGAGGATTGGCCGGTACATGAGTCAAATTATCGGAAATCCTGTAAAGTTCTTTCTGCCGGGCAGCGTCATGCTCTCGATCCGCCAACTCTCGTGCATATTCAGAAAGCCGTTTGGCATAAGCCAAAATACCGTCACAAGTCTCGATCTCCGCTTTATAGAAGTAAATCTTATCGATATCAACTGGGTTCTCCATAGACAATTTGCTTAATCTGTCAACGGCTTCCTGCCTTGCACCATTAATACCTTTTTTAATTAAGATGACATCATAACCGGGACAGGTGTCACCACCACCATTGACTTGATGGTAAGAAAGATCACTGACAAAGGATTCGCCTGAAAAGGACCAGACGCCGGCCTCTTCATATTGTTTCTGACAAACCTCATCCACACTTTTGCCTTCCCAGTAAGGGAAAATCTCTTCCCGCAAAATCCGCTTGTCTTCTTCACTGATTTCAAAAGGGTCCTGCTGCCTGGTTGACATGGTGTCCAGTTCGTCCCGAATCCATCTCCAGGCAATATCCGGAGATACAGCACCCGCTCTTGGTTTCCCACAGGGATGTCCTACAATTAATTCGTCATTTTGAATCACTATGGGAGCTGTCTCACAGGCTTTCCTAAAGCATTTAGCCCGGAGAAGAATTTTAGGCAGCCCGGCATTTTCTTTGGCAACTTGGGTAAATGCTCTGGCACGATAGATGCTAACACTTGGTTTAACCTTTAAATAAGCCGCTTTCAGTCGTTCCAAACGCGGTGTCAGTCCTGTAATCTCCCCTTCATACACCGGGGATTTTGTCACACTGTTTGTTACAGAACTGTTTGCGGACAGTCCCTGGGAAATCCCCTGAAATAGCCTCATGACGGCAGCAGTTTCTTCAGGGGACAGGTGTTTTGTTGCAGCCATCAATTTTGTTGAAAATTCTTTGACATCCAACGCTTTTTCCTCTCTCTCACTTAATAGGCAGGATTAAGTCTTATCGACCTGCACTACTTGAGTTGCTCAAGCAATCTTTCGAGTAACTCTATCAAATCATGAGTACCATTAACGGAATTCTGCACAGCAGAGCTAATGTCTCCGCCAATTTCAGCAGCTTCCCGTTTCAGAACTCCATCGGTTATATCTTCCAGTTTTCGCACACCATGGCCGACTTTTCGAATATTAATCAAGTTCAGGGGGCTAACATTGTCCGAAGTAAACCCTCCGCCTGCTGCTCCGCAGCCTAAAGTTAATGCCGGGAAGAGATTCGTCGTTGCACCTATACCCCCTAATGTCGCAGGAGTATTAACTAATACTCTTGATACCGGTTTTTTTAGGGCAAATTCCCGGATTACATTCTCATTGTTCGAGTGAATGACCAAGGTATGACCCATTCCTTCATTAATAAGCAACTCCAGGCATTTTTCACAGGCATTCAGCCAGTCCTTTTCAACGTAAAACGCTAAGACCGGACACAATTTTTCTCTGGAATAAGAATTAGTGGAGGAGACATAAGTTTGTTCTGAAATCAATACTTTGGTCTCTTGCGGGACACATAGGCCACTTCGCCGGGCCAATTCCAGAGCTGTTCTTCCGACAATTTCCGGATTTATGCTGCCATCAGGACAGAAAAATAATCTGCCGAGCTGTTCCGATTCCTGCTCTGACATGAAATAGGCACCGTTGTCTCTGAGTTCTCGCCTTATTTCATCGGCAATACATTCCTCAGCAACAATGGCCTGTTCTGAGGCCGAAACAATTCCGTTGTCGAAGGTTCTGCTGGCAATAATATCTGCAGCGGCCTGTTTTAGGTCAGCCGAACGTTCAATAAAAACAGGACCATTGCCCGGCCCGCCATAAATCGTAGGTTTACCCGATGAATACGCCGCTCTGACCAGCTTGGGAACACCGGTAATTAGAATGAGCGATGTGTCTTTATGGTTCATCAGCGCAGTCGTTCCGTCTATGGTCAGCGTTCGTAAATATCCAATGGCACCGCTTGGCATTCCGCTTTCTTCTGCCGCCCGTATTAGTATTTCCAGTGCCTTGGTAATTGTTCTTTTGGCCTTAGGGTGAGGAGAAAAAACAATAGCATTACCTGATTTTATGGCAATCAGTGCTTTGTAGATTGTTGTTGATGCCGGGTTAGTTGAAGGCGGCAGCGCAGCGATCACTCCAACAGGTACGCCAATATCCATGGTTTTCTTTTCTGTATCCTCACTGACAATACCGACAACTTTCATGTCCTTAATGTTCTTATAGAGAAAATCGCTCGCAAAAACATTCTTTATAAACTTATCCTGCCATTTTCCAAACCCTGTTTCTTCACAGGACATTACGGCAAGTTCTCTGGCATGTTTACACACTGCTCCAGCCATATGCCCGACAATCTTATCAAGTTTTTCCTGAGAAAACGCCGCCAGCACCTTTTGCGCCTCGCGAGCGTTTTCCACAAGAATTCGAGCTTCCTGGACAGAGAGCAAGTCATTGTCAATTCTATTCATGCCTTAGTCGCTCCCTCTTTTCCGCTCCTGAGTCAAAGCCTGAATCAATTAATTACCAGTCAAGCACATATTTGGCGATAATCTTTTCTATGTCTGCATGCGGCCTAGCGATAACATTGGAACAATAAACCTTACCAACCTTGCTCGCTTCTTTGAGGCCTGCATCAACAGCTGCTTTCACTGCTCCCACATCACCGCGAATCACAACAGAGATCAAACCTGAAGCCACATTTTCATAACCAACCAATTCCACATCCGCAGCCTTGCACATGGCATCTGCGGCTTCTAGCACAGAAACCAGGCCATACGTTTCAATGAATCCTAAGGCACCATTTTTGTCCACACGGACTCCCCTTTCCAAAACAACCAATGTTCATTCCGCATCAATGTCATGGACCGAGACAATCTTACCTACCCGACTTATGGGACGCGGCATGACATGGGAGGCTGTCACTTCACCAATGGCAGCTGCCGCTGCTCTGCCTCTTTCTACAGCCGACCTCACTGCTGCCACATCCCCTTTGACCATGACGGTGACAAGTCCGGAACCTACATTTTCATAGGAAACAAGAACAACGTCGGCCGTCTTACACATGACATCCGCCGCCTGAATTGCCGGAACCATGCCTCTTGTTTCTACAAGACCCAAGGCCTCTTCTCCATAGTATTTCATCGTAACGACCCCTCTTTTTCAGACTTAAACCTTCAAGAATTGTCGCTTTAGCGCTTTTTAATGAACCGTTAATTTGTTATTTTTTATAATATCGCATGGAGGATATTTTTTTATGGAGAATAAATATCGATAATTGCATTATTATATCTAGAAGAATTTACCTATTGCACTTATAAGACTTTTTTGCAGAATTTAGACCTTAGTTTAAAATTCAAGTACGTTAAGGAGACATTATCTGTAAGACAATGATAGAGAATCTGAAATCAAACTATTCTAATGCATTGATTTAGTAGGTTTTTTTTGCTAAAGTAAATTAACAATAATCCAAAAATCCAAGTTGAGTAACTTGGTGGAGCTATATATGAGAATGGAAGAATTAGTTCAAGAAACGCTGCAACATGTTTTTGGCGATGAAAGCATTGTCTTTGACAAATCACGTTTTGCCGGCGGGCTTACCAATTACAACTACATAATGACGATAAAAGGCATGGAATATGTTATACGGCGACCCGGCGGTATGACGGAACAGATTATTGATCGAAACATTGAAAGGGTCAATAACCATATTGCCTCCGAGTTCGGCGTGAACTCGGATTGCGTTTACTTTGATGAACAAAGCGGAATCAAAATAAGCGTCTACATAAAAAATAGCAAAAATATGGCGATCGCTGATCCAAGTTCCCCTCAAAACCTAGAATCCGTATCTTGTACCTTGAAGAGAATTCATTCATTCCCGATTAATTTTCCTAACCGCTTCGATTGGCTAGCGGAACTCTCCAAATACGAGCTGATTATCCAACAGCTACACGGCAGCTTTTTCTTCGATTACACGACTCTCAAAGATCAATTAGTCACTTTTGTCCAAGAAACGAATAAAAATACAATGTTGGTCCCCTCCCACAATGACACAGTCCCTGAAAACTTCATTATCGACGATACCGGCAGAACATATCTCGTAGACTGGGAATATTCCGGAATGAACGATCCCTGTTGGGATGTGGCAGCCTATATTCTTGAATCAAAACTATCCTCAGAGGCCATCCACCATTTAGTTCAGAACTACTTCGGCCACACATTGACACCTATGGAAGAATTAAAAATAAAAAACTTCATGATGGCGCAAGATTTACTCTGGACAGCCTGGGCTTTAATCAGGCATTACAATGGCGACGACTTTCTTGAATACTGCTGTCTTAGATATGAGCGTCTCCGAAAAAATATCAAACTAATGACAAAATCACCCCAGTGTTCCCTTGCCAGCATGGTGATGATCTGAACCATACAAGGAGCTGTGCCCAAAACAAACACAACCGTCCTCACTCCACTTTGATAGTGAAATGAGGACGGTTTTTGATTGTTTAACTACTTAGACTGAGTTTTCACACAGCCCCTTATTTAGAATTATTTATATCTGAATACTGTCGTCTGCAGCCCTTTTGCTTTACTGGAATTATGAAGCTAGAATAACTGAGATTTTAATTTTTGTTCATCCATACTACAGTCCAGACGTTTAATTTCTTCCCCTTTATCCAATACAACAACAGCAGGCACTTCCTCTATATTATAGTTTCCTGCAAGTGTCTTCTTCGTTGCCATATCAACCTTGAATAGTTTATAGTCATCACCATTTTCACGAATGATTTTCTCTAACAAGGTGCTGAATTCCAAACTTTCATCGACTAAGACATTAAAAAATAATAACAATACCTTTTTATCATTTTCAAGAACATTGGCATTAAAATAATTGAGTTCTTCAATATATCTCTCAGCAGCTACGGCGGCTGTTGCACCATCCCCGGCTGCGGAGACAACTTGTCTTAAATACTTCACTCGATTGTCACCGACAGCATATATTCCTTCGACATTAGTTTCCATACTCTCATTGACAGGGATATACCCTCTGTTATCCAGGTCAAGTCCACTATCTTTTAGAAAACGGGTTGAGGGGACCATACCAACAAAGAAAAATACACCCTGACAAGCAAGGTCAGAAGAAGTGCCTGTTTTTAAATTCTTAATTTTTACCCCTTCCACGTTTTCTTCTCCAAGAACTGCTTCAATCGTTGAGTTCCACATAAACTCCATTTTCTCATTGCTAAATGCTCTTGTAGCACTTACTTTATTGCAATCGAGAATTCCTTCATCATGTAAAACAATGACCGTCACTTTACGGGCAAACTTAGTGATGTACATGCCTTCCTCAATGGCCTGATCGCCACTCCCAACGACAACAACATCTTCCCCTTCAAAAAACTCCGCATCACAGGTCGCACAGTATGCTACTCCACTCCCCCGTAGTGTTTTCTCACCAGGGATATTTAAAATTCTCGGTTCGCTGCCACAGGCAATAATGACGGCTTTAGCAGATAGTTCCTTGCCTTTTTTCGTTTTAATGAACTTCTGCTGGTGAGAAAAATCGACACTGATAACTTCTTCTTTTAAAAATTCAACATTGAAATGTTCAGCATGTTTCCGAAAATCTTTCATCAAATCCGGGCCGCTGACTTGGATATAACCCGGATAATTGACGATTTCCCGAGTAGTATCTGCTAATCCCCCAATCGTCCCCTTATTAATGACTAAGGTCTTAAGTTTCGCCCTACCGCCATAAATAGCCGCGGAAAGTCCAGCAGGGCCACCCCCAATAATGATCAGATCATAATTACTAACCACGTCTTCCACATCCCCTTTAACTTTTAACTACGCTCCAAGGACTTCTGCGATTTTTTCTTCAAGGGTTTCTTCCTCAACGTTTCCGGCGAGTTTTCCTTGATATTCTCCGTCATTAAAAAAGAGGATCTGCGGAACACCTTTCAAGGAAAACCGTTGGTATAAATTCTTATCTTCTTCAACATCAACGTAATAAAAGCCAAATTTGCCCTCATATTGAGGTTTAACTTCTGCTAACATTGGAACAACTTCCTTACATACATGACAGGTTTTCCTAGAAAAGATCACCAAGCAGGGCTCACAATTATCATAGATAATTTCTTCAAAACGATTCGAGTTTAATTGTTCTAAAGACATAGTCTCCACTCCTTAAATTATTGAGTTTTAATCAGCCCTACTGTTTTTACAGTCTTTCACGCTGAATATGATCCATTTAAAAGGCAGCTATCAGAGTGCTACTTCTGATAGCTGCGCAGTATAGCACTTTAATTAAATATCTTCTGAGAAAATCTGATAGATCGGAGCTCCTTCGCATTGTGCCGGGTATCGCAAACCAAGCAATGTTGAAATCGAAGGTGCCACATCAACTTGTCGGATCGTTCGTTCTGTTGTAAATGCGGGCTTAATTCCATTACCTGCTGCGACAAAAATTGGCGAAACGGATGACTCAAAATACCCCTCTGATGTTGAAATACTATCGCCATGCAACCGATTGTACCCTTCTTCAATTGAGAAGAAGATATCTCCACATTCCGGTCCGTTAGTGCCGATTAGCACAGCATCTTTGTTTCTGAGGCAGATGCCGACAACACGTTTGCCCGTACGATCATCTCTGTAATTATACAAATCGGAGATGATTTGTTCTTCTAAATCATATTGATCCTTCGGGTCCACAATACCATATTTATCGCGTCCCTTGAGATTGATATAAATATAGTTGCTGCGAATCTGAATGGCTCTTGTTTTCTCCCAATCGACTTCTCTTATGGAATTGCCATTCTCATCCTTTTTCATGACCGTATAGCCCAGTTCTTCCATAACTTTCGTATTGAGTCCACCATATTCCCCTAAGATAGGAGGTACATTTTCCCCAACAATCAGGCCATGATCACTTAAAACGAACACGGTCCAACCTTCGTCTAATAAATACAGGAATTCGCCGAGATATTTATCCGTTTGCACGTAGAACTTTTCAATAAACCCTTGATAAGTTTTTTCATCGGTGTGATCCCAGGATGGCAGTGTCTTCCCAAGATGCCATAGTTGATGCCCAGCACAATCAATATTGTGAAGATGGGAAAATACAACTTCATAGCCTTTTTCTTTGATGCTATAATTCAGGCAATCAGCTTGCCATTTGTTGTAAAGGTCCCAAGAGGGTTCAAAGATTTCTCCGACTAATTCATCATCTTCCCCACCAATTAAACTGACGGGCGGAACCTCACCAACATTGCCAACGATTTCTTGGTAAAGGGACTTTGGATGCCATAATTGGTCATTCGATATATCAAGAGCATTACTAATCCATAATCTAACTTTGTTCCCTGCCGGATCAAGTTCTAAAATCTTCATAGAACGGCAGGCCGGTTTTGTGACTTCTTTTTTAGTAACATCATCAATAATACCAGTTACCATTTTATCTTTCTCTAAGATAACAATTGGTGCTTCTGCCTTCTTATTCTTGTAAACGGCCACTCGATTATATTCGCCGGCTTCATTTTTAAGAATTAAGGCAGGGCGTCTCATGACACCACCAGAAGTTAAAATTGTAAATTCTTTTGCCCCTTCTGGAGCGTTTGCCCAACCTGTAGCATCTTTAAGCGGGGAATTTACAATATCATAAGCTACCTTGCTGCCAATGACAACTTCTGTATCTTCATCATCCATTACGTAGGTACGAATTTCTCCGCCTTCACGAGCTGTATCGCCCCACCAAAGTTCCATCATTTCATCATCAACGTCATTGTCTAAAGTGTCTTCCAAATCTGTAATGATGCAACCCACACCTGCTGGTTTATCTACTCTCGGCGCATAACGCACTTCATTAATTTCGGGTGTAGCAACGATTACTTTTTCCCAGTCAAGTTGTGCAACGCCCATATTAACCGAACCAGGTTGCGTACCATCCACAACACTTAGATTTTCGCTATGAGAGGTTGGGGGCCATGAACTCCCTGGCCAATGCCATACAAGTGTTTTTAGGCCGGCTTCTGAAGTAATATTCCAAATTTGTTCTGCGAGACAATTCCGAGAATCCATATTGTAGACAACAGCATCGAGACTTTCCGGAGATTGTCTCCAGTAACACGTGATACCATGAGTTCCTGGATACGCACCAGTGGCGAGCGTCGTCCAGCAAGGCGGTGTAATCGTTGGGATTGCCCCCAACAGACGCAAATCATTTCTGGTAGATCCACGTTCGATGAATTTCTGTAAGTTAGGCATTTTTCCTTCTGCCAAGAATTTCTTGCTTATTCTTGGATCCATCCCATCGACACCTAATACCAATAATTTATTGGTAAGTGCTTGTCTTTTCATAATCAAATTTCAACTCCTCAAGTGATTTTAATTTAAGGTATCATCTTTTTAAGATGAAATTTGTCTAGACATCAATTTCATCCAGGGAGCGACCAGCAGTCTTCTCGCCCCATAAACCAGTGGTAACTGCTACTATCAGGAACATAATACCAATAACGGAGAACAAGGTTACATATCCGAAACTTTTGTAAATCATTGGCACTGTAACCATGGCCACAGCTGTAAGAAGTCTGCCGGTACTGTAGATGAAACCTGTACCACTGTTTCTTATATGTGTGGGGTATGATTCAGCCAGATAGGACCACATTACAACGAAAACTCCGTCCATGAGCACCCGGACGACAAATCCTATTCCTACAATAAGCATAGGGATCTTAATGGTGCCAAAGACAATTGTTAGAACTCCTACTAAAAGACTGTAGATGACGATGGGAATCTTTCTTCCGCCCTTGTCAGTAAAGGCAGCTGCAAGATAGTTACCGATGGGGCTTCCAAATGAAACCAAAGCAGACATCCACAAGGCATCATCCAAGGAAAAACCATAATCGTTCAGTAAGGTTGGCATCCAGCCAAAGAACATAAAGTATCCGACGGTAATCATGCAAACCATGATAATCAATACACTGGATTTCTTAGCGTATTTTTTACTGAATATCTCTTTGAGTGCCTCTCTTGTTCCAGCCTCTTTTTTAACTGTAGCACCAATACTAGCTTCATTGTTTATATCCACTTTTTCATTGGGTAAAAATCTTTGGATAATGCCTTCGGCCTCTTTATATCGTCCCTTGGCGATAAGCCAACGTGGAGATTCCTTTAACCAAACCAGAGACAAGATAAAGATTATAAACCCTGTTCCGCCGATGAAGAAAATATATCTCCAACCGTTTGGGCTGCTGGGAACAACTTTATCGGCTATTTGGCCAATTAACGGAACACTCAGCAACCCCGTTGCCAAAGATATGGCTTGCCATTTTCCCCGCGAAGGGGCAGGTAATATTTCCGTGATATAAACCATTGCCACGACAACCATCGATAAAATACCAAAACCAGTTAAAGTTCTAAAGACCAAGAATAACTCCTTATTAGGTGCCACGCCGTTTAATATGGAAAACGTTGAGAAGAAGAACACCGAAAATAAAAATGCTTTCCTTCTGCCAATGACATCTGATAGCCACCCGCCGAACCAACATCCAAATAACATACCTACAAAAGTACAAGAATTAACGATTCCGATCCACTCCATGGAAACACCCCAGTGTTTTGTAAGAGCAGGAGCAACGAACGAAAATGTAAATAAATCCATTTGGTCAAAAGCATAGGCTAGGGCAAGAATAATTAAAAACTTATAATGTTCAAAACACATACGAGCTTCATCAAGGTAATGCCTTTTTTCACTTACTTTTTTTTCCTCACTTGACTCATTAGAATTAACCATTACTGCCATACATTTACCTCCTTATTCATAATAATTGGTATTAATAATTTCCAGATCTTAAATTCTTTACTTATAAACTAATCAAACCCTCCTATTCTTCCAATAATTTTAAAGTTGTAATATTACCTTGTGATTCCTCTCACTTACATGCCAGATTATATGCAATCCATGTTTTTCTGTAAAATACTTAGTAACTATGCCCCGTATAACCACCTAATTATGGGTTAATACATATTCTCTATCGCAAATCTTCTGAATATACATTATTTCCTTGTAAATTTTCTATATATTTCAAACTTCTTATTCCTAAATACTATTGTGATTTGAATTACTCATAGTATAATGAACTCTATGAATTGCTTTCCTGCCTTAACGTGGTCTGTATAAGGGAAATATTCTATCAAGGATGGTTAAAAATGCGTTTTGAACAATTAACTTATTTAGTTGCAGTCCATGAATCTAAGTCTATTACTCTAGCAGCAGAGCGTACACACATTTCGCAACCTGCTCTTAGCTCTGCCATTAGTAAACTCGAAGATGAGCTGGGTGTAGTTCTGTTAAAGCGGACGAATTCTGGTGCCCACTTAACCGAAATTGGAGAACTAATTATTATTAAGGCTAAGGAAATTCTCAATGTTGTTGATGAGATTAACTCCATCGCCCACGGTGATTCCATTGAGTTGAATGGAAACATCTCCATCGCAGTCGAGCCAAGTATCAATATCACCGTTATGCCGGACATTCTAACGACTTTTAAGCATAATCATCCTAAAGTTAATGCTCTTCTCAAAGTTGGGGAATCTAATAATATATTGCGAGATGTGGAATCTGGTAAAGCTGACTTTGGTATCATTTTAAAAACTGATGAGTTTAGTAAATCAAAAGATCTTAACCATAAAGAATTATTTTCTGATGAATTAGTGATTATCACCGGGAATAACTGCAAGATTCTTATGGGATCAACGAAGATAACACTAGAGAAGGCACTTTCTATGCCGATACTTTTGTACAATACAGAATACATCACTAATTGTGGGGTATCTAGTGTCTTGCAAAAATATGGCGATATTAACGTTTATTATAGGGTTGACAACTTAGAAATGATGGAGAAGCTATTATCTCAAGGAAATACGATTGCATTTGTCCCACGATTTATGGCGAACGAGTATGTGAAATCTAGTCAAATTAAAATCATAACTCTTAGTGATGCTCGTCTGGAAGTTTCAGTGATACTAATTTGGTTGAATCGTCACCATCTTTCTCTGGTTGAAAAAGAGTTTATCAAAGTTATTAAAACTGTGTGTTCTAAACAAATGTAACCCATAGTAGAGCACTTTTACCGAGATGCATTTGTATCTCGGCTTTTTTAGTTGTCAATGTACCCCCTATTCTTGTTCTTATAGGGGGCATATTGACTAAGTATTTTACTCAGGGACAACTTAATCTTATAATACAGTTAGCCGATTAATCGGACTTCTAATCCCATATCAAGTCATGTTAAACATTTCTCATGCCGCCCAGTTCCTCCAAATTAGAGATAAGGAGTTATAACTATAGCATATGGATCAGAGAACACAGCTGCTTTTACAAAAAAAAGATTTGGTTTTTGCTAAAAAAGGTATAAATAGTGCATTATTAGGCGGCGCATTTTGGGGCTTAGACGGAGTACTGATGGGAATGGTATTAAGTTTAGGGCCATTCGCAAACAATATGAGTATTTTTGCTGCCCCTTTAGTAGGAGCTTGCCTACATGATGGATTTTCTACACTATGGTTGTTTATTCATAATGTTGTTAAAGGTAAATGGAAGGATTATGTGCGCACCTTGAGAACCCGGCCAGCCAAAATGATCATCTTGGCCGCTATTTTGGGTGGCCCTATCGGGATGTCCGGTAATTTACTTGGAATCTATTTTGCGGGTGCTTCTTATACTGCGGCGATTACCGCTGCTTATCCTGCTATTGGTGCTATTCTTAGTTTGATTTTCCTTAAAGAGAAGATTTCCCGCCGCGTATGGGCTGGTATTACATTAGCCATTATCGGAGCATTTGTCGTGGGATTTGTCCCACCTGAAGGATCAGACTATCCCCACTTTTATCTAGGTATCGGATTAGCGGCGATTGCTGCCATCGGCTGGGCATTAGAAGGAGTTATGTCTACTTATGGCATGGATTTGGTGGATTCGGATATCGCCATCGGTATAAGAGAAGCTACTTCGTTTTTTGTTTATATCTTTGCCATACTCCCTTTGTTTGGAGGGGCCGCTTACAAAATTCTTTCAGATAGCTTTACAACCCCCTCAGGTTGGTACATTGCTGTAATCGGCTTAGTCGGCGCTACTTCCTTTTTGTCCTGGTATCGTGCGATGAATATGACTGGAGTGAGCCGGGCTATGGGCCTTAATGTGACCTTTGCAATATGGTCGGTCTTCTTCGGCTGGTTGTTAAATAATTTACGAATAACGCCCAACCTTATTATCGGTGTTATCATCATTTCCATAGGTACAATACTTACAATAGGCAACCCCAAAGATTTAGTTAATCTAAGAAGTTGATAAAGAGGTAACAACCATGAGTCAGATACCTGTGAAATTTAGAGTTGTCCAAGTAATCTTCCGGAAGGAAGGAATAACTAATCAGGAGATACTTGAAATTCTTAAAAGAGAATATCCTCTGGATCGAGGGGTTCAGGAAAAAGGAGTTCTGGAATACCTACAATCATTAAAAGCTGTGGGTCTTATCGAGTTGACGAGCGCCTCCTCGGAGAAGAATGGTAAGCTTACGCAATGTTATAAAATCACAGATTATGGCGCAAGTCGTATCAAATATATTGGTTAGCAAGATATCTTGTCAAACCACTTGAGATAAGTTCTGGATTATTAATCTATCGATTGGTCCGAATCACAATATCTCCATACTACAGATCGACCTTTTATAGAAAAGGAGGGCTAAAGCAGCCCTCCTTTCTATAGTTATAGCCTTTAATAGTCCTATGAATACGTTTGAGCATTTGGATAAGAGAAGCCGAAATGCCACCAAAACTTTAACCTATCACGACTCATTCCTATCAAGTTTTTACAATTCTATTTTTTCTCTACGATGGAAATGCTTCTCTTGTTTATAAAACTCAGACCGATACGGGAAAGTTTATCTAAAGTTCTTAGTTGTGGAATTCCCTCTCATATCGATTTTAATAAGCCTTTCAACGGTATCGCCCCTGCAGCCAAGCAAATAACTGGTGAGGTTCGCGGTTGAACAAGTGTGATTAGGAATTATTTCTACCATATCGCCTACTTTCAGAGTTGTGGAGCCTTCGGCATGAAATCTGGAAACTTCTTCAGAAAGACCACAAATAGTTAGTTCAGGATGCCCTTTAACATAACCGTATCCTTTTAGAGCTGTGTTACCGTGGGCACCCTGATCAAGTCCTAGGCATTTGGCACCAGCATCGCAAATAAATAAATTTTCAGAAGGGTGAGAGATGACCGTAGTATACACGGTGAGAGCACACTCAGATTCTTTGGCAGTATTTGTTGACATCTGAATGCAGTCATTAAACACATAATTGCCTGGATGGAATATATTAATAGTTTCATCGGAAATAGACCCCAAAAAGGTTGGAGTAGAACCGCTGCTTACCAATTCGAGAGCATAACCTGCGGCCCTAAGTACATCTGCAGCTTCTTTAATAGCATTTGTTTCCTGGTCCACATATTGTTGAATATCTTCAGGCTTAGCCGCAGAATAGACATGTCCAGGGTGCGTTGAAATACCTTTGAATACTAATGCTTTAAATTCTCTTAAGGAATCAGCAAAATCTTTCGCCCTATCCGGTAAAATTCCGAAACGGTGTAATCCGCAATCAATAATAATTGTATAATTTACATTTACGCCTGCTGTTTCAGCCGCGTAATTTAGTATTTTAGCGCTATCATAATTATCAATACGGGCAATAAAGTGGCATTTTCGGGCCAGTTCGATCACTCTTTGAATGTTTGCGTTACTCGCAACCGGATAGGCGTACATAATATTTTTCACACCTAGTTTACAAATACTTTCACACTCGTCGAGTGTCCCACAAACAAACCCGGTTGAACCTGCTGCTTCCTGCATATTCACTATTTCCGTACTCTTGTGGGTTTTAACCATCGGCCAGAGTTGTTTGCGATTTAAATTACACAAATACTGGTACCTTTTAATATTATAATCTAGAATATCAAGATCGACCAAAATAGCCGGTGTTTGAAGCTCTGACTTTTTCATTCCAAGTTTCCTCCAAGTCTCTTTTAAATACTATAGTTTTATATCTCAATGTGCGAAAATTCAAATGACATGAAAAATTAACGCTTATCTTCAATAATACCCCCTAAATCAACGTTTAAAGTGGAAAACGGCCATTGAATTTTGTTATTGCAAGATGGTATAATGGAGGAAATCAAACTAATAGGAATTATTAAAAAAGTTAATCAAGTCAAGCAACTTTATTTATATTTTGTATGACAAGGCTCTATTTTCCAATATAAGGATTGAAAATCACTCTATCAGGGACTAAATTACAAGATTAAGTTAACTATATCCTCCATTTAACGGTATACACTAAGTGTTTCTAATATAGAAAGTGGATTTTGTATATAAAAAAACATTATGGTAAGGAGTGGTGGAAGATGGAAAAGAGAAATATCGTTATTGGTGTCACCCCCGTAGAATTCGATAATATGCCAGAATCATTGATTGGGAAGTACACACTAGCGGTAGAAGGGGTTTGCGATCTGTACAATAAAATGTCCAATGAGTGGATTGAGCAGCGCAAGAATGATCCCAAAATTACAAATGTCACGATTTCGAACAAATGTAATATGCAGAAAGCCATATCAATATCCATGACAAACAAGTGTGTTTCATTAGAAGCTTTGAGTATTTTAATGAGGATCGGGAGAAAACCTGTATTAGTTTCACTTGCCAAAAAGAGCGAAATACCCCATGTTGCCTATCGAGTTAACAATAAAGTATTATTTTCGTATACGCTTTTAATTTTTGACGCATTAGATGATGCAATTAAAATGGCTAAATTTTTTGTAGATAAGGCAAATAGTCATTCTAGTGTTCTTGAACGGTGTTCCTACGAGGCGACTGGATTACTATAATTTTTAAAATCAGCATTTGCTTCAAGGTTTTCACGATATAATTTTGAATCATTTATTTTCCTTATTTCATGAAGGAGACTGTTGGATTTACACACCAACAGTCTCCTAATTTGATATTATCCCTTTTGGCTTGGGTTTTTGGGTTTTTGTCTTACTCATTAGTCTTTTATTTTCATTAGCTCTTCCCTGTAGTTATTTAAAACGATGTCCAATATTTGACTTTCAATGATAACTCCTAAATCTATGATTGATTTACCATTTTTTATCTCGAGCATACTGTGGTGCAATTCGTCGACTTGCTTTAATAATTCTTCAACTTCAGTCATAACTAAACCCTCCCCTATTAAGCTAAATCAAGTTTTTGTCTTACATTTGGTCTCTTCTATGCTTAAAGACTACCACCGTTTTAGTTTCTTGTCGATAGGATATTTATATACTAACGATTAATATTATAAATGGATATTCATTGTGCCTCTAGGGTTCAAACGTTCGTGTGCCAAGAATCTCCCGGGATGTTTTCTCAAAACATGAATCAAAAAACGCCTATTCGTCTCGAGGCGTCTCGATACTTCATATTGGGTATTCTAAGAACTTTGTATTACCATCTGCCATTTCCCTGTCAATTGACTTAATAAACTCCAGCTATGAGAGGGTTCGTTAGTTTTCATAGCCAATAAGGGTAATATCATACTCTCCCGATGTCAATGTAAAAGACGAAGTGATTGATATGCTTTCATTCTTATCAAATCGCACCGGAGAACAATAATTAGCGTTATATAGACTTATTGAAGTATTCAATAAAACAACAAGAAATACAGCATTTCCAGCTCGTTGAAAGCTAATCTTAGTGCCAACAGCTGCGGAAATATTTATCGCGGTTAAATTAATGCTTTGTCCTATCGATGGTGTCCATAGGACTTTGCTTGTTTGCGATGTGGTAAATGAATTAAATTTTATGACCGTCGACAAAACACTAATAACATTTAATGGGTTCGAGCTATCGTTAAACACTTTTTCGTTCAGAAATACCACCACATATTATAGTTTATATATTATGTAATAAGTCGGTACTTATTTTTAGTAATTCCTCAATATAAAAAACTTTTTGCCAAATATCATTACAAGTTTCCAAATCTACCATCTATGTAAAGCTGCTTCATACCAGTAACTAAAGAACTTCAAGATTTATTAACTAATTTCACTTCCGAAGCTGGAGTTGTCGTTAAAGTCATTAATGATCTCGATGAAGCAATGAAATGGTGCCAGAAGACACTGTGTTCACACTTGTTAGCTTGCAGAAACCCCGCTACACTTATGTTGCAGAAAGTATTCAACGGAGTTATGCTTTCTGACAGTATTAGAAAAGCGAATACTCAACTATCGGAGCATTCGCTTCTGCTAAAATGTTTAACCCGGTATTAGATTTTCCTTGATTGCTTTAATAACAGCTCTTGTACGATTTTTTACACTTAATTTTTTATAAATTGTCGTTAAGCGATTTTTCACGGCTCTTTCACTCAGAAACATATATTTGGAAATTGAATAGTTTGAAGCCCCTTGGGTTAACAGAAAAAGAATTAGGGCTTCCTCTATTTCCAGGCCATAACAACTACTTTTTTCCATACAAGTTGATACAGGTAAATAATGATGTTGTAAAGACGTTGAACCCCAATAAGAACTAATACGAATTGATGTTAATAACATCGTTGAATCAATATTATTGGGCAACACGATTACGTCATTAATAATATTATTTACATTTATTGTCTTTAAACTATCTGAGGAAAATAACAAGATCTTTACCTTTGGCTGTTTACGCTTTATTTGCCTATACATTTCAAGTGAATAGACGGATGTTCCTATAAGTAAAAGATCAAAAGCTGTAACACGGGAAAGCCTGATTGCCTCCAACCAGTTTTTACAGGAACCGACTACCTCAATGTCTTCTTCCTGCTGAAAAATCGCGGTAATTCCTTCGCGTAATAAAGTAAGGGGTTCCGCAATTAAAATTCTAATCATGTTAGACAAAATCTCCTAATAGTAATAAGCTTCCTGTATTTTTATGAGTTAAAAGGAAGGTCCTTTTAGCTATTTTTTCTGCATATTTCGTTATTACTACAGTTAATTAACACGGCATGCCCTTAATTACAGCTTTATTATACAATTCAATTATTAAGTTACAATTAATTTCGTGTAAATTTAGATGAAAATAATTTATAAGATGATCCCCGCAAACCTCATCACGGATTACTTGTCAGCTGACTCTAAACTCTTGTATAGCTGTTAGTAGTTCCTGAGCAGTTGCAGTCAGGTCTTGAGTTGCCGTAGCCATACGGCTTATAGAGGTCGCCTGTTCTTTAATATTGTCTGTGACAGATTGCACACGCTCAGCGGTAACCTGACTAAAACCGCTGATATTATTAATCGAGTCAACAACTTGTTGATTCCCTATAGCGACTTGCTGAATTGAAGTGGAAATTTCTCTAACTTGCGATGAGACCTCTTCAATATGTCCGTAGTTTGTCGTAAATGCTTGGCCGGCAATCTCAACTACTTTAATTCCCTCTTGAACATCGTTCGAAGCATCGTTCATGGCAGATACCGCTGAGATAATATTTTCATGATTTTTATTGATTAAAGAATTAATTTTCTTTGAGGCATCATGAGACTGTTCAGCAAGTTTTCGCACTTCTTCAGCGACGACTGTAAAACTGCGTCCATGTTCACCAGCCCGTGCGGCTTCGATTGCTGCATTAAGAGCTAACAAGTTGGTTTGAGCAGCAATTCCACTAATAAATTTAGTAATATCACTAATCTGATTATTACTTAACGTAAGATTATTAACAGCGTTCTGGATTCGCTCTGTTCTCTCGCCTATGATTGACATCTGCTGAACGACTTTGTCAATAGCTTGCTGCCCATATTTTGTTGTTATAGCTGTTTTATCAGTAAGGTCAGCAACTAGAATACTGGTAGCGGCAATCTGCTGAGCACTTGCTGATACTTGTTGAATGGCAACGGATGCCTCATTGATAGAAACGACTTGCTTCTCAGTATCTGATGAAGCTGCAGCCATAGTGACTACGATTTGCTCAGATGCGTTCGAGTTTTCCAGAGTGATCGACTGAATAGCCTGGGCATTTTCTGACACTAATTGACTAGAACGAGAAACCTCGCCTACCAAATTGCGCAAAGTATTCCTCATGGTATCGAAAGCAGCAGCTAATTGACCTGTTTCATCCGTCGAGTGAACTATCTGTTCATCGATGACTAGGTTACCTCGCTCCACCTCCTGCACACTTTTTAACATTACCTGCATCGGTTTTGCTAAGAGACGTGCAACAAGCATACCTAAGAGTGAGCTCAATAGAACTCCAACGATTGGGAATATGATCAAAATTCTGCCGGCCTGCAGAAAATCTTGATTATTCTGCGCCATAGTTTTTTCCATTAAATTTTCGTTATAGGCAATAAGATAGGACAGCACAATATGTATTGTATCTACGTAGGTTAAAGCATTATTTGAATAGACACTGTAGGATTCTTGTTTAGTCCCTTGAGCACTGATATCGAAAGCCTTTTGCCTTTCATTTCGATAGCTGGCGAGAGCTTCTTTTAAGGCTGCTAGTTTTGCTGTTTCATCAGAACTAAGCTTAAGAGATGCATAGTCGTTAAGAGATGCATCAATTGTACTATCTGCGTTTTTGAGATTCTTTAAAAGTTCTTGTTTTCGAATTACATCAATTGGGGCCAAGATCATCTCCATGGACAAGGCCTCCGATACTCCAGTATTGGCCCTTACTTCATTAAGGAACTTTACTGCAGATAAAGAACTTGCATACATCTGATTAAAGTCGTTATTTTGTCTTTGGTAATAGATATAACCTGTATAACCAATTCCACCCATCAAAATTGCCATAGTAACTACTAAAGAAATAATTTTAAAGGCAATTTTTAAGTTGCGGAATCTATCTAAACTCTTCACAATCACCTTTGATTTACTAAGATTCTTAAATCCAGACTCAAGTTTAGATTTGTGTTTAGATTTATATTTGAATTTAAATTTAAATTTGGATTTAATATACTTTAAGCTATCCTTAATTTTAAATCCAATATTTTTATGATTTAATTTTGATTCCAAGTTATGTTTCCTATTTTTAGATTTCTTTGCTGTTGAAATTTTTGTTTTTATTGATTTGAGAAAACGCAGTATCTTGTTTTTGAACTGTAACAATTAAATTTCCTCCATTTCATCTGTTTCCTAAATTTCTTTTCATAGATCACAAACATAAAAATCCACTCCACTAACGATTAAAAACTGAACTTCTCTGAGGCAAAACTCTACACATGCCTCAATTCGCCAACTCCTTTATCTACAAAAATCATTTTTTCTAAAGTGATGAAGAACTACACAGAACTTAAAATGCCTATCGAATTATCGTAATAAAAAAGAGTTTCCTCCTAATGCCTTTACTTCTTTCTTTATTTGAGCGGCTCTCTCAGAGACAAGTAAAGGAGTCCAGGTTTGTTCAACAGTATTGATGACAAGTCCGGCAAGAGCTACACTTAGGTTTTCTTTACCCGGTAACTTTTCAACGGATTGTTTAAATTGGGTGAGGATATTAGCTGCTAATCTTTCCAAGTTCGAGGATGAGGCGATTATAATAAAATCATCTCCTCCAATATGGCCGATGAAAGTTTCTTCGCCCGTTGCATTAATTGCTTTCAGCAGAACCTCGCTCAATATTTTGATAACCACATCTCCTTGCTGAAAACCATATAGATCGTTATAATATTTGAATTTATTAAGGTCTATATATATAAGACCGAATGTCAAACCTCGTTCTATGTATTGGCGGATTTCTTGGTCTATACGCAGGTTGCCCGGCAACCCTGTCAGGGGATTAGCTCCTTGGGCAAGTTGAATCTGCCTTTCAGAAATAGCCTTCATTAGATTTGCAACCGAAACCATACCAATCGGCTTACGTTGATTGGCTACAATAATGCCGTCGTATAATTGAGAATCAGAGCGTTGCATTGCTAAGCTAGACACCACTTCCAAAGGAGTTGTGTCTTCCACTATTAGTGGATTCGTATCCATCAAAATGGGAACAGTGCGTTCTAAATAGAGCGGAACACCATAACGAGTACCTAGAGCGGAGAAAAGCCTGTCTCGCTGCATCACTCCAACTAACCGGGAGTCTTCTGTTATCCCTACGAGCCATTGATGTGGATGGTCACGAAAATAAGTTTCCACGACACCTACAAGTGTATTGCTCTCGAAAATAGATAAGGGCTCAACCATGGAAATAATAGGCTTATCCTCAATGTAATTTAGACGCCGTTTGGAGTTCAAGATTTCCATAACGGCAGGGTTAATACTTTTTCGCACAAAGTCAGGTCTTGCAACAAAAAAACCTTGAACATAATCAACCCCTAACTGGACTACGGTGCGCATTTCCTCTTCTGTTTCCACTCCTTCCGCAATGATTCGGCAGCCTATGCGCTTAGAAAAAGTGACAAATGTTTCCAGCAAAGCCCATTTTGTCGGATCGGCATGCACTCCCGATATTAAAGATCGATCCACTTTAAGAAAGTCGGGATGGAGCTCTGCTACGGATTGCAAAGAAGAGTAACCGGCTCCTAAATCATCCAAAGCAATTAGATAGCCCTGACTTCGATAATGATCCAAAGCGTCTCTAAACGTAGAAAAATTGTCTATAGCACTTCTTTCTGTGATTTCAAGCACAACATTGGATGGGGCTACCCCCTTTTCGCTAAGCATCTTTCTGGTTTGGCCAGAGGCAAATTCAGGGTCAACTAAGATTTGGGGGTTAATGTTGAGAAAGAGAAACTCATTGTTTTGCAAAACGGTTGGGTAGGCTGTTATAGCCTGACGCCGACAAAGCGTTTCTATCGGATAAAGCTGACCTATCTTTTCGGCAAAAGGAAAGAGATCAGAGATATCGCTAAAGCATGTAGAGCCTGGGATGCGAGATAACGCTTCAAAACCAAAAATCTCGCCGTTACGAGTTTCAATAATCGCTTGAAACGCGGTTTTTAAGTATTTTTCAGGTTCATCGAGTAAATGGGTAATTTCTTCGCGGCGAGCAAAAAATTGAGGGTCCGGTTCGGATTTATTTAGTAGAAAGGCCTCTTTCACAGCGGCATAAAGTAAGTAATCAGCACTTCGACTGACTACGTTAAGACAGCGGGCAATCCCAGTACGCAGCTTAATTTTCTCTTTGACTAGTTTCCTTAATCTATGATTAAAACGTTCTTGCATAGGAAGAACCCATCTTTCAACGAGCTCCGGCATATCCCAATGCGTGTTTTCTCCAGGAACAAAATAAACAACGAAGTCGTCTCCCCCTCTGCTTTCTGATTGAGCGAAAAGGAAGAGATTGCGTTGTTTTCGAAGTGTAAAGTTTATTTCATTTTCAATCTCAGCGAGAATTTCTTGGCAGATTTTATAACCATAACGAAATTCAACCTCATGGAAATTAACAATATCAAGATATAATACCCAAATCGTTTTATCATTCTTTAGTAGGCGGTATAGTTTTTGTAGGCCTCTAGCTTTTGACATTAACATTCTAAAACTCCCTTTTATCAGCCAAGAATAAATTGCAGAAAATCGTTCAACAACTATATTCCTCTTACAGCATAATAGCTTTGTGTAAAAATCTTATGAACTAAATGTAAATTTAGCGTTAAATTTAGCCAATGACTGCATAATTTAGCAAATCGCATAGGCATTAGGTTCCTTCAGAAAAAAAATAAGCCCTTGCACTGCAAGGGCCCAGGTATTTCCATAGTGTACATATAACTATATTGCTCTAAAAATGTTAAGACAGCCATAAATTTTGTTGGTAAGATCATAGGCCCTGAAACCAGTTAGCCTGTTTATTTAACTTTTCAGTAAATATTATGGCGAGCACAGGATCAAATTGGCCGCCGGCATTCTTAAGAACTTCTTGTAGAGCAGCCTCTTTCTGAAAAGCCGGCCGGTAAGGACGTTCACTTGTCATTGCTATGTAACTGCTGGCGAGTGCAATGATCCTTGCCTCAATAGGAATTTCTTCTCCTTTTAAACCCTTTGGATACCCTGAACCATCCCATCGTTCGTGATGTGTCAGCACATAATCCGCTAGTTCTGACATTTCATTGGAGTCTCGTACCCTACCAATTGATGCAAAGGCCTCATCAATTATTTTTCGTCCGCTCTCAGAGTATAGATTAAGATCGAAGGATGCCTTACCAATAACATCCTCTCTCTTGTAGCCCAATGTTTCCAAAAACATGATATCATCTGATCTAAGAAAAACTAAAGCCAGACCGCAGCAAGTAAACGATCTAGCAATTAGGTAATCGCAGGCAAAAGTTCGTCCAATTAATGAAATAATATAGAGATAAGTTATCTGTAAGTCAATCGATACTGGAAGCAATAAGTGGTTAAGTCTGTGTTTTTGCTTTTCCATAGATACTCAAATTCAACGTATTGTAATTCACATAACTACGAATAAGAAGATAACTGCCTGAATCATTCCTGAACTTGAAATCTAAATTTGGGTAAGCCACCGTTGCATCTTGCCCGGGAGGGACATAGGTGACTGGCAAGCTATGACGCGTGCGCTCAACAACACTTAGGGATGGGGATGCCAATCGAACAGCATTGTAAAGGGTACTGGAAACTTGACAGATTCCTCCACCTAGGCCGGGTACAAAGGTACTTCCTTCAATAATCATGGCTTCTTGATACCCAGCTTCGGCAGTTCTGGGGCCAACAGTCTCGTTAAATGAGAACACCTCTCCAGGTTTTAAGAGCATTCCATCAATAGCCTTAGCTGCGAGCTTAATATTGAGGGTTCGTTCTTTCAGGTTTGGATCAAAGCTGGTAGTATAGTTGCTTAAAAGGCCATTCTCTTTCACGTTTTGGAGATCTATTTTCGTTATGGCCGGTTTGACTGTTTGGAAGGGTATAGGAATTGGGTTGACATGATTAGGCGACTGCTTCTTTACGCTCGCTATCAAAGAATCGAAGTCAACTTGTTTTCCGATTTTTTCAGGGACAATTTGCATAGTCTTATCTGGGTTAATGAGAAAATGCGCATCCTCTGCAGGAATGTTCAAATCCGCTAGATGTTTAGTCAGAGTTGCCTTAAGGACTTGATCACTCCATTGACAGTTAGGCCTAAAGGTGATTCCCCAGCTGGCTCTAAACTTGCTGATCGCTTTATTAAAGAAGTTCCCTTCTCGCCCAATGAGATAGGCTTGCTGAAGTGGTTCTTGATAATTATAGGTTAATCCAAGTTCTTCCATGCTGATTGGGAAACTTTTCTTGTCGGAAATGAAATGAACAGGACGTTTGGAAATTTCATGTTTCAATTGCTCTAGTTTAGACTGGGCTTCCTGAATAGAAAGCTGCCCCAAAGGGATTTCTAAGACAACTCCTTCGGCGATCTGCCCTCTATCCCAAGTATATAGAATGAGAGTAAAAGCTCCTAATAATAAGGTTAGAATACTTATCATTAGTAAGATTTTATGACGTTTTAACAAATTTAGGAGGGGCAGTATATCAGTGCCGGCGTTCTCTTCCATTTTGAAATTCTCTCCTCTCGGCTAGTAACGTTTAACTATATGCGAGCAAGAGAAAAAATTTCATAGAGGACATGCCGGATATTTCTGGGCTATGGCTCATAATTTACAAGGCCGCCCGACTTCGAACTGGCGGCAAACTGATGTCTCAGCCTTTTCAGGGAAGCACCGGGCCTCTGGTCGCGGACAAATTAGATTTTGTGATAAGCTAAAAAATTTAACGGCCTTTTACCAGCGCAAACACTCCTGAAAAAGCTAACATGGTTATTGTTCCTACCACTAGCCCAACAATTTGGTTCTTACCTAAGACTGAAGTAGCTAAGACCACCGACAATAGTATGATGGCAATGATTGTAGAGTAGGGAAAGCCGGGGGATTTTAATAGTCTCACATCAGAATTTGATTTCACCTGTTTCCGGAAACAATAGTATGTTACGGCAATAATTAACCAATTTAGGATGAGTGCAACCCCGGCAGAGCCGGCTATATATGTAAAAATTTCTTGTGGTAAGAGGTATGAAATACCCGCCACAATTAGCAAAAAGGCACTCGATATTAGAACGGCCGCAACTGGTACACCACGACGGTTTTCACCAGCTAAGAAAACCGGGGCATCATGGCGTTCCGCCAGTGATTTAAGCATGCGCGGGACTCCATACATATTTGAATTCATGGCTGATAGGATTGCACTTAAAATGACCGCATTCATAATACTGCTAATACCACTCAGACCTAACTGTCGGAGTAGAGGCACAAAACTACTTCCGTTTTGTGGTATCTGATTCCAGGGAACAATACCCACCAATGTAGTAATGGCTCCCAGATATACGAACACAAGAGTGACATTAATTACGTTCACTGCCTTGGGTACCGTTTTGACTGGATCTTGAGTTTCCGCAGCAGCAGATCCGATGACCTGCTCTCCGGCGTACGTGAATAAAACTAGAAGCAGAGATGAGAAAAAACCCGACGAACCGTGAGGAAAGAAACCACCATATCCCAGGTAATTTACTATTCCCGGCGATTTCAATTCCGGCCAAAACCCTGCAAATAAGACTATACCCATACCGATCACCACGAGCAAAATACCTACCTTGATAAAAGATAGAATTTCCTCTACTCGGGCGAAAACCCGAACATCTAAAAAACTGATACCTATAATAACCATTGCGATAATCAGGCTGATCAGCCAGATAGGCAAGTAGGGTAGCCAGAATCGTACAATTAATGCCGCAGCAACCATTTCGGTCGCCAAAGTTAAGATCCCCGCCATCCAATACATCCATCCAGACGTAAAACCCAGATTAGGGCCCAAGTATTCTTGGGCATAAACACTAAAGGAACCGTTTGTTGGTTCATGGACACTCATTTCCGCGAGCATGCGCATGATTAAGGTCGAGATGATACCTCCAATAACGAAGGCGAGGATGATTGAGGGACCCGCCTGATTTACTGCAATACCACTGGCTACAAAAATACCGGAACCTATGGCTCCGCCTAATCCTAACATGGTCAATCCTGTAAAATTTATCTGACCCCTATTATTATAAGAAGGTCTTCTATGATTTTCTTGGAAATTTTTCATACTTCCCATTTAATTCCCCACTTAATTTAATAAATTCTGGAATACTGCGTTGCATGAAGATGCATTAGTAATAATCCGTTGGGACACGAAAAGGCATCTGAATCAACTAAATAACCTTCTTTACCTTAATATACTCTAATTATAGCCAAAACTATCGTCGTTACTCATCTCTTCTTTTGTAGTTGGAGTAATTAGTTCGTCTTTGAATGGACTTGGGTCAATTTATTACTCTCAAGCTTTCCACACGTCTCTATTTATTCCTGCATAGGAACGCTTTATCCTCTGAAAAGACAACTATTTTGACGACAACAATTAAGTAGTAGGCAGGGCGCTCATGATTACAGTTTTTTAATCATATTCCATTTTTTTGATTTTTGTTTCTTTAGGGTATATAATCATTAAAAATACTGTAAACCTTTCCCAGCCAACCTCTAAATAATCTTGAAACAATTTTATCATTACTAAAAAAGGAGATAACTATGAAGATTCTTTTTGTTTATCCTCAGTACCCGGTTACATATTGGGGATTCCAGTATGCCCTAAAATTTGTTTCAAAAAAGGCTAGCTTTCCGCCTCTTGGCCTTGCAACCGTTGCAGCACTGTTTCCAAAAGAGGATGAAAAACGACTCATTGATATGAATGTGACAACGTTAAAAGATAAAGATTTATTGTGGGCAGACTATGTCATGATCAGCTCCATGGCTGTCCAGAGAGAGTCTACAAGAGAAGTAATTAATCGCTGTAAAGCTCTTGGCGTAAAAACAGTTGCGGGAGGACCTCTTTTTACCTCAGAACCCGAGTCCTTTGATGATGTCGATCATCTTGTCTTAAATGAAGGTGAACTTACCATTCCTAACTTTGTTCGGGATCTTCAAGCTGGTAAGGCATTACATAGTTATACGTCCGAACAATGGGCGGATTTACGTGAAACACCTGTACCCTTATGGAACCTTATCGATCAACAAAAATATTCAACCATGAACATTCAATATTCACGCGGCTGCCCTTTCAACTGCGACTTCTGCAATATCACCAGCTTATTTGGGCACCTCCCTCGAACAAAAGAGGCCCCCCAATTACTTAAAGAATTAACGGCTCTTTACGAATCTGGTTGGCGAGGCGGAGTCTTTTTTGTCGATGATAATTTCATAGGCAACAAAAGAAAACTCATGGAGGATATCCTTCCTGCCCTTATTGATTGGATGGAAAAAAGAAACTACCCCTTCGCCTTTTTAACGGAAACCTCAATTAATCTCGCTGACGACGATAAATTAATGCGGATGATGGTAAAGGCCGGATTTAATACAGTATTTGTTGGCATTGAATCTCCGAATGAAAGTAGTTTAGCAGAATGTAACAAGACACAAAACAAAAACAGAGATTTGATACAGAGTGTCAAAACGATACAACACTCAGGTCTACAGGTCCATGGTGGCTTTATTGTTGGTTTTGATAATGACAATATAACCATATTCGATAGTTTAATAGATTTTATTCAGCAGAGCGGGATTGCTGCAGCAATGGTGGGATTATTAAATGCACCGAAGGGAACTAAACTGTACCAGCGATTAGCAGGCGAAGGTAGACTCTTGAAGGGATTTACAGGGGATAATACCGATTTTAGTATGAACTTTATCCCCAAGATGGATCGAGAAACTCTCGTAAATGGCTATCATCGGATTGTAAATACCATCTATTCTCCTAGTCGTTACTATGAACGTATCCTTGTTTTTTTGAAAGAATACAACCCCATAGCATCTACAACTGGTCCTCTGAATTTTAGTCATATTATGGCCTTTTTGAAGTCCATGATTCGTTTAGGGATCATTGAAAAAGAGAGACGTTATTACTGGCGGCTCATCATTTGGTCCTTGATTAAACGTCCTCAGGTCTTTCCTCTAGCAGTCACCCTATCCATCTATGGTTATCATTTTAGAAAAGTGTTCGAAAATACGGCTTTAGAGAGTTAATATCGGGACTTCAGATAGGCTTGTGTCCCGTCTGAAGTTTACACGGAACTTACGGCTTATAGGAGCGGATAGAAATGTAGCTCTTGAAAACTGGATAAAATGTAATATCTTAAATCCTTAACAAAAACAGCAGAATCACGCATTGAGCGTAATTCTGCTGTTTTTGTTAAGGATTTATGCAGATAAAATACCTGAAAAGCTAAACGCATCTGCTGACCCTTCCTCGTAAACCTGAGAGAATAAATAGTCGAACCCACTACCATATCCAGTATGCTCAATAATATAGACATCCTCTTGAATTTTCGAGGAGGAATCGAGTAAAAATTTGCTGGCAATGAGAATCCATGTAAGTCCGTCACGAAAGAGGACAAATTTAACGTTAGTATTTTGCGGATCACGAAACACGAAGTTGTCTAATTGAATATCTTTGCAAGCATGAACATATGTTAATAGTTTCTCCTCGATGCCATCGTCGATTTTTAAAGGACCGCTGTTATCTTCCTCTAGTCCTGCCACAATCTTCAACCTCCATTAAACCATGTCCGATATACCGAGACCGCTTGTAAAGGTGACTTTATAATTTATTAAGACCTTACTATTATTTTCTATATTAATAAAAAAATACTTCAAGTTTAAAGACCTTCTTGAGTATGGAATATCCGAGATCAGACAAGAAAAGCCATACCGTCATACAACGATCTGGCTGTAGATCTTCTCATGCTTTTTAATGGCCCCAGGCCTGCATCCTATAAGCCTAGTTGATATTAATAAGACTTTCAGCGCTGTGGAGATTCAAGCTTTCCTCCTCTGGCTAAGGAGGCGAAGATACCGATTAAACAGAGGAACGTAAAGACAATGAAACTAGTTCTCGAACTTTTCAGGAAACCTGTTATATAATCCGGCGAAGTGAGAGTCAGGTTTTTCATATCTAAAGAAGTAATCAAGGCAACAATTGTCATACTCAACGTTTGTCCAAGCAGCCTCATCGTTCCAAGAGCAGAAGATGCTACTCCATAAAGCGTTCTTTCTACAGAACTCATGACAGCATTTGTATTGGGAGATGAAAATAAGGCGAAGCCCAAGCCGATAAAAGCGAGGTTAATCACAATAAACAAGATAGAGGTATTTCCACTGAGAAAGATGAAGAAAAATAGCCCGATCGTTGTTAAACCCATCCCCAAGGAAGCAAGAATTTGGGAGCTGATCTTATCGGACAAACGCCCAGCCATAGGGGAAAGGGCAGCCATAATAATGGGCTGGGACAGAAGAATAAAGCCTGATTGTGAGGTTTCAATGTTTTGTACATTTTGAAGATATAAGGACATGATGTAAACCAAGGCAAAAGTAGCGCTATAGTTAATGAGTGCTGCCAGATTGGAAAAAGCAAAAGAACGATTTTTTATAAAGAGACGCATAGGCAATATGGGATAGGAAATCTTATTTTCATAGACAACGAAGGCAACCAAAAGAAGGAAACCGAGGATAAAGGCAACAAGATAATTAAAACCTGCTGTAAGGTCAGATAATCCATAGAGACATAGCAATATACCAAGTATCCAGAGGATACTTCCTAAGGTGTCAAATTGCTCATTGTTTGCCCCGACCCATTCACCGGAGAGTTTTGCCAAAGTCAGAGTTAATGCTACGATGGAAACAATAAAATTGAAGTAAAATATTCCTCGCCAACTTATCGTGCTGCAGATGACTCCTCCAAGGACAGGGCCCATAGAGAGACCGATATAGGTGGCTGCTGCGCTTAACCCCATTGCTTTTCCCCGTTCTTTTGCCGGGACAACTGAAGTTAAGATAGCCATTGAAGTCCCAAAAATCATGGCACTGGCGATTCCTTGCAACACTCTGAAGATGATCAAAACAGAAAACGAAAAAGCGAGTCCGCAGCCCAGTGAAGTTAAGGCAAAAAAGAACATTCCAATAATAAATACCTTTTTTCTCCCTACAAGATCCGCTAAACGTCCAAAGGGCAGCAAGAAAGCGGCTGTTGCCAAGAGATAACTGGTCACTACCCAGTTTAACCAAGATTGGTCAACACCGTATTCCATACCAATCTGTGGAATACCCAAATTTATGGCATTGCCCATAAACGGAGTAATAAAAGATGTTATCATGACAATAATCATGGTAAGTCTTATCATTGTTCGATTCTGTTCCATGATCGATACCCCCAAACAGTATGCATTTCTTGAGATTCAAAAAGTTCCCCATCGTTAAGCCATTGTCATTGATTTAATCAAGGCTATGTTAGAATTCGTTAACCCTATTGTTAACAAGATCGCCAATTCCTCCCTTCTCAATAATGAATATGATCGTCAATGGTCGCCGTGGACTATCTCAATTCTCACGCGTGAACGTTTATAAGAAGCATCTTTGATTTGAATAGAGACTGTCCGCTAACAATGTTTTCCTAATAATAACATTATGCTATTGAACGTTTAACAAAATTTTATTCAAAAGAACTTTCAATTGTCTTATTTCTTCCTCACTTAAACCGTGTTGTACTTCACCTGACACTTCGTAGGCAATCTTAACCAATATATCCTCGAGACTTCGGCCTTTGTCCGTTAAAAATATCAAAAAAACTCTTCTGTCATTAGGGCTGGTTTGACGCTTGATAAGGTCTTTGTATTCAAGTTTGTCCAATATCCTTGTAAGTGTTGTCTGATCTTTTAACGTAATTTCCGAAATCTCTTTCTGAGAGATTCCGTCTTTTTGCCATAGTCGGTTTAATATTTCCCACTGTTCGGGAGTAATATCGCAGGGTTTAAACTTTCGGGTCAAATAGTTTGATAGTTTTTGGTGAGTCCTGCTGATAATAAATCCCAAAGATTCCTCTAAAATATATTTCATAGTTGACACCCATATTCTAAAATTATTTTATCCAAAACTATTTCATTAACAATCATTGTATTAGCAATTAAATTATAGTCTGGGGCCGATTTACTGTCAAGCGGACATCCTAATAAAAAAGCGTTGGTATTCTGTTTCCAAAACACCAACGCTATCGCTATTGATCAATTTTTCTGAAACTACTCTATTTTAACAATCGCCTAAATGCTAATGCCGGTTAATTCGGGTGAAAAATCGCGGTACCTAATCTACTATTTTGGCAGCTTAGACAAAGTCTTGAAAGATACCTGTAAATCAGTGTACAGTTTCTTATAGAGTTCGTAATAATCCTCATACACTTTTCGTGTCGATAGATTTGGATTCTGTATGCTTTTTTTAACAACTAAATTGTCACAGGCATTTTCTACAGAATCGTAGATACCTGCTCCTACTCCGGCTAGGATTGCCACACCTAAGGCAGGTCCTTCATCAGCTTTAATGGTGCTTACAGGACAACCGTACATGTCTGCAAGCATCTGTCTCCATACAGAACTTCTTCCTCCGCCGCCACAGGCGATCATATCTTCAACGTTTACGTTCATTTCTTTAAAAACGTCAACACATTCACGCTGGGAAAAGGCCACCCCCTCCATCACTGAGCGAATCAAATGAGCACGGCTGTGGGAAGCTGACAACCCGAAGAATACTCCTCTGCAATAAGGATCAGGATGAGGAGACCGTTCACCCATCAAGTAAGGAAGATAAACAAGCCCACCCGCTCCGGGCATGACGTTTTCAGCAAGTTTATCCATGACGACATATGGGTCAATACCTAGTTTTTCAGCCTCGCTCATTTCTTCAGAGCAACAAGTATCTCTCAGCCATTTTAGCGATAAGCCGGCACCAAGAGTACAGCTCATGACCGTCCATTTTCCGGGTACTGCGCTGCATAGTGTATGCACCCTTCCCTTAAGGTCAATGGAAACGTCATTCGAAATCGCGTAGATTACGCCGGAGGTGCCAATCGTAGTAAAGGCATTCCCTGCCCTTACAACCCCTGTCCCCACTGCAGCGGCTGAGTTGTCGGCTGCACCGCCTACAACAATTGTGCCCTCGCGAAGCCCAGTTAGCTCTGCTGCTTTCCTGTGAATTTTACCTGTAACATCCGGTGATTCATATAACTTCCCTAACATTGACTTGTCAATATTAAACTTCGATAATATTTGATCAGACCAACCACGTTTAGCTACGTCCATCAGCTGCATTCCGGAAGCATCGGACATTTCCGTGGCATATTCACCCGTAAGCATGTAGCGAATATAATCTTTCGGCAACAAAATATGGGCACATTTCTCATAGACATCAGGTTCATTATTTTGGACCCAAAGTATCTTAGACGCCGTAAAGCCTGTCAAGGCAGGGTTAGCGGTGATTTCAATGAGTTTTTTTTCGCCGATCACTTTATTCATTTGTTCGCATTCATTGGCTGTGCGCTGGTCGCACCAAATGATTGAATTTCTTAATACCATTCCGTCTTTATCGAGCATCACAAGTCCGTGCATCTGTCCTGAGAGACCCACCCCGGAAATTTCCGAGGCATCAATTCCGCTCTTTGTGATCACATAATTGATACCATGACATGTGGCATTCCACCAATCAGAAGGGTCTTGCTCTGCCCAACCATTGGCGGGCTGATATAATGGGTATTCTATCGTCTTGGCACAAATTGCGTTTCCAGCAAAATCAAACAGCACGGTTTTTGTACCCGAAGTTCCTAAATCAACGCCAAGTAAATATTGCATCGCACACCCCTCCTTATCAATCCGCGTATCGCAAACAACAATGGTTAATCGATTTTAATGACTGCTTTCACCACATCTTGTTTATGATGAATGACAAAATCAAAGGCTTTGGCAACATCGTCAAAGGCAAATTCATGGGTAATAATACCGGATATATCAATCAGGCCCTTGGCAATAGCATTGATTGCTTGAGGATAGATATTTCTGTAACGGAAGACTGATTTAATTTCCGCTTCCTTAGCCATGATCTTAGCAAAGTTATATTCGATAATATCTTGGGGAGCCATACCGACAAGAACGATGCAGCCACCATTTTTTACAAGATAAGGAGTTTGAGAAATCGTTTTAGCAGCCCCTGCAGTTTCAATAACAATATCAACGCCTTTTTGATTCGTTAGCTTATCAATTTCGGCGATAACATCTACCTCTGTCGCATTTAAAACTGTCGTAGCCCCAAGCTTTTTAGCATATTCAAGCCTTTTAGGTATAACATCAACCACTGTAATATCAGTGGCCCCAAATGCTTTGCAGGCGAGAAGTGTTACGAGCCCGATGGTGCCTGACCCAAGAATTACGACTGAATCCCCTAACTTAACATTACCCTGCTTGGCAGCGTGCATGCCTACTGCTAAAGGTTCAACAAGGGCACCTTCCTTTGTAGAGATCATTTCAGGAAGCTTAAAGGCCATAGTTTCCGGAAAGGCGATATAGTTCATTAAGCAGCCATGATAGGGCGGGGTGGCTAAAAACTCAACATCCGGGCAAAGATTATATCTGCCAGTCTTACAAAATTCACATTGACCGCAGGTACATCCCGGTTCTAAGGCAACTCTGTCCCCCACTTTAAGACGTTCAACGCCTGATCCGACGGCTGCTATTGTTCCGGCACATTCGTGTCCAAGGATGAAATCGCCATTAACAACGAAATCACCGATTTTCCCATGTTCCAAATAATGTACGTCGGAGCCGCAAATTCCCACATATTCCAGCTTCACAAGAACTTGTTTTTCTTTCGGTACAGGGACTTCAATTTCCCGTATTTCCAATTTGTTGAGACCAGTCATGTGCGCTGCTCTATTTAACATTGGGTATCCCTCCTCAGGTCATTAAGTTAAAAAAAGTACAATCTTACAGAAATGCCCCCTTTGTTAACAGGACATTCATCCCCGAGGGAGAATGTCCTGCGAACCTTAAAGGTCAAATCAAATTATTTAATCGTACCGGATTTTTTCAAAATTTCAATGTATTGGTCAACATTGTCCTTATTAACCAGTGGATTGCCGATATCAACATTAATTTCTTTTTGTGCACCAGTTAAGAGTTTGTTGCTTGTATCAAGGAGTTTTTCGGCAAGTTCATTAGCATTTTGCAGACAGGTAGACGTCATTCTGCCGTCTTTGATGAGAAGCATTGCTTCAGCAGTTCCATCAACACCATAAGCGAGCATATGGGCATATTTCGGATTGTCTTTTACGACTTCAAGGGCTCCGGCAGCCATATTGTCATTCATGGAAATAACAGCATCAATCTTATCGTTGGCTTGAACCCAGTCTTCCATAAGCTTCATAGCTTCATCTTTGTTCCAATTGGCAATTTGCTCACCCACGATTTTAACATCAGGGCGTTTGTCAAAGAACTCTTTTTGCCAGCTCTTACGTCGTTCGTCAGCATGGAAGTTACCTGAAGGTCCTTGCAAAACTACAACTTTAGCATTCTGGGGAACTTGGGTTAAAGCGGCACGGGCATTAACCGCTGCTTGCTCATAAGGCTGGGCATCAACTGAAGAGGCACCTTTGATTCCGGAAATACGCGCGTTGGTTGTGATCGCTAGGATACCGGCATTAACAACCTTTTCAACATAAGGTCTTTGAGATTCACCATTATTTGGTTGTACAATAACCAGATCATATTTATTGGTAATGGCATTTTCGATCATCGAGTTTTCTTTATCATCGTTCGCTTGACCATCGAAAACGTCAAGTTTAATATTCGGATATTTTTTGGCTTCTTCTTTGACTGAATTGGCCAGCCAAGCTGCAAAAGAATCGGATTGGGCCCGGGCGATGTAGGCAACCTTATATGTTTTCTGGCTGCTATCTGTGTTACTTTGAGCAGGTGCTGTGGGTTTCGTTGAAGAACATCCCGCTAACAAAACGACTACTAGTAACATTGAAAGTAAGCTTAATAGGGTTTTTTTCATTCTTTCTCCATCCTTCTCTCTCATTAATTTTTCTATGGTAAACAGCAAGGCTTTTTAATTCGTTGTTTAACAGATAACTACGTATCAACTTTAGTTTCTGTCATTATAAGCCTTATCTGATGTTTTAATTATTTCACTGTCTTATCCTCTAGTTTGCCTAACATGCTGTTGGCACGCCGATTCCTGGTACGAATATCGTAGATAACGGCCAGGGCAATAATTGTTCCGCGGACTATTTGTTGCATATAAGAATCGACGTTGGTCAAGTTCATAATATTATCTAAAAATCCTACGATGAACGCACCGGCAAGAGTGCCCCCTACAGTACCAACCCCACCGGAAAAGCTCGTTCCACCGATAATTGCCGCAGTCAGAGCTGTGAACTCATAATTGACAGCACCATTTGGCAGGCCGGCGTTGACGCGAGACATAAATAGGACACCGGCGATTCCTACAAAAATACCATTGACAATAAATGCGGTATACTTCGTCTTGTGCACGTTAATCCCTGAGGCAATCGATGCTTCTTCGTTACCCCCAACTGCATAGAGGGAACGTCCAAATCGAGTATGATTCAGCACATACCATGTGACAATGGCAATTACTACCAGAAAAATGATCGGTATCGGAATTACACCAATTGATCCCTGTCCTAATACTGTAAAGTTGCCTAATTGAAGGATATTTTGTCCTTTCGTATATAAGAGGGCCACACCGCGCGACACGGTAAGCATTGCTAAAGTGGCAATAAAAGGAGGCGCTTTAAACGTACTGATCATCAGAGCATTGAGCACATTGCATATGACCCCGGTCAGAATACCAACAGCAATGGCTATCAGCAAGGACCCTGTCGCTTTATAAGCGGATACAGCAAATACTCCGGATAACGCCAGGACGGACCCTGATGACAAATCCAACATTCCGCTGATGATAAGCATCGTCGCGCTCAAGGCTAAAATGGTAGTTACCGCCAACTGCCTGGAAATATTCGTCAAGTTGCTGACGGACAAAAAGTTGGAATTTACCACCGAACAGACAATAAATAACACGATCAGAATCAGATAGATACTATATTTCTTTCTTGCATTACTCCAAAAATTATTGCTTAGTTTCATCTTAGTTCACCCCGCCAGATGTTAAAGTTCCTGTTGCATACTTCATAATAAGCTCTTGAGAAAAATCTTCTTGATATATCTCCCCAGTGATAGTCCCTTTGGCCATAACATAAATCCTGTCACACATCCCTATTAACTCAGGAAGCTCCGAGGAGACAATGATCACAACTTTACCATCTTTGGCCAGGTCAGTCATGAGCTTATAAATTTCAAATTTGGCGCCTACATCAATACCCCGCGTAGGTTCATCCAAAATTAGAATATCTGGATTTCTGATCATCCATTTGGCTAGAACAACCTTTTGCTGATTACCTCCGCTCAATGAAGCGATCGGAGTATCAATGGTCGGTGTTTTAATTCTCATTTTGCTGATAATATCGGAGACGATTTTCTTCTCCACTTTTTTATGGTTCCTAAAACCATAAAAAACACTTTTCAAGTAGGATAGGGTGGTGTTTTCCTTAACGGATCGCATAGGAATTATACCGTATCTTCTTCTATCCTCTGAAAGCATCACCATACCATGATCAATACTCTGCCGCACGTTTGTAATAGTAACTTCCTGGCCTTTAATTTTAACGACACCTGATGTTTTGGCATCAAGGCCGTATAGAGAACGCATAACCTCGGTTCGCCCAGCACCCATTAGTCCTGCGAACCCCAGAATTTCACCTTTTCTAACATGGAAGTTGATATTATGAAAAACGCTACCGCAATTCATGGTTTCAACCTGAAGCATATCTTCTCCGATCTCAACTTGTTCTTTAGGATATGTAGCCGTAAGTTTCCGACCGACCATTAAAGTAATCACTGTTTCGATATCTAACTCTTCCTTCGGGTGACTTTCTACCACCGTACCATCTCTAAACACCGTTATCTCATCAGCAATCTGGAAAACTTCATCTAATTTATGGGATATATAAATAATACTTACCCCTCTAGCTTTCAGTTCTCTTATCTTAACAAATAGTTTTTCCACTTCTTTAAGCGTGATCGCTGAGGTCGGCTCGTCCATAATGATAATATCCGAGTTGTAAGAAATCGCTTTGATGATTTCCAGCATTTGAATATCGGATATTGTCAATTCTTTGAGTGGCGTCGTAGGGGAATAAGGTAAACTTTCAGCCTTTAAAAGCTCTTTTGTGCGTTGCCTTACCTCCTTCCAATTAACACTACCAAACTTATTGACAGGAAGATTACCAAGAAAAAGATTCTCTTCTACCGTCATCTCTGGAACGTAACTCATCTCCTGAAAAATCATGGAGATCCCTAACGTTCTTGCTTGGATAGGATTGTTAATTTTCACGGGTTTCTCATCAATGAAGATCTGACCGCTATCCGGCTGATAAATTCCATTGATGATTTTCATTAACGTTGACTTTCCTGCCCCATTTTCTCCACACAAGACATGCACAGAACCTTTTTTTACGGTGAAGTCAATTTTATCAAGAGCTTTGACGCCAGGAAATGATTTCTCGATCTTCGATACTCTTAGCTTAATTTTTTCGCTCATTTTCTTCCCCCATGAGAGACTTCACTTAGTTACGTCCACTTGACCTGCTGTAACAATTCTATGATTCCCCAATGATTTATATAACCACTTTTGTAAATTGGTTTTAATAAGATTATAGCTTTTTTTTAGGTTAAGTCAATAAATTATACAATTTAAAATACATATATTCAGAATTCAGAAAGAATTGGAAATTATGGGGTATCCAAAAAAATAATCCTTACTCAATGAGCTGAATCACATTAAGTAAGGATAAGGCAATTTAACATCGTTCTTCTAGGTTTCCACTATACATTATTAATGAAATTTTCAACATGTTGAAGGGCCGCGCCGACAGCAGTCGCCTCAAGCCTATATTTACAGACATGCAAATAGCTTCCATCAACCTCAAAAGAGTTTCTTCGTGATACTAATTCCCGTAACTCTTCGATGTATTCATCCATGTAGGCTCCGGCATACCCTCCTAGGATAACATTACAGTCATACAGCATCCTCAGATTATTAATTACGATCACTAAGTGCGTAAGATATTCTTCCCAAAGAGTTTTTTGCGGTTCATTCTTTAATCTTAAAAGCCTAAAAAACTCAGCGATATTCCCATTCGTGCTGTCTGACAAAATTTTAGCAGAGCAATAGGCATCAACACACCCTTTTTGTCCACAGTAACACGTACGACCATCTCTAACGATTGTCATATGTCCAAATTCGCCGCTGCGTTGATTTTGTCCTGTATAGATATTTTTACCGATGATGATGGACCCACCGACACTATTATTAAGAGAGAGATATACGACATTTTGGAGATTTTCTTCGTCCCATAATTCCGCAAATCCTGCAGCATTAGCATCATTACTTAAAATGCACGGATATGGAATAAATTCCGCAAAATCCTGGACGCTTCCTCCTTGGAAATCGATCACCGTCGCGTAATTTACGATTTGTTTGTCTTCTGATAATATAGCCGGCAAGGCGATGCCAACCCCCAATATTCTCCAGCTTTCTATTTGGCAGTCCTCGATAAATAGTTTTACGAGATTGCCAACACCTTCAAAATAGGTTTTAGAGTTGACAAAAGGATACTGTTTTCGAACATTCTTAAGAAGTTTACCACTCAAATCAATTAAGACAATCCCCACATGATTGCGCGTAATATCCAATCCAATTGCATATTTAAGGCAATTATATGTGATTGCCTTTGCCTTTCTGCCTCCAGTAGATTCGAATAAACCCGTTTCAATGATTAGATCTCTTTCCTGCAATTCTTTGAGATTTTGTGTAACGGTAGGTAAACTCATATTTAAGGTCTGGGCTATTTCTTGAATCGAAATAGGGTCATGCTTATATAAAAATCTATAGATAGCATTGCGGTTAATTTTTCGCACTTCAATGCTATTCACTCTGCTAGCTACCACTTGCCTAAATCACCAACTTTCATAAATGTCTTTTCATAATGTCATTTATATTATTCCATTTCCGCTGATTTTGCAATCATTCAGCGATCCCAATAGAATTCCACATTTTTCAGTAAATTCCTTCTGAACTTAGCAACCGAGCGTCAAGCTAAAAAAACAGGGCTGTCGCAAAACGAATAGTTATTAAAATTTAACGCATAAAAGTCGTGCATAACTCAAGGTTGAAGGGACCTTTTTATGCACGACTTCTTTTTATCCACACCGTTTATGCATTTTGCAACAGCCCTATCGCTCTGTACAGAAAGATTAACACACTCTGCTTCAGCAGCTTAGCTTTAATCTTCGGCGAATTAGAGGCTTCTAAATTTATCCAATGCTAAGAATGAATGGCCACATTTTACTGTCATAAAAATCCTGACGATTCTTGCTCTAGAGTTGAGATTTGACAAAACCAATAAATTCCCTGGCAGCAAACTTCAGATAAGCATTTCGCCGCCAAATAAACGCCAGGTGACGAGGAATACCGGGCGAGGCCAAAGAGATAACCTTTATGCGGGAAGAATCAAGCTTCTTACAAATAGTATCCGGCAGAAAAGCGATTCCCAGGTTGTCTGCTACCATTTCGCTGATGAAATCCCACTGGGAGCTTTCGTAAAGCACGTTCGGACTAAAACCTGCTTTCAGGCAGGCCTCCTTTATGTGATAGTAAAGAGCAAAGTCCTCTGGATAAAAAATAAATGTTTCATCTTTTAATTCTTCCAAACGTATTTCCTGACAGTTTGCTAAACGGTGTGTCGGATGGACCAGCAGCTTCAGATGCTCTTCTATGACCGGAAGGCATTCAAAAACAGCTTCGCTGACAGGCAAAACAACGATTCCTAAATCAATATCCCCTTCGGAAATAGAATGTTCTACTTCTCGTGCACCGTTCTCCAAAATCTGAATCGTAATTTGAGGATGCAGTTTCTGAAATTCCGCTATAATTCGCGAAATAAAGTTATAACCAATCATTGGAAGAAGCCCCATTCGGATATGTCCTTTTTGTACTTGCCGCACATCATCTAATTCTGCCTCAAGACTTTCCATGGATTGAACAATGTGTAGGGCATGCTTATAGACGACTTCACCTATGTCAGTTAATTCAACCTTTTTGGTGGATCGCTCAAGTAAGGTGAGTCCTAATTCATCCTCCATACTTTTAATCATTTTACTAATGGTGGGTTGTGTAATGTGCAGGAATTCCCCTGCTTTAGAAAATCCCTTCCGCTTTACAACTTCAGCGAAATATACTAATTGGCGAATATCCATTAGCGATGACCCCCTGTTCCAGTTTTATTGAGTTCAATACATAGATGAACGGAATAATTTATATTCTATATATGTATTTTACGCATAATACTTGGAGCTGTATACTTATTTTAGAAATTATCTCAGCCATGAATTAATGAGACAAGAGGTTGTTAATGATGAGAAGATTGCTACATAAGTCGAGGATTTTCAAACTGAGAAAGGCAGCTACCGCCTTGATTCAAATCGGTGTTCTTTATTTCTTTTCTTTAGTAGGAAGTTATTTGGCCGAACTATTGCACCTTAACTTCCCCGGTAGTCTGATCGGTATGGGTATATTATTTATACTTTTACGATTAAAAATAGTTTCGTTTAAATGGGTAGACATCGGGGGCAACTGGCTGCTTACTGAATTGTTATTGTTCTTTATACCATCAGTTGTGGCCATAATACAATACGGGCAGTTCCTGCACCAAGACGGCTTTGATCTATTTTTTATCATTTTAATTGGTACAGTTACTGTCATGGTTAGCAGTGGTCTTACTGCAGAATTAATCATTAGAAGTAAGCGAGGTAAGGTATCATGATCGGTTTCGTCGGATTAATAAGTGTATTACTTACAATTATCTTTTATTATGGTTCCAAAGCTTTGTATGGCCGTTTTCGGTTTGTGTTGTTCTCACCCTTATTAGTCGCCCCTGCAGCATTAATCATCGGTTTGTTAACGCTGCATGTTTCCTATTCGAGCTATATTACGGGAGGGAAATGGTTAACTTTACTTTTACAGCCTGCAATTGTCGCTTTCGCTTTACCTCTGTATAAACACTATGAAACATTAAAGAAATATCTTCCGGAGATCATCCCCAGTGTACTGGCAGGTACTTTCTCTGCATTTTTATCCTCTGCTCTGCTGGGTCTGAAAGCTAATTTTCAACCTCAGATTATCGTGAGTTTAGCACCTCGTTCTGTAACAACCCCAATTGCCGTTGATGTTTCCAATAATTTAGGCGGTATCCCTTCTCTTACTGCAGCCTTTGTGGTCTTAACCGGTTTAATGGGACTTATAATTGGTCCATTAGTAATCCGCCTTTTACACCTGCGTTCTCCGATCGCTAAAGGAGTTTTATTAGGAACAGGAGCACACGGCTGCGGAACGTCCGCCGCCTTGACACTAGGTCCTCTCGAAGGCACCATTGCCAGCCTCTCTATGATCTTTGCCGGTTTAGCGACCATCCTACTTGCTCCGGTTATTTTTCCGTTACTCCTGAAACTATAATACGTTGGGCAAGTAAGAATAAGATAGCTTAAACTATTTCGTTGTTCCCATGCGCTCGCTTAGCCGGACTATCAATCACGAGGAGAAGTAAAGATATAAAAGAGAACTGCCAAAGCCCTCTGACAGTTCTCTAAATAGTGCATCTTCACATGAAAGATCTTTACTCAAACTATTGTCTTTCATCAAACAGTTATTACTCTCGTGTCTTCATCTTTTAGAAAATCCGTAAGTACTTGACCTGTGTACTTAACGTTTATTCCCATAGTCCCTAAGACTTCGGATACTCCATAACTATCTGCACAAGCTTTGCAGGCTAATAGCTCTACACCTGCAGTTTTCATTTTTACAATGTATTCCTGCAACGCCGTATCTTCTGCGAGAAGTTTAGCCGAAGGCCCCCAGACAACCAGAAATACCTCGTTCCACCATTCCTTAAGTTTGGAATTAAGGGTATACATGAATGCCATACGAATAGCAACTTCTCTATCTCCGTTAGTCCAGATCACTACCAACTTATTTGGCTGACTCATAGTACCACTCCTTTTTTATTGATCTTTTTCTATGCTAAAACTGATTAACAGAAAAGGTCATTAGGCCCATTGTTGTTTATCAAGCGATCATATTTTTCTTCATTTGAGCTCCATCTTTCAAGTGAACCAATCATTCCTCCAATAAATCCCCCTACAAATGATACCAAATACAAATGAATATATGGATTTAACGGATAATGATCATTACCGCCAGCTATAAAACCAATTACAGATCCCACAAATGAGCCCGTTCCTGTCATCATGCTGGAAATTAGCACATACTTGAATTTCCCCTTTCGTTTATTCCTTTCCCACTTTTTTATAAACTTTTCAGGATTTCGCAAAGCTATTCCCGCCCTTATCCTTAATCAGGGGTCTAAATCACTCTGATCTTGGTCATACGTCAATTCTCCGGTCAAACGATGGAGAGCAGCTTTGGTCTTAGCAAATTGATCTTCATCTATAAGTGCATAAATGTTATCTTGAGCCCTTATCAAGGTTTCACCATTCGGTATAATCTCAGTATCACCTCTCCTAATATTCACAATTAAACAATGTAACGGCCATTTAACATCCTTGATCTTTCTGCCTTCCAGCTGGGAACCAAAACAGACATCAGTCTCTATGATTACTTTGTTTCCCTGATTTGTTCCACAAAAATCTTGTTGTTTATTTTTAGCAAGCCTTCGATGCAATAACTCTTCGTAAATTGGCTTTGAATTTAAAATATCCGTGATAACATAAGCGGTCATGGAAATGGTGATTAAGGCCAGGAGATGGTGAAAGGATCCTGTCATTTCGGTAATCAGAATGCTGCCCGTAATTGGCGCTTTGACAATGGCTGAAAAATACGCCGCCATAGCAAATACAATAAAGTTCGTGATATAGAGGGGATCGGCATGTAAATAATTAACGATTACATTCCCGTAGATATCTCCTGTTAAAGCCCCAATAACAAGTAATGGCAAGAAAATCCCCCCGGTACTCCGGAACCGTAACTAATCATTGTGAAAATGAATTTAACGACTAATAAAATAACCAGCATCAGAATGCTAAAATGAATTTGTCCTAAGGAATTAATTAGATCATTCCCACCACCTAATACTTGAGGCAAGAAAAAACCTAGCCCGCCACCAATTAAAAGAGGTATCACTGGTATCAAATTTTTGGGTATAAACGTTATGCCATCATATCTATTGAGGGTTTTGATCAAAGTTTTGTTAAATAACGCGCCAAAAACACCGGTGATTATACCCAAGCCAATTAAATATCCATAATAGCTGAAGGGCAAAATGGGCAGTGAACTAAAATCAAAAACCGGTTTGGCGCCAAAAGCCCATTGAGTTACTAAATCGGACGTTAGCGAGGCAGCTACGGCTGACATTAAAACAGCTGGCGAAAACGTCTTATGGACTTCCTCCAACGCAAATATTACACCAGCTAAAGGCGCATTGAACGCAGCTGCTAACCCTGCACTAGCCCCGCTGGTCATTAGATATTTCTCTTCGATCCTAAACCTTCCGAGTAATTTGCTAAAGCCCTGTCCCACTGCAGCTCCTAACTGAATGGAAGGACCTTCACGTCCCAGTGATAGGCCCGCTCCGATAGCCAGAACGCCACCCACAAATTTCGATATAATGACAGTGAACCAGTTCATGGTCAAATGTCCCGCCAGTATTCCTTCAACTTCAGGAATCCCACTTCCACGAGCCATCGGTTCTTTTTTTATGATAAGACCAACAATAATACCAATGAGAATAAGAACAATAAACCAAACAATAATCGGCAGAATTCCATTTGCTTTCAAGATCAGATACAATTTGCCCCGCAAATTATCCATTAACTCCAATGCAGCTCTAAATAAAACTATTAGTATTCCTGACAGTAGACCAATCAATATCCCTTCTATAAAGATTTTTAAACGAAAGTCTTTCCAATGAAACAAATCATGATAAACGCTAGTCTTTCTTTTAATCTCCACTTCCCAGCCTCCAAAATTATGTATATTCAACAACACCTGATAGAATTAATAGTTAGAAAATGCACTTTCATTATATCATTAAAACTGTAGCTATCAAAAGCACCTTTGCATTTCTGAGCCTTCTTACCTCATTAGTTTTTCGTGAAACCGCCTGATTTCAACAAGATAGGCTTGCGGATCTAGACATCCATTTTCAGTTTAAACATTTCTTAACAGGTATCTTTAGAATCGGAACGACTGGAATAGATTTAATTTAAGCTTAAATATTCGAGAGGCCTTAGATCATGAGAAGTCACAGTCTAAGGCCTGATTTTACTCTTCAAGAACCGTTCTTTGTCAGAACTTTTAATGCTACTTCCATATTCAGCCCCCTCATTTTATTAGTCGACACTTGATAACCCGGGTAGCCTCACTCTAACTGATCGCCTAAGTTTCTCCCTTTTATAATCGCAGTCATAATTCTTTGTCAATGCGCAGCGACCAGCCTTTTCAGCTGACCCGCAAGGTATACACCAAGGTCAATACAGATCGCGCTTTGCAGCATAAACTCTATGGAAGGATCATAGAGCACGGTGGCATTGGCCTGAACTTCTTCATCTCCTTCCCAAACAATAACACACAAGGGTATTTCCGGAAATGCTTTGAAAACTACAGACGCTTCACCAAAAGGACCTGCCTGCCCACCCAAGAAACGTGCAGCCGTCATTAGCCGGTCAGCTTGATGTCCGAACGCCTCAATCAATACTGAGATGGCCGTTTTATGGAACGCTGAATAAAATAACATTCCGCCTGGTATTTCTTTAATGCTCACCCAGCCTGGGGTGGATTCCGGCAGCGGCTGCGCATAGGCTAAGTAATTAAGGATAATGATCGTGGCCACCACATCGGGAACATCTCCATCTGCCTTCCGGTAGATTGTCTCCTTTTCTCTGTCCACGATATACTCTTCGTTAAAAAACATCACAACGAATTGATGGGCGTCGCTGCGGTAAGAAACAGCGCGCGCCGCTGTTATCTCTGCGGGATTGCGTTGCTTAATATCCCGCCAAAATTTAGCATAAACATCACGGTAACTGGATTCAATCTCCATTCCCTTGTGGCCCATTTTAGGTTTCACATCCGTTCTTATCTTAATGAGCAGACTTTCGGGCATGAAATATTAATTATCTAACGGGTTCTTCCTTGGGATCTTTTTGTTCATTTTCTCCCACTCCCTTTTTTCAGAATTCTATACTCCCCTATCCAGAACCTGCTTTAGGTTAGTATATTTTTCACTTTCTTATCGTCCAATTCCAACATTTATACCAGGATTTAATCACTCTATTTCTCCTTCTCAACGTCAACAACGGCGCTAGACACTTCTTCTATCATCTCCATACGACGTTTGATATTCTACAGAGCTCATAATAGAGGTAATAGAACTGGCTAAGAAAGGATATAGTAATTTCATTGGCTCAATATCTAATAACTTAATCGAATCTATTTTTGGAATTTTTGAAGGACTTTGGGTTTATGTAGCGAATTAGGAAAATATATGGGCATAATAATGTGGGGATAAGTCTTTCCTGTAGATCCAACTGTTTCTCCCCTCGGATTTAAAATTGGATTAAGTATCTCAATATCGTTCTTTTGTGTTCAACAACGTTTTGAGGTAAGATACTTTGTTTGAGCATAATTAAGGGGTGGGGAGAAATGAATAGAGAACAAGTTTTACTGATTTGTGAAAATCTAATTGATCAGGTCACGGCTCTTAAAGGATTTATACAGTTAAATCATTCAAATAAGAAAATTGACCAATCTTTTAATCTCTTGCAAGAAATAGACAATCTTGAGAAAGTAGTTAAAGAACTCATTAATCAATTACTCATTGATTAACAGGTTTTTGTCTAAGGAGATGGTTTCTTTGCCTAATGAGTATCTTCTGGTGGTTGATGATCATGGCGGTATACGTCGACTTCTATGCGAGTTTTTAACACAGGAAGGATTCCGTGTTAAAGATGCACCAGATGGACAAACGGCCTTACAACTAGTAAAAGCAGAAAAACCCAGACTGGTATTGTTAGATTTAAAGATGCCTGGTTTAACAGGAATGGAAACTTTACTCCAACTAAAGCAATTGAGCCCGCAAACTCAAGTCGTATTAATGAGTGCTTACACACGAGAAAAAGAGGTAATAGCGGCCGTAGAGAGTGGTTACATAGAACACTATGTTTACAAACCATTTGATTTGGAAGAATTACGTCTCATCTTAAATAACTCCCTCGCTAACCCTAATATAAGCAGAGCGGCTTCAAGTTAAACTCTAAAATCTTTCGTCAGACTCCATGTCGGTTAGTCTGCACACTAACTAAGGATTATCGTTCGAGACCTACCAATTTTTAATAAGCTTTTTAGATTTATTTTCTGTTATTAATAATAAGAAGCCCGTGTATTTCTGGGCTTCTTATTTTATATTACTTATTTAATTTTTGACTCTCTCCATCATCGAAGAATAAACTTCATTTAATAGCTTGTCTAACTCTTTACTTGACTCAACGACTTCCTGAGATGTTAATTCTTTACCTAAAGCGACTTTATTTAATTGATTACGTTTTTCTTCAAGGGCATTTAGCAGATCCTTTAAATCTTTCCTCATTAGGATCACCTTCCTTAATGTTGTGGTAGCTACCGAAAATTGGAAGGGTAGAGAGAATCCTCTTTTTGCCATTTTACTTCAAGTATTATATATTAGTTAGTATTTATTATAATTATATTTTATTTTAATTTAAGATGCAAGAGAGCTATAAGAGTTACTCAAAAGAAATCAACGATAGCATAAACAAAAATAATTTAAGCAACCCTGTTTTAAATTCGGGTTATTGGGACATGCAATATATATGGAAGGTGATTTATTTGAAAAAGATTGCAAAATCATTGCTTGAATGGCTGATTATCATTGCTGTTGCCTTTGTCCTTTCTCTTGTCATCAGAAATTATCTTATTGATACCCGGATTGTACCCAGCAGTTCTATGCTGCCTACAATCCAGTTGCAGGACAGATTGTTGGTTGACCGTATCTTCTATAAATTTGACACAATAAGACGTGGAGATATCCTTACGTTTAAAGCACCACCAGGGGTGAAGAAGGACGAAGATTTGGTCAAAAGGGTAATCGGGCTTCCCGGGGAAAAACTGCAGATCAAAAACGGGAAGGTATATATCAACGACAAGGTTCTCAATGAACCCTATATAGAACATCCGGCTGATTATGAATTCGGACCGGTTACGGTACCGGCCAATTCCTATTTTATGATGGGAGATAACCGGCCTATTAGTTTAGACAGTCATATATGGGGGGCTTTACCTACGAATTATCTATTAGGCAGGGTCTGGATAAGATATTGGCCTTTGGGCAATTTTGGGGCTTTGACGAAGCTCCCTGTCGATTATCCGGTAGGAACTGTCCAATGACGGATCTTCCTTAATTTGCGAATTTCCAATGATCCGCCTTTCAGTATTAACTCTAAAAAACAAGCAATTGGCATGTAATAACTGAAAATAGAGCCTCAAAACCCTCACTGTTAACCACTTAATTAAACGCCCGCCGACTGAAGTCGGTGGGTTTGAATTCCGACCTCTGGTCGGTTGAAAGACCTGAAGTAAGGCAGTTGGAGAGCTTGCTGAGTTCTACATCCACATAAATCAGGGGAAAATGATACTAACTCCAAATTCGAACATACAAAAGGGCTATCACACTCCTGTTTAAGGGGAAATAGCCGCAATTTAGAATAAGCTTTATAAAATTACTTGAACCAGCCCTCACTCGCTACTATATCGTCATAACCATCATTGTTTGCGTTTCGCCATAAAATTGCTGATAAACGCTTTAATCCCACCCTTTTTGGGTTCTTCCCATGCAGGCTGAATCGGCGTTTGACCAGTGTACCCTTGATTGTAGACGGGATATGACTGTCTTTGAGTTGGATAACCTTGAGTCAGGTACCCTTGAGAAGGTGGCATTGCATGCTGGAGAGGCTGTTTCTGCTGGAAACCTTGTGGAGGATAACCAGGTGCGGCATAGCCTTGTCCACCAGCGCTTTGTGAACCAGTGCTCCATGGCGGATTTCTGCCGATCATCCCTCCAGGTATACCTTCAACCTGACCACCCCCGAAGTTATTCATGGATTGGGCAAATCCTGGCGGCATAAACAATCCGCTTGTTACCCCAAACTTAGGCACATATCTTTGAAGTCCCCGGCCTAATTGTGGAGTCCTATTAAACTGTCCTGGGACAATCGGTACTTGAAAGCCCTGATTCCCTTGATACATCATTTGTGCTTGTTGATTCCCAAGTAAATTCATTTTGCCTAATGACATTGGTGCTTCACCTTCATTCATTGTTTACTGGGATGAAATTCCATAACACAAGATATTCCAGATAACACCCGTTTGCTACGCTTATTCCTCCATTCCTGTGAATATCGTAACCTCCCCTGGCAGCAAGTCTGCCCAGATATGCAAAACCTACCAAACAAACATCGAATTATTTATCAACATTACAATTCCACCAAAATCGGGGCATGTCCAGTATAAGGCAAAAACTTTGTAAGCAAATCCGACGTCTTAATCTTTAAGCTGGAAGTGTTGACACACGGATGACAGCCAATATATTCGCGTTGCATAACTTCCTTGTCAATCAGCAGCTGTACCGCTTTGTTTTCATCGTTGACAAGTCCTAATACACTGACTGATCCCGGTTCGATATTTAAATACTTTTCCATCTCTTCAGCCTCGGCAAAAGACAATCTGGATGAATTAATTTGTCTTGATAAATCTTTTGTCCTAAATTTCTTACTACCCGGCATCATCAGCAGATAAAAGCTTGTTTTTTGAGAATTGCAAAGGAACAGATTTTTACAGATTTCAATTTCTAGAAGCTTTTCAACTTCATAACAAAACTCAATAGACGGAGTTTGATCATGATCCAGTCTGAAATACGAAATATCAAGCTTATCTAACACATCGTATATATCCATTTCCTTTTTTGAACGATTTACACTGTCCGGTTTTGTCGTATAAAGAGTACGGTCTATGTTAATGTTTTGCATTGCATTACCTTCTTGTTTTTGTCTGATTTTTATTTATCCAACATGCAAGTATGTGTAATTGACACAAACTACATCAATCCCGTCATTGCTTCCAATAAAATCTTTCCCCATAGCGGGCTAGGGACATTTTTTTGTCAGCACCTATGTTACTGGTCCTCTTATGTTATCTCTAATAAGATAAAACAATTGCACATCTCCAATTACTTAATGATTTAACTCTATGATTCTTTCCATGCAAAATTTCTCCTGAAGTCTTTTAAAGTTTTATTTCCTAAATAAAATATGCCCTTTGAGTCATAATAATCGAAAGGAGTTGAGATAATGCGTACTGAAATAAGCAGGGAAACTTTAACTGCCAATGAGATTTCCAACGTTTGGACCGCTTTTATGAAAAATAGCATGGAAATTAGATTCCTCGAATACTTTTTAGAGACCGCAGAGGATGGTGAAACAAGGAGACTTATCGGGAAGATGCTAAGTCATCGAGAAAAGGGTATTAATTATCTGACTGATCTGCTGGCTGAAGAAAATATCACAATCCCTTTAGGATTTACAGACGAAGATGTATGTTTAAATGCCCAAAAAATATTTTCCGATACTTTTATCTTATATTTTTGCTATGACATTATTTTATTCTCAATAAGTGTTTTTTCGACTGCACTATTTGATTGTGTAAGGAATGATGTAAGAGAGTATTTTCAAACTAGCTTGGAACATAATATAGAAATGCAAAATGTTATTATTGAACTTGAATTTTCGAAGGGTGTTCATTTAAGTTTTCCAAAAGTGAGTATAGACAACGAAGTAGATTTAGTTAATGATATTAGCTTTTTAAATGGCATTTTCGGCGATACCAGGCCTATTAATGTAGGCGAGATTGCTAACCTGTCCAAAATAATAAGTCGAGCACAATTCTCAAAAATGATCCACTTAACATTTAGTAAGTTATCTAAATCAAGCCATACCTCACAACATTTTAGTAGAGGCAGAGATGAAATTCAAAAAGTATTAGACGCCTTAACTCATGTTCTTGACAAAGAAAACATTCCGATGTCATCATCGAGTGATTATCAGATATCTGATATGAATGTATCTCCATTTTCCGATAAGTTAATGTTATTCTTTGCAAATATGTGCTTAGGTACTTTATGTTTTACTATGATAACACAAGCTATAACCTCATGCCTTAGAAACGATTTGATCTTGAAGATCTCCAAAATCTCTAACGACTTAAAGTTTTATTATTTGGATAGTGTAAAACTATCGATTAAAGAAGGGTGGCTGGAAAGACCTCCACAATCAATTAATCGATAAATTCACTGAGTTACGTGCCAAACCATCGGCTTGTTCTTTTGTATGATCCCCCCTCTTACGTGGTCCTAAAATTTCCAGGTACAGTCGGATAAAAATAGAGAAAAGCCTTTAATCCTCACTTGATTTCAAGGTGGGGATTATTTTACGTTTACATATTCAGGACAGGCAACCAGAAACCGGCGCCGTATTTTCTCTTGTAACATCTCTTTTAAAACAAATAGGGATTAATCTTTTGATAGCGATCCTGAAGTACACCGCGTTTTTACCGAGAAGGTGTTCCCTCGTCAGATCGATGCGCTTACTGTTGATGCTTGGATTGTTTGAGCCACAATATGGGGATTGTTCAGTGGGCTAATAACTGCAGCAGACTTCTTATTTGCAAGAATTTTAACATGAAGCCAAACATTTATAAGCAATCATAAACACTCTAAAAGAGCTAGTATATTCTTTTATTCTTTTATTCTTTTATTCTTTTATTCTTCTATTCTTTCTAATTCATAAAGAACTGGATGAAGACCATCAGCACAACAAAAAATTTCGGTTCCTTTCTGCTTTATCCAAGGATAATCATTTCCTAATGCTAAAAACACAACCTTATCTTGAATTCCAGCCCAAGCCCAACTACAAAATCCTTCAGGCTTATTACAATTCTTTGATATATACTCTTGCCCTTCTTTATATTTTGAACATTTAGTTGGAACTCCTTCTGAGGCGTACTTTTCATGAATATCGCTAACATCAAGTTTTTTTAGAACTGTAATTTTTACATCATAATAGTTTGTTGCTCCCATAATTTTACCTCATTTCATGTATTCTGTATTACTGACACATAGTTGTTATTTTCTATATAAAATCTCCAAGGATAATCCTTAGCTTCCCCGGCATAATCAACCCCTACCCGTTTAGCAGATACTATAGTAAATTTCTCATTTTCTCCTTCTTCTATATATAGCTTACTACCGCACAAATCTTCTCCATTTGAACTTTTATCAATTAAAAATGCCTTGCATAATTTCCCCGGTCCATTAGTTAACGCCTTCATTTGGCTCTTAGTTAACTGACTATATGTCTTTTTAAATCTATTTTGAGCCATTAAATTAAATCCTTCTATTGGCTCAACAGCTCTTAGCAAAACAGCTTGAGGATTGCCTTCCTCCCTGGTAACTATATTAAAGCAATAGTACATACCGTAAATCATAAATACATAGGAAAATCCTGGTCCTCCGTACATAACCTCCACTCTTGGCGTTCTTTTTCCACCATAGGAATGCGCGGCTTTATCTTCGACACCCATATATGCCTCTGATTCAACAATTCTTGCAGAAATTTTTTGCCCGTCTATTTCGTGTATAAGCACCTTTCCCAAAAGTTCTTTTGCGACTATTAATGAATCTCTATTATAAAACTCTCTACCTAATGTTTTCATTTTAGTTATACTCCTTTACAAGCCAGTTTGAAGGGCCCTCAATTGGAATAGCATAATGTTGTCAAAATCAATTCATTTTTACGGATCGTTTTCTTTTTTTATCATCTCTTCCACCTGCTGTTTTGCTTCTGGAGACAATGCATCTATTAGATAATTACGATCTTTTCTCTGTATTTGATGATATTCCCGCTTTATTCTTTCATTAGCCATGTCAATCTCAACCTTCAGTTCTCTGGCAGATAATAAAGCACATCCTGCCCCCCTAATAATGATCTGCTGTAAACCATCTGAGGTTGCAACTGTGATATTATATTTTTTCTGATTATCATGGGCAAATTTTTCAATATACTGGTCTGCAGTTTGTGCCTCCCTTGTATAGACCATATGGATATTTTGATAGTCGATGACTTCCTCATGATGCCCCTGGACACGGTAGGCATCAAACACAACGATAATCTGGCATTTTCGAATCCCCTGATAATTACTTAGAGAATCAAGCAATTTCATTCTGGCTCCGTCCATATTCTCATCTGCAAGCTCTTTCAGTTCAGGCCAGGCATAGATGACATTATAACCATCCACAAGGAGATACTCTTCTTGGGTTTCCTTCTGTCTGCCGACATAGGTAACCGGTTCATAATAACTTTCGCGGGCTGTTTTGCCCCTTTTCCAGGCAGACTTCTTCCCTTGGTTGGCATAGAAGGTGTTATTGATGATTTGGTCAATCTCATCTAAACTGATCGACCTCTCTTCTGTGTAGGAAAGCTTATTATGGGCTGTTTCTCCTGATAAATTGCCCTTTTCCTGAAGATAGCTTTCAACATGCATGTAGTCTTTTACTGCATTCCAATCTACCAAAAAGCCGGTACCATGGGCACAAAATACAGAACCTGTTGGATTTTCCATGTCTCGTTCCGAATCATATCCGATACTTTCTATAACCTCTGACCTATTATGGCATGGTTCGTACCCTTTCAAGCTGCAAAACAGCCTGCCAAGACCTTTGGTATAGGCAACTACCTCCTGCTGATAATTCCTCATGGTAACAACAGGAGCGCTCCCCACCAGAACCGTCATCTCACCATTTGTCTGTGCTATTTCGTATGTACCCTGCATTTTCTCGATGTCTGTCATCGCTCTTCCGACCATTTTAGCAGGCAGTTCCAGCTGGAAGGCATAATAAGGCTCCAATACTATCGATTCGGCCTCTTTTAAACCCTGACGCACTGCACGATAGGTAGCCTCTCTGAAGTCACCGCCTTCAGTATGCTTATTGTGTGCCCGTCCTGAAACCAAAGTGATTTTCATATCGGTAATCACTGACCCTGTTAGAACCCCTTTATGTGCTTTTTCTTCCAGATGGGTTAAAACAAGCCTTTGCCAGCTTTTACTTAAGCTATCCTCGCTGCATTTTGCTCCAAATTGCAGACCGCTTCCCGGCTCACCTGGCTCCAATAACAGGTGAACCTCCGCATAATGCCGCAATGGTTCAAAGTGCCCTACCCCTTCTACTACATTGGCAATTGTCTCCTTATAGACAATCCTTCCTGCATCGAAGGTCACCGGGGTACCAAAACGGCTTTGTATAAGGCTCTGCAGGATTTCAATCTGCACCTCTCCCATGATCTGTACCTGAATTTCCTGCAGCTGCTCATCCCAGACGATATGAAGTTCCGGCTCTTCTTCTTCAATCTGACGCAGCTTGGGAAGCATCACTCTTGGGTCACAGTCTTCCGGAAGAATAATCTGATAGGACAGCACAGGTTCCAATACAGGTGCTTCGGAAGCTTCCTCTATCCCTAAACCTTCTCCCGGCCTGGTTTGGCTAAGTCCAGTTACAGCGCAGACAGAGCCTGCCTCTACCTCGTTCACTGCCTCGAATTTCTGTCCGGAATAGATACGAATTTGATTGACTTTCTCTTCCCAGAAGCTATTCGTTAAGACATCTTTCACCTTAAGTTTTCCACCTGTAAGTTTCATATACGTCAGGCGGTTCCCCTGCTCGTCTCTGGATATTTTGAATAGTTTAGCTCCAAATTCATCGGAGTAAGAAGGTATCAGGGAATAGTGCACAATGCCCTGCATAAATTGCTCAACGCCCTCTAATTTTAAAGCAGAACCAAAAAAGCACGGAAATACTTTACGCTCCTTGACAGCTTTTTTAATCTGCGCAGTTTCAATATGTCCTGTTTCCAGGTAGGCTTCCATCATTATTTCATCACACATAGCCAGTTGGTCGTAAAAACCGTCTGTCTGAACTTTTTCAAATTCAATGCAGCCATCACCCAGCTGCATTTTCAATTCTTTCGTTAACTTGTCCTTATCCGTCCCATGCTGATCCATCTTATTGACGAATAAAAAAACAGGTATCTGGTACATATCAAGCAGCCGCCATAATGTTTTAGTATGCCCCTGTACCCCATCCGCACCGCTAATCACTAAGATAGCATAATCCAGCACCTGCAGGGTTCTCTCCATTTCAGCCGAAAAATCCACGTGTCCCGGAGTATCCAGTAAGGTAATCTGAGTCTCGCCTACTTCAAACACGGCCTGCTTGGAGAAAATAGTGATTCCTCTCGCCTTTTCCAGCTCATAGGTATCTAAATAAGCGTCCTTATTGTCCACCCTTCCCAATTTGCCGATTTTACCGCTCAAATAAAGCATACTCTCTGATAAGGTCGTCTTGCCCGCATCCACATGTGCTAATATCCCAATGACTAATTTTTTCATAAGTTTATTTCAAATCCTTTATGCTCGGCCTTTACAAAAACACGACCCGTTAAGCCTTTATGTCAATTCTTCAATTATATGATACAACTGCGGCATCCAGCTATTCTTTCGCAGCCCTATTTAGAATAATCGAACGGCAATCTCAACTCAGTTTCCATTATTGCCATTAAAAGCAGTATCTAGGAAAATGACCTTTATTAGAGAGCGGGAAGATTTAATCTCTTCATGAAACACAGGGATGGTATGTCCGGTAAGTTTAAAATCCGTGATAAAACTATTTTGTCGGAAGTAAGAATGTCCATGGAATAGTGGTGATCGCGATACTAAGTGCTACTTTTACTCTGCACAATTTATCCGCAATCATTTTCCTAAAAGTAATCCTAAAATTAAGGAAGAATATGAATGAAGACGATACCAGCATGGCGAAAATTATTAGAACAACTGCTATGGGACAACTGAACAGATCAAAATTTATGGCTGAAATGACTTTGGCTGATAATCCCAAATAATCATTCAATGTTGATATTACAACCGACCCGCCAGGCCACCCAACTCCTCCGGCGGGTGATCTGCTCCCCATTGCATTTCTAATGAAATCAGTTGAAAGTTGAACTCAAAGTCCTCTCCTGTCTTAATTCTTCTATTATCCTCTATTTCCTGCATGATATCCGAATAAGAGTAACGAACCGAAAAGCGTCTAATCATTTCGGAACATAAAACTCTTAGTGCCGAACGGCAATATGATGCCCAAGATGGATGGCATCGAGGCCCTGGATATTTATTATCTACTCTACCTCCTGGAATATGCTCAATTTGTGTCCGTTCAATCCAACGTTTTACAACTCCATGCTATTATATATTTTCGTAATCTGCATCGGGATTTTTATCTTAACTTTTATCTTAAATTTTTTCCCTAACGATTAAAAGATAAGATACCTTAGGTATCTCACCAAACGAGTCGAGAGAATTGCCGACGACAGGTTTGGTTCTGCAATTGAGATTCAGGCTTAACCTTCAGGTATTTACTGTTTTTTACACTTAAGTCGCGATACATCTAATAATGTCGAAAAGCAGGATATTCCTTTTATGTGTCTAAACATTTAAAATATTTAGCAAATAGTTTTAATATCTAAGCTTGGATCCAGTAGCCGGAACAAATAGCCGGCAGGTAATTTCTCGACTCAGTAATTGTAATAAAACAAAAAGACCCCAGCACTGCCACTGAGGACCTTAAAAGGGAGGGTAGATCATGAGGAGAAGGCATTATACAAAGCATACAGTCTATCATATGATTGATAACCTACATAGAAACCAAAAATCAAATGAGAGCTGCATGGCCGCTGGAGGAAAAACTGCTGTCGCCAATTTAAGAACATCAAAGGATAGTACTACTGCAAAAATAGAATACTTAAAAGACTTACCCCCTAACGTCTACCAATTCAGATCAAACAATAAGTACGTATGTAATTTAAACGCGGCAGATAAGAATTATATCAGATCTGTAAATGATAACGTCGTCTTATATCCAGCCTATTTCGGAAAAACGATTACCGAACCCCAAGACGATAGGACAAAAGCTATTATTTCGGCAAGCATTATCCTCGTATTCTTTGTCTTCTTCATCATTACTATCGTTTCAAATCAGTGATTAACCCAAAATTACATCGTCATCAGTAGTGTTGAGAGGACGATATCCCTGCCATAAACTGCCACTGTTTTATTCAACATCACCTGCAGGCACAATTAACGGATTTATAACACCCAATTCCCACTGGGCGTATAAATCCGTTAATTGCTTTCCGGTGATCCTAAAACCCTTAAAATGATACTAACAACATTCTGTTCAGAACTGCTGAGTTTACCACTTATGCCATTCAAAATAACGTTGGCAGTTTCTCAAGGAGAATATTCGAGGCTCATGCATTTCCGCAAACACAAAGAAGTTTTTTAAAGTTCATACTTTTCTTATTTTTATTGTCAACCTTACCATGATATTATATAATGAAAATTATAATCGTTACAATTTTAATACCATTTTATTTGTATCTTAGTTTAGTAGGCAGCCAATAATTAAAAATGAAACTTTTCACACAGCGCAAGCTGGGAGAATAGCACTGCTAAAAACCACTGCACCCTATGTTTCCGGCATCGTTGTCAAGGTTGGGAAGTGTCTTCTCTTGCACAGAAAATCTCCGCCCTTTCCTTGATAATCCAGATGGCAATACTTATTCAATGATTTTATTATGAGGAGGGAATTTTATGGATGAAAAAAGCAAATGCCCCATGACAGGCGGAATGAAAAATGCCACTGCAGGCGGCGGCACTTCTAACAGGGACTGGTGGCCGAACCAGGTGAACCTCAGGATTCTTCATCAGAACTCAAACTTGAGCAATCCCATGGCTCCTGAGTTCAACTATGCTGAAGAATTTAAGCAGCTTGACCTGACAGCCGTAAAGAAGGACTTATACGCCTTAATGACCGACTCGCAGGATTGGTGGCCTGCCGATTACGGCCACTACGGGCCGCTTTTCATCCGGATGGCCTGGCACAGCGCAGGCACCTACCGCACAAACGACGGCCGCGGCGGCGCAGGCTCGGGCAACCAGCGCTTGGCACCTCTCAACAGCTGGCCCGATAACGTGAACCTAGACAAAGCGCGCCGTCTCCTCTGGCCCATCAAGCAAAAATACGGCCGGAAAATTTCCTGGGCCGACTTGATGATCCTCGCCGGCACTTGCGCTATCGAGTCAATGGGACTTAAAACCTTCGGCTTTGCCGGCGGACGCGAGGATGTCTGGGAACCGGAAGAGGACATTTATTGGGGCTCTGAGGCCGAGTGGCTTGGCGACAAACGTTACTCCGGCGACCGGGATCTGGAGAATCCCCTCGCCGCCGTACAGATGGGCCTGATCTACGTCAATCCTGAAGGGCCGAATGGCAACCCGGACCCCGTAGCCTCCGGCCGTGACGTTCGGGAAACTTTCGCCCGGATGGCCATGAACGATGAAGAAACTGTCGCCCTTGTCGCCGGCGGGCATACCTTCGGCAAGTGTCACGGCGCGGGGGACCCTGCCCTTGTCGGTCCGGAACCTGAGGCCGCCGGCCTTGAGGAACAGGGTCTCGGCTGGAAGAGCAGTTTCGGCAGCGGCAAAGGCGGCGACACCATCGGCAGCGGCATCGAGGGTGCCTGGAAGCCGAACCCGACTAAATGGGACATGGGCTATCTCAAGGTGCTGTTTAAATACGAGTGGGAACTTGTCAAAAGTCCGGCCGACGCGCATCAGTGGCTGGCCAAGGACGTGGCTGAAGAAGACCTGGTGGTTGACGCTCATGACCCAGCGAAAAAGCACCGGCCGATGATGACCACAGCGGACCTCTCCCTTCGTTATGACCCGATCTTCGCACCCATTACCCGGCGTTACCAGCAAAACCCCGAGGAATTTGCCGACGCCTTCGCCCGGGCCTGGTTCAAGCTGACCCACCGGGATATGGGGCCGCGTTCACGCTATCTCGGTCCTGAAGTTCCCGAGGAGGAGCTGATCTGGCAGGACCCGGTGCCCGCCGTCGATTATGAATTGATTGACGAACAGGACAGTGCGGATCTCAAGAAAAAAATCCTGGCCTCCGGCCTGTCCGTCTCCCAGCTTGTCTCAACCGCCTGGGCATCGGCCTCTACCTTCCGCGGCTCCGATAAACGCGGCGGTGCCAACGGGGCGCGCCTCCGCCTGGCACCGCAGAAGGATTGGGACGTCAATCAGCCAAGTCAGCTGACTACTGTGCTGCAGGTCTTTGAAAAAATCCAAACAGAATTCAACAGCGCACAGTCCGGCCAAAAGAGAGTTTCTCTTGCCGACTTGATAATCCTCGGCGGCTGTGCGAGTATCGAGCAAGCGGCGCGGAATGCCGGTCACAATGTGTCGGTTCCTTTCAGACCGGGACGCACGGATGCAGCGCAGGAGCAGACTGACGTGACATCCTTCTCAGTACTCGAACCGGCTTCAGACGGATTCCGCAACTACCTGAAAGCTAAATCTTCCGTATCCGCGGAGGAAATGCTGGTTGATCGTGCCCAACTGTTGACCTTGACCGCTCCGGAGATGACAGTTCTGCTTGGCGGCATGCGCGTCTTGAACGCCAATTACGGACAGTCTCCGCATGGTGTCTTCACCAAGAGACCGGAGACGCTGACCAACGACTTCTTCGTCAACCTCCTGGACATGAACACAACCTGGAAGGCCACGTCTGACGAGGAAAACATCTTCGAGGGCCGTGACCGCGCAACGGACGAACCCAAGTGGACCGGCACCCGAGTTGATCTCATCTTCGGTTCAAACTCCCAGCTTCGGGCCATCGCTGAAGTCTATGCCTGTGACGACTCTCAGGATAAGTTCTTACAGGACTTCGTATCTGCCTGGAACAAAGTGATGAATGCAGATCGCTTCGACCTGACCTGAAGCGCGCCTAACGGCTTTGCTGTCTTTGCAATGGAATTGCCAACTTGAATGTACACTCCTCTACTGACACTAACATAATATTTTCCGGACTCTTTCCCCCGAGCAGCGGGGGATTTTTTTGTCATGAAACCCATAACCCGTGAAACAGAATCCTCTCTTGGTTACTCACAGTCTAAGTCGTCAAGTAATATATTCGCTAGTAAGAGACTCAAAGCAAGATTATGTCATTGACACTTTACTTTGCCTTTTAATCTGTCTCCGCGGTGACAATCCGGTTTCGGCCTGCCTGCTTGGCCCGATAGAGAGCTTCGTCCGCCCGTTTATACCAATTGTCGAAAGGCTCGGACCGGCGCCGCTCATTTTTTTACATTTTATAGGAATATCGATGGGGATTCATACCGCAGAAGCATTTACGCTTGCGCGCTGGCACCGAGGGAGACGGGCGTTACACCACAACATCCCAAAGTTTAAGGAGATTGTTAATTTATCCGATACATTTATCACTCCGCCAAAATAGAAAGCAGGCCGACGGCCTGCCTGAAATATTGCCCTATATAATCCCTGTTTAATCCTATTTTATTTAATTAGGAAGGAGTTTTCAGCTTAGGTGGTTTATCTTCTTTAACCTCCTTAACTTCTTAGCTTCTTTCCCTACGGCTTAAAGGAATGAGACTGGAAACTGAAGCCCATACTGCCTCATCTGTTCAGGGAATGGCAAGGACATGTCCTTATATGATCGTCCACCAGGCCGATGGCCTGCATAAAGGAATAAACGATGACAGGGCCGACAAATTTAAAGCCTCGTTTCTTCAGGTCTTTACTAATCTGTTCCGACAAGGGTGTCTGCGCAGGCACTTGCCCTTCGGATTCCCAGGAGTTTATCACCGGATTCCCGCCGACATAATTCCAGAGGAAATTTGCCAAGCTGCCAAATTCCTTTTGTATATTGAGAACAGCTAGGGCATTGTTTCTTACGGACCTCAGTTTAGAGCGATTTTTGATAACATTGTACCGCTCTGCAATTATTTCTAATGCTTCATCAGTCAGAGTTGAGCAATAGGCAATTTCAAAATGATGAAAAGCTCTTTGATAATCTTCTCGTTTGCCAAGTACTGTATTCCAGGACAATCCGGCTTGAGCCCCTTCTAAGGTAAGCATTTCAAATATATAGGCATCATCATGGCTCGGCACACACCACTCGTTGTCATGATAGCGTTTCATTAATTCATTATTTCCAGGCCAGAGACAGACACCCATGAAGAAGCCTCCCATCATTACACATAGATATCATCACTATAGATATCATTGCTATAGATACTTTTTCAGCAACTTTTCGAACTTCACAACCCCACTCTTTTTATATAGTCAGTATAGGCTTGTACCTTTACTAAAGCAAGACAATGACAAGAGTATGCTCCATAGGAACAAGGCGATAAACGAAGCGCTGAAATTTTTGGAGCGAAACAAATTCAGCGGAATCAAGGCCCGGTCTTTTCTTCTCCAGGCGTAGAGGACGTAGGCGAGCAAAGAAAGAACGCCGATTGCCAGAGTTAAAATGCCGACTATCTGATTGTCCGATCCTTTAATTTCCGTCACGCCAAAGATAAACATTCCCGATATCAGCGCCAGCAGCAGAATTCCCAGCCAATCCATTTTCGCCTCGGTGTCTGTCGCTTCAAACTTTGGAAGCTTCCACTGCATCAAGAGCAGGGCGATGATCCCCAGCGGAAGGTTTACAAAAAACTCTATTCAAGTGACGTCAATCGGACGAAAGGCTGAAATGCTGCTCTTCCAAGAATATGCGGCAAAACTGCTTGCCTCCCTCCGCAATAAAGGCCATTCAAATTCGTCACCGGTGACGAATTTGAATGGCCTTTATACGTAAAATTACTAAATTTAAAGTCCTGAATACCCTTTTGGGTATGCAGATTTCCAAATTATCGTGAAGATAAACCAGAGCACACAGCTGATCAGGGCACAAGTTGTCCAATCTGGTCAACGATCTGTTTATATATTTTTCGGATTTTAATAGGTTTTATAATCACCCTATGTCACTCCTTCTGAACCTCTGCTTAAGGACGAATTCCGCTGGGCTTTAACTACGATCATTTTTACAAATCCTTCAACTTACTTATTCGATAAGCTTGTTACGGTTTACTCCTAATACTTTAGTTGCTTTATTAGTGCAACATATCACTTAGGCAAAACAAAACCTATTATTCTTACAAAAAACATGGAAACACTTATACAAAGCGTTTCCATCATGCCAACTATTTAGAACGTTTTAGTTCTTCCTTACCGGCTCGATAAGACTCAGCCAAGATTTGAACAGTATGCAATACTTCTTCGTCAAATCCAGCATTTTCGACCCCACTTTGCAGCTGTAGCCGACAAGCTGGACAACCCGTTGCTACTGTATCCGTATGGGTCGTCTGGATATCTGCTGTTTTACGATCAGAAATTTGTACGGAGAGATCCGGGTGTACAAGGCTGAAGGATCCGGCCATACCACAACAGCGACCCGGCTCTTTCATTTCAATCAATTCCACACCGGGAATGCTTTTTAAAATTTCCCGCGGTTCATTACTAATCCCCTGTCCACGGTTTAAGTGACAAGGTTCATGATACGTCACTTTACGCGCTACTCGACCCAAACCTTCTTTCTTAAAGGGAACTTGATGAATCAGAAACTCAGAAATATCATAGGATTTTTTAGCCCATTTATCCGCCAAGGCTTTAAGTTCGTGATCATCTTCCAGCAGCTCTCCAAAAACATGCTTCCAAGCAGTACCACCTGAAGAACAGGCGACAACTAAGGCATCCGCCCCCATTCTCTCAAAGGCCCGCAAATTGCGTTTGGCCAAAGTACGTGCTGAAGCCACATCCCCATTGACCGAGGCTGGGATACCACAACAAGCCTGGAACTTAGGCATGACAACTTCGATGTCATTTTCCCTAAGCACCTCGATCACCGCTCTGCCGATGTCCGTGTAAAAATAGTTGATCATGCAGCCCGTGAAGAACCCAACTCTCAACTTGGGGTTTTTAACCGTAATCACTTCAGGGAACTCGGAACGCAAGGTCTTCTTGGCCAACATGGGGAACACTTTTTCCTTACCTATCCCAACATCCACGCGCATACGTGCTAATTTGCTGTGTCTATTCGGTATGTTTTTTAAGGCAACACCCTGGAAGATACTTCCCGCCTTCATCCCGAAATCAAACACTCGCTGCATCTTCAAGGCAGTAAAGGCAATTTTTTTGACCGGCTGCAGCCCTTTTTTACGGACGGCTTCCGCTCTTGCCGCCAGAATAATTTTATCAAACCGAACCCCACAGGGACAGTTGGTATTACAAGCCATACAGGTTGTACAAAGGGAAAAACGATCCCCCATTCCCTTAGTCATCTCTATTTCGCCCGAGAGAATGTATTCCGCTAAACTGATCTTTCCCCTGGCCACTCCGACTTCTTGGCGTGTTTCCTTGTAAATGGGGCATACCGCCATGCAATTTCCGCATTTCATACATTTATGGAGTTCTTCGGTAATCGAATCCAGTGAATTATATACGGACACGATCAGTCCCTCCTTACAATCTTCCCAGGGTTCAACAAATAGTTGGGATCCAGGGCTTCTTTAATGCGCCGCAAGGCTGCCACACCTGCTTCTCCAAATTCCCGGTCCAGATATTTCATTTTGGCAATACCAATCCCATGTTCACCGGAAAGGGTTCCGCCCAAGGCCAGGGCCGTTTCGAAAATCTCGTCCACTGCCAGGTGCACTCTTTTCATTTCTTCTGCTTCCCGTTCATCGGTTAAAATGGTGGGATGCAGATTTCCGTCTCCTGCATGGCCGAAGGTAGCAATTTGCAGATTGTGTTTTGTGGCAATACTTCGGATGGCTTTGAGCATATCCGGAATTTTACTCCGGGGAACGGTGGCATCTTCAAGTACGGTGGTCGGCCGTTTTTGAGCGAGAGCAGGCAGGGCGCTGCGGCGAGCCAGCCACAAAAGGTCGCGCTCTTTATCATCTTTAGCTATTTTTACCTGAACGGCTCCTTCCTCTTTCAGAATTCGTTCCACCAAAACAGCTTCCCGTTGGACAACTTCCTTGTAGCCGTCCACTTCACATAAGAGGACCGCTTCCGCGTCCATGGGGAGTCCCGCATGCACAAAGTTTTCCACGGTCTGAATCGTCACATTATCCAAGATCTCCAGTGTCGCCGGAATAACTTTATTGCGAATAATAGCTGCGATGGCCCCCCCAGCTTTATCAAGGTCATCAAAGACCGCTAAAATGCTCTTACGTGCTTCCGGAGCCGGAATGAGCTTGACGATTATTTCAGTGATAATCCCCAAGGTTCCTTCAGCCCCGGTAAAGAGAGCCACTAAATCATACCCTGTCACGTTCTTTACCGTTTTTCCTCCCCAACGAATGACTTCTCCATTCGCCAAGACCATTTGTAAGCCCATAATATAATGTTTGGTTACACCATATTTCAGGCCGCGCAATCCACCCGAACACTCCGAAACCGAGCCGCCCATAGTTGCTGTGGTGACTGTACCGGGATCCGGCGGATACAATAAGCCGTGTTTGGCCGCTTCGTCATTAAGAGCCTGAATGATCACCCCAGGCTGAACGGTTGCCGTTAAATTATCCTGGTCTACTTCCAGAATTTTGTTGAGGTTGAGCATAGAGAGAACGATACCCCCTTCAATGGGAATCGTTCCCCCGCTAAGGTTCGTTCCGGAACCACGTGTATAAATAGGGACGCGGTAACGCAAGGCGATTTTCACGACATCTGCCACCTGTTCTGTCGATAGAGGTGCAACCACAACATCCGGCTTATGATGTTTCATCGCCGCAGTTGCGTCATAAGCATAGGTCAATAAGTCTTCCTGCTCTGTGAGGACATTTTCACGACCGAGCACTCGAACAAGTTCTTCCAAGACTTCACGAGCTAACATCCTTATACCTCCTTTATAACGCTTCGAATATGGCACGCCTGTCAGACCAATTAATTTCAATTAGCTAAACTTCAATAAGTAAAATTCTCTGCTGAATAAGCAAAGTGGGAAGGGGCGCAAATACTACCTCTTCCCAAAAGTCAGGCTACAAACAAGCTACAAGAGATATAACTTAAGGTTCTATTAACTTAGAAATCACAGCATTTCACTAAAACTTTGAACTCTGGTTTTAGTCTGTTCAAAAGATGTTGGTTCCAGGTCAATTTCGATAAATAAGCTCTTAATTCCAGCTTCTTCAAACTGTCTATAGTAGATAGGATAGTCAAATTCTTCAGGGTCACAGAACTTCATCATGCAAACCACAACGGCATCGGCCTTAGATGCTTTAACCATATCCATCAGCATGGGACCTCTTGATTTTTTCGTATCGACAGCCAGAGAACAGCCATCGAATTCCTGCCACCATTTAGCCAAACGATAGAGTGGGTCTGTACCTGAGGGAACATCATTTCTGAACAATCTTGATTCCTGGGCCAGGTCGTCTGCCACAACAGCAAAACCGTTATCTTTTAAAATGTCTAATACTTCATCCGGTTCAGCCATAATGCCTGTTAAAACAACCTTTTTACCTGTAAAGGCTTCCACAGGCAGCGCTTTAAGCTCTGCATTCAATTCTTTGACCAGAGCGGTATGTTTGGATTTTTCCATAAAAAATCTTGCTTTGATAATCGCATGACGGTTTCTGGGATCAATAATCTGAGGATAATTAGCAGCTAGACCTGTAAATTCACGCATGACTTTACGATTTTCGTTATAAATGTCAATGCTTTGGTTAAGTGCCTCATCTGTAATCTTAACATTCAGTATTTTTTCCAGTTTTTCACGCACAAGCCTGTATTCTTCAGCAAGAAACTTATTGGCTGCTTCCAGTTTTCTGTTTTGAGGATGAGTCATTACGATGACAGGGGATGTCCCTTTCCATTTTTGGCTGAGACATTTTAACGTGTCACAAGGAACAGGGAAAAGAACCGCTTCTAAATTGTCATATACCCCTTCGAGCTGCATTTCCATGACGGATTGCATAATTGAACAAGCAAAGGGAGGTAAATAGGCCCGGGCTTTAGAAATACTCTTTTGTCCTCCCCAAATGCCTACGGGCAAAAACCCTGCGGCATGAATTATTTCTTCAGGAGCATAATAAGGCATAACCCCTACCGACCCCTTGCCGGTTTCTTGCTTATAATCTTCCATAGCCTTGCGGGGATTATTGGCAATGGACGTTAATTCACTGATAATCGTTTCAATTCTACTCATTGGAAACTCCCTCCTTATTCTGCTTCATCATTTCATCTAAGGCTTGGATACGTGTATCAAACTGTGCAGGAGCAAAGTTGCGGGGATCCGTTTGGTCTCCATCAAAGCTGACATAGGGTAAATGATTTTCTTTTTGGAGTATATCAGCAGTTTCGACATTGAGAAGACTCATGAGCTTACAGCTTCTGTTCTGATGATAAACAACACCGTCACACTTTCCGCCGCTAATTATGTCACTAAGAACCTTAACTTTGTTATCGAGACAAGTATTGATATAAATCCTGGTATAAGCTTCCGCCATGGAACTCATATCACCGGGTGTATAAGTAAGATTCCACAAACCGGGATAGGCTGAACCTGTCATGATATTGCCAAGATTCTTTAAGCCTTTAAATGTATGTCCCAGGTGTGGCCAAACAGCTATACCCTCCCAAGTGATACGCTTTTGTTCATTTCCTTTAAAGGCGTAGATCCCCTTACTAAGATTTTCTTCAAGTTCATCGGCAAACTTTTTAAAGGTAATTTCTGCGTAGTCTTTACTTCTGGCACAAACGATCAGGGCCATATAGTTGAAAAGATCGAACCCATTTAAAGGGGATGGTTTATGTCCCGACAAAGCAGCAATTCTGTTCCATTGGGCAACAGAACGCTGGGTTTGTTCCTGTACTTTTAAAAATTTGTCGTAGTCGAATTTCCTGCCGCAAATTTCCTCAAGCTGAGTAATAGCCTCCTTAAACTGTTCCGCAATATAGTCCTTAGCATACTGGGGAATGGGCATGGTATGATTAAAGGGAACATCAATGATGATGCAGGGAATATTTAATTCAACGGCAAGATTCTCATACCACTTAAGCAAGGTGTTACAAATGTTGTTACAGGTTATGACAAAATCGGGCAGCGGTATTCTTGCTGCCGGGGATTTTTCAAGCTTTTCCGGTGTTTTTCCTGTTAATGCCTCTTGTTTTAAAAGTTCCATATAACCCATATTGACTCTTGCATAGGAACAAGTATCCAGGTTATAGCCTTTTTCATCGGCAACTTCAAGCACATCTAAGGCACCTTTTCTTGCCCCAATACCCGCAGCATGTGTTTCAGGATAGATCATCGCCACATCCATAGCCACACAAAACTCCGAAGGAGCAACCGACGCGGACCAACAAACAAGTTTTCCTTCTTTTTTGGCCTGTCTCGCTTCTTCATACAATTCTTCCTGATAGAAACCTAACAATTCTTTGGCACTCATAGTTGTTGTATCAGTCATTTCTCATACCTCTTTCCTTTATTTATTAGCTTCCATAACTTCTTCGAAAGCAAATATGGCAGCTCCAAGGGCAGCTGTAATTTGGGGATCAGGAGCTACAATGACAGGTTTTTTTAGTTCTTTGCCGATTGCCCTGACAACCCCTAAGTCCTTAGCGACACCTCCGCACATCACAATATCCTCTTCCACCCCGCATCGATAGGCAAGTCCACAGGCTTTGCTGGCAACTGACTGGTGAACCCCTGCAATAATATTCTCTTTAGCCACTCCGTTGGCAAGCTGAGATATTACCTCAGATTCTGCAAAAACTGTGCAAGTGCTGCTGACCGTGGCAGGTTCTGTTGCCCGAGCATCGTATTCCGCCATTTCATCAAGATTAACTTCCAGTACTCGTGACATAACATCGAGAAAACGTCCCGTTCCGGCGGCACATTTATCATTCATAAAAAACTGCTTAACGCAGCCTTTACTGTCAAGTTTAATGGCCTTAACATCCTGACCGCCGATATCAATAATTATTTTTGCTGAAGGAACTAAAAAGAAAACTCCCTTAGCCTGACAACTGATTTCGCTGATTTGTTTGTGTGCTTCTTCCACAGACAATCTTCCGTAGCCTGTAGCAATAATTTTAGCCATGTCTTGCAATGTAAGACCTGTTTTGGCAAGAGCTTCATCCAGTACCCGTTTAGGTCCTGTCGAACCCGTTCCAATCTGAATAACTTCTCCGGCGATAATCTTAACTCCATCTTCAAGTATTACAACTTTTGAGGATGAGGACCCAATATCAATCCCCATTGTAAACATCGGCTAATCTCCCTCTTTGATTATTTTTTCAAGTTCATTTTTTCTTCACTAAAAAGCCTTGAGTCCATAATCTTAACATTTTTATCAACCGTAGGGACAAAATCCATTAAATCGATAATTTGTGTTTGAATATCAATTCCGGGAGCAACTTCTATTAAGTTAAGTCCCTCTTCTTTTAATTCAAATACAGCTCTTTCTGTAATATATAAAACGGGTTGTTTAGTTTTAATGGCATATTTTCCGCTGAATGTAACCTGTTCAACTTGTTTAATAAATTTCCTTTGCCTTCCTTCTTGTTCGATTATTAACTTGCCATCTTCAATTTTTTCTTTTAAGCCTCCCGCTGTAAATGTACCGCAGAAGAATACTTTTTTGGCATTTTGGGTGATGTTGATGAAACCACCACAACCCGGTATTTTGGGACCAAATCTGCTGACATTAATGTTACCCTGTTCATCACATTCAGCTAAGCCTAAAAATGCCATGTCCAGACCGCCGCCATCATAAAAATCAAACTGACTATTTTGATCAATAATAGCGTCAGGATTTAAAGTAGCACCAAATCTAGCTCCGCCTTGAGGACTGCCTCCAATTGCACCTGATTCAACCGTTAATGTCATATAACTTGCTATTCCTTCTTCACTTGCAACTTGAGCAACATACTCAGGTGTTCCTACACCTAAATTAACGACGGTATCCTCTACTAATTCCATAGCTGCTCTTTTGCCAAGAATTTTTTTAATACTTAATGGGGTCATTTCAACATTACCTTCAGGTGCTCTTGCTTCCCCACAAAGTGCTGGATTATATTCATGTCCAACACTTTGTTCATGATCTTTCATATCAGTTACTTCTACAACAGCATGAACATAAATGCCAGGTATTTGAACCAATCTTGGGTCTAAAGTACCGCCCTTTACAACCTTTTCCACTTGAACAATGACTTTTCCACCATTATTTATTACTGCCTGTGCTATAGATGTAACCTCAATAGTAGCTACTTCTTTTTCCAGGGTTACATTACCATACTCATCCGCATAAGTACCTCTAAGGAAAGCGATATCTATAGGAAATGCTTTGTAGAAAAGCTTTTCTTCATTGCCGATTTTTATAACTTCTACTAAATCTTCTGTCGTCCTGGCGTTTATTTTACCTCCGCCATTTCTCGGATCAACAAAAGTACCTAATCCAACATGTGTAATTGTACCAGGCCTATGACCCGCAGCATCTCTAATAATATATTCCAAAGCACCTTGGGGTAAGTTATAACCTTCACATTTATTAGCTAGACACAGTTCGCCTAACCTTGGAGCAGTATTTAAATGACCTGCTATGACTCTTTTAACCAAACCTTCGTGAGCAAAATGATCACCGCCTGTGCCGTTCCTGCTGCCTTGTGATGCTGGATAAAACAAAGTTATATTTTGAGGATAGCTAGTCTCTAAAAATTTCTTTTCTATAGCCTTAAAAAGTGCTTCTGGAAGACTATTTCCAACAAATCCACTTGTACAAAGAGTGTCCCCATCTTTAACTAAATCAACAGCCTCTTCTGCTGTCAGAATAATAACCTTCTTCATAGTATGCCCTCCTCCAATGTTATCCTCAGTGACTTAACCTGCCCCGCAAATTGCGGGGCATTTGATATGAATATAGAGACCCATCTGAGTACCAAAATATTACTTAGAAAAATCTCCTCAACAAATTGATATAATATTCAAAAAAACAATTACCTTAAGAATGAGACTATTCTGTTATTGATAAGTACTCAGAAGGGTCATTTTTCTGCTTTAAGGCAAACATGAACATGATATGATAATATCGTCCCTGTCTTAATATGTAACTGTGAAAAAAAATGCTTTAATTTCGCTTATAGGTGATACATTCCACTTGCTCCTTGGATTCATGTTGTAAACTATTGGGCAGCAGTTTTCTTAAAAATAGTCCTCTGCATAAAGGTTTATGAAGCCACAATTTAAACAAACAAACTTTATTATTTTATGACTTTTATCACTTTGTGGACTAACAACTGCTTCACTATTCTCAATTAAGGTGAATTCTTTATCTCTTGTTATGATATCCACCTGTTTTATTTGTCCAGAATGACAAGCAATACACTCTTTCATGCATTCTCTCCTTTCAACTTAGGATATCACTCCATAAACCGTCGATTGGTCTACTCAAAATGAAAAATTAATAAAAGGGCAATCATGGGGATCTAAATGAAATTATTTAAAAATAGCTCCGGCAATAATCATTCTCATTATTTGATTTGTTCCTTCATAGATCTGAGTTATCTTAGCATCTCTCATCATTCTTTCAACATGATAATCCTTCATGTAGCCATTTCCACCAAGCATCTGAACGCATTCTACCGTTACATGCATGGCTGCATCTGTACAAGCCATTTTGGCCTTAGCTGCTGAAACTGAATAAGGTCTTCCTGCTTGTTTATCAAGAACTCCTTTATACAAAATATACTTAGCTTGTTCAATTTCAAGTTCTAATTCAGCCATTTTAAATGCTAAATACTGGTTCTTATATAAAGGCTTGCCAAACTGGATCCTATCTTGCAAATACTGTTTCGCTATATCAAATGCTCCTTCTGCAAGACCAAGTCCTTGTGCCGCGACTCCGAATCTCCCACCATCAAGAGTTTTCATTGCTATGCCAAAACCTTTTCCCTCTTGTCCTACTAAGTTTTCAGCTGGGACAATACAGTCGTCAAAAAGTAGTTCTGAAACTTGAGTAGCTCTTATCCCACATTTGTTTTCAATAGTGCCTATGGAAAATCCCGGGAAACTTTTTTCAACAATAAACGCTGATAATCCTTTTGTTCCTTGACTTATATCCGTTGAAGCAAATACTAAGAAGGTCTCTGATAGAGGACCATTTGTGATGAAGCATTTGGAACCATTTAATATATAGTGATCTCCATCTTTTTTAGCTGTAGTTCTTACACCTGCTGCATCTGAGCCCGCATTTGGCTCAGTTAACCCGAAAGAGCCAAATTTCTTTCCGGAACATAGATCTGGAAGATATTTTTTCTTTTGTTCCTCTGAAGCGTTTTGATATATTCCTCCCATACAGAGAGAGGTACTTACAGAATATGAGATACCAACGGCACTATGCACTTTAGAAATTTCTTCCACTGCTAAAATGTAGGATAAATAATCTCCGTCGGAACCACCATATTCTGATGAGAACGGTAAGCCCAGCAAACCCATCTCACCCATCTTCTTATATAGATCCACAGGAAATATACTATTTTGGTCGCTCTCAAATACGATAGGTTTAAGTTCCTTTTGTGCAAATAATCTTGCCGTGTTCATAATCATTTCTTGTTCTTCTGATAAATTAAAAGCATTAACATCCATTTTAATTGCCTCCTCCGAAATTTTAAACAGCCTCTCGGCATTCGCCGGGGCGGTCGGGACAAGGGTTTCCTTGAACCAACTTTATTGCAGTCCTCCTACTTTTAGTGGGAGGATATTTGTTTTTATCGAGCTGAACTGGAAATTCACGTGGAATAAATAGTTCTTCGCTGTGCCTATAAACGGCTAATAACACTTGACTTTCTCAAAACGTCCTCATAATTGAGTGGCAAGGGAACTAACTCCTTTGATTACAGAATTTGGGGTGTCGCCTTGAAACTTATACTTATTTCTCAAAAAACGTATCAAGATTCCGTTCTCCTACCTCTCCGCGAGCATTATTCCGGCGGGATCTTCACCGTCGCCCATGATGACTGGCCTCTACTTAAATATAAGTTCACTTGACTTTTCCATAGCGCATACTAAAAGCCCATATCACCTCCTTGAATTTCCATTTTAATTAATATTCAAAAGCTTTTGATAATTAAATATTACTTGCTAGCAAGTATTTTGTCAACAAGTAAACATGTATAAATATAGTATTTCAGACTCAAAATTCCTTGCGAAAAATTCCAAGTTAAATTAGCTTATTAAGCTGCTAACTACACTATGCACGTCTATGCACGTCTCTTTTGAGGACTATCAAACTCCAGCCGTTGGATAGTCCTGGATTTTTGATAAAGACTTCAGAGAATTATGAATGACCCTCTTGGGGTTTATTTGTCGTAGTGTGATTCAGGTACCAGACAGATCCAACTTCATACAGCGGTGTACTGGCGGAGGTTAGCTATAGCTAATTGTAGATTCTTGCTTGTATGATTCTGAAATGGGACAATATTGGATTTTTATTTATCCGTTAAGAAAATCACGTTTCAGCTCTGATGCTTTGTAAACTTAATTGACAAGATTAATAAGTTTGAAATATAGTGGTTATATAATTAAAAATAGAGGTGCAGTAATTATGGAAATGACTGAATGTATTAATTTCTTACTAACTCAGGCACAACAAAAAGTTTTTAAATATTTAAAGTCAGAACTTGAACCGTTTAACGTAACGCCTGTGCAATATGGCGTACTACAATGTCTTTGGGATGAGGACAGTCAAAACCCCAAGCAAATTGGGAATGTTCTGGGTTTAGATAGTTCAACTATCACTGGAATCCTTGATCGATTGGAAAACAAAGCATTGATTATGAGGAATACTTATACAGGAGATCGGCGAACCATTAAAGTTGAATTAACTGAAGAGGGATCCAAATTGCATGAGCCAATAGGTAAAATTATTGAAGAAGTAAATATAGAAGTATTAAAACAATTTAGTTCAGAAGAAAAGAGGAAATTAAAGGAGTTTTTAGAGCGAATTTAAACTAAAATTATAAAAGAAAGGCTGACGAAAGCTTATTTTTTTTAACAGATTATTTTGTTAGCAAACTATCTGTTAGCAAGTAGTTCGTAATTAACTACAACAAAATCAATAATATTGGCACTCTATAATAGTAGAGTTGCAATCTTATTACGATTGTCCACTTGAGCGTAAAAGGCCTAAATATTTTGACACATAACGGAACTGTCCACTGTGTTCGATGAGCCAGGGAGGGATTCCAGTGTCAAATTGGTCAGGTGGACAACAAAAAACCTTCCCAGGCCCTAAAGCCCAGGAAGGTTTCTACGATGAACGGCGTTGTTACGTTTTGTTGTCTTATTCATAATATTCTTAAATTAATGAATCATTTCACATTGAAGGAGGTAGACAGAAAGTATAGAATACTCAACGCTATAGCAAGCTCTTGACCTACTAGAAGACTTACTAAAAGAATACTCCGATATATTTACTTTAAATTAAGGAGGTGTTCAAGTGAAAAGTACTTTACAATCTGGTTTGTATTATGAGTTTAAGTTTACTGTTCCAGAAAACAAAACTGTTCCTTATCTTTACCCTGAATCGGAAGAATTCCAAGCAATGCCTAAAGTGTTTGGAACGGGATTTATGGTGGGCTTATTTGAATGGGCATGTATTAAAGCTATCAATTCTCATTTGGATTGGCCTAATGAACAAACCGTTGGAACCGATGTTAAATTAAGCCACCTTGCCGCTACACCGCCAGGTTTAACTGTTACAGTTAAACTACGGTTAGAAAAGATCGAAGGTAAAAGATTATTGTTTCATGTAGAAGCCCATGATGGGGTAGACCGAATTTCTGAAGGTACTCATGAGAGATTCATCATTGATGCGGCTAAGTTTAATGAAAGGGTAAAGAGGAAATCAGAGATTAAAAGCATAACTGAGTAAGAAGCCCGAATGTCAAACCAATTCCTGAAGTTCCTAGATTCACCTATGCTGACACTGGTTCGGTAATACCCTATAAAATGGCGGCATTACCGAACCAGTGTCGCAAATGTTTTAGATAATTCGTTTGAAGTTGATTTTTAGAGAAAGAAATTTTATTAAAGTCAGGAACATTTATCTAAAGTTAATTATAATTTTAACCTAATTTAGATCCGGCTGGGCTTGTACCAAGAATCTTACGCGCGTAAGATTCTTGGTACAAGCCTAGGAGAAAGCTCTCATGCTTGTCAGGATTGCTCAGATTCTGATTGGGATATTGGGCGGAAAAATGGTAAGATTCTGGTCGCCTACTGGGAAAAAGGGATTGGTTAGCAAACCCTAATTAGGCAATAAGAAACGGCTCCCGTTGCAGCGGGAGCCGTTGGGATTTTAATGCATGCTCCCGTGTAGGGAGCGACACCGGTCAAGCATTATTACACATCTTTGGGCGTAAATTTCAATCCACGCTCTCGCGTGGAGAGCGACAAAGCACTTAAACGCACAAAATTTGCAATCATTTATTTCAATCCACGCTCTCGCGTGGAGAGCGACTTTGGAGGGGCGATGAAGGAATATGACGGATAATATTTCAATCCACGCTCTCGCGTGGAGAGCGACGCTCTTGGTGCGGATCTCAACGCTATTGGTCCGATTTCAATCCACGCTCTCGCGTGGAGAGCGACCATAGGCAACAAATCTAAAAACCTCTTAGGCTGAGATTTCAATCCACGCTCTCGCGTGGAGAGCGACGCCAGAAAACAGCCGCTGAGATGGAGCCAACAGCATTTCAATCCACGCTCTCGCGTGGAGAGCGACCGCTGCCATTGTCTTTTCTTTTGATTAACATTAATTTCAATCCACGCTCTCGCGTGGAGAGCGACAGACCGTAGTTTCCCATTCCGATATTCCATTGATATTTCAATCCACGCTCTCGCGTGGAGAGCGACAGCTAACAAATTGGTTTATGCGTGAGGAATAGCAATTTCAATCCACGCTCTCGCGTGGAGAGCGACCCGTCTAAAGTTTCCTACTTTATCTACATTGAGAAATTTCAATCCACGCTCTCGCGTGGAGAGCGACTTAATTGTCATATTTGAAAGCAATGGAACATTAATTTCAATCCACGCTCTCGCGTGGAGAGCGACAGTAATCCCAAGGAATATTTAATAGGTTCTGAATATTTCAATCCACGCTCTCGCGTGGAGAGCGACTATAAGCAAAATCCAAGCTGACCCAAGATTTGCATTTCAATCCACGCTCTCGCGTGGAGAGCGACAATTAGACGCTATTTTTGGTATTAACAATTTTAGATTTCAATCCACGCTCTCGCGTGGAGAGCGACGTAAGATAGGCAGCATTTGTATAATAAACAGCAATTTCAATCCACGCTCTCGCGTGGAGAGCGACTTCAAACTCGATACTGACCTGATCAACGGTTCCAAATTTCAATCCACGCTCTCGCGTGGAGAGCGACAAATTAAGCTTACCGTCTTTCCCTTCAGTGATAGTATTTCAATCCACGCTCTCGCGTGGAGAGCGACGGTAACCACTGGTAACCACCGTAGTGGTTACCGCTATTTCAATCCACGCTCTCGCGTGGAGAGCGACCCTGATTGTTGGCTGCGGTTGTTGCCGTATCTAGTATTTCAATCCACGCTCTCGCGTGGAGAGCGACCCAGATGAAATGGGAGCGTATGATCGGTGGGAAATATTTCAATCCACGCTCTCGCGTGGAGAGCGACTTACTCAAAGCTAGTAAACCTTACGCTAGGAATCATTTCAATCCACGCTCTCGCGTGGAGAGCGACAATACGTTAAATGCTGGCTAAATCAAGCGTGTTGGATTTCAATCCACGCTCTCGCGTGGAGAGCGACTAGGAATGATGAGCCGTTTTGAACTTTTAGGTAATATTTCAATCCACGCTCTCGCGTGGAGAGCGACAAAACTAACGTTAGATTGTTGTCGGCTATCGCCGTATTTCAATCCACGCTCTCGCGTGGAGAGCGACCGGCGTTAATGACCGATGCAAAAGCTGTCTGAAATTTCAATCCACGCTCTCGCGTGGAGAGCGACGAAGCGGACGAAGAAGTCAAGGAATATATCAAAATTTCAATCCACGCTCTCGCGTGGAGAGCGACGTCAAGCAATCAAAGGACCTAAGGAAGCATGTAAATTTCAATCCACGCTCTCGCGTGGAGAGCGACAAAGCTGAACTTCAGGAGATCATAGCCCTACAAATTTCAATCCACGCTCTCGCGTGGAGAGCGACATCCTTGCCCGATGTGTAATCACTGGGCAGGAAAATTTCAATCCACGCTCTCGCGTGGAGAGCGACGAAACTCTTCCGAAAATCCGTCCCCTTTATAATGATTTCAATCCACGCTCTCGCGTGGAGAGCGACGGTTTACTGGGCGGTGGCGTAGGTGGTAGGTGATATTTCAATCCACGCTCTCGCGTGGAGAGCGACATCGAAAGCACGCGATGCTTTGCCCAACTTCAGATTATTTCAATCCACGCTCTCGCGTGGAGAGCGACAACAATACCGTTGAGGCTCATGTTGGGCACATGAAATTTCAATCCACGCTCTCGCGTGGAGAGCGACAAATGCCCCGCTTGCATTTGCTCCATTTTCGTAATTTCAATCCACGCTCTCGCGTGGAGAGCGACATTCTGTACTTAGTCATTGAAGGAGGAAATATGAAATTTCAATCCACGCTCTCGCGTGGAGAGCGACTGCAAAAACTAAGAAAAACTATCTTCTACATAGATAAGTTCTATACATCCTGTTCCATTTTTACAAAATACACCATTTTTCTTTTGTATTTTCTGCACATTTCAACAAATATCCCCACATCTCGCGGTGCGAATCCCCAGGGATTTTATGTTCGCTTCACATTCGCACTAAATAATCAAGGTATCCTCAACATCAAAGGAAGCCTTTGCGCCTATATGTTCAACCTTATTTTTGTAATTATTCCCCAAGAAATAAAACCTCAAGCTATCCTTCTCCGTATCAATAATTTGCTCCAGCTTATGCTGAACCTCACGAAACTTCGCCGCATCCAGCACACATTCAAAGACCGAGTTCTGAACACGCTGCCCATAATTCACACATTGCTTGGCAACTTGACGCAACCGCTTTCTCCCCACCGCCGTTTGAGTATTGACGTCATACGTGATAAGCACTAAAATAACCACTCACCTACTTCCACATAAAGGCAGGGTACCCGTCCAAATCCCCCCGGATAAACCGGGCCAGCAGCATGGCCTGGGCATAGGGCACTAGTCCCCATTCCATTTTTTCCTGCAGGAAGGGATGCCTGATCTCCTCCTGCTTCCTGCTTTGCCAAGCCTTAAGAACAGCTTTTCGCGTGTCATCATCCATAATGACCGCTCCGTTTTCCATCCGGGTAAAGCCGCTGCCATTGATTTCTCTTTTATTAATTAAAGAAATAACAAACCGGTCCGCGTAAACGGCCCGCAGCTCTTCCATCAGATCCAGAGCCAGGGAAATTCTCCCCGGCCTATCCCGGTGTAGAAATCCCACATAAGGGTCCAAGCCAACGGTTTCCAAAGCTGCCGCGGAGTCATGGGCCAAAAGAGTATAGACAAAGGAGAGCAGGGCGTTGACATTGTCCAGAGGAGGACGTTTATTCCGGGCCTTAAAATAAAAAGTATCCTTTTGCTGGAGAATCAAATCGTCCAATACTCGAAAGTACTGAACCGCGGCTTCCCCTTCAAATCCTCGCAACTGCTCTAAATCCTGACTTTCTTCAACCGGTTTCAAAGCGTTGGCCAGGGTTTGGCAGACTCCTTTCAATTTATCCACATCAAGCCTGGCTCCATGATCCCTGGTTGCCCGCTCCACCACCCAGCGGGCGTTGTATATTTTCCCCAAGATAAAGGATTGGGCAATTTTATGGCTCGCCGCCGCATTCTCGGATAACCTGTATTGAGCCTTGCGCAAGGTAACATTGCCCCTGACTTCGCCGACAACCCTGCTCAGGAATTTTCCGCTGGGCTTCATAAAACTTAAAGCAATATTGCGCTGGGCGCAGGCGCCCATCAGAGCCGGACTGGCGCCGGTATAGCCAAAGGCAATAATACCCTCCAGATTATGCAGGGGAACTCTCAGCGCCTCTGCCTCATCCTTTAAAATCACAATATTTTCACCATCCAGGGATAAATAAGTATTGGGCGACGTTACATAGAGAGTATTCAATAATTTTCTCATTCATCAACCTCAATTTCCGCAACAGCCTTTTTCATATAGGCCAGAGCCGACGGATTTTTACACAGCTTAGGCAGGCAAAGCTCACTGAGGGAACAGGCTTTGCAGCCTTTGGTCGGCTTTACTTTGGGTGTGTACCTGCGGTCGTACAGCTCATGCATCTCTCGGCAAATAGCCTTAACCTGTTCCCGGATCTCCTCGTCAAGCGGCACCTTAAGCCTGCGTTTTGGTTCCCCATAAAACAGAAACCCTTCAGGTATATCACACAAAAGCATTTCTTCCAGACACATAGCCTGAGCGCATAACTGCAGGACATCCGCATTGTTCTGCTTGGGCTTGCCCCGTTTATACTCCACGGGAACGGGTATGTAGGTTCCCTCCCGGCCATAGAGGGTGACTCCGTCCCGGGACTTGTGGAATTCCACCACATCACAAGCCCCGGTAATCCCTAAGGCACGGGAAAAGATTCCCATGCCCCGGGATATGATCAAATTTCCCCGCTTTTCCTTGATGGTATTATCGTGAGTTTTCTCGTGCAGGATTCCGCCCTCAACCGTGCGCAAATTCTCCTGCCACTGCTGTTCAATATGGATTAAAGCCCACTGGCGCTTACAAAAGACAAAGTGCTGTATTCCGGACAGCAACAGGAAATTTTCTTCATCATATTCCATTAAAAACCTCCAGACTCAATCCTTCCAAGAATTCTTAGATATTTTATAATCGCCAATATTTTTGAGGTAATTTTAACAATAGGTACATCCTGTAAGGTTCTATATACTTTTACAGAGAAATATTTGCCCACCGGTGTATGGGTTTCCAACCAAACACCTTGCAAACCTCCCACTGCTATTAAGGCGAATAGAGAAGCAATCATTTTCAAAAGAGTAATGCCTGGTATGGCTGTTTTTTCCACTCGCAATCTATGGCTAATCAAATGATGATTGCTTCTCCTCTATATTTTTTTAATTTAACGATACCGGCCATATAACCAAGAAAACCGTCATATTCGAGATTCCACCTGTATATATGATCCATGATCATGGGCGTTCTCAGCTCATCCAACTTATATTTGGCAATTTGAACCGAGACCTTTTGCAGTTCTTGCCAATCAACTTTTCCGTATTGCAAACGCTTTGCCACAGCCGGATCAACAACGACAAGACAACTGTTGCTGTCAATTACCTTGAAATCCTCTTCCACCTGAGGAAATCTACGCAATTTTTCAGCGGTGACTAAATTTCCATGCTTTTTAGATAACCCATATAAAGCAATTTCATCAGCAAGAGATTGGGTACTCAAGTCCGGCGTAATGGTTCTGTCCTCTTCAAAATACCTTTTAAGAACAGCAGCAGCATCCTTTAACCCCGGATTGAGCCTTAACATGCCGTCTTCTAAAATACAGAATGTCCACATCTCAGCATCATCAAGAAGGCCCTCCCGATTGACACGTCCTGAAGCTTGCAGCAGCGATACCAGCGCTCCCAGCTCACGAAATCCATTTCTGAAAGACAGGTTTACACCGGCTTCAATACACGACGTTGCAATCAGAGTCCAATCCGTATCTTTTCTGCTAGCCAAACGTTTTTTTACTCGTTCAAGAGTGTTGCTCCGGTCATTTGCAGTCAAAGCCGTAGACAAATGCTCAACATGCTCTCGGCCAAAGTGCTCTGAAAAATAGTCCGCTAATACGGCGGCACTTTGAACCGTGTTCAAGATAACCAGTCTCGGTCCCGGAAACTTGCTGATCCACTCAGCAAGCTCCGCTGTGCTTTTAGGGAACAAATCACAATGATAAGAAATCCGATTGTTTTCATAGACCGCAAGGCGTCTGCGCAGTTCATCAGCGATGATTTCCGGTACAGAGGGGGAATTTTCGCTGCCTGCGATTTCCGGGATTGTCCAGAATCGATTCAGTGAACCAGAGGCCAGAACCCAATAACAATGCCATTCCGCAGCATAAATGTTGATCCACTTCCAGGCAATAGGCAGAAGTTTGGCCGGCAAGGCAGCATGGGATTCATCCACAAAAACAGCACTGCCGGGCAATTCGTGTAAGCGACGCAGGGTTGAAGTGGATTTCGAGGCCAGCGTTTCAAAAAAAGTAACAGCCGTTGTGACAATAATGGGTGCCCGCCAAAGGGCGGTCAGATGTCTGGCATCTTCGCTTTCAAAGTCCGCGCGGTGGTGCAGCTCCGCTACAACCTCCTCAGCCTTTTCTCCCGACAAAACGAGGGTCTTCCGATAGATATCAACGGATTGTTTAATGATATTCGTAAAGGGCAAGACAACAAAGATGCGCCGCAGTCCGCGCTTTCCCGCTTGGGCAAGCAAATGAGCCATAACCGCCGTCGTCTTTCCTGATCCCACCGGGCTGTCACAGGAGGTTATGTCGGCGTTAATGTCGGCATCTCGACAGGCAAAATACATCTCATTGCGCAGAGAGTTCCGATCATCGTCGGTTCCTTTCTTCTTTAGCTCTGCAATATGCCGGTCTAATTGGGCAAGCCGTTCGGCCGCGCGCAATTTAACCGGACTCATTTCAGCCGGATACTTCCGGTAATGAATCGACGTATCGGTGTGATCCGCATCAACGAGGCATGATAAGAGCATCCGCAGGAAAACCGATTGATCTCCTTTGATTTCTTCCTCACCGTACTCAAACTGACTATCGATGAGGTTGTTGTGGATGGCTTCAAGTTCCGGCAACTCTCTATCCACATCAGAAGCAATGGAACTGTCCCGAAAAATCGCCTCATTACCCTTCTCTATTTCGGCAGTAAAATCAGGGAAAACCAATATGGTGAGCCTGAATTACAGCGGCGGAGAAAGCAGAAAAGTGTTTGCTATTCAAGAAATAAGCGGCTCCCGCATCGACATGATTGCGCGGAAGAGATTTAGCTGGATTTTTTCCGGCAAGTACATCCTGATTTTCTTGGTTCAGCTTGCCTAGATCGTGGAAGGTGGAGGCTTTTTCTGTGATCCGTGACAGCAGTGTTTCATCACAGTTTGCATAGCAGCTTATATCCTGCACATATTCCTGGGCAAAGGACTTTACACCGCGAATATGGGCCGGGTACTCCTGCTCGGGGATATCGTCTTTTTTACTGTGCGCGTAGTAAATCATACCAGCATCAAGTCGCTTACGGAGCTCACCTTGGCCTGCAATTCCTCCGGGAGAGCGGCCTTATCTTCATAGTCATCCCAGCTCGTCGACGCAATGGTCCCATCGCCAATCCGCTTTGGAGTAAGCGCTTCTAAAAGGAGATAATCCGGACAACTGCCAAGGGCATTCAGATGCTCAATATACCAGGCATGGCGAATACGCACATCGGTGCGAATGGCGGAACGGTTCAAATCATAAGCTCTGGGAATTAAAAGCTTAAGCAAGTCGATATCTTCCTTCGTGCAGCCGGTCTTGGCTGCATAATTGGGATTCACAAAAAACGGCATACAATAAACACCATGTTCCACAATTCGGAAAGCCAACGGAGCCATTCCTCCTTGTTTATCCTCCTGTACTCCGGCTTTTTTGGTGTTCGTGTGGCGTATTACATTGACTGGTGAAATGGATACCCCCACACCGAATTGAACAACACCCGTTTTAATAAATCCCTTATTGGCCCCTTTTTCTAAAAAGGTATTGCCAAAGACCCGAGCATCCCAATATTTTCGAACAAAGGTACTTTCTAAAAATCCCTTCTGATCAAAGTTTTTTACGTCATTGGACATCTCACCTGTGATAGACTTCAAGTCACGACCGCGCGACTCCAATATGCTGTATCTCTCCGAATTACTCACATAGGTCTGAGGAAGACTCTGGAAAAATAAGCTGTCGTGGTCTTCCGCTAAATCACGAAGCTTGCGTTTGAAGGAAACAGGTGAAATTTCCCCCAGGCCATTGGGACGCTGGCGGGGATCGCTCTCTCTGTCCGGGTCCCCATTTGCATTTGAGTTTACAACTTCAATCACCAAAAGGCCGGTTGCGCGCTTAATTTCACTGTTCATCGTTAGTTCCTCCTTCATTATTATCATGACCGTTATCAGCACCGCTTGCTGCTACTGAAGACTCTCTTTTGGGAAAGGATGCCAGGTAGCCAATAAACAGCTGTGCCTTTTCGAAATCATTGAAACGTGTTGCATCCGTCATCGCAGGATACAATTTGTTTGCCACATCTTCATATAAACGAAGAAGCCAGCCTGCTATCCTAGTCCCCTCATTTTTTGTTTTGTCCTTAAAGCGATATTGTTTTGCCCAAGTTATATAAGGATTCATGCGGCGAGACAATTGGGCCATCGCCTGATAGGGCGTTTCACCGGCTGTTGTAAACAGGGCACTGCCCGCCAGCTGCGGAGGAACATCCCCGCTTCGCACAACTTTACAGTACAAGGTATGCAGTTCGTCGGATATTTTCAAGAGCTGTCCGACCAAATAAGCCATATTTTCCATGTAGTTCTCCTTTCTATCACCCCGTTTATAAAGCAGCAGCCCAAGGAAAGACAACAGAAGAACCGTTTCATTTTTTAATCTCTCTAAGCTTTTCTCCTCTTTCTTGTCCTTGCATTTTGAACCACCGTGCATCCAGTTGCCCATATAGCTTACCAGCCCGGATGAATGGGTAAGTACGGTATGAAGGTAATTGCCGATCATACTTTCCTGCATAAGGTCAAGCAGCAATTCCATGCCCTGATAATATTTCATTCGCTCAACGTCAGTCTTGCCTTGGGCCAATTCCCCGTTTTGCTTCCAGACATTGTTGACGATGCGAGCCACTTGCAGCGGAAAAGGAGTTTTTCGCTCACCTAACTCTGTTTCAGGCGTATTCCAACAACCGGCTTTCCAATCCTCCGCCGCTTTGATGAGCTGATCCGGTGAGCAATTGCGGGTAAATATCACCTTGGAGCGGGCTTTGTCCAATTTGCGAATTGTGAAAATTTGAATAAAATCCGGCTTATCCTTTGGTAGAAGACCTCTGAGCGTCCTAATAAAGTCTTGGGCGATGTTTTCAAAACGCGCTTCCGCCTGGTCGGAATTATCTGCTTGCCTGGAACCGAGAATTGAAGCAAATCTTGGCGAAGTTTCCTGCAATTTGGAAGGATAAACAAATACGATTTCGTTCTTATCGATTTTTCGCCATGTGACACCCTCTCGCTCCAAGCCGGCAACCCATTCCAGTGATTTTTTGGCGAGGGAACGATTTTCCATGGCGATGGGATAGGAGGCATCATCTATCTGCTCATAACGATACTGGCAAGGCTGTCCATTAAACATTGAACGTAAGGTTACCTCAAAGCCGTTGAGTTTCACGCTTGGCATAGGTTCATTGGGATTAATAAAGGGAATCCCAAAGGCGTCACTTCCGACACCCTCAGGCTGTTTAGATGCACTCAGCAAGCTGGATCCCAATAACCTATCGTTAATCCACTCGGTAGTGTGCCGGCTTGTTACGGGATACCCATACTGTCGCCAGTCAAACAAATCCAGAACAACTGAAATTGATACACCAATGTCATCGTAATGATTTTTTTTAGGGTCGCCTTTATGGAATAGCATGGCAAGCAGAATACCAAGGTCCTCTTGTTTTTGAAGCTTGGCGAAAACGCACTTTTCCAGTGCGGACTTAAAGCTTTTATCCGACTCGTTCTTGAAACCTGACGCTAAACGAATTAATTCTGAAACGAGGGTTCGTTCAGGTTGTTCTTGATTTCCAATTAAATCCGAAAGGATCTGGGGAATATTATGTAAGCTTCTATCAATTTTTTTGACAATACTTTCTTTCCAATTGTCATTGACGCACCATGATTTAATTTTTTCAAAATCGGGGGGGATAGTACCTTTTTCAATCTGCTCCAGCTCGGAAAGCTGGTTTTCATTGGTGATGCGGTATAGGGGAACAATATTGAAAGCGGGAAAGGTTCCTTGATTGTTCCCGTATTTTCTCAGCGACTGGGCAAACTCTGTACTTATGCTCTCAAGTCCACGGATCGAGCCGTCCTGGGCAAGCCATATACGTATACAGGGTGCTTTGGCAGTAACCTTGGGTAAGGGTTTATATTCCCTATGCCATTCCTTGGTGCTAATCCCTTTATTTTTTAAAGCAGTAGATAAACTATACAATTCATTGAGCATAGTTTTTACTCCTTTTCGGATACTCCAGCACGCCGTTTTGAATGACAAGGTCATTGTCGTACACATAGGAAACCGGAGAGGCATATCCTTTGGCAAAAACCTGTCTCAGCATAGAGGGTATGATTACGGGGTGCGCACAGGACAGCACCTGTGTTGTGTCTCGAAATTCACCAAAATAGGAGGGGGTAAATTCTTTCCACCCCAAGGTCGGAAGGGAATAGCACTGACCTCGTTTGAGTCTTCTTTCAAAAATACTTTGATAAGCATGGCCGGGTGAGGTCGTTTTTTTATCCCATTGCATAGCCCTTTCAGGCAATCTGCTTTTTTCTTTAGTGGGAACAACTTCTGCGTACAGTCTATAACAGACATCAATTAACACAGTGGCATACAACTGATAATTATTTCCCTCTTTAATCGATTTGGGATTTCGTAAAGGCCCCCCATAGTTAGTGCAATAAGAGTGGTATTGTATGGGAGCACACAACTCTACTTTTGTGGGGATTATTTCTACATCCGGCCCCCATAAGACGGACTCAAAAATAGCCTTGGCCGCAGAATAGGTTGGTGCTGGATAGCTGACCGGACAGTCACCGCTATCCGGTCTTGTCCACATTGCGGTGTTGCCGGCTATCTCCATGGCAACAGGATAAGACAATCGAACCATGAACATCCTCCTCTCTGATAAATTTATGCTTGTCTTCTTATTATAGCTCTCCCTTTACCATATTTTGTGTTGTATTTTGTCGTTATTGGGCTTGAGAAATAAAAAGAACGTCTTAACCAAATTTTTGGAAAGACATTCTTATTACACAAATAGACGTATATTTTTCAATCCACGCTCCCATGTAGGGAGCGACAGCTTTATAGTACCACAAGTGTTAAAATATGTAAATAAATCATTGTCCTGGTTCATATAAGTCTAATCGTGAATTAAAGTGTTTTCTATGAATATAGTGTTATTCTTTGCATATCATCATAATAGAGTTTTAGAATTTTCAAAAAGAGGAGGAGATAATATAATGAAAAAATATTCAGCCAAGAAATTCCTAAACATTCTTAAAGAGATTCAAGATGGTGCTACCATCGCCGAAACCTGCCGCAAGTATGATATCGGCTATTCCACATACTATAATTGGATGCATAAATTTAACCTGATGAAAACCTCTATTAAAAAAACCTCTAATCTCAAAAGGTCAAAAGTTGAAAACGCCAAACTTATGCAGCTTGTTGTGGATCAGGCATTGGAAATTCAGGCGTTAAGATATGCTATTAGAAAATAACACGACTGCACACAAAAAAGAATTAACCTGTAACCGCCTTCTTTACCGTAATAGTCTATAAAGGCAATTTCTGCATATTATGAATACAAACCCAAAGAGGGCTAAGTCTATGTTTCTAAAAAAAGATTGTCGAGCCTTTTCTGGGAATTTTTTATGCTAAAAATAACTTGGCTGCTCAAGAGAGCGTGGATTTTAATAGTGTTTTAAAAGCATGGATAACTTTAGAGAAGGGGCTTTGATCCTGAAAAAACAGGCCAGCTAACATTAAGCCACCTGTTTTTGCTCCATGAATTTTTTATCATCCTAAAGCAATTCATCCAACTTTTTTTCACATCATCCATGATATATTCCCCGACCCTTCCGAACTTACGAATTATGATAGCTTGGGACAACGTATAGATTTTATCAACTCCTTATACAAGACTCGACCTTTAACGTTCCTTCGCCAAGGTCTTGGCCTTGTAACATAACAATATAATCTTTAGTTGTAATATTTGAATTAATAGCAGCAACAATAATATCTTCTGTTTTGCTTTTGTAATTATCATTTGGATAATGCCAGAACAGGACGTTTCTTTTTTACTGATAAATCAGCATGCACGGTCAGGCAATGAGAGACATGGGAACGATTTCAATCCACGCTTCCCTATGGGAAGCGACACATTGGACATAACCCGCCACGCGACTCATAACTATTTCAATCCACGCTTCCCTATGGGAAGCGACGTTGGCTATATTGCTCTTTCAGCTAAGTTTTACAAAATTTCAATCCACGCTTCCCTATGGGAAGCGACCTTGACAGCTTGTAATTCGAAGTCCCACACATAATCCTATTTCAATCCACGCTTCCCTATGGGAAGCGACAGACAGGTAGGAAAACAGCGTGGCCCTCATTTGATTTCAATCCACGCTTCCCTATGGGAAGCGACGTCATTTGAATGGTCAGAAACGAATGCTTGAAGCCATTTCAATCCACGCTTCCCTATGGGAAGCGACGGATAACCGGAAAGATGCGTTGGCTTTTGGCGTATTTCAATCCACGCTTCCCTATGGGAAGCGACATGTAGCCCGAAAAGCACTCTTACAGGTGGAGGTGATTTCAATCCACGCTTCCCTATGGGAAGCGACTCAGCGCATCTCCGAATTAGTTCTGTCGAGGAATTTCAATCCACGCTTCCCTATGGGAAGCGACGATAGCTTGTTCGACAGCAGAGACATTACACAAATTTCAATCCACGCTTCCCTATGGGAAGCGACTTTTCTGCGCCATCTGACTATACTGCTCCCTCTGATTTCAATCCACGCTTCCCTATGGGAAGCGACGCTTGTTGATTGGGATAATCCATATAATCTAATTATTTCAATCCACGCTTCCCTATGGGAAGCGACCTATCGGCTCCGATATAGGCCATGAGCTCATTTAAATTTCAATCCACGCTTCCCTATGGGAAGCGACGGGAAATTTGAGTTCGGCAAGCTAGCTCAATTTATGATTTCAATCCACGCTTCCCTATGGGAAGCGACAGCAAAAACTAATAAAAACTATCTCTTGTGAACTATTTTTATTAGTTTTCTTGCATTTCTCGCCATAGACTGCCTTGTCAACGCAATATTATCGCCATTTTTCCGCAAAATTTCTATAATTCCGCGGTGCGAATGTCCCGGTAATTTTATGTCCACTATACATTCGCACTAAATAATCAGGGTATCCATAACATCAAAAGAAGCCTTGTCACCTACGTGCTCAACCTTATTATGTAATTATTCCCCAGCAATTAAACCTCAGGTTATCCGACTCCGTATCAATGCAAAAACATAAGCCTTCTCCTTTGCTTGACTATATTATAATGCTAACTTTTCCATATTTTATATACTTTTAAAAAATATTAAAATCAACAAAAATCCAAAGATGTACTAATCATATAAACAACAATTTGTAGTACTTGGTGGCCTCCTTCGATCATCCATATTTTAGCATATTGACCATAACATTAACAGTTACGCTCAGCCTTTCATTTAATGAAACTATACGGACGATAAGTCCTCCCTCGGCAAAGAAGCTTCGCCGAAACCCAGGAAGCAAAGCATAAAAAACAAAAGCAATCACTTAAATCATTTTTTTCACATATAATATCCAAAAAAAATGAGGAGAATACATATGCAAATCCATGCTGTCCGGCAGGGTGAAACATTAGCTCAAATAGCGAGTACTTATGGCCAGAGCGCCTCAACTATCATGCAACTTAACGGCCCTCCCGAATCAGAACCTTACGACAGGTCTGGCTTTGGTTATCCCTTCCCCTTCCCAAACCTATACTGTAAAATCCGGCGATACCCTTTGGAAAAATCGCTCAGCAATACGGGACAACGGTTTCCGCCTTGGTTAACGCTAATAATATAACAAATCCATCCCTCATAAATCCCGGACAGGTTTTATCTGTTCCCTCAGTGACTCACACGGTTAAATCAGGCGAAACTATCTGGCAAATCGCCCAGACCTATGGCGTCACCATCCAAAGCATCGTCGACGCCAACAACATAGCCAATCCAAATCTTATTTATCCGGGTACTGTTCTCCTAATCCCGTCGAGCAAATCAACCATTGAAGTGAATGCTTATACTTACCAGACCGGCATGGCAGCAGTACAATCTGTGCAAAGCCATGGTCAATATCTCACGTATTTTAGTCCCTTCGCTTACGGCGTCCAGGCGAATGGCAGCCTGATTAATCTTAATGACACTTCCGTAGTTCAAGCGCAATCTCCACAAAAACCGTGCCCATGATGTCCATTAACAATTTTACCGCGCAAGCATTAGGGTCCAATGTAGCCCATGACATCCTTTCCGACACCGGGGTCCAAAATACTCTCCTGGCCAATATTGCCAGTGTTATGAAAGCAAAAGGCTATCAGGTGTTGAACATTGACTTTGAGAACGTACTGCCCGCTGACCGGGATTTATACAGCAATTTTGTCCAAAAGGCTGTCAATTATTTGCATCCGCAAGGTTTCTTAGTCTCCACAGCTTTAGCCCCCAAAACCAGTGCGGAACAAACAGGACTGCTGTATGAAGCCCATGATTATGCTGCTCATGGTCGAATAGCAGATTTTGTCGTGCTCATGACTTATGAATGGGGTTATAGGTTAGGGGCTCCTCAGGCTATTTCTCCCCTAAACCAAATTAAACATGTTCTTGACTATGCCGTTAGTGTTATTCCCCGCAATAAAATCTTTATGGGCTTCGAAACATATGCCCGTGATTGGACGCTTACTCACGTTCAAGGTCAGGCTGCAGAAACGTTTAGCCCGCAGACAGCTGCCCTCCGGGCCATTCAATATGGCGCAACGATTCAATATGATCAAACCACAGAATCTCCCTTTTATAATTATACCGATGCCCAAGGACTCAGCCATCAAGTTTGGTTTGAAGACGCCCGCAGTGCCCAGGCCAAATTCAATACCGTTAAAGCCTACAATTTAAGAGGAATAAGCTACTGGGTATTAGATACCTCTTATCCCCAGAACTGGGTCTTGCTCGTTGACAATTTTAATATTCGCAAGAATTTATGAACCAGCCGGCCTTATCTATGACAGCATTGACTTCTTCAATTCGATTGAGAAGATTCGCAGTCACGCCAAGAAATATAATGCCAAGGTAATGTTCTCGCATAATATGGAATTCTTTAATACGAATTTGTTGTTACACAAATATAACAAAGGCAGCGGAACTTTTTCTCCCGATGCCCTTTTAAGCCGTTATAACCTGCTCAGATTTTCTGTTTCAAGCTTTGCGTCAAAAAATCAATCACCTGATTTCGATACACTTCATGTGCTTCCGGGTCCTTGACAGCGAGCTCTTTCATCTCCCACATCAGGTCCTTGAAAGTTCTATCCAGGCTCTCGCATAAAAAGACGATTTTATTGCCCCGGGCCTTTAAATACGCGGCATTAAGGTTCTTGTTCAGCCGTTCAACCTGCTTGAAATCTACGTTTTGCTTGATTGTAAGCAGTTCCTGCTGGAGTTTCCCGGCCTTGGCCTCGCTCTCCATCTGGGACTTCCTGGACTCATTGGCCTTCATCTTCAGGCTGTCGCGCTCCGTGCTCAGCTGGGTCATTTTGCCCGCTTGCTCATCCAGAGTCTTCTGGAGATTCGCCTTTTCCTGCAGGGCCTGATCTCGCTCCTTAACGGCCTGACTCCGCTCATTCACCGCCTTTTTCAGTTCGCGGGCAGACATGCTCTCGACATCAAGCTCGGCGATGAACTGCGCCCGCTCCTCCTCTGGGACTCCTAAAAGGATTAAAGCCTTGCTATAATTCAAGTTCGGCAGCGCTTGCCCTTGCACCGGCGTTCCGGCGCAATTCATTAATTAAATTTATCAAATCATCGATTGTTTCGTATTCATCATCTAACTCAAAATATAACTCTTTATCCCAATCAGAAGATTTTGCTACTATTTCATCATGTTCATACCATTCTATTTGAATGTTTGGAGTTATTTCTTGAAAAGCAAGTTCTAGTTTTTTGCTATTTACGAATGTAATAATCTCATCTTTTAAATCATCAATACCTCATCAGGATTATTCTCAAAAGAATGTTTATATCCAAGTAATTTGGATGTAATATTTATCTAATTTTGTTCATTTAAAATAATTTAAATTTCAGAATCAAAATTATTTTAAATATTAAATAATTGATCTAATGACCAAAATTAATACTTCCCCTCATTATTTAATGCTTTTTCATATGTAAGGCACCAACCATCTGTGTAGAATGCGATTTCTAAGCCAAAAGATAATTTTACTTACCACGTTCTACACTTCCCATTGATTTCCTGCCAATATCGCGGAAATAATCCAAGAAAAAACAAAAAAGCCATACCGTCTAAATAAAAGACGAGCTGGCAAAACAATTCGATATATATCCCCTTATACCACGTCACCCTAAAAAGACAATACCACTCCTCACCCCCCTCATACCAAGGCTTTCAGTCAATCCCGATAAGCACTATTACCGTCTCGACGTGCCTCGAGGAGACTACAATAACTATGTACTGACGGCAGGGTATTATTAGCTTCTCCACTCAGCGATAAGGTTTTTTATTTTCTGTAAGCCCGACCAAATAGTCAATGCTGGTTTTATAAAACTGAGCAAGTTTAATTATGATATTCAGCGGAACATCACGCTCTCCTCGCTCATATTTGGAGTATAAAGATTGATCGCACATCAGGTATTGCGCAACTTGCTGTTGGGTCAGGTCATGATCTTCTCGAACATCACGTATTTTTAATCGCATTATCATCACCAAAGCAAGTATAACTTAGGACGCATAGTCCTATTGACATATTGGACTATTTGTCCTAAAATTATTCAACAAACGCCTTATGTGTTGGAGGAGATGTTTTGTTTACTATCGGCATTTGCGATGACAGGCCGTTGTGCCGTCTCTTATTGGAGGCACTAATTCATCTATATGAAGAAGAAAAGGATGTTTTATTTAATATTTACGAATTCAGCAGCGGTGAGGAGCTTCTCGAAGAAATTGAAAAGCGTGGATTGGTTTTTGACCTCCTTTTTCTTGATAACAGCATGAAAAAGCTGACCGGTCTTGAAACCGCCAGACAAATACGGCAATCCGAGTCCACGTCAGCGTGCAGCATAGTATTTGTGACATCAGCAGATGATCACGATCAATTCATGCAAGTCAGGCCTTTAGAAGTCGTATGCAAGCCCTGTACCCAGGGATGCATTGAAGCTATTTTAGAGAAGGTTCTGGCCAAGCCCCTTTTCACAAATTTATAATCTCCTTGAACCCAATTCATCGTAACAACTGCATCTGGAATACCACTAGAATCAATTTTCAGGCTGTATGCCAAATAAAGCCCCCCAACGCTCCCGGCGTGTGATTATAGTGACTAGGCATATTTAGGAAGGACTTCAACCCCATTTTTATCCGGCAATAACCGTTCGAAGTCTGTCCGGAAAGTTAGTAATTATTCCATCCACACCCATTCTGACAAACCTCTGCATCGTTGCCGTATCATCAATTGTAAACGTGTTGACTAATAATCCCTCTGTATGTGCTTGGCTAACGATCTCCTCATTAACAGAGTAATAATAAGGATGCAAAGCGTCTGCACGTGCTGTTCTTGCATAGTGATGTGGCCGATATAGACCTTCCATGTAGAGTAATCCAGTTTTCAGATTTGGTGCAATCTCTTTACAATGTACCATTGAGTAGTGGTTAAAGCTTGAAAGGATTACATGCTCTTGCAATCTGTAATAATAGATCAGTTCTATAAGTTTTTCTTCGATACCCTTATAATCAATAATGCCACTTTTAAGTTCCAAATCAAGCCTAATTCCGGTATTGCGAGCCAAGAGGAGGAGTTCTTCAGCCATTGGAATTTTCACACCGGTAAACAGGGAACCATACCACTCCCCGGCATCCAAGTGTCTTAGTTCAGCAAAGGAAAAATCTTTGACCAAGCCTGATCCATTTGTGGTACGATCTACGCTTTCGTCGTGAATAAGAACAAGTACCCCATCTTTCGTCATCTGGACATCTGTTTCGATACCATCACAGCCCATTTCAACAGCTTTAATAAATGCAAGCATAGTATTTTCAGGAAAATAACCAGACGCTCCACGGTGGGCATAATTTAGAGCCATGACTATCCCCCCAGTTTAATTAGCCGATAGCTAATATATGCTCCGACCTTGATCAAGGTTAAATTTTACTACAATTAACTACAGCAAGGCAATTACTAACTAAAAGCAACATTGAAACCTCCAGTTTTAGTAATAGTTTCTAAAATTCCAGGCACTTGTCAGAGTTCAGAGGCCCTAACACCATCAACAAACGCCCTCCGGGTAGAAGGCCACTTTCGGTGACCCACCCCCATAGATTTCGCGCACCGGACTCTTCGGAGGCAGACTAGTGGCTAAGCGATTAGCAGGATGTCCTACGCTAAATGAGAATGTTGTGCATATTATAGCCATTCATTTATATACCTAAAGTTAATAGTTCTCCAAAACTATCAATAACATAATCATATTCTTCAACATTAACCCTACTAGTTTACTAACAATCTTCTATCCAAATAGCGTGCCTGCAAAATAGCACTTCATCAAACCTTCTCCTTCTTACTTGAACGTAACAGTTGTTTCCGTTAGCGATACCTCTGAACGAATTCCTATAAGATCATCCGGTAATGCCGGTGTGACTACGAAAAACGCTGCATACCTTTTCCATGCCCGCTTCCATTGCCGGATCGAAGTGGTATAATTCGAAAGTAAACATTATAAAGTTAACCAGGAAGTTTAAAGGGGATATTAACGATGGGGAGAACAACACAGCGTAAAATGGTCACGATTGCAATACTTGTATCTATTTTACTAGTTGCTATCGATACGACCATCGTTACTACCGCTATGCCGCACATTGTTCAACAATTGAGCGGCTTGAATCTACTGAGTTGGGTTTTCGCTATTTACCTGCTTACATCCTCCGTTACCACACCGATTTATGGAAAACTTGCGGACCTCTTCGGAAGGAAGTCCATTTTCATCTTTGGTATCCTGCTTTTTGTTGTCGGTTCTATGATGTCCGGAATGGCCCAGACAATGTATCAGCTAATTTTATTTCGCGGGTTTCAAGGCCTCGGTGCCGGTGCCGTGATACCGCTGACATACACTATCATTGCCGATCTGTACCCAGGGGAAGAGCGTGCCAAAATGCAAGGACTATTCAGCTCAGTTTGGGGCGTCGCCGGACTCCTCGGCCCTTTAGTGGGCGGACTCTTTGTCGATCACATCTCCTGGCGCTGGATTTTTTATATCAACGTTCCGATTGGAATGATCGCTATTTTATTAGTGCTTAGTTTTCTTCATGAAACGTCACTTGAAAATACGAAAAAAACCATTGATTATTGGGGAGCCGCGTTGTTTACGATTTCCATGGGATCTCTTCTCTTTGCTTTGATCAGTGGAGGCCAGATGTATACCTGGGGCTCCGTCGAGATCATCTCCTTGTTTACCATCGCCGTTGCTTTTTTGATCACATTTCTTGTTGTGGAAAACAAATCGAATGAACCGCTGCTTCCACTATCCCTCTTTAAAATACCAGTTATTGCCGTATCGAATTCGATCGGCTTTGTAGCTAGCGGGGTCTTGATCGGCGTCAGTGTGTATTTGCCAATTTGGATTCAGACACTTCTAGGCCACAGCGCCACCAGCTCGGGGCTAACGCTGATGCCGATGTCGTTCGCTTGGCCGCTGGCATCAACTTTAGCTGGACGGTTTATGTACAGAATCGGCTCTAAAACCACGGCTGTATTCGGTGCTCTGCTGATTATGACAGGTTCAGCTTGGCTGCTGCTTGTCCATATTGGATCCCCCTATTGGTATTTTGTAGGGAGCATGATTGTCATTGGCTTTGGTATGGGATGTTCCTTTACGCCTTTAACGATCTTGGTGCAGTCGGCCGTCGGTTGGAACTTGCGCGGCGCGGTCACTGCCTCCTACACTTTTTCGCAATCGCTTGGACAAACGGTTGGTGTCGCAGTGTTTGGCACAGTGTTTAATAATACGATGAACCAAAGTGGTATAGCCCTGGGTTTGCACATGGTCTTTATCTTAGTTTTCGCCATTTCAGTAGTAACTTTGCTGATAAGCGCTTTTCTACCCTCGCACCGCAGTATTATTACTCAGCAAAATACCGATTAAGATAATGCCAAATGGTTGTAACCTACTCTATAGCCTCAATTATAGAAACCATGTTGTAATTTCAGAAAGACTCGGATATTCCGGTTTCGGTGGAAATTCAAACGCAGGATAACCTATCGCACAACCATCAATTTTATACACACTAACAGGTAGATCTATTAGATTGCAGAAATCTAGGTTGTCACCCATCTGTCCTGTGATTGATACTAGATGAAATCCTAATCCAAGTTCTGTAGCCTTGAGCCACATATTTTCCATGCAATGAGCAATAGACTGCATCTGAGCATCTGGAATCCCTTTGGGCTCAGCAACAACTATATAATATGGGGCTGAACCAATTCCTAACGGCCCTTTCTTCATAGTCATTTCTAACCTTCCCAAAAAGGTCTTTGCTTTTACTCCTAACTCGGGAACTACTTCTATTTGCTTGGATAATTCTTCAAAGGCCTTCTGGGCATGCTTCTTAACAATCTCTGCTAATTCCATAAGCACTGGATTACTTCGAGATACAACGATGAACTTTCTTGCATATTTGTTTGAACTACTTGCCGCAGGGAATGGAGCAAGTCTTCCAGCATCGATTACCGATTCAATTATGTTTTTAGAAGGAATTTCATTCGAAAATTGACGAATAGAACGCCGGTTTAAAATCGTTTGGTCTAATGCAGTCATAAATTAACCCCCTCATATTTGATATTCAAAAGAAATTCTTGGAGTTTATTTAACATTTTTGTTAGATCCAATTGTTCAGGTGCTTTTAAACCAGACATAAAATATCCGGTAATTTTATAGTGTGAAGGAAGCATCTGCTCAAGAAGCCTCAGCCCGCTTGGAGTCAATCGCAGCAATTGCTTCCGGCGGTCGTTTGGGTGGGGGATACGTTCAACAAATCCTTGTTTTCCAAGGCCATCTATCAGTCCCGTCAATGTCGGCTTAGTTATTTCTGCTTTCTCACTTAGGGTTGCGAAATCTAAAGTATATTCCCATTGACAACTGTGGATGTAATCAACCCAAAGTAATAACGAGCTAAAAATCTTCCATCATCATTTTATAAGTACAACGTGACTCACAGTTAGAACTACTACTTTCACACTGAAATCCAACAACTTCTCCTATCTCATTACTTCCCTTAGGCCTTCGCCGGAAAATCTTTATTGAAACAATCTTTGAAACAGTTGAACAAATTTCGTGTCTTTCTTCTACAATCTGTTCCAAGCTCTAATACACCTACTTTTCTTGAATGCAATTTCAATGATCGAAACTCGCCCCTACAACACTCCCAGCGTAGTTCATATGTAATCAAGCAACATCAACGCACACCTCTATGTTCACCCAGTAACCCTTCACCCATCCCAAACTTTCGAAAGGGCTCTTCTTTTGGGAAGCGGGGGAATGTTCTACGCTTCAATTCCTACATATCGCGCATCGATAGTAAGAGGGGAGGAGTTTAGCATACGATACTTCCCAGGAAAAATTCAAATTTTCTTTTTTGGGAACGGGATTAATGCCGGTACGACCTTTTGATACTCAATGTACTCTGAACCGAATTGTTTAACGAGCTTTCGTTCCTCAAGTATGATTCCAACTAAAATGTAAAGGGTAAGAACAATATGTGTCAAAACGTCTACCCTTGTAGAGTCCAAACTCCACATAAAAAATATGGTAGCCAAATACATAGGGTGCCGCACTATTCCAAATAATCCCTTCTTTGTAATTGTCTTCGGATGAGTAACATCATTTTTCTTGCTATGATCTATTATCTGGCGAACGCCAATGAATTCTAGGGAGTCATAACTTAAGAAAGCCCAAATCAAAACAACACTGGAAGCTAACAGAAAAAGTGATTGTATAATCCTCCATGGAAAAGAAAATTGTATAGCCAACTTACTATCGAGGTTCCTTGTGAAACTTAGAATTATGACAAATACGGTTAATGAAAACAAATTGTATAACAATCGGTAAAAGGAAAAATATCGCCCCATTATACGATTTGCCCAATTTGAAAACCGAAAACTAATTAAAAAACTATGGATTATTCCGAACATTGACCACATTAAAGCAACAATTAGGTACTTCAATTCCTGTCCTCCACAAATTTCGCTCGATAACACAAACACATTGTTCCTGTTGAGAATGCTACCATCCCATCTCCGCAACCATCCTGACATAAGTCCTTAGTATCTCGGCATTTTGCTTTGCTCGATAAAATAATTCTCTACGCCAATTTCCTTCATCCTGTTATTTAAATAAATCCATCTTTCTCGGAGTTTGCCCTGGAATTGTTTGTCACATGGGAACTCATTGCACTCGAAACAGAAATCAACGTTATGTTCTTTGCAGCAGGTCTTTGCGTGACATTCTAATGGACATTGGACATTATCACTTCTACAGCCACCACAGGTTCCCTTCGCAAAATGACCAAGAATGTTTACAAATTCAGGATAACCTCTAAAAATTGGCGCATTATCTGCTTTCATCTTGGCGAGTCGTTCATAACCATTTAATAACTCAGATAAGTTTAAACTCAGGCTCCTTATCTCGCCATTTTCATAATCAGCACATCTCGAACAATCCAATCCACAAAAAGATAATTTACTTATGACTTCACTTTTATCCATCTCTATCCCCTTTTCACAAATATATAATCTCCTTGTACCCAATTCATCGTAACGACTGTATCTGGAATACCACTAGAATCAGTTTTCAGGCTGTATGCCAAATAAAGCCCCCACCGTTCTCCGGGTAGAAGGATCACCTTCGGTTTCCTCACACGCAAGACTCGGCAAATAACTGCTGGCAAGGGCTTTGTCAAGGCGATTATTTCTTCTTGAGCTTAGCAAGGCGCAGCAGGCGAAGTGATTTGGTATCGAGGTGTGAGTGGGGTTAAAATTCCAGGCCTTATTACTAAGCTCGTAATCCAGTCCCTAAGTTTCGTGCCATCACTGGATAATTACTGTCTTCCACATCTTTTCGGGTATATGAACCTATCGCCAGTACCATACCACCTTCTTGCCATTGCAGATAGCGGCATAAAGTTCGATAATGTAAGACCAAAGTATCCATTGCCCATCCTTCCTTATCGCCACAAGCTGCAAGTAAACAAAGTTGCTTTGGAGTTTTGCGTAATATTGGATTTACTGAAAAATAGCGGTCAATAACTCTCTTAAGCTGTGCTGTCATACCAAAATAATAAAGTGGTGTTACTAGAACGACTGCATCAGCGGCCAACAGGTGTGGAACAATTTGTTTCATATCGTCATCGTATACACATTGTCCATCGTTATTGCGACAATGATAACATCCGAGACATGGATGAATATCCAATTTTGCTGTATCGTAACGAACTACTTCATGACCCGCTTCCTTCGCACCAACAATAAACTCATCGGCTAGTAATGCCGTGGTTCCCTGCGGATGTGGACTTCCTGTTAGAATCAATACCTTCATCATTAATACCTCCAAATCAATACAAGTAATAATACTGGAGCACGCCAAGCTCCGGTGGTATAAGTTATAAACTTCGTCGCCGAACAAACTTTCACCCCACAAGAAAATATAGAAGAGCTGCCAATTACTTAATATCCCAAGCTTGTTATCCCAATTTCCTTAGAAGAAACGCCTCTATAAGGTAGATCCTCCTGGAAAGGTGCATGAACTCAAAATGAACACGCTATATCTCTAATGTACCCTCTTAAGGAAACTAGCTCTTAATTACTAGGCCCAAAAGCTTTGAAAAAGATATTACTTGTTCAGGAGAGACAATACATCCTTCTAGGTCATCAAGAGTTACCCCTAATCCATCTAATTTACAAGTACTTAAGTCAATTCCCTTTAGCTTTGCTCCTGACATTCCAGTTTGTTGCAAATCCGAATCGATAAATCCAACTTTCTGAAACTTAGCTTTGTAGAAATCAGCATTGCATAATGAGCTATTATTAAAATTGACTTGTTTGCAATCCAGGAAACGAAATAAAGCATATCGTCCATTACAGTTATCAATCAGGACATTCCTCAGGGCAGATTCACTCATATTCGTTCCGACCAATTTACAGTTGATCATCTCTACCCTATGCAGGACTGACTCACTTAAATCAGTATTTGATAGATCACAGTTTTCGAACCTAACATCTGTTAATTCGAGGTATTTAAACGATACTTTACTGAATGTAACGTTATTAAAAGATACATTCTTAAAGGATACATGATCTGCGGTTTGATTCTCAATCAAACCATTACTGATAGTCCCCATAGTAAACGAATCGTCAGATTGGATACTTCTGTCATATATCGAAAGCATATCTGACTTTTTTGCAAGCTTGGGGGATGCTATTTTAAAGCTTGTTTTTTTGCTATCCATATATAGCGACTCTCCAATGTCAATTTGTATATGTATAGTGAGTTCGGCTAAGGCCTTTTGTGTAAGACCCTTTTCCTGGCGTAGACGTGCAACGTCTTTGCCTAGGTCTATCATGAACAGCTCTCCACAGAAGCCATTGTTGAACTAATTCTCTATAATATGGAGAACTCCTGTTAAATTCGATACAAAAACCATTGACACGAGGGAATTCCCCTTTATTGCATTCTCTCATCTTCGGCATCGAAAAGGCTTCCTACAGAGACAGTGTTTTTCAATGTTCGTTATATCGTATCAAAAGAGGGGCTATCCCGATCTATGATCCCTGAAACCGGAAGGCAATCACCATCTTGGTGTACAGCGAGATCATGTTTGACTCTACTTGCTCCGTCCACGGAAACATATTTACTTTTAAAACTTACAATGAAGTAACATCAACGCGCCTGGAGTGCCAAAAAAGTAATTTTTCATTTATTTCTCACTCACCAGAGAGGGACAGTCCCCGATCCGGGGTTGACCAACGGGAAACCCCGGAGCCGAGCAATGATTTTCAAGAACTTTTAGAACGTATCGAAACATTGTACACGCATTGCACGTAAAATAAAACGACAAATCATAAAAAAGGGCGATGTTTGTGCATTATTTAAAGATCGGCTCCAGAGGAAGCGATGTCGCGGAAATACAGTACTTTTTGCAGGAATGGGGCTATGATCCCGGCCCAACAGATGGTATTTTCGGTCCAAGAACAGATCAAGCCGTCAGACGGTTTCAAAGCGATCACGGTTTAATGGTTGATGGTATCGTCGGGCCGGTTACATACCAGGCTCTCCGGTCTGATATGCCCGGTACTACGACGTACACCGTCAAACCCGGAGATACATTGTCCTCAATCAGCATCAGATATGGTATCTCTTTAGACGCGCTTATTGCCGCTAATCCAGGTGTAGACATCAGGAACCTCCAAGTCGGACGGCGGCTGAGAATTCCGATTGGTCGGTAGATATAGCCGATACCAATAGTTACTTTATTCTTTGTATATCTTACTAACCAACAATTTGGGAAGACTTCACCCCGGCGGGCTACTCAGATAGGGGCATCGAGCTCGGTTCTGCATGTCAAACCTCCATTAAAATTTAGTCAGTAACCACGCCTGTATCTCTTCCCCCTGTCAGGAATTCATTTACCAATTTCTGCGCTCCTATTTGCGATTGCTCATTAAAGTTTTTCGAAAAAGGATCACTAAAACCATGTTTTCCGTTTAACACATAGATATTGACAGACTTCTTTTCTCCTAGAACGCTTGTCAATTCCAAAACATTAAAAGACTTTTCCTCTTTTGCGAAAATGAGTAGCGTTGGGCATCTAGGTGTTATATTTTGATAATCCCTTATTCGAGAACCATAGTAGCAAATAACCCCGTCTGCAGTATTTTCTTTTTCGCTACATATCCATGCCGCAGTTGCCCCAATACTAAATCCTAAAAGGAATATATTTTTATATTCTGTTCTTGCTTTTACAAGTATTTTTCTAACTCCATCAATCATATGCGAAAAACCAACATGATTAACGAAGTATTGGTAAGCTTCTTCTTCTCTATTATAGTCAAAATTCATTTCAGGCTTTAGAAAATTTGGACATATAACATCGTATCCAGCCTCTAGATAATGCTCGCAAACCCAATTAATATGTGGATTTATACCATATATCTCGTGTAAAACGATTATGGCAGATTCTTTACCTCTAATATAATCCTGCATGCAACAATTCTCCAACCGTCCTTCTTTTTGTAAACATAAAAAAATAGTCCACAACCGTGAGTATTTCTTCGTGTCCATGTAATCGGTGTAAGTCATACTATTGAAAATTAGCTATTAAGAACATAATAATACAGTCACTTCATTAGATAATGAACTAACTAGGAGGGGATTTTTTGTTCGAGCCTTTAAATATATTACTTAGAGTTATTTTAGCTATTTTATTGCTTTTGTTAACCACTAATTTTTTAACCAAAAGAAGACTCGCAAATCTTACTTATTTTGATTATGTGGCAGGGGCACTACTTGGGACTATCTCGGGTAACTTAGCGTTTAATCTTAAGATCGATATCTTGAACTTTATTTTTTGCATAGCATGTACAACATTGATTCTCATGCTATCTTCCTACTTCTCATTTAAATACAAGCCACTTCGCAAGATACTAGCTGGAGAACCTACTATTTTAATTAAAAACGGTAAAGTCTTAGAACATACTATGAGTATACTTAATTATTCTTTTGACTATTTAGTCCAGCAACTCCGACAGAAAAACGTTTTTGATATTGGCAAAGTTGAGTTTGCCATTCTTGAACCTAGTGGAGAGTTGAGCATCCAGCTTAAATCCCAACATACTCCCGTAACCCACCAAGATCTAAATATTTCAACACACAACGAAGGACTCGCAACTGAGGTGATTTTAGACGGTAAAATAATAGAAAGCAATCTTAATCAAAGAAACTTAAACACTCAATGGCTGTACCATGAACTATCAAAAAAGGGTATTTCTAACATTACTGAAGTTTCTTTTGCTGCGCTATCTTCTAATGGTAACCTTTATCTTGACCTATACCATGACGAAGGAAGAACTCATTCCTAGAGACGAGAAACCGCTAGAACCAACAGCCTTGAAAAGGAACTTTTCAAAGTAAAAACCCAGAAACGCCCAAAACGCTCCGGTGAGTAAATAATAATCCTCTGAAACATGAAATACTAATATCTTGGCATTTTGCTTTGTTCAATAAGAAAATTCTCTACTCCAATTTCTTTCATTCTGTTATTTCTTTCAATCCATCGTTCTCTAAGCTTGCCCTGGAATTGCTTGTCGCAAGGGAATTCGTCACATTCAAAACAAAAATCAATGCTACGTTCCACACGACAGATTTTTGCCTGACAATCTAACGGGCATTTTACATTATCACTTCTGCAACCACCACAAGTCCCCTCTGCAAAATGGCTGAGAATCTTAATAAATTCAGGATATCCATTAAAAATAGGTGCGTTTTCTGCTTTCATCTTCGCTAGTCTTTCATACCCATTTAATAGCTCGGACAATTTTGAACTCAGATTCCTTATCTCGCCATTCTCGTAATCAGCACATCTTGAACAGTCTAATCCACATACAGATAATTTTTGAATGACTTCACTTTTCTCCATTTTAATGCCTCTCTTCACAAATACAGACCCAGCACTCCCGGCGGGGTCCTAGGAAAAACACTTTACCACTTCAAATAATTAGAGCACGTGATTGTTATATGTATAACTCCAAAAATAACGCACGGAATTAGGGCGACATAGTTTTTTACCCAAAGCCCAACAAATAAAAAATACAAAGGTGGCATGGCCGCAATTCCTATGATAAGTAGCCATGGAGACACTACTCCAGTATAGTAGAAAATCCATGCGATATAGTACCCCACCAAAAATAGAATTGCCAATCCAATATAAAGGTTACTGTTTCTCCCGCCACCTTTGTTTATCAGCAATATCAATAGAGCAACCGTCATGATTCCAAAGACCTGCTCAATAATATTCAATATTGGATAGGCAGAACTGTTCTTCGTAAGCACATTGTTAGCAGGCGGTGCGAGCAACCATATAATATTGGGAAGTAGTTGTAATGCGTAAAGTATAAGACCTATTAGGGAAAATCCAAAAACGTAATTTTTCATTATTTTTCACTCTCATGTTCCATAAATCTCGCCAACGCTCCCGGCGGTTATTGTCCGAAATACGATTGCACTAGCCATTCTTCTCTCAATATTCCATAGCTCACAGAATCGTAATACTGATTATCAACTATCCTTGCCTTCCTATAAACGGCTTCCTTTTTTAAGCCTAATTTCTCTGCCAGTTTCATCATTCTTTCGTTTCCGGACCAAGTTGACAATCCAAGTCTTACAAGTTTTGGATTGTCTGCAAAAACTTCATTAATCCACATCTTTAAAGCCTTATAACCAATTCCATTTCCCCAATATTCCTCATTAAAAATTACAATTCCAACTTCTTTCACCATCAATCACCGTTCAGAGGATATGGAATCAAAAGGAATGTTAAAGCATCATGAGGGATTATTGGTTCATATTCAATTCCTTAAATTTGACTAGATTACTGATTGTTGAAAATATAACCGAAAAAAATAGTAAACAAATAAATACGATACCTCCATAGACGATTTGATAGAATTGATATGGAAAATGGTCAAATAAGAAAATTGGGATTATAAGACCGTATGATAAAAAGGGTAAAATTTTATTAGTCAATGATATGGTAATAAATGCACTTAACCCCAATAACGCTGCCCCGATAAATAAGTATAATGGCGATATTAAAAGAATCCCTGCAAACTCTATACTATCTGGTTCGTACCATGAAAATATCTTGAATGGAGAAGTGTAAATAGTAAGTGACAACAATAAGACAAGTAACTCGCATATATTTAGAAATACGAAAATAACTTTTGATTTTATTTCCTTCACCACCTTAATGGTATTTACAAGTATTATGCAACCTACCAAATCTGCAATAGTCCTCTGAGAATAATCTTCTAATTAGACATTCCACATATTCCCTTTCTTTCCTCTATTATTAGGAAATTTACATGTCAAAAAACCGGAAACGCCCAAAACGCTCCGGTAAGTAAATATGTTTCGTCTTAGTCATCCAGTCAACCTTCACTCCACTGTCTTCGAAAGGGGCTCCCAATACTTTTATCGTGGTTGATATGCCATTTATGAGCTGTCAACTATCAGTCAGAGATACCCTTATAAACGGCGCACGCCTCATTCAGGAAACAGGTGCTCATGCAGTTAAAGTAGAAGGTGCTGATGAAGTGCTCTCCCATATCGAAGCACTTGTAAAAGCCGATATCCCTGTTGTGTCCCATCTTGGGCTAACACCGCAATCGGTAGGAGTTCTTGTTTAGAAAACAGAACCAGATAGACCTCGCTTCCTGCTTTGGAAGCTTCCACCGCGTCTGTAAGTCCGCGTACAGCGAGGTAAAAGCAACCGTTTTTAATAGCGCTTTCTAACTGTACATAATTTGACAGAATAGTTTATTCTATATAGTTTGGTTTGTTATTCTATAAGGTCCTTTCTAAAATTTCTGAAATATCCAAAGCTTTTAAGGCCTCTCCTACTTCACGCGAAGCTATTCCGTCGACTATCATGGTTAAACAGAAAGGACAAGCTGTACCGACATAATCTGTCTTAGCCGCGATTGCTTCGTCTGTGCGCATAACGTTAATACGTTCACCTTCATGTTCTTCAAGCCACATTCGACCACCGCCGGCACCACAACAGAAACTCTTTTCACCAGTGTGAGCCATTTCTTTTATCTCTAAGCCAACAATTTTAAGTAATTCACGCGGTTGATCATAGATCTGATTATATCGTCCTAAATAACAAGAATCATGATAGGTAATTGATTTTCCAGAAATATTGTTAAGCTTTAGTTTTCCCGCTTTTACAAGATCAAGCAAGAATGTAGAATGATGAAGGACTTCGAAATTCCCATCAAATTGAGGGTACTCATTTTTAAGAATATTGAAGCAGTGCGGACATTGAGTAATGATTTTCTTAACCCCATATCCTTTCATTACTTCTATGTTCTCAGATGCTAAAGTATAGAACAAATACTCATTTCCTAATTTACGAGCAGAGTCACCGCAACATTTTTCTTCGCTGCCTAAGATTGCAAAGTGTACACCTGCGGCTTGTAAAAGTTTCACTAAAGCAGCTGATACTTTTTGGTTACGAGCATCAAATGCACCTGAACATCCAGGCCAATATAAATATTCTGCAGTCGGATCTTCTTCAAATGTTTTTACACCCAAACCTGTTAAGTAGTCGGCACGTGTAGTCCAACCTATCCCCCAGGGGTTCCCGTTATTTTCCATATTCTTGAAAGCTAACTGAGCCTCAGCGGGGAATCGAGTCTCCATTAGAACTAAATTACGTCTCATATCAATCGTTTTATCAACATGTTCAACAAAAACTGGACATTGCTGTTCACAAGAACGGCATGTTGTACAGGACCATAAATCTTCTTCAGGGATAACTTCCCCTATCAGAGAACGTACCGGTAATTCAACTGTCTCTTCAGCTGCGGCAGTTTCAGCTTCCGCTGTTTGATTGGCCAAAGCTAATTTCTGTGAGGCTTTAACGGCTGTTCCGACTTCTTCCATTAAAACACGCATATCTTGAATGATCTTTTTGGGACTTAAGTGCTTTCCACTTAAATAAGCCGGACAGTTATCCTGACAACGTCCACAACGTAAACAAGCATCAGTATTAAACAGGGTTTTCCAGCTAAATTCGCGTAGTTGACTTTTCCCAAAGGTTTCAATACTTTCATCTTCAAAGTCTATTAGTTCAGGAATTCCGATTGGTCCTCTGTTACGGAAAAACATATTTAAAGGACCTAATATTACATGAAATAGCTTCGAATAAGGGAAATACGCTATGAAAGTCATTGCTAGGAGGAGATGGAACCACCATAAAAATCTATGCAATGAGAGTAACTGAGCTTGATTAAGTGATGCTTTAAGGGGAACAGATATCCATTGTCCCATAAATCCCCATCCGGCCCAAGGATCTGGTGTTGCTGCGATACGGGCTCCTTCAATGACAAAACCCGTGAGAAGTATTGTAAATATTAAACCTAATGTAATAGCATCATCCGTTTTATTATCTAAGCGATTAGGTCTTTGGATATAACGTCTATATACAGCAACAATTATACCAAGGATAGCCAGCAATCCAAAAAAATTAGCGGTTAGCTTTATAAAGAGGTAAAGCCATCCATGAAATATTTGTAAGCCAAAATCTGCTTGAAGTGTAATAGTTGCTGTTGCAAAAGCTAAAAATACAAATCCCCAAAAGATAGAAAAGTGCATAATGCCCGGATAAGAATCTTTAAGGATTCGCTTATGCCCGAATCCATATACAATAATGTCTTTTATGCCTTGCCATACATCTTTCCAGCGATTCTCAGGTTGACCTAATTTCCAAAGTGACAATCTTTTGCACACTCCGTAAACGAAGAAAATAAGTGCAATGATGAAGAATAAATAGAGCCAGTGCTCTCCTTCAATGTTCCAATACACTTGACGTGTGGCCATGCTCATCTCTCCTTATTTGTTCTGCGAAGCACCTGAACAGGCGCTTCGCAGAACAAAATTTATGTTTTAGTATTTTTTTATATTTGTCTTGCTTGAGGATTTAACTTCCTGTTGAGTTCAACTTTATCCTTATTAAATTGTAGTTCATTATGTGTTCAAACCCTTTAAAGTAATCCAGTTGCAGCATAGGAACACCTTTCAAGCACACTTGAATGGTTGTTTGCTTGATCTACATAGAATTTTGCCATATTCATTGCATCCTCTAAGGTATCAAAAATTAATAATGTATAACTAAATAGTACTTTATTGTTTACTCTATAAGCGATGTGAGGTATTTCACTCTTTTTGGCCAGGGCCATTAAGACGGGCTTTCGGCCAATTCTCATAAGGATGCTTAGAGCCTCTAGAGAGACACACTTGTTGGTCATAGAAATTGAAATTGCTTTTTGCATATTACACTTGTTTGAAATTGGTACAGTCGAAATTTTATTGCGTTGTTCGGCCCACTCATTCTCCATTTTATTATAAAGATCACAAACTCCTTCGACTGCTAGAGTATATTTGTCATTTAATGATTCGGGCCTGTTATTAAAATCTACGGGGGTAACACCAATTACAATATTCCTTTTTCCCATATTCTATCACTCCTCTTCATAAATTAACGTTATGGTAAAAACCACATTTTTTATTAAGCAAATATTTGTTTTATGCCTAATACAAAAAATTTCTCACAAAATAGCCCATTTTTAAGGGTTTTGTTAAATTAAAAAATTTTTTAATAATTCTTACAAGTTTTCGATACTTGGATTATACCACTTTGACATAATAAAATTCAATGGCATTTGGCGTTTTAGAAAGATTTCGATAAACTAATATTCAAATTTCTGTATTAGTTTTTTTTATGATCGAATCCCTGTTCATTTTTTAACTTGCCTTCTTTTACGGAAAGATAAATCTTCATTTCGAGAGTTCAATAAAGATTTTTGCCAGTAAATACGAGGGTAAATAGTTCTTTCAAGATGGTTACGCAAGGAATCCCTGATTCTTTGTAAAAATTACTTTGCTTAAGGAGCTTGGAAAATGAATTCTGGGTAAAGAACTTATCAATTCGAGAAGCCCTTGCTAATTCTCGAGTTGAGGTTAGGTAGGATCCTGAGTGGCTTCTTATTGCCACGAAATCCTTACCTCTTTACCATTCATATCAGAATAGTATAAATGAAAGAAACGCTGTATAGCTGGGTAATTTATACCCGCTATTACAGCGTTTCTTTCATTTGGTCTGAATTCACTTCAACATTAACTTGCACAATGCAGCGTGGCCTCATCGCAATTAGCTGTCTCTAGAATCTTTTTCGCCTTTTCTAATTCCTCAATAGTCCCATGTAAAATCACCAGAAACTTATCAGCCCTAAGTGAAGTTTCGTATTTTAGGATGCTGTCTTTTGGAATTCCCAAGCTGTATAACGCTGCCCCAAAAGCGCTTAGTCCACCCGCAAGAGCAGCACCTTCGAGTACACCAATGATCCAAGTCACCAGCGGACCGCCAACAACTATGGGACCGATCCCGGGAATAAAAAAGAACGCTGACCCAAAAAGAAATCCCCATAATCCGCCCCAGAATGCCCCTAGCTTTCCCCAGTATTTTACACGATCACCAGTATTATAATATCCTACTACATGCTCATCAGTATGATAGTCCTTGCCAATTACAGATAATTTCTTCATGTCAAATCCTGCTTGTTGGAGTTCCTTTATAGCATCCTCAGCCTCTTGGTGAGTGTTAAAAACGGAAACAACCGAATTCCCTTTTGACATAAGATCACAACCTTTCTTTTTTAGGCTCGCCTATATACCACATTCATTTAACGATTAGCACAGAACATTTAGCCTTATGGAGGACGTGCTGACTAACGCTGCCGATTAAGGAACCAGCAATCGCCCCGTAACCATGACTTCCCATAACAACTAAATCAATTTTCTCATTTTCAATTTCTTCTAAGATAACTTTTGCGGGTTTTTCAGCCTGTGATTTCTTTTTAATTACGCTAACATCACCAATATCAATTCCTTTAAATGTAGCCTCTAAAACAAGGTTTCCTTCTTGTTCAACCTGTTCTGGCGAAATTATATAACTATTAAAACTAGAGTCATACGCAATTGGCCTATGCATTACATATAATAATTCAATTTCCGCATTAAATTTCCGAGCAAACTCCAACGCAGTTTCTAATGCCCTTCGTGAATACTCTGAAGCATCAGTCGGAACTAATATTTTTTTCATCCTAACCACTCCTCTTTATTAGTCAAAATATTTAAGAATCAATATGATCCCCTGTTCTCGAATAATGTTATTGGGCAAGTAGGGTAACATCAAGTAGGATCATATCCTTTACTTTGCAATTAGTACCGAACATTTTGCCTTATGGATGACATATTGACTTACACTACCTAGTAAAGTTCCTGTGATCGCCCCGTATCCATGACTCCCCATAACTCTCATATGCATTATTACCAATTTGCCCAACTTATGGGGGGGTTCGTATTTGAGGAATCTATACTTTTACTCGACATGATTGCCTGAATTATTTTAGCCCATTTTTCAAATCCTGCTTTTTGGAGTTCTAGAATAGTATCCTCCACTTCTGGTTGAGTGTTAAAAACGAATATAACCGAATTATCCTTCGACATAATCACACAACCTTTCTTCCTACATGTAAACCCGCACTTGGAATAGTAAGCCTTTATCGACTTATGACGTTGCGTGCCGGTACTGAAAGATCACTAGTCCTTCCAGAGACCGTGAACTGTACAATATTCTCTAACCTCAACCACGTCATCCGCATTGACTAGAAAGAAGGTTTCCGGATCTTGACCTGGTACTAATTCAGCTCTGAGTACTTGATCTTTTGTCAATACTTCGATAAACCTAATATAATGCTTCTCCTCCATAGGATGAGGTGCACTGCCTACTTTAACTTTTATTCCACCCTTGACTGCCTCAATAATAGGAACATGTTTCTCTAGACTAGCGTCTTTACTTCCTGCTACAAGTTTTTCCATTGGTTTACCACAGCAGACCAAAGATGTTGCACCATTGTTAACAACTTCAACGACATTTCCACAAATAGTACAATGATAAAGTTCTCTTAGATTTGTCATTTGATATGCCTCCTCTTTTTCTTTTGATCTGATTATTAACGTCCAACTTAATTGCCTTCTTTACAAGTTACCGTATTAGCCGCAGGTTTTTTCCTTCGTCACTGAATCTGATCGGAAGATTGCATAACATGATTTACGGCAGGAGTAGCAGCAGTCGCATTTTGAGGCACTGGTTTCGATCCTGATTTTGGTAAAAAACCTATTCCTATGAGTAATGCTGACGATAAGGCAATAAAAATAAGTATTTCCTTTGTGTCCTTCATGATTACCTCCTCCGCTTATTATTAAATTTCTTACGTGTTTCCTTTACCGAGTGCCGTATTTGTTTTCGTTTATCTTAAGTAAATGGTAATAAAAAAAAATGCCATTAGTATGACATTTAAATAACATTTAAATAATATTCTTTATAAATGAAATAACCTCGAAACCCGATTTTGTGAAGGATTTAATTGTCCATTTATATGATATTTCATCAACAAAGGTCAAATGCAACTAATGAAATAGTTTTTGTACTTCCTTATAGATTCTTAAGCATTCTTCTTTTTCTCGCTTTTTAACTGCTTCTTCAAGTTCCGCGACCAAGTCATAAATTGGAGTTATACATAGATTTCCGGCAGTCCCTTTTTGCTTATGAGCCAAAATTTCTAAGTTTTCCAGATCATCATTTGCAAGATAATTTTCAACCTCCTGCAATATGTATGAGAGTTTTTTGGCATAATCTATAAATATTTCTTCAGCATCATCTCTTGAAATACCGGTGCGATCGATAAATCCTTCAATATAATTGGCGATAAAGTTAAAATGTTCTGAACCGCCCCTACTTTTCTCTATATAGGATTCTATTATTTGAAACAAGTCATCAAAATTGATAGGCTTGCCAATATAATCATCCATACCGGCCTGAATACACTTTTCTTTATCACCTTCCATAACATTAGCTGTCATAGCAATAATGGTAGTGTGTTTACTGCTGCCCTCCATCTCTCTTATTTTTGCTGTACACTTATATCCATCCATAACCGGCATCTGGCAATCCATGAGAACAATATCATAGTCTTTGTTCTTAACAGCTTGATAAGCTTCCAGGCCGTTTATCACGACATCACACGTAACGTCCCTCGTCTTAAGCATTGCTATGACAATTTTACGATTTATTTCATTGTCCTCAGCTAAAAGTATTTTAGGTTTCCTATTATCAAGACTTTCTTGAACGACATATTTGGTAACAATTGGTTCAGTATTTTCCTCGCTTTTGAAGCCTAAAACGATAGCAATACAATTAAGCAGGTCATCTCTTTTAATCGGCTTAATAAGATATCCCGCGAAGCCCAACTGCTCTGCCTCTTTGGCACCACCTCTTTGAGCTGCCGAGGTAAGCAGTATTAATTTAATATCCTTGGCAAAAGGAATGGCTTTCAAAGAAGTCGCCAGTTCAAAGCCGCTCATACCGGGCATTTGGTAGTCTATAAGCGCAATATCGATTTTATCTCTTGTACTTACTTTGGAAATGATTGTAGTGATTGCTTCGCCAGGATCTTTAGCTTCAAATACTTTGCAACCCATACCTCCCAGATAAGACACAGCAATTTTTCTATTACTGGGATTATCGTCGACGATAAGGATATTAACTCCCGCCAGCTCTTTAAAGACATAGCTATGGTCTGGGGCTCTCTTAGCTATCTTCAAACGCACGTTAAATTTGAAGGTAGAACCTTCTCCAAGTGTGCTTTCAAATTCAATATCCCCTCCCATTAGGGCTACTAATTCTTTAGAAATTGCAAGCCCAAGTCCCGCTCCTCCATACTTTCTTGTCGTTGAGGAATCAACTTGGTTAAAAGAATGGAACAATTTTTGAAAGTCTTCCTGACTAATTCCAATTCCAGTATCCTTAATCTCAAAGTTAAGTAAAGCAATTTCGTCCTCTTCCTCTATACAATCAACTGTAACAGAAATCTCGCCTCTTTCGGTAAACTTCACTGCGTTACCAATCAGATTATTTAAGACCTGTCTTAACCGTTGAGCATCACCAATAACCTCTTCCGGAACGTTAGCATTTATCATCGAATGAAGTTCTAGATTTTTCTCAAAAGCTTTATGCACATGGAGAGAAACAGCATCTTCAATAGCTGTTCTGGTTTTAAAGCGAGATTCTACCATCGTAAGCTTGCCCGCTTCGATCTTTGAAAAATCCAATATATCATTAATAACATATAATAATACCGCTGAAGCAGATTTCGCCTCACGTATATACTCTTTTTGTTCTGCAGACGGGTTGGACATATTCAGCAACTCAAGAAAACCCATAATGCCGTTCATTGGTGTTCTAATTTCATGGGACATATTCGCAAGAAACAGACTCTTGGAAATGTTTGCCGCTTCGGCTGCTTCTTTGGCATTGATTAATTCCACTTCACGTTTTTCTTTCTCTTTGTTTTGATTGGAGAGCTCTTTTATTGTCATTGCCAGGCGTTCTGTCATACTGTTAAATGACTCAGAGAACTCTCCTAAAAAAGCAACACGTTGGGAAAAATCTCCCGAAGAAATTGCTTTTGTTTGCCATACTAAGTGACGCAAAGATGCTTGCCAACTCTTTATCGCACCGGGAAAATATCCTTTTGACTTAACAGGATATGTCAGTTCTCCCTTACCAAGAGCTATAAAAACATTGCGAATCTCCAGTAAAGAAGCATATATTTCTCCAAAATCTTCGATGTTCGCTATTTCTTCCGGAGGTACTGAGGGAACTTCTTTATCTTCAATTAGGCTCTTTAAACATTTAATTAGCAGATTAATTTCTTTCAAGTTATCCATCTAAAGTGCCACCTATACTCTATTTTACCGCCTTTGCACTAAAACGACACGTTCTATCACCAGTACACCAACAATCCACTTCCTTGACTAGAAATGGTGCTTCCGAATAGCATTCAAGCAGTGAGGAAATAAAGCCCTCATCATATGTGCAAATCTCAAAATCCATTTCTGGCAACCCAGAACAATCTATGTCTTCAGAAACTGTCCAAACTAGTTCTCCATTTTCCAGATCTGTTTTTTCAACGCGCAATATCCCTATTCCCAGTTCCAGTAAAGCCAATTGTAATTGTCGAAGGAATTCATTAAAATCTTTTGTCGGAGTAAGCATGTGATTATAGAATTCTTTACCGGCCAGTTTACCGGCTTGATAAAATACCTCGTCGGTTTTTTCAGTACCTAGATATTGCTCCATAACATCTCGGCAAGAAAACTGCATGAGACGATAGGCCTCGACACTTGCGGTATTACCCAAATTAGGACGACCGTCTGCAATATCGCCAATATGATCCCACGAAAACGTATACTTTCGGTCTTGCCCCATATATATGCCCCTCCTTTCATTCTTACATACAAAAATGGCATAGCGAACCACCCCTGGCTAATTCGTCAGAGAGGTTTCACTCCCAGTTTGTATCCCACCCCATGTATCGTTTTAATATAATATTGATCAGAAACATCGGGCTCAATCTTTTCTCGAAGACGTTTTACCAGTGAGGTTACAACTGAAGTGCTTCCGTAATAGTCTATATCCCATATTTGATCAAGGAGCTGTTCTCTTGTAAAGACCTGTTCTGGGCGGTTAGCGAGAAGCCAGAGCAGGGCATATTCTTTGGGGGTTAGATCAACAACCTTGCCCTTAACCTCTGTAATTCTGCTGGTATTATTAATTGTCATGCCAGGAAGCTCAACAATATTTCGCTCGTTTTCCGGCTTACTGTGTTCATTAGCTCTGCGCAATACTGCTTTAATGCGTAACACAAGTTCTGTGCTATCAAACGGCTTTGTTATGTAGTCATCACAGCCCAAGATTAGTCCTGAAATCTTATCCTCATTATTTTCCCTTGCAGTTAAAATGATGATGGGCAGATTACTTTCTTTCCGTATGTTGCGGCAAACTTCAAAACCATCCATCCCAGGCATCATTATATCAAGCAGCAGTAGATCCGGCTTACAAATACGGCACTCATTTATTACTTCAGTACCTCTTTCAACAACTTTTACATTAAAACCCTCTCTAGTCAGCAAGATACTTAGGAACTTTCTGATACTATCATCATCTTCCGCCACTACTATTGTTTCGATGGTAAACAACCTCCTTTTCCCGGGATACCAAAAACTGCAGTAAAATAAAATTTACTCCCAATCCCCTTCGTACTTTCGACATATATCTTACCTTTCATCAATTCAACAAGTTTTTGGGAAATTGCCAGCCCTGCGCCTTCAGATTCCAACATATTGAAACTATCATCCTGACTGAAACTCTTTAACAGTCTGTCAAGCTTTTCCTCAGGTACTCCTGTACCAGTATCTGTAACTGAGAATTTCAATTGTATACTGATTTCATCTTGTTCTTCAATATCAACTTGTATTGTTACTTCACCGTTAGCGGTGAAGTTTACACTATTACTTATTAAGTTTGAAAGTACCTGTTTAAGTCTTGTTGCATCGCCAATAAGCTTTTTAGGAATACTCTTATCCAGACTATTTGGTCTTAGATGAATATTTTTTTGTTTTGCCGCAATGGTAAATATATCAACTACTTCATTAATTGTTTCACGAATATCAAATGGAACTTGCTCTATATTAACTTTGCCCGCTAGGATTTTTGAATAATCTAGAATATCATTTAACACTTTCAAAAGTAATTTTGTTGATGACTTGATGACTGTTAGATAATCCAGCTGTTCTTCTGTTAACTCGGTCATAAGTGTTAAATCTGCCATACCAATGATTCTAGTCATATATGTCCGAATTTCATGGCTCTTATAATCAATAAGATGGCTTTTTAACTTGCCGCTTTCAACTTCTTCCATTGCTTAATAGCTCCTTTGCGTTTTTTTGATTATTATTATATATAGCCAGATGTCACTTACAAAGGAATTCGATTATCTTAGAAACATAAATTGACTTCGTATAAATATTGTTGATCATATGCTGGATACGATTGAATTTTAAGATGATAATTTAATTTATTATTCTACATTTTAACCTCTATTTCCTTCTCTGATATATACAGGAAAAACTATAGAAGGTCAGACCATCCAAAAGACGGCCTGACCTTCTATAGTTTTATTTACCCATTACCAATTCTATGTATCTATTACCAATTATAAATTTTAACTTCTCACAACGCTATTAACATACACCCTTGAGAACTTAATGACTCACCGCCATATTTATATCAGTGTAAATATCAACATTTTCTTCAAAGAGATTAAGAACATCCTGCCAATTAACAAAATTCCACCATGCTCCAATCCAGCTTGCTCGCTTGTCTTGATAATTGAGATCATTTACAGGATTCCAAGCATCAAAGACTAAAAGTGGAATAACTCCCCACTGGGTAAGATCCTGATGTTTTTCCGCTTGGATAATTTCTAATTCTTTAAAACATGGACTCCAAACTAATAATGTCCAACTAGATTCCTCAACAGATGCGGCAGTATCAGTAAACGTTTTCTTGAAATCATCAAAAGAGCCAAAATCATTAGTAATTTGCTCTGCTAATATTCCCTGCACCGGCCCACTGCCGCCAGGACATAAATCCTGCAAAAAAATGCTGTGCAGTTGGGACTTTCTGCTATGTAAACCTTGGCAAGGTTTTAATTTAGCCTTGTTGTAATAATGTTCTGATAGATTATAAGGATATAGCCATTCTGGTAATCGACTTGTCATTTTGATCTCCTCCTAGTTATTTATAAATCTTAACCCAAATGTCTTCCTTCAATAGAAGGTTAACTGAAAAGAATGCCATTATTATGACATTTTTCTACTATTTGAGTGATTTCATAATTATATTTTAAAAGTGAATGATATATAGCTTTCGCTCAGCTTTTAGTAAATGATAACAAAAAAAAATGCCATTATTATGACATTTTTCTCATAAATAAAGTCATCACACCCTGCCTCTCATGGATTTTCTTTGAATCACATAATGTACTGCAGTTCATCAATTATTTTGAACATTTCTTCAAAGTCGATAGGTTTGCTAATATAATCATCCATACCGGCTTCAAGACATTTTTCTTTGTCACCCAGCATAGCATTTGCCGTCATAGCGATAATTTTTGTATGCTTGCTGCCTTCGGCTTCTCTGATCTTCTTTGTGGCTTCATACCCATCCATAACAGGCATCTGACAATCCATAAAAACTATATCGTAGTCTTTTTTTAGCATTACTTCATAGGCTTCTTGTCCATCCATGGCAACATCACAGGTCATGCCGCGAGATTTAAGTGTTGCTAAAACGACTTTTCGATTCACTTCGTTGTCTTCAACGAGTAATATTTTAGGTTTGAGTACACTCTGATTTTCATTGTGAGTATATTTTGTGACAATTTGCTGGCTATTCTCTGGATCTTTTTCCAAACCTAATACGATTGACATACAATTAAGTAACTCATCTCTTCTAACCGGTTTCGTAAGATACCCTGAAAAACCTTGTTCTCTCGCCCTACCAGCATCACCCATTTGGGCAGCAGAGGTTAATAATATTAATCTCAAATCCTTTGTAGCGGGAATCATGTTTAAAGCTGTGGCCAAATCAAAACCATTTATTCCAGGCATATGATAATCTACCAGAACAAGCTGTATCTTGTTGTTTTCTGAATAGGCATTATTTATGATGGCAGATAGTGCTTCATCACTGGATTTGGCTTCCATTACTTTACATCCTGCATTTTCAAGATATGATCTAACTATTTTGCGATTGTTATCATTATCGTCCACAATAAAAACATTGACATTATTTAAGCTGACATACTTATCGCAAACAGTTTTCTTATTAAGAATTTCAAATTTTGCCGTAAAGTAAAATTTAGAGCCCTGGCCTGGCACACTATCCAGACCGATGGTTCCCTTCATTATCGTTACTAGTTCTTTAGTTATAGCAAGGCCCAGTCCTGTTCCTCCATATTTCCTCGTTGTTGATGCATCAGCTTGGGCGAAGGGTTGGAAAATCCTCTTAGCGTCCTCTTTTTGGATACCAATCCCAGTATCCCTAACCTCAAATCTAATCGTTGCAAAACCATTTTTTTCTTCAACTGTTTCAGCGACAATCGATACGTCCCCATTTTCGGTAAACTTCAAAGCATTAGAGATAAGATTACTTAATATTTGTTTAAGTCTTGAAGGATCGCCGCTCACTTCATCCGGTACGTTTGCTTTTATTTGCGTGTATAGTTCGAGATGTTTTTCATAAGCAGTTGGCACAAACAACGACATTGCATCCTCTATAGTAGTTCTTAGATTAAAGTTCAAGGTTTCCAAAGTAAGTTTTCCAGACTCTATTTTGGATAAATCCAAAATATCATTAATAAGGCGCAGCAATGTTTCGGAAGAAGATCTTACCTCTTGAATATATTCCCGTTGCACCTGCGACAGCTGGGAATGATTTAATAATTCCAGAAATCCAAAAATGCCGTTCATAGGTGTTCTGATTTCATGGCTCATATTGGCCAGGAATTGACTCTTGGCTTGGTTTGCTGCTTCGGCAGCTCTTTTTGACGCTTGTAATTCTAAGGCTGTTCTTTGATGGTCTGAAATTTCTTCCTCAAGTGTTGCATTAGTTTCTTCTAATTCAGCATTCATTTCTTCCAATTCATAGTTCATTCGCTTTATTGCCGCTTCAGCTTTTTTACGTTCGTCTTCCGCTTTCTTCTTTTCCGAAATGTCATTACTCATAAGAAGATAACCAATGGGATTCCCTGCAGAGTCGTTACGGCGTGTGACAACAACGCTTGCAATAAAACGCGAGCCATCTTTGCGGAGGCGCTGGAACTCACCTTCGGCTAAGCCATGCTCATAGGCCAACTTCAACATTTTAGCTATTTCACCCGACTGGAGGTCTTCGGGTGTATGGAGGATGCTTGAGTCTTGGCCGATAATCTGTTCTGCTGTATAGCCGTAACTTCGCACCGCTCCCTCGTTCCAGGAGAGTATCCGGCCATTTAAATCTTTACCGATGATAGAATACTTCGTTGAACTTTCTAAAATATTATTAAGGTATTCCTTGGTCTCCGAGAGTTCATGCAAGGTTTCTTGTAATTCTAATGTTGTTTTTCGATGCTCATGAATTTCTTCTTCCAAAGTAGCATTTGTCTCTTCCAGAAGCATGTTTGTTTCTAAAAGTTGTTTATTAAGCTTTTTAATGTTATCCTCTGCCTGCTTTAGATGAGTGATATCACGCGCTGTTACTACTGATCCAACGATGACGCCATTCTCATCTTTTATCGGACCAAAGCTATAGCTGCCGATCCAAGTCTCCCCGGTATCTCTCCTCCGCAGTGTATATTCGGCATTGCTGATTGATTCACCCCGCAACGCTCTCGGTACAGCCCCTCCCTCTAAAGGCTCCGGCTGGCCGTCTGCTGTAAAAACATCGAGTATATCCGGGTACTCGCTCAGAGTCTTCAAGCATTCACCTTTGTTCCTGAACTTATGGAAGGTAGCGAAGGCATCGTTGAAATTGATGAAATTGCCCTCTGCATCAGATATGAAGACGGCATCTGTCATGCTTGCAAGAGCTGACTCCAGTTTGGCTTGGCTTTCCCGCTCCTGTTTGACTTGTTCTGTGATATCTCTGATGCAAAGAATAGCTTCTTTAACCATACCATCATTTCCTATGATAGGGCTTCCATTTATGCTCGCATAAATCTTTTTGTCAGGCCGGACAATTGTTAAGATATAATTATCAAAACTACCTTTATTGATTATCCTAAAAGCCGGTAAATCAGTCTTTGGAATTTCTTCACCATCAATACCATAATAGTACTTGTTATTTTTTAAGGAATCCCCGGCATTTAATTTTGATTCAGGACAATAAAAGAAATCTTTCGCAGACTGGTTCAAGAAGGTTATTTTCAATTCATTATCAACAATCTCCAAGCCATCAGACATACTTTTAATAATTGCTTCCAACCGCTCTTTTTGTTGCTTTTTTTCCGTCTCGCTTTTCCTAAGCGCTTCTTCAGCTTTTTTATGTTCGATAATATCAATTCCCAGAACGGTAATTCCTTCCGCCGACGGAAATGCAGCCATTCTATAATACGCATCAGTATATTTCCCGCTCACTTCGAACCTTGTTATCGCCCTTGTGTTCATTGCCGCCCGAAAGTTCTTTTCAAATAGTGTTCCTTTATATTTCGGTAAAACATCCCAAATGTTACTTCCGATTAAATCTTTAGGTTCCTTACCTATTCTAGAGGTAAATTGATGGTTGGCAAAAACAAAATTAAAATCAAAGTCAAGAACATAAACATCATCTCGTATACTGCTCAAAATATCATTAATCTTCTTATTTTGAAATTCAATAATCTTTACCTGCTCTTCAATTCGAGTCTTATTTACTACTCTTTCTGTTACTTCCGTGCAAGTTTGAAAGATATATTTAAGCTTTTTACCTAAAAATATTGGAACTACGGAACCATCCCAATAAGTAATTCCTCTTTCATAGTGGTCATATTTTAATTCATTATAATATCTAGGTATACCGGTTTTTAGGATTGATAAAAATAACTCTTCAGAATTACTACCTTCAAATCCAGGCATACTTTCCCACAACGACAAACCTATACATTTTTCCATTGTATTGCAGGATTGATCCATGAAATCAAGATATTTGCGATTTGCTTTTAGCAAAATTAAATCCGGTACACTGTAAATGGAACAACCTACGTTATTATCTTTGAATAATTGTTCTTCAAAAATGAGTTTATCATCAAGCCTGGAATTTTGCTTTTCGACAACAGTATAAACGAAATTTTCCGAATCCTGATCCTGTAAAACAGATATTATAACTTCTCTTACTTCTAAGGATTTTGTGAATATGTAACACTCTAAATTATTTTTCGTGTCAATTTGTTCAAACGTCTTTTGTGATAATCTTAAGAGCTTCGTAAATACTTCAGAAATATTCTTATTTTCAAGTTCATCTTTTAAATATCCTGTTAACTCAAGAAAGCCATTACCTATGTGAGTCACCCTGGAGGCAGAGGATATTATGTACGAATTATCTTTAGAATCAATGTTATTTACTTCAGTTAACAATTTGAATTCCCCTCTCTCCAAAACGACTTAGATTAATTAGTCAAGGACATTAATAAATGACCAAATCCTTGGAGTTCTGTAACTCTTTTATAAATATTGGATGTTATATGGTAATTTCTTTGATCTATAACGGGATAATTTTATTTAATTTTTAATATTAAATTATTATAACATTACTTACTCAACTTAGCACCCCAGTTGGGCGAATAAAACTTTGATATAAGTAGGCAATTCCATGATCAGTTGTGTAGTTGACTAAGCGATTTCTAGATTCTAATTTTTAAAAGCTAAAATGAACAAAAATAAAGGGCAGCAATTTTATGCTGCCTCATCTTTTATTATGAAAAGAAATTCGAAATGCTGAAATCCATAAATAATGGGAAAGATATCGACCATGCCTATCATACACTGAATGAAAAATGTATTTTATATGATTGAACAATAACTGCCTTTTGCTCGTACCACGCAATGTTGTAGGAAATGGGGAGTTGGTTGATATCATCAAGACCAAAAACTTCTTTGAGCTTCAATATCACAGGTCATGCCTCGAGATTTAAGTGTTACTAAAACGTCTTTACGTTCACTTCGTTGTCTTCAACCAAGTTAATTAATGGATCGTAAAAATGAATAAGACAGGATTTTATCCTGCCTTACTACAGCAATTTAACTTCTGTATGATTTTCGTATGCATTATTGATAAATTCAACCATGCTATGCCACCCAACGGCCCCTTGCTTAAAGTTCAGTTTTCTGGTGATATGTAATACTAGTGACAAAGATATTTTCCTTCCCTAAAAGCATCAACTTCAATAATTGTCCGGTTTGATTATGCATGACATTATGCCATATTTTCTCAGGAACATACTCTGGAATTGCAACATTAACAAAGAATACCTCTGGGTCTGAACTTATTTCGTCCAAATACTTAACCAGCTCATGAATTGTCGCTCGAAAGGGAGACGGAATTATTTCAAGTTGAATCCCAATATCATTTTCTTCCCAGCGATGTTTTAGATTTTCTGCGCACTTAGTATCCGAAGCTATGTGTACTGCAGTTACCAAGGGAGTTAATTCCAGGGCATATATTATTGCTTTAAGAACTCCTTTACTAAGGTCAAACACAGGAATAATAATTTTACCTCGATAATCAGAAAGCGGAATACTAATTCTGCGGTTATTAATACGGTCAGCGTTTTCTTTGAATCGCAAAATATCCTCTTTGGTTGGAATCCTATTTAGCTTTTCTATCCTGTAAACCTTACCAACATTATTAAAGAACAAAACTAAGCTAGGTAGAATCAATGTGACTACCCAAGCCCCTTCGCTGAATTTTGTTATTAAAAACACTGCAAACATACTGAAGGACACAATACCCCCGAAACTAAAAATTATGAAATCACTTACCCACCTGTCCTTCCTTTGTTGGAGTACATTTTTGGCTAATGAAATCCCTGTTAGAGCAAAGCTTAGTAATACGCCGATTGCAAACAAGGGGATCATTGCGTGTGTATTTCCATGAAAAATAAGAACCAAAAGCAAACTTATAACAGTTAATAACCAAATACCCCAATCATAGACTAACCTGTCACCAAGGTGTTTAAAATATCCAGGTGCATAGCCATCGTGAGCCATGAGACTGAGCAAGATCGGAAGTCCTGCAAATGGTGTGTTGGCTGCGATAACCAAGATAATCCCTGCACTGACCAACAATAAATAGTACATACTTGTTTTCCCAAAGACAATTAGTCCCAGATGATTCATTGTAGTGTTTTCTGAAGTTGGGACAATGTGATAAACGCTGGCTAGATAAGATATTCCCCCTAAACCAACTACAACAACAAAACCGAGCACAAAAAGAGTAGAAATCGCTCTCCTTTGGGCCGGGGCTTTGAAGGCACTCACCCCATTACTCACTGCTTCAATACCGGTAAGAGCCGTTGTACCACCGGCCAAAGCCCTTAAAAACAGAAAAAATGTTAACCCATTCCCCGTAGGGGCCGGGGGTTGAATAGTCTGGATAGGTGTTGCTCCGTATATTAAAACATGAATAATCCCTACGCTTACTAAGGCAAATATACTAAAGATATAAATATACACAGGGAGAGCAAAAACTTTTGCAGATTCTTTAAGACCCCTTAAATTGATAATGGACATAAAGAGAATGATTAAACAAATGACAAAAACTTTATGTGAACTTGACCCAAGCCATGGAAAGATACCGGTAATATTTTCGATTGCGGAACTTATACTTACAGCTGCGGTTAGAATATAATCTAAGCTTAAGCTGGCGGCTGCAAGCAAGCCGAATTTTTCACCGAGATATTGGCGAGCAATAGTATATGAACCGCCACCGTTAGAATTTCTTTGAATAGCTCTTCTGTATACGAGCAAAATGCTACCTAAAAGTAGAATTACGCCCAAAGAAACATGCACCATGGCAGCGAAACCTGCTGCTCCTAAAGAACTCAAAACATAAAGCATTTCATCCGGAGCATAGCCTTCGGAGGAAATTAGATCACCTCCAAAAACCGGTATTCCGCCTAAAACGCCTATTTTATGACTTTCTACATATTTTGTATCAAGTGGTGACCCGAATATTAATGACCGGATATGTAGTTTTATTCTCTGTTTTGACGTCGAAGGCATGATTTCTTTTCTCCATTTATCACAATTTGAATTACCTCTTTAGCATTTACGATGCCTGACAATTCTTCAGTGCAAGGTAGGTTTATCTTAATTGCTGAATAACCTCATCAACATCTGGGAGTTGATGTATATCGTATATTTTAACCCAACTGATTTTACCGGTTTCATCAACAATCACATTTGCCCGCTCAGAAAACCCTTCCAGTTCACGAAACAAACCGTAGGCTTTGGCAACTGCTCCATGAGGCCAAAAATCCGAGGGCAATTTGAGATTGGCAATTTTAAGTTCCTTGGCCCAGGCATTTTTAGAAGGAACTGGATCAACACTTAATCCCAAGGGAATCGTACCAAGTTCTTCAAATCGTGCATAATTAGTTTCTAATGATTTCATCTGTTCAGCACATACACGCGTCCAGGCTAAAGGATGCCAGGAAAGCAATACTTTTTTGCCGGTATAATCACTTAAGCTAAGCATATTACCACGATTATCCTGCAAATTAAAAACCGGGGCAGTTGCTCCAATCATTATTGGATTTTCCATTTTTCGTACCTCCTATTTTTTTACTTACTGTCCGTTGTTCGGTAATAACAGTTTCATACATCTGAACAGAACATTGGGCCCCGTGACAACGTATATTTTTTTGTTATCAAATTTCAAATTTATGTCCTTTAGAATCTGAACTCCGTCCTTTCCTTCAAGTTCTAAAGATACATTCTGAATTTCGAACATTACCCTTCCCCCTTTATTCTTTGTGAATTTCAGGATATCTCTTGAATTTACATATGTTCGTTCTACTCTTTTGGATATTAACAAATAAAAATGCCATTATGATGGCATTTTTATTACATTAAAGAGCTATATTATTTTTCAGGGTTTTGACTGAAAAATATAAAATAATCCTATACCCTTTAGACACTTTCAATCACCTATTTGTTCTCTCCGTTTGGGTTCGCAGCCAAGTTTTTATTTCATCCGTAACTAAATTTTTATCCATCTTCCACTGCCAATTCCCATAAATCGTCCCAGGTACATTCATTCTGGCTTCCTCGCCCAAACCTAAAATATCTTGCATCGGTAGGATTACCCACGCCGCTTGACTAGAATATACTTCTTCGATCAATTTTCGACATGATTGTTTACTCAATGCTTTTTGGCCTATACCACTGCTGAGCTGATTTTCCTCTTCCACCAAATTATTTAATTCATACCAGCCTAATAAAGTGTTATTATCATGGGTTCCTGTATAATAGACAAAATTAGTCTCAGAATACCCTAATATCTCTTGTACTGAAGTAAACTGCAGGACCTTTATACCTGGAAAGCCAAAAATTTGTTTTAAGATGTTAACTTCCGGAGTTAAAACCCCCAAGTCCTCAACTATAAAGGGGCATCGTCCAAACGCTTCTAACATACTTTCTAAGAACCTTTTCCCAGGACCTTTAATCCAGCGACCTTTTTCGGCCGTCTTTTCTCCAGCATCAACCTCCCAATAGGCTTCAAAACCCCGGAAATGGTCAAGTCGCAGGTAATCAAACATTTCTAAGCCGAGCTGGATCCGTCTTTTCCACCAACCATACCGAGTAACAGCATGAATATCCCAGGCATAAATAGGATTTCCCCATAACTGCCCTGTCGTACTAAAATAATCAGGGGGTACCCCTGCGGTTTTAACAGGTCGGCCATGCTCATCCAGGACAAACAAGCTGCGATTTACCCATACATCACAGCTGTCGGCAGCAACAAAATGGGGTAAATCCCCAATTATTCGAACTCCTTTTTCCTTGGAATAGGCTTTGAGTTTATTCCAATCGTAGGAAAAAGTATATTGTAAGAACTTTATATAATTAATTTCATCTTGCAATAGCCGAGCATAGTTGGCTAACTTACCTGTATCACGCCAAGCAATCTCAGATTCCCAATCATACCAAGGAACATCCCCAAAATATGCCTTTAAGGCCTTGAAGAGGGCATAATCTTCCAGCCAATCTTTGTTTCTGGTTTGAAATTCCAAAAAATTTTCCTGAGTTAGATAAGCTGATTTTACAGCATCAACATGCTTCATAAATTGCCTGTAGGCTTCACGAAGCAATTCATCTTTTAAATTTTTAAATGCAAGAGATAAGGAGCTTTGTCTCAGGTCAAGGCTCCTTATCTTATCGTATTTTTCTCTAGTCTCCTCTAAACTTAATAATCCTTCTCTGATTAGATGATCAATACTGATAAATAGCGGGTTTCCAGCAAGCGCTGAATCACTTTGATAAGGGCAATCCCCTTCTCCGGCAGGATTCAAGGGTAAGACTTGCCACAAAGATTGACCGCAGTCAGCCAAGAAATCTACGAATTCATAAGCCTCTTCCCCTAAATCTCCCAGTCCCCAAACGGAAGGCAAAGAACTGATATGCAATAATACACCGCATGAGCGGTCAAGCTGCAAATTATAAGGCTGGCTTTTCTTTCTCAACAGACATCTTCCGCTCAAAGCATTTATTGCCAAGGCACTTAGTGCTTCCACCGCCAGTGTTTCCCCATTTATAAGATCAATTATAAATGGTCTAGGCTCTAGCTTTGGATAGAGATTTACGATTTTAGGTTCCAGCGCATGACGATTGATAAGAATGATGATTTCATCTTCATCCCCGGTACGTGTAAAACCATAGACATCCGGAGCGAAATAGAACGACCGGAAATCACCCGTCATCAGAGTCTCGTATTCTTGACGCAAGCGCAGGATGCGTCGATACCACTCCATGATCTGGTAGTCTTCCTGGCCCCACGGATATGTCCCCCGGTTATAAGGGTCGGCATACCCCTCCACACCCGCTTCATCTCCATAGTAAATGCAAGGAACTCCCGGAAAGGTCATTTGAACTAAACTTAATAATTTTAGTCTTTGTACGGCCAATTGCTTGGCAAGAGGAGAAAGCCGAAAGGTCCTCTGTTCGGTATCAGTTAAACTCTGTTGCGGGGGAGCATCTCCCAAAAGAGTCAAAACTCGAATAGTATCGTGACTCCCGATCAGGTTCATAGCCGCATAAAAATTTTCTCGAGGATAATTTTCATATAAACTCATTACTTCTTGATCAAGGGAATCCGAGTCACCTGTTCCGAGAATAAAACGGAGAAAACCAGCCCGGAAAGGATAGTTCATCGTCCCATCCAGTTCATTTCCCCATAAATATTTGCGTTGTTGGCCATAGCTTACTTTGTTGGAAGCGTCTTCCCACACTTCGCCGATTAGAACAGCGTTGGGACTAATCGTCTTCACCGCCTGCCGGAGCTCCTGAATGAACTCATCAGGAAGTTCATCGGCAACATCCAACCGCCATCCGGCAACTCCTATAGTTAACCACTTCTTAATGACACTATCTTCCGAACCATAGATAAACCTTCTGTAGGTATGGTCCATTTCGTTGACTTCAGGCAGGGAATCGACGCCCCACCAGGCTTTATAATCCTTGTGGTCTTTATTAAATGTGTACCAGTTGTAATAGGGTGAGTCAGAGGATTGGTAGGCACCCACCCCCGGGTAATTGCCATATTTGTTAAAATAAATACTATCACTTCCTGTATGACTGAAGACGCCATCCAGGATTATAGAGATTCCCAATTGTCGGGCAGTCTCAATTAAGGCTTGAAATACCGCCTCATCTCCATACATTGGATCAATCCGATGATAGTTCGCCGTATCATATTTATGATTACTTGGAGCATCAAAAATAGGGTTAAAATAAAGAATGCTTACCCCCAATTCTTTAAAGTAGGGTAATTTTTCGATGACCCCTTGCAATGTTCCGCCAAAAAAATCCCAGTCTGTAACTTTACCAAGCCGGTCTTTAATATAAACCGGCCGATCAGACCATCGGGCATGCAGCAAAGCATTTTTGCGCGGATATCTAAAGAACATGTTAGGGTCATTATTAAAAAACCGATCGACAAAAACCTGATACATAATCCCTCGTTTATACCAGTCAGGTACTGTCATCTGCTTATAAACAGTGATTTGATAGGACTTGGGCTCTTGCTCCCAGAGTGCTCCCTCTCCGCCAAGACCTTTTTGATTATTACCATAATAATAAACTTGAGATCCTACCTGAATCACAAAATAGTACCAGACAAGCCCAGGATTGGCGGGCACTTCATATTCCACCTCAAAGAAACCGGTATCTGCAATTGTCTCAATCGCAGAAGCTGTCCCGGAATCCTCTGATTGACTTTGACGGCTCTTGATACTTGGGGACATGTAAATAGTTTTTTCCCGGTCCATTTCCCAAAGACGAAGAACGCAATGGTCAACAGAAACAGCTGAAAACGTTCTCAAACGGAATGTTATCCTTTGGCCGCATACCACCGCTCCAAAAGGTTCCCGGTAAGACAAATCGTGTGAATCATGAAACGCGTCAAACATTATCATAATAATGACTCATAGATCTGCATGTAGGCATTTGCAGATCTCTCCCAGCTGAAATCGCTTTTCATAGCGTTCTGACATAAGTTGTCCCATACCACTTTATCTTCTTGGTATAATTTCACTGCCCGCTGCACTGCGAACAATAATTCATGGGCATTATAATTGGTGAAGCTAAACCCATTACCTGCACCGGTAAATTTATTATAGGGTATGATCGTATCCTTTAATCCTCCCGTTTCCCGCGCAATAGGAATCGTCCCATAGCGCATAGCAATCATCTGGGAGATACCACATGGCTCATAACGTGAGGGCATTAAAACCATATCCGCTCCTCCGTAAATTTCATGAGCGTGTTTATCAGAGTATTCTAGCTTTATGGCTGCCTTTTCGGGATATTTTGAGGCGAAATCACTAAGCATTTCTTCATATTTCTTTTCACCTGAGCCGAGAATGACCATTTGAATATCCAGCTCAAGTATTTCTTTTAGGACGTGGGCCAATAGATCCACACCCTTTTGATCTACTAGCCTGCCGATCATCCCCAAAACTGCAACATCTCCCCGTACCGGGAGTCCGAAATCAGCTTGTAAATGCTTTTTATTTTCTTCCTTGGCAAGATGAAAATTGTTATAAGGCCTGACGAGATAGGGGTCAGTCAGCGGATTATAAACCTCATAATCAATACCATTCAGGATTCCGGATAGGGATTGACTTCTTTTCCTCAAAAGCCCATCAAGTTCTTCTCCGAAGTAGGGATTTTGGATTTCCCGAGCATAGGTTGGACTCACCGTTGTAATCCAATCAGCATACAGTAAGGCGGCCTTCATAAAATTGACTCCGCCATGAAATTCCAAGGTGTTTTCCGTAAAATACTCCATGCCTAACCCCACAATGTCGCCAAGGACTTCCTTGGCAAAAATCCCCTGATATTTAAGGTTATGTATAGTAAAAATAGTTTTCATCGGGAAATAAAGAGGCTCCTGGCCATAAAACACCTTAAGCATTAGCGGGATTAAAGCAGTATGCCAATCCTGACAATGGAGAATATCCGGTTTAAACCCCGGTATGTGAATTAAGCTTTCCAGGGCTGCCCGGCAAAAAAATACAAATCGTTCCGCATCATCATATTCCCCATATATACTTGGACGGGAAGAAAAATAATACTCATTGTCCAGGAAATAATAATGAACCCCTTCATATACAATCTCATCTAAACCGCAATACTGTTTACGCCAAGCGACTGGGACATCGAAATGAGCAAGATGCTCAAACTCTCTTTGGAAATTTTCCGGAATGGTGCTGTACTTCGGCATAATAACCCGAACGTCTACACCTTTTTTATGCAAGAAGGCCGGTAAGGAACCCATCACCTCTCCCAAACCACCGGTTTTAATAAAAGGATCAGCTTCCGCAGTTACAAAAACAATTTTCATACTCTCCCACCTTCCTAATATTCAATGAGAAGTTAAGTTATTAACGTTACGATATTTGATTTTCCAGATCCCATCTGCATATTCTCTAATTGACCTGTCACTTGAAAAGATCCCTGACTCTGCAATATTAACCAGGGAAATTCGATTCCAACTTTTTTGATCTAAATAAAGAGCTTGGAGTTTTTTATGGGTATCAATATAAGAAGGAAAATCCTTTAAGACGAAAAATTCATCATTATAGATCAGCAGGGAATCGTATAATACTCTGAACTCCTCCCCCATATTCTCGAAAAATCCACCCCTTAATTGATCCACACACGTGCTGATAATGGAATTGGCATGGTATTCATCCCAAGATTTATAACCGCCATTGCGGGTGTAATTCAATACTTGTTCGGCGTTAAGCCCAAAAATAAAGATATTTTCCTCGCCCACCGCCTCTTTAATCTCAACATTGGCTCCATCTAAGGTGCCAAGGGTAAGGGCACCATTCATCATGAATTTCATATTTCCAGTCCCGGAAGCCTCTTTGCTCGCTGTTGAAATCTGTTCACTAATATCTGCCGCAGGATAAATCAATTCTCCCTGTGACACATTGAAGTTTTCAATAAAAACGATCTTCAGTTTTTTGTTAACCTTCGGGTCTTGCTCTATTTTCCGGCTCAGAGCATTTATAAGTTTAATCACGGTTTTTGCATAATGATAGCCGGGGGCTGCTTTCCCGCCGAAGATAAAAGTATGTGAACCAGTTAAGGATTCCGGGTCGTTTATAGCCTTATTGTATAAGTGCATAATCTTTAAGACATTGAGCAATTGCCTTTTGTAGGCGTGGATTCTTTTGACTTGCACATCAAAAATTGACATAGGGTCTAGGACAAGCCCTTGGGTTTTCTTGATCCTCTCCACCAAACGACACTTATTTTCGTACTTAACTTTCGCGAGCTGTTCCAAAAAACTGGGGTTATCCTTTAAACCATGCAGTTTCTTAAGTTCACCGGCATCTTCCTTCCAGTTTGGTCCTATAGCATCCGTTATCAAATGAGACAATTTTGGATTAGCAGCCAAGAGAAATCTTCTATAATTTACACCGTTTGTTTTATTGTTAAATTTATAGCCAAAAATCCGATAAAAATCTTTAAATACCTCATTCTTAATAATATCGGTATGTAATTTAGCAACCCCATTTACCGACGAACTCCCAATGATTGCTAAATTCGCCATCCTGACATAGCCGTCTTTAAAAATTTGGGTATTGCTAATTGCCTCCTCATCATCCATAAACCTCCTTTTTAGATCTTCCTTAAATCTGCGGTCTATTTCTTCAATAATTAGATAGATTCTTGGCAGAAGGCTTTTGACCAGATCAATTGGCCATTTCTCCATAGCTTCCGGCATAATAGTATGATTAGTAAATGAGATGGTGTTAACGGTGATATTCCAAGCCTCATTCCAGCCCAATCCTTCTTCGTCGATCAAGATGCGCATCAACTCAGGGATACACAAAACCGGATGGGTATCATTTATGTGAACTGCCACCCAGCGTGAGAAACCTTGTAAGGAAATTGAGCTGTGCCTTTTTTTGTAATTTCGTACGATAGATCCCAATCCTGCGGCAACAAAAAAGTATTCTTGTTTAAGCCTTAACTCTCTGCCGGCGCGGCTGCTCTCATCAGGATAAAGAATATAGGAAATGGTCTCAACTTCTGATTCATAGCTGGAAGTCAGATTAAACTCTCCACGATTGAAACAGGCCAGATCCAGTTCTCCGCAAATAGGTTTCGCACTCCATAACCTTAACGTGTTAATACACAACGTGTTATCGTAGCTCATAATCGGAACATCATAAGGTACAGCCAGTACAGATTCATAGTTCTCGTGGAAAAACGTCAGGCGCCCATCGATTATATCTGTTCTCACATTTCCTTTGAGTTTTACAACAATCGCCTCTTCAGGCTTACACGTCTCCCAAGGATAACCGTTCATAAGCCAATTATCCGCTACCTCAACCTGGTTGCCGCTTACAATTTTTTGTTCGAACAACCCATACTTATAGCGAATCCCATTACCATGTCCGCCGATTCCCAAGAAAGCCATTGAGTCGAGAAAACACGCTGCCAATCTGCCTAACCCTCCATTACCCAGGCCCGGATCCGCTTCTTGCTCCAAAAGGTCGTCAAGATCAATACTTAAATCCGCTAAACCCTCTCTGACAAGGTCTTCAATTTTAAAGTTAATTAAGTAATTTAGCAGAAGCCTGCCAATAAGAAACTCCATTGAAAAATAATATACCTGTTTATCTAGCGACTGAGAATTTCTGTTTACGGCCCGATACATACTGATTTTTTCTTTGAGCAAGATGACCAAGGCACTAAACTTATCCCAAAGGGTTGCTTCATTGAGGGTAAGCCCTTCCCCCTCAAGCAACTTCATTAGATAGGCTTGCTTAAAGCTTTCTTTGTCCGCAAACATAATTTTTGTTCCTCCAATACTTTACTAGGCTGTTTCACTTTTAATATAATCGTTGCTAACGGAGCAACTTTGATGGTTAAGGAAAACTTTTGACCATGCCAGGAAACCTTTTCGGCCAAGAGCAACGACTTGTTGACATGACCATCCCCCCCATATATCTCTTCATCGGAATTAAGTATTTCTTGATAAATCCCCTGGCACGGAACTCCTAAACGAAAGTTATCATAACTCCGGTCTTGGAAATTGATTAAGATGATCAGGAAATCATTATCCTTCTGTGATTTTCGGCAAAATATTAAGATACTTTGCTGGTGATTATGGACATCAATCCATTCAAAACCAGACCAATTCTGTTCATTTTCCCAGAGGGCTTTTTCACGCTGATAAATTTTATTCAGATCACTGACGTAATTACGGTATTTTCTATGCAGCTCATATTCCAAGATAAACCAATCCAGTTCAGCATCATCTCGCCACTCGATAAACTGGGCCAGCTCCCCACCCATAAACACCAATTTTTTGCCGGGGTGACACATCCAGTATCCATATAAACTTCTTAACCCCGCAAATTTTTGGCCATAGTCACCCGGCATTCTGTCCAGTAATGACTTTTTGCCATGGACAACCTCATCGTGAGACAGGGGAAGGATGAAATTTTCCGAAAAAGCATAGGTCAAAGAGAACGTCAATAGTTGATGATTGTTTTTGCGCAAGGGAAAGTCGAGACTCATATACCGCAAAGTATCATTCATCCATCCCATATTCCATTTATAATTATAACCAAGCCCATCCATATATGGAGGATAGGTTACCAAAGGCCAGTCGGTAGATTCCTCAGCAATCATCAATATCCCTGGAAAAGATTGTAGAACTTCTTTATTTAGCCTTTGCATAAAAGCAATTGCCTCAAGATTCTCTTTTCCTCCATAAATGTTTCTCTGCCAGGAATGATCGTTTTTGCCAAAGTCTAAGTAAAGCATACTGCTTACCCCATCGACGCGCAGACCATCAACGTGGAATTTATCAAACCAAAACATCGCATTGGAAATAAGAAAACTCCAGACCTCAGTTTTGGCAAAATTGAAGTTATACGTTCCCCATTGATCGTTTTCTGTTTTTTCAAAAACTGCCATGCCATTTAATCGACCTAAGCCATGAGCATCTTTACAGAAATGACCTGGCACCCAATCTAAAATGACCCCGATCCCAACTTGATGACATTGATTAACAAAATACATAAAATCATGGGGCGTGCCAAATCTACTCGTACATGAGTAATACCCTGTCACTTGATAACCCCAGGACCCATCGTAAGGATGCTCCATAATGGGCATTAATTCAATATGGGTATACCCCATTTTTAGAGCGTATGCCGGCAGCTCCTCAGCCAGAGTTCGCCAATCATAATAGCCTCCATCCTCTCTCCTTCTCCAGGAACCCAGGTGAACTTCATAAATTAAAAGAGGCATTTCCCATACATTAACCTCATCTCGCCGGCTCATCCATGCTTGATCTTGCCAGTCAAAACCCTCCAGCGAATAGACAATTGAGGCTGTGGCAGGTCGTAACTCCGAGAAAAAAGCAAAGGGATCAGATTTCAGAAGCACTTGTCCGGTTTTGGTGTGAATTTCGTATTTGTATAACTGCCCTTGAAGTACTTTGGGCACAAATAGAGTCCACACCCCGCTGTTTCTGATTTCAACCATTAAACTATTGGCGGAATCCCAATTGTTAAACTCCCCAACAAGGCCTACGTTTAAGGCATCAGGCACCCACACCGCAAAATGTGTCCCCTCAATCCCATCCCTTTCTGTGATATGGGCACCAAATTTGAAGTAACTACGGAACAGTTCGCCCCTATTAAAAAGGTAAATTTCATACTGATCAAGATAAGACTCTATTTCCATAAACATAACATCCTTATTCTAATTGCTGAATAACCTCTTCTATGTCTAGGCACCTTAAAACTTTTCTAAGTTTTAAATAGCCCATGGCCAGGTTCTGTTCATACGCTCCCCTATAATTGAACCTTCAGAAACTTTTTGATAATCCTTGATAACTGTAATCCCCTCATGGTCCTGATGGATACTTTCCCAAGCACCAACGATACAGTTGTTCATAATTTCAGCGTTTTCTCCGACAATAGTTTTATGGAGGCGTGATCCTGTTTGAATCTTTGCAAAGGGTAATAAAATTGAATCTTTAATTTGAACACCTTTTCCAACATAAACCCCTGGAGCAAGAATTGAATTCCTTACCTCGCCATGAACAATACAACCTTTACTGACGAAACTATTTTCCACTTTCGCTGTAAAACCAAATGAGCTTGGTAATAGGATATCTTCATTCGAAAATATCCTGGATTTCGAATCAAAATTATTAAGGAAATGGTCCTTATGTAAAGAATCCATATTTGCATGATAATAGCTTTCGATGGTCCCAACATCTCGCCAGTAACCCTGAAACTTATACGCGTAGACTTTTTTCCCGTGCTTTAGTTGCTGAGGGATAATGTTCTTACCAAAGTCATGCTGAGACTGAAAATTACCTTCATCTTCAAGTAAAGCCTGTTTAAGTGTTGACCAGTTAAAAATATAGACTCCCATTGAAGCAAGATTACCTTTTGGTTGAGATGGTTTTTCTTCAAACTCTGTAATCCGTTGATCTCCATTTAGAGTTAAAATACCAAATCGAGAAGAGTCCTCCCAGGGCACCTCAACTGTTGCTATGGTTATTTCTGAATTCTTCATTTTATGGAACGCTAACATCTGCGAATAATCCATTTTGTAGACATGATCACCGGAAAGAATAATCACATATTTGGGATCGTACAAATCTATAAACTCAAAATTCTGGTAAACGGCGTTTGCGGTTCCGTTATACCTAGTTTCTCCTTTTTCATTGGGAATAGGGGGAAGTATATTGACTCCGCCGTATGGATTAGCTAAGTTCCAAGCTGAGCCCAAATCGATATAAGAAATAAGCGATAACGGCTTATATTGGATAAGAACTCCAACCGTGTTAATCTTTGAATTTGCGCAGTTACTTAAGGTAAAGTCAATAATTCTGTATTTTCCGTAGAAGGAGACTACAGGTTTAGCCCTCTTCTCAGTTAGACCACCCAACCTGCTACCTTCTCCACCTGCTAAGAGCATTGCTACACATTCTTGCTTGTACATCCTTGTGCCCCCTTCTCTTATTCTAGGTTAATGTAATCCCTCTCAACCTCATAATTAGACTGGTTAGCCCATTTATAAAATCCAGCTTTTTGAAGTCCTAAGATTCATCCCCAACTTCTGGCTGGTTTGTTGCTGCCAATATTTTTTCATTTTGACTCAGTCTGAGTGTGTACTGGTTTTCGTTTGTCTTTAGTAAATGCTATTAAAAAAAAATGCCATTTTCATGACATTATTCTTATATTAAAGATATTTTTAATATTATTTTAAATATAAATAGCTTAAAGAAGCCACAACCATAATGAGTACCCATTGGATACCCTATACGAGGATAGCAACTCCATCATTGAGTTTATATCCGCACCTGAAACTTCATAGATAAGTTTGCTGAATGATTATTTTGTTATCTCTTTTACTCCAGCTCTCTCATAAACCTCTCAGCATCGCGCGGTTCCCAGACCCGGTCGACGAGTGGCGGTCGATCAGACAGCCAATAAAGACGGTCTTGGAAAGTTTGTTTTTGCACACGGTAAAATATGCCGATTGGTATCTTTTCTCCCCATTCCTGGGCTAGCTCCATTGCCTTGCTCAGATTGCCGGTATCAAACTCCTCTGTTAATTCATAAACCCGCTCCGCGTACCAACGGTTCGTATTAACTTTATTAAAACTGACGCAGGGTTGAAGAATGTCAATCAAGGCATAACCAGGATGTTTAATAGCCTCTTTCATTAGCTTGATGAGGTGTTCCTGGCGTCCGCTGAACCCCCGCCCCACAAAGGTAGCTCCGGCTGCCAGGGCTAACATGAGCGGGTTTAGAGGTTGGTCTAAATTACCTTTCGTCTGAATTCCGGTCACCTGTCCCAGAGCTGTTGTGGGTGAAGCCTGCCCCTTGGTTAAACCATAGATCTGATTGTCATGGACAAAATGGGCTATGTCCACATTGCGCCGGATATTGTGAATAAAATGATTCCCACCCTCACCATAAGTATCTCCATCACCGGAATGCACGATAACCGTTAATTCCGGATTGACGATTTTGGCCGCTACTGCCGGGGGTAAAGCACGCCCGTGCAACCCGTTAAAAACATTGGTTCGCAGATAATGAGGGAGTTTTGCCGCCTGGCCAATGCCTGATACCATCAAAATTTCTTCCGGCCGCTTGTTTAATTCAAACAAAGCTGTCTTGATCGCCCTCAGAATGGCAAAATTCCCGCAGCCAGGACACCAGGTGATTTCGTCATCGGAATCAAACAGCTCTTTTATAAGCTCTCCTTTAGACATTCGCCATTACCTCCTTTACTTTCGCCGAAATATACTGGCCGCTCATTGGCCTGCCGTCATAGCGCAGGATACTGTATTGACAGACTAGCAGGGCTTCTTGGCGGATTAAAGCTGCCAATTGGCCGGTGGCATTTTGCTCCACGTTTATCATGATTTTAACTTCGGGATGCAGCTCCTTAAGCAGCTTCGTCGGCAATGGACAAATATCTCCAAAGATTAAGGCCCCAATAGAGTAATCTTCTTCCAGAAGTTCGATTGCTTCACGCACCGGTCCGGAAGATGAACCCCAAGCCAAGAGCAGGATCTCAGGCTTAGTCTGCCCGATAAACCATGGTTCACGGACCTCATTCTTAAGATTCTCCCAGCGCTGCAGCCTTGTTTTCGTCATGGCTAAACGTACGTCTGCCGCTTCTGTAATATGCCCGGTCTCAGTGTGCTCATCACTATCCGCGATGACGACCTGTGATCCGCATCGACCAGGAACTAAACGAGGGGAAACCCCGTTCTCTGTCAATTTATAGCGCTGATAAGGTTCCTGTTGCTGACAGACTTCTTTACCGGCTAAAGCACGTTCAATGGTCAAAGGGGAGAAATCAAAGGGCGGAATCGTCTGATAATAATCCCCTAAATATTGATCGCCAAGTAAAATCACCGGAATCTGGAATTTGTCGGCAATATTGAAGGCCCGCACAGTTTGATAAAAAGCATCTTCCGGATCACGCAAAGCAATAATCATTCTTGGAAATTCACCATGGGAAGCCGTTAGGACAAAACTCAGATCGCCTTGTTCGGTGCGTGTCGGAAAGCCTGTCGCCGGACCTGGACGCTGAATATCGGCTATTACTAGTGGCGTTTCAGTCATTGCTGCTAGGCCAAGTCCTTCAACCATCAAGCATAGCCCTCCGCCAGATGTTGCAGTCATGGCACGGGCGCCGGCAAAGGATGCCCCAATAGCCATATTTATAGCTGCTATTTCATCTTCAGCCTGTTCCACCACAATCCCCGCTTCTTCCATCTTGCTGGCTAAATAAGTCATAATCCCTGTTGAGGGGGTCATAGGGTAGCCTGAATAAAAACTAACCCCTGCAGCCAAAGCCCCCAGGCCAATGGCTTGATTACCTGTTACCATAATTCTCGGCTGAGTTTCCGGAAATTCGAGCTTGAATCGGGATTGGGTCAAATTGTAACCAAATTCCAAAGCCCGCCGGTTCATCTCAAATATCTCCTCTTTAAACAGACTGCTTAGTACCGGCCAGATCTTAGCAAGGTCGAAATCAAACAACCTCAAAATAGCACCTAATGCTACAATCCCTTCCGTAACTATGTTACCTGCCTCAATGGCCTTGGCCTTCAACGGAAGCCAAAAGGCTTCGCCCATACTTAGCGCCCCACTGTTACTCTCGTCACTAACCAGAACACCTCGTGGAGAAAGCTGTGAGGAATGCAGCTCTACAGTTGTGGAATCAAGCGCCAGGATAACATCAATATCCTCGCGATGGGAGTATAGCGGCCGATCCGCAAAACGAAGCTGATGGAAATTGTGTCCGCCCCTTACACGGGACATATAATCTTTGTAGGAAAATACCTCGACACCTAGCTTTTTGAGGATTTGTTCCAGCACTTTTCCAGCTGTATCAATCCCTTGGCCAGCAGCGCCACCCACTAATATGTTGAAATCCAAATTAATCACCTCGTAACTTCAATTTATTAAATAAGCTCCTTTTTTCAACCATTTGGCGACTTCGATAGTTCTTTTTGCCTGATGGAAAACAGCTTCTTTTACGTCTTCTACCATTTTACCATCTTGGCCTTGAGTAACTGAGGTTCCATATGGATTGCCGCCTGCTTTAAAAATCGAAGGATCTGTATAGCCAGGTGGCACAATGATTGCTCCCCAATGCATCATTGAGGTATATAAACTCTTAATGGTTGCTTCTTGACCGCCATGGGAATTCTGGGCTGAGGACATGCCGCTTACAACCTTATTCATCAGCTTCCCTTGTGCCCATAAGCCTCCTTGAAGGTCAATAAATTGTTTCATCTGTGAAGCTAAATTTCCAAAGCGCGTCGGAACACTAAAAATTATGGCATCTGCCCAATCAAGATCATTTGAGCTTGCTTCCGGAATATCTTTGGTAGCTTCTACATTTGCTTTCCATATAGGATTGTTATTAATAGCTATTTCCGGAGCCAGTTCATGCACCTTGAGCAACCGAACTTCCGCACCTGCTTCTTTTGCTGCCTCTGCTGCCCACTGCGCCAACTGATAATTGATTCCTGTCATGCTGTAATAAATAACTGCGAGTTTAACCTTTTCCATCTTTATTCTCCTTTCAATTTGCAAACCTCAACGTATTTTTCATTTACTACTTGAACCGCTGCAATTGTTCCCTTAAGCCCTTCATCGCTTGTTTTAATAAACCATTTTCTTTTTTAAAGGATAACAAAAAAAAATGCCATAATAATGACATTTTTCTTATAAAGATATAAATTTTACCCTAAATCACATGTTCTCTAGCATTTCCGAAGACCGTGAACATACCCCTCACACTGAAGGATACTCTAGGTTGGTGCCATCTATTTAATACTCTTATCAAAGGGATTTATTGGCCCACTTCTCAACAATAGCGTAAAATTCGTTTGTTTCAATAGGTTTTGTTAAGTAATCATCCATTCCAGCATTGAGACATTTTTCCCTATCTCCATCTAAGGTGTTGGCAGTCAGAGCGATAATAGGTATGTGAGTGCTGCTGTTACTCTCTAATTGTCTTATTGTTCCTGTTGCTTTGAAACCGTCTAATATAGGCATCTGGCAATCCATGATGATTACTTCAAATTCCCGTTTCTGATAAAAATCAACAGCAACTTTTCCGTTCTCTGCCAATAAAACCTCCCATCCTTTTTTATTTGCTATTTTTCCCATCACCATTCTATTGATCTCATCATCCTCTACAATTAGCAATTTTAACGGCTTCTCCTGGCTATTGTTATCTGTATTTTTAACTATGTTCTTCTCTATTTTATTCACTACCCTCAAACCCCTCCAAATTAGTTAAACAATATTCAGTCAGATCTAAATCTACTCCAAAAGCAACGCTTGTGCAGCCTTGCGTACATCTTCCAAGGCTGTAGGATGATCCAGGATCTCTCCGGCCCGATCAATACCACTGTAAAGACAGGCTTGATCATACTTTATCTCCAACATATGGAAGAATGTTTGAATAGAACGTTCGGCACACTTGAATACATCTGGTTTTTTAGTACCGGCGGCTGATAGGAAAAGTCCTCTTCGCTCGGATTTAAATGAATTGATTAAAGGAAGATTAAGTACATATTTACGGGCCCAAAGCACCTGCATGCGGTCAATTAAAATTTTCGTTTGGGCATTTACTCCCATCATAAAAATTGGAGCAGCTATAATAATCCTATCTGCAGAGATCAGCTTTTCTTGAAGTTTTGGAATATCGTCTTTGATTACGCATACCCCGCTAATCGAACAAGCATTACAACCTTGACAGGGATTTATTTTTAGATCAGAAAGATAAATGAGCTCTAAAGTGTGACCCCCGTCTATTATAGTTTCTTTTGCCTCTAATAGTAACCGGGTAGTGTTGCCACTGCGCCGAGGGCTGCAAGCAATTCCAAGTATTGATAACGGCATATAATCCCCAACTCTCTTTTTCATAATCCTGGGCGTTATAATTTGCCTGCCCTGAAACGGCAACAGGTTTCTTCATGATTTTTTTCTCAAGACTTATTTGCTCCCACAACTGCGGCAAATTCTCGTCCGAAATTCCTGGCTTCTTCCAGATTATCAGCATTCGGAACGAAATTAACACGCAAACCAGGCTGGGTAATCTTAAACTGCAACTGCTGCAGCCTCTGTTCCATGTATTTTACTGCCTCACCACTCCAACCATAGGAGCCAAAGGCAGATGCAGGTTTGTCTTTGTTAATAATTGCGGAAACTTCCGCCAGCAATTCCCAAATAGGAGGTATAGCGTCCCTATTGAAGGTAGGGGAACCAATCAGGAGTCCATCAGCTAGGTCGATCTTTTTTCGCAGATCAGCTTTGGAGTGCTCCAAGATATCCATTACCTCAACCTTCACCCCCCCATTAGCTAGACCAAGAACTATTTCCTTGGCAAGTCTGGCGGTATAACCATAATTTGAAGTGTATATTACAATAACATTTTTCGGCCCTTCCTCCATTTCCCTTATAGACCAGTCAACATAGGTATTAATATACGACCAGGGATCCTGACGTAAAATTGGTCCATGAGACGGACAAATAATGTCTATTTCTAAATCCTTGATCTTGCTGGCTGCTTGAAGGACATATTTACTAAATGGATATATAATGGCATCGTAATAGACCTTGAATTCTTCAGAAAAGTCACCTACTAGGTTATCGAATATTTCTTGATTGCAAAAATGGCTGCCGAAAGCATCACAACTAAACAGGATTTTGTCCTCCGGTAAATAAGTCATCATTGTATCTGGCCAATGTAAAAAAGGTGTAGAGAAAAAGCGCAATGTCTTTCCGCCAAGATCCAGTTCTTCCCCATGTTTAACAATTCGTTTGTTAAAATCAGTGTTTAAGATTTGAGAAAGAAAAGTTATTGCCGCTTGGGAACCTAATACCTGGGCCTTAGGCATCTTCTGTAAAACATTTTTAATAGAACCAGAGTGATCCGGTTCGGTGTGATCAAAGATAATGTAATCGATAGCTTCAGGGTCAATCACACTTGAGATTCTTTCGATAAGTTCATTTTCAAAGCCATCTTTAACAACTTCAAACAAGGCTGTTTTATTTTCACCTCTGACTAGGTAAGAGTTATAGGTCGTGCCGCTTTTTGTTTCCATTATTACGTCAAAAATGCGCAGATCAGGATTTAATGCTCCTACCCAATATACTCCGTTTTTAACTTGGATTGCCTTCATAGAGTTACCTCCTACTAATTATAGTTATTCAATCTATCACCATTGAATTTGACGGTATGTTCATTATCTTCTTTATTTGTGAACAACCCAGCATACTAAGTTCCAGCATGCTATCGACTCAATTTGCTCGAATTATAAGGATTTATTCATTAATAAGGTATTGAAATCAGATGAATAATCTAGCTAGATCAATATCTCAATATCTGTTTCCCTTGTTAAAAATAATAATTTAAAAAAATGTTATTATAATGACATTTTCCTATTATTTAAGTTCAGTTTTAATATGGTATATATCTACAATACGCCCCTTCCCTCCACATTTTCTCAATGTTTGATTTCCGTAGTGTCAACCGGCACCCAAACCAGCCTCAAACCAACGTTTTTGTCTTAAACTCGATCCATACAAGTCACTATTGACAAATGGCTTGAAGAGGATAAACATGCACCTCGTAAACAGCGGCATACCGCCAAGAGAGTATTTAACCGTAGATTCTCCAAGCTTTTGCTTCTGCCGAATAATGCGCCTTTAAATTTATATGTAAAAATATAGAGATCCGATCACCCTATAGTGAAACGGATCTCTATTACTATTAGAAGCTATCCCCTGTTCTGTTCTATAAGTTTAGAAACGTTCCGCCCCAAAGTATCTTTCTGACAAGTTCCAGATAATCACCATCATAAGAAAAATCCTTTTTGGCGATTAAAATGGCCATACCGTGCACCAAACCCCAGCAGGACAATGCCAATGCATTCGGGTCAACACTGTCACTCTCTCCGTTTTGAATCTCCGATTGGCAGCGTTCGATCGCCTCATAAAACGTATTGAAAGGTTGGTCGTCATTTATACATGTTACATGATTCATCTTTTTAAAATTATTAGCAAAATCACTTAGGAAAAACAGCCGCAAATATTCCGGATTTTCAACAAAGAACTTTACATAGGAGTAACCCATTTCTTTAAGCTGGCTTTTATTATCGTTCGGATATTTATTAACAGCTTCCGCAAGGCATTGGTTAAATTTATCATGAGCTTCGAAAGCAATTGCCATGATCAGATCGTCTTTACTATCAAAATGCCTATATGGGGCGGTGTGGCTTACACTGCAGGCTTTCGCCACCTTGCGCAACGAAAAGTTTTCATACCCTTCTTCATCCAGAAGCTTTAAACCTTTTTTGATCAATTCGGCCTTTAAATTTTCATGATGATAATTTTCGTTTGACACTCGACCATACTTCCTCTCAACAAACATAACTATATTATACCACAAGATAATAAAATGTTTACATCGTAAACATTGCGTGCTATTATTATGTTGACACTGTAAACATAATTCGATAGGGAGTGAATTGAATGAAAGCCTTGTTGATTTCAGATCAGGAGTATATGACCAGAACCTATCAAGGTCTAAATGATTTGACAGGCAAGTTTTTGAAACAAAAGGGATTTGAGACAGAGTTGATGGAACTAAGCGCGGAGAACCTGACCTTTTGTATGGGTTGCTTTGGTTGCTGGATCAAAAAGCCTGGGGAATGTGTTATCAACGACCGGATGACCCAAATCAACCGAAGTGTTATGAACAGCGACGTAGTTATTTATCTCAGTCCAATCATCTTTGGGCAGTTCAGCCCAACTATCAAAAATGTTATTGATAGAGGTTTACCAAATATGTTGCCATTTTTCGAAACAAGACCTGATGGCTCTACGATGCATCCGCCTCGTTATGATACCTACCCCAGTCAGATTATCATCGGTTACGGAGATGAGATTTCAGAAGAGGATAAACAACTTTTCATCGATGTTACAAAAAAACACCGCAGAAGTATTGAAGTCCTGATCTATCAGGAACCAACCGAGAACACAATCAAGGCCTTAAATAAAATGGAACTTGGAAGGATAGGTGGACTGCTGTGAAGAATGTCGTTTTAGTCAGCGCCAGCCCTAAGATCAACGAACAATCAGTCTCCAAGGAATTCCTGGAAATGGCGGGAAGCCAAATTAATTCTGATCTATTTAGTAAAACATTTATAGACGTCAGAAAAAGCTTTTTAACCCATAACCTTACAAAGGATTTTGAAACACTTGCCAGGGCCGATATCATGATTATTTCATTTCCTCTTTACTTTTTTTGCATGCCAGGCATGTTAACACGATTTTTAGTTGATTACCATAATTATTACACTTCCAGCGGGAACGCTAAAAAACATGTCAAAGTATATGCTATTGTTAATTGTGGGTTTCCCGAACCGGAAATAAACCTGGAGGCTGTCAGAGTTATCAAGAGCTTCAGCCAACATCTAGACGCAGAGTTCCGTTTCGGCGTTCTCATCGGTGGAGGCCCCATGATGTTTGCCGCCAAAGATGCGCCTTTTATGAAAAAAGCCATGCAAAAACTTAAGTCTGCTTTTTCCTCCATAGCAGCAGATATTCAACATGAGAATTCAACAACGATGGATTCTACCTATATTGGCGTCAATTTCCCATTTTCAAGGCGCCTTTACTTTTTCATGGGTAACAAGGGCTGGATTACAATGGCTCGCAAAAATGGGCTGCATAAAAAAGATCTTTATAAGAAACCGTACCGGTTAAACGATTAGAATCTAAGCCAAGATCGAGTCGAAACAGGTTATCTCAAATAACCATGCAATTTACCATTGATTAATTAGATTGATATTCCCATACCATACAATCCTTTGGTCAATTCTTATCCTTCAAAGTTTCGATATATTCGTTGCCCCAATTTGTACTCTATAAAGAGGAATGACTCGGCAACCCCTAAGGTTGATTACTACTTTTGTTCAATTTCGGTAACACATTCGCTTTTGATCTTTTCAACCAGAAATTGCAATGCATCAACAACATGTGGTCTGATGTCGCCGCCTAATAGTACATACATTATGTCGTCGCCAAGTTCAAGCTGGCCTTCATTAAGCCAAACCCTGACATGGAAAATACCATCCATCTTATAGGTTTCAGCAATCGCCGTATCAACCTTAGCTGTATCATAAGCAAATTCCATTCCCGTTACTATCGAACCGTCATCAATTCCTTGGCGTACCTTGGCTTTAGGCGTTTGGCGCACAACACCATTATGAACTAAAAACATCCCTTCCTGTAAAGCCGCCGGATCAGTTTTTGCTTCTTTGAGCCATTCATCTATTGATGGCGATAGTTTTTTCATTTTTTCATTAATCAAAAACTAATACACTCCCATTCTACATATTCTTCAACTTGCTTCTAATTCAGGAGATAACATACCCTTCGTCATCATTGTTATTGTCTCAACGAGCCCTGATCATGAGAGAATATCTCCATTAGACCGCCTTTTCCTGCAGGGCCTGATCCCGCTCCTGAACCGCCTTTTTCAGTTCGCGGGCAGACATGCTCTCGACATCAAGCTCGGCGATGAACTGCGCCCGCTCCTCCTCCGGGACTCCTAAAAGGATTAAAGCCTGGCTATAATTCAAGTTCGGCAGCGCTTGCCCTTGCACCGGTGTTCCGGCGTCGAGGGAGGCGGACGTTTGCTCACTGCGATGCTGCGTTGACTGATTCCTTGGCTAAAAAGCCTTAGAATCTCTCGATAATTGGTCATATGATGACCTCCTATGAATGTATTTACACTCCTCTCTTGAGCGTATAGATACATTTTAATAGGAAGTTTCATCAAATGGCTCTCTACCCGGATGGGTGGCTCTAAATATCCGGAATGATGGCTCAATTCGATCCGGATTATTCAAAGCAACAGCATTGATTAAAAAGCCAAATTTATATTGTTCTTATAATTCCATTAATCATAACAAAAAATAAAAAGGCTGATACTACAAACATTAAATACCCTAGGATTTTTTGTTTTTTCAGTAGAATAGTATCCATACCCATAAAAAGCATCATTAAACTCATACTTCCTTGCATAAGAGCAAGAAACAACCAGTTCTCTAAAATAAAGAATGCAAAAATTCCAAAAATAACTGTTGTAACGGAAAAAAGTTTATATACTTTTTTTAATAATCTTTTTTCCCACACAAGTTTTTTAAACATACAATCGCCTCTGTTATATATTGCTATTTGAACTCGCCAATAAACATAACAATCCATACTATTTTTTGCATTTATGCTATGTTCCCTTATTGCAGGCCATCGACTAAGAAAAAGAAGGATTATGAAATAAAAATATTAAATAAGTTAGTATGGCCAACCTCCAAGCGACTTCGCGGAGGTTTTTCTGTTTAATCCCAGCAGAAAACATATCTAAATCTTATACAAGAACCACTTGCATGTATTTAATTCGTACTTGAGTTGGAATTGCTTCATCTGTCCGTGGATCTCGCTTTGACACTCATAAATCTTCATACGATTATCAGGAATTTTCTCTTCCGATATTCTGATAATCATCTCAACCTTAACAACATTTCCATCATGACGGAAGCGGATGGGGCGTGTGTGGGCAAAACGCATTTGTTTATTTCTTCTTGAACTTAGCAAGGCGCACAGTGGCGGGTAATTTGCTTTCGAAAAAGGACGTAATGTTTTCTTACAATGTCCCTCTATTTCCGTTATAACTTGTCCTTGGATGTGGACATAGGATTCACAATCGGAATAGATAATTTGCCAGATAAAGTGATATATTTTATGAGGATATACTTTATACACAGGCTATTGTAGTTCACATTAAGGGATTGCTACATACTTTTTGCGTGACATACTCCCACCACCTACGCTAACGCTTAGAGGTGGGGGCTTCTTGGGACGTACCAGCTAACGCTAGTATAATTACCAAGCTAACCCCGTTTGCCCAACGGTTCTTAGGCTATTGATTAGGCTATGCCAAGCAAGCGACAGCCTTCATTTTTGATATTGATAGCAGCATTTATGTCGCGGTCTAATTCTGCTCCACAATGACTACAAATCCAGGTTCTATCTGATAGGGTTAGTTCTTTATTTTCGTTGTTGCAGAACCTGCACATTTTGCTGGAGGGAAACCACTTGTCGATAATGACTAACTGTTTTCCTTGTTCAGCAAGTTTGTATGCCAGAAAAGTCTTTAGCATACCAAAACCATTGTCATTCGTGGATTTTGCCAGATTGAGACCTTGAGCTATACCACGCATATTTAGGTCTTCAATTGCAATAGCTGAATAGACATTGGCTATCTGCCTGGACAGTTTATGCAAGAAGTCCTTTCGTTGATTAGCTACTTTTTCATGCAGTTTGGCAACTTTACGGCGTTGCTTGTCACGGTTTTTGCTGCCTTTTTGTCGTTTGGATAGTTTACGCTGTGCTTTCTTCAATTTAGCTTCGGCTTGACGATAGAACTTTGGATAATCAGCATTATTTTCTTGGCTATCGACAAATAATGTTTTAGACGAATAATCCAAACCCAGTACCGTTTCTGCCATTGGTATTACTGGTTTTATATCGTCTTCATACTCAACCAATACGGAAATATAGTATTTGCCTGTAGGGGTTTTACTTATAGTTGCAGTTTTTATAACCGCATGTCGCGGCAATTGCCGATGAAGCTTAATCTGCATATCTTTCAGTTTCGGCAATCGGATTGTTTTGCCGTCAATAAGCCGAATTGTACTGCCTTGATTGTTTGTGGTGTAGGATTTCTTATCTCGGTGCTTGTTTTTGAACTTTGGAAAGCCTACAGACTTATCTCGAAAGAAATTCTTATAGGCGGTCTGCAGATTCAATTGAGCATTTGCTAAGGCTAGGCTATCTACCTCTTTTAGCCACTCAAACTCCTTTTTGAAGTCTGCAGGAAGCAAATATTTTTGTTGTTTCAAAACTTCTTTATTGTCCTTGAATTGTTCGTAGACTTCTTTGCGATTAGCAAGCATTTTGTTGTAGACAAACCGCACACAGCCAAAAGTTTTGTTTATGAGAATTTCCTGTTCAGGTGAAGGATATATGCGATATTTGAATGCCTTGTTCATAATTTCTCACCTTGGCTTTCAATATAGCGTTTGATAACTTCGATTGGTGCGCCGCCAGTGGTCAGTAAGCAAAAACTCCTTGACCAGAAACATTCTTTCCATAGGGATTTTTTAATTATAGGATATTCTTTCTTGATTAGGCGTGAGGATGCGCTTTTGTAGGCATTGATGAACTTTGATAATTCGCTATTTGGTTGCGCTTTGTGCAGAATATGTACATGGTCTTTATCATGATTCCACTCCTGCAAAACAACATTGTAATTTGGTGCTATATACTCAAAAATCTCTTTTAGCCGATTGGAAATTTTTTCATCAATTACTTTTCGGCGGTATTTTATAACCAAAACAAGGTGGTAATACATCAAGAACACTGAATGATTGTTATTGTCTAATTCCATTTATTTACCCCCTGTTATGGTAATTACCACTGAATTTATTTTACCATAAATTTTATTGGGCCATCAATGAGAATATCGAAAAGAAAGGCGGCAATTCATCCCCCACCTAAAGAGGTGGGAGACTTCTTGTCGCACGAGGTTAAATAATAGATCGAGCAATGTTTTTTAAATACTGAATAATAAAGTGAAAATTATAGAAACTATAGAAGTTCTCTCAAATTTTGGAAGGGCAACATTATCATGTAAATCAATCTGGAGAAAAGAGGTTGTTAATGTGTTTGTCAAAGTAAGAAACGATAAAGCATTATGGCAGGTTTTTATCTACTTGGTCACTGTTATAATCTTTTTTGTAGAGAAAACTTTCAATCTTGGAGGATATAATATTTATTCGAAGATCGATAACTTGATACCTTTTGTGCCGATCTTTGTGATCCCTTATTTTTCTTGGTTCTTATTTATTATAGGTACAGGTCTTATTTTTCTTATAAAATCAAAGCAAGATCTACGTAAGACTTTTTTATCCGTCAATTTATGTATGGTCATCGCATTGTTAGTTTACCTTATATTTCCTAACTATCAATCTCTTCGACCGGAGACTTATGCGAGTGATATTTTTTCGCAATGGGTAAAGCTACTCCAAATAAAGGATTCATCATCGGAAGTATGTCCCAGTCTTCATGTTGCCGTTTGTATTTCTCTTTATACTGGCATTACCCATTCAATTTGTTTTAGAGATCGTTCAATTATGAAATTTTTAGCACTAATTCTTACGATCTTGATTATTTTATCGACAGTCTTCATTAAGCAGCATTCGATAGTTGATGTCGCTTTTGGCCTTTTACTAGGCGTTGTTGTGCATCTTTTTGTCTATAAAATCTATTTTAACCCAACACTTTTTCCGAACCGAGTCGAGAACTGGGAAATATCGGACAACAGAAGCTGTCCTAAGGTATCCTAACAGTCAGCAGTTTAAGGAGATTTTATCTAACTTATTGCATTTAGGAGATTAGAAACTCGTAGGTGATGGACTAAATAGCTTAGTCCACTTTTGTTCTAAGTAATTGTTAACTAGATCCAACGAAGGCTGTTGTCCTTAGTCTATCAGGGGATTATCAAGCTAGGCTTTCTCCCGGCGTGGTGAATCACCTTTGGAGATATTGTCCGGAATAAGCCAGTTTGATAAGGCTTAGATACAAAATCAGGAGAGCCTCTTAACGCACACTATACGAACATTACGAAGTGGCTATTTCTTCTTGAAATTAGCAAGGCGCAAGTGGCGGGGTGATTAGCCCCACAAGGCGCTAAAGCAAAGGATAATGTTGCCCATCAGGCATTAACTTCAGATTACTTTTTAATGAGTTCCAATGCTATATCGGCTACAGGTGAGTTGGTTAATATAGATGGATATGGAAACAGGGTAGCTTCGCTTATCTTTGGGCCGAAAAATGTAATTGTGATTGCAGGGACCGGGCAACACATATCCTATGTTACCCAGTATCCTTTCACTCCTACCAACCACTCTTCGAAAGGGACTTCTTTATTGAAAGTACTTGACTGCTGGCCAGGCTTTCCCCTAAACATGTACCCACGGACGCACCTAGAAAACATTGCGCCTGTTTCCGATTCTATTCCGAATATTCTCGAACCCTACAACCCGTATGAATACTGGGTTTCCATTCTGTGAGTGTTTTCAAACTAGTCACTGTCTCAACGTGCGTTGATGTGAATGCATTGAAATAAAATGAAGTATCACCAACATGCTTTGTCATGTGAAAAAGCTATATTTATATCGTCATTTACCGTTACCATGTTGTGTTTTTGGAGTTAATGATGACACTTGTGCGCGGAAATACTGTTTCTAGTAAAGGTAGAACCCCTAACAGCGGTAAGGGGGTATTTTGCTTTCACTACATCTGAGCTATATAGCAATGAAGAGTAGGGCTTTATATATCTATTTCTCTATAAACTCCCTACTTTGCAACAATTTTTTGGTTTCATTCCAGAGTTTATTTTGCATAGTAATATCTCCGCCAGGGTATGCAGGAATAATAGACTTGCCAGTTCCAACGTTAAAATAGCCGCCGGTCACTCCTTGATATTGCAACTCTACAACTAAACGAGTAATAATGTCAGCTCCTTTACGTGGATCTCCAATATGCAAAAGTTTCAAAATGCGTTCAAGTGCAGAGGCAAACCAGAGCTCACGTCCGAGACCAGTCACATTAAACCCTGGATTTAGTGCATTAACACTGACTCCAGTTCCAGATAATTGAAGTGCAAGTTCCCCAGTAAACATAATATTAAGAAGTTTAGTTTTCCCGTAAAGCGCAGAGGAACCTCTAGTAGTAAAAGTAGATGTATCTGTCAAATTCTCCGGAAGCTTAAGTTCACCATGGTTGCGTGATGCTTCTGAAGCGACGTTGACAATCCTAGCGTTTCCTGACTTCATTAACGATGGTTGTAATGTATATGACAATAGCCATGGTGCCAAATAGTTTACTGCCATCATTTCTGCAAAGCCCTCTGAGGTTATTCGTTGCTCAAAAGAATGGATTCCTGCATTATTCACTAGTGCATCAATCTTTGGATATGCTGCTTTAATCTCTTTTCCGATCCGTTTGACATCTTCCATTAATGACAGGTCTCCGTAAAAAAAGTCTACTCCCGTCTTTGGCGCAATATCATTTAACATTTTTTTGGTCGTTTCTGCCCTCTTCTTGCTTCTAGCTGTCAGTACAAGATGAGCGCCTCGCTTTGCTAATTCGATTGCCACAAGTTGTCCAAGCCCACTAGTAGCACCAGTGATTACAACAATTGGATAAGTCATGATAATAATCCTCCTATAAACTAGCATCATTATTGGTATTAAATATTAGATGTATACACTCTACATTGCTAAATGTTTAATAGTGTTTTATTTACTTGACATGTTACAGACAAATTTATATATTTGACATATATCAAGTATATAATATATTTGATATATGTCAAATATATTATTGTTGCAAACAACTTAAATTGAGGTGAACTATGAAGGATTATACTCAAAATACTACAAGAGAACAGTTAGAACTGAAGCTTGGCGAACAGCTAAATGCACTTATTAGTGCCTCACACGCACTCAACGTCAGGACTGCAGCACGTTTCGATTCAACATTACAGCCTGCAGCTTTTCTAATTGTTCGATGGCTTTTCTCATTTGGCCCAACAAATGCTACAGTTTTAGCGGAATCAACTGCTATGGATCGTAGTTCTGTCAGCCGCCTTGTCAATCAACTCAAGCGCTTGGGTTATGTTAAAAGTGAAACATCTCCTGATGATCGTCGAGGAGTACTTTTATCTATAACTGAACTTGGACGTCAACAGACTATGGATGCTTTAAAAGAAAAAGAATCCGCATTCTATAAACGCATTTCAAATTGGGAGGATTCCGAACTTGAAGAGTTTATTAAAATGCTTAATAATTTTATCGGAAATGGATACCAATAAAATAATCCATTGGCCTATGTACCCAGCGAATATATCAAAAACGCACTCATTTCAGAGTGCGTCCATTGCCTTATCTTGTATTTAAAAATATCTTCCGGTTTTCATTTTAAATATAATGTTACTGACCTAATAATATCCAAGTCAACTGCACTAAGACCTCGACGCGCCCTGTCACTGAGATATAATCTCCACTAAAAAACTTACATTGAAGTAACGCCAACGTGCCTGGAGTGCTCGATTTGCCGGATTTGAAAACACATTATTGAAATATAACAGTTATCGGAAGAGTTTTATGTTTAGCGGGCATAATACCCCTTGATAGCAGTTTGTACTATAAATTAATTATACGAGGAGGTTATACAATGCCCAATATAAACTCTGGAGATACTGCCTTAGTTCTAATCAGTGCTGCTTTAGTATGCCTCATGACACCAGGGCTTGCGTTTTTTTATGGTGGTTTGGTCCGTAGAAAGAATGTACTCACTATCATGATTCAAAGTTTTGTTTCCATGGGAGTAGTGACACTTATTTGGATTTTGGGTGGTTTTAGTTTGGCTTTCGGTCATGATATTTTTGGAGTTATCGGAGACTTTACACAATATTTTGGCCTCCGTGGCGTTACAATAGCTCCAAATCCTAACTATGGTCCAACTATACCTTTTCTGGTTTATTTTCTCTATCAAGAAATGTTTGCTATTATCACGCCTGCTCTAATCACTGGAGCATTTGCTGATCGGGTAAACTTTAAAAGTTACTTGAAATTCCTAGTATTATGGAGTCTTTTTGTTTATATCCCTTTGGTTCATTGGATATGGGGTGGAGGTTTCCTTGCTAAATTAGGCTTAGTAGATTTTGCTGGTGGTATTGTCGTACACGTTAGCGCCGGTATTGCAGCCTTAGCTTCCGTCTTTTTCGTGGGAAAGAGAACTATATTACCTGGAGAAAGTACTGCTCCCCATAACATTGCCTTTGTTGCACTTGGGACTGGTTTACTCTGGTTTGGTTGGTTCGGCTTTAACGGTGGTAGCGCGTTAGCTGCTAATGGAATCGCCGCTATAGCATTTGTTAATACTGATATAGCTGGTTCCATCGCAATGATTAGTTGGTTGTTAATTTCCTGGATACACGAAAAAAAGCCAACTATGATTGGAGTACTTACAGGGGCCGTAGCAGGTCTAGCTACAATTACCCCCGCAGCAGGTTTTGTTCAACCATGGGCTGCCGCTATAATTGGTTTACTATCGTCGGGAGCCTGTTATGCCGCTGTACAGCTGAAGATAAAACTTGATTGGGACGACGCACTTGATGTTTGGGGAGTTCATGGTGTAGGCGGAATTTTAGGTTCAATCTGTGTTGGCATTTTTGCCGTATCGTCCGTTAATGGAGTTGGAGGTCTTGTTCAAGGTAACGTCCACCAATTTCTCGTACAAACTTTTGGTGTGGCCTTTTCAGCATTTTATTCTTTTGTAATTACCTATTTAATTCTAAAGGTATTAGATACTTTCAGTAGTGTTCGGGTATCCGTAGAGGATGAAAAAGAGGGGCTTGATGCAAAACTCCATGGTGAAAGTGCCTACGATTTACAATAACTCTTATAATTGTTAATGACATAGTTTTGGACGTCTTTCCGTAGTGTGAGTCGTCCATTTACTTTGAACTCAGCAATTTAGCCTCTGTAAACGGGTAAACATTCTTGATACACTTTTGAAATAGGTGAAATTACCAGTGAAATCAATGGTTTGACTGTGGTAGAGGCTAAAGTGCTGATCGAGACCTGTTTTCTTTGTGGCGGACATTTTGTGCTGGAAGAGCAAAGCTTGCATGTTTCGCTGCTGATCAAAAGCTTTTTTGGCCGCCTATATTCTTGGCCAGCTCCAAAATAATAAAAAAAGCCAACGGTTTCCGGGAAATAATAGCCGGAATCGTTGGCTTAGTCGTGCTCTGCTAGCTATTTGTATCTTTGCCGGATGAGCTGATTTTTTCGCTCACTTTATTCCGGCTTACTATCTCCATTGATAATATTGACCTTTTCCCCTTCATTCAGGAAGCTCTGTCCTTCGGTAACCACATCCATACCTTTTGTGATATTTCCTTTTACTTCCGTATTTTTATCATCAGCAATACCAACGGTAACCGCTATTTTCTTGACTTTGCCATCAACAACTGCATGAAGATAGTTTACATTATTCTCTATGTTGAGGGCTTCATTGGGAACCAGCAATATATTGCTTTTACTTTCAGCTGGCAGCGCTATTTTGATAAACATACCTGCGGTTAAATAACTCTGCGCATTATCAATTTTTACTTTCACCAAATAGGAATTGTCCTTTGACTGCGAGTTAGGACTGATCGTATCAATGACTCCGGAGACCTTTTGGTCTTGCAGGGCATTGATGCTCACAGGTACGGTTTGACCGAGCTTAATTTTACTGATAACAATATCCGGAACACTGATTTCCGCCGTCATACTGCTGGAATCAATCACCGTAACCGAACCTGATTGGCTGCTGACCATTCCTCCGACTTTAACATCTTTAGCCGATACTACACCCGAAATAGGGGATACTACGGTTAGATTATCGAGCTGAACCTGAGTAGCATTCACACTTGCTTTCGCCTGTTCTACTTGTGCTTCTGCTGCTGCCACTCCTAAATCATCTTGAGCAGCTTTTAACTCAATAGCCGCATTATCATATTTTGTTTTGGCATTATCCAAATCCTGTTGGGCAACGGCTCCCCCGTCATATAAAGCCTTTGTTTTATCATAATTATTTTTGGCATCATTATAACTAATTTGGGCTTTGTCTAAGGTTTGTTGTGAGGTTAAGCGTGTTCTCGCTAAGTTTTCCTCTGCTACGGCCACGGCCTGCTGTTGTATTTGCATTTGAGCTTGAGCATCTGACGCATCAATCGCAAAGAGAACCTGTCCGCTGGTAACCTTAGAACCTATATCAACATTTAAACTGGCAACTTTTCCTCCAGTCTTAGGAAAAACCTGTACTTCCTGGACAGGGTCAAATTTACTGGCATAGTCAACCTCAGTCGACAACGAACCAAGCGCAATCTTTTGGGTTTTTACATTTTTTACAGTAACAGCTGGGGCTTCAACTTTTTTATGCTTTACAACATAAGTTCCCCCCAAGACAGCAGCTATCACCAGCAGACCAATAATTACATTTCTTGTCTTAAACCGCCTGATTTTACTAAGATTAAATTTCAATTTGCGGAACCTCCCCGGCATTTATTGATTTTCTCTTCTTTGAAATGTGATGCTTTAGATCATCCATTAAAGTATAAACAACAGGTAAAACAATGGGTGAAAGGAGCGTAGACATTACCATGCCTCCGATGATGACAATAGCCATACTCTGTTTCATCTCGCTTCCTTCACCCATGGAAAGAGCTACAGGCAGCATAGAAACAATCATGGTTGCACTGGTCATAATGATTGGTCTTAGTCTTGTTGTCCCTGATTCAATCAGGGCCTCTTTTAAGCTCAGACCTTTGTGCATTAAGGTATTAGTATAGTCTATTAACAAGGTACCATTTTTCGAAGACAGTCCCTCCAGCATAATCAAGCCGATAAACGACATCATATTTAACGTTTGCCCGGTTAGGACCAGCAAAGGAAGCGCCCCAATAATAGCACAGGGAAGAGAAACCATTCTTATAGCCGGAGTTAAGAACGATTCATAGAGCACTACTAAAATCATATAGACCAAGGCCAAGGAAGCACCTAAGGCTAAACCCAGGGAGCTGAAGGAATCCGCCATATTCTTCTGACTTGCCCCATAGCTTATGCTATAGCCGGAAGGCAAAGTAACAGAACTCATTTTAGTCTGAATATCCCTGGTGACCTCACCGAGAACTCTTCCCTGAAGATTAGCATCAATTGTCACAACATCCTGCTTATCCTCTCTGGATAGAGATGGCTCACTTTCTGCCCTCACGACGGTAGCGACCTGACTTAAAGGTATTTGGGTTCCTGCTTGATTGGTAATTTTTATGGATTTAATATCGTCGACATTTTTGATCTGTCCATCCATAAATTTAAGGGTAATATCATTTTCCGCATCATTGGATCTATAGACTCCTACGTTTGTGCCCTGTAAGGCCATTCTGACCGTACTGCCTACATCTGCGGTGGAAATCCCTGCCTGTACGGCAGCCAGACTGTCCATTGTAACTCTTAATTCACTGCTTTTAACATCCGCACTATTACCAACATCTATGACACCGGGAACGGATTTCACGACATCTTCCACTTGCTTAGACAGGGTATCCAGAGTCGCCTGATCATCCCCTTTAATACTGATGGAAACAGGCTTCCCTGAGCCTCCTCCGCCTTGGGACTCTTCAACGTCAAAATCCACTCCGGTCATGCTTTTGCCAAAGCTGCGAACCTCGCCGGCAACTTGACTCTGACTTTGTTTACGGTCGTTTTTGGGAACCAAATTAACATAGATCTGGGCCACCGCTTTGTCCGTGTTCGATTGCCCGCTTTGACCAATCATGGAAAAATAGCTCTTTACCTCTTTGGTATTGTGTAAATAATTTTCCAGCTGAGCAACCTTGTCACTGGTCTGCTTCAACGTCGAACCGGGAGCGAGCTTTATATTGACGGTGAAACTGCTTTGATCTGATGTCGGTACGAATTCTGTTTTTAAGATTCCCATAGGAATAAGAGCAATACTTAGAATAACGCCTGCTATTCCCAAAATCAGTACCCTTTTTCTGTGTTCAAGCGCCCAGAGGAGGGTTTCCCGATATTTTTGAGTAACTTTACCAAACAGGCCTTCCTTTTTGTATTCGGGAGTTACTTGCTTTTTCTCTGTCTTCAATAACCTTGACGAGAGCATGGGCGTAATCGTAAAGGATACCAAAAGGGAGAACATCGTGGCTACAACGATCGTCAAACCAAATTCTTTAAAATACTGACCAATCATCCCTGACATCATGGATATAGGGGCAAAGATTACAATGTCACAGAGACTGATAGCTATGGCAGCCATTCCTACCTCCATTCGGCCGTCAATTGCTGCTTGAACCAGCCCTTTACCCATCGTCAAATGTCTTTGAATGCTCTCGATAACCACGATAGAATCATCAACCAAAGTACCGACAACCAGCGATAATCCCATCAAGGACATCATATTCAAGGTAAAATTAAGCTTATACATCATAAAAAAGGTAGCAATAAGCGACGTCGGTATGGCAACCAGAACTACCAAGGAAGATCTGAAACTGCGGAAAAAGGCATACAACACCAAAGCCGTGACAATGATCCCTTCAATCAGGTTCTGTTTTACCTCGGTTAAAGAGTTTGTAATAAAGGTCGTGGTGTCAAAGGCGATATCCATTTGCATTCCAGCGGGAATGGTCTTTTTAATGGTCTCTAATTCTTGTTTCACACTATTAGCCACTTCAACAACATTAGCATCACTTTGTTTGCCGACGATGATGGTCATGGTTTGCTGGCCATTGAAGCGTGCCAGAGAAGTCGCTTCCGGTTCTTCAAGACCAATTTGGGCAATATTGCCAAGGCGTACTGTTCCTCCATTGGCCGTAGGAACCATCAGATTTTGAGCATCTTCGATATTTTGGAACTGTCCTATAACTCTGACCGATTGATCAACATTATCCTGTTTTAGTTCTCCGCTAGGTATGTTTATATTGACGGAATTCAATTTGCTTATTAAGGTGTTAATACTTATGCCATAATATTCCACGGCAGATTTATCCAGCTTAATCGTTAATTCTTTCTTATCTCCGCCGCTGATCGTAACGTTACCCACTCCGGGAATTTTTTCTATTTGTTGTTTAATAATATCTGATTCGTTATAAAGCTCATCACTGCCAACCTTATCTCCTTTGACAGAAAGCAGCAAGATCGGTATTGCGTTGGTATCCATCTTAAACAAAACAGGTTTATCGGCGTTGGCAGGGAGAGTTTTGGAGATACCATCCACAGCTTTTTGGACATCCAAATAAGCAGTATTCATGTCCGCGGACATTTTAAAAGTAACGGTGACTGTTCCATATCCCTCTTTAGCCGTAGAATTAATGGTGTCTACCCCGCTTATACCTGAGACAGCATCTTCAATTGGTTTAATAATATCTTTCCGGATATCCTCAGCATTGGCGCCGCTATAGGTTGTTGTGACTGATATCACGGGAATATTCATCGAAGGCAGTAGATTGGCTCCCATGTTGCTATAACCTATTATTCCTAACGCCACTAATAATACGACGACCATCCACATCGCCGCTGGTTTTTTAACCGATATCTCTGTTACATTCATCTTTTACTTCCTTATTTCATTTCAAATTTAGTAACTAACCAAAACAAACTAAATAAATTCAGTATCTAATTTCATGACTAGGTTAAGTACTCCAACTAACGTCCTCTCTCCAACTTATTATCCTAAAAGAATGTACTAAATTTCATTTATCTGCTTTAATCTATTTTTGAACAATTGTTCACTTTTGGGACAAGTGATTACTCAAAGCGCTTATCTAAATCATCGAAAAACAGAATCATCAGCCTATGAATCAAGTATCTTGTCGCCGCCTCCTCTTCATATTTTCTTAAGATCATAAATAAACCCTCTATAAATGTTGAGGCAATAACACAAAAAATAAAAGGATCATCAACTTCAATCCCTTTTTTTTGCAATTCAGGCCATAAACTATCTCTGATACCTTTTTCAGCTAACCTGGTTATCTCTTCCTTAAAACTTGCATATTTTGTTCCCTTGCTTTTATCTACCATAATTAATAACTGGGTTTTATACTCTTTCATAACTTCCATAATGTAATAAACGATTTCTTTGAATGAATATATGTCTTCCTTATGTATTTTTTCCATTCCCAAAAAACACTGGTAGGCTGGCTCTACTATTTCATTGAACAGATCCTCCTTGTTTTTAAAGTATCTGTAGACATTGCCAATCGCTACTCCCGCATTATCGGCTATAGCTCTCATTGATGCATGTAAAAATCCCCTGTTCTGAAATTCTTTCATCGCCTCTGTAATGATCCTGTTTCTCACTTCATCCTTAAGGTATTGCATAAATGAACCTCTTTTCACTATTGCCATCCACATTATAACACAAAAAACGAGTAGAAATAAACAAAAATCTAACTATGATCTAGATTTGGGTACATAATTATGTACTTGTCCACTCTTTCACATGAGCTTTAAACGTTACACACTAGTCTCCTATTGCAATTAGTTGCATTCCTAAAGGTAACAAAAGTTTTGAACTTACTAAGGGGGGAATTATGCCTTAATTACTTCTCCAATTTCGTTGACGACCTTTACTAAACTATCTCTTCTTTTACCAAGAGCCCAATTATATATAGTTAATGATTTACCCTTTACTTCTATAACGAGTCCCTTCTTTTCAATAGATAATGAAGAAACAAACTTGTAGGGAAAAAACTTTTGCCCAATAATAATATTTTTACTTCCTATTACTAAAGATTGTTTTTGAAAGAAAGAAAACCATAATGGATATGCGATTATGCATATCAGAATTGGTAATAGATTGAAGGTTTTTAAAGAGTACACTTCAGAAACCCCAAAAATGACTAGTATTGATATTTGAATTGCTGTACGAAACCTATCTAGTAATGATTGAAAGAGTATTTCTTCATACAATTTCATAGCTTGCCTTGGAAATATATAGGCATACTCATTTCCCATGATTATGAATGGTAATATTAGAATCGAAACCTGGTATTTAGGGTCAAGTAAAAGAAATAACGGGAACAATATAAGAACTGTTGCACTATATGCAAATTTATAACTGTCTTCTGATTTGTAATCCATAAAACCCCTCCAAACCCGTCCAGTGAGCACTTTCACCTTTATAATATCTGTCAAAAGCGGCAATATTCATAGAACGTCCCCCGATGATTAGAACTATTAGAACTATTAGAACTATTAGTACTAATAGGAACCCAAATCTTCTCAAATTGCTCCCCCACCTTAAAGTCTATAACGAATATACTCATCTCAGGCTTGGTATATATTTACACATTCTATTATAAAAGTATAAATTCCTTTATTTGTCTATTGTAAAATAAAAAAGCTATTTCAACTTCCTAGCAATTAACTACATAAACTTTTGTGAAAGGGGAATAATATTCTATCATTTTTTCTACATACCAACACAATTCATTGCGAAAGGAATAACTATGAAGAAGATTCCAGAGATTACCCTTTACTTTTGGATAATGAAAATATGTGCGACGACACTGGGGGAGACAGGAGGTGACTTACTATCTCAGACCCTTAATATCGGTTACGCCCTTAGCTCATTAATCTTGTTAAGTTTCTTCATTGTCACGCTTATCTCCCAGCTTTTATCAAAGAACTACCGTCCCTGGCTTTATTGGGCCGTTATACTTTCGACAAGTACAGCTGGCACAACGATATCCGACTACATGGATCGTTCATTAGGCCTAGGGTATGCAAAAGGTTCGCTTATTCTTATGGCCATTTTGTTAAGTATTTTTGCAGTTTGGCATTACAGCGGCTGTTCCCTTTCGGTTGATCAAATCAATACCTTTAGGGTTGAGTCTTTATATTGGATAGCAATCCTTTTTTCAAATACATTAGGTACAGCCCTAGGCGATTTTCTTTCGGATAGTTCTGGCCTTGGATTTGCTGGCGGAGCCGTTCTGATTGGCGGATTGCTATTTGGCGTTGTCTTGGCGACATTTTTTACAAAAATCTCACGAGTTGTTTTGTTTTGGGTAGCATTTGTTTTAACTCGCCCATTTGGTGCAACGATGGGTGACTTCCTGGTAAAACCTCATCAAAAAGGCGGACTTAATTTTGGGACGATCGGATCTTCTGCAATCCTTGGTACCGTATTAATGACTTTTCTTATTTATACAACTCTTAGAGCTAAAACAAATCTCTGTACAGAGAACATAGTATTAAACGACCAACTTGATACAGAATGATTTATGTCAGCGAAATAGTTACCATACCTAATTTGAGTTAGGGTGTTTCCCGCACCTAATACAACTTGAAAATCATTATCTGTATGATCAAGGTAGTAGTAGATACCACTTTTTATTTAGATTTTGAGTTTTTCAAGCATCAATATAACCCTCCCATATTTTTAATTAACTTGAGTATAAATTTTAAAACGTTAATTTGCCTTAAAAACATAATCAACCTTTTTAAAGAAATTTAAAGCAAGATAGGGTAAGATGATTGGGAGGTGATTTCAATGAGGTTACTGCTCGTTGATGATGAGGAAAGGTTAGTAGGCCCCTTAGCCTATATCCTCAGAAAACAAAATTATGGTGTCGACCTGGCTTATGACGGGGAAACAGGTCAAGCTATGGCCGAAACCGAAGTCTATGATTTAATTATTCTAGACAGGATGCTGCCTAATAAAGAGGGAGTAGAGGTTCTAAAAGACCTTAGAAATAACGGGATTATGACCCCTGTAATCCTATTAACAGCCAAAGATTCTATCGAGGATCGAGTCGATGGACTTGATGCAGGGGCTGATGACTACCTAGTCAAACCATTTTCAACGGATGAATTGCTGGCCCGTATCAGAGCATTATCCAGAAGAAAAGGAGTTCAACTTGCAGGGGACAGTGTTGAGGCATTTGGCTTGATACTTAACCCTCTTGGTTGTGAGGTAACAGACGGAAGGAAAAGCGTTAAGCTGACCTATAAGGAATCGTTATTACTTGAGCTTTTTATGCGTAACCCTAATCAAGTGATTACTAAGGAACAGATCTTAGATCGGGTCTGGGGATTAGACTCGGACGTAGAGTTATCTAATGTTGAAGTATATATTTACTATTTACGAAAAAAGATTAATTCTTATGATTGTTCAGTAGAAACGATTCGGGGGGTGGGTTATTGTTTAAGAGGATCAGAAAAATCATCTCGTTGAGATTAAGATATCTTTTGAAAGGCGATAAACTATTCGATTCTTTAAGATTAAAGCTTACCTTATCGAATAGTTTCATTATGACGATACTCCTAGTGGTATTTGTTTTAAGTACCTATTTTCTCATGGAACATCAAATCTTTAACCAATCAGAACAATTAGTACAAAATATCACTACTGCCATTGAGGCCGACTCAGCGCAACAACTGGAACAGTTCGATAAGACCGATTATTTCTATATTAGGACCAATGAATCTGGTGAAATTACAAAAACCTTCTCGGCAAACCCACACTTCGACTCAAAGGAACTAAATAAGGTCGCTGAAGGAATTCTAAGGAGGACGAGTAGTAAAGGGGATTTAGATTGGCACGATCTCAAGTATACCTTTCTCAAAGTCCCCCAAAAGCAACAAGGTATATTGATTGTTGCTGTATCTCTAGATCGAGAATTCATGGTTCTTAAATTCTTACTGGCAGCGCTATTTATAACTGGTGTAATCTGTTTAGCCTTAGCGTTTTACAGTAGTCTCTACTTAGCCAATAAAGCCTTAATTCCGATTAGAAAATCTTGGCAAAGACAAAAGGATTTTGTAGCAGACGCCTCTCATGAACTTCGCACTCCCCTGGCAGTAATCCAAACGAATCTTGAGTTGGTAATGGGAAATCCTAAAGAAACCGTGGAAGAGCAAGAAGAATGGTTAAAAAATATTAAGATTGAAGTGTCTCATATGACAAGACTGGTGGAAGACTTGTTGTTCTTAGCAAGGGTTGATTCGGAACAACAGTTACTCGAAAAAACCAACTTCTCTTTAGACAGGACTATTAACCGGGTCATAAAACCACTAATACCTATGGCAAAGGCCAAAGGTATTGAATTAGCACTTAACATTGAGTCTGATGTGGACGTTAATGGGGATGAAAAGAGAATAAGCCAACTCATACTTATTCTCGTTGACAATGCCATTAAACATACCCCAACTAATGGTCAAGTTACAATATCGATGAGAAGTATCAGTAATGCTGTGGAAATTTTAGTATCTGATACCGGCGAAGGAATCGAAGAACAACATCTCGATAAAATTTTTGAGCGTTTTTATCGAATTGATAAGGCTAGAGCAAAAAGTATTGAAGGTACAGGACTTGGTCTTTCGATCGCTAATTGGATTGTTAAAAGCCATAATGCTACCATTGAAGTCTCTAGTATTCCGGGAAAAGAAACCTCATTTACTATTCAGTTACCAAAGGGAAAATGACGGCTCCTTTTGTCCTTTCATCAATGTCAGTTATTTTAGTCAATTAGTTCCTACCAATTAAGGAAACATGCCATCTTATCCCGCAGAACAGCTCCCGGAAAGGCATAGTCACTTTCCTTCTAGATATGCTTACTTATGCTCCTTAATCCAGGCATCCGCCTTCAGCACCCTAGCAAAAGTCCCATCAAGAGCTGCCATATATGCAGTCTGAACCTGTTCTGCCAAAACTGTGATTCCTCCCCATACCAAATCCCTTGTTGCACATGCATCTTCGATTAGTGTAACAGAATATCCGTAATTGCCAGCGGCTCTAACTGTTGTATCTATACACATATGAGTCATCATGCCACATACCACAAAGGCATCAACACTCTTCTCCTCCAGTTTTTCTTTTAGATTTGTACCCAAGAAACTGTCAGGTCTATGCTTGATTATGATTTCTTCTCCCGCCATAGGATAGCTCTCTCTATAAAAATCAATCCAGTCTATTCTTTTAAGCGACTCGTAGACAGAGAACCCTTAAAAATTTCCTGGCAGGGATCAAGCAACGCTGAAGACAAAAAATAAAAGGTCAGGCAATAAAAAGTACCAACCATGAAGGTCAATAACCCCATAACGGCAAGTATAAAATAAATAATACTTTCAATACTAACCAAAACCTCTAAGTCCCCTAGTATCCTATCAATTCATCTTTTATGTGTATAGTTCATACCTACCAATCAATATTCGAACCATCTAAAATGCAAATTGAATACAAATCGAACCCCAATTGTCAACCGATTAATTCATAATTAGTTGACAATTAATTTTGTGCCCAATATAATACTCAAAAAGCATCCTGTGGGAAAACACACATGCTTGCCAGGTTTGAACAGTTATAGAACCAGAAGTACTGATAAGGAGCAACAGCAGGCGGGGATATCGTTTTCCCGTCATAACAAGGGAGAAATGGCAAATGATTGAGCAACTAAAAAATAAAGTGCTTTCAGGCGATTATATTACGCGAGAAAACGCACTCTCACTGCAAGGCATAGAGCTTGAAGTGCTTTGCAAGGCCGCTAATGAATTAAGAATTCACTTTTGCGGCAACGGGTTTGATATCTGCACCATCATCAACGGAAAGAGCGGCCGCTGCACGGAAGACTGCAACTATTGCGCGCAGTCTGCTCATTATCCTGCGAAAATCGAGGAATACCCGCTCCTGGATAGGGATTCGCTGGTAAAGCAAGCTGTCTACAATTATAGAAAGGCCATATTACGTTACAGTGTTGTCACATCGGGCAAGCGCTTGACCGATGCTGAAGTAGATGAGATGTGTGCCAATTATCTGTCCATCCATCAGAGCTGCCCAATTTCCCTCTGCGCCTCTCACGGACTTCTAAGCTACGAACAATTTGTGAAGCTGAAGGCGGCCGGAGTAACCAGGTATCATAACAATCTGGAAACGTCGCGGCGCTTTTTCAGCTCCGTCTGCACGACCCATACCTTTGAGGAAAAAATAGCAACGATCAAGGCGGCACAGCGTGCGGGCCTAGTTGTTTGCAGCGGCGGTATTATGGGGCTGGGTGAAACGATGGAGGACCGTATTGATATGGCTCTGGAGCTGCGTTCTTTGGGAATAAAATCAATTCCCATCAACATCCTTAACCCCATTAAAGGTACACCCTTCGAGAAGCGTCCCCCGCTCAAAAACGACGAGGTACGCCGTATCGTAGCCATTTACCGTTTTCTCCTGCCTGATGCCGCACTGCGTCTGGCAGGAGGCCGCGGCCTGCTGCCAGATAAGGGACGCTCGGTATTTTGCTCCGGAGCAAACGCCGCTATATCAGGCGATATGCTTACGACCTCGGGTATCTCCATAAATGAGGATCTGAAAATGCTGTCTGAGCTTGGCTTCGAGGTGAGAAAACTATAGCAAGCCCTAAGCTAGAGCCGTCATCCTCTGTGCGGGAATAATCCCCTTTATAGAACCTTTCAAACTGATATATGGATCGCTCTTGCGTGGTGCGTCGGGATTATGCTCGTAGCTTATATCTTTGCGATGAGGGCATATAAAAAACGGGTATGAAAAAATACAGTAATTTTTGTAACGTACCTCTGAGTTATTGCACCGCAACTGGATATGAACCTCTGCTTAGACTATTAAAGCTCTCCGAAAACAAAATCGTCACAGGCGCTCTGCTTGTGTGATATCCAGTCTATTCTTTTAAGCAACTGGTGGATAGAGAACCCTTAAAAATTTCCTGGCAAGAATGAACTGATCGAATAGCTCGTGACAAACAGAATCCCAGACCGGAAGGGCCTGGGATTCTATAGTATCGTTATTCCTCTTTAACTTTGTGATAAAATCTATTGCCGGTCTGGGGATCATAATAGACTCTAAGTTTATGACCGTTAACAGGGTCAATGAATACCTCTCATCTTAGACTTCTTTCTCCACCACTACTGCAGTACCATAGGCCACAATCTCACTCATGGTCTGCCCAATTTCGCTGGAATCGAATCTCATCATCACAACTGCGTTTGCTCCCATAGCTTGAACATTCTTAACCAGACGGTCTACAGCCTGTTTACGAGTGTCTTCAAGCAGTGCAGTGTATTCATGGATTTCTCCACCGACAAGACTGCGCAGCAAAGCCATTATATTCCCGCCTAAACCCCGACTGCGAACAACGACGCCAAACACCTGTCCTTTAACATCTGTAACTTTATAACCTTTGATATTTTCAGTGGTAACTACCAACATATCTATAGCCCCCTTCTTCGTATCCAGGTAAATTCCAACAGATTCCTGGCAATTTACTGTCAAATCCTCGCGGTAAAGGTTTGCTAAACAAGAGTATTGTTTAGGGACGAATAGTTTGAACTAATTCTCCTGGAATTTTTAACAGTTCACTCTTCTCCAACTGTCCGCCACAGGTCATATAGACATCCTTGTGCTGCCATGTGAGGATGTATTTAACGCCCCCTATTTCTAACTTTATCAAATCCCCTTCGATTTTTGAGCCGGCAAATTCAAACTCTACAATTTCTCTGGCTGTGTTAGGAGGAATATTGGCATGTGGCATAGGCCCTTGAGTCACTGAGAGCAAAGGATGCTGCTCTCCTAAAACGGTGTAATTACTGATCAAAATACCTTTGTCATCGTTTATTCCGACCCATTGGTGCTTTGCCTTTAAATTCTGATTGGGCATGACGTAGGGAGAATAACCTAAAATTTTACCAGCCTTTTCCAGGGTGATTTCTTGGGGGAAATTGACTTGCTGACCCTTCTCTTCCTCAATTTTCACATCTTCAGGCAGATTCAGTTCAAACAGAGTATCCGCTAACCCCTGATTTATCCTAAGTTCCCTGACTTCACGACGATTTACGAGTTGTCCATTCACGTTGTAGTATTCCGTCAATATAGGCATCCATGTTTCCTTATCCATCCAAAGATGAGTGTTCATTTCCCCCAATCCCTGAACTTTCTCTACAAATTGCACATGCAATGTTGGTCTGCCCTGCAAATATTCAGTGCCTAAAATCCTGCTGGACTTATTCTCTGCCATTGCTTTTAAGCGATCCGGAAAACTTAAATTCGTGCGTTCCCTGTACTCTTGGCTTAGCTTGATTTTCTTAGCCTGTTTTGTTTCCGCCGCCCAGCTCAGCATGAAATTATCCTTAACGATGATGGTTATTGGACCCGTTAAGGGACTGTTGCCATCCGTTCGGTAAAGCTCCGGCCTTTTAAACCAGATATGAGATGTCATAGTCGTCGGATTTCCATTCTCAAAGGAAATATCATCGACTACTTCCTCGTAGTCAGCTATTTTATCAATAACCGCTTGCACCTTTACTTTCACTTCGCTAGCACTTAACGCAATTTTACCCGTTATTAAATGCAACAGCGTTAGGAAGTCCTTTTGACTTTTCAGTTGTTGCTTCCACTCCTGGTTTTGCTCCAATTCATGTTCAAATGTTCTTCTATCCACTGCATCCATTGTTCCTTCCAAATAATCATAAATTTTATTACCTAAATCTAAATTGTTAGTAGCCATGGCATCTCTCTCCTTTGACTTGCAGATGTAATCTCTTAGTGAGTCCTGCAAACGGGCTCTGGCCCGAAATAACCGTGATTTTACCGTCCCTAAAGGTATATTGTAATCATCTGCTGCTTCTTTTAATTCAAGCCCTCGCAGGTCTATATCCAGAACGGCCTGCTGCTGTTCTAATGGCAGTCTTTTAATTGCTTGAGAAAGTTCCAGCTTAAGGGCTACATAATCCTCAACGGACGGTCCGTTTTGGATTAGAAACTCTTGTTGAAAATCAGGAGTTTCCTTGCCGCTAAACCTTAGTAAGAGATATATTTCATTCGTTAAAATTCTCCGCCACCAACCGTTAAAAGCGCCATCATCCTTTAACCCCGACAAATTGTTGAAAACTTTGAGCATAGCATTCTGCACTGCATCTCGGGCTAAATCTTTATCTCTCAGCAAATATGACGCTTGACCTAATGCTTGTGGATATATTTCACGCAACAAATGTTCCCAGGCGCCGAGATCACCGTTACGGGCTGCATTAATTAGATTCATTTCCACTTTTAGTAATTCACCTCCATTTCCATAATTTCTCTTGATCGATTGTCTTTTGACTTAAGTTGCTAACCAGAAACGCATTTCACTAATAGGATTCAAGGAGTATTAGAAAAGTTCCATTCAAGTCAAAATTTATTTCTCGTCATAAACGACCAGTTCCCTTCCCTCTCCTTTCTTTCGAAGGAAATCGTTCCGCCGCAGATCTCCATACGCCGACCGTATCAATGATAAGCCGAAGTTATACTTTCTGACATTACAAAAAAGATACCGGTCGAGCCCAGTACCCCCTTTGCTTAAGAAACGAATTCATAACTAAAATATACTATACTTATCTGCGCGCCTGTTCATTTGAGCTGCTGATGATTCCGAAAAAAATCGTTCCAGGGGTCATTGTTGCCGATCCTTCGGAGAGCCTCCGTCATATTGACACCGTCGGGAGCCACCGCGTCCAGTTCATCCCAGGCGATAGGCATGGACACCCCGGCCCCTTTTCTCGATCTTAGGGAATAAGGGGCAATGCTGGTAGCGCCTCTGCCGTTGCGAATCCAGTCGATAAAGATCTTGTTGGTACGCTTAGCCTTCCTCACATTACTTGTGTAGCGGTCTGGCCACTTCTGCTCCATCACTTCGGCAACGCGCCTGGCAAAATCGTGAAACCCATCCCATAAGATGGCAGGTTTTAAAGGGACGACCACATGGTATCCTTTGCCGCCGCTGGTCTTGAGGTAAGAGTTCAGGGAAAGCTCGGCCAGAATAGTTTTCATATCCCGCACACCCTGGCGCACTCTGCTCAGATCCATTCCCTCATCAGGATCCAGATCAAAAACCAGCATATCAGGCTTTTCCAGCTCGTCAACACGGCTTCCCCAGATATGAAATTCCAGCGTGCCCATTTGTGCTTCGGCGATCAGCCCGGATGTATCCTCAATATAGAAATAGTCTTCCATTTCTCCGCCGCCGGTGGAAATAGGGATGGTGACGATTCCTTGGCTGCCCGGACCGGGATGCTTCTTATAGAAGCAGGTCTGAGAGATGCCCTTGGGACAGCGCACAATGCTGAGAACCCTGCGGCTCACATAGGGCAGCATGCGCTCTGCCACCTGGGCGTAATACCGGATCACATCCCCTTTGGTGATTTCAGGGTCGGCAAAGATCACCTTGTCCGGGTTGCTAATCTTTATTCCTTCAATGATGAGACTGTTGGCGTTTACTTTCATGGGTCTCCCCGCTTCTTTAGCCGCTGATGGATGCTGTATTTCCTCATCGGCTTTATCCTCATCCGCTTTTTCCTTTTTAATATCCCTGGGATTCTTATCCGTCCGCAGGCCTTTGAAGCTTGCCTGCCTTAACAGATGATCTGCGGTCCATTCGGCAAATTTAATTTCCGCGACCAGTTCAGGTTCAAGCCAGGTGATCTTTTCCTTCGACCTGGGCTTGGGCGCGAGTTGGAAAGGTGGCTCCCTTCTCTGTAGGCCCGCAAATTTTCCCTCCAGCTCTTTCATGTCGGCTTCGCTCAGGCCGGTGCCGGCACGTCCGGCATAGACTAATTCCCCGTCTGCATAGACACCCAGGAGCAGGGAGCTTACCCCCCTCGTTTTTTTATCGGAAAGCGTATATCCACCGATCACAAATTCCTGCCTTTTATCGCATTTAAGTTTGATCCAGTCGCCGTTTCTTGCTCCGCTGTAGACGGAATCGGCTTTTTTGCCAACGATCCCTTCCATGCCTGCCTCACAGGCCGCGCGGAAACTTTCCCTTCCGTTTCCTTTCACATGCCGGCTGTAGTGGAGGTTTTTAGGAGCATCCTTCAGCAAAGCTTCCAGGGTTTCCTTCCTGTCAATCAGGCGCTGTCCCCGGAGGTCCGCTCCATCCAGCGCCAGGAGATCAAAGACGATATAAGTCAGGTTTTTGGCCTGGGGATTTTTTATATAGTTCTGCAGTGCCTGAAAATCCGTCTTGCCCGCTGCGTCAGTGATGGCCATTTCGCCGTCCAGAATCATCGCCCTGCCAACCGCCCATTCGACGAGGGAAGAGACGATATCCTGGAACCGTTCGCTATAATCATTGCCGTTCCTGGTGATCAGTCGGACGCTGTTGCCTTCAATATAGGCCAGTATCCTGTAGCCGTCATATTTCAACTCATAAAGCCAATCCTCACCCTTAGGAGCCGTATGGACTAATTGGGCAAGCTGCACGCCGGTACTGCTGAAGGGGTTGCTCGTGATCCTTTCGTCTTCCCCTTCTTCAATTTCCCTCATGGTGCGTCCGGTTCTGACGCTGGTGGTAAATACAGAAATCCCTTCGGCAGTTTTGGCATACTCATCTTTTTCTTTTAATAACAGCCAGTTATCCTGCTTCTCGCCCGCTTTCCCTTTCAAACGCACCAGAGCCCACTTTCCTTTAAGCCTACGTCCTTGCAGAACAAACTTCAGCACACCTGCACGGAGTCCCTCAGCCACATCCCCATAAGGTTCCCAGCACCCTTCATCCCAGAGCATGACGACTCCGCCGCCATATTCCCCTTTGGGAATCGTCCCCTCAAAGTTCCTGTATTCCAAAGGATGCTCCTCCACCCGAATGGCGAGCCTCTTGTCTCGGGTATCGTAGGAAGGGCCTTTAGGCACTGCCCAGCTTAAGAGAGCTCCGTCCCATTCCAGACGGAAATCGTAATGATCTCTGCGGGCTATGTGGTGCTGGACAACATACCTCAGGCCCTCTTGGGCCATTTCTGTTCTCCCTTCCGGTTCCAGGGTTCTGGCAAAATTCCTTTTTTGGTTGTACTCGTTGAGTTTTGCAGTCATACAATTACCCCGGTTCCTTCTCTTTTTTGGCCTTCTCCACGCTGACTTTGAGCCACCATGAGGTCGGTCACCTTTTATCCTCCGTGGCTGGGTAGATCGTGGTCGGGATCGCGCTCGGGATCAGTATGCCAAGAGTTACGACCGATTTACACGATATCATTGTGAAAACACTTCAGAGCTATTGTTTCCAATTGAATTACAAGTATCCGGTCGTTTTCCGTGCGCTTTCTGTCAGATGTAACTGCCTGTTGCAAAGCAAAAAGCACCTCGAATTTGAGGTGCTTTTTGCTTCGAAGACCAAGTGGAGTAGGTTAGTGCGTTCAAGAATTAATAGGAGTTCCTGCATATTTAAGGGGCAGGGTGGATTCCGAAGTTAAATTCACCAGATCATACTTTTGTCCGTCCCAATGTAGTGTCATAGAATATTGAATATGATTAGCATGTTTTGCATTATTTAAATAATCCACATAACTGTCAACCTCATATTTCCCGTCACCTAAACTTTTCACATGACTATCTGTTAAGTAAGAGAATTTAGGGTTACTATCTTTAGGCAATTGAGCCGCTACAATGGCTTTCGAGGTTTCAAATACGTCTACCATTGCTTTTGCGGAATTACTATATCCTGCCTTAAATGACAGTATAGATGTTGGTACAGCTATGACTACTAAAAGAAGAAACAAGTAAATTTTTTTCATTTTAATTAGCTCCTCGTTATAAAGTTATTCAACTTCTCAAAAACGCCATAAATGCTAGATACCTGGCCACAAAACAGATTATCATCCCCCAGCTCATTGAATCTGAAATTTTGATACAGCAGATTGAAGTTCCTGGGCCATGTCAAAAAGAATTTTACTGCCGGCGGCAATTTGTTCGATCGAGGCCGACTGTTCTTGTGTTGAAGAGGATACAGCCTGTGTCTGATCGACAATTGTTTGGCTAACCACGTCAAGATCATGAATAGCTTCTACAATTTGATTGCTTCCCAAGGACGTTTGCTGAATCTCGCCATAGATTTCCCTTATCTGTGCCGAAACAGTATTAACTAAATCATTTATTTCTTTAAATGTTATACCGGCACTAAGTACAACTTCCGTACCAATTGAAACTTCATGAATTCCTTTATTCATAGTCGTTACGGCTTTTTGAGTATTGCTATTAATTAACGATATTAAATCGGCTATTTGTTTGGCTGCGAGGCTGGATTGTTCAGCAAGCGCTCTTACTTCATCAGCCACTACTGCAAACCCTTTGCCTTGATCTCCAGCTCGTGCGGCTTCTATAGCTGCATTAAGAGCTAATAAATTTGTTTGAGATGCAATGCTCGAGATTACATCAACAATTTGACTTATTTCTTTCGATTGTTCACCTAAGTTTTCGATTGCTTCAGCAGAGATGGCAACAGTTTTTTCGATATTATTCATTTGGTCAATCGTTTTATCGATAACATTGCTCCCTCTAAGAGCCGATTCTGCAGCTTTATCAGCTGTATTTACTACTTCTTTGGGAAAATCAAGCATCTTAGTGATTCCATCTTTCATTTTATTGACTACATTTCTCGTATTATCCACTATATTTAGCTGTTTTTCATTCCCGGAAAAGACCTCAACAATTGCAGAAGAAATTTGACTAGATGCTTGAGCCGACTGTTCCGCTCCAATGCTCAGTTCATTTGCCGTTGAAGCAACTTTGTTTGAAGATGACATCACTTTATCGACTATTTCTCGCAAGTTCCTAGTCATAACATTTATAGATTTGCCTAAATGCCCGATGGCATCGTTGCCATTAGCGATAACTTCTGGAGTTTTAAGCTTCCCTTCAGCGACTTGTGTTGCTGCTTCAGCCATAGGTGTTAACTGGTTAGTAAGCTTTCGATTAATAATTAGAGAAAAAACGATAGATACCAATATTATCAAAAGCGTGCCTACGAGAGAATATGTAATGCCAATTCTATTTTCATGGTCCACTATGGCTTGACGCTGAGATACTGTTTTTTGAATATCATCAATATAATTACCTGTGCCAATAACCCATTGCCAAGGCTTAAATTCTAGTGCATAACCCCTTTTAGGATATTGTATCGTATCTTTGGGATCTGCTTTTGGAAACCAATAGTTAATATAACCTCCACCATTAAGAGCAGCTTTGCGGATCTCTTGAATATAGTAGTTGCCTTTGGAATCTTTCGAATTATTCCGGTTAGTTCCAACCAGCGATTGGTTTGTACCATGAAAAACGCAAGTACCATCAATTGTATCTCCCCAATAATATCCTTGCCCGTCATCGCCGTAGCGCATGCTTGTCATAACGTTGACCGCCAGTTGTTTGGCCTGTGCTTCAGTAAGGCTACCTTGCTGTTCTTGCTGATATATTCCATTTAAAGTGCTAATAGCTTGTTGGGTGACAGAGCGAAGCTTTTGGTCATAACTTTCATTCAGAGTTTTCGTATAAAGATCGATACTTTTTTGACTATTATCTTCAATACTTAAGATGTTTATTGTTCCTACTAAAACCGCAACTAAGGCATACACAATAATTAGGATTAAGATACTCCGGTTAAGCTTTACTTTTCTTAACAATTGTCCCTCTCCTTCTTTTTCTAGCCATAATTCGGCTAAGTTATAGTTTTTATTTTCCTATCTCTTGATACTCATCTCCTATTACCTTTATTTCTTTCCTAGCCCATCATTTAATCGAGTATGTAATATTAAAGTTAGTAAAATTATAAATTTAGGAGAGCGATGAATTATAACACCCCTTAACGTCTATAACATTTATAGTATGTTTTGGAGGTTTAATCATCGAAACAAGAATTATTGAAACTAAAGTTAATCCGCCTATAACTAGAAATGTAGGCCTTAATCCTCCGGTTACTGCTGCTATAAACAACCCTGAAAGTGCTCCAAATCCAAAGCCCTGATATATGATGCCATAATTTTTCATTTGCTTATTTAAACCAAAAAATTCACCAATAATAGGAGGAAATAAGGTTATGTTTCCTCCAAAGCTAAAAGCAATTAAGATGACACAGATAGAGAAAATTTCAAAGTTCAAATGCACAAAACTTAAAGCGAATACTGCAATCATTGTTAATGAAAGTGTGAAAATTACTACTTTTAGTCTGCCTACTTTATCAGATAAAGCCCCTAGTAAGATTCTCCCAGTAGTATTAAATATCGCTACCATAGCTACAGCATTCGCAGCTACAGTCGGATTAAGTCCAGCCAATTGGACACCTATATCCTTAACAATCCCAATTAGGTAGAGACCGCTCATGCATGCTGTGAAAAACACAATAAATAAAGTATAAGCTTCCTTCGTCTTTATCATTTCTACTACAGAAAATTCATGATCTGAACCACTCTTAACACTCGAAGTTACCACTGGTGCGTCCTTTAATAATTGAGCACCTGCAAGAATCAAAACCATAGCTATTATTCCCCAATATAAAAATGCTTCAGAAACTCCCTTATAATTAATCAAAGATTCGAGTACATAGTTAAAAATTATGCTGCCGATTCCATATGCCCCGTTTGAAATACCTGATATAAGACCCTTCTTCTCTGGAAACCACTTGATACAATTAGAAATCAAAGTAATGTAAGCAATGCCGTCAGCAGCACCGACTATAATACCGGCCGTTATATATAAAGTAGAAAGTGACGTTACTCTAGATGTTGCAATTAAACCAATTCCTAATAATAAACCTGCAATTGATACAAGTTTTCTAACCCCTAGATTATCTTGAACTCTTCCTGCAGCTAAGGTAGCGAAAGCTAATGCAAAACTCGTAATTGAAAACGTAATTGCTACTTCACTTAGTCGCCAACCATATTTATCCACTAATGGCTGATTAAATAGACTCCACGTAAAGATTGATCCCAACCCCAATTGGGCAATTACTGTACCTAATAAGATTGTCCATCGATGCATGGACTTATTTTTCATTGCCTTTATCCCCTTTCAATTTTTTAAGCGATCATTTCGATTGTTCAAAACATCTTTTCACACCATAAAAAGATAATTTCCGGCCCTATTGCGTTTTAGAATAGATTGAAATGAACCATGTGAGCATCCTCCGCTCGAATTTTATTCCCCCTGCTATAACAGAAATCGCCATCCACACAGGAATGGCGATAAAGGCTTTGCAAAAACAAAGTAGTTTGTCGGTAACCCGGCTGTCTTCAGTAATCTGGAAGACCCGTGGCTTTGCGTCCTTGGCTTTCACCAAGTTTGCCTTTATCGTTTATATTTTATTCAATCCAATTATAGCAACCTATCGTTAAGAAAATAGGCAACCAATGTAAAGATATGGTTAACCTTTAATTAAGAGAATTGAGCTTATGCCTTGGTCCTTTGCTGTTCTTGGTTTATTTAAATAAGTCTTGAATTATTTTTATGGTAACCACAAATAATACAATAGAAATTTACGTTTCAAATACTTTCTTATAAGAAAGGAGTTGAATTCTTTTGTTTAAAGGTATATCGGAAGCAGTTGGAGAATCTTCATTTTTGGGTTTAGTCCTCGCCGGTACAGCAGTCGTTGTATTAGCACCAGCAATGAAAAGTGTTTTGCGCGGTGTTGCATTAGCTACAGCAAAAGGAGTAGTATCAATTACGGAAGGAACTGCCGCTTTAGCCTCAAATGCTAAAGAAGGTTGGGAAGACGTAGTAGCTCAAGCTAAGGCCCAAAAGGGCAATTTAAACAGTAGCACTATCGTTGGGGCAGGAGCAGGTGGGGCTATCGGTGCTTCAATCGGGGGAATGGCTGGACCAGCCGGCGCAGCCATCGGTGGAGGTTTAGGTAGTGTTACGGGAGCTTCTGTTGGCAGTGAAATGAATAACGATACTCAGAAAAATCAACCAAAAGACTAACTAACTTAAATCTTACTTTATAAACTATGAAAAAGTAGCAAGAGGATCCCACTGGGATCCTCTTTGGCTTTTAAAACCACCTTTGATAACTTGTATTGAATACCGTAACGATTGTTCCAATTTCACCAAGAAACGCAGCACTAACATGGTTAATCAAGCCACCGGCACCAAGACCTAAACCTAACACATTTAATCCAATAGCATAATTGATGTTTTGCTTCGCTACTTCTTTCGTTTTTTGAGCTAAGAGAAATGCATCTACAAGCACCTGAGGATTCTGAGTAGTTATTACGATTCCCGCAACTTTTGCCGCAGAATCTGCTCCTTTTTTACCCCAAGATATTCCAACACTTGCTTCGGACATAGCTAGTGCATCGTCAATCCCGTCCCCCAGCATAGCTACTCTATACCCTTGCTTCTTAAGATCTTTAATAAATTCAGCTTTCTGACTAGGATTCATTTTACTATAAAATTCTGTAATTCCTAATTGATTTGCTATTATTTCCGCAACTTCTGATTCATCTCTTGATATCAAGATAATTCTTATTCCAAGAGCTCTAAGCTGTTCTATGGCCTTTCTTACTTCTGGTTTAATTATTTCCCGTACACCAAAAAGGCCACACAGCTTTCCGTCAACAGCAAGGTAAATTGGATTTAAACCTAAATGCCTAAAACGAACAACTTTACTTTCTACTTTCTTAATTTTTACTGATTCCTCAAGCATTAAGGCTTTAGTTCCCAGCAAGATTTTCTTACCCTTAATATTCCCTCTAACTCCCAATTTCGGAATAAACTCTTTTTCCTCTGCTGACAATTTAGGGCCAAAATACGTCTGATACCCTCTTTCCCGAATTATCTTAATTAAAGGATCACAGTCCATTCCTTCAACCTTGGAGGCTATTCTCAACATATCCCTCTCGCTATAATCTTTATTAGTCACAACAATTTCTTCAATTAATACTTCGCTTGCCGTTAATGATGGTATTCTGTCTAAAACAAGAGTATCAACTTGACTTGCCTCCCAGAGATGGATTCCGTTTTTAACATAAATACCTCGCTGCAGCGCTTTCCCAATAGCTACTCCATTTGCTGTGGGAACGGCAAGTCCTGCTGCGGAAGGCGACGCTGCCAGCAATATTGCTAAACTGCGATTTATGCTTCCGGTTAGTAAATAAACTCCCCCTGCGGCCATAAGGGAAAAGTAAACCATTCGATCAATACGTTCTCTAAATATTGCCTCATCGGGGTGAGGTTTTCTATGTAATGCACTTCTTCGTATCCGGTTCAGTTGGGTATGAGAACCCGTTTGTTCTACAATTATCTTTAAAGAGCCGTCTAAAATCTCTGTTCCGGCTAGTACTCTGGAGCCCGATATTTTGTTGATTGGATTAGGCAATCCACTTATCTGGCTTTCATCAACGACAGCAACTCCATCAACCACTTTACCATCAACTGGTATTGTTTCCGCCTTTCGAACCATGACAATATCACCAGATTCTAGTTTATCTAATGGTATTGAAATTTCACTTCCATTACTAATTACCCATACTTTTTCGGGTAGTTTTCCAATTCTTGAGATAATCCCTTTCGTCCTCATAAAATCTAAAGCCATAACCATCTTAGAATAATTGGTAAATAAGATCAGAAATAATCCCGTAAAACTCTCCTGTAATATTAATAAGGAAAAAGTTATACTATTGATAACGAAGTCATAACTTTTTCTTCTCGTTAACTGAGGATGCTTTAACCCCCAAAGAAAAATTGGATAACCTACTAATAAGCCGAAAACAGTTGCTGTAATCTTAACTGTTTTTGAATTGGCTAATATCGAAGGACCGGCTATTTTTTGCTTGGCAAATAATAACACCAAAGCCGATGAAATCAGGAACATTTTATATGCTCTTCGGGTAATCATTGGAGTAAGCTTATCCTGAAAATTAACCGGATAATTCCCTTTTGTTTGGTCATCTACGCATATTATTATACTTAGACCATGCAATATCGTTTCATTAAAATGCACCAGCAATGTTCCTGTTAAAAGATTGGTCCTAACTTGATCTATCCCTTCAATCTTTTCTAAAGCATAGTGAATTCTCTCAGCCAAATATTCATTTCTTTTTAATCCAGGCACTTTAAGTCTAATTCTTCCAGGTGTAAGATGAACATATTTATTCCACATTGTTCCTGTTTCTATCATAATTCGTTCCCCCCTCTCAGTAACAAACATTATTAATATCTAAGAAGAGATTTCCCATTTAGTAACTTCACTATGTACAAAAACAATCACACTTGAGAACATACAATCTACTACTAAATCAAAAAGCCCTGGCGACATTTCAATATGCTCCAGGGCTTTCTTTTGTTGAATTCCTTAAACACTATACACTACTTATATCTAGGCTTCCATCAACTGAGACCTATAAAGATCTTCTTTTTCTAATTCAATTTCAAGCAAATTGATTTTGTGCTCGAGTTTAGCATCCAATATATCATGGGTAGCATAGAAAACGTTAGCTATCTCTTTATTAATCTCGCGAGAAAGCCTCACTTTAAGTGAATAAAGGGCTCCGGCAATTCTTTTACAAATTTCATGATTAAATTCTAAAGTTTCAGCACCAGAATCAATGCCCAAAAATGGTAATATCAGTGTACTAACATCAATATCCAGTAAAGAGATGAGAAAACTATTTTTCAAAAGTGAGTCGATTGAGTCACTTAAAGTTTTTCGAGCGACCGCTTCCACAACTGTAGTAATAAAAACTGTTCTCTGTTTTGTTTCCTGATAATTGGATATTGGAGTATATATATCGTAAATCCAATTTACATAATTGAATTCTCTAAGTTTCCAACCCATTGTTTGATTAAAGCACCGCTTTAGGCAGTTTAAAATAATAGCTTCAGTTTCTTCAACGAGTATTCTTAAATTGTTTACTAAGAAGATCGAACTAGCGCTATCATGTTCTATTTGATTAAAAAACTTATTAAGTTCTACGGAAATTAATCTACGGCAGTCTTCGACGGCCCTTATAGCCTTAATTTCATTATGGTTTCGTCTATTCTGAATAATATTTAGTAATATTTCCTTCTTGGAAATAGATTTATTTTGAGTTTTTCGAACATCCTTAAGGAACATTATTTTAGAATTTTTATGATCCTTCTCAGAGTTTTTTTTATAGAACCATGATTTTGTTATCATGTTTCACCTCAACAAATGTTTTTCTAAAAATATAATACTAAAACATTGTTAGGTGACGGCTAAGTAAATGTAAAAACTAAGTTAAAAAATCTTCGGGGCACCTAGTAATTTTTCCCATAAGATGTATAAGTAAATCCCCCTCTATATTACAACAGAGGGGGGGGATATAAGCATTGTTAAAATTTATTGTAAGTCATGGATCATCTGTTGAGAACCAAGTAAGTTATCTTGTTTGATTATCGTATTCCCCACTTGAACACCAACAATATTTCCCAGGCGGTCTCCTAATACTCCACCTACAATTGTTCCAACAATAGAACCGATACCTGGGAATATAGAAGAGCCAAGCATTGCTCCATACTCTAACCCCGCCATAAGACCTATTGTTTCAGTTACGTTGGTTGTTGTATTTGCAATATATTCATTTTTGCTAATCCTACCGCTGGTAAATTCACGAGAACCCTTAAATTGTGCAATCCCTCCAGAGATTGCTCCCGCCCATAATGTGCCTTTACTAAACATAACAATCCCTCCTTATGTTCTCAATGTCGTATTCGAGGAAAACTAATCCATCCTAACATATTGACACGCTGCTCCTTACCTTTAACCCTAGCGTACTCAAAGAATTGCCCAAGAAATTTCTCCCATTTGTTTCCTACTAGTTTCTGGTTTTCGGGCTTTTCAACGCCAATCTTGAGACTAATGTTTATTGCTGACTCAATATGAGAAAGCGCTTGCTCGATATGGTTATCCAATACCTGATCTTCTGTCATATTATGTATAATACACCTTCCTTATTGTGGAAATATTAGATTATGTGTTAATTCAAGTTTGCTCTCGTCTCATCAGGTAAATCATTAATCTCTTTCGAAAGCTGTTCTTTCATCCTTTCGAACTGCGCTTCAGCAATAATATCCTCTATTTCTTCTTTAGCTAATATTATTGTTGTTTTAGTGCTTTCATACAGGCTTAATGTCCCTCGTACACCAATGACGCCAAGGCCAAGAAAAGTACTTTTAATAACCGGTAGAATGGATGTTGCGGCTAAACCTAGGGCAGCACCTGTTATCAAGCCGCCCTTTTCAAAGTTTTTAAGCACTGATAGTTCCTCCGTTCAATCCTCTTCAGGTATCTGTACATAAGTCTCCGGAGTCATACTTTCTTTTGCCTCTACAAACTCTGAAGAATTTATAATACTGTTCCCAAACGCCGGAAATAAACCCTCAGTGTTTCCGTCTGACAACTCATTCTCACATTCCTCCATTGTGTTACTGGGTAGCAATCTCTCATTTTCACCTTGAGTTAGAGCTATACCTTTTCGGACTTGTAATCTGGATCCTTGAATAATCGCAGAATTATCGGCCAGATGTACCAAAATGTCTCTCGCAAGTAAGTGTGAATGAACCGTAGGCTCAAATATTAGTGATTCATTAGTCTTTTCCTTTAGCATATATCCCAAGTGGCTAAACGAATTTATAAGGTTATTAATAAACAAATCCTCATTCTTAAATTGTATAGACTTCTTATACTGTCTAAAGTTATGAGCAATCACAAAGCTGGAGAGAAACGAAAACGTTAAACCATACACAATAACCTCCGGGTTTACTAAAACCCAATAGCTTGAAAATAGGAGAATAATAAATGGTAGTGCTATGAGCACCAAGGCTTCAAAGTACGCTCTAACGAAACTTCTTATGGTTTTCATATCTCTCCTCCTTTGTACTAAGAATTTATTATAATTTTTCGAGGAAGGTACCAACCATGCGCGGCATTGATTCAATACTTAGTATATTGAGTTTATCTGATAAAATACTGGTAATGATTTGGGCAACACCGACATTTCGTTTAGCCATATCTCTTCTAAGGGATGAACAAGTAAATCAGACCATAGCTAATTGATTGGCATCAAGGACACGAGGTTTTCCATCCAAAAACCGGCTTTGATTGGTGGAAGATACGAGAGAAAGAAATGGCTTTGAGAGTATTGAAACCGAACCGGCGATAAGGAGAATATATAACCAGTGTCGTGGCATAAGTGGGGCAGTATGGAAGAATCCTGCAACCATTGGAACATAGATCGCTCCAAGTAAGGCAAGGAAAGATACTCCTAAGCCCCCTATGAGATAACGGTCTTTGAAAGAATCTTTGATGCTTTCCTTCGAACCTTCTTGTCTCCAGGAAAATGTTTGGGCTAATTGGCCAATGACCAATGCCGTAAAGGCTGCTGTTTGGGCCACAAGCAGAGGCGCTCCAGAAGCCAGGGTCGCCGCAAACAAACCTAATGAGCCAGCCCCGAGCAAGATGCCTCGCGTGATGACTTTAGAATAAAGCTCTTTATCAACGATATCTTGGCGAGTTGTTAGCTTTGTCTTGTTTCCAGGGTTTACGGCTAATACCATTGCAGGGATAGCATCTGTAAGAAGGTTCATTAAAAGGATTTGTATCGGAACAAGGGGCATAGGCAACCCTGCTATAACCGCAACCGCTGTCACTAAAACTTCCGCTAAATTACCGGTCAAAAGACAGCCAATGGCTTTCCTTATATTTCCGATTATGGTTCTTCCCTCTTTGACACCTTCTATAATTGACCCAAAATGGTCTTCCTTCAAAATCATATCTGCAGTGCCTTTAGTGACATCGGTTCCTGTTCGACCCATCGCTATACCAACATTTGACTGCTTAATAGCTGGAGTATCATTAACCCCATCTCCAGTCATCGCAACGATATGTCCACATTTCTGATAGGCTGTTACAATTCGAAGTTTATGCTCAGGTGTTACCCTAGCGAATATGGAAATTTCCTCAACTAATCTAACTAGTTCCTCATCCGAGAGACGGTCTAAGTCCTGGCCGGTCATAACTTTGGCATTTAAATCCCCAAGTCCAAGTTCTTTAGCTATTGCTACGGCTGTAATAGGATGGTCACCTGTGATCATAACTGGCTTGACACCCAGTGCGTAGGCTTCACGAATGCTCTTTTCCACCTCAGGTTTTGGTGGATCCATCATTCCTATTAACCCAACGTAAATTAGTTGATCATTAATTGTTTGGGAATTATTAGGTTCTCCATCTAGCCACTCGGTCGGACAATATGCAAACGCTAATACCCTAAGGGCATCACGTGCGAACGTTTCATTTTGATGACTTATCACTTCTTTTATTTCTTCAGTGAGAGGGTGAATTTCTCCATTAGACTGATACCACTGACAACGATCAAGAATTACCTCTGTTGACCCTTTGCAGAACACAAAACAATCTTGGTCGGACTCAGTATCCCTACAAACTACATTCATTGTTCCAGAATTTGAGTCAAACGGGATTTCGTGTACACGATGCCAGTGAGTCATCTTTTCTTGCCAAAGACCATATTTTGCAGCAAATGTTAGAAGTGCACCTTCCGTTGGATCACCTTTGATACTCCATGATTCATTTTCTTGAACAAGCTTGCTATCATTACAAAGAACTGCAATTCTACCTATTTGCTTTAATTCCGGACACTCTAGTATAGTTTCTTTCGTTATTGAATTTAATGAGTTTATATTAGTAATTGACCCTATAGGTTCATAGCCATTACCTTCTACCGCATAAGTTGATCTCAATGTAGCAATTCTTTTTACTGTCATTTCATTTTTGGTTAGAGTGCCTGTTTTATCGGAACAAATAACCGTTGTCCGTCCCAAAGTTTCCAAAGCAGATAATTTGCGAATCAAGGCGTTTTTCTTTGCCATCCTGAAAATGCCCGCACTTAAAGCAATAGTTATTGTCACCGGTAATCCCTCAGGCACTGCAGAAGCAGCAAGGGTGATTGACGTGGTAATTATTTGGGTGAGTGGGCGACCTCTGAGTAATCCGGCGATGAAGACTAAGGCGCCAGCCAAGGCTGCTCCTTTAACAAATTTCTTACTAATACTCGTAACTTTCTCATGCAGAGGGGTTAAGACTTTCTCCTGCCCTTCCATTAATGACATGAGATAGCCAATTTCAGTTTCCATCCCTGTCTTGACAACAACTCCAATTCCTTTGCCACGTGTCACATCGGTTCCCAAATAAAGCATGTTTTTCCGTTCTGCAAGAGGACAATCTGTATTTAATATTCGAGAATCCTTTATTATAGGAAGAGATTCTCCCGTTAAAGCTGCCTCATTTATTTCGAGATTCCAAGAATTAAGCACACGAATATCAGCAGAAACTCTGTCGCCGGCTTCAAGAGTAACAATATCTCCGGGTAATAGTTCTGAGCCTAAAACCTCAATTGGTTTGCCTTCTCTTGTTACTTTACATACGGGAGATTGAAATTTGTTAAGTGCTTCTATTACCTTTTCGGCTTTTCGTTCTTGAACAGTACCAATTGCTGCATTAGCTAATAGGATTGCTCCCATAGCAAGTCCATCGAACCAAGATCCGGTAGCTAGGGCAAGCATCGAAGTCCCCAAAAGAATGACTGTTGTAAATTCTTTAAACTGTCCCAGATAAGAAAATAGCCATGGTGTTTGTTTTTTTTGCGCAAGTACATTTAACCCAAACTCATTATGCTTTAATTTTATTTGTTCTGCCGTCAATCCTTGATCTTTGTCAACTTTGAATTTATTTAGGATATCTTCGCTAGACAGTGCATGCCAAGAGACTCCTGGTTCTCCCCTACTAGTTTGCAATATCCTTTTTGCCTCATAAGGACCTAATTGTGCTTTCCTGGGATTAGGTTTTAGTTTCTCTGAACTACTTATTCTTTTTCCTCGAGCTAAAAGAATTAAAGTGACGGCATCAGAAAGAAGATTAGCAACCGGCGCTGTTATGGCCAAAGGGATAGCCAGTAAAGTTCCTATTCTATTCCATAGCTTCGCTACAGAAAAGCTGTGATCAGCCGTTGCCTTTATGTTCCTTGAATATTCTATGGTCCTATTTAAATCGCTTATTTTACCCGTGGAGATCAATGGGATTCCATTCAATTGGGACTGGATATCTTGATTTTGATTTTCACCCATGACAAGTAGGACATTATTGCCACTTTCTCGAAATTGAGCGATTCTTTTCAGCATCGTTTCCTTAGTACTACCTAGCCAGCTTGTTTCCAGTCCAAAATTCCCCAGTGTTTCACTGCCCATATTTAAACTGTCTTTTAATACATTGACACCAATATGGTTTTTGTGATAATAGTCTATTCCTTCTAAAAAACCATTCGAACTATATTCTCTTTTTCTGGCTAGAAGACCCAGGAAGACCTTTTCTCTGGCAAGGCATAAAACGTCAAACCCTTTTTTTTGCTTTCTTTTCACTTCAAGTAAATACTGATTACAATTAACACCGTTTTGTTCTAAGAATTTAAGGCTGCCCATTAGGACTTCTGCTTTTTGGATTTTAGCTTTAGTCCCTTGAACCAACTGTTCAATTTTAAACGCAGTACGGATAGTTCCACCGATTGAATTGGCTTTTCTAGTTACTTCGTCTTTCCAAGAATGATCTGTCTTTTTCATAAGCGAAGCCGCCAAATGCCATACCTTTAACTCATTATCTTCATCAGAAATACACTCGATATTCGATAAATGTTCTTTAATAATGAGGGCGGTATCCTCGATTACAATACATTTAGTCTGAGCTAATTCTTCCAAAGAACAATTTTCCGGGACCATATATCCGTTCTTCCGGGCATTAAGATCAGCTTGATCCCATGTATATTGTACTGGTAGTGCCGCTACCCTTGGATTACCTGCCAAGAGAACTGCCATCCCTCGTAGGGGGCTTCCAGTAAAAGCCCAAGTTGCTCCAGCCAAAAGTGTGCTTACCTTACTTGTTTTCTGTATGTATTCTTTCATTTCGCAGGAGAGAGCAGCTTGGCTTACGTTGCTTAAGTTAAGCTCCTCTCTTTTCCACCTTAGAAACTGTAAAATACTTAATCCGGCAAGAACAATCAAATTTTCTCTAACTAAGGCAAGGGCTAGGGCGCTGGCACCAAGAAGGAACTCCGGATTTGCCCATTTGTTTTGGGCCTGCGAAGTATCACGCTTCAATAAAGAGTAACCACTAGTCACTGCAACTAGCGCTGCCAAATTAAAGGCTGTCGAGCTTCTGGCTAAAGCCGATTTCCCCCAAATTAGCTGTTTTACACCAAGGGCACATAAACCTCCAACAGAAAGAGTTAAAGGCAGAGGGACCCCCAATTTTTTGTCTTGGGTCTGAACTAACTGATCTTGGTTAACTGTCCCTAGGTTGGGACTCGGAAAAACCTGAGAATAGTTATTACAGTGTGAGTTTTGCACTTCTCCCTCGATAGTAGTAGCAGCCACTTCATCATAAACCTGTTTCGATATTTGAGACTGTTGAGATAAAACGTCGTTAGAAGCTGACATTTCTAATAACGTGATTTTATATATAACCTCCTCAATCGACATTTTTTGCTCATTATAGGTAATCAGGAGCCTTCCAGTATCTATACATGGGGATATCATTTCTATACCTTCACTTATATCTAACTGTTCAAACAATCGTTCTGCCAGCGTACGGTTGTTTTTTAGTCCATATACTTCAATGCGTAATCTTCCGGGCAACTTACGAACATACCTCTGTTTAACTCGACTAAATAGAATCCCCAATCTCTACCCCCCTAGTCTTACTCCATCCTTATGTGTAACAGATTTTAGTTTATCCTCGAGAGTCTAATTTATTCAAATACTTATAGATAAAAGCCACTGTTTACTCCAATTAAAAATTGCCAGGATTCCCTGAACATTCACTTAGTACGCCAAACCGTACTGAGTAAATCATGAATAAATAATGGTATTACTGGAAATTACTTTAATTGGTTTATTGTTTCTTTAAGGGAGTGTTAATTATGTTAAAGTACATAAAAAAATCCCCTTTTGGGTTTATCCTTGGTGCTGCAGCACTTGTACTTGTAGTATCGCCTGAAGCCAGAGAAGGAGCCCGTAAGGCGATCGTGAAAGGTACTGCCGCCTTATTAAATTTTGCCGACCAGGTTAAAAATTCGTCCTTGCTGGCATCCCAAAATTCACCTGGATTATTGGATGTCCCTACCGAACAGGCATCAGAGAAAAATGATGGACCTACTTAAATCTTAGCTGTATCATATTTCCCATTTTGTTTCATGTTAATTAAAATAACAACTTTACAACATATTCTTTACCCCTCAACAAAGAGGGGTATTTTATTTGCGTTAAATCCAATCAGACCAATTAATGGTAATAAAATATATGAATTTTATCCACAATGTTACAGTTTATTTCGTTGGGTTTGAGAACAATACTAAACTATTATTTTAATGTTAAATCTCAGTTAAATCTCAATGAAATGAGAGACCAAATTATCTGTTTTGGGTTTCTATCTCTATGACCTGGATAACAAATTTAAATGATAACCATAATAAAATAATTTTTTGAGGTGATTAAAATGGACCTAAACAAAACGATACTTATGTTATGGATCGGAGTTGCATCTAACCTTGATAACGCTGGGGTTGGAATTGCATATGGATTAAGAAAAACAAGAATCCCATTAACACCTAACTCTATTATCGCTTTAATGGGTTTCTCATTATCTTGCGTTGGTGGCATATTGGGAAACTGGATTTCTTTTTGTCTTACGCCATTTACATGTCAAATTATTAGCACAACAGTTCTTGTAAGCATCGGAGTTTATGTATTAAGCCAACAATATTTTAACAAAAAACCAAAAGAACACCTTTCAGAGGATAATCTTATACTACGAGTATTGCGCAACCCAGAGGAAGCTGATTTAGATAATTCCAAGTCAATAAGTCTTTTTGAATCAGTAATCCTAGGTATTGCTTTATCCTTAAATAACTTAGCGGGTGGTTTTAGCGCTGGAATTACGCATCTTAATATTTTGATGACATCATCTATCTCCGGTTTTTTCTCTTTCATATGCACCGGCCTATGCGCTATCTTTAGTTTAAAATTTGCTGCCGGACGATTAGGAGAAAAAGCAACCACAATTTCTGGTATTCTTTTGATTTTGGTTGGTGTACGTCAAATAATAAGCTAATAACAAGCGTTTACTTTAGAGTGCGCTTTATAATTCTTAACGCGAATAATGATAAATATATATCTACTGCATCTGATCTTGAGGGGGAACTAAAATGAATCAACAAGCGGAGTGGAATGACGTCGGATTACGTATAGCGCAAGGATTGATGACTTCGATTGAAATGGTTCGTCAATTAGATGTACAGGAAGCCTCTTTAGTTATTCGAGTGTTGGGAAAAAACTGTATTCGTAAGGTGAATGAGGGAGTAGGACATCAGCTGGGTATCGCCTTAATAGAAACGAGTGACGAATTAGCGATGCAAGAAATGTTGATTTTGAAAGATGTTCTCAAAAGAATTAGCGGCATTATCCAGAATCTCGATTTGGTGGCAAATACTGAAGAGGATCACTCAATTGTTACTCAACTTGAAGAGGTAGTAACCAATTGCCAGGCATAAACAGATCAAAGCCTGTCAACGGCAACTTCTTCATCAGTAACAACACCTACAAAGTCTTTGAACTATAAGTCTCCCTTGACTTGGTTTACCGCACGTTGGACTCACTACAATATAAAAAAGTCCCCTCGCTAGGAGAGGTAAGTAAATAATCTATACTATTCTTTTTCCGCTGAATATATCCCGTTAACTTTTTTTATATCATCAAGTATTTTTTCTACATCTATTTGATGAAAGGGTGTTTTCAATTTGTATTCTATTATAGTTCTATTATTCTCTTCTTTTAACAGAGTCATCGAAATATTCCGAGAAACGATTCCATGAGATTCTAAGATTTGATTTATTTCCGTAACCTTATAAGTCCCATTAGTTGTTGATATTTTAAGGATTTGTCTATTCCTAAAAAGATACGTTTCAAAAGAATGCTCTAATACAATAAAAACTAACCCTGTTACGAGGAACGCTGAAAAATAGAATCCTGCTCCCGTCGCTAATCCAATGGCGGAAACAACCCACAGAGAGGCTGCTGTAGTTAACCCTTTAACCGATGCTCCATCTCTTAAAATAGTTCCTGCTCCTAAAAAACCGATTCCAGAAACGACTTGGGCTCCTAGTCGTGCAGGATCTTTATTAACCGTAGTAAAATTAGAAAACGCATACATTGATAAAACCATGATTAATGCAGAACCCAATGAGACTAAAATATGAGTTCTAAATCCTGCAGGACTATCATGTTTTTCTCTTTCATAGCCTACTACTCCTCCAAAAATACAAGCTAACAATAATCTTATAGCCATTTCGTAGTCAGTTATATGCATACTAACATCACTTTTTTCATTATTTAAACCTCCATTTTTCTTCAAACGTTTAAAATGTTATGAATTCCGAGGCCTTAATATCGTTTGGAAAGTCCTTTAGTCCATGATTCATATTTTTAATAATACAAACCCTTTATTTCTTTATTATGGATTATTTACTAATTTTTAACTTTCTATAAGCTAATTCTTAACATTTAAGTGTTACCTATAAATCTGAGGTTAAGATACCTGTTGTACTAAAATACTGCAAAAGTTGGGTTGGAAATATTGGGCCTTAGTACAACCTGAAAAGATTACTGGACAGTTAAATATGAAAAAACATACCGATTTAACTACTAACGCTGGAGTTCTTGTTAAAGTTTTTAATAATTCAGATGAAGCTATGGAATGGCTAAGAAATCAGTAAAAACAACAAAGAGGGCGTTGCCCTCTTTGTTTAATTCATTGAACATGTTCTGTTCATATATTTCACTAGATTTCAGGGTAGTTTATAATCCCCAGATTATATCAAAAATTTATCTTAGGTCCGCCTGATTAAAATTAAAACTGATTCTAAATATCTTTCAACGATATGCTACGGCATTTAATTCTAAATATGACTTAAGCTTAATGAAGAAGGCTTAAGGCTAAACTTAAACCATTAGAAATTAAAGATGCGAATACTTATTAGCATTCGCTTCCTAACGTGTTGTTCTAGATGTTGTTCTAGATATTGTTAAATGTTTGGCTTCCGTTTTCGGATCATCATATTCTGCTTTTCTTAAAGGTTCCAGTCCAACATCTTCTAGGATGGCTTCAACTGTCGCCTTTTCTTGAGCTGTCATACTATTATTATTGTCCCTCCAAATCTTCTATTCTTATTTCATAGACTATTTATCCTAGTAAAGTATATCATGCTTATATTAAGCAACTGTTAAAATTAACTAAATTTTTCGGACTTTAACTACTAAAAAACTTGTATCTAGTTAATTCCTTCATAAATTAAATTATGTCCTGCAAGATCGGGAACTGGTAGAATCTTTTCTGTAATAAATGCAGGTAGTCAATTTAGCTACTGTTGTTCCGCCTCCAATATCGCATCAGCCCTATGCTATCCCTACAAAATAAAAAATCCGCCGCAAAAGGGCAGGTCTTGGACATGATCAATGCGGCAACTGGCTATCATAGTGCTACAAGCACTTTAGGCCCTATGGCTTGGCATCCCTGCCTTTTGGCAGGGATGCCCTTAGCGGTTTTAATTCAGTTTTTTACTTTACCACGCTAGTTATTCCTACTGCTATAAAGCAATGCCGTCCTATCTGTTACAAGATTTCTACATACCCTTCCGCTCCATTGACTCGAATCCTTTGCCCATCTTTAATAAGCTTAGTAGCGTTTTCCACACCCACTACCGCTGGCAAGCCGTATTCCCTGGCAACGACAGAACCGTGGGTCATCATTCCGCCTACCTCCGTCACTAAGCCTTTTATGGAGATAAAAACCGGCGTCCAGCTGGGGTCGGTAAATGTGGTGACCAAAATATCGCCTTCCTCTATGTCGGCATCCTCCATTCTTAAAATGACCCGTGCCCGGCCTTCAATGATTCCGGAGGAAGCAGGTATGCCCGCCAACGCACCTTTCGGGATGTTACCGGTATCGTATTCACCGGATATAACCTCGCCCTCAGACGTCATTATTCGCGGTGGCGTCAGCTTCTCATAGACCTCGTATTCCTCTTTACGCGACCTTATGATGCTGTAATCCAGCCGGTTTGTACGAACAACCTCCCGAAGTTCCTCAAAAGACAGAAAATAAATATCCTCCTTCTCCCGGATAACCCCCTTTTGTACGAGCTTAACGGCCTCCTTCAGCAGAGCCTGCTTAATGACCCAGTAATGCCCGACCATGGTATATTTCGGGTATTCCCGATAACCGGTAAAATTGCGCAAAACGCTGACCATCCTCCTTGTCTTTTTGGCCTTTTGTTTTCCACCGGGCAGCTGGGCCAAACGGTTTAGGAGATCCTGTTCCTTCTGCTCCGCTTCCATCAGGCCTCGCTCAAATGTAGCATTATGAGCACCTGGCTCAAAGTTTTTGATGTTGCCGAGAATCATGGGGACTAGGGCAGTCGGCTGTTCGCTGAAGCGGGGTCTGGTGATATCAATCTCACCGGAACAACGCATGCCGTATTTTTCAAGATACGCCTGTATGGATTTGCTGACAGCATTGCCGCCTTCCAACTTGGCCAAGTCCTCAAAAAAGTCTTATTATTGGCGTGTCGAAAATACTCCATCACTGCCGGATATTGCCGGATGAGGTCTGCTACATCCAACAGCGCCAGCCCCATTTCCGAGGTGATATTGTTGGCTACAGATTGGGAAAGGGAGTCTGCCGCGTTCTTTTCGCCCAGCCACTTTTCCATTTTCTTATTAATCCAACTCACTGCATATACCCCGGCAAAAACCGTTCCCATGCTTTGTGGACCAGACATGACTTCTTTTAATTGCTTATGAGCTTCTATAATGAAGACAAACAGTTCGTCTCCGGACAGGTTGGCAATCCTTTGCTGCAAATCTCTAATAGACGCCTCATTCCGGGACATTAGAGCTTGAACGATGGATGCATCGTTGCTGCGGTATATCTTGATAAACTGAACGGGCAGCTCCCATGTGAAATACCCTGAACCCATACTGAAGGCTTTTTTACCGCGCGCCAATGATTTCATAAAGTCTTTTCGCTTCATTAAGCTCTTGATAGCTGTATGCATGAGAGGGTCCATTTTGCCCGCAGCCATGAGTACGATCTTTTGTCCCGTGGGAGAAGCCAAATCGTGGGCGATATCGATGAACAACCTTCCGCCGATTTGAATCAGGGGAAACTCGTTAGACAATAGATGAAAAAAGGATAACCCCAATGGTTTCATGGCATCGGTCATCATCTGCTGATGGCCGAAGGACATATACACGTGGTTTTTCCCATCTTGCACGTCCTGTATAGGGTAAAGTGTTGTTATGGGACGGCTCTGGACGACAAAGAATTTATTGTCGTACAGGCACCATTCGATATCCTGGGGACGGCCAAAATAGGCTTCAATCCTTCTGCCCAAGCGTTCAAGCTGTAAAATCTGTTCGTCTGTCAGCGTCTGCCTAGTCTGACGTTCGGCCTCGATTCTCTTTTCCTCCGTGCCACCTTCTTTTAAGGCATAGATAGCCAGCTTCTTCGCGGATATTTTCTTATCAAGGATTCTGCCGTCACGTACTTTGTAAATATCCGGGTTGACCAGACCGGAGACCATGGCTTCACCGAGCCCGAAGCCGGCGTCGATGGATACCACGTTCCTGTTCGACGTAATAGGATCGGCAGTGAACATAATCCCCGCTGCCTCCGGGAAAACCATCTTCTGGATGACGACGGAGAGATGGATCTTATCGTGATCAAAACCGTTCTGCAGCCGATAAATCACCGCCCGCTCCGTAAAGAGCGATGCCCAGCATTTGCCGATATGTCTCAGGATAGCTTCTTTGCCGATGATGTTCAGATAGGTATCCTGCTGACCCGCAAAGGAGGCCGTCGGCAGATCTTCCGCCGTGGCACTGGAGCGTACGGCATAAGCCTCTTTATCTCCCAGTTTCTCCAGATGACGTGCTACCGCCGCAGCGATTTCCTCCGTGATGGCCGTCCCTTCGATGGCGCGGCGGATCTTGCCGCTGATGGCAGCGACACTTTCCCGATCCTCCGCTTTGACATGAGAGAGCTGCTCCAGGAGCTCAGGCAACTCCGGCGTTTGCCCGATAGTCTTTTGATAGGCTTCCGTAGTGATGCAGAAACCTTCCGGTACGCTTATTCCCTCTATTTTGGACAGTTCCCCGAGATTCGCGCCTTTACCTCCGACAATGGAAAGCTTTGTTTGGTCAATCTCCTGAAAACCAAGCACATAGGAGTTCATAGCTATTCCCCTTTCGATTTATCTTAAATGACAAAACCAGCCAGGTAATCATATCTGTCAATCCTTAGACACTGCAACGCCTTCCTTGATAATTTTGATAGCATCGCCCAGGTTCTTTAAATACCTTTCCTTATCATATCCGTTCCTGAAATACTCATTTAAATTGAATGTGGAAATCATATTGATAACAAGTTCGGAATCAACTTCCGGTTTGATGAGACCGCGCTCTTTATCACGCTCAAGTATTTTTACATATCTGTCAGTGGATGATTTACGGATTTTCTTAATAAATTCACTGTTATCCATCTCCATCAGCATCGCTGCCTCCACATATCCCGGTTTTACTCTTCCTCGTTCAAGGAATTCTCTGGTTCTATACTTAATCACTTCAAAAACGTCTGCATTCGGATCCATTCCTTTTATGTGGCTGAGTAGTTCTATTTTTTCCTTTGCAACTTCTTCTAGCATATAGAGATAGAGGTCTTCTTTATTATCAAAATATTGATAGAAACTGCCCTTAGGTATATCTGCATTCTTGATGATCTGGTTAATGGATGCTTGGCTGAAAGTCCGGATTGAGAATTCCTTCATGGCAGCGTCGAATATGCGCTCTTTCTTCTCCTCACTTAAATTATAAAAAGTAGTTTTCGGCATACCTTTCGTCCTCCTTCAGCGAATCGGCAGTTATATTATTGACAAAGATATATTCCTCTATTTGTGACCACGTGGTCATATGATGTTTTATTATATGACCACGTGGTCACATTGTCAATGTCTTTAGTTTTCATTGCAGCATCGCTGCTGTTTCATTGCTGATGGTCACGACGGCACAGTTCAATCTCCCCTTTAATCAGCGAAAAAACATCCTATGAATTGTTCTTTACTTTTCAACATATAATATAATAGGTCACCGTGGTCACGGTAATTACGTTGACTACGATGACTACTTTATAATAAACTTGAAAGTGAGGATTATGATGGAGTCTAGAGAGGGTGTCAATAAAATGTCATTAGCAATACCTAAGTTCAATATTCGAGACACAAAGAAGCACTATTCTGAACTTAACAATATCGCTCTAAAAGGAATCGAAGTAATAACATTCAATGCAAATAATGAGAACGAAATGGTATCCCATATTAAAACTTCTTATCTCGATAAACTTTTGTCCAATTTAATTTTTAAACCAGAAATAGAGTTTGATAAAGAAATTGGAATTCATACTGTTTCTCTTCCGGAAATTGACCTTTATGGTGAAGGTCCTACGTTAGAAGCTGCTATCAATAATCTGCTTGATAGCGTTCTGGAATTCCTTAGTATTTATGTTGAGAAACTAGATATGTTTTCAAAAGTTGAGTCTGACCAAAAACAACTATATTTGCTTAAACTTCTAAGATGTCATGGCGATAGGGATTTAATACAGAAAGAGTTAGGTTTGTAAAAATGCCTATACGATTCTGTCAGGGAGATATACGCAAACTTCTTTCACATTTCAATATGAAACCAGAAAAGGGCTCAACGATATATTTGGGAATAGGCAGAGACGGTATTTGGCGTACTTGTAAGTTTGACTACCACAAAGATAAAGATCCTGTAGCCACAGGTACCGCTAAAATAATAGCTACTTCATTAAAATTCAATACTGCATTAGAGATGAAGGAATATATTAACAAATGCCTTTAGAATAAAAATCAAATTTCAACAAGTCTCACCACAAACTACTCAGAAAAGTAAGCTATCAGCGGTGTTTATTGCATCTCCCAATCGGGCAGCATGGCCTCTGCTAACCCCCCTATCGTTGGCCCTTTTTTTCGATCACTCCGATAACCTCATGTCCGGGAATACGCGGATACTCCAGTCCGGGATAATGCATCGAAGATGCACATCGGTTTTTTGGGCGAGCTCTGGGAGCAGCTGACCAACTCCTCAAGCCACTTGCTCCATTTCCCACATGTAAGCAGGTCCTTGGCTTCTTTCAGACGCCAGCCGATCTCGATGGCACCGGCAAAGAGGATTATTTCCCGTCTGGTGTCCGATCGTGTTTAATTCAGCCGCGATGAGGGGCGGCGTACGATCTGTGATCAAATCACTCAAAATCGTTGCCTGTCCTTTCTGCTACTTTATTCGCAGAATATGGATTCAGGCTTATGAGTGTAACAAACTCATATAAACGGCCTGTCCCAAATACGAAGGCGCCTTCGTATTTGGGACAGGCCCGGCTGCTATATAGATTAGATTAGTAAAAACCAATAAAGTATTTAGTAAAGAGGATTTTTTAAAACGATTTAGTTGCAAAAAGTCGTTTAAAATTTTATAAATAACTGTTAAGGTGTTTTGTTAGACTGTTGTTGTAGCTTTATTAGTTCATCCATCTTCTGTATTAGTTCTTTCTCATTTTCCTCTTTACGTCTTAAATACCGTAAAAAACGTACAATTAGGTAAGCAGTGAGAGCAATAAATCCAAGTGGGAAAATAACTAAAAAAAGTGCAGTATAATCAAATTGAATTGGGTTACCTCCCATAATAACACTTCCTCATGTACTCGTTCTGATTCAATTATATTGAATCTCTCTAATGATAATTCAAGTTTTGCCCTGTTAGCTTTTAAATTGATATAATATAACTTCCACATCTTTCCTCCAATTCCTCTCAAGATCACGAAAATAATCCAAAATAAAACAAATAGCCAGATGCCCATTATAAATATGGCGCAATCTGGCTATTCCTCACCCACACTGTTTTCCAAATTAATATAGTCTCAAGGTTAGTCCCGGAAAATTATTACACAATTCAAATCCCTATTCTAGAAGCTGCTTGAGGAGCAGCTTTCAGTGTGTCTGTTTTCTTAAACTTACCACTGTCTCAACGTGCGTAGTTGTGACTTCATTGATGTTTTCTCAAGAACACCACGTGGCCCGAGTTGCCATTATTGATGTCAGCGTTCTTGGGAACAAGTCAACCGTTTTTTTGCGCTTTCGCGGTATGTGGAAATATATCAACAATTTTATGGTTCTCGGGAACATATCAATAGTCTTTATTTAATGTGTCTTATCACATTGGCTACAGATTCCATTAACACTCGGTGCACGCACAACATTACTTAACGCAATTTGCGAAATTCTCTTTCTCTCAGTAATAGCTGATGCAGGTATTCCTTATCAGCTTCACTCTTGTCAAGTTTTACATTGAGCGCATCAATTTCAGCATCGTATTCATCAAGCAACTCTTCATAAGCGCCTCTTTCACTTTCAAAGATTTGCTTCTGTATTAGGAATTCATCAGCCTGCTTAAGTAATTTTGATTCGTACTTATCTGACGCTTCCTCGTATCCTTCGACTTTACCATCATACCGTCCAGCCTGATAAACTTTACTTGTAATTGGATTATCTTCGCACCAATCCTCTTTTGTGGTCCTTTTTATGCCATCAACAATACTTCCTTCATCCGTAATGTTCTTAATGGTATCAATAGTTCTTCCTAAACCTGTGCTCTCCACAACATTCTTCCTATTCCCATGGCGTTAGCTCCTTTAAATAAAGTTCTTCTCCTTGTATCATCTTATTGAATCCACCAAATACAAATTCTTCCTTAACAGATTGAATAAATTTAGTATCGGTTACTAATCTGTACATAGTAACAATTATTCCACCTATATCTAGATCTTTCCATGCTGACTCATTTCCAGCGATAGCATTCCCTCCAACCCAAATTACATTACTCATTGTAGAAATCAAATTCGAATACATCAATATTTTTCGAGTTTTTACTTCGTATACATCTCTATTTGGATATTTCTCTGGATCATAATACAGTCCATGAATCAGTGAAATAACCATATTGATCAATATGGTTCCTACCGCTTGTGTACCCACAACAGCGATATCCTTGATCAAGCATAATGAGTCGTAGTTGCTTTTATATAGTTTACCAGCCAAATCATGTGCAAACGTCTCTAGCACCGGAACTGGAAGACCATTCTTTGTAAATGCATCTGACTTAAGATGAATTGCCTCAGCAAAAATGGCTGCTGGAAGTCGTTTATCATCTTCCTTTATACTTTCAATAGCCATCCTAAAGCCATCTAACACATTCGTTTGATATTCCCAGTGTTTTGGCTTGGGTTGTGCTGAAACTTTGTATGTTCTGAAATCTTCAAGCGTTATGGTACTTGAGATAATATTCATCGTTCCAAATATCCAGCCCAAAATTGGATCATGTCCTAATGTATGTATTCTATGATATCCAGCCTCCATGTTAACGCCAAATTTTGGCGATCCAGTGCTAACATCGTAAGGCACTCCGTCGTATACGATTTCGAGCCAAGTTGGATATTTTTCACTTTTATTATGGTCCCACACTCCATCATGCTTTTCTTTGTATTTATCCCTCGCCTCACGTTCCATCTTCTTTATTGAGGAATCATTGTCTTTAACTCTTGAGTTGTTCATTTTTTCGGTAGCGTATTGATTTACCTTATTGATGACAACCCATCTGCCAAGTTGAAGTGCTGTAGCAAAAAATAAGAAAGTAATATCAATACCATTTAATCCAGTTTGGCTTTCAAATTCCCTATCCAGGTCATCCAGAATAAAAGATGCATTATGAGCTACGTTAGCAACACGATAGTTTTCTTGAATAATCTTATCCATATTCGATAAAATGGTTTCGCCTTTTTTATCCAGTAGTTCTCTCTGACGTTTTAATTCTTCTAATTTACTCATGCTCTTCTCTTCAGGAGCATTTTTGACCTTTTGAAGTTTTTCATAATGACCCTTAATTTCTTCAAATCTTTTTTGTTGCTCAAATGATAACTGCTCAAATATATCTTCTCGTTCACTTATGTATGTTTCATACTCTTTTATTAGCTTTCTAAACTCTTCATGATTTTCTCTTGCTAGTACTTTTTGTTCTTCAAACTTCATGGCCTGTTTCATTAATTTATCTTCATATTCTTTACTAGCTTCTGTGTACCCCTCTTTTTTTCCCTCATATTTTCCCTTTTTATATCCCGGTGAGTTTCTGATAATTTCTTCTGTTGCATTTCCGATTACTTCACCTGCTTTGATAGCCATCTTTATTGGCATAGGTAGCATACCTTCGGCCGAAGCGATTAATGCATTAATGTCTACTGGATCTCGGTCCCAAGTCCAGTTTATTTCATCATCTTCCTTTATTTCGTCTACATAGATTTCACCTTTAATATCAACATTTGAATATGATGGATCATCTATATATTTGTATGCACTGGTTTGGGTATTCCCACATTTACAGACTATTTCTGGATTGAAATAGTACTCATATTCATATTTAGTACAGAAATCTTTCTTTTTCTTTATCAATTGACCGCATTTATCACACAAGACAATTATATAGCCATCAAATTCATTTATATATTGCACTCTTCTACTCCCCCATAGTTGTTTAACATACGTAACAATGTATCTCTCATTTCTTGACGAAAGTCATCAGGTTTTAATACTTCAAGAAACTCCGCCTGACTAAGTAACCACATCTTGATACCATCGCCAAATACCTCCGCCTTAACAATAGCCTTATCCCCCTCCCACCCAATCACTTGAGCGGTAGGTAAACGATCAAGAACTGCCTCTAGCGATGGACCCCAGAATCGAAAAGTTATAGGCATTAATTTTCCGGCCCGCATGAATTGTACTCTTTTACGAAACTCGCCTTCTTCAAATCTCCCAGTATTTGAAATACGAAAGTGTTGATCTGTGATTGAATATGACTGTATTCGGTCCAATCGATATGTAACAGGAAATTTATTACCCGAATCCTTAATATAGGCTATAAGGTAAAAATAATATTCCGCAAAAATCAGGCCACATGGCTCTAACTTCTTAGAAATAATGGCCGAATCTCCAGGTTTCAGATATTCAATTTCTAAAAGTCGCTGCTCACGGACAGCAAAGCTCATGTCCCATATTTTATTAAAGAGTGGTTGACTGTGCTTAACTGGTAAATAATGGTGTAGTTCGTTTCGTATAACCTCTTTAATATGCTTTCGAGTATCAGGTAAACATTGAGCAACGATCTTGTCCAACAAAATAGTTAGCTCCGATTTAGGAAATGCTCTACTCTCCAACAATACCTTTGCAATGGCTAAAACCTCTTCCTGAGTTAGCCAAGCGCTCTCCCAGAGCATTTCATATCCCTTTTTAACTCGATTGTAGTTTATTGAGATATTGCAACTTTCTCCATTCAAACTCTGTTCTTCTAAATAAGCTCTTAAATCATTGATATCACGTTGAATTGCTTTCTTACTCACAGAAAATTTAACCGAAGCCTGCTGTTTGTTAACTATGTTCCCTCTGCTTAAAGTTTCATATAGGGAAAGAATCCGGATTGTCTTTGCCAGTCTATCCGAATCTTTTTGCCACTCTTCGTCCAAGTAAAAATCCTCCGTCATTTGTAGAAGCTCTACAAGTATATCCAACATTTCTGCCTAAATATTTCTACTTAAAAAAATGATATCCTGCAAAAAAGCGCAAATTAATTATTCTCTTGTCGACCCTTGGTTTGAATAGTACCCGCTTCTTCTACTAGGACTGTTTTCAAATCATTGGCATTCATGGATTTCTCCTTTGTTAAATCACAATTACAATAAGGACATAGCCACAATCTGTGTTCACTTGCGCTGAATGAATTTTTTCCACATGCCTTACAATTTTTTCTTAACATGATTTCATCACCTACTACGTTATTTTCTATGAATACAGCATAGCAAAAGATATGGACGCTTTTTGTCTATGTCATAAACTTTTAATAGTCGAACCCAAAAAATAGATGCGTTGGCAAGAAGACAAATATCTTCTCAACCAACGCATACAAACTGATCTTTAATCACCACCTACGGCGTGAAAAATAACTCCTTTGGCAGGAGCGTTTCCTCGATAAAATGGATTACATCAAACATGTTTCTACCAATGCGAGAAATCTCAGTTAAAACACAACGGTAATTCTGCCACTTTCAATTGCTTCCCACATCACTTGAAAAGCAGGACTGTCAAAATTCAGGCCACTAAAACCCGTCGTCGACGTAAAAATAAAAGGATATATTCCATGCTCATAAATCCGCACTAATCACTCAGTCTTCTGTTCCTCTTATACATGGGACATATTGAATACTCCCTACAACTCTAGCTGTTCCCGATTCAATAATGGTATGTTCCAATCGTTCAACTTCACTTCTAGTCAGTTCAAGCTTGCTTCTGAATTTAGTTTTATAATTTTTAAGGTAACAGATAAATTTGCTTTTGTTATTTTCATTTTGCAAAATAAATATTGATTCACATGCCGATAGCAGTGGAAATTCAGCGCTTTCAATTTGGGCTTCTTTTTCTACTATATACTGCACACTAGTAAAGCCCCGTTGGGGCTTATCTACAGTGTCAGGGATGAACCAATCGCGTCCATTCTTTTTTGCATGTCTTAATTTTCCACGCCTAATCCATTGTCGGACCGTAACAGGCTCAACTCCAAGCATGGAGGCATATTGCTCAACTGTAAGATAATCGCATTCAACCGTAATCAAAGTGTGTTCCACTGTTGAGTTTATGCTAGTAATTTCATCATTTTCAACTTCAATCTCATCAGCCTGACAGAGATTCAGCTCCATGCTATTATCTAAAAACTGATATTCATAGTACCACCAAAGTTCTGTTAAGACTGGAAGTTTGCATTTCTTTACTGCTGAAATAAATTTTTCACATAGTTTAACTCTGTTTTTTACAACTTTATTTGAATAGGTTGGTTCTTCATTTTTTCTTTCGTGTTCTACAAACAATTCTAATGATTTTAAAATGTCTTCCCGCGTAAATAGATAATCCTCTCGGAATAGTTTTTCTGTAATGTCCATTAATAACCCTCCAATAACTGTTTGCCTTATTGTAACGCATCGTTACAATAAGGCAAATTATCCAAGGTTAAAAGAGCCGTTTGGGTTATCTCGCTTTTAGTCGAACCATTCTTTTCTTCCTCATTTTAATATTAAAACCGCTACTTAAGTAAGTAACGGCTTAAATTTTTCGGATAATCTTTTATTAAGTTATGATAGTAAAACTACATTAACTCCCTTAAGCTTAGGTAAATACCGTTCATTCACTATTTCATAGGTCCTAGGTTCAGTTACAAAAAAGTATTTGTAATTCGCCTCATTCTTATGCAGTTTTTCAAAGTCCTTTTTAAACATTTCCTTTTGTTGAGAACCCAAATCGGTTTTGCCGTATGGGATTGTTGTTTTTATTTCAGCGATAACTCTTTCTCCTTCAAGAGTAAGCTCATCAATATCTAAACCAGGTGCAGATTGAGGTTTTTTTGCTACATCAAACCTTTTAAAGCTATGCTTCTTGCATAAGAAATCCTTTGCCATTAGACAGGCAATGAAGCTGACGTCGTTGTCGAGATTACCTAAGGTTTTCTTAATTTGTGTAATGTATGAATACCAGTAACTTAAATCTTGACTCTTTCGGTCAAGTTCATCTGAGCTTAAATACTCTCGAAGTTCATTAACCTTAACCCTATTTTCATCAACATGTCCGTTTCTCTATAAGAAGCATCCATTCTCGTAATCCCCCTTCTCGCATCATCTTTTGTGGGAATTATAGCATACTTCCTCTTTTGTAAGTCAAGACAAGGATGTTGTGTTGTGATATAAGACAGTACTAAAGTCCTAGATAAATTTCTTCTATTTCTACACAACTTTGCCAACTTCCGCTACGGTTTCAAACTAATTTGCCCCTGCGAGTATTGCTGGTTTAACTAAAAAATGCGTTGGCGAGAAGACTTCTATCTTCTCAACCAACGCTTTCATCAAGTATTACAAGAAAAGGTATATTCCATTCGACGACAATATCTAGTTTTAACTTTCCATGCCTCTTTCGTTCATGAACGATGATTTTATTAATCAGCGTAACTATATCAGTATGAGTAAGTTCCTTCCTATTAATAATATCCTTCAAAACATCCAATGCCCTTGCTAGTTTGGCTTTCTCATGATCCCGGACCTCTTTGAGATTCTTTGTTTCACTCAACTGCTGTTCCAGCTTTTCCAGTTCTGCGGTTGATTCTTGTGTCATCTCCCGAAATAACTCTTCGTTAATCAAACCTTGCGCAAGTTGCTTGGAGTAATTCTTTATTTCGGTCTTTTTGGCCTGATGCGCAGTTTGTAGTTTATCAATCAGTTTGTTGGCATCCCTGTTCGACTGCTGCCTCTGATCGATGTTCTTATCAAGATTATCAATTTTGACAAGCCCACTTTGGTAGAGGGATTCTATTTGCTCAAATACTATTTTGTCAAGATCATCATGGCTTATCGAATGCCCCGAACAATAAGCTTTTCCATACCTCTGATACGTAGAGCATATATAGCACTTCTTTTGGCCATAACTTCGGACCTGGTTAACTGTGACAAGGTTTTTTCCGCATTTCCCACACTTCACTATGCCGGTATACTTATAAATTGGACCGTTCTTAGCCTTGACTCCATTTACAACCCTCTTAGTAAAGGTGGCATTAACTGCCTCAAATTCATCCCTATTAATAATAGCCGGAATCGCCCCTTCAAGCACAAACTGATCCTCCTCGGCAACCATAATCAATTTATTGCTTCGAATCTTGGGCCGTTTGGTTACCCCTCTTCGAACAATTCCGATATAAACATCGTCTTTAAGAATTCTCTTAACGGTCTCACCATGCCAAACATTTTTATATTGCCACTCTGGTTTTCCCTGGTAACCACACAAGGCATTTTTTCTAGAGCATGGAGTTGGAACCTTGTGTTCATTAAGGTGTTTGGCAATTTTATTGAGGCCATATCCGTGTAAATAAAGGTTAAAAATAAGCCGCACAGTGTCGGCGGCTTCTTCATCAATGATACATTTTCCTTTTTCATTAGGGTCTTTTATATAGCCGAAATGGGGAGCATGAACCTCCCCATTTTTCTGTTTTGTCCTTAATGCATCTTTTGTTTTTCGGCTAATGTCCCGAACATACAACTCATTATACCAAGTCTGTATCCCTCTCAGATTTTCATCCATGTTTCCACTTTTTAAGAGGATTTTTACACCCTTATCTTCCAGCTCCTCGATGAACAGTAGAGTTTTGGCATTATGCCGACCTATTCGTGAAAGGTCTTTGGCTACCAAAACGTCGAGAGCACCTTCGTCAATGAGTTCAATAATCCTATTAATCCCTGGCCTGTTATATGAATACCCGCTGATATCGTTATCTTCAATAATCTCTATGAGTTCGATACCCTGTTCGCCTGCAAAGTCTTTTATGACATCCTTTTGGCTGGAAATACTTTCCTTGCTACCATCTTCATCCCTGGAAATCCTCACATAGCCATATGCCCCCATATTTCAATTCCTCTCTTTTTCTTTACTCATTGGGCTTTCGCGTTACTTCAATGGTAGTGTGATGTTAGCTCTGTGTCGGCAACTAATCAAGCAATTTGAGACGTTTCATGCGATTAACAATTACCAATTCCAAAGCCTTTTCCCAAGTAATCGTTCCTTTACATGTATGGGTAACTGAGTTAATCCGGGGATGATCTGGGTATTCAATTCTGAGTTCTCTTTTCGTCTCTTTATTTGCCATTTATGCCTCCATTAAATGTCGATGCCCTGCTTCAAGTTATCCTCAAAGCAAGGCAATGTTCAGGTTATTAGAGCCGAATCAGTATTGCTAATCTAAAAAAGAGATCATAGAAACATTTGTTATCCTTTTTTAAGGACTCCAGAAACTCTACATGTTGGGACTTTTACCAATAGACACAACTTATTGGTAAAGCAATCCTGCCAACCTTTTTAAAATTTTAGCCCTATTTTGAACTTTTTCTAAAACTTTGGCCATATTTAACTCAAAAAATGCCGGGCAGTTCTCCGTAGGTATGGGGACACGGCAGCCCCGATAAGCCACAAGAGGTGACCGGGGGGATGGTAATCAGCATCGTTCAGATTTTGCCACCTTCAAGTTGAAGGTTACAAGTTGGAAATCGTGGTATTGTGTCCCTAACCTTAACCCTCCCAAAAACTTTACACCGGACAAATACCATATAATTGAATAGCCGCTAAATGTTCACTCTCTGGTGCAAGGAAATCAACCTTTCAAATTTTAAGTTAAACCTTATCCCTATAATCCCTAATATCCCTAGAATGACAATTAGAAATCCTTTTTAAGGATTGTAGGTATTTTAGGGGTGGCTTCTGGCCAAAAAGAAAAGCAGCCCATGGTTCATCACGGGTTACCCTTGCACGTAAAATGTTGGGCTTATTTTAGCTTAAACTCATCCGAATTCGAGATATTCCACAAATCATCCAGTTGCATTTCAATTTTCTGCACTGAGGTTTTAAATTGGTTTTCTAAATTTTCAATTGTCTGCTGAACACGCCTTAATTCTTTTATCTGATTATCCACCTGTGCTTTTAGCCGCTTAGTGTATTCATGATCTAATTCTATATGATAAATGGATCGTAAAACCCCTTGGATCCTGTTAATTAATAGCTTTGCTCTCTTATACTCTTTTGCATTTTCTTTCTGGCTTTTTACCATTGGCTCAAGTTTCTCTTCAAGTTCCTCACGCTGTTCTAATTCCAGATTATTACATGCCAAAACAAATTTCAAATTCCCAACCGCTCCGGTAGTGCCGTCATAACTTCGAATAAAGTCATTGCAGTTGTCTGTCAACACCATCAAGTGTTGTTTCAATGCGGTCAGTTTATCTTGGATATTCATTTTCAGATATCCCCTTTCTTGTAAACCACAATTAGTTTCTTCGATTTGTTGGAGATCTTGGTTTTTCATCTTAATTCCCCCTATCATTTGAATAAATTTAGAAGTTGGTTTAAACATTTCTGACTCCTCCTTGAAAATGGACTTACCCCTATCCCTAAAATCCCTAAAATCCCTAGAATACCTAGAATTATCGTTCGGTAATCATTTTATGGATTGTAGGTAAAATAGGGATGACCTGTGACCCTTCTGTCTTGGTACTTACCAAAAAGAACAGCCTATGATATTTCCCATAGTCTGCATATAACATGCCCTAAACTGTAAACTCATTAGATTTCGTGGCATTCCAATAATAATTCAATTGATCATCAATCTTCTTCAGACCGGCTCTAAATTGTTTGTCATAGTTTTGTGCTGACTTTTTATCAAACTTACTCCTTTCCGCTTCTACCATAAGCTTTTTAACATTTTCTTGATCAATCCTTAACTTATCTACGGATCGTATATTGACTTGAATCTTCGGCAATAACCGTTTCTGCCGAGCATACTTTTGGAGTTGTTGCTTCTGGGTATTCACCATTGAGTCGAGCTTTATTTTGAGATGCAAACGGAGTTCATAATTTAGTGTTCTATTGGCAAGAATTTGTTTCAAAGACCTTATCTCTTCGGCATCTTCGCTATAGCGATAAATAAAATATTCACAATCCCGTTCTAACTGCCTATAGCGATGATAAATTGCCCCTAGCTTTTGCTGGCTTTCCATTATCAGTTTGTCTAATCCCTTCATCTCACTCATTTTATCCCCCCATTAACTGATATAATTTGGTAGAGAACACAATTCAATTTTGAAACTGGACTTCAACCCTATCCCTAAAATCTCTAATATCCCTAGAATTATCATCCGGCAATCATTTTAGGGTTTGTAGGTATTATAGGGATGACCTCCAGCCTTCCAAATGAAAAGGCGGCCCGTGGATATTTCCATTGACCGCCCAAAACCAAATACCAGATGCATTATTTATCAGTTTGCCACCCTCCAATGATGGTAGCCAGTGTTTTTATTGACCCTCAACCATATACCTTATCCCTTGAAATAAAGTATAACCAAACCGCCATTTCATTTTAGGGATTCTAGGTATTTTAGGGACGCCTAATTACCCTCAAAATAATCATTAGGTTAGCCCGTTGATTCGATTTTAGCAATGGACTCCGTGCCTAATGCCGGATTCAGTTCATACTCAATATACTTCCTTCCCACCGTACCTTTTTCAATAATTCGTTCCCGCAAATAGTTTCTTTCTATTAATATAGCCAGCGCACGATCCAGTTCACTGGCTACCTTAAAGCGGCCCCGAGTCCATTGCCAAATATCTTGTTTACTCAATGTGCTTACTGTAAAGTAGGTTTTCTTTTCAATGGCTTGGAGAAGATATTTGGCATCCTCAATCCTTGGATTGGCACCCATCATCTCGAAGGCAGCCAAGGCCTGGAGAATTAAATATTCCATCGAGAGAGTAGTAGCCGCTTGCATAGTCAGGCCACTCATCGTAAGAGCCCATGGTTCTGAGACAAAACAATTTTCAGCTAGATGAAGAATACCCGCAATCCGTCCTGTTAGGCCGCAGAGTTTAGCTCCCCAGTCGATAATCCCGGAGAGTTTTCCAAACGGTCTAAGATAGGTTTCAATAGTTTGTTCAAAATCGCGGAATACTTGGTTGGCGTCATCACTTAATTGAATAAGCCCTGGTGGATCATTTAATGGTAAATTCAAGAGCCTCATCATTCCGGCTTGATAAGCTACTTTTACTGACTCCGGAACTGAAGGAGTATCCAACCTGCGATAACCAACAAATGATTTCGGAATAGCGTAAGCGAACCGTCCAAGCAAACCTCTTCCTCTAAAATGGGGAACATCCAATAATCCTCTTAGAGCATCTGGCTGGACACTAACCCCTATAGTGAGGAGCGGTTTATCAATTTGGATCGACGGGCGGCCAATGCGATCTACCCGGAGCGGATCGCCAGAAAAAGCTTTCAAATAGACATCCAGATTAGGGCCACCGGATTGAACATACCTTCCTTCAATTAATCCAAACAGACCCGCTTCGCTGGAGAGAATTGCTATTCGTCCACCTTGTTCAGCCATGGCGATTACTAATTTTTCCTGTGTGTGATCATCCAAGTAGAGTTTTGGTAAACTCGGCGTCCCCATTTCTTCCATTTCACAAGCAATTGCTGCTGCTCGCAAAGCCAGATTCTCAGCAGTATCAGGATTATCAGCTTTAACCGCATCAGTTTGAAGTTTGGAGATCTGGCCTTCCCTTAACTTCTTTAAGGATTCCGCTTGTTTCACCAGTGGAGTAAACTCCTTCCTTTTTTCGGATTCCCATAGAGTAAGCGGGTGGATAAGATCAGCAAATGTTTTGCTCTTCCGATTACCAGGGTCCATAGCTGCAATGACCCAAAGATTGAGAGATTCATGCCATCCAGGACGTAATTCTATCTCCGCTTTACCAGCAACTGCAGTTGCCAGAATGGAAAGAGCAATCATACCGGGAAGTCCCATAGGAACTTGGAGTGCTTCTGCTTCGGCCTCTACACAATCCCGAAGCCAACCAGGGAAAACCTCGACCGGGAATTCTGGAAGTTCATGTTCTCCATTAAACGGAACAATTTGCCCCCAATCATCCGATTGTTTCGGTGGATTAATTAAGACAACCGGGCTTTTTATCCGCTCACGACATTCCTCACAATAACCCGGGAATTCAGTTTTAATACGATGACAAGTGGCTGGACCAGCATCGTTCATAGCATGGAGGATTTTACGATCTGTTTCTTGGCGATAATAGTCCGGGTAAGGCTGGCTGATTTTGTGGACCAGATCCACACCTTTGAATAATCTGGATAGTATGGAAACAGCAGCATACCACTCTGGTTCAGGGAGAGTTTCAGCATCATCCCGACAGTGGCGAAGAAAAGCACAATCATCAAAGATGAAGTGCTCTACCTTATCCCTATTATCCCTACAATCCCTAGAATTAGAATCCATATCTACCAGTTGGTGAATGTCATATCTTCTTTCAGGTTCAAAGGAAAGAATTTGCACGGGTATGGGCGTATCGCCTTTGCAATTCATGGTTCCTGGCAAACGTAGGACTCTGGTTAGATCCGAAGTATTGTCAAGTTTCCATCCTCGTTTGGCAAAGTCTCTTATAAATCGTTGTTGCCACACGCGAGACATCTCTTGAGCCTTTTGCCGATCATCATTACTCTCAAAGATCCAAGGCTTGTCGAAAAGCCAGTAGCAATGAATCCCACCACCCGTAAAGATAATAATCGATGGAGGATTAGGTAACGACTCCAACCATTCCCAAACTTCATCAAAGGTCGGTAAGTTCTTCTGTTCATGGTTGCCACCTTGGCAATCAAAATCACAATAGAAGCAGGTCATGGAATGGACACTGACTAACGTTCCCCGCTCGTTTACAGAGAGGGCTTTGACTTGAGGACAGACCGGGAAATAAATATCTTGGGATTGTCCAAATCTGACTGCCGTTTCAGCCATATCACGAAGATTTGTTAATGACCGCCAGAGGGTTTTCTTTTTCTTCAGTAGCCAAATATAGGTGTATCCTTCCGTATCACCATAAATGGACTGAAGGAACTTTAGGATTTCTGAAACTACGTCTCCGCTTGGTATCATTGATTCTGTCTCGATCACCAAAACACCTCATTTTCTACCTAGTTTTATTTTGCAGAGACCGCCTTCCAAATCTGAAACCCATAAAAAATGGGCCACTCTTCATCTGAGCAGCCCAAATCTATATTACATTTTTGAATCAAAAACTTCGTCCAAGACATCCAAACGATACGTGCGAAGATCACCTAAGTCTGGTTCAGGGAATTTTCCAACGGGTATTTCTAAATTCTCACTGAACCAGACAACCCTTTGTTCAATACCATAAACATCACCAACATCAACTCTTATACCACGATGACTACAGTAGCCAGCAATCCTAAAGTAGTCCGTTCCTATCTTGGCGGCTAAGTTTTGATTTCTTCATCTTGCCGACCATTGTTTGTCGAATCTCCTTCAAAGATTGTAAGGAGACAATGATTATATCTTCGATGCTAGATGGTTTATTATGGTATAATTTAGATAATGAAATTACTTATTGCCCTTGGCCTGCCAGCCTGGGTAATTTTTTTGCCTAACAATGAACACTCTTCAATTCACAGCGCAACTGCTCGATCCCCTTTTGGAATCCTGACTTTAATCGTTCTGGATCTTTTCTTATGTGAGGCGAATATGGCCATGACACTACCATACCGTCAAATTCCCTAAGCGCTTCTTCGTAAGTTCTTAGGGCTTTATTTTTTCGTTCGATTGAGCGCTTTTGTTTCTTCCTTGCACGAATTTCTGGGTTTATAGTAAAACACTCCTTTAGAAATTATTAAATATTTAGTGGTTTCCCCGTCAAGTACGGGTACTAACACCCTATATTTAGTTAAATCAACAATTACTTAACTTGTATTTCCGTCATTACAGGCAAAAAAATAAGATCTAGTTCTAGTGCTTTGGCGATTTTAGAAATGGAGTTCAGTGATGGATTATAACGCCCTGCTTCAATATCAGCGATATAACTCCTTGATAGATCAGCAGCTTTACTCAATGCCTTTTGAGTAAGTTTTAAGCTGCAACGTTTTTCTTTAATTAGAGTGCCTAGACCGATATGATTGATTTCTACTTTTTCCACAGTGATCCCCCCCTTTACTTACGTTTAGTATACGGTATTTCCGTCATTAGAATCAAAGCTCATTAAACCCGATTTTGGTAGATTAATGCACTCCTATCTTGTATTTACGACATTTTCCTCTATGCATTATCAAATTGCACTTGTTAATCCGTCCGATTCTAGTTATAATTAAATTGTCGGTGTGACCGTCATTTTTCAAGGAGGATATAATGAATGCGTGTAGGAGAGAGTTTAAAAACTTACAGAAAACAAAAAGGATTCACCCAAGTTGAACTTGCAAAAAAGGCAGGAATCTCAAGATCTTACCTTGCAGACGTTGAGGCTGGTCGATATAATCCAAGTTTAGATACTTTAACGGCTGTAGCAAAAGCATTAAATATTGAAACGGGCCTTTTAATCTCCCCTGAAGCAATTGTCGTAAGAAAAGAAGATGAAGCCATGAAGGCATTATTGACAATTTTAAAGGCTATCTACGACCACGTTGAACTTGAGTTTATTAATTCAGGAAGTGATGAAGTACCCGAATATGACGGTGAATATAGGGTCCTCTTGACCAAGGACAATGAGGAAATTTATTTGAGTAAAAAGCATTACGAATCACTATATAAGTTTGTCGTTTCCAATATTCCCAATTACATTGATCTTATCAATTCTTACGATTAAACTTTAGGCTATCTATAGACAGCATAAACTAGCTCAGCAGTTTAATACTGCTGAGCCATTTACTGTCCTCAAATTTAAGGGCAGCATTAAACATTTAGAAAATATAGATTAAAACCGACTCCTACAATTCCTACAATCCCTGGAGTAAAACTTTGTGCTCCATCGATGAATTTCAAGGATTTGAGGTAAAATACGGATGGACTTTATTATAGTGTTCCTTATCAATTTACGTTGAGGGATTTACTTGGGGAATATCACCTATTACTCCTATGAAACTGCGAAATTTTGCGTGTGGCTGTACAACCGATTATATTTTCAAAAGTCACAGAGATTCCCCCCTAGCCCCTTTCACCTCAGACTGAACTTTCATTTTGTACACTCAAACCTATCCCTAATATCCCTACAAGACCTAAATTAACAAAGTGACTAATTCATTTTAGGAATTCTAGGTAAAATAGGGATCGATTTAAGCAGATAATAAACTCCACTAAAATAAAGAACCTTGAATCGGACGATTTACAATGGGCTCTTTTCCATCACTAATTTCATAACCCATTGCTTTATAACCTTTTAGTCGTTTCTTATACATATTTACCAACATAGGAATTTGATTATCCACGTAGTCATAAATTTGAACAATTTTTTTGGCATGATGTTTACGATGAAGACGTCCCGCATATTGCTGTAATGTACCCTGCCAGGATATTGGCATAACTAAGAAAAGAGTATCAAGCCTCGGATCATCAAAGCCCTCTCCGATAAACCTACCTGTCGAGATTATCAATCGTTCAGCCTCATCGGGGATTTCCGCTAACTCCTTCATTAAATCTTCCCGTTTTTTCTTTCCTAGTCCACCCTTTAGTACCTTTACATTGTGAGCAAACTTTTCAAATCGATTGGCTAGATATTCAACATGAGCAGTCCTTTCGGTGATAATTACTGGTGTGCGTTTTTCTGTTAAAGCAATTAAGACATCATCAAAAATTAGATCATTGCGCTTTTCATCATCGGTAATTGCATTATATATTTCTTGAATACCTTGAGCTTGAATTCCGGTAGAAAACATAAAATTAGTGTGCCTGGGAATTACTACATGATCAAAAGGTCTCTCTGCAGCACTTTTGCGAGGGTTATCCCGATATCGAATAGGGCCGCACTGCATAAAAACGATTGGGTGGTGACCATCTTTACGCACTGGCGTAGCGGTTAATCCCAAAATATACTTTGCTCGTGCTTTCTTAAGAACTTGTTCAAAACTATAGGCAGAAATATGATGACACTCATCAACAATGATCTGCCCATATTCTTCTACAAAACCTTTAACCTCATTTTGGTGAACCATACTCTGCAACATGGCGATATCAATATTTCCGTTTCTTGAATCCTTGCCATTTCCTACCTCACCGATTGAGTTAAGAGGTATCCCGAGGAAAACTGATAATTGTTCTTTCCATTGATCCATTAATTGGCTACGATGTACTAATATTAACGTATTTATTTTTCGATGAGCAATCAAATTAATGGCTACAACTGTTTTTCCAAAAGCAGTACTTGCGGATAAAACCCCGTTATCATGTGCTTCAATCTCTGAGAATACTACTTTTTGCCGAGGGTTCAAACTACCTAGGAAAGACACATCAATACTATCACCATAATTCCTATTGTCCTGCACTTCTACCTTTATATGATATTCCTGAAAGACTTTTAACATCTCATCAAAACAACCCCGTGGCAAGTCAATATAATTGGAAAAATCCTCTGAACAATCGATTACCCTAGGTTTATCGAAGGTCGGCAATCTCAATTTTTGTGCTTTATAAAATTCAGGATTACTAAATGAAGCTAATCCTCCTATTTTTTTAACTAAGACCGGATGGAGATCCTTCTTTTCAACATATATCAAATTATCAATGACAATTTGAACACTTGATGGTAAATTTTCCACCAAAGTAATATCCTGCTTGATGTTAGGCTGTTTCCAGGGGACCTCTTGATTTATCCAGTCTCCCATTTTACCTGCGTCCTTATTTTCACCACTATTTTCTTCAATAATCTGTTCAATTTTTTCTCTGCTTATTTTCCTTATTCCCTTGAGAAACGTCCACTGTTCCTGATAGGGATGAAAATTTGAATCAACGAAGGTACTATTTCCCGTTTTTCTCGGAATTCCTTGCAAAGGTAATGCAATTAGATTTCCAAACTCACCTTTAGGCAACGTATCTTGATTGGGAAAAAACCTGTCAAAAGAATTTAAATTAAACAACCGGTTCTTTTGCTGGGTACGGTTCAATATGACTCTACCCAGTTTTCTGGCCATAACAGTGGGAATCGGTCTATTAAAGAATATCCAAACATGACCTCCGTTTCCGGAGCGAGATCTCTCCAGAACAGCAGGGATATCCATTTCATAACACAGTTCAAGGAAAGCCTTCGAATCATTTTGCCAAGTCTTTTTATCAAAATCTACCGCCAAGAACCAACATGTCTCATCCTTCAAGAGAGGATATATACCAATGGTACATTTACCTTTTAAATGCTCTTTTATTACTTGGTCAGTTAATGACAATAGCACTCGGTTAGGACATTCTTGACATTTTACTTTTGGCTTAAAACAAATATCCGGCAGCCTTTGATTCTTGCATGCTGGTGAATATCCAGAACTTCCGTCCTGTCTCTCCCATCGGATTGCATATACATCCTCACGACCACGGAAAAGGTTCCGAAATAATTCAACCTTTGCTTGATCGCTAAGGTTATTGTCTATATCCACTTCGTTAATTTTATTTTTAAGCGACTCAGTTTGACGAAAAGTCTCGTTCTCATTTAATAGTGACTTTAAGTATTTGTTTTCAGATCGAAGATTTTGATTTTCCTTTTTAAGCTGAGCAATTTCTTTTAATGCATCGTCAATCTGTTGCATGAAAAGATTATTTTCAATATCGCTCATAAAACAAATCCCTTACTAATTCTATCTTAAACTGAGGGAACCCCTTTCTATTATAATCGATTGGCTATAATATTAAACTTTCCTACTTCTAGGTTTCATCTTAAGCTTACTGTCTTTCTATAATTCACTCTTGTCCCTGAAATCCCTACAATCCCTAATATTATCGTTCAGATTATCCACTAATTACATTTTAGGGATTCTAGGTAAAATAGGGATCGCTTTGGTCTATAACAACTGTTCAGATAGATATGTTATTTCGAATCCGTGCTTTATTTCACTTTCAGCGTCCGCAGGTACGCCTTTGCTTCGTCGCCAATCCTGTAGCTCTCAATCGCTTTCTGGATAGCTTTGTTGTGCGTCCACTTTTCCAAACGCTGTTCCTGGATGTAGGGCAAAGCTGCTTTGTACTGCTTGGCTAATGCCGTTGCAAAATACCAAGCAATCATCATGTTGACATAGTATTCGTCCGACCGGATACTCGCCACAAGCTCAAGCATTTCCGGGTGGAAATCGTCATCAAGATAGAAACTCATCAGTATTCCGATCCCAAATCGAACCGTATAGGTCTGGCCAGATATCAGCCAGACTTTGATTTTTTCGTAGAGCTTAGGCAGATTCTTTTTAAATATCTTCGGCGAAATCATGTCACAGGTTGCCCAGTTGTCTATGTACGGCAGAAACTCATCAATGGCGGCAATGCTGGCGTCATAATCCCTGATCGTTTCAATCAGGAAGCCATGCAGGTTATTTTCTTCGTAATACGCATGCGGCAGGGTTTTGAGAAAATCTAAAGCCTCCGGCGTTTTGGAAAATTCCCGGGCGAGTTTCCGTAGATCCGGCGTGCGTACTCCAATCACTGTTTCCGGGTTGACCGTCGGCATGAGTTTGCACGCAAACTCTTTGTATTTTAGATCCTGTAACTCGAATAGTTGACGTCGGACTACTTCTACTGTTTCGCTCATATCGTTTTACCTTTCTATGTTTTTAATCCTAGTTGTCTCATGTTGGATTAGAGCGTTAACTTGATACAAAAAAGTTATACCTAGACTTTCTGCAACGGAAACATAGATAGATTTAAAATAAATTCATGTTGATACAAACTAGCATCTATAAATATTTGCCGCAACATTTTTTGTATTTTTTCCCAGAGCCACAAGAACAAGGAACGTTCCTACCAAGTTTAGACCCTATACGTTTGTATGTTCCATGTATAGCTGACCGATCTTTCACGAATGCCGGAATTTCAAAGGAATATCCAGCGTAGCAAAATGTTGTCAGAGCATATTCAAAGCCGTGAGGTGCAGAAAGTAAATATCCCCTGTTTTTTACAATCTCAAATACTTCACGGACATTACTTTTTCTTTGGAATAAATCTAATAGTGTTTTCAAACTGATAACCGGAATATTTGTATTGTTTACTCTAATCCCCATTTTGGAAACTACACAGCCGATAATTTCAGGTGTGTTTTCTAAATCAGTGATATTAAATACTCTACTACAAAAATCAGCGCAATTATTATACGCAAAGTCTAATATGGCAGAAATCTGATTGCATCCATGCTCTAACTCTTGGGTTCTAGCGAATACTTCTTGAGTTGAATCGGATACCACAAGCCATTTCAATTCACTAACTAAAATGGTATTGCTTGTCATATCCCATATTGAATAATCAGCATCAGGTAGACGATTAGGCAGTGCTTTATTAGTCGCTATTTTTATATTTGGCAGGTTTTCGATAGCTGAGGAAAACTCATTCTGCATAATCCCTTCACGCAGATTAGTCAAATCAAAATATGATTTATCTCTAAGTTTATGAATAAGCGAAATGAGGTTGCGTTCAGGTCTACTTGCCAAAATCAGATGTGGTGCCAGAGCCAGTCTAGTTTTGTCAACTAAAACAAAAGGTTGATATACAATATCGTTGTTTGGCAACTTGTTATTATACGTCAGAAGACTCAAAATTGAGTGTATAATGTCAATTGAAATACTAGCTTTTTCAGCCACAATCTGTATGAATTCGGAAGGAGCTTTTACTATGACGGCCTCCTCCACATCGGCTCCTTGAATACCACTTTTTAAACAAGCCGTCATATGAATGATGCTTAATGTTGCAATTGCAACCCAAAACCTTTTGAAATCCCCAATTGTGAATAGATCGAAAGCCCATTCTTCTGGCAGTTCACTGGTTTGTATCCATTGACGTTCCATAACCTTTTCATAAGAATCCCATATTTCATTATCTATTGAATAGCTAATATGTGCATCTTGAAACCGAATCGAAGCTATCAATTTTTGACTTACCACTGATAAGTTTACTGTTGGCGCAAATTGAAGGCCAGTAGCTTGATCTCTTAAAATGGTTTCCATCATATCAGCAATCACAATTTTTCGATTTTCGGGGTTGTCTAAAAAAGTAATCTTCTTTTGGCTTTCGTTAACTTGAGCAGAGAAATTACCTCTCGAATAACTAATGTAAGCACTACATATGGGTGAATAAGATCTTGCCTGTTTCTGAAGCAGATCCGCAACTTCGATGTAGCGCTCGGGAACAACAGTCATATCTAGAACGTCATCATGAGAACTAGGACAGTCTTGGTATATCCACTGAATAAGAATGTTAAGCGCATCCAACTGTTGTCTAATTAGAAATGAAAATTCAAGACTGTCGCCAGTTAATGCGAGTTCGGTAGCTCCGCCCAAACGGCAAAAATCCTCGAAAACGGTAAGTGCATTATATAGTGCTGTCTTTCTATTTAATAAAAAAATTGGGCTTTGCTTATGATATTCATCAATTACCATTTCAACTTCACGAATATATTCTGACATATAAATCCATACCGGTTCGGCTATCCGGCTCAAATGAAATAGAAATAAAAACGGAAACCGCAGATTTAACCGTTCTATACTGATAACAAGGTGCTTCCGATTATTGTCCTTAACTTCACATCAGGGACATTAGCAAAACCTATGAATGCGCCTTTAGCTGGAATATTTGATTTTAGGGATTCTAGGTAAAATAGGGATGGCATAAAGAGTATAAAACCTACTCTGAAGCTGGAACACTAAACTGCAATAAAAGTTCATCGAGTTAATAATGAGTCTTGGTTCTCTGCAACCGTCTATTTGCCATCTCGCTCAGCTTTTTACCACCACGCATCGTAGCGGCTTTCTTGTATCCTAGTCCTTCATCATAATAGTTGAATCTATTGAACTAAGAGATGAATCTATTTGATCAAGTTTATTACACACGTCAGTCAGATCATAGCCGATAGCACCTTTAATTCCCTCAACTGTATTCACAAGGTCTGAAATACTAGTAAAGCCACTATCGGTTAGCCTATCAATTTTATCATTCAATTCTGCCAAAAGATCCCTTATCTCACCCATAATGCCAATTAGTTCATCCATTTCCTTGCTCCTCTCAAATTCATTTTAACCATTTTCATTTTAAAAGTTTGACCAAAAGTGCAATAGCATTAACCTCTGATTAACAAAGGAAATCTTTCACCATAATCCTAAATAATACAATCATCGAATATTAATTCCCAAATACTTGCTAACCATTCGTGCAAATTCATCTCCACAAATGATATCAATTTCCTGTCCGTAACGATCTATGAGCTTATCTTTTGGGAGATCTGCATACGAAAATACAAGAAAGTTTCGATCTTCTAGTTCATATAACATATCCAAATCGTTTCGAGAAAGAGTTCTTTCCTCAAATAGGCATCCTATTGCAAACTTTTCATCCTCATCTCTTATACACTGCATTGCATAAAAATTTGGATAGCTACCTGATGATTGTATAATTCTAAATCGCATTTTTGCTATTAGTTTTTTTACAAGACCAGAAAAGTCTGTTTTGGTTATATTCAAACTCATACTAATATTTTTATCAAATTCTTTATTAGAATCCGATAATTTATCTGAATATTTCAACAATAAATCACCAATTGCAATATGTTCGCAAGAGATGTTCCTTAACAAAAGCCCAATTGAATCTCCCTCAAAAGCTTCACTAATGATATTTCTATCCTTTTCAATAGCTAAAACATGTGCCGTCTCTTTATAATTACCAATTACTTCAATGACATCTCCTGAACTAATAAAACCTGATTTCACAACTCCAGTTACTACAATACCCCGATTCTTTATTTCAAAAATATCTTCAACAAACATCTTAAAAGCTAGACTATTACTCAATTTACATTCCTCCTCTCTTTAATAATAATCTTTCCGTCAGAATTTTTGACCCTGCCAGTTTCTATTAGGTATTCGCAGGCTTTTTGCATCGCCTGTGTTATATTTCCTCCTGTTCTATTAAACCCAAATGTGCGTGCAGTAGCTACATACAAATCGTCTCGAACAATACCAAAGCACTTATTGGCAATTTGAAACATTGCTTCAGCAAGTTCTTCGGTGCTTATGTAATTTATCTTGCGTCCAGTATCATTTTGTTTTGTGATTCGTACCGGAATCTTGTTAGTACCTTTAACCCAGCAAAAATCACCCCTTCGGTCAACAAATGGGGAGAGCTTATTGTTAATAATAAACTCTGCTGAATTCCGTACTTTTACAGTTGCTTTTTGGTTTCCAAACAGAAAGGCAATTCTCTTACAGAGAAGCTCAAAATGAATCGGGTATTCATTTTTGATTACGTGGTCAATTACTTTGGTAAGATATATTGCGTCGTCTGGATGCCTATCAATCTCATGAATATTCGCCTCTTCGTAATACTCAAACCCATAAGGATTATCGCTTGATGCTTCATCACCACTTACATTTTCTATTGAACTTTCGATAGTCAAAAACTCTTCTTGAGATTCAAAGCTTTTGTTATCCTCATAATCATTTCCAACATTGAAATCAGCGTCAACATATTTTGATATAGCTTTCTCTACTGCCTCTATAAGTTTTTGCCCTTCTGATACGGGATCTTTTATCCAATCGGTTGACCATATTCTATATATCTTCCAGCCTATATCTTCAAGCACAGTTTGACGCAGTCTGTCACGTTCTCTAGCTGTTCTCGCTGAGTGATATGTCGCACCATCGCACTCGACACCGAGTACAAATCTTCCACTAAGTTTTGGGTGTTTTACCGCCAAATCAATTCGATATCCTGAACACCCCACCTGTGTTGCCACGCTATAACCTCTTTTGACAAGATAATCATAAACTGATTCCTCAAAAGGAGAATCAACCTCTACGATATCTGAATAGTTCAACTCTCTTTGCAATATTTCGGCTCCATTTATAGCAAACTCTATATAGGAACGAAGCATCTTGACGCCTTCTGAATTAGTATTTTCAACCTTTATATCAGTAGGGTGAATTGAGCCTATAAGTTTGACATTATATTTAGCTCTCGTTATTGCTACGTTTAAACGACGATAACCACCGTCTCTACTGAGAGGCCCAAAATTCATATACATTACGCCATTATGGTCTTTCGCATATCCAATGCTGAATATAATAGTATCTCGTTCGTCCCCTTGTACATTCTCAAGGTTCTTAACAAAGAAGGACTCTTCTCTATCCTCACTAAAAAAAGGTTCAAACTGTTTATGCTGTAAACGAATCTGCCTAATAGCGGTTTCCACAGCCTGCTGTTGTGCCCCGCTGAATGTTACAACTCCCAAGGAGCGATTAGGAAACTTCCTGATATGTTCAAACACCAAATCAGCTACCTTCTTAGCCTCATTAATGTTATCTTTCTTGCCGCCCCTGTCATAAACACCATCTAATACATGGATGTATTCAACACCATAATTCGCTACTCTATCTATGTTGGAAGGGAAAGTGATGAGGTCATAATTATAAATTTTTGCGTTTGAGAAAGCGATCAGATGTTCATGGCGGCTTCTATAATGCCATCGCAATGTTCGTTCTGGCAAAACAGTAACCGATTCATCAAGAATAGACTCAAATGCATCTGCATCATCGTACTCATCTTCATCTGAGGTATCGTAATCGCCGTCAGATGTATTAGCCGCAAAGAAACTTGTTGGAGGAAGTTGCTTACTATCCCCTGCAATGACCACTTGATTTCCTCTCATAATTGCTCCGATTGCATCCTCTGTACATACTTGCGAAGCCTCATCGAAAATTATCACATCAAAGTTATAGCTTTTTGCTTCCAAAAAGAGACTAACAGAAAGTGGGGACATCATTAAACATGGTTTGAGGGTGAGTAATAGGTTAGGTATAGCCTTAAACAGTTTGCGCAGAGGCATAATCTTTCTCTGTTTGCTGAGCTCGCGCCTCAGTACTCCAACTTCATCAACTGCCGTTGTTGCTCTGTTTAAATCCGGCAATCTTGACACAAGACGCTCTTTTACTCTTGAACGTGCAATTGCTTGTTGCATCAAGTCCAATTTATAGAATTCCTTGATAGTATCCTCCTGGTTACGGCGTCGAAATGAATAAACCGCTGGATAATTCTGAATGACGGAATCAAGCCAGAGTCTATAAAAACGCTTTAAAAAGGCATCGACTATTAATAACTTGCCAATCTTCATTGTTTCGATTTTTTCTATGTAATCTGACAATCCCTCTTTTTCACATTCCTCTTTACAGCTTCTAAAGTCAATCCACTCTTCCAAGGAATAAATACTATTTAAGCATTTTTCAATCCTAGTAAGTAGTGCATGAAGGTCAGCATTGAGCAACTCGTCTTTATCATCAAAAAGATTTATAAACCAATTCCACTCTTCAGAAATGTCACTAAGTTTTTGTCGCAAAATACTCATGCCCTCGGTTGCTGCTGACATTGAGATTGAATCTGAACAAATTCTCTCTACGAAAGATCGAGAAAGAGAATATTTTGCGATCAACTTTTTGAAGTCACTAGACCAAGTAAGGGAATGTAGAATTGTATCCCAATCAGTATTAAGGCCGTTAAATAGAAATTCATAGTTGCTTTTAAGGCTCTCACTTTGAGTATCAATAGAGTGGCTTATAGTCTGAAGTCTATCTAGCTTGGCAATATTTTCAATAGCTTCCTCAATTGTTATACCTTGTTGACTATACATGATCATTTTGTCATAGATATCTCTAAGAATTTTAAATACTGTGAGGGTATTCACCATGACTTGTTGTAATTCGGTAATCTCTAGATTATTAACTTTCAGCGAAGTAGAAAACATTTTGTTGATGGACGATACGATATCACTATTCGTAATTAAAGATAGCGCATCATAAAGCGATTTAATCTCTGCGTTATTAGTTCCATCTGTCAACAAAAATTCTTTTACCTTTTGCGGCAATTGTTCACCTGAAAAATAAGAGATGATGGATTCGAAATTACCAATTGCCTTTTCAAGTATGCCCCAGTCAGTGTGATCAGCCATATAATGCATTCCGAGAAGTGTTGTAATCAGTTCTTTGTTGTCGCCAATCCAAGCATTTTTATCGGCTATTTCTTTGAGTTCGTTCAGTACGGATATTATCGAAGCATCATCGATCTTCTTAGGCATATCGTTGGCGAGGGCTCGAATTGTATTCCTGTCGGATCGATATTTCTTCTTAAACAGCCTAAAAACCGAAGTATATTCCGTTTTAAATCTTTTAAGCATTGAAGAATAATCTATTGTTAGAATCTCTCTATCATATCTGCTTGTTACTGACTTTATAGCATCATCCAACTGGCAATGTATTTCTTTTGTTTCGGCAGACAGTTTCTTAACCACACCAAATTTATCCGCTTCAAACCATTCTGTGGTCGGATTTGGCCTTGATAGCATACAGCCAAGTAACTCATACATTGAAATATGTGAGTTTAGATTATTCAGCTGCCTCAAGTCAAATTTCTCTGAGATACTCACTCCAGCAGTTTTGGCTTTAGACAATTTCTCAATCGAGTTTTCCAATAAAATGATTACGTCTTTTACTGAGGAAATTATCTCAGAATCACTAAAAAATGTTTCATTATTTATGTATTCCTTTACATCATTAAGAGAAGAGCGAAACTCTTGCAGTATAATTCCTGCAGGCAAGTCAAAATAGCCTTCATTATATTTAGAAGAAAGCTCACTCATTAGGCTTTGATATTCCGCTTTGAGATTTCTAAAAGATTCTGCTTGCGTGATAAGGGGGGAAATGTCTTCTTCGTACATCCAACTAACTGGAACTTTTGGTGACTTTGCTGATAGCTCTAATATTTTTATCAGTTCATTTGTAGCAACAATCGAGGATTTTTTATCAAGGTCTAAACTGTTATTAATAGAGTCATATGTTTCTGAAAGTGTATTTATTTTAGGTACTAATCTTCTAAGGAATGTTTCTACATCGTGACGCAGCTCGTGCGATACATTAGGTACATTGCAGCTTCTCCAAGGGTTGAGCGCATAGTCTTCGCTCATTTTTCCTATGGTTTTTGAAAGTTCATTTAGTAAATAGACATATCTATTTAACTTTTGAGGGGTAGTATCGGCAACACCTTCGATTGAAAATATTACGTCGGGAGTTTCATAAAGCTTTGCTAGTTTGCCGTTAATATCATAAATCGATTTATTAAGTGGCTCACAGAGTGTATGTAACTCGGCATTATATTGATTGAGCTTGTCGCGCTGATTCTGGAGCAACTCAAGTTGATATACCGCTTCGTCTTGTACTTTAATCCTATTTAAAGATAAAGTTTTACCAAGCTCATTTAAAACCTCTTTTTTATTGGCTTTATGACTATGCAGAGTTAGACAGAAATCTGCCATTCCAGCCTGGGACAGACGCTTATGAACTACGTCAAGAGCTGCCAGCTTTTCTGAAACAAATAGAACCTTTTTCCCATCTGCTAAAGTCTCAGATATGATATTGGTTATGGTCTGGCTTTTTCCTGTTCCAGGCGGTCCCTGCAAAACAAAACTTATTCCTCTTTTTGAATACAAAATGGCGTCCTGTTGGCTTGAGTCTGCGTCCACTATCTGATATGTATCAATTGGTCTTGTTTTGTTATCATGGTCATAATTATCGTATTCCTCCGAGAGAGTCTTTATATGCGACGTATCGCCTGATAATGCTTTAATTACGGGGTGGGCTTCAATTATTTCTTTATTATTATCCAAATCCTTATACATATTAATTTTCAAGAAGGATAGGAGACTTAAACTAGTTTCAAATGCTACATCCCACTGATTTTTAATCGCTATTTCATTTATACGCCTTAGATATTCCATAATATCATCTTCATGATCATCAAACTCAGGTAGATTGATCCCGAAATCATTTTCTAATTTATAAATAAGGGTAGGATTGCTCACAATTTCATCATCATGAAGGCTTAAAACAAATGGAGAAGATATTGACTCTAGCTTGAGTATCACCGGTACAAGAACTATTGGTGATGTTATTATTTGCTCAGAATCGCTACTCTCCTTCCACTTCAAAAAACCAAAAGAGAGATAAAGAATATTTACGCCTTGCTCTTCTATGGCAGTTTTTGCTTTGTCTCTTAGGTTTCTCAGAGTTTTCTGTTGCTCTTTAATTGAGCGATTTGATTCAAGATCACCTTTATTAACTAAACTATTAGACTCATCGCCATGGTCTTCATAATTTTCGTCTGTGGGGAATGGAAATGCCAGATCATTTCCATTATGCACAAGACTTATATACAAATCTGCTAAATCAGGAGAAACAATCTTGATATTAGAACGTTTAGTCTCCCTGTAATTGATAAGCCTGTTTCTCTTTCCTAGATCAAGTAGGCGTTTTTTCCATTTGTCAATTCTAATATCAATTACAGTCATGTCGTCACCTCATAAAGAATTATGTTTAATTAGGTTATTTGAGTATTATGATCAAATGAATTTTATGACCAAATCTAGTAACAAGTAAGTTAATACGTAGTTCTAACGTCTTGTATTGATATTATCATTATACCTTGGCTTCTAGACATTCCATTGAAATCACTCCGCCATGCCATATCTTTCCTTCGCTATAATCTAATGATAGCACCTGATTATACCCAATTCCACATTTTTCAGGGATTTTTTAGATCTACTCATAATTAAAAAGCACCCGCTTTCGTTCAGCAGATGCTCCAATGATTTCAAACTGTCTTTATAATTTCTTGAACTCTTCCAATTTGCCCATCCTCAAGTCTTACTTTAATTCCCCTCGGATGTTTCTGGGAGTTTGTTAAGATATCTTTGACAATACCACGCGTTCTTTTTCCTGTCCTTTGGTCTTCTTTTAAAACAATATCTACTGTGATTCCAGCATGGATATTACTTCTTATTTGGCCATCCAATCTTCTTAGTCCTCCTACTATAATTAAGCGAGTTTAATTAATTCCTTAACTATATTCCCCCATGCACTCTATCACTATAAAAGGACAATAATTTCCTCAAACCAGCCTATATCAATTTCTTATAAATTACTCTACTTGCTGCATAACCACCATTAGCATATATTTTTCCAATAGTAGGTAATCCATTCTTGTTATAAAACCCAACTAAATCTTCGTAGGATATATTACCTCCTGGTACAACTTCTCCATTTATTGCTTTTATTGGTTTTATCCAGTAATATTTTTCTCTATACTTAACACCTAGTGAAAGAATTCGATTATTTATTGCACTTATGATATTTTCTAAATGTTTTAATCACTAGCCTTGCATGAAATATATAATGATTTGTCAAGTGCAGTCTTACAGTGATATGTCATGAAAACTGCCTAATAACAGCTGAAATATGCTAAAAATCCTGTTTTTTGGTATAAAAAAGCCTTATAATTAGAGATGGAGTAGTTCTTGTCCAAATCTAAGTATAAGGAAAAACAAAAATGCAGGACAAGAATACCACGGAATCCACTTTTTTTCAATTGTTAGGACCCATTTTATCTCAGGATCTTTGGCGAAAAATTAGCCGAAACGTTGAGTTCGTCGATAAGTATGTTAAGAAGTTAAAAACCGTTCAGCTCGTCCAACTGGTGATCAATGCAGAAATACAAGAATATACAAGTCTGGACGAGATCAGCAACAGTTTAAACAAAGATGCGTTTGCCAAAGCCATCCACTTGGACTCCATTAGTACTTCTCAGATTTCTCGTCGATTCAGAGACATGTCAACCAATGTCGCAGATATTATTCATAAAAGCATTGTACAAACGTTAGGCGTAGAACAGGGTTTCAAGACTTTACGTCAATCATTAGGTCGCATCTACTTAATTGATGCTTCGACCATCAGTCTTTGTCTTTCCCAATACTTATGGGCAGACTTTAGAGAGACGAAAGGTGGGGTGAAACTCCACCAACGAATTCGATTTGATGGCGATCCTATACCGGATGAAGCCACGATTACAGTCGCTCGTAAATCCGACAAAAGTCAACTGGAATTCCTGGTTGTTGAGGATGAGGATGCCTTAAATGTTTTTGATCGGGGCTATTTAGAGTATAAGCAGTTTGATCGTTATTGCAGGGACGGCATTCGTTTTGTCACTCGCTTAAAAAATAACGCCTGTGTTGAAGTTCTACAAGAACTTGAGGTTGACGAAGAGAGCATCATAGAAGAAGACCTCATCGTACGTCTCGGTAAAAGGAAAAAACGAATGGAATCCGACTTAAGGCTTGTGGTCACGAAGGATACCGAAGGTAAAGCCATCATGATTTTAACCAACGATTTTAACATAACGGCTGAAGAGATCGGCGATATCTATCGCTACAGGTGGCAAATAGAACTTTTCTTCAAATGGATCAAGCAACATTTGACGATTAAGCATCTGTTTGGTAAGAGTAAAGCTGCAGTTGTGAACCAATTGGTTATCGCCTTAATTACCTATTGTTTGATGATGTTGGTCAAGTATCGATCGGCCTACCAAGGTCCTTTGCTTGATATTCAACGACTCTTAATTACGTGTTTATACGAGCCCTTCACCACCTTCGTGCAAAAACTTCACAGGAAAGGTTACCCAACGAAGGGACGCCAGCGTCAGGATCCTGAACGGATCTACTTAGAAACGTTGAATCAAGTACTTTCTGGAGAGTTGGATGACCTTTTCTTTAGCATCGAGATTTTCTAAATGCCAAAACAAATAAATGTAAAAATGTGGATAAGAACTACCTCTTAGGTGGTGGTCAACTTTCTCAGGGAAAGAAAAAACTATTGGATGTATGTACCAAATAAGGATGTTATAAGAAACATAAAGTCTTCCTGATTTCCACTTGACAAGGGCAGATTATTTTAATGCAACCCTAGTGTGTTTTAATATAAAAGTTCCATGACCCCTTCTGCTATTGTAAGATTGGAAATCACATATGTGAACTTGAGGGCCAAGTTCTTGGATTCCATCGACTTCTTTGATAACTTTTGTTCCACTTAGAACAAGACCACCATATTCCTCATAATTAAGGTGTAAAACTGTTTGTTTATGAAACGGATATTCTCCCTCTCCTGAAAAGACAAAGATTGTTTCCACTGGTGAGTAGCTATCTTGTTTAATGAAACTATCAACATTGAAGTATAAAGCAATTAAAGCATTGTACTTGTCTCTGTGGAATTTAAAATAGATTCGATCGCTCTTAAAAATTCTATACTTTTCATCTTCATAATTAGAACAATAAATTTGTACTTTCTTTATTATCGCTAGATCATCATTGTATTGCTTTATTCTAGAATCAATTTCCTCACTTAACTTTCCGAAAGCATTATCCTTGCTCTCCAAAGCGATTTTGCATACATTTGTGCTCAACTTACACTCTGATAGTGAAGGAATCTGAATATCCTTACCACTACTGATTATTTTATTGAGCTCTTTGTCTTTAACCACATTCCAATATGAACTATCTAAATAGTCTTCTCTAAATCTCAATACCACTTCTATATTATTGCTCTCAATACATTTATCTAGTTTTGCTTGTATTTTGGATAGGTTACTTAGACACAATTTTGCGAGTTCGATATCTTCACTTTTTCTTTCAATAGTATAGAAAGGGCACTGCCCAATTTTATTTCTTCCCCAGCAAGTCATTGACTTTATCAATTTCATCTTCTCCTCAAATATGTACTACTTACTTTTATATTTATAGATATTTAAGCCGTACATATTTAGAAGTATTCTCTAATCTAAGAAATAAATAATTTCAATGAAGTAACACCAACGTGGGTTGGTGTTGATGAATTGAATGTCATTGAAGTAATATCAACGTGCCTGGAGTGCTTGATTTGTCGGGTTTGAAAACACATACATATAGGTTCGGGAAACTAAAGTCCTATAAATTTATCGCTAGTAATAAACTTCAAAACATTAAAACTTAATACAGTCCTATATTAACTTTTAATTTTAAAAAGGGATTCTCGTAAAATCTCAACAGAGTTTAAAAATTGTTCCTTTTCAATCTCATTCATATTTAATGGTAACCGTCTCAGTATACCCTCTTTACCAATAATACTTGGTATACTGAGTGCTACTCCTAACTTCTTGTACTCATCATCAAGCAAGGCCGAAACAGTTAACACGCTTCGCTCATCGTGTAAAATAGCTCTCAAGATCCGCGTACAACTCAAACCGATACCATAATATGTGGCCCCCTTTCGATTGATTATTTCGTAAGCTGCCCTTCGCACTTCGGATATTACCCTTTCCTGAAAATTAATTTCACAGGTTCTATTACACTCATTGCATAGTACTCCGAAAGGTGTTCCAGCCACATTGACTGAACTAAATAATGGAACCTCTGAATCTCCATGTTCCCCTACAACATATGCATGAATATTTGCAGGACTAATTTGGCAATGCCGGCTAAGAATATAACGAAAACGGGCCGTGTCTAAAACTGTTCCCGAACCGATAACTCTATGTGCTTCAAACTCGGGATAAGTTCTCGCAATAGTTGTTAAAATATCTACAGGATTTGATACTATTAGAAGAATGGCATGCCGTTCTACCTTTAATATTTGCTCCAATATTGTTCGAAGTATGTTCACATTTCTTTGGGTTAGATCAAGACGAGTTTCACCAGGCTTTTGACTTGCCCCTGCAGTGATCACGATAACATTTGCCCCAAGGCAATCTTCATATTCGCCTGCTCTAATCTCCATCGGACTAGTAAAAGGGAGGCCGTGGCTTAAATCCATAACCTCTCCTTTTGCTTTTTCTTTGTTAGAATCAATTAGTATCAATTCAGTACTTAGGCCTTGAATTAAAGTAGCATATGCAATACTTGATCCGACAAATCCACTTCCTATAATTACAACCTTAGTCGAATTCATAATAAAATAGTAGTCCTTTCTTATATAGTTGTAAATTAGGTATACCGTTGAAGGTAGTCACATTCACTATTCGGAAAGCTTTGTCATGTATGAATACGGGCATACTCAATACTATAAATCTGATTCAATTCCAGCAATTTCACTTCCTAATGGCTATCATACACACAATTAGGACTTTTATACTTCTTATGATGCAGGGCATCTGTAAGTACATGCCTGCTCCCAATGCTCAATGCTTATTATTTGTAACACTGCGGTACAGTTAAAATTGCAAATTAACGAAGGTAATATGTTCCCGATTAGAGCCGAGAATAGATGTCTTTGATCCATTAAAAATTGACAAAATTTATTAATGACCCAGGCGTAAATGCCTAGGTCATATTTTAAGTGTTACCTAATTATTAGACCGATTCTTTAGTTATAGACTTTATTAAATAGGTGTGCAAAATCCGTATTTGATGTCTACCCCCCAATAAACATTGATTCTTCACTGGACGTATATCTCTATGTAGAATACTATTTGATTCTAAATAATCAAATGCAGATACTACTTCTATAAAAATATCATGCCACTGTTTTCCCCAACCATCTGGCTCATATTTATCGATTGACACCCCATTAACATATTCCATCTGCAAATATTCAGTTTTCCACTCAGGGTATAAATAGTAATTATATACTCTAACTATGTTATGATGTGATATCTTAAAAAAAATCTTTATTTCATCTACGAATCGTAAGTAATATTCATTAACATAGTCTGAATTTTTAGGAATATACTTTTTAAATGCAAATAACATATCTGTGGTTTCATTCTCAAACATATGTGTATCACCTGTTCCACCATCACCAAGTGGTCTTATATATCTAAATTGCTTTTTTCTATCAAATTCAACAATCTCCCCTGATTTTAACATTAAAATCAACTCCTATTACTTACATTGCAAGATCGTTGTCCTTACCGACGACTATATTACAAATTGCCGGCGAAATATGGCGAAATAGTAAATTGAGAACAAAAAAGTGACCTACACTCACTGAGTATAGGGGAGAACCCTCAATCTTGCCACGATATTGATTTACAACCTCATCCCACCCAGAACATTCCTAAACCGCCACAGTTCCTCTTTATCAAGCCAGTTACACCCTTCCCCCATCTGGGAACGGGCGAGGCGATATTAGGGTGAATATTGATTGTATAGCATTATCCGGTTTAGGTCATCCTAAAAAGGCTGTAATGATTTGATAGGAGTGATAACTTTGGCCAAACCGGATGATCGGTCGGATAATGAGGAGCGCCTCCAGGATTCTATTGACCACACTTTTGCTAATTTACGGGAATCGGAGCATTACTTAGATGAGCATGCAGATGAGATTTCAGATGATGAGAGGCATGCTATTGAAGCTAAAAATGTTCGCCGCGAAGCAAGCATTAAAGATCAGATAAAGGAAAAAAAAGACGAAGCTCAACGGTAAGAGTATCATTTTATCTGCGTTATATTCACACGCAGCCCTTCCATTATGGGAAGAGGCTGCTTTTTCCGTTATAGGAAGATTTGAAATATTATGTCACAAAATTAAAAGAACTTATTGAGGAACCTTGCCAGCGTACTAGAAACAATTGGGTAAATCTCATCAAGCCTCCGAAGAAAATCTATTGTGATTTTCATTGACCGTGATTCCTGCTGTGTTAGGGCGACAAGACCGTCTTGGATATTTTCCTGAATAAGAAACTGCTCTTTTCCCTCCTCATTCATGACTATATGTTTTGGCGGTGGTTGAAAGGGTTTGTCCAAGGGTTGCCGCGACAAGAGTTACTGGATGACCTTGTTCAATAAGTATTGATGCAACACCATGTCGAAGATCGTGTAACCTGATATGGTGTAAACCACTTTTTGCCAAAACTCGATCTTTAGTTTTCTATCGCAAAGGTTCCATCTCCCTTTAAAATGTGCGATATGATGCAATGGCGCATGGATTGAAAACATAGTTTCAATTCCATGCGCCGCACGAGGGGCGACCAAAAGAAAGAGACAATCGACAGGAAAATTATAGGTTTCAATCCACGCCCCCATATGGGGAGCTTAGGAAGACTTCCTCCAGATCCACACCGTACTCGGACTGTGATAATTGGGCTTTTACCACAGGTATGCTCGCTCGTCTTCTATCATCCGATCCCCTGCCCGCTTTAAGTCTAAATTCGATGTCATCTATTTCAATAGTTCCTTGATCTTTAATATTCTTAACGTAGAGGTAAAGAGATCCGGTTACAGCTAAAAAGATTGTTAAAACAAAATAAACCGTTGCTAGAGATACATAAATAGTATAGTCATAAGTATTCATATGTCCTGTATTAAGGACCAACATTTTCGAATATCCCATTCCATAGAATAATAAAGAGAAAAAATAACAAATAGCTGTTACGTTTGGCACTATTACACCTCCACGTAATCAAGACGGCGATATTAAATGATCCGCATCTTCTTCATGTTTCCTTTTGTCCAATCATGTTACGGATCTGCGTTCTTTCTTCATTTCTCAAGCTTTTTCTTAACTATTTCATATAATTCTTACGAGCTAGTGATTTTTTTTAAGGGGGTCGCCACACTAATAATCGAGAGCAGTTTGAGAAGGATCTGGGTAACCGTAAATATTTTAATAACCAGGGTTTTTCTGTCCTCGATTGCAAGGCCATTTTTCAAGTGAAATATTAATTTGTTCCTTTCTTAACTATTATTTTTTCGATAATCTTGCTGAATAAGTTATCATTGAATTCCGTGAGGTTACCTCCTTGTGCCCCAAGTTCGGCTTCAAGTTCCGCAGCCCTAACCATTCGTGTATCTCGTTTATTGAGTTCAGCCATCCAATCAGATCGTTCCGTTTGAAGTTGAGTCAACTTTTTAACTAGTTCTTCGTGTTCAGTTTTTATAAGATTATGGTCTGAGTAACCTTTTTCTTCTATTAAAAAGAGTACCCGTTCTTGTTTGATGAGTTTCTCAATTTCCTCATCCAACTTTGCTATGCGCTCATTATCTAACTCGGTTAACTTTTCCCTTTCCAGCTTTGCCTCAGCAATTTAGCCTCTGTATGAATTTTGCCGCCACTGATTATAGATTTCAATGACCTTTCGGATTGTCCTCTATAAGTGTCTAATTATTGCTAAAGAAGAATACACCTTCCCCTACCCTAAAATCATAGATCCTATTAAATTGACTAATCTCTATGAACTGCTAAAGACCAATTCGTCTTTATACTTCATCAGATTTACAAAGCCAAGTGGACCCGGAAAGCGGGCTGTTCCATAAAGGAGAACACAAGAAGTGCTTCGCCTATGTAGCCAATACGGCTTGTGATCAGCACAACTTTGTCGTGGACTTCGTGGTGGGAACAGGCCCTTTAATTTTGCCACCAACATTCCCTTGGCAGAACGACCACCTTCGCTGCCCCCCACATACAACACTCGCCATTCGACAACCAGCTATCCTTTAAATCGAGGCGGCTATTTCTTCTTGAGCTTAGAGGGAACAGCAACTAGTTTTGCGTAGTTACTGTCAAACGGGAGTTTGACGGCTGGTAATCAATCTCGAAACTCTTATCTATTCCATCTTGAGATTTTTTTATTACCAATTACCTTCAGTTTTAAAATACCTTATCTCTTTGGCTCGAAAATTCCTCTAAATTTGCTATATAATGCAAGAATGAATATATCAACGCTTCCTGTTTTTGCCTATATAAGTAAAAAGTCCAGAGCATGTTAACACGCCCTGGATTATTATATTTCATATTTTCCCGCAAAGCCGTTTATTAACCCCGCTCTCGCAGGTGGGTGTTTTTAGTCTTCCTCTAGCAGTGGAGGCCTGACCTAATCAGTAAGTTTTTCAAATTCCCGAAACTTTAAATAGGATCAAAACCAAATTAAATCTTCGCACATCGCAGGTTTGAAGGAATTTCATTATAACAAGTTTAAGTTTTAAAAGCATTAGGAAGTTATGGTTAATTTTGAACGTAGGTATTTATACCCTTAGGCCATCAAACGTTCCGGTGTGGTGTTTAATTTTTACGTTCAAATTTAATAGTGCCTTATGTATAGATTCAAGAACATCCAACACTCTTTTCAGTACGATTTCTGTGACAAATTGTTTTTGATCAGACCTCTTCATTATTGGTACATTAATTTTTCCAGCCGTTGCTTGCTCAGCTTTAAATACGATTGAGAAATAGACAACCCCTGGTTCGCTACCTTCATTATTTAAATCGATATTTGTAAAAGTACCAGTTACTCCAATACTAAAATCAGCTTGGGTATTCTTCTGACCTGCTACTGCCATAGCCTTTGCGCACTCATAGCTATAAACACCGTATTTTTCAATAATATCTTCAGGAATTCCAATAGCTAATTTTTGATGATTTGAATACGTAACATAACCTCCTGGTGTGATATCCGATGCTCCTTCTACATCTGTAATCGTGGAAATGATATATCCTCCTGTACAACTCTCAACGGTTGTGATTGTTGCAGACAACTCTTTAAGTAGCTCTACAAGTCTTTCTGCACTCATTATAACTCTGCCTCCTAGAAGATGTGAAAAGCAAAAATATTATCTAAAATGTCACCCAGCATCCCGCAAACCCTATCCCACCTTCGAAAGAGCCCTTCGTTTGAAGACTCGCTACTCGCCAGGTAGGCCGGAGGAATTTCACCTCCAGCCTCCTACAGAACCGTGCATAAACCTCTCGATTTACACGGCTCGTACCAGCCTTTCTCTTGAAGCCTTACGGCTGCAAGACGACGCAGAAAGTTGAACGCTCCTCCCGATTTCTCGGTTGGCCAGAACTTCCTTTGAGCTGATACATCCCCTTTGCTCTACTCTCATTACAAGAGCTTCATCACTACTACGGGATGTTCCGCCCCCTTCATGTGCATCGGTACTTTCCCCCTTCGTGGTCTACACTTATAGAGTTTTCCCTTAACATCACATGAAGAGTTCCCAAGTTCCGTATCCGCGCCTAGATTAGATTCACGCCCCTTATACACCGGACACCACATGGCCAGTAAATAGGTTACTTCCATGCTAATCCCGAAGAAGCAGTCAGTCTTCGGTTTTGATGTCATCCTACCTAGCTTTCGATGCTTAATCAGGGGTTCACTTTCATTCGTCTCTCTAATCCATACATGCCGAGATCATTCTCGGCTTTTGACCGTAACGTTCACCACCGCAGCCTTTCGGTCTGAAGCAGCATACGGCTGTTTGAAACCAATTCCTATAAACCGGTTTCGAAGGATCTACCTTCATCACGGATACAGCATCGTGTTCTTCGAACACGTTCTTGGCACAAGACTACTAGCTAGGCTTTATCGAGGCGTTTATTTCAAACCCCATGTTCTTCTTGACCTTGCAATGCACAACCGGTGGATACATTTGGTTTAATAGTAATAAAAAAAGAACTCTGGTGGAAACTTCTGATAGTTATCTACACCTTCCCTCTACGGTGTCTTGTCAGTAACTTCACCCCCACCAGCTAAAAGAAGTATAGAATATCCCAATCCAAATAACGCCGAGTCCCCTGCTCCATATATATTTGAACCTATAACAGTAACTGCTGAAATAGAGCCTGTAATTAGTAAGATTATCCCAAAGGCTTTTCAACCTTTATTTACGGTTGCGTACTTTGTTTGGGGTGGTAAGTTTACCGCCCAAATAAAGGCCAAGATCATATTGATGCTCTTGCCGCTCTTGTAGATCATTCAACATTTCTGAAGGATGGTTTCTTTTCATTTTTGGTATTCCTTCTCCTCCAATTTAAAAGACTGTACCCTAGCTTACTTCGCTATATTAAATATTTCTACCAACAGACTTGGCAGGAGATACCTATTTCATTCTCCATTCTACACATTTCGGAATATTCCTCTTATATTAGCAAATTTTACATGCAAACAGCCAAAGCGCATAACGCTCCGGCAGTCGCCATTTCAACACCCTAGGTTCATTTATTTGGAACCGACATTGATGAATGGCTTGATCAGTTTCGTTAGAAGTGGGTACTACTCTTTCGCAAGCTATATTAGTCAATAATAGCAAAACTTCTCAATAAGGAGAATAAAAATCCGCATGATACTAAGGTGATGATCAATTTCATTTTTTAAACATCTCTTTCTTTAACATCTTACAGGTGGTAATCACAGTTAGCCAGAGCGCGGTTGATGTTCTGGCAAGACAAATTACATAAATCAATAAGCTTTGGTTAAAGCAAGAACAAGATTATTGGCCTTTAAACTACCTATCCCAGTTACTAAATCGTATCCTGCCTGTGCAGGGTAACCGTTGCTTCCTTGTATGATATCATGATAATTTGTTGTATATCCCACACTTCCTGTCGTTCCTGCTAAATTATAAAGATCCGTTATGGTATTAATGCCAGTTAATGGTGAAGTTCGCCCTTGGTTAGCAAGTGCTATCATCGCTGCCCAAACCGGAGCTGAAAAACTTGTACCACCGACTTCAAACCATCCTGATTGACCGTTATAAGTTGTGCAATCGTAGACAGCCACGCCCGTATTGGGGTCCGCATTTAAGGCAACATCTGGAACTCCACGGTGTGTGCCAACAATGCTGGACCAATTACTTTGATAACTAGGCATAAACGTGTAAGTACTTAATCCACCACCAGATCCAGACCAACCAATTTCACTGAGGTAATTGTTGTTGGAATCAAGCGTTAAAGTCGTTCCGCCAACTGCTAATACGTTAGGGGAAGCAGCCGGCCATTCCACTCCTGACCCTTTGTCACCGGAAGATGCAACATAAACTATACCAGAGTGTTGAAAGTGAGACTCATAACTGGCTTCTGAAGAGAATTCGCTTCCTCCCCAACTATTTGAGATAACTTGAGCCCCCTGGGAAGTTGCATAATCAATAGCATTAAGTAAATCAGAAGTAGAAGCAGACTTAGCAACCACCAATAGTAATTTAGCGTTAGGTGCGATAGCATGTGCCCACTCTACGTCGAGAGACGTTTCAAGGGCCCAACCAGCATTAGTTTGAGTTTTTCCTTTAGGGTAAGCTATTGTAAGGTTTGCCGAAGGAAGGCCGAACTGTTTACAAAAAACATTTAAATCATTGGTAATATTAGGACTACCATACGCATCAATGATGGCAATTGTTTGTCCGATACCCGTTGTAGTTAATTGGTTAAGGCCATATGCAGTTTTTATTTGCCTTAATTATCTATTTTCTAGCAACTATTGCGTAACAGGCCACTTCAGACCTCTCACGGTAGTAATCTGTTCAACAGTTTCAAATATCCGTTTTCGTGGATTTGTAACAATTAAGTGTGTCGAAAACCAATCTTGTCCATACCCCACGAATTGAACCCCCTCAAATACGGCACATAAAAAGTCAAACTGAATCGTTTCTTCTATTTCTCGTTGTTGCCATCCACAAAGAGGAAATCCGTATGCTCCCCTATTTTTTATTGTTTCATTAAGTAGAAAATTAATAAAATAGTTATTCAACAATATGTCATAGATATCTATTACGTGTTGGGTAGTATTGACGAGCTCAAAAACTCGATAATCTCTGTGCTCAGGAATATCCCATGATGAATTACGACGCAAAATGATATCAACAGTCGGATCAATTTTGCGGTTCTTCTTTAAATTGCAAAAACAATTCATTGCATCTTCAGAAGGCTCATTAAAATATATAGCAACGGGCTGCTTTTGATCACCAAGAAGCATTCTCACATCCCTGCAGGCACTGGCCAATGTCCTAATTGTTGTCAGGCTGATTACCTCAAATTGAGATAATCCCGAAGGGATTGTAAGTTCAGCACGTTGATGTTTACCATAAGTATGATAAAAGAACCCGAAGATGACTTGTGCTATACTGTTAATCGAGAGAAAATTTTCAAAATCGATACTACTATAATCCAGTCCAATAAAACTGGCGATGTCTGTTGACAGTTCGAGATTATTGCACCCGTAATTCCATACGTATCCATCTGGTTCAACTTTTGGCCGAGGTTCCAGGAAAGCCATTCCAAACCCTCTCTTTCAGTTATTATCGTAATGTTTTGTGTGTTGACCAAGAATAATTCTGACTGTTGGTAAAATGAATACAATAGCTACATAATAAACGAGCATTATTGGAACCCAGTATTTCCATAGTGCTACATTCTGGTAATACTTGTTAACAAGCATGGAACTATTTGCAAATATGACCGCTCCCTCTACATTTGCCCAAGAGCCTGGAATCCAAAATGGAAATTGCGATACAACCAAATTTCTACTCAGGGCTGTAGGTAAATATATTTCTATCTGAGGAACATATCTGTAAATCACAAATACCTCAGTTAATTGAATACAAATCCCAATTGCGAGAGACAAAACCACACTATTAAAGGTAATCCTTAACCCTAATCCGATTAACGACCAAAAAATTAAAAATATCATCATTGCGAGAAATATTTCACTGGAGTGGTAGACTATACTAATATCTATATTACCCCTAAAAGAGACTATAATCAGTTCCATACATAACAGTAACAGAAGAGATAAAATTAAGGCTATAAGATTAAGTAGAACAAGCCTACAGATCGCTTTTACCAGCGAAAGCGCGCTTCCACCTTCTTTATTAATAGGTACCACTGCCCCTCCCACACAGGACAGAATTCCGCTAATTAAAAGCATCAAGTTTTCGCCAACCAAAGCGAAGAAACGAGGAGATAGCCAATAAAAAGCCATATAGGCGTTCACACCGCGATTAATGACTATGTTAGCTGCATGCATATTGACAGTGAACATGATTCCAGATAATAAAATGAAAGTAGTTACGTATAAGCAATTAAATAGTCCTAGTTTCAGAATCAGCTTTCTCATCTCATTTTATTCTCCCTTAGTATGGCAAGAGGAACCTCTTGCCATACTTATACACTTTGCCCTGTAGTTTACTTTACTACTAGTTAGTCACAACACACTGATCACTGATTGAGTCATAATTAATCGTGAGCCCAGTGTCAGTCCATGCAGTTCCGACAAGTGACACCTTGTGTGTACCGGCCGTAGCGAATTGGTGCTGAGTGGCATTACCATAAGTCGGCTTGAACCATTGCCAGACGTTACTATTGTCAGTTACAACTTCACCGTCGTCAAACGTAATATAAAGCCTTACAGACGCAATTGGACCAATAAATGAACTAACACCATAATCAGCCTCCATTGTTAAAGGAAGTCTTGGCGCCATATTATATGCACCTAGCGTTGATTGACCAGATAATGTATCTTGGGGTGTTACTGAACCTTTCTTTTGATTGGCAGAATCCACGGGTACTTTTGTCGTGTGCCCTGGCCCTTTGACCGGAACCTTTGTCGTAGCGTTCTGAGCATACGCCATTGATATTGGAGTAATACTGAGAACAGCAAACATTACACTAGCTATTGCCAACGCTCGTACTTTTAGCGATTTCATAACAAACATCCTCCTCTAAAATATAATAGCCTTTCAGAATCGACAATTAAGCTTGATCAAGACTTTGCTTGAACCATCAATATTCAATTTCCCCCTTAAGAGGTTCTGAGTGGATATGAAAACAAAACAAATTCTTCTCCTTTCCTTAAAATCTCCCTTCACAACTATCCCCAGTAGGTGTAGTATAAAAATACCTACTATTTTGTGTAGGGGCGAACGCCTTCAGATCATTTGTTACTTTGTCGGTATTGATGATCTGAGGGCATCTTTATTTAAATGGCCGTAGCCATATAAATACAATCAACATAGCACTAAAATTGACTTAACTTACAAAACCGTTTAATTTTCTTACCAATATAAGACTATCACTCATTTATGGCTTTGTCCCCCGTGTTTCCAAATAATATGCCACCGTGATTTACGCTAATTAACTACATTCTTCGACGTTTTATGTTAAATACGCAAATGTGAAGGACTTAACAATTGCTAAGTCCTTCACATTTGTGATGATTAAGTAAGTTTCTTTAAAAACATTTATCTTTAAGAAATGTTGAAACTATTTTTCTTTACTGACATCTGCCCATTTTAAAACAGCCTCAAATCGCTTACGTACTCCTAATTTGGGAAGGATATTGCTAACGTGAAATTCCACAGTTCGCACTTTGATACCTAAAAACTCTGCAATTTCTTTATTGCGAAAACCTTTTGATATCAATTCCAATACTTCTAATTCTTTGACGGTCAATATTTCCTCAAGTACTTCAGGGGTCTTAAAATCGCTATCTCCATTAATAAATAAGCCTAAACTTTGTGAAAAATATGTCCCCTCATTAAAAGCTTTAAAGATTGCATCAATCATTTCCTCTACTGAACAATTTTTGAGCAAAAAACCATTAGCGCCTTTTTTTTATTGATTCTGTAACGTAACCTTTGGGATCTTGTCCCGTAAGCATAAGAATCTTCATTGCAGGTTGAACCATCTTCATTTTTTCTATGATATTAACTCCACAGATATCAGGAAGATTAATATCAAGCATCACGACATCAACTTCTGTTTCGTTTATAAATCTCATACATTCTATTCCATTTTTCGCAATACCTACCGCCAAAATACTAGGTTCAACACGTAATAAAGAAACTGTTCCTTCTGAAAAAAGCGTATGATCATCAACGACTAAGACCTTTATTTTTTTTGATTCTGTTTTATTTATCATTCCCATCGATCCTCGCTATTCAGAGAACTTTTTATTTCATGACCCGACATCAATTAATTTTTATTAAGAACTTGGGATAATTGCCTTTAGCATTGTGCCGCGCCCAATTGATGAACTTATTTGAAGATTACCTCCCAAGCTTTCTAATCGTTCTTTCATTCCTGCTATTCCATAATGAACACCTGTCGTCAGCCAATCATCTATTTTGCTTGTATCAAAGCCTTGACCGGAATCTTTTACTATTAGCTCAATTTTAGATTCTTTCATTTCAAGATGGACCTTTAACTCATTTGAATTCGAATGTTTCACAGCATTTGATATACCTTCCTGTAAAAAACGATACGCTGCTATTTCTACTTCTTCATCAAAACGGTCTTCTCGATTAATACCGACTATTTCTAACGAGATTAGTATTGGCTCATTAAGCATTATTTCCTCACACATCAATTCAGTAGCGGACAGTAATCCTAAATCACTTAGGGTAGGAGGACGTAACCCTTTGCATATTAAACGGAGTTCCATACTTAGCCCTTCTACCAGCTCTCGCATATACAAAACGTCTTCTACCATTTCCTCTTTTGCAGAGACTTCTTTCGTAAGTTTCTTCAAGCGTCGATCCAAATCCAACACAAATTGTAAAGGGCCATCATGAATCTCACGGGCTATTGACTTTCGCTCTCTTTCAAAATTTCTAAACAATATGGCAGTAATACCATGTAATCCCTGAGCTTTTCGTTGTAATTCAAATGATTGATTGGCCAAGTCTTTGATTTCATTTGACAGTTCTTTTGTAATAAGTGCAGATGTCAACCGTTGCGCTAATTGGCTGAAAATTAACGTAATAAACGCTAGATCTTCCTTCTTAAATTTTATCTTAGAATAGCGATGACCTAAAAATATCGCACAAATATAATTATCTAGGATGACGGGAATATAGACTTCAGCTTGCGAATTATCTGAAAGCATTTTTGCCTCTAAGTTAATTTTTTGTTCGGTCCGAAAATATTCTTGTAATTTATATCGTTCATTAATATTTTCCGTAAACATGCCTACACTCTTATTAAAATTTCCACCTTTATCATCCTCTATGATAATAAAGGCGCCCTGAATCTTTAAGCTATTTACAAACTCTTCTAATATACTTTCTTCTTCATGAATAGAAATCAATCTTTCATTTAGGTCAAGAATTCGTTTCTTAAAAACATGCTTTTCTTCTGGGAATAAATATGTATTTATTATCTTTTTTATCGTAATTCGAAGAAACGTTATATAAACCATAAAGGCTAATGTTAGGGGTAAAACAGCAAGAAACTTTTCTATATTCAAATTACTAAACACATTTACAAAAAAGAGTATAAATGTAACAACAATGCTAGTAATTACTCCTTCAATCAAAAAAATTAGCGTATATTCCAAGAGTTGATGACAGTCCAATAAATATTTATTAACAATGACATAAGATAAAGTAATCGGAAATGAAGAAACAAATAAATAACTGATCTCGGTGTTAACAATGGGTTGAGTATTTAATATAACCGGAACAGCTGTTAAAATAATAAACGGTAAAAAAGCTAGAGCTATACCTAATAGCACAATATTTGCTTGGTTTTTTTCTGGTGTATCATTTGATGTCTTTATCGATAACCATAGATTCCCCAACACTAAAAGAGTTCCTACCAACAAATTTAATAGTATTAATTTCTTTAGCGAACTGTTAATGTGTAGGATACCCACTGATTGTAATACCGTAAGAGCTATTATTAATACGCTCGTAAAAGCTAATATATTGCGACCAACCCAATTGATCCGGTTTCTATTATCGCTCGGAAATACCGAAAATAAATCTACAAGGGCCAATGGTACCAGGGACATGATAATGGACTCCAACTCTCTAGCAAATATCAGTACTCGACTCGAAGCCGGCGTTAAGATGATAGCTAAACCGATAAACCAATTAGACCAAAATAAAGCACGTGCTTGAATCATGTAAGGCCTTTTTAACCATGTGAAATATCCAAAAAACATAAAGACCAGTCCTAAAATGGCCATAGGTATTTCGCTGAATACCATCAATTTACTAGGGCGTTTTGGGATTTTAATGATATAATCCGTTGATTCAGTGCTTTTTTGAAATTCTATTACTGAAGCACCTTCGGCCTCACCCCATTTTTGGACGAAGTGATAATCTCCTGTTTCTTGATTATTAATTCTTAATATGATATCACCAACACGGACTCCTAGCTTGTACCCTTCACCATAAGGATCACTGTCAGCAACAATCCATTTCCCATTATGATTTTTAAGATCAAGTCCGACGTATGGGTGATTAATAATTGCTACAAAATACATGATTGTCAATAAAACAAAGGCGACACTAGCAATGTTATATGCCTGCCGCCTAATTATTTTCTTCAACAAGTTTGATCAACTTCTCCTTGTGTTTTTCAGAAACTAACATTGTTTGAATAATTTCCATTGCCTTTTCCCGGAACATTTCATACATCACTCTACAATAATGTGTCACCCCTTCATCCATTGCTAGTTGTTTTAGATAGTCTTGTTCTTCTTTACCAAAACCTTGTAACCCGTTGACTTGTACATGAGTTAATTTGTTAAATTGTTCAGCTGTATTACCTTTCAGAACGTTCAAAAGGTAAACATACGGCAAAGTTTTTTTATGATTAACAAAATCCTTTTTCTTCTCGAAGCTTAAGAAGTCATTTAGGTCATTTCTAATTTGGCCCATGATGCCCAGATAGTTTCCAAAACTGCCTAATTGAAGTACCAGTTCTTCCGACGCTCCACCTAAAGTTCCGCCTAATTTGCACGCACATGACGTTAGACTTCCTGACTTTTTCTCAACAAGTTTAAAATATTGGTCAAGAGTAACTTGCTCAGAGTTGTCTAAGAGAACCTCTTGAAATTGCCCATCACTAGCCGTTATCCACATATGACTAAGCATTTGGCTAACTTCCTTATAAAGTCTGTTATCCGTATCATCAGATAACATAGAAAGAGCCCTGTAGCTCAGCATACTTAAACAGATTGCTAGATTCAAAGCATTAGCAGTTGGAATTTGACGCCATGGCAGATTATCATTATCCTGATCTTGAATATCATCAAAAATATCTGCTGCCAGAGCAGCTAATTCCATAGCAACGGCGCCTGGCAGCAAGACTTCATTCACTCCACTTACACACTCACAACCTAATATAGTCAGGTGTGCCCATTTAAATGGTTCACCGTTCTTGACTTCGGCATTTAACGAGGATTGGATTAAGTGCATCATTTCAGGGCTGAGATACGCTCTGTTCAGTATGTCGTTTAGTATGGATGTGATTTCATAATCGAGATGATGCGTCATCTTCGTTATTCCCACATGCCCTCTGGGATTATGCCAATGGTTACAGCATCTCCAGTTGCTTCATATTTGGAAAAAACTCTTTGGATTACGGAAAATTCATTAGGTAATATTCTTGCTGAGGATACCCCCTGCTCATACGCTGCCACAATATGGTTATTTTTAACTAAACCGTGGACCATTTCCGCAATTAATTCGTAGTTCAATATTAAAACACCCTTTCACTTTTTATGTATTACTACATTTGACACCATTTTTCAAATCCCTGCATTGTCATCAGTTTTCAGTATTTTCTCTTTCAAACGTTAAATCACCCATTTATTAGTCATCTTAACAGCCTGATCATAATTTTTCTCGACCAATAGCCTTTATCTGACAATACCCTATAGGAACTCTAATTATAATAAATACATGTTACGACGATATCCTTCGTAATCTCAATCTTATTTTCTAACAACAAATGTAGTGAATTAACTTTAGAATAAAGTTCGTATTATTTTCATGCTATCATAGATTTACTAATTAGTCGCCTGTAATTTTCGACAATTCAATCACCGTAATTTCAATCAAATAATCTTATTTTTCGCCATGATATATCATATTTCAACATTCACACCTACCAATCAAAAATCCTCCTTCTTTCAATTCTACATATCTGAACCTGTCGCATGGCGACAATGATATATTACCTATACTACTATACAATGTAAACTAAGACAGGCGAAATGTACCCATGAACGTAGCTAGACAACATTGCGCCCGTTTTTAATTCAATTCCGAATATTCCTAAGCCTGCAACCCGCACCACAGGCGGATTTATAGTGTCCGTTTTCTTAAACTAATGACGGTCTCAACGTGCTCTGTCCACGGAAACATATACCCTAAAAAACAACAATCAAGTAACGCCAACGTACCTGGAGTGCACAAAAAAAGAACCATCAGCAGGACAACAAAAATAGCGGGAAGGATACCCTTAAAGAATTTCCTTCTCGCCATATGCCATATTGTTCATTTGCCAATTAAACTATACCGGCTATACCAGCCTGCTTTTCATACCGGCCCAGGTCTTAGCCTGGAGGAAGCAGTCTTTAGAGTTCACTTCCATTTTAACATAATCCTCATAGGGAATCGTAAAAGCAAAAATATCCGCTCCGAATATCGGCCTGGCCCATACATCCACAATCCCTACCATTGCTTTGGGATTTTCCTTGCCTGATTCATTTAAAGGCAGCTGCACAACTGAACTGCAGCCTGCGACCATTGGAGCAGTCACATCATCGTAGGTACCTTTCTCAAATTGAAAGAGCGTGATCAATCCCGAGAGCTGGTCGGGATTTGCCAGGAAAATTACCAGCTTAGGCTTTTCATCCTTCTTGAGCTGTTCAAGGGGCCTAAAGAGCAGATATTTTGCCTCGATCAGCTCATTAGGAAGGCTTTCACGAAATGCCTTGGCAATTTCCGGAGTCAACTTCAGTCTTTCACCGGGAGGATAGCCCTGGCCTCTGCCGCAGGAGAGAAAATACTCAATTCCGCCCGGCATATCGACATGAGCCGCAAATCCCAAGCCGCCTTTCATGCCCGGACAACCGTGCGATTCGCCGCTAAAGTACACAGCCTTCCCTTCAAAAGCCGCCTTGAGACCGTACAGGGTACATACTCCTCCCATTTCGGACGGGACAAATTCTACCGCCTCTTCAGGTACCGAATCAGTAATTACCACTGCAACAGGGGAATTCTTAAGCTTTAATTCCTGGCAAATATTCATTTCCAACATTATCCCAACTTTTACCTTTATTACGGATTACTTATTATAATAAAACCATAAAAGGCCTAGTGATTTACGTCAATAGTTTTTTGAAAAATTCTTGAAATTAAATTTAAAGTTATAGCAGAAGCTGCCCAACCCAAACGGCCCCTTTCATTCTCTGCCGGTGCCGCCGAGCGGCACGGGGGGCGACTGTATAAAAAAGAGCGTCATTGGAACGCTCTGAAGTGCCGCTCTTTGGGGATTCCAAAATCACTGATCTCACCGGGCAATGAAGAGGCCGGATTCCTTTGTCACATAGATATACCCCTCACCTTCGATCAGGCGATCCAATAATCTTTAAAGCGGCTGATGCGCTCCGGGGTCATAAACGCTGCCAGGCGCGGGCTGCCCGCCGACATGATGTAGTCGATAATCTGCGTCGGCATACTGCTCCTTCAGGTAGTTTGTTTCGTCATAATGCATCAGTATCAGCACCTCATTTGAGTAGATGGCAATAAAATTTCCATCGTTTGTCTATCCTTGGCCTGACATTTAGTCCATGAATTATTAACAACAGGGTTTCCAGTATTTATAAAGCTAATCCAAGCCGGATGCCCAGCAGCGGATAGGCTATCAAAAAATTATTTATACAGCCAAACCTGAAAACCGATGCCATATTTTTTTACCTCCGATCGAGCGAACTGGGTATCAGCGATCATATCTTGAAATTCTTTTTGCGAATAGGCACCGTTTCGTAAGAATGTTTGGAAGGAAAATTTCACAAAAAAGCGGTCAAATCCTTTCATGTCCGGGTAATTTTGCATTTCCTGTTCGATGTCCTCTGGCGTGTTTTCACGATTCATGTCTAGGACGAGGGCAATGCCGCCGGGTTTTAGAACCCGGTACATCTCTTCCAGAGCTTTTAAAGGCTTGCTGAAGTTTTTGAAAGCGGCTGAACAAACAACGAAGTCAAATTTACCCTCCGGCAACGGCAAATCAGAAGCGTTGCCTTGTTTAAACTCCACGCTTACGCCCTCCGCTTGGGCGTTTTTCTTTTCGATTGCGACGAAATCTTCGCTCAGTTCAACACCCGTCACGGCAAACCCGCGCTTGGCAAGCTCGATTGCCAGAAACCCCGGCCCGGGCGCCACTTCCAGCACCTGAGCCCCCCTTGCCGTGGCCTCGCTGACGAGATCGGCATACCTTTTCATTTCTAATCTTCTTGATGCACGGGTATTCTTGTCGTACCATTTGGCCTTAAAGCCTGTGAGCGGAATGTCCCTCTTCTTTCTGGCATTTCTCATAAACGACATCCTGATTGCCTCCCATTCTTCTTTGCTGACAAAATTTTGCTTGTTCTTTTGAGTACCGCTTGTTCATGTCCTGCGCTCTTTTAGATTTAGCGTTTGACTCTCACGGCTGTCTATGATAAGTTAATAGCGTCAATTTAACTAACGCCGTTAGTTTGACTAACAGCGTTAGTATAGCGTCTAACACCGTTAGTGTCAAGGTATTTTTTTGCAAAAAAAATTTAGGAGGTCATCATGGGCATCTCGAAGGAGCAAATTATACAGACTTCTATCGCCATTTTAAATAAGTCAGGACTAGAGAACCTGACGATGCGCACCCTCGCCAAGGAACTGGATATCAAAGCCGCATCCCTGTATTGGCACATAAAAAACAAGCAGGATCTTTTGGATCTGCTTGCCGAGGAAATCTGCAGGCCAATTACAATTGAGGACAGTTCGGGGGACACTGAGAAAGCTCTTTTTTCATTTTGTCAAATGTACCGGGAAGCCCTGCTCCAAGTACGCAACGCTGTCCAAGTACTTATGGAATCCACACCCAATACGCCCCACCGGCTGGAACTGATCCAACACGGGCTCAGGCTAATTCAAGCCTGGGGCGTAAGCGATGCCAATTGCCTGGCGGCAATGAATATGTTCAACAACTATGTCCTCGCCTTTGCAGACGACGAAGCGCGCTTCAGCCGCTGGGGTGTCGAAGAGGCCAAGGCAGTCGTGCGCCATATGGGAATGGAGTTCAGGGACTTTGACGAGCAGTTCCGCTATGGCATCAGCGTACTGCTTGCGGGATTCCGTGCGGTTCAGTGAATAGTGCCTTAATCATCGCATTCACCTCGCACTGCTTATGTCTGTTTCCGTAACATGGTATCCGTTCAAAGCTAATGCGGTTGCCTGTACTCCTATACCCTGAGGTCACGGATTATTAATCAAAAGCATTCGGTCGTTATCCAGGTCATTTTTCCCCTGTTGGGAAAAGAGCTCCATCAGACCGGCAACCGTCATTTCAGACCGTTCCTGTCCGGAAATGTCGAGAATAATTTTCCCGCTGTCCATCATGATGGTCCGTGACCCGGTCTTCAGGGCGGACTGGATGTTGTGGGTAATCATCATGGTTGTGATAGTCTCCTGGCTGACGATATCATTCGTGATTTGCATAATCTTTTCGGACGACGAAGGATCTAGGGCAGCCGTGTGCTCGTCGAGTAATAAAAGGCGCGGCTTGGCGATGGTGGCCATGAGCAGGGACAACGCCTGACGCTGACCGCCGGAAAGCAGGCCGACTTTGCTCTTCAGGCGGTTTTCCAGTCCCATTTCCAACTGGGCAAGTCTTTCCCGGAAAACCGCCGCATCCTGGCGGCGCACCCCCAGACGCAGTCCGTTTCTTCGTTTGCGGTTATAGGCCAGCGCCAGATTTTCTTCAATGGTCATATCCGGGGCCGTACCTTTGACAGGATTCTGGAACAAACGACCGATTAAAGAAGCCCGTTTGTGCTCAGCCAAATAGGTGATGTTGTCCTCCTGCAGCAAAATTTTGCCCCGTTCTAGCCAGAAACTGCCGCCAATAGCATTGAACAGCGTGGACTTGCCGGCACCGTTGGAACCGATGACTGTGACAAATTCACCTTCGGCCAGCGACAAATTTACATTATCCAGGGCGACATGCTCGTTGGGCGTTCCCGGTAAAAAGGTTTTGCGCGCGTTGATCATCTCAAGCATCCTGCTGCACCTTCTTTCGCAAGCTTTTGAGCTGCAGACGCTTTTTGGCGACGGGTACGGACAAGGCAATAACGACAATGACCGCCGAGACAAGCCTGAGCATGTAGGCGGGGAAAATCGTCGATTGCAGCGCGGCAGCAATGATGAACCGGTAAAGCAGGGAGCCGAAGATCGCGGAAAACAGTCCCAATGTCAAAGAACGTTTGCCGAAAATAGCTTCCCCGATAATGGCCGAAGCCAGACCGACCACCATAATACCGATGCCCGAGCTGATGTCGGCATAGCCCTGATACTGAGCCAGCACCGCCCCGGACAGGCCGACGCAGGCGTTGGATAAAGCCAGGGCGATGATTTTCATGGCGTTGATATTAATCGAAGACGCCGTGACCATGTCTTCATTATTGCCCGTAGCGCGAATACAGAGCCCCAGATGGGTCTTAAAAAACCAGATCAGGATCGCCGTGCAGACAAAACAGACCAGGAGGGGAATCAGGGTCTTGAGCAGTTCCTTGTCGGGCGACAGCCAGGCCAACCGGTTAAAAATAGTGGCGCTGCCGATCAAAGACAGGTTGGAGCGGCTGCCGAGGATATAAAGATTAAGGCTGTACAAACCGCTCATGGTCAGGATTCCCGCAAGTATCGGGTGGATTTCCAATTTGGTCTGCAGAAGTCCTGTAATGGCACCGGCCGACGCGCCGGCCACAATCCCCAGCAGGATACCCAGAACAGGGGATCCTGCCACCGTCATGACAGCCGAGACCGACAGTCCCAGCGTGAAACTGCCGTCAGCGGTCAAATCGGGAATATTCAGTATGCGGAAGGAGATATAGATGCCCAGCGCCAGCAGCCCGTAAATTAAGCCAAGCTGAGCCGAACCGATGATTAAGGTCATAAATCCTGCCTCCTGGAAGCATAAAGTAATCATTAATCCTGTCAGCCAGAGAACCCGACCGGATGCCGGATAGGCTATTTGATAACCTTCGCTTTAGACAGCTCATCCTGCGGAACCGTCACGCCGATGGCGTCCGCAGTGGTCTTGTTGATGACGGTGGTAAAATCGGAAACCTTGATCGCCGGAATCTTGGCCATGGCAGTTCCTTTCATAAATTGATCCGCCATGCCGGCCGTAATAGCACCGATCGTGGAATCGTCGATACTGATTGTGGCGAAGGCGCCGGATTGCACCATAACTGCGGAGCTGCCGTACACCGGAATCTTGGCGTTTTTGGCGATTTCAGCGACCTGGGGCATCGCGCTTTGCACCATACTGTCATTAGGGATAAAAAAGGCGTCAACTTTACCGACCAGAGACTCGGCCGCCTGCTGTACCTCGGAAGAAGAGGTGACAACGGCTTCTTTATACTTTAACCCGTTTTTATCCATATACTCTTTGGCGCTTTTTATCGTACTCACAGAATTGACCTCGCCTGTGTTGTAAATCAGTCCGTAGGTGTGGCGACCGGGCGTCAGCTTATCGGAAAGCTTAAACATTTCATCGACGGGAATCGCGTTGGAAGTACCGGTGGCGTTTTTATCCGGCGTTTTCATATCGGTGATGACGCCGGCTGCCACAGGGTTGGAAACCGAGATGAAAAACACCGGGATGCCGCTGTCCATATTGACGATGGCCTGGGTAGCCGGAGTTCCAATCGTGACGATAAAGTCTTTTTTCTGATCAGCCATGGTTTGACAGATGGAATTGAGCGTACCCGTGTCGCCGTTGGCGTTTTTGTAGTCAAAAACCATTTTGTCTTCCGAGAAACCAAGAGAACGCATTTTGTTGATAAAGCCCTCACGCATATCGGTAAAGGCTCCGTTGTCGGCAAGCTGAATAATTCCGACTTGTTTAACCTTGGCTGCGGTATTGCCCTTTGCAGTATCGCTTGAAGTCGTGCCCGTGCCGCAGCCGGCAGCAAGGAGAAGGCTGATAACCAAGAGAATGGTAAGGAGAAGGTTAATCATTTTTTTCATGTTCTTCATGTTTGTTTTCCTCTCTTTCTTTTTTTCATTATCTTTGTCATTTTTTCCGTCGGTACTCTTTCCGCCGCCACGCAGGTTAACTAATAAAAAAGTCTGTCCTCATACGGATAATCCGTAATCAAGGACAGACTGTTCGTCTGCGGTGCCACCTTGTTTGGTAATAAATAATATTACCCAACTCAAAAGAGTACTAACATACTCCGTGCCTCATAACGCAGGCATTGCGTCGCACCCTACTGAAAAACTTAAGCTTTTGTTCAGTGCGCCCTCCGTAGTCCATTTGCCGTTCCGCTTTCTGCCGGCTCCCAGCCCCGCCGGCTCTCTGTAAGTGCGCTTACGGTTTGATCTCTACATCAATGGTTTGGAGTTTACGATAGCATTCTCTTAATAATTTGTCAACAACTTTTTGCGGATTGATTTCGCAAATTTATCCGGATTCCTAAAAAGTTTATGTGTAAGTCCCTGAAAAAGAGTTTCAGTGCAATAAAAAGTCTAAGCGTAAGTTCCTGAAACTTTTATTTTCGGCAAGCTTAATTTTCCACGTCTTTCAGATAAGGAACCGTATAGCCTCCATAGGGCATAACATAGACGTCTTTGTCAGTAAAGTCCGCTTCCCGCAGGAGGTCGTCGATGTCGGCAAAGACCCGCGCGCCCATGCCGTCCAGTGTTTCCGCCGGGATCCGGGTGAGCATCAGGACTTCGGCTTTAGCCATGGCCTCGCAGGAAGCGTAGAAAATATAGCCGGCAATCGTGAAATCCCGGCGGAGATCCGCATCCAGCGTGCCACGGCGGAGGGAATCAATCCAGCTGAAATAGGCGGGAGCGCCGCCGCCTTCGCGGCATTCCGCCAGAAAAATCAAGCAGCCGCCCTCTTTTACCGCTTCTACGGCATTAATCAAAGCCTTGACGCCTTGATAGAGGCTGATATCCTTAGGATAACCGCCGCAGCTGACCACAACGACGTCCGCTTTTTTCTCAATAGGAATGCCCATTAATTGCTGCACGACCCGGCAGCTTTCTTCCCAGGCCCGGCTAAAATGCCCGCAAAACAGGCGGCAATTTCCGGATTGGCTATCCATCACAATATTAATCCCAAAGACCGGCGCGACCATTTCGGCAACTTCATTCATGTCCTCGTTAACTGGATTTTGCGCCAGGACTCCCATGCCGATCAGCGGGTTGGACATAGGCAGCGTTGGCGATAAAGAATGGATGTGGTTTTGGGTGATGGTGGTTTTGCCGCAGATTCCCGGGAGAATGTTTTTACGGCCGCCGCCGTAGCCGGCCATCAGGTGATGGATCGTGCCGCCGATTAAAATCACTTTTCGTCCCACGGCCAGGGGATTGACAAAAACCTCGGTGCCCCTTGCGGTGGTGCCCAGGAACTTCAGGTCCGGCGCCAGGCAATCGTGATTGACGACCCTTACCTTTTCATAAATTTCAGGCGTGACCAGCAATTTCATTTCTTCTTCAGTCTGGGGGCGGTGCGTACCGAGGGCAATCAAAATCACGATATTTTCATAGGAAACGCCTAACGTATCGTGCAGGTAGGGAATGAGCTGAGCGCAGATCTGATCCTGCCGCATCCAGAAACGGGTGATATCGCTGATGACGACGGTTACCTTATCCGCGGGGAAAACCAAATCGCCAAGCGGCGGGGATTCAATACAATCCGGGCCGACCGCCTCTAAAAACATCTGCTTAAAATCCCGGACCGGAGGAATGCTTTCACCTGTTAAGACCTGTACCGATCTCGCACCGTCTAATCTGACTTCAACCGTTGTATCGCCATAACCGAGAGTTATGTTTTTCATGACTCATTCTCCTTGTCTTTTCGGCATTGTTTTTTTGCTGGACTTTATTTAAACAACAGCCTTCAGTTTAAAAATTTGGCAGTTTTGAGGTAAACTAAGCTGGTTTAGTTTAGTTTATCTCAAAAACGGCAAATTTTCATCATTTCCTTGGACACGGCCAGCCCAATACTATTCGGAAATCCCGAATAGTATATAAAGGAACCAACTATCCGGTTTTTTCGGACAGTTGGTTATTCATTCACTTTGTCTTTTGGATATCAGCCAAAGTCTGTGCTGAAGACATTCGTTAAATCAACAATTGCATAGGTTTAATCATTATAGGCTTTTGTATTTACAAAAGCAATGCAATGGTTTTAATTCGAACTGTCCGGAAATTTCGGACAGTTGATTCCATGCGTGTTTTACGGGGTCACAATAATTTTTCGATGTCTGCGGTAATTTTCTCCGGGTCAACAGTCGGCTCGTATCTGCCTACGACATTCCCCTGCTCATCCACAAGGAACTTTGTAAAATTCAATCTCGTTTTCCGGTACTCCAATATGGTATAGCCATTCCATGCAAATCTCCTTGCCGGTACACTCGCGCATGGTTTTTTTCACGTAATTGCCAGGTTTACCTAACTGATTGTGGCCTGACCAATATTTTCAGGCAAAGATAGTACTTCAATTGCCGGGAATATCATCAATAAACCAAGAAAGGCAAAACCTAATTCATAGGCGGTAGTAATTGAAAAGAAAATTTGCAACAAACTTACAATAACTGTAATCAGTGATATTCCCATTCCTTGAGCTAATGTTGACACGACAGCATTCAAGGTATTGGCACTATTTCGGTATTGAGGATCTATTTCAGAAAAGCTCAATCCGCTATAAGCAGTTAAGGCCAATGAACGTCCTATACCTGAGACTAATGCCAGAAACATGATCCAAACAGGCCAAGTATTAATTTTAATGAATGCTAAAGCAATCGATGAAATAAATACCAAGCCAAATGACGACAATAATGCACCGCGATAGCCTAGCTTACTAATAATTGTATTGGTAAAAGGTTTGATTCCAATATTTCCGATAAAAATAAATATCACAAAACTACCTGCTTTTACTGCAGACCAATGAAAAACCGTTTGTAAAAAAATAGTTAGTACGTATGGCAACGCTCCAACACATAGCCACAAAACAGAACCACTTGTTTGGCAGATTCTAAAGGAAGCTATTTTTAATGAATCAAGTGAAAACAATGGAGTGGCTGATTTTTTCAAGTGCTTGAAAACAATAAAACCTAATATTACTCCTAAAACGATTAAACCTAAGGCACTAAGCCAATAATTTTTTCCATGAGTTGCCAGCTCTGCTCCAACTAAAATTATACCGGATGAAAAGGCAATTTCTACAAACCCTAAAAGATCAAAAGCGGCTGTTTTATTTATTTGATCGGTATCGATTAATTTTATACCGATTAATGCGATAACTAAGCCTATTGGCAAATTAATCAGGAAAATCCACTGCCAGCTCCAATAAGTAACAATAAAACCGCCAACCATCGGTGCTATCGCAGGTGCTATCAATGCCGGCCAAATGAGATAACTAAACATTTTCAGCAGCTGTGAAACCGGTGTCTTTTCTAAGACAATCAGTCTCGCTGTAGGTGTCATCAAGGCACCAGAAATTCCTTGTACAATTCTCATGAGCAAAAGGAAAGAAAAGTTAGATGCTAAGGCATTGCCTAAGGAGCTAAAGGTAAAGATGATAACAGCAATAATCCAAATTTTCTTTTTTCCAAATCGATTAGCCATCCATCCGCTCAACGGGATAAAAACGGCAACTGTGATTAAGTACACACTAACAAGTAAAGCAATGGTTGCCGAACCCGTATGAAAATATTGAGCCATTTTAGGTAGTGCGGTGGTTACAATTGTTCCGTCTAAAATCTCCATAAAGAGACTAGCGGCCATTAACAAGGCTATTTTTATTTCTTTTGTCACTCTCAACACCATTCTTTATTTAGTTCATGTTTAAATTTAACAATCCACTCAATTGTGATATTGGCTTGCTGTAGTCGTAATTCAAGCTTCTTGTTTGCATACCAGTGATCCTTGGAATCTTCTTCTGCTAACTTTTTCAGGGCATCTTGCGTATCTTTGATGATGTCTTTTTGCTCCTGATAGAATTGATCTAATAATTGTATTTGTTCATCCAGATCAAGATGCTGCATCACGTCAAGCTTTATTAAATAGATATCGGCATTGTGAGCACCATTAGGAACAGGCATTTTCATTAGTTCAAAAAAACGTTCCTTTCCTTTTTCCGTAATCGTCACGACTTTCTTATTTTTCCCTTCTGTTCCTACACTAGTTGCTTCTACAAAGCCCTCTTTTTCTAATTTTTCAAGCAGGGGATAAATTACGCCATAACTGACTTTACGATGACGACCTAAAGAGACTTGCAAGGCATTACTTAGGTCATAACCGGTTTGAGGTTCTTCCATTAATTCACCTAAAATAAAAAGTTCATTCATCACTTCAATTCACCACCATATATCTAAAAGATATATCCGAAAGACGTATTTAATATATATCTTTTAGATATAAAATGCAAGTTATTTATAGAAAAAAATTAAATAATAAAAAGCAGAATTCCCTCAACCGTTAGGTTAAGGGAACAATAGCAGTAAAGTAGACGGCTGATGTGTGAATTCAAGAAAATGGCAGTAATGAAGAGTAAGTTTTGGATTTGGGAAGGAGGAGATGGCCATATAAGCACTACCCTCTGGAAACTTTTTTTGGCTTGTAAGCGGCATTCGGATTGGCATCGTTCAGTATTCGAATCTGCATTTTTTCTGCCAGCGAACATCGGGTATTGGCATGCCCTCCAGCAACGCATGAGGGGCTTGTCTCTCCATAGGACCTACAAATGGGGATGTTATGGCAATCGAAAATATAAGCATGAGTTCCTTTGTCATTCTGCTCAATCGGATCGAATAAATCTTTGCCTGGTGGATTCAAAACACTCACCTCTTTCAAAATGTTAGGAATATCCCTAACTTCGACAACATACGCGAAAAACCCTCTCAATAAATCGCACTGTTTATTTTCGGTTGAGTCAGTATTCTCTCGGGTTAGTGGCTAAAGTTTGCTCTTTAAGTTTGTCGTTTAAATTTGTTGTATTGCCTTATCAGGCTTGCGCATTAAAAAGAGAGACCCGGCGCTCACTACCGGGTCCCTCAGCAGAAAGAAAGGACGTTATAAATGACTCAATAATACTATATGATCGTTTCGGATATGTTACAAGGAAGTAAATGATCAACCAGTTCTAACTTTTTCTTATCGCACAGCTTGATTTTTTGACAAATTTGAGAATACAGGCTGTCATTCGTGTCCCTGACAACGCCCAGCAGAAAATAATCCGACGTGATGTCCAAGGCATTATCCTACCTTTTATTAGTTTTTGGGCTAAGTTCTACCGTTTATCAGGCCCTTCCCGTGTTTTGGTGTAAGATCTTCATATAACAGGTACGCGAACGGGGACCGTCAAATTCGCAAAAGTCAAATACCTTGCCAACGAATAATCCAGTTTAGCGATCTTACGCACAAGCAAACCAAACGGTGTATCCTGAAATTCTCTTTTATAATCCTCCACCGTTCTGAATGTAATTATACCATTGTACCTGGACAAATTGTTGTGAAAAGATTTCAACGTCTCCCGTTTTTGCCTATATAAGTAAAAACCCAGAGCATATTAACACGCCCTGGATTACGTTTCATAAATTCCCGCAAAGCCGTTTAGATTATTTGGTTTTTAACCCCGCTCTCGCAGGTGGGTATTTTCACCCAACTTTTCAGTCTTCCCCTAGCAGTGGAGGCCTGACCTAATCAGTTGGTTTATTAAATTCCCGAAATTTCAAATAGGATCAAAACCAAATCAAATCTTCGCACATCGCAGGTTTGAAGGAATTTCATTATAACAAGTTTAAGTTTTAAAAGCATTAGGAAAGTTATGGTTAATTTATTATGTGGGCAACTGCCATCAAGCTCACACTCCAACGCTTTCGGCGCGGTATCTGACATTGGTTGTTGGTGAGAAAAAGCCAGTTTGAGGTTATTGCTATTTTACTTACTCACTGGTGGGCATATGATAATACATTGATTGAATACCAACTCTACCTGGTCCAGTAAAACGGTTAGTAATTATATTTGTTGAAGCAAATATACCAGTGGATATGGATTGTATATTTGTTCTCATATCCACACTTTTATCTTTATACAACCATCCCCCTGGCTCGACATCAATTTGCTCACCACTAGAAAGATCTTTTTCAAATACATTACCGTATCCATGTAACCATAAGATACCTTCCCCTTTGTCACAGTAAAACTTGTCTATAAAAAAACCAGTTCCCCCAAAAAGCATATTAGAAATTCCTTTTACACGTTCGAATGTATATTCAATGTTATCCGTTGCAGCTAGAAATTGATGTTCACGCACATGAATTTCCTCACCTTGTTTCATGTGAATACCAAAAACATGGCCAGCACCATCTCGACTAAAAGCAATTTGTCCTGGCCCTTCAGCCTGAGTTATAAAAACTTGCATTCCAGCAACCATGCGTTTAAGAGCGCCTTTCATGGGGCGTACACCAATTCTTATACTTGGATGTTTCCATAGCAAAATATGATGCTCAAAGAAAATTTTCTGTCCTTGTAATAATTCAACTGTAAGCGCTGGGACTAACTCACCATCCAAATGATAGACTAGACCTGCAAAATTCTCACTACGTGCACTGGTCGGAAGCAATATCGGTCTTTCCATAGTTAAAACCTCTTTTACGTTTTTATAACTATTAGCATGGTTAATTTACTTCAAGTCATACCACCACAACTCCAGTTTACGAATATTGTTTCACTTCAACCTGACCAACCCAATTCCAGTACAATTGGTATTTATTTTATCCTATATGCTGTTGACACCTATTACTTCTAATTGTTATAGTTGCTATAAAATTTATAGTTAGGTGGTTAGTATGAAATATGAACCAAAAATAGAGAAAGAGATTATGTGTCCTCTCGAATATGGACTTGACATTTTTGGTGGCAAGTGGAAATCAAGAATTATCTGTGTCCTATCTGCAAAGAGTACTATGCGTTACAATGAAATTAGAAAAGAGCTCGGCAATATAACCGATGCAGTCCTCGCTTCTATGCTAAAAGAGCTTATTAAAGATGAATTAATTAGCCGAGAGCAGTATAATGAAATACCGCCAAGGGTTGAATATTCTTTGACTGAAAAAGGGAAGTCTGTATTGCCAATTCTCAAGAGCATTTGCCTTTGGTCACGGCAACAAACAAAAGATGAATTAGACAAAAAGCTCCCAATCTGTAAGACGTGCAACCAGCTATTATAATGTCATTACTATGAAAATTAATAGTTACTTATAAAATTACTAATATATATGCGCTTCCGGGTTGCTTTGTTATACTCTGATTGTGGTTAAACCATAAACATACTATTTGGAGGTATTAACATGAGTGTAAAAGCATACTTGGAAATCACTATGGTAATTAACAATGCCAACCGTCCGGCAGCAGTAAAGGTCTATACCGGCTATCGGCAACCCTTTTTAGAACAAATCAAAGGAGCGGTTACTAAAGAGCTTCTTGTCCGTGACGAAGATGTACAGGTTCTTCATGGTTTTGACAGCGTTGAAAATGCAAAAGCTTATCTTGATAGCGAGATGTTCAAGAATGATGTATTTGTCGGGCTAAGGCCGCTATGGAGTGCCGACCCTGATGTAAAAATCTACAGCGTTGCTTAAGCGTGTAACCACCACAACAAAAAACGTTGTGGTGGTAGCTGAATAGCTGTACTTTATATAAGTAATAATGCCTATCGGCGGTTTTGAAAATTACATCAAAGCCGCCGTTTTTAAGGTTTCTACAATCCAGTTACTAAAATTATTATTACCAAAAAAAGTAAGGGGGAGCATCGCGATCAAACTTTAAAAAGTAGTTTTGCGATACTCCCTATGTCCCAATCAACCCTATTCCTTATTTACAATAAGTCATCTTGCAAATTTCCATAACTTATATAAAACCCACATTCACAGTCTCAAGGCTCCCCTGACTGTTAACACGTTTCCGTGATAATTGAATAAAAATGAGCCATCCCTCCGGTATGAGAGCTGAAACATTGATTGGTGTTACATGAATAAGGTAAATACTAGCTTGCTGCAATTATTTAAATGCCTCCAAAAAGTGTCTGACCGGAGCTGAAAGATAACGATTCTTGATCCATATTATTACTGTTCTTGTCACAAGAGATTCTTCCTTGATCTCTCTGAAGACAAGTTTCGAATCCGGCAAAAGTCCGACCATGTCTTTAGGAATAATTGCAATTCCCATTCCGGTATTCGCCCAGCTAAGTATAAATCTAGTATCATCAATCCTGCACATAATGTTTGGTTCAAACCCAACCTTTCGACAAGCCTCTTTTATTTCAGTCGTATACCTATTATACATAAGCAATGGCTTACCTTTAAGCTCTGTCAATTCCAAACATCCATCCCCATCCCAGAATAATTTTCCTAGGGCACCAGCTACCATTGGCACTGCATACAAGTTAATACATTCAAAGCTATCCTGATTAAACGGTGTTCGGATGATTCCTATCTCCACAACCCCACTCTTAATGAGTTCAAGGATCTCAAATGTACCGCTCTCCCTTATGTGAAAATCAATACATGGATATTCTTCATGAAACCTTTGTATTAAAGGCAAAAGGGTTTCTCCTGCTGAAGATACAGTACCAATGGAAAGAGTCCCTTGAAGCCCTTCTTTTATATCTCTGAGTTCCTTTGCCGTCTTTTCTGTTAACTCCAATATTTGTTTAGCCCTATTCTGGAGAAGCCGTCCCGCATCAGTAATCTGGATTTTACGTGTGTTTCTTTCTATAAGAACCACCCCAAGCTCCTCCTCCAGTAACTTGAGTTGCTGGCTTAAAGGTGGTTGAGCTATGTGAAGCCTCTCTGAAGCTCTAGTAATATTACCCTCTTCAACAATTGCCAAAAAATATGCCAGTTGCCTTAAATCCATGTATATCACCCTTATTTATACTCTTACAATATAAATTCTATATATTTTAGATATTTCTAGTATAGATTATACTCAATTATAATGTATTAGAAAGTATTTTGGTTTCTATTTTTTGAGGGGTGATACATACGGTTATCTATCTTGGACTCTTGATTTCTACTGTAATAATAATTCTAGGCGTTTTACAAAATTTGTTTGTTGGATACTTGCTAATAGCCTGTTGGTTTATATTTGTAGTAATTAGCATTTCAAGAGGCGTTCGCGTCAAGAACATTTTGGCAATGTCATTTATTGGAGGAAAAAAGTCATTGGTGGTTATTAAAATACTTTTACTCATCGGAGCGATCACAGGTTCATGGATGGTTTCGGGGACAATTCCTGGAATTGTCTATTATAGCCTTGAACTTATACGTCCTGAAATATTTGTATTACTCACATTCCTAATCAGCTGTGCCGCATCATTTATACTGGGCTCTGCATCAGGAACTGCCGGTATTGTAGGGCTTCCTTTAATAATTATCGCAAAGGGCGGAAATGCAAACCTGAATTTAGTCGCTGGCGCAATTATAGCCGGTGCATATTTTGGCGACAGATGTTCCCCGGTGTCTTCTAGTGCGGTTCTGGTATCGAATCTTACAGGTACAGACCTGTTTACAAATATAAAGAATATGCTTTCCTCATCAGTTATACCTTTCATTTTATCTTTGGGGTTTTACTATGAAATCTCCAGACTAAATCCTTTGAAGATGGTAAATAGCAATTTAACTATTGAAATCCTTAATACCTTTAAAATTGAATACCTGGTACTTCTTCCTGTTCTCGTAATACTTGTGCTTTCCCTTGCCAAAATAAATATCCAGTACGCAATGCTTATGAGTGTACTGACAGCATCGATAATTGCCGTATTCGTCCAGGGGCACCCTCCGTTACAAGTTCTAAATGATATACTATTTGGGTTCAAGCTTGATACTAAAAGCTTCCTTCATAACATAATCGAAGGAGGCGGCGTCATATCCATGCTTAAAACTTGCTTTGTGGTCTTCGCTGCCAGTGCATTAGCTGGACTACTTGAAGACATAAGGGCCTTTGATGGTATAAAGAACTTCCTTACAAATATGAAGCTAAAAGGCTCCCGGCTTTATGGTCTGACTACAGTCGTCAGTACTTTGACAGCTGCCTTTGGTTGCACACAGTCCATGGCGGTTATTTTAACTGATGAAATAATGAGGGATTGCTATTCAAAAGAAGAAAACTATCAGTTCGCTTTGGACATGGAAAATTCTTGTATACTTACATCCGCACTGATACCATGGAACATAGGTGCGCTACTTTGTACAACAACATTGGGTGTTAACATGTACGGTTTTATTCCATATGCTTTTTACATTTATGTTTTCCCCATAATATATTTTCTATATTTCTGGAACAAAGAAAAGTTAAAGTGTATTAATGGTAATCTTAATTCGAAAGGAATTCGTTCTCATCTAAAGTGGTAGTCATTACTTTAATATTGTAATCCATCTAAAATCATTCTCTACAAATATAAGTTGTTCTAGAATTAGCAAGTGATTTATTTCATGCCACGTTTAAGAAAACAGCGGGTATATAAGCTATTTATTTTATAAGCTAATCTCCATCATACTTTATTACTCCTTCTTTCTATATTGTAAATATCCTAAAAATCGTTTGGCCGCAAGGGAAAGCAATTTTCGTTCTCTCATAGCGACACCGATAGTTCTAAAAGAAGGAATTTCAAGCTCTTTCGCTATAATTTTATAAGGAATACGCTGTAAAATTAATTCGGGTAATATACTGATTCCAAGCCCGTTTTCCACCATGGACATAATGGCATAGTCATCCCAAGTTGTAAAATGAACTTGTGGTGAAATATGGTGTTTCTCGAAAATTTCAGAGATTTCAGCTTTTGCGCCCTTTTCCAAAAGCATAAACGGACTGTTTAATAATTCGTTGATCGGAAACTTATCGCAATTAGCAAGCGGATGATCCTGCGAGATCACTACCAGCAAACGGTCTTGCTCCAAAAAGATAGTTTCGAGTTCTGATTTTGTCGGAAGCCGCAAAAATCCGAAGTCAACACGTCCTTCTAAAATCCAACTTTCAATTTCCGTATAATCACCGAGCAGCAATTCAAAATCAATCTTTGGGTACTCCTTCTGAAAAATCTTAATCATATTAGGAAGCCAATGGGTTGCCACACTGGAAAATGTCCCAATACGAATCATCCCAGACTGTAGATCGTGTAAGTCTTCGATCTGCGTCATTAAGGTTTCATGCTCATTGCAGATTCGCTTTAACTGAGGCAGTAACTTTAAGCCATCCGGGGTTAAACTGACACCGGCACGTCCCCTTTCCAGAAGGAAGACACCCCATTCCGTTTCTAAATCGTTAATCATACGGCTGATGCCAGACTGTGTATAGTTCAATGCTTCAGCAGCTTTTGTAAAGCTCCCATGTTCTACTGCTTTGATAAATGCCATATATTTTTGGATATTCATGTCCTTTTCCTTTTGCATCTGATTTTATCATACATACTATGATAAATATTCAATTCTGTAATGTATAGGAAGATGATAAACTATTATTGTTAAAAATTCAAGTTTGGAAAGAAAAAAGACAAATGTAGATTTCAGAAACGGAATGGTGATTAAAAATGAAAAAAGCATATTTTAAATACATAGCCGCATTGCTCATGTTTGGCTCCAACGGAATTGTTGCAAGTTACATTTTATTAAACAACTATGAAATCGTTTTTTTGCGGATTTTGATTGGCAGCTTGTTTCTGATTTTGATATTTGCACTGTCTAAACAGAAGGTACAGTTCAGGAAAAGCAAAGCACACTTTCTGTGTTTAGTGTTTTCCGGCGTGGCAATGGGCGCAAGCTGGTTATTTTTATTTGAAGCATATACAGAAATCGGCGTAAGCATTGCCACCCTTACCTATTATTGCGGTCCCGTGATCGTCATGATTCTTTCTCCGCTTATATTCAGGGAAAAGATGACAAGAGCCAAACTGCTTGGAATTTTTGCTGTAATAATTGGAATGCTTTGTGTAAACGGGCAAGCTTTGTCACAGGGAAGAACTTCTTGGGGATTGATTTACGGAATATTATCGGCAATCATGTATGCCATTATGGTGGTTTTCAATAAAAAAGCTGTAAGCATAACAGGACTTGAAAATTCCATGTGGCAGTTAATTACGAGCTTTATAACGGTTGCGATTTTCATAGGTTTGAAGCAAGGATTTTCAGTCAACATTACGCAAGGAAATCTAATGCCGATATTGTTATTAGGGGTTGTTAATACTGGAATTGGTTGCTATTTTTATTTTTCTTCCATTGGTAGTCTGCCTGTACAGACTGTGTCAATCTCTGGATATTTGGAACCGCTTTCGGCTTTGTTTTTTTCAGCTGTCATTTTAGGAGAAAAGTTAAGTCTTGTGCAAATAGCCGGGGCTGTATTGATTTTAGGAGGTGCAGCATTTGGAGAGTTATTTCGGTTTAAGCAAGACCAAAATACTCGGCGGCAACCTGTGCGGCACATCCGCTTCCGCATACTACACAACCGTGATTGTCACCGGCAGTTGCTGCAGCAGCCTTCAGTCGTTCGGGATAAAGAGCCGCTTTAATCTGCCTGTCCATGTTCAGGGCAACACGGGCCTTGGCCATTTCCAGATCTCTCGCCCACGCTTGTTTATTACCTTTGGCGATATCAGCAATATGAGCGGCCATTCTGGTAGTGATCACTCCAGTTCTGACATCTTCCTCAGTCGGTAACCCCAAGTGTTCGGCGGGAGTCAGATAACATAGAAAATCCGCACCACACGCTCCGATCAACGCCCCACCGATTGCTCCAGTGATATGATCATAACCTGGAGTTACATCCGTGGCTAAGGTTCCTAGAATATAATAGGGGGCATTGTTGCATAGTCTTTTCTGCACACGCATAGTTGCATCAACATGATTGAGGGGAACATGACCCGGTCCTTCCACCATGACCTGAACACCAGCCTCCTGTGCTCTCCTGGTAAGCTCCCCCTGAATAATCATGCCTTGAAGCTGCGCACCATCCAACGAATCAGCAATGCTGCCGGGACGGATGGCATCGCCCAGACTTAGGGTAACGTCATAAGCCTTTAATATTTCCAGCACGCGGTCAAATTTTTCATACAGAGGATTTTCTTTCTGATTGTGCAGCATCCATCCAGTGAGGAAAGCACCGCCCCGGCTGACCACGTCAGTTACCCGTCCTGTAACCTGCATTCTTTTGATGACGTCCATATTCAGAGCACAATGAATCGCCATAAAATCCAGACCATCGGCCGCTTGTCTTTCAATGACCTCAAAAATATCTTCTTCTCTCATGTTGACAACACTGCCGTATTTTTCAATCGCTTCGATGCCTGCCTGGTAAATCATTGTGCTGCCTACAGCAACATGAGCCAGGGACAAGGACTGTTTTCTCATGCCATCAATATCTTTTCCCGTACTTAAATCCATAAAACTATCGCAGCCAGCTTCTTCCGCAATCGCCAGCTTTCGGGCTTCCATTTCCATGTCATCACGATCACTGGAGGTGCCGATCAGGGCATTAACCTTAATCCTCAAACCTTCCCCGATCCCACAGTATTTAAATTCCTTCCGTTTTCTGTTTCTGGGAATGACAATTCTCCCTTCTGCAACTCCCTGCCGGATAAACTCTACATCAAGATTCTCATCAGCTGCCACCGCTTCCATTTCCTCGGTGATGATTCCTGAACGTGCTTTTAAAACCTGTGTCATCTTATCCACCTTTCCCTTCTTAACAACTATGCTTTGATGTGTTCAGATACTTAGCGACAATTTCCATGGCACAGTACTTCCCGCACATGGCACAAGCCGTGGATTCCCCACTATTTCGGGTTTTCCTGATCTCTTTTGCTCTCTGCGGATCAAGGGCCAATTCCAGTTGTCTTTTCCAGTCCAGGTTCTTCCGGGCCATAGACATTTCCAAATCCCATTGATGGGCTTCTTTCATCCCTTTGGCCAGGTCGCCGGCATGTGCAGCGATACGGGCGGCTATGACTCCCTCGTGCACCTGATCAACGCTGGGTACGCCAATATGTTCAGCCGGGGTAACATAACAAAGAAATTCCGCACCGGCCCAGGCACTGAGGGCTCCCCCGATAGCAGCATTAATATGGTCATAACCGGCGGCAATATCCGTTAGCAATGGCCCAAAAACAAAATATGGGGCTCCCTTACAAAGGCTCTTTTGCAAAGTGACAGTCGCCTTCACATGATCTAGAGGCATATGTCCAGGTCCCTTAATCATGATTTGAACCCCCGCCTCCCGAGCCCGCCTGACCAGTTCTCCCAAGATAACCAGTTCCTGAACCTGCGCTCCGTCCAAAGAATCAGCCACACAACCCGGCCTCATCCCGTCAGCCAGGCTGAGAGTAACATGATATTTCCTGGCAATTTCCAATACCCGATCATATTGTTCATAAAGGGGGTTTTCACATTGATTGGCGATCATCCAGCCGATTAAGTGAACACCTCCGTAACTTACCAAAGAGTCAATACGGCCTTCTCTCTTTGCTCGTTCCACAACATCCATGGTCGTTGCGCAGTGTAAGGCTAGGAAGTCAACACCATCTGCCGCATGCCGTTCAATGACTTCAAACATTTCCTCAGCTTCCATTTTCACGCTCGAACCGTACTTTTCCCCAGCTTCAGCGATTGCCTGATAAACTGGCAGTGTTCCAACCGGAACGGAAACAGAATTTAATGTTTCTTTACGCATTGTATCAATATCACCGCTGACGCTTAGATCCATCAGAGCATCCGTACCTGCTGCCAATGCTGTTTTGATCTTTTCAACTTCTTCACTAATTGTAGCTTCACTACCGTAAAGACCAATACTGGCACTGACCTTTGTCCGCAACCCATATCCTATCCCAACAGGAATAATAGTCTTATGGTGAATATTACAAGGAATTACTATTGTACCAGCAGCAACTCCCTGCCTGATAAATTCTGGTGAGACTTTCTCACGGGCCGCCACCTGCTCCATTTCGGTAGTAATTGTTCCTTCCAACGCGCTCGTTAATAAACTCATCATTAATCCTCCTCGTAACTTTTTATAGAGTAAAAATTTTAAACACATATGTCTATGTCTGCATACCTCCCTTTTAAAAATGGTTAATAAAAAAAGTCCACACCTTATTAGATGTGAACATTTCCACCGTTCCCGTCTTGCTGCCTTTATTAGAAAACAGCTCACAACAGTTCAGGCAGGTCTCCTGGCTTCCGGAGTAACGCCCGCGTCTCCCTTCCCGCTTGTTTTTCCTAACGGACAACAAGCGGTGGTTATGAGATGGACTACCGGTTACAGTGGCGGGACCGTCCGGGACTTGCACCCGGTTCCCTATTCTCCCTTGCGGGCACCTGAATGTTATCATATATTTACTTAGAGGCCGCTTTTTCAACCGGTTTCTTGCTTAAAAACCGGAACTGGATAAACCCCGTCAAAACAAGCTGTGCAAAACTCATTAGATTGCTGTAAAACTTGAAGCATTCCTTTTAAGCTGAGGTAATAAAGGCTATCTGCCCCGACATAATGTCTGATTTCTTCAAGAGTTTGATGCGCAGCAACAAGCTCATCAGATGACGGAATATCAATACCATAGTAACAGGGAAATCTTAAGGGGGAGAAGCCACCAAAAAATGCACCTCTTTTGCTCCTGCTTCTCTAAGCATTTGGGCAATATGGCGGCTTGTGGTTCCCCGGACAAGAGAATCGTCCACTATCACTACCCTTTGTCCTTGAATTACATCGTCCACCCGCAACCCCAATTGCACAAGTTTCTGAAGCTAAAATATAACCAAATTCAGACCCTTTCAGTTTTCCTAGGCATAATGGACGCATTCCGTAAGGGTCTCGCAAGCCAATTAGACTGTTTTCTGTCATCATTACCAACGAATATGAACCTGATATTTCATTCAGATAGAGTTCCAGAAGTTTCTTAAGAGGGAGATTCCTGTAATGTGCTATAAAACTCAAAAAAACTTCACTATCTAAGTTGATTGGTCTAGCTACTCTGGTTTGCGCAAACCGCTTTTTTAATTGACATACATTGGTTATGTTCCCATTATGAGCTACAGCGAAACTGCCCTGTTCGCCCTTATATACCAAAGGTTGGGCATTTGCTTCCGAACTATCGCCACTGGTAGAATATCTTACATGTCCTATAGCTACATTTCCCTTTAATGTTTCTATAAGATCTTTACTAAAAACTTCCGTAACCAACCCCATTTTCTTATGTAATTTAATTTCTATCCCGTCTGAAATTGCCATCCCGGCACTTTCCTCTCCCCTATGTTGCAGCGCAATGAGACCATAGTAAGTTTTTAGGGCAACACTATTACCTGGAGCATAAATACCAAAAACACCACACTCGTCACGGGGTTTGTCACGAAATTCCCAAGGGAACATTTTCCTCTCCTCCCTCGAAATTAGTAACTTAATATTATATTAAAACAAAAAACCCGCAACTCATTATGAGCGCGGATTTTTCCATCATCCTCACCTAAACCAACTTAAACGCGAAGTCGATGCTTAGTATTTACAGGCAGGTCTCCTGACTCAGGTTCATAGCTTCCTTGCCCCCTTCCTCCTTACAGAGTGGTCATGGCAATAGCTCCCCTTTACAGTGGCGGGTCCGTCCGGGACTTACACCCGGTTCCCTATTCTCCCTCATTGGGCACCTGTAAAATTCGGTTTAATTATGGCTAATATTACTTAAGAAGATAGAATATGTCAAGTACAATTTTCGATGAAATTTTGTATCAACCACCCGTCAAGTCACCAGTAATCTTTCACCCCTACCACCCACCAACCTTCGAAAGGGGCCTTCTTTTGGAAAGCGGGTGAGATCGACTCATTACTCGACTACGGCTAGGCTTTACCAGAACGAACAGTATCAACTTTTCAATTAGTGTTAGCTTAAGTTTTGCACCACAATGAGGACAAACTGTCGCGGACTGTGCAACTTCTCTTGAGCAAGTCTTACAGGACGTTAATTGATCCATAACCAATTCCACCTTTCTGTTTCCTCACTCCATCAGAATGGTTAATAAATTAATACTTTGACGGTTTGCATTATTCCAAAAAAGATAAGGCAAAACCCAAAGATTCGTTCGCTTCGAATAAGTCGACTTCTATCCATAGGCAACCTTTCATTTAGCCAACCGATATACCATCCTTGGAATGAGAGAAATGAAATCACCAAACCAAATGCAATGAGAAGCATTCTAAAGAATGTTCCTAATTTCACCAATTATCCCTCCCCCAACGTTCACCGTGTGGACGGTAACATTGGATATCTCAACATATCGTACTAATTCCACAATTATACTTTATTTCCTGTGCGCACGTTGTGCGTTTCATATATATTTTTTCAGAAATCATTGCTCCTGCGGTGCGATGTAAGACAACCGACTAACCTCATGCGAAAGCCTCTGGGGGACAATAGCATGTCGGTAAAGTCAGGATTAGACTGCTAACGCTGTCGAGTTGCCTGGCGAGTCAGGCCATATATGGTAAAGCCTGTGGGCTGAATCCGGGTCTGTGGCTGTGAAACGCTGACGGTCATGCACCGGCTATTAATAGGTATACCTAATATGAGGAAAGTTGGGTATAAGCAGGCCTATTGACGCACCTGTGGTAAGCAGGGTAACGACCAACCGGGTACCTACGTATGGATACACTATATGAAACTGCCAAACGTGACCTGCCTAAGTGCCGTTCCTGGCATATGGCAGAGAGCCCTAACAGTAGCCTAATGGCCTTCTGTAACGGAAGGCACACGGTGAGCAGTTCCTTCTCCAATACTAAAGCCCTGGCCTCGACCTTCGCCTTGGAATTCCTTAACCCCTCCGCATTCGTCTTCAAACTGTCGCGCTCTGTACTCAGCCGGGTTATTTGGCCCGCTTGCTCTTCCAGGGCTTTCCGGAGATCCGCCTTTTCCTCCAGGGCCCGATCCCGTTCCTTAATGACCTGATCCCGCTCTTTTTTACATAACGGTGGAAAGCTATCTCTTCAGGAATTATATAAAGTTGCGTCACCAGTCCAAGGAAAAGGTAAAGGAATTTTACGATCGATTCGCACTCAAATGGTTCCAAGAATTCCTATCGTTATGGTGTTTGTTAGTCATCGTAAGAATGAAAATGAATGGTTAGCTATTCTTAGCACGGACCGTACTTTAACCGAAGAAGAAATTATCAGGAATTACAGCATGCGGTTAGATATTGAAACCTTTATTAAATGCACAAAATCGCTTCTTAAGTTGCAGAAGGAGTTTCAAGGCCGTTCTTACGACATGCTGATTAGTCATACAACAATCGTTTATGTACGTTATATCCTGCTCGCATGGCAACATCGCCAAAACACGAATGAAAGAACCTTAGGACTTTTTGCAGAATTGTGTGATGAGGTGATACGTATTCACTTATTCTAACACTCGTGTTTGCAGAATGTTGAGAGGCAAAAATACAAATTATGGAGGCAATAATACCTAGAGCAGCTATTCCTTCAAAGCCAACATGAAAAGAGAGTATTTGGGCTTTGACGATAGTTTAGCCCCCATTCGATCCGCAAGGGATCCGGAAAAGGGTGACATGATAAACATTGCCAGAGAGACGACCGTCATAATAAGCCCAACCAAGAATGGAGAAAGTTTAAGTATCCAGTCTAGATAAAAAGGCATTAAGAAAATTACTCCAAACATTAGCGAATAAGAAAGTAATCCCGTAATATTTGGTTTACTAAACGAACTTACAGCCTCTATCCGACGGAAAATCTCCTGGCCAATTCGTATATTCGCGGGCTCGCGTATTCAAAAAATTCCTTGTAAGCCGCACAATAATAATTGAGGGTCGGCAGATTTTCCATGAAAGGCTCACGATCTCTTCTGCAGCCGCCGCGGCAAAAATTTCCCCACCTGCACTGCTTGCAGGTGGGATCAGTATATTTGGATCCTTCAATAAATTCTTTAACGATATCGCTTTTTTCAATTTCTTCAAAAAGTAAATTTCTAACATTGCCGATATACCACCTATCAAATACATAAAAGTCGCAAGGGTAAACCCCTCCGTCTGCTTCAACAACAAACTGAAAGGAACAAGTTCCTGATAATCCACAGGATTCAGGAGGTAATCCCATAGCAAGTCCAACAAGGTTATCAAAGTAACGGATATTGATCGGATACCCTTGCAAAACATCCGCATACCACTCGTCGAAGATTCTCTTTAAAAAGTAAGCATATCTTTCCGGCGTTAATGAGTAGTTATAACGACCACGGAGTTCTCCCTGGGGGTCTAAGCAGGGTATAAACTGCAGATAATGAAAATCATGTTTTTTATAAAAGTTGTAGATTTTACTTATATGTCTTGCCACGTTAGCCGTAACTACACACAAAATATTGTATTCTACACTATGCTTGTTAAAAAGCTGTATTGCTTTCATAACCTTCGAAAAGGACCCTTTACAATTAATTCCTATCCGGTAATAGTCATGTATGTCTTTGGGACCGTCTAAAGAAATGCCCACTAAAAAATTATGTTCAGCAAGAAACCTTGCCCAGGCAGTGTCAATTATCATGCCGTTCGTTTGCAAAACGTTGTTGATTTTTAAATTTTTCACATTGTATTCTTTCTGGAGCTCGATCAACTTCTCAAAAAATTTCAAACCTGTGAGGGTAGGTTCACCGCCCTGGAAAGCAAAAGTACAGTATTGATCAGCATACGCGAGAGCCTTTTCTACAAGGATTTCCAACGTTTCACTATCCATTAGGCCATAGGAATAAGTCTCTCTATTTTCAGCGATAGAATGATAAAAACAATATTTACACCGTAAATTACAATTGCTTGACATCGGTTTAATTAGAATATTCAGTGGCGGCATACTTGATCCCTGTCTTTACATTTAATTTTGTTAACTACCGGTTTTAGTATTATCTTACGAGTATTTAAGGCTACAACCCCAGAAAACAAATTTTCCAGGGTTATAGGATTTATAAACTAATTATTTGATTCCTCTGATCTACTTTTTTGAGCTCAAAGCGTTTAATCTCTCCAACGACCACCAGGTAGCAAACGATAGCCACAAGAGCATTTGCACCTACGAAGGCAAGCGCTCCATTAAAAGAACCTGTTCCATGGACGATATATCCGATAACAATAGGAGTAATAATGCCTGCTAAATTACCAAAAGAATTAAACATTGCACCACTCAGACCGAGAATCTCTTTCGGTGCGGCATCGGAAATAACGCACCAGCCAATAGCCCCAAACCCCTTTCCGAAAAAAGCTAGCGACATCAAAAAAATAACAAGGCTTACTGAACTTACATAATTGCAGCCAACAATAACCATTGAGAGCAATATTCCTGATACGATCGGGACTTTTCTGGCAAACGTTAAGGAATAGCCTTTTCTTAACAAGTAATCAGAAAATAACCCGCTTAAAATTTGCGCAGTAAAGCCACAAAGCGCCGGCAAAGAAGCAACAAAACCTGCTTTCAGGATGGACATACCGCGGGCTTGTACCAAATAAACCGGGAACCATGTTAGAAAGAAGTAGGTAAGCACATTAATACAATATTGCCCGATAAAGATTCCCATAAGCATACGACTTTGCAATAATTGCTTAATATATGGCCATTTGGATTCACTGTTCTCCTTTTCAGTTTGTGTATCCATTTCTACCATTGCTCCACCCTGTTCAATGTATTCCAATTCGGCTGAATTAGTCTTCGGATGTTCTTTCGGACTATAAATCAATTTTAACCAAACAAAGGTCAAGACTATACCAATTAATCCCATCATGACAAAGTTTTCTTGCCAACCGTAGGACTGGGTCATCCAGGCCATAATAGGGGAAAAGAGTACAGTCGCTCCGTACTGCGCTGAAGCAAAAATAGAAGCCGCCGTTCCTCTTTCCTTAGCCGGAAACCAAGCTGCCGTAATACGGCTATTAGCTGGATACGCCGGAGCTTCAGCAAATCCTATCATAAAGCGCAGAATAAAAAGGACAACAATGATTGCACCACCGGTTAGAAATCCAACAAGTCCTTGACATAGAGTGAAGATTGACCAAAAGGCAATACTAAGGGCGTAAATTATTTTGGAGCCAAACCGATCAAGGAGCCAGCCGCCAGGAATTTGAGCTATAACATAAGCCCATGAAAAAGCGGAGAATATATAACCTAAAGAGACTGCATTCAATCCAAGTTCTTTCTGCATAGATGAAGCGCCAACCGCCATAGCGGCCCGGTCAGCGTAATTCAACGAAGATACTAAGAATAACATAAATACAATCAACCAACGGACATTGCTTTTTTTGACTATGCTCTTCATAATTAAGCCTCCTGCTTTAATCAAGTGTAACTGTATCGCTCTTCACTTTTGATGCTAGTAAACGCGTTCTACACCCTTTGCCCTTTGATCCTACTGTTTAGCGAATTCCCCGCTGCAACAACAGATCTCTGTTATTCAAAATACCACAATTTTCCTGGGTCGGCTTATAGTGAAAAGGCTTTGCAGGCTGTCCCACAAGTTCGCCGTTCTTCATCCATTGAAAATCGCTGCCGTATAAGTTGGATTTTAAAATTACAATCAGTTCTTGTTTTACGGCCTTATATTCGGAGCCTTCGGATAGGTCCAACATTTCATCTGGGTCATTCACCACATCAAAAAGCTGAAATTGATTTCCAATCGGATAGTAAATCAATTTATATCGGTCCTTCCGGATCATTCTAGTGGCTCTATCATCCTCCCATAGTTCACCGTAAACATAATCTCTCCTGTTGTTTGGATCCAGAAGTGAAATACCTTCAACTGTCTCCGGTATAGCAAGGTCGCACATACCAAGCAATGTCGGCATCATATCTTTTAATTCTACCAAACGGTCATCGGTAGTGTTAAACGCCAATCCCTCAGCATCCAAAGTAGGAACAATGATAAATGGTACTTTAGTCGAATCTTCATAAAAGTTATTTTTCCCCCATAAATTATGGTTGCCCAGCATCTCTCCATGGTCGGAGGTAATGGCAATAATCGTATTGTCAAGAAGCTTTTCCTCCCTTAACGTTCCGATTATGGACCGTATAGCGTAATCGACCTGAGTGCATGAAGCATAGAAACCTTTTCTGGCTTCTCTTAAGTATTTCGCGGTTTTTAAATTATAAAGGCTATTATAATATTGGGCAGCATAAGGATAATGCTCCGGGTCTCTCGCCCACTTACCAACATGTGGCGAATCAATCTCCATATCATTGTACATATCTAAGAATACCTGAGGCGGGACAATTGGAGGATGAGGTGCCGTAAATCCACAGTACCAAAAAGCCGGTTTAGTAGGATCCCTTCGAAGGATCTGTTCACACATCTGCCTTGACGTCCAACTGGTTTGATGCAAATACTCCGGCAAATGCCACGGCCTGGTCAGATAATTGTTATTGGACATGCCATGACCATAATCCAGGCCGGTAAACCCTTCCCTATTAATAAACCGGGTATAATCGTCTTCTCTCATCTCATTGGGGAAATTTACTTTCCTGCCTTCTTCATTCAAGATAACATCGTCGAATCCGATCCGATCCCGTTGAGGATATACATGCAATTTTCCAACGCCACATGCCTGGTAGCCGTTATTGCTAAATGTTTTAGCTATAGTTGGCAGATTTTCTGGCATTTCTAAGAATTCTTTAAATTTCCGATCGCCGTGTGTCCTTGAACAAGTTCCGGTCATAAGTTCTCGGCGAGCTGGTATGCATACCGGAGTTGGGCTGTAAGCGTTTACAAATCGTACCCCTACTTTGGTCAGCTCATCCAAAGTAGGTGAAAGAAAATTTTCCTTGCCATTGCACCCCAGCAAGTTTCCGGGCCATTGATCAACTGTAATAAGTAAAACGTTCCTTTTTCCGTGTACGCGATCATAGTTTTTGCCCTTTAACATTTTGTTTCTCCCCCGATTTACAATTGATATTAAATGCTGATTTCGTAATTCACGTGATGAATTTTTGTTCTCTGCTTTCGAAATATCCGTTCCACGTTTTACAATGCTTAACACTGATTTTTTACTATCTTCTTAAGAACTCTCTACTATAATCCGCGGGCTTCATTAATGCTAGCTATAAAATGTTTAGCAATCGTAGTAATCGATTTGTAGTCTCCCGTTTTAGCGCCGCCTGTTAGATTACTGCCAACCCCAACCGCTATGCAACCGGCTTTAATCCATTCCCCCACATTGTCTAACCCAACTCCACCTGTAGGCATAACAGGAGCTTGTGGAATAGGGCCTTTAATGCTTTTAATAAAGGACGGACCAAACACTTCACCCGGAAACACTTTTATAATATCGGCGCCGGCTTCCATAGCTTCAATAACTTCTCTAATCGTCATCGCCCCAGGCATGACCGGTATTTGGTAACGATTACACAAGCGAATTGTTTCAAAGTTGAGTGATGGGCTAACTACATACTGAGCCCCCGAAAGGATGGCAATTCTTGCTGTTTCCGGATCGAGAACAGTTCCAGCGCCCACAATAATTTCTCCAGATGTGTAAGTATTGGTTAATTCTTTAATAACTTCTGCCGTGTCTGGTACAGTAAATGTAATTTCAATGGCTGCTACACCACCGGCAATGCAAGCTTCAGCAATCCTTTTTGCCTGCTCAGCGCTTGAGGCTCTTACAACGGCAACAAGGCCACACTCCGCAATTTTGTTGAGCACTCGTATTTTTGGTATCAATCTTCTTCCTCCTTGTAGCCCGGGATTATTTCCAGCGCCGCTGAATGTCAGCAATAGCTGTAAACTCATCTTGCAGGTTCCAGTAAATGCGTTCATAAATTGCATATAGTTCTTGATAACGTTCATGGTTATCCATATTCGGTTGATAACGCTTTTTGATATTAATAAATTTATTGACTTCCTTAATGTCGCTGATAATTCCTAACGCATACATACCCAAGATTGCCGCTCCAAAGGCCGAACCTTTCGGTTCACCGGGAACGTTAATCACTTCTCCGAAGACGTCAGCCATTATCTGTACCCATAAGGGCGAACGAGTAAAGCTGCCGCCTGCGCGAATTTCTGTCACCTTGCCTGATATTTCTTCCAACGATTTTAAAATACTAAACATTCGGTAGATAATGCCTTCCATGGTCGCCCTGACAAGATGGCGTTTACCATGATTAAGATTAAGTCCGAACAATACACCCCGGGTATTGGCATTATAATACGGAGCCCGTTCACCGGAAAAAAAAGGCAGCATAATAAGTCCATCCGACCCAGCGGGTTTTTGCTCGGCATAACGGCTTAATATTTCATACGTATCAAGCCCTTGCTTTTCAGCCACTCGCTGTTCTACATCCGCAAACTTATCTTTTACCCAGCGGAAAGCAATCCCACCATTAGAAAGCGCACCACCCAGCACCCATTTATCTTCCGTCAAATTGTAGCACCAAGTCCGACGTTTTTCGTCCGATCGCGGTTTGTCTGTTACGATCCGAACTGCGCCGCTTGTGCCGATCATTGCCGTTACCTGTCCGGCATTGACACTGCCAGACCCCAGTGTCGACAATACACCGTCGCTGGCCCCCAGAACAAATGGTATATTGGCATCAAGACCTAAAGCGGTAGCCATTTCGGGTTTAAGTCCCTGCTCAATATAAGTTGTTGGTTTGACTTCCGGCAGGATTTCTGCCGAAATGCCTAAAATATGGAGTAAATCGTCATCCCAATCCTGCTGATGAATATTATAGATAGCTGTAGCTGAAGCCAGTGATTTATCCAGCACATATTTGCCCATCAGTCGGTAAATAATGTATTCCTTGATCCCGATAAGTTTTGCTGTTCGAGCAAAAATATCCGGCCGCTCATATTTAAGCCACATGACTTTCGATAACGGATACATGGGATGCAGCGGACAGCCCGTCTTTCGGTAAATTTCATTCGAAGCATCATCTGCCCGCAATCTTTCCGTATACTGCTGGCTTCGGGAATCTGCCCAGATCAGCATGCGGCTCAGCGGGTAACCCGAAGCATCTACCGGTATCAGGCTGTGCATAACGGCGCTAAAACAAACTCCGTTAATGGTTTGCCCACTAGTCTGGGCTTGACCGGCGGCAGCCCTGGTTACTTCAACCACCGCTTGAAAAATTTCTTCAGGGTCTTGTTCCGCATAGGCAGCTTGCGGTGTATAAAGCGGGTACTCCAGCGAATGACCGGCGATGACCACCCCATCTTGGCGGTAAACAACCGCCCGGCAACCGGTGGTTCCAATATCAATACCCATTATGGCTCCCAAACTCATTCAATCACCTCCCTTCTTAGTTTCCTTTAGAACCTACGGCGTACTGCACCTTTGGCAGATGAGGATGTAGACCGCCCATATTGTCTTAAAAAATTACTTTCTTCCCCCTGTTTAACTTTAGCTTTATACTCAGCCGCACGTTTCGTCAGTTCGGCTTTGGCGATTTCCCAAGTAAGGCGTCGCTCGCTGATATCAATGCTAATCCTATCCCCATCTCGTACCAAGGCAATAGGTCCGCCCTCTGCCGCTTCAGGCGATAGATAACCAATCGCCAAGCCGCCCGATGCACCAGAATAGCGTCCATCAGTAATGATCGCTACATTTCCGATTTTAGCGAGAACTTCAGTGGCCCGGTGCATTTCACGCATTCCCGGCCCTCCAACCGGTCCTTCATACCGGATAATAACGACATTCCCGGAAGCAACTCCCCCCTCTTCCATCGCCGCCATGCAGTCATCTTCAGAATCAAACACTTTTGCCGGACCACTGAATTGCCACATATCCTTTGCAACTGCCGAGCTTTTAACGATAGCGCCTTCCGGCGCAAGATTGCCGCGTAAAACGGCAATGCCCCCCTCGGGAGAAAAGGCATTGGTCAATGGTCTTATAACCTTTCCGTCGGCTTTCGCCACCCCTGTCAAATTTTCCTTAAGCGTCCGGCCATTAACAGTCAGCACTGTCGTATCTAAAATCGGTGTAAGTTCCCGCATAATTACCGGGATACCACCCACAGGCTCAAGGTCGGCAACGGTATATTCCTGGCTATTGGGTACGATGCGGGTAATAAGCGGCGCCTTGCGGCTGATTTGATCAAAGTCGTTATAGCTAACCTCAACACCTGCTTCATACGCAATTGCAGGTAAATGCAGAACAGTATTCAATGATCCCCCCATTGCCAGAACAACGGCCATAGCATTGTCAAAGGCTGCTTTGGTCATAATATCCCGCGGTCTGATTCCCTTCTTCACAAGATCCATGATCGCGCGGCCGGTTTCCTCAGCAAGTTCTTGACGCCTCGGGTTAAGGGCGTGGACTGTCGCAGAACCGGGAAGAGCCATGCCAAGAGCTTCGGTTACAATACACATTGTATTTGCCGTGCCCAGAAAAGGACAAATGCCTGCCGTCGGATAATAATCAACTGTAGTTTTAAACAACTCTTTTTCACTAATCTCACCCGCTAAAAATTGTTGCCTAGCCTTCTTAGATTCAAAGGGTTTAATTTGATTAACCATTGGGCCGCCTGTAATCATAGCCGTTGGTATATTAATCCTAGCTGCTGCCATTAGCATTGCCGGGACAATTTTATCGCAGGAGCAGAGCATAACCATACCGTCAAAAATACCATGACCGTTTATCATAGCTTCAATTGAATCTGCAATCAATTCCCGGCTTGGAAGCGCATATTTCATACCATTATGACCTTGGGCAATACCGTCACAGATGGCAATAGTATTGAACTCCAGCGGAAAACCGCCAGCAGCCAAGACACCTTGTTTTACATGTTCAGCCAGTTCTCTAAGATGACAGTGCCCTGGGACAATCTCATTCCAGGAGTTTACTATCGCAATAATTGGCTTGCTTAAATCTTCATACGAAGCACCGCCTGATCCTAGATGCCCTTTGGCGATTGCCCGTTGATAAGTTGGTAGTTTATTAATTTTATTCACAATAAAATGAACCTCCTTTTTGTTAAGAGTATTATGCAAGTATTATGCCAACGAAAATACTGACTTTTTAAGCTTTTCTTTATTGTTATATTTCAAAAATGAAAAACCCGTTGCATTATCGCAACGGGTCGTTTATCCTTCGCCAAAGTGTTGTTCTATTTATTTTATATTTACGACAAACCTCTGCCTGTCCGTAGCGAGCAATTAGTTGTTTTACCATTTCTCGTTCCATTGTCCGTAAATCGCCTGTTTCAGGAACTACAATTGTTGGAACTCCCTTTTGGGTAGAACATTCCTCGTTAAGCATTTCGGTTATAAATAACTTTGTGACACTGCCCTTGTGATCGATAAAGGCTATTGTCTTTTCAGCGAGGTTTTTTAGTTCTCTAATGTTTCCCGGCCAATTATATTCTTCTAACGTTCCAAAGGCTTTATCTTCGATGGTAACCCTTTTACCGTACTCATTTTCATACCTAGCAATAAAGTCATGAAATAAAATTCGTATATCTTCACGTCGCTCCCGCAACGCAGGTAACGTTATTTTTAGGACATTAATTCGATAATACAAATCTTCTCGGAACTTACCTTCCCGTACGATTTCAAGGAGATTTTTATTCGTTGCACATATTACGCGGGTGTCAATAGGTATGATTTTGTCGTCCCCGATTCTCATAACTTCTTTTTCCTGCAGCACGCGCAACAACCTGCCTTGAATCTCAAAGCTAAGTTCGCCGATCTCATCCAAAAAAATAGTCCCTCCATGAGCTAATTCAAATAAGCCTAACTTGCCGCCTCGTCTTGCACCGGTAAATGCGCCTTCTACATATCCAAACAATTCACTCTCCATTAAACTTGGAGGAATGGAGGCACAATTAACGGACACGAATGGGCCTGATTTTCTGGTACTTTCATTGTGAATACTCTGAGCGAACAATTCTTTACCCGTACCGGTTTCTCCGTAGATTAATACATTAGCGTTATACTTTGAAAATTTTATTGCCTTACTAATAGCATTATGAATTAATTCGGATGAACCTAAAATATCATCAAAAACATATTTGGCATAGAATCCTTTTTTGTTCAAGGACAGGCGTATCTTTCGTTCAAAATCCTGTATAACACTTACTTCGTCAATAGTTACAATCTCACCTCGATGGCCGATGCCTGCGTCAAGCGGTACAAATCGTGTGTAAACCTGCTTTCCGCTGACTTCAATAACTTTCTCATCTCGTTTACCTAAAAGAAACTGGATGTCTTCTTCCCGCATTGTCTCCGTCTTTCCGCTAAATAGCCTTCGAGCAGGAGCATTACAAAAGCTGACCTTCTTATCGTCAGTAAGTGCAATTACCCCCTCATGAATGTTATCAATAACAGCATATAATTGGGCAACTCGAAAACGGTCCCTTTTTTTCGTATCAATTATGTTTAAAGCTTCTACGATTGCTAATCCAACAGAAACTTCTCCCGAATCTAAATATTCGGTGTCTAGAGAATAAGTTTCCACTGAATATCTGATAGCCTGCATTCCACCAATAATAGCCTGAACGCCATTTTGATATAAATGATCGATTGTATGCTTAACCTCATCAAAGTCCTTACACATTCGAATAAAAACCTTACTATTTCCCAAATGAAAATCTTCAGAAATACCATCTTGTAAGACTTCGCCGCTACGCACAATGCCAATCTTAGTTAGCCCTTTACTCATGATGGAGGATACTTTTTACAATAAATCATGAGCAGAAACCCTGATGGTAACGATAGACACACCTAACGTTTTTTTTAATAGTTCCACTGTTTTCCCTCTGCTGATAATTACATCGATATCCTTATCGGAATACTTACGCATAACATCTAATGCCTGATCCCAATCACTGACATCTATGAACATATCAAGTCCCATTTTTTTAGAAACTTTGCCAGCGGTAACCGCCAGACTTTCAGATGGCGCCAAAAACAATATCTTACTCATTTTCTTGCTCCTTTTAATTCAGTAATTATAGTGAGATATGAGTATTTCGGAGTGAAAGAGCCGTTTTCACGCTCAAACTGAGCCACCTTCCCGGAACATAGAGCCACCCAAAAATCGATTTTCTCTGGGGTTAAACTTGAGGGCCCCACAGGATGTCTCTTCAGTGAGTCGTGGGGTGTGGCTCCCTTCATCGTGAGCCTGGCTCTTTTATTCCGTGATGATGGCTCTATTTCACCGACAAAGTGGCTCTCTCGGAGTGAAATATTCAGCAATACTCCTTCTCCTTCTTAGTGCATGATCATATAATATTTGCGGTGTTTGAGGGAGTTTGTTCATGGGGGATGCAAACAGTTGGCAGCAACTAATTCTGAAACTTATACTTCTCTCATACTAGAATGATTAAAACATGAAAGTTCTCTTTTGATTAAGAAGAGAACTTTTATGTGCCGGGACAGATGTATTTATGTTTATGTTATTCTTTATTTCTTTTTGCGTTTTGCCAATAAGCTTCAATGAACCCTTTAAATACAGTATGGCTGTGGACAAAGCCATATTTCTCGTAAAACTTCCCAACGACTTCATTGCCATTTGCCACAAATACCCACAGATCTTCTATATCCTCATGCCCATTCAGCCATTTCATTATCATATTTGAATGTTGACCGCCTATATTGCAACCTCTATATTTTGAATCTACAAATAGCAACTTATATGTCCCTATAGTTTTGGGCACATCATAATCCTCAGGATAAAACCCTAGTCCACTTATCTCCTGTGCCCAGCTAGGCCTTGCTGATATATCTTCCTGTTTTAATTTACTCACAGCTGCAAATGCGAATCCTATGGGTTTTTCACAATCATAGGCTACTGCGATATATTTTCGTTCTGCTCCTGTAAAGTCTGGTACCAGTCTGTTTTCAAAGTTCATACTAGCCATTACATCTGGCTTGATTGTCGCACGATCGGCTTGAAATCTCATTAAGTTATTACAAAGATCTTTCAAGAAATAGATGTCACCGCTTTCGTAATCTTTATAAACTATCGCTTTCATGTTACGCCTCCTTATCTTTACTATGACTATAACCCTAAATTACTTTAAAAAATAATTGTTGCTATTTATGTTTATTATAGGTTTTACCTATGATAAACTTATCTTAAAAAATGCCATGGAGATCTATATGGAAATTAGAGAGATCAAACCAACTAGATCTAGCTTTCATAAAGTACATTCCATTGCATACAAGAAACCTCAAACTCATTTATGACGTGCTTTTTCGAGAAAAACTATACGTACCGGTGAGTAAATTCATACCAAAATTATGAGGTATCGGCAACTCATTGAAAGCGGCATTTTCTCGTGCTATAATGCACTTGCGGTTTATTTGAAAAGCGATAAAAATACATCAGACGGTTCTGAAAGGGTTCGGCTTAATGGAAAGAAAACATATTGACGGTGATCGGGACTTTAACCTATTTTTGCTGGCAGGGTTGTTCGCCGGGATCGGTGCAGGCATTAATACATCGATATTCAACAACTATTTAAACGACATATTCAGGCTATCCGAGAATGTCAGAGGTTTCCTTGAAGTACCGCGGGAAGCGCCGGGTTTCTTTATCATGCTAATTCTAGCGGTTTTAAGTTTTTGCGGTGATGTTCGAATTGCTATGCTTGGTATGGCAGCGGCAGGATTGGGGATGCTTGGGCTCGGGCTGCTGTCGCCGACCTTCGCAGTTATGATTATCTGGATGATGATGTACAGCCTCGGCACACACATGGTCATGCCCATCACGCCATCCATCGGCATGTCCCTGTCCAAGCAGAAGTCTTTCGGCGCCAGACTTGGAACGGTTAGCGCCTTCGGCCTGTTCGGCAGTATTATCGCCTATGTTTTTGTCTTCCTGAGCTTTCACTTCCTGCATATGACCTATCAGCTTGCCTTTATCATAGGTGCTGTTTTCTATGTGTTCGCAGCTTTGGCGGTGGGGCTGATGAAGAAAGGTGAACCGAAAGCCAGGAAAGTCAGATTTGTTTTTCGCAGACGCTATACGCTCTACTATGTACTGGCCGGCGTTAGCGGTGCGCGGGCGCAGATTTTTCTGACGTTTGCGCCATGGGTGCTGATTAAAGTGTTCGGCGTGCAGCCCCAGATGTTTGCCATCCTGGGAATGATTGTCGCCTTGGTAAGTATCGGCACACGTAAGATGATTGGCAGACTGATAGACGTCCGGGGCGAGCGATTCGTTCTGACTTTGGAGGCCGCTTTGTTGTTCGCCATCTGTCTTGGATATGCGTTCTCGGCCGACATTTTCCCCGTCGGCATCTCTGCGGTGATTATCGCCGGCTGCTATGTCATCGACAATTCCATGGCTGCGGTCGAAATGGCGCGGTCAACTTATTTACGGAAGATTGCCGTCGATCTTGCTGATGTGACCCCAACGCTATCGACAGGCGTGAGCCTGCAGCACGTCGCTTCAATGACGATTCCCGTTTTCGGCGGGCTTTTGTGGTCTGCTTTTGGATATCAAGCAGTATTTATGGGCGCAGCTGTTATCGCGTTCCTCAACTTTATACTTTCACGCAGAATTAAGATTGAGGTTGATCCCGCCATTAAAGCGGAATAAAACATATTTGGCAAGAAAGTACATACCTATAGATAATTAATAAGCCTTGAGTTACGTAAGATTATCGTATCTCAAGGCTTATTAATTTTTAATTGTCCAGTAACTCAATTTAGATACAAATTAAAGATGCACCTACGCTTAAAAAGGGGTGCATCGGCTTAAAAAGGGTGCATTTTGAGATTACCCGTTAAGTATCTTCCTAATTTGCAATAATAAGATTTTACTTTTTTGTTCTATCTGACGGTTTCCCAAGGTAAACATCATAACCGCAAAGTTTGGTCAAAAAAATTCCTTTTCCATTAGTATATGAGATAAGCTGTATTTGATAGGACTTTGATGTTTCACCAGGAATTTTACCATGAAATATAGTTTCACTATTCTTTGTATCGATCCGTTCAACAGAAGCTGCTCTCATTTGCTGTAAATCATACATTGCTTTGCTGCTATATTCTTTGGGAACACAAAGCTCAAAATCCATAAATGGCTCTAATAATTCTGTTTCTGCTTTTCTAAGCGCCTTCCCAAAAACAAGCGGAGTAAGATGCCGAAAATCCGCTGGTGTGCTGACAGGACTAAAATAGAATCCATAAGTAAAGCACACCTTTAGGTCAGTTACTTCCCAACCAAATAAACCTTCCTCACAAGCCTTTTGCACGCTGTCACTTACAGCAGATTGAAAAGACTTATTGAGATAGCCATAGGAAACCTTGCTTTCAAAGACGAGTCCGCTTCCCAGAGGGAGTGGCTCGATGGATAGTCCCACGGATGCGCAATAGGGATTAGAAGGATCTTGCACATGAATGGTTGCATCGGCAGCCTGCCTGGGACGTTCTTTATAGATACAAACTCAAATAACATAATAGTATTATCCCAAGTATATGTCAATGTCAATTCGATTAATCTTGCGTTGACCATTTTGATCACACATTTCCTTGTAAACTGATTCAATGGACTTATGTCTGTGATTTATCTCTTGTATTCTGTTTATTACACCTGCAGCGTTCTTTGCGAATTCGGTTGCAAACATTGAGCTTTTAATTTACGGCAATCTATTGCAATACCTAGATAATCTAGGTATTATTTTTATATAGAATCCATACATAGTATTGGAGGTTTTACTGTGGAAATTGATAAAGGCTTAATCGGCGGGAGCGCCATATTGCTCTTATTGTCCTTGCTTGAAAAAACCGACCGCTATGGCTACGAACTTATAAAAGAACTGGAAGAACGTTCGGATCAGACGTTTCGCTTCAAAGAAGGCACTCTTTACCCTGTTTTGCACAAGATGGAAAACCAGGGATTTGTTCAATCCTATATATCTAAAGGTGAGACAGGAAAAGAACGAAAATACTATCAAATCACTGCCAAAGGGAAAAAGGAGCTTTCAGCAAAGAAGAAAGAATGGCAAATCTTTTCCTTATCGATCAATAAGGTCCTAGGCGGTGACATTCATGCTTTCACCTAAAAGCGAAGAATTTCTCCAAAAGGTTCTGTCCTATGTGAAGTTCTCCTTTGATCACAGGGCTATCAAGGATGAACTTGAAAATCACCTTATTGATAGAATGCAGGATTATAGAGAACAAGGCTATGCTGAAGAAGAGGCGGAACAGATGGCGGTCAGCGCCATGGGAGACGCTCAGGAAATTGGGCGGGAGCTTAACCGGGAACATAATCCAATCATCGGTTGGTTGTGGAGGACTTCACATTTCTTAGTCGTTTTATTGGTCATAACGAACCTGTATTTTGTCGGACTTCCAATCGCCATTTCGGTTGGAGATACTTTAATGAAGATTAATCCCGCAGCCGGTATTCCCAAGTCCGATATTGTCTATAACCTTCCCGTCCATCAGAAGGTTAAACTTGATGACACAGTGATTAATTTTACCAACCTTGTCCTCGAGAAAAACGGAGATCTGAATATCTTTTATAGGTACTACGATACAAGTCTGTGGGGAGGGGGTTGGAACTTGGGTGATATTGGGGTTATTACTGATAATTTAGGCAATCGATATTACAATGGGTCAGGTTCCGGAGACGGAGGCATTGTTTCCACTTGCCGAAGAACAATCAATCATTTTGCCGAAAACGCGGATACCTTAATTATTAGTTACGATTACTTTAATCGCCAATATCGAGTTGAAATTCCCCTGAAGAAGGTTAAAGAAAATGAGTATTAGATTGAAGAAGATAATTCGCAATATCCTAATTTTGGTTCTTTTATTCCTGATATTTGTTCTACGTTCAGGCTTTTATCCAACTCCCTTATCTGCCCATCAACGTTCTGAACGAAGCCTGCATTATGGTCCGTCGAAAGTGGTTCACAGCGAGGATTTCGCTGAGGGAAAGTATATTTTAGGGAAATATGATCGCTGGGTCTCCTGCGAGACGGTACAGCGAAAGCTCTTTTTCTTTTGGACGATCGGCAATCGTTCCAACTTTAAGAATGATACGACGAAACCCTTTGCTTTTAGCTGGATGACATCGGAGGGCAGTAACTGCAACCTTTACGGAATTATTAATGACAAACGGATTAAACGAATCGAATTGACTTTTAATAATGGGCAGGTAATGACCCAAACCGGCTTTTATGAGGATTTGTTTTTGTTTACCTGGAAATTAGCTCCTGACTATCCCTCGTCCGACTATTTCAAAGACCTCAAAGGATACGATGCCAACGACAATATACTATTCGAAGCAGATCAGTCTAAAGTCTCGTGACCTTTAGACAGCGCTTAAAAACGGCTCTCTCCTTTCCAGTTTTTCCGGGATAAACATAATGCCCGTAATAGTTATTGAAAATACCAAAGGCAGCGGGGCTTTTTCCTTCGCTGCCTTTGGTTGTCAGCCGTTATTACCTGCTCAGATATTCTGGTTCGAGCACCGCGAGAGAAACTCCTGCACCCGTTTTCGATACACTTTATACGCCTCCGGATCATCGGCTGCGAGGTTTTTTATCTCCCACGTCAGGTCTTTGAAGGCTCTGTCCAGGCTCTCGTATAAGAGGGCGATTTTATTGCCGCGAGCCTTGAGATTCGCGGCGTTCAGGTCCTTTTTTAGCTGTTCAACGGACTCTGACTCTACGCTTTTCCTGACTGAGAGCAGTTCCTTCTCCAGGACTAAAGCTCTGGCCTCGACCTCCGCTTTGGAATTCCTTAACCCTTCCGCATTCGTCTTCAGACTGTCACGCTCTGTACTCAGATGGGTTATTTGGTCTGCTTGCTCTTCCAGGGCTTTCCGGAGATCCGCTTTTTCCAGCAGGGCCTGATCCCGTTCCTTAATGACCTGATCCCTTTCTTTAACGGCCTGACTCCGCTCATTCACCACCTTTGTCAGCTCGCGGGCAGACAAGCTCTCGATATCAAGCTCGGCAATGAATTGCGCCCGCTCCTTTTCCGGGACTCCCAGAAGGATTAAAGCCTGGCTATAATTCAAATTCGTCAGCGTTTGCCCCTGCTCCTGCGTTCCTACCTCGAGGGAGGCGTCCGCTTTAGCCCCGTAGGCCTCAAAGATCTTCATCAGTCGTTCAGCCGTTTTCTGAGAGTAGCTAACCGAATTTCCCAGCCACTTGCCCCATTCCCCATGGGGAAGCAGTTCCTTGACCTCCTTCAGCCGCCGGCCGATTTCAATGGCACCGGCAAGAATGATTTTCCCGGTCTGATGTTTAATCGCGTTTATTTCAGCCGCAATAACAGGCGGCGTCCGATCTGAGAGCAAATCGTTCATGCTATTGCCTGCCTTTTTCATTGCTTTATTTCTAGAATATGTGACCGGCTCAGGAGTGTGACAACCCGTATAAAGGTTGTCACAAAATCGACAACGTTGTCGATTTTGTGAGTCCCTCAACCGGCTCCTCTAGGGAAAGGAACGTTGAGGCTGTAACCCTAGGACAGGCTTGAACATAAGATGAAATGGACTGGCTGAGTTAGCGAAGCCGGTCAATACGGAGGAAAGGGGTGATGAAAATGGCAGTAACCGTAATACCTTTAAGTTCAATGCTGACCGTAAAATATCAGACCGGGCTTACGCCCGAAGGTACCCCTGTATTCAAGCAGAAAAGCCTGAATAACGTATCCGCAGACGCTACCGAACAGGACGCCTATGACGTGGCGGCGGCTATATTCAACCTGGTACAGAATCCGATGAGCAAAGTGTATTTGAGAAAGAATTATGAACTCGCCAACGAGTAATTAGCTTGGATAACAAGACTTGATTTATGATAAGGAAACTTCACGGGAAAGGAGGCGATTCCATGGCTATCACAACCAGCAAAGTCCTGAAACTGACGTTTACTACTACCGGCGGTAAAACCTTCGTGCTGACGATCCCCCAGCCGAAAGAAAACCTGGATAAGGCTGAAGCCGAGGCCCTTATGGATGAGATTATCCAGAAAAATTTATTTATTACGCCGAGCGGAGCGTTAAACGGCAAGAAGGACATTAGAATCATTGACACATCGGTGAACGATTTATTTGATCCTCCCCAGGATTAGACAGACCGACAAAAAAGCGGCGACCGCATGGCCGTCGCTTGGTTATTGCGATTTTTGATTGCCTTATCAGGCTTGCGAAAAAAAAAGAGACCCCGGCGCTCACTACCAGGTCTCCAAGCACAGAAAGAACTACGAACGATTCAATAATGCTATATAAATTTCCTGAAACGTTACAGGAAGCAAATGAAGTAAAAACATGAAACTATAGTTTATCTCATAATATCCATGGAATTACAATACAAGTGTATAAATACCTTTATACTTTATTAAAAATATAATTTATTCTTGATAAAGTTAAACTGGGTGATAAAAATTGGAGATTGATTATAAAGAACTGGGAGAACGGATTGCGAAAAGGCGCAAGATGTTGAATTTGACCCAGGATGATGTCGCAGAAGTCACGGGACTTAGCAACAACTATATTTCCAACATAGAAAATAACCATTCTATTCCCAGCATCGAAACATTGGTTAAAATTTGCAATGCCTTGGACATTACACCGGATTACCTCCTGCTGGGTATTGTCAGAGACACGGATGTCAACCTACATTCTCAAATTAACCAAAAAATCAAACTATGCGATACGAAAAAGCTGGAACTGGTTGATCATTTCATAACATGGTTAGTTAAGAGATTAATGCCCTTTTAGTTATATTAAAATAGGCTTTGGAGGAAATATTTTGTTTACTATCGGCATTTGCGATGACAGACCCTTGTGTCGTCAGTTATTGGAGGCCTTCATTCATTTATATGAAGAAAAAACGGGACTTTTATTTGCTATTTACCAATTTAGCAGCGGCGAAGAGCTTCTCGAAGAACTTAATAAACAGGGAATGATTCTTGGCCTCCTGTTTCTTGATAACAGCATGAAAAAGCTGACCGGTCTCGAAACCGCCAAACAAATTCGGCAATCCGATTCCATGTCAGCATGCAGGATAGTGTTTGTGACCTCTGCAGAGGATAACGCTCAATTTATGCAGGTCCAACCTTTACAAGTGGTATGCAAGCCCCCTACCCGGGAACAAATTGATGCTATATTAGACGATGTCTTAACCAAAAAAGTGCAATAGTTCCCTTCCCTTTTTTACATAATTAGATGGCAAGCCAAAGATTTATCTTTCATTGAGTAACTTGAAATAACTCAATCTCTTGACTCTTGGACCACTACTACATTCTTGAATTTCATGTTAGGGAAACTGTCACCAGCTATCCCTCCTTATTGGATGCTTCTAATCGCCTATTATAGTTGATCTCCTTCAACATTTACTACCAGTAGGTAACAAAACTTTCAGGTTAAACTCAGTCAGCATTCAGATCATTTTCAACTCCCTGGATTATAGTGATATTGAGATAAAGACAGGCAAATTAATCATCTTTGTTATTACATAATCACTTTATTTTAGGGAGGCAATTACAATGTCTGAACAAACGATTATTGACAATGACTATGCGACTTTATGGTATCATCCAGGAACTAAAATTATCCATCACAAAATTAAAAAATATGTTTATGGTAAGCAACTTCAAGATTTGTTAAGCACCGGGACTGAACAATTACGAAAATATGGAGCAAAAAAATGGTTATCTGATGATATAAATAATAATGCCTTAACTGCCCAGGACGCAGAATGGACATCAACAGTGTGGCTACCGAATACGGCCAAAGCAGGTTGGAAATATTGGGCTCTAGTTCAACCTGAAAAAATTACTGGTCAGTTGAATATGAAAAAACATACCAAATTATGTGCAGATGCTGGAGTTGTTATCAAAGTATTTAATAATCCATATGAGGCAATGAAATGGCTAGAGAGTCAGTAAAACGAAGAGGGCGCTGCCCTCTTTTGTTATTTGTCCAGTTGCAGTCGATGGACTATCTAGCAATCTTGTGACTATAAATTCCATTGTCGTTGCTCCTTTACATCTGACAAAATACATAAAGATATTGGATTCACAGCTAAACCGATTCGTTACAAATTATTTAATATTGACTTAACTATCTTCTCAACCTGTAACACTTGTCTTTTATTTCCCATAGGCTAATCCTAAGGAAGTGAAGAAATAGTGTTATTGAGTTGCCCCAACTGTCATAACGTAAACCATCTAAGCAAGTGGGTCCAATATACAGCTAAAATCTTAAGGATTAAGATAATTACAGCAGCAAATCACTCTTACTATTTCTGCCCAAACTGCTTAAAGACATCGATTACAGCAAAAATTTTACGTGTAGAGGAATAAGCGACCACAGTAGTTATTACTGAAGTCGCTTTTAACTATTTAAACTAACTGGTCCAACCATCTATAATATTCATTTTCCAACTGTACTATAGTAAACTTATTTCTTGCATCCATTAATTCTCGGTTAATTTCACATTTATCGGCATCACGAAGTAGGATTATTCGGATTGGTGCATCCATAAGTCTTTCCTCCTCTAGAGGATACTTCACTCTGTGCTAGTACAAAATATTTATAATTCCATATTGTCCCATATATTCCAATTAAAACATATTATGTAATATCTCTTAATAAAGGAGGAAAAGTCAATGGCATTCGGTGGTGTTGATGGGGCTGCTTGTGGAACAGGACGTGGCTTTGGTGCAGGAATTGCAGTTGTTGTCGTGATTATTCTTTTGCTTATCGCACTGGGAATCGTATTCTAATTTAGAAAGGAAGGAAATCAAATGTACGGAATGGGTTATGGTGGTATGGGCGGAGTATGTGGCGGCGGCGGCACAGGTGCCGGCGTAGGCGTAGGGATTATCGCTATTGCTATTTTGATTCTTATCGCTTTAGGCGTTATTTTCTAAAAATACCATAAAATAAGGCTATCATCTGTAAAGGTGGTAGCCTTATTTGGATAACCATAATAAGGAGTTGATCTTATGTTCGGTTTTGGATTTCTTCCCTTTGCACTGGGTTTCGGTTTAGGGGCTACTATAGCGAGACCTCGCTATTACCCCTCCTCATATTCTTATGCCTATTCACCCTACGGATGGTATTAGTAGACAAATACAAAGGCCAAAGTTTTAAAAATATCAAAGTAAGGAGAGCTTAACACTCTCCTTTTACATGTGCAACTATAAATCTTGCGACAACTTACTTTCATTGATTACACAATTCGTATGAAAGAAGATAACAAACTCGTCTCTTCCGTTCTTTACAAAACAATTGTCGCAGATTGTTTCTTTTTCTTCCGTGGAACTTCCTTAGTTTTCCGATAACCCTTTGTTTTCCCGAATATCCCATTATCATCAAGTAGAATAAACTCACTTGTAAATGGAACCCCTGTTAGTCTACATCCATGAAATCCAGGCGCTTCACCAACCATCAATACGTTAGGTTTTATCTCTTGCATGTATTTCAGATAAATGAACAGATTCTCCCTCCGAATCGAATTGCTCTGGATATCCAATGAATAATGATTAAAAACGTCTCCTGTAACTTTACATATAGCTAATTCCCTTACGAACTCAGAAAGCTTATCCAACATTTATTCTCCTCACTCTCGCACAAGAAACATCAGCAATACTAGTCCAAGGTATGTAGGACGCTTCTGCTAAATATTTACGTTACGTTTGCAACTCAACAATCCTCCACTACTCCTGGCGGGGAATTTGCCATCGGAAGTATTGCCGGATTAAAACCAGTTCGCTGTCTACCTATTGTAGATTTATGACTTAGCTTCTTCCTTAGCTTTGTTCCAGCATCTCCGGCAAACAGGTAGATAGCTTTCATTTCCGCCTATTTCAATTTGCTGACCCTCAAAAATTGGTGCTCCATCTTTAAATCTTAAGACCATGGTTGCTTTACGGTTGCAATACCAACATACAGTTTTTACTTCTTCAATCTTATCAGCATAGATCAGAAGGGCTTCGCTTCCTTCAAATAAGTTATTTTGAAAATCATTTTTTAAGCCGTAAATAATTACAGGGATATTTAATTCATCAACAACACGACAGAATTCCAATACATTTTCACGGGTTAAAAAGTTTCCTTCATCACATAGAACACAATCTGGCATCTCACTTTTGACTAGATCAAAAATGTTCGTTTTCCCGTCAATAGATATGGCTGGTTTGGAAATCCCCATCCGTGAAGTATCTCGTCCTTCACCAAAGCGAGTATCAATCGCTGGAGTGAAGATTAAGACACTTTTTCCTTGTTCCGTATAGTTATAAGCAATCTTCAATAAGTCCGAAGTCTTACCGCTCCCTATAGTAGCATAGCGAAAATATAGCTGAGCCAAATTTTTTCCTCCTAAATACTTGAATACTTGAATGCAAAAATCCAAAGTTCCATGTTATCGCGGTTAGTTCTATCAAAATTGATAGTAGCACAATAATTCCAGTCAACTTTTAAAACAATTTCTTTTCCAAAAAACAGTTCATTTGTCTCAAATACTTCTGTAATGTCGTGTAAATTTCCAACATAAAATCTTTCCGCCTCGTTCAAGTTGATATAATGGCTGTATAGCCTAAATTCATTTCGATATTTAAAATATAAATCTTTCTTGACAATAGTGTTAAATATTGCGTTTTCATCTTCACCAGTAGGATTTGAGAAAAAGGAGCATCCCAAAACGCTCCGTTAATCACCCCACCCACCGCTCTCCGGGTACAAGGCCCACCTCCTATGAGGAGGCCGCTGACGAATATAAGGATTTATTGCAATAAGGCTTTATCCAGGCGGCTTTTTCTTCTTGAGATTAGTGGGGCGCGAGGTGGCGTGGGGGATCAGCCATCGAAGATGTACCCCAGAATACCGCCGATTTGAGTAGTTCGGAAGTGACCGGAATCTGTATACCCAGTCCCTTCCCTTTTCCCTTGTGAAGTTATTTACCTGTCCATCGCAAAAACAGCAAGGAATAAATTACAATCGCAAGCATTACCACAAACAAGCCAATTATAATTTTCTTTGATTTCATTTTCTTCCTCCATAATTACAAGTGAATCCTCCAGCACCACGCAAGACTTGGCACTCGACTGCTGGCTTGGCTTTATCGAGGTGGCTATTTCATCTTGAGCTTAGCGGGGCGCGTGGTAGTGTGTGGAGAATTTGGAATTAATGAAGTGTTACGGAATACTGCCGATTTGGGGGGTATAAATGAGGCCGAAATATTCGACCCATCGCCAATGCTCTTGGCTGTTTTTTTAACGAATATATTTCGCCATAATTAAGTCCGTATCTTCAAAACCAATCTTTTTGTATAGAGCAATAGCTCTTTTATTATGTGAAAATACATGTAGTGTAATCTTATTAATTTGAAGTTTTCTCACTACTGCATCTAACGCTTCCATGGATTGTGTCCCGTAACCTTTATCGCGGAACTCCTCAAAAATATAGAAATCGTTGATAAATGCCGTTTTAGCTACCAAACTTTCAGAACATTGAAACCACAAATAACCAATCTTTATCTCCTTACGAGGTTCAATAATTGAAAAGAGGTAGTGGTTTTCAGTATTTACACCATTTGGCAACAGTGTTTCAAACGATTCTTTGGATAACTTGTGTGCTTCTTTCTCAAGCCAAGTCCCTGCTTTTGCTTTTTCTTTTGCGTACTTGGCAATCGCATTCGGTAAATAATCATTAAAATCTCGTTTGGTCATCTTTTCAAATCTAACCATAATACCTCCATGTTCGCTAATCGCAAAGCATCCACTAACACTCTCCGGTCAGAAGGCCCACCTCCGTTGGCCCCACACTCAAGACTCGGTACTTGATAGCTGGCTAGTCTTTATCAAGGCGGTTATTTCTTCTTGAGCTTAGTAAGGCAAGTGGCTGGGTGATTGGCTATTGTTGGTGTGGCCGGAATAAGAGCCAGACTGTGAATTTAGGTATTTTATTATTAAAGATGTTTGTTAGATTGTCGATGTAACTTAATCAGCTCATCCATCTTCTGTATCATTTCTTTATCATTTTCACCTTTGTGTTTTAAATATCGCACAGCATTAATTATTAAGTAGGTTATAAGTGCAAAAAACGCAATTGGAAATATAATGATAAAGAGGGTAGAATAATCAAATTGAATCGGGTTACCACCCATTATAACAGTTCTTCCGTTCTAAAATTTTAATTCAACTCTAAAGCCTACATTTTTACAAACAACCTTCGAAAGGGACCCTCTTTTTGAAGGGCCAGTCCTTGACCCCTGTCTAGGTCTTATAAAGACGGTTATTTTTTGAAATTAGCAATGCTCAAATGGCGGAGTTATTAACTCTCGATGAAGTGTCACGGAATACCACCGATTTGATATGCTTGGATATAAAATCGGGAGAGCTTCTTGAAATACAGTATAAAAATAATGGTTCATTTTTGTTTCCAACCATTTACTTAGATAACTGTCATAATTACCATCATCATATATGCCCTTGAATTCAATAAATCGATGAGAATGTTCAAGAAGATATAGTTTATTTATGCCACGCTGAACAGCAGTATCAATAAAACGTTTAAGCCATTCCATTAAATACGAGCCACGTTCCAAATGAACGATCAAGGCGAATCAACTCCAAACATATTCCTTGGAAGCATTTCACTCTATTAAGAAATACCAGTTCCAAACCTTAGATGTTCATTCGTTTTAGACGGTACCTAGTTTTCTAGTGATCCGATATTTCCCCGCATAATATTAGGCAAATTCTTTTGAACTTTTTGTTCGTCCCAATTCCACCATTGCAATTCTATTAATTTTGCTATTACATCTTGAGAGAAGCGTTTTCTAATTTCTTTAGCTGGTATTCCACCAACAATTGTATACGGAGGAACGTCCCTAGTTACAACTGCTCTTGTTCCTACAATTGCACCATCACCTATATGGACTCCTTGCATGATAACTGCCTCATATCCAATCCAAACATCATTTCCTATTACGATATCACCATTATTATCCCAGGCATCTGTTATTTGGGCACTATCTAAGCCCCATTCCTCATAAAATAGCGGAAACGGGTAGGTTGAAAGAGAATTCAGTCTATGATTTCCAGATGTAAACATAAATTTAGCTCCACAAGCAATAGAACAATATTTTCCAATAATTAATTTATCGTTGTTTAAAGAATAATGATATAAAACATTGTTGTTTTCAAATTTAGTTGGGTCATTTATGAAATCATTGTACATAGTATAATCCCCAACTATAATATTAGAATTTGTGATCGCAGGCTTTAAATAAATTGTTTCTTTATCACCAGTTCGTGGATATATTTTTTTACTGTTCATAATTCCCCCTGAAATGTAAATGCTTCTCTTTCGCATTTTCCTGGTAAATGTGCAGCATGAATTAGTCCCCCCAACTCTCCAGACGAGGTGAATAGTAACTCGGCTATTAGTCCAGATTTTGACGGAATGTTTGTCCGAACCCCGGATATGACCGGTATTGTATTCCGAATACATCTACTTTCTTATCCAATACTTAATAAACATCCTGAAATAAAAGCGGCTTGTAATGCCCTTACTTCTTCTGTAAAGTGTACATGATCATAATGGATTCTATCAACAACTGGAGTAGTAGAGATCCAAAACACTCTTTGTGACATTTCCGAAGCGGCTTCGCAAATTTGGTTTAAATTATCTTCATACCGCTTTTTCTCGGTTTGAATTCGATTAGTGCTTCGGTCTACCCTTATATCATGTAGACCACAATTGATGAGCAAAATATCATAGCTTATACCTTTTTTATTTTCATCTCTTAAATACTCCAGAACCATATTACTATCACCAGCATTAGCCCCGTTAGGTTGATCCAAATCCTTAAGAGCTTCACCAACCAGCCCTTTTTGTTGGTACTTAAACTTACTGCTAATCATATTCTTCAAAAAAGGGCTATAGTGTATCGAGATACTATCACCAAGGACAAATACTGTTTTCTGCTCCATTAACTTTCTCCATACCATATTGTTGATTACGACCTGGTTTCTTATGATATGTTCATTGGAAGTCGTATCTTTAATCTCTCAGTTGAATCATTACTCCCTTCTATAACCCATCCCCAACTCTTATTGTCGTGATTATTTTTTGGGGATGTGACTCAATGTTGCCAATTAGCTGTCAACCAGCTGCCGGTATCGGTGACCGGATTGTGAGCCGGGGTGATCCGAAAATTTGGAGCAGCAAGACCACATAATGAAAGGAGAATACTAATCAGTTTCTTTTAATCCTGCGCAGAACTCTTCAATCTTCTTAAATAGATATGGCTGAATTAAAGGATATGTTAGACTTTCAGGCATTTTATCAAATAGTCTAATCTCACTTATTTCATAATCTGGTAATTCTCCAAGAGATTTTACATCAGCATAGAATAATTGTCCAAAAGTCACTGTTTCTCCAGTGTTAACTGAATAAAACGATACTGGGATAATCCTAAAATCCTTGGCTCCAGTTTCTTCAAATAATTCTCTTGACGCAGTAATATTTATATTTTCATTTACTTCCTTATGTCCACCTGGGATTTCCCATGTACTTCTATCTTTGTGCTTTACAAATATCTATTTTCCTTCATGCCGTGCCATGATAACCGCGAAAAAAAGTTGACTATCTTCTACTGTATTTGACTCGTAAAAATTCACCTTAAGCATAGAGCCTATTCCCTCTCTGGTTTAATTCGCTTTACTATATGAATGTTTTGGTCTGTAAGATATCCAATCCAAGGATTAAAATGCATCCCATCCTCCAACGCTCCCGGCGGCTTCATATGTAATCTATCAGCGTGACTTACATCTATATGTCTCTTTGTATTCTTTCAACCCGCCCAACCAACCTTCGAAAAGGGCCTTCTTTAAGAAATCAGGGTGAATTGACTCGCCACTCAACTGCTAGCTAGCCTTTATCAATGCGGCTATTTCTCCTTGAGCTTAGCGGGGCGCTGGGTAAGCCAACTGGATTTGGGCGATACAAGTTTCAGAATGCAACTTCAAGTTGGCATGGTTAAAAGTCTTTTAACTTCCTCAACTGATATGACTTCTGCGAAACGTTTATTCCAAATCTTATAGTTATAAAACTCATAAAGTTTCTTACCGGATAGATAATCATTATCAAATGTTGTATTTGTTTCTTCAGGTATAATTATTTTATAATCATGATCAAAAGCACTTTTACAAGTAGCATCAATACAATATTCTGTTTGAAGTCCCACCAATATTATTGTATCAACATTCTTCTTATCCAAATATTCATTTAAACCAGTTCTGCGAAAAGCGCTATTGTAATGTTTTTCGAAGATTAATTCATTACTATTAGGTGATATTTTATCGTAAAACTGCCATCCATAGGTCCCATTTTCAAGTTCAGTACCCTTCCCATCATCATGCCGTACGAACAGAACTTCTCTTTGGTTATCTCTTGCAGTTAAGATTAGGTTTCTTATATTTCCGATTACTCTTTGCTCATTATAAGGATGTGCATCAATCAAAGCATTCTGAACATCTACCACTAACAAAACCATATTACTCATTTTCTTTCTCCATTCTAAAAAATTACCCACTTCGACCACTAGCTAACCTTTATTCGCGGCGGCTATTTCTTCTTGAGCTTAGCAGGGTGCGAGCGACGTGGGACGAACGTAAAAACGGCAGGTCCAGCGATATCTAGCACACTACTCTGCTGCGTTCGCTCGACCCTTAATTTCTTGGATTATAGAAGTTTTGGCATCTGCGTAGTTCTGCACGTGCCGCCACACACGCTGAGCCAAGCTGCGCTTGACCCGCGCGTAGTTATCACGGTCAATTTTGTTAGCCCGTAACCAATCGCGGAAGCGCAACATTCTTTCGACCTCTGAAGCACCCGCACTGAACACGTGTAGGTTGATGTTTATGTCAATGTCAGGCCCATTGAACATACGGTGCTCGAACCATTCGGGCTCCCGAATCCGTAGAGTGAAACCGGCTGCCTCCAATAATGGTACATAGGACGACTCATCGCCGGAATCCACCACAACTAGCAGCATATCAATAATTGGCTTGGCACACAGTCCCGGCACCGAGGTCGAACCAACGTGCTCCACTCTTAATACCTTACAACCAAGTACAGAATGAACCCGTTCGGCCACCCGTTCGAATAGTTCAGGCCATCGCGGGTCGTATTCGACGAGAGTGATGGGCGCGTTGTGCGGTTTTATTTCTCCTACCGTGTTTTTCTGAAGTTGTTCATCGCTCGTGGGTATGAAACTGTCACCATCTTGCATCAAAGCATCTGATCCGCTTCCTTGTTATGAATTTTCGGCGTCCCTAAGCCGTGGACAATTTCGGCACAAACTAAATATCCTTTGTTCGCCCATCGAGAGTTTGAGACTGTAGGATGAATCCACTCATTTTTACCTTTAGGACCGCCTTTGGATATTTTATCATTAATAGTTCTAGTCAATATGTTCATATAGTTATAAGCAAAATATGCAAGAATCTGATGCAGTTCACGTTCTAGGTAGACATACGAAGTCTTCTTATCCTCAACTTCAATTGGCTCACACTCAAGTTCCTTTTTATCCCAAGCCGTTAATGCAAAGCGCGTCGGCCGCTTACTGACGGCACAGAAACCCGATTTTGTATTATCCCTAATATTAACGTACAATTGCGCCCCTATTGTTCGCGCTGGCGTTTTTCCAGTTGTCATTACCTGTTGGGCAAAGCCATACTCTAAACCCTTATTCCAAATCTCGTCAACGGTTAACGGAACACATGCTTTCTCGAGAGTTAATTTAGCCATTTCCAAGAATGTCATTGTGAATCCTCCCAATCAGATTCCATAATTCGTCGCTTCGAGAATTCTACATAAACTTCTAAATCCCTCCAAATATCTGCACAAAAATAACGCCTATTCGGCGTCAACGAAACAAGCAACGTTATGATAGAGTCACTTATATTAAATTGGCATATATCAATGCATCTCGATATTGTTCACCAGATTAGGACGATATTTTTAGCCTTCTTTCAGAGCTGCGATGCTCTTTCCCCTCCGCAGTACATGACTATAAGTATTGGCAGTGGTTGAAGGGATTTGTCCAAGGGTTGTAGTCAGATTGTTATATATCTTTACAAACTAAAACAATGCCGTCCTTGCAACGGCTTTGTTTTAGTTATTGTATTTTTCCTTACAAGTGCTTTGGTATTAGATAGATAAACATCAACCTTTATGTTTAGGTCGGGCTAGTAACCCTTTGTCTAAAAAGTTAATCGGAATTCTACACTTCAAAAAGTAAAATTCTAAAATCCTAAAGTCTCACCCAGTATGACGATATGGATGTCGGTCAGTGGTGGACGTCTGCTTATTACTGTCGTAATGTTACAGATTCGTAGAGGACTTTGGCAATCAACGCACTCACCGAGCTTAACACACGGGTTCGGCAAATCATATTTTTTGTTATTCATCGGTGCAGCATAAGTTTTGATACGTTTATTAGCTTCTTCAACGTCTTTGACGATCTTATTGGTACCCACTATAATAATAACTTTTTTCGGTCCAAACATCATCGCTCCCACACGATTTCCGAATGCATCGCGATTCACAAGTTCACCAGTCTGGGTAATAGCATTACTACCCGATAAAAATATATCGCTTGTGAGTTGTTTATAACGTCGTTCAATTCTTTCCTCTGGTGTTAATCCTTCTTGATTGTGATCAAATAACTTGTGGCCACGTTTTTCTAACAGATCCAAGAGACCTAGATCAAGCACTGTCCTTGAGCCACCCACCCCAATCGTGGAATCAGTGGGGATGAGTTGCAAAACGTAATCGATTGCCTCATGTCGTGTGCCGAAGTACTTTGCATTGAAATGATTGCTGTTTAGAGCATCAACTACTTTTTGCCCGATAACTTCAGAACGCCATTTTGTTAAATCACTCATAATAATAATTCTCCTTCTCAAGAATTTGAATTTTAAATAACATAAACTTAAATCAAGTGTTGTCTTTACCAAACCATTATTTTCTCTAATGCTGCATCGATCTCTTTTTGAACAGCCTCTGATGTTTGCTTTTGATGATTTTTCTCAAGAATTTGTTTTGCAGTACTTCCACCAATCTTTCCTAATGCCCATGCAGCATAGCTTCTAACTAACTCTTCAGGATCATCCAAGGCAATCTCAAGGTCAGGGATCGCAGATGGTTCGCCGAGATTTCCAAGAGCTATGGCAGCATTGCGCTGAAAATATTTTCGATCTTTTATATAGTTGTACATTAGTGGTTGTATCCTTGTAGAATAAAACTCATCCGTCATGTTAAGCATCTTGGAGAGACTAAAATCTTGTGCCACTTTTATCAGGAACTCATCATCTGGAAGTTTTGACTTAAGTTTTGCTTGATTGCGAGGACATACCTCTTGGCAGATATCACATCCATGAACACGGGTGCCCATTTTCTCTCGAATTTCAGGAGGGATATGGCTTGTAAGTCCAGCAGGTTTCCCGTCTTGAGTGAACCAAGCATTAAAGGCAATACATCGTCGGGGATTCAGTTTATTGGGTTCGTAAATCGCTTGTGTTGGACACGCTTTGATACATGCTGTACACCCTTCGGGGCACTTTATTTCCAAAGTCGGCTCATCATATTCCAATTCGACGTCGACTACGATAGAACTGAGTACGACGAAAGATCCTACTCCCTCTGCATAGGCAAAATTATTTTTACCAAAAGTTGTTATACCTGCCCTTGCTGCCGCCCATCGTTCAGGAATAAATATCCCTTGGCCAATTTGACAACCGTTTTTAACCAAAAAATCCTTCATAAGTTGATAACGAGCTCCATTAATTCGATGTGAAGGTGCATTATAACATCTTGCCTGATAAATTCGCCCAATTTTACCAATAAGGGATTCAGGGAAAGATTTTTGCGCATAATCCCAAGCAAAACAAATGACAGATTTAGCCGAAGGCATGAGCTTCTGGGGCTCTGCGCCCTGCAATGGCTGACGAGGATCTTGGACATAAAAATCATATTTACTACCCCTGGATTTTAATTCATGAATATAATCCGAGAAACTTTCAGCAGTAGTTATCCCTACTTTGGTATAACCTAAGTCTAAGGCAAATTCTTTTATATCGTTAGTTAATGTCATCTCTTGTTCCTCCTCTTACTTATTGGCCCAACATAACTTAATGCCAAACTCATTTTCGAACGACCGTATGATCTGCCCGTTGTACTAATTTCATCTCCTTCCTTTGATGTGTATATACACACTAGACGGTAAAAAAGATCACTGACTTATTGACTCTAATTTTTGGAGCACTCCCTTAAAAACACGAATCTCTTCGTTTGTTAATAACTCATTCAGATGCTTCTGCGCTTGATTCCAGTAAGGAATAGCCTTTTCTAGGGAATTTAGGCCCTTCTCAGTGAGATGTACTAAACGGGCATGTGATGGATTTTCAACAGTAATCTTAACTAAACCAATTTTCTCTAATGGTTTAAGGTTTCTAACAAGCGTTGTACGTTCTAACCGGATCACTTTGGAGAGTTCGTTCATCGTAAGAGGACCAAGCCGTCTTAAATGATTTAATAACGAGTATTGAGTAACTTTAAGACCACTTGGTCTCAACATTTCATCGTAAAACTGGGTTACGGCCCGTGAAGACCTCCGCATATTTGTGCAATGACATAAACTTGGTTGTTTAAGAATTGTTTTCTTTTCCATACTTCCCACCATTTAATGCTAATTTTTATTGTGTAAAGCTAAACGTCAGTGTATATACACATTTTATCAAACTGTGACTGGTACGTCAATTAACCCTCTGAACCTACCTTCTGTATATCCTTGCTTATTATTTACGCTGCTATATTGTAGGATATTAGTTTTATATGCCTTGTATGAAAAATGAGTGGCTCACAGCCTCCTGGCTATTTCCCCATTTTCGTAAGAGTTTGGAGCATTTCAACAACCATTAACTTGGAATCTTGGATTGCATGATCTAACTGACCGACAACAGTTCCTATGCCCTGTGCATAACTCCGGTTGCCGCCGCCTTTGCCTTTCACTAAAGTTAAGCTGTTAAATCTTGTTTTCAATTATGATATTCTTTATCATTATTGGTCTTTTTCTATCTATGTGGGATTACTTTCCTGATGGGACCAGACTTCCAGATGGGCATCAATTACCAAAACATGTCGGTTGTCTTACGATTTTCGATCACTCCTTGATCGGGAACCCAATTCATTCGAGTTCACCCCCACTCTCCTCTTGTACTGATTTACCAACAAAGCAACACTTTCCAAATTGTAACCAAGGAGGACTCAACAATGGATGACTACATTTTTCGGCGAGAACTTGATTTACAAACGAACCTACCTGAAATGATCGATCATATAAAAAATGATCGCCAGTTTCGAAAAATGGAAATTACAAAGAAAAAGAAACTATTTGATGCCTATTACAACATAGTCAAGACGAATTTTCTTTCTAAAGGTCTTTCATTCGAAGAAAAAAATGCAATTCAAAAGGCTGCAATAGAGGAAATGTTGGAACATGCACGGCAGGAAACAAGAAAAACCATGAATTGAAAATTAAATCTAGGAGGGCAAAAACGATGGATTACTACACTTTCCGTCGAGAGTTTGATTTTGCTACTCTCTTTAATGAGGCGATCGTTCAAATTAAAGCTTCTCGTCAGTTTCGAAAGATGAGTTTGGCCGAGAAGAATGAAGTCTATGACAGTCTTTACACGACACATAGAGGGCACTTTCTTTCTGGGTATGTCTCTGAGGATGAGAAAGAAGCGATTGAAAACAATGCAACTCAGCAAATTATGAATCGTGGCTTAGAGGAATTGGAAAAGACTTTGCAGTGACACAGAATTTAATTAAGTAGCGAAAAGGGGGCGTTGCAAAACGAACTAAAATAGTTCGTAAGCAACGCCCCTTTTTTCCTACTAGAAACAAAACTGCAGGTCCCAAAGAACCCGCAGTTGTCGTATAATTTGAGTTATGCTAACAACCAAATTACACTCTAAAAATTATACTGAATTAAGTGGACACTATCAATTAGTTCTACCATTTAATTTTGATGTGTTAATACCGGAGGATGACTCAGTTCGACTGCTAAGCCACATTTTGGAGGGATTGAATTACGAAGCGTTGTATCAGGCCTACTCTTCCACTGGAAGAAAACCTGTAGTCGAACCCAAAATCCTGTTCAAAGTAGTAGCCTATGCCTATATGAACAACATTTACTCAAGCCGCAAGATTGAAGTTGCTTGTAAAAGAGACATTAACTTCATGTGGTTGTTGGAAGGATGCAAGGCACCAGACCACAGCACCCTTGCTCGATTTCGGAAGAACTATTTAAAGGAATCCATAGAAGACCTCTTTTTCCAAATGGTGACGTATTTACACAAGCTTGGGGAAGTAGAGTTTAAGAACCTTTTTGTCGATGGAACAAAAATTGAAGCCAATGCTAACCGTTATACGTTTGTCTGGAAGAAAGTCGTTACTAAGAATGAGACCAAAATGTTCTTGAAAATTCAATCCTGTCTTGAGGAGATCAATTTGACCTATCTAAAGGACTTCAAGGCAACCAAAGAAACGTTACTTAAGGACCTTAAGGCGGCCCTCTCCTACCTAGAAGAAAAACGTCAGCAAGAGCAGATTGAATTTGTCCATGGTATTGGAAAACGGAAATCAGAGCTACAAAAGTTTACAGAAGACCTGAAGGAATTCTATACCCGTCAAGAAAAGTACAACAGACATCACCAATTCTTCGAAGGAAGAAATAGCTACTCCAAAACCGATCCTGATGCGACCTTCATGCATATGAAAGATGACCATATGCGCAACGCTCAGTTAAAGCCGGCTTACAATGTTCAGATTGGCGTGGAAAGTGAATATGTAACAGGGGTTGGGATTTTCCAGGATCGTAACGACATAGCCACACTCATCCCTTTCTTAAACACGCTGGAATCTAAACTACAGGCCCATTATGAAAATGTTACTGCAGACTCTGGTTATGAGAGTGAGGAGAATTATCTTTATCTCGAAGGGAAAAAGCAGACCTGCTACATAAAGCCGCAAACCTATGAACAATGGAAAAAGAAACGCTTCAAAAAGGATATCAGCAAGCGAGAAAACATGGTTTACAATGCAGAAATGGATGAATACACCTGTCATAACGGAAAACAACTCAAACTAGTGGGAATTACCCATCGAACATCGGCAACGGGCTACCGATCTGAAATCACGATCTATGAATGTGAAGACTGCCGTGATTGTCCTTGTAAAAGTCAATGTACAAAAGCTAAAGGCAATCGAAGAATGCAAGTATCTAAAACGTTTGTGGCCAAACGCCAGGTATCGTACGGAAACATTACCACCGAAAAAGGGAGACTACTCAGAGTAAATCGATCCATACAGGTCGAAGGAGCCTTTGGGGTACTCAAAAATGACTATAACTTTAATCGCTTTTTGACACGAGGTAAAAACAGTGTAAAAACTGAATTTATGCTGCTGTGTTTTGGGTATAACGTGAATAAACTTCACGCTAAAATACAGAATGAACGAATTGGTAAACCCCTTCATCCATTAAAAACGGCTTAAAAAGGGGTCGAAAAAACAGTCTCATCTAGAAGGCTTATTTTGCTATACACAAATTTAAGTAGAAAATAGAGATTGAGCATTGCAATCAAACCACTTAATATTTTCCACAGTAAAAAGAAATGGGGAGCATCGCTTGCTACTTCAAAATAGTAGTTTTGCGACACTCCCTTGTTGTATTACAAACCTTTAATGGTACTTATCTTTGATTTATAGAAGCTGGAATGACTGGTCTATTAACGAACTCTAATTTTTTGGCCCGGATAAATCATATGCGGGTTATGAATGTGTGGATTTAGAGCAATTAGATGATGAACGTGAGTTCTATGACGTTTAGCTATATGATGCAGAGTTTCACCTTTGCGAACATGATGATACATTGTTAGAAACCCCCTCTCCTTTTTGGTTACATTCCAAATTATGCCAATAACGACTTCTGAGTGCTAGTTCAGAGGTATTTATATTACAATTCTCGGCAAGTATCATCCCCATATTGTGCCATATTGTCCATATTACACATATTATGTACTAGCTCTTAGTAAAGGAGGTAACGCAAATGGCATTCGGCGGTATTGATGTAGATGATCGTCGTCGTCGCGAATTCAGTTTTGAAGGAATTGCAGTTGTTGTCGTAATTATTCTTCTGCTTATCGCACTAGGAATCGTATTCTAATTTAGAAAGGAGGAACTATTAATGTACGGAATGGGTTATGGCGGTATGGGCGGAGTATGCGGTGGTACAGGCCCGGGAGTTGGCGTTGGTGTAGGAATTATAGCTATTGCTATTTTGATTCTTATCGCTTTAGGCGTTATTTTCTAAAGTATTTTGCTATATCGGCTATCACCCATTCAGGGTGGTAGCCGTTTCATATTTATACCAAGTACTCAAAATACGAAGGCCATTAGAAGAAACGATTGTTTAGCAAAAAAGGCCTCCACCATTCCGATGGGAGCCAATTGCAAAGGACAAGCGATTTTATTGAGGTATTATACCTAAGAATTTTGATTATTATGTACTTTAATTCCATCATAACAAATAAGAGTAATACATTATTTCATTTTTTTATCCTATTTCATTGAATAGAATATTATTGCAATTATCAGTGAACGGAGGATGGACATGATTGACCTAAAGGTCCTTGATAAACAATGCCCAAGATGTTCTGGACTCGGAAGGACAGAGAATCCTCAGTGGTTCCATTTTTGGACCAAACTAGACGGTCTCAAAGATTCATTTCGAACTTTAGAGACTATGGATCAATTAACCACTTCAGAAAATGCCACTCCAGATCAACCAACTGAGCCAATGTTCTTTATCTGCAAAGAATGTCATGGCAGAGGAAAAGTACTAACGGCTGAAGGGAAACAACTTATAGAGTTTATCAGGTTTTGGATGATTCCAAATTACTAAGATATATAGACCTTCGATTTAGGAATCTCTAAAACTGGTTTACAAAGCGCCTGACTTCAAACGGGCGGCCTGACTAATTACAGGAGTTCGCTCCTAAAAGCTACTACCGTACAAGTATTAACGGAAGTTTGAACCCGAATTACACTCCTATCCATGTCCAGTAAAATATAGGTTATTAACCAAAATTATTACACAGCAAGAAGTATAAACCCTTACATATTCAAATGGACATGTTCTAACCCCTTAATTATATTAGCGGCATAGGATCTATTATTTAAGTTCGCGATTTTAGTTATGGCCGGGAATTTTGTATTAATCGCCAAATAGATTGCAGGGTCTTCACCGCCCAAGCTCCAAATTGAAATACCATTTAGGTTATATTTGTTTACCAAGTCGAAAAGAGATTCAATAGACGACTCGTTTTCAAACCAAACTGTATGATTGACGCTTTTATCTAAGTAGGTGTAATGTGGGCCTCTTTGTGGATCGTCTATAACTTTGGCGCTATGAAGCGCAGCTATATTCTGAGCCTGCAAATAATCAATCCCTTTACCTTTGGAGCCCGACCAATCATAGCCGTAATCTGGAATACCTAACTCGATCTTCTCAGGATTTATAACCGATGTAGTATAGGAAAGAACGTTACTGACCCAATCTACCGGAGCAATCGGACCGGGACTGGACGTGGCCCAAGAATAATCATATGCCATAATACGGACTTTATCGGCAGCTTCACCAATTGCCTTATAATCCTGCCCAGGATGTTCATCATTAGTCTTTGCAGTCAGGGTAACAAAAAGAACCTTATTTTTTTGATGAATTGCGTTTGCTAATCTTTGAACAAATATGGTAAAAGCATCTTGATCGGCTGGTAAAACATTCTCGTAATCAAGGTCTATCCCTGTGTAGTTCTTGGATGTAACTTTGTTTACGATGTTTTGAATGTGATTCTGCATTAAAGTAGGATCGTTAATTATGGTAGATAGTAAACTTGAGCTGAATTCGTTACTGATCAACGGAGTAATGGTTAGTTTTCGATTCTGTGCATACATAATGATATTGTGATCTTCTGAGTTTTTAAGTGCTTTTATATCGCCGATGTTTGTTACGTCATACCAAAAGGGGGATATTTCATTAAATACTTCAAAATTACTCTTCACAGAAGTAAAACCTTTTGATTGATCCCAGTACGGCATCCAACCGTTAACGGAGCGACTTTTGTTGGGATGGGCGTTAGTGACTATCGTGCTCGGAATTACAGAAATTGTTATCGCTAGAATGCTAACGACGGCAATTGCGATTCGAATTAATAGTCGCTGATTTATTTTATTCATAGGAATAGGCCTTTCTGCGTTTAAACTGTGTCTTGATCTCTGTATAATAGTAAGGTTTTAAATTATATCACCCTTAGCTCATATAGCTAAAAAACGTAGCGATAATTAAACCTATGCTTAGACAAAAATCAGATCCCTATTGAAGTAATACCGAGCTTTTAGCTGATTTGAACAAACCCCTTGAGTTTTTAAATCAGGATATCGATATTGGGACCGAGCCTTCCTGAATGGGATGCTTTAACTACTGCAAATGAATTGGTTTGTGCAGTAAATTGGCATAATTCTGCCATATGCTCTGCAGCACTTTCTAAAGCTTCCTCCCGTTGATTCGCTTTCCTTAGAGTTGCTGTCAGATTTCAAAAAGAAATAAATTGGGGCTGCATGCGAGTTCCGGTAATTGGCCTATCATGATATTTACTTCCTTTTCTTATGAATTAGCTATTCGTAAATTGAGTTTTTAGGAAATCGAGAAGACTATTCAGTAAGTATCGACAAAGGCCCCAACTAATTACGCCTAGGGAATCTTTTCTTTTCCTACTCCTTCTTCGACTTTTTCATCATCAGTTCTTGATACTTATCTAAAACAGTATCCAACTCTTGACTTGCAGTTATGACCTCAGGATCTGTATAGGATTTACCTTCTTTAATCTTGATCATGTTTAATCGTAATTCTTCGATTTGCTGTATTAGTTCTTCGAGTTCCGACATATATACCCTCCGTCCATCTGCTTGAAAATTAGTGGCTAAACAATAAGAAATCCCCTCACAAGGAGGGGTATAAAGAAGGAGGAGGAATAGAAAAATAAAAAAGTAGCCTTATGTTAACCGCTAGACAGCGAGTAATCCTCTGTTGTTCTTATCTTAGAATATATTTGTTACCGTTCCATGAACTCAATGTGAAGAATATGTTAAACCTAATAATGGAAGATTTACCCCAGCGGTTGAGCCGGAGCCTTGCTATTTTCCCTTATGGACGTTTGGCAAATCTACAGATTAACAAGGCCGCCTGATTCAAACAGGCGGCTTCACATATCCAAAATATAATCCAGTAAACATGAAATATAGTCTTGTTAATACAGTTATCGGTTATTGAATTCTGTAATGAACTCACCTTTGTTCATGCGACTTCCCTTGTTCTTACCCTTTTCCTTTTGCTTTTCCTTTTCGTGGTCCAGCCCCTTTACTTTGTCCTTTTCCTGGCCCATTTCCACTGTCTTGGTCATTATTATTATTACCCATAATTTAGAATCCTCCTTAAAATGAACTTATGACTTCTAATAGGATTACCTAAAATGAAAAAAGAATGTTTGGATATTTATGGCGTATTAAATCTAAACAACGCGAATCCATCCAAACACCCATTTTGGCAACATCGATTCAAAGCCGCCGGGTGTGCCCTTAAACGGAATTATTGTTTAGAGATGGGATGGAGGGACAAACTGACAGATTCTATACCGCCTGACTTCAAATAGGCATATTTATACTGATAAAACACTTATAACCTTTTTTCTAAAAGTGGGGGATTTTTTCTGGAGCCAATGGGAGTTCCTCATTTAACTGCTTAAACTTACAACAGAAAATCTTTATAAATCTTCACACTTAATTCTTAAAGTTATAATGGATTTTTAATATCGCCATCTTATATTGTTAATGTAAGTTATATTGCTCAATGATTTATCTTTAGCTCAAATCCTTCTTCTATGTGTATGCCCAACTAATTACCTAAAGGAGTTCAGTCATGTTAAAGCATTGGCTTCGTTGTATAGATCTCTTATTTATTATGTTTTTAATTCTTCTGCTTGCTGCTGGCTTGTTTATTTTAAGTAGTGCCTCCTTTAATGTTGATTCAGGAGACCCTAATCATTATGTTAAGTTACAGGCGGTTTGGATTGTAACAGGGATTTTGATTGCAGTCTTGGTTGCCTCGATAGATTATCGGAAGTACTCTAGATTCACTTGGTGGCTTTATGGCATTAATATAATCTTCTTGTTATCGGTTATTTTATTTGGACAATCAGCTTTAGGAGCAACTCGATGGATTAAGATAACTTCTAGTATTACTATCCAGCCATCCGAGTTTGCCAAAATATTGATTATCGTTACGTTAGCGGACTTTTTAGCTAAGCGACAAGGCAAGCTAAATAGGTATAGGAATTTTATTGCTCCGTTCTTCTTCGTGCTCGTTCCAATGATACTTGTTTATAAGCAACCTGATTTGGGTACAACATTAGTTTTTATGGCTATCTTTATATGCATGATGTTTATGGCTGGTGCCAATCCGTGGAAACTTGGTTCACTTTTACTGGGAGGAGCTTTCATAATCGGAATTGCACTTTGGTTGCATTTTTCTACGAATTTGCCTTCTTGGTTACACTTTGCCCAAGGGATGCCTTTACCAATGCAAGATTATCAATTACAACGTTTAACCGTCTTCATCAACCCTTCATCTGATACTGCAGGAACAGGCTATAATATTCTTCAGTCTATATGGGCTATTGGTTCCGGAGGTTTGTGGGGCAAAGGGTATAGAATGGGAACACAAACGCATCTAAATTTTTTACCCGAACGCCAGACTGACTTTATATTTGCTGTTGTTGGTGAGGAGTTTGGGTTTATTGGTGCTATAACCCTGTTATTTCTCTTTTATATTTTCATTTCTAGAGCACTTTACATTATCAAAAACACAACCGAACCGTACGGGTTTTTAATTGGTTCAGGTATCGTTTCGATGCTCACCTTCCACATATTGGTCAATGTTGGAATGTCTTCTGGAATTATGCCTGTAACAGGAATACCTCTCCCCTTTATAAGTTACGGTGGAAGTACATTATGGTCTATTATGCTGGCGGTTGGTCTTTTAATAAGTATAAATAAAATAAATAATCCATCTATTTTTCGGTAGAACCACAATGAGAGGTCCATTAAGTCCAGAAAGGTCCAATGCTTTAAGATGATTTTCTGCAGTTGAGTGTTGTATTTATAGTCGCCTGTTGAGTAGCAGTGGAAGGACTTTTAGGCCATCTTGTGACAATGTATTCCAATGTCAATTTTCCATTTAGTTCCGATTTTCACAATTATGCCAATTCCGGGTAACATCCAGACAATAATTTTGCAAGGCCGCCTGACTTTCAAAAAGGCGGCTTTGTTGCGTTAACTCTATTTGCACTCTTAAGTTGTATTCTTAAAACAAACTATTTACCGGAGCCACACATTCACGAACATTATTACGGGGAGAATTAACTAACGGTGATACCTCGTAAGTAAGCATCTCTTCTTCTGGAAAAGGTTTCAATAAACCTTTTATTTCTTTGCTAGAGGTTAAACGCTCATCCAACCAAAGTGACTCGACGTCCTACGGTAATATGACAGGCATTCGATTGTGTATTGGCTCCATCAACTTATTCGGTGTCGTTGTAATGATCGTACATGAGTTTATCGTTTGACCCGTAGGTGACACCCAAGAATCCCACAGGCCTGCAAAAGCAAAGGGTTTCCCATTAAGCAGGGTTATTCTATAGGGTTTCTTGGCACGGCCTTCATTTTTCCACTCGTAGAAACCATCTGCCAAAACTAGACAACGCTTTTTCTCAAAGGACTTGCGAAAACTCAGTTTTTCCTCCAAGGTTTCCGCTCGGCAATGATTAATTTATTTCCAATACTCTCATCTTTAGCCCAATAGGGTATCAGACCCCATCGAAACATATATAGGTGGTTGCCCCCATTCTGCTGGCTACGGGAACTGGTTGAGATGGAGCGATATTATATCGAGGCTCAAAATCAAATTCAAGTTAGACTAAACTAAAACGTTCTAAAATGTCTCTAAATGAGATAAACGAAAAACGACCACACATTTTGCATTGTACCTTTCTTGTTTTGAGTGAATTAGACCTTAATACTATATTTTAATGGTCAAATCGGAATACTTAGCAGGCAATTTGTCGCATAACCCCGAATTGGCATTTAATTAATCATTTAATCTTTTCCGGAGGTTTCAGTTTTATGATAATTCGTAGTATTCAACCTGTCACGGATAATAGACTACATTTTCATGTTATCACAACATCTGCGGATTATACTACGGTGGCTTTTGATGGGTGTATAGTCGAAGCCTTCCAAGGCGATATTCCTTTTAAAGAAATCGACGACTTAGAAATGGCAATTAGGTCGTCAGCATCAATGTTGTTTGATATATCTACCCAGTTTTCTGAACTTAGAACGGAACAATTAGACAATATTACAAAGGGCATTAACAAACGGCTTTTGTATCGGTTTATTTAATTTATACTTTATAACCACTCAATCCAATTACGAAGCCCTTGTTTCCAAGTTCTTTTTAATTAACGAACACTCGCCTCAATTTAAATCGATTTTGCGACCATGCCCTACCAATATTTTAAGGCATGGTTGTTGTTTATTTTGGGGACTAGAAATTCTTTTGGTGTTCAAAGCAATATATCTTGCCACCGAACCTCTTTTGATTGGCAAGGCAATAGCCCTTAACTTTAATTGATACGTGTTTACCACACACCAAACATTGACCTGGCGACCATTCTGGGTACACAGTATTTGGCTTTCTCGGTATTCAAATATTCCAATATTGCCCAAGGACATTGTCTTCAACGTGATTATTTCTCACTATACTATTAAGTAGATACATAATCCTCGCTTCTTTTTGATTTCTAGGGCCTAATAAATGAGTTTTGCGATCATGTCTAGCAATATAATTTATAGCATCTTTAATATTTATAAAGCTTTTACCGTTTTTCTGTACGTGAAATTCATTTGTAATTCGATTTTTATTCCTTAGCCCTTTATGAAAAATTAATGGTTTATCTTCATTAAGATAAATATACCATTGAGAGATCTTTGAATTAATAAAGGCAACGCTTCCTGAAAATTTAAATCTGAGATTATATTTTTTGCATTCTTCTTTTATACCTTTTTTCCTACGAATTATTTCTGATCTGGTTCCAAAACAATGTTGACAATACCTGTAACCCCTTTTTATAGCCTTCTTCTCTTTGAATTTTGTCATATTTGCTTTTTTAATATTGCTTAAATGTCTACAGTCAGATTTATGGCAGCAATGCATTTTACTCTTTTTTGAAGCATAAAAGAATTCATCCATATTTTCAACCTCCCTGTGAAGTTTATACAATAATGTAATTAACGGATCACATTGTGTTTACCCAAGATGGTAATAAAGACATGCCTCCTTCTTGAAGTCTTTATTAATATTGTAGTGCCTTCAACGGACAAAATTTTGAATTTACTATTCTTATATAAAACATTTCAAAAGCAAATAAAAACAGACCGTATAAACGATCTAGAATAAATCATGAAACTTATTGTTTAGTCAATATAGGATTTTTAAATTCTTGTCCAGTAAGTTTCACCCCATCATGCTCACATTTCTAAGGCTCTTTTGAAGGCTATAGATTAAATAATTGGCCTACATCAAGGCATCTCGGAGGTTGCCCGCTAGATTAGGCCGACATATTTTTATTTTTTATCCCTCTATCAAAGCTGCGATGCTCTTTCCTCTCCTCAGGGCATAACTATATATGTATTCTAGGATGGGAAATGCGTAACATTAACCATAGATGAAGTTGAGAAGTTGAGGGATGTGAGATGCTCATTTCAACGACAACCCTCAGACAAACCCCTTCAGCCACTGCGTAGCGAAGGGGCCGCGCCGAATATCATAAGAGGTGTAGAGAATACTCAAGACATATGGTCGGTAAAAGGATTTCAGTTAGCAGCGTAATAAATGGAGATATGGAGATATTGAGATATAAAAGGATCGTAAAGCTACGGTCCTTTATTTTTGGCAATGCTGTATTAATAGATAGTCAATACGAGATAGAGATAGTCTCTGGATCATGTTCTTTATTCAAGAATGATCTACTAATTTAATGGGAAAACTAAGTTTTAAATCTCATTGGTTGGTGATTATCATGCCGTACAGACGAAGACATTCTGGTCTAAGATTTGGGAAAAATGAAGAAAGTCTACTTATACTTATCGTAGGGATTATTTTGCTTCAAGCAATTGTGGCCTATTTCTGGGTTCTACTAATCTTGGCCATCCTAGGAGGCTTGATATGGGTTGCCCTTCGGTGGCTTATATCAAGTTTAATTATAAATACTCCTGATAATTGCTCAAAAATAGAGATGACACCTATTGAAAAGAAAATGTACTATGCCCTTAAACGTGCTGGGTATGAACCAATCCCACAATACAAAGAATCCAGATATCGACTTGATTTTGCTATTTTCGAAGATGGTAAAAAGATAGACATTGAGTGTGATGGAAAAGCTTATCATTCAACTCCTAAACAGAAAAGCCACGACAGATCCCGTACTCGCAGGCTTAATAATGCTGGTTGGAACGTAGTACGTTTTTCTGGGAGCCAAATTCATAGGAATGCCGATAACTGCGTGGGACGACTCACAAGAAGATTGAGAGGTTTCTAAATAAAACTATCTACGTCCTCTATAAGTGGAATTTACTTTTCCTAGGCAATTTTCAAAGATTAATATAAGCTCTTTACGCCTTACTTGAGGAACGTTTATCATAAGATTTGGAGATAGAATTCTTTCGAGTTCTGCTGCCTCAGTTTTAACATAGTCCAGATATTGTCCAATAGCCGCTTCATTCTTTATTATACCTTGAGCGACTGCCTCAATATTTACTATATCCTGTGCTTCTTTCAGTTTGAAGGTTTTGTGGATAATTGTCTTGTCAATTGAACGTCTAACTGAAGATTCTGGCAATCTTCGGAACTCTTCAACCTTGCTCAAATACTCAATTGCCTCAATATGATACCCAAAGATATGGGGAGTTTGATGGTTCAGCACATCAACTATCTGATAAAAGGTATATCTAGGAAGGCGCTTTTGCATTCTATCTAAAGCCAATAATGCCTCGTGACCAAGTCCCCAGGAATTTATAATGTCTTTGTATTCTTGCGGTATATAATGGATCTTCATATACTTTTTGATTACATCACGGGCTATACCAGTTTTCTGGGCAATCATATCCGAAGACCAATTTAGACTTATTAGCAAATGAACGTAACGAATACGTTCTGAGCTTTTCATCTTTTTCTTATTCAAGTCCCAACGTAGCCGTTTAATAATTCGATGTGCAATATCTGAAACCGGTTCTATCTTACATTGAACCGTTGTCCATCCAAGACTTTTCAAACTTCGATATCTCTTGTACCCATCCACCAGAACGTAGAAACCATTAACAGGTCCCTCAACTGTTAATGGCTCATCCAACCTATTCTTTTCAATATTTCTTGTTAATCGCATGTCCTCCTCTTCGATATTGAAAAAATCATCTAGAAGTATTTTGGACAAATCAATAAAGTCAATTTGCCCAGTCAAAATCTCACCCCCATTCCCTAAGGGATGGTTATGTTGAAAATAAATTGTCCTATTCGTTTTAAAATTAATAAACCTAAAAAAATTGTTGCATTCCTGCCATTACATAATCTGACTTATTAGAGTCATCCACCTTAAAATAGAGGATGTCATCGGCTAGTATTCCAAAAATCAAACAGTCATAGTAAATACCCGCTCCGCCAAACATCTTTTTGACCGTTACAAAACCCAACTTTACAAGTTGGTAGACTACATAATCTTTGAAGCTTCACTTACTGCCATGATGTTCCTCCAGAATTAAGGTTTATCAGGCTCTTCTACCTTGTGAATAATTGGTTTCTTGAACATCCCTTAACTGTTACAGTTCTTCTTTACCAAGCAGGTACACCCTTCCCCGATCAGGGGAAGGGGCTGGCGACCAATTCAGGAATGTTGAGCTTTGGGTCTTTATCGTTCCAGCTAATAACTATTTTACTTACGCTCAACGTTGTTAACCCTAAATCATTTACTAGATACAACCGCCCCTGAGCATCATCATTAAGTGCTCCAGGATCGCCATCATTATAAACAACTGTTACTTCCCGATCAATTGGCTCTCGACCTTGTAAAGGATCTCACAATCACACTGCCCACCATTCTTTCTAAATACCTCTATTATCTCGTTTATTCTTCCTCGGCCGAACTGCATCTGAGTTAGAATTTGATTGCTCAAACGGAGGGTATGATCGCATGTCAACCCTGAGAGCTTCTCATTCAACCTATAAAAGAACATTCTATGAAAAAGCAGACTCAATAAATCACAATCCTTGTTTAAACTTGCTTTCTCTGCGTTAAAAAGAAAGTCATACTCTAGTGTTGCTGTTTGCAACCCAGAGACAAGTCGAGCCTTAACTTCTTCTTTAATAAGTTTTTTATCTTTTAAAACCTCTATTTCAGAGGTTGATTGTTCTCTAAGTTCTCTTCTTTTTTCTTTATTAGATGTTCTTTTCGCATTACCTAGTGACATTCAAACATAACCTCCTTGTAATCAAGTTCTAATGCAGTATGTACTTAACCCCATCATTTATGCATCTGTACACCCCAACTCGAGGTATATTCATTTGTCCTTCATTTCAACCTTGAACCCAGTATTTAGCTCGTTGTTCCCTATAGCCAAAGGTCAGTTCCTAGTTTTTGAATTAGTCGTGAGAAACATACAAAAAATATTTTACATTGATTCCAAGGCTCACCTCTAATTCTAAGGACTCATCCCACCCATAACATCACTTAACTGCCACTGTGCTTCTTTGCCAAGCCGGTACACCCTTCCCTATCTTGGAATGGGCGGGGTGAGTGGATTCGGTACTATTCAACCTCAAAACACCTAACAAATTGACTAACTTCTCGTCCCACATCCAAGATGTTTGATCTCCTGGTTTATCGAGAAATTTTACCAACACATCAAACTCCGGTGATTTCAAAGCAGTCTCGAACCGTTCTTCATAGGAAATATTGAGCGATTTGCAAACAGCGTCTCGACCCTTGGTTTATTCATCTGCTAGGAAAGTTATGTACGATTACCATCACATCTTGCTTTCTTTAACCTGGACATATCCTACTACTGTTAAAATCAATAAAATACCGAGAATCTGCGTGAGATTCATTGATTGGTTAAAGATAAAATATCCCAGTATTACTGCCGTAACAGGATCTAATGAGTACGCTACCTGTATGTAACTTGGCTCAATAAATTGCAAACTCTTAATATAAAAGTAATAACATCCAATCTGAGGAAGCATTCCATAGCTAAATACAGCCAATAGCGCCATTCCAGCGGTCTGATCACTGATTTTAACGATACTTTGTACTAAAGTCCAGGGTGGAGAAATAAAAGATAAACCAATGACAGCAAATAAGCCCATGTACATAAGAACAGCATTGCCATCAATACTATGATCCAAAAGATACTTTTCGATGGTAACCATCATTGACCACATCGAAATAGTAAGGATTATCCATAAAAGTCCAAAATAATTAAGTGAAAACCCAGCACTAAAAATATCCAAAACTAAACCTACCCCAATTACAGCGACTATAGAAGCTATTACTTTCTGTAAGGTAATTTTATTCTTAAAAGCAACTCTGGATAAAATCATAATGGTAAAAACATTACAATAAACCAATGTTGATACAATTCCTACCGGAAAATAAGTAACCGATTTCACAAAGGAAAAGTTTACCCCACTAGAGAAAATTCCATCGATCATGAGTAACAATAGATATTTTTTTTCGACTTTAAATGCTGACCGATTTGTCAATACCAAGACCAAAAAGTTAAAAACAAAGATAAACATTGGCGCCAATTCGGCAATATTTATGGTACTTAAACCGAGTTCACTTAATATTGCACAAAAAGTACCATTAGTTCCCCATAAAAGTGCTGAAAATATTGCTAATATAAATCCAATCCCATTTTTACTTAGTACTCTTTTATCCAAAGCCTTGTTTTACCCCTCGCCTATTTCTTCAAGTCGTCATATTGTAGGTTTCACTGGCGTCATGTACATACAGCCGACTCTTGGTCTGTACATGTATTCAATGAATAATACTAATTCTCCCTAGTTAACTCTAGAGATTCTCTTCACAAAACAAAACCACGTACAAGAACCGTCAAATTCGATATATTAACTACCTGCCACCTGCACAAGAGTATTTTACAACTTTGGATAATGAAGGTTTGAGACACCCTTACTGTACTGGCTATTAAGTTAACAGCGTAATTGCTTTCGAGATGCAAGTTCTTTTGGATCATGCACGGATAATGCAAATCCAGTCTCTGCAGGAAATCTTTCTACACGTCCGGATCGGCATATTCATTGTCATTCCGTCGGTTAAATGTGAGGAAAACACAAAAGGAAGCCCTTTTCGGAATAAACACAAAAACGACCTGTGTCCTTATCTTTTTAACCAGTCACAAATAAACATTACCAATGGATGTTCTCTGCACTCCTGTTCGGTCATAGCCGAGGCAACTTTTTCTGCCATCTTTGATTTACGAGTAACTGGTTTTTGGGGAAGTGCTACCTTAATAGCTTCAACAATATCTTTAATATTGTCAAAAGGATTTATTTCTGGAAGTCTAGTACATTCAAAGGCTCTTGAAACAGCTTCAGGAGGATATGTATTCTCAAGCGCTTTCCACTCTCGTTTGCAGTATACAGTCATACCGCTTTCAATATAGGTCTCACGTTCCTTATTTTCAGTTATATCCCCTTCATCCCAATCGAGAATCAAAAGACTTTTTGGGTGCAAAGCCATGAGGTCACTCGGTGAGATATTACTAAGGTTATTAATGCCACCTAGTGGCACAATCAATAACGTGTCAACGTTTACTCCCGCTTTCTTCAATACCTTTGGGATAAAGTGTACTTCACTACTGCCTTCACAGAATATTACTGCACTGGCTGTCAAAATCGCGGGTAAATTAAGGCCAATGTCACTGTAAAGTTCTTTAACCGATTCTGTACCTAAGACATTTCGAACAATAGACTTGTTACCATCATGCCGAATGCTCCACAAGCTGTCTCCTTCAGTGGAATCAATTTCACGGAATACAAACGGAGAGTGGCTACTCACTATCCATTGGACGTCAAACTGTTCCGACAGTTTCATCATGAGTCCAATCAAGGACTTTTGTAAACCCGGGTGAAGTCCAATTTCTGGCTCATCAAAAAGTACAATAGTCGGACCCACTGACACCTTTTGGGCAGTTTCCAAAACTCTTGCACATATATACAAAACTTGAGCAATTCCGGTACCACTACGTGTAATTGGCTCAGACCGCTCATCCCTGATTATAAATACATCATTACCAAATTGCGTATCACGAATTTCTACACCTTTTAAAGGATAAAGTAGTCCAGCTAGGTCGACAAATTGTCTGTAAAGATGCTCATTTCCATCAGCTCTCAGAGCCGCCACATATTGTAGGAGTTGACGAGGATCAATTCCTAAGCGGAATTTCATAAGATCTTTGTATTCGAAACGCTGAGAGTTATTCATGCTGAAGAGATCAATTTGTCGTTCGGCGGGTACATATAGAATTTGTCCATTAATTAAATCCCATTGTATATTTTTAAAAGAACTTAATAACCCAGAACAAAATGCATCCTGTTCATGTTCCGGTATCTGGAACTGTGATACCTTTTCTTTTAAATTTACAAGAGTCGATTCTTCATCAAAGAATTTTTCAAGCCCTACTTTTTCTTGAAAAATTTGATTATTCTCGTTAAATAAATTATCTACAAGAACTTTAAAAACAAAATCAACTTCACTTAATAACTTTAGTATATCTTCAAAGGGGAATCTTCTCGCCCTAAAGTTCCATGAATCTGAAGGTTCAAAAAGCAATTCTAAATCTTTTTTAGTAAAACGGAATGTTACACAAACGATTATAGGACCATCGTCATGATATTCTCCATTATAAGATTTATGTTTGTTCAGGCGCCCTATATAGCGATGGTATTGGATATCGTTCGGGGTCTGAAATCCGAACAAACCCATCATTCCAAGATAGGCAGCCATTAGTGCAGCCGTTTTCCCACTGTCATTATTCCCGGCCAACGCCGTTATCCGTCCAGTTTGGATTGATATTCCTGTATCCTTTGATATTGAACGATAGTTTTTAACTGAAAGTTCCTTTAGTTCCAAACTCAACCCCGTCCCTTTATCTTAAGTATCTTTTTGAAATAATCTTACGCACACAACACTTAACTACCTCATTTCCTTTTCGTAAGCAAGTTAAGCGCTTTCCTTATTTTAGGATTATCGTCGATCATTTCCTTTTATTATTTACTCAAAGGCCCTGTCCTCAACATCTACCCCCGAATCCCTCTCCATTAATCTTAACAAATCTCCTAAAAGGAAATAGGTTTGAATTACGCATTGGTTAACCTCGAATTCAGAAACATCCCCATGGACTCCCTTACAACTCATCTCATAAACCCGATCGATCCGATTACCTAGGTCAGTAATTTGAGCTGAAAGTAGTTCCCCTGAAGAAGTTCTCCCAAGTCTTTCAGAGATGAATTGCCACAATCTGGCTAAATACTTATCCTCTGTTAATTTACGTTGCTTACCATCAGGTCCAAGAACTGGTTCATCACGAGGGGGATATATTCGATCTGCCACTGACTTTAATGCCCGGCGACATGACGTCAAAGCATGACTATTGGATTCACTACCACCTTCGCCCAATCTTCTAAAGGCGGAAACAAGTCGTTCCAAAGTCTCCGGTGAAATTTCCGAAAGTTTAGCATTTACATACTGTCTATTCCGTTCAAATACATCCGAATGGAATTGTCCATAGACTAATTGCTGTTCGGCCGCACTAAGGAAATCGTATACTCTATGCACGATTCTTGCCAATAACTTTTGGTTTTCTTGGGCCATCGTAAGAACTACGTCACGAAGTTCATTGTTTGACCTTTGGACATAATACAAGTCCACTGGGTGTAGCCCTTTAGGAGGGACGACCTTTTCAGCTGTTTGAATTAGATGGTCAACTTGAACTTCAATTTCGTGAACACTTAATCCGCAAATAAAATCTCCCTCTACTAGTTTGCCGTCTTCCATTTTTGCAATTTGTCTTTCACTTATATAAGCTTCCACAACATAACGTCTAAGAGCATTAAAACTTTGTTTATCGAAGTGAAGAGCAATCTCAGAACGTAATCTGTCTCTAGAATGCTTGTCTTTAAAGTCAATCATCTCGTACTCTAACCAATACAGACTTTTGTAGTCATTTCTCATCCTCGCTATTCTAATTGCCTTACGAATAATAGAACTCACCGGCATACGCTTTGAATCAATTTCATCTAAAGCATTAGTTACCAGATTAATCGCCCTATCAATAGGATGCTCGATTTCCAACACCCTCTTTCCTTGAATTTAGAATATTGTGTATCCATATTTAATCGATTTTAAATTCAAACGCTTAATTCTTCAAATTCAAGATTATCCTATGAAGTGTTCATTCCTCTTAATCAATACTCGTTGTTTTCCAGTTGTAAATTTCATTTTCATTTCCCCAGCTAAACCGAAAACGCCAAGAAGTTCCGACTTTATTTATGATATCGATTCTTGAGCTTAGGCAACCAGGTAATGATATATATACTCGAAGGGATGTTAACTAAATCTCTTATTAGTTTTAAGTTTATTGTTCCAATATGATTGCCCTGGGATAGAAACCGTATTTCTGGTTAAAATGTAAGTCCTGCTCGTTACCTACTGCAACATTAATCCTTCTCTTAATAACTGCTTTCTTATCTAGCCAATCCAACGGCAATTAAATAAGGGAGCTTCCTACTCCCATTTTTTCTAAAAGTCTCGTCCACAAATAATGAATCGATTTCGCCATAGTCTTCATGGATAACTGTAACGCAATATCCTATTGCCTTGTCTGAAGTTTTCTCCATAGCCAAGTCAATTCTCAAAAATCCGTGCTTTGCTTTTTGGATCCATTGTTGATTTCTCTGACTGAATGTCCTCTTTCCTAAGTCCTCTTTGAAAAAGGTTGAAATACCAACATGATGCTCATTCAATTTTTCCCAAAGTGGAGCTACTCTATCTAAGAGTTCTTCGCCACCTTCAACAAACGTAATGTTCAAAAACCTACCTCCATTCCATAATCCCACCCACACCCCCAACACTCCCAGCGTGGTGATTTTCTATTGATGGGGCGTGTGGAATTAGTCTTCATAAGGTTGTTTTGATGGACCTCTTTCGTACTAATTCCACTATTATCCTCTATTTCCTCCATAGAGTAGTCAATGAAAGTAATAAAGCCGGAACGCCCAAAACGCTCCGGGGGATATATATGTCATAAAACTTTGTCATCCAGTAAACTTTCACTCATACCAGCCCAACCACCTTCGAAAGGGACCTTCTTTTGGAATGCGGGAATTGGTAGAGGAAGTCTACCATTCTTCCCGGATTATTGCGTACATAATGCAGTCATCAAATTCATCTTTATGGATTAAATATTGCTTTAAAGTCCCTTCATATTTCATTCCGGATTTCTGTAATACTTTTCCTGATGAGACGTTTTTACTTCTGTGAAACGCTTGTACTCGATTGATGCCAACATGTCTAAATGCATATTCTATAATGGCTTTTAATGCTTCAGGCGCATACCGATTACCCCAGTAAGATTGTCCTATGCAATATTCTACGTCGGCCCTCTGATTTTTGCTGTCCACGAGATAAAAAGCAATTTGTCCGATGTTTTCATTTCCTTCTTTTAAAATTATTGCCCATCTGTAAAACTGGTTATTGTCGTAGAAGGATACCCATTGTTCAAGTTTCTGGCGTGCCTCACTTATTGTGTAACATGCTTCTTCACCGTAATTATTTTGAACTATGGGGTCACTTATCCAATTTTGAAACGCGCTCTTCGTATCTTCTAATTCAAACCTTCGGAGAATCAGTCTATGAGTTTCGATAGTTTTAGTACCAATATGACTAAGTAACATAAGAAAACCACCTACAGATTATTAATAAAACGCTTGTTCACCCAACATTGTAATACCGACTTCCAAGTCCCTACCTTCATCTCGGATACAGCATCGTGCTCTTCGAACACGTTCTTGGCACAAGCCACCCCGGCATTGTGCCAAGAATATGTAGTTACCTATGGTTAAATAGAGGCAATAATAAAGTTTAACCAATCTGCATTTTTTGGGGGAGAGTTCGGCATATTCGGATGCCTATAGAGCAACGAATTGTCATTGCTATTTTTTGACATGCCTATCGTATTACATCTATATTCTTTGAGACGTTTTATGGCATTGGTAGCCAGTGTCTTTAAACGATTATCTGATCCCCAACCGAGAATGACTGGCGCCGACTCTTTTCCTCTTAAATGTCGTCTCAATTCCCTTGCTCTGGCATTGGAGAAAACACTGTGTATGTTCCGGTCTAGTCCAGGCTTTTGCGCAGTTTTGTCTAGTTTACGCAAACGAGTTAGTTCTTTCAGGAAACTTGAGCTACTTGTTTCAACAATGTCCGACAAATTAATTACCCTTATATATTTCCATCTAAGCAGCATCATCAACCTCATGAGCTGATATTGGGTGGGATCAGGACGCGTTTCCACCATATTAATTGTTAACTTAGATATTGTACTTAAATCATACGTGCTCAGATCTACATCTGGCTCAATCGGCTTGGATGAACCAGGATTCATCATGACGAAAAGAGCATCCGGAAGGGCTGACTCCAGCAAATGAGTAGTTTGGTTTATAGTGAATATTTCTAACCCGTTGCGACAACCTAAGATTGCTCCACCCGGATATCGCAAAGTGTAGAAACTTCCCCAAACACAATATTTCTCTTTCAACATTTCTGCTGTATATTTTATATATTCTTCCATCCTAGAAACTCAACCCACCTAAAACATCTCTCAACTTCTCCAGTTCCTCTTTGCTTAGCGTTACGCCCTTGCCCATCTTAGTATGATCCGGCGACCATTCACGAATATCGTACTTGGGCTCTTTTTCATTCCAGCTTATAAGGTTAAGTTCTTTTTTCCAGCCTTTTGGTGACTCTGAAAGAACACCGATTGTTTCTTTGATTTCGAATTGGATGTCAGCCATTGGATAACCCTCCTTTAAGGCATTTTATCTACTCAAGACATTCTGCGCGATATTAGCTACAAACTCCTTTATTCAGTACATATTCGCATACTTAACACAAAGTTGGTAGCGGCAATAACCGCAGCAGACATAAACACGACTTGATAACCGAATGCTGACCACAATAATCCGCCTAAAATCGGAATGCTCATAGATACTGCATGATCGACGGTGACACCCAGTGAGAGAGTGTGGGTTATGTCGGAGGAGTGGAGAGCGATTTTACGCATATATGTAGATCTTGCCATATCTACAGCATTAGTAGAGCTGTCGATAATATAGCAAGCCGCGATAACAATACCTGCAACCGAAGCGGTGAAAATATTTGCTGCAAAGGAATATCCTATACATAGCCAAAACAGTACAACAGCCTCGATTGATAAAACCTTACGCTCGCCCAACTTATCAATTGCATTACCTACAAGTGTTCGGGTAAAGATGCTGACCAGTGCAATTATAACACCGTATATTGCAAACGTTTCCGGGCCTACATGAAACATCTGAATCAAAACCCAAGGAGCAAATGTAAGGAAAATCTGTTTGCGTGCGCCGTTGACCATGCACAGCAGATAATATAGTGTGTAACGTTTCCGTATTATAAGTTTAAAACTTTTATGATGCGGCTCTTGTTTTTTCATCAGAAAAGAGGTAAATGTGGCAAACAAATAAAAAAGTGCTGCAATGATAAACGCTGTTTTATACGAAACGTGTAAATATTTGAATCCGACAAAGACAACACCATATCCGATAAGGGAGGCTGAAAGATTATATGCATTGTATTTTGCAAGCCGTGAGCCGAATTTCTCGGGCTCCGAAAGGTGCATGCCTATACTGCTTGCTAACGGCATATAAAGATGTTGTCCCATGCTGAAAATCATCAGGAACAATATCAATACACCGAAGCTATGTGAAAATCCCAGTCCGGCAATACCGATTGCTGCGGCAAACATAGAAATGGATGTAATGCGAGTGTCGCCAAGAAACGCAAGCATCGATAAAACAAATACAACCAAAAATCCCGGCAGCTCTCGTGGGAACTCAAGCACACCACGTGCAGTCTCAGATAAATGAAATACATCGTTTAAAAAATTATTGAATATTGATGTGTTAATTCCGCCTGCCACTCCGGCAAGAAAGCCTATACATAAAAACAATGTAAAGTCCCTATCGTTGGTAAAGCTATCTTTAATAGCGTCTCGAAATGATGATATACATCGCTCAATAAAACTTGACAAACCCATTTTCCTCTCATGCGATTTATTACTTTCTCTGTAAAAGATACTATATCATAGCGAATTAATTTTTAAATGAAGAATTGTATAACCGACCATTCCAGGATATCATACTTTAGGTCTATATCATTCAATCTTATAAGGTTTAGTTCCTTTTTCCAGCCTTTCGGTGATTTAGAAAGGACACCGATTGTTTCTTTGATTTCAAATTTGATATCGGCCATTTTTCAAAAATCCTCCACTTCTACAATAAAAACTGTCCTGTCAATTCAAACATGTCGAAATTGACAGGACTAGTAATTCCAATGCTCATGCTTGACCGGTAATCTATTTAGCTCGTCTTTATAAAAGCTCCACTTGGGTAAATTAGCATCCATAAGAGACGAAAATCGATCATTGTGATTTCTCTCCAGGAGATGAACCATTTCATGGACGACGACATATTCCAAACATTCCGGCGGCTTTTTAGCCAGCTCTAAATTCAGCCAAATTCGTTGTGCATCCCGATTGCAAGTTCCCCATTTGGTCTTCATCTTCTTGATACCGAACTCATTAACTTTTACATTTAGCCTTTTTTCCCACTTTGCAATAAGATCCGGCAAGACATCCTTCAATCTTTTCCGATACCATTCATCAAGAATGCGCTGCCTTTTTTCAACCGGTGTACCGGGGCGAACATAGAGAACCATTGTATTGTGTTGTAATTCAATCCTTGGACGCTGCTCTACATCCACAATTTTGAGCAGGTATCGTTTCCCCTGAAAGTAGTGACTCTCCCGATTCAGAAACTCACGGGGGGTTTCTCTTTCCTGATTTCTTATTTTCCCTTGTTGTTTTTTAATCCAGGGTAATTTGGCTAGAGCATAGACACGTAAGGTATCTAGATCAATATGCTTAGGTGCGGCAATACGAACTTTCCCTTCCGGGGGATAAACACTCAAGTGAATATTTTTAATATCCTTCTGTTCGACGTCTATGATGATATCGCCAAGTTGTAATTGCGTCATGTTTAATATTCACCTTTCTGCTCATTAATAATTGGGAAAATCCTCTCTACTTCATCGATATCCTTTAAAACTTCATACAGTTTAGATTTAAGCACATTTTCTTTAGCATCATTCCCTCGCCAGCCATCGGGACGGTATTTGATAATCGTTTCATGAACGGCCAAGGCCATCTCTTCATTTTTCCCTAAATTATTATAAAGAGCGCTTTTTCCCGGTGTGTTAAATACTTCAGGCGTGCTTTCGCTTTTACCTTTTTGTACCCTCTGTGCCAGCTCAGCTATCTTTTTAAGATAATCCTGATAACTGACAGCCTTTTCTTTCCGTTCCTTAATTATGGAGCTAAGAAGAACAGACATTTCTTCGTAAAATGCCGGATCGATTAGATGATCTTTCATGATTTTACTTCTTACATTATTTTCGATAGTTTCAGCAACCGCTTCCTTATTTCCCTTGATCCCGCCCGGCAGATTATCAATGGCTTGAGCAATTCCCGTCTTCACAATGAGTTCAATGAGAGACAGGTTGCCAAAGGGCGATATATTTTGCGCTTCTTCCGCATGAATATAATTGTCAATCAAATGGCGCATATCAGCTTCGTAGGTTTTCAGGTCTAGGGTCTCACCACTAGCTCGTCGAATCTCTTCCCTTAGTTTGAGATAAAATTCCAGCTGGTTCTTGATGTCGGTAATTTCTGCTTCCGTGTAACCCGCAGCTTCTATATCATCAGCGATATTAGCGTAAGCCCGGATAAAAGCCACGATTCCCTTGTATAAGGCTGTTCTCTGCACTTCCTTAGCCTTAAGTTCGGCCGGTATTTCTGGATTGCCACAGAAGTAGTGTATATATTCAAGTGTGCCTTTGGGGAGTTCAACTGGTTCACATAGTAAGGCTAAGTATTCGATCGCCTGGTCAAGACGTTCACGACCCTTTTTAAGCCGATCTTGAAGCAAGATATTGCCATCTGTCTTGTCTGAATTATCATGATCAAGCTCAGAGGTATAGACTTGTACCGCATCTTCAACCTTCTTGAATAGGTCTTTGTAATCAACAATATAGCCAAATTGCTTATCTTCCGTATCCAGTCGATTGACCCGGCAAATAGCCTGAAACAGTCCATGATCCTGCATAGATTTGTCAATGTAAATATATGTACAACTCGGAGCATCAAAGCCGGTTAAGAGCTTATCCACGACAATTAACAAGCGCATATTAGCCGGTTCTTTGATGAACTTTGCTTTGACCTCGTCTTCATAAACTTCTGTTTTCGTTTTACCAGGCTTAACCTTTACATCGGTCAATAAATCCACGTACGTCTTATAAATGAATTCTTTTTCCGTTTCGGTGTTGGCACCCGTATCTTCAGTGGTAATATCCCGGGTCATGGGATTATAAGAAGTTACAACGGCACATTTGCCTTTGAACTCCGTTTTCTGAAAGAGTTCATAATAACGGCAGGCCTCATAAATACTAGAGGCAACGAGGATAGCGTTTCCTCTCTCCGAACTAATCCTCGGCTTAACATTGAAATCGTAGATAATATCATTCATTACTTTTTCCATACGGGAACGGGAACTAAGGACCTTCTGCATGGTTCCCCACTTTTTTCGCAGTTCAGCTTTTTGAAAGTCATTGAGGCCTTTTGTTTTAGAAGCAAACCAGGCATCAACTTTCTCAGGTGAGGAAAGCTTCTGGTCAATATCCCGGGCTTCGTAAACCAGATCCAGAACAACTTCATCTTCAACTGCTTCGTTGAATTTATAGGTATGAATATAGCCGCCGAATACTTCGATACTGGTTTTTTTATCCTTCTTCAGAAGCGGTGTCCCGGTGAAACCAATAAATACAGCATTGGGCAGCATGGCCTTCATTACCCGATGGAGTTTACCGCTCTGGGTACGGTGACACTCGTCCACAAAGACAAAGAGTTCTCCAACGGCCTTAGATGGCTGGCTTTCTAGCTCCTTGATAAACTCTTCGAAATTATCGATATCTTTTTTACCGAACTTATGGACCAGTGAGCATAAAAGACGGGGTTTAGCCTGGGAAAGCTGGGTCATTAAATCCCGACCGCTGGTTGAACGTATGATCGTTTCACCGGCATCGGTAAATACCCTCTCGATCTGTTTATCCAATTCATCCCGGTCCGTGATGATCGCGACCCGGGCATTGGGGTTATTCTCCAGAATCCATTTGGCCAGCAACACCATCACAATACTTTTACCACTTCCCTGGGTATGCCAAATAATACCACCTTGCCGGCGATTAATATACTCTTGGGCAGCTTTGATGCCAAAATATTGGTGTACCCGAGGTAGTTTTTTAATCCCACCATCAAAGAGGACAAAATCATACATCAGCTCGATTAGACGCTTTTTATTGCACATCTTGATTAGATATTTATCGAGCTGAAGGCGGCTGTTGTCCTCAACATTTTCTTTCCAATTAAGAAAAAACTTTTCCGGCGTGCCAGTCGTACCGTAGCGTAACCCTTCCGTATCATTCCCAGCAAAAATAAATTGGATAGTTGTAAAGAATGGTTCAATAAACTCTTTCTGTTGATTGACGATGCTCTGCCTGATACCATCGCCAATGGAGACGGTACTGCGTTTAAGTTCCAAGACACCTATCGCAATGCCATTAACATAGAGGACAATGTCCGGACGTTTTTCTTTATTGCCGTATACTGTAACCTCTTCAGCTAAAGCAAAATCGTTCTTTTCCGGATGGCGCCAATCAATCAGTTGCACAGTTTCGTAGTTTTGCCCCACTTCGGCCTTAACCTGTACGCCATAGCGCAGGAGTTTGTAAACGTTTTTATTGTTGCTGTAGAGACTTTCGTTGTAATTGTTCGCTGTTACCCGTAGTTCATGCAGGGCTTTGTTAATAAAGGCTGCTTTATAGCCCTTCTTTTTAAGATATCCCAGGAGAAGCCCTTCTTCTATATTGCTGTTCTCTGAACGGTCTTCCCAGTTTCCGAGATAGGTATATCCGAGTTCATCTGTAAACAATTTGATAATTCGGTTCTGAGTAACCCGTTCGGGTTGTCCTATTGTATTCATACAAGTCTGATCCTCCCAGTTAAGAGAGTCTGCATCATGCCTTGTTTGATTTGTTTGTACTTAGCAAGTTTGGATTCTAGTGCGGCGATTTCAGCATCCATGTTGGATAGAATGGTGGCGATGCGAGTTTGTTCATCCATATCTGGAAAGAAGATAGGAAATTCTCTTACGACATTAACATTTAAATTTCCTACTCCTCCACCCATTAAAACTGTATTATTAGCAAGTGTTTTATATTTTTGGCTATTCAATAAATGTTTTAGAAAAATATTATTAATTTGATTACCGACTTTAATCAATGTCAGTGATACGTATATCGAAAATTCAAAATCGGAATCAATTATTGCTGCTTCACCTATCGTTCCAACCCTAGAATAAAGTATATCGCCCTTTAACGGAGGATTATTTTTATAAAGCTGTGTGTGTAAATCTCTAGTTATATATTTAAAGTTGTCCCATCTAATTTTTCCATTTTTTACATTTGTGCTGGATAAAAAAGGTACACCGACACTTTCATCAACGTATTCTGGGGTCGAAGCTATTCCGCAAGTAATTAATTCAGTAATTCCTTTGTCTTTAAACTTCTTTTCAACCCACCCCTCTTTAGGTTTAAGCAATTCCTGCATAGCTCCTTGCTTAATGGCACGTTTTTTGACAATGAGCTTTTCCAAAGACTGTATAAGCGCATCGACATCAGAAAGGGCAGTGGCAATGGCGGTTTGATCAATACGATTTGGTTTTTGAATAGCTAATCTACGGAACATCTCAATATTTAAGTGAGCTACAGAAGATCCAACTTTTTCACCAATCATTCGTATTTGCGTTCTTTCATCTCTCATTAACCAGAGGAGAAATTCTGAATTTATTTGAGTCTTGGGTTGGAGCACAATTATACTCTCATAGATACTAAAATCCTTATCAACATTTACTAATGCACAGATACCTAATGAACCAGACTTGCTAACTAATACATCACCTCTTTTAGCTTTCCTAAATTTCGTAAGCGATTTATGTTGTTCAATCGATATATTTTTAGCATTCTCAAAACTCAACCTACCATTTGCAATATCAGTTGCTCGTATAAGAGGAATACCACCATTATTTACATAAGCAACTTTAGATGTTAGACCTAAAAATATTTCAGATGTTACCTGTGAAATAGGTACAACTTCCCAATCCTCCGGAATTATTCCAATCTCTGTCTGCTTGTATCCCTTTTTTACTTCCATGCAAACCCCATCCTTTCAAGGTGGGCAGCCACTTTCTTTTCTAGTTCTTCCACTTCGTTTGTCAAGACCGGCAAAGGTGACTCATACCGCTTGGCCAGCTCTTTTATCCGTTGGGTCAACCGATGACTGATTCGATCTAATTCCGATTGAATATCCTGTTCTATCCTTGCCATCCATTTATTATCCACAACAAGGATCTTAATTTCATCTTCAGTTAAGGTCGGATACTTCGCATATAACTTTTTGTCTAAGTCGGCTTTGGCATCTTTTATTTGTTTATTGCTATTTGCCAGTTTCTCCGCTAATTCGAGATAAGTTTTTAACACTTCCCTTTCCTCTTTGGTATCTTTATCCTGTTTGATTTCCTTTAAACGAGTCTTAACATTTCCTTTATTCACTTTTTCCAGTTCAGCAAAATAGCCTTCTTCGCCGCCGTGCACCTCTTCCATTTCTGTTAGCTGCCCCGCCAGCGTTTCACTTTCAGCCTCTAAAGCTTCGATTACTCGTTTCTCTTGGGTGAAAAACCCATTAATCACCAATTCCTTCGGAATCAGGTCACAGGCCCAGCCTTTATCAACCATTTTCTTCTGCTTATTTTCTTCCAATATCCGATAAGTCTCCGCTTTCCAGCCATCGGCCGAGATAATATAACAGTCATCCTGCATTACCTCATCCCAATATTCCATTAGGTACTGGTAAACATCATACTTGGAGATTAAAGGTTTATCGGCATAATGATTGAGCAGATACTCAGATAACTCATAAATAACTTTTTTGGGATTGAGTCCGGTTTCCAATCCTTTGAGTTTTTGGACAGTGTTTTCTTTCCACTCATTAAATAAGGCATGCATATCCGCCGTAAAGGCTTTAAATTCGGGATGGTTATAAATACAATGCTTAATCTCATCTTTCTTGACTATCAGAGTAGAGTAGTTAGCCCGCGATCCCTGGGCGAAAAGCGAAGTCTTAAGGGTGGGAAATACTTCCCAATAGTCTTTTAAAGCATCAATATCGGCAGTGGGTATCCCACCCAAAAGATGGGCCTCGATATCCTGGATATCATCAGCTTCCTGGCTGTCAATATAGCGTGGAATGTTCAGATTGTACTCATTCTGTTCAATTTCACTAAAAGGAACCATCCTTGAATACTTCTCAATTTCAAGTTGTCTATTAAACACCTCCACAATTCGGTGGATATCCATACTGCGGAGACGGTTTTTATTGCCGTCTTTCGTAAAGCCTTTGCTGGCATCAATCATAAAAATTCCTTTGCGGCTGATGGCGTTTTCCTTATCTAGGACAATGATACAAGCCGGAATACCAGTTCCATAAAACAGGTTGGCCGGTAAGCCAATAATCCCTTTGATAAATCCTTTTTTGATGATGTTCTTTCTTATTTCCGCTTCAGCATTACCCCTGAACAAAACCCCATGCGGCAAAATACAAGCCCCTTTGCCTTTTCCTGACTTCATGGAGCTAATAATGTGTAAGAGATAAGCGAAGTCCCCATTTTTCTCCGGCGGAACGCCATAATCTTTAAATCGGTCATAGGAATCGCCTTCGGTATCAACGCCATTACCCCAACGTTTGTCACTGAAGGGAGGATTGGCCACGACATAATCGAAGGCTTTTAACTCGCCCTGTTCATCAAGATACAGGGGGTTAGCCAAGGTGTTGCCTTGTTTGATTTCCGCTAAAGGGTTATCGTGCAGGATCATATTCATCCGGGCTAACCCTGATGTTGCCGAATCCTTTTCCTGACCATAAAGGGAGATGCTCTTTTCTGCTTCATAGGCCACTTTTAAGAGCAATGAACCGGAACCGCAGGTTGGGTCATAAACGGTGGTTGCAGCAGTCGAATTCAAACTGTTGATGCCTATGATTTTAGCGATCACGCGACTGACTTCGGCCGGTGTATAAAATTGTCCTTTGCTCTTACCGCTTTCCGTGGCAAAATGACGCATGAGATATTCATAAGCATCGCCGAGAATATCATCGCCATCAGCCCGATTCTTACTGAAATCCAGTTCCTTACGCTCAAATATAGCGATCAGGTTCGTCAGACGGTCGACCATTTCCTTGCCACTGCCGAGTTTGGTCACATCATTAAAGTCGGGCATGTCGGATAACTTATTGGCATCCGCAATCGGCCCGATGATTTTTTTGTAAGCGGTGGATAAAATAGCGGCTCGAAAAAACCTTCTGTCTTTTGGTATCCTGTTAACAGCAGTGAATATTAGAAGCCAGGAGGTTTTGTTATGGCTAGAGATTTAGCCCAAGAACAATGTTGGCGAGACCGCATTGAAGAATGCTGCCAAAGTGGACTGAGTGTCCAGGCTTGGTGCGTTCAAAACGGGCTGAAGAAAACCGCTTATCATTATTGGGCTAGAAAGTTTAAACTTCAGGAGCTGCAGAAGGCCGAAGATAATTCCTTTGCGGAAGTGGTTCTGCTCCCTAAGCTTGAAAACAGTACGAAAGAAATAACATCGCTCAAGGCGGAATTTTCCTTATCGTTTGGGGACTATTGTATCGGAATACCCGATGGTTTTAATCCTGTGACCTTAGCGGAACTGGTAAAGGTTCTTCGAAAGCTATGATCCAACATATGGCCGATCATGTTGAACATATTTATCTTGCCCTTGGATATACGGATTTTCGGAGACAAATTACGGGCTTGACGGCGATGGTCGCCCTAAAGTTTAAACTGGATCCCTATTCCGGTACGACGCTTTTTTTGTTCTGCAATAAACGTCATACCGTAATCAAAGCCTTGAGATGGGATGGAAACGGTTTTTTGCTTGCTACTAAACAGTTGGCCAATGACATGAAGTTTCAATGGCCAAAAACACAGGGAGAACTGAGAGATATCAATATCCGACAGATGCAGTGGTTGCTGGAAGGTTTACAAATTGACCAGAAAAAGGCACATCCTCAAACTGTCGATACAACAAGTACTGTCTTTTAAAAACAATCCAAAAAATTGCTGGCTTCATGTTTGCTTTTTCATGAAGCCAGCATTATTTATGCCTAAAATTAGCGAGTATATCGCAGTATTCGAGCATTTCCGGTATAATAATGATAGGATTTAAAGGGGTAAAGACGGATGATGATATACCTTGAGCAGGAGCTTTCTAAACTCAAAGAATCGGAAAAGAAGCTTCGCGAAGAGAATGAAATAAAACAAAAACGAATAGAAATTTTAGAACATAACGTGGAAGCTTTGACTCAGGCACTTCTGCAGGCAGCCAAACAGCGTTTTGGTGCATCCAGCGAAAGAACGCCCAATAGCGACGAGCAGCTCTATCTTTTTGAGGAAAAACCGGAGTTTCAATCAGAAGAAGAAAAAGCACCAAAGCAAACTGTAAAAGCACACACACGCCTAAAGAGAAAAAGCGGTGACAAAGCACGTTTGATCGCAGATATTCCCCGCGAAGTTGTAGAGTGTGTCTTAAGTCCCGAGGAAGTGTGCGACGTATGTTCATCTCCCCTACAGATTATTGGAAAGAAAACGGTAAGAACAGAACTGGAGTTTATACCGGCAAAATTAAAAGTTTTGGAGTATGTGCAGCTCATTTTCAAGTGCAGCAACTGCGGAACAACGGAAGAGTATCCCGATGCTGTCTTTAAGAAAGCATCTGTTCCCACGGTCCCTTGCCTCCGCAACAAGCGTGGCATGGATAATGTACCAAAAGTATGCCCTAGCTGTTCCCCTCTACCGTCAGGAGAAGGAATGGTTGCGTATGGGCATAGCCTTAACCCGGTCAACAATGTCAAACTGGGTGATCCAGTGTGCTGCCTCCTGGCTTAAGCCAATGGTTGAAAGGATGCGCGAAAAGCTGCTCACGTATGACATTGTCATGAGCGACGAGACGACTATCCAATGCAATAAGGAGGAAGGTCGGAAGGCATCGAGCAACTCATACTTTTGGCTACATCGGAACGGACCGTGTCAGGGACCACCGGTCATACTGTTTGAGTATACCCGTACTCGGGCAGGCGAAAACGCCCGAAAATTCCTGGAGGGCTTTTCCGGATATAATGTAACGGATGCCTATGCAGGTTATAACAAGGTGGAAAACGTAACCCGCTGTTTATGTTGGTCGCACCTTAGACGATACTATCATGAAGCTATTCCATTAAACAGTAGCAAAAAGGAAATTCCAGGTTCTGCCGGTGCCAAAGGAAGAGCTTATTGTAACAAGCTCTTTAATCTTGAAAAGCAATGGAAAGAACTGCCGCATGAGGAGCGTAAACAGAAGCGTCTAGAACAGAGTGTCCCTGTTCTAAATGCCTTTTTTTCGTGGGTTGAAAATGTGAATACCAATCAAGAACCGTTAAAGAAGGCCATCAGATATACACTTAACCATAGGGAATACTTTACAAACTTCTTGTTGGATGGGCGTATTCCTATTTCGAATAATCTGAGCGAGAATTCTATCCGAGCTGTAGCAGTAGCGCGAAAGAACTTCCTTTTCTCTGACACTCCGCAGGGTGCCGAGGCAAGTGCACTTGCCTTTAGCATTATAGAAACGGCTAAAGCCAATGGTTTAGATCCTTATGAATATCTGGTCTACATATTTAGAAATCTACCCAATCTGGACATTCATAACAAACCGGAGTTATTGGAAGGCTTAATGCCCTGGGCGGATTCGCTACCGAAATTTTGTTATGTGAAGAAAACTAATAAGGAAGCTGAGGAAGGGAAATAAACAGGGTGGCGATGACGAATATTAACTACATGATGGATATGACGAAATCGTTTCTTGATGGAGAAATTGATTGCATAAGTTATTGGCTGGACTTTCCCTATGAGATAGAAAAGCGCTATCGGAAGATGGTCCGAGAGCATAGAGAATATGCAGAACTAATTTTTGACTATCTAGTAGAAGAAGGGACCAATAAGTACGATGATCTATCAGATGACCAATTCAAGAGGTTGATCCGCAAACAGTATAAGTACATCAAGGATGTTGCAAGTGAAGGATTTTTTTAGATGTAAGCTGGCCCTGATTTTCAACTATTGAAAATCAGGGCCAATTTTTCGGGTAACGCTATATGTTCCACCGCTTACAAAAGTTATTTTTAGCAAAAAAACAAAATTCAGAAGCAAAATAACTTGCCCTGCTATAAGTTAGGTTGACTCTTCCGTCAGTCAGTTTATTCAAACCACGTTCGACATGGTAAACATTCTTCATATACCTTACCAATTTTGCAAAGTAATTATTTCTCATCTCATCCTCTCTTCCCCACTGATTTTAGCAGAAAGAGAAGTCTGACATAAGCTTAAATAACTCCGAATTTGAAATCGGTATAAATACCAGTGACATCAATGCTTTGACTGTGGATGAGGCTAAAGTGCTGTATTTCACCATCACATTTAAGCGTTACCTGTTTTACGCTTCCATGCAAGAATCGAAAGGAACTCCTGTACCACACTTCCGGCAAGGTAAGCAGTAATCTGAGTGGGGTCAAAGGCCGGTAGCACTTCCACTACGTCAAAGCTCACAAAGTTAAGCTGACGGATACTCCGGGTTAGCTTGATTCCCTCATAGCTCGTAAAACCTCCTACCTCGATCGTACCGGTTCCCGGAGCATAAGCAGGATCGAAAAAGTCAATGTCAAAGGTAAAATGCGTTTTATGATCTCCAACGGTGTCCAAGATTTTCTGGGCGGTCCATTCGATCCCTTGTTCATGGAGTTCCTTAGCCGTGATGACTGTAAAGCCCAGTGCTTCCGACTCTCGAATTGTCTCCATGTTGAATACGCCTCGGATTCCAACCTGAATGGAACGCTTTGAGTCGATAATACCCTCTTCGACTGCTCGGCGGAACATTGTACCATGCGTTAATGAACTACCGTTTTCGCTATCATACGTGTCTAAATGAGCGTCAAACTGCACCAGTGCAACAGGGCCATGTTTTCTGGCTATTGCACGCAACTGTGGGAGGGTTATTGAGTGATCGCCGCCAAGTCCGATTGGAAGCACGTTTTGTCTGACTACCTCGTCAAATGTTCTTTCAATCTCTTCATGGCTGACCTGCAAGTTACAAGGGTTTATGTTGGCATCGCCATAATCAATTCCAGAAAGATATTGGAAGATATCAACATCTAAGTTTGGATTTCCTGAGCGGAGCATAATTGACATTTCTCGAATAGCGGAAGGCCCAAAAGCAGCTCCGGAACGAAAAGTTGTCCCTCCATCACAGGGGATACCTATGATGGCAAAATCAGCACCAGTAAGATCTCCCTTTATAAAGGGCAACTTCATGAATGTACGAATGCCCGTAAAACGCGTAACTACGCAGGGATCTTCTGGGGAGTATTTTATTAAATCTGCCATAACCTTTTCTCCTTTTTATAATTAATATTTTTACTTATTCAAATCAATTTCTATTTAAATCTAAGCATCCAGTTTGGTACAGACTATATTATATACGCTCCTTACCCCGGAACCTTCGCACATCTCAACGTCCGAGTTTGATTTCACCACAGCGATGCGTGTACAGTTAGGAGTAGCCGGCCGCATAGTTCTCTAATCCGTTGTAAATATCCGTCAATGTGTCTCTCATTGCCTCCGACATTTAAATTCATTGACTTCAAGGTTATTGTGATAGCCGCAGAACGGGGAGTAGCTGACTCGCCGTTCTGGCTTTTTTTAACGAGCTTTCAATTACAAACACCCAGAACATCCCTTAACGGCTTCAGTTCTTCTTTACCAAGCCGGTACGCCCTTCCCCAATCCGGAAATGATCTTGTGCGAATGTCAAGAAAAAAGTGAGCCATTCGCCAGGAAAAATTTGATCCACTAACGCCAGTAAAAAGGTGATCCATATTAGTGAAAACGCTGGAAGAATATTGAGCCACTTACTGGTATAGATATGCGCCTGTAAAATCGGAAAGAGGGCGTAGCCCGAATGGAGATTTTACAGGCGCGCGCGGCTAAGCTCCATGCCTGTATTCACATAGTTTGTTTAGCCAATGTCTGCTCTAATCGGTAAGAATCCTTCACATTCATGTTTAATACGTGGGATCGGAAGGTTACTCTGTCAATCAATGCTGCAACCATAATTTCGTTCTCAAATAGCTCTGTCCAACGTGAGAATTCTAGATTGGTGGTTAAGATTATACTCCCCCTTTCGGAACGTTCCGATATCACCTGAAACAACATTTCGGATTGGTGACGGTTGAAGGTAAGATAACTGAGTTCATCGATGATCAGTAAGTCGATCTTAGCCAGACTTTTTTCAAGTTTTGACAACCGGTGAAACTGAATAGCCTCTGCAAGTTCATTCGCCAAGTTGATCGCCGAATAGAATTTCACATTAAATCCTGCGTAGCAGGCCTTCATGCCTAGTCCTATGGAAAGATGGGTTTTCCCCGCACCGGGGGTACCGATCATTACAATGTTTTGTCGGTTTTTAATATAATCACAAGAGGCAAGCTCCCATATGTAGGAGTCCGATATATGTTCAAGACGTTCATATTTAAATTCATCAAGAGTCTTCATGACTGGAAAGCAAGCTTTTTTAATCCTGCGTCTTTGCCCAGCAACCTGTCGCTGTGAAACCTCAAGTTTCATGGTCTCACAGAGAAATTGGTCATATCCGTCACCAGGAGAGAGCTGCCGGACAACGTTTTCATAGCTTACAAATGCAGGTGTTCTGAGTTGCTTGGCATAAAGCTTGATGCTCTCTTTAACAGGGTTGATTTCATGGGCCCCACTCATACCGCAGCCCCCCTGTTCATCAGAACGTTATACTTTTCAAACTGAGGCTTGGGCACTGGAATATCTATTTCTACAGGTATCTTTTCAGGTGTATTAATCGGCGTTAGAAAAGCTCGTATCTGATCGACCGATAGTTCAGGACTTTTCAGAGAGGCTATTGCTCCCAGAACCTTGTCCTCTCCATAGTCAACACAAAGCCTTAGCAACTTGACCATTTCGCGCGGGCTAGAAAGCCGTCTGCCGATCTCTAGCAATTGTGTTGTTAGGGTGCTTTTTACGGGCTTGGCATTGAAAACACTGCGAGGACGCTTTTCAATCAAGTCTATGTAGTGTTCAAGCCGATATTTGGTTTGTCCTCGTTCGTAACAGCGGGGATACCTGGCTATCTCAGCATTTCTGTATATCATCACTATCTCGTTACCGTAGCCCTTAATACTGATTTCTTTGTCAGCGTACTTAACCGGCACGGAGTAGTGGTTGTAATCAAATCTCACCGTTGAAAAATCACTCACTCTTTGTGTTATGCTCTTGCTTGGGTCAAATCTATATCGTGGCAGGGATGTCAGCATGACTCTGGTGGTCATGGACATCTCACCGACGGTCTGCTCACGGCCTGTTATCTTATGTTCACGGTATCTTAAGCACCTGCGCAGTATTTCTGTATTTAGTTCGTCAATCGTTTCTACTCGAGGTATGGGCACTAAAACATTGCGCCTCACCCAGCCCACAAGTCCCTCGACGAGTCCTTTCTCATGCCCCGCCGCTATATTACAAAAGTCGCATTGAAAGGCATAATGTGCGGCCAACGCAAGGTATCTGTCTTGGGCTTTGGCATGAATCCCGAACCCTTCCTTAACGGCTACTTTGGCATTGTCAAATATTATCCGTTTTGGAGCACCTTCAAAATAGTCAAAGCCGGTGATTTGAGCTTCGAGGAAACTCTCCTCGTTCTGGCGGTAATATGCCCGGCAGTAAATATCGGCACTGTAACACTCCCGCATACAAAACAGGTTCAACTTCGTCTTTTTACCACTGATGTATGCGGTTGCTTCGCCCCAATCAATCTGAATCGCTTCTCCCGGATCATAAGATAATGGGACGAATACTTTTGCCTGTTTGCCTTTTAGTTCCGCTACGATTTCCCGGATAGTTGATTCGCCACCCTTGAAGTCTTTCTCTTCCACGAGGCGGTCATATATTCGCTTAGCAGTATGTTTCTGTTTCTTAATATTTTCTGTTTCATCAATGGCCAGGCAGTTCTTGATAAAATCCATTACCTCATCAGTAACCACATATCGCTGACGACCACTTGTTCCTTGACGTACCCAGGGGACCTGTGATCCTTCACAGTATTTTTTAACCGTATTACGTGATATCTCGAGCATCTTAGATATTGTCCTTTGTGACTTACCCTCATGTACATGCAAATAGCGTATCTTTTCGTAAATATCCACTTCTATTGACACCCTTTCTCCCCCTGTACGTCAGCTTTTCTCTCTTCTGAACTATACAGGTTTTTTCATAGAAGTGGCTCACTTTTTTCCTGGCGTTTCCTTTATTTTTGGCTCACTTTTATTTTAGCGTTTATAATCGATCAAACATGAAAAGAGTTAATCCTAGTATAAATCCAAAGAATATGAATATATAGCTAAATAGTTTTTTTGGTTTCATCTTTTGTCTCCTGCTGTTTAAATAGTAACTGCCTTATTCACTAATCGCCATGTAAACACTATATTCTACATTGACGGCGAAACATGTCGAAAAAGTGGTTAAAGCAAAAAAATGTCCCTACACCTCAAAAGTGTAGGGTAGAGTGGTTACAATTCATACATTTTGCCCACGGTATTAACTTTAATTTTACAGATTCAACCCACCCAGCACATCTCTCAACTTCTGCAGTTCCTCTTTGGTAAGCGTTACTCCCTTCCCCATCTTTAAATGATCCGGCGACCATTCCTCCGAGAATATGGATATTTAAGGATTCTCTTTCATTAGCTAAAATCCTATTTAGCGCCAGTCATAGTCTATAAAAATATTGAAAATTGCTCCATCACTTCTTAGAAGCCTGTAACACTTGTCTTTTTTTAACCATAGGCTAATTCTGAGGAAGTGAAGCAATAGTGTTTTTAGTTTGCCCAATTTGTCAGAACGAGGACTATTTAAGCAAGTGGATCCAATGTTCAGCTGAAACCTTAAGAATAAAAATAATTATTGCAGCTAATCACCCGTACTATTTCTGCCCAAAATGCTTAAAGGCATCGCTTAGTGCAAACCTTCTACGAATTGAACATCATCAGACGTTCGAAACTGGAATCGAAGTTACTTGTTTGTAGAACGAGTACAGATGCCACGATGGGGAAGGTACTTCCCCACTGACTTAAACTCACTTATAGTAGTCAATAAATTGAGCAAGGCCGCCTGACTTTCAAACACTACACGTAACCGGAGTGAGCGTTGGAGTGGCCATGTAAAAGGTTAAGTTTTGTCAGAACATATTGAAAGAGTAAGGTCCCCGCATTGCGCCCGGCCTTACTCTATTATCATTCTCACATCTTATTCAAAAGTCGTTTACTGTTACCCAACTACTCAAACTTGACATTCGAGTGGATAAGAACTAAATATTACCAACCAAATTTTCATTAGTTACCTTTTACCATATTGTACCACAATTCCCAGCTTGTGCATAATATGTACTATCTCTTAGCAAAGGAGGAAATGCAAATGGCATTCGGTGGTGTTGATGTAGATTGTCGTCGTGGCGAAAGATTTGAAGGAATCGCAATTGTTGTCGTAATCATTCTTTTGCTTATCGCATTGGGTATTGTTTTTTAATTCTATAGTATTTTAAATTTAATTCTTAATTCTAATCTAGAAAGGAGGAAATATTAATGTACGGTATGGGTTACGGAATGGGTTATGGTGGTTACGGTATGGGTGGTGCTTCTTATGGCTACGGTGGCTCTGGAAGTTGTGTCGGAGTAGGGATCATAGCTATAGCTATCTTAATTTTAATCGCATTAGGTGTTATCTTTTAATAACGATTTTTAAAATCACACTTTTATAACGAAAGGAGGTTAAGATATCCAATGTTCAGACGTTTTGGTTTTGGCTTCCCTTTTTTCCCTTTTTCCCCTTTTTCCCCTTTTTTGATGATCGATTCGAAAGGTTTCGCCGTTTCTAATCCGAAGTAATGTAAAGTTAGGTATTAGTTTTAGTAGGGCGAGAATTCTTTATGCAATTATACCCCTCTTGCGTTATCAGGCGTAGGAGGGCTTTTCTTATATTTACTAAACAATATATTTTGTGAGATTCATTTGATATCACCTTAAACTGAGTATAAACCAGAGTATGCAGGCACAATTCCATCGTGCAAGTACAATTGCATATCTTTCTAACCTGTAAATTGAAATCGAGGATCTTACATCTTCTACAAAAACTACTTACACGTAATCAGCTCAGACTTAGATACGAGCTGGGATAAAAGCTAGATGTTATTCATCATCATAGATAGTTTATTACCATATTGTTACATATATCCCAGCTTGTGCATATTATGTACTATCTCTGAAAAAAGGAGGTACCTCAAATGCACCATTTTGGAGAAGGAATCGCAATTGTTGTCGTAATTATTCTTCTGCTTATCGCACTAGGAATTGTATTCTAATTTAGAAAGGAGGAAATATTAATGTACGGATATGGTCATTTCCCCAACATTTCATCAGTTGGCGCCCCACCCCACATCGGACCTGTTACTACCTGTTGTCGGCCAGTTTGTTGTCCACTTCCTGTTACAGGATCTTGCGTTGGTGTAGGAATCATTGCAATTGCTATTTTAATTCTTATCGCTTTAGGGGTTATTTTCTAGAAATAGATTCTTCACCTTATAAACAGAAAAAGGGGGGCGCTTAAAAGAGGCCGCTGAAAAAGAATCAAATTTTATAACCTACCAATAAAAAAGGAACCAGGAGCTGGGACAATTCGGGAGAATTGCTCATCTTCTGGTTCCTTTTTAACCCCGATTAATATTTATTTACTATTTGTCTCTCATTAAGGTTATTATTCTCTTCAGATTAACCGCAAATATTGTTGTTGCCCCTTGTAAACGCATACCAGATAGACCTGAGGCAGATGCAACATCGTACCCATGTCTATGTTTTAGTTCACTATTTTTCGCCTCTATCTTATAGCGTTCCTTGGATTCTTCTTTGAAGAACTCACTTTCTTGAAATGCAGCCTGCTCCTCATGGATATGGTGCTTAATCGTCACGGAATAAGATTTTGTTTTTGCCCCTTCTTTGTAGCATCCAGCCTTAAAAGTGCAAGTTTTACACGTTTCTACATCAAAAAAGTAGGATTCAACAGTTCCCAAACCATCTTTTGCATGCTTTTTGGAGCGAGTACTTGTTTTTTTAAAGCTCATATGTCCAGCCTTACAGACATACCTATCGGCATCTTTATTAAATTCAAAATCATTGGGATTTGTGCGGCCAGCCTTAACATGGGTTACGGTTTTGCTTAATTTAGAGACTAAGTTAATATTGTGGTTTTTAGCATAGGTAATATTCTCTTTCTCTGAATAAGCTGTATCGCCTATTATACCTCTTACTTTAATACCTGCCTGTTTGCTTTTCTCTGCTAATTCTTGGAGTTGCTTACCATCGTGTTTTTCACCGGATGTAACAACTGCAGCGGTTATGATTCTCTCTTTAGTCATTGCGATATGTGTTTTGTATCCAAAAAATGAAGTATCTGCTGTTTTATGACCAACCTTAGCATCAGTATCTTTTGACAATAGACTTAAACGCTCAATGTCATCTTCAACGAGCTCTTTTAGCATATTTAACTTTTCCCTAACAGCAGGATAGCTAGAAATGGCTTCTGTAGATTCTATTACCGCTATTAGCTTTTGGCAATAGTCCAGTTCATCTTCCAGTAATCCATTATTAACCTTAGGAGGGAATTGTTCCTTCATCGTTTCATCTATGGCATAGACTGTTTTACGCAGCCTTTTTGAATACTCAACTAGGTTTTCCCGTGGTGATTTCTGATTGTATCTAGCCTTTGTATGGGTGGAATCTACAATAATAGATTCGCTTTTTATGATTCCTTGTTCCAAGGCGATTTCCACTGTCTTATTGATTAATAGATCAAGTAAGTTTGAATCTTTTAGCCGCAACCTTCTAAATTTCGTTAATGAGCTTGCATCGATAACTTCTTCTTCTGGGGCCATACCCAAGAAATACTTAAATGACATATCGTATTTTGATCGTTCAACGACATCAACATCTGAAATGTCGAAAATACTTTTCAGCAAAAGATATTTAAACATTCTTACGGGGTCGATGGCACCACGTCCATTATTTTGGCAATAGACATTTGCTAACTCGTCATAGATAAATGTAAAGTCCACCAATTCATTCATCTGACGCAATAAGTTATCTTTTGGTACAATTAACTCATATAATTCTATGTAAGGACTCAGGACCAGGTTAGTTTGCCTTTTTATCATCGAATCACCCGCTTGTGTTAGTACTTTAATTGTATCAAAAAGAGAGCTGGAATTACTTATTTTCATAATTCCAGCTCTCTTTTATTTTTCAAATTAACTTTTTCAGCGGCCTCCGCTTAAAACGCTCTCCTTTTATGGTAAATAGAATTTGTGGGGCCTACCCATGAATATTTTATGTAGAAGGAGTTGATCTTATGTTTCTTATTCCTCTTCTTCTCCTAGGGACTGCTATAGCGAGACCTAGCTATTACCCATCCTCGTATTACTATGCACCGTATCCCTATGGATGGTATTAATATTTAGCTCAAAAAATCCCATCTAAATCTTATATGAATAAACCATCAGGAGAGCAAAGGCTCTCCTTTTACATCTTCCACAAAAAAATGCTCCCACCATTACTGATGAGAGCACAGGCATATTGGTAGAGTGTTCAGTAATCATTCTGCTCAAGAATCGAGCTGACTATACTGCAGGCTGTAATAAGTATAAATTATGGGCCCCCCGTCATTTCTGACGAGGGCTAAAGGAAACCTGTATTTGGTAAGGGAATACTCTGCCACAACATTGTATGTTAAATAACTTTCATATGTTCAACTACATTATCCACAACATCCACTTACACGTATTCAGTTCATAAGTCGCTGGTCAAACGCTATAACAAACACATTAAGAAGAATTGCTAAGCCAAAGATCTAAAATATCAAAAAAAGTAAGCTCCTAGAAAATAGGGGCTTACTTCTTCGCAAAAAAAATTCCCTCACTTGGAGGGTAGTATAGGAGGAAGGGCAAAAAAGGCTGTATATGTTAACCGCTTAGCGGGTAACTGTCTATTATGCCGATGCATTATTCGCTGTAGAGTAATGTCCTTGATAAGGCGGGCATAAAACCGATCAACAGTAGAACAATAATTAATTTCATTTATTAGCTACTCAACTTTCGCACCCCAGTTGTGCGAATAAAGCTTTGATATAACTAGGCAATTCCCTGATCCAGTTATGTAGTTGACTAAGCGATTTGTGATTCTTTGGTTTGTCGGGTAGTAGTTCAAGTACAAATGCCATCAACTGGCGCAATGCCGTTTTTAAGTCTAAATCCATTACCTCATCTGCAAAAAGGTAAAACAATCCGCCCAGGGAGCGTTCATCATTGGTTTCTCTACGTTCCCACTCAAGGATGAGATAACGAGAAAAGACTATAGTCGTATGGCTGATCATCATATCGAATGACCGTCCTTGAAATTCGGTACCCAGTTTTAAGTGCGATTTAGCCACTTTGAAAAAGGTTTGTCGGGTAAAGGACTGGCGCGGTATCGGTTACAACCCGTTTCCAACCCCTCCCCATAAGAACTGCTCGTGAAGTTTTCCCTCAAGCAGCTCACCCCGTAAACTTCATCATAAGAGTTATGAGACCTATTGAATGATGGACACTTTCATCGAAATGCCTCAGCGTTTTTGAGAGGATGGACTTTCCAGTCCCAGTAAAGCCCCAACACGTTATATAGATATTCGTTACTCCATCTCCGCCATCCAATACTACGCTTTTGTCTCCGTTTTCTTCTCGTCAGCAGGATTCGGATTTTCATCTCCGTATAGTCACGCACTTCACTGAAGGCGCGACTGGAATTCCCGACCCGAAAGTAATTCGCCCATCCGGCTAGTGTGGCATTAACTTGTTTCACTAAGTCCTTTGCCGTTGTTGCTCCTCCATTTTGAATCAGTTCGCGGATTCGCGCTTTGACCGTCATACGGGCTTTCTTTTTCGGCGTCATAAGGATGAAATATCCGGTTCTGCTTCGGTTTTGTACTCGCCTAAAATCAAACCCAAGAAAGGCAAATGATTCGCCCTTTAGGACGTTGACCATCCGGGTTTTCTCTAGATTAAGCTCAACTCCCAAGGGCTCCAGTTGTTCCTTCAATCTCTGCAGTGCCCGTTCTGACCATCCGCGTTTGCTGGAATGCCCGCTTACCGTGATCACCATATCATCGGCAAACCGATGATAGTTCACTGCCTCATAGCCACCTTCCGTCGTTTTGCACCGTATGGCATCAAAAGTCCAGTCAACCTCATTAAGGTAAATGTTGGAAGCAAGCGGAGAAAACGGGCCGCCCTGCGGAACGCCGACTTTTCCTGCCGCTTTGATAACCTGTTTTACAAGGCACATGACCTGTGGATCTTGTACACGTTTTGCGATTTTCTCCAGCAATATGTGATGCCGTATCGTATCGAAATAGCGGGATAGATCAACATCAATCACCGTGGTCATAGAGGCTGTCTCAAAATAGAAATATAATTTCTATGGAGAGGCAGCCCCTTTCTGTGTAAAAATACAAAAAGACAAGTCCAAAGACCCGTCTTTTCGGTATAATTAGTTTATGCTACAAAACAAAACTATACGCAAAAATTATAACGAAAATAGTGGGGTTTATCAACTCGTGCTCCCACTAAACATGGAAGTATTAATACCAGAAGATGACTCGGTGAGACTGCTATGCCATATGACGGAGGGATTAGATTATACAAATTTAAACAAGGCGTACTCTTCCAAGGGAAGAAATCCAGCAGTCACACCCAAGACATTATTCCGAGTATTGGTGTATGCTTACATGAACGACATTTACACAAGCAGAAAAATAGAGGAAGCCTGTAGGAGAGATATTAATTTCATGTGGTTGCTCCAAGGACAGAAGGTGCCCGACCATAATACGATTGCTCGTTTCCGCAACGGTCGGATTAAAGGAATTATCGAAGGGCTCTTCAACCAATTGGTCGTTAAACTAGGTGAACTGGGTGAGATCCAGTATGAAAATATTTTTATAGATGGTACAAAAATTGAGGCCTATGCCAATAAATATACATTCGTATGGAAGAAAACCACCATCAAAAATGAACAGAAACTGCAAGAAAAAGCCAGGGCATTTCTTGTGAAACTCAATAAAGAAATCGAAACTGGTATTCCATTAAGCGAGTCGGCAATCACAGTGGAAACCCTTCAGAATTACATTGCTTTTCTGAAGGAGAAGCAACAAGCCGAAAAAATAGAGTTTGTTTCTGGAAAGGGAAAACGCAAGACTAATCTGCAAAGGGCAACAGAGACACTAGAAGAATTCTTGGAAAAACAAACGAGATATGATCGTTATAACGAGCTTTTTGATGGTAGAAATAGCTTCTCAAAGACGGATACGGATGCCACTTTTATGCATATGAAGGAAGATCATATGAGAAATTCTCAGCTAAAGCCAGGATACAATGTGCAGATTGGCGTAGAGGCTGAATATATCGTTGGATTGGCCATTTCGAGTGAGCGCTCCGATCAATTGACTCTTATTTCTTTTTTAGAAAAGCTAATTGAGAACTTACCTAAAAGATATCATAATGTCATTGCTGATGCAGGCTACGAAAGTGAAGAAAACTATGTTTATTTTGAGAAACAAGGACTAAAGCCTTTCATTAAGCCACAGACCTATGAAGTAATGAAGAAAAAAAGCTTTAGTAAGATCATTGGTAAACGGGAAAATATGGTCTATGATGCAGTCAAAGACGAATATCTTTGTGCAAATAATAAAAAACTAGTGGCTGTCGGAAAGACGACAAGAACTTCGAAAAGTGGTTATAAATCGGATGTAACTCTCTATGAGTGTGAGAGTTGTGGAGGCTGTTCATTCAAAAAACAATGCACAAAAGCAGCGGGTAATAAGAAACTATCTGTATCAAAAGTATTTTTGGAGAAACGAGAAGAATCCTTACATAATATCACAACGGCTGAAGGTATCCTACTAAGAATGAATCGTTCCATCCAGGTTGAAGGGGCTTTTGGAATTCTGAAGGAAGATCATAGCTTCCGAAGATTTGTAATGCGTGGTAAAAAGAATGTTGAAACTGAATTTTTGCTTTTGAGCTTTGGTTTTAACATCAATAAGTTGCACAACAAAATACAACAAGACAGATGTGGCTGTTCGTTACATAAAATAGAGGTTGCGTAATCTGCTTATGCCTTTTAATTAGGGAGTTTTAGAGAGTGCTCTTTTAGCGTTCCCAAATATAACAATAAGATTGTGAAATCAGGAATACTCCCTTGTGATTTCACAATCTCAACTTATTTTTCCCCAAATATTGAAAAGAGGCTGCCTCTTCGTGATGTCGTAGACATCATTTTGAGACAGCCTCCACTTCTGCGAGTGCCTGGTGTGGAGAGCGCTTTGGCCGAAATCCGTACGAATTTGAACAGAAATCGGCTTCAAAGATCGCTTCTAAAATGAGTTTCAGCGCTCCTTGTACTACGCGGTCCCGAATACTCGGAATTTGTAAAGTTCTCGTTTTACCGTTGGCCTTCGGGATATCCACTTTACGATTGGCTTGCGGTTTGTAGGTTCCTGCTATCAGTTCTGCTTGGATGCTTTCCAGAAACGGAATGACACCCCTTTGTTCCACGTCATCGAAGCTTTGTCCGTCGATGCCTGGGGCACCTCCGTTTTTCTTCGCATTTTGGTACGCTTCATGAAGGGTTGCCAGCTTGGTGATGTGGACAAATAGTCCCCAAAACCGATGCGTAGGTTCAGCCTTCGCCTTTTGATAGATTCGCCGCCTTAGTTCCTGCAAATTAATGGGTGTTTTTGTCATGGCACCCTTGCCTCCTTTGGTCGTACGAAATGTTTACAGGTTCGGACCCTTCCCTCCTCGCGCGTTTTGCTGCACGCGGATCTTCAGTACTACGATCCGTTCCGTCACCCTGACACCTGTCTATCCCACTTCCCGATCACGGTTATAGGGATGGCCTCCTCAGTGAGATTTCTTCACCGGATGTCGAGGGCTTCTCCAGTTTCCACATCATCTTTCCTTCCATGTCGCCGCTGATACCCCGCCGGTGAGAACTGCCGTTTCAGACTCATTTCGGTCAGTCCTTGTTGCTTTCGCGCGTTATCGACCGTCTCAGCCACCGGACTTGCGTGTAACGAGGCTACGTCTGCGTTCACATACGTTACAACCTGGAATTTTGCCTACGCTCCTAATGAACGTGTTGTCAGAGGGCTCCACCGTCTCGCTTTCGTTCCACGGTGCCTCTCAGGCTACGGGAGGGGAGCCTTTTCTCCCGATCGGACTTTCACCGACTAGATGTTGTGTCCTTAGCTGGACACGCCAATACCCCAACGCATCCCATAAATCCTTATAATCTCAGCATTATCTAATGCAAGATCCGTCGTTAGAATCGCCAACCAATCTCTGCAGTTGTTCCGATTCTGGACGAAGACAATCTTAAGAGATAAACCTGCAAGAGTTTGAACTCGAACGGAGCCCAGAATTTCTGCCTTTGGGTTTTTAGGGATTTGGGCATAAAGCTCACTTAAACTTAATGCGTTCCCCTCGAAACGATAGCGTTGTTTTAGCTCCTTTACCATCCCAATGATGTGAAGTCCCTTATCCCTTAGTTTTTGAAGAAGCGGTGCATGAGTAAACCAACTGTCCATCAGAACGTAATCTGCTGAGAATCCAGCATTTAAAGCCCCTTCAAGCATTTGAACGACAGCATTGGGTTTAGGGTTCATCGCTTCCATGTGACGCTTATAGCCAATGGATCGTTTGTCCAAGTCCTCTCGCATTTCACAAAGACGATTTTTAAGTTTAGTCGAACTCATCAATGTAAAATCTATGGGTGCAAAGCTGTAGCCATCAGACCAACCCAACGTGAGTAAGTTATAGCCACGGATAAAGCGACCCGAAACATGGTCAAAGATTCGAGCTAAGAGTTCAACCTTCTTACTCCGTTCTCGTCCCATGACAGAATCATCGACGATAAAAACACGAATACGTTGTGCGGAGGTGAGTTTTTCGAATCGTTCTACGACCTTAAGACTGAGTAATTGATAGAAACGTCTCCAGTTATATCGGGATTCATTAAGAAACCGATAAACAACATCTTTACTTGGAAGAAATTCTGCTTTATCGCCGTCTAATAAGCGATATAGATTACGGCCTTGGAAAACTAACTGAAAGACGATTTGAAAGACAGCGAAGCTTGAGACCCCATAAGACTTGCAGATTCCCGCTTTTCGAAGAAGTTGACTCAACTTAAGAGAAGAAAAAACTAAAGAAAGTTTAGTTTGATGCTGTTCAGACAGAGAGTTGTGTTGTAACATTTAGATATGCACCTTTCTGTTTGGATTTAATGGTTGTTTGGTCACTTCCATTTTACCAATTAGGAAAGGTGTTTTTCTTTCAATGGACAAAAATATTTTATCCCAACCTAGATACATACTGGGTTAGAGGTAACTTTCGCTATGCGAAAGTTGAGTTAGCTACATCCTTTTTTGAGAATTTGTTCAATACCATCCAACTATGTATTGTGTCTACTGTCTTCATCATAAACTATATTTGTTACCATTCTATGAACTATTAATGAAGAGAGTGTTAAAACGTAAAAAGCCCTCCCACCAATTAAGGCAAGAGGGTAATGCATAGCAACTCAACACCAGCGCATAATAAGTTCATAACAATTATGAGATGAGTTGAATTAGTAAAGGAGATTAACACAATGAATATTAGTCGTATTCTAAGTGTCTTTAAAAGTGTCCACAAAATCAAGGACTCGATAGTCCTCGGGTTGATAGGAGGTTTGGCGGGTACTATTGTAATGGATCTGTCAAACTTCTTTCTATGGAGAACAAATAAAACCGAGGGCCTTTACGGACATTTGGCTGGTTCAATGATTATGCGAAGTTTCCGAACCAATCAAACTAAAAATTTCTTATTAGGGCAAATACTTCACACATTCACAGGGGCTACACTTGGTATCCCTTTTGTATATTTGTTAAAGAAAACTGGTAAAGACCATCATCTGATTAAAGGCATGATTTTTGGCGGCCTGTCGTGGGGAATTCTCTATGATTTTGGTCAAAAAATAGGATTTTTCTATGGAAAAGCTCATCTAACTAAGTCTCACTACTCATCTTTATTTAACAATTTTTTATTTGGGATTACAACAGCACATACCGTGTATTCATTAGCTGACTCCTCGGTATTTCCTCAAGCAGAAAGACACATCGCCGTACAGCACGAAAAACCTAAATCAACAACGTCATATAGTCCTCCTGAAATAGTAGATAATATGGCACATGAGCAAATCTTTTACCACTGAAAATTCATCATCAATACCCGATATATAATAAAAAAGCCCACCTCCAATCAAAGAAGTGGGCTTTCGTCACAGCGTCCGGCAACGCTGCTTTAATTATTGAGTTATAGGAGTTTGAGCTTTCGGACTGGTTGACTAGGTTGTATTTACCACAGTGATTTCCACAAATTACATAAAAGCCACTTTTACAGTCTCAAGGCCCCCTTGACACTGTGATCATATTTTTGCATATTCTAGGCTACTTTACCTATCAACATGTTCCCATGGACGTAGCTGGTCCTATTAAATTGTTAAACAATTTAGGGGTATGAATTTTAAACCCGCACCACAGGCTGGTTTCAGCGTGTGGAAAGTTCTAGACTTGTAACGGTCTCAACGTGCTGCGTCCACGGAAACATATCCACCCTCTCGGTTGCCGAGGTTGACCTTACCATGGACCATAGTGTTTAAATCGTGCGAAGTTTTCATTTGCATTAACTGCTGACCATTCAGCTAACTTTTTGGCCTTTTTTATTCTGTAGTAACAATCTTTTTTATAAAACCTTTGTAACACTCCGTCAAATACAACTTCATCATCCAGTTCAACCCAGGCATGGTCAATGTCAGCATAAACATTTATTTTTCCATGAACTAACCTTGCGTTAATTGTCGTACCTAACATCGAAATATCTATCGCATAATTCCATGCCGTTTTGAAACAGTCATGAAGATGTAACTTGCCGTCCCCCGGTTTATATCCATCGGGACATTCAATCTCACATAATTTAAGTTCTTCTGTTAACATGATTTCTGGCTCTATAATTATCTTTTTCATCTTTCCACCTCCTAATAAAAAACATTGATTCATTTTTTATTTTTGGCGTCCAGCTTCTTATCCATTTCCATTCTTGGTCTGTATAAAGTGCATCTCGCACTAAGAGAGCGACATTTTATAGTCGTTTGTCGTTTATGAGGTGACATAGAGGATTGTACTCTTTTCCATTGAAAGGTGAAGCGAAGGGCATCACCACTAATATTTATTCTCTCGTCTCATAAAAATTCTGCCATCACTCACTAACTTTTATTTCTCTTATGAATGGCTTATTGAGCTTAACCATGTACTGCTTGCCACTGCCCCCCCACCAAACTATTACTCTAATGGGGCCTCTCATGTAGGCATTTATATTGGAGGAGGACGCTTTGTTCATGCCGATAATCCCCGTGAAGGTGTATCTGTGACAAACCTTAATAGTAGTTATTATATAAACCATTATCTTAGGGCTCGTAGGTATACTTAAACAATCAATCCTTATCTGCATAGATTTTTTTTGCATATAGACAATCCCCCTGTACGTTAGATGTCCTTTTCATCTACGTACAGGGGGATTATTAATTGTTAGTTATCAATTCTTGATTCTTAATCCATGATTCTATCGACCATTGTGACTTTTGCTTCCTTGACTATTCAAAGCGCAGAGCATCAATTGGGTGTAATTTCGCAGCTTTTTGAGCAGGGAATACTCCAAAAATTATCCCGATGGCAAATGAAAAGGCAAAGGCCATAATGATTGGTGAGGTTGAGATTTGAGTGGACATTCCCACAAATTTATTGAGCAAGGACGAACCTCCGGCCCCAAACAGAATTCCCAGTACGCCGCCGAGCATACTTATAATAACTGCTTCTATCAAGAACTGCAGCAAAATCGTTTTTCGTTTTGCACCGATGGCTTTACGAATTCCTATTTCTCGGGTACGCTCTGTTACGGAAACTAACATGATGTTCATAATTCCAATTCCCCCAACTAAGAGGGAGATGGCCGCAACACCACTGAGCAAGAGAGTCAAGGATTGGGATACACCTTCGGCAGTTGACAAGATATCGGTTTGACTCGTTACCGTAAAGTCATTGGTTGCGTTGAAACTCAGACCATGCTGTTGCCGCAAAATTTGGGTAATCTCAGCGCTGGCCGTATTCATTAAATCAGAGCTTTTGGCTTCTACATAGATTGTGCGAATATTATCTGAGCCGATGAGCCTGGTCTCAGCCGAGGAAATCGGCAGCACAATTTGGTCATCGTTATTGCTCGTTCCGCTCGACCCTTTGCTTTGTAAGATTCCAATGACTTGGAAAGGGACTTGGTTTATATTAATGGTTTGTCCAACCATATCGGTATTGGGATTACCAGTTAAATCTTGTACAACCGTTGTACCAATCACGGCTACCTGAGCATTATCTTGGTTTTCTTGATCGGTAAAAAATCGTCCAATACTTGCTTGCTGATTGCGGACATCTGCATAGGAAGGGGTTGTTCCTACGACCTGTGTGCTCGTATTCTCACTTCCATAAACGACCTGTGCCTGTTTACTGGTCGTGGGGGCAACACTAGCAACGGCATCAGCACTGCTTTTAATGGCATTGACGTCATCCATGGTCATATTATTTAAACTTCCCATGCCTCCTTTGACGCCTCCTGTGTTGGACTGACCCGGTGTTACAATGAGTAAGTTCGACCCCAGTCCTTGGATCTGACCTGCTACAGATGCCTTGGCGCCTTGACCGATGGAGACCATAATAATCACGGCACCCACTCCGATGATGATTCCCAACATCGTAAGAATTGAACGAAGTTTATTCGATCTTAGGCCACGAAGAGCAATCCGAATGTTTTCCAGAAAATTCATCAGCTGGCCACCTCCGTTCGCCAATTAATGTTCAAATTTAAAGGTTCGCCTTCGGCGATACTTCTGTTTTTAACAATCTCATCCTGATCAATAGAACCATCTTTGAAATGAATAATTCGCTTGCTGTATTGAGCTATATCCGGTTCGTGAGTAACCAGGACTATGGTAATTCCCATGGCATTCAATTGCTGGAAAATATTCATAACCTCTATGCTTGATTTGCTGTCAAGATTTCCTGTCGGTTCATCCGCCATTAAAATGACGGGATTATTAACAAGGGAACGGGCAATAGCAACTCTCTGCTGTTGCCCCCCGGACAATTCATTGGGCTTATGGTGAAGCCGTGAGGAGAGTCCAACTGCACTCATAGCATTGGTGGCTCTGATCCGTCTTTCCCGAGCACCTATCCCATTATAAAGCATGGGCAATTCAACATTTTCTAACGCCGTCGTTCGAGATAATAGGTTAAAGCTTTGGAAAACGAAGCCTATCTTCCGATTTCGAATTTCCGCTAACTCATCCTCTCGAGCATGGTTGATATTTAAATCATCTAACAAAAACTCTCCAGATGTCGCGGTATCTAAACAACCGAGAATGTTCATCATCGTCGATTTACCGGATCCTGATGGCCCCATAATGGCCACAAATTCTCCGTCCTCCACCATCAGATTAATTCCCGACAGTGCTCTTAGTTCGAGATCCCCCGTTTTATAAATTTTGACGATGTCTTTAAGAATAATCATGCCATATCACCTGCTTCCTAACCTTGAGTTCTGCTCGATGAACCGCCATTGCCGCCTGAATATCCTCCTCGGCCCCCACCGGAACTGCCACCATAGCCGCCCATGCCTCCGCCAGAGCCACCGAAGTTGCCAGTGCTTCCGCCTAAGGCTTTATTGAGGGAATTCCCCGATTGTGATGTTTGAGATTTCGTTTGCGAGCTCGTGCTTCGGATTCCTAGCACGATTTTATCGCCCGCTTGGAGCCCTTGAACGACTTCGACAGTCTTGCCATCGTCAAGCCCCGTTTGTATGGTTTGAGTCACAGGGATTGTTGAGCCAGACTTCAGCAAGGAAACAGTTTCATTAGAACCATTGGTATGGACTGCAGAACTTGGTATGGTGAGAACATTTTGTTTTTGAGCGATAATGATCGTTACATTAGCACTCATCCCAGATTTCATTTCATTATCTTTATTAGTAACATTAATGGCTACGTTGAAGGTTGTTACACCGCTTTGCGATGTGCCCGTTGGACTCACTTCAGTCACTTTTCCTGAAAATGTCTGGCCTTGATAGGCATCCAATGTGATATTGGCTGCTTGCCCTACACTGACTTTGCCAATATCCACTTGGTTGACAGGAACGACCACTTGCATCGTGTCAGAGGTACCTATCATAGAGATCAAAGCGCTGTTTCCTTGGCTTCCTGTACTATTTGAAGAGGATTGACCACTTGATGATGTTCCACTAGAGGAGGCTGAGTTAACCTGGCCATTGACAGCGGTAATAATTCCATCAGCGGGTGCTTTGATGATGGTATCCGCGAGAACAGTCTTTGCGGAATCATACGCGATTTGGGCTGCAGAAAGTTGAAGTTGCGCAGCTTCTAAATTAGTGCTGTTAGATCCAGCTTGATCCACTTTCGTTTGGGCTTGGATAAGGTTTGCTTGCGCTGTGTCGAGCTGTTCTTGAGCCTGACTTGAGTCAAACCTCGCTAATTGTTGACCGGCCTTCACTGAGTCACCGACTTTGACATCAATCTCTGTAATCTTCCCTCCGCTGCTTGACGATAAATCGTATTGATTGAGCGATTGGATCGTTCCTGAAGCACTGACTGATTTCTCAACAGTACCCATTCTTACTGTCCCAGTAATATAACTTGGTGTATCTGCTTTAGCATTTTGGGTGTTATATAGTATATTTCCACCAACTAGTGCTACAGCTACAATTAGGACACCTGAGATAACCCAATCAATTCGTCTTTTTTTCATAACTTGCCACACTCCTGTTTATTATTGTTTTCTTGAGGAATTTTCAACGTCAAGTGCAATATTAACACAACTAAAACAGGAATGTGTGAAGGATTTATGAATTTCGTAATGTACCCTTATTAGATTTGCTGGGAAAATCGCCACAAGTTTCTATTTACAATTAAATATTTATAGTTAAGCATTAAAAATCTATAATTTATTTGTTGTAATTATGTTTTCAAGTAAATTCAGCTTTAGATGCGGATCTTCGTTGAGCTTTTTGAAATAGAATCTCAGTTATTTTAATGATTAAATCCTATCCTTTTCAAACAATTTCTTATACTAACTATAAATGTAATGGATACATTTCCTTTATAGTTTGTCCATTCTTCTTTTATATAATGAAACTAATCACATACAAGTTTGGAGCTAAAAAATGAAGGAGTTCTTGCAACCTTTTTCGTTTTCGGCTTCGCTCAAACCGCGCAAGCATCCACAGGTAATACCTTACTAGAAGTCGGCTCAACTGACCCTGAGGTCACGCAGGTACAAACTGAACTGAACTACCTTGGTGATAATGTTGGTAGTCCTGACGGTATCTTCGGTGCAAAAACTGAAACGGGGGTCGTTGCTTTTCAAAAAGCTAACTCTTTAAGTGCCGATGGCATTGTTGGGACGAACACTAGTGAGGCATTAACTAGTGCTTATGCCAAGATATTACATGCCGATAAAGCAAACGCCATCATTGCCACTGCGGAAAAATACATTGGGGCTCCGTACCTATGGGGCGGCGAATCACCAAAAGGGTTTGATTGTTCGGGATTCGTTCAATATGTTTTTGCGCAAAACGGGATTAGCCTACCCAGAGTTTCAAGCGATCAGGCAAATATAGGTACACCGATAAACTTTAATGCTCTGGAACCAGGTGACTTGATCTTCTTCATAAATAATGCCAAACCACGAGACAGGCGTCAAATTTGCACCATAGAAGTATAGAAGCCATACGCCACTGAGTAAAACACCAATAATAGAAGAGTTAGTCGGCATATTCGTGTTTTTATCAATGCTTTTGAACACTTCCGGTTTTGGGCCCATGTCTCTAGCCGCCAGAGAGTAGAGGCCACGGGTGCAGCCCAACATCAGGCCATTCAAAGTTCCCAGGCAGGAAATTACAACGAAAACAAACAGAACTATACCTCCCGCATTAGAGAAAACAGTGGAAAACGCTAATTTTGCTCCAGTTTCGCCACCTTTCATCATAATGCTGTTTTTAACTGCTCCAGCAAGTCCAGTATAATATAGGATATAGATTAGGACCACAAACAACGTTCCGAAAGTAAGAGCTCGCGGCAGGTTTCTTTTTGCATCCTTAAGCTCAGCATTGATACTGGTTGCAATAATCCATCCTTCGTATGCGAAAGCGGTAGCAACAACTGCGGTAAATAAAGGGTTGCTACTAGTCGCATTGGCGATGGGGCCACTTGTAAAATTGCTAATCAAAATACCGTTTTTGAGACCAACGATTGTTCCGACAAGAGCCATTAGAACCAGAGGAATAATTTTAATCATAGTGGTGGAGACCTGAAACTTACCGGCAAGCTTTGGAGAAAGGGCGTTTAAAGCATAACTTGCGACTAGAAAAAAACCTGCAATAGCCATTGCTTCGCCACCTACGATATTCCATCCCAGTCTGAAAGCATCGTTTGTAGACATACTCTGTCTTCAGGGTTTGGAAAAATGATTCCATTGGGGCATTATCGTAGGGATTTCCCTTGCGGCTCATACTGCCGGAAATCCTATTCTGTTCCAAAAGTTGTCGAAATGCCTTGCTCGTATTTTGATTGCCTCGATCAGAATGATGAATTAGACCGGGGCCTGGGTGTTCCTTGTTGATAGCGAGGCTTTTTCTTCTTGAGCTTAGATAAGCGCAAGTGGCATTGGTGAATAACAATCTGCCATCGTACCCGGAATATTACCAAGTTAAGTTGTCCAAATTCTCGAGAGTATCCCATTTAACACAAGATTTTTAAGCTTGCACCAGAACCATATATCTTAGTACAATGAATCCGCAGATATTTAGCAGGAAAAAAAGCCACGTCTTGACAAGTCTTAAAACGCCAAATCATGGTATCCCATTTACAGATCATTTTTATTCTGGATACGCATTAAAATAATTGATCTTTTGTAAGGGAGGCAGAACATGAAAATTGCCATTGTTAAAGAGGAGGCAGCGTTAACATCCGTTTGGGCAGGTGGAATCGGTAAACAATATTTTATTTTCCCGAACTCAGCTTCGTTTGCGGCCAGAGATTTTTCAATTCGACTGAGTATGGCAATTGCTACTTCTGATGAAGATGCTAAATTTACTCCTCTTTACAACATAACGCGTCATCTCATAGTTTTGGAAGGCACCTCAACTATCAGTCATAAGGGCCATTACGATATCGTAATGCATCCGTATGATCAAATAGATGTTTTCGATGGTGGCTGGGAGACATTCGGAAAAGGAAAAATTACAGACTTTAATATGCAACTTGACAAAAATGTCCATGGTAAAATGTCTGTTGTAGATAAAAATAAGACTGTAGTAGTCGGTGGTTATTGCGAGACGTGTCATAACCCATACAATACGACAGCATTTTTTTGTGGTCACGGCAGTAGTATCTTTAATTTTTCAACAGAAGAATCACTGCGTATCTCGAAAGGAGATCTACTTTTAATAGAAGATGTTCCATCTGATATTTATGCTACCATAGAACTCTTAGATTCAAAACTTGTTCGCATGGATTGGTGTAGTTAAGTACACCATGCATGAAAGTCTCCCGTCACACGGTGTTCAATAATACAAAAAAGCCCCCACCACTTAGGCAGCGGCCAAAAAACAGAAAATTAGAATGTATTTTTGTCTTAGTTTGAAGGCATTATGTAGCAAAAACATCCCTTGGTATCACTGACTCAAAGTCCCCCTTGACATTTTGACACTTTTTTAGCCTCTTTGCCAGCTAAATCCCTAAACATGTTCCCTCGAAAGCAGATAGAAACATTGCGCCTGTTTTTGATTTAATTCTGAATATTTCAAAGATCTACAACCTGCACCACAGACGACTTTAGAGTGTCTGTTTTCTGAGACAAGACACGGTCTCCACGTGCCTGGAGTGCTCGATTTGTTGGTTTAGCAAACACATTAAGTTTTTGCTCTCTAAACTTAATGAGAGAGTCAAAAGACTCTCTCAAAAGACAAATACTAATGGTTATTTTTCAGTAATGACTTTCTTTTGTGGTTCACTAATATGATAGGGTACACTGGCAATAACATAGCTTTTATTGAAGAACAACACAGATTTTAAAACCAAACCAGTTTGATTATGCAAAAAGTACTGCCACCATTTATGAGTAATAAATTCTGGGATTAATACCATAATTAACTCGTGAGATTTTATCGTTTTTTCTACACTTTCTAAATACTTTATAAGAGGTGCCAAAAAGGCTCTATAAGGGCTTGAAAGCGTAACTAAAGGGATATTTGGATAATAACTATCCCATCTCGATTCTAACTTTTCGGATTTTTCCTCATCAAGTATTATATGCACGGCCGTAACGTCATTGCTAATCGATGTAGCATATTCAAGGGTATTAACAACGACTCTAGTAAACGTAGCAACAGGTACTATGACTTTTATGTGTTCAGGATGTTCACATATTTGATCATCGACTCTCAGCTTCTTGGCTATATCAATATAGTGTTTATGGATTTTCAAGAAAGACCCAATCAAGAGCGGTATCAAAACTATTACGATCCATGCACCATGGATGAATTTTGTAGTTGCCAAAATTACAAGTACAATCCCACTTAATGTTGCACCGAACCCATTAACCAGAAGATTGGTTTTCCAGCCTGCCTCTTTTGATTTTCGCCAGTGAACTACCATACCAACTTGGGATAAGGTAAACGACAGAAAAACTCCTATTGCATAGAGTGGGAGTAGGTTATGCGTATCCCCGTCAAATACAACGAGCAATACCGCAGACAATAACGATAAAGTAATAATACCGTTAGAAAAGACCAACTTATCACCGCGAGCGGAAAATTGCCGTGGTAAATATCCATCTTTTGCTATTAGACTAAAGACTAAAGGGAAATCATTATAACTCGTATTTGCAGCCAAAATTAGAATTGCAGCGGTACTCGCCTGTAATAAGTAGTAGAACCATCCTCTACCTGTTAATAAACGAGCTATCTGCGAGATAACCGTCTCATTAGAGTTAGGTGTCACATGGAGAATTTGAGCTAAAAATGTGGTTCCTCCAAAAAGAAAAACAATAATAATTCCCATGGAAACAAGGGTTAGTGCTGCGTTACGTGAACGAGGTTCTTTAAAATTGGGGACACCGTTACTGATTGCCTCTACTCCTGTTAACGCTGTACAACCTGACGAAAACGCTCTTGCTAATATCCATAAGGTAATGTATTTTTGAGGAGTTGAACCTAGAACTGGATTTATCGGAGCCGCTGGAATTGGTAAACCCATGGAATGTTTATATATACCAATCCCAATTAAAGTCAACAGCGAAATAATAAAGACATAAGTGGGCAATGTGAAAACAGTCGCAGCCTCTTTAATTCCTCGAAGGTTTACAATCATTAATAGTAAAACAAAGAATAAGCACAAGGCTACTGTATGAGGAAGTAGGCTAGGAAAAGCTGAGGTAATAGCCGCCACACCAGAGGCTATACTTACAGAAACTGTTAATATATAATCTAACACGAGAGAAGACCCTGCTACTAAACCAGCGAGCTGACCTAAATTGTCCTTTGCGACTATATAGGCCCCCCCACCTGATGGATAGGCAAAAATTGTCTTGCGATAAGACATAATTAAGGTCGCTAAAAGTAATAAGATAATCCCCGAGATTGGAAGAGAAAACGACAAAGCAAAGGCGCCAATAGGTGCAAGAACCCAAAGGATTTCTTCTGTAGCGTAGGCTACGGATGATAATGCATCTGAGGAATACACCGCTAATGCTTTAATTTTTGTTAATTTCTCGTGAACAAGCGACGAATTATGTAGCGGTTTGCCAATGATGATGTCTTTAAGGCGTAGCATCTTAATCCCCTTCCTAAATTCTACATGCTGCAAAATTCCTAATTCAAAACTTATCTTTCTCCTTTAAAAGCTTTTTTAATCGCGAAGTATAGGCTATATTATAATCTCACTCCAATAAAAAAGGTAATAAAAATTTATTAAAATAATATAAATAAAACATAAATGCGCAATAATGGATATCTGAATATTCTTTAATTTTTATTTATTTGTAAACATATTTCTTAATTAAATTTTAATAAGCAGAGTTTAAATTCTGTAGATTATTTACTTATTCTTTAAATATAAATTATTCAATTTTCAACCATGAAAAGTCCTTCGCATGTATGAAATGCGAAGGAAGAGTAAATAAATGTTGTTTTATAACAATCGATAACCGACGCCTGGTTCAGTAATGATATGTCTAGGACGTGAGGGATCCCGCTCTATCTTACGCCTAAGGTGCCCCATGTAAACTCTGAGGTACTGAATATTGTTTTCAAAGTTTTCTCCTCGAAGCGCATGAAGTAAATACTTGTGCGTTAGCACCTTTCCAGCATTGTTAGCCAGTTGTTTTACCAACTCGTACTCAGTGGGGGTTAATTTAACCTCTACTTCCATTAATTTCACGTTACGATGTGCAAGATCAATAGATAAGTCGTCAAATTTCAAGACAGGTTCTTCACCAGCGGCCATCGTATGCCTTAAACCTGCCCGGATTCGAGCCAGTAATTCGCCCATCCCGAATGGCTTGGTGACATAATCGTCAGCACCAGAATCTAAGGCCATAACCTTCGCCTGCTCTTGTTCTTTTGCTGAGAGTATGATGATCGGCACCTTAGACCATTCCCGTAAATTGTATAATACGTCGAGGCCATCGATGTCGGGTAATCCTAAATCTAAAATAACTAGGTTTGGACCAAAAATTGCTGCCTCATCCAGGGCCTCTTTACCTGTCCCCACATCTTTAACATCATAGCCGTGGCTCGTAAGGCTAACCCGCAAAAACCGGCGAATTTGCAACTCATCGTCAACTATTAAAATTCGTGGTCCTTTCGTTTCCATATTAATCTCCTTCAGCATATATTAAAGGATTATTGTGGAAAATCCAATTTATTAGCAATGTCATGGTTTGTTCCGGTCTCCCGATAATAATCTGCGAAATATTGCACCTTCTGGCCAATTCCAGAATCTCTTTCGCAACATCATTTCCGTTAAGGCCAACGATTTCAATTGACGGTCCACCCGTTGTGCCGTATAACGCATCGAAATCTCGCGCAAGGCATTGATATTTCCAGGCCGGAAAACTTCTTTAAAGCCTCACCCGCTTGGCCCGGGACATAAACTTACCTTCTTTTAGTCGCTGGATCAACTCTTCCGGCGGAATATCTACTAATTGAATCTGGGAAGCAATCTCTAGAATTCGGTCAGGGATTGTTTCGCGAACATTTACCTCAGTAATCTGCGCCACGACATCATTAAAACTTTCCACGTGTTGGATATTCAGCGTAGTATAAACATTGATACCTGAAGCCAATAATTCCTCAACATCTTGGTAGCGCTTGACATAACTTACTACATTTATTGTTCTTTATTGTTGATCCAACGCCAGATTTAGTTTAAGGACATTCACTCTGGGCTCCCCAAGAAAACCAAACTGTCGGCCTTCCGTATACTGATTAACCAGGGCCTGTACTTTTTGTTCATTCATATTTTTGGCTTTGGCTACTCGAGCTACCTGAATCTGGGCGGCGGCAGGCGTGATATCCGGGTCCAGTCCACTCGCCGAAGCCGTAATTAGGTCGCTGGGTACAGGGGTATTCAAAGAGAGTCCGTTTTCTGTTCTAACTTGAGCCGCATTCTTAGCAGCTTGATCCAATAAGTCCTTGCTCGTTGGCCCCATGTTCGAACCGCCAGAACTCGTGGCATCATAGCCATCTTTCCCTGCTGCCGAAGGACGGCCATGAAAGTATCGTGGATCACTGAAGTTCTGACCAATCATCTCCGAGCCAACCGGTTTTCCGTTTTGGTATGCTAAAGAGCCATTGGCCTGATGCGGAAAAATCAACTGCGCCAGGCCCGTAACAACTAAGGGATAGGCAATTCCTGTGATGATTGTCAGGGCTATTAATAACATAAAAGCCCTGCCCCAAGTTTTTAGCATGAAATTCTCATCCTTTCCATTAACACCTTAACTTAAACCTAAAGCAACCAGCAATATATCGATTAACTTTATCCCTATAAAGGGGGCAATGAAACCTCCCAACCCGTAGATTAAGAGGTTTCGCTTTAAGATGGCATTTGCTCCGAGAGGACGGTATGCAATCCCACGCAAAGCTAAGGGTACGAGGGCAATGATAATCAGGGCGTTGAAGATTACGGCAGATAAAATTGCACTCTGCGCCGTAGCTAAATGCATAATATTTAGGGCACCCAATTCCGGGTAGGTGACGACAAACAGAGCAGGAATGATCGCAAAATATTTGGCCACATCATTCGCAATACTGAAGGTTGTCAGTGCTCCTCTGGTCATCAGGAGTTGTTTGCCAATTTCAACGATCTCGATGAGCTTCGTAGGATTGCTGTCCAGATCAACCATATTCCCGGCTTCTTTGGCTGCCTGAGTACCGCTGTTCATAGCTACCCCAACGTCGGACTGGGCTAAAGCCGGGGCATCGTTTTATCTGACAGGTAGAATTCCCGTACATCCGCTTTCTCATCGCTTTAATTAGTTCGAGATTTTAATGGTATCTATTGATCAAAATTTAAAATTATTTAATTTTATTATTTATGAAATATTTATTATTTAAAATACCTAATGTTAAAAAGCCGGTCAAGGTAATAAAACCCTAACCGGCATTCTATTTCTAGACAATATTAATTATATAATCTCCCTCACCTCCAACCCCGCCTTAAATACAAACTCCACCTCAACCATTGACCGCACCCTAACCTTTTCAACGAACCCTTTCACGCAGCAAATCAATTTCCCCTGCTAGAATCTTATACTCTTTCTCATCAAATCCCGCTTTGGTCAAGTTAATTATTTTAGCTTGTAATTCTTCAATCCTGTTCTGAATCTCCTCAACCCTGTACTCTTCCTCGCCTAATTCCTTACCATCAAACTATCCTTTTCCACAATAAGCCTATTCATTACCCGTACAAATGTTTTCTCCAAAGCCTTCTCTTTAACTGCTTTCATATTACAAGCTTCGTTTCCATTCATTTGATGGTTGATACATACCCAGACTATCTGTTCATTCTTCCCTTTGCCCCACTTCATGCGCCGAAATTTTGAACCACAATTCCCGCAGAATAATTTACCGGAAAAAGCATAATCATTCGTAAACTTGCTCTTCCCAGTCTTAGAATAACCGCGCATATTGGCCCGTCTTTCCATTTCCATCTGCACCGCCGTAAATTTTTCCTTACTAATAATTGCCGGATGGCTATCCTCAACATAATACTGGGCGGCATATCCGGCATTTTTCACACGCCTTTTTGTCAAGAAGTCGAGGGTGTAGGTTTTCTGTAACAAAGCGTCGCCCATATACTTTTCGTTCTTCAAAATCTTAATAACCGTACTGTCATACCATCGTGATCCACCCGATCCTGTGAGTATACCGTCTTTCTCTAAGCCAGATGCAATTTTATAGGGGCTTTTGCCATCAAGAAACTCCCGATATATCCTACGGATCACTTCAGCTTCCCCTTGAACTATGACTAACTGACCTTGCTCATCCTCAGTGTAGCCGAGGAATTTGTTATGATTAACTAAAACCTTACCCTCTTGAAAGCGATAGGAAATTCCCATCTTGGTGATCTGAGACAGATTGGAACTCTCTTCCTGCGCCAAACTTCCAAGCAACGTAATTAGGAATTCTCCCTTACTGTCGAGAGTATTCACGTTCTCCTTTTCAAAGAAAATAGCCACTCCTTTCTCCTTCAATTGCCGTACATATTTCAAAGTATCGAGAGTATTCCTAGCAAATCTACTAATAGATTTGGTAATCACCATATCAATCTTGCCATTCATACAATCATCTATCATTCTGTTGAATCCATCACGCTTTTTGGTATTCGTGCCGCTAATTCCTTCGTCCGAAAAAATCTCAACAAATTCCCAAGCCGGATTGTTTTTAATGTACGAAGTATAATGCTCAACCTGCGCCTGATAGCTCGACAGTTGCTCTTCATTATCTGTAGAAACCCGAGCGTAAGCACAAACTCTGAGCTTTGCGGTAGCCTCTAACCCTTTTAACTCTTGCATCGGTTTTGCTAGAATCACCGTTACTGTTGCCATTAATAAAACCTCCCTAGAAAATATCGTGGCCTCGCTTCAAGGTGTACTTTTCCTCGAAAGCAAGGCCGTTTTTTAATTGGAATATTAATTTGGTTCGTTCATTAACCACGATTTTCTCGACTATCTTCCTATATAACTCATCATGGAATCCCGTGAGGTTGCCACCCTGAGATTCGATAATTGACTCAAGTTCCAAGGTTCTGGCCATTCGAGTATCTCGCTTATTGATTTCAGCCATCCAATCCGATCGATGCGTTTGAAGTTGCGTCAACTTTTTAACTAGCTCCTCGTGTTCAGTTTTCACCAGATTGTGATCTGCATAACCTTTTTCTTCTATCAAAAAGAGCGCCCGTTCTTGCTGAATGAGTTTCTCAATTTCCTCATCCAACTTCGCGATGCGCTCATTATCTAACTCATTTAACTTCTCTCTTTCCAACTTTGCCCTATAATCTCCTAGCAACTTGGCTCGATCAGTGTAAAGCCGGTTAAACACTCTGATAAACAATCCTTTAATGGTCTCTTCCTTAATCCTCCCTACCCCACAAGAATTTTTTCTTCCTATTATATACGTGCTGCAAATCCAGCAAATAGACTCGGCAACAGTACCACAATTGTCTATATGCCTTTTAAATTTATTTCCACAGTGTCCGCAGATAATAGTTCCTGTTAAAACATATCGATTTGTGTATTTTTCTCGATCACCCTCAACATTACCTTTCGATTTGGCCCTAAGTGCCATCAATTCCTGAACTTTCGCAAAATCTTCCTGGCTAATTATAGCTGGGTGACTATCTTTCACATAGTACTTTGGGGCTTCGCCGTAATTTCTCTTCCTATTGTATAGGGCCGTTGTGATTGTTTTTTGCAGTCGAGCATCACCACAATATTTTTCATTCTTGAGAATATCTCGTATGCTTGATTCGGCCCATTTAACATTCCCGGAGATATTTTCAATTTCATCAGCTTCAAGACCTTTGGCTATTCTGGAAGCTCCCAGTGATGCACTCTGTACATCCACCGCGGTGAATGAGCTTGTTTTGGCATACCGGGCATTTGTCATGCTCAATTAACCATTGTTCACACGGTTCCATACAATAAGATTTTCGTTTACAATCTGAACATATATCTTTCATTTTACTGAGTAACCTCCGCAGAAACATTGACCGCAGGCTGTGCCACTGGTTCTTGCTGTGCAGGAGCCGGTTGTGGTAGAACATCTGCTTTCGCCACAGTCACTGGACTCTGAATTTGCAATCCATTAAACAGTTGCCCCGCTTTGGTTACAATATCAGCCAAGAATTTCGCCGTAATCGTTGCAGCAATGGTAAAAAATAATGCTCCTAACTCTACGTTAGCATTGGAAAACAGAGCTAACACAAGAAGACCTCCAATATAGGGAACCAAACTCGTTTCTACAAATTGGGGCAGCTTACTAAAATTAAAATTACTGTTTCTAAGCGAAAGCAACACTCCAAAAATAAAATATGCGAATATTAGACCTAGAACTGTCTCAAGTGTAATGAGAACATTTGTTGCTATTAATGATTGGATAAAACTTAACACAATAATTCCTCCTTCTTAAATTAAAAATCAGGCCATCTCTGACCCGAATCATTGCCCTAAATGCTTAGCAACTTCCGCAGCTGTAGCTAATTTGTCCTTACCAGATAACAGTACTTCGTTTGGATGCCCTGTGCTTGGCCCTCCCACAACAATGAGTTGCTTGGAGCTCAAGGCCTCAGCCGGAACAGACTGGTTGGCTGATCTTATAAACAAGGCACAGTTTCCATTTTTCGCAGCGACATCAATCCCGCTCCAAAAATCGTCCTTCGTAAATAATAAAACTGCAACGTTTAACTTTGCCCATCACACAACCCCTGCCTTTACTCTTCAATCATCTCACAACTTTATAGTAAACGCAAAACATTTTAATGTTTCCGAATGAAGGGTTTGAGAAAAATTTATGCTCCCTAGACACCGCGACACATTTATTAGCATATCTTTCTTGCAAAAATGCTATATTTACCTCGAATATGTTTCCATGGACGCAGTCTTAACACATTCTTGACATTTTTAGCTTATTGGGATAATTCCCCAGGCCAGAAGCCCTTGATACAGGCGGCTTTCAAAATGTAAGTGTTTTCAAACTTACCACGGTCTCAACGTGTCTCGGGTGCTTGATTTGTTGGCTTTGAAAACACATTGACATTTCATAAAGTTAGAAAAGAGTACATTTTACAGTTTCATAACTATATGCATCGAAAAATGTCGGTCAAGGTCGAAAGCAACCCTGAACGACATTTTTTTCGTGATAGTAACATATGGAAAAACGAATTACATAAAGAATGTTGTTTCTTCTAGATTGGGATTTACATCCGAATAAACAGGTTGAATGTTATTTCTTTTCGACTTTTTTATTTGCTCAGTTGTTTTTTCAGTCGGTTTCAAATAGTCGTTTTGAGGTGGGGTATCGAAAAGTGTATCATGCCCCAATTTAGCTGCTGAAAAGGTGGCAAGTAAACCGAAAACTATGTTACTAAAAACGTAGGACAGATTACTTGCCGCATCTCTAGGCCTCATCTTATTCCAGGGGGCAAGATTTGGGATAGCCGTAGCTATTGCTCCGAAGACAATTCCTGATGTAATCCCTTTAGAAACAAGTTTATCGCGTCCGTTTTGCGACATACGTTTGATGATGTAATTAGCCCCAAGAATGCTCACAGCGGAGTTCATTATTACCCCAAGCGCCTGACCCCTTAAATTTTCCGCTTCATTCTTGGATACGAAGACCCCTGCGGCAGCTTCTCTATATGACCTTTTGGATATTTTTGCTTTTTGAGAGATTCCATCAGTAAGCATCAATCCAACAAGTCCAATCATTCCTGAAACAATTGAAAGGGTATCTCTATCCTTTATTTTTTTCATGTTGGGTTATTACCTCCTCTTATGAGTCAAACATTCTTTTGAGTTACATCTGAATAATATGTTTAACAATGTCTTTTATTTTTTAGAATTATTAATAGAATTCACAAATGTTGAAGGAAATATTACAGGAAGTAATTGGTTGACTTTAACAGAGGAATTTGATAATTCTATTTGAAAAACGAAAAGCCAGAGCGTCACAAACGTTCTGGCAAGACTCAAACGGTATTAGATGTCCCATATACAAAGGAAAGAGTTGAGCCATTAAGAACATCGCGTATGTTTGTACACTCAGCACAACACAACTTCATTTAAGGAATCTTTCTGAAATTGATAAAGTTAACCTGAGAGATAAAGATTACATGAAGTCCAAAACAGTATTCCTGAGGACTCCGCTTAGTTCCTCCAGGCAAAAAGGCTTAGGTAAAGCCGCTTTGAATCCATACTTTTTAAAATCAGTCATAATAGTGTCGTTACAGTAGCCGCTGGAGGCTATGGCCTTGACATGGGGATCTATTTTAATGATCTCCGCTAGGGCCTGCCTGCCTCCTGCTCCACCGGGAATAGTTAAATCGAAAATAACAGCATCGTAGGGCTCGCCCCTCTCACTGGCTTCCCTGTAAAGAAGGATCGCTTCCTCTCCATCTACGGCTAAAGAAGGTTCACAACCCAACTGGGCAAGCATCCCCCGATAACTTCTCGTATGGTGGCTTGATCATCCATAACCAAAATCTTGCCCTGCCTCGGGAGAGACAGCTCTGGAGCCTTCTTCTCTGACAGAGCCATCCCTGGTATGGCTGGAAGGTATACCGATACAACTGTTCCCTGACCTCGTTCGGACTCAACACTAATGTGACCATTGTGCCGCCTGACTATGGAATAAGAAGTAGCTAATCCCAACCCGTTACCTTGAGCCTTTGTCGTAAAGTAAGGATCAAAAATCCTGTTCAACTGGTCTTTATGGATGCCAACTCCGTGATCTTCCACGGTTATCTTCAGATAGGGGCCTATGTTTAACGGCAGTCCCTCTTCCTGTGTCAAGTATTTGTTCTCACACCTCAAAGACACCGTTCCCCCATTAGGCATAGCCTGCTGGGCATTGATGACCAGATTATTCATCACCTGTCTGATATGTCCGCCATCAACCTCTACCATCCATAAATCATCGGGCAAATCAAGTTCATGACGCACATTGGAACCCCTCATAGCAAAAATGACGGTATCTTTAAGTAACGGAACAATGGATATTACCTCTTTAAAGGGCTTACAACCTTTGGCAAAGGTCAGTAGCTGCAAGGTTAAATCTGTAGACTGCTGGCAGGCTTTTTCTGCCTCTTCCAATAGTTCCAGGTTTTTTTCCTGTTTCAAACTCTTCATTTTGAATAACGAGATATTGCCTAATATGACAGTCAGAAGATTGTTAAAGTCGTGGGCTATGCCCCCAGCCAGAATTCCTAAAGATTCCATCCGTTGGTAATTCAACTTATCTTCCTCATTCTTCTTCCGTTCGGTAATGTCTTTGACCGCAAGAAAGCAAAGGGTGTTTTTTTCATCGTCTACTTTTTCTGCTATTCCTTCCACTAAAGCACAAAAAACTGTCCCATCATTCTTCCGGAGGTCCAGTTCGCATTCCTGCTTTGTGTTAATTCGTTGCAGCAACTCACAGTAGGAAGAAAAATTGTGTTGGTGTTCAGCTGCCACAAAGCTGGTAAAAACTTTACCCAATAAATGATCCTTCTCCACTCCGAATAGAGCAGCCCCTGTTCGGTTTACTTCCAGGATCAGGCCATTCGTCCCGCAGGTAAAAAACCCCACTGGGGCAAAATCATATAATTTCTTATATTTGTCCCGGGATAATTCGTTCTCCAGACCAACACGCTTCAATTCTTCATTTTGCATTGATAATTCGATCTCATAAAGCTCAAGTTCCTTATTCTCCATTAAACCTTCTGCCGAAGTATTCCCTAAAGCTCTGTTCTTTTGGTTTCTTAGTGCTTCTGCTTCCTGGCGTAATTTTACACCATCCATGCAATCACCAACCCCCTTATTTAAACATAACTAAATTAATTCTCCGTCTTAAAGATGACTAGGATTAAATCTGCAGAAGGCTTTTTGCTGTTAATCCGGTGGGCATCGAGGTAAATTTTTTTATAGCCGACGCCTGGAAATTCATAATCCAAGAGGAAGCTTCGAAAAGATACCCCTTCAGCGATAATAGTAGTGAGTTTTTCCTCCAACTCGTGGGTGTTCCATCGGCCTTTGCTAAGTTGTGAAAGCGACCTGCCTTCCGTTTCTAAAGGCGTCAGCTGGAAAACATGGTAAAAATCCAGGTTCGCTGTTAGAACCTTAAAATCACCGTCCAGCACCAGGAGGGGAAAGTCTATGGTCTCAATGATACTAAAGGCATAATCACGTCTGTCCCTCAGCTCAGTATTTAATAAATTCAGCGCCTTAAGTTTACTGATATTAACAAAAGAAACTACGACACCAGCCACCGTGTTTTCGGAGGTTCGATAGGGTGTTAACCGCATCAGGTACCATACCCCGTCTAATGTTTCAACCTCCTTCTCAATTTGGCCATAGGTTTCCAGAATCCTCTGAGCTTCGCTGACAATATCCGTCTTTCGGAGCCTTGTTACAAGGTGGGCCAGAGGACGACCAACATCTGAAGGAATGACGTTAACAAGCCTAGGGGCTAAAGGAGTATACCGCATAATGTTCAGATTACTATCCAGAAATATAAAGGCGATTTCTGTGCTATTTAAAAGATTCGTCATATCGTCATTGGAGTGGGCAAGTTCATTCAGCTTATTTTGCAGTTCGTTGTTCACGGTTACGACTTCCTCGTAGAGGGACTGCATTTCTTCTCGAGAAGTCTCCATTTCTTCATTGGAACTCTGTAATTCCTCATTAGCGGAGTGCAGTTCTTCGTTGGCCGCCGCTGTCTCCATATAGGATAATTCAATCTCTTCGATTGTTCTGAACAGTTGAACTTTTGTACTTTTCAGCTCATTCTCCAGTTCGTCGATCCGCGTCACACTGTCTAACGAGCTGTCTCCGATGTTATTAAGCGGGGTATCTAGGGGTAATGCCAAAACTTCCTCAACGATCACCAGGATCAAACCCTGTAATGTTCCGGGTTCGTCAATCGGCCTAACACCAAAATTAAGAGTGACTTGTTCGCCATTGATGATCACCCTTACGCCTTCAATCGTAATGTCTTCTTTTGTTTTTGCTGCCTGACGAAGTACTGCCCTTAAACTATACCGCATTTCCTCCTTAACCATGGTCGCGATGTTCAGGCTGGCTTCTCCGGCAGCCAATTCAAAATATTTTCCGCTCCGGCTATTGATATAAATGATATCTCCCTTTTCGTTGACTATAAAACAGGGCGGGGTATAGTTTTCCAACAACATTTTCTCTATAGAATTGATCATTCCTGGTTTTTCCGATCCTACGATGCTTGTTAAATTCGCCCTTGCCCTCGCTGCCGTAACGATAGATGAACCGGGAAGAAAATTTGTCCAGAGCTTGGAGATGACATCCCGGCGTTTATATAACTTCCATTTGCTATTTAGCACAGTATAAAGGTTCGTGTTGCTTCCAAAGGATTCGGAAGGACCTAAAAAGAGTATTCCATTGGGTAGAAGGCTGAAGTGAAAAAGGTTGGAAATCTTTTTCTGCAAGGAATTCTCAAAGTATATTAACAGGTTTCGGCAGCTGATCATATCCACCTTAATGAAAGGCGGATCTTTAATAAGATTATGGGAAGCAAAAATTATGGTTTCCCGAATTTCCTTCGAAATGCGGTAGCGATTTTCTTCCAGCTTAAAAAAGCGTTTTAAGCGCTCAGGGTGCATGTCATCCGCGATACTTAAGGGATATAAGCCAGTCCTTGCCGTTAAAACGGCGTCTTCATCAATATCTGTAGCGAATATCTGCAGAGTCATATTCTGCCGGGCTTTGTTCATGCATTCCTGAATTATGATTGCCAGGGAGTAGACTTCTTCCCCGCTGGAACACCCGGGGATCCATATTCGTAGGTTATATCCCTCAGGTTTATCCGCCAGTAAATCTGGAATCACTTGATTCTCTAAAACCTCGAATGCTTCAGGGTCGCGGAAAAAACGGGTTACATTAATGAGTATCGCTTTGAAAAGGGTTTCTACTTCTGCCGCGTTTTGCTGCAAATAGCGAACATACTCCTCAATATCTTGAATATGGCAGACGCGCATTCTGCTTTCGATTCGCCGGTAAATAGTGCCTTTTTTGTATAGGGAAAAATCGTGGCTGTTGTGCATTTGGATAATAAAAAGCACTCTCTTGAGTATTTCTGAGTTCTTGCTCAATTTTTCGTTCATACTTCGCGAAGCTCTTCGCTGCAACCACTTGCTATGGACAAGAAGCTGGTCACCCATTTTCCCAATAGGTAAACTATAATCTGCCAATCCCAAGACCGAGGCACTGCCGGCGGAATCCGCACACCCCCCTAAGCCCCCGTCCTGGACCATTACTGTACCAAACTGTGCTTTAATTTCTTTCAAGCCCAAGGCCCCATCATGACTTATGCCGGAAAGAATAATACATATGGCATTTTCACCCTGGTCATAGGCCAGGGTGCTAAAAAAATAATCTAAAGGTTTTCGAGGATTAGAAAGGGGTTCCCTCAAAAAAAAATTACCCCGTACAACTCCGGTATCTTTATCTACGGGGCATACAAACACATGATTTGGCAGCATCTTCATATCGTCTTTCACCGCTAAAACAGGCATAGATATGTATTCCTGCAGGACCTGAACCGTCATTTCGTGACAGCCGACAATAACAAAGGCCATCCCATAGTCGTCCGGTATTGTTTCAAAAAAAGCTTTAAATGTCTTTTCCCCAACAGCCGAGACTCCGATTCCAACCACTGGAAAACTCTCGTTTACGCTAAAGTTATTTTGCAATATATTTTTCCTCTGTTCATTCCGAATTATTATTATATATTAATATTGGACATTATTTGGATATTACCTCTATTTTCCTTTAATTATTTAATTATATTATACATCTCAAATACCTATAACTTGTCGATCCCGGGTTCATCAGGCCTTTCTTTGCATCGCATAAAAATACCCTACCAAACGGATACTAAAACAATTTTATAATGAGGTGATTGTTTTGTTTTCTATCTTTAAAAAAATATCAGGTGAAGAAGTTATTGATATTCTAGGAGCCTTCAATTTATGGAATGCCTTAAGAGCACGTTATGGAAGTATAGAAACCCTTCAGATGTATAGGAACTTTATCCATGACCGTGATTTTGATCTTATACTTAGTCGCTTCTTAAGTACCTTTATAAAGGAATCAAAGATATTGGAAGAGAAAGCAGCCCACTATTCGGTAACCTTGCCCAAGAGACCCGCAGTGGATATCCGGATTGATAAAAAGCTTGATGAGCTTACAGACAGATATATTTACAGGAGAATATTTGAAGACCTAGTTACTCAAATGGTTGTCCTTGGTCGGTCTTATAGAACCACTACAAATAATGATCAACTCCGAGAACTTTTCAAACATGCCCTGTTAGGCCACGCCTATCAATTTCAGATACTGTATAAATTTGGCAAATTGAAGAGTTGGGAGGACAATCCTCCGGCTTATAAGCCCTCTAAACCAATTAAAACTGAGGATTTATCGATCAGTGAAGCTTTCCATCTCTGGGACCATCTAAACTTAAGATATGACCAGCTGGAATTAGTCATGTTCTCCATTAGTTTTGCCCATGACACAAGCTTTATTGCTGTATTAGATATGGGCTTAATAATTATCAAAAAGCAGATCGACGAACTTGAGGAACTGTGTATAAAATATAGTGTCCATGTACCTGAAAGGCCACCCGCTGAAATGGTGCAGCGCATAGATCCGGAAGCAATGGAAGATCAATTTATGTATAGAATTCTTCTCTCAGGACTTCAGAATTCTATTGACCTGCACATGAGGGCAGTAATGGAGACGGTAAGAAATGACAGCCTGCGTAAAATATTCATCGATTTATTTAAAGACGAAATGAGTTCGTATGATAAATTCCTAAAATATGGGAAAACGAAAGGCTGGACAAAAATCCCTCCAATGTATGGAGAATTAGTATGAACAAATTATTTAATCCCACAATAAATATTATGGCGACCTCTCATTCTGTGAGAAGGCGCCTTTAAATATAGGTGATTTAATTTCAAGTTATAGCCATAGACACTGGTACAACCTGACCACAGTTTGCACAGTAGAGACAAAAACCTTTCCAAAAACCGAATATCACTTGGAGAGCCTGTTGGATTTGGCCTGCTCCTAAGTGGCCTAAAAAATTCATCGTCATTAACTAATTTTTTCAATCAAGATAGAGGCATCTGCGTTGCTTTCAGTCCCGCCTGCTAGAGTCTGTAGAGTAACCGCCGCCGCACTAGTATGGTTTCTCAAGGTTAACACATCACCGGCGTTAGCTGTACAATTACCATACCTGGGTTAGGTTGAGTTCCAGCCCCGGAGCCGTAGATGGCACCAGCAACGGCAACACCATTTTGGAAGAGGGTAAACTGGTTAGCTTCATTACATTCAGTGTTGAACCAGATAGAGTAGGTGCCGGCAGCACCAAGGATAATTGGAGCTGTTCCCGGCGCATGGGTAATGCTACCTAAAATTACTCCGTTATCACTGAATAATATATCCGCTTCTAACGGTACGACTTGAAGGCCCAAATTATAAATATAGGCAAATGCTGCTAATCCCGCACCAGTAGCTCCTGTTGCTCCTACTACACCTGTCGCACCAGTACATGAGCTAAAGTTTATGCTTAAAAAAGGCGGATTGACACTTCCCGTACTTGCGTATCCAATAATCGTATCTATTTTATCTTCAATTCCAATAAGTGTAATACCGTCATTCACATGACAAGAGTTAACCCAACCTTGAACTAACTCCTTAATATCTATTCCTATATAAGATCCGACATCATGATCAGTTACATTAAAAGAGTAAGGAGTAATAATTGTACTTGGTGCTGTATCCCAAGATATATAGACACTATCAGTAGGGAAAACGTCGATAGTCGCCATTTTTACACCACCTTATACTTTATTATATCCATAATAGGCCTATTATTGTAAATTTGTTATAGTATCCCCCCCATCTCAACTCCAATTTTAAACACAAACTCCACCTCAACCATCGACTGAACCTTGACCTTCTCAATTAACTTACGAAATAAATCCCCATCAAACTTATCCAGTAGCTTGCCATCCCTAGCATCTAGATAAGCCTTGAAATCTTCTACCACCCTACCCTTCCATGCCCTCTCAGCCTCATCGCTCTTCATCTTCTGCTTATGCGCCTGCAACCTTTCTATCTCAGCGGTCATACTCGAATATTCCTGATTATTCCGCACCATGTTCACTAACTCTTGCTGAAGCTCAGCTATCTTGGCATCGATATCATTAAAATCAAACTCAGGGCCACCACTTTCTTCTATTATATAGGCCTCTTTATTCATTATGATCCGGTTCATAACCCGCACAAATGCCTGCTCCAAAGCTTTCTCCTTAACCGTCTTCATATCACAAGCTTCATTTCCACTCGTTTGATGGTTAATACATATCCAGACAATCTGTTCATTTTTACCCCTTCCCCATTTAGTTCGCCGGAATTTGCTACCGCAATATCCGCAAAAGAGCTTCCCTGAAAAGGCATAATCACTCGTAAACTTGCTCTTTCCGCTCTTGGAATATCCACGCATATTCGTTCGTCTTTCAAATTCTATCTGCACCGCTGTGAACTCTTCTTTACTAATAATCCCAGGATGGCTATCCTCAACATAATACTGGGTGGCATGTCCTGTATTTTTTACACGCCTTTTTGTTAGAAAATCGACCGTGTAGGTTTTTTGTAGCAACGCATCGCCCATGAACTTTTCGTTCTTCAATATCTTAATGACCGTACTGTCATACCACCGTGAACCACCCGAGCCAGTGATTATCCCATCCTTTTGTAAATTACTTGCTATTTTATAAGGACTTTTACCATCAAGAAACTCCTGATATATTCGGCGAACTACCTCGGCTTCTTCTTGCACGATTACCAACTCACCATTCTCATTTTTGGTGTATCCGAGGAATTTGTTATGGTTAACTAAAACCTTCCCCTCTTAAAATCTGTAACTTATCCCCATTTTCGTGATTTGTGACAGATTGGAACTCTCTTCTTGCGTGGGGTCGCTATTTTGTCGGGTTAGCAAACACATTGACACTTTATAAAGTCGGTAAAGAAAACAATTGACGGTTTCTTGATTATATGCATGTGCCAAACACCGGTCAAGGTAACCTTCACTACCTTGACCGGTGTTTTACCTTATAGAAAATTTTTATGGGCGTTTCGGATAACTACTTTACTCGTACAGCCTACAAGGCTCTAGCACAATCCTTACCACAGTTTGCACAGTAGAGACAAAGACCGGTCCAAAAACTGAATATCACTTTGAGAGCATGTTTATGGCCTGCTCCTAAGTGGCCTAAAAAATTCATCGTCATTAACTAATTTTTTCAATCAAGATAGAGGCATCTGCGTTGCTTTCAGTCCCGCCTGCTAGAGTCTGTAGGGTAACCGCCGCCGCACTAGTATGGTTTCTCAAGGTTAACACATCACCGGCGTTAGCTGTAATAATTACCATACCTGGGTTAGGTTGAGTTCCAGCCCCGGAGCCGTAGATGGCACCAGCAACGGCAACACCATTTTGGAAGAGGGTAAACTGGTTAGCTTCATTACATTCAGTGTTGAACCAGATAGAATAGGTGCCTGCAGCACCAAGGATAATTGGAGCTGTTCCCGGCGCATGGGTAATGCTACCTAAAATTACTCCGTTATCACTGAATAATATATCCGCTTCTAACGGTACGACTTGAAGGCCCAAATTATAAATATAGGCAAATGCTGCTAATCCCGCACCAGTAGCTCCGGTCGCACCTGTTGCCCCGGTTGCTCCTGCAGCTCCTGTTGGCCCGGTTGCTCCTGCTGCTCCTGTTGCCCCGGTTGCTCCTGCAGCTCCTGTTGCCCCGGTTGCTCCTGCTGCTCCTGCTGCTCCGGTTGCTCCGGTTGCTCCGGTTGCTCCTGCTGCTCCTGTTGCTCCGGTTGCCCCGGTTGCTCCTGCTGCTCCGGTTGCTCCGGTTGCTCCTGCTGCTCCTGTTGCTCCGGTTGCCCCGGTTGCTCCTGCTGCTCCTGCTGCTCCTGTTGCTCCGGTTGCCCCGGTTGCTCCGGTTGCTCCTGCTGCTCCTGTTGCTCCTGCTGCTCCTGCTGCTCCTGTTGCTCCGGTTGCCCCGGTTGCTCCGGTTGCTCCTGCTGCTCCTGTTGCTCCTGCTGCTCCTGTTGCTCCGGTTGCCCCGGTTGCTCCTGCTGCTCCTGTTGCTCCTGCTGCTCCGGTTGCCCCGGTTGCTCCTGCTGCACCAGTACATGAGCTAAAGTTTATGCTTAAAAAAGGCGGATTGACACTTCCCGTACTTGCGTATCCAATAATCGTATCTATTTTATCTTCAATTCCAATAAGTGTAATACCGTCATTCACATGACAAGAGTTAACCCAACCTTGAACTAAATCCTTAATATCAATTCCTATATAAGACCCTACATCATGATCAGTTACATTAAAAGAATAAGGAGTAATAATTGTATTTGGTGCTGTATCCCAAGTTACAGTTGCTTGGTTAAAGTCATTTTCATTTTCATATATTGTTACGGTTTGTGGCGAAAGCTCTGCATCGGGTTTATCTTTCCTATTTACAAAAAGAAATAGCTTAGCACTACATATTGTATCAGAGCAAAGTAAATTAATATCGAATTTCAATAGTGTTCTATAAGCATCCGGTTTACAATGATTTACCTTACTTATAAGATATTGTCCTGTAAACAATTGATCGACAGCTCCAAAATTAGTATTGTGATAAAATTGGGATATATAGACACTATCAGTAGGGAAAACGTCGATTGTCGCCATTTTTACACCACCTTGCACTTTATTATATCCATAATATGCCTATTATTGTAAATTTGTTATAGTATCTCCCACATCTCAACTCCAATTTTAAATACAAACACGACTTCCACCATCGACAAAACCTTAACCTTCTCAACTAATCTCCGAAACAAATCCCCATCAAACTTATCCAGTAGCTTACCTTCCCTAGCATCCAGATAAGCCATGAAGTCTTCTCGCATTCTGTCTCTCCATACTTTTTCAGCCTCATCTCCCTTCAACCTTTGCTTATGGACCTGCAACCTTTCAATCTCAGCGGCCAAACTGGAATATTCCTGATTATTCCGCACCACATTCACCAACTCTTGCTGAAGATCCTTCAACCTGGCATCAATAGCCTCAAAATCATACTCAGTACCACTAATTTCTTCTATTATATAGGTCTCTTTACTGGCAATGATTCTATTCATAGCCCGAACAAATGCCTTCTCTAAAGCCTTTTCCTTAACTGCCTTCATCTCGCAGGCTTCATTTCCATTCATTTGATGGTTGATACATACCCAAACAATTTGCTCGTTCTTACCCCTCCCCCACTTCATGCGCCGGAACTTGCTTCCGCAATTCCCGCAAAAAAGGGTCCCCGAAAAAGCATAATCACTCGTAAACTTGCTCTTTCCGGTTTTGGAATAACCACGCATATTCGCCCGTCTTTCTAATTCCATCTGCACCGCCGCAAATTCTTCCTTACTGATAATAGCTTCATGGCTATTCTCAACATAATACTGAGCGGCATGTCCAGTATTTTTTACACGCTTTTTCGTTAGAAAATCAACTGTAAAAGTTTTCTGCAACAGCGCATCGCCCATATACTTTTCGTTCCTTAAAATCTTAATGACCGTACTGTCATACCAATGCGAACCGCCTGCACCAGTGAGTATCCCATCCCTTTGTAAATTACTTGCAATTTTGTAGGGACTTTTGCCATCAAGGAATTCTCGATAAATCCGCCGAACTATCTCAGCTTCCTCTGGGACTATAACTAACTGACCCTGTTCATCCTTGGTATAACCGAGGAATTTGTTATGGTTAACTAAAACCTTGCCCTCTTGAAAGCGGTAGGAAATTCCCATCCGGGTTATTTGTGACAGATTTGAACTCTCTTCTTGTGCCAAACTTCCGAGCAAGGTTATCAGAAATTCTCCCTTACTATCGAGCGTATTTACGTTCTCTTTTTCGAAGAAAATAGCTACCCCCTTCTCCTTAAGTTGACGTACATATTTCAAAGTATCAAGAGTATTCCTAGCGAACCTGCTGATTGATTTAGTGATCACCATGTCGATTTTACCAGTCATACAATATTCGATCATACGGTTGAACTCAACACGTTTTTTTGTGTTGGTGCCACTGATACCTTCGTCCGCAAAAATCCCACAGAATTCCCAAGCAGGATTGTTCTTGATATAAGAAGTGTAATGCTCAACCTGCGCCTGGTAGCTCGATAGTTGCTCTTCATTATCGGTTGAAACCCTCACATAGGCACAAACTCTAAGTCTTGCAGTAGCCTCTAAACCTTTCAATTCTTGCATCGGTTTTGCTGGAATTACTGTTACTGTTGCCATTAATAATACCTCCCTAGAAAATATCGTGGCCTCGCTTCAAGGTGTATGTCTCCTCGAAAGCAAGGCCGTTTTTTAATTGGAATATTAATTTGGTTCGTTCTTTGACTACTATCTTTTCAACTATCCTACTGTACAAGTCATCGCTGAATTCTGTGATATTACCTTCTTGTGCTTCGAGAATAGACTCAAGTTCCAAGGTTCTTGCCATTCTGGTATCTCGCTTATTGATTTCATCCATCCAATTAGATCGTTTCATTTGAAACCCAGTCAACGTTTTAACCAGTTCCTCATGTTCAGCTTTCACAAAATTGTGATCGGCATAACCTTTTTCTTCAATTAAAAAGAGCGCCCGTTCTTGTTTGATGAGTTTCTCAATTTCCTCATCCAACTTCGCGATGCGCTCATTATCTAACTCGGTTAACTTTTCTCGTTCCAATTTTGCATTATAATCTCCCAGCAGCCTGACACGATCATCATAAAGCCGATTAAAAACTCTTTCGAACAAGCCTTTAATGGTCTCTTCTTTAATCCTCCCTACCCCACATGAATTTTTCCCTTCTATTATATATGTGCCACAAATCCAAGAAACTTTCTCTGCGACAGTACCGCAATTGTCCATATGCCTTTTAAATGTATTTCCACAATGGCCGCAAACAATGGTTCCAGTGAAAGTATAACGATTTTGGTACTTCTCTCATCACCCTCAATATTTCCTTTTGACTTGGCCCTCTCCATCATTAATTCCTGGACTTTATCAAAATCTTCCCGTCTAATAATGGCAGGATGACAGTCCTTCACATAGTACATTGGAGCTTCACCAGAATTTCGCTTCCTATTATATAGGGCCGTTGTAATGGTTTTTTGCAAGCGAGCATCCCCACAATACTTCTCGTTTTTTAGAATATCTCGGATGCTTGATTCGGCCCATTTAACCTTCCCGGAGATATTATTAATTTCATCCGCTTCAAGACCTTTGGCTATGCAGGAAACTCCCAGACCTGAAAGATAGTCTTTGAAGATTCGCCTCACAATGGCGGCTTGTTCTTCGTTTATAAGAAGATTTCCATCATGGTTCTTATCATAACCAAGGAAACGTTTTGTGCTAACTGAGAACTTACCTTTCTTAAATCGCCGTTGATTACTCCAATGCATATTTTGAGAAATGGAGGCCAACTCCTCCTCTGCGACGGAGCTTAGGATGGAAAGTAAGAGTTCGCTTTCGGCGGTTAGAGTATTTATCGCCTCTTTTTCGAACTGAACTCCAATTCCAAGTAGTTTAAGTTTACGTACAGTTTCCAAACAATCTTGAGTATTCCTAGCGAAACGGGAAATTGACTTCGTTATGACAAGGTCGAATTTCTTATTCTCAGCGTCTTGAACCATCCTCATAAACTCTGGTCGTTTTGCCGCGTTCTTGCCGGATAGGCCGTTATCCGAATAGATGCCAGCAAAGGTCCAAGCTGGATTACTATTTATATAGGAAGTGTAATGCTGGACTTGGGCAGACAGGCTGTTTTGTTGGTCGATTTGGTCTGTACTAACCCGACAGTAAGCACAAACTCTAAGCTTTTTGTGAGACTCATTAAGAGTTGGAGATTTTTCAATGGTCCTTATCTTTTTCATGTGTCTCCTTTCCTTCCTCAATACAGTGATTTTGGAGGCTTGTGGGAACATATTGCAGTTAAAATAACATCACTACACCCGCTAGATTGTCCGGGTGTAGTGATGTTAGCTCTGTATTGGTTGGATAGCAAGTTAATTTGTTTTTAGTAGTGGAGAGTCAATAGTAACCGTATCATATCCCAAATAGTAGCCTAAAGTACACGAGACCTATAACGACCATGGCTATAGTTAAGGGAAATCCGATTTTAAGGTAAGTGGAAAAGTTTATATCTACGTTTTGCTTTTTGGCTTGTTCTACCACGATTAGATTGGCTATGGAACCAGTCAAGGTTAAATTACCCGCCAAAGTACTAAAAACAGCCATACTTGCCCACCATACATGTGCAGAAGATGTCGGAATTAGAAATTTCAGCATCATTACCGCTGGCACATTACTTACTACATTGGAAAACAGAATAGTTAAGACCGTAAATAGTGGTAAACTCTGTACATTCTGGACAAAATGAGGATTTAGCAGTCGCCCAATCAGGCCACTTTGTTCTACACCGCCGATGATAACAAATAGTCCAATAAATATGACCAGAAGATTGAAATCGATCCCGGCATACACCTTGTTCGGTTTGAGACGCCGAGTTACTAGGAGCATAGCAGCACCTAAACTGGCAACAACAGCAGGATCAAACCCCACGAGAAAGCCAGACAAGACCAATACCATCACTACCAAGCCTTTTCTAATCAAGTAACGGTGAACAACTCCAACCATAGGCGAGCAATTCGGGAGAAGGCCGTTGAGTTCTTCCCTGTATGCCCAAGCGATGACCATGTAATTCAACATAAGACCAACAAGGGACAGGGGCACAGCCACTGCCATATACCAATTAAAAGGCATATGGGATAGACTTCCGATCAGAATGTTCTGCGGGTTACCGATCAAAGTGGCGACGCTGCCTATATTTGAGGCGGTAGCCACGCCCAGTAAATATGGGATCGGATTAAGCTCCATGCGGCTACAAATCAGAATTACCACTGGAGTAAAGAGAAGACAAACAATATCATTTATGAAGAACGCGGATAAAATACCCGTCGATAGTATAACCGCAAACAGCAATTGTTTTTTGGTTTGCAGCTTACTTATCGAATAATCACCAACCAGTTGAAAGAGACCAGATAAGTTTAGGTAAGCCGTAATAATCATCATGGAAAATAAGAGAACAATGGTCCTATAATCAATCGCACCGACAGCCTGATCAAAGGTCATTCCTGTGGCAATCGTCAGAGAAGCACCAATGATCGCAACTCCGGCTCGATCCACTCGGAAAATCGGACTTTTTCCAACAGTAAATATGAACAAAGTTGCGAGAAGTATTAAAGTTGAAACGATCATAGATAAATTACAGATCCCTGATTGATATTAAACTCGAATTCTGTGTACTTCATTTTTAAAGGTCCTCACCCTTCACGATTTTAGCCGATAATCTTACTGCTGTATGAAAGATACTACAAAGCTTGTTAATGGTCAACATGGACCTATTGTATAACACAAATAGAAGAGGAGTCGCACTATGCGTTCCCCTTATAAATTTTTTTCAGTTGGACGGATTCTGATAATACTTTACTGTTTCTGGGAAGACATTTATCCTGTAATAGGGCGTAAAAATCGTTTACACCTACATTTTGAACAAGAACCACTTACACGTATTCAGCTCATATTTGAGCTCAAAAAGTCTCATCTGTCCATGAATCTCGCTTTGACACTCATAAATCTTCATTCGGTTACCAGCTATTTTCTCTTCAGATATCCTTTTAATCATCTCAACCTTAACAACATTTTCAGCATGTCGAAAGCGGATAGGACGTGGTGTGCCAGGAATATCAAACCAAGCAATCATTTCGATGGGCTCCATAACAACTTTCATTTCAGCCACACTTCGCCCAATCGCCAGTAATGCACTCTGTACATCCTCCAATATGTAAAAGTTTGTTCCGGCAGACTGGGCATTGCTCATGAGCAATTAACCACTCTTCGCATGGTTCCAAACAATACGATTTTCTGCCACAATCTTCACAAACATCTCTCATTGCAATCGCCTCTCAGTACATGTATTTGGTATTTATCGAACTTATGTTCTATTATAAACACATTCAGCTAGAATATCAATTGAAAAAATCTTCGTAAGTACAAGTTTAACATCCCTCATCGACAAATCGTTGAGGGATGTTAGGTTCGAGACCGTTCTCTGAATGATTCTATCCTTGTGGGGCAGCCACTGATCCAGTAAAAGTCATATCAGTAGTAGCAACCGGGGCAGTATTAACAGGCTCTTGTTCCGTAGGAATGGAAGCTATATCGTTAGTATCATTTGTCCCAGAAGACGCTGCTTGAGATTGAACTACTGATGTAACATTAATCGGACTTTGAATCTGAATTTGGAATCCACTAAATAATTGCGTTGCTTTTGTGGTAATATCGGCTAAGAATTTTACAGTGATTGTAGCTGCAATCGTGAAAAACAATGCCCCTAGCTCCGCGTTGGCGTTAGAAAACAACCCTAATACCAATAACCCCCCTATATAAGGAATTAGGCTTGTCTGTACAAACTGCGGCAGCTTACTGGCACTGAAGTTTCCATTTCTCAGCGAAACTAAAACTCCTAGAATAAAGTCCGCCAGAATTAAACCGAGCACAGTTTCCAAAGTAGCCAAGACTTTCGTGTCCACTATTGAACTAAGTATCGTTTGAAGCATCATAATTCCTCCTTCGTTAAATGAAAAATCAGGCCATCTTTGACCTGATTTATTACCCTAAATACTTCGCAACCATAGCAGCCGTTGCATATTTGTCCTTCCCACTTAACAACACTTCATTGGGATGTTTGGCCGTCGGTCCCCCTACAACGAAGAGCTGCTTTGTGTTCATCGCCTCAGCAGGAACAGACTGATCTGATGGTCTTATAAATAAAGCACAGTTACCGTTCTTCGCTGCAACATCGACACCGGCCCAATAATCATCTTTCGTGAATAATAAAACTGCAACGTTCAACACCTTGTCTTCCTCCTCCATTTGCATATATTGAGCTGCTACATCCGCCACCAGATTAGCCCATGTTTTCCCGTGACTTGCTAAATAATCGATTGGGTCAGTATGGTTTGTCTCATGCCACTTAGCGGAAACTTGAGCGTGGGACATCAGCGTTACCCCATCCACGACAGAAATCTTCCTATTATATAGCAACTTTGCCAGCAACCAAGTGTACATGGCGTAGGCCTTATTAAACTTGGTTGGATCAGCTGTTTGACATAACTCTACTTGGACATACCCCAGGTGATTGGCCGTATGCCCGGCCCCGTAGCAGATATAGTTGCTATCTGCAGCTTGTTCAATTTTCTGGTCGTCCACGAAGAAATGGACAAACGCATTTTGCCAAGTAGTAGATTCATAATTTCTTTCTCCATCATCTGAGTCACCATTGTTCGCCGTCGAATGAGCTATTACTCCAACATAATGTCCGTTATCGTAAGGCTCTTTTGGAAGGCCGGGGATAAAATTTTGTTCAATCGTATAGCTCATAACCCGCTCCTTAATGTTGTGTCACCAAATAAACAATTAGTCCCGTAACAATCGTCATGAGTCCTGAGATCGCCAGTGCCACGAACCACGACGGCCTTCCTCGGGCAGCCTGTAAAACTTGATCCAACTTAGCCTCAAGTCGGTCGAATTTTTTGCCGACATCGATCTCTAGGGAATTGAGCCTTACTTCTGCAGCTTCATTTTTGGTTTCTAAGACAGCGACGCGAGTTTTAAGTTCGGCAATCTCTTGTTCACTCACGGGTTAGATCCCCTTTCTTGGAACCGAGAATTGTAATGTCATCGGTTTTAATTGATTTCTTACAAATATCACCTTCCTCTGGGTCCAAGTATCATCTCCTCTAAAAATTAAATGACACCTCTGTTTAAAGGTGTCATTTAGCTTCGTTTATTGGGTCTTTAGCGAAGGTTATCTACATTAAAAATGCACTCGTCAGCACTCGGATTAAGCTAATATTGTATTTTTTGTGGCTATCAAAGGGTGCCGTAATTTTTCTCGAACTTATCAATCAAGGGATAAAATATGGCAGTAGTCATCATGCTCAGATAAGCCGTGACAAAACCAAAACTAAGCATGGGTAGTAAAAAACTTAGATTAAAAGTGATTAAGTGAGTAGTCAGGAAGACTCCCAGACCGCTCCAAAATCCTTGACAGAAAGGACAACTCAGGAGTTTTCTGAAGAAATACCCTTTTATTTTAAGGTAATTTCTTAAACCTTTAAACAGAACAAAATCAAATAGAAAGAATCGAATGCTTAATGTTAGTAGTATTTGAAAAAGCATTACGCTTCACCTTCATTATTTACGCATCGATCTAAAAGAATTTTGAACTGAGCTGTGGTTAGGGATACTTTCCCACCAAAATCATCCTTGATGATTACACTGTCAGTATCAAATTCTACGGTTGGACAACAGCCATTTTGACAAAGTGTCAGCTTTATTAAACCTTTCATCGTGTTCGACCCCTTTCTTCTTTTTGCAGTTCCCTATTTATTCTATAAACACTGAAGATAACTTGTTACAATTATCCATCAACTAATTGGAAATGGAGCTCCTTTGCCGTTACCTATCGGCGTATTGTCAAAGCATTGTTAAGATCATGCAATTCGGACGCGTCGATACAACATTTGCTCTATACTACGACATTTTCAGGATTGGCTGATATTCGCTAAACTCCCATTTATAAAAAGCCATTGTTGAGTGAGTAATTAATCAGACCTCTTAATTTTACTTAAGCGACAAAATCAAACCCCGTAATCGTCTTGTAATCGTCTGCAGTGATTTTGCCTTTGACCACGAATACTTTTAAGGTGTCGTTGTTGTAGTAACCGTCTTTATAATAATCTGTACAAATTGCTACCCAATCCATCTTACATCAAACCTCCTAGCACCAGGGCCAGAAGCATTTGGGCGTTTTGAGCCTGTAAATCTGCTAATTGTTGTTCGGGGGTTTTAGGGGTTTGAGCATAGCCATAAGATACTTCCTTCGTAGTTGGATCTACATACGTTGCAGAGATATAAAGCCCTTCGGGGGAGTCGGTTGAGGTAGTGAATCAACAAGAATACCCATTGAATTTAATTCATCTTGGGGCATTAGATTTCCGTTATCATCCTTCATCCCATGTTCCGGGTCTAAAGGTATATAGTGAATGAAATTGACCAACGATTTGTTCGGATCTATGACAGATAAGTTACCTAAGAATATCATCTTTAATTCCCCCCTAGCCATTTATTAGATATTGCGTATTACCGTAAAATACGGAACCACCTGCGTATGGGATACTAACGCATGAATAACTGCCACTTAGATTTGTGTTAATTGCATACGGAGTCATATTTGATGCCGTGTAAGTCCATAGAATGGAGCCACTTGAATTGATTCTCATATACCTATGACCTGTTTGGTATTCAACGATATAGATATTGTTCGAATTGTCGATGGCTATATTTCCTTTTAGTGTATAGGTATCATTTATAGCCACAGACCATACCATCCCGCCGCTATTGTTTAGTTTCATAAGCTGAACGCCATTTCTGGCATATACATACCCATCGGAACCCATAATCGCGCCGGAACAGTTTGACATTCCCGAAGCAGAAGCAGTCAGATTCCATTGTAAAGCATCGCTTGAGTTTACCACTCGGATTGCGATACTAGATGAAGTCGTATCTGCTGAGATAACAGTCATTTCGGTACTAAAATTTGTGTGAGCAAACCAAGAGTTAGAACCAATTGTTGTATCGGTCCAGACTATATTACCGCTTCCATCATGCTTTCTCGTGGGATGGGTACTTGTACCCCCATCATAAGTGTAAATATAGCCAGAATTGCATATGCTGATATTATAGGCTTGTTGAACCCCTACGGCGTTATTCCAGATCGTATTACCTGAACCGTCCATCTTATGAATATTGGAGTTGTTGTGGTTAGTGTAGATATAATCATACTGGTCTACGAACACACTAAAATAGGAGAAATCACTCTTTGACCACACAAGCGACCCTGCTAAGTTGTACTTATACAAAACAGCATTAATTACAATGTACATATTACCTTGCGAATCAACAGCGACTCCATTTCCGGTACTACTACTGTTCGGATTTGCTGAATATGCTATCTGTTCAACCGTGACGTTAGATACCATACTTCCGACAGGATAAGCCTTCTTAACAGTCCCGCCGGAATAATACCCTGCTGATATTGCCGTGTCTCCTGTAGTAGAAGGTGTGAACGTCGGTGCTCCCTGGTTTGGCATGGTTCCTGCTGTTCCGGCGATCGTCGTTCCTGTCAAAACATTCCCCGCCGGTACTGATACCGCCGGGACCGTTCCAGATCCGTTATGATACCCGGCTGGAATCGTCTGGTCAGACAGCCCTGGTGTTATTGTCACGGCTCCCCGGTTTGGCATAGTTCCGGCTGTTCCAGCAATCGTTGTGCCTGTCAGAACATTCGCCGCCGGAACGACGACAGCCGGGACCGTTCCGGTTCCATCATGATAGCCCAGCGGGATTGTTTGGGAGGCTGCCCCTGGCGTGATTGTCACGCCACCATTGTTGGGCATGGTTCCGGCTGTTCCAGCGATCGTTGTTCCGGTCAAGACATTAGTTGCCGGTACGACGACCGCTGTGACTTTTCCGGTCCCGTCATGGTAGCCTTGTGGAATAGGAACATTGGAAGGCCCCGGCGTGAGTGTCACGGAGCCTTCATTTGGCATGGTTCCAGTAATCTGCCCCGCATCGACTGTGACAACTTTTCCATTTAGGACGTCTGAGGCTTTGGCGTTCCCGCCAGTTCCCAGGCCGAGAAGCATACCTTGGACCTGGGCCTTTAAACCTTGAACAGCTCCAAATAATCTAATACCCACTCAAATCACCTACGATATTTGTTCGACAATGCCGCTGACGGTCATCGTTATGTCGGTTCCGGAGTCTTGATTTGCTCCAAAAGTTTGTACTCCGGTTGCTACGAGTTTTAAGTCAATAATGGTTGAGGTGTTTGCTGGGAGTGTGATAGAATTGGCAATTTGATTGTTTGCCGCCAACCCATTTTTATAAAGAGTTACAACTCGCTGCGAAGAGCCCGTATTAACTAAGCATACTTCTAATAGTTGCGTTCTATAGCTCGACCCTGCGTTGGTGAAATAATTTGTTGCCGTGGCGCTTAATGCTGACTGCGCCAACTCCGTCGGTATTCTATCGCCTACTGCCATTAACAAAGCCCTCCCATTGATATAACATGCTTGTAATTTAGAGCATCTGACTTAACCTGAGCTACCGAAGAATCTGTATAGGATTGCGCCGACGTTTGTGCTGCTGTTGCCTTCGCCTGTGCCCCTGATGGTGTTTCTGCTCCTATATCAGATGGACCTAAAGCATCGGCCCCTCCCGTAGCATGTCTGGATTTATGAGTACTTAATACCGCAAGTGTTATGTCTGGGGGATCATACCAGTTTGTCGTTCCAGAGATCGCCTTAATCCTGCCCATCAACCATCCAAACAGTTGAGTAATCGTTCCGGTGCTCGAAGGTGCGGCCAGCGTTGGGTCCCCGATTCGATTTCCAATAACCGTATCGATGGCAGCTCCTGCGCTCAGTTCTGAAGCAGAGATAGGAAACTTCGAGTCTGTGTAGCTCTGAGCTGCTGCCTGTGCTGCTGGGATCGCTGAGTCGATCTTGTCAAAGTTGTCATTGAGCATCGTTTGAATGTTGAAGGTCAGCGATCCGTCTGTTTCCGGATCAACTTCATATAGATCCAAATTCGGGGTTGTCTTAGCCATTTAAACACCTCCTGCAAATTCGTTAAGTGGGGTCGATTCAAGCTGGTCGATGGTCATGGTCTTGTCTATCTCGCTAATAAGAAGATATGAAAATAAATAAACCAGCTCCAAGTAGGCTGGCTTAATCTGATGAACTGCTGCTTTTAAATCATCAAGATTCGGTGGTATACCCAGAATGCTATTAAACTTGACTTTAATGGTTCCATCGAACATTACCTCAGTATTTCCATTCGTGAACGCATCACAAACCGTTTTTATCAAAGTTGAATTGAGCTTCCCGCCGCCCCGCCACTTGGACTTAATAACACTGGCCCTATACGCCAAAGGTTTTGTATAATCGGTCGGTATGCCAAGTTCCTTTTCATAAAAATCTAAAGCCCAAGTCGCCGTATCAACGTTAAATTGAGCCTGTAGATCGGCAAGATCAGCGTCCAGACCATCCAGTTCTTGCCCTTCTGCAACGAATAACTCTGTAAAGAGCTGAGTGCTCGATATAAAAAAAGGAAGAGAACTTTTCAAATTATCGCTAAGCAATAGTCACCACTCCAAGAACAGGCGTTTCTGTTAACGATGAGGTATAACTGAGAGCAACATTGGAAATTCCTCCGTTGACCGTTAAATCGCTATAGTCCAGGATCCCTTGACTGGATAAAATAGCCGATCCAATCTTGGCGTAACTTACTGAGGTTTCTACGAATGCGATCGAACGGAGATAGGATGTTAAATTCGCTTGGACACTGGCCAGTCGTTGTTCGTCGGTATAATCCGAATCCTTAACGGCTGTAAAATTAACCGTTATCGTACTTGCTGATGTGCCTTCCACGGTCGTAAAGGCTCCGAACGGAGCAGCTCCCAGCCCGAGTCCTTGGACCCCTGGGTCCATATAAGCCTGAGCCGCTGTCACTAAATCGCTGCTCGGGGGCAGCTTATTCACGTCAATCATCACCAGTTTTACAGTGTTGTTACCATTCCAAGTGGGATAGACTTTCACATCGCCGACACCCGTAAAATCTTTCATGAGATTAACAAACTGAGCAATATTTCCTCCGGTTGCCGGAGTTTGAATGTAATCGTAATACCTTTGCAAAAGGGCTGAATCACTTTCTGCATCAAAGCCGTCCTGAGTTGGGTTGGGATTTGTGACACTAACAAGACCTGCGATGGCAACCGGAAACTGGGTGATCTGGTTCGCTGGAACCATACCTGATGATCCGGCGATGAGAGCTTCAACACGGACACTCGCCGATCCGCTGATGGTTACTTGCTCAGTTGATTTGAACTGGACTCCTCCAGGGGTTTGAACAAGATCCCCAATAGTCATTGTTCCGTTGCCGGTTATGGTTACGTCTGTCGTAGCGTAGGTCGCTGGATTTCGGGTGATTCCCGTCCGTTGGTAGATTCTCATGGCCAACTCATCGCCACTTAAAGTTGTAATATCAAACTTCTGAGCGACCTGGTCGAGATTGGCCTCTTGCTGAGCAAGCTCAATGGCAACCGGTGAGGTCGCGTCATAAATAAAAGAGCCCTCAGATTTGTCGACATCAGAGGATACATTGGATAGCATTCGTTTTAAAATAACGTCACTGGTTTCGCTATACAACGACTGTCACCTCACCATAGATCGTTGAAGCCGTAAAACTCACGCTAGTTTTACTTCCTTCAACGCTCAATGTAATGTTAGAGATTCCGGTAATATAGGGATTGACTAAGAGTGATTCTTTTAAATACCTTTCGACTTCTGAGGACATGGCAGCCTTTGAAAGACTCTGATTAATCAGCGATTCCAGTTCGTTGCCAAAATTTAAGCTATAAGCCTTATACACTCCTTTGGGGGTCTGCAAAGCTTTCCAAGCCCAAATTTTTACGGCATCTCTTCCTGTCACAAACACACTCTTGCCATCAATAAGGAGAAACTGGTTGTTCGTAAAGTCCCAGGCATACTCCTTCGCCAAAGGTAACTCTGAGGAACCCGGTCCATTGGGTGTGATTAGAGCCTGTCCGAAGTTTTGAGGAAAAATGCTCATACACTAACAATCCTTGCCAAAATGACAAAGGTTGAGCTATCGACCTGAACCACCGCTAAAGTGTCACCCACCTTGAGTCCATCTGTGAACTCTAAAACCGCGTCGGGTATACTGAGACTAGAAATGGTGCCATCTGAAGTGGCACCACTGGCTGTTGTACTTGGAAGGTTGATTTCTCTTGAATAATAGTTTAAAAGGGAATCAGCAACTAATAAATTATCCCCGGCCAGTTGCAGTTCTCCAACCGTAATCGTAAGCGGAGAATCTGCAATAACCGTCGCTAATTGGACCGAGAAGGGGTTATATTTCGTTCCCTGGTCCTGCATCATTTTGAGTATTTCACTATAAGGGTTTTTAGACCTCATGGTACCCCCCTACTCTCCATCGACCTTTCCTTCCTTCATATCCATTAAATTCTCGCTCTTGAGATTAAGCTTCATGGTGTACTTATTGGTGCCGATCTCCCAAGTGTGGATGTCGGTATCGACGTACCAGGTGGCGTTTTGAAGAACGCTGACATAAAAAATATTGGTTTTAACGGCTGTGCCGGTGATGACGTTTACATTACCGAGTGCCGTGGCTTCGACCTCCTGCTCCATGCCTTTAAGTAGGATCGACGCTTCGACCAACGTGTTCTTAGACTTGTTGATGGTATACGTGTCCTGGAGAATTCCGTAGTGATTTTGCCAGTCCTTGTTCTCCACCACTTGCCCGGTAAATTCTTTTTTCGAATTATAAATTTTTACCTTATTGATCATTTGCTCAATGCTATCATCGTAGACAGCATTGATTAAATTGGCATTCGTATCGAGCGTAAAATTTATTAAGTTTTTGCCTTTTTTAATACAATTCAGTCTTGTTCCATCCATTAGGAGAAAATACTGCTTGCCTGTGGAGTAGGATGCGTAAGTGTACGCTTGCATGATAATATCGTATAGCGTTTTGTTCGATGCTAAGAGGCTTATACTCACATCAGTTGGCTCTAAATTTCCGACGCTCACGCCGACTTCCTGGCACACTTTAGCCGTTATAGCCTCTGCTGTGGTGTTCCTAAAGTTGTAGGTGGCCTTGGACTTGAGGAAATAAATCAAAAAATCGTAAGCCGTGAATTGTAATTCTTGGTTGGAATTGAGCGAACGCACAAAAACAATCCCTCGAAAAATTTCACCTTCCGTATCATCGACAAGCCATACCATCGTGCCGGGGGAGATTTGGGTGTTGGGCTGATTTCTGCCAAAGATTGCATAGGCTAGGGTAACGTCAATTTTTCGAGCCACTTGCGACTTATCGCCGGACCACTGCACGGTTTTGCAAAACATAGTAATGTCTGTCAATCCACCAAAATAATTACTGTAAACCTTAATCATGTTGGGATGACCTTGTATTCTTTCAGGGTCAGCGTGAAATAGACATCCCCCGTCCCATCCTGCTCACCATACTGAAAATCTTCAATTGAGCAATGTGTATTAATACTTGTGCCGGTTACAAGGTAGCGGATTGGCTTGCCACTCGCCATCCACTTCTCGATCAAATCGGTACATTCCTTAGGGGTGGGAAACGTATGGTACTGACAAAAACTATAATCATTCTTCGGAAAGAACGAACTTATGGGCGGGATTTCGGCAAGTTTCGGTTTACCGATAAAACTAATTTCCCCAAGGCTCTCGACGATAACCGAGGTATTATTCAGAGATTTCTTGATGGCATAACTTGGAGGTGGAACGGGAAGCTGAAGGGTTTCCTTATCCTGCATAAGCCAAAATTCCATTTATGTCACCCCCTAAGCCGTGTTAATGGCGACCGAGTGAAGTTTGAGCACCAGCGCCGTGGCAATTTTGTCAATATCGGCTTCTTCCCGGATAACAATGGTATCAGCTAGTTTGGCAATGGATATATTTTTCGCTCCGGAACTTACCGAGCTTCTATGATCCATAATTTGAGAGCCTTTAGGAAGGGTGAGTAATTCCGGCCCGTGCTCTCCCACCCACGTTTCACCGCCGTCAAAGTAGCTGGTTCCAAGCGCATTGTGGACGGCTGTCGTGCCAGAACCAGAAGTTGTTGTGTTTGCGGTAACATTGAGAGTTTTGTCCTGGGACTGAGTTCCATTCCATTTGGTCAGCCAATCCCAAGCTTTTTCCACCCAGGTGCAGATGTCTTGCCAATGCTGGACAACCTCATAAATAGCCACCCCCAAAACAGCGAGCGCTGTAATAACAACCGCGATTGGATTCGCCTCCATGGTAGCATTAAACAACCACTGAGCCGCCGTAATAATATTGGTTGCTTCGGCGGCACTAATGATTCCAAGTCTTTGAGCCACAAATAAAGTTGTCTGAAGACCGATAACAGCAACGGTTTTCCAGGCTTGAAGGGCAAATGAAATGAGGGAGACCATCAATTTCCCTGTAAACGCTGCTGCGGTTATTGCAGCTTGAATACCCGAGGTTACAAGGGAAGCAATCAGTCCGGCGGCGATCTGACCGCCTGCGATCAGTGCTTGAACCCCTAATGTCACGAGCGCCGGTCCAAAAACAACCCCAAGCGCGATGGCTACATTTCTTATGGCAGTTTCATTATTTTTTAGAACCGTCTTAAAGTCGTTAAAGGCCTTAGTGACCTGGCCCCAGTGTGTAACAAGTAACAATCCGGCGATTGCTAAAGCCCCAACAAGAGCGATTACCATACCACCTGGAGTTGCTAGATAGTTTAGGATGCCACCTGCGTTAGAGATCGAACGGGATAATTTTGTAAATGTTCTTACAGCATCACCGATTCCATAAACTAATTTACCAACCGTAAGGATGACCGGACCTGCTGCGGCTGCCATCAGCGCAAGCTTAAGAATCATTTCTTGCTGTTCAGGCGACATCTCCGCGATTCTTTTCGCGAACTGCGCGATGGTATCAGCTACATTTTTTATGCTCGGGAGAAGCTTATCCAAAGAATCTAAAAGACTGGTTGCTATTGGCTCAAAAGCTACCGCCAGTTGATTCTTCACCTTAGCCATTTTGTCAGCAAAGGTCATGGTGTCGGCGATGGCTTTGTCGATCGTTTCCGGACTGTTCTTAATCGTTTGCAGGAGATTGTCTAAATCTAAGTGTCCTTCCCGAATTGCTGCCGCCATATCCGGTCCAGCTTTAGCACCGAACATTGACAAGGCCATGGCGTTCGCCTTTCCTGCTGTGCCAGCGTCCTTAATCTTGGTAACCATTTCTTGAAGAGCCTTTGAGGGATCTGAAATTCCTTTCTTAGCCATCTTCCCGAGGGCAATCCGAAGGGACCCGACGACCAGCTCGGTGTTAACCCCCTCTTTTTCGAACTTCCCAAGCATGACGGCACTCGTTTGCCAATTAAAACCCATCTGTCTTAAGGGGCCGCCAAACTGAGTCATTAATTCCTGAAGTTTGGTTACGGATATACCGGTGCTTTGACTGACTTTGAAGGTATAATCCAACGCCTTTGAATAATCCGACTGCTTAAGACCGGCATCCTGAAACATCCGAGTCGTTGCTGGAATCAGCGTGTTTAAGTCTTCCTTGGTGATCTTAGAGAGGTTAAGCATTTGGACGGACAAGTCTTGCAGAGGTTTTCCGGACAGACCTGTTCTTGTATTTAAATCAGCAATGACCTTACTGGTATCGGCCATGCTATTGCTTACCTGGCTGTAAGTCGCTTTAAAATCACTCGTTAAGTTTTGGAGTGCTTTACCGGTAGCCCCCGTGCCAATTCGTATAGTGTTCTCGGCATTTTGAAAATCCTCACCCAACTTTAAAAGGGCTGCCCCAGCAGCCACTATAGGAACGGTCAGCGTTTTTGTAAAGGTCTTCCCAACACTTTGTAAGTCCTTACCAACAGACATCATGTTTCTCCCGGCATAGTTGGCCTGTCTTTGAAAGGCTGAGAGGTTGCCATTGACATTTCTGAGCGTCGCACTGAATTGGTCACGGAGCTGAATCACAGCATCAATGACTCGCGCCATGGTTTTTACCCCCTTCCCGCCTCATGCCTTATTAATTGCTGTTCTCACGGTTTCTTTCAGCGAGCTCATAAAAAAGAAACGCCCGGAGAATTTTCTTCTCGCCGGGTTTTTTATCATAAAACTCTTGAGGGCTCATGTTTTTATTCTTAAAAAGAAGATAGGCTGTTTGCACATTCCTATCTTCCTGAATCAGTTTTTTATGGTTTCTTCGTCCTCTGCATCCTTCTCATAGCCGGATAACTCATTGATTCCGTTATACAGATCATCGATCTCTCCGCTGAGTAAAAGGGTTTTGACCAACTCTTTAGGGGTTGGCGCTCCGAAATGGTCCATGACTTCTTTGCTTTTAAATACCTCGGGACAGCCCTCAATCACAATGAGCGTCTTCAAAGCATACATATTAATTTTCTTAACGTCCCCTTTTCGAATCTCCACCGCCCCTTCCTGGATCTCGGCGTACTTCTCCGGGTCCACGGCTTTACAGGGAAAGTCGAGGGGCTCTTTTAGCTTTTTCGATTGGATGGTTATTACCTTAGACGGGGTTTCTATCAGCCCAGCATCAATTTTTAAGAGTTGCTCAACTAAGTTCACCGATTTGCCCTCCAAATTTATATTTTAATGGCCCTATATAATGTAAGAAGAGATTTTTCAGATCAAGTCCAGCAGATCCCAATCCATAAAGGTAAACGGGATACTTTCTTCCCCATTCTTCTTGGCTTCCCAATCCACAAGGGTCAGTTCATCAAACATAACGCCTTTGAGTACAATTCGCTCAGCCCCCAAGGCCTGCGGATCATCAAGATTGGAGATGATGGTAAACTCCGGCGTTTTGCCCGCCTTTATATTATCGGAGTTGGCTTTAATCATCGCCGAACTCACTTTGTTCATTTTGAGCGTTCCTTTGAGTTCCATTCCTGTGACTTTTTGACCGGCCACTAAGGTTCCGCACATCTCCACGGCGGTTTTGGTCAGTGTCACTTTAGCTTGCAGAGCAGTGGTTTCAGCCATTAAATCCCCGTTCAGCCACATTTCTCCCCAGGTGCCATTTAAGACTTGATCGGCAGTATAGTTATTCATGGTTCCTCTCCTAATTTAAATAGAGATTTAGCGTTAAATCTTCCATCGCATCAAGCGGGCGATCGGTTCCTGTCAAGAAGATAAAGGAGCCTGTGTTGGCTTTCTTAATATCCAACTGACTCATGGTGCTGGTATCAATACCTTTGCCCTGTAAATACAAGGTTTGGGCCTCGACATCCAGGCTCACATTATTTTTGCCGGAATCGAGCAGCATATGGTTTTCCAACCCTTCCAAGTAGGCATTGATGGCTGTGATGAATAAACACTTATGATCGTAGTCGTTGGGGACTTTACCGACATAATTATCGTTAAACGTTTTTATAATGTCATTATGCTGAAGATCCATAATATCGACAATCTTGCACTTCTGCCAATCGGCGGTTTTCGTCGGTGTCAGCGTCACTATACTGTTGACGGCTCGGGCAATTTTTACTTTTTCGCCATCGTTCATGAGGACAAGCTGACCGCTGTTGATCAGGGTGTCAAATTGAGTTTTGCTGTTATGCGGAACGTCGAGCACTTCTGGGAGCACCTGGAATGTAGCACTCATGGTAATGGGGGTTCCGGCTAATATCCCAGCAATCCGGCTGCAATAATCGGTGGCATTAACGGTTCCTGAAGATAAAACAATTCCATCGGTTCCAAAGTTAATAATCCCTTCATGGTCAGCAGCCGTGTCGGGAAGTATCATCTTGGCCTTAATGTCTTTAGTATCTCGGAGGGCTTTTAACCATGTTGCAACGGTCAGCGCATCAGCAGAGTTTATCCCAGGAACAGCACCATAATCCCACTTCACGGTTTCCAAATAGTTCATGGCGGCGGTATAGTCCGTAGCATCGCTGGGTTCTACATAAACGATAAGACTTGTCGGCGTTTGCACACCCCCTTGAAAGGCCAGGTTAATCTGGTTGAGGTTGTAGGCTAAATAGTCCTGCGGGATGGCTGTTGGATCGGTATAAGTATTGGCTCCGTTATGAACGGAATCTTTTAAGACTAAGGCGACAATCCCTTGCGCTCCCCTGGTGACAGCGCTAACGGCAAGGGACTTAAAAATGACTTCGATATCGGGAAGTCCCATTTCCTTATTAACCTCCTAACTGAATGGTTAATGTCTCCATAGGATCGGCATCGGGCGTGGTATCTATAATTTCATCATAAAAGTTGAGATTGAATTTCACGGAATAGATATGGTCTGTTTCGTCAATGACTTCGGCCCGAAAATTTTGCACGAGAAGGTTTCTGCTCCCGATCACTAGGATGGGCGTGAGCAGTCCTTGAAGGATGTCATACATTTGGAGGTTTTCCAAGTCGGTTTTGTTGGCCGAAAAGTAAACCATCTCCACCATCAACGAATTTTCTCGAGTGTCTTTCTTAAAGATCTCACTCTTTAACGGAACGAGATTCACAAAAAAACAAGGCCGAGAGAATCCCTCTTTGACCTCGTTACCATAAATCTTGAGGCCAATGGGTGCCAATGTTTGGTTGATGGCCTGCTTTATTGCTACTAAAGTGGCCATTACACACTACCTAAGATACTGTCTAACCAAGTCCCTAACGTTTCCGATAAGGTTTGTTCCAGTTCGATCATAGACGTTTCAACCATGTGTATCCCTTGGGCAAAGCCATGTTCCTGCCCGTTTTTGCCGACAATCTGGTGGCCTTTTTCTACCAGATGAAAATGCGGACTTGTGTTGGTCATAGTGATAAAGGATCCGTCTCGATCGTATTGAACCTTGGAAAGTTTATACTGGTTCCTTAGATGTTTTTTATGCTTCCCTAAAGGGGTTTTCTCCTTAGAACTGGCCTTAAGGGTTGCTCCCAATTTAAGAAGTATTTCCTCTTCCTTGTAAGGATAACGTGCTCTTACTTCATTCAGACGTGCTTGTAGTTGTTCTAGGCCATGGAAGGTTATTTCAAAATCATTAGCCATTCTTAACCACCCTCTCAATTGCCATGATCTCTAAAGTTTCGTTGGTTTCCAAAGGATTAAGAATGTCCTGGATGAGAAAAATTCGTCCTTTGAATTGTAGTTGCATATCCGGCGTGACTCCGGAAATGTAACGGAGGATAAATTTATAGGTCAGCTCTGCTTGGAGCTTTTTGGCTTCGAGATAGTCTCTGCCGGAAACTGGAGAGACACTGGCCCAGACGCTTTTGAAGACTGACGGAATGAGAATGGTATCTCCTGCTTCATTAGTTCCTTCCACTGAGGTGAGGATCGTAATCTTATGCCGTAGTATGCCGGGATTCATGCTTCACCCACCTTTTATGCCACCACGATTCTGTCCTGCCATAACAACGCCGATACTGTAAACGCGATCTCCGCCGGTGCTTGCCTTAACTCCGTGAGAGGAGTTCGATTCTCGTACCAATGACTGACCAATAATTTCATGGCCTGCTTGACTTTTTCAGGCACACTCTCTGCCGTATCGCCGTAACCGCAGACAAACTCGATCACAACGGCATCCAGGGGAAACGGGATAAAGGGTGGCCAAGGCTGGGCGTAAGGTGGCGATATCCGACCTAAAACTCCGCGCGTGCTGACAACGTATTGGAGAATTTCTGTCAGGGGTGTTACAGCGCCCGCCGAATTTTTATAGGAAACAGAGTTGATGGTCTGTAGGTTCCCGCGCGGAATATTGATAACATAACTGGGCCAATAGTCGAAGCTCATTTGCCAAGTCTGCGTGATATAGGCGCGGTTTTGGAACCCTTCACAGTACTCCCGGGCGGCAGTCATTAAGGCGCTCAAGTAATTGTCTCCTGTCGTATCTGTATCATTATCGACTCGAAGATAATCTTTCACTTCCTGAAGACTCAAGGGTTCAACGGCTGGAGGTACTGTTAAGACTAAGTTCACAGCATCCATCCTTTCCGTATTGATTATTTAAATAGGAAGGCAACTGAATGCCTCCCTATCTTTTAAAGTGAATCAGTTCTATGAATTAGTTGGTGATATCCGTTGGCGGAGTTGAACCACCAAACCGCAGATCACTGAGGATATATTGAGCCGCCGTAATATTGGTTGGATCAGAAGCAGCGGTTTTTACGGTGATGCAATCAAAACCGTTCGTGACATCTAAGTGAGCTGGGTTAATCTGAAAAACGACTAATTTATGCTTAGCCGTGGTACTGGTCGTATAGTAGATAGCGTCGGCTTGTCTTACTAACAAATCCGATGATGTGCAGTCCTCATCGGCCCAAATGGGAATTAAATTCGTAAGGGGTTTACTATTCGAACCTTCCACATCAGTGGCTTGTTCTAGGGTGATGGCCACAGGCTCAGCTGTTGCTTGGTTAATCTGAACAAGGACATAGCAATCTTCAGCATCCCGCAGGGATACATACGTTCCGGTAATAGCTCCGCCAGCTTGTGGGGTTATTGCCTCAAGGGGTTTGTCTTTTTCGGGAATATTGCACATAGTTATTTCCTCCAGTTGTTATTAAGATCGCATGGCTAGAGCGACGAATGGGCTAAGTGTGTTAGAACCCTTAAAAGGTTGAAGGCTTGTGTTCCAAACTGGCTGTCCATCCACGCGATAAATAAAGCGGAAACAGTTCTCATCATACAAAAAGCGAACATGAATGGAGGAGGCCGCACTAAGTCCTCCTTTGTCGATGATCAGGTACTGCGACAAATCCGCCAGCACAATGTCACCCATAGTACCAAGCGTTTGACATTGTTCTAAAGGAATGACCGGACGACCATACAGGGTGCTGTAAGGTGAACCAGAAATACCTCCTGCTGGCATATAAACGGGAATTCCTCCTGTTCCAACGGATAGAGCCATCGTGTAGAGTTGAGGTTCGATGTCCTGATTAATAAACCACACGGCATTTTGTCGGGACTGGCCCCAACAACGGGACCACATTTTAACGATATTTTGAATGTTAACGGTACCAGCTGCTTGGCTGTTTTCTTTGGGTACAGCCACTAAAGCTTTGCTGTTCATAATCCCTAAAGGCATCCCAACCCCGGTTCCATTAATGATGGCATCATCCATTTTGAAGCCAAACTCTTCCGCGAAACCCTGGGAAATCACGGATTCCAAAGCAGTGGCATCCGTCAAAAGCTCATCCGTCGCATAGCAAAGTCCCGTCAGTTTATGAAGATTCAGTTCCATTTGCCGGAACTTTGGTTTGCTGCCCAGAAGCTGGTCTGACTCCCCTTCCCAGTATGCCTGAATGCCGCCCCAGCGTGAACCGTTGGCTCGGCTGCTCTCATCAATGGCGTTAATTTTTAATCCTGTGGCATTGGTACTTAACGGCACTTTATTACAACGACTCGCCAAGATGCCTGTGTCATACGCTCGTTTTAGGATCTCTTTGGAAAAGTCATCTTCGACTAAAAACCCGCCATCACTGCCTACATTTTCATTGAGACCAGCTGCTGCTTTGATAGATAACCGGTTGTCTATCGAACCGCCGGGACGAGCTGCTTCAATTACGGCACGAAGTTGTTCACCAAAGGAGGCGAACTTTTCTCTCTTAGCTTTGGGTTCAGGATAGAGGGGTTGGTTCACTGGGTTGATAATCTCTTTTTGACGGGCTTCCAGTTCTGCCGCCGCCTTGATGGTGTTTTCCAGGTTGGCAATCTCCGATTGCAAAGTATCAAACTGGACTTGCTGTTCGGCGTTGAAGCCTAGCCCTGCGGCCATTGCTGCGTCAATCAGTGTTTGCTGGGCATCAAGTTTCTGTTTAAGTAAGGCTTTAAAATCCATAGTCCAGTCTCCTTCGCGTTAAATTTAATTGTGCTTGGTAAAGTGAAACCCCGATGAGTCCGACATCCTCATCGTCCTCTCCGGGGTTCTCATCACCATCGGAAGTGGTATCTGAATCGTCACTATCCAAGCCCTGGTCATCGCTTTCCGTCTCGTCATCGCCACCATCGAGTTGAGAGAGGACTTCCGATAAACAATCCACGGCTTGGCGGATCAGAGCTTCGTTGGCCGACGATATAGTTCGACCTGCGTTACGTAACTCAGGCAAATTAATAGGCAGTGGTTCAGCTGCTTTGCTTTCCACTGCCTGGTTATTGGGTTGTTCTTTAGGTTCTTCTTCGGATGGTGGTTTCTTTGGATCTCGGGAAGCCTGGTTTTGATCTTTGTTGTTAACGAATTGAGGTGTATTGCGGAATCGGCCTAAATCCATGTTTTGACCATTAACCAAGAGCTGACCATTTGCTATGGATGCTGAAATTTGCTTACTATCTTCAATCACATCAGCAAAACCTAAGGCCACTGCTTCATCTGCTGTCAGCCAAGTTTCAGCATTGATCATTTCAATAATCTTCTCTGCCTCAAGTCCTGTTTTAGCTTGGTAGGTCGTTAAAATGCTCTCGTCAATTTTGTCCATGTCATCAGCCAGTCTACGGAGATCGTTGGCATTACCAATGGCCATGGTCCAGGCTTTATGAATCATGAGCATGGCGTTTTTAGGCATAAAAACAACATCGCCAGCCATCGCGATCACGGATGCGATGCTGGCGGCCAGTCCATCAATATAGACATTTTTCTGTGCCGGGTGGCGTTTAAGCATTGAATAGATCGCCTGACCGGCAAAAACATCTCCGCCGCCGCTGTTGATATAAATGTTGAGAGTGGATATCTCACCAAGATTCTTTAAATCCTGCGCAAAAGCTGTTGGGGTGACTTCATCTCCCCACCAAGTGGTACTGGAGATATCTCCATAAAGTAAGAGCTCCCCAACCGAGGGAGCATCCGTTTTGGCTTGGAATTTCCAAAATGGTTTCAATCATTATCACCTCCCCCGGAGAATCATATTGTAGGTTTCTTCCGCCAGAGCCTGGGCTGAAGCGGGATCCGTTGCGGCTGGATCTTTTCCTGCCTCTGAAAAATTAAGAGGCTGCATGTAAATATCTCCGTTGGGGATCGGTGGCATATTTTCTAGCTTGCGAATATCGTTGACGGAAAGCCAGCCCCATTGTCTTCCTTGGGCATAGGCCATGGCTCGGCTTTGCATATCGCCGCGAAGCAAGCTGTTAATATTGAACTCAATATAAAACCCCGCTTTACGTTCAAGTGGGGTTAATAGCTGCATATTGATATTTTCTTCCCAACGTTTGAACCATGGTAGCATCGTGTACATGACAAATTCCAAGCTTTGCTGTTCGATGTTGGAGAACGTGGCCCGGTCAAGGTTCTGGATCAAATGCAAAGGAACGCGGTAGATTCGGGCGATGTCTTCCAACTGAAATTTCTTGTTTTCAATCAGTTGAGCATCGGCGGGCTTGATCGCAAGTTGACTAAACTTTGCCCCACCCTCTAAGATGATTGGCTTTCCGGTATTCGCTAGCCCTTGATAACTCTTGGCGAAGTCCTTTTTCAAACGTTCATAAGCGGTATCCATCAGAGCACCCGGATACTCAATCACTCCTGAAGCGTTGGCCCCGTTTTTATAGAAATTGATCCCAAATCGTTCATACGATAATCCTAAACGAATGGCTGAAGAAACGTATTCTATCGGGGACAACCCAACAACACCGTCCATACTCAGTCCGGCGACGTGAAACACCTGATCTCTCGGTAAATCCAGTTGTTTCGTTCCATCTCGGATCTTATAAACAAGCCAACTCGTGGTTGGGTCCCGAGTGATGGTCACTTTTGACCAATCGTATGGGTATAACCCAACGAGATCCCCGTATTTGTTGACGAGTTTTTGACTGACCGTGTTACCACCAAGGTTTAAGGAAACCATACAGGTTTCTTTATAATTAAACGGGGACATTTCCTCATTCGGCTGATTATGCAGAATATCATAGACGGCAAGATCGGTTCTAGTTTCACGGTCTCCGTTTTCTTTCTTGCGATAAAGCATCACGGGAGTACCTGCTAAAGCTTCTGCTAAGACCCGTACACAGGCAAAAACCGCCGTGTATTTCATGGCGGTTCGAGAATCCACTTGGCTAGGTGAGTTTAGATCGGAGACGTCGTCCCCGGCTAAGAATCGTTGGATATAGTCATCGAAGCCTTGACCGAAGAAAAACTTGGCGCGTTGAAAAAACTTCATAAGATCACCTCCTACCCTTTTGGCTTTATGAAGTTCTACAATCAGGAAGCTCTTTAATTCTGTCTAAAGGATTTGTGAACAATGTTTGAAGATAACATATTAATGGGTTCCAAATGCTATAATGTTAAAAATAACCATTCAAGAAGGGATATGCTTAAGATGCTTACAAGATCAGACAAAAACTATTTACTTAATATGGCACTCGTCATTGTGACAATAGTTTGCGTTTTCACGGGTATCTATTTTGACAATGGGCTGAGATTCGCGCATGAAATTTCAGGGTATCTAATGGCCATCCTTATTTTGGTTCATTTGGTTGTTCATGCCCAATGGATTAAAACGGCTACTCGCAGCATTCTTTCCAACAAAAAGAAACTGCTCGCGTTACTGCTTACCATTGTTATTTCCGTTGGGATTTGCTCCTTATTGCTCCAAAACCAACAGACAGACCGTCAAGAAAGAAATCGTCGAGGTAACTTTCAACACACACAGAGTTTCAGCCAACCTTAAATAATCGATACGTATTATAGGATTAATAGCCCTCGTTTATCATAGACATTTCCTCCATCGTCCCGATGCCTTAACGCTCGGTCGAGCGCCATAATTAACGCTACAGCACCGTCAATTCGCTCGGTGCTCTTTTCTTTGTCCGGCTTGATATTACCCGCTGGGTCGGTTTTAACGTAGATGTTATCCATCATCCAGCGAAGCACCGGATGACCGGAGTGTGCAATTTTGTCTTCCAAGGTCAGCTTCATGAGTTCTTTACTGGAGGGAGACATATCTTTATAGCCCTGGCCAAAAGGAACCACGGTAAATCCAAGGCCCTCCAAATTTTGAGTCATCTGTACAGCCCCCCAACGGTCGAAGGCTATTTCTTTAATGTTGTAACTCTCGCCGAGTTCCTCAATGAAAGTTTCAATAAAACCGTAATGAACGACGTTACCTTCGGTCGTTTTAAGGAAACCTTGCTTCTGCCAGACATCATAAGGTACGTGGTCTCGCCTTACTCTCAGATCAAGATTATCTTCAGGTATCCAAAAGAAGGGCACGACCTGGTATTTATCAGCTTCATATTCTGGCGGGAAAACCAATACAAACGCTGTAATGTCCGTGGTGCTGGAGAGGTCTAGCCCTGCGTAGCACTCCCGGCCTTTTAAACTCTCCAGGTTAACCGGGAAGGCGCACTGATCCCATTGGTCCATGGGCATCCAACGGATGGATTGTTTGACCCACTGATTTAGCCGAAGTTGCCTAAATAGGTTTTCTTCTGCCGGATTCTGCTTGGCATTTTCGCAAGCAATTTGTAGTTTCTCGATATCGACAGTAATACCCAGCGAAGGATTGGCTTTGGCCCACACTTTGGGATTCGTCCAGTCATCATCATCCTCCGCACCATAAATTACGGGGTAAAAGGAGGGATCGACTTTACGACCTTTTATAATATCCTCAGCCTTTTGGTGAACCTCCCAGCAGATACTATGACGATCTGTTCCAGCTGTGGTAATCAGAAAATACAGCGGCTGTTTTCTGGCATCTCCGGAGCCGTGCGTCATCACATCATAAAGGTCCCGGTTGGGCTGGATATGCAACTCATCAAAAACAACGCCATGGACATTCAAGCCATGTTTTGTATAGGACTCCGCAGATAGCACCTGATAAAAACTATTGAGGGGTTTATAGACCAAACGTTTCTGAGACAGCACGGGCTTAATCCGGCTCTTCAAGGCTGGGCATTGTTCAACCATTTCAACGGCAACATCAAAAACAATAGAGGCTTGTTGCCGGTCTGCGGCACAGCCGTATATCTCACCACCATGCTCAAAATCACCACACGTCAGAAGTAAGGCGGCGCCTGCCGCCAGTTCGCTTTTGCCCATCTTTTTAGGGATTTCAATGTAAGCCGTGTTATATTGACGGTAACCATTGGGTTTCATGGTCCCGAAAATGTCCCGGATTATCGTCTCCTGCCAGGGAATCAGATTGAAAGGCCGTCCATACCATTCGCCTTTGGTATGCTTTAACAGATTAATAAATTGAACGGCATGATTGGCTTTGGCCTTATCCAAATACGGCTTAGTTCTCTTACCAATGGTGGCAGCCTCCTCTCGTATAAAATGGCACAACAAAAAAGGAACCTCTCGCGAAGTTCCTCTGGAATAGTTTATCGATTCTTGACGATCTTAAGCCAATCTTGGCTTCCGACTTAAGGCTTAATGCTCATTTTAAAATTGACACACTGCCGATTTTCAGCGGTTTTCATGTTTCCAAGGCGTTGTGTGTGCTTTACTTTGCATACTAAAATCTCCCCGTTCTTTTAGACTCACGTAGTCTCCATCATGGCCAATCACCACATGATCGAACACTTCTATCCCCATAATGTTACCGGCTTCAATCAACCACCGAGTTATCTCTAAATCTTCCTTACTTGGAGTCGGATCACCCGACGGGTGATTATGAATGAGAACGATGGCATGACTATTGGCTAAGATCGCAGCTTTGAATACTTCACGCGGATGAACCGGTAAGGAGTTCAGCGTACCTACCGCAACGGTATTGAGAGCATTGACGTTATTTTTGGTATCTAAGCACATCACTACAAAATGTTCCCGGTCAGCTCCCGTTAAAAAATCTCCGGCTATTATGGCGACATCTCCCGGACAAGTGATCCGTTTAGAACGATAGACAATACTTTTTTCTTTCACCAATTGAATCGTTACCACATTAACTTTTTCTAACACCTTAATCTTTCGCATGCTCTTTCCCCTTTCGTTTCGCTGTGAGTAGCACATCGAAACACGTCAAAAGGGGTATGACTTACCAGCAAAGAGACCGGGGTACTTGTTATTTTCTGCTTTCACTTGCTCAAGCTCAGCGTCAAAGGCTTCTTGGTAACGGGGATGAGCTTTCTCCAGCTCCAAACAATCCATGCACAAAACATCATCATTCATACGAGACATTGAGCGAATGACTAATCTTCCACCACATCGTGAACATCTCTCTTGAGTGAGAAACTTATTCGTTTCGGCCCTATTTTTCATCGTCTCATAAACCTCCTGTTCGCTATTGAGTATTCTATTTATCACTCTAAACGAACAGATGGTCAAGTTAATTGGGTTAAGTTTTTAGCGAGCAGGTATTGGGTAGTTTTCTAACACTGTGGCTGTTTTAACTCCAAAATTGCCGCCGGATTTTCCGAAAGTAAGAGCTACGGCAGCGGTTTTTGCATGCAAAAGCGAACTCGGGATCGTTGAGTAGAAGAATGGAACCTCTCTGAGAAAGAAGGTCCTCTCTTCGGTATCAACTCTAGACTCACTGAACATGGAGCTTAGTTTCTCCAGAGTTAGGGTATGTTTGTTGTTTAATCTGTTTGCGTTTATTCTCAGCTTCTTGTTGAGCCTCAAACGTCCTAAAGGCAGGGTTTCCATCTAATCTCTGAAGAAGTATCCTGCGCTCGGTTTTATAGTCCTCACCGATAAATCCTAGCTTTAAAAGGAAGCAGCGTAGAGAATATTTCTCATTGACTGCTTCCTTTTGTTTGGTTGAACTAAACTTTTGTTGTTTCGCTTGCTCACTGAGTTTTTGGCAAAAGGTTATAAAAGCCAAAACCTCTTCATAGCCCAGAGTGCCCTTTATGAAGCTGAAGCTAATGGTTCGGGCTGTCAGATCAAAGTCCAAGTTACTGTCGCCAACAATTAACCCTTTGTCTATTCCATCGTTGACTACGTCGGCAAACTCTTCAAGCGTATCGATAGGAACAGCGTTGATCGCGCTCACAAGACTTTCCGGTACAATATCGGCCTGCCAATCAAAGGATTTTTTCAGCAATTTCTGTTTGGACCAGATAAGGTTAATCGCGTTTCTCAAAGCATTCCCATTATGATCGTCGAGTGAAAGCGTGACCGTTCCATCTCCTTCGGCAGTTACTTCAGCAGCTTTCAGGGCATCAAGCACTTTGTGTAAGGTGTCTTTGCTCGTTAGAGGTATCTCGGGTGAAGTAATAACGCTGTCCCGGTCAATCGTCCAGCCACTTGTGGTCCGATAGGCAAAGGTTGGGACCCCTTGGTACTCAACACTTTCAATGAATCCTTTCGCAATAACGGTAGCTATTTGTTTCCGTTCTAATCCTGTCACTTTAAGCGAGTATGTGAAACAGTTGTTTTCCATGGATTTTACACTACCTTTCCTGGTATTTCCTTTGGGTAGTGTACATGTTCGCTCTCCGGGGTAAGGAAGTCAAGTCATACTTAAATAAACATATTCAGTTGATTTAGTTTTTCCCCATGATATATTTTAGGTGACGGACAACAAAAAAACACTGGTTTTCTTGCTTCCAGTGTTTTCTCTCCAAGGTTATTTAACCAAGCGAATTCTCTGAAATATTTGAGTGCTGCTTCATCATATTTTTCGCTTGCCTCAAGAAGTGTTTGAAAATATCCGAGATGAATTGGTTTACGATCGATCCTAATACCTGCTCGTACTTGTTGAATCGTTTGTCGTAATATACTCCTTTCACGCCAGATATACTGTCTTTTCGAACTCGTTTGTTACGCCTATTTTCTGCCTGAGTGGCAAACCGTAAATTCGATTTCCGGTTATCAGTTCTAACCCCATTTATGTGATCTATATCTATACCATCTGGCACATCCATTAAATAACGATGCATCCTTATTTTTTTATGATCTATATACCCAGAGACATACCCTTTAGTATCTAAATGCCAATGGACGGATATAACTCTTTCACAATCATCGATATCAAATAGGAACACCTTGCCATTTGGAAAAGTTCCAATCATGCAATCCCCATCCTCAGACAGTCTGTAGCTATTCCCATAACAACTTCCGCAACTTCTGGTTTTACCTAATGCTATATTACTTCCTGTAGCAATGATTTCTTTGCCGCAATCGCATTTACATCGCCAAAGTGTGTCCCCACTTTTGCTGCGCCCTGCTTCAGCGATTATTTGAAGGCCCCCAAATTTTTGTCCTGTTAGATCCCTTTTAGGAGACATAGCACCCAGCCTTTCTTTTTGGCAATAAAAAAAACCTCTATCCGGACATGTCCATTTTCTGCTCTTAACATATAGCTTTATGCTTGTTTAACGTTTTCCCACGCAGTCTTTTCACCATTACGAATCAGATAAACGTCATCGCTCCCGCCTTTATGTTCGATATACCTCTTCACGATGACATCCACAAATTTTTCATCCAATTCGTGTAAATATGCGGTTCGTCCTAACTGGTCTGCGGCAATCAATGTGGAACCGCTGCCCCCGAAGAGATCCAGCACAATGTCCCCCGACCGAGAACTTAATGTAATAGGTTTAGAGATCAAGTCCAGTGGTTTTTGAGTCGGATGTAACGGACTGCGTTTTGGCCGGTCGAATAACCAAACGTCCGTTTGCGTCCTATCTTCTTTCAAGGGGTATAGCCGAGTAGTGCCTTCCGGCCAACCATACCAAATAGCTTCGTATCTGGGTTGATAGTCTTTTCGTCCAAGTACCAAACTGTCTTTGACCCAAATAATGCTGGAACTCCAATGCCAGCCGACTTCTCTTAACGTGAAATCAATTGTCGGCCATTCCTGTGCTGACATAAAGGCGTAAATTGCCGTTCCTGGTTCTGCCGCATGAATGGCACAAGTAAAGACTTCGTGTAAAAAGGCCTTGAATTTCTCTGTTGACATATTATCGTTTAATATGCCTTCCCGCTTTTTCCACGACGGGTGGTTTGTATTTCCATTTTGGTTGAAGGCGACATTATACGGTGCGTCGGTAACAATCAACCGTGCTTTTTGTCCGTTCATCAATTCCTGAACTTCGGCGTCAATGGTGGAGTCGCCGCAACGGAGGCGATGCCTGCCAAGAAGGAAAATATCCCCACGCTGGCTTATCGGTTTTTCGATTTGGTTAACAGCTTCCTCGGCATCAAACTCATCTTCCTCAACTTCTTTAGATCCCGAAGTGCCTGAGTTCCCAAACAACTCATCCAGTTCCGCTGCTTCAAAACCGGTCAAACTGACATCAAAACCATTCTCACCAAGGTCTTTTAATAAATCGGTTAGAAGCGGAATATCCCAATCCGTCTCTTCTTGAATCTTATTGTCAGCAATTAAATAGGCATCAGCTTTTTCACCTTCAAGATCAAGAAAAATGACAGGAACTTCTTCAAGCCCTGCCTTCTGTGCTGCTTTACATCTTGCGTGTCCAGCCAATATATAACCATCTTTGCTTACTAACACCGGGTTCGTCCAGCCGAATTCGTTGATACTCTTAACCAGTTTATCCAAAGCTGAATCAGGATGTACCCTTGGGTTTCGCGGGTGTTCTTTTAGCTCAGCTATCCTAACGTTTTTTACTTCCAATCGTTTGATCCTCCCAAAATAAACACCGATTAAGGCATGTCTAAATCTGAATAATACTATGATTACAGTAAAAACTGTGTCTAAGAACTCAAAACTAATAAAAATCTTAAAACATGAGGAGTGCAAATTAATGGATTGTTCAATGGAGAATATTAACCAAAATCAATATAGGTCTAATGATCTGCAAAATCCAACCTCAGAGGAGCCCATATATTTAAACGATCTTTTTACATCCGAATTTATGCAAATTTACACTAAGTTTGATTCCATCGAAAAGCTACTATCATCCGGTGGATTTGAAGTCAATTCAGAAGAAGATTACGATGCAATTCCAGATAAAGAAATCGATGCGTTTGTCTTAAAGACGACAAATTTTCAATCATGGAAAGAAATGATTACCGAGGCAGCAAAGGTATTTACTTCGTCACATTAGGTCTGTTATCTTACCTATTAATCTTTTACCCACCCTTTCTTGCTGTTAACAAGCGTTCCATCTCATCATGAGGATTAGCACCTGATATGCTTTGAGTACTGTTATCCCGCGCAACCTGATAGATCTGATACCACAAGTTATTAGCCTGCTTCATAAAGCTCTGCGAAATTGCAACAAATGGTGATGGCATTGCATTACCATTTGTTGGGTGTTTTGAAAGCATGCCGTATGCGCTAATGGCTTCTTCACACTGAATCCATCGCGCTACCGACATGGCATATTGCTCTATGAGCTGAGGATAGACCAAGTGTTCCAGATTGCGTTCACTCAACCATTGCCAAGTTTTCTCATAGATCTCAACAGCATGGATGTCCATGTTATTTTTTTGTGCTGCAGATAAAAACTCTCTCGGCGGCGGAATCTCTTGGCCGGTTAAATCTGCTACACCTTCAAACTCAATTACACTCAGTTTTCGTTTCCCAGGGTTTCCTTCCAAAATCTTATCAGCAAGGGGCTTTTTCTTGCCACCTGCCCCGATACGCGCACCGCCATGTCCGTTTGCCATTGATTTCACCTCACTTTACAACTTGAACCTTGCCTATACCCCATCTTGAACCTGCGAAATTTCGCGTGTGACCAAGCACCCGGTGATATTTTCCAAGGCGGTAGCTATTATGGCCGCCCCTCCCCGTTCACTCTCATTAGTTTTCAGGTATATAAGACAAAATCCAAATTGCCTACTCACAACATAAGGACAAGGTACATACCTTATATTAGGATTCAAGTAATATACGCAGAGGAGGGAGACCATTTTATGTTATCTTTTATTTTCTTTCCTGTTATCGCAATACAATTAGCGGTGATTATTTGGTTATTATTCCGCATCTTGCATGAAATTGAGGAGTTAGAACATCACAAAAAACCACCTCATCCATGTAACCAATTTTAGCCGGGCTATATGCCCGGTCCTTTCTTTTGCAATCTTAACGGATCGAAAGCTACATAATCACTCGTTAAACGCCACATTGCTACAAACGTATATATCATGACTACTCATCGATATCCCCAGCGTCCATCTTCTTTTGCAGTTTTTGAATTATGGTGATGACTACATAAACTTTGCCAATTGGATTCATTCCAGAACAAACTCTTGTCTCCTCTATGGGGGATTATATGATCGACGACGTTCGCTGGCGTAAGTTTACTTGCCTTTAAACACTCCACGCAAAGGGGATGCTCTTTTAAGTATCGTTTTCGAGCCTTGGTCCATCGGGCATCATACCCTCTCTGGGCTGCTGAGCCTCGTCTGAGATCGTAGGCTTTGGTTATCTGCTTTTGGTGCTCATTGCAATATTGACCCGACGTCAGTTCCGGGCAACCTGGAAAGGAGCAAGGACGACGCGGTTTTATGGGCATCGTTTCTTGCTCCAGTCCAAATCTTCTCCATTGTTGAGAGCTCGGATGAGCTGTATTTCCATTCCCTTCGTGGAGGCTTCCGTGATTCCAAACTCCTTGGTAAGACGGGTGAGTTGGGTCTTGGAAAGCCCATAGGCATGAATGACGTCTCGTAAAACCTTTGCCATGACGTAGGATTGTTTTACAGTAAAGGTCTGCAAAATGCGTTCCCCCTGACAGAAAACGAATTCATAACGGTCCAGCGACAGGTTTATTGTCGCGCATTAACCGATCATAGAAATCGAATTCTTCGCTATCCTCATAGGGCTTAATCCATGGCCGTTCAATCTGGCATCGAGTACCGTTCCAACGTCTGCAGTTGGCGCAGTTATCATGATGGCCTATTTTGTTGGGTAAAAAATACAAGCATACACTCATATCCACTCCTAAATAAAAAGGCCGCCGTAAGGCAGCCATAATTCTAAACATGATGAAAAAAGAAAGACGCTCCCGTCGGAACGCCTTTTTTAACTAATGACATTTTAACACATTCAAAATCAAATAAGCGTATACAGTTTTTATATACTTTATAATCATTTCAAATTACATAACCCTTAATGCATCCAAACCAAAGTATCGAATCGCAAACTTCTTAATTGCACGATTTTTGAGCTCATACACACTCTTTTTGGTGGCGTAACCGATTAATTCAGCAATATCCTCTTTCGAAGTCCTGTTTACATACCACTCCTTCAACAATCTCCCGTAGTACTTACATCCCGGATCCTGGCTCATTTCCTCAAGAACCCGGTCGATCTCTTTTAATTCTAATTCGGTTCTTTCCTTGTTCTCCACCATCGTCTTAAGTTTAAACAGCAGGTTATACGTGTCCTCAACCTTACTAGACCGGATGCCCGTCTCCTCCAGTTGGATCGCATTGAGGGAACTTGGTGTTTGATAACGAACCAACTTGGCAATTTCACGATTCAAATTCTCCACGCTCTGATAAAGATCGGTATAATACAAGAGTAAATTCTCGGCTTCTTCGATGTAATTCATTGACTTCCTCCTTAGAATCCGAAATAATTCCTTTCGCGAAGCAAGATTATCCACAAAACTTACAGTAATTAACGCGCTTATTCACATTTTACCTTTATGCCTATGCAGTGTTGTTTTATGGCTTCCACTGGCACAGTTTATCGCAACTCAAACACGGATCATGTCCCAATTCAGCAAGTTTATCGACAGTAAGAACAGCATATCGACGCTGCAGACATTTCAGTTCATGGGCGCTCATTTTTAGATCCAGCCAAGGCCACCGATCCATTGACTGGATGAACTTAATTGCCATAGCACCAACTTGAATAGCTTCTTCCATCATCCTGTCTTTATCTGGACTCTTTTTCTTGATTTCTTCAAAAATTTCGTCCAGCTCTTCCAAGATCACCGCATAGCCTTCATGAGGTGACACGAAGCTTGTCCCATAAAGTTTATTGGCTCGTTTGAGTTCTTCGAAAACCAAAGTTGCTATCACCTTGTTGCTATGAATCCTTGAACTCATCCCTATTCCTCTCTTTCTTTAACCGACCGATTTCTCCTTTGTATGCAACTCCGTTTTCTGGTAATAATAAGCAAAATCGATGTAGGAGGATTTGCTTATTATGGATTCTGATTTAGCTTTCTTTGCCAGTTGGATGATGCTGCTACCGATGACAATGGCTTCAGTAATGCGGATCATCTCCGGTCATTCGTTTTGATGACAGCCAATGACACTTAATTACAGAAAAATTACAGATAATTTACCTCCAATTGCTTGATTACTATTTTATTCTAATCCCCAGGGTCTTTGATATGAGCGGATTTGTTAGCTGGCACGGTTCTTGCAAACTATATAATATTAATCTCTTTACAATATAGTTAATATCTAATGCGCGAGAGCACTCTAGTTTTAGTCTGTTTCTTATAATAAGAAAGTGAAACTCAATGTCATTCTGTCATTATTATTCCAGCTCCCTTTAACCATGCACCTTTCAAGGGTTACACCCCTCTCTCACTTATTACGGGGATTCGTCAGGATATAAACTCGGCTGCTTTCACCCTGAAGGGAGATGGTTTTACTTTTATACCCGTGCTTAGCCAGTTCACGACCAAACATTGGGCGACTTAAAGGTTTGAGATTGCACTGACGACACCATACGTCGTATCGTAAATACACATCTTTGACCAGTTCGTTGTTGAGTTTCGGGTGTTCTTCGAGGAATCCGAGCAGTGGGTTATTTTCAAGTTCATAGTGGGCTAATGCTTTTTTAACCACCGCCGGTTTAACAAAGTCTTTGGCTCCCAGCACTCGCTTTAATCCCACAAGCCCGATTCGTAGCAAATATTTCATAGCCTTCTCTGAAAGCAGTTTGTCAATGATAAAGGGATCAAAATCGTCATCACTGCTACTAAACTTGGCATTGAACGGAATGATTACTAACCGTCGTCTTAGCCCATCCGAGAGATCATTAATTCGAGGCATATCATTGGCAGAGAAGATTAACTTAGCATAGCTTTCAAATTCATAGGGATCTTTTCCTTTTCTCTCCACATTAAGTGTTTCTCCGGTGACCAGTTTCTTTAAGATATCGGTTTCTTCAATATACTTACCGGAGATATCATCCCCCAGATTCGCGAGCTTCCCAAATACCTCTGCTGTTTTAAACCGTTGACCGAGTTCTCCAAGAGCCAATGCTGAGTAGTTTTCCGGCTTGAGAAAGTACTTGAGCATATCAATAAACGTGGATTTACCGTTGGAACCTGAACCTGTTAAAACGAAAAATTTCCCTAATTCGTTTCGACGCAGTAACAAATACCCGACGACTTCCTCCAGATGCGTCCTAAGTTCTACGTCCTGGCAACAGATATTGTTAAGCGTCTTGTCCACGGTTTCATCATAGGCTTCTGGCTCATAATTGACGGAAATCCGGTTTTTAATCACAATTTCTGGGCAGTATTCCCGGAGTCCGTCCGTCTCCAAGTCGTAGATACCATTACCTAAGGCGATAAAATTGGGCGGCGACATTTTGACATGTTCAGCAACAAGTTCTAAATAGGTTAAGACTTCTCTGCGCCGCGATTGAGTAAGCTCCGGGATATGACGGATCATAGCAATTTCAAGGTCTCGTTGTTTGTCGGAGTAAATTCCGTCCTTATAGATATGCAATACGTTATTAAGCCAAACAATGTGTTCCTCTCGCACCAGGAACTTAGCAAAGTCTTGGTGTTGAAATCCCTGCTTGGTAAAGAACGACTTTTTCTTAAAGGCTTCGTCTCTAAGAATCGTATCAATCTCTCGTTGTTCCAGGGGGACCTTGAGAACATATTTGTTAATAATCCCGATGGTTTCAATGATCTCGGCCTTGGTAAATCCCTCTGATTGGAGAGTCAAAATATAGTTAAATAGTGCTTGGTTGCGTCCGTCGCCTTCCTCCAGACTAGAGAAACTGATGCTACTCTTAATCGGCAGTAACCACTTTGGAAGTTCCGCCAATTCATCAGCTTTACGATGAACAGGTCTTTTGACTCCACCAAACTTTAAAATGTGATAAGAGTTCCTAGTGCCAAGCTTGATATCTACGGTTATGCCAATGGCAGTATTCGTGTGAGTCTTATTGGAAATCACATTGGTATTGTTAAATAAGAAGTGTTTTCCGCGAGTCGTCCCAATAACCAGCGTACTGATCCCAAATTCATCCAATATTCGAAGAACAATATCCGAACTTTCCATATCATCAACATCGATAAGGATGACTCCTTCAGCAAGCACACCTGCATACTCGTCGAGTTTCCTAGCCCAGTCAAGAACAATAAAATTGTTGCCGTCTTTGAATTCCCTAAGGGGTTTCTTATTTCTTGTAGGGATATACCCTTTATAAAACTCCATTGCTGACCTCCATTATTTTGCTATTTTCGAAACGATTTTCTGGAGGTTAAACCTCCACTTTTCAAGTGAAAATTCACTAAGGTTGAGGAATCTTAAGTTTCAGCTGGAGGTTTTTCCTCCAATTTTTAATTAGAATCAGGCTTATTTTGGGAGAAACCTCCACTAAGCTTAAATCCACTGTTGTTAATCAATGACCTAAAAAATCTTCAATCCGTTTTTTCGCCAGATCGATATACCATTTTCGATCTAACTTTCTTGGAATTTCTTGACCGTTCACCTCGTCATTGATGATGAAACAACGTTCTGGGGTGTTGGCGATTTTCTCTATTCTTGACTCATCTTTAACCTGCTTCTTCTTAAATACACCAGGATCAGTTCTTACTCTGGAGGCAAACACTCTTAGAACCTTTTCTGGTCTACGCTGGTCGCCATGCATGGCATAGGTATATTTCTCGCTGACTTTGACGATCTTCTGAAAATCAATCAGTTTGTCCGCCGCCATAATGGTTTCTTCTACGGAAGTGTCGTGAATGAAATAGTTCACAATGGCCTTATTGACAATAGCCAGGTCATTATCGAGTACATCCAGTTTCTTGACATACGCCCCTTTAGACTTATAGCTACCGTCCTTATGCACCACGAGATAATTGTTCACGTCCTTCTGGTAGATCCGTTCGAACTCATCAAACTCTAGGACCATTCGGGTACGCTTTTCCCATTCCGCGCATATGGCCCTCACTCGATCAATGTCTCGCTGCCTCCGAACCTTGAGAAACAATCCATCGGTATTGGACTGAATCAGTTCACAAGATCCTTCTAGGTGCTCGATAAGATCCAGAAGTAATAACTGCCCACCTACGCAAACATTGTTGGCTTGCCTTGGATCAAATAACGGATTGTATTTGTCCTTCGATGCTCCAAAGGTGCCGTTCAGAACGATTTTCAGTGGGTTTGCCATCGGGTTTTTCTCTGCCTTGAGCTTTAGACGTTCATCCCGTATTTGTCGGTATTTGGTGGAGTCGGCGACGTTGCGAGAAAGAAAGCCGTATTCGATCATGATGGCCGGATAGAAAGATGCCACATCCACGTTTAAATAGATCCCCTGCCCTTGATAATTTGGAATGGCTCCATGCAGCCCGCCCCAACCAAATACATGGGGTACTCCAGCTATATCCACCTCTAACCTTTTCTCATAGTTCCTGTTCTCAGGCTTTGAATACCAGTCCATAATATGGCGGTACTTTTTAATTCTCAGAGTATCCGGGAACGCAATGTTAAACTCATCATCTCTGTCAACTTTGTTGGCCTCCAAAACGGCAGCAGTTAATTGGGCTTTCGTTTTGCTGATATAACTGAGAGGGAGTTTAAAGGATTTTATTAAGGACATCTGAGACTCAAACTCCTCGAGTCGGTTTAGAAACACTTCGATCGTTTGTTCAACATCATGCCGACAGTATTTGATGACACTCTCAAATTCTTCTTCTGTCAGTTTTCGGTCGATATCGAAGGAGACATCGGACTCCCGAATGTCGTTACCCATAAACCCTTCTAACTGTTTCAGGCCGTGATAGCGGTCCGTCATAACATCAAAGGTGTAGAAGGGGATTTTCCGAAAGGCTCCACTATACCCCCAGCCACCTTGTCTATTGGCAATAATCCACTGGGACACTTCATACGGGTCGAAGTCACAGAGAATCGCTTTGAAGATATATTGGTCATAGTGGCGGCTGTTAAATCCCACCCAGATATTCGTACTGTTCTGCTCGTATAACTGTTTAAGCTTCTCTGGATCGTTCACGATGACGATCGCTTCTTGAGAATCGCTATCCATGAATATAAACAGCCAATCGTAACGAAACACCTCAGCATCAAAGAAAATCATTTTGTCTGCCCTAAAGAGGCTGGCTTTTGTCGCGGCTTGTTATGGTCAATGATCCTTGCCACAGCAAGAAACGCAGTTCTATCAAGATATCCCTCGTCATTTCTTGTATCTAGCCTTTCCTCACGATGCATTTTTCCGTTTCCCCTCTGCTTCCGTCGATTCCGCATAACGCTTATACCCCCTAGTATTCTTGATATACCCCTCTACGGTACTCTATGATCCTTTGAAAAGGGGGACTCTTGCGAATCCCCTATCTGTTGTTAACTTATTGAGCCTCAAAGACTTCTTTGATGTCATAGGTGCTGTAGCCCTTTTTGTCCTCCCCGTATTCCACGGCATATTCAAAACTCTCGTCGATCGCTTCATGAATATCCAGAAGCAGTTCGTTAAACTGCCCGTAGTCGTTAAATTGGACATCGATCCCGCTATCTAAGGAGCGCAAAAACTCGCAAGCCTTATGAATACCAAAACCGACATGAAGGACTTGGTTATAAAAGAGTTTTTGATTCTTGTACTCTCCACCCAGAATCTTCATCCAGCACACCATCATGGGATTACCACTTTTGGATTCTGCGAGCTCTAATTTATCAATCCGAACTTCGTAGCTACCCTTAGGAACGTCCCGAAATTCCTGTTTGTTTTCTTGTGCGGCTTTTAAATCCTCTCTGAGTGCTCCAAGATCAATGGTTTTATTAAACTTTTCCCATACATTTGCTGGCATATCGTAATCAATCTCCTTTAACGTTATTGTCTTGTTCGACGAGTGCGTTTTGGTAACTCGGTCTCTATCTCTGGTTTTGGATCTCCAGTTGTAGCATCTCCCTGTGTGGTATCCTCTGTTTCTTGAAGGGTTGCCACTTCTGCAGTATCTTTGGGCTTCCGTTCTCGTTTCGAAGCCGGGCCTTCATTCTGCACAGACTCATAGATTTTAACAAACACCTCATAGTCTAGGGGTATCTTTTTGGTCAATAAGGTTAACCTGCCGCCACCAAACTCTACTTCACTGGTCTTAAAGGTTAAGAACCGTTCATCGTCTTCGTTAATCACACGGGCCACGATATCAACCATCCCAGCAATTTTGTTGGCGGCTTTCTCTTGGATATTAGGCGCAATCCGGGTGATCTTGTCTCCCGTCCGTTTGGTAACGTCCTTAGACATGTCTTCGTGGGAGATGAGGACAATGTTATAATCCATGTTGATCAGGCGCTTTAGAGTCGATAAAAACTCTGTTCTGACCATATCCCAGGCTTTAAAGCTGTTATCGGATTCATGCTCGATACCGAGTTTTTCGTACATATAGAGCCGACAGTGCTCGTAGGTATCTTCTAGGAGGTCGAGGATAATGGTTTCAAAGTCGTTCTGCTTCTTTTCCAACTCGGCGATCGATTCTTTGAAGATCTCCCAGGCCAGCTTTGTTTTGGTCAGCCGTCCCTCGACCGTGACTTCGTTTTTGATGGCAATAAATGGGGCGTCCACAAACCTTACATTTCCGTCGGTATTGAGCATGAGTGGATTTGGAAACTTGTTGGCAAAGTAGGTCTTCCCTGTAAACGGAGCACCGTAAATCCAGATCACCTTTTTACTCACTGCGTCAATCTGGCGGCGGTCAGAACTTGGTAATAACATATAGTCAATCCCTTCTTGGCAAAATTTCTGGTAAGAACACCAATCACACAAATTAGTGGGGTTTTTGGGATACTCGGTCGCCCCGTTGATCCCCTCGCAGGACTCCCAAAACTCTTTAACTTTTTGGAAGTCATACTCTACATACTCAACTTGAATTTCCATCCCAGTAAGGGTTTCGATGAGTCTTTTGCGAAATTGATAGAGGTCTTCCGTTTTCTTCTGACGGATGGAGGTTTTGGGGATGAAGATAAAACCCATTCGCTTGACGTTGTAGCCTTCGCGTTCTAAATAGAATTTGTAAAGGTGTAATTGTTTGGACTCCAGATAATTTTTGATATGATTGGAGTGCTTAAAATCATAGACATCAACACTTCTATCTGGGTTAGTAACCATCAAGTCTACGAAACCTACGAATTCAGGTCGCTCAAGTTTGTATTCGTGCTTGAATTTGCCGGGGATACCGCCTAGGTGCGTTTTAAGTTTCTTAAGCATGGCTGTGAGTTTTATGCCTTCATTAATTTGCTGATCATCGATTAAGGGGAACTGGGAGAAGTAAAAGTCGAGCATGGCCAACTCATCCTTCTCTGCGCCTAAGTGCAGAGCATTACCCACGATGAGTGCGTCATTCGCTGCCGGGTCCGGTAGGACGTTTAACTGGTCGAGGTAGTGTAGTTTGAACTGATAGGGGCATTTTTCAAAGATGCTTACTCGGCTGTGACTGAATTGCACGGATTCACCTCCCCCTTGATAAACTCTTTAAAGGCTTGGAAGCCACTCGGGCGAAGAACGAAGGCTTGTCCACCCGACTCTTTGATTTTAGCCAGGGTGTATTCTTGGAGTTTAGACACTCTGCCCTTTTCCGTTTTTAGCTCAATGCCCACAAAGCGTCCGTTCACACAGCATAAAAGGTCTGGAACACCGGCTTTCGTGAATTGTCCACCTCCCCAATATTTCACGTACCAAACACCCTGCCTGAGCAGAAATTCTTGGACCTGTTTTTGAAATTGGGCTTCAGTCATGGCATATTTCCTCAAATAAGCGATCCGTAAAGTCTTTGCGCTGTTTCAGAGCTTCTAAGATTTTGTACTCAATGCTTCCATTCGTGAGCAGATAATAATTAAAGCACGTTTTGGTCTGCCCGATCCGATGAATTCGCTTCTTAGATTGCTCGAATAGTTCGCTGGATAATGGGAGTGAGAAATAGATGACCTTATTGGCAAGTTGCAGGTTCAAACCCATAGCTCCTGCCTGATATTGGACCAGAGTAACTGAATCTGAGCATTGCTCATAAGCACTCAAATCCTTTAACTTACCATTAACCATAGAAACCCGCTTATCCGTTTTCTCACATAAACGTTTAATAATCCCATATTCAAGGTCAAAATTATAGAACACGATTAAGCGATCCCCTGTTGCTTGAAATAATTCTGTCAAACGCTCAATCTTGTTCTCGTTGTACATCCCGGCCAATTGACGCAGATATAATAACCGGGTCAGTGGAGTGTCTCCGATTAAAGTTTTACTGTTAATCTCAATAATCCGTTCATTTTTAAATTGGCGGTATTCCTTAGCAATTGGGACATTAACAATTTGGTCAATCGTTTCTGGTAACGTGAGAACATCTTCGGTCTTCATAAATACTGCACCGTACTGACGGAGCTTGGCTTTCAAACGATCAACGTTCTTATATCCAATAACAACGGTGATTGGACATCCCCCGACATCAAGGATTTTTGTGACGATGAATTGTTTCCAGAAGAGCCTCTTCGAGATTGTCCAGCCGAGAAGCTTACATTGACTCCAAAGTTCCTCGTATTTTCCTCCGGTGGGTGTCCCTGAGAGCAATATGACATTGTCAGGGTGGAGTTTTAAGATGAATTTTGATCGTCTCCGAGTCTCGTTTTTGATACATGAGGATTCGTCTAGGATTAAAGTGAAATGGGATAGTTTCAATAACTCAGGTCTTCTCCAAACAAGGTCATAATTGATAATGAGCACCGAGTGTTCTGTGATTTCAGAGATTGGTTGGTTGTTGAAAATAATCACGTTATAGTCGTAGTGCTCTCTGAAATGGGCTACCCAATCTTCAACCTTAGACTTTTGGCAAACTAATAAGGCGTAGGGTGTTTCAAGCTGATCCATTTTCTCTGAGCCCAGGAAAGTTTTTCCTAAACCCATATCCAAATAATAGGCTACTCGATGGAACTTCTTGGTTTGTTCAAGAACCGATTGTTGATGTGGGAGAAGTTGAATCATTCTGTTTCATTAACAGCGGAGCGTAATGTTGCCTCTCTTTTCGCAAATAAATAAATAAAATACGTCTGCCCTTTAACCGTAACCATTGGGGTTTTAGAAATTCGAACATCTCCGTTAGGGAAGGTGAAGACATCCTCTTTAACATCAAACAGGCCCATTTCCAGGTAACGCTGGGTCGGTGTGTTTTTACTGAAGCCCGACATGAGATAACCATTTTGTCTTAACCACTCAAACAGTCGGGCTTGTCCAATCTCCGTACCGTTTTTCTTGAGAAGTTTGGCTAGATCACCAACATAAATGGTGTCCTTGGTGGCTTCAATGGCTTTAGCAAAGGCGACTTTCGGCTTGTCCTCTTCGATTTTCTGTTCGAGTTTCGAAATTGTCTCTCGTTCTGATTTAATTTCATTAAGGAGCCTTATGCCAAAGTCTGGACTGCTTAGCATGAATTCCAGAGTATCAGGCGTTGCATAGATTCCGTGTCTTCGAATGTCTCGTAAGATTTGTTTGACTTGCTTCTTGAATTCTTTAGCGATGGGTTTACGACTTTGTAGCAGGACTTCGTATAGGCCGTCTTCGGTGAGAAACCACTGCTCTTCTATTTGTGGTCCCCCATAAGGATTGTTTACGGGGTATTCAATCTTTATTTTTTCTGAGTCATCGACACTTTGCAGCATCATCCTTGAATTACTGTGTTCAATCCACTCCGCTACATCTTTGGCCAGAAACAGCGGATTATCTGGGTCGCCATAGATCTTAAAATCTTTGCCAAGAACATCTCGTTGTTCAAATACAGCTAAATCGCCACTCATCCTGCCCATCTCTCCTTTCGCATTGATCACTATAGTATTGAATTGGGATACCAAGTCGCTTTGCGTATTCCATTTCACTCAACATTCCATCAGAAATCCTATCGCCGAACACATATAATTCGCCGCAATGTTTCAGTAGTTCCAACCCCATTTGCAGCCCTAATTCACGATCTGCCAAAACCTCGTCATCTAGAAACTGAGTGAAGATTGTATGAGGCGCGAGTGGTACAGCCCCTTGAGTTACAACAAATCGACAGTAGCTATTTGCTCGATTAATATTTCGTTCGATGTCGCCGCGTAGTGGCGAGCAGATATAGACTAGCTTCATTAATTGAATCACTTCCTTTCCTTAACGGTTAGACTTGCTGCGGTTTCGTTGGGAAACGCTCTCAAGAGCTTTGCCAGTAATGTCCTTCCTGCCCCTCTTTTACCGTTTAGAGCATTGGAGAGAGTACCTCTTTGAACTCCGATCTGGTCTGCAAGCGCATTTTGGGATAATCCTTGTTGCTGAGTGAGAGAGATTATTTTTTCCTTGGATAATTTCACAATGCTTTAATCCTCCTGCAATTTCTTAAATAAGTTAGCCAATGCCTCCTCTGCGCTCGGTTTTTCGGGAGCACATTCCTTAACCACAATGTTTACTGGAGTAGGCGTGGTGATGGTAATTTTGATGGTTTGCATGTTGTCGCCTCCTTCTTTGTTGAGGCTCGAAAAAGTGCCTCTATATATAAGCCACGAGAATGACGAAAGTAAACCCCCACTTACAAATATTTTTTTAGTTGCTTGTAAATCTTATTTAAACGGTTATTACAAGCCTGTTTTGTGATGCCTAATTCCTCAGCTACTGTTACAATCGATCTACTCTCAAAGAATACCTTCTGAATCAGCTCTCGCTGCTGGGGTAATAGCTTGGCTAGTGCATTTTGTAAGATTTCGCTCGTCTCAAGCTTTTCAATGGTTGAAATAACATCCGCCTTTTGATCGATCAATTGAATACCTTGCTCCTGTAGATTCTCAACGGATTTATGCCTGCGAGTTTCTCGATGATCACTGTTATAAATCTCTCGATCCAGTTCAATAGATACCCCACCAATATCATCCGTAACCTCAATTTCAAGAGTCTCTCCGGTTAAGAATTCATACTTGATATTCATGAAGTGCTCCTTTCTTCTACCGGAGATAGCTAGAAAGAGAGCAGCACTTCATGAACACTTAAAAGTCAAAAAAAGGCGCGGAGTATTGCTTTTTCTAGCTATACTCCGGCCTTGTGGTGGCTCGTTGGCCCCTAGTGGCTCAGTCAGTACAAATTAACTCAATATTAAATTAAAAACCGCCGATCGGAATTACTGTTTAAGTAACTCCAACCGGCGGTTATAACTATGGCATTAGCCATGCTCTTCAGTGCTCGGTTTCGTATTCAATTCGCATCAACAGCGATTTTTTCGTCGCTTAGGTGGCATTAAGGTAGCTATCATACTCTCATAATCAACCATTAAAATTCGACTACATCTTATGCAGGGTACTGAAGCGTGTCCTTTTGCGTCACAGTATACAAATACAAATTCCTTACCACATGCTGGACATGCCACCACACCCTTGAGATCCATTGCTGCCACAGTTGTCATTTTTACTCCTCCTACTCACCCTTCAAAATAAACTAAAAAATAATTCATATCTCTCAGGGTTGCTCTATTAGTCTTAGAGGATCTGTGCTAACCAAACTTAACATGAGGTATGGTTGCTTTGAATAAAAACTATCTGCGAATGAGAAAATGGCACAACAGTATCTTTCGAACTCTGTTATAAGCGACAAAAACAAATTTCCAGCAAGACAGAGATCCGTTAAAGATATTGATCACAAAACTGAGGGCACGTCCTTACAGAAGGCAAGACATAGGCAAATTTTTGTCTGACTTTTGTAATTGATGCCTTGTTAATTCCAAATGATCAGACTAAATTAAATGCGAATTCTGTAGTGATGACTTTTATGTCGATAATAATTTACCATCCTTTACATACATTCACTTGATTATTTATTGACTTTATGCAAAAAATAATCGTACAGGGTTCAAATGTTCATTTAGTTTAAAGTTATATCATTCTTAGGTTCTATATTTTTTTAGTTTGATCGTTCACTAATTCGGAACGACATGTTCATTATACTGTAAGCATTTGTAATTTCCTACAGTTGGTTTATGGTATATCTGAGAGGGGTTGGTAATGTGTGGGCGAGAGCAATGTAAATGCTGAACGAGAACAATTGCTTAGGCAATTTGATGCAGGACAACATTTAAAACAATTACGAGGGGATCGACCCTTATCTGAGATCAGTAAGCTAATGAATGTTTCTAAAGGATATTTGAGTGAAGTTGAACGAGGAATAAGATTACCGTCCGATCATTTTATAGGTGAAATCGCTAAAGTATATAACACAGACGTTGATGATCTGTTTTTTAGATGGGGTAAGATACCAATTCTTTCATATCATGTAATTGCCGAAAATAAAAAACTTGCAAAAACCATTGCAGAAATTAGCCGTAGAAAAGGTCTAACAGATGAACAAAAAGAACGTCTATGTGACTCGATCCATAAAGCTTACAAAGAAGTAATCGATGAAATTGAAGCTGAGAAAAAATGAGGAGGAATAACCTATGCTTCAGGCATTTCATAGCATATTTATTAGCATTATGGATTTCCTGACTAATCATTTTGGATATGGTGGAGCACTTCGTATTAAAGACATTTCAAATGATATTGCTTGGTGTTGTGTTGTAGCAATTCTCCTTCTCATAGGATTATCTCATGCATTTATGATTACAAAAAAGAGTAATACTGTTGAGGACGAAGTGGCTGTTCAAAAAATTGATCAGGACGGGGTTACCGTTATGCAAGTGAATCCTAAGTCAGCTTGGGATATCGTTGAGAGTCTTATTGGAGAAGTGATTCTATTATTTTCTCCAGAAACATCCATACGATTTAAGACGGTAAAACCGATCAGGATAATCTTGTTTTCGATCATGATATTCTTTATCATTATTGGTCTTTTTCTATCAATGTGGGATTACTTTCCTGATGGAACTAAACTTCCACTTCCAGATGGACATCAATTTTCAAAACATGTCGGTTGCCTTACGATTTTCGATCACTCCTTGATTGGGAATCCAATTCGTTCGAGCTCACCCACCTCCCCTCCTGCACTGCATTTGACAACAAAGCAACACTTTGCAAACTATAATCAAGGAGGGCTTAGCAATGGATAATGACTACATTTTTCGGCGAGAACTTGATTTGCAAACGAACCTACCTGAAATGATCGATCATATAAAAAATGATCGTCCATTCCGCAAAATGAACATAACTAAGAAGAAAGAATTATTCGATGATTATTACAACATAGTGAAGACGGATTCCCTTTCAAAAGGTCTTTCAACCGAAGAAAAACGCAGCATTCAAAATGCTGCGATGGAAGAAATGTTAGAACGTGCACGGCTGGAAATAAAAAAAGACATGCATTAAGAGGAGGTCTAGACATGGATGAGTACACATTCCGGCGGGAGTTTTATTTTGGCTCTCTCTTTCCTGAGTCGATTGTACAATTTAAAAAGTCTAGGGAATTTCGAAAAATGAGTTTGACTGAGAAGAATGAATTTTATGACAGTATGTACGAGATATATAAAAGACATTTCCTTTCTAAATTTGTCTCCGACGATGAAAAAGCTCAACTCATAATGGATCGTGGCTTAGAGGAATTGGAAAAGACTTTGCAGTAATAAAAAAAGCGGCCTCAGCACTTTATAAGCTGAAGCCGCCTTTACACTATTTATACTAATTCATCCAACCACTGATAATATTCGTTTTCCAACTGTCCTATTGTATACTCATTTCTTGCATCCATTAATTCAGCGCTAATTTCACATTTATCGGCATCACGAAGTAGTACAATTCTAATTGGCGCATCCATATATTTTTCCTCCAACAGATGATACTTTTACCTTTTCCGTTCTGAATAATTAATAAAATACCTTACACTTTAATGCCAGAATAGTCAAGCACATTATACCTTGTGAAGCTAGAGTTACCTTTATAAAATTACCTGATTACTTATTAACACAAATATGTCATTATAAGGTATAATAAGTCGAAACAAGATATTTAATGGGCATTGCACAAAAGACCTTCGGACGCGGAGGTCTTCCTTTTTATAACGCCTTTTATTACCAATAGCTAATATAACTCATCATGATATAATACATTCAAGGGGTAATCCCTTAGTCTTTTTCATGAACCTTAAATTGCCCTCCGGGGACAGCAATTCGGAGGGACTTTTTAAAAAGCTCGCCTATATTATTATGACAAAACGTAAGGCCTCCTTAATAGGGGGTCTTACGTTTTACTATATCAAGATTCTTAATAAATTCTTGACGCCAAGCTGATAAAATATCACGATCTTTATTGTATTCTTATTTCAGAAGATATAAAAAAGACATACATCATAGAAAAATAACACATGAAAAAGACTAAAAGCCGCCCTTGCTGTGGGGCGGCTTTTAATGTGAGTAGAGTTAATTAAAGTATCTTTCACGTTTCACAATTTTCTATTGAGCTTCAACTACCCTTATACCTTGCTAGTTCGATAATACAACAATTAGATTCCACACGATACCGGATATTCATCCCGCCTAAATTGATTTACACTAATTAATGCCCCTGGTGCCTTAAGTCCCGAAAGTTCCAAAGCTTCAAGGTGGTTCGCTGCGCAGACTGTTACTGTTATAGTCGCTTGTTGGGTAGCCGTTGCCGGATTCTCTAGCCATCTTGTGACAATGTATTCCATGTCAGTTCTCCTACCTATAGATTTCAAGCAGCATCAAAGCCGGCTTTGACTTTTCATTTTACATGGTTAACTAGATGATCGAACTTGACTTCACTATTACCCAATGGCCTTAAATTATTTTTCAGTATCGAACATATGATTCCAGTCATTACCAGCATAAATCCAATACAATCATACCATGCCAATCGTTCTCCTAGAATTACTCCACTAAGCAATATACCAAATACCGGCGACATATTGCTAAAAATTGCCGCTCTACCACTACCAATTAGGCTAACACCGTACAAGAATAATAAATTGGCACAGCCGGTAATGATTCCACCCATATAAAATATAAGTAACCATCCAGACCAACTGATATGCCAGTTAACAGATGATATATTCCACAATCCAACGGGAGTTAAAAACAATGCTCCCCAAAAAGAAGCAAAAAAGGTAACAACTATCGGAGAGAAACGTTTCATAGCCTTCTGCCCAAAGATGCTAAATAAAGCGGAAACCAATACATTCCCAATCAAGACCAATTCACCATAACTAAACTTAAATTCACGCAAGTCTGTAAGTGAACCTTGCGTAAATATCACTATCAAGCCTAAAAAAGAAATACCAAGCCCGATAATCTCTAGGAGCGTTGGTTTCATCTTCCATCCAATAATCAGTAGGGCATTGGTTACTGTTGGTAATGTAGCACATATGATTGCAGCATTGATTGCCGTGCTATTCTGTAAACCTATTAAATAGGTAAGGTAACCAAGTGTAATCCCCATACTACCAACCAAGGCCAATAAGCCCATGTCTCTCCACTCAGGCATAGGCTCTTTTCTAATTTGTCTAAAGATGATGAAAGAAAGTACCAAAATTCCAATCCATCCACGTAAAGCTGCTAAGACTAGCGGGTTGATTTTCTGCGCCATGATTTTCCCTGCTACTAAATTTCCGCCATATAATAATTGAGCCAAAGTTAACACAATAGAAGCTCTTACCGTCAAACTCATTTTTCTCATTATAAAAATTTATTCTCCTTAAAATCCTATTTAAGTTATTAGAGCAATTTACGATTAAGTATACTACACTTTTATACCTTGCCACTTCAATAAGTGGTATTCCATACTAATAACCTATCAATAATGTGTTTGGATTAAATACACAACGATTTAGAAAGAACTCTAATCCGAAAAAAATTCGTAGCCAAAAACACTTTTATCACAATAGGCATATTTTTCCTAGCTAAATATATTAGCAACATACTGAGGAAGGCAACTCCGCCGAATTTATAGTAATGAAGCGCATTATGGCTGACGAAATAACTTGGTATTAAATTGCCTTCTCCCGCCCCTTGGCTTATTGCAAAAGTAGTTGTAAGGTAGTCCAGGGCGTTTAGTATGCAGAAAAGTAGTAACAGTTTATATTCTTTTTTCAGAGGGGTTGCCCTCCAATCCACTAATTATAATATGTTCTTATTTGCTGTCAGATTTCAAAAAGAAATAAATTGGGGCTGCATGCGAGTTCCGGTAATTGGCCTAACATGATATTTACTTCCTTTTCTTATGAATTAGCTATTCGTAAATTGAGTTTTTAGGAAATCGAGAAGACTATTCAGTAAGTATCGACAAAGGCCCCAACTAATTAAACCGAGGGAATCTTTTCTTTTCCTACTCCTTCTTCGACTTTTTCATCATCAGTTCTTGATACTTATCTAAAACAGCATCCAACTCTTGACTTGCAGTTATGACCTCAGGATCTGTATAGGATTTGCCTTCTTTAATCTTGATCATGTTTAATCGTAATTCTTCGTTTTGCTGTATTTGTTCTTCGAGTTCCGACATATTTGCCCTCCGTCCATCTGCTTGAAAATTAGTGGCTAAACAATAAGAAATCCCCTCACAAGGAGGGGTATAAAGAAGGAGGAGGAATAGAAAAATAAAAAAGTGGCCTTATGTTAACCGCTAGACAGCGAGTAATCCTCTATTGTTCTTATCTTAGAATATATTTGTTACCGTTCCATGAACTCAATGTGAAGAATATGTTAAACCTAATAATGGAAGATTGACCCCAGCGGTGAAGCCGGAGCCTTGCTATTTTTCCTTATGAATGTTTGGCAAATCTACAGATTAACAAGGCCGCCTGACCTCAAGTAGGCGGCTTTGTTGCGTTAACTTTATTTAGTCTCTTAAGCTGTATTTTGAAACATACTACTTCCAGGAACCACACATTCACGAACATTTTTACGAGGAGAATTAACCAACGGTGATACCTCATAAGCTTCCATCTGTTCCGCTGGAAAAGGTCTCAATAAACCTTTAACTTCATTACTAGATATTAAACGCTCATCCAACCAAAGTGACTCCATGTCCTGCGGTAATATAACTGGCATCCGATTGTGTATTGGCTCCATCAACCTATTTGGCGTCGTCGTAATGATCGTACATGAGTTTATTGTTTGACCCGTAGGTGACACCCAAGAATTCCACAGGCCTGCAAATGCAAAAGGTTTCCCATCATGCAGGGTTATTCTATGGGGTTTCTTGACACGCCCTTCCTTTTTCCACTCGTAGAAACCGTCCGCTAAGATAAGACAACGCTTTTGCTCGAAGGACTTGCGAAAACTCGGTTTTTCCTCCAATGTTTCCGCTCGGGCATTGATTAATTTATTTCCAATACTTTCATCTTTAGCCCAATAGGGTATCAGACCCCATCGAAATATATAGGTGGTTGCCTCCATTCTGCTGGATTACCACGGGAACTGGTTGAGATGGAGCGATATTATATCGAGGCTTAAAATCAAATTCAAGTTGGACTATACTAAAACGTTCTATGATGTCTTTAGGTGAGATAAACGAAAAACGTCCACACATCTTGCTTTATAACCTTTCTATATGTACTAATGCAATTTAGCGCCAGTCATAGTCTATAAAAATATTGAAAATTGCTCCATCACTTCTTAGAAGCCTGTAACAGTTGTCTTTTTTTAACCATAGGCTAACTCTGAGGAAGTGAAGCAATAGTGTTTTTAGTTTGCCCTATTTGTCAGAACGAGGACTATTTAAGCAAGTGGATCCAATGTTCAGCTGAAACAGTAAGAATAAAAATAATTATTGCGGCTAATCACCAGTACTATTTCTGCCCAAAATGCTTAAAGGCATCGCTTAGAGCAAACCTTCTACGAATTGAACATCAGACGTTCGGAACTGGAATCGAAGTTCCTTGTTGTAGAACGAGTACAGATGCCACGATGGGGAAGGTACTTCCCCACTGAATTAAAACTTACTAATAGTAGTCAATAATTGAGCAAAACCTCCTGACTTCAAACAGGCGGCCCAAATGAAAACTGGAGTGGGCATATAACAAACCCAAATCTCGGGAAAAATGATCTTTGTACTGAAACATTTTCTACTCCCATCGGCGACATTGGGAGATTTTTTAGTTGACTGTGTTTAGCAAGTTTATTGGCAAATTATTATAGGCAACTCTTTTTAGTATCGGTCTCACCTAAAACAGTAGGGGGCTACATATTGGATTCATGCTCCATCTTCAGATATTATTCCCATAATCTTTACTTTCGCTATAAGTCTGCTTATGTCCACTAAGATGTTCTTTTAACCAACCTTGATAAGCCAGTAGATCCTTAGTAATTAAATAAAACGGGATTTCAATATAGTACGGAGGAGCCTTTTGGGATATACTAGCAAAAGTTTAAAGATATTAATCATAAGGGGCGAGTTCAATTGAGTGATATAATGAGACCAATTCCGTTTGAGTAACTTTTAAAGTGGGTATTTTCAGAGTATGGGAAAAATCAAACCATTTTTGGTGTACCCAAGGAAAAGTTTTATAAGAATGAAAGCGGAAGGAATATCAAGCTATTTGGTGAGTCTATTGATTCACCTGTGGGCCCGGCAGCCGGCCCTAATACTCAACTTGCCCAAAATATCATTGCTTCTTATATGAGCGGGAGCCGCTTTTTCGAGCTTAAAACGGTACAGATTCTCGATCAACTTGAGATCGAAAAACCTTGTATCTGGGCTGAAGATGAATGTTATAATACGGAATGGTCGACTGAACTCTCTGTTCAAGGCGCGTTTTCCGAGTATATGAAAGCCTGGTTTATACTCCACATTCTGCAAAAAGAGCTGTTTGAACAAGATGGACGTCGTTTTATGTTTAATATGAGTGTCGGTTATGACCTGAAAGGAATTCAATCTCCCAAAATTGATTGGTTTATTGAAGGACTAAAAGATGCCTCCAATATAGAGATCTTTAAAGATTACAAGCGCATTTTATTGGAAGAAGTTGATCGCTTCCAGTATGTCGACAGGAACTTTATCGAAAGTATTTCTCCCAATGTTTGTAATTCTATTACTTTATCAACTTTGCACGGGTGCCCTCCTGAAGAGATTGAGGCGATTGCGAAATACCTATTAAGTGAGAAGAACCTACATACTTTCGTTAAGATGAATCCCACCCTCTTAGGTTACGATAACGTCAGAAATGCCTTTGATAAGATGGGTTACACTTACATTGAGCTTAAAGAAGCTCATTTTTATCCATGATTTACAGTATTCAGACGGCATTAAAATGCTCAAAAGGCTTAAGAAGTTTGCCAAGGAGCATCATAAAGACTTTGGGGTTAAGCTTTCCAATACCCTGCCTGTAAAGATCATGCAAGGAGAATTGCCGGGTGAGGAGATGTATATGTCCGGCCGGGCTCTTTATCCTTTGACCATAAGTTTAGCCTATAAACTAGCACTTGAGTTCGAAGGAGATCTTAAGATTTCCTTCTCTGGCGGAGCTGATTATTTCAATATAGAACGCATATTAGCAACGGGAATTAGACCTATTACCGTTGCAACAACCATTCTCAAGCCAGGGGCCTATCTTCGATTTAAACAAATTGCCGTTCTCCTGGAAAATCAGCTTGATAACAAGGAGTCCGGTAAAATCAACCTTGAGAAACTTCAAAAATTAGCGGAAAGTGTTTTTGAGGATGTTCATCATTTTAAAGATAAAAGGCCCGTGAATAGTCATAAAATTTCCTGGAAGTTACCCTTACCGACTGTTTCATTGCACCTTGTACCGTTGGTTGTCCGATCAGACAAGATGTATCGGAATATATCCGCCTGGCAGGTGAGCGTAGGTTCGAGGAAGCTTTTGATGTGATTACTGCGAAAAATCCCTTGCCATTTATTACGGGTACGATCTGTAGCCATAATTGTATGACTAAATGTACCAGGCTCGATTATGATGAATCCGTACTGATTAGAGATATGAAACTATTTGCTGCTCAGAATGGGTATGATGCCTGGCTCAAAAAACATCCGGTTGCTACTGCAAGATACAATGCAAAAGTCGCTATCGTCGGAGCGGGCCCGTCTGGTCTTTCTGCAGGCTACTTTCTGGCTTAAGCGGGCTTGGATGTGACGATCTTTGATAAAAGGGATAGAGCTGGTGGAACAGTCGAGTTTGTTATCCCAGATTTCCGTATTCCAAGAGAAGCTATCCAAAATGATGTCGAGATAGCCAAGAGGATGGGGGTTAAATTTCAGTTTGGTGTTAACCCTGATTTTTCGATTGAAGTTTAAAAGAACGTGGATTTGATTATATCTACATTGCTATTGGTGCGGGTAAGAGCAAAACCTATCCTTTAGAAGGTGACACTGATAAGCTCATGGGCGCTGTTCCTTTCTTAGAAGCTTTCAATGAATCTAGGTAAGAACATAGCTGTTATCGGTGGTGGAAATACCGCTATGGATACAGCCAGAGCAGCTCTTCGTTTGAAAGGTATAGAAAATGTTTACATCATTTACAGAAGAACTAAAAAGTATATGCCTGCGGACCCGGAGGAATTGCATCTTGCCATGGAAGAAGGGGTAAGATTTAAGGAACTTCTCGCGCTTTGTCCTTAACAAAAGGAGTTCTTAAGTGCCAAAAACTGGTGCTGGAAAAGCCCAATGCTTCTGGCCGACGTAATCCTATTCTTAAAGAAGGAGAGTTTGAGGAGATCTCTGTAGACACTGTTATTTCGGCGATCGGGGAGACTGTTAATCATGAAGTATTTGAAAAAAATGGAATTGCAGTAGACGAAAAGGGGAATGTCATGGTTGATCCGGATACCTTTGAGACCAATGTAAGGAATGTCTATGTTGGAGGAGATGCCCTATATGGTCCGGCTACGGTCGTATTGGGGATTGCCCACGCGACAAAAGTTGCCAAAGCTATTCTGGCTAAAGAAAGCCTCCCTTGGGAAAAAGACTTGGCTGATATAATCAGTTTCGAAAATTTTAATGAAGACAGAAGGTTAAAAGATATCATTGTCAAAAAAGGGGTACTTAGAGACGGCTGTCGCGAGGAAGAAGAAAATGAAAGATGCCTTGAGTGCCACCGTATTTGTGATATCTGCGCTGAAGTATGTCCCAACCGGGCAAATATAGACGTCAAGATCGAGGGTCTCGGTAATCTGAATCAGATCGTTCATGTTGATGGAATATGCAATGAATGTGGAAACTGCGCAACTTTTTGCCCTTACGATAGTGCTCATATAAGGTGAAACTTACCTTATTTTGGAACGAAGAGGATTATGTTAACAGTAAAAATATAGGATTTCTCTTAGTAAAGGATGGGAATGAACCTGAGTTCAAAGTTCGATTGAATGAAAAAGAATTTGGCACACTAAGGGCAACTCCCAGCTCTTTAAATTGATCATCAAGCAAGGCTGAAACTGTTAAGACGCTTCTTTCGTCATGCAAAATAGCTCGTAAGATCCGCGCGCAACTTAAACCTATACCATAGTACGTTGCTCCCTTACGATTTATTATTTCATATGCTGCCTTCCGTACTTCTGCTATCACTTCTTTCTGATATTCTGATCCACAGAGCTTATTACATTCTTGGCAAAGAAAACTTAATGGTGTCCCTGCCACACTGACCGAACTAAATAATGGGACCTCTGAATCGCCATGTTCGCCTACTACATAAGCATGAATATTTCCAGGATTTATTTGGCAATGCTGACTAAGAATATAACGAAAACGGGCTGTATCCAAAACTGTGCCCGAGCCAATTACACGGTGTGCCTTTAGTTCTGGATACGTTCTTGTAATAGTCGTCAGGACATCCACTGGATTTGTCACCAGCAGGAAAATGGCTTCCTGTTCTACCTTTAATACTTGATCTAGAATTGAACGTAATATGTCTACATTTTTTTGGGCAAGGTCCATTCGAGTTTGTCCAGGCTTTTGATTGGATCCGGCGGTGATCACAATGACATTGGCCTCTCGACAATCTTCGTATTGGCCAGCCCGAATCTCCATCGGACTAGTGAAAGGGAGGCCGTGACTTAAGTCCATAACCTCTCCTTCTGCTTTATCTTTATTACTGTCAATAAGAACAAGTTCCGTACATAGTCCTTGAATTAAATTGGCATATGCAATACTTGAACCAACAAAACCGCTGCCTATAATAACGACCTTACTGGGATTTATGTTCAATTAAAAGCCCCCTTTTGAGGTTTTATAATCTCCTACGCAGTAAGGTATTATTCTATTGATTAACTTTCTCCGAGAGGCTTAAATACCTACAAAACCAATGCTTTCGATGCGTATTTTTTAATGCTTGCCCCCTTATAAATAAAACTCAGGCGTATGCTGGAGCATATTACTACTAAAAAACATCACTACACCCGGTCTCTCCCAGGCGTAGTGATGATAGCTCGACATTGGCAGGATAGAAATTAATTGTTTTTGGTAGCAGAGGTTTGATAATGTTCGTTAGGTAAAACCTCTAACTTAAGCGCTAGAGGTTTTTTTAAATAAACAAAAGAGTATGCGATAATACCAAACTTCAAGGGTGTAAGGGATAAAGTATGAGACAAATGACCAGCCGATATTCCAATGGTTCATGTAAACAACCTTGCCCGTAACAACACCCATAAACTCAAAAACTGTCGTAAGCCCAGCAAATATTGCTATTAGTAAAAATGGGTTCCATTGTTTGTGGTCAACAAGGTATATGAGATAACACCCTAAAATGGGGTACACACCAAGATCCATCGGAAGAGCAGCCATGGTTTTCTCTTTGAGGATAGGAGTTAGATTCCAAAATTCAAAGTAGAACCCAAAAATATTGATTGTAAAAGCCATTAAGGAACCGACCGGGAAAATAGCTAGTAAAATCCTTTTGTCTTTTCTGTAAAGAGAAATCCCAAGTATCCAAGGAATGAAAAATCCTAATAGAATATTGATTAGCATCTGACACCGTCTTCCCTTTGTTTTATTGGATTAGTTTATCCAATTAAAACTTTTCTATAGAGCCCCATGACTAACACTACGTCATATTGACAAATCAGGAAAAAGATTCTACTGATATGTCTTAGGTATACTTTTGGGGAATATTTGTTCTGTTTTGGCCAATGGCTGATTTCTATCTGCATGTTGACAAGAATCTTTTTCTCATAAGGACACCATACGTTTCCGTAAGTTGTAGATTATAATTTTTATACTGAGATTGGCTATGGGACTTCTGTTCCTTATCGCCATACTCATGTCCTATCAACAAGTTTTGTCAATTTACTTTTCCTGGCATTAATATCTATCCCAAGAGTGGAAAAGATGTAACCGAGGAGAGTTTAAGATTTATAGACAAGGAAAAACGCGATATCGAAAAAGCCACTACACAGCAGATGTTAGAACGTGCCCGGCAGGAATGGGCAAAGGGGTGTATTAAGTGGAAAAGAAAACTGACTTGCAGCAGTACCTTTCCAAGATATCTTTAGACCATGGTGCATTAGTTGTTAGCTACACAAAAATAAGGCGAGTAGAGCCTGTAATGGTGATCGGCTTTCCTTTTTCAAATAAATGGATCTTAGATCGTCCATTTTACATAACAAAAAGGTTTGGGGAGGAGGTATGGCAAAGTTGGAAACTACTTCGCGATATTGCCGAAGTTTTGCGCAAAGAAGGATATTTCGCGGACCTTAAAACACCTCTTTCTGTTTTCGGTGATTTTCGCCCCTTGGCGGTCTCTGCCGGTCTAGGAAGTTGGGGAAAAAATGGCCTGGTGGTAAACCCTCAATATGGTTCAAGGCTTTTATTTGCTTCAATTTTTACTAATGCTCCCTTAGAATCGAGCGTTTCCCAGTCTAGATCAGATCAACTAAACCATGCATGTGATCACTGCTGGCAATGTATCAATGCTTGCCCAGCAAAGGCATTTGAGGGAAACCGATTCCATAAAGTACGGTGTTTCCCGAAAGCTATTCGAGGATGCTCAGAGTGTGTACAAGTTTGTCAAGGGCAAACCACTTCACCCCTGGCTCCCAAATGAAAGCAACCGACCCGATAACTTTTCCCGATTCTTGTAGTTAAAAAATTTCTAGTACTTAACGCCAAAATAGGCCCAGCGGAGTTATACCGTTGAGCCTATCTCTTTAGCTACATATGCCCCTTTTCAAGGCTTTCTATAAATAATTTAGGCCAATCCTTACATCAGAGGCCAGAGGCTCATTAATTGTTCCTATACTTGTCAATAAACAGTGTGCCGTCACTCTGAAGCTCAGCGTATAATACCTCACTTACTGAATTAATTCCTATCTTTCTTAGTTCTTCGTAAACCCACTGGTAACTCATGTTAAACTCCCGAAGGCTACGCTTAACGATTTTACCATCAACAATAATCTCGGTTGGAATAAGGAAACTTGTAGTAATTGGAATATTTATATCCTGTTTAGTAACCGTTTGTTGCCCTTGCTTTTTGAAAATACTGATTTGACCATTAGTTTCAATTATAGCGTAGTCTACATCCTTAATAGAAAAAATATTGTTATTCCTTAACATGGTGAGTAAATCGTCTATACTCAATCTTATTCTGGACATAACTTTCCGTTGTATTTTCCCTTTTTTATTAAAATAGTAGGTTCACCATTTAATATTCTTCTTATAGTCCCCGACTTTAAGCTCATAAACTTAAACTAAAATCGTTAACCCCGTCCAAAGAATTAAACTTCCTAAGCCTTCCATAGTTGTTAACTCTTTGTCGCTCGCAAGCTCTGCGGCAATATTACCAAAGGTTATCCCTGTAATATAGTTGAAAAATGTTAGTTGACTAAGTTGTTGTTTGCCTAATAGCCGGGTAATATCAATAGGATAAAAAATGAAAGTGCCGTCCTCGGTAAAATGTCAATTTGCATTTGCCTACCTCTTGTGAATCCTTATTTTGTCATAAGATATTTTGTTGCTGTAACATTAGCTTTCTGTCGGATTTTGTGTGAACAGTTAAAGAATTACTCTTAACAAAAATGGTAAATATTATTTGTAATTAGATTTATTTTTACAAATACAAGTTAAGACTTAGTAATAACTACAAATAGGGAAGGCCCCCGCCATTTCTGATGGGAGCTGTACTAGAAAAAAGATGGGCATATGTAGTTTTTACCTAAAACTGGATTTTATATACCTGGTCAATCGAGACCATGCATAATATGAAGGCCCCCACAGTTTCCGATGGGAGCCAATTGAGAGGTAGGACGTGCGGAATATGGAAAAGAGAAATCCGTCCCACTCACAACAAACGAAAAGAAGAGCGACTAAGCTCTCCTTTCTTACACCTGTATTAACGAACCCTAATTTTCTGGCCAGGATAAATCATATGAGGATTATGAATGTGTGGATTTAATGACATCAGACGATGCACGTGAGTCCTATGACGTCTAGCTATATGATGAAGAGTTTCACCTCTACGAACATGATGATACATTGTTAGAAATCCCCTCCCCTTTTTGGTTACACTCCAAATTATGACAATAGAGAATTGTTAGTACACGTTCAAATATTGTATTAACCAAAGTTATTTCATCAGACTCGATCATCTTATTCTCTTGTAATCTAAATGTCCCACCTTTTTTCATTGCATTATATGCCTAGAAAAAATAGAGGTCAACTTTCAGAGATCGCATAATTGAATAATATGGAACTAGAGGAGAACTATCCCTCTAAACAATACTAATTTAATATAACCAGAGGTGAGAGAATTGTATCATCCCCGAACAAATGTGGTTCCTATATATGGTCATTATCCGCATCAAGTACGTTGGTATCCGGTCAACTATACGGGCGGCTACGAACCCGCTTGGTGGGAACGTTATGAAGAACAGTTTGAACCGCGATGGATTGAAGAAATGGAAAAACGCATGGGTTTTGTGCATGGAAAAGAACCTATTTGGTGGGAGCTCTTTGAAGAACAATTTGAACCCGCTTGGCTTCAGCGTTTAGAACGTCAGATGGGTATTCCACAGCCATTTGACCCCCGTTATGATAATCCATATAAAGGTTATTAATTTTTTATTAAAATGAATTAGTAAGAAGGACCAATTAAAGTTAAGGTCCTTTCTTTTTGAATTAAATCAATCGATTACCTCTTTCTGAGAATTATCAACAACTGCATATGCTAAGTGTGCATGCTCACAATATTTATCTTTTTGTTCTTGGAAGTATCGGCCCTCTACCAGAGCAGCAATGCTCTTTCCCCTGCTCAGTGCATGATTATATATGCATTCTAGGATGGGAAAAAAGCGTAACATTAACCATAGATGAAGTTGAGAAGTTGAGAAGTTGAGGGATGTGAGACGCTCATTTCAACGACAACCCTCAGACAAACCCCTTCAACCACCGCGTAGCGAAGGGGCCGCGCCGAATATCATAAGGGCTGAATACTCAAGACATCATGGTCGGTAAAAGGATTTCAGTTAGCAGCGGAATAAATGGAGATATTGAGATATAAAAGGATCCTAAAGCTACGGTCCTTTATTTTTGGCAATGCTGTATTAATAGATAGTCAATACGAGATAAAGATAGTCTCCGGATCATGTTTTTTATTCAAGAATGATCTACTAATTTAATGGGAAAACTAAGTTTTAAATCTCATTGGTTGGTGATTATTATGCCGTACAGACGAAGACATTCTGGTCTAAGATTTGGGAAAAATGAAGAAAGTCTACTTATACTTATCGTAGGGATTATTTTGCTTCAAGCAATTGTGGCCTATTTCTGGGTTCTACTAATCTTAGCCATCCTAGGAGGCTTGATATGGGTTGCCCTTCGGTGGTTTATATCAAGTTTAATTATAAATACTCCTGATAATTGCTCAAAAATAGAGATGACACCAATTGAAGAGAAAATGTACTATGCCCTTAAACGTGCTGGGTATGAACCAATCCCACAATACAAAGAATCCGGATATAGACTTGATTTTGCTATTCTCGAAGATGGTAAAAAAATTGATATAGAGTGTGATGGAAAAGCCTATCATTCGACTCCTAAACAAAAAAGTCACGACCGCTCCCGTACCCGGAGGCTTAATAATGCAGGCTGGGGAGTTATACGTTTTTCTGGTAGCCAAATTCATAGAGATGCCGATAGATGCGTGGAACGACTCACAAGAAGATTGAAAGATTTCTAAATAACACTATGGACGTCTTCGATAAGTGGAATTTATTTTTTCTAGGCAATTCTCAAAGATTGATACAAGCTCTTTACTTCTTACCTGAGGAACGTTCATCATAAGATTTGGAGATAATATAATTCTTTCGAGTTCTCTAGCCTCAGTTTTAACATAGTCCAGATATCGACCAATGGCTGCATCATTCTTCATAATGCCTAGAACGACAGCCTCAATATTCACTATATCCCGTGCTTCTTTCTGCTTAAAGGTTTTGTGAACTGAACGTTTTACTGCGGATTCCGATAACCTTCGAAATTCATCAACCTTTGTCAAATATTCAATTGCTTCAATATGATAACTAAAGATATTGGGGCTTTTCTGGTTCAGTACGTCCACTATCAGATAGAAGGTCTTTGGTGGTAGACGCTTTTGAATTCTATCTAAAGCTAATAGTGCCTCATGACCAAGTCCCAAGGAATTTATAATATCTTTATATTCTTGGGGAATATTACGGATTTTCTTGTATTTTTTAATTACTTCATGGGCTATACCGGTTTCCTGGGCAATTTTATCTAAAGAAGCTTGTAAATACACCGAATTTGATACACTTTGGAAATCGGTAAAACTACCAGTGATATCAATGGTTTGACTGTGATAGAGGCTAAAGTGCTGTAAGACTGCCGTAGCGCTCCCCCAGTGAAGATGGGGGGGCTGAAATCTTTTCATTGGCCAATGAATTTGAAAAGGAAAAATTCGGTGGAGCGGGTACGGCAGCTACAGGAATGGGTATATATGTTTGATGGTTTGGGAGTCCGGTAAACGGTCATTATGTCTCGTAGTTATGGACATGAAGAATGGAGTGTAACAACCTACTCCACGATCGAATAGTATACGTTGAAAGTCCTGATGAGTCTTTCTTGAATCAAGAAAAAGGGGGGAAATACATATGCTATTTGAAACCCATGCTTGGGTAACACTCGACAATGCCGTCGCCATATATAATGTTTACAGCGATGTGCTTGTCGCAACTATTCCCGTGGGCACTAACCCGCAATTCCCGAAACGAACACCGGATGGTACAAAAGTTTTAGTCCCTAGTTTGGGAAGCAACACTGTCTCTGTCATATGCACTGCAGCAAATCATGTCTTGGCAACGATCCCGGTGGGCCTTGAACCTACTTCAGTAGCGATTGATCCTACCAGTACAACAGCCTATGTGACAAACTCTGGAAGTGGAACTGTTTCAGTCATTAGCATTCCGACCCACACCGTTGTGAGCACCATCACCGTTGGCACAGGCCCTGTCGATGTCACTATTGCCCGTGATGGTAGCCGCGTCTACGTTAGCAATAGCGGTAGCAATTCAGTCTCTGTCATTAATCCGATAACCAATACCGTCATCGCTGCGATCGCCGTGGGTACTTCACCCAACGGTCTGGCTGTGAGCTTGGATAATTCAAAGCTTTTTGTTGTTAACAGCGGCAGCAACAACGTCAGTGTAATCAGCACTGCCAGCAATACTCTTCTCAGTACAATTCCCGTCGGCTCAAATCCACAAAAAATCGCAGCCAATCCAGTGAATCCAGTCTTTATGTACGTGACCAACTTCGGGTCAAACATTGTCAGCGTAATCTCAACAACCGGACTTAATGTGATAACGACAGTTCCTGTTGGTATAAACCCTCTTGGCCTAGATGCTACCGGCGATGGCACACAAGTATGGGTTGCTAACGAAGGGGACAGCTCGATCAGTATTATTAACACAAACACGAATACCATTGCCGCTGCAATTCCGACTTCTTTCCCGCCTCGAGGCGTCACAGTCGGCAGAGTTGGGTCTGCATTATCACCCAGTGACCCCATTGACCTAACTGACCCATATCAACTAGAAGAAATAACAGAATCTGTTTGCATCATCGTAGAAAAAGTTTATGCTAGCTGTCAACAAAGGGAATGCTTCCCAGCCTTCACAGTCACCTTGCCGTCGACGGGCGTTCCTCCGTTTACCTTTGTTAGCATGACCTTCGCTAACGGTTTGATTGTTTCGGGCAGTGTCGTCATTACACCTATTCCAGCCCGCCCGAATTTCTCCAGAGTTCAGTTCACGATTGAAATCCCCTACACGTTGACCTTGCGAGATTCTACCGGAGCCTTGTTTACCCTCACAGGCACCCTTCCAGATATCCACAAAGACATTGTGCTCTACTTCCCGCCAACTCGCCCAGAATTCGACTTCAACTTGCGCATTGAAACAAGAACTGAAGTCTTAACGAGCCCGCTGTTTACGGTAGCCACGATTCAACTCGCCATTGGAAGCTTTGTTATTACGAAGGTAACGGGTATAGTTCAACTCCTCGTTCCAGCTTTCGGATTCTGCCCAGAACCTCCAGCCTGTGAAGAATTCCCGAATATACCACAAAATCCATGTATCAATTTCTTTGACACCACTCTCACTCCATTCCCGAGTGATTTCTTCCCACCACAGTTGGATACTTGCCAGTAACTTCTTATCCCATATTAGTCACTTTTTTATGAATTCAAGATTATTGTCCTTCCAGACTAAAAGGGCCGTCTAAAACGGCCCTTTCAGTAACCAAGATTTTAATCACTTATAAGCAATTAAAACAAAGGAAGTGATCGTATTGGCTTAACCAAAGTAAAACCATAATGACTCCCCTTCTTCTAATAGATGAACATGAATCCATGTACCCGCACGTCACTCCTCAAGGATGAACTCTTTTCGGTGAAGGAAGCAGAGAACCCTCCTTTCGGATACAAGAACCATTGCTTAACCGTCCATCTCGTGGTACTTAAAACCAGCGGAGAACTCTGTTACACTCTGGTTTCTGGAACTTCAGCACCCCAGACAACGCTCATTGCCAAACTAGATGTTGGTGCCACAAAATACCGTCGGCTTTTTCTCTTTCCCCAAGGCAAGATGATACATATTTTTTACGCCTTAACTCATCCAGTAGTTCCCAATCTCTGGCATATCGAACATCGCCTTTGGAATGGTGTCTCTTGGCAAAGTACCCGAATGGGAGAAGTAGTTCACCCACGTGAGCCCCTTAATAATGTCAACTTTGATAGGCAGGGGAACCTCCATTTTTTAACCATCAGCCGTTTGACTAACCTGTTAAGGAGCTGGAAGCCATATTTCGCCCATGCTGAAGGGGTTTCGATTTCAAAGTTGCAAAGAAACTTTTTCCTCTTTTACGCCGTCATTCCCTTCCGCTCGTCTATTGGGCCATTGATGATCTCCCAGATTGGAGCCGAATGTCCCGTCCTTTGGGACGCGGGGCGAGACTGGTTCCTTACCCTGCAGAGGAATGTATACCCTTTTATCAGCGCGAGAAAATACGTGCGCTGTATTTCCACTTTGCCTGTAACCCCGCCTTTCATCGCCCTACAGAACCAACCTTCCATTGAGTATACTTGTGATTTACTTCTTGTCGCTAATTACTATACTTCCTATCCCCAAAGGAGACTGGGCTAGAAACAATTCTCACCCCTTTGCGTTCTGGTCCATTTCATTTAAAGATTTTCGGTAATGAACACTGGCTTGTGAACACATACTAATACACCCTGCCACCTGAGATTTATCGAGGATATTTAGCCCTTGAACAGCTACCCTGCGCTTATTCCTCAGCAAAGATTGTTTTAGAGTTGCATTCCGTGATAGATTCTCCCGCCATGATGAGCATGCGCACCTTCGAAGCCTTAGGCTGTCAGGCCTTCTTCCAAACGCACTGGTCCCCAACCATTGAAAACACATTTAAAAACTATGTCCATCTCGTCTGGAGTCGTCATCCGGAGGAGACGTTAGAACTTGTGCATTTTTATCTAAGCCGAGAGGATCTCCGACAAAAAATTGCTCGCCATGGTCAGGAAGAAGTGTACCGCAATCATACCTATCATCATCGCATCCAGTCGATTCGGCCGTTTCTAGAAAAGTTATAACTCTATTCCCTTTTTATGTCATTTATTTTTTTACTTTTTCTTATACTATCCCTTGTCTAAGTTTCTTAGGGGAGAAGTTCTCTACATGGGATACTTCTCGCTTCAGCTTATTCGGCCGCCAAAGCCCATGCCTTGTTGGTTTGAAACCCCAGGCTTATCCAGCATAGAGGCCGGTGTCTGCGGCACCGTTGTGATCTCCATAAACCAAGGAAGCCCTAATGAATATTTCCAAGATATGGCCCTTTATGTTCATCCACTCGATGACATAAGCTTTCGTAAGGCACTTGAACAATCCTTTAATGCCTCTCCCCTGCCCTTAAATCAGCATATACATGACCATTATCCTTGGTCCAAAGTAGCAACAATGACTCTGGAAGCTAATAAAACCGTGATCGAGTAGGGGAGACGACCCTGTACATTGTAAAAAGGAGGGATTTCTCCCTCCCTTCTTGTTAAAACAAATCTTCGTGATGCTCGGTGGTTAGCCCCACGGCGCAAGCATATCTCAAGAAGGTATTGACACTTGCAATCACGACACGTAAATCTACCGTTAAAAGTTCAATACCAACTAGTGAGACCCTTACATATCCGTCTATGACTATTCCTTTCTCCAGAATACGGTCGACAACTTCCGCTAAGCTTGAGGAATCGACATCCTTTTTCATACATTTTTCCTCCTTACCTTGTCCTACCATAGCTTATGCCTCATATCGAACAAGGGTGTTTAAAAATCTTCAACTTTAAAGTAAATTTAAGGAAAGATTTCTCCCTCCCCTTTTGTTAAAACAAGTCACCGTGATACTCGGTGGTTAGCCCTACTGCACAGGCATATCTCAAAAAACTATTGACACTAGCAATCACGACACGCAGATCCACCGTTAAAAGTTCAATGCCAACAAGAGAAACCCTTACATATCCGTCTATGACTACCCCTTTCTCCAGAATACGGTCGACAACTTCTGCTAAGCTTGAGGAATCGACATCCTTTTTCATGCGTTTTCCCTCCTTCCTTATTCTTGTATTTGTACTTGTCCTACCACAACATATGTTCCATAATGGACAAGGGTGATTGAAAATCTTCGATTTTTCTTCTCATAAAGGAAACTTATTTAAGATAGGAGTTAACCTCCATCTGAAATTTAGCTCTTATCCAGTAGCGGATAATCATCGATACAAAAAAAATAACAGGGAAGGCTTTCACCCTCCCTGTTTACTCGATACGTTAATTTCGATATCTCGGTCTTTTTATAATCGAATCTTTCTCTTCAATTGATTCTTTCTCTTCTCTGGCCATTAAGCTAACTTCTGCGACCTCATCCATCAGAATATGTACTGGTTCTGCATTTCCAGTAATTGCTTGTTGTTCAGGTACTCTCGCGCGTGACGAAAGATAAGGATCATGCACCCACCAGTCAATCCCCATTTCTTTAGCTTTGTCCACGGATGCCACAAGCAAGCGTATTTTGATATTTAATAGTTCAACATCGGCCAACGATATTTTTATATCCCCGGCGATCACGATTCCCTTGTCCAAAATACGTTCTAAGAGATCTCCCAAACCAGTACTGTTGTTCGAATGTTGAATTGCCACGCTTCTCCCCACCCCCCTACATAAGATTTCCCAGAGGCCCTAGATCCAGGTTTAGATCTTCATCTTTTAGTCCAAATATCTCACGCATTTCAATCATTTTGTTATCCAATTTCAAGAAGGTTTCTCCCATTTCTTCTATTTCCCACTCTGTTAATGTTCCACCATCAATGCGCCGCAAAGCTTCATGCTCCATTACTCTCCTTAATAATTCCACCAAAGTAAGTACAAGTTTTGCGAGCCCCTGATCCGCATTATCTTGATTAGCATTAACACGCCTTGCAGTGCTTTGCCCTTCAAAATCTACAACACACTCTGCGATCTTTACACCCGATTCGTCATCCTCGATCATGAGGTAACCCTCTCCTTCCCCCAATTCAAAGATTCGTGAATAAGAAAACTTTCCGGTCTTAAAGTAAATGAACTGAAATGAAACGGGAGCCACGGTCCTGTCCATTCGTCCGTGACATTAACTTCAGCCAAAAGTGTTTTCGATTCATTGATAAACTCTTGTTGGCATGTATTAGGCACTAAAAAGCCCAAATTAATTCCGGCTCCTCGAGTTTGAGGGATTTCAGACCAACAATCCTTAATCCATGGGGTTAACCGTGAGCCAAAATACGAAATGACCTCTCGAGCCTGCAACGCTTCCCTTTCTACCAGCTGACACCATACCCTCACCCGATCAAGGTACTCCTTCCCACTTTGCACATTCTCTCTCAACGATGAATATGATAAATGAGCGAACTCCTGATTCCTATTCATAATACTCAAACAGTACTCCGAACAGCCTTCCACTTTGTCAAAACACAGATCCATTTCTTTTTTATAAGTCCGTAAAAGTTCAACCAAATGATCCTCATTAGAAACACTCACGCCGGACTGTATAGGCAGCACCGTTAACTCAAGCTGTCGGATTTGTTCAAACCACTGCAACATAGCCAATAAAAATTCCTGTTTCGTCGAAAAAATCTCAATTGGGGACTTACACCAAATTACACTATGCTCTCCCACCGTTGTCAATTCCGTCAACAACGGTGGTTCGCTGGGTAAATCAGTACAATTACGAATAAAACCCAAAAGATAGGGTATTTTCATAGATTCACATCTTTCTTTATGGTGTTCCCTTCGAGCAACGTCTGGACCGAGGTGAGAACGAGTTTTAAATTTAAATACACTAAATCAACATTGCCACAACTAAGAATAAGATCACCGGAGATAACGACTCCTTTATCGAGCAGTTTCTCTACAACTTCAAGGAGCGTAACTTGTTTTGAATTTGCAATATCACCCACCCATAGCTTCCTCCTTAATTAACTGTGAAAAGTGATAGGGAGGCCAAGGACCGGATACATCTAAAATGAAACCTAATGAATCTGCCGCTTCATCAAATTCTACAAGCTTTTTATCCCATTCTTCACGGCATTCCTTAGCCATTAGATACTGCACCGCAAAAACAACATGTTGTCCCTCCGGCACGAGAACTCCCGCCTTATCTAAGAGGATTACTTCCGCAGAAATATTATTTAAATCTTGATAAAGAGATTCTCCATAGTCGTTCATGACTCGTTCCATTTCTTCTTCGATCTTTTTCTCCCATTGACGTTTTTGAAAATACCCCCCTCCGCTTTGCCCACCTGAATACGGTAGCTCTTCATGAAGCTTTTCTAAAAGCCGTTTCTGATCAACAAAGAGTTTGACATGCATCTCATTGTGGCTTCCTAGCCTTTGCAAATCTTCTTGTAACTCCTCGGTATTCTGGGCTAATTGTCGCTTGATATTTTCCTCATTGGTAAAGATCGTACAAAAGGGCAGGGGAATTACAGACCTATCCTCCATTGTTTTCAACAAGGTTTCTTCATGACGCCGCGCATGACTCTCTACCCAGGCCATATCCTCCATATGAAGATGGAGGGAATCTTCATTGTACTCTTTTCGAGGGACTGGGCAGACAAGCATACCCAGGTTTCCATTTTCAACAATGCTACAATGTCTATTCTCCATACCAATCAAATCAAACGTACTCTCTTGATTTGTATTAATAATGCCAAAAGCGTACAAAACCTCATCATCAATTAATGGTGTTAGATCAGCTCTGCTAAAATCACACACCTTGTTAACTTGACGATTATTATTGTCATCATTAATTAGCACTTGAAGCGCTTTATCCTCTTCACCAACCTCATGCTGCTCTATTCCAGAAAACACCAGGCTAGCTGGAGCATCAAAAAGCCCCTGAATAACAGTTTCACCTGCCTCTCTCAAACGCGTCATAATTACTTCTTCCAGTTCTAAGATAACCTTATCCGCGCATTGATTCACAAGCCTTTCTACTTTCTGTTCCCACCCTCCAAGGGACCACTTCATTCTTCAATCCCTCTTTCCTGGCCAGCCATCAGTCGTGCAAAAAGCAGCTTTTCATGTTCTCGATATTCCTCTGGTGTAATTTCTTGATTTTCTAGCATATATTGCCACTGGCTAAGTTCTCTCCGTATGGCTTCAGGGCTATAGAACTCAGCCTCTGCATGTTCAATAACTTGTTTGATCGCCCAAATCGGAAATCTAAACATACTTTGTCCATCCTCCAGGCCGAGAATTCACGTAACGTTTTTTCTTAGTTAACAAAATGGTGCGGCGCCCAAGGGCCTGTATATTTAAAAATCATAGTTGCAGAGTACTTTTCATAAAGAGCTCCAACGGCTTGATCAAAGTCTTCTTCCTTTTGACGTTCAACCAAATATACTCCATTAAAGGCTTGGAATTCATCCATTGGATCTTTAACCACCCACTCGGCAGCTAAGGGACGAAGCTTTGCGAGAAATGACTTTTCGACTTCTTTACGCTCATAATCAGCTACTTCCATAATTGCCTTGCCGAACTCTACGACATCGTAACCCTGGCCTTCTCCTCTTTCTAACGATTTTTTCCAACGGTCTAAGCGTTTGTTTTTCATCATTGTTTCTTGGAAACTTTCTTTTTTCCACCAAACCTTGAGTTCAACTTCTATTTTGTTGTCCAGGTTGGTGAGAATCTTTGAATAACTCTTTTTCTCTTTTTTTAAAACTCTCCGGATTTCTTCTTCTTCATCGAAGAAAGTTCCAAAACGCAAAGGAACTACCGTGGTGTGCTTAATAACTTGACAAAGTACATCCGTGTAGAGACTCATACTTTCTCTCGTTGCCGTTGCCATCGAGTCATCGTCAATCTTAGCACAGAGCATCCCAAGTTCACCTTCTACAATGAGGCAGAGAGGCTCTTGGTTAGGGTCTAATTTCCACGATTCTGCTTTGATCGAGTTTGCTCGAATAATACCGTAACCATAATACAAATTCCCCACCCCTTACCTAAAAAAGAAAAAGAAAGTCATGTCACGACACGACTTTAGACACTTATTCTTCGTCACCTATTTGACCGATTTCGTCCCGTTCACGCAACCCGATCCTCTTGTATCCTATAATCTCAATATTGTTACTTACTTCTACCTCATAAAGACCCACAACGTCATCAAGTGCCCTGCGCCGCTGGTAGTCCGAATCTTCAATTGTTTCAACTTGTACCATCCAACCTTTTTCGTGCTGCCTTACGCCAATGACATTTGCCTCCTTTTCCAAGACACTTTGGAAGAAGGTTTTTACATCATTGACCAATTGTTTGATATCCATGCTTAATCTCCTCCTTTAATTCCTCATTATCGAGGAAGAGTCAACAAGGGTAAGCCCGATGGCGGAAGCGTATTTTAAATAGGTATCCACTGAAGCGATCACAATACGCGCTTCAATGGTAATGAGTTCAATTCCAACCAACGAAATCCTGACAAAGGCGTCAATGACAATTCCCTTGTCAAGAATTCGGTCAATGACCTCCGCTAAACTACTTGACTCTACGCTTTTACTTAATGCCATGATCTGACCCCCTCCCGAACTTTATCTATGACATATATATGATAGGGGATCAGAAATCATGACAGTAGTTTAACATTGGTGTTTTTCTATTTTGACTGAGCATTAATGCTCAATTACCCGTACGGGAGATCACACTTCGTTTGAGCATCTGCTCAAGTTTGTGTAACTCCCCTTGAACGACCTGTACCCTTTCCTCTATGATGCTAACTCGTTTAGCTATCTCAGCTCGCTCTGCCGTGAGTCGTTGCAATTCCTGGTCGTATACGTGCATCTGAAAGTAACTTGGTTTATGATCACGCATTGTAGGTCGTATTAGCTTCGGCCTTAAAGGTGGATGCTGGCGCATCATTTTCACTTCCTATCCTCTGGGGTATACTTATCTAATTCCACTTTAATACGTTCAGCAAGCAAAGAATTGTCTTCGCCATTGTTTTCATAGGATAATTCCGACCCAATAACATCCATTAGGATCTGGAAGAATAAAGGGTTTGCTCGGACAGGCCTTGATCCATTCGTCGCCAAGATTGTGGCGACCATGATTGCTGCTCGAACACTGGGCTTCTTAACATCATTTCCTCGAATCCCGCGAATGACATCTATAATTCTAGCAGCTTCGCGCCAGGGCAACCCTGATCGGCCTGCAACAATAGCTACCTCGGATTCACGGTCTAAACCTTTTAGCTCGATAGTAATAACACGGTCTTTCAAAGCATCCTGAAGCACGTGTACCCCTGCATATTCTACTGGATTACTGGTAAATAGAACTGAAAAATCAGGGTGGACAGTTACCTTTGTCTCTCCTTTTTGAATTGCAGATAAATCCAGGGTCCGTTCCTGCAAAACAGAGAGGAGCACATTATTGGTTTCTGGTCTTGAACGAGTGAAGTCGTCATATACAAAAGTATAGCCGTTTCTGCAGGCATGAGTTATTCTCCCGTCATACCAAACACTATCCATGGATTCTTCAGCCTTCCAAACGGAATGAACGTAGTTATCGAGTACTTTCTTTCTGCGCATTCCTGAGTTGCCTCCCACTAAATCAGAGGGTTTATACTCGTCGTTGCCCTGAAGTGTTACTACTGGGCAACCCGACAGCTCAGCAATATGCATTGCCAGAGCAGTCTTCCCGGTTCCGGCTGGTCCACAAAAATGAACGGCATAACCGGCTTCGAGATAGAGTAAAGCGCGGTTCGTAAGGTCCTTGAAATATGCGGTTTCGATAAATCCATCCAACAATTGCCTTACCTCCCTGTACGCTTTCTTAACAGATACCTTCCAGCTTTATACCAGCCCTTCAATTCTTCCCCTCGCTCATTAGCCCAGGTCTTCATTTCATTAATTTGCAAAACTCTGTCGCCCTTCAGAACCTGCTCCATGGTTTTTCTTTCAACTCTGTACTTATCTAACAAGCCACGAACATCCTCTTGAATTTGTGTTCGAGCCTTCTGTTGATTAATACGGTCAACGTCTTGCAGTTTTACAAGTTCTTTCTGATCGTTTATTACCTTTTTTCGAATTTCCGAATGGAGTGTATTCAATTCGAGCTCCCTTTGGTCTAACTCTTGGCATAACACACGTCCTAATTCGGTAAGATTCATACTCATCATTTTTTCTCCTTTATTTAATAAATAAATAGGAGGGAGTTTCTCCCCCTCCCTAACAAGACTTAACTCAAATTAGAAATCGTGTTGGAGTTCTGTTAAGCCAACAGCTGCTGCATATCTCAGCCAGGTGTTAACACTTGCAATGACAACCCGAGCATCAATAGCAAGAAGTTCGATACCCACAAGAGAAACCCTTACATAAGCGTCAATAACAATACCTTTGTCTAAAATGCGGTCCACAACTTCTGCTAAGCTTGAAGAATCAATGTCCTTTTTCATTTTGTTTACCTACCTTTCGAATTTAAAAGAATTTTTTTGGGGAATATCGCGAACCGAGCTCTTCTGCTCTTTTCTTCCCTACTCCCAATTTATGCTATTTTCGAGAAAAGGTGAGCAAGCTTTTCAGAAATAATTCCCCCCCGCGGTTCCTTTACACTGTATGTGTCTCAGACTCTCGCTGTTACCAAATCCACAAAATGGATAGAATCCTTAACTAAATCGAAAATCATTCTTTTAAACTCTTCTCTATCTAGAAATAAGGTTATAAAGATTCCACTTTTGTATTAATTCATTTGCAACTTCTTGAAAACCAGATCCTGTAGTAAAAACAACCTCATGTTCCCCAGATTCATCCGTTACTACAATGCAAAGATATTGTTCTTCTACCCCGAAATCTACAGTTGTTTTCTTACCATTTGTTAATTCTTGAGGTAATTTGTGAATAACCTTAATTAAACCTATCTGGGAAAATAGAAAAACCTTGCGATTAAATGCTATTGCACCCTTGGGGTGAAACGAAATAGCCATCGACCCTCGTTTCAATTTCGGGTGACCACCAATCATCTTGACTAATTTCGCCATATAGGGTTTACCATACTTTTTATCGATCTCATTGAACCTCGTGTATGATTTCAGGATAATAATAAGTAATATTAATAATGCTACACCACAAAAACCTACTGTAATTACACCAACCACCTTTACCTTTACCCCACTTTCACAAAATACTTCAACATGATCTTTCTCCTATCATATTTTAAAAAGTAAGATTTGCTACCCTTACCGAGCACATACAGGAATGCTTGGGCACGACTGCTTAATTGCACCCAGAAGGGGCTGTGTGAAAACACAGCCGAGAGAAACCGCTAGAAATCATTAGATTTCGGCGGTTTCTCCGCGTATTTGGGAGAAAAATGGTATAATTAAGGCAAGGAAAGAACGAGATGGGGGAGGTGTTTTCTCCTTGTCAAAACCGAGAAAGAAAGTACATAACCAGTTGTTTTTAAGGAGTACCATCAGAATCAACTGAGCTTACCGATGGATCTGGAATGTCTTATTCCTCCTAATCATATGGTCAGAGTGGTAAACTCTGCTATCGATCAAATGAATCTGGAACCTCTTTTAGCTAAATATCCGGGAGGTGGACGTTCGAGCTATCATCCCGTCATGATGACCAAACTGATCGTTTATGCCTATGCCGATAAAACGTTTTCTAGCCGTCGCATAGAAAAGGCAGCCCGCGAAAACATCATGTATATGTGGTTGTGCGGAGGAAATAGTCCAGACTTTAAAACCATCAACACCTTCCGGGGCGAACGTATGAAAGACGTGTTGGTTGAGATTTTTAGTGAGGTTGTTGAACTTTTACATAAACAAGGCTATATCAAGCTGGAAAATTACTTTTTAGACGGAACAAAAATAGAAGCTAACGCCAATAAGTATAGCTGGGTCTGGGGAAAATCAACCAAGCGCTACATAGAAAAGCTGCGGGAAAAGTGCCGGGAACTCTTTGAGTTTGCGGAGTTGACCAATCAGAAAGAAAATAAGGAGTATGGGGACCGGAACCTGGAAGAACTAGGAGAAGAAAAACCGATTGACTCACAAGCTATAGAAGAAACGGTTAAAAAGATCGATGAACGGTTGACCACAAACCCAAAGGAAAAGAAACTCATTAAGTTAAAAGAGTCTTGTTGAAAGATTACTTACCTCGTATGAAGAACTACGAAAAACAAGAAGAACTGCTGGCAGAGCGCAACAGTTACTCGAAAACGGATACAGACGCCACCTTTATCTGGCGTTTGACAGCAACTGCTCAAAAGTAGTTGCTTTTTAATTTAAATAACCTCATGCCATGCAGGTTTCATCCACCGCAGTAACTCAAAAAACGGACCAAATTTATAAATGTAGTGCCGCACATTTACATATAATTACTGTTGTAATCTATAGTTTCTTGATATAATAGTGTTGCTATGTTTGCAAGAATTAAATCCGCTAACAATCGGGATGGCTCGAAACGCCATTACCTTCAAATATGTGAGAGTAAACGCGAAGAAGGAAAAGTTCGTCAAAAAGTCCTTTGTAATCTAGGGAGAGTGGAGGAGCTCCAGGATGGAAAACTTGACGATCTGATTCGTTCTCTGGCTAAGTTCTCTCAAAATGTGGCTGTAATATCTGCTGCTGAGGATCTCTTTGCTGATTGGAGTCGAGAGTACGGTCCTGCTATGGTTTTTCGTAAACTTTGGAAAAACTTGGGTTACATAAGATTATTGCTGAGTTATTATCCCTAAGTGAAATTACCATCGACATTCAAGAGGCTATTTTCTGCATGGTCCTTAATCGTTTAATCGAACCTACCAGCAAGCTAGGGGTGAACGATTGGAAAGATACGGTGTATCGCCCCCAGTTTGAATCTCTTCAGCTTCATCATTTCTACCGTGCTCTTGATTTTCTCGATGAAAATAAGGATGTCATCGAAGAACAGCTCTATTATCGGCATACAGATCTCTTCAGTGGGCAACTTGATTTGGTGTTTTTCGATACGACGAGTACCTATGTTGAAGGCGATGTAGGAGCCTTCGATCTTCTGGATTACGGTCACTCAAAGGATCATCGTCCCGATCGGCTCCAAGTCATGATTGGGGTCTTAATGTCTCGAGATGGTATTCCCATTGCTCATCATGTTTTTCCTGGAAATACTCCTGATACGGAAGCGTTCATGGAAGCTGTTAAAGACTTAAAGCATCGCTTCAAGATTCAACGCGTGATTGTCGTTGGTGATCGAGGAATGATGGGTAAACGAACCCTAGAACTTCTTAAAGAACTTGATTTGCAATATATTTTGGGGGTTCGGATGCGTAGCATAAAAAGTGCCCCGGAAATTATTCATGATAGCACTCCCTATCTTACGGTTGATGGTAAGGATAATCTAAAAGTCAAAGAAGTTTTATTAAATGACAACCGCTATATTGTTTGCCTCAATGAAGAGGAAGCTAAACGGGACAAAGCTGTCCGTGAACACATTGAGGAAAAGCTTCGCGCAAGGCTAAAAAACGGCAACGTCAAAGATTTAATTGGTAACAGTGAATATAAACGTTACCTTAATGTTGTGGATCAGGCTGCTACCATTAACGAAGAGAAGTTGAAACAAGCAGAACTCTTTGATGGACTATACATCATTCAGACAAACACTGGCCTGCCGACAGAAGAAGTAGCTACAGCTTATCGAGATTTATGGCAAATTGAGAGAGCTTTCCGAAGCCTTAAAAGTACGCTTGATCTTAGACCCGTATACCATTGGACTGAAAAGCGAATCTGCGGCCACATTATGCTCTGTTTCCTAGCCCTGGTAATACAGATCAAGTTCCAAAAGCTTCTTGAAGAGGTCGGCAGTGAATACAGTTATATCGATGTCATCCGATCATTGCGGAAAGTAAATATCGTTAAACTTAAAGTTAAAGAGCGTGAACATCTCGTAAGAACTGAAGTACATGGTGCTGCCAACATGGCATTCAGAGTTGTGGGAGCCAAAATACCAGAGAGAGTACAAATCATCTGTTAACTTCCAATAAGAGGGAATTGTAGTGGTGCGCGCATTTTTAAGGTTTCTGAGCCCTTGCACTGCAAGGGTTTTAACTTTTTAACTGTCAAACGCCAGTCAGAAATATGTCGAACATCGCCGTGTGTAGCTTAATTATCAAAATATATCTGGAAAAACAAAAAAATCACCTCCAATTAAGGCAGGAGGGCAATATATAACAAATCGGCGCCAGTACATAATAACACTCATCACGCAATAGGAGATAACGGATCAAGGTCAGTATCGCACTCATTACTATGTTCGGTCTACTATTAGGAACAGCAGGTGTCGCAAGCGCTAAAACTACTTCCCCTGTGCATCATTCCAAAGTGTCGCAAACCTCAACCAAGAGTACTCATCATCAGGCTAAAAAACAGACTTCTAAGACATCGGTCCATAAGACGGTCAAGTTTCAAGCTAAGTACACTAGTAAACACGTTGCAAAGAATGCCTAAGTAAAACGAAGTGGGCTGTCTCAAAATGGGAATTCCTACAAGAGACAGCCCCTTTTAACACTTACTTTTATTGAAAATTAGTTCGGCAGCACTTTATCTTGGTGCGTAATATACTCAACTATTTTGTGACACTTGTCGAATTCCACGAAAATACTTGGTGAATCCATTATTACTTCCGAAAATATCTCCAGCCATTCTGGTGAGACTTCCTTAAAGGCAAATGCACCATCAAACAGGATTACAACCCAAATAATTCTGTGATTTTTCACAATAAACAAACTGTCTTCTATAAATCCTCGACCACCTTGCGGGCAGGGCCTACAAGCACAGTTGGGCCTACATCTTTGAACCGAATCCTGTACTTCTTGGAATAGGTCTAATTCTTGCTCATTCAATGTTATTTTCCTCCCACTATTTTCTGGATAGGGAAGACTAACTTGTCCCCCTTCATTTTTACTATATGGAAAATCTGTCAAGATTGTTCCTGATTATAAAAGAAACTAAAAGAGCCTATTTATTCGCAAGTAGGATAAGACGGGGAATTACTGCCCCGGACTCCCCGTCAAACCGGACGTGCGGATTTCCCGCATCCGGTTCCTCTTAGTATGGTTTCGCTAAATGTAGGAATGCATAATCTTTGGCTTTGGGAGTGGTAAGTGAATGAGAAAGTCAAGAAACGAGTCCCAACTCTTCTTGCCTTTTCGCGTCCGTCGATTGAGCCATTTCAGCCACAATCGCTCAACTTCACGAAGGAAAGAGTTAAGACTTTTGGAATTTCCTGTAATGCCATAGTACTGATAATGCCCTTGCAGCTTTACACATAAGGTTTTATGCTGTTCTCGTATGGGTAGATGTCGGTTATTCCGACACCATTCCCCTATTCCTTTTATTTTGCTGCTCAGACGCTTACTCGAAGTTTTCCGCTTGACTACCCAATTCCCTTTCTGACTTCGACCCCAATAGTGAGTAAATCCCAAGAAGTCAAATGTCCCTGTATCCTCGCTCGGTTTCAAGTCTGACTTCTTCGGTCGATTGAAGGAGACCAGACGCGTTTTCTCGGGGTGCACTGTTAACCCAAATTTCGCAAATCTCTTAGGAAGTACCTCCAGCACTCGCATGGCGTCCTGCTTAATCGTAAACCCTATCGCTAGGTCATCAGCAAAACGAACCATGAATACCTTCTCCTGCATTCGCGGCTTGACCACCGTTTCGAACCAGACATCCATTACATAATGCAAATAGATGTTGCTCAAAAGCGGTGAAATCACGCCTCCCTGAGGGGATCCAGATTCTGGATAACTAAGCTGCCCTTTCTCTCGTACTCCTGCATTTAACCACTTACCTATAAGTCTTGTTATGACTCCATCATTTACCCGCTGTCGAAGCATTGCCTGTACTTGTGTATGGTCGATAGTATCGAAATATTTCCGAATATCGACATCTAATATCCACCCGCCGTTTATATCCATGGTTCCTTTCCAGATGACTTCCAGTGCCTGGTGTTGTGACCGTCCTGGACGGAACCCAAATGAACAATCTTCGAAGTCTTGTTCATATATGGGTTCGATTAGCATACAAATCGCCCTTTGGAGTACCTTGTCCTCCAGAGTGGGTATGCCGATTGGCCTAAGTTCTCCTGTTCCCTGACCTTTTGGAACATAGGCTCTTTTCACAGGAGGGGCTTGGTAGCGTCCTGATTTGGCTCGTTCAAGGAGACTCTTGAGGTTTTCTTCCAGATTAACCTCGTATTCCCTTGCCGTTACACCGTCTACACCTGTGGCACCATTCTTCTTTGTCCGCTTGTAGGCCTCCATGAGCCATTCAGCGTCCATGTGATATGCCAGCGATGTGAAGACCATTTCCGACGACTGCTTCGCCAGTTGTGCTATTCGTTGTTGTTTCGTTGACACTGAGCTGAATTCCGATGCATTCATAGTGTTTCCTCTCAACGATTCCATATTAAGATGCAACGCCCTTCCCTCGGTAGGATCCTCTCAGGTGAGTTCTCCTACTTCATGGGTACTATGACGGCATTACGACGAGCTGTTACGCTTCCCGCCGCACTTCGTTTCCTTCGCTTGACGGTACCACCCTTGTTCTCATTGTTTGCTCTTCCCAACGGCTGAGACCAGGCCATGGGAAGCCTGGAGTTGTTATTCCGGTTTCCCCCCGGCAATCAGGATGGACATAACAGTTCCTCCCAGGTTCCTGGGGAACCTTTCGTGCATTTGCCCTGCTCTTTGACCCCGGTCGGACATTGGTACCAGGTCGCTACAGTACCACTGTGCTGCCCCCGACCCTCGAAAGACGAAGGCTCCAACATTATTAACTTTTCGAGGCTCAATCACACGGCTTTTGCACTCGCTGTCTACGCTTCAAGCTGGAAATTGCTTCCTAACATGCAAGACTCGCTTCCGGCTGTTGACCAAACTTTACCGGGCAGGTCACTTCCCCCTGCAAGGTTCCTACTAAAGGTTTCAGCCTATTGGCATTCCCCTTTACCAGACTTATCCTGGCGCAATCGAGGCGGTTATTTCAAACCGCATGTTCTTCTTGAACTTAATGATAATGCGGTCAGTGTTGCCGATTATCGATCCATGAGTACAGCCAGAATTAGTGTCCAAGTTACGTGGACTTAGAGATTCTTGCAATCTATTAACTCTTAATGGTATCTAAAATACCGGGAATTTCATCGTGATTCTCAATCCAAATTACCTTTAACCCTAACTCGAGTAATGATTTTTCTTGTAATTGTTGATCAACAGATGCGTATTTTGATATAACATCTTGCCTTATTGTATCATTGTCGTTGATCTTTTGTTCAAATGCAGGTCTTTTTAGTATTACATAATGTTTTGGCTTAACGTTCTTTCGTACGGCAATGTCGAGTAATCGGCGTAAGTTCGGGTCTGTTATTGATAATCCTATCATAATGCATGTATTTTCACGTAATAAATTCAATTGCACAATATTAGCCATGAATATGGATCTAAAAATAATGAATGATACCCTTCTTCAGAAAACACCAGTAGGTTATCAGGCGATATCTCTAGATCTTGATTTTCTCGCGGAAGAAAACCATGTACATGGTATATTCCGAGTTCATCTTGTGATGCAATATCCATTTCTCTATATATAGTCCTATGAGATACACCACCTTTTTCCAAGTTGATTTCTATTAGATCATCAAAATTATATGTAACGACTGCCTTAATTCCAATTCCATTTCTTGGAGGTATACATAACCTTGAAATAGACTTTAGCAAATCTGAAGTTCCATAATTATTCTGATTAAAGTTCTTGTACAACGCTCTCGTTAAAACTTTAAAAAAAGATTTTTCAAGTCCAGTTCGGATATACCGAGCCTGTAATAATGGTGATGAGTCATTTGATGATTTAATTTCCTGGATTATTGCCTCTTGTTCTTGTTCATTCATTGTAACGTTAAGTTCCCCTAGTTTATCACTTATCATATTTACAAGTAAATCAGAAACAAGAGTACCCCAATCAGGAACACCTGCTTTTCTGGAAACCCCTGCTCCTAAAAACAACACTAAGTCATCTTTTTGGTAAGATTCTTTTAACTCTTTCAATAATTGGTCACGTTTAATTTTCCATTCGTTTGACGGAAGATTTATACTATTCGATACTATATTACTAATCATTATTTCAGATAGATTAGGTACTATATCGTTGACATATTCGGAGTACATATTCCAAAGAACAGATAATTTGTCAAAATCCCAAATTTCTACTATTGTTTTTTCTCTGTTGTTCATTATTAAGTTTTTATCTTTTTCTGAAAGTCTAGTTCCGATTATCAAAAGTAAACTTTTAATGTTAACATCATTAATAATACTAGCTATGGTATTCTTTAGGGAACTCAAATTTGATTTTATGTTGCGATAAAACTTTATTTCTACTGCCGTCGGACCAGGTAATTCATCGATTCCTTCTGGAATTAACCCGTCATAAATACCAATCCGTGAAGTAGAATCTTTTTTAATTTTATCATTATCAAATATTATAATTTTCGATTGCTCGTCTAAATATTTACTTAATAATTTTAGTACTAGCGTTTCAAATAATATATAGGATCGCACGCTGTTATTTTCAAATGTTAAGTTCTTTATAAAATCTTGAAGTTCCATTGTATCCTCCAGTAATAAAAGTCCAAAGCCCAAATCATAGCAGGCGCTAGGTAGACCTGAATTTTACCTCCAACTCTGGGTAAAAGGGCTATCTTCGTTGACCCCACGCAAGACTCGGCACTTGATACCAGCAAGCCGTTATATCAAGGCGGCTTCTTGAACCTGGCAAAGCGAACCGATGGGTGATTTTCTCGCAGGGATGTTAACTAAATCTCTTATAAGTTTTAGGTTTTTTGTTCCAATATGATTGCCCTCGGATAAAAGCCAAATCTTTGGTAAAAACGCAAGACTAGTTCGTTACCTACAGCAACATTAATCCTTTTCTTCATAACGGCTTTCTTATCCAACCATTTCAGTGCTAATTCAATAAGGGAGCCTCCTACCCCCATTTTTCTAAAAGTCTCTTCAACATATATCGAATCAATCTCACCGTAATCATCATGAATGACGGTTACGCAATATCCTATGACCTTGTCAGAAGTTTTCTCCACGGCTAAGTCAATTCTCAAAAATCCGTGCTTCGCTTTTTCAATCCATTGTTGATTTCTCTGATTGAATGTCCTTTTTCCTAAGTGCTCTTTGAAAAAGGTTGAAATACCAACATGATGCTCATTCAATTTTTCCCAAAGTGGAGCTACTCTATCTAACAGTTCTTCGCTACCTTCGACAAATGTAACGTTCAAAATCCTACCCCCATTCCATAAAACAACCCCTCGAACGCCCTCCGGCTAGAAGGATCACACCCGGTGAGACCCCACACGTAAAACTCGCCACTCGACTGCTGGCTAGGCTTTGAAAGAGGCGGTTATTTCTTCTTGAACATAGCAGGGCGCAAGCGGCGAGATAATTCGCCGTCGATGCTGTCCTCGAAATACCGCCGATTTGGGTTGTCTGGATGTGTCTGGAATTAGTCCAAATGCCCCATATTTATTACGAATGAAGTCTGTCAAGGTTCGCTTTCTTTTGAAAAAATGCCAACTGTAACGTAATATATTCTTCATTAGAACATTTATCTTTAATGATATCGGAGTATATTTTGGTCTGTTTAAATGTTTTGGAGCTTATTTCACATGGATAGCTTGAACACATTCCGCAGTTATCTATTTCTTTTGTACTCGCACACTGTTGTATTCCATACCTACAAAAATTTGAAGTTAAACACCCATAACACTTGATTTCCTCAGGAGATACAACTGTATCACGCCATCCAACTTGAAACCATAATTCCGCAACCTCTTTTAGTTGAGAAATATCACCTTTTTCAGTAGCTATGTACCTCGGACATACCGAACAATCATTTCCACAAAAAGCCAGCTTATTCATATGAAACCCCTCTACCATACTGTCACAAATCATGATTTACAAACATTCGCACCTATCCATCCCGCAAAAAAACACCATAGTAAATCGACGTAAACGAGCGAAAAACGGACTTTAACGCTTCGGTTTAAACACGCAAAATGAGCCAGAAAAAGAGAAAATGAAAGCAGGCAAATCGGCTGTAAGAGAGAAATTTGGACTAAAACAGAGAATATTATTTTTAGGAGCTTTACTAAATGTTTTTAACGGACCCAAATTTAAAAGAATTTAAAATAAAAATTTGGAAGTATATGCCCTAAAATTGGAACCTTATGATCGGACCATGGTCTAAAAAGGGTATATAATGTTTAAGGAAACACCAAAGAAAAATAAAGTAGGCAATAAATTCGAAATTTGGAGGAGAACTTAATGAATTGGTTTAGAAACTGGAAGATCAGGACAAAAATTTTATCACTCGTTATACTCATGACTTTGTTTATTGGGACGGTCGGTTTTATTGGCTATTATTACAATAACAAAGGAAACGCTCAAATGGAGTACATATATTCAAACTCCTTAATGTCTATAAAGTACATAAATGACGCACGAGCGCAGGGTAGGGCTGGCGAGGCAGCAACCTATCATTTTTTTTGGGCACAAGATAAAGCCACTCAACAACAACTACAAAGTGAGATGATTTTAAGGTCAGATAATCTTAATAAAGACTTTACATCGTATTCGAAATTAGCTAATGACCCATATGAAAAAGAAAGAACGCCTAAAATAGATCAAGAGCTCAATACATATAGAACGGAAAGACAAAAATCGATTGATATGGCAAATCAAGGTGACATAAAAGGGGGAGAAGAATATTATGCGAACAATGCTCAATCTCACCTTGATACTATGAATGCAACGTTGCAAGAACTCGCTGATTACAATGCAAAACAAGCAGATGATATTTATGCCAAAAATGATGTTGATAATTTCGCAGCTCAAAAAATCATACTTATTCTAACTATTGTAGCGATTCTTTTAGGTCTTTTAGTAGGGGGGGTAATTGCTAGTTTAATTACCAATAGCATCAAAAAAGTTCTAGCAGGAGTGGAACGGGTCTCAAATAGAGATTTAACCGTAGAGGATGTCATTATCAAAGGAAATGATGAGGTTAGTAAATTAGCTACGAGTTTTAACCTAATGAAAGAACATCTACTTGTATTAGTTAAACACGTTAATAATTCTTCTGAACAAGTAACTTCTTCAGCTGAAGAGCTAAGTGCTATTCTTGAGGAAAATGCACAAGCCGCAAATCAAATAGCATCAGCCATAGAAACGGTGGCACATGGGACTGAAAAAGAAGCGAATGCCATCGATGAAACAACTTCTGCTATAGAACAAATATCTGCGAGTACGCAGGAAGTCTCCACCAGTAGTAGTGAGATTGCTGGTTTTATGTCCAAAACACTGACGACCACTCAAGCAGGAGAAAAAGCATTAGATGAAGTTATTCAACAGATGAATAGTATCAGTGTCGGCACAGATACCATCGAACAACGAATCAAAGAACTTTCAACGAGTTCTGAGAAAATCGGAAATATTATTCAATTTATAACAGGCATTGCAGAACAGACTAATTTACTAGCTCTTAATGCGGCTATTGAAGCAGCAAGAGCTGGTGAACATGGTAGAGGTTTTGCAGTGGTTGCTGAGGAAGTTCGAAAACTTGCGGAACAATCAAGTGGATCCACAAAGGAAATTACGACTCTTATCAATCAAAACAACGATAGCATCGGATTGGCAGTAATGGCGATGAAAGACGAGGTCGAAAATGTAAGAAAAGGTATTGAAGTCGTTAATGTAGCTGAACAATCATTTGGTGAAATTGCTAAACTCGTAGAATATGTTTCGTCACGAGTGGAAGAAATAACGGCTACGATTCAACAAGTAGCGAATGGCATTGAACATATAGTAACTTCCGCAGAAAAAATTGATAGTTTCAGTAAAGAAACTTCATCTCAAGCTCAAACGATATCTGATGGAGTCGAGGAACAAACAGCGGCGATGGAGCAAGTTGCTTCATCGTCCCAAAATTTGGCCACTATGGCAACGGAGCTACAAAATGTTGTTAGTAAATTTACTATTTAGTTAAATATGAAAGAGGTGTCCCCAACTTCAACGGAATGTAAAAATTTTTGTTTAAATTTTCACTTCCCTCCTTCCTCTACCCTCATTCCGCTTTTAAACTCAAAAATAAAATGCGTTGGCGTGAGAACCAACGCATTAAATATTTCTTCATCGAACTCTTCAAGCAGTGAATTCCTACTGTTTATTGTCTGTACAATCTCATCAAACCTTTGTTTCAATCCGGCCTTCAAGTCGTTTACCTTATCATGATCCAACCTTTTGTTTCGGACTTCCTCCAGTTCTCCAGAGGAATTAAATAATCACAGTAAAAACTACAACACCAATGGAAACAATTACATACTGGATAATAACAATAGGTAAGGCTTTGATGCCATCTCCGCTTTTTCCCCCGTCCAAACCATGCATGAAAGTTTCCCGTTATACAACGTTCCATCACAATACTAGTTAAACTTAATTCCCATATATTACATCCAAGAAGAGACAACATGTTCCTGTGGACGTAGGTAGAAAACATTGCGCCTGTTTCCGATTCAATTCCGAATATTCTAAAACCATACAACCAGCATGAATAGCGGATTCTTAATCTGTGAGTGTTTTCAAACTAGTCACGGTCTCAACGTGCTCCGTTCACGGAAACATACTTTAACAATTAGGGTCGCAAGCAAGTTTCTTTAGCGAGTAGTCCCCTGAAAGATAATCACTTACCGTTTGATCCATCAGTTCCTTTGAATATTTTTTAGATGTCTTGGATTCTCTCAAGCCATTTAACCCATATTTATCAAAGTTGTATCTCCATATGAAATAAGTATCATCATTAATGTCGTACTTATTAGTGATTTCCCTAATCGTACTTATTCCATCTGCATATTCCATTAAGATTTTATACTTTTCTACTGCAGTATATTTACTTTTTCTGGACATAGAAATGCTCCCCTTCTAGTAACAGATTTTTGTTATTTAACCTGTCACCTTGAGGGGAGCATACCAATTATCTACCTGGCCAGCTAATCATTTATGGAATCGGCATCAGTTCCGTTCTGTAATTTGTTGAGCTGCTTATCGGGACGCCTTGCCGGTTATCCGTTCAATTTCTATTTTAACAACGCACGTATGTTGAATAGCTTTGTTAATATAATTTTCTCCTTCCTTTTCATAGTCCGGAGAATATTTTTTGATAAATTCCATTAAGGCTTCCCTTTTTTCACGTTCATCAGCAAGGAATGCCTTCCCGAATAGGATCACACTTTCATATCTTGACGTAAATTTACCGGGCACCACCTGCGTTTTGCCGACAACGCAAAAGGAGACCCTGTTGTTCAGCGCTATATTAGCCAATTTATGGCCCTCGGCCGCGCAATGGAAATATAGCTTATTATTAAGGTAGACATAATTCAGCGGAGTGGCATAGCTGTAGCCATTTTCACCGCTGGTCGCCAAAACCCCGTATTCGCCGTTAATAAGTATTTCCCGCGTCTCATCATTGTCCAATTGCCTTTTTCTATTTCTCATTTCCTTAAACATTGTTTTTTACGCACCCGAAAAAATCGGATTCTCCTTCCAAAATAAGTATACCTCACAAAACTAAATGTCCCCTGCAAAAATAAGTGAACCACACCAAATTTATTTAGATATTCTCCGCTGCCGGAATGTAGATCGCCCTGTCTACGGGTTTAGCAAAATAAGGGCTGACGGTCTCATTCCACGTTTTAAAATGCGCAGTTTTAAGATGATTATCCATAGCGCTCTGAGAACTGTAAACCTCATAAAGCACAAATCTTGAGGAATCATCCCTGCACTGAAAAAAGTCGAAGCTCTCTATGCCTTCTTCCTGGAGGGAATTCCTCCGGTTTTCCTTTGTTGCCTCAATGAACGCCTTGATCTCTGACTCTTTGACGTATATGGTTACGATTTTAACTAACATATACCCTCTCTCCTTTAACATCCGAATTTAGGATAAATAGTATACCAGCTATATCTTGCTGAGTTTGAGCATTACCCGCATTCTCCATTTACGTTGAAAATACCGGGTTAGTTTATTCTGCGTACATGCATTCTTTTATTATTTAGTATTATGAAAATACCCTTAGATGTCAAGATAATCTAGCGCAAGTACATTTACGGAGGGATTATATGCTGCGATCAACACCTCCTGTGCCGTTACAAACATTATGCATTGCCGCCACGGAATTGGGACTTGGCAGTTGTTTGTCATGGGGGCTTATTATTCCGTGATCATATCTCTGCGCGAAAAGCTGATCAGACCCAGGCTGACCAATAGGCCGGCAAGCAGCAGCATCGTAAAAATGGGAGTGAATGATACCGTGACACCTGGGTAAACCCAGGAAAAAGGAGAAAGCCTAAACACAGGATTGCCGATTACCCTGATCTCCCATAAAAACTCCAGCAAGAGCGAGACACCGAACAATCCCCATCCTACCGGCGCCGCCGCGCGAGGTATCCACCCATATATAAGAACCGTAACCGAAGCAATCAGCCACACTGCCGGAAGCCGTGCCATAGAGGAGGCAAAATCACCGGTGAAAAAGCCGAAGATCGCGAGGGCCGCCGCGCTGCCGGCAAAGGCAATCAGTACATAACCCGCCGCATAGCGCAGGCGTGACGCTGCGGAAGATAACACCAATTCGGCACGGTTCATAGCTTCTTCTTCCCGAATACGCAATACCGCCATAATCACATAGGCAGTCAGCACTTGCGTTAGAATATAAGCCAGTATCGCCAGAAAGGCGCGCCCGGCTCCGCCTAAAACTGCCGACAGTTCGGGCAGGAAATCCGTACCTGCAAACATCTTATTGATACTGGGTATGAGGGACGCCATAATCATTCCCATTAGAGCATATGCTGCCACCCAAACGATAAGCATGCTTCTTTGCAGACGCCAAGCAAGTGCCAAAGGGCTATTGAATCCTTCCTGCGCATAAACTCTGCCATGTCGTTCCCGTAGATAGCTGCTGCCCATGTCGCGCCTGTCCGACAAACTATAGGCGATAACCACCAGTAACGCGATGACCGGAATTGCAAAGGCAAACAGCAGGAAATTCTCCCCTGCAAAGGGACGAGCGTAGGCGCACCAGCCGAAGGGCGTCCAGAGCAGGAGTCTCTCGTTTCCTGCAGCATTGGCGATAATCTGGAACACAAAGAAGAAAGCAATCGCTCCAAAAGAGAAACCGCGGGCTAAGCTCGCATTCGGAGCTGCCTGTGCTGCAATGGCTGCCATGGCAATAAACGAACAGACGCAAAGAGCAGTAGAAAGCCCTGCTGCAAACGACCCCGTCGCGGGAAAACCAGCTGCGATAAATCCTATGTCCATCATCAGTCCGCCCAGCAAATTGGCGCCCAATACTTTGATGAGTGCCGCCGTCAGCGGCGCTTCCGGGCCTACGGCACCGGCGCGAAGGAGCTCCAGCCTACCTAGTTCCTCATCCTTGCGAGTGTTGTTGATCATAAGCACGATACTGAGAATTGACATGATGATTGCAGTGGAAAGCCGGATGCGCCAGATTGTCACGGCTGCAATGGTGTTGGCCGCAATGATGCCCTGGAGCAGGTTGCCCTGATTTTCCGCAATATAGGTGCTTAGCTGCTCCGGTGTTCGTAGCACTGCCATGTTGGACGCCGCGGCGGCATAAGCAAAGAGAAATGGCAGAAAAATGAGCAGCAAGGTGATCACCTTGTTATTCCGAAGATATAGTTTCAACAGCTTCCCTGTCGCTGTATATCCCTTTTCTTTCATTGCGCTTCACCGCCTTTGGAGTAATAGTGTAAAAATAGGTCCTCCAGTTCCGGCGGAGCACAGTGGAGGGAAACCGTTTCATATTCCGTCAGCTTTTTCAAGGCCGCATTGAGGGCTGCGGCATCGACGCTGAAGCTCAGCTTGTTTCCCTCGCAGCGGAGACCGTAGATGCCCGGCAGCTCCATTCCGCTGACAGGCCGCCTGCATTCCGCCTGCACGATCAGCCGCGAGAATTGCCGCAACTGACGCAGGCTTCCCGATTCCACAATTCGCCCTTCTTTGATAATCGTTACACGATCGCACAGCTTTTCGACCTCTGCCAGGATATGGCTGGACAGGAACACGGTTTTGCCCTGCGCCGCCAATTCTCGCACGCAATCCTGAAACACCGATTCCATCAAAGGGTCAAGCCCGGAGGTCGGTTCGTCGAAAATATAGAGCTCGACATCCGACACAAGCGCCACAATCAGCGCAACTTTTTGCCGGTTACCCTTGGAATAGCTGCGGCATTTTTTGCTGGGGTCAAACTGGAAACGCTCGATCAATTCCCCGCGCCGTTTGGCCTCCGGCTTGCCGCGCATACGGGAAAGCAGGTCGATAACCTCCCCGCCGCTTAGATTGGGCCACGGATTGAATTCACTGGGCACGTAAGCAAGGCGTTTATGCAGCTCTACACAGTCCTTGAAAGGATCGCCGCCCAGCAGCTTTACCTCCCCGCCATTCTTTTTCAGCATACCGAGTAAGATGCGGATCGTGGTGGATTTTCCTGCACCGTTCATGCCAATGAACCCGTGGACTTCACCTTGCTGCACGGATAGATCGATACCGCGAAGCGCCTGTGTTTTTCCGTAAGACTTAGTCAGGCCATTTATTTCAATGATTGCCATCGTAATTTCCTCCTAACGATAAAAGCTGCTTCTGAAAAGCCGGATGTAGCGTTCAAGATCGCTTAAATACCGGTCGTATTCGCCATAGTAATCCGCTGTCGACTTAGCGGGGTCCGCTACATTTTGCGCATAGCCTTCAATGGTATAGATGATGACGCTGATTGCCGTGTCCGCCTCGATATCCTGACGGAATAGAGTGCAGTCGATATCATAAAACAATTTTGGATATACGTCATTAGTAAGCTTATTTTGCTGCTCAGTGATGCTGCTTTTAACCTCTTCGCTATCCGGGAACGAGGCGTGGGCGATGAAATTAAAAATCATCGGGTATTTCTTCATCAAGTCCATCTTAAGCAAGGCGATTTGTCTCCATCGTTCCAAAATATCTCTCTCATCCAGGTTGATCAAATTATAAAACTCAGCCATGACAGTTTTGATCGCATCGTCATACGCCTGTAAAAACAAATTCTTTTTAGATCCAAAGTAATGATATAACAAACCCTTTGATACACCGGCAGATTTGACGATGGCATCAGTCGAGGCTTTTTCGTAACCACTGCAAAATTCCGTCATCGCAGCATTTAAGATACTCATACGTTTGGAATCTTCTAAACCGGGTACGCTTGTCTTGTTTTCTTTGACCATGGAGATCCTTCCTTTATTATCATTATTGACTATTGGGGTCATATTTATTTTTATTATACCGACTAATTCAGTCAATCATATTCTATCGTTATTGACCGAATTAGTCAATGCTACATAGTTTCCCTTTCCACGTTGTTTTTCTCTGTTTTTGAGTACCTCATCAAACAACAAAAAAGGGAGGCGTAATGCCTCCCGTCTCATTTTCAACCAAGGTTACTATCCAATTTCGATCTAGGTCAAACCAATTAACGTACTCTAATTTTTTGACCTGGATAAATCAGATGAGGATTATGAATGTGTGGATTTAATGAAATCAGACGATGCACATTTGTCCTATGACGTCTAGCTATATGATGAAGAGTTTCACCTCTACGAACATGATGATACATTGTTAGAAATCCCCTCCCCTTTTTGGTTACACTCCAAATTATGCCAATAAAGACCTCTGAGTGCTAGTTCAGAGGTCGTTATATTACAATTCTCGGCAAGTATCATCCCCATATTGTACTATTTTTTACATACTATGTACTTTGATTCTTATCGCTTTAGGCGTTATTTTCTAAGTTGCAATACTGGCTATCACCACTTAAAGGTGGTAGCCAGTAATATTCGTACCACCGTTTTCAGGCGCACCTAATATAGAAATGAAGCCGCTTAAAGATCACTGAAATTGTTCTGGAAATTACCAGTTACAAAAAATCAACCACATCTGCTAAATGATGCGGCTAATTTTCGCATTTGAAAATCTAAAGCATTTTTTAACTTAATGGCTTATTCATACTGTTATTTTGAGTTACGTAAGCCAGGCGACCTCTAAGTTGGGAAACATGACGTTGCATATCGCTGGACATTTCTTTGAACATTGTTTTAGCGGTTTCATCCAAAGTACAGGTTGCAAAAGATTCGTAAGTTCCAAGTGCCGATTGTGCGGCGGCTACCGCTTTTTCTAAGTCTGCTTGTACAGTCAAATTAATCCCTCCTACATATTTAAAATTATTATGTACATTGTTCCTTTATTTACTCTGCTTATTCGTAACCACTTTAGTCAATTTTTAAGTAATATTTATCAAAATAAGCCCACCACCATTCCACTGGGAGCCAATTGCAAAGGACGAGCAATTTTATTTAGGGTATTATACCCGAAGATTTTTAATAATTATGTACTTAAATTGAAGCATAAAAATCAGAGTATTAAATTAATAAATTCTGTTTCTCTTATGCTATTTCCTTGAATAGAATATTATTGCAATTATCATTGAACGGAGGTTGGACATGATTGACCTAAATGTTCTTGATAAACAGTGCTCAAGATGTTCTGGACTAGGTAGAATAGAAAATCCTCATTGGTTCCAGTTTTGGACCAAACTAGAGGGTCTCAAAAATTCATTTCGAATTTCGGAGATCGAGGATCGATCGATAAATTTTGAAAAGATAACTCCAGATCAACCAACCGAGCCAATGTCCTTTGTCTGCAAAGAATGTCATGGCAGGGGAAAAGTACTTACGTCTGAAGGTAAACAACTTATAGAGTTTATCAGGTTTTGGATGAATCCGAATTATTAACATAAAGATCATACTTAAAAATCACTCTTTATCGTACTACTTGTGCAGAAAATGCCTTCACAGTTTTCAGGTGCGAGATAAAATATAATCGAGGAATTTGTTATGGTTAACTAAAACCTTGCCCTTCTGAAACCTGTAACTTTTCCCCATCTTGGTGATCTGAGACAGATTCAAACTCTCTTCTTGCGTGAGTGCTTGATTTGTCGGTTCCCACACTGTTTAGGGCAATATGTAAATATTTATATATTGTTTGGAATGTAGCGCAAATTGGATATTTCTATGACCCTTAACAAAAGATAACTATTAATTATATGTTTGTAGGCATTTAAGTTAAGGGGGGACTTTATTTGAACATTGATAAGCAAAAGATTTTCACCGAACCACCTCAATCTTATTGGATGGCTTCGACGCCTGAAACACACTACCCCGTCTTACAGAAGGATTTAAAGGTTGATATAGCAATAATCGGGGGCGGTATTACCGGTATCTTATGTGCCTATCTACTGGGTGATAAAGGGTTAAACATAGCAGTCTTTGAAGCTGACCATATCCTACAGGGTACAACTGGGCATACCACAGCAAAAATCACCTCACAACACGGGCTAATCTATAGTAAAATCAAAAATCAAATCAGTGAGGAATTGGCAAGACAATATGCAGACGCTAACGAATCTGCAATTCGTATGTACGAGAAAATAGCCAATGAACTTAATATTCAGTGTGACCTTGTTCCCCAATCTGCTTATATATACACTTTACAAGACCAATACATTAACAAAATACAGGATGAGGCAACGATTGCCGACTCGCTTGGAATTAAGGCAACCTACCTTGAAGAACTCCCTTTACCCTTTTCAGTTAAAGCTGCTGTCCGCTTTGATGATCAGGCTCAATTCCATCCGCTTAAATTCCTATTACCTCTTGCAAAGGAGATTACCAATAGAGGTAATCAACTATTTGAACGAACTAAGATTGTAGATATTGAAGACAAAAGCAACTATGTTTTAATGACAGATCAAGGCAAAAAGGTAACCGCCGAAAAGATCATCATCGCTTCCCATTACCCCTTTTACAATAAGCCTGGACTATACTTTACAAGAATATACCCAGAACGGTCCTACGTTGTTGCTATTAAAGCAAAGGAAAACTATCCGAGTGGAATGTATATAACTGCAGAGGAACCTGGTCGCTCTATCCGCAGCCAAGATTCAGATGATGGCCAATTAATCTTCGTTGGCGGTGAACACCATAAAACAGGACAAGCTGAAGATACAATCAAACATTACCAGGCATTGGTTGACTTCGCCAATGAGACTTTTACAGTAGAGCGTATTCCCTACAGATGGTCTACACAAGACTGCATGACGTTGGATGGAATTCCTTATGTCGGACATTACACGTCAGATACACCTAATATGTATATCGCAACAGGTTACGGCAAATGGGGAATGACCAATAGCATGACTTCAGCTATGCTATTAAGAGATTTAATTACCGATGGGAAAAGTCCCTGGCAGGATGTCTATAACCCTTCAAGACAAACCATTTTAGCTTCTATTAAAAATTTTGTTGTTGAGAATCTTAATGTTGCAGATAAATTGATCGAAGGAAAAACCTCACCATTGCCCAAAGACACTAATATACAACCCGGCGAGGGGAAAGTTATCGAAGCTAATGGGCAAAGAGCTGGAGTATACCGGGATAACCAAGGAACTTTACATATTGTAGACACAACGTGTACACATATGGGCTGCGAAGCAAATTGGAATTCTGCTGAAAAATCTTGGGATTGTCCCTGTCATGGCTCAAGATTCACCTATGAAGGTGATGTGATCGAAGGTCCAGCACTTAGACCTCTGGATATTCATCATGATGTAAACACTATTGAGAAACTTCTCAAAGATGACTTTTAATCCTTTTGTAGCATAATTCAAAGGCGTAACTTGTCACTCCTGTTTCAATTTGGAATACAATGGAATTAACAAGGGGGTGATTTTATGTTCACATCGGATTATCATGTTCATTCTTTTTCGACACGCACATCTTTAGCCAATGGTCATGTTCATGGTATGGCTGGAGTAACAAGTGACAGTGTGCCATATGGGGGCTCACACGTTCATTACTACTCGGGCGTGACAACCTTTGATGACGGTCACGTTCACTGCTTCTCTGGAGTAACCGGACCATCAATCTATTTGCCCGGAGGCGGCCATACCCACATCTATTGTGGTACAACTACAATTCAGCATTCCCATATGCATTCATATGGTGGGCAAACCTCATTAGCGGATTTCGCACATCTATTCAATAAGGCTTATAACTAAATATATCCGGCCTGGGGCCGGGTATTACATTGATCTAATCGAACCATCTGGTATATCAAAGTTACATTTGTATAGTTTTGATTAATTTTGATAAACCCTTTAGTCAAAAAAGCTTTGTTCATGAAAAGTCATTCCCCAATCGTGCATAAGCTTTATCTGCCCCAATTGCCGGCGGATTTTTACGATACCAAAGATGTCGAAGCGAATGAATAAAATAGGACACGTTAATTAATGAAGCCCCCATTTTTGCCAATAATTAATTTGACTTATGGCAACGCTATGCAAGAAAAAAAGAACTCCTATCGGGTGAGATAGGCGCTTGAAAGAAGGTTAAGGTTTTACGGTATACCTTTCAAGAAAGAAAGATTACAAAATGACGTTACATCTCCCCAATCGGACTTAAACTAACGGGACAGGTTGTAACTTTATTGGAGAATCTACCATATTATATATTGGAAATGCACTTATAGGCATCCGCATTCCTTGAAGGGAGAGTATGGTGGGACTCTCCTTTCTGCATATCTTTCACAAGCATCCATTTACATGTACTCAGTTCAAACCTAAGTTACGGATAAAAACCAGATATTACACTTTATTAAATCAAGATTCTAAATTTGTTTATTAAGGTCTGTGCCGTTTTACCAGTATCTGGCATATTATGTATTATCTCTCAACAAAGGAGGAACTGCAAATGGCTTTCGGTGGCGCTGTTGATGGGGCTTGCGGAACAGGACGTGGCTTTGGTGCTGGAATCGCTGCTGTCGTCGTAATTATTCTTTTGCTTATCGCAATGGGAATTGTATTTTAAATTAGAAAGGAAGGAAATCAAATGTACGGAATGGGTTATGGTGGTATGGGCGGAGTATGCGGCTGCGGCGGCGGCACAGGTGCCGGCGTAGGCGTAGGCGTAGGGATTATCGCTATTGCTATTTTGATTCTTATCGCTTTAGGCGTTATTTTCTAAAGAAGATATTGTTCAACTAATTTGAAGTTAAGTAAGGAGGATTTCTTTATGTATGGTTGCGTAAGACCAATTTGCTGCCCCCCTCAATATTGTGTGCGGGATTTTTATACTACACGGACTGTCCCCGTGATTCATCCCGTCGTGACAATCAATCGGCAAAACATTGTTGATGTTCCTCAGCATTTCATTCAACAAACCACAAGAAATGTAACGGTTGATCAAGGTTTCCAAGGTCAGGGCTTCCCGGGACAAGGATTTATGGGTCAGGGTTTTCAAGGTCAAGGATTCACCAATCGTCTCTTCTTCTAATTGAAATCGGACGGGAATCCTTGAAGGGCGTAACGATTAAGCTTCGTTACGCCCTATTCCACATTTTTCAAAGCATTTGTTTACAAGTACTTTAAATACAAAACAAGGATAAAGGAACGTAGGTGCTCACCTTAATGCAGAAATCGGTCGGATATTCCAAATAAGGGCTCAAATTTTACTTCTGAGAATCAAGTATAAATAAAGATGCATCATGATTCATGAATATTTTACTTCCCGTATAAAAAGTTTTTGATTGAATTTCTTTAAACCCTACTTTAGCCATAAGGTCGCTAAGCTCTGCTTGATCAAATCCATTATGAACCATATCTGATACTACTTCTTCATTTAGATTAAAATCCACGATTATTAAATGCCCTCCTACATTTAAAACATCATATAATCTTGATAAAACTGACTTTACGTCATGAATATGTAGCAGAACCTGAGACATAAAAATATAATCTGCATGTAAGTCCAATAAACATTCTTTTTCGAGATCGAAATATAATGTATCTGCATTTTGAATATTAAAACCTATAATCTTTTGTTTAATATGATCAATCATATTCTGAGATGAATCCAGAAAAAGTATCGAATTGAATTCATTTAACAAGTTCATTCCAACAAGACCAGTCCCACATCCAAAATCAATAGCCTTCTTATCATTAGCGTCAATCAAGTATTCTCGAATGGCATCTGATGCTAACTTTGCAATTTGGATTCTTTCAAGAGTGTCATACCTTTTAGCCATCATGTCAAAGATATCGGTATTCCCCATACTTTAATTCTCCTATCTGCCTTAATCTTAGAATTTCAAATACATGCTATAACATCAAAATCATAAGGTTATCCTCACAAAGCAATAGCATCTTGTCTATCATTTTATTTGTTCTTTATCAAAAGAACAACTGTCTCCACATGCCTTGAACAGTCAAAAAAAATGCCGTTTGAAGCTGGCAAGGCCTTGGCAAATTGATATTCACATGCTTTCAAAGAACACATCGCTATTTTTATAAAAACCGTATAGGCAGATTATAAACCGCACACCCTTTTATTATTCGATATAATATGAATGATGTTACGTACTGAGTCACTTGCAAAATATGTATAAAAAGGAGTTTGCTTCACAATGATTCATTCTTTTTTAATGATCGGACAGTCAAATATGGCTGGCCGAGGTTTTATAAACGATGTTCCACCTATTTATAACGAACGCATAAAGATGCTCCGTAATGGGCTTTTTCAGTTTATGGAGGAACCCATAAATTATGACCGTTCAATTGCCGGTGTTGGTCTTGCGGCATCTTTTGCTGCTGCATGGTGCAAGAAAAACAAACAGGATGAGATAGGCCTTATTCCCTGTGCCGAAGGAAGCAGCAGTCTTGATGATTGGGCAGTGGACGGTGCACTCTTTGCCAATGCAATAGCACAGACAAAACTTGCTCAACGAGTCAGCACATTGGACGGAATTATTTGGCACCAAGGAGAAGCTGAGTCTAATTCAGGAAAGTATCATGACTATCACGATAAATTCTTCATAATTATTGAAAGACTGCGCCAAGAACTTAATGCTCCAGAAATTCCTCTGATCATTGGCGGTCTTGGTGACTATCTTGGCGACGGCATCATGGGGGAATATTTTAATGAATACAACCGGGTCAACGAAGAACTTAAAAGGTTTGCCCACAGTCATAGTAACTGTTATTATGTCACAGCAGAGGGACTGACTTGCAATCCAGACGGTATTCATTTAAACGCTGTATCCCAAAGGATTTTCGGTCTGCGCTACTATGAAGCCTATGACCAAAAATGTCATATCCTCGCGCCTGTTAAAAATGAAAACAAAGCTATTGAGATAGATAGCGATAGACCCCATACCAAGACCGAAAAAGCACAAATGATCAACGTGCTCTTTTTTGGAGGAAAGATTTCTTTTGAGGAATATCAGCAGAAAATGTCGAAAATCCGTGACTAACAGCCTATTTTCAGAAAATACATCGCCAGCTTTAAGTTCCAATCCGTTATCTAATGCTTGAATAAAGAACAGCAAAATGCGAGGACCTTAGCGGACTCCTCGCATTTTAGCAGGAAAGAAGGGCTTCCAGTAACCGCCGGATTTTTATTGCTGTACAGAATAGGACATGGTTACGCTTGCCGAAATAACAATTTTATCCGGATTTTGCGGCTGAGGTACAGCGGCTCCCGCAACGCTGTCTGCTGATCTCACATAAGGATGAACCATTGAATCTGAGCTGAAGTTTATACTCAGGGAATTCAATTTATCCAGCTTAACCCCTACAGCATCCGCGCTATATTGAATCGTTTGCTTGGCATCAGCGATCGCCGCGGAAATCAGCTGCTCCTTGTATTTTGCGGTATCCTGAACGGAATAGTTTACAGAATTGACGTTAACTTCGTTAATACCAGCCAGTTTGCTTAGAACTTCCCCTACTTTATCCAATTGAGTAAGCTTAACTTCCAGGCCACTGTTGGTTGAATATACGGTAACTTCACTGGTATTCTTGTCGCCATCAGTCTTAGTGTAAGAATAGGTAGCGTAGTTCGTCGTTTTAATGCTGTCTTTACTAATTCCTTCGCTTACGAGCAGGTCTATGGCCTGGCTTACGGCAGCTGCATTTTTTTCCTGGGCTACGGCGCTGGTACTCTCTTCGGTTCTAACGGTCAGGCTAAGCTGAACAGCATCCGGGTCCACGCTCATTGAACTGCTGGCCGAAGTCTCAATGACACCGGCTTGGGGCAGCTCCGCTGCCCAGGTATTTTGGGCTAATAGTAAGATCATCGCTAGTACACTCAGCAAAATTTTTAAACTCTTTTTCATAATCAGCTCTCCTTCACTGTTTAATGGGCTGCACTCCGGCAGGTAATCCTGTCATTATTCCGGACAAATATGGGGAACCTTCATGCTGGCTGCTCGAAAACTATCACCCCTTTCCCTGCTGTTCAGAGCAAAAATCTGTTAATTGAGTTCATGCCAAAGACCCGCAAAGGCAGAGTCCTCAACCTTGAAAACTATATTAATGCCGTTGTAGTAAACATAGCCGTCCTTAAAGAGTCTCAAATTCACTTCAGTACCATCCTTCAGTTTTACTTGTAAAAACTTTTGGCTGGTTGAATCCTGTTCGGCAAATAAATAGGCTAAACTCTCTTGTTCAAGAGGAACAGAGTTTTCTAAGGCCGCCAGAAAACTCGCAAATTGATCAAAGCGTACAAGGGCTTTGTAATTATCCTTACCATTGTTCCAACTGTCAAAGTCTTCATAGTTAATAGAAGCTATATTATTCTCAATTTTGAACTTAGCAAAAACGTCATTTCCCGTTTTAACCGTGATACCATTTAAGCACTCAAAGATATCTGCATGAGTTTGCCCATTGAGCTTGCCATAGGTCATGATTCTAAAGCTCTTATCGTACCCTTTAACAGTATAGACATCCTGTACTCCTACCGTTGAAGCCAACTCAACCGCATAATCACTTTGACCACTCCATTCTGTCAGATTCCCCTTGGTCGTTCCAAGTTTTTCACCAACCAGTTCAGCAGCATTGTTCAACTCTGCAGATGAAGAGCTTTGCATATATATTCTGCCCTGATACACAATAAGCCCCATCATTTTAGCCCCCGGCTTAGTGTCACTGAGTAATTGGCCGCTGGGTAATTGGATTTTAGGAATAGAGATACCTGTATTTAGTTCATTGGTGACTTGGGGCAAGAGTGCCGCCGGGCTGTCGGCACCACCGCTTCCGAGCATAGGTTGGGTATCCGAATTTTCGTCGCTTTTGGGGGGCATCGCCTTGGGAACTTCAGCCCCGGTATCTTGCTTGGCTGTCCCCGGAGTTTCCTGAGCACTGTCTTGCGCAGGCAACGGGACGGAATTTCCAACCGGGCTGTTTTCACTTCCGGCAGCGTTTTCCTCCCGCTCTTGATTGGTATTGGCTGGCTGGTTAGTCTTCGACTGGTTATTATTTGGCGGGTTGCTATTCGGCGGATTGCTATTTGGCAGGTTACTGTCGGTGGGCTGCTTATTTATAACGCCTGCACTGCCTTGGGTTTCCGGATCTGATTTTCCAATTAGCTTGTCAGGTACTTGGGCGATTGTACTTTCCTTGCTAACCTTGAGGCTTTGCCCGCTTAATTTGGCATCCGCGGCTAAATGGGAATACATAAAAGCGCCCGTTCCGATAATCATGACCAGTCCAGCTGCCAGCGAAGCTATGGCCCTAGAGGGAACCCTTCTGGGAAGACCCTTGTTTAGCTTCTCGGCCAATCGATATTCCATTCCCTCATCAGGCTCGAGCCTGCCAAGCACACGTTTGATATCATGCTTATCCATTTTCATTTCCTTCCAATTCTATTTTTAAAAGCTGACGGCCGCGCTGTAAACGCATTTTAGTGGCCGACTCTTTAATTTTCAAAATTTCTGAGATCTGCTTAATGGAATAATCTTCAAAGTAATAAAGATAGATCACTGTCTTATACTTTATTGGTAATTGGACAATATCTTTTAAAACATTTAAGTCGTGAGGATCGCCGTAATATGTTTCGATATCTTCCACTTTAACAACCCTTTTTTGCCAAACACTGCGCAGGATATCCCGGCAAAGATTGACCGTAACCTTGATGAGCCACGCTTTTTCATGCTCCTCATCCTTAAATTCCGGTGCTTTGTACAGAAGTCTATAAAAAGCTTCCTGCATCGTTTCTTCAGCGTCTTCTTTATTCCCAAGATTGACCATTGCTATCCTGAACACCATATTGCCATACAAAGTGTATTTATGTGAAAAATTACTGATCGCCAATTGGGACATGTAAGAATCTCCTTTCATATATAACACGAAGGATTATAGAAAAAAGTCACAAATGATTTAAATATTTTTCACGTTCACAATGTCGGCAAACGCAACTTCAGCAATATAAGGGATGAGTTGTGCCTTGCTTCAGGATCTTCATCCTGAGCCATTAAAACATCTTACCTACCCCCAGATAGTGTATCATTTCCAACACTACCTGAGCCAGCCATCACGGTGCTTGTTGTAAGATTAAAGAAAAAGTCGCCGGTTACTTCAGAAAAGTAATCAGCGACTACAGCCTCCCCACCCAGAACTTATTTATCTCTCGACAAAAATTATATGATTCCCAGCCAATGCCAATAAGTCAAGGCAAATAAGCCAATTAAGAGCATGGAGATAATCACTAAAGGCACGGATAATTTAATCATGTCTTTCACCGTAAAGGTATTGGAGCCAAAAGCGATAATTGCCATAGGATCATTAACCGGTACAATAGCCGTAAATTGAATTGCGTAATAGAGTATTAAGGAAAACCCCCAGATATTTAGATGGGCTATATGAAGGTTCTGAGCAAACCCAATTACCGTAGGGACTAAGGCTGCGACAGCGGCCGTCCGGGCAGAAAAGCCCAAACTAAATATTCCAAAGGCAAAGGCAACAACGACTAAGATCAACCAAACCGACAGATGTTCAAAACCCAGCTGTCCAATCGTAGCCTTAGCAACCCAAGCGGCTGCTCCTGTCTGCAGCAGATAGGTTCCTAAGGAGATTGCCGCCCCGAAAAGCATAATCGTGCCCCAGTTTACGGATTTTTCAATCTCATTCCAGGAGACCACGCCTATTCCGGGAAACAAAATAGCTGCGGACGCCAGAACTGCCACCGTCGAGTTATCAATTGGCTGGATTGAGCTTGTGGCCCAGAGAATTACCGTAACGACCATGATAACCAACAAACGTTTTTCCTTGGCCGGCATTCGCCCCATATCCTTAAGTTTTTGGCGGATAGCCTCCCGTCCTCCTTCGAGTTCTTCCATCTCGGGAGGAAAGAGCTTAATAATCAAAACGTAGAGGACTGCAAATAAAACGATACTAAAGGGCAAACCGTAAATCAGCCAATCAATCCAAGTAATGGTATGATGAGTCGCCAAGGCAATGAAACGGTCAGCCTGCAGAGGTGGAGCACCGGAGGTGAGGATACCGAGTCCCGCGATACCGGAGCCCTGAGCTACAATCAGCAGCATGCCCTTGGCAAAATTCTGATGATTTGCTATGTTATATTCTTTAATAATTCCCATGCAGATTGCCGTCAGGACAACTGCAACCGCAGCCTGCGCGGGCACTACCAAAACAAAAATGTAACACATGACTGACAAACCCAGGTATACCCGCTTGGTTCTGGCACCCACGAGATAAAGTACGCTTAAACCAATCCGCTGGGATAATCCGGTTTTCCCCAAAGCAGCGGCAATAATCAGAGCGCAGGCAACTAAAACCCAGGTTCCGGTGCCGAAACCGGACAAGGCCATATTAAGTCCTGCCGTGGTCCCAACCAGCTTTCCCTTTTCCACAGTAAAGCCAACAACGAGGGCAATTGCCGCCATCAGGACAATCGAACTGGCTGAATAACTTATGGCCTCGGTTACCCACAGTACCACCATAAATAACAATACTGCCAGCAAACTTTGGCCAGTCGGTGTAAGTCCGTGAGAAAAAGGAAGGTTCAAAAATCCAACCAACACGAGAAAGGCAACTATTATACTCCCAATCTTAATTCCCTTTTTGGGGCTATTAGCAGTTGAAATTACTGTCTGGTGACTTTCCATAATTTCTCCTCCTTCAAATTGCGGGGGCACTTCAAAACATCATGAATTATAGATAGCCGTTCTGTATAAGTATTTCCTTTACTTTCTCTTTGTCCTGAGGGGCTACCATAATAGCCGGCCCAGTACACCCCATGCCCATTGCCGCAAATATTCCATTTTTCCAGACTCCGCGGACCGCTTCTTCAATATCTAAGACGTCAATTCCGCGAATTTCTTCGGTTGCCGGAACTGTCTGTTCCGGAGCTTTAATATCTTCGTTTGATTTTTCCGAGAGTTTAAATCGTTCAAGAATAGCCGTCAGTCCATACTGTTTGGCCTGAAGGTACTCGGCTTGAACCCGTTTGCTTAGATTATTTCTTACCGCTTGAGCGGCATAGCCAAGGGCATTGGCAATCACCGGCGCTCCGGAGGCTCGAGAAACAATCCCAATATTTTGGGCGAAATTCTCCCCTACGCCGAGCCCGTACCCGCAACCTGAGATTTCTATCCTGCCGCCGGTGGTCAGAGCACTTAATATCTTTACCAGAAGATTGCCGCTTAAGGTATCACAGACAAGTACATCCGGTGTCCCTGAAAGAACATCATTTCCCCGCATTAAGGGCCCTCCGTCCTGGCGGAGAGAATCGGCCCACGTAAATCTATAACCTTTCGTCCGCAAATCATTGAGCGCACGTTGCACCTGAACCGCTCCATCAATATTGAGGATTCCTACTGTCGGACTATCCTTGCCGAATGCCTTTGCAGTGGCTATCCCGCCGACCGCATTCATGACTATGGCAGTCATCCGCTGGGCATCAGACAGACCGGTTGTACTCGCCAGAAAAAACTCACGGCCGCTGCCGGGAGCGATGACTCTGCCAACTGTCGCCGTTCCCAAAGGAAAATCATAATGCATCGTTACCGCTGCATCAATACTTCCTTCATCAAGCAAATTTTTCATTTTCTTTCTGGCTTCCGCTTCATCTCTGGCCGCTTCCCGAGGGAGTCCTGAATCCTGGCCGTCTCCGATGAGAACGACATTAACAAACGGATAGCGTTCACTGGCAAGTTCAGCGCCTTTGATTACCTCGCCTATTCCGTGCTCATTGCCGAAGGTAGTGATACCTACTGTTAATTGCGGACTTCCCTTCTCCAAGCAATCAGCCAGTTCGTTAAAGACTTCACATGCCAAGCCGTTAAGGTTCAGTTCACTCACCTTATTCCCCTCCCGACTTATCCGCTTCATTTAAAAATTCGACAGCTTTACGCAAAGCCTGAGCCACAAGGAGCTTTAATTCTGCCTTGGAATTTGCCGGCCGCAATTCTGAATCTTCCGCTGCTCCGTCATTGCGCTGCAGGACAAAGGATACTCCGTCAAAGAGATTGGTTAAGCGGCCCAAAAACAGACTTCCCTTGCCGATGATCATGGCTTTCTCGATCCTGCCCTCAAGAAGCGCTTTCCTGGCATGACCCAGATAGGGCACCCCGGAAGGAATATGCCCTTGAGTCGGCGCAAACCCCTGAATCCCGTGTTCATCAACAAACTGCTGAATTGCCCCTCGCTCAATTTCTCCTTTCAAGACAGCCAAAGCAGCAATCATACGGTAATTTGCTTTGGGAACATCTCCCGCCCCGGCCGGTTCGGTAATCTCGGGATTCTGCATTTCCGCCGCATACTTGTCAATACTCTGTAAACTTAAGTTATTGCTCTCCAAGGGATCGGCGACAATGGCCTGCATGACAGCCTGGGGTGAAGCGCCAGACCTGATTCTATGACGCCCTATCAAATCAGTGCGAATGATCGGATTTATCCCGTCATTAGGCTGAATTAAAACCGCAAATCCTCCAATGACATCTTCTAAAATCGGAACATTTTTATTAACATGGTCGCGTCCATTCATGCCGAGTTTGGCTACGCTTCCCCCGGCCACGACCATAACACATTTATAGACACCGGCTTTAACAAGGGCAGCCGCTTGAATAACGGCATGGTTGGGTGCTGCGCAAAACCCGCGGATATCTGAGCCTGTGGCTGAAGTACAGCCGCATAGTTCCCCGATTGCCTTGGCAAAATTTCCTCCCCCGCGTTGGTTCATATCGCCGGAAGCCTCTTCCGAACATTCAATAATGTATTCCACCTCTTCGGCTTTTTGGCTTTCCTGAAGCAAATGTTTAGCCGCCATGACACCGGACGCTTTACTTGCGAGATTTTCTGCCATGACATGCGCGGATAAGTTGGGGTCCCAATCGTGGGCCTGTTTGACGCAGCCGACGGTTCGGCCTTTCCATTCAAGGGGAACTGCCGTCTGCTGTTCAAGCATTTCCTCGATCCGGCTCAGGGGGATGCCTTGCCCTAAACCCTCGATTTCCTTGTCCGTTAAGAGCGGATGCTTGACGAGATCCTTTTTCAGCTCAGCTGTAAAGTCTTCGGCTAAAAAAACCAAGTCAAAGGTATCCACTAATTTCATCAGGCCAAAGAACTCCTGTTCCGGCATGATTTCTCCAAATTCGCCAAAGCGCTTCGGTTGCAGTAAATTTTCATACCAAGGTTTAGGGATAGACTTTAAATCCTCAGGGTTCAGATTTCCAATGAAAACTTGATTGGGGGCATAGCTCACAACCTGTTCATAAGTGCGCAGACTCTTAGTTAGGTTCGTTAGATAATTGCCTCCCGGATTCTTGACCTTTTCCAGCATTTGCGTCGAACCGCATTCCATAAGCAGCTGCGGGGCATGAGCCAGAAAATAGCTTATTTTCGAGATCACAGGATAAGACATAATACACCTCCAAGACTCCAGAAATGTCAGCCATAACTAGGTTGGGTCATGGGTTTAGGCGAGAGCCTAAACCCCAAACTGCCCGCGAATCGTTTTCATTTCCTTTTTCACATCATCCACATCCAAAACCATTTCCATCATCCCGACATGTTCCTCATAAACGGCCGGATCGATTTCGTTCTTAATCTCTTCTTCCATGACGTGATAGACATGAAGTCCTAACTGGACTCCTGCTAATGGACCTGCAAAGGTCGGGTCACCGGCGATTACGGTTTCGGCTGTAAGTCCTGAAGCTTCTGCTTCAGCACCGCCGAGGATGACCACAATATCATCCGCTCCGTATTGTTCGGCCAGCGATTTTACCCTCGCCTGATTTTCCAGGTCCATAGCTCCGGCTGCAGTTCAGACGAAGCAGGCTGTTGCTGAGAAAATAACTTCTCCGCCTACGGATTTGACACATTCTTCGATGGAGGGACCTGGGATACCATCACGATCTCCCAGAACAATAACCTTCTTGCCCTTAATCAATTAAATTACCCCCTTTGTGAATTCCTCTAATGCTTTTCTGACACTCTCCACACTCATATCTTCAACCAAATGAAGGATGCGTTCCCCCTTGCGGTAAAGAACAATGGACGGCAGGCCTAAGACCTTCTGAGAAATTGCCAGACGCCGGTTTTTACTGGCATCCATTTTGCAGAACTTAACTTTGCCACCATATTCCTGGGATAATACTTCAACATCGGGCATCATGGCCAAACATTTTTCGCATTTTGGCCCCCAGAAATCAACAAGAACCGGCTGTTCTGCAAGCAGTACCTCTGCTTCAAAGTTTTCCTTGTCAACATTAAGCATTTGTTTTCCCCCTTTCCAAAATTTTTCTAACCGCGTTTTTTTAGTTCTTCCATATATTTTTCTGCCATAGTGGCCGCGATTGCACCATCTCCGGCAGCGGTAATAACTTGGCGCAGATTGGTATAGCGAATATCCCCCGCCGTAAAAACTCCCGGTATTGACGTTTCCATTTTTTCATTGGCCAGAATATAGCCCTGATCATCTGTCTGCAGCATGTCTTTTACAAATTCCGTCTTGGGAAGAGTTCCTACATAGATGAAAACTCCATTGGTCTCCATTTCCGTGAGTTCATTGGTATGGACATTGCGCAGGCGAACCGCTTCCACAAGTTCCTCACCAAGGATCTCAGCGACGACAGAGCTCCAGATAATATTAATTCTGGGATTATTAAAAGCTTCTTCCTGAATACTCTTGCTGGCACGGAGATCGGGTTCGTCACGCCTGACAATAATGCTCACCCGATCGGCAAATTTGGTAAGGTAAACCGCTTCTTCCAAAGCGGCATCCCCGTTGCCGACCACGATAATATCCAACTCGGTGAACATATCTCCATCACAGGTCGCGCAGTAAGATACCCCTTTGCCTCTGAGCCTGCCTTCACCGGGAACCCCTAGAGTTTTAGGAGCCGCACCCATCGCCAGGATGATTGCTTTCGCTTCATAAGACTGTCTTTTGCCGTATACCCGCCGCACATTTCCTTCAGCCTCGACCTTAACGGCCTCGTCACGGATAATTTCAACTCCAAACTTAAGGGCCTGGGCTGTCATCCTCTCCATAAGTTCCGGACCGGTAATTCCTTCCGGAAAGCCGGGGTAATTCAGGATATCTTCGGTTGTGGCTGCCTGACCTCCGGTCTTTCCTTTTTCAATGAGTATGGTTTTTAGCCGGGAACGTCCGGCATAGAGCGCCGCACTAAGCCCCGCAGGTCCTCCTCCGATGATAACCAAATCGCATTGTTCCACTAAAAATCCCACCTTTTCTAATACTGCCGGCTAAAATATCGTCTGGGTATCTATCTTAGTCGTTAAAGCTGCAAGGGCTTTTTCAACTAATTTGCGCCGTAAGGCCTTTTCCAGGCTGGGCTGCAGTTCCGGGTTGCCCAGCGGATGGGGGATAGCAACTGAGGGAACAATGCGGTTTGCCCCCACGGCCTGAGCGATAGGCACAATCGTACACAATTGGACGACCGGAATTCCAACCCGGTCAAATTCTTTGACAATCGTTGCGCCGCAACGAGTACCTGTCCCTCAGGTTGAGGTTAAAAGGACCGCTCCCACTCCTGCCTCTATTAATTCCTGCGCCATTGCCGCGCCGAATTTTTTGGCATTTTCCAGACTTGTCCCATTGCCGGTCGTTGTGAAGTAATAGGGATATATGCCGCTGATCTTACCTTCAGCGGACAGCTCACGCAGGACATCCAAAGGCAGAACTCGATTCGGGTCCTGATTAGCAAAGGTATTATCATATCCTCCATGCACACTTTGGCTATCCTCACCTGACAAAGCCTTGACTCCTTCGATGCTATAACGCAGAAATTTAGAAGCCCTGGCGGATTCCAGGCGGTCGGGATTCCCTTTGGGAACGATTCCCCCTTCGGTAACGAGGGCAATCGTTGTTTCTGCTAAATTAGCAACCGCTGACGCCGGAGCAACATTTTCAAATTTCGGCAGGGGCAGCTCTGTAAAATAGGGCTGTTCCTTTAAACGCTTAAGCAGCATGTCCACGGCCCGTCTTGCTCCATTATCCTTGGCGAAGGTGTTGCGTTTATAACCGCGGGCAATATACCCCTCCTCGCTTGGACTCCCGATGGTCTCTCCTGCCAAAAGCTTAAAGGCCAGCTTGACCATGGCCGGCATTGCCTTGCCCATACCGGCGGCGGAAGAACCCGTGGCAATGCAGTAAATGGCTTGTCCGTAAAGTTCAACTCCAGGGTTCTCAGGATACATTCCGGTCACAGCAGGTATCCCCAGCTTCTCCTGAACCGCCTTGCAGACTGCACCACAGGCAGGCCCATAGCGCCCGGCGTTAAATCCGGGACCCGCAATAACCAGGTCGGGATGAAATTCTTCCATCAAGTGAATTACTTCGGCAACCGCTGAATCCTGATGCTCAGCGATATAGTTGTCTCCGCAAATCACTGTGCCCACAACAGTCGCCTCATCCCCTAATAACCTTTGCAATAAGACACCCGGTCCCACTGCCCCATCCCGGACGCAGGGACCTATATCCGCTTTCTCTTCGCCGCCTATCTGCCCAAAAAATTGGTTCAAATAATGTACAACCCGATATTTTGCAGTACTCATTGCTTTCCTCCCCTTGACATCTAGAATTACTGAACTTTTTTGATTAGAATTGCTGAGCCGTCAGCATCGACATGCCCAACTGATTGGTAGCACAATAAATGATTCCCAGCGAGGTTTTTAAGGCCTCATTGGCAGATTCGGTTCGGCCAAAAATCGTGCTTCCCCGACAACCCGCTCCACGGAATCAAGCGTGACCAGCTCATCATTGTTGCCGGTTGAGACAATAGCCACAGCCTCAGGAACGGTATCCACCAAAGATGGAAGTTCTCCCTCCGGGCCGGCCACCTCATTGGCAATAATTACGGATTTTATTCCGCTGGTTTCACACTCTTTACAAACCATCATCAGGTCCGTATCCGCATGCCCGCCGCCTTCCTGCGTTATGATCACTCCAGCGGCGGAGATGAATTTTGCTAACTTAGCGGCATAACTTGCAGAACGCGATTTATCCGCCAGGGTGCTATGTTCATTTGCTAAGATAACTCCGGCAAAAATTAGATCTTTGCCGTGTCTGCGGGCTAAATCCAGTACTACCGGATTATTGACGTGAAAGTAGGTAGGATTCTTCTGGCAGGCAATTATATAGTTGCTGCTGACGACTGCGCCGTCAAAAATTTCTGTCGGATTGATTAGCGTCGGCAAAATATGCAGCGCTTCCTGACCATATATAAACGTATTGCGCAGCAATCCCTGGGACTGCAGATGATAGACATAGGCGATCCGCGGCAGCTGTTCACTATCCTGAACACCTGTGGCGGTGAGATCAAATAACTCCTCAGAGTCCGCTGGGGTATCCAGCGTTACTTTCGCCAGGTATTCGGCAGCCTTAAACCCTGCTATGCGCATGCTTTGATCAAACTCTACCCCGCCGACATTCTCGATTAGCTTGGGAATCAACACAATATTGCACAGCTGAGAAAATACAGACAGACCGGCTCCGGACCCAGTCATATCAATAATCCCCTCTTGAACACCTTGCCGCTGTCCGGTTTGAATTACGGCCGCTCCTTGAAGAACGTTTGTAACCCCTTCGCCGACACAATTGATTGGGCCGGTCATCCCCGGGTATACCCCTCCGGCTCCCCCGACTTTGATACGAGGTTCAACCGCATCCATGACATGGATAATGCGAGCCGATTCGCCAGGCTGGACGATTTCAATATCGATGTCAGCAATAACCGGATCTTCAAGTATTACCTGCTGCAATTCATACTTGTTAATGGTGAGGGTTCCATCCAAGAGCGAGGTGGTTTCACCAAATTGAACTTTCTTTACTTTGAAATAACGCAGCGTCAAACTCATTAACACTATCACCCTCTCAAGCCGGGAATCATTTTTTCATCTTAGCTTTTCATATCACTAAATAAGCGTTCGTAAATTGAATTCTTAATCTCTTTACCGGATAAATTTAGAAATTTCTCCCCCTTTCTTAAAAACAGAGTTTCCTTGCAAAGTAACAAGATAAAATATCTTAATTAATCTCCCATTTTTATTTAAAAAATGGCATAATTAATACAACCCCTTTAAAGATGTTTTGTTTTAATCGGGAATTTTTATGATTAGATTAAAGTTATATACAATAATCATTTCGCTATAGTATAATAAGGGCATAAAGTACTTTAATACTTAATATCAAAGTACTTTATGCCCTTAATTATATGGGGAATGTTAAATTAAGTACAATCTTTAGATCCCATTGACTAAATCGTTACTGCCGATAGGTCAGCCTCTTAAGGAGGGGGGAAAAAATGGAACTGCGACAGATCGAATATTTCTTGGAAGTAGCAAGATGTCTGAAATTTACCCAGGCTGCAAACAACCTTTATGTCAGCCAATCTACGCTCAGTGAACAGATCAGTAAGCTGGAACAAGAATTAGAGTGCCAATTCTTCGAAAGAAAAGGGAAACGAATTCATCTGACTGATGAAGGAATTTTTCTGAGAGATCGCTGTGAACATATTATTAAGTATTTAAACGACACCATCATTAGCCTCCAAAGCATAAGCGAAGGACTCAAATACAAAATTAACATCGGAGTATTGCCTACAATTGCCTTGTCCTGGCTGCCTCTATTTGTCGCCGAGTTTTCCGGGAAGCTCCGAGGAATCCAATGGTCCATTAAGGAAGAAGGCTCTGCCAAAATAGAAGTATCCTTGAAAAACTATGAAATCGATCTCGGAATAACTACCTTGCCTTCTAAAGATCCTTCTCTGTCGTCGACCATATTATATGAAGAGGAGTTAGTCCTAATTGTGCCGGAACAACACCGCTTGATGTCCTTGCCGAACCGCTGCTGTGATTTTGTAGATTTTAAAGATGAGCCGTTTATTATTTATGAAAAAGGGTTTCAATTGCGCGAAATTATTTTAAACAGTTTCTTTAAAGCCGGATACAAGCCCAATATCATAATGGAAGTGGAACGGACAGAATCAATTAAATCTCTAGTCGAAAGCGGCTGTGGTGTTGCCTTGGTCCCCAAAACCTGTGTCAACTATCCGAAACCCAGTCATCCTCATTATGTTACTTTATCCTCCAGCCCAGTTAGAACTGTCGGAATATTAACGAGGCATAAGGATTTCAATTTTTTAGCTGTTGATACCATAACATCCCATTTATTAAAATTCAGCTACGATATATTTACAAAATAGCTGTTATGGTTTAGTGCCTTACACAACTGACGATAACATCCATCATTTTATGAATTGAATCCATGTCTAAACTAATAGCGGAAACAAAGAACCGTGCGATTAAAGTTTTTTCGCACGGTTTTGTTTATAATCGGAATCAAGTGATTAAGCATTATCAGATCCATAAATAAACCAATAAACAACATGTTAAATAAGGTTCCCCACCCTAATCTCTCTCCAAGTACCGCGTTTAATAATACGAGAATTATTCCTACAGCTATACTTGCCTGACCCATAGTAATACTAATAAGGTGCGTCATTCCCTGATGAAAAACGTCCCACGGCGCAAGACCCAAGTTTGCATTAATCGTCAAAACTATTCCCATAGCATACAGAAAAAGACCTATGAAGAGTCTTATAACCTTTTGCATCATTTGTTTCAATACTTACCACCATTACCTTCTACAAATTCTATAACTACTATATCCCCGCTCTTTGACTGATTGTTAGGTTTGAAACATCTCTTTAATTAACAAATATTACATCAGAAATACGATTGCTTCGATAATAGGCCGTAAAACCCCATAGATATACCGTTTTCAATGGCAAGCACTTAGGTTGGTTTTCTTGTGGTGATTACTATCCTTGGTTTTGATCGGAAAATCCTTATATAAAAGGGTTGATTCTATTTTTAGGGTTATATGAATTTTGGGTTGAAGATTGAGCTTGACTAATTTCTGTAAGAGCTTCGCAAATCCTTAGGATACCTTCTTCTATTGTTTCCTGAGGACAGCGGGAATAACAAAGGCGGATTTTATCCTGGCCTCCGGTACTAACGTAAAACGCGTCACCCGGTAAGAAGGCAACTTTTTTTTCTGATGCCTTGCTCAGCAGGGTAGTGGCATTAATCCCTAAGGGCAATTGGCACCATAGGTAAAAACCACCCTTCGGCACATTCCAGGAAAGCCCCGGCGGGCTATATTTTTCTAAAGCTCTTAGCATAACATTTCTTTTCGAGGTATATTTATCTCTTACATTATGTAAATGTTCCTCGAGTAAACTCTGACGGCAGAATTCCGTTATCAGCCACTGCACAGTGGTTCCAGAGTGGAGGTCGGCATGTTGTTTAGCCAGCTCGAACATGTCAATCACAGATGAAGGTGCGACAATCCATCCAAGGCGTAGACCCGGGAAAAGGATTTTAGAGAAGGTGCTTAAATAGATCACGTGGTTATAGTCATCCATTGCTTTGAGGGATTGAACCCGAGGGGTATCGTAATAGAGTTCCCCGTAAGCATCGTCTTCGACAATCGGGACATGATAGCGGTACGCGAGTTGCAACAATTTCATGCGCCTGTCCGAAGCCATTGTCACTCCGGTAGGGTTTTGAAATGTTGACTGGGAATAGATAAACTTAGGGCGGTGCCGGGCCAGGATCTGCTCAAGTATATCTGTACATAATCCATTTTCATCGACTGGTACGGTAAGGATGTGAGCACCGGCTGCATTAAACACGCCGATAGCCCCGAGGTAAGTCGGTTCTTCCACTACGACGGCATCACCGGGTTCGAGAAAGATTTTAGCAAGCAAATCGAGGCCTTGCTGAGAACCGGAAATGATTATAATATTTTCCGGCTGGGTTTCGATCCCTCGTGCAGCCATAAATTCGGCAAGATATTCCCGGAGTGAATAAAGGCCCAACGTTGAACTGTATTCAAAAGGATATCCTTGACTCTTCATGATGAGATTTGAGTTTATTTGTGCAAATTTCTCCAAAGGGTAAGTTTCGAGAGCTGGTGCACCTGCCGCAAATGAAATGAGATCATCCTGGGCCAGGTGATCCAAAATATTGCTCAGCGCGGGGTTATACATTTTTTCGGATTGCCTGTTGTAGAAGTCTTTCCAGATCAGGGGCTGAACCGGGATATCCGGTTCTTTTACGTTTTCTAAGATGGCCATGGGCTTAACAATGGTTCCTTTGCCAACATGGGACTCAATCAGACCGTCTGCTTCCAGTTCTCGATAGGCATTGACGACCGTGCTACGATTCACTCCCAGAGTCGTTGCCAGTTTTCTTTCCGGGGGCAGGCAATATCCTGGGGGAAAAGTATGGGTTTGGATTAAGCGGCGGATTTGGTTTCGGATTTGCAGATAAAGAGAAATCTTGCTTTCACGATCAAGAATAATACGCAATGCCTTTCTCCTTCCTTAATCAATTTTGAAGAGCTAATCCAATAATTCCCCTTTTTAGTACTGAGACTGCCTGCCCTCCTATTCATCTATTTGTTAAACAATTGGGCCAGGCGTTTAATCCCTTCTTGAATTTGCAATGGGGAAGAGTTCGAAAAGTTTAACCTTAAGGTATTTAATCCTCCCCCTTTGGCGTAAAACGGGGCACCTGGAACATAGGCTACCTTAGCTTCAACAGCTTTGGGCAACAGACTTACAGTATTGAAGTGTTCCGGTAGACTCACCCATAAAAACATACCACCGGATGGTTCGGTCCAACTGACCTCGCCGGAAAAGTTTGCTTTCAGCTCTTTAAGCATAATATCCCGCCGGTGGCCGTATTCCTGACGAATCGTCTCAATATGCTTCTCGATTTGGGAATTGTTTAGGTAGTAGTGGGTCGTTCGTTGGAGAAGTGTACCCGTATGGAGGTCGGTTCCCTGTTTGGCTAAAACCAATTTGGCGATTATTTCCTTGGAGGCGACAACCCAGCCAAGTCGTAACCCTGGGGCAATCGTTTTGGAAAATGTTCCTAAATAGATAATCCTTTCAGCAGTGTCAAAAGATTTTACGGGTTGGATTACCGGTCCGCTGTAGCGGAGTTCCCCGTAAGGGTCATCTTCAATCAACGGAATATTGTACTTGGCAAGTATTTTTGCTAGATGCTGACGCCTTTCTAAACTAAGGGTGACTCCCGTGGGGTTTTTATAGGTCGGTGTCAAATAAATGAGTTTGGGCTGTTGGAGTTTAATTGCTGTTTCGAGGGCATCGACATTTATTCCTTCTTTATCGGTGGGGACTGTCAAAAAATTGGCCTGGTAACTGTAGAACGTTTGAATAGCTCCAAGATAGGTTGGATCTTCGACGGCAATAAGATCACCCGGGTTAATAAATAATTTCGCGATTAGATCCAACCCTTGTTGAGATCCATTGGTTAATAAAATGTTATCCGGGCTGACATGCATGCCCTTTTCCTTCATTTTTTCAGCGATATCTTCCCTTAATGGAAGATAGCCTTCTGTGGTGCTGTACTGGAGTACGGAAGGGTCATTTGCTCCTAATACGTGGTTATAGGCTTCCTGTATTTCCTGAATTGGAAATAATTCCGGCGCAGGCAGGCCGCCGGCTAATGAGATTACGTCCGGGCTCTCGGCGACTTTGAGTATTTCCCGAATGGCCGAACTTTCCATATGATTGACTCTTTCGGCAAAAGCATAGTTCATGATTAACTCCTCCTGAATATTATAGTTTTGGGCTTATTATATGGATTTATTCTATAACAGGCAACATCCAATTGGATGATTATTTTAGCCATCCAATTATGTGATATGAATACCTCAAGTCAAATGAGCGCTTTTCCCGCATTGCCCGTTCAGTTTGTTGCTCTTTAAATTTCTGCATCCGGTTTTGGATTTACTCAACTCCCCATCTTACATCAACTGATGACAAAACAGAATCCCAGGCCGGAAGAGCCTGGGAATGTATGGTATAGTTATTTTTCTTTAACTTCGTAGTAAAATCGTTTTGCCAGTCTGGGGATCATAATAGACTCTAAGTTTTTTTACCATTAACAGGTCAGCTTACGAAATTTCTCAACTTCTTTAACCACGATAGACCTGACTCGTTTATCGTATTTCTGGACGAAAGCATCCCAATGTCCACGCGTATCGAAAAATATCTGCTTTAAAACATTTGTTTCCATAAACTCAGAATACCAAGTTCCCAAGTAAAGGGGTACCCTTAGGTACCCAAAACTTATACTTTCTGATATATTAAAAAATCCCCCATCGCAATGATGAGGGAGTTAAGAGGATAAGGAAAGTGCAAATCTAATTCTTTCCACATGGATAATTTATTATCCATGAAAAGGGTTTTAAATTTCGGCTGATAACATTAAAAGAACCCCCATCCAACAGATGAAGGTAAATAGAGGAGAACAGAAAAAACAGGGATTACTAGATCATTTTACCCAAGAATCTAGGTGTTATACCGTTTATAGGGAAATAAATAGGCCCCGCCATTTCTGACGAGAGCGATATGTAATGAAAAGGAATGGTGTTCTCTGTTAGTTTGCCTGAAATTGGGCTCATTATGCAGGGTTAAGGAAACTATATGCAAAAGAAGAACTCCCATCGCCATTGACGGGAGCTTTGTAGGGGAGAATAGTGTGTAGAATCTATTTTACCCAAGGTTCTGGATTATTATACCATTAAAAAGGGCCCCACCGTTATTGATGGGAGCCAAGTAGGACGGTTGTTTTTGACAAGACCATTTTACCCGAGATTTTGAATTATTATGCTGCCGCGATCATGATATCTTAATGTAAGCCCTCCCACCGTTCCCGCGAGGGCCAAATGAGTTAGACCTTCCACAAGCATCCACTTACATGTATTCAGTTGAAGCCTAATTTGAGATGGGATAAAAACTAGAGCTTTATTAAATTAAGATTCAATTGGTTTATTAAAGGCTGTACCATTTTGCCAACATTTAACATATTATGTATTATCTCTTAGCAAAGGAGGAACTGCAAATGGCATTCGGTGGTGTTGATGGAGATTTTCGTCGTGGCGAAAGATTTGAAGGAATCGCAATTGTTGTCGTAATTATTCTATTGCTTATCGCACTGGGAATCGTATTTTAAATTCGAAAGGAAGGAAATCAAATGTACGGAATGGGTTATAGTGGTATGGGCGGAGTATGCGGCGGCGGCACAGGTGTCGGCGTAGGCGTAGGGATTATCGCTATTGCTATTTTGATTCTTATCGCTTTAGGCGTTATTTTCTAAAGAGAATATTGTTCAACTAATTTGCCCCCCTCAATATTGCGTGCGGGATTATTACACTCCACGGACTGTCCCCGTGATTCATCCAGTTGTAAATGTCAATTCAGCTAATCATAGGATTCGCCAATCGTCTCTTCTTCTAAATGAATTCAGGCGGAAATCCTTGAAGGACGTAACGATAAAGCTCCGTTACGCCCTCTTCTGCATTTTCCATACACATAGACATTCGCTGGTTCCCTCTTTGCAAAAAGAAAATCCCTCACTAGGAGGGTAGTATAGGAGGATGAACAAAAAAGACTTTATATGTTAACTGCTTAGCGGATAACTGTCTATTGTTAAGATGGACTTATTCGCTGTAAAGCAGCGCTCTCGACAAGAAGGGTACAATACCAATCAGCAGTAGAAGAATAATTAATTTCATGTATAAGCTACATCCTTTTTTGATAAATTGTTCAATGCATACCTCTTATGTATTGTCTATAGTCTCATCATAAACTATATTTGTTACCATTCTATGAACTTTATATGAACAATGCGTTAAACCTTATAATGGAGAAATTAACTCTAATGGTTAGGTCAAAAATGGGTAAGCGCAAAGGAGAATGCTGCAACAGCACCTGCAACACCTGCAAAAAACAAATAATGCAATTTCTTTTTGAGTCAGATGAAATGGTGTGACAGCCATAATAACCCTTTGGGGTTCTTATGCTCCATTTTAAATCCACTCACAATTTCTGCTCCTTTCAATCAAACCTATTCTTTTTGTTTTTCTATTCTTTTAAAGCTATCCGCCCATTCTCTTACTCTACGAACGCTCTCTTCTTCCGATAAGTCCTCAATTCTGGTCATAATGGTCCACCTTACGCCAAAAGGATCTAACATGCTTCCGAATCGGTCACCTGAAACAAAATTGGCAATCGGCTCCCTGACCTTTGCTCCTCTTGCCACTGCATTTTCAAATACCTGATCAACATCAGCAACGTAAATTGCTATAGAATAGCATGCATTATCCTCATCCGGCGGTAAGACCAATTTATATGCCGGATTCGCTGCTCCCAACTGTAAAAAGCCATTCCCAAAATCCAATTCCGCATGAACAACTATTTTATTGCCATTCCCATCAGGAAATTCAGTAATATCCTTAATCCTTGCATTGAAAACAGTTTTATAGAACTCTATTGCTTCAGAAGGATTCTTTATTACTATAAATGGAGTAATAGATGTAAAACCGTCAGGTGTTCCATTCTTTGTATATCTACCTGACACTCCTATATTTTTATTATCAGTCATTTTTATTCCTCCTTAATTAGCCATAACAGCTCCACACTTTTAACCTCAATATTGGATTGAATTCATCAACTCATAAAAATATTCGGATTTATGAGTTCTATAAAGATTGTACCAGGTATCTAATGTCTTTGTAGAAAACACATCCAAAGCTTTCAAGACATGTACGGAAAATTCCAACGGAGCTATTCCGGAAGCAGTTATCAGTTTTCCGTCAGTTACGGCAGACTCCTGCTTATAGTACTTTTCTCCCGCATAGTTTGGGCAGATTATTTCAAGATATTCCAAGTCATTGCTCGTATGCCAGCTCGAATCCAGCAGTCCTTTCCGAGCAAGACCTATTGTAGAACCACAAATCTCAGCTACAATAATACCTTCCTTTAAACACTGCTCTGCCTTTGACAAAATAGGTTCATGAACTGTTTCTGTCCATGTATCTCCGCCAGGTAAAATCAAGGTATCTTCGTTTTCGATGCTGCAATCATCAAGTTCTATATCCGGTAATATTTTTAGGCCCCCCTTTGTAATAACAGGAGTCTTTTTAGTTCCGACCGTAACGATTTTTGATGGGGTTAAGCCTTTCTTATAGTATCTTCCGGAGTTCAGTTCAGCAGTTAAATAACCTACTTCCCAATCAGCCATTGTATCAAATACATAAAGATATACAGTATTATTATTCATACGCATGTCCTCCATTTTTTAATTTTTCAAGCGCTAATCAAACATCCATCCATGATAAAGAACGATGTTTATCTTCATAATAAAACAGCTTCACTGACAACTACTGTCAGTGAAGCTATCATAATTGATAATATTCCATTAATTCCGATGCAACAGAAACAAGCTTTTTCTTTAAACTCTGCGGTTCAATCACTTGAATAGCCTTTCCGTAAGATAGAAGAAAATAAGGTACATATGCTTGAAGTGCTCTTTCGTCAAGTAAAAAACTGCTTGATTTGACGTACGCTCTTTCAGGTGATGACCTAAAAACCAATGAATGCACAAATTTTGCGTCCGCTGTATCCGAAAAATCCGTTCAGCCCGAAAGCTTCTAATTTCGTTTCGAAGATGGCAAAATCCAACCGTATACCATTTATTGTTCCAATAGAGCATTCCATAAGGGTCAATCACTCTTGACCGGGGTTGTTCTTCGCGGCTTGTACGGTATTCAATTTCTACAGAATATTCGTTTGCTATAGCCAGCTCCAGTTCTTCCAATGTCAGCTTAACAGACGGGGCAATATCACGGTTTATCACTTCGAAACCGGCTAAGTGGCGATTGAGGATACTTTCCTGTTCCCGGTTTGAATACATTTTTAATTTTTGTGTTGCATCGTTTAACGACTCACTGAAAGGGTATCCCGCTTCGTTGGCAAATACGGCAGCATGAAGCAGCGCTTTTTGTTCTTCAATATCGAAAAACAAAGGTGCATGCATAAAATTGTTCAGTAAACTATATCCACCATTCTGTCCTGTATCTGATACAATCGGTACTCCGCTTGCGCAGAGCGAATCAATATAACGATAAACGGTTCGTATAGTTATCTCTAATTTTTCCGCTATTTGCTTCGCAGTTATTTTTGATCCAGAATTAAGCATCCATAGAATCGCCAGCATATTATCGTTTTTTGCCATTGGACATCCTCCTCTCCTACCTTTATTCCATCCTACCCAATACCTCGTGTCGTCTATGAAAACGGCCAAAAAAACGGGCCAAAATTTGCACTTTTTTTCCTCGATTTTTGCTCATTTTTCGCTTAATTTCCAAAAAACTTCATAAACTAATATTAATATCAGTATCTGAATGTAGATTCCTTTTTTTCTCTAAAATTTTTCCATTAAATTCTCTATATACCATAGCAGTTGTGTAAAGAACCGCTATTACATATAATGAAATCACGAAGGAGGCATAGAAATGATTAACAAGTTTGGAAAAGTAATGGTATATGTAAAAGACCCGCAGGCTGTGGCCGATTTTTGGACTGAAAAGATTGGCTTTACAGAAGTGGGGCAACAAGAAATGAATAATCAGGTGCTGTCTATAGAGCTTGCGCCAAATGAAACTTCAGATTGCCACTTGGTGTTGTTTAATCGCGCAATTGTAGAAGAAATGTCTGGGGGCATTTCTTTAGAAACGCCATCTATTCTATTTGGCAGCTATGACATAGACACCATGCGGAGCGACCTTATAGCCAAAGGAGTAACGGTTGGAGAAATTATGGAGATGAGCAGCCGAACCTTTAACTTTGCAGATGTTGAAGGGAATTATTTTGCAGTAGAAGAAATAAATAGCTAATTCGTTACTTCTTTGAAGGTGTTTTACTATAGTAAAGCAAGGATTATCCTTTAAAAATGTAACCCCTTGGTAATGTTTATTTTCTCTCATATCCCGATACATTGTGGGTTTTAATATTAATTACCTCTATCTTTAGGCAGGAACAATTTTAAGCCGTCCCCGCCTTATATTAATCAAAGTATAAAATCCGCTGATTCATCACGCTGTGCTGGCAGCAGTTATGTCGATGGTGGCGCCAGACGGCACACCCAGTCCCGCTTTAGCGCTAGAGCTGGCATTCAGTGTATTTGTGCCACTAAGAGTCAAGTTTACCGTCGTGTTGTTCCCTATCGAGAACGGACAGGCACTGTTGGTGTTGATATTGGCGTTTTCCAAGGTGATATCTAAGATACCGAGGTTCGGGTCTACCGTCATATAATTTGTGGTTGGGTTACTTGGACTGCTATCGGTCATTAAATCCGTTTCGCCCGATACGGCAACAGCCCCGCCTGTCCACTTAGCCAGCACGACAGCCGCAGCTTTGGCGGCACTGACCGAAAAAGGCGAACACCGATCAGGCAAATGATTTTCAAAAACCAGGGGGTGGCGCAAATTACTTTTTTAAGTAGTTTTGCGCCACCCCATTTTAATTAGAGGATATTAATTTGAAGCTACTCTTTTTGGCTCTTATGTCAATAAGGTAAAAATAAACCGGCAGACTTTTGAGGAATTATCCAAGTTTGCTGTTAGATAGTAAATCACTAAAGTTTTCAGCAAACTGCATTACAACTGTTTGTACTTCCCCTAATTTTTCTGGCTTTAGCAAAGCCATCATTTTAGGAATAAACTGCAAAATATCATCCTGTGTAAAATTGCCTTCCGTAAGCTTCTTAAAGTTTTCAACAAGTAATCCCTTTGCTTCCTCTACCTTGTCATCTTTAACTCTTTCTAAAATAAAACTCAGAAATTGTTCCTGTCCGTGATTCATATTAACCTCCATTAAGCTTTATAACATTTCATAGTATATCACAAATTATTAGGACGGTCACAGCTTGTCATTCCTGATTCCGGGCTGTGCCCTCCAGAACAGTATTTTCATATAATGTACAAGTAAAATTTTCATATTCAAAAACTTTTGATTCTGTGCTTTAGGAGACTATTCGAAATGAGATCATTTGTTAGCAAAAGTGAAAAAAGCTTCGAAATAATAGCTCATCGTGGTTACCAACTTCTTTTCCCAGAAAACACATTAGTGGCTTTCCGTAAAGCCTTGAGTTTAGGCGCTGATGGTATTGAGCTTGACGTTCAAATGAGTTTTGATAAAGTTCCTGTGGTAATTCATGACGAAACACTAGACCGAACTACTAACGGCTTCGGGCCAGTCACGACATTGACGTTCCGGGATCTAAAACAACTTGACGCCGGAGCTAAATTCTCGAATACCTATCGTGGAGAGAAAATCCCTTCACTTCGTGAAGCACTTCTAACAATTAAAAATAAGGGGAAAATGTATGTTGAGTTAAAGAAAACAGTTACCCCTCCTGACATTGAGCGCATCCTTTATGAAATCTATAGATGTGGCATGGAAAATTATATAACGGTTATTTCCTTTGATTTTGAACAATTGGAGATATTCCGTCATCTAAATTCATTAATCCCTTTAGGAAAACTTCTTTTACCTGACGATTTTAATATTGAAAGAATGAAAAAGGCCAATATTACTTTGGCTTGTGCGCCCTATCAAGCATTTATAGAAATGCCTCAATTGCTTCCTTTGCTTAAGGTTAATCATCTTGTCCCAAATGTTTACGGAATCACTAACCGTTGTACAGCTAGATATTTTCTTCAGAATGGTATTAATATTCTTAGTAGCGATGTCGCCATATAAAGAACTCATAGCCAATGAACAAAGTACCTATTTCCCCACACCCTCCAACGCTCCCGGAAAGTATTCTTTAATAAATTTAAATATCCGCCATAAATACTTTTAAGAGAAAGGAAAAGACGCTATTTCAGCGTCATCGTATGACGGCAACCCGGCTCCAGTCACTTTACTTTTAACGGATTTTGCCTAGCTTTCTTCCGCTCCGGCTGACCAGCTGAACCCGGAAGCCTTTCCGGCTCTGCCGCACTGTCGCGGCCATAAAGCCAAAGAACATCGCGGACCACACCCCGGCCGTGATGAGAATTCCCAGCAGACTGCGTATTACGGGAGCCCAGAAAAGGGGCCGGCTGAGTAAATATAAGGTATAAAGAAAACCTGACCCGATTCCACCCTGATAGGTAACCGGCGGGAGCCCTCGCAGAGTGGCCACAAACTCGCCCGGCGGCATGAGATAAAGCAGGCCCAGACCCAGAACTAAGATGAAAATAAAATTGATGAGATACATCAGCAAAGAAGCGCCGGGAGAAATCCGCTGCTTGGGAGAATCCGGATTATAGCGGCTATTGTTGATAGAGTAAAAAAGCCCAATGGCGCTTGAACCCATGCTCAAAAGCACGGCCGCTAAAACCAGCGCCCCAATCAGCGACGGAGATAGGCCCAAGGAAACCGCCGTACCGACCAACAAAGCTTCCATCAACACCAGAGTAGGCAGCACCGCCGCCGTCAGTTTGCCCCAGACCACCGGCCAGCCGGCCAGCGGCACACTGTTGAGCAGCCAGTCCGACTCCCCTTCCCGGCCAAAGGATTGCAGTGCCAGGTTGCCGCTGAACATCACCGTATACATGATAAGCACCGTGATCAGGGAAGAGCGTGAGGATCGGTCGTTGGCAAACAAATGCTGAAGGATGAAAACGCCCATGATGATTAAAGGCACCAAATAACCGAACCATTCGCGGGTATCGCGCTTCAAATAAAGCAAATCCTTTTTGGCAATCGCCCACATCCCTGCCCAAGGGGAAGCGGTTCCCGCGCTCACTTCATGGTTAAACGCCAATACCCGGCTTTTCAGCGGTGGGTTCTTCTTAGCGCCCGCTTCCGCAGGGCGCCGTCTGCGGCGCCTTCCGCCTTCACCCTGGCTCAGGGAAATAAAGCCTCTGCGGAAGCCGCGCTCCACCAGCACAAAGGCCAAGCTGAAAAGCAAAACACCCAAGGCCAGCAGAAGCACACTCCAGCCCAGGCCGCTCAGAAAATCCCCGCTAATCCCCGAGACCAGCGCCAGCGAACCCCAGCCCCAAGGAAAATAATTCATCACTTGAATCAGTTGATTATGGCCGCTGAGCCAGCTGTCCAGGCTGAACTTCTGGCCGTTGCCCACCAGCATCCTGGGAATTTGAGCGGTTACGGCGATGAGAATTCCGGTCAGCGCCCCAATAAAACCAACCGCTTCTTTGCTGCGGTGAGGCGGCACAATCCGCATGACCACCAAATTAAGCAGTTCCGCTATCGCCGTACCGCTAACCCACAGTCCGATGCCCACCAGCAAAACCATGAGGTAGTAGGCGGCCGCGGCCTGAAAAAGCAGGCCGTAAAAAATTCCCGGCAGAAAGGCCAACAAAAACACGGTCAATAAATTGCTCGCCATGACGCTCAGAGACTTAACAGCAAAAACGGCTTTCAGGGAAACCGGCGCCACGAAGAGGGTCTCCAAATCCTCGGACATATACAGGGCGGCAAAAGCCGCCGTGATCCCGAAAAAGATCTGGCCCATTAAACCGCCCATAAACAACAAGGAAAGAAATCCCTGGGCGGTTTGCGGCGACAGGACTTTTAAGGCCCCATAAGCCAAAGCGCCTAAGGAGACAAGGATCGAGAGAAGCACCAGGGTAAAGATGAGCATCGCGATGATGGCCCTGGGCGGGCGGTGGCGCAGATTATTCCAGAAAACCCGCAGCTGGTTTTTCAGCAGCAAGCCAAAATCCTGGGTGAAAGACTGACGGTGCGGCAGCTCGGTCAGCGGCGGAGGTAACGTGATTTTCATGCCTATCCCTCCTCCAGACCTTTGATCAGTTCCGCTTCCTCATGACCGCCGGTCAGCTCCAGGAAAATATCCTCCAGGCTCTCCTGCTCATGGCCCACTTGCCGGCGCAGTTCTTCCGGACTGCCCTGAGCAATCAGGTCGCCGTTTTTTAAAATAGCGACCCGATGGCACATTCTTTCGGCAATCTCCAGAATGTGCGTGGAAACAAAAACTGCCGCTCCCTGCCGGGCCATCTCCTGCAGAATATCCTTGAGCAGGCGGGCGCTGGCCGGGTCCAGCCCCACCGTGGGCTCGTCCAGCAGAATAACTCTCGGCTGATGAATAAGCGCTGAAGCCAGAACAACTTTCTGGCGCATTCCGTGGGAATATCCCTCCAACAATTCATCCGCCCGTTCCTCCAGGCCGAACATTTCCAGCAGCTGTCCGATTCTCGGTTTGACAGACTCCAGAGGAATGCGGTAAAGCGCGGCGATCAGCTTTAAAAATTCCCGGGCTGAAAGCTTGCTGTATAACTTCGGCTGATCCGGAACATAAGCCATGAGGGCCTTGGCCTGAGTTGACTGCTTGGCTATATCATAGCCGCAGATAAAGGCCTCTCCTGCCGAAGGCTCCAGCAATCCGGTCAGCATTTTGATGGTTGTTGTCTTCCCTGAACCGTTGGGGCCTAAGAAGCCGAATATTTCTCCGCCCCTAACCTCCAGATTTAAGCCTTTGACCACCGGCTCAGAGCCGTAACGCTTGGTCAATTGATTTGCCTTGATTAAAACATCTCCTATGTTAAAGCTCACTTCGCTAAAGCTCCCTTCACCCGACTATTTCTTCTCCTTACTTTAACATAAACTTGAAAGATATATGTGGAAGCAAAGAAATTTAATAAAAAAGAGCCTGCCCCTGCCTTTGAATTTTGGATTTGACAAGCGAGCATTACTGGACTTTCCACTGTCATGCAATTTTTATAAGAGACAAAGTTTAACCTTTAAACGCTGTATGGACTATGCCTGTACATGGTTAACGAAGCAAGTCCTCCCAATGGATATTGGCGGATAAAATGTCTACAAAGCCCTGCAGGCCCCGCCGGTCCTCTTCGTTGAATCTGGCTTTGACGGGGCTGTCGATATCCAGGACGCCAATCAATGTATCATCCTTGCTTATTGGTATGACGATTTCTGAGGCGGAAGCTCCATCACAAGCTATGTGTTACAAATATCTTCATGAATTAATTCACTCCAATTCAAATAATTTTATTTTTTAACTCTTTTTTGCTATATTACTAATATATCAAGGTAAAGATAGTTCAACCATATTGTGGTTATCCTACGATTGAGAGTAGTAGGATACGATGAAGGCAGTTATCAAACTATCCTGATTTGAAATTAATGATTTATACTGCCTCACCTTCTACAGCAGAAAAGTTTAAACAAAAAATATATTCATATTCACTAAATGAATAGGAGGATTACCATGAAAAAGATTAAAATTCAAAATCAACCCTTTGGTCCTTTTCCAACGATGATTATTGGAGCAGATGTTAATGGAAAGCCCAATTATGTCACTGTGGGAGCATGTGGAGTGGTAAGTATGAAGCCAGTGCTTTATGTTTCATTAAAAAGCACCCATTATACAACGCCAGGGGTCAAGGAAAACGGGTACTTTAGCGTGAACATTCCTCCGATTTCCATAGTTGAACCGACAGATTATTGTGGAATTGTGTCAGGGAAAACAGTCGATAAGTCAGGCTTATTTACTCCCTTCTATGACGAATTAGGAAGAGCACCTATGATCAAAGAATGCTCCATGAATTTCCTCTGCAAAGTTATTCAGGTTATTCCTTTATTCGATTTTGAAATGTTTTTAGGGGAGATTGTTGCCGTATATGTTAATGAGGACTGCACCACTGATGGCAAGCCAGACCCGCTAAAACTGAATCCCATTATTATGATGGGGGCTAGCTATTATAGCTTAAATGAGGCCGTAGGGAATCTTTTTAGAACAGGGGTAAAGCTATCGGAGAATAAATAAAAAACCTTTATAAAACGATGAATAGTATAACTCCTAGCCGCCAACGCCTAGACCTGTTAAAGGGACGAATAGAGTTTCTTAACGGCAACATTAAAGGCCTGCTAAATTGCAGGTCTTTAATGTTGTTAATTTGAAATTATTATCTAATGCTCAAAAGCGTTTCCTGACGCTTTTATTGCCAATTACATGATGCAATTTTTGAATTGATAAATACATTTTAAAACCTCCTCATAATATTTTCTGCGCATACGGTATCTTCCTTACAAGCCAGGCTACAGCGAAGGAGAGCGGTAAATACACGATCGCCGCCAGGCAGAATTTCAGCAATTGCTGCATCTGTAAGCTGTGCAGAACCAGCGCCAGGAAAACAAGGATGGGAGCGTGGATGACATATACCGTGAATGAATGCCGGGAGAGGAACCTGCCGATCTTCTGCCCGCCGTCGAGGAAGCGGCGGAAGAATGTGACCAGCGCGAGGCTGATTCCCACGGCGAAGATCGAGTCCCACAGCGCGAAGACGGCCGACGCCCAACTCCCGTAGCCTATCCACTTGCTGCCGGAGCCGATAATCATCGCCGTGGGGAACAGTATGACCGTCGCGAGCACGGCCAAAACGAAGCCTATCTTTCCGAGCGAACCGGAGACTGTGCGGAGCCAGTCCCGTTTATAGGCAAGCATTCCTATAAGGAAAAAGCTCAGGTATTGGGCCAGATATCCAAGCGACGGGAATCCGAGCACGGGTATGCCGTACGGTACGGCGATCCGAAGCAGGTAACTGGCGGCCGCCAGCGCAAGCGTGAAGAGAGCAACTCTGGGGAACGTAAGCAGCATGCGGTTCTCCAGTACCGGGCTCTCCGGCCTGTTCTTCCCAACCGTCCGCCAGGCGAGGTAGCCCAGATCGAAAACGAGCAGCATCACAGCGAACCACATCGGCCCCAGGGCAAACAGGCTGGCCGCTGTATTGCCCGCAAGACCATGCGTGCCAATTCTAGCAATTGGGTTGAGTATGAATACATAAATGAGTGTGGGGAGGCCGAGCCGCAGCAGCCTGTCCTTTAAGAAGGTCCCGGGTCCTCTGCGTTCGAACGACCCGGGCGTGAAATACCCCGAAAGCAGGAAAAGCAGACCCATGAAATACGCCTGGTTCAGCATCAGGAACAAATACATGCTGAAAATCTCGGCCAGGTGCTGCAGCACCACGAGAATCACCATCCAGGTGCGCAGGTTGTCGGCGAAGTACAGGCGTTTCCCGGGTTCTTGCGCCGGAAGGTGTGCCGCCCGGTTCCCCTCAATAAGAGCGCTGGACAAAAGGCATGAAAGAGCCAGCAGTGTAAGTCCCAGGCCAAACCCGATCGCCGCTATCATACCGAAGTGGGAAGCGAGATAATGGGACGTCAGGCCCGTCTGCTGCAGAACGTTCGTTTTTCGGGTAAGAAGGAAGAGGATGACGAAAATCAAATAGAACGGCAAGTTGGAAAAGATATATACTTTGGAGAACGAAAATTTAAAATACAGCGGAAATATCACCGCAACCATCAGACAGGCATAAAGGAAGCCGCAGGACAAATAGGTCAGGAATTCAAGGCTGTTTACTCCCTTATTGGTCAAAGTTGAAACGATATAGGCCACCGCCGCCGCAATGATACCGTTTATGACGACGATGCACAAGGCAAATAGGTATCTGCCGATGACGACTTCGGATTTCCTGAGCGGCAATACTCCATACAATTTTTCGAGGTTGTTCTTTTCATAGGCGGAAAAGTACTGACCGGCAATGGGCGTCGAAACGACCATGATAATCAGGGCGCCATACATGGGTATTTTTGTCATCACAGCGAAGAAAACCCCGATAAGGTCAATCATGAACATCAAATAATGCGACTTCATTATTTCGTGATCGAGCTTTACCGATTTGAGAATATTATTAATCATTGTTACTGCCTCCTTTGCTGATTGAGATTAAGATCTCGTCTATAGAAGGCGTTTCTGTCACGATTTCCGGAGCCAGATGGTTTGCCTCGGAGGTCGGCAGCAGTCCGGCAAAACCGGCGATATTTATAGTGAGCCCAATGATTTTTTCCTTTAGTGAATCCGTCAGGTCATGGGGGCCGCCCCTGACGATGCAAAAGCTTTCCAGCAGATCATCTTTGGATCCGGAATAAAAAATACTCCCGTGATCAATCAGCGTAATATAATCGGCGATTTTTTCCAGATCCGAGGTGATATGGGTTGAAAAAAGAATGCTTTTCTGCCCGTCGGTGATATACTTGCTCAATATTTCGAGCAGTTCCTCCCGGGCAACGGGATCAAGCCCACTCGTCGGCTCGTCAAGGATCAGCAGCTTTGCCTCATGGGACATGGCAACGGCGAGCATCAGCTTCATTTTCATCCCACGGGATAAATCTTTCACCTTCTTGTCCGGAGGCAGATGAAAGCTGCTTATATATTGATTGAATAACTTACTGCTCCAGTTACTGTAAAAAGGTTTAACGGCTTTTTCCACTTCCCGGACTTTCCAGCTGTCGACAAAATAGGTATCATCAAAAACCACCGCAACGTCCTGCTTGATTTTCTGCTCGTCCTGCACATTATCCAGGCCGAATAGTTTTATTTCACCGCTTTCCCGGTTAATCATATTAAGGATCAGGCGGATTGTGGTAGTCTTCCCGGCGCCGTTTTGACCGACAAAACCCATGATATAACCTATCGGCAAAGAAAAAGAGATATTATTCAGGGAAAAATCTTTATAGCTTTTACATAGCTTTTGGATTTCAAGAGCATTATTCATTGGGATTTCCCTCCAACATAGATTTGAATATCTGCAGCAATTCTTCTTGAGACAATTTTGCAATCTTGGCGGCATTTATAGCAGCCGCAAAACCATCTTCAATTTTACGAAGCAGCTGTTCGCGCACCAGCTCATTGTCTTTCGGAGAAACAAAACAGCCTTTGCCCTGGATGTTGACAATAAAACCCTCCTGCTCCAAATCAGAATAAGCTCTGGTTGTCGTAACGACACTGATTTTTAATTCGCTGGCAAGTTGCCGGATGGAAGGAAGTATATCTCCTTCATTTAATTCATCGCTGAGTATGGCTTCCTTAATTTGTTCTTTAATCTGCTCATATATAGGTTTTCCTGATGTATTTCTAATAATAACCCGCAATACAAAATCACCCTCATCACGCCGAAAGTATTTTTATTGGTTTATTGTCCTTAGTGTATTCGCTGTATATATTGCATAATAACACTCACATTATAGTATGTCAATTACTTTTGGTTCTATACGTTTCTGTGAAATGATGGTTATTACCCTCTATATCTCCGATGTCATCTATAAACGGGGGTAAAAAAAATCGGGCCGAAAATGCATTTTTTCAGCCCGATTTTTGCTCCAAAACTACTATGACCCATCCCCCATTTTACAGACACCCTAAACACCAAGTACAATAAAAATAAGAGGTGTTTGTAATTGGCCAAAAACTTTGATCAAGCGTATAAGCTGGAAATCTGTAAAAGAGTGGTAGAAAACAAAGAATCAGTGGCGGTAGTAGCCCGAGAAGTAGGGATTCATGCAAACACAATTTACGGGTGGGTAGAGAGATACCATCAGAACAGCAGCAAGCCCTTTGTCGGCAGCGGACATATCAAACCAGAAGATGAGGAAATGAAGCGACTCCTAAAAGAAAACAAAGAACTTAAAGAAGAAATAGAAATATTAAAAAAAGCGGCAGCTTACTTCGCCAAGAATCAGAAATAGAAAAATATAAGTTTATCAAAGCTGAATCCGTAAATTATAAAATAGCGAAGCTATGCAGAATACTTCATGTTCCAAGAAGCACATATTATGCATGGGATAAACGACCAGAAAGCAAAAGAAGCATACGTAGGAAAGAACTGACCGAAGCAGTAAAGAACAATTTCTATGAAAATAAAAGAATCCCAGGTTCGTCAAAAATTGCAGAAAACCTAAGCAAACCCGAAACGCCGGTGAATCGAAAACTTGTAGCAAAAATCATGAAAGAGAACGGACTAAAGTCAAAAGTAGTAAAGAAATATAAGGCGACAACCAATTCCAATCATAACCTGCCGGTTGCTGAAAACATACTAAACAGAGATTTTACTGCGGAAAAACCCAATCAAAAATGGGTAAGCGATATAACCTATGTGCCGACAGATGAAGGCTGGTTATACGTTGCGGGAATACTGGATCTATTTGGAAAAGAAATTGCCGGCTGGGCCATGGATGAAAGAATGACCAAAGATTTAGTAATAAGATGCTTTAATCAAGCCTTAGGAAGGCGTGGCAACCCCAAAAACGTATTGATACATTCAGACAGAGGATCGCAATATTGCAGCCATGAATACCAAAATCTATTAAAAGAAACTCACTTCACCTGCTCAATGAGCCGGAAAGGAAACTGCTGGGATAATGCGCCGATGGAAAGCTTTTGGGGTAAACTGAAACAAGAATGACTTAACGACCAGTACTTCAGGACACGAGAGCAGGCAAAATCCGAAATATTCTGGTATATTGAGGTTTACTACAGAAGAAAAAGGCTTCATGCCGGCAACGGATACAAAACTCCGGAGGAGTATACGAAGCTCGCCGCAAATTTTTGAAGTTCCATTCCGCTACGCTCCATTACACTTCAAAAATTTACAGAAGACTGAAAAAATAAGCATAATTACGTCACAAGAAGGTTTCTTGATGTTTTGGGTGTCTAACGGTCTGGGACAGGGTCACTAATCGAGATTATGATTGTTGTAATAGCCACTCCACTAAATAATATACAGCTGCCTATAGTACCATAAATCGCCATATTGTAGGTCTTCTCTGCATTGGTTTCATGTGTGAAATAAACGGGTGTAGCTAGTCCAACAAATGAAATAAAGGGTAGTAGTTTATTTATTTTTAATATGTAATGAGATTTACAGAAATCAGATAAAGCAAATATTGCAACTACTCCTATTACTAGTAATAGTAAAGATAATGGAATTATTAATATAAACCCTAAAGGGTCAGGCTCGTACCATGGAGAATTTTTGAAAGGAGATGTGTATATAAAAAATAAAAACAATAAGATTAACAACTCAAAAATGTTCAAAAAAATAAAACTAAAATATTTAGATTTTATTTCTTTCACCGCCTTATTTTAATATAGTCTCAGTATTCACTGAGCCTGTCGAACAAGAGTTCCTTGAACCTGCCTTGTGGCATTCCTTATACCTTTTATTGGAGGATTTTTATTTTTCATCAAGATTAACTGGACTTCATAAACAACAATTATTTAAAAACCTCTAAAATAAACACTTGACTTCTTCAAAACACCCCAATAATCGCAACGAAAGGGATTTGATTCCTTTACTAAAGAGATTCTGGGTATTTTGATTGAAACGAGTAATGATTGCCCATGAAATGTTTCTGGGTTATGATCTCAATCGTGAAAGTCTGTATTATTCTGGCAGGGTCGTCTTCATTGTCAACGATGACTGGCATCTAAATGTAAAACTTTGGACGACTGATTAGTCCTACCTTACACTTATGCTTTAGGATAGTTATGATGTAAAATGTTCGTGGCCTCGTGATCCAGCTTCTATACTCTAACCTTCTCTCTATTAGACGCATCGCAAGTCTGCGTTACCGAGTCGATTAAAGAAATGAATTCCCTACCTTGTTCACCCCAGCAGTTTCGACCCGGGGGCATTCCTGTTGTAGGAGCTTTCTACGACTTCTTCTAATGACCACGATAATCTACAACTCCGAGGTAATTGGATAAGTGCAATATCCTGCGGGACAAAAAATCTCCGTAAAACCCCTTGTTCTTAAGACAATGGTGTCGTACATTTTCACACCCACTCTAAGGTTAACTTTCGACTGTTTACCAATTCCGCGCGAAAAGAAAGTGGAAAGTAATTTTACAAACACCGAACATCCATTGAACGCTCAAATAAACTGAGAAGATCGACTGCAAGCTGGAACCGAACGACATCGCTCCACGAAATGTGGTACGCACGCATTTTTACATATAAGGAATATTAAGCTCATTTTCCATAGATATACCGTCTTTCAACTTATAAATTCCGAAATTGAATTTTTTTCGGAAGAATGAAACAAACCAAATAAATCACTAGGAACATTAATCCTAGTTCCTAGTGATTCAAACTAGTAATAAATTAACGATATGAGTATACATTTACATTCCATTTCCTATTTGTTGTTATATCATCTTTTAATTAATTTAGTGTAAGAAGTTTGCGAACATTGAACGTTTGGGCTTATATAATAATAGCCGTTAGTACCAAGGCTCTGGTGAACAGAAACATTACTTTTTAAAGAAATATCCCAATTTGAATCTGCAGCCGAAGCACAGCCCCAAATTCTAGAATTATTGTACTCATAACAGTACTCCACTAATCCGTCACACCGAAGTGTAGTAATATGTTCCGGGGTAATTAAAGATCCTGCAGTTGAATCAACATACATCTGGCCTTGCCAGCTATATTGCAACCCTGGGACAGCTTCTAAAGAAGCAGCAGTGGCAAGAATAGAGCTTGCAGGTTGATAACTAGGATTATAAAATGCTCCCAAATAATTATGACCACCCAGAAAAGTTGTCCAGTTATCATAAGTAACAGGTCCATTGCCTACAGTTTCAATAACCATGTTGCTTCCGTCAGAACCATATTTTAATATTGCTGCATGATCATAAATCAGATATACGCCATCACGGTATACAGCGTCTCCATTACTTCCATTTGCTGCAAAAACAGGTAGTGCATTAAAACACATTAATAAAGTTATTAATAATATTAATAATTTACTCATGGATTTCTTCATTTAGAAGCCTCCTCAGATTTTGGATTACTCGGTATCGAATCACTATTCAATGCCTTTAACACCTGATCTGCCTCAGTTAATAAGATAGGGTCTTTGATATTCTCGTGAATTTGCTCTAAAGGAGTAATGTAAGAATCTACCTTAGTAAGTTTAGCTACAGAAATTCCCAGTTGAATCTTATCGGATGATTGGTTTAAATTTAACAGTCCCATTACTGTTTTATGATTTCTTTCAAGTGAATAATTACATATATCTTGATTATCGAATCTTCCATAATTTGAAACAATAGATTTAATTGCTTCAATTCCCCCATTAATTCCTAAGGCTAAAATAGTGCTCCCATATACTTCTTTATCATTTGTAGATGCAACTAAATCAGTCATTTGTTTAATATATGGTGTAGAATATCCCGCTGTTGCAGATTCTACAACAGCATGCCTTATAATTATTGAGGGATAAGATTTTAGATCATTAAGAATAGGGGTAACTGTTTCTTCGAATTTTGGATCCTATGTTCGTCTCATCGCAGTAATAACAGCGCTCTTTACCTCTGGGGCTAAATTAGGCTCTTTAAATATCTCCTCTAACTTTGATTTTCCATTCATGTCATCGGGTGATTTATAAGCACCGGGTTCAGTAAGATCAAGGAGTACATGTCGTCTTAGTTCAGTATTTTCGTTGTTATCCAGTGCAATAGTATAAATAGAATTTATTAATTCTGCATCACTCTGACCTTTATTTTGATTTAACGTAGTTGCAATATCAACGGTAAACATTCTGAAAATGTTATCATAGGTTTTATCTTTTATGATATTTGATACATCTCCATATGGAACACCTTGTTGCCATGCTCTTGCTAAATGTGGCGCAATAATACTCAGATAATCATTCCTATCCTGTTCACTGTTGACGTAACTACTATATTCAGCAGCTGTTTCAAGTAAATCTTTAGCATTTAGTGTTGCTAAATAATCGTTAACTGTAGATGCTTGTTCATTTTTGGCCAGCGTCTTAGTTAATTCATCAATTTTCTTCATGTGTTTCTGTATTTGAATCTCATTTTTGTCTGGCAGAATAGTATCACCTTTAACTATATGTGTCGAATAGAATATCGTAGATAAAAGACATGCCATTGTAATGAATGTTACAATAGGAATTGATTTTTTCAAAATTGTTTTCCACCTTTCAACATACTCAATAAATTAACAAGATTCTTCTTACTTACTAATGTTTCATACTACTCTGAAATTGTGATATTTAAAATTAAGTTGATGCCGATATAATCTAAAACCATAATTTCGTTATTAACACAATTATGACATATCAAATAGTATAAGCAATAATATTTTCTATCCCCCTTTTTAAGATCTCCCTTCACAAATATCCCCAGTAGGTGTACTTCATTACTACCAAAAAAATCAATACTGGAGTTTAACACAGCCTATTCATAATATACTTGTTCAATGGTCCTTACTATTTTCAACATAGTATGGACTATCTACAAAAAGACCAGCTAATAAAAGTCAAGGGTTTGTTTGATTAATTCCTTTGTTATTCGATTCCGAACATTGGGTATTGCAAACTAAGCCATTGAAAAATCCGAACAATGACCTAAACGTTAATTAGTGGAAGACATAACCTAGAGGAAACGGGACGCTCGGCGCTGGCCAAGCAAAGTCTCTTTTAATCCGGGTAACTCTCTGGAGTAAAAGAGACTTTGCAGTCTTCAAGCGTTTGGGTGTTGTGCACGTGTCAATGGGATAATGACGAGCATATCCTCGGTCTAACGCCCTCCGGTATTCCTCGCATCACCCTTGACACTGATCCGAACATCTGTCAACTTATTTCTTTAAGCAGCAGCTGGTTGAGGCTTTGTTGTTCTCCAAGTTTGATGATCATCAGGTTTTCTAATCTCAAAGGGCTTTTGATCACGAAGAACGGCAAAGATATAGTGGAGAAGTTTGTGCATGACTGCTACAAGAGCCGCCTTTTTCTTCTTGCTGACGCATTTTGACGTGTAGAACTCTTTTAGAACAGGGTTGATCTCCTTGCCATTCCGAGTGGTTCTAATGGAAGCCATAGCGATTGTAAAAAGAATCCTTCTCCCAATTCGTGTGCCACGTTTAGAGATCTTGTTTCGGTCCCCATTGAATTTACCAGACTGATTGACCGAAGGATCAAGACCAAAGAAGGCCGTGAGAGCTTTAGGGGAGTTGAAAAGACTGAAGTCCCCGATCTCAGCGATAAGCGTAGCGGCTGTCAAAAAGCCAATCCCGGGTATTTCGTCAAGGAGCTCAATATTTCGTCGTGCTTTAGCGGGGAACTCCTTAGACCCAATCATTGTTTTAATCTGTGCTTCAAGTCCCTTTAAGCTTGCTTGCATATGGTCGATCCCGTCAATATGAAATTTAATTTTTGTGTCTATGAACGCTATAACCGGTTTTCCCCTAAACAATAACGATAGGTAAGGCTTTGATATTTTCTCTGCCTTTTCCTCCGTTCCAAATCGCGCATGACAGTTTCCCGTCACATGGCGTTTAAGATAATTATTACCTAATTTTTCCGTATATTCCCTCCTTGAGCTTAGCAAGACGCAACCGGTGGGCGAATACCACAAGGAGTAACCATTTAAATAAGTTTGACTACACTAACTTGCAAAGAAACAATCTGGTAATTTTATCGTGTTCCCTTTTACATATTTTATCAAAGTATGGTAAAAAATCACTATATGTTTTTGTAGCCATCGTGAAAGAAAGGCAACATTGTGGTTTTCTCAAGTAGTCCGAAATTAACAGTAGAATAAAGATTAAGACTATAAATAACTAAAGAATTTGGAGTTTTGCAATAATGCTTGATTTTCATTTAATACTATCACTCATATCAATACTTATTGCTTGGAAATGGGGAGATTGGCGAAATTGGAAATTATATTACCCAACAATATTATATTTTATAATTGGTGACTTATGTTATATTATTTTGTCAAATGACAAACCTCTTTGGAAATATGAATCGCCAGTTTTTAGCAGCGATTTTATAGAATGTCTTATTGCCTTTATTGTTTTCCCGTGTTCATGTTTAGTTTTTTTTCAAATCTACGCGAAAGTAAATAAAATTAAAATAAAAATCAAATGGAAAGGAATAGCCTATACCCTCTTCTTCCTATTTGGTTCATCTATATATACCTTTGCCGAATGGCTTTCATTTAAATTAGGGTCCATTTCTTACCATAATGGTTGGAATCTCTATTGGTCTTTTGGGTTTAATTATATTACGAACGGACTCCTTCTACTACATTTTAAAAAACCACTTTGGGTTTGGATTCCATCAATTTTTTTTGCTTCTCTGATGATATATCTGTTTCATTTTCCATTTACCATATTTAAATAAATGTTAAAGGCTAGACTCTCGGCCAATACTGGAAGTGGTTTTATCCAACAAGATCCTGAATATCATGTCCATTATTCGGGTTGGAGGGTAAATACTTGAGATTTGTTCCTGTCTAATAACTTTCTAGGAGGCCCTCAATGAATCCAACGTTTTGGACGACTTTTTGGACTAATACGATATGGTTCATATTGTTATTTCTGACCAGCATCATAACTAACGTAATAATATTAAAGAAATCTAATAATTTTAAATTTGATTTAGCTTTTCTTTTTTCCATAATAGGCCTTTCATTCATATTTGAGGCTGGTCTAGTACTCCGTTTAAATGCCTATAGTTATTATCCGAAAATATTCCGCGATACCTACCTGGACATAATTTTTGGGAACTATTTTTCACAAATATCAGTCTCTACAACGGCATTATTGCTTGCCAGTAAGAATCTTTCATTCATTTGGTATGGTGCTTTTGGATTGATATACTATTTTATTGAAGTAATTTTTTTAAAGTTAGGCATATATGAACATTTTTGGTATAAGTCTTATTATACCTTCTTCGGTTTTATTCTTTTTTCACGGATAGCCAAAAAATGGTATAAGATAGCTAAGAAGTATACGAGTAAATTTATCAATTATATTACACTTTACTTTAGCGTTGCTTCTTTTAGTACATTCACTATTTTTCTGGGTCAACGTTTATTAGGTATCCAAATCTATAAGAGCAATGTATTTTTTACAGATATGAACAAAAATAATACGTCAACCGGATTTTTGTACCAATTTATTATATTTAACTATTTAATACCATTATATAAATCGAAGTTGCACTGGGTATTAAAAACGATAGCTCTTTCCTATTTATTTCTTGCTCAATATCTGGCATATAGAGCTGGTTTTATTTATATTCACAAAGGGTTATTTTTTATAGTTACATCTTTAGATTTAATTGGTTGCTATTTTCTGATTGCCGTCTTTGACTACCTATTATTTTCAAATAATAAACCAACGGGCGATGGTAAAAACTAAAGCTCTTTTCGTATAGTACATGATTATCTATCCCACAGACATACCCAATGATTTTATTATTACTTCGGCAAAAGATATATCAAAAATCGTCCCCTATTTGATTAGGAACAATCTACCAAAATGGTTATTTCCAATTTTATAGACTTTTGCATAGTTTATTACTATAGACTTGATGCAGAGGGGGTATTTCATATGTTGTCTAATGAGGAGTTCATTCGGCGGTCCCTAGAACTAAACCTGTTCTATGTGCGGATCATGAAAGAACATGCTATTTTCATGGAAGCCACCTTCAGTCCTCATTACCAATCCCTAGCCCAACAGGCCGATTACCTCAAGTGTGAATTTACTAAGTTGCTCACAGAGATAATAAACCTTTCTGATGGGGTTATTAGTCCTGAAATTCTCACTTCAGAAGAATTAGTCACTAAATTCACTTGTGATGCTGAGCGAACCACAGAATACCATACCGGCATCCGGATCGATCAGGAAATTACTAGTATAGAAATCTCCTTAAGTCAGAATATAAGCCCCATTATAAGCCCAATGTTAGTCGATCAAGTCTCTTACCTCAACCAAAAGGCTATAAAAGCTACGTCTGTCATAGTGGACTATAAATCTAAACTTCTTCAAGATATGTTAAGCTGTAAGGTTTTTACCTTTAACCACCCATTGATGATCGACCATATTCTGAAGGAAGCAAGTTTTTACTTAAAGTTGCTTTATCAGTTACAAAATCGCCAGGCTATTAATATTGTAAGGGATATCATTGAACAAGAAATATTCTGGAATCAGTCTATGGCAGAGCATGCTAAACTTATTCGGAGTTTGGTAGACCCTACAGAAGATATCCTTTTTGAAACTGCCAACCGGTTTGGTAAAGTGTTCGATGAACTTACTAAGCAAGCCACAACCATGACAGAACAAACGACTATATTGCCGCAGCTGACTAACAAAGCCATAATGGCTACGGCTAATTTTCGGGATTTTAAATACGCAGCCACCGGAGACTCACTTCGATGTAAAATAAAAGTCATGGGCCTGCCTTTATTAACTGATCACGCACTCCGGGAAGCAAATCATTATTTAAGAATCCTCAATACCTTCAGTGGGCGGTTACGGTAATTCTCTGCTTTAACTTATCCTAGACAGCAAACGCTCTAACTTGAATATTTTCGAACCTTTAACCGCATTAATAGCGTGTTTTTCAATCAAAGGATGACTAATTACGGTCAAATCGACGATCTGGTGAAACTTCACTCCCCTCTGTTTTCTAAATCAATAACACTCTCAAGGGTAGTCCTATGTAAACTTTTATACAATTCAAGCCCTATTTCCGAAACCAGCACCACAAGCGACTTTCTAATCTGTGTCTGTTTTCAAACTTACGACCGTCTCAACGTGCTGCGTTCATGGGTACATCTACGAAAAAATATATGTCCCTTCCACCCTAAATCAATATGGGTTAGCTGTTGAAGGGCTAAAATGGACTTTTTCAATGTTATAATATCCAAGTATAAGTACATATTTTATGGAGGTACTAAAATGGCAGAAATTGATTTATCGGGAACTTATATTGTTGTGACTGGTGCTTCAAGCGGCCTTGGTCTTGCAATGGCTGAAGGTCTACTCCGTGCGGGGCTACTGTAGCCTTAGCATCAAAGCCAGGAGTAAAATTAGATAATCAAGTTAACCGACTTAAATCGGCTGGTTTAAAAGTATACGGATTGCCTATGGATGTTCGATCAGAAACTTCAATTGAAGATTCAGTTAAATGGGTTCGAAGAACATGGGAAAGCTCGATGTTTTAGTAAACAACGCCGGAATCGGTATGCGTACGGTGAATTCTCGGTTTATGATAGAACCACAGCCGTTTTTCCAGGTTACTCCTGACGAGTTCCGAAACTTAATTGCCACAAATCTTACAGGCTATTTTCTTGTAGCCCGAGGATTCACACCGCTCATGATTAATCAGGGGCACGGAAAAATTATTAATATTTCTATGAATTATGAAACAATGAAACGTAAAGGTTTTATCCCATATGGACCATCCCGTGCTGGAACCGAGTCGCTCTCATACATCATGGCTGAAGATCTCCGCCCATATGGAATTACAGTTAATTTGCTACTACCCGGTGGAGCAACGGATACCGGAATGATTCCAGAAGAACTCAAGAGCCAAATTAAATTTCCGCTGCTACGCCCAAGAGTTATGGTAGAACCAATTATTTTCTTAGCTTCAAGTAAGTCTGATGGCATAACGGCTGAAAGAATAATTGCTATAGAATTTTCTGAGTGGCTTAATAAATTTAATGTTGGTGATTAATTTCCAGAAATACCTTCTTTACAATGGACAACTACCTAAACATATCTGTTCATAGGGGGGCGTTTCCCCTTATCAAATAAACAATTACGCAAAAACCTCAATATCTCTGCGTAATTGTTTATTTCCACGTAAAAGTACGACCCCCTAAAATAAAAAGTTCCCTTAGAACATACGTCCAAGGAAACATATAACACACTATCATATTTTCCCAAAACCATGAAAACCGCTGATACCAAGCTACTTCCGCTCTATCACGACGACGGTCTCAACGTGCGTCCATGGGAACATATTAACCACGTAAAGTATAATGAAATTATCTCCACCAATTTTATTGCATACCAAGTTTTCTTACTCTCCTACACACATCTCGGTTGCCGAGGTTGCCGGTTGCCGATGGTTTTTAAACTTTTGAATATGTGGTGATTCTCCCCCATGATGCCCTACCTACCATGTATATCTATTATTAATATTTTTACAATATTTATCGGCAACCGTCGGCAACTTGTCTTTGGTTTCCATTCTATGGAGTATATTTTAAAGTATCAAATAAAAAAATAGAATACTGAAGCCGAAATATTAAAACGAGATATTTCAGAATTTCACATTAACACAAAAACTTGTTCGAATTTCTTGTAAAATTCGTGTGGGTTATTTTAAAAATTAATAACACAGGACAGACTAGTCCGAGTGGATTCTGTGCTTAATTATACAAAGGTTAGGGATTTATTTGGATATCATTATCGACCTAGATATCATTTTAGATTGTGTTTATGATGAATTTGAACCCTATGAATAAGTGCGTAGCATTCCTGTCCAACCAAATTTGTCATAATATACTTACAAGTGGAGATATAAAATGCCGACAATAAAAGTTAACGACATCAATATACACTATGAAATACACGGGGAGGGGGAGCCGCTAGTACTTATCGGTGGGCTAGGCACAGATCAATCTATTTTTAAGTTATGTTTGAGCCGATTTTCTCAGAAATTCAAAGTCTTAATCTTCGATAATCGCGGATCTGGGCAAACTGACAAACCTGACATTCCTTATAGCATTGATATGTTATCAAATGACACAGCAGCCCTGATGGACGCTGTTGGCATTGAATTTGCGCATATTCTTGGCATTTCTATGGGCGGCAGAGTCGCAATGTCACTTACTTTAAGGTATCCAGGTAAAGTAAAGAGTTTGATCCTTGTTTCCACGGCAGCAAATGTAAAAAGTAAATTGCCATACATCCACAAGGCACTAAAATGGATAAGGTCGAAGATAAGTAAGGACAATCAACCTTACTATGCCTTTAAGCGTCAACTCTATGCATCTCGCAGTTACGACTGTAGTAGTCGTTTGAATGAGATTAAGGTCCCTACATTAATTCTCCATGGCCGGAATGATAAACTAGTTAAAAGCACTCAAGCCGAAGAAATGAAATATGGGATAAATGAAGCTAACCTAGTTGTTTTTAATGGTGGACATCTATTTTTTCTGTGGGAAAATAAAAAGTTTGTCGATGCAGTGTTCGAGTTTTTAATGCGTTAACTATCCCCAATAATTTACATAAGGGTTATACACCTCTTAAAGTGGGTGTTCATTCTATTTGTGCGGTGTATTGGGAGTGGTGCCGCCCAAGGGGGGCTGCATTTTAGCTCTTTCGTAATTTTAAAGTCGCTTTAAAAAACTCCTGAAAACCGCATGAAAAGCGAAAAAGCCCAGCAATGCTGGACTTTTTATGTTTATTAATTGTATCAATTATTGAGTACTTATTTGGTGGAGACGAGGGGAATTGCACCCCTGTATCGAAGAGTTGCCACAAAAGCATCTACGCGTGTGTCCTTTAATTTGAGTTTCGCCGGTCGTGACTCCTAAAGGCAAGGATTCATTTCAGGCTAGCTCGATGATCTTAGCTAATGTCTCCGAGCATTGACATTAGAGCGTCCTACTAATTTGACACCCTGACCCTTCATCGTAGGTCCTGAAGGCAGGATGCTAGCGGTTCTTAGGCCGCTAGGGCGTAATTATTTTCGTTAACTATTTTTGTCCACCGTTTAACGAGACCAGGTGGAATCTCGACGCGCAACTTTTGCCACCGCTTCCCCGAGCGAGTCTAAAACGCCCCCGTTTGAAATGTTACTTGCACAGTATAGCACATTTAAGTTTAATGCCAAGTTGATGTTAATGGTTTAAGAGAATTTTTATGGAAATTTAAAACCTCTTTTATAAGTTTACGCAGAACCCACACTAGACATTTTAGCTATCAACAAGAAATTCTTAACAATAATTATCACTTCTTGAGTATCCTTACCTCTGGTCCGTGTGTATATCCCACAACTGTAAAATGCTCCGATAGACGTTCAACCAAAGAGTCATAGTCTGGTGACCTTGCTCTCAGGCAGGAAGAAAGGTGTACAGATTCTATCCCAGCTTGAATCATATTTTTAATCTTACGATTTAAATCACCGCCAGTGTGAGTAAACGTTAGCAATTCTAGTTCCTCAGCATATCGGGCAAAGGAATCCTTTCTTTGAAAAAGAGCACTAAGGCAGCCCTTTCCCGTACAAATCTGCATGGTTTCTTCTCGAACCAAAATTCCAATCTTCATAAAATACACCCTAAATCATTATACTACTTTTCAAATGAATAAGGTGTGACATGCTTCACATCGTTTTGAGTCACTAGCCAACATTTTTAATCCTCATAGGGTGGGGTAAATCTCAAGACCATTGCTAAAAGGTGGCTAAGTCTAATCTCCACCCGCCTTAAAGTTATAAATCGGCTTTATTACTTTCACGATATCTGCCGTCGGCCCGATATTATTTACAATGTCGTCCATGTTCTTATAAGCCATCGGACATTCATCCAGGGTTTCTTTATTGACAGATGTCGTAAAGATATCTTTCATCTGTTTCTTAAATTCCGACACAGTAAAGCTTTGTTTTGCCTTGCTTCTACTCATGAGCCTACCGGCACCATGGGGAGCTGAGCAGTTCCAGTCCTCATTGCCTTTTCCAACACAAATGAGACTGCCGTCCCTCATATTGATAGGAACTAGAAGCTTCTCCGCTTTCTTAGCAGAAACTGCGCCTTTTCGTAAAATCATCGTATCGGTATCAATGTAATTATGAGTTGTAGTAAATTGCTCTACTACATCTAATTTCATGCCTTTTACGATTTCAGTAATCATCGCTTTACGGTTTATCTCAGCAAAACGTTGGACTATTTTCATATCATAAATATAATCCTCAAACAGACTTCCAGTTACATAAGCAAGAGAAAATGGAATATCTGTCAGCACCTGATTTTTGAATTCTTGGATTGCATTCCGAATTTCTTTATCACGGCCTTCAGACTTATAACGGGCGATAAGAGCGTCCATTTCAGATTTGTCATTATGGTTTAACCGCTTATACCCAGCTTCCTGATAGTATTTAGCCACTTCAAGTCCTAAGTGACGGCTACCTGAATGAACGACAATATATAGATAGCCTTCCTCATCCTTATTTACTTCAATAAAATGATTGCCGCCTCCCAATGTCCCGATACTCTTTTCTGCCCTGTCCAATTGTAACGCTTTAAGACAACGAAGCTGCGTCAAATCAATTTGTTCATTATAGCGATGTGGAATCTTTCGCACCTCAAAGCCTGACGGTATTTTCTCATAAATTAACTTATCCAGCTTTTGCAGTTCGAGCCGTTTATTGCTGATTGATATAGTTTCCATACCGCAACCAATATCCACGCCAACTAAATTAGGAACCACCTTGTTTGTAATGGTCATGGTGGTCCCAATCGTACAACCTGCCCCGGCATGAACGTCTGGCATAATTCGGATTTTGCTATCTCTTACAAACTCCTGGTTGCAAAGTGTTTCTATTTGAGAAGAGGCACCTTCTTCCAGAACCTCTGTAAATACCTTGGCTATATTATGTTTCCCTTTAATTTCTAACATCATTTACCATCCGATCTGAATAAAAAATACACTAGGTTCAGCGATTCCATTAGTCTTCCCCAAGAGATTGTCTTGAAAAAACATGTTTCCCCACTCTACCGCTTATGTCTACGGAAACATAACCATTTTCACCAAAAACACAACATCTAGTGATGGTATGCCTGGATTTACACACTATATAGTGGTGTGTTTTTTATTGAGGAGAACTACCGTCTCTATGTGTGTTTGGGCAAAGCAGTGATACTGTAACGCGTAATTATAATGCTCATACCCAGGGGGTCTTTATAGGGGGTCGAGGGTCGTGAGTTTATACATTTTCGCAAAATTATTTATAGGCTAGAATTTTGAAGTTGCCCATTTTACTAGGCTTTATTGTTCCACGCAAAGATTCTGAATCCCCATAATTTAATTCGCGCATACCCCCTTCAACTTATCTTTGCGCGAATCAAAATAACATATACCCCCTGTATGAACAATTCATACTGAAGGAGTCCCATTTCCGCTTAGGCATTAATTAAATTTTCGGAGGTAATCATCAGGAAATTACCGGTACAAATTAAGAATAACAGTAAATTTAGGTACTTACTAGTATACCAGTCACCTATATCCCTGATCGGTGTTATTGTAAACAAAGTCACACTTAATATTTATTTGATTTCCTCCGCCAACTCTAAAATAATTCCCTCTGGACCACGAACGTAGCATAACTTATAACTTTCTTCATATTGCTCTATCTCACTAAAGATTTCTGTGCCCTTCTTTTTCAATTTTGCAACAATAGCTTCAATATCTTCAACAGCAAAGCAAATATGTCGGATACCCAGTGTATTTGCAAAAGGTTGCTGAATATCTTTTTCATCTGACGGCGTATAAAATTTGCTTAGCTCTCTATCCATGTCTGACCGTTTGGCATCCCCAATCCTACACATGCTACTTTAACGTCACTAAGCCCAACTATTCGGTCCAACTGATCTCCATCCAATTCCCATTCCGCTTGCACTTCAAGTCCTAAATCAAGAAAAACACTTTAGCCTCTGAAAGATCATTTACGATTATACCCACATGATCTATTCTATTGATCTTCATATCTCATACCTTCTGTGTTCCTGCTTTTTTGTAATATTAATATCCTATTATCTTAAGCCAATTTGCAACCTCTCCTGATGAAACAGTACCATTTACAGCAACGCCAGGTAGAATAATGGATTTCGAGCACTCTTTTGTTATATCATTTTCAATTTGGCCAAACCCACCACCGCCATGAGTGCAAAAGGGAATTATTGTTTTACCTGTAAAGTCATGCTGCCTAAGAAAACTCATAACTGGTGGAGCTACTGTTTTAAACCAGTTGGGTGATCCTATAAATATTGTTTGATAATCTTCTATTGGCTCATTCCCTTATATTAATTTGGGGCAAAATCCTCGGAAAATCTGATTTCTTACTTCTTTAGCAGCTGAATTATAGTCAAAGGAATAATTCTTATCTGGAATCAATTCTCTTAATGTTCCACCAGTCTGTACTGCTATTTCCAATGCTAAATTCTCTGTGGATTTGAATAATGAATAATAAACTATCAGTGTATTGTTCATATATGTTATTTCCTTCGTAAAATTTAAACTTAACCTCTTTTGCTTATCTCAGCTATTATCAATGATTTAGAGATATACATTGCTTTTATCATGTTCTTGAAGCGGGTATGATAAGAAGTACCCTCCGCATGTTTTTGCTGTGCTTTTTCACATTTGCTGATAATTGAAGATACAGGTCGTAGCGCTTCTATCAATTCTTCTTTTGTATACTTTTCCGTAACATTTTCTTCTGTAATCAATGACTTTGATATATACAATGCTTTTATCCTGTTCTTAAGGAGTGTATGCTGAGAGGTACCCTCCAAAAATTTTGGCTGTGTTTTTTCACATCTACTGATAGTTGAAGAAACAATTTGCAGGGCTTCTTCTAATTCTTCCCTTGTGTAATTATCCATAACACCACCCCCTGATAATTTTCAAACAATATGTCCTGGTCTTCAGCGGGTCACAATCAGCATTTCCAATCGATTTTTGATGGGTTTGGCTCGTTCTCCACGGCAACGGCACGCAGGGCAGCTTCCATACGCTCGCACTCTTCAGCAGCACATTTCTCGATTTGTCCCCACGGAGCATCAGTCCCGAGACGGTCATAGGCGACCGCAAGCGCTCCATAAAAGGCAAGCCCTATGCAATGCCGTGCGGAATGGATGGTCGACGCGCATTGACCTATCGCCCTTGCGGAAGCTTGTGCAACAGGATTTCCGTCTGTTTCGCGGGCAGCCGCATGGCACTCAAGTATTTCCGCTTTTGCCTGCGGCAGTTTAATAGCTCCCGACAGCCACTCCCGAGCTGCGTTCACCGCATTTTGTGGACGTAGGTCATCTGGATAGTACTTGCACCACAGCGGCAATATAACTCGCTGGGAATAGTCAACTGCCCAATTCGCTAGCGTTACCTTACTCTGCGTTTCTATTAATTTCATAAGCGACTGAATATACGGTGCTTTCCAGTCGCTTAGCATCTTTCTTGCTTTTGGCATACCCATCCTCCCCATTACCTGTTCGTTTATATTGGTGTGAAAAGTCAAATACTCTTTATCAATTTCAATTTGCAATCCGTCCTGTTACGAAAGAAAAATATCTCTTCGCTAAATTGGAATTTGTCGACTATCACGCATTCAAAACTAATTGCCGGGCAGTTGGATGCCGAGCCAACCGCTTGCATCGCATTGGCCATATTCATTATCACCCACGGCAACCACCGTACCATCCGATTTAAGACCGAGAGTATGAGCGCAACCCGCCGCAACTGCCACGATGTCGCGCCAGCCACTTACATTACATTGGCCATGCTTATTCCAACCCACTGCCGACACGGTACCGTCCGATTTTAGTCCGATCGTATGACTACTTCCCACCGCTATCGACGCAATGCCACGCCAGCCACTTACATCACATTGTCCTTCTCTGTTGAAGCCCACAGCCATCACAGTACTATCCGATTTAAGCCCAACGGTATGAAGGTAACCCGCCGCGACTGCCACAATATCGTGCCAGACGCTTACATTGCATTGGCCGTAACGATTGATACCCACACTCGTCACCGTGCCGTCCGATTTAAGTCCGACGGTATGCCAGTCACCCGCCGCGACCGCCATAATATCACGCCAGTCGCCTACATCGCATTCGCCGTAAGTGTTGCGGCCCACAGCCACCACTGTGCCATCCGATTTAAGCCCAATGGTGCGCCGCCAACCCGCCGCAACCGCTTTAATATCACACCAGTCGTTTACATCGCATTGGCCATGCTTATTCCAACCCACTGCCGACACGGTACCGTCCGATTTTAGTCCGATCGTATGAGCATTACCCGTGTTCGTCGCCATATGAACATTACCAGCTGCGACTGCCACAATATCGCACCAACCACTGACATCACATTGGCCGTAATTATTATCACCCACAGCCGTCACCGTGCCGTCCAACTTAAGACCAATTGTATGACGACGGCCCGCAGCTAAAGTATATTTGTCCTTAAATAAGACCATTCCACTACCTCCAGTGCGCGTGGATGAAAAAATGCAAAAAATGTTTCCCCAAACTAACATTGCAGTACGAGGAAACACATCATTTTCGGGTCTAAGCCACAACATATAGTGGCTCTCTCACTGGGTTTATGCCCTATATAGTGGTGTGTTTTCTTTGCAGGAGAACTACCGTCTCAACGTGCCCCGTCCAAGGAAACATATCCACCGACTGCACACTCTCCACCCTATATTTCCCCGCAGCCAAAATACCCAAGTCCCTGGCAAGTGTCCCCGGATCACAGGATACATAAACAATACGCTTAGGCTCAATTTCCAATAAACGCTTAATAACGTTAGGATGCATACCCGCCCGCGGCGGATCGAGAATTACCACATCTGGTTTATCTTCGCTGCTGATCATAACGTCTTCAACTTTCCCAACTAAGAAATCAACCTTTGCGGAGTTTCCATGATTAGCAGCATTTATACGGGCATCCTGAACTGCAAAGGGGTTTTCTTCTATACCCAAGACTTTCTTTGCATTAGGGGCCAAGGTCAATGCCAAGGTTCCTATGCCCGTATAAAGGTCCCACACCTGCTCTTCTCCGCTCAATTCGGCAGCCGTCCTGACGAGTTCATAGAGAATTTCGGTTTGTAGGGAATTAACTTGCAGAAAGGATAGTGGTGTTACTTTAAAGGAGTTGCCAAGAATGGTATGGCAGAATGTTTCGTCTCCCCATACTAATTTCAGATCTCCCTGGGAATCCGCCCACCAAATAGAGCGAAGCCTGTCTTTGGCAAGGGCGTTGAGAAATCCCGGATTGTTTTTGACCTCCGCTGCAACTGCCGGATAGTTTCCTCCTTCTAATAATAAGAGTCCTTCCTGCTGAGTATTTTCCCGAAATGTCAAAGTATGAATTTCCGCTAATTCCTGAGAAAGGCTTTCCGTTGAAGTTCCCCCTTGCCCTTGTCCGTCTTTTCCGGTTAAAAACTCTTCAGTTCGCCGAATCCAACGATTCATTCGCTCGCTAAGTAAGAGACAGTCCTGGAAACGGACAAGGACCCGGGACTTTTCTTTGAAATATCCCAATTGTCCCGTCTGATCTCTGTGCAAACGCACCTTATTGCGATAGCGCCAGGGTGCTGCCATCCCAATGGTTGGTCTCACCGGAATGTTAAGTTTGCCGATTCTTAACAAGGCATCCTCAACCCAGCGTTGTTTCCACTTAAGGGTCTCCGTATAAGTCATATGCTGAAGCTGGCATCCGCCGCATTCTTCAAAGACATGACAAGGGGGATCAACTCTTTCCGGCGAATGCCGGATAACTGTCAGTAAACGGGCACGCTGAAATTTCTTCTTGCTCTCTATAACTTCTACCAGCCCGGTTTCTCCGGGAAGCAGTCTCGGTACAAAGGTAGCTAAGCCTTCTTGATACCCGATCCCGGAACCATCCGAGAGAAGCCTGAGACAGTCCATTTGGAAACTATCTCGAATCTTTTTCTGATTTAAACTTTTAGAATTCATATTAATCTCCCTAAAAGATATCTCTAAACTAACCTAGCAAACCTTAAATAACTCCAATAAACAGGGCATATCTCAAGCGAACTATCATAATCTCCAGCAACAGTAACCACCCGCACGCCTCTAGCACACCTCTAGTAAGCTCCCGCAGACTACCTCAGGCAATCCCTGGCAATCTCCAAAAGACCTCCGGCGCACCGCCCGGCAAGTCTTGATAAAGTTTAATAAATCCTTCCCTTCGCAGTCCCCAAGACTCCCTTAATCTCTTAAGCTAATAGCGCTGTATCCAGAGGGCTAAAGCCATCAAAATATTCCAGGTTCCGTGAGCGACAACGGACGGCCATATGCTGGAAGAACGCTCATAGAGCCAAGTAAGGACAAGCCCTCCCAGGAACAGCGGCAGTAAGCGAATTAAGTCAAAATGCAGCAGGGCGAAAAAGATCCCTGTCAGGAGGATTCCTTTGCCTCTGCCATGAGCCTCTCGCAGCGGCGGGTAGATTAAGCCGCGAAAAAGCATTTCTTCCTTAATGGGTGCAATAATTCCTCCTAATAAGATAAGAAGCATAAATTCCCAAGGATAGTTTGCCCCTTTAACTGCGATGGCAAAACTTTGCGGCGCGGGAATCCCTAAAATCTTTGTCAGTTCATTCCCTAACAGGCCAATACTGACAAATAAGAAGCAACCAACTGCGAATCCTAAAAGGAGAAAGCGTTTTTGCGGTCTCACAAAACCCAGATCTGAGAAGGGACGGCGAATAAGGTGCATAAAAATCCAAATGGCGGCAACATAAAGAAATACATCTCCCAGTCCGACTCCCAAAAACCTTAGTATTCCGGACACTGTGACGAGATCTTTAGGGGTTTCCAGCCATCCCAGGGGAAATTCCAGGATTGTAACGAAAGCTATGATAAACAATCCCTGCCAAATGTTCCAGGTTGGCCGTCTTGGTGGAATACGAGACTCTTTGCTTTTGCGTCGTGTAGGCATCTCACTCATCCTCAATTTCTTAGTAGTCAAGCCTTTCCTTTTCCAATTTTAATGGTTCCCCCTGTTAATGTCCAGAGACGCGAAAAGAAGGGGTCTCTCTATAGGGACTCCCTTCTCCAAATTACCCAAGGTAGTTGCTTTATTCCGTTATATTTTCTCCTATTCAGCAGACGATTTTAAACTAAGACTTTTTACGCCAAATTTTTAATTGTTTGGCCTCTTCAATGAGTCCTTCTCTAAAATCAGGGTGAGCAATAGAAATTAAGGCTTCTGCTCTCTGCCAAGTGGAGAGACCTTTTAAATTAACTTTTCCGAATTCGGTTACGACATATTGTACCGTTGGTCTTGTATCGGTGATGACTGAGCCAAGGGTCATAGTTCCTTTAATCCGGGAGTGAACCTTGCCTTCTTTATCTTTGTAGGTGGCTGGCAAGCAAATGAAGCTTTTTCCTCCCTTGGAATGATAGGCCGCCTCCACAAAGTCCAGTTGACCGCCGGCACCGCTGATCATGCTGGATCCGGTAGATTCCGAGCAAACTTGACCCGTCAGATCGATTTCCAAGGCACTATTGATTGAAATGAGTTGGTCGATTTGAGAAGCGACAAAAGGCAAGTTGGAATAGTCTACAGGGTAACCGGCTAAGGACGGGTTATCACGCATAAAATCATAGAGTTTTTGCGTACCTGCCGCAAAGGAATAAACAATCCTGCCGCGGTCTAATTTTTTACATTTTCCTGTAACCTTACCTGCTTCCACCATGTCCACAAATCCGTCGACCAACATTTCTGTGTGAATTCCTAAATCCTTGAGATCCGACTCAGCGATCATCTGGCCTAAAGCATTGGGCATCCCGCCAATTCCAAGTTGGATACACGCCCCATCACTAATTTCCGGAAGGACAAAGGCAGCGATTTGTTTATCGATCTCGGAAGCTGGAGCCGATGGTAAGATTGGAAGGCCTCGATGCCCACCTTCAACGACATAATCCACTTTGGAAATATGCACCATGTGGTCATATCCTCCGTGAACTCTCGGCATATCTTCATTGACTTCAACGATCACTGTGCGCGCTTTTTCAATCGCCGCGGCATAGTGTGATACAGTGACGCCAAAGCTGAAATATCCATGCTCATCCATAGGAGCTACCTGAATGGCCACGACATCTGTTTGCAAATTTTCACGTATGTAACGAGGCAGCTCCGAATATTTCAGAGGAATATAATAAGCTAATCCTTTTTGAGCCAGTTTACGCTCACGTCCACCAAGGTGCCAACTGTTCCAGGTAAAATGTTCTCCTGTTGGATCACTCTCAATGCACGCCAATGGGCTTAATATCACGCCTCCGCGCAGATTTACATCGTGGAGCTCGTCTTTACGCCGAGCCAAGGCTTCATCTAATAGAGCAGGCATGCTCGCGGCCCAGGCAAATTCTACCCAATCTCCGCTTCGAATTGCTTTTACTGCTTCGTCTGCTGAAACGCATTTCTTTAGATACTCTTCCCTAATCATTGCTGCATCCCCCTTACTTTATTCCAGAACTCCTATGCTTTTAAGAATAGCTAAGCTTCAACTATCTGCTCTAGTTTAAATACATAGAGAGTATTATTTATATTTGCAATTTTCGTGCCAATTGAGTATTCAATGGATTCGGAATCTTTCGTTTACAGCTGCACCAAGTCTTGGAGAGCATGTCTAATGCTTATTTTTATCAAGAAACTCAAACAAGACATGTATACAATTATTGACACAAAATCATTCAATAATGTATAACTGTAGGCCAGAACTCGCTTTAAAGCCATGTCTACTAATCGATACATGTATTTAATTGTTTACAATTTTGGAAACTTGTCTAACCTTTCATCACAGTATCCAGTATATGTCAGACATTAGCCGCCGTCTGTCACCTAAGTTATACTGATATACTTATTCAAGGTAAGATACTTCTTGGCTATCCAGAAAAGTAGTCACCTTTATTCTCCATGGTATCATTTTAACGGCATAAGAGTCCAGTACAAAAAAGCAGGCAACGGGTTAATCCCAAAGCCTGCTTATTTAACGCTAAATTTTGCCTATTTTGCAAACTGCATTCCAATACTTCTCTGCTATAGTTGCAATAAATAAGGGGGGTTGATTCAAGGGTGTTATCTCATACCTTCGATAATGGCCTGTGCCATCTCCTGAGTCCCGGAGTTCCCTCCAAGATCCGGAGTAATGTAGTCCTTATGTCTTAAAACATGATCAATTCCCTGCTCTACCCTTTGGGCTTCCTTTTCGAATCCCAGATATTTAAGCATTTCAACCCCGGAAAGGATCATAGCCAAGGGGTTCGCGACATTTTTACCGGCAATCTGAGGAGCGCTGCCATGAACTGCCTCAAAGACTGCCCCCATTTCTCCGATGTTGGCACCTGGGGCAACCCCTAAGCCCCCCACTAAGCCTGCGACTAGGTCAGACACAATGTCTCCGTAAAGGTTCGGCAATACTAAGACATCCAGTTGTTCAGGAACTTGAACCAAATTCATACATAAAGCATCGACAATCCGATCTTCACATTCAATCTCCGGAAATTCTCGGGCCACACCGCGAATGCTTTCCAGGAAAAGCCCATCGCTTAGTTTCATGATATTGGCTTTATGAACAATGGTCACACGTTTGCGTCCTTCCCGCCGGGCCAGCTCAAAGGCATATCGGCCAATTCGCTCGGAAGCTTCACGGGTGATTACTTTAATACTTTCGGCTGCATGCCTTCCCACCATATGTTCAATGCCGGCGTAAAGATCCTCTGTGTTTTCTCGAACAACTACAATATCGACTCCCTGATATTTCGAGGGGACGTTCGGCAAGTTGCGCAAATGCCGGACATTGGCAAATAACTGCAATTGTTGACGCAAGGCCACATTAACGCTGCGAAACCCTTTCCCGACGGGAGTGGTAATGGGCCCTTTTATGGCCACTTTGTTGCGGCGAATTGTCTCTAAGACATGATCCGGCAAGGGTGTTCCATACTTGGCAATACAGGACTCTCCGGCTTCGGCAATTTCCCAATCCAGCGGAGCTTGACTGGCGGAAATAACTTTTTGGGTAGCAGCACTCACCTCAGGACCTATGCCGTCACCAGGAATTAATGTAACCTTGATTGTCATGATGTTATACTTCCTTTCACTCAAAGAGACGGCTCCGCGCCGCCTCTTTTGACTTTGGCCTATTATTGTTGACCTTGTTGTTTTATCATATCCGCATAGATATAAGCCAGCTCTTTATCGAAAAGCGAACGTTTCATATCGACTGCTATCGATCGCACCCTAGCCAGCATTTCAACAGCTTCTTCTTCCGTAATTTCTTTGCCATATTCTTTGAACTTAGCTCTAATGGATGCCGTCCCCGAGTGTTTGCCGATGACAATCTGGCGCTCCAGGCCTACATCTTCCGGACTGAAGGCTTCGTAGGTTCTAGGGTTCTTCAAAGCTCCATCGGCATGAATCCCTGATTCATGGGCAAACATGTTGCTGCCCACGATTGATTTCCATGGGGGGAGCATCCGGCCTGAAGCTCGGGCAACATATTCGGATAGCTCGACAAAACGCTCGGTGGTAAAACTTAAATCCGTATCCAGCAAATACTTAAGAGCCATGACAACTTCTTCTAACGCAGCATTACCGGCTCGTTCACCTAGACCATTAACTGTCACCCCAACGTGTGAAGCACCCGCCTTAACGCCGGCTAAAGCATTGGCGGTGGCCATCCCAAAATCATCATGGGTATGCATTTCTACGTCAATCCCCGCTTTTTCGATTAACGTTTTAATATTATCATACGTCGTAAAGGGATCAAGTATCCCAACCGTATCGCAATAACGCAAACGGTCAGCCCCTGCCTTTTTTGCCTCTTTTGCGAATTGGACCAAAAAATCCATATCCGAACGTGAGGCATCTTCCGCATTAACAGAAATATACACTCCTTCGCGTTTGGCGAAGGTTGCAGCTTTAATCATTCGTTCCAGAACATCCTCACGGGTCGTTTTGAGTTTATGCTCAATATGAATATCTGAGGTGGAAATTGAAATCGCCACAGCATCAACTCCACAGGCCAGGGAAGTTTCGATGTCCGAGATGACCGCCCGATTCCAGCCCATGATACTTGCTTTTAAACCAAGCTTTGCTATCTCGCTGATGGCTTTTTTCTCGTCTCCGCCCATCACTGCGACTCCGGCTTCAATTTGCTGAACCCCAACTTCATCGAGTAAGCGAGCGATGCGCAATTTTTCTTGGTTGGAAAAAACTACTCCAGCTGTTTGCTCTCCATCCCGCAACGTTGTATCTACAATCGTTAAATGTCTCAAATCAGACACACCCCTCTTCTTCAACTCGGAACTATATTATACTTTCCAGTGCATATTTATTCTCTATACTAGCACAATACCCCCGAAGTTTGAAGGAGATCGAAATGCTTATACTGTATACTTAGTAGACTTCAAACGCTCAAGATCATATTCTTAAGCCTTGCGACATTCTCCTGACCATTCTCGCTGTCTCTCGTCTCTCGTCCAAGAGGAACATATTTTTTCTCGATTTATTGTTCATTTAGACTTGCAGCTGTTTTAACCTGAATGAAGGTGAAGACTTGCAGTTATAACCTGAAGGAAGGTGCCTTAAATCGAAAAACAATTCAGGGTACCTTCCTTCTATAGGTCTGAGTGATTAAATTCTGAACGATATTTTAAACTCTAAAGAAATGTAAACCCTCAAAGGTTGTCTTCTAATGATTTGCTAATGTCTCTTTAAGCAATTGATTGACAAGACCCGGATTGGCCTGCCCCTTCGTTGCTTTCATAATTTGACCAACTAAGAAGCCAATGGCCCGTTCTTTGCCCGCGCGATAATCCTCTACCGATTGAGGATTAGCTGCAATCACCCCATCGATAATTCCGTGCAATGCTCCCTCATCACTGATTTGGGCGAGCCCTTTCTCCTTGACAATCTGTTCAGGGTCCTTACCCGATGTATACATCTCTTCGAGGACAGATTTGGCAATTTTCCCGCTCAGAGTCCCCTTATCAATGAGTTTGAGGAGTTCCACTAACTGTTTCGCTGAAATCGGCGAATCCGCAACCCGACACTGATTACTGTTCAGAAGACGAGTCAAATCCCCCATAACCCAGTTCGCTAAGCTCTTAGCATCTCCACCGCAAGCCAGACCCAAATCAAAATAATCCGCCATAGCTTTTGTTTGGGTAATCACTGCGGCATCATAAGCCGACAGGTCTAAGCCTTGCAGGCGAGCCCGTCGTTCGGCAGGAAGTTCCGGCAAGGTCTGGCGAATCCTTTCCACCCACTCCCGTTCAATCACAAGGGGAACAAGATCCGGCTCGGGGAAATAGCGATAATCATGGGCCTCTTCTTTGGAACGCAAGGCCAGGGTAATCCCTCTGCCCTCATCCCAAGTCCGAGTTTCTTGAATGACTTCTTCTCCGGCATCAAGGACACGCGCCTGACGAGCAACTTCATATTCCATACAGCGCCTTACAGAGCTGAATGAATTAAGGTTTTTTGTCTCGGTTCTAGTGCCAAAGGTTGCTGAGCCGACAGGTCTCAGAGAGACATTGACATCGAAGCGGACTGAACCTTGCTCCATACGGCAATCCGACACTTCGGTATATTCCAGAATTTGAACCAGTTGTTCCAGATAGGCCAAAACCTCAGGAATAGAGCGCATATCGGGCTCAGATACGATCTCCAGGAGGGGTACCCCGGCGCGGTTGTAATCGACGGAAGAGGAATCGGAGGTTGTGATGGTCTCTCCACTGTGGACAAGCTTACCGGCGTCTTCCTCCATATGAGCTCTGGTGATCCCGATCCGCTTTTTCACGCCATCAACCTCAATCTCCAAACCACCCTTTTTACAAATGGGCAGATCGAATTGCGAGGTCTGGTAGTTCTTCGTCAAATCCGGGTAATAGTAATTTTTACGATCAAATTTGGAGAAATCCGCAATCTCGCAGTTTAAAGCCAGACCGGCTTTAATCGCATAATTGACAACGTCACGGTTCAGAACCGGAAGCGTCCCGGGCATGCCTAGGCATACCGGGCAGACATGGGTATTTTGCTCTCCCCAAACTCAGTTGTACAGCCACAGAATATTTTCGTTTTGGTTTGAAGTTCAACGTGTACTTCTAAACCACAAACCATTTCATAACGATCAGCGACTACCACGCGCAAGCACCTCCTTCGACAGATTCGGTTTTAACGTGTGATAATTCGTATTTTGCTCAAAGGTGTAGGCCACTCGATAGAGTGTCCCTTCATTAAATGCCTTGCCCATCAATTGCATACCAATCGGCAAACCATTGACGAAGCCCGCGGGAAGGGATATGGCCGGAATCCCCGCTAAGTTAATCGGTACCGTCGTAATGTCTGACAGGTACATGGTCAAAGGATTTGCAGATTTTTCCCCAAATTTGAAGGCAGGCGTCGGTGCAGTGGGAGCGAGTAAAACATCATACGTCTCAAAGGCCTTATCAAAATCTTGTTTGATTAAAGTTCTGACCTTTTGAGCTTTAAGATAATAAGCATCATAATATCCGGAACTTAAGGCATAGGTGCCAAGCATGATTCTGCGCTTGACTTCTTGTCCGAATCCTGCTGCCCGAGTTTTCCTGAACATCCCCAGAACATCCTCAGCCTCTGCTCGATATCCATAGCGAACACCATCGTAACGAGCCAGGTTGGAACTGGCTTCAGCCGTAGCAATCAAATAATAGGCCGGGATAGCATACTCAGTATGAGGTAAAGAACACTCCCTGATTTCAGCCCCTAAAGCACTCAAAGTTTCGATGCTCGCTTGAATTCCTTTGGCCACATCGGGATCAATTCCCTCGCCGAAATACTCTTTGGGAATACCGACTTTTAAGCCCTTGATGTCATTGACCAGGAATTTAGTATAATCCGGTTTATCATAACGAACGGAGGTCGAGTCCAAAGCATCATAGCCGGCAATGGCATTCATCACCAAAGCATTATCTCGCACTGTTTTCGTGAGGGGGCCTATCTGATCAAGGGATGAAGCATAGGCAATAAGCCCAAAGCGGGAAACTGCTCCATAGGTTGGCTTGAGACCAACAACCCCGCAAAATGCCGCCGGTTGGCGGATTGATCCTCCGGTATCGGAACCCAAAGAGAAGGCTGCCAAATCAGCTGCGACTGAAACAGCTGCGCCGCCTGAGGACCCTCCGGGGACACAGGCCAAATCCCAAGGATTCCGCGTCTTCATATAGGCCGAATTCTCTGTTGAAGAGCCCATCGCAAACTCATCCATATTTAATTTGCCAAGGAGGATGCTGCCCACATCCTTCAGGCGCGCTGTCACGGTAGCATTGTACGGCGGATAAAACTCATCCAGCATTTTAGAAGCGCAGCTTGTGCGCACTCCTTCCGTGCACATGTTATCCTTCATGGCCATTGGAATTCCTTCTAAAATACCCAGGTCTGCTCCCTGGGCGATCTTGCGATCGATCTCAGAGGCTTGGGCTTGAGCCTCTTTCCCCAAGACGGTTAAATAGGCCTGCAAATCCTGATCCAAAGCCTCTATCCGTTCTATGTAGGCGTTGGTCAGTTCGGTGGCACTAACCTCTTTTTGAACGAGGAGCTCATGAAGCTCACTTACAGATTTCTCAAATATCATGGTTGCCAGCCCCTCCTTTCTAAGTGAGACTAATTCTAGGAACTCTGAAGAATCCTTCTTCAGCATCCGGAGCATTTCTTAACGCTTTATCGTGCTGAATAGAGGCTTTTACCTCGTCTTCGCGCAATACATTATGCAAGGGAACAGCATGAGCTGTCGGTACAACATCTTCCGTGTCCAATTGTTCCAGCATAGCTGCATAATCCAAAATAGAATTCAGCTGCACGGTATATTCCTGGATTTCTTGTTCCGTTAACTCTAAACGTGCCAATCCGGCGACATATATAACATCTTCACGAGAAATTGCCATCAAATTCACCTTCCTTTGACTACTTTTTCGCTATCCTTCTATAATAGCAAATCTGGAAGATTGGGGCAACATATGCAAATGTATGCAAACAGGGACAGCCCTTTTTTGTATGCCTGAAAACATACGCTAAAGAACCATCCCTGTTCTTTTCCGGATTCTTGGCTAGATCTGGACTTCTTGCGTCAGCAACGATTCAAACTCTTCTTCCGTGAATACTTGCACGCCAAGTTCTTGAGCTTTAGTGAGCTTGGAACCGGCTTTTTCTCCCGCAACAATGAAAGCCGTTTTTTTACTCACTGAACTTGCCGCTTTTCCGCCATGATCTTCGATGACTTTCTCAATCTCACGCCGGTCCCAACGTTCTAAAGAACCCGTCACCACAATACTTTTACCGGCAAAAATCTGAGGCTTTGAGGACACTTCGGCCGTCATGACCACCCCGGCCTCTCGCAATTTTACGATAAAGTGCCGGGTACTCTCCAGTTGGAAAAAATGCACGAGGTTTTCTGCCATCGTCGGTCCGATGTCGGGAATTCCTTGCAAATCCTCCAGGGAAGCCTCCATCAGCTGATCCATCATGCCAAACTTCTGAGCCAGAACCTTGCCGGCCTTTTCCCCTGTATGGCGAATCCCTAAAGCAAAAATCAAAGGTCCCAACCCTCGCGACTTACTCTCCTCGATTGCCTTCAAGAGATTTTCGGCTGATTTTTTCCCCATGCGTTCCAAAGGAGTTAAAGCTTCGAAGGTTAAGGAATACAAATCCGCAGCATCCGAAATCAGACCGGCATCAAGAAGCTGCTGGATCACTGCCGGACCCAGGCCGTCAATCGCCATAGCATCACGGGAGACGAAATGGATGATTCCTTCCCGCTGTCTGGCCGGACAAGTGATACTCTGGCAGCGATAGGCTACTTCCCCTTCCTCTTGTCGAACAGGACTCTGACATTCCGGACAGAATTCCGGCATTTCAAAGATCCTTTCCTCTCCGGTTCGTTTCTCCGGCAACATCCGCACAACCTCCGGAATAACGTCCCCAGCCTTGTGGAGGAGAACATGATCTCCGATGCGAATATCCTTGTCCCTAATATTATCAAGATTATGTAGGGTTGCCCTGCTCACCGTCGACCCTGCCACTAAAACGGGCTGCAAAATTGCCGTGGGAGTTAACACTCCTGTTCGCCCCACACGAATGAGTATCTCTTCGACGACGGTTTCTACTTGTTCAGCAGGAAATTTATAAGCAATTGCCCAACGTGGGCTTTTGGCCGTAAAGCCCAATTCCTGTTGTACGGCAAACTCATTCACTTTAATGACCAGTCCGTCAATATCATAGGGGAACTGGTGACGTTCCGAAGCCATTTTTTCGCAAAACTCAATCACTTCGTCGATGGTCTCAAAAACCTTATATTCAGGATTTACAATAAATCCTTGTTGTCTTAAATAGGTAAGGACATCCGTTTGGTTATGCAAGCCTAACTCGTTCGCACCTAACACTTGATAGGCGAAATAATCGAGCTTCCGTTGTGCCGTAATCTTGGAATTCAATTGGCGCAGCGAGCCTGCCGCTGCATTGCGCGGATTGGCAAAGGTAGAGAGACCTTCTTCTTCTCGCTCTTGGTTCAAGCGAGCAAAAGAAGCTTTAGGCATATAGCCTTCTCCCCGGACACTTAACCTCGGCACTTCGTCTTTTGTCCGTAAAGGAATCGATTTCACAGTCTTAACATTGGCGGTGATATCCTCACCTACTTCGCCGTCGCCCCGGGTTGCTCCCCGCACCATCAGACCATTTTCGTAAGTTAAAGCAACGGTCAATCCATCAATCTTAAGTTCTACGACATATTCCACAAAGGCCGCTGCTTGGCGCACACGTCGATCGAACTCCCGCAGGTCTTCTGCTGAAAAGGCGTTATCTAAACTAAGGAGAGGTTCCAGATGTCGTACTTTGGAGTACTCTTTGGCCACCTCTCCCCCAACTCGCAGCGTTGGAGAATCGGGAGTAACCCAGTCCGGATGGTTCGCTTCCAAGTCTAACAATTCGCGCATGAGGGCATCATAGTCCGCATCGGTCAAGGTGGGGTGGTCAAGTATATAGTACTCCTGATTCGCAGCTTCGATCTCCCCCCGTAACCATCTCATACGCTCGAATTCATCCTGCACCAGTATTCCTCCCGTCTCCCAATACATTTTGTCGGTTAATTAAGCTGAAAAATAGGTTGTCATTTGTGGAACGACTTGCTTTTTACGGGACAGAACACCTGGAAGCGCAACGCTGCCATTGACTAATTCCTTGCCGAAGGCTTTAGCGACTTCTTCAGGGGTGTCACCTTTCACAATCAGTTCGGTATAGTCTGTTAAAATGTCGGTAACCATCAGACAGATATAACGCAAGCCTTGAGCAGCACGATAGTTTTCCAGCGCTGCTGTTAAGTTTGCCCGAACGTCTTCAAATCCATCCATACCCATCAGGCTTACTTGGCCAACACCAACCTTGTTGGAGCCCATGGTGAAGGCTTTGAAGTCTTCTTCAATCATGCTTTGTGGGGTGCGCTCAGCAATGTTGGAACCGGCTTTGAACATATCAACTCCGAAGGTTTGGGGATCAACTCCAGCAATAGCTGCGAGTTCAGCAGCGATGGTCTTATCCAGCTCGGTGCAGGTTGGGGATTTGAAAATAACGGTATCGGAAAGAATAGCGGCCAGTAAAATGCCGGCGATTGGTTTTTCAGGAACCAGACCTTTTTCTTTGTAAGCCTCAGCTACAATCGTACATGTTGAACCAACTGGCTCGATACGTACATAAAGGGGCTCTGCAGTTTGGAATCCACCCACTTTGTGGTGGTCAACGATTTGTACCAGCTGAGCTTGGTCTGTACCTGCAACTGCTTGACCGTATTCATTGTGGTCAACAAGAATCATTTTTTGTTTAGCTTCAACGGACTCTAATACATCAGGGACAGCAACTCCATAATAGTTAAGAACAAATTCGGTTTCTTTGTTGATTTTACCGGCCGTAACAGGAACGACATTATCTGAACCGGTAAGTTCTTTAAACCGTGCTAAAGCAATGGCTGAGCAAACTGAATCAGTATCAGGGTTCTTATGACCAACGATATAAATTTTATCCATAATGACACCTAAACCTTTCTCTTCATGAATTCTCTAAATTGAATTTAGAGTTTTGTGAGTTTGGCATATTCCGCCAGGAGTTTTTTAATTCCAATTCCACCATCAAACACAATCGTCAATTCTGCTTGATTTCCCTCACCCTTGATTGAGACAATAATACCGCGACCAAACGAAGCATGTTCAACCTTTTCTCCTACGTGGTGCGCCTCACCTCCTTTATTGACTACCGGGCTGCCAAAATCCTTTTCCCAGGCACCGGAACCTAAGGGAATCCTTCGCTCCGGCTTAGTCTCCTGTCTCTGGAATGATCTGGGTGAAGTATTAGAACGCAGTTTTGGCGGATCGAGCGGATCGATATCCGTCATGAGTTCCGACGGAATTTCCTCTAAAAACCGCGAAGGTGGATTATACTGGGTTTTGCCATAAAGCATCCGCATTTCCGAATTACATAAGTAGAGTTTTTCCCGCGCCCGAGTGATGGCTACATAACATAATCGTCGTTCTTCCTCAAGTTCCGAAGGATCAAGAAAGGAGCGACCGCTGGGGAAAATCCCTTCCTCCATGCCCACCAGAAAAACAACCGGAAACTCCAGGCCTTTGGCACTATGCATGGTCATTAAAGCGATGGATTCTTCGTTGGGATCGAGTTCATCAATATCCGCGACTAAAGATACTTGTTCTAAAAAGCCACTGACCCCACTGCGCATGTCCTCTGTTTCCATCCCGTTATCTTGTTCATTTTGAGCAGCTTGGGCCGACTTGTCATCATACTCTGTCGTCACTGAAAGAAACTCTAACAAGTTTTCCAAACGGGCCTCCGCTTCAGGTGTGCCTTCAGCTTCAAGAAGCACTCGGTAGCCTGTTTTGTTCAAAATCTCTTGTACCAATTCGGTAACGGCAGCATTTTGCGAAAACTCCACAAGGCCTTGCATCAAATGGGCAAAAGCAAGTAAGGGTTTCTTAGCACGGTTCGTCAATTCCGGAATATAGTCCGCCTCCAGGATGGCGTCAAGTACAGGCATCTCCTGTTCATTGGCATATTCCAAAACCTTTTCCAGAGTGCTCTCTCCCAGACCTCGTTTCGGCACATTAAGTATACGGGCAAAGCTTACTTGATCGGAAGGATTATAGATCACCCTTAAATAAGCTAAAATATCTTTGATCTCTAAGCGCTGGTAGAATTTCAAACCTGAAAACACGCGATAGGGCAGGGCAGCCTTCATAAGCTGTTCCTCAAGAGTCCGGGACTGGGCATTTGTTCGGTAAAGAACCGTAAAGTCACTGTACGGACGGCCTTCCAGCTCATGTAAGCGTCGAATCCGCTCTACTACGTAGCTGGCCTCATCCCGTTCATCATTACCCACATACCAGACTAAAGGCTGTCCTGAGGAGTTTTCCGTCCAAAGGGATTTTTCTTTACGCCCTTCATTATTCTTAACCACAGCATTGGCTGCATCCAAAATCTTTTGTGTGGAACGATAATTTTGTTCGAGTTTGATAACCCTGGCTTCAGGATAATCCCGCTCGAAATCGAGGATATTCTGGATATCCGCCCCGCGCCACCCATAGACGGACTGGTCATCATCCCCTACGACACAGAGATTGCGGTACCGGCTGGCCAATAACTTAACCAGGGTATACTGGGCATGATTCGTATCTTGATACTCGTCCACCATAATGTAGTGGAATTTCTCCTGATAATAACGCAAAACAGGTTCGTTCTCCCGAAACAGTTTCACGGTAAGCATAATAATATCGTCAAAATCCAGAGCATTATTCATTCTGAGTTTTTTCTGATACTCTCGATAGATGTCTGCCACTTTACTCTGGAAGTAATCGTTGGCCTGATTGGAAAATCCTTCGGGATCAAGAAGTTTGTTTTTGGCATCGCTGATAACTGCCGCCACGCTGCGTGGAGAAAATTTCTTCTCGTCCAGATTTTTTTCTTTCAAGCATGCTTTAAGTAAAGACTGTTGATCTCCGGCATCGTAGATCACAAAATTCCGGGTAAAGCCCGGCATATGCTCAATATCCCGCCGCAAAATGCGCACACAAGCCGAGTGAAATGTGCTAACCCAAAGCCCATGTCCTTCACTGCCGACAAGGGTAGTTACCCGATCACGCATTTCTTTGGCCGCTTTATTCGTAAAGGTAATCGCTAATATCTCACTGGGTTCTGCTCCACCGGCAATCAAATGAGCTATGCGATAAGTGAGCACGCGAGTCTTCCCTGATCCTGCACCGGCCAGAATAAGAAGCGGCCCCTCCTGATGTACAGCAGCTTCCCGTTGCACTGGATTTAAATCGTCCAACCGATACATTTAACCACTCCACCTCACTTCTTGTACATATTATAACATACTGTAGGTTCTGCTGTTGCGCGATTTACGAGCCGTTCCCTCAGTAAAGAGATGCCACGATAATTTTTCCCTATATCTAAGAGCAGTGATTATTATCGTACACCCCATATTACCATGTTATTATACCAATATTTTGGAACATATTTTCGGCTGAATTGCGAAGGAAACTCTAAATCTCTGTCTTTTTGAGGAAGATAGCTAAAAATTATCCATAATGCAAAGAATCATGCCGAATTCGCAGCAAAATCACCCAGTTCTCTATCGCAAATATTTCCAGTGGAATATAAATAAGGTTAATGGAGACATCCTTCTTCCATTAACCTTATTTGAGTTCGCTGTCGATTAGATTAGTTACATAATGGCAATAGCTCACAAGACATCCGAGACTGATTGGTCAGAGCACTATAATCTGTATCAATTAGCGACCTTTTGAACGAAAGGCTTTTGGGAGATCAAACATGCTACGCCGCACCGAAGATTCCATCGGCCACCTTAACTCCATCCGTCGCTGCCTGAGCACTGAAATCCGCTCCTACATAGTTCTTGACGACATCATCGATATAGTTGCCGCCGATAAGAACCTTTGTCTCTAAACCCGCTGCCCGGATAGCCGCAATGGTTTCTTTCATGGATTCCTGACAACCGGTTAAGAGAACACTCATCCCCACCAGAGGAGCCTTGTATTCCTTAATGGCGTCAATAAACTTCTCTTTCGGCACGTCCACTCCTAAATCTATCACGTTATAACCTGATCCTTTAAGAAGCATAACAACGATATTTTTGCCTAAATCATGGATATCCCCTTTAACGGTGCCCATGACGATATTTCCTTTGTATTCAGCATTACTTCCGCTTAGCAGAGGTTCTAAGACTACCATCGAATCCTGCATAATTTCCCCACACATAATCAGTTCACCTAAGAAATATTCCCCTGTCTCAAATCGAGAGCCGGCTTCAGCCATACCTTGCTGCAATGAATTGACAATTTCCAGGGGAGTTACACCGCTTGCTAAACGTTCCTTGACCAGCTCCGCCACCTGTTGTTCTTCTAATTCCGCAATTGCCTTCGATAAAGCATCTGTTAGCATGTTATACCACTCCTTCTGTATTAACTTGACAAGGCCTCACTTTCGCTTCTAACGCTGTACCCAAAACCAAATAAAGTTATAGGCAAAGTCATCCAACTTCTCCCATTCTTTTTTGACAATTTCCTCATTCCCAGGAAAATCTCCAACTTCTTCTAGTTTTACATCCCAGGGCACACAAACACCGGGATTAGGATTTAACAACTGTTTTTCCTTTTCAGACATTGATTTTCCCCCCTATCTTTCTAATAAACACCGAATTCACGGCCTGCTTCAATCATCGCCATAACATTTTCCTGTTTAGCATCTCCCATGACAACCCCGCCGGTGTCCAAAATAAACCCGCCATCACGTCCTAATTCATCAATAGATCTCTTAACCTGCTCTCTGACTTTATCCGGAGTGCCATAGGTTAAAAGGGTCGTAGGAACACCACCTTGAAGACAGAACTTACCGCCTAGGATTTCTTTGGCCTTTTTAGGATCGGTGGTATCAATTTGGAAGATAATGCTCTTTTCGGGCAACTCAGCGATTTTCTCAAGATACGGAGTCCAGTCTCCTTCAGCGTAAAATAACATTCGTTTTCCTTTGGCCCACAGACCTTCAATCGTCGCTTTTAAGGAAGGCCAATAGAAGGTTTCCCATTGATGCGGATTAAGGAAGGGATAGGCTCCGCGGTGAAGAGGGGCAAAACAGGGGAAACGCGTATCCGCTCCGGCACCGGCCAGACCGCAATTGATATTATGGGGGGTAATAGCTTCACAAGCAGCTAAAACCTTCTCCGGCCGGCGGCGTAGATCTAAAAGAATCCCTTTCATGCCGCGCAAAGCATCCCCCAAAGTATCAAAGGGGGCTTTGGTAAATCCTGTACCCTGCCCGACAATTCCGTGTTCCACCGTCCATTTCCCGTAGGCGGCCGCCGTTATACCTCCGGACATAGCAAAAGCAGCTGCACCTTTGATTAAGGCTACCGTTGATCTATAGGACCCCGGACTCGCTAATTCAGTGCTGATATTCGGCAAAAAGTGGTTAACAAGCCACTCGGTTGGACTGGCAGTAAATTCGTCGTAATCCTCTGCTTTCATGTATTCTTCCTCATTGTATTGAAAGGTGGAATTCTCATCCACACCAATACCGGGAAACTTATATAATTTTGAACCCATGGCATCAAACATCGGAGGCCACCATAGCGAAGGTCCGCCTTTAAAGACATCGAAATCCAGGCCAGGCAGCATCTCCGATACAATGCCGTTGCTTTTATCCAGATCATAATAGACCTCTTGAAAGGTCGTACCTTTGTATTTGACAACCCATTCCCCGACTCCGAAAGCCACTGGAACCATGTCCGGCTTTCCACAAGCCATAGCGGTCATGTAACGATCCAACCTTTTTTGGTAAAGGATTTCCTTCTCGCTCATAGTTGCTTACCCCTTCCCCTTTTCGAACTATTCAATGTTCAAGTATTTATTCAGAGACTTATCTAATCATCCAGAACCTCGCTGCGATAGGCTTTTAAATACTTTTTGCCGAAGCGATCTTTTCCCAGCAGGAAATCATTGGTAATGACTGAGGTCATAATTTTTCTGTCGAGTGGATCAAGAATTGCAGCGTCCATGTCAAATGCCATACAAAGGGTTAAAAAGTGGCGATTTACAATTTTACGTTTCGGCGAATTATAAGATATGTTGCTTAACCCAGAGACCGTTTTGACCTTAAATAAATGTTTGATTTCCGTAAGACACTTGAAGAACATCGTGGCATTCAGGTAATCTACAGCTAAAGGAAGGACCAGGGGGTCTATATAGAGACGATCAATGTCGTAATGATTTTTTGTTAAAGTCTCAATAAGTCGCTCGGAAAGTGCAATTCTTTCTTCGGCAGTTTTGGGAATCCCATTGTCGTCTAGGGTCAGTCCAATGACTGAGCACTGATATTCCAGAACTAACGGAAGTACTTCTTCAAGACGATTTCTTTCCAAGGATATAGAGTTGATTAAAACCCGGCTCTTATCCCCTTGGACTGTATCTAGGCCCTTTTTAATGGCCACTGCCGAGGTGCTGTCAATACATAAAGGTACATCGGTTACCTCTTGAACCGTTCGGACAAGCCACTCCATGTTTGGCACTTCATCCCCTTGAGCTGTATTTAAATCTAAATATTCAGCTCCCGCAGCCGCTTGTTTTAGGGCCAGATCCTGAATAGCAGCGGTGTCTTTGTCATTAATGAACTGCCGAACACTAGGAATCGAGCTATTTAACTTTTCGCCGATGATCAACATCTTTGGCAACCCTCCTTGAGTCTGATTGGGAATCTATCCAGGTTGTCTGTCCTAAGGTTTCTTTTATCACCTCCTTGTAACAAGATGTTAAACTCTGAATAGGATGAGCCCAACATAGGAAACAGAATTTTTGCCATTGTAGTAGGGTATTCCACAACTTTTTCCAGAGCCATCACGTCAATTCCACTCGCTTCAACAGAGGTTAAGGCCTTGTCCGGAAATCGGCAAGGCTCACTGTCAAGAAACGTGCATCGTTTGCAATACGTACAGGGGCCCGCATTTAACGGCAATATTTCTTGACAGTTGGAATCTTTTTCAAGCCTGTCTAGAATAAGCCTAAATATTGCCGTATGAGTTTCAGCAGCCATCATCATCCCCTCCCAGTCAAAGGAACTTTTTATGTTATGTACCGTCTGAACTAATAAGCCCTGTTTAAAGTTTAAGACGTTTTCTTTGAATGTATTGATAGGCGGAACGGCAGGGGGACACATCCAGTTCTTATTGTAACTTCCACAGGTATTCTGTTCGCACATGCCCCTAAACTCTTCGTTAAAGATTATGTCCGCAACGCTGGCAATAGCGGCATATTTCGCACCGAAATCTAAAGCATCCCTGACAAAATGATCGAATTCTGCACACATACACTAATCCTCCAAGAAAATTGTGTAGTACTGTATAGATGTATATACAAGCATGATTTGAAAAATTCCTTTTTTGCTTATTTTTATGTAAAAATGTATTTACGAAACTTCAGCATACCAAATGTTGCTAAGTATGCTTTTATCATGACCTGGAGTGGTTATTTAAGGCTGGTGCAACAACCAATAAGGGGCATTCTGCCCTGGGTGCTTCCCGAGGGAGCAACAATCTGCGATGCACCGGGTCGTTGTGGTCCGTCTGATAGACCAAATAAGGCGATGGGGGATTTGTTTTCCCCCTTCGCCTTATTTGGTCTGTCTCTATTAAAACCGTATCCCTTGGGCAAACTTGCGGGAAAATCCCTCGTACAAAGAAAGCTCAATATGCTCCACTCGTCCAGGCAAGGTCTGCGCAGTCTGCATTATTTCTCTTGACAACAAAGCCATCACAGCTCCGGTCCCTGCTGCATTGCCGACTGCTTTAATCTTTGTTAATTCAAGGGGAGGAAACATCCCGATTCCTTGGATGGATTCCGGCCGCAGATTGCTGCCGAAAGCCCCTGCCAAAAGGATGCCGTCAAGTTGGTGGGACGTAATCCTCAGATGCTCCAACAAAATTTCAATTCCGGCGCGCACTGCACCTTTTCCCAACTGCAATTCGCTAATGTCCCTCTGGGTAAGTGCTACCTCGGTCTCTCCTTCAGCCAATACGAATTTCCATCCCTGTCCATCCGGTCTAATGCGGCTGCGTATCTGTACCGAAACCTGGGGAGGACATTCCTCAGGTCCCTTTATACGCCCATTAAACCGCAACATTCCTAAACGATACATCTCCGAAACACAATCAATTAATCCGGACCCACAGATGCCTTGAGCTGGTGCATCGTCCACCACCTTGAGTTGCACATCCTCCTGAAACTCCACCCAGTAAATAGCACCCGGTTCCGCCCGCATACCCTGACTTATACTCGCACCCTCAAAGGCCGGACCGGCCGCCGTTGAACAGGTTACTAAACGTCCTCCGGAACTCAGAACAATTTCCCCATTGGTACCGATATCAACGGCCAGCCAATTACCTTCCAAATTATAAATTTTAGTGGCCAACATCACGCCAACGGTATCCGAGCCTACATACCCTGCCACATTGGGGAGCAAGGTAAACCTCGTATAGGGCGGCAAATTTTCCAAGCCTAATTCGCTGGTCCTCCCTTCAATGCTGCGGCTAAAAGCAGGAACAAAGGGTGAGGAAGCTACTCCGACCGCTGACACCCCAAGCAGCAGATGACTCATCACAGTATTTCCGATAAATACCAGGGAATAGATGCGCCTGCGGTTTATCCCAGATTCCCGCAACAACTTCTCGATCAGACTATCCACCGTTTTAAGAATTGAGTGTTTTAAACGAGCTTGACCATCTTGCTGTTCTACCGAATAGGCGATGCGGGAAATAACATCGGCACCATAGGTTTTTTGGCTATTGGCAGCGGAAGCCGTTTGAATGACTTTGCCGTCCGTCAAGCTGACGAGATAGCCGGCTACACTCGTTGTGCCAATGTCAAAAGCAATTCCATAGCTTTCCTTGGCGGTGTCCCCAGCTTCCACAGTGACCAAACGATCATTGACCACGACCGAGGTTACCTTATATTCAGCTTCTCTAAGCACATTGGGGATAGCGGCAACAGCCTCAAGGTCCAGTTCTCTGGAGCCTGGTAAAGCTTCCAAAACCCGATCGACATCTGCTTTCTGATCCTGAATCGAAGGAAGTGCCAAGACGTGAAATGTTTTATTTACGGCAGGGTTAAGCTCCAACTCCTGTTCTAAAACGCTCCCTTTGCCAGGGGTATACTCAAAGCCAGACTTGTCTGGCATTAACACCTCGATTGAAGCATCTTCAAACACGTTGCTTTGGCAGAGCAGGATAATCTCTGGCATCGTTTGTTGGGCATCACTTTTTTCAAGGGTTCTTGAGCTTCGCGAACGAAGAACGCCGCTCAGCAAACGGCCCCGGCACTTTCCACAACTGCCTTTCCCTCCGCATATTGAATTGACTTGTAAGCCGGCCTGATGCGCTGCCTCCAGCAAACCGGTGCCAACAGGGACCTGAACCCTTTCCCCACTGGGAAGAAAAGTTACCGTAACCAATGGGTCGGTCATTCCAAATTCCTTCCTTCAATCACCTGCTCCTTTAGAACAGATTCTCATTGGCTCTGAAGTATTTTAGATATTGTTTGGAAAATCTGTCATTTCCCAAAATCAAGTCGGCGGCCATAATATATTTGCGCACCTTAGCTGCGTCAACTACCGGACAGGTACACCCTGCCGCGATAGCCATCCCTAGAAACACTCCGTTGATAACCTCCCGTCCGGGGAGTCCATAGGAAATATTACTGGCACCCAAGGTTATGTTGACTCCATAGGTTTCTTTGACACGACGAATCGTTTCTAATGTCACCACTCCACCATGACCATCGACGCCGACGGACAGCACTAAACAATCCACGACAAGATCATTGAGGGAAATGCCAAGCTTAGCAGACCGTTCAATGACCCGATCAATAATCTCCATCCGTGTTTCAACATCGCGCGGAATCCCACGTTCGTCTGCAGGTAAGATAATAACCGCAGCGCCATAATCTTTTACTAAGGGCAGCACCTGCCCCAGAGAATGCTCAGTTCCTTTGACAGAGTTAATCAGAGCCTTTCCTTGATAAACCTTAAGGGCCGCTTCTATGGCGTTTCCATCCCCGCTGTCTAAACATAGCGGCATATCAGTCTCGGCCATTAATAGTTTTACAACCTGAGGCAGCATCGCAACTTCATCGACCCCGCCTGCCCCGACATTGACATCCAAAATGTCGGCGCCGGCTAATACTTGATTGCGCGCTTCCTGACGAATGATCTCAAGATCTCCAATCTTTAAAGCCTCGGCCAACTTTTTTTTGCCTGTAGGATTTATCCGTTCGCCAATTAAAGTGGTCCGTTTTTCACTGATAATCACTTCTTTCGTTGAGCTAGACAATCGTGTTTCCATAATTTATGCCTCTTCCCCTTGTCAAAATTATAAGGTTCCTTGCGAGATCCGTTAAGCAGGACCGATCATAAAGCAGAGACTGCTCTTGAGAAGGAAATTATTGATAGACTTGTTTACAAATACTAACGGCCGAGGCAGCATCTTTACCATAAAAGTCGGCTGCCGCGTAAACACGTACATCTTCATTGATTGGAGCGCCGCCAATCATCACCTTAACCTGATCGCGCAAACCGGCAGCAGTTAACTCGTCCACAACCTTTTTGATTTCAGGGAAGGTGAAGTTCAGCAAACAACTCACCCCAACAATCTTGGCCCCTGTTTCCTTCACTGCCTGGACAAATTTCTCGGGTGGAACATCTACCCCCAAGTCTACAACTTCAAAACCAGTCCCTTTCAGCATGGAAACTACAATATCCTTACCAATATCATGAATGTCATCTTTAACTGTACCCATGACAACGGTACCTTTCATCGTTTGGGAAGCTTGGTCATTGCCAATAAGCATAGGTTCCAGCTTGGACATAATATTCTTGAAGATTTCTCCGGCCATGATCAGTTCGCTAAGGTAATACTCGTTCTTTTCAAACAGTTTTCCGATATCCACCATACCCTCATTACATTGCGCAATGATATCTCCAGGATTGCTCCCTGCTGCGATGAGCTGATCCACAATTTCATAAACTTTGTCCTCGTCGAGTCCCACCATTGCTTTCGTTAGTTCCGTAGCCATTTTAAATACCTCCATCTGCTCCCATTATTTTGTACATATCTTATACATCATTTAATTGCCACAACCATGAATATCATCGGTTTAAGGTCATGTGCTCGAAAATTTTCCGATTCTGTTTAGTTTGGTTTCCCAAGGATTACATAACCCACTGCCAAATCCAGGCATAACTCATGCTCTCTAACATTTCCCACGGACGGCGAATTAAGCCCACATCTCCTTGCACCCCACCCCACTCTTCAACACGAATATCCCAGGGTGTCAGAACTTTCCGCTCGGGCAATTCTCCAACCACTTCAGGAGCGGCTTTCGGCTTCATTTTCAAACTGGTATCGTACGTCCCAAACTCGATGATGGCATCAACCATCGCCCGGTAGTTTTCCGGTTTAGCATCATAAGGAATATTGCATCCACCATTGACTATAAAGCCGCCATCTTTTCCCAAAGTTTCACACAGCATCTTGACTCGCTCCCGCACTTCCTGTGGTGCCCCAAGAATCAACAAAGAATCAGGTACGCCACCGGTAATACAGAAGTGATGACCGATGTCCTTCTTAGCCTGAAAAATGTCGCCTTGATTATCAATATCACATAGGACTCGGCCTTTCGGCAGCTCCAGAAGATGATTCCAGTGCTTGCCCCAATCTCCCTCCAGGTAAGCCCTTATCGAATAACCGGCATCAATCAATTTCTGCATGGTTCTTTTGAAGGACGGCCAATAAAATTTCTCGAATTGTTTCGGTGACAGGAAATGAGGTTTATGGGTTGGCACAAAAATCGGGTAACGTTTAAGAGGATCGGCCGTAGACAAAGCAAAGTTCACCATCTCGTCAACTAAAACGTCACAGGCTGCAACGACTTTATCCGGCTGGCGATACATGTCAATTAACACGGACCTGAGCCCACGCATACAATCAGACAAAGCGTCAAACGGCGCTACGAAAGCCCCGGTCATAGGCTGAGGCATACCGCATTTCGTTTGCAGGGCAATGGATCGGTTACGCATAACTTGAGACGTCAGAACTTGAGCAATCCCACCTTTGAGATAGGCCATATTGGAGCGAATAGAACCCATTTCGGCCATGTCCCCGAGTACTCGAGGAAGGTAGCGGCCCATCATAAATTCCATTCTGTTATTAATCAGCAGATCATATTCGTCAGCTTTCATATACTCGTTTTCGACAAATTGAATCTGACCATGGACAGGTAAATCCCGACCTGGAAGCTTGTAGGTTTTTAAGTTTACAGAATCATACAAGGGAGCCCAAACCCGATTATTCCGCAGCACATCAACCTCTGGAAAATCCTTGATAAAGGCTTCTTCCGCTTGCAGCCATTTTTCCGGATCATAAATCGTCTCCTGATTCGTATTTCCGGAATAAACTTCGGAAAAGTAATTACTTCCAGAGGCTACTGGCATCCGATCTACCGGTTCTAGGGCTATGGCCGCCTGATATCGTCCCAGCCTCTCTGCATAAAGCTCCTCAACTGACTTCGTCATAACGTATCCTCCTGAAAATTCTAATTTACAGTGACGCAGACCTCAGATGATTCTCTTAAAGATCTACGTCACCAAACCTATCTTAGAAACAACTATCTAGGCCCGTTTAACCTTCTCGTTAATACCCATGAGCAAGAAAATCCCGAGCAGCGGACCGGCAGACAGGATATACCAAACTGAGGAAAAACTCCCGCTTACATCGATCGACCAGCCCAGGACAACCGGACCAATCATGGAGGCTAACTGCCAGACAAAATTCGTTGTCCCTGTAGCTGTGGCAGCCCATTCTTTGCCGGCAAACTGGGTCACTAAAACACTGAGATGCGGATTAGCCAAGTAGGATAAAAATCCGACCAAGAATCCCAAAAGATATAATAAGCCAATCGAATGCATATAGCCGAAAATGATGGTGGCAGGAATTTGAGCGGCATAGGCGAAAATAAGGATACTCTTGCGTTTGCCAATCTTATCGGAAAGATATCCTGAGAATAATGGTGCGATAACACCGCCGATACCATAGAAGATCATCACTAATCCTGCGGCTGCTACCGAATATCCTAAATTTTTAACATAGGCATTAGCCCAGGTCGCAATCCCCAATTCGGACCAGAGCAGGCAAAAACCGGCCAGGGCGGCAAGAATCAATTCCCTGCTCGAAAAGATGACCTTGAATCCACCCAAAGGATTGCCGCTTTTGGGGGTTTGTTCGGATGTCGTACGCACTAAGAGTACGATAAGTATTCCAATTATTATAGTGAAAACCCCAATAACCTCAAAAACTCCTCTCCAGCCTAAGACGCTATTCAAGGCTGGGGCAATATAGTTTGATAACACAATTCCAGCGGATGGTGCCGCTAACAGAATGCCGAAAGCCGTACCTCTTTCCTTAGGCGGAAACCATTCCGTTACGGCACGGGTACATGCTGACATCACTGCTCCCGCACCTAAACCTACAATGACCCGAAGCCAGAAGCCTGTGTCATAGTTGTTCATATAACGCATCCCGAAAGTAGCAATCCCCTCCAAGACAAGACTTATGGTTAAGATGGCCTTAACACCTAGACGGTCTGTTAAAACGCCTGCTGGAATTTGAGTAATAATATAGCCAAAATAAAAGGCCGTCATCAAGGCACCAGCTTGGACATTGGTCATGTGCAGAACTGGTGCAACGACCGGAATAAGCGGCGGCCAAGCCATACGGCTGATAAAGGTAAGCAAAAAGCTGGCGACCATCAGAGCTAAGATGACCCACCGATAACTGTTAGGGGACGAGCTTTCTGATCCGCTCTCATCAAGTATTGCCATAACGTTAATCATCCTTTCATTAATAAGTGCGGTAAAAATTCCAATAATCTGATCGGTATAAGTCCTCAATTGAATTTCCTTGTTTGAAAAAATTCCAAATGTTTCCTTGGCATCCCCCCTTAAAAACTTTTGTGAAAAAAATTTATAAATAACATCTTAGATTTCCTAGATGTGTATAAGAGAATAAGGGTTGACGAAAGATTAATAACCCGCTCAGAAATTATAAGTTTGTGAGTTTTTTCTCTAAATGTATAGTTGTCTATACATTTAAAAGATCAAAAAAATAATATTTCATAAATTGATACTTGTTAGAATGTATAGACAAATTCCTTGTGATCAAATAATAACATAGCTTATATCTGCAGTCAAACATTATTTACTATTCTGATAATAAAAGAAAGGTTCCGTCTATACCCTTAGACTGAACCTTTCTTTATCTTTATTGTTCTAAGATTTCACGATAAATCTTTAGAGCTTCGGTTACGTCGTTTGCATAAAAATCCGCACCGGTAAATTCTTTGACCTTCTGATTAACAGGATAACCACCCACCACGATCTTAACCTTATCTCTTAAGCCAGCATCTGCGAGCAGATCGACGACTTTCTTGATGGAACTTATACAGAATGAAAGTAAAACACTAATTCCTAAAACAGAGGCATTCGTTTCGCTCACGGCCTGAACAAATCTCTCAGGCGTCACATCAACGCCCAAATCATAAACACGGTAGCCGGACGAACGCAATAGATAAATAATAATATTTTTACCGAGATCATGAATATCTCCTTCAATAGTCCCCATAACGATAGGAGTAGCCATTGATCCGTTTTTAGAATCATTCACCAAGATATGTGGTTCTAAAATCCGCATTACTTCTTTGAGAATCTCTTCAGACATAATAAGGTCTGACAAGAAATAGTCATTGTCACTATATTTCTCCCCAACGATTTCCACGCCTCGCCGGCAGCTTTCGATGATATCCACTGAGGTATAACCAGCCTGAATTCTTTCTTTTACCAGCCTTAAGGTTTTTTCCTCATCAAGGTCCGCCATCGCTATTTGTAGTTCGTCTTCCACCTCATGAACCCCCAATTAGCTTAATCGTTTTTATACCAACCATCATAGCTGGTTAATTTGTACCGATCTCCTCTATAAACAGCCTTACTCCACCCCACTGTTTTAAGTTCTGCATCAAAGATTGTCTGTTCAATGAGAAAAACCGGAGCTTGGGGAGCAATCCCAAGGATTAAGGCTTCTTCCTTAGTACATGCCGCAACCTGTAAAACCTTTTTAGAACTTACAGGAACGTATTCCGTGTGCGCCGCTATCAGACCCGGTAAACTCGGATCTTTAAGTTCCGTTTCCAGAATCGGTTTACTCTTACTATAGATTGTATATTTTACCTCATAAGATAACCGTTCACTCTCAGCCGACAATACCGTTCGAAAATATAAGAACCGCTTGTTTTCTTCCTCGATTTGAAACTTAGCTCTCAGTTCCTCATCTGCCCTAATAATCTTAGCTTCCAACAAAGTGGTTTTATAATCTAATCCTCTCTTTTTAATTTCTTCATTAAAATCATTTAATTCAAAGACTATGTTATTTAGTTTAGGCGTAGCAACAAAAGTGCCTTTACCCTGCTGAGCATAAACCATTCCTGCAGTTACCAGTTCGGAAATTGCTCTTCGTACCGTCATACGGCTAATTTCATAGCGCATCGCGATATCATTTTCCGTTGGCAAAGATTCTCCTGGTTTAAGTTCTCCCCGCCGAATTTGTCCTTCAAGCAGCTTAAATAGCTGATAATAAATGGGAATAACTGAGTTCTTATCGATGGGCATCTCTTCTTGAATCACCAAAAACACCTATTCCTATTGTAAATTGTCTATACATTTGAATTTTTCTCATTCTAGCATGACCGAATTAGGGTGTCAACCTTATTTAAAGCTCGGCGGAATTCAGAAAAATCGGCTGACGCCAAGCCTTCCTGGTGCAGAATCGTACGCGCATACGATTCTGGGACAGGCATGGCCGCTCTCTTAGTGAAAAAAGCGTGCTAACGCACGCACTTAACGAGATATCCACAAGCCCTAGATTATATACTTTCCTAAGCAACAAGTAAAAGGGTACCCTATGGTACCCCAAAAACTTATACTTTCTGAGATACGAATAAAGGTGGAGGGAATTGATCCCGCCACCTTGAGAACAGTTATTATCATTTAGATCAAGGAAATTGCAGGGGAGATAACCTTTAAAACTCACACGTGTTGGCCGTTCTGGGGAAAGATATGACATCTCGAATATTCGACATTCCTGTTAAGTACATAATAACCCGTTCAAAGCCCAGCCCATAACCGGCATGCTTCACACCGCCATATTTGCGAAGATCCAGATACCAGTTATAATCCTCTTCCTTAAGTCCGAATTCTTCCATCCTTCTTTGGAGAACCTCAAGACGTTCTTCACGTTGACTCCCTCCGATGATTTCTCCAACTCCGGGAACCAGCAGATCCATAGCGGCAACGGTCTTGTTGTCATCGTTTATCCGCATGTAGAAAGCTTTAATATCCTTTGGATAATCCGATACGAACACAGGTTTTTTGAAAATCTTTTCGGTCAAGAAGCGTTCATGCTCCGTTTGGAGGTCCGTACCCCAGTGTACCGGATAGTCAAAGTGAGCATTTTCTTTCTCCAGAAGTTCAACAGCTTCAGTATAGGTGATATGTCCAAAATCGGAATTTAAGATATTTTCCAGTCGTTCAAACAGCGTTTTATCCACAAAATTATTAAAAAACGCCATTTCCTCAGGAGCATGATCTAAAGCGTACTGAATGATGTATTTCATCATTTCTTCCGCTAAATTCATATTATCGGCAAGTTCAGCAAAGGCAATCTCCGGTTCGATCATCCAGAACTCTGCGGCATGCCGCGCAGTATTTGAGTTTTCCGCACGAAAGGTGGGTCCAAAGGTATAGACATTGCGAAAAGCCATACAATAGGTCTCTACATTGAGCTGGCCACTCACGGTCAGACTCGTTTCTTTCCCGAAAAAATCTTCGCCGAAATTGATAGCTCCAGCGTCATTCTTGGGGGGATTTGCTAGATCTAAGGCCGTAACCCTGAACATTTCCCCAGCGCCTTCGGCGTCACTTCCTGTTATGATCGGTGTATGTACATAGACATACCCTTTCTCTTGAAAGAACTTGTGGATTGCGTAAGCAACCACCGACCGAACTCGAAAGACCGCTGCAAAGGTATTCGTTCTAGGCCGCAAATGAGCGATCGTCCGTAAGTATTCAAACGTATGACGTTTCTTTTGTAAGGGGTAATCTGCTGTTGATAGGGCAAGAACCTCTATCTGCTCAGCCTTTAATTCAAAAGGTTGTTTCGCTCCCGGCGATGGGACGAGGGTGCCCTGGATGCGAAGAGCAGAACTGATTGTCAGCTTCCCAATTTCGGCAAAATTAGTCAGGCTTTCTTCGAAGACCACCTGAATGTTCTCAAAAAAACTGCCATCATTAATTTCAATAAAGCCGAACGCTTTGGATGTGCGAATGGTACGAACCCATCCGGATATCTCGATATTTTGATTGAGATACTTCTCCGTCTCTCGGAAAATTTGTTTAACGGTAACCGATTGCATAGCCTTCCTCCTCAAAAAGATCCCCTGAGGGTTAAGAATTTTCTAATTTACAATTATACCTGATTAGAATCTTAACTTCAAATGATAAGCTGCCAGGCTAAACTTAACTGACAAATCGCGTACTTTGAGCTCTCAATTCCTTCATTAATAAGACTAATTGTCCAACACTATCGCGAATTGTAACAGCCGTTGCACTCATTTCCTCGGTTGAGGCAGCGATTTCCTCGGCTGAGCCTGCATCATCATGGGACATATCCGCAATCTCTTTGATTGAACCGGAAACCGCCTGACCCATCCGGACCACTTGCTGAACCTCTTCCACCATTACCCCCAATAGACGTGAGACTGTTTGCGTTCCTTGGGAAATTTCCATAAATTCTTGCAGTGCCCGATCCCCGATCCCCGATTGTTCCTGTATCAATGAGAATGCTTCTTCCGCGGCCTGGGCTGAATTTTCCACGCTGTGAGTTACTTGATCGATCAGCTCCGCGATCTGGGAGGCGCTTTGCTTAGACCCTTCTGCTAATTTTCGGACCTCCTCGGCCACGACGGCAAATCCTCGCCCGGTTTCTCCGGCTCGTGCTGCCTCAATCGCAGCATTAAGAGCCAGAAGATTCGTCTGTTCTGAAATTCCGGAAATGATTTTGGTAATCCCACGGATTTGCCCCGTCTGATCTTTAAGAAGGTGACTTCCCGTCTGAATTTCTTCCACTTTAGCGGCAAAGATACCCATCTTCTCCGCTAAGCCTTTCATCATGTCTTCTCCACGCTGTGTGCGTTCAGTTACGTCAGAGGTACTGCTTGAAATACGCTCCACATGTTGGGCCAGGGATAGAACGCTTTGATTAATGCCGTCACTTTGTATGCCAATTTCACTGGTATGTTGAGCAATCTTTTGAGCACCAACGGCTACCTGATTAATGCTTGCGGCCACTTGATCTGTTCCTCGCGATGTTTGATCTGTGGCAACTAAAATTTCCTTTGTGGAATCCTCTACACGCCTTAGCGCTTGATTTATGGAAAAACAGATATCCTTCGTGTTTTCCAGCATTTTCTTCATAGCCAGGGCTAGGGTTCCCAATTCTCCGTACCAATCAGTCCTGATAGTAATTTTTAAATTACCTGTGGCTAAGACCTCTGCATTTTCCGCTAATGCAGCCAGAGGGCGGGAAATTTTCAACGAAAACAAATATCCTGTCACGACGCCTAAGAATAGAACCAGTAATCCGACCAACAAGACCCATTGTTTTAAGCCATTTACCTCTTGCAATACCCCTTCCCGTGAAAGGATGGTTTTAATATACCCTTTCACTTCACCTTTATAATCTTTGAAGGGAATGAGTAAAACATTATAGTGCCCATCTTTGCTCACGGTCAGCTGGGTTTGTCCATTCACAAGTGCTTTTACCATACTTTCCGGAACCGGGTAATTATCCTTACCAGTGCCGGCCAACAGACCTCCATTCTCCTTAACATTTTTGACCAGAGAGGCAGAGGGGTCAAGCAGGTAAATAAAGTAATCTCCAGGATTCTTCTTCTGGAGAGTTTGTAAAAAATCTTCGCCGAAATCCATTCCATATTCAGCACTGCCGACCCATTGATCTTGATAGTTGACCGGTACCACAACTCGAAATCCATACCCTTCTACTCCTTCTTCCAGTCCTTCCACTATCCTGTGTTCTTTATTGGCGGTCACCACTGTAGGACGAAGTTTCGTAAGGTCATCGCCAAATTTACTGGGAGAATGTGCACGATAGAAAGAAGTGGCTGGTGCCAGATGAAACTGGAGCTGACTAAAACCCTCCTTTTTTATCTCATTAAAAACAGGTTGAACCAAACGTGCCAGGGCAGCTCGATCACGTTCTGCCAAAGCTTTAGCCACATCAGGGTTCATCGTCATAGACAGCACTGAAGACTTAGCACGATCTAGGCGGTTGCCAAATTCATCTTGAATTCCTTGCTCCACAAGTTTTTCTGTTTGCAATTCGTTCATTTTAAGCAGTCTCTCTGCATTCCAAAAACTTGCCGCAGATAAAAGTGTTACAACGGCAATGATCACGATTCCCATCAAAAGCGTAACCCGTGTTCTGACCGACATTGTACGTTTCATCATATTCATCAATTAACTCTCCCCAAGCTCTAATCGCAAGTTTTTATTCCAAAGAGGTATGTTCTCGGCCTTTGTTCAAAGGTTGTTATTATGCAGCCTTAATAGTTAATGGTTAACTGTTACTCCTTTCGAGGTGATTACAAAACAAACATAGTTTATTAGTTTTTTCGAACAATTTTACACCATCTACAACAAAACAAATGAAATCCAGATGACAGAAATAATGTCATCTGGATTTCAATCCGTTCATTTATTCATTATTTATTCTTTTACTTGAGAAGTTCCCCTCGTCGGATACTTCCATTACATTGGAACGCTAAAGAACCGATACATTCAGCAGAAACTATAGTTTATGCTTACCCCTCCACATCAATACCGGCCATTTTAATTAAGTACATGGCGTTGCGCGTGGTGGAGATCCCTGGTCTAAGTTTATAGTCAAAATGGATTTGACCATTTTGATAAAACTCTCGGAAATGATAATTGCGGATGTTTCGATTCGTTTCACGCTCCAGGTCACCCAATTCTAAATCATGGGTTGACACCATGCCCATAGCCCCAGCTTTACTTAGTTGCCGTATAAGGACTCTGGCCCCGGCGTGACGATCTTCGGAATTTGTTCCTTTAAAGATTTCATCGAGGAGAAAGAAAATTCGCTTTTCCTGCTTTGAGGCCTCTACAATTCGCTTAATCCTCAGTAATTCTGCATAGAAGGAAGAAATATTCTCCTCTAAATTATCACGCACCCGCATACAGGTAAAAAGCTGTTGGATAGAACAACGAAACACCTTGGCGCAGACTGGAACTCCGGCATAGGCCATCACAAGATTGATACCGACAGTCCTTAACAAAGTACTTTTACCGGACATATTTGAACCAGTTATTAACAGAACCCCAGAATCTTTGTCCATTGATAGGTCGTTACATACTGGGTTTTTTAAGAGGGGGTGACCCATTTCAACAGCCATAACACCCGGCGTTTCGGGAATTATGACCGGCAAACTCCATTCTGGGTGATCTGCAGCAATAATGGCTAAACTATTTAACGCTTCTAATTCAGCGATGGTATCAATCCATTGCCCTAATGAGCGGCCCGATTTCTCCTTCCAGGCTTCTAAAGAGATCATGCACTGAATATCCCAAAGCGTCACGATATTTACGATCAGAAACATGGCATTTCCTCGATTAGCAATCAGATCAGCCAAACCCGACAATTTTCTAATCTGTTCAAAGGCTGCCCTTCCATCTCGATCCCATAAATTACGTTTAAGGGTTTGCAGATAATCCGAGTGAAAGGAACGCTTTTCAAACCTTTCCAGCATTTTCTCATAGATGCGTATCGTTTCTTTAAACTCATACACTGCATTGAGAGTTTTACCTCTTTGCTTTCCTATTAAAAGGATACCTGCTTGAATAAGAAGTCCTAAAAGGGGGAACCAATATGAGACTGTCGCCGTGAAGAAATATAACAGCAAAAACGTGATGGTAACCAACGGGAGAGCACGGGCTAAAATAAGAACATCCCGGCGCAGGTAGATGGGATCATACGTCTTAGCCCAATCTATAATTCCTGCAGGCGATCTCATAGGACGTTTTGCTAACCTTGCTTCCGCTAAAAACCGCTGTCTCCAGGCCAAATTTTTAGACAGTTCAAGGATAGCGACCTGTCTTTTTTTAATAACTTCGTAGTCTTCAGGAGGGTGTATCAAAATTTCACGTAACGTTTCTCTGCCTCTAAACGTCTTCGCTGTAGTAATCCATTGATAAAGCGATCCTATGCCAAAGATATCCAGATCTTCTGCGTAGGGGTGCTCAGGATTTTTAAAGTCTTCCCCTTGATCAGAGAACAATTTCCACTCTCCAACTAAACGCTTCAAGGCTTGATCGTAATTCTCGTAAAGAACGTGAAGATACGTTTGTTTTGTTTTTAAAGTCTGGTGCCAAAAGACCAGGGCTATGAATGCGACCACCGTAAGCAGAAGGATGCCATAAGCCCAAGCAGACTTTTCCTGCATATAGAAGACAACCGCCATCACTGCACCGATGAGAAATGTCAGCAGTCGAAGGTTGCTTAAGCGATTAATGAATTGAGTTATCGTTTCATACCTTCGTGCATAATACGATTTCCGTTTTTGATATTGCTCTTCCGGACTTTTAGCGTTTACTAATTCTCTCAAATTACTATCCTCCAACACCTTACCCAAGAAACATATAAAAGCATTATACACTAACTAACTCCTCATAACCACATTTTGGGAAGGGTAATTCCTTTTCGACTTCATTCATTCTTTCTTTCTGTTTTTCTGAGTGTTATACTAAGCTAAAACCTGTTTTGACCTATCGCCCCCTTATCCCTAATCGGGCCGAGGGGGTGTTTTGATTAGGACGCTTATTGGAGGAACCGGATATGAGACGAACTAGAACTGCTCCTGAATTATTAGCACTAGATTCCCTTTCCGTTTATCGAGGGCTTTTAGAAGATTCAGTCCTGCGGCGGCTAAGAGAGCTGCTCATTGCTCTAGATAAAGAGGATATTCAATTACGTGAGATTGTCAATTTGTACAACGATTTCTATTATCACTTAGCCAAATGCCCTCAACTATCACTGACCAATCATATCCTTAATCTAATCATTTTTGATGAAAATTCCTTTTCGTTTAATGCCCAAGCTATTAGCCCTCTTACAATGGAGGATGCCCTTGAGAAGGCTGCTTCCTGTGATTTAAGGAATTTAGAATCTGTGGCAAAACTCGATGCAGCAGCTCTGAAAGCTGAGATAGCTGCTCGTTTTAACTCCAGAGACGATAGCAGCAGTTCCGACAGTGACTTCGACACCATCCTTAAACCCTTTGTCCAAGGGCTTCCCGAATGGGAACCCTGTCCTGGCAAGTTAGCTGATCATGAGCCTGAGCATCTTCACAATCTCAAAGAAACGTTTCTGGCAAGCCAGCACTGGAACGATTGTCTTCCTGAGCTTAAACGGTTTCATCAGCAATTTGGCTGTGGCATCTTTGCTCGAAGTATCGCCTTTATTTGGGAGAGACTTGAAGGCCAGGGCTACCTCAAAAGTGTTGAGCGACCTGATCCCATCACTCTTAACGAGTTGGTTGATTATCAAGACGAGCGCTCCAAGATCTTAGAGAATACCTCACAATTCTTAAAGGGGTACCCAGCCAACAACGTACTTCTCTACGGTGACCGTGGTACCGGCAAATCCTCGACGGTCAAGGCAATCCTTAACGCTTACCATCATCAAGGACTGCGCATGATTGAAATTCCCAAGGCCTTCCTGGCTGATTTTCCACGAATTATCCGGCTTCTAAATAATCGGGCTCAAAAGTTTATTCTCTTTGTCGACGATCTCGTTTTTGGTGACAACGAAGAAAACTATACATCACTTAAGGCAGTTCTCGAAGGCGGCTTAGAAAGCAAAACTTCCAATATCCTTATTTATGCAACTTCTAATCGTCGCCATCTGGTAAAAGAATACTTTAGTGAAAGAGCGGGCTTGCACTCCAGTAATCGCGATGAAGAAGTGCATGCCGGGGACAGTATCCAAGAAAAGTTATCCCTCGCTGATCGATTTGGGATTAACGTTGTATTCTCATCTCCAGATCAAAAACAATACCTCAAGATTGTCGAGGGGATTGCCTCGCATAGGAATTTAACCATTGATCAAAATGTTTTGCACAAAGAAGCCTTACAATGGGCGTTGTGGTATAACGGACGTTCAGCCCGCACAGCAAGACAGTTTGTTGATTGGATCGAGGGACATCTTGCTTTAAATAAATAAGTGTTACGATTTTGATGCATAGTCATCCATACTGTGGCAAACAATGTAAGAAACAGTAAAGGAGCTGACATCATGGATGACTATTTCGACAATCTTGACGCTACGGAAATTAATCTAAAATATTTTACCGAACATCATGGAGACATATATAAAGCTTACGAAACCTATGGGCATTTGGTTCACACAGAGGGCGGGCCATTGGACCAAAAAACCTGCTGGCTAATAAAAGTAGCCTTATCTACTGAATGTCAATATCCTCGGGCTTTGCAGACTCATATTTTGAAAGCCTTAAAAAGTGGCTGCACCGAAGAAGAGATTGAACACGCCATATTATTAGTTGCTCCAAGTGCTGGATTTCCCAAAACTATGGCCGGAATTTTGATTCTTAGAAAAATATTAGAAGAAACTGCAGTCACCTCAATTCACTAACTATAACACTGCTTTTTCACGAACTAGGCGCTAAAATTATCGCCTAATATTATACTTCAAGTGTGCTAACTCATATCTTAAGATTATTGCCCAGAATCCCCTTTTGGAAAGAACGTTGAAAACCAACCTATTTCTTTCCTTAAAGGGGATTTATCTTGAACTATATCTTTTTGACATATAATGCTATAATATATTTTTGGAACAAATTCTTAATAAAGGAACGATTTTTAATGATTAGTACCAGTGGAATCACCCTTAGATTTGGAAAACGAGCCTTATTCGAAGATGTTAATGTTAAGTTTCTTCCCGGGAACTGTTATGGTTTGATCGGAGCCAACGGTGCCGGTAAATCAACGTTTTTGAAAATTCTTTCCGGAGAGCTGGACTCTACAAGTGGCGAGGTCATACTGACTCCAGGAGAGCGAATTGGAGTTTTAAAACAGGATCACTTTCAATTCGAAGACTTTGAAGTGCTGAAGACCGTCATCATGGGGCACGCCAGACTCTATGAAATTATGGAAGAAAAAGATGCCCTCTATTCTAAGCCGGACTTTTCTGAGGAAGACGGAATGAAAGCCTCCGTTTTAGAAGGAGAATTTGCCGAACTCAACGGCTGGCAAGCAGAATCTGAAGCCTCCGAAATGCTTATGGGGTTAGGCATTCCTAAAGACCTGCAAAGCAAAATGATGAAAGACCTCACCGGTAATGAAAAAGTGCGTGTTTTACTGGCCCAGGCCCTCTTTGGCAACCCGAACATCCTCTTATTGGATGAACCTACGAACCATTTAGATCTCCAATCCATTACCTGGCTGGAAAACTTCCTATATAATTATGAGAATACTGTCATTGTCGTCTCCCACGACCGACATTTCTTAAACAAAGTTTGCACTCATATTGCCGATATTGATTTTGGGAAGATCCAGCTTTATGTCGGAAATTACGATTTCTGGTACGAATCCAGTCAATTAGCGCTGCGGTTGATGCGTGAGGCCAACAAGAAGAAAGAAGATAAAATCGAGGAACTGCAGAAGTTTATCCAACGTTTTAGTTCCAATGCTTCTAAAGCGAAACAAGCCACTTCGCGTAAAAAGCAGCTTGAGAAATTGACTCTCGAAGATATTAAGCCGTCTTCACGCAAATATCCCTACATCGCCTTTACTCCTGATCGAGAAGCAGGTAACAATATCTTGACTGTTAAAGACTTAACCGTCCACATCAATGGCGAAAAAGTTCTTGACAACCTCTCCTTTATGATGAATAAAGGAGATAAGATTGCTTTGGTAGGACCGAACAGCACTGCCAAAACCACATTGTTCAAGGTGTTAATGGGGGAAATCCTTCCGGATGAGGGAGAATTCAGCTGGGGTATTACGACCACTCAAGCTTATTTCCCTAAAGATAACTCTACTTACTTCGATACAGATCTTAATTTAGTGGATTGGCTCCGCCAATTCTCCAGAGATCCTGACGAATCTTTTGTCCGAGGTTTTTTAGGGCGAATGCTATTTTCTGGAGATGAATCTTTGAAATCCGCTCAAGTTCTCTCTGGAGGGGAAAAGGTACGCTGCATGCTCTCTAGAATGATGCTCAGTGGGGCCAATGTTCTTCTTTTCGATGAACCAACCAATCACCTTGATATGGAATCTATTACGGCTCTGAATAATTCATTAACAAACCTGGATGGAAATATTCTCTTCGTATCTCAGGACCACCAATTTGTCCAAACCATCGCCAATCGTATCATCGAAATTACTCCTCAGGGAATTCTTGACCGCAGAATGTCATTCGATGAGTATCTTGAAAATCAGGATGTTCAGGCTTTGTTAGAAACCATGTATCGCTAGAAAACCTAAGATTTTGTTTTTCGAATCATAAAATTTCGAACTTTCTTAATACCCCAATATGTGTATTTTAATACACTCATGGTCCTAATTATTTGACATATATCTTATTTTAAGCTATATTAATATAAACTCGTTAATTTAATGGATTTACACGAACCTTCTCTATTGCTACGGCTCTGGGAAGAGGCTGCTGAACTTACCATGTAGCGGGTAAACTATAGTGGAGGTTTTTTGAAATGTTTAATGACAAAGTGCTTAATTGTAGAGATTGCGGACGGGATTTCGAATTCACAGCATCTGAACAAGAATTCTATGCTGAAAAGGGATTCACTAACGAACCTGGTCGTTGCCCTGAGTGCCGTGCAGCTAAAAAGGCTCAAAACAGAAACAATGGCGGCGGCGGTTTTTCTCGCCAACGTGAAATGTTCCCTGCTGTTTGCGCAAATTGCGGGAAGGAAACAACAGTACCCTTCCAACCTTCCGGCAACAAACCCGTGTATTGCCGCGATTGCTATCAACCACGTACACGCAGCAACTGGTAAATCGTTTATAAAAAACCTCCAAGGCTTGATTGCCTCGGAGGTTTTTTTACATTTACATTTTGGTTATAATTACAAATTTAAATTGTTGAATTATGAGCAACATATAATTGAATTTGAACAACTATTGGAGGAATCTAAGATGCTTAATTCTCTTCTAAAATTCACAGATTCCGTACATAAAATCGGTAAAATGAAGGATTCAATTAGGATTGGCCTTCTAGGAGGTTTAATTGGCGCTATAACGATTGACCTTTCCAACTTATTACTCTATAAGGCTAAAAAGACAGAAGCAACCTTCGGGCAAATAGCAGCTCAATTTTTTGTCACTCCTACATCAGTTAGAAAAAGGAAACGACTATTTTTGGGTGAGTTGTTACATTTAGCAGTTGGTTCAGTTCTTGGAATCCCCTTGCAATATATCCTTAAGAGAACCGGTAAAGATCATTATTTAAGTAAAGGTCTCGTTGCTTCCCTATTAACTTGGATTATTCTCTATAACGGTGGACAGAAAATGGGCCTATTAAAAACCTTGCTTTCTGAAAACTTATTATGCCTCAGTGCTCAACCATATCATTTATGGACTATCCTCAGCAAAAGCTATGGTATAGTTAGCCGACCCGACATTTTTTATGCCGTCTAAAACCACCGAGAAAGAAACCTCACAACAGCTAATTCAAGAGACTGATTATCCGAAAATCACTAATCATACCAACCTATTTAACCAATCAGAACCGCATCATCTCCATTAGTCAGTTCTAACCTTTACCAAGTACAGCTAGGTACTCCTCAATTCATGTTATACCGCCTCATTTTCTTATAGAGCCAAGATCTTGAGATTCCCAACAGCCGGGCGACTTCCAATTTATTGCCGTTCATCCTATGTAAAGCATTTTCCAAAGCTTCTTTATCTAAATACTGATGGGCATTCTCCAGATTCCATCCTTTTTCCAGAGAGGCAGATATTTCGAACTTCCGAAGCTCCTCTCCATGCAAACGTATAACCTATGCTTAAGTTTTTGTGATAAAACTTAACGAAGGAGGATCCACGCGATTCGTGGATCCTCCTTTTGGTCTGTTCTCAAGCAGGAATTTGGGTAAAAATGGATAAATATTAGGACTGAAAACTTAATCGTTAAAAACCCTTCCGCCTGAAAAGGGAGAGATTTAAACCTTGTACATTGAAATTGTAAAAATTGAGTAAACGACAAGTCTCTCCTCATCTCACGGAAAATGGAGGATGTTAATGAATGTGTACTAAAAAAATTTATTCTTTCACAACAGTATGTCTTATAGTTCTTTTATTAAGCGGTTGTAATAACGCATTAAATAAAACCGCCCCGTCAAATCAATCTCCCCAAAATACTTCAACACTTTCCAGTACTGAAATTGCAAATGCCAATTTTTCTTTCCTTGGTGATAAATATGTTTGGATAGGATTAAACATTGACATCCATGACCCATTATTTACCGAAATATTATATTCCTCTGATCAGGGGCAAACATGGTCGTCTTCTCGGTTGAACAACTATCATATTATAACCATGCAGTTTATTGATCGAGAACATGGTTGGGCCATCGGGATTACTGATCCCCAATCTGCCAAAAGGGTCTATTCTATCTTATCAACCTCAGATGGAGGAGAAAATTGGACAAAGCAATTTGAAACTGAACAGGTTTCAAGAATATCCCCTTGTCAAATTCAATTTTTAAATGCCAATGAAGGATTTGCTAAATTGAATAATAACCTTCTCTATACAACTGACTCTGGTCAATCTTGGAAACAAATTTTCAACATGGAAAACCTTATGTCAGTCGATTTCGAAAACAATAAGGAAGGTTGGGCGTCAAGTACAGATTCTCTCTGGCACACCTCTGATGGTGGTAATACATGGAATAAGGAATGGTCAGTCCCCGATAACATTAGAAAAACCCTTGAACCAGTTAATAGTAAGGTTACTATTAACTCTACTTTGGAGGGATGGGCTCAATTTTCCAGTGAGAGTACAATGTCTCAATCCTCAAAGATAATATTGCATAAGGATAAATCTAATAGTTGGACAATTGAAAGTGGCTATTACATGGCTGAACCACCCTTCTCCGGAAAACCTGCTCCTTTTGAAACGGGGGATCTCTTACCTAGAAGCAATACAAGTGCTTTCTTTGTTGCTTATTTACCATCTACTTACCCTATTGCCGTGCTCAAAACAAACGATCAAGGCAAGAGCTGGTCAAAAATAATGAATGAATCCCGGCCAAAAGGTTTTCCTCCGATGATTGCCGGAGACCTTGCCAGAATTGATTTTGTCAATGAGCAACTTGCATGGGGTGTTGTTGTTAATAGATCCGCATCAAGCAATTCTCTAAATATTGTAAGAACCGAAGATGGTGGAGCAATCTGGAGAGTTGTAATGCAAAAATAACGCGTGCACTGAAAAAGGCCGGTAAAGTATTTCCTCTAACCCGGTTTTGTTAATTTCTTTGTCTTAAATTTTGCTTTAGAATTAATTCCTATTTTCTGATTGATTCGTTACTGCTAGTTATAATTTTTGATCCATCCCAGCCTTCTGATCCAATAAGTGGGACAAAACGCACTAACCCAAGGTTTTCTTCTTTGAGCTCACAAGTCTCTGTTTTCGTAACGCGCATAAGTTTCTGTTCTGCTTTATCCCCAACTGGGATAACCAAGCGACCATTTACAGCTAATTGTTCAATTAAGGAATCCGGAATCATGGGGCCACCAGCCGTGACCAGAATGGCTTCAAATGGCGCTTTTTCCAGCCACCCTAAAGTACCATCCCCGATATGTAAATCTATATTTTTATAACCCAGTTCTTTAAATCGTTCCTTGGCAAGATACGCCAAAACTTCATGGCGTTCAATTGTATAGATATTCTGGGCAATACGAGATAAAATAGCTGCTGAATAACCGGAACCGGTACCAATTTCTAAGACTTTGTCGCTTGCTTTTAACCCTAATGTTTGAGCCATAAGGGCCACAATATACGGCTGACTGATCGTCTGCCCAACTTCGATTTTCAATGGGCTATCATCGTACGCGTACTCTTGTTGATCTTCGCTTACAAACTTATGGCGGGGAACTGTAAGCATTGCATTTATGATAACCTCGTCTGTGATATCTCGCCCTATGAGTTGAGTTTGAACCATCAACTCACGTTCCGGCAGTCGCTCGTTCAAATTTACGTTAATCAAAACATATTTCACCCACTTTTAATTTTTTATATTTTCTCCGTATCTCAGAAGAATATTATTGCGATAGACGCCAGATATAATTTTAGTCTTATGATGTTGTGTTGAACTTAAAAGAATATATAATAAGAGTTAATGACCTAACAAATTGTTCCAGAAGGTGCACCGTAAGCGATAAATGCTTTTAGGAGGTTAAAACAAAATGATTGAAGATCAATACAAGGAAAGATATAAAGCAGGCAATACTCCTTGGGATATTGGCAAACCCGATTTCAATCTTATTCAGACTGTAACCACAATGGCAATTAAACCTTGTAAAGCACTGGATATTGGATGCGGATCAGGTAATAACTCAATATGGCTTTCTCAAAATAACTTTGATGTAATAGGTATTGATGCTTCGGAGATTGCAATACAAAAGGCTTTAGAGGAAGCTGCAAAAGCTAATGTCAAATGTACATTTTTTGCAAATGACTTCCTTACAAACAGACTTGAACAAGCACCATTTGACTTTGCATTTGATAGAGGCTGTTTTCATTCATTTGACTCGAATGAAGAACGAAAAATTTTCGCTGAAAATGTAGCTTTCTCTTTAGAAAAAGATGGCCTGTGGTTGAGTCTAATCGGTAACGCCGATGAACAACGTAATATGCCAGGTCCACCGCAACGCACTGCCAGAGAAATTGTTAACTCTGTTGAACCCTACTTCGAAATTCTTTCACTCGTTTCAAGCCATTTTGGAGCTAATCGCCCTAACCCACCCAGAGCCTGGGTTTGCCTAATGCGAAAACGGAATCTTGTGTAATACCGAACCTTTCGGTTGGCATAAAGCTCTAATTATTTAGTTTCACTGTTTACCATTCCTATGCTCTTTCTAAAATTCTTGATGTGTGCCAAATGGTGATGACCATGCCATGCGTATAACCCTATTGTCTTTTTAAGACTAAGAACTCCTGCATCTGGGTGTCGAAATTCACGATTGAGTTCCGTAGTGGATAACGACCTCAATAAAACAACCCATCGATTATGGAGAGTTTCTATGAGCTTCAGGGAAACGTCAACTGGTAAGGTTCGTGCATCTTCAAGTTCTGCCCATAATGCTTCATTGAAAGGTTTTATTGTGGGGATATCCTCAGTCAATGCGAGTTTAAATCTAATGTAAGCATTCATATGACTATCTGCTATATGATGTACAACTTGCCGAATTGTCCACCCTCCGGGTCTATAGGGAGAATCTAATTGCTCGTTAGACAAATCTCTGACCGATTCAATAAGTAACCCAGGAAGAGACTCAATTTGACGAATCAAGTTTTCAATTTGATCCACTGCAACATCTTCAGCCATATTAAATTGTCCAATTGGATACCTTAGTTTATCCATAGTTTAAATAGGCCTCCTTTAAGGTTATTCGTCTCACCCAGTCCGAATGGGGTCTGCGACTATAAGCGCTTTTTCAAGTTCATCTATAGAATCAACTATTGAGACGCCAATCTTCGCGCCACTACTGTATGGTTTTACTACACACTAGAATGGGTATATTTCTTTAAAGTTTTCTTCGGTATATATTTTAATATTGTTGATTAAGAGAAGCTCAGCAGTAATACCATTACCATTTATCAAATTTCCGCTAAATTTCCCATCATAAACCTGGCCACATCCACAGGAAGGACTCTTTGCTTTTAATATGGCTGTATTTATTCCAATAATTTTTGCAATATTTAATGTTTTTTGCGCTCCGTCTCGATACGCCAAAGTAAAATCTTTGTTATCTTTACTGATAACCTTTTTCGTACCATCATCGGTGATTACAATTTCACAACTATCTCTCGGAGTATTTAGACCAGCAATTACTTCTGGACATATTGAAATTGCCTTACCGTCTTTAACGAGCTCTTCTATCTCCGCAATTTTAGTATTTTTGCCATCATATCTACAATTAATTCCCGCAAGGCAAGCGCTTACTAGATACACATAACAACCCCCATTTACCAGTAGTTAGTTGTTTACACTCGTATCGTAGTCAAATTCAGAAGTCTCCCAACCTCGCTTCGTAAGCACCGGCACCTAATTCACCCTTGCCGATGTTGTATGAAATAAGCCAACGGCAGCTTAAGATATCATCACTTTCATGCAAAAAAACGCCCTCATACATCAGCTATAGAATTGGCATTAATATTAAGCTATCTGATTAATCAGCTACTCCCATCAAGCATTCCACAAATATCCCCAAATTCCTTCCAAAAGGGTTACCTAAATGCCAAAAGCCAGAGCATGAGATACGTTCTGGCTGGACACTCCCTAACAATCCATTCATTAATGTATTTAACAGTTCCGACTTTTCCGCCATCTGGTTATAGAATAAATTGAGGCTTATATTCTTTACTCAGGATATAATTACTCGTGAAAACTTGTTTCTCAAAAACCTGTATATGATCTAATTCTTCCTTAGGTAAAATACAGCCTTAGAAAAAAGGCTTTAGATAGTTCGTATAACCGGTTTGTAATATGTGCAATTTCACAAACAGATCCCTCCGTTAAAGTCTGACTAAATGGAAACCAATACATTTCAGCTTTTGTTCAAGATAGGTTTCATCCATTGGATCCATAGATCATTTCAGCACCTTTAGAAGGAGTTACGTTATAAAGAGACTCTGGGGTGCCCAGAGTCTAACACCTTGCGGTTGTTGGTTGGCTTGTGCCAACATTGCTTCAGATCCACCAGTAATAGTAGCGGAGGTACCTGAGATGCTAAATTGGTCTTTGGTTGCATCGGCTGAGCCTTGTACAACGGTAAAGGTCTGCCCACCAACGGTGATGGTATCGCCTGCCTCTTTGATGGCACCAGTAATATCAAAACTGTAGGATCCTTCTTGCTCGTTTACGCCACCAGCGAGTTGACCGGAGGTCGCAATACTGGATAGACTGGTAGAGGTTCCGGCTGGCACATTTACTTTCAGTTTTGCGACTGCTGTAGTATCTGAGCCAGAATAGTTTGTAAGCGCAGAAGAGATTTCGTTGTAAAGTTCGCCACGATTGGTAGCCCTGGAGCTTCCATCTGAATTCTGTCCAATTGTAAAGGTGTAGGTCTCTGTTGAAGAATTATAAGCCACAGCTGAGTCAGCACCGGCAGTACTACCCTGCACAATGCTGATAGTCTTACCGTTCATGGATTCAGCGTTATTTAAGCTTACTTTGCTGTCGTCGATAGTAAAGGTAATTCCGTTAGCCAAGGTTACGGATGCTTCTTGCCCTTTCACGCTGGCCGTATTTTGAACGTAATTGCCGACTTTACCAGTTGCAGCGCTAGTCAGTTGCTCATGTGCACGGATTTTGTGACAAAGACACCCGGAACGGCATAACGAGGAATAATTCCCCCGCCATTTCCCTGATTGCTATCAGTGGTGGCCATCAAGTCTTCCAATGATTCGATGTTTTCTTCCAACTACTGTAAGCTTGGCAGGTACTGCCACCAGTCCGGATTGCTACGTGACTCCGTTGTTCCTGTTGAATCTCCAATTTGCCGCAACGGCCGCGACTGACAGGCTTCACGGGAATCTCCGGGCGCTTGCTCAACTGAAATGGTATAATTGTTCTGCAGCGCATCCCAAACGTAACCCTTCTCCTTCATATAATTTGCCATTTCCCGATAAGTAGTGAAGCCAACCTTCTCAGCCACAAGCCTAGCTTCTCCTCAATCAGGTCTAACATTTCGAGTCGGTACTTCACCCATTCTAGTTTTTGCTTCAAGTAGTTTTCATCGATCTCTGTTATTGTCATAACGGTATCCTTCTGCCTTGTATATTTCTGACTTTCGGTATTTTGTAACTAAACTTTTTCAACACTGAAACTCAAAATGTAAAGTTTATTGCTTTATGACATGATTGATGGCCCTAAGAGGTGTTCCACATGCTGCCGCCACACGTTGAAAGCAGGAAGTAAGTGATTCACAAGTGCTGTATAGATTAACACCAGGTTGCTGACCTCATAGCCATCAATCATAGCCCCGATAGCTTCCCGGATCTGACCAGTAGATTGCAATGTTTCCGCTCCATCTTGCTCGGGTATCAGCCGTACGAGGTTATTTGCGATGCTACTGATGGCTTCGGAAACATCCTGGAACAGAACTGCCGATTCTTCGAGGCGTAGCTCTTCGAGTTGTCCGATCATGTGCTCCAGCCCCTCTTCAACTGTCGGCAACAACTCCATGATGCGATATATGACCTCATGGTTTGGATTACTATATAGCGTCATCATTCCTCCGCTAGTTCTTGATCAGGATAGCCATGTAGGCCAACGTGTTCATATTGTTATCTTTAAGGAGCTTGAAAGCTTGTTTCACATAGGCATTGTTGTGTTCGATAACTTTTGAGAAAGACTGAATGAGCTTGATCACTTGGTCAGTTCCGAAGTTTTCCTTATGGAAACCCGCTATGCCAATGAGCAACATTTTAATCATAGCATAGTGGACGATCAAAAGGACGTAGTTGTCTAAAATATACTTTTCCCCATTGACGGGGAATAGGTTCTTGAAAACGTAATTGACCAGATAGTTTTCCAAGATGTATTCATGTTGCGCCATAAAAGGCTGATAGTATGTATTGTGAGCCTCAGCGTACCGTGCACCTATCTCTTCTTTCTTAGCTTCGGCTGTGTACTGAACACCATGAAGAAACTCCGCAAAGCACTCCAAGAAGCGTGAGTTGTTAATATTGGTGAGGAAACGTTCATCTGCCAATTCTTTCATGAGTTCCATTTGAATCGTCAACTCGTTAGGGATGGTGTCTAGTTCGCTGCGGTAGATGTCCTGTTCCAAGTTATTCCTGTAGGTAGCAATCAGCTTGGGAATCTCATGAACTTCACAAGCGCTCACCAACTGGGTTAATTTATTGCAAAATAGACCAAGTATGACCAGTCGCTGCCAGAGTTGGTAGGTACGATCTTGCAGTAAGGAGATGATAAAGATCCGCAGATCCCAGAAATATTTTTGGGGACGCTGGGCTAACTTCATGTCATTAGTATCTAACACTACGCCGTCATTGTGGCGGGTAGCAGTGTCTTCTTCCATTGCATCAAATTCCATGAGGTTGGGATTCAATAAGGCCCGTCTTGCAGCCTCTGAGCATGACATGGTGAGCGACTTTTCCAAGACACCATTGATAGTGTTGGACATACGCGGGTAGGTTGTACAGGTGACGGAAAGCAACGTTTCCCCTAGCTTACGCTGAATTGCGCAAAGCTTGTCTCCATCGATAAAGGGGCAAACGCTATCCGCATTGAGCTTGATTTTTGCATAGTTTCCTGTACTCGCATTCGTGCGGTTGCGGGTAACCTTCTCATCCATTTGTAAGCGCATTTGTTCATCCGAGCAGTGTCGGTAATTTTGGTAGGTATCTTTATCTATCTGAACTCGCCAGCCAATACAGCAACTATCTTCACAAGCCGGACCAATGCACTGGAAATTCCCGACGTATTGAGGCTGGAGTATCTCTCATGTTTTTGCCAAGAGGACCACGCTCCTATCTATGACTAATACTTACAACCCACTTTTATGAGAAACGAAAGGTGAGGATTAATGAGTTAAGAGCCAGAGACAAGCGTCCCTGGCTCTTAACAAGTAAATGTGTGATATTCAAACTGCTCGATAGGTTGCTAATCAATTAACGGAGTAATTGGAGAACGCCTTGAGGCTGTTGGTTAGCTTGCGCCAGCATGGCTTGAGCAGCCTGTTGGAGAATGTTGTTTTTCTGGAAGTTGGTCATCTCTGAGGCCATATCCACGTCACGGATGTTGGCTTCAGCAGTGGTAATGTTCTGTGAAGCAGTTCCCAAGTTGTTGATGGTGTGTTCCAAACGGTTTTGGAAAGCACCAAGATTTGAGCGTTCAGCAGATACAGCATTAGTGGCATCATCGATAACGCTGATGGCAGCCGTCGCTTTATCCGCCGTAGAAATGTCCAGTCCATATTCGACATTGGTATTATCGGTACCATTGCTGACGTCAGCAGTCGCCACATACGAGGCAACCGAGCCATCTTTGGCCTCGACAGTACTTGTCGAACCATCTCCAGAGATCCCCAACGCTAAGGATCTCATATCTGAGATATTAACTGTCATAGTTTGACCAGAGTTGGCGCCAATTTGTAGTTTAGCAGTAAAGTCGCCCTTAGTAGAGGTGGTCATCTGCACACTGGGTGCATCAGAGCTACCGACTTTCTGAGTTAGCAGCAGGTTGCCATCGGTGTCGACAGAAGCAGTGTACTTCTGGTTCAAGGTGCTGTTGGTGTTGATAGCGTCCGATAACTCTGATGTCTGTTGGGCAAGGGTGGAAGCCTGCTGGATGGCAGTTCCGTTAGCATAACCAACATTGTTTGTTTTGGAAGAAACAGAGATATTCTGTCCATCAATGCTGAAGGATGCCCCGTCGGTGAGCAGCTGGCTGGCGGCAACCGAATATTGCCCCTGAGTACCGGTCCCAGTCACACCGACATCGGATGTCTGCATGTCAACGCCTGTGGCGGCCTTCTCCGTCATTGTGATCGTCGAGCCACTGACGGTAGCCGAGTAATTGGCCTTTAGAACAGAGTTCAGGGAAATGGCGTCATTTAGTCCTGCGGCCTGTGCAACAAGATCACCGCCCGCCACGTTAAACTCGCCCTTGCTTGCATTAGCGCCGCTATCAACAGCAGTAAAGTTCTGGCCCTTAATGTTTACCACATCGCCGGCAGCGAACGCTTTATCGATGCCAAAGCTGTATGAACCATCGACCGCAACTGTCCCTCCAACCATTGTTGAGGTCCCTTTGGCGATATCATTGCCCAACGTGCTGGTATCCCAATTGCCCTGGGCTGCAAACTGGTACTTTGAGAAGTCTATCCCGCCGGTTGCTCCATTGTTGCCCAACGCATTAACCGCTGCTTGAATATTGGCGGCAGTATTTTTATAGGCAGAGGTATTAGCCAGATAAATTGTCAGGTTGCCGTTATTCTGATCAACCGTGAGTGTATCATTGTTAACAGTCGTTGCACCCGCTACGGAGCCAGTACCCGAGCCAAAGGTAATGGAATTACCATTCCAAACATCAAGAATATTGAGTGCGTTACCGTTAGTGGTAGAATTGGTGGCATTGAGTGCGCCTCCGGTGCTATATCCAGCAGCTTGAAGTCCACTTGAAATGGTATTTCGCATCGCGGTTGATATGGTAGCAGCAGTGTTACCTACCGCATTATTAATGTTTCCGCTGACTGTTAAGGTTTTTGAATCAGCATCCCAAGTACTGGTTAGGGCATTAGCATTCGCAGTGTTTGTCAGACCGGAGAAGGCAACTGTGACACCGTTCAGCTCAGTTCCTTTAGTTTGAGCCTGTACTTGGAAAGACGTGTCGACTGTACCAGTCTTGGCCTGCGCTCCTGCAGTTGCCAACCCCTGCAGGATTGTTACCGTCTTAAGGTTCTGACCGCCTGTGTTGGTAATGAGTAACTTGTCATTTGTGCCGGCTCCAGCGACCACGGCATTACCAAGGGTGACACCAGCCGCACTGCCTGCAGTTTCATTTAAGGTAATTGTGGAGGAACCGTAAGCAACTGTTGGAGAACCGAATCTCGCCCCCAGCACCGCGTTGGCCGCGATTGCTTGCTGCAAGCTAGCCGCTTGGTCAGCAGTGGAATTACTCTGCGACACAGCTATGGCTCCTGTATTGCTCTGACCCGAACTTATTCCCAAAGCAGTTTTTGCATTAGTCACGGAAGCGGCATTGGTTCCATTGATGGTAACTTTTACATTTGACGCAGCCCCGTTTGAAGTCGAGCCCGCTGTTTTTGAGGTGATGATTATGTCACCGCCGGCATTAGAAGTAATACTCGCAACACTGGATAACTTATTACCACTACTGTCAACTGCGTTACCAATCAAAGTTTTCGTTGAGGCTAAGCTTTGAGTTCCATCAAGAGTTTGTAGGGCTGTGCTATCCAAGGTGTAATTCGTACCGTCGAGATTAATCGTGACAGATGTATCTGCAGCAGTTTTAGTGACTCCAGTTACACCATCAGTCCCACCTAGCTGAGCTCCTGAACCTACGTTTGTAATAGCAAAGTTTGTTGAACCCGGGTCAGTCGCTACTGCAGCCAAAGCGTTATTTAAAGCACCGTCCGCCTGGGTATCCGTAATATCAATTCCAGTTCCGGTAGTGTCTACGGCAAACGTAAAGTTGCTCAGTTCGTTATTGCCACCGTTGGCAGTTGCTTTGTATTGATTTAGTGCTGCAACTATTTGAGTTGCTTGATTACCGGCAGTGCTATCGACAGAGTCATCAATGGTCAAGTTCTGTGTTTTATCTGTATAGCTACTTGTGCCTACATTGGACCCACCATTACTGGTAACGTTCATGTTTACGGTAACACCATTAAATCTAAACGTCGCCGCACCATTAGCGCTTGCTGCAGTAATAGCACCAGTATCCCACACTGCTGCGGTATTTTTAAGGTTCGTTCCTATAGTAGCTGCATTTGCTCCCGTGACTTGAGCATAAGTGTTCATCCCGAAAGCATTGTTAATTGATGTCTGATCTTCTACTGTAGTACCACTTGTATTCCATAATATTGGAGCCTGCTGAGGGTTTTTGGCCGTGATCGTAATTTTTTTCGTGGTGGCATCAATGCTGACATTGGCCACGGAACTTAACAACGTTCCGGTTCCATCCCCATAAGTGTCCGCGCCCGAAATCGCAGCTGTAACATTGGCATCATTTTGGGCACCTGCTAACGTCTTCAACGTGGTGTTAGATATATAGAAGTTAGTGCCACCAACATTAATAGTCACTTTCCCCGCAGCGCCAATAGCTGATAAGTCAGTCGTCTCAACAGCACCAACGGCACCTGTTACCGTCGGAACTGAGGGTCCTACGTTAAACTGACCCTTGGTCGCATCCGCACCGGACATCACGGCTGTGAATGTCTGTCCACCAATGGATATCGTATCGCCGGCTTCCTTAAAGGCACTGGTAATGCTGAAATTGTATGAGCCGTCAACCTCCTTTATACCACCCGCAAATACACCGCTAGCTGCAACACTGTCGACGGACTCGCTCGTGTCTGTGACATTGTTAACAGAAATCGCACCCGCATAGCTGCTGTTCTTAATGGCATTATTAATCTCGTTGTACAGCGAGCCGCGATCAGTGGCTGAGAGGTTCCCCTGCGTTTTCGCCGATCGTGAAGGTGTAGGCCTTGTTAACGCTATCATAGCTGAGAGTGGTGGCCGAACCTGCAGCGTTCCCCTGCACTATATTGACTGTCGTGCCATTCAATGAGTTGCCGTTGACCGTATCCACACCATTGAAGGCAATGCCATTAGTAAGGGTAACAGACGCAGCCACTCCCTTGGTGCTGGGGAGGGTCTCAACCATGTTCGACAAGGCACCAGTCGCTGCTGAGGTGGACGCCTGCACTGAAGCCGTTGAGTTCACGCCCGCCACGCTATTCGCGTTGGTAATTAGCTGTGATGCGGTTCCAACCGCTACCCCGACCTGTCCATTGATGACGGCGGTGTTTCCTGCAGTCGTTGTCGTCGCAGCCACATTGGTACCCTTAAGAAGGTTCTGAGTGTTGAACTGAGTCGTATTACCAATCCTGTTTATTTCAGAGGTTAACTGATTCATTTCAGTCTGCATTGCGCCACGGTCAGTAGTGGTGTTGGTATCACTACCAGCTTGGACTGCAAGCTCACGCATACGTTGCAGGATGCTCGTGGTTTCGTTCAGAGCACCTTCAGCAGTAGATACCATGTTAATACCAGTTTGAGCATTACTAGAAGCCTGGTTTAACCCACTGATCTGTCCACGGATTTTTTCGGAGATTGATAGACCTGCTGCATCATCAGCCGCGCTGTTGATCCGTAGACCTGAGGACAATTTTGCCAAAGAACTTTGGGTAGCCTTCTCATTGATACCCAACTGGCGAATAGTATTAAGTGATGCCATATTAGTATTGATAATCATGATGGAAAACCTCCTTGTTTTTGCGTAATGTGAACTTCCTTTTTCACATTTTTTATAACAAGCCTGATGGCCAACTCGGCTTATTATCATAAGATTAATTTTTAGGAAAATAAAAAAAGACGAGTATTGCTTCATCAAATTGACGTCCTGCCAGGAATGAGCAATAGTCGTCGTCCTTGAATTATTTATATAAGATTCTATGCCAACTTCGATTTGCCTAACTAACTGGTCTTAGGAGGCTTGTTTTGCTCTTCATATATTTCTCCGCGAATAATAAGAGTGTTCTTAGGGGCTTCGATTGCCAGTCTCAAATCACCAAATTCACTTCTAATGACTTTGACCATAATGTTGTCACCGATCATCACATATTCGCCTGGCTTCCTTCCTAACACCAGCATAATTTTCTCCTCCTTGATTGGATAGATTCATTAAAAAAACGAGCAAAATATCCAATATCCTCCCTACGTCCTGTAAGGATGATTTGGTTTATTCACTCGTCCCTGTAACTGAATTAATTTTGGTTCCTACTCTATACTATGAAATGGCATTACTGAATCCGATTAAATAAAAAAACGAGCAAACATTCCAAACCTTCCCTACGTCCTGTAAGGGTGATTTGGCTTGTTTGCCCGTCCCTGCGATGGTATTCAGTTCCCTGTACTATTTATATTAATCTGATCTTTAAGCGTATTGATCGTGAGAGAGTTGTCTTTAGTTTCATATAGTTCTCCACGTGTAATAACTGTGCTCTTAGGGGCATTGATGGCAAGTCTTAAATCTCCTGTGTCACTTCTTACAACTTTGACCATGATGTCTTCGCCAATCATTACATATTCGCCAGGTTTTCTTCCTAACACCAGCACGATTGCTCCTCCTAATCACTATATCGTAATATTGTCTCAGAACTTTAGGGCTTTTTTCAAGATGTTTAAAAAACTTCAATAATGATTTCAGTTCGCCTCCCATTTATTACATTACTCTGATAATAAAACATTTACCCTAAATGAACCCTAAATAGGATGTGCCCTATAGGATTAATACTCCTATAGGGCACATTGTGAAAACTTTATAAACCAATGGTTCCGTGCTTCTCCACTAAATTAAAAAATTTGTCAAGATTTTTATTCTTTCTTCAAATCCCGCATCACCCTCTTGAGCATCTCATCAAGTTCAGCAGCTCTTGAATGTGCCCAGGCATACCCGCTCAATTCCATATATCCTCTCTGTTTCAACTGTTTAAGTAAATCTAAATTTCCTCTTCTGATCTGATTGCCCTTAAGCAACTCGTCCAGCTGATAAAGTTCACAGTTAACTTGGTTTGTCGCCAGTCTATAATTCCCACGGCCATTTTCAAGTATCTGTGAGATGCCTGCTTCTGCCAATCTTTTTCGCAGTAAATAGGTGGTGGCATGGAAATTAGTATGAGCTTTTTCGGCGTTATAGTCAGGCCAAACTGCATCCGCTATCTTTTCCCAATTTACCGGCACACCCCTTTTATGTACTAAAAATGCCAAAATTTCTTTGGCCTTAGAATTTTTCCAGGCCAGCGCTTCTCCATCTAAAAATACTTCGAAGTCGCCGAAACATTGAATAAAAGGTTTTCCTGATCCTCCAGCTGTATCATTGTTTTTCGACAATCGCCTTAATGTTTTCTCCAGTCTTTCTTGTGTCATAGGTTTCATAATATAATCCATTGCCTGTAATTCGAAGGCATCTACTGCGTATTGATTAAAGGCCGTCACAAAAATAATATCTATATCTTTATCCAGGTCTAATATCTGCTCGGACAGTTGAAGACCGTTAACCCCCAGCATTTCAATATCTAGAAAAACCGCATCCAGCGGATGAATTTTCAAGTAAGATAATAACTGTTCTCCTGTTTCAAACAAACCACATAACTCAATTTCCTTAATTTCCAAAGCCATTCTTTTAAATCGTTCTAAAACATGCATCTCATCGTCTACTGCCGCAATCCGTATCATAATGGTTTTCTCCCTTCCGGTATCACCAGTCTCACGCAGGTGCCACGTCCCACCTCGCTGCTGATATCAAGGCCTCTGCCATACAATCTAAGGAGTCGGTGATGGATATTCAGGAGACCAACGCCTTGACCGTTTCTTCGTTCACTCAGGAGGGGAATTAATCTTTCTTCTTCCATTCCAATACCATCATCTTCAATCTCTATCCTGATTCCTTTCTCATACGTCATCAATCTGACAGTCACCCTTCCTCCCTCTTGCTTTTTAGATATTCCATGACGTACGGCATTTTCCACTAGGGGTTGGAGGATAAGAACAGGTATTTGCACGTTTGAAGAAATACTAAGCTCTTTAAGCAGCTGGATCTTTTGACCAAAACGTGCTTGTTCAATGTTGAAATAGGTTTCGATGAATTCCAGTTCTTTTTCGATCGTCACCCTTTTATCCAGGTGATTAAATTCCAGACTTCCCCTTAAATAGATGGCTAAATCAATAATGAGCTTGCTGGCCTTTGTCCCATCATTTTCGCAAATATTGGCAATGGCACTCAAGGCATTATAGAGGAAATGCGGCTTTATCTGAGCTTGTAAGAAGGACATCTCTGTAGCCATTATTTTATCCTTGAGTTTGTCTGCTTCCACTAACTTTTGATTGTATAAAATAAGTTTTTTATGAGTAAGGGCTTGTTGTTGAGATTGAACAAACGACATTGCTAAGATAACCGCAAAATTTCCATATAAAAACATATAGGATATATTGATACCGCCAATTCCCAGATAATGAAGGATATCTGCCAGAATCGTCATAACGAAAATGCCAAAGGCAATAAACATTAGTCTAGCGTTGTCCCTTTTCTGAAGCACTGCTATTATGAGGACACTCATGACGTAAATCATTTGCAGCAGCACCAACAAGTAAAGGTAATTCGTAATGGACGACATAAATTGAGGAGTTTTGAACAGGAGTAAACCATCAAAAAACAGAGTAGGCAGTAGGACTAAAGCCAATATCAATTTTTTGCACCAAGTCAAATAATAAACGCTTCGGGTGGCATAAGTGTACTTTACTTTACTTCCAAACGGGTAAAGACTATGGACAAACAAAATCATCAACGGCAGCAAATTATAACCTGTCAAATAATTTATATAGGCTACTCCATCAAAAGAAACATTAGGGAATAAAATTCCGATAGGTTCTAAACCCCATATTGAGGAGCGCAGGGCCGTGATGAAACAAAGCAGGCTGAAAAACAGGGCTGTTTTATTTCTAGTTTGCAAAATAAAGAGTAAGAAATAGTAAAGGCTAAAGATAAAAACGCCGCCAATGAATAAAAGCTGTAGCGCTGAGAGGATCATCTCCTGGCGCTCTATGACTTGTTTGGATCCAAAGACTGGCGCTTCGTGGAGTCCTCCCTTGGTATAATCCAGATTGGCCACCTGAAAAATCAACTCAAGCTCTTGCGTATCTTTTGGCAACTCTAAAATGAGCGATTTCTCGCCATTCTTGAAATCCGAAAGTCTATCCGATACCTTACCAACTTCTGCAATAAACCGTCCATTAACATAGAGCCGATAGGCATTGGCAACATTTCGAATGCTCAGAGCGGGGTCTTTAAGCGTCGTTGGATAGATCAGGTGCAGGCGATAGGTGGCGAACCCATGATGAGGATAACCCTTTGTTCCTGCCGTTTGTTCATCCCAACTGCCTGGCACTTTCAGGAACGAATCCATGGGGGGCGTGGGCTCATTTATAAAATCGTCTGGCGTCAATAATCGATTCCAATAGAATTCCCAGTCTCCTTTAAGGACGACTGATTTATTGTTACTTTGCTTAAAATCAAAACTCGATAAATCCGCCCTGCCGTGATCAACAAGATCAGAACTCGATGAAAACACCCTGATTGCACCGAAAAATATCAAAGCAATCCAGGATAGGATGAGTACGATTCTCCAAGTAAGTCCGGTGTTCTTCAAGATTTCTTCACACCCTGGCTTCTATTATTATCTTGCAGTTTTCCCTAGCAGGTACCCTCAAACATCTTTGAGTCCACAAAATTATTTTAATAAAATAAGTTAAATATTGCGTCATTCGTCTATATTAATTCGTTAGGTTTCGCTTAATTCCTCTATTATTTGACCAAAGCCAACAACAAATTAATATTTGTTTTTTAAATTTTCCACTATGTAGATTGAAATTACACCAAATCAAACTATTGACCTCACCTTAAATTCCCTAGTTGCACTAGTAATCCAATTCAATCTGGTTAAAGTCCTCATCCTTAAAGAAAGCATTAGTTGCCATGAAAACCATATTATTCACCTGACCGAGTATACTTCGGTCATAGGTTTTGGTATAAATAAGTCTGACTAAATGGAAACCAATACATCTTTGACAGGTCTTCTCGGACTTGGAAGGGCTTCTATCGTTGGATAACCCATTCGGAACTGAATGATACTGTGCCATTCTGAAGTCCCTAAGATTTCACGTAGCTTTTCTCCGAAAACTGGTGTCAAGTTGAGTGATACTTCCCTATCTCGGCGTTCTGACAACTGGTTCATGATCTGCATGCCAAGTCCCTTGGTGGTAGCCCACAGATGGAGCCTTTGCCACAATTGCCCTGCTTTAACGACTTGCAGATAATCCTGTGGATCGCGGACGGTAACAAAGCCAAAAGCAGCAGCCGTTGCTACGTGTTTGTTTTTTAAGGTATTTAGCCAGAATTGGTTATTTTGTTCTGGGGAGAGTGGCGGTAAGATTTTAGCTATCATGCGAGTGAGTGTTGGTAGGCCCTGGGCATCGGTAGTTATACCATCTTTGTATTTTTCGATATCTTGCCACGATTGCCTCGTCCATTTGGGATCAACACCGATCTGTTCCTTATCAGAAATTAGAGTCTGGGTTGCTTCAATCATTGCTTGCCCTATTTTTAGTTTATCCTGTTGAGAATCGAACATGAATAATTTAACTTCTGAGTTATCGATGTTTAGGTTCATTAAGGATACAATTATTTCTTGTGTAATATCCCGGGTTGTATCATAAGGCCCACGGTTCATATGGCGTTTTGGGATGGCATCATAAAGCTCCATATGGAGTGGTTTCATAGTCGTTAAATCTATCTTGGCTATATAATTAATGTCTTGCTGATCTGGAAAATAGGTTATTATAGGCGAATAACCATTTTCTTTTGCGGCAATAATCAAGTTTTCCAAGGCACAGCCTAAACTGATATACATCTCTCTTAAATAGGGGTCAACGGGGCCGAGATTCCTACCTGTATCTGCTTTGAGCTCTATTGATGAGTTTCCTAATTTAAAAAGCCAGGGTTGGGCATTGTGAGCATTAGCAGCTAAAAGTGCAGCATTGACTAATCCGTCTAAACCATTGGGACTTGTTTCCCAGGCCGTATAAGCAGGGCCTTTACCGGTACTGAATACCCCGTTTTCAGCAGCCCTCCAGAAGCCTCCCGCTACCACCACGCTTCCGATTATTGCAGAACCTTTTAAGAAGTTACGCCTGTTGATTAATGCTATATTCCCCATTTCAGTCTCACCTCAGTTCTCCTCATTTTTTAGCAGTATCGGCGGACACTCAGAAATACCAGCATTCGCAAATAAAACATCTATTTTTCCAAACTTGTAGCGGACTTGAGCCACTACATTCTCAATATCTGAGAGTTTAGATACATCTGCTTTGATTGCAATAGCATTTTCACCAAGTTCATTGTTCCACTTTCAAGTGTCTTTACATCCCGATCAACAATAACAAGTTTGGCACCATTTTCTATAAACAATCTAGCTGTTGCCACCCGTTATTAGAGTTACTTTATTCTTTAGCTTTAATTCTACCATAATTAAACCTAACTTCAATTAAACTACTTTACTCTTAGAATTAGATTTCGTTGGTTATGCCTCGTACCCATCCCGCCACCCGAGCTCCCGGCGGTGACCGTCAATGAGGTTTCCCGGATAGGCCCAGCTCAATTATAATCATTTAATCCCCTTCCATTGAGAATTTGCTGCATACATTTTTCAACCCTTGAGTCTCGAGTTTTGGATTGTTTGGGTTCAGAAAAATAAAAAATGTATGCTCTTTGCCGTCCCGGCGTCAATGCATCAAAAGCAGCTTTCAAGGCAGGGATTCCATCTAATTTATTTTGAAATTCTTCAGGAATTATGAGTTCTGTACTCTTCTTAAAATTCACTTTCAAGCCGGCTTTTTCCACTTCAATGGTTTCATATATAGGCTTTCAAGATGGCTTCCATCTCAACTATTTCTTGAACACCGGTGAACCGAATCTGGCGCCCCGCCTGCACATTCTCCGTTTGTTGGATTAGAATACCATGGGTATCCTTTAACAAGGCACCATTGAAAAACAGAAGTGCACAGTATTCTTTAAATCCATGTATTAAAACTATGTTTCTTTCCTGAAACTTGTAACAAGGTTTACCCCACTTCAATTCTTTCTGCCACTTTTTGTCTTTACTTGATTATACATCAACCTTAGGATTTGAATGGTCTTGTCCTTTTCAGACTTGATTTTCTCAATGTCATTATCGGTCACAATGACATATTTATCTTTGTCATATTCATATCCTTTAACAATGTACTTGCCCGAAACTTCTGCACCGCAATGCCCGCAGATTTTTTTGTAGTGGATGCGCTGATGGTCTCTTCATGAAGCTGGTTGAAGCTGATGTTATTGTCTTGCGTGGTTGTGTACATGGACACAGGGATAGAAACGAGAGAAAACTGATAGTTGTTTTGTGCGCCACTGCCATAATATCATCTCGACAATAGTATTGGCGGTGAAATGTAAATCATTCGAAATTCTTTTGTTCTGATGCCTTTGGTTTTCAGCTATGAATTTTGTGTTTATAAGGCTTCATCTCCCTCTTCATTAGTATAGATTCCTCCATAATATCTCCATAGCATCGGGGCGTACACTTAGTTCTGTATGAAATCAGCAATTTTATTCTCTATTTCCGTTTTATATTTACTAAACCAAATTAAGTGGCTTTGTGCAGGAATCATCATGAGTTCAGCGCCTGTTATTTGCTCTGCTGCTTTTATCGAATTTTCAGGACTTACAGATTTATCGTAGGTACTTGCAATAATCAAGGTTGGAACAGTGATAAGATTAAACTCATTAAATGTATGTTTTATGTCGTTTAGAAATCCTTCTCCGGACCTCGAAGCCAAAAGAAATTTGAGGACTGCACGACGTTCCTTTTCATCCCAGCTTTTTATTACTTCTTCAGTTTTTAGTGAGCTCAGTGAAGGAAGCAGTAATTTAAGGAAAAAATCAGGGGCGAATCGTCCCACCTGCCGGAGTAGCGCCCAAGTAAATTTTTCATTGAATCTGTTAAATATGATCAGCGCACCTCTCCGGGTGTGTGAATCAGGCCAAACTTCACAAGTCACAGCGCTTTCAAGAATCAGCTTCGTTACCCTTTTGGGATAGTTCTTGGCGAAATGCAATGCCGTCCGGCCTGCTGCCGATATACCTATGACAATTACCTGATCAATCAATAATACATCCAATAAAGACGATAGAGTATGTGCAAATTCTTCGGCTGTTCTACCTGAAGCTGAAGGCGTCCTTCCGTATCCGGGACGCGATGGAATAACCAGGCGATAACCGTTTTCCAAGAAAAATTTCTCATGCTCAAACGGAGAGCAACAGTCCTCCTAGTCAAAGTTTTCTATAGTTTGCTAAGCAGTTTAGCGAGTTATTCTGCCTCAACGTGCCTTGTCACGATAAAAGAGCTATATTTTTCATAGTCAAATTGTCACGACCAAGGACCGCAAATTGCCTCAGGCCATGCACTCTTAGAACTTGCCTAGTAGTTGCAATTTTTTTGGGTATGGGAACTTATATCACTTGGCCTTCTGTGAAGGGAACGATCGGAATAGTAGGTGGTTTATTCCTCTTTTGGATGGCCTATGGAATTTTGAAGGATTCTATTCATTCGGCTGCCCTTGAACTTTCAGGCGAGGTAACGAAAAAAGTCTCCGTCCCTGGGTGGCGGGGCTTACTATTACTGCGTCAAACCCTTATTGGTTTATATGGTGGGCAACCGCAGGAGCTGGCGCTCTAATGGTTGCTGCTGGTCAAGGTGTCATTGGCGCCATTAGCTTTTATATGGGGCATAATCTTCTCCCTATTAAATTGACCTTTTTGGGAATTACTATATGTTGTCGAGTCTATGTTGATAACCTCAAATGAAGGAGCTACTAGCATGTCAAACGTCATTGATCAAGATTTATATCAATTTAGTACCTACATTCAGCCAATCAAACTTTCATTCCACCAGTATTTACTTTCAACTGGTGATCCACTCTTGCTTCATACAGGTAATATCCAACAAGCAACCGCCTTTGTACCCCAGCTGAAAGCTATTCTTGATGGAAAAATTTTGAAGTATCTTTTCATTTCTCACTTTGAAGCAGACGAATGTGGTGGATTGTCTCACATCCTCGAAAACTTTCCTGATGCCAAACCAATTTGTTCCGAAGTGACAGCCCGTCAATTTAGTGGATTCGGACTTGCCAACGAGTTTATTATTAAGAAACCTGGTGAGAAACTGACGACGGATGACTACGAACTGGAATTTCTTAGTTACCCCTCCGAAATGCATCTTTGGGAAGGATTATTAGCCATGGAAACTCAGCGCAGGATTTTCTTTAGTAGCGACCTAATGATGAGGTTCGGTGAAGCGAGCGGTACCGTCATTGAATCCAATTGGCTTACTGAAATAAATAATATACACCCTGAGCAAGTGCCAGATCCTGAGCGACGGGCCAAGTTGCAGCAAACTTTGAGGCAATTAAATCCTAGGTTTGTTGCGACCGGCCATGGCCCCTGCCTGAAATTAACTTAATGATTAAGGGAGCCAAGAACCTGAATTTTAATACTTCAAATTTGCCGTTCTGCTGGTATCCATATCGGTAGTGTAATCACTCGTTTTCTTAACCTTTACCTAGTCTCTTTAATTGAAATATGATAAAGTCGGAGTGTTTACGAAAAAGCAATAGAAAGCTTGTATTTTTAGGAGGGATCGAATTGGACTTGCAATTAATCAAAGAGCAGATCAATGTTAACGTTTATCATATTCCCAATGAGAAAAAGGTAGCTTTGCATAAGCACCCTCAACATGATGAGATCTTTTATTGCATTAGTGGCTCCGGATTTGGGGTGCTTGAAGATTCCGAGGTTCCGTTAATTCCAGGCAAAGCTTTTATTGTTCCTGCGAAAGTAATGCATGCTTTAAGGTCAGAAGACAATCTCTATGTAACATCATTTTTGGTACCTGTGGTTAGAGAATAAATAACCGTGCTAAAAACACGGATCGAATGCCGTATACTAAAGACACTAAACATCTAGGGGTTGTGAGATGAGAATTTCACAACCCCTGTTACATTAACCCCAGCAAAATCCTCTTCCCTCTTCTTCAAATTACCAGAATCCAAGATCTAGGATCGATTCTCCATTCAATTCTTCCCCGCTAAAATTACTCATCTTAAGAGTTACATTATGTTATAACTGCAAATCCCGTTTTGATCTGTTTAATATTCTTAAGTAATGATTAGCTTCTCTTAACACGTGATCTGCTAAGAGTGGAATGATTATCGATTTTATTTTACATGTTAGTAACCCTTCTGTACCGGCTGCTTTAAAATCCCTGAAGGCGCGGGTTGACATGATAGTTTCCTGTGTTAACTGCCCAAGAGTTTTAGTACCCTCTTCCCCACCCTGTGTTAAAAGCTCAAGCCTATCAAACTGTACCGCAAAATTATTCGCTTTAACAATTAAATCGGATTCAGTTGGATCTAATAAATGACTAATAAACTTTGCGTGCTCAGCCATTTGCCTGTTCCAAAACTTTTCTTCTTCGTTAGCTTCTTGAACAAAATCAACGACCATACGCCTTTGCAATCGTTCCAAATGTTGAATGTAAAAAAGTGCTTCTCTCCGGATATGAATTATTAATAAAGGAAAATTGAAAGTGAACAATTTTAGTTGTAGCATCCCTTCGAGTATCTTGGTCTTAAATAGTACTAAGGCTTTAGTTAAATCAATAGCCTTCTGGTTTAAGGCAGTTACTTGAGCTTCAAGTTGTGGTTGATCTATCCCTGCATTCGGGGTCAGTCTGAGTTCTTCTGTAGTTATTGCTGATTCAATATTAATACCGGAAAGTTCCTGAGTAATTTGTTCTGCTCGTAAAGTTTTATCAGTTATCGATTCCCCCGAATTTAATGTTTCCATACTGACAACCCCGTTAGCAAGAACTACTGCCTCCTGTAAAACTACAGCAAATTGACACTTAAACATTTCTGCCTGTTGCGCGTATGCAGCATCTTTTGCTACAAAACCAGCTTCGAGAAATATTGAATGTTCTTTCATAATTCGTCCGAAAAAGAGGTGTAGTTCCAGTGATTCCCGAACAAAATCTCTCGGGGATAAAAGTGAATTCATGTGAATCCCTCCTTCATTGGCTCTTATGCTAAAACGTTTTGTTGTATGACTAATTAAATTATCGAGAAAAATTTCCTCCATGTATATTAGCTATAGTATAGATTTATATTGTCGTTATTTTGAAAAAACAGAGATAATAAAGGCCATCACCAAAAAGGTGATAGATTGTTTCTACTACTGTCCTGTGTCGGACGATGAATAGGAAGGCAAATCTACCACGTCATTTTGCCGTCTCTTTTTTTAAACTGCTTATGCATTTTACTCTGCACAGCATTCCGTCCACGGAAACATATCCACCGACTACAACTCAGCCACCCGATATCTCTCGCTCTGCAGTATCCCCAGATCCCGTGCCAACGTCCCCGGATCACAAGAAACATCCACGAAATTATCTAGGGTCTAAAAAAATGAAGCTGGTGAGCAAAAGTCACTTGCTTCATTTTTTCTAATTCCAGGCAACCGGATATCGGATTGCTCTTTTAATCACATCTCAAGAATGTCCAGTCAATACCCTGCATAAAGCTGACAGTCTGACTTGTTTAATAGACTGCCCTCCTTAAATTTACGTTTATTGGTGGTGGTTCACAGCAGGCGCTATCGTCTCTGTTGCTGCCTCGACGTTTGTCAGCAAGCCCATCATCTTACCCACTTACAAAAAGATTTATAATTCACTTGAAAGCAGCGATAAGGCCGGGCTGAGGGAGTGGCGCCGGAAGCTGCAGACCAGGAATAGATTTCGCGCTGTAATTCAGTTCGTGTCCGTTGCCCTCATGGTGATCGGATTGTTCGGAGTCTCGTAAAACAAAACTTGACGCAGTCTGCATCAGGCAATACTCACGAGGTGTTGAATGCTTGAATGGCAGCGTTCCTAGTATTTCAAAAAGACCCAATGTTATTTCACTCATAGAACTAAATATGCGAATAAACAAAAGGGGCTGTCGCAGTAAGACAGCCCCTTTATTTTACGCTTACATCTATTCAGGGGCATAAGATAGATTTGGACTCGACCTCCCTCAGGTTAAGGATGCACAATATAAGAATATTGCGAGTCTAAAATACATTTCCGCATCAGAAGCAAGTTTGTTGTCGTGCTGCGTATCTTCGAAACTATAGCTCAATAACCCTCCTTTTCAGAGGTGGGTTATTGAGCTATCCTTACTACGCGATCCGGTCCATCCCTCGATGCCGAGACTTCGTTTATACGCGAAGATTTCCTCGACGGCCCGATGATATCCTCCTGAGGCTCGGAACGAATTTCCGATTTCCTCGCACGACTTTCGGAATGACGCATCCTTGAGCACGCGTTCCGCCGTCTCTATAAAATTTCCCGCCGTTAGTCCTTCATGATTCAGTTGGATGCCGGCGCCGACCTCAGCCACACGTCGTGCAATAATGGGCTGGTCGGCACTTTGCGGAAGCACAATCAGCGGAACGCCATAATAAAGCCCTTCGCTTGTACTATTCATACCACCGTGTGTGATAAATAGTCTGGCGTGCTGCAGCACTTCGAGCTGAGGCATGTAATTCCGAACCATGAAATTCTCGGGAATGTCTCCCAATTCCGCAATCCGGGTTTGCCTTCCGACGGTTAGCATGACCGTGTACTTCGTGTTCGCAAACGCCTCAAAGCAGAGCTTGTAAAAATCAACGACTTGATTGAACACGGTACCGAGTGAGATGTAAATCAGGTTATCTGTATCTACATGAGACCAGTCAAATTCGTCGTTGGAACGCGGAACAACAGACGGTCCTACAAATTTGTACGATTCATCGAAGCTTTCTCCACCTGGTTGAAAGTGCTTCGACGTATAGACGATGGTCAATGGCGCTGGATTGCAGAAAACCTCATAGGCGGAGCCGATCTGCACATTGTATTTCTCTTGCACCTGCCTTACCGACTGTTGAAACTCCTGTTGTGCTAGTTCATTCACATCTGCTGGAAATTGGAGTGAACGACGGTCTTGCCTATTGTCAAAGCTGTTTTTTTGCATTGCAAAACTCGCACACGAGTTGACGGCCGGCAGACCCAATATTTGTGCAAGCAGATACCCACAGCCGAACATGGAGTCATGAATGATATAATCAAATCGTTCTCCTTTAGTTTGCTTCAAAACACTGGGAATGACCACGTCGGCGGTACGCAGAAGTCCACCTGCACGAGCCCAGGGATTGCGTCCTCCGGCAAGGAATGTCTTTAAAAATTTATCGGCATCATACGTGATCACCTTTGCGCCTATCCTTTCGATACGATCACGAAATTGCTCTGTCGCTACGTATACCACCTCTTCATGACGACCAATAAGTTCTTGTACCACACCGAGTGTTGGGTTGATATGCCCCTCAGCGCCTGCATTGATCAGTAGAACGCGTGCCATAATCGTCACCTTCCCCGAAATTAATATGAGTATTTGCTCACATTATATTCAAGAAAGCAAGGTCTGTCAATAATAATATGAGCAAATACTCATAATTTTATTGACTTAATTTATTACGGATAATAAAATTATAATGGAAGGTGTTGGATTGAAAATGGATAAAGTCAGTAATATCAATAAAAGAGTACGCAAACCTAAACAATTAAGAAGCATAAATACCAAAGAAAAAATCCTCGAAGTTGCTTTTTCTTTATTTTGTAAAAAAGGATATTACAATACAACGACCAATGAAATTGCCAAGCAAGCCGAGGTTTCCATCGGAAGTCTCTATTCCTATTACAAGGACAAAGACACGATTTTGCTGGAGATACTAGAGCTTTACAACCAACAATTTATCACGATAAAAGAAGAAGTATTGGCTCAGGCGGATATTTTTAAAGAGGATAAGAAAGTATGGTTTCGCCTCTTGATTGACTCTTTTATAAAAGCTCACGAAGCTTCAAAAGAATTAATTAGGGAATTAAATGTTTTGTATTATGTCAACCCGCAGGTAGCAGCCATACTGGATAAACAAAGAGAAGAATCACGTCAAGCTACCCTGGATTATATTTTTCTGCATAAAGAAGATATTCAAGTTGAAGATATCGAGGCAGCCGCTACTCTAGCATTTGATTTTGCCACATCAATAGTAGACCGAGTGGTCTTTGGCCAAAACAATATTGATAAAGAACGAATTATTAAAACTGGGATAGATGCTATCTATAAATTTTTATTCTATTAATATGTCTTGGTCTTCTAATTGCGGCTTTAAAGATAATTACTTTAATCTACTATATCCTTTATTTCCTGCACAAATAGTCAAAAAAGTAAAACCGGAGCATTATTTTGATATGCTCCGGTATCGCATACTTTTCATTTCCCGCTTCCAACATTCCCCAACGCTTTACGGTAAGAAAGTCCACCGTCCTACGACCTAACACCGCCACCCGAATCCCCCCGCACCACGCAAGACTCAGTACTTGACTGCTAGCTAGGCTTTATCAAGACGGTTATTTCAAACTGCATGTTCTTCTTGAACCTAGCAAGGCGCAACCGGCGGGTGATTTGCTATCGATGAAGTGACTGGTTGTTGCCTCGTAAAGTTGTCCGGATAATTGCTAGTATTGGTGTTCGTCCCTGCTCCCACTACGCCCCCAACGCTCATGGCAGGTGATTTACTGTCGATGAGGTATCTGAAATATGTCAACAAAACCACTCAAACGCAAAATAGATTTGACCTTAATTCCTTTACGACAAACCGAAACCGAGGGATTTACTTTTTCACTATGGGGTAAAATCTAGCTTGATACCCTTTTTAAAATACATGAAAAACCCTTATCAACATTTCAAAATATACAAGTGCAATCGATACCATACTTACAGTTAAAGGAAGCCCAATTTTAATATAAGTTGAAAAACCAATTTCGACATTCTGCTTTTTTGCAAGTTCCACTACAATCAAATTTGCTATTGAACCAGTTAAGGTAAGATTACCAGCTAACGTACTAAAAATGGCCATGCTAGTCCACCAGATCACTCCGTTTCCCACGGGGATTAAGAATTTCAACAGCATTACAGCCGGAACATTACTTATTATATTAGAAAGCACCACAGTCAAAATCGAAAATACAGGTAGGCTTTGGATATTTTTTATCCATGTCACATTAATAAGGAGTCTGAGCAGTCCACTCAGTTCCACCCCACCGATTATTACGAATAAACCGATAAAAATCACTAAAAGATTAAAATCAATTCCAGCATACAACTTATTAGGTTTAATCCGCCGAGTCATCAGTAGGAAAGAAGCGCCCAAGCTAGCCACAATAGTTGGATCGAATCCAGCTAAGAATCCTATTAAGACCAGAAATACAACGACTAAACCCTTCTTAACCAAGTACAGATGTACAACACCGATCAAAAGTTGTGTCTCCGGAAGCGGACCGTTTAGTTCCATGGGGTACACCCAAACAATAGTAAAATAAATAAGTGACAGCCCGACTACCGTTAGCGGCACGGCTACTGCCATATACCAGTTAAAATGGATTCGGGAGAGGCTGCCAATCAAGATATTCTGCGGATTTCCAATCAATGTAGCCGCGCTTCCAATATTCGAAGCGGTAGCTACCCCAAGTAGATAAGGAACAGGATTTAATTTGGTCTGCCGACAGATCATGATAACAATTGGGGTAAAAAGCAAACAAACAATGTCATTTATAAAAAAGGCGGATAAAATACCCGTTGTGATAATCACCATAATCAACAATTGCTTTTTGGTACGCAAATGATTTAAAAAATAGTTCCCGGCCATATGGAAGAATCCTGATAAGTTTAGGTATGATACCATTATCATCATTGAAAACAAGAGAACTATTGTCCGATAATCTATTGCCTGGACTGCTTGATCGAAGCTGATTACTCCTGTACCAATAGTAAGGGATGCACCAATAATTGCTGCACCAGCGCGATCAACTCTAAATACCGGACTTTTACCAAGAGCAAAAACAATCAAACAAAGCAATAGTATTAGAGCTGAAATAAGCAAAATCTAATCACAACTTTCTCTGTAACGTACTATCTTTGACCCGTTTATCGACTAATATTAAAATTCAACATGTTTTCCTAAAATCCCTCCGATTCATCAAAAAACAGTTTTGTTCTTCTATAAATACTGATGCCAACAGTTCTAACAACCATTCAATTCGAAACATTGCGTTTCGACCATTATTATTATCCAATGCTACAAGTACCAGAGACTTTGGGTCATCAATTAAATCGGCATAAAAGTTGGGTAAATCATTTTCCCGCTTTTTATTGTGTTTTAAGATTTGTGGATTAACCACTTCCATATGTTGTTGGAGTAAAAGTCTCATCCGAACTAAACTCTGAACATCATCCTTTGTGGCCTCATTGACAATAAAATTAATTAAAAATCCGGTATCAGCCAAAGCTCCTCCACCTCTTTAACTTATTTCATCCACAAACACATAATGAGGCTATTAGGGTGTTATATCTCCAGTAAAATCACACAATTACCCACAACGCTCCCTGCATGATAATTTCGGGGCTAATTATCCAATTCACGTTATTCCGGTCTCCTATCTTCCTGTCTACGCTTCGCAGCACTTGTTACTATTACACCACGCAAGGATTACGGTGTTTCCTGTTTATCTTCATTATTATTATCAAACACTTTTGTCAAACCCCATCTAGATACGTGATATACAAGAACTCCAAAACCATAAACGTAAATATAAAACATTGATGGTTTACTTAAGTCTGTAAAATAATATGAGTAGAGAACACCTATAAACAAAGTAGCTGATGTAAGTAACTTAGAAATATAATTGGCTTTTATATAGGAAGGTTTACCATTATAAGTCATTGAAAATTTAGGTTTAAATTTCTGTATAATTGCCATAATTAGAACTCCAAGAGCAATTATACAAATCCCTCTAATACCCTCCATATTCATTTGTCTAAAAGCTTCACCCACCGACAAATGAATCATCTCCTTGTACCAAGTTAATTATTAACTTATTTTACCCGTCTAGATTCACTGACAATTGCCCTATTCCACATTATTCCTTAGATTCCTCTTTTTCCAGAGAGCTTATAAAGAAGCAAAGAACCAAATCATCCAATGATCTGGCAGTTGGTACCTTAATTAAATGTCAGTGCTCAATATTCGTAATTCCGATGCTATAGCAATAGTAAGGCTTTAATAGTTCCCCATTCTACTCAGTACTTGACTACTGGCTAGCCTTTATCAAGGCGGTTATTTCTTCTTGAGCTTAGCAAGGCGCAACCGGCGTGGTGATTTGTTTGAATGGTTTAATTAATGTATTTAAATTCTAATTTCGGTCTTAAACACAATAACAGCTTTTCCACCAACTTTAACTTGCACCGGTTTACCATTATTTAATTTAACAGTCACTTCAACAATGCCACTCCGGCCTATAGCATATCCTTGTTCTGCTTTGAACGAGTATATAGAACCATTTTGTTCAACCAAACCATGTTCGACTAAATATGCCCCAAGTGGACCATTGGCATTGCCGGTTACCGGATCCTCATTAATGCCAATAGCTGGCGCAAACATTCTCCCATGGGTTAAAATTTCGCTTTCCCCTGAATCCATTGTAAAAACAAAATATCCATTGCAGTTTATCGTTTTACTTATTTGGGCCAGAGCAAGCATGCTCGGAGTCAACGAATTCAATTTATCCCTTGTTTTAATTCCAATCATGACTTTAGAATGTCCAGTAGAAACAATTTGAATCGGGCATCGTTGGTCTAATTCATCTTCGTATAAACCCAAAGCTTTAATTATTTGATCTTTTTCATGCATTGCAAGTGGTGGGAAAAATTCTATACCACCTTGAGTCATTACTATTGAATAATCGTTCCCATCACTAATTATTTCGACGGGTAAAATTCCGATTTTAATTTTATGAGTAATAGTTGAAGAATCCAGTTGTAGTTCCAAAGCACGTACATAATGAGCTGCAATAGTAGCATGCCCACAAACCGGGACTTCCGCATTGGGTGTAAAGTATCTAAGCCTAACATCATGATCTTCACCATCTGGCGAAAGAATAAATGCTGTTTCCGAATTGTTCAGTTCTCTGGCAATTTGCTTCATTTCTTGCTCGGAAAGTCCATCTGCGTTTAAGACTACACCTGCCGGGTTACCCTTGAATTTCTCCGTAGTAAATGAATCGACTTGATAAATCTTTATAGTTCTCAACCAGTTTTCCCTCCTCTTTCCCTATCACAGATGCGGTATTGCTATAATATCGACGCAGCTTGCTAATGATCCGTCAAAATAGTCCATTCAAAATTAAAGGCCATTCATGTTTCCCGACATGTACAACCTCACCGTTACGCCCCAACGCTCCCGGCGTGGTGATTTTCCTTCGACGATGAGTAAGGAATTAATAAGCAGCTTTAGGTAGTGTTGAAGGGGTGCTCTATTAAAACGTTAAGCAAAAATACATGACAGATTGATTTAGATAATCGAATAAATAGGCCTTTTCTTCTTCACAATATACATTAACATTCTTTAATGATTACAAGGAGGTTATATGTATGTCAGGATTTTCAGGAAGGGTTGATATACGAGAAATTGTACCCCATAAAGATAAATATCCAACGGTACATAAAACTTTTGAATCTTTAAATCTTGGTGAAAAAATGGAACTTCTTAACGATCACGATTTTCACCCTATTTTTGCATACAAGTTCCCTTTAGATTTCCCTGAGCAGTATGAATGGTCATATTTAGAGGAAGGTCCTGAGGTTTGGCGAGCTGTAGTAACTAGAATAAAATAAAATTCAAGCCACTCCAACGCTCTCGACGGTAATATACTTTCATTCCCAACCGCCCACCAACCTTCGAAAGGGACCTTCTTTTGGAAAGCGGGGGGAATTATAATAGTAGGCTATTGGGGTGCTTAATAGCCTCTTGCAATTCTATAAACAAAATAACCAAATATTAATATTGTTAATGCGGCTTTAAGCTTTTTCATATCCATATTCAAAGTATTAGAAGCCCCCCATCCTTGACTTACATTCTTTGTTTAGAACTTCTTCCCCGAACATACCCCAAGGTTTCTTTAAGATAATCATTTCCCCGGCGTGGTTCGCCAAGATATGTATCGAGTACGGCTCGTTGGCGAGGATCGCAAGGCCATTAGCCTACGTTCGCCCTCGTTGGAATATAGCGGGGTAGATAGGAGATGCTGGAAATACTACGAACCAATTTAACATTCTACATTGATAAAGAGAATAATAATTATTGCTTGGAAAAGACTATACCCAATCCCCAATAGGAGAAAGGTAATAGAAATGGATGATAAGCAACTTATTACAGAACTTAATAAGATTTTGACGCTAGAACATGGTCACTTAGGTATGTACGAAAATTATGGTACCTACCAGGATAAGGATATGCGCAGAACTTTTAGAAGATTTATGGAACTAGAAATGGAGCACATTAATAGAATACAGAGCGTTATTAGAAATCTAGGTGAAAAACCTTCTCTCATTGTGGAAAGTGGCGATATACTCGGTAAGTTATTTGGTGTTAGTTTTCAGGTAACAGGTGACCGAGAGGTTTTAAAGGTTTATGATTTTATTGAACAGAAATCACATCAAGGTTATTCAGATTTCATTTCAAAGTTAGAACGGGAAAATGACAATATGTATCAGTTCATTGCGGAGATAACTGCTGTAAATCAATTAGAAGCTCAATTACAACATTTATGGCTCGAAGACAAACTGAATAAAACTCAAAACCAGACCACAGCCAATTAGAACGAAACGCCCAAAACGCTCCAGCAAGTATATGATGTATTAACGACACATTTGCCATGTTTACTCACTCGCAGATTACGAGACTTCCCTGGCCCAGTTCGTCTAAACAGTTCCCGTTCATTGGACTAAGAGTTGGCTATTTCACTAACATCTGCATATATCAATTCCTTCTCGTCCCCATGAACCATCTTTTCAGTAATAAAAGCAATCAGCAATATTACAGGTATATCTATAACGAATCTTGTAAGCATAAATCGCCAACCCATCGCAGATGCCTCAAAGAACAACATAGGTAACTTTGTGGTGGACCAGGCTCCAACGAAAACTATTATGTTAAAAAACCTAGCCCCCTTATTCATCAGCGTTCCGGCGATGGGAAAGGTCGCATACATTGGTCCCGCAGCAACAGAACCCAGGAGGAAGACTACGGCAATTCCCAATAGTCCAGACTTTTCTCCTAGGACCCTTATCATCGTTTCTTTCTTTGTCCAGGTATCGAGGAGACCAAGTAAAACAAATATGGCCGGAATATTCATCAGGATTTCTATTGAATTGCTTTCAGTCATCTTAAATGCCTTTAATCCCAATTCCGGCCTCACCATCAGCAGAATTATGTTAACTCCCACTATGGCCAGCAATTTAGCCTATGTATGAATCGTGTAGCCTCTAATTGCATAATTCAATTTCTTTACGAATTATCCTCCCATTTAGCTAATTTTCCTTAAAAAGGGATATACCTTCCCCCACCCCAAAGTTATAGTTCCTTATTAAATTGGCTAATTTCTACGAGCTGCTAAAAACCAATTCAGCTCGATACTTCAGCAGATATAGTCCTTTCAATAAAAGTCTCACCATTTCTCGTTGAGTTGTAGAATGGTTCCTCAGTCGTCTTAATAAAAACAATTGCATGATATTAGATGCTATAAATATCAAATAAAGCACCGCCTCTACTGCCTTCCCTCCATGCACAAAGCAGTGCTCTAAGCCACATTCACGTTTCAAGTTATTGAAAATCGAGTTCTCAATATCCCAACGTGCTCTTATTATTTTAAACAATGTCTTAACCGCCATATCCATACTAGTCGTTACCATCATAATCTGTGTACGTTGCTGGTTAGTATGTTTAATGGCAAATTTCACATACCGTAACGGCTGATCTACGTTGTCCATTGTAAAAGTTGACTCGTAAACTTCTACTTTCTCAAATCCTTTTTCATCTTCCCAAATATCAACTGCCTCCGACTTATTTACCCTCTTTTTTGCTGACCGCAAACTGTTGTTATTATTGTTCTTTGCTCGGACAATTGCATCAATACCAAGATTTTTGCAGTGGTTAATCCAGATGGAATTACAAGCTAGGGCATCATAAACTACAACGTCAATCAATTTTCTATGACTCTTCACAACGCTTGAAATCAGCCTTTTCCCAACGCTCAACTCCCCTTCATCCTTTGCAACAGCATCTTTTCCGGGCTTGTACATCTCAAAGCCAATAACCAATTTGGGGCCCATCCCTACCGTAGACATGACAGCGCCACTATGGAAACAATGAGTGGTCTTACCTTCGGTATTTTTCAAGCATTCTGAACAGCTTTTCTTATTGCTTCCGAAGAATTTTGTTCCATCTATAGCGGCCACCTATATCCGTCAATGGTTCCGTTTTCAAAAGTCTTATTCTCAACTGCCGTTTTTACTATGTGTTGATTGATTTGTTTTAGTCCGTCGATATCCATGACTTTAAGTGTATCTCTGATCGCATCAATCTGAGGCATCTTTGTTCCTCGGGAAAACAGTTTACTAAACTCATTATTCCTAATTATAAAATTTAGCTCATTAAAGCTTTTTATCCTAAGCAGAAAACCAAAAAGCACAGGTAGAATAACTTGGCCTGTTCTATAAGTGGGGTTAACTCTTCCGTCAGACAGTTTATTCAATCCATGATCAACGTGGTATACATTCTTCATATATCTCACAAATTTTATAAAGTAATTTTTTCGCATTTTATCCTCTCTCTCCTTCTGATTTTAGCAGAAGGAAAGGTCTGACAAAAGCTCAAAAAACTCCGAATTTGATACACTTTTGTAATCGGTAAAAATACCAGTGAATTCAATAGTTTGACTGTGGTTGGGGCTAAAGTGCTGTGTGAAATCAGGAGTACTTCCTTTTGATTTCACACTCTTTATTCATTTTCCCCCAAATATTGAAGAGGGGCTGCCTCTTCGTGATGTCGTAGATATCATTTTGAGACAGCCCCTTTTTATTTCACACCCTGTTTCTAAAAACGGGCTATTTACAAAAATAACAAACTTCGTTTTTCTCGCGTTTTCGCTGGATTACTAGCTCAGGTAATTATTAGAGTATGGACATTTTAAATCACTGAAATTTATATTACTTCGATATAACATCTGTAGTTCCAGAGTAGGCATTATATACATTTCCCTGCCAAACGACACCTATTCCTTCAATATACCAATTTTGATTGCCTGATGGATTATTAATACCTACATTAGCTTGTGCATAAGTTAGATTATTTTGATCGTCGTCAACTTTAGCGTCTACACATTGATCATTTTCGTAAAGGTTACCATATTCATAAAGTTTAGTGGCATTAAAACTTAAACTTATAGTTGAATATCCCCCTATATATGTGCCAGTGTTGGTGAACGCCTCATTTTGCCAGACAGTCGCATACACAGGAATCGCAAGTGCACATATTAGGCTTAATGTCAATAGAATTAAAGTAATTTTTTTACCTCTCATAATCATTTTGCCTCCTTAGAACTTTCATGAATTTTAGAAGGTACTCCGTTTTCTGATATGTTAAATTCCGTCATTGTCATAGAGCCATCAGCATGCTTGATTGCTATTGAAAGATTGTTACCTTCCAAGAAATAAATTGGGGTATAATCACCTACTTTGAAACCTCCATCTTGAATTAGTTCTGTAAAAGCAACCAACGCTTTATTTTTTACTTCTTTAGACACAACATTACTATCATCATGTAAATCGCTCCTATAAAATTGTTTAACTTTTGTTGTGTCAATATTAAAATTTTTGACAGCTAAATCTTTAATATCAATTTCCCTAGATGAATGAATAGTTTCAGAATTAGCATGATTAATATTCCCAAATAGCATAACTGAAGTTAATACTCCTACACCCAATACACCTGTTGTAACCCATTTTAGAATACTCTTTTTATTCATTTATCATTACACGACCTTTCAAATTAAACTTCTTTCAAGTTATATGTTTATATAGCTTATATATCTCATTACACCTCCCACCATGCGAATCTCCCTTCACAAACATCCCAAAGTAGGTTTACAATATAAAGACCTACTATTTTGTGTAGGGGCGAACGCCTCCAGATCATTTGTTACTTTGCCGGTATAGATGATCTGAGGGCGTCTTAATTTAAATGCGGTAGCATTTAAATACAATAGTAGTCCTCTACTATATAGAGGTATTTAAGAAGATAAAAGATTTCACATATCATTTTCTAAATTAAACTTTTTTGGATGTTTATGCAAATAGATCACCACCAATTTAGACCTCATTTGGGATATTAAACCTTATATCTAATAATTACTTTACTATAACCCCAATTTTTTTGCACCGAAAAAATGTTGCGGGATACCACAATTATTTTTGCGGTAAACCGCAATCGAATTTATAAGCGCTTGCACTTAAAAAGAGCCTCGCGGCTCTTGAATATTTTTACGTTATCTATATGAAGTCCTCATTTGGAATAACCCCAAGTTGTTTAGCTTCAAATATTGCTTCTGATCTCGAGCGAACATTCAATTTCTCAAAAATCCGAGTTAAATTATATTCAACAGCACGCTGACTTATTAACAAATACTCCGCAATTTCCTTATTGCCCTTACCTCTGGCAACTTCTTTAAGAATCGATAGCTCCTTCTCATCGAATGATACTCCTTTTAGGATTTCATTATTTCCCGTTGCCTTAATCCGTACATCTTGACGCCTTAGCTGACGTAAAAGGGATACGGGGATAACCGTTTCACCACGCAAAGCACATCGAACCGCAGTGACAAGTTGCTCTCTGGAAGCAGTCTTACTGATAAATCCTGAGGCTTGTGCTTCTACCAATATATTAAAGTAAGGTGTAATCTCATATCCTGTATAAATTATTATGGGCGTATTCGAATCAATTTCAATGACTCTACGAGTTAATTCTAATCCATTGATTTCTGGCAAGTTCAAATCAAACATCAGCACATCAAAAGTCTGACTTTTCAATACCTCTAGGGCTTCCGAACTTGAAGTGACAATCGTTACTTTCATATCTTCTTCTTGTTCAATCATGCTTTTGGTACCTTCACCAACAGAAGGATGATCATCGACTAATAATATGTGAATCATCTTTATCTTTCCTTTCTAAATCACTTTTTCTGTTACCACGGAATTCGCATCAAGATCCAACCCTATTGAAACTTCAAACCCTTCACCTAAAGTTGAATATAAACGTGTTTCGCCTCCAAGGCTTGAAACTCGCTCTTTGATTCCAGATAAGCCCATATGATTAGATGTAAATTCCATGGATTGGAGATCCATGCCAATACCGTTATCTTGGTAATTTAATGCTAATAGACCATTACTATTATCTAATGTAATATTAATTTCTGTTGCTTTTGAATGTTTTGCTGCATTTGCCAGGAGCTCTTGTATAATTCGATAAATAGACAATATATGTTCATAATCTAAATCCAAACTAAAATCTGTGGCATTGAAATTCACAACATAATCCGTTCGCAACTGAGCATCAGCGATTAAGTTCCTTATTGCTTCTACAAGCCCAGACTCATTTAATAAAGGCGGAAATAGATCATTGCAAGTGATCCGAATTTCATGGGTTACATCGAGCAGCCCTTCGGCAATCTTATTTAATTCTACCCTTAGATCTTGAGGTAATCGATCATCCGACGATATTATTTGTAGTTTGCGATACCACAATATTTGCTCTTGAAGTACAGAATCGTGCAGGTCTGAGGCAAGTCGGCGTCTTTCCTTTTCCGATAAGTTAAAGAGAAGGCGGGAAACCCAAGGACGTGCAGTGTCTTTTTGGCTGACCGCCTCCTCTAATTTATCGATTAAACCCTCAATCATGTGTAGGTTTTCATAAACAACGCTAACATAAAAAGAGATGGTTTTAAGCCATACCCTTTCGTCTTGGTTATAATGAGTTCTATTTATTTTCCCCCTAATCCATAGAAGGTGATATTTGTTCTTCTCTTGACTCACTGTTAGTAAGACCCCATTGTCTATATCTATCAAATCTCCTACCAAAATTAAGTTGACATTGTTTTTTAACCAGTCAAGGATAGTTAGTTCCGGCACATCCTGAGTTCCTGTTTTTATTAATAATGAGTAGTCCGAGTCCGTTAAATCCAGTTCTAATAAGGAAATAGATTTGACGGATAAAACTTCTCTTACTTCCGCTATTAATTGTTCTTCTAAATCGGATATCTTCATTACTTTAGTAATATTCTGAGAAAACCGATTTAAACTCGCTTGAAAGTTAAATTTTTCTCTAAATAGTTTAGAACGAAGGCTCAAATCAAGTTCTTCTTTGGCATAAAGAAAGGCTATAATTCCAATATAAGTTACAAGACCAACCCGAACTCTCTGGGCGAACGTAAATCCCTTGGCAAGATAGAATAAGAACCAAAGGTAACCTGAAGTCGGTATGAGGCTTATAATACAATAATAACGTATCCGGTTAATGATAAAGTCAATATCGAACAGACTGTTTGCAGTGATTAAATAGAAAAATACAATAGGAATAAAGACTAAAAAAGCTGCGCCTAAAGCTCCGGGTATAAGTTCCACACCAAAAACTATGCTTGGGAAACCAACTAAAAAGATGAATGGGAAAAACGCAAGTATTACACCGACAATAATGATAGTAAAAATCGATCCATGTATAGTATTCCTATAACGAATATAACGGGTTGCTAAGATGTAAAAACAAAGGAACGTCTCTATTATAAAGTTAACAAGGAAACAATACCTAATATCTAATAAATATAGTCCAAAGATTTGAAACAACAAGTTAACACTAAAAAGTAACCCATTACCTATGTAAAATATATACAAATATCTTCTATTATATAAAATAAATCCATATCTTTTAAAGTAAGCAATTAAAAATTCCACAAATAAAAGGGGTATTAATGAGAATGTAATCCTATTAATCGCTATTCCCGGAATATCCATCCTTGAGGATGCTCCAGCACTAATATAACTTAATCCAATAGTAAGGAAAAAAAGAATTAGTATACGTGCGGATATATCATTTCCTTTTTTAAGATACAAGAAAAAGGAAAATGATGACAATATACCAAACAAAAATAATGGCATTACTATATCATACTGAACTTGCTTAGGAGTCATATTGTTGGTCACTTTATATACCATAGATTCATGGTTTTTACTTATAACTAATGTTTTTGCTCGTTCAATAGCATCATATTGTAAGATTGTTGGATAATTACTTGGTTGGATTTCGTCAATTAATGAAACAGTATCTCCAGTTTTGATGCCTTGTTGTTCCGCCCATCCTAAGTCATCCATATTAGTTATCTGCCATATACCTGATGGATTCTTTTCGACGCTTATGCCAATATATGGGATATTGATTATTACCGACAGTAAGTAGTATAGCAAAAATAGTATCATAATTGCAGAAGCTGAGAACGCGAAAACCTTTTTTAAGTCTCCCATGTAAAATCCCTTCCTAAAAAAGAGCCAGGAGCTATCCTGACTCATCGTGAATCTTCTTTTCTTTACCAATACAATAATGGTGAGAAAACATCTGGACTTTGGAGAACATCGAGGACAGCCTTTTGTTCAATTTTCGTTAAGCCGATTAAGTTTAGTTTACCCTCAATTAATTTTTCTTTTTCATCAGGATTTTGTACTAGATATTCAACGACTTTTTGTAACAATACCTTTTCCCCCTTTATAAATTTATCCAAATAATAACACAAAATTTACCTTTTAACACCGTAAATATAATGCAGCTTTCCGTAACTTTTTTGTGGTAAACCGCAACTATTTAAAAGTAGTGTAATAATTTATTTTTCCATTCTTTTTGGACACTCATTTTATCTATCAGTTCAATCGCCTGAAGCTGATTTATCCTAATAATGATTCGAGCATATTCAAGAACACCTGATTTCCTAATTATCTCTTCAAGTTCTACACGATCGTTTAGTAATGCTTTTTTCATAGTCTTACTGTCAAAATAGTCCCTGACAAACTGATACTGGGGTTGTTGAAGATTTAGTAAATACAAAGTAGGGAGAGTTTTTCTTTTATTAAGAAGATCATTTTTGGGGTCCAATCGACAGATATCATTAACGTCGTTTTTAATTTGAGCGATAATTCCTAAATGCTCTGCATATTTGTTCACTACATCATGATGATTTTCACTTGCTAAAGCCGTTCCTACGAGACATGCAGAAGCCATGAGAGAGCCTGACTTTGATCTTACCATTTCAATATAATCCTTCTCGGATTCAATCAAATTCACAAGATCAATATGTTGTCCATTAATTGCTTTTATTACACACGAATTGAGGTAATTGGTCGCCATTGCTTTTTTATTTAGTTCAAATGAAGTATGTTCTAGACTTTTTGTACTTAGCATTAATAGACCCGTAGCTATGTTCATAACTATTGCATGATCAATATTATTCCAGGGTACTGAAAAATTGTCATTATCCTGCAAATCATCAAATATATCCAGTGAAAGAATCATTAGCTCCACCGCAGCTGCAGCTCGAAAAATATCTGTTGACTGACCATCAAACATCTGATAATGCAAAATAACAAGCTGACCGAAAGGAAAGTGACCTTCCATTTTGTATCTAACGAATTCTGACATATACTTTTCAAGTTCTTGAATTGGGAAATAGTCATGTATTAACTGTAACATCACTTGTTCTATCATGGCCCAATTATCTTGCAAAAAAGCTACCTCCTAATTCCCGCAAAAGGTGAAAATAACCAAGCGAAAGCTGTATTACAAGGGATAAATATCCGATTAGTTTTGACAGCCTTTTAACGATTTGGCTATTTTTAACACGACCTACTATATCCTTACATTCATTTTCTATTATCACATATTATTCATATAAAACGTGTCATAAGTGGTCGAATTATAAACTACGACAACAACTTATTACCTACACCACTATATTTTGTAAAATAAAACAGGCGAGATGTTCCCGTGTGCGTAGATAGAAAACATTGCGCCTGTTTTTAATTCCGAATATTCTAAACCCTACAGCCCGCACCACAGGCTGGTTTAGAGTGTCTGTTTTCTAAGACAAGTCACGGTCTCAACGTGCCTGGAGTTGCCAAAACGGCTCGATAGAAAACACATACATAAAACATTATGTTTATGTATGCGTTCTACCGATGGGTTCAAATTCGATTACATAGGGACAGTGAAAGTTTTCGGTAACCCGAAGTCATAACCGTTCTTAATGACCGCGATCGAATAGGATTGGCCTGGACTCAATGATGCGTTTAATAAATAAGTTGTTCCGTTATCTGGTGTTACCACTCCTGTTACAGCAATTTAGCCTCTATATTAATTTTGCAGGCTTTTAGTGTAAATCTCAAATATTTTGTGTTTTAGGTTCCCATTTGCTTAGTTCTAGCTAAAAAAGGATACACCTTCCCCTACCCCATAATTTTAGACTCTTATTCAATTGCACAATTTCTATGAGCTGCTAAAAACCAATTCAGATCTATACTTCATCAGATATAGTCCTTTCAATAAAAGCCTTACCATTTCTCGTTGAGTTGTGAAATGGTTTCTCAGTCGCTTTACCAAGAATAGCTGCATGATATTCGATGCAATAAAGATCAAATAGAGCACTGCTTCTACGGCCTTCCCTCCATGCACAAAGCAATGCTCTAAGCTACATTCACGTTTCAAGTTATTGAAAATCGAATTCTCAATATTCCAGCGTGCTCTTATTATTTTAAACAATGTTTTCAGCGCCATATCCATACAAGTTGTCACGATCATAATCTGTGTGCGCTTCTTGTCCTTATGTTTCATTGCAAATTTCACAAATCGTAACGGTTGCTCTACGTTGTCCATTGAGAATGTTGACTGGTAAACTTCAACTTTCTCAAATCCTATTTCATCTTCCCAAACATCAACTGCCTCCGACTTATTTGTCCTCTTTTTACTAACCGCAAACTATTATTATTATTGTTTTTTGCCCTGACAATTGCATCAATACCAAGATTTCTACAGTGGTTAATCCAAACGGAATTACAGGCGAGAGCATCATAAACTACAACATCCATCAATTTTCTATATGACTTCACAGCGCTTGAAATCAGCCTTTTCCCTACGCTCAACTCCCCTTCATCCTTTGCAACAGCATCTTGTCCGGGCTTGTACATCTCAAAGCCAATAACCAATTTGGGACCCATCCCTACTGTTGACATGACAGCGCCACTATGAAAACAATGAGTCATTTCACCTTTGGTATTCTTCAAGCATTCTGGACAACTTTTCTTATTACTCCCGAAGAATTTTGTGCCATCGATAGCGACCACAGTATAACCATCAATTGTTCCGTTATCAAAAACCTTATTTTCAGCAGACTTTTTTATGATGTGTTGATTGATTTGTTTTAGTCCGTCTATATCAATTACTTTAAGTGTATCTCTGATTGCATCAATCTGCGGCAGCTTTGTTCCTTCGGGAAATAGTTTACTAAATTCATGATTCTTTATCATCAAATTCAGTTCATTAAAGCTTCTTATCCTAAGCAAAAAGCCAAAAAGCACAGGCAGAATTACTTGACCTGTGCAATAGGTGGGGTTAACTCTTCCGTCAGACAGTTTATTCAAACCACAATCAACGTGGTAGACATTCTTCATATACCTTACCAATTTTTCAAAGTAGTTATTTCTCATCTTAGCCTCTCTTCCCCACTGATTTTAGCAGAAAGGGAGGTCTGACAGAAGCTTGAAAATCTCCGAATTTGATGCACTTTTGTAATCGGTAAAAATACCTGTGAAATCAATGGTTTGACTATGACAGAGGCTAAATTGCTGCCTCTCTACTATACTGTCACCAATGATAATTTACAAACATTCGTACCCCATCACTCAACCAGCTCCCCAAGGCTCCTCCGGGTAGAAGTGCCACCTCCGCTGACCCCACACGCAATACTCGGTACTTGCGCTGGCTTGGCTTTATAAAGGCGGTTATTTCTTCTTGACCATGCGAGGGGCAACCGGCGCGTGATTTGCTATCGGGGAAGTGTCCGGAATACGGCAAAAAGGCGACTAAAGATTGTTTATTGCGAGGGTAGCAAGATGTTGGTGGAAGGATGAAATAAGAGTACGCTATTCAACAACCGTCTCTTAGTTTACCGATAAAATATCTCACCAGTTTGGGCAGCATGGCGGCGTTTCCGAACAATAAGAGAAACAAAATCTATTTGACCTTCCAATACAGACATAAGATCAATTCCATCCATCAACAATATTGAACTACGTCCTATTGAATGAGCTTTAACCCCGTCAGGCGAAAAACCGATAATAGACAGGAATAAACCTAATGTATTATCAAGCTTCCGTTTGACCTTACTGCCAAAAGCATCTAAATCGGAAATATCGGTTAAATGGTTTTGCCACTTGGCCTCAAACAGGTAATCCGTTCCTTCAAGTGAGAATGCACCATCAATTTGTTCACCGACGTTTTTAAAAGACGCCTTAGGGTCAAGATCGAAAAGGTTAAATAAATCATACATAACCTTTTCCAGCTTAAATCCCCTTTTTTGGTGTTCTTGGGAGGTTACTAGAGCAAAATAATCATTCTTAATTGCGTCAAGCTTATCTGACATGGCTTTAGTTGCCGCTATTCTTTCCATAGTCGCTCTACGCTTCGTTGAAACCTCTTTTGCTTCTTCAATCTGCTTATTATTTTCATGTACAATATCTTTAAGGGCTTGGACAGCCATTTTTGCTTCCTGAGCCTTACGTTTTCCATCCTCTAATTGCTCAAGATGACTAAAATTTGTCATTTTACACACTTCGTGCATCAGTTTTTGAATGTCACCTAGGTATTTGGCCTGTTCCGAGCATAGAATATCAACTACTTCTGCCGCAATCTGTCTCTTATAATAATTATCCCAGTCTATTGCCGCTATCACTGATTCATCGGCAATACAATTTCGCAGGAACCTTTTCAAATCACGTTTGAACCAATAAATTACTGATAAAGCTTCCTGCAATGCCTGAATTGCGACTGCTGATAGTTGTCCGTTCACTCATGTCACCTTCCTAAAAAAATAGTTTACTAAAAACTTTCGATTCAAGAGTATGGGGTATCGAAATCCTCAGTAATTCACTTTTACTCTTTCCACATCTTTTTTGCATTTCCTCCCAAGATCGCGGAAATAATCCAAGAAAATACAAAAAAGCTAGATCGCCATAATTTAAGACGACCTAGCAAATGTAGTTCTCCATACGCCTGTCACTATAAAAAGATAATCGCTCCCATAAACCCGCTCATACCAAGGCTTTCACTCAACCCCGATATAGCACTATTACCGTCTCAACGTGCCTTGTCCACGGGACAAAAAACATATTTAGCAATTATTTATATTTAATAGTAATTTTGCATACACGCCCGCATGATCGGATGACCAGAGTCTTGTTTTTGTCCGATCACGTTTAGAATCTCCTACTACTTTAGCTTCAACAGCAGTCCAATTCTTCTTATTTTTGAGTCAAAGTTAAATAGGTTTTGGTTTATCTTTTGGCTTGTGGTCTTTTTCCCAGTGGCTATTGTATACTGGTTGATAAGGGAACATTGAGGAGGAATCATATGAAAAGAATTATAATACCCTTAATACTTACTGTCTCACTTGTCCTCGCTGGTTGCTCCGCCTCTACGCCAATAACCAACGCTCAATCTTCATCCAGCCCCCAAGTTGAGTATTTCTTCACCAAAGCACTTCAACACCCCGAGCAAGCTCTCGAATCCCAGATCAATACAGCTAAGTCAGCCCTCGATATCGCTATTTATAGCTTAACGAAAAAGGACATCGTGGAATCCATCATAGCTGCCAAGAAGCGCGGAGTGAATGTACGAATTATCACTGACCACATAGAAGCTAAATCAAAAACTCAAGCAGCGGAATTGATACTACTCAAAAACGCTGGTATCCCTATAAAGGAAAACACACATCCGGGCTTGATGCATCTCAAGATTTCGATCATAGATAAAGTCACGGTTACTACCGGATCCTATAACTACACTCAAAACGCTTCTACCGAGAACGATGAAGTTCTAGTTGTGATCCACGATCCGGCTATTACCTCGAAGTGGGCCGATGAGTTTCAACAGATGTGGGATGATACGAAGAATTATACTGATGTAAAATAGATCCATAATTGTCCTCAGCTTTTAGTTTAAGCCGGGAGGCAATTTCACTTATAGGATGATCCCCTCTCCATTTTGTATCTAAGTCGAAAAACCATTAATCCTGTCGCATAGCAGGAAAAAACATTAAAGTGTGGAAAGTCTATCGATTATCTGAATGAAAAGGGTGTGAACTCATGGGCGGAAAAAATGGCGCTAACTCTACAAGTTCCAAAGCGAACGGGCATTCAATGTTTTCAAAAGAATACACTCAAGGGTGGCGAGAGTTTACTGGAGGCTATAATAAAAAGTCAATGATATCCGTGGCGGTTTGCCTTGTATCATGTGTAACTCCTTTGTGGCCTTTACCGTTATTGCCGTTAATTCCTGCACTGATTTGGTTTATAATCGATACTCTCATCAAGGTTCTAAAATATAATAAGCACCTAAAGGATATTCGTAATTCTAATAGTTTTGACATATCAATTAAAAAAGGTATCAGTAATTAAGCTGTGAGCCCGATTCGGTAAGGCAGATCGAAAAGTCAGTTATAGAACTAAATATGCGGATAACCAAAAAGGAGAGCGATTAAGCTCTCTTTTCTACTTTTTGAATAACATAATAAAGAGTGAAGGAAAGACTTTTGACGAAGAGCTCCTCTTACTCTTTATTAAAAATAATGGGGGTTGAAAAGGAATGACTATTTATCAAGCGCTAATTCTCATGATATCATTTTCGACGTTAGTTTTAGGGATAATTACAATTTCTGCCATGTTTACGAGATAAGGTATTCGTTTGATGCTTTGGCCGAGGCCTTTAATGTCCTTGGCCAATATTATTTATATTTACATATGTATCGTATGTAAATTCCCAAACAAAAGATACCTACGTAAGTAAATATAAATAATTTAAGCAAACAAAAATCCCCCACCGTTACCGATGAGGGACCTAACGTGAAAAAATGCCAGTAATCACAAATGCCCAATACATCATATGCCAAGCTGTCCCATGTGTTACATTTTCCAAAGGTACCACTTACACGTATTCAGTTCATGCTTCAGCTCAAACGGCTTCAACTCTCCATCGATATTACTCTGGCATTTGAAGAGAAGCACCCAATTGCCGGCTATCTTCTCCTCGGTCATGGAGATAATCTGCTCAATCTTGATCTCTTTACCGTCGAGCTTAAAGCGTACCGGATGGGGTTTGCCGTTTAGTTCAAACCAGGCGAGGACGGAGATGGGGGTTGAGAGGATTTTCATGGGTGGTTGCTCCAAGTCTAAGATAATCACTGTTATTTTGTATCTGATCTTGTATCGAACAACTGTTCAATAGTTATTTTATTCATTACTTCTTTTGTAACAATGTATAAATTATCATCTTCAGGATCTCTGAGCGCAACAAAGTTTAAGTGTTGCTCATTTGCTCCGCTATTATTTAAGTAAATCAATTTTAATTTCATTATTACCCAAAGTTGATTATAAAACCAAGGATTTTTATCAGTATTTATTGAGATACATAAGTATTTTTCAATATTAGGTTCTAAGAATGAATTTAGCATTAGGTTTTCTTTCTTTTCGTCTAAGAAGACATCTGATTGCAAAATTTTATTGCTATCAAGATACCTCCCGGAAATCTCAATTTCTTCAACATATATTCGACTAATAAAATTTTCAGTTATGTTTTTTACCGAAAATATAAAAGTGACGTTTGGATTTTCAAAAGAGCAAGAAATATTATTATAAGTATCATGAGGTTGTCTCTTTTTATATTTAACTACGTTTACTAGATTGCTGTTTATAGAGATATATGGTAACCCCTGTGATTCTTCAAGTTTTAATAATCTGCCATTGAGGTCATTGGCTCTTTCATTTTGCCAAAGAGCTAAAAGTCCAAGGAATATGGTACCAACGTATCCTAATATAGTACCAATTAATCCAAATAACTCTTTCGAAGTTAATGCCTTATTAAAGCAATATTTAGCAATTAAAAAACCAGCGATTGCAGCTAATGGTATCAATAATAATATTAATATTATCCACCAGTATCGACGAATAAAATTGTTTAAGATCAAGAGTGCACCCCCATAGCTATTAATTATAGATAACTTATCATCTCACTTCTTTCTCGCGAAGTAAGGGGAAACCTGTCTCCAAAAATAAAAAGGCCTCTACTGAAAAGTATGGACCCTTAGTGTATTCAAACCAATTCTTGTATCGATACCCCATTATCCGTCGCTATTAGGCAATCAAATAGTTCGAGGATATTTTTGACCAGCAAACCAGTATACTTGCCGGGTCGGCCGGAGGAATTAGGAGGTTGTTCTCAAAGCATTTCCAAGGGCTTTGGTCCGTTACTCAGACAATTCCAAGTCTTAAATGACATGGCGCACCCTCTCAATTTACACGGCTCGTACCAGCCTTTCTTTTGTAACCTCATGGCTACAAAACGACGCAGAAAGTCAACGCTCCTCCCAGTTTCCCGGTTGGCAAAAACTTTCCTTGAGCTGATACATCCCCTTCGCTCCACTCTCATTACAAGGGCTTCATCACTACTACAGGATGTTCCGTCCCCTTCATGCGCATTGGTACTTTCCCCCTTCGTGGTCAGCACTTATAAGGTTTTCCCTTAACATCGCATGAAGAGTTCCCAAGTTCCGTACCCAAGCCCAGATTAGAACCCCGCCCCCTATACACCGGACACCACATGAACAGTAAGTAGGTTTCCTTCATGTTTATCCCGGAGTAGGGTGAAGACTCCGGTTTTGATGTCGTCTAGAGCAGGTTTTCGATGCTTCTTCAGGGGTTCACTTTCGTTCGACTTTCTAATCCACACATGCCGAGATTATTCTCGGCTTTTAACCGTAACGTTCACCACCGCAGCCTTTCGGACTGAAGCAGCTTACGGCTGTTTGAAGCCTGCTCCTACAAACCGGCTTCGAAGGGGCTACCTTCATCACGGATACAGCATCGTGTTCTTCGAACACGTTCTTGGCACAAGACCACCAGCTAACCTTTATCAAACGGCTATTTCTTCTTGAGGTTAGCGGGGCACGAGGTGACGTGTGGGGAGTTTGTATCGGGGATCGAAGACAGAGTAAGGACTTAAGGTTTTTGAATCCTATTTGAAGGATAATCCAATTAGAAACTATATTGTAGGACTTCCGGAAACTATTATTTAGTAAATCCCATGATCTTTCTAATATGATCAGCATTTTCCCTAGAGGTCAATAATTCAAGCAGTTTCAATGCTACGTCAATGGCTGTAGATGGATTCCAAGAGGTGATTATGTTACCTTCAACAACAATTGGTTTATTCACAACATTAACACCAAATTCCCGCAGTTGGACCTGCCTAGTCCCATTACCCATGTTATAGGTAGTACCATTTTTCCCATTTAGTATTCCACTTTTGCCAACGGGCAATGCTGCTACACAAATGGTTGCAACTATTTTGCCTTCATTATGAAATGCTCTAATAAGATCAAGGAACATCTCATTATAAGCATCCTCATAAAAGCCGTATTTATTAGACCCGCCAGGAATAGCTAAAGCATCATATTCACTGACAACAACTTGATCAACCGTTATATCTGTCAGGATCTTTATGCCCCACGAACCTTCAACCTCTTTTCGGAGTCCGCAAGTAACCAGCTTTGTCGTTCCGTCCTCATCATCAAAATTCCAGCCCATTACATCGATAAAAACACTAGCTTCATAACTCTCAAAACCCTTTGCCAGTAATAATAGTACCTTTTTCATCATCATACCTCCATATGGTTAGTCCATAATTCCATTAGTAAGCACTTCGATGTTCTGTATGGTATAAGCTTGCTAGGTTGTTAATTCATGAAGACTTTCCTCGTATTAATTCCACAATTATCCTCAACTTCCTGCAATAAGAAGGCAAAAAGAGCGTCCAAAAACACTCAGTTAATTTTACCTCCAACGCCCTCCGGACAAAGGGCACCTCTGGTAATCCACATGCAAGACTCTGTACTTGACTGCTGGCTAGGCTTTATCATGGCAGTTATTTCTTCTTGAACTTAGCGAGGGAGCGAGGTTGGCGGTGGGTGATTGATATTAATGACGTATCTGCATTTTTCTCAAACCATAACTTTTGCTAATTCTTTGTTACAGTCGACTTAAATTGAAATACCCTCCCAAAGCCAATAAAGGTATCTGAAGGGTATTTCAAAAATTATAAAAACTAGTGATTATTTTCTAGAAACTCAAGAGCTAGCTTGTCAAATTCTCTACTATTACTGAACATAGCGGGATGTGAACCAGTTGGGTAGAAAACCAATTTCGAATTTCTCAACATATTGGAAAACGTTTTCAGACGAATTTCTATATCTCTGGTCAATTCATCTTGAAGACTTCCGGTTATTAATACTGGCACAGTTATTTCTGATAAATCACCGCAATAGAATCCCTTTCTGGATAGACTAGCCTGTTCGATCATTTCAGTATCAGCATCTATTACTCTTTTCCATCTCAACCCATGCATCAGAAGCCAAAATAGTATTGATCGAATATTCCCCTTCGCTTTTTCACGCTGGTCTCTCAGAGTAGCAACATCTTCATTCTTTAGTGAATCACCCGCAAAACTATCCGCAATGATTTTACCAATAAGCCATGGTTCTAATAGAGCCATATTTAAGGCAACCATAGCTCCCCCACTCGTACCGATTAGGTTTACTTCATTAAACTTCAACTTTTGACATAACTTAATGGCAACCCTGGCATTATAACACCAATAATCTACTGGGAACTCCTGCAACATTTCTGATTTACCATGCCCAGGATAATCTATTAAGACAACTCGGAATCGTTCGGCGTAGAATTTGACTTTTTGTGTAAACATCTTTGAAGAAGCGGTATTACCATGTAAGAACAACAAGGGTGTGTTACCCTTCCCAACTACTTTGTAATAAACATTGACGCCTTCGTATCTAAAAAAGGACATAAGTATCCCCTCTTCACTATCAATTTTAAAAAAAACAAATTTTTATATGTGAAGACGGTCTACCAAATCCCCATTACGAAGCCTCCTTCATTGTCTTCTATCCATATTGGATACCGCAAATTATCACATCGCAGTTCAAATTTAAATGTTCTACATGTTTTTGATAATTCCTCTTAATATACTTAAAATGACGCATCCCTCCAGCTTCCCAGTTCGGTGAGCGCCTTTGGATAGGTAAGGACATCCAATCCCGCCGGATTGCAAGACTCGGCACATAACTGCTGGCTATGCTTTATCAAGACGGCTATTTCAAACCGCATGTTCTTCTTTAACTTAGCAAGGCGCAAGTGGCGGGTTGATTTGGGATCAATGAGGTGGAATGAATTATCAACAAAACAGCTTATTTAGAGACCCCAGATAGGTGTTCATTCGTTTTAGACGGTACCTAGTTTTCTAATGATCCGATATTTCCCCGCATAATATTAGGCAAATTCTTTTGAACTTTTTGTTCGTCCCAATTCCACCATTGCAATTCTATTAATTTTGCTATTACATCTTGAGAGAAGCGTTTTCTAATTTCTTTAGCTGGTATTCCACCAACAATTGTATACGGAGGAACGTCCTTAGTTACAACTGCTCTTGTTCCTACAATTGCACCATCACCTATATGGACTCCTTGCATGATAACTGACTCATATCCAATCCAAACATCATTTCCTATTACGATATCACCATTATTATCCCAAGCATCTGTTATTTGGGCACTATCTAAGCCCCATTCCTCATAAAATAGCGGAAACGGGTAGGTTGAAAGAGAATTCAATCTATGATTTCCAGATGTAAACATAAATTTAGCTCCACAAGCAATAGAACAATATTTTCCAATAATTAATTTATCGTTGTTTAAAGAATAATGATATAAAACATTGTTGTTTTCAAATTTAGTTGGGTCATTTATGAAATCATTGTACATAGTATAATCCCCAACTATAATATTAGAATTTGTGATCGCAGGCTTTAAATAAATTGTTTCTTTATCACCAGTTCGTGGATATATTTTTTTACTGTTCATAATTCCCCCTGAAATGTAAATGCTTCTCTTTCGCATTTTCCTGGTAAATGTGCAACATGAATTAGTCCCCCCAACGCTCAAGACGAGGTGAATAGTAACTCGGCTATTAGTCCAGATTTTGACGGAATGTTTGTCCGAACCCCGGATATGACCGGTATTGTATTCCGAATACATCTACTTTCTTATCCAATACTTAATAAACATCCTGAAATAAAAGCGGCTTGTAATGCCCTTACTTCTTCTGTAAAGTGTACATGATCATAATAGATATCGTAACCCAGACTATTAGTAAATGAATATAAATCAAAGATAGGTATTTGATAATTATCCATTACTTTTCCTGCCAAATTGTTATAGATTAGGACATCTTTGCTATATCTTAAAAATCCTTCCAGTCTATGATTATGGATTCTATCAACAACTGGAGTAGTAGAGATCCAAAACACTCTTTGTGACATTTTCGAAGCGGCTTCGCAAATTTGGTTTAAATTATCTTCATACCGCTTTTTCTCGGTTTGAATTTGATTAGTGCTTCGGTCTACCCTTATATCATGTAAACCACAATTCATGAGCAAGATATCATAGCTTATACCTTTTTTATTTTCATCTCTTAAATACTCCAGAACCATATTACTGTCACCAGCATTAGCCCCGTTAGGTTGATCCAAATCCTCAAGAGCTTCACCAACCTGCCCTTTTTGTTGGTACTTAAACTTACTGCTAATCATATTCTTCAAAAAAGGGTTATAATGTATCGAGATGCTATCTCCGAGGACAAATACTGTTCTTTTCTCCATTACTATCTCCATACCATATTGCCGATAACGACATTTCTTCTCATGAAATAAATATTCTTTTGCAGTATTATCTTTAAATCTCGCAGTATCCTTTTACCCCCACCGACCTAATCAACCTCCGAAAGTGGCCTTCTTTTGGAATACGGGGGGATTAAATTTCTTCTGGAGTAGCCAGATACTTTTCATAGAATACTAACGTCACTTTGCTGTTAACAGGTTCCATTTTACCGGTTTGTTTGTAACCTAATTTCTCGTAAAGATGACGATTTCCAGCTTCCTGCAATAGAGTTTCTAGTTCCCAAACTCTTGCATCACAATATACCTTTTCTATTAGTTCAAAAACTTTCTGAGCAATCCCTTTTCCTTGGTATTCAGGTAAGATAAAAATAGGACTGACACGATAGCGTTGGTTACCCATTTTTACTATTCTAATACCGCCAACAGTAACACCGTCATTTTCTATAACATAATAGTCTGTAAAAGGCTGATTAATTCGGGTAATTATTTTCTCTATTAGCTCATTTGCAGGACTAGTCTCAAAGTCTTGATATTTTACTAATAATGGCACAAATGATTTTATCTGCATCTCATGAATGGCTTCTGCATCTTTCAACTCTGCTATAGTTAAAGATATGTTCATTAAACAATCCCTTCGTGTATTTTTTATACCCAGCTTTTCTCAATTCCCGTCCTTATCACCCTACCTCTTTTCGAAGTCACCCAGTATCCCTTCACCCCAACCATACCAATCTTCGAAAGGGACCTTCTTTTGAGAAACCGGTGAAATCGACTCGGCACTTGACAACCAGCTAACCTTTACACAATGGCGGCTTCTTGAACTTGGCAAGGGGGGCAAGTGGCCGGAATAAGCAAGCGTTTTTATGGCTGTGGTAGCCATTCTTCCTTCAATACACCATAACTCACGGAATCGTAATATTGATTATCAACAATCCTTGCCTTCCTATAAACAGCTTCCTTTATTAACCCTAATTTCTCCGCCAGTTTCATCATTCTTTCGTTTCCAGACCAAGTTGACAATCCAAGTCTTACGAGTTTTGGATTGTCTGCAAACACTTCATCAATCCACATTTTTAAGGCTTTATAGCCTATACCATTTCCCCAATAATTCTCATTAAAAATTACAATTCCAACCTCCATCCAGAGAGTTTCTTGTGATTTCCAATACCAATTTACTTGACCGATTATTTCATCCGTATCTTTATTCACTATTATCTTCTTATTCTTGAGAACGTTTCTTTCCCCTTTTAGTAACCGTGTTTTATAATCTTCGATCTGTTTGCTTAGTTCTTCTTCGTTACTCTTTCCGTAATATGGACCATTGAATTTATGAAATTCACGCGACGGAAGATTCCAGTAAAAATAATCCTCTAAATCCTTAATTTCCAATTCCCTTAGAATTATATTAATCGGCTTTGTCATTTTGTCTCCTTCGAAAATTTCTTTCGGTTGATCTATAAATACAAGTCTTTACTAACTCACCGTTCCACACCTCAATGTTCCGGCTAGAAGTGCCACCTTCTGTAACTCCACACCCATTGACCACCAGCTACCCTTTAAACAAGTCGGCTTCTTGAACTTGGCGAGGGGGCTTGGCTGGGTTTAACTCTTTTGCGACACTAACGCTGCCAAACCCCGTCGTTGCCGGTGTCCATGTTATTATCAGGAAAACCGTCACCGGATGAGAGTTGGTTAGAGTATTGCGGGCAAAATCGCACGGCGTGAACGGGTAATGCCCTCGGGAAATTGTCTATCAAGATTGGAGATTATGAGATGCTAACGAAAACCATATCTTATAATTTGGTCCATAATGACCGGATTACTTAAAATAAAGTAACCTAAAATAATAAGCACAGACGAACCAATAGCCAAACTGATCCTTGCAAAAATAATGCTATCTTTCTTAATAATAGGGAACAAGACTATTAACAAAGTTCCTAGGCATAAAGTTACCAATATGGTTAGTTTCGCAACAAAGGATTCCCACATGTTTAACCCTTCTCTCTTACAACAATATGGAAATAAAATGCCTGAACTTAGCAAGGCGCACTTTCAATTAATAACAAGCAATACCCTCAATTTGCACTAAGCAATTTTCACTGACAAAATCAGAAGTAATTACGGTTCTTACTGGGTAATTATCTGTCTTAAAATATTTGGTCCACACGCTATGCATGTTATGAAAATCTTTGATATCTCTTAGTATCACAGTTAATTTGACGATATTCTTGAGAGTAAGTTCTATTTTTTCTAATGACTCGGAAAGATTCATTAATGTTTGCTCAATTTGCTGTTCAATTGTGGTTAGCAAATTACCATCTTTGTCCACAACTCCTCCAAAATGGCCTATATATACTGTATCGTTATTAATTACAAATGTTGACAACTCATATCCATCGTAAGGCGGAATTACTACTCTTCTAATCACTTAAATACCTCCATTAATTAAAGAACGCACGTTCCCTTCATTTACTATTATTATTCATCCTGACTTTTTACCCTCATGTCCCAAGCGCCCCCACCATCAGAATCCCCCGCACCACGCAAGACTTGCGGTACTCAACTGCTACCTAGGCTTTATCAAGACGGCTTCTTGAACTTGGCAAGGGGGGCAGAAGTGGGCAGGGTTGGGAAATCGATGAGGTGGCCGTCTATAATTCAACTGTTCCAAAGATTTGAACCAAATGATGATCCATATGCCTCAGATAATCTTCAATCAGCTCCGAAAAAGTAAAGAATTTATTATCCCCATCATCACATAGGTACGACAATTTCTCTTCTGGAATCTTTGATATAATTCTAACAATTTGTCTATTTATAACAATCCAAAATCCAACGACATCATCCGTTGGCATATTCTGATAGTCATTAATTAATACCCATTCATTTTGTTTATATGACACAACAACAAACGGTTGCTCCTCAAATTGAATCCTGATAAATCTATGGTAATTGTTTGTTGCAGAATCACATAAATGCCCAAGAATTTCTTTCTTAGACCATTTGTCCATTGGCTTAGATGAAAATTCTTCTTCCGAAAACCGATTTGCCTTAATTGGAAGTACTTCGATTAAGTAATTTAACCTTTCGATAATCTTTTTCATTCCTTATTCCTCACATATAAATATTCTTCGAAAAGGGCCTTCAACCAGTAAAACTACTTGAGCTTCTTTTTAAACCCTTTATGAGACTGCTATATCCTGCCGATTCATAGAATTTACAGGCGTCAGTTCTATTTGTTTCCGTTACAAGTATCACTTGAGTACAATTTCTTTTAGTAGCAATCTCCTCAAGCTTGGATATTAATTCTTTTCCTACCCCTTTATTCCTATAATCCTTATTAACGATCATATTCTCAAGAACTAAAAATGGTCTACAATCCCCATATAGTTCCCCACAGATAACCCCCATTACTGAACCAATTAGCTGATTATTTTCAACAGCACTGAGCAAAATGTGCGAACCTTCTTTTAGGAATTGGTTATATTTTTGATACATTGTATCAACACAAGAGTCTTCATTCCAAAATTGCTTATATAAATTAGCCAATTGAGGGATGTCCCCAATAACCATTTCACGGACTATCATCTTATCTTTAATCCTTTCTGTCCGAATAGATATAAAAAGTTTTCCACCAGTATCCCTTCACTCCCACCTACAAATCAACTCCCGAAAGGGGCCTTCTTTTGGAAATCGGGGGATTTAAATTCCTTCATGACACACCGGAAGCGAGTGGGTAGAAGGACTGCACCGTTTCTCAGGCAAAACACCAGCCCTTATTCGAATCTTAAGGAAGAATTTGTTTTACTCGGCCAACAATCCCATTAATAAGTCGAACTTTTATTCCATGTGGATGTGTAGAAGAATTCGTTAGAATATCTTTAACTATTCCTTCTGTCAGTTTTCCTGTTCTTTCTCTTTAGCCCCTTAATGAACTTGGACAGATCAACTCTCTATTGATAAAATTATTTTAGAGAGGATGGTTTGGGTGACTAGGCATAATTATTCATCAAAATTGAAAGACAAAGTAATTAAGGAGGCTCTTGAAACAGGTAACTGTGCTCTCGTAGCAAGAAGGCATGAAATTGCTGAATACACAGTTAGGGACTGGGTAAGAGCACATAAAACAACAAAGAATAGCAAAAATTCTTCAGATAAAGATACTGCCAATAATTCATCTGGTACGAACGCAGCCTCACTTGAACAATTAAGTGAATCTCAAGAGAATGAACGGCTAAAAAAGATTATTGGAGAAAAGGATCTTGAAATTGCTATTCTTAAAGATTTGCTAAAAAAAAACGAACCCACACTTACGGCTCAAGATGTTGCTACAACAATTTCCAGTTCGTTGCTTCGACGGAAACTCTATAAACAAGTGGAAAAATTAATCATTCGAACGGATAATGGACCGCAGTTTATAAGCAGGGCATTTGGTGAATTCTGTGCAGCACACAACTTGGAGCATGAGCGAATTCCTGTTAAAACACCTAATAAAAATGCTCATATCGAATCTTTTAACTCTATTTTGGAAGATGAATGCTTATCTCGTTATGTGTTTCAGTCTTATGAAGAAGCCTATAAAATTGTATCTGAATTCATAAAGCACTATAATCGAAACCGAATTCATTCAAGCATTCGCTATTTGACCCCAGAGGAATGCTATAAGGCCTCTTTGAAAGGTACTATGGTTTTCAAAGCAGTAAGGTTATGAGCTATCCTAGCAAGCTTTACAATGAGGGTGGGCGTGATAGGCTTTATCGCCAGACGGCATAAGCGAAGCCATTGCCGGCCAGCCATCGAACATCACGCCCACGGAGGCTCATTGTCAAGCTTGCGGATTTATACAAAGAACTGGATAACTATGAAATCTGGAGTATCCCTATGAGAAAGTTATGTAAGAGGGGGATTTGTCCAAAATAAAGGGGTCAAGCCGTTTTCACCGGTTGTCGGGCAGGAGGGATTACTATTACTTCAGATTTTGGTTGTTCATTTTCCATAGTATCACATTCGCCTTATGAACTCCTCGCTCTGATGATAAGTAGTCTAAATTGCTCAGCAATTAATTAATCAATAAGGTCATTTTGGAATCTTGAAAGATGCTCGTACGGAAGAATTAATCTTCCACGGTAGAGGCCACAACCATCGTTAATAAGGGAATTATTCACTGCTGAAAACATATTTACATCTAATTTTGATAATTCAAGCTGCTGCAACATGATACCTCTTTCATAAGCATCATCAAAATAAATATTTTCTCCTTTTGGAATTGCATCTCGTTTAGCTCTTTCCCTTTCCTGTCGCTTTTCGTAACCTAAATGATTGGCATGACCAATTTCAGCAAAATCGTCCATTTCTTTTGTACGAAGTTGTACTTCCACATAACAACGGGCAATGTTATCATAAAATGTTATATGTAGCGAACGATAGCCACTATACTCTGGATTTGCAACATAATCTCTATAGTATGGGCTTACGCTATCTCTTAACAAGGACGATTTTTTCTGACCCGTAAATGAAGCCAATTCTGCGGTAAATCCGCGTTCCTCAAGGAAACCAAGCAACTTGTTGGCAACATCATATAGATATTCATTTTCTTCATCCGCGCAAATCTCACCTTCTTTTAGATGACATTTGGGAAGAGAAATCACGATTCTGTATGCAATCAGGTCCCGAAAACAGTTTAAATAGTTTTTCAGTTCAGGAAGAGACGGGTAATTGCCGTGTTCAATATAATACTCATAAATATATTCTACGATGTATCCGTTAAATTTTGCTTCCGCGCGTATCAGAGATTTAATTCGGCCCTTAAAAGTAAATGCAAGAAAAGGATATTCATTTGCCATAAGTTTATAGAATTCCCGAATCCGCTGAGACTGCGAAGTCAGGAATTCGTTGTGCTGCAAAAGTTCCGCAATTTGAAGCAGAAAATTACAGTGCAAAAGATCAATCTGATTATGAGTTTCTTTCGCCGACTGTTTCAAATCCTCAGCATATCTCTGTAATATCTTAAGAACGGTATCGCCTGAGTATAAATAATCATTTAATTTTTTCATTATAATTTTTTGCATCTGTTCAATTTTTTCATAGTACAATGTCCCCTTTGTCAAGACAATGTTTTTCAGTTTTATCGTGAACCTGATATTTCCAATTGTTATGTGTTGATAACGGGTAATAGTGTGGAATCGTCTCTTACTGAAATCACATGATCCATAGACTTAAGCCGCTTTTCTTCCTAAGTAGACTTCTTTCGGAGTCAGGTAGTTATGTGTCTGATGTGGTCGTTCGGTATTGTATTCTCCGATGTATTCTCGAAGTCCCATTCTCAGAGCTTTCGGTGTCAGATATTCATATGGGTAGATTCGCTCAGTTTTCAGACTCCTAAACCAGAGCTCGATGATAACATTATCAACCCAACGAGCCTTGCCATCCATGCTCTGTCTGATGCTAGCCGCTTTTAGATGCTCTGAGTACTTATCACTTGTAAACTGACTGCCCTGGTCGGAATTGATAATTTCCGGTTTGCCATATTTGATGATGGCTTCTTTAACCGCAGCCAAGACCGGTGCTGTGTCGAGCGTATCTGATAGTTCCCATCCTACAATGTAACGACTGTACCAGTCGATGATGGCGGTTAGATACATATGGCTTCTGCCCATCCTGATGTAGCTGATGTCAATTGACCACACCTGGTTTGGCCGATTAATCACAAGATTTCTTAACAGATACGGATATATTTTATGTTGCATATTGCGCTTGGATAGGTTTGGTTTTGGATAGACGGCATAGATTCCCATTTCATCCATACAGCGCTTGATGAATTTACGACCAACTTCAATGTGATCCTCGTTCTGCAGCTTGATGCGCAGTTTCCTTACTCCGAGATATGGCATCTTTGTATGCCAGTAGTCAAGCCTATTTTTAATCTCATTTTCGCGATCTCTATCAGGTTCTGCCGGCGTATAGTAGACACTAGTTCTGTTAACTTCAAGCAGCTCACACTGCTTGCTAACCGGGAGTTTATCATTTCTTGAAACCAGACTTAGTCTCCCAGTCGGTCCCAAGCACTTGCTTAGATCTTTTTTTAAGCCAGTCATTCTCAATTGTGAGTTGACCGACCTTTGCCATGAGTTCATTTCGTTCCTCATCCATCGCTCGTTCTTTGGCATGAAGATCTTTCTCTTGTTTGCTCTCTGAAAACACTTTTACAGCGTTTTCCAAAAATTCCTTTTTCCAGTTTCGTAATTGATTAGGACTAAGCTCATGTTCGTCTGCAAGTTCGCCGATCTGTTTTTCTTCTCTGAGAATTTCCAGTACGACTTTTGTTTTGAATTCAGCGGTAAATTGCCTTCTCCCCATTTTAAGTGAACCCTCTTCCCCGATAGTTTCCTGTCTTTTATTATATCAGGTTCACTTAAAACCCCGGAAATTTTGTCTTGATTCATGGGTACATTATAAGTAAAGCTGTTAGTTCAGGTGGATAATGAAAAACTTCCTGTACTCCCATCAAATGTCACTCCTAAAAAAATATATATTTTAAAACAGTTTCATTGGGTGCGAATGTCAAGAAAAAAGTGAGCCATTCGCCAGGAAAAATTTGATCCACTAACGCCAGTAAAAAGGTGATCCATATTAGTGAAAACGCTGGAAGAATATTGAGCCACTTACTGGTATAGATATGCGCCTGTAAAATCGGAAAGAGGGCGTAGCCCGAATGGAGATTTTACAGGCGCGCGCGGCTAAGCTCCATGCCTGTATTCACATAGTTTGTTTAGCCAATGTCTGCTCTAATCGGTAAGAATCCTTCACATTCATGTTTAATACGTGGGATCGGAAGGTTACTCTGTCAATCAATGCTGCAACCATAATTTCGTTCTCAAATAGCTCTGTCCAACGTGAGAATTCTAGATTGGTGGTTAAGATTATACTCCCCCTTTCGGAACGTTCCGATATCACCTGAAACAACATTTCGGATTGGTGACGGTTGAAGGTAAGATAACTGAGTTCATCGATGATCAGTAAGTCGATCTTAGCCAGACTTTTTTCAAGTTTTGACAACCGGTGAAACTGAATAGCCTCTGCAAGTTCATTCGCCAAGTTGATCGCCGAATAGAATTTCACATTAAATCCTGCGTAGCAGGCCTTCATGCCTAGTCCTATGGAAAGATGGGTTTCCCCGCACCGGGGGTACCGATCATTACAATGTTTTGTCGGTTTTTAATATAATCACAAGAGGCAAGCTCCCATATGTAGGAGTCCGATATATGTTCAAGACGTTCATATTTAAATTCATCAAGAGTCTTCATGACTGGAAAGCAAGCTTTTTTAATCCTGCGTCTTTGCCCAGCAACCTGTCGCTGTGAAACCTCAAGTTTCATGGTCTCACAGAGAAATTGGTCATATCCGTCACCAGGAGAGAGCTGCCGGACAACGTTTTCATAGCTTACAAATGCAGGTGTTCTGAGTTGCTTGGCATAAAGCTTGATGCTCTCTTTAACAGGGTTGATTTCATGGGCCCCACTCATACCGCAGCCCCCCTGTTCATCAGAACGTTATACTTTTCAAACTGAGGCTTGGGCACTGGAATATCTATTTCTACAGGTATCTTTTCAGGTGTATTAATCGGCGTTAGAAAAGCTCGTATCTGATCGACCGATAGTTCAGGACTTTTCAGAGAGGCTATTGCTCCCAGAACCTTGTCCTCTCCATAGTCAACACAAAGCCTTAGCAACTTGACCATTTCGCGCGGGCTAGAAAGCCGTCTGCCGATCTCTAGCAATTGTGTTGTTAGGGTGCTTTTTACGGGCTTGGCATTGAAAACACTGCGAGGACGCTTTTCAATCAAGTCTATGTAGTGTTCAAGCCGATATTTGGTTTGTCCTCGTTCGTAACAGCGGGGATACCTGGCTATCTCAGCATTTCTGTATATCATCACTATCTCGTTACCGTAGCCCTTAATACTGATTTCTTTGTCAGCGTACTTAACCGGCACGGAGTAGTGGTTGTAATCAAATCTCACCGTTGAAAAATCACTCACTCTTTGTGTTATGCTCTTGCTTGGGTCAAATCTATATCGTGGCAGGGATGTCAGCATGACTCTGGTGGTCATGGACATCTCACCGACGGTCTGCTCACGGCCTGTTATCTTATGTTCACGGTATCTTAAGCACCTGCGCAGTATTTCTGTATTTAGTTCGTCAATCGTTTCTACTCGAGGTATGGGCACTAAAACATTGCGCCTCACCCAGCCCACAAGTCCCTCGACGAGTCCTTTCTCATGCCCCGCCGCTATATTACAAAAGTCGCATTGAAAGGCATAATGTGCGGCCAACGCAAAGTATCTGTCTTGGGCTTTGGCATGAATCCCGAACCCTTCCTTAACGGCTACTTTGGCATTGTCAAATATTATCCGTTTTGGAGCACCTTCAAAATAGTCAAAGCCGGTGATTTGAGCTTCGAGGAAACTCTCCTCGTTCTGGCGGTAATATGCCCGGCAGTAAATATCGGCACTGTAACACTCCCGCATACAAAACAGGTTCAACTTCGTCTTTTTACCACTGATGTATGCGGTTGCTTCGCCCCAATCAATCTGAATCGCTTCTCCCGGATCATAAGATAATAGGACGAATACTTTTGCCTGTTTGCCTTTTAGTTCCGCTACGATTTCCCGGATAGTTGATTCGCCACCCTTGAAGTCTTTCTCTTCCACGAGGCGGTCATATATTCGCTTAGCAGTATGTTTCTGTTTCTTAATATTTTCTGTTTCATCAATGGCCAGGCAGTTCTTGATAAAATCCATTACCTCATCAGTAACCACATATCGCTGACGACCACTTGTTCCTTGACGTACCCAGGGGACCTGTGATCCTTCACAGTATTTTTTAACCGTATTACGTGATATCTCGAGCATCTTAGATATTGTCCTTTGTGACTTACCCTCATGTACATGCAAATAGCGTATCTTTTCGTAAATATCCACTTCTATTGACACCCTTTCTCCCCCTGTACGTCAGCTTTTCTCTCTTCTGAACTATACAGGTTTTTTCATAGAAGTGGCTCACTTTTTTCCTGGCGTTTCCCTTATTTTTGGCTCACTTTTATTTTAGCGTTTATACATTGGGAACATTAGCCAAATTACATTTATTATAACTTACTATAATAAATGTTTCTATATTTTTAACCAAATGATTTGAGGAATTATTATTAATCACCCATATTAAAAAGCACCTGCCTTCAAGCAGATGCCCTTTAATAAAAGTGTCTCCCCCGATTCGTTCTGTTTCTATTTATTCAAGGCATTCATGCAAATACCATATTGCTTTTAGTAGCGGTGCTATTGTCATAACCTTTTTTAACTATTTTTTTAAAAATACACTAGGTACTACTGGCATACCACACCACTCAGCAATACTATTGTACTTTCCAGCCATATCTTGTAAAATTGAATATCCATGTTTTATTCCATTCATGACCTTCCCCATTGAAGTTTCTGATTCACCGACTTCCTCTAAGAATCGCTTAATTTTATTTAAAGCTCCAGACTTAATGATTTCGTCTTTCGTTTGTGCTGAATCAAGTTTTTCTATACTCGATTCAATCTTTTTAAAATCAGCAATAATAACCGGGTCAACGGTAACTAGCTCATCTTTCAAATCATTTAAACATCCTTGTAACTCATTAATTGAGTTTCTAATTCCAATCGTTATAGTGTTAACATTTGAAGCATTCGCATTTGTGCTAATTACAGGCGCATTGGTAAATATAGGATTTATATTTATCTCAGTCATTTCATTTATCCTTTCTCTTTTTGTCTGAATTCCGTCCAATAACATGATTATATCGACCATTTTGAGGGATACTTTGCATCTGTCTTCATTTATACCATGTGATTCTAATTTACTCAGATACTTAAAGTCATGAAGGTAACTGCAATAAGGGCTACAGTTACATAATACTTTTTCCGTAAAATCAATTTTAGGAATGCTCTTATGTATTTGCTCAAAAGTACTCCTTACAATAGCTAAAAGATCACGACGATTTCTATTGTTTTTACCGCTCACCCTAATTTCAATATATCTTTCTGTTATACTATCACGAAGTCGTACAAGGCAATATGCGTCTTTATATTGAAGATACGCGCCTTTCCTCCAACACATTTTCAAACCAGTATAATCAATTAAATATGTATGAGCTTTAACAATGAAACGGGTCATGATGCCCGCTGGTAGAAAATTATAATCGAATCTGAAATTCAAAGTGGATTCCATCAAAAATTCTAACGCCATAGTTTTCTCTGTATTTTCAAGCAATTCTGCTACAAGAAAAGTTCTATTGTTGTCAACAACAAAAGATAGCTGGAAATTCTCCATAAGCTTAAGAATATATGGATAAGTATTTTCAGGGTAAATTAGCCTATTATCCCATATCTTTGGTAAATCATCGTAGTATAATATTCCGTTACGATCTTTTAAAGTATTAGCCTGAGCATCCAAGATTCTATATACTGCATCTGTTCCCCATTCTGGACTAAGAATAATAATATTTCTAAGTAATATATCTTCATGAAAATATAGTACTACACCTAAATCGTGAAGATATTTTATTAGACTTAGTGCCTCATCGCTCCCTATCATGTGTTTCGAACAAATATCAATGTAATGATTATAATTAATAATTTTCTTTGTTATTGACAATACTTCTAATTCTTCTCTAACTTTTACCCAAGATGAAAACCACAAAGTTTCCATTAATGGGAGATTTTTGGCCTGATTAATTATTTCTTGCCTCAAAAGTTCAATATTGGTATTATCTTGGCAACTAACATTATAGGACGCTACAATTTGGGGAAAGCGTGTCACCAAATCATTAATATCAATATATCTTATATTCTTTCTGTTTTCATCACATTTGTTGATCACAATTATTATAGGACTGTCGTTTGCAAATGATTGTATTGTATTGAGCCAATAATCAATACGACCATATTCCTCTTCCTGACGTGCATCCCAAACAAAAATATAGAGTGACCGCTTTGTTAGAAAAAATTGATGTGTACAATGATAAATTTCTTGCCCCCCAAAATCCCATGCATTAAGCTTATATTCTTTGCCCTCAGATTCAAAACACCAATGAGCAATATCAATTCCTTCAGTTGATACACTTTCAACATATTGGTAATTTATAATACGGTTCAACAAGCTAGTTTTTCCAACACCCCCTTGTCCAACAATAACCATCTTAGATTCGTGAAGGATAACTTTGTCTTCTTCATTCTGGTAACGAAGAATATAGTCAATAACTTGAGCAGGGGTTTGATTAAATATTTCAGGTGGTATACTTTCAGTGATTGGCGACTTCTCCAAATCCAATTTCTCGAGATTTCTTAACGTTCCTAGTGAAGCAGGGATTTTCACTATATTACTGCGTCCTAGATACAACACTTTTAACTTTTTAAGATCACCTATGTTTTCAGGAAGTGTTGTAATTGCAGAATCGGGTAAATATAATTTTTCCAATTCTTGCAATTTGCCAATATCTTCAGGTATATAAGAAAATGAGTTATTGATCGCTAATTTACTTAAATTTTTTAATTGGCATACTTCCTCAGGGAATTTGTCAAAGATTGCTCCATTGAGGTTTATAGCTAATAGGTTACTAAGATCAGAAAACTCCTTTGGTAAATATTTTATCCCAGTTTCGTACAAGCTTAAATGAGTAAGATTTTTTAAATTTCCAATTTCCGAAGGTAAAGTGATATATTCATTAGTAGAATCTTTCTGTGTATCCTCTCTAAGTTTTCCACTGTTACCTAAGTCTAGAATCTCCAAATCTATGAGAATACCTATTTCTGGAGGAACCTCTCTTAATCCACACATAGAGAGGTCCAAAGCCTTCCATTTATTCTCTTTGGCTTCATTTATTAATTTCAGCAATTCTTCAGGAGTTAAAATGTCATACGTCCTTTTGTACGGCAAAATTGATTCTATATCCTGAAAAATATCTAGTCCTTCTAAATCCCAATCAAAGTCAACATCAACATTCTCATCCGTTTCATAATATTCAAAATGATCGTCTTGATCATCAATTATGGGTGGTGATTCTTGCTTCATATGAGATCTCCCCTTTCTAGAGCATTAAATTAGAATATAGAAACAAATCCATTTGCTAGACCCCCTGCCACCATCGGCACCATCAAAAAATGAAAATGGGTTTGTTTAGGGTAGACATAAGCTGCATCATGGTTCCAAGTTAATATGCCGTAGTAACTCGACATCATTATTGGTTAGTTGTTTTCCAAGCACCCAATACCACACTCTAATTTATGCATTCTGCATTTTTCTTATATTTCCTCCCAAGAAAACGGAAATAATCCATAAAAAAAACAAAAAGAGCCAGATCGTCCAAAAAAGAACAATCTGGCAATACAAATGAACTCTGTTCCCACAAACACTCTGTCACCATAATAAGAACATGCTCTTCTCAAACCCGCTCATACCAGGGCTTTCATTCAACCCCGATATAGCACTATTATCGTCTCAACGTGCATCGTCCAGGGGATAATAAATCCACATGGAAACCCTCGACTATCCCCAACAACCACCGTCCACTTTAACCCCCATATTGAGTCAACCAATATCCTATCACTCCAACCTGCCACACCAACCTTCGAAAGGGGCCTTCTTTTGGGGAGCGGGGGGATAAAAAACTCCGTACTTGACCGCTGGCTAGGCTTTATCAAGACGGTTATTTCAAACCGTCTTGAACTTAGCAAGGCGCAAGTAGGCGGGGTGATTTAGTGTCTATGATATGCCGGAATAAGCAAGCTAGGTTGTTTGAATTCTATGTTCGAGGAGTCTTGACTCTGGCAAAGGAGCGAATTACTGCTCGATAACTATCTATAATTGTCCCTTAAATAATCAACCCATTTATCTCGAAGCTGATCTTCTGTTAACCCAAATGCTACTTCAAAATCCCTGGGGCTTTTAATAAAATGTAACAACTTTTCATAACCGAATTCTTTAACCACAAATTCTATTATGGAGTAAGAATATTGATACCCATTTCTTTTAAAGAAAGTTTCGAAATCATCACCGGTGTCCAGATCATTGAATAATGGTATTGCGTTTTCCTCAATACCTCGTTTGATAGTATTTTTTATCCAAACCTCATTATTGTCTTTCGCCTCAAAAGAAGCAACTCCATCATCTATCCATCTTGGGATATTGTTATTGATTTTATTGAGAATAATATGTATGAATTCATGAACTGCAGTGTTCACTACATTACTGTATCCTGACCCAGGAGGAGGATTTAAAGGTGAAGCTATAATTATCTTTCCGAATCCTAGCCCTCCTCTGATCCAATCGGGTGCATCCGGAAAACCTAGTGCTAAATGTAGTTCTTTGAGACTTGCATAAATCTCGACTATTAGTTTACCATCAAGTTTTTGCTCAAAATTCATTGCAATTCTGTTATAGCAAGATTCAAGTATACCTGCTACATTATCTACGCAGTCTTTATCTTCTTCATTGTAGTTGATTATAAAGTGTTGGGTCTCAGCTTTCAAAAAAAGTTTATTCATTTTGCGTTTCCTCAACAACCCGGCTATTTTTCCCTATTTCGCATTTTTATAGATTGCCAACACCCATTATAACGCTCCGGTGGATAAATTAATAATCAGATTTTGTCTTGCACATTCTAAATCAGTAGTATACTATCACTCCAACCAGCCAACCGACCTTCGAAAGGGGCCTTCTTTTAGAAAGCGGGGGATTGACTCGGTATTTTACTGCTGGCTAGGCTTTATCAAGGCTATTTCAAACTTCTTGTTCTTCTTGAACTTAGCAAGGCGCAAACGGCAGGAGATTTGGTATCGATGAGGGTCTACTATTAAATAGAATCAATAATTTCTGTATGGTATATTTGAAAGTGATAATGCATCTTTGGGCATTTCTATTTCATACGCTTTTAACGCCACTTCAACAGCTTGTTTTGCTAGTTCCTGATCTCTACATGGTCCAATAACTATTTCGCAAATTGGAAAATCCGCTTCATCTTTTAAATCAACCTCTAAGAAGGGTATTAGACGCTTATCTTTTTCTCGAACTTTCCATTTTGATTCATTTGTAGAATTAAATATAGGCGACTTATTATTGGAAATTGCACGCCATTCATTTTCTTCTTGAAAGCTATTATGTTTTATTAATAATCCAACTTCCTGAAGGAATTTATGTATATTAATTATTAGATGTTCAGAACCAGATGAACTAACTGGAGATAAAGGCAAGTTTTCGGCAAAATTATCAATGATTTTCAGTTGTTCCTTTTCATCATAGATGCATCGTTTTAAGCCTGTAAAACCCCGTTTTCGTAAAATCTTCTCTAATTTATGGAAGTCAAAGCCTATTGCATACCCACCTCCAGGACAGTAACTTCTCCATTGACTTAATAAATCTTTATCCTGTGATAATGAGAAAATCGCTAGATTAAAAGGCTCTCTCTCCAGAAAGTCAAGTGACGCTTTATACGAATCATCAAACTTCGAATGAGTATGAGCTAGCTTTATGGCCAATATTAATTCTTTATAATCATTTAAAAAACGGTAATTCGTTACCCAAATTTTTTTGTGTTCTAAGATTGAAATAAATGCTTGTGAAGTAGTATAGTGATATAATTTTTTAGGTTCGTAGCAACTTTTACTTGATTCCATATTTAACTCCTAATCATTATAATCTATAAAAAAGTGGTTTAATCCCACCTAAACGCTCCAGGCTGGTGAATATAGTAATAAACCGCAAACGCCCAAAACGCTCCGGTGGTATATATGATATTCTCATGTCAGCCAATATACCTTAATCCTGTCGTCACAAACCAACCTTCGAAAGGGGCCTTCTTTTGGGAAGCGGGGGATTTAAATTCCTTCATGACACACCGGAAGCGAGTGGGTGGAAGGACTGCACCGTTTCTCAGACAAAACACCAGCCATTATTCGAATCTTAAGGAAGAATTTGTTTTACTCGACCAACAATCCCATTAATAAGTCGAACTTTTATTCCATGTGGATGTGTAGAAGAATTCGTTAGAATATCTTTAACTATTCCTTCTGTCAGTTTTCCTGTTCTTTGATCTTGTTTCTGAACTACTGAAACGTGTGTACCTGCCTTAATATTTTCTCGATTATTTCCATTCACTGTATGAACACCAACCTATTCTGTGTCATTAATTGGAGAGTAAACAGTACTCGAATTGCCCCCTTCTAATCTATCTAGTGAATTCAGAGTTACGCCAAGACGCCACCCCGGCGGGATTCGCCATGAAGAATAATGTACTATCGTCCTTACTAGAGATACTAATACCCCAATATTTACAAACGCACAAGTTTTTCAAGACCATACCTCGACAGATGGGATGCCATAAAGTGAATGCGTGGTCTACCAACGAAGCTCCGATCACATCGAAAGTTTTGCTTACGTTAACATTAAACCCTGTACTTTTTGAAGGTTCGAACATTGTAATTCAACATTTAGACCTGCAGAGGAGGATAAGTGAACCACTCCATATAAGCACACAGGAAGCTGACGGTTATTTTTAAATCGTTTATCGGCAGTGCCATTTTTATTGACGTACTGCCAAGTGTGGTCAATAATCTGTGCATCCTTTGCCACGGTTCCTCTTTCAACAAACCGAATTTGCGAGGTGTTTATTTTAACTTCAGAATAGTTAATTGCTCCGACTTTAGTTCCTCTTATAATAAAGATCTTATCCGGTAAAAGTAGCAGTAATTCCTTTTTGAGCTTTATTTGTAACATTTCCACATTTGTGGCAATATAAAAAGGTGACTTTTTTAATATACGAATATTAATGCGGTTAATATTTCTTGAAGCACCTGCATTGACCTTAGTATTTGAAACAGCCGCTTGCTGAACGATTTGCCACATCTGTTGGCTTTCATTTAGAATCGTCCAAGCACCAATCTTGCGGTTATATTCATCGACCTTTTCATCATCAAATGTATATTCCAGTTCAACAACACCGGATTTATTAGCCATGATTTTCAAGACAATGCCAATGACCGTAACAATTAAGAAAAAAGGCTGCACAAACGCTAACAGAGTACACCAAAGTAAGATATTACTCCACCTGTTCATTGTCAGGGTTTTTTCAATTGTTTTTGTGATATGGGCGAATTCTGTTGACTTGAACTGGTCTATAGGAGCACTATTAATGTCTTGCAAAACATCGGCTCGGACTGGAGGTTCATTATATGGACCTGAAATATTATTGCTAGTGTGCGTTCTTTGTTTGCTCTCATCGACATAGGACAAGCCAGTCCCTGGAAGAGAATAGGTATGCCTAGTTGTTCCCTTGGCTGTCTTTGTGATTCGATATCCTGGAACGCCCCAGCTATAGCCAATTCCAGATTTGCTCAAGTTTATCCTAAAACCTACACCCAGTTTAATGCTTTTTCTCATTCTAAAACCCAAAAGTGAACCCCTCCCAATATAGTTAATCACTTTACCAGCGTCAGAAGTGTTGAGATCACAAGAACGCTACCTTGCGACTCAAGCATTCCACATCTTTCTTTGATCTCCTGCAAATATAGAAAAAATAATCATAGATAAAACAAAATCGCCAGACCGCCCATAAAAATATGGAACAATCTGGCGATTACTACTGTTTTCTAAATCAATAACAGTCTCAAGAGGGGCGTAGTTTAGTTGTTATACAATTCAATTGGTTTTCATTAACCGGAGGCATTCAAAAACGCTCCGGTAGATAATATGTTTCGTCTAAGTCAACCCAATATTTCTTATTCACTTCACACCACCTTCGAAATTGGGGGTTGATCCCCGTCTGTTGGCTGGTTACTTCGCGAAGTGTATTATTGCGGTGGGCTAGATTGCCTTCCCTACTTCATAAGCTTTTAATAAAAGTTCTTTATTATTTGATGCGATGTTGGGGGCATTGCCGCCCGTTAGTAAAATTGTATTTATTACATTTAATCCAAACATCTTAAACATGGCTTCATAAGTTTGAAAAGATGTCTGAAAAGCCTGTGCGTTCGGATTTCCTTGAGAATATACCATAATCAGGCTTTTAGTAGCATACCTAGGCTTGTGGTTTTCATCGAATAAGCCGCAGAGTCTATCCCATAACAGTTTCATTTGAGCTGTAATCTGCCAAAGATATATGGGCGAGCCAAAAACAACAACATCAGCATCAATAATATGTTTAAACATGTTCTGAAAATCGTCTTGCATGACGCAATGTCCAGTCTTACGACAAACAAGGCAGCCTTGGCAAGGTTTGATGTTCATATCATACAGGTTAAAAATAGTTGTTTCGACACCAGCATCTTGTGCTCCTTGAATAACTTCATTAACAAGGGTGGCCGTGTTGCCATTTTTTCTTGGGCTCCCCATAAAAGCAACAATTTTTTTCATAAATACAATATCTCCATTCTTTACTTAAGGTTATATTTATACTACCACATAATTTATTATGGCAATAGATATGTATTATTGATAGTACGTTTACTGCTACGATAAAGGAATTGTAAAACTCTAACAAGTAAAAATAGTAATAGTTAGGTGCTTTAAACTTTTTTCCACTCCACTCCGTGCATGACAGTTTCCCATCCCACGGCGACAATTATTTATTACCTATACTACCACATTATGTAAAATGAAACAGGCGACATGTTCCCGCGAACGCACCCAGAAAACATTGCACCTGTTTTTGATCCAATTCTGAAGATTCACAAACCATACAACCCGCATGAATAGCGGATTCTTAATCTGTGAGTGTTTTCAAACTTATCACGGTCTCAACGTGCATCGTCCACGGAAACATAATCACTACTGCTCTTTTCCTCATGAAACACCTCAAAATCATATTGGCTGAGACGATAAGACTATGTGCCTGAACTATAGGTAGGTCCGCCCCCCCATTACTCATTTAAGCGTTCAAATTGAGATTTATCGTTAAATAATTTTGGCAAATGCTTTTTGCTTCATTATTCTTGTAAGTTATACCTTATCCAAATTTGCTTTAATAACACTCCCAGAAGGTTAGTGACAACCACTTTTTATTGTGTTAGTTTAGGAGTAAGGGAGTGATGAATTTTGGACTCTTTATTCCTTAGCGATCTAATGGATCGTAATGTTAAAGTCTTTAACGACAGACCAAATCTGGCGGAAATTTCCGTCTTAATCAATACGTATCACCTTGTTTTAATCCAGGATGCTCACCCCATTGAAGTTCTGATCCGGGATTTAAAAAATCCGCCCATCAATTCTGCTCCCACTCAGCTATCCCCTAATCAATTGCCTTGGGAATCTCCATTATTGGCTTCTTCAAACACTAAGGCTATTACTTTTTACCAGGAACACCTAGGCGATTTACGCCCCGTTGTGGTCCTAGATAATTCAGAGAACGTAGCAGGAATCATCTCTCCTGCTCTCCTGATCCACAACCTCTTGAACCATAGTGAAATTATGAATTCCTTTTTTCAAACGTTGCTTGACACTGTCAATGAAGCCGTGACTGTCGTAACAAAAGAAGGGACTGTAAGTCACTGGAATACAATGGCTCAGGATACTTATTCTATCCCCCAGCAAGACATTCTGGGCAAACATATTGCCAATTTTTTTGAACAGGAAGCTTTGACAACTCTAAAAATTTTGGACGAAGGACGGCCGGTTCGCCAATCCTACCATAGCCCTCGCCCAGGAACTCATGTCCTGATCAACGCTTCACCCGTTATCTGTGACGGCAGCATACTTGGAGCCATATCCTGCGAACAGGACATTACTCAAATCGTTCGACTTAATGAAAAACTATCCAATACCAGCTCAGAGTTGCGTGATCTGCAGAAAAAGATTTCCCCTCCCGACGATCCATTTACAAAGATCATTGGCAAGGGGAAATCCATTCGTCGCACCATATCTGTGGCCCGCAAAATATCCTCCAGTGAGGCTACTGTTCTCATCACAGGAGAAAGCGGTGTCGGAAAAGAGTTATTTGCCCAAGCGATTCATATGGCCAGCCCCAGGGCCAGCAAACCTTTAATAGCCCTGAACTGCGGTGCTATTCCAACGGCTCTCTTTGAAAGTGAACTTTTTGGCTACCATGGCGGAGCTTTCACTGGCGCCGAAAGAAAAGGTAAGCCCGGCAAATTAGAACTTGCCCATGGTGGAACACTGTTCTTAGATGAGGTTGGTGAACTGCCGCTGGGGCTTCAAGTAAAACTGCTGCGTGTACTTCAGGATCGTTGTTTTTATCGGTTGGGGGGTACGGAGCCGATTACTGTCAGCACACGAATAATAGCCGCAACAAATCGCAATCTGGAAAAAATGATGCAGACGGGCGATTTTCGGGAAGACCTTTATTACCGTTTAAATGTTATTACCTTAGAAGTACCACCGCTCAGAGAACGGCCGGAAGATATTCCCGAATTGGTACAGACCTTTTTGCATGAATCTGCTCTCAAGTATCACAAGCCGATGCCTTCTCTAGATCCTGCCGTCATTGTAGCTTTTCTGAACTATCATTGGCCGGGTAACGTCAGAGAGCTCCACAATGTGACGGAACGCTTGGCTGTCTTGGCAGATGAAGGCATCATTGAAACCCAATACCTTCCACTGGCCCTTCAGCGCTCTAAAATTGAGCCTATTCATCTGGCGGAATCCATTACTTCTCAAATGTTAAGCAACCCTAAGCAGTTCAACAACTCTAAGCAACTTGAAAGGATTTGTGATGCACTGGAGAAAACTCATGGCAATAAATCTGCGGCAGCAGAACTTTTGGGCATTTCTCGCGGAACTCTTTATAACAAGCTTAAACAGTACAATTTAGGTTAGCCAAGATCTTCTAAACACCTGAGGTACAGAAAACCGTCATCTAACATCAGAACTTGGTTAGAGCCAATATGTTTTCACATCTCCTTTTTTCATTGCATTTTATTACTTTATCCTGAACAAAATGCTCCTCCTCAGATAGTAGGTTTTTCATTCAACCTGGCTACCTGAGGAGGAGCATATCACTTTGATGGTTCAAAAATAGGGCGCTTATTCTCCCAGGTCAAAGCGTAGGACCTAATCGTTTCATTATTTCTCTGTCATGTAAGGATAAGCAACAACAGTCCGAGGAACCAGCGTTTCTTTGATTGCCCGCTGACTCATCCAGCGGTATAAATTGATGGAGCTGCCTGCTTTATCATTGGTTCCTGAGGCACGGCTGCCGCCGAAGGGTTGTTGTCCGACCACAGCACCCGTAGGTTTGTCGTTGATATAGAAATTACCAGCGGCATGATCTAATGCTTTAGCCATTTTGATGACCGCTGCTCTGTCCTGGGCAAAGACAGCACCTGTTAAACCGTAAATAGTCGCGGTATCGCAAGCTTTTAAGGTCTCATCTAACTTGTCGTTGGGATAGACATAAATCGTCATAACCGGTCCAAAGATTTCCTCCACCATGGTCTTAAAGGTCGGTGTCTTAGCCAAAATGACTGTAGGTTCAACAAAGTATCCTACACTGTCATCGCAGCCACCGCCAATGATGATTTCCGCGTCGTCAGATTCCCTGGCATAATCGAGATAGTTCTTAATATTCATGAAAGAATTATGATCAATCACGGCGTTCATAAGGTTGGTAAAATCACAAACATCCCCTACCTTAATCTTGCCGATTTCTGCTTCAAGACGACCTTTTAATTCGCCCCAGAGGCTTTCGGGAACGTAGGCGCGGGAAGCCGCTGAGCATTTTTGTCCTTGGTATTCGAAAGCCCCCAGAACAATGGCACAAGTCAGCGCTTCAATATCTGCTGATTCATGAGCAAAGATGAAATCCTTACCTCCTGTCTCCCCGACAAGACGAGGATAAGAAACATAGTGATTAATGTTTTTGCCAACTTGATCCCAGATTCCATTGAATACGCCTGTTGAACCGGTGAAGTGGAAACCTGCCATTTTAGGATGGCTCACTACGACTCTGCCGAAATCAGCGCCTTTACAAGGCACGAAGTTGATGACGCCGGCAGGTAAACCGGCTTCCATGAGAATTTGCATAAAGTAATAGTTGGAAAGTACGGCTGTTGATGATGGTTTCCACAATACTGTGTTGCCAACCATAGCCGGAGCTGTGGAAAGGTTGCCGCCGATGGACGTGAAATTGAAGGGTGTGATTGCCGCTACAAAACCGTCAAGAGGGCGATATTCAACCCGGTTCCAGACTCCGGGGGTGTTCATGGGCTGTTGTTTGTAAATTTCTTGCACGTAGTAAGGGTTAAAACGCAGGAAATCTGCCAATTCACAGATGACATCAATTTCGGATTGATAGGCATTCTTGCTTTGGCCGAGCATACAGGCAGCGGATACTTTTGCTCTGTATTTTCCGGTCAGCAAATCCGCTGCTTTCAGAAAAATAGTCGCCCTATGTTCCCAAGGCATGTTTTCCCATTCTTCTTTGGCTGCTTCCGCTGCTTCGATGGCCATCAGAAGCTCTTTTTCCCCTGCGATGTAATATTCCCCAAGAACTTTTTGATGATCATGGGGGCAAATCATCGTTGCTTTGTTCCCTGAACGAATTTCTTTTCCTCCGATAATCATCGGCACCTCAACCGGATTTGCTAATTGTCTGTCGAGTTCGGCCTTTAAAGCGGCTCGTTCAGGGGATCCCGGCATATAGCCCTTTACCGGTTCATTTTCTGGAAGCTTAATTTGAAAATAAGCGTTGTTCATTTTTAAAAACCTCCCTATGTCATTAATTCTTACAATATGCTTATTGGTTACATAACCACTGGTTTCAAACTTATTACAATTTTTTCGATTTCTGGCGCAGCCTTCACCAGCACATCATACCACTGCGGGTTCCAGCAGTAATTCTCCCCGGCGGAAACGGTCCACACCAAATTTCTCAATCGGCATAAAGCACTCTTGGCCGAGAATTTTCTGGGCCAAGAGAACGGCTGTCTGGGGACTCACCATAAAGCCATGACCACTGAAGCCGGCTGCTACCCACATCCCTTGAGCATCTGGGATTTGATCAAAGATCGGATTAGCATCAGGGCTCATGTCATAGAGGCCTGACCACTGCCGAACGACGCGAAGATTCTTAAGCAGGGGCAATACCGTGATTGCTTGGCGAGCGACGTCCTCCAGGAACTCCCAAGTAGAATGAATATCAAAATCTTTAGGTTCGTTGGGATCTCCCACACCCATAATAAAACTGCCATGTGGGGTCTGCTGGCAATATAAACGATGGTGCAGGGAAATGACCATCGGACCTTGACAAGGTTCAACCGCTTCAGTCACCAGTGCTTGGTGCCGCTGAGGATATAAAGGCAGATCAAAGCCAACCATCTTACAGATTGTGCCGGCGGCAAAGCCACAGGCATTAACAACAACCGGTGTATCGATATCTCCTCTGGAAGTCCTTACACCTGTAACTTTGCCGTTTTCTCTTTTGATGTCAGTCACAGTGGTATAGGTTTCAAATTTGACACCCAATCGCCGGGCAGCTTTATAGTAGGCGTCGACCACATGAAATGGGTTAGCATGCCCATCTGTTTGACAGAATGTGGCACCAATCAATCCTTCAATGTTCAGATGGGGCACGATCTCCTTAGCTTCTTGAGGAGAAATCATTTTCGTTGGAATACCCAAGCGATGCTGCACAGCCACATTTTTTTTGTATTGTTCCCATTCGCCTGGAGTATAGGCGACCATCAAATAACCGCCCTGCTTAAATTCTATATCCAGATCATAGTCAAGTTCTTCATTCATACCTTCGAACCTTTTCACGCTGTCCCGAGCAAGAATAGCGTTTGTTTCCGTCCCCCACTGTTGACGAACACCTGCGCCGCAGCGCCCCGTTGCTCCCGAAGCGAGAAACTGCTTTTCGATGACAACAATGTCCTTTACTCCGCGGACGGCTAACTCATAGGCCAAGGCGCAGCCTGTAATTCCTCCACCAATGATGACAATATCAGCTGTTTTCTGCAAGTGATTCACCCCCCGCAAACGTTCCCAGTTTCACCGGCTTCACTGTCGGCCGAAACGTAGGCATTAGGACTTCTGAGACAGGAATTCCATAAGCTTTTGATAATTCCTGGGCAATTAACATTCGGCAGGTTCGTCCTTGACAAGGTCCCATCCCGGCCCGGATAACCCTTTTTATTTCGTCAATAGTACGGTAACCTTGCTTAATTAGGGATTGTATTTCATCTAAAGTGATGTCTTCGCACCGACAGACGATGGTTTCTTTATCCAGCATGCCTAACCCCTCCTGAGCGAATACTGCGTACTTCCATGGCCAGCTCTTGGGGAACGACCAGCCATACTGTGTAGGTCTTATTCTTTGGCCCACCGGACTGAACTTTCTTCACCTTGAACGTGCCGAGTTCTTTACCGGCTCTGTCTACCCCAATCACTTGATCTTCAGCTTGAGGTACCGGAACATATTCATAGGGAATTTCACGATTGCTTCATCGTCACTATAGGAAGCGTCAACCACGAAGATTGCCAATCCCGGACAACGGCTGAGGCAAACTCCACACCCGTTGCACTTGTCAAACTCCATTTTGGGCAAGTCATTAATATCATTCATTGGCATAATAGCACCTTGTTTACAGGCTTCCGTACAAGGATTGCAGGGGATTTTTTGAAAGCATTCAATAATGGCAACAGGGCCTTTCTTAAGTCTTTCCAGAGACGGGGTAACAGTTTTCACATCCTCAGCCGTAGGAATTCCGGTTTTATTCAGCATACTGCTTCCCCCTTTTCCATCAGTTTTTTAAGCCCTTGCACAGTCTTTTGTCCTGCGGGACCAGACCGAAGCTCGCTTAACTCTGCCAGTGCTTCCGTTTGAAGCTGCGGCGCTACATCCTGTCCATACCCCAAACTGTAGGCAGCGCTTACACCGGCCAGACGTCCTTCCACCATAGCGGAACTTGCTTCTTCAACTCCGCTGACATCCCCGGCCACATAGAGTCCGGGGCGAGTCGTTTCCAAATAGTCATTTCTTAGAGGCACGTGCCCAGAAAGTTCAGGGATATAGTTCATCTGACAGTCCGCTTGAAAACAAAGCTCTGTTAACGGGCTCAAACCAACTGCCAGACAAATGACATCAACGTTTAACTCTTGCTCGCTCCCGGGAATTGCCTGCCAATTCTCGTCAAGTTTACAGATTCTGGCGCCTTCAACGCTTTCTTTACCATAGGCCTCCTGAATGGTATGTGAGGTCAAGATCGGTACGCCTGCACGTCGAATTTTAGAAGCATGTACCAGATAACCACCGATCGTCGGCGCTGCTTCAATGATCGCAGCCACTTCAACTCCCGCTTGAAGCAATTGATAGGAGACAATAAGCCCTATGTTACCGGCACCAATCATCAGAACGCGCTGCCCTGGGACAATGCCGTGGACATTCATCAGGGTTTGGACCGCACCCGCACCATAAATGCCGGGCATATCGTTATTAGGGAAGGCAATCATCTTCTCGGAAGCACCTGTTGCAATAATAATTTTTTGCGGTTTGATTTTTAGGTGTTTTTCATCTTTTTCAACAGTAACGACTCCGTCTTCATAAATCCCGAGAGCAGTAGCTCCAGACCACACTTCAACCTTAGAGTTTGTTGAACACTGTTCAATTAGAAGATCACCGATCTGATAACCACGATCGCCGGCATATTGTTTTTTGGAGCCGAAGAACTTGTGAGTCTGCTTGATCAACTGTCCGCCGAGTTTACCATCCCTTTCAAGGATAAGAACGTCACAACCTAAGTTAGCAACGGCTGCTGCCGCACTAAGACCAGCTGGTCCACCGCCAATGACTAGAATCTCTACCTCTTTCAACTTAGGCACCCCTTTCCTTGCTGTGTCTCCACGTGCAAGCCGGGTTTAACCTTTTCCACACAAATCCTGACATTAGGTTCCCCGTCGACAACCATCAGGCATGAAGAGCAATTGCCAATGGCACAAAAAAGTCCCCTTGGCCGATGCTTTGTAGGGCTATGGCCCAATACTCTAACCCCAGCTGCATGGAGTGCAGCAGCAATAGTCTCTCCTTCATAACCTTTGATTTCCTGACCATCGAAGAAAAAAGTTACCTCTTCTCCACGCTGAAAATCCAAAATTGGATGTTCATTAATTCGCACAGAATTCACTCTCCCTGATTGGTAAAATTCATGAAGTTTATAATTTAGTTGCAAATTCCATGCCAAATATTAAATTTTGCCCCTGAAATTTGTATCGAATCCTTGACCATCATTCTCGAGACTGCATTGTCATAATCATTGACAAATATAGCCCGAATCGATAGTGTATTATAATAAACGAAAGGACTGGAGTGGTAATATGCTACTGCTTAGCAAAAAGGATATTCAGCGAGTCTTCACCATGGGCGATGCTGTGGAAACAGATAAACAAGCATTTCATATCTACTCAGGAGGAGGAAGTGTCGTCCCTCTAAGGATTAACCTAGGGGCGCCCGGCTATGAAGGACAGACTTTGTTCATGCCTGGTTACATCGAAGAACTGGACAGTATGGGTGTGAAGATTGTTTCCGTCTTTCCCCACAATATCCAAAAGGGTATCCCCACGGTCCCGGCAACGATGGTCTTAATCGACGGAACAAGCGGCGAAGTGTGCTGTCTTCTGGATGGGACCTACCTCACTCAACTCCGTACAGGCGCAGCAGCTGGGGCGGCTACAGACCTTCTGGCCCGGAGAGATGCTCGAATAGGAGCTCTCATTGGCACAGGGGGACAAGCCATGACCCAGCTCGAAGCCATGTTAACTGTAAGGGATCTTCGGGAAGTTCGTATTTATAGTACTAATTCAGAACGAACTCGATCCTTCGTAACCCAAATGCAAACCGAGTTCGAGAATTTCGGAACACTCCTTCGCCCAGTCGAAAGCTCTGAGGAAGCTGTCAGAGATGCAGATATCATCACTGCGGTCACAACATCTCGCCAGCCGGTGTTTGACGGCCGTTTGGTCAAGGCAGGAGCCCATATTAACGGCGTCGGCTCCTATATGCCGGATATGCAGGAATTAGACGAATTTATTATTCGACGTGCCGATAAGATTTTCTTTGATTCTCAAGAAGCGGTACTGGCTGAGTCCGGCGATTTCATCATCCCTTTAGCCAGTGGAACGATCAGCAGCGATAAATTTTCGGGAGAAATCGGTAAGGTTGTCTCAAATAACCTTCCCGGACGAGAAACTCCGGAAGAAATAACGCTCTTCAAGACCGTTGGAATGGCTGTATTGGATATTGCAACAGCTTACCGGATTTATCAGCGAGCCTTGAAAGAACAGATCGGCCAATCGTTTTCGTTTTGAGTCAAGCTAAACTTTACACAAGTTTTTCGGGAAGAGAGGAGAACAAATAAGGATGAATTTCAAGCATTACATCAATTGCATCGATGCTCATACTGCCGGGGAACCTCTTAGAATCGTTACTTCCGGCTTACCACCGATTCTCGGCAAGACTATGCTCGAAAAGAGGCGGTATATGCTGGAACACTATGACCATTTACGGAAGCTGATCATGTTAGAGCCTCGGGGACACAGCGGAATGTACGGCTGCATTCTCGTCCCTGCTGTTACAGAAGATGGTGATCTTGGCGTGTTATTCACGCACAATGAGGGTTTGAGTTCCATGTGCGGACATGGCATTATTGGAGTGACAAAAATCGCCATAGAAACTGGAATGATCCCTTCCCAGGAGGGGGAAACGGTGGTCAAGATTGATTCGCCTGCTGGACGAATTACAGCCTTTGCTGACGTCAAAAATGGGGAAGTCGAGCGAGTTAGATTTCAAAATGTCCCCTGTTTCGTCTATAAAGAAAACATCACGGTCAATGTCGATGGTATAGGAGATATCACCGCTGACGTTGCCTACTGCGGTGCATTTTATGTCTATCTGGATTCCCAACAAATTGGTTTAACCATCACTCCGGAAAATACTGAAAAACTGGTTCATTTAGGAATGGAGATAAAAAATAAAGTCATGGCGGTTATGGAGTTTAATCACCCAACTTCAGGTGTCAATTGGCTTTATGGAACGATTTTTTTCGAGACTCCTATAAGGGAAGGAACTAAACTTTTGACTAAGAACGTTTGTATTTTCGCAGAAGGACAAGTTGACCGCTCTCCTACAGGGACAGGAACTGGGGGCAGAGTTGCCTTACATTATCATAAAGGGGAACTGAAACAGGATGATATCCTGATCAATTACAGCATCATTAATACTCCCTTTGAAGGGAAATTTATCAAAGAAATAAAAGTAGGAGACTATGACGCTGTTCTCACCGAGGTATCCGGTACTGCACAGATCGTTGGCTTTAATCAATTGGTACTCGATCCCCAAGATCCACTGCCTGAAGGATTTAGAATAATCGGGAGTTAATGGAGGCGGCGCAACAATTTAAACAATTATGTTCAATGATGTTCAAAAAGTGTTCAAGGAAATTGAACACTTTTGTTCAATCTTTGGTTGGCTTAGTTGCATCGATTTGAGGCAATTCCTCACACTAATTGCAAATCTTTCATAGTTCTTACAAAGATTGGCCCATCCTAACTGATCGAATTCACGCTCAGTGGGATGGGCCATCGATTCATCTAGGAATTTAAAATGCCGTATGCTCTGTCCGGGCGATAATCTCTTCCTGCAGCGCTTCACTAAGATCACAGAAATAATCACTATATCCTGCGACACGGACAATCAGGTCCCGATACTTTTCCGGTTCACGCTGAGCAGACCGTAAAGTTTTGGCGCTCACGACATTAAACTGAATATGGTGACCGCTTAATTTAAAATAGGATCGGACCAGTTGGACCAATTTGTCCAGCCCTTCATCCCCTTCTAACACTTGGGGGGTAAACTTAAGATTCAGCAAGGTCCCGCCTGTCCTGGCATGATCGAGTTTCGAGGCCGATTTGATAACAGCCGTCGGACCTAACCGGTCAGCCCCCTGAACCGGGGAGATTCCTTCTGAGAGAGGTTCCCAAGCCCTGCGGCCATCGGCTGTAGCACCGATGACTGATCCAAAATACACGTGACAGGTTGTGGGCAACATATTAATTCGGTAAACGCCGCCTTTGGTATTCGGTCTTCCATTGACTTCTGAATAGTAGGCATTAAAAATATCCGCCATGATCTCGTCAGCGTAGTCATTATCATTTCCAAAATGAGGTGTCTTGTTCATAAGAAGCTGGCGCACACCCTCGTCTTCTGAAAAATTGTCCTTTAAAGCCTTGAGCAGTTGTTCCATGGAGAGATCTTTTTCCTCAAAAACATGGTAACGAATACCTGACAAGGTGTCCGTTAGGCTTCCTAACCCAACGCCTTGGATATAGTTCGTGTTATAACGGGCGCCCCCATCGTTATAATCTTTGCCTTTAAGAATGCAATCATCAATCAGTATCGATAGGAAGGGAGATGGCATATAGGCCGCGTACAATCGCTCAATAATATTGCTGCCCTTCACCTTAATATCAATGAAATGATGAAGTTGCTTCTTGAACGCCTCAAAAAGTTCTTCATAGGAACTGAATTTCTTGGGATCTCCTGTTTCAGGACCCAACTGTCTCCCAGTCTTCGGGTCGATTCCATTATTTAAGACCAATTCGAAAATCTTCGGCAGATTAAAATACCCGGTCAAGATATAACTTTCTTTGCCAAAGGCTCCTGTCTCAACACAGCCACTGGTTCCTCCTTGCCGAGCGTCCTCGATAGATTTCCCTTGACGCAGCAGTTCCTCTACGACTGTGTCGGCATTAAAGACAGAAGGCTGTCCCCAACCCTTGCGTATAATTCGAGCCGCTCTCCTGATAAAACGATCCGGATTTTTTTTGCTCAACTGAATATTCGAACTCGGCTGCAAGAGGCGCATTTCATCAATCACATCTAGAATCAGGTATGTGACATCATTGACTCCATCGGATCCATCCGCTCTAAGTCCACCGCTGTTAATATTGGCGAAGTCCGTATACGTTCCGCTTTCTGCGGCAGTTACCCCAACTTTAGGCGGTGCCGGTTGATTGTTAAACTTTACCCAAAAGCACTGCAGCAGCTCTTCGGCTTCTTCCTCAGTCAGTGTCCCTGCGCTTAAACCCTGCTTATAAAAAGGATACAAGTGTTGATCCAGTCTCCCAGGGTTAAAAGCATCCCAGGTATTAAGTTCAAGGATAACACCTAGATGCACAAACCAATAAGCCTGTAAAGCTTCCCAAAAATTTCTCGGAGCATGAGCCGGGACGTAGGAACAGATCTCCGCGATCATTTCCAACTCTGATTTACGTTGGGCATCCGTCTCACTTTGAGCTAATTCTCTAGCCTTGTGGGCATACCGCTCAGCAAATTGAATGATTCCCTCCGCGCAGATTCGCATTGCTTTCAGTTCTTCCTGCTTCTGATATGCCTCAGCATCGTTCAAATAATCGAGCCTTGACAAGTGGGCATCAATCTTATTGATGAAGTCCAAAAAACCTAAGCGATAAATTTTATCATCGAGTACCGTATGCCCAGGTGCTCTCTGTTCCATAAATTCCGTAAAAATACCCGCGTCATAAGCGGCTTTCCAGGCCTCGGACATCTCCTGAAAAATAAGATCCCGCATAGAGTTACCTTGCCAATAAGGAATAATTCGTTCCTCATAAGCAGTACGTATTTGTTGACTGACTTTAAAAGAGATCTTTGGGCGCGAATCGAGAATATCGAGATCCTCAAGAGAATGACAACAAAGCTCTGGGTAAGTGTAGGTGGCCTTAGGAGCAGGTCCCCGCTCTCCAACGATCAATTCTCCCGGATTAATACAAATCTCTTTGCGTTCCAACATATACTTAAACGCCAAAGCTCGCCGGACAGGGACGGACGTATTGCCGGCCGTATGATAAAATTCCGTCATTAATTCTGCCCTTTCGGCAGAAATATAGGCTTCTGTTTCTAAGCTCTGTTGCCTGAGCTTGGTTACTCTTTCATTCATTGATTGACTCTCCTTTCTTAAAACCAACCGGCGGATAGTTAACCACCGATTTTAACCTTGAAACCAAACTGTTCTAATTGATCCTTGATCTGATCCATATGCTGATTCTCAGGGGCTTGTATGCTCGGCAACAAATACTCCAGACCCAGCCGTTTATACTTCTCCACACCCGCCCTATGATAGGGAAGCAAGTGGAGTTCTTTAACCCTTTTTAGCCCAGCTACAAACTCACCCAGTTGGTGAAGGTTTTCCTGATCATCATTATATTCCGGAATAATGGGCACACGAACAAGAACGTTTGGATGGTGCGCAGTTAGCCAACGCAAATTTTCCAAAATAAGTTCATTCGGTACCCCCGTGAGAATTTGGTGTTTTTGACTATTCATATGCTTTAGATCGTATAAAAAAAGATTTACATCGGCACTGATTGTTTGGAGGATTTCAGGGCTTATGTACCCACAGGTCTCGATAGCAGTGTGGATTTCTTTCTTCCGACACTCTTTGAGCAGCTCCGAAAGAAAACCTGGCTGCATCAGGGCTTCCCCACCGGTAAAAGTAACACCCCCCCCGATTCGTCATAAAAGACGATATCTTTCTCAATCTCAGCCATCACTTCGCCCACCGACATGGTTTTTGCTGCAAGGTCCCTTGCCCCGGCATGGCAAACCTGACAACATGCAGCACAAACCTGACATTGAGCGCGCAGAAATTCCAGTTTCCCCGCTGCTAACCTAATTGCTCCGTTCGGACAACACTCCAAACATTGCCCACAGCCGATACACCGTTCTGGCCAATAAAATAACTCTTGGCCATAGCTTTGACTTTCCGGGTTATGACACCACTGACATTTGAGGGGGCAGCCCTTAAAGAAAACTGCAGTACGAATACCGGGTCCATCATGAATAGAATATTTCATAATATTAAGGATCTTGCCGTTCATCAACGTCCAACACTCCATATGTCAATTTACCAACTCACCGCTGACTCTGATTGGAACGCCAGGGTTTTGTTGTGTAAGAAAAATAGCCTTTTCTAATAGCCGTTCCCGCACCGACGGGACAAGGTCCTTCAAGGAATAATCCCTTTGGAGATATTTATAGGTTTCAAGGCCAAGCCTATGATAGGGCAACAGCTCAATCTCTTGAAGCTTTCGCAAAGACTTGCAAAATTCAACGGTTGCAGCAAGATTTTCATCCGAGTCGTTAGCACCTGGAACTAAGGGAATACGCACAATAATATCCAAGGGATCGTCAGATTCATCAACTCTTCGTATGTTATCTAGAATGAGAGCGTTATCATGGCCCACCCATTGTTGATGAAATTCCGCATCAATATGTTTGATATCAACGTACAGAACATTGAGCCATGGCAAAATTTTTTCGATACTCTCAAACGAGGTCAGAAAACTGGTTTCAATCGCTGTATGAATTCCAAGTTCTCGGCATTCCTTTAAAATCCCTGCGGTAAAATCGGGTTGACTTAAAGGCTCTCCTCCACTAATAGTAACACCACCGCCCGAGTAAAAAAGAAAATCTCGTCCTTAGAGATTTCCCGAACAGTTTCTGGCACGGACATGAATCTTCCGTACTGTTTAATCGCATTGTGAGGGCATTTTGCGGCACAGACAAAGCACTTCCGACATTTCGTGGAATCTGCAATTACTTTCCTCTCGTCCCTGGACATTGTGAGGGCCCCTTCCGGACATAAGTTCACACATAACCCACAAAGTTGACAGCGGTCCGGGGCATAGCCTCTTTCCGGATCGGACCTTTGAGACTCCGGGGTTGAACACCAACGACAGCGAAGGGGACAGCCTTTGAGGAAGATCACAGTTCGAAGCCCCTGCCCATCATGAATCGACGTTCGCTCGATTCTAAGTACTGTACCCAGCAATTCCTTCATTACCTTCACCCCACTGAAATCCCATGTTGCACGGTACGACCAATAATCTCGTCCTGCACATCCTTCCCAAGCTCCACAAAGTACGCCGTGTAACCGGCAACTCGAACTAAAAGTCCTCGATAGTTTTCGGGATTTTTTTGGGCCTGGATGAGTTTTTCCTGGTCAATAACATTGAACTGAACGTGGAAGACGCCCAAACTACACATGCTCTTGAGCAAAGCCATCATTCGAGTAATACCATTTTCCGTGGACAACAGCTCAGGTTCAACCTTCATATTTAGTAAGGTCCCCTGGACAAACCGGTCGTGAGGAATATTAGCCACAGATTTCAAGACCGCTCCCGGGCCGTTAAAATCTGTCCCCCCACTCGGACTGACACCGTCCGCCAACGGCTTCCAAGCACGGCGGCCGGAGGGAAGGGCACCGACCTCAAGCCCAAAGGGAGTATTACCGGATACAGGGAGAATCCCAGGAGTCATGCGTCCGAATTTACTGCTGTATTTTTCGATCTCATCTGCAATAAAGGTAAACATATCTCCGGCGATATCGTCAACCATTGGATCATCGTTGCCGTACTTAGGCGAGTCTAAACAGAGTTTTCTAATCTCCTCATACCCAGCAAAATCACAGTCTAAGGCCTTAAGAAGCTGCTCCATGGTCGCCTGTTTCGTTTCATAAACAACATGCCGTACAGCGGCTAAACTGTTGATTAAATCAGCAACCCCAATTAAGATAATCCCATTACCGACATTATATTTAGCTCCACCCCAAGCATAGTCCTTGGCGTTCTCAATGCATTCTTTAAAGGTAAATGAGAGCGCAGGAGAAGGGCGGTTCAGGCAGATTTCATCAAGGACATGGCTCCCTTTCACAACGGCCCGAGTGACGTATTCTATTTGCTTCTTGACTGCGGATAGAAACTCTGCATAAGTCCTAAAGTCGAGTGGATTTCCTGTTCTTGCGGATATATAGCCGCCGCTTTTCCTGTTCCTTCCATTCAACAAGGCAAACTCGATGATGCTGCCAAGATTGATATCGGCAAGGGCTGTGTACTGGCGTAAACGGCCCTCTAGGTTTGTTTCCACACAGCCGCATGGATTCCAATTAAAGGCTTCCTTCAGGGGAATCCCTTTATTCAGGAGCATTCTAATTCCGATATCATCATTATGGAACGCAGGAAATCCTGTACCAAGACGGATAAGCTCAACAACTTTTCTCAGGAAAGCGGTGGGGTTTTTGGCCAGGCTATAGCGAACCGAAAGCGAAGGTTGATAGAGCTGCACATCCATAGTCGCTTGAAGAATTAAATAGGAAAGATCGTTAACGGCGTCTCTTCCTGAACTATCCACTCCACCTACGCAAACGTTTTGAAACATAGGATACCCTGCAGCAAACTCTGCGGTAACGGCATCCTGAAAGAGGCAAGGTTCGCTGAACTTAATCCAAAGGCAATTCAGAAGTTCCTGAGCTTCATCGGAAGTGATACGTCCTGCTTCAATATCTGCTTTGTAATAAGGCCAAAGATACTGATCCATACGTCCCGGGTTATAGCTTGCTGCGTTCTGCTCCATAAAAATGGCAGTCTGATAGAAATAAAAGGACTGCAAGGCTTCGCGAAATGTCCGCGCCGGTTTGGCGGGAACGTGATGGCAAACCTCCGCGATCTCTAAAAGCTCTTTTTTCCTCTGAGTATCTTCTTCCAGACTTGCTAAGCGTTCTGCTTCTAAAGCATAGCGCTCACCTAACGCCATCAACCCTTCGCCGACAACCAAAAGAGATTTAAGGTAGTAATCTTTTTCATAATCACCCGCTATAGTGATATCCAGTGCCGCTTTTCTTTGCTCCACTCTTTTTAAGATTCCCGTGACCCCCTCGCGAATCAGCAGCTCATAACCAGCCGTCGTTTCGCCCCAGCCGCGAACTGCTTTGCGGTCAATGTAGATGACTCCGTTATCTCTCAGTTCCCGGGTATCCTCAGGGATCTGGACTAGCCACTCTTCATAGGTGGATTTTCCTTTCCAATAAGGGCGAATTTCTTCCTCAAAAATCTTTCGGTCATCTGGCCTTAAATAAAACGGATCGTAGCGGCGTTCACTGATCGTCTCCAGTTCTTCGTTCAGTACAGACCAACAAGTATCGGCACACAAAATGCCCGCCCGCATCTTACTTCCGGAACTTCCGACGATAAGCTCATCATCCCAGATCTTCACCGTTTTCTCCTGACACTGCTTGCGCAAAGCCTTGGCTTTCCGCACGACAAGTGGTTCTCCTTCCGCTTCCTGAAATCCCTCAGTAAGAATCCTCGCGTTCTCCAGATCCATCTCAGGACGAGTTCCAAGCACTCTCTTCTTGAGACGATTCACTCGCTCCATGTAGTTCAGGCTTTGAACTGTTCGAGACATATCACACCCCCATGCCGAGACTCATTCCCCAAGATAGGCCTTTGTAATACTCTCATTGTTTCTCAGCTCGGCACTATCCCCTTCCATGACCAACTGGCCCGTCTCCAGAACATAACCATAATCCGCTAATTTTAAGGCAATTTTGGCGTTTTGCTCTACAAGCAGGATGGTAGTTCCTTCAGAATTCAGCTGTTTAATAATCCTCATAATATCTTGGACAATCAGCGGAGCTAAACCCATTGAAGGCTCATCCAGTAAAAGCAGTTTGGGATCTGTCATCATGGCACGTCCGATAGCCAGCATTTGTTGTTCTCCGCCGGACAAGGTTCCCCCGATTTGTTTTTGCCGATCTTTTAAGCGCGGGAACATTTCATAAACATGTTCTATTCTTTTGCGGCGCAACCCTTCGTCTTTAAGGGTAAAACCACCCAATTCAAGATTTTCTTTAACCGTTAAGTCTTTGAAGATCCGCCGACCCTCGGGTACATGGATCAACCCTATGCTGACAATATTATGGGCCTTTTCTTTCGTAATATCTCGCCCATAAAACTCGACCTTGCCGGCGGAAGCCTGGATTAGGCCAGAGATCGTCTTTAAGGTTGTTGTCTTTCCGGCACCATTGGAACCGAGTAGCGTCACGATCTTCCCACGGGGAACCTCCAGACTAATTCCTTTCAGAGCGTGGATCTTGCCATAATACGTTTCAACATTTTTCAGGACGAGTGCCAAGTCGCTCATTCCTCATCCTCCTTACCCAGGTAGGCTTCAATGACTTTTGGATTATTCTTAACTTCGTCCGCCGTCCCTTCTGCGATCTTTTGTCCATAATCAATGACGACAATTTTTTCCGAGACTTTCATGACGAGACCCATGTCATGTTCAATCAGCAACACCGTAATCCCCAGATCCTTCTGAATACGGCGAATTAAATCAACGAGCTGTTCTTTCTCATCATGATTTAAACCGGCAGCCGGTTCGTCCAGCAGAATAAGTTTCGGTTGTGTCGCTAACGCTCTGGCCCACTCCACTCGCCGCTGGTCTCCATAGGCCAAGTTCTTAGCTAAACGATCTTTCCTATTTAAAATACCTACGAAATCTAGGCACTCTTCGCTTACTTGCCTAACTTTCTTTTCTTCCTGAAGTTGGCTGGGAAGTCTTAATATTGCTCCAAAAACTCCTGCAGAAGTGCGGCTATGCATCCCAGACATGACATTTTCTAAGACGGTCATATCTTTAAACAAACGTAGATTCTGAAAGGTCCGAGCCATACCTAATCTCGTGATTTTGTGGGGTTTTTGCCGAAAGATACTTTGACCCTGAAACAAGATGTCTCCTTCGCTGCCCTTATAAAAACCTGTCAAGCAGTTAAAGGCCGATGTCTTGCCAGCCCCATTGGGTCCAATCAGACTTATGATTGAATTCTCTTCTATGTCGAAACTAAGGTTATTCACAGCGGTTAACCCGCCAAACCGCAGAGTTAACTTTTTCACTTCTAAGATAGGCATTCTACTCATCCTTCTTTTCTAAGTTCCGAAAATTAAAAGCACCTTTTTCTCAACGAGTTGGAAAGACAGCTAATTCGGATGGCCAAGTGTCCCTGAAGCCAAGGATGGCGAGAAGGGACCTGCAGAAAGTATTTAACGAAGTTATACTTTCTGACAGTAAGAAATGGACTCTCTAGCTTTTTCGTTCTGGCCAAAGTCCTTGTGGACGGAACACCATAATGATTACCAGCAAAATGCCAAACAAGAGCATCCGCATCTGACCGATGTCTCGAAATATCTCTGGGAAAAAGACTAAAAAAACAGCCCCCAGGATTGCGCCGGGAATTTTACCCATCCCACCTAAGATTACAGCCAATAAAATCATCGCTGATTGAGTAAAAGCAAAGGTCTCCGGCGAAATAGCCGTCATCTTGACGGCAAAAAAAGCCCCGGCCACTCCTCCAAACGCTGCACCAATCATGTAAGCATAAAGTTTGGTCTTAACGGGATCAATACCCATAGCTTCAGCCGCATCCTCATCCTCACGAATATATTGCCAAGCTCGTCCCAAACGTGAATTATGGATGCGAAGAGCGATAATAACCGCTAAGATAACTAAAATAAAAAATGTATAATAGAAATCGGTGATCTGATAAAGTTTATGGCCAAAAATACTTGGGCGTTGGATACCGACCAGACCGCTGGCTCCACCGGTAATCTTGAGGTTCCGAGCCGTAATGCGGGTGATCTCCCCAAACCCTAACGTAACGATGGCTAAATAATCACTGCGCAGTCTTAAGGTCGGACCCCCAATGATAATTCCAGCAATAATGCAGAAAATGACCGCAATGGGGATGGTCACCCAAAAATTCAAACCGTAATGCATCAGAATTCCCGTTGTATAGGCTCCAACCGCAAAAAAGGCGGCATAACCCAGGTCTACCAAACCGGCATAACCGATAACAATATTTAATCCTAAGGCCAAAATAACATAGAAAAAGGTATTGGTCATGACTTCTTCTACGTAGTTGTTTGCTGCCAAAGGCATTAAGGCAACGACAATAATCAGTAACGTTAGAAAAATTCCGCGTGTTTTTCTGCTCTTCAGCCTTTGTCTTAGACCCTCTTTCGAGCCAACAGAATTACCCATTCTCTACATCCTCTCAATCTCGCTTTTACCTAAGATTCCTGTCGGCTTGGAAACCAGCAATAAAATTAGGATTCCAAAAGTAAAAACGTCCTTCCAGGCGGATCCAACGAAGGGAATTTGAGTTCCGGCAGTTTCCAATAGGCCTAAGATAAGGCCCCCGAGCATTGCTCCCGGAATACTGCCGATTCCACCGATAACTGCTGCGGTAAAGGCCTTTAAACCGATGATAAAGCCCATGTAAAAATGAATGCTTCCATAATATACGCCAGCCATAACTCCTGCCGCTGCTGCTAATGCTGAACCAACAAAGAAAGTTAAGCCGATGGTCTTTGTGACATTAATCCCCATCAAGCGACAGGCATCCTGATCAAGAGCTATAGCACGCATGGCTTTGCCATACATCGTTCGGTTAATGAACCAATATAAACAAAGCATTAAAATCGCTGTTGCTACAACCATAACGATCTGGGTATAGGTAATATTTACGGGGCCAAAACTGATCCCCTCATAACCCAGGCTGGTAGTAAACGCTTTATACTCCCCACTGGTCATAACCATGACTCCGTTAAATAAAGTAAACGACACACCTACCGCCGTAATTAACAAGGACATGCGAGGTGCCCGTTTATTTAAGAGCGGTTGATAGGCAACCCTATGTATCAACATTCCTAAAAGCCCCACCAGAACCATGCTGATCAACAAAGCCACAGTAATTCCCAGCCAACCGACACCTAATATACTTCCAAAAATCCCAAGAGCTCCAAACCCGACAAATGCTCCCACCATATAAATATCCCCATGGGCAAAATTAAGAAGCTTTATAATTCCGTAAACCATTGAATAGCCGAGAGCGACAAGGCTATAAAAGGAACCAAGAATTAACCCATTGACAAGCTGCTGAATGACAATATAAAACACTGACATGGCCTGCACCCCTTCACCCTCTTTGAGCTACCGAAGAAAATTGTCTAACTTTAGAAGCATCCTACGGTTGTCTAAGGACGACTGGGAAAAATCCCGGTCGTCCTTGGAAACACTTTCATTCTTTATTGCAAAACAAATTTTCCATCCTTGATTTGAAGTACGATGAAGTTACTTTCTTTTAACGTCTTGTCTGGAGCAAAGGTAACTTTGCCAGCCAATCCGGCGAAATCCTTAGTATCGGTCAATGCTTTAATAATAGCCTTACCATCGGTGCTCCCAGCCCGTTTTAAAGCGTCAGCGAGCAGGTTAATACCATCATAAGCCAGTGGGGCATATGCTCCTGGAGATTGATTGTATTTAGCTTTATAAGCATCGGCAAATTGTTTCGCTGCAGGAAGATAGTCTGCAACCGGCGGTGAGAGCACATACGTGCCTTCTCCAGCGGCACCGGACATCTGAATAAGTTTTGGATCGCTGCTTCCGTCTCCAACGACGATGGAACCTTTATAGCCACCTTGACGCAATTGTTTGATTAAAAGCGCTCCATCTGCATAGTATGCTGTCCAAAATACGAGGTCGGCATTTTTAGATTTTAAACTTGTAACTAGAGAAGAGAAGTCCTGCTCTCCCTTAGTAGTAACGTCATGAGAAACAACGGTATTTCCGGCTGCTTTCCAAGCTGTCTCAGTCTGCTTGGCCAAATCGGAGGAATAAGCATCCCCTTGTTCCACGATGGCAACTTTAGCAGCACCCAATTTTTTGAAAAGTTCAACCGCTTTTTGTGTCTGGTGTACCGCTGTTCCATTGATTTCAAAGGTATTGCCGGGATTTTGTTCGGCAATCTTTGAAGAGTTAGCCGCCTCAACGATGAATGGTATATTTTTCTCATTGTAAATTGTTAACGTTGGGACAACAGCACCTGAACAATAACCGCCAACGATCGCTACAACCCCTTCTGAGACTAGCTTATTGGCTGCTGCAGTCGCTTGCTGCGGATCGCAGGCATCATCACCGGTAATGGTTCCTAGAGTCTTACCATTGATACCGCCTTTGGCATTTACTTCATCCACAGCCATTTTAACGGCATTCTCCATGTCTTTTCCATAAGTAGCCTCAGATCCAGTCATTGGCAAAGGCACACCAATTTTAATGTCTCCGCTGCCAGCTGTTGATTGTGAATTTGGCGTACTAGGAGTTGACGCACTCGATTGCGTACCGCATCCTGTGACTATGACTGAAAAAGAAAGAAGTGTCACTGCAAGCATACTGAGAAACTTTTTGGACATTTTTAATTACCCCTCCTCATTTCGTATGTAGTTACCCTTAATTCTTTCGTCCCACGCCTCACCTCCTATTTCCGGATCCAACTTATAAGTGCCAAAATTAAACAAAATGATTTCAACAAACACTTTGATCCGGTCAGTTAAGTAAAAAATGAAACACCGAATGACCTTCTGGAATTAAACTTGGTAAAAAGTTCACATCTCCGAATTCAAACCACTACTAAGAGAAATCCTTAAAGAAGGTAAAGGCACCGCAAAGAGCAGTACCAACAACGAAGTTTTCATTTTTTTTTGAGGCTAGGACATTCAATCTACACTAGTTCAAACGTTTCCTAAATAGGGATAATTTGGTTATTTGTATCCAGATAGCATATCAAATCTTTAACTACAAATCATTGTTACGCCAAATTTTCAATGAAAGTGTAACACATATCTATAATAACTCATTCTTTTTTTAACTATGATGATATAGTACCGATACTTACTCTGTCAATAATTATACTGTATACTCGTTGGCTAATTGGATTGTGTTATATAGAAGCTACGACTTCCGAATCAAAGGGCGAGATTCTTCCGTCGGAATATAACTCCGGCCAATAGAAAGACTATCCCTGAGATTGAACTTAATTCAATACATTCCTTAGTTGGCAAGATCTTTTCTTGCAGGACTTCTTGAGGGCGAAACATCCCAAACGGCGTAAAACACTTAAGTCCGGAAAATCGGTCGCTGAGACATGATACTACATCAAGGCCGTAAAAAACGACGCTTAGGGCGCTTGCCAAACGAACAGGCTCTTCCTCTGAATCGAAGAGCACTCCAAATAATAAGCTGTAGGCACTAACCACTGAACTTAAGCACAACCCCAAAATTCCCATTCGAAAATATTGCCACCTGGGTATCTTTATGTCAAAGAAGGACGTTGCAGTATACAGTCCTCCCAGAGTAGCACCCGTTACTAAAGACAGCTCCGTTAAAAGCACTCCGATTTGGGTGTTTAGAATTTCTAAACGTGAAACAGGAGAGGATAAAGGGTAGGCCATAAAACCTTTTTTAATCATATGAGTTACCAAGGTATTTGATGCACTTATTCCATAGACAGAAATAAGCAATGTCCAGAGCCTTCCTAATAACTGCGCAGAAATATAGGCCTCATAGGACATATCTACCTCTTCTCCTGTAGAAACCCCAAACACGCGTTTAACCGGATCAGGAAAACATTGGGGTATATCCTCTATGACGGGAGACTCGACAAGAATAGGATAAACCCAAGTCACAAGCCATTCATAGAGAATTAACCCCATTGAGTAGCCCATGACTTTTTTACTCTCATGTTTGAGCATTACCCAATATAAGGCGTCATTCATTAAGGTCACCTCTGCGTTTTTTAACACTCGTCAAGTATTTTGGCAAAGAAATAGTGAGATGTTCCTAAGGGCATCACCGAAATATTAACGTCCCTAAAACCAGTTTGCTGCAAAATTGACGTAATTTCTTGTTCGGTTGGCAGTCCCTCAAATCCTTGATGGCAAGCTAAAAAGAAACTCATTAGATTCTGGGGAAGATGTGTCCTAAAAACTCGAACCGGGTCACCCTTCCGCACTGCCGTTAATATCCCGACTTGCCCTCCCGGGGCCAATAACTCTTTAATACGCTCTAACAGTTCAACCCTCTGCTCTTGGGTGAAATAATAAATACTGTTATTTAGAAGACAAAGATCATACGGCCCAGATTCTTTGAGAAATTCCACGTCTCGATTGCCCAGAGCTAAGATATCTTGGCACAGAATATGAATTCTCCCTTCGAATTCTCGAACCCGTTCCTGGGCACGGTCGGCGACCACGGGATTCACCTCTAGACCCACACCGTGGAGCTCTGGAAATTCATTGGCCAGCTTTTTCAGATATCGTCCTTCCCCACAGCCGAGATCCAAGACCTTTTTCCATTGTTCCTTTTGACACTTAGTGCGTAAAAAGGGCCAAACAAATGGTTCAGACGCCATGGAAGCTTTGGAAATCAATTCATCCTCCATATCGGACTCGATCGTTAATTTTTCTTTTTGTCTAGTTATAAGGCGTGGGAGTTCGGCAAAACCGGCAGTCCAATGTCCCATCAATTCTTTATATAAGGCTTCTAAACCAAGGTTTCTATATTTATTCATGGCCCTCGCCAATTTCGTAGCCTGGAAGCAACCGTTTTTTTTCGTGAGTAAATCCAGATAATGTGCCTGCTCCAACCAGTGTTCCATTAGGTTTTCATCCCAGTCTGGATGTAACGTCATAATATCGTCTAAACTGCTTGCAGTTTCCATCTCTGCCCAAAGATTTAATTCTAAGCCAGTTTGAGCTACCCATAAAAAGCCCAGATACTCCATCAAACTTGTTGTTTTCGCAAGCAATGCTAACATACCTACGTCCAAACATCTCACTCCTCTTGGTTACATTCATGTTTCTCAAATTAAACGTGAAGGTCTTTCCTCGCAAACGTATATCGAGACAGCCCCCAAAAAATCGTCGAGAGCGCCAACAATAACACCGTTGGGCGGGTAGGCACCTCCCCCTCCAGTGCCTCTTGGGGACGAAACCAACCGAAGATGGTTAGGTTTTTGGCCCACGAAAACCGATCATCAAGGCCTGAAAGGATATCGAGGACATACAATGTAAACGTCACACACGCTGAACTTAAGATCACGTACTCTTCATTGCTAAACAATGTTGAAAATAACAGACTATACGAACCCACTGTAAGAAACAAGGCAAAACCTAATACTCCCAGATAGAGGTAGTGCTTTTCATCCAGAGAGATTGCAAAGAGTCTCGCCCCCCCAAATCCCCAGTTCTGTAAGAAGCATCATAAGGACCAATCCACTTATCATAACTGTGACTTGGGTTGACAACACATCTAAACGCCCCACCGGAGAGGAAAGCAAATAGGCCATCCCTCCCTCGGAAACGAGTTGCGCGACTAACTCGTTGGCCGTACTTATGGTGTAAATCCCCATCACCAGCATCCAAACCTGCCCGAAGCATTGGCTGGAAACAAAGGACTCAAAACGGCTGAGGGTACCATCCGAAGTTATTCTAAAAACACGCGCAAGTTTCGGTAAATTCTCCGATAGTTTCGCCATACCTTTAGACTGAGACAGCGTCGGGAAAACTCCAATCAACAGAAGATTATAGAGCGTCAGTCCGAGGGCATAACTGATCGTTTTTTTGCTTTGCCTCTTAAACATGGCTCGAAATAATGCCCTGTTCAAAATCGTCTCCCCTTTCGTAAAATAACATAAACGCTTCTTCCAATTCCGTCATCTTCTGAGTAAATTCTTTAACTTGTACTTGAGCTAAAACCCTCAAAAGCGGATTCAAATCCCCCTGAATCTCAATTAACACTTGATTCTCTTGGATTAAGGCAACTTCTAAGCCGCTCTGACAAATAAGTTGGGCTTGTTCCGAAGTATCTACCGTGATTTCAAAGGTCCGATGCTGTTCCTGGCGAAGTTTTTGAATTTGCTCAACAGTAACCAACTCCCCCGCCCGAATCATTCCTACTCTGTCACATGTCCGTTCAACCTCTGGAAACATGTGCGATGAAATCAAAATTGTCTTACCGCGTTCTTTTTCTTCCAAAACTAAGTCGATAAATACTTTTTGCATAAGAGGATCGAGGCCTGACGTTGGTTCATCCAAAATCAAAACCTCTGAATCCAACATCATAGTATTAATAATTCCTAGCTTTTGTTTCATCCCTTTAGACATTTTTTTTATAGGCTGCTTCAGATTGAGATTCATTCTTTCAACCAAGGCCTCACGGCGTTTTCTAAAAACTGACCGGTCTCCGTGCATCCCAGCCATAAGATTTAAAAACTCAATTCCTGACATTTCTTTAAGAAAATTCATTTCTCCAGGAAGATACCCCACCAAAGCTTTAACATCCTTAGAATTAGACCAGCAATCTAATCCTTTAATCCGAGCATATCCTGCATCCGCTTTTATGAAGCCCATCAGATGGCGGATCACCGTAGTCTTTCCTGCGCCGTTTGGACCTAATAAACCAAATACTTCCCCTTCCTGAACATGAAAGGTTATCTCTTTAAGCCCGACTATGCTGCATGTTTTACCTCTCGTATTTCTGACTCCAGCTTTTGTATAGACTTTTGACAGGTCTTTAATCTCGATCATGCTTTTAACACCCTCTTAAACGTCAGAATTTTATTGAGCCAATACCCGATCGCAAAATGCTCTATGACCAGCCGCTTACGGAAGGGTTTGACTAATTCCGCTAAACTCATGGTAGGATCAAGATCATGAATTATTCCTTCAAGGGTTAAAAGAGACTTTCCCAATAAGACGAACTCAGGCGGAAGATCTAGTTCGTGTCGCAAGGCTAAATTCATACAATCATCCACAAACTTATGAAGAGCTACTTGACCGATGGGAACATCTAAATGTTTCCTATACATCTCGGCTAGATCCTGGCTTAAACTCTGGAACTCGACATTTTTGGGGGTCAATCCCAATTGCAGCAGGGCCTTTGTCATTGCTTTGATATTACGTCGATTCAAGGCGATGATTAAATTAAACAACTTACGTTTCATCCCTGACGTCAAATTTCCAACAATCCCAAAGTCAACAAAACCAATCTTTCCCTCGGATAAAACCATGATGTTTCCGGGATGAGGGTCCCCATGAAAGACACCATCTCTTACAATTTGCAGGAGCAAAGAGTGACTGAGAAGTTCAGCGATTTTTTTGCCGTCATAGAGAGCCAAAATTTTCTCTCGATCATTGAGTTTTATCCCCTCAACATAAGACATCGTCAGGACACGTCGTGTTGTATGACTCCAGAAAATGCTAGGGAAGATGACCTGAGGGTCCTTCACAAACCCCTTAGCGATCGTTTCAGCGTTTTTTCCCTCACGAAGATAATCTTGCTCATGTTCCAGCCAACGTGAAAACTCTCCCAAAATCCCCTGTAGATAATAATTCTTGACGTTTGGAAAACGACGCTCTACTAATGGGATAATTTCTTCAATGATCTCCAGATCTGTCTGAATCACTCTGGCAATACCTGGACGCTGTACTTTGACTGCGACTGGTTCACCTGATTTCAACAACGCATAATGGACTTGACCAATTGAAGCAGCGGCTATGGGAGACGGATTAAAGTCACGGAAAAGTGCCTGGAGCGGGGCACCGAGTTCCTGTTCGACCGTTCGTCGTATAACCTCATAAGGAACCTGGGGTACCCTGTCTTGAAGTTTTTCCAATTCTTTGATGATGGGCCTGGGGATAATATCGGGTCGTGTACTGGCAAATTGACCTATCTTTACAAATGTTGGGCCTAGTTCACTTAAAACCCGTCGAATACGTTGCCCTAAACGGGTCATGCCTACCTCTGTTACCCCTTGATTTCCCAAGCCCATATTCTCCAGAAGAATAAATCCAAATCCATTGCGGATAAGCACGGACAAAATCTCTTGATACCGGCCGAAATGTCGAAAAATCTTTTCAAGCACGGGAAATGCGCTCCTTTTTAAGGCTTTAAAACACTTTCCTAAGAAAAATCTTCTTACACAGGCATAAAAAGTGATGGTCTATAATATTCCAAAATATACCATAGTGCCCCTATTTTTAGAGAACTCTCAAAATAAAACCAACTCATGCAACGAATCACCTTGAGATAAAGAAAACTCGGCTGGTGCCCGAAGGCACTGCCTTAGCACTTGTTAGCCTTGAGCAGGCGGCCGCCTTAGTTGCCCTTATGCGCTGGCCATGGATGGCCAAGTGTCCCTGAAGCCAAGGATGGCGAGAAGGGACCTTCAGAAAGTATACAACGAAGTTATACTTTCTGACAGTACAACGATAGACCGAGATTTGTAAGCACTTTACAAGAACTCGGTCTATGTCTTTTAAGACTTATTTACTTAAAAAAGACCTTCTGGGCACATACAAATTTTCATAACGCTGTAGTGCTCGAATAGCGGTCAAAGCAGTTGTCAACGGCTCTTCATAGTTCCAGCCTTTAGCATAGATTCCACGATAGGAGGGCCTGAAGGAACCATCATCATTTTGAGTACTGAGCAGGTTTTTGATTCCCTTATTCGTCACATCTTGGGGAACGGCTTTGGCATACCTCCATAATCCAGATAAAGCCAGACCCGTTTCCACTACCGAACCCCAGCCTCCATCATTCTTCTGAGCCTTGATTAAAAACTCCAGTCCTTTTCTCCGGGCCATTAAAATATTGCGCGGAATAGTCCAATGTTCCCAACTAATCTTCCATTTGCTGAGGAGCTCCAGCACTTGAGCTGTACTATATATACCTCCCTCAAACCAGGATGCTGGAAAAGCCCCCTGCTCGTCTTGCTGAGACAGAATCCACTTTAATCCTCGCCAAATCGATTCATCCTGTGATCGCCCCGGCCGCCATAATGCCTCCAGGACGTGGATACTGACATCAACACTCGGAATATAGACAGGAAACTCTGAGGAAATGGCCGGAGGTATCCCTCGGAAACTAGGAAATGTCCCCCAGCTTCCGTCAGAGTTTTGCAAGCTCCGCAACAGCCTATTTCCTTCAGAATTCTCTTCGCCAATTTGATGCAAAGCAATGATAGCAACTGAAGTATCATCTAAATCCGGATGAGTATGTGGAGGAGTGCTGCCATAACTTCCGTCGGAATTCTGCCCTTGCTTTAACCACGCGACCGCTTGATTAAGCCAAGGGTAATGTGCCGGTCTTTTCACGGCTTCGCCAAAGATGCAGACCGCCCAGCCCATCACCCATATTTTAAGTTGGTCAAAAGCAGGCCATCCACCACTCGGGTACTGTTTGGATTCCAGCCACTGTCCAGCCTTTTCTACCCGGTCCATATTCCCGCTTCGGCGCAAGATCCCCAAAATGCCTAAACTCGTTGCTACAATGTCCTCAGCCCAAGAACCGTCAGGCATTTGGGTTTCTAAAAGGTATTCGATTCCTCTTCTAATACCTTCTGGAGAGTCTGAGGCTAGGAGTGAGGCCGCTACAACGACCGGTCGACCATAAAGCGGCAGCTTGGCAAGAATACTCTCTTCCAGAATATTGGGAAGTACAATTTCCTCTTGTGTCGGTCCTTCCAGACCGGGAACTACCCTTTGACCTAAGGATAAAATCATTTCAGAAAATTGGCGAGCCTGAGATAAGAGTCTTATTTTAGCCTTCCAACCACCTTCGCTTCCTTGTAAAACCGCAGTAACAATTTTGATGATTTCTTCATCAGGCTGATCACCGGGAAACTTTCCCCACCCTCCGCGACGATTTTGCCATAACCACTGAGTTCCTAGCTTCTGAGAGTTCTCAAATTTTTTCCCGGCTGCAAGCAAGGCAAGCGCTGCTAGTGCTGATGCGCCCGGACTCGGAGATACCCCATGCATTTCATCAAGATTTCCCGCCAAAATTCTTTCGACACCCTCAACGACATACTCCCTTGCTTTCACAAGGCTTTCGCTGACTTCACCTTTTAGCTCCATAGCACCGTCTCCGTCCTCCAGTTTAAGGCATCCCATAGTATGATTTATGTTGGAGGAAGGATAATCGTTCCATATGCGGTTTTCGTCTTAGTGAAGGCAGCTGCCTGAGTTGCACTTATACTAATCAGAAAGTACAACAAAGGTGCTTTCTGATTAATATTAAAAAGGTTTTCCATTTGCGCAAATGGAAAACCTTCATTAAATGTTTACTTCTTCAATTTTGCCAAAGCATCTGCTAAAGCCGTATTAATCATAGATTCATTGCTTTGCTGCTTTAGATAAGAGCTAACTTCTTTTTTATTGACGGTTCCCTTTTCAGACTCTTTACGTTTCTTAAAGGCAGAAAGTTTTTCACGATACCCGCAAGCGCAGTAAAACAGTTTGTTTTCTCCATCTCCCCGGATCTCCATCTTTTTGTGACATTCTGGGCAGCGAGCATTTGACGTTTGGGTAATTCCTTTCCTGTAGCCGCATTCCCGGTCTTGACAGACATACATCTCGCCCTTCTTGCCCTTGACTTGTAAAAGGAGCTTCCCGCAATTAGGACACTTTGTTCTCGTTAAGTTATCATGCTTAAAGGTTTGGGCGCTGCCATTGACTGTTAAAACAAGTTGAGTCGCATATTCCCTCATTCCGCTTAAAAATGCCTGAGGTTTTGCCCGACCCTTACCTATCTCGTTCAACTGTTGTTCCCATTGGGCGGTTAATTCCGGCGACTTAAGTTCAGGTGGAACTAAGCTGATCAGTTGGATTCCTTTTGATGTGGGGACAATCTCCTTGCCCTGGCGATTCATATAGAATGAATTAAACAATTTCTCGATGATCTCGGCACGAGTTGCCGGAGTCCCCAAGCCATGACTCTGCTCCATCACGTCGCGCAGATGCTGGTCTTCGATTAACTTTCCAGGATGTTCCATGGCGGAAAGCAACGTAGCCTCAGTATGTCTCGCAGGCGGTTTCGTTTTGCCAGCGTCGAGCTTAAACGCTAAATTTTCCAACCTATCTCCGAGACTAATTTCCGGCAGGGTTTGGGTGCTTTGCTCCGTTTCCTCAGAGTCATTGTCCACCTCTGAGTGAGATCCTGAAGAAACGTTTTTCCACCCTTTACTTAGGACAATTCTTCCTTTTGTCGTGAAAATTTCACCGTTAATTCTTACCCTGATAATTGTTTGCTGATATTCAAAGGCTGGTGAAAGGACCGCTAAAAACCTCCGTACAATTAAATCATAAATCTTGAGCTCCTCGGAACTAAGCCTATTTAACATAGCGGGTTGTTCCGTAGGGATGATCGCATGGTGATCCGAGACCTTGGAATTATCAACAAATCGTTTGGTGACGTTAGGTTTGTTTCTCAAGATCGTCCGTGCTAAGTCTACATAGGGACCCTGAGCGACGCTTTTTAGGCGTTCAGGAAGTGTCGCTACAATATCATCGCTGATATAACGGGAATCTGTCCGGGGATAAGTTACCAACTTATGATTTTCGTAAAGCTGCTGCATGATGTTAGACGTTGTTTTAGCAGAAAAACCAAATCTCCGATTAGCATCCCGCTGCAATTCTGTCAGATCATAAGCTAAAGGAGGCAGTTCTTTCTTAGCCTCTTTTTTCACTTCAATGATTTCTCCGGAGTGTCCCGTTGTTTTAGCCAAAATTCCATCCGCTTTGGTTTTATCAAAAATTCGGGTTTGCCCGTTTTTATCCTGCCAACAAAGGGCAAAGGTTGGTGCCGAAGCGATAATTGACCAAAAATCTTGAGGAACGAACTGCTTAATTTCCTTTTCCCGCTCAACAACCATAGCTAAGGTAGGAGTTTGTACTCGCCCTGCAGAAAGTTGCGCGTTAAATTTACAAGTAAGCGCACGTGTGACATTTAAACCCACCAGCCAATCCGCCTCAGCACGGCATTCTGCAGCAGAATATAATGCTTCAAAATCTTTTCCTGGCCGCAAATGGTTAAATCCGTCCCTGATCGCCCGCTCAGTTAAGGATGAAATCCATAACCGTTGAATTGGTTTTCGCCAACCCACTTTTTTAATAATCCAGCGGGCCACTAACTCGCCCTCACGCCCGGCATCCGTGGCAATAATTAAATCATTGACCTCTGGATTCCTCATTAAATTCTTGACAATTCCAAATTGCTTAGATGTCTCCTTGATGACGACTAATTCCATTTTGGGTGGAAACATCGGCAGATCTTCAGCTCTCCAAGTTTTATAGTTTGCATCATACACTTCAGGATCTGCCAAGGTTACTAAGTGCCCTAAAGCCCAAGCTACGATGTACTTTGGCCCGATAAAACATCCGTTTCCCTTCTGAGGACAGTTTAAAATCCTTGCCACCTCGCGACCAACCGAGGGCTTTTCTGTTAATACTAACGTCTTTCCCATGTCATACTCCTATCATATTAAATATACAAGGACATTTAGGAATGAGGTTCTTCATTCCGCGAACCTCGGACCTGATAGTTCACAATAATTACGCCAAGTGCCACAAGCACTAAAGCAATAAACATATTCTGAGTCAACCGTTCGCCCGGAATAAACAGCACTGCTAAAAAGGCACCGGAAACAGGTGTCATAAACTTATAGACACTAATTTCTCCTGCTTTATTGTATTTCAGTATAGCATACCATAAAGAAAAGGCAGTCGCCGAAAGGAAGCCTGAATATATAAGCAGAAGAACAGCTTTATTCGTAAATATCATAGTCTCAGGTTTTAAGCCTGGCAACCCAACCGCAATTAAAAGCAAGGAACCCATAAGCATCTGCCAAGCTGTCATTACAAAAGGATGGACTTTCTTCGAAATACGTTTCGCTAAAATTGTACCCAGAGCGCTGGCAATTCCAGATAAAATCATAAACCCTTCGCCCTGCCAGGAAAAATCCAAGCTGAAATTCTGTCCAGAATTAATGACGATAATCCCGGCAAAACCTGTGATGAGTCCAATAACTTTACGCCAGTCCATCCGATCATCTTTGTACACAAAGTGGGCTAGAATCACGACAAAGAAAATACTCGCGGAAGAAAGGACGGCGCCTTTCATTCCTGAAGTATGCGCTAAACCATTATAAAAAAAATAGTATTGCAAACTAATTTGCAACAAGCCTAAGAGAAAGAGCTGACCAAAAACCTTCCCGTTAACCTTTGGGGACTTTCGAATCCCAAAGATAAGTAAGATGAAAATTAACAAGCCCGCTAGAAAAAACCTCATTCCAGCCAAGACAATAATCGCCGCCTGATCATCCGGCGCAATTCTAAGCTCCGCATAGCTGATTTTTAATACGGGGAAAGCGCTTCCCCATAATACCGCACAAAATAGTGCAATAGGAATAACGAGATATTTTCGTTGCAAATAATCTCCTAGGACTAGCTTTTTTTCCCGGGTAACATCCATGCATTTATTCCTTTCAAAAGTTATCTTCCATTTATCAATCTTAATGCTTCTTTAATCAGTGGTCAAATTTCCAAAAAGAAAGAACCTTCGGCAGGTTCTATGCAAGAGATACCATAAATTATTTCGATGAAATCTCCTTTATTGAATAACATCAATCCACTGTCCGCCTGTTAGCTCCTCTAAAACATCCACTGTTAGCTTTATGGCTGTGTTAGGCTCGCCGGCTGCAGGAAAAACGTGAGTGTAGGCTTTCAAAGAATAGTCCAGATAGACAGGTATTGGTTGTTTTAAACCAAAAGGACAAACACCACCCACAGGATGCCCTGTCACAGCCACTACTTCCTCAGATTCAGGCATCTTCGCCTTTCCTTCAAAAACATCCTTGAATTTTCTATTGTCTAAGCGTTTATCTCCAGCCATCAGAATCATGACAAAGTGATCTTTCACCTTAAATAATAACGATTTTGCAATCTCCCCAGGGGTTACATTGAGAGACTCAGCCGCTTTAGTAACCGTACTGGTATCCTTAAATGTTAAGATTTCAATATCTTTTCCGTTCTCTTTCAAGAATTTCCTAACAACTTCAACTGACATAAGCTTCCTCCTAATATTCAGCAACACATAAATCTTCATTCAGACAGATAATTGCTTTGGTGTACATTTTGCGATCGATAACAAATTGCATATTTACCTGACGTAAGGATTGAGAGACACATTTTATATTAATATCGTTCTTAGCCAAAGCATTGGCCGCTCGGGCAAGAATTCTTGGCATTGCAATATTTGACCCAATAACACAAACAATGGCTGCTTCTTGAACTGTTATTGTTTGATAATTCGCTTCCAATTCCGTAACCAGTTGGTCATTTAAATCCGACTCCCAGATTACGAGAGAAATACTATTGGCATTGGTCGCTTTCGTAATATAACTAATGTTATGCTCTTTAAACTTCTTCATAATTTCATAGTCAAAGCCTGCTTCACCGACCATTAAGGTGTCATGAATCTCTAGAACCGCTATTTTGTCAGACCCGGCAACAATTTCTATCCTGGCTTTAGGACCGATATAGTCTTTAGAGATTACAGTCCCCGGATGGCTGGGTTCAAAGGTATTCTTAATACGCAGATTTATCCCCGCTATTTCTAGTGGTTTGGAAGCATTGGGGTGAATAGCCTCCATTCCAATATCTGCAAGTTGGTCTGCCACATCATAATTCGTTCTTCCAACCGGAATGGCCTTATCAACACCAACAATTTTAGGGTCTGCGGAGGACAAATGATACTCTTTATGAATAATTGCTTCATCTGCTTGGAGATGGGTAGCAATTTTGGAAAATGTGATTTCAGAATATCCTCGTTCATATTCCCTCATGATTCCTTCAATGCCTTTAGTATAACCCGTTGCTACAATGATTGCTTCATAGGGATTGACATTTTTGAAGGTCCTCTTTATACGGTCACTAATCGACAGTTGTTTGGGGTCTCGGAACCCTGTTAAGTCGACAAGTTCGGCAGGAATTCCTCGATTACGCAAAATATTCACGGTATTAAACGCTGAATGAGCCTCTCCGATGGAGGCCAACAGTTCTCTTGCGGCCGATAAGATACTTCCGCGCTCGACATAACCGGAAGCAATGATGTCTTCCATACTGCTCAGATAGGCTTTCGTTTGATTAATTCGTTCCAACAAGAAGTCACGGCATACTTGATAGTCTAAACCAATCTCAACAAAGGATTCGTTAATCTGAAGTGCCTTTTCCAATAGCTGATCTATAGAAGACTCATAGTCTTCCCCTTTAATAAAATGTTGATAAACCCCAGGGGCTTTTGTTTTTTTATCCTCGAGCAACCAATTTGTCATCCCGGCGTAGGCAGAAACTACAAAGACCCTTCCATATCGGAAACCTTCAGCGCCTGGATGACCGATAATATCGTTAAGCACATTTTGGAATTGAGACATAGATGTTCCACCGATTTTTTCCACAGTTAGCATAGTAAATACAGGACCCCTCTTCTTTCAACTTCAAAATTATTGACACTATTCCTGAAACTAAGTCAGCGGAAAGCACGCGTAATTTAGTTATACCTCCATCAGCTACAATTGTCCACCCTTTAGAAACTGTCCCCATAATTTCATGAACTCATCCCTGCAGCAATCACTTCCATAAATTAGGACTTTTGCCACTTGCATTGTTGCTCTCAAGAGTATACGATATACGCTAATACTAGTACCTTCTAAAATAAAACAAAGAGAAAGGAAGCTACGATATGCATTACCGTAAATTTGGTCGTTTAGACTTTCAAGCTTCAATTCTAGGATTTGGCTGTATGCGTCTTCCTATCCTAGAGGGAGACCCGAGTAAGATCAATGAACCTGAAGCGATCTCCTTAATCCGTCAGGCGATTGATAACGGGGTAAACTATATTGATACCGCCTTCCCGTACCATCAAGGGCAGAGTGAAATCCTTGTGGGAAAGGCTTTAAAAGACGGCTATCGAGAAAAAGTCAAACTAGCTACAAAGCTCCCTATTTTTCGCTGTCAGGGATACGAAGACTTTGACAGAATCCTGAACGAACAATTGGAAAAGCTCCAAACAGACCACATTGATTTCTACCTCTTACATGGCCTAAGCAAAGCCACCTGGGAAAAAGCCAAAAGCTTTGATTATAAGCGTTTTTTGGAAAAGGCTCTGGCCGATGGACGAATTAAGTATGCAGGTTTTTCGTTTCATGACGAATATCCTGTTTTCCAGGAAATTATTGATGCCTACCCATGGACCTTCTGCCAAATTCAATATAATTATATGGATACTGAATTTCAGGCAGGCACTAAAGGGCTGAAGTATGCTGCTGAGAAAGGCTTAGCTGTCATTGTCATGGAGCCGCTCAAAGGCGGAAAACTTGTCAAAAATCCCCCGTCCTCGATACTTGAACTTTGGGACAAAGCCGAGGTTAAACGTTCGCCTGTTGAGTGGGCTTTGCGCTGGGTCTGGAACCACCCTGAAGTCACTCTGCTTTTAAGTGGAATGGGCACAAAAGAACAAGTCGAGGAAAACTTGCGACTGGCCAACGCTGCAGAACCTAACACTTTAACAAACCAAGAGCTCACTTTAATAGAAGAAATCAAAAATAAGTACTTATCCCTAAACAAGGTTGACTGTACCGCCTGCGGTTATTGTCAGCCCTGCCCTTCTGGTGTAAACATACCCAATAATTTCGCTCTTTATAATGATGCCCACATTTATGACGACTTCGGGTCTTCCCGTTTTGCGTATAATACATTCTTTACGCCGGAAAGTAAAGCCTCCGCCTGTATCGAATGTGGTGCTTGTGAAGAAGTTTGTCCTCAGCAACTTCCCATTCGAAACCATTTGAAAGAAATCCAAAAAGCCTTTGAACAATAGTCTGGTCCACTGAGAGAAGTTTGGCAAAAAACATAGGGTTGTAACGAGGCTTAATGAAAAACCTGTTACAACCCTATGTTTATATCTTTCCCTGAAATTTAACTCTCCAAAACAGTTAATTCCTAATCTCTGTTAAAATAACGACTTGAATTGGCGAGCATAAACAGTGGCTTCTGGAGATAATCGACCGGATAAAGATCATCCCTTGCGGAGATAAGGGCCATAATTCTCCCCACTTTGGAGATGGGGTCAACGGAAAGAATTACAAAGGCATCTTTTTGGGAAGTTAAAGGATAAATCACGTTATTCTTATCTAAAACATCCAAATAAGCATCTAGGGTAAGCACTCTAAAATCTTGGTTTCGCCATCGTACATCGTAAAGTTTAAAGGCTTGATGAGCCACGAGAGGCAAGAGCATTTCCTCCGTCAGATAAAGCTCAATTCCCATCATGTAACCCTCACCATCGAGATCATTCCAGTATTCACAGTGAAACACATTGTTTACAGCTTCTCGGTAGGTCTTTACCGCTAAACGCATTTTACTCAAGATTTGGCCCATACCCAGCCATTTGATTCTTGGGATACTGAGGCTTTCGATGTCATAATAAAGTCCAATATCGCTTTCCTCGAGGGTATACTCAACAGTTGTCTCATTGGGCATCAGGTAAATATAGCCCATTTGCATATTGTTGTCGCAAGTGATAAGCATGACACATCTCCCCCCAAAGCTTCATATTCTAGCTTGTCTATCCTTCTACATTCAGACTCATATATCCTGCAATTGCCAATGAGACATTATCACGCTGATATAACAGGATATGCTAAAAAGCAGTCGTAACTTCTTTACAAATAGAATATTCGACCGATCCTGATAAAGAAAAATAAACCCAAGCCGACGGTTGCCTTAGTTACATTGATATGAACAAGCTGGCAAATACCCGATTTCTTTTCAAAACATTGATTGCAATAAAAATTCGCAAAAAATGGTGACCCTTGCCATGTCAAGCTTTCTGACTGGTATAATAATAGTACAATACAAAAGACTCCCTTTCTCTATATGAAAGAGAGTCCTTAAACCGTTGAATTATCATTTTGCAATTATTGGGAACTTGAAACAGCCTTTTCTAACGAATCCTCTCTCTCTACAGGATGATAGGGTACACTTGTTACTAAAATACTTTTTCGAAAAAGCAACATAAGTTTCATTAATTGCCCCGTCTGATTATGAAGGATATTATGCCATAGTTTTTCAGGAACGTATTCTGGAATTGCAACGGTTATCGTGTCAAAGTTTCCTTTCTTCTCAACTTGGTCTATATAATGCAAAAAATCATGGACTGTAGCTCGATAAGGAGACTCAACAATTTCAAGAGGAATTTCAATATGGTGTTCTGCCCAATGTTTTAGCAATTTTGCAGTACGGCGAGGGTCTGAGGCTATATGAACAGCCGTTACTTGAGGCGTAAGGGCATAAGCATATCTCAAGGTTTTTAAAACGATTAAGTTTAGGTCATAAACGGGAATAATTATTTTATTTTTATAATCTGCTAATTCAACGTGGGCTCTTCTCCGTTTTACTTTAGTTACATAGCTGCGAAAGGTTTCGGTGTCCTCACGAGTAACCTCAACATCTTGTATTTCACTTTGATATACAATTCGGATCGTCCGAAACATCAAAACAAGCAACGGCATGATCACAAGGATAATCCAGGCACCTTGGGTGAACTTCGTTATAACAAAAACAAGGAGAACCAGAAACGAAACGATTCCTCCAAAGCTAAAAATTGCAAGATCGGACTTCCATTTTCCGCTCTTTTCCATCCATGTATTTTTCGCAAGACCTGCGCCTGTTAAGGTAAAAGAGATAAAGACTCCGATCGCGTAGAGAGGAAGCATCATATGGGTATCCCCATGAAAAACAATAATCAGCAAACTAGAAACAAAAAACAAGGTCCAAATCCCAACGCTATAGACTAGGCGATCTCCCAAGTTTTTGAAATACCTTGGTGTATATCCATCTCGGGCCATTAAACTTAATAAAATCGGTAACCCGGCATAAGGTGTACTTGAGGCAATAATAAGGATAGCAGCGGCAGTCCCCATGAGCACGAAATAAGGAATGGTTTTTCCAAAGATGATCAAACCTAATTGATTTAGGATGGTATTTCCTTCAGATGGAATGAGATGGTAGGAGCCGGCTAAATACGTTAAACCTATCAAGCCGGAAGAAACAATAATCGCAAGAACTAATAAGGTGTTAATGGCCCGTTTTTGAGCAGGGTTTTTGAAGGCTGTTACTCCGTTACTTACCGCTTCGAACCCTGTCAAAGCCGTTGTGCCACCCGCGAATGCCCGAGCTAAAATAAACCAAGTCATCCCACTTGCAGAAGACGTGGCAAGATGCTCTGTTGATACCGCCGCAGGTGTTACGCCATGCGCTAAAATTTCAACCAAACCAGTACCAATCAGAAGTAATAATGTTAAAATATAGAGATAAACTGGGATTGCAAATAATTTGGCAGATTCCTTTAAACCCCGTAGATTGACCCACGCCATAAACATGATGATTAAACAATCTGCTATGACTTTGTGTTCAGTTGGAGCAAGCCAGGGAAAAATACCTGTTAAGTTTTCTATCGCCGAGCTAACACTAACTGCAACTGTCAATACATAGTCCAGCGTTAAACTCGCCCCGGCAATAAGACCAAAGTTTTCACCGAGATAAGCTTTGGCAATAGTATAGGACCCGCCACCTTCCGAGTATTTCTGAATTGCTTTGCGGTAAACAAGGAAAATACTGATCACTAACACAACAATGGTAAACGAAACTTTTAAAATATACGCATAGCCCAAGGAGCCGGCAAGAAGAAGGACATATAAGATCTCATCAGGTGCATAACCTTGAGAAGAAATAATGTCCGACCCGAAAACTGGGATTCCGCCACTGACACCTAATTTTGTCTCTTCGGCATTTTGAGTGGCCAAAGGATGGCCGAAAATTGTGGTACGCAATCTTAACCATAATAGTCTATTGTTATTTACCATCGTAAAGGCTGCCCTCTCTTTTCCTTCGGATTTAAAAACTGTTTATGAGGAATCCACCCGCACTTATAGAAATTAGGGGTCGCGAAAATTGGATAAATTTTCTCCTACCTAGGCAAGAATAAAAGATAAACCTATTTTTCAATCTAAGTCTGCAGTGTGGAAAATATTAATCAAATCAAATTCCACTTGAAACCTCATTTATAATAGTCAGCTTAACTCGCTGAACCTCTCTCTTTGAATTATGCCGCTAAAGGAGTAATTTCATGCCTCAATTTTCAATTTCTGAACAACAGATCATGGACTTGTCTGATAATGATCGCGTTTATAAAAAAGGAATCACCTATTTCTTAACAAATCGGGTTCGGAATTTCAGCGTTACCCCAAGCAAGGGTATCATCAGTGCCTCTGTCATCGGCGGTTTACGTTATGATGTACAGCTAGCCTTTGAAAAAGAGGGTTCTCTACGCTCATATCGCTGCACTTGCCCAGCTTTTACAGACTTTCCAGGTGCCTGCAAACATGTGATTGCCGTCTTGAAAGTCGTTCAGAAAAAATCGGCAACTTGGTCCAGCCCCTCAACCCAGAATCGGGTCGTTGAAAAACTCTTACAAACCTTCTCCAACCAACGCCAAGATTTTCAGTTAGAAGAGCTGACGTTAAATCTAGAACTCAGTATCACCATTGGATACCGAGTATCTGCGCATGTACAATTTAAACTAGGCCTTCAGCGTCTCTATATTGTTAAGGACATCGGGCAATTGCTTACCTCCATCAAAACAAGTCAACCTCTCGAATTTGGCAAACAATTCACCTTAGAACCGTCTCGGCAAACTTTTAAACCAGAAGATCAGGGGCTAATGACGATGTTAAAGGAGATGTATGAACAACACACTTCCTTAATCGAAATGCAGGGATCTTTTTATACCTCGAACCCATTCAATCAAAAATCTCTGCCGTTGTCCGGCTATTACCTGACAAAGTTTTTGGATTCCTTGGGGGATAAAGAATTCCTCTGTAAAGTAAATACTTCAAATCCTCAAAGCATCCGTATTGTTCGTGAAGATCTGCCTCTCGAATTTTCCCTTCAATCTCAGGATCTAGATCTAGCTCTAACCTTGGAATCTCCTGAAATACCCCTTCAATTGACGCCCGACGGCTGCTATTATTTGTACCATCAAACAATTTATCAAGTTTCCTCCCTCCAAAAGGAACTACTCCCCTCCCTTTTGGAGAGTCTGAACAAAGAATTCGGAACAGACTTAGTCATTCCAGCCGCTCAAAAAGAGTTTTTTGCCTCTGAGGCGTTACCCTTGATCGAAAAGCTTGGCACAATCTCAATTGACCCGATTCTGGAAAACAAATTCAGTCAAGAGGTTCTACAACCTAAAATCTATTTTGATCGCGCTGATGCTGGAGTCATAACGGCTCGTATAGAATTCCATTATGGGAATATCGTTATCAATCCTTTTTCTTCAACTCGAGAAACCATCAATGACTTCCAAGATGACTCTATCCTTATTCGTTCAATCACCCAAGAACGCAAAATTCTAAACATTTTCGAACAAGCGGACTTTATTGTCTCCAAGGGCATCATCTACCTTGATGACGATGATAAAATCTTTGAATTTGCCGCAAACGGACTGCCTAAGCTTCAAGACCTGGCAGAAGTATACTATTCTGATCAATTTAAACTTAAAATTCGTTCGGCACCAACTTTTTCAGGGCAAGTCCGCTTAGATGAAAGCCTGGACATCTTAGAAATATCCTTCTTATATAACGACATTGACCCCAGTGAATTAACCGATATCTTTCACTCTTTGCATCTCAAGAAAAAATACCACCGCTTACGCGATGGTTCCTTTCTTGATTTGAAACAGCCGGAGTTAACCTCTATGGCTCAACTCCTTGATAATTTGAATCTCGATATAGAAGACTTTGATCAAAAACTACTCAATCTGCCGAAATACCGGGCTATGTATATTGACAGTTTTCTCCGCCATGCAAATCTGCCGGGCATACAACGCAATAAAGCCTTTAAACAACTCGTGCAAAGTATCCTTGAACCTCAAGATGGGGAGTACGAAATCCCCTCTGAAGTAAGCTCTATCTTAAGAGATTACCAGAAAACAGGGTTCCAATGGTTAAAAACTTTAGCCTCCTACGGCTTAGGCGGTATATTAGCCGACGACATGGGCTTAGGCAAAACACTGGAGGTTCTCTCTTTTATTCTATCTGAAAAAACAACCTTTGCTGCTCCAGCCCTTGTCATCGCCCCAACTTCCTTAATCTATAACTGGCTGGCGGAAGCTCAGAAATTCGCCCCCTCTTTAAAGGTTCTTGTCGTGGACGGAACCCCGCAAGAAAGGCAAACCCAAATTGAAAGTCTAGGACAGTGGGATCTTGTAGTAATCTCCTACCCAATCCTTCGACGTGAAATTGATAAATTGGTCGATTTCACCTTTTCTTATTGTTTCCTAGACGAAGCTCAACATACGAAAAACCCACAAACTCTCAATGCCAAATCTGCTCAGCAAATCCAAGCTAAAGGATATTTTGCCCTAACAGGAACCCCTATAGAAAATTCTCTTTCTGAACTATGGTCTCTCTTTAATTTCATCATGCCAGGTTATCTCCTAAGCTTTCAGGATTTTCGTAAAAAATTTGAGATACCTATTGCGAAGGGAGAAGACTCTACACTCAAAGAATTGAGCAGACACGTTAATCCTTTTATTTTAAGGCGACTCAAGAAAGATGTTCTCAAAGAATTACCGGATAAAATCGAAACGCAGCTTTATGCTCCTCTCACTGAACCCCAGAAGAAATTGTACCTTGCTTATTTACATGAAGCCAAAGGCCAGATAGCACAGGAACTAGCCACTGTAGGCTTTAACAAAAGCCACATTAAAATCCTGGCAGCACTAACCAGACTCAGACAAATTTGTGGTCACCCTGCCATGTTTCTCGATGATTATTCAGAGGAAAGCGGAAAAATGCTTCTATTGCAAGAAGTTCTCGCCGATGCCTTAGACAGCGGGCACCGAATCCTTTTGTTTTCCCAATTCACAACCATGCTTGATATCATTCAAGAATTTCTGACATCTCAGGGGATTGAGCACTTCTATCTCTCTGGTACGACGAAAGCCGCTGAACGATTAAAAATGGCCAACTCTTTCAACGCCGGAACTGGTCAAGTCTTCTTGATCTCTTTGAAAGCAGGAGGTACTGGGCTTAATTTAGTTGGAGCGGACATGGTCATTCATTATGATCCTTGGTGGAATCCAGCAGTGGAAGATCAAGCCACTGACAGGGCTCACCGTATCGGTCAAAAAAATGTTGTTCAGGTAATTCGACTCATTGCCCAAGGTACCGTCGAAGAAAAAATCAGCGCCTTACAAGCAAAGAAAAAGACCCTCGTCGATTCAGTCATTCAACCAGGGGAAACTCTGCTTTCCAAATTATCTGAAGAGGAACTAAGAGAACTTTTCGACTTGACGTAGGCCCTTAGGGCAGAACAGGAAAAACCACTGAAAAAATTGTTCCATCTTTGCCGGTTTTAAAGTTAAAGATTGCTTGATGACGCTGGGCAATTCCAATAGAGATTGCTAATCCGAGGCCGGTACCTGTCTCTTTTGTAGTAAAAAACGGAGTTCCGATCTTTTCTTGAATTTCTGGTGGAATTCCAGGGCCTTGATCTTGAACAGTCAATACAACATTATTCTCTGTGAGCAATGTGCCGATAACAACTTGACCGTTTTCAGGTGTCACTTCCAAACCATTGCGTACTAAATTGAGAATAAGTTGTCTAATTTCATTTTCGTTGATAAGAATATTCGGTATCTCATTAAGCTCAATGGCTACTTCTTTATTGTTATGAAAGGCATCCGCCTGAAGCATGGGAAATACTTTATGAATTATCTCATTAAGATTTTGCAGCCGGGTATTATCCGAATTGACCTTTGCGAGAGATAGAAATCCCGTAATGATATCATTAGCCCGATCTATCTCAGATATCATTAAATCCAAATTACCCTTTTCCTGTTCGAAAGTTGGCTTAGAAGCGAAGATCTGCAGAAATCCTTTGACTGTTGTTAATGGATTTCTAATCTCATGGCTGATACCCGCCGCTAACTGACCAATCAAATTAAGTCTTTCTAAACGGTTAAATTCCCTCTGCTGTTGCTTTGACGCTGTGATATTTCTGAAGAAAACCGTCAATCCATCCTCAAAGGGATAAGCGTGGTATTCATAAAACTCATCAGGAGAGGTAAAGCCCTCTGCCTCCCAATGAATGGTCTCTCCTTCTGCCATGGCCTCGTGCAATTTTTTATCGGTCAAGGACCCTAAAATCTGCGGGAACACTTCCCATAAGCTCTCTCCCAAGATAATTTTGTCAGGATAAATTCTTTGAGTCTCAGGGTTCACAAACGTGAACCTATACTCACAGTCTACAGCAAAAAAGCCGTCGGAAATTCCTTCCATGATTTTTGTTAATTTTGATTTGGAAGATTCTAATTCTTGATTTACTTTTTTCAAATTATCAGTGAAGTATGCAATCTTATCTAAGATGGGATTTAGTTCAGGAAGTCCATTATTGAATTCATTGCTTTTATCGACTTCTTTATTATCAATGATCATTTTACAAAAATAATCTAAACAAAGTCCGATTTTCTTGAAATCTTTTCTCAATATAATAATAATTAATGCTGAGAGAGTTAAAAGAAGAATAAGAATTCCATTATACTCATTATAGGAATTAAAAATCATACTATCGTTTTTTGCATATAGCCAAATATAACCTACAGTATTTTCTTTATAATAGATTGATATTTTGCAACACATTTCATTTTCATTCAATTGGTGAAATCCTACATTAGACTTTTTTATTTCCATGAGGCTGTCATTTAAAATACTAATACTGTTTTTGTTTTTAATTAGATAATTTGAATCTATGTCATAATAACCCACACAGAATATCTTATTCTCAAATTCTGGTTGAATTATAGTTCTTATTCTTTCTTTTTTCTGTTCATCTGTTAAGGAGTAGTCATGTTTTAGACTCTCAATGGTTCCTATTTTAGATTGAATATCTGACTTTATATCTAATGACTCCAATAATAAATCATTCATCAATTTTGTTTCCTGTTTATCCCAATAAATTCGTCCATATAAAATTAAAAATAGTATAATGAATGCCAAAATACTCACTGTTACTTTAAGCAAGGTAGAATTAATAATAGATTGTCTAGTAATTATTTTTTTCAGTTCAAACATCATTATGTAATCCTCCAAGAGCCTAAAATTCGCTCCAAGATTTTAAAGATTTATTCCAAAAACAACAAATCAAAAGCTTAGAATAACTAAGCTTTTGATTTGTAAAAGTTGGTTAAGTAAAACTACCTCTCAATTATCTTTGTAGAGCTTTTGGAGTTTTCGGTTGATAAAGCCAAGCATCACAAGCAAAAACGGAGGTCGCACTGGCCAATAGCATTAATACTGAGGCAATTCCGATATAAAGTGACCTTTTCATAGGTTATATACACCTCCTTTCTTATTAAATATAGGCAACAGGGTAATACTCTGATAAAAAACACCGCTAGCTGCACTAATACTTAAAGTTTTATTAGAGGAAAAACCTACAATAAGAAGCGACACCATTACAAAGGCTATCGATGAAACTTTTAGTTTTAGCTTAAAAGTCTGCGAATGGATCGGCTTTGCTTCACTATCAACTGGAGATAAGAAAGACACGATTAACATAGATACCGTTAAAAAGAATATCAAATATGCCTTGCTAAAATCATGAGCAATAAGTCTACCAGCAATAGTTCCTATAGCACAATAGGCAATAGCACCAAAAACCATACAACTGATGGGGTCCCCAAAATGAGCCCCTCCGGACACTTTGCGTAATAAGCAACCAAAGCAAGCTACCAAAACAGTAGGAACTAACACATTCAAAGCATACCCAAGCAAAACAATAATGACTGTACCTAAAATGTCCAATAAAACTGTTTCAATGGCGTATGCAATAATTTCTTTTTTTTCCTCTTCATAATCTAATTCATGGGTAATAATATAAGTTAATTTATTACTGATATTTTCCGAGAAACTCATCTATTTTCCCCCTTTTTCTGACATGGCCAAGTATAAGTGCAAATAAAAATATCAGAAGTACATGAGGTTCACCTATGAGTATTCTAATGGTAAAGTTTGTAACAATAATTTCAGGAGTAATCTTAAAAACCGGCATTAATATTGATACGCTAATATATTCAAAAACAGCCAATGTTAAAAAACTTAATAAACTGGACAAAAACGCCAAGCTTAGATCCACCTTCTCTAATGTAAGTAAAATTACAAATAATAAAATGATCAACAGAACTGTGTGAATCTCAAAAGTAATTTGCGATAGTCTTGCTAGGTAAGCAGAAAAGGCTAGTACCGTGCTAATGATAAAAATTTTTTTCCACTTAAATGATATCCTTGCAATCGCAAATGCTAACGTAGCAACAGCAATTTGCTCTGGAATCCCTTGAAGTAGAAGTGCGATAAAAGGAATATTAATATGAATCACGCTCCTTATGAGACGCAAATAAGTAACATTGATCTTGTAGACATTTAAGAATAAATTATTTTCTCATGATTCTTCATTCTTTTATTTTCATTATGACACATTTTCTTTGGCGAATTCGCGCGAAACTTGTCCATGTGTAAAATTTATTAAGAGTGTTTGTTGCAGTTTTCAATGTAATTGAAATAATTTAGCATATCTCCACCTTTAAGGATAAATTATCTGTATTTTCCAAACTTTGAGGATTATTAACAATTATATGGTAGAGCTGATCAATGTTAAGCTCATTTCTTTTTGCCAACTAAACTACGAGAGAACAGTAAGAACCTCAGATTTGACGTAACGTGAATGTATACAATGTTTTTGAAGAAACCATCTAGACGCCAGTTCCAATACTGAGTATAATATCCGTAATGAGCAAAGGCGCTCTCGAATTTACTTCGAGAGCGCCTTATTTATTCAAGCAAAGACGCTTGGGCAGAGATGTCCGAGCGTCTCTTATTATTTAGGAGGTGATTCTATGAAAATGATAAAGGTCCTTCTTGGCGCAGACATCTTTATAATCCTTTCCGGTCTGGCCTGGCTATTATTTATTCCCAACTTTTACCTAAGCGCTTTTAACAGGCCACTACCGTCAACTTTTCTAGGAATGTTTGTTCTTTTATTCGGTATCTACAAAGGATTTCAACTGCGAAGAACTTATCTGAGAATTAGAAGTCAATCTTGATCGACCTAAAGAACTCTTCTTTATATTAGTACAGGGAAAAACAACAAGAGTTAAAACAAATTAAGTTTAAAAGAAAGGGGTAAGGAGAAATGAAAAAATCAAAACTTATTAAGGTCATGCTATTAACCGTATTTTTAATTCTCATCTTCGCTACAGTTGCCTTAGCTGGCGATCCCTCAGGAGCAAACACAGGGGGAATTGCTGATATCGCCGCAGCTAAGGCCGGAGATCCAACGTTGTCGGAAGTTGCGGCTCAAGTCGGCAAAAACAAGATTGGGATAAATTTCGTCTGGACACTTCTAACCGGTTTCATGGTCTTTTTCATGCAAGCTGGTTTTGCCTTAGTTGAAGCAGGCTTTACCCGGGCGAAGAATGCCGCCCATACTATGGCTATGAACCTTATGGTTTTCTTAGTTGGGGCAATTGGTTATTATCTCGTAGGATTTGGTCTGATGTTTGGCGGTGTCGGCGCGGTCGGTGCATTGGGTGGTACAGCCCCATTGACAGGAGAATTTGCCATTAATGGTTGGGGATTGTTTGGTCACACGGCATTTTTTCTGACATCCGGTGGTTCCTATGATGTAGGAGTATTTATTCTTTTCTTATTCCAAATGGTGTTTATGGATACCGCTGTAACCATACCAACAGGAGCACAGGCCGAAAGAATCAAGTTTTCTGCAGTAGTTATTGGCAGCTTCTTCATTTCGATGTTGCTCTACCCTGTGTACGGCAACTGGGTCTGGGGCGGGGGCTGGCTTGCCCAAATTGGTTCAAAATGGGGTTTAGGACATGGTGCCGTGGATTTTGCTGGTTCAGGTGTTGTGCATAGTATCGGCGGTGGGTGTGCTTTAGCTGCTGCTTTGGTATTGGGACCACGGATCGGAAAATACGTCAACGGAAAAGCGAATGTCATTCCTGGGCACGATATCCCCATGGCAATTTTAGGTACGATTATATTATTCTTTGGCTGGTTTGGTTTTAATCCAGGAAGTACATTAGCCGGCACAGACTTGCGTATCTCGGTTGTTGCGGTTAATACCATGTTAGCTGGTGCAGTCGGCGGTTTTGTTGCCATGATGGTTATGTGGGTTAAATATAAAAAACCCGATCCCTCAATGATGTGTAATGGAACTTTAGCAGGTTTGGTAGCTATTACTGCTCCCTCAGGTTTTGTATCGGTAAATTCGGCTGTGATTATTGGAGCGATAGCCGGAGTACTGGTCGTATTTAGTGTACTCTTTATTGATCGTAAACTAAAAATAGATGATCCGGTAGGCGCAATCTCTGTTCATATGGTCAACGGCATCTGGGGGGTTATCAGTGTTGGAATCTTTGCCGATGGAACCTACGGTGATGGACTTAACGGAGTAGCTGGTGGAGTTACAGGGTTACTTTACGGAAATGTCGGACAATTCTGTGCTCAATTAGTTGATGCAGGGGTAGTTTTAGTTTGGAGTATTGGTTTATCTTATATCTTCTTTAAGATTCTCAATGCTACACTTGGTATGCGAGTAAAACCGGAAGATGAAATAGCCGGATTGGATATCCCTGAAATGGGCATGTTAGCTTATCCCGAATTCGTTTTACAATCTTCAACAGGGGAATAACTTTGGATCTGAATCTCTACAATTTTATTTAATTGATTAATCTAAGGAAGGGGATTTCGAATGAAAAAGATTGAAGCTATTATCCGACCGGGTAAGTTGGACGAGATCAAGGATGCCTTAGCAGTTGCCGGAATCTTAGGTATTACGGTAACTCATGCTCTCGGCTTTGGTCGTCAAAAAGGTCATACTCAAATTTATAGAGGTCAAGAGGTTGTATCACACTTGTTGTCTAAAATAAAAATAGAAATCGTCACTTTTGACGAGAAAGTGGACGAAGTTATTGGAATCATCGTTAAGACTGCGCGTACAGGTCAGGTCGGAGATGGAAAAATATTCGTCCAGAATGTGGATGAAGCGGTACGAATCCGTACCGGCGACAAAGGTGAAAAAGCCATCTAGCTCAAGGTAAAGGTCAGAGCGCGGCTGATTATTTACTTATTAAATAATCAGCCGCTTTATTTGGAAAATCGACTGGTTTCATAGACTAAACCCAAGAAAGGAGGAAGTATTGTGATACTCAATGCACCAGTAATCATAACTTTGGTTATCTTTTTCTTAACTTATGGGTTAATAATAAGTGAAGCAATAAACCGAACTATACTTGCTTTAGTGGGAGCTAGTTTGATTCTTGTTGCTAGTGTAATTAGCCAAGAACAAGCCATCAAAACCATAGACTTTAACACTATAGGCCTTCTCATCGGGATGATGATTATCGTCGGAATCACTCGTCGCACAGGGGTTTTTGAGTATATGGCGATAAAAGCTGCCAAGTTGGCTAAAGGTGATCCTTTATTAATTATGGTAGCCCTATCTGGTGTGACAGTAATAACTTCATCCTTACTTGATAATGTCACAACAGTTTTGCTGGTTGTCCCTGTAACTTTTTCAATTTGTAATGAATTAGAAATCGACTCCGTACCATTTTTAATAAGCCAAATTTTAGCTTCAAATATCGGAGGCACTGCTACATTAATCGGCGATCCACCAAATATTATGATCGGGAGTGCCGCAGGATTAAGCTTCATAGATTTCTTGACCAACCTTTTCGTGCCAATTTTTTCAGTATTTATAGGGACTATGTTGGTTTTGAGAGTTGTCTATCGAAAACAGTTAAGGGCGTCGGAGCTTTCCAGGTCTCGAATCATGCGCTTGCACGAGTTTGAAGCAATTAAAGATTATGGATTGTTAAAAAAGTCTTTGATTGTACTCGCTCTTACAATTCTTGGTTTTCTTCTCCACAAAGTAATTCACTTAGAGCCAGCCACGATAGCTTTGGGCGGAGCTGCATTATTAATGCTTATTACAAAAGAGGAGCCCGAAGATATTTTGCTGGTCATTGAATGGCCAACTCTTTTCTTCTTTGCTGGTTTGTTTATCATCGTTGGTGCATTAGATCATGTAGGAGTAATCGAATATGTTGCAAGGAAATCCATCGAAGCCACTTCCGGAGCAATGGTTTCTTCGACAATGTTAATTTTATGGTTGTCTGCATTAGCATCGGCCTTTATAGATAACATTCCTTTTGTGGCCACTATGATTCCACTTATACAAAAAATGGGACAAATCGGGGGTATTGAAAACCTGAAACCTTTTTGGTGGGCCTTATCTCTAGGTGCCTGCCTTGGAGGTAATGGAACACTTATTGGGGCATCCGCCAATGTCATTGTGGCTGGACTGGCTGAAAAGAATGGGGTGCTGCTAACTTATAAAGGATTTCTGAAAATTGCCTTTCCTTTAATGATTTTATCAATTATCATTTCATCCGTTTATATCTTCGCTGCATACTTGATTTAAATTATCTTTTTAGGCAACCATTTAATAACTTCACAACCGGGCACCAGATCTTCGCTGATTTGGAGTGGTAAAGTGTTTTAGTGAGCCCCTTATGTTATCCAAGGATACGGGCTCACTTTGTGCTTTTTTGCGGTTAGGAGAGATGATTATGGAATTTGATCATGAAACTAAAAAGCTGTTAATAGATGTTCTGGGGGAGGAAATGTTTAATGTTTGCCTAGAAAACCCTGAAAAAGCAATAACCTTTAGTTGGTTATTCTCCTTTTCGATTGCAAATTTTGATAAGATATATGGCATTCATTCGGAAATTTCCAACAAACTTTTGAGCGTTGAAGAAACAATCGGTGAAGATTTTTGTATCTGGAGTGCCAATAACTTTAAGGAACTAAATAAGCTAAGAGCTATTCTGAGTTCTTATATAAAAAATCATGAAATTATTAAAAAAAATCAAGAAAAACTTAAACAACTGATACAAACCATAAACTCCACCAACTATGATGCCAAAATTGTCCCGCTTATTACAGCTTTTAAAATAAATGGTGGCACAAATCTTGTAAAGCTGTTTCAGAAAGCCAAGATAAGCTATGTTCGGGATATCAAACGATTATTAACTTTAACAATCGACGAAAAGGATAAATTGGATCTCTACCGATTTATTCGATGGTTACGTGACGACAGGAAGGCAATTATACTAAATAATTTTCAAAATTTGTTTAGTAAATCACGAAATAAAGACATTGTTAGAGAACGAGCCAACGGAACGACCCTTCAAGAAATAAGTGTAATTCAACGGATTAGTCGACAAAGAGTACGCCAGATAGAGAAAAAAATGCAATCCCATTTTAATGACTATGTAGAAAGCTTCTTGCCTCACTATATTCTTTATGCTTTTAGCGAAAACAGCGGCTACATCTCAGCCGATGAAATCAATGAGGTATTTAGAGATTTATCGGATTTAGTTATTTATTGTTTGAAAGTATGTAACTGCTCTTCAGTACAATGGTGCGGCGAGGTTAAAGGCTTTATCATCGGTGACAAAAAATGGTATGAACAATTAAAAGAATTCAGGAAAGGATTACCCGAAATCCTCGATTTTGAATCGGTCGATTCATTGTTAGGTAATATCACCAATCATTGGACTCTTCCGATAACCTTTACTGATATTAAAAAAATAATCCTCAGGGATTATAAACTATCGGGAAAAGTCTACTTTAAAAAAAGAATGAGTCTTTCTGAAATGTACAATATAATTCTTGAAAAGTATTATCCGAACGGAATCGAACTTTATAACGATTCCGAAGCAATTAGTTTTCGTAATCACGTGCGAGGAATGTTTGGTGATGTATATCTTCCTAAAAACAATAGAGCAATTGATGTCCGATTGGCTGATCTGACAATTTCGTGCGATAAGGGCAAACGGATACTGCCCAGCGGCGTCAAGATTTCTTTGGAGTTGTTGAATAAAATACATGATGACATCATTAAATCAGAACAACCTGAGATTATGTTTTCAGACCTATTCGAAAGATTTAAGAAGGAACTTTTACTTTCCACTAATATATCAAACAGATATTTTCTGCAAGGTCTTCTAAGGTATACCTATTCTGATGAGTTTGTTTTTTCTCGTTATACGTTGCGGAAAAAGAATGCGGGTTAGAAATAACTCAACACAAAGTTTCTCGTTGACGTCTATTCATTATTGTCTGTTTCCATAAGGCCAATAATTTGTTCAACTGCACTCCAATCCATAACCCCGTTGCGTGCAGCCTCACTGCCTCCTTGATCTCTCACCTATTCTTGATGGCCACTTATCCCTCTTGGCAATTTCAATACTCTTTTTGCTAATAAAAGGCACTTCGCTTTAACTTAGGGAGCGAAGTGCTTTTATTATGTTATTGATCGCAGGGTGAATTCAGCCAAATCTCTTACAAGATTATCTCACCATCATACGATGAGATAATCTTGTATAAATCAGGTCGACGGTCTCGAAAAATTCCCCATTCCAGCCGCTGTGTCTCCATCTGTTCTAAGTCAAATTCAGCAACAAGAATGGTCTCTTCTGTGCGGCCGGCTTCGACAATTTTATTTCCTTGTGGACCGGCAATGAAGGAAGAACCATAAAAGGTAATGCTGGAATCATCATCTTCCTCAACCCCAACCCGATTCGATGCGATGACCGGCATCAAGTTGGCTGCAGCATGCCCTAACATACAGGCCTGCCAATGATCCTTGGAATCAATGGAGCCGTCTTGGGGCTCAGAGCCAATCGCAGTGGGATAAAACAATAATTCAGCCCCCATTAAGGCCATGCAGCGCGCGGCTTCAGGATACCATTGATCCCAACACACTCCAACTCCGATTTTGGCATAACGGGTTTTCCAAACCTTAAACCCTGTATCACCAGGGTTAAAATAGAACTTTTCTTCGTAACCTGGACCATCCGGTATATGACTTTTACGATATTTACCTAATACCTCGCCATTAGCATCGATCACAGCCAAGGAATTATAACGGGCATAGTTTCTTTTCTCATAGAAACTGATCGGCAGCACTATTTGAAGCTCTTTAGCCACTTGTTTAAAATGCTGCACCGCCTTATTTTCTTCTAACTCCGAAGCATATTGATAATACCCAGCCTTTTCTTTTTGACAGAAATAGGGGGTTTCGAACAACTCTTGCAATAGAATAACTTGAGCGCCCTTTCCTGCAGCATCACGAACTAATCGTTCTGCCTTGGAAATGTTATCCATTGGATTCTTAGAACAACTCATTTGAGTCGCTGCCACTTTAATAGTTCTCATTTGGGAGTCCTTTCTTAAAATCCTTTTATCTCAGCGGGCATCTGTTGGGTTGTACAATGCACGTTTCCACCCTCACGGATAATGCCCCGGCCATTTACTGTACGAATCCTTCGTTCTGGGAATATTTCATTTAAGACCAACACTGCTGAGCGATCCATTTCAGCCGCCTCACCGCCAAAAATCGGCAGAATGATTCCCCCGTTTACAAAGTAGAAATTGAGATAACTTAAGGTTAAACGTTCCTTTGTCACTGGATCGTATAATTTGGGAGGCTGTTTGATAGGGATGATTTCTAGAGATCTTCCCTGAGCATCCGTCTCCTGTTTAAGTAACGCTAAATTCAACTTCGTAATCTCAAAATTCTCATCGGTTGGATCGTCACATATTTGCAAAAGGATCTTACCGGGCGCAGCAAAACAGGCGATATTATCCACGTGACCATCAGTTTCGTCCCCAGCTAACCCCTTTTTCAGCCAGATCACTTTTTGGACATTGAGAAATCTCTTGAGTTCGGTTTCGATCTGCTCTCGAGTCAATTCTGGATTGCGGTTCCGATTCAGCAGGCACTCCTCGGTGGTTAGAAGTGTACCTTCTCCATCCACGTGGAGAGAGCCCCCTTCCATCACTAATGGAGCATCAAACTTTGTGACCCCGACATGCTTTAAAACTTTGCCAGCCACCTTATCGTCCAAATCCCAAGGTTTATATTTTCCGCCCCAAGCATTAAAACGCCAATTAACACCCGCTAGATCACCTGAATCACGAACTAAAAACGTTGGTCCGTTATCCCTTAACCAAGCATCATTATGCTCAATCTTCAGAAGTTCGATCCTTCCGTTTGAAAAAAGGCGAGATAGTTTTTCAGAATCCCCAGGATTCAAGATCACTGTTATCGGTTCAAATTCAGCAATCGCTTGGATAATCTCCGCATAGCCCCTGCACACTGCTTCATAGTCTTCCGGATGGCACATAGACGCTTGTACGGGCCAAGAAATAAAAGTCCGTCTGTGCTCAGACCACTCAGCAGGCATTCGATAGCCTAAATTTATAGGATACATAATTTTCCCTCTCATAGTTCATATTTCTAATGGATTCTTCTTATTCTACTTCATCATTATGAGAATTAAAAGCCGCTTTCTGGTGTATCATCCAAGCAAGTTCGAATCTATAACAATAAGGAACTGCAATAAACTTGAGAACAAGTTTTGATTACAGCCCCTTAATTTGCAACACTAATTCGGTCGCTTCTTAATTTTTATATAACTGATTAACCTCTAAAACCCTTTTTTCTACACTTTTAATGAAGTATGTTAGCTCATGCAGCAAATCAATATATTTTTCTCTGTCGATATATTCCCCATCCCGGTCAAAAATTAGTCGGACAAGTGGGCGTGTAGGAAGACTAGTTGGTACAGCTACGACTAAACCAACTTCCCCTGTATTTAAGGTTACGATGGTATTCTCAGGATAAAGATTAAGGGATTTGCGAAATGCTTCAACAACTTTAGGATTAAAATCCTTGTCTGCAGTCAAAATCATTTCAAGAGCATGATACGGTGGAAGTGCATTGCGGTATGGACGGTCAGCAGTTAGGGCATCATAAACATCTGTTACAGCAATAATTTGGGCGTCCAAGTGAATATTTGATCCACTAAGTCCATCAGGATATCCCTTGCCATCCCAGCGTTCATGGTGTTGTCTTATCGAACATAAGATACTCGGTAAAACATCTGCCTCTCGCAGCATGGCTTCACCTTCAAGGGGATGTTGCTTAATGATCTTTACTTCATGTTCATTTAATGGCCCTGGTTTGTTGAGTATTTCACGTGGAACTTTAATTTTACCAATGTCGTGGAGAATTGCCCCCATAGTCAGATACCGTAAGCGTCGCCCTTTATAACCTAATTCTCTTGCTGTTAATGTCGATAATATAGCAACATTGACAGCATGGACATAGGTAGAATAATCATGTTCTTTGAATCGACGCATATCTACCCGCAGAGAGTCAAAATTTATATATACACACTTATCTTTAATCTCATCGATAATCCGCTCTACAATCACCATTATCTGTGAAATCTGCTCTTTAGTAACTAATCTCGCTTCATGATAAATGCTCCATATTGAACCCACTAAATTATAATATAGGTCTTCAGAAAAACATTTATTATCAGAAAGAGCTGATTTCCCAAGATCTTTATCTGATTTCAAAGTATATACTTCACTTCTTGACAACCGTTCCCATATCCACTTAGTCATAAGTTGCCCTCTTGTCAATAGCAAAATACCGCTGGCATCGAACAAATCCATCTTGGTTTGTTCGCCTAGAGATATAACACATGGTGGTAGCTTTTCAAGAACCAGATTCATTGAATACCTCCTGATTCAAGTCGACTTCTTCAGGAATTCTAACTAACCTTCCGGCAACCCTCAATCACTCTGCAATCACTTTGTTCCAACCATCATCTTCAAAAGCTACTTCTATAGCTTTAAGCAAAACACCTAAGTCGAGAGGTTTACTTAAGATGTCACGCACACCAAAACGTCGTGCAGCCGTCTCTAGATCATCTTCTGCGCTGATCATAATAACTGGAATATGTCTGGCTTGATCGTCTTGCACAAGCCGAGATAATACTTGCAGCCCTGTCATCCCCGGCATGCTTTGATCTAAAAGGATGAGAGACGGTCTCTGAACAGATGTCGCAACGCTCAAACATTCTGATCCGCTGGCCACCGCTTTAACGTTATAGCCTGATTCTTCTAGAGCCCTTTGGATAAAAAGTCTGACCGCAAAATGGTCATCAACAACAAGAATGTATTGCGACAATTTCCTCTCTCCTTTTTGCATAATATTCCATATATCGCATTATTAGACTACTTTAATTATTTATATGTACATTACTTACACATTGTATAACTATATGTCTATGTTTTCAATAGAATTACACACATACAGTCGGTAAGATGTTTTATGTGACTATCTTAAAATTGGAAGAGGAGGTGATAGAGTGTCTAACATCCAAGAGGTTGTTGGGAGAAATATTCGGCTATTCCGTCAGACTAAGGGGCTAACACAGGAAAGGCTGGCTGAACTTGTTAATGTTAGTAGTTCATATATTGGTTATCTGGAACGTGGACTCAGAGCTCCTTCGTTAGACTTATTAGCAAGAATAGGTGCCACCTTAGATGTTGAACCAACAGTATTACTCAATACTTCTTCGGAGGATACCGACCCCATACTAAAGAAGCTCAATGCTCTTCTAGTAGGAAAAGATCCAATCCCGATTCATTTCCTTTATGAAGTTGCCGTTGCCTATTTCGCTTCAATTAAGTAAGGGAATAAATTTGACAACTTTATGGGGTAAAATTCCTACAATTTACAAATTCACCTTCAATTCTAAATAAAGATAAAATAGGAATAAGCAATTCAGTTCCTCCAGGATACAAACCTACGGCCGTCCATGGCCGGCGCCGCCTAGCTGCGCTTATGCTGTAGAAAGTATTCAACGAAGTTATACTTCCAGACAGTATAAAGAAAACTTGGCTGGTGCCAAGCCTTGCGCAGGCGGCCGCCTTAGTTGCCCTTATGCTTCAGAAAGTATACAACGAAGTTATACTTTCTGATTAGTACGAAAAGGGGCTTTGCATTCAGATGCAAAGCCCCTGGGTTCAGATAAAATATTTTTTTACTGAGCATTTACTGCTTACACCTTTATTTAGAGACGGAAATGGAAATTTTTCAGAAACACTTTATGATGCAATTTGTAGGTCCTATTCTGTCTCAGCCATTGGATACGAACCTAAAAATTTGTAAAAATTTGTTTTTCGCTGCACCATCGTTAGAGCATCACGGACGTCTGGGGCAGTGTAATGACCATCAATATCAATAAAAAAAATGTAACGTCCAAGCTGCCCTCGAGAGGGTCTAGATTCAATCTTTGTCATATTAATATCCCAAAGGTTAAAAATGTCTAAGATGCACGCTAGACTACCCGGCTTATGTTCTGTCGAGAAAACAATCGAAGTTTTATTATGAGCGGCAGAAGTGTGTGTCGTGTCTTTCCCTACGACCACAAACCGTGTGAAATTGTTGTCTTTATCCTGAATATCATGGAGAGCTACCTCCAGCCCGAAAACTTCCGAAGCTTCCAACGGCCCAATAGCACCTGCAGTCCTTCCTTTTTTTTGAGCTTGATCAGCTCCTTCTGCGTTACTGCTGGTCAGATACAATTTTGCTTGAGGCAGGTGGGTTTCTAGAAAGAGGCGGCATTGTCCGGCGGATTGCGGATGAGTATAAACCTCAGTAAGTTCCTTCCAACTTGCCCCCGGTGAAATCATTAGAGTTTGGGATATGCGCAGAATAAGCTCATCGAGGATCATCAGGTCGACTTCCCAAGCCAATACATCCAAAACAATATTGACCGATCCCTCTAAAGAATTTTCAAAAGGAATAACCGCTAAATCCAAGTCTCCACGCTGTACAGCTATTAGAGTTTCACGAATACTTGGCAATCCGACTAAGTCTGCCTCCTGCTTATCACGAATATAACGTTGTGCAGCCTGCTGAGTGAAGGTTCCTTCTGGTCCGAGATAGCCAATCTTAAGCATAACATCCCCCTGTTCTAAATCGTCTGATTATCTTGGATCTTGTGCGATGGCTCTTTTTAGGTATTTCTACTATTATATCATTGTTAGAACCTTCCTGTTGGAGAATCTGAAGTTTATGGCTAAGGAACCCGATGTAAAGAGTATTTTAGTTTCCAATATTATTGAAACTTTTTGCCTTGCCTTCTTTACTTTAACCGCGTACACTAATCTAGAAACATTTATATGAAATAGAAAATCATTTCCTAACCCAACAAAACTACTTAAGAGGGATAAAATGACTAGAACTCAGCTATCCGATAATCAACAACGACCAAACCTCTCCCTTACTCTTCTTTTAATTCTGGCCATCAGCTGCGGAATGTCTGTCGCGAACCTCTACTACAATCAGCCCTTACTCGCCGACATGGCCCAGTCTTTCCATGTTTCCGCGTCGCAAATAGGCAGCATTTCAATGCTCACGCAGCTAGGGTATGCCTTGGGACTTTTTTTGTTTGTTCCTCTTGGCGATATTAGAGAAAAAAAATCATTAATTCTCCTATTACTTGGCTCTGTGACTCTTTCCTTACTGCTTGTGGGAATATCTAAAAACCTCATTATGTTGGGGGCAGCTAGTTTTGCTGTGGGTACGACAACTGTTGTTCCACAAATCATTGTTCCCCTCGCCGCTCAACTAGCCGAACCTCAACAACAGGGCCGGATCGTCGGGATCGTGATGAGCGGCTTATTTTTCGGGATTCTCCTAGCTCGAACGGTCAGCGGAATTATTGGCAGCCTCTTAGGTTGGCAAGCAATGTATTTCATTGCGGCTGGGTTGATGTTTGTTCTAGCTGTAATGCTGTGGGGGTTTTTGCCTCAAACCGGCTCTACATCACGTCTATCCTACCGCCAGACTCTCCATTCGTTGTGGGGATATATTACCCAACTGCCATTATTGCGTGAGGCCTCGTTGATGGGAGGGCTCCTATTCGGTTCGTTTAGTGTTTTCTGGACAACCTTAGCCTTTTTTATTAAACAACCGCCCTATTATTATGGTACAGAAATTGCAGGTCTTTTTGGTCTGATTGGGGTCGCAGGCGCCTCATTCGCACCTATCGCAGGGCGTTTAGCCGATAAAAAAGGCCCTAGAATAGTTGTTGGTATTGCAGCTGCGGTGACGTTGCTTGCTTACATGCTCCTCTGGCTGTTTGGTCGTCACCTGTGGGGCTTAATACTAGGCGTCATTTTATTAGACCTGGGCGTACAAAGTGCCCAGATCTCGAATCAAGCACGAGTCTATGCTTTAGTCCCAGAGGCTAAGAGCAGACTGAACACAGTTTATATGGTCACCTATTTTATCGGAGGATCGCTGGGCTCTTTTCTCGGCTTGCATGCCTGGAGCCTCTGGCAATGGAGAGGTGTCTGTCTGGTCGGCGGCCTGATGATCCTTTTAAGTTTATTCATTTGGGCAACAGGACAGAAAAGCCAATCTGCACAATGGCAGAGGTGATTCGTATTTTGCAAGAAATATCACCTACGCCGAAAAGTTGTATCTTGCGTTTTTGAATTAGCAAATTGATAATCACGAGTGATCTATTTCTAAGAAAACTAGTATGTGGCAGCAGGGAAAGGTGTTGGAACAATTATGTTGGATTTAGCGATCTTAGGTGGCCTTGTGCTGGATGGGACAGGGAATCCGCCCGAACAAAAAGATCTCGGGATCAAGGATGGAAAGATCGTAGAATTGACACGAGAACTTTCGGCCGAGGCTCATCAAACGATAGACGCTGCAGGGAAATTTGTCTCTCCAGGTTTTATCGACGTGCACAGCCATTGTGATTTAGTACCGTTTATGTCCGGCCCCATTCGTGAAAGTCGTATACGCCAAGGAGTTACCACAGAAATTGCTGGTCAATGCGGCCTCGGGCCGGCACCATATACGGAAAACATGCGGGATTGGCGTGACTATCTTACCCCTATCCTTGGATCAGGACCATGGAATTGGAGCTGGCCTAATTTCGCCGCCTTTCTTCGGGATATTGACCGAACCGAAAAGCCGAACAACTTAGCTTTTCTCATTGGTCATGGGGCGGTTCGGGCCCAAGTTATCGGGTTGAAAAACATCTCCCCGACTACGAAAGATCTGGCTGAAATGTGCGCAATTGTCGAGGAAGCGATGTCTGGAGGAGCTTTAGGGATCTCCTATGGTTTGGCTTATTTGCCAGGTATGTTTGCTCCGCAAGAAGAACTTGTCGCCCTTAGTTCAGTGGTAGCAGCTCATGATGGGATCATGATGATTCATATTCGCAGTCATTCACTTCAAGTCCGGGAGGCAATGGCAGAGACTTTAGCCGTTGCAAAGGAATCTGGAGTCAAATTACAAATTTCTCATATGCGTTCTTATTCCAACCGCCATTATGGTATTTCTGGACATGAATTAATTGACATGGTGAATAACGCTCGGGCTGAAGGCGTGGATGTTACCTTTGATGAGCATCCTTATCAAGCAGGCAGCACCTTATTATCCCAAGTTCTCCCCCCTGGGCCAAAGAAGGCGGCGGCCCAGAAATTATCAAAAGGCTAAAAGACCCCGTCTTACGGTCAAGACTCAAGGATGAACTCACAGAGAATGGACCGGAATATCCGGGCTGGGACAACTTTGTAGGCATGGTAGGCTGGCCTAACATTATGATTAGTTCCACGTTTCTGGAGCAGAACAAATGGGCTGAGGGACGTACGGCAGTTCAATTAGCTTCTAAGGCAGCATCCACTCAGACAGCACAGATTGGAGAAATTATCGATAATATTGCCGATCTCTTGATTAGTGAGAATTGCCAAAGTTCCATGGTCATGCATAATCTATTTGCCGAGGATGATATTGTCACTTTACTTCAACACCCATTATCTCAAATAGGTTCCGATGGTATCCCCACTGGAAAACCTCATCCTCGTCTCTATGGTACCTTTCCTAAGTTCTTGGGGGAATATGTGCGAGATAAAAAACTTATGACTTGGGCAGAGGGGATTAAAAAGATTACCGGCAGCCCAGCCCAAAGGCTGAACTTAAAAGAAAAGGGTTTTATCAAACGAGATTATTCGGCAGACCTCGTCGTCTTTGAACCAGAAAATATCGGTGCACCTGAAGATTACAATAAACCTGACCTCGTTCCTCAAGGTCTGAATTACACGATCCTCAATGGCCGGATTGTTTGGGCTATGGAAAAACTCTTAAGCTCACAAGGTGGTCAGTTGATCAAGCGTTAAAAATACCCGCCTGCTACTGATGATACACATCAATAGCAGGCGGGCTCGTTATTTGCAATCATTTAGATTAGATATCCCGCTTCGAAAACATCCGCACTGCCAGGGCGAGAAAACCTATCACATAAAAACCGGTATAAATTAACATAGTGCTGCTCGGTTCTGAACTACTTCCGAAAGGCCCCAAGAAATAAGTCGAGAAATTTATCCCGGCCGCCGAAAGAACCGAGGAGACGATTTTACGGTAAAGGGAGTCCGCCGGCATGATCAGACTAGAGATGATCCCCATTTGGAGAAGTGTCTGGTTCTTCAACATGAAACCGATCTGTTCTATCATCCCACCGAGCACCCCGAGCATATAGAGCATGAATGCTACTATCCCATTAGCTAAGGTGGGAAGAAACGTTGTTCCGTAGAGGGTCACCGCGAGAAGTACCAACGGTTGGCAGGCATAAAGCAGAACTGTACCAAACTTCAGCGGAACATGAAGACCCGTAGTTTGTTGAAGAATGACCATCACCGTGCCATAGAAGAGAATTGCAAAGGTCATGAGCAAAACAGCATATCCAAGGAATTTTCCTAGTAAAATCTCTGCACGTCGAATCGGGCGGGGTACGATAGCTAGCATCGTGCCGTTCTCGATTTCTAAAGAGACCGCTCCTACCGAGGACATGATGGCTAAAAAAGAAATGAGAAAACTCCCAAAGAATAGCCCTAAGGAAAGAAATTGGGGAATAATCATAGCTCGTAGTGTTGAGCTGGCGGACATATTTTGAAAGGCATAATGGACGCCTGTGCCATAGAGTGCTAAGAATACTATCGTTAGCAGGAGCGTCACATGGAGAATTCGGCGTCGAACGACTTCTTTTAAAGTAAGGCGTACGATAGTTAACACCTGTCCTCCCCCTTCCCTGGATCAGGGTAACATATAGGTCTTCCAGTGAAGTGTGCCTGGCAGCAAGAGAGTAAAGTTCTCCTCCGTGCTTGACGACTTCAGCAGCTATGCGAGGTATGTCCGAGCGATTCTTCAAAGTCAGTTCGATATGTTGCCTATCCGGCCGAATGGACTGGCTTAAATCAGATAAGGCACTGTACAAAGCATCCGTCATTCCCTCAACGACTATGTCCACTTCTGTCGTCTTTGTTAAAAGTTCCTCCAAGGTCCCGCCCAGTAAGATATGTCCGTCATTAATAATTTCTACCCGATCACAAATCATTTCTACTTCGCTCAGCAAATGGCTGTTCAAGAAAACAGTTTTTCCTCTCTCTCGTAATTCAAGCATAATTTCTCGCACTTCACGTCGCCCCAAAGGGTCCAGAGCTGAGGAAGGTTCATCCAGAAACAAAAGTTCTGGATCAGGGAGTAAAGCACAGGCCAAGCCGATTCGCTGCTGCATTCCTTTACTGTACGAACCGACTTTCTGATATTCTTTCCCCCACAAACCTACAAGCTTTAAAACCGCTGGAATCCGTTCTCTTTTTTGAGCTGAGGTCATCTTGGCTAAAGACGCGTGCAAAAAGAGGAGTTCCTCACCGCTTAACCAGGACTGATACCGGAAATTCTCTGGCAGAAAGCCGATCTTTTTCCGAGCTTCAATACTCCCCAGTGGAAAACCGAGGATCTTAGCACTTCCCGAAGTAGGAGTAAGAAGTCCCACCAACATTTTAACCAACGTACTTTTGCCAGCACCATTGGGGCCGAGAAATCCGAAGATTTGCCCCCCGTTGATAGAGAGGCAAATCTTCTCACAGCCAATTTTGGAGCCGTAACTCTTCGTGAGATTAAAGGTTTCTAAAATCATACCTTGGTATCCCCCAATTACTTCTTAGCTTAGCTGCTTACTTCAGGGAATTGGCTAAGGCCAAACCTTGTTCTAGAGTAAAGTTCCCATTAATAGCATAGATCACGCCATCCTTTTGCCAGAGAAGAGCATTGTGCAGGGACGTCGTTGTCTCCTTCGTACCTTGGGGAGCACTGATGAAAACGCCCTGAGAGCCAGCAACCGTGACGGTTTGAGTCGACCCATTGAGACTAGGGATAACGAAGGTGTGCTGCCAGTCATTCACTGAAGCTAATTGTTTCCGTAAATTATCCGGAAGGAAAGGAAGAGCTAAGATGGCATCTCGAATCGAATTTACATCTGCAGTGGGAGCTGTCAGTTGGGGACCACGGGTTTGAGAAATCGTGAGATTATGATTCTCCGGACCGTTGTAGGAAGCACTGATCACCACGGGAATCGTAGCTGTAAAGGCTTTGCCATTTATCTCATCCGGAAGAAGAGTAGTCGCTCCGAAGCTCTTTAAAACATCATTCGTTTTGTGGGTATCGAGAGTAAAGTCCAGAGTGGTGCCTGCCATTCTCTGAATTCCTTTTAAGGCGTATCCTGAAGGCAGAGTCTGGGGAAGCAGAAGGGGGAAATCGACAGACCCTTTAGCCTCAGCGAGAGTAACCTCACCGTTTGCTCCAGTTTGTTTCATATCCACCTGTCCAAGATCACCCAGCGTTACTTTCCCTGCCCCGTCACGCATTGCTTTTTGGATTTGGGCGAGGTCATTATTGTTAATAGTCACTGTCTGAAAGTTATTAACTCTGAAGATACTTAAGAGATCACTGGCCATGGCGCGTACCGGCGCAAAACTCAGGCTCAAGGAAACAGCTAAGACGACTGCCGCCGCTGCGGAAACTCCACGATATTTTTTCAGCATATATAAGACTCCTTTCTTTTTACCGAGTGTTTGTTGAAGACGAAACCAAGCTTCATCCTGATTCTCGGGTTCTAGAGAATCGAAATAGTTCGAGAGTAATTCATCCGTAAATTGTTGGGTTTCCATAAGTTGTTGTAGCTTTTCTTGACAACCTACACAGTTAGCTAGGTGTCTGTCGATTTCTTCCCGTTCGGAGTCCTTCAACTCTTGGTCTAAGTATGCCTGGAGTAAGCCAGAATCATAACACATTGTCATCTCTCCCTTTGAGTTTGAGATATTCAACCTTAAATCGCTCTTTGGCTCTGGCCAGTATCGTCCCCACCGACGTTTCTTTAACCTCGATCGCCTGTGCGATTTCAGCATAGCTCATTCCCGATAGGCGAAGGGTGAGGCATATTCGGTCCCGCTCCGTTAAGGAATGAAGAGCTTGGCTAATCACATCTTTTTCTTCCTCCTCTTCAAAGCGAAGTTCCGGTTCTGTGATCTGCATCAACTCCATATGAGATTCCCTCACAGCTCGACTTTTTTCCCGATGCAGGTGGTTATAGGCTAAGTTCCTAGCAACCCGCATCAACCACCCCCCCACATTGTCTAACTCTCGAGGGGGTGAAAGGTAAAACTTAAGAAAGGTTTCTTGAGCAATGTCCTCCGCGGTAGCACGATTACTCAAAAAACAAGTGAGCAGACGATAAACCCCAGTATAGTGTTTTTCAAAGACGTTTTTAAAATCTTTGTTGTTCAGAGAACGTTTCTTTTCGACGGACAGAACCGGCACCTCCAAAACAAAAATAGTTTTGGTAACTAATCTAATAACAATTAAGGAGGCTCTTTTGTGACAGTCTTAACACAAATTTTTTAGAAGTAAATAAAATCATCATTGTAACCAAAGTACGAGCTCTATACTGACATACTAAAAGAAAATTAGTGTGAATTATGGTTATTAAGCCTTATTCTCACATTATAATGATATAATGAGCATATTATTTCATGAAATATCAATGTTCATTTATCCAACGGTAAGACTCCCGAAGTCTCGATATTCAGCTTAAGCTGAACGAGTTCACTAGACAATCTTGAACTTTAATAATTCAATCCTAAAACACTATAAAGGAGATAAGGAAATTTGTGAACAATCGTCATACTACAAATCCTTCTACAACAGTCTCACAATCCCAGCGGCTATGGACCGCCATCGTCTTGGGCGCTTTGTCTGCCTTCGGGCCATTGTCCATCGACATGTATTTGCCTTCATTGCCTACTTTAGCCACAGATTTGCATTCAAGCACCTCCCTCGCCCAGTTCAGTCTGACTGCTTGTCTTCTCGGGCTCGCATTAGGTCAATTAGTATCCGGTTCACAGAGCGATGTACGCGGGCGTCGCATCCCTCTCCTTATTGGGCTTGCTGGCTACACTGCCTCATCCTTATTATGCGCTATCAGCCCCTCCATCTGGACTTTAATTTTACTTCGCTTTATCCAGGGATTTGCCGGCTCGGCAGGTATTGCGATTTCGCGCGCCATCGTCAGAGATCTCTACTCTGGTTCCGAAATGACTAGATTTTTTGCGCTATTAATGTTAATTAATGGCGTAGGCCCAATCGTCGCGCCAGTCATCGGGGGACAGCTCTTAAAATTTACTTCTTGGCGGGGGGTATTTCTGGTTCTGTGTTTGGTTGGAAGCATCATGCTTCTGGCAGTCTTTTTTACCCTGCCCGAGACGTTACCTCCTAAACGTCGTTCTCAAGCCGGCCTAATGAACATTTTAAGGACCTTTCGCGGCTTAATCACTGACCGAGTCTTCATGGGGTATGCTTTACCACAAGGGCTAGTCATGGCCGCTATGTTTGCCTATATCTCAGGTTCACCTTTTGTCATTCAAAATATATTTGGAGCTTCTCCCCAAATGTACAGCCTCTTCTTTGCCATCAATGGACTTGGCATTATCATTGCGGGGCAACTTACCGGACGATTGGCAAACCGAGTTAGCGGGACGAAACTTTTCATCACCGGACTCGTCCTAGCTAATTTGGGTGGCTTATGTTTGCTGATCTCGATTCTCCTTGGTTCAGGACTCACAGCCATTTTAATTCCTTTGTTTTTTGTAGTCTCAAGCGTGGGTATCGTAACAACTGCCGGTTCATCCCTGGCGATGGAAAATTACGGTCATTCAGCAGGCAGTGCCTCGGCGCTGCTAGGACTATTTTCTTTTGTTATTGGTGCTGTTGTTGCCCCGCTTGTAGGCCTCGGTGGCGGAGATACAGCGGTTCCTATGGGCGTTGTCATATTTGTCGCTGAAGTTGGAGCAATTTTATGTTACGTAATCCTGAAAGATCGAAAAAGCTTTTCGGTAAATGATTAAGCCGGTATTATCGGCTTTTTTTTATTCACACAGCGAACTGAACTCGTCGAAGGTAAATTTATAGCGCTATTTGTTCTTCAGTAGAGGGGCTGCAATCAAAATTAAATTATTGGGAATACTAGAAGGATTAAATTTATCTCAGATAAGGAGCAGTCTATGATTAAAGGAAAGATTGCAGCATCAGTAATACTTATCATTATCATGCTAACAGTTGGACTTATACTATTAAAACAAAGTTCCACTCCGCCACCTCCTAAGAACGTTTCTTCAGAATCAACGGTTGGACAGAACCAAGCGACGAACATCAACACAACACAGGCTCAGGAGACAACCACTCAGTCTGTCGTTAATCCAAAATACTCGAACGAGGACAAGTTAACCTCTGAGGATATCTCCAATCGGGTTGTCGTTAAGCTAAGTCCAGGAACCGACCCGGAAAAGTTAGCTAAAATGATGAACGCTGAGATTGTAAGAAAAGGGCCGCTTCACTATACCACTTTGGCCCTTCCTAAAAATCAGTATGACAGCATCATTGATCAGCTTACGAAAGCTCCGGGAGTTTTAAGTGTACAACCCGTTCGAATTCTTAAAACATCGACAGCTAAAACAATGAGCATTAATCCCACGGACCCGTTATATTCACAAGAATGGGGGCTAACTAAGATTGAGGCCCAAAAAGCTTGGAACTTAGGATTCACAGGCAGCGGGATCATTGTCGCAGTGGTGGATACTGGAGTGGACCTAAATCACCCTGATTTAAAGGACAATATCTTACCGGGTTATAATGCTATTACCGGTGTCACCGGCAGTACAACAACTCAGGACAATAACGGTCATGGGACGCATGTTTCAGGTATCATCGCCGCTGAGGCTAACGGGGTCGGTGTTGTGGGAGTTGCCTACCAGGCCAAAATCTTACCTGTAAAAGCCTTGACGAAACAAGGCGAAGGAACAGACGACTGTATTGCCGACGGAATCACTTGGGCGGCTGATCATGGTGCTAAAATTATTAACCTTAGCTTAGGATCCGACAGTGAAGGAGATGTGCTCAAAGAGGCCCTTCAATATGCTTCAAACAAAGGATGCTTAATTGTCGCCGCTGGGGGGAATCAAGAGGATAACCTGACTACGATCTCTTATCCTGCGGCTGATCCCCTTGTATTGGCAGTCACTGCTACAGACTCCAAAGATCAGATCGCCTCATTTTCTCTTCCAGGTCCACAAGCTGGATTAGCAGCACCTGGGGTAAATATTGTCAGTGACTATTGGCAAAATTCTTCAGGGTATGCCGCTTTAGACGGAACTTCCATGGCTTCTCCTTTTGTAGCGGGAGTAGCTGCACTTGTTTGGAGTGCCCACCCCGACTTAAGTGTTCAACAGGTAAGACTTGCTCTGGAAAATTCAGCGTTAGATTTAGGCTCCGCCGGAAGAGATAATTCTTATGGCTATGGGCGAGTCGACGCTTATTGGGCGGTCCGTTTCGCGGATAAGTCTCAGATATTCTCTTCTCCCGCAAATCTCGATTGGGCTGGTGGAACAGTACAAGGTGGGACAAACACTACCTCGGCGACCTTGGCAGTTCCGGCCCGAGCTTTTGGGTTGGACCCTTCTTCAAACGTTACAGTGTCAATTGGGCCGGCTTCCAATGCAGCCGCCCTTCCATCCGATATATTACCAATGGGGGATGCTGTCTCCCTTCAGTGGAATGCCTCCGTTAAGAAATTTCTTAGGTTAACCTTGGCTACTGTCGGAAACACACCTGACCCAAGCCGCATAGGATATATCTTTCACTGGTCTGGGACACGCTGGATCTTAATAGGCGGTGGCCTTAACGCCACAGCGATTAATACCGATATTACTGAACCCGGGATTTATCGCGTTGGTTTTTCGCTGCCGCCTGAAGAGCATCGAATGGGAGGCAATGACAAAATTCAAACCTCGCTTCAAATTTCTCTGGCTCAATTCCCCAACGGCACGGATACTGTGCTCTTGGCAACTGCCGACGACTTTTCCGATGCACTTAGCGGGGTTCCGCTTGCCTATAAATTGCATGCTCCGATTTTGCTTACGACTCGTGATCAGCTGCCTGCTGCCGTAAAAACAGAGATTCAGCGCTTAGCCCCCAAAAAAATAATCCTCTTAGGAGGGACCGCCGTAATTTCAACAAACATCGAGCAGCAGCTTCAGACAACTTTTTCCATACAACGTCTAGCAGGAGTTACTCGTTTTGGAACTGCCGCTCAAATTGCCTCTGCCCTGGGAACCATAGGGCAAGCTGTCCTAGTCAATGGAACCAGTTTTCCCGATGCTATTTCCATGGCTTCGCTGGCTGCTCAGCAAGGGATTCCTATTCTTTTGACGAATACGAATTCCTTACCTTCGGAAACTGATTCCATAATGCGTCAACTTCTCATCAGTGAAACAACCGTCGGAGGCGGGGAAGCCGTCGTTTCCCCAAACATTTTCTGCAACTTACCCACACCGACACGCTTAGCCGGATATGACCGCTATGACACTGCCGCAGCCATCCTACAAGCGTTCCCACCCCAAGGAAATTTATTATTTGTTGCAACGGGTGAAAATTATCCAGATGCCTTAAGTGGGGGAGTTGTAGCGGCGATGAACCAAACCGGCTTGCTTCTCGTTTCTCTCACTGGCCCTAATCCCTCTGAAACATCCGTAATTAAAGCCTGGCATGGGAAAACTGTCTACGTTTTTGGCGGCTCTGCCGTAATACCCGATGCAATCGCTCAGCAAGTTCAAAGCATAGTACAGTAACATGTATTAAAGAGCCTCACGAAACTCAGATTCTTTTAAAGCAGTACATCATCCGCAAAAGAGAGTTATAATCATAAAGTGATAAGCTATCTGCAAAACTTTAAAACTCAGTGAATTATATGGGTTGCGTGAAAACTCAGTCCCTAAGATTCTAAGTGGTTACAACAATCATAAAGCGTCCTCCTTTCACGACCAAAGTGAAGTGAGGACGCTTGTATTTCGTTGTTTTAGAAGCAAACGTGGGGATGTGAAAACAATATAAACAAGTTTTAGCACAACCCCACTTTGTTGGGAAGGATATTGTATTGTTATTTACAAAAGCTTACTGATCCTTTGCAGGAATTGGTCCGCGTGAGAGAGCAATTTTACCCGTCCGTACGATTTCAATAATTCCATGATCCTCCTCTAGTACTTGACAAAGTGCATCAATCTTAGTTTCATCTCCAGAAAGCTCAATGACCATCGTCTCTCGGCTGACATCAACAATACTGGCCCGGAAGATATTGACAATATTAATAATATCCGAACGTGTCTCCAAACTGGCTTTGACTTTTATCAAGGCTAACTCGCGCTGGATTGACTCAACTGCCGTCAGATCACTGATTTTTATGACATCAATTAATTTGGATAACTGATTAACGACTTGCTCCTGTTCAATTTCATCTCCTTCCACTACAATGGTGATTCTTGTAGTATCCGGTTCTTCCGTATAACCAGCAGCTATACTTTCAATATTAAAAGCTCTGCGGCTAATTAGCCCGGAAATATGCGTCAAGACACCCGGTCGGTTTTCCACCAAAACAGCAAGTGTGTGTTTCATCTCATTTTAACCTCCCATAATCATCTGGTCCAAGCGCGCCCCCGATGGAACCATCGGTAAAACATCCACCGTCTCAGGTGTCCAAATATCTACTAATACAGGACCAGGCATCGCTAAGGCCTCAGAAAGAACGTTATCAAGGTTCTCCGCCTCTGTCACTCTCAAACCAGTCACGCCCATCGCCTCAGCTAACTTCACGAAGTCCGTATGCCCTTTCAGACTGGTGTGAGAATAACGACCGCCATAAAACATCCTCTGCCACTGAGCCACCATGCCCAGCGTTTGATTATTTAGAACCAAGATGACCACTGGGAAGTTACAATCCGCTAAAGTCGCCAACTCCTGGCAGTTCATCATGATGCCGCCATCACCGACAAACAAAACAACCTTACTGTTCGGTAATCCACATTGTGCTCCCAGAGCTGCCGGCAAACCATAACCCATCGTTCCCAACCCACCCGACGTAAGCAGGGTACGAGGATGTTTAAACCCATAGAATTGGGCCGCCCAGATTTGATTTTGACCGACATCCGTAACAATCACTGCGTCACCCTGGGTCAGCTCGCTGACCTTCTCGACGACGGCCTGTGGCATCACAAGGTTTTTTTCTTGTTCATAACTCAAAGGAAAATCTCGCTTCCAGCTTGATACTTTTTCCATCCAGGATTGGACATGTTCCTTTAGTTCAGCAGAAACATCCACGACTCGTTCGAGCAAGGTTGGCAATGACCATTTCAGGCTACCAATGACGCGTATCTGAGCAATAACATTTTTATTAATTTCGGCTGGATCAATATCGAAGTGAACAATCTTAGCCTTAGAAGCAAAATCACTCAACAGGCCTGTCACACGATCATCAAAGCGAACTCCAATCCCTAATAATAAATCACATTCAGTTGTCGCCATGTTAGCAGCATAAGTTCCATGCATTCCTACCATCCCTAAAAATTGGGGATGATCAAAGGAAAGGCAGCCCAATCCCATCAAGCTGGAAATCACCGGAAAACCAGTCTGTTCCACAAACGCTCTCATCTCTGGCGAGGAGTCGGATAGATTAACTCCACCCCCGATAAAAATTAAAGGTTTACGGGCTAAGCGCAATTCTTCAAAAACCTGATTTATGATCGTCTGATTCCCCTCATAAACGGGATGATAACCACGTAACGTAACCTCTGATGGGTATTGATAGTCAAACGTAGCCGCAAAGACGTCTTTGGCAATATCCACAACTACCGGACCTGGTCGACCCGTACGGGCAATATAGAAGGCTTCCTTTAGCGCCCTCGGGAGTTCTTCAACTGTCTTGACCAAATAATTGTGCTTGGTGATAGGGGTTGTAATCCCCCGAATATCCGCTTCCTGAAAAGAGTCTCTTCCAATAAGGGGAACTGCGACTTGACCCGTTATCGCCACCATCGGGATAGAATCCATATAAGCCGTAGCAATCCCCGTTACCAGATTCGTCGCTCCGGGACCGGACGTCGCAATAACCACCCCAACTTTACCCGTGGCCCTGGCATAACCATCAGCGGCATGAACCGCACCTTGTTCATGTTTGGTTAGAATGTGTCTAAAATTCGCTTTATATAAAGCATCATAAAGCGTCAGCACCGCCCCACCGGGATAACCAAACGCTACATCCACATTTTCGTTCTTTAATGATTCAATAATCGCCTCCGCGCCTGTCATGATCATATCCTGTGATCCTCCCCTTTTGCTCGTGCTAAATCCATATTGACCCTTATTACGACATCCAATGACTTTTTATCACTATTATAGCACAATACAGCTTAGCCCTACAGAATACTCACGAAATTCAGTTTTGCAAATTTCCTCAAATAGATAAGATTTCTGTGATATAATCGACGTAATGGCAAAGGAAAGGGTGAAAACATGTGAAAAAAATCATAATAGCGATGATAACTTCGCTTGCTGTAATATTGTTCTCTCCATTGATGACTCAAGCAAGCCCCTTAGCGTACTCAACTGAAAGAATAGCCGGTCAAGACAGTGTTGAAACAGCCTTGAAAATCTCTCAAAAAGGATGGGACTCTGCTCAAACTGTCATTTTATGCGAATCCTCTGATTATCCGGATTCCATCGCAGCCACCCCTTATGCGGTATCCTTAAATGCTCCAATCTTACTAACGAGTGGAGAATCGCTTGATTCCAGAGTAGTTCAAGAACTGCAGCGTTTAAAACCACAGAAAGTTATTTTATTAGGCGGAGCTGCTTGCTTAAAACCATCCTTGGAAAAAGGTCTCGAACAGCTATCTTTAAACTGGGAACGTATAGGTGGCACAGATCGTTATGAGACATCCGTCTTACTCGCTAAACGTTTAACATCAGACTCGCTTATCGTGGCTAACGGGGATAATTTTCCTGATGCACTGTCAGCTGCAACTTATGCCGGAATTAAACAGATCCCTATTGTGCTCACCTCGACGACTCTGCCTGACTCTGTCTTGAAATACTTAAATGAAACAATGCCAAAGCATATAACCATCATTGGCGGAGAAGTTGTTGTTCCGTCTCAAGAACTTACGACAAATAACTTCACAATTGAGACTCGTTTAGGCGGCCAGGATCGTTACGAAACCAATGCTGCTGTTGTTTCCAATATGAAAGACATTTATCAATCTACGGATCTTTTTATCGCTTCAGGCATCACCTTTCCTGACGCCGTTGCTGGTACTGTTCTTGCTTCAAAATCGAAAGCTCCCCTTTTACTCACAGAACAAAAGGATATCCCTCCCTCAATCTACAGTCTCATGCGTCTACATATGGTAGTCGAACCCCCGGTCAAAACGCCCACTGATACCAGCAATACGAACACTAAACAAGGAACGGTCACAGCTTCCGGGGGATTAAATCTAAGAGATACCCCTTCATCTACAGGAAAAATTCTAGGAACAATTCCTAAAGACACAACAATTGATCTCCTTTCTCTAGAGAACAATTGGTACAAGACCACCTATCAAACTAAAACGGGTTGGGTATCTGCAAGCTTTGTTAGTCCTGTTTCATCGGGATCTGACAATACTTCATCGAATATCGATTTAAGTTCTAATGGTACTATACATATTCTCGGCGGAACAGGAGTTATCAGTGCCAATTCCCAAGCAATTATGGAAGGACAAGCTTCCTCGACCTATACCAGTAACCTAAAAGACTTCCCCCCACTTCCTTCATCCCTCCAAAATCCAAGTTCACCTGATCCAGGTGATTCTTCCTCAACTCCAGGTGATTCCACCCCTCCAACCACAAACTATGATCCATCCAAAGAAGTTCTTGTAGATCCTTTCGCTGGAATTCCCGCCAATGCTTTAGCGGGCAAAACAATTATGCTGGATCCAGGACACGGAGGGCCAGACACAGGAGCTATTGGACCAAACCATACGTATGAAAAAAATAACACGTTACCTATTGCTCAAGATTTAAGTACAATCCTCCAACAAGCAGGGGCTAAAGTTCTTTTGACACGCAGCGATGACTCTTCACCGGCCGCCAATTACTCCGAAGTTGAAGACCTTCAGGCCAGAGTGAACGAAGCCTCCGAAAGCAAGCCCGACCTTTTTATATCCATCCATAACGACTCTTTTGACAATCCTACCGTTCAAGGTACTACAACCTACTATTGCCACAGCAACCCTCAGCAGCAAGCAAGTCAACAACTGGCCAGCAGTATCCAAGCGGCAGTTATTGATACTGTAAAAACGAATAACCGTGGTGTTAAAGATGCCAACTTTTATGTCATACGTTACACATCGATGCCTGCCGTTTTATTAGAAGCCGCTTTTATTTCCAGCCCATATGAAGAAGCAAGGTTACAGAACGAAACCTTTCGCAAGAATGTGGCAACAGCCATTTTCCATGGTATCTATAACTATTACCAATCCACTCCGGCCAATGACTAAGAAAGCAGCGATCCACATGTGTGTGGTATCGCTGCTTTCTTTCTCAAAATACTTGCCTACTAAAATCGCGAGATGATTTATTTCTCAGTTGCCTAAGCCAACTACCCATAATCAGTGTTGGCTTAGTACTCTTTTTAAGGCCAAGTTGGCTAAGGACACCATTATTGACACCATGAGGGCAACTCCGAACCCTCGAACATAAAAACCTGGTACAAGTCCACTAGTAATCATGATCATCCAAGTATTTATTATGTTAGTAAAAATACCTAGTGTCAAAAGATTCAGTGGAATAGTTAGAATGATCAGTACCGGGCGAATCAACAAATTGACGATCCAGAGAATTAATCCAGCCCCTAAGAAGTGCAGGGGAGTTGCCGCATGAATCGGCAAAAATTGTGCCGCCATGAAAAAGACAAATGTGTTCATTATAATTCGATAAATCGGTCGTTTCATCCAATCCCCTCGTTTACTTTAAGCTGATCTTAACCCTAACAATCCCGGTTTCTACGTAGACGATATCCATTCCTTTATATTTTGTCAATTCTTTGATTAAACCGTGAGACGCTTCAACAATGCCGCTGGGAGAAATTCCTTTAATCCAACGCAACGGTTTAGCGGCTTTTTCATCTTGTGGCAGAGGAATACACTTTAAAATCACTTCACCCACCCAAGCCAAATCTCTCAGAGCATCCATGAATTCATCAATTACCCAAACAGTAACAGGAAAGGTGAACTCTCTCCGCCGTTTCACTTTAACCCGTACTATCATTAGCGTGGCTGAATTACTCCACACACACTTCCACCTTGATTCTGCCTTCTTGAGGGTCTGCAACTTCAACATCCACGATCTTGCCATCAACAGTTTCTTCTACCAGCCTAACCAGTTCTTCAACATCTAAGGCTTGCAAATCAATTCCCTTTTGCTCCAATTCCGCACGTTTATCTGCCGGAACAAAACTCATTGCATAAACTACCAGTTTGGAAGCGGAACGTATCAAACTCAAAGGAACGTTGACATTAACTTTAAGCGATTTTTCGCCGAGCACACGGACACGTAAAAATCGATCTCCGGACGTATTACCAGCCACTTCTTTTTTAACCAGGTCAAATTCTGGGTTCGGAGAAACCTTCTCGAATGAAGTCCCCTCCTCCATCGCCTTCAACAGATCCATCCCTTCTGATGCTGTAAGTTTGCCTTCTTGAATCATTTCGAGAATTTTCATTTTTTCACTACTCATTTTCTGATACTCCTTTCACCACTCTATTCTTCCAAACTCCTACTCATTTGTTTCCTCATTTGATATGTTGCTTCCTGAACTGAAATTTCTCCACGATTTAGAGCTTCTAAAATTCCCTGCCTGCGTAAACTTTCCTCAGATGTCTCTGTTTTTTCCTGAATAAACTCTTTTTCTTTATCTGCCCCGTATCCAAGCGCCTCGATGACACTATCTAAGCGGCTTCGTACAGTCGGATAAGAGATTCCCAACTCTTTTTCTACCTCTTTGATATTCCCCCGGCATTTAATAAACGCTTCCATAAAAATCAACTGTTCTGTTGGCAGCCTACAAAACTTGCAGGAACTAAATTCTCCCTCAATCTTTGTCGAACAGTACGTACATGCTAATTTGCTAATCTTCATTTCATGGTCGCAAACCGGACACCGATGGGGCATCTTATAATCCAAGATTATCACCTCTCGAGAAGTTGCTTAAACTCATTCTGTGATTAAGATAATAAACCTAAATGTTAATAATGTCAATATGTATATTAATATATTTAAAGTTACGCTTAACATTGTTAAGATGTTCAGCCTATTGTTAAGGTGCCCAGCCTTAAGTATTAGATTCATTGAACTGAACTCCAATCTGCTCTCCCAAAAACAAAAAGCTCTCCGTCTTAAACGTTAGACGAAGAGCTTTAAAATCGTTCTAATAAGCTACCAAAAGTCCACCTTCATCCGCATAAGCAGAAATCGTTGCACCCATTTCTACGATAATGACATCTTTGAAATGATATCTTTTTAGAACCTCTTCTTTTAGCAAAATAGCTTTATCTAGACAATTGCAGTGAGCAATTCCCAGTACCTTATCCTCAAGTTTCTCACCCTTTTCTCCAATAATATCAATAAAACGCTGAAAGGCTTTTTTAGACCCTCTTACCTTTTCAACGAGATCAATAGTTCCCTCGTCAGAAGCACCAAGTATGGGCTTTATGGACAGCCAGGTAGCCAAGGTTCCGGCAAAGCGACTCAGTCTCCCTGACTTAATTAGATGTTCCAGTGAATCCAATAAGAAAAAGGTCTTCATATCTTGAATATATTGATTAACTCGCTCGACGACCTCATAGTTTTTGAGGTTACTTCGAGTCAGTTCCACGATTTTAAGCCCAACTAAGGTTTCTCCTACAGAAGCAGTTAAGGAATCAAAAACATGAATAAAGCGAGGAGCCTGTTGCTCTAAAAACATCGTTTTGGCTAATACTGCATTACTATAAGTACTGCTAATCTTAGAAGAAAGAGTTACCACAAAAATATTCTCCGCTTCGTCAAACCACTTGAGAAACAGACTTGGGGATGGACTTGCCGTTTGAGGTGCGACTTCAGTATTTTTCATTTCTTCTAAGAAGTTCTTTAAATTTAAATTCTCATCGAGAAAATGATGCTCTCCCAACACGAGACTGAGTGGTACCAACCGAAGAGGTATTTGTTTTTCAACATCCTGGTTCAGGTCACACCCACTATCCATGACAATTTTATAATCCATTGCCCTTCCCCCATTAATCTTACTCCCTTTTACCACAACATTCTGTGAAAATATCTACGAACATTAAGTTTAACTTTTAGGTACCTGGCATTTGAAATAAATCCAGAAAACATATTAGCGATTGTGCTTGCTTCGCAGCTGTCCACAAGCCGCATCAATATCTGTCCCGTGCTCAAGGCGGATGCTGCAGCTAATACCTTGTTTTTTTAGGGTATCATAGAAAGCAAGCATCGCTTCGTGTTCACTTCTTTGATATTGTTGATGTTCATCGACAAGATTATAGGGAATTAAGTTCACATTAATGAGTTGACGCTTTTTCCCAATCAGTTCTGCAAGCTGAAGGGCATGTTCCCGCCTGTCATTCAGATCTTTGAGCAGAATATATTCTAGAGTAATCCTTCGATTTGTTTTCTGTAAATAATAATCAATGGCCTGCATTACAGTTTCTAGAGGAAAGGCACCATTAATTTTCATAATTTGGCTTCGAAGTTCGTTTGTTGGCGCATGTAAGGAAATCGCCAGGTTTACACGCAAATTTGCGTCTGCAAATTTATAAATTTTATCCGCCAAACCACTGGTCGAGACAGTAATATGTCGGGCTGGAATAGCCAACCCTTTATGGTCTTTCATGATCTGAAGAGAGTCGATGAGATTTGAGAAATTGTCAAACGGTTCACCAATCCCCATCACGACGACGTGACTTACTTGTTCCAAGGGATTTGCTCGATCCAAATAATGTTGAACAGCCATAATTTGTTCTACTATCTCTCCGGTCGATAAATCACGATTCTTGGTCAATAGTCCACTCGCACAAAAACTACACCCCATATTACAGCCAACCTGAGTCGTGACACAAACGGATAAACCAAATTTGTGTTTCATCAAAACTGTTTCAATTAAGTGGTTATCGCGTAATGTGAACAGAAACTTAATGGTTCCATCTTGAGATTCCTGTTTAAAATATTCACTTAATGAACGGAGGACAAAGTGATCTTCTAATAAGTTAAGACACTCTTTAGGAACATCAATCATTTCTTCGAATTGGATCACGTGCTTCCTATAAAGCCAATTCCAGACTTGCGATGCCCGGAATTGTTTATATCCATAGTCCATAAGCCATGCTGCCAACTGATCATAGGTCAGACCATAAATAGATTCTTTCTTCATATATTTTTCCTCATAAGGCACTACTTATAGCCATCAGTTTATTGAAGGTGGTCAGAAATTCTTGCTCTACAGAACCAAAATCTCTTTGGAAAAAATCGTAGTGATTCAGCGATTTTGGGGGCGCTGTTTCAAAGATTTGATAATTCATCATTGCCTCAAATTCATAGTATAACAGAGTATCGTCGACATTCTCGATTTGTTTCAGCTCATCTTCCGTTAAGTCATTGAGTCCAAACCGACCGTAAATTACTTTTTGAAGCATTTCTTCAATCCTAAAATACTCCGGCAAGTTGCGCTTAACTGGTCTTGTCAAATCAGAGATATAACTTTCACTGGCATCATGCAGGAGGCAACCGAGTCGTACCCTTACAGAATACCCTCGACTTTCGGCCTCAAAACAGCACTGAAGCGAGTGCTGCGCCACGGAATAAAAATAACTGCTATGACCATTGGCTCTAGTCATTAAGGATAACGAGTGGGCAATATCTTCGATCTTAATATCTTCCTTAATAGGCTCTAGTGGGTAAAATTTAATTCTAGAATAAGTTAGGATATAATCTGACATTGTGCACCTTCCAAGTTCTTTTCGCATAAACTATATGTTTTTGCCATTTATCTGAATTCAATTATACCACTTCCTCATGATCTTTAAAAAGCAAGGAAGACGCTAATTACATAAAAATCCAACAACAGTTGCAAAATATCGACAGTAGCTAATATGAGGAGATTGAGTGAGAACCAAGTTTTGCTTGTTGATCAAGTAAGTGATCAAGATGTCAAAGAACGATTGCTTCTATGGATACCGCGTGTCAATGAAATTCAGCAACAATATGGCGTTAAAAATGATCTCGAGAACTATATGGGTAGATAGCGGATAGACTAATTCAATTTCACCAAGATAAAAGGCAAGACAGAGGCATTGAGACAAATCTCATTGATTCTGTCTTGTCTTTTATGGACACAGATTTGTACTCATCCCATACTCTATATTAGATGCTCTATAACTCATTATGGGGGTCTAAAACTTTCCCCAACGCATCTTGAAGAGCACGCTCATAGCCGAAAAATTCTTCCCTGATAATTTAGAGCTTAAGATAATGGTAAGGTTAATCTTAATGTTCTGTGGTCTCTTATATAGTTATTGTCGAATATCAAAAAAATCGCTTCTAATTATATTAGTTATATTAGTGAAAAATTAAACTTATTAATTCTTGTCAAAATTTTATTTCCATAAAATACCCATTTTAAGAAAATGTCAATTTATAGCCATTTGTATTAAGTTTTATTAAGCTTTAATTTCTTATATGTCAAGAATCCTAATTTGTAAGTAAAACTTGGAAATATAGCCAATATGTTTTAAATGTAATTTTAGTTTTAATGTGTTAGAATCTGTTTGTCCAAAGGTTAAAAGTTTCAAGAACACTAACACAAACATTCGAAAGTAAATGATTATGTTTATGTTATTGTAGCCCTTCTTTGAGATCCTCAATTATTAAAGTTCTAAAGGGTACCCACTGGAGTGATAACTAGATCATTTGGAGGGACGCCTTCAAATTATCCAGTGGAATACTTTTAGATACTGCGCAATGTCTAAAGATTAATAATATTTCTTTCTAAGGAGGTGAGAGACGGATAAACGTCTCTATGGTCCCCATGTTCGCTAAATGATTCATTTAGAAAAAATCACAAAAAAACCGTTTCAAAATTGAGAGGAGATATTTTAAGCATGAAAAAGACTAAAAAAGCTTTGGCATCATTAGCAATCGCTGGTATGACCTTGAGCGCGATACCTTATAATGCATTCGCAGCAAGTACAGTTCCAACTCGTTTAGCTGGCACAACCGCTGTTCAAACCGCAGTAGCCATCGCTGATCAAACAGGCTGGACAGGTGCTGCTGTTCTGGCATCATCCGCTTCCTATGGCATGGTAGATGCACTGACTGCTGGACCACTTGCTACTTTCCTTAAGGCTCCAATCCTTCTTCAAGATTCCAGCAACACTTTGAACGCTGATACAAAAGCTGAACTCCAAAAACTGAATGTAACTAAGGTTTATGTAACAAGCGGAACCGCAGTTATCAGTCAATCCGTGCTTGATCAATTATCCGGTATGGGTATCAGCGTTGTTTCCCTCGGCGGAAACGACCGTTTCGAAACATCCGCGAATATTGCTAAGAAAATGGTTGAGCTTGGTGCCCCAGTCTCTAAAGTAGCTGTCGCTTACGGCTGGTCGAACCAAGATGCTCTCTCGATTGCCTCGATAGCTTCTGCTTCCAATGAACCCATTCTTTTAACCGAGAAAGATTCAGTACCTTCTAGTGTACAAGCTTTCTTGTCCGGCAAAAATATTACTTCCTCTGATGTAATTGGTGGAACAGCAGTAATCAGCGATGCTGTAAAAGCTCAATTCCCCAATGCAACCCGCCACTTTGGAAATACAGCCTATGACACCAATAACCAAGTCATCCAAGACTTTAGCTCATCCCTCAGCTTTGACAATGTTTATGTAGCTAACGGCAAAACTGCTATCGATGCTCTTGCCGGTGCACCCCTCGCAGCCCAAAATAAGTCTGCTATCGTCCTTACCGACGGAACTGTTCCTGCTGCTGCTACGTTCGTACACAGCAAGCTCGGTGCTAATAGTATTGTTACTGCTCTTGGTGGAACGGCAGTTGTATCCGATGCTGTACGCACAGGTATAGTAAACGGCACTGTACCAACCCAGGGTGACTTAGCCGTCACATCCGTAACTGCCGTAAGTGCAAATAGCTTTAAGGTTGTCTTCAATCAAGCTCCTGCAGATACTTCCAAAGTAACGTTTGATGTTGAGAACTCGACTACTCCTGTAACTGTCACTGCAACTTGGAATGCTGATAACACAGAAGCAACTCTGAGCAACTCTGCTAATTTCCCTGAAGGAACTTACAGTGTTTCAGTCAAGAATGACACAGCAGATCTGGGAACATCATCCGTAACTGTAGCACAACAAAAAATTGCTTCTATTAATATCACATCCGATAAATTAGGTGTTGTTACCAATTCTGATAACAGCCAAACAGGATATGCAACCTATAATGTATTAGACCAATACGGAAATGATATCACAACTTCGTCTCTTGCTAATGATCTCACCTTCCAAAGCGGCGTTGGTGCTGTCGATGCAAAAAATGGCTTGCTTAAATTAACTCCAAGTTCAACCACTTCGAATCTCATGCAGTTTTCCACAGTTGTCATCACTGGATATGATTCAACATCAGGAGTTTCTGTCAGTGCAACCTTAACAACCTCCACTCAAATTGGCACATTGCAGGATTTCCAACTTGGAACTTTGACGAATGCTGATGGCAAAGTGCTTACTGCAGGCGATACCAGTGAGTTCTATGCAAGCTTTACGGCTACTGATATGAGCGGTAACCCCACCACAAGTTATGATTTGATTAAAGGTGGATTAATCTTACACTCTGACAGTAATGGTAATAACAATCTGTTGACGACTTCTAATTCCTATGTAACAGCTTCTCTGGAACAAGATCCAACAGATTCGACTAAAGCTGTTATTAAAGTAGTTGCTACTGGTGATAGTAATTCTATTACTATGGACATGCCGACCATTATCACTGCTATGACCTGGTCTGGAAAAACTTCAACTCTCAATACAACCTTGCACAAATCGTCTCAAGTAGACTCATTTACGCTAATGTCTCCTGCTGAGAGTATTGCAGTTAACGAGGGAAAAGCAATTCCATTTACAGCTTTAGATCAAAATGGACAACCTATCACCAAATACAGTGATTTAGAAACCACTAATCTTACGATTAGTAATGCCAAACTTGTAGAAAATACTGATGGAACTGCTAGTTTGTTAGCTGGCCCGAATGGCGATGGATTTACCAATGATGGACAACAAGTGATTACCGCTACGACATCAACCGGTAAGTACAGCTCAATAACTATCAATGTTCAAAAATATGCTAAGGCTGACACATTATCTTTAGATTCCTCCGTATTGTTAAGTAATATGCAAAGTAACGCAAGTCAAGGCATAGACTTTGGTTATAACTATGGTGGTTTCACTGTTAAAGACCAATATGGAAGAGTCTTTGACATGGTAGGTAAGTCTAATGGTGCAGCAGTTGGAACTACACCAGCATATAATTATGAAATTTTAGCTACTGCTTCAGGCGCTGTTACGGTTTCAGGTTCTGATAAAAATAAAGCCGTTATTCCAAATGGAGATCCTATAGCCTATGGTGCTAATGGTATTCAGGTTTCCGCAAAAGACGGTTACCAAACTACAGGCGGAACTGGAACCGTGACCTTCCAATTAGTTAATACCTTGGATGGCCATGCCGGAACCGCAGCGGATCCACATACTGTAATTGATTCTAAATCAGTAACCATGCAAGTCCTTAAAAATGATGACATTAAGGGATATACAATGGATACTGTAGCAAATCCAATTTATGCTGATGCCACTGGAACTGTCAGTGGAAGAGTCGATGGTTTTGCTGCTAACCCATACGTTTATGGTACTACTGCAAGCGGATCAAAAGTAATGTTAGCCGGCACTCCAATTATCGGGGCGAGCGTTGACAGTTCTGACTTTGGAATTGAGAATGCTAACAATGCATTGATCTCAGCAGCAAATCCAACAACTTATGATGGTGTAAACGTGTATGCTAACACATTGGCCAATAATGTCACTTCATCCAGCACTACCTTAGGTGTAACTATTATGGGTGCTGATGGAAAAGTGCATTCCTTAACGACACCGATTAAATCTTCAACAGCCGTACCAGTAGCTAGTTCGCTTGTAGCATCTGTCGCAACTTACGAAGCTGGCGTTACCCTCAATGATGCAGGAGACATTGCCCATGTAAATGCAAGCGATCTTGCAGCAGGAAAGATCATGGCCAGATTCGATCAAAATGGTGCTGTTCCTAGTGCCGGCCGAGCTGGAGTATATTTCTACAGTAAAGATCAATATGGTACGAAAGCAGCTGCTTTAGCTCAGATCGTATTGGTTTCGGATGTCGGTGGAAATGGCTCGTTTGGTATTGATCCAGATGGAACAATTAAAGCAGGTTCAACTGTTGCCTCAGGTGAGAAGATTACAGTTAGTGCTGTTACTCCTAATGGATTGGTGAAAACTATTCAAATTATTGTCGACTAATTTGATATCACGTTGACATTAAGAATGGCTAAGCGCTTCATGAGAAATTAATATTCGCTCAAATCTTGCTAAGGGGGCTAGCTCCCTTTAGCAAGATTTCCTGGATCTCAACCGATGCTGCCTCTCGTGATGTTCAAGGACATTCATGAAGAGGCAGCTTCCTTATTACGTTCAAGAACAAAAAGAGAGAGCAAACTTTCGGGTAATTACCGATTTTGCTCTCTCTTTTGTTTTTGAAACTAAACGACCACCGACTGAAGTCGGAGGGTTAGAATTCTGACCTCCGGTCGGCTGAAAGACCTGATTGTGCTAAAAGCGCACGGTTTTAAACCGAGCCGCCTAACGGCGGGCTCAAGCAATCCTTGGAAAATAAAACTTAATTCTCGAATAAGTTAGGATATAATCTGACATTCTTCACCTTCCAAGTTCCTTTTCACATAAACTATTAGTTTCTGCAATTTATCTTGATGTTCAGATAAGTGATCAAGCTGTCAAAGAAAGGTTACTCATGTGGATACCGCTTGTCAATGAAATTCAGAGACAATATGGTGTTGAAAATGATCCAGAAAACTATCACGGGTATAAATAACGAATAGCCTAATGCGGTTTTCTTCTCCTTTTATTTAGCAGTATAAGATAAATAGTTATCTTGATGGCGTAGCGATATCATCTTTATTGTTGAAAAATATTTAATATTTTACTTCTAAATTCATACTCGTGAAAAATTAAACTTATTAATTCTTGTCAAAATTTTATTTCCATAAAATACCCATTTTAAGAAAATGTCAATTTATAGCCATTTGTATTAAGTTTTATTAAGCTTTAATTTCTTATATGTCAAGAATCCTAATTTGTAAGTAAAACTTGGAAATATAGCCAATATGTTTTAAATGTAATTTTAGTTTTAATGTGTTAGAATCTGTTTGTCCAAAGGTTAAAAGTTTCAAGAACACTAACACAAACATTCGAAAGTAAATGATTATGTTTATGTTATTGTAGCCCTTCTTTGAGATCCTCAATTATTAAAGTTCTAAAGGGTACCCACTGGAGTGATAACTAGATCATTTGGAGGGACGCCTTCAAATTATCCAGTGGAATACTTTTAGATACTGCGCAATGTCTAAAGATTAATAATATTTCTTTCTAAGGAGGTGAGAGACGGATAAACGTCTCTATGGTCCCCATGTTCGCTAAATGATTCATTTAGAAAAAATCACAAAAAAACCGTTTCAAAATTGAGAGGAGATATTTTAAGCATGAAAAAGACTAAAAAAGCTTTGGCATCATTAGCAATCGCTGGTATGACCTTGAGCGCGATACCTTATAATGCATTCGCAGCAAGTACAGTTCCAACTCGTTTAGCTGGCACAACCGCTGTTCAAACCGCAGTAGCCATCGCTGATCAAACAGGCTGGACAGGTGCTGCTGTTCTGGCATCATCCGCTTCCTATGGCATGGTAGATGCACTGACTGCTGGACCACTTGCTACTTTCCTTAAGGCTCCAATCCTTCTTCAAGATTCCAGCAACACTTTGAACGCTGATACAAAAGCTGAACTCCAAAAACTGAATGTAACTAAGGTTTATGTAACAAGCGGAACCGCAGTTATCAGTCAATCCGTGCTTGATCAATTATCCGGTATGGGTATCAGCGTTGTTTCCCTCGGCGGAAACGACCGTTTCGAAACATCCGCGAATATTGCTAAGAAAATGGTTGAGCTTGGTGCCCCAGTCTCTAAAGTAGCTGTCGCTTACGGCTGGTCGAACCAAGATGCTCTCTCGATTGCCTCGATAGCTTCTGCTTCCAATGAACCCATTCTTTTAACCGAGAAAGATTCAGTACCTTCTAGTGTACAAGCTTTCTTGTCCGGCAAAAATATTACTTCCTCTGATGTAATTGGTGGAACAGCAGTAATCAGCGATGCTGTAAAAGCTCAATTCCCCAATGCAACCCGCCACTTTGGAAATACAGCCTATGACACCAATAACCAAGTCATCCAAGACTTTAGCTCATCCCTCAGCTTTGACAATGTTTATGTAGCTAACGGCAAAACTGCTATCGATGCTCTTGCCGGTGCACCCCTCGCAGCCCAAAATAAGTCTGCTATCGTCCTTACCGACGGAACTGTTCCTGCTGCTGCTACGTTCGTACACAGCAAGCTCGGTGCTAATAGTATTGTTACTGCTCTTGGTGGAACGGCAGTTGTATCCGATGCTGTACGCACAGGTATAGTAAACGGCACTGTACCAACCCAGGGTGACTTAGCCGTCACATCCGTAACTGCCGTAAGTGCAAATAGCTTTAAGGTTGTCTTCAATCAAGCTCCTGCAGATACTTCCAAAGTAACGTTTGATGTTGAGAACTCGACTACTCCTGTAACTGTCACTGCAACTTGGAATGCTGATAACACAGAAGCAACTCTGAGCAACTCTGCTAATTTCCCTGAAGGAACTTACAGTGTTTCAGTCAAGAATGACACAGCAGATCTGGGAACATCATCCGTAACTGTAGCACAACAAAAAATTGCTTCTATTAATATCACATCCGATAAATTAGGTGTTGTTACCAATTCTGATAACAGCCAAACAGGATATGCAACCTATAATGTATTAGACCAATACGGAAATGATATCACAACTTCGTCTCTTGCTAATGATCTCACCTTCCAAAGCGGCGTTGGTGCTGTCGATGCAAAAAATGGCTTGCTTAAATTAACTCCAAGTTCAACCACTTCGAATCTCATGCAGTTTTCCACAGTTGTCATCACTGGATATGATTCAACATCAGGAGTTTCTGTCAGTGCAACCTTAACAACCTCCACTCAAATTGGCACATTGCAGGATTTCCAACTTGGAACTTTGACGAATGCTGATGGCAAAGTGCTTACTGCAGGCGATACCAGTGAGTTCTATGCAAGCTTTACGGCTACTGATATGAGCGGTAACCCCACCACAAGTTATGATTTGATTAAAGGTGGATTAATCTTACACTCTGACAGTAATGGTAATAACAATCTGTTGACGACTTCTAATTCCTATGTAACAGCTTCTCTGGAACAAGATCCAACAGATTCGACTAAAGCTGTTATTAAAGTAGTTGCTACTGGTGATAGTAATTCTATTACTATGGACATGCCGACCATTATCACTGCTATGACCTGGTCTGGAAAAACTTCAACTCTCAATACAACCTTGCACAAATCGTCTCAAGTAGACTCATTTACGCTAATGTCTCCTGCTGAGAGTATTGCAGTTAACGAGGGAAAAGCAATTCCATTTACAGCTTTAGATCAAAATGGACAACCTATCACCAAATACAGTGATTTAGAAACCACTAATCTTACGATTAGTAATGCCAAACTTGTAGAAAATACTGATGGAACTGCTAGTTTGTTAGCTGGCCCGAATGGCGATGGATTTACCAATGATGGACAACAAGTGATTACCGCTACGACATCAACCGGTAAGTACAGCTCAATAACTATCAATGTTCAAAAATATGCTAAGGCTGACACATTATCTTTAGATTCCTCCGTATTGTTAAGTAATATGCAAAGTAACGCAAGTCAAGGCATAGACTTTGGTTATAACTATGGTGGTTTCACTGTTAAAGACCAATATGGAAGAGTCTTTGACATGGTAGGTAAGTCTAATGGTGCAGCAGTTGGAACTACACCAGCATATAATTATGAAATTTTAGCTACTGCTTCAGGCGCTGTTACGGTTTCAGGTTCTGATAAAAATAAAGCCGTTATTCCAAATGGAGATCCTATAGCCTATGGTGCTAATGGTATTCAGGTTTCCGCAAAAGACGGTTACCAAACTACAGGCGGAACTGGAACCGTGACCTTCCAATTAGTTAATACCTTGGATGGCCATGCCGGAACCGCAGCGGATCCACATACTGTAATTGATTCTAAATCAGTAACCATGCAAGTCCTTAAAAATGATGACATTAAGGGATATACAATGGATACTGTAGCAAATCCAATTTATGCTGATGCCACTGGAACTGTCAGTGGAAGAGTCGATGGTTTTGCTGCTAACCCATACGTTTATGGTACTACTGCAAGCGGATCAAAAGTAATGTTAGCCGGCACTCCAATTATCGGGGCGAGCGTTGACAGTTCTGACTTTGGAATTGAGAATGCTAACAATGCATTGATCTCAGCAGCAAATCCAACAACTTATGATGGTGTAAACGTGTATGCTAACACATTGGCTAATAATGTCACATCATCCAGCACTACCTTAGGTGTAACTATTATGGGTGCTGATGGAAAAGTGCATTCCTTAACGACACCGATTAAATCTTCAACAGCTGCACCAGTAGCTAGTTCGCTTGTAGCATCTGTCGCAACTTACGAAGCTGGCGTTACCCTCAATGATGCAGGAGACATTGCCCATGTAAATGCAAGCGATCTTGCAGCAGGAAAGATCATGGCCAGATTCGATCAAAATGGTGCTGTTCCTAGTGCCGGCCGAGCTGGAGTATATTTCTACAGTAAAGATCAATATGGTACGAAAGCTGCTTCTTTAGCTCAAATCGTATTGGTTTCGGATGTCGGTGGAAATGGCTCGTTTGGTATTGATCCAGATGGAACAATTAAAGCAGGCTCAACTGTTGTTTCGGGTGAGAAAATTACAGTTAGTGCTGTTACTCCTAATGGATTGGTGAAAACTATTCAAATTATTGTCGACTAATAGTCACAGCGTTAAAGAAAAGACTAAATTTTGCTCAGGTCTTTGCTAGAGGGCTAGTCCTAGTCCTCTAGCAGGACATGATGAATCTTAACCAGGGCTGCCTCTAATGATGTTTAAAGACATTCATGAGAAGGCAGTTCCTTTTATTTTGCGGACAATTGAAATAACATAATCTTCAAAAAGTAATTACTTTATTCTTTCCTTTGTTTGGGGAAGATTGACATTTGGATTAACCTACTGTTATCACAAATACTGATTATAAACAAATCTTGTTAAAAAATTTCAAATAAGATCATTATGATATTTACAAGTGATACTTTTGATCATATAATAACCATATATATAATCACTTATGCAAAAACTCAATGTAAGATTCTCGAAGGAGGTGATCCCGTGAAGCCATCCTACCTAACAGATATCATGGAGATTATCAACACCCTCGAACCGAAATCAAAAGCATTACCATATCTGGAGCTCGACTCCATGATGCTTTCCCAAGTCGTTGAAGTTGCTCAAAGAGTGAGTCAAAATGATATCAATAACACACATATTCAAAACTGGGTTCGGCGCAAGTATCTTCCTAATCCTCAAAAAAAGAAGTATAACAGGGAACAGGTTGCTAACATTTTGCTCATCAATGATCTGCGTAATATTTTATCCTTGGAGGAAGCCTCCCGTTTGCTTGGGTTTGTCAACCAAACCTTAGCCGATAACTCCGATGACCGAATCAATCCATCGAAACTCTATAAATATTACAGTGAGATCTTTGATCGAACCCAACTCGACTGGCAAAAGTCCTTAGAGCAGCTAGCCAATGAAGTAAACGACTCTTTAGCTGAGGAGGAAATGAGTGAAGAAGATAAGGAAAAAGTCGCTGTTACTTTAGTAATTCTTAATTTATTGGCAAGAGGTAATCTCTATAAACAAATCGCTGAGCATTGGTTGAAAATTTTGCCTCAAGAACCTAAAGACATGAATTTTGGTAAAGGTTCTTAACAAGGAGGGGGAAACGTGGGGACTGAGTTTGTTGTTACTTTATTTATACTCGGAATTGTCCTCTTATTTTTGGAACTGTTTGTTCCTGGTGGAATTCTCGGCTTCTTAGGCATCGTTGCTTTGGTTGTAGGGATTATGCTTTCAGTTGATTCGTTACTCCAAGGTCTGCTTTACGTGGGTTTGTTATTAGTTACACTAGCAGTGTTGATCGCTTTAAGCTTTCGTTTCTCACAAACCCGCCGTTTTTGGGGAAAATTCGCCTTGAAAACCCGTCAGACCCAAAAAGAGGGCTATGTAGCTCCTAAACCAAGTTATGAGAACTTCTTAGGTAAACAAGGAATCGCCCTCAGTCAATTGCGTCCAGCGGGAACGGCGGATTTTAGCGGCGAACGACTTGATGTCGTCACCGAAGGCGGGTTCATTGCTAACGGTTCGAAAATTTTGGTCATCGCTGTTGAAGGTCCGCGTGTAATCGTCCGCCAAATTAAAGATTAAGCATGTAGAATATTAGGGGAGGTTTTAAGAATGACCGGAGCTTCATTATTGTCTCTTATCCTTTTAATACTGGCTATCATGGTAGTGGGTGTTCTATTAACGTTTATACCTATCGGTCTTTGGATTTCTGCCTTAGCTGCTGGAGTCAACGTCGGAATCTTTTCCCTCATTGGAATGAGACTTCGACGTGTAACACCCTCCAAAATTGTTAACCCCCTCATTAAAGCTCATAAAGCCGGTCTAGATATTACAACCGCTCAATTGGAAGCCCATTACCTTGCCGGCGGAAATGTCGATCGAGTTGTTAATGCTCTAATTGCTGCTGAACGTGCAGCTATTCCTCTTCTTTTTGAGAGAGCAGCTGCCATTGATCTCGCAGGTCGGGATGTGTTGCAAGCTGTGCAAATGTCCGTTAACCCTAAAGTCATTGAAACACCCATCGTATCTGCTGTCGCCCAAAATGGAATTGAGCTACGAGTTAAAGCTCGTGTGACGGTACGTGCAAATATTGACCGACTCGTGGGTGGCGCAGGGGAAGAAACCGTTATTGCCCGAGTTGGGGAAGGAATTGTAACAAGTATTGGTTCTTCAGACTCCCATAAGGCCGTATTAGAAAATCCAGATTTGGTATCCCGTACTGTCTTGTCTAAAGGATTAGATTCCGGTACCGCCTTTGAAATCCTCTCCATTGATATTGCAGATGTAGACGTTGGTAAAAATATCGGTGCCCAATTACAGACTGACCAGGCAGAAGCCGATAAACGAATTGCGCAAGCTAAAGCAGAGGAACGCCGAGCAATGGCTGTTGCAAGAGAACAAGAAATGAAAGCATCCGTTCAGGAGATGCGCGCGAAAGTCGTTGAAGCAGAAGCCGATGTGCCTCGAGCCTTAGCCTCCGCCTTAAGGGAAGGAAAAATGGGTGTGATGGACTATTACAATATGCAAAATATTATGGCCGATACGACTATGAGGGAAAACATTGCCCGCACTGGCAAGGCGGATTCCGGGGATCTCACCCCCAGAAAGTAGGGGGGAATTACAATGGATATATTATCGTTTCTTCCTATCATCGTCTTGATTTTTGCCATTGTCTCTAAAATGAATAAAGGTGCTGCCAAAATCAATCAGCGTCCTAGAACTCCTTACGTCCCTTCCTCTTTCAGGATTCAGGATCTCGAAACGTCATTACAAAAGTGGCTTTCTTATGAAAGTCCGACTCCTAACCCTAGAATTTTCGAGGATCGAAAGGACTATCGAGCAGAAGAAGCTCCCTGGATGGATGATTCACTTGAAACCGAGGGGACTCCAGGAATTGAAGGTACGGCTGGGATCGAAGGAACACAAGGAATAGAAGGGATTTCAGGGACCGAAGTAGAAAATTTACAAAAGAGTTCATCAGCGATTGATCCCGATACCTCACAGTCAGAAGAACGTTATTATTTCCCTGACTTCATGGAAAGAAACCTAGCAGATGCTGTTATCTGGACTCAAATACTCGGCAAACCTAAAGCTCGAATCAATAGGCCTTTTGCGAGAAACCTTTAATCAACGTCTATAGTTTACTGCCCTCAACTGACCAAGAGTCTGGTTGAGGGCTATCCTATTACGACTATAAAGCGATACGGCTCTATGGTATAAAAATGTCGAAAAAGAGGAAATAGCAGGCAAGCGTTGCCGTTGTAGTTAAAACATAGGCTATCATTAACACTTGCCATTCATTTATCTATAAATTCTATAAGATCCCCCATTTTTGTTAAGTAACAGTATAATAGTTATACAAACGCTGCCCAATAAAACTAATCACGGTAATAACACATATATCGCCCATCACATAATTTGGGGATTGCGCGCAACATTTGAAAGTACTGCTTTATAATTTCCGGATTTTCCTCGACATCAAAATAGTCCATAGATTTTCTTAATAACTTGACACCTGCTTTTTTCTTTTTAAAGGGAGCCTCTCTCCCAACAATCTTAAGAGAACAGACCCCCATTGCTTTAAGTTCTGGCAAGGCACAAAGACCACACATACCCATAGGATCTCCCTTTGGACTCGTACTTTCACCCATATTCTTGATTCCAACATAGATAAATTCTCGATAATCTACTAGATGCTCGGAAAAAGAAAGACTATCTTCTCTTCCTGACTTTCCATTACTATCGAACAGTTTATAAACCCAATGCGGATTATGACAGATTGCTCCACCAAAGGCATGATTCGCAAAACAATAAGCCTCCTCAAAAATACACCCATCGTTGAGTACGAAAGCTTCATACTCTATGTCCGGACCAATCTCTTGAATGATTCGGGCCATTTCTTTCACACGGACATATCTTGGAAAAATAATTCTCGAAGCACCTAAAACATGAAAAAACTTAGCGGCTTGGGTATTTAAAATTGCTCCCATACTACTTGCATGAAGTTTTGCCTCTATCTTATTTGCTAAAAAATAGATTTTTTAATTATGAAATTGGACTTTAAATAAAGCTCTGAATCCAAAGAGTAATCTAAAATAGCCTAAGACATATTAATCTTTGTACCACCTTATTGAAAATTAAGGAGAACTCTCTACAAACTGCTCTGTAGGGGGCTCTCCTTTTAAAATTCTATGTACTAATACGGTGGGATACTGACAAAGACTGGGTGAAGCATTTATGTTAGCATTGACTATCAGTAATTTACTACTTTAACTCTATTATATCTCTAAAACATCTAGTATAATAATTGTGGTCAGGGTCACAATGTTGGACTTTAAGGGTATTGTGTTTACTCCTTTCCTCTATGCCAAAAACAGCAATTTTAAATTATTCAAAGGATGATGGTCAAATAATGAAGCGTAAAATCATAACAATAGACGAACAATCGTGCAACGGATGTGGCCTATGCGTTAATGCCTGTCACGAGGGGGCATTGAAACTAGTTAATGGGAAAGCAAAGCTTATTTCTGAGAGCTATTGTGATGGTCTAGGCGACTGTCTACCCGAATGCCCGAACGAAGCTATCACCCTTGAGGAACGTGAAACTGCCGATTATGATGAGGCAGCTGTCAAAGAGCACCTGAAGCTAAGTCATGAACAGCCCAAATCACTGTTATCCTCCGGTTGTCCCGGCACCCAAACAAAATTTTTGGATAATAATCAGCTAAAGACTTCAATGAGTTTATCACAGGAAAACTTACAATCACAGCTTGGTCAATGGCCCTGCCAGTTAAAATTAGTTTCTGTGGATGCACCCTACTTTGATAATGCCCATCTACTTTTAGCTGCAGATTGTACTGCGTTTGCATATCCAAATATTCACCAGCAGTTCATGCGGGGTAAAATTACCTTGATTGCCTGTCCAAAACTGGATGACACTGATTACTCAGAGAAACTAACCGCTATCCTGAAAAAACACTCAATAAGTAATGTGACTATCTTAAAAATGGAAGTACCCTGTTGCGGAGGGCTTGTCAATGCGGTTAAGAATGCTTTATCGAACTGCGGTAAATTGATTCCTTATAATGTTGTCACGATATCAATAAATGGAATTTTATTATAATCTAAACTTTATCGTTTTAGCAATTCAACTACCTGCAAGACTTATCTCCTACGACATCAATCAGCAAGAACTCCTGCTTTGAATTGGACGAGCGTAACTCCAAGGCTTTGACATGATTTCATGCTCTTTCCCCACATGGCTACCCCAAACAAAAACTCCTGCCGTGTGCCGAAAGTCGGATGAGACTTTCGGCACATTGCGACTTATAACGCAGACTCCTGCAGTGTGGATCCCGAACGGGTGGAACCCCGTTACTTTCATTCTTCCAAAGCTCTGTATCGCTATCGTTCAAACTGCTCATCAAGAAAACACAGAGAGACTATCTCCTTAGAGATAGCCTCTCGCTTGTTACCTGGCGATGACCTACTTTGCCAGGGGCTTGCGCCCCAAGTATCCTTGGCCCTGAAGGTCTTAACTTCCGTTCGAGATACGAAAAGCGGACGAGCTTTTCGCCACGTTGCGTCCCGTAACGCATACTCCTGCAACGTGGATCGAACGGGTGGAACCCCGGTGCTTTGCTTTCAATTTCTTTCATGAAACACAGAAAGGCTGCCTTATGGCAGCCTTTCGCTTGTTTACCTGGCGATGACCTACTTTGCCAGGGGCTTGCGCCCCAAGTATCCTTGGCCCTGGAGGTCTTAACTTCCGTGTTCGAGATGGGAACGGGTGGAACCCCTCCGGCATGATCACCAGATCTTTGAGATCGTCTCGTCCTTGCGAACGCTGTTCTCTCAAAACTGCACAGAGTTTCTTTCTAGCTTCGTCATTAGTCCCTTGAGCCACTTACCCTAGTCATGTTCATGATGCTGATTCGTTAGGTCAAGCCCTCGACCGATTAGTACCAGTCAGCTCCACACCTCACGGCGCTTCCACATCTGGCCTATCAACCTGATCGTCTTTCAGGGGTCTTACCGAGTTTTCACTCGTGGGAAATCTCATCTTGAGGTCGGTTTCGCGCTTAGATGCTTTCAGCGCTTATCCGCTCCGAATATAGCTACCCAGCGATGCCTCTGGCGAGACAACTGGTACACCAGTGATTCGTCCATCCCGGTCCTCTCGTACTAGGGACAGATCCTCTCAAATTTCCTGCGCCTGCGACGGATAGGGACCGAACTGTCTCACGACGTTCTGAACCCAGCTCACGTACCGCTTTAATGGGCGAACAGCCCAACCCTTGGGACCTACTACAGCCCCAGGATGCGATGAGCCGACATCGAGGTGCCAAACCTCCCCGTCGATATGGACTCTTGGGGGAGATAAGCCTGTTATCCCCAGGGTAGCTTTTATCCGTTGAGCGATGGCCCTTCCACTCGGTACCACCGGATCACTAAGCCCGACTTTCGTCCCTGCTCGACTTGTTGGTCTCGCAGTCAAGCTCCCTTTTGCCTTTACACTCTGCGCGCGATTTCCAACCGCGCTGAGGGAACCTTTGGGCGCCTCCGTTACTCTTTAGGAGGCGACCGCCCCAGTCAAACTGCCCACCTGATACTGTCCTAATCCCCGATTCAGGGGACCTAGTTAGAACTTCAGTACAAAAAGAGTGGTATCCCACCGTCGACTCCACCAAGGCTGGCGCCCTAGCTTCTCTGTCTTCCACCTATCCTGTACATTTTATACCAAAATCCAATGTCAAGCTGCAGTAAAGCTCCATGGGGTCTTTCTGTCCTGTCGCAGGTAACCCGCATCTTCACGGGTATTACAATTTCGCCGAGTCCCTCGTTGAGACAGTGTCCAGATCGTTACACCTTTCGTGCGGGTCAGAACTTACCTGACAAGGAATTTCGCTACCTTAGGACCGTTATAGTTACGGCCGCCGTTTACTGGGGCTTCAATTCAAAGCTTCGCCTTGCGGCTAACCTCTCCTCTTAACCTTCCAGCACCGGGCAGGTGTCAGCCCCTATACTTCTCCTTGCGGATTGGCAGGGACCTGTGTTTTTGTTAAACAGTCGCCTGGACCTTTTCTCTGCGGCTCTTGTTCCCAAGAGCGCCCCTTCTCCCGAAGTTACGGGGCCATTTTGCCGAGTTCCTTAACGAGGGGTTTCTCGCGCGCCTTAGGATTCTCACCCCATCTACCTGTGTCGGTTTGCGGTACGGGCACCAAGTTGCTCACTAGAGGCTTTTCTTGACAGCATGGAGTCGGTTACTTCGCTACTAATTTTCGCTCCCCATCACGTCTCAGAGTTTAGCAGGGCGGATTTGCCTACCCTACCTCCTACTCGCTTGGGCGTGCTCAACCAACGGCACGCTTAACCTATCCTTCTGTGTCTCCCCATTGCTCAATCGCTTCTCGGTGGTACTGGAATTTCAACCAGTTCTCCATCACCTACGCCTTTCGGCCTCGGCTTAGGTCCCGACTTACCCTGGGCGGACGAGCCTTCCCCAGGAACCCTTAGATTTTCGGCGGACAAGATTCTCACTTGTCTTTTCGCATACTCATACCGGCATTCTCACTTCTATCCACTCCACCATTCCTTACAGAATGACTTCTCTGCTGACAGAACGCTCCCCTACCCCTTACAGTTTCCTGTAAAGCCATAGCTTCGGTGATACACTTGAGCCCCGTTACATTTTCGGCGCAGAACCACTCGACCAGTGAGCTATTACGCACTCTTTAAATGGTGGCTGCTTCTAAGCCAACATCCTGGTTGTCTGTGCAATTCCACATCCTTTCCCACTTAGTGTATACTTTGGGACCTTAGCTGATGGTCTGGGCTGTTTCCCTTTCGACTATGAAGCTTATCCCCCACAGTCTGACTCCCAATCTAAACATCATGGCATTCGGAGTTTGATAAGGTTCGGTAACCTGGTAAGGCCCCTAGCCTATTCAGTGCTCTACCGCCATGGTTCATCAATTGAGGCTAGCCCTAAAGCTATTTCGGGGAGAACCAGCTATCTCCGTGTTCGATTGGCATTTCACCCCTACCCACAGCTCATCCCCTGCCTTTTCAACGACAGTGAGTTCGGGCCTCCAGTGGGTTTTACCCCACCTTCACCCTGGCCATGGGTAGATCACACGGTTTCGGGTCTACAGCATGCAACTTTCGCCCTCTTCAGACTCGCTTTCGCTTCGGCTCCAGCTCTTCGCTTTAACCTCGCTGCATACCATAACTCGCCGGTTCATTCTACAAAAGGCACGCCACTACACCGAAGTGCTGTGACTGCTTGTAAGCGTACGGTTTCAGGTTCTTTTTCACTCCTCTTCCGAGGTGCTTTTCACCTTTCCCTCACGGTACTGGTTCACTATCGGTCGCTAAGTAGTATTTAGCCTTGGGAGGTGGTCCTCCCTGCTTCCCACGGGGTTTCTCGTGTCCCGCGGTACTCAGGATCCCCTCACAGAATGTCTCCCTTTCGTCTACAGGGGTTTTACCTTCTCTGCCCGGACTTTCCAGTCCTGTTCAGCTAGAGATCCATTCTTAATAGAGGGTCCTACAACCCCAAGCTCCGAAGAGCTTGGTTTGGGCTCTTCCCGTTTCGCTCGCCGCTACTCAGGGAATCGATGATTCTTTCTCTTCCTCCGGGTACTTAGATGTTTCAGTTCCCCGGGTTGTCTTCTTTAACCTATGGATTCAGTTAAAGATAACCGGACATAACTCCAGTTGGGTTGCCCCATTCGGGGATCCACGGATCAAAGCCTGCTTACGACTCCCCGTGGCATTTCGCTGTTAACCGCGCCCTTCTTCGACTCTTAGCGCCTAGGCATCCACCGTACGCCCTTAATAGCTTGACCTATGTCTTCGCTATCTCTAGGGTTTTCTCAATCCCTGTTCTCTTTCTCAAAAAAACCTGGCTTGAGGTGATGTTTCCTTTGACTTACTAGATTTTCTTCTCTATGCAGTTTTCAAAGAACAGTAGAAATTATCAAAACTATAAGGATTGGCTCAAGCATGTCTGCCCTTCCTCAATCCTGTGAGTGAGGTCCCTATTGATTTAAATCGATTGAATACTTAAATCCCTTTAAATCGCCTGGTCTCTCAAAACTAAACAACAGCTCTCTCCAATGAGTTGCCGATCCCTCGGCGGGAGTCTCTTAGACTCCTGAGTCTTGCGACTCGTTTTGATCTCGTATCAACCTTGATCTTGCAACCTTGCTTGCTACGAGCATCGACCACTAGGATGTTCGTTTAAAGCCTAAGCTCTAAACCGTGCTCCTTAGAAAGGAGGTGATCCAGCCGCACCTTCCGATACGGCTACCTTGTTACGACTTCACCCCAATCATCGGCCCCACCTTCGACGGCTAGCTCCCTTGCGGGTTACCTCACCGGCTTCGGGTGTTGCAGACTTTCGTGGTGTGACGGGCGGTGTGTACAAGGCCCGGGAACGTATTCACCGCAGTATGCTGACCTGCGATTACTAGCGATTCCGACTTCATGCAGGCGAGTTGCAGCCTGCAATCCGAACTGAGACCAGCTTTCTCGGATTGGCTCCACTTCACAGCTTCGCTTCCGTCTGTACCGGCCATTGTAGCACGTGTGTAGCCCAGGACATAAGGGGCATGATGATTTGACGTCATCCCCACCTTCCTCCGGTTTATCACCGGCAGTCTATCTAGAGTGCTCAACCTTACTTGTTAGCAACTAAATACAGGGGTTGCGCTCGTTGCGGGACTTAACCCAACATCTCACGACACGAGCTGACGACAACCATGCACCACCTGTCTCTCTGCTCCCCGAAGGGCACTCCCTTGTTTCCAAGAGATTCAGAGGATGTCAAGCCCTGGTAAGGTTCTTCGCGTTGCGTCGAATTAAACCACATGCTCCACCGCTTGTGCGGGCCCCCGTCAATTCCTTTGAGTTTCAACCTTGCGGCCGTACTCCCCAGGCGGAGTGCTTATTGTGTTAACTCCGGCACAGAAGGGGTCGATACCCTCTACACCTAGCACTCATCGTTTACGGCGTGGACTACCAGGGTATCTAATCCTGTTTGCTCCCCACGCTTTCGCGCCTCAGCGTCAGTTACAGTCCAGAAAGTCGCCTTCGCCACTGGTGTTCCTCCACATATCTACGCATTTCACCGCTACACGTGGAATTCCACTTTCCTCTCCTGTCCTCAAGATACCCAGTTTCCGATGCACTCTCAGGGTTGAGCCCTGATCTTTCACACCGGACTTAAATACCCGCCTACGCGCCCTTTACGCCCAATAATTCCGGACAACGCTCGCCCCCTACGTATTACCGCGGCTGCTGGCACGTAGTTAGCCGGGGCTTCCTCCTTAGGTACCGTCATGTCCCCTCAATATTTTCAAGAAGACCGTTCTTCCCTAAAGACAGTACTTTACAATCCGAAGACCTTCATCATACACGCGGCGTTGCTCCGTCAGACTTTCGTCCATTGCGGAAGATTCCCCACTGCTGCCTCCCGTAGGAGTCTGGGCCGTGTCTCAGTCCCAGTGTGGCCGTTCACCCTCTCAGGCCGGCTACTGATCGTCGCCTTGGTAGGCCTTTACCCCACCAACTAGCTAATCAGACGCGGGTCCATCCATCATCGATAGCATCTTCAGAGGCCATCTTTCCTTACGCTTTGATGCCAAAGCTTAAGCGTATCCGGTATTAGCCCTCGTTTCCAAGGGTTGTCCCGGTTTGTTGGGTAGGTTACCCACGCGTTACTCACCCGTCCGCCACTAAAAATTCTCTAAGCAAGCTTATTGAATTCTCCGTTCGACTTGCATGTGTTAGGCACGCCGCCAGCGTTCGTCCTGAGCCAGGATCAAACTCTCCAAAAAAGTTATCTCTACTTCTTTGTTTGAAGTTGATATCTTGCTCTTGATTCTTTGTGAAACTCTTGCGAGTTCCTCTCATTGGCTGTCCTTGTTGTTTAGTTTTCAAAGACCATTGGTTTTTGACCTTTTGAGTCAGGAATTTCAGTCTAACACTCTCATTTAACATTGTCAATCATTTTTTTTACTGTTCAACTGACTTGTTTTTGAGAGGCATCATCGCCTTTTGTGGCGCTCAGTTATAGTACCATTATTAAGATGTTATGTCAATAATAAATTTTTCATTATGCTTAATAAATTTTAAAATTTTATTAAGCATAATGACTCCTGCTTGTTTTTATCCCTTTCTTTATGAAACGTTTAGTGAGAAAATCTCTTTTTATCCCCTAGCCTTTTTCATTTCCGGAAAAAATAACACTAGAAGAAGACTGATGACAGCAAAGATAAGGCCAGCCCATCAGTCAATAATTTTAATTCCCCCTGTGGAAAAGCACTTCTTTTAGTTGGGTCAAGTAACAGATTAATGACATCTAAATGTTCTCCAGTTCCACCCTTCAAATAATTCACTAATTTAATATTTAAAACGCCGCCCAATAGAGCTGCCCCCATTGTATTACCTAGGATATTCATAAACATATTCGAAGCCGTGGCAACTCCACGCATTTTCCAATCCACACTGTTCTGAATCCCTACGATAAAAACAGTCCTAGCCAGCCCCATCCCAATGCCGATTAGTAAGGAACCCATACCAGCCCAGAGCTATCCTCTTTGTGGTTGTAATGTTATGAAGAATATTGAACCCATCAAAGTCCAAATGCCACCTATCATTACTATCCGTCGAAAACCATATTTGAACATAACTTTTTCCGAAAATGTTGCCGCTACAACCCAACCCATTGACATAAAGGCAAGTGCAAAACCCGCAACTAGAGGAGGCCTTTCCATTACCCCCTGAATATACTCAAGGAAAATCCTTATCATTAAGACAGTATCCGTTAACGGCATACTATCATGCCTTATGTTTCTCCAAAACAGCCCTGATAGTAAACCATTCAATATCATCTGTAAGCAAATCTTTAATAGGACGTAGTTTCTCACGACCGGCCTTTCTGACCGCTTCTAAGATAAGGGGTTCCTGTTCAACAGGAATGAAATCGTCCCAGGGGACAGCATGTCCCTCAAGACCACAGCGCACAAGATGATCCTGTACAGTAAGTTCTGTTATTTTCCTAACCTGCCCTATCTCTTTTATGGAATACCCTTCTTGGTACAATAAAAGTGATTGGATATGACTTGCAAGTTTATTTCTTACCATATCCCTGTCTGCTAGGTTAACATCAGGGTGCCCCTCTGACGATTTAATCCTCGGCTCCACCGCACCTCTTTCAGGGAATGGAGAGGGAACCACTTTCAGCTTAGATGTTTCCATAAAATTTGCTATTTCATTCAAAAAGATTTCTCCGTATTTTTCAAGCTTTCGTTCCCCGACTCCACTTATTCGGATCATCTCACTAGGATTCAGGGGGCAAGACTGGGACATTTCCCTTAGCGTACTATCGGCGAAAATCATATAGGGGGGTAAATTTTCTTGAGATGCTAATTGTTTGCGCAGAGCACGCAATCGATCAAAGAGACTGACCTCCTCATCAGCATCACGCCTGGATTGCTGGGATACTTTCTTCATTACTTTTGCTTCTCCCTTTATCACTGAAACTGCGGCAGGAAGAAGCTTCAACACCGGGTACTCGCCAGTGGATAATTGCAAATAGCTTTCAGCTACCAAATAATTAATTAGATCTTTAATTTCTTGAAGTGGAGTTTCTTTCATAAGTCCATGCGTAGAAAGCCTGTCAAAATTCAGTTCCAGGATTTTCGCTTTGCGTGATCCCTTCAGCACCTCCGCGACCAATCCGACGCCAAACCTTTCTTTCATTCTGTAGATGCAAGAAAATATTTTCTGAGCATCTACAGTTATGTCTACCATCTCGCGAGCATCCTTACAATTGCTGCAATTTCCACACTGATCTTGAAGGTTAACTTCTCCGAAATATTCCAAAATCGTTTTTCGTAAACAACGAGGCGTATGACAATAATCCACCATTCCCTGGAGTTTTTTATGCTCGTTCAATTTTCGCTCGGGCTGAAAAACACTTTGTTCAATTAAGAACCTTTGTAAAACGACATCTTGAGGTGAAAAGAGCAACGTACACTCTCCTGGCTCCCCATCACGCCCGGCACGCCCTGCCTCTTGATAATACGCTTCCATATTTTTCGGCATATTATAATGAATGACATATCGTACATTAGATTTATCGATACCCATACCAAAGGCATTGGTGGCTACCATGATTGGCGTTTCATCAAAGAGGAAACCTTCTTGGCTTTTCTGGCGATCCTCGTCACTCATACCCGCATGATATTTTCCGACCTTCAAACTATGCTTCAATAAAAATGTCTGAAGATAATCCACTTCTTTTCGAGTTCCTGCGTAAATTATCCCCGACTGGTCATTGTGGATTTGAGCATATTCCAGAACAAATGCCTTCTTATTTTCTCCGCGAATTGTCGTGAAGGACAAATTCGGGCGATCGAAACCTGTCACGAAGACATTGGGATGATTCAATTCTAATAAACGAACAATATCTTTCTGAACCTCTTCCGTTGCTGTCGCAGTAAAAGCCCCAATGACCGGTTTTTGAGGCAGAGATCTCAGAAAAGGCCCAAGCTGTAAGTAGCTTGGCCTGAAATCATGTCCCCATTGAGAAACGCAATGGGCTTCATCAATTGCTAAGAAAGAGACATTCAGAGACCTTAAAAGTGTCCGAAAACTATCCGATTCTAAACGTTCTGGAGCAACATAGATAAGTTTATACCTTCCGTGAGCAGCCCGCTCAATTCGAGATCTCACTTCCACGAGGGATAAAGAACTATTTATGAAAGTCGCTGAAACCCCAAATTGTTGGAGAGCATCAACTTGATCCTTCATCAAGGAAATCAATGGCGAGATTACAAGTGTAGTTCCTTTAAACAACAAAGCCGGGATTTGATAAGCTAATGATTTTCCGGCTCCTGTAGGCATTATAGCCAACGCATCTTCACCGTTAAGCAGACTCTCTATCACTTTTTGCTGCCCATCTCGAAACTGGGTATAGCCAAAATACTTGCGCAGCACTTGTAAAGCCTCATCTATCAGCATAATGAACAACTCCTTAAGTTATAGAAACAAAACTACCTTTATTATAGCAAAAAACCATGGCTAAAAGCTGTTTCTTAACCTCAAAGCAATTCATCATTTGTGGTATATAAAATATCCGTTAAATTAATACTTAGCAACATGATTTCCTTATAGGAACAGGATATATCAGTACAGTTCATCAAGCCTTATGAGTTTTTCGTTAAGTAGAATCAACATCTCAGGAGCTTATTAAGAGTCAGCATTATTATCCGCTTTATTGGGGGAGAGTCAGTAATCCGAAGAGCCTGGCAAGTTTGGCAGTATTTTAGCGGAAACCTCTGCCGCATGCCATTGAATAGGGCTTTTAGATTTCTCTTGTTCATCAGATTTATCAAATTCGGTCATTTGACCCCAATACCGTTTCGGCATGAGATTCATGCGGCAACGTGGGTTGTCTCTGCCTTTAATGGCAATCGTTTTATAAAATTGTTTCCATAAACGTCGGTACTCAACTTCATTATCGTCGACTTCTGGCAATGTTAACTCATCGACATAGATCAATTCCGCTTTATGTGACTGATAAGTCAAGGCCATACTGTGGGTTTTGTCATAAATCATAAACGATTCATTGCGAAATCGATCACAGAAATGCGGAAAAATAAGAGGCAATACATTGTTTTTGGGTTCTATGACAGCCACAAGCACTTCTCCATAAATAGAGAACCGAATGAATCCCTTATACTTATGGCTTTCTGAGGTCAGACGACGAACTGCTTTTTGGAGGGAGCAAACCGTATCATCAGCAAGCATCGTCATGACTTTGCCCCCATGTTTGTACCCCAAAAGCAGGAAATGATAGATTAACATTTCTCTGTGGGGGGCACACGATAAAAAGCCCAGTCTGACCAACTCCTGAGCTTGAATCGAAATTTTTAAAGGGATTGAATCGTAAACTCTGCGCGCCTTATGTTCGTCCGTCTCAATCCATTTTGCCGTATCGAAGAGACACTGCTCCACACTGGGGGGCCGAATGCTGCTGGGTACCTCCTTTTGCGCGTAACTTTCAAAAACGCAGCACATCAGTCCTTCAAAGCTTCCATCGTAGGCGTAGACTATATCTGCCCTGTCAGGCATTGCTGCACATCCTCCCTCGTAATCAACGGTTCATTAAAAAGTGACAGCTGTTCAGGATAAGAATAATGAGATGTAAGCTTAGGTCGATCGGCCAACAGTGCTCTAATTTGCCCATCTGAAGCGATATTAAGTCCCGCCATGATCTTTCCCTTACAAGTAATAAAATATTGAGCCCGCTTTAGCACAATGCCCATTTTCTTGAGTCCTGTGAAATCAATCGCACCGCTTTTCCTTGCCGTGAGAATACGCATGGCGCCAGTTACACCGATTCCCGGAATACGCAAAAGCATTTCATACGGCGCTTTGTTAATTTCAATCGGAAACTTCTCCAAATGATTGAGGGCCCAATTGCACTTTGGATCAACCTGTAAATTGAAATTGGGGTTCTGTTCATTAAGCAGTTCTTCGGCTTTAAAACCATAAAACCGCAATAACCAGTCCGCTTGGTAAAGTCGATGCTCGCGCATTAAGGGTGGTTTGGTATCTACGGCAGGTAGGAGTGAATGCTCAGTAACGGGCATATAGGCAGAGAAAAAGACTCTTTTGAGATGATATTTTCTGTAAAGTCCTTCAGTAAGAGTTAATATTTTTTGATCCGTTTCAGGAGTCGCCCCTATAATAAGCTGCGTACTTTGTCCAGCCGGCACAAACTTAGAAGCGTGCCGGAATTTCACGAGATCCGTACTGTTTTCCTCTATCTTATTGCTGATCAGTCCCATCGGCCGCAAGATTGACTCTCTTGTCTTATTAGGTGCCAAAAGCTTTAAACTCTCCTGGGATGGAAGCTCAATGTTTATGCTCATCCGATCTGCTAAAAGTCCTAAACGCGTAATCAGCTCACTATCTGCTCCCGGTATAGCCTTGACGTGAATATATCCCCCAAAATGGTAATCATTGCGCAATAATTCAAGAGCCTTAGTCATTTGTTCTATAGTATAATTAGGGTTTTTAATTACTCCAGAACTGAGAAATAAACCCTCTATGTAATTACGTCGATAAAAGTTGATAGTAAGTTCCGCTAGTTCCTTTGGCGTAAATGCCGCTCTTAAAGTGTCGTTTGACGCACGGTTGACACAATATTTACAATCAAAGACGCAGACATTCGTCATCAGTACTTTTAAAAGAGATATACATCGCCCATCTGCGGCGAAACTATGGCAAATTCCAGCACTTGTGGTGTTTCCTATCTTACCCTGCTTACCGTTTCTATCGACACCACTGGATGTGCATGCAACATCATATTTGGCTGAGTCTGACAATATTGTTAATTTGTCAAAAACATCCATCTTCAACACCACCTGTCTCCAAGAACATAACTGCTATGAACACTATAAATCAAAACATATGTTCTTGTCAAAGGAGAAAAACCAAACATTTGTAAGGCTATCAAGTATAATCCCTTCCATATTCTAGGGCTTTCGATAAGGTTTCAGTAGCTAATCGGATCTGTTCTTCGGTTGGTTCTGCTGTAACAATATACTTCTGAATGAGCCCCGCGATCAAAAACGCTGTTTTTAAACGATAACGACAAGAACTCCAATTGTAGATTTCATAACTAATCCCTAAGACTGCAATCATTAATAACAGCGGCATAGTAACAAACGAGAACAAAATCACGATTGGAATTGCTATCACAGCTATGTTAGTTCCACAACGTTCGCTAATTCGACTGGCCTCTCTTACCGCGCTTAATGAAAGATCAGCCCCACTGGTATAAATGTTGTAGGCTTTGTGTTCCGCTCCATGGAACTGCCAAAGACGTTTCAGAAGAACTACCAGCATGAATAAAACAAAACCATAGATGGCAAGATCAATCCATACTGAATCAAAACCCATCAACTCATTAGCAGGAAGCGCCCACTCCCAAGGAATAGCCAGAAAAAGGATAATGGCGAGAAATAATTTAAGATTAAGTTTTATTAGCTTAGAAACTCCACGTAAGAAAGGTACTTTATCCATCAGATCAAATACTCTCATTCCGGGTAATCGACGTACACTGATGGATATGTTTCCTTGTGATAACCTTCCACGTATGACATGTGTGTCGGTAGCAAAGGTAATCCCGTTCAGATGTGCCCGCCCGCCTATGACCGTCAAATATCTCACCTTCATTAAAACTCTTTACAAATACTTTATAGCTATTTAAACTTTTTCTCAGTTAAAGTTATTTAAGCTTCAATCTATAAACTAATCTTCTTCTCTATTCTTGCAGTCAACTGAATTCATGAGATTTAAAAAGATCCTGAGTATTATTGTATACGATGATGATGAAAGTTCCTATGAATAGGATTTGGTATAAATCATTACATTGGATTTTCTAATGAATTTTGTTCGAGAATAATCCAAATAAAACTTGGCCGGTGGCCGAAGACACTGTCTTCGCACTTAATAGCCTTGGCACAGACAGCTCAGCTGTTACTTAGGTAATAGAATCATTCAACATAGTTATGCTTTCTAAACAGACAAGACAAAGGTACTCTTCAAGCGCCTTTGCCTTTTTCGATAAGACATCAAAGTTTATTATTTATGACCAGAACCATAATCTTTTAAGACATCTGTCCATAATGTTGGGTCTTCAATACCTAATCGCCAAATAGCAACTCCATGTATTTGGCTCTTCTTCGCATAACCTAATTTTGCGGTGAGACTGCGAACATCCTCTAAATAAACTTCATGTCGCACCCCAGCAACTGTATAGGCATAATGGGGAACTTGTTGAACCTCATCATACAAAATACTTACACCAAGTTTACGAGCCAAGCTAAGAGCTTTAGCGTACGTAAAGTAATTAGGGAGAGTGGGTTTATTGGAGGCCCAATCGCTGGCATATACAGGTAAACCCATAATGATTTTTTCATTGGGAATACTGTCTTTGGCAAAATCAATGACCCGATTTACCCAGCCTTGAGAAGCAATAGGACCTTGAGTTGTCCCTACCCCGTGCTCTTCATAGGTCATCAAGACCACTTGGTCGGCTGATTTACCTATTGCAGCATAGTCGAAGCCACCTGACCATAAGTCATTTGGTACATCATGATACTTTGCCGGAATGGACACATTAAGGATTTTATTTTTAGCATTTAATGAAGCATGTAACTCATCTAAAAAAGCTGAGTAATTTTTCCGGTCATCGGCAGGAATCTTTTCAATATCGATAGCTATACCGTCCCAGTTTTCTTTAGTCGTCAAAGCCACCAAATTCCCAATAAAGTTCGAACGAATCGTTTTATCTGCTAGCATCTGATGAGCTAATTGCGAGTTAAACCCATTGGTATCCAGATTATGAACCATGGCGTAAGCCTTCGCCCCACCTTTCTGGGCAGTTTCCTTGAGGCTTAAGTCAATATTACCTTCACGCGTTATCTTTCCGGTTCCATCAAAGGAGTACCAGAAAAAAGCTACTTCGTCGAGGTCTTTAATATTTTTAAGCAGAGAATTCTTAGATGCTTGAGAATCCGTATAAAAACCTAAAGCCACATGCTTGCTTGACTCCAGAACATTTTTGCGTGAAGCCTCTGCTGTCGGAGGTTGGCGATTAACACCCACTTTAGGTGGTGGCAACAGTTGTGTATTTTTAACCCCTGTACATCCAATGAGCGTTGAACATAAAATTATAGTGCCAATAGTTATTAAAGTCAGGTACCTCTTCATGCTTTTACTCCTTCGTCATTTTTAGGTTATCTGACTTTTATCTTTCCCCCGCTCATTTTTCAATATGTAAAAAATCAAACCCCATACCAGCCGACGAGGGATGGGGACTCCACATCAATACTAGCATCTAATTGAGGCACATAAGGCTCTAGCTGTGATGGGTACCCACTTAATGTGTGATGGAAAAAACATTGGAATCCTCTTTCATCCAATTCGGACAAATGATTCATTAAGGGGCGTGGGTTCTCGATTGCATAAACATTAGCTTGTAATGGATCATTATCCTCAATCGAAACACTAATGTCTTGCATTGTCGTAATGGTCATACAGCTAGTATGACTAATAATAATGCAGAAGACTATGATATTATAATAAGAGACCATAAATTAACAAGAGTAAATAGATTGGAACTGGTGAAATGAAATTATATACTACTTATCAAGTAGCTGAAGAGCATCAGGGCCTGACGGTTGAGGCCTACCTAAAACAAGTTCTATCGTATTCGGGAAGAAAAATCCAGAAGCTGACCAGGCATAAGGGAATTTTGCTAAATAAGAAACCTGTCTTTTTGCAAAAGCAAATTAATACAGGGGATGTTTTGCGCGTAATAGTTCTGGAAGATTCATCTTATGGTGTTGAGCCTGAGCCAGGTCAAATTGAGATATTGTATGAAGACCGTTATTTAATCGTATTGAACAAGCCTTCCGGCCTTTTGGTACACCCAACAGGCCAAACTACTCATAGAACGTTAAGCAACTATCTCGCCTATTATTATCAACAACAGGGAGTAATCAGCACAATTCGCCCACTACACCGTTTAGACAGAGAGACTTCGGGATGTGTTGTATTTGCCAAAGACAGCAGAACCCAAACATTATTGGAAAAATTTTTACAAGAAGGAACCTTGAAACGCACTTACCGAGCCGTAGTCAATGGAATTGTAAACCCTCCGAGCGGAACAATCAATCTACCGATAGGCCCCCATCCCACGAAACCTAATCGACGTGCGGTTAACCCAAAAGGAGATCAGGCCATAACTCACTATAAGACAATTCAAAACTTTTCTGAGGCTTCTTTGCTGGAACTAACCTTGGACACAGGCAGAACGCATCAAATACGTGTTCATTTAACCTATTTAGGACATCCAATCGTCGGAGATAGGATGTATGGAAAAAGCTCAGCTCTTATTGCCGGTCAAGCCTTACACGCTTATTCTCTGCACTTCCCACATCCGGTTGAACATCAAGAAATTGCTCTCCAAGCACCATTCCCAGCAAATTTCTTGCAATTGATTGACAATTACTCCCATGCTTAATCAATTTTAAATAAATTATAATCATATTGAACTAATTGCAAACTAAGACCCTTTTAAATCATTTCAAGAGGAATTTTCACAACTGCATATTCGGAACTAAAAGGATTGGGAGTAATGATTAATTCAAAGGTCTGGGGCTCATTTACCACCTCATAGCCTATCTCACCCGTCATTTTACCTCCTGTGGCAATTGTCCCGTTCATTTCATGATTAACCGCTAGAAATGCCCCCATACTAAAGGCTTGCTTTCTGCCAAACTTGTCTTTAAGTTTAAACCCTACCAAACTCCTTACCTCGACATCACTGGTTCCTTTATTTTCAATCATCAGATTAATCAAAAGATACGTATTCCCTTCCTTGGGTAATATAACGTTCTTAGAATTACCCTCTGAAGTCCTAATACCATTGATAGTGTATTGCAGATCTCCAATCTTGAACGTTTCACCGACATGATAGGCCTGTTGTTTAACTGAAGTTAATACCTCTACATGCTGAGCCTGAGGTTGTAATTCATTAAAGTGGTTATCTGATATGGAAGAGCCGCACCCAGCTACAAATAGAATCAAAGAGATCAATACGAGAAGGCAAATAAAACTGCGGTAATTCATAGATCGGTACCGACGTTGAGATTCGATATGCAGTATTTCAAATTTCCACATGTTCTAATCCTCCTCTGTTTCACTGGACTTTTATTAGCGATACGGCGTTACCTCTTAATTGAAGATTACACGTAAATCTGCGCTGTGTCTATAGTCAATAAATATGATTCGATAGATTATTTCTATGGCTATAACGTCATTTCTTATAATATTTTGCGGTAATTTGTCAATTTTTATACTTTATCATTTTAGGCTATAGCTCTTCAGGCTTTTAAATAAATTGTTAGAAAATCGTTATAGCAATTTCTGATGGCGCAATTAAGATAGAATATTATCAGATGGACTTACCTCTCCGAGGAGTTTCTTGTGCCGGAAACTGTTCTGACTGTTCATTATTTATCAAGCAGCATTAGAATAAGCTGGAAGGATTTAAGGTTATAATGCAGAATATTCGGATTAATGACTATTAAAACTGTTAGGAGGTTTTAAAGATGAAGGCTCTTTTTCAGCGCAATTGGTATACAGAGGTGCGTCGGAACGATAACGGCCTGCTTCAAGCGAAGACTAGTTACGTTGATACTAATCGGGAAGCTGTGGCCCAACTTATGGTTGATATTAATACTTTTATTATCAGAGAGGCTTTATGGGAAGAGCAAAGATCCTCATTCCCCATTAAGGCCCGAATTCTTCAAGTTACACCACTACTTGGATCTGAGGCATATTTTAGCTCTGCCCGCGTGCTTAAAGATGCAGCGGTCTTTCTCGAAGACCCCCTGGCGGTCGCGCTGTTTGCCGAAACTGTCAAAGGAATCATCCAATCCGAAACCTTTCTCCTCGATGAGCGCGGCTTTGCATCGGAGGATGAGTATGAGCGTGCCTGGATGAACTCTTATTCTGGTTCCTGTCGTTATTTCAGTCACTTGAATAGAGTCACTAAGACCTGGTTTGCCCATGTTGGAGAGAGCAAACGAGCGGGTAATTTATTTGTTCGCTTCAAAACTCAAAGCCTTTTCTATCTGGAGGAAAATAAGTACTTATTAACAGGAAATTTAAGTGATTCTTTCCACGAGGTTAATATAAGGATGAAATTAAACGAAGCGGTCGTTGAAAAGGCCGATGGTGTTCTTCTTCGTGCTCCTGATTTAGTATGCCGTGAGTCAGCTTCCTTCCTTTCTAACCTCCAGGGCATCACCTTAAAAGGCATTAGCAAAAAGAAACTCGCTGACATTTTAGGCAAAGGGCAAGGATGCGTTCATGTCATTGATTTGGTGAATGACTGTGCGCAGATCTTGGATTACTGATAAATTAATCAAATGTTCTTTACATGACGTCCTAAACAACGAAGCGATTGGATTTAGCCAATCGCTTCGTTAAATATGTTCCATAGGCCCATTGATTTCAGTTAGTTGCTAGTTCTGCTATATGTTGCTTGACATTGTCCTTAAAGAGACCACCATGATAACAAAGGACTGTCTCAATATCAAAGTTTGTTAATGTTTGTCCTCCGGCTAAGCTCTTTCCTGAGGGTTATTGGTAGCATTCGTCGGAACTTTCTTCTTATCATTATCTGTATTCGGACGATTGTCAAAGAGATTTGCTGCATGAGTTCTCGACTTATCTGTTTTCTTATTACCCATTAATGATTTCCCCTTTCACATCGAATGCGAGTATTTCTTGCTTAGGTTTCCCTAATTACGCAAGAAGATACGTAAGCTTCATCATCCCCATGCCTCAAGACAACCCAGTGATCTTTTCTAAAAAGTACTTTCTTCTTGCCTGAAGTTAGTTTCAAGGCTTCCGATGGCTTTACTTCCATTCGTCAGATTAATGCCCTTTTGATTCATCTTAGAAATTTGAACCAATAAAACACCACTTAAAATGATCACCGACGAGACAATGATCTTAGAAGAAATCGGTTCTCCAAGAATAACGGCGCCTAGAAAAACTCCAACGACAGGATTAACGTAGGCATAGGTTCCTGCTTTGGAGGCTGGCCAATGCTGCAAAACATAAATGTACGAGCTATAACCAAGGATTGAACCGAACAGAATCAAATAGGCCATTGCTCCAAGGCCCTTAGCAGATAAATGCAATTTTGAGGCCTCTCCCATAAATAACCCAACAATAATTAAGCCAATCCCGCCACTCAGCATCTGAAGACTAATGTTTATAACTGTTGAACCCGATGGTTTAAATCTCTGGGAATAAACAGAACCTGCAGACCAAAAAAAGGCTGCCAACATCAAGAGTAATATGCCTGAAATGTTGAAGGCTTTCGTTCCAGAATCAAATAACACCATGTACGCAACACCACAAAATCCCCAGAATAAACCCAGCCAACCTCTGAGGCTTAACTTTGCGGCATTGGGCAGAAACATTTCTAAGAGGGCGTTAAACAGCGGCACAATGGCCAATAAAAGCGAGGCAGTACCTGAATACACCCATTGTTCCGCAAAAACGACAATTCCATTACCACCGAGTAACAAGAATAAACCCACAACGGCTTGCCGTCGAACATCTGTGAATGTCTCCGGAAACCTCTGGTTCTTAAAATAAGCATAGGTTAACATTAATAAACCGGCAAGCAGGAATCGTAAACCGGCAAATAATTCCGGCGGAAAAGCACTTACCCCGATCCTGATGGCTAGATAGGTCGAACCCCAAAGAATACAAACTGCTATGTATGCCGCGATGACTTTGACCTCTTCTCTATTGTTCATGTTCACGCTCTAATTCGCTCCTCTTTCATACGCTCCTTCAAAAAGCAATTTCTGCTTAAATCCAACAGCTATCTTCGATCCAAATCATCGAGCAATCTTCTGCTTCTAAACTAAACTAAGCAATTCTCAACGGCTGAATTATAAATTCACAGTTGCTTTTTGTGAAAGTCTCTGCTCGATATACTTGAAAACTTGAAGGGTGTCCTCCGTGATAGGGATAAATACCTTAAGTCTTTCGAGGAATTGTTTGCTTTGAACTATTTTGAAGGTTGTCGGGAAGTTTAGATCGAGCAGCCAAGTCAATCGGATCAACTTGATATCCGCCGGGTTTTGGACACTTGTATAGGAAATTTGTTTTCCGCTCAAAATGCCCTCTATAATTTCCGGTGAATAACGTTTATCTTCATGGTTATTCTCTACCGCCAAATAAGGGGTTTTCCAGGGATTCTCATAAAAACTAATGATCTGATCAAGAATGTCCAGTTTATCGGCATCGCGTATGAGCCTGCAAAACATTAAAGTACTTCCGTTTAAATTTTCCTGGATTACCCTCTGATTGTGATTCTTTATGGCCGTAAAAATAACTTCCTTTTCCAACTCATTTGCTCGACCAGATAAAACTTTTTCTCGTTTTAATACCGCCAATCCCAACTCCGCATGGTTTGCACTCAAATGATCCTTAAACGTATGGTATTTAGCATATTGTTCGAAACGTCCGACATCATGAAAGAGTCCGATCACTTCCGCCAGCAGCATCTGGTCACTTTCAAGCTGGAGATCCCTGCCAATCATCAGCATATAATCTCTAACTCTTAGTGAATGTTCTTTCTTATAGTTCAAGTTGGCCTCAACTTCTACATCGCTCGACCTGTAACCTCTCGTATAGCTTTCGAACCAGGATGTAAAATAAAGGACATCATTTTGAGTCATTCTATTAACTCCTTAATTTCAAAGGATTATTCAAAGAATAGTTTTAAATCAAGCTATTAAAGACATTAATCCCTACGTAATCGGTCTTGTATTTGCAGATCTCTTTGTAACCCAACCCACTTGACTGCCCACTTTTGCAACTCGTCAAAGACTGGTATAAGGTCCCTCCCTTTCGGGCTTAAACTATATTCTATCCGAACAGGCATTTCAGGATAAACGTGACGTTTAATGATCCCCTCGCACTCAAGTTCCTTTAATCGTTCAGTCAGCACTCTACCACTGACATTAGGGATGGTTTCTGCTAACTCTTTGAACCGTTTTGGTCCGGTTTGCAAGACTCGAATGATTAATCCCGTCCATCGTTTCCCGATTAATTCGAACGCTGATTCGAATTTCGGACATAGTTGGTAATCTTCCATCGTCAACCCACCCATCATTACTTTTTTATAGTTTATCACATTTATTTACTTGACGGTAGTAACCCATCTATAGTACTATACTTACATAAGGTAACTAATTGCTTTTATGAAACTCAATGACTTATCTTATTACTAAAAGGGTTATATCATACAATCAACGAGTAAGGTGCGTGATATCATCAATCTAAATAAATTAATAGAAAGATACACTTGTGTCAAATGATCCGATCAATTGTACCGCAATTAGCTATGGATTATTTTTTCTTAGACAAATGAAATGATTCAATTGGAAAGTAGGCATATTAAGACTGAAAACATAACGATCGTAAAAAATGGGGCTGGGAACAAAGTGGCTCTTTAATTGGAAACAGCATTTAAACTTATTACGACGGAGTTTTCGAAAATTGTTTACTAAATAAACTTAGAGGAGCTGATTGTTCAATGATTACTGGAGATATGTCAATCACTGAAATCGTAGAAAAATATCCTAAAACCGCCGATATACTTCTTAGTTACGGCATGCATTGTTTCGGGTGCATGGCTGCCCGTTTTGAGAACCTGGAACAAGGAGCCTTAGCTCACGGGATTGACGTTCAACGTTTACTCAAAGATCTTAATGCTTCGGTTACTAACTAAGAAAGAAACTTATATCTACAAAGATCCATAGCTAGTTTCGTAATTTTCAAAGCCTTCCACCAGAATATAGGTGGAAGGCTTATTTTTGACTGTATTTCTATATCTCGGTTGGGAATCACTCTTTGGCAAATGACATCAGAGAAACGATTCCTTAAATTAAGTAATACTTAGGCCTTGATAAGCTTATCTTTTTTCAAGATATGTTCAAGAACCCAATTAAACACGAACGTTAAGATATCCCGGATATGTTTATCCTGGTCCTTGTCTAGATCTTTGAGGTCAATCTCTTCAATTTTACCGATGAAATCATCGTGCTCTACTTTTTGACTAAGATATTTTGGATACCTAATCTGAATCATATAATCTTCTTCGCTTTTAAAATGATACTTTGTGTAATCACTCAGCTCATGGATGATTTCGACAATTTTATCATACTTGTCAACGTATAAATAATTTTCAAGTAAGTCATAAATCCTATTTCCAATCTCAAAAAGGTGTTTGTGTTGTTCATCAATGATCTCTACCCCAATAGAGTATTCATCCTTCCATTGCAACATCAAATTCAGTCCTTTCTTAGCTTTATTGAAAGGTTATAACATTTTAACCTTGTTATATACCAATTATACTATAAAGTGCTAATATTCACGTAGTTTTCCTACCAGGAGTTTAAAATCAATTTGACTTTAGTCGAATAACATGAGAAACTTTGGAAAACCTACGATCAAACTAAATTCTTAAAGAGAACTTGGCTGGCGCCCGAAGACACTGTCTTCGCACTTGTTAGCCTCTGGCGAAGGCGGCTGCCTAGTTGCTCTTATGCTTAGAAAGTATATAACACAAGTTTATACTTTCTGGTAGTACAAAGAAAAATCCGGCACCTGCCGGATAAAATAAATGTTATATTACATATGATAGACATTACGGGTTTGTTATTTAAGGAATAAAAGGTGTTGTCGGAGTCACCGGAATCACTTTTTTCTCTGATTTCTTCTTCATTTTATCTTTATTCTTAGGGCTTTTGTCTCCCACCTTAACCACCTCCGATCTTATATTTCCCATAGTATTAACTAGAAGAACATTTTTCCATACATAAACTATTAAGGGAGTTTTAGGCGTGACGATCGATCATCTATGGCTTATTGTCAGTGCCAGTTTTGTATTTTTTATGCAGGCAGGTTTTGTTTGCTATGAAGTCGGATTTATTCAATCTAAGAATGTTATTAGTGTGGCCATTGAAAACATCCTTACCTTTGTCATTACAACCTTGGTCTATTGCTTTTTAGGCTTTGCTCTGATGTTCGGTCCGACTCATCTGGGGATTTTTGGCGGCAGCTATTGGCTGCTGAACAATCTTTCTCTAACTCATCCTTCTCTTGGATTTGTCTTTGTTTTTTTTGAACTTATGTTCGCAGGTACCGCCGTGACCATTGTTTCAGGAAGCATGTCGGAACGCACCCGCTTACTCCCTTTATTATTGGCTGCGGTTTTCCTGGCTGGTGTTATTTATCCTCTGTTTGGGCATTGGGTATGGGGTGATTTGTTCCTGAAGCAAGCCGCCTGGTTAAAAGGCCTGGGCTTTATCGATTTCGCCGGTGCTACGGTTGTTCATGGAACAGCCGGCTGGGTTTCTTTGGCAGGAATTATTGTTGTCGGGGCGCGGAAAGATCGCTGGGATCCTTCGGGCAAAATTAAAAAATTAGGACGTTCCAATATTCCATTTGCGGCATTGGGAACTTTCATATTATGGTTCAGCTGGTTTGGATTTAACGGTGGAAGTCTGTTGGCATTTAATGACCGAGTCGGTTTAATTTTGCTTAATACAAATTTCTCTGCAGCTTCGGGGGTTGTCGGAGCAATTCTTACCAACCATTTTTTCCTGAAAGACCATAGCTATATGGAAGCCATTTTTGCTGGAGCACTTGGCGGCCTGGTTGCAATTACAGCTGGTTCGAATTATCTCCTGCCTCTGGACGCTGTCTTAGTAGGGTTTATTTCGGGCTCCGTTGTGGTCTTTTCCGGTTTGTGGCTAGAAAAGCTGCGCTTAGATGATGCCGTAGGAGCCGTGTCAATTCACGGCTTCGGCGGGGCCAGCGGTACGATTTTATTAGCTTTGCTTGCGCCACAGGAATTTTTAGGGGGACAGACTCGTCTAACTAAGGTCTTAGTTCAGCTTTTTGGAGTAAGTGTCAATTTTCTATGGGCCTTTGGCTTAGGTCTCTTGATGTTTTACCTTATTAATAAATTTCTGGGCTTACGGGTTTCCGAAGAAGAAGAGGAAAAAGGGTTAAACATCGTTGAATTTGCGGATATCTATTCCTGGCAGGACTATTTGAAAATGACCCATTACGAAGCCCTTACCCAAGACCTTAGTGGGACAATCCAAGTACAAAATCAATTGTTGCAAAAGCAGGCCAAACTTCTTGTGGAAACTCAGGAACAGGAACGAGTGAAACTTGCCAGAGACCTTCATGACGGAGTTGGTCAGTCCCTCGCTGCTCTTAAGCTGCAATTAGGCATGATTGCACAAAAGGTCAAGGCAGAACATCAAGACCCTTTCCTAAGCGGTCAAATTGATCGTACAGTACATCTCGCTGCGGATACCATCGAGGAAATCCGTGGTGTCTTATTTAATTTAAAACCAGCTCTGCTTCATGAAAAAGGATTATCCGCGTCCGTTGAGGTTTTATTGCAAAACCTTCAGAAGACGAGCGGTATTCAGTTTGACTACAATCTCTTAGCCCCAATGCCCGCCTGGGAAGAGGCCGCCAGCTTAAATCTTTACCGGGTGATTCAGGAATGCTTGACGAACATTTTAAAACATTCTCAGGCCACCGAAATTGTTGTGAACTTTAGCAAGCTTAAGAGCAATCTCTATCTCTTTCAAATCAGCGATAACGGTCAAGGATTTGATGTTCAAAAAGTGCACGCCGGCTTAGGCTTAAACTCTATTGAAGAACGGCTTAAAATGCTTGGCGGGACACTCCAAATTGTTACAGAAACAGGAAAGGGGACAACGTTAATGATGGAGGTGCCTCATGACTATTAAGGTTTTTTTGGCTGATGACCACAAAATTCTACGCGAATCGTTGATCATCTTACTCCAACAAGAAAAAGATATTCAGGTAATTGGTGAAGCAGCTGATGGTCACCATGCTCTGGAGGACATTATCCGTTTACAGCCGGATATTGCGATCTTGGACATTTCTCTGCCCCAGCTCAATGGATTGGAAGTGGCAGCACGTCTTAAAAAGGATTATTCCAACATAAAAGTTATTATTTTGACCATGCATAAGAATGAAGACTTTGTGGCCCGGGCTTATCAACTGGAAGTAAACGGTTATGTCTTAAAGGAAAACGCCTTGGAAGAGCTCTTAAAGTCAATTCGTGTTGTTCAGGCGGGTGGAACATACTTATCCTCAGATATTACTTCTACTGTGGTAGCTGGCTTTGTCGCTAATTTCAATCAGAGAAAAGGAAAATCGGAACTAATTTCCTCTCGGGAGAGAGAAATTGTCCAGCTCTTAGCCGAAGGCAACAGCAACAAGGATATTGCGAATTTGTTAAATTTGAGTTTAAAAACGGTGGAAACTCATCGTTCTAATATCATGCACAAACTAGGTTTAAAAAACATTACGGATTTGGTGTTGTATGCAGTTCGCAATCATATCATTGAACCTTAACAAATACAGGTGTTATCTTGGGGAAATACAGTATAACCCTGATTAACGGATATACTCTCTTGCTTTAGAATGTAAGTATCATAAAATTCTAAACAATAGGAGGGTTCGTAATGATCAACTCTGGGGATACAGCTTTTGTGTTAATCAGTGCTGCTTTGGTATGCCTGATGACACCAGGCTTAGCTTTCTTTTACGGAGGCTTGGTACGAAAAAAGAATGTTTTAACGATCATGATTCAGAGTTTTATTTCTATGGGCATTGTGACAGCCATTTGGGTCTTAGGTGGATTTAGCTTAGCCTTTGGCAAAGACATCCACGGCTTAATTGGCAATCTCCAATATTTTGGGCTCCAAGGAGTCGGGATGAGCCCCAATCCTGCTTATGGACCCACGATACCTTTTCTTGTGTTCTTTATTTATCAAGAAATGTTCGCGATTATTACCCCTGCACTCATCACAGGAGCTTTCGCCGACCGGGTAAATTTTAAAAGTTACTTGAAGTTTCTGGTCTTATGGAGCATCTTGGTATATATCCCCTTAGCCCACTGGATCTGGGGTGGAGGTTTCCTTGCGAAAATGGGTGTCGTCGATTTTGCCGGAGGAATTGTCGTTCATGTCAGTGCCGGGATCGCTGCCTTAGCCTCTGTCTTTTTTGTCGGCAAGCGTGTTATAGTGCCTGGCGAGAAATCAGCGCCTCATAATATTGCTTTCGTTGCTTTAGGCACCGGACTCTTATGGTTTGGCTGGTTTGGTTTTAATGGCGGCAGCGCTCTGGCTGCCAATGGAGTTGCGGCAACTGCCTTTGTAAATACAGATATCGCTGGTTCGATGGCTATGATTACTTGGCTGTTGATTTCCTGGGCTCATGAGAAAAAACCGACCATGGTCGGCGTATTGACAGGTGCGGTCGCCGGTTTGGCAACCATCACCCCTGCGGCAGGTTATGTCCGGCCCTGGGCAGCCATAATTATTGGGATCTTATCCTCGATTGTTTGTTATATCGCTGTGCAAGTGCGCATTAAGCTCGATTGGGACGATGCCCTTGACGTTTGGGGCGTACACGGAGTCGGCGGAATTTTGGGTTCTATACTTGTAGGGATCTTCGCTGTCTCGGCTGTCAATGGGACAAGCGGCCTGATTCAAGGTAATGTTCACCAATTCCTGGTTCAATTGTTTGGAGTTGTCTTTACAGGAGTTTATGCCTTTGTCGTAACGTATCTTATTCTTAAAGTAATCAATATCTTCGATTCCGTTCGTGTACCCGAAAGCGTGGAAATTCAAGGGCTGGATACCGCAATTCATGGCGAAGTAGCTTATGATTTATAATCTTCACGCTTAGAACTTCCACACAATGATACCCTTTGGCTAAAATGACTTAGCCAAAGGGTATTTTAATCAGGCGATATATAGAATCAATTGTAAATTTAACCACTTGACAACACCTTCCTACAAATGTAATCTAACTATAGACTACATTTGTAGGAAGGTGTTTTGAATTGAAGAATGTCGCTTGCAAGATATCTGACGCAGAATGGCAAGTTATGAAAGTCTTTTGGAGTGAATCACCGTCAACGGCTACTCAAGTTATTGAATCACTAAAACAGGACACTCAATGGAGCCCAAAAACTATCCATACATTAATTGCCCGTTTAGTAAAAAAAGAAGCCCTTGGAGTAAACAAGGACTCCAATTTATTTCAATACTATCCTCTAGTGTCCAAAGAGGATTGCATACGAGAAGAGACAAAATCGTTTCTACACAAGGTTTATGATGGTTCACTCCACCTACTGCTTGCCAACTTCGTTCAGGATGAAAGTCTGTCTGCCAGAGAAATCGAAGACCTGAGAAAATTGCTTGATGAAAGGATAAAGTAAAGATGGAAGTGAAAGCACGTGAATTTATCTGAGCTCTTTCGTTTGTTTTTATCACTGTCGTTGAGCGGCAGCATATTGGCTCTGGGACTATTGTTCATCAAATTTATATTTAAGCAAAAAATCAGAGCTAATTGGCACTACTATCTTTGGTTTGTTCTAATTATCAGACTTCTTGTACCCTTTTCACCGCCAAGCTCACTGAGTATTTTTAATCTTCTTCCCTATCCCTCATCAACAACGAATCTGAATCAGATGCTTACTGCCCCCTCCTCCATAACTGCAGATGCCACTATCCCAGACTCATTGACAAAAACTCCTTTAAATGATGATCTCCAAACGAGTACTAATGCTTTATCTGCGTCCGTGAATACAAAGATTAACGTTTTTAACCTAGCCATCATGTGGTTATCGGGTATCGGCCTAATCTTGAGTTATGTATGTCTTATCAATGGACGGTTATGGCTAAAAATTAAAAAGCAGCCTCCCTGCAAGGCAAAGGATATCGAAGAGATTCTTGAAGAAAGTAAAATGCTTCTTAAGATACAGTCCAAAGTTTCTCTGGTCTATGATATTGAACTAACGTCACCAGCACTTTTCGGTTGGAGAAAACCAAAAATCATCATTTCCCAGCAGATCATTGATAAGTTATCACACGAAGAACTCAAATATGTCTTCTTGCATGAGCTTAGCCATCTTAAAAGACGCGACCTTTTGGTTAATACTCTTATCACCTTGATTCAAATTGTTTACTGGTTTAATCCTATTATTTGGTACTCCCTGCATCAAATGAAGCTAGATTGTGAGATTGCCTGTGATGCCACTGCATTGGCTATCGTTAAACCAGAAGAGCACAAGAACTATGCCCAAACGATCATTGAACTAATGCAGCTCCTGTCGGAACCGCGTTGGGTTCCTGGTACTATGGGGTTCGTCAACAAATTCAATGCTAGGAGGATTATCATGATTTCTTCATTTAAACAAACAACCATGAAATGGACGATAGCTGCCCTTGCCTTAACACTGGTCGTTGGGTGTTCAAGCTTAACGCCCCCCTTATCCTCAACTGAAGGTACCAAGAATCAGAGTGACGTCCCCACAACCACCAGTCAACAAAATTCCAGCGCTGGCGGAGCTCCAGCTCAATCCTCTCAAACATTGCTGTTAACGATGATGCAGTTAGCCCAACAAGGCAAAGTTCTCAACAGCAACTTTCCTGTAAAAACCACGGTCATTGAAGACATTGAAAAAGTATTAGGACCGGCTGATTCAACCGACTATGTTGCTGCTGCTAAAGGGCGCTACGCCACCTTCTCGAGCCATAAGCTTGCTTTTGGCATTAATAAGGGGGAACAAATTTTTGAAGCTCGATCCTTTGATAGTCGATTAGCAGGCATATCCTTTGATAAAGTAAAAACGGCCTTTGGAACCCCTGCCTACGATACGAAGTACAACGGTCAGGAAATTGTCGGATATACAGCAGGGCCTGAGTTTAAAATCGAAATGGTATTTCCCCAACCCACAGCCGATAATCCTAACCCGGTAATGGATCACTATTCAGTTCTCTATCCACAAGGGACTGTAAACTCTATGGCCGATGATCCTGGAAGACAGTGGTAATGGATAAATAAAAACATGAATCCCTGGAAGCCAGAATTATCGGCTTTCAGGGATTTTGTTTATCTTAAGGTTCTTCTCTTCCTTGCCCCTATTCCAGATGGCTGTCCCAGGGACTGCTATTGTTTCAGAACTTAGGTTCTTACAGATCCGCCTTGAAGGTCAAGATCTTTAGTTTGTTCGCTTTGTTCAAATTCATTAGCATAGTTCAATCCCCATTTACATAGAGAATCTAAAATAGGCAAGAGGCTTTTCCCGGCTTGAGTCAAAGAATATTCGACTTTAGGAGGTATTTGGGTATAAATAAATCTCTTGACTAATCCGCTGTCCTCCAATTCTCTCAGCTGCTGGGTCAGCATTTTAGGCGTAATATTCGGTAATATTTTTCTCATTTCATTATATCTTAAGATCTTATCACCCAAATGCCAGAGTATAAGTGCTTTCCATTTTCCACCTATAAGGGCTAACGTCAATTCCATGGAACATTGATATTCGTTATTTCGAAATTTAATCAAACCACTACACTCCTCAGGGATTATTTTAAGCAACTGAAGTTTTACACCGTTTAAACCTATCCACCTTAAGCTCTGGAATTAAGTATATAATTGGATACTATAACACAAAAAAGTACGTACTTGTTAAGTAGTATTATATTGTATATTATTATATCAATCAATAACTAAAACTATAAAATGGGAGTGTTAGAAATGAAAGTAGTTGCATTTAATGGTAGCCCACGGGTTAATGGCAATACTATTCAAAGCCTCAAAATCGTCTTAGCGGAATTAGAGAAGGAAGGAATTGAGACGGAAATAGTCCAATTGGGAGGGCGTAAAGTCTTTGGCTGCTTGGCCTGTGGGCAATGTAGTAAGACTAAAAATAACCGTTGTGCGCGTAAAGACGATGAAATGAATACTTTCATTCAAAAGATGGAAGAATCAGATGGGATCATTATTGGCTCTCCAACCTACTTCAGCAATGTGAGTACAGAAGTAAAAGCCTTAATCGACCGTTGCGGTTGTGTTTCAAAATCTAACGGCGGTAATTTGCTAAGAGGCAAAGTAGGGGCTTCGGTAGTTTCCGTCCGAAGAGCCGGATCGACTTTCACATATTCTGCCATCAACTTCTTTTTCGGAATTGCAGAAATGATCATTTGTTCTTCAAGTTACTGGAATATGACCTTATCTCGCGATCCGGGAGACGTTCAAAAAGATGCCGAAGGTATCCAAACATTCCAAGTCCTTGGGCAAAATATGGCGAAGCTTCTAAAACAGCTAAAAGGTTAAGAAACATAGTTTTTGATTTAAAACATAGTTTATTGAACTCTGACACTCAATAATAAATCCCCCTTGCCTTTCTGCCAGGTAAAGAAAACTTAGCTGGCGAAAGCGGCAGCTTAGTTGAACTTATGCTTAGAACGTATATAACGCAAGTTTATACTTTCTGATAGTGCAAAGAAGCTCACTATTTTGGTGAGTTTTTTTGTTTTATTTATGTCCAAACTTAATTAAGCTTTTTCTGCGTTTTTTAGGGAATTAGGCCGATAATCTCTTTGCTTGAGAAAGATTCCTTTTGCGAAGATTAACCTGTTAATACAATTGATTGACAAAAACGGTCGAACAGAATTATTATATAATTAAACACCGTTCAATAATTGATCTCGGTTAAATTAAGTTTAGGAGATGGCTAAGTTGAGCAGAGAACGCCAACACCGTAAACAGGATGAAATTCGAAAAACTATTTTGGACGCATCCAGAGATGTTATTTCCAAAGAAGGCCTTTCCGGACTGTCCATACGCAAAATTACCAAGGCGATCGATTATTCTCCAGCAATCATTTATCACTATTTCAAAGACAAAGACGAAATCGTTAAGGCTTTAGTTAAAGAAGGCTATGAAAAGATCATATCTTCCATCGGTTTGGTAGAAAGAAACAACGAGGAGCCAGAAAAAGAAATCCAACAAGCTTTTACTCAATATATCAAAGCAGCCCAAACGTTTCCTGAAGAATATAAGGCTTTCATGCTAAACGACGATGCTTCCGTTTTGGATAAAACAGTCCTGCTCCAGAAAGGTATTTCTCAAACAAGCCAAACTCTGCAATTGCTATGTGACAACATCCAAAGAGGAATAAGTCAGGGGCGTTATGCTCCTTGCGATCCTGAGCTTACCGCCCAAATTTTCTGGACATCAACCTTTGGGCTAATCATTAAACTAATCATTGAGAAAGAACTCCCTCAAGGTCAGATAGATCGCTTAATAAATCGGCATTTTAGTTTATTATTCGATGGAATTATTAGAAAAGAGGAGATCAAAAAATGAATACGTTGATAGCTTACGCAACGAAGTACGGCAGCGTGGAAAAATGCACTAAAACTCTCGCAGAGAAACTTATGGGAAATGTTGAACAATACAACTTAGCCATAGTTAAACCTAAAGATCTTTCGGGCTATGATAATGTGATCATTGGCGGCTCGATTTACGCTGGAAGAATTCAAAAACCTGTCACCGAGTTTTGCCTTAAAAACTTAGAGGTATTGAAACAGAAAAAAATAGGGCTGTTTATTTGCGGTATGCTTAGTGATCAAGCAGAGGCCGAGTTAAATAAGGCTTTTGCTCCTGAATTGTTGACTATAGCTGTTATCAAGGAATTCTTCGGTGGTGAGCTTAAATTTCAAAAGATAAATTTTGTGGAACGATTCATGGTTAAGATGGTATCAAAGATGGATAAAAGCAGACCAGCCATAGATACGACCAGAGATTTTTCAACCATCTCCGAGGAAACTATTCTCAGATTTGCCCAAGTCATCAATGAAACCTTTGTGAACTAATGATATCTGAACTATAAATGAACATCCTGACCTGAATTACCCTCGCCCATAGTCAGATGTGATTAGAAAGGAGAATTTATCTTGAAATACAAAAAGGCCATAAGCATACTTGTGTTTTGCATTGTTCTTTTATCCCTAGTATCTACGGTTTTCGGCATAGTTTCAAATCAAGGGAATGGACAATATGCTTTTCAATCGTTACGCGGTGAAACAGTAACGATCTACGGAAAAGGGCTGTATCATTATGATTCTGTGCCAATGGTCGCCCAAGGGATAGCCCAAGATATTGTTACTCTGTTCTTAGGTATCCCGCTGCTTATTATTTCACTCTTTTGGGCTCGAAAAGGTTTCCTCAAAGGAAGGTTGTTGCTGACCGGCACCTTAGGGTATTTTTTGTACACCTATATCTCTTACACATTCTTGTGGATGTTTAACCCCTTGTTTCTCATCTATGTGTTGCTTATGTCAGCCAGCTTTTTTGCCTTTACCTTATCAATGATATCTTTTGACATTGAGCAGATGAAGGCCTCGTTTCATGAAAAGTTACCGATTAAATTCATCGGTGGGTTTCAAATATTCTTCTCCACAGCTCTAGGCCTTATGTGGCTTGGAAGAATTGTCCCCTCAATTATAAATGGCTCTATTCCTTTGGGCTTGGAACATTATACCACGTTAGTCATACAGGGAATGGATTTGGGTTTCATCGTCCCAATTGCCTTTATCTCAGGTATATTGATCTTAAAAAGAAATAATTTTGGCTATTTGCTTTCATCGGTCATTATAATAAAGGGTTTTACAATGGGGGCAGCACTGACAGCAATGATCATCGCTCAAGCTGTTGCTGGAGTTCCGATGAGTTTTTTAGAAATCATGATGTTTCCCCTGTTCAGTTTGCTGATTGTCTGGTGTTTAGTTTTAATGCTAAAAAACATTAATGAAAATGCCCATTAGTCAATTATTGCTTAAAGGACCTAGCCAAACAAGCCCTCGACCATTCGGCGAGGGCTTGTTGTGCTCAGAACATCAGTTTCAAGATAGGGATCTTCGAAAAGATCTTAACGGCGATAATTAAAGTGTTCTTTGGCTTTAACCATAGCTACAATGATTTCGTTTAACGGGACAGGGACACTTGATTCGTGAGCCAGCTTTACCACGGCACCATTGAGAGATTCGATTTCCGTTCGGCGACCACTTTGAATATCTTGAAGCATCGAGGCATGGTGAGCGGATGTCGGTGGTATTAAATTAGTATAAAGATTCTTTAAATAGCTCTGGGCATCTGGCCAAAAGGTCATTATGCCCCTTGCCGCAAACACATTAAATATTTCTTGAATCAAGGTATTCATTAGATCTCTGGTAACGGGTTCTTCAGCCAATTGTCCATAATTCACTTCAAAGACTGCTCCAAAAGAATTTAAAGCCGAGTTATAAATTATTTTACCCCAAATATATTTCATGATTTCATTTGAAGCCTTTGTGGGGATACCTGCCTTGCGAAATATGCCGGCAAACTCCTCCAGCAGTTCAGAGGCTATAAGGTTTTTAGGAGAGCCTATTACTACGTCGTCAGCTATAACAGTAACTATTGATTCCCCTGGTACAGACATTTCAGCTCCGAAAATGACTCGCCCTAAAACGATTCTCTCTTCTGAAATATATTTCGCGGCAGCTTCAAAATTCCCATAACCGTTTTGCAGAAGGAAAATATGGGTAGTCTCCCCAACGAGTTGGGATATTTTTTCGGCAATTTCTTCAGTGGAAAAGGATTTCACTGTAACAATAATCATGTCAAATTGTTCACGATCCAATTCACACACATCTGTTACCACTCTGTCAAGCTTCGCAGCATGCTCTCCCCAAATACCTGAAACTTTTACTCCACTCGTCCTTATCTTATCTAAAGCAGCAGGCCTTCCTAAGCCCGTCACTTCGTGCCCTGCCAGACTCATAAAACAGGAATAAACGGTTCCTAATGCTCCCAAACCAACCACTAAAACTTTCAATTTTGTTCCCCCTCGAAATACAATTGTCCATGTTGTACTTCTTATAAGTTACCACACTCTCCTTAATAAGGGAATCGATTTGGATGTAAAAGGGGCTGCCCTCTTAAATGAATCTCCTTCACGGACATCATTATCGGGCAGCCCCTTAAAAATTCTGTTCTATCTTCCGATGAAGTCTTGCACAAATACATAACCATACGTCGGACTCGAAGTGATACCTATCCCAATGTAGTTAAACGATGCATTCAGGATGTTCGCTTTGTGCGGCGGATCATTCATCAAAGCTTGATGAGCAGCGTCTACCGATGAATCCCCGGCAATATTCTCCCCTGCTGACGTGTAATTGATACCAAAAGTCTTCATCATATTAAATGGGTCCCCATAGGTTGGGCTTGTGTGGGAGAAATAGTTTTTAGCTACCATCTCATCACTTTTCGTTTGAGCCATTTTTTGAAGCTGAGGATCAATTTTCAGCGTGCCAACGCCGGCTTTAGAGCGTTCTTGATTAATTAAATCAAGCATGTGCTGTTGCCCTGTCGTCAACGTAACTTCAGAAGGAGCTGGCGCAGGCTTTGCGGTCTGTTGAGTTGTTGTGGGATAGTAAGGCTGGGCTAAACCTCCCGAAATTGCTCCAACGGTATCATTAGTCAAATGAACGACCCACCAGCTTCCTAATTTACCCAAACATTCAAGCACTTGACCTTTGTATACTGCTCCGACTTTTAGAAAAGTGGTTGATGGCCCTGATCGAACGTTAACGGCTGAAGCGGTAATTTTAAGCTGTGCCGGAACATTGGTACGGCTAAATTGAGTTTGGGCGAGACTCTGAAAAGGAAAAGATACTAAAATTACTATTGTCACTATTATAATACTCAAAAATAAAATTAACCGTTTCATAGTACCTCCTCTGAATTAAATGGAGTTATATCTTCTGACTAGTACAGGGAAATGAGGCTAGACCTTTTTGCGGTCAAGCCTCATTTATCTTCCCATTCTTAAGCTAGTAATGTTACTTAGCTAGATCTGGTAATGCTTTCTTAACCATGTCAAGCACGGTAGGATCTGTAATTTCCACATTCTTTGTTGTTGGGTTGACTTTGGTAGCAGACTCTGGAATGGCTGTGAAACTGTGGTCAGCAGTTGTGTGACCATGGGGGTCAGACTTATTATCCCACATTATGGTATTTACGTCGTAATTTTTACCCGCATGACAGGTTGCGCAAATGTCATTCGGATTATCCTGCTTCAACAATCTGCCCTTAGTATTAGTACCGTGTACGTTATGGCAAGTCAAACATCCGTTGATCATACCAGTAGTGTTGTGTTTGCTGAAGGTATAGTCACGTGTGCCATAGTGGTTCGTGGTAATAATCGCACCTGCTGTGGCGCCTGTTGTGGTATCTTTCGTCGGATCACTCTGATGGCACTTCAAACAGGTCGTAGAAGTCGGCAATGGCATGGTGGCCTTCCTTTGATCATCTGTGGTAGCTGCAATGTGAGCGCTTCCCGGACCATGACAAGATTCGCAGGTAATTGTTAAGTCCGGTGTACCTGCTTTACCCATACCTGGGCTATGGCAATCAAGGCAAGAGTAATCTCCTGCAGACCAGTTCTGTGTGCCTTTGACCAAGCCAGGGTTATCGATCTTATACGTTCCGTCAGGATTCTTGATTAAATGACCCACCCGATAATACTGCTTGGCAAAACCAGCGTCTTTCGGGATCTGAGCCACAACATAGGTATCCATTTGCACGCCAAGTGCTTTGCTTAAATCGACAGTTGTAGATTTTGCATTATTGGCAGCTCCATCATAGACAGTAACCGTGCCGTAGGTCTTGTCGAGTTTGTAAGCAGACAATGGTTTAAAGGATTGAAAATGCGGTGTTTTGTCGTAGTTTGCTTTCTTATGACACGATTGACAGGTTTGTTCTCCGACATAGGTGAGATTAGTGTTCGCAGTTTGAGTCACGTTTGTCGTCGGGGTCTGTTGAGTTGGTGCGGGAGTCTGTGTATTACAGGCTGCAACCAGAGTGATAATGACTAAAGTCAAGATGCATAATACAAGAATTTTAAGCCGACGCACTGAAAATTACCTCCTTCACTGGTTCCTTAAACATCCCTAGTTTGCCGAAAAATGCTTGTTTTATACCAAACGCGAAAGATGTTTCAGTGCGGATATTATTACATATTTTTGAGAATTTAATGTAACAATAAGAACGGAATTGCGAAAGGAGTCGTCAAAACGTATTAAAAGGGGATGATGAATATGGCACCGAACGAAGGGCAGCCGGCCAAAGCCAGTAAGGCCCAAAGAACTGTGTTTATTGGATTGATTGTAATTGTCGTGCTAATTGCTGCAGCGTATGCCGGGATGCACTACACCTCCCGCCCGCAATTTTGCACCTCTTGCCACGAAATTGCTCCCCAAGTCGCTTCTTGGCAAACAGGACCGCACAAAGATGTGGAGTGTTTAAGTTGTCACGCTGCTCCAGGAAATCTGGGCTACATAGTGCGTAAGCTAAGCAGTTATAAAGAACTGTATCTTCATTTCACTAATCAAGTCCCTGCTACACTTGCATGGACGCCGCATATCGATGCTTGTTTGTATTGTCATAGCGGAAAAGACAGTGCCTATCCTAATGCTAAAAACATTACTCTCGCTCCTGGATCTGCGCCGAATGCCCCACCTATCAGCCACCAGCCTATGATTTCTGGCAACGTAAGCTGCATATCCTGCCATGGTAATGTTGGTCACTCATCTGGATCAAAATAACTAATATCTAAATATCACTAGAGTTGCATTCAAATATTTTGCAAGATAATCAACACATAAACAAAACACGAAAACACGGGGAAGCCTAATTGGCCTTTCCCGTGTTTTTAATAGCTTTGACAAAACCGTTTTAACTTATCTTTGATAATTTTCTTAATCCCTACGCATTCTCCAACCGTAAAACCTTCCATAAAAGATATGAGACACCCCACGCTAATACGAACAGCCCAACAAGCAAATAGCCTATTCCACCGAAGTTAAGGTTTTGTATCCATCCCCAAACTCCTCCATTAAGTCCAAGCTTTGGAGTAATTATCTGGGCCAATTCGATTAAGCCGATAAACAATGCTGCAATAACAGAAAGGCCGGTAACCGATAAATTATAATAAATCTTACGTAGCGGAGTAGAAAATGCCCAATGATAAGCAGTTGTCATGAAAACCCCATCCGCAGTGTCCATTAGGCTCATACCAGCAGCAAATATAATCGGTAATGATAGAATTGCAGTAATAGGCATTCCTTTGGAACCAAGAGTAGCAGAAATTGCTAATAATGCTACTTCTGATGCAGTATCAAAGCTTAAACCGAAGAGAAAGCCCAGTGGATAAACATGCCAACTCTTGTTAATAAACCGATATAGAGGTTTAAAGAAGCGGGATAAGAAGCCCCGGTTTAAAAGTAGTTGATCAAGATTTTCTTCATCGATCTCACCTCGACGCAATTTTAAGAAGAACCCATAGATATCAAACCAAATGTAAAGATTAAATAGCCCGATAAGCAAAAGAAAACTTCCAGCAACCGCAGTTCCGATCAGACCAGCGATAGCTTGTATTTGTGGAATGTTCTGTTGTGCCCAATGCATTGAAAATGCTGTAATAATTGCCATTATGCAGACAACAGTAGAATGGCCAAGCGAGAAGAAAAATCCAACCCCCATCGGATCCTGTTTTTGCTGAATCATTTTACGTACTGTGTTATCGATCGCCGCGATGTGATCAGCATCAAAAGCATGACGTAAGCCTAGTGTGTAAGCAAGAAAAGCAAACCCTAGTAATTGTGGATATTGCTTTAAATTCAAAAACAACATCGTCATGCCCAAAAGGTGTATTCCTGTTACTGCCACTCCAAAACTGAGCCATTTAGGACGACTCTTCATTTTTACATGGATGTTTTTCAAAATTTATCCTCCTTTTATTACCAAGCCTTGAAAGGACATTTGCTGGATTAACTGATCATACCGTACCCGATACCCCATGCTTGGAGGTAGTAAATAAAAACAAAAAAACCCTTCACCAACAGAAGGGTAAAAAGCTTAACCTGTATCAGGTAACAAAAGTAATCCTGAATACACAGGTATACACCCCCTAACATTCCCGTAGGTAGTTCAAATTCGGAATAAGCAGGTCTCCTGGCTCAAGTTCTTCGTTAACTCACGTCTTCCCGGATAAATCCCAGTGACACTTTGTGAGTTACCTCCCTTATACAGTGGCGGGCACCGCGTCAGCTTTAACTGACTTCCCTTTTCAATTCCTTCCCTCGGGAAGGAATCACTCATCCCAGATATTTAATTGTATTTATGGTATCATGAAACAATTAAGTATGTCTAGTACCAACTTGCCAAAACAATCACACTATTTCGGCATACGGGAGTGTCAGTGACACTCGGGAGCTAAGTTAGATCGAAATTCAAGCCCCTAACGCTAGCTCCTCAGAAATGACAGACTGCGCGACTTTTCGCCCTGAATAATTGCCCTATCTGCGCAACTAATAACTAAGTAACTCAACTTTCGCATAGCAAAAGTTACCTCCAACCCTGTATATATCTAAGTTGCGACAAAATATTTCTGTCTATTGACAGAAAATTTAAATGCTGGATTCTCGGCGGATTACCTTCTGATGGATGGCTGGTTTACTCATGCACCACTACTTCAAAACTGATGGATAAGAGACTTCACATCATTGGGATGGTAAAGGAGCTAAAACAACGTTATCGTTTCGAGGGAAACGCATTAAGTTTAAGTGAGTCATATACCAAACTCCCTAAAAACCCCAAAGCAGAAACTCTCGGCTCAGTTCGAGTTCAAACCCTTGCAAGTTTATCTCTTAAGATAAAGCGTATATCAAACCATGTGAAACTTTAGATGAGCTTAAATATGAGATAGACCAATATATGAACTACTATAACAATTTCAGATATCAATGGAATTTAAAGAAGATGACTCCTGTTGAATACAGAAATCATCTTCTAAGCATTGCATAGTCTTGACTGCTAGGTCTTTTTTTGTCATTACCTGAACTTATATAGCAAGACCTCCAGAATATACGTAAAAAATATTTTCCACATGGAATGAGTAGGCTCAAGCTTACTCATTTTCCGTTCGTATGCAATCAGATTAATACCTCTATCAGCTATCCTTCTTCATGAGAAATTCACAACTTTTTCATCAGTTTATCGTATCAGAAAGTTAAACTAACAGCATGACTGAACCACAATCATGAAACAAGGCTGAAAAATGAAAGTTTATGAGGAGGAGTAGCGAATAAAATACAAAAAAATTACTGTGATTTTGGACGTTATGAGAAGGTTGTGGGATAAGGCGCAATACACTGTGTCATATCCCACACATGGAAATTGAAATTACTTGCAATCATTTAAAAGTTGATTCAAAAAGTCGTCGTTCGTTTTGATTGAATGGGCTTAGATACTGATCCAAGCAGACTCTATAACCTAAGACTAAAAATTTACTAATAACAAACCCAACTTGGCATCGTTTTTGCACATTAGAAATTCGACTTTATTTTTAGAGGAGTGTGTTTATGAACGTTTCAAGAAAACCAATGAAGAAAATCCTTTTTTCCCTATCTCTGTTGCTCTTAACTCTCGTGATTGCTTCAAATACCCTGGCTGCATCTGGTGGACTAGAACAGGATGCGGGCCCTTACCATGTAATCATGCAGACTAACCCGGAAACCCTCGTGGCAAATCAACCAGCTACTTTTACGGTTATCGTTACAGATAAGGCTACCGGCAAACCGGTTACCGGAGCTAAAGTAATGATGGACCCAACAACAATGAGCAGTAGCGGAAGCATAAAAGGCTCTGATAGCAACAACAGCATGCCTGGTATGGACATGTCTTCCGGTATGGATAAACAAGGTGGGACGGCCATGCAAGAACAGTCTTCCATGGGTTCAATGGCCATGGACGCTGGTTCGTATATGATGCAAGGTATGTCTTTTAACCAACCTGGGCAATGGAATCAAACGATTACTATTTCTTCCCCTCTCGGTGACAGCACGGTTAATTTTCCCTTAACAGTTGGTAAATCAGGACCGAATTTCGTTCTTATAGGCAGTGTTGCCGGTGTCATTGTAATTGTCGGAATACTCGCCGCAATCTTAAAGAAAAGAAAATGAAAAACTAAGAAAGTAGAGGAAAATTGTAATGTCTTCTAAAAAGCAACCTATAAACTTCCTTAATATTCCTTTGCTTAAACGTTTTCTTAAAAGTCCTTTCTACCCAAGAATTTTCCAGTGGATCACCGTTTTAGTTTTTGGGGTAATTATGGTCGAAACCTTAGCAGGTCCGACAAACGTCGGAGAGAACTTTGGTTCCGCTGCCACTTGGGTTCTTTGGTGGCCCCTCATTCCCTTTTTCTTCTTTCTGCTGGGCCGATTTTGGTGTGGAATCTGTCCTTTCGCCTGGGTTAGTGATTTAACCCAAAAATTATTTGGGGCCAACATGAAGGTTCCAAAGTTTATCCGTAAATATGGTCTTTGGATCATCGATATTACCTTCATCTTAATTACTTGGTCCGATCACATTTGGGGAATTGTAGAATCACCCCGAGGATCTGGAACCCTCTTATTACTCATTTTAGGTGGCGTCATGGTCAGTGCTTTACTCTTCGAACGCCGTACCTGGTGCCGCTACCTATGTTTCCTCGGTAGCTTGTCAGGCAACTATTCTAGGTCCGGTATGCTGGAACTGCGGGCAGATAAAGAGACTTGTAAAACCTGCAAGACAAGGGATTGTTATAAAGGATCTTCTAAAGCACCTGGCTGTCCAATGTTTGAATTTCCAATGGCTATGGAAAACAACGCCAACTGCAATCTCTGTGGAAACTGTATCAAAAGCTGTCCCCATGATTCAATTCGTTTAACACCCCGTAAACCTACCAGCGAATTCTGGTCGATGACTAGAGCACATTTTGAAGAGTCTTTCTTAGCTATTGTCATCGTCGGGATTGTATTTGTCCAAAACATTACAATGTTAGACTTTTACCCCTCTTTCCTTAAGTGGGTAGAACAGACTTTAGGTATCGCTAATCAAGACATCGCCTTTACGATCCTCTTTATTATTGCCATGGCTACCCCTGTTTTGCTACTTTTCGCAGCGACTGCCATTTCTAAACGTTTCACCGGCGAAACGTTACGCAATGCCTTTGCACGTTTTGGCTATGCCGTCATTCCGCTTGACCTCGCTTCCCACATGGCCCACAACTTATTCCATCTTCTGGCAGAAGGAAAGGATACCTACTATACGTTTATGGGGCTGTTCGGGGTGCATCTCGAAGGATCATCTTCCTTCGTTGCTGACCCAATCATCCAGATTATGCAATACTTCTTGGTGATTGCAGGAACTCTTGGTTCCCTCTATACCGCCTACCGTATTGCCAGAAAAAATTACGGTGTAAGTAAAGCCTTATCCGTCTCTATGCCTTATTTAGCGGTCATTTTACTCTTCGGTATCCTGAACTTTCTCACCTTTACTGTGAGAATGGCAATGAGGATGTAATTTAATAACCTCAAGTCTGTTTTCAATTAAATACCACGGAGGATATATAAAGTGAAAAACGGCCAAAAAGGAAAGAACCAAAGATTTATCCAACCTAAGAAAAGCAAAGCAGGGCTTTACAGTATTATTGGAGTTGTAGCCGTTCTGGCTATTATAGGATCCTATTTCCTATTTAATAGTTTCAATAACTCTGCCTCTGCCTCCTCTATCAAAACAGCCGTCGATACCGGACAGAAGGTGAATTATAGTCCTAACGATAGTTTGGAGCAAACGGTTATTGATAGTAAGGTGGAAAATGGAAAGGAAATTGTTGCAACACTGAGTACAGTGAAGGACAAGAAGTTTATCCGCACTGAGTACAATGCTAACGGCAAGACTGTTCCGTTGACAGCTTTCGTCCAGCCAGACGGCAAAGTCATGGTCGCTGTAAGCTATTGTGAGCCTTGCAAAGGAAATTCCTTTCATATTACAGGTAATCAAATAATTTGTAACACTTGCGGAACGACCTGGGATCTGCAAACACTCAAAGGTATAAGCGGCGGTTGCCAAGCCTATCCACCTCAAGCACTGTCCTATTCTTTAAATGGCGATAACCTTGAGATTCAGCAATCCGTACTAGATGCTTGGTCACCCAGAGTTTAGTCCAAAATATACTACTTGTAGATATTTGATCTTTACACTCAAACGCACTCGTTTTAAAACGAGTGCGTTCATTCTAACAAACGTGGAGTCATTTTAAGATAAGATTCTTTTACCGCTTACAAAAAATAGTGTATCGTCCTTATATTTCTTATGATTTAGGAGGAATTGAAATGCCCTTAATCAAGGTCTGCGAGGTCACCAAAAACTATAGAGGTGGGGTCGGTCTTGTTGAGGCTCTAACAAATATGAATTTACAGATCGCCGAAGGTGAATTCTTAGCATTAATGGGCCCTTCCGGTTCTGGGAAAAGTACCTTACTAAGTATTCTCGGGGGATTAAATCCACCCTCCTCCGGTAAACTCATCATAGACGATATCGATGTTTATTCTTTACCCTCTGAACGATTAGCCGATTTTCGTCACGAGTACGTCGGATTCGTTTTCCAACAATATCAACTAATTCCCTATCTTACTGCCTTAGAAAACGTCATGTTACCTTTGGCAATCTCCTCCCGATCCGGTAGAGAGCAACGGGCTATGGCTCAGAGTGTTCTAGAGAAAGTCGGTCTAGGTTCAAAATCTTCACGCCTTCCCAATCAATTATCTGGCGGTGAACAAAATCGGGTGGCTATTGCCCGAGCCATCGTTAATCAACCAACGATTGTTTTTGCCGATGAACCTACCGGAAGTCTGGACTCCAAAACGGCCATCGAACTGTTGGAATTGTTCCAGGCTCTTAACCAGGACGGTTTAACCATCATCATGGTGACTCATAACAAAGAAAACTTAGAATGGGTCTCCCGCGCAGTTTATATTCGTGATGGAATTTTATCTCTGACTCCTTATGAGGTCTAAGGGGGATAATCAATGCGTTTAACAGATATAGCAATTCAAAACTTGCGTCGTCGTAAAATGCGTTCTGCTTTACTAGTGCTCAGTGTCATTATAGGAGTGGCTTCGATTATCTTTCTCTATACGACAACCCAAGCCATGAAAGAAGATGTCGCCAACAAACTTGATCAATTCGGTTCTAATATCCTCATCCTTCCTGATACCGGACAAGCCCTGACCTTTGGTGGCATAACTGTTGAAGCACCAACTCAAGTCAAAGAACTGGACATGTCCCTCATTCCCCTGATGAAAACCATTAAAAACAAGGAAACTTTAGCTACAATAGCTCCCAAACTTTTAGATGATACTACCATTAAGGGGCAATCTATTCTGTTACTGGGCGTCGATTTTCCACAAGAATTACACCTTAAAAAATGGTGGAAGCTAGATGGTCTCGCCAAAAAACAAATCCCTGCTGCCAACGAAGTTATATTGGGAAGTGACGTTGCCCATTCCCTGGGTTTGAGTCCTAATCAAACAATCACGATCAAGGGACAAGATTTTAAAGTGGCAGGAATCATTCAACCAACGGGTTCCGCTGAAAACGACCAGGCTGTGTTTATGGATTTGACAGTACTGCAGAAACTGTCAAATAGACCCAACGCCATCAGCCTCGTAGAAGCTGCCGCTTTTTGCTATTCGTGTCCGATTGACGCGGTGGTCAAACAATTAACGGCCATTTTGCCTGGTACTAAGGTTACTGCTCTGAGGTCCACCCTTGAATCTCGAAATGATACGGTGAGTAAGTTTAATTTATTTGCTCAAAGCGTATCTTTGATTCTCTTCCTAGCCAGTAGCTTAGTCATAACCTTAACCATGAAATCCTCAGTTGAGGAACGGACACAGGAAGTAGGGATTCTGCGGGCGATAGGATTCCGAAAACGTCACATTCTCCAAATCGTTCTTTCTGAGGCCGGTATATTAAGTGTTCTGGGGGGGCTATTAGGTTACCTTCTCGGGATGGGTGCCGCCGTCAATTTCGGATCTGTTTTGATCAAAGCTCAAGTTCAAATCCCCTGGCAAACTAATTTGCTCGTCATATCTCTCTGTGGCTCTCTTTTGATCGGTCTTATTGCCAGCTTTTATCCGGCTTGGAAAGCAGCAAGCCTTGATCCGACTGTGTCTTTGCGTTACATGTGATAGGAGGAAGCCATGACATTAACAGATATTGCTATCCAAAATTTACGACGGCGAAAAGGCAAAACGATCTTTTTACTGCTTACGTTTATCTTAGTAGTCGGCATAACCGTTTCACTAAACACCTTGGCTAGAAGTATGCAAGACGATTTGCAAAAAAGTTTAACCCAGTATGGTGCTAATGTCGTCATCACTCCTAAGTCGGAACATTTTACACTTAGCTATGGTGGCCTCTCCGTCCCTGGTGTTGATTACGATATCAAACATCTGAATAAGGATGTTGTGACAACAATCACCCAAGCCCAAGGGCTTGGAATCAACGGAATTGCCCCCACAATCGTTGGTTTAGCCTCAGGGGGGAGTAAGAGTTATCTGATCGTCGGCGTCGATTTTTCCATTGAACTAAAGATGAAACCTTGGTGGCATATTCAAGGGCAAGTGCCCAGTGACGGAAAAGTTATTGTCGGTTCGGACCTCGCACGGCAAGAAAATCTTAAGATAGGAAGCTCTCTAGAACTTAATCATCAGAACTATCCTGTTGTTGGGATAATGCAGCCAACAGGTGGCTCAGAAGACAATGGAGTATTTTCAAATTTTAATACTTCTCGCACCATTACTGGAATAGATTCTTGGTCCATGATCGAAATTAATTCTGCTCAACCGGATAAAACGGCAACCCTTTTGAGTGAACTTTTACCAGAGGCTAAAGTCGCTGAACTATCCCAACTTGTTCAAGGAACCCAAGAAAGCGTTGATCGTTTTTCAAATTTTTCCTTGATAACATCCACGTTATTGGGAATTATCGGCGTTCTGATTGTATTTGTTACGACTTTAGGAAACATCAATGATCGTATTTCAGAAATTGGCGTCTTTCGAGCCATCGGTTTTCGACATCGCCATATTCTTTCCATTCTCATCAGGGAAATTGTCTTGGTAAGTCTATCTGGGGGTGTTCTGGGGTATCTCATTGGAGCGTTCGCCCCGCCCTGCTTGGTCCAATGGTTATTCAAAAAACCGTTCCTATTCAATTTCACCCCGTAATAACTTTCTCTTCTATCGGCATCTCTGTCTTAATCGGGGTTGTTTCGATACTTCTTGCTATGCAAGCGGTACTGATAGATCCTTCAGAAGCACTTTCGCATATCTAAAATATATTTGGCAAGGTCGTAGTCTATCAAAACCATACTAGATTAAATGAAACTATGTGCCCAAATGAGGAGGAATTCTATGCAAGGTCAACGCCTCCGGACCATCGTAGGTACAGTAGGTTTGATTGCAGTCGTAATGGTGTGTGTTTTGTTTGTATATCAGTATTCATTCGATATCAACACAGGCATCCACCCGACTCTTTGGATGGCTTTCATCGCCGGGCTGCTTTCTTTTGTTTCCCCATGTTGCCTGCCGCTGTATCCTTCGTATATTTCCTATATCTCCGGAATGACCTTTTCGGGTAACGAAAAACATCTCTGGTCACATCGTTTAAAGGATGATTCTCCCATACTACAATGGAAAACATTATACCTGATTTGGAGGATATAACATGACAAGTGCTAAGAAAACACAAAATCTCAAGGCAATCGTGATCATTCTCTTACTAATCTCCAGCATTGTTGGTGCGGGTGCCTACGGATATTTCAGAGGTAATTCTTCAGCAGCCACTTCTTCCGCTTCTTCGGCTAACAGTGATTATAATAGCTTAAAAAACCGGGTCACTGTGCTTAGTCAACAGGTACGATCAAACCCAAACGATATTCAACTCCAATTGGATTTAGGAAATTCCTATTATGATCTTGGAACTGCGGCTCGAACTGCAGCTCCGAACGAAGCCAAAGACGATTATATTCAATCAACTATATATTACCAAAACGTTCTTAAAACAAAAGAAGATATTAATGTCTTAACTGATATGGCGACGGCTGCTTTTTACAGTGGGCAAAACGACTTAGCCGAAAAGAGCTTTCAAAAGGCTATTAATGAGAACCCCGATTTCCAACAGGCCTTATTTAATTATGGAGTCTACCTGTTCCAGATTAAAAAGGACTACACCTCAGCCATACGGTTATGGCAAACTGCCCTAGATAAGGATCCAAACGGACCTAATGCTGATGAAATCAAACAGCTTATTGCCAAGGCTAAAACAGGACAAGGTTCGTAGATTTCCTATTGCTTACCTTTCACCGCTCCTAGATCATTTCTTATTTTAGGATATACTCATTTAGTATTTCTAAATTAACAAGAGTATTAGATGCATGAATTAGTCTAGTAAATCTTAATAATTATAAGGAACGCACCCATTTAGGCGAGTGCATTCCTTATAATCTATAAGAAGCAGTTTAAATTTATTAAAATTTCAACAAAAAATGTCCTCCATTTGCCCAAAAGATTGCCAAAAGTAGACGTTCCTATTCATAATAAGCTGATAATCTAAGCTATGCGTTTAGTTAGGAGAGAGTCGATTTATGAGAATATTACTCGTTGATGATGAAAAGAAAATTACGTCGGTGCTTAAAGCCTACCTTCAACAAGAAGGATTTCAAGTCAGTACGGCCATAAATGGCATTGTCGCTCTGACCATGTTTAAAGAGAACCCCTATGACCTCCTCATCCTAGATTTAATGCTTCCTGGTATGTCAGGGACGGAAATTTGCACCGAGATCCGCAAAACATCCTCAGTCCCCATCATCATGCTCACGGCCAAAATCGAAGAAGAGGACCGAATCCAAGGCCTAAGTATTGGAGCTGATGATTACATTACGAAACCCTTCAGTCCTCGTGAAGTGGTTGCTCGGGTTCGGGCAGTTCTTCGTCGAGCGAATAACGAAACGTCCCTCCTCGCGGACGTCATTACTTATGACAATGGCCTCACTATTGATAACATACAGCATGAAATTCGGCTTCATGATCAAGAGGTCTTATTAACTCCCACCGAATTTAAAATCCTGGGCGCTTTAGCCAAACATCCAGGAAGAGTGTACTCTCGTGGCCAACTGGTGGAAATCGTTCAAGGGCACGACTTTGAAGGTGATGATCGTGTCATTGATGCACATATTAAAAAGATCCGCCAGAAAATCGAGACCACCCCGAGCGATCCTCAAATAATCATGACTGTCTACGGCATAGGTTATAAATTCAATCCCAGTGTTGGAGGAAAAAATGCGTAAAAAATTATTTCTGTCCACTCTTATCATCACACTCATCACGTTAACCTTCAGCATGCTTGCTGTAAATCTTGTCTTCCATCGACAATTCAGTAATTATTTAACCGTGACGAGCGAAACAACTATAGAACAATTACCTGCTCGTCTAAGCGCTGTTTATCAGAGCAAAGGAACCTGGGATCCAGTATCACTCGATGAAATTAGCTATTCCCTCCCGGTTGGAACAACTGTTATACTAACGGATCCTAGCGGTAAAAAGATTGCTACGTTGAGTAACATGATGGACGACATGATGCATAGTCAAAGCGGTATGAGTATGGGGATGAGCATGTCCTCTTCCTCAATTACTAGTTGGAAAACGAAAACCTTAACAGTGTCTGGACCTCAGGGAACTTTAGCTACAGCTTATGTCCAATACCCTTCATCTGCACCGATTCTCAACCCCCAAGATGTCCAATTCCAGTCCTCAGTCTTTTACTCCTTACTCTTCGCTGGAGGTCTAGCACTTGTGTTTGGGATAATCCTCAGTTACTTCACAAGTCGTCGTCTCGTCGCACCACTGAAACGTCTAACTCTAGCCGCTGATCGTATCGGCAAGGGACACCTCGATGAACGTGTGGTTATTCAAACCAAAGACGAGGTTGGACGATTGGCATACGCGTTTAACGTAATGGTAGACAATTTGAACCGCCAAGAAACTCTCCGCAAACAGTTTACCGCTGATATCGCTCACGAACTGCGCACTCCCTTAACTTCCATCAAAGGCTATATCGAAGCCTTCCAAGACAACGTCCTGCCTGCTGATGAAGAAAACCTCTCCTCCATCCATGAGGAAATTGACCGCCTTGTTGATTTATCCAGCGACCTAAAAGATTTAAATGTAGCAGAAATGGGGGTTTTAACCCCTGTCTTTGAACCTGTAGACTTAAAGCATCTTATAGAAAAAGTAATTCGTAGTCTCAATCCCCTAATCCAAGAAAAACAATTGATTCTGAGTTGGAACTTCCCGCCAGAACCCGTGACAACATCAGGTGACAGACGACTTTTAACGAGACTCTTTTATAACCTTATTCACAATGCCTATCGGTACTCGAATATCGGCGGTCATGTAATGATCACACTGACACTGACACCAATGCCAGATTCTACTACCATTCGAATCAAAAATACTGGTGACGGTATCCCCGAAGAGGATCTTCCTTTTATCTTTGAGCGATTTTACCGAGCCGACAAATCCCGAACTCGTGATACTGGGGGGACGGGAATTGGTCTCGCATTAGTAAAACAGATTACAACCCTTCACCAGGGAACGATTACTGTTCAGAGCAAAATAGGTCAAGAAACTGAGTTTATAGTCCAACTCCCTAAAGAGGTAGAAAATGGTGTGGGTTAAACTCTCGCTAAGCTATGCCTCTCTAATGCTCTATTTCAAAAACAAAGCAGGGATTTTTACAAATTTTTCAGCAAGAAGTAAGGCCATAGAGATCTAACCTAATTGGCTACTCTCTATGGCCTTTAATATTTTAGTAACAAGAAGCCTATGATCATTATTGGAAAAACTATTTTATCTACCCATTCTTCCCGAGGACCCCATCATTGTTTTAACACTTGAATTTTGGCTCGATGGTTGAGTGGCGCTAGAAGCATTCGCTTGATATTGGTTGCGTGTTCCACCCATGCCTTGCATGCTTTGCATATTACTCATCTGGCCATTCATTGGGGTACTCATTGGCATGGTCTGCATTTTGGGGGACATGTTCTGCCCCATATTATTTATAGATGCATTAGAACTCATTGGGGTATAGATATCTGTCTGGGTTGTAGATGTCTGATCGGGTTGAGAAGACTGTGTTTGAGCCGTCTGAGCAGGTAGTGTTTGATTTGTCTGAGACGTTGTTCCCGGCACTGCTCCCATGCCTGGGACATTGTTGTGGTTCACATAAGCGGATGTATTGGAAGGTTGAGTCGATGTGTCTGTGGTATTGCTCCCCATGGTCGCTGCATTCACGATCCCTGCCACTCCTACTACTAAAGCCATGGACAATGTCACCATTAATGTTCTCTTTTTCATACTACAATTCAATCCTTTCATTGATGAGTTTAAGTAATGTTTGATAATCAACAGAATGTAGAACCAGTTTCGATTTTCTGTGTGACTCTCACCGCCTGCAGTCACCACAGTATTCGTACACCTTTTCGGTTATGGAGGGGTAGGTTTAGAAACATATCTTATAATTTTTTCTTCAAGGGTACCCCCTTAAATTCCAGTTCCTTTTACGAAATTGTCTACTAGGTGGAGGGGTTGAAGCGCAAGAATTATCGATTCAGCAGACCTTACAACTAGCCAAAAGCGGAAACGAACTTGTTAGAGAAGAGTTTATTGAAAATCACAAACCATTCATCATGAAAATAAGCTTTAATCTATGCAAGCACTATCTTACCTGGGGACACGATGACGAACTTAGCATCGCCTTAGTCGCTTTAATGAAGCAATCGATAAATATGAACCTGACGAAGGTACCTCGTTTTACGGATTTGCCAAAACAGTCATCACACGACGATTAATTGATTACTTTCGCAAAGAGTCGAAACATCAATTACTCTCGCTTTCTCCTTCGGAGTTTGATAATGATGCCCATTATAGCTATGATTCAGATGTGTCTTTCGAAATGTATAAAGAAAAAGAACAAAACTATAATTTCTCTGAAACAGTTAAAAGTTATGTTCTGGTACTGGCCGAATATGGAATAACCTTAGAAGATTTAGTCAAGATTTCTCCTAAGCATCGTGACAGTAAAGCAACTCTCTATAGAGTAGCTCTAGAACTTTGTGGTCAGCTCGATTTATTACATTACTTAACTAAGAATAAATGTCTGCCTCTCAAAGAGTTAGAACTCCTTACCGGAATAAAACGCAAGGTACTAGAAAGAGGAAGAAAATATCTGATTGCCACAGTGTTAATCCTATCCGATCCGGATTTCAGTTCTCTAAAAAGTTTTACACAAATTGACTCGATAACGTTAAGAGAGGGGTTAGCGTAATGGATAAGACCAGAGGAATAGTCATGAAAACCTCAAAAAGAAACACGATCCTTTACACAGAACGTGGTGACTATTTGGAAATCAAAACACCGAAGACCACTCCCCTTCTCGGACAAGTTGTTGAAGTGGATCTACCTATTCGTAAAGCTTTAAACCAAAGATTCCTTAAATTTGGTTCTATTGCCGCCATGCTGTTACTTGCCTTGGGCCTAGGTGTATTTAACATAGTCTCTAGCGCAAATACCGCTGTGGCTGCCGTTGTGATGGATATTAATAATAGTAAGGAACTATTCGTTAACCGTGATGCCAAAGTCCTCAGGGTGATCGATTTAACTCAAGGAACTAAAACTTCAGAATCTGAGCTTAAGCTTCAAGGAAAAGACATCTATACATCTGTGGACCTATTGATCGATCAAGCGAATGCTCAGGGAATCTTAAGGCAAAGTAAAAACCTAGTAATGGCAAGCATTATACCCCTAGATAACCGTCAGGTAAATGTCGTTGATCAAGCGAAGCTCCGTGATTCTATCGGTCGCCATATGCTTGAGAAAAACATCTCTGCCGATCTGATGGTAAGCAAGACAGATGAAACCACTCAAAAAACAGCTCAAAGCCTTGGTATGAGTCTGAATCATTATCTGGTATATAAGCGGTTAATGGATAATGGATTAATTACAAATTCGAACGGTTCAAGTTCCAACGATACTTCTCATATGTTGACAGAAGCAAATACTACGATAAATTCACTTTTCCCGCAAGAAAGTATGACGATAACTCCTCAAAGCGAAACAAACCAAGAGCAGCCCAACTCAATGGGAACCCCGATGGCTGGCGGAAAAATGCCCTCCATTAGTTCCCCGGAATCAAGTTCAAGTCAAAATCAAAGTCCCTCAAATATGATGAACACCATACCCCCATCCAATCAAACCAAGCCTGCCAATCCCTCAATGAGCAGCACTCCTTCAAAGCCAATGCCCATGCAAGGTGGCTCGAGCAGCACAAGTAGCTCTGGTGAACAAGGTATGATGCCTTAAATGTCAAAAACAAGAGCCTTTCACACACAAACGTGTTAAAAGGCTCTTGAAATATTATAAACTCATTGACGAAATAACTCCTCCCGCTCCTCTTCCGGAATCCCAAGGAGGATGAGCGCCTGGGTGTAGGTCAGATTCGTCACCAGTGACGAATCTGGATGGCCGTCACTGTCGGAGGAGGCAAGCAGTTTCGTCCCATACTCTTCGCAGAGCTGCATTAACCTATCGGCCGTTCGCTGAGAGTAACTGACCGATTCCTTCAACCACTTGCCCCATTCTCCATAGGGAAGCAGGTCCTTGGCCTCCTTCAGGCGCCGGCCGATCTCAAGGGCGCTGATAAGGAGGATTTTCCCGGCCTGATGTCTGATCGTGTTTATTTCAGCCGCAATCACAAGCGGCGTACGTTCTGTGATCAAATCATTCATGATATTACCTGCCCTTTCTGTTACTTTATTCACAGAATATGGGGCCAGGCTTATGCGTGTGACAAACCTCACTTAAATAGCTTGTCAAAGAATCAGAATGGTGAACCTTACTTTTTAATAGGTTGGCCGCAGACTGTAACCTTTGGACAAGCAGGATCATAAAATAAACGGACGGGCTGATTTCAAAGCGGCCGGTCAATAGATCGGAAAGGATGTGAGGACGATGGCAGTAAGTACGACTTCCTTAAATTCAACGCTAATTGTGAAATACCAGACCGGGACCACGCCCTCCGGCGACCCGGAACTCAAGCAGAGAAGCCTAAATTACTTGAAGGCTGAGGCCACGGAACAGGATGTTTATGATGTGGCGGCAGCTTTATTTAGTCTTGGACAGCATCCGCTAACGAACGTGCTCCTGAGGAAAAATTTTGAGCTGCTCGATGAGTAACCCTTCGGTAAATTTGTAGAAAAAGAGGTGGTACTATGGCTGTAACGACGAATAGGGTGGTAAAGTTAATTTTTACGACTGCCGGCGGCAAAACGTTTTCCATCACTATCCCCGATCCGAGGGAAGACCTAGATAAGGCTCAGGCCGAGGCCGTTATGGATACGATCATTGAGAAGAATGTATTCCTTACGTCCAGCGGCGAGCTGATCGGAAAGCGGGATATTAAGGTTGTTGGAACCACGACCAACGACTTCTACGACCCGCCACAAGTTTAGCTGGGCAAAAAAGAAAGGCGGCCGCGTGGCCGCCACTTCTCGCCTAACTTGTGGTAAGACAAACTAAGCGCCGGCATATACCTAGAACGGCCCATGCTCCGGACCTCTGACAGCCTACAGAGAAACACACGCCAGAGAGGCCCCCTCCAAAGAGTCCAGAATCAGCATCCCTTCTCCTTGGAAATTTTCCCAGAATGTATAACATCCCTGATGACTGTCGGTTCGTCTACACATAAGTCTTAACTCTAAGATTAATACTTTACATATTATCTCCACCAATGAGGCTTATTATGTTGAATTAGTCCTCCAGATACGACGGTTAAAAATAATCTCTTAGTCCCTGTGCGAATACACCGGCGTGTATGATCTCGATCTACAAAATATGGATTATAAATTTTTACAATTAATAGCGTTATTTTCTTTACGCTGCGCTAGTAGCGGTTTACACTAATGTATGTCCGCATTCGTTTGAGCAATGCCATGGAGACCGCTCACCCCATCCATCTCAACGGCCATCAATTCTATGTCACCGCTTGTGACGGAAACACGATCCTCCCGATCAACGTCTTTTGAGAAACAATATACTAGCTTCTTTATGGGATACTTGGGATATTGACCTTTTGGAGGCGGGATGATAACAACGGTTCTTTACAAACAATAACACCTATCGGTATGTTCGATACTGGAGAGCAATTAGTGCAAACCGTTATAATAAAAAAAGACAGTGACTCGATGAGAAGCCTCTGCCCTTTTTAATTTTCGCTGAGTTCTTTTACTTCACTTTAGTAGTATTAAGTATGGGGTCCTGCCAGTTCCGGTTTTCCAATGGAATATCCTTGGCCGTTGATGAGGTTAACACCTACTTTTGGATATACCCTCCGCCCATCATGCCGTATCCTCCACTGGTTCCATTTGCTCCATTGCCACCCATCATGCCGTATCCTCCACCGGTTCCATTTGCTCTATTGCCACCCATCATGCCGTATCCTCCATTGGTTCCATTTGTATTACTGGGAGAAGAAGGGGCTGGGGTTATTGATTGACTTGTTGTTGGGGAACTCGCATTAGCAGTGTTAATATCAGCGACAGTTCCTTGATATTGAGTTGATGATACGGACGGTGCCGAACCAAGCGTTTGTCCGGATGACCCGGAGTTTAAGGCGAATGCTGTACCAGAAAGGGCCATCACGCCTGCAATTGAGAGTCCTACAATCCATTTTGTTTTATTCATCATTTTTCCTCCTTTAATTTCATTTGGGAATGAATTATAACTTTAACAGCACCCGTGTCTTCATGTCTCAAAGTATAGCGAATCAATTCGATTTTGCTGTGAATGAGTTATGAATTTCTTATGAATTTACGCTTGTCTCAGGGGCCAAAGTAAACGGATGCAAAATTAAGGCTTAGAACTATAGAACATTCTAAGCTTATATTTTAAAATTCCAAAAATCGTTGGGGCTTTTGAGTCTCTAAATATAAATAGTAGGCCAATAACCGCTAACAGCCCCATCCCTGCTCCAAAATAAAACGGGGTTTGAGCACCAAAGTTGTCCCATAGGATTCCGGCAATAAAGGAAGCAGGTAGAAGGGCAACTCCGACTAAGGCTGCATGCATACCGATTACCGTACCCCTTAAGTCCGATGGTGCAATATCTGAAAGCAGGGCTTTTTCAACACCATCTGTAAAGGCTGTATATAGACCGTAAACGATAAATAATAGCCATAAGGTCGAAGTTTGGGTAACTTGGGCAAATCCGAAATAGACGATAGCGTAGATAAGATATCCCGTTACCAAAACACGTTTTCGACCTATTAAATCAGATAATTTTCCGGCAGGGATGGATACCAGAGCATAGCTAATATTAAAGGCCATGTAAAGCAGTAAAACATTAGGGGTTGAGACGCCCAATTTACTTGCTCGTAATAATAGGAATTGGTTAGACGAATTCCCAAGTGTAAAGATAAAAGCCAATATCAGAAACTTTTTTAATTTTGTGTCCAGCTTAGACCAGGCAAAAGAAAATTCTTTCTTAACCGACTTAATCTTGCTTGGCCTTTTAACAAATAAAAGAGCAATAATCCCCAACAGGGCTGGAATCGTCGAAAACCAGAAAATACGTTTGAAATCAGTGATGTTTCCACTTACTAGTACAAAAGCGATAATCACTCCAATGACCGCCCCCATTGTATCCATGGCCCGGTGGAGACCAAAAGCATAACCCCGGGAGCCTTTTTGCATTGAGTCGGCAATAAGAGCATCACGAGGTGCGGTGCGTATTCCTTTGCCGAGACGGTCGATAATCCGGGAAAGCATTACTCCTCCCCAAGATCCGGCCAAAACGAGAACTAACTTGCCTAACAGGGAACCACTGTAGCCAGAAATTGTGAGTTCCTTTTTCTTTTGCGTTTTATCGGCTAAGTAGCCGGAAAACACTTTGAGTAAGCTGGCTAAACTTTCGGCAATCCCTTCAATAATGCCTATAATAGCCGGACTTGCTCCCAACGCGGTAGAGAGGAAAATGGGGAGTAAGGGATAAACCATTTCACTGCTTATATCAGTTAACAAGCTGACAATGCCAAAAAGCACTACGTTAAACATCAAAACGCACACTCCTCAATCCCAACCGACTGAGTACTTAATACCTGTGTATTAATTTGCATATTTTTTGATAACTTTTTTTGAAGTCTCATTTGAGTATTTCCCATAATGAAACAGTCGCAGGCCCAGGTTAGTTAAAGGTTTAAATAATGGGTTAATCAGCCAAATAATTTTGCCGCTGACTATGCCTATAACTATACCAGCAAGCACATCTGTTGGCCAATGCACGCCTGCATAAACACGGGCAAATGCTACGAGTATGGCCAAAATTGTAAAGCTCCATCTAACCCAAAAAGATGCTTTTCTCCAGGACCCTGCAGCAAAACCAAAGCTGCCTGAGGTGTGATCGCTGGGAAATGAAGTATCCAACGAATGGGGAATGAGCTGGGTAAAGGTTCCTTTCGGAAGAGTCACAAAGGGGCGGGGGCGGAAGAAGAACTGACCGATTATAGCATTAAAAACTAAAGCCAATACACCCGAAAATCCTGCCATAACCAGCGCGTGACGCTTTTCTGATTCGGATTTGGGTAAGGTAAACCAGGCAAGTAAAAATAACACTGCATATAGTTCTAAAGCATATTGAGCAAAAAACGCCATCAGTTTGTCTACTACGGGATGGTGGCCAGCCCAGTGATTGATGAGATGGTAGCCAAAAAGATCAAATGAATTCATTATGTTGTTTCCTCCAGTTCATTTTTACTTTAAGAATAATAAAAACATTATCTCCAAAAACATACTCGTTAGTTAAGACGAGCAAAGACAATTAAAAGTTCACACCATGCAAAAAATTTTTTGCAAAAAACAAAAGTGAACCTTCATAAGAAAATAATTGGGTGAGTTAAAAAGTTTTTGTGAACATTTTGGCTTAAACCGCCGTCTTTAATATAGGCAGGTCAAAATAACGGAAAGGACGGCATTCATAAATGATTGAAGTAATAACAGTTATCCTTTTATTTCTGGTTTTAGCATGGGTCGTAAAATTAGCTAGCAAGCAACCATAAAATAATCAGTCTAAAATAAAGAGCTAGATTCCCAAGAAGTCTGCAACTTACTGCTAAGTTAATAGTTTATAAACCTAAGGTAAAAAAATTTTGACAAAGACAATGAACTTTTTATATATTCCTATCGTCTTTATGTTTAGAAAGCTTTTAACGTGGCAGTACTTAAGGAGGACTACAAATGGATTTCATTAAAACGTTGGTTGATCTTTTTTTACATCTGGATAAAAATTTAGGACTAGTCATTCAAAATTATGGAATGTGGACCTATTTCATTCTATTTATTCTCGTTTTTCTCGAAACTGGGTTGGTTGTCACTCCATTTCTACCCGGGGATTCCTTACTCTTTGTCGCCGGGGCCTTTGCCGCCAGCGGTTCATTAAACGTTATTTTACTTGTTATTATGCTTGGCTTCGCCGCTATCTTAGGTGATACAGTTAACTACCAAATCGGTCATTTTATCGGGCCCAAAGTATTTACCAGAAATAATACGCGTCTCTTTAAAAAGGAACATTTAGAGCGAACTCAACAGTTTTATGAAAAACATGGGGGCAAAACGATCATTATCGCAAGGTTTATTCCGGTTATCCGGACGTTTGCCCCTTTCGTAGCCGGAATAGGAGAAATGCCTTACTTGCGCTTCTTGTCATATAACCTCATTGGAGGAATCTCTTGGGTAGCAATTTTGCTCTTTGGTGGGTATCTCTTTGGTAACCTGCCAGTGGTCAGACACAATTTTTCCACCGTAATTCTTGCTATTATTTTCGTCTCGATTTTGCCTGGAATCCTTAATTTCCTCAAAGCAAAACACCAGTTACTATTAAAGCGGTCTTAAGGTGGTAAAGGTATAGAAGATGGACGATATACAAGGTCTGTTGCTCCGTATTATTTATGAATACCGATATTTCGCACTCTTGTTGATGCTTTCATTGGGAATGGTTGGGCTACCTGTACCGGATGAATTTGTGATGGCATTCAGTGGTTTCCAGGTTAGCTTGGGGCGCATGGGCTATAGTAAAACATTGCTTATAGCAGCTCTCGGTAGCTTTATTGGTACGAATCTGAGCTATTGGATTGGAAGACGGTTAGGAAAGCCTTTATTAGATCGCATTGCCCCATACCTGCACTTTAATGAAACCAAACTATCTGAGGTAGAAGTTTGGTTCAGACGGTTTGGCGGTAAAATGATTGTTGTAGGTTATTTTTTTCCGGGTTTCCGCCATTTTATAGCCTACTTTGGGGGTATAAGCAAGCTAAAATACTTGCGGTATGTGACATTCTCCGGTATGGGTGCCGTTCTCTGGACTGCTACATTCATTACGATGGGCATGTTTTTGGGTATATACTGGGAGAGTACCGTAATGAAGATAAGGCATCTGCTTATTCCTGGGGGTATTTTTTTGGGTGCTCTACTCATTATTGGTTATCTTTATAATGTAAAAAAACGAGCTAAAACCTAGCTGAACCTAAAAGTAAGTATGGATGTTTGGGGAAAGGAGGAGGGCAAATGCTTTATGGAGATCGATCTTAGACTTATTGAACAGGTTCTGACGGGGGAAAAAGAAGCTTTTAATCAACTCGTCATTAATTATAGTGCTTACGTTTATCGGACAGCATTTGTCTTTCTCCGAAATGAGTCGGAGGCTGAAGACGCTTCGCAGGAAATCTTCCTGAAAGTATACCGTTCCATTCATCGTCTGAAAGATATTAAGGCGTTTCCTGCATGGTTTAAGAAAGTTATTACGACGGTCTGCCTGGACCGGATGAAAGGTAAACAACTTGATCTAGATCCTGACATTGAATCAATACCGACAACTGCAGCGGACCATTGGGAGCGCCGGATTGAATTTCGGGAAGCTCTTGGTAAACTCAGCGCGGAAGAACGCCAAATCATTATACTTTTTGATTGGCAAGGTTACAGCTACCAGGAAATCGCCACTCTTCTAGAAATTCCGCTTGGAACTGTCAAATCCCGGCTCCATGCCGCTAGGATGCGTTTAAGAACATTACTTTCAGATTAGACAAAAGGGGAGGGAGATCATTATGGAGTGCCTGCAATGTATAGAGCACCTGTCCGAATTTCTGGATGGAGAATTAGATGCCAATAAATACCGGGAAATTGAAGATCATTTACATTGTTGTCCGGAGTGCCGCCAAGTAAGGGACGAGTTAGCGGCTCTAAGCAAAGAAATTAACCAGAGTATCGCCAGCATACCCGTTCCCACCAACTTATCTATGCGGATTCTCTCTGCGATTGAGAAGGAACAGTATAACACTGCCAAAGATATTTGGTTGACAAGCATTCTCTTAGCAGTTTTCGCCAGCCCGATTTTGCTTGTTTTCTCGCGAACGTTCTCTAGTGTGTTTCATTTGGTTTATGCCACAGGGTCTGCCTTCTGGCGTTCACTCATGACCATTGCCACACTTTTTTCTCCATGGGCCACGGTGACTGTCGGAGTCCTATCGCTGGTGCTGATGACCATGGGCCTTTATATCATTAAAACGCTATTGACTAAATTCGAAGTAAATGAGGTGATCCCATGAAGCCGCAAGTGAAGCTAAGTATACTCTTAGTTATAGCTTTACTGCTTCTTTTTCCAGGTAACGCACTAGCCGATGAATTATCGGCCCAATTTGGCGGGAATCCCTTGGTGGTTCCAGTTGGACATTCGGTGGACTCCGTCTTTGCCCTTAGTACAGATGCTCATATTAGCGGATCGGTCAAAGAGGTCGTTTTAGTGATTAATGGCGATATTTACCTTGAGCCGACTGCTCAGGCTGATCTGGTGATTGACTTAGGAGGGCAGGTTTTTAACCCCGCTAATGTAACCGCCAATACAGGCATATTCCGCTTAAGCTTAACCCCGCAGTTTGTTAATCAACTATTTATTGGGTTAGCGATGATTTTAGGTCTTTGGCTGGCTAGATTAATTATCAGCGTTTTAGGTATCGTTTTGCTTACCGGTCTTGGATTTCTTCTGCGTAAGCGTGTACAACAAGGAGTAAATCTACTTCAGGCATCTTCTTTGCGATTGTTGGCAATTGGTATGGCAGCATTCTTGATAATGTTAGGTTTACTTATTCTTCTTTCGTTAACGGTAGTTGGTATCCCCTTGGCTATTCTGGTTCTCGTTGTGGGTATAGCAGCCATTTTTTTAGGAATTCTACCGATAATGGAGTTTATCGGACAAAAAGCTCTGACACCACGTTTATTGGAATATCCGGCCTTAAGTAAATGGTTTATCCTTGCTATCGGTTTGGTTGCCGTTCTTAATCTTCCTTTGATAGGAGTTATTGTTCTTCTTAGTGTGGCTTTCGCCGGTCTAGGAGTTACTTTAACCACCGGCTTGATCTATTTCAAAGAGCGTAGATCCAGTAAGCTAATTAAATAATATTGGTCTGAAAGGAGATCCTATGACCTCAGCACATCTTATCGCCTATGTCACCCAATATGGTTATTTGGGCTTATATGCCATATTGGGTATATCTATTTTAGGAATACCTATTCCCGATGAGACTTTAATGGTATTCATCGGTTATATGACTTTCGAAGGAAAACTAAATCCCATATTAGCAGTATTAGCAGCAGCAAGTGGAAGCATCAGTGGGATTACCGTTGCCTACTTATTAGGAAAATTTTTTGAGCAAAAGGTATTGACCCATCTAAAAAAACATGCCGGAAGTGCCCGCCTGGAGAAAGTAATCAATTGGTATCAAAGGCATGGTGGGAAACTCTTAACAATTGGCTATTTTATTCCGGGAGTCCGCCACTTATCTGGTTACATTGCCGGAATAAGCCGTTTAAAGTACAGGAGTTTCGCTTTCTTTGCTTATTTGGGTGCAATTATTTGGGTCACTCTTTGGGTTAGTCTCGGACGGTTATTAGGGAGCCGTTGGAAAGTCATTCTCCCAATTGTTCACCGGTATGCATTGATTTTAGGCGTAATAGCAGCAGTACTGCTTCTTGCCATCTATCTTTTCTATAAAAAACATGAACGTATAGGGCCTTGGCTGTATAACCAATCGCGGCGGTTGCCGGAACGTTACATGTCTTTAGGTACACGTCGTCTTTTCGTTACTATCGCCGGGTTGCTCTTTTTGGTACTGTTTATGTTCTTAATGGGCTTGATTCAAGATTTTGTAGCCCAGGAAGTTGGGCAATTTGACGATCTTGTAGTTGATTGGTTAGCGGGTTCTGCACCTTTGTTTTTGGTTTCGTTTATGCAAAAGATCAATGCCATCGGGACTCAATTGTTTATTCTGGTTGTCTTGATAATCGCGGTAGTAATACTTCGGTTCTCGACAAAACGTTGGACACATGTATTACCTCTGACTTTTGCTTGGGTCGGCGGTACTTTAATTGATTATCTCTTTCGTTTAATTTTTAGGGGCTACAGCTATAATCTATTTGAAAATCTCACACCGTTTCAGGCTTCAAGCCAGGGATTTCTACTCGCGGCTTTAACCTTTTATGCCGTACTTGGTTATCTATTGGGGCGACACAGAACTTGGATTACTCAATTGCTAATTGTCGTTGCAGACCTTTTTCTTTTGCTTTTCTTGGCTTTAAGCCCTGTTTATTTGCGGATTCATCCCCCTAGCACAATGGTTATGAGCCTAACAGTCAGCGGACTATTGGCTTTGATTTGCCTTTTTGTATACGAATTTCGTCTTTATTCTTATGAGTAATCTCGGCTGTTTCTATAAAGATAATAAGGCAATATTTGAGGAGAATTATTTATGAAGGGGATTCGATCTATTTTTTGCTATTTTGGAGGACAAATCTATGAATGTTCTCGTAACCTTGAATTCAAACTATCTAAATCAATTAGTTGTTATGCTTACTTCTTTAACACAATCAAACCCAGGAATTCATTTTACAGTGTATATTGCTCATACTTCTATGACCGAAGGGGATTTTAAGTTTATAAACCGACATGTAGATTCTGAAAACTGTACAATTGTTGAAATGAGGATTGACGATAATTTGTTTCATGATGCTCCCATTACTAAACGTTATCCAAAAGATGCTGACGATATTCTTTTTCCGAAGAGGCTAAGTGATAAGCTACCCCAAAGCCAATGATTATCGCCAGGGCAACCACTACGCCGTAAGATCTTAAAGAAAATCCCCCGATGCTAAATAAAGTTTGCAGCAAATGCTACGTTCCTCCCTCTCAGAATATCTTACTTCTAAATCAACTTGGCTAAATCTTACTATTTCTATTGGATTTTTAATGAAGAAGTTGTAATTTATTATTAAAGGGCAGCCTCTCCTATGGAGCCACTGCCCTATTTTGGGTTACCTTCTACTCACTTACCCTCTAAATCATATTTTTTGCTTTGAAATTCCACGGAATCTATCTCGCTACGCGCATAGCGTTCACGTAAAATGTCTAGTCCGGTATTCTGCTTACCGAATCTATTTGTATAAACTTGAGAAGACTTACGACGAAACAAATAGACACCCAGTAGAATGATCCCAATTCCGAAGATGAGTGGCATGATCGTCCCCATCATCACACCCATCCACCCATAACCACCGTATCCATAACAACCACCATTTCCCCATCCTCCCATCATATTCCCCCAGTTACCCATCATGTGAATTCCTCCTTCAATCGATTTAATTAATGCAATTCTAAGAATTAAAACCTATCTTGATTTTTTATCTCTAAGCAAAGCTACTCTTCGTTAATTGATATCAACTATTTTTGTACCGAAAGTTCTTGCTTCCGCTCTAGATACTCTTCTCTATTAATCTCACCTCGTGCATATCGATCATTTAAGATATCCAGTGAAGTGCGTGCCTGAGATTGATGGTTCGTGAAAAACGACCCTCCAGTATTGTTTGAATTAAACATATAAAAAGCAACGATAACCAATAGAATAAAACCAAGCATCATTTAAAATTCCCCCTCATTTATTTTTCGCCCCGTAGATCTTCATTTTACTGCTGAGTTTCGCTTAATTTATTGTTCTTCCATGACCTTAGTGTAACCCTAGGTTACGATAATCTGATGAAAAAGTTGTGAATTTCTTATGAATGAAGATATCCGCCCTATTTATCTCTTTGCTCTCTTACCGAGATTGCAACTTTATATAGGATTGTAATAAGCAGCATCTCAATCGCATATACCCCCAGTGTTACGGATATCTCGGTATTTGTTATCACATACTCCGTGACTCTATCAAAGGGATCGGGAATAAATCCGCCTATCACTAATCCCATCCCTTTATTACTACGAAACACAACAGAATCAGGACCGCTGGACCAGCAGCAAAGGCAGAGGACAGAAATCGTGCCGCCATAATCGCGGATAACCAGAGGTGCGTGAAATTCATAAAAGAGCAGTTGCCTATTACAAAGCAACTGCTCTTTTCTACAAACTAAAACGAGACTTATCAGCTCATTAAATCTCGTTTACGGCTTTGGTATTCCGTGAAATTTATATTTCGCCCCGCGTATAGCGTTCACGAAACCGCTGCTGACAAAATAGCGCCTCTGGAAAGCAAATAAGGACTCGGGACCAAGCTTCACTGGGTCGGAGCTAAAAATTACTATTGATATTGGCAAATCCGAAGAACACCTAGTTAATCAATGACAAGCTGGGAATATCGATTAAAAAAGGTCCGGTACCCTAGTTGAACAAAGAGAATAACTGTTAGGGAAACGCTGCCTAAAATTCCTAACATGATCGCAATTTGATACTCTATGGCTAATAATGGGGAGGAGCCGGAAAGAATTTGACCGGTCATCATTCCGGGTAAAAAAACAATTCCCATTCCCACCATTGAATTAATCGTTGGCAGAATGGCAGCGTCGAATGCTTCATTGACGATCGTTCTGGCTGCCATTTTCGGAGTTGCACCAAGCATAAGCGCCGTTTCGATCGCAGCCCTGTTTCCGCGTATTCCATCATTTAAACGGGAGACTCCCAAAGAGATTCCCGTCATGGAATTTCCGATCAGCATTCCTGCAATGGGTATAAAATAACGCGGTTCATACCAGGGAGTTAACTGGATCACCACATACAGAAAATAAAGCAAGCTTGCCAAGGTGCCCCCGAGCATGGAAATAGCGATGATTCTCTTTAACCGTGTCGAAAGAACGGATTTTACCCGTTTGAGAATGTTAAATATCGAAAATATTTCCATTACCGCGATGATTAAGACAGTATATAAAGGATGACTATGGTCAAAAACATAGGCCAGCAGATATCCAACCAAAATAAGTTGGACGGTCATCCGTATTGTGGCGATCAGAACCTCTTTCTCCCGGGGAATCCCTCTTCGTTTGAGAATCACCATCAAAATAAGCACAAATACGTAAGCAACGATCAATTGAAAGATGGATAAATCAGTTGTATCCATGTTAACCCTCCTTGACAATAAAAGCTCGGCCATTCCGTATCTCCACAATCTGGTCTCCATAGGCATCCGCAATCTTACGCGCATGGGTAACCATAATCAGGGTTTTATGATTTTGTTGAACGGACTGAACCATTTCCTCAATAACCAATTGTTCCGTTTCTTCGTCCAAAGCAGATGATGGTTCATCTAACAGAAAAACTTCAGGTTCCATCAGAAGCACTCTGGCAAGTGCCAGCCGCTGCTTCTCCCCCGGATAAGTCTCTTGAAGGTTCATCGAGATCCTTTTGCAAGTGCACCTGGAGCAAAATATTTCTTAGCGTATGATCGTCCACCATTGGTTTTTCAGAAAATTTAAGACCGATCAGCAAATTATCCCGTACCGAACCCTCAAAGATGACTGGATTTTGTGCCAGCATTACGACTCGTCTGCGCAGTTGAACAGAATCCATTTCATCAAGGGATTGATTCTGAAAATAGATACTTCCACTGTCACAAGAGATTAGTTTGTTTAGCAATCGTAATAACGTTGTTTTGCCGCTCCCACTGCGTCCGATAATACAGGTTGTTTTTCCGCTGGGAAAAGAAATAGTCTCAATTTCTAAGATATCTTTATACCGGATTTGCTTTAAAACAAACATTTGTTCCGCTCCCTCTATTCCTCAATGATTTCCTGATACAACTCCCTGCTTTTCATTTTGGCTTCTTCCAAAACTACTTTGCCTTGGGCTGTGAGACTATAATATTTCCTGACTTTTCCTTCAATTACTCGTTCTTCCCTTTCAAGTAATCCATCCATTTCCATGCCGTGAAGGATGGGGTATAAAGTTCCGGCACTCATGGAATAACCATGCTTTTTTAATTCTTCAATTATCCATAGCCCAAAAAAAGGCTCTTTATTAGCATGATGCAAAATATGAACTTGCACAAAAGCTAAAAATATCTTCCTATATAATTTATTCACATTTAATCTCCTTATATTGATATTCGATATCGTATATCGTTATTATAGCAGAGTTAATTCTTTAAGAAAACTAAAACTCTCTGATGAGATAGGAATTACAAATTTCGGTAGAATTCCTAAAACATCATTTAATGAGGGTGTTCCGGCAGTAGTCCCTGTTGTAGTTGGTGCCGGAGTAGGGGCAGGTGCCTGTGTAGCTACCTGCGCTGCAAGATAAAATCTGATTTGAAATAAATCTTTCACCGAATATGACTTTGTTCACATTTGGATATGACATTGATATAAAATCAACCCATCTTTTGTAAGGACGTATTCAATCCCTTTTGAATATACTCATAACGGAGGATATTTAAATGCTTAAATTTAGCATTCGTTCGCCGTGATTTGGGCAATCCAAACGCTATATCCAAGGCGAAGCCCTTAATGTTAGCTTCTAGCTCTGAAGTTTGTAATATCTTACTTAATGAGGAGGTTAGCTTATGTCCTCTCGTCAAGACCTCTCAATCTGGGCTAATGTCTCTGAACAGGAATGGAACGATTGGCACTGGCAAATCTCTCAGCGAATTACTACGGTTGAAGAGTTGAAAAAAGTTATCCCTCTAACAGACGCGGAAGAAGCAGGCATTGTTCATTGTCTGCAAACTCTACGCATGGCTATAACTCCGTATTATGCCACGCTAATGAACCCTGAAGATCCAAAATGCCCAATCCGTCAGCAAGCTATTCCCACCTCTTTAGAGCTCCATGTTGGACAATTTGATCTTTATGACCCTCTGCATGAAGACACGGATTCGCCAGTACCCGGATTAACCCACCGCTACCCGGACCGTGTTCTTCTTCTTGTTACAGATCAATGTTCAATGTACTGTCGACACTGCACTAGACGCAGATTGGCAGGCCAAACGGACCGGCCTCTTCCCTCAGAACACTTTAATCAGGCACTTGAGTACATACGCTCCACCCCGCAAGTACGGGATGTCTTGATCTCCGGCGGTGATCCCTTTACATTATCCGATGATCACTTAGAGCATATCCTCTCAAGTTTGCGGGCCATCTCACATGTAGAAATTATTCGAATCGGGACCAGAACGCCTGTTGTATTGCCTATGCGCATCACTGACAACCTTGTTCAGTTGTTGCGTAAATACCATCCCATTTGGGTCAATACTCACTTCAATCACCCAAAAGAAATGACGATCCAAGCTCAAGCAGCCCTGGCACGTTTAGCGGACGGTGGAATCCCATTAGGAAATCAATCCGTTCTCCTTCGGGGCATTAACGACTGCCCTAATATTATGAAGAAACTTGTCCACGAATTGGTTAAAAATAGAGTCCGGCCTTACTACATTTATCAATGTGACTTATCGAAAGGGATTGAACATTTTCGAACATCTGTTTCTAAAGGAATCGAGATCGTGGAAAACTTGCGTGGTCATACGAGTGGATATGCCGTTCCTACTTATGTCATTGATGCTCCGGGAGGAGGAGGCAAGATTCCCGTCAGTCCGCAATATCTTATATCAATGGGGGCAAACAAGGTCGTGCTTCGAAACTACGAGGGAGTTATTACAGTATACGATGAACCAAATCGAATACAAGAAGTTTGCCAGTGTGAGTACTGTCGGCAAAACGATCTCCCGCTGGGGGTGTTGACATTGCTCAACCACCAAAAGATTTCCCTTGAGCCTGAAAACCTTGACCGTCGCCATCGCCATGCCATACCCAATAACTTTAGACTTTAAGCTGAAAGGAGTTTTAGAGATGACTTTGGGCTGTCCTTACGGAACCCACCGGGTGCTCGAACCTAAAGGGGTGTTCCCCCAACCTGCCCTGCGCTTGAATAACGATTTTTCCATCCTCTATGACAACGAAATCCTTATCGAGGTAGAAATCTTAAATATTGATTCCGCTTCCTTTACACAGATCAAACATCAAGCCGATGGAGATCCGGCAAAGATTGCCGATATTCTTTTAAAAACAGTCGCTCAGCGTGGTAAACAACATAATCCTGTTACTGGCTCTGGCGGCATGCTGGTAGGAAAAATAAAAGCGATCGGTTCCGCACTCCAACAACGCCCTATTCAAGTTGGTGACCCCATCGCGACCTTAGTATCCTTGTCCCTGACTCCTCTTCGTATTGATGACATTATTGCGGTCCATAAGGAAACTGAGCAAGTGGAAATCCGAGGGGAAGCAGTTCTCTTTGAGAGCGGCATCTATGCTAAGCTTCCTTCAGACCTCCCTCAAAAGCTCGCTCTTGCCGTTCTGGACGTTGCCGGCGCACCAGCGCAAACAGCAAAAATTGTTAAACCAGGAGATACAGTAGTGGTCATAGGGGGAGGAGGCAAGTCTGGACTTTTATGCTTACACGAGGCTTGCAAACGAACGGGAGTCACCGGAAAGGTGATTGGACTGAGTCATTCTGCAGCAGGAATAGAACGGATGAAAAAGTCAGGGCTCCCTGTTATCCCGCTTCAAGGAGATGCCAGAGATGCCCTATGGGTATTACATCAAATTGAGCGCTTAACTGAGGGAAGGTTGGCTGATTTAACGATAAATGTCGTGAACATCCCCCAGACTGAACTGGGCAGCATTCTGGCTACGAAAAACCGGGGGATTGTTTACTTTTTCAGTATGGCCACATCCTTTACAGCAGCGGCCTTAGGCGCTGAAGGGATCGGCAAGGATCTAACCATGTTGGTAGGCAATGGTTACACTGAGGGACACGCCGAAATTGCCTTGGAGGTTTTACGTGAAAACCTTCATCTGCGTCAACTTTACGAACGTACTTATGCCTGACATCGAATCTTGGGAGTACGAGTTATTAACGATAATCTCTAAATTACCCACACTTATTTTTACAGGCCTGAACAAGAATACGGGTAAGACGACTGCTTTTAATGCTCTCAATGCTCTGTTTCCGGACGAGGTCCTCGGACTGACCTCAATTGGCTATGACGGAGAAGCTTTCGACGCAATTTACAATCATCCCAAACCACCTATTCCAGTCTTTCCGGGACAATTAGTTCTTACTGCTGAACGCTTTCTTCCCGAAACAAAAACAGGCTATGTTCTTCTGGAAAAATGGGAAAATCACCCGCAGTTCGGACCTTGGCTTATTTTGCGTATAACTGCTCCCGGCAATTTTCGTCTGGCAGGACCTTCGACACTAGCCGAGCTCCGACTTGGAATCGCGAACCTACACCGGCACGGAGCAACGAGGATTCATGTTGATGGTGCCCTGAATCGACTCTCACCCATCTCCCTATTTTCTTCACGACATCCGTGCCCAGGGCACGTTAGAGCAGGATTCGACTCTCAAAATCCAGGGATCATTCTCAGCACGGGAGCTGCTTTAGGGGATTCCTTACAGGTTATTGTCGAACAATCTCTCTATATTCTGGAACTTTTTGACCTTCCAACCCTTTCTCACGTTGTAGCTACCACCAACTCCGAGTTAAACGTGAACGTTTCCTTTCAGCACAACGCTTATCTACTGCAGAACACTTGGAGTCGTTTACCCGCTTATCTTTGGTGTCAAGAATCGCTTATCCCACTATATCCTGAAGCAATTTATCTCCAAGGAGCCTTTACTGATGCATTCTACCTAGCACTTCGTGCTAAAAAACGTTTGCCTCAGAAGCTTATTGTACGCAGCCCTGCCCACATTTTACTTTCTCTGGATAGTTGGAATGATCTTAAGTCCCGCAATATCACAGTACTGCTGTTGGAACGTCCTGAACTGGCGCTGGTTACCCTCTGCCCTTGGCATCCACGAAATCCTATCCCCACACTTCAGCTCGCCGAAGCACTCCTTCCCTTTACCAAAGTTCCGTTAGTGGATGTACAAAGCCGGCTGGTATGGCTGCCCACAAAATTTGAGTAAGAGGTGGTTCTTGTGACTCGTCCCTATACTCAATCCAAACTGCAACTTGATCCTCAGCTTATTCAGAGAGGCAGAGGACTTGCTCAAGAAATTGTTGCCCAAATCACACCTTTGCTTCTCTCCCACACCACAGTCAGCGTCGAACGCGCGGTACTGCGCCTGTTAGGTATTCAAGGAATTAATCCAGATGGAATTCCGCTGCCTAACGTGGTTATTGATCACTGCCAGAACCATAATCTATTGGCAGAAGGAGCAGCTCGTCTGATCGCTAAAGCCTGCCTGCATTACAATCTACAGCCCCAGGTCCTTGCCGAACGCTTAGCAAACGACGAACTCTCTTTAGAGAATTTGCCGGCTTTTTCAGAAGATCAAATCATCAAAACAGCCTTCACGTTGGCTTTACCCGCTATTCACAAAATTTCTCAGCAGCGCCAAAAACGAGAAGATTGGCTTTCCAGTTTACCTGAAACTCCAGAACCCTACCTCTACGTCATTGTGGCCACTGGCAATATCTATGAAGACGTCCTGCAAGTCCGGGTAGCCGCCCGTCAAGGGGCAGACATCATTGCCGTCATTCGTTCGACGGGACAAAGCCTTCTCGATTATGTCCCTTACGGGCCTACAACGGAAGGGTTTGGGGAACCTTTGCCACCCAAGAAAATTTCCGGATAATGCGTCAAGCCCTCGATGAGGTAGGCCTAGAACTTGGACGCTACATTAGGCTTACAAATTATTGTTCAGGACTCTGTATGGCAGAAATCGCTGCCATAGGGGCTATAGAGCGACTCGATGTGATGCTCAACGATTCAATGTATGGCATCATCTTTCGAGATATAAACATGCAGCGCACCTTTATCGATCAATATTTTTCCCGCCTGATCAACAGCTTTGCCGGAGTCATCATTAACACGGGAGAGGACAATTATCTGACGACTGCTGATGCCATGGAAGAGGCACATACAGTTCTTGCCTCAAATTTCCTGAACGAACAATTTGCTTTCTTATCCGGGCTTCCTGAGGAACAACAGGGCTTAGGCCATGCCATGGAAATCAACCCTGAAGTACCGGATGCCTTCTTGAATGAGATAGCCCAAGCTCAACTGATTCGTGAAGTTTTCCCCGTTCCCCTATTAAGTACATGCCTCCCACAAAATATATGACTGGCAACATTTTTCGCGGACAGGTTCAAGACACCCTTTTTAATGTTGCCTCAATGTTGACAGGTCAGAGCATCCATTTGTTAGGAATGCCGACTGAAGCTATCCATACCCCACTCATGCAAGATCGTTTTCTCAGTCTTGAGTCAGCTAAGCTCGTGTTCCAATCAATCGGACGTCTCCAAGAAGATATCTTGTTTGTGACAAATGGGTCCGTCCAGCGGAGGGCACAAGAAACCCTCCAAAAAGCCGTTAACATGCTGGAAGAGATTCAGAAGATTGGTTTATTTTCGGCCTTGGAACTCGGCATGTTCGCGGATATTTCCCGTAAACCAACAGAAGGTCGGGGACTTAGCGGAGTCATCGCTAAACACCCCCAGTATTTGAATCCTTTTCTCACACTATTGCAATCCCGAACAAGTTAGATTCATCAAGATCTGAGTTTGTGCAACTTACCCAGAAAGGAGGGACTCTTTTTGACAGTCGTTGATTTAAGTAAGGTTCGTCCCTATGGGGACACCCTTAACGACGGAATTGTCCAACTGTCTTTAACATTACCTGTTCCTTTCGGTGACGAGGCTCAAGAGGCTGCGCGACTCTGGGCGTTAGCAAGCGGCTTTCAAGATCCAAAGGTCGTCCATGCTCAAGACCTTGGAGAAAACTTCAGCTTTTTTGTGCTTTATGCCCGATCCACCATCAGTGTTAATTTCAAGGATATCAAGGTCCTCAAGCTTTCTCACGAGCGGTTAGACAAACCAGAAATAGAAGAACGCATCCGAACGTTGCTTGGTCGTAGGCTGATTGTCATCGGCGCCTGCATCGAAAGTGACGCCCACACCGTCGGGATTGATGCCATCATGAATATGAAAGGCTATAACGGACACAAAGGGTTGGAAAGCTACCATGAGATCCAAGCTGTTAATTTAGGAGCGCAAGTAGCCTGTGAAGAATTGATAGCGAAAGCTCTGGAACTCTCGGCCGATGCACTCTTAATTTCACAAGTCGTCACCCAAAAATCTCTCCACGTTAAGAATCTTACTCGAATGGTCGAACTCCTGGAACTTGAAGGGTTACGAGAACGTTTTCTACTGGTCGCCGGCGGACCAAGGATCACTTATGAATTCGCTAAGGAGTTGGGCTACGATGCCGGTTTCGGTCCTGGAACCTATGCCGAAGATGTGGCTAGCTTCGTGCTTGAACAAGTATTAGCTGAACAAGAGAGAAAAGGAGGACGATAAACGATGTATACCAGCAAAATCCGGCTGCGCATCAGCTCCGGGGATGCTCATTACGGCGGAGGGTTAGTGGATGGGGCACATATGCTGAAACTTTTTGGAGACGTGGCTACTGAATTACTCATTTATAGCGATGGGGACGAAGGCCTATTTGTGGCCTATGATATGATTGAGTTTCTGACCCCAGTCTTTGCAGGAGATTATATTGAAGCTACAGGAGTTATTACTCACTACAGTAAGACCTCTCGTAAAATGCAGTTTGAAGCAAAGAAGGTTATCTCCCCTCTACAAGGAAGTGATTCCGCTGCTGAAATTCTCTCAGAGCCTATTCTCGTTTGTCGGGCAAGGGGCACATGCATGGTGCCAAAAGAGAAACAACGTTATGATCCCCCAAGACGTTCCGACTAACATATCTTGAAGTAATGTTTAAGCGGAGGTGTCTATGGAGAAGTTGATTATTACCGCTGCTCTCGTCGGTGCAGAAGTTACGCGCCAACAAACCCCTTTCCTTCCCTACTCTCCCCGCGAAATTGCGGATGAAGCAAAATGTGTATGGGAGGCAGGAGCGTCCATTGTACATTTGCATATGCGTGACGCTTCAGGCAATTCATCACAGGAAAAAGCACTCTTCGCTGAGGCGATCTCCTATATCCGATCCGAAACTGATCTTATCATCCAGGTATCAACCGGTGGGGCTCTTGGAATGACTGCATTACAACGTGTTCAGCCTGTCACGTTAGCTCCTGAGATGGCTTCGCTGAGTACTGGCAGCATAAATTTCGGAGAAGACGTCTTCAGTAACCCTTTACCGATGGTCCGAGAATTTGCTCGGATCTGTAATCTTCATCACGTTAAGCCAGAAATCGAGGTCTTTGATAGCGGGATGGTCGAAAACGCCTTGCTGCTCATACAGGAAGGTCTTCTTCAGCCTCCTCTTCACTTCAATTTCGTTTTGGGAGTCCCCGGGGGATGCCGGCAACTGCGCGAAACCTTCTCTTTTTACTCGAACAAATCCCGCAAGCTTCGACTTGGACGGTATCTGGCATTGGAAGGCATCAGCTCACTATGAACACCCTCGGTATCCTTCTGGAAGGGCATGTGCGCACCGGATTAGAAGATAATATTTATTTGCGCAAAGGAGTACTGGCTAAAGGGAATTCTCCTTTCGTTAAACGCCTGGTCAAACTCTCCGAAAGCTTAGATCGCCCAGTGGCCACTCCGCGTGAGGCCCGCGAGATACTTGGTCTCGCTAATAATCACACCACTTAGTTACCCCAATAATTCCATTAAAAGCTCTATTTCGGAATAAACAGAATTACTATATAAATTAAACTAATGTGAGTTATCTAAATTGATTAATTAATTTAGATAACTCATTTTATTATCTCGTGAAATATGTTAAAATTTCCTTAAATGAATCTCTATTCAAAAACTCTGGACACTTTTAATCACTCTTTAGTCTATTCAGGCAATGGAACGTTATAGGTATGCTCTTTTTGCCCAAAATTATTGGAATGGTAGGCGACTATAATGCAGGAAAATTCCGGAATAATCTATGATGATGTTAAAAAGTGTGTCGATGATGTCATTAATTACGTAGGTAAGGATATTGTCTTCTCTATGACCCTTGCCTTGGGAAAACCCATTCTGTTTATTAATGAGCTGTACAAAAGGGCCAAAAAAGACTCTGAAATCAAACTTAAGATTTTAACAGCACTCCCTCTAGAAAAACCCAGAGGGAATACAGAGCTAGAAAAAAGATATTTACAGCCCTTAGTTGACAGAGTCTTTGCAGGCGTACCGGACATTGACTATATGCTGGATTTTCGAGAAGGAAAACTTCCAAAGAACGTTGAAACTTATGAATTTTTCAGTAAAGCCGGCGGATACTTAAATAATCCAGTTGCCCAGCAAAACCATATGGCTACTCACTATACTCATGCTTGTCGGGATGCTACAGCCCTTGGGGTTAACGTTTTTGGGCAACTTATAGGCTACCGCGAAATTGACGGTAAAACGATGTATTCCATGGGCTGCAACACAGATATCTGTTTAGAAGCCATTCAATCTTTCAAAGAACGAAAGGCCAAAGGGGAAAAGGTCGTCCTTATCGGAGAAGCCAATAAGAATATGCCCTTTATGTATGGAGATGCTGTTGTTGAAGGGACCAGTTACGACATGATCCTTCAGGGGCCTCAATTTGATTATGAACTCTTCGCTCCTCCGAAAGACCCCGTCTCTTTGTCTGATCATATGATTGGAGTTTATGTCAGTACATTAATCAAAGACGGCGGCACAATCCAAGTAGGGATTGGGGCCCTTGGCGATGCTATTGTTTCGGGACTTATCTTACGCAATGACCATAATGCCTTGTATCAAGAGATCCTTGAAAAGTCCGGAATCATGAGCCGTTATAAAAAGCTGATTCAGACTTGGGGAGATACAGGTGTCTTTGAAAAAGGTCTCTATGGCTCATCTGAAATGTTTGTTGATGCTTTTATGCAAATGTACAAAAGCAAGATTCTTAAGCGCCAAGTGTTCGACAGCATCCCACTTATGAAACTCATCAATGCCGGCAAACTCTCGGCAGACAATATTCCTTCGGATATCATTGATCAATTAATTGAGATGAAAGCCGTCCATTCTGCCTTAGACAAAGAAGATTTCAGTTTCCTTGCAAGATTCGGAATATTAAAAAAGGGACTCGGCTTCGCAAATAACGTCATCCGAGATGGCGAGATCAACTACTCAGCAAACTTAAATGAAGAAAACAACCGTTTGAGGATACGGGCATTACTCGGGGAGAAATTGCTGGGCGGGCAAGTCATACTAGGTGCATTCTTTGTCGGTCCAAAAGCTTTCTACAAAGCCTTAAATGAGATGAGCGAGGAGGAGCGACAGCTCTTCGGCATGTCTGGCGTTGATAAGGTTAATCAGCTCTACGGCGGAGAAGAACTGAGAAGCTTGCAAAGGAAAGATGCTCGCTTTGTCAATACCGGAATGATAGTCAGCGTACTGGGGGCCATTGCCTCAGATCAACTCCAAGATGGTCGTGTTGTCAGTGGAATTGGAGGACAGTATAACTTTGTGGCTATGGGCCATGCCCTGCCCGATGCCCGCGTTATTATGATGATTAAAAGTACAAAAGGGTCTGGAAAAACTCTCAAATCAAACATCGTTTTTAGTTACGGTCACTGTTCCATTCCTAAACATCTGAGGGACATTATTGTCACCGAGTATGGAATCGCTGATGTCCGCAGCAAGCCGGAAAAAGATGTGATTGCCGAACTTATCAAGATCACTGATTCCAGATTCCAGATGCAGTTATTGGATCAGGCCAAAAAGGCGGGGAAAATCCCCTTAGATTACGAGATTCCGGAAGAATATAGACATAATACCCCTGCTAAGATCTTTTCTCTCCTTAGGCCTTATCAGACACAAGGGGTATTCAAGCCTTTCCCCTTTGGTACAGACTTAACGGAGGATGATGTCGCTTTAGGGGGATCTTTAAAAGCTTTGAAGAACCTCGCCAACGGACATCGGTTTAAAATGGCCAGAGGACTGCTGTTGGAGTTCTTCAGGCCGATTCCGAAATCAACGGACAGTCATATGAAACGCATGAAACTAGCCAACCCTTCTTCCCTTCGGGAAAGAATCCTTAGAAAAGTGGTAGTCTTTGCTTTGAGGAACACTATACACAACTTTGACCAGACTCCTAATTACCCAATGGACAGTGCCAAACATCTCCACGCCTAAAAGACTCCCTTGAACTATTCAGGAAAGTTACTTTCTGACAACACAAAAAAGCCTTCTAAATCAATCATAAAGAAGAAGGCTTTTTCCACCGTAACATAATTATCGATGAGTCTTCATGCCCTTAATGGTGATCGGCTGCTCCTAAAGGAATCAACTTGCTTTGATCCTCCAATTCATTATAATCTTTACTTAAAATTTCGCTTAACAATTCGCGATCATGGAGCAGATCAGTTAGGCGGCGCTCATCTTTTGACTGAGTACTTTGCGCATTGGTCAAAATGCTGAGGGGGCGATAGACAGGAGCATCTTGAATTTTGAGGGTTTTGAAAATCTTTTGGTCATATTCCTTTCGTACTGTTAAGGATGATATGATTGTGATACCTAATCCCGCCGCAACAACTTGTTTTATTGCCTGAGTACTTCCTAACTCCATCGTTACATTTAATTGCGCTGGATCGAGACCTCTTTCTTTAATCGCCATTTCCATCACTTTGCGTGTACCGGAACCGACTTCTCTGGCAACCAGTCTTTCAAAGGGAAGCTCTGAGAGAGTAATACTTTTTCTTGTGGCCCAAGGATGGAAATATGGCAGGACGACTACTAATTCATCTTCCCAAAAACTCTCAACATTCAGATCCTTATGATGGGGAACTGGTCCTTCGATTAATCCAATATGAATTTTTTTCTCAAGAACATCTTGCATAATTGAATCCGTGTTTGCAATTTTAACTTTAAAATCGACCCCAGGATGAGTCCTAAACAAGTAGGCCAGAATATTCGGCAGAATATATTCTCCGATCGTTAACGTCGCACCTAGGTAAATGAGTCGTCTCTGATCCTTGGCTAAGGCACATATCTGTTCCTTGGCATTCGCGAGAATCCCTAGGACACTTCGTACATGTTTATAGAATATCTCGCCCTCTTTAGTCAGCGTAACACCTTTGTTAGTGCGATCAAAAAATCGAGCACCATAATGGTTCTCTAAATTCTGAATCTGCAAACTAATGCTGGGTTGACTCATATGGAGATTTTTGGAGGATAAGGTAATATTTTTTGTTTCAGCCACTTCTTTGAACACAAGAAAATGTTGCTCCATGATGCAGTTTTTCTCCCTTCCTGATCCCTGTATTCACTCCTCCTTTTATTTTCGCTGAATTTCCTGTTTTTCCTTCCATTGTTCGTTATCAATCATAAATATTAAGAGGAATTGGACTTCAAGTTAAAGGATTATTCCTCAGTTTTTACTGTTCTGGGATATTTGTGAAAAAAGAGGCAATCAACCAACGAGTTTGATTGCCTCTTTTATAAATCTTTTTTTGAAATAAAACCCTATTAAAAGTATACTAGGATTTTTTTCTCGGCTGGATATTCTACGGTCTAAGCATATGACACCTTAAATTGCAATGGACGACTCGGCATGAGGATTTTTCTTAGTCAAGGCATTAATATAAGCTTTGGCACTAGCTTCAATAACATCTGTCGAAAATCCTTTGCCGACTACCAAATGTCCATCCTCATAGCGCAGCTTAACAGTGGCTTCGCCGAGAGCCTCACTGCTGCGTGTCACAGATTTTAATGTATAATCTTCCAGAGTCGCCTTATTGCCGGTCATTCTATCGATGGTATTGAAAAGTGCATTGACAGGTCCATTGCCACAGGCTGCATCCGTGGTTATCTCTCCTTCGATTTCCAAAGTTACTGTGGCTGTTGCCATCCCAACTCCCGAAGTCGCAATGGACATGCTCTGAAAAACAATACCATTATCCGAGTCGCCTGAGTCTCCCATTAAAACATAAAGATCTTGGTCAAAGACCTCTTTCTTCTGATCCGCTAAAAGCAAAAACCTTTGATAAACATCATCCAGCTGTTCACCTTCGATCTTATAACCTAACTCCTCAAGACGGAATTGTAAGGCATGCCTTCCCGACCTTGCCGTCAGGCTAATAATATTTTGGGGAACGCCGATGGTTTCCGGTTGGATAATTTCATAGGTTTCCCGATCTTTCAAGACTCCGTCTTGGTGTATACCAGAAGCATGGTTAAAGGCATTGGCCCCAACAATAGCCTTATGATCCGGAACAGTCACTCCAGTGATGCGTGAAACAAGTCTGCTCGTCGCCAAAATCTCACGGTTATTAATGTTGCTTTCTACGCCGTATCCGTCCTTGCGAGTAAAAATAGCCATGATAACTTCTTCCAAGGATGTGTTTCCTGCTCGCTCTCCGATACCATTAATGGTTCCCTCCACTTGGCGAGCACCTGCTTTAATCCCTGCTAAAGAATTAGCGGTAGCCATACCTAAATCATTATGACAGTGAACACTTACAATAGCTTTATCAATATTTTTGACATGATTGATCACGAAACTAATCAGCTCTCCATATTCCCAAGGACTAGCATATCCCACGGTATCCGGCAGATTTACCACGGTCGCTCCTGCGGAAATAACCGCTTCGATAACCTTCGCAAGAAAAACCGGTTCACCACGAAAAGCATCCTCTGCATAAAACTCCACATCTCCAATATATTTCTTGGCATATTTTACGGCAAAAACTGCTTGCTCGACGACTTGATCAGGTGTTAAATTTAATTTCTTAGCCATATGAACTGGAGAGACCCGATCCCAGTATGAATTCTTGGATATTCCGCCTTACGCAGTGCTTCAGCACATAGATCGATGTCCTGAGCCACTGCTCGTGTCAGGCCACAAATTGTAACCCCTCTGATCTCTTTAGCCATAGTTTGGACAGATTCAAAATCCCCTGGTGAAGAAGCAGGAAAACCTGCTTCGATAATATCGACACCAAGTTTAACCAACTGATGACCGATTTCAAGCTTTTCCTTTACGTTGAGGGTTATCCCTAAGGATTGCTCGCCATCGCGAAGTGTCGTATCAAAAACATATAATTTCCGCATTAAAAAACCTCCTAAAAATTATAAAACCCTTCGCCTCATTATTGAGACGAAGGGTTAATTCGCGGTACCACTCAAGTTGACAGCCATCGCTGTCTTCTCTGCAGATACGGGATATATCAATGTTCCTGATTCTGTCAGTATTCCCTCAAGAGGAAATGTCCTCTGTCACAAATACCAACATTCAGCAACTAACCTCGATCATCCGATATCCTCTTCCTTTTAACGGCGGAAGATCCGTCCGAGCCTACTTTAAATCAATTTCGGTCGGCTACTCGAGGAAGAGTTCCAATTCTATCCCATGACTGCTTTTCACCAACCAGCAGCTCTCTTACATGGAAGCACGAATTATACTAGTTCCTCTCATCGTCATTTTAGCATTTTTTATTATATTGACATTACTTCTTAGAAATGTCAAGTCTTTTATTTAAAACTCATTCAAAACTTTCTTCTGATCTATAACAATCCTTAGCCATTATACCCAAAAAATCTTAAAAAACAACTGTAAGGTTTTAATAAATGTTTATGAATTAAAGCGATACCCCGCTCCCCATAATGTTTCGATATATTCTGGGTTTGATGGATCTCTTTCAATTTTCTTTCGGATCTTCTGGACATGGACTGACACGGTTGCCGTGTCTCCGAGGTACTCGTCTCCCCAGATCGTTGAAAAGATGTGTTCTTTACTAAAGACAATGTTTGGGTTCGTAGCAAAAAAAACCAACAGTTCATATTCTGTCGATGTCAATAGAATTTCTTTCCCATTTACAAAAACTTTATGAGATGCTGTATTAATTTCCAATCCTCGATGATTTATTACTTCTGAAGCGACTGTTTTGCCTTTGAGTCGTTCATATCGGGCAATATGAGATTTAACCCTGGCAACCAGCTCAGCAGGACTGAAAGGTTTGGTTAAATAGTCGTCGGCACCAAACCCCAGGCCTCTGATCTTATCGATGTCTTCATTCTTGGCAGATACAATAATCACCGGAATTTCAAACTTATCACGAATTTCCTTTGTAATTTGATATCCGTCCTTACTGGGCAGCATCAAATCTACAATAATAACGTCGTAACGACCGGTTAGGGCCATCCTCAAGCCCTGCCCACCGTCTTGAACTATTTCTGCAGCATAGCCGTTTAAGATGAGATAATCACGTTCTAATTCAGCTATATTCAGATCATCTTCAATAATTAGTATTCGTTTCATGGGTTACCTCGTTTATATTCTTTATTACCGGAAGCTTTAGAGAAAAACATGTACCTTCCTGCTCAATACTCGAAACCGCTATGAATCCTCCATGGGCTTGAACGAGTTCTTTGGCTATTGCTAGGCCAAGTCCGGTACTCATTAAATCTTTTGTCCGTTCATTGTCAATTCTATAAAATCGATTGAAGATATACGGCAGTTTATCGCTAGGTATTCCCGGCCCATTGTCTTCGATATCAATGATAATAAAATCATCTTGGCGGTCCATTTGAATACTGATGCTAAAACCTGGATTAGATCCATATTTAACCGCATTGCCTATGATATTTTTAAAAACCTGATGCAGTCTTTTCCTGTCAATATTAAGATGGAAATCTCCTTCCATCTTATTTATATAGTTAAAATTAATGTTCCTTTCTTCAAGTTCAAACTTGAATTCTTCCATTAAATCCTGCATAAAGGCTCTAATCTGAATGGCCTCAAATCTAAATTCCAATTTTTGCAGATCCAACTTAGAAAAGATAAATAGATCATCAATTAGCTTATCGATGTAGATGATATTTTGATAAATTGTTTTAAGATATTTATCCACTTTATCCGGTGAATTAACGACTCCATCCAAGATTGCCTCAATATATCCTTGAACAGATGTGATGGGCGTCTTGAGATCATGGGAAATATTAGCGATTAGAGTCTTGCGATTCTCCTCATACTCGGACTTTATTTTCTCACTGGCTTGCAGTTTTTGAGCCATTTCATTAAACGAATCCACTAGTAATCCGATAAATCCCAATTCGCAGATCCTATCAGTCTCTATCTTTACATCGTAGTTCCCTTTAGCAATCTCTTCCACTCCATTTTTAAGCTTAAGAATAGGTTTAAAGACTCGCTTTTCTATCCTCCAAAGAAAGGTAAATTGCAAGACTTCCTTGACTATAATGAACACAGCAAAAAAAACACTGATTGCCTTTAAACCCATCCATTGAAAAAGAAAATAGAGGATGAGCAGATTAACTGCGATACTTATTGGACGGAAAAAGCGCAAAGACTTATGATATTGATTAAATTCCCTATGCCTTCTATGGAATTCCTGATGCAGAAATAATTCTCTTTGCTTACCATGGAGCTCATGATGCTGGCAATAGACTTCTTGATGTCTTCGATAAAGTTTTTGATGCTTCCTATGCTGAACCATCTTATGTTTTTCTATCTTCCAGTGCAGTTGCTTTAATAGGCTCTCAAACACACAGATCACCCAATTTCCTTCCTATATTCGTGTTCATTATACTGAGAATAAGGACGCAAAACAATTCGAAATGTTTTGCGCCCTTGATAACTAAATTTGCTCGTTTTAATTTAAAAGATTTAATTCTGCTTTGAACGTTAGTTCATGGCTATCGTTAGGATCATTGTCTTGTTTGCCTTCAATAGTAATGATGATCTTCTCAACGTCTTTTGCCTTACTAATCCAAAGATTGAACTGAATTTCCGGCTTTTGAAGACTAAATAATTCTTTCATTAAGCCGTGATGTTCGTGGTGCTCAGGCATTGGATGCTGACTCATTCTTTCTTGAAAAACCTTTTTTACTTCATCAGGAATGTCACTTAAGTTTAAGGACACCAGTACGGATTGATCTTCTTTTTCATCGACCTTAATCTGGTTCAAGATATTTAAAATGTACGCCAGCTTTGTTAATTTTTCTTTTATTCCTGCACATTTCAGGTCATCATGACCTTCGATACAACCGTGTCTATGATGATGCATATGCTTCATAAAGCCGTGATGCCTATGATGTCCGTGGCAACCCAGACTAGTAAACTCCGTTTGACTTTCGTGTTTTACTATCTTGCCGTTATAGTCCAGTTCTGTGTTGATTTTCACCTTGGTCTCGCCAGTGGAAAGATTTTTTTCGAACTCATTAACGAAGCCAACTATTTTAGTTTCGTCTTTTATTCCTTCTACGTTTAGAGTGCCTCTGATTGCCTCCTTATCTTTCATTGTATTAATCACATCATACATAAGTTTAAGCTTACTCATTAGAAACGACCTCCCTGTTTTTTGCTACAAGGTTATTATAGAGGGAGGTTTTAAACTCTTTTTTAAGCATTTATAAAAATTCTATAAAACACTCAGAAATTCTTTGTTTTTCTACTTGGGATCATAACCAACAACAGTCCAGATACCCGTATCGTCTTGGCGAACTAAACGTTTCAGATAGATTGTCTTTATGGGGCCTTCTTGGAGTTGAACGACAGCCTCGGTTCCATTATTCGTAGTCAATTTCAGTGAAGTATAGTCTAAGGGAGGGGTACCAGTGATACCACCGGGGGACATTTTTAGAGTGACAAAGGTATAAGCAACTTGCATAGGGTCGAGCTGCCAAGGGCTGCTGCCGGCGTCAACTTGCTGTTGGTTTCTTTTCTCAACATCCATATCCACCGTCACTATTTGAGCAGGCGCTTGGGCGATCCCTTGTCCTGCTTGAGGTAACGTCAGCTTATCATTAAGTTGTTTGGCTAATTCCTCAGCCCGCTCGCCTTGAACCTTAATTTCTAATCCGTCTTGCTGCCAACGCAGACTGTCTTTTAGAACTTCCAGCGGTCCCCCGGAGGCTTGCCCAAGTGAAGCAATTGGAGATAAAACTAAGGGCTGCATGATTTTGCAGTCTGCTATAGATAAATCGGTAAAGTTTCGGCATAGTTTGACGATACCAGGTTTCTTGGTCTTGCTTTGTCAGACACTCCTCAAATTCTTCCTTCAGAGCTTTTGGGGATTGTTTTCTGTCTTTTATCATCGATCGGATCACCTCCTCAATAAGCTTAACGTATAAATATACCTAAACGTCACGCAAGCAGATTATGGTGGTTTCAATTGCTTCTTATTTTAACCTTAGCTGGGATAATCTTATCATTTAATATAATGCAAATAGTAATAGGGAGCTGTAACAAGTTTGTTACAGCTCCCTATTACTATAAGTTTGGCCTCGAAAAATGAGATCATTAATATCAAGTTTCCATGAGCTCTTAAGAGAATTAAAATCCTCTTGAGAGCGCCATTGCTCAAACGTTACAGAAACAATCTGTTTGATGATCTATTTAAATCATAGCACGTCCCAATAATTTTCTGAATACAAGACTGCTAATTTTGATTCATTCTTATCATTTTAGAGTTATTGGGAATAACTACATGATAAGTGAATCTAAGGGGGCAGAACCCATGGAAGTGTTATTTCAACCCGAGAGCGTCTTGCTGATAGATCCTGAAGGTTTAGTTATTGTATCTCATTGGGAATCCGAGAAAAAACTTATCCTTACTAAGGTCTACGAACGAGAGGACTTCCTGATGAATCCTGATCCTTACCTTAACGAAGATCATCTCGCTCAATATTTTACTTGTCTAAATTGTTTTAGCGCAAAGGTTGCCGAGATCTTAGAGATGTATGCCGGATGGTCAAAAATTGATAAAACTCAGCCTATTAAGCTCATCGGAATTCATAATCAAGATCCTAAATCCCTCTACATTCAATTTTCCCTTGGTCAGCGTTATTTTGTTTACCTCCGACAGCTTAAGCCAAATTACGAAACCGTATCTGAAGAATTGTTCGGAAAAAAGGACAATTTTAGACTGCGCGCTTTATGCCCTGACGACGAAAAATATCTTATATCGAACTTAAAATTTATACCAAAGTCTAAGAGAGCCATCAGCTTTTATCCCCAAATTCCTCATGGTCTTACCCTCACAAGAAGATATCGTTCTTTACCTTATTCTTGCTGAGTTGTTTTAAAGGACTTAATGTTTCTCTGTGTTCGGATCATTCTTAGGCGACAGTTACCTTTCTTACAAACTCTGTGAGCAGGACAATTTATTTCTTTCATCAAATCGTCGAATGGGATAATATAAAGACATTACACGGAGGTGAATGTCATGAACGATAAGACGATCTTGGTTGTCGATGATGATAAAAATATTTGTCAACTTTTAGAGCTTTATTTATCGAACGCCGGATTTTCCCTTTTCTTTTGCCACGATGGGAGTTCAGCGCTAAACTTACTCAAAGAGCATAAGTTCGATCTTATCTTACTTGATGTCATGCTGCCGATCATTAACGGATGGGAGGTATGCAAGATCGTCCGCCGCACCAGTTCAATACCTATCATTATGCTGACAGCCCGTGATATGCTGGATGATAAAATCCAGGGTTTCAACATTGGCGCCGATGACTATATTGTGAAACCCTTTGAACCGAAAGAGGTCATAGCTCGGATCAAGGCCCGCCTGAAAGACAATAAGACAGAATCACAAACCGAAGGGATTCTTAAACTTGAAGAAATTGTCATTGATATCAACAAGTATGAAGTTTGGCAAGAAAACAAACTGATTGATTTAAAACCCAAAGAAGTTCAACTCTTTTACTTCCTGCTTAAAAATAAAAATATTGTTTTTTCCAGAGAACAACTTCTCGATAAAGTATGGAACTATGACATTATGGGAGACACGCGCACGGTAGATGTCCATATTAAACGTTTAAGAGAAAAGCTTGGTGACCAAAACCCATCCTGGAGCATAAAGACACTCCGCGGAGTTGGCTATAAACTTGAGGTAAGATGATGTTTAAGAGTATCTTTTCAAAACTTCTCGCCACCTACCTGACCATTATCATCTCGGTAATTGCCGTAGTCTCACTGTTTATCAGCATGGTCTATAATTGGTACGTTTTCGATCAGAAACAAAAAGAACTGGAAAAGACCGGGTACTATGTGAATGAACTTGTGAACAAGCTGGAAAGCAAAACAATCTCTCAAGCGGAGCTAAATGCCTCCCTTGATTCTATGGGATATAGTTCAGATTCAATGATTTATGCGATTCGAATTGATCAAAGAGCGCTCGATAATCCTAAAACGCTGCAATTGGGCGGAGAACCTGTCGAGAGCGGTTTAATCAGTGATCTGCAGAAAATCTTAAACGGAGAAACTGTTTTCCGGAAGAAACAGTATTCCCAAAAATTAGATACATACGTCGTCTTTTCCGGTATCCCCTGGAAAACAAGTTCAGGAATTTCCAGAGCCATTCTCCTCTATTCCCCTATTAGTGAGATAAATAGCAATATCGCTAAATTAAATCTCATAATTTGGGTTATGGCCTTGGTCCTTATATTATTAAGCGCTATCGTCATATATATTAACTCGCAGCGGATATCACAGCCAATAAAACAAATGCAGTTGGCCGCCAGTAAACTAGCCTCAGGCGAACCGACTGAAGATCTAGTTATCCCAGGTGTCGACGAGATAGGGAAACTGGCAGAATCGTTCAATTATATGAAACAACAGTTAGCAAGTATTGAAAAAATGCGGAGCGAATTTATTGCCAGCGTTTCCCATGATATGAGAACTCCTTTAACATCGATCAATGGTTTTGTGAGCGGCATGTTGGACGGTATTGTTAAACCTGAAGACTATAATAAGTACCTTGCAATTATAAAAGATGAGACAGTCCGCTTGACCAGGCTGACAAATGATATACTTCAGCTAGCAAAAATTCAGGCGGGGGGAATAAAATTAAATCCGGAAAATCTATATGCCAAAGAACTCATGGACTCAGTAATGCAGAAAGTTGGATATCTAGAAAAAAGACAGCCATTTCGGGCTGTCTTTTTTCTAGATATCCTGCGGCGAATCTCACGGTTCAGCCTTCAATGACATTGTCATATCAGATATATTCCTATCTTTTCCCTGCCAATCTATATTTCAATTTATTGTACCCTTTTGTCCTAAGTATCTCCATGCTCAATAATCTAAACTTTCTCTTCAACGAGCCACTCGTTTTCACCGTATTGGATAAAATAATGATCATCTCGCTCGATCAAGTTTTTACATAACTCATTATAGGAAGGTCGAGACAATTTCGTATCAAGCTGCCAGAACAGAGAGATGTAAGGGATATTGTTTTTCATGATAATATTACCCGGAGGCAGTGGAAATCTTCGGCCATCATAAAGCTGTATCATGAGCTGACCAGCCTCCTCGTTTAACGATTGAACAAAAAAAGGAGCGTCCTCCACACTCACAGGATACCATTGGCTTTTCCAATCTATACCATATTTATCTTGGCCATCTTTCTTTAAATGAGAAGCAAATAAGGTGATAATTTCTTTTCTGATCATAAGCACGCTGTCGGCGTACCATTGTCCATCCTTATCAATAAAGAGTTGAGGGGAATGTAAATTATCCAAGATATTGCCTCCTTGCATACAATAAAATTTATAAACTATTATAAAACCTCTAATCCACCTAAGCTAAGTTTACCTAATGGCACTCTTCCGCGAGTGAGTAGGACTGCCTGTCTTATAAGACTACCGTATTCCTTAAAAATATTTATTAGCTTGGAGAGAAACCCTTAAATAATATTTAACGGAGCTAGTAAGCAGTGTGCGGACCTTATAATTTTTTCTATCTTCTTTGACGATAATAACAAAGAGGTGAAACATTATGATTTTAAAAGGATTAACTTTCGGTATATACCCGCTTAGTGTTGCCGGTACACCGTTCGGTTTGGCCGTGGGACCGGAGGATAACTATGAAAAGATTCAATTGGCGCTTCAAGGCCTTCGAGGTGCAACTAAAACTTTGCTTCCAAGAAATTATCTCATTTATACTAAAGAATGGGAATCAAAAATGTTATCAAATGCAGATCGTTATCTTGCTGCCAATTTATTAGGGGACTTAACCCTAGGATGCGGAGATTGGACACAGCACCAGGAGCCGGCCATAGAACTTGATAACTGGCTTGGTTTTATTCGGAAAATTATTAATCAATATGGCTCTCATTTAGCTTCACTTCAGATTACCAACGAACCTAATTTGTCATTTATGGAAGGTTCGAAGCCCTATATACTGCAAGCACTCGTAGAAGGGGTAATTACAGCAAAAAAGGAAACTCAAGAGTGCAATCTTCCGATAAAGATTGGATTTGGTTCGGTCCCTGATAGTCCCGTGGCAGTTCCTCATTTTTGGGAGAACCTGGCTAAGGTTGGAGGGAAAGCTTTTATAGATTCCGTCGATTTTGTTGGGCATAATTTTTATGTAGATGTCTTCGAGGAACAACCCCTTGACTTAAAAGAAATAACAGCTTCCGTAGAACGCACACTTCGCAATTTAAGAGACAAAGATCTCATTACAGCAGGTATACCCGCTTCAGTGCCTATAAGGGTCACGGAAAATGGATGGCCAACCGGAAAGAACCCTGTTGCCAATATAGAAAGATCTTATGAACATCAAACGGAAGTTCTTGAGACCGTTATTCGAACAATTTACACTTTGCGACTTGAACTCAATATTTCTCATTATGTGCTGTTTGGCCTGCGGGATGCAGATAGTACTAAAAAAGATCTTTTCCATCAATTTGGGATAATGCGAGATGACTATTCGCCGAAGCCGGCTTACGATACATTTAAGAAATTAATACATGACCTTGGTATTTGAACGGCAAAGTGCCCTTCGCTAATATTAATTCCACTATTATCCTCCATTTCCTGCATAAAGTTATTGATAGTTCTCCAATACTTGACAGAAATTTAATATATTTTTTAGATGTATCATAACTTTATTTTACTTTATGGCAGCTAAGGCAATTAGGTTTATTAGGGTGTGGAGAGACTGGAGCACCATTTGCTCCAGTAGCATGACAACTTTTGCAATTCATTCCCTCCGTAATTTTATGTGGTATTTTAGGGGGCTGGATAAGAAAAAGTACGCCAACAGTCAATGCCGCTGTTATCATTACAGTAAGTCCCAGCCATTTCATAGTTTTCTTCTTCATAATCTTCACCTACCTTTGCTGATTTTCTTTGTAGTAAGCCGTCATCCAAAGCCGGTTACCACTATAATACCCACTAACAGTACCCAAAAATCCATCTTTAACTAGCTATGTATTATGGATAACGAAATTGTCAGATAAAGAATCCCTATGACAATCCACTTTAAAATATCCTTCATTATCGTGATTCCCAGGAGAATTAAAATAGAATCACTCGTTAAATACGTCATAAAATTCTCACCGCAGCTTAGGTCGCAGATGGTTACAGCCTTTTGCTGTTTATTTTTCCTCCACTCATTCTTGATAAAACCGACCTGAATTACTTTCATGGAAAACAGCCAGACCGTTCAAACGATCTGGCTGTAGACATGCTTATTAAACTTTTTCGCTGACCCCTTTTATCGTACATTAATACCTCTTATTTTCAAGGCTTTAATGGGCAGAACAGGAGCTTGCTTTTGTTTCCTTCACCTACGAACGAATATAGAAATGTAACTTATTCTAACTCATGAATAAATAATCCGCTTCTAAGCTTCGGTTCAAACCAAGTAGACTTTGGCGGCATTAATTGACCGGCATCGGATACGTCAAGTAACTCATTGATTGATGTTGGATACATTGAGAAGGCGACCTTCATATCTTCGTTGACTCTTCTTTCTAGTTCTTTAAGGCCTCTTATTCCACCAATGAAGTCAATTCGTTTATCGGTTCTAATGTCTTTTATGTTTAGAATAGGTGTTAATAAATGATTTTGGAGTAAAGAAACGTCAAGCCCCTCTACAGGATCATTTGACCGAATCTCCTTCTTGGCAGTTAACTTATACCACACTCCTTCCAAGTACATCCCAAATGTACCCTTTTCCGTTGGCTTATAGGGTTCTTCCCCCACATCTTCAATTACAAAAGATTGTGCTGCTTTACTTAGAAACGCTTCTTTCCGATAACCGTTTAAATCTTTAACCACGCGGTTGTAGTCTAATATCATCAACTGGTCATGGGGAAACAACACAGAGAGAAAAAAGTTAAACTCCTCTTCTCCGGTATAACCTGGATTTGCTTCTCTCCGTTTTAACCCAACTTTTACAGCCGAAGCTGTTCGATGATGGCCGTCCGCGATATAGACATTTCGTATCTTCTTAAATTCTGTAGATATCGTTTCTAGGTCAGCCCCCTTATCGATTTTCCATATAGTATGCCTAACTCTATCAGGAGCAACAAAATCATATAAGGGAGATCCCTTCTTGATCCTATCCACTACTTCATTAATGGTTTTTTGCGAACGATAAGCTAAAAATATCGGTCCGGTTTGAGCATTACAAATATCCACATGATTAATACGATCGATTTCTTTATCTTCCCGCGTCTTCTCGTGCTTCTTTATGACATTGTCCAAATAATCGTCAATCGACGCGCACCCGACCAAACCCGCCTGGGAACGGCCATCCATTGTCAACTCATACACATAGTAACAGTTCTTGCCTTCCTTCAGAAAAATACCTTCGCTGATCATTTGCTGAAGGATATCCCTTGCTTTCTCATATACCATAACATCATAGGGATTGAAGTCCTTATCAAATTGAGTCTCAGCCCGATCTATCTTTAAAAATGAGAACGGTTCTTTTAGGACTTCATCTAGAGCTTCTTCACGGTTATACACATCATAAGGGAGCGCTGCTACTTTACTTGCAATATCTTCTCGTGGTCTCACAGCGTTAAAAGGTCTTATCGTAGCCAAAGATGCTCTTCCTCCATTCCTTAAAAATTTATCATAGATGAAATTCGAGAGGATCAATATTACAGATCCCCTCGAACTTAACTTATTTTATAACCCTCATTCTTAAAACTCCGTCAATTCCTTTAATCTTCCTTATTATGTCAAGGTTTGAAGGGGATTCGATATCGAGCATCGTATACGCCCACTTTCCCTTACTCTTATTCATCATGTCGGAAATATTAATGTTTTCTTGGGCAAAAGCTGAGGTGAACTGGCTTAGCATGTTTGGTATATTGCGATGGTGAATAGCAATACGTTCCGCTTGAGTACATACCCCCATGTCACAATTGGGATAGTTCACTGAATTTTTGATATTTCCATTTTCCAGATAGTCCATTAATTGCTCAACTGCCATAACGGCACAGTTATCTTCCGATTCATTCGTCGAAGCACCTAGGTGGGGAACTGCAATGACCCCTTCAACTCCTACAACTTTAGGATTGGGCAAATCTGTCACATATTTGCCGACCTTCCCGGATTTTAAAGCTTCAATTAAATCGTCATCATTCACTAAAGTATCTCTGGAGAAGTTAAGGAGTTTAACCCCATCCTTCATAAACTCAAAGGCTTCTTTATTAAACATACTCTTCGTCGTATCTGTCAAAGGCACATGAACTGTAATAAAATCGCATTCCCGATAGATCTCTTCCAAGGATTTACTCGGTTTAATATATTTTGAAAGCTTCCAGGCAGCGCCCACGGAAATATATGGGTCATATCCGTAGACCTCCATCTCCAGCTTAATTGCTATATTGGCAACCAAAACTCCAACAGCTCCAAGTCCGATGACACCAAGTTTCTTCCCTTTAATTTCCGTTCCGGCAAACTTAGCTTTATTCTTTTCAACGAGTTTGGCAACGTCAGGGTCCTCTTTAACCGAATTTACCCAGTTCACTCCCCCGATAATGTCGCGGGAAGCCAGAATCAACCCGGCGATCACAATCTCTTTTACCCCATTCGCATTCGCACCCGGTGTATTAAAAACGACAACCCCTTTTTCGGCACATTTATCAAGAGGGATATTGTTAACTCCGGCTCCCGCTCTGGCAATCGCCTTTAAAGAACCGGGCAGCTCCAATTCATGAACACTGGCACTCCTGACAAGGGCTGCATCGGCATCATTGAAGCTCTCAACCATCTCATAATTATCCGTGAGTAATTCCAGTCCTATATTGGCTATGGGGTTTAATCGATTAATCTTAAACATTGCTGCATCTACTCCTTAATAGTTTTCTAGTTGTTTTCTGCCTCAAATTTTTTCATGAATTCAACTAACGTTTTAACGCCTTCGATGGGCATGGCATTATAAATACTTGCTCTCATTCCACCGACAGTTCTGTGGCCCTTTAAGTTTTCCAGTCCTACAGCCTTAGACTCTTTGACAAATTTGGCATCAAGTTCCTCAGAACCCGTGACAAAGGGTACATTCATTAACGAACGGTCCTTCTTGACAACTGTTCCTCTGAACAGCTTGCTTGAATCAAGGTAATCATATAAGATCGCAGCCTTCTCCTCATTCCTTTTCTTCATAGCTCCGAGGCCGCCTAAGTTCTGAACCCACTTAAATACTTTACCGCAGATATAAATTCCATAGGCCGGAGGGGTATTATAAAGCGAATTATTATCGGCGTGGGTTTTGTATCTTAACATGGTCGGCGTGCCGGGCAAGACATCATCGGTAATTAAGTCTTCTCGAATAATGACAACAACCACTCCTGCAGGGCCGATATTTTTCTGAACACCGGCAAAAATGAGGCCGTATTTCGTGACATCTACCGGTTCAGAAAGTATATCCGATGACATATCGGCAACTAAGATCTTATCACCTGTTTCCGGCAAATCATTAAATTTTGTTCCATAGATTGTATTGTTATGACAGATATACACATAATCGGCATCATCGGAAATTTTCAAGTCCTTTAGATCGGGTATATAGCAAAACGTCTTATCCTCTGAAGAGGCGATAACATTAATTTTGCCATAAATCTTGCCTTCAGTAATGGCCTTTTTAGCCCATTGCCCGGTATTAATGTGATCTGCCACTTTACTTTTCATCAGGTTCATGGGAATCATGGCGAACTGTTGAGATGCTCCGCCTTGCAGAAACAATACTTTGTAATTATCCGGTATGCTCATCAAGTCTCTCAATGCCTTTTCAGCCTCGCCAATTATTCCCTCGAAAGCCTTCGAACGATGGCTCATCTCCATAACGGACATACCCGTACCGTTATAATCCAACATCTCCTCTGCTGCTTCCTTTAACACCTCTTCCGGCAGTACAGCCGGACCTGCCGAAAAGTTGTATACTCTTGCCATGAAAAAATCCTCCTTTTGTTTTGACTTCTAGAAACATCTTTGTTTTAAACAGTTCACTCTTTCCTTGATTTTACTTAATTGTTTTAAATTGGATATAATTGAAAATAATAAAACCCGCTCCATAATTGGGGCGGGAATTCCGCGGTACCACCCAAGTTCCAGCCTGTTTAAAACACATGAATAACGCTTAAAAACAAACAGACCTCTCATCCCTATAAAAGGGACGAGAGGTTATTCCCGCGTTGCCACCCATGTTGCCAAAACCGGCCAACTTATGTCCGCGCTATCGGGCGGAACCCGTCACAATTCATCATTGGCCACTCCAGGATGGAATCCTTTGGCTTCGTAGACTGACTTACACCAACCGCCAGCTCTCTAAACAACTTAAGCCCAGGACTTCCCTTCATTGTGTTCAGGCGTATTTCGAATGTTTTATTGAAGTTGATTTTAAACCATTAGAGTCGGCATGTCAATAACTTTTCTATATTAATCAAACTAATTATGGCAAAGTTATAGAGTACAGCATGCCAATACCGCAAATTCTTGCTGCAAGCAGGTTTTATCTAAACTGTTTTCCAGATAACCACTGTCTCAACGTGCCTTGTCACGATAAAAGAGCTATATTTTATTATAGGTCATATTGCCGTTAACAGGGTGCGTGAAGTGGGCTATCACTTTAATTCGGCCTTTAGTCATCGAATAACTAGTAATTACAAGCTGACTGTTAATACCTTGTGCCTTACCAAAAAGTTCTTCAAAAGAAGATATTTCAACTTCACGTCAAGCGTTGTGGACTCCATTACTCCACTAGTCCTACACATGTTTAAATAAGATATTCACTCAAACGCTTTCTTGCCGCATTTGCCTTTCTAGGGTTTTGATAATTAAATCAAGGGACTTTTATCTCCTTTGTAATAAATAACCAGTCGATGGAGTGCTCGTGTACAGGCAATGTACAATAATTGTCTATCAAAATCACTTGCATAGTTTTCCTTATTAACATCGTAAATGATCACAACATCAAATTCTAATCCCTTTGCCATATAAGTTGGAATGACCAGTGCACCTTTTATAACTTCCCCGCCTCGTGGGTTAATAAGTGTGAGTTGCACCGATTTTTTCAACCGACTAAACACCTTTTCTGCTTCTTCTTGAGTTTTACATATAACAGCTACGGATTCATACCCTTGCTCTGTATAATTCGCTATATCTTCTATGATCGACTGATCCATCGCCTCCAATGTTTCTTGATGGATAACCATGGGTTCTTCACCATACCGTTCAATAGAGCAATAATCTTGTTGGGTACCTTCACCTAGTAGATTCTGTGTGAAGGTGTTGATTTCACAGGTTGACCTATACCCTTTATATAAAGACAGCTTAATCGTCTTACCTTTATTGAGTATCTCAGAAATATCGTCATATAGTGAACAGTCCATTGTTTTTTCAATCGTCTGATGAATGTCTCCTAAGACGGTATAGGTCGCATTTTTGTACAAAATCTTAAAAACCTCGTATTGCAGAGGAGTATAATCCTGGGCTTCATCAATGACCACATGTTTGATCCCGGAAACCACATCATTCCCTTCGATTTTTAACTTCAGATAAAGAAGCGGAGCGTAATCTTCATAGTGCACTTGCCCCTCTCGTAGATTTTGAAGAGTTGTTGAAATAATTTTCTCAATAGTCTCCGGAAGTGTTAGACCTTGCGACAACTTGAGCAAAAGCCCACGGTTCTCGAAAAGCAGCGTATACAAGTGTTTATAATCAACGTTCGTGAATTTTTGAATTCGTTCCCGAAAAACCACGGCTTGTTTAATGGCTAATAATCGGCTGAATGACTTTATTTCAAACTCATGTCCTTCACTTTTTTCTACAATCTTCTCCAAGCGTTTGAGTCTCTTTTTCTGTAATGGGTGAACCTTTTTTAAAAGGATCGTCTCGATTATTTTGAGCTGTTTTGCCACCGGAAGACCAATTTCATTGTGTAGAAAACGGTTCTTTAGCTGTTGCCTCGTCGCTAGAATTGTTCCGTTATAATAGACATCCTCAAAGACAATAAGCCGATGCGCATAATACCATAATAGTCTGTCAAGAATTTGCTTAAATACCCTCGAACCCTTAAAATCAATGCTTTGCCGCCGACCGTCATCACCCGTCGACCCTCGGGAATTTATCAATGATTCAAGCTGCATATCTCTTGTTTCTTCCCCAAACCTGCCTTGAAAAACCTCTAAGACTAGATCGTCAAAGATGCTTTGCCTCACGTTTTCCTCCCCCAGCTCAGGGAGGACACTCGAAATATAGTGACTAAAAACGGAGTTAGGAGATATTATGATGACATCCTTAGACCGCAGATTGGAATTAAGACCCTCATAAAGGAGGAAGGCAATCCTATGCAGTGCAATCGATGTTTTGCCACTACCCGCTACACCTTGTACGATTAAGAGCTCATGATCCCTATCCCTAATAATTACGTCTTGTTCCTTTTGAATCGTTTCGATAATATTTTTCATTTTGGCGGAGGCATTATGACTTAGTACTTCCTGCAGTATTTCGTCGGTAATCCTGATACTACAATCGAAAAAGTATTTCAGCGTTGAATTTCGAATTTTATATTGCCTTTTTAAAGAAACCTCTCCCTGACTAATCCCTGCCGGAGTGTCAAACATTGCTTCACCAAGTTCATACCTATAAAATATACTTGAAATAGGTGCGCGCCAGTCATAAACGTAGACTTGACCTGTGTTCCTATCCATTAAATTGTAAAGTCCAATGTATATCTTTTCTTTTTCACTAAAACCCTTTTCTATAAAGTCAAATCGGCCAAAGTAAGGTGAGCTTATCATTTTCTTGAGGTTCCTGATACGCCGTGGATTGTAACTTGAGATATGATTATTAACTTGCATAAGATGCAGGTTTATATCGATAAGACTTTCAAAGTCACTCGAAACATGAACGGTGTTTTCATACATATCCTTTCTAGCGGCAATTAAATCACTCTTTTTCTCTCCTAAAATCTTCGCTTCCTTTTCTACTTCTTCGTCGATAAAGGCCAATGTCTTCCTAAGATACTCAATCTCCTCTTGATAATTTTCTTGGTAACTGTCCATTGGATCACGCTCCTAAACTAAAGAATCTTGAAAGAACCATTTGACATTCCTATCGTCTTTGTGATATAATAATGGTGAAGGATGTAGGATATGTTGGTTTTTTATGCCCATTTATCATTATACGGCAAATGCATCTTAAAGTATAGCAAAAAGGTAAAAAAACAGTTTTCCAATGACTTTCCCTTTCAAGTAGATAGATATAAAATTTAAAAATCATTTATACTAAGGTCTGATTTCGATAATTTATTCGGAATCGGGCTTTTTGGAGTTTCCTGTAATTTTTCATTGTTATAGAAATCCAAAGCAGAAAACCAAAAAGCAGGAAATTAGCTGTCAGACGTCAGAGAGGAATTTGGAGGAAAACGAGTGATAGTGTTGATTTGAATTTTTTTGATTCCATAAAACCGACTTGTATTGCTTTCAAGAAAACAGCCAGACCGTTCAAAACGATCTGGCTGTAGACATGCTTATTAAACCTTTTTACTGATTCCTTTAGTCCAACCCCATTTATCCAGGGCACAAATTGCCAAACTAATTCTATAAGATTCCTCATATTCATTAATACTCAGAACCATATGCGTTCCTATGAACCTTACCAAAACTCTTTATATCCTCTTCTGAATAGGGCGGCTTAGATTCCGCAGGGTATCCGAAGGATATGATCGAAGCAACGTTTAGAGTATCAGGAACTGCCAAAATTCTGCGCACATATTGTTCAGCCGTCTCAGTATCAGAATACTGACGTTCCCTAATTTGGATCCAGCAAGATCCCAATCCCAAAGATTCTGCTGTCAGATGGAAAATTGTCGCAGCGATAGATGCGTCTTCCACCCAAACATCGCTCCGATTAGGATCGGCCAGTATTACTACTGCAAGGGCCGCTCCTTTTAAATGCCCCGCCCCTTTTTTCGCTGCCGCTAAACGAGATAAAATCTCCGAATCGTCTACAACCACAAATTGCCAAGGTCTAAACCCACATGATGACGGGCTGAGCAAAGCCGCCTTTAAAAGGACTTGAACTGTTTCCCGGTCTATCTTTGTGGGTTTATACTTTCTAATACTCCGCCGTTTCAAAAGTATATCTAACATGTTTAATTCCCCTTTCTTACTCTGATCTGCTTAATATATTTGAGAATACCCTTATTAAGTAAAACAGTATCCGATGTCGACTTCTCAAAAAGAATCTTCTCATCCCTTTAGGGGTGAGAAGATTAATTCCATCAGACAATTAATCGTTTGGCTATATCAAACAAATTATATCACATGATTCTTTTAAAACCTACTTTAGGAGGCTTGTTATAATGAATCGTTTGAACCATCATTCATACAGAGCTTTCTAAATATTATTTGCCGCCGATAGGACAAAGGGATTCTAAATCTTCTTTCGTTAGCTTGCTTTTGATTTGGGATTGTACGGAGAACTCAAAAACTAAAGCATATAATTTTTTAACAAACTCGGGAGAAAGCTGCAAATCCTCTGCTAGAGGAATTAAACGCTGTAAAATATCTTTTTCTCTGCTAATATCTTTGACACGATCCAACCGTTTTTGAGCTCCGATTTTTTTGACAATTTGCATACGATCAGCTAAACATTCAATAAGGTTATGATCGATTTGGTCAATTTCCCAGCGCAAAGATTCTAACGTTTCCTCAAGTTTCCCACAAGCAAAGAGTCTCCCAACTGATTGAGCAACGACACCTAACTCTTGAGCTAAGGTCATAAATTGTTCTGGGGTAAGAGACTGTGGACCATCGCTTACAGCCTCGTCTGGATTAGGGTGCATCTCAATGAGCAAACCGTCAGCACCTGCTGCTAATGCTCCTTTGGATAAAGAAGGGATCAAATCTCTTCGTCCCGCAGCATGACTAGGGTCGACAATCACAGGAAGATGAGAAAGCTCTTTGGCCACTCCCACAGCGCTTAAGTCCAACGTATTTCTCGTACTGGGTTCAAAAGTGCGAATCCCTCGTTCACATAAGATGACTTGGGAATTACCTGCTGCCAATATATATTCTGCAGCTAACAGCCATTCTTCAATCGTCGCAGATAGTCCGCGCTTGAGAATGATAGGCTTATTAACTTTACCGGCCAATTTCAGCAACTCAAAATTTTGCATATTACGAGCACCTATTTGTAGCAGATCGACCTTGTCAGCGACCATATCCAAGCTTTTAACATCAATCACTTCTGTGACACACAGAAGTCCCTCTTCTTTTGCAGCTTGCACTAAATAATTTACTCCCTCAAGCCCCAATCCCTGAAAGCTATACGGAGATGTACGTGGCTTGAATACTCCCCCACGCAGTATTTTTCCTCCTGCAGTTTTGACGGTTGCGGCAGCTTTCTGCATCTGAATACTTGATTCCACAGCACATGGACCTCCGATAAGGATAATTTCTTTTCCTCCTAAAGTTACTCCGCCAACCTGAATATGACTCCGTTTTGATTTTAATCCAGCTAGTTTTAAATCTTTCATTATCCATTCCTCCTAAATAATAAATAAAGCCCACGGTTCATCCCACTCAGGGACGAAAGCCGTGGACTTCCGCGTTACCACCCAATTTGACCAAACATGGCCCTCTCAGAAAGGTACAGGATTCTTACTCGTCATTGTCGAGTCATCAGGCAGCTAAAACAAAAAGTTTCTCATCCCTGACGGGACGAGAAACTTTATCTCGTATTACCACCCAACACTAGCCGTTTGGCTACTCCACAAGGTACGGGAAAGATATCCGATACCCCCTTCCTGTTAACGGGGAAGAACCGTCCTAGCCTACTTGATTTCGTTCAGCCGGCAGCTCGGGAGGGAACTTCAGTTATTACTACACATAGAAGAGTTTCCAGTCGAGACTCTTCTTCCCTGAATGGTAATATATAGCCTACTTTTCTCCGTCGTAGCTTTTAAGGATTTAATTAAATGTATTATAACAGAATCAGGGGATTTGTCAACTATCTATATTAGATTAATTCATTAGCTCTATGCATGAGTTGCCATATTTTCCAGTTTTTTAGCATACTATCAGGTGTCAATATAATTTATATCTATAAGTCTATTTTATTCACTCAAGATCTTAGCTGCGCTTAACGTTTTAGAGAACTCTGTTTCTTTGATTGAATAGCATTTCTCAGCAAAGGAAAAAATATAGTATATCTTAAGGCTATCTTAAGGTTATTTTAAGATTCATAATGTAGAGTTGTCATGTACTTAAAATTAACATTTAATCAATCATCTGCCGTTATATTAGAAAGGAGATTTAAACATGCGTTTTTCACTAGGGCTATTGGATTCGCTCTTTGGAGAGAAGATAATACTCCAAGGACCTGATGAGAAAGGAAATATTATTAAATGCAAAGTATCCAAAAAGTGGCTTGAACGTGCACAAGGAGGCAGCTCGTTCCCTCCTCAAGATCCAACGAGTGATGATAAGTATTCCACATCATCGATTTGATTTTCTTTAAGCAAACTAAATTTCATGGAATTTTAGTATTATAAAGTTTATCAAGGATCCCTCGGAAAGCTATCGGGAGGGGAATCTCACCTAAATCATTTAACGATATCCAGCACCTGCTTTGATTAGGCAGGTGCTCTTTTAACTCAAGATAAGTCTCCTTACCTTCTTTAAAAAGCTCCCCCTCGGATCTAGGATTCAATGTTTGGGCTAATCTGAGTTTACCATGGTCAACATAGGCTTCGCTTAGGTCGAAGGTAATCCAGATTATTTTCCACCGCCTATGACTAAAATTGTACCATAAAGGCCCTTGAAGCTCGAAACCCTGCGCTATCAAGTCTTGGACATTTCTGTCAAAGGAACGGTCTGATACTGCGTCTTGAAATAGTTGAAACCATTCTAAGTAAGTAAACATAGACAGTGGCTCACACAGTTGGATTCCCTGCAAGAATTCCACGCCGGGAAACTCCCAGAGATCGGCCAGCAATCCATCGGATGGTCGCTTTTGCAAATAAACTTTATCTCCTCGCCGCAAAACAAATGTTAAGCGAGTCACTTCTTGACGCTGTACTTTAATCTTTTTGACGGGGTAGTCACGGAGATCTCCTCCCTGTTTGTATCCAAGGCATATTTGGACCAAAGGGCACCCTTCACAGTTTGGTTTAGTCGGAGTACAAACCGTAGCACCGAGCTCCATTAACCCTTGATTAAAATCTCCTGGTCGAAGACTTGGCTGCCACGCCGCAATGTGCTGATCGAAATGCCGATAACTATTGATCGACTCCACCGGCTCAGTCCAGGCCAAAAGTCGAGATATAACCCTCAAAACATTGCCGTCAATCGCGGAGACTTTCTGTCCATAGGCAATACTAGCCACCGCTCCTGCCGTATATTTCCCGATTCCTGGTACTTTAAGAAGCTCGTCAAAGCTATTAGGCATTTTTCCCGTTAACTGGGCAAGTATATAATGAGCTCCCTCCCACATACGCCTTGCCCTTGAATAATAGCCTAATCCCTGCCAAACTGTCAGAACATCATCTAAACTTGCTTCTCCCAATTCCCTTACACCAGGAAAACGCTGAAGAAATCGTTCATAATAGGGGATAACCGTTTTAACTTGAGTTTGTTGAAGCATAACTTCGGACACCCAGATCGCATAGGGATCTTTCGCCTTTCGCCAAGGCAAATCCCTTTTTGTTTTATCATACCAAGTTAACAATAAGTCTGCTATGTTTTGCTCACCCAGCATATCCTTATGAGTTTCTTTTTGTATTGTCATTCTTTGATGTCTCCTATTTATTGATAAGGATCAATCCGACGATGCACAAGGCCACTCCGATTATTTGGAACAAGGTAAATCCTTCATTAAAGAACAAGATACCTATCGGTATCAGCAAAATTGCCAGGATGATATTGGCAACCAGTGAACCAACCCCGATGTTCCAGCCTACCCGATAGGCTAGAAGATATCCCACTTCAAGCCCCACAATCGCTAAACCTAACACGACACTTGTCCAATTTAATTTGTTGAAAGATTCCAAAAAGCCTTTATCTGTTTTATAGAAGAAAGCTGCCAGAACAGTTAACAAAGCTGCTGTTAAGTAGGTTATCAGCAGAGTTGAGAACGGGTTCACGTTTTGTGGAGTCGTCTTCTGACATACATTATATACGATATTCGATGCTACAATTAGCACGATGGGGAAGAAATAAGCAAACATATTAAACCTCATTTATCTTTAAACTTCTTAATCTAATCTTCTACAAACTTTCCAGCACTCTTTTCCGCGTCAAGAGATTTAATTAATACAACCATTGCCTAAATAAACCTTTTAATCATCGTCTTCAAGGTTAGGACAATCAGCCTCCGTCCAAAAGCCCTCAATGGATTGTCGAATAACACTGGTACTAGTTACATAATGAATATCTTTCCATTCAACAGGAAATAGCCTCTTATACTTGGACTGGGCGAAGCGTTCGTCAATCAACAGCACGACACCCCGGTCTTTATCCGTACGAATAACTCGTCCAACAGCTTGTAGCACCTTGTTAAGGCCTGGGTACATATAGGCAAATTCAAACCCTAGGTGATTGGAGGCTTGATAATAGGCACTTATGATCTCCCGTTCCATTCCAATCTGGGGTAACCCTACTCCAACAACTATGGCTCCTGATAGCCGGTCACCCATCAAGTCAATTCCTTCGCCAAAAATTCCGCCCATCAATACGAACCCGATTAGAGTTTTTTCAGGATGCTCAATAAAGTTCGCTAAGAAATCCTCCCGCTCTTCTTCAATCATGCCTGACGTTTGCTGAACTATAGCCACTGAAGGGTTTTGAGCCTCAAACCTATGGCAGACCTCCGATAAATACTCGTAAGATGGAAAAAAAACGAGATAGTTTCCCTTTTTAGACTGAGTTGCGGCAGCGATTGCTTCAGCAATAAGGTCATAGGTCAACGTTCTTTGTTTAAATTTGGTGGATATAGAAGTGTGAATCAGTAAATGTAGGTTCTCTGCCGGGAAAGGGGAAGCTAAGCTCAATTTATAGGAGGTCTCCTCACCACCTAAAACATTTATGAAATAATCCATAGGACTCAACGTTGCAGAAAATAAAACCGCTGACCTCCCTCTTTCCAGGGCTTCCTTTAAGCGAACAGATGGGTCGAGACAAAACAGCTTGATCTTAAAGTCTGTCTTTGACTGTCGATAGGTAACATAACGGCTGTCATAACTTTCGGAAGTTCTGATGAAACTTAAGGCTTGGAAATACAGATCTAAAAGCTGATCTTGCCAAAGATACGCTTGATCCTTAGTTTTAAGAAAATGCTCAACGTCTTTGACAAAGTGACTCAGTACTTGAATCAGTTTAATAGGGAGTTCTTTTTCAACAGTCTCTCCCTTCGAATTCGAATCGAGACAGTGTTTTTTCTCTTTGCTTAAAGCAGCATTAACTCGCATCAAACTTTTTGTCAATTTCAGGTTATCGTCTTTCGTGAGTCGTTTAAGCTTAAGCCAGGCTTCTTTCTCTAATTCCGCCGAAAACATTTCTCGAGCACGATCCACTAAATTATGCGCTTCATCAACCAAAAAAGTATATTCACCACCGTCAAAGAAAAATCGTTTTAAATAAACGCGCGGATCAAAGACGTAGTTGTAATCTCCAATAATTACATCTGCCCACATGGCCATTTCTAAAGAAAATTCAAAGGGACAGATGGAATACTTGTGGGCATAGTCCTCCAAAACTTGCCGAGTCCAAGCCCCTTCATCAAACATCTCTTCTACCGCTCCCCGCAGACGGTCATAATACCCTTTGGCAAACGGGCATTCCTCAGGCAAACACGCGGCCTCCGGCATGAAACACACTTTTCTTTTAGCAGTGAGTGTTAGCCGCTTGATCCTTAATCCTCCGGCTTGCAAACCACTTAGGGCCTTTTCTGCCACGGTACGGGTAATTGTTTTTGCTGTCAAGTAAAAGATTTGGCCTGTTAAACCCTCCGCCATAGCCTTAAGAGCGGGAAACAATGTACCCATGGTTTTGCCGATACCTGTGGGAGCTTGGGCAAATAATTTTTGTCGATGCTTAATGGTCTGATAAACTGCAACAGCCAAATTCCTCTGTCCGATTCTGTATGTGGAGAAAGGAAATTGCATTTCTTGTATACTTTGATTTCGAATATCTGACCATTCTTGAAGTTTACATGCCCATGCCAAATATCGCTCCCCTAAATTAAAGAAGAACTCCGATAGTTCTTCGATATAAAACCATTTATTAAATTTCCTTGTTTCAGCGGTGTCCAGTTGATAATAGGTAAGTTGAACTTCCATCATCTCCAGGCCTTCACGAACAGCGTACATAAAAGCATAGCACTGGGCTTGAGCCCAGTGCAGGTCGCTTAATGATTCGTCAATAAGGTCTAGATCTAAGGTAGTCGTTTTGATCTCGTCTACACAATCTCCAGATTCCTTCTTAATAATCCCATCAGCTCGCCCCTTTACCTCAAGGCAAATCTCTTCATTGAACTCTCTTAGACGCTGCTTTTCTTTAGGAATATAGAGATAGGATAGGGTTATTTCAGGAAGATAGTCCGTACCGCTTTGTTTCTGAATGAATTGGTGTGCTTTAATTCCATCTTGAGTTCGAGCAGCCCCAATCGAACCCGGTTGCAAGTCTCCTTTTTTGAGCACAAATTCAACTAAATCTCGTACAGATACTTTCATTATTGTCAATTCAATAATCCTTCCCAAAACGGTATTACTAGACTAACTTAATTTAATCAATATTGTTATCACCTAACACTTGGAGGCTATGCGTATATCGTATACATAAAATTCGACATAGAACTTTAGAATCCTTTAAAAGGATCTTTCAATTTCCCATTCTTACATGTTCTATCCGAATTGGTTTTAGTGTCTGATAATTGAACAGTACCAGACAATAACTGTAAAATTTTAACTATCTTGACTACTTCTTAACAAGTTGTTCATCATTTACGCAGATTTTGAACAATTTTGGAGAGTATAATCTATAACCGAAGGCAGTTAGGGCAATTAAGAAATGAGATGATAATGTTGAGACTTTCATTTTTGGATCGGACCCGCGGTTTGATTATGATCTTTATGGCTTTAGATCACGCATTGTATTTTTGGAGTAATGGACGAGTAAATAATGAAGGACTGCCACTCTTGGTCAATGGGACTCTAACGTTCCATCCTCTGGGAAGCACTACCCTTCTTGGATTACTCGTCATGTTTTTGTCTAGCCTTTGCGCCCCTGGTTTTTTATTTATAGCTGGGTACGTTTTAGCCTTGTCTATTAAAAAACGGGAAGCAACTGGAGCCTCTGACTTAAGTATCGATAAATATTTATGGAAAAGAGGACTCGTTCTTATCGCTTTGCAGCTATTGATTGCTTCTCCTGCTTTTAATCTTCCTCTATTTATTCAAGCTAAGTCATTCTCAACGGCTACAATTGGGACATTTTTTTCGCTCAGTGTCTTATCCTCCATTGGTTTGGGCTTTATAGTTTTATCTTTTGGACGCCGGATTTCGCCTTGGAAGCTCTTAGGTGTGACCGGATTCCTTTATTTACTTAGTCAAGCCTACCTTCCCAAGTTCACAATGGACTTCCCTCTCCTCCAAACCCTTGTTAAAGCCTGCCAAACTGTATTGGTCTTGCCAGTTCCATTCTCTCCCGAATTGTTGGTAAATAACAATTTTCCCTTAATCCCATGGCTTTTACCAATGACGCTGGGCTGGTTGTACGGGCAAACATATACAGAAAAACGCGGGGTTTCGTATGAGGCAAACAGGTTTGCAGTTTCAGGATTATGCAGTATCGCCCTTTTCTTGGTTTTGCGCTCAGCGGGAATCGGAGATTATCTTCTTCCCGATGGGACAATGCAGGGTTTCTGGGGACTTTCTAAGTATCCTCCCAGTATTGATTATTTTCTTCTCTATCTTGGACTTGTATTTCTCTTATTTTTTCTCTTCTTCAAGCTCTCCGACACCTCTAAGATTGGGGGACTACTAGAGAACTTTGGTCGAGCGCCACTTTTCTTTTATAATGCTCACCTTTGGCTCTATGCTGCAATCCCTGCTGTCTTAGGTCATTTTAATGCCCTTTCCCTTTTACCCGGCACTGGTATCTGGCTGCTTGGAATATTGATCTTATATCCTCTCACCCAAAGTTACCAAATTTTAAGATCCTCTCACAAGCTTCGGAACCCCCGTTCAAAATTGCTTCCCCGTTCAGAATCTATTTCATCCTTGTAAACCTTAGAGATTCGGCCTTAACCTTAGGAAAGGATTGAGTAATATCCATGATTTCTTCCCTAAATCTAAAAACAATCCATTGGACAGAATGTCCTAAAAAAAACGCCTTGCGTTTATGCTTAATAGCTATAGCAATCTTCGTCTTCATTGCTCCCAATCGCCCGGCTCATTACTCCTATCTTTTACTTGTCGGTGCCTTCTGGGGGATAGAGCTTGATCGTTTATCCATACCTTGGCGGCGGTTTTTAGGAGTTGGAATACCCTTAGTATTATTTCCAATTTTGATGTGGCAGTATTTTCCTCCGATCTGGAATGACGTTGTGTATTGGCAATTGGGAACACGTGCTCATCTATTAGATTTAGATACTCTATTTAAGTCAATCCCCGGAAATGATGGCTGGGTATTCAGGATAATTCAAACTCCTTGGTTAACTGACTATTTTCGCTGGATTTATGCAAATGGTTTTACCCTCCCGGTACTAATACCAATTTTTCGATCGTTTTGGGCCAAAGACTCCTTAAAAATGATTCGGTACAGCTTGTCAGCTCACGTCTTACAGTTTCTTTTAATCTTTCCTTTCTATTTAACCATCCATGTCAACGAAGTATGGTATGTCTTAGGTCAACCCGATGGCATGGCCCGCAATCTTTCAGCAGCAGATGCTGCAGTTGTAGTTGTCAATTGTTTCCCTTCAATGCACACTTCTATAGCTTTTGCCATGCTCTTGCTAGCTTGGAGGGAAAAGGATAAACTCTTCCGTTATGTCTGGACAATTTTTTGCTTTTCTGTAATCTACTCAACGCTCTATCTCGAAATTCACTGGGTTACGGATGTTCTTGCCGGTATTGTTCTGGCCGTCACTGCCGTCAAATTCGGAGATTGGCTTATTGGCATTATCTCAGCTAAATGGAAAACAAAGGCCCGTAACTCCAAGACTTTACAAGATTTGAATTGTACTTAGCAAATTAATAAGTTGTAAAACCAGCTTATGGTACTTGTAAGGGTTTGTAACAAACTGTATACCTGTCTGTTACAAACCCTTGTTATGATCGTTAACTATGCGATCCTCTTTATCTTCTTAAGGAAAATCCCTTTACATAATTAGCTTGGAGATTGGTTTGCTACGGCAGTTTGGAGTTTAGCCTTCTCCTCTTCCACTAACTGACGTCTCAGAACTTTCCCCACGATAGTCCTCGGCAGCTCATCTCTGAACTCTACAAGACCTTAGCCCTTGATACTAAGTGAGTATACGTGAAATATTTAGCCGTAAAATAACATTACGGTTACTCACCAGATAAGTGTACTTGTATTAAATTGTTACATAATAACTAACGTGTAGAGTGAAATTGTATGTAAAGTATACAGTTACTGGATTTGTTTCTAAATTTAAAGAAAACTTGACTGACGCCCGAGGACACTGTCTTCGCACTTGTTAGCCTTGGCGAAGGCAGCTGACTTAGTTACACTTATGCTGCAGAAAGTATGGAACGTAAGTTACACTTTCTGATCAGTGTAAAAAAGACCTCAGTCTCTTAAATGACTGAAGCCTTTTAATAAAAATCAAGAATAATTTAACCATAAAGATTCGCTTAGCAATAATCTGAAAATCAGTTACTCATAAACATAAAAGCCTTTTTTGGTTTTAACTCCATATTCCCCTTTGGCATATTTCTCGACCAGGATGGGGGAAGGTTTATCTTTAGGATCTTGGGTATCCTGATAACGTTCCATTCCAATATAATATGCTAAATCTATTCCTGTGAAATCCACCAAACGGAAAGGTCCCATAGGATGGCCCAAAGCATTCGTAACTGCTAAATCAATCTCTTCAGGGGTGGCAATTCCCATATCAGCAAGAAACATCGCTTCATGATTAAGGGCAGCCAAGATTCGGTTTACTAAAAAACCATAGATTTCCTTCTTTAAGCAGACCCCAGTTTTGCCGAGTTTAGCCGCCAGATCCATCGTTATCTGGGCAGTTTCTTGAGAAGTATGCGGACCTTGAACCACCTCTACAAGTTTCATGACTAACGCGGGATTGAAGAAATGCATGTTGCAGACCTTATCTGGGCGTTTTGAGACATCAGCAACTTTAGAACTTATAATGAAGGAACTATTAGTAGCCAGAATCGCATGAGATGGAGCAATTCTGTCCAGATCAGCAAAAAGTTTGCGCTTTATGTCTATTTTCTCGACAGCGGCTTCAATTACAAAATCGGCATCTCCAGCTGCTTTCTCTAAACTTTGACTAAAGTTTAGATTTTGCAAGGCCATAGTGGCTTGTTCTTGTTTTAGTTTTCCTTTTGCAACGCGTTCAGGGAGATAGGTCCGGGCAAAATTTTCGGCTTTACTCAACATTTCTTCACTTATATCTGTACAAGTCACTTTGTACCCGGCTAAAGCTGCACACAAAGCAATCTGATGCCCCATATTTCCCGCACCAATGACACAAATCTTTTTAATATCTTCGACGTTCATAATTGCACCTCCATAAATTTTTAGAAAGCCTCTTCTGGCATATCCATAGCCGATGTGTCGGCTTCCTTGATAATTTGAGCAGTTGCTATGACATCTGGGAGAATATTTCGCAAATAAAATCTAACCGTGGTGATTTTTCCTTTATAGAAGTTCAGGTCTCCTGATCCTTGAGTTAATTTCTCCTGAGCGACTAAGGCTTGTTGCATGAGCAGATATGCGCCATATAATTCGGCAGTCATCCGTAAAATTCTGGTGCTGTATAAGGGGACTAATCGGATGTCTCCTTTAAAATAGCCATAGACTGTTCCCATCATTTCTTGGTAGGCCTTAATTGCTTGGCTAAGTAACTCGAATTCACGTGCGAAGGAAGTATTTTCCCGGTTATTTTGGATGAATGTGCTGATTCTCTGCAGCCATTCCTTAAAAATGCTTCCTTTGTCCAGGCTCCACTTACGCCCAACGAGGTCCATTGATTGGATAAAGTTAGTGCCTTCCCATATTGAGTAAATCTTCACATCACGTGCTTGACGTGCCACCGGATACTCTTCAGTGAATCCATACCCTCCATGAACTTGAATTGCCTCAGTAATCATCAACCACGCCTGGTCTGAACAATAGGCTTTTACTAAGGGCGTTATAACTTCAACTTGACGTTTTGCTTCTCTAGCCTCTTCAGGTTCACCGCCATATTCAGCCAAGTCCAAATAATAATAGGCCTGGAATATCATAGCGCGCATAGCTTCGAGTGTGGCCTTTTGAGTAAGCAACATCCGTCGAATATCTTCGTGCTGGATGATCGGAACTCTTTTACCTTTAGGATCAGTAATGGGACGGCCTTGAATACGTTCTTTAGCATACTCAACCGAATTATTATACGCTACGGTCGCTACACCCAAAGCACTATGCCCTGTATCAAGTCGCGAACCATTGATCATCTTAAACATTTGGGCCATACCTTGCCCAAACCCTTTTCATCTGGCGCGCTCCCTAAAAGAAGACCGCGGCACTGATCCTCTTCTCCAAAACTAAGAACCGCTGTTGAAGAACCTTTAAGGCCCATTTTATGTTCAATTCCAACCGTAGAAACGTCGTTAGATTCCCCAAGGCTGCCATCGTTCTTAACCCAAATCTTAGGCACAATAAATAAGGATAACCCTTTTGTTCCAGGTGCAGCTCCATCGATTCGGGCAAGCACTAAGTGAATGATGTTCTCGGTGAGATCATGGTCTCCCCCTGTAATAAAACATTTTGTACCTTTTATTTTATAAGTTAATGGATCATCCGTAGGGTAGGCCTTGGAGAGCATATCTCCAACATCAGAACCGCCTCCAGGCTCTGTTAGACACATGGTTCCACCCCATTCACCTTTAAACATTTTCGGAGTATAAAGGTTGATTTGCTCGGGAGATCCAAAAGCCTTTATCACAGAAGCAATACCACCGGTTAATCCAATATATGGAGTCATGGCTGGATTAGCTCCAATCATAAATTCCCGTACAGCCTCACATAGGATCGCTGGCAGAGTGCCCTCCCCATCTACATCCTTATTACTTCCACCCCATCCATTTTCCTCAACAAAGCGAAAGGCATTATGGAAAGAAGGCGGAACTGTTACTTTTCCATCTGCAAAAACTGCACCTATTTTGTCACCTTCGTCATTCGTCGGAGCAACAACTTCTTTGCTCATTTTTAACGCTTGATCTAAAATTCCGTCGATATCATCAATATTGAGATAATCCTGAAAGCGTTTGAGTTCAAGTATTTTCTTTCCATCTAACCATTCCTTGATAATAAATTTGTGTTCTCGATTGTTATAAATATATTTGCTTGCCATAAAAACTTTTTCCTCCTTCTTTTTATCCTGAAGTTTAGAGCTTTGATCTCTTATCTTCCTTATTCGCGTTACAAAAACCGTGCCAGCTACAGGCTATAAATCAAAATAATTTGTAACAAGAATACTAAAGAGCATCATAGCCCAGAAACTGAGGGAATCAGATTCATAAATGCAAGTTTTGTTTGATTGTGAATGAATGATCACTCAACGACAAATCCAAAGGAAAGGCTTACGAACTTATCGTAAACCTTATTCGACAGACCAGTCAGAAAGCTTGAAATCCGCATCCTTTTTATACCGATCCAATAAGTAATGACGAAAGCGTACATACTCCTTATAATCACATTCAATTCCCACTTCGGCTAAAACCTCCACAAATTTTTTAAGGTCTGGAGGGCATCCCCAGAGAGGAATTGCTTTCTTAATCTCTGGATTATTTTTATTTAAGTGGCACGAGCACTTTCCAAAGAGCACAGAGTTATTAAATCCAGGAGATGCTAAACGCTTCTTGCCGCTCACCACCTCAACATTTGGGAAAGGGTTACCTTTATAAGCCGAAGAAAAGAGGATTAACATCGGATTGTATTGCACCGAGCAGCCAGTACACAAGCTGCTGTCATACTTGCGGATCGCTAAACCTGCGATTCCACGCTTCTCAAATCCCGCAGGACCTGTATCCTTCTCTGTCCACTCCCAATCGTATTCAACAAATTCCTGATGATCGCCTATTCTCTCTCCTCTGATATCGTAATCGGCCAATTCCATACTATACCCATGACGTTGGGCATAATTGCTAAGATGTTCGACTTCTTGCGCTGGATAACCAAGGATCGACGCTCCCACTAAATCACAAGCATATGAATCCCTAGAAGATATGAGCAGGTTTTTACGGAACGCTTTTCCTGTAGGCCCTGGGCCCTTCTCAAGAGTGTATAAACCGTCAATGATGGTTAGGGCAACAGGAAGCTTTTCAATGATCCTCGGAAACATAACGCTAAGTTCCTTGTCGCCAACACCATGACATAACTGCTTAGACCTTTTATTAAGACATCCTTTTAGGTTTTTTATACCCAAAGAGACTTTCGCTTGATTATGCGTTTTTAATACAGGAACATTAATGATCTTATCAGCCTCTAAGGCTTGTTTCGCGATTTCAAGCTTAAGGCCATCTCCGTAATCTACAATCACAAATTCTTCCTGATTGAAATCTGCAAGTTTGACTCCATATCGCTTTGCCAATTTGTGATATCCCAATGCTTCATAAACAGCCTCGCCTTTGGGATTAAACACAGGCAGAGCGCCTTCACCAATTGTCAAATCTTTAAATCCATGTTCGGCTAGAATTTGAACTAAAGCTTCCAGCACGATACTCGTAGTTACTACCCCAAAGGGTGGAAAAGGTAAGTCAAAATCCCAGCTAACAATGTTCGGCTTAATTAGAATTTTTTCGTTGGTGTTTAAACCAGCTAGACCATCACATAATTTCAGACTTTGTTGAAGAGACTCATAAACATCTGTTACTTTAACGATCGACACGGATGGTTTGACCATTGAAACTCCCCTCTTCATTTGAAATCTTTCTCATACTCATGTCATTTAGGCATCATTAACCATGATAATCTAACCGCCTTAGGCACAGACCTTATACTTTCCGTTAGACTTCTATATTATCTTCCCCTGCTTTGCTAGGTGCTGCAAATGCTTTTCCAGCATTGTCTGTTCAAAAAAGCGATAAGCCTTTTGTGGCTCCGGGTAGCGGTTAAAAATAATCTTCTTACCCAAGAGATCAGCCGCTTCTTTCGAATCTTGAAGGTGCTTCAGGATTTGTTCGTCACGAAGATCAATCATTTCAGAATATCTCTTTAATCTTTCAGGAATATGATCCGAAATAATACCTGCATGGCTTGTCACTAACACTTTAGGGTTTAAATCGATAATGCGATTGATAGAGGCTACGAATTCCTCAAGATCAGAGCACACATTACCATACCAAGGACCAAAAGGGGAAAGATCAATATCTCCTGAGAACAAAATGTTGGCCTGCGGTTCAAACAAAGCAATATGCTTAACCTTCGGCCCCTTTAACAAGGGAAAGTTACGTTATTAAATGCTAGCAAATTTTATGCCAATGATTTCCCTATTAAAAAACCCTTCAAACTGCTCTATTCGCTTTTTGAAGGGTTTTGTTATGTATGAATTTGAAACATATTAAGGAAGATACTCAAAGATTATAGTATATAAAACGCACACCATCCACATTTATTAGTTTCCAAAACTCACAATTACCTTAAGCCTATTCCTCTATACCATATCTGCGTAATTTATCATAAAAAGCTCGTCTAGAGATTCCTAAGACGTTCATAGCTTTCGTTCGGTTATTGTTATGGTTCGCCAAAGCAGCTAATATCATTTCTTTTTCCACTCTCGCCACAACTTCCTTAAGTTCACCGGGCTTATCCTTTACATTCGGCGGCTCATTATTGCTGGGAATAATATGAGCAGGCAAGTGCTGGATCTCGATGGAGGAGCCACTACAGACAATGCTGGCATGTTCGAGAACATTTTGCAGTTCACGAATATTACCTGGCCAATCATATTGCTGAAATATCCTTACAACTTGAGGAGAGAGACGCAGCTCATGACCGACTTCTTTTGAGAATTTATCCAGGAATGTTTTAGTCAAAGCCATTAGATCATCTTTGCGTTCACGCAGAGGGTTCAGATTTAAGGGAACAATGTTAAGACGATAATAGAGGTCCTTCCGAAATGTTCCATCTGCAATCATTGCTTCTAAGTCCCTATTAGTAGCCGCAATTACTCGAATGTCAACCTTGACGGTTGTGGAACCTCCTACTCGTTCAAATTCTCTTTCTTGAAGAACTCTTAGCAATTTCGCCTGCATGGTTAAACTCATATCCCCAATTTCATCCAAGAAAATTGTACCACTATGAGCTAGGTCAAACTTACCAAGTTTTCCTCCTTTTTTAGCTCCGGTATAGGCCCCTTCTTCGTATCCAAACAATTCACTTTCGATTAATGTCTCAGGAATCGCTGCGCAATTCACCTTAATCAGGGGCTTATCTTTACGACGGCTAGCATTATGAACAGCTCTAGCTAAAACTTCTTTGCCCACACCACTTTCCCCGAGAATCAATACTGTACTGTCAGTTCGGGCAACCTTTGCGGCCAATACTAAGGTTTCCTTAACATTCCGATTTTGACCGACGTATTCCTTAAAGGACAGGGGCAGCTGCTCCCATTGCTCCAACTGCTCTTTCAAATAATCGGCAACACCTTTTGTTTGCAGAAGCTCTCGATTTAATTCGACCACTTCTGTAACGTTTTTAAACGTAGAAATACAACCAATAATATATTTTCCTTGATATAGGGGGAAGGTACTTCCCACAACATCGATTCCTAAAGAATCCAGATGGTCTGCGCCATCACTAGGTCTTCCATTGTGTAAAACTTTAATTGCTGCGGCATCGGGTTCAATTTTGTCGAGTCTGCGGCCTAAAACTTTGGCCACAGGGACTCCTAAAATTCGAGCGTAGGCTTCATTGGCATAGACGATTGTTGTATTGGAGTCGATCACTAGTACCACGTCATGAATGTTATCTAGGATTTTAAATAACAATTCTTGATCCCAGCGCGGAAAATCATTTGTCGTGACTGCATGGGCTCCGGCACTCATGTTATTCCTCCATCTTTTTGTATCTTTTGTAAACATTATACTCGAGTAAAGTCAAAAAAGTAAAGATGGATACCATAATATTTTAAACATTCTAACTATTTTAAGGAATTGCTTGCTTCTAGAAATGCAAAAAGAATCCTAGGCCTTAAACAGTCATCCCAAGGATTCCTGAAAGTCGTATATTCATTGGATATGCTGACATCTTCTGGGCTAATCGAATCGTGGATTCCTAGATATTTGCGGTAAGGTCTAATTGATTTAGAAAACTGCGGATCTCCTCGGTTACTTCATTGGCCTTTTCTTCCATGCACATATGCCCTGCATGCTTGATAATTCTCAAGTCTGCCTTGGGAAGTTTACCAACCAGGAATTCGGAGTACTTCACTGGAGTCATGACATCTTCATCTCCAACAAGGATCAAACTGGGGATCTTGATCTTTTCTACTTCTCCTATCCTGTCAAACGTATTGCATGCTTGGAAATCAGCCCAAAATACTTCTGGAGGAATCTCCTGCAGTTTCTTCATTTCCTTAGCTTTTTGATCCTCCGAAGTTGCGGAACCATACAAATGATTGACATCCCTAAAGGGCATCTGTCCTGAGGCACAAGCATCTAAAATACCTTGACTTACTCTCAGCCGAGCACCTGCCCCGATGAGAATGAGCCCTTTTACTTTTTCCGGATGGCGCAGTGTGAACTCTTGAGCAATAGCCCCACCCATAGAATGTCCGACTAAGATGAAGGTTTCTAAAGCTAAGGCTTGAGAAAAATCATTGATGAATTCGGCCATGGCCGCAATGTCCGAAAGCAAATCCCCTCCGGAATTTCCATGTCCGGGTAGGTCCACAGCAATTAGCTTTTCTAGATTTTGCAAGCTTGATAATTGTTTAGACCAACATTGGCTTGAACCCCCAGCACCATGAATTAAAATAATGGGCAAGGAATCTCCGTTCGTACACAAATAGAATGTGTTTATTCCTTTGACATTTGTATAGGGCATATGATGTGACTCACTCCTTTCTTAGAACGAAAAAGGTTGGCCTAGCAGCTTATCGAGACCAGCCCACGGAAAGCTTCTCTAATAATGTTAACGACGTATTTCCTATTTAACTGCAATTAAATCCCATCTGCATTTCGGCAATATGATACAGCGGAGCAATGGAAAGATTCAGCTAAGTTCCTCTCCCCCAACTTTTAGTCGGGGGAGACTCCCTAATGTTTTACCATTAACTTTTTTTCTGTCTGGGTGTCATTCCGGCGATTGCCCGAACGATGTCTTTCTTAGACTCTAAATCGTATTGTGAGGTAATGGCAATCTGCTCCATGATTGGGGACCCTCCCCCATGATAAGCACCATATTGTGTCGAGCCTGTAGAGCCAGCCAAACCAAAGTCAATGAAATTTAACCAGAACTTGATTTGCTCCTCAACAGGTATCTTCGGATTACGGTTTAAGTATTTCTCCAGAAGGTATCTCGTTTCCGGACTGGTTAGATCTTTCTCATACGGAAACGTTGCCGGCATCCCACCTGCAATATTGCACAAAATTTCCTGTTCATGGAACACCGCCTCACCCGTCAGACAACGCCCAACATTGGCATAGATCGAATTAGGAATATAACTGCCAGGCCCATAAGGTACCATGCCCAATCCCGGCATGTAGACTTCAGGTTTTCCCAGATCTGAGGCTGTATAACCGGCGGCGTATCCAAGCTCTCCTGTCATGATAAGCTTGGAAAGCATTTCGCGCACATGGGGAGTCTTATCAATACCATTAATTTCGGCAGCTAGACCTGCCAGACCTATGACATAATCAAGCATAGCGGGCTTACACCCTGAATAGGAGTGGCGATGAAACAAAGCAAACAGCAAAGCCGTTATACCGCCATGTTGAGTTTCTCCACACAAAAATACTCGCTCCCAAGGAACGAAACAATCGTCAAAGATAATGTAGGAGTCAGTGTATCCTGTCTCAATTCCTCTTTGATAGTGGTCTCTTTTACGATAATTATGAAAATGAACAACCTGTTTAATCCCTTCATAATCAGAAGGAACGGCAAAGCAAACGGCATAGGCCTCTTCCCCTTTTTGCAAGGCCCTGTTCGGCACGACTAAAATCTCATCAGAAATTGATGCTTCCGAAATATGAACCTTTGAACCCCGAACAATGATACCATCACTCCGCTCTTCGACAACATGAACATACATGTCCGGGTCCGTCTGCTCAGTAGGTCGCTTTAAACGTTCTCCTTTGACATCCGTCTGAGCACAACTAGCGACAAGATCTTCAGTTTGGAAGCGTTCTAACCACTTGAGCCAATTGTCATGGTAAGCCGTTTTGGCTTTGGGAGATTTTTGAGCCTCATAAGAAACAGCATTAATCGCGTTGGCAGCATCTATTCCCATGCAACGTTGGATGCACTGTCCAACCTTATTGCACAGAAACCGAGTCATATCTTGTTTTTTGTGCAAGTCCTCCCTATTCTGATGTATGTGATTGAAACGGTTGATGGTTTGTCCTGTAATATGTGACGTTGCAGTACACAGGTCTTTACCGGCGGGGTCCCATACGGCATCAAAGGTCAAACCCATTACATTGAGAGCGCCTTCTTGGCGCGGATCAAGCCTGTCAATCTTTTCTCCATTCGAGTAAAGATTTCTGTTCATTTTACTTAGCCCTTCGAAATATTGAGCTCTCGTTCGCATCAGTTTTATTCCTCCTCGATTATGATCAGGCATTTCCAAGGCCCACCACACTATTTACCCTGAAACTTAGCCGGCCTCTTTTCTAAAAAGGCTTTCATTCCTTCTTTTTGATCTTCGGTAGCAAAGAGAAGGCTAAAACATTTATGCTCATATTGAAGGCCTGCCTCTAAATCCATTCTTAGCCCCTCATTCACGGCCAATTTGGCCATATTCAAGGCTATCGCGCCACGGGCCGCAAATCTTTTGGCCATTTTGTAAGCTTCCTCTAATAATTGGTCGGCTGGAACTACTTTATTGACAAGCCCTATACGCCAAGCTTCTTCAGCGTTAATAAAATCTCCACTGAAGATTAATTCCTTCGCTCGGCCGGAACCAATCAAACGGGGCAAACGTTGAGTACCCCCTCCACCTGGCAGAATTCCCAATTTGATTTCCGGCAGGCCTAATTGCGCGTTGTCTGCAGCAATACGAACATCTGCGACTAAAGCCAGTTCACATCCTCCCCCCAAGGCGTACCCAGAAATTGCAGCAATAACCGGTTTAGGCATCGTTTCAATCAGATGAAAAGCCCGGCGAGAAGGTCGATCCCCAGTAGAAACATCGACGGCTGTAGCCGAAACCATTTGACCGATATCTGCACCCGCAGCAAATACCTTGCTTCCTCCAGTAATAATCACAACCCGAACTGAATCATCAGCCCCCAGGGTTAAAGCCGCGTCTGCCAGATCGTTGAAAACTTGATTATTTAGAGCGTTTAAGACTTCCGGTCGATTTAAAGTGACTGTCGCGATCCCTTCCTCAAGTTTCACCAAAATCGTTTCGTATACCATTTTCAATCCTCCTATTCAACGAGATTTAATCTGTTTGTCAAGAAGCAAAATCCTTCTCAACTCCTACTCTTCCGGGAATCTAGAACCTCCCCTAAAATCTTATAAGCAAGAATTATGCCAATTTTTTCGATATAAAGAAAGCTTGGCTGGCACCGAAGACACTGTATAATTCAAATTTTGTTATGATTAATTGTAATATGCGCTAAACCTGACAATACTCTTTCGCCACTATCATTTACAACAGTTAAATCACAGACCAAAATGTTTTCTGAACGGGCCCTTATAGAGCCAGAGCATAAAATAGTATCTCCGGGACGAACCATTTGTTCGAAGCGCACTTCGAGTTTAGCAATTCCACCTTCTTCTCCGATCCAATCAGTAAGCATAGCAGCCAGTTGGGCCATCAAAAGCATTCCATGAGCAATGACCCCTCCAAGGCCAGCTTGACGGGCATAATTGTCATCAAGGTGAATGGGATTGAAATCCCCGGAGGCCTCGGCATACTGCCGAATTTGCATGGGACTAGGAACCCACTTGCGGACAGGAAGTCGCTCAGATACTTGGTAATCAAATAAACTTTTCATTAAGCTTCCTCCCTTGCCTGAGCAATTAAAACGGAACTACTGGTAAACACTAATTCCCCCGTTAAATCATGTCCAACTGTTTCTAGTACCACAAAGGTCATTTTTCCTAGTCTACCTGTTCGATCATAAACATCTTTTACTCGTCTTTTATAAGAGATGCTGTCCCCTATTCGAATCGGACGATGATAGGTAATTTTTTGTTCTCCATGGATCAAGCCAACAATAGGCAATTCTATTCCAGCAATGGACGCCTGCATCAGTGTTCCTACAAAGGTTGGAGGCACTCGATCATTGAAAGGAACTCCCGTGGCCTCAGCAAACCGCCGCACTTCTTCGGATTTGATTTTTACTACCACTGACTCACTCTCTCGGCCGATCAACTCTTTACCAATCATTAGCCTCCGCCTTCCTTCTTAAGATCGCTCCTGTTCCAGTTTAAAGACTTAATTTCTGTCTCAGGATAACCAGCTTTGTCTGGGCTACCGCTAATCTAGGATCAAGAACATTGGCCATCATATACTCATTGAAGGCCTCTGCCAGGTTTCCTTGTGATTCTTGGTAAATGCCTTCACCGTAATGCCTTAAAGCCAAGTTCTCGTGATCTATGTCATCGTGGTTATGGCCAATGTGCATCCTGATCCCCCCTTTATTGTGGGTAAAAAATAAGTTCGCAAGAGCCATTGCCATCCTTGTTGCAAGTTATGTCTATAGTCATTCCAACTTTTTCAGCAACAGTTCTGCCCACAGCTAGACAGAACGCTTCACAATGATTGATTCCCTTCCCAGCAAATAGTTTACTTAGCCCACAGTTAAAGCTGCACACTTTTAAAGTTTTCGTTGTCGCCTGAGTCACCATCCAAGCATCTCTGGGACGCAGCGTCAAGATCCCCAGCTCTATATACCTCTCGAACACATGGGGAAAACGTATTCCAGTTTGTTGAGCTACTTTTTCAATCATGTCTGCAGTTCTATCCCGATACGTTTCAGAATCCGCTTCTTTTATTAAAACATTCATAAAATCTTGCCCTTGTCTGGCCAATTCCTCTTCACTAACCTCGCCAACTTGGTTAAATATGCTTTCCAAAGGGAATTCTTTGTTTACCTTGTAGATAAGCTCCTTGGGCATATCATAACTATAATCTTGACCAGGATTTATCCTTAAACGTCGGTTGGGTGCAACCTCGGTGCTGGGGTTTCCTTTGACTTTTTGCAAGACCTTAAAATCTAAAGCCATAGCCTAACTCTCCTTCATTCTCGAATTCTAAGCTAACCTTTAAGACTGACGTTCTTTTAATTGAGCTGCTCGTTCTTCTCGAAACTTCTGAGCGAGCTGTTCTCGGGGTACAAACGAAAGTTTAATGGCACTTGTTGGACAAACCTTAACACAGTCGTCGCAGCCGGAACATTTGTCGTAATAGCGTCCAATAATTTTATACTCACCAGGATCGCTTTCCCGCCCTTTCCAGACCTTTGTGGGGCCGCATACGAATACAACGGAAGGGCACACACTTAAACATTTGCGGCAATTTAAAGGATCTTGGCATAAAGAATAGTCTATCTTAATTTGAGCGATCATTTTGCTCCTCCCCTTTACCAGTTTTCAACTAATCCCGGCATACTTTGCCGATCATACAACTCGATAGCACCAGTCGGACAAGCGGTGACACAGAGTCCACAGCCAAAACATTGATCGAGGTCGATATAGGCTTTGCTCGTATACACTTCTAAATTAAGTGCTTTAAACTGGCAACGGCCAAGGCAGCTTTTACATCCCGTACATTTTTCACGATCTACCTTAGCAACGAAATGTCCTTTTAACAAAAACTTAAAATCATAATCAATTCGATTGCGAACTGCTACGCAGCCTGGATATTCACATTGACATAGCCCTCCAATGTAGGGAGTACCAAACACATCAACAGTTTGTACACGCCCGTCTTTATGATTCATCATTGCCCATTCTTTAGCTTCCTCGGGGGTAACAAACTCTACCCCGCCACGATAGGTCTCGGGCCAACGTTCCCATTTATACATGCCGGGACCTATACCCATACAGGTAAAATTCTCTTCATCAGGCATCCCCCGCTGCACCCGACGACACCCGCACGTCATTTTGGCTAAAGGATATGCTGTATCCAGGATCTGCAGATATTCATCTAAGGTAACAACTTGTCCGAAATGGGTCTGATAGGCATGCTCTAAAGCCTCTCGCTTGATTTCCTCTTCCCAATCAATATCTCCGCTAAGACGTGCCTTCACCAACTCTGCCACCACGCCTGCACCCATTCCCGCCGATTGTGGATCTGCGTCAGCTCCCGCAGCCTCTTTGCCTTCTTTACGCACTTTGTAAAGGCGCCGAGCGTAATTTTCGGGATTGAGATACCATTTCTGACCGTTACCGTATTTTTCACATACCCAACACATTTCGAGATTCCTCCCTTTTCTGGCACTGTCAGAAAGTATAACTTTGTTAAATACTTTCTGAAGCATAAGTGTAGTTAAGCCCTCCTGGGCTAAGGCTTGAGACCTGCCAAGTTTTCTTCACAATTCTTCCTCTAGTTGATGTCCTGAGCATAACTTCATATGTTAGCAATTATGTTAGCAATTTTTATGCCAGTGAACTCGTTCAGCTAAGGCTGAACGTCGAGGCTTCAGATACAAACCTTCCAGTAGACGGCTTCGCCGAAGCCGCATACCTTAAAAAGATTATTTCGCGGCGAGGGTGCACTCTAGCTCCTCTGAAGTTTTCAAAGAACCATCTCTACTTAGAGCACTCTCTGTCTCAATCAGATACATTATGTATACTTGCTATACATAGTCAATAGCTGCCAAGGGCATCCCAAGAAGCAGGAGAAGAATTCTTATATAAATTTCAAATAAAGGAATTTGCAAACTCTCATCGAAATAATCACAAATAGATACTATGTTATGGGGTGGTCAAAATAGTGATAGGTATTCTAATCGGAATTATACCTGTAGTTTTCATTGTTCTGGTCATATCAAGTATTGTTGGTTTTAAAAAAGGAAGCGGAGTATCTCTGGAAAGGGGACACGAAATGATTAAAACTGTCTATGTATATTTGATACTTTTCGCAACATTGATGATGACGATCGGCGGCACTGTAGCTGCTTTTATGGCAGTAGCAGACATCGTTTCTCCGCCTGCTAACTATCAAAGTTTTGAACAATATCGGACAATGCCAGAGTATAAGCAGAACACAGCTCTTGGGCAAGGACAAGGTCAAGCACTGAGTGATGCCGAATTAAAAAGCAACTACGATCAAATGGTTGCCGAAGAAAAAGCGATCACTAGGACAAGAGCAGTAAATAGCCTGATAAAAAGCTTTGGCTGGATTGTTATTCCCCTACCTATATTTTTGTTTTTTCAAAACAAGGTAAAGAAGCAGCCCGTATAACTGTTAAATCTATTAGCGTTTTTTCATAAGAAAACCCTGATGATCAAAGGTTTTAAATTCCAGAAGTAATCCCGCTGAAATTCATGCAGCGGGATTTTACGTTTATTGACGTATAAATTAACAATTAAACGTCTAAAGGGTTATAAAGGCGGTGATTAATATTTGCATGATGATGAAATAATTCGCAGCATTCTTGTGGGAAATGGTGAACGCTATGACGATATCGTTGAGCGCTATCAAGCAGGGGTATACCGAACCGCCTATTACTACACTCAGGATATGGAAGATGCCCGAGATATCACTCAGGAAATTTTCCTTAAAGCTTACAACAGCCTTGAAGGGTTCAAACAGGGTTCGGCTTTTTCAACTTGGCTTTACCGAATCGCCGTTAATCACTGCCTGGATTGGTGCCGGAAGAAAAGGCCGCGTTATGCAGAAACAGCTTACTTAAATAACCTCCATGATATGAGAGATGGTCCTGAAGATCTGCTGCTGCGTCAAGAAGTGGCCGCAGAAGTCCAGGCTGCCGTCGGAAGCCTGCCGGACATTTACCGCATAGTGCTTATCCTGTACTACTTCGAAGACTTCAACCCTCAACAAATTGCTGAAATAACGGATACTGCTAAAAGAACCGTTGAAACGCGCTTGTTCCGTGGCCGAAAGCTATTAAAAGAGAAACTAAATTCTTCATTGTCAGGAGGTGAGTGTCGTGACATGTTATCGAAGTGAGGATGATTGGCACAGCTATATTAAGAAGAATTTGGCTGAAGCGGTACTCCTTGATATGGCAGCCCATTTAACGCATTGCCCTGAATGCCGGCATACTGTTTCACTTATTCAGGAAACAGCTGACTTATTATCTAAAGGGCGGGTCACCTTCACTCCTCCTTTAGACCTTAAAATTAATATCATGATGACCATTGACAAAAACAAATATAAAGAAAACCCGGCATACGCCGAGCTTAAAACAGAACAAGAGCCGCTGATCTTACTTACAAATCCAAAAACTTATACTTTCCGTAAAACCAAAGATAGAAAGAATTCGTTCCAACGTTTTGATTTAAAAAATTGGGGACTAAGCATGGTAGCAGCAGGATTTCTCCTTTTCGCTCTAAACCTATCGTCTTTGACTGTCAGTTTCAAGAGCACACAAATTGCTGAATTGAACAATGAGCTAATTAAGCAAATAGTACTTCCTTTCGATAAAATGAGTGAATTAACTCATGATGTTCTTATGAAAATTGACTCACTGTCAGTATACCAAGCAAACTTAACAAGATGAAATTAAGGAGGTCTATCCATGAATTGTAATTACCACCCGAGCCAAGAAGCTCAATCTCTTTGTGAGAAGTGCAAGCGTCCGATTTGTCCAGAATGTACTCTAAAAATAGACGATAAAACTATCTGCCGTCATTGTATTCAACAAACACTCTTTTCTGAACCGGAAACCTTGCCAAGGAAATCGCTCCTGGAGAAATTCCTATTTTTCTGTTTGAGTCTTATTCCGGGTGCTGCACACATGCAAATGGGGCTCTTTCGCCGCGGTTTACAGCTTATGGTTATTCCTTTAGGAGTGATTTGTGTATCAGACTATATTGGTTTAAATGTTTTAATCCCTTTAGTTCTAATACCGACTTGGTTTTTTAGCTTTTTTGAAAGTCATAACTTAAAAAAACAACAATTGAAAGGTCTGAGCCTTAGCGATGAGGATCTCTTTAACCGTCAATTATTCGACTATACTCTTCTACTGAAAAACCGACGTATTATTGGAGTTATCGTAATCGTCATTGGTTGTCTCAGCCTTTCTCATGTAATGGAACGCTATTCGATCTTTGTTCGTCTCTTTGGGAATTGGAATAATTATTACATGCTAAGAAGCAGTTTCGTTCCATTTTGTCTTATTTTAGGAGGCATTTACCTGATTATAAAAGCAAAGCAGCCAGCCAAAACCGGAGTGGACATTTCAGATGACCATTGACTCAGGATTTAACGTGGGGTATAAACGTTTGGCGCATTCCGGACAAATATCATGAGTAAATTCTGCTTCCGAGTGTTCTTCTATATAATTCTCAACACGACTCCAAAAGCCTTTATCATCCCGAATCTTCTTACACGATGCACAGATAGGGATTAAGCCTTTCAACTCAGTGATTAATGAGATATCTTCGATAATAATGACAACATAAACCTGATGTCTGTATTCAAAGGGTGAGGCACTCACAAAAACTGACATTTCACTCCCTGAAAGAAATTCCAGCTTCCCCTTAGCATGACGTGTTTCTCTCACCATGATAGCTTCAAGAGCGGTATTCCTGGCAATGCATGTTTTACAGGATGGGCCAAATCCACACCCTAACTCATTTTCTTGATAATGAAGGCAGCCCAGAACTTCGCCACATCGTTCTCCCTGAAGTTGGCTGTCCGCATTTGAGCAGTAAGACAATGCTGCATGATTCACCGCATGAACCAGTAACTTTGGATCAAGAACTAAGGCCAACTGAGGAATTGCATCAAACAATATTCTGGAAAATCCTTTTCTCTTCAGCAAATTTTCCATATGCATCTCTCCTTTCATAGACCCCCAAGCAAAAATGAATCCTTCTCAATCCTCTTCAACCAATGTCTATAAACAACCATTCTTAAAATAGAATATTCGACCAATTTTTTCTTTTTCCTATCTAAAAATGGGCAAATATAACTATACATGGAAATTTTTTATCCAAAGTCCCTGAAGTAACCCTCCTTGGTCAAAAGACTAGGGAGGTTTTCGATGTTAATAGTTAAAGGGAATCAGATTTTCTCCACTCTTTTGACTCCAACAGGTTATGGAGCTGCAGATTCGCGATTTGACTTGAGTCGTGTCTGTGAATTCAATGAGATTAGTGCCTTTTATTCCCTGTCTTATCAATACGCATACCAAGTTACCATCCTTGGATTAGGACCCCTATGGATGGGAGATAATGAGAAAGCAAAGCACATAACTGTTCGAAAACTGATTGACGGAGGGATCTTTGCCTTTGGCTTATCGAAAAAAACCCATGGTGCTGATCTCTATAGTAATGAAATGTCCTTAACTCCCGTAAAAGAAGGACCGTACTTAGCTAATGGCGGAAAGTATTATATCGGCAACGCCAATAAGGCCGCGCTCGTCTCGACGTTTGGGCGCTATAAAGATACAAAGGACTATGTCTTTTTTATCGTCGACACTCAATATCGCAACTTTAAATTAAATAAAAAAATCTCCACTTCAGGAGTACGTGCGGCATATGTCGGAGATTATGAACTCATAGAATATCCGATTTCAACAGATGATATTCTTTCTAGTGGAACTTTAGCCTGGGACTCTTCCCTTTCATCCGTTAACATTGGCAAATTCCAATTAGGTTTCGCCTCCATCGGAATTTGTACTCATGCCTACAAGCCAGTCCAAATCAGGAACAAGTCAAAAATACAGACTACATGCTTGCCTTGGGAAAAATGTTTACTTTAATTGTTTATGCTCAATTGATTTTAGAAAACTCCAAGATTTATCCCATTTCTTCCGCTTTGATCGATGAGATTTTCAATTTCTTAGTACGGGATTTTGCCCAATATGCGCTCTCTCAAATTTCAAATTACCAATGCACTGAACGCCAAGAGGAGCTATTGAAGGCTATGCTGAAAAAGCCCAGCCTCAATCCTGCAACAACTCAGGCTTTATGGGAAATGGAAGTTAAGCCTTTAGTCGATGTTTACCGAACTTAGTCTATTTAACTCTGCGCAGTTTCGTATTCCTCTTTCCCTTCCCCAAAGGATATACCTGTGCAGCTTTTCTTACTTTTTTCTTTTCTAATTGACGGCGACGGTACCTAGACCAATAACCAAAAAGTAAAACAATTCCTATTGCAATGATCAACGGCAAATAACCCATAATCACTCACCCTTCGAAAAACCCGATTTTCTAGTCTATTCCTGACTCTAATAACTCCTCTAGGAGTAGCTTATACCGTCGGTTTTTCAATTATCACCCGCGGAGCGTTTTTCTATAAATTACCGAAATGGGGTTGCAACAAGACTATTTACAGTTTGTTGCAACCCCTTTTATGTTGGGGAAATTAATGCTTACTCTATTAATTTATTCAAACTGAATGGCCGCTCCTACCGTCCCCGGACCGGTGTGAACGCCAATAACTGCTCCAACCTGAGTAATAACTGTTGTTTGAAGTTGACAAGCATTTTCCAAAGCTTCCTTTAAATAATGAGCCGCTTGTTCCGCAGCTCCGTGGGCCACTGCAAGGCGGAGATGTTTTCTGCCTTTCGCTAAATCCTGAAAGGCCTGGACGACACATTCGAGCGACTTTTTCTGACTGTGAGCTTTAGCATAAGTGTGGTATACTCCATCATCCCCCACCCTTATAATCGGTTTAAGGTTGAGAAGGGATCCCATAAATCCTTGAACTCTGCCAATTCTCCCGCCTTTCTGCAGGTACTCTAACGTGTTTAGCGTGAATAGAGTTTCGATGTTTCTCCTTGCTTTCTCAAGATTATCTAGAATCCAGGCAGTATCATACCCTTCTTTAATGTTTCGGGCAGCTTCTATCATCATTAGACCCATGCCTAAACTAATCGTTTTCGAGTCTACGAGGTGTATCTTTGCTTTAAACTTTTCTTTAGCCAGATTTGCAGCATTAAATGTTCCACTCAAAGCAGAAGAGATATGCACTGAAATAATCTCTTGATATTCTTCAAGCAGCTTACTATACAATCGTCCAAACTCCTCGGGTGACGGTTGGGACGTCCTAGGAAGTTCCTCTTCAGCAGCTAAGCGCCGATAAAATTCTTCGCTGGAAAGTTCTTCATCCGAGTACTCTTGATCTCTAAAGTTAACTTTCAAAGGAACGACGTGGATGTCACACTCCTTTTTCATTTCTTCTGTTAGGTCGGCCGTACTGTCAGTAACCAGTGCGATCCTTTTCATTCAAAATCCCCCGTCTGTCGATTATCGTCTAATTCCCAAAGTCCAAGGCCTTACTCCACAGCTTCTTTCCGAGTTAAGAAAATCTATATTCCTTTCCTGATATTGATACGCTCCAAGATATCACTTAATTCGCCTTCTTGGCACTATTCTCCTTCACAGATTATGGATTTTATCTCAGATTGTTAATTTAAAACACTAATAATGTAAGTTAAAAGAATGAAAGCAAATGGTTATTATAGGGATATTTTCCCTTTTTAAGGGTCTTATTAAGGAAAATAAAGTCCTTGACTATTCAGAATACTGAACACTATAATGGACTTAAGAAAATAAATTTACTAAGTCTATTAAAGTGAAAAAACTAATTAAAAGGGAGGATCATTAATGAAAAAACTTCTTCCAGTTGTGATCACCGGGGCAATGCTATTTCTAGCAGGTTGCGGTGCCAGCACAAGCTCTGCCCCCAGTTCGAGTTCATCCGGCTCCACGGACAAGCAGCCCACTATCGGCGTGGCGATCTACAAATTTGATGACACATTTATGACAGGTGTTCGTAACGCCATTTCCACTGCTGCCCAAGGTAAAGCTACTGTCGATATTGTAGATAGTCAGAATTCTCAGCCCACTCAAAACGATAAAGTCGACCTCTTTATCAATAAAAAAGTCAATGCTCTGGCTATCAACCCTGTCGACCTCACGGCAGCCGGAGTTATTATCGACAAAGCCAAAGCAGCTAATACACCCGTCGTCTTTTTCAACCGTGAACCTCTGGCCAGTGATATGAAAAAATGGGACAAAGTATATTATGTCGGTGCCAAAGCAGAAGAATCCGGGATCATGCAAGGACAAATCCTAGTGGATTATTGGAAAGCCCATCCTGAAATGGACAAGAACAAGGACGGAACCATGGATGTTGTTATTTTGCAAGGAGAACCCGGACATCAAGACGCGATCGCCCGTACGAAATATTCTGTTAAAGCCATTCAAGATGCCGGAATTAAAGTGAACATACTTGCTCAAGACACCGCTATGTGGGATCGCTCTAAGGCACAAGATAAAATGGCTGCATTCTTAGGAGCACAAGGGGATAAAATCGAAGCTGTTCTGGCTAACAATGATGATATGGCCTTAGGGGCTATCGAAGCTTTAAAAGCAAAAGGGTACTTTGCCAATGACAAGTATATGCCTGTCGTCGGCGTTGATGCCACAGCTCCAGGCCTTCAAGCTTTAAAAGACGGAACCCTCTTAGGTACCGTATTAAACGATGCTAAGAATCAAGGTGCAGCAACTCTGAACCTATCGGTTGCTTTAGCCAAAGGATTAACTCCAAGCAAAGACAATGCAGGGTATGATATCACAGACGGCCAATATGTCTGGGTTCCATATAAGAAAATTACCAAAGCTAATATGGCAGACGCCCAATAACCATCTCCTTTCGAATACCTATGGCTTGAAGTGCTTACAGTGAATGAAGCAAGGGGGCAACGTTTCGCGATTCCCCCTTGCTTTTTAGATTTTCACTTACGCAGGAACTGTAATAATCAAAATTCTTGGAAAGCACTGATTACAGGAGGGTCAAAATGCCTGAAAATGAATTCTTACTGGAAATGAGGAATATTTCTAAGGAGTTTCCCGGCGTTAAGGCACTTGACAATGTCACCTTACAGTTACGACCCGGTACAGTGCACTCCCTGATGGGTGAGAACGGTGCAGGGAAATCCACCCTTATGAAATGCCTTTTCGGGATCTATAAGCCTGACGCTGGAGAAATTCTTTTAAATGGAAAGAACGTTGAGATCGACAATTCCAAAGCTGCGCTGGATCATGGTATCTCTATGATTCATCAAGAACTCCATCCAGTACCGCGCCGAAGTGTGATGGAAAATCTTTGGCTCGGTCGTTTTCCTCTCAAAAGCTTTGGACCACTAAAATTGATCGACGATAAACGTATGTATCAGGATTCCGTGACCTTATTTGAAGACCTTGAAATGGATCTTGATCCGCGCGTCCTTGTTGGCACTCTGTCTGTATCCAAAATCCAGTCGATTGAAATTGCCAAAGCAGTATCTCACCAAGCCAAGGTCATTGTGATGGATGAACCTACTTCGTCTTTGACAGGAAATGAAGTGGAACAACTTTTTAAAATTATCCGTTCCTTAAAAAGTCGAGGGGTATCGATCATTTACATTTCACATAAAATCGAGGAAATCCTCGAAATATCCGATGACGTGACCATTATGCGCGATGGAAAACATATCGGGACATGGCCGGCTTCGGAGTTGACGACTAACTTGATCATTTCGAAAATGGTTGGACGTGATCTTACACAGCGCTTTCCCGAACGCCACAACACTCCTGGGGAAACAGTACTGCGGGTTGAGGGTTTAAGTTCGCCCTTCCCCAAAGCGTTTAAAGATGTCTCTTTTGAATTGCGACAAGGGGAAATCTTGGGGATAGGTGGGCTTGTGGGGGCTCAGAGAACAGAATTGATGGAAGCATTGTTCGGCTTGAGGACTGTATCCTCGGGAAAGATCATCGTTAACGGAAAGCAAGTGAAAATCAAATCTCCCATGGATGCAAAAAAGCACAAGATCGCCTTGCTTACAGAGGAGCGCCGGGCAACGGGAATCTTTCCCGTACTCCCAATTGTTGAAAACACGGTAATGGCCAACATGAATCGTTATATTACCCCTTACTTTCTTCTCAACCACCAAACAATGAGGCGAGACGTCCAGCAAAGCATCGATCAAATGCGTATTAAAACCCCTTCCTCAAGGACCCAGATTAAGAATCTCTCCGGTGGAAATCAGCAAAAGGTCTTAATAGCGAGGTGGCTCCTGACTGAACCTGAAATCCTTATGCTGGATGAACCAACCCGTGGAATCGACGTTGGCGCTAAATTCGAAATTTATTCTGTCATCACAGAATTGGTTCAACAGGGTAAGAGCATCATCATGATTTCCTCAGAAATGCCCGAACTTATCGGTATGTCGGACCGGATCATGGTTATGTGTGAAGGCCGAATGTCCGGTATTCTGGAAGGAAAAAGCAGAACCGAAGAAGACATTATGCACCTCGCAACAAAGTTTATGGTTTGACTGGAGGTCTTTTTATGGCAAAAAGTAACGATACCAGTGCTAAAAAAGCAGGTAGCTTCTTTTTTCAGTATGCGATTTATTTTGTGCTAGTGATTCTTATTTTGGGCATTGCGGCCATAGACCCAAGCTTTTTATCGATCAATAGTTTCAGGGACATTTTACTGCAATCATCAACTCGAGCTATTATCGCTTTAGGAGCTGCTTTTGTTCTGATCACTGGTGGAGTTGACCTATCAGCGGGTCGAATGGTGGGGTTCGCAGCGGTCTTATCCGCTTCCATGCTGCAAATCCAAGAGTATTCACACCGTTTTTACCCTGGGCTGCCTAATCTGCCCATATGGGTGCCGGTGTTAATCGCTATATTCGTTGGACTTCTTGTAGGTTCAATTAACGGCCTAATTGTTTCCCGGTTCAGTGTCCCTCCTTTTATTGCCACGTTAGGCTCAATGGTCGCAGTGTACGGCCTTAACTCCCTTTACTTTGATATGAAACCTAATCAATCCCAGCCGATTGGTGGGCTTAGACCGGATTTTACAACCGACCTTGGGAGCGGTTATATCGGAACAGGCATTTATTCCATACCCTATATCGTGATTATCGCGCTTATCGTTGCCTTCATTGTCTGGGTTATCTTTAACAAGACGCGTCTCGGAAAAAGTATGTACGCCATTGGAGGAAATATTCAAGCGGCTATTGTTTCCGGAATCAACGTCAAGCAGGTCTTGCTTTATGTTTACGCCATTGCCGGAGCCCTCTACGGTTTGGCCGGAGTGATGGAGGCTGCCCGAACAGGGGGAGCCACTAGTAATTATGGCAACATGTATGAACTCGATGCCATCGCCGCATGTGTTGTAGGAGGGGTATCCACCGCTGGAGGAATCGGCACAGTACCAGGCGTGCTCGTCGGTGTCTTAATTTTCGGAGTTATTAACTACGGACTTACTTATATTGGGGTTAACCCCTACTGGCAGCTAATCATTAAAGGCTTGATTATTATTGCTGCTGTCGCCTTTGACATTCGAAAGTATCTTACTAAGAAATAACTATTGGAGAATCGGTGTTCAAGGCTTATGGACGCATAGGCCCACACCGAAATCTTCAAAATATTAATAGGGTAGTAACAACTATTTTATAATAGTCCGTTACTACCCTATTTTTAATCTCAAAATTAAAAGAGCGAATTAAGTGCATCCCCCAAACCAGTTGGAGTAAACAATTTATTTAAAACCAGAGTAAAGGCTCCTATGGCAATCGAATTTTCACCCAACTCTGAGATGGCAATCGTAACTGCATTGGCCGGTTTGGTCAAAGCTCGCTTTTCCAAAGTCTTAATTAATGGTTTCAGAAGATAGTGTTCTGCCCTGGATACCCCACCACTTAGAATTATGAGCGCCGGATTAAGTGTATTGATAAGATTAGCAAGCCCAATTCCAAGATAACGACCTGTATCTGCTAAAACTTCTTCTGCCACTGAATCCCCGTGTTGGGCTGCTCTGCAGAGCATTTCCCCATTAATCTCATCTAAATCACCTTGAACCCACTGTTCAAGAATGGATTCTTTACCGAATCGAATCGCTTGTTGTGCTCTGCGGGCCAACGCAGCCCCACCAACCATCGTTTCTAAACAACCGTAATTTCCACAACTGCATTTTGGTCCGTTGCTGTCAATCGTCGTATGCCCAATTTCGCCCGCTGTAAACGAAGTACCGCGATATAACTCATTATTGATAATAATTCCTGCACCGACTCCTGTTCCGACATGAACGCAAATGAAATTCGGTATGCCTACTCCTTTGCCAAACCAACTCTCACCCAAAGCCTGAGCACGAACATCGTTTTCTACTTCCACCGGCATTTGAAATTTCTTTTCCAGGCGAAATTTAATAGGAATATTTCTTAAATTAAGATGGGGAGCAAAAGAGAGAGCCCCTGCTCGGGATCGACAAGTCCGTGCATACCCACACCGATACCTAAAAAAGACTCTTTAAGCTTATGGGTATTCTGCATAACATTTTCCACAGCAGTTTCCAAGGCCAGAAGAAACTGATCGCTCGTCTGATTTGCTTCATATCTCATTTCAGCCTGTGCAAGGACATTACCATCAAGGTTTGCCGTTACAGCTTTTAACCGTTTTGCGCCGGCATAAACCCCGACAACATAAAATGCGGAAGAGTTAATCCGCAGCAAAATAGGCTTTCTTCCGCCGGTGGATTCTCCTAAAGTGCTCTCGATAACTAACTTAGACTCTATTAACTCCCCCACAAGATTGGTTACGGTGGGAGGAGTCAACTTTGTCAACTTGGCAATCTTTGCTCTGGAAATTGGGCCATACTGCCTGACAACATTGAGAATGGCCGATTTATTTAAGGACTTCATGCCTTGAAAACTTCCTACCGGTATTGATTCGCTCACTCTAATGCTCCCCCGTCTGCCAATTTGTCATTGTTCTTATCAATTTATCGAACAAGAATATCAGGCCGAGGATATATCACGCCGTGTTTCTCGATCTCAAGATACTCCCACTCTCCTGTATGCGTGAGAAATTCTGGTCCCGATTCCGTCACTAAGAGGGTATCCTCGGATTTCAGTCCTTTTAAGGATGGGTTCCAGGCAAACGCTTGATGGCACTGTACAACCCCTAAAGAATCTAGATTCGCCAAAAACTCTCGGGAAGCATAGCCCGTCGGTCCACCTTGATGGAGGTAACGCCAGTCATCCGGATACCCCCATTTTTTATACGCTTCGATTCCTTGTCGAAATACCTCATTTATCGGCGTGCCCGGACGTGTTGCCAGGTTGAAAGCCAGATCGATTTCGGCCAAAGTTTGCTTGTTTTTCTGAAGTTCTGGAGAAAGTGCCCCAAAATGAACAAACCGAGTAGCATTAGCTATAAGTCCCCATTTTTCACCGCAGAGCACGAGCATCGCATAACGTTCCAGTTTCTTCTCTGTAGGGATGGGATGACGGAAAGCATAGATTCGCTGGTCTGTAGCTACCAGCAATACCGGGGTTTGGATGCCCAAACCAGCTGCTTTGGAGATCAGAAGGGCTTGAATCTCAAATTCACTCATTCCTGGTTTAATCTCTCGGCAGGTTTTTTCTAAGGCCTGGGCTACCGAGCGAGACAGCCAGCGGTAACGCTCTATCTCGTCCGAATCTAAAACATAGCTCAGTTCAGCTAATTCCCTGCTGATATTCCGGCCATTGATATCAGGAATCGTCTCCGGATAAACGTCCATTCCTACTGTCTTCCCCTGGCAGAGCGATTTGATCACCCCTTCAGTTCCCTCAAACCATTCTGGGGTAATCCATTCCCAATCGAACCCAGCTAATTCTTCCTCCTTTATTCGGGCAAACTCCATCTTGGTGGTAATACAGTACACCTTGTCCTGCAGGACAACGACATCGGCGACACCAAGCTCAGTCGTGGTTACAATATGGTTTCTTTTTCCATTGGTCAACCAAGAGAAACTACGCCGCTGACGAAGAATGACGCCATCCAGATTCATTGTTGACATCAGATGTCTGATTTTAGCGATCTTCTCGGCAACGATCATCATTTGGCATACCCCTTTGGATGATTTCGGTGCCAATTCCAAGCTGTTTGGATGATCTGGCCCAAACTATTAAGTTGCGGCTTCCAACCCAATTCTCGTTGAGCTTTCTCAGAAGAGGCAATAAGTACTGCCGGATCTCCAGCCCGACGCGGTACGATTTGTGTCGGAATTGGGTGACCCGTTACCTCTCGGGCCTTCTCTACGACTTGCCGTACAGAAAAGCCCTCTCCATTGCCTAAATTATAAACGGCGCTCTCTCCAGTATGCCTAAGCTTCTGCAGTGCTAACCAATGGGCATTTGCCAGATCCGTAACGTGAATATAGTCGCGAACGCATGTCCCATCGGGGGTTGGATAATCATCCCCAAAGACTGCAAGCTGCTCCCGTTGTCCTAAAGCCACTTGCAAAATAATCGGTATCAAATGACTTTCCGACCGGTGATCTTCCCCGATCTGCCCATTGATATGGGCTCCTGCAGCATTGAAGTATCTCAAAGCTACATACTTAACTCCATAGGCTTGATCACACCATTTCAACATCGTTTCAATGGCTAGTTTCGTCTCACCGTAAGGATTTGACGGTTCTTTACGATCCTGTTCTTGAATAGGAATGGACTCTGGCTCTCCGTAGGTAGCCGCTGTTGATGAAAAAACAATCTTATTGACCCCGTATTTTACCATTCCGGCCAACAACTTTTGAGCCGTAATAACATTGTTGTCATAATATTTGAGAGGATCTTGAACACTTTCCCCAACTAAGGAGTCAGCCGCAAAGTGAATGACAGCCTCAATGTCATGTTCTGTAAATACTTTATCCAGCAACCGTGTATCCCGAATATCACCTTCATAGAACGTCCCGGCCATAACAGCCTCACGGTGCCCTTTTTGCAGGTTATCGAGTACAATTACCTCTTCACCCTTCGTCAAAAATTCCACAACGGTATGGCTGCCTATATAGCCAGCTCCGCCAGTCACTAAGATTGCCATTTTTATCGACCTCCTCTATAGTTACGAGCACCATCACCACAATCACAGATATAAAACTCCGGAATTAAACCTGTTCTCCCTTCATATCTCTTCGATACTTGAGTTTTAAAATCGTCAATAGCCTCTTGATGGACTAAGCTTACGGTACACCCACCAAAACCGGCTCCAGTCATTCTCGTTCCGATGCAGCCTGACACCTGTCGGGCCTCTTCAAACAGAGCATCTAATTCCTTCCCAGTCACTTCGTAGAAATCCCGCAGCGATTCGTGGGACTGAGTCATAAAGTCCCCAAAAGCCTGAAGGTTCCCCGCTTCCAAGGCTTTTGTGGATACGAGTGTCCGATCGTTTTCCCGGATGATATGCTCCAATCGTTTTCTGACCTCAGGAGTTTTTACCTTCCCCTGAACAGACCGCCACTGTTCAACCGTAACATTCCCCAGGCAAGTAAAATCTAAAAGATAGTTTTGAAGAACGCGAATCCCCTCTTCGCATTCCAGCCTTCTTTGATTATAGTTCGATTCCGTCAGGCTTCGCTGCTTGTTGGAATTCGTGATCACCAGCTGATATTCCCCTAAGGATAAGGGAACATAGCGGTAAGCTAAGGTATCACATTTCAGGAGGATAGCATGCCCTGCTTTCCCCATCCCTGAAGCAAACTGATCCATAATGCCGCAGTTAACCCCAACAAATTGATTTTCAGCACGCTGTGCCAATCGGGTCAAATCGACGGATGTTAATTCGAGCCCCTCAAGGCATTTCACAGCTATGGCTGTCACCATTTCTATGGATGCTGAGGAGGATAATCCTGCCCCTTTAGGAATATTCCCTTCAAACAGAATATCGCAGCCAGACAAGGGCAGGCCTAATTTCTTAAATTCAGCTAAAACACCCTTGGGATAATTCGCCCATCCATCTTCCTGGCGATAAACTACCTCGTCCGTGGTGAACTCTGCTATTCCTGAAAAGCTGGTCGATGCTAAATGAACGATTCGGTCTGAGCGGCGCCGAACCATTGCCCAAGTCCCATACGTTAAGGCAGCAGGCAAGACATATCCTCCTGTGAAGTCTGTGTGTTCTCCAATGAGATTCACTCGGCCCGGAGCAAAAAATATTCGACTCTTATCTCCATTTGCCCCAAACCTTTGTTCAAATTCTTCCCGAAGTACGTTCAATCCAAGCATTCGCTGACACACCCTTCTCTCTGGAGATACGCTTGAAACGCCTTGCGTAAATGCTCGGAGGTTTCTTCAACAGACTGGGGGTTGGCAGGCGCCCAAGCACCCATTTCCGAGGAAGCATAGTATTTAAGTTTCCCCGCATCCCTCAGAGGTGTATAGAACTCGATATGAAAGTGATAAAAATCCCGAGCCGAAGCATCGTGTACAGGCCGCTGATGAATCACCATCATATAGGGGAATAATCGGTTAAACAGAGTATCCATAGCCCCAGTCATATATTTCAGTATTTCAGCCAAACTCCGCTTCTCCTCGCGTGTAAAATCGCTTAAGGCAGTTTTGTGGCCTTTGCTGACAATAAATAAACCATAAGGGTAGTCTGTAAAAAAAGGAATATAGGCTAAGAAATGCTCATTCTCATAGATTACCCGTTTTTTAAACTCTAATTCGGCTTGATTCATATCACAAATTAGACAAGACCCATTGGAAGTGTGGTAAGCCTTACAGTTTTCCAATTCCGTCCGAATCTTCAAGGGAATCCAAGAATAGGCATAGATCTGACCATGAGGGTGAGGCATCGTCACGCCACATTCCTCTCCGCGATTTTCAAAGATCATGATATATTCATGATTGGGTTCCTGACTCAAGGCAACAAAGCGCTCTGTCCACAAATCAACCAGCTTTTGCAGATGCTCGGCGGAAAGCTCGGGCAGTGTCATCGTATGATCAGGCGAATAGAGAATTACCTCACATTTTCCAAAGGCTTTCTCAGCAGTATATAGGGAAGTCGCCACAGGATCCGGTTCAGGCGGCTCCGGCACTAAGGCCGGAAAATCGTTATCGTATTTCAGAACATCATAATGTTCAGGAACCTTGCCTGAGCCCGGGCAAAAAGGACAGCCTGCTTTCGGCAGATGCGGACGATTTTGCCTATGTGACGCGACCATTGTCCAGTCCCCTAACAAAGGATTATAACGCAGCTCTGTCATTACTCTTCTCCCTTTTAAAAGAAATATAACTAACCTCTCTCTGTTCTATTATAATATATTAAATTAAATTAATTAAGTAATTTCCTTTGATTCTTTGAGACTTTTTCTGAATATGTAAATACTCTTGGCTGGGGTCGCCCTGGCGTTGTAATGGTAATGATATCCGCTGCCGGAGTTAACGTTTGAAGGTCCGGTCAGCTGCTGACCGCCCTCATCATATTTAAAGGAGGTATTTTTGCCCGCTGCGGAGACTTTCTTGACTGAATTATTGGCCGAATAGGTGAACACGTAGGGGATGGCAGGATTCGCTCCATACGTCAAGTCAAAGCCGAGCAGTTGATCCGTCTTGGAATACATTTCCCCTGCCGCGGGTTCGATGACCAATGCACATTCCATGCCTTAATTAACAAAAACACTAAAGCGAGGGAGAATCCCTCGCTTTAAAACTTCAAAACAGTATTTAATTCTTATTAACATATTTACAATCTGTTCTTAAATCTGCACTTATGTCAAATTAGAGTTCGAAGCCAATTTAATAGCATGATTAGATAGAGTAACCCGGAATGACATAAATTTACAAATAGCAAACTTTGATTTTACGTTAATCACAATACCCCTTATGCCGCAGCTTCATAATATGTTCGTGCAAAATTGTTTCCAGATCAATCCCGTACTGCTCCTCAAGAACGAACATCATGGTAACCGCTGTTTGAGCCACGTCTACCAATTCGCGGGCCACTCTCTGCATGGCCTCCTCTTCCTCAAGGCGCTGACGTTCCCCGCTGAGCCCTCTGAACTTACCGATAGCTTGGGCTAACTCCCCAGATTCCTCCATGATCTTTAGTGCCGTACTTTCCAAGGAAGGACTTAAGCGATTCAAGCGGGGTAAGGTTACAGTTTTAGTAGCGTACTGTTCCGGATCGGATTTAGGATTCGTTGTCACTTTCGCACCTCCCCTGCCTATCAATCTCTTCGTTGCATTATTATACCATTCTTGAAGTATGAACGCATTAACGGTATCGGGCAGCGGATCTTCCGTTAGTGTTCACCTTTCCTAGTATCTTCAATTCTCTTTCTAAATCCCTGGAGAAACAAAGGACTGACAACTAATAGTAAAAGACTGCCCGACGAAGGAAACTCGTCTAAGGCAGCCTTCTGCTCTGGTTTATCAGTCATTATTAATTAAGTCCGTTTAATATTACCATCAAATTTCATAGTTGATCCTACAATCTCCGCTCACCCTTATTTCAATTTCTGCATTTCTAAATGGACTTTCTCCGGGGTAACTGGTAAATGGTGGACCTGAACTCCAACGGCATTATATACTGCATTGACAATCGCCGGAGACGGGGTGTTGGCTACGACCTCCCCAATGGACTTGGCCCCAAAGGGACCTGACGGTTCATAACTTTCCTCAAAAGCAACACGTACCTTACCGATGTCTTTGCGGCAAGGAATTTTATATTGCATGAAAGTGTTTGTTTCCATCTTTCCCGAATCACTATACCTGACTTCTTCGCACAAGGCCATGCCAATTCCTTGGGCTATTCCTCCTTCAGCCTGAATTCGGGCCAAGTTGGGATTGATCATCGTTCCGCAGTCAACAACAGCAACATAATCGATCAAGTCAACGTTACCGGTTTCACGGTCTACTTCCACTTCCGCGAAACCTGCGACATAAGGAGGAGGAGAAATTTCACTGCCATGAGTTGCCATGCCCACTAATTGAAGTTTTCCCATACCAAGAATCGTTTGCTCGGCTAGTTTAGCCAAGCTGATTTCCCGATCTCCTTCCAAAGTTCGCACGGCAAGCTCTTCATAGACAACGTCTTCTTCAGAAACCCCTAAGAACTTAGCCCCTTGGGCCAAAATCTTCCCTTTTAGCTCCCCTGCTGCTTTTACCACAGCAGTTCCTGCCAGGTATGTTGTACTGGAAGCATAAGAACCGGGATCAAAAGGGGAACTGTCCGTATCCCCGGCGCAAACAATAATATTTTCCATGGGCACCTCTAATACTTCCGCAGCAATTTGACTCAAGATTGTGTCACATCCGGTTCCCATATCCGTTGCTCCAATAAGCAGGGTAAAGTTTCCGTCATCATTTAAGCGAATCTCAGCAGATGCTGTGCCAATGTTGGCTATTCCCGAGCCCTGCATGGTAATGGCCATGCCTACCGCCCGAACCTTCGCGGAATCCATCTCCTGACGCGGGAACTTTTCGTTCCAGCCGATCATCTCTCGACCTTTTTTAATGCAGCGGTCTAAAGCGGTACTCCCGAGGAGAACTCCTTGGCCTGTGAGAAAGGTTTCCCCTTCTTTGCTGATATTTTTCAATCGGAGCTCCACAGGGTCTATTGCTAAGCGTTCCGCTAGTTTATTGACGGCCGATTCCAGAGCAAAAGTTCCTTGCGTCGCCCCATAGCCGCGAAAAGCACCTCCAGGCATTTTATTGGTGTAAACTGCGTTCCCCTGTATTCGAACCGCCGTTGTTTTATTGTACAAAGGCAGGGTATAATGCCCAACACAGCCAAGAACTGTGGAAGCATGTTCTCCATAAGCCCCTGTATCGGACAGCACTTGAAGATCGATGGCTCGGATATACCCCTCCAAATCCGCCCCAAGCCGCACTTTAATTCTCATAGCATGCCGACTGGTGGTGCAGCTGAAGGTTTCTTGGCGATCATAGATAATCAGAGCCGGTTTGCCTGTCTTCAAAGTTACCAGGGCCGCGAAGACATCCCCAGCCCCCGTCTGCTTGCCCCCGAACCCACCACCGATTCTCGGTTTGATGACGCGAATCCTGCTTGCAGGGATCTGAAGGGCCCGGGCCAATTGCCTTCTTATATGAAAAGGAATCTGAGTGGAGCTGACCACAACAAGCCTTCCCATATGGTCCTGATAGGTGAACGCCCGATACGTTTCCATCATGGCATGAGCCTGAGCTTGAGAGAAGTAGACATCCTCCACAACTGCGGCACATTCCTTTAATACTTGTTCCACGTCACCTACGGCTTCTTGATAAGAAGAAGCAATATTCTTCTCCTTGTTCAACCCTATGTCAAAATTACACTCTAAATCTTCTTCAGGGTGAACCTGAGACAGATGGCCTATAGCCTGTTCGAAATCCAAAACCGGCTCCAGCACTTCATACTCTACTTTAATCAATTTCATCGCTTTTATAGCCGTCTTTTCATCCACTGCCGCGATAATAGCTACCTCATCACCAACATAACGAATAACATTCTCCAGAATCAAGCGATCGTAAGGCGAAGGTTCAGGATAGGACTGTCCGGCCAAAGTAAAGCGAACATTTGGAACATCTTTATAGGTAAGGATACACTCCACGCCCTCTATGTTCTCTGCTCCGGCAGTATCAATATTCGTTATCTTGGCGTAAGCATGTGGGCTTCTGAGGATTTTCACGACAAGGGCATGAGGCATGACTAAATCTTCCGTGTACACAGGTTTCCCCATCGCCAGGGACATCCCGTCAATTTTAGGAACACCCCGCCCCACACGTTTCAAACATGACGTTGACACCCTTACGCCACCCCCAGATAAGCTTTCACTGCACGCAGCTGACCCATGTACCCTGTGCAGCGACACAAATTTCCTGTCAAATAGTGAATAATTTCCTCTTCGGTAGGATTGATCAGTTCATTCTTCATCGCTAAAACATTCATAATAAAACCCGGGCTGCAAAAACCGCATTGTTCAGCCCCTTCGGCGGTAAGAATGCGGGCAAATTCTTCTGCAGCTTTAGGCACTCCCTCAATCGTTGTGATCTTTTTACCATGAACCCGCAAGGACAAAACGGAGCAAGACAGAAACGGCTTACCGTCAATCCAAACCGTACACAGTCCGCAGCAGCTGGTATCACAAGCCTTCTTCACGCTTAAAAGCCCGTGGGAGCGAAGAGTGTCAGCTAAAAACTTCATCCTTTGCTACATCCCAAGTCACTAATTTATCGTTAACGGTTAGTTCAATGCGCATTTCTTTACCTCCATAATTCCTCTTTTAACAAGCACTTGACAAAGAGTCTTTCGGTAACTTGCACTTCCCCGGGCATTTGTCCCGAATGATAATTCATCAGCCGCTTTTTGGGCTGCAGCTTCTATTTCCAGAATACTCAAGGTTCCTTGACTCAAGGCTGTGGAGGCCTCAGCAGCAATCGCCGCCCTTCCCGGTCTGGCTCCGGCGACAATCTTCCATTGGTCGTTTAATCGGGAGACAGCAACATTTAAAACGGCAAAATCGCTGGCCGATTTTCTCAAACTTAAGAACGCTGCACGGCGCTGGTTCTTCTTAATCCAGAGCCGAAGCAAAATATCTTTTTCATACGGATTGCAGAGAAAAACCTCAAGGGGAATTCTGCCGCCTTTATATAATTCAACCTCAGTGTCTAAGGCCAACAAAGCCGTGACTAAATCAGAGAAACCATATTTGGAATAAACAGAAGCCCCCACTGTCACACCATTTCTAAATTGCACTCCGATAATGTTCTCCACAGCTTTGGGGAGGATGCCGTTAAAGGTCTCCTTCAGGAAAGCATTCGTTTCCAGGGCTCTCAAGCTTGCCATCGCTCCGATTTCGATAAACTCGCCTTCGTCGTTAAGATAATCCAGTTTCAGTCTTGAGAGATCAATTCCGGTTCCGATGCGCTTGCTTCCCATCTTTAAAAAGGCGCAGCCGCCTAGAATCGTATTGTTCCTTCTTTGGGTAAGAATTTTATATGCTTCTTCTAACGTATCCGGTTGTGCTATATCAAGAACTGTAAACACTCTTGCTGGCCTCCTTGAAGTCGTTTCCTACTGAAAAATAATGTAAATAAAGAAAACTTGACTGGCTTAGGCGGCTGCCTAGTCGCTCTTATGCAGTAGTATTAACGAAGTTATACTTTCTGACAGTAAAATGAAAAATCAGGCGAACAGTTTTCAACTCAAATTCACTGAGAGAAACCTGCCCGCCTGAGCTTAAGCCACGACTAAAAACACCGATCGTTCACTCTCTTTGTGAATGTCGTGTTTTGATAAGCCCTTGGATAAGTTCAACTAACTTTCTTAAAAGTTAGCGTCCATTTGCTAGGTACTTCGCTCATAGTCGGACCATTTACGGCAGTCCGGTAGAAACTTGCAGACCTTATCTCTGCGACTATATGAACATATTTATTTATCACAAGGGTTATTCTACAAGAAATTCCAACGCAGGTCAATATGTTCTTCGAACGTTTTATATTAATATATTTAAAACGTTCGATTCTTCGCTATAAAAGCCCAGGGACAAACTAGATCTTTTCAGCCAAAGCAGATAAAGCATTAGCCGAGGAGGACAAAGATTCGATCGTTGCTCCTATTTCTTCCACTGCAGCAGAAACTTCCTGAGTACTTCCCCCGACTTTTTCCAATTCGCGGGTCATTTTGCCGACCAAGCCTTGAATTCCTCCAATAATCTTACGGATGTCTTTCGCAGACGTCGCACTCGATACCGCCATCGCCCGAATTTCCGAGGCTACAACTGCGAACCCCCTTCCGGCTTCCCCGCTCTGGAAGCCTCTATCGATGCATTTAAACCGAGAACCTTCGTGTCACTAGCCACGGAATTAATGTATTCCACGACTTCTTCCATTTGCAGTGCCTTCTCATTAACTTCTTGTGATTGGAGGGTCAGAGCTTGTCCCCCATCAGCAAGTTCTTGAGTCGATATAGCTATATTTTCGATGGCCGCAGAAACCTGTTCTAAGGATTCAGAGAGGTCTTTAGCCAAAGACGGTAAATTTTGCAGGGCGTATTCTCTTTCGTTGGAACCTGTTACGGCTATTCCACCGATAATTACACCACTTTCTCTAATGGGATAAGCGACTCCAGTGTACGCAACCCCTAAGGATTCTGCACCTACCTGTCTTTCAACTTTTTCACCTGTTTTAAGGCATTCGAATGACGTAGAGGTTGGCGGTAAAAGGTCACCGGCTTTAAGCGGCAACATAATGACTGAACCCATTCTAATATAGATATATTTTTCAAGATCAAAAAGAAAAACTGAGGTTTTGCCAAAATCAGTCTCAAAAACCACATCAACCATTTGTTTATAATCCTCAATCATTTGTTATTCCTCCTTTAATTTATCTTTATATCACTCAACGATTGCTTCTTCGAAATTATCGCTCCCCAACCATGTTACAACCTCATGAGAAAAGAGTTGCGTAACATCTATGACTGGGATAATATCTTCCTCCGTTTTGATGATTTCTTGAATAGCTCCCCTGTGGATAATACCGGGGATTTTTTCTAAGGCACTGCTCTCTAGAATTTCAACCACATCATCCACCCACAGGCCAACCTTCTCCTTCTCCTTTTCCTCACTTGACTCAAAGATGATGATCCGGGGTTCTCCTTCATCCGTTGGAGGTATTACAAATTTTTTTCTCAAATCCACTATAGTAACTACCCCATCACGGACTTTAGCAATCCCTTGGATAAATTCAGGTGCACCTAAGAGTCTCTTAACCTCCACAGGTTTAATAATTTCCCGAACACAACGCATTTCTACGGCATAATCCTGTAGCCCAAGTTTAAACTGAATGAATTGTTTCACTTCGTCCATGAGCCTAACCCCTCTCTTCCTTGAACTAGTTCCGTGGGCCAACCAAAAATGCCAAACCCTAAAAAAGGGCATGGCAAGCTTTACAATTGGCGACCTGACGATCGTCAGCTTAACCTGTACGACCCATGGCTTTGCGTCATTAGTTTTCACTAAGTTTGCCTTTTACAACTTCGAAGTTTTTTTAGATATTATATCACAAATATCTGAAAATTGTCCCTAGTCAAAATAAAAAGTCGAATCTACTAATTCGACTTTTTATTTTCCTCGTTATAACTTTTTTCTCGACACTAACTTCCCAATAAAGAATGTCAGAGATCTTAATGATTTTTAGGAATGCCCAGTTCACGATAGGCTAAATAGGAATAAACGATCGGCACAATCGCAATAACTGCTAAAATTATAATAAAACTAATGCCATTGAACGTCATTCCCATTAAAGCTAAGAGAATGTTAATGATCCCGCCGAAGACCCACAACGGAGCAGCCAGCCTATGAGTCTTTCTCCAGACTTCTTCACTAGCAAGAGTCCAAGGGGTTTTAATACCCATAAAATAATTATGCTTAAGCCTTCCCATGACATTCCCCAACAAAATAAAGAGCAGCGAAATCATGACTTGAATCAGAATAGGTCGATTAACAACCATTCCTGAAGCGATGAGCAAGGTTATCAGTTCCATGCCCAGGAAAAAGATAACCAGTAAATATTTCAAAAACTGATACGTTGATTCAAAGGAGCTATAATTCTTACGTTTCGGATCGATAAAGGGAAGTGCCACAAACATAATATACAAACCTAAAATGATTGAGGGAATCCCAAAGGTTCCAAATAATTTACTCCCATACCCATTGACTTCTCCTTGGGCGTTCCAGTGAATTGGCACTCTATCTGGAAGGGAGGGATAAAAATAAACGCCCAGGGCAAAACCCAAGACAATTAGAAGCAGAATCGGCCAATCTTTTTTTAACAAACTGCTAAGTTTCGTCATCGTTAAGTCCTCCTTCATTGACATGACCGGCATTAAAAAACCAATTAATAACCTCTTGAAACACTGTCGTATTTAAAGAATAGTAGATATTTTGGCCTTTTCGCTCATCAGTGACTAATAAGGCCTGTTTTAAGGTATTAAGATGGTGTGAAATGCTGGGCTTGGTCATATTAAATTGTTCTGCGATTTCTCCTGCTGTCATATCATGCTCTTTCAATAGAAGAATAATCTTCCGCCTTGTAGGATCAGCAAGCGCTTTAAACGGCAGATTAAGCATTGAATCACGCTCCTTAAAATAAGATTAGACATTTAGATAATTATCTAACCTTTTAATCGTATTATACTCTCTTTTTCGAAAAAGAGAAGCCCCTTTAGCGGAAAATCTAAGAAATAACAAAAAACTTACGTCAGCTCTAATACTAGAACGTAAGTTTTTGCTTAGCTCATTTATGAACCCATTTTTTAAAGTAAACAGCCGAGCAAAAGCCTCTGAATCTTATAATATTTGGCCTCGGCCTCATCTTCCTCTACAAACCATTCGATGCCTTGCTCGGCTGATTTAGTATTATAAGTATGGATTAAACCATTGGCCAATACCCCATTACCCCAAGCCACGAAAAACTGGGCCGGAGAATTCACCGGATTCACGCCAGAGCCGAAATAGATAGGCATCCCTTCAATTTCTGTGCTTTCAAAAACTTTGGCTTTTGTAGTTCCACAAGGATTTTCCATCAAACCGCCCCCTTAAGATAAAACAATTTTTACGCCAATTTACGGATTTCTTTCATGAGCATCTCCTATTAAGAAAGAGGTCAATCTATGATAGAATTTAGAAAAGCTGTGCTCTTGGAGTTATAAAGGAGGAATTCAAATGTTTACTCAGGCTTATACACCTGAACAATCTGCTTTCGGCAAACTGGAAAATGGCCGCGACGTCGTGATTCTATACATTAAGGAATTTAAAGAAAAAATCAGGGATATCAATCAAGCAGGTTTATCAAGTTTTACCTATCACTGGTTTGCAACAGAGAACCAAGATTCCTATGTCCTTCAAGTAGTATATACCGATGACCATCATATTGCTATACGTTTCAACACCCAGCACTTTAAACTGATATCTCAGCTCATTGAACCCAAGGATGTGATCCTTACAGCCACCCCTATTTCTGAACTTATGGAAAATGCTCAAAATAATTCCTATAATTTTCTTGAATTCAATGACGTCTTGACGTTTAGCATTATATCCTTTGAAGTTCCTAGTGCCGAGTACCAAAATTAACCTTTTGGACGTATTTACAATTCATTCGTAGTGATTTATCGAAGTAACTAAACGTCAAACTTTCGCAAATTCTTCAACAGCTGATCATGAGTCTCCAGTAAGGACTGAATTTTTTCTTCCGATATAGCCTCTATCGCAGACATCATCGCTTTATAGGATGAGGCATTCTGACAGGATTTTCGAGCCAGCCTCTCACCCTCCGTCGTGAGTTTTAAATTAATTTCTCGGCGATCTTCTGCACTAGTTTTTCTCTCGATAAGTTTTGCATTAACAAGATCGTCCACGTTAACGCTGACAGTACTTTTGGATAGCTGCAATTTTTCCGTTATTTCTTTGAGCGTAATACTAGGAGAAGAAAAAATAGTGTTTAAGATCCCCATTTGTTGAACAGTTAGACCTAAGCTTGAAGCATTTTGCTGCGTAAACTTCACGATTGTTTTGCTGATGGTCATGAAGGATTGAACAACCTCAGCAGCAAGTTTAACCTTCTTATCTGAGTAATCCACAAAGATACCTCCTGTGAACTAATAGTTCATAATAAAACAGTTTTTCTTTGAGCTATTATACTGAATCCCTTGCCTATTTGTCAATTTAAGATCTGCACAACTCCTTGTCCACCGTTCACGACAATCCACTCACCTGTTTTCAACTTCGTGGTCGCGTTTCCACAAGCTACAACGGCAGAATACCTAGTTCCCTGGCCGCAATCGCCGCATGAGAAAGTGGGGCTCCAATATCAGTAATGATCGCCGCGGCTCTTGGAAAAAGAGGCGTCCACCCTACGTTCGTGGTCGAGGTCACCAAGATTTCACAGGGCAGAAGCGAATCGCCTTCATTCACCACCAAAGAAATTCTTTGCAAATTCCCGCATCTGTCTTATAATAGTATTAGTATTGGCAACGAAGCCTACCTATTTATTTAGGTAGGCTATTTTTTTCTGTGAGGTGTTTTCAACATGTCAAGCAACAGCCTAATGATTGATACTTCCGTTCTACTAAGTGAATTGAAGGATGCCAACCAAGAAATGGGGCAAGTCATCGATTCCATCCGCCAAATTGCCCAACACACAAACCTTCTGTCTCTGAACTCGGCCATCGAAGCAGCGCGAGCTGGTGAAGCGGGCCGTGGATTCAGCGTCGTTGCGGATGAAATAAAAAAGCTCGCAACACGCAGCTTAACCTCAACTAAGGAAAGTACTAAAATCATTGAAAATATTCAAAGCACAGCCAATGAAGTAATGGCTGTGCGAACTGCCGACGTAGCCTATGACACAATCGATAAGATTGATCGAAACCTATTTGAGCGCAATTGCGATGCTCAAGCTTGGGCTACGTTTGATAAAGTTAAGAACTGCTTAAGCTCTGCTGCTCCCGATCGGGGTTCTGTAACGAATGATCTTTTAAAGAAACTCGTGGAGATCTATGAGGTCTATCTTGATTTATATGTGCTTGATACGGAGGGAAAAATTGTTGCAGCCGGCGTTCATCACGAACTTATTGGACAAGATATGTCAGATCGAGGCTGGTTTAAAGATGCCAAATCCGCAGACTCCATATCGGTTAGCGACCTCTATTTTTCTGAAGTCAGTAAGCTGCACACAGTAGCTTATACTTGCCCTATCCGCAGTGAAGAAAATCTATTGTTAGGTTATTTCTCTACAAGGTTCAACTGGAATTTCATCTATGACATTATTGACTCTGCTCGTATCGGTAAGAACGGAGATATTTTCATTATCAACAAGGATGGCTATGTTATCGCTTGCCGAAACCGGAAAGGGATATTAAAGGATAATTTAACGCATCTTGAGGCCGGGAAGCTGGCAATGAAAGGTGAAACTTACGGCTATATCTTTGAAAAAGATACAGCGGGCACGAAAATTTATGGTTATGCCCATACTCGCGGCTATAACGCTTATAAAGGAAAAGATTGGTCAGCTCTCGTCAGTGAAACCATATAATAAGTGAATATGAAGTAAAAAGCGGTGTCTACCAAAGTTATAAACTTATGGAGACGCTGCTTTTTACTCTCCCATACTGCTATCGTTGCCCGCGAATACGGCATCCCAGCAGTTGTTCCTGCCGATCACGTGCTGCCTGAAACTAAACTCGGCTTTCCAATCGTTTTTTAACGCTAGGATAGCGATCAAGGTCTGTGTGGGGAAGAAATTTGCTGCTGACGAATTTTTCCATGAACGATGGATTGGCGTTGAGTTCAAAGTAGGTAACCTTCGCAGCGATTGTCTCTGCCTCCATGCGCTTGGTACGAGAGATAAGCACTTGACGGGCTGCTTCACCTGAACTGTTTCCTAAACGCACAATAGCTGGGCGTGGAAGATCCGGATAAAGACCTATCGTAATCGCAGACTCAATGGGCAAATATTGACCAAATGCTCCAGCAGCATAAAAGTGGCTTATTTCCTGCCAATGACAGCCTACATTTTCCATCAGAAGATCGATTGCGGAATTGACAGCCCCTTTAGTGGCCATAAAATTATTGACATCAATCTGAGTGACAACAATATTTTCACCCATGGCTGTTTCTGAAGCCGGGACCACAATATACTTCTCTCTGCCCTGTGTAAAACGCGCTGTCCGATCAATGATTCCGTTCAAAAAAAGCTCGGCCAGGGTATCCACCAAACCTGAACCGCATATTCCTCGGGCTGGCATGTTTCCTATCGTTGTATACGTTACTTGTCCGCTTTTTCTATCGATAGAAACGTGATCAACTGCTCCTGGCTCCGCCCGCATGCCGAAAGCAGTAACTCCGCCTTCCAAAGCGGGGCCAGCAGCACCTGCACAGGCTACAAGCCATTCCTGATTACCCATAACTATTTCTCCATTTGTGCCAATGTCCACAAACAGGGAAACATCCGATTTGTTGTGCATTCCGCTAACCAGAATCCCGCCAATAACATCACCGCCCAAATAACTGCCGATACTAGGCAGACAATAGACTGGCGCTAGAGGATTAATTTCAAGCCCCAACTCTCCTGCGGAAATTAATCCCGGACTATTGACAATGGGAGTATACGGTGCCCGACAAATTGAAGTGGGATCAAGGCCCAGAAGCAAGTGAATCATAGTGGTATTGGCCCCGATCGCCGCTGCAGTGATTTGACCGGACTTCAGAGAAGATGCACATAGCTGTTTTATTAAACGGTTAAGAGTATTAATCACCAAAGTTTGCAGTCGTATTAATCCGCCCGGCTCCATCGCCTGACGTATACGGCTAAGAATATCCTCTCCAAGACTTATTTGATCGTTATAATCGGCTGCATGACCCAAAACCGTTCCGTCAACTAAATTTATGAGATAAGCAACCACCGTTGTCGTTCCTATATCGACTGCCAAACCATAATGGCTCCCTGTGCTATCTCCGGACTCCAAATCAATAAGATCCCACCCTCGACCCGTTTCGGCCAGGGTAGCGGTAACTTTCCAGTCTGAGCTGCGGCAAAGACTTGGAATTTTCGCCATCAAACTTAGAGGCACGCGCACAGGCTGAAAAACACGCTCTAAGTTTTGCCTCAGTTGATCGACATCTGCTCGATTGTCCAAAGAACTCGGCGGGGTTAGAGATAAAAATACTTTCCTACTGAGAGGTTCCAGATCGGTAAGGATTGTCTGAACTTGATCCGCAAGAATGACTGGCTTCTCTTGCTGGTTTGACATAAGTCATACCTTCTTTAACTCAATTTTCGGAAAAATCTTCCCATTTTATTGCTAATCCACTTCTAACCAAGTATACCATCTTTTTTGAAATGAATGAACTGCTTAACAAGTGAAGCTTACAAGAGCATTAGCTACTAAGTTTAAACTTGTAGCAAACCTCATCCCACGAATTATCCCCTCTACGAAAGCTTCTTTCCTGGAAAAGCACTGTGTTTTCTCTGTCAAGGTATAATACCGTGGAGGATCTTGTTCCATAATCCGTTCCCTGTATAAAGATGGGGGAAAGCATCTTTTCTCGAGTTCGGCTGATCCCTGTACTCGGCAATTCATCATCTTGAGCCTGCTCCGAATCAGCTAAGATTTCAAAAAGTGTTTGAGGGTCAATGAACCCTTCTTGGTTTGCTTCAAAATAATCAATCAAGGACTGTTTGCTTTTACGAACTTTGGGCCAAGGTGTATCCAGAAAATGATTGCTAAGACCATAGAACCCTGGTTTCAGTTCTCGAATTTTCGATGATTGGTTATTAAAATACATGAAACTTGAGAGGTCTCCCACCAGAATATTAAAAGGATTGTAAAGGGCTTGAGTGTTTTCGACCTTTGTTAAATACTGTATAGGTGATTCCTCCGACTCCAGAAAATCCCTTACAAGATATCCCCGTGATTTTGGGTTCTCGATTTGAGACGAAGGATCTCGGAAATTTGTCAGAGCAGCTAAGCGTCCTGATTTGGTGATTCCCATCCAGGTTCCCATCATTTCCAAATCCCGCCCGGCTAGTATCTCGGGATGTGACTCCCAAAAATGAGCCGATTCTGTCGGACGATGATAGAACTCATCTCGATTAGCCGCAAGCACCAGGCGATAGCGGGGATGAACGTCATAGGCAAAAAATAACAAACACACTATCATAGCCTCCTTTCTTATCCTGATGGTCAAACTATTACTGGAGTAAATCGGCTGCTTTTTTGCGATGATACTCATAAGCGATCTCAATTTGAAACCCCATGTCTCGATATAATCTTAAAGCTCGATCATTTTTGCTGTCAACTTCAAGGGTTATATGCCTTTTGCCCTGACTCCATAAGTTCTTCAAAATTAAGCTCATGAGTTCTTTTCCATATCCCTGGCCCCTATATTCGGGCAGAATTCCCAAACCAAAGATTGAAGCTTCTTCAACATCTAAATGATTAACAGAAACAAGCCCTATAGCCTTATCGTCAAGAATGGCAATAAATTGTTCTCGCGTTTTAGAATTGAGGCAATTCTCGATAAGACTTTTAGAATCCTCATAGTTGTCTTCAAATATCTTAATACTAAGCTCTACAATTGTTTCCAAGTTTCGTACATCAGGCTTGAGAAGTGACATCCCAGCGCTTTGGCTTTGAGCTCTATCAACTCTGGTAAGGCTCATATAATATTCGGCATGTTCGAATTCTGCTTGTATGGCAGCAAGTGCATTTTTGCCCGAAATTGAGGGCTGTTCGCAAACAAAAAGGATCTCCGGTATGTTATGAGTTCTAAGCTCCTCAAGAGCTTGAGACAACAAGGCTTTAAAATATCCATTTTGTCGATGCTCTGGTCTTGTCATCGCTGAGATTTCAACTTCAACATGGCTGGGAATGAACATCGATAACATGCTGATCAAGGAGCGATCCTCATAAAGCAGAAAGACACTATGTATGCTCTGATTAAAATTTAACGAGGTATCTAAAAAAACGCTTCCTTTAAGCTGGTCATACTCATTGCAACTCTTTTCGAGTTCAAGAACTTCTCTTATAATTTCTTCCGTCAAATTCACAAATTTCTTTATAACCACATTTTAATCTCCTAACCATTTCTTTACCTTATCACCCTCATTATAAGGTTTTCAAGGGTATTCGAGCAAGCTAAGTCACTCAGCAAAAAACTCCGCACTATTGATAATGCGGAGTTGTCAGCGTTTATTGAATTCCACGACCAGAATCTTTTACAAATAAATAATGACAAGAGCTGATGTCACAACGATGAGAATTATTGAAAATACAAAAGCTACCCTGATAACCTTTGTTTCTTCTCCCATTTTGTCAATTGCTGCAGCTGCATTTTGTAATTTCGCCGGAGAAATGACGCTGGCAAGTCCTCCGCCAAAGGCCAGGCCTGCGGTTACAATTAACATGCCGCGCAGCCCCATATGGAGTAAACCTGCTGTTTTCATCGTATACGTAGAAAACATAGCGATGGTCGAAGCTTCACTTCCAGTGATAAATCCTCCTAATAGCCCGATGAGAGAGACCACGGAACCATAGGCCTGACTGAAAGCTTGGGATGAAACGTTTGCTAAGACTTGCACCATGCTGGCCGTGACGAATTTTTTTACGGCCATGCTATAACCTGACATATTCATGATTTCCCCAATACTGAAAAAAATAGCGACTGCAAAAACTGGCCGGGGAGCTCTTCTCCACCAAACAGCAAATGTCTCTTTCAATTGCGATGAAGTCGGTCTAATAAAAATCAGGGAAAGTAACGTGCTCACAAAGATCCAAGTATAGGCGTTCCACAACGCTCTAGTGACAATAGGGCTGCCGTCAGCGGTCAAACCAACGATAGGCAGTGTAACCTTTCTGTAGAGAAGATTGAATAAGTCCGTTGGAAGATTGAGTGCCAAAATAAGAACAATAAGCAAACCCCAGGGAGTCAAGGCTTTCCAGAGAGGGAATTTGTTTTCATACTCCAACTCTTCGTCCGTAAGTCTGCTTTTATCGATAACTTTTTTCCCCGTCAAAATAAGAAAAGCCACCATCGCAATAATGACTCCAGCGCCGCACATAACCCCTGTAAGAACGACCAAGCGATCAACTTTATTCGTAAAGAAGGAAACCAAGGTAATCACCGCTCCGGTAATGAGGCAGGGCAGCCAACCGTCTTTGATCCCTTGCCATTTACCGACAATCCAAAGCATACAGAAACCAATGAGCGTTGAAATAACAGGCAGAAACATAAAAAAGACACTGCCCGCTTGGGATAAACTAATTTCATGACCCTTACCCAAAAAGGAATTAGCTATGTCCACAAACACGACGACTGGTGCTCCTAATAAAGCATACGTACACAAGGCATCGTAGCCAATACAGGGCAAGGCGATGGAAACATAGGTGGAATATCCTAAAGCCAACATAATTGGCGGCAAGAGGGAAACAGGCGTAGCTCCCACAGATACCATCAAAGTTCCAAAACCAATATTAATCAACATAATTTGAACTGCTTTGTTTTCACTGGCAAGAGTTTTAATGAATATGATAATCCTTCGGAGAGCTCCTGTTTTCTCCAGAAAGGCCATCTGTAATAAAGAGGTTGCCACCACAAGGGACACCGCAAACGACTTTATCCAACCAGCTATTGTAGATCTAATAATGACTTCCAAGCTTGTGCGAAAAAACAAAAAAGCAATTATCGAAATGACAAGCCAACCTACCACTCCACTGATATCTGCAGGCTTCTTCCAGACGACGAGCATTAAAATGATAACAACGATCGGTGCCAAGGTTAATAAAAGTGAACTAATGGACATTCGTATCCATCCCTCGTTTCTTAAGTATTTCAAGACGACTACTATGAGTGCTGCCTTTGAGGTCAAAACCAGACTAATCACTTGATTGGTCACTAAGATACTGTCTTCGTACTTATTAGCCTTAGCGCAGGCAATTGCCTATTGCACTTATGCCGTAGAAAGTTTTGAAGAAGTCATACATTCTGACGGGTACAAAAAAAGCTATCACAAAAAGGATAGCTTTACGCTTACGTTGAATGTTTCATGTTCAACCATCCTCCCATACTAAAATGTCCATTTACCCTAGGCTTCCTGCTACCCTACTACAATCTGTGAAACAGCTCACAGATTTTCTACATCTACTATTCTAACCAACTCTCAGAAAATTGTCTAGAAGTTCTTTTCGGATCACTCATCCCTATAGCTGTTGACAAATTGGTACACGTCCATAACCCCTTGGGAAGATTGGCGGCTGCTGAGAATTCCAGCACTGCTGCCAAAAATGTATCCGCCTCCCTTAGCAGTCACCGAAAGTAATTCCAAGGCTCTATTCGTCCTAGTCTCTTCTTCAAACCAGCCCAAATCGTATCCGCCCATTAAACACACCTTTTTTTCAGTCGCTTTTCTAATGTTGGCTATCTCAGTTAAAGAGGGAAAATCAAGAGAATGCAGCCCATTGACTCCCGAATTGATGATATCGTCTACAACCATCTTCAAATCTCCATCCGCATGGAAGAAAACAGGGACTTTTGCACGCTGCAAAACCTCTACTTGTTCCCTGAGACCTGGAAAAAAGTTCATGCGCAAAGTCCTTGGTGAAATAAAGGTTCCTCCATTGTAAGCTATATCATCCGCTATAATAATTGCGTGTGCACCCAAGGCTAAAGCATTTAAGCCCAGTTTGATATTCGTAGCTATTCCCTCTTTAATAAGCTCAGGTATCATCGGATCCCCTTGCGCGATGGCTAATAGATAGTTTGTAAACGACGAGAAAAGCTTAGCAGTTCCCTGAAACGGACCATCGATAATGGCAAAAATGAAAAAATCCGTTTGCTCCCTCCAGCGTTTTAACTCCTCCCAGACCTCGGCTTTTTCAGATCTCAAACCAGAATCAGATGACGAGATTGCTGAAAACGGAGAAGGAGAGAAAGCCAAAGCATCAAGCCCGCAGCGTTCACAGGCTTCAATTCTGTCTCTAAACGTTACAGACTCTTTAAGTTCGAGCAAACCAGCGACAAATCCATCCTCAAGATAAAATTCCCCTTTCGGAATACGATCTGTTCTTTCAAAATTTATAGCAGCCATAATTCTTTCAACTTTTGTCACATGCTCTCTTCCTTTGCTTACCAATTGCTTCAGTTTTAAGTCCTATATTAAGCTTCAAATTTCTGAATTTGCATGTCATCATTCATCGTCTGAAGTTTTTACTGATTCACCTTCATTGCTGGCTGGGCTTACATTATCTGCATTAGCAACGGGCACCTTCAAAGAGCTGATAAGATTACCGATGTTTACTCCCGTTAATTGTTCTATCACTTCAGGCATTTGGGCCATCATATTGGTAATGTCACGAGTAACTTTCTGTACTCCGGAGTTTTCCCCTCCCGTGGAAATCACCGTAATCTTATCGACATTTTCCAGAGGACCGGCAATAGCCTTCGCTAATTCAGGAATGCCGGATAGGAGTTTATCCAGAATAGCCGCTTGCGAGTAGTTGCTAAAGGATTGAGCTTTAGCTGAGATAGTATCCGCTTCCGCTTTGCCTTTAGCACGGATAATTTCTGCTTCTGAATTTCCTACAGCCCTAGTTGCCTCAGCTTTGGCTTCATTCTCCAGTTTAATAGTCAGAGCATTCGCCTCTGCTTTTGCTTGGTTCTCCAGTTTGGTGACTGTGGCATTCGCTTCTGCTTTTGCTTGATTCTCAATTTTTATCGCTTTCGCTTGAGCTTCAGCTGGTTTGATGATATCTGCTTCTAATTCTTTCTGTTTACGATCGATCTCGGCATTAGCCACGTTCACTTGTCCTTGTCGTTCAATCTCCTTGATCTTCCACTCTTGTTGGGTTAGGTTTTGTTTAAGTTCAGCGGTACGCAAATTATAAGCGTTTTCTTTGTCGGCCCGAGCAGTCTCAACTTCCGTATCGAACCTGGCCTTTTTCAGATTCAACTCCTTAATATTTTCAGCTTGCTTGGATTGGGAAGCAGTTTCCGCCATAACACGTTCCTGTTCGGCGTTCGTTTTGGCAATTGCCGCGTCCCGATTAGCTGCAGCTTTTGTCGTTTCTGTTTCCTTTTCGGCGAGAGCCTGAGCAATCTGAGCTTCTTTTAGAACGCGAGCAATTTCAGGTTTACCCATATTCTCAATATATCCGTTGGCATCTTTGACATTTTTGATCGTAAAGGAGCGAACTTCGAGACCCATCTTTGATAAATCCAATTGACAGGTTGCCAACATGCGAGATTGAACCATTTCCGGGTCTTTGACGATTTCTTCAACGGACAACGTCCCGACAATTCCACGCAGATGGCCTTCCATGACTTGTTTAATCATTGATTCGCGTTCATCAACATCTTTATTTAAGAACTGAATTGAAGCTGTTTTAATACTATCGGAATTATCTTGAACTTTAATCTGGGAAACAGCCTCTACCGTCACGGCAACTCCTTGATTTGTATATAAATCATTTTGCGGCGCAATATCAAAGGACATTAAAGCCAGGGACAGTCTTTTGGAGGTTTGGACTAGCGGCCATACAACTCTGCCGCCACCCGTAATGACATTACTTCCACCCATCCCATAAACCACTAAAGCCTCGTCAGGTCCAACCTTTTGAAACATTTTAGCAAGAACTGCAAGGACAAGCAGAAGCCCGATTAAGGCTATAACAACAATGGTGATTATTTGAAATAGACCCATATTCAATGCCCTCTTTCAATTTGATGTTCTAGTTTTCCATCTTAAAATTATCACTCCGAACAACCATCGCCACACCGCTGACTATACCAATAACAACCACTTGTTCGCCCTTATGAACTTCTCCTGTATACTTATGTTTTGCAGGTATCGCTCTTGTATCCCCTTCAAGAGTGTAAATCACCTCCCCCACCCTGTGATCTGATAGAACTGAACTAACCGTTCCTGTTACTCCTATAATGTCATCTAACGACGTCGTTAGAAATTTAGATTGCCCCTTTAGCATGGCTGATAATATTTTTCGTACCGTATACCAACATAAACTGCCGATGACAAACGCCGGTAATAAAGAGGCAAGGGTTCCTTTTAACATGCCATAAGCAATTAATCCGGCAGCTCCGAACCCAATTAAAAAAGCAAATAAGGCATTAATGTTTAAAAGCGGAACATTATTGCTCGAAGCACCTTCTTGAGAGACCGAGGCGTGGTGGTCGAAATGGATTGATGAATGAACAAACGTTCCATGAGGTGTATGCGAAGCTCCATGCCCGCTCCCAAAGATTAAAGCTGAGATACTTAGCAAGATGCCTAGACTCATACAGATTATGTATACCGCGTTAATCCAGTCAATATAAAGATTTTCCATGGTCACACCTCCTGTTTCAGGCCATTCTCACAATTCTATATTAGCATAACGCACGGCTGATAAATCATTTCTATTCTATTCATTAGATAACTATTAATATTTCCACCTTTTTCCTAACTAGATTTGTTTATTCTCCAAAGTACAACAAACTCCTTCTTATCGGAAACAAAATTTGCAGCCGTAGAACAGCTTTAGTTTATCTTTCCAAACATTTGTCCATAAATGCAAACACAACTGGAACTACACTTTTCCAGTTGTGTTTCTTAAGTTATTGACTTGAAGGTACATCACGTTGGATTCTTTAATCCAGAGAGAGTCTGATGGGTGAAGGACCTTTTCCAGAAAGAAGTTTCTCTAATGCTTCGTAACTTTGAACGCCAAAAGCTGTGCGACCATCAACAATAAAATAGGGCACACCTTGGATCCCTAACTTCTGGGCTTCATTCACATCCTGCAAAACTGCTCGTTCGTAGTTTCTTGAAACTAACACCTTGCGAAATTCGAGGGGATCAAGCCCAATTTTCTCGGCCAGTTCCACCAATACGTCAAGATCATTAATATCCTTTTGTTCTTGAAATTGAGCCGTAAACACTGAGTCATGATACTCATTGCCCAATCCCTTTTCTTCCGCAAATTTAGAGCCTTCCAAGGCTAGGCGGGAATGTTTGCTCTTATCGTTAAACACCATTTTAACCCCATACTTATTGCCTAACGTTTCAATTCCAGCTTTTGCCCGCGCCAGATACTCGGGCGACTTCGGCGGAAGCTCCATGTCCTCCGGTCTTAGCTCAAAAGACTTCCACACAACTTCGACATTTTTATCCTTGGCCAACTGGTCAAGGGGGACTTTCCCTATCATACAAAAAGGTCATAAAAAGTCTGAGAACACGGTAATTTTGTTAGACATTTTTTTCTCCTCAAATACATATTAAATCGTACAGTCTTGATCCTTTAAAGTTCAACATAAAAGGGCAGTTGTTCCCCTGTCACCTCGGCAATTTTCCAGAGATAATTATTGCCTATCAGTTCTCGTTTATCCTCTTGAAATCCCTTGCGTTTAAAGAGGGCCAAGGTACTGCGATTGGCTGCATAACCAGATAAATACCTTACATCTTGTTCTTTGGCAAAAGCTTTCAAGTTATTAAGTACCTTGTCAATAATTTCGTCATTTAAAATATCAAAATCTTCATTTTTGACTAAGACAATGTCATTGATGAAGATTTCCTGATTGTTAAGTTTGGAGATATGTAGGCTGATCAGCTTATCTTCATAACCTAACGAATCCTCCCAAAGAATCTGCGGTAATTTGATTCCTACTAAGTCCTCAAATTCAGGCTTCCCTTTATAGTCCTCATAATATTCCTGCAGCAGTTCCACCAACCCCACATTATGAGCCCTTGCCTGTACGGAGATGTTATATTGTGCAGGATACATCTTTTTAATCTCTTCATCACGAAACACCTTTATCCCGGGGTTCCTGCCTATTTCGGATATTAAATCATCCACTGGAAAGATACTGCTTATTTGTTCCTCCGATGGACTCCATTGTTCGGAATAGATGCGCCTTGGTTTTAGTGACATTTCATACTCACGCCTTTCAATCAAGATAACTTGCTAAATATACAACGTTGCCGCTTCTGAATAAGCTCATATTCTTCATCAATTCGGTAAAGCCCCTGTAATTCCTTCTTACTTCAAAAGAAGTTTTATTCGAGGTAGTATAGTGCTGAATTTAGTATGTCCAGTTCAATGCTTTTTCTTTTTTTGAGAATGGACAAAAAGGCAGAAACCGTGCATAAATGCTTTAAGACTCGCACAGAGTACCTTTAGCGTCTTTAATGAACTCAAACGACAAGCTTATAAGGACCCTCATGAAGGAATTCATGTGGCCTAAAACAGGGAAGGAATGATAACCATTAATAACGAGCAAACCCGTCGAAAAATGGAAATCAGATACGAGAACCTTAGTCCCTTTGAACTGAAGAACAAATTGATTACTCTTGCTGATAAACACCATGATACTAGCCTTTGGTCAATGCTGAACGCCGGAAGAGGCAATCCTAATTGGATTGCCGCAACCCCACGCGAAGCCTTCTTTACTCTCGGCCAATTTGCCATTGAGGAAACTCGCAGGACGTGGAAAGATAGGGATCTTGCCGGTATGCCGCAAAAAGAAGGGATTGCCGAACGCCTGAAAACCTACCTTGAGCTGCATCCTGATGCACCTGGAGTTAACCTGCTTGAAAACGCCCTTGATTTTGGGGCCAACAATCTGGGATTTAACCCGGACGCTTGGGTCCATGAACTCGTAGATGGAATCATCGGAGATAACTACCCGATTCCGGATCGTATGCTCAAACACCTGGAACAAGTTGTTCACACCTATCTGATTCAGGAAATGTGCAACCAAGATCCTCCTTCCGGCCATTATGATTTGTTCGCCGTTGAAGGGGGAACTGCCGCCATGTGCTATATTTTTGACTCTCTTATTGCCAACATGCTTCTGTCCGTCGGGGATAAGATCGCTCTTATGGTCCCAACCTTTACACCTTACCTGGAAATTCCCCATTTATCCCGTTATCAATTTGAAGTGGTAAGAATAAACGCTTCGGAGATGGATGAGAATGGCAACCATACCTGGCAGTATCCGGATTCTGAACTGGACCAGTTGAAGGATCCCAGCATTAAAGCATTATTTACGGTTAACCCCAGTAATCCTCCTTCCGTAGCCATAAAAACCGAATCTAAAAACCGTTTATTAGAAATCGTTAAAAACCATAATCCCAAGTTAATGATTATCACGGATGATGTGTACGGTACATTTGTCAATGGTTTTCGTTCACTGATGGCCGATTTACCCTTTAATACTCTTGGAGTTTATTCATTTTCCAAATATTTCGGAGCAACAGGCTGGCGTCTTGGAGTAATTGCCCTGCATCGAGACAATGTCTTTGATCAACTATTGCAGGAATTTCCTGACGGCAAGGCCGAAGAACTCGCTGTGCGCTATGAGAGCATGTCTCTGCATCCGAGACAGCTTCCTTTTATTGACCGCATGGTAGCAGACAGCCGCCAAGTTGCTCTTAACCATACAGCAGGTTTATCTACTCCTCAGCAAGTGCAAATGGGTTTCTTTGCCCTCTTCTCCCTGCTTGACCGTGAAAACCGTTATAAAAAATTAACCCAGGAAATTTGCCGCCGTCGTCAAGAATTGTTGTTCAAAGGTTTTGGTCACAACTTGCCCAACGATCCCTGCAACGCAGCTTACTACAGTCAAATCGACTTATTAATATGGGCTAAACAAAAATACGGCAACGAGTTTGCAGATTACTTACAGGCAACCTATGAGCCCACGGACATCCTCTTTCGTTTAGCAGAAGAAGCTTCGATCGTGCTCTTGAACGGCGGTGGTTTTGGCGGGCCCGAGTGGTCCATACGGACATCATTGGCGAACTTAGACGACGAAGCCTATGGAGAAATCGGAAAAACAGTCCAAAAGACCTTTGAAAAATACGCCGCTTCTTGGAGTGAGCTTAAGGAAAAGCATTGATCATAACCTTACAAAGATTCATCACTGTTCAGCATGTTAGAGCATTTCCGGGAGCTTGACAGATAAATTGGCTTTCCCAGGAAAAGCCTGCCGCTGAATACCCCTTTTAGAGTGTTGGAAAAAGCATAGAGCCAAAGGGCGATGAGAAGTATTGTAAGGAAAGCGCTCCAATAATACGTAAGAGGAGTAATAAACAAGGCAGAAATTTTCAGGCTGGCTATGGTATAGGCCGCCAGGGGAAAGATATAAGCCCACCAGCCTAAACTAAAAGGAATACCTTCTTTTCTCATTTGATAGATCGAAATGAGACCGATGATTCCGATGACCCAGATCCCGAAGCCCCAAACAGACGCAGCACCCAGAGTTGCAAAATCTGCTGCTGTTACTATCCCAAGAGCCTGAGCGCTTTTGCTCGTATCAAGTAGAGCGATTGTTGCTAAGCCTACCGCACTTAATAAGATCCCAAAGGATGGAGTTAGCTCTGCGGGCGGAAGAGGATGCTGTACTAGACGAACAAAAACAACAGCACTAATAAATAAGAATAAGAAGAATCCAATCCCAAACATCACTAGGTTGACCGTCAGAATTGACATACTCCAAGTTAGCTCGTAGTGAAGGCTCATCATTACGACAGAATTACCTAACAATAACGTCGCCATATTGGCAATCGGGGCCATAATCCAGGAAAAATTAGTCGTCTCTGGCTTGGGCGTTACTTCGACCTGCATCATTCTAAAGGTCGTGTAAAACGAAAAGAACGTCACCCCGATGATCCCTATTAACCAAGCCAGCATCGACAGCCAGAATGTCTGGAGACCCCCTATTACTGAACCCCAGATATTATAGAGGTTAGTCCCTACAATAATAGTGGCTACAGGCATCGTTACAAAAAAATTACTGGTGACAGGATGGTGAAGGTCTCTTTGGACATACTCAAAAAAAGATACCCACCGAATTAACCATGGGATCAAAATCAAAACATACAGGATATCCGCTAAAGCTGCCAAGACTAACGCCAACAGGTGTCCAGCCGGTAAAGTGTTTTGCCATTGCTGAGAAATGTTGGCCAATCCTCCGGTTCCCATCACTACTGCAAACCAACCCGGTGCTAAATATTTTACAACATGACGTTCGAGCATACTTTTCCTTCTCTCTAGTTCTGAATTCAACCATTGCCCGCTTCGCCGACAGACATTAGGCGAAGGGAGAATAGAAACGCTATGAATACAAAGAAAACAATCAAGGATATTACACCAGCCCAGCCAAACCTAGTCCAAAATATCCCGCCTGTCGTCCCTCCAACGCTGGAACCTACATAATAACAAAACAAATACAGGGAAGACGCTTGTGCTTTATGTTGCTTAGCCAGTCTTCCAATCCAACTGCTGGCAATGGAATGCCCACCAAAAAAACCAAAGGTGAACACCGCAATACCTGCGATTTTGACCCACAGGTTGCCGTTTAAGGTAATAACAGCTCCTGTGAAAACTATTCCTAAAGCCGTCCAGATGACCTTATGACGTGGGTATCGATCTGCCAGGCGTCCCATCCAAGTAGAACTGAACGTCCCGGTAATATAAACAACAAAAATCCAGCCCACTAAAGATTGACTTAACGAGTACGGCGGAGCCACTAACTGATAGCCGATATAATTGTACAGTGTCACAAAACTGCCCATCAGCAAAAATCCCAAACCATAGACGCAAACCAGATTAGGATCTTTAAATTGGGATAAAAGGGATTCTGCCATATCTCTGATGTTAAGCGGTCGCTGCTTAAAATGCTTGGAAGGCGGTAACGATAAGGAAAACAACAATGTTGCGCCCAGGCTCAATACTCCAATAACGGCGATCCCTATCCGCCAGTTGAAATAATCTGTCACCATCCCGCTGATGATTCTCCCACCCATACCACCAATAGAGTTTCCACTGATATAAATCCCCATCGCAACTCCGAGCCCATTCGGTTCGATTTCCTCGCTCAAATACGTCATGGCGATAGCAGGAAGACCGGCCAATACAATCCCAACAATAACTCTGAGGACAAGAAGAGCATGAAAATTTGGACTAACCGCCGTTAAAATGGCCAGCACAGAGGCCGTAAATAAGGAAACGGTCATAATCGACTTTCTCCCCCAGGCATCTGACAGCGAGCCTACAAAAAGCATGCTAACTGCCATAGAGACTGTAGTCAAGGATAACGAAAGACTGGCCAGCGTAGGAGAAATATGAAACTCTCTGGAAAGTTCCGGCATTAACGGCTGTATATCGTACAAGATCGCAAAGGTATTAAACCCTCCTGCAAACAAGGCCAGAAGGGCCTTACGAAAGGAATGTGTACCCTGTTTGATGTAATTCACAACGAAGTCTTCTTTCTCTAGGTTTGTGGAAAGGCCTATTTGGGTCCAGACAGCTGGAGATCTGTACCAAACCTTTCTCCTTCTTCGTCAAGAACCGAAAAATTCCTCCTTCTCAGGAGGAATTCTGGGCTAGTGAGACATATATTTCGAGCTTACGGCCCTCTCCTTCAGGGAAACAGTGTTTTCTTTCCGGCTAAGCGTAGATAGGGAATGTTTACTTACTTCCTAAGTGATAAAAGGATCTGCTTAGTTCTTTGTCCTGTTCTAGTTTGCTTTTAATCTGAGTTTGAACACCAAACTCGAAAATTAAAGGATAAATTTTCCTGACTAAGTCTGCGGGAAGATCAAGTTCCTCCGCAAGATTCACAAGACGCTGCAGGATATCTTTTTCCCTATTCGCATCTTTAACTCGGTCTAAGCGTTTCTGATCACTTAACTTCCTGACGATTTGCATACGTTCCGCTAATCCTTGAATAATACTTTGATCAATTTGATCGATCTGAGTACGCAAGGATTCAAGAGTGTCTGCCGACTCGCCAAAATCAAAAACTCTCTCCACGGATCGAGCGACCATACCCAATTCTTGTGCCAGAGTTGTGAATTGCTCTGGAGTAAGAGATTGAGGTCCGTCACTCACTGCTTCGGCCGGATTGGGGTGCATTTCAATCAGCAGGCCATCTGCCCCTGCGGCTATGGCCGCTTTAGACAAGGAAGAAATCAAATCTCTTCTCCCGGCCGCATGGCTTGGATCGACAATCACCGGAAGATGAGTAAGCTCTTTAGCAACTCCTACGGCACTTAAATCCAAGGTATTTCTCGTGCTGGGCTCAAAGGTGCGAATTCCTCGCTCACATAAAATCACTCGAGGATTTCCTGCAGACAAAATATATTCAGCAGCAAGTAACCATTCTTCGATCGTCGCCGATAAGCCCCGTTTGAGAATAATCGGCTTGTTAACCTTGCCTGCTAATTTTAGGAGTTCAAAATTTTGCATATTGCGGGCGCCTATTTGCAGAAAATCAACTTTGTCAACGACTAAGTCCAAACTTGTCGTATCTACGACTTCAGTAACACAGAGCAGGCCATGTTCCTTAGCAGCTTGAACCAAATAGTTGACACCCTCCAGACCTAATCCCTGAAAACTATAAGGTGAGGTGCGGGGTTTGAAAACACCACCGCGTAGGATCTTTCCCCCCGCTCGTTTGACCGTTGCAGCAGATTTATGCATCTGGATGCTTGATTCGACGGCACACGGGCCGCCCATGAGGATAATTTCCTTTCCACCTAAAGTTACTCCGTCCACCTCAATGATGCTTCGTTCCGATTCAAGTCCTGCCAATTTCAAGTCTTTCATCATCATTTCCTCCCTCAAATTCAATGATTTGCGGGTAACCTTCTCTGCACGTTCCAATCATTCGCTGTCATCAGCAGAACATGGAACCGAGAGTGGACTCAAAAATAATACGTCTGTCCCCAAATAAGGACAGACGTTAATCTGCGGTACCACCTTAATTGATGCAGAAATACTGCATCCTCTTATGCAGAGTGCCAACACACCCTTCGCCTAATAACGCTGGCTTAGCGTCGGAAGCTACTAAAGTCAAAACTTTTTCACTCCGCCCTCAAGGGCCCATTTACTCGCTCCATACCTGCCGAGCTTCCACCATACCCGACTCTCTATGAGGCTGGTCTTGCGCTTTTACTTCCCTTTCAACGGTTTATACAATCATAGCACTCTGACCGACGAATTTCAAACGTTTTTATTAACTTCCCCACAAAAATTGTAAATTATAAGGCTCACAACTTAATATTCCCTAGATTTATATTCCGGGGAATTTGACCCTAAAAATTTTTCCAGCTTTGCGCAGCTACTTCTCCCATTAAAGCATAACCCTTAATACTGGGATGGACTTCATCGACATAAAATTCTGCGGCCCGACCCTCTTGGATTCTGAGCAGGAAAGGGGAATAAAAATCAATAACAGGAATACAGTTCTTAGCCGCATACTTAATTAACCAGTTTCTGTATTCAATTAAGACCCTTTCTTCTTCTGCCAGTAATGATGGAGTGGGCAAACCAAGAATGGGGGTAACCTCTTGTTTTGCGCACAATCTTACCATTTTAATAAAATTCGGACTTACTTGATCTAAAGGGATCTGCTCGTATGCATCGTTTGCCCCTCCCAGAATTATAACATGGGTGGGAGCACAAGAAAGCACATCTCGCTCAAACCGTTCAAGCATACCTAGGGTGAAATCCCCGTTAATTCCTTGATTTACAACCTCACATTTCAGCTCTTTAGCCAAATGTTCTACCCAAGACTCCATCGAACTAAAGGGATACCCTTCTGTAATTGAATCTCCAATAGCAACAAGTTTCATAGAATTATCCACCTCAATTATTAGACTTCTCATCACAAATTCTTCGCAAATATGTGAGATCCACTTCCTTTTGGTTATTGGCTCCTGCAGGGATTGGGACAGTAGGTGCCTTACTGTTAGCCTTTAGTCTTGATAACCAGGTTATGATCAAAATCCTTGTACAAAAGATATAGAAATCACGGTGATATATACGGCATTGGCAACATTGGCCCTTTCTCTTATGTTTATTGTACACTTAATGATCATAAAGAAAAACTCTTAGCACCTATTGCTCGGTCCATCTTGAAATTCATTGGGAAACGGCAGCTCGCAGCACGGGATATTGAAAAATAATAGCCTAGAGAGGATTGTGACAGTAAAATAGCGAAGTAGTTAAAAGCAGAGGGTCCACGACATCATCTTATACTTTCGTTGGAAAGCAGATGCCATGAACCCTCAGAGAACGTATTAGGGGGGATTGTGTTAGGTGAGAAAAATCAGATCGTTAAAGGGATGGCTAAAAAAACTTATCGTCATTTCTCTTGCTGTACTGGTATTATTGGGAAGCGCTGTACTTGCTGTGGACCGATATGTCGAGGATGTAGGATCAAGTTACATACTTAACGTTAACGATATCCCCAAGGCTGATGCGATTCTAGTCTTAGGGGCTTACGTTTTTCCAGATGGGACTACCTCCTCTATGCTTACGGATAGGCTGAGCGAAGGATATGAACTTTACGAACAAGGCAAAGCGCCTAAACTATTAGTCAGTGGAGACCATGGACGAAAAGATTACGATGAGGTCAATGCCATGAAGAATTTCTTGATGAACAAAGGAGTACCCGGACGAGACATCTTTATGGATCATGCAGGCTTCAGTACCTACGAAAGTGTCTATCGGGCCAGGGATATTTTTGAAGTTCAGAAGGTCATTATCGTAACTCAAGAGTATCATCTGATGAGAGCCGTTTTTTTGGCTCGAGCGATGGGGCTTGAAGCCTATGGAGTAGCTTCCGACCAACACGATTATGGACAAGCCATGGCCTTTTATAAGGTAAGAGAAATCGCTGCTCGGAACAAAGATTTCCTCTGGGCTGAAGTATTTAAGCCTAAACCAACCTTTTTAGGTGACTCAATACCGGTGTTTGGCGATGGCAGCGCAACGAATGACAAGTAGACCCCTTTAGCTTATGGCTGCAAAGGATTCTGCTGCCAAGCACAGATAGTAGCTAAGCCCTAATTGCATGATAAGGTCTTACCAAAGGGGAGAGTCAAGGGTTTCTTTGCGGCATCCGTTTTGAGTCTTTCGCTAAGTAACGCAACCAATCTTTTACCTCTGATGTCAACAGCTTCTTATTCAACTTCCATTGCCAATTTCCTGCGATGGTTCCCGGAACGTTCATCCTTGCCTCAGTACCCAGACCCAAGACATCTTGCATCGGGGTAATAACCCAAGCAGCTTTGCTTAGATACAAATCTTCGATAAGTTTCCTGCAGGTCTCTTTGACCTGTTCTGGCTGTTGTTCTAGTTGTTCCTCTTGTACTCCCTGCTCAACCTCAGGTTCCTCTCGTCCTGAACGAATCGTAGATTTGTACCATCCCAGTAAAGTATCATTGTCATGGGTTCCCGAGTAGTAGATGATATCCATGTCTTCTTCAGCCATTTCTTCAATTGAGGTGAACTGGAGAACCTTCATCCCCGGGAAGCCAAAGATCCTCTTTAAAACGTTAACTTCCGTCGTAATAACCCCCAAATCCTCGGCGATAAAGGGCAGCCTACCGAATTCCTGCGCTAAGCTTTCAAATAAACGCTTTCCGGGTCCTTTCATCCATCGACCATTGATCGCTGTCTCTTCCTTGGCATCAATCTCCCAATAAGCCTCAAAACCCCGAAAATGATCCAGGCGGACATAATCGAAGAGCCCCAAAGCAAGTTTTATTCTTTGCTTCCACCAGATATAACCTTCAGCTGCCAAGGCATCCCAATCATAGACTGGATTCCCCCATAACTGACCCGTCTTGCTGAAATAATCAGGAGGAACCCCAGCTACTTTCGCAGGTTTTCCGGCCTCATCCAGTTTAAAAAACCTGCGGTTAACCCAAACATCGCAACTGTCGCTTGCTACAAAGAGAGGGATGTCCCCTATGAATTTAATCTCTTTTGCTAAAGCATACCGGCGAAGCTCTTGCCATTGATAGTAAAAGGTATATTGAACAAAACGGTTAAATTCCACCTCTTCTGCAAGCTTACGAGAATACTCCGCCAGTGTATCAGGGTCACGGCAGGCAAGCCCTGATTCCCAATCATACCATGCTGTATCCCCGAAATAAGCCTTTAGGGCTCGGTATAAAGCATAGTCATCCAGCCATTCCCGATGATCCTTTTGAAAGGCTAAATAGTTCCGGCGGGAAAGATACTTGGACTTCGGCGGAGATTTATCAGAGTCATCTTTTCGAATCTGAGCCTTGAAAGAATTATACGCCTTTCGGAGACCGACTTCTTTAAGCATCTCAGGAGAGAGCGATTCTTTAGGCAAGGTTTCCAACAAATCCGCTTGTAAAAGTCTCTCCTGAACCAAACTTTCCAAACTTATCAACCTCGAGTTTCCGGCAAAAGCAGAATCACTCTGATAGGGAGAATCACCTAACCCCACAGGGTTTAATGGCAGCACTTGCCACAAAGATTGATCGGAGTCAACTAAGAAATCAATAAAATGATAAGCCTCTTGGCCTAGATCCCCCATTCCTAACTCTGAAGGCAATGAGCTAAGATGCATTAACACTCCACAGGAACGAAAAAAGTCTTGGCGCGGAAAAGGAAATTGACAAGATCGATGTAACAGCACTTGAGCTGATAAAGGATTTAGCTTAAATATCTGAGCACTTTGAGTAAGATGATCATTTTGCGCAGTTTGAGCATCTTGACTGCTTTGAACTATTTGCCCCGTTTGCTCACTTTGGATCTTTCCATCCAGCAAGTCTATCACCAATGGATTCTGAACGAGGCGATGCCGTAAATTCTTATTCAAGGTAATTTCTCGAGCTTGTGTCCTATGGCGGTTAATCAGGACTACAATTTCTTCGTCTCCCCACAAACGCTTAAACCCATAAATATCCGGTTCTTGACAAAAAGACTGGAAATCCCCTGACTGTAAGCCCTCATACTCCAAACGCAGCCTTATGATCTTTTTATACCAATTCAAAATCTCTTGGTCCTCTCGTCCCCAGGGATAGGTTCCACGATTATAAGGATCGCTGTAACCTTCCAGTCCTGCTTCATCACCATAATAAACACAAGGCACACCGGGAAATGTCATTTGGATCAGGCTGATAAGCTTTAGCCTTTGTATTGCTATCTCGCGGGCTTCAGGAGAAAGTTTATAGGTTCGCTTCCGGCTTTCCGGCAAATCTTCTTCAGGGGAAGCCTCTCCTAAAAGAGTTAAGATTCGTTCCCGATCGTGGCTTCCAATGAGATTCATGGCCCCATAGAAGTTCTCCCGGGGGTAATTTTCCAGCAAGCGCATCACCTGTTGATGCGCTAAGTTTGAATTTGTTTTTCCGAGGATGAAGTGGAGAAAAATCTCTCGGAATGGGTAATTCATGGCGGCATCCAACTCATAGCCCCAAAAATATTCACGCAGTTTGCCATAGCTCTGCTTATTGGAGGCGTCTTCCCATACTTCTCCGATCAAAACCGCTTCCGGATTGATTGTTTTGATTGTTTGTCTGAACTTCTGAACAAACTCATCCGGAAGCTCGTCAGCGACATCCAGCCGCCACCCCGCAATTCCTTTAGCCATCCACTTTCGTATGATCCCGTTCTCAGCATTGAACAGAAAATCTTGAAAGGAAGGTTCAAATTTATTTACTTCCGGCAAATCTTCAACATTCCACCAGGACTTATATTCCTGAGTATTGGCTTTGAATTGATACCACGTATAGTATGGAGAATCTGCAGACTGGTAAGCCCCTAAGCTTTGGTAACTACCATAGCGATTAAAGTAGACGCTGTCACTTCCAGTATGACTAAATACACCGTCTAAGATGACAGCAATGCCATATCGCTTCGCTTGGATCACTAGCCGCTCAAAGAGCTTCTCATCCCCATACATAGGATCAATGTGTTGATAATCTGCTGTATCATATTTATGATTACTCGATGCCTCAAAAATTGGGTTGAGATAGATGATGCTTATGCCTAATTCCTTAAGATATGGTAACTTTTTTATAATCCCTAACAAATTGCCGCCAAAAAAATCCCAGTCGGTTACTTTTCCATCTTCATCTTTAATATAGACGGGATTATCATACCAATTAGCATGCCAAAGGGCATTCTTTCTGGGATAAAGAAGGAAACCGTCTTCATGAGCATGATAAAATCGATCCACAAAGATCTGGTACATGATTCCTTTCTGATACCACGCAGGAATCTTCATAGGGTCATGGACAGTCACTTGATAGGAAGGTGGTTCTTTTTCCTCAAGCTCTCCATCTCCGCCCAACCGATCGGCATTATTGCCATAATAGAACTCCTGACCTCCTACAGAAATCCTAAAATAATACCAGACCAGCCCGGGGCCCTTTGGGGCCTGGTACTCGGCCTCAAAGAGGATTTTCTCCGAAACCTTCAGTTTGGAGACCATAGGGATTAATCGTTCTTTTTCACTCTCCCAAACACGTAAAAAGCAGTCTTCCACTGGGATAGCCGAGCATATTTCAATACGAAAAATGATCGTTTGCCCGCAGGAGACCGCTCCAAAAGGATCACGATAATCTAAATTATGAGAGTCATGATACGCAGAAAATCCCATATTTACTCTCCTACAGCTTAATCTCGAACTCTTTACAGGATAAGCGACGGCTATGCAGGCTTATTTATGAAAGCTTTTCTCAAAGCAGCCTTAAAAATCCTCTTTAAATAGTGATCTATAGATCGCTAGATAAGCATCGGCGGACGAATTCCAACTTGAATCCCGATTCAAGGCACTATTTTTTAAGTTAGTCCAGGCAGATTTATCTGAGCTATAAATCTTTACAGCTCGCTGAATCGCAAACAATAATTCATGAGCATTGTAATTAGCAAAGCTAAAGCCATTACCTTCGCCAGTATATTCATTATAGGAAATTACTGTATCTTTTAAACCTCCTGTTTCCCGCACAATCGGGATCGTTCCATAACGCATCGCAATCATTTGAGATATACCACAAGGCTCAAATCGTGAAGGCATCAATAAGATATCCGTCCCAGCATAAATTCTGTGCGCTAGTCCATCATTAAATTCCCTCTTAAAAGCGAACTTTTCCGGATGTTTTTCGGCAAAGGCTTGTAGTGTCTCCTCATACAGTTGGTCTCCCGTTCCAAGGATAACCACTTGAACATCAAGCAGAAGAATCTCTTCCAAAACAAAGCTGAGCAAGTCAAGCCCTTTCTGATCAACTAAACGGCTTACCATCCCCAGAACCGGAAGGTCAGCCCGCACAGGAAGCCCTAAAATTTGCTGCAAATCCTTTTTGTTGTTTTCTTTGGCATGAGGAGAACTGCCATATGGGGACACAATGGAGGAATCAGAATATGGGTCATAAACCTCATAATCTATGCCGTTAAGAATGCCGGTTAAAGAATCCCTGCGTTTTTGCAAAATTCCTTCAAGCTTCTCTCCGTAGAAGGGATATTGTATTTCCTGGGCATAGGTTGGACTCACCGTCGTAATCCAGTCTGCATAGAGAAGACCCGCTTTCATAAAATTTACCGCACCATGGAATTCCAGAGCTTCCTCTGTGTAAAACGTTTCACCCAACCCAATTACATCCGCAAGAACCTCTCTAGGGAAAATCCCCTGGTACTTAAGGTTATGAATCGTAAACACCGTCTTGATCGAATAATAAAGGGGTTCTTTGGCATAAAATTCTTTTTTCATCAGGGGGACCAAAGCCGTATGCCAGTCATGACAATGAAGGATATCCGGCTTAAATTCCGGCAGATGAACAAGACTTTCCAACACGGCCCGAGAAAAAAAACTATACTGTTCTGCCTCGTCATAGTCTCCATAAATCTTTGGACGCCTAAAATAATACTCATTGTCGAGGAAATAGTATCGAACCCCATTATAGGTTAATTCTTCAAGCCCGCAATACTGTCTGCGCCAGGCAACGGGCACATAGAAATGATTAATATGCTTAAACTTATTGCGAAAATGTTCGGGGATAACACTATACTTCGGCATGATCACGCGAACATCTGCACCTTGTCTTTGCAAGGCGACAGGTAACGAACCGCCAACTTCACCCAGGCCGCCCGTCTTGACAAAAGGATCTGCCTCCGCAATTGCAAATACAATTTTCATCTTATCCCTCTTTTCTCAATCTTAAACCAAAGAACCTTTTAGTACGACCAAAGGAGTATTCATGTTGCCCTTCAACACATTTTCTTCATGAACTTTTACAAACTTATCGAGAATAACATAATCCAAACGGGCACCGGCTGAGATTTTACACTTCTGCATAATAATGCAGTTGTTAATCGCAGCTCCTTGTTCCACAATCACTCCGCGAGATAGAATTGAATTATTAACTTCTCCTTCGATGATGCACCCACTCGATATTAAGGAATTTGTCACTTTTGCTTGTAATCCGTGCTTGGTAGGAGGATTGTCCACGATTTTAGTATGTATCCGATCATGGCCAGTCAATACTTCCTTACGGATTTCCGGATTCAGTAATTCCATGCTCCTGGCGAAGTAATCCTTCACTGAATTTAACGTGCCGAAGTATCCATGAAAAGGAACTCCGATAATTTTCAGAGCGCTAATATTCTCCTGAATAACGTCCATGAGATTCATAGCTTCTATTGATCTGTATCCTTCGACGATTTTCAAGAGAAGCTTTCTGCGAATAATTAACATGTCGATAAAATAATTTTGGATTTGCCCTGCGGATTCTGCCGTATGGCTGCCATGAATATTGAGGATTTTTTGATGATCCCCAATGATAAGGCGTTCTTTGCCAATCATAGCGCAAGAATCAGCACTTTCTTTATATATCAACGTAATATCTGCTTGCCTTTTCTTATGATTCTCTAAAGCTTCTTCATAATTAATATTAAAGACATGATTGCAGCCACTAATAATAATATTTTCCGATAAGTCTTTGAGCAGGTACTCTTTATTGAGCTGTAAATCTTTAAGTCTAAATTTTTCGTTTTCGTCGGATAAACCATGAATTGCACCGGGTAAGATAAACAATCCTCCCGATTTGCGGTCAAGAAACCAATCTTTCCCGGCTCCCAAATGGTCGAGTATCGACCGATAATAGCGAGGGGTAACTAAGCCAATCGTCCACAATCCGGAATTAACCATGCTGGATAGGGCAAAGTCCAGCAATCGGTAACGTCCTCCGAACGGAACTGCTGCTGTTGACCTTTCGAAGGTTAACCCCTGCAGGGTATCAGAGCCGTTATTGCCAAACAGGATACCAATTGCATTATGCATCAACTACCCTCCCTTCAGCTTGCTTTAAAGGGCCGAATACAAATTACTGCCTGCACGAATGACCGACCCTTTGCCTAACACATAATGGTCCTCAATAACGGTAATCCCGGCCTGTCTCACAACCGCTTCTGCCTCCAGGCCGATCAAGCAATCGCTGAGAACTTTTGCGCTCTCACCGACAATTGTTTTGTTGATCTTCGCATGGCTGTTAACCTTCGCCTGCGGCAACAAAATGGAATTTTTTACGGTGGCTCCTTCCCCGACATAAGCGCCAGGAGCCAAAATCGAATGACTAACCTCTCCAAGTACGACGCAGCCGTTGCTGATTAAGCTGTTTTGAATTATTGCCGTCGGACCAATATATTGCGGAGGCAAGATATCTTCATTGGAAAATACCCTTTGGGTCGGATCAAACAGACTGAAGGCCTCTTCTCCATCGAGAAACTCCATATTGGCCTTATAATAGCTTTCTATTGTCCCTACATCTCTCCAATAGCCTTGGAATTTATAGGCATAGAGTTTTTTCCCTAATTCAATTTGTTTCGGAATGATATTTTTACCAAAATCTTTTTCTGATCGAGGATCCTGTTCGTCGTCAAGCAGTGCTTGCTTAAGAATTGCCCAGTTAAAAACATAGATTCCCATTGAGGCTAAATTGCTGTCAGGATTAGGAATTTTCTCGGTGAACTTTGTTATTTTGCCGTCTTCATTAATCGTCACAATCCCGAACCTTGAAACTTCCGCCCAAGGAACTTCGATCGTCGAAATGGTGATGTCTGATCCTTTTTCCTTATGATAATTTAGCATCGAGAGATAATTCATTTTATAAATATGGTCCCCGGAGATAATAAGCACATAGTCCGGGTCATAAAAATTAATAAACTTCAAGTTTTGAAAGATCGCATTGCCGGTTCCTTTATACCAGCTTAATTCATGTTCTCCAACAAAGGGCGGCAGAATATGAACGCCGCCGAAAGGATTATCTAAGTTCCAGGCAGAACCCATCCCGATATATGAGTTCAGCAAGAAAGGTTTGTATTGGGTAAGAACCCCTACGGTGTTGATGTTAGAATTTGCACAATTACTTAAACTAAAATCAATAATTCGGTACTTGCCGCAAAAGGAAACCGCAGGCTTAGCGATATTACGAGTCAGACTGCCTAACCTGCTTCCCTGCCCACCTGCCAAAAGCATGGCAATACACTCTTGTTTAGGCATACTTTTTCACCTTTCTCTCCGTGTTCCAGCCACCCCTAACTGTTCGATTCAAATCCTCTGCCTTATCTTCCAAATCTGATTCGCATATTCTCTGATGGTACGATCACTTGAGAAAACACCTGATTTTGCGATATTGACCAAGGACGTTTTATACCAAATATCTTGCTGAGCATAAGACGTTTGAAGCTTTTTATGAGCTTCTATGTAGGGAGCAAAATCTTTTAAAACATAATAATCGTCATTGTAAAGCAACAGCGAGTCAAAAATCACCCTGAATTCCTCTCCACTCTTGTCAAAAAAACCATTGACCAATTGATCGACACAAAATCTCAGGCTCTGATTTAAGTAATATTGATCTAAGGATTTATATCCACCCTCGCGCGAGCAGCGGATCACTTCATCAGCTGTAAGTCCAAAGATAAAAACATTGTCCTCTCCTACAGCTTCCTTGATTTCTACATTTGCTCCATCCAGTGTTCCAAGGGTGATCGCACCATTCATCATAAATTTCATATTCCCAGTTCCCGATGCTTCCTTACTGGCAGTAGAAATCTGTTCGCTAATATCTGCCGCTGGGTAAATTAACTCCCCAAGAGAGACATTAAAGTTTTCCATAAAGACGACTTTAAGTTTTTCCTGAATCTTCGGGTCCCTAGCGATTTTTTCTGCTAACGTATTAATGAGTTTAATAATCGTTTTGGCATAATGATAGCCAGGTGCTGCTTTTCCTCCAAAGATGAAGGTTTGCGAACCAATGACAGAGTTTGGATCCTCGGCAAGCTGATTATACAAATACATTATTTTTAAGATATTGAGAAGCTGCCGTTTGTAAGCATGTATCCTTTTAACTTGTACATCAAACATTGACAGCGGATCAAGCTCCAAACCCTGTGAATCCTTTACATACTTAACTAATTGACATTTATTAAGATACTTTACTTTAGCGAGCTTTTCCAAGAAGCTCGAATCATCCTTGAATGGCAATAGATTTTCAAGCTCCTCGGCGTCTTTCTTCCAGGCTGGTCCAATAGCTTCCGTGATTAGATTAGACAGGGCCGGATTAGCGGCTAAGAGAAACCTTCGATGGTTGACACCATTCGTTTTGTTGTTAAACTTATAGCTAAAAATCCTATAATAATTCTTAAAGACCTGCTGCTTTAAAATTTCGGTATGCAGCAAGGCAACCCCATTGACTGATGAACTGCCGATGATGGCTAAATTGACCATCTGAACTTGTCCGTCTCTGATAATTTGAGTATCCTGTGTGAGGTTTCTGTCATCCATGAACCTCTTGGCTAACCGCTCTTTAAATCTCCGATCGATTTCCTCGATGATCATGTAAATTCTTGGCAAAAGACTTTCGAATAAATCGATCGGCCATTTTTCCATAGCTTCCGGCATAATCGTATGATTGGTGAATGAGATAGTATTCACGGTAATATTCCAGGCCTTATCCCAACCTAAACCTTCTTCATCAATCAGGATGCGCATTAGTTCAGGAATGCACAGCACGGGATGCGTATCATTGATATGAACTGATACCCAGCGGGAAAAATCTGCGAGAGCTAGATTGCGTTTTTTAAAGCTTCGCAAGATCGACCCTAATCCTGCCGCCACAAAAAAGTACTCTTGTTTTAACCTTAATTCTTTGCCTGAACGGCTGTTATCATCGGGATAGAGAATATAAGAGATGGCTTCGACCTCTGACCTCAGACTTACCGCCTGATCAAACTCTCCGCGGTTGAACGAAGCAAAATCCAGCTCATAGGATAAGGGTTCAGCGCTCCACAACCTTAAATTATTAATATTGGAAGGATTATCATAACTCATGACCGGAATATCATAGGGAACTGCCAGAACCGGCTCATAATGTTCATGGTAAAATACTAGTTTCCCTTGTACAAATTCTGTCCTGACATTGCCTTTGAATTTAACGACAATACTCTTTTCCGGTCGGCGTATCTCCCAAGGATAGCCATTCCTCAACCAATTATCCGCCACCTCCGTTTGAAAACCATTTCTAATCTTTTGCTCAAACAACCCATACTTATAACGGATACCGTTGCCATGCCCTGATATACCTAAAAATGCCATGGAATCCAGAAAACAAGCTGCTAATCTTCCCAGACCGCCGTTTCCCAGACCTGGATCTGCTTCTTGTTGTAATAACTCGTCAAGATTAATTCCCAACTCCGCTAAACCTTCTCGGACCAGTTCCTCCACTTCCATATTGACCAAGTAATAATGAAGCAGCCTTCCGATCAAAAACTCCATGGAAAAATAATAGACTTGTTTTGTGTACATGGTTGACTTCTTCGTTAACGCCCTGTTAAAACTCATGTTCTCTTTAAGCAGCAAAACCAACGTTTTATATTTATCCCAGAGTGAGCCTTCATCAAGAGTAATTCCTTCAGTTTCACTTATTTTGGTAAGGTAAGCTAGTTTAAAATTTTCTTTGCTTGCAAACATTTGACCCACCCCGTCTTAATTTGTATTTATACTGCGGTTTGAATATGACGGTTGCTAAGGGAGGAAGTTTAATTCTTAAGGAAAAAATCCGGCCATGCCATTTAACCTTCTCTGCTACAAGAGGCGCAGGATTAAGATGATTCGAACCGCCAAAACGTTCATTATCGGAATTTAAAATTTCTTGATAGATTCCTCTTTGCGGAACTCCAATACGGAAATTCTCATAACTCACAGGCTGGAAATTGATCACCACAACGAGGCAATCGTGTAAATTTTTCGCCCGCCGGCAAAAAACAAGGATGCTTTGCCCATTGTTATCAGCATCAATCCATTCGAACCCCGACCAATCATGATCATTTTCCCAGAAGGCTTTTTCCTGTTGATAAAGTTTATTAATCCTCCTAACGTATTCCTGATATTTCTTGTGCAGATCATAATCTAAAAGCAGCCAATCCAGCCCTGCGTCATGACGCCATTCAATGAATTGGGCAAATTCCCCACCCATGAACATTAATTTTTTACCAGGGTGTCCCATTAGATACCCTGCCAGATTCCTTAACCCCGCAAATTTCTGCCAATAATCTCCAGGTATTTTTTCCAGTAACGACCGCTTCCCATGAACTACTTCATCATGAGAAAGCGGCAACACAAAATTCTCGGAAAAAGCGTAGGTTAACGAGAAATTTAAGAGGTGGTGATAATCTTTCCGACGGGAGAAGTCAAGCTGCATATAGCGCAGCGTATCGTTCATCCAGCCCATATTCCATTTATAGTTATAGCCAAGCCCATTGACATAGGGCGGATAGGAAACTAAAGGCCAGGCGGTGGATTCTTCAGCAATCATAAGAACACCAGGATAGTGCTGGAACACGACCTCATTCAACCTTTGCATAAAGGCAATTGCTTGCAGGTTTTCTCTTCCTCCATAACTATTATGTTCCCAAGCTTTATCCGGCTTTTCAAAATCCAGATAAAGCATGCTGCTGACCCCATCCACTCTAAGTCCGTCAATGTGAAATTTTTCAAACCAAAAAACCGCGTTGGAAATAAGAAAGCTCCAAACTTCAGTTTTAGAAAAATTAAAATTGTAAGTTCCCCATTGAGCATGTTCATCTTTCTCATAGACAGACGAACCATTAAATTTTCCTAAACCGTGGGCGTCTTTGCAAAAATGCCCTGGTACCCAGTCTAAAATTATTCCTATCCCTGCCTGATGACAACAATCAACAAAATACATAAAATCATGAGGAGTTCCATATCGGCTTGAACAGGAATAATACCCTGTTACTTGGTAACCCCAAGAACCATCGTAAGGATGCTCCATAACGGGAAGTAGTTCGATATGGGTATAGCCCATGCTGACAACATAATTTAGCAATTCTTCGGCGAAGTCGAGCCAATGATAAAAGCTCCCGTCTACTTTTCGTCTCCAAGATCCCAGATGGACTTCATAAATTGCCAGGGGTTTCTCCTTAGGTTGACTCGTTTCCCTGCGCAAAATCCAATCCTGATCCAGCCATTGATAGCCCTCAAGTGAATAAATCCTGGAGGCTGTTAAAGGTCTAAGCTCAGAGCAGAAGGCGAAGGGGTCAGACTTCAGGAGTACATCACCTGTTTTTGTGTGAATCTCAAACTTGTATAATCCGCGTACGATTTCCGGAATAAAAAGAGTCCAGACGCCTGTTGTTCCAACTTCAGCCATGGTATTCTGCGCTGCACACCAGTCATTGAAGTCTCCAACAACATGCACGGCAGCGGCATTAGGTACCCAGACCACAAAATGAGTTCCCAGCTTACTATCTTCTTCAAGGATATGAGCACCGAACTTTGTATAAGACTTGTACAATTCTCCTCGATTATAGAGATAAATTTCCTCAGAGCTTAAAAATTCCATGCTATTCATAAACCACTGCCTTTACGTTATCCTTATTAATGTTGTATTCAAGGTCGCGGAAAAATAGTATTTTTTACAAGTCATCAAACAAGGCTAGAAGCGTCTTTTTAACCTCTAGCCCTGTTTCGACTAAAAGACATACAAAAAGAGGTTTATAGCCGTAATATAGCGAATTAGTCATAAATTATTATTTTAATTTAAATGTTTGGGATGGTTTTTTATGGATATATTAGGTTTGATCACCATTGTATTAGTTGCATCGATTTTACAAGCGGGGACTGGATTTGGCTTCTCTATAATGGCCACTCCTTTTTTGCTTCTACTTTTTGAGTCACACGATGCAATCCAGTTAAATATAATACTTTCTCTTTTAATATCTTTTATTATGAGTATAAAAATACACAATGAAGTCAATCAAGAGGTTTTGGTTCGATTAATAAAGGGAAGTTTAATAGGAATAGCGCCAGGATTTCTTCTCTTCATTTTTCTTAATGTGCGACCTCTAAAAATTATAGTAAGTATACTGATTCTTGCATCAACTGGTTTGCTAGCTGCTAAAATTAATCTTAAACAGACAAATTCAAGGGAACTAATAATAGGAGCTCTATCGGGCTTATTGACAACAAGTATAGGAATGCCTGGCCCTCCATTGCTTATCTATTTCGCAGGAGCAAATGTTGATAAGAAAACACTTCGCAGTACTTCACTAGCTTACTTTGTGTTTGTTTATTTGATTAGCCTTTTGCTACAGTTTTCGATGTATGGAATTTCAAAAAGTGTTTGGATATCAACTTTATGGGCCTTGCCATTTGCTTTACTAGGAATTATTTTAGGTCAATGGGTATTTGTACGATTAAATCAGCAGCTTTTTCAAAAAATAATCTATGTCTTATTATTCGTTACAGGCATGTATTTATTAGTGACAACTTTTTAAAGCCATTTTAAACAAACAAGGCTGGAAGCCTCATTGGTTCCAGCCTTGTTTGAATTTGTAATTTTAAGATTCCTACTCTTTAACATTGCTTTTTGACAAATTCTCTACTTAAACTCCAAAAAAACTTCACAATTTGTTCCTTTTTGCATCACAAATTTGAGTTATCCTTGAGAGGTAATCAACAAAAAGTTCTTCTGCAAAAAATTGGCCATAGTTGACATTCTTTAACAGGAAGGCAACTCTTGACTCGAAATAATTTTCAACTAGGGAGGAATCTATCATGGATGAAGAAATCCGTTTAACCAAAACTGATGATACTCAATCTGTTGAAGACACATCAGCGGAAAACCAAAGCTTTAATACCCAACCTACTTGGCAACAGCCAAAAAGCAGCAAACCTAAGCGAGGGAGACTAGTTGTTGCTACGGCAGGCCTTTGCATCATGAGCGCCGTCATTGGTGGTCTCACCGCGGTGGCGGTAGTTCCTTCAATTAATTCTGCGTATACCGTATCTCCCGTCAAAACAACGAGTTCGATTACCCAGGTATCCACCTCGAGTCAGACTGATTCTCCGGTTTCCCAAATCGCTAAAGCAGTTGGTCCAGCCGTCGTAGGAGTCTCGAATTTCCAATCCGGGCAAAGCTTCTTTGGCAACAGCGGCAACCTCCAAGAAGCCGGCAGTGGTTCCGGATTTATCATTGATGCTCAAAAAGGATATATCGTAACAAATAATCATGTCATCGACGGAGCGCAAAAGATCACGGTCAGCTTAAGCGATGGCCGCAATCTTGTGGCAAAAGTCATAGGCGCTGATCCGAATACAGACCTGGCTGTCTTGCAGATTTCCGATACCAAAAACCTAACCGCAGTCCAACTGGGGGATTCAAGCAAACTTGAAGTCGGGGAATCCGTTGTCGCTATTGGAAATCCAGGCGGTGATGAATTTGCTCGTTCCGTAACCACAGGTGTCGTCTCGGCTACAAATCGTGCCCTTAACATTCAAGGGGAAGCCAGCTTTAATCTTATCCAAACGGACGCAGCTATTAATCCCGGTAACAGCGGTGGACCTCTTGTAAATTATCAAGGGCAAGTCATCGGCATTAATTCAGCGAAATATGCTGAATCCGGTTTTGAGGGAATGGGTTTCTCCATCCCCATCTCCGATGCCCTGCCGACAATCCAACAGCTCATCAAATCTGGAGTAGCAACCCATCCCGCTCTTTTAGTAAGCACAAACGATCAGTATCTCTCTTATGCTCAAGATAACAATCTACCCCTTGGAGCTTATATCTCCAGCGTAACTCCCAACGGTCCTGCCGACAAAGCAGGAATCCAGAAGGGAGACGTTATCACCAAAATCAATGATGTACAAATTCAAAGTTCCACCGACCTCGTTCGTGAACTTTACAAGAACACTGTCGGAAGCAAAATATCGATCACTTATGTCCGCGATGGAAAAACGAAGACCGTTCAAGCAACTCTAGGTGAAATTTCCTCGAATCAATAGCCAAAGCGATGAAAAACACAGAATCAGTTCATTTGAAAAGAGGCTGTCTCAAAATGATGTCTACGACATCACGAAGAGGCAGCCTCTTTTCAATATTTGGGGAAAAATAAGTTGAGATTGTGAAATCACAAGGGAGTATTCCTGATTTCACAATCTTATTGTTATATTTGGGAACGCTAAAAGAGCACTCTCTAAAACTCCCTAATTAAAAGGCATAAGCAGATTACGCAACCTCTATTTTATGTAACGAACAGCCACATCTGTCTTGTTGTATTTTGTTGTGCAACTTATTGATGTTAAAACCAAAGCTCAAAAGCAAAAATTCAGTTTCAACATTCTTTTTACCACGCATTACAAATCTTCGGAAGCTATGATCTTCCTTCAGAATTCCAAAAGCCCCTTCAACCTGGATGGAACGATTCATTCTTAGTAGGATACCTTCAGCCGTTGTGATATTATGTAAGGATTCTTCTCGTTTCTCCAAAAATACTTTTGATACAGATAGTTTCTTATTACCCGCTGCTTTTGTGCATTGTTTTTTGAATGAACAGCCTCCACAACTCTCACACTCATAGAGAGTTACATCCGATTTATAACCACTTTTCGAAGTTCTTGTCGTCTTTCCGACAGCCACTAGTTTTTTATTATTTGCACAAAGATATTCGTCTTTGACTGCATCATAGACCATATTTTCCCGTTTACCAATGATCTTACTAAAGCTTTTTTTCTTCATTACTTCATAGGTCTGTGGCTTAATGAAAGGCTTTAGTCCTTGTTTCTCAAAATAAACATAGTTTTCTTCACTTTCGTAGCCTGCATCAGCAATGACATTATGATATCTTTTAGGTAAGTTCTCAATTAGCTTTTCTAAAAAAGAAATAAGAGTCAATTGATCGGAGCGCTCACTCGAAATGGCCAATCCAACGATATATTCAGCCTCTACGCCAATCTGCACATTGTATCCTGGCTTTAGCTGAGAATTTCTCATATGATCTTCCTTCATATGCATAAAAGTGGCATCCGTATCCGTCTTTGAGAAGCTATTTCTACCATCAAAAAGCTCGTTATAACGATCATATCTCGTTTGTTTTTCCAAGAATTCTTCTAGTGTCTCTGTTGCCCTTTGCAGATTAGTCTTGCGTTTTCCCTTTCCAGAAACAAACTCTATTTTTTCGGCTTGTTGCTTCTCCTTCAGAAAAGCAATGTAATTCTGAAGGGTTTCCACTGTGATTGCCGACTCGCTTAATGGAATACCAGTTTCGATTTCTTTATTGAGTTTCACAAGAAATGCCCTGGCTTTTTCTTGCAGTTTCTGTTCATTTTTGATGGTGGTTTTCTTCCATACGAATGTATATTTATTGGCATAGGCCTCAATTTTTGTACCATCTATAAAAATATTTTCATACTGGATCTCACCCAGTTCACCTAGTTTAACGACCAATTGGTTGAAGAGCCCTTCGATAATTCCTTTAATCCGACCGTTGCGGAAACGAGCAATCGTATTATGGTCGGGCACCTTCTGTCCTTGGAGCAACCACATGAAATTAATATCTCTCCTACAGGCTTCCTCTATTTTTCTGCTTGTGTAAATGTCGTTCATGTAAGCATACACCAATACTCGGAATAATGTCTTGGGTGTGACTGCTGGATTTCTTCCCTTGGAAGAGTACGCCTTGTTTAAATTTGTATAATCTAATCCCTCCGTCATATGGCATAGCAGTCTCACCGAGTCATCTTCTGGTATTAATACTTCCATGTTTAGTGGGAGCACGAGTTGATAAACCCCACTATTTTCGTTATAATTTTTGCGTATAGTTTTGTTTTGTAGCATAAACTAATTATACCGAAAAGACGGGTCTTTGGACTTGTCTTTTTGTATTTTTACACAGAAAGGGGCTGCCTCTCCATAGAAATTATATTTCTATTTTGAGACAGCCTCTTTTCATAGCGTGCTCTCGTTTCTGCCATGCCATGTACAATTTGTACAATACCTTTAACTCTATTTGTCTCCTCCGGCATCCACTTGTATCCAAAGATTTCTGTCCCTTCTTCCGACTTAAACGTAAAGTTCCGAGAAAGCACAGGACTCCCCCCTATGATCTTTTAATGTTTGCCTGTTTAATTCTCTCGGCTCCAATATATTCCTTCTTATTTGGAAAAGATATTTTATGTTGGGCGGCACTTACTAAAAATAAATTACTTTATCCCCTACAATAAAATGTCGGATTATGTTATTGTGGAACCTAGATAAGCACTAAGGAGGAATAGGAATGCTGGAAATCCAGAACGTATCTCTGGGACTCAATGAGGATAACGGGGTCGAAATCCTCAAGGAGATTAATTTAAAATTCTATGAAAAAAAGATATATGTTATTACCGGACCCAATGGCGGGGGCAAATCATCTCTTGCCAAACTCATTATGGGCGTTTACAACCCTACTTCTGGAAAGCTTTTACTGGACGGACAAGAGATCACTAACATGAGCATTACCGAACGAGCCCGCTTGGGAATCGGATATGCGTTTCAGAATCCACCTCGCTTTAAAGGCATTAAAGTGAAAGAGCTTCTCCAAATGGCGGCCTCCCATAACCCTGAAAAGGTTAATATTTGTGACCTCCTTTATGATGTAGGCTTATGTGCCCAGGATTATCTCAACAGAGATGTCGATGCCAGCCTCTCAGGCGGCGAAATGAAACGGATTGAAATTGCCACAGTTCTTGCCCGAAACCTTAAACTAGCGGTGTTTGATGAGCCGGAAGCCGGAATCGATTTATGGAGTTTTCAGAAATTGGCGGAGACGTTCAGAAATATTCATTTAAAATATGAGACCACTATCGTGATCATCTCACATCAAGAACGGATTATGGAGTTAGCCGATGAGATCATTCTGATGTCTAACGGAATGATCAGTGCACAATCGGAACGAGATACAATTTTGGCAGGAATTCTCAACAACGATGCATGTCTTTGCAGTGCGAACTGCGCGAAAGGAGGCAGTCAAAATGCTCAATGCGCTGGATAAGCTTATGTTGGAGAAGGTAGCAGACCTTCATGAAATCCCCCAAGGGGCTTTCAATATTCGGAAGAATGGCCTTGGGGTACAAAGAAATACCACGGCAAATATCGATATTGTTACCAAAACCGACAAACCGGGAATTGACGTGATTGTTAAACCCTATACAAAAGGAGAAAGTGTTCACATCCCTGTTATCGTGACCGAGGAAAACCTTAATGATCTCGTCTATAACACCTTTGAAATCGGGGAGTATTCCGACGTCTTGGTCGTAGCCGGGTGCGGGATTCATAATTCTGGAGACCACAAATCTCAACACGATGGAATTCACAACTTCTTTGTTCGCCGAGGGGCAAAACTTAAATATGTTGAAAAACACTATGGTCAGGGGGAAGGAACCGGCGAGCGGGTACTAAATCCTAAGACCATTATCGAGGCCGAAGAAGGTGCTGTGGTCGAACTTGAAATGATTCAGATAAAAGGTGTCGACCATACAAAAAGAGACACTCAAATCCGACTCATGGACAACGCTAAACTAATTGTTACTGAACGACTCCTTACCAACAAAGAACAAGATGCCGAATCGAACATAACGGTTGAATTATTAGGGGAAAATTCTTCAGCTCAAATCATTTCCCGCTCGGTTGCTCAGGATAACTCCAAACAGGAATTCTATTTTGATTTAGTCGGGCGCAACAAAGGCCGGGGGCATATTCAATGTGACGCCATTATCATGCATAATGCCCAAGTCCTTTCCACTCCCAAAATATCCGCCCATCACAGCGAAGCACAGTTGATTCACGAAGCAGCTATTGGCCGAATTGAGTCGGAACAGTTAATCAAGTTGATGTCTCTCGGATTCTCAGAATCTGAGGCTGAAGATACTATCCTCAATGGCTTTCTTAAATAATGCTGTTTTGAAATTATAAACTCAGCACTCATCCTAATCGTTTTATAAAACAAGGCTGGAGAACATTGATTCAAGTAGCTACATTCAGCTTGTTATTTGGGTGACGGCGCTTTTACATCCTCATTTTCGCTTACCAGCAACAAAACATAAGCATCCTCACTTCACTTTGACAGTGAACAGAGGATGCTTTTTGATTGTTGTAAACACTTGAAATTTCAGAGACTGAGCTATTGGAAAAGTATTGCCTCCATGCGGCATCACATAAACGGATTCCGGCTGACGCTCTAAGATTTGGGCGGTAAGGTTCCAAGCCTCCTCCAAGGAAGATGCAGGAATCATCTTCATTCCTTTGACGACTTCCTCACTCAGGGCACTAATCAGTATCACAGGGGTTTTGCGGCAGATGCTTGCCGTTCTTAAGCTAACAAAGTTCGAAGTACAGCATTTCTTGGCCATAAGCAAGGTTAATTCGGTTCAAGCCTGGTCCCCCCTCATACATCTTGACAGTCTGAGACTGTCTTAAACTTTCAACAGGTTTTTCCTGTCAATCTCTAGGCTCTGATTCATTCTTTTAAGCACTAAAACGATGCAATCCTCAACTGAAATGCTTCCCCCACTGACATTTGTTCCCGCACCCCGAGGAACAACGGGAATCTTTTCACGATTTGCCAGCTTGAGAATCCGGGAGACTTGTTCTGTCGTACCGGGATAGACCACGACCCCCGCCAAATCTTTAGTATCTGATTTTAAAAAAGAAGCATCATACGTATAGCAATATAAATCCTCTAAGGTCGTATAGAGATTCTCTTCTCCTACAATTCCCGTTAGCTCTTAAATAATCTCAGGTTTCAAAGTCATTGCCTCCTCTGCTGGGCTCCACTGATCGACGAATTCATCCTATAACTTTTCGCTTCTTACAATATTTCGCCATCCATTCTAAATATCCTTCAAAACACTCTCTATTTTTGCTATCTGTTATATATCACCGGGCGAACGTTGCATGGGAGAGCAAAGTGCTTCATAATGTTTGGTAAGGCATTTCACTACATATATTAAGAATGAATCACTATTGGAAGTTTCCATTTAGAGGAGGATAAAACGTGAAGTATCTTAATCTATTTCTTTTAGCCATCCCGATCAGCATCTTCTTGCACCTCTCAAATAGTTCGCCCATTCTGCTTTTTTTGTCGGCTTGTTTAAGCATTATTCCGCTCTCAGGCTATATGGGCAAGGCTACCGAAGAAATTGCCATCTATGTTGGTCCAAGTATCGGAGGTTTATTGAATGCTACCTTCGGGAATGCCGCCGAACTGATCATTACTGTCTTTGCCTTAAAATCTGGCCTTGTCGAAGTCGTCAAGGCATCAATAACCGGCTCGATTATCGGTAATCTCCTGCTCGTTCTAGGTCTTAGTATGCTTATTGGCGGTTTTAAGTTTAAGACTCAGAAATTCAATCGTGCAGCGGCCGGTATGCACACTTCAATGTTGCTTTTAGCGGTTACCGGATTGATTATCCCAGCGATCTTTCTCGATACTCATACCAACCCAGCTGCAGAGCCTTTAAGCCTCGGCGTTGCCACGGTCTTAATTCTGGTTTATTTGCTAAGTTTACTCTTTTCTCTTCACACGCATAAAGATGTTTTCCGTCCGAGCCAAGAACACTCGGAAACCCCTAAATGGTCTAAGCTGAAAGCGTTGTTCATTCTCCTCATCGCTACGTTCTTTGTTGTGATTGAAAGTGAATTTCTGGTCGGCGGAATCGAGCCCGTCGTCAAAACTTTGGGGATCAGCGAACTTTTTATCGGTGTCATCGTTATCCCGATCATCGGTAACGCTGCCGAACATTCCACGAGTGTTATGATGGCCTTAAAGAACAAAATGGAAATAAGTCTCGAAATTGCCATTGGCTCGAGTACTCAAATTGCCCTCTTTGTTGCCCCATTGCTTGTCTTTCTCGGATACTTAATGGGTCATCCTCTTGATTTGATCTTTACGGGCTATGAACTGATCGTCATTATTTTGGGAACTGTGATTACTGCCGTGATTAACATGGATGGCCGCTCGAATTGGCTGGAAGGTGCTCAATTATTAGCCGCCTATGCAATTATGGCCATGGCCTTTCTCTTTGTATGAGATAGGTGCTGTCCATACTTGGGGAACTGAAGTTCTTATATCAAAGGTGCTTTTCTTAATGCCGTTTGGAGGAGGAATAGTATGCCGAAAGAGATTGTAAAGGATCACCCTGCGAAAGCAAGCAACCGACGTGTTCACTTGGCCAATGAGCGAACCTTTTTAGCCTGGATCAGAACAAGCATTGCCATTATGGCCTTTGGCTTTGTTGTAGAACGTTTCACATTGTTTCTTAAACAAATGTCTTATGTCTTGGGACAGTCCAACGTGGATATTCCCTTACCACCTTCTCATGGATACTCCGCAATGCTTGGAATCTTTCTGGTTGCTCTCGGCTCACTCATAAGTATCTTGGCCTATGTTAAATATAAGAACGTTGACGCTCAAATCGACTCAGACAGTTATCAGCCTTCTTCCTTCCTTAATATCTTACTCAGCATCTCTGTTTTAGCCGTCGGAATGTTTCTGATAGTTTATTTACTTCAAAGCGTTTAATCAATACCGATAAGTCAATTCCTGAATTTAAATAGAATTCTAAAAGCTAAAGGGCTGCAGCCAAACTAATCAGTTTACTGCAGCCCTGCTTATTCATGTTGAACAATAAAATAAGAGCACGTAATGGTCTTATCTAGCACCAATATAGATCACTGATTACCTAACAATAATCTTTCGACTAAGGCTAAGCAAGTCACTACCTAAACTGATGGTTCGTTCGACTAAACAGAATATCTACCCAGCTAAATACAACCTTTCGGCTGCATCTAACCAGCGCATTTTCTTACACAGACATACATCGTTTGAACATATGGTTGTATAAGTGAAATTCAACACTCTGCAAAATCTTAGCTCGACCTTTTATGCTAAGTTGGAACCTCAAAACAATCGCTAGACTGCTCTAAAGCTTTTCCCTACCACAAAAAATCTTCCCTCGGACTATAAGCAAGCGTTTGTCACACCTGTTTATAATCTTTGGCCGACCTATATACACCCTGTAAAAGCATATATAAATCTTGGCTCGACCATTACGTACCCTTATGATCCTATTATTACCCTAAGCCACGACTAATACTCTGGTAAATTATGCCTATCTAAAGAGTATCAGCTCAATCTCTCTTGTAGTTATAGTCTCTCACAAGAATGGCAAAAACCGCTAGTTGAAATAGCGGCTTTTTTACGGATTCTGTTTAATGCAACAAGGAGAGAATTTTATTCTTGTTAAAACCGACAACCATCTCTTCTCCCACAATAAATGCCGGCACGCCCCTGATGTTCCTTTGTTGCAATTCATTTAAGGCTTCCTCATCCGTGCTGATATTCCGTTCTTGGAAGGAAATTTTGTTCTGCGAAAGAAACTCCTTCGCTGCGGTACAGTAGGGTCAGGTATCGCTGGTAAACATTGTAACATTCTTCATTCGAGTTCCTCCTTATTTTTCCTAGACTAGGTATAAGTATTACATAAAGTAATATTTTTTATCCATAGTACACTATAGTGAAAACAATCATCGACCGCTTGGGCGGCTAGGTTTATATCACAAGTGCAGAAAACAAAAGCACGACGTTTACTTCTACACTTGGTATGTGTACAAATAAAGTGACGTGCGGATAGACTAAGCGTTATTGAGATTTTTTATTAATTTTTCACGCTTTCGATCGCTTTCTTAATATAACCTCTATGCTCCTCGAGTATCTTTCTGGCGGAATCTTGAGCAAGTCCTGTTTTAACCATAAATATGCTTAATTTAACATCATTATTGGTTTTCTCAAGGTATTTTCCTGCTTCTTCTTCGCTTATTCCAGTGGCAAGCATGATGATTCTTTTTGCTCGAGCTACAAGCTTGGCATTGGAGGTTTTTACATCGACCATTAGGTTCCCATAAACCTTGCCAAGTTTAATCATGGTGCCCGTGCTGAGCATATTAAGCACTAACTTTTGGGCGGTACCCGCTTTCATTCTCGTTGAACCCGTGATTACCTCCGGCCCAACCACAACAGTAATGGGAACGTCCGCTATCTCGGCCATCTCACTATCGGCATTCATCGTTACACAGAGGGTAGCTGCACCTACTTCCTTAGCGAACTTCATACCACCGATAACATAGGGCGTTCTGCCTGAGGCCGCTATGCCACAGACAACGTCTTTTTCCGTCAGTTCTTTTTCCACAAGATCACTTTTACCAATCTCGAAATTGTCCTCAGCGCCTTCAACAGCTTTGAAGATAGCAGTATGCCCACCTGCAATCAGACCTTGAACCAGAGTATGATCAACCCCAAAGGTTGGAGGGCACTCCGAGGCATCCAGAATACCTAACCTGCCGCTGGTACCGGCGCCCATATAGATTAACCTGCCTCCATTTGCTAATCGTTCGACGATCACATCCACGGCTTTAGCAATACTCTCCTTGGCCTTTTCAACGGCCAAGGCTACCCTCTTATCTTCTTCATTAATCATGGATATCATCTCAAGAGTGCTGACATTGTCAATATTCATGGTAGAAGGATTGGTTCCTTCCGTAGTCAGGTTTGCAATTTTCTCAACCCGCATGGTATATTTTACCCTCCTATAAGCGACTATATAAGAATTATCGATTACTACGTTTATTTCAGGAACTCATTTTCTATAAATAAAAACTTTGTTTCTTCCTGTATAAAATCAAGCAGGATTAATTCACTATCTATGACCTTCCCTACAACATTGACTCTGGCATCCTGAGGAAGATCTTTTTTACATACCTGTAGTTCTCCACAGTAGCGCAGATAATCTTTATTGTCGATAGTAATCGAGCCTTTTTCTCTTAGGATCGTATTAAAAGGTTCAATTATGTGCCCACCTTTTAAAGCAGTCCGTGAATTTGTAGACCTCATGACATCTTCGGCAGGGTCAGGCCTGTTTGCATGTGCGCATTCAAAGATAATCCTTTTTTCCATTTCAGAACAGTGAAAGGTTTGAACACAAAATTCAAGGACATTTTCCTTGACTTTACCAACAGTTTTTAATTCCTCAAAAGTTGGAATGCTATCACCGAAGATAACATCATCAATGCCCAGGGCAAAAAGGTGTTTTGCTGCTAAATAGGGGCTGATCGTTCTATGTTTTTCCAGTGTGGGCAGCCCCTCAAAAATAGGGCCTCTCCTAAAAACCAGGGAAGGGATAAATGCAGAGACCTTCATATTATAGTTCTTTAGTAGATTATTTTTTCGAAGCAAAGTTTCTTCGGAAATTCCAGTGTTTAATCTCGGGTAGTAATTATGGCAAGCTTGAAGTTTGGTGAAATCCGGATTGTACTTTTCAATTTCAGCAAAAAAACGACGAGTAACTGTACTTGCATTCAGTTCAATCATTAGACCGTAAGGATTCCTGCTGAATTCAGCAATCTCGTCAGGGGTAAAACCAAAGTCTACTCTGATGCCATAGATTCCCAGATCCCTGAGGGGTTGAAGATTATTCATCCCGGCATTTAAATACGTAAAGGCCCGGGGAGAGATATCTGCTGTAACCTTCATGTTAAGATGGTCGGCCAGGGAAACCATCGCCTTGAATTCCTCAACGGCATTTTGGTAATCCGCTTCTGGTATATGAAGTGATGTAAAAATGGTACTAAAGCCAAGTTCCTTAGCCCTTTGAATATATTGCAGATTTTCTGCAAGCGTATACTGCATTCCGCAATAAACCGAGATTCCTTTGGCCATATTCATTACGTCCTTTATTAAACAAAATAAAGAGTTATTTCTCAGGAGTCCGAAACTAAGGTAGCGTGGGGGAACCGTGTATCGTCAGGGGGATTTTACTCTGAAAATCAGGTAAGTTACAATTGCGGCATGGATGCCCAAGGGATACAGCGGTCAGCGAACCATATCAGGCAGACATCAATCCTGCTAGTTCGATCATCTGCGCGATGGAAAGCGCCGCTATATCCCGAGTGAGCACTCCATGCTCCAATTAATTATTCTTCCGGATCATCAAATCCTAAGAGATATGCAGCAGCAAAACCTGCAATATAAGCTACCAAGACACCGCCAAGGTAAACTAGAGGTTGTTTTGTAATGACTGCAAGCGGGAGCCCGGATAATCCCATACTGATTGAGGCAACCTTCATGGCTGCATTAAAAGCTCCACCAAAGGCTCCGCCGATACAGGCTCCAAGGAATGGTTTGCCCAAGGGAAGAGTTACGCCATAGATTAGAGGCTCTCCCACCCCAAGGATACCAACAGGGAGTGCCGATAAGATCGTTTTTTTCAGTCTCTTATTTTTTGTCTTAACAAAAACTGCAAAGGCTGCTCCCACCTGTCCTGCTCCAGCCATGGCAAGTATGGGAAGTAGGAGATTCTGTCCCGTGGTTTTTAATAGATCGGCGTGAATAGGTGTGAGACCCTGGTGTAATCCTGTCATAACTAAGGGCAGGAAGGTTCCGCCGAGAATAAATCCTGTGACCGGACCACCATTTTGGATAGCCACTTTGACGGCTGTCCCGATTGAATCGGAAATAACACCTCCAAGGGGCTGCAATACAAATATGGCCGCGAAACTAGAAATTAGTACGGTGAGAAGTGGAGTCATGAATAAATCGAGAGATTCGGGAACAAATTTCCTGATTTTCTTTTCCAGCCAGCTGGAAAATGCCACTACTAATAAAACAGCAATGATACCGCCACGCCCCGGAACAAGACTTGCGCCAGCAATTTTAACATTCGCCAGTGTCGGCATCGTGATGACTGCAGCCATAGTACCGCCAAGCATGGGTGAACCGCCAAATTCTTTCGCTGCATTGACACCAACAAAGAGGTTAAGTCCGAAGAACACTGCCCCGCCCACAACGGTTAATATTCCTCCAGTAGGTGAAGCACCGAAACCCGGATTGAATTTGACAATAATGTTCATAATTCCTTGTATAAGCCCGCAAGCAATAAAGGCAGGTATCAAAGGGATAAAGATACTGGATATCTTTTTTAATAAAAGTTTAAAAGGAGTCGCATTTTTAGCCTTAATTTCGTCACGACGGATTTTTGCTTCGTCCATCTCGCCCGTTTGGATGCCCGTTAAGTTTGAAAATTCTAAAGCTACCTTGGTAACTTTTCCAGGACCTAGGATAATCTGAAGTTGTCCGCCTTGAGTAACTGCTCCCATGACCCCATCGACGGTTTTGAAGGAGTTTAAATCAATATTCGCATCGCTTACGAGGCCAAGCCTGAGCCTTGTCATACAATACGTAACAGCAGAAACATTGTCTTTGCCGCCAACAAGTCGTAGAATGGATTCTGCCATTTCCTTTGGTGTCAGTTGTGGATTACTCACATCTTAATCCTCCCTCAAATAGATTATCTCGCTCTTATTTATACCCAATTTGGCTCCGTACGCTAGCCAAATTAATTACCGATAAAGAAAACTTGGCTGGTGCCAAGCCTTTGGCGCAGGCAGCCGCCTAGTTGCACTTATGCTGCAGAAAGTATTCAACGAAGTTATTACTTTCTGACAGTACAAAAAAATGAGCAGGGAAGTATAAAACTTCCCTGCTCATGCCCATTGCGGTAACACGCTGTGACGTGGTATAAAAAGATTGAATTTTGTTTGCATTATATCGTTATTCCAGAGACCTGTCAATCATTACTCTAACTTCTTTCTCCTGTCAAGAATATATATTATTTTTACCGCTTATCCATCGGACCAGGCCAAGCCAATTAGTCGTTGGCTGACATTCTAGAATGGGGTGAGTACAAATGGGAGCACATACCAACTATACGGTGATAAAAGTTTTTAATAACAACGTGCTGTTAGTTTCCGAAGGTAAAAAAGAGAAAATTCTTTTGGGTAAAGGAATCGGCTTTGGCAAACATCCTCAGGATAGTTTAGAGCACAATCATTCCATTGAAAAAATATTTTCTCTGGAAGAAGAAAGCTCGCAAAAGTTTACTGAGCTGATCACGACGGTTGACGCCAAAGTAGTAGGAATCTGTGAAGAAATCATCTACATGTTAAGCCAGGAAATGAATGAAGACCTTAATGAAAAAATCCATATTTCCTTGACAGACCATATTGCCTTTTGTCTCCACCGTCTCCGTCAAAACGACGAGATTTTGAATCCCTTTCTGATCGAAACCAAAACCTTGTATAAAAAAGAGTTTGCCTTGGCCAAAAAAGCTGTCGCCATTCTGGAGAAGGAGACGGGTCTCCAAATCCCTGAAGGTGAAGCGGGGTTTATCGCCCTGCACATTCATTCTGCCCGTAACCGGGGAAGCTTTCCAATACGCTCAAGTATACTTCCCTGGCCAGTTCGATAACCGAACTCATAGAGCAAGAACTTCATTTGGAAATCGATAAGACGTCGTTAGATTACGCCCGTTTTCTCACCCATATCCGTTTCGCCATCGAACGGCTCATTAATCAAAACCCGATCGAAAACAGACTCCTCAAAAGCATTAAACGGGAATATAAAGAGGCCTACAAAGTCTCTCTAAAAGTTGGCAAGTTGATCGAAGAAACCCTCAACCTGCCGGTTGCTCCCGACGAAATCGGGTATATCGCTGCGCACATTGCTAAACTTCAAAACAGATAACTCAAATAGCAAATTAAATTTTTGAGACATGAAGACGTTGACAGAAACAATCGAGCTGGATATACTAAGTGCATCAACGTGTTACTGTTAAATCAGGCACGAGTTGCAAAACTCGTGCCTGATTTTTTTAGATTCAGAAATTTAAACATCAACATGGAGGAACAAATGTTAAGTCTATTTGAAAAATGGTATAAACTTTACGCCCCGGTTAGCGGCACGCTTGTGCCTCTGGAGGAAGTCCCGGATCAGGTTTTTGCCACGAAAATTGCAGGTGACGGAATCGCCATAGAAGCTGAAGGAGAGCTCATTGTCGCCCCTGCCTCCGGTAAACTGAGCTCGGTTTTTAGTACCAATCATGCGTTTGGCATGACCTTGGATAATGGGATGGAAATTCTGGTTCACGTTGGCTTGGATACGGTAACACTCAACGGAGATGGTTTTGAAAGAATTGCAATCGAAGGCACCCTGCTCCGTGCTGGAGATCCGGTGTTAAAAATTGATCGAAAAACCATTCTAAGCAAAGGAATTTCCCTCATTACCCCGGTAATTATTACCAACGTAAACCAAGTGGCGGAACTACGCCTGGAAACGAACTCCTCAGTTCAAGCAGGTAACAGTGTCCTTATGCGGTACCGTTTGAATTAATGTTCCAAGTCGGGGGCTTTTGTATCTGCATATTCCTACGAACAGTTATAAGACTTTAGAGGGAGTTGGGATCGTATGGAAAAGGAAATCGTGATCAAGAACGCTACTGGTCTACACGCCCGTCCTGCTGCCAAATTGACCGTCTTTGCCAAAAATTATCCCCTACCGATCACGCTGATCAAAGGTGAAAAATCTGCTCCGGCAAACAGCCTAATCCGAGTGTTAGGACTTGGTATTGTTCAGGGAGATACGGTTCGAATCAGGGCAGAAGGGGATCGAGCGGAACAAATTATCCAGGAATTTGCCACATATCTCGAAACATTAGAGGATGAGGATTAAGGAGGCAAACTATGACCGGAGTAGGTGTATCAAAGGGAGTTGCTCTCGGACAGGCCCAGTGGATGAGGCTAACTGTTCTCTTGCCAATTGACAATACTCCCATAAATCCTTCGGAAATCTCCACCGAAAAAAGCAAGTTCGAGGACGCAAGACAAGCAGCCCTTAAGCAAATACGGGCCTTGGTTACTTCTTTACGAATGAAACTCCCCAAAGAAGCGGAAATTTTCCAAGCCCATGCGCTTATCCTTGAGGATGAAGAATTCGTCACCCCTGTCATCCAGCTTATCGAACAACAATGCCTGCCAGCTGGTGCTGCAATCTACTCCATCACCCAAACCTTAAAGGATACTTTTCTGGCCATGGATAATGAGTATTTCCAGGCCAGAGCACAAGATATTGTGGACATCGAACGCCGGCTTATACTTAATCTCCAAGGCACGCCGCCAGTTGATCTTCAGTTGCTTGAACCGGGAACTATTCTCCTTGCCGAGGAGCTTACTCCTTCGGAAACAGCCGGTCTGAACACGGAAAAAGTGATTGGTCTAGCTACCCGTTTAGGGGGAAAGACCTCCCACACTGCAATCTTGGCTAAAGCTCTCGGTATCCCGGCTGTCGTAGGGTGCAGCGAGCTCGAACAGATTCAAGACGGTGATCAGATCATCATCAATGGCGATACCGGAGAGATATTGGTTAACCCAAGCTCAGTCGAACGCCAGTCTGCCCTTAATGCCCAAAAGCTTCAGCAGGAACGGGAAATCCGCTTTGCTGCAGAAGTCAAGCTCCCGACCGAAACTTTGGACAGACATCAACTAACCCTTGCGGCCAATCTCTCTCACCCGGGAATGACTGCTGAGGCAATTAAAGCCGGTGCTGAAGAAGTCGGCCTGTTTCGAACCGAATTTCTTTATTTGGGGCGGGATTCAGCTCCATCGGAAGAAGAACAATTTCAAGTATACAAAACGGTGGTCGAAGGAATGGCCGGTCGCCCAGTGATCTTTCGCACGATGGATATCGGAGGTGACAAACAGGTTCCCTATCTTGGCTTAGCCGAAGAAGACAACCCTTTTCTCGGCTACCGGGCCCTACGAATTTGTCTTCAGGAACCTGAGCTATTTAGCGCGCAAATTAGGGCTATCTTGAGAACAAGCGCTTTTGGGCCGGTGAAAATAATGTTTCCAATGGTAGCAACGCTCGATGAACTGGACAAAGCCACGGCAATAGTTAAGTGTATCGGAAAAGAACTGGCCTGTGAAGGAATCCCCAGTGCTTCTGCCGTCCCCTTGGGAATCATGATAGAAATTCCTTCCGCTGCTTTACGTGCTGCCGAATTCGCTGCCGAAGTGGATTTCTTCAGTATCGGAACCAATGATTTAATTCAATATACCCTGGCAGCTGACCGTTTAAATCCTAAGTTGTCATCCCTGTACCAAGCCTGCGATCCTGCTGTACTGCGTCTGATTGCCGGTGTCATCGAGGCCGGGCGGAAACGGGGCATACCCGTTGGCGTATGCGGTGAGATGGCCAGTCAACCGCTCGGAGCCCTATTGCTCCTGGGCATGGGCATTAACGAACTTTCCATGAGCATAGGCTCCTTGCCGGAAATTAAATCTCTCATCAGGAGAACCGTTTACTCCGAAGCTGCCAGACTGGTGCAATCGGCACTGCGGATGCGGACCACCCAAGAAGTCCAAATGCACATACAGGAATATCTCAATGGCCATTAATAAAGAGGTCTATTATGCGGATAATTGTAACTGAAGACTATCGGGAGCTTAGCCGCTGGGCAGCTCAATTCGTAGCCGGCCTCATCCGTGGGAAAGGTAATTGTATCCTTGGTCTCCCTACCGGAAGTACACCGATAGGGATGTATGCCGAACTAGTTAAAATGCATCATGATGGACTAAATATGCAGGACGTGCATACCTTTAATCTCGATGAATATGTTGGCTTGTCCCCCAGCACCCGGAGAGTTATCATCATTTCATGTGGGAAAATTTATTTAAACATGTCAATATCCCCTCTGATCAATCCTCTATACCGAATGGCATGGCTCCGGATTTGCCCCTGGAATGTGAACATTATGAAGGGATGATTCAAAATACCGGAGGCATCGACCTAATGATTCTGGGCCTAGGTCCTAATGGGCATATAGGGTTTAACGAACCTGATTCCCAATTAGGGACGAAAACTCACGTTGTCTCTTTAACCTCGGAAACAATCCAAGCGAACGCCCGCTTTTTTGCCAATGCTGATTTGGTTCCTCGTCAGGCCATCACCATGGGTGTGGGCAGCATTATGCAAGCCGAAGAAATGCTTCTTCTGGTCAGTGGCGAGAACAAACGGAAAGTACTTCAGAACGCCCTCTTTGGGCAGGTCACGACGACCGTTCCAGCTTCAATCCTACAATTGCACCCACATCTGGTGGTTGTCACGGATTTTTCTTTATAGAACTACCGGTGATCATTCTGCTCCTCAATGCTTTAGGACATCACGGATCACTGAGGTCACCGATTTCCAAACGCCAGCAACTCAATCTTGCAGGAGGAGATTAGCCCAATGCAGTTCATTAATGCAACATTATACCTACAAGACCGGGTTGTTCCCAAAGGGTTTGTCATTGTAGAAAACGGGATTATCACTGCTGCCGGCGATATGCAAGATCAGACCTTTGATAAATCTGCCGTTGATCTGTCCGGATATATTCTGGCACCTGGATTTATAGATCAGCATGTGCATGGAGCCGGTGGAGCAGATGTCATGGACGCTAGCCCTGAGGCACTGGATACCATCGCCCGCCATCTCGCTCAGGAAGGGACCACGTCTTTTCTGGCGACAACACTGACGATGTCGACGGCAAAAATTCACCAAGCTTTGCAAGCTGTCGCTGATTATAAAAAGAATCCCCCCAAGAATCAGGGTGCTGAAATCCTTGGGGTTCACCTCGAAGGACCTTTTATTAATACTGCCTATAAAGGCGCCCAAAATGAACAGTATATCGTGGCACCGGATAAACAACTGTTCGAGTCTTTTCAGAAGTCAGCGGGAAATTCCATAAAACTGATCTCCTACGCTATTGAAAAAGACCCTGAGCAAATCTTTTTAGGTCACTTACGGCAAGCCGGAGTGGTTGCATCTTGTGGACATTCCGGGGCGACCTTTGAGGATGTGGAAAGATGTACACCCCTAGGATTAAAATCCCTGACCCATTTTCATAATGCTATGAGTGGACATCATCACCGAAATCCCGGAGCAGTAACAGCAGGATTCTGCCTTCCGGCCCTTATGACGGAAGTGATTGCCGACGGTCTACACTTGCACCCTGCAGTTCTGAGAATGGTGTATCAAATAAAAGGCAAAGACTCAGTGATCCTCATTACTGATGCGGTGAGAGCCAAGGGCTTACCCGACGGTAACTATGAATTATCGAGGCAACAAATTATCAAAACAGACAACGCTTGCCGCCTAGTTTCTGGAACATTGGCCGGAAGTGTGCTTACTATGGATCATGCGGTACGCAATATGGTGAAATATTCGGGTTGCTCCCTGTACGAAGCTGTACAAATGGCCTCTCTAAACCCCGCACGTCTCTTGGGTATTGATGATCAGAAGGGTAGTATTGCTCCCAATAAAGATGCGGATTTGGTGGTCCTATCGCAGGATGGGGATCTGCAAATGACGATTGCCGGAGGGCAAATGATTAAATACAGACGCTCACTTGCCACGTCCATAGGCAAGTGAGTTTTATCAATTTCATGAGTATCCTTCTGGGTATTCAGCCTGCTTGAGCGGCTTCAAACTGACTGTTATACAGGTTGGCATAAAAACCGTCTTTAGCCAAAAGCTCTTTATGATGCCCTTGTTCCACAATATCCCCGTGATTCATGACAAGGATTAAATCGGCATCCCGGATCGTTGACAAACGGTGAGCTATGATAAAACTGGTGCGGTTCTTCATAAGGTGATCCATGGCCTTCTGAATTTGCAACTCTGTACGAGTATCGACGGAACTTGTAGCCTCATCAAGAATAAGAATCTTCGGGTCAGCAAGGATAGCCCTGGCAATCGTCAAAAGCTGCTTTTGTCCCTGAGATACATTAGAAGCTTCCTCGTTCAGCACCAAATTATAGCCGTTTGGAAGAGTGCGCACGAAGCTGTCAACATGCGCTGCCTTGGCAGCGGCAATAACTTCTTCATCCGTTGCCTCAAGACGGCCGTAGCGGATATTTTCCATAATGCTGCCATTATACAGCCAGGTATCCTGAAGAACCATACCAAACAGCGAACGCAAGTCATTACGGATAAAATCCCTGATATCATGGCCATCTACCAGAATTGCTCCTCCGTTGACATCATAGAAGCGCATCAGCAGCTTAACGATCGTAGTTTTGCCTGCGCCAGTCGGCCCGACAATAGCAACCTTTTGACCCGGCTTAACCAAGGTGGAAAAATCGTTAATGACGATTTTGTCGGGGGTATAGCCAAAGTGCACATTCTTAAATTCCACACTGCCGACGACGTTATCCAGCTTCACAGGGTTAGACTCTTCGGGGATTTCTTCTTCCTCTGCCAGAAATTCAAAGACACGCTCTGCGGAGGCGGCAGTTTGCTGAAGTATATTAGAGATATTAGCAAGCTGGGTAATGGGCTGGGTAAATGATCGTACATATTGAATGAAAGCTTGAATATCTCCCACTTCAATACTTTTCTTGATGACAAGCCAACCGCCTAAAACGCATACTGCGACAAAGCTCAGATTACTCACAAAACTCATAATCGGCATCATCAGCCCGGATAAAAACTGCGACTTCCAGGCTACCCCATAAAGCTTATTGTTCCATCCGTCGAACTTCTCAACGCTCTTTTCTTCACCGTTAAAGGCTTTCATGATCGTGTGCCCGCCATACATTTCCTCAACATGACCGTTTAAATGTCCTAAATAATCTTGCTGTACTTTAAAATATTTCTGCGACCACTTAATGACAACCATAATAATAGCCATTGATATCGGGATGATAAAAAAGGCCACAAGCGTCAAGACCCAACTAATGCTGAACATCATAACCAGCACACCGATAACCGTTGTTATCGATGTGATAATTTGAGTCAAGCTTTGATTGAGTGTTTGACTGAGGGTATCAACGTCGTTAGTGACCCTGGACAGCACTTCACCGTGGTTTGTGCTTTCAAAATATTTCAGAGGCATGCGGTTAATCTTTTCGGAAATATCCTTACGGAAACGATAACTCACCTTCATAGAAATACCCGACATAACCCAACCTTGAATATAACTGAACAATGAGCTTAATAGATATAAGCCCGCTAAGATGAGAACGATTCTGTGGATATAAGCAAAATCTATGCCGCTGCCAGTGCCGGAAATTTTATTCATAGCCCCTTGAAACAGATTCGTGGTGGCATTACCCATAATTTTGGGACCCACAATCGAGAATACGGCACTCGCTGCTGCAAATATGAACACCATAATTATGGACATCTGGTACACACTTAAATATTGTAGCAATTTTTTCATCGTACCTTTGAAATTTCTGGCTTTTTCACCCCCTTGCCCTGGGCCGCCAAACCCGCGTCCGAAGCCGCCGCCCATTGGGGTTGGCTGCTTTGACTGTGATGTTTTATTTTCTTCACTCATGCTAATTCCTCCTTAGAAAACTGCGATAAAGCAATTTCCCGATAGGCTTCACAATTTTCCATAAGTTCTTTGTGAGTGCCGATACCTGCCACTTTACCATCATCAAGAACAATAATCTGCTCAGCATTCATAATTGTAGAAATACGCTGAGCTACAATCAGGACTGTACTTTCCCCTGTCTCCGATTTAAGGGCTTTCCTAAGTGCCGCATCAGTTTTAAAGTCCAAGGCCGAGAAACTATCATCAAAAATATAAATTTGCGGTTTCTTCACCAAGGCCCGAGCAATTGACAGTCGTTGCTTTTGTCCTCCGGATACATTTGTTCCTCCCTGGGAAATCTCTGTCTGAAGTCCTTCCGGTTTCTCATTGATAAAAGTCATCGCTTGAGCAATTTCCGCAGATTTCTGTATAGTATCGTCCGCTGCGTTTTCATCAGCATATCTTAAATTGGACTCAATCGTGCCGCTGAACAGCGACCCCTTCTGCGGTATATAACCGATCTTGTCACGAAGTTCATGCTGAGTCACGTCTCGTACATCCGCCCCCTCAATAAGTACTTGACCATCCGTTACGTCATAAAAACGAGGAATTAAGTTTATGAGGGTTGTTTTACCAGAACCGGTAGAACCAATAATGGCCGTGGTCTGACCCGGTACAGCTTTAAAGCTGATATTTTTCAGCGCATCTTCCTCGGCACCGGGATATCGGAAGGATACATTCTTAACTTCCAATATACCTTTCATAGTTGCAGCAAAGTGCTTTGGCTTATCCGGATCAACAATTGTAGGCTCCAGTTCTAAGACTTCTGCGATACGCTGAGCGGACACAGAAGCTCTTGGGATCATGATGAACATTATTGACAGCATTAAGAAGGCCATAATTATTTGAATGGCATACTGCATAAAGGCCATCATGTCGCCGACCTGCATCTTTGAGTCAGCAATTTGAGACGCTCCTACCCAAATAATGAGCAGTGTGACTCCATTCATGATAAGCATCATTGCAGGCATCATAACTACCATTAGACGGTTGACGAAGAGGTTGGTACTTGTAAGATCCAAATTGGCCTTGTCAAAACGATTTTCTTCAAACGTTTGAGTATTGAAAGCTCTTATGACCATCATCCCTGAGAGATTTTCACGGGTCACCAAGTTGAGTCTGTCAATAAGCTTCTGAATAATCCTGAACCTGGAAATAGCCACCGAAAATACCAGCAAGATTAGACCTAACAGCACAATGACTGCCAAGGCAATGACCCAGGACATGGATGTACTTTTGCCCAGAGCTCTGAACACTCCCCCCACCCCCATGATAGGAGCGTAAAATACCATTCTGACCATAATAACCACAAGCATCTGAATTTGAGTAATATCATTCGTAGTTCTCGTGATCAGTGAGGCAGTAGAAAACTTGTCAAACTCCGCATTTGAAAAACTCTCGACCTTTGTAAAGACCGCTTTACGTAAATTGCGCGATAATCCTGCTGCCATTCTTGCCGCCAAAAGGCCCACCATGACCGTTGAAACAGCACTGAGTAAAGCGATCAGAAGCATGATTATTCCAATGTTCGTGATGTAATTACTCTGAATTTTATCAGTGTTCATCCCTAAAGCAGCATATTCTGCTTTAATTGAAGGAACAGCAGCCTGAATAATCATACTGTCGCCTAAAACTGTAAATTGCTTATTCATAGACTCGTTTATTTGAGATAACTGGGTCTGAGGCATCTTTGCCATTATTGCAAACAGATCTGTGTTGGCCGGAATTTTCATTCCATTAAAGGAAATCACTCCACCTTGAGCCTCAGATTTTAATTTTTCGATACCAGCTACGGCCAAAAAGGCCCTACCCATTATCGGATTTAGCTGATCCGTTTCCGCTTTATCAATAGTATTTAGAACGTATACAGGCTCATTGGCCAGGGCCGGATAGTCTTTAACATATTTGGCATAATCCGGGCTCGACGCATCTATTAACGTGTAATCCTTCATGACCTCTGTCTTGGTGTCTGGGTTTATAAATAGCACAAGCTTTTTCATTTTGCTTTGCCTGATTGCTTTTGGGACGGTGTTGACGATGCCCCCCTGCTGAATCCCTTGATTTACAATATTAGACATATAATCTGGCAGGGAAAGGTCACACATAGCTTGTACAAAGATCAAAATAATTGCCCCGATAATCATAACCATAAACGGCCTGAGATACTTAGCTAGTTTTAACATGACAACAACTACTCCTTATTTATCTAATGGATTTCCTGAATTTTTTTAACAAATCTTCCAGCAATGAAATAGTTGTTCCCATAAAGTGGCCTCAATATGAGCGCATAATAAAAACACCCTCCTGCTGCATGAACGTGGGAGAGCGCTTGCTGACGAACAATTATAGAATCTCATTTAAATGTTGATAAGCTGCTGCAAGACGTTTATTTAACTAAACCGCCCCGCAAAGCAATAACTACAAGCTGAGTCCGATCCTCTGCTCCGAATTTCTGCAAAAGACGATGAATATGCGTTTTTACTGTCCCTTCCGTTATATAGAGAGTCTCAGCAATTTGATCATTTTTTAGCCCGAAAGATATCTGTTGCAATACTTCCTGCTCTCGCTCAGTAAGCGGTTCAAGCAGCTTCATTTTCTCCTGGCTGTCTTTTGCTTCAGAGGACAGCACTTTGACAAGAGCGTCGGCCGCCAAACAAGTACGGTATACGGCCTCGCCCCGATATGCCGCTCGGATAGATTCCAACATGACTTCGGTATCTGCATCCTTGAGGAGATAACCAACTGCACCTGCCCGAATCCCTTCAAACACATAGTCCTGTACTTCAAACGTGGTGAGGATGACCACCTTAACTTCCGGCAGGTTCCTAACAACATCCCTTGTAGCATCAATTCCCGAACATCCCGGCATCTGAACGTCCATCAGAACAACGTCAGGCTTAGTGTCTGAGATTCGTCGCACTGCCTCCTTGCCATCGGCTGCCTCTCCCACCAACTGCATATCCTTTTGCAATTTAATAATATAACCGAGACCTTGCCTAATCATAGTCTGGTCATCTGCTAAAAAGACTTTGATCATATGCTGAACTGTCATTTTATGAGCTACACTCCTTTTCTTTCGGGTTAATCGTGGCGATAGGGACTACAGCGGTTAAGATCATTCCAGACGGCTCGTCTGACTTAAAGTCAATGACTCCATCGACTTCCTGAACCCGTTCCCGCATACTCTTCATGCCATAACCTTCAGTAAACCGACTCGTTTCAGTGAACCTCCCGTTGTCTTTAATGCTCAGCAAGCATTCGCTGCCAGAAGCGGACACATTTACGTCAACCCTGGTAGCTTGAGAATGCCTAAGAATATTTGTCATTGCCTCCTGAAGCACTTTAAAGAGTACGGCACCTGTTTCCGCAGGCAAATCCTCGGCCTGTGGATTTGATGTGAAGGTGCAATCAAGACATGTTGTAGCGTTAATTTTCGAGACGAGGGCTTGTAAAGGAGTGATACCCAAAGCTGAGCGATCGCCGGCCAAGGCATGCACGGAAACTCGTATATCCGTTAATCCTTGTCGGGCTACTGTTAACATCTCTTCCACCGATTTCTTAGCTTGAGCCGGATCATCCTCGATCATGTATCGCAGGGCTTGCAATTGAACGATCAGTGATGTCAGGCTATGTCCTACAGCATCATGAATTTCACGAGCAATCCTTGTCCGTTCGTCTAAAACAGCATGCTGCATTGTAGTAACCGCGGCTTGCTGAAGTTCCTTATGGGCTTTTTCCAGTTCCTCAAGATGAAGTCGACTAAGTCTGTCGGCCCCTTGCTTAATTACCCTGGCACGAATTGAGATCGCTATACCTATAAAGAAAATCATTAGAGACAGCGATTGCAGATAGTCGTGATGGCCAAAAAATGTCAACAGGAGAAATATTTCCAAGAGGACAACGGCTAGATAATAGAAATATATAGGGTATTCCAAACTGTATGACGCTGGTATCGTCAAAATAATCATCATGTAAATGCTGATTAAGTTATTTTGCAGCAACAAGGAAACGATGACCAAAACACTTACTACTCCAGTTGCCAGAAAAATTCGCCAAGGGTTCCACCAAGAACGTGGCAAAACCCAAAAGCTAGTATAGATGAGACAAATAACCCCTCGGGTGATCAGCAGCCAACTGCTGCCATAGAATAAACCTGCCTTAAACATAAGAAAAAGCAGAATGCAAAAAACGGCTGAAAATCGCCTCAAAATCGATTGAATTTCGATACTCATAGTATTCACCTTTTAATGAAGTTTTCTCTAGTGGATTTATACTATCATATCCAAACACTAAAAACCTCTATCGCTAGATAGATCATGATTCTCCACGTTCTGACCTTTAATGTGTAAGCATGAAATAGCTAACGTGGTGTCACCTTCAGGCACTTACTATATCTTTGGGCATTATTAGCTAAATAAGCAAATGGTTAATGCCAAAGAGTGGATTTTTTAGGGATAAAGATGGTTCGCTTATGCTAACTCTTTTGTGTATTCAGAAAGGAAATTATGTAAGATAAGTATCATAACTTTCATTTCAAGTTAAAAGCCAGGATGGATCTTCCAACCCGGCTTTTAACGAGACATGTGAACTTAGGACAATCTGAACATGGACCAAATGATGCCAGGCATACCCGCACTGCCCAGATCAAGGGGTACGGTTAAACCATTAGCCACGTAGAACAAACCCACGACATCGCCTGCGGTTAATTCCACCGAGCCAGTTAACGTTACGGTTCCGTCACTGAGAATGGTGCGCAAAGTCAATACCAGCGCAACGTTAACGTTTAAGACCGGGAAAAGCCCGCTAATTAAATCTGTAACTGTAGGTGATGTTCTGCTCACGACAAATGAGGGTGTGATCCCGGCGCCAAGGCTGACAGTAATCTCTGCGGTCGTAGAATAATTGACGGTGGCTTCAATGGCGTAAGTTCCCGTCGACGGAACAGTATAGTTCCCGGTAACTTCATCAAAAGTGGCAATGTTATAATAGGGGGAGGTTACAGTCCAGCCTGTTAACTGAGTACTGGAAGCTGTACTGACTGCAGACAGGAAAGCTGAGAAACCTTCGGCGGCCAAAGCAGAACCTGTCGCTCCTGTCGCTCCTGGTATAACTTCTGAACTTAATGAATCTAACTCAGCCGGTAACACACGATGCGCAGCGACTAAATTCCCTGCTGCATCCTTTCCCCACGCCGATATCTCGACAGCATCGGAGCTTGTGGTAAACTGAAACTCGAATGCATCTAAATCCGCATAATAATTTCTAGTCGCAACATCACCTGCTGCTAAAAAAACACCTCTAGTACATACATAATTTTAGTTGTCCCTGAGGTAAAATATCCAACTATCTCGACACTGACCTCATCTGTATCATCATTAGATACTTTCACTGCGAAAGTAGTTGTCTCTCTCGTCCCATTGATTGGGGCATTATCTATTAAACCGGCCGTTAATTCAGCCATCAGCTACTCCCTTCTATACTCAGTTACATATTTTGGAATTTCAGCCGTTGTTTCTTTTAAACTAAAGGAGACTGTTGCTCTTAACTATGTTCTCTAGAGCAACAGTCTCAATTTTTGTTATAGGAATGATGGACGAAGAATCAAAAACAACTTAGCAGCTTACAATATGATTACCCCCACTATTCAGTACAGAGAAGAGTATGAAGTTTGGTTACTGTCGCCCAATTTCGGGTGGTCACGGAGTTTCCTAGGATACGCCCAATAGCCTCAGGCAATCGGCTCACCAATATTCCATTAGGGCACCAAAGGTAGGCAACTCGTTCGCCGATTGCTATAACCTCCGGTGCCCAGTCTTGCTCTGTCAATGAACCAAGCCGTTCTCGGTCCGCTGGGTTGCTAAGAATTGCGATTAAAAAACGTGAAGGATTGTCAGCAACTTCGCCCAAAGGGTTACCTTTTATAATAGTAGCGATTTCAGCCGAGCTGAGAACTATCACCTGGGCGGAAATACTAAGTTGGTCGGCAAGAGCCTTTTCGATTAGGACAGCAGAGTCAACGTCTATATTTGGATCAGTAAAGACCACATTGCCACTGTTAAGAAGGGTACGCACGTCGCGATACCCTAGACCCTCGACCAAAGCACGCAGGTCCGCCATAGCTATGCGCTTTGCCCGCCCGACATTGATGCCGCGTATTAACGCTACCCGTTTTTCTGTCATTACTAATTTTTCCTCCTTATTTTATAAAACTTAAATTCTTGGTTTACTTTCTGAATCATGTGTAATCCCGCTTCCCGATGGAATTGGCTTGGCTTTTAACTTGTCCTAGGTTTAACAGAAACAGTTGTAATGTTTTCCGCTTAAAATTAAGATTCTTCTTGCAAAACTTCGGCTTAACTAATCTATAGGATGACCAGACATGCTAAAATAATAGAAAGAATTTAAGATTAAGATTGGAGTTGACGTCATTGCTTGGTTTAGGCGAACGAATTATTGAAATAATCAATGATCAAACAAATAACGCCAATACGGTTACCCACTACCGCAAGCCCCTTGTTGGTTTTGCTTCCGCTTATGACCCTTTATTTAAGCAAATGAAGGAAATCATAGGCTCCCATCATTTACTTCCTACAGATCTTCTCCCCGATGCGCAAACAGTGATAGCCTTCTTTTTACCCTTTGTGGAAACCGTCATCGAAGCCAACCGGAAAAACTCCCAGGTAGCCAGGGAATGGGCCATTGCCTATATAGAAACAAACGAACTCATTAAAACCATTAACAGCGAACTCCAGAAAGAGTTAACGGCTCAAGGGATCAATGTAGTTACTCAACCGGCAACCCATAATTTTAACGAAGCAGACCTGACTGCACGTTGGTCTAATAAGAGTGTGGCCTATGTTGCAGGGTTAGGGACCTTCGGACTTAACCATCTGCTGATTACCGGCTCCGGCTGCGGCGGACGTTTTGGCAGCATGGTAATTTCAGCAGAAATTCCGCCGACCCCCCGACCAACCGTCGAAAACTGTCGTTATCTCAGGGACGCCAAATGCCAGTTTTGTGTAAAGAACTGCCCTACCGGTGCTTTGACACTCCAAGGCCTGGATAAGCATCGCTGTTATGCCCATTTATTAGAAGTGGATAAGCAGTTTCCCGACCTGGGCTTATGTGATATTTGTGGTAAATGTACCGTAGGCCCCTGCGCTTTACTTTAGATGTCTATCTCTTGCCTTAACCATATGTATAAACGTTATAATGTACTTCAGATTGGGAATTAATACTTTATAATCAGATTGTATAATCGGAGGGTGAACATGACTAGGTGGAACGTTTATGTAACCAACGAAATTCCTCAGCCGGCTCTTGACATGTTGGCAGAGCATTGCGACATTGAAGTAAATCGCGAGGGGAAGGTTCTCTCAAAATCAACCCTTTTGGAGAAAGTCCGAGGAAGGGACGCGGTTTTATGCTTGCTGACTGACCTTATCGATACCGAGGTACTCAAGGCGGCTGCAGATGCCAAAATTTTCGCCAACTATGCTGTTGGTTTTAACAACATCGATATCCCTTCTGCAACGGAACAGGGAATCATGATCTCCAACACGCCCGGAGTGCTCACCGATACTACTGCCGAGATGACCTGGGCGTTATTATTTTCTGTCGCCCGCAGAGTTGCTGAATCAGATAAGTATACAAGAATGGGGAAATTTGAAGGTTGGGGACCGCTGCTTTTTCTCGGGCAAGATGTCATGAACAAAACCGTTGGCATTATAGGGGCCGGAAGAATTGGCTTGTCCTTTGCTAAAAGGGCTAAAGCCTTTGATATGAAAGTACTCTACACGGGGAGAGCACTTAACCCGGAATTTGAAAAAGAGACGGGTGGTCAGTTCGTTAGTCTGGAGACCCTCCTTAAAACCTCGGATTTTGTATCCATCCATACGCCGCTTCTGCCTGAGACCTTCCACCTTATCGGGGAGAAGGAGTTCAAGCTGATGAAAAAAACAGCGATTTTAATCAATACTTCCCGTGGCCCAGTTGTCGACGAATTAGCGCTCGTCAAGGCTTTACAAACAGGTGAAATTTGGGGAGCAGGTCTTGATGTCTATGAATGGGAACCTAAATTGGCTGAAGGGTTAAGCGAACTCAACAATGTTACCTTATGCCCTCATATTGCCAGCGCAACCATCGATACCCGTACCAAAATGGGCATCATTGCTGTGTCTAATATCTTAGCGGCAATGAGAGGAGAACTCCCCCGAATTGTCTAAACCCCGAGGTGTATAACGTGTGATACCAAGAGCGAGTAGTTTATGCGTGTTCATCAACAGCTCAACTACCTACCCTTGGCATCATCCGGTCAGGAGAGGTTTATTTAATTCGGCCAAGTCCTCTTTTATTATTCAGAAGCAAGCTGTTCTAAGGACCGCCCTTTCGTCTCCTCTCCCAGAATAAGGACGTCCAATACTACTGCGACCAAAACAAGGGCAAAGAGGAGAAACACTGTTTGAGTCCCTAAATGAAATTTGCCGATCATTTCGCCAACGATGATGGGGGCTAAAATGCCTCCGATACGCCCGAAACCTGCCGCCCAGCCTGAACCCGTTGCCCGAGCGTGTGTCGGATAAAGTTCGGGCGTATAAGTGTAGAGAATCCCCCAAGCCCCTAAATTAAAGAATGACATCAGCGAACCCACGGTAAGGATGACTGCTGCCGTTGTTCCTTGTCCAAAGAAATAGGCGGTAATTGCTGTTCCCAAAACATAAAGTGCCAGGGTCGGCTTGCGTCCAATCTTGTCCACAAAATAGGCTGCGCTGAAATAACCGGGGATTTGAGCGAGTGTCATGATGATTACATAACTGAAACTCTTCGTCAACGAGAAACCCTTAAGAGCTAACAATGAAGGAAGCCAGGTAAAAATCCCATAATAGGAGAAGACGATCCCAAACCATAAGAGCCAGAGAAAAACCGTTCTCCGAGCAAGAATAGGGGAAAACAGTTCTTTGAACTTGGCCTGATCAGTCGGCGTCCTCAATTGGGGTTCCTTGCTCTCACTTGCTTTTCCGGTGATATTCGGGTTCGTTGTGACGTTACTTGCTCGTTCGATTTTAACGACGATGGCTTCAGCTTCATTAATGCGCCCTTGGCTTTCCAGATAACGCGGCGACTCTGGAATTGAACGCCATAAGAATAGAATATAAAGAGCTGGCAGGAATCCAATAAAGAAAGCAATCGGCCATCCAAACTTTGGAATAATAAGGTAGGAAACAATGGCCGCCAGCAACCACCCGAAAGCCCAGAAGCTTTCCAACAAAACCAAAAATTTTCCTCGATGTTTAACCGGCGAAAACTCGCTGACTAAAGTGACTGCTACAGGGAGCTGCCCGCCTAAGCCAAAGCCAACTATGAAGCGGAAAGCCATCAGAGACGTTAGATTCCAAGAGAGTCCACATAAACCTGTAGCTATACTGTAAGTCAGTAACGTAAAGGCAAAAACTTTTTTCCGACCGATTCTGTCCGCAATCGTTCCAGCAATAATTGCCCCTATCGCCATACCAAGCAGACCGATGCTGCCAATGTTTCCAACTTGTTCCGGACTTAAATGCCATTCTTTCATCAACACCGGCAAGACAAAAGACACGATACCGGTATCCATGGAATCAAACATCCAACCTAAACCCGCCGTGATAAGTAGAACATAATGAAATCTCGAGACCGGCAACTGCTCCAAACGTTCACTAATCTTCACATCGTACTCCTCTTTCTCAATAAAATACTGAGTTCTGCCAGCCAATAGCAGAATCCTCGTCTCTCGTTATCTTGTTTTATCACAATATCTTTACATGTGTCAAGACACATATTTGACAATTTCTTAACCCTCGTATTAAAATCAAAGTGAAGTAGGTGATTTTCGATGACCCAAAAAGAAGGGCAATCTGGTCGAGAACGTCGGGATAGCTTGTTAAGCATCCTCAAAAACAGCAAAGAACCGATCAAAGCTGCCTCTTTAGCAAAGCTCACTGGAGTGAGCCGTCAGGTAATTGTTCAAGATGTAGCCCTTCTGAGAGCATCAGAAGAACCAGTGATCGCTACGCCTCAAGGCTATCTCTACTCCACGGAGATTGCTCCAAAAGGCCTGCAAAAAATCATCTATAGTCGCCATTCCCCTTTAGACACTGAAAAGGAATTGAATATTTTAGTGGACCACGGAGTTAGTGTACTCGATGTCGGGGTGGAGCATTCGGTTTATGGCAAAATTTTTCGTCCTCTAAAGCTCAAGAGCCGCCTCGATGTCAAAAAATTCATGGCCCAAATGGAAGAAAACAACGCCAATTTACTCTCCTCGTTAACAGGAGGACTTCATCTTCATACCATAGAAGCTCCAACTGAAGAGGTCTTGGAGCAAGTATGTAATGCTCTCACCCGAGAAGGATTCTTAGTCGACTTCAAAGAGTAAATTGGAACAATTTTTTTGCATATTGAAATGTAATTTTCTTCTTTACGCTTTCTTCCCTTATTCCATTCGTTGTCTAAATCAAATTTATGGTCGGAAACCATTTCAAAAAGTATAAATAACAATGTACTCCCTCACTTCATTTCTTTATTGGTACAAAATGAAACTGTACAATTTTGTATGATTAGGCATAAATTTTATTAAAATATCAGAGTGAGACGTATTGATATCAAATTTTCTGTAACCAATCTTAAATTATTTTTAACAAATCGGGTAGGAGGCTGATCATTAATTGATCAGCCGACCTCCCACAGCACCGTACGTACCGTTCGGTATACGGCGCTTCCAAAGTTTATACATTATTTCGCAGAATAACATTCACTAAAACTAAGGTATCCGATTCGTCTGAAACGCTCATTGGATAGAGCTTTTGTCAGAATAGGGCTATGGGCAACGCGCCAATAGCCTTTTCTTGTGTTTGCCCACATCCATGCTTGTTCCTTGGTAATGCCCGCTTTCTTCAGGTTCTCAAACCTTGTTCGGGTTTTCTTCCATCGCTTCCAAGTTGCCATTCGTATGCGACTTCTCGTCCATTCATCCAGGTCCTTGAGTAGGTTCTTTGCATCGGCAGGTTTGAAGTAATTCGTCCAGCCTCGTACTACTTGATTGAGTTTAGTTCTGCGCTCTTCGATTCCCATCCCATTGCTACGCCCAGTAACTCCTCGGATTTTATCCTTAAGCTTCTGGATGCTTTTTGGGTGGATTCTCAGGCGCCCTTCTCCCCTGTAAATGTAAAAGCTATATCCCAAAAACTTGACATAGTTTACATGAGCGACCTTCGTTTTCTCCCTATTTACCTTCAGAAATAGTTTCCCTTCGATATAAGGGAGAATGTGATCAAGTGTTCGTTTTGCCGCCTTTTTACTTTTGCAGAAGATCATCATATCGTCTGCATAACGTACAAAGTGGTGTTTCCGCTTTCCCAGTTCGTGGTCACATTCGTTAAGCATTATGTTGCCAAGTAATGGGCTCAGGGGGCCTCCTTGTGGTACACCTTCTGGACTTTCTTCAAACATTCCATTGGTCATAACTCCTGCTTTCAGGAATTTGTGAATCAGCGATACGACCCGGCCATCTCTTATCGTCTCCGACAAAATTTGGATAAGCTTACTTTGGTTTACCGTATCGAAATATTGGGCCAAATCCATATCAACTACATATTTGTAACCTACTGTTATATAGGTTTGGCATCTTCTTAATGCCCCATGGGCACTACGATTCGGTCGAAATCCAAAACTATTGTCTGAAAACTGTTTCTCAAAGATGGGACTTAGAACTTGAGTTATCGCTTGTTGAATTAACCTGTCTAAGACGGTGGGTATTCCTAGTTTTCTGGTCTTTCCGTTCTCTTTGGGTATTTCTACCCTCCGTACGGGTTTTGGACGGTATTTACCATCCCGGAGAGATTGCAATAGTTCATCCTTGTGTTCTTTCAAGAAGGGTAGAAGTTCATCTACCTGCATACCATCAATTCCACCTGCGCCCTTGTTTCTTTTAACCTGCCTATAGGCCTGGTTTAGATTTTCAGTGCTAAGGATTTGCTCAAGCAACCCATTCGTCTGCTCATTTGTGTTGGTGTTGTCGGTTTCAGTCATCTTAGGTAGCTCGCACACTTCTGCATACTCTTTCTGTTCCGCAGATACCCTTTGCAGATAGTCTTCAATTCGAAGTTGTCTGTGTTTTAAATTACCACTTTCAGTAACTTTCATTGACCCACACCTCCTTTGGTTCAGCCCTTCCGTCGGTGTCTAGATCACCTCTGTACTATGGCTTCTGCTGACTCCTCACGATAAATCTTGTTTCAACCGGGTTTCTTACTCTGTTTCCACCCGTCCGTGAGGCCTCCCACGGTAAGACGATTCACTTTCATTCCATGTACCCGCAACATTTACGCTGGCGTGTCTGTGTAGCTTTTGGGCTTTAACTTGTCGTGCAGTCTTACCCCACGTTTTGCGCCTGATGCTGTTCGTGTTCCTCGGGTCAGAATTTTGCCGCCGGCTTCCTTCAGATTCCACCTCACGATGGACACCCTTGCCTTAAGCTAATGGTTGGTCGCTACATACCCCCATATCGGACTTTCACCGTCTAGTTAATCGTCATGCGTGGCGCACACGAAAAAACCGTTATGGCATCTCGGGCCATAACGGTCTTTAGTTTAATTTCCAAAAAATGTTGAAGGATTTTCGATAACTTGTTTTATACGAGCTCCGTCTTTCGTTTTACGCAAACGGTTTTGCATAACAGCGACCTCAATGATGGAAGCGAGTTGGCGTCCTGGCCGCACCGGAACCGTCACTTTTGGAACGGGAATACCCAGAATGGTGAAGGTTTGAGGAGGATCAAGACCTAAGCGGTCGTAATACTTTCCTTCTTCCCACTCCTCTAATTCCACGAGCAGGTGAATTTCTTTTTCCTCGCGAACTGCACCTGCGCCAAATAGCTTTGTGACATCCAAGATACCTAGACCCCTCACTTCAAGGAGATGCCGAATGGCTTGAGGGGCTCTGCCGTACAAATTTTCCTCATCAATCCGTTGTACCTCGACGGCATCGTCAGCCACTAGTAAATGTCCGCTGCGAATTAACTCTAAAGCTGTTTCACTTTTTCCAATGCCGCTATCCCCTGTGATTAATACGCCTACACCGTAAACATCGACCAAAACGCCGTGTACCAACGTTGAAGGTGCCAGCCGATTAGCCAAAAAGCGAATCAGCAAATAATAGAGTTGAGTTGTGGAGCGTTCGCTCGCCAACAAAGGGATGCGCCTCTCTTCTGCAAGTTGAATAAATTCTGGAGGAATCGGCAGCCCACGAGTGACAATTAGGCAAGGAACCTCTGAAATCATGACCCTGGCCAGATTCTCATATCGGAGCTCCGGCTCAAGTTGATTAAACAGCCCTAGTTCAGTGCGGCCGTAGACCTGAATTCTTTTGGGGGTAAGGTAGGTCAGATAGCCGACTAATTCAGCACTGGGACGCTTAAGGCTATAATCTGTGATTTCCTTATTGAGGCCTGTTCGCCCGGCAATAATTCTAAAATCAAATTCCTCCACTAATTGACCAACTGTCAGCATCCTAAACCTCTTTCCTCTGTTCCATACACAGCATTTAGACAATAAACAAGTGTTCAAACGTCCATACAACCCTTAAGTCGAATGAAACAAGTCCGTTATACAATTTGCTCGGAATGAAATAATTCGAGAGCTTCTTTAACTTCGGCAGTGCTGGCACAGGATAGTACAGAGTCTACCAAGGCTTCACTTTCTTCCGGCGATAAAGCCAGTTTCCCTAACGTAGTCCTGACTTTAGCTAAGGAACCCGGTGCCATGCTCAGTTCTTTAATTCCCACAGCTTTAAAAAATGGGGCTAAAAGCGCGTCTCCTCCCGCCTCTCCGCACACTCCCGTCCAGATCCCCCTCTGGAGCGCAGCTTGACTGACGCGGGCGATCATCCCCAAAACAGCTGGATGATATGGTTGATAGAGTTCAACCAGGTCAGTATTTTCCCGATCGACGGCCAGCATGTACTGTGTTAAATCATTCGTGCCGATGGAGAAAAAGTCAACATTCGCAGCAAACTTATCGGCCAGCCAGGCTGCTGAGGGAATCTCAATCATCATCCCGATCTGAAGTTCTCCGACCGAATGACCGGCCTGCAATACTTCTTCTCGGGCGACCCAAAGGTTTTCCTTGGCCTGATAAAGTTCCTCAAGGGTTGCTATCATGGGAAACATGACAGCAGTTGGCCCTGAAGCAGCTGCTCGCCATATGGCCCTCAGCTGTTGGCGGAAAAGTTCGGGACGCCGTAAGGTGAGTCGAAGCGCCCGCACACCAAGAAAGGGATTTTTCTCTTGTGGAAGCTGCAGGGCGGGGGCTTTTTTATCTCCCCCAATATCTAACGTCCTGATGATGGTAAGCTGAGGCGCACAGGCCGCAATGACCTGACGATAGGCTTCGACTTGCTCCTCTTCACTTGGAAGTTCCCCTCCCATAAATAAAAACTCCGTACGATACAATCCGATGCCTTGAGCCTTAAACTTCTCCACAAGCGGCAAGTCACCTGGGCTGCCTATATTGGCCGCTAAAATCATGCCTTGAAGAGCGCTGTTTTGGGAAGAAATCTCCTCTTCCCTTAACCCGTTGTCCGCAAAGGCTATATGGTCTACGGCCGTTGGGCGAACCCACCCTTCCTCCCCATCTAGCTCAAGCCATTTCTGAACCGTCAAATCTTCCCAGCCTTTAGCGACACCTACGAGGGCAGGAATGCCGTAGGTGCGGGCCAGAATTGCAGTATGAGAGGTTTTTCCTCCTTGGCGTACAATGAAACCAAGCACTCGCTCCTTTGGTAAAGCAATGGTCTGAGCAGGAGTTAACTCATCAGCCAAAACAACATAATCTCCTGTTTTCGGGAATACATCAGATCCCTCTTCTTGAACATCCTGAAGGTTCTTCAGTAAATGGACTAAAACATCCTGAACATCTACGGCACGTTCTTGAAAATACGGATCTTCCAAACTACGCAGCATTTTGACAGCTTCCCCAGCCACTTCCTGGAGAGCCTGTTCAGCGCTTAACTGCCCTTTTTGCAAACGTTCTTGAGCTTCGCCAATAAACGAAGGATCACTGAGCAACAACTTGTGGGCAACGAAAATTTGAGCCACTTCCTCACCTTGTTCGGCCTTGACTTGCTCTTCCAAGGCGGTCAAATTCTGTTCCGTACGAGTAACGGCTTGTTGCAAACGAAACAGTTCCTCCTCTGGAGAGCTATTTCTGGCGGTTTCGTGCCTTGTGTCCGCTTGAAATTCTTTCAGATACCAAGTTGGGCCTGACGCTCTTCCTGCGGAGACCCCAAGTCCACGCCAAATCTTATCATCCATGTTATTTACCTACCTGTCTTGGTTTTCAAGATCGATCATTAATTTTTCCAAAGCTGCAACGGCTTCTGTTTCATCATCGCCCTCAACCAAGAGCTCAAAGACACTGCCCGTCGACAGGCCTAAGGATAGAATTCCTAAAATACTTTTGCCGTCGACGACGGAATTTTGGCGTTTAATTTTGATTTTGCTGCGAAATCGATTGGCAGTTTGAACCCACAACGATGCCGGGCGAGCATGAAGTCCTGATTTGTTGTTAATCGTCAATTCGCGAGTAATCATCATTAAGCCCTCCATTTCTCGAGAAGATATCGTTCTGCTTCGGCACACCATAACCCTTTATTGTTGCTGACGATATCAGCCAAACATGCAAAGTGGGTATTGTTAAGGCCCAGTTTAGCAAGATCTTCGATAGCCGTTAATTTCATATTAATATGGGTGTAAATCAGCTTTTTTCCTCCGGGAATATTAGGCAGGTTTAGAACTGTCTCTGCCACTGCATCCAAACCACCGATATGAGTTACCATGACAGCAGGATTAATTTTCTTCTCTTCCGTCATTTTCAGGGATTCCAGCAGATCCTCCGTATTCCCTCCGGTTGTACCCATAATATGAGTCGAGCCATAATGAACGTTATAGAGGTTTAAGTGGGCTCCGAATTGGGGATCAGTCGGGCCGGCGAAAAAGTTAAGACAGCCATCACGGCCCAAAATCTGATCTCCTTGTTCAACCACAGGCTTAATCGGGGTAAAGACAAAAACATCATCAAACCCGACATCACCGGTTAAAGCTCGCAAGTGAGCCGGAACATCAGCCACATCTCTGGTATTAACGAAGACTAACTCCACACCGCATTTCTTGGCTTCCGCCGCAGTAAAAATTGTGCGAGCCCGAGCAAGCTTCTCTTCATCGATATCCGCGACTACGAGTAGTGAGGGGCGGCGATCAGCATGCAGTGCATAGTCAATAGCTCCTAAACCCATCGGTCCGGCGGCAGCTAACAAGGCCATTTTACCGCCCTCAACGATCCCCATACGATGTTCATAACTTCCCATGCTCGTGTGATAGCTGGCATGGAACGCGCCGATAATACAAGACATCGGTTCTGCTAAAGAAGCCTCATAATAGCTTTCCCCTTGATAATTGAGGAAGCAGCCGATTTCCATGACTTCGCGGGGAATCACATTATAGGTGGCATCTCCTCCAAAATAGCGATAAGAATAGCCCGGAGACCACATACTCCCTTTGTAATTCAATGCAGGCTGCAGAGCAAACTTATTTCCCTCTTTGAATTGACCTTTTAATTTTTCTCCGACTTTGACAATATTGCCGGCAAACTCATGACCAACAATAATCGGGTGTACATCAACATCTTGGGGTACCCTTTTGTGCTTTTTACCTAAAATCGCCGCTTTATAGGTCGACATACAGACGCTGTCTGAGATGACTTCCACCAAAATTTCTTCATCCGTAATCTCCGGCAGTTCAAATTCTTCCAAACGAAGATCATTTTCATTATATAAGCGCACAGCTCTAGTTTTCATTACATTACCTCCAGATGACATTTCAAATTATAAACCTCCAGCCAGCTATCCAGATCTGTTCTTATTGGATCATTTGCCCCTGTCATTTGCTGTAGTGCTGTCTGAGCGGGGCCGACTTCCTTGACGAGCAGGATTAAGAAATATAGTTATAGCGCACTTGTTCCAGATATGAAAGCACTTTGCTTAATTCCGGAGGTTGAGTCCCAGGGGTCGTTACTTGCGCTGCACTGGTTGCTATTGACCAGCGCACCGCTCGGGTCAGATAATCCTCACCTGTCGGGACAAGGGTCAGAGCAGCTACCATAGCATCCCCCGCTCCCACCGTACTCTTAACTTCAACGGGCAAAGCTTCGGCATGGATTACCTGATCCTGATAGGCAAATAGTGCGCCTTCCGAACCTAGGGAAACGACCAACACTTCCACCCCTTGGATCAACAAGCTACGGGCAGCATTGGCTATATCCTTAAGGTTTGGGAGTTTGTGCCCCACAAAGTGTTCTAGTTCATGAAGATTAGGTTTAACGAGAAATGGTTTTGCTTTAAGCCCTTCACGGAGCAGCTCACCATCAGCGTCCAAAAACGTTTTTCCACCAAGCGCATTCGCTCGTTCCAACCATCGTCGATAAATGGAGGTGGGCACTGAGCTTGGAACACTTCCTGATAAAACTAAGCTCGTGTCGGAACCAAGATCTTTAAAGATCCTTTCTTCGAGTTGCTTAAGCTCATCCTCTGAAATAGCAGTTCCCGGTTCGTTAATATCGGTGAAGGTTGAGTTCACAGAATCGACGACTTTTAAATTTGTTCGAGTCTCTCCTGGAACAAAGAGAAAATCATGATCGATTCCTCTGCGCTCAAGTTCAGCTTGGATAAATTCTCCATTGCGCCCAGCCAAGACGCCTAAGGCCATACTCTCTCCCTTCAAAGCCTGAATCACCTTAGAAACATTAATTCCTTTTCCTCCGGCATCCAATTGAACTTTGGCGATTCGGTTGACTGACCCTAGGCGGAAATCTTGAACCTCGACAGTCTTGTCGACAGCCGCATTCAGTGTGACAGTTTTAATCATCTCAAGCATCACCACCGGCCAGAATTTCCAGGACTTCCTGCTTGCTTGAAGCTAGTTTGAGCCGAGTCACATTCTCTTCATCCTGACAAACCAAGGCGATCGTCGAGAGGAGTTCCAGATGTTCATCATCTTTGCCGGCGATTCCAATCACAACATAGGCTGTATTCCCTTCACCAAAATCGACACCTTCAGGATATTGGAGGAAGACGAGCCCAGATTTCAGGATAAAGGGGATATATTCCGGCAGACCGTGGGGAATTGCGACACCGTTTCCAACATACGTCGTCAAACTTTGTTCGCGTTTTTCCATTCCTTCCAAGTATTCATTTTGGACGTAACCATTGATCCTAAGAAGCTCACCCGCTCTCAAGATAGCGGCACTTTTCGGTTCAGGAGCCAGGTTAAGTTGTATATTGCTTTCATTAAATAGTTCCAAATTCACTACTCTTCCTCCTTATTTAGGATCTCTACCAATTCATTCCGTATATCTTGCAAATCTCCGAAACGCAAAACCTCGCCAAAGAGATCATTCTCTACTAAAGCAACGCTGATTTTTCCAAGCAATTCAAGAATATAATTGCTTTCATCTTTGCGAGCAAGCATCACGAGGAAGGTATCGACTTCTTCTGAAGAGTACCCAACTCCCTTGGTTTTGATAAAGTGTTTGAGCCGAAAAGCACCCACAAACGGTGCCGTAATTTCCTCCGCGCGAAAGTGGATAAGGGCTATATGCCGTCCGGGAATAATAACATTTCCTTTTTCTTCACGTTTTGTGATCAAGCCATGAATGCGTTCTTTGTCTTCAATCAGATGAGAAGCGTGTATTTCTTGGACAATGTCTTGAATAGTATCCTGGTATGTCTCAGCCCCTAAATTTTTAAGCTGAAAATTCGAGAGCATGGCATTGGCAATATCAAACTCCTTTTCGACATCGTCGGGTTCGCTTACGGGTAAGGATACATTCTTTTGCAGGGCGCCCTCTTTTCCCGCCTTATTCAGCTCTGCCTTGATTTTCTCGATATCTTCATTCGGCAGAAAAGGAGAGATTACGGTCAATCCAGGCAAATTTTTATACTCTATATTGACCGTTGAAACCACCATGGTATAGCCTTCTTTAATCTTATCATGCATATCTCGCAAGGAACATATCTCAATGGTTTCAAAATCGGGAAACTCATTCCGGATTTTGTGATACAGCATTTTGGCTGTACTCATACCATTCGGGCAAATAATAAGCATGCTGTTTTTCTTCACATTCTTGTGTTGGCGTTCGAGGGCTGCACCGATATGCATGGTAATATACCCTACTTCACTGCTTGGGATCGCCAAATTATATTTGGAGAAAACATGCCGACACGCATAAGAAACCGCATTATAGAGGTGTTCATAATAGTGCCTGATCTCATTAATGATCGGATTTCTTACTTCCAGCCCCATTGTCAAGCGATACAACGCCGGATTGATATGCTGGATTAGGCCTTTCAGCAGAGTCTCATCACAAATAATTTTCTGATTGAGTTTTTTTTCTGTAAGATAAATCATTTCGCGGATCAGATCTTCAAGTTCAAAACCCAGTCCCTTGGCTTCATTTTCATCCTGAAATAGTTTCCTTTCCCCATATAAGTGCATCGCCAGATAGGCGAGTTCGCTCTCCGGGAGATCGATGTCCTTAGCGCGGAGAATTTCTTGAACTTGAGTCATAAAACCAAATTCCTCAGAGGTAAGGATATCTCGTACTAATTGTGCCGGCAGTTCAATTGGGTTTTGACTTTCAGTGCGTTTGATAACCAACAATAAATGGATATACGCACTGAAAAACTTAATATCATTGTTCAGAGACACGTTTTCATAAATTTCTTCAATAAGTTCTTTGGTTAAGGATGTTAACTTTTCTCCAAAAGTAACCTTAAAAAAAGCCAATAAGGAATAATCTTTGCTGTCTTCATACAGAAACGTCAACAATTCACTAAGGGGTTTGTAGTTGTAAATGAGATCGACAAAAGCATTGCGCTTATACCAATCTGAACCTTTAACTTCCAGGCCATACCCTCTTTTACGAACTAAGGTCAGGTTTTTCTCTTGCAGCCAACTTTGAATTTTGTCCAGATAAAAACCAATCGTTCCTTCGACAACATTGAATTGATGACTGAAGTAAGCTGATTTTATGGGCTCAGTGGCCAAAAGGAGCTGGGCCGTAATCAGTACTTGACGTTGATCTTGGGTAAGCATCCAGAGATGAGGAATTTCTTTGAGGGTCTCCCTGGCCTTGACTAAATCCCGTTCTGCTCCGTCAATATGGAGCTTTCCCCACTTTCCGAGATTCGCACCTTGTGTTGCTTAAGCCAGTCGTTCAGAGCAGAGGTCTCCCGTAAGATTGTCCGCTCACTGACGTCAATTTGTTGAGAAAGGCCCCTAATGGTCAGGGGACCTTTCTCCAGGAGATTATTCATTATGAACTTTTGCCGAACAGTTAATTTTTCCACATTCTCACAACCTATTTAATTAAACTGTTGACATACTCTTCATACGCTGATTTATCTAAGAAATTTTTGATGGGGACTATTTGCGCCTTAGGTACAACTTGCGCTGCACGCCCTGCCAAGCCTTCCTGGGTAAAAACGACATCGACGTCCGAAGGAATTTGGTTTACAGCTGAATGGCGCACCTCAATATTTAAGCCTGCATCTTTGAGACTCTTTTTAAGGATAGATTCTCCCATAGCAGATGAACCCATACCCGCTTCACAGGCAAAGATGATTAGTTTAGGCAGTTGATTCGATTTTTGTCCTTTACTCATGGATTTCATTTGGGAAATCATTTGTTGCGCTCCAGCAAGTTCTTCACTATTAACCTCAGTTTTATCACGTTTTAAAATGACGGAGGCAATTAAAAAGGAGACCACTGCCCCGACGGCTATACCCAACATAACCACCAGAAATCCACCTTTGGGAGCCATCGCCATTTCAGCAAAAATACTTCCCGGAGAAGGGGTGGCCACTAAGCCGGCCTTAGTGATGACGAAGGTTAAATCTGCCGCAATCCCTCCGCCGATGACAGCTAATAGGAGCAAAGGCTTCATCAGAATATAGGGAAAATAGACTTCATGAATTCCACCCAAGAACTGAATTATGATAGCACCCGGGGCTGATTGCTTGATCGCTCCTTTTCCATAGACCCAAAAAGCAAGTAAAATTCCTAAGCCAGGACCAGGATCTGATTCAAGGAGGAAAAAGATGGACTTTCCAGTTTGAGTAACTTGCTGGATTCCTAAAGGTGCCAGAACACCATGATTGATGGCATTATTTAAAAATAATATCTTACCTGGTTCAATAAAGATAGCGATTAAGGGCAAGAGTCCAGCATTGGTGACCACCACGGCTAAATTACCTAGCACGGTCGAGAAACCTTGTACTACGGGTTCAATCACAGTATAGGCGAGAATTGCCAGCAGAGCACCCAAAATTCCTGCAGAAAAGTTACTGATCAACATTTCAAAACCAGTAGGCACTTTATCTTCTATCAGTTGGTCGAATTTCTTGATAACCCAACCACCAAAGGGCCCCATGATCATGCCTCCTAGAAACATTGGAACTGAGGCTCCCACAACAACTCCAGCTGTAGCAATAGCGCCGATTACTCCTCCTCGTTGTTTGTAGACCAGACTCCCTCCCGTATAACCAATCAGCAGGGGGAGTAAATAGGTAATCATCGGCCCGACTAATTTGGCCAGATAAGCATTGGGCGTCCATCCTGTTGGAATGACAAACATGGTGATCAAGCCCCAGGCAAGAATGGCACCCATATTTGGGATGACCATCCCAGCCATGAAGCCGCCAAATTTCTGGATCTTAGCTTTTGTTTTTCCGCCGCCGGTGACTAGAGAATTAACATTTGCCGACATATCCATACCTCCTTCGTTTTGTTAAATTCATCTTAAGCCCGGCCCGTCGATTTTACAATTTAAAGAAAACCAATCTTGACACTGCATTTTACTGACAATTTTAACAGTTTATATCCTTCCAATTTGTGTAAACAAGGAAGAGGATTCCCCTATTCTAATAGTGCAAAAATCTCAATAAAAATCGAAAGTGACGTATTCTCCATATCATGGTATCCTTAATGCAAAGACGAAGACTATTAAGACTGATGACTTGTCTCAAAAGGGATGTGATGTAATGCCATCAGCATTAGAGCAATTTCCGTTGTTTCATGGTCTTTCCTCAGAGCTTCTGGTTCGGTGGGAGAAATTTTTTAGAGAGCGGAGCTTTGCTAAGCGACAAATCCTTGAGTTTCCCTCGGACTGCTTAGAACCTATCTATTTCGTCCGCACGGGGCGAATTAAAATTTCTTATTTATCTGAGGATGGTAAGGAATTCACAGTTGCCTGCCTTTCGCCGGGGGAAGTCTATAGTGTTCATTCTTTGGCCTTCGCCTCAGCTCTGGAAAATTCAGTGATTATTTATCTGGGGATGGACAAGTTTCGTCCATTGCTCAAGGAATGTCCGGAACTCAGTTTACGCTTGATCCGCTTGCTTGGCAACATTTTAAAAGACACTAATGATGTCATCCTGGACCTAGCGTTTCGGGAAGTTTCTGTGCGATTAGCTCATGTCATTCTGCGTGAAGGACATCCCGCAGCCAACGGACAAACTATTGTCAAACTGCCTAATTTTCTCGACTTTACCCACGAACAATTGGCTGCCTTGATAGGAACAACCCGCCAAACGGTCAATGAGATCCTTAAGCGCTGGGAACGCCAAGGAATTGTAGCTTTGAAGCGCGGGAAGCTTGCAGTGCTTAATTGGGAAATGTTGAGCGATAAAGGAAATCTGTTTTTGTGAAGCTGCAAACTCCACAGCTTTTATCACATATCCAGATATTTGCTGACTTTATCAGGTTATATGCTTTACCATCGGATAGATTATTATTAATAGTTACCTGACGTTATAAGCGCGCTAAAACGCGCTTTTTTATATTGTCAGAGAGTATAACAGGTTGATACCTTCTGCAGGTCCTTTCTCGCCATCCTTGGCTTCAAGGACACTTGGCCATCCATGGCCGGCGCATGAGTACAACTAACAGCCTCAGCTCTCGCAAGCGTATTAAAATCTAAAGATTATTTGATCAAAACTTAAACAGTGTCAGCAAGCCGATGGAAGAAATAAGAATATTGCAATAAGTTTATACTACACTACTGTCCTAAAAGTCACAAAGGAGGGATAAAGTTGAGACAGATTCTTGCCAAAAGCGAATATTGCCTGGGCTGCAAAAGCTGTGAGCTGGCGTGTGCCATTGCCCACTCGGCCAGCAAAACCCTATTTGAAGCAATGAATGAACTTGAGCCACCGCAAAAACGGGTCTTCGTGGAGTCCAACAAAGAGCTCAATTTCCCACTTCAATGTCGGCAATGTTCCGATGCACCTTGTGTGCATGCCTGCATGAGTGGAGCTATGCAGTTAGATCCCAAGACTGGGCTCATTCAAGTTGATGAACTTAAATGTGTTGGGTGCATGATGTGCGTAATGGTCTGCCCATTTGGGGTTATCGCGGAGGTTTCTTCAACCCGCAGAGTTACCAAGTGCGATCGTTGTCGGGAGTTAGATTACAAACCAGCTTGTGTGGCGGCCTGCCCGACTAAAGCACTGGAATTTGTTGAAGTTCAAGCGTTTGCCCGCAGTGGACGGCAAGCCTTCGTAAACCAAATGAAGGGGGTTTAACTAAGATGAAATCTTATCAATCGATTGATCCTGCTGTTATCGAACTATTGCCCAAAGCGGCTTCAGATGGTGTGGAAACGGTGTGGGATCGTTATGAAGCCCAACAACCTCAGTGTGGGTTTGGAAGCTTAGGGGTCTGTTGCCGCCATTGTGTTCAAGGTCCCTGTCGAATTGACCCCTTCGGAAACGGACCGAAATCAGGGATTTGCGGCGCCAGCGCAGATGTCATTGTCGCCCGCAATCTGCTCAGGCAAGTGGCAGCCGGAGCTGCCGCTCATGTCGACCACGCCTATGACGTGGTTGATGCTTTAGAATTAGCGGCCAAAGAAGAAATCAATTACACCATTACCGACGAAACAAAATTGCGCCAGGTGGCCAAGGGGCTGAACCTAGAGATCTCCGGCAAAACTGCAGAAGAACTGGCTTTAGAGGTTGTCGAAGCCGCCTATTCTGATCTAGCAAACCATGGAAAAAGGCCTGTTAAGTGGCTGATGTCTAACGCCCCTAAAGAAAGAATTGCCGTCTGGGCGAGCCTTGGCATTCTCCCTCGTAATCCCGACCGGGAAATCCGGGAAGCCCTGCACCAGACAACCATGGGTATGGATGGTGATCCTGTGAATCTTGTCTTAGCCACCGCTAAACAAGGGCTTGTAGACGGATATTCCGGCCTAAAATTGGCCACAGATATGCAGGATATCCTTTTTGGAACCCCTTCTCCTGTCGTGACCGAAGCGAATTTAGGCATCCTCAAAGAGGATTATGTCAATCTGATTGTTCATGGTCACGTCCCCCTGCTTTCTGAAAAAATTGTTTATTGGGCGGCTAAGCTCCAAGAGGAAGCGCTCCTTGCAGGGGCCAAGGGAATTTTAGTCTCCGGAATTTGCTGTACCGGCAATGAAGTTTTAATGCGCAAAGGGATTCCGCTGGTTACTAACTTCCTGGCCCAAGAGCTGGCTATAGTTACCGGAGCTGTTGACGCAATGGTTGTCGATGTTCAATGTATTATGCCCTCCTTAAGCAAAGTAGCAGCTTGTTATCACACTGAACTCATCACGACGATGCCAATTGTCAAACTCCCAGGAGCTGCCCATGTTCCTTTTACGTTAGAAAACGCCGATGAAGCAGCTAAAGAAATTGTGCGCAAGGCCATCTTCTCCTATACTCATCGAGACCCTAAAAAAGTCCACGTTCCCAATTACAGGCGCAAAATTATGGCTGGATTTAGTGTTGAAGCTATCATCGGAGCTCTATCCACTGTGAACCCCGCAGACCCTCTGAAGCCCCTCATTGATAATATCGTCAATGGCAATATCCTGGGGGTTGTGGCTACAGTCGGCTGTAATAATGTTAAAGTAACTCAAGACAGCCTGCATGTAGAGTTAGTAAAGGAACTTATCAGGAACAATGTCTTGGTTGTTGCTACAGGATGTTCTGCTCATGCCTTAGCCAAGGCCGGCCTTATGAATCCCGAAGGAACCGAGGCCTATGCCGGTGAGGGCTTAAAAGCTGTCTTAACGGCTATCGGCCAAGCAGCCGGCCTGGGAGCCCCGCTTCCTCCTGTACTGCACATGGGCAGCTGCGTTGATAATTCCAGGATTGGGGACTTAGTCACCGCGATAGCAGCCTATTTGAAGGTCGATTCAGCCTTGTTGCCGGTTGCTGCAAGTGCTCCCGAACCCCAGCATGAAAAAGCCCTGAGCATCGGGACTTGGGCTGTAACCATGGGACTAACCACACACCTTGGAGTTGTTCCACCCGTACTGGGGAGCAAGGCAGTCGCTGAATTACTTACCCAAGGTCTGACGGATGTGATCGGAGGGAAATTCTATATCGAAACTGATGCCCTAAAAGCAGCCCAGGGACTTATGGAAGACATCCGGGCCAAACGAAAAAAACTTGGACTTCCCAGTTAAAGGACGGGGAAAATTATGAGCTATATCGTTGTTGGAAATAGCGCAGCAGGCCTGTTTGCAGTTGAAGAAATTCGAAAACACGACATCCATTCCGAATTGATCGTCCTCACGGCGGAAGATGAACCGAGTTATTCCCGTTGCTTAACGACTTATTTTTTAGCCGGAGATATCCCTGCCTCCCGCCTTTATTTACGGGACATAGATTTTGCCAAGCAGCTTAATTTGACAATCGTATACGGAGTCGAGGTTAACAGGATCGATCCCACCCACCGGCGTGTCCAAAGCAGTGATGGGCAAGAGTGGAACTACAGTAAGCTTCTGCTCGCTATGGGGGCTTCGGCTAATAAACTCTCGATCCCGGGTAGAAATCTTCCTGAAGTTTTTACGCTGCGCACCATGAAAGATGCTTTAGATATCGAGGCTGTCTTAGAGCGGGGAGCACGAAAGGTCGTCGTCATTGGAGGAGGTTTGGTCAGCCTGAAGAGCGCTTATGCGCTGAGAAAACGCGGACTCGAGGTCACTGTTTTGATCTCTTCCAACCAAATCCTCTCGCAGATGCTTGATAAAAAGGCAGGTGACCTCATTCAGAAGCATTTGGAGGCCCACGGAGTAAACTTTCTTTTACAAACTGAAGCTTCGAAGATCACTGGAGAAGAACATGTACAAGGTGTTCTGACCGCGCGTAATACAATACTTGAAGCGGATGTTGTGATTGTCGGCAAAGGAGTTCAGCCAAATATAGGAAACTTAGGAGATTCCGGCTTGAACATTGGTCGAGGGATTCAAGTAGATCATTCCTTAGCCACGAATCTGCCCAACATCTATGCGGCAGGTGATATCGCCGAAACTTGGGATCTCGTTCGTCAAACCTTCACGGTAAATGCCACTTGGCCGAATGCCTCAACTCAAGGCAGAATTGCCGGGGCAAATATGTGCGGTGGACACGAGGTCTATCCTGGGTCCCTTGGTCTGAACTCTGTAGACTTTTTTGGCCTCTCGGCTATGTCCGTCGGAATCACCAAGCTCCCTGAGCATAAGGCACAGGAAAATTGGAACCAACAAGAAGGTTTGAAAATAGACGGAAGTCTGCCCATCTATCGCAGTTTGATTTGGCAAGGGGACATTTTAAAGGGCTTTGTACTCGTGGGTGATACGTCCCAGTGCGGTGTCTTAACGGCTTTAGTCAAGGCAGGCCGACCTCTGACTCAAACCCATAAGAATTTGACTCTTGGTAAACGAGGAACCTTAGCGATAGGCTTAATGAAGTAGAAAAAGGCGGCACTGGAAGTGATTCACAGGCCGCCTCTTTCTACTTGATCTCAAGATCTTTGGGGATAATTTCGTTAACCTAATACATTAGGTACCCTGAGGCAACAATTTCAAAAACCTCGCTGACAAAAACCATTCCAAAATCCGTTTCACAGGAAAATACATCATGATTGACGACAACCTCGGGATTAGATACCCCAGCTTTTCGAGCACTTTCCAGGGCATGTTCCTGGCCCTTGGTCAGAATACTACTCCGAGCATCTTCTAGTTCCATATAGGTTTCGCATCCCCATGGGGCATGCACTTTAAAGCCAGGTTTGATGATAGCGGTTACTCGTTCACTAACTTTTCCCACTGCGGCTCCAACTGCGTTGGCAACCTCACTATGTTCAGGAATAATGACTTCGCAGTTTAATAACTGTCCGACATCCGGCAAGTAAGCTTTAACAGGAGCACCAATCGCAGCAATGGGATAATTCAGTCCAACTTTGACGCTAAAATCCTGATCAGGTTTATTTCGCTTAAAGATTGGCTCCATTACAAAATTAAAGTTCGGATCATCTTTGATTAATAAAGGATGCCCTTGTTTTAAAGCGATACTCTGTAAGGCGGTAAGCGTCAGGAAACGGGTTATTTGTTCGAGGCATTGTGAGGCAAAGCTTTCTATTCCAGAGCCATAGTATTGTGCAAGAATTCTCGCTCCTTCAAGCGAAGCCGCACGATTCCAGGTTTGAAGAAACCCAAGGCAATGAAGGACATCGGTAGGGGTAAAAGCAGCCCGGCCAATAATCTGAGCCTGTTCCAGCGACTTCAGGGCAAGAGGGCTTAGGTTATTACCAACAAGCCTATTCAAGGTTAGAACATTGTGCGCTCCATCCTTTAGGACCCTAACAACAGCCTGTTCCTCAGGGCGCAAATTCTCAAGGTTCCGAGGATGTTTAAGCATCATCCAGCAATCTACGGCTTGTCCTTGATAAACAGTATGCTTACCCTTAATTGACTTGAGTTCTTCAACGAGATTAGGGTAGCGCATACTGACAATACATAAAGGCCAGGCCCGCAGCGGCCCTATGTGCAATTTGTCCTTTTTAGAGCCCCGGATATAGCTTTCCCCATCCACTCTAATATAGCTATCCCCGCCGATACCAAAGGTAGTGATTTCTGCTGTATTTATGTGTGTTCTCCAGCCAGCCACGACTGCCCCTTTTTCGTTTATTCGCCAACGGTTGTTTTTGACGATACCTATATCTGTAGTGGTCCCTCCCATATCAAGGGTTAAAACCGTCTCCATACCCGTCAAAAATGTTGCGCCTACCACACTAGCCGCTGGTCCTGATAAAATTGTCTCAATCGGTCTTGCAAAAGCTTTCTCCTCACTGATCAGAGATCCGTCCCCTTTGACAACCATAACGGGAGCTTCAATACGATGATTCTTAAGAACAGCTTTTATTGCCAACAGCAATTCTCTGATGATTGGCAAGAGCTTGGCATTTAAACAAGCTGTCACAGTTCTCTCATAGTAACCTAATTTTGAACTCAGTTCGTGCGCACAGACAACCGGTAAATCCCACTCTTTTCGCACGATCTCTCTGGCCTGATTTTCATGATCGGGGTTTCTATTACTTAAGTTTCCTGAAATAGCTAAGGTATCTACTTCCCCTTTCATTTGAGCAATAGCCCTCATTAACTCCTGCGTATCAAGGTCACCAAAAGGTATTCCATAAAGATCATGACCGCCTGAAACCAAAGCGCATCTTTGGGCTGGCAAAACCCCTGTTGGTTTTCTTTTACCTATAAGGATTAATCCCACCTTGCCGCCGCGCCCTTCGACTATGGCATTTGTTGCCAGGGTCGTGGAAAGGGAAACCATTCCTATCTCCTTAGGGTCAAACTTTCCTAAGTTATCAATACATTCCTCAATCCCAATGGTCAAGTCCTGTGGAGTCGTAAAGGCTTTAGCTTTCGTGACAATAGTTTTATCCTCAAAATTCAAAAGCACACCATCCGTATAAGTTCCTCCCGTATCAATCCCTAAAATATAGGACATCGATATCACCATCCCCAAGTAATCTGATCCAATCCCAGCTATTGGCTTATACTCTATGGTCCGAAGAAAATCACAATCCTGAGGTTAAGTATTGCGAGTTACGGTGCTTAAAAGAAACTTTCCTGGGTAACCATCATTCTCGGTGGAATAACGACGAAATCCTTATCCCACTCCCCGGTTACCAGCCTCTTTAATAGCTGACACGTACTTTCCCTTTCTTCAAATGTTGCACCCATGAATTTCGCAACTTGTTTTGAATGCTCAACCAAACTTGCATAATCTCCTACTCCGGTGTCTATAAATACAAGTCTCTTATAGTGGTTGTACTCGGTTTCAATAATATAGCGAGCATTTTCTTCGCCGTATTTAGCGCTATATTTCAGGAACTCTGCCCGTGGTTCACCACCCTGATCTATCCATCCTTTGTTTAGATAAATGGTTCCCGGGCACTTATCGAACTCCTGCTGATAGATTTTTCGTGAGCCGAGTAAAATGCTGATGCAGTCATGAACCCTTGGGATTACAAGGGTATGGACCTTTGAATGAAGATTCACGACGCCGTTGGAACACAATCCGTAGCCAAAAAGAAGAGTGTCATGGTCTTGGTCCGCATCAATTCTGGCTTGTAATTCCAACTTGAGTTTTCGCGGCTCGCGATGAAGTGCGTAGGGCAATAATTCACAAGACATTCCTGCCGGCAGAACTTTTTGGATTTCGTCGGCAATAGTATTACAAGCAAAAATCTTAGCATTCATTACCTTCACTCTCCCCTTGCCGATATCCTGAGGCAATTATCTCAAAAGACTCCTCAATAAAAATCACGCCAAACTTCGTATCACTGGTGACTTTATCCTGGTTCACGGTAATCTCCGGATTAATGATTCCGGCTTTTTTAGCATTCTCCAGGACAATCTCCTTGCCCTTCGAGAGAATTCTCTCACAGGCCTCCTCGTGATACATAAAGGCCTCACATCCCCAGGGCGCATGAACTTTAAATCCTGGTTTAATCAGAGCAGTAATCTTTTCGGCAACTTTTCCCATGGCGGCGCCTACGGCACTGGCGACTTCACTGTGTTCAGGAATAATAACCTCGGTTTTCAAGAGCTCGCCCACCTCAGGCAAATAAGCCGTTACCGGAGCCCCAATGGCGACAATGGGATAATTTAAACTCATCGGAACACTAAGATCTAAATTCTTATGATTTTGTTTGAAAAAGGGTTCAAGAAAAAACTTAAGGCTTTCATCCTTGGTAATATCGAAGGTATATCCTTGTTTCGAGGCAATGCTTTGCAAAGTGGCAAGAGCTATTGACTGAGTCATAGTCTCCAGGCACTTGATGGCAAAATCCTCAATATTAGACCCGTAAGTGCCGGCAAGAATTCTGGCCCCCTCAAGAGAGGCATCCGCATTCCATTTTTTCAAAAGCCCGAGACAATGCAGGACATCCGTAGGGGTAAAGGAAATGCGCCCAATGACTCGAGCTTGTTCAAGAGATTTTAGCGCAAAGGGGCTTACATAATTTCCAATTCGTTCTTTTAAAAATTGGACATTATGCGGCCCATCTTCAAGTCCTTTGACGATAAGTTGTTCATCGCGACTCAAGCTCTCAAGGGCGGAAGGTGGTTTAACAATCATCCAGCAATCCAGAGTCTGCCCGTCAAAGATCGTTCCATTGACCACTTTAGACTGATGTATTTCGCGTAGTTCCTGGATTAAATAGGGATAGCTCAGACCCATAACACAAAGTGGTCTTGCTCGCATCGGACCAAGGCACAGTTGGCCTTTCGCTGTCACTCTTATATAACTATCCCCACCAATCCCAAAGGTGCTGAGCCCGGTTGTATTAATATGAGTTTTCCACCCGGCTACTATTGCCCCTTCTTCATGCCTTCTCCAATAGTTATTCCTGACTATCCCTATATCCGTGGTAGTGCCTCCCATGTCAAGGGTTAAAAAGGTATCCCTGCCCGCCAGAAACATGGCACCCACCACACTCGCCGCAGGACCTGACAGAATGGTTTCAATGGGCCTTTCCAAGGCTTTCTCCTCACTAATCAGAGACCCATCACCTTTTACGATCATCATAGGAACTTCAATCTTTTTTCTCTTGAGTACCCCTTTAACTGCCCCAAACAAATCCGAAATAATAGGCAATAGTTTTGCATTCAAACAGGCTGTTACTGTCCGTTCATAAAGGCCGATATTGGAACTTAATTCATGACCACAGATAACAGGTACATCCCATTCTCTGCGTATGAATTCTCTAGCCTGATTTTCATGTTCGGGATTACTTATGCTAAAGATTCCGGAAATGGCTAAAGTATCGACTTCACCTTTCATTTGGCCAATCACCTTGGCAAGTTCTTCCGTGTCGAGTTCACACTTTGCCGTTCCAAGTCCGTCATGGCCGCCCGCAACAATGCTGACCATTTGTGCAGGAAATTTTCCAGTGGGTCTATAACCGATTAAAATTAGCCCTACGTTACAACCACGTCCTTCAACGATCGCGTTTGTAGCGAGTGTCGTAGAAAGTGAAACCATCTTAATCTGTTTAGGATCGATCTCTCCTAAGTTATCAATACATTCCGCGATCCCAAGGGTCAAATCCTGCGGTGTTGTAAAGGCTTTAGCTTTCGCTGCAACAACCTTTCCTTCAAAATCCAAAAGCACACCATCTGTATAAGTTCCTCCCGTATCAATCCCCAAAATAAAGGACACCGTTACCACCTCTTTAAAAGAAATACTATGTAAAGCAATGAAGTATTCTCCGATTGCAATAGTTGTCCGAGCTTCGGAGATATTAAGTGCAATTTTTATGCCATCCTTTCTCATTTAAGGCAACACTTCAACAGCAGATGGAGATTTCCCATTATTCAGTCGTAATGAGTTATTTTTTCTTCTCAACATAAGCTCACAATACTTCCGAACAAAAATATCAGGCTCCGAACAGCAAAATCCAGGTCATGTATTTTTCATTTATGAAAAACAATAATTCCTTGTTTGAGTCAGTATTAACTCGCATTTATTTTCACAATCAATATTAACTTAAATTAATGGACAAACGTTAAGACGATAAGGTAAGATTCCTTTCTCATATAAAAGAAGACAGCCTTACACGTACATGTGCTAAGCTGTCATCTTTCTTAACCATCCTCTAGATTGACTCAATACAATCAATAAGCTCTTCAGCTACATATTCCGCCTCATCGAGAGTTAACCTCGAATAGAGCGGCAAAGAGATTTCATTAGCATACTGAGCCTGGGCATTCGGGTAATCTTCCAGCCGATAACCTAAATTTCGATAAAGGGTAAACATCGGCAAGGGCATAAAGTGTACGTTTGTGGCAATATCTTTTTCGCCCATCTTTTGAATAACCCGGTCTCTCTGTTCTTCGCGAAAGCCTCTTAGTCTTAAGGTATATAAGTGATAGCAGGATTCCATGTCCTCGTTTTTGTCGAAGGGAACTATGGCCCAGTCCTTGCCGCCAAGTACCTGACTATAAACCTGATGGAGTTCCGCCCGTTTTCTTAACATATCATCATAGCGCCGCAGCTGAGTCCTGCCGATAGCCGCCATAATATCCGTCATATTACATTTAAAGCCATCGGTTAAGATATCATATTTCCAAGCTCCCGCTTGCATTTTGGAGAAGGCATCCTTATTTTGTCCGTGTAACGAAGTATATTTGAATTCCTTGTACAAGTCTTCTTTGCCCCGGAAACTATTGTTGTTATAAGTGATGGCCCCACCTTCTGCCGTCGTCAGGTTTTTGATGGCATGAAATGAAAAAACATGAAAGTCCATCTGCCCTCCAACTTTTTGGCCTTTGTACATCGCCCCAAAAGAGTGCGCTGAATCAGAAATAAGTGTGATATCCTGGCGATTTTTGGCTTTGAGAACTTCTTTTATTTTATCGTAGTCAACAGGTACTCCGGCAATATCCACGGTCATGATCGCCTTTGTCTTGGGCGTGATGGCTTCATAAACTTTCTGTTCATCAATTAGGAAACTATCTCTTTTAACATCGACAAAGGTTGGCATTATCCCTCGATGAACGAGTACGTTTGAGGTAGCAGCGTAAGTGTAAGGCGTTGTAATCACATCATCACCCTCGCCGATACCCAAAACCTTTAAAATCAGCTCCAAGCCCGCAGTGGCACTATTCAAAGTAACCGCCTGGCCAGTACCACAGTAATATGCTAACTCTTGTTCAAAGCGAGCAGAGTTTGGACCGGTAGTGATCCATCCGGACCTTAATACTTCCGCTACCGCTTCTATTTCTTCTTCAGTAATATCTGGTGGTGAAAAAGGAATTTTTTTAATTGTCATCATCAGGTTCCTTTCCAACGTTCATTGTTATTTGTAAAACTCTTTTATCGTATCACATATAAACTCTACTTCATCCGTCGTTATTTCAGGATAGATTGGAAGGGCAATGATCTCATCGGATACCCTCTCCGCGATAGGAAAATCCCCTTTTTGATACCCCAGATCTCTAAAACATGGCTGCAAATGAAGAGGACGCGGATAATAGATACTATACCCGATTTCGTTTTTGGCTAAGTGCTCCGCTAATTGATCCCGATTTTCTGCCATTATATTAAACACATAATAAACCTGCTTTTGATCTCCTTTGACTTTAGGAAGTCTTATCGCTTGACAGTCACTCAGCCTTTCAATATATTGCTTAGCGATCTTTTCTCGTTTGCTAATAGCGTCGTCAATATACTTTAACTTAACCGATAAAATTGCTGCTTGAAGTGTATCTAAGCGCGAATTGTAACCAACATACTCATAATGGTATTTTTTCGAGGCACCATGCACTCTGTAATATTTAGCTTTGCGCGCCAGTTCTTCATCATTCGTAATCATCATTCCACCGTCACCATAACCTCCCAGAGTCTTGGTCGGGAAAAATGAAAATACTCCAAAGTCACCGATTGTTCCTGCATGATGATATTGACCGTTACGTCCCTTCCATCTCATGCCAAAGGCTTCAGCAGCATCTTCAAGCACTCTCAGTTGGTGTTTAGCCGCAATATCCATAATTCTGTCCATATCTGCCATTTGGTCAAAGAGATGTATAGGAAGAATTCCTATAGTCTGTTGATTGACCTTTTCCTCGATCTTGGTTACATCCAAGGCGAAGGTCTCTTCATCAATGTCTACAAAAACGGGACGCCCTCTATGCTTTGTAATGCATGATGTAGAGGCAAGGAAGGTAAAGGGAGACGTAATAACCTCTTTTCCGTCCTTGAAGCCAAGAATGTCTGAAGCGATGGTCAGGGCATCTGTTCCGGAGGCCACTCCGATGGCATATTTGGCCTGAGTATATTGCTGAATCTCATTCTCAAGTCGAGCGACTTGTTCGCCTAAGATAAAATTTCCTTTCTCGAGAACTCCCTGTATAGCGCGATTAAACTCATCCTTTTTTAAAGAATACTCTCTTTGAGATGTATAGAAACTTACCTTCATACTACCTTAGCCTTCTTTCTTCTTCACTTATTCCTTAATCATTTTCATAAGCTACCAAAACTTTTACACCCGTCTGTTGAATTTTCTTAAGCTCTTCATCGGGTGCTTCCCAATCTGTAATGAGAACATCCAATTGTCTCAAATCTATGGTTCTTGCAAAGAATTCTGTTCCCACCTTATCAAAGTTCGCCAGGCAGACTTTTTGACGAGAGACCTCTGCCACAGCTCGTTGGAATATAGCTCCTTCCGGAGTTGAGCTGCTCAACCCATGTTTCGCGGAAATTCCTCCCCCCGTCAAAAAGGCTTTATCAATACGCAAGGTTCTTATAAATTCAGTGGCCAAAGGATCAACGATCCCTTCCTCCCTTTCAATTTTCCCACACACGATATACGTCTCAATGTTACCATGATTTTTTAATTTTTCAGCAATAATCAAAGAATTGGTAATGACGGTATAGTCCCGATCAATCGGCAGGTATTTCAGTAATATGTAGTGAATGCTTGCGCCGCCGATAAATACTGTATCCCCTTGCTCGATGTAGGCAGCAGCAAGTTTAGCCACAGCGTTTTGATGCTCAGTTCCCTCGCTGTATCGAATCTTGTCATCCATCGGAAACCTTCTAACTTTCGACAGCGAGACAGCTCCGCCATGAGTTCTTTTTAAAAGGCCCTCCTCTTCCATCATTGTTAGGTCTCTACGAATAGTATCAATGGAAACCTGAAACTCATCCGCGAGTTCTTTCGCAAATACCCTTCTCGATGATTTAATTTTGGAAAGGATTTTATCGCGACGTTCCTCTGCAAACATATCATATACCCCTTTAAGAAATATCCCATATTGATAATATCACTTTTGTGCGGCTTTGTTAAGTATATGCTACAGTTTATTGCGGTTTTTTGCTGTACTTTTTTAGGTGTTATTCATGCTTGCAGCAAAAAGTCAACAAGCACTATAGAGGAAGCATGCTATGCAGAATTTGCGTGAGCGACGCTGATGACGACACAGGACGTAAATACTCTCATAGAAAGAGGCAGCCTTGTAAGTAATCCACAGGCAGCCTCTGCAATAATAACAGTTGCTTCTTCTGCAGTAACGGCGAATGAGCTATCTAATTTTAGTGTAAACTCCCGTGTTATTAAAAATATTTTCGATACTTAATAAATCCTTTTTACACCGGTCACTTCAGCACTTAAGGAATCTAAGGCAACAAGATCATCGGCTGACAGCTCTTTCAGAGACGCTTTTCCGAGGGCACGCATTCCTTCTTCCATCTCCAAAACCATAGAAGTTATAGTATTAACAACACTCGTGGCAGCCTGATCGATATCAAGTTTCCCTTTAGAAGGGGAATCGTAAAATACCAAGGTCGTCGGGGGTTCCCATGGTATTACTTTACTTACTTGGTTATGGGTTAGAGACAGAAGTGGGACAGTCGCCATATAAATAGCATCTGCTCCCAGAGCAATCGCTTTGAGACACTCTCCAGGAGTGAAGAATCCCCCAGCTATAATCAAACTAACTCGGTCTCGTACCTTTTGGTTTTTCAAAAAGCGGACGGCTCGGCTCAAGGCAAAAAGGCTGGGGATACCAAAATCATCTTGTTTAATCGGAGTAGTGGCGTGCGAGCCACCTTGCGCTCCATCAATAATCACAGCATCAAAGCCTAATTGAATAGCGGCTGCTAAATCTTCCTCAAGATGTCCTGTCGCCATAAGTTTTAAGGCAATAGGAATGCCGTTTGAACGTTTACGCAAACTTTTCATAAAGCCTGGCCAATCACTCTGCTTTTGTATCCCCGGTGGTGCCGAAAAGGATATCGCCGGTTCATCAGGAGCCAGCCCTGAAAGCTCTTGCGCCCGACCTTGAAATTCTACGGCCTCTACAATTACCGCGCCCATATCAGCACCTTGCCCCATTTGGACCTCCAACATATCAGCAGAATCAATTTGCTCCTGAGTTCTCGCTCCCCATGCCCAACGTGAAATTTGCAAGGTGTATTTTCCGGCTTCTTGGCGTTCTTCGGGCAAATAGGGTCCTTCTCCGGAACATGTAGAGGTTTGTAACGTTTTGGCTGCTCTGGCTAAAGCTCTTTTCGCTTCCTCACTGAGAGCTATCCCATAAGCCATGGCACCGATCATAATCGGAATATTGATAACCATCGGCTTGCTGGCCTTCGGGCCAATTGTGACCTGCATGTTCATCTGGGTGCTTTCCGGCAGCGATAACTTCGTCATCAAGTGAGGAGCAAACATGAGGTTGTCGAATCCGGGAAAATGTTTAGGAGAACCAAGAGGACGGGTGATGATTTTCCCGTTTTGAGAACGAAAACCTATTTCCAGGATATTTAATACCGAAATTCGTTTCCCTGCCGGCCACACTTCCATGAGATTCTGAGTGTACTTGTCCGAAAGCAGCTTGTCCATAAAGCCGCTGATCTGCTGTCCTATAAGATAGCGCATGATTGGTTTGATCATTAGGATAAGTACCACGAAGAGCTGAAGAACCAGCAATAATATGAGCAAAAACAACCAGAAGGAGCTCGTTATTGTAATCTGCATTTTCTGACCTCATTACATAAAGTTCTAAGCATCGTTACTTTTGCGATTTGGTTGCCTTCCATGTCTTATAAAAACCCCACGCCAGAAGAAGGTCTCCCAGTGTAAACATTGCTCCCCCTAGCGCCCGTATGATTAGGTATGGATTAAGGAGCATGCGAACCTGCATAAAATCCATCCCTAAAATTCGCCATAGATAAGTCTCCATGAAGCCGGCAACCAACAAGGCCGAAGACATGACGATCAAGCCACCATTCAGCAATAGGACAGCCAAAACTCCACCCTTATAGCTTTTGAGAGAGGGTTCGCTCCCTTGACTGAGAACATAATAACAGCCCGATAAAACTGTAAAACCGAGGCTCCCGAATAGAGCCAAATGAGCATGACCCGAGGTGACATATGTCCCATGCATGTACAGATTGACCCAAGGTATGGTAATAAATAGGCCTAATAGTGAGGCGCCTGTTATATGGTAAAAGACACTGCTGAGCAGCAGCCATAAGGTAAGTTTCTCGCGATTGCTCCTAACTTTCACCGATTTTAAACCTTTATAGGTCATCTGAACTAACATTCCAACAGGAATGACTTCCACTATGCTGACCAAGGAACCAAGTACCAGCCAGATGGCGGGAAAGCCAATCCAGTAATAGTGGTGTCCGGTACCGTACAAACCTCCAACGACAGCTAAAGTTGCTTCTAAATAAAGCCACTTTTCCACCTTGCCCCGATCCGCTAAACCGGAAACAACGTAAAAGGTGGCGATAAATCCGGCGGATGTCAGTTCGAAAGCCATTTCCTCCCATAAATGAACAATCCAAAACTTGGTTGTCTCATCCGTGATGGGGTTGCTATAAGTTATTGTATTCGGCAGCAACAAAACTAAAAGGAAGGACATTCCCACGGTCATAATCCCGGCTGCTGGGGTAATATTCCTTTTATCCGTTAATAACGTTCTTATAAGATTATAAGAGGCCAGGGCCAGGGATAAGCATATACCGACATAGAAGATTGGCATTCCTTCGAGGAATTCTCGCCCGTTGCCTATTTTTAAGGCTAAAGTTCCGAAGATAGACAAGGTGAACACTATAACGATCCAATATTGCCAGCGAGCTAGGAGAGGGGAATAGACCTCCCGATTAAGCTCGGCTGTAATAAAAAAGTAAACCATACCCATAGTGCCAATAAGCGGCCAAAGGTCGGCCAAGCCCAAATGAATTGCTCGACCAAATTCAAAGGGGATCGGTGACGGCAGATCCGGTATTACCAAATCCAAGGCACCCATCAAAGCCACCATACTTTGCAGGGCAAATAAACTTACAGCCGTAAAACAATACCTGCGGCTGATTTTTTGGGCGAGAAATTGCTGCTTGGGAACCGTGGATTTATTGACTTTTCCAGTAAAGGAAAACAATTTAAACAGTTTCATCAGTCCTTCCCCTCCTTCTCTTGTTGGGGAGGCCACCCTAGAGTCGGTATCGTATCGACAAACTTTAGGTATTGCACCAGATTCTCGGCATCTTCCTTATTAAGGGCTGGGTGATGAGTGTATTTGTTGGGACGCATAACGGGCGGCTCTACAAGATACTGAATAAGGTAGGACGGAGTTTCCTTAACCACAATATGGGTTAAATCCTCCGCTACGTACCCCCCATTGCCAAATAAGGTGTGACAACTGACGCAATTATGCTTTTGCCAGACAAGCTTACCGGCGACGGCCTGTTCTGGAATAGGAGAAGGAAGCCTGGCCGATATCAATGTAGCCCCTACAAATAAGCCAAAGGATATGATACTCAGTAATATAAATGTTCGTAATTTCAAACTATTCCCTTCCGCTTCTGCTCATTTATCATAGTTCAGTCATAATGGTATTGTTTGCCACTGAAACAAAAGTATACCGAGCTATGATGTTCAATAAACTTCTTTACACAATAACCTAGCAAAAAAGTTATAATATAGGGTGAATTAGGGATTAATACTCCTAAACTCAACTTTGGCTGACCGGAAATGATGTTTTTGGTTAAACACAAAAGCTCGACTATTTTTTGAAAAGGAGAATCTATGAAACAAGTATTTGCTGAAAGAATGTCCTTGCTTGGTACAGAAACAGCGTTTGAAGTTTTGGCAAAAGCTAAAAGGTTAGAGGCTCAAGGAAAAGACATTGTTCATCTGGAAATTGGTGAGCCGGACTTCAATACTCCTAAGAATATTATTGATGCCGCCTGTCTTGCTCTAACTAGCGGATATACACATTACACACCCGCTCCGGGTATTCAAGAAGTGCGAGAAACGATCGCGGGATACATCCAGCGCCATAAAAACGTGACAGTATCCGCTGAGAATGTGGTTATTGTCCCAGGCGGCAAGCCCATCATGTTTTTCTCTATTCTTGCAACTGTGAATCCAGGGGATGAAGTTATTTATCCTAACCCCGGCTTTCCTATTTATGAGTCCGTTATTAGGTTCGTTGGTGGGAAGCCCGTCCCTATTCCTTTACGAGAAGAGAATCAGTTCCGCTTAGACGTTAATGAACTTGCTCAATTGATTACACCCAAAACTAAAATGCTCATTATTAATTCGCCGGGAAATCCTACTGGAGGAGTGCTGACAAACAGCGATGTCGAAGCAATCGCTGACTTGGTGCGAGGAAAAGGCATCCTTGTCCTATCCGATGAAATTTATGACCGTATTGTATATGGTGATTCCCACCCTCTCTCCATTGCTTCCTTGCCAGGAATGAAGGATTGGACCATCATTTTAGACGGATTCTCAAAAACCTTCGCCATGACGGGTTGGCGGTTAGGATACGGGGTGATGCACCCTGAGATCGCCGATCGGCTTGCTCAACTTATGGTTAACTCAAATTCTTGCACCTCTGCCTTTACACAAATGGCCGGTAAAGAAGCCCTCACAGGACCCCAAACTGACGTTGATCTTATGGTCGCTGAATTCAAAAGACGCCGAGACATTATGGTTAGCGGGCTAAATTCGATTCCTGGGGTTACTTGCCTATTGCCGGAGGGGTCCTTTTATGTGTTTCCAAATATAAAATTTTTCGGCAAGGACTGTAAAGAAATTGCGGACTATCTTCTGAACGATGCCGGTGTCGCCTGCTTAGGAGGTACCGCTTTTGGCTCGCACGGCGAAGGTTATCTCCGTTTCTCCTATGCAAATTCCGTAGAGAATATCCAAAAAGCTTTAGAGCGCATTGAAGCAGCTTTAGGCAAGCTCAGGTAGCCAAAACACGGACATTATAAAGAAAACTTGGCTGACGCTAAGCCTTGGCGAAGGCGTCTGCCTTAGTTGCCCTTATGCTTAAGAAAGTATACAACGGAGTTATACTTTCTGATTAGTACAAAAATGCTGGGGCAGAAGCGCCAGCGTTTTTGTTTGCTATTAGGAGTTTATTCTCAATTTTATAGTCCGTTTGTCATTATTTTCATAATAGTGGTTACATTTGAGCATTTATGTTATATAATCTCAATATACATAATTTTATCCATTTTTATGGGAGGAGAGTAATATGAGAAACAAACGAATTGTTCTATTCCTGGGATTGCTTTTAATCGCCATGGTTTCCTTTCCAAGTGTTGCATCTGCCAGAACCGATGAATATGGTTATAACGCTGAGGCCCGGACATTTAAAGGAACTTTGGACAATTGGGAAATCTTTATCAGGGGTACAGGTGCAGATCCCATCCCTTTTACTTGGCAAGACAAGGGCATCGTTTTTATTGAGAGAAAATGGGACAAGCGTTTTGACCCTATGATCCAAGGAAACCCACCTTCGAGTCCTGGGGCATGGGAAAAAGCTGAACTATGGGAATATTTAACTGACGATCAACTTGGCTGGACATGGCACCAGACTATGGAAGTTGTATATTCACCTAACACCCCGATTCCCAACGCAATTGCACTTACACCAGAAAGTATGGGATTCCCAGGTTTTTATTGTGTACAGCAAAGAGAGTGGTTGACAGGGCCTAATGGAGAGACGATTGAGTCTCAGGATTTTTCCCTTAAAAACCAACTCATAAAAAAAGCTCTCAAAGGACATGGCTGGAAGCATTAGCTTCCAGCCCTCTTTCTTTATTAGCTCATTCTCAAATACGTACAAGTTTCCCTCAAAAGCAAGAATTTCAGATTTTTATCCCACTTTTATCCCACAATATAGTGGAGGAAACAATCATTTTAGTGTAGAATTTAGTTACTTGGCTAAATAAAATGATACTAGATTCATCTAGTTCAAATACATAACTAAATATAAATCTCACGTATCTATTCTATACTAAGAGAGATTGGGTGGCTTAAGAAAGGGAGACGCATTCATGAATGAAATTGCCCAAGAGTTAAATCGCCAGATACAGCAGGAAAATCCGCATATTTATGAATTATTATCTGATCTTGGTAAGGATTTGTATTTTCCGAAAGGGATCTTAACTCAAAGTGCAGAGGCTAAACAGAAGGCTCATCGGTATAATGCGACAATAGGGATTGCAACCGAGCACGATCAACCGATGTTTTTACCCGTAATCCAAGAAACACTTATTAACTACGATCCTAAGAACCTATATCCTTATGCGCCACCTGCAGGGAAACCTGAGTTACGACACCTATGGCGTGAAAAAATGATCAAAGAAAACCCTTCACTTAAGGAGAAATCCTTCAGTAACCCTATCGTCACTAATGCTTTGACTCACGGCTTAAGTATTGTTGCCGATCTTTTCGTCAATGAAAATGACCCTCTGATTTTGCCTGATAAATTATGGGGTAATTATAACCTTATTTTCGGAATTCGCAGAGGTGCGAAAAGTATTACTTTCCCTTTCTACACCAAGGACGGAACCTTCAATACAGCGGGCATGAAAGAAGCAATACTTTCTAAGAAAGACCATGGAAAGGCCGTTTTGTTGCTTAATTTCCCAAATAATCCAACGGGATATACTCCGAATGAACAAGAAGCCTCGGAGATTGTCGATGCCCTGAGAGAAATCGCCCAACAAGGAATGAACTTAGTTGTTGTGACGGATGATGCTTATTTCGGGTTATTTTACGAGGATTCCATTAAAGAATCACTCTTTGCCAAGATCGCTAATATTCACCCTAGAATATTAGCCATTAAAGCAGACGGAGCTACAAAAGAAGATTTTGTTTGGGGATTTCGCGTTGGGTTTATTACTTATGCTTGTGAACATCCGGCTGTATTAACTGCTTTGGAAAACAAGACTTTAGGTATTATTCGCGGAACGATTTCCAGCGCTTCTCATCCCTCTCAAACGTTTTTGATAAATGCTCTTCAATCCACAGAGTTTGAAGCTCAAAGAGCTGAGAAATTTGAACTTTTGAAGAAGCGTGCTTGTAGGGTCAAACAAATACTTGATCAGGGAGACTACAACGATGCCTGGGGCTACTATCCGTTCAATTCCGGATACTTCATGTGTCTTAAACTTCAAGGAGTTAAGGCAGAAGCTCTGCGCCTTCATCTCCTTGAACACTATGGCGTGGGTGTTATTTCATTAGGCGATAATGATGTGCGTGTAGCCTTCTCATGTGTTGAAGAGCAAGAACTCAAACAGCTTTTTGACCTTATATATCAAGGTTTTAAGGACTTAATCGGCCAAAAAATCTGAAAATCACCTGATCACCCGCTTCACCTGAAATAACTCTTTTTAATTTTTAATAGAACTTCTAACATACTCAAAACAACGAACTCCGCACCACTCTTATCTTTTTGCAAGTGATGCGGAGTTTTTCCCTTATTAAGACAACTTCTCTAGTTTCAACCCTGTCTCATGGCCATTAAGGTTCTGTTTTTCTAAGCTGTCATCACTGATTTTCTCAATGGAGTCTGCCAGAGTCTCTTGTTTAATATAGTCCTCAAATATCTTGACGGCTTCAGCCATTTTCTCATCACTATCAAAGAATATTTTAATTCTGTCCATCATTTCGTAATCATTATTCTTTCTCATCTGCTGTATCTTGGAGACAAATTCCCTCGCATATCCTTCATCAATCAGCTCTTTGGTGAGTGTGGTGTCGAGGATTACGAACAAATTGTCCTCTACGGTCATCGTAAAACCTTCTTTGGCTGTGATATTAGTGATTACATAGTCCTTAACCAAGTCTACAAACTCACCCTCCACCTGGACGGAAACTGTTTCTCCTGCTTCTAATTTAGGCACGATGAAGGACGCGTCGAGAGCTGCCAGGGCTTTGCCTAAAAATTTTACTTTCGCTCCAAAGATAGATCCTGCTACTTTGAAATTTGGTTTTAAGCTAAAGTTCATATACTGGCTCAAATCCTTAGCAAACACAACTGCCTTAACATTAAGCTCCTCTTGGATTAAAGGGAGCATGTAAGCGATCAGTCGTTCATATTTGCCATCGATCAAGATCTGCTGGACAGGTTGCCGCACTTTAATTTTCACCTGCTCGCGAGCCGCCCTGCCTAATCCTACTAGATTTCTCACCAGATCCATTCTAGTTTCCAATTCGTTATCAATCAGCTCAGTATCGGCGACGGGATAATCAGCCAGATGAACGGATAGTTCGTCAGTCAGACTTCTGTAGAGTTCTTCAGAAATATAGGGCGCAAAAGGCGCCACCAGTTTGGATAGTCCTACAAGTATTTCATAGGTAGTATTATAGACTGCTTTCTTATCATCTGTGAGCTCAGTACCCCAGAAACGTCTGCGTGATCGTCTAATATACCAGTTTGAAAGATCCTCATTGACAAACTCCTGAATTTTCCTTACTGCTTTGGTTAGATCAAAGACACTCAGATCTAACTCAACGTTTCTGAGAAGACTATTATACTTGGATATAACCCATCGGTCGAGCTCTGGCCGATCCTCGTAGGCAATAAAGAATGCTCTCGGATCAAGCTTATCCGTGTTGGCATACAAGGAGAAGAAAGCATACACATTTCTCATGGTACTGAAAAATTTACTTTGTACTTCCTTAAGCCCTTCAATATCAAATTTAGTTGGAGTCCAAGCTGGGGATACATAGAGTAGATACCATCTTAAAGCATCCGCTCCATATTGATCAAACAGCTCAAAGGGGTTGACAGTATTTCCTTTGGACTTAGACATCTTATGCCCATTCTTATCTAAGATTAAATCATTAACCAATACTCGTTTATAGGGAGCAACTCCCTTAATAAAGGTCGAGATCACAAGTAAAGAATAGAACCATCCCCTTGTCTGATCAATGCCTTCACAGATGAAATCGGCAGGAAAGAATTGATCAAAGGTTTCGCTATTTTCAAAGGGATAGTGATGTTGGGCAAAAGGCATCGAGCCGCTATCAAACCAGCAATCTATGACATCCGTCACTCGAGTCATTACAGAGCCACATTTTGAGCATTTTATGTGAATATCATCGACATAGGGCCGATGCAATTCAACCGTTTCATCGAGCGTTTCTATTGAGTTCTCCATCAGCTCTTTTCTGGAGCCAATGGATGTGGTATGCCCGCAATCGCATCTCCAGATATTAAGAGGCGTTCCCCAATATCTGCTCCTTGACAAAGCCCAGTCATTGACATTTTCCAACCAGTTGCCAAACCTTTTTTCTCCGACATAATCAGGATACCACTCAACACGGTTGTTGTTCTCGACCAATTTGTCTTTGAATTTGGTTACTTCGATATACCAACTTGGTTTAGCATAATAAAGGAGCGGAGTTTGACATCTCCAGCAGTGCGGGTAATTATGCTCCATTTTTTCCTTTTTAAATAGTTTTTCTTCCCCGTGCAACCATTTGATGATATCTATATCCGCATCCATGACGAAGTTTCCTGCCCAGGGTGTCGTCACAAATTTCCCGGTTTCATTGACTGGTTGAAGTACCGGCAAATTATACCTGCGCCCGGTATTGTAATCATCCTCACCAAAGGCCGGAGCGGTATGAACAATTCCTGTGCCATCCTCAGTGGTTACATAATCGCCTAAGGTAATGAAAAAAGCCCTTTTATCCGTTTTTACAAACGGCATTAATTGTTCGTACTCAACAAACTCTAGCTCTTTTCCCTTGATTTCTTCCAGAACCTCAAACTCTTCACCCAACACTTTATGGGACAAGGTCTTAGAAACATAGTAGATCTCATTATTCTGTCTGACCTTCAAGTATACTTCTTGAGGATTCACAGTAAGTGCTACGTTCGAAGGAAGTGTCCAGGGAGTCGTCGTCCAAACTAAAAAGTATTCTTCAGCATCTTTTTTCTTAAACTTAACGAAGACAGTATTAGTCTTTATTTCCTTGTAGCCCTGGGCTACTTCATGGGAAGCCAATCCCGTTCCGCAGCGCGAGCAATAGGGAAGGATTTTGTGACCTTCATAGATTAAACCTTGTTTAAAAAACTGATCAAGAATCCACCACACACTTTCAATATAATCATTATTCAACGTGACATAGGGGTGATCCAAATCGATCGAATATCCCATACGCATCGTCATTTCCCGCCACTGCTTCTCATAGCTGAACACAGATTCTCGGCATTTCTGATTAAAATCAGCAATTCCATAGGCTTCAATTTCCTGTTTATTGGAAAGTTTAAGCTGCTTCTCAACTTCGATCTCTACAGGAAGGCCATGAGTATCCCATCCAGCCTTTCGCTTAACTTGATAACCCTGCATGGACTTGTAGCGGCAAACTGAATCCTTTAAGGTTCTGGCTATCACGTGATGAATTCCCGGTTTACCGTTGGCCGTGGGAGGTCCTTCATAGAATACGAAAGGTGTTTTACCCTCCCTGATTTCGATGCTTTTATTCAGGATTTCATTCCTGTCCCAGAAATCTGCTATTTCGCTTTCTCTTTTGGCTACCGACTGATCAGACAAAGGTTTAAAGTTAGACATGATCATCTTCCTTTCATATGAGTTGGATTGAACAAATAATATAGGGTAAATAACATCAAAAATCCCTAAGTCTGTGACTTAGGGACGAATTATCGCGGTACCACCCTTTTTATTAATGGATTGCTCAAATAAGCAATCCATTAATCGCTTAAAACATGTAACGTATGCCACACGGGGCAACTTAATTATTTCAGCCACCCAACTCCAAGGTGATCTTCGTAAAAGACCTTCGTCATAATCTTTCAGCCTAGGATTATGTCTCTAAAAGCCAAGTCCTTTATTACTGTCCTCTTCATAATTGATATCAATATTAATCTCATTTTAAAATACTCAAACGTATAAACATCATATTCCAGGTAAGAGAAAATTCCAAGAGCACAAATCTGTATTTAATCCGATTGTTTTTGATCATTTCGATTATCTTATTGTACCCTATAATCACCCGGTGAGTAAAGTTAGTTTAAGAAATTTGGACGTAATATAGAAAAATTACCAATATAATAAACCTATTAATGGAGATTCAATTATTATCAAAGTTTAACTAAAGGTATGGTGAAAGTAAAGAGAAACAAGGAGGACAAAAAACGAACTCCGCACCACGTTGAAAGTGATGCGGAGTTGAAAGGCCTACTCTAAATTTTACTTGCTAAAAATAGCATCTTCCTGAGCCTGGGTAATTGTGCCGTTCGTTACGAGAGCATCCAAAGCTGTTTTGGCAGGCCCTTGCTTAAATTCGCCTTTGACTGTACCTGTCTTCATACCCGATGTGACCGCGCTTTGGATAGCTGTTTCTTGATCCGAAGTTATTGTTCCGGCAGTAACGAGACCATCCAGAGCAGTTTTAAATAGGTTGGAAGCTCCTTGCTTAAACTCACCTTTTGTTACTCCTGTCTTCATTGCTGTCGTCATCGCGTTTTGGATAGCCGTTTCTTGATCCGAAGTTATTGTTCCGGCAGTTACAAGACTATCCAGCGCAGTTTTAAATACGTTGGTTGGACCTTGCTTAAACTCGCCCTTTGCCACACCTTTCGTCATACCTGTTGTGAGGGAGTTTACTATAGCAGTTTCCTGATCTGTGGTTATTGTTCCGGAACTCACGAGGCCATCTAGAGCAGTCTTAAACAGGTTGGAAGCTCCTTGCTTAAACTCACCTTTTGTTACTCCTGTTTTGACAGCCGATGTCACCGTGTTTTCAATAGCCGTTTCTTGATCTGCAGTAATTGTTCCGGCACTAACAAGACTATCCAGGGCCGTTTTAAATCCGCTGACCGGTCCCTGTCTAAACTCGCCCTTTGTTACACCCGTTTTCGTACCTGATGTGAATGCGTTTTGGATGGCAGTTTCTTGATCCGAAGTTATTGTTCCAGCAGTAACAAGACTATCCAGTGCCGTTTTAAATATGTCGGAAGGTCCTTGCTTAAGCTCGCCTTTGGTCGCAATTGACTTCATTGCCGTTTCCAGCACGCCTTGAATAGCTGTCTCTTGATCCGAGGTTATTGTCCCGGCAGTTACGAGTCCATCCAAAGCGGTTTTAAATCTATTTGCAAGTCCTTTTTGGAAGTCGCCCTTTGCTGGGCCAGACTTCTGTCCTGCAGAGATTGCAGTTTGTATAGCGTCCTCCTGAGCCTGGGTCAGAGTGCCTGATGATACTAGGCTATCCAGATGGCTTTTGAACCCACCCTTAGCATCGCCTGTAAGTGTTCGAGAAAATTTCGAGGCATGTACGAAACTATTGTCTGTCGTAGCTGCATAAACAGCTGTTGCCGATAGAAGGGTTGTAATAGCAGTCGCTATTACAATGGTTTTTGTTTTACTCATTCTCTTCATTATTGAAACCTAGCACCTCCTTAATATTTGCAGTAACTCAATCTTCTGATGAAAATCAGAGTTATTGCATAGTAGTAATTTACTACTTTTTTAGGTTAAGGATATGTGGTTCCTATGAATAAAGTATGGTATCTTTGTGAACAATTTGTCAACGGTCATTGTTTCAATATAGTCACACTAGCCTCTGCTATCTCCAACCATTTAAATAGCAATAGTTTCCTGAGTTTTATTTCAATGCCTGAGTATCCCTTTGCTACACCAATTCTTGGTGAACAATAGATTTTTAGTGACTCTATTTCGTGAAGATTAAATTTTAAAAGTTCATCGGCCCGTGGCTGACGCAAATAGATTTTCGGTTCGTAACCACCTGTTACGCGTTCTGCAGAACAAGCTCATCCACCCATTGATGGAATTGATTTCAGATCAAGAATTATTGAAACAGTTCTTTTTTGAAGGTACTGGATTGTCTTTGAATCCATTATTATCATGAACTCACCCCTAACACGTTTCCTTATCAGCAACGAGACTTATTTACATGAACTGTCCTCTGAGAACAAGATTCCAAAGTTATCTAGAAAAAGCTTCACCAAACGAGGATCGAACTGGACTCCAGCACATCGATTCAATTCTTGACAAGCCTCTTGAGGGGTTTTTTTACGTTTATACGGCTGATCATGGGTTAAGAGATCAAAGACATCAAGCATTGAAATAATTCGAGAAATTTGAGGGATTTGTTCTTCTTTCAGGCCATAGGGATAACCCCCTCCACTCCATTGTTCATGAAATGCCAAAATGGCCTGGGCTAAAATCGGTTCTCCGATAGAATGGGCCATTCTGTAGCCGATTTCAGAACATTTACGCATAATCTTTAGTTCATCTTCAGTTAAAAAGGTTGTCTTCCGTAACAGTTCGACAGGCATGGCGGCTTTGCCTATATCATGAAAACGAGCGAGCGACAGCAGATGAACAATTTCCTGAGGGCTTAGTACTAAACCTGGCAGTTCTATAAATCGGCGAGCTAAGGCGTCAATCCGGGCGTTATGCTCGTTATAGGTAGGGCATTTCGTTTGCAAGACCTTTTCTACGTTGAGTACGATCGTTTCCATAGTTCTCTTTCGCTCAATCAGCTTATTACTGTACATTACACTATCTGCCACGCCGATGAGGCTGAAAATGTCTGTCTCCCAATTGTCTAGCGTAGCTGCACCTAAAGAAGCGCTTAAATTGACAGGATCTGCCGGAAGGGTCCTAAACATTTCCATAATCTTATTGCAGATCCTCGAGCAAGCTTCCTGATTGGCGCCGGGGAGTATCATCATAAATTCATCCCCACCCCATCGAGCGACAATATCGCTCTTTCGACAACAGGTAAGGAATACTTTAGCAGCTCTGGCAATTAATTTGTCTCCTGATTCATGTCCAAATACATCATTAACAAGCTTCAAAGCATTCAAATCGGCCATGACAATACTTAAGGGAAGATTAGAGTCAAGTTGAAGTTGAGGAATAATACTTTCCACATATGCTCTGTTAAAAAGTGAGGTCAACTTATCGTGATAACTCAAATATAAAACTTGGTCTTCAACTTTCCTTTTTTCCGTGATATCCGTAAGAATAACCATTAATATTTGAGTCTGCTCTTCTAGGTCATCGAAAATCATTTTGTACTTAATATTGATATAACTCCCACGAATCTTAAGCAAATTAGGAAGTTCACTTAAACAGGATAGCTGTTCTTCCCCTTGGTGAAGTTCAAAAACCCTATGTAAAACATCAGCAAGTAGTCTATTTTGTTCTTCGTTTTGACTGCGTAGAAGTTCCAATATATTTACATGTCCGATCTTTCTGTTAAATATTCTGATACATTCCGAACTATGCTCTTTATGAACAAGCAAGTCTTTGCCGAAGGTCAAAAAGCCCTGATCCGAATGATCCAGAAGGTTTTGTATTTCTCGCTCTCGTCTTTTTAGATCCCTGCTTTGCACATCGCTAATGCTGCACAGCCGCCGGGTTATGTTAATCAAGCGGCAATATTGGTCAGTAAGACTATCAAATTTGGTAATAAGTTCAGCATTCGTCGAATCAGTTTTCTGTATATACTCTTTTGCCTCATGATATATCGCCATTTCATCTTCAAAGATATTTACGGTCGTTCTATATTCTTTTATCGGTATCACCCCCTTTTTTTAACCTTAAAATTTATTAATAACCTAGAATTAACTTAAAACAATTTCAAAGGGGAAGGTATAATCCTCCTGAAATTCTTCAGCACATTCTTGTTCATATTCATTCTCTTCATTACAGAACCATTTTAAATCTATATTCAAGCCCTTTTCATAGGCCTCTTCAAGGGCATCGAGAAACATCATAATGCACTTTGAACTACTTGTATTTATATAGGTTAATCCAAACTCCAGCAAAATTTTACTGGGGGCCTCTGACAAATAGACTTTTAGCCATTCGATAATTGGCTTAAAAAATCCAAAAGAATCTTCGGGATAGGATTGTCCCTTTATTAATAACAAACCCTTGTCCGGATCAAAATCTACAAGGGGTGTGCTTTTTGATTCCTTGATAATTAACCTCTCCATCATATTTCAGCTCCTAACTATTCACATTGATTTGGAAATAAGATAACTCATCGTTGATCCGATAATTCTGATACTCGAGAGGTGTCTTGGCCTTCCGGGCCATATGAATCAAGCCTAACCCTGCACTTCGTTCGTTTTCCTGAAACCCTTCATTTTTCATGACTTCTTTATAAAGGCTTTTCAACTCTGCTGATCCAAGCGAGTTAAGGTGATCAATCTTTTGAATGAGAGGTGCCAAATCGTTGTTGTCAATAATATTCCCGGAAGTCACAAAAAAACTGTCCGCGTTCCTACCTATTGTAACAATGCTCGATTCTAAGAGTTGTTCATAATATTTATGGTTTTTATTGGCTTGATTATAGTTAATAATATTTTGGGCTTGCTCTACGAAAATTGAGATTACCTTCATGGGATTTTGCTTTGTTCCAACACCTTCACTCATTTGTCCTTTGATGGAATCGCACGGCTGTTCGACAATCCCCTGCGAGAATTGGCCTGAGAAGCATATCAAAACACGATATTCTTCAAGTGACTTTTTTAGATGCTGAAGATGGATCATCCAATTTTCCCTTCTTTCTCAATAAAATAATTTAAAATTCTATTCCTACAACGACAATATCATCTCTCTGTGGCTCCTGCCCCTGATAATCAGTAAGTACTTTCTCCAACCACTTGCCTTGCTCATAAATCGAAAGTTTTAAAGTATGAGAGATGTTTTTTCGAAACTTGCTTTTGCCAAAAGAATAATCGTGAGAACCGCCATTCTGATCAACATAGCCGTCTGTCGTCAAATATACTCGATCTCCGCGATTAATCCGGACCCCTGCGTCAAACATATCCTCATCAAATGAAGATTTAATATAACCAATGCCGCTCTTATGACCATCGTATACGGTTACTTGACCAGATGATGCTACATACATACTCATTTTTGCTCCTGCGTACAACAATCTTCCCCTATTATCATAACTCAAAACAGCAGCATCCAGGCCATCGTCGGTTGAATGGTCCCCTTTTTCCTTATTTAGCGCATCTTTTAATTGTCTGTTAAGTTCCTTAATGATTACAGCTGGACTCGGAATTTCGTTCTGAGACATAATATTGCTGAGAATTGAGTTGACGGCCATCGTCATTAACGCCCCCGGAACACCGTGACCCGTGCAGTCACCTACTACCATAACCCAGCCATCGTCTGTCTCTCTCAACCAATAAAAGTCCCCACCCACAATATCCCTTGGTCTCCATAAGACAAAATGATTGGCTAGAATTTTTTGAAGATATTCAGACGAAGGCAAAATAGATTCTTGGATTGTTTTGGCGTAATAAATACTTTCTGTCATTTTCTTGTTCTGTGCCCGTATCTCTGAAGTTCTCTCTTGAACCTCCTTTTCTAATTCAAGATTTAGTTGAACCGATTTCTTGTAGGGATTGGCGATTCTGGTAGAAACGACATAGAAAACAATGATTAAGAAAATCAGGACCACGGTGATGCTCACGAAGGTGCTGATCATGATGGAATTAAGGAATCCCATAGTTTCTGAGCGATCTATTTGAAAGATCAATATCCAATTGCAAGATGTGAGTTTTTGAAAGATCAGATCCTTTTGTCCACTTTGATCTTGATAACTGATTACAGTAGGTTTATCTCCGCTTTGAGCAGCGTCGTTCTTAATTTCGTTTGATACTTTGTCAGGTAAATAATCTTGGAGACGGCCCCCGCTTTGTTCAATGTCTTCTGAAATACTGATTTTACCGTTTGTATCCACAAGCCATAAATTGCTCTTGTCACTGATCTTGTAATTACTAAATTCAGTGGATATATCTTGAAGGTCAACTCCTACTCCGGCAACCCCTGCCGGCTCATGAATGTCGCCCATGAGAGTATCGATCCACAGGTTCGTTTGATTAAGTACATTGTTATGGTCAATATTTAGGGTTATTTTTTGCCCAGAAGCCAATGTCTTATAAAACCACTGATCTGCAGTGTCATCTTTATTCATAGTATCTGTAAGTAAATTGGAATTTGTCCAATAATGACCAGTCTTACGGTTGGTAAAAAACACTGTGTAGTTTAGGGTTTTGGCAACATGGGTCATTTGCTCGATGAACAAGGGTTCGAATTTTTTATCGGTTTCCCCGTCCTCAAACCATTGTATGACTTCAGGATTATCGGCAAGAATTAGAGATGTCTCCTTGGCTCTATCGATCCTCTCATCAATTTGTGTAGAAATAGACTTTAAAATATAGACGAGATCCTGTTTCTGAAGTTTATCAATCATGGCTTTTTTAACGATAGCATAACTGGAGATTCCTGTTATCAAGATTGCGATGATAATAATACTACATGCGAAAAAGATTACATTCATAGTACCCTTGTTGACAATTTTCTCATATTTACCAAATGGGGACTTTTTCATAGGCATTTTGACCTTTCTCAGCAAATTAACACCTATCACAATTCGCCAAATCCTGATATACTCCTCCCTCAATAAATAAGAATTACCAATTTTCTCAGGGGCAAACAGCTTATTATTTAAGCTTGATTTATTTAAACTTTTAAAGACCGTCCCTGTACTGGAAACGGTCTAGACCGATACGTTTAGGAAATTCAATTTAACGATCAGGTTAAGCATACCAATTTGATAATCGCCAAGCAGGACCATAAAAACAGCATATAACTTAGGAAAAAGCTTAATACCTTCCGTTCCTTCTTAATTATTAGATCTGAACAAAAGAAGAGGCTAACTACTGTAAGGATCAGATCAATAAGAACATACTTGGTGTAACTGGCTAAAGAGTCGCCGCGTATCGATGCAACCAATAAATCCAGAGCACAGAGCATAATTGTAGTAATTAGAAACACATTAATGAAGATTCCCTGTTTTACTTTATGGTGACCACGGGAGTGCACTTCCGCTGAACTTAACTTTAAAATCGACACTATTCTTCTCCTTTCATTTCATAAGTTATTAATACAACTATACTCCCACCTTTAGACATTTTTTTGTTATGAAACGCAAAAACCATCGCACGTTAGTCATGCGATGGTAAAATTACAGAGTTCTGCTGAGGTATTAGGAACATTATTTGAGTTTATAATAATATGCCCCATCTTCTTCAATCCGTTCGACCCGTCCGATATGCACAAGGTGCTCCAGATGAGACAATGCCTCCCCTGAAGCAAACCACTTCTGGGGGTGAGGGAAATCCTCCCACGTTTTATAACTCAAATCCCAGTGCATTGAAGCAGCCATTTCCCCAGTGGTCTTTCTGCCATTTTGTAAAATATCCAAAATCTCTTGGAGTCGTTCATCATGATGGGTGATCAGCTCAGTAATTCTTGTTTGGTGATCTCTGATTATTTTCCGGTGTGCTGTGAATAAGTAGTCTATGTCGTACTCTCTAACCTTATTAAGGCTCCTAAGGTACGTTGCTAAAATGTCCTGTTCAAATCCCCAGAAGGTTATGTTCGGGGTGATCTCATCTAAGATATGGTCGCCACAAAAAAATAGCTTGCGGCTTGCTTCATAAAGGCCTATATGCCCTGGCGTATGACCCGGAATATCCACCACTTCCAAGCAGTAATCCCCAACAATTAGCTTATCTCCTTCTGACAAAGGGGTAAATTCCAGGGGGCGGCAAGCCGAACCCCAAACTCTTTGCCAAACCTTGAGGAGGAATCATTTTTAAAGCCAAAGATTTGGTTAAGCGTTCCAAAGAAAGAATCCCGTTCTGATTTTCGACTTTCGGATGTTTGATTAAAAAGCTCTCCGTCGATTTCGCTAAAATATACAGTTTTTACGCCGTGCTCTTTAAGAACAGGCGCCAAGCCCGAGTGATCCATATGCATATGAGTAATCAAAAGATCTGTCTTTTTAAGGTCAATCTCCAATTCTTTTAACCCATCCATTAAGTCGGTCTGGCACTCTAAGGTGTGAAAGCCTGTATCGATAATTAGATTTCCGGAATCAGAAACCAGGATATAGCTATTAATAGCTCTTAGAGGATTTTTCGGCAAAGGTATCTCATTGAGATAGATTCCGGGATAAACTTCAGTAATCAAATTAAAAGCCTCCAATTTAAACAAACTATATAAAGAAAACTTGGCTAGTGCCCGAAGACACTGTCTTCGCACTTGTTAGCCTCGCGCAGGCGGCCGCCTTAGTTGCCCTTATGCTTCAGAAAGTATACAACGAAGTTATACTTTCTGATTAGTACCACAAAAACTGGATCTTCCGGACAGGATTGTTTTCTAGAACTGACTATCATCAACTCCATCAAGCCATTCTTCAATCGCCTGAATAACTTTTTGAACACACAGATCTTCAAAGGGGGATGTTAAATGAGCTAGTTTGACCAATTCCAGAAATGATCTGCTGCCGCCTGCTTGACATAATTTTAGATAATCTTTCCAAGCGGCCTCCCGATCTTCTCTTGATCGTTTCCAGAATTGGAAAGCGCATAGTTGAGCAAGAGTATAGTCTATATAGTAGAATGGAGCGCTGAAAATATGACTTTGTTGATGCCAATATCCACCTTGTTCCAAATAGCCATTCTCCTCATAATTGCGATGTGGCAGATATTTGTTTTCAAGTTTTCTCCAAACACTTTTTCTCTCTTGGATAGTTGCTTCAGGTCTCGAATAAGCAAAATGCTGAAACTCATCAACAGCCACACCATAAGGGATAAAAAGGAGTGCCTCGCTCAAATGCGTGAAACGGTATTTGTCTGCTGATTCTTTAAAGAACAAATTCATCCACGGCCAAGCAAAAAATTCCATACTCATGGAATGGATTTCGCAAGACTCATAAGTAGGCCATTGATATTCCGGCAGGGAAAAATTTCGACTGCTGTATACCTGAAAAGCATGGCCCGCTTCATGGGTTAAAACATCGACATCTCCTGAAGTTCCGTTAAAATTGGAAAAGATGAACGGGGAATAGTACTCGCTGATAAATGTACAATAACCGCCTCCGGCTTTGCCCTTTTTGCTCACCAGATCCATGAGTTCATGGTCTAACATAAATGTAAAGAATTCGTCTGTCTCAGGGGACAGTTCCTTATACATTCTTCGCCCATTGTCAACAATCCATTCCGGATTCCCCTGTGGCTTGGCGTTTCCCTTCAGAAAGCTAAACTTTTCATCATAATACATAAGCGTATCCAATCCCAGCCGACGTCTCTGCCGCTCACGCAGTTTTGTTGCAACGGGGACAATCTGCTCTGCCACTTGTCTGCGAAAATTAGCCACCATTTCCGGGTTATAGTCCGAGCGTAACATCCGAGCATAACCGAGTTCTACATAGTTCTCGTAGCCAAGTTTCTTGGCAATCTGAGTTCGGACTTTTACCAGTTCATCATAAATCTTGTCCAACGTTTCCTCATGTTCGGAAAAAAAACTATATCTTGCTTCGCTGGCTCTTTTCCTCATAGATTGGTCAGTAGACTGTTGGAAAGGGCCAAGACCGGGTAGATTCCGCTCCTCACCCTCGAACAGGATACTTGCTGAGGCGATAAGTTTCGTGTATTCAGTTGCCAGCTTGTTCTCAGTCTGTAAATCCTCGATGATTTCCGGCTTAAAGGTCTTTAATGTCAACTCGGCAATTGTAAAGAGCTGCTTACCCCATTTCTCCTCTAAAGCACTGCGAAATCCAGAATCGACCAGAGCCTGATAAAATTCCGAGATCAGTCCTTGATATATCGGCATCGTTTCATCAAAGTATTCTTGTTCCTGCTCATAGTATGTATCCCTCGTATCAATGGTATGTCGAATCGATGCCAGCTGAGACATTGATTCAAATTCCCCGCGTAGGGTGTTAATTTCAACCATTGCCGCATCTTGCTCATCGATACTTGCAGACTTTGTAAACCTCTTCATCAGATCGGCAAAGCTCGGTTTTATTATCTCAATATCAGGCCGATGGTACTGATAATCTTTAAATTTCATGAATTCACCCTCCGTGTTCATCGCTTAATCTTAGCCATAATTATTATTTTATTATATCATTTAAATCCCTGTCTTACTTCAGGCACAAACTTTTCTGTAGTATAACGAGGCATAGTCCATTTTAACGCCTTCCTCTATTTAGAGAAGCTGCTTGCTAATTTATGCAAAGCTTCATCATGAACTCTGTAAACGGTCCATTCTTCCATAGGAACTGCGCCCATTTGTTTATAGAACTTGATTGAAGGTTTGTTCCAGTCTAAACACCACCATTCTAAACGGCCGCATTGACGTTCTATAACTAATTGAGCGAGAAACGAAAGAATTATTTTCCCTAATCCTTTCCCTCTCATTTCCGGTTTGACGTACAAATCCTCTAAATATATTCCCGGCTTACCCAAAAACGTGGAATAATTGTGAAAGAATAAGGCAAAACCTACTGGCTGATTTTTATATTCTCCGATAATGACTTCAGCCATTTTTCTTTGAAATAATGATTCTCTTAGTCCTTCTTCTGTTGCCACGACATCAGGCAGCATTTTTTCATAGTCCGCTAATTCTCTGATAAATCCCAAGATAAGGGCAGCATCTTCACTCTCTGCAAATCGTAATTTAAAGTCTTCAATTTTGGTATCAATTATTTGCGGCATTTCTTATCCCCAATCTTCTCCAGTCAGATTTTATTAAACTTACTTGTTTTCTCCGTTAGCTTATCTACTGTAAGGCACTTCTTTTTCCGCGAAATCAATCAATCAATCAATTTAAAGTTTAGAGTTGCAATAACCATTTCCCGAAGTCATTTGCAACTTTACCTTCGATAATATTGCAATACTTGACTATTCTCATACTTCATAGGTTCTCCTGAGTCTTAACGCTGATCGCTGGAAAAGGAAGTTCCTTCAAATTCCTCGATTTGTTTTCTAATAGCTGGAGGTATTTCTGCTTTTTGCGAAGCATTGTAATCGTACATGACAATAACCCCTTCCCCAGAGGCTGCCACTCCCACTTTTTCACTGATAATTAAGTGCTCCATAACGAAGCTTGACTTACTCATAGATTTTATTTTGGCCCCTACAATGACTTGATCAGGATATTGCAGTGGTTTATGGTACTTACAGGTCGACTGAGCAAGAATCGGGCCAAGGCCTGTCTCCAATTTGATATCGACAAGTCCAATTTCCCTGAAATATTGAATCCGGGCAGTTTCAAAATATCTTAAATAATAGATATTATTGAGATGACCGTAGGAATCCATCTCACCCCACGCTATAGGTATTATTACTTGAACGGGAAAATCTATTAATTCCGCCACTTGATAGACACCTCCTAAAAGATAAAGCTTAATGTATTGGCATAGTTTTCCAAGCGCTAGGGCTTTATTGTATTTGATCTAAGATCCTTAACAAGCTGCTAGACATCACAATCCCTTTCTTAATTCTCTAAAAATATAGATTATTCCTTCTCTTGCTTACTCTTACTTCCAACGGATCCCCTGATTTTAGCTCTTTGCTTTGCCTATGCTCCTGATTCTTGTCACAACATCCTTGATTAAACGGGCAGTGATTCCCCAAATAGTGACATCAGCAACTCTATAAACAAAGATGTTGCTCTTAACATTCCCCCACTGCCTGTAGTACCGATCCGGAAGGCCCAATTCTTTGGCAGGAAACGTTACTACTTCCTCCCCTGCCTGGTTGACATAGGATGGGTGAACTTCCAGCGTTACTTGATAAATCTCCGGCTCAGTTTTCTCGAAATAAGAAACCGGAACCGTAAAAATTCTCTCGACCTCGGCGAGATTTATTTTTAAGTTCTCTAAACAGTTCGCATCAAGAATTCCTAAAAAGGCATCCACGGTTGTGCCCATTGTCGCGATCACTGTATCCAACGGCCCAATAACTCTAATCTTCTCAGCACCGATCCCCAACTCTTCTTCAGTTTCTCGAACAGCCGCGTCCTGATAATTGGCGTCGTTTTCCGGATCGAATTTTCCTCCCGGGAAACAAATCTCACCGGCCTGCCTTATCAGGGCAGCTCTTTTTTCAAAGACAAAATGATATTCCCCATCAACGAGCAACAGTAATACTAGGACAGCCGAATTGAAGTATTCATTTTTCCCATTGATACCCGGCACCAAAGGCAACGTATTCTTTAGCCCTTCAAGTACTAATTCATCCATGCACTCCACTCCCGTATCGAAATCTCTCAAGAAACTGGTCAATAAGGAACAATTAATGCGAACAAGGCCAGAAGCATTTGCCTCCAGCCTTGTTTCTGTCAACAGACTATATTACTAAAGTCGTTCATACTCACCTTTATCGTTAAGATACTGGATGTCAAAGCAACCATAATACTCTCCATACATATCAAAAGGATCAAAGCCACTTTTTTTAGTGTTGTCGTCTGAATATCCGATAAAATAAACAACTTCATCAACATCACGCATTCGAAATTTGTACTGAGGTCCTGATTCAAACTTTTTAATCAATTGCTCAAATTCTTCGGTGCCTTTTTTAGCATCTGAACTAAAATACTCAGTAAATTGTTTATTCTCAAGACAATCTTCCGTGATCTTAAACACGCAACCACCTACATTCTATGTTTTAAAAAATTTCCCTTTTTAATTAATCATCTTAAGTTTTGGTCATCCATAGTCCGGTACTTGATCATTATTTTCAATGATCATTTTCTTATATTATAGTATATAATTCGCCAAATTCCAAAATACTCCTTCTTCCTCGAAATAGATTTAAGAATAAAGAAAACTTGGCTGGCGCCCGCAGGCACTGCTTCGCACTTGTTAGCCCTTGCGCAGGTGTCTGCCTACTTGCACTTATGCTGAAGAAAGCATTAAACGAAGTTATGCTTTCTGACAGTAAGAAAAAGGTTGGACGAATAAAAAGTTCATCCAACCAGCACTAGCCTTTAAAACAACTCAAAAATACAACCCAATACAACACTTGACATAAGAATTAAATTAATTATTTTCTCCTCTTGTATAGCTCCTTACTTATCTCTTCAACCTTGACTCCGCGCTCTTCCAACATTACCAAAACATGATAGAACAAATCCGAGACCTCATATCGAATCTCGTCAGGATCAGCATTTTTCGCCGCAATAATTACTTCGGCACATTCTTCACCGACTTTTTTAAGAATTTTATCAATCCCTTTTTCGAACAGATATGTCGTGTAGGCTCCTTCAGGCCGCTCTAGATTTCGAGAATGTATCACCTCGGTCAATAATTCCAAGGTCCTTCCTAAAGGCAGTTCGGATCTTGTTTCAGGTTCTCCAAGACGCTTAAAACCATCGCTCTCTAAACCATAGTGAAAACACGAAAAGTGATCTTCATGACAGGCCATCCCAGTCTGTTTTACGGTTAAAAGCAAAGCATCTTGATCACAATCAAATTTAATATCCACAATTTCTTGAAAATGCCCAGAGGTCTCTCCTTTCAGCCAGAGAGTTTTCCTACTGCGGCTATAATAGCAAGCCTTACGTTCACGCAGCGTCCTGCGCAAGGATTCCTCATTCATATAAGCAAGCATTAGAACCTCTTTCGTCTCCACATCTTGGGCAATCGCAGGAACAAGTCCCTGAGCATCCCAGCGGATTCCCGATAAATCAAGAAATTCTATTTGATTTTCTTCCATTTCGCATCTCTACCTTCCCTGATATACGTTATGTAAGCAGTTTAGTAAACTCCGTGAAAGCGATCGACCCCAAATGCGGGAACCCTGCTCCTCAAAGCTGGAGCTCGAACGGCTAGTTTGCTCTGCGAGCGTATGACTGAGGGCTGTGTCACACAAGTCCCCTTACTAGGATTCCCCGTTCCGCCAGATATCTTTTAGCTTCTTCAATACTATACTCCTTATAATGGAAAATCGAAGCTGCTAAAACCGCGTCTGCTTCCCCGAGAGTTAAACCTTCTGCTAAATGCTCCAAGGTCCCTACTCCACCGCTGGCGATAACTGGGAGGGATACTGCTCGACTCACCGCTCTTGTCAATTCTAATTCATAGCCTGCTTTCGTTCCATCCCTGTCCATAGAGGTTAGAAGGATTTCCCCGGCACCGAGCTTCTCAGCTTCTTCAGCCCAGGTCAAAACATCTTTACCAGTTGCGGTTCTTCCTCCGTGAATGTACACTTCCCATTGCCCAGGAGCTGTGCTTCGTGCGTCAATAGCTAAGACAATACATTGGCTTCCGAAAGCATAGGCACCTTCTTGAATCAGCCTTGGGTTCTGAACCGCTGAGGTATTTAAGGATACTTTATCCGCTCCAGCCCGCAACATCTTGCGAATATCCTCAATCGTCCGCAGCCCGCCTCCGATCGTAAACGGAATGAAGACTTGTTCAGCGGTCCGGCGTACCACGTCAACCATCGTCTCTCGCTTGTCCGAAGAAGCGGTAATATCCAAGAAAACAAGCTCATCAGCACCCTCTTGATCATAGAGGGCAGCAAGTTCCACCGGATCACCTGCATCTCGCAATTGGACAAAATTCGTTCCCTTAACAACTCGTCCTTCATGAACATCTAGACAGGGAATAATTCGTTTACTTAACATTTCATTCCCCCCTACTCCCATTATTCTCTTCACTCGGATTGAATCGAGCAGCTTCTAGAGCTTCTTGCAAGGTAAAGGCTCCGCTGTAAAGAGCTTTTCCCGTGATGGCACCCTCTATGGAAACTCCTTTTAAGTGTTCAGCCTGCAAATGGCGCAAATCAGCCAACGTGGAGATTCCGCCGGAAGCGATAACAGCTAACCCGGACTTCTGAGCTAAATGGACTGTACTTTCAATGTTCGGTCCGCTCAGCATTCCATCCCGGGAAATATCAGTAAAGACAACGCTTTTAATCCCTACGTCCTTCATGGCTAGGGCTAAATTGATGGCTTGCATCTCAGTCGCTTCAGCCCACCCATGGACTGCAACCCATCCGCCCAGAGCATCAATCCCTACCACAATGCGTTCACCATAGCACCGCGCGGCTTCAGCAACCAATTGCGGATTCTTAACGGCAATCGTTCCTAAGATAACCCGTTCCACCCCTAAATCCAAAAGTTCGGTGATCCTCTCCAGCGTGCGAATTCCTCCGCCTACTTGAACTTTCAGAGAAACACTCCCAACAATTTTTCGGATGACTTCATCGTTGACTGGTTCTCCCGTAAATGCCCCATTCAAATCAACAACGTGCAAATGCGATGCACCTTGTCTTTCAAACCCTTTGGCTACTTCAACAGGATCATCCGCATAAACCGTAGAATCTTCCATCCGCCCTTGTAATAAGCGTACCGCTTTTCCCTCTTTGAGATCAATTGCTGGAAAGAGCAGCATACTCGTTCACCAACTTTCCGAAATTTGACAGTATTTGAAGCCCCCAGGGGCTGGATTTTTCCGGGTGGAATTGTGCCCCCCAGACATTGTCTTTACCAACGATGGCAGGGAAGACAACCCCATAATCACTTGTCCCAATAATATCCCCTTGATCTTTTGGCAGAGCGTAGAAGGAATGGACAAAATAAAAGTAGGATTCATTAGGAATCCCTTCTAATAACCGTGAAGGCTGAATTAAACTCATGCTGTTCCAGCCCATGTGAGGAATCTTGCCGCCAGGCGGGAATTTCACGACACGGCCTGCTAAAAGGCCTAACCCAGCGTGTTCCCCATGCTCCTCCCCAACCTCAAAGAGCACTTGCATCCCGAGACAGATCCCTAGAAAAGGACGACCCGAACCGGCAAACTGGATGATCGAATCAATCCACTTTCCACGCTTCAAAGCCTCCATGGCATCTGCAAACGCTCCAACTCCCGGCAAGATGACGCCATCGATAGTCGCCAAATCCTGCGGATCCGTCATGATCTTAGCTTCGAAGCCGACTTTTTCTAAGGCTTTTTCTACACTTCTCAAATTTCCCCGTCCATAATCCACAATTCCTATCACTTTCATTCCTCCTGGAACGCAATTTAAGCGATTTTACAAAATCCCTTTCGTCGAAAGAATACCTGCATAGCGAGCATTCTGTCGTAAGGCGAGACCTAGAGCCCTCCCCACCCCTTTGAACGCTGCCTCAAGTATGTGATGGAGGTTTTTCCCGGTAATTTTCCGGATATGTAGTGTTAACCCACTCTGCACCGCTAACGCTCGGAAAAATTCTTCAGCCATTTCAAACGGAAACTGGCCAACCATTCCTTCAGAAGGTGCTATATCCCATACTAGGTAAGGACGATTGGAAAGATCCAAGGCGACCTGAACCAATGCTTCATCCATCGGAAGAAAAGTCTCCCCGATACGTTCAATTCCCGCCTTATTACCGCAGGCCTCCCGCAGCGCTTGTCCTAATACAATTCCACAATCCTCGATGGTGTGGTGGGCATCAACGTCCAAATCTCCACTGGCCTGAAGCAGAAGGTCGAAATAAGCGAAACGAGCGAAGGCTGTGAGCATATGGTCAAAAAAGCCAATCCCAGTCTCCACTTGAGCCTCTCCGGTCCCGTCAAGGTTTAGGCGAACTCTAATCTCGGTTTCCTTGGTTTTACGTTCAATATAAGCTTCCCGCATAATTATCTCCTCTCGTGAATTTCCGAGTCATTCTTCTAATAACGATAACCAATCGAGATCAATCACGTTTAAAGCATGTTTATCTCAGCAATAATCTTCAAAAATCTCTCATTTTCCTCAGGCAGGCCGGCACTGATGCGCAGGCATTTGCCGAGAAGCGGAAGCTCACCCATGTTGCGTATGAGGAATCCTCTTTTCAGGAGTTCCTTGGCCCAACGGTCCGAATCTTTTGGTTTAAAGAGGATAAAATTAGCCTTGGTCGGATACACCATAATCTCGGAAACCTTGGATAATCCCTCGAAGAGTTTTTGGGTTTCTTTCTTAATACTTTGAATTTGCTTTTGGTAGTCGTTCAAATATCCTAAGGCAAGAATCCCTGCCTTCTGACTCAGGGAATTAACGTTAAAAGGCGGTCGTACACGATTGATTAAATCAATGGTTCCTGGTTGACCTAATAAATAACCTAAACGAAGACCTGCCATACCAAAAGCCTTGGAGAACGTCCGCAGAACCACTAAGTTTGGATATTTTTCCAGCTCAGGAATCAGAGTTTCTCCAGAGAATTCCGCATAGGCTTCATCAACGACCACAATCTTGCCGCTTTCCCTTACCAGCTGAAGAATATCTTCACGTCGAAACAAAGAGCCTGTGGGATTATTCGGGTTGCAGACGATTAAAACATGAACATCTGGAGACTTTGCGGCTTGCAGCATCCGCTCTAAATCTAAATAGAGCCCATCAATCAAAGGAACCTCCACAACAGCCGTATCTGTCAATCGAGCGGAGATCTGGTACATACTGAAGGTCGGCGGGTGAATGACCATCGATTTCCCCACGCCGCCGAATGTAAGAAGGATAAGCTGAATTAGCTCGTCGGAACCATTGCCAACTAAAATTCCCTCCGGAGATAGATTAACATAACCGGCTATGGCTTGTTTCAGCTCTTGAGCCAAACCGTCCGGATAGCGATTAAAAGCCGGACTCTCTGCAAATAATTTTTCCTGCATGCCTGCAGGCCATGGAAAAGGGTTTTCATTGGCATCCAGCGTAATGCACTGGGGCATGTGATTCGCTTTATAGGGGACGAGCTTACGAACTTCAGGGCGAACAAATTCCTCGATTTGATTCATGACAACTCCCATCGTCCATGACTCCTTTACGTGCTAATTTTTAAATCGAGCTTCAACGGCGCGGGCATGAGCTTCCAACCCTTCGCTGCGCGCCAGCAGGGCAATCTGTTGGACATCTCGTTTTAACGCAGTTTCCGAATACCCTATAACACTAACCTTTTTCATGAAGGTATCGACATTAAGGGGAGAATAAAACCTGGCTGTCCCACCCGTCGGCAATACGTGATTGGGACCTGCAAAATAATCGCCAACCGGCTCAGGAGAATACCTGCCTAAAAAAACTGCGCCGACATTTTTAACCTGCCCCAACCACGAGTAGGGATCCTTGACAACCAATTCGAAATGCTCCGGTGCGATTTTATTGGCCAAAGCCATACCTTCCCTAAGATCTGCAACTAAGATAGCTGCTCCATAGGTTTCCCAAGACGCTCGGGCAATTTCCGCGCGGGGCAGCTCATCCAGCTGTCGCTCCACCTCTTTAACCGTCTCTTCAAGCAGAGTACAAGAAGGAGATACTAAAATTGCCGAAGCGAGTCGGTCATGCTCTGCCTGTGACAGCAGATCTGCCGCTAACTCTTCCGCTCGCCCGCTTTCATCTGCGAGAATCAAAATCTCGCTCGGTCCTGCCAACATATCAATATCTACGCTTCCAAACACCTGTTTCTTTGCTAAAGTTACGTAGATGTTGCCGGGACCGGTAATTTTATCAACTCGGGAGATACTCTCAGTTCCGTAGGCCAGAGCCGCAATTCCTTGGGCTCCTCCTGCTTTATAGATTTCGGTCACTCCGGCTTCAGCAGCTGCCACTAAAACTTCGGGCAGTAGCGTACCATCCGAGCGGGGCGGACTGACCATGACGATCTCTTTGACCCCCGCCACTACAGCCGGTAAAGCATTCATCAGCACGGAGGACGGATAGGAAGCCGTCCCGCCGGGCACATAAATCCCTACACGTTGGAGGGGCAGCAAGAGCTGTCCTAAAATACTCCCGTCCGAATCCGGGTCCAGCCAAGAGATTCGCTTTTGTTTCTCATGATAGCGTAAGATATTCTCTTTTGCCGTACGTAAGGCTTGTAGAAAACCCTCACCCACTTCTTGATAAGCTCCTTGAAGCTCATCATCTGTAACCTTCAACCCTTTTTGGCGCAAATCTACATGGTCAAATTTCTCAGTCATCTGATAAATTGCCTCGTCTCCATTTTCACGAACGCGCTCCAGAATCTGAGCCACGCGTTGTTCAAGGCCTTCATCATCTCCATATGATTTGCGCGTAAGTCGGTTTAAATCGATATCTTTCAAAGTCTCAACATTCACGTTTGCTCACCCCTCACCAACTGATCACATAGGTTAAGAACTCTCTAAGCGAAATTTCTCGTGTACAATATACACTGACTAAACTCCGGTCCTATTTTGCGGTGACATCTTCATTCATACCAATGCGCAATTTACCCACAAGATCCCTGATTCGCTCGTATTTCATACGATACGCTACCCGATTAGCGATCAAGCGGGAGGTTGCTTCAAGAATTGGTGCAACTTCTAGGAGATGATTCTCCCGCAATGTTTTTCCAGTTGATACAATATCAACAATCATTTCGGCCAGACCAACACACGGCGCGAGTTCAATGTTCCCGTGCAATTTGATCGGACTAACCTGCATTCCCAGTCCACTGAAAAACGCTTCAGCTACCCTCGGAAATTTCGTTGCAACTCGCTGGTGATTCAAACCACTTAAATCATACTCATCATTGGGAAGCTTGGGCGGAACCCTTCCTTCAGGCATGGCAACTACAAAACGGCAATACCCAAATTTTAAGTCCAGCAATTCAACAACATCTTTATTTTCCTCTAAAAGTGTGTCTTTACCGGCAATTCCTAAATCGGCTGCTCCATACTCTACGTAGGTCGGAATATCTGTAGCTCGACAAATAATAATCTTCACTTTACTATTCGGAAGGTCGTAGAAAAGCTTCCGCGAGTCTTCATTAACATGGCTGCACTCTATCCCAATACGGCTCAACAGCTCGATTGAGTCGATAAGTAATTTTCCTTTAGGCAAGGCAATCGTTAAAAAATCGTTTTCCACTGAGCTTCTCCTTTCGTCAGGCTCCAAATATCTTTAGCGCTTTAGTTGATTAAAGCATTAATATATTAGTATTATACCAACCATCCTGAACTCTGGCAACCCCTTTTATTTACTCGGAAAATTCTGCTTTACTACAAAAATCGCGGCACCATCGGAAGATGAAAATGGCCACTTTCAGGATAGAATGAAGAAAACTCGGCTTGTGACAAGCTTGTAAGAGCAGAAACTGTTAGTTGCACTAATACTTTCTGACAGTATAAAAAGACAAGACAAACAAAGGTCTTGTCTCATTCTCACAAATGATTAAGGTGATGTTCTTAAACGTCTGTTCTTAAAAATCCAGATAGTCATCGGACAACGTTAAATGCTCAAATTTCCTTATCAATTCAAGCAGATCTCGGTCCGTAAGAAGAGGTATGCCATTTTCCGTTAATTTTTTAAAATCAATGGTAGTTAAAAGACCGAGGCACCCTCGATTCTTCTCTTCAATTTCAGCAAAGGCCTTCGTCAGATAGGAAGGCAAATCTTCCTTATGCTCCTTTATGATATCCCAACGGGCTATCTTGGGAACAAAAAGACGGTAAACTTCCTTTCTCTCTAAATCTTCTTCAATTTGCCGGAGGGATAAACCTTGAGAGGAAAGCTTCTTCCTACGCATTTCTCGTTCTAAATTAAACCGATCATTTAAACGCTTTAAAAATAGGATGGCAAGGACATATTCTTTGAAACTTACTGCGTCTCTATCCTCACGTAATGAATCGCAAGTCTCATCCAGAAAACTTTCCAGCTGTTCCAATGTCAACTTTCCGTCCATGTCGTTTCTCCTTTACAAGACAACACTACGTCAATCTCCCATCTCAATTCCCAAGGAACGGGCTGTGATTAATAGGGGATCTGTGACAGGCACTTGTTTTAATTGGTCTACCGCTTGATGAAGAGGAACTTGAACAATATCCCGCCCGTGAAGAGCGACCATTATCCCAAACTTGCCTTCCAGGGCCGCATCGACTGCCGCTGTGCCATAACGGGAAGCTAAGACACGATCGTAAGAATTTGGAGAACCACCGCGTTGTAAATGCCCGAGGACTGTGACCCGAGTTTCTAAACCAAAATGCTTCTCGAGATCGTTGCCCAACTTGGCGCCAATTCCGCCTAACTTGACCGGATCAGAACGTCCCGGAAGCAATCTATCAACGACCATCTCACCGCCCAAGGGTTTGGCCCCTTCTGCTACAACGATGATGCTGAATTTCTTCCCTTGTTTTGCCCGTTTCTGTACGGAGTAGGCCACCCTGTTAAGATTATATGGTATTTCCGGAATCAAAATGACATCTGCCCCTCCGGCTACACCTGCATAGAGGGCAATCCAGCCCGCATAACGGCCCATTACTTCCAGAACCATCACTCTATGATGGGATTCTGCTGTCGTATGCAGACGGTCTAGAGCCTCCTGTGCCGTTTCCACTGCCGTTTGAAAACCAAAGGTCTGATCCGTAGCCATTAAATCATTGTCGATGGTTTTGGGGATTCCGATGACCGGAAACCCTTTTTCCGCAAATTTCAAAGAAATATTTAAGCTTCCGTCCCCGCCAATGGCTAATAAGGCATCAATTCCGGCCTCTTGGAAATTTCTAAGGACGTCCTCTGAGCGGTCAAGAGGCTGCCTGACCCCATTAACGTTGGAGACATACTCGAAGGGATTATCACGGTTCGTCGTTCCAAGTATTGTGCCGCCACGTGGCAAAATTCCCGAAACATCCGCTAAGGTTAAGGGTATGAACTCTCCTTCAACTGCACCATGGAAACCATCCTTTATCCCAAGAACTTCGAGGCCATATTGGTTTGCGCTCCTGACAACAGCACGAATTACTGCGTTAAGACCTGGACAATCTCCGCCGCCCGTAAGAACAGCAAGTTTATGCATCTTCAAACACTCCCTCCCCTGCCTGTCTAATCTCCGGAATATTCTTTAACTTTGCCATAGTCTGAGCTGCTCCCTTGTCCATGGCTTCAAAGGCCATTTCCACCTTCTTGCCCTGTGCCCTCAATTCCTGACATTGACGGATTATTTGCTTAGCATCGGATCCAAAAACTAAAATATCTGCCCCCTCAATAACAGGCAAAGGAAAAAGCTCTAACATGCTCCCCAAGTGGATAGCAAAGCCTGTAGCTGGTTGAGAGGACCCAAAGTCAGCATACAAAGCATCGTACCGTCCCCCTTCGAGTACGGGAAAGCCAATTCCGGCGACATACCCTTCAAACACAGCTCCAGTGTAATACGAAAAGCCTCTTAAAATTCCCAGATCTAAGGATACATTTCCTTGAACACCAAAATCACTTAAATAACGGTAAATCCGCCTCAAACTCTCAACTGCCTCCCGAATAGTCGGGAGTGTACTCCAGCCAAGAACTTCATCGAGGATTTCTTCTCCGCCGTGAAAATGAGGTAACCGAAGCAGCAGTTCCTGTACACGCTCCGGCAACCCACTGTTTTGGACCAACCGTTCTACGCCCACCATGTCTTTGCGAGCTAGGGCCTCTTCCAGCTTAGTCTGGAATCCTTCATCGACACCCGCCTCCAACATGAGCCCTGAGAAGATTCCCATATGCCCAAGGTTAAATTGATAATTTTTGATCCCTAAGCAAGCAATCGCCTCGACAGCAAGAGCAATCACTTCCGCATCAGCCAGTTCTTGGTCAGCACCGATGAGTTCCACTCCAACTTGACGGAATTCACGATACCTAACAGTAGTATTACGGAAAACATCTGCACCATAACACAAGCGGAGAGGTAAATTTGCTCCACGCATACGCGTACTAACCAAACGAGCGATGGGAATCGTCAATTCCGGTCGCAAGGCCAAGATGCGTCCCTCTCGATCGAAAAACTTGTAGAGAGAATCAACTTGCTCCACATCAGGCTGAACACAAGCGGTAAATTCTAAAGTAGGAGGCAGCACTTTTTGATAAGACCAACGCTGAAAAAGTGTCATGACCTCAGTCTCAAGGCGTTCCTGCACTGCAATTTCCTCGGGCAGTAAATCACGCATGCCTTCCGGAATACGTTGTCCTAAATTCGTTCTTAGCATTATTATTCCCCTTCTCTACGCTCAATGATGCTTCAAAATCTGAAACGATTATATTAGTATTCATGGTGAAGTCATCGTAACAATTGATTCTAGATCTCAGATCGAGAATTTACTTCAAGTTTAATCTTGTTCTTGCAATCGGCTTAAGATTAGTTGATACCCATCCGCTCCGAAATTTAAACAGCGTTTAACACGGCTAATGGTTGCCGTACTTACTCCAGTAACTTTTTCAATGGCAGTATAAGTCTCATTTCTCCTTAACATCTTCGCTACTTCCAAACGCTGGGCCAGCGCCTTTATTTCAGCGATCGTGGCAATATCTTCGAAAAACCGATAACACTCTTCTTTCGTTCTTAACAGCAAAATTGCCTCGAATAAGGCGTCCGTTAAGGGATTTTGTAAACGTTCATCGCTTGACATTGTACACCCTCCTCGGATTACTTTCTTCCTTTAATTTATTAAAGCATTGGAATAATGTCAAGTATTTTTACAGATGGACCTGTTTAATTTTTCCTCTTGATATTTCCTCACAGCTTATGCTACAATACAAGCATCTTTTTGCGAGACTTTAACACAAAAATTTCATAAAAACTCTTATTCAGAGTAGGTGGAGGGACTGGCCCGATGAAACCCGGCAACCGGCATTTAAAAGCACGGTGCTAACTCCTGCAGAGAAATCTGGGAGATAAGAGGAAAACCGAATGTAACTCCGCGGGTTTTCTTCGCGGAGTTTTTTGTTGTGTTGAACTCTCGAAAACATCTAAGAAGGAGGTACAACTTGATTCAGATTAACCAGCTAGTCAAAACATACGTCTCCCGCCAAGGAGCCGTAACCGCTCTTGATAACGTTTCCTTGAACATTCCTCAAGGCGCTGTTTACGGGATCATCGGCTTAAGCGGGGCTGGTAAAAGCACACTTATTCGCTGTATAAATCTGCTTGAAAAGCCCACACGCGGAGAAGTCGTCGTTGCAGGTCAGACGTTGACAAAACTTTCCGGAAAGGCACTCCGTCAAGCACGGCAGGGAATCGGGATGATTTTCCAACACTTTTGTCTTTTGCAATCGCGCACGGTGGCGGAAAACATTGCTTTCCCCTGGAGATTGCCGGCGTGCCCAAACAAAGAATCGCTGAACGCGTCGAGGAGTTGCTCAGCCTCGTCAATCTCGAGGAAAAAGCTTCTGCTTACCCTTCTCAACTCAGCGGCGGGCAAAAACAGCGGGTAGGCATTGCGCGAGCACTAGCAACACAACCTCAAGTTCTCTTGTGCGATGAAGCCACTTCAGCTCTCGACCCCCAAACCACCCTCTCGATTCTGAAACTACTCCGAGACATTAACCAAAAACTCGGCTTAACGATTGTTCTAATTACCCACGAAATGAAAGTGGTCAAAGAGATTTGCACGGATGTGGCCGTGATTCACCAAGCCCGCATCGTCGAGCACGGCCCCGTAGAATCTGTCTTCACTCAACCCCAGTCGGACATCGCCCGAGAATTCATAGCAACTATCTTTCCGAAAGACCTTCCAACGGAGCTGCTTAAAGATTTTGCGACTCATCAGGACTCAGAAATTATCCGTCTTCAATTTCTTGGATCGCAGGCTTCGGAGCCCATCATTACTGATTTATTACACACTTGTGCTGTCCGTGCCAACATTCTTTATGGGAGCATTGATCATTTAAGGTCTACTCTCTTTGGTACTTTAACTTTAGAGCTGCAGGGAAACCCAGAGCAACTCCAAGAGGCCCATCACTATTTAGCAGGCCGAAATTTAAACTTGGAGGTGATTCGAATTGCTAACTGAACCCTCCACACTCTTCCAAGTCTCATTAGGGAGCGACTTGCTCCAGCTCGTTTCTCCGGCAATAGGGGATACTCTCTACATGGTCTTCGTCTCCACATTTCTCGCCTACCTTTTAGGACTTCCCTTGGGAGTTGTTTTGGTTGTCAGCTCACCTGGACATATTTCCCCCAACCCTTGGGTGGAGCGAATTCTCGGAACCCTCATCAACATTTTACGATCCGCTCCGTTTATCATCTTATTGGTGGCTCTTATCCCACTAACGCGTGTACTTATCGGCACGTCAATTGGTACGACCGCTGCCATTGTCCCGCTTGTCATCTCGGCAGCCCCTTTTGTGGCAAGGGTCGTGGAAAGCTCTCTCAAAGAAGTTCCCTATGGCATCATTGAGGCATCACTTTCCATGGGAGCCTCACCTTTTCAGATCATCCTTAAAGTACTTCTTCCTGAAGCAAAAGGTTCGCTAATTCTTGGTGCTGCCATCACGACGATCAGCGTGATCGGCTACACTGCCATGGCGGGAGCTGTCGGCGGCGGAGGGTTGGGAGATTTAGCAATTCAATATGGCTATAACCGATTTCGAACCGATATTATGGTTGTCACGGTCATCATACTCGTCATCCTTGTACAAGGGCTGCAGTCCTTAGGAACTGCCTTAGCACGCAAATTAGCCCATTAAGAGTCTATATACTTAAGATCTAATCTAAACTTGAGGAGGAACATTGATGTTAAAAAACAACAAACGTCGCTCACTTGCTTTAATCTTGATTTCCCTGGTCTCACTCACTCTGGTACTCGCTGGATGCGGAAAACCTCAGGCAGCTGCAGCCACCGCTAATTCAACAGGTACTACCGTGCTCAAAGTCGGAGCTACCCCCGTACCCCATGCTGAGATACTGGAATTTATCAAACCGGCATTGGCCAAAGAAGGCATCGATTTGAAAATCGTTAATTATACAGATTACGTGCGTCCAAACCTCGATTTAGATTCTGGAGAGATCGACGCAAACTTTTTCCAACATACCCCCTATCTCGAATCCTTTAACAAGGACCATCATTTGAATCTTGTCTCACTAACTAACGTTCACATCGAGCCGATGGGTGTTTACTCAAAGAAAATTACGAACTTAGATCAACTGAAAAATGGAGATACCATTGCTATACCTAACGACCCTTCAAACAGTGGTCGCGCCTTAGCTTTACTTGCCAAAGCAGGCCTTATTCAACTGAAAGACGGGGTTGGAATCAGTGGAACGGTTAACGATATCAGCGGCAATCCGAAGCAACTAAACGTTACCCCGATCGACGCTCCTCAACTGCCGCGTGTACTTCAAGATCCTAAAATCAACGCAGCCGTAATCAACACCAACTATGCCTTGGAAGCTGGACTCAACCCCACCAAGGATTCCCTTTTCACTGAAGATAAAGATTCACCGTATGCCAATATCCTCGTCGTTAAGGACAACCGTAAAGACGATCCTGCTTTACAAAAATTAGCGAAAGCTTTAACCTCTCCAGAGGTTAAAAAATTCATCGAAGACAAGTATAAGGGCTCGATCGTTCCGGCTTTCTAAAGGAAGCAACAGTTACTTACTTTTAAACTGGAATAAGGACGAAACCCTTCTGTCACAAGGGATTTCGTCCTTATTTCCGCTATCTTTTGAGTAGTAATTTTAACTAAGTTTAGTAATAGCTTCTGTATTCCAAATCAAACTCCATGATATTAATTGTTGCTTAATTAATGACTGGGAATTTGATGCATACTGTAGTCCCCGACGAGTCTGAATCAAATTCCATAACCGCATTATGGCGTACTACAATGCTCTGACATATAGCTAACCCTAAACCAGTGCCCCGCTCTTTGGTCGTTAAGAATGGAGTCCCAATTTTTTCAATAAAGACTGGGTCAAGACCCTCACCTTGGTCCGAAATCCTCAGGATCACACAATGATCCGTTTCCCACGTCTCAATGGTTAGTTCTCCTCCAGGTTTCATGGCCTCAAAGCCATTTCTGGCTAAGTTCAAAAGCAACTGTCTAAGTTCATTTTCATTCCCCCGGATATCTGGGACTAACTCCAATTCGAGGTTGATTTCTTTGTCCTGATTAAGCGCATCTGCGCTTAAAAGCGGCACCAATGATCTTACAATCTTTGACAGATTTACAAGTGAGAAATCAGCGGGCTTATCTCTCGCTAAACTTAAATATTCCGTGATGATGAGATTCGCTCTGTCCAGTTCTTCTATCATGATTTTAAAATAATCATAATATGGTTGAGTATTATCCTTAGAAGCAAGAAGCTGTAAAAAGCCGCGTACTGTCGTCAAGGGGTTCCTCACCTCATGAGCGATTCCTGCGGCCATTTCTCCAACCATATTTAATCGTTCTAAACGTACAAATTCCCGATCAGCATTTTTACGATCTGTGATATCAATAAGAACTAAAAAAATCAACCTTGTTCCATCACTATCCGTATAAGGCTGCGAATAAATCTCATATAATCGATGATTATATACCCGCTCATTTCTCGATGGAGTTGAATTTTTTACAATTAAAGGAATTACACAATCACTACAAGGATGATTCGAGTCCGCAATGACATTATGGCAGCTTTGCCCTTTACAGTGCCCAAACTTTTCTTGAAAACTATGATTGGCAAAGCGTATCGTATAATTTTCTTCAAGTACATAGATTAGACCTGGGAAAGCGTTGAAAAGGGTGTAGAGGCGAAGATGCTCTTCCTCAACCATTTTTTCGAGCTTCTTTCGGTCATCAATGAAACGCATAAAAATTGAGATCCCGCTCTCTCTTGGGTAAATACTAAATTCGATCCAATGCCCAATTAGCTTGGAATAAAGCTCAAATCGTTTGGGATATCCATCTTTCATAACACTCTGGCAAGAATCCCAAATTATTGGATCCTGCTGCCAAATCGCTGTCCCAAAAACAGATCCAACTAAGTTCGCTGGCATGCCCTGCATTTGAAGAGCTCGAGAAATGGCTAGATTGGTATAAGTTATAACCCATTGGCGGTTTACAGCGATAAACCCGTCGCTAATACTTTCCATAGTATCGATCATCTCTTGATTAGCTTTCGCTAATTCCTTTTCAGCAGCCTCTTTCTGAATCATCTCAATTCGAAGCTGCTCATACGCCCGTTCCAGATCATCCGTACGGGATTTGACCAAATCCTCCAGACTTTCCCTATAAAGAGCCAACTCTTTTTCGTTCTGATCAATCTCCGTAATATCCCAAACTGAGACAACCCTTAAGCGTTTCCCATGAATCGCTATTTCATAGCTGTCAGTATGGACAGGGAATCGACTTCCATCTTTTCTAATATGAACTGTTTTATAGGTGCAATGACCGTAGTCATGAATACTTCGCACAATATCCGGTAAGTCTTTATGACATTCTGGGGCGAAAACATCGTAGACCGTTCTGCCAATTAGTTCTGATGGGCCATAACCATGCATTTCTTCATAACTGGGGTTAGTTTTGATTAATTCACCACTGATAGCATCACAAATCATCATACCCCAGTAATTATCTCTAAAGATTCTATCCCAGACTCCATTGTCTTCCTGCAGCTTACTTAAAGTGATTTCAAGGTTTGCGACTTTTTGTTCGAGTTCTAAAATTTTCTTACCTTCGGACATTACAATCACTCTCTCAAAAGGATATTTAATTTTAAGAAATAAATTAATCTCAAGAGACCTCAAGACTATATTCTATATTCTTTCTAAATTATCCTCTATAAAGAATTTCTCGTAATTTGTACATAAATTTACAAATTAATGCAATTCATAGTTACGGCTAACATGTAAAATTATTATTCGACAATATACGCATTATGCCATGGTTTGTCATTAGTTCCAAAAAATCAGCCCTTAATCCCGGCCTCGGCGCATGTGTCTGAATTTATGACCTAATACCCAGATCTTTTACCGGTCATAGTATTAATGTTTAACTTAAACAACGTTACTTTAGATAAAGCTTCGTCGTTGTACAGAACTTCCTGATCTGTATATTGCTGCATAATTATTTGAATAGCTTGTCGCTTTTCTTGGAAATCTTCGATAAATTGAACCTCACCAAAGCCTATAACACTTTGATACCGCATTGTCCAATCACATCCCAGTTTTCCCGGGAGAACCTGAGTATCAACTTCCACCTCAAAACAAGCCTGAGGATTCTCTCGAAGTATCAACAGTTTTAAACCTTCAGGGGCGGAATGAAAGTATAGCACTCGTTCTGCATAACCAAAGCTCATGGGGATAATATAGGGCATGTCCCTATAAGATACGGCCAAACGACACACCTGAGCCTTTTTCATAATTTCATCTAAAGCGTATTGTTCTGTAATTTCCTTGTCCTCTCGTCGCATGGTATTTCCTCATTTCAAATTTATTATTTATTTAAGATCTTGGTACCCAAGCTGTTTTAGCTAAAGCCAGTTCGAGACCTGAATCTTCTCCGAGTATTTGATGGTTACAGACAAAGTTTAAGTCCTCCGTTCGATCGAGCACACAATGAGAGTGAATCTTGGATCCGTAGGTGGTTTCTTTCTTATACAGTATTTCCAGAGAGGAAAGATAACACTCTTGATAGATATTTTCAGGGACCGCTTCAAGTATCCACTGAAGGTAATTGGCATTGTTCACATGCCCGTTGGTATCAATATCACTTCTTCGGACTGAAAAAACTTTCACCTCTTCATTTTTCGTCTCTTCTTTATTAAATGCCGCAAAAGTGTCCTCAATCGCTCTTGCTGAATTCAAACCATAGGCTTCTTGAAATTCCGGCCACACTCGTAAAGGACGTTTCTTCAAAAGATTATAAAATATCCACAAGGAAGAAGCTCGGCCTATGATATCTTGCTTAGAATTCCTGATTAGGAACTCCCTTGTGGCATAAAACCGCTCAAAATTTGAAGGCCAGGTTTCAATCGTCACGGTTTCACCTTGTCTGGGATAATGGTCTATCTGGAGATGCCAGCGGTTAAGTATCCAAGCTAGCCCTTCTGCTTTTAAACGTCCAACCCCAAAGCCAACTGCCTCAGAATGGGCAATGGCCGTATCTTCTAAATAATACAACATTGTCAGAGGTGTGGCCTCTTCGTGAGGATTAACTTCATGAAAGTGAACTTCAAATTCCATCTTGAAATTTTGATTTATCATCAGTAACTCACCCACTCGTTTCTCAGTTTAAGTTCACCCATATTATAATCCTCAAACATTAAGGAATTCCAGAAAAATCCTAAATCTTTATAAGAAGACGCTCGTTTTGACGAGGTCTTCTTTTTGTTTAAAGTTTTTTGACGAGTGTTTTATTAAAGTAACATAAAACATAGGATAGAACCCTGCTATCAACATAAACTACTGCCAAGAATTACTTTTACACTATTCACGAACGGGGGAGGTGCCTTCGATGAATCACCTAGAAAAGAAACCATCTGCTTCAGTAGCGATCCATCCAGAATTGCGGCGGATTTTGCTTGCGAATCCAACGTCCGAATCTTTTAATACAATGATAGAATACCAATTATTTGACCAGCTTGAACCGTCACTTGCCGATGATATTCCTAGACTTTTACCCTATTGGGAGCATTTAGCCTGCCAAGGAAACGAAATGATAGGCACACTGATCCGATATCTGTCCAAGCATTCTCCTGGCCTATTTGAAGGTAATAAACTTATTAATGCCAACCTGCTTCGTATTTGTATCTTGGCCGCAACACCTGGGATTTTTTCATTCCCTCCGTTCGAAATTCAAGAACATTTAACCCAATTCTTAGATACTGCCGATGTTTTGGCGGATTTGCCGCAATTTAATGTGATATCCTTTCCTGTTAATGAAATCAAACCCCTATCCTCTGATTTATCCCGATTTCGCCTCACGCCACACAGCCGCCGTTACATTCAGAACTTATTTCGTCCTGAACGATGTGAGGCTATCCTATCCGTCCTAGCCTATATCGCGAAGCATTACCCACTCCTCCACATATGTCAGCAATCCTATGCCTTAATGTTATCTCTCGACGACATTGATACCTGGGGACAACATCCTTTTTGCCTACGACTCATAGCAAACCGTTTCTGGGAATATCAGTTAGAGGCAAGCCAATAACAGCTCAGTGTATGTGACCTGATAATGCGCCTTTCCAGTTATTTCAGATACAGGTAACGCTCCATGCTCGGGATATATGGAGACCACTCATCTTCGGGGTAATTGGCTTTTGCCTGTTCAAACTGATATAGTTCTGCATCCATAACATCTGCGTAATGGATCACTAAGGCTTCCATCGACTTCGGCCGTTTGGGGGATTGCCATTCATATTTTCCATGATGACTAGAAAGAATATGCAGCAATTTATAGCGCAACTCTTGAGGAAACCCTGAAACTTTAGCAATTTCCCCAGAAAGAAGCTCCAAGCCCATTACAATGTGACCTAACAACCTGCCTTCCGTCGTAAACTTAATCCCCCGGTCGTAGGAATACTCCCCTATCTTACCAACATCATGTAAAAGTGCCCCAGCAAGAACCAAATCCTGATCCATGCTCAGAAAATGCCCTGCAATTCCATTCGCCAGTTCCGCCACTCTAACACTATGCTCCCAAAGTCCCCGCAAATAGGCTTGATGGATTTTTACAGCGGCAGGAGCCTGTCGATAAGCCGTTCCCCACTCTGGATTATCTAGAAACTGTCTTAACAGCTTCTGAAGCTCTGGGCTGTGAATCTTATTTAAAAGTGCTCTTAGGCGGGTTTCTAACTCAACCTCGGGTATTGGGGAGCAGGGCAATAACATTGTCAAATCCACATCTTCTTTGGGAATCATTCGTATTTCTTCAACCGTAAGATCCAGCACGCCTCTATATTCCGAAGCGACTCCTTGAATAAAAAAAATATCTTGATCCCTTAACCATGTAAGAATCTGGGGTTGATACTCCCACATCTTAGCTTGCATCACACCTGATCGATCTTGACACGTCAAAGAAAGAAATGCACCTGGTTTTTGGCGAAAAGGGACCTCCTTCCATTCATTAACCAAGACGATTCCCTCAAATCGCTCCCCATTCTTACATTCTTTCAGCATTAAGTACATCCTCTCTATTACATCCCTTATTAAAACAATTGTACAAGATTAGAGCGACAAATATTTGTTTTTTGAGTAATTCTCCAAAGTACTGCGGACACGTTCCAGGATAAGCTCTCTCAGTTCAACAGGCTCCAAGATCTCAGCTGCTGACCCAAAGCCTAATATCCAGCTAATAAATTCATTGACTCCGATAATGTCATCTTGAAAAAGGACAGACCCGTCCTCCAGCGTTGTTAGCTCACTCCTTCTATGGGCTATGTCTTTGCGCATCTTCGCCAAAGTTTGGGAACGATTAAGGAAGCGCACTTTCACCTGCAGCAGCTCTCCATATTCCATCCCCCAGCGAGGACCAAACCACGTTTTCAAAGAAAATCCTTCCGGATAAACAAAGCCCTCATTCGTTTCACTGACTTCGGTAATGTTGTTTAGGTTGTAATTCTTGATCGTCTCTCCTTGTCTTGAGACAAGATACCATTTCCTTAATCGAGAATAGTAGACAATTCCTAAGGGGTCCACCTTAATAACTCGACCTTTAAAAGTAATGGTCATGCGTCGGCTGCCACGAATTGCGTTCTCAATACACGAGAAGGTTTCACCCTTAATAGGGTCTAAAGGTGTAAATTCCCCTTTTATGTAGCGATAGGTCACTTCTTCACCCAGATCGAATCCCGATAAAATCTTCTGTCTCAAACCTTCTTTGAGAGCGTTTTCTTCTCGGAGTATCTCTAAGGTCCCCAGGACTCCCAGTGCCTCTCGCACATTTAGATGCACTGGAGTAAAACGTTTTTCGGCTGTTCCAAGAAACCATTTCACCTCTGGCTTTAACAGATTTTCCTCACTCTCATCCAAGTCTTCATCGTGATCCGTATACAAGGGAATGGTATAATCCGGGGAAAAGGCCAAGGCTTTCAAATCCTGTTTCATGGTCCCCCAGGGAACACCGCAGGCTTCTGATAAATCTCTCCCTGATAACCCCTCCGGATGGGCCTCGATCAAGGTCATAATCTTTTCCAGGCGCTCAATCATGTCCATCCGCATTACCTCCATACAAATGCAAGAGCTGTGTGAATTGGTCCTTCATTTTTTGGCGAAGTTCTACAGGTTCAAGTACCTCTGCTCCTGCACCAAACCCTCGCAGCCAAACTGCCAATTCGTCAAGCCCTTCCACCTGGTCCGTCATCAAAAGACTTCCACGGTCCTCTGTTAAAGTGCAAGTTTGACGTTTCCCAAGCTCCATTCTTACCCGGTTTAACGTAGAAAAATGATCATAAAAACGAATCTTTACCTGTTTGGGATGGTTATCTCTATACACTCCCCAAGCATACTTATACCAGGTCTGCAAATCAAACCCTTCTACAGGGCAAAACGTTTCTCCTAGCCTAATTACATCTAGAATGCGGTTAATTTGATAAGTTTTTATCGTTTGATCCTGTTCATCTTGCGCGACAAGATACCAATTGTCCAGAACCCAATAATAGACAATTCCCAGCGGGTTTAGCTGAAGTTCTCGGGCTGGTTCCCCTTCCTTGCGATAAAGTATCCTGACCCTGTTTTTACACCTTGCCGCTTCCTCAAGTTCCATACAGCACTGACTGCAATGGATATCCTGAGTGGGAGTTCTGCCTTGAACAAACATAGTTTCACGATGTCGAGAATGGTCTCCTATTCTAAGTTTGAGTTTAGCCTCAAGCGATTTCATCTCTTCAGGGATTGGAGCCAAAGCCCGTGCAACTTTTAGGGCCTCAAAAAGAAGAATTTTTTCCTGATCCGAAAGCTGAAGCGGAAGGAGCATATGCTCCGAACAAACCAGATACATCTCAGCTTGGCGTTTAATGAGATTCTTTTTTTCCAAATCTTTTACAGCTCGTTCTAAAGTTTTACTGCTGACCTCTTCTTCATCCTGGCGATTGAATCTCTGGTATAGGTCTCTTATCGTTAACCCTTGAGGATTTGCCGTCAGTAACCGTAAAATTCCCATTTGCCGAAGAGTCGCTTTATTCACAGGCAGTAATCCATTCCAACCACCCACCTGCAAGTAAAGCTTACCTGTAGGGTCCTGCTTAAAGATATAGCCGTTATCCTTTAATTCGTCCAAATCCCGTTGCACAGTTACCGGATTTACTCCAAGTTTCTTAGCCAAACTTAAGCCGGTATAGCCCCATGGTTCAATGGCAATATATTTGACAATTTCTCGCTGCCGAGTTAACTTATCCAACAATATACCCCCCAGTCCCTTGCCGCCAAAATTTACACTTGCTAGAATCAGACTGTAAAATCAACCTTGAGGAGATGAGTTCATAGTGAATCCAAGCCAAAATTCAATCATGCGGATTAAGATTACACATAAGGCTAAAGAATTCCTTCACAGATCTGAGAAAACGGAGCTTTATATTGAACACTTTGACGACTCCCAATGTTGTATTCCACTAACTACTTCTCCGGCCGTGCGCAAGGGAAGACCGTCAAAACCCAAAAAATTCAACGTTTATACCGTCGATGGAATTACTGTCTATTATGACCGAAATCTGGCCTGCAAACCGAATTAACCATAGATGCCCATGGAATTGGAATTATCAAGGTACTTATTATTTCCGACTAGGTATAGGGTAGTCATAATCCTCTATCTCACATTCTCTGATAATAGTTCTCAGATTAATTCCCTCCCATAATAACAAAATTAAAGTAACATCAATTTATTGCTCTAGCAAGAAATCTTCAACACATAATAATACCCTTCCAGCCATCGAACTCAGAAGAATCAAATGTCCACCATTATCAATATATCTAATGTTTTTCCTATCCGAAGATACATGTTTATGAATATAATCCACGCTCTTTCTTTTTACCGTGTCATCATCTTCTGCTTGAATAGTAAGAATAGGACAATATATTTTCTCTAATTTTGGCTTTGTTTGGTGCAATAGCAGCAAAAATTGGAGCATCGCCAAAAATGGCGAGTTGTTTTTGGCTTGTAAATATCTCTTGATATGGTTATACCTTTTACTTTTTAGGTCATCCAATAGATTAAGAAGCACTCGGTTTATATTCCAATAGAAGATAGGAGTATTGATGGTTACAATGGCCTTGATATCATGTTTACAGGCAAGATTGAAAGCAATCAGGCCCCCCATTGAGAACCCTATTAGGACAATTTCTCCACCTTTCTCCTTTAGCTTTAAAAATTCATGTTCTGCAGAATCTATCCAGTCCTTATAAGTTGCCTTTCTCATATCTTCTCGTGTGGCTGAATGACCCTTTAATATAGGGCAGACAACATCGTAACCAAGACCAGTCAGATATTCGGCCAAAGGCTTCACTTCGTGTAACCCACCGCCAAACCCATGAATGATCAAACATTTCTTTTTCTTACTGTCCAGCGAGTCCATCGAGCCTTACCCCCCATTGTCATCTAGCCAAAATTTTTGTTTAAACTACTTATCACCTGATTGGGAAATTCTTTAATAACCTCTTTAACATCTTTCTTTTTTCGAGACACACTCCAGTCATCTTCTGAGTTTGTATTCTGTATATCATCATACTTGAACGTTTTCGTATACCTCTGCGGCGATTAATTAACTACATCACTCTGAACCGCTGATCATCCTCTAAGTGTCGATCTACGCTTTTATTTGACATCAACATCGTTTTGGGTCAGCCCAGATAACCCCTCATTACGACCTAATCATCTCATAGCTTCCTTGAGAAGTAAGGGGAAAGCTGTCTAATCTAATCCAAAAGCATTCCCACAATTATTTATCGAAGATAGATGAATAAATAATTGGCATTATGTAAAACTAATCAAGATACTAAAACGGGTAGGTGATACCGTGACGATTGATCTCAATTTCATATTTTGGCCTGGTCTAGCTATTGCTCTAGGTATTCCAACTTTGATTTTTATCCCCAGACAAGAATATAAGAAGTTCTTGATATTCGGTTTTGTTCTAGGTGGGGTTATAGATGTTATGACAATTATCTTTATTGGTAATTTGTTAGGAGAGTTTTCATATATCGCAGGCCCTCTTGAAGCATTTGGAATTCCAGTTTTTATACCGATAGCCTTTACATTTGTCTGGATGCTCTTTTTATTCTTCCTACCCTTTAGAATTGAATTTCTAGTCCCGTACATTATAGGATTTAGTGGTTTTGCGGTAATGCTTGGTTTTGTCGAACAAAATCTGGGGTTTTTCAAATTCAATTATGGTGATACTCATGGTGTGATAGCCACAATTATAACATTTGTCGTATGGTTTACAGGCTCTGCATTAGTCTATCGAAATTACTACAATAAACTTCCTGCTTAAAACTGTTCATTTCAAAGCTGATGCTAATATTCCCAAAAGAGTCTTGGAAACTTCATCCACGAAGTATCCAAGACTCTTTTTCACGATTCCAATGATGCAAGGAAACTCTGCTCATCTAAATAATGGGCACATTAGCTTTAACCAAATTCTTCTGAGAACCCGTTTTTTGAATCAGAGGCTATGCTTTTGGATGCAAATACTCTTAACGTATTATGAATTAATACTGACTTAATTACAATGAGGGCGCTGTTATCTCTTCCGCTGTCACTATAATTTCGGAAAAGGCAACAATCTTCCCGCTTCCGTCCACTTCATAAATATCAATATACTTATTTTTAGTAGCATCCACGCCCGTTATGTCACTGCCGCTCGTATACGCCTTTCCGCTTGCTGCAATTCCGACACCCGGTATTTTCGAGGCTTTGCTGACAACCTGTATCCTAAAGGTGTCTTCACTGTTGTTCGGAGTTAGGGCCAATTTTACACTCTGAGCCGATGTGCCCATCGCTACAGTGGGTACCGTTCCCAAGACCGGGGCTGCAATATTACCGGCTGTCAGGGTGAACTCCTTAAACGCCACAATCTTGCTGCTTCCGTCCACTTCATACACGTCGACATACTTATTGGTTGTGGCATCCACACCCGTCAGATCACTGCCCGACGTATAGGCCGTGGTTCCTGTCGGAAGGTCTCCACCGGTGACCGGCAGCGCAGTTATCGCCGAAGCACTTATTAAGACTTGGAATGTGTCCTCTTTCTTCAGAGGTGTCACTGTTATTTTTGTGGTTAACGGAACACTTCCGGGAGCTGCTGTTGCGGCTGTCGGTGAAGGGGCTGTAATGCTTCCAGCTGTCACTATAATCTCGGAAAAGGCAACAATCTTCCCGCTTCCGTCCACTTCATAAATGTCAACATACTTATTTTTAGTGGCATCTACACCTGTTATGTCACTGCCGCTTGTATACGCCTTTCCGCTTGCTGCTACCCCAACACCTGGTATTTTCGCAGCTTTGCTGACTACCTGTACTTTGAAGGTGTCCTCACTGTTGTTCGGAGTTAGGGCTAATTTTACACTCTGGGCCGAAGTGCCCATCGCCACAGTGGGTGCCGTTCCCAAGACTGGGGCTGCAATATTGCCGGCTGTCAGGGTGAACTCCTTAAACGCCACAATCTTGCTGCTTGTGTCGACTTCATACACGTCGACATACTTATTGGTTGTGGCATCCACACCCGTTAGATCACTGCCCGATGTATAGGCCGTGGTTCCTGTCGGAAGGTCTCCACCGGTGACCGGCAGCGTGGTTATCGCCGAAGCACTTATCAGAACTTGAAATGTGTCCCCTTTCTTCAGAGGTGTCACTGTTATTTTTGTGGTTAGCGGAGCACTTCCGGGAGCTGCAGTTGCGCTTGTCGGTGAAGGTGCCGTAATGGTTTCGCCTGTTACCGTAATTTCGGAGAAAGCAGCAACTTTCCCGCTTCCATCCACTTCATAAATATCAATATACTTATTTTTAGTGGCATCTACACCTGTTATGTCACTGCCGCTTGTATACGCCTTTCCGCTTGCTGCTACCCCAACACCTGGTATTTTCCCAGCTTTACTGGTGACCTGCACCTTAAAGGTGTCTTCGCTGTTGTTCGGAATTAGCGTCAATTTTACACTTTGGGCTGATGTCCCCATCGCCACAGTGGGTACCGTTCCCAAGACCGGGGCTGCAATATTGCCGGCTGTCAGGGTGAACTCCTTAAACGCCACAATCTTGCTGCTTGTGTCGACTTCATACACGTCCACATACTTATTGGTTGTGGCATCCACACCCGTCAGATCACTGCCCGATGTATAGGCCGTGGTTCCTGTCGGAAGGTCTCCACCGGTGACCGGCAGCGCAGTTATCGTCGAAGCACTTATTAAGACTTGGAATGTGTCCTCTTTCTTCAGAGGTGTCACTGTTATTTTTGTGGTTAACGGAACACTTCCGGGAGCTGCTGTTGCGGCTGTCGGTGAAGGGGCTGTAATGCTTCCAGCTGTCACTATAATTTCGGAAAAGGCAACAATCTTCCCGCTTCCGTCCACTTCATAAATATCAATATATTTATTTTTAGTGGCATCCACGCCCGTTATGTCACTGCCGCTCGTATACGCCTTTCCGCTTGCTGCAATTCCGACACCCGGTATTTTCGAGGCTTTGCTGACAACTTGTACCTTAAAGGTGTCTTCACTGTTGTTCGGAGTTAGGGCCAATTTTACACTCTGAGCCGATGTGCCCATCGCTACAGTGGGTACCGTTCCCAAGACCGGGGCTGCAATATTGCCGGCTGTCAGGGTGAACTCCTTAAACGCCACAATCTTGCTGCTTCCGTCCACTTCATACACGTCGACATACTTATTGGTTGTGGCATCCACACCCGTTAGATCACTGCCCGATGTATAGGCCGTGGTTCCTGTCGGAAGGTCTCCACCGGTGACCGGCAGCGCAGTTATCGCCGAAGCACTTATTAAGACTTGGAATGTGTCCTCTTTCTTCAGAGGTGTCACTGTTATTTTTGTGGTTAACGGAACACTTCCGGGAGCTGCTGTTGCGGCTGTCGGTGAAGGGGCTGTAATGCTTCCAGCTGTCACTATAATCTCGGAAAAGGCAACAATCTTCCCGCTTCCGTCCACTTCATAAATGTCAACATACTTATTTTTAGTGGCATCTACACCTGTTATGTCACTGCCGCTTGTATACGCCTTTCCGCTTGCTGCTACCTCAACACCTGGTATTTTCGCAGCTTTGCTGACTACCTGTACTTTGAAGGTGTCCTCACTGTTGTTCGGAGTTAGGGCTAATTTTACACTCTGGGCCGAAGTGCCCATCGCTACAGTGGGTGCCGTCTCCAAGACTGGGGCTGCAATATTGCCGACTGTCAGGTTGAACTCCTTAAACGCCACAATCTTACTGCTTGTGTCGACTTCATACACGTCGACATACTTATTGGTTGTGGCATCCACACCCGTTAGATCACTGCCCGATGTATAGGCCGTGGTTCCTGTCGGAAGGTCTCCACCGGTGACCGGCAGCGTGGTTATCGCCGAAGCACTTATCAGAACTTGAAATGTGTCCCCTTTCTTCAGAGGTGTCACCGTTATTTTTGTGGTTAACGGAGCACTTCCGGGAGCGGCGGTCGTATTTGCATAAGCCGCTTTAGACCCAATTAATATACATGATGCAAGTGACGTCACTAATATAAAAGCGACTAAAATCAACTTTAACCAAGATTTCATGGAAATTCGAAACTGATTAATCACTTCTCTCCATTTCTCCTCTCGAAAAGAATACGTTTAATTATATATCGGCATTAATCTCCCAGAACATTACTTTTTCCCGAGTTAAGGAAATCTTTAACTAAATCAATTCGGTATAAATTTGTTTAAACATTGATTTAAGGATTGATTGCATCTGAGCAAAAACGGTTTTAACGACCATTTGCCAAGGTTTTTATATGCTCTTGAAATTCGCTATTAAGGGCAATAAAAAAAACCTCCAATGCTTTGAAGAGGTTTTTCAGACTTGCTATTGTTTAAAGAATATCTCCTTGAGCAAGAGTACTAGTCCTGATAAATACCCAAGAGATGATTGTCCACCAAGCTAAAAAAGTGATATAAGCAAAAAAGGGATAATACCAAGGTCTGAAATCAAATAAATCAACATTATGAACCAAATAGCCATATGCAACACTGTATACGGCAAATCCCAGAACATAAATGTATCGAAAGACTTTTTGCGACGGGAAAAATCGAAGAAAAATCATAACTGTAAGAATCCAACTGGGAGGAGAAAGTAGGTTTTGACCTAAAACATTAAAAATTCCGGCATTTTTAAACCAAATAATGTGAAATAGATTTTGAAATAAACCTACTGCAACTATATCACCTAGCCCTCCGAAAATCATGGCATAAGTAAAATACTCTTTTAAATCTTCTCTAGGGATAGCTATAACTACAACAATAAACGCTACAAGTATATACGTCGGATAAAAAAACGTAGAAATCATAAAAAATCCTGCCTTCGATTAAATCAATTCATATACATCTTGCACTAGTTTAACAAAGTTTTATTGAATATATTCATGATTGCACTTATCGATAATGCAAATATACATTCCTTCCACTACTGAGCATAATGGTTTGCTTACTTTAACTCCAAATAGAGGCGTTGATCTTGACTCACTCTCCTCAATAGTCATAACTGACTATGATTCAGCTACTGCAACGTTAACTGTCGTGCCTAGCCTGAAATAACAGTCCAGAACTAAAAAGACTTTAGGCACTTCATTAGGGAAGGGTCTAAAGTCTTTTTATAAATAAATTAGGCAATGCTCCATTCAAAAATCAAACCTGATGTCCTTCGATTTCAAAATAACATGCTCATCAATTATTGACAGTGCACATTAACCCTTGCTTTTGCCGAATGCAGCCGTTGCAGGAGATGCATTTTGAACGAAAAGTGTCTCCGCTTTCCCAGCGGTTTACAAGGTCTGGTTCGGCGATCAAAGGGCGACTCAGCGCAAAATATTCGATCGGTGTTTCATTGAGCACCTGCGTCATGGCGTCAAAATCCCGATTGCCTCCGGTGAGAATAATCTTTGTTTTCCCTCTTGCCAACGCCCCTTCGGCCGCCTGAGTGACGCTGTCTTTGTAATAGAATTCATCCTTCGGATGAGACTGAAGCCATGCTCCGCTTACTTCTATAGCGTCGACTCCAGCCTCACTCAACTGCTCGAACACCATACGGAAACCCTCGAAGGTGATACCGTTTTCAATTCCGTCTTTGCAATTGATTTTAACCCAAACCGGATAATCTGGCCCGACCTTCTCTCGAATCAGTTTGTAAGTTTCCACCAAAATCCTAGCACAGTTCTCATCACTTCCGCCATATTCATCCGTTCTTCGGTTGTAATAAGGCGTCAAAAATTGACTGAGTAATAAACCATGAGCAGCATGAATCTCTACCCCGTCAAAGCCGGCCTTCTTCGCTCGAAAGGCTGCATCGGAAAATGCTTGCTTCACGTTCTGAATATCCTGTTTCGTCATTTCAACCGGTGTTTTTTTCGTATTAATATTTTCCACGGCACTTGGACCCAACGCATTTCCTTTTACTAAATCAATCGTCGTACTAGAGCCGCAATAAACCAGTTGGAGAATAATATTCACGTTATATCGATGTGCCATTTCCGTCAGTTTTTTATACTCTGGAATGAAAGAATCATCATATATGCCAAACATTCTTGGGTTGTGGGGATATCCCGCAACATAAGCAAAACCGGTGATAATTGTGCCAATCCCGCCTTTGGCAAGGGACTCGTAAACTCTCAGGTCCCCCTCCGTCGGATGGCCGTTTATGTCATAGCGATCGCCTGTCGCCGCTCGGATCAGCCTGTTTTTCATTTTCATGTTGCCGATCTGTGTTTGTTCAAACATGCTTTTCATTATCTACCGTCCTTTATGCTAATACCGACAATTCCTCATGCACTGTCTTAAGCAACTCAGGAATTTTCAGCCCCTGCGGACAATGTTGTGCACAGATTCCGCAAGATAGGCACTGATCTGCGCCAGATCCAAATGGTACAATCCTGCTCTGATACATAAGTCTGTCATGAGGGTCATTCATCAACTGATAGCTGTTATAGAGCTTGAAAACTTCTGGTATGGCGACGCCGTGGGGACAGGGCATACAGTACCAGCACCCTGTGCAGCCAATACTTTTTTTGGCCTCAAAGGCATCGCGTATCTTGTGGATAAATTCCTGATCTTCACCTGACATTACATTCGGTGTGGCATGGTCAAATATCCGAAGATTTTCTCTTAGCTGGGCCAAGCTGCTGGTTCCACTCAAGATTACAGATGTCTCCGGCATATTATAAAGCCACCGGAAACACCACTCAACAAGGGAACGTTTTTCTGGATGAGACCGAATCAACTCATCAACTTCGGCAGGGACGTTGTTAAGTAGGTATCCTCCCATCAGCGGCTCCATAATGACCACTGCAAGACCCTTATTGGCCGCATAGCGGAGGCCCTCAACGCCCGCCTGCATAGTTTCACCGAGAATATTAAGCTGAATCTGTGCCATTTCCCAATCAAATGAGTCGACGACTTCCTTAAACGCCGTCAGGGAGTTATGAATCGAAAAACCCTTATGCCCGATTTTCCCTTTCTCAATCATCTTATCAAGGAATGTAAAGCCGTCATATTTCTTAACTGCCTCCCAATTGCCAGGATTCATATTGTGAAGAAGATAAACGTCAATGTGATCAGTCTCAAGGCGCATTAATTCTTGATCCAGATATTTTTCAAAATCCTCATGCTTTGTGATATTCCAGATCGGACTTTTGGTGGCCAGATAGATTTTATTCCGGTAGCCATTCCTCATCGCCTTTCCGGTAATGATCTCACTGTCCTGATAGACAAAGGCAGTGTCCAGATAATTTACCCCGTTGTCGATAGCATACCGAACCATCTCAATTGCTTCTTTTTCATCTTTCGGGAATCTCATGCAACCTAACCCGAATTTAGAAACTTTAAGCCCTGTTTTTCCATATTGTATATAGTTCATATGTCTCTCACCCTGTTCTTTTTTATTTCATTGAACATAGTATAAAAGTTAAAGTATACTTTAAGTCAAGAGAAAAAAGAACCTATCTGAAAGCCGCCCTTTCTAGGAATAGCTTTTGGTAATCTTTTGAGGTTATTCACAAATGTCCTAGAGCATATTTAAGTTTACTCACGGTCTTTTAACATGGAACCCAATATCTTACCGATTCTTCCAGCATGAAAGACAGCCTCCGGTTGCTCCTTGAAATGTGGTGGAAATTGTTCAGACTTGATCTCATCAAGGAAACCGTGCTGTCTGACGACATTGCCCACGCCGCAGTTCTGACCGTAGCCGCAGGTGTAGCACTGGGAATAGCCATCTATCTGTAAAGCTTCTACAACTGCCATCTTGTTCCGCAACATGAAGTCCTCAATCTCCGGCTTAACAAAATTACTTCCCCTGTAGTCCGTACTGACAATCACCCCAAGCTTTCCAGCCAAATTAAAAATTTCCCTGTGCCGAAAGCTGAAAGTCCTCTCCCAGCAGGCATGCCCCAACGCATTCATCCGCCCGAAATAATTAGGCGCTCCGAAAACAATCGCATCGGCTGCCCTCATCTTTTCCCCAATCTCATTCCAGTCGTCACGAACTTTGCATGTGTTGTCAGATGCACAAAGCGTGCAGCCTATACAGCCACCAACTTTTTTTCCTGCCAGTGATACGTATTCGTAAGGGAGCCCAGTCGCCTCCAAAATAGCTTTGACACCTTCACCTGTCACACCGTCTTTCCTACCGCTCGCACTGATTCCTAAGATCATTCTTACTGCCCCTTTCATAAATGTTTTAGAATAATTATCTTTATTGTACCTACCATCCGGTACAAAAATAATATAGACAAACGACTTTAAAATGAAGTTGCCTGCCGTTAAGGATATTCTATTTTAACGGTATGGCATTCTCTGAGGCATATGTACCGACTAAATACCGTATCCATTTAATCATGTCTCTTAAAATTTCAATATCCTGATTGTTCTTCATCAACAGGATGCCGCCCTCAATCATGGCGACGATAGTCTGTGCAAGCTGTCCCGCTTCGATCGGATTGGCAGAACCAGAAATTTCAAGCATTTCCTCCAAGACAGACCCTAGTCTATCCGCCCAAACTTTGAAAACCTCATTGACCTTTTGACGAAATTCCTCATCATGCTCACTCATCTCCAAAGCCAGGTTACCGAAAACACAGCCACACTTCGCCTGCCTGGACTGGTGGAAAGAGATAATCCATTCCAGCATTTCATTTAGTCTCGTTTCAGGATCTCCTTTGGAACCAAGAATGCCGCCCAACAACTCTCTCTTGAAAGCGGCAAAGAAATAATCGATTACAGCAAGACCCAAATCCCGCTTGGAAGAGAAATAATAATAAAACTGCCCCTTACCAGCTCCGCTTGCCTCTAAAATATCGCTAAGTTTCGTATTCTCATAGCCATTAGATTCCATGAGCCCTGCTGCGGCCTCGATGATTTCCTGGCGTTTACTTGTCACGTGTATCTACCTCCATACCAACCGCTTGGTACAATTTTAAGTTATTATATTTTTTATGTCAATTCTCCTTTATCGATCTTGGGAAACGACGCTAGCAAGGGTATTATAACCTCTTACATTTTGTAAAAACAACCGTAATATATAAGATCCGCCCATGATCGCCGAAGTTAAGATACTATTTATTACTAGACTCATACAAAATCAAAGGACTTAAGTAGTCATTCGGAATCTTCTATTTTTGGGGTCAACTGTAAAACCTGTTTTATGACAGATTTTAAAAGATACTCAAACTTAATTGTGTTATACTAACAAATGACTAATTTCACTTAGGAGGTAATAACATGTCTGGCATAAAGTCTAAAAGAAGTCTATTAGCTACGATCACAGTTCTATTTTGGTTTGCGCAATATGTTTACATACCATTTCTTACACCCTACCTCCTATCTCTTTCCATAACGGCAACAGTTGTGGGAGTTATTGTTGGAGCATACGGAGTTACCCAACTGCTTTTAAGAATCCCTCTTGGAATTATCACTGATATTATAGGAAATCACAAAATCTTTATAATTATAGGAACTTTCTTAGCTGGCACTTCTTCCATAATGATAATTCTTTTTGGTTCACCTAGCTTGCTGTTTGCGTCTAACGCCCTATCGGGAGTCGCTTCGTCAACATGGATTTCATTTACATTACTTTATTCTTCGTACTATGATCAATCTGAGGGTACGAAAGCTATAGGCCTCGTCACCTCTCTTCAAAACGTTGGTATTTTAGCTGCTTTTTTACTCGGTGGGGTGTTCTTTGAGCAGTTCGGCATTCGCTCGCTGTTTATTTTAAGTTTTGTATTCGGTATGGCCGGCTGCATTCTTTCGCTATTTATCAAACCTGAGAATGCGGGCAGAACAAATGTTACTGCCGCCAGTCTTGTAAAAGTGATGAAGAATAAAAGGCTATTAATAGTCTCTCTTTTGGGCGGCTTTGTTTGGTTTTTAATGTTTGGGACAGTGTACTCCTTTACAACGAGTACAGCAAAAGAGCTTGGAGCGACAGGGCTACAACTTGGTGTCATTTATGTATTATTTAGCGTGATGAATATTATAGGTTCTTATTTCGTAAGCACAAAGGCATCGAGAAAGCTTGGCGAAAAGAATAATATAGCTTTAGGCTTTGTTTTACTTGCGGTGTATTGTGCAGGAGTGGCTGTTGCTCCTGAGCCCATCTGGTTCTTTCCGCTCCAAATTGTTGGTGGGTTTGGTGCGGGCATACTTACAGCAATTCTTATGGCCATTGCTGTAAGAGGCTTTGACGCGGATAAAAAATCTACGGCTATGGGTTTTTATCAATCGATATACTCGCTCGGTATTACCTTTGGCCCCATAGTTATGGGTATCTTGGTAGATCATTCTTCTAAAATTTTCTCATTTTCAGTCATGGCTGTATTCGCCCTAAGCTGTTCTGTTTTTGTGTTGACTATGTATAAGTTTAGTACTCTATTTAGAGAAGCTTAACAGTAAACAATCTAAATAATGCATCAAAGTCGGGTTTCTAAGAGAGCCATTATTATGCCTGTTTTTGATACAGGGCCTATAGATAACAGGAACGCACCGTGAACGATATGTTAAAAAGAAAGGATTGATCTTGGCTTTTAAATTGAAATCTCCGTAGTACCGTTTCTGGGCTACTGATATGTCCAGAAAGAGTCTTAAACACTTCATCCACAAAGTGTCTAAGACTCTTTTTCATGGGTAGTTCCGTTATTCTAGAACCTGCAAACTCATCTTATACTCATAAATCAATTCATTGAATTCTTCTGAAGACCCATTATCCTTGAGCAGTACCTGTGCTTTTTGCAGCAAACGTTTATGTACCCCTTCTCTGGTGATTAAAAAATTGATCATTCTTTTCATATTTTGGTCTGAAGTTGATTCTAAATGTTGTTGATACAGAAGGGCGGCCCGAGCTTCTGCCTGTACATCTACCTGCAGCATGTTTATACAGTCAACACTTTGATCAATATAGTTCAATACCCATGGAGCGCCCTGAGAATTGACACAATTGAGCGGTGGCCCTCCCAATTTAATAATGGCCACAGAAATCAACTCCATATGCCCTAATTCTTCTGCTGCGATTAAGCCAAGTAAGTCTCGAACATATCGATTGGTCATATTGGAACGATGATTTAAGTACTGGATCGACGATGACAGTTCACTATCATCTACAAAGGTAACAATGTCTTACCAATATTAGATTCCTAGCTACTGATTATAATTAATGAATTTGCGGAAACAATATGGTACCGGTATATGGATGACGGGAAGCTTACAACTTGAGTAAGCGGCGGAACACATACCGTAGTGCTTGCCACTTTTCGTTACCTTTATACAAACTTCCATCATGAGTAGACCATTCTCCTGGTAGCTTCTCGTTTAAAAAAGCTTGGCCTAACTTAAGATCAGAATTAAGTTTTTCATGAGAAGAATTTATCACTTCATTATAAATTCTGTAGATAGAAAAACTACCAACAGAAACTACTCCAAAAACAAATACAACCGTAACGAAAATTAAGAGCTTAATCCTTATTCCCATCCTCATCCCCCTTAAATATATCTAATCCAAAAAAATACAATATTTCTTTATATAACGCTCTATTTTAACCGTTTCAACATAATTCATCAAATTCTTTAAGGTTTCGATCTATTTAAATATTTTAATACATTTTCCTTTTCTCAAATAACTTGTTTATCTAATAAAAGAAAAAAGCCCAGGTTCATTTTATATTAACCTAAGCTTCTCTTTGTACTTATTGCCTTCCTAAACTAGCGTATTTTCAGCCTTCTACTTGCTCTTTCCACTTATCAGACATGACATTATTCATTGACGGTGATGAAGGGGTTTGTCTGTGGGGCAGTTAGAGAAGATCAGTAACCCGTTTCAGATAAAGAAGAAAGTCCAATTTGACTTGGGGCATTCTTCTTTATTATTGTCGAAAAACCATTAAGAATGTCGTAGATGAACACTCTCGAGGCAGAGAAAGAGTGATTACAGTCTTCATAGTTATAATGAACGAGGCCGGCCCCGTTTCGTAATCCGTAGGTTATGTTTGGTTACACTAAAAACCAAATACAAGCTACATACGAAAGGAGCCGGTACCATGAAATATGACACAAAATACGTAGGTTTAGACGTTCACAAGGAAACAATCTCTGTCGCTGTTGCTGAATCTGGCCGGCAGCTCATCGCATCCTATCTCGAGTACCGGTTGCGCAAGGCCCTGAAAGAGACGGGGCAGGCAGTGCGACTGTCCGGCAACAAGAAAACAGACCCTCTGTGCAGACCATCATGGAGATCTTCTGCCTGATCGAGGTTTTGATCGCCGACGTCACGCGCTACTTTCCAAGAAACCTGCTGTTTCAAGCCGTTGGAATAGTGGAGTGGGCCGGCTATGACCCTGCCAAGGTTACTTGGAGCCGCTTCAATGCAATGTTGTTTAAAGCAAATCGTATTTTACAGACATAGCTTTTACCCATTCTCTCTCTTGTGGGTGGGATGGGCGGGTATGATAACCGGTCTAGCAAAGGGTTTCCAGAACGCATTGGAAGGCCAAAGCTTCCTTTTATAAGGCCTTTCGATGTCGCGTTTTCAAAGATCGTTGGTGGTGAAGCTCTAAGTACCAGGGTTTAATGTCATCTCATCGTGAAATAGTGAAAAAGGGTAATCGGTAATCTTTAACACGCAGAATGCGAGTTATTAGATGATCTGATTTTGCTGAATCAGTACTTTCTGAAGCTCGGAAATACTCACCTCTCTCGGTTTTACACCCGACTTTATTGCTAAAGTGGCAGCGGTCCCAGCAGCTTGTCCCGTCAAGATACAGGCTGCCTGTGAGCGAGTGCAACCTTGCGCAATATGATCTGCAGATACACATCTGCCTGCAACCAGTATATTATCCAGCCCTTTTGGGAGCATGATACGGTAGGGAACGTGGAACCATCCTTTTCCCCCGACTTCAAGCAGCATAATCTCCTTTTTTCCGGCATTTTTATCATGTACATCAACTACGCTACCATAGCGGCCAATTCCGTCTTCAAATGCCTTACCGGACAGCACATCTTCTGAGCTGAGGAAATAATCACCTATGATGCGCCTGGTATCCCGGATACCAACGAAAGGCGCGGTATATCCAAGATAGGAATCCTCGAATCCGGGAATATACTTTCGATAGAAAGCAGCCATCCTAACCGCGATATCCCTCATTGCTATCGTTGCCTTTGTAAGTTGCTTACGGTCGGTGGCATCGACATTGTATGCCATGTCAAGGTTGGCGGAAACGATGTTGTAGCGCATTTTCCCGTTCTTGAACTGTGGACGGATCATATAAGTAAGAGTTTCCAGAACAACCTTCTCTGCGTTATAGGGTATAGGGTACTCACCTTTTTCCAGGGCTTCCCTTATCTTTGCCTTGAATGGAATCAGGGTAAGGGGCTTGCCCTCTTCCTTAAGCTTGGCAATCTTATCAACATAATCTCGTCCGATATCATTGGCAGCTTCTTGCATATACTTCAAGGTTCTATCAAAATCTATGTTACCGATAGTGAAATACAGGGTGAGAGGCTGGCAGTGGCCGTCATCGGGATTTCCCAGTTCAAAACTGGCTCCGGCATTGGCACATACATCCCCGTTACCGGTAGCGTCAATGGTTACCTTGGCGGCAATCTCTATACGTTCCTCAAGATTTTCGACGACAATTCCGTCTACCGATTTACCTGACTTTAGAACGTCCGTCGTCTGGGAGTAAAACCAGACATCCACCCCTGCTTCTACAAGCATTTTTTCTATAACTACCTTTGCCATTTCAGGATCAAAAAACTGTCGAGCTGCTGCCTGTCCTCTTATTCCCCATGCAGAACCTGCATCTATCATCCGGTCAACAAATTCCTGGGCAATGGAATAAACAAGCTGCTGATCGACATATGAACTTTCATACGCTGCGATCTTAAGTTTTTTGTCGTTTGCATCACTAGGTCCTTGCATGTGGCGCATGGAACGGATCATATTGACCATGCCACCAGAAAGAGTACCACCCAGATAATCATGCTGTTCAATCAGTATAACCTTAGCACCGTTTCTTCCAGCTGCAATGGCGGCTGCAAAACCCGCAGTTCCTCCCCCGACAACTACGACATCGGTTGCAACTTTTTTAATCTCTTTTTTCAAAGTTTTAATCATCGGTGTGCTCCTTTCTTTCCCATTGGTGTTCGGTTAACGAACCAATATGTTGTAATACACCCGGAGTTTTTCAAAGTTTATTGAACTGTAAGTCCTGGCTTCAGCGGCGGTAGACCATCCTCCCGAAGCCAAGGCTCGGTGGCATTGTTGAGCATCACTCAATTCACTCAATATATGAGATGTCATTGCCCCCCACTTACCTGTTCTTACGTGGCAATGTCCTGCTACATTTGAATGTCACTCAAATCAGGTGTGTTACCGATACTTCTTTTTTTGAACAGGCTAATAACAACCATGGCAAGCAGGCTTGCCAGCAGACCAACGTAAAGCGGATCCAGGCCTTTGGGGTAGAGAATGTGCCAGGCAAGGTCCGCCACCGGCCCCAGAACGGCTGCCATGATTCCGGCCCACGGGGTTACCCAGCGACGGAAAAACAGGGCGCCAATCATAGGAACCATGGCTGTGCAGCCTCGCAAGCCCATGGAAAAAAAGCTCCAGCTAAGAATCATGGACTTCAGGTTGCCGCTGACAAAGAAGATGCATAATGAACTCACCACAAAGACCAACAACCGCTGTACCAAAATCATCTCGCGGTCTTGAGCCTGAGGACGGACCAACTTTTTATAGATATCCTTGGCCAGCATGGTCGCCACACCAAGGGTCAGACCGGACCAGGTAACGAGAATGGTGACAAAAAAGACCGCTATGAAGATCCCTGCCACCAGGGGAGGGAAAAACTTCATAATAAAGATCGGCAACACTTGGTCTGACGGAGTGTGTGGAAAGTTGGCACGCATGAACATGCCTACCAGGACACCACCAAAACCGCCCAAGGCAATCAGAATGCCGGAGATCAACGCTCCATTGCGGGATTCTTTAACCGTTTTGCCGGAAAGGATCGCCTGAACGTAAGTCTGAGTAGTAATAACTCCTACCACGAGGGAAAATAGATTCCCAAAATCCACTTTAAAACCACGCCCAAAAAGCGAGAACCAGGGGAACGGGGGAAACTTTGCGGTCAGTCCGGAGAGACCGCCAACCATATGGTAGGCCATCGCTCCGGAAATCACAACGGCAAGGAATACCAGGACGATTTTAAGCACCCCGATGAGACCGGCACCCCACACACCACCGTAAAAGACGTAAATCAGCACAAATACGATTCCCACCAGCAGAGCCGGTATCGGACTCATCCCAAAAAGGGAGCCCAGCAGGGCCACTATCGTCAGACCTTGCGCCACGATAGCTAGAAAGGTTCCTATCGAAGAGAAGATGCTGGCAATTGGGCCAATGGTGTCACCGTACGTGCCCACCAGGAACTGCGGGATTGTTGCCACAGCGCTCTCGCGTAACCGCCGGGACATCGTCAGCGCCAGGATGACCACGCCGATACCACCGCCAAGAGTAAACCACAATGCGTCAAGACCATTCGTAAAAGCCAACTGCGCAGTGCCGAACGTGGAACCACCTCCAAAAAAGGTTCCCATCAGGATTCCTGCCACGGTCGCCGAGCTTGCCCGTCGTCCAGCCACAGAAAAATCTTCCTCAGACTTAACCAGACGCGCGGCGTATAACCCTACAATAGTAAAAGCGATAAGAGTGATAGCTATACCGATGATAAATCCAGGAGTAAACGTCATTTTCACTGTTTTTCTACCTCCTATGGCATAATAGTAATTTCTTTGGCCAAAGCAGATTTCGCAGCACCGGCGCTATAGCCCCGTACTCTCTTCCTTTTCAAACGCAGCGAAGCCCTGGCGAAGCGAAGTTTTAACCCCAGCACTCTTTCAGCAGTCGAATCACTTATAAACGGCAAATGGCGTTTTCTTTAAGGGCTTTGAGCAGGTACTGTTCAGGATCTACTCCGCCTTGGACGAACCCGTCCAGTTTGATGAACCTTACTTTAGCGACTTTTTCCCCGAGGACAACGGCATCCACTCCTAAAGCCATCACGACGCCGTTTGTTTTAAGCCCGGAGGTTACATCCGTCACTTTAAAGAGGCTGTTATCCAGGACGACGACTACATCGGGGGTCGTATTGTCGGCGGAACGTTCTATGATGGCACTGTTGGAGACTCTCACCGTGGAGTTCATCGGCGCTCCGGGACGATTAGCCCCAAAACTGTCAAAAACCTGCACATGTTTGCCTTCGGCCATCAGTTGTTTGCCAATCGTTCTGGTTACTTTACCTACGGACTGGCCGTAACGACCCTGAAATTTAATTTCTACCATCCTATCTCACCCCTCTCTCCCGTAATACTTGTTGATAGATGTCTGAAGTTCGGCCGTTTGTTCGATAGTTACGTTTTTAAAACGTTCCTGCGCTTTCAGATAATCCGCAACGGGAATAAAGGGCGGCTCGTAAGTGCGCCTTCTCTTACCTTCGTCAACCTCAAACAATTCCCACATCCCGCATTCTGACGCTTTTCTGGCGACTTCCACCGTTTCTTCCGGTTTGATTCCCCAGCCGCGGTGACAGGGAGCAAGGATATGAATGTAAGAGAAACCTTTCTTAGAAGCTGCTTTTTGAAATTTGTTCATCAGGTCTTCCGGATAAGCAATGTTGGCGCTGGCTACGTAATCAATTCCATGGGCTTCCATGATGGCGAGCATGTTTTTCTTTTTGACTTTTTTGCCGAGTGATCCATTGGATGTAATCGCATACAACGGAGTCTGGCTTCCGGTCTGTCCCCCTGTATTCATGTACATTTCATTGTCGTAAAGTACATGAATGATATGCTCTTGGCGCTCGGCAGCTCCCGACAGGGACTGGAATCCAATGTCGGCGCTCCCGGCGTCTCCGGCCCAAGATACGACATTGACGTCTTGAATCCCCTGGATCTCCAAAGCTGCTCTGATCCCTGAAGAAATAGCCGGTGCACATTCAAAAAGGGTGTGGTAAAACGGCACTTTCCAGGTTGTTTTCGTGTTGTTTCCGCCAAGGGTTGCCATACAGGAAGCAGGAATGGTGATGATCGTTCTCTCACCAAGAACCTTCATGGCTTGTCTACCGGCAATCGCTGCCCCGCAGCCTTTGCAACCCACGTTGCCTTGACCGAATAGTTCTTCTTTGGGCAGGTTCTTGTAATCAATGGTCACTGTTCTCCCCCCTTTCTTTACAGCCCGATCCATTCGGATCTGTTTTTACTCGTTTCGCTGCTTTCCGTATGATCAATGGCCTCCTTGATTTCCCTAACACCGCATTTGCCTCCGCCAAGTCCCAGGATTGCGCCGTTAATCACCATGTTTCCTTGGCCGTAAAGGTTTGCTTTGATGTCTGTAGCCAGAGCGCCGCCAACGCCGAAGACAATATTTTTGTCCAGGACCGTAACGTATTGCACATTCTGAAGTATTTGCCCGATCGCTTTTCTGGGGAATGGCCGCCAAGTTTTGACTTTGACGAGGCCTATTTTCTTGCCCTGTTTTCTCAGTTCATCTACCAGAAGTCTAGCCGTACTGACGATAGAACCCATGGCCACGACGGCATGCTCGGCGTCTTCCATCATATAGCCTTCCACCAGACCGCAGGAGTTCGCGCCGAACTCCCTATTATACTCGGCAGCTACCTTGGGAATCAATTCCAGGGCTTGTTCCATGGCTGCATTCTGAATGTATTTATAATCCATATATACATTAGGACCGGCAACCGTGTTCACACCGCGGGGATTGGTTACGTCCAGGGCAGGCATCCGTTTCAGAGGAAGGAAGGCGTCCACTTTGGCCTGGTCCGCCGGAACCATGACCTCTTCCAGGGTATGGGACTGCAGGTAGCCTTCATAGTTGACCATAACCGGGGTTCTCAGCTCTTCGGCGATTCTGAAAGCCTGTATGGTGTTATCCAGAACATCCTGGTTGTTTTCCGAAAAAAGTTGAATCCAGCCGCTGGCGCTTTGGGCCACCACATCGCCGTGTTCCGGAAAACGGCTGTGCGGAGCGGATAAGGCCCTGTTAGCCACGCCCATGACGATGGGCTGTCGCAGTCCCGCCACATGATAGACGACCTCCGTCATAAGCAGCAAACCTTGGGAGTTTGTGACCGTATGGCTGCGGGCACCGGCTAAGGACCCGCCGAGGACTGAAGCCAGAGCACTGTGGTCCGATTCTACCCTGATAAATTTACAGTTTAATTCCCCATCGTCGATATATTTGCTTAACCTTTCCATCGCAGGAAACGCCGGCGTAATGGGGTAATAGCCCAATACTTCAATTTTGGCAAGTTTGGCTCCAAGAGCGGCAGCTTCACTTCCGTTAATTAGTACTTTGTTCATTGTTCTTTCAACCCTCTTTGCCTAAAAAATTCCTTTGGGACCGGTGTATTCCGGTACCATTTGAATGCCTTTACTTTCCTTGGCACAAATTCCGCAACCCTTACAAAGCTTATAGTTAACTGTTACGCCGCTTTCCTCAAGCATAATCGCTCCTTCCGGACAATATAGCGTAACAATCGGGTTCACTTTTGCCGGCTCAGTGATTTCCGGGCGAACTATTCTCCACGTTTCATAATTTGCTGCTGCTCCAAGAGCTCCGGGATCACCTGACGGTACGACCGGTAAGTTTTTGACTGCCATCTTTTCCACCTCCTCAAATTCTTGTACTCTGACGCTTGATATAACATTGCCATATGTCCCCAACCTCTTAGGTGGCGGTTTCAACTTTAACAGTCGGTGGGGGTTCAATCCCCCTCTGACCGGCGATGTTAGGCCTAATTGCTATTGCTCCGCTGCGCTACGCAATTGGTTTCACAATTACATGAACTAGTCGCCGTACCATAAAAACTAATTGCTTCACATGTTGCGCAATTTGGGTACCGGACAGGCACATGGCGTTCAAACTCCGCTTTGCTTAGGCTCCGCTACGTTTGAATATGCAAGTGTCATGCCAAGAGTTGTGCGAGACCAAAAAACAAACTGAAAAAATGTCATAACAGCCGCTGTAAACTATCTTCATTAGTCCATTTCACCTGGATGCAATTGAGCGTTTGTTAAAAACAAAAAACGCTGGCGTTTCATATTTAAACATCAGCGTTTCATATTTAAACACCAGCGTTTCACCAAGCGTTCACTTCTAATTTTTCAGGTCAAAACTATTTCCGTTTTTTCCCTTAAAAGTTTTTCTGCAGTCGCCTCCAGAGGGTTGTCCGGCTGATCCCGAGCCTGCGGGCAGCCTCCACTTTGTTTCCATAACATTCTTTCAATACTTTTTCAATAACTTGCCTTTCAGCAAAACTTATTTTTGCTTCATCCATCTCTTGTCGGACATCTGCTGCGCTGCGGCTCAAGGTAAGTTCGGGAATATTCTCCTCTTCCAGCAACAAGGCGCCGCGGACACTAAGCGGGTCAATTTCTCCGAGCCAGGGTCTCATGGCAAGACGTTCCATCGTATTGCGCAGTTCACGAATATTTCCCGGCCAATCATAATTCAGAAGTATTGTTTCGGCTTGAGTTGAAAAACGCCCCAAAGGCTTTCCCTGGCGAGAACAGAATTCTTCCAGAAAGCCTCTGGCGATAAGTAGAATATCTTCGCCTCTTTCTTTAAGAGGCGGAATCTTCAAAGATAATACATTTAATCTATAAAAAAGGTCTTCCCTAAATTCCTGCTCAGTAACCATTTTCCTGAGATTGCGGTTGGTTGCGGCAATTAAACGAACATTGACGGGCATGATGCTGCTATCCCCAAGCCGCATAACCTCACCTTGCTCTATTACTCTCAGCAATCGGGCCTGAAGCATGGGTGACATTTCTCCGACTTCGTCCAGAAAAAGCGTACCGCCGTGGGCCGTTTCAAACATACCCGCTTTTCCGCCTTTACGAGCTCCGGTAAAAGCCCCTTCAACATAGCCAAACAGTTCACTTTCCAGCAAACTCTCCGGCAAGGCCGCACAATTAATCGCAACAAACGGTTCATTCTTTCTTTGACTGGCGTTGTGAATGGCATGGGCAAACATTTCTTTACCGGAACCGGTTTGTCCATAAATCAAAACCGTAGAGTCCACGCCGGCGTACTCCTTGGCTAAAGCAGCTGCATTTTTGACAACCGAGCTTCTCCCTAGAATATCGTCAAAAGTATACTTGGCCACAAGTCCCCGCTCTGCCAGTTGCCTTCGTACTTTCCCCTCCAATTTCAGCAGTCTTTCCAACTGCTGAAAAGTTGTAACGACTCCTTCAACTTTGTGATCAACCACAATCGGCACCCTGTTGGCGACAACTTTGGCGTTTCCGATTTCCAGAATCTCGCCAATTTCAGGTTGTTTTGTTTCCAAGAGTCTTTGGCAATTCGCCGTGGGGATAACATTTGTTATATATTTTCCTAAAGCTTTTTCGGCCTTCCAACCGAACATCTTTTCTGAAGCTTTATTAAAAACAGTGATTTTCCCTTCATTATCCAGCGTGATAATTCCATCGTACGTGAACTCCAGAATGGCTTTGAATTGTTCCGCTTTTTTCATTTCCTGTTTACGAACGGCATTCACCCTACGTGCCTCGTCTATCGATCTGCGCACTGCATCAAATCCTGAAGATATGACAACTGAAGCTATTCCCTGTCTGTGTGCTTCATTGGCCATAGCCACTTTGCCCATGACGACATCCACGCCATGCCTGCGAAGATATTCAATTCCTTTACTGACTTCCTCGAGTTCGTTGCCGCAAGTATATTTGACAATTTCATCCTGGACAACATCCTCAAAGGAATCAAGGCCGGAAATCACTTCCTCGACATCGACAATTCCCACCCTCTGTCCCATTTTTTTGGCTTCAAAATAAGCCCGAATAATATCGTATCCTCCTATGGAGACATCTACTGTAGGCAGTTCGATACCGGAGTTTCTTATCTTCCAGGTAGTAATACCACGGCTGACCAAGACATAAAAACCATGTCTATCCGCTTCCCAGGCTCGTTTGACAGCCTCGTCCATTCTTGCAACCTCGATTGCGACATCAGTGGACCCGGTACATATTTTCTGGGCGACTTGTGCTATTTCCGGATAAGTTGCTAAAAACAAAATCTCAGACATCATTTCACTTCCATGTCCCAGAGATCTTCGGTTCTACCACTCCAACCATCGCCTGGGAGTCCCCCACCTTTTGTCTTTTCTATTAATTCCAGAAGGTCCTTCGTATTCCTTGCAAAACGGCTAATACTTTCTACTATGACCGTATCACCTTTTCTTACATACTCAAGCATCTTTTGAAGCTCAGGTCTATTGGTGTTCTTTCCACTAACCTTATCTATGTAAACTTCATCAACTCCCAGCTCCGGCATTAAAACTTCTTGTCTAGCAGTATTTTGTTCACTAGTTGATACTCTAACATATCCGATTTTCATAGAATCACCCTCTATTGTTGATACTCTAATTATACCAATTTATTTCAAAAGGGTAGATTAATTATCTTGAAATATACCAAAAATGTTTTGATGATTCTAATGAAACACTGTAAGCGTCGAGAAAGCTTGGCGAAAAGAATAATATAGCTTTAGGCTTTGTTTTACTTGCGGTGTATTGTGCGGGAGTAGCTGTTGCTCCTGAGCCCATATGGTTCTTTCCGCTCCAAATTGTTGGTGGGTTTGGTGCGGGCATACTTACAGCAATCCTTATGGCAATTGCCGTCAGGGGCTTTGACGCAGATAAAAAATCTACGGCAATGGGTTTTTACCAATCAATATATTCGCTCGGTATTACCTTTGGCCCCATAGTTATGGGTATCCTGGTAGATCATTCATCTAAAATTTTCTCATTTTCGGTCATGGCTGTATTCGCCCTGGGGTGTTCAGTTTTTGTGTTGACAATGTATAAGTTTAGTACTCTATTTAGAGAGGCTTAACCGTAGACAATCTAAATAATGATCTGATAAGTCCAGAAAGAGTCTTAAACACTTCATTGTCCACAAAGTGTCTAAGACTCTTTATTACGGGTAATTTCGTTATTCCAAAACCTGCAAACTCATTTTATACTCATAAATCAATTCATTAAATTCTTCTGAAGACCCATTATCCTTGAGCAGTACCTGTGCTTTTTGCAGCAAACGTTTATGTACCCCTTCTCTGGTGATTAAAAAATTGATCATTCTTTTCATATTTTGGTCTGAAGTTGATTCTAAATGTTGTTGATACAGAAGGGCGGCCCGAGCTTCTGCCTGTACATCTACCTGCAGCATGTTTATACAGTCAACACTTTGATCAATATAGTTCAATACCCATGGAGCGCCCTGAGAATTGACACAATTGAGCGGTGGCCCTCCCAATTTAATAATGGCCACAGAAATCAACTCCATATGCCCTAATTCTTCTGCTGCGATTAAGCCAAGTAAGTCTCGAACATATCGATTGGTCATATTGGAACGATGATTTAAGTACTGGATCGACGATGACAGTTCACTATTTCGCCCTGCATAATGTTCGAGTAAAAGCTTTGCGAATACTGGATCCTGACGTTCGACATGTATCGGATAAAATAAATGTTTTCGATAATGAAACACTTTCATCCCCCCTCCTAATAGGGCGCCTTGCCAATATTATATGGAGGTAAGGTCTCGATGGTCACAACCCAATTATTCAAATTCCCGCAATAGAGTGAAGAGAAAAATAAACTCACTTCATCAAATCTATAAGAAAACCGCCCAGATGGACGGTTTTGCCTAAAAACTATTAATCACTTTGCATTTTTATGATTCCTATCCAATTGACCCGGTCTCTAGTCCCTTAATTCCTATATCTCGTCTAAAGTGAGCTTGAGGAAAATCGATGGTCTCCACCAAAGTGTAAGCCTTTTCACGTGCCTGCTGAATTGTCTGTCCGGCAGCTGTGACTCCTAACACACGGCCACCTAAACTTTCGAGGTTTCCAACGTTCATTCTAGTGCCCGCATGAAAGATCACGGAATTCTCCTCAACAGACTCAGGCAGGTGGATCGGTAAGCCTTTCGGATAGGCTGACGGATAACCCGGAGCAGCCATTACGACACAAACTGCCGCCTCTTCTTTCCATTCTAACACCGCTTCAGACACACGACCTTCTGTACACTCCCACAAAACAGGCAGAAGATCACTATCCAGACGTTTCATGACAACTTGTGTTTCCGGGTCACCAAAGCGAACATTGTATTCCAGCAGCTTCGGGCCTTGCTCCGTGAGCATAAGTCCCATAAAAAGCACTCCTTGAAACGGGGTACCACGTTCAGACATAACCTTTAACGTTGGATTGACAAGATCGCGCATGACACGTTCTTCAAGCTCAGTAGTCCAAATCGGAGGGGGGCTGTACGTTCCCATTCCTCCAGTATTAAGGCCCTTGTCGCCGTCCAGGGCACGTTTGTGGTCCTGAACCGGGACCATAGGCCGAGCTGTGATACCGTCGGCAAAGCAGAGCAAACTGATTTCTTGCCCTTCTAGAAATTCTTCAATGAGCAGCTTCTTTCCCGCTGCGCCAAAGTTCCCATCCATAATCTCATCAACCGCCTGCAGGGCAGTTTCTAAATCCATGGCCACGATAACGCCTTTACCGGCTGCTAAACCATCCGCTTTTAAAACGCAAGGGGCTCCCAGAGCCCGAATATAAGTTTTGGCCTGATCGGGATTTTCAAATACTTCACACTTGGCAGTCGGTATCTTAGCGCTTTCCATAATAGCCTTAGCAAAGGATTTACTTCCCTCTAACTGAGCCGCGGCTTTCGTCGGACCGAAAATCCTCAGGCCTGCCTCTTGAAAAGCATCCACAATCCCAAGGCTTAGAGGATCTTCTGGCCCAACCAGAGTCAGATCAATACCTTCCTTTAAGGCAAATTCCACTAATGATGAGATATCTTGAGCTGGAATGGGAACATTCCAAGGCTCTGTACCGGCATTTCCAGGCGCAACAAAGAGACGTTCCAGTTCCGGACTTTGTGACAGTTTCCAGGCAAGAGCATGTTCTCTGCCGCCGCTTCCTATAATTAATACTCGACGTTTATTCACCGACTCACCTCTTCTCAAGGGTATGATTCTCTACATTAATGCTGAAAATGTCTTCGATGCGTAAAAACCATGATAATATTTAGACGATTCGCCGCCTCAATTACTTCAGGATCATGAATTGATCCACCTGGCTGAACAATCGCCCGAATTCCTGCTTGAGCGGCAGCTTCAACAGAATCCGGGAAAGGAAAGAACGCATCCGAAGCTAAATATGCCCCTTTTACCCTGTCCCCAGCCTGCTCAATAGCAATCTTGGCAGACCCTACTCGGTTCATTTGCCCTGCCCCAACCCCTAAAGTCTGGCGATGATCTGTCACGACTATGGCATTTGATTTTACGTGTTTGACCACGCGCCAGGCAAAATCCAGCGCTGTTAAATCTTCTTCCGTAGGCTTCTGATCGGTGACAATTTCCCATTCATTGACTGGGGTTGTCCCTCGATCTACCTCTTGAACCAGATAACCACCGTCTATACTTTTAAGCATCCAGCCGGAGTTCACTTTTACGGTCTCCCCTCTTCCAACCACAAAGAGACGAAGGTTCGTTTTGGCACTCAAAATTTCCCGGGCTTCCGGACTAAAATCCGGCGCCACGATCACTTCATAAAAACATTCTTTTATCGCCTCCGCGCAGCTCCCATCCACGACACGATTAAAGGCGATAATCCCACCATAGGCAGAAACTGGATCTGAGGCTAAAGCGCTTTGGTAAGCTTCCAGAGGTGTCTTTCCTAATGCCACTCCGCAAGGATTCGAGTGTTTGATAATCGTCGCGGCGCAGGTGTCAAATTCGCGAGCGATTTTCCAAGCAGCATCCATGTCTGCCCAGTTATTGTAGGAAAGCTCTTTCCCTTGTAATTGTTTTCCACTCGCCAGAGTGCCCACTCCAGCATCGGAATTTATATAAAAGGCTGCTTTTTGCTGAGGATTTTCACCATATCTCAATTCCTGAACTTTTTGAGCGGTTAGCCTCAAGGTTCTCGGAAAACCACCGATGGGCTCAAGTTGCCGTTCTAAGTAACTGGCAATCAAACGATCATATTCTGCAGTATGAGCGAAGGCCTCCGCCGCCAGTCTCTTGCGCATTCCCGCCGAAACGGCACCTGTTTCCCGCAGCACATTCAAAACTTCTCCATAGGACTTTGGATTAACGAGTACTGTGACCCTGCCGTGATTTTTCGCAGCAGCTCGTACCATCGTCGGCCCCCCGACGTCAATATTCTCTATCGCCTCTGCAAAACTCACCCCAGGCTTCGAGATTGTCTCCCGAAATGGGTAGAGATTCACCACGACTAGATCTATAAAGCTTATTCCGTTTTGCTCCATCTGTTCACGATGCTCTGCGCTATCCCGAGCCAAGATTCCTCCATGAATTAGAGGATGGAGGGTCTTCACCCGTCCACCTAAGACTTCCGGAAATCCAGTGACTTCGCTGACATATTTAACCGGGATATTAGCTTCATCCAAAACTTTATAAGTTCCTCCCGTCGAGATTAATTCAAATCCCAACTCCACAAGCCCCTGAGCAAAGTCGACGATCCCTGCCTTATCTGAAACACTAATAATGGCTTTTCGTTTCATTCTGAACCCTCCTGTTGCAATATCTGAACCCGACGCCCCACCCGTTTTACCCTTCCCGAGACTACGAGACCGACGGCCTCAGGGTAGAGACGATGTTCTGCTTCTAAAATTCTCCGGGCTAAACTTTCCTCTGTATCTTCAGGCAAAACAGCTACGGCCTCTTGTAAAAGAATTGGTCCGCTGTCTAAACCCTCATCGACTAAATGAACGGTACATCCGCTCACCTTGACTCCGTATTCTAAGGCCTGACGCTGGGCGTGAAGACCTGGAAACGCCGGGAGTAACGACGGATGAATATTAAGGACCGGAAAATCAGCCTGACGAATAAACTGGGGGCCCAATACCTTCATATACCCTGCTAAAAGTAAGAGTTCTACTCGATTTTCCCTCATCCAAGTTAAGAGATCCTCCTCTTGGGCTTGACGATGGGGGTAATTCATTATTGGAAAAGCCCGAGTCGGGATTCCGACTTCCTTAGATAGATCGAGCGCTGCCGCTCCTAATCGATCTGAGCCAACTGCGACAATTTCTATGGGCAGGTTCCCTCCTCTTGAGGCATCGAGCAAAGCTTTAAGATTGCTCCCTCTCCCGGATACCAGCACTGCTGTTCTCAATAAGATACACCTTCTCCAGCTAGGACTCTTCCAATAACATAGCTCGTCTCTCCCATGTCCGCGAGTTGCTGACGAAGACTCTTTTCGTCCTCCGCACTGACGATAAGAACAAATCCGATGCCCATATTGAATGTCCGATACATTTCAGACCAGTCAACTTCTCCCAAACGTTGGAGCAAGTCAAATATTGCCGGACGTTTCCAAGCAGACAAATCAATTTGAACGCCCAAACCTGAAGGCAGGACGCGGGGAATATTCTCCGTCAATCCTCCCCCTGTGATATGTACCATACCTTTAATCGTTCCTCCGGCAAGGAGTGGTAAAATTGTTTTAACATAAATTCTAGTTGGCCTCAATAAGGTGTCCCCTAGAGGTTCACCTAACTCCGGCAAAACCTCTTCTAAAGAATAACCCTCAAATAGTTTCCGTACCAAAGAATACCCATTGCTATGCAGCCCCGTCGATGGCAGTCCAATGAGGACATCTCCCGCTTGAATGTTTGATCCATCGATTAATCGGTCTCGGTTTACAACACCTACTGAGAAACCAGCGATATCATATTCATTCTCAGCGTAAAAACCAGGCATTTCAGCCGTCTCTCCTCCAATAAGCGCACACCCTGAGGTTTCACAAGCCCGGGCAATTCCGCCGACAACTTCAGCGACTCTCTCGGGTTCTACCTTTCCCACCGCAAGATAATCGAGAAAAAACAGCGGCTCTGCGCCTTGGACCAAGATGTCATTGACACACATAGCAACTGCATCTTGCCCGATGGTATCATGCCGATTCATTTGAAAAGCTAGACGCAGTTTTGTCCCCACGCCATCCGTTCCTGAGACGAGAACCGGATCTGGATATTTTTGTAAATCTAATTTAAAAAGTCCGCCAAATCCGCCAAGCCCACCTAAAACTTCGGGGCGAAGCGTCCGAGCTACAGCCGGTTTGATACGCTCCACAACGTCATTTCCAGCTTGTATATCGACACCAGCATCGCGGTAAGAGTATCCCACATCGATTCCTCCTTACGTTTTCGCCAATCATTATCCACAAGAATTTTTACTGCGATTCAAGTTTGAAACGGGGATAGGATAGGAGCCATTAAAACAGGCCAGGCAAACATCATTTGTACCAAGTGCCCGTAGTAAGCCTTCCTCTGAAATATAATGTAAGGAATCCGCTCCAACGAACTTCCGAATTCCCTCTATATCCAACTGATTGGCGATCAGCTTTTCCCGTTCCGCTGTGTCTATACCATAATAACATGGATAAGCCACAGGGGGCGAACTGATTAAGAAATGGACCTCTTTAGCCCCCGCTTTTCTGACCATTTCAACTAATTTAGAGCTTGTGGTCCCTCGGACAATGGAATCATCGATCATTACTATGCGTTTATCTTTAAGAACGCTCGTATTGGCATTGAGCTTCAAACGAACGCCCACTTCTCTCATTTCCTGAGTCGGTTGAATAAACGTTCTCCCGACATAACGATTCTTGATCAGACCTTCCCCAAAGGGCAAGCCTAAAGTTGTAGCATATCCCAAAGCCGAAGCGGTTCCCGAATCCGGGACTGCAATCACAAGATCGGCCTCAATGGGACATTCACGGGCTAATTCAATGCCCATTTTCCAGCGACTTTCCGAAACATTTAATCGATCCATGGTACTGTCCGGACGGGCAAAATAGATATATTCAAAAGCACAAGAAGCGCTTTTGTTTTTTGACAACCCCGGACGTGAGCTCAATCCCTCTTCGTCAATGATGACGATTTCCCCCGGTTCTAAATCTCGAATAAATTCAGCACCGATAGTATCAAGTGCACAACTTTCCGAAGCGAGGCAATACCTATCACCTTTTTTCCCTATACAAAGAGGCCTAACTCCATGAGGGTCTCTTATGCCAAAAAGTTTATCTTCTGCTAGGATGACAACAGCATAGGCTCCGCGCAAATCCATCATAGTTTTGACAAGCGCATCCTCTAAAGAATCTCGGCGATAACGGGTAATGAGGTTAATAATCACTTCGCTGTCCGTCGTTGTCTGAAATACAGCACCGTTCTTACCTAATTCTTCCCGCAATTCTGTCGCATTGGTGAGATTGCCGTTGTGAGCTAAGGCCATCATCCCCTTCTGATAATGGACAACCAAAGGTTGGGCATTTGCCAATAAGCTTGAACCCGTCGTTGAGTAACGTACATGTCCAATCGCCATTTTCCCGTGTAAACTCTTCACAATTTGGTCAGAAAACACCTCAGAGACAAGACCCATGCCTTTATGTAGCTCAATAGTACGTCCGTTGGAAACAGCGATGCCGGCGCTTTCCTGCCCACGGTGCTGCAGCGCATAGAGCCCATAATAGGTTAAACGAGCCACCTCTTGATTGGGAGCATATATTCCAAAGACTCCACATTCTTCATTTGGCTTATCTAGGCTAATATCGAACAATGTTGTCCCCCCTTTTTCTTTCATTGAGGCAAGGCGAAAAGCCAGAATTACGTCTTACGTCCTGCAAGGACTCGAACGGGTTTTCGCCTTCCCCCTCAACTAACGGAAATACTTTTCCTTAGGTTTAAGTACTCAAATGGCCTTAGGCTTACACCTTCAATAAAACACGCATCAAATAGGTGCAAGAACTTCTTTAACTCTTCGAAAGACTTCCTGATAGGCTTCTTCCACTTGCCCGAGATCCCGGCGGAAGCGATCCTTATCGAGCTTTTCCCGAGTTTCTATATCCCAATATCGGCATGTATCCGGCGATATTTCGTCCCCAAGATAAACCTTGCCATCCAATATTCCAAATTCTAATTTAAAGTCAATCAGATCGATTCCGGCCTTAACGAGGATATTGCGCAACAGTTCATTGACTTTTAGACCTAGGGCTTGTATTTCCATGGCGACTTCAGGCTTCGCCCAACCCATAGCAGCAACATGGGATTCATTGACCATCGGATCTCCCAAGGCATCATCTTTATAATACAATTCAACGACGGGTTGAGAGAGAACAAATCCCTCTTCCACGCCAAGGCGCTTGGATAAGCTCCCTGCCACGATGTTGCGAACAACCACCTCTAGAGGAACCATGTCTAAACGACGTACCAGCATATCCCTTTGGCTCAGCAAGCGAACGAAGTGAGTCGGGACACCCGATTTTTCAAGTTCGGCAAAGAAAAGCGCTGACAACTGATTATTAACCTCTCCCTTATCCACGATCTGTCCTTTTTTCTCTCCGTTAAAAGCTGTGGCATCGTCTTTGTAGGCCACCCAAAAATAATCCTTTTCATCCGTATCATAGACTCTTTTGGCCTTTCCCTCATATCTCAGTGCTAACTTCTCCATCATTTTTACCCCTTTCGTAATTCGTCTGTTTCTTACCCATTCCCCATGTCGATTATCGTCATCAGGATAGGCGTCTCGAAGCAATAATGAGCGTAAAATTAATTTTCGATCCCTAAACCAGACCTAAGCGCTCGAAAATATCCCCGACATGTTTAGTATGGTAGGCATAGTCAAACAAATTCCTAATTTCTTCCTCATTTAAATATTCTCTGATACTTGAATCTCTGCTGACCAGACTTTGAAATTGTTCTTTAGTATTCCAGGCCTCCAGGGCATTGCGTTGAACTAAAGCATAGGCATTTTCTCGGCTAACCCCCTTCTCCACTAAAGCCAACATGACGCGTTGTGAAAAAATTAATCCAAATCCTTTGTCGATATTTACTTTCATTTGCTCGGGGAAAACCTGCAGCCGATCGATCAACTGCACCATTTTATGAAGCATGTAATCTAAGGCGAGGGTACTGTCAGGCAAAATCATGCGTTCAGCCGAAGAATGGGAGATATCCCGTTCATGCCACAAGGCCACATTTTCTAAAGCAACTTGAGCATTGGCACGCACAACCCTGGCCATGCCGCAAATTCGCTCAGGCGTGATCGGATTTTTCTTATGCGGCATAGCTGAGGAACCTTTTTGACCCTTGCCAAAGGCTTCTTCTACTTCATGCACATCGGTTCTCTGTAAGTTGCGAATCTCTGTGGCCATTTTATCGAGGGAACTGGCAATCCCTGCTAAAGTTGTCATATAGTAAGCGTGACGGTCACGCTGAAGAATCTGTGTTGAGATCAGAGCAGGTTTCAAGTTTAAGACTTGGCAGACGTGGGCTTCCACCTGGGGATCTACATTGGCAAATGTCCCAACCGCACCTGAAATTTTTCCCACCCGTATTTCCTCTTTAGCCAAAGTCAGCCGTCTCTTTTGACGTCTGATTTCGTCGTACCATAAAGCAAACTTCAATCCTAACGTAATAGGTTCAGCGTGAATACCATGAGTTCTTCCCATCATCAGAGTGTCTCTCTGTTCTATCGCCCTGCGGCGGAGAACCTCTTCCAAGGTTTCCATCTTTGCCGACAAAAGATCTGTTGCTTCCACCATTTGCAGGGACAAAGCCGTATCAAGCACATCTGATGATGTGAGACCTAGATGAATATACTTCGCCTCATCTCCCACATTTTCGGCAACATTGGTTAAGAAGGCTAAGACGTCATGCTGAGTCACTTCTTCAAGAGCTTGTACCCGTTCCCAGGTAAAGGATGCCCTTTCTCGTATAACCTCAACGGCTTCATGCGGTATCTTACCAAGTTTCGCCCATCCCTCGCAGGCAGCAATTTCAATCTTTAACCATAAGGAAAGACGATGTTCGTCTGTCCAGATCCTCCCCATTTCAGGAAGTGTGTAGCGGTCAATCAACGTGAATTCTCCTTTCAACCCAATTAATCATCTTCAAAATTCATCCTTAGTCACTCAGAGATTTCTTCTTTCCAGAAGATTCAAGATGAATTTCAGGCTGCACTTTCATCTATAGTATTAAGATGTCCAATGCTCATCATTCACCAAGTTTCTTTTGCAGAGCCTCATCCTTGGCGGCGATATCTCTGGCCATTTGAGCTCGGTAATCTTTAACCTTAATCCTTAATTCATGATCCTGAAGTGCTAAAATTTGAACAGCTAATAAAGCGGCATTGCGTGCAGAGCCAATTCCTACGGTCGCTACTGGAATTCCAGGGGGCATTTGAACAATGGCGTACAAAGCGTCGATTCCATTCAAAGGGCCACTGCTCAACGGGACACCAATGACAGGCAACGTGGTAGCGCCTGCAATAACTCCAGGCAAATGGGCTGCCAAACCAGCGCCCGCAATAATTAGCTTCCCACCCTGGTTCTCAAAAGATTTAACCCAATCCAGAGTCCTTTCCAAGGTTCTATGAGCTGAAGAAATTTTAACTTCAAAATCCAGTTCAAATTGCTGAAGGATCTTGAGGGCATCCTCCATCACTTTGTAATCCGAATCGCTTCCCATGATAACCCCTACCTGATTCATCTCTAACTCTCCTTACTTCCGAACTTCCGACAGAATCAAAAAAGCCCAGAAAGGTAAATTTCTCCCTTAAAAAAAGAGTGAAACCTACCCGCCTGGGCTTTTATCCCTTCGGTGTAATCTGATTTTTCAATCAGACCTGTACCACTCGGACAAGTTTAATTGCCCTAGGTACACTTTCGCTCATAGTCAGGCCATTTACGGCAGCCTGGTAGAAACTTGCAGACCATATCTCCGCGATTATATGAACTCTTATGAATTTGATATGTTCATTCTACAAGAAGGCGCTAGGAAGGTCAATAGAAATTCGAACAATAATATATATTTTATCTGGAACGTTCGGTCCGTTAGAACTATTAACCTTTGGAACTGCTTCTCACTCTCTTATTGATGGAGAAAAATTAACGATTTGGCTCTATCTTCTCCGTCTCCAAAAGTTTTATGACACGTCATCAAAGGCCCAATAAAATCCGGCACTGTCTTCGCACTTGTAAACCTTCACGAAGGCGGCTGCCTTAGTTGCACTTTTACTTCAGAAAGAATACAACAAAATTACTTTCTAAATTAGTACAAAAAGGTTGTAATAAACTATAAATAGTTCATCACAACCTTTTTAGGATTATACTTAAACACCTTCGTCTTTTTTATAAACGACATTGCTGCAAACGATTTCAAACTCTCCGCTTTTGTTGACAATTCTAGCGATATGTCGTATTGGCAGATTGCATTGCCTACAAAAACCGAACGCAAAGTATTTTTTTGATTTAGAGAACTCCCCACTTTTCTTCACAAGGCTGTCACATTCGGGACAATGAATCTCTGCTTTATCCAATAGATGTTTTAACTTCTCGACTCTTAGTTCGTTTTCCTTTTGAACCTTTCCCCAATTAATAATGGCATCTTCTGAGAAATCATAAACTTTTTTAAATATGTCCGCCGTGTAAGCAGCATCACTAAAAGCATCGTGAAACGGTAAACTTTTTTCAATTTCTAAGCCATCCACTGCACTTTCTAAACTAGGTTGCTTTGTTAAGCCCTCATGCTTCATATAAATCTTTTGAATGTTAATAAACTTATCGAAAATCAAGGCATTAAAACCGAAAAATGAACAATTTTCTCTCAAACCTAAAATATCATCTTGCCCCCAAGAACAGAGAACCGCTTCATTGCCGATCCAAGCCTTAAAACTTTCCATGGCTTCCATGAAAGACCTTCTTGGAACAACCCTGCTGGTATTTATGTTCGTTTTCTTCTTAACATAAGGGTTTAACCTCTTATAAACAACAGGTTTAATTAATAAGTTAAACTCACCGATCCTCTCCAATTGTTTATTCAATTTGACAGCACCGATCTGAATTATCTCATTTTTTAAACCTGGATTAGCTAGATCTCCTTCTTTGAATTTGAAAAACATGTTAAATTCTAAATCAAAGACAATATAGTTCATAATACCCTCCTGCACTGTATCTCTATTATAATCCCTCCTTCAGAGAAACGCACTAAAGCAATTCTTCAAATCATTAAGTATAGCCTTATGATTAGCTCCCGTTTATTCATCTCGTCGTTCAAGAAATGATGCAATGATTAGGGTTATGATGAATATAAGAGCCATCCTATGGACAGCTCCTATCGTTTGGCAATTATAGTGTTATTCTACCAGAAGCTAAGCTGTTCTCTAGAAGTAATTCTCTGGTATTGGTTCAACAAACTATCTAATTGTTGACTAATCTCGACAACTTCATGATCAATTAAGTCGTGAGTTAGACCAAATTTGTTGAGTTTTTTACGAAGAACCTCAATTCTTTTCAAAAGCTTCTTTTCCACTTGGATTCCTCCCGGAAAGTCTTCTTGATAAGAATTTTATTGCTTTTTTGCTGAAATGACAAGAATAAATTATCCATAAATAGGCAAATTTTTGTCGAATATGGAAGTTGAGGGTCAACTCCGAGTCGGCACTGTCTTTCATAATTTCTAACCTCCACATTTTTCTCCTCTTGGGTTTCCCTTCTTATATGAATTTAAATTATTGATGCGACATTTTTATTTAAAAAGGCATTAAAAAAACTCCCAAGATCAAAGTTTTTATACCCTTAGTCTTGGGGGTTCTTATCAAAACTCATATACAATTCATTAGAGCAGCTACCCTAAAATCAAACGACAAGAGCCCTCTATCATCTAGTGAAATGCATAAGAAGGCTCGTGTTTTTGTGGACTGCGATTAATTTAAGGAATCTAAAATCTGTTTATAGATATCTTGCGGGTTGAAGGTTCCTCTGGTCTGACCATTGGCTCCGCCTTGTTTATTGTTCCCATTCGAGTTATTTTGGCTGTTTTGGTTCTGGTTATTCTGATTGCTTTGGTTGTTTGAATTCTGATTATTCCCTTTAGCAGGTCTCTGGGGAGGGGTAGCTAAAAAACTTTTTTGTTGATCAGTAAAAACAGCCTTAATCGCATCTGCTTTCTGCTGCAAAAAATCTTGGCTCGGACTCGTCGTATTGATCAAATCTTGCAAAATGGGTTTGAGTTTATCTTTTTGCTCACTGGTCAAGGCATTCTGTTGATCACTTTGTAAACGCCGAATCTCCATCGCCGCCTGTTGAGCCGGATTGCGCGTCCTCTGACCCTGTCCGGACTGTCCTTGAGTTGTTTTAGATTGATTTGTTTGAGATTGATCTGTTGATTGCGCGGAATTGGCATTACTCGAACTACAGCCACTAACTCCTATCACCGCTATTAGAAGCAATGACCCAAGCAATAACGATGGTTTTCTCAGAGTCTTTTTAATTAGTAACTTTTTCATTTTGTATAAAGCCTCCTGTTCTCTAACTAGTTTTGTTGATAATTAGTTCATGATCTGAGTTATGTCCCTGTAAATCCATGATCAGGATACACCTAAAATTTAGTAAGAATGTGATTAGGGCCTTAAGATTTTGTTAAGATTGTGGGCTGAATAAATTCTACTCAATTAACAGTATTACGTGCTTTTAAATCTTCATGAAGTAATCTGTTTGGTTTTTTAGTATGTTTAATATTGGATTATCTGGTTAGAGTAACATGAAAGATTTGTATGAAGGAGGTTTTACAATGGCTCGTACAGTTGCTGCTTATTGCAGGAGGTGTAAGAAGTCAACAAATTTTACTTACGATGGCGACGGTTGGGAATGTCACACTTGTGGTTCTTACCGAGTACAAGGGGGACATGATGAGTCGGAATTTCCTTACAATATTTTCAGGGATTATTAAATAGATCCACAAAACATTACTTACAAAGCAAAAAAGCACCCTCAGGATGCTCTTTTGCTTATTTTTGTTTAAAACCATTTTTTTCGCCTAAAAACAATAACCGTTATAGATACTAAGGTAATTATTAAAATGTAAAAGACATACATCCCATAATGAGTATGAATTAATGGCATCTCATCAAAGTTCATCCCAAAAAAGCTTGTCAATATATTAATCGGCAATAATACTGTCGCTAAGATGGTAAGAAATTTCATGATGTCATTTGACTTATTGTCTACAGATGCCTGATATGCTTCTCTAAGGTTTTCCATTAGCTCAACGAGTTGCCTTGCGTTATCCATCTCGCACTGAACACTCATTATGAGGTCGTTCCATAATGGAGTATCTCGCTTCGTGCGAATGAATACAGACAAATGTTCATTGATCTGCTTCTTAAATTTAATAGCTTTTCTATGGAGCTTAATGATTCTCACCTGTTGAGACTTATCCGGCTTTTCTAAAATCTCTTCTTCCAGTGTATCTATAGACGACTCTAAGGCTTCAATTCTACTTTGGATTCTTTCTAAAGCTTCAAAGCCGATAAGACATAACAAATCGTAAGGAGTATGAATTAGTTTTCCTGATTTCCAGCTCTCTATCTTGTGATCTAATTTGCTATTCTTGTTGAGCAAAAGCAAATCATTGATTAATAAAATTTTGACATGGTAATGATCATCTTTGAGACCGACGTAACAAGTCAAATCATTTAGCTGTTTAAAAAAGCTTTTCCTTGCGCTAAGACCATTCAGCGCATTTATCTGATCAAAACTAATGACATTTTTTTCTTGTAATGTTTGCCCCAGACAGCTATTTACTTCATTCCACGAACTAAAATCTACTACTTTTATTTCCATAAAAACCTCGTCCGTTTATATTTACACCTTTAGTTTTCATTAAATATTCCATCATGGGATTATATCGCCTTAGAACATAATGAACTTATTATCCTAGTTTGCTTTTTCCAGGACTGTACTAAACGAATTATGGACAAAAACTCACCTATAAAACTCCATCATTGATATATGTCCGATATGTATGACACTTGGGTATCTGCCGTCAAATATTATATTATAGTTATTTGTCAAAGAGATCAATGTTAAAACTGGCAAGATTTACTCAGGTCACTCCATTAAACAACAGAACATTGAAATTCGAGAATCCATGGCATTCCTTTTGATATTTATGCAAATTGAGCATCAAAAACGGTGGCTCAGAGGTCGCTAAAAATAACGCGAAATCTAAACCACCACTCTTGCACAGTCAATATTTTGGATCTCCTAAAAGCCCTATATCACACAACTCGAACCTATTCCCACTCAATCGTCCCAGGCGGTTTCGAGGTAATATCATAAACAACTCGGTTGACTCCTCGAACCTCATTCACAACCCTTGAGGAGATGTTATGAAGAAGGTCGTAAGGGAGTCTGGCCCAATCTGCCGTCATGGCATCTTCACTGGTGACCGCTCTGAGGATAATGGGATACTCATAGGTTCGGCCATCCCCCATCACACCGACGCTTTTGATGGACGGAAGAACAGCGAAGCTTTGCCACAACTCTCGATACAGTCCGGATCGTCGAATTTCCTCAATAATGATAGCGTCCGCTTCTCGAAGAATGTCCAGTTTCTCGCGGGTCACTTCACCGAGAATACGAATCGCCAGACCAGGACCAGGGAACGGTTGGCGCCAGACAATTTCTTCACTCATTCCTAGTTCTGCCCCTAGCTCACGTACTTCGTCTTTAAAAAGCATCCGCAGTGGTTCAACCAGCTCAAATTGCATGTCCTCCGGCAAGCCCCCGACGTTATGATGACTCTTAATCGTTTCCGCCGTTTCCGTACCACTCTCAACGATATCTGGGTAGAGGGTTCCCTGCACCAGATAGTCGACTTGACCAAGTTTAGCAGCCTCTGTTTCAAAAACTCGAATAAACTCATTGCCGATGGCTTTTCGTTTGATCTCGGGTTCAGATACCCCTTCAAGCTTTTGCATAAATCGCTCGCGGGCATCGACAAAGACTAAATTTAACTGAAACTGCTCAGTGAATACTTTTCGAACCTGTTCTGCCTCGTTTTTTCGCATAAACCCATGATCGACAAAGACACATGTCAATTGATCTCCCACGGCCTTGTGAACTAAAGCCGCGGCCACTGACGAATCTACCCCACCACTTAGGGCACAAAGAACTCGTCCATTTCCTACCTTAGCGCGGATTTCGGCCACCTGCGATTCAATGAAGGACTCCATCGTCCAGTCTCCCACGCAGTGACAGATATCAAATAAAAACCTCTCCAGCATCTTTTGTCCGTCAGGAGTGTGTTTAACTTCAGGATGAAATTGGACTCCATAAAAATGGCGCTCACGATCCATCATGGCAGCAACCGGAGTATATCCAGTATGAGCGGCAACTACAAACCCCTCCGGCAGCGTCTTAATGGAATCGCCATGGCTCATCCAGCAAGGACGTTCTCCCCCAGATCTTCCCATAAATCTGTTGCAGTATTTACCGTAAGCAAAGCCTTGCCATACTCACTGGCTTCGGGACGTTCCACGATACCCCCAAGTTGTTGGGCCATGAGTTGCATCCCATAGCAAATTCCAAGTATCGGAATTCCCAAATGATAAATCTCAGGGTCAACTTTAGGAGCATCAGGCTGATTAACACTCGCAGGTCCTCCCGAGAAGATAATACCCTTAGGCCGCCGAGCTTTGATTTCCTCCACTGAAGTTTTATAGGAAACCATTTCAGAATACACATGAGCTTCACGTACGCGGCGGGCAATCAGTTGATTATATTGTCCGCCAAAATCTAAAACTAAAACGACTTCCTTTGTCACTTATTTCATCACCATTTCTTTATTAATTAACTTCATATGCTTCTTGTTTCAGAACTCCAACATAGGGTAAATTGCGGTATTCCTCGTTAAAGTCTAAGCCATAACCAACCACAAATTCGTCCGGAATCGAAAAACCATTGTAATCTGGGGAAACATCCGTTTGACGACGTGCTTCTTTATCGAGCAGTGTAACCACTTTAACACTCAGAGGATTCCGAGCCTTTAAATTTTCTTTTAAGTACTTTAAGGTCAACCCTGTATCAACGATGTCCTCGGCCACTAGAATATGAACATCATCCACACTGCGTTCCAAATCCTTAAGGATCCTCACAACACCCGAAGATTTTGTGGACATGCCATAACTGGACAAAGCCATGAAATCATATGCCAATGGTAATTTAATCTCCCGAATAAGATCCGCCATAAATGGAACGGCTCCCTTCAGTATCCCTAAGACTAAAAGTTTCTTGCCTTCATAATCCCGAGTAATCTCAGCCCCCAACTCGGCGACACGTTTTGCCAATTTCTCCTTGGAAATTAATACCTTTCCAATATATTCTTCCATTATGGACCCCTCCATATATTTATTCAAAAACCCTATCCAAAACTATACCAGAAACTATACCAGAGCCTTGTCCATTGTGCAAATATAAAATAATAAGCCAGGAATGCCATCAAGGTATTCCTGACTTTAGTCTTTGATTGTTAACTTATGACGTTTCTTTCCTATATAGTGGGCGTTTGTATCGTTATCTTCTTTCCAATATCCCGAAACTCAAGTGTCATCGTCATAGGGTCGGATCTAGCTTTATTTTTGGCTTCGATCGTCGCTTTCACCAACGTTTTATCCGACTTTCGAATATAAAGCGTATACTGGAAATCGGTCCAAAATGCCTCCATCATCTGATTTTGTACACTAGGTTTCAACTGACATATCCAAACTCTTTCTCCATTTACCTTGCCCTGCCCGCTAAGCACCACCTCTCCAAGCTCTTTCATTTGCAGTGAAGATAAGGGGCTAAGCTCCGCCAGAAAGACCTCTTGTGCTGCTTGACCATTGGCAAACTTAATCCACTTTTTGTTAAATGGATCTTTGCTGAAGGTAGAATCGCCGATTTTGACCAACTCGACTTCGCTTCCGGTCAGCTCTCCCACAATCCGGGTGTTTCCTCCATCTTTTTCTCCCTGTACCTGAGCAAGTACCCGATTCTTCCCTTCAACCCATTGATACTGAGTCAAACTGTAGCGAAAAGAGGTCGCCGCATTCAATCGTTCTAAGCCGTTTGTCACGAGCTTAGTGGGGTCTGGCGGCCTGAAAAGCCATCCAACGATCCCCCCCAACAACACGATGCTTATTCCGATGATAAACCATAATCCCCTTTTCTTCATAACATGCCCCCCTGGCGGAGTTCTTACCTACTATTATGTAACTTCAGCTTGCCCTATTCCTCTGCATAAAAATAACGCCTCTTATTTCAAGACGTTTGATGTAGGACTATTGAGACGTTATCCCAGTAAATATCTTTCTATGTCACTAAAGGAATTTCCAAAAGTAACTGCCGAGATTCTTTCTCCTTCAGCAAACAGGTTTTCGTTGTAGGTCTTTTCGTAACAAGCAAGCATCCTATCAAAATTCTCAACTTGGTTTATGATTATTTCCGGCTTGTCAAACCCTTCCTTTTCAACCAGGACTCCCACGAATCGGTAATCAAGTTCTTTAGCGCGTTCAAAGGTGTTACTTAAATACTCAATTGTTAAGGATTCCATCATGATTCTCCTTTTTTCTTTCTCTATTTTGTTCTCTTGCGAAGAATATATGATATCTCCCCTTTTCGTAATGTACGAACGTCCTATTTTGTATAAGACAAAAGCCATGTTTTATCAAACTATCAAGAAGGAATTCTGCGCCGAAATAAGCAGATTATGACCTATTGCGGCAGAGTTAAAGAAAATTAATCAACCTACCTAAAAACGACATATTCTCCAATAAACAACCACTATAATTAATTCATTAACGATGTAGCCAGATGAGGGTGAGTGATACATATGCTTAGCGAATATAGGGGACTTCCTAAAAATGTTTATATTATCATATTTGGTAATCTTATCAACGCACTAGGCACATTTGTAAGGCCACTGATGGCCTTGCTTCTAACAGATAAATTGCATTATGCCAAGGATTATGCCGGTTTTATTATTATGATATCTTCCCTCTTATCCATCCCCGGTTCTCTAATAGGGGGAAACTAGTGGATAGCTTAGGCCGAAAGAAAATTTTAGCGGTTTGTAATGCCCTAAGCGCATTTTCTGTATTCTTATGTATTGGACTTTTCAATTCACCTATTTTTCTTTTTTTAATCATATCGATTACATTTTGGCAGTCTATGGCACGTCCAGCATTAAGTGCCATGATGGCTGATGTTACAAGTAGGACTAACAGAAGAGCTGTCTTTTCCCTATCTTATTTAGGAATAAATATTGGTTTTTCACTAGGCCCTATCATTGCAGGCCTTCTATATAAAAATCATCTTAAGATTTTATTTTCTGCAGACGGACTAACAACCATCATTTTCATCTTTCTTATCTGCTTTGCACTTACTACTGATACTCAGACATTAAAAACTGAAAAGGTTGCCAAGAATGAACGACCCGTAGAGGGCAGCGCCTTTAAAGTATTGCAGTTAAGGCCAATTTTGCTGTCTTTCGCCATCATTCAGATGCTCCTCGGCTTAGTTTATTCTCAATTTACATTTTCCTTACCTCTTCTGCTGAACCAGTCGTTTCACGAAAACGGAGCAACAATTTATGGTATCTTGGCCAGCGTAAACGGAATTACGGTTATAGCGTTTACAACGATTGTCACTAAATTAACCGGTAAATTTACGACTATAAACAACATGAGTGCCGTAGGCCTGTTGTATTCAGTAGGATTTGGCATGTTGTTTTTCGTTGGCAATAACCTGCCCTTATTTATTTTATCGACATTTATTTGGACTGTGGGAGAAATACTTTCTGTCGTTAATATGAATGTCTTTGTGGCTGACAACACTCCAATCTCCCATCGAGGAAGGCTTAATGGCATAATTCAAAGCATCTCTGGTCTCGGTTCCAATACCGGACCCTGGATTGCCGGATTAATGCTGAACATTGTTACCCTTAGGTCTATTTGGTTGGTTTGGTTTGCTGTTGCCTTATTGGCTGCATCATTAATGTATTGCCTTAATTTCACGAAAGATCAGACTAAACGAATTGAGATTCCCAATCAATAGAAAATGCAAGCCTTCAGCAAACCTCAACCAATAGAACTCAGTCTTTATCGACTTTATAACGGCAATTTATTCATATTCGGGGTGGTTATATTGAGCCAACTTCCGATACAGAACAGAACGATGAACACCCAACACCCGAGCAGCTTGCATCTTGTTGCCTTTAGCGGCCTCCAGAGCATTGAAGATGATCTCCTTTTCCGCTTCTATATAAACCTTGCCGCAGTGTATGAGGTCCGTCTCCATAGTTCTGAAGCCCTGTCTCCCTGATTAATTGAGCCGGAAGATGCTCCAAATCAATATAGTCATCTGTGCAAAAGTTAATAATTCGCTCCAGGATGTTCCCTAACTCCCTTACATTTCCCGGCCAATGGTAAGATTTCAGAACCTCCATGGCTTGTGGCGAAATGCCCTTAATCCGCGTCTATCTCAGACTCCTTCCCTTTAGTGAAAGTATTTTATAGTACTGTCGTCGATGAGCGACACTGTCGTTATTAAACAACTCTGAACTACATAATTTGGCCATAATGATTTCTATGCTTGAAACCAATTTATGGAATATGATGTCTATCTTATTAATACTAATATCTATTAGGATATCGAGTATTAAGGAGTAAATGATTTATGGAATATGCGAAACCAATCTCCTCTGCCAAATTTTACGCAAGAACCATCGGCAGTACGTTATTCATTACGCTGTGCTTTAAAGCACTGCAGAACAAAATCACTCTGGAACAGGCGAGCAGCCTTATCACCTTGGCCTTAAGTATTATTCTACAAGCATTGCCTTTTATCCTAATCGGTGTATTAGCCTCTTCCTTGATCAGACTTCTCGTCCGCGAAGAATGGATCGCCAAATTCGCCCCCAGTAATAGCCTCGCCGGAGTAGTCGTTGGGGGATTACTGGGTTTGTTTTTTCCGGTCTGCGACTGCGGAGTCATGCCTGTTGCCCGCAGCTTGCTGCGCAAAGGGGTGTCGATGCAGACCACCTTTGCCTATTTGCTGACTGCTCCGGTCATCAATCCCTTAGTTATCCTGGCGACAGCCTTAGCCTTTCAATGGAATTGGCATTTCGTCGCGCTACGCATTTTGGGAACCTTTGTCGTTGGAGCGGTTATAGCTTTCCTTATAGGTAATTTGTTTAGTCCCCGGGATTTCGGAGTAGCTGCAGGTAAAAACCATCAAGAAGAGCATCACTCCCAAACACAAACTATCCATGAATTATTTCTCCATGCCGTAGACGAATTTTTCGACATTGGCGGATATCTTATCATCAGTGCCTTTTTGGCAGCAGCAATTCAAGTCTGGCTTCCTAAAGAAATTCTTTTTCAATTTGTCGATAATCCTTATCTGGCCATAGGTTCGATGATGATTTTGGCAATTTCAATGTCTTTGTGTTCGGAAGCTGATGCCTTTGTAGCTAGGGTATTGGCAAATCAGTTTCCTCTGGGATCGGTATTTGCTTTTCTCCTTATTGGACAAATCCTGGACTTGAGAAATATCGTTCTCTTTAGCAGAAACTTTCGTTTTTCCCTATTCGTTTTTATTGCCGCTGCGTCGATTATTTTAACCTTCCTTTGGGGGCTGGGACTTAACTTTATACTGGGTCAGCGGATTCTATGAATCAGGACGCTAAAAACCTATTTAGCATTTCACAGGGAGGATTATAAATGATACCTTTCAAGAAAGACGAGTCTGTAAAAGCCGTAATCTTAATAGGCTTCGTCATCTGGATAATATACCTTTTACATTCCGGCAACATCAATCTATACTTGAGCCCAAATTTAACCTGGCTCTCCAAGGTATCGGCCATATTTTTAATCCTCCTGACCGCAGCAATATTACTGCCGGCAAAGCACACCTCAGCGCATTGCTGCTGCGGGCACACCCATTCCCATACTTCCGGGCATAACCACGCTCACGCTGCTCTCGGGTTGAGTAAAATTCTAATTTTTTGTGTTCCTCTCTTGCTCGGTTTCACTGCCAAACCTCAGGTTCTCGATTCAACGACGTTACTCAACAGCATCAATACCGCCGGGGCACTTCCCTTTTTTGTGGCGCGGCCCTCTCTGGCCGGCCAATTTAACGCTCCGGTAACTAACCCGGTTCAGCCTGTAAACACCCCTGCAGCACCCGCCGCCCCAATCATCCCGACAAATGAGCAGCCTGCGCTTATAGATTCTAAAATAACTCAAACGGATCTTATCCAATTAGCTTTAAGCGATAACCCCGATCAAATATACAATCACTCTTATCGTTTAACGGGGTTCGTGTACAAAGATCCCGCTTAGCCAAAGACCAATTCGTCATCACTCGCTTTGTTATCACCTGCTGCGTTGTAGATGCTCAGCCCATAGGAATCATCGCCGAATTGCCTAACGCCTCCAGCCTGGAAGCCAATACCTGGCTGGAGGCGGAAGGAGTCTTGAAAAAGCGCGCTATTAAAGATTCCGACCAAATAAACCCGGTTTCCAATTTTCAGACTGCGGAAAATACTGCCCCTTATTTCATGGTAACGAAGTTAAAAAAGATACCCACGCCTAAAGACCCTTATTTGAGTCCACCGCAGTAAGCGAATTATTTTGTCCAACTATAACCGCTGTCTGTTGTCTGCCATGTCGTCCCGTTTACAGTCACTGAAATACTTGGGCTTGACTGCTGGGAATTAGAGTTTGCAAGGTTCAAGCTTAGATTCGCCGCCGGCTTTTCTTCCCAATGCTGCCCTCCGTCACTCGTATAGAAAAAAACGTACGTTGGATGAGCTTTTCCCTGCGGCGCCTCGGCGATCTCCTCGATCAAAACCCCATCTTTGGAAGTGAAAAATGTCGGCGGTGTTACATCAAACGTCATACTTGTATACCCCGGCACATCCTTGGGCACCGGCAATTCTTGATGCACCCAGGAATGGCCGCCGTCATTTGTGACAAAAATCCACTGGTAGCCAACTCTTGGCACGTAGCCGGTAATCCAACCGGTTGAATCATTGACAAAACTAAGCCCGTTTTTAACGCCTCCGTAGGGCAGCGTACCGGCGGGCAAATTAGTGGATTCCGCCGCTGAGACATTATTCTGATCCGCTGTCGCAACGTTTGTCCAGCTCTTCCCGCCATCCGCCGTCTGGTAGATATCGGCAGGCTCATTTGTCATAGCGCCTTGCCCGGGAACCATCTTCCAGCCATGCTGGGAATCAATGAAGACAACATCCACTTTATCCTTAAGAATTGTTTGTAAACGATGATTGGGAAGCCAAAGCGGATCACTCACCGGCGGAGTTTGCGGCTCTGTTGCAGGAGCAGTTCCTTGGGGTTCCGTTTGACTTTGAGTTGACGCCGGTTGTTGTGATGGTTCTTGTTGTTGCTGGGTCTGTTTGCTGGAATAATGGTATACAGCCAGACACATTCCCAGAACCGCCACGCAAGCAACAACTACAATCGACTTAGCAGGCTTCATAGTAATTTTCCCTCCTAGAATCTCCGCATTAGTGTGATTTATTCCGTCATCAGCCGGGTAGAACTCTAGCCAGGTCATAATCCGGCGTTCCTTCAAACTGCCAGATTTGTGCCTGCTCACTTGTTTGAGGGAAGTAAACCCAATACTGATTGGAAGTAGTAAGGACGCTTTGGTCCGGTGTTCCTCCCGGATAATCTGCTACCCAGTAATATCCCGCCGTGAGTGGGGCGAAATTGGCTCCCATGGTTAGTTTGTTCCATTCGTACGGGCTCGAATACGTGCCGGGCTTGACTGAGCTATTCTGTTGAAGCCAAGTAATAAAAGCCGTATAAATTGCCTGGTTGTTGGCATAGTCCTGAGAATCCAGGCCACCACCTGTAGCTTCAACATCGGCAAATAAGACGAGCTTAACTTTCGAGCCGTAATAAGTACTCATGTCCTGGAATGCTTTACTGGCTGCTTGAGCCTGTTGTTGTCCCCATTGCGCTGCCGATGTTCCTTTAGGAGCCATACTTAGCCCTGATATCAGCCAATAACCATAAACCCACGTGGCATCCGTCGCCCCGGTTTTATTAAAATAAGCCCCATTAGCATCATCACCGCCTGCATTATAGTGCTGGTGAAGACCATATCCTAATTGCCCTATATAGAAATCATTCTTATACGGGTTAGAGCTTGTCCCGGAATCTTCCCCATAATACCCGACAGATTGATCCGCTTGATCGCTGTTCTTTAAATCAGGCGCTGTGGATAAGGCTCCTACAGTAATAAGAGCCTGTGAGTCAGTGGCTGATGTTTGAACCGCCAGGCTTACCGACGTATTGTTAACCAAAGATACTACACTTGCATTACTGCCAAGGATTAAATTTGACGGCCTGTTCACCAGAACATTGGCAAACGCACCTTGCAGCGTAACCGTTTGACTTAAATCATCTTCAGCTATTGTGACAAGAAGAACACTTGAGCCTGGAGCCGAAATAAGTGTTGCCATATCATTTACGGAGACAGGTTGTGTAAAAGTACCTGTCAATTGAACTGCTGAAGCCGGGTCCGACTTTAAGGCACTGGTGATGGTTATTTGGCCAAATGATCCGCCGCCGGAGTTATCAATATTAGCCGACGAAGTCAATGTCGTCTGCGCTATGTTTGTTGTCCCGCTCGATTTAATCTGGACGTTGCTGCCGCCGGCGATAACCAAAGTATTAGCCGTCACATTTTGCAGTTCAATACTATTGGAACCTCCGGAAAGAACCACAAGATTGGCTGCGGTAACATTTTGCAAGCATGCAACTCCTGTCTCTCCCGGATCAAGGAAAATTGTCCCGTTTACTTTTACATTATTTAACGTAGTATTGTTGCCTAGAATATCAAGACTATTATTGGTTAGGGAATTGCTCAGCGTTGTATTATTTCCGCTTATCTTAAGTACTGAATCGATAAGAGCCGGAGAATTCGAATCCGCAGGCCCTTGCGCTATTCCATCCTGACTAATGACTTGGGCCGAAGACAGTTGGGAAAGAACATTGGCAGATACCACTGCTTCACCGCCTAAAGCAACTATGTGAGGCGATAAATTGGCTCGGGCATAAGTCTCGCTTCCGGAGGGTAAGGATTGGGATGTTAATAAAATTGGAGATCCGCTTAGAGCGGCCAAGGGTGAAACAGCTAAAGCGTCAACCAGCGTGTCTCCATTGGCTAAGTAGGTCGTTTTATATTTAAAAACATTAGAGAATTCTTTTAGGACCTCTATGTTGGTCTCATAGCGGTCTATTCCGGCTACACGCTCTACTGAACCCGGCAGTTGAGATGCCGCAGCGTCACTGACTACCGCAGTTCCACCAATGATATATGTTTTGCTAAGATTGCCCTTAATACTATTTAAGTAGTCGCTTACGGAGTTGGGCAAGCTCTCTACACCGGAGTAAAGAATTGGAATGCTTTGAGCACCCGCTATCGATGAAATTGAGAGAGCATCAACACCGCTGCCGCCAACAATAATTGCCTTGCTGATTTTAGCACCTTGTTTGGCCAGCTCTTTAGCAATGTTGGTCGATGTTTCCGCTGTGTCACTACCGCCAAGACTTTCTACCTCTGTTACTGTAGGAATAGTTTTTACTTGTTTGGTTAAATTCTGAATATCTACGCCAGAACCATTGGTTATAGTAATGATAACCTTTTTTACAGCCAGCTTCGTGAGCTCCTGCTGGGCAAAATGGTTCAAAGAACCTCCCTCAGTGAGTAAAATGGGAGCATTAAGTTTAGCGGCAAGAGGGCCCGCTGTCAAGGCATCCACCAGGTTTGAGTCCGTACCAGGGGCCAGTATTGCACAATCAGCTGTTCCTCCCCATCCCGCCTCGGCAATTTTAGCCGCCGTTTCATAACGGTCATAACCATAAATGCGAGTGGCACTGGTATCTGTTGCCGTACTTGTTGCCGCCTGGGCTGTAATTGGCAAAAAAACAATTGTCAAAGCTAAAAAGACAGCCAGGCCAATTATTTTTTGTTTTATGACTTTCATGATTGCTTTTCCCCTCTTTAGTCATTAATTAAATTTTTCATTTATGCTTTTAAATTTCTCTCTAAGGTTAATTCTCTAAAAGATCCAAGTGGAAGTCAAGTCCCTGCCTCTGGGAACTCCCACTTCCACTTGTAAAAAATGTCTGTAAGTTAGATCTTAAACCTCAGCTACAACGAATTCAGGAATATTGTCACTTACTGAATGCCAAGAGCGTTTCCAACTTGATCAAGTTGTTCCGCCATCCATTGAATATAGTTTTTGCCTGCCGGTTCGGTTTCCGTGACTTTGACGATCGGAATGCCATTCCCTTGAGCCAACTTAACTATGTTCTCCACTGTTGGACTATCTGTCTGAGTGTTAAAGACAAATAATTTAATCTTATGATTCTTGATATCATCTTGTACAGTGGCATAATCAGAAGCAGTCGGGTCATTTCCCTCTTCAACGGCCAGGGCAAATTTAGGATTGTTGACCTTCAAGTTAAGGGATTCCGCCACATAATCAAAGACCGGCTCCGACACATCTATGCTTACAGGATCGCTCTGTTTGATCTTTGTCACTTTGTCCGTCAATGGTGCCATGGTTGCAATATAGTCTTTGGCCCGCTTTTGATAGTCTTCTGAATTGGCCGGATCAAGTCTCCCCAAATCATCGGCTAGTTTACTGGCCAATTTGGGCATCGTGGAAAGATCATACCAGACGTGAGGATTGTCTCCGGCCGACTTACCCAGCAAATCGCTTCCCACAGCAACGACATCTTTAGTTTTGGCTGAGGAATCAGCTTTAAGCAGCCTCCCCATCCAGTCATCGTAGCCGATGCCCGTATAAACAACAACTTGAGCGCCTGCCACCGCTTTCGACGTTTCTGCGGTTGGCTCATAATCGTGGGGGTCTTGTCCCGGATTTGTAAGTATCGACGTTACATTGACACGATCACCGCCGACGGCTTGAGCGACTTCACCGTAAAAGTTTTCAGCGGCCACCACGTTAATCTTGGCACTGGAAGCCCCGGCACTGTTCGCCTGAGTGGCAGCAGCGCCGGTCGCCGCAGTCGGTTTTCCCGTATCGCAACCTGTCAACACCCCTATGGCCATCGCCGTCAAAGCAAGACCCAGCTTCCATTTGGAAATCGCAGTTTTCATGTTTATTCCCTCCTAAATAAATATAAACTATTCTAAAAGTGATGCCTGCTCAGTTTTAAACTCCGGAATCGAGTGTAACTGCGCGCTTTTCCGTAACGCTGCGCTCTCGAAACATGCTCCACCCTAAAGAAGCAAAATAAAATATCCCTTCCACCGCCGATATAAAGAAGCTAACCGGGGCATTCGTATAAAATCCTAAAACAAGCCCTATCCAAACCCCAATCACTGAAATCAGCGCCGACAGCAAAATCATGCGCGAGATGGAGTGGGTAAGACGCTGAGCAGTTGCCGCCGGAGTTGTCATCAACGTGAAGACCAATAAGGCTCCAATAACCTGCACGGCCTCGGCGGTAGCAACGGAGAGCAGCAATAAAAAAGCGATGGAAATAAAACGGATCGGTAAACCTGCCGCCTGAGCCCCCACTGGATCAAAGGAGTCAAAGGTTAGCATTTTGTACCCAAGAACCAGCATGAATAAGACAAAGACTGATAAGATCGCCAGTTTCTTAACATCTTCAGGGCTTATCCCTAAAACAGTGCCGAATAATAACGAGGACACAGCATTGGATTGCTTACTGGAAAGAGTTAAAAACAATAATCCCAAACCCAGAAAAATGCTTAGAATTACACTAATCACGGCATCTTTGCGGAACATTTTAATTCCCAAGCGTCCAATCACCAACGCTGAAGCACAGGTAAAGAGCAACATTCCATTGAGAGGGTCGACTCCGAGGTACAGGGCAAAGGCCGCGCCGGAAAATCCAATGTGGGAAAAGGTATGAGCAATAAAAGGCAACCCGCGGGCAATCACAAAAACTCCGATACAGCCGCACATTAAGGCCACCAGCGTACCGGCAAGAAAGGCGTGCTGCATAAAGTCATAGTGAAGCATCTGCCAATACCTCCTGTCCGCTGTTATCCCCGTGAAGACAGGTTGAAGACTCCAGGCCCTTGGCGGCAGACGTTGACACGATGAGCTTTGAACCGACTTGCAACACCTCAACCGGAGCTCCATACAACCGAGTTAAAACGTTCGCTTGCAGCACTTGTTTAACGGTACCTATGGCATATTGCCCTTTTGTTATGTACAGAATACGGTGAGCGTATTTGGCAATCAGGTTCACATCGTGACTTACAAAAAGGACACTTATTCCTTTCCGCTCATTGATGCTATGGACGACAGAGGCCAAATTTTCTTGGGCTCCGGGATCTAAATTGGAGGTTGGCTCATCAAGTAATAAAATTTGTGGGTTTCTGACTAAAGCCTGAGCGATAAATAGGCGCTGCCGCTCTCCCCCCGACAACTTGCCAACAGCTTTATTGGCCAAGCGTTCCGAATCAGTCACATACATAGCTTCTCGAATGGTATCGCGATCTTGCTTAGTTAACCAGGGCCGCCAGCGATGGGGTAAGCCAAAACTTACAAAATCCCAGGCCCGCAAAGGTGTGTCTGCATCAAGCTGCCGCGATTGTGGCGCATATCCCAGCATGGATGAATTTGACACTTGCTCATCTCCTTGCAAGACAATTGTGCCGCTTTTAATCGGCACCATACCCAAAAGAGCTTGCAGCAGCGTTGTTTTGCCTGCCCCGTTCGGCCCAATAATCCCCACAAACTCTCCAGGCTTCAGGGTAAAGGAAAGATCTCGTAAGATCGAAATCCCTCCAAGTTGAACGTTTAATCTTTCAACAATAATACCGGCTCCCATTTCTTCCCCCTTAACAATGCCGACCTGAAAGTCGGCAGTCTGAACAATATCCGGAAATTTCAAAACGATGATCCACTACAGTGAAATCATCCTGATCAATATGAATGAGCTCCATGGGGCAATCATGAACTACTTTAATAGAGCCGCACCCCAAACACACTAAGTGGTGGTGATGTCCATGACCACAGCTAAGCCGATAGCGGATCGCTTCATCGCCGTATTCCATTTCTTCAATGACCTCCATTTGGCGCAGAAGCGCTAACGTGCGATAAATTGTATCATAGCTGATCGACGGATAGGACTTTCTTATATGTTCATAGACTTCTTTGGCCGTCAAGTATCTTTCCTGATATTCAACGAAAAGATCTACGATCGCTTTGCGTTTACCTGTAAAGCGATACCCAGATTCTTTTAGCTGCTTTAGGATCTTTTGATTTGCAGACATTGTTACGCCTCCCTCTAACTATGAGCTTCCAGACTGGTCCATTTCGTAATTATTACGATTTATAGTCTACGGCATTTGCCTATCAATGTAAATAGGAATCTTTACGATTTGTAATTGAATAGTGTCGAAAACTCACTTAGCTTTAGCAAAAAACATTATCCGGTATGATATAATCACGTGACTCAAGATAAAAATTTAGGATGCTTATAAATCGAATACCCTTGAGAGTCCTTGGGTTCAATCATAAATAGAATGAAAAGACCATGAAAATCCACAGCATCATTGTGCTGCAGACCTTCATGGTCAAGCTATCCACTTTTGTATGTTCTTTTAAATGTTGCTATTTTTCTGGCTTTCAGGCTTATGTACAAGACGCTGCACAATTACCGCGATCAGCCCAATAACCACAATCCCAACAAAGGCCGACAAAAGATAGCCAAGGGATTGCTGCCAGAATGATCGATCATACCCGGCGATACCATAGTCTGGCAGAAGTGTATGCTGCCAGAAATCGCTGAATTTCTGAAAACCGCTGGGAAGGAAGCCAAGCTGAGATTGCAATTCATCGGACCCCAGTTCCCCCACGCTGATCCTGAAGCCAGGAGTCCTAAAGGAGTAAATATTGCCAAAACCAATAGCCCTATAATATAGTTTCTTACCCGATGGGAAGCATTTTTACTCTCCGAATTGGCCCTCAGTTCCAGCAAAGCCGTATTAGAACGTTGCAAATAGCCAACTACCAAAGCATTAACGACAGCCTCTACGGGACCGGCTACAGTCATGTGCGCAAAGAGCATTGCCGGTAATGCTACATTCAACCCGTACGGACTATAAAGCGGAGTACCATTGGCTGTGTGGAAAAGAAGCGGCTGTAATCCAAACTCCGTTCCGGCTGAAACCGAGGCAAGACACAGCCCAATATAACCAGCGATAGCTGCCCCAATCCAGCGGCGTTTTGATGAAACCACACTATTCCCCGCTATGAGGCTATAGAGGCCATAGCTTACAAAAGGAAGAACAATACCCATGTTGAAAACATTGGCACCTAACGCTAAAATACCGCCATCGCCAAAAAAGATCGCTTGAATCACTAAAGCAATTGTAACTCCAATCGCCGCCGTCCAAGGTCCAAACAAGATCGCCAGCAACGAACCACCTACCGCGTGAGCTGTTGTGCCGTCTGGAATCGGAACATTAAACATCATGATTGTGAATGAAAATGCCGCACCAATAGCCAACAGAGGGATGTTTTTCGCACTGAGTGTCTTCGAGGTTCTTTTTGCGGCAGCTGCTAGGACAGAAGCACTGACTATACCAAGTACCGCGTCTGTTTGTGGACTCAAATACCCGTCTGGAATATGCATTATGATTCCTCCTTTGTAAAATAAAAGCCATAGAAAATGGGCATGACTTCATCTATACTACCGTGAAGTAACGCTACTCGTTAGTAACAGAGAGCATAAAGTAGTATTAATTGTTCTCATCAATATCCCCCTCCAAAAAATAAAACCATGAAGATTTGCCTTTTCCTATAGGCAGACCTCCATGGTCATTTTCCAGTTATTAAGATTTTTCAAGTAAACTAGCAGAGCTTGCTCATATACTCATTTGGGCATCTTCTTGATACCCAATCTATTTAAAAGAATATTCGATATTACTTTCAAAATTCCTTTTTAGGTTTAGGTTTTTTTTAAAATTTTCTATCAACATAAACTCAACAAATCTCAATAAGATTTATTTGCTGAATGGAAAGCTCATTCCTTCTTACATCCGAAACTTGCAGCCCCATTGGAATCTTTCTTTTACTTGAGTTTAGCATCTTTGATGCTTAATCAACAACTCCATATTCGCAAATAAAGTTTTTTCTACACTGGATTACTTTCTTGCTCAGCCAGCTTAGCATAATACTCTATACAATCATTAATGCTTCATACATCCTCCTCTCGATTAAGAGAACATTTATCGATCCCGTTATGTATATAATACCGTTAGCTTGCCTCTTCATTGTTCTTCTGAGATCTCTGCCATACTCCTTTCCATTTCTTCCATAGCTTTTCTGCCGCTTCCACTGCCACGGGATCAAATTGTATGCCCTTATTTAAAAGTACTTCTTCCCAGCATTCCTCCCAGGACATTGCCTTTCTATAGGGCCTAGCAGAAGTGATAGCGTCAATTGAATCCGTCACTCCAATGATTCTTGAACCTAAAGGGATTCTGTCCTCCTTTAAACCGTAGGGATATCCGCTCCCATCCCATCGTTCATGATGGTGCAGCACAACTTCAGCTATTTTTAAAAGCCGTTTTGATTTTGATAGGATGTTATGGCCAATCTCAGGATGCTTCTTTATCTGTTCCCACTCATGAGGAAGGAGTTTTCCTCTCTTGTTTAGGATGTTTTCCGGGATACCCATCTTCCCTATGTCATGTAAGTGGGCGGCAATATGTAAATCCTCAATCTCTGAGCCCTTCAGTCCCATAGAACGCCCCAAATCAAACGACATATCGCCTACCCTTGAAGAATGTCCGCTAGTGTATACATCTTTTGCTTCCAATGCAGCAGCCAAACACTCAATAATATCATGAAATTGATCTTGACGGAAAAATCCTCTGGCAAATTGAAACATGAGCACTTCCTCCTATTTAATGTGGCACGTCATCCTTTCCATCCGACCGTATTTCAATTACTACAAATGATTATCATTTACCACAAAACTTATATCTGCCCTTTTTCTAGCTGTTCAAGCATTCCTTCTAGCGAGGTTCTGCTGCTGTTATGGCATCTTAATACCGGGATGTTTTTTCGTTTTGCTTCTTTCACAGCCGTGTGGATCATCTTGTGAGATACCGTCCATGTAAATAGTACAATTCCGTCAGGATTGCCGATTAACTTGTCGAACCTGGTAGGCATCTGCGTAAAAACTTTTACACGATGCCCGCGTTTTGAGCATATCTCCTTATACTCTTCATGCATTCTGTCATGACCTCCAACAAGAACGATACTCATATAATTACCCTTCTTTCTTTTAGTTTAATATTATTTTACCTATCCCGGATTAGACTGAGCTAAAATCCCAGCCGGTTACCTCAATGAGATTTCGTAATTGATTACCATTTTCATTTAAAATAGATTACTTATATATTACAGACAGTACGGTAATCAGTCAAGCAAAAGATTATCAAATAGCGAAAGTTAACCGATCCTCCGATCGGCAAATTCGGACAGGATAGAGCTTGAACGTGTTTTTTAAATAAGGTAGGCCCGAAGTGATACTTATAACGGGATAAAACATGAAGTGAAATTTATTTTGATTTAATCGATAACTATTATCGATTATGAATATTTTTCTTCCTGATTTAATACTCTTAATTGGATTGAAAGATTATAACGATAAATTTATCTTTCTTGCATTTAGTTATTGAAAATGATTATCATTAGTAGTAGAATTGTAATAGGCTAGAAATGAGAGACAACAACCTAAATAAGACATAATTAACTACAGCCTTTAAAGGAGAGTGGTTTTAAATGGAAAAGGAAAATACAGCGGCTATATACGATGCAAATTTAAGCGTCTGCCGTCCTCGCTCATCATCTTCAGGACACGTTATTCCCCTAAGCATGGTGCGCTCTGGGGAGCGGGTCAAAGTTAAATCCGTTTCCGGCAAGGATGACACAAGGCGTTTTCTCAGCAATATAGGTTTTGTCGAGGATGCCGAAGTAACGGTGGTAACAGAGATGAACGGGAATGTCATTGTAAACGTTAAAGGCACGAGAGTGGCAATCAGCAAGTCGATGGCTAGCCGTGTGCTGACTGCTTAACTGCTATTTGAATTTTGGAGGAGAAGATTATGAAAACACTCAAAGAAGTCAAACCAGGAGAGACCGTATCCGTCACTGCTTTCAAGGGAGTCGGCGCACTCCGTCGTCGTCTCATGGACATGGGCATTACCAAAGGGACAAAGATCTACGTGCGTAAGGTGGCTCCCCTTGGCGATCCGATCGAAATCACTGTTCGCGGCTACGAGCTTTCCCTGCGCAAAGACGAGGCAGAAAATATAGAAGTGATTTGAAAATTCCTATGTTTTAGCTAATCTTAAGAACGTTAAATATGGTAAAAGGAGAGTAGATAATGGCAATTAAAATCGCACTTGCCGGTAATCCAAACTGCGGCAAGACAACAATGTTCAACAATTTAACAGGCAGCAGCCAGTATGTAGGCAACTGGCCAGGCGTTACCGTAGAAAAAAAGGAAGGAAAGCTAAGAGGCCACAAAGACGTAATTATCACCGACCTCCCGGGAATCTATTCCCTTTCTCCCTATACCCTTGAGGAGGTCGTCAGTCGTAACTACCTGATGAATGATCATCCCGAGGCCATCATCAATCTAGTGGATGGGACCAATCTAGAGCGAAATCTGTATCTCACGACCCAGATCGTGGAGTTGGGCATTCCGGTTGTAGTTTCCCTGAACATGATGGATATCGTTAAGAAGTCCGGCGACAAGATTGACACTCAGAAACTAGGTGCGGCATTAGGCTGCGAGATTGTGGAAACCTCCGCCATCAGAGGTGAGGGCTCCATGGAAGCGGCTGAAAAGGCCATCGAGCTCGCCAAAGCGAAACGCTCCTCAGTCCCACAGCACAAGTTCAATAAGCAGGTTGAAGAAGTTCTCTCATCTATCGCTGAGACCTTTAAAGATGTCCTGGAACCGCAGCGTGCCCGTTGGTATGCCATCAAACTTTTCGAACGTGATCAAAAAGTTTTGGAGTCACTCCAGTTCTCCACAGAACAAAAGAACAAACTGGAAAGCCTCATCGTTCCCATTGAAGAAGAGCTCGGCGATGACAGTGAAACCATCATCACCAACGAACGGTATGATTATATTGCCCAGCTTGTTGACAAGTGCCTCCGCAAAAATTCCAAAGCAGCGTCGGTTTCCGACAAAATCGACCGCATCGTAACCAACAGATTTCTGGCTCTCCCAATTTTCGCTGCTATCATCTGGCTGATTTATTACATCTCAGTCACGACTGTGGGATCCATGGTCACGGACTGGGTGAATGACACTTTATTTGGCACTTGGGTCACCAACGCCGCCACAGCAGCCATGACTGCCATTGGGGCTGCCGACTGGCTCAGCGGACTCATCGTAAATGGTATCATCGGCGGTGTGGGTACCGTGCTTGGCTTTGTTCCTCAGATGCTCATCCTCTTTTTCTTCCTCTCCATTTTGGAGGATTCGGGTTATATGGCACGGGTCGCTTTCATTATGGACCGGATCTTCCGCCGTTTTGGTCTGTCGGGCAAATCCTTTATCCCCATCCTGATCGGCACCGGCTGTGGTGTACCGGCTATCATGGCAACCCGAACCATTGAAAATGAAAAAGATCGCAAAATGACGATTATGGTCACGACTTTTATGCCCTGCAGTGCTAAAACAGTCATCATTGCCATGATTTCCACCGTGTTTTCCCAAAATCGCTTTGGATTGCTCCCGCTATGTATTTCCTTGGGATCGCTATGATCATCATTTCAGGCATTATTCTAAAAAAGACAAAACTCTTTGTCGGAGATCCCGCCCCCTTCGTTATGGAGCTTCCCCCTATCATATGCCCGCAGCTAAAGGCGTGCTGATCCATATGTGGGAACGCAGCAAGGCATTCATTATCAAAGCTGGTACCATCATTTTTATTGCCAGCGGCCTCGTTTGGTTCCTCTCTTCCTTCGGTTGGAACATGCAGATGGTTGAAAACGTCGACAACAGTATGCTGGCTTCCATTGGTCATGTGATCGCTTGGATTTTCGCTCCACTTGGCTTCGGAACCTGGAAGGGAGCAGTTGCCACAATCAGCGCTCTCGCGGCCAAAGAAAATGCCATTAGTACGCTTGCCATTCTAAATGGAGTTGCCGATCCTGATAATACGCAGGCCCTGATCTCAGGCATCTCTACCATGTTTACACCAATCGGCGCCTTCTCGTTCATGCTGTTCAACCTTTTCAACCCCCCTTGCTTTGCCGCCATCGGCGCCACCAGCCGGGAAATGGGCACTTTCAAATGGACGATGATCGCCTTCGGATATCAGATCTTGTTAGGCTACAGTGTGGCTTTTGTCGTCAATCAGTTGGGCAATCTCCTCTTCTTCGGCGGCAGCTTCGGAGTTGGTCCGGCACTGGCGATCCTACTCTTAATTGTTGTACTTTTCCTTCTGTTGCGTCCTTCACCTGAACGCAAAGTAAGCCTACGACGCGTGGGTGTCGGCGCCTAGTTTCATCAAAATGCTTTAGTACTATTCCTTGGTCGGGGCGGTTAAATCAGCCGTCTCGGCCGGTTGGGAGGTCTTACCATGAATTTACCGACTATCCTGCTTGGTGTTGTCCTAGTCATGCTTTTTGCCCTGGCTATCCGCTTTCTTGTTAAAAACGGAAGCTGTTCTGTATGCGTTGAAAAAGGAAATTGCCATTCATCGAAAGCCTCGGATGTTTCCGCAGGCTGCGGGGGGCATTGTTCGGGATGCCACTCTTGCCCCTCAAGCTCCGCTCCACTGAAGCACTGAACCGCCCAGACTTCCAAGCAACAAACAGTTCCAGAATGCCATCGTTCGGGCGATTTATCGAAAATCATAGCTAAAAAACCGGATGCGGCTACAGAAGACAGCATCCGGTTTTGTTTATACTAGCCAGAAAGAAGAGATGAACATGGCAACCATCATAATTTGCATCCTGCTCGCTGTCATTGTGTTTTTAGGAATCCGCAGCTATCGAAAAAAAATGGTTTCAGGTTGCTGTGGTTCGGACAGTGACGCAGCCCCTAAAAAGGTCCGGGTCGAAGATCAGAATTTGAGCCATTACCCTTATGAAAAGGTTCTCAAAATTGACGGCATGACCTGCCGCAATTGCTTTACTCACGTTCAAAACGCGCTCAATTCCTTAGACGGTGTTTTTTCTAAAGCGGATTTAGACAAGAAGAGCGCCAAGGTATATATGAAGGAAGAAATTCCTGACCAACTTCTGCGGAAAGCTGTCTTAGGAGCAGGTTATACGGTCATGTCTGTCAGTGAAACTAGACATCGAGGTTAAATTCCTATATTGTAACCTTGAAAAAAGTTGCACCAATATAAAAATATTAAAGCCGCCCGACTTGATGATTCAAGCAGGCGGCTTTAATTATAAATATGAAGGTCGAACCGGCAAAATCTCTTTAATTATTAGTTATCATGTGAATCTGATAATGTTAGGGAATGGATCTTTTCTACAATATTGCCTAAACCTAAAAATTCTGCCCATGTCACCTGTATGAATTCGCCGTTCTGATTGATAAAAGGATTTTCTCTCCGGTCAGAATTATACCTGAAATCAGAACCTATACGCCCTTTCAGGCAAAGCGGACGGCCGTTGGCTGCCGACTTTGCGGTGGCCCCAATAACTCTGCCGTTCTTTGAGTTAATGTCAAATTTACAGCCTGAGTCACAAAAAGTACAAGTGACTTCTTCTGTTATTAGCTCCCAATCTCTTCCTTTACCTATCATAGTTTTGTCTACAAGGGCTCCAACTGGACAAATGGCTACGCACCTGTTGCAATAGACACAAGCCGAATCTTTAAGGTCAGTGTCCATAAACGTCGAAACCTTAGTATCAAATCCACGGTTAGCAAACCCGATCACATTTCGTTCTGTGACAGCTTCACAAGTAGCAACGCATTTTCCACAAAGAATACACTTGTTTAGGTCTCTTAAAATATAAGGATTTGTGTCATCAATTGGCAGGCAGCGTTTCTCACCTTTAAACAGTTTTCCTTTGACACCATACTCATAGGCATACTGTGCCAAAGAACAGTTGCCCATTTTCTGGCAAGTCATACAATCCAAAGGATGACTGGCAACTAACAATTCCAGAATCATTTTACGCGCGTTTCTAACTTTTACATTCTGCGTCTCGACTTTCATGCCCTGCGTTACTTGGGTGACGCAAGAAGGGGGAAGATTGCGCATTCCCTCAATTTGGACGACACACAGACGACAGGCGCCGGATGAAGTAAGTTCAGGAGCATGGCACAAGGTAGGAAGGGGAATATTATTCATTCGACATGCTTCAAGCACAGTCGTTCCCTTGGGAACGCTGACTTCACGACCGTCAATCGTTAATGTAAGCAATTCCATCGTAGTTCACTCCTCTCAATTTGTTTAGCCGACAGAATTAGTCTGAGACCTCTTTTAACTGTTAGATCAAAATCCATTTCACTGAACATTAAGAACATTAATATTATAGAACTTTTCCTTTCCTGAATCTATTAAAATCTATAATCTATCGGTTTAAAACTTTTCCATCTTAACTCTAATATCCGAAGGCTTTCCAAAGTACATTGCAGTGGTCGCGATAGCATCAATGCCTGTTGCGGCATATTCAGCAATATTGCTTTCATTGATACCGCCTGCTCCAATTAGAGTAATCTTTGGATCGATTTCTCTAATTTTCTCTACGATAATTTTTAGATCGACGGCTGGAATTTTATCAAATTGTAATCCGTCTACTCCAGCTTCGGCCAACAGGCGCGCATCTTCGAGAGACTCGACCTCAACAATTATCTTCTTTTCACAAGTCTTCGCTTTTAGATGTTTCAATTCCTGCATCAGAGTCTTAATATCTCCAAGAAATGCTCGATGTTGCTCGAAAATCAAGATCGTTTCTGATAATCCTAACCTATGAGGAAAAGCCCCTCCAGCGATTATAGATTTAACGGCCAGCTCTTTAGTTCCAGGAAAAGATTTTCTAGTTGCTACTACGGTAATCTCAGGGTTGACGGATATTGCCTGATCCACCATTCTTTTAGTCCTTGTCGCAATACCCGAGCAATATTCGAGGATGTTCAAGGAGACCTTCCAGGCCATGTGTAGATTCGCTGCTAACCCTTCGGCTTCAATAAAAACATCCCCTCTGTCTACCGCGGAACCTGACGGTAGTGATCGGATTTGGTTGATTTCGAGTTTACCGAGAATCCTCGATACTTCCTCCACCCCAGATAAAACTGTAAATTCCCTGGCACTAAAACTAATGATCCCTTTCACTCTACCTATACCAAGCGATAGGGTTGTTAAATCGATATAGGGAACGTCTTCCTTAATCCATCGATCAATTGTTTCATCGCTTATATACATAGCTCCACCTCAACACTCCCATTTAGTCTAGTTTCCTTTTACAAAACCATTTTTTCAAAAACCTTCAGACCTTATGGAGATTAGCAAAGGAGAAAAGTCTAATCCCCTCAAATTACTAAAAACGCCATGACCCCCTTTTGATGTTTGATAACAAATTATAAAAAATAAGACTCCCTTAAAAAGGGAGCCGGAAATAGACCGGCGTCCCAGTCTATCTGTGCTACTCCTTTTCAAAATGTGAAGGCATGCCTGTTTCCGGGAATACCCTGAGGACCTGGAGCCCTGTCCAGCGACCGTGGATTGATCTTTAGGTCGTTCTGGCTCGGAGATTACATTATTCATTTGTCTTCTGCTGAACATTATCGGCTTGATGAAGCTTTCCGAAGCATTATTGGGCCTTATTGAGCTTCTTGACTACTTCTTGCTTGCCATGGTCTAACTTAATAATTTGATCTCCCAACATTTCGGCTTCCTGTGCATCGTGGGTTACTAAAATAAAAGGAATCTGCCATTGGGCTTGGATCTTGAGCAACTCTTGTTGAAGTGTCCCCCGCGTTTCGTGGTCTAACGCGGAAAGAGGTTCATCAAGCAACAAAAGCTCAGGTTCGGTCATTAGAGCACGAGCGAGAGCAACTCTTTGTTTTTCTCCTCCCGAAATCTGATGGGGATATCGATTTCGAAGATGCCCAATCTTAAGCATCTCTAAAACTGCAAGAACTGTAAGGACTTTATCGGAGGCGCTCCCTTTCTTAGGTTTCCCGTACATTACGTTCTTTTCAACGGTCATATGCGGGAAGAGAGCATAGTCCTGAAAAAGATACCCTATGCGACGGTTTCGGATAGGAATGTTCGTATCAAGCTCAGAGGAAAAAACAGTCTTATCCCGGATAATGATTTCTCCCCAAGAGGGTGTTTGAAGACCCACTACACATTGCAGAATTGTCGTTTTTCCGGCACCTGAATGTCCGACGAGGGCCAAAATACCATGATCCAAAGAAATATCCACATCCAGCTCAAAGGTAGGCAAATTTTTTTTAAAATTAGCCTTGAACATCAATTGCCATCTCCCTTCGAGTTATGTTTCGACCGTTTTCCCCATCGGTTCAATCCATAAATTACTAAAAAACTAAAGATGGTCATAATCATAACCAATATGCTCGCTTGCCATGTGTCGCCCGCCTCATTGTCAAAATATATGGCAATGGGCATCGTCTGAGTCTTGCCTGGAATATTTCCTGCAACCATCAACGTCGCTCCAAATTCACCCAGAGAACGAGCAAAGGCCAAGACGAGACCGGCTACAATACCATTCCAGGCCAAAGGTAGAGTTATGGTAAAGAACACCCTGATTTCGTTTGCACCCAAAGTCCGTGCGGCCTTCTCAAGATTTCGATCAACATTCTCAATAGCAACCTTGACAGACTGATACATTAAAGGAAAAGAAACAACAGCAGCCGCTATCACTGCACCTGATAAGGAAAAGACGATTCTGATATTGAACCATTGTTCCAGCAACCTACCTAAAGGGCCGTTTTTCCCAAAGAACAAGAGCAACATGAAGCCAACCACCGAAGGGGGGAGCACCAAGGGCAAAGTGATGATTGACTCGACAACATCTTTACCCAGGAACTCCCGCTTAGCCATGAGAGCAGCAATTGGTATTGAGGTACAGGCGACAATAATAACCGCTGCGAAAGCAACTTTTAGCGATAAAATGATCGGTATAATACTAAATTCCATAGGGGCTCCCCCGGAAACGAATTATTTTGCCATGGACTTAAACCCGTATTTTGCAAACACCTGTTGGGCATCTGGACCTTGTAAATACTTGAGGAAATCCGAAGCAGCTTGTTTGTTTTTGGTAGCTGCGATAATAGCGGCAGGATAAACAACAGGTTTGTAGCTGTTCGCCGGAACTGCGGCCACGACTTTAACTTTCGTAGAGCTCTGAGCATCTGATTTATAGACGAACCCTGCATCGGCGTTTCCTGTTTCAACATAATTCAGAACTGAAGTGACATCCTTTGCCATCACCAACTTAGGCTGTAAGGAATCCCAAAGTTTGAGATTTGTTAAAGCTTCTTGAGCATATTGCCCGGCGGGTACAGACTTGGGTGTACCAATACTGATTTGTCCCACGGTTGATTTGGTCAGATCATCAAGAGAGGTAACCTTGGTGTTATCTTTCCCTGTAATAAGTACTAAATCGTTTCCTAGTAGGTCAACTCTGCTGTCTTTATCAATTAGATTCTTTTTTTCTAAAGCATCCACCTGCGCTTTACCTGCAGAGATGAAAAGATCGACCGGAGCACCCTGTTCTATTTGTTGTTGGAGCGTACCTGACGCCCCATAGTTAATTGTAAGTTTCACATTAGAATTTTTCTGCTCATAATCTTTTTTAAGTTCATCTAAGGAATTTTGCAAACTTGCTGCAGCCGATACCATTACTTCTGTAGGCTTAGTTTGGGCTGTGTTTGCAGGTGGCTGAGCAGCATTTCCCGCACTACAACCAACAAGCGACAGAATCAGTAGAATACAAAGCGCAAATGACCATGAAACTTTTTTCACCTAAACTCCTCCTCTTATACTTTTCTATGTATTGTTATGCTAGCCGATGTTAGAATTATCGGAACCTGCGCTTGCAAAGCGCTTAAACCTAACAACCTCTATCTTAAACTAACATAACTTAACTACAACGTTATTATACGATATGTCCTAACACATTACCAATATTATTTTGTATTATTTTAGACATTCAAGATCTTTAAAGCCCCATAATTCAAAACGGCCTGCACCAACCTTTTTTAAGTCAGTACAAACCGTTAGCCTAGTGTCCTGCTATTTCATTATCATGACGGAACTCGCCTTAATTAGCGCCGTAACCGTGTCATCAACCTTGAGCTCCATTGTATCCGCCGATCCGGTGGTTATTGAAGCAACTACCATCGTTTGACCGCCGATATCCATAGTTACCTCAGTAGAGACAGGACCCTTTTTTATCTCTGTAATTTTACCCTTTAGTTGATTTCTCGTGGACAATTGCATATGTCGTTCACCTCACATCGCTTAATAACATTAGTTTCAATTTGTATAATTTACATTTAATATAAATTTATTTATAAATTTATTTATATATTTCCTTAATGAATAAATTAAACGTACAGCCAGTTTTTATTCCGATAAGCAGCACAATTCCACTTCCGCTATTTCCCCTGCCTTATATCCATTGCTTCCTTTCAGCATGATCGAAATTTTTCATTCTATAACCCTTTCAAACAAAACCAAATATAAACAAACAAAAGATAACTTCACTGTGTACAAGATATACTGTAATTTTAGACATTAGAATAAGCAACTATTTCGAAGATCTTTTATTTATTCAAAGAGAAGTGCATTTCGAAGCCTGCCGATAAAAAATCCTGTCTGTAACTAAAGCATCCTCGCTCCACTTTGGATAGTGAAAGGAGGATGCTCTCTGGTTAATTCTAACCGCTTTGAATTTTAAAGCCTGACTTTCATATAATGCCTTTTAATTTTAATCCTAATCCTCAAACTTTCGTCTACTTAATACAAACCGACTTTATCCTCGGTTAAGCTCATGAAGATGTTTTTCATCTGAGTATAATGTTCGAGAATTACTTTATGCGTTTCTCGGCCAATACCAGATTTTTTATAGCCGCCGAATGGGGCATGTGCCGGCAGGTTGTTATAATTATTGACCCACATGCGGCCGGTCTGGACGGCGTTAGCCACACGGAAGGCCCGATTAATATCTTTCGTCCAAACCGCTCCGCCTAAACCGAACTCGCTGTCATTGGCCATCTCAATCACTTCTTCTTCAGTCTTGAATTTGATGACCACGGCAACCGGTCCAAAGATTTCCTCCTGAGCAACCCTCATCTTATTATTAACGTCAACCAGTAAAGTTGGGGCCATAAAGCATCCTTTGTCCAAACCTTTCTCCATAATCCTGTAACCTCCGCAGGCTACCTTGGCTCCTTCTTTTTTACCGTTCTCAATGCACATTAAGACATCTTGCAAATGAGATTCATAAATCAGTGAACCTAATTGGGTGTCCTTTTCCCAGGGCAGACCCACCTTTACTTTGTTAAAGGCATTAACAGCTTCTTCAACAAACTTATCGTAAATATCTTCATGTACAAAGACGCGAGAGCCGGCACAGCAAACTTGGCCTTGGTTAAACAAGATGCCGATCTGTAAACCTTCAATCGCTTTCTCCCACGGACAATCAGGGAAGTAAATATTCGCCGACTTGCCGCCCAGTTCCAAGGTGGCAGGAATTAGTTTTTTCGCTGCGGCATCTGCGATGGTATAACCGACATCCGTCGATCCGGTAAACGCTAATTTACGAAAGCCAGGGTTCTCCAGCATGTAATTGCCGGCACCTGAGCCACGTCCTGTAATCACATTGACAACACCGGGAGGAAGTACCTGATTAAAAATCTTAGCAAGCTCCAATAGGCTTAGGGATGTATAGCTGGAAGGCTTAATGACTGTACAACACCCTGCTGCTAAAACAGGGGCAATCTTCCAGGCGCCCATTAACAGTGGAAAATTCCAAGGAATAATCTGACCAACCACACCAATGGGCTCTCTGAGAATAATGCTCAAGGTATTTTTATCGATCATTACGGCTTCGCCTTCTTCAGTCCGAATGGCTGCGGCAAAATAACGGAAATGATCGGAAGACAACGGAACGTCAATCCCCATAGTTTCCCGAATCGGCTTGCCGTTATCTAGCGTTTCAATCATGGCCAGTCTCTCAGCATTTTCATCGATCAGATCAGCAATCTTCAGTAACATACCGGATCGCTCCTGAGGACTGATATCTTTCCAAGTCTCCCAAGCTCTCCATGCCGCTTTGACCGCATCGTCTACATCTTGTTGGCTGGCATCAGCACAAGTCGCCAGTAACTCGCCGTTGGCGGGACAAATGGCTTTGAAATTTTTCCCATCTTGGGCATCAACCCATTTACCATCAATATAAAGTTTATATTGATTATCAGCTATATTTTGCATAAGTTATCCTCTCCTCTTTTAGTTGATGAATCGTTCTCTTAACAATCTTTTACTGCTTTTTCATACGGATTTGATGATTTATTAATTAATAAACATTAGGACTTCCGAAAATCGTGGTTACAATGGAATAAAGTATAATCTTTAATCTAGAAGGATGCCCGCTCAATTCAGAGCCCTAATTTACAACTAAATTTCACCTCCATCATTGAATATTAATGAATTTCTTAATTATATTGCATTTCTTATGCCAGCTTTCTTACCAGTTAATGATTTTAATAGAGACCTGCTGTTCATGAAGTTTTTGCTCTGTGAGTTAATGCAGAAAAATAACGTGGTGTAACCTATTTGTCACCTTAATGTTCAAGCCTCATTACAAATAGTGACATTCTGATAATAAGCATACTAAATTTAAAAGACAGAAAAAACAAACAGCTCCTTGGCAGGAATTTATAGCGAAACCAAGAATCTATAATGTATTACTCGTGGAAAATTCTTATCACGAATCCCACATTAGGGCTTATCCTGCAAAATATTGTCCGAATTCTATGACAATATTGGTTTTATGAACGCTAACTCTTCTCAAGAAGGAAGGCTTAAGCATGACGGGAGATATTACTCCGAATGTTACCAAAGCATGGGAGAAATTCGTCACAAATGCAATCATCGACAATGATATCGTGCGTACTGAAATAGCAGCTTCGTGGCAACGTTGTTCCGCGGCTAGCGTCAATCCGTACAGCGGTGTCAGCCACCTGCTTTTAAGCCAGCAGCAGCTTGCAGAATTGTTGGCCAAAAAAAGAGGCCTGATTCAAATCTCCAGGCTTTTTATGACAAACCTCTATCAGTTCGTTGCCGGATCTGGTTTTATCGTTATGCTCTCAGATGAATACGGCTATATCATGGATGTGATAGGGGATAATGATACAATGGCTTATGCTTCCCAACTAAACTTAAGCAAAGGGGCCAATTGGATTGAAGAAGAAGTCGGCACAAACGGCATTGGAACGGCCCTGGCCATTCAGAAACCTGTCCAAATTTCTGGTGCGGAACATTATTGTCAAAAAGTTCAATTTTGGACTTGTTCCGCAGCTCCTATTATGGATTCCAACGGCAACGTAATCGGCGTATTGCAAATGTCCGGACCCTCCTGGAAAACTCATCAGCATACGTTGGGAATGGTTGTTGCAGCCGTGGAGGCCATTAAAAATCAGATTCGAGTTCAACTAAGAAACAGAGAATTGACCTTACTTAACAATAGACTGAAGAATATCATCCTTACGGCATCCGACGGAATTGTTGTTATTGATAAAGAAGGCGTGATCGAACAAGTAAACCCCATTGCTGAAAACATATTCTTACAACCAGAACTGGAGATCAAGGGAAACTCAATTACGAACTACCTCGGAAGTTCACTTATCGTCAAAGAAATGTTGACTACAGGGGAGCCTTATAAAGAATCTGAAGTGATAACTAATACTTTCAATGGCAGCGTTCATTGCCTCTCTTCCGGCAAACCGATTAAGGATGATAATGGTGACATCACAGGCGGAGTAATTTTCATCAATCCCATCCATAAAATCAAAAATTTGATTAATCGTTTTAGCGGAGCGCACGCCACTTTTCGGTTTGATGACATTGTCGGTGTGAGCCCTCAACTCATCAAGAGTATCAGATTAGCAAAAATTGCTGCTGGAAGCAAAAGTCATGTGCTTCTGCAGGGGAAAGCGGCACAGGCAAAGAAGTATTTGCCCAGGCCATTCATAACTCAAGCTACCGCAAGAATGGACCATTTGTAGCCATAAATTGCGGAGCTATTCCCAGGGAACTGATTGGCAGCGAACTTTTTGGCTACGAAGGAGGTTCCTTTACCGGAGCTAAATCCGGCGGCAGACCAGGCAAATTTGAAATGGCCTCGGGAGGAACGCTTTTCCTGGATGAAATTGGCGACATGCCACTGGAACATCAAGTAGCCTTGCTCAGAGTATTACAGGATAAGCGCATCACCCGAATTGGCGGCTATAATACCATTATGGTGGATGTGAGAATCATCTCAGCCAGCAATAAAAACCTGCAAACGGAAGTTATGAAAGGAAATTTCCGTCAGGACCTCTTCTTTCGCTTAAATGTCATTAATATTCCCTTGCCCCCTTTGAGGGAGCGCCGGGAAGATATCTCTTTATTATTTAACGCCTTCTTTAAGGAAATATGCTGCAGGATGGGGGTCGGCTTTCCATCTGTAGATTCACAAGTCATCGCCTATCTGGAGCAACACGATTGGCCAGGAAATGTTAGGGAATTACAAAATGTGATTGAGAGGATGGTCAATCTGGCCAACGGACAAAGCATTGGTCTAGAGCACCTTCCGGAAGAAATCATCACCCCGCATCCTCGCACGTTGAAATTAAAAAAAGAGGGCTTCTTTACACCCTCAAAAATAACCGATGAAACTATTAACATAAAAGAGTTATTAGCTGATAACGAGAGAGTAGAAATCATCAATAAGCTGTTGGCGTATAACGGCAACATTAGTAATGTTGCCAGAGATATGGGAATTTCCAGGAATTCTCTTTATAAGAAGCTAAAAAAATTTCATATTTCCACTCGCTGAATTATCATTACTCTCCAGACTCGATGGTAAAATCAACGTTTTCATTGAGGTTACACGCTCACTTCAGATCCTGCTGCATACTATAAAGCAACGAAAACTATGCAGAAGGAGATTTCCTAAGATGGACTCAGGTGGGTTATATTTTGCCATATTTTTTACAACCTCGGGGGCAATGAGGTTCCATAGGCTTTTACGCAACAACAACATAACCACGGAAATTCTGCCGGTTCCCAGAAGTCTGAGTACAAGTTGTGCCGTCGGAGTCAAGTTTTCTTACAACAGAGATTTGAGTACGCTAATTACCGAATATATAAAAGAAATATATCTTATTCAACATAATCAATATATTCTTAAGTACAACAAAGGCACAACCGTATAGTTGAGTCAATAATCCGCAGCTTGCCCGGCGAATCCTTATGGAATGGGCTACCTTTAAGCTTTGGAAGTGAAAGTGTGAAAGAGATATATTTAGATAACGCAGCGACTTCATACCCAAAAGCCCCAGGTGTCAGTGAGGCAATTTCATTTTACCTGTCCTCTCTCGGCTGCAATGTTAACAGAGGGGCTTATACAAAGGCGTATCAGACAGAAGAAATTATTTATGAGACACGAGAATTGCTTTGCCGTCTATTTCACTTTAGCAAACCAGAGAACGTTGTCTTTACAAAAAATGTTACTGAAAGCCTAAACGTAATAATCAAAGGACTCCTAAAAACAGGCGATCACGTCATAGTTTCATCGATGGAACATAATGCCGTAATGCGCCCGTTAAACAGCTTAAGGGCACAAAACCTCGAAATTACAATTCTCCAAGGCAACGCCGAAGGTGATTTATGCGATGAACGGCTGAAGTTGCTTCCAAGCCTGATAAAGTCCAATACAAAAGCAATCGTTATGACATCCGCTTCGAATGTTTGTGGTACGATGCTGCCCTTAAAGGAAGTCGGACGGTTCTGCCGAGAAAATCATATTTTTTTCATCGTGGACAGTGCTCAAACAGCGGGTTTTTCAGAAATAGATATGGACTTGTATAACATCGATGCCCTTGCCTTTACCGGACATAAAGGATTGCTGGGTCCCCAAGGGATTGGGGGATTTTTAATCAACGAATCCGTTGCAGCCTTAATAGACTCACTTATTGAAGGAGGAACAGGAAGCTTTTCCGAGCTTGAAAATCAGCCGACTTACATGCCTGACAAATTTGAAGCGGGAACGTTGAATGTTCCCGGCATTTTTGGCCTAAATGCCGCTCTAAAATATCTTTTCAAGGTTGGCATTAGGTTAATCCGTGAACAAGAGTTACATCTTCTGGATCTATTTATTTCCAGGCTATTAGAAATTCCAGCTTTACGACTCATCGGAAAAAGAGATCTCAATGAGAGAACCTCGATAGTTTCAATTGATTTTCCCAATCATGATAATGCAGAGCTAAGCTATTGGCTCTATAAAGACTATGGAATAATGACACGCTCAGGCCTTCATTGTGCTCCATCTGCTCACAGAACTTTGGGTACTTTTCCACAGGGAACCCTGCGCTTTAGTTTTAGTCACTTCAACAATGATAAAGAAGTTTTCCAGACCATCGATTGCTTATGGCGGAGTTTAAAACTTCTAAACCATCCATCTCATTTATGATTCTGGATGGTTCAGCTCCTTTTGGGTACCCAAACGCAAAAACCAAATTAAAAATCTTTTTGTAAATAACAAATCATGTTAGTGATACATCTAGTCAAGGGCTTTCTTCGTTAGCTTATGAATTACAACAAACCATCAATAAATTTAATCTTTAAGCTGCTTCGCAGAAACTTAGAAGCCTAGGAACCTTAATATAATATATCAAGGATTCTAGGCTTCTTCGCGTCATGAAGTGAGATCCTGAACAAAATCAAACATTTGCGGGTTCGTTAAATCAACTTTAAGTTCGCGCAAATACTCTCCATCCTGTCTTTTTTCCATGACGCTGGATGAGATTCCGATCTCGACGTCGAAATCAGCCAGCAAATTCATTCGGCTTACATGAAATTCAAGATACTTGTGTTCTTGATTGATCGTATAGTCATGATAGCCTGCCCGAAGGAAAATTTCTTCCACTTTGGGGATGTCCTTGCTGAAGACTTTAGCGGATTTAAGGAAGAAATCTTGGGGCGAAAAGTAAATATTTCTTTCAAGCTGTTGCCGGTTATTCTGACGATAAATCTGACCGGTATTTTTGTTTTCTAAGGAGCAATAATGGACTCCGAGCTTTAAACCCTCGTCAGCAGCAAATTCCAACAGTGCAAGACACTCAGCCTCACTTTGAGCTACCGGCAGCGCACCGGCGTACCAATAATCATAGAGAACCCGGAAAGGACGGTGCTTAATTTTAAACCCTTTCTCACGGTAAATATTCGCGTTAAAAAAAGGATAACAAAATTCCAGCAGATTGATCCCGTAAACCCCTAACTGATCCAAATCGCGCAGCAACCCCTTCATGATCTCCAATGATCCTGGTAAAACAGGCATCTCTACCATAACTGCTGGAATATAGTTTTGCGCCAAAGCTATTCGTTCCAGAACTCTCTGTCGTTTCTCACTGGCATCTTCCAGCTTAATACTAAAACGAATCTCATTAAGTTGGGTCTGAGCGAGTTCGTTTAGACTTCCCTGATCAAGAAAATCACCCGTTGTGTAGAGACGGGTATGTGCTTGGGGAAACTTCTTCCTCCCTTCAATAAAAAACTGAACCATTTCCTTCTTATGAAGTGTAGGTTCTCCTCCGGTTAGGGCTAAATAGTCTACTCTTTGTCCGCTATGCTGAAGTTCATCTAAGTCTGTTATAAAATTACGTTTATTCCGAGCAAATTGGCGATAATCTGCTTGGTTAGGATTAAAACAGAAATAACACTTCCTGTTGCACATTAAAGAAATAAACATCGTCACACTGCCCTCAGCAGTCTTGCAGGCTTCACAGGCAGGAGAAATGCGGTTAAGGAAGAAGCTTTTTTGATTGTTTCGGACAGTTACACCTTTTGACTTTAAGCGTTCCAACGTTGAGGCTATCTCTCCATCTTTGCCCCCAGCGTCGATTTCAATCCCGCTCGATCGTACTTGTTGCAAAAAATTTTCATAAATTTTGATATAGATGCCGGCATACTTGGCAAACTCCGGATTCCTTATCTGTTTCACAGTACTCTCGTTAATATCGATAATCATGTTATTCCCCATTTCCATTGGTATATAAAATGAAGTTCAAAACAATGCTTCTATATTAAAGATACTTGAAATATTTTAAAGAGACAAGTTTCGTAAGCTCTAACTCTATCGGCTTGAATAAACTGCTATGAATATAAACTTGTCATTTGTTATAGGTATCATTTATGATATCTATAAAGGATTCAATTTTCGTTAATATTCGACGATTTGTCGTATAAAGGAGAATCGTTATGGAATCATCAGTATTGTTGGAACTTCAAACTGAGCTTTTGGCAGAGCTGGCCTCAGGAAATGGGCTAAGAGGGCTCACGAAGCGTATGTCTCTCTTTCTGCAGAGACCTGTCCTTGTCACTGATCCTGCCTACCGTATTCTCGCTTGTCATGGCAGCTCGTTAAACGTAGTGGAAGGCATGTTGATTTCGCCTTGTTTTGAAGAAAATAAACCTAACCGTTGTCGGCTTGCGTCTGAACACAATCAGATGGCTGGTATCTATGATATTTATATCCAACGAAAACGGCAAGGCTCTTTAATCATGCTGGAAGAAAACTCCACAGAAGAAGAATCAAATCAAATCGGGCAACAAATAGCTCTCTTATGTGCTGTCGAGTTTAATAAAAGCAAGAGCCTCGAGACCTTGCAGCGCCGCTATCAAGATGCTTTTATTTATGATCTGCTCTACAGTAATATCGATTCACTGGCGGATATCTTGCTTAAGGCCGAAATCTGGGGTTGGGACTTGAACCGTCCTCACAGAGTAGTAGTTTTTCGCCTCGGAAGTTTGGATTGTAACCCTGAAGAAAAAGACTTACTCGTTACTCTAACGGCAATCATCGAAGAACAGGTAGCCCAAACTGAAGGTAAGCCAATTATCATGCAAAAGAACGAACAAATTATCCTAGTACTTCCTACCAATGATCGCAAGCAACGTGAACAGAAAGCTCAGCTAAAGACTTTAAAAGCGGTGGTCGATTATATGGCCAGACCACTTTTAGACAAAAAAATACTGTCCGTGGGAGTTGGCAGAGTTTACAACAGCCCTACCCATTTCTTTCGAAGTTACCAAGAAGCTAAAGTAGCTCTAGAGTTGGAAGGTATGATGGATAAACCATGTACTGTTGCCTTCTTTTCAGATATGGGCGTAGCCAGAATCTTATTTAATCATGACCAAAGTGAGCTAACGGAGTTTTACCAGGAAACACTAGGTGAACTGGAAGACTATGATCTGAAACATAGCAACGATTTATTAACAACCCTGGAAAAATATATTGCCAATCGTTGTGAATTAAGAGCAACTGCTGACGCGCTTTTCCTTCATCCCAATACACTTCGCTACCGCTTAAAAAAAGTGGAAGAGATTTTGGATGCTGACCTGGAAAACACAGATACGAAATTAGACATCATGGTGGCTCTAAAGATTAAGCGCCTCAAAAAGGCCTGACTTTGAGAGGGTGATCTATCTGGCTGAAAGTAACTATCAAATATTTCACAACGTATGTCCGCGAAACTGTTATAATACCTGCGGAATTCTTTCCTACGTCCGAAACGGAAAATTAGAAAAGGTGGAGGGGGATCCTGCCCATGGTTATACTCAAGGGCGGCTTTGCGCCAAGGGTTATGCTTATCCAAACTATGTCTATAACCCAGAACGCTTGCGGTATCCTCTTTGGCAATATCCCAAAGGATCTGGACGCTGGCAAAGGATCAGCTGGGAAAAAGCCTATGAGCTGATAGCTGACCAGATTCTTGAACTCAATCGACGCTACGACTCAAACCTGGCGCTGGCTTATAATAAGTTTTCAGGAAATATCGGCTTATTAAATGATGCCGTCAATGGCATGTTCGACAGCCTGGGAACACATACAAAAGCTGTGGGAAGCCCTTGCGCCTCAGCCGGCATGGATGGGGTGGCTTACAGTTTCGGCCATAATTTAAGCAGTGATCCTGAAATGATGGTCAAAGCTGACTATATTGTGATCTGGGGAGCGAACCCCGCCTGGACGGCGATCCACCAGTTCCACTTTATTAACGAAGCCAGAAGAAAAGGCGCAAAGCTCATTGTCATAGATCCCATTTATACTACAACTGCAGCTAATGCTGATATGTACTTCCAAATTCAGCCTGGAACGGACGGTCTGTTAGCTCTTGCGATCATTAAAGAGCTAAGCAAACAGAAAAAGAGTAAAATTAACGTTCACGACTTACCAGGTTGGCAGCAGTTCAAAAGTTATTTAGACTCTAAAATTGATTTGAGTACTGTCACTCAACTAACAGGCTTGCAACTAGAAGCAATCACTGAACTAAGTAAAATTTATAGTTCCGGTCGAGCTATCAGCACCTGGGTTGGTTTCGGGCTGCAGCGGCATGTTAACGGTGGGCAGAATGTGCGAACCATAAGTTCTCTAGCAGGGCTAACAGCTAATCCAAGCATACCTGGAAATGGATTTTACTATTTTCTTCCCGCCAGCTCTTTATTTCCAAGGGGATTAGCTAACCTGCAGCCCCCTACACAACAATTGAAGAATAAGGAGAAAATAAATCATCGTCTTTTGAATATAAATACCTTCGCAAAAGATGCCCTCTCTCTCGGCAAGCCTCCGGTTAAATTTTTGTGGATCGCCAGCCGAAACCCTCTCGCCCAAGATCCTCAACCTCAATATTGGCAGAAACTCATCGACCAACTGGACATGATGGTAACCGTCGATCTCTTTATGACCGCAACTGCCAAATTATCCGACCTCGTGCTCCCAGTTACAAGTTTTTTTGAAGCCTATGATTTAAATCCCGGCTATTGGCACTACTGGGTAGGAATTAACGAACAGGCTATTATGCCTTATTATGAATCTAAAAGTGATCTGGATATAGCTAAGGAACTCTCCCAGAAGCTTAACCAGATGCAGCCGAATTTTTCATTTTTCCCAGATCTTACCGCTGAAGAATGGATTGAAAAAGAATGCTCCAAGGATATCCTTTCTCTTTTAAGAATCAATAGCTGGCAAGCTCTGAAAAAAGCTCCCCGTAAACTTCATTTGGAGTGCTTGTTCGATGCAAAAACTGCAAAACCCACCCACTTTTCTGAATTCAGAATCTTTTCCCGTGACGCTAAAGATGACAGTTTACCCGCTCTACCCAAGGCAAGTTTTCCATTTACCTCCGACCAACGTTACCCGTTTCGCCTGCTTTCCCCTCAAAGCTTGCTGCATATCCACTCTCAACATCAATGGCTGCCTCAGTATATGAAGAACCATATGAGTAAGTCCATTGAAATCAATGATAAGGATGCCCTGAACCGAGGCCTTGCCGAAGGTAACTGGGTCACAGTTTACAATGCTACCGGAGCTTTTAGCAGCCAATTGCATCTTAATCCTCTACTGCCTAGGAATATTCTTGTCGCCCCATTAGTCTTAGCTTCGGGCTCTGTAAACAATGTTATTCACCATATGCCGACAGATATGGGGAAGCTCGGCGCTTCAGTCAACAGCAGCGCTTTTTATGATGTTTTCGTAGATCTTAAAAAACAGTGAGGTAGTTAGAATGGTTATGCAGTTAGGGTTTCTCTTTGATGAGGGACTTTGTGTAGGGTGCCGGTCCTGTGAATCGGCCTGTATCAGCGAAAATCAAACCCCTGCCGACGTACGGTTACGCAAAGTTACGGAAACCTCTCCCCATACGTTCCTTTCGATGTCCTGCAATCATTGTGATAGCCCGGAATGTTTCCGAGTCTGCCCTCAGAGAGCTTTTACTAAAAAACAAGATGGCATCGTCAGAATTAATCGGGATCGCTGTGACGGATGCGGAATCTGTCTCACAGCCTGCCCTTTCCATAGTCTCCAGTTCAACCCTCAAGACCACAAAGTCACGAAATGCGAGCTCTGTTTTCCCCGCCTCCAAACAGGTTTAAGCCCGGCCTGTGTCACTGCCTGCCATACCGGAGCTTTGAAATTGATTAAACTAGGCAGTGATCTGGAGATCAACACTACAACAACTCTGCCGGAATTTCCTGATATTCGCTTGACTCGACCTTCAATTCGCTTCCGACCCAAACGATCCACGCAGAGATCATGGTTCCTTTCTTAACGACAATGTCAGCCCGCTGACCATTGTCGTTTTTTTTAATGATAATTAGTTTTTTGTATTACATGAACAATAAGCGCTATGTATCTTTGTTCACATTCACAATGTGCCCTATAGTACAATTACTCATATAGCACTATTAATTTTAACTATTTTGGAGGTGATCCAACTGTGGCAAATCTTATAAACAAGGCGAAAGATTATATGCTGAGCAGGCGCTCCTTCCTAGGCTGGACAGCAACACTAACCGCAGGAACAGCAGCGATGGTTACCCTTCCAGGTTGCGGCCTGGTCAAAGTCGATGCGGACAAGGCAGCGTCATTAGCAACACAGGAAGGCAAATGGGTTACGGCGGCTTGCTGGCATAACTGTGGCGGGCGATGTCTAAACAAAGCCTATGTCGTCGACGGAATGGTTGTCCGACAGAAAACAGACGATACCCATCCTGACAGCCCTGATTATCCTCAACAGCGAGCTTGTTGGCGCGGGCACTCCCAACGACAGCAAATTCTTGGCGCTGACCGTCTAAAATACCCGATGAAGCGCAAAAACTGGGCGCCTGGCGGCGGTCAGAAAGAGTTGCGCGGCAAAGATGAATGGGTACGTATCTCCTGGGATGAAGCCTTAGACTTAGTCGCTACCGAGCTGAAACGCATTAAAGACAAGTACGGCAACAGGTCAATCGTTGGTCAAGTGAATCAAGGTATGGAACGTACGCTGGCACTATTTGGCGGCTTCACAACAACTTGGGGCTCTACGTCCTACGGTACTTGGGTCGACGCCGGTCCGGCCATTGCGGGGCCTTATGCTTCAAGTTACAGTAATACCGGAAATGACCGTTTTCGCCAGCGGATGGCTAAATTAATCATTCTTTGGGGTGTCAATCCGGCCTGGAGTCAGGGAGGCAGCCCAACCTATCACTATATGCAAGCTAAAAAAGCGGGGGCCAAGTTTATCTATATCGACCCATTCTTCACGGATTCTGCCCGTATTCTGGCCGACGAATGGATTCCGATTCGCCCTGCTACAGATGCAGCTATGATGTTAGGTATGGCTTATGTGATGATCACAGAAGATAGTCCCGCCCACCCACTGATTGACTGGGACTTCCTTAACCGTTGCACTGTCGGGTTTGATACGGATCATATGCCTGAAGGAGCAGATCCAAAAGAAAACTATAAAGACTACGTTCTGGGGACCTTCGATGGGCAGCCTAAAACCCCTGAGTGGGCCTCAGAAATTTGCGGTGTACCTGCAACCAAAATCCGGGAACTTGCTTTAGAATACGCTTCGACTAAACCCACATGTTTAGTGGCTAATGCAATCACCAGGACTCATCGCGCTGAACAAACCGTTCAGAATATCATTACTTTAGCCTGTATGACCGGAAATATTGGTATCCCCGGTGCAAGCGCAGGCTTAGGAACCCATGGCTCCGCTGCCAACGCCGGGCCTGCGTTAGTCAATCCCGGATCAAATGATGTAGCCACCCTGAAAAATGCAGTCACTGATAAAATCAATCAAAATGAGATCTGGAGCGCTGTGCTTGACGGAAAATATACCGCTAGCCTGAACAATGTTCAAGACATCGATTTACGCTGTTTCTATTACGATGCTGTTTCTTTCTTGAATCAGAAAATGGGCGCAACCAAAGGTGTCGAGGCTCATCGTAAGAAGCTGGAATTCGTGGTTACCCAAGCCTATGTTTTGAACACTCAGGCTAAATTCTCCGACATCGTCCTCCCTTGTACAACCCAATGGGAAAAATCCGGAGGTTTCTTAACCGGCAACCGAGAAATGCTCATTATGTTCAGCAAAGTCATCGATCCTCTCTTTGAGGCGAAAGACGACATCTGGATCGCTACAGAAATCGGCAAACGCCTCGGTCTGGATACGAAGAAAATCTCATCTCCTTCCCTGCAACAACAAGTCTTTAACCAACTGGCCGGAGCCAAAGTCCTGAACGAGGACGGTAAGACCTGGGAGAAGCTGGTCACAATTACTGATGCGGATATTAAAGCCATGGGGGTTACCGGGAAACCGCAAACCGGACGGATTTCTTATCCGGAATTTAAGGAAAAAGGAATCTATCAGGTGCAGAGAAAGCCAGACGACAACTTTGGCTTCACAGAATTTGAAGATTACCGCAAAGAACCGGATAAATTCCCCCGGGATACACCCAGCAAAAAAATTGAAATCCATTGCCAAACCCTGGCTGACAAAATTAAGAATTACGGTTTTACGGAAATGTCGCCAATCGGTAAATATTTTAAGCCTGAGGAAGGTTACGAAGACACCTTTAAAGATTGGAAAAACAAAGTTAAAGGCGATTATCCTTTCCAAATGTACACCATCCACTACCGCCGTCGTTCCCATTCCATTTTTGACAACCTGCCTTGGCTCCGTGAAGCCTTCCCGCAAGAGTTTATTATGAGTGTAACGGATGGGAAGCAACTCGGGCTTAAAGAAGGAGATATTGTTAAGATCACGAGCCGACATGGTGCCGTCATCCGCCCTGTCCACCTCACCGAACGAATGACACCGGGAGTAACTACCTTAGGCGAAGGAGCCTGGATTGAACTGGATGAAGAAACAGGGCTCTGCACCTCCGGTACAGTAAACATTCTGGAAGGCGGTATCCCAACAGGTCAAGGCCACATGGGGTCCAATTCCTGCAATATCAAAGTAGAGAAGTATGACAAACCCCTTCTTGCCGATTATAAGTGGCCACAAAGAATTATCTTTTAGGAGGTGAAAAACTGTGGGACAAAAAGGATATTATCTTGATATGAACGCCTGTATCAGTTGTCATACCTGCCAAATTGCCTGTAACGATATCAACAATCTGGAAGTAGGCACACTCTTTCGGGAGATTCATGAATTTGAAGGGGGAGGTTTCCCCAAACCCTGGGCTTACGCCTTCTCCATGAGCTGCAATCACTGCGCCGAACCTAAATGCGTCAAGAATTGTCCGACCGGTTCTATGTCCAAACGGGCGGATGGAATTGTAATCCACGATAATGCCAAATGCATTGGCTGTAAGCTCTGTACTTGGTCCTGCCCTTATGGAGCACCCAAGTATATTGAGAAAACCGGCAAAGTCGGCAAATGTCAACTGTGTTACCAACTGATTGACCAAAAGCAAAATCCACCCTGTGTTGATGCCTGCCCCATGAGGGCCTTAGAAGTAGGCGAGCTTGATGACTTGCGCAAAAAATACGGCGGAACAGCAGATATAAAAGGATTACCGGATTCCAGCATTACGCATCCGTCAATTCTTTTAAATCCAACGACTGACGCTAAGAAGTAAAGGAGGTATTGTATGGCTAGCACAGAATGGCCTTTAATTATCTTCACCATACTCACTCAAATGGCCGTAGGTACCTATATTGTCCTAGTGATCTTACGTTCTCTCCTCTCCAAGAAAATTGATCCGCAAACTGCGGTTAAGCTTACCAATTTTGGACTACTCGCTGTAGGTCCCATCATGGCCATCTCCCTGCTCATTTCTCTGTTTCATCTAGGCTCTCCTGCAATTGCTTTCTACTCCATCGCCAATCTTGGCTCATCTTGGCTCAGCAGAGAAATCTTTTTTAGCGGTGTGTTCTTTTTTCTCTGGATTATCACTTATTACTTTAACTCTAAAAACAAGTCCGGAAATGCCCTAAACTGGATTACAGCGATTATCGGATTGTTGGCTATTTTCAGCATGTCCAGCATTTACAGTTCTTCGATCATGCCGGCTTGGATGGCTGCTGATACGTTTATTTCCTTTTTTGGAACCACCTTTGTCTTAGGAATGATCGCATCCGCAGCAACGATTGGTTTTTCTGCCAAAGGGGAAAAGCTCCAAGAAGCTACCGTTTCTTTGCTCCAACGCATTAGCTTGCTTACCTTAGCTGTGATCGTTCTTCAATTGATTTTCTTACCTCAATACCTGTCTGGTTTATCTGGAGGAGGTCAAGCTGGTCAAACTTCAGCGCAGCTGCTCTCCGCCACTTACAGCTTCCCCATGATTTTGCATTGGCTTCTCACAGTGGTGGGTGCTGCTCTTGTCACCTATGTTCTCTACAAAAAAGGACCTGAGAAACTGATGACACTTCCCGCAAGCACCATTTATCTCGCTTTTATCATTGTTCTGGTCGGTGAGTTCGTGGGCCGCTACCTGTTCTACGCCATTGCGGTGCCTATTAGTTTCGGCTAAGGCATAATAATACCCCTAGAGAATTCAAGACAGACAGAAACCCATAGAGTGGTTCATCCGACTACTATGGGTTTCTGTTTTTAAAATCCCTATCCTTTTGAAAATTATTTTTTAAATATCTAGTATTCCAGGTCTGATCATGTAAGAATGATATTGATTATCTAAAGGAATGCTAGGAGTGATACCGTCAATGCCTTATTTTAAATTGCCTTATTGGAAATTTTCAGGGTCATTAATTATCATAGTAGCATTGGTCTTTGGGCCAATTAGTCAGACTACACGAGTTACTGCGCGTCATGCAGGAGGATTCTCTTGTTTCCTGATTGCAGCCTTGCTGATTTTATCTGCATTTAAAGCAATCTTCTACGAATTTGTCACAGATAACAATAAACGCAGCAAGGCCCAAAAGTTCTTCCCCTATTGCCATCAATGTTTAGGCTGGACCTTATTTATACTCATAGGTTATCATAGTCTGTTTTTCCTTAATCTTTTCCTTTGGCCTGCGGCTAAGATAACGGTCTCTTTACTCATCACCGGGATATTAGCCACTATAGGTTTTATTCTTGTCATGGTGTCAGGTTTGGATATTAATAAGGTGTTGGAGCGAAAACTATTCAGATCGGCCTATTCCCGACATCTTTTTACCATTGTTCTACTGGCGTTTCTCATTGTGCTTCATATCAACATCTAGTCCATAGTTCTAAGTTCCAGATTCAGAAACCTTTCCTTATATAAACTTTTGAAAACAAGTTGATATTTTGGATAGATTAAGCTGCAAAAAGTTCACGGTAAAGGAGCTATTTAAATGACAAACATCAAAGAAACGGTGCTTCCGCTTATGGAATTGCGAGTCTCGGCGTACAATCTCTTGCGCTGGGCATTTCTTCAAGAACCTTCTAAGAAATTCCTTCAATCCCTTTCAGAGAGCGTCTTGCAAGAATTCCCATTTCAAGACGAACGCACAGAAATTTCTCAAGGAGTACAAGCTATTATTAGCCAACTCAAACTTGCAGATTTTCTGAGTGAAGAAAACTATGACCGCCTGCATTGGGATTATACACGTATGTTCATCGGGCCTTATGAACTTCCTGCCCCACCTTGGGAATCCGCATATCTCAACGAAGAACGTCTATTATTCCAAGAAGAAACTTTGGCTGTCCGCAGAGCCTATCTAAAATATTCATTGGTCGCTAAAGAGTATGGGCATGAAGCCGATGATCATCTTGGCTTAGAACTGGATTTTATGTACCAGCTCAGCCTGCTTGCTCTACAAAAAATCAACGAGGAAGATTACGGTGGTATGGTAGAAATCCTGCTGGATCAACAAGATTTCCTTGACGAACATTTGTTAAAATGGGTTCCTGACTTCTGCCAAAAGGTTGAGCAAAGTGCCCAAACAAAATTCTACCAGGGTATGGCTAAGATTTTACACGGTTATGTAACGATTGACAGACAAGCTGTTGAAGAACTTATATCTTACGAATATTAGACAACAAGTTTGAAGTACATTAATTTATTGCCTATAGTTTTCTTCAGGATAAAGAAAACTTGGCTAACAAGTGCGAAGGCACTGCCTTCGCACTTGTTAGCCTTGGCGAAGGCGGCTGCCTTAGTTGCACTTATGCTTCAGAAAGTATACAACAAAGTTATACTTTCTAAGTAATAGAACAAACTGACGCGTTCACTAAACTGTGAGCGCGTTTTGTCTGCTCCGAGGAAGCAGACACATCCTTGGGTCAATCCCTCTCACGCATTCAACGAGAGAGGAAAAAAAATCCCCTCACGAGGAGGGGGAAAGAAGAAGGAACAGGCCTTACGAAAAAACACTAAGCTTGCGAGCTAGTAGTTACCTTCTATAATAAACCATACTTGTTACGATTTGATGAACAATGTGTGATTATAATGTTAAACCTTATAATGGAAATACCAACATGACGATACCCTTTTCCCCCAAGCCATTAGGCCAGGGGGGAACCTAATTAGGCACTCAAGGAATGTAACATTTTTAAAGCAAGGTAGTCATTTGAATGTACATCGAGATGCTTATTAACTCCTTCTTGGTGGATAACTATTTCACCATTCCAATATTCTTTCACAACATACACTTCGCCGAGTCCATTCTCATAAGTCCTAATTCTTTTGATAATTTTAACCACCCCCCTTTTATATTATTAACTATAAAAGAGGCTTAGAATTTAAATTCTAATAGCCCGTAAATGTTGTTTATCTGTTTAACAATAAGTCAGGGAATCAAAGAAAAATAGGACCGCTAAATTATTAACCATCACTTTAAGTATGCAGAACTCGATTTCATGCGCTCACATTGTGCTCCTATTGGTAAACTTCTGATCAGTGGAACGACAGTCATAATGATTACGACAAGTCGTAACTTAAATAATATCTTCAGCTCTTCTGGAACAGAATAATAACACCCTAAGTTGTTAAATTATTATGTCTTAGTTGTTGACTATGACTTCAAATCTTGATACAATAATTTTCGTCTCATAAATGCATGCCGATGTAGCTCAATTGGTAGAGCAGCTGATTTGTAATCAGCAGGTTACAGGTTCGAGTCCTGCCATCGGCTCCAGATCTAATATTTAAAGGCGCTTGTGATAAGCGCCTTTTTCTGTGCCCATTGCTATATCAAATTTTGACAAAAAAGGAGTCGTGTAAAAACTTTGATGTTTCTCGAACACTTGGTTACAAATCAGTGAGCTGTTCCTTGGCGTAGGCAAGGTAGTAGTGACGACCATTAGCGCTTTGTTCCAAATGAGCAAGACTGATGAGGCCTTGTGCTTTGTATTGTTTCGCCTGTTTATCGGTATTATCCGCGGCAATAAGAATATCTGCAAGCTCAATGGCCCATTGAGCGTCATTGTTATTCAAGGCTTGGCTGATAGCAGAAAGAACCGACTCTTTACCACCCATGAGAGCAATAGTTTTTTCCGCTCGGGTTTGAATTGGCAGCGGATTGAGCTTGGTCGGATTACCGTCAAACCAACCTACATAGCCAGCATATATGCCTCGAACTGACCAAGCAACAGTACCATAGAATTCACCCAGATAAGGAAGGTTAGCCCACTTTTCAGGCAACTTGACGGCTTCTGCCACCTCATCCATGGTCATGCCCCGATTCAAGCCTTTAAGGGTTTCTGTGAGAACATAATCAATAGCATCACGAAAGTTAGTTAAAGTTTCTTCAACAGCGGTTTTACCGATGATGGGGTGGGTATGGCCTGGCAGAAGATAATCAGCTTGATAAGCAATCAGCTTGTCCAAAGTGTCTACCCAAGTGCTGATATCTCGATACTGACTGCCTCGTATGGGATATAGATTGGGCCAGCAACCGTAGTAATTATCAGCACAACAAAGGACTTTTTGCTCTGGCAGCCAGATGAGTATCTGATCATCAGATTCGCCAGGAGCTGCAGCAAGTTCAAGAGCGATACCATCAATATCGCGCAATATTTTTTCCTCACGATAAACAGTGGTTGGCGGCACAAAAGCCCTTTGACCCTCACCTTGAACGATACCTTCACGAATGCCGATACCTTCAGAAATGACTTCTTCGTTGCTGAGTTCATAACCAAATTGTCTGACGCCACGCCGATTGAGCACATCCTGCAGGGCATCCATTCTCCCAAGGACTGGCTTGCAAGGAGCAAAGGCGATGATTTCCGGATCACTGTCTATAAAAACGCCAGCGCCGCCAAGGTGATCTGGGTGTCCGTGAGTGTAGATGATAGTCTTGACTGGTTTATCGGTATACCCAGCAATAATAACCTTAAGGGCTTCGGCACGATAGTCGGTATCAAGGGTATCGATGAGTATGACTGAAGTTTTTCCAATGATAAAACTGACATTACTGACACCATAGCCCATAACGTGATATACAACGTCGGGAATAATTTCTGTCACTTGACGTGGATATGCTGTTGTTGAAAATTCTTTTAATAGTTGTTCCCCATCTGGTCGTAACATTGATAGCACCTCTCATTTGATTTGAATAGGACTGATTAAGTGTAGCACATAATCCGAATCGCTGTAATGCTTTTGACCTACAGTTTTTAACACATATATTGGTGCTGTATGGCTAACGAACTTGATGATGGAGTTTAGAGCTAGGGAACGTTTCGGTTGACAACATTAAAAATTAATATCATTTGTATCTTTACAAAAACGAAGTTAAAATGTTTATTATAATAAATTTTGATAATCGAAAGGAAACACTCATGCCAATTTGGAAACGCAACTTAATTATTTGCTGGTTCGGCTCGTTCGCCACAATGGCTGGAATGAACCTCGTAATTCCGTTTCTTCCCCTTTACATTCAACAATTAGGTGTACACGATATCGCCAGAGTTGAACAGTGGTCCGGTGTTGCCTTCGGCGCTACTGCTCTCTCAGCTGCATTAGTCTCACCGCTCTGGGGTAAGCTGGCCGATATACATGGTCGCAAGCTCATGTTAATACGAGCTAGTCTAGGAATGGCTGTGATTATGATTCTAATTGGATTCGTTCATAATATTTATGAACTGGTTGGCCTCCGCCTTTTAATGGGGGCTATATCCGGTTATGTGCCGGCAGCGATTACTCTTGTTTCTTCTCAAACACCTAGAGAACATGCCGGCTGGGCACTGGGGACTCTTGCTTCAGGTTCCGTCGGAGGTTCACTGCTCGGACCTCTTGTCGGCGGTACATTATCTGAACTAATCGGTTTGCGACATGTATTTTATATCACTGGGGGATTTCTGTTTTTGGCTTTTCTTATTGCATTAGTGTTTATTCGCGAAGATTTTATCCCGAACAATTCAGCTCGGTTGTCCGGCAAAGAATTATGGAAAACTATTGACAAACCCAAAATACTTATTGCCATGTTTATAACTTCATTTATGCTGCAGTTAGCCAGTATGTCCATTGAACCCATTGTTACCATCTATGTTAAATTGCTAACAAATAATGTGAACCATGTCGCAATTATTTCCGGTGCTGTTGTCTCCGCGGTAGGATTGGCTAATGTTTTGATCGCTCCCCTTCTCGGCAAGCTATCTGATAAGGTAGGGCCTTATTCGGTATTATTTGTCTGCCTACTAGTGACAGCTATAATTTTGATTCCTCAAGCCTATGTCCATAATGCCTGGCAGTTAATAATCCTACGCTTCATGATGGGCATGGCTACCGCCGGTTTTCTGCCCTCCATCAATTCCCTTCTTAAAAGCAATATTCCTGATACAATCTCAGGCAGAATATTTGGTTACAATAACGCAGCTCAAAATTTAGGCAACGTGGCTGGCCCTGTGATCGGAGGTCAGATGGCAGCCTATTGGGGTTTCCATTATGTATTCTTTTCCACTAGTATCTTACTGTTCATTAATGCTCTGTGGGTTTACGTTACAAGCAAAGGAAGTCTGGAATCTAACACGAATTGCACAGGCTAACACCATTTCACTCCAATGAACACTACAACGGCCTCCCTTCGCTGGACTATATAACTCCTTTAATCTATCTATCTTAAAGGGGTATACTACAGCAGAGGGAGGTCATTTATATTTAAGCTCATGGACAGCAATCGATTAACTGATTTTGTAATAAAAAGGTACCATTTCAGACGTGAAAGTCAAGCCAATTAATCATTTCCTCTACAATACTTAACGTAATTTGATGGTTTAGATCGGGAATCTCTACGAACCGAATGTAACGGACTTCCTTCTTATTGAAAACCTGCATTTGCTGATAGAAATACCTCTGGCTATCGATTGATACTGTTGTATCAGCATCGCCATGCAATAAGAGTATTGGGCGTGTCGAAAGTGATTCAATATTTTTGATAGGGTCATATCGCCTGATTAAGGCAAGTTGTTTATCGGTATGAGTACCACTAGGATTTTGCATACTCTAGTCCCCACTTAAGTTTTGATTTACCAATCGTCTCCGTAGTTCATCTCAGAGGGGATGAGATTCCTAGATAAAGTCTAACGTTGTGTCAAACTGATTTCGTACACTCGTCTACCAGGTAAACAATTGATTGATAACTAATACCGCTGTGAAGAGATAACCCGATTTCACAGGTTCGACTATTGGAATATCCTGCTCGGCAATTGTCAGGCAGACTCTCTTTAAGTGTTGCTAACGCTGAGCGGTTTAACTCTGGAAAGGTAAACCCACGGTCCCCTGCAAAACCGCAGCAATGGACATCCTCGGGCATAATAACTTCTTCTGCGCAGGCATGTGCTACAGCGTAAAACTTTTCTTTTAAATTCATCTTTATTGAGCTGCAGGTTACATGAAGTGCGATTGTTTCTTTTAATTGATTAAACGTCAGCCGATTGAGCAAAAAGTCATGAATAAATTCTACAGGCTCATAGAGTTTCAGCAAATGCATCACCCGTTTCATTCGATACAAACACGGGCTTGTATCACACAAAACTGGATACTTACCTCCTTCACTGGTAGCGAACAAAACCTCCTCCAGCTCTTTGCTTTTTTTATCAGCCGTCTCGAAAAAGCCTTTACTTTCCCAGGGCATACCACAGCAAAGCCCACTTATCATTGGTGGTGAGATAACTTCATAACCCGCTTTTGCCAAAACAGAAAGCATCGCCTCACTTAAGGCCCTTTGATCTCGATCGTTTTTGGCCGTTCCCATCGAACGGCTAATACAACTTGGAAAATAAACGACTTTTAGCGGTGACGGGCTATCTGTTGTATTGAGCGCTTTGGCTTTATGCTCTTGATGTTTTAAGGATGGAACCTTCCCACCTTTTGGCATCCATGGATTCCAGAGAGGAACAGCGTTTCCTGAAATTCTTCTGGCACCTTGGGTTAAACTCTCCATCAGCTTCGTTCCTAAAATGCCATGTACTCCATTAACCACTCCAAGTCCAAAACGCATAACACCCGTTACCCCCGTCATATGATTCGCTAAGCCTTCCGCAATCCGAAGGGTAGTAGGCGTAACTGACTGCGAACGTAAGAACTTAACATAATCTCCGGTGTTTATACCCAAAGGACAGGTGGTAGCGCATAATCCATCGACTGCACAGGTTTTATTACCCGGGTAATCAAAATCTTTTTCCAAACGGGATAAGCGTACGGGATCTTGACCCGTTCGTCTCAGTTCCTGAATTTCTCGCTGAATTACAATGCGTTGTCGTGGTGTTAAAGTAAGGTTTTTGGATGTGCATATATTTTGACAAAAACCACAATTTGTACAGGTATCAATAATTTTATGAGCCTGAGGCATATTTTTCAAGTTTTCTAAGTAACTGTGAGGATTGTCATTGATGATGACACCTGGATTTAGGAGGTTTTCCGGATCGAACGCAGACTTAAGTCGTTTCATTAAAACGTAGGCCTTTTTTCCCCATTCTTGCTCCACAAAAGGAGCCATATTTCGACCCGTTCCGTGCTCAGCTTTTAAGGACCCACCAAAGCGTGACACTACTAAATCACTGACATCCCGCATCAAGCCTTCATAACGCGGCAAATCCTCTGAACGACCAAAGTCTTGAGTAAATACGAAATGAAGATTCCCATCTAAGGCATGCCCATATATGATAGCATCAAAATAGGTATATTTATCAAGAATTTCTCTTAAAGCTAAGGTCGCTTCTGCTAAACTTTCTTTAGGAAAGGCTACATCTTCTATGACTACCCCCGTCCCTAACTCTCTTATCGCTCCTACTGCTGGGAAAATACCTTTGCGAATATTCCAGAGATTTTCGTATTCGGCTTTTACAGCTGTAAAATTTATGGGTAATACGGCAGGTATCTCTTCAAGAAGATCTTCTACTCGCTTAATTCTTTGTTCCAACGATTCATGATCTGCACTTCGTACTTCAATAAGCAACGCAGTGGCGGTGGAAGAAAGGGTTTTCAAGTACTCAGGCATACCGGGTTTATTTTCCATGGTCTTCAATGAAATCCTGTCCATCAATTCAGCAGCAGAAACAGTTTCTCTATCTAATTTTTGAACCGCTAGGCAAGCTTGTTCCATATCTGAATAAATGATCAACGCCGAAGCTTTATGCGCATGCTCAATTACCGTATGATAAGTAATCTCTGAAATAAAACCTAGAGTTCCTTCTGATCCAATCATGAGATGTTTAATAATGTCGATAGGATCTGTGAAATCCACAAAGGCATTAAGACTATAACCTGTCGTATTCTTGATTTTGTACTTACGATGTATTAACTCCGCCAATTGGGGATCAGACACAATCTCATCTCTGATTTCCTCAATCTTGCGAATCCATTCAGAGTTAGAGTTAACAAAATCCGAACAGGACGTCGGGTTCCCTGTATCCAGCATGGTTCCATCGCCAAAGATGATTTTCATCTCAGCAACAGTCTGGTAACTGTTATCGGCGGTCCCGCAGCACATGCCACTGGCATTATTAGCAGCTATTCCCCCAATCATAGCATGATCGATAGATGCCGGATCGGGCCCGATTTTTCGAGCATACTGTGTCAAAAGGCGATTGGCCTCAGCCCCAATAATTCCTGGTTCTAAAACTATCTTTTCCCCTTTATCTAAAATCGAATGCCCCCGCCACGCTCCTTGTAAAACGACAAGAACAGAGTCCGTCACTGCCTGGCCTGAAAGGCTTGTCCCAGCGGTACGAAAAGTTACCGGAACCTTATATTCTTGAGAAGCTTTCAAAATCTGTGTTATCTCCTCAGAAGTTCGAGCCTTTAGAACAATTTTTGGAATCATGCGATAAAAACTGGCATCGATCCCATAGGCCAAGGTATGTAACGGGTCACAAAAACGACGATTAACCGGGATATAGTGACCGACTCGTTCCCAAAAGTCATGAAAGGGTTTTGGTAATCTCGCTAGGTCTGCTAAAAGAACTTGACTCATCACAATCTCCCTCTCTATTCTAGAATAAGGCTACTACGAATCACATTAGGTCCACCACATAATTATCAGTCGGATAGCCCTCCTTAGTGACGTATAGTTTCTTCATTCATGTCAAATCCTGCTGTCATGGGGTTCTTTGACCGTTCCTCCCTCTCAAAGTGAGCGTTGTAAACGAATACAACGACTTTCCCTCTGAATGCATTGATGTTGTAATATGTATTACTTCTACGCTTATCCATTTAAATCCTCTTTTATATAGAAATTATTTTCTGTTAATAATAATTATACATTATTTATAAGGATACTAGTCTCTGAATAAGACAGAATGAGATTAAGCCGAATGGTGGCTCTGTCCAACAGTAATATCCAGTCCTTCGGTCTAACGTATTGAACCACTTGCTTTCTGTGTGTCTTTTTGTAAACTTTCCTTTTTCATTTGATTGCGGTCTTTAATCTAAAGCAACGAGAAAAGCCGCCCCAAAGGACGACTTATAAGCATATTTGAAAACGGAAATAGCATTTCTGACACGTCATATCGCAAATAAGAAATTTGTAAATCCAAATTTATTAAGCTAAAATTCTGCCGAGACTCTGCAAGGTTACCCCATCGTAGCTATCAAATTTATCATCCATACCAGAAGCGTATGGATGATTTTTAGTTAAATTGTGCTACTCAAATGTCAACTCGGAGGGTTTTAGAACCCTGAATTTGTCAGCAAAGCCTACAGGAAATAATCAACCTCCGTCTTAATCGTATTGTCCTGATCTCCAAGCGCAGCCATCAGCTTATTCCAGCTTTCAGAGAGATATTTAATTTCATTTACCAGATCTGATCTGGAAGCACCATCGGAAAAAGCGCCATGATTTAATTATATTTTTTTATAGACAGAATCCAGTTGTTCTTTAATGTTGTCAGATTAGCGACGTCCACTTGATCATATAAATTCTGATATTGATTTTCGGAAGTTTGAAAACTGTAAGTACCATTTTCCAAAGAATCAAGCATTTTTTTGCCATATTCTTGCCAACCAGTCTGCATTGAGACAGAGTCTGTTCTGTTCATGAGATCGTTGGCAAAACATTTCAGTAAGCCCACATAGTTGTCGGATAACTGTTTCGTATAATCATCAACATATGAATTAAATTGACCTTGATACTGTTCGGGTATAAGTTTCTCCGAAATGTACTTGAATTCTAAATTCGTTTGACTTATACGCGTTTCTCTCTCCAAGCCTACCGACCACAAAACGAACCTTCTTTCGGAACGCAGCGGACACATTGATACAGACTCGAATTGGGATATCCGATAAATTATCGTTGAGTTTATGTGACATTAATTTACACTTTAACTAGGATTTTTATAAAGTGTATCTTCTCCCCCTTTTCCATTTTTATCAAAAAAACCAATTATCTCATGGAATACATGCCATTTTCCAGTAGTAGCATCATATTCTACCTCATCAGATCCAAATTCCGTGGGTTTAGTATCAGTTTGAAAAGCAGCTATCCCATCTAGCCATATACTTTTATTAGGAAATGTCTTTTGAATCAAATTAAATATCGACTTGAAATCATTGGTCAACTCATCTTTATGCCCATTATTACACAAGATTAACCAATATTCATAACCTCTTACACCCATAAACGCATGAATTTGGATGTCAACATCTTTGACCATCACATCATTTACACTCCAAACAAAGTCCATCTCAAGTCCATCAATTTTAAGTGTCTGAAAATGACTATTTAAATAATTTTGCAGTTCAGTTATATTAGTGGGCACTACATTTAAATCAGGCAGCGTCCTATCAATATCTTGAGTTAAGAATCCTTTAAGGTCATTAATTGGGACAGCAAAATTCAATTCCTGGCTGTCCTCCAAGCTGCCAGAAGTTATCCCTATAACTCTTGCCTGTTCATTAATTAGAACTCCACCACTTGAACCCGGACTTATGGGGGCGGATATTTGAATATACTTTTGACTCTTAATGGTTCTAGAGTTACAACTAATCAGGCCATCTGACAATGTATTCTCTAGTCCTTCGGGACAGCCAATAGTATAAATTTTGTCCCCGGTATTAATTGAATTAGAGTCCCCAAGTGTTACTGCCGCTAAACCCGTGGCGTTGATCCCTAAAACTGCAATATCCCGATCTTTATCATAAGCAAAAATCTTATTTACATCGTAAGATGTTCCATTAGGCAAATAAACTTTAGCACTTTGAGCACCTTTGATAACATGGTAATTAGTAACGATTTTGCCATTGCTATCAACGACAAAGCCACTCCCACTGGCGTAAACCTTGCCGGAACTGTTATAAACATTAATATATACGACTGAAGGACTTACTAGTTGGGAAACTTGTGAAGCTGTATAACTTTTCGTCGAGGAATCATCGGTTGCTACTGGAGTAACTGTTGTTAATACAGTGCTACTTAATCCCTGTATAACACTGTCCGGAATTATACCATTCCCACCAAATATGTAGACATTGCTTGCGTTCGTTAGTCTTTGTTGATAATAATTTTTTGTGTCGGTTGGAGAATTATTGTTAATTAAAATGATGGGCTCTGATAGTTTCGCACAATAAGCTGTGCCGGTTAGTGCATCAGCAAAACCTTTTCCTGTTGCAATACAAATATTGTCTGATTTAAAATCACTATTGAATTTTTGATTCACTGCAATATTCCTTGCATACTTATCAGATCCTAAAATTCTTTCTGGATTGGGAAATTGACTAGAGACATAATTGTCAATGACATCGGAATATCCAACTATATAAGTTTTATTGACCTTTATTGTGGCAATATAATGTTTTACTGAATCTGGTATGTAGTCTCTAGGTACTAGTACTATTGGAATCTGTTTCATTGCTGCAATTGGAGCAACTGATAGTGCATCTGAATAGTCCTCACCAGTGCAGACAAATATTGCTGAAGGAGTTGTTATTTTCTCTGCTATTTTGATGGCTGTTTCATATTTATCTTGCCCTGCGATACGAGTTGGAGACATTCCCATGGATTGTAATTCTGAATCAATTGAAGAGGATATTACACCTGTGCCACCTATAATTATTACATTCTTCACTTGTAAATCAACTAACGCTTGTTTCGTTGAATTCGGCAGACTACTTGAAATTGTTAATAATATTGGAGCATTATATTTTTGGGCTAAAGGTGTGGCGGCAAGAGCATCAGGGTAGTTTTCACCATAAGCAAGAATTGCATAATCGGATTGTGACCATCCAGATTTAGCAATCTTTGATGCGGTTTCGTAACGATCAAAACCAGCTAATCTGGTTGTCGTTGAAGAAGTAGCGTAAGCGGATATAGATAATGTGAAAATTAGAATGAGGGTCAATAATAGAGAATAAATTATTACGGATAGTCTATTTATTTTTTTCATATCCTTCCTCCTGTTTCAATATTCAAATTTCACTATATCACAAGTACTATACTAAACATGATGGAATTTGTCAGGTGTATACAATATTTTTAAAGAGTTGACTTTATAAGAAACGCTCTAATGTCTCAGATTTCCTTTGAAAGTAAACGTCAAATAACCCTCCACCTAGAATTAGAAGAGGGTTATAGTTATGATCATTACTTTAACAAAGAATTTGCCTTTTCGGGGTCATTCATCAATGCCATTCTGTATTCCAACATCCAGTTAAGAGTTCCAAGAATCTGATCCAATTTGTCCTTCTTACGTTCGATCTCACTCATCTTTTGGTGAATCCATTCAATGATTTGTAGATCGGTACGCTTATTTGCATCATGTTCCTGCAAGATTTCCTTCAGTTCGGCTAGCGAACAACCCACGCCCTGCAACTTCTTTACGAACTTCAGACGTTCGATAGCCTCGTCTGAATAGTTACGATAGTTATTTTCCTCTCTCCGGACATGCTGACTGTCCAACAAGCTCTCCTTTTCGTAAAAACGAATTGTGTAGGCCGTTAAACCTGTCTTTTCAGCTAACTCTTGAATCTTCATGTAAATCTCTCCTCAATATGACTTGCCTTAGAGTTCACTCTATAGTTTAGAATGCAATTGTTCAAGTAATAATACAACAAAACAGGTTAAGGAGGATATCATGATGCGTGTTTTCGTAACAGGAGCAACAGGCTACATCGGTTCCGCCGTCATCCGGGAACTCATCGATACCGGTCATAAGGTCGTCGGCCTTACCCGCTCAGATAATGGTGCCGCGGCATTGAAGGAAGCTGGGGCCGAGGTACACCGCGGTGCCCTTGACGATCTCGACAGCCTTCACAGAGGCACCGCCGCTGCGGACGGAGTCATCCACCTGGCGTTTAAGCACGACTTCTCGAACTTCGCCGGCGCGCTCACAATCGATCTGCGCGCCGTCGAGACGATGGGGGCTGCGATTGAGGGCTCCGGCAAGCCATTTGTGATCACCGCTCACGCAAACGGGATGGCATCAGATAACGCAGCCATCGCGCTGGCTGAGCGCGGGGTGCGGACATCGATCGTGGAGCTTTCTCCGTCCGTGCACGGCAAGGGCGACAAGGGCTTCGTGCCGAGACTGATCAACATCGCCCGCGACAAGGGCGTCTCTGCCTACATCGGCGACGGGTCCAACCGTTGGTCGGCCGTACATCGCCTTGATGCGGCGCGCCTGTTCCGCTTGGCGCTGGAAGCCGCCCCGGCGGGGTCACGGCTGCACGGGGTCGGAGACGAGGGCGTGCCATTCCGCGACATCGCCGGCGTCATCGGTCGTCACCTGAACCTACCGGTGGTCAGCATTTCCCGTGAAGAGGCAGACGCCCACTTTGGCTTTCTCGGCGCCATTGCGGCGCTCGACATTCCGAGATCAAGCGTACAGACTCAGGAACTCTTGGGATGGCGGCCTGTGCACCCCGGACTAATCTCGGATCTCGAACAAGGTCACTATTTCAACAATTGATGAAGGCTTAGAGTCATTACTCCTGATCATTAAACTTTAAATTTCGACACTGCCTCCGAAAGCTGATTCGCTTGATCTCCTAATTGTGTCATAGCTTCGGTAACTTTTTGTAATTCAATTGAAACGTTATTTGCCCCAGCAGCAACTTCCTCCGCACCGGAAGCTCCTTCGCTGATCGTTTGAGTAACATTGTTTATTGCAGTTCCTATAGATTGGACTATTTCAATAAGCTGTTGGGTTGTAACAGAAAAACTATCAGTTAGTGTGAATATTGTATTAGCATCATGCTCGTACTGACTACCTGTATCAACTAGTGTCTTATAATCTGGAGTTACCACATCGTTAATAAAACTCAAAACATTGGTTGCCCCTTCGGAAAGATTTTCTGTTGCTTTGATTACCTGCCCAACTAGCTGTTCAATCCGACGGGACGTATTTGAGGACTGCTCTGCTAATTTTCGCACCTCTTCTGCCACAACTGCAAAGCCTCGCCCATTGTCGCCAGCCCTAGCTGCCTCAATTGCAGCGTTCAAAGCTAGTAGATTTGTTTGATCCGCAATCGCTGAAATATCTTTCGTCAGTGCTCCTATCTCTTTCACAACCATCGAATCTTCGATGGCTCTCTTTAAGGCCTGTTCCTCTTTTTCATAGATGGCTGTCGCCTTCAGCTGGGCGCTAACAGCCTGTGCTTTGAGTTCTTGGGCACGTTGTTCTATCTTTTTAGCTTCTTCACTGCCTTCACGAGCATTGTCACCCAATACAGTGATAGAACTACGCAGTTCATCACTTGAAGCTGAGATTTCTTCTGCTGCCGCAGCTACCTCCTGTAGACCACCAGAGACTTGCTCTGTTGAAGCAGCAATTTCTTCCGCACTTGATGCCACACTATCCACGGCTTCTGAGGAATGAAAGGCTGCTTGTTTAACTTCACCCGTAACAATTAAGGCACTAGATACCAGTTGACGCAAGCTTCTTGTTGCATCACCCAGTTTGCCCGCCAAAACACCAAGCTCATCTGTTCCGCCTTGTACATCGACTGTAAGGTCTCCTTGAGCTAATGCATCCGCTACTTTCATGCCTCTGGCAATTGAAGACTTCACAGAGCGAATAATAACGATTAAAATTCCTATGGCAATGATTATAGCAACACCTAAAAGGATTAAGGTGATAACTATAATTTTGCTAACCATTACAGGGGCTTGGGATGCATTATTTTGTAGCTGGTTGCTTTGATATGCAACGTAATCATTAAGAGCGTTTTGTACTGCCGTGTTATCAACCGATGCAGTCTGAGACATATATTGGATAGCAGCGGCTTGGCCCTGTGTTTTATAAAGATCAAGTATTTTCTGAGGATGAGGTGCATATTTATCGGATGCCGCGATTACAGGATCAAGTTTCGCCTTATTCGTTGCATTACTTTGAAGATACCTTAAATCATCATCACTTTTCTTTTTGGCGTCCTGAAATTCCTGGATAAATTTATCATTACCAGTCGCTAAATATCCTCGAATACCTGCTGCTTGCCTAGCAAATTGAAGAGATAAATCTTGAGTTGAAGTTTGCATGGGAACATTATGGCTCGCTAAACCTAGTGCAAGCCCTCCTAAATTACTTACCTCATTGTAAACAACCCCAACAATAACCGCCATTAGGAGAATTAGAGTTATGAAGCTTGCAGTAAGTTTTGTCGATAATTTCACATGAATTTCCCCCTTAACTAAATTTCAATTAATTTATAAATAACTGAAATCGCATTAACAAAATATTGCGAATAGAATTAATCTGCAAAGATTTTCTCTACATTTAGAACCAACAAGAGCAAGTCGCATGATGCAAAATTCCTGTGAGATAACCATCATCACTTGAATACGTCGGTACTGGATCTATTAGTGTAGATTCGTCTCATTTCAATCGGACAAGGTATCCTTACCGTCAGCCCCAACATTCGAGTTAAATCTATGATTGTGAGAACTTTTCCCCTTAAGTCAATAAGCCCTAAACATGTTCCTTCGCATTTGGAATTGGACCACCAAATTGCACTAAGTTATCTTACTTTTTTGGCTCTATTCTAACAAAACAAGGAAGAACAAATTGCGGTGATTTCTAACTATTAAGAAATGTTTTATGGAATGAACTAGTTTCATCAATTGATTGATACCCTTTCAATAAAAATTTTGGCTATCTCTGGATCAAACTGAGAACCCGAGTTTTTTTCTATCTCGTATAAAGCTTGCTCTTTACGCATGGCACTTCGGTATGGTCGTTCGCTTATCATTGCATCGTAGCTATCTGCAAGGGCTATAATTCTCGAATCCCTAGGTATTGCTCGACCTTTCAACCCTTTTGGATAACCTGCACCGTCCCATCGTTCATGATGTGCCAATATACACTCAGCTAATTCCGACATCTCATACGATGAATTCAGTATTCTATAACCTATATCTGGATGTCTTCTAATCTGGTCCCATTCATCTTCGTTTAGTTTTCCAGGTTTGTTAAGTATTCCTTCTTCAATAGCAATCTTCCCGATATCATGGAGCAGGCCAGCAACTTTAAGTCTGCTTATTTCGATTTCAGATAAGCCTAGCGTTCTTCCTATGGACTGACATATTTGACTTACCCTTTTAGAGTGTTGTTCTTCCCTCGGATTTTTTTCGTGCAGGGTATTGATGATTGTGTTGATTATATGACTCCTCGTACCTTCATTTTCAACAATTTTATGTTTGTACATAGAATTTTCTGCATTTTTTAGGATTCGCAGTATATCTTCATCACCGTTTCTCTTAGTCTCCCAACCAAACGAAATACTCATATGTATTGAGTTGACTTGTATTTTTAAACAAAGCTCCTTTATCCTTCTAACAATATCCTCGGCCTCTTCTTTATTAGCCTTGGGTAGAAGGATGACAAATTCATCGCCCCCCCAGCGAGCAACAATATCATCACTTCTACACACACTCTGAATGGCCATAGCTGCCTTCTGTAACAGCTCATCCCCTTTATCATGACCAAAGGCATCGTTTACGAGCTTAAGTCCATTTACATCTCCAATAATGATCGAAATAGGGAGATTTCTTATGGTGTCTAATCGTTTAACTTCTTCTTCATAGAACCTTCTATTATAAAGACCTGTTAAAACATCATGATAACTAAGATATCGATTTTCGTTTTCTCGTTTTTTTCGGTCCGTGATATCCCGTACGATGCTGAGAAGAACTCTTTTATTCCCAAGAAAGGTTCCTTGAGAGCTTACTTCAACGTCAATCGGAGTACCATCCTTTAGATAATGGATAGTCTCGAATATAATTCCTTCATTATCTGCTAACTTCATTTGATCGATTACATAGGATCTCTTTTGACCCCTTAAGTCAAAAATAGTTATGGATAAAAATTCTTCATGCGTATATCCATAAATTCTTACTGCTGCATCATTAACTTCAATGATATTCCCCTCTTTATCAATGAATATCATAGCGTCGTTTGCTTTTTCTGCAAGAATTTGATATTTTTGTAATCTTTCATACAGCAATTTCCGCTCAGTAATGTCAATTCCTATTCCTGCAAAATACTGTTTGCCATCAATTGTTATCGAACTGGCAGTCAAGTGCATTGGTATTTTGGTACCATCTTTTTTTTGTAAATTAGCTTCAGTATCTCCAAATCCATTTTGATTGACCTTTTCTATACCTTCAATTACGGCTGTCTGACTTTGAATATCTTCTTTATACCAATCCAACAAATTCTTATGATCCAACTCCTCCGACAAATACCCTGTCATTTCTTCGTGTTTCTTATTCCATCTCACTAACCTACTTTCATCATCGTAGAGATAAATCATTCCTGGGGCACTATCAAATAAAGCATCCGTAAATACTCGTTCCTTCTTTAACTCATTTTCTGCAAGTATCTTCTCTACAATCTCTTCTTCCAAGATCGTATTCAAATCCTGTAACTGGTTTGTTCGTTCTATAACTTTTATCTCTAATTCTGCATTTAGTTGGTTAATTTCGTCTTCGGCTTTCCTACGTTTAGCAATCTCTTCTTCAAGCGTTGCATTGATTTCTTCTAACTCGGCATTTATCTCCTCGAGTTCTAAAGTTCTTTCTCTTATCCTTAGTTCAAGTTCGCTATTTAATTTAGTAATTTCTGCTTCATCGATTATCTTTTTATTTATTTCATGAGTTAATGAAATATTTTTTATTGCATAATTCGTAAGCTGCTGGACATTAAGAAAAAGGAAATTGCATACATTCACAAATTGCAATTTAGACATGCGTTTAACTTTAAGCAATTCATCTCTATAAATATCACGGTCCACTCCAATTACATCTGCGTATGATAGCATATCTTCAATCTCATAATCTTCATCCAGAACTTGTCCAACTAACCAGTTAGCAATATGCTTACCTCCGACAATAATACTCACTCCTCCATCAATCAGCCCACCACTTAAACATCTTTGAATTCTGGGGCCATCTTTCTGGGGGCTGCCAATGATCGAATCTGAGATTAGACAATTTTTATGACCCTTTTCGGTTTTTCTTACTACTTTGTTACACAAACCACAAAATCCGCTAGGTTCAGTTATCGGTGTTCCATCAGGTTCTGTGATAATTGATGCTACTCCAGTAGCGGCAGCAAAAAGGTCCTGTAGTTTCTGAATCTTATTAAGATCAAAGATGTCTAAAAACCTATACGCGGTATTATTGACGTGATTGTTAAAACCGAGTGTTTCGTCCACTCTATTACACCGACCTTTATTGTCATATGACTTATTACTCCTTTGGTAACTCAAATTTGACGCTAACAGTGGTGCCGAAAGAATTTGAACAAAAATCTATTTCTCCCGAGTATTTTGTTACAATTGTTTTGTTCAATATCTGCTCACAAGTTGAACTTTCCTACAGGTTCGGTAAGATTTCACCAATCTTTGCTAAAGCGTCTTCAGATTGACTTACGGACGCTTTAGTAGGGGGTCGTTCTTCAGATGAACCCGAAACTCTTGGGTACTAGCAGCAGTTTGTTCCAATAACGCCGATATTCTCCACTGATTTAACAGCTTGCGGACTCCCAACAGCCATTTGGTTCGTTGCTTCCAGTGACTTGACAAATCTGTTCAAAGACTGTTCTAACCTCTTACACACAATGGTTCTGACCGAATTCCCAGCAAGATTACAACTTCCACTCTCGCGGCAAACGTAAACGATTTATTAATTTCATAATAAATTTAACTAGCTTCCCTCTTCACAAAAAAAATGACGCCCAAACAAAGATCGGCGACAAGTTTTGTTCGGTAACCCGGCTATCTTACACATTTTGGGTGAAGACCCGTGGCTTTGCGTCCCCAGTTCTCACTGGGTTTGCCTTTATCGCTGATATAAAATTTAATGAATAATCAAAGAAGGGTTAAAGTCCTGATTAAGTAGGGCTTTGGAACCACTGAGACGTAGTATATTATACAATATACTAAAGTTCAACACGCTTTATCCAATATAATGAATTATTATAGTTATATGACAATTCAACCTTTATTTTGACATAGTTAAGTACTATTCGACATATTTTCTTGCCTTAAACGATATCTTTCCCTAGTTACAATAAAAAGTCAATATTATAAGACTCCATAATCCATAACTGCGTTAATTTTTACCATCTCCAAAAATGGTGTGTTTCTGCTTATTTTTGGCAGAGTTAATTCCGAAGAAGACATATTACTTTTCCAGTCTTGGAAAAGCCCCAACTTAGCAGTCTACCCCCCCTACCGCCGGAAGTAAATTACACTGAAATATTACGAACATAAGGGGTTTGTCCAAGGATCGCCGTGAAAAGATAAATAATTCTGTGCAATAATTTCTATAGGATAATCGAGCTTAAAAGGTGGATTTAACTATCAAAATATAATGTCCCCAGGGGGTTGGACACGAAACAGAAAAAATAAGATAATAATGGTATGAGGAAGTAAAGAAAACCGTACAACCCAACAGAAAAAGCGAAGATCGTCTTGGAGGTTCTCGGAGAGGGAAGTACTCTAAATGAGATCGCCGCCAAGTATGAAGTCAGTCCACAGCTTATTTGTCGATGGAAAGCGGAGTTTATTGAAAATATGCCCGCTGTTTTTGATAAGAAGAATACAGAAGTTGAGCAACTTAAGAAAGAGCATGCTGCCGAAAAGGAGGATCTCATTACCCATATCGATCAGTTAACGGTCGAAATGAACTGGCTCAAAAAATACAAGAGCAAGTCTTAGAAATACGGAAAAGAAGGAAGTTATAGAGTTCGACAACCCGGAGATTACGGTCAAACATCAGTGCAACCTTTTACGACTACCTCGGTCATCTGCCTGTTACAAGAGTCATGGCGTAGTGGAACTGAACTTATATTCTAAAAGTAACAGGCGGTCTTTAAGTGTGGCTTAAAGACCGCCTGTGTTTTCGAAAGATAGTTGACATATTTGTACCTCAGAACTCAAATGGGTTTTTCAGTAACGATTTTATTTCGCTGCAAATTCATTAGCTTCCTTAACTTTAACATATACAGGGCAACCCATAATGTACATTAAAAGTTGTTTTTTCATTACATGACACCTTCTTTTAATTTATTGTGAATTATATTAAGATATGCCTTTTGCTTACATTTTTATCATCTCTTGGTCTATGCGCTTATTTTAAGCCAACTTTATATATAAATAAAATATATAATTGGAATATAAATTATGCACAAAATGAATGATTAAGTTTAGAATTTAGCCGTGGTTCAAAGAATTCTACGACCTGTGTTTCCAAACAAACCTCTATCAAGCTTTAAAAGCCTTAATAGTGCCTTTTAGGACTTACTTCTTCTCCTTGAGTCCGATAAAAACCTTATGAAAAGAGCCGCCATTACTTATGGCAGCTCTTAGGTTTGTACATTCATTTTTGCAGCGCTAATTGGTTTATTCCATCCGCACGCCGGATCAGGGCATTGGATGCAGCCTCCGTCATGAATCACTGTAGCTCCACACCAGGGGCAGGTATTTTTATCATTATTCATAATCAACCCTCCGTTTCCCAGACATCAAAATAGCATAAGTCCTACAGGTATCCAGAGGAAGTCACAAGCAGCAATAATTTTTCTCTTTATAACTTAGAGATTGTTTAAATCTTAGGAATAAATTTCCCCGCAAAGCCGTTGGATTTTCTGGTTTTTAACCCTGCTCTCACAGGTGGGTATCCTCAACTCTAGTTTTGGTCTTCCCCTAACTGGGGCCTGACCTAAGTAAAGTTTATTGAGATTCCCGAATTTATAAATAGGATTAAAACCAAAATTAATCTCGCACATTGCAGGAAGCTTATTTTAACAAAATTAAATTTAAAAAGCACTAGCAAATTTTTGGTAAAGGAGTAATTTCTTAAATACTAGGCATACAAGCATAAATTGGTTCCTATAATTGAAGTTGCGTCAAGCAAAAGTCCCCTCGACCATTATGCACGAGGGGACTTTGATTATTTACTTCAACAAGGCTTTTGAGTCATATGAAGGTATAACTTGGTTTCCTTGGGTTATTTCTATTAGATTGACAGGTCGAAGTGGGCGATATTGTTGAAATCATTTGTTTGAAAAGCATTTGTTGCTTTCCTTCAAATTCAAGCATTATGGTAAAGCTGTCACTCCCAATGATTATACCCCTAAATTGTAAGCCCTTTATTAAATGCACAATGACTGGTGTTTTTGTGGTTTGTAGTTGCTCTAGGTATGCGTCTTGCAGTTTGCTTTTAATAACCATATTGGCGCCTCCATCTACAATAATGCCTATAGTGAAATTTTTAATATTTTGATTACTAACCAATAAGTTAAGGTTGGCCTATGATGGGTTAAAAAGTCAACCCTTAGTATATTATATTAACCATGTGGTTTCAGCGGGTTACAACCTTATAAATGAGCGGTTGTTTTTGGAATAGCACAAATCTTTAATCTTCTTCAGAGCAGAATGATAACCCTAATTCCTTAAGTTTAAATTCCACTTCTTCTAACGACTTGAGCCCAAGATTACGCACCTTGAACATCTCTTCTTTTGTCTTTTGGGTTATATCTTTAACTGAACTAATTCCTGCCCGTTTCAAACAGTTGTATGAACGAATGGATAAATTAAGATCTTCAATCGACATTTTAAGATTTCTGTCTTGTTGTGAGTCTTTCTCTATTTCTTCCATAGATTCATGAGCATCGAATGAAGTAGTGAGGCTCATGAAAAGTCGGAGGTGGTCACTAAGGATTTTCGCAGCCTTACTAGTCGCCTCCTCGGGAGATATACTGCCATTTGACCATGTTTCGAGAGTTAATTTATCATAGTCTGTGATTTGACCAACTCGCGTAGCCTCTACAACGTAGTTGACTTTATATATCGGGGCAAATATGGAGTCAATAGGGATAACTCCATCGTCTGACATCTTGATTTTAGCAGCAGAAACGTAGCCATAACCGCGCTCAACTGTCATTTCCATATTCAGTCTTCCATCGTTGCCTAATGTTGCTATTTTCAAGTCTTTATTTAGGATCTCGATGTCTGAATCACTAATAATGTCCCCTGCTGTAACTGCGCCTACGCCTTGACACTCTAAGCGAATAACCCTGGGTTCATCCGTGTATCCCTTTAAAGCAAGGGATTTTATATTGAGAACAATGTCCGTGATGTCTTCCACAACCCCTGGAATCGTTGAAGATCCGTTGGGTACACCTTTTATTTTGATAGATGTAACCGCTAATCCTGGCAAAGAGGACAGTAGAATGCGTTTTAAAGAATTACCTATGGTTATGCCATATCCTCGTTCAAGAGGTTCAACAATGAATTTAGCATAAGAACCGTTCTCAGAACGCTCAATACACTCTATTCGGGGTTTTTCCATTTCTAACATCTGTTACACCGGCCTTCTCTAACAGTCTTTTAGTGGTCACTTGATGAATTACCTACAAGTTAATATTAATTATATCCATTCTTGCACGATTCAACGCTTTTATACATTTTTCTGACGATTTTTCCTTACGATCCTCGTAATGTTTTTTTTAAGTTACTCAAGCTTTTTTTGCCTAACTTCGGATAATTAGCTATGAATTAGCGGGAGTTTGGATAAAAGACGTGAATGTTTGTGGGACTTGAAATTAAGTATAGTGATGCATGAATACATTGGTAAAGTAGGTCTTGCCCCTCCAGTATACACCGTCCTCTCAATTCTTTGTAACCCTTCGGAAAAATCATAAATATATAATCTAAGTAGGAAGGTTAATTTGAAAGCCTATAGGGGGGATTATAGTATGGACGATGATTGGGCTCAAATTTTTGGTACTTGTGAACGATGTGGTATTGTTAATGTTGATCTCCGTTATAACCCTAGATTAGACTGCACTATGTGCTTCTCATGTTGGGAAGAAACAGAAGAAGAATAGATATGAAGATTAAGTCTTAACCCCTGGTCATAACGTCCAGGGGTTTTTCAATGATCGAAAGATAAAATAATACAATTGAAGGTGTTCACGTAATCGGCCGTATGATCTTCAAAAAGGCCATCGAATCCGAGCTGATAAAGAATGATCCAACTCAATATGTAACTATCCCAACAATCATTAAAACGATTAAACAGCTCGAACAAGAAGAGGAAAAAGACTATTTAGGACACCCAGAGATCATGGAGCGACTGGGGCATAAAGATGACGAAACGACAAGAGTTGTCTGCATGCACACGACAAAAGCCATGAAAAAAGAGGCTTCTCAAAAGTTCAGTGAACTCGTGAAAAACCTCTGATTTATACGATACCCCTTGCAGGTATCATTTTTTCTCTGAAAATGTTACCATTTTGTTACCGTTGGGGCATTTTTGGAGGTTCTCGTCCCTCGAAAGTGGCTTATATCAAGGGTTTCAGGGCTTGACTTACATCATTCCGCCCATGCCACCCATGCCGCCCATACCGCCCATGCCAGCCATGGCACCAGCGCCGCCATCTTTGGCAGGAAGGTCGGAGACTAAGCACTCTGTGGTTAAGAGCATAGCTGCGATGGAACCGGCATTTTGCAGAGCTGAACGTGTAACTTTAGCCGGGTCAACAATACCTGCAGCGATCATGTCTTCATATACTTCAGTGACAGCATTGAAGCCAGTTCCTCTATTGGAAGAACGAACTTTCTCAACCACAACTGAGCCTTCATGACCGGCATTGTTGGCGATTTGACGCAGGGGCTCTTCCAGAGCACGACGAATAATCATAACTCCAGTTCCTTCGTCTCCGGTCAGTTGAAGTTGATCTAAAGCGGAAACAGCATCAATTAAGGTTGTTCCGCCTCCGGCAACAATACCTTCTTCAACGGCTGCACGTGTAGCAGCTAAAGCATCTTCGATACGAAGTTTCTTTTCTTTCATTTCGGTTTCGGTTGCTGCACCTACTTGAATGACTGCAACACCGCCGGAAAGTTTAGCTAAGCGCTCTTGGAGTTTTTCACGATCAAAGTCGGAAGTAGTTTCTTCGATTTGTCTCTTGATAGCTTCGACACGTTTCTTAATATCCTCAACGTCGCCGGAACCCTCAATAATCGTGGTTTCCTCTTTAGTAATGCGAACCTGACGGGTACGTCCAAGCATATCGATCGTAGTGTTTTCCAGCTTCAGACCGAGGTCCTCGGTGATAACGGTTCCGCCTGTTAGGACTGCAATATCTTCCAGCATGGCTTTGCGACGATCACCAAAACCAGGTGCTTTAACGCCCACGCAGACAAACGTTCCCTTAAGTTTATTGACAATAAGAGTTGCTAAAGCTTCTCCGTCAATATCTTCGGCAATGATCAACAGTTGCCTGCCAGCTTGTACTACTTTTTCCAGTACGGGCAGCATATCTTGAATTGAGCTGATTTTCTTATCCGTGATCAGGATGTAGGGATCATTAAGTACGGCTTCCATTTTTTCCGTATCGGTAACCATATAAGCCGAAATGTAGCCGCGGTCAAATTGCATTCCTTCAACTACTTGAAGCTCGGTGGTCATGCCTTTGGCTTCTTCAACGGTGATAACTCCGTCTTTACCGACTTTTTCCATAGCTTCCGCAATCAGGTTGCCGATGGTTTTATCGCTTGCTGAAATCGAGGCAACTTGGGCAATTGCTTCACTCGTTTCCACAAGTTTGGCATTAGCTTTGATGTCTGCAACAACAACGTCAACTGCTTGTTCAATCCCACGTTTAATTCCCATGGGGTTTGCACCTGCAGCTACATTCTTGAGTCCTTCTCTAATGATAGCTTGAGCCAATACTGTAGCGGTCGTTGTACCATCTCCAGCAACATCGTTTGTTTTTGTAGCTACTTCTTTTACAAGTTGGGCACCCATATTTTCGAATGGATCTTCGAGTTCGATGTCACGCGCAATTGTGACTCCGTCATTTGTGATTAATGGAGAACCAAATTTTTTATCTAATACTACGTTACGCCCTTTAGGTCCTAAAGTAACACGAACAGCTTCAGCGAGAGCATTGACACCGCGTTCTAAAGCATGTCGAGCATCTTGGTTAAAAATAATTTGCTTTGCCACGTTATTCACTCCTTAATAAGTATTAATATCAGTGATTTAAATTAACCGATAATAGCCAAAATATCTGCTTCTTTCAAGATCAGGTATTCTTCACCATCATACTTCACTTCAGTACCAGCGTACTTGGAATAGATGACTCTATCGCCTGTTTTAACATCAAGCACAACACGAGTCCCTTTTTCCATTTTGCCAGGTCCTACTGCAACAACTTCACCTTCTTGTGGCTTCTCTTTAGCGGTGTCTGGCATAATGATTCCGCTTTTAGTTTTTTCTTCCATCGGGAGTGCTTTAATGATCACCCGATCTGCGAGAGGTTTAATGTTCATGAAGAAAAGACCCTCCTTAATGTTTGTTATTTATTACTTGTTAGCACTCGACATTGTTGAGTGCTAACAATATATCTATAATAATATGCAAGGAAACACGGGAAAGCAACCCCCCTAAATCCTTAAAATCAGCCTTGTATGTTAAATAGGTTCAATTTACTCCTATTCTCTATAAAAGCCGTTATATTAGATTTAGCTCTAGGCCTCCCCAGTCCCTTCTTACCACTAACCACTATAGTTTCCATATTCTCCCCATTCTATGCATGTTTAAGCATCTAACATCAACTTTGATTGACGTTGGGTTACTTCCTCAAGCATAGGCCCTAGGGCTTCTGTTACCTTCTTTTGCTGAAGGTTTAGGAGATATATTTTGGTTTTGCCAATTTTTAGATTCCGATCGGAATGTTCTTTTTCAATAAGCATATTTTCTCTTAACATATAGCGAATAAACTCTTTAACTTGAGGAATCGATCGTCCTAAAAGTTCAGCCAAAGCCGCTCTTGCCTTTGTGGAAGCAACGTAGGGCAGTCGGATTTGAAGAGTTCCAATAATTTGTATCCCTTGAGTTAGATCCTGTTCGGGCTGATACTCTACTTCAGGGTTTTCATGGAGTACCCATTCCAAGAGATCATCTCCTTCACAATATGGCTGCAAAGAATGATGAACACTACCGCCTACTCCTATTACTTTGACTTCTTTTCCCCATGCCCTAATTTTTCTTAAAAGGGAAAGAAAATCGCCATCACCGGTAATTAACAAGAAAAGGTCAAAGGTAGATGCTCGCGTGAGTAAGATCTCTTGGGCTTCCAGCATCAATTCTAAATCAGCCGCGTTTCGACGAAGCCCTGTACTAGCAAAATTGTTCTTGCTAAATACATGCCTTGTAAAAACATTCGTTTTCTCAAAAGTGGTTTGTGTCCGCCAAAATTCCTCGCGATCGAAATTAGCGTACAAATATACTGCTTGTAAATCCGTATTGCTGCGCTTCGCATATAGCTGCAAATATTGCACCAATTGTTCTGGCGTCAATTCATAACCATGTTCAAGCAAACTAGTCCAAATGTTTTCGTAATCAACAAACGCAATGGCTTTCATTATTATCATCACCTTTCAAGCCATGTCTACAATAATATACGCTAAACTCTGGACAAGGGTGACAGGCCAAAAGTAGATAGCCGTAAGATAATGAATTAGGGACCTCCACAACGGTATGTTATGAAAGCCCCTATTATAGGTCTGTAGAATCTTAGTTTACTTAGTTGGAGTTCCACATTCATTGGCTTCGCCTTTAAGAATTTGCAAACCATGGGGTAAGGCAGGGGAAATAGCATGAAAACATTCGCGAACAGCCTTAGGGCTTCCAGGCATATTGATAATCAACGTTCGTTTTCTTAAAACTGCCACAGCTCGACTAAGCATCGCCTTCGGCGTTACCTTTAAACTTTCCAGGCGCATCACTTCCGCTATGCCAGGAACCAAACGATCGGCTACTGCTAATGTTGCCTCTGGAGTGACATCTCGCGGGGAAAATCCTGTACCTCCCGTCGTTAGAATCAAGTCTAAACTAAGTTCATCCACCCACTGGCGCATGGTTCCTTCAAGCATTGACTGATCGTCAGGAAGGATAATATATTCGGCAACCTCCCAATCCATACTTTGGGCCAGCTCTTTAAGGGCAGGGCCTGAGAGATCTTCTCGTTCTCCGCGAGATCCTTTATCGCTGGCTGTAATGATTCCAATCCGCATCATTATTCGATTACCTCAATGGTATCTCCGACACGAACCGCGCCGCCTTCCAACAAGCGAATAAAAATCCCTTCTTTTGGCATGACACAATCCCCGGCCTGATAGAATATTGCACATTTCGTGTGACATTCCTTTCCGATCTGTGTCACTTCTCCAATGCTTTTTGCTCCTATTTTTAATTTTGTTCCGATCGGAAGAGTATGTAACTCCAACCCCTCTGTCGTTAAGTTCTCTGCAAAATCTCCAGGACCGACATTCAGCCCTTTATCCTGCATGGTTTTAATGCTTTCCATTGCTAATAAGCTGACCATTCGATGCCAGTCTCCGCCATGGGCATCTCCTTCCAGACCAAAATTTACCTTTAAAATTCCCTCACCCACATTTTTTTTGCGCATACCTTTTCGTTCACTTGTACAAACAGCAACTATTTTACCCAATCTTAGTGCTCCTCTCTCATTAAGGCTTTTTCTGAATCTAGTCATTTAAAACATGATAAAACTTATCTTAGCGCATATAGTGACCGCTTTTTCCGCCCTGTTTTTCTACTAGATATATTTCTCCGATAGTCATTGATTTATCAATCGCTTTGCACATATCGTAGATAGTTAAAGCAGCCACACTTACCGCAGTGAGCGCTTCCATTTCCACCCCTGTTTTTCCTTGAACTTTCACAACTGCTTCAATCTCTACTTCTCCAGTCTCTACTTCTCCAGTGTCCTTCAAGCTGAAGCTGAGTTTTGTCCCTGTAATTCCTAGAGGGTGACACATAGGGATTATCTGCGAGGTCTGCTTAGCTGCCATGATTCCCGCAACTTGGGCAACGGCCAAAACATCCCCTTTAGCGATAAGACCCGAACGAATGCGTTCCAGAGTATCTTTCTTCATCAGTACTTTGCCATGAGCTACCGCAACACGGGAAGTTTCTGCTTTATTACTAACATCTACCATTCGCGCGCGACCTTGTTCATCAAAATGGGTTAAATCATTCATCTTCTACCCTCCGATCTGGGACATAGTGCGCTGCCCTTGCAGAGCTTCTTGATTCATATGATGTTCTGCAGGTTTATGCCAAACTGCCTGAGCGAACAGATCTAACAATTCTACATCTGTAGATCCATTACGCAGCCCTTCGCGCAAATCGACTTCGTGCTTGCTGTGCAGACAAGGTCTCAGTTTACCATCTGCAGTAAGGCGAATTCGATTGCAAGAGCTGCAAAAATGTCGGCTCAAGGCACTGATAAATCCTACACTTCCTTTATAACCACGCGGTTGAAAGTACTCTGCGGGCCCTCCCCTAGAATATCCTCTTTGGGAATATACTGTTTGATTTTTAATAGTTCTTTCATTTCCTCTATAGGAACAAAATCATTCCTTCGCTCAGAACTTAATCCAATCGGCATAAGTTCTATGAAGCGAATATGGAGGGGATATTGCTTAGCTAGAGCTAGAAAAGAGGGCAACTCTTGGCTATTAACATCGCGTACAACGACGACATTAACCTTCACCGGATCTAATCCGGCCTCAAGAGAACGGAAAATACCCTGAATCACTTTAGAAACATCCCCGCCACGCGTAATCTCCCGAAACCGTTCCGGGTCCATCGTATCTAAACTAATATTTACGCGCTGAACTCCAGCCGCTTTCAAGTCAAAAGCCATTTCCGGAAGCAATAGCCCATTCGTTGTCAGCATAAGATCATCAACTCCAGGGAGTTGAGCGCCCGCTCGAATAAAGTCCAGAACTCCCTTGCGGACAAGTGGTTCTCCGCCGGTAATGCGAAAACGACGAAAACCAAGTTGAGTACTAATTCTCATTAAGCGAAGGATTTCCTCAAAAGAAAGAATATCCTCACGCGGCATCCAAGGTACTCCTGTGCTGGGCATACAGTAGTTACAACGAAGATTGCAGCGATCCGTTATGGAAATTCGTAAGTAGTCAATTTGCCTTTGAAATTGATCCTGCATAAAAATACACCTTACTTTTCTAGCTCTTAATAAGTATAATAGACTTGGCTGGAACTAACCCTTTTGACAGCACAAAAAATCCCGCGGTCTGTAAACAGCCGGGGGATTTTTCCTCCTGTTGACAGACTCCTTTCCAATGGGAGGTATTACAGTTTCCCATAATACCCGAGTGTCTTGAGACACATGTCTGGTCACCATAGCCTTGCGTTAGGAGATCCAGCTTCGGAGCATTCAGTATTAGTTGCTTTTAATTAATTCAATAAATAGTATTTTCTTATAGTAAGTTATTCGCCATAAATCTCTAAATTCCTTTTCCCTATTATTTACTGGCAGGAAGTATCGTCCTTTTAAAGAAACCTCTCCTTACGCCCGAAGACACTGTCTTCGAACTTGTTAGCTTGCGAGAGCAGAAGCCATTACCTGCACTTATCTGCAGAAATTAATCAAAAAAACATTATACTTTTCTGACAGTATAAAAAAAAGATTCAGGTTTTTTTAAAAATATTGTAAACTAGAGTTAAATCAGGTCCAAGGAGGTATACATGATAAACGAAACAGTTACTTATACCATTCTTAAAGCCAATGGACCACAACTCGAACAGATAGAAGATAGTGTCGTTCGAGAAATCCCATTGACCATTCACTACAACCGAGAAGAAATTGCCACTCTGTTATGCTCCCCTTCTCAGACCGAAGAACTTACCTTAGGTTTTTTACTCAATGAAGGTTTTATTCGTATTCCTGAGGACGTCTATGAACTTCGAGAGGATCCTATAGATCATTTAGTTTGGGTGGAAGGAAAGCCATGTCTTTTGCAAAAAGAACTTATGAGCAAACGATTTGTCTCAGCTTGCTGTGGTAAAAGCCGTGCTTCTTTTTGTTTCGCTAATGACGCGCTTATGGTTAAACCGCTCACCTCAGCCCATAGCATCCCACTAAAAGAAGCTTATGAATATACCAATTTCTTACAGTCCCACCTTCCGCTTTTTCAGGCAACTGGAGGAATACACAGTGGTGGCGTGGGTTATCACGGAAAGGTGATCCTAACAAGCTATGACATCGGCCGACACAATGTCTTCGATAAACTAAACGGCAGCGCCTTTCGCTCCGGATTAGAGCTTGAAAACTACATTATCTTCTTTAGTGGGCGAGTGTCTTCAGAGATTCTGCTTAAAGTCGCTAAAATGAGGGTCCCCATCCTAATCGCCCGAGGTGCTCCAACGGATATGGCACTGTCACAGGCTGCTGCCTTAAACATCACGATTGTTGGCTTTGCCCGAGAGCAACGCCTGAATATCTATACTTGCCCTGAGCGAATTAGTGGTTAAGGGTTCTCGACCAATCCTCTGGAGTATTCACATTACAAAAGACATCTTCTAAATTGGAGAAACTCGCCAGGTCTGAGTCATCCACATACCTTACGCTGCATACTGGGTAAAGATCTATAATCTTGAGGTGTCCCTTCTCAAGATTATTTTTAATATGCGGGAGACAGCGCCGATTATAAAAAGCATGCAGTGGGTGCAGACCCGTTCGAAGCCGAGGGACTACAACATCATAGTTTGGCGTCCAAGAAAACTGAAAGCGAATTAACTCCTCTTGCAAAAAGGGCATATCACAAGCTACAAAAAAAACGGTTTCAAAGCTTGCTGTCATTAAACCCTGGCAAAGACCTTCTAAAGGACCTCGGCCTGGAATTTTATCTTGGATAATAGGGACATTGAAGTCTGTATAAAGTTCAGGCTGATTGCTGCTAATTAACACTTCCGTAAACACTGCTTCCAAAACTTTTAAACTTCGCTCTGCAAGAGGTTGGCCTTCCAATTCCAGGAAGGCCTTATTTTTTCCCATCCTCGAGCTTTTTCCACCAGCTAGCAGAATACCCGTCGCTTTTAACTTGGCAAGTTGTTTCTCGGGATTCACCAAATTAATAATTTTCGAGACCTCCTTTATCTTTAACAGGGGAACAGCAATTCTGCCTTCAAATGTACCACATCAAGTTTGTGCTGTCACCTTGACGAATGCGATTGGGGTCTGTGTTCAATGAAGGAAGTTATATTATCAAGGGTAATAAAAAGGGGCTTCGTTAAAGTGAAGCCCCTTTCATCAATTTATTTATTAAGTTTCGAGATCTTTACGCCACAAACCTTGTACTCATAGGTTTTCGTGACTTTATCGTAGGCCCCGTTCGTTAAAACGTTCGTGGGCGACTGCATATAGTGAAGCGTCATAAAGAGCATTCCTTCAGGTACTCGCTGCGTCAATCTGACCTTTGTTTCCAGCTCTCCTCGGCGAGATGCCACCTTGACAACTTCTCCATCGTTAATTGCCAATCGTTGGGCATCGTTGGGGTTGATCTCGGCCAACTCATCTGGAGAGTGTTCCACCAAGCCCTTTGAACTTTGAGTGAACACATTGTAATGCGAGAGCTTACGCCCGGTATTAAGCAAGAAGGGATACTCCGCATCGGGTTGTTCTCCAGGCAACTGATTTTCGATGGGTACAAAAAGCCCTTTGCCCCTGCTGAACTTCCCTTCGTGCAAAAACTTAGTCCCGGGATGATCTGCACTAGGCACCGGCCATTGCAGCCCTTGTGTTCCCAGACGTGCATGGGTGATTCCCGCAAATTGGGGAGTCAGCTTGGCGATCTCCTGCATAACCTCTTCAGAGGAAGAGTAAGGGAATGGATAGCCCATTCGATTAGCTAGCTCACAAATGATTTCTCCATCAGTCTTGGCATTTCCTATGGGTTTAATGGCCTGATTGACCATCTGCACCCTCCGCTCCGTATTTGAGAAAGTACCTGTCTTCTCAGCGTAGCTTGCGCCTGGTAAAACGACATCTGCCAGCAACGCAGTTTCGGATAAGAAGATTTCTTGTACTACGAGGAAGTCTAGAGCTTTTAACCCTTTGCGCACGTGGTTGGCGTCCGCATCTGTCATCACGGGATCTTCACCCATTACATAGAGAGCACGCAGATTTTTGCTCACAGCAGCCTCAAACATGTCAGGAATCATAAAACCGGGATTGGGGTCAAGGGGAACACCCCAGGCAGCTTCGAATTTTGCCCGGACTTCAGGGTTGGCTACCTGTTGGTATCCGGGGTAAACGTTAGGTAAGGCTCCCATATCACAGGCACCTTGAACATTATTTTGACCACGCATTGGATTAACTCCTGAGCTTTCCTTGCCAATGTTTCCTGTAAGCATAGCAAGGTTTGCTAAACTCATGACATTATCCGTACCGCAAGTGTGTTCTGTAATCCCTAACGTATAGAAGATCTGAGCCCGTTCAGCAGTTGCATAGATTCTGGCAGCTTCCTCGAGTTGCTCCACCGGAACACCAGTGACTTGACTGACAACCTCAGGCGTGTATTTTTGAACTGACTCTTTAAGTTTTTCAAAACCTTCTGTACGTTCTTCAATGAATGAACGATCTTCCCAGCCATTGGCAAGAATAATATTCATAATCCCGTTGATAAGAGCAATATCCGTTCCCGGACGAAGTCTTAACCATACATCCGACCGTTCTGCAAGATCGATGCAACGGGGGTCTGCTACAATAAGTTTTGCTCCCTTAGCTAAGGCCTGCTTCATCTTGGTTCCAATGACCGGATGAGCCTCCGTTGCATTTGAACCGATAACAAACATCACCTTAGTATTCGGTATTTCGTTAATAGAATTAGTCATAGCACCTGAGCCAAATGAAGTGGCCAGACCGGCCACAGTGGGAGCGTGTCAGGTCCTTGCGCAGTGATCAACATTATTGGTCCCGATCACCGCGCGCATAAATTTTTGCATCAAGTAATTTTCTTCATTCGTACAATGGGCTGAACTTAACGCTGCAAGAGCATTGGGCCCATAAGAATCTTTAATTTCCTGAAACTTGGTTGCGACCAAATCTAAGGCCTCATCCCATTCCGCCGGAACTAAGACTCCATCCTTTCTAATCAGAGGTGTCGTCAAACGTTTAGAGCTATAAATCATATCCATCCCAAAACGACCTTTTACACAAAGGGCTTTGCCATTCACAGGAGCGTTTGGATTCGATGTCACGCCAATGACCTTTCCATCTTTAACATTTAGATCAAAGTTACAGCCCACTCCACAGAATGGACAAGTAGTTTGCACTTTGGAGACTTCCCAAGGACGTCCCTTCCCAACCATTTGTTTTTCGGTCAAAGCTCCGACTGGGCAAACTGAGACACAAGAACCACAGAAGTCGCAATCCGACTCGTTATAGGGAAGGTTGAAGGCAGGGCCTACCTGGGTATCGAAGCCACGGAAGGAGAAATCTAAAATGCTTTTTCCTTGAATTTCCGAACAAGCCTTGATACATTTCCCACACAAGATACACTTATTGGGGTCTCTTAAAATAAAAGGATTTCCTTCATCCACAGGAAGATCGCGTTTCTCTCCTTCAAAGACTTCTCCTTTTACGCCGTATTCATAAGCATACTCTGCTAAAGAACAGGCCCCCATTTTCTCACAGGTCATACAATCTAAAGGATGATTGGCAACCAAAAGTTCCAGGATAGTTTTGCGTGCTGCGCGAACCTTGGAATTTTGGGTCTCAATTTTCATGCCTTGAGTTGTTTGGGTAACACAAGAGGGAGGCAGATTTCGCATTCCTTCAATTTGAACAACACATAAACGGCAGGCTCCGGCTGGGGTAAGCTCCGGATCATGGCACAAGGTCGGAATCGGGATATTATTCATGCGGCAGGCCTCAAGGACAGTCGTTCCTTTAGGAACGCTGACTTCACGCCCGTCAATTGTTAATGTAAGCCACTCCAAAGTGTTTCACTCCTCTCAGTTTGTCCATTATTTAGCGTAAGCTCAAAACTCTGGTTATGAGCGAATAACTGCCCCAAACTTGCATTTATCCAGACATGTCCCACACTTAATGCAATCCTCTTCTTTAATGACATAGGGTGTATTCTTATCTCCTTTAATGCAGTTAGCCGGGCAATTTTTAGCGCAAAGGCTGCATTTTTTACATTTTTCGGGGTCAATTGAATAACTAAGCAACGCGGAACATACATGCGCCGGACACTTATGATCCAAAATATGCGCCTCAAACTCATGTCTGAAGTATTTAAGCGTCGCCAAGACGGGGTTAGGGGCATTTTGACCCAAGCCGCACAAGGAAGTTTCTTTAATTGTTAAGGCCAGATTTTCCAGCGTATCGAGGTCTTCAATTTTCCCCTCACCTTTGGTGATTCTATCCAGAATGTCGTACATCCGCTTATTTCCTTCACGGCAAGGGGTACATTTCCCACATGATTCCTTCTGCGAAAAGTTCACAAAGAAGCGGGCAATATCCACCATGCATGTGGTCTCATCCATGATGACAAGTCCACCTGAACCGACCATAGCCCCAGCATTGGTCAACGTTTCATAATCTACGGACAGATCGAGCATGTCCTCGGGCAAACATCCTCCCGATGGGCCTCCGATTTGCACAGCCTTGAAGGCCTTACCGTTCTGAATTCCGCCCCCAATATCAAAGATGATCTCCCGTAACGTTGTTCCCATTGGGACCTCAACCAGCCCTGTATTATTCACCTTCCCAGTCAAGGCAAAGATTTTAGTTCCTTTGCTTTTTTCCGTTCCGAATTGAGCATACCATTCTGCACCATGGCGCATGATATGTGGAATGTTTGACCAGGTTTCCACATTATTAATGTTCGTTGGCTTTCCCCATAGTCCACTGACCGCTGGAAAAGGCGGACGCACACGCGGCATACCACGCTTACCCTCGATTGAGGCCATGAGGGCAGTTTCTTCACCGCAAACAAAGGCACCTGCACCGGCAAATACTTTCAAGCGGAAATTAAAACCGGAGTTCAAAATATTGTCCCCTAGAAAACCCGCTTCCTCTGCCTGCTTGATCGCAATTTCGAGATGCTTAATCGCTAAAGGGTACTCCGCTCGGCAATAAACATACCCTTCATCGACACCAATTCCATAGGCTCCGATAAGCATTCCTTCTATTACAGAATGCGGGTCTCCTTCAAGTACGCTCCGGTCCATGAAAGCTCCCGGATCCCCTTCGTCAGCATTACAAATAATATATTTTTTGTCACTGGGAGTTTGTTGGCAGAAGCTCCACTTCAAACCCGTCGGGAAACCAGCCCCACCTCGTCCACGCAGGCCTGATTTTTTAACCTCTTCGATAACATCGTTAGGCGACATCTCTTTAAGAACCTTTTCCAAAGCTTTGTAGCCATCACGTGCCGTGTAATCGTCGATTCGCTGGGGGTCGATAATTCCGCAGTTTTTTAGAACAATCCTATGTTGTTTAGCAAAAAAGCGAATATCGGACATTTTAGGGATGGGTTTTTGAGTTTCCGTATCTAAAAGTAAGAGACGCTCTACCCTTTCACCCCTCATAACATCCGAGGCCACAATTTCAGCAATATCGTCTCCATTAACACGAGTATAAAGGACATGCTGGGGTTCGATTACAAGAGTTGGTCCTTTTTCGCAAAATCCTTGACATCCGGTACCTACTATACTTACTGTATCTTCAAGTCCTTGACGCTTTATCTCTTCTTTTAAGATATCGATAATCGGAAGTGCCCCTGATGACGCACAACCAGTCCCTGCACACACTAGAATCCGTTGATTCTCTGCCATCCCTTTATCCCCCTACTCGTATTTGGCCAATATCCCGGCGATGTTCTCCGGTAACAATCGTCCATGAACCTCATTATTAATGGAAATTACCGGCGCGAGACCGCACGCTCCAATACAGGCCACAATCTCCAACGTAAAGCGCCCATCTTCCGTTGTCGCACCATCTTTAATCTTTAATTCCTTCTCAAGAGTTTCTAATACTTTTGCCCCTCCACGGACATGACAGGCTGTTCCTAAACAGACATTAATCAGATTCCGTCCCACAGGAGTTAGGCGAAATTGGGCATAGAATGTCACCACGCCATAAATCCTGGATAATGGGATACGGGTTGCTTTGCTAATGTGTTTAAGAACGTGAGCCGGCAAGTACCCATAAACCTCTTGAGCTCCTTGCAAAATCGGGATGAGCGGCCCCTTCTCATGGCGAAACTTGGCGATGATTTCGTCCAATTCGATTTGTTTAGGATCTACTAGATTCTCACACACGCTGCTCAAATAAATACCCCCTATTTGAATTCCTAGATTCTAAAAATGGTAAACATTGTTTTCTGTGACCAACATCGTCATTTTGGCATCATGCATATCTACAGGGACTTGTTCAATAATTTGACATTCAAAAGCAATGGCAATTCTAGGTACTGTTGGCTTGATTCGCATAAAAAAGCGATCATAATAGCCCCCTCCATACCCCAAGCGGTTTCCCTGGAGATCGAAACCAGCACCTGGCACAATGATTAAATCGATTTCAGAGGGGTCTGCTTCTCCAATAGTTAGTTTTGGCTCTCGAATTCCCCAAAGACCTGGTTCAATATCTACTCTTAGATCGCGGGTCTCAATTGGCAGAAGTAGCCCCTGGGGCGCACAACGAGGCAAGATTAGCCTTTTCTTACTGGCAATCGTAGTTTCTGCCAAAGCTGTTGTCTCGACTTCGTCGCGAAAATTAAGAAATAGCATGACAGTCTGAGCTTGCTTAAACTCTGGCAAATTTAAAACGTTTTGCTGAATTTGCCGACTCCTGTTTTTTCTCTCCTCATTTCCCAAACCAGCCCGCAAATCTAAACACGATTTGCGCACTTCGGCTTTGAGTAACGATTTATCCTCACTCATATCAGTACTGCCCTTTCGGTAAAATCACGTGCTTATCAGAATTATTCGATCAATAATGTCAAAGTCCTTCCTGAAATTTTAAATTTTATAAAGTATAATTTGAATCTTTTAATTATACTAAACTTTGGCCCTTTAACAACAACAGTCTATTACTATTAATAAATATCAGAAATTTCTATATAATTTGATAACTTGTTTGTTGATATTAGGAGTTTAAATTAAATGACACCTCAAATTTTAGTTTCACATTATTTCGAAGCTGTACGTTAAAGTTCAATAAATTTGGTCAAGGTTTTCTAAATCTTAACTTTTACGGGTACACAGGCTTATCCACAACCCGATATCTAGTTATTCTGCGTCATTGAAAAAGTTATCAACATTATCCACAGGTCCTGTGGGTAACTTTATCCAAAAAGTCTGAATAACCTTCAAATCTCTCAAGCCGCTGTCCATACTTATCTACAGACTTATCCACATCATCCACAGAATAACCTTATCCACAATTCTTTTAGGCCTTAATTAATCATCTTTCAAAAGAATACAAAACAAAACGAGGAAATCTAATTCCTCGCTTTGTTTCGTCGAATTCATTGTTCATTTAAACCATAATAATGACTATATTGACTTCAAATTTAATCCCGGAACTGCATTCAATGTCCATGGCGCAAAGTTTCCTGCCCGATAATGATAATAGCCTGCTGCAGCAATCATTGCCCCATTGTCCGTGCATAGGATGGGTTGGGGATAAACTAAACGTACTTTGCGCTGCACTAATTCATACTCCAGTGTCTCTCGCAGTAAGGAATTAGCCGCAACTCCGCCGGCTAAGAGCAGGGTCTGGACTCCAGTCTGTTGAATCGCCATTAAAGCCTTATGAACCAGGACATCCACAACAGCTTGTTGAAAAGAGGCCGCAAGATCGGGGACATTTAAAGTTTCTCCCCTCATTCGCGCAGAATTTAAGGTATTTAAGACTGCCGATTTCATTCCACTAAAACTAAAATCTAAGCTGCCCGGCTCTAACATGGCTCTCGGGAACTTAAAAGCTTGCTTATCTCCATTCTGGGCAGCTTTTTGGATCTGGGGGCCGCCTGGATAACCCAAGCCCAAGGCCCTGGCAACTTTGTCAAGAGCCTCCCCTGCTGCGTCATCCCGTGTATACCCTAAAACGCGATACTTTCCATGAGCTTCAAATAAAATGAGATGAGTATGTCCTCCAGAAACTAAAAGGGCTAATAAAGGAAACTCTAAATCCTGATGGTTTAAAAAATTGGCATAAATATGACCTTCTAGGTGGTTTATCCCGATCAGAGGAATTCCAGCCGCATAGGCCATGGCTTTAGCACCGGAAACACCCACTAAAAGAGATCCCACAAGTCCCGGCCCATAAGTAACCGCAATGGCTGAAAGGTCTGTAAAACCAACGTCCGCTTCAGCTAAAGCCTGCTGGACAACCGGTTGAATGTGAAGACTGTGCTCGCGGGAGGCAATTTCCGGGACAACTCCTCCATACTTCTGATGCGTCATGATTTGAGAAGAAATAATATGACTGCGCAAATCAAACCCATCAACCAGAACGGCTGCGGAGGTCTCGTCACAGCTTGTTTCAACACCTAAAATAATTACCTTCTTATCTTGGCTCTCTGTCACGTTTCTTCACTTCCTTCCCAGTTCCGCCCACATGATTAACGCATCTTCCCCAGAATCCGCATAATACCCCTTACGGACCCCTGCCACAGCGAAACCCATGCGTTTATATAAATCTTGAGCAGGGCTGTTCGAAACACGAACTTCGAGAGTCATCCGTTCCATACCTTGCTCGACCATCTCCTGCATCACAGAACGCATCAGGAATTCTCCCCAGCGTTGCCCGCGGTAACCGGGAGAGATGGCGATATTAGTAATATGTCCTTCGTCGAGGATAAACCATAGTCCCATATACCCGATGACATGACCATCCAACTCCAAACAACGATACTGTGCGTACTCGTTATCCTTTAGCTCTGCTATAAAAGCCTGTAAAGACCAAGGAGTCGAAAAAGAAGCATGTTCAATCCCCATAATAGCCTCAAGATCATCCACCTGCATAGGACGCACTAACCCTTTATTCATGCTCTTCTCCTCTGCGGGCTCGCTCTTTTTTGGCCCAGTTGACCTCAGCCTCTGAGAAACGAATGTAGTAAGGCTCAACCCGCTCACCGGAACCGATCTCTTGCCAGCGTTCCCAAACTGCTCGAGCGGCATATGCTCCCCTTGGCAAGCTTTGATAATCTGGTAGAATGACTGCTTGTTCACCCAGAACAGCTTCAATTTGTTGCTTCCCTTTCCAAGCCGCATCCCCTACAAAACAAATCGGCCGATCTAGTGTTCTTAATTGTTCCAGACATTCATTGATCGACAAGGCTTGAGGAGCTGTAAGACACTCTGCTTTCTCTCCTGCCCCCCAGCGATACCGCGCTGTATACCACTCATTCTTTCTGGCATCCAGAATCGGCACAATATCTTCCTTTCTCCCCCAACCCGACCATGCGAGAGCATCAAGAGACACCACGCCTAAGAGCGGTATGTTCAGCACTTGGGCCAACCCTTGGGCTGTCGCAATACCAATTCTAATACCGGTAAATGAGCCTGGCCCTCTCACGACCCCTATTAAATCTAATTCTTGAAGCGACCAGGCTGCGGCTGTAAATAATTGATCTAACATCGGAATAATCCGCTCTGAGTGTGTCTTCGAAGTATGCAGGAAACCTTCGGCGACAAGATACCCATCTTCAGCTAAGGCCACTGCACTAACTTTTGTCGTCGTATCAATCGTTAAGTATTTCATTGAGGCCCTCCGAGTCTCTCTCTAGAGTGAATAATATCTTTAATCCGTTCTTCCCAATCACTATCTTGGGCATGAAAGATAATTTCCCGCGGCTTTTCTCCACTGCCTAGGATCTCAACCATTAAGTGATTTTCCGGTAAATAATCTTCGGCAATTTCCGGCCATTCGATTAAACAAATAGTGTCCTCAGAAAACGCTTCTTCGACACCGATCACTTCCACCTCTTGAGGATGTTGTAAGCGATATAAATCCATATGCACTAAGCGTACTTTAGTTCCTCGATTTTGTCCGTCGTATTCATGAATTAGAGTGAATGTTGGACTGGGCATCGGCCTCGTTACTCCCAATCCTTCGCCAATTCCTTGGGCCAGAGAAGTTTTTCCTGCCCCCAGATCTCCAATTAAAGCTAGGACATCGCCCTTTCGCAGATGCCCTCCTAAATGCTTTCCCCATGCTCGAGTTTGTTCCGGCGACATACTCGTTACTTTATAATCCATACCTATCTGATTAGGAAAACTTGGACAAACCTAATCCTTTCCTTTCCTAAGAGTCTAATCCTTTTTCCAAGTTACGTTCATCATTTTGGGGCTCCAACCTTGCACTATAGAAATTTAATTACCTTCTTGGACTTAAGTGTAACCTTTTCACTGTGGAACTATAAAGTCAAGCACTCTCAGCCAGCGGAGAAACGATCGTTCGTCCAAACATATTCGTTCCCCATACACCTAAAAGAATTAAGGTTATTCCCACAGCCTGCTGCCAGCCGAACAGCTCACCTCGAAAAGCCACACCGGAAGAAACCGACACAACCGTTACAAGGTTTAATATAGGCGCTGTTTGCGACGCCGGAAGCTTAGCATACATATAATTAGAAAGAAAAAAAGCTAATACTGATGATAAGATCCCAAGATAAAAAACGGCCCACAGGACACTTGTAATCTGCAATGGTTCAAAATAACTGAAAAAAGATCCTTGTAAAACACTTTGCCCAATACCAAGACCATTGAAGATCACGGTCCCTACCCACATCATAACATAAGTAATTTCCAGAGGAGTGAACCTCTTCGAAGAATGTCTGGCAAGGATGCTATAGGCACCTGCCGCTAATACTGCCATGAGAAGCGCCAAAATCCCCCAGAGATGCTCACCAAACTGGAGTGAGCCTTGTGCAGCGACAATAATTATGACACCTAGCACAGAGGCCCCAATAGAGAGTATCTGTTTAGGATTAAGTTTTTCTTTCAGAAAAACTGCTGCCATCGTCGCAATAGCTACAGGTACCAGGGCAATCACCATACCTGCTTCCGAAGCGGACGTCCACTTAACTCCCCAAGTCTCCCCCATAAAATAAAATCCAGGCTGAAAAAGGGCCAGCAGAAACAAAGAAGGAATCGGTTTTCCGCTAAGATTGATGTGAATGACTCCGGTCAACTTTAGAACAGTCAATAAAAGGGCCGCAGCCCCAAAGCGGTAGCCAAGCAGCTGAAGGGGAAGCGTATGGTCCAGCGACTGTTTAGTAAATAAAAACGAAAATCCCCAGATCACCGCCATCCCCATTCCAGCCAACATGGGCAGGGCTGAAGATGATTTAGAAGCCATGATTTGTTCCATCTTTCTTAGATTCCGGACTGACAATGTTGCCATCAATCATAACACAGAGTGGACGTGCTGCCAGTTGAAAGGGATGCTCACTCCAAATAACAAGATCGGCATCTTTACCAACTTCCAGAGACCCGATACGATCGGCGACGCCTAAAATTTCCGCTGCATTGATCGTAATGGCCCGAAGGGCATCTCCCATTTCCATCCCTGCTTTGTAAGCCAAAGCAGCACAAAGAGGCAGTTGTTCAATCGGAGTTACAGAGTGATCTGTCATAATCGCTACCTTTACTCCGGCTTTCGCTAGAATTCCTGGCGTTTTAAAGGATTTATCCTTTAACTCTACTTTCGAGCGATTCGTCAACAGGGGACCAACCACCGCCGGATAGCCCAGCTCCGCCAGTTCTTCAGCGATCTTATGACCTTCAGTGCAATGTTCGATGACTAAATCAACGTCAAATTCTCGGGCAATACGAATCGCGGTCATGATATCATCTGCACGATGGGCATGGGCGCGCAGAGGGATCTCCCTCTGGATTACCTTCATCAGAACTTCTAAACCTAAATCTCGTTCCGGAATTTTGTCCGGATCGGTTTTTCCTTCTTCCAGCTTATCTCTATATACCTCAGCATCAACCAAAGCCTGACGCAAGAGCGCTGCCGTCCCCATCCGGGTCATAGGCATTTTCTTTTGTTCACTATAGACCATTTTAGGGTTTTCCCCGAAAGCAATCTTCAAACCTGCAGGATCCCGTATCACCATCTTATCAACAATCTTACCTGCCGTTTTCATGACCACCCCGGTTCCACCGACAACATTTCCGCTCCCAGGTCCGGTGAACACAGCGGTTACCCCACCCAATCGAGCATCACGAAAACCTTCATCCTCCGGATTGATCCCATCGATGGCTCGCATATCCGGTGTTACGGGATCTGTCATTTCATTAAAGTCTTCCCCTTCCCAGCGATAGATCTCTTCTCCAATCCCAACATGGCAATGAGCATCGATCAGTCCAGGTAAAACGAAGCATCCCGAAGCATCGATCACTTCCGCATCCCCGGGAACTTCTAAACCCTCTCCGAGGGCTGCAATCTTTGATCCTTCAACTAGGAGATCCCCCAAAAACTCAGGCCCCACCATCGTATGAATTCGACCGTTCTTTATTAGAAATTTCCTCATTCTTTTTGTTCCTCCAATTTAATAATAGAATCCCTGCCAGAACCAAACTCCCACCAATCCATTGAACTTTTGTGGGAAATTCGTTTAAAAAAATTGCGGCTAAAACAAAGGTCATGGGCAATTCAAAGGTACTCAGGATGGCCGCCTGATCAGCACCAAGCCGCTCGATCCCTACTAAAATCATGTAAAAAGGAATAATTGAGGCCACGGTAGCCAACAGGAAACCGACTTCCCACGTTTGTAGATTCTGCCAGGGAATCCTCATGACCTCTCCCTTCATAACGATCACTAAAGAGACCGCGCATGCCCACTGAGTGTAGCACATGGCAACTAAGGGAGATACTTGGGCCAGCACAACTTCTCCCACAAGATTAAACAGCGCATAAGCGATGGCCGAGGCCAGGCCTAATAAAATCCCTGCCCAAGCCACTCCGCTCACTCCTGAGAGAATCCCGCTCGCCAGCGTTGTTCCCCCTAAGGTCAAAATGAAGGCAACCAGTTCCTTCCGCCCTACTTTTTTGTGCCAAAGAATAACTCCCGCCGCTAAAACTAGAGCCGGGTAAAGATAAAGCAGAAGTATGGCCACTGAAACCGGCAGAAATATTAAAGCATAGGCATATAACAAGCTTGTTCCCATAGCGCCCACGACCCCTTGAAGAGCAAGAAGCCCAAGCATTCGCAGGGAAATTTTGAAAATTCCCCGTTTAAAGCAAACAACATAGCCGAAGAGGAGGATGGACGCGATCCACGATTGCAACGCAATCACCTGGGTCGGTCCAAGTCCAAGCTGATAAGCTCCTTTAACCAAAATGGACATACAGGCATAACCAGTACCAGCAGTTAGGACAGCACCAACTCCCTGCCAACGCCTTATTTGAACCTTCTGCACTTAAGCCCCTCATTTCTATCGAAGCTACCTGATACTACCATTTATTATAATAGTTCTTTTCTAACGGAACTCAGCCGAGAGCGCCATTGGTCGAAAGATCCCTCATTGAAAGGCTCACACGCTCTCTCCCCTTATCAATTCCGATCACACGCACTTTGACGATATCCCCTACCGCTACTGCTTCCATTGGATGTTTGATATACTTGTCGCTCAACTGAGAAATATGTACAAGTCCATCGTGCTTAACTCCAATATCTACAAACGCGCCGAAATCTACGACATTCCGAACCGTTCCTTCTAAGGTCATCCCTTCTTTGAGATCTTCGAGATGAGTGACATCCGTCCGAAGCAACGGCCTCGGCAAATCTTCCCGAGGATCTCTGCCCGGCCTTTGCAAAGCATCTAAAATATCACGTACCGTAGGAACCCCAGCGCCAAACTCAGCCGCCAATTCGTCCGGTGTCAGTGCTGCAAGCTTTTGACGGATTTCAGCAAGATGATCCTTGAGGTCCCGCGTAGTATGGCCAATCTTTTTCAAAATATTTTCGGCAAGTTGATAGGATTCCGGGTGGACCGGTGTGTTTTCCAGGGGATTACCTCCATCGGGGAGCCGAATAAATCCGGCACATTGGATATAAGTTTGAGCTCCAAGGCGCGGGATCTTTTTCAGTTGATCACGGCAGTTAAATTTTCCGTGCTCTTCACGCCAGGTTATAATGTTCTTGGCAACGGCTGGCTTCAAACCGGCTACGTATTGTAGCAGAGAGGCTGAAGTAGTATTTAAATCAACCCCAACAGCATTCACACAGGTTTCCACAACCCCATGCAACGATTCCTCCAGCCGTTTAGGCTGAACATCATGCTGATATTGACCCACTCCAACTGCTTTAGGTTCAATCTTGACCAGCTCAGCTAAAGGATCTTGGAGTCGTCTGGCAATGGACACAGCACTCCGCAAGGAAAGATCAAAATCCGGAAATTCTTCACCCGCTAACTTTGAAGCAGAATAGACGGAAGCTCCTGCCTCACTCACCAAGATAAATTCCGTCGCTAGACCGTCCTCTCGGATCATCTCAGCTACAACCTCTTCAGTTTCCCTAGAGGCTGTGCCATTTCCGATGGCAATGATATTTATGGCAAACTCAGCGACTGTCTTTCTCAAAGTAACCTTCGCATCGTCTCGTTGATTCTTTCCACTATGAGGATAGATCACTCCTACTTTAAGGAGTTTTCCAGTCTCATCCACAACAGCCCATTTACATCCTGTTCTAAACCCTGGATCAAGACCTAAGACCATCTTGCCTCGAACGGGTGGCTGAAGTAAAAGCTGCCTAAGGTTGGCCGCAAACACTTTGATCGCTTGTTCTTCCGCCTGAGCAGACATTTCACTGCGTATCTCCCGTTCAATCGAAGGCTCAATTAAACGTTTATAGGCATCCAGAGCCGCCTTTTGAACGATGGGAGCACAAGGTCCTGTCTTAACATAGCGCAATTCAAGGAGTCTTTGAATGGTGTCCAAGGGAGCTTCAATTTTCACGGATAGGAACTCTTCGATCTCCCCACGATTCAAGGCCAGAATCCGATGAGGCGGAATTTTCCGCACCGGCTCCCGATAATCATAATACATTTCATAGGGCGAGCGTTCCTGACCTTTCTTAGATGCCGCTGCCGCCACAACATCTGCCAAACGCCAGGTTTCTTCACGTATCCGTTTACGCAAAGCGGCGTCATCAGCAATGGTCTCCGCAATAATATCCATGGCTCCGGCCAAAGCGTCCTCAGCAGTATTTACCTCTAACTCAGGATTTAGATATTTTTCGGCCTCGCCTTGAGGATCAACTCTAACCCCTGGATATTGAGCAAGCACCCAAGATGCCAGCGGTTCCAAACCTTTTTCCTTGGCAACGGTTGCCCGTGTGCGGCGTTTTTGCTTATAAGGTCTGTAAAGATCTTCAACGTCCTGAAGTACAGCGGCAGCCGCAATTTGTGCAGACAAGTCGTCTGTGAGCTTTCCTTGTTCATCAATCAGCCGCAAGACTTCCGTTTTCCGCTGTTCTAAACGACGTAAATAATCTAATCGCTCCACGATATCGCGCAGCACATTTTCATCGAGTTCCCCGGTAACTTCCTTACGGTAGCGAGCAATAAACGGAATCGTATTTCCTCCATCTAATAAGTTGACTGCCTCTTTCACTTGAGTTTGTTTTAACCCAAGTTCCTTCGCAATAACTTGAGTAAATTCCAAGATGTAATTCCTCCCTAAATACAGGCCTCATAATCTTTACCTTGATAATTATACCATTTTTCTCCAACCGAGGAAAACCGCCCATTTTCGCCCATTCCTTGAGCATTATGATTCGGTCATCAACCCTCAGTAAGCCTATCTCTCAAAAACAGCTCTATACGTCGAACAGCCTCTTGCAAAACACTCTCTTCTTGAACCATAGCCAAACGTACATATCCTTCACCATAGTCACCAAAGGCTACACCCGGAACTACGATCACACCCGCTTCACGCGCTAACTCTATAGCAAATTCCATCGAATCCTGCTTGGTTGGTACTGGTGCCCAAATGAACATCGAACCCTGGGGCAGCGGCATTTTCCAACCTGCCCGGGCACACCCCTCCACCAGAAGATCTCTTCGTCTCTGATAGGCCCGCCGATTTTCTTCAATCGAATCCTGTCCGGAGCCAAGAGCAAAAGCTCCAGTCTTCAGAACCGGCCCAAAAACTCCGTAATCAATATTTGACTTAAGCTGTGAGAGTGTCCCAATAACTTCTGCGTTTCCTACTGCAAAGCCTAAGCGTACTCCGGCCAGATTATAAGTTTTAGAAACGGAATGAAATTCGATGCCCACTTCTTTGGCGCCATGAGCTTGTAAAAAACTCACAGGTCGATATCCTTCAAAGGCTAATTCTGAATACGCTGCATCGTGACAGATGAGAAGATTATACTCTTTAGCAAACTCCACAACCTCTTCAAAAAAAGAAATTGGCGCTACAGCGGCTGTCGGGTTATTCGGATAGTTTAAAAACATAAGCTTCGCTCTGCGAGCCAAGGCAGGATCAATCTTCCGCAGGTCCGGCAAGTAGCTGTTTTTCTCCAACAGGGGAACTGAAACTTTTTCTCCGCCGGCCAGTAAGAGGCCCGCTGTATAGATTGGATAACCCGGGTCAGGAATAAGTGCTGAATCTCCGGGGTCAATATAAGCTAAGAAAATATGAGCTAATCCATCCTGGGAGCCCATCAAAGGCAATACCTCGGTCTCCGGATCTAACGAAACATTAAATCGTTCTTGGTACCACTGGGCACAGGCCTTCCGAAAGTCTCCCGTTCCACGAGTTAAAGTATAGCCATATTGAGTATCCTCTAGAACCGCTCGACTGAGGACTTGACGAAGTTCTTCGGCGGGAGCCCGATCCGGGCTTCCTATACTCAAGTTAATTAATGTTTTACCCTCTCGTTCTAGGTTTTTCTTTAAATTGTCCATTTCAGTAAAAACTGAGGCCCCCAACCCAGTCAAACGTTTTGCGGGCATATCATCACTCCGTTCTCTCTTCCATCTTAAGTTTTTCTTATTCTTTTAACAGTTGTGCGAACACTTGTTAAGAATATGTAAAGGATTTTGACCTACAAATATTTTACCATGTTTATCACTGCGCGGCGAGAAGACTCCAACCTCTTGTCCAGCTTATATAGTAAAATGCCCCTGCGGACTTCGTTAAAAGCTAGCAGAGGCACAAAACGTATTTATTGTTTAATTATTTCCGGATCTCCATAGTCAACCCCGAAAGTATCCACTGTGACGCTTTTCATAACTTGGTTTTGCAAAGGTTTATCCGCCTGATCCCGTGGTGTATTGACGATTTTATCCACAGCATCCATCCCGCTCGTCACCTTCCCAAAAGCCGCATAATCACCATCTAAGCTCGCTGCTGAAGCCACCATGATAAAGAATTGAGAACCAGCAGAATTGGGCTCTTGAGTCCTGGCCATGGATAGAACACCGCGTTCATGTTTTAAATCATTTTTAAAGCCGTTGTTCGTAAATTCTCCTTTAATACTGTACCCCGGGCCGCCACTTCCGTTCCCGCTAGGGTCCCCTCCCTGGATCATGAACCCTGGGATAACTCTATGAAAGGTTAGACCATTGTAAAAACCTTTTTTCACCAGAGAAATAAAGTTTTTTACCGTGTTCGGAGCAACTGTCGGATAAAGTTCCGCCTTGATTTGATCTCCGTTAGCCATGGTAATCGTCACAATAGGATTACTTTTATTAGTCGTCGTTGGGGTCTGTGTAGGAGTAGGAGTAGGAGTAGTGCCTTGACTTGTCTTATTCGATCCTTGTGACGCCGAATTGTTCGTCTGAGCCCCGCACCCAAGAGTTGCTAAAATCACCATTAATCCTAATAGCAGCATGGTCATTCTTCGAACCTTTTTCATACCGAATCGTACCTCCAAGAAATTTTTAGAGCCTGTTTCTTAACGGCTTATCGAGTAATTTTCAGGCTGTGATTTGCTTGCCCTATTAATCCTAGCATATCCTCGGCAAATTACCAAACCAGACCTCCGGCATTTGTCCGAGCAAGACAATGAAATTCCCATCATTTCCTTTTTGAATTAATCTAAATTCTTTTTGAATTTTTTAGAGGCAACCGCTAACAAAATCACGGCAAACAAGCATAAAGCGAGGGTGTCTTGCCAAAGGAAATCTAATCCCACACCTTTGAGAAAAATTCCCCGGACAATTTCTAGAAAATACGTTAAAGGCAGCAGCCCACCCATTAATTGCAACAGTTTGGGCATGGTTTCTCTCGGAAAAACAAAGCCGGATAAAAGTATCGAAGGTAAGATTAAGATGAAGGTCATTTGCATGGCCTGAAGCTGCGTCTTGGCAATGCTGGAGATCAAAAGTCCAATGGCTAAGATTGTAAAGAGGAAAATTGTGGACAACAAAATAAGCAGCGAGATACTTCCCATGGGTATAACCCCAAACCAGAAAATCCCCGTCGTCAAAATTAAGGATAAGGAGATAAATCCGATGACCACAAACGGTAAAAGCTTGCCTAAAAGCAACTCCAGCGAGCGTATAGGAGTCACGACCAATTGCTCCATGGTCCCTCGCTCTTTCTCTCGAACAATGGAGAATGACGTCAACATGGCAATGACATTTTGTAAGATCAGGCCGATTAAAGCAGGGATGTTAAAATTGCGCGACTTCATATCCGGATTATACCAGACTCTCGTTTCAATGTTCAGCGGCAAATCCATTCCTCCGGAAATACCCATTGATTCCAAACGTTTGCTTTGCAAATTCAGAGATTTATCCAATCCTAACATCTGAAATGCCGACATAACTGCCCGAGCCACTGTTGGATCGGAGCCATCGACCAGGACCTGAATTGTTGCCTGCTTCTGACCTTGCAATTGTTTGCCAAAGTCTGGAGGGATAATCACTGCGGCCCGCGCTTTCCCACTATCCAGATAGCTTTCAATTTGTTGATATCCCGAAACGAAATTATCCGGATCCAAGTATTGTGTGTTGCGTACCGACGAAATAAAATCCCTGCTATCCGCGGTCTGGGATTGGTCCCAGACCACCGCAGGAAGGTGCTCAACATCCGTATTGACCGCATAACCAAATAAGAGCAGCATCCCAAGTGGCATGGCAATCGCCATAATTAAACTGGCCCGGTCCCGGCGGATGTGGATAAACTCCTTTTTTAAAACCGCCAGAAAGCGGACCCAGGAAAATTTCAGCATTATACTGCACCTCCTCTTCTAGCCCTAAGATTACGAGGATCATCAGAGGCCTCATGTTCCACATAATAAATGAAGAGATCATCTAATGTCTCCTTAGCTTCCCTGCGTTTCATCTCCTCAGGTGAGCCAAAGGCAATTAGGCGGCCATAAAAAACAAAGCCGAGGTAGTCACAGGAAGCTGCTTCATCCATGTAGTGTGTGCTGACCAAAATTGTCATTCCCTCTTGAGCCAATTTATGAATAATATCCCAGAAAATTCGGCGAGATACGGGATCTACCCCGGCGGTTGGTTCATCTAAGACAAGCAGCTGGGGATTATGCAGTAAAGCACAGGCTAAAGCCACTCGTTGCTTCCAGCCACCGGAAAGAGAAGAAACCAACTGATTCGTTCGTTCAGTCAAACCAATCCGCTCGATAACCTGTTCTTTCTGACTGCGAGCCAACTTTCCCCGCAAATTGTACACTCCGGCATAAAAATCCAGGTTCTCCGCAACCGTTAAATCATCGTAGAGACTAAATTTTTGAGACATATAGCCAATTCGTTGTTTAATTTCCTCAGGTTGAGTTTTGACGTCGAAACCGAGAACTGTCGCCTGCCCCTCCGTTGGTACCAAAACTCCGCATACCATACGGATAATCGTTGTCTTGCCTGCCCCGTTAGGACCCACAAAACCCATAATTGCCCCGGGAGGGATTTGAAAAGTGGCACCCTGCACGGCGGTATACGCGCCAAACCGTTTAACCAAACCTTGGCAATCTATCGCCAGATTCATTTTCCTCACTCCTCTAATCCAGGGTCACATCTGCAGGCATACCCGCTTTTAATTGATCTTTACCTTCTGCAATACAAATTTTTACTTCATAAACCGTAGTTGTCCGTTCTTCTTTAGTTTGGACATTCTTGGGAGTAAACTCCGCCTGAGTACTGATATACTGAATTTGCCCTTTAAACGTTTTATTAGGGTAGGAATCGACAGAAACATGAGCCACCCCGCCCACTTTAACCTGGCTTAGCTTAGCTTCAGGCACATAAATTTTTATCCACAAATCGTTGGGATCGAGAATGGTAACTAACGTTGTCCCAGTATTGACCACTTGTCCAAGTTCCACCTGCTTATAAAGGGCTTGGCCATTTGTTGGGCTTTTAATCGTCAATTTGCTTAAATTAAGTTCTGCTGCTTTAACAGATTGGGCTGCTATGTCCACAGCTGCCTTCTGAGCCTGGATCGTCGGTTGTGTATACCCTGCCTGGGCTTGGTCCAAACTGGCCTGAGCCGCATTCACATTGGCCTGAGCACCTTCATACTGAGCCTTGATCGTATCGTATTTGTTCTGTTGGGTATCCAGAGCCTGTTTGCTTATGCCGCCACTTGCGTATAGTTTTTGATCATTTGCCAGATTGCTTTCTTCCAATTCCAAACTTGGTGCCAAAGCTGCAACATTGGCATTCGCTTGATCTACCACGGCTTGGAGCCGGCGAAGCTCCTCTGCCCGTGAGCCGCCCAGCAAATCATTGAGCTTGGCTTGGGCTTGGGTTTGTTCGCTTTTCGCCGTATCCAAGGAAATTTTAGCTTGGCTATCATCAAGTTTGGCAATAATATCCCCCGTTTTAATAACCTGACCTTCTTGTACCTTCAGATCAACAATCCTTCCGGCGAGTTCAGGCTGCACCGGAACTTCAGTCCCTTCAATAGTTCCCGAATAGGTGTTTAGATCTTGCGGGCGATTAAAATATTGATTGCCCCAGACTGAAAGAGCGATAAGAGCCAAGACAACAACGACAGGTATTATTTTCTTCTTCATAGTTTCTCCCCCTGCTTCAAAGATTCGTTCTTTTCTTTGTTAATCAAGTAACTGCAGGACATACATGACTTATTTAGCGACTAACCCATGCAGAAAAAGCTCTGAGATATGATCGGCTGCTTCTTCAAGGGTTTTCTCGGGAGATAAGTTGGGAAAGACATGACTAAAGACACCATAAAACATGACCATCCCCATAAAACTCCGCATCGTTGGTATAAAGGGTAAGGGCTTAAAATCCCCTTGGGCGATTCCCTTATCAAACCATGGCTTAATAACACTCATTCCTGGCCCGAGAATTCCTGTAAATAAAGCTTCTCTTACCTCGGAATGATATTGTGCTTCAGCAAACATCAATCGGAAAAGGCCAGCATTTTCTTGAATTAACTCCAAACGATTCTTTAAGAAACACCGAAAAAAATCCTTGGGGCTGCTCTCCCTATGTTCCTTATCTAAAACAATTACACCTTCTATAATTTTCGGTTCTAAAACCGCTGCCAATAATTCTTTCTTCGTAGCAAAGTGCCGGAAGATCGTCCCTTCTGCTACCCCGGCTTGACGAGCGATTTCAGCTGTGGTAGAGCCCTTATAACCGTTTTCTGAAAATACTTTGAGGGCAGCTTCTAAAATATCTTGGCGCCTTTCTTCTACAGGCTTCTTAGTCCGAACTTTTTGGTTTTTACTCATTTAGTTCTATTCTTACTCCTTTCCAGTTTAGTTTAGATTTTAACTAATGAGTGATTACTCACTCCTTTTTTTCTTATATACTATCACAAAGTATTTTTCTGTCAATCAAAAAATATTCATTGTAAGCGAATCAAATAGTAGCCCATGAAAAAACTGAGAGGTGTATACCGCCGATTTGTTAGTCGTGGCGTTTGATGAATAAGAGTGGAGCCAGAGCTGACTAAGGTCGGCTCTGGCTCCTCTTGCTCTATTGACTTGCAATGAAGGTTAAGAATTAGACAAAATGAACAACGCTTTGCAGCATGATGAGTAAAAATACAGTACCCGTCTTAATTAAGGTCATCACAAAGATATCCTTGTAGGACTGTTTGTGAGTTAACCCAGCAATACCCAGCAGTGTGATAACCGCACCATTATGAGGCAAGGTATCCATACCCCCGGAAGCCATAGCAGAAACGCGGTGAAGTAATTCCGGGCTGACATTCGTTTTGCTGGCCCAATCCAAATAATGCTTACCAAACGTATCCAAAGCAATGCTCAATCCGCCAGATGCTGAACCAGTGACTCCTGCCAGCGTATTAACGGTTACTGCTTCAGACAACAGAGGACTGCCTCCAGCATTAATTCCGGTCAAGGCATGGGCTATGGTTTGAAAACCTGGGAGAGATTTTATTACATTCCCGAAGCCAACCTCGGACGCAGTATTCATGACCGCTAGCAAGGAACCAATCGCCCCGAGATTAATGGCTTTAGCTACATTCCCTTTAATCCTTCGTGGGTTAATAATAAAGGCTAGAATAATTCCTACTACCAAAGCAATCATCAAGGCCCAGTTGTTCATCGTACCAACAACCCCTGCCTTATCTATACTGTATGGGGCCTTGGTTACCCATGAGGTGATATTCCACTGAGGAAAAATCAGCTTCTGTAAAATCAAAGTCACAGCGAGTACGGAAATTAGGGGCAACGCAGATAACCATGGATTGGGCAAGTTACTGTCCTCAACCAGTTCCGGCTCGTTCTTATGATTCGCTCCATACCCTTCTCCCGCAGCTTGCGCCACCCTTTTTCTCCACTCTAAATAAGCTATGCCTACTGCTAAGACAATAATTGCCCCTAATGTTCCAAAGACGGGAGCGGCATAAAGGTCCGTGTTAAAAAACTTCATAGGAATTGAGTTCTGAATCTGAGGGGTTCCTGGGAGGGCATCCATGGTAAACGTGAAAGCCCCTAAAGCAATGGTAGCCGGTACTAGGCGTTTGGGAATATCCGCTTCCTTAAAAATTGAAGCTGCGAATGGGTACACGGCAAACGCCACCACGAAAAGGCTAACCCCACCATAGGTGAGAATCGCGGCTGACAAGACCACTGAAAGAATAGCTTGCTTCTTACCCAAAGTTTGGACAATTGCCTTGGCAATTGCTTTTGCAGCACCTGATTCTTCCATTACTTTACCAAACACTGCGCCCAGTAGAAAAAATGGGAAGTAGACCTTTAGATAGTTTGCCAGATTCGGCAGGAATATTTCCGTATAGGTGGGCATAATCGCCATACCGGAAAAAATTGCCGCAAGGATGGCAAATACAGGAGCAAAAAAGATGACTGAAAAACCACGATAGGCCATGAACATCAAGAGTCCCAAGCTTAAGATAATGCCTAAAACTGCCATGACTAACACCTCCATGAATTTATGCTTTTTCTCACCTATTTCTTCTAGTTCTTAGCGTGGTTAATTTCAACAACCATTGCAGTACCTTGGCCTCCACCAATACATAACGTTGCGAGCCCTTTTTGGGCTTTTCTTCGTTTCATCTCGTATAAAAGAGTCACAAGAATTCGAGCCCCACTGGCGCCAATGGGATGTCCTAAAGCAAGAGCACCGCCATTGACATTCGTTTTCTCCTCGGGAAGACGAAGCTCCTGTACTACAGCCAGTGTTTGCGCCGCGAAAGCCTCATTAGCTTCAATCAGATCCATATCCTCAATTGTGAGCCCAGCTTTGGCCAAAGCCTTCCGACTTGCCGGGATAGGACCTGTACCCATGATTTGGGGATCAACTCCTGCTGAAGCCCAGGAAATTACGGAAGCCATCGGAACTAGGCCTAATTCCAGAGCTTTCTCTCTTGACATTACTACCACAGCCGCTGCTCCATCATTGACTCCTGAAGCGTTCCCCGCGGTCACTGTTCCCTCCTTTTTAAATGCAGGTTTAAGCTTAGCCAGAGACTCCAGAGTTGTTCCATAGCGCGGAAATTCATCGACGTTAAAAATCAACGGATCCCTTTTAGGCCTTGGAATAGAAACCGGAACGATTTCATCTTCAAATCTCCCGCCTTTAATGGCTGCCTCCGCGCGCGCCTGGCTTCTTAGAGCACACTGATCCTGCTCCTCACGAGAAATCATAAACTGTTCAGCAAGGTTCTCTGCTGTGATTCCCATGTGGACATCATAAAAGGCATCTGTTAATCCATCCTGGAGTATGACATCAATCAACACCCCATTTCCCATGCGATATCCCGTGCGGGCCTTGGGAAGGACATAAGGCGCCAAGGACATACTTTCCATTCCTCCGGCAACAATGATCTCTGCATCCCCCGCAATGATAGCCTGGGCCGCACTTTCCACAGATTTCAGCCCCGATCCGCAAAGTTTATTAAGAGTCCATGAGGGAACTTCCTGTGGAACGCCGGCTTTTATCGCCGCCTGTCGAGCGGGGTTCTGCCCTAATCCACCTTGCAGGACATTCCCCATAATTACTTCATCCACTTGTTCCGGCTTGAGGCCAGCCCTTCGTATCACTTCTTTGATAACGGTCGCCCCTAATTCAACGGCCGGAATCTGCCCAAAGCTCCGCCAAAGGATCCGATGGGCGTTCGTACCGCACTTACAATGACAATTTCTCTCATCACGATCCTCCTTTTTAAATTAGAAACCCGCCGTTGATATCCAGTACTGCGCCCGTAATATAAGAGGAATCATCTGCAGCTAAGAATAGTGCAGCATCCGCAACCTCTTTCGGTTCTGCAAACCGACCTAAGGGGATTTTAGCGATCAGAGCTTTGAGTTGATCCTCAGGATATTTGTTCATCATATCCGTATTGATATAACCTGGAGCTAAGGCATTGCAGGTGATTCCTTTAGTTGCATTCTCAGCTGCAGTAACTTTCGTCAGCCCGATCAACCCTGCTTTCGAAGTTGCGTAATACCCTGTCCCAAAAATCCCCATCCTCGCTGTCAGCGAGGATAAATTGACGATTCGACCATACCCCTGCCCGCGCATTGAGGGAAGAACCGCTTTTGTACAGAGAAAGGGGCCTGTTAAATTTACCGCCATGACGGCGTCCCAATTTGCAGCGTTTCCTTTATGGAGGAGACCATCTCGATTGATTCCCGCATTGTTAACCAAAATATCTACTTTACCGAACTGCTTAATCACCTTCTCTACCATTGAATTCACTTCAGCTTCTTGACTGACATCTGCCAAAAAAAGTTCTGCTTTAACTCCCAGTTGACGAAGTTCCTTCACCGTTTCCATCGCCTTACTTTCGTTAAACGAAATATCATTGACCGCAATCGTTGCTCCTTCTTCAGCGAAGACGAGAGCTATAGCCTTGCCAATCCCTTGACCACTTCCCGTAATCAAGGCTACCCTGTCTTTTAGTTTCATTTGGCTGCACACCCTTCTTTAGTTTCTTGACCTATCCGCATGAGACCATGCTCAAACAAGCCCGGATCCATAATTTTTAAGGTTTGGGAAATCTCTGGTTTGAAATCCATCTGGGCAAGAATGTCCTTTTCCAAGTCCACTCCTGGAGCTATTTCTTCGAGCACTAAGCCATTTTCATCTAATCGAAAAACAGCTCTTTCTGTAATGAACAGAACTTTCTGTCTTTTCTTGCGAGCATAATTTCCGCTGAAGGTAATATGCTCAACAGCTCGGACTAGCTTGTGAATTTTTCCCTCCTGACTGATTTTTAGAAGTCCTTCCTCAACCTCTACCTTCAAACCATTAGCCGTAAATGTTCCACAGAAAATGACTTTTTTCGCTGTCTGAGAAATATTAATAAACCCTCCGGCCCCAGCGATACGCGGGCCAAATCGGCTGACATTGACATTTCCTTCTGCATCCAGCTGTGCCATCCCTAAGACCGCAACGTCCAGTCCACCACCATCGTAAAAATCAAACTGATAGGGCTGATCCACGATGCAATCGGGATTAAAACTTGCTCCAAAACTTGCACCGCCGACAGGCACTCCCCCAATTGGACCAGACTCTACCGTTAAGACGAATTGATCTAACACTCCTTCTTCCGCTGCGACGGATGCCACCCCTTCCGGAACTCCAATCCCCAAATTCACAATCGCCCCCGGTGGTACTTCTTTAAAAGCCCGTCTGGCTATTATTTTCCGTTCATCTAGAGGAATGGCTTTGAGTTCCGTTAGGGGAGAGCGAATCTCTCCGCTGTAGGAAGGGTTATATTGCTCGCCGAAGGACTGCATGTGATATTCCGCCCGACTCGCTACCACCACCACATCCACTAAAATCCCTGGGATCTTGACATCTCGTGCTTTAATGCTTCCAGATTGAACCAGACGTTCAACTTGAACGATAACAATCCCGCCACTGTTCTTCACCGCTTGGGCTATCGATAAGCCTTCTAAGGTCAAAGCCTCCCGTTCCAAGGAGATATTCCCCTCCTCATCTGCTGACGTCCCTCGTAAGAGTGCCGCATTAATTGGAAAGGCATGATAGAGTAGGTACTCTTTACCTTTAACATGAGTGAGTTCCACTAAATCCTCTTGCGTCATCTGATTAAGCTTACCCCCTCCTCGGCGAGGATCGACAAAAGTCTCCAATCCGATGTGGGTTAATGTCCCAGGCTTGCCCGCTGCAATATCCCGAAAAAGATGAGTTATTACCCCTTGGGGGAAATTATAGGCTTCGATTTTATTCTCTACAGCCATCTTGCCAAGTTTAGGGGCTAGATTCCAGTGTCCGCCAACGACCCGCTTCACGAGTCCTTCGTGTCCGAGATGATTCATCCCCCGATCTTTGGAATCTCCTTGCCCTGCGGCATACACCAGTGAAAGATTTCGTGGATAACCTGTTGCTAAAAATCTCTTTTCTAAGGCTGCGGTCAATTCTTCTGGGTGCCCAATGCTGACAAAACCATCAATGGCGACCATACTTTCATCGTTAATCAATGCCATCGCTTCATCTGCCGTTAAGATCGCCTTTTTCATTTCTTACCCTCCTCTAGATTTTTCAGGGTTTCCGAAGCAATGATTTCCTAACACGTTTTTCGTCCTTGCTAACATTGCAGAAACGTTGAAATCAACGCACTACAATGAAATAAGCAATATCTATGCCAAACACCGAAAACAGCCTAAAGGCTTACGTTCTCCAATGTTTACCCTAAATCTTTCAAAAGGAAATGTTGATCCTTATGTAGCTAAGTTGCAACACTGTGCCGGTTGAACAGAACTATAACTCTTAATTTTCTCGCTTTTCAGTCATGTGTAGCGTTATTGCTACGCGTAGCAATAACGCTACACATACTGTGAGATGCTGCTCATCGCCCCGGGATACAAATAGCAAAATCCCCGGGGACCAAAGCCTCCGGGGATTTTAAGCATACTCATTATCTTATGAACAATAATACAGCCCCTTTGCCGCTGCGCGAGAGAAGTCCGGCTCAACTGGATATGCTGTGAAGGGACTACACTAATCCTTCGTCATTAGCTCCAGCCAAGCCAAACTTCTCCATTTTGCGATAAAGATTCGTACGATGAATTCCTAAATACTCTGCCGCTTTTGATTTATTACCATTGGCAGTTTTCAAGGCCTTGAGTATTGCCCTTCTCTCCGCGCTGGCAAGCTCCAAGGCCAAAGGCTGAAGGGACGTATTTGCTCGTCTCCCTTCGAGGTCTTGAAGATAGAGAGGGAGATCTTCCAGGTGAATAGCTTCGTCTTCAGCTACATTGATGGCTCTTTCGATCGCATTTTGAAGTTCACGAACATTTCCGGGCCAAGCATAGAGTTGAAACAATTCAACAACCCAACGGTCCAATCTCTTTAAAGTAGACCCCAGCTCCCTTTGGAATTTAGCTAAAAGATGTTCACTTAAAAGCAAAACATCTTTTTCTCGTTCTCTAAGAGGGGGAATCGTCACGGTAAAAACATTTAAACGGTAATAAAGATCGCGGCGAAATTCTCCTGCACTCATCATTTTTTCCAGATCTCGATGGGTGGCAGCGATAACTCTAATGTCTAGTTGTTGCAGCCGATTACTGCCCACGCGCTCTACTTCTTTTTCCTGCAAAACTCGCAGCACTTTTGCTTGCATACCAAGAGGCAGATCCCCTATCTCATCTAAAAAAATTGTCCCTCTATTGGCCAACTCGAATTTCCCAGGTTTTCCTCCTTTTTTGGCTCCCGTAAATGCGCCTTCTTCATAACCGAAAAGTTCAGCTTCCAATAGTTCGGCCGGGATGGCGCCACAATTTACTCGTACAAAGGGTTGACCGTGACGTAACCCTGCTGCATGGATTGCATGTGCGAAAAGCTCCTTACCAGTCCCGCTTTCGCCACGCAACAGAACCGTTGATTTTCCTAAAGCAGCCTTTTCCGCTAAAGCTTTAGCCTTTAAGATCGCTGGGCTATCACCGATGATACTGCTGAAGGTATAACGAAATTTCTGATAGTGTTTTAATTCTTTCTCGTAAAACTTAAGTTTGTTCTCCAACAAATCCAGTTTCTCTGCCAACGTACGTAAGTCCTGTACATCTCGGAACATAACTTTCCCCACGGCACCGATCAATTGTCCATTTTCTCTCAGAGGAAGGCGCATCACCATAGCTTCTTTTCCATTGATGTCCATAACTTCGCCAATTTCCGCTTGTCCCGTTTGGGCAACAATATGCATACGGCTTGTAGGGAGAATCTCTGTGCAATGACGACCGATCGCCTCTTCTTGTTCGATATTCAGAAAACGGCAGTAGGTCTTAGTTATCCGGGTGATGACTCCCTGACTGTCCACCACCATAACTCCATCATAAGCTTGTTCGAAAATATTTTCGAGACCCGTTAGACTGATTTTGGTTTCATCCAAGTGAGATACGAGTTGTTGCAGTTCACTCCCATCCTGGAAAACCGCAACTGCACCAATTACTTTATCATCTTGAACAATTGGAGAGTGACTCGTTATAACCATCCGTTCTCCAATCAACAATTGATCGGAGTTCACAGTCTCTTCCTGAACAACCTTGTGCAATTGCGAATTAGGGATAATCTCTGTGAGCTTATGGTCGAGAATATCTTTCATCTCTAATCCTATTATGTTCTCGGCTAAAGGATTGCAAAAACTGATAACATCTTGGTCGTCGATGACAAGGACACCTGCGTTAAGCGCGTGAAAAACTTGTTCCAACTTAATCCTCTTGTCAACTTCCATTAGTGTACCCCCTATTTAACGGGCTTTGCCTTAAATATATCTTATCGTACATACTTTTAGGCCAAGAATCAATTAAAGATTACACTTTTCTTCAACATCCTACAATAAAAAATCTAAAAATTCACTAAAAAAGATACATTAAAGCCTAGCCAACTAACGATTAATGCGATAACTATACATGTCCTTAAACAATAAAATCAGATCTTTAAAAATTGAAATGAAAAAACAACCAACAAACTGTTAGGCGTCTGTTGGTTGCTTTGATATTTTTATTGATTAACTTCTAAAATGGCGCCCCTGTTCCCTGAGGTAACCATTCCCGCATACCGGGCAAGAAAACCCGTTGTAATCTTGGGCTTTCTGGGTTCCCATTTCGCTCGGCGTTGTTCAAGTTCAGCATCACTTAGGGCAACGTTGATCTTATTGGCCATAATGTCAATTTGGATGATGTCTCCATCCTCAATTAAGGCGATGTTACCTCCTACAGCGGCTTCAGGTGAAACATGACCAATTGATGCACCTCTGGTAGCGCCACTGAATCGCCCATCGGTAATCAGAGCGACACTCTCTCCTAGTCCGCTTCCCATAATGGCCGAGGTAGGATTTAACATTTCCCTCATACCAGGCCCGCCCTTAGGACCTTCATAACGGATCACTATAACGTCTCCAGCGACAATTTTGCCGGAATTAATGGCCTGCATAGCATCTTCTTCACAATCAAATACTTTCGCGGGACCTTCATGTTTCAGCATTTCAGGGGCAACGGCAGAACGTTTAACGACACAGGAATCAGGAGCCAGGTTCCCTTTTAAGACAGCAATTCCCCCTGTCTTGCTGTAAGGGTTCTCTGCTAGCCTGATAACTTCCGTATTTTTATTGACGCAGCCGGCAATATTTTCTCCGACAGTTTTGCCGGTACAGGTCAGCAAATCAGTTTTGATTAATCCTAATTTATTGACTTCATTCATTACCGCATAGATGCCGCCTGCTTCATTAAGTTCTTCAATGTAGGTGTGTCCGGCAGGTGCCAGATGGCAGAGATTCGGCGTTCTGTCGCTGATTTCATTGGCAATATCAAGATCTAATTCAATCCCGCATTCATGGGCAATCGCGGGAAGGTGGAGCATACTGTTGGTACTGCAGCCCAAAGCCATATCCAGAGTCAGAGCATTTTTAAAGGCATCTTCAGTCAGAATATCTCTTGGCCGAATATCCTTTTTCAGAAGCTCCATAATCTGCATACCAGCATACTTGGCAAGCTGAATTCTTTCGGAATAAACAGCCGGGATCGTACCATTGCCTCGCAGCCCCATTCCCAAGACCTCTGTCAGGCAGTTCATGCTGTTAGCTGTATACATACCTGAACAGGAACCGCAGGTAGGGCAGGCTTTGTTTTCATATTCCAGCAATTTTTCCTTAGTAATTTTCCCCGCTTGGAATTCGCTGACAGCCTCCGATACACTAGAAAAGCTTGTTTTCTGCCCATCTACAATACCTGCCAGCATTGGCCCGCCACTAACAAAAATGGCTGGAATATTTAGACGTGCTGCGGCCATTAACAATCCAGGAACATTCTTATCACAGTTTGGAACCATGACCAGAGCGTCAAAAGCATGCGCTAAGGCCATAGCTTCCGTAGAATCGGCAATGAGTTCTCGTGTGATAAGCGAATACTTCATTCCTTGATGTCCCATGGCAAGTCCGTCACATACGGCAATTGCCGGAAAGACGAGTGGAGTTCCCCCAGCCATAGCTATACCTAGTTTAACTGCATCTACAATTTTATCCAAATTCATATGACCTGGAACGATGTCGTTTTTAGAGCTGACAATGCCGATCAACGGTCTTTCTATTTCTTCATTGGTTAAACCCAGAGCATGTAACAATGCTCGATGCGGTACGGTCTTAGTTACTGCATCACTATTCATTTTCGAACACCTCTTTTATATGAGTTGTATAATCTCATTATATATTGCATGATGTCTAATGTCCATCAGCGAAATACTACTTCATGGCGAAATGTTTTTTAGTTTTAGCATATGTACCTAATGATTATTCTTCTGAAAATCCGAAACCTCTCATGGCATGAAGAATATGCAGCTTCATAGCAGTTTTTGCCCCCTCAGCGTCTCGTTTTGCCAAAAATTCCATGATCATTCGATGATCTCTTAAAGTATTCTGGATCATCTCTTCATTTGTGTCCGATAAAGGAACTCCCTTGTCAATTGCTTGGTAAAGGATAGGCATCAGCTGATTCATGAACTCGTTATGGGTTGCTTTGGCAATCGATTGATGAAAGGCCTGTTCAACTTCAATTCTATCTTCTTTCTTAATAATCTGCTCTTCTTCTTGCCTGCCATAATACAAAATACGCTCAAGTTCCTTATCTGAAGCACGTTTTGCAGCGTAATAAGCAGATTGCGGCTCAAAAATCAGACGCATTTCGTACAAATCCTTGATGTTCAGGTTAAACGTCGAAAGCTCTTTAAAGCCAAGCTTCTCGTCTAACTCGCGGTTATTCTTTACATAGGTGCCTTTGCCTCGCTGAATTTCCAGGACATTATGGGCAACTAAAATACGAATGGCTTCTCGTAATGTAGTGCGGCTGACTTGCAAATCAGCGGAAAGTTCGTTTTCGTTGGGGAGCTTATCTCCTATGATAAATTTTTTGTCAATGGTAATCATCGCCAAAATGTCTTCTGCAACATTTTCAGCCAGACTTCTTCCCTCTCTTGTCATGATTCATCCTCCAGTAAGACTTTTGGTAAGACATTAGACAACCCTTATAACGTAAGATGTCTTAGATCCGTAAAAATTACTCGTCTTGATAAGAGTAACGTGATAGCCCAACTCTTCATAGACAACTTTATATTATTTAAAAATCCATCCAAGTAAAGTCTACAGATAGAATACCCACTGGATCTTCTGTGACAGTCCAATTTAACTCCGTGGAAGCTTCTGGTTTTTTAAAACAGATTAAATTATTATAATGTCCAAAGGCACGGCAGATAGACGGTCTTACTCTATGAACACCGCAGATATCCTTATCAAGATCATAGAAAATGCAGGTTCCGAAATACCTATGCTGATTTTCCAGTTCTAACCTTTTATTATAAGGCATACATTGAATTTCCTGTTTTATTGTTTCAAGCTCTTTCGTTGTAATCGGAACAGGTCCACAGCACAAACCCCTGCATCCCTGGCATGGTAAACTTTCCATATGTTAAACCACCTAACTGTAAAACATAAATTTTTTTATGGGATTCTCGGCCTGGTGATAGATTCAAATTTTATGGTCATTTTTTCATCTAAAGTATCATACAATTCACTTCAAGTCAATATTAAAATCATTTATTATATCATATAAATTAATTTTTGTCAATAGTCATCAAAAATAAAATGATACTGAATGTTACAGCCTAAAAATTCACGTTCTTTATTGCTGTTATTTGTTTATTGGATCGTAAAAACTTATATACATAAATAAAGGTTAAAACTTAATTGTCGTTTGAGCAGGATTATTATTGGTTTATATAGAAGGATAAAGTCATCTGCGCGAATATCAAATAATAACTTACATTTAATGTTAAGCGAGAACGTAAGGGTGGAGGACTATTGAATGAAAATTCGTTCCCTGTCTAGACTAACAATCACCTACGTTTTAGCCCTTAGTTTAGTTGCTTTACTTACTCTCGCAATCTTTATTACCCTACATCAGGTCATCTTGACTCAGAGAGACAGCGCTCAACTGATTAACTTAAGCGGAAGCCAACGATGGCTGTCTCAAGAGGCATCCCTTCTTAGTGTTGAACTTATTTACAGTAAAACTCCAGCTGAACAGGATTCTTTGAGACATGATTTACTGCGCATCGTTGAGCAAATTCAAAGTAATAATCAACGATTGATCGAGAGTACTCCTGATGAGCCGCGACGTTTATCTCCAGTCATGAAACTTCTATATTTTGATCCGCCATTCAATTTAGAAACAGACTTCGAACATTTTACCTCAGAAGCCTTTGCTCTTGCCAAAGAGCCTTCATCGCTGCTTACCCCTAATAATCCTCATTTTAACTACCTTCTTCAAAATAATGAAACCTTATTGGAAAAGCTCAATACGATTGTAAATCAATATCAAAAGGAGAGCGAAGATAAAATCCAGCATCTTCAACTACTCAACTCTGCAAGCGGGGTGATTATTCTTCTTACGATTATCTTTCTTGGGGTTTATATCTTCCGACCTTTGATAAATACTTTGCTGACTGAAAGAGCCCAATTGGAGCAAGCTAATCAAGAATTGAGTTATCTTTCTTCCATAGACGGTTTAACCGGCATAGCCAATCGCCGTCAATTTGATCAATCTCTAACCCAACTCTGGTCCTTAGCCAGCCGAAAATCAGAACCCCTTGCTTTGATAATGTGTGACATTGACTTCTTTAAGGCTTATAATGATCATTATGGACATCTTCAAGGAGATGACTGTCTGAAGAAAGTGGCATCTGGCTTGAAGGAATCATTGAAGCGGCAAGGAGATCTCCTTGCTCGATACGGCGGAGAGGAATTTGTTGTTGTTTTGCCTAATACGGACATTGCTGGTGCAGAGAAAGTCGCCGAAGTTTTACGCGCTAATGTGGAAGGTTTGGAAATACCCCATCTCTTTTCCTCTGTCTCACCTATGGTAACGATTAGTGTTGGTGTAGCTTTTCAATATGCTTCTTCTGCCTCTTCACCAGAACGTTTGATTGAAGCTGCTGACCAAGCCCTTTATCAGGCAAAACAAACAGGTCGCAATCGCATCGTTTTAGCGAACAGCTCCATAATACCTCAAACACAATCTGATCTTTCGCAAAACAGCCTTAAAATTTAATTATCACTTATACAAGTAATTTTAGGAGGGATAAATCATGAGTTTTGAAATTAACAAGAGTGTCAAATATGTGGGAAAAATCGATTGGGAGTTGAAAAAGTTTCACGGTGATGAGCTCTCTACACACCGAGGTTCCAGTTATAATTCTTACTTAGTTCGCGACACTAAAACAGCTTTGATCGATTGCGTTTGGACTCCTTTTGCCAAAGAGTTTGTTGCTAATTTGAAAAAAGAAATTGATTTAAATACAATCGATTATATTATTGCTAATCACGGCGAACCCGACCACAGTGGAGCTTTACCCGAATTAATGAAAGAGATACCCAATACTCCTATTTATTGTACCGCTAATGCCATTAAATCTTTAAAAGGTCAATACCATCAAGAATGGAATTTCATCCCTGTTAAAACGGGGGATAAATTAAGCCTCGGATCTAAAGAGTTTATTTTTATTGAGGCAAGAATGCTCCATTGGCCGGACACGATGTTTACTTATTTAACTGGCGACAATATCCTTTTCAGCAATGACGGTTTTGGTCAGCACCTAGCTTCAGAGCATATGTTTAATGACTTAGTAGATCAAGCTGAGCTGTATCACGAAGCCCTTAAGTATTATGCTAATATCTTAACTCCATTCAGTAACTTTGTTGAGAAGAAAATCGCAGAAATCTTGAGCTTAAATCTGCCCATTGACATGATTTGTCCAAGTCATGGCCTTATTTGGAGGGACAGACCTTTGCAAATGGTCGACAAATACATGTCGTGGGCGAAGAGTTACCAAGAAAATCAAATTTCAATCATCTACGATACAATGTGGAACAGCACCCGTCAAATGGCTGAAAATATTGCCGCAGGAATTAAACAAAGCGATCCCGATGTTACTGTAAAATTATTTAATTCAAATTCCACTCATTCGGATAAAAACGACATCATTACCGAAGTCTTTAAATCCAAGGCAATCCTTGTAGGTTCACCCACGATCAATAAAGGAATATCGTTTGCCATCGCTGGAATTCTGGAAATGATCAAAGGATTATCTTTTAAGAATAAAAAAGCGGCTGCTTTTGGAAGCTATGGTTGGAGTGGTGAAGGCAATAAACTTATTTCCACTGAATTAGAACACGGTGGGTTTGCGTTGTTAAACGATGGGCTAAAAGTTACTTGGAACCCCGATGACGAGAGCCTCATAAAGTGTCAGGAATTTGGCAGGACCGTCGCCGAAGCCCTCAAGTAAAGGCCAAACGGTAATAATAAAGCAGGGGGAGCATTTTGATAATGCTCCCCCTGCTTTTATTCTTACAAAGCTCAGGGATGCTCCCCAAGAAATAATTAACCTACTCACTAATGATTAAACGTCATCGTAATATCGACAATTTCCGGAGTATTGCCCACCCGAATTGGCGGCCCCCAGGTTCCATAACCTGAGGAAACGATGAGTTGGAAGTTCCCCTTGCGTAAATAACCCCAGTCATCTTCGAAAATACGACTCGTAATAAGTCTTATCGGGAATAATTGTCCTGCGTGAGTATGTCCGGACAATTGCAAATCCACTCCTTGTCCAACAGGTTCTTCTAGATGGGAAGGTTGATGATCCATGAGAATGATCGGCAATGAATGATCTACCCCTTGCATTAATGTTGCTAAGCTTTTTCTTTTGACTCTGTTGACACGCTCACTGGACAGATCATCCCGCCCGATTAGATAGAAACTCCCAGCGATCTCCTGAGAACTGTCTCGCAGTACCCTTACCCCCGCCGCATCTAAATATTTAATGGCTTCCTCGGCGTTCCCCCAATGTACTCATGGTTGCCCAAGACCGCATAAACACCGTAGGGAGCCCTTAGTTGGCGAAAGCTATCGGATACATCTTGCTTATTGGACGATTCAATATTTTCGTCGAACACATCCCCAGCAAACAAGACCAAATCAGGGTTTAGTTGATTAACCATATTAACCATTTTTGTAAGACGATCATTATGAATAATCGTCCCTAAATGGATGTCTGAAACCATAACAACATGCAGCTGCTTCAGTGATCCGGCTTGTTTAGGAATTGACAGGTCATAATGATTCACTCGAGGATGACGGGCATTCCATGCCCCGTAACCGACAATACCAACAACCAATATCAAAACGATAAATCCTAAGGCAGGATTTAAGCTCTGTTTTGTTTCCAACGGTACGAGTCGGAGAAAACGGTCAAGCAATCTCAAAAGGTCAAGCATGGTGATAGTTAATAAAAAATACCACATGAATGCCAGCCAATAAGCTCCAACTAGGGTTATTCCTTCAAATAATGCTGTCGGCAAAAATTTTTGGCTAAACCGACTGAATAAATAGGACAAGGATAACAGCCCAAAAATGGTCCAATATACTTTGGGACTTAGGAAAGAAACATAGCTAAACAGGGCTTGCCAACCACGCCAACCTATATAAACATTGAGTCCTCCATAAATCAAGAAAATAACACTGCCCACCAAAATATAAAAAGGATTTATCATCTTGATGACTCCGCCTCCGAATCGATCAATGCCTCGGTTTCAAATTTTCATCCTATGCCAAAGTTCGCCAAAAGTTGAGATAATCCTCTATCTATTCATCCTCTCAAAAATATTAGTAACCTCCTGCAGCTTAAAGTTTTTTCAACCTTAAGGCGTAAGCAGAACATGAACACCCACTTGAAGAAGTGGGTGTCCTATACAGGGATTAAGGCAACGGTCAATGAAAAGATTAAGCAAAGCGCAGTAAGCGCAGCCCGCTGATAATCACGATGATGGTACTCCCTTCGTGCCCAATAACCCCTAAAGGCAAGTTAATATTCCCCAAAAAGTTTGACAAGACAAGCGCGAGCATGACTGCAATGGCAAAAGCCACATTTTGTTTAACCACCCCAGCTGTACGGCGTCCTAAAGCAATGGCATAGGAGATCTTAGAAATATCGTCCGCCATCAAAACAACATTGGCAGTCTCCAGCGCGACATCGGTTCCGGCAGCTCCCATAGCAATCCCCACAGATGAAGCGGCCAAAGCCGGGGCATCATTTACACCGTCTCCAACCATCGCTACTTTGCCATGCTCCCCCAATTTCTTGATAATATCTACTTTATGTTCTGGCAGAAGTTCGGAATAGACTTGATCAACCCCTGCCTGGTCACCCATGAATTGCGCGGTTGAAGAAGCATCGCCAGTCAACATCACAACCTTAATCCCCATTTTTTTAAGTTTTGTGACAGATTCTTTCGCTTGAGGGCGTAAAGTATCTTGGACCGCTAAAATACCAAGATGTTCTTTTCCCATTTGAACTGAGATTATGGTATTCCCTCGCTTCTCTAGTTCGCAAATAGCTTGCATTTTCTCTTCAGGCAAGTTTTGTCTTCTGCTTAAATCAAACTTTCCAATTTGATAGTTCTGGCCCTCGACGATGCCCTGTACCCCCAACCCCGGTACAGTTTCCAGTTTCGAGACCGGACTCAGGACAAGACTCTTCTCTTTGGCCTTGTTAATGATAGCCTTAGCAATAGGGTGTTCTGACCATGTTTCTAATGAAGCGGCAATGCTTAAAACCTCATTTCCAGTATAAGTTCGATTGGGTATCACCTGAGTAACTCTTGGGATTCCCTCGGTGAGAGTTCCAGTTTTATCAAAAGCTACTACTCTTACATCACCGATAGTCTCCAGATAGGCCCCTCCTTTAAATAAGATACCCTTGCGAGCTCCATTGGATATTCCAGATAAAACGGCAGGCATAATGGAGGAAACTAAGGCACAGGGTGAGGCAACGACAAGAAAGATCATCGCTTTGTAAATTGTTTCACTCCACGACCAACCCAAGAGAAAAGGGGGCAACAATGAAATCAAAATCGCACTGCCAATGACAATTTTGGCATAAGCACGTTCAAAACGCTCCACAAATAATTGGCTGGGCGGTCTTTCACTTTGCGCCTCTTGGACAAGGTGGATGATTTTAGCAAGTAGTGTTGCCTCTGCAGGTTTAGTCATTTCGACAACTAAGGCTCCTTGACCATTCATGGTTCCGGCAAAAACCTCATCCCCCGGTGATTTGTCGATGGGAATCGATTCCCCTGTAATCGAGGCCTGATTTACAGACGAGTACCCCTTACTTACAACTCCGTCTGCGGCAATTCGTTCTCCAGGCCTCACCAGAAGGTGGTCACCTTGCTGCAATTCTTCTACTCGAACTCGCTTTTCCCTGTTTCCTACTAAAACAATTGCCTCTTCCGGACGGAGTTTCATGATGGCTTTAATTTCGTCATTCGTTCGCTCGAGAGTATACCCTTCCAAAGCGCCGCTCAAAGAAAAAATTACGATCAGGATCGCCCCATCTCTCCAGAAGCCGATACTGGCGGCGCCAATGGCTGCTACAACCATCAGCAAATCGACATCTAAATCTTTTTCTTGAAACAAAGTTTGCAGCCCTTCTCGAGCCTTTTGATATCCACCTATGGCATAGGCCAGAACATAGCAAGGAACTACCAGCTCGCTATGACTATAGTTCCCGAAAAACCAGGCCATGAAAATGAATCCTAGGCTGATAGCCGTCGTCATCAAACCCTTGTGCCTAGACCAAAGTTCTTTCCATGATGCTGCCATGTCATTTCTCCTCTTAATGCATATTTTCACAAGATACTTAATTGTTTTGTCTTCAATCTTGAATCCCTCAAACCATGGTTAACGGAATTACCAGGAGACCATTAGTACTCTAAAAAGTTTCGGCGTTGATTTTTTTTAGAGTGTGTAAAAACTGTTTGATTTCGTCATCATTCAAGACGGACGTCATCTGCTCAGTCAGATGCAAATGGAAGTCATGATGTTCTTCAAAAACTTTCTTTCCGATATCAGTCAGACTGATAAGATTGACGCGGCGATCTTCCTTCGTCGATTCCCGACGAGCTAAATTCTTTTTCTCTAAACGATCTACAGTTACTGTTGTAGTTCCTGTCGTGACCCCTAACCTCTGGGCTAATCCTTTCATATTAATTTTTTCCTGTTCACCAAGAACCTCTAAAGCATGTGCCTCTGAAACTGTTAACTCACTGGAGCGCACGATTGAATTTTCCCAGGAAGAAAACCCATTGAAAAACGTCAAAAGCTCATTCGTCAATTCTTCATTGATCGTCATTTTGAATCTCCCTTCAAATTAGTAAGTATGTAATAATATCGAAGCTTAATAATGTATGATCATTATAATGTTTGATCTTCAAAATATATGATAACAAAGATACTTGTTTCTGACAAGAGGGGCCCAAAATTTTTAATAGCCGTTGCTAGCGTTTGCTCGATGCCCCTCGTTTTAAACTATTGCGACGGCTGTCCGGCTTGTAAAGAGGCCTGTTCTCAGAACGCTATCGGCTAGAACGAGTTCTCTGCCGAAGCACGAGCAGAACTGATTTTTCGGGAGTATTATAATTCTTAAATCGTCATTTACTCTAGATGTGTCTTAAGGCGTCGATGGGATTTAGTCTGCTCGCTTTTCTTGCCGGTGCTAAGCCGAAGATGATCCCTACCGCTGCCGAAAAACCAACGGCCAGTAAAATTGTCCAAGCAGTCATTGTAAATGAAAATCCCATTAAGATTGACGCAGCTATTGCCACTGCGATCCCTATAATCAATCCTAACAATCCCCCAAATAGGGAGATAAAAATAGACTCAATGAGGAACTGCAATTGGATCTGAGCAGGCTCAGCTCCTAAGGCTTTCCGAAGCCCTATTTCTGTCGTGCGTTCTGTAACAGAGACAAGCATCATGTTCATAATTCCGATTCCACCCACAAGCAAAGATATGGAGGCAATCCCTGCAAGCAAAAGCGTAAGCATGCCTGTGATGTTACCGATAACATCAATAATATTCTGCATGTTGAGCACAGTGAAGGTGTTTTCTCGGTAGTTAAAGGCTGAATTTAAAATGGTTGTCACGTCATTGATAATACTATCGGACTTGCTGGAATCGCTCATATACATATCAACATTGGTAATGCTGCTCACTCCCAGCGTTTTCATCGCAGAAGTATAGGGCATAATTACGATATCGTTCGTGGAACCCGTGATCGAATTGCTTGTTGCTCTTAATACACCAACAATGGTAACCGTATTGCCATTAATCAAGAGGTGCTGACCGAGAGGGTTCTTCCCAAAAAACAGTTCTTTGACAAGATCACTTCCCAGTACGGCAATTTGATTTTTGTCGTTGACGTCAAGAATATTTACCCCTCTGCCGTTTGCCAAAAGATCCTGTTCCTTCTCAAAGTAAACATCGTTTTTACCTTGCACTGAGACATCCGTTTTTACTGAACGGTCACAGACAATAGAAGTCTTACCCGAAACTGTCGGCGAAACCCCGCTGACATTATTAACCCGTGCAAGCTGTGCCAAGTCGTTTTCACTAAGGCCCTGCTTTAAGCGAGTGCCCATCGCTTGAATCGTAATTTTATCGGCACCAAGTGAGGATATCTGACTAGTAATGCTCCCCGTTGCACCTTGAACTATGGTAATTAACGCTATGATTGAAGATACTCCTATCAACACGCCCAGAACTGTTAAAAAGGAACGCATTTTATTATGAGTAATATTACTCCAGGCCATTTTTATAGATTCTCTCAACATTCTTTCGCAGCCCCCTCGCTTAAATGCCCATCAAGGATATTCACAACCCTGTTTGAATAATTGGCGATGGTTGCATCATGGGTAATCATGACAATCGTTCTTCCTTCAGAATTAAGTTCTGTAAAAAGCTGCATAATCTGTTGACCAGTCTTTTGGTCAAGGGCACCCGTCGGCTCATCGGCAAGCAGTATCGTCGGTTCAGTCACAACTGAACGGGCTATGGCGACACGCTGCTGTTGTCCACCGGAAAGCTGGTTCGGGTAGTTGTTCATTTTTTCCGCAAGACCCACACGTTCGAGTATGGTAGCGGCTCTTTTTCGGCGATGTTCTGGGGATACTCCGGCATAAATCATGGGCAGTTCTACATTTTCGAGGGCATTTAATCTTTGCAGAAGCTGAAAGCTTTGGAATACGAAACCTATTTCTCGATTGCGTATGCGTGCCAATTCCTTTTCGTCGAGATCTTCTACATCATGTTTAGCTAAAATATATTTCCCGCTTGTAGGGACATCGAGACAGCCAATGATATTCATCAGGGTAGACTTGCCGGAACCGGAAGGGCCTAAGATCGAGACAAACTCTCCTTCGTTAATTTTTAAATTAATATTTTTAAGTACCACAAGCTCTTCAGCATCTAAGGAGTAGGATTTGACAATGTCCTGCATCGTTAAGATTTCGCTCATTGCCCATTGTCACCCCCTGAGCTTCCTTGAGAAGCTTCGCTGCCGCCTTGCTTCATCTGGGCGCCTGGGCCGAAACCAGTGGCCTTCGCTATCGGCGGAACTAATATGGTATCATTGGCCTTCACACCGCTTTTTACCTCTACATGCACACCATCATTAAGACCTAGGGTTATCCCAACTGTTTTAGGCAAATCGTTGCTGTCTTTTATCAATACATAAGGGTTATTTCCGGCATCAAACTGTATCGCCGACATAGGCAAAAGAACAACGTTGGAAACACTTTGATTTAGAACTTTCGCCTCTGCTGACATACCTACACGCAGGCTGCTGTCATTGGGGAGGGATACGTCAGCCGTAAAAGTTGTTACACCATTCGTATAGTCACCTTCTTTAGATACATCCGTTATTTTTCCTTTAACATCTTTATTTAAGGCATGAATGGTAACCGTTGCATCCTTGCCCGTTGAAACAGCTGAAAGATCGTATTCATCAACCTGTACTTTCAGCTGCAGATTTGAATAATCGACGATATCTATTAGCTTTGCACCAGGCATAATCTGGGCATTTTCATCGGCATCAATATTTGAAACTTCTCCGGCAATCTGAGGTTTTATTTCTTCACCCATGACGGTGGTCATTAAAACAGTATCTGTTGAGACTTTCTGCCCCTCTTGAACCTTAATGTCTTTAATTTGCATAGCCTTATCCGCATAAACTGTCTGCCTATTTTTAGCCTCTATGCTGCCGGAAAAACTGTAATTGGTCGCTAAATTACCGGTCGTAGCTTTGACTTCTGTATAGTTTGTCTTTTTAGGCATCGCATAGAGGGTAACCCCTAATGCTACAACCAAAACTCCTATGATTGACCAAATAATTGCCTTTTTATTACCGGTCTTTTTGTTTTTCATTAGCTCTACCTCATCTACTTTGTTTTTAGCAGTTTGCCTGAATAGTTGAGGTAATATACCTCGGAACTGTCATAGGATTGCCTGCAACATAAACAAAACTCGACAAGAGCGCAGACACTATCTTCGCTCTTTATTAGATGAAGTTATTCTTTTCCGCCAATACGAAAAAAGACCGAAGCAAATGCTTCGGCCTCTTTTAAAATGTTCTCGATTACTTTGTGATAAGTTCCAACGCTACTGGAATACTAGCGTCTACTTTCTCCCCTTTAGCTACCTTCATGGCAGTTTCCACTGCGGTTTTCCCGATTAAGTCTGGTTTTTGGGCAATTGTAGCTGCCATTTTTCCGTCTTTAACAGCCTTTACAGCATCATCAGTGGCATCGAAACCAACGACTAAGATATTGCTCTTTCCTGCAGCTTGAATAGCGCTAAGAGCTCCTAAAGCCATTTCGTCATTTTGAGCGAACACAGCTTGAATGTCTTTATTTCCTTGGAGGATATTTTCCATAACGCTTAATCCTTTAGCACGATCAAAATCGGCAGGTTGAGAAGCGACAACTTTCACGCCGTCTTTGCCATCGACAACACTGTGGAAACCTTTACCACGATCACTTGCTGCTGATGTTCCGGCAGTTCCTTGCAATTCTACGATGTTTCCTTTGTTGCCAAGAGCTTTCAAGATATAGTCAGCAGCCATGCTGCCGCCTTTTACATTATCCGAGGCGATATGCGAAACCACTTTGCCTCCATTAGAAGCCCGGTCAACGGTAATTACAGGGATGTTGGCTTTGTTGGCGGATTCTACGGCAGAAACGACGGCTGCACTGTCAGTTGGGTTAATCAGGAGGACACTCACTTTCTTCTGAATCAGGTCTTCAATATCACTGATTTGCTTAGCAGTGTTATCGCCAGCATCAACAACGACTAAGTCGGCGCCTGCTTCTTTAGCTGCTTTGTCAGCACCATCTTTGAGAGTTACAAAGAATGGGTTATTTAACGTTGAGACAGAAAAGCCGATTGTTACTTTTGCTGCTGTAGGTTTCGCTGCATCTTTGTTCTCCAGGCTAGATTGGGTTGACCCACAACCAATGAGACTGACCGCCATAACAACTACGAGAATCATCATCCATAGACTATGTTTTCTTTTCATGTTTCCTCTTCCTTCCTATTTCTTGTTGGGTGATCCAAGTCACCAGCATTAATTTAGATGAGCACCAGTAAGCCATAACGAATTGCCCCCGTCACTGAGCCATCGCATCCTCCCCTCTAAGAGCATCTATGTCCAAGACTAAAGAGTTTGAGTCTTCAGTCAGAGAACCACATGTGAACTTGTTTTAGCTAAGACCAACATCGAGGCTTCAATATCAAACCTTCCAATGATGATACTCTGCGCCGTAGGATTGGTTTCGCCGAAGCCCCCCGATTACTTCCCTTTCGAACGATCCAACAAGACTGCCACTAAAATAACAGCACCTTTGACAACTTGTTGGTAAAAGGATGAAACGTTCATAAGATTTAAGCCATTATCTAAAACACCTATGATCATGGCTCCAATTAAGGTTCCGGCAATCCATCCTTTTCCCCCGAAAGACTCGTACCTCCCAAAACAACGGCTGCAATAGCATCGAGTTCATAGGATGTCCCCGCCGTCGGCTGGGCAGAGTTAAGACGCGAAGTCAGGATAATACCGCTTACAGAGGCTAACAAGCCGCTGATACTGTAGACCAGAACTTTGACTCGATTTGTGTTAATCCCCGAAAGTCGGGTTGCTTCTTCATTGCCGCCTAAAGCAAAAACATGACGACCAAAAGACGTAAATTTCAACAGGACATAAAGTGCTCCAAAGGCCACCAACATCCAGATTACGGGCATAGGAATTTGGAAGAGATATCCTCGTCCAATTAAACCGAACTCGTCAGGCAGCCCAGTTATCGGTCTCCCTTGTGTATAAACCAGGGTTAACCCTCGAAATATTGTCATGGTCGCAAGAGTGGCAATAAAGGGCGCTACCTTTCCTCGCGCGATAACAACCCCATTTATCGTCCCCATAATTGTCCCTGCCACTACACCTGCCCCTATAGCGAGCCAGGAATTCGTTCCGGCAGCCATCATTCCAGCTGCAAAGGCACTCGAAAGGGCAATAATCGAACCAACAGAGAGGTCAATCCCTCCCGTCAAAATGACAAACGTCATTCCAAAGGCAATCAAGGCATTGATGGAAACCTGACGAAGCACGTTAAACACATTGCTGACGGTAAGAAAATCCGAACTGGTAATTGATAAGATTACGACAATTAGAATCAGTCCCACTAGGGGGCCCATGCGCTGCAAGATTCCTCGTTTTCCTTGAACTTTACCCATGATTTTTCCCTCCTGTAGCTGCAACCATAATCGCTTCCTGCGTAGCATTTTCTCGTGAAAATTCCCCAGTGATTCGCCCTTCATGCATAACCAGGATTCGATCGCTCATGCCGAGAACCTCTGGAAGTTCCGAGGAAATCATAATGATAGCGGCTCCTGTTTGAACGAGCTGATTCATCAAATCGTAAATCTCTCGTTTCGCTCCGATATCCACGCCTCGTGTCGGCTCATCGAGGATTAAAACTTTAGGACGTGTCGCCAGCCACTTGCCGATGACAACTTTTTGTTGGTTACCTCCACTTAAGGAGCTTACCCATTGCTCGGAATTGTGGACTTTGACTTTCAGTTTCGAAATACTTTCTCTTACAAAGTCCCCTTCCATCCGATGGCTAATAAAGCCGAACTTAGAAAGTGAGCGCAAGTTTGGCAGGGCTAAATTTTCCCGTACCGAGAGATCGGAGATGAGACCTTCTCCCTTCCGATCCTCCGTAATCAAGGCCAGACCTGCCTTGATGGCCTCTCTGGGATTTTTAAGACTAACGGATTTACCATTGACGAAGATCTTCCCCTGACATTTCTCGACTCCAAAGAGAGCTTTGGTCAATTCTGTACGACCGGCTCCCATCAAACCGGCAATCCCAAGGATCTCTCCAGCCCGCACGCTCAAGTTGATGTCGTAGAGCTTTCCTTCTTGGGAAAGACCTTCCACCCGAAGAAGCTCTTCCCCAATCTCCGTTTCTACCTTCGGGAAACGTTCCTTAATCTCTCGGCCAACCATCATCTGGACTAACTCATCCATCGTGGTAACTTTCGTCTCCCGAGTGCCGATATAACGCCCGTCCCTCAGCACAGTAATCCGATCACTGATTTGGAAGATTTCTTCCATGCGGTGAGATATATAGATCATTCCCACTCCTTGAGCTTTCAACCTCTCAATGAGCTGGAAGAGTTTCTCGATCTCGCGTTTTGTCAAAGCCGCGGTCGGCTCATCAAGGACTAGAATCTTAGCCTTCATCGAAAGCGCCTTGGCAATTTCCACCATTTGCTGTTGTCCGACAGAAAGTTCTCCGACCAAACCATCTGGGTTTAAATCCATTCCCAGCTGATTTAAATAGTCCTTGGCCTCGCTGCGCATGAGAGCCTGGTTCACGAATCCAGTATGCCCCCATTTAAGTTCTCGCCCTAAAAACATATTTTCTCGGATGGATAGATCAGGGATCATGTTAAGTTCCTGATGAATAATGGCAACCCCCAACTGTTGGGCAATTTTCGGAGAAGTCGCTGCAGACTCAGTTCCTTCAATTTGGACGGACCCGGTATCTTTGCTGTATATTCCAGCAAGGATCTTCATCAGGGTAGATTTGCCCGCTCCATTCTCCCCCATCAAGGCATGAACTTCCCCTTGCCGAAGGGAAAACTGGACATTATCCAAAACCGTAACCCCGCTAAAACTTTTACTAATTCCCTCCATAACCAGGAGATCTGACATACTTGAATCCTCCTCGCAGATTAGAAAATTACGCCCGCTTCGAGAATGACATTAGCATAAGGAGTAAATTCGCCGGTGCGGATCACTGCTTTGGCTTGATGCGTAAGGGCTTTAAGCTCATCATGTGAGATAACCTTAACTGGAACTTCAGGCAGCACTGTCAGCAGTTCTTCCTGTTTAGCGGGGCTCGACACCGCCATCTCTTGAGCCACAAAAACCTTTTCCACACACATTTCCTGCAGAACGGTTTTTACCGTCTCGATAAACGATGGAACTCCTTCTTTTAAAGCCAAATCGATTCTTTTGACATGAGCCGGAATGGGTAATCCCGCATCAGCAATCACGAGGGTATCCATATGTCCCAGCTCACTGATCACTCGGGATATTTCACTGTTTAAGATGCCGATCTTCTTCATCGTCGTTCCTCCCGAAAATACTCTTCTACTTCTTTTAACCTTGGCATCCCGCCTTGAGCCCCAAATTTAGTGACCGCTAAGGCTGAAACCTGACCTGCAAAAACGACAGCTTCCCGAATGTCCCTTTTCTGGGCAAGGGCAAAGGCTAATCCGGCATTAAAGGCATCCCCTGCCCCCGTGGTATCCACTACCGGAACTTTATGACCGGGAACGTGAGTCAACCTGCCTCTTGATTCCATAAAAGCGGCTCCCTCAGCACCCAATGTCGTGATGCAAGAAGAAACGCCAAACTCCAAAACTCGCTCAATTCCCCGAACGATAGGAGAATCTTCAGCTATCCCCGTTATTAAAGATAACTCCGAACGATTCGGCGTCAAATAATCCACGTTGTTGAGTAAGCCCTGAGGAAGGCTTTGGGCCGGGGCTGGATTGAGCATTACGATCTTCCTGTGCCTGCGGGCTAACTTAGCCGCGTGCTCAACCGTCGCAAGCGGAATTTCAAGCTGTAATAAAACAAGGTCTGCTTCGGCAATTTTTTCCTCGGACCGCTCCAAGTCCTCTGCTGAACATTGGGCATTCGCCCCAGGAACCACCACGATACTGTTATCTCCTTCAGCCAGGAGAATCGAAGCAACTCCCGTAGGTTCTGAAGCAAGAACTTTAATACTCGAAGTGTTCACTCCATCCTTTTGCAGGGCTTTTAGGAGTTCTTCACCAAAGGCATCCGACCCAACTGCTCCAATCATTGTGGTCACAGCACCCAGACGGGCCAGCGCTACAGCTTGATTAGCGCCTTTACCACCGGGAATAAAGTGAATTTCTTCTCCCATGACGGTTTCCCCACGTTTGGGAGCACGGAGGGCCTTAACCACCAAATCCATATTTAAACTACCAATAACGACAATCTTTGGCTGCTGCTGCATTTAGTTCTGCCCCCTCTGAGTGGATTTTCTGGAAACTAAGGTAACATCAAGTTCCATGATTGTATTCTCACTGATCCCGCTCTCGATTTCATCCAGCAAGATTCGCGTGGCCAACCCACCCATCTCATAGATTGGCTGGGCCACAGTCGTTAATTCAGGTTCCGTAATCTCTGTTAAACCGATACCATCAAATCCACAAACTTTAACCTGTTCCGGGACTCGAATTCCCCGTTCATGCAAGGCCTTAAGGGCTCCTACAGCCATAAGATCATTTCCGGCAAAAATTCCGTCAATATCGGGATGACGCGCCAATAATTGTGCCACACCCTTCCGGCCGCTTTCAATATCAAAATGCCCTGGTACCATCAAGCTGGGGGAGAAACCCTGTGATTCTCCGATAATATCTTCATAGCCCAACAAACGCTCCCGTGCTGTGATGAATTCCTGGGGGCCATAAATATGGGCGATCCTCTGACAACCCTGATCCAGCAAATGCTGTACAGCGAGTTTAGCACCTTCTCGATTGTTGGAGCGGATAATCGGACAAGCAGTTGTCGTTAACCCTCTATCCAGCAAAACAATCGGAATACCCTCTCTTCGCAACGCGATAACATCTTCTTCACGAATCGTATTCGAAGCAAAAATAAAACCATCGACGTATTTTTTCTTAAGAACTTTAATATACGAACTTTCTTTCAAACCAAGATCATCTGAGTTGCCTAAGATAACTGTTAAACCTTGCTTATGGGCTACATCCTCGACACCTCGCGCCAAAGCAGGAAAAAACGGATTCAAAATATCCGGCAAGATAAGGGCAATAATCCCCATCCTCTTACCTGCCAAGCCTCGAGCAACAGCGTTTGGCACGTATTGAAGCTGCTCAATCGCTTTAAGTACTTGTCCTGCAGTCTCAGGATTCACAAGGTCCTTCTGGTTAATTACTCGGGAGACTGTAGCAACCGACACCCCCGCTAAACGAGCAACATCTCGAATCGTCGCCAATGAATCCACCCTCTTCATTCCATGTAATCGGTTACATTTACAATCAGTTCCTGTGTACTATAACTCTCGAGTAAAATATTTAACTCTGTATAATTCCAACAAAAACCTTGCTAATTAGGCGGTTTTCGTCAATTATTTTATTTTTCAAATAAGACCATCTCTTAAAAATTAAAATTATATAAACTCATGTAAACGGTTACATTCTAGTACGATTTTAGCTTTTTCAGAATCCACTGTCAATCCCCTTTTCAGATTTTAAGAGTGAATGAAAAGCAGCAGGCTGTTTCTCTCACTTGAAGTCAAGCAAAAGAACCTTCCTGCTGCGTATCGAATCGGATGATTAATTTCTATTTTTGAGTATAGGCAACAAGATCTCCACCCGGACTCCTCGCTCAAGGCGGTTCGCGGCGGTTATTTTGCCTCCATGCTGATCCAGGATACGGTGTACAACGGACAAACCTAATCCAGTCCCTTTTTCCTTTGTTGTAAAAAATGGATCATAGATATAAGGCATCGTATCTGGCGAAATACCGGGTCCCTCATCACTAAAAGCTAAGCCTGCAAAGCCTTCTTGCTGAACACCTTCAATGCAGATGATGCCGCCTTCATTCTGGGCATCAATGGCATTGAGCAAAATGTTCAGGATGACTTGCTTCATTTGGTCCAGATCCACCTCAACCTCCTGCTCATCAAGATGACTTCGTACTTGCTTTAACTGGATATGGTGCTGGCGCAAAGCAGGCTGAATCAACGCAACTCCTTCGTCCAAGAGTTTGCCCATGGTGACTCTCCCACGTATCGGCTCTTTAGGACGAGCAAAGCTCAAAAACTCATTCACCAAACGATTTAATCGCTCACACTCTTCCAAAAGGACCCGACAATATTCTGAAACGACTCCGTCATCGACTTTTTCCTGTGCCAGAAGTTGGATGCTCACCTTCATTATCCCTAAGGGATTGCGAAGTTCATGGGCCAAACCGGCACTCATATGTCCCAAGGCCGTTAACCGTTCGGTTTGTCTGATCTCTTCCTCTAAGCGTTCACGCTCCAAACCTTCTCGTCTTAATTTCTCCACCAATTCTTTTTGCACAGTTAAGGCAAGTTGATATTTGCGTTTTGCTCTCCGTTCCTGTCCGGTTAAAAATCCTGTCAACCAGCCAATAACATTAATCAAGCCGATCTCCACCCATTGGGTATAAACGGCGGATGGATTCATATCATGGAAATGTGTCATGAACGGCAAGATAAGGAGAGTAATGACCAATCCGGATAAGATTCCTCCTGCGGGGCCAAAACGCATAGCTGCATAGATCACCGGAAGATAGTAGGCGAATTGCAAAAGAATATGGTAATTCATTTCATAATGGTAATTAGTATAGTGAATAGCCGTCAAAATCGCAACAACAAGCCCTATGGCAATTAGATCACAAAAAGCCCTTATACGATTTTGTTCAGCAGGTTCGTTATGCTCCATTTTTTATATCCCCCAGTGAGGATCTATGCCATACTTTTCCAATCGATATAAGAAAGCATGTCTGGAAAGTCTTAACCGTTTTGCTGCCTGACTTTGGTTTCCTCCCGTTTGCTCCATAGCCTGCTGGAGAAAGGATTTCTCAATCTCCTCGAGAGAGACTCCCTCTGGCGGCAACACAAAGGGTTCAGAATTCTTTGCTAAAGTCGGAGGTTCGTCAAAGAGCGGCAAACTCTCCATTCCAATCACTGCCCCTTGAGAAATAATCACCATCCGTTCCACAACATTTTCTAATTCACGCACATTCCCCGGCCAACTGTAGGACGTTAGGCGAGACAGAACTTCCGGAGCGAAAATCTTGCTTCCGCCATAAGTCTTAAGTCTTTCCAAAAAATGCTCTGCCAGTAAGGCAATATCTTCTCGTCGCTCTCGTAATGGAGGCACAGAAATTGGGAAAACATTGAGTCTGTAATACAAGTCTTCCCGAAAGCGTCCTTCTTGAGCCTCTTTAAGTAAGTCTCGATTCGTCGCCGCAATAATTCGCACATCGACATTAATGGTTTTCTCTCCACCAACTCGCTCAAACATCCGCTCCTGAAGTACCCGCAACAGTTTGGCCTGAACATTCAAGGACAGCTCACCTATCTCATCGAGGAAGAGCGTTCCCCCATCTGCCAATTCAAATCGACCGGTTTTACGGGTATGGGCGCCTGTGAAAGCGCCCTTCTCGTGTCCAAACAATTCGCTTTCCAAGAGGGTTTCTGTCAAGGCAGCACAATTCACTCGGATAAAAGGTCCATCAACCCGCGGACTTAAGGTATGTATCGCATGGGCAACCAGCTCTTTTCCCGTACCCGACTCTCCAAGAATAAGTACTGTTGCAGGTGTTGGAGCGACCCTTTCGGCCAGATGTTTAACCGCTTGTATCTTCTCGCTGTTGCCAACCAACTGCCAGCCTTCATGTCGGGCTTCTTGTTTTAAATAATTTACTTGCTCGCGTAAGCTCTCTACTTCAAAGGCCTTAGCCACCGTTATCAGCAGCTCATCTATGTCGAAAGGTTTCATCAAATAATCCTGAGCCCCGGCCTTCATAGCCTCAATAGCTGTCGAGGTGCTGCCATGAGCGGTCATCATGACCACGAGCAAATCGGGATACTGCTCTTTTAACGCTCGCAAAACACTTAGGCCATCTTGTTTCGGCATTTTCAAATCCACCAGGACAATATCAGGCCGCTCTGCTAAAGCCCGATTTATGGCAAGTTGCCCATCCTCTACTGTTTCTACGTCATAACCGGCTTTTGTTAAAGCCCGTTCCAGAACCCAGCGCATATTTGCTTCGTCATCAGCCACCAAAATCCGGCGCACCTCGCCACTCCCTCTGCAATTATTTTCATTTCTAAAAGTATAATTCCATAAAAATTCCACATATATCCAATAATAACAAGATCAGGAGTTGGTGTGGGATATGACACACTATGCTGTGGTTTATCCCACACCAACTCCCCTGATCCATTCCTCAGAGAAGATAATTTTGCCGCCGTTCAAGTTTCACAGAACCAAAAACTTCTGACATTAATTATTTTTGTCCCTTAAAAATACCTATATACCTCGCTGGAGCCGCTTTTGACTCTTCTTTCTATTAGAACATAATCACATTCCGTGCGCAACTTGGCATCCCATTTGCATTTAGATTAACTGTCCTAAAAAACCAAGAATTACAACTATGAAAATTAGCCAAAAAAATTCATAATTAGCTGGTTATTTTCTTGTTTATGGTTTTTAAATTTCCCAGTTTTCAAATTCATGTTAAGATTCTTATTCACTTGAACTTAAACGTTAAACAAAATGTATTTAAACGTCAATAAGGAGGATTTCTAATGAAAGACTATCGTGAAGAGAAAAAACAAAAATTCACTCAACCAAAGAAGAGTAAAGCAGGTCTCTACAGCCTTGCCGGTATCGTAGCAGTTGCGCTAATCATTAGTTCTTATTTCGTGCTTAACAGCAATAAACCAAGTAACTCAGTCAATCCTGCCGCTGATATTGGACAGAAAATCGATTATAGCTCTAACGATAGCTTAGAACAGACCATAGTTGCAAATAAGATTGAAAATGGAAAAGAACTAGTCACATCACTGAGTGACTTAAAAGAAAAGAAGTTTATTAAGACTGATTATAGCTTCAACGGAAAGACCATACCCCTGACAGCATTTATCCAACCTGATGGTAAAGTGATGGTGGCTGTAAGTTACTGTGAACCCTGCAAAGGGGATTCCTTTCATATTTCCGGCAATCAGATAGTTTGCAACACGTGTGGCACTACTTGGAATCTCCAAACACTCAAGGGAATCAGCGGCGGTTGTCAAACCTACCCGCCTCAAGCATTGACCTATAGCTTAAACGGCGATAACCTTGAAATTCCTCAAAGCGTGCTGGATGCCTGGTCCCCTCGTGTTTAATTCCAATAAACTGTTATATGATGAATTGTCAAGGGAGTGTCGCAAAACTACTATTTTGAAGTAGCAAGCGATGCTCCCCATTTCTTTTTACTGTGGAAAATATTAAGTGGTTTGATTGCAATGCTCAATCTCTATTTTCTACTTAAATTTGTGTATAGCAAAATAAGCCTTCTAGATGAGACTGTTTTTTCGACCCCTTTTTAAGCCGTTTTTAATGGATGAAGGGGTTTACCAATTCGTTCATTCTGTATTTTAGCGTGAAGTTTATTCACGTTATACCCAAAACACAGCAGCATAAATTCAGTTTTTACACTGTTTTTACCTCGTGTCAAAAAGCGATTAAAGTTATAGTCATTTTTGAGTACCCCAAAGGCTCCTTCGACCTGTATGGATCGATTTACTCTGAGTAGTCTCCCTTTTTCGGTGGTAATGTTTCCGTACGATACCTGGCGTTTGGCCACAAACGTTTTAGATACTTGCATTCTTCGATTGCCTTTAGCTTTTGTACATTGACTTTTACAAGGACAATCACGGCAGTCTTCACATTCATAGATCGTGATTTCAGATCGGTAGCCCGTTGCCGATGTTCGATGGGTAATTCCCACTAGTTTGAGTTGTTTTCCGTTATGACAGGTGTATTCATCCATTTCTGCATTGTAAACCATGTTTTCTCGCTTGCTGATATCCTTTTTGAAGCGTTTCTTTTTCCATTGTTCATAGGTTTGCGGCTTTATGTAGCAGGTCTGCTTTTTCCCTTCGAGATAAAGATAATTCTCCTCACTCTCATAACCAGAGTCTGCAGTAACATTTTCATAATGGGCCTGTAGTTTAGATTCCAGCGTGTTTAAGAAAGGGATGAGTGTGGCTATGTCGTTACGATCCTGGAAAATCCCAACCCCTGTTACATATTCACTTTCCACGCCAATCTGAACATTGTAAGCCGGCTTTAACTGAGCGTTGCGCATATGGTCATCTTTCATATGCATGAAGGTCGCATCAGGATCGGTTTTGGAGTAGCTATTTCTTCCTTCGAAGAATTGGTGATGTCTGTTGTACTTTTCTTGACGGGTATAGAATTCCTTCAGGTCTTCTGTAAACTTTTGTAGCTCTGATTTCCGTTTTCCAATACCATGGACAAATTCAATCTGCTCTTGCTGACGTTTTTCTTCTAGGTAGGAGAGGGCCGCCTTAAGGTCCTTAAGTAACGTTTCTTTGGTTGCCTTGAAGTCCTTTAGATAGGTCAAATTGATCTCCTCAAGACAGGATTGAATTTTCAAGAACATTTTGGTCTCATTCTTAGTAACGACTTTCTTCCAGACAAACGTATAACGGTTAGCATTGGCTTCAATTTTTGTTCCATCGACAAAAAGGTTCTTAAACTCTACTTCCCCAAGCTTGTGTAAATACGTCACCATTTGGAAAAAGAGGTCTTCTATGGATTCCTTTAAATAGTTCTTCCGAAATCGAGCAAGGGTGCTGTGGTCTGGTGCCTTGCATCCTTCCAACAACCACATGAAGTTAATGTCTCTTTTACAAGCAACTTCAATCTTGCGGCTTGAGTAAATGTTGTTCATATAGGCATAGGCTACTACTTTGAACAGGATTTTGGGTTCGACTACAGGTTTTCTTCCAGTGGAAGAGTAGGCCTGATACAACGCTTCGTAATTCAATCCCTCCAAAATGTGGCTTAGCAGTCGAACTGAGTCATCCTCCGGTATTAACACATCAAAATTAAATGGTAGAACTAATTGATAGTGTCCACTTAATTCAGTATAATTTTTAGAGTGTAATTTGGTTGTTAGCATAACTCAAATTATACGACAACTGCGGGTTCTTTGGGACCTGCAGTTTTGTTTCTAGTAGGAAAAAAAGGGGCGTTGCTTACGAACTATTTTAGTTCGTTTTGCAACGCCCCCTTCATACTAAACAGGAGGTTATTTTCCTCAAAACCTTTTCAATCAGCTTTAATAAAATACGATGGGTAAGATATTCCCATATAGACAAACTAAGTTATAGGGTTAACTACTCAAACAATAGCTCAGTTTTGTAACCCCATAGTGCCGTTTACGGTATGGATAGTGCCCATTTACGATTAAAAATACTTAAATGCTCTTATATTTCTTAGAACAGGAGGAAACTCTCAAATGCCTTTAATAAAAGTTTGTGCGCTTTCCAAAGCTTATAAAGGTGGAGACGGCAGTGTTGAAGCTTTGAAAAACGTTAATTTAGAGATTAACGAGGGAGAATTTTTGGCCTTAATGGGACCATCCGGCTCGGGAAAAAGCACCTTATTAAGTATTCTCGGTGGATTAAATCCGCCCACCTCCGGCAAACTTTTCATTGATGATATTGATGTTTATGCTTTGGAACCTGAACGATTAGCTGATTTCCGCCACGAATACGTGGGCTTTGTTTTTCAGCAATATCAATTGATTCCCTACCTCACTGCCTTAGAAAATGTCATGCTTCCTCTGGCCATAACCTCTCGGCCTGGAAGAGAACAGCAAGAGATGGCTCAGACAGTCCTCCACAAAGTTGGCTTAGGCAACAAAACTCAACGCCTCCCGAACCAATTATCCGGTGGTGAACAAAATCGAGTGGCTATTGCTCGAGCCATCGTTAATCGTCCTTCCATAATTTTCGCAGATGAACCCACCGGAAGCCTCGATTCGAAAACCGCCAAGGATTTATTGTCATTATTTCAAACTCTTAACCAAGACGGTTTAACCATTATCATGGTTACACATAATCAAGAAAACCTAGATTGGGTTACCCGGGCCGTTTATATCCGGGATGGGATTCTTGCCTCAATTCCTCAAGAATCCTAAGGGAGGAAACAAATGCGTTTAACCACTATAGCCATTCAAAACCTACGTCGCCGCAAAATGCGCTCGGCTTCATTAGTACTCAGTGTCATTATTGGAGTGGCTTCGATTATTTTCCTGTATACGACAACTCAAGCCATGAAAGAAGATGTTGCCAACAAGCTTGATCAATTTGGTTCTAATATCCTCATTCTTCCAGACACCGGACAAGCCTTAACCTTTGGGGGCATAACAGTTGAAGCTCCGACACAAGTCAAGGCGCTGGACATGTCCCTTATCCCTCTTATGAAAACAATTAAAAACAAGGAAACTCTAGCTACTATTGCCCCCAAGCTTTTAGTCAATACGACCATCAAAGGACAGGACATTTTATTGCTGGGTGTTGAGTTCCCCCAGGAATTACGCCTAAAAAAATGGTGGAAAGTAGACGGTCTCAGCAGTCAGCATATTCCAACAGCCAACGAGGTTATTCTAGGAAGTGACGTTGCCCATACTCTAGATTTGAAACCCGGCCAAACAGTCACCATCAAAGGGCAGAATTTTAACGTGGCAGGAGTCATTCAGCCTACAGGCTCAGCTGAAAATGACCAAGCTGTGTTTATTGATTTGAACCTACTGCAAAAACTAGCGAACAAACCCAACGCCATCAGCCTTATAGAAGCTGCTGCTTTTTGCTATTCTTGTCCTATTGATGAGGTAAGCAAACAGTTAACGGCTGTTTTACCCGGTACTAAAGTTACCGCACTAAGATCTACGATCGAATCTCGAAATGAAACAGTAAACAAGTTCAATTTATTTGCTAGAAGCGTCTCTTTGATTCTTTTCTTAACAAGCAGCCTGGTAATAACCATGACTATGAAATCTTCTGTTGAGGAACGAACCCGAGAAATCGGGGTCTTGCGGGCCATAGGATTTAGAAAACGCCACATTCTCCAAACTATCCTAACTGAGGCGGGCATTTTAAGTGTTCTGGGAGGTGTATTAGGTTATTTTCTTGGAATGAGTGCTGCGGTGAATCTTGGCTCAATTTTAATCAAAACACAAGTTCAGATACCTTGGCAATCTAATTTGCTTAGTTTAGCACTGGGCGGCTCACTATTAATCGGAGTCATCGCCAGCCTTTATCCGGCTTGGAGAGCAGCAAGCCTTGATCCAACTGCCTCGTTACGCTATATGTGATTTCAAATATGGAGGGAGTCATGACTTTAACGAACATTGCCATCAAAAATTTGCTTCGCCGCAAAGGCAAAACCATTTTTTTATTGTTGACCTTCATCTTAGTTGTCAGTCTAACTGTCTCGTTGAATACATTGGCTAAAACTATGCAAGACGAATTAGCCAAAACTTTAGGCCAATATGGCGCCAACATCATAATTACTCCTAAATCTGAACATTTTACTCTAAGCTACGGGGGACTCTCTGTTCCTGGGGTGAATTACGAAATTGAACATCTGAATAAGGATCTTGTGTCGCAACTTTCTAGCGCTAAAGACCTTAGGATTACCGGAATTGCTCCTAAAATCATTGGTTCGGCTTCAGGCGTCAGTAAACATTATCTGATTATTGGCGTGGACTTCCCCACTGAACTTAAAATGAAGCCTTGGTGGCATATTCAAGGGCAAGCGCCCAAGGACGGACAGGTTATAATCGGTTCGAGTCTTGCACGACAAGATAACCTTGTGATTGGAAGCACTTTAAAACTTAACGGCCAGAGTTACCCCGTAGCAGGTGTCATGCAGGAAACGGGTGGGTCAGAAGACAACGGAGTATTTACCACGTTCAAGACATCTCGCGACCTGACTGGAATAGATGCTTGGTCCATGATCGAACTCAATGCATCTCAGCCGGATAAAACAGTTGCCCGCTTGAGTGAAATGTTCCCGGACGCCAAAGTATCTGAACTATCTCAATTAGTTCAAGGAACTCAGGAAAGTGTTGACCGGTTTTCAAACTTTTCTTTAATAACTTCCCTCCTGCTGGGAATAATCGGCATCTTAATCGTAGGTATCACAACGTCGGGGAACATCAATGATCGTATAACAGAAATAGGGGTCTTCCGAGCACTTGGTTTTCGTCGTTACCATATTCTGTCCATTCTAACCCGAGAAATCGTCTTAATTAGCCTTTCTGGCGGAGTCATCGGTTATCTTTTAGGTGAATTAATCCCCACACTTCTTGGCCCTGTAGTTTTCCAAAAAAGCGTTGCCTTTCAGTTTCATCCTTTAACAGCATTGGCTGCTCTTAGCACCTCAGTCTTAATCGGGATTCTTTCAGTACTTTTAAGGAAACGAGTCACCGAGATAGATCCTTTAGAAGCACTCTCTTATATCTAGGAATCTCTCTCTTCTTGATTCTTTTCAATTCCAGAGCGTAACGAAAAGAACGTTTAAAGTGAAACAAGGGGAAATTTATTCTTCCCCTTGTTAGCTGTATATTATCTGCCAGTTTGTCCAAGGAAGTATAATCCCAAGATTATGAGTATCCCGCCACTTATATAGGTAATATTGCGGCTCCACTTCAGAAAACGAGGCAGACTCTTCAACAAGGCTGTAAATGTACCTGCAATTATCAGGGGTAAGCCATGACCCAGCCCATAAATGAAGAGTAATAAAGCCCCAAACCATAGTACACCTTGTCCGGCTACATAAGTCATTAAAACTGCTAAGACAGGAGTTGCGCAAGGCGAAGCGACCAGGCCAAATAATAAACCCACTCCAAACGACCCTAGTGCTCCTCCTCTTTTCTCAGGCATAGTTTTCAGACCAGGCAACTCGATGTTAAGAACACCGATTAATTGCAGGCCCATGACAATTGCCAAAAAACCGATAATATAACGCCATGCAGGCCCGATCTGCCCAAAAACTTTACCCAGCAGTGCTGCAGTAATCCCCAATATTGAGAACGTAACAGCCAATCCTAGCACAAAAAAAGCAGAAGTGATAAAGCCTTTAGTTTTAGTAGGTTTTTCTAAACCCCCGATGTACCCCAACATAACCGGTAACATGGATAATATGCAGGGACTTAGGCTAGTGATCACTCCCCCCAAGAAGACTAGAACTAAGATCGACAGCCCACCTGAGGCCAAAGCATTCGGGATCGTTTCTTTAAAGAACACTTCATACCCGCTATAGGTTTTATTCCCTGAATTTATGGCATTTTCTAAGGTGGTTTTACTTTGAGGTCCAGTATTGTTGTAGGTAATTTGTCCCTGCCGGTCAAGGACGAAAAAAGCCGGGATATAGTAAATATTAAATTGTTGGATGAGAACCTGCCCTTCTTGGCTGTCAACGTCAACAATAATAAAGTTGATCTTCTCTTTATAATTCTTCTCTAGAGCCAGCACCACGGGCTCCATGCTCTTACAAGCAGGTCACCACTTGGCGTAAAACTCCAAAAAGATTGGTTTTCCCGATTTTTTCGCATCTTCAAAGGCAATTTGCGGACGATTTGCTGGGGTGAATTCCGTTGATCCACTGAATCTCGGTACCAATAAAGCCATCATCGACAAGACACTAACCAAGAGTAATATCAGGACTTTAACCTTTGTCTTCATAGTTCTCCCCCGAATTTCTCAATTGCTGAAAGCAATTGCTTCCTTGTATAATTATTATAATCATAAACGAGTTATCGAAAGGAGTTTGCCCCCTGTGAGAATTTTACTAGTAGATGATGAGAAAAAAATAACGACTGTACTCAAGGCCTATCTTCAACAGGAGGGGTTTCAAGTTAGCACCGCAGTAAACGGCCTTATTGCTCTAACCATGTTCAAGGAAAATCCCTTCGATCTACTAATTTTAGATTTAATGCTCCCAGGCATGTCGGGAACAGAAATTTGTACTGAGATTCGCAAAATATCCTCTGTGCCTATCATCATACTCACAGCTAAAATCGAAGAGGAGGACCGAATCCAAGGGTTAAGTATTGGGGCTGATGACTACATCACAAAACCTTTCAGCCCTCGTGAAGTAGTTGCCCGTGTCCGCGCTGTACTCCGGCGAACAAGCAGCGACACCGCACCTCTGGCGGACGTGGTCGCCTATGACAACGGCCTCACCATCGATAACATACAGCATGAGATTCGGCTTCATAATCAGGAAGTCTCTTTAACCCCAACCGAGTTCAAGATTCTTGGCGCTTTGGCGAAACACCCAGGGCGTGTGTACTCAAGAGGGCAGTTGGTGGAGATCGTTCAAGGCCACAACTTCGATGGGGACGACCGCGTGATTGATGCCCATATTAAAAAGATTCGTCAGAAAATCGAAACCACCTCTAGTGATCCTAAGATTATTATGACCGTTTATGGCATAGGCTACAAGTTCAATCCAAATTCGGGGGAATAAAATGCGTAAAAAACTATTTCTCTCTACCCTGATTATCACACTTATCACTCTGACTCTCAGTATAATTGCTGTAAATATTGTATTTCATCAGCAGTTCAGCGATTATCTCGCCAAGACCAATGAAACGGCCTTGGAACAGTTGCCTTCTCGCTTAAGTGCCCTTTATCTTAACAAAGGCACTTGGGACCCGGCCGTTCTGGGTGAGATCGCCGATTCCCTCCCAGTCGGTACAAGTGTAACATTGACAGATCCAAGTGGGAAGCTCATAGCTACACTAAACAACCCTATGGACGGCATGATGCACAATCAAGGCGGTATGGGGATGGGGATGGGGGGAACAATGTCATCTTCTCCCACAAACTGGAAAACAAAAAAGTTAACCGTATCTGGACCAGAGGGTACATTAGCCACCGCCCTCGTCCGCTACCCTGCGACCAGCCTGATTCTTAACCCCCAAGATGTTCTCTTCCAGTCCTCAGTCTTTTATTCTCTCCTCTTCGCCGGAGGATTAGCGCTGTTATTCGGAATAATCCTCAGCTATTTTACAAGTCGTCGTCTCGCTTCGCCTCTAAAACGCTTAACTCAAGCTGCCGGCCAAATTGGCCAAGGACACTTTGATGAGCGCGTTGTAATTCAAGCAAACGATGAAGTAGGACAATTAGCTAACGCCTTTAACGTGATGGTCGATAATCTCCATCACCAAGAAACCCTTCGCAAGCAGTTTACCGCTGATATTGTCCACGAACTACGCACTCCCTTAACCTCGATTAAAAGCTATATCGAAGCCTTCCAAGACAACGTCTTGCCGGCTGATCAAGAAAATCTTTCCTCCATCCACGAGGAAATTGATCGCTTAGTTGATCTCACCAGTGACCTGAAAGATTTAAATGTGGCGGAAATTGGTGCTTTAAAGCCTATCTCCGAGCCTGTGGACATAAAAAACCTTCTGGAAAAGGTGATTCATAGTCTCTATCCTCTGATCCAGGAAAAACAATTAACCTTGAATTGGAGCCCTCCTGCAGAACCCGTGACAATGTCAGGAGATGGGCGACTTTTGACCAGGCTCTTTTACAATCTTGTTCACAATGCCTATCGGTATTCAAATATTGGTGGGCAAGTAACGATTATGCTTACGTCAACCTCTGATTCTAGTGAAATCAGGATCAAAAATACCGGACTCGGCATCTCTGAAAAGGATCTTCCCTTTATATTTGAACGATTTTATCGGACCGACAAATCACGAACCCGCGAAACAGGAGGAATAGGAATTGGTCTCGCCTTGGTCAAGCAAATCGTAATTCTACACAAAGGCACCGTCGCTGCACGAAGCAAAATCGGACAGGAGACAGAGTTTATTGTTCAGCTTCCCAAAGAGCCAAACTAATTATGGCTACTATACAAACTTACTTCAATCATGATATTATCAATTGAAGGACGACCCGGTGCCCGCAGCTCAATTAGATATCTGGATTCAGCATGGAGGTCAACGATCAATGATTATTCTATTAGGGGAATCTGAGGCGGCACGTGAGCTTAGAATACAATTAAGAGCTAGAGGACTTGAGGTAATTCAAAGGCAGAGTTGGTCTGAAGAGACAGACATGTCGAACCCTTCATTAGTTATTGACGCTTGCCATCCCTCTACTAGTCTTAGATTGACCCCCTTACGGCGATATTGTGAGGATCGGAGGATTCCTTATATTCGATTGGAAAGGCCAGAAATCAAAGTTCCCTCAAGCCCCTTAATTTTTCCGGTTTACAATTGGGAAGAGGCGTTAATCCAAATTGGACAACGCGTTGACGTGTTACGTCAGCAAAAAGGTCGGCCGATTACGATGTTTATTACAACCGGAAGCCATCAGTTGCAGAGTATTGTTACAAGTTCCTTTGCCTCTTCCGTTCGTCTGGTTGTGCGTATTTTACCAGAAGGTCGCTTAGTTCAAAAATGCCATGAAATTGGCATTCATGCTCGAGATATCGTCGCTATGCAAGGTCCATTTTCTAAAGAAATCAATCGAGCCCTCTTTAAGTTTTATGGCGCAGATATTCTCTTAACCCGAGACAGCGGTCTTGCTGGGGGGACGGATACGAAAATTTCAGCGGCGCTAGAACTTGGCATAGAAATCGTACTTGTTAAAAAAGCCAAAACTAATACTGGGCTGACTGTTAACTGTCCCCAGGAATTATTAGATTGGATAGACCAAAACTTCCTGAATAACGTTTAAAGAGCAGTCGCTAACGTAAAGCAACTGCTCTTTTTAATCACCAAATATAACTATCGACTCTCTAAATCTTGTTTTCGGCTTTGATATTCAGCAGTATCTATCTCACCTCGCGCATAGCGCTCACGCAGGATATCTAAAGCAGCATTATGCCTGCTAAATTCTCCCGTATGAAGCCTTGACCCATTACGACGAAAGGCGTAAATTGCCAGTAAGATAATCCCGATCCCGAAGATAAGCGGCATAACGAACCCCATCATACCCATGCCGCCATAGCCGCCGTATCCATAACCATTTCCCCAGCCTCCGAACATATGTCCCCAACTACCCATCATGTAACATTCCTCCTTTTTCATTCAATCAAAGTTAGCAAATCTGTAAGTTTAATCTATAGTACAATCAGTAACCTATTATTTTTTTAGAGACACTAACTGTTTCTGCCCTGAGAGTTCTAGCTTCCTCTCCATGTACTCCTCGCGATTAATCTCACCACGTGCGTATCGTTCATCCAATATATCCAAGGGAATGTGCCCGTGAGCTAGGTGGCCTTTGAAGCATGATCCCCCGGAATGTGATGAATTAAAAGCGTAATAAGCGACAATGACTAAGATGATTAAAGCCAACATCATGTTTGATCTCTCCCATTTGTAATTTCTTTGCGAAACAGTTTATCTGCTCCAACCCATCATAGTATTGTTATCCAAAGTTCCAGTTCTCTTAACCTTCATCATAGTTCCATTCTGATTCATAAATTGATTCATTCTGGCAAGGTTATCTTGCCCATTCTGAGCTTTTACAACCGAGTCTGAATTCATGAATTCTTGCATCGTTTGGATACTCCCTGTTTGCATCGCGTTCTGCATCTCCGCTAGCCCTCCACTCTCTTGGCGTTGATTTGTTCCGGCCAAAACCGGCACAGCCATTAACCCTACAGCTAACGTTGCAGTTCCTAAGATTGCCGTAATTCTTTTGCTCAATTTCTTCATGGTATATCCTCCTCAAAATTCTTTTAGTTATTGTCTGCTCTTAATGATCTAAGTGTAACCCTCGGATACGATAATCTCATGAATGACCTGTGAATTTCTTATGAATCGAGGATATCTTTTATCTCATTCGTATTAAATGAGAATTTCGTCTTTGATTAAGTTGACAAGAACTTTACCATAGGCTAAACTAATGACGAGCTGACATTGAGATTGCGTCATAAAACGCAACCAAAAATGGGAAAACGCCTGCTATGGACCGACAAGTTTAATAATAAACTTGTTAGGCAGGTAGTTTTCAAAAAAAGGAAGAGGGAAAGCGTTGCTTTCCCTCTTCCTTTGATTCTATTTAAAGTATCGTGTTGGGTTTTCAGAACTTCTAAAGCCCTATCGACACGCTTCTACAAACCCGTGAAATAGCGCTCCGCTGTGCTGCTCTGTTTCCGTCATACTTTCAGGGTGCCACTGGACTCCAAGGCAAAACTTTGCGTTAAGTTTTTCAATCCCCTCAATGATACCATCCATCGCCATCGCGTTAGATTGGAAACCCGGGGGAACCTCTCGGACAGCTTGATGGTGGAGGCTATTGACTCCAATTTTCTTCTCACCAAGCAGCCTGAAAAGCAGTGATTTTTGGTCAATGTCAACCTTGTGCCAGGTATATTGCCGCGGCGCAGTTTGATTATGTTGAATTGCCTCTGGATGCTGGCTTGGAATATCCTGATAGATCTTCCCACCTGCGGAAATCGCTAAAACCTGTATTCCTCGGCATATTCCCAGGATAGGTAAATCCTTCCGCAAAGCAAGTTCACTTAGTAATAGTTCACCCAGATCCCTTTCAGGTATACAAGCCCCAATCCCTCGCAAAGGGTCTTCATTTAAGTAAGTAGGAGAAATGTCCCCTCCACCGGTTAACAACAAGCCATCCACAAGATCCAAAACTTCTATACCCTCATCACGGCTTTGAACTGGAGGCAAAACTATTGGAATTCCCCCCGCTTTTCTAATACTGTCAATATAAAAGGCCCGAGGGAATGTCTTTAATTCCTCAGTACAATGAGCCGCTGTTATTCCTATCACCGGTCTTCCCATCGTTCTTATCTCCTCCCTTTACAATACAAAAACAGCGTCGGTCATCGCCGCTACGCTGCCTCGTGTTCAAACATATTAAATATCAGCCAACCCTAGACTAATTTCAATGGCTTGGTCCACCCTAAGCATGACCTCTTCATCAAGAACCGTCACTTTTTCCTTAAGGCGACTTTTATCAATGGTCCGAATCTGTTCAGTAAGAATGACAGAATCTCGTTCTAAACCGCTGCGTCTCGCTCTTACTTCAACATGAGTAGGTAACTTTGCCTTGGCAATTTGTGATGTAATCGCAGCAATAATTGTGGTTGGACTGAATTGATTCCCTATGTCGTTTTGAATCACGAGGACCGGGCGTGTTCCTCCCTGTTCTGAGCCGACAACGGGGTTTAGCTCTGCATAATAAATTTCCCCGCGCTTTATGATCATCTCCGACACTCCACCATCGTTTCTTCATAGTACTCTAATACTTCTTGTTCCGTTGAAAACAGCTCCCTAGCTATTGATAGATTCAGCTGCGCCATTTCGATATACCCTTTACGCATTTGTTCATGAATTCCTTTTTTTCGACGTTCGTGAAGAATGCTGTTGAGTGCTTCTCGGATAAATTCGCTGCGGTTGCGTTTTTCTACTGTGACGATTCCGTCCACTTCCGCAAGCAAACTTTCCGGCAAACTGATCATAATCCGCTTACTCTCTGCCACATTAGCACCCCCAAGTCTTTTAGCCAAAGCTATACTCTATTATAGACAATAATACAAAAAAGTGTCAACGAACTTAAAGAGTAAATAAGCTAAATCACCTCGAAAATGGCTGTGTTTGGGCATGTAAATTATGGTAGCTTATGATGTTGCTTGATTTTTCGAGGAAAATTGTTGTTTCTAATGATAGTATGCCAGTATAGCACACTTGATATACTGATTTTTTGCGCAACATCGAAAATCGGATAGAATTTATGCTTGCTTCAGAAGTCTGGCTACCATGGCATCATGGGCAAGGTTTTCCAAGCGATCGTTCAATGCCATCAGACGGCTATTTAAACCTCGCCTTAAAAGCGCAAGTTCCAACAGTAAATCTGTAAGATGTGGATTCTTAGGCAAAAGAGGTCCATGCAAATACGTACCGAAGACATTGCGGTATCTAACCCCTTCCGCCTGATCCTGATCATTGTTGCCGTGACCAACTAAGACTTTGCCCAAAGGCTTAAGCCCTTCACCAAGTTGAGTTTTCCCTGAGTGGTTTTCAAAGCCGACCAAGGTTTTCAATTTCTGCCCAGGTTCTTCCGATAACGGGTTGTCTCTTCCAACGGATAGAGTGCTCCCGTACAGTTCTACAACAACATTTCCAATTAAACGTTTTGACCCGGCAATCGTGCAAAGATCTAAAATACCTAGCCCTGGAATCTTCTCCCCATTCGCCATCTGGTAATAGTTTCCTAACATTTGATAGCCGCCGCAGATGGCCAGAACTACAAGCCCATTTTCGATAGCCATCCTAAGCTCATTTTCTCGGCGCATTAGGTCTTGAACGAGCAAGCCCTGTTCGCGATCTGATCCTCCGCCAAGGAACAGTATATCCATTCCCATAAAATCCAGGTCTTCCCCTAAGGAAGCCTGTTGAATTTCAGGTTCAATCCCCCGCCATTGACAGCGGGCAGCCAAGGCTAAAATATTCCCCGGTCTCCATAAAGATCGAGCAAATCAGGATATAGATGACAAATCGTCAGCTTCACGTACTGGCCTCCTCTCTGCGTGTATTGTCTTTTACACTAGCCGAACCTATTACCTTCTTACGCTCTTCCAGAATGTCACGCAGTGGGAAAAGCAGCGTGTAGGTAGGTAAAATAAAAGCAGCTTCGCTCCCCTGGCGATCACTTTGCAATAAATTAAGTGCTGCAATTAAGGTATGTTCAATGAGAATTTTTTCTTCGGGAATTCCGGCATATTTAAGTCTTAAGGCCATGTCCTCTGCCCGAAGTCCAGAACAGACCACTTGCTGAATTCGTTCTGCGTGCGCTCCAAGACGTTCAAAGTTGACATCCCAAAGCCAAGAAATATCCCGCCCATCAGCAGCTAAATCATTAATTCCAATCAAGATACGCAGGGGTTTATCGCTACTAAGCATCGTTTGAATCACTTGATTAAACCCAGTTGGATTTTTAACTAGGGTTAGAGTAGCGTCGCCTTCAGAAAGGCAAAACCGCTCCATGCGTCCGGCCTGAGGCACAAACTCGCTCAACCCTTTTTCTATCAAATGGTCATCTACTCCAAGTTGACGGGCTGCTGTCAGAGCTGCTAACGCGTTATAAAGGTTATAATACCCTTGTATAGCGGTGGAAAAAGTGGTCCTACCAACGTGAAAGCGCAGCAACCCTTCTTCGGAAAGTACGTTCTGAGCCAAAACCTCGGGCTCCGGACGATGAAATCCGCATCCATTACAATAAAAAATCCCTAATTGCCCATAATGAAAAAGCTTATAATCGAGCTCATTACCACAAGCGGGACAAAACTTTGCCTCCCTTGTTTCATAACTTTCGTCTCGGCTATCGGGCGTCGACTCGACTCCATAAAAACAAGTTCGTGAATGAGTTGAACCAAATTGGGCAACTAAAGGATCATCCGCATTAAGTATAAGCATAGTCTCTTGTGAAAGAGACTTCCTGACCATACGTACCGTAGTATCCAACTCCCCATAACGGTCTAGTTGATCACGAAAAAAGTTGGTTACAATGGCCAAACTGGGAGTTACTTGTTCACAAAATTTGGGAACGGTGGCCTCATCAACTTCCAACAAAGCTAACCTTGTCCGTGATGACCCACTCCAGTGGGTATTTTGAATCAAGGCACCCGAAATACCCGTTACGAGATTTGCTCCTGCCTGATTAAACGCAAACGATTTCCCTGCCTTCCGCAAGATACTTGCTAGAAGATTCGCAGTCGTTGTTTTACCATTTGTGCCAGTGACCATCACGATTCCTTCCGTATAGCTCATACCTAAGTGTTTCATAATCTCTGGGTCAATCCATTGTGCTATTTTTCCGGGTAAGGTTGTCCCTTTTTTCCCGCTGACTTGTAAACCAACCGTGATGAGCTTACCTACCCATAAGGCAACCCAAAAACGCCATGTTCGTTTCATAGCTACTCCTTTAATTATTATCTTTTCATTGTAGCACGCTCATTAGTATTATCAACCAAAAATGCACAGAGTTAAACGAGTTTTGATGAGTTTCTTACCTTCCAAAGAGAACTCTCCAAAGAGAAACCTCTTGAACCTGATAAGATTCAAGAGGTAAACTCTTTACTGCCAAGTAACTAAGGGCGCGTTTCGCTTAGGGCGGCGATAGTATTTATGCTGCGGATATCCGAGCATCACGGCACCAAAACATCGATGTCCTTCCGGCAGACCCAAAGCTTCGCGCAGCGGCGGAAATACATTAGCAGCTGATGTGAGATAGCCTGCCCAGCACGTTCCTAAACCTTTAGAAGCAGCATATAGTTCCAGATACGTTAAAGCGATCACACAGTCAGCATGGGCTGTGGGCAGATCAGCCTGGGAATGCACCATAACCAAGTGTGGTGCCCCGCGCAGTATGGGGTCTTCCCCTTTTTCCCAAGCCAAAGCTAAGTTCTCCATGCCTTTCGCAATATCCGAATCTGAGATCTTTTGAGCTATTAATTTAGCCCAGTCGATTACTAAAGGCACGAGCTCCTTGACCTTGTCAGGATTCTCAAAGACCGTCCAGTACACCTGTTGTTTGTTATGCCCTGTGGGAGCGTAAGAACCCAAACCAACAAGTTCTTCCAAGATTTCGTGGCTAACCACATCCTGCTTGTACCTGCGAATAGAACGCCTAGCTGTCAAGAATTCCTTGATGCTTTCAGAATTCGGCAATAAATCCTTTTGAATCAGAGGAGCCTCTTCAATACTCTGATTGTTGAGAATTAAAGCGCCATGGGGACACACAGCCACACAGTGCCCGCATTGAAGACAGCTTTCCTCGGCCCTATCAAGAAGGCTAGGAAATGAGTTCTTATCCAAAAATTTTATAATTCTAGCCGGACATTCTTTGGCACAGATACCATCTTGTTTGCATTTTGCTTGATCAACTGTAAAAATGCTCACCTTTTCATCTTCCTTTCTCAAATGGTCTTCATTAAGCAATGAATTCTAGAACTTCTTTCGATATTCCTTCTAAATCATCCTTTATTTCTAAGACGCTCGAGCTATGCGCGTTAGATGCGTATAATGCTGCTAATAAATTCAGCAGCCTTAACCGGCTGCTCATTGTTCTATCCCCTATTTCGCTTTTTGCAGTTCCAAATTAGTAAGTCTTAGGGCATTTTCTAAAAGTGAAAATCTTTCTTTTTCGGAACGCCTTATTGAGGTGAATTGTCTAATCGTTTTCTTCGCGGTGAGCTTTTTGACCTTCGGCTAAAAGCTCTACATTTTTACTAGTCTTTTTATATCTCGGCTCATTTCGCCCATCATAGTTTTCATTCTTTCCTGATATTTTTCCATTTCATCAAGTCGTTTATCGAAACGTTCGTTCATTTTGTTAAGTAGTTCTATGATTGCAGCTTCACTTTCCAAACATCGTTCCCCTTCTGCATAATCATCATACCAAATGAACTACGCTTGTTCTCCTTATTCTATCATGTTTAATGGAGTGCTCAAAAACTTCCTTCTGAAGCAATTCATCCGTAATATAAATTCAAAATAAAAAACTTGGTGGTACCTGAAGTACTATCTTGACACTTGTTGGTTTTGGCGTAGGCAGGCGCCTAGTTGCTCATCTATAATTAAGAACATTGTTTTTGAATATGCGTAAGTTTTTTAGAACGCTTTAAAACCATTAATGCTCTGATTAACAAACATATCCAACAGCGGACCAATTGCAAAGCTAAGAAAAAGCCGAAATCCCTCAGCTAGCACTAGAGTCACGCCAAAACGCAAAAGAAGCCGTCCAAAACGAGACGTTGAGCGACGTAATATGCCATCGTAATCCAAGACACCAGCAGCACCCCAGCCGAGTATCAGGCAGAGCATGAAAAAAGCGTAACTCATCCAAGTTGTCAGATCCAATGAGGCCATGGCACTTCCCCCTTTGCCAGAACTTATGTCCCCGCTAAGGGTTTTATGCTAAAGTTGCACTTTTTCTGCAAAACATTAATTTTACCCTAGCATTACTGTTCTTGCCTATAACCCTGAAGAATATTAGCATAGTTAAAATCTTCTTTGAACAAGTCTTGCTGAAAGTCTCGCACATCTATTTCTTTTTCCATAAGACTAGCCAAGTTTCCAGCACAATCGACCTTATTTAAGACAAGATAACCTACAATCTGCCCCTCACGTAAGACTACTTTGCGGTAGCCCTCTGAGGACGTATCGATCAGCTCAGTGAACCCTTCCCCTTTGGGCTTGACAATTCCCGAAGTAATTATCGGAAGATCGAAGAAACCAATAGAAACCATGGCGAAACTGCCTCCATACGACTGAGCCTTTCCTGCCATATTCATGCCGGCGTTGAACCCTTGTTTATAAGTATTAGGTATAACAGGCAATACTCGACGTTCCCGATAAAGAGAATCGTACACTTCGGCGACATCTCCTGCAGCATAAACATCAGCAACGCTCGTAGCCATATGTTCATCGACGAGAATCCCACGGTTCAATTTAATTTCCGTCGTTTCGGCCAGATCAACATTCGGACTTATCCCGATAGTGATCACAACTTGCTCGCAATCTAAGGTAATCCCATCTTGCAAACACACTCCAGAAACGGCTCCCTTCTTAGCAAATATCTCTGTCACTGTCGTATTCAAGCAGAACTTAACTCCATGGTTCTCCAAAGTTTTTTGAACTAATGCTGCAGCTGTTTCATCTAAAATTGCGCTCAATACCTGGTTGTTGATTTCAACAACAGTAACCTCAACCCCACATTTGATCAAAGCCTCTACAGCCTTCAAACCATTAACGCCTGCACCCATAACGATAACACGGCTTCCCGTTTTAAGCACTTTTTCCAATCCAAGGACATCATCCCATTTTATAAAAGTGTGAACGCCCTTAAAATCTCGACCAGGTATTAGAGGAACAATCGGCTTTCCACCAGTCGCTAACATTAAACGATCATAGGGGATAGTTTCTCCAGATTCCAGGACTAGCATTTTTTCTTCCAGTCTCAAAGCACTGACTCTTTCGCCGAGTCTTGGGATGATGTCCAAACGTTCATAATAATCTTTGGAGCGGTAATACATTTTAGCTTCTGGAATTTTTCCTGAGAGATAGTAAGACATTAGGGGACGCGAATAGGTACGATGGGGCTCATCCGAAATTAATGTAATCGTACCTTGAGTGTCAACACTGCGAATCCCTTCAACCGTTCCGATCGCCGCCGTAGAATTACCCACGATAACATAATTCATCACATAGTTACCTCCTCAAAGACCCATCCATGAAGGGCATGTTGTTGAGTCTTGATTTTCAATACTATTTGGAAATCTGTGAATTTATGAACAATTGGATTTAAAAAAATCCCCTCAAACAATTACGCCTGAGGGATAGTATCGTTTCTATTAAATCACGCTTTTACCCATGAGGTATTTATCAACTTCCCTCGCCGCAAGCTTTCCTTCCTGGATAGCCCAGACGATAAGGCTTTGCCCTCTTCTCATGTCGCCTGCAGTAAATACCTTCTCGACATTGGTCTCAAAAACCTCATAATCAGCTTTGACATTACTTCTGGAATCTCTCTCCAACTTAAGCTCATTGGGTATCGTATCTTCCGGGCCCAAAAAGCCCATGGCAAGCAGCACAAGGTCGGCTTCCCAAACTTTTTCACTCCCTGGAACCTCCTGGGGAACCATCCTCCCTGAAGCATTCTTAACCCAAGTAATTTCTACAGTATGAACTTCCTTAACCTCACCGTTCTCATTTCCAACAATTTTTTTAGTAGATATGAGGTAATTTCTGGGGTCTTTTCCATAGAGACTGATTGCCTCTTCCTGACCATAGTCGACTTTAAGCTTTATCGGCCATTCCGGCCAGGGGTTAGATTCTTCTCTTCTTTTTTCTGGTGGTTCAGGCATTATTTCGAACTGCTGGACGCTTTTACAGCCATGACGTATGGATGTAGCGACACAGTCTGTCCCTGTATCCCCTCCGCCAATGATAATGACATTCTTGTCCTTTGCGTTAATATAATTGCCATCTTTAAGATCGGAATCGAGAAGGCTTTTAGTATTGGCCTTCAGGAAATCCACCGCAAAGTAAACCCCCTTAAGTTCCTTTCCTTCAACATCAAGTCCCCTTGCCTTGGCTGCACCAGCACACAGGACAACTGCATCATACTGATCAACCAGATCCTGAGCACGAATGTCTTTGCCTATTTCGGTATCCAGAACAAATTGGATTCCAGAGGCCTCCATTAACTTGATACGTCTTTCAACAATTCGTTTTTCAAGCTTCATGTTAGGAATACCGTACATCATCAATCCGCCAGGTCTGTCGTTTCTTTCATACACTGTCACGTCATGCCCAACTGCATTCAAATAATAAGCTGCTGACATCCCTGATGGGCCAGAACCGACAATCGCGATTTTCTTCCCTGTCTTTTTGGCCTTTTTCGGCAGGACCCAGCCTTCGGCAAAGGCCTTCTCAATAATTTCATATTCAAGACTGTTAACTGTTACAGATTCCATAATATAACCTTCTGTACAGGCGCCTTCACATGGCGCAGGGCAGACTCTTGACGTGAATTCTGGGAAAGGGCTGGTTCTGGACAGCCTTTTGTAAGCTTCCTCCCATTGTCCTTTATAAACTAGCTCATTCCACTCAGGAATAAGATTATGAAGAGGACATCCTGAGGCCATTCCATTTAACAGCACCCCGCCCTGGCAGAAAGGAACCCCGCAGTTCATGCACCTCGCACCCTGAATTTTTATAACCTCAGGGTCCTGAGGGAGCTTTAGTTCATCCCAGTCCTTAATTCTGTCTTCTGGAGATCGTTTCTTCGGATTTATTCTTTCATACTCTAAAAATCCAGTTGCTTTTCCCATTGTTAAGTCCCACCTTAATCCTTTGTCCTTTAATTTTTAAAATGCTCTTCGAACGCGACCATCAAGGCCTCTTCACCGCTTAAGCCCGCCTTATGAGCCCTATCAATGTTTTCAAGCATACGTTTGTAATCTTTAGGTATTACTTTGGTGAATCTTACCGAATAACTTGTCCAGTCATCAAGAATCCTCTTGCCTTGTGGACTGCCGGTATGCTCAACATGTTTTTCAATCATACCCTTGATTTCATTCATTTCCTCATTAGATTCAATTTTTTCCAACGACACCATCGACTTATTGCAGTATATATCGTCGAAGTCTAAGATATACGCAACTCCGCCTGACATTCCTGCTGCAAAGTTTCTTCCTGTTTTGCCCAAGACAACTACTTTACCGCCCGTCATATATTCACAGCCATGGTCACCTACACCCTCAACTACCGCCTTAGCTCCGCTGTTTCTCACACAGAACCGTTCTCCGGCAATCCCATTGATATAGGCTTCTCCAGAGGTTGCACCGTAGAAGGCCACGTTTCCAATGAGGATATTTTTCTCAGGCTCGTAATCAGAAGTTCTGGGGGATACACGGCAATTTTACCGCCGGAAAGTCCCTTTCCTAAATAATCGTTGGCATCTCCTTCCAGCTCAAGAGACATCCCTCGGGGAATAAATGCTCCAAAGCTTTGTCCGGCTGAGCCTACAAACGTAAGCTTGATTGTGTCCTCAGGAAGCCCGTTTTCACCGTATCTCCTGGAGATTTCGCTACCGACGATGGTTCCCACAACCCGATCAACATTATTAATCTTTAGTTTGGCCCGGATAGACTTCTGGTTCTCCAAGGCTGGTTTGCACATTCTGAGGAGTTTTTTAATATCGAGGGATTTCTCCAGCATATGGTTCTGGGACTGGGCGTTAAATCGACCGACATCGGCACCTGCATAGGGCTGATAGAGAATTTGGGATAGATCAAGATTAGAAGCTTTCCAATTTTTTATGGTTTCTTTAGTCTTCAGTCTGTCTGTCCGTCCAACCATTTCATCTACAGTCCTGAATCCCAGTTTCGCCATAATTTCACGCATTTCTTGAGCCACAAAACGCATGAAGTTCTCAACAAATTCGGGTTTCCCCGTAAAGTTTTTCCTTAAATTTTTATCTTGAGTTGCTATTCCTACCGGACAGGTGTTCAGGTTACAAACCCTCATCATGACACATCCAATAGCAATAAGAGGGGTTGTGGCAAATCCGTATTCCTCAGCACCAAGCATAGCTGCAATAACTACATCTCTGCCCGAAAGCAGCTTTCCGTCGGTTTCAACAATCACTCTATCTCTTAGCTTGTTGAGAACCAAGGTCTGATGAGTCTCGGCAAGCCCAAGCTCCCAAGGAAGGCCTGCATTTTTAATACTTGTTCTCGGAGATGCCCCGGTTCCGCCATCGTAACCGCTAATCAGAATAACGTCCGCTTTTCCTTTTGCTACCCCGGCAGCAATGGTTCCGACACCCACTTCAGAAACAAGCTTGACGCTGATCCTAGCTTCCTTGTTAGCATTCTTCAGGTCGTGAATAAGCTCTGCCAAATCTTCAATCGAATAGATATCATGATGCGGCGGCGGCGATATAAGGTCGACACCTGGCGTTGAGTGCCTAACTTTGGCTATTTCCGGATAAACTTTACGTCCTGGGAGTTGACCGCCTTCACCGGGCTTTGCTCCCTGAGCCATTTTTATTTGAATTTCTTTGGCATTTACAAGATAGTTGCTGGTCACACCAAAACGTCCTGAGGCAACCTGCTTAATAGCGCTGTTCTTGGTGTCACCGTTATCCATGATCGTAAACCGTTCCGTGTCCTCTCCGCCTTCACCAGTATTGCTCTTACCGCCCAGCCTATTCATGGCAATCGCTAAGCATTCATGAGCTTCTTTGCTGATGGAACCGTAAGACATTGCCCCGGTCTTAAATCTTCGGACAATGGAATCAATGGATTCCACTTCTTCAACAGGGATTGTATCCCCTGTATTTACTTTAAAATCAAGAAGGTTCCTTAACGTATAGACTACTTCTTCATTAATCTTTTTAGAAAACTCTTTATATAGAGAGTAATTTCCTTCTCGGCAGGCTTTCTGAAGCATATAGATGGTTTCGGGATTATAGAGGTGGATTTCCCCCTCATCCTTGCACTGGAAGTACCCGCCAACTTCTAGGGTGTCCGTATACGGCGAATTTTCAAGATAAGCACTTTCATGACGCATTTGATTTTCGATCGCTATTTCTTCGAGCCCTATCCCTTCCACTCTGGAAGGTGTCATCGTAAAATACTTCTCGATAAGATCTTTTCTCAGACCTACTGCCTCGAAGATTTGAGATCCGTGGTAGCTTCGCATGGTCGAAATACCCATCTTAGTGAGTACTTTTAGAATACCTTTCACAGAAGCTTTAATAAAGTTCTTTTTGGCCTCTTCATAAGTCAGACCGTCCAAAAGTCCTTTTTCCGAGAGATCCATCAGAGTTTCGTAGGCAAGATAAGGATTGATCGCTGTAACACCATAACCGATGAGAGTACAGAAATGATGAACTTCCCTGGGTTCTCCAGATTCCAGGACGATACCGATATTGGTTCTGATCTCTTTCCTAATCATATGATGATGAAGTCCAGAGGAAGCTAAGAGAGCGGGGATAGGCGCCAGCTCTTCATTGACTCCTCGGTCCGAGAGGATAATGATATTAGCACCTTCGCTGATCGCTTGGTCCGCATTTCGGAAAACTTTGTCCAGAGCCCTTTCCATAGCTTTTTGTCCTTCGGAAACTTTATAGAGTATGGATAGGGTAACTGCTTTTAATTTGTTATTATTGAGATGTTTAATCCTATTTAACTGTTCATTGGTTAAGATCGGATGCTCCAAGGAAAGACTGGCAGAGTTTCTCTGATCTGGATCCAGCAAGTTTCCGGTATCCCCAAGAAGGATGGTGCTGGACGTAATAATTTCTTCTCTTATACCGTCGATCGGGGGATTGGTTACTTGAGCAAACAGTTGTTTGAAATAAAGATAGAGCATCTGGGGTTTCTCGGATAACACTGCTAAGGGTGAATCCATACCCATGGCTCCAACCGGATCTACACCTTGTATCGCCATAGGCTGAATAGTTTTGGTGATATCTTCAAAGGTATAGCCGAAGGCTTTCTGCTGCTTGATCAAGTCTTTTGTTACGTTTTCTTCTTTTATTTGCTCGGCCGGCAGGTCGCTGAGATTCACGATATGTCGTTTATTCCATTCAGCATACTGGTGTAATTTCGATACACTTTGCTTGATTTCTTCATCAGAGATAATTCTCTTCGCTTCGGTATCGATCAGAAGCATTTTGCCCGGTTCCAGCCGGCCTTTATATTTTACATTTTCAGGCTTAATATCAATGACTCCAACTTCCGAAGCCAAAACAACCTTGTCATCTTTTGTTACATAATAACGAGAGGGCCGAAGTCCATTTCTATCCAGTACTCCACCGATAACCACACCATCTGTGAAGGCCATAGCCGCTGGTCCATCCCAAGGTTCCATTAAAAAGTCATTAAACCGATAAAAATCCTTTTTTTCCCTAGACATTAACTCATTTTTTTCCCAAGGCTCAGGAATCATCATCATCACAGCGTGAGGGAGTGATCTCCCCGTGAGGTGAAGAAATTCCAGACTGTTATCAAACATTGCCGAGTCACTGCCAGATTCATCGACAATAGGAAATACTTTAGAAAGGTCATCAAAGAGGGGTGAGTCGATACATTTCTGTCTCGCCTTCATCCAATTGACGTTTCCTCTGATTGTATTAATTTCGCCGTTGTGAACGAGATATCGGTTGGGATGTGCTCTCTCCCAGCTCGGGAAGGTGTTGGTGCTAAACCTTGAATGGACCATCGCAAGTGCTGAGGCAAAATCAAGGTCTGCTAGGTCAAGGTAGAAATTTCTAAGCTGTTCTGCCGTGAGCATTCCTTTATAGACGATAGTCTTTGCAGAAAGGCTGGAGATATAGAATGTGCCGCCCTTGTCCTCACACATCGGAGCAATAATTTTTTCTGCTCGTTTTCTGATAATATAAAGCTTACGTTCGAAATCCATTCCGTTCGATACGCCGGCATCTTTTTCAATAAAAACCTGGACAAACCTGGGCATTACGGCCTTGGCGCCCTCGCCGATGGTCGTCATATCGATAGGAACTTCTCTCCAACCTAAGATTCTCTGCCCTTCCTCCTGAACAATTTTCTCGAAGGTTTCCATCTGAGTTTTTCTGAAATCCTCATACTTATGGGCAAATACCATCCCTACGCCATAGCTGCCTTTTTCAGGCAAATCAAAGCCCAGTACTTCACATTCCCTTTTGAAAAACTCATGGGGAATCTGGATCATTATTCCGGCACCGTCGCCTGTATTTTCATCGGCTCCGCTTGCCCCTCTGTGGCTCAAGTTTTCCAATACTGTTAAGGCTTCATCTATTATGGCATGGGACTTTTCCCCTTTAATATTAACAACAAACCCCATACCGCATGCATCATGTTCTAATGCTGGATCGTAAAGACCCTGTTTTTTTGGTAAACCATAATTCTGCATAATACCCACCCTTTATTGGACTTCAGTTTTGTATGATGGAATTGTAACATAAATTTTTGCAACGAATAACTAATTTTATAAAAAAATAATGTATTCTTTAACCTTTTTCGCCATCCTACCTCATCTTCCCTTTACATAATATTATTTATTGATAGACTGTCATCGGCAAAGTGTTATCTCTTCATTCATTAATGCTCTCATCCTGGAACATCTTTAAAATAACTCATCAAGGAAAGAAAAGTCTCCTTACTGAGTGTAATTTAAATTCTAACATATTCACGAGTCTATAATACCAGAAAGTCTAAATGTATTATGTATTTTTTTACAAAGCCCACTTCGACAAGTTGGGCTGCTACTTCTTCAGCTCTAACCTTTGCCCAAGTCTGCCTGTATTTTCAATGCTAGCTTTAACTTGAACATCTACATTGGCATCTACAAAAGTTTCCCTCCAATGTGATTTTATCTCTTTCCAATCTTTAGGGCTATAGCGATGTAAGTCTTCCGAAAAACCCAAACAATCCGATTCATATCCCCGAACGGTTTCTATGGTGTTCATAACTATTTGTTCAATTTGCTCTGAAATAGCCTGCTCTACCTGGTCGATTTCGCCGGGGGACAGATCGATTCCATTATCTTCGGCAACACTGCCTTTAACTTCAAGCGTTACATTAACATTTAGTTTGTTATCAATCAACGTTGTTTTAATTTTGGGCTTTGATTTTTGTACTAAAAATCCGAACCACTTGTCATTTCTCTTTACCCGAATAATGACATTCCCTGCGGTGATTTTTTCCGTGATCAGATTATAACCCATCGTTTCCTCTTTGTTTAGCCAACCAACCAACTTGGCATCTTTAAATACCCCTAACCCTTCAACTAATAAAGCTTTAGGAGGTCCTGCCGGTTCTTCACCTCTTTTTTCTTGGGGGGTAATCAACCTAACTTCCGGGGCTACCGGGTCTCTGTCCGTACTTAATAGATTAGTGGTAAAATTCATAAGCTTAACCCCTTCAGCGATACCGGTGCTGCGGGCTGTACCTTGAGCTAATTCCTTTAAATCTCTCGATACGGAAATCTCTGCCTCTGGCTCTGCTTCAAACAGACGACTTGCATTTCCTTTAGTGACCATGATAAAAGAGCCCGGACGTTGCTCCCTAAGTCGATTCAGATAATCGATGATAGTCAATAAATCTTCTTTTGCGGCTCTTTCTCCAATAATAACCGAGTTGGCATCTGCAAAAAAAGAATCCCGGGGAGACCTTTTCGTGAAATCCTGGATTGCTTCAGAAATCGTTAACCCCTTACCCCTCCACACGATTTCCTCTTTCGCAGGTTTCTCTCCTCCGCCTCCTCCGCTTCCGCTCACCGTTCCATCCCCTGCACCCGACGGCATCAAAAATGCAGATATTTGCCATTTATCCGTCCCATCCTCATCAGTGATTCTGTCGAACCCTAGAACCGTGATAATTGCCATATTGTTGCTGTCCCTTTGATCCCAGCACCCAATACAAAGTACCTGAAGAACTATAGCCAGCAAACCAATCTTAACGAAGAGTTTCAACCTTTTAAATCCCTCCAAGTGCTTTTTTTATAACCTCCTCCACCCTCAGATATCATCCCTTCCTTTACTCGGCTTGGTTGGACCTTGATTTGTATCCATCCGAACCGGATCTTTTTCTCCTGTTAAGTGGGGGCGAGTAAGCATTGCCCACCATGGAAAACGAATAAATGTATCTTTTAAATCCCAAAAACTTAATGGCCCAATCGGAGACAAATAAGGCACCCCAAAAGAGCGAAGTCCACAAAGATAAAACAAAAGAAACATTAACCCCATCATAATTCCGACCCCACCCATAAAAGCCGCCAAGATAATCAACCCAAACCTCAATAGGCGTATTGACGTTCCGGCTGCATAATTGGGTATGGCAAACGATGCCACAGCGGTTAAGGCTACAACGATTACTGGTGTGAACCCTACCAGACCAGCATTTACTGTAGCTTGACCTATAACTAAGCCGCCAACAATACTGACGGATTGTCCAATAGTTCTGGGCAACCTCACCCCAGCCTCCCTTAAAATCTCAAAAAACATCTCCATAATAAAAACTTCTATATAAATAGGAAAGGGCAATTCCTTCCGGTTTGTTATAATAATGCCTAATAGTTTGTCCGGGATAATTTCCTGATGAAAGCTCATTATAGCCACGGTTATTGCAGGTAGTAGGAGCGCAATATTTAAGGCAATAAAACGTAAGATCCGAACAAAGGAAGCAAAGAGGAACTCGTTGTCATAATCCTCACTGGCCTGCAGTAGAGTAATGAAGGTTGTGGGAACGACGAGGGTCATTGGAGTGTTATCAACAAGAACTGCAACCTTACCCTCGGCCAAGGAACCAACCACCTTGTCAGGTCGTTCCGTATACTGAACAAGCGGAAATAAACTAAACGGCTGATCCGTTATCATTTCTTCTATAACCCCGCTCCCGTGGACTACGTCTATTTTTATCCTGTTGATTCTGGTTTTAACTTCTTCGATTAGGCTCTCTTGGGCAATACCCTTGAGGTAACAAAGGGCTAAGGTAGTTTTACTGATTGCTCCAACTTCGAGCAACTCAACTTTAAGCTTACTTGATTTTATCCTTCGACGTATTAAGGATAAATTAGTATGATAATCCTCGACAAAGCCGTCTCTTGGACCTCTGACTGCAGGTTCAGTTATCGGCTCTTCAACTGCCCTTCCCTGAGGGCTGCCAACAGAACAAACTAGGGCATTGGACGAGCCGTCGATTAGGACGGCCACTCCCCCTTTGAGAATAAAATCGACTAATCCTTGAAAGTCTTCGGCAAATTTTGTACTCATTGCCGTCAACAATCGATTGTTAAGAAGCTTAGTCGCATTCGATTTTGTTATTTGAACGTTAGATGGCAGCGAGTTTATCTCTTGCAGAATAGCCTTAAGAATTGTTTCACTCCCGATTTTTTCGTCAATCATTGTATCAACAAAAACAGCAACAGCACTTATAGGGGGCTCACAATTAATCGTGACCTCCCTGAAGACTATGTCGGCGCATAAATCGAAGGTCTTATGCAGCTCTGCTAAATTCTGTTCCAGAGAAGTGGTTAATGGTTTTTTTTCCAAGGAGATTTGTTCTGGCTTAGTTAACCCCTTTTCTCCGGAAAAACCCAAAGCCTGTTTAAGCAACGACTTTAACTTCATTAGCACTCCCCCCTACTAAGGATCTGTATTTCTCCTTAATATGTCTTCTTATCAGTAATTTAACAAACTCTTCAGGCTTATGGTTTTACCCCCCCAATGGTTTTTTTCTTAGCCATCTAATACTAAGCAGAACTGTCGGGATGATCAGCTCAAAAACAATGGCAAAAGGGGGCCAATAACTTTGTAAGATAACGCTGACCTGCGTTGCATTCCCAATATTAAGACAGATAAACTGTTCGGAAACCGCGACGACACCTAAAACCAGTTTAAGGTTTTTTAATCCAAAAACTTGAGTTATACCTAAGCCTATTAAATAACTAAGTAAGGTTGCCTTAATAATAATTCCGGTAATCCAAATTACCATAAAGAAACTTTCTAACCTTTGTACGACCTCACCAATTTCGATGCTCCTTGTGACAGCCCAGAAAGGCAGTGTCACCATACTTGTCAAATTCGATCCGAGTACTCCTATCGTAACGACTACGTCCAGTGTTAAAAATAAAGCAATTGCTGTTAAGGTTATTAAACCTTTTCTTTTTAGCTCTTTAGGCTTATTAACAAAAGGAAATAGAATCGTGATTAAACAAATTTCCCCGTACCAAGACGCCGGTGCCAGCGACCCTCGGACAATTGGCCATACTCCATCTTCCATAACAGGCAGTAAGCGGCCCATCTCAAAATTTGTTAAGGCAAGCAGCAAAACGGCTATAAAACCCAGCAAATAGATGCTGATTATAAATTGGACTGCCCGAGCAATAACCTCCAATCCTTTATAAGCGCCATAAGTTGCCAATAGCGAGATACAAGTCAGCAGACAAGTTTTCGGAGTTAAAGGGAGTGTAGTGATAACTATAAAGTCCGAGAATTCCCTGAGGACTAAAGCATCCATAACTACCAAGAATATAAGGTAAAGTATTTCGAGGCACTTGCCAAAAAAACCGCCTAAGATACCTTCACAATATTGAAAAATCGTAAGTTGCGGAAAATAGCTTCCAAGCTTATATACAACCCAAAGTGTTAATGCCCCAAAGATAAACGGGAGTATCGACGCCGCTAACCAAGCAGATTCTTTTGCTTCTATTGCTGTGAAACCAGGGACATAAATAATAATCGTGGAAGTCACAAAAACGAACATTAACATTTCGAACTGAGTTCCAGATACTTTTTCCTTTTGCTCCATGCTGCTTTACCCCTATCCACAGAGTCAAAAATTTCAACCTAAATATGTAATATCCCACGATTTGAGGATTTTATGAACCAATGGTTTACTATACTTTCCCAATTAAACAAGGGCTGCAACAAACTTCATTCCCCGTTTGTCACAGCCCACTTAAATTTATTAATAATTTAGTTTACTACAATTATCATTTTCAGGATTATAAATTAATTGCGAACCTAAAAACCATATCTACTTAATCTCTGGGAGAGCGAGATAAATCCGGGGGACACGCTTAGAAATCCCACAAACGACTTCATAATTAATAGTCCCCAACCATTCTGCCATTTCAGTGGCCGTAATTTGCTCATACCCGTCTTTCCCCAGTATCGTAACTACATCTCCAACATGGACACCAGGAATCTTTGTCACCTCAAGCATCGTTTGATCCATACAAACCCGTCCGATAATCGTAGAACGCCGTCCGTGAATCAACATTTCACCATAGTTAGAAAGTGCCCGCCTTAATCCATCGGCATACCCTAAAGGAATAGTGGCAACATTAGTGGGATAAGCCGCTTGAAACGTGCGGCCATAGCTAACAGTCTCACCTGTTTTTATTTTTTTTACATGAGAGACCTTAGCTTTCCATGACATAACTGGTTCTAAGCCGACATTCCCTCCCATCTGTGGTGATGGTGTCAGTCCATAGAGACTTATCCCCGGACGAACGAGTTCAAAATGAGACTCTGGAAATTGAAGGATCGCAGCGCTGTTCGCAGCATGCCGGATGGGAATTTTGAGTCCACCTTTTTTAAGTTTATCACAAAGTATTTGAAAGCGTTTTAGCTGCTGTCGAGCAAAGGTCAAATCTTTTTGATCAGACGTTGCAAAGTGCGTAAAAATCCCTTCTATGAATAAATTGGGCAGGGCTGATACTTTCATAATCTCGGAAATATCCGTGTCACGAAATCCGATTCTACCCATTCCAGTGTCAATTTTTATGTGTAATCTCGCCGTTCGGCCAAATTTTACAGCCGCTTCTGAGAGAGCTCGTGCCTGAGAAACCTGAAAAATTGAAGGAACTATATCTTCCTTCACTAAGGTATCCCACTGATCGATTTCATTAGGCCCAATGATCATGACGTTCAGTTGAGGAAACTCATCTTTTAGTTCTAAGGCCTCTTGCAGCAAGGCAACACCAAAGCGTTTCACCCCGCACTCCAAAAGAGTCTTCACAACTGGGATCGCCCCATGTCCATAAGCATCCGCCTTGACAATGGGCATCATTTCACTTTGAGTATAAGCCTGAAGCTTGTAATAATTTTCTTTTAAGGCCTGTAGATTCACTTCGGCCCAAACCTGTCGCTCCATAATTCTCCCTCCTCTTTTCCTCTCAGCCCAGCTTTAGTTCCAAGGAACGCCGCACAATTGGCAGGCGGTCCGCTACTTCCGAAGCCATGAACCCTGACCATCCATAGTCATTAGCAAGGTCATCTGCAGATTTTCCGTGTAAATAAACTCCCAAACAAGCTGCTTCTAACGGCTGCACTCCTTGAGCCAACCATGCCAGGATACTTCCTGTGAGGACATCCCCTGTTCCTCCTGTGCCTAGCCCTGGGTTGCCGGTTGGGTTAAAAAAGGCCCGGCCATCTGGCGAGGCAACAATTGTCACCGAACCCTTGAGTACGACGACGGCCTCCCATTCAACAGCTTTTGTCAACGCTAAATCCAATCGATTGCGTTCAACATCCTTAACACTACATTGACACAGCCTGGCCATTTCACCAGGGTGTGGGGTGAGGATTAACGGTCCTCGTCCATTTCTTGCCTCAAGTAAACCTAATTCTTGGCTTATCAGATTAAGTGCATCTGCATCTAATATAATTGGAAAACTGAATATTCTTAGAACTTGCTCGAGTACACCCACAAATTGAGGATTTTGAGCAAGGCCTGGACCAATCGCCATGGCTTGAGCTTTCTCGCCTTGCCTTAAGATCACAGGCCAAGCCTCTTCATTCAGATAATCTTGCCCCGGCGCAGACCAAACAGTCGCCTCCGTTAGACTTGCATCCACGTCTTGGGCAATTCCTTGAGGCGTGATAATTTGTAATAAGCCGACACCACTGCGCAAAGCACCTCGGCCGGCTAAACAGGCCGCACCGCTCATCCCCTTAGAACCGGCAACGAGAACCCCTTTGCCATGAGTTCCCTTATGTCCTTTGAGACCGCGTACTGGAAGCATGGCACTAATCGTATCGTCGGTTAAAACATATGTAGAAATACTTTCGTCCCCGAGAAACTCTTCGGGGATAGAAATCGGGTCCACTGCAACTCTCCCACAATAATCCGGCCCTTCACCCAGAAAAAGGCCCCATTTGGGAAGTCCAAATGTGACCGTCGTTTGAGCTCGAATCGCAGTACGATATACATTACCAGTATTAGCCTCTACTCCGCTGGGAATGTCGACTGATACCACCCATGCGGAGGCATTGTTTACTTCATTGACATATTCTTCGATCAAACTTGGCAAAGCCCCACGCATTCCAATTCCATAAAGAGCATCGACAATGACATCGGCTTGGGCTAGAGCAAATCTTGCCAAGAGCCGTTGTTTTTCTCCTTCAATAATAAAACATTTCCCTGCCGTTCCTTGATAGAGACGCAAGTTCAGGGCTGCATCCCCTTTGAGTTCCTCGGCTCCGGCAAACAATAAGACTGAGACATCCATACCTTGAAAGGCCAAATGCCGAGCGACCGCTAGCCCATCTCCCCCATTATTGCCCTTTCCAACTAAGATCACAGCTTTAAGGCCACTAAGACTCCCCTCTTTCTGGACGAGACCACGACGAATTTCCTCAACAACAGCCCAAGCCGCATTTTCCATAAGAAGCAAACTTGGGATACCATATTGATGAATAGCCCGTTCTTCGATCTGACGCATTTGTTCTGCGTTAACTACACGCACTTTTTCCACCCCACTTACCATTCGACCCTAACTTAAAATTGCGAACGCCATGGCCTGTGTACGATTATGAGTTAAACTAACACGAACTAAGGAACCCCCTCTGACCTGAACTTGAACCATTGCTCTGGAACTGAGGAAAACAAGAGGTTCCCCACTTGGAGCAGCCATGATTTCTATGTCATGCCAGGATAGTCCCCGCAACCCTGTTCCCAATGTTTTTAGGATAGCTTCTTTTCCAGCGAAACGTGCCGCATAACTCTGAATAGCTTTGCCCTTCAGGTATTCTCGCTCACGCATTGTAAAAAGCCGTTCCAATAGTCTGGGTTGCCGTTCTAAAGCTCTCGCCACTCGTTCAATTTCTATCATATCAATACCTGGATACATGTTCTTCTCCATTTCATAAAATCAGTTGTTGTAGCCGCAATTGTCCCTCTGCCGAACCCGCCACCAATAATACGTCCTCGCCGCGTAAAATAAAACTTGCCTCAGGCGAGAACTGTTCTACGCCATCTCGCACCACCGCAATAATCGTAGTACCTGTGCGTTCACGAATCCTTAAATCGCGCAAGGTTTTCCCAATCGCCGGTGAATTCTTTCCAATCTCAATCTCTCCGACATCTAACCAACGAGACATGATGCGGTCTGCATATCCTTGCAGCTTATTAAGATGACTCTCTATTTTTAAGTCATTTTCCCGTCTTTGATCCATCAGTTTCTTTAGATCCTCGAGAAAGACTTGAATTTCACCTTTTTGATCAAAGGATTTAACAAACTTCTCTGCCATCGCCTTTGAAGTTACCGTGATTCCTACCCCTTGACTTACGATAACGACACCTACATTTTGTAAAATAGCGATTGCCCTGCGTATTGTTTCTGGAGATACATTATATCGACCTGCCAACGTAGAACGACCATGAATTTTTTCTCCTTCATGATATTCTCCCATCATGATCGCATGAGCTATATCAATGGCTATCTCCTGATAACGAGCTTGTTCCAAATCTTTTCAACCCCTTACCCCATTTAATCTATTATAACATAGCCAACTTCGTGCGGCATCATGCTCTTGACAACTAACAACTTTAAGTGATATTATTAGGTTGTTAGTTGCAGCGTACACAATTTGTTTAATTTTAAATAAACTACAAGGAGGAATCTTAATGGCAGTTCAACTGACTCATCCACCGGATACCAGTCGCCAATTTTCACTACGGCGAGCAGCTGAGCTTAAACAGAAGATTGCCCCTTATCTTGAGAAGTGCCGAACGATCTCTACGGGGTTTTCGAACGCTGACATTATCTGCCAGCGTCAAGAAGCTATTTTAAATTACTTTAAAGCTACCCCTCAAGATTGGAAAGATTGGCATTGGCAAATGAAACATCGAATTACGAATTCGGATGGTTTAAAAGCTCTATTCCCTCAATTATCTCCTCAACAATGCTCAGAAATTGAACATATAGGAAAAACGTTTCGTTGGGCTATATCTCCTTATTATCTTAGCTTGATGGATATTGCAGACCCCCTCGATCCTATTCGCCTCCAAGGACTACCCACCCTTGCTGAGCTCAACGATGATTTCGGGGAAGAAGACCCCATGGGAGAAGCTCTTACCAATCCTGCACCTTGTATTACCCGACGTTACCCAGACCGTCTAATTATCAATGTCACCAACATGTGTGCCATGTACTGCCGCCATTGTCAACGTCGTAGAAATATTGGGGAAACTGACTCCCATGCTAAATTGGCAGAACTTAAGACTGCTCTTGAGTATATTCGAGCTAACTCAGAAATCAGGGATGTCTTAGTAACCGGAGGAGATGCCTTGCTCTTGAGTGATCAAACCCTCGACTGGCTCCTAGGCGAACTCCATTCCATTCCTCACGTAGAAATCAAACGAATTGGGACTCGAGTGCCTGTTACCCTGCCCATGCGCATCACTGAAAATCTATGTTCCATCTTAGCAAAATATCCACCGATCTATATTAATACTCAATTTAACCACCCCAAAGAGGTCACTAAAGCAGCACAAAAAGCGGCTGATAAACTTGTAGCGGCAGGGGTAGTTTTAGGGAATCAGGCAGTTTTACTCAAAGGCATCAATCACCAACCCGAGGTTATGAAGAAGCTAAATCAAGAGCTTCTAAAAATCAGGGTTCGTCCCTATTATATCTTCCATGCTAAAAACGTTAAGGGAACGCGTCACTTTGTGCCCAGAATTCAAGATGGGCTTGCCGTAATGCAACATTTACGTGGGTATACTTCAGGCCTTGCAGTACCAACCTATATCATAAATGCTCCTAAAGGCGGGGGCAAGACACCTATCTTACCTCAATATCTAATATCTCTCAATGAAAACCAAGCTGTTTTGAAAACTTGGGAAGGAAAACTCGTCCCTTATGAAACCCCTTAGCGGGATCGTTAAAACCCTATAACTCTTGAGTCAATTAATAAAATAGTTTGCGAGAGGAGCATCAGGCCATGACTGAACGTCTCAACAATGAACAAATTTTCCGACGGATTATTGAAACAAATTCAGATGTGCAGCGTTACTTGGACTTAGCTCCCAGCTATAAACCGATTTTAAGAGAGGCTAAGCCATTGAAAGAAACCTATCAAAATTTAATGCTCCCCGTCAAGTTTTCGAGATCAAATCTTAGGCCTTAAGTAATTTTAAGTTTTCTCCTCCCTTTCACTAGGTAATCCTTCGGGATTACCTTTTTTTATACTAATTAGAAAGTATAACTTTGTTGTATACTTTCTGAAGCATAAGTGCAACTAAGGCAGCCGCCTTCGCCAAGGCTAACAAGTGCGAAGACAGTGTCTTCGGGCGCCAGCTAAGTTTTCTTTATACTGTTTCCCTTGCCATGTATCCCTTCGCATTAACTCGGCATCAATAGCATTGAGCACCTCCCATTTCTTACGACTCCAAAGGGGACCTATCAGGTCATCGGGAGGACCGTCTCCGGTTAAGCGATGGATAATCATTTCGGCAGGTAAAATCTCCAAAATATCGACTACAAGGGAGACATAGTCTTCTTTCATCATCAGTTCAAAGGGTTGAGATTCATAAATCGCTGCTAAAGGCGTCCCTCTCAGTAAATGGAGCAAATGAATCTTAATTCCTTGCAGAGGCATCTTTGCCACTGCTTGAGCGGTTTCCATCATTTCTTCTTTTGATTCGCCCGGAAGGCCAAGGATAATATGGGCACAAACGCGAATCCCTCTTGAACGCAATTGGTCAAGACCTTGGAGAAACTGCGCATAATTGTGTCCCCTGCCAATCCATTCCATGGTGCGATCATGGATACTTTGCAGCCCTAATTCAACCCATAAATAGGTTTTTTGATTCAACTCGTCCAGATAATCTAAGGCATCTTCCGCTAAACAATCTGGTCTTGTTGAAATGGAAATGCCAACCACGTTCTCCTCCGCTAAAGCCTTTTCATATACTTCGCGCAGTCGTTCCACAGGGGCGTAGGTATTTGTATACGCTTGAAAATATGCCAGGTACTTAGCTGTCGGCCATTTTCTTTTCATTCGTTCCGTCACAACGGCAAACTGATCATGAATGGGCGACCCATGTTCCCCGGCAAAGTCTCCTGACCCCCGTTCACTGCAATAGACACACCCTCCCCACCCCAACGTCCCATCTCGATTAGGGCAGGTAAAGCCAGCATCCAGGGAAACCTTGAAGACTTTCTCTCCGAATCTTTCTCGCAAGTGTTCATTAAACGTATAATAACGTTTCTTTTGCATTACTTACAATTCCATTCTGATTTTTAGTAGATCTAGGTAAAAGACTAATTTAAGATGATTTCGACTAGAACATAGCATAACAAAGATTATCATAAAACGTCAATTTTCGATTTAAAGAAAACTCGGCGTATGCCCAAAGATGCTGTCTTAGCACTTGTTAGCATGCGAGAGCATAAACCATTCGTTGTGTACTTACGCTGCAGAAATTATCAACAAAGTGGTACCTTCTGACAGTCCAAGTAAAAAGCTTCGCTAATTATGCATCCGATGCATAATTAGCGAAGCCATATTTGCATTCAATTAGCAGACGCTTAAAACCTCTCTGGATAACCAAGGCCACTTCACTCACTATGAATCAAATTCCTTCAAAAACTGGTTTTAAATCAACCAGGCAATCAAGGAATATCGATACTTTTATTTTATCATCCTCTGTGTATAGCTCTGGGCGGCCATATCTCTGGTCATCCTGAAGTACAAAAACGCTGACCAACTTTCCTTCGGGTTCAACAATCCAATATTCTCGAACCCCTGCCTGTTCATACTTGTTAAACTTGATAAATCTGTCCATTTTAATTGAGCAGGGCGATATAATTTCAACAATCAAATCGGGAGAGCCCTTGCAGCCCATCTCATAGACCTTCATCAACTTCAGGTTAATATTACCATAATGGATGGTTTGGGGAAAGTCAGTTTCCCCCCAATTCTTATCTTCTTCCTATCCTTGATAAAGCTCGATTTTTTCCCCGCTTGGGCCAGAGAAGAAAAAATTATGCCGACCCTCTCCTAAGGACATTGGTTCTAAGGAGGACATCTCCACTTGATGGGTTTGCAAGTATTCTATGGCTTTAAAAATATCCGTTACACGGAGAGCTAAATGATTGATAATTCCATTCTCAAACCGACGCCCATCGATAACTTCTACCAACTCCACGACAGTACCGCCTAATTCTAAAAAGGCCAACTCGACGTCTCCCGGCTTAATCCGATGCATAAGCTTAAAGCCTAGGACTTCTCGGTAAAAGCTAAGAGCTTTCTCCATATTTAACGCTTTTATCCCGATGTGTTCTACCCCGGTAAACAGCGATTTCGTCTCCATAAATCATTCCACCTTTTATTCGCTTAAGTTTGAGATTAGTTTCCTACCAGGAGATCCTTCAAGAAAATTATCTCAGCCATTTTTCTCAATCAACGTAAAAACGCCCTCCAGCTCTAGAAGCCTTTGCTTAATATCTATACCGCCTGCATACCCTGTCAGACTTCCATTTTTACCGATCACCCGATGACATGGCACCACAATCCCGATAGGATTTCGATGATTGGCCATGCCGACCGCTCTTTGAGCATTTGGGTTTCCCACGTTCACAGCTAATTCACCATAGCTTCTTGTTTCTCCAAAAGGAATACGGCAGAGTTCTTCCCAAACTTTTCGCTGAAAAGGTGTCCCCATAGGATGAATTGGGATTGTGAACAACTTACGATCCCCTTTTAAGTATTCCTGTAACTGTTGTATCGCTTGACTGTTAGGCTCTCGCTTCCGAACGACAAACATCTTCGGAAACCAACGCAAAGCCCATGTCCGGAGTGTTTCTTCCTCTGCCGCAGCTGGCCCCAGCCCCAGCCAACAAAGTCCCTCCGACGAAGAGGCGAGTGTTAATTCTACTTCTAAGTCTTTAATCATGACCTTTTCCGTCCAAAATGAGACGGTTTGGGCATTCCAAAGATCTGAGATATGATACTTCTTAAGTTTTCCGTCTTGATAAATTTCAATGACGCTCTGATCGTTTTTTAAAGAAGAATCTACGGTCTCAGAGATCTTCCACTTAAGCCCTGTTTCACGATAAAGAGGGAAAACTTCTTGGGAAGATTTCATCAGAGTGTAAATCAAGGCCGTCAAGCCCCGGTTCAACGGCGCTTCCGATGATAGATACGGTTTTATGCGTTCTTCGAGCGGCTCTACTAAGTGAGGAGCGTTCAGAGCAATTTGACAGAACCCCCACAATGCTCCCTCTCTTAGGCTGTCATCTTGCAACAAATCCGACAACATCCAATTAAAATGCCCGCAGGTTTCCGGGCAATGGGCAATAATACTCCCTATGGCTTCCGAGGAATTCCAAGCCGTCCCCCCGGACTCCTCATTGAGCATCCAAAAATACCGCCGAACAAGCTCAACCGCTATGTTTTTTTCTTCCTGCTCCAGAGCATGGGTTACAACGCCCAAGGCTTCAACAGCTCTCCAAAAAATCATTCCATCTTTGACGTAAATCCGCGACACGAGTTGTCGTATAACATTTCTGTCCTCTTTGGCCCAGATTGTAAGCTGCTCCCAGTCTCGGTTTTCCAATGTGCGTTCTACATCTCTTTTAGTAGGCATTGGACACCTCTCCTAAATTTATTTAACGTTAGAGTCTGCCATTGTAAAATTATCTTAATTTTATTTTATTGATTTTAATTAGAATAATATTAACATAACTTTTATATCTAGAAAACTTGTCATCCAATGTTTCCCCATGTTTCCCACAAACCTTGTTCTTTACGAATATGAACAATCTGCCCAATGTGATTTGCATTGTGAATTGCCAAGTGCGCCAATGAGCTCCACCACAATTCGTCATTATCTGAGCTAGATCGGGTGTCCAATTTCGCATCATCACATTTGATAATAGCTTCTTCCCATTGGGTAAGTAAATTATCTAATCTTTGTCTCAGATCATCCCATCTCTCAATAATTTCGTCAGCATCTTTATATTCAAAAGTCTCGGCGTTAGATATGTCAAGAGGAAGTACAGTTTCACGATTAAAGCGTCGCAGATAGCGTTCGTTCCAGAATACAAGGTGATGAACGATACCTAAGATCGAATTTGCAGATTGTCGCCCTCGTTGTGCAGCCTGTTCTGCAGTTAGCCCTCGAAGAGCAACGTTCAACGAAACAAACCATCCATCCTGATTTTGGCAAGCACGCATTTGGGTAAGCAAAATTTCTTTACGTGTTGACATATCTGCATCCCCCCAAAATAATTTTGATTAATTTCGAGCGAAACCACTTTGTCATAATCACATTTGTTCAAAATCAACCTCGTTTGCCCGTTTTAGCTTAACATCCCCCTACCCAATATTCCATTATGATTCTGTATGTTTTTGGAGCTGTAAGTATTTCACTATCGAAAGTACTATGGACATCATCTACTAGAATTGTATCGTAACCCAGCTTTCACTTTGATATATCTACCAGTCATAGTTCGTAGACCCAAACAAATATTAACTGTCTAAAATACAGCAAGCAAGCAATTTGGTTTGATTAGGTCGATATAAAATTGGGATGGCAACCCATAAACCCACTTATCTGCTGAAATTGGCCTTTGATTTTATCCCGATAAGCTTCTGGATTGTGCAGATATTCTTCCAGTTCTGGCATGTTCTTAGGGAAAAACTGACGGTAGGCACTTTTCAAGCGATGTACAACAGCAGGATAGGGGTTAAGAAAGTCTACCAGAATTTCGGTTATGCCTTCTTCACGGAAAATATGCAACAATTTGGTCAAAGCCTCTTCATGATCCGATAATCCTGGTAATAATGGGGCAATAAAAACCCACACTGGAATCCCAGCCTTAATTAATTGTCGCGCAGCGTCGACTCGCTCAAGCGGTGGAGAAGCGCCTGGTTCGAACAACTGAGCAGTTTTTAAATCCAGAGAAGTGATAGTAAATCCAACCTCACAAGCACGCATTTGACGTAAAATCGGTATATCCCTATGTACTAAGGCCGATTTCGTTAAGATGTTCACATCAAGCATTTGATAGTCGGCTAAGACCTTCAAGCTGGATCGAGTAATTTCATAGTGGGCTTCAATTGGCTGATAAGCATCTGTTACCGAGCCTAATAAAACCTTGCCTTCAGGTCGCGCCCGACGCCCGCTTAATTGTTTGGCCAATACCGCAGGAAAATTAACTTTCACATCCAGGAACTCTCCCCACGCTTCCTGGTGACCTGTAAAGCGGCACATAAAAGAAGCATAACAATATGTGCAGCCATGAACACAGCCCACATAGGGATTCATGCAATAATCAAAACCTGGAATTCCTGTTTTGTTCAGGGCCGACTTGCATAGCTTTTCTTGGGGGATAGCCTTCACGGGCATACGTCATCCCTCTTTCCTTAAAACTCTGATTACTGCCATTATGAACTAGCGTATTCGATCGACTCATTTTATTTTGTAAGTCATCTCCAATGAGTCCCTTTAATTTGTCGGCTCAATTATTTAGTCTCAAGTTTACGTTCTATTGCCCTAACAGATTCGATTAATTCTTGGTGTGCTTCAGTTACACCATTTTTTACAGCTGCTTTAATGATCGTGTACATAACAACAAAACTAAGGGCCCATAGTAATATCGCCAAAAGTCCACCCAATTTAAATACCTCCTCGTTTTACTATGTTCAAGGAAAACTACTCTCCGTCTCCTGAAAATGCTTCCTTATGTTTATTTTTCCGGGTGTAATCCTTAATGGACTTATGGGGGCGAGTCCCCGTATTAAAGAGAGCTTGAGTTCTTGGTTTAAGAGTTATTTTAGATTTCTTCTTTATGTTTCGCATGTCGATAACTCCTTGTTAGCTGTTATTTAATAACATTCATAACTCAAATATTCTTCATAGGTTACTTGATCCCTCTAAACTTCATACCCAAACGAGCAAAACATGTTTAAAATCGGGGAATGACTCAAAATTTCCAAATACTATTGATTTCAAACCCTTTTTTCGTTATTATTAACTGTGAGTTGGGTAAGTTACTAATTTTAAGCCTTCCCAGCTTGCGATGGGGCTCGCTTTTGCATAATGCTAATGGCTCCTACTGAAACTATCTCAGTAGGAGCCTTTTATTTTTCTTAAAAAGGAGGAAAAAATGCAAAGTATAATGGTTATCGCTTTAGGAGGCGCTTTAGGGGCACTGTCCCGTTACGGTCTCGGTCTTTTAATATCCAGCAAATGGAATCAAGGATTTCCGTTAGGTACTTTTATAATAAACATAACAGGGGCTTTTTTATTAGGATTTCTTAATATATTATTTATAGAAAAACTGACAATCAGCCCATTATGGAGATTGGGTATTGGGATAGGTTTTTTAGGAGCTTATACCACATTCTCAACGTTTAGCTACGAAGTTATAATGTTAATTGAAGGGGGAAGTATGCTCACTGCAGGGCTATATACTTTACTAAGTGTAAGCATTGGTTTCTTTGGAGTTGCTCTGGGAGTAGGTCTGGCTCGTATGCTGTAATTTATCGTTTCAATTTACTAAATCCTATGAATCAAAAAGATTGTTTTAAGACGAGGTTCAAATTAAGTCGTTAAGCTATAAGTTCACATGAAAGGAGGCATATTGGATGCAAGGAAAAGCAACGTTACTTAAAGTTTACTTAGGTGAAAGCGAGCGCTACAAAAATAAGCCCCTGTACCAATATTTAGTTCATTGGCTCAAAGAAAAAGGGATTGGCGGGGTAACGGTCTGCCGGGGAATCGAAGGATACGGCGCGGATAAAGTTCTCCATTCCGCTCGTTTCTTAGAGCTGTCATCCGATTTACCGATAACCTTAGAGATTGTCGAAGTTGCAGAAAAAATCGATCCCTTGATCCAAGAGATATGTGCAATGGTACCAAAGGGCTTAGTTTTAACATCGGATGTCCATGTTTACAAACACGGAAAAGAATAGCGGAATAGCAGTCTTTCATCGCTCTACTAAATCGGGTAGGAGGCTGATCATTAATTGATCAGCCGACCTCCCACAGCACCGTACGTACCGTTCGGTATACGGCGCTTCCAAAGTTTATACATTATTTCGCAGAATAACATTCACTAAAACTAAGGTATCCGATTCGTCTGAAACGCTCATTGGATAGAGCTTTTGTCAGAATAGGGCTATGGGCAACGCGCCAATAGCCTTTTCTTGTGTTTGCCCACATCCATGCTTGTTCCTTGGTAATGCCCGCTTTCTTCAGGTTCTCAAACCTTGTTCGGGTTTTCTTCCATCGCTTCCAAGTTGCCATTCGTATGCGACTTCTCGTCCATTCATCCAGGTCCTTGAGTAGGTTCTTTGCATCGGCAGGTTTGAAGTAATTCGTCCAGCCTCGTACTACTTGATTGAGTTTAGTTCTGCGCTCTTCGATTCCCATCCCATTGCTACGCCCAGTAACTCCTCGGATTTTATCCTTAAGCTTCTGGATGCTTTTTGGGTGGATTCTCAGGCGCCCTTCTCCCCTGTAAATGTAAAAGCTATATCCCAAAAACTTGACATAGTTTACATGAGCGACCTTCGTTTTCTCCCTATTTACCTTCAGAAATAGTTTCCCTTCGATATAAGGGAGAATGTGATCAAGTGTTCGTTTTGCCGCCTTTTTACTTTTGCAGAAGATCATCATATCGTCTGCATAACGTACAAAGTGGTGTTTCCGCTTTCCCAGTTCGTGGTCACATTCGTTAAGCATTATGTTGCCAAGTAATGGGCTCAGGGGGCCTCCTTGTGGTACACCTTCTGGACTTTCTTCAAACATTCCATTGGTCATAACTCCTGCTTTCAGGAATTTGTGAATCAGCGATACGACCCGGCCATCTCTTATCGTCTCCGACAAAATTTGGATAAGCTTACTTTGGTTTACCGTATCGAAATATTGGGCCAAATCCATATCAACTACATATTTGTAACCTACTGTTATATAGGTTTGGCATCTTCTTAATGCCCCATGGGCACTACGATTCGGTCGAAATCCAAAACTATTGTCTGAAAACTGTTTCTCAAAGATGGGACTTAGAACTTGAGTTATCGCTTGTTGAATTAACCTGTCTAAGACGGTGGGTATTCCTAGTTTTCTGGTCTTTCCGTTCTCTTTGGGTATTTCTACCCTCCGTACGGGTTTTGGACGGTATTTACCATCCCGGAGAGATTGCAATAGTTCATCCTTGTGTTCTTTCAAGAAGGGTAGAAGTTCATCTACCTGCATACCATCAATTCCACCTGCGCCCTTGTTTCTTTTAACCTGCCTATAGGCCTGGTTTAGATTTTCAGTGCTAAGGATTTGCTCAAGCAACCCATTCGTCTGCTCATTTGTGTTGGTGTTGTCGGTTTCAGTCATCTTAGGTAGCTCGCACACTTCTGCATACTCTTTCTGTTCCGCAGATACCCTTTGCAGATAGTCTTCAATTCGAAGTTGTCTGTGTTTTAAATTACCACTTTCAGTAACTTTCATTGACCCACACCTCCTTTGGTTCAGCCCTTCCGTCGGTGTCTAGATCACCTCTGTACTATGGCTTCTGCTGACTCCTCACGATAAATCTTGTTTCAACCGGGTTTCTTACTCTGTTTCCACCCGTCCGTGAGGCCTCCCACGGTAAGACGATTCACTTTCATTCCATGTACCCGCAACATTTACGCTGGCGTGTCTGTGTAGCTTTTGGGCTTTAACTTGTCGTGCAGTCTTACCCCACGTTTTGCGCCTGATGCTGTTCGTGTTCCTCGGGTCAGAATTTTGCCGCCGGCTTCCTTCAGATTCCACCTCACGATGGACACCCTTGCCTTAAGCTAATGGTTGGTCGCTACATACCCCCATATCGGACTTTCACCGTCTAGTTAATCGTCATGCGTGGCGCACACAAAAAACAACCAACCACATCATCACGTGGTTGGTTGTTTTAAGCTTTTAACAGACCTCTGGTCCAGAAGGATTAAGTTATAGTAATTAGTTTCTGATTCATGTGATTTTCAAGAAAGTCATAAACTTGCTTGATATCCTCTGTTAACGGAAGCTTTTCAACCAACTGATCCAAAATTCTCTGGTCCTTAAGTTTTTTTATCGTTAGACTATAGTTGATGTCTAAAAACCAAGACATTCTCATTAATTTTAGATCACCTGCAGCTTTGATAGCCCCAAAAGATACAACCTTCCCTTCAAGAATCGACATTACAACTTCCGGAGAATAGTCATCTCCGCCCGGTGAGCCTTCAGTCGTCTCATGAACCAGTTGCCCTAATATGTCCAGTTTATCTGCATCTCGAATTAATTTGCAAAATACAAGGCAATTATTGCAGATCACCTGGGGGAGCAAATATTTATTATGATATCTTATTGCTGTCTCAACTATGTTCGTTTCTTCCTCTGATAACCCAAGTAATACCTGATTACTGGTCAAGACTCTAAGACCTAACTCGGCATGATCCTCCGAGATATCGTCCCTATATGTACCATATTTCGCGAATTGTTCAAACCGACCCACATCATGAAGTAACCCAATAACCTCTGCAAGGCGGAGGTCATCAGTGTTTAAACCAAGTGAGACTGCAATATCCAGAGTATTGGCCTTAACTCGGTAGGTATGATCTATCTTGAACTGAATATCGAAATCTATTTTAGGCTTTCTCGGCAGGAAGCTATATGAATAGTGTTTAAACCAAGAGTTAAGGTAATCAAGCTGGGATTGATTCATCCTCCACACTCCTTTAAAGCTATCGTGTCGTTGATATAATAGCTATATTATTCTGCTGTTTTTTAAACCATCCTCTTCTACAAAAAACAATATTTTACGAACGTCTCTGATCAATCCGCTTGGAACTGTTCTCCAATAAATACGTTCGCGTGAATATATGCTGTAAACACTTAAAGAAGAAGTGCTTATTCTATGTATCCCGTTTATCCTTTAGAATAAAGAACAAACCAGCAGCAGCCAGTAAACCCATACTTGCCCCAAAATAGAAGGGTGCTGCAGCACCGAAGAAATCCCATAAAACACCAGCCAGTAATGATGCAGGTAGAAGGGCTAAACCGACCAAGGCCGCATGTAAACCAATGACCGTACCCCTTAAATGGGTGGGTGCTATATCTGCTAGGAAGGCCTTTTCCACTCCTTCGGTAAACGCAATATAAAATCCATAAATTATAAATAGAGACCAAAGGAAAGATAATTGTGTGACTAGGGCAAACCCCAGGTACACCAAGGCATAAATGAAGTAACCCGCTACTAAAATACTTTTACGACCTACTCGGTCCGATAGTTTTCCGACTGGATATGCTAACAAACCGTAACTCAAGTTATAGATCAAATATAGCAAGACCACATGTGGAGTGGAAGCACCAAGTTTGTTCGCTCTTAGCAACAGAAATTGGTTGGAAGAATTCCCTAGATTAAATATAAAAGCTAGAATTAAAAATGCTTTTAATCGATTATTCAATATAGACCAAGAGAAAGAAAGCTTCTTTTCGCCAACTTGGATTTCTTGAGGCTTCCGTACAAAAAAGATAGCTATGACTCCCAAAAAAGCAGGGATCATGGAGAAGAAGAAAATCCTCTTAAAATCGAAGGTATTCCCGACTAGAAGTACATAGGCAATAGCAACCCCTATGACAGCTCCAAACGTATCCATCGTCCGGTGTAAGCCAAAAGCATGTCCACGAGCTTGAGCTTTGGCAGACTCTGCAATCAGGGCATCACGTGGAGCAGTCCTTATCCCTTTTCCTAATCGATCTATTAACCGTGACAGAAGTACTCCGCTCCAAGAGCCAGCCACAATCAAAATGATCTTACCGAGAAAAGAGCCCCCATACCCAACAATAGCCAATTCCTTTTTCTTCTTTGTCTTGTCCCCCCAATATCCCGAGAATACTTTAAGTAAACTGGCTACGCTTTCAGCAATTCCCTCGATAATACCAACTATGGCTGGGCTTGCCCCAAGGGTTGTAGTTAAGAAAATTGGCAGCAATGGGTAAACCATTTCCGAGCTAATGTCTGTCAATAGACTCACTATACCTAATACCATAATATTAAACAACTTATTTATTTTCCTCCTTAAGCCTTCAGAACTCTTACAAAATATCCTCATGTCGGAAAATATTAGGTCGTTTGAACCTTTTGGCTCTATCGATGACCATTGGCTTGAGCAGTTCTCACAGCTAGGGCTACGCAGGCGCCAATCCCATGGTTAAGACCGCTTAAGTCAGCAATTTCCAGAAACTTGGTCCACCCTCCTTCTTGAGGAATAGGCGCAGGACCGTGTAGAGCACAACTTGAAATTTTTTCGTGCATAATCTCTCCTCCTTTAAATATTACAGAAAACCTACAACCTTAGTAATGATGACAACCATTCTATCCTCCCTTAACCGTGACTTAAAACACTTAATCCTTAAAAAGAACGAGCTCCTACCGGACATTACAGTCCGGTAGGAGCCATCAGCTTAAAGCATTCGGTGAGCCCCATCACTCTTGAAATCCAACAAGGATCTTTATAAACATTTTACCTTTTGAAAGTGTTGATGACAAGTGCTTAATTCCACTTAATTAACTCAGTCGCTAAACAAAAGAAGACGGTTCTTCTTTGTGCTGTTCGCACAAATTAAGAACCGTCCCCTTACGTTTAATCTTTAATTTCTTTGTATTTTTGCCAATAACCTGATTCGGTCAGAACTTCCCCGCCAATACCCATGTTGCTATACTCATGCTCATCGAGGGTTACATTAAAGGCCGCCATGGGAATTCCCAGCGCTTGAGAAGCTGCTTGACTCATTCCGTGAATCAAACTCCTCTTCTGGTCCATGGTCAAAATTGGTCCATCAAAATTAATCGTTGGCATTATTAGAGTCACCTCCGCGAAAATCTTTCGTACTCTTCTAAAATTCCCGATTAAGTCCTAAAACATGTAAACCCATTCATAAACTTTTAAATTTTTGTCCACACTAACAAACGACATGAAGGAAAACTTTTTGCCATGTCGAATGTTTTAAGACAGGAAAAGGGAGCGAACAAAATTAAGTATGAATAAAAGACCATGGAGGTCTGATCTTAGAAGGGTCCTCTCTGGTCTTTTTTAATTTCTTAACAAGGAGTACGAAAACGATGTGTGAAGCAAATGCTTATCTCAAGGATGGAGAGAAAAATGTGTTATTCATGGAGTCCGTTGACACGATTGAGCCTTATGAACATGGTCTGAAACTTGTAGACATTTTTGGAAAACAAAAATTCATTAATGCTCAGATTAAAGAAATGACCTTGCTCAATCACCGTATCCTTTTAGAAAAGTTCTAGAATATCTGAGTGAAAGGAGATCATTATGGACATTAACTACCAATCCATAGGAACCATCCATACCCCGTATTTCCCTTTTAACGCTCCCCATCAATCAATTCCCGATGCGCCTGGGGATTTCTGGATTACGCTTAATCCCGAGTATGCTACGGCCCTGAAATCCTTAGATAATTTCAACTACCTATACGTCCTTTATCATCTTGATCAGGTATCTCCACCTATCGAACTGCTGACTCACTCTCCCTGGGCGCCTGAACTTGAAATCGGGCTTTTTGCCAGCCGCACGCCCAAAAGGCCCAACCCAATTGGCTTAAGTATTGTTAAAATTAAGGAAATCCAAGGCAACGAGATCATCATTTCGGGAATAGACGCTTATAATGGGACTCCTCTACTTGACATTAAACCCTATTTTCATTTTCGAGACAGCCTAGAGGACTCCAATAATGGCTGGTTTGATACCCTTCCTGATAAAGAACATACCATAGCCCATGCTCTTGGACGTCCCCACGAACACAACCATGAACATGAACATGAACATAAACATAAACACCCACACGATCATGATCATGTTCATCCACACTCTGACGACCATCATGGCCACAGTCATAAACACCAACATGATCATAATGATTAAGCCTTAGGTGAACGGAGTTATTCGGATGTTTAATGCAATTTTTTTATTTCTGTTGGCAGGCCTGGCGGAAATCGGGGGAGGCTACTTGCTTTGGCTTACCCTGAGAGAAGGACGGCCATTTTGGTATGGGATAATTGGGGGATTAATTCTCATCCTTTATGGAATCATTCCGACATTGCAGAAATTTCCAAATTTCGGTAGAGTTTATTCTGCTTATGGAGGGGTATTTATCATTCTCGCAGTCCTATGGGGTTGGATGGTTGATAAAAAAGTACCTGATATCTACGATTGGATAGGCGCTGCGATTTGCCTTGTAGGGGTGTCCATTATGTTATGGGTACCACGGCAATAACTCTTTCTAGGAACAAAGAGGATGCTGCGGTCCTCAATCAACCTCGGCAGGATATGCCAAGCTTAACAGATATAATCTTGCCCCATGATTTTGTTGACTGTATCACTCAATTCACCTACTGCGACTGTTCAGAACTGAAGTTTTATTTTTAGAGAACAACAGAGGTCGCTGCTCACGGACTATTCAGTTCGTGAACAGCGGCCTCTTATTGTTCAGTGATGATTTTTACCCAACTTCAGCATCTAAGTCTGCCCCGCTAAACTGACTGTTATAAAGATCTGCATAGAAGCCATTCTGAGCAAGAAGCTCCTTATGGTTCCCCATTTCAATAATGCTGCCTTGGTTCATCACCAGAATTAATTCAGCATCGCGTATCGTAGAAAGTCTATGGGCTATGACAAAACTGGTTCTTCCCTTCATAAGCGCTGTCATAGCTTTTTGAATATAAACCTCAGTTCTGGAGTCAACACTACTCGTCGCCTCATCCAAGATTAAGATCGCCGGATCTGCCAGAATGGCTCGGGCAATCGTCAGTAACTGCTTTTGACCCTGAGAAATATTGGAGGCCTCCTCGTTTAAGATGGTGTTATAGCCCTCCGGAAGGGTTTTGATAAAGTGATGAGCATGAGCTGCTTTGGCGGCAGTAATAACCTCTTCTTCTGTACAACCTTCACGTCCATAGGCGATATTCTCCATAATCGTGCCATTAAAGAGCCATGTGTCTTGAAGCACCATGCCAAAGATATTTCGAAGATCTCCGCGTTTTAGATCCCGGATATCCACTCCATCCACGGTAATCTTACCCGCGTCAATTTCATAGAAACGCATCAGTAAGTTCACGAGAGTCGTTTTTCCCGCCCCGGTCGGACCAACGATAGCAATGGTGTGGCCCTGCTTCACAGCAATGTTCATCTTCTTAATGAGAGGCTCTTGTCCAGTATAGCCGAAATCCACATTATCAAAAGTGACATTGCCTTTGGGAAAGGAGATCACTTGAGCATCTGGGCTATCCGGTAATTCTTCAGCTTCATCCAGCAATTCAAAGACACGCTCGGCAGAGGCAACGGTTGATTGAATAATATTGGCGATATTGGCCGTTTGAACGATTGGCATGGTAAATTGCCTGGAGTATTGAATAAAGGCTTGAATATCGCCAATATTGATCCTCCCATTGGTTACGAAAATACCTCCAACCACACTGACGATGACATATCCTAGATTACTGACAAATCTCATGAGAGGCATGATGATTCCTGAAATGAACTGAGCTTTCCATCCTGCATTGTAGAGCTGCGCATTGATCTCATTGAAGGTTTGGATGGATTTGCTCTCATGACCAAAGGCTTTAACAATGACATGACCTGTAAACATTTCTTCTACGTGTCCATTGAGTTCTCCGAGAGATTTTTGTTGAGCGGCAAAATACTTCTGAGAGCGTTTAGCAATATTCGTTGTCACGAGAATATAAAGGGGCAATGTCAAAATCACAATCAGTGTCAGCAAAGGACTAATCGAAAGCATCATGACAATCACACCAAGAATGGTTACAATTGAAGTGATTAACTGGGTAATACTTTGCTGTAAGGTATTAGCAATGTTATCCACGTCGTTGGTAACCCGACTTAAAATTTCGCCATGGGTTCTGGAATCAAAAAACTTTAAAGGTAAGCGAGATAGCTTGTCATCGACTTCTTTGCGAAGATTATAAACGGTTTTCTGGGCTACCCCAGCCATAACATATTGTTGGATATAACTGAATAAAGCACTCACCAGATACAGTCCTATGAGAATGAGCACAATTCTCCAGATATAATCGAAATCAATGTTCCCACCATTCAATTCCATTATTTTGGCAATTCCGGCCTTTACCTGGGCTAATCCTCCTACTACCTCCGAGGATGCCGTTTTGGGATTTGCCGCCAATTTACTTAAAGTATCCTGCTGTTGTAGTAATTTGGCCAAGTTTAGTTTTGACATGATGCCTTCAAACAATTTCGTGGTAGCATTACCCATAATCTTCGGTCCTAATATGCTAAAAACTGTACTAAGAATGGCAAATATGAACACAATGCTTAATTTTAATCTTTGAGGTTTTAAATATTGTATCAGCCGCAACAAAGTTGCTTTGAAATTCTTAGCCTTTTCCACAGGTCTCCCGATAGATCCGCCCGGGCCGCCTTGTCTCCCACCAAAGGGGCCTTGCTGCGGTTTATTGGTGTTTCGTTGTTCGCTCATGCTAATTCCCCCTCTGAAAGCTGCGAGGCCACGATCTCATGATAGACATCACAGGTATTAAGCAGTTCTTGATGCGTTCCAATACCGGAAATCTGCCCATCATCTAAGACAATAATTCGATCGGCATTCATAACCGTAGCAACCCTTTGGGCTATGATAAACACTGTAGACGTTGAAATTTCAGGTTTGAGAGCAGCCCGTAGCTTAGCATCTGTTTTGAAATCAAGGGCCGAGAAACTATCGTCAAAGATATAGATTTCCGGCCTGCGAATTAAAGCTCGGGCAATTGAAAGCCGTTGTTTCTGTCCGCCTGAAACATTGGTCCCTCCCTGGGCAATGGTATGATTGAATCCGTCTTCCATGCCTGTGACAAAATCAGTCGCTTGCGCTACTTGAGCTGCATGTTCAATCTCTTCTAGCGTAGCATTCTCCTTGCCATATTTGATATTGTCGGCAATGGTACCGGAGAAAAGAACTGATTTTTGAGGGACAAAGCCGATCTTAGCTCTCAAGCTTTCTTGGCTCATTTCTCGAACGTCAACTCCATCAACCAGAACCCTTCCGCTGTCCACATCATAAAATCGTGTTATAAGGTTAACCAGAGTGGATTTGCCTGAGCCGGTCCCACCAATGATTGCCGTAATCTCACCTGGTTTGGCACTGAAGGTGATATTACTTAGCGCAGGTTGTTCTGCTCCAGGATAGCTGAAGGAAACCTTTTGAAATTCAACAAATCCTTTTTTCTGATCCGCCAAATTAGGCTTGGGTGAATCCTTGATCTCAGGTTCAGTATCCAACACCTCATTAATCCGCACAGCAGATGCTTGAGCACGAGGGACCATAACAAACAACATGGTCAGCATCAGCAAAGAGAAAAGAATTTGAGTAGCATATTGGATAAAGGCCATCAGAGATCCTATTTGCATATCCCCATTATTAATGCGAATACCACCAAACCAGATGATGGCGATTGTTGTAAAATTCATAATCAACATCATCATAGGCATTAAAATGGCCATAATTTTATTGACTTTGACAGCGTTTTGCATAAGGTCTGAATTGGCCTGATCAAATCTCATTTTTTCTTTTTCAATACGATTGAACGCCCGGACCACGCGAATACCCGTTAAGTTTTCCCGCAAGACAAGATTCAACTTATCAAGCTTTACCTGCATAAGTCTGAAAAGCGGAATACCCTTAGAAAGTACAACCCCGATAATCAAAAATAACGCTGGTACTGCCACCAAAAGTACCCAAGTCAACCCCCGGTCTTGTTGAATGGCCATAAAAATACCGCCAAGACAGGTTAAAGGAGCGCTAACCATCATACTTAAAATGAGAACGGACACTTGTTGAACCTGAGTAACGTCGTTGGTTGTTCTTGTAATTAGAGTTGCAGTTCCAATCTTGTCGAATTCCTGTAAGGAAAAGCTTTGAACTTTTGTGAAAATCTTTTCCCGTAAAAGCCTGCCAAAACCTACGGCAGTTTTTGACGAGAGAAACGTCGCCGTGATCGCACATAACGTCCCTCCTGCTGCAACAAGCAGCATAAACCCACCAACTTTTAAGATATAGCTGACGTCCTTATTGACAATCCCTTTGTCAACAATATCAGCCATTAAAGTTGGCAAATAGAGATCCGAAAGTACTTGAACAAAAAGAAGGACGATGATAGCAGCGATATATGCTTTATATTCCTTTAGAAACTTAAATAACTTCATCATTTCTTGGTCACTCTCCAATCTCTTACCCTTGAGGTTTTTTCCCTTCTCGAACAATTAGAAGCTTTTTTAGCGTCTCTAAACCTTCACATATTTTTTTCAACTCTTCAGGGGTTCCTTTATTCAGGATACTGGCGACATTCTCCTCCATCTGCTTATGAAAGTATTGATGTTGTTCCCTAAACTTAGGGGATATATTGACATAGACAACCCGTTTATCTTGTTCACTTCTGTTTCGTTCCACGATTCCCTGTTTTTCCAGCCTGTCGATAATACCTGATACGGTACTATTGGACAAACTAAGCCTTGCACTCAACTCTGTAATCTTCAGCGTCTTTTCCCGACTTAAGATACCAATCACCATACCTTGAGGAGCTGTAATACCGGCATCCTCAAACACTCTGCTCATGCTTTGCCTGAAAAGCGACATAACTTCATGAAAAATCCTGGCAACTTTAGCGCCTTCATTTAAATTTCCATCTAAATTTCCATCCAAATGTTCCATTAGTCTACACCTCGTTATCGTTTGTTTAAAAATGTTTCGGATACAAATATTCCTTACGCGAATATTTCGCCTACGAAATATATTACTCGATAGTAAATACTTTGTCAAATGGATATTTCGTTTATGCCATCAAGAAATTTAAAGCACATAAAAGGGAGTGTCGCAAAACTACTATTTTGAAGTAGCAAGCGATGCTCCCCATTTCTTTTTACTGTGGAAAATATTAAGTGGTTTGATTGCAATGCTCAATCTCTATTTTCTACTTAAATTTGTGTATAGCAAAATAAGCCTTCTAGATGAGACTGTTTTTTCGACCCCTTTTTAAGCCGTTTTTAATGGATGAAGGGGTTTACCAATTCGTTCATTCTGTATTTTAGCGTGAAGTTTATTCACGTTATACCCAAAACACAGCAGCATAAATTCAGTTTTTACACTGTTTTTACCTCGTGTCAAAAAGCGATTAAAGTTATAGTCATTTTTGAGTACCCCAAAGGCTCCTTCGACCTGTATGGATCGATTTACTCTGAGTAGTCTCCCTTTTTCGGTGGTAATGTTTCCGTACGATACCTGGCGTTTGGCCACAAACGTTTTAGATACTTGCATTCTTCGATTGCCTTTAGCTTTTGTACATTGACTTTTACAAGGACAATCACGGCAGTCTTCACATTCATAGATCGTGATTTCAGATCGGTAGCCCGTTGCCGATGTTCGATGGGTAATTCCCACTAGTTTGAGTTGTTTTCCGTTATGACAGGTGTATTCATCCATTTCTGCATTGTAAACCATGTTTTCTCGCTTGCTGATATCCTTTTTGAAGCGTTTCTTTTTCCATTGTTCATAGGTTTGCGGCTTTATGTAGCAGGTCTGCTTTTTCCCTTCGAGATAAAGATAATTCTCCTCACTCTCATAACCAGAGTCTGCAGTAACATTTTCATAATGGGCCTGTAGTTTAGATTCCAGCGTGTTTAAGAAAGGGATGAGTGTGGCTATGTCGTTACGATCCTGGAAAATCCCAACCCCTGTTACATATTCACTTTCCACGCCAATCTGAACATTGTAAGCCGGCTTTAACTGAGCGTTGCGCATATGGTCATCTTTCATATGCATGAAGGTCGCATCAGGATCGGTTTTGGAGTAGCTATTTCTTCCTTCGAAGAATTGGTGATGTCTGTTGTACTTTTCTTGACGGGTATAGAATTCCTTCAGGTCTTCTGTAAACTTTTGTAGCTCTGATTTCCGTTTTCCAATACCATGGACAAATTCAATCTGCTCTTGCTGACGTTTTTCTTCTAGGTAGGAGAGGGCCGCCTTAAGGTCCTTAAGTAACGTTTCTTTGGTTGCCTTGAAGTCCTTTAGATAGGTCAAATTGATCTCCTCAAGACAGGATTGAATTTTCAAGAACATTTTGGTCTCATTCTTAGTAACGACTTTCTTCCAGACAAACGTATAACGGTTAGCATTGGCTTCAATTTTTGTTCCATCGACAAAAAGGTTCTTAAACTCTACTTCCCCAAGCTTGTGTAAATACGTCACCATTTGGAAAAAGAGGTCTTCTATGGATTCCTTTAAATAGTTCTTCCGAAATCGAGCAAGGGTGCTGTGGTCTGGTGCCTTGCATCCTTCCAACAACCACATGAAGTTAATGTCTCTTTTACAAGCAACTTCAATCTTGCGGCTTGAGTAAATGTTGTTCATATAGGCATAGGCTACTACTTTGAACAGGATTTTGGGTTCGACTACAGGTTTTCTTCCAGTGGAAGAGTAGGCCTGATACAACGCTTCGTAATTCAATCCCTCCAAAATGTGGCTTAGCAGTCGAACTGAGTCATCCTCCGGTATTAACACATCAAAATTAAATGGTAGAACTAATTGATAGTGTCCACTTAATTCAGTATAATTTTTAGAGTGTAATTTGGTTGTTAGCATAACTCAAATTATACGACAACTGCGGGTTCTTTGGGACCTGCAGTTTTGTTTCTAGTAGGAAAAAAGGGGCGTTGCTTACGAACTATTTTAGTTCGTTTTGCAACGCCCCCCCGTTTTATTAACAAGAGTAACGATTTCAATGTTTTGGTTGCTGAGGTGGCTGAGGTTGAGAATACTGAGGATTGTTGCGTGTGTGATCCATGTAACCCGGAGCAACTTCCCGCTGCCCGGCAGAGTTCGGATCTTTGCCGTATTGGGCCGGCCCTCCATATTTTTCATTAGGATTTTCCTCATAAGAAAACTCATTTCCTTGATTCCAAGGACCACGGCTGTCTCCCTGACCTGTAGACATATTCATGTATTTCTTGGAGAAATCGGAATCCCTGAAGTCTTTGTTGACTCCGGTTCCCGTTAAAGTATTGATCGCCTGCATAAACGAGAAGTTATGAGATTCCTCTCTGCTTAGAAGGAAGCGAATCATGTCTTTAACCCCGGCATCATCTGTTTGTTGTAAAAGCCGTTCATAAATGAGCTTAGCTCTTAATTCTGCACCGGCATTTGCGGAAAGATCCGTATAGATGTCCCCCGTAGAGTTGACGAAATTAGATGTCCAAGGTACGCCCGCTGAGTTCACCAAGAGGGGGCCGCCTCCGAGTAAGGCCATATGATTGGCAGCAAAATCCTTAGGGATACTGTCCACCGGCCCGATCAACATCCCCAAGGCCTCTCCTACCATTTCTAAATGGCTTAATTCTTCGGCTGCAATGTCTTGCAGCAAATCTCGAATTTTTGGATCATTACATCCTAAACTCTGTGAGAAATACTGCATGGCTGCTTTAAGTTCGCCATTGCCTCCCCCGAATTGCTCCAACAATAAAACAGCGAAGCGAGGATCTGGTCGATCAACATGTACCGTATATTCCATATCTTTGACATGTTTAAACATTGAGCCATTGCCTCCTTATTTCAGTAGATTAAATTCATCTCCTCAATTTTTATTATTAGATCAAAGCCAGAATTTTATCCGAATATTAATGGATTGATTACAGCCCATCCTTCTTACAAACTTGACGTTGTAAGACTCTTCCTGGTATACTAGCAATGTTTCATGTTCAAAACAAATTTGATAAGATGTTGTTTCGGTTGGGGTAAACTTCGCGAAAGCGGAGGACGCTAAAGCTATGGATCTAAGGTTTAAGGCAGAACGTTATTCTTACGCTTTGCGTTACGCTAAGATCGCCAGGCTACAAGCTAAACTTCTCTGGGGAGAGTTGTTATTATTAACGGCTCTCCTTTTTTATTTGCCAATTGAGCTTGAAATTATCGGCTCTGATTTATGGAGGGTTGAAAATGTTTCTTTGGATTGCAGTAAGTATTTTCATAGTTAGTTATTTCTTTATCGTCACTGAAAAATTCCCGCGAGCAGTGACCGCAATGTTTGGTGCCTCATTGATGATCATCTTGGGGATTCTTACTCAAGATAAGGCCATCGAACACATCGATTGGAATACCTTAGGGTTGCTGGTTGGCATGATGCTGATCGTTGATCTTACTCGCCGCTCGGGTGTTTTTTCCTTTCTGGCTATCTGGGTTAGTAAAAAAGTTAAAGGGAACCCCATGTTGCTAATGCTCGCCATCTCTTTGCTCACTGCTCTTTTATCGGCACTTTTAGACAACGTTACTACAGTTTTACTGATTGTCCCCATAACTTTGTCAATTGCAGACCAATTAGAGGTCGACCCCATTCCTTTCCTTTTCAGCCAAATCCTCATGAGCAATATAGGAGGAACAGCAACTTTAATTGGAGACCCGCCTAATATTATGATTGCCGGACAAAGCGGTCTGAGTTTCATGGATTTTATCCTCAATCTTGGTCCGGTAATCACCATCATTTTAATCGTTACTTTATTCCTGTTTTACCTCATGTATCGCCGCAAGTTGATCACTAGAGATGAATTAAAAATTAAACTCTTGGCCCAAAACGAATGGGACCAGATTAAAGACTTTGCCTTACTCAAAAAAAGCCTTGCCGTACTATGTTTAGTAATTTTGTCTTTTTCTTTCCATTCTATCCTCCACCTGGAAACTGCGACCATCGCTCTCAGCGGAGCGATGCTTTTAATGATCTGGACCCGCGAAGAACCAGAAGATATATTCTTAGCGATTGAATGGCCTACGCTCTTTTTCTTTACTGGTTTGTTCATCCTTGTCGGGGGACTTGTTGAAGTCGGAGTTCTTGACCGTTTGGCAGAGTGGAGTATGAGCTTGACCAAAGGAGATCCGCTCTTCTCGGCGCTTTTAATTCTCTGTATATCCGCACTGCTTTCCTCATTCCTTGACAATATCCCCTACGTGGCAACAATGATTCCCCTGATCCAGAAACTTGCTTTGCTCAGTCAGCTTACTCCAGCTGAAACCCAACCCCTCTGGTGGGCCTTAGCCCTAGGTGCCTGTCTCGGTGGAAACGGCACCTTAGTCGGAGCCTCGGCGAATCTCATCGTCGCTGGAATTGCCGAAAAGAACGGACTTAAAATACGCTACAGCCAATTCTTTAAAGTAGGTTTTCCTTTAATGGTACTTTCAGTTTTAATTTCGGCCTCATATCTAATCATTCGTTATTTTTAGAGCTTACTGTTTCATTAGAATTTTCCAGAAATTCCTTCACCACACTTTGGGCAACACCCCTGGTTCAAGCGGTTAACTATAACAGGCTCGCGCTGAATCACAACTTCACCGCAATGCGGACAAAACGTTGTGCTCCCACCCCTGACATTTCCAAGGTAAACATAGGGAAGCCATTCCTTGGCGATTTCGCCTAAACGATCTAGAGTCTTTCGCTCTGTCGGTGGAACCGAGAGACGATAAGCCGGATGGTAACGACTCAGATGCCAAGCCAAGGGGATGTTCAGATTATGCAGCCATCGTGACAATTCAGTGAACTCTTCAGGATCATCATTGGCCCCAGGAATGACCAAAGTCGTAATTTCCAGATGAACGCGCCCAGCTATGCGCTCAACATTATCCAATACCCAGGACAATTTTCCCCCACAATAATTCTGATAAAACTCCTCCGAAAACCCCTTTATATCGATATTGACTGCATCAAGCCAAGGAATCAATTCTTCAATAAAACTCGGAGACATCGTTCCATTGCTGACCAGAACTACCTTTCCCCCTTGGGCACGAACGAGAGGAGCTGTGTCTCTAATCATCTCAAACCACATACTTGGTTCTGAATAAGTAAAGCATAAACCCAATGAATTTCTAGCCTGGAAAGCGAGTTCAGCAGGGCTCACTTTTCTTCCTGCTTGGCGTTTCTGGGATATTTCGTGATTCTGACAAAACGAGCAACTTAAATTACACCCAAAGCCCCCCACGGAAAAAACCCAAGAACCCGGGTAAAAATGATAAAGAGGCTTCTTCTCAATCGGATCCAAATTCCAGGCCGCTACTTCCCCATAGGTTAGAGATATAATCTCCCCTCCCCGATTTTCTCGGGTATGGCACTTACCGGATTGCCCCTGCTCTAATTGACAATGTTGGGGGCAAAGAAGACAACTGGTACGGAACGATTCATCTTTCATCTCACTCATAATGCCGCACAACCTCGAAGCGCCAAAGGTCTGCATCATCCCCTGATGGAATCCCGGCTTTCTGTTTGGCAATACTAATTTGTTCAGAGACAGTATCGACACCTTCCAAATGCGGAAGTAAAAGTCCACTTCTTCCGCCCTTTCGCACAACAACGCCGTATCGCCATGGGTCTAACTCTTCCGGCCCTGAAATTTTCTCGAGTTCTCCCAAGACATCCACGGTAAAACACAACGTCTCCAAATCCTCGATCTCAACCGGCCAAAAACGTGGATCTTCTGTTCCCGCTGCTATCGCGTTATGCTGGATTTCTAACGCTAAATTCGTTTGCCATGGCTCAGTTGTTCCAATACAACCACGTAGTTCCCCATGTTGTTTCAAGGTAACAAAACATCCCCGCCGCTCAAAAAACTCTGATGTCTTGGAGAAATCCCCCGGTCCTAATTTCTTATGCTGCAAATGCGCCTGTAAACACTGCCTCGCCCACAGTGGCAAGGGCGACGAATGATATAAATCAGCCACTAAATACCCCACACCAAACGGCCCTTCATAAGAAAGTACCTCTGGGGCTCCTTCTTTAGCTGCCAGCGCTAAGCGTAAGCTTCGGTACCCACATTCTGCTGCATTTTCCACTAGGTCGATGGGCAAATGGCTCAGTTTTCTTACATCACGTTGAAGATTCTTGTACACAGCTTGGTCAAATTTTAGGCCAGCAGGATCGTAACCGTATGGCCCGTCTTCTTTTAAGCGATGAGATAGATCACCGCTGGCAACAAGCGCAGTACGTATCGGCATTTTTTCTAAAATTTGTCCTATCTGAGCTCCATATTCTTCAGGGTGTTCCAGAGGCATTCCCACGAGAACAATCTTTCCCTTCCATCCCGCTTCTTGCAGAAAGTAAAGCGGTACGAGTGATCCGTGGTCGATTGATTCGCGAATGGGTACAACCCTGTCAAGGTATTTTTGAAACTGTGTCGTTATTGCTAGATCGTTTATCCATGCAAACGTTAATGACCTTACCCCAAATTGAGCAAAATTCCCTGTGAGCTTTTCTTCCGTAAAGAGTGTTATTCCCTCCTTAGTAAGTGGTGCATGAGGGGACACCAAAATAATAGTCTCAATATTTGCCTGGACTAACCGACGGGCTATCTCACGATAAGCTTCCAGAGTCACTTGACATTTTTGTACTTCTTGGCCTCCAATTTCCGGTACAACAATTGGTGGATGCGGAACAAAAACTGTGTATACTAAACTCATGAGCCTAAACCTCCCTTTTGGCATACTCGATATGAATAGTTTACCCTGTTCCTGTGCCAAAATCCAAAAAGCAAAGCAAAACGCGCCGAGTCTCAAACTTTGGCGCGTTTTTGGTCTTTAACTTGCTAAGGCTCTAACTTTTAAATTTATCAATTGCCTGGTGCAACTCAGCAGCCAATTTTGATAAGTTTTGACTGGCAATCGCTATTTCAGTCATGGAGGCGGCTTGTTCTTCAGAAGCCGCAGAAACTTGCTCGGTGCTAGCAGCATTTTCCTCCGCGATAGAAGCTAGGCTTTTCAAGATGGCGGTAATCTGCTCCTTTTTCCGTTCCATATCTTGACCTGAGCTATTTAACCTGACAATAATTGCTTTTGTTTCCTCAATTGCTTCAGCGATTCCTGAAAAACGTTCATCGGTTATGATGACACTTTCTTCTTGTTTTTTAGCAATTACTGAACTTATTTTGATAATTTCAACAGCATTTTGAGAATTAACCTGTAACTCCTTAACGATTTTATCGATTTCCCGAGTTGAACCGCTCGACTTTTCTGCCAGCTTCCTAATTTCTTCTGCTACAACAGCAAAGCCCTTTCCCGCTTCACCAGCTCTCGCAGCCTCAATGGCTGCGTTCAAGGCCAAGAGATTGGTTTGATCTGCCACTGCCTGAATCATTTGACTGGCTGAATTGATTTTCTCGGCACTTTGATTCGTCTTAATAATGCCCTCTTCTATCCGTTCCATATAGCGTTCTCTCTCTTTGGTTCTTCCCATTAATTCTTGAACCGATACACTTCCTTCAGATTTCATTTTCTCAACTTTTTCAGCTGACTTGTTTAAGTCAATCAAATATTGTTGATCCTTTTCAATAAAGTTCCCTAATTCGATAATCTGTGTTACGCCATGATCTGTGTCACCTGCTTGTTCTGTGGCGGTCCCTGCAATATGCTCTATTGTTCTGGAAATCTCTTCGACTGCCTTGGCCGATTCTTGAGCTATCGCAGTAAGTTCCTGGGAAGTATTGGTGACTTGGCTTGCTGTTTCTAACAAACGACCTGTTATCTCTTTCTGATTAACATTTGTAGCTTTGATGACTTGACCGAGAATCCCAAGCTCATCTTTTCTATTCACTAGAGTTTCCTTGATCTTCTCAATATCGTGTCCTTTATATTTGTTTTCGTATAAAACAACATCACTTTGAATTTCTTTTAGTTCTTTTAATTCTATATCTACACCGATCGCACCTACAAACTTCCTATTAATCATAATCGGCAGCATGATACTTGTCATTAATACTTGTTTACCATTAAGTTCATAATAGTATGGTTTAATAATGGAAATTTTCCGGACTTCTTTAGGGATTGTGTACCAAGCTTCAGTGTAAACATTTTTAAGAGCAACGACTTCGATAGTTCCGTTTTCCCAATAGACGTAAGACGTGAACTTTCCTTGATCATAGTACTTAGAGTTTTTAAAGTGATTGTCGTTACCATCGAAAGCATCGGGTTCCCAAAAGGTACTTAAAGACAGTAGGCCTTTACTCTGTTTTAATAATTCCTTTTGCCGTTCAAGGAGAGATGTTCTATCCGGATTACCCTTCTTTTTCATTGCAATTACTTCCTGCAGAAGTTGTTTGGTAGCTTCTACACCCTTTTCTAAGACAAGGTAATCCCCTACCGAACCCCTCTTCAAATATTCTATGGCAAAGTCTAACAGTTTAAAGGTTTGGCTTGTCCGAAATAATATGATGCCAAGGAAACCTAGAAGACTAACAATCAATAATTCTAAAGTAAACTTAGAATTTCTCAATACTAACTCTGATAAAACTATTATTCCGGCAAATCCAAAAGGCAATTTATTTCGAAAGACAATGGATTTCAGGAAAATTCCCCCTCATACTGCTCCATAACCGTCACAAAATCTAAATCATTCAGTAAAAATCTAAATTTTCGAACTATATTAAGGAAAAAATAATAGCCTCCTTCCTAATTGATTTAACTGTAATTACTCTCTACCGAATATACAATGAAGTCACCTATCCTCCATGTCAATTGCTTCAAGAAATGTCCTAAATATGTTTCATGCAAATATGGTGCCAACGTTCTATACGCCATCCCCATTTGAAACCTGACTCGAACTATTAAACTAAAACCATTCGCTAAACGGACGTAACAAGAACTATAAATCAGCTCTATTAATGATTCTAGCGGATTAATCGGAATAAGAATTTACTTCTAAATCATTTTAAAGTTCATTATTCAGGCAGATATACTTTGATCATTGACATTCTGCCCTCACAACCCAAGTCAATGAGGACTCAGTCACTTTCAACTCAACTGATAGCTCTTAAAAGCCCTCACTGACGCCCCGCTCTATGTGCTTTCGCTCTACACACGAAACTTACTGAGCACAAATTGCAAATCCTGGGCCATCTTCGCTAAGCTCTGACTTGCAGCAGCAATTTGCTCGCTGGAAGCTGACTGTTCTTCTGTCGCAGCCGAAACGAACTGAGTCTGGCCCATGTTATCCTTGCTGATACCTTCTATCTGATTGATCGATGTCAAAATCAACTGACTACTGCTGGCCATTTCCTCGACCGTTATAGATACGTTCTGAATCTGGTTGACAACCTGATTAACTGAGCCAGCAATCTGCACAAATGTTTCTCCGGCTGTAGTTACTACTTCAATGCCGTCTTTTACATCGGCCGTTCCAACCTTCATGGCCTTAACTGCATGGTTAATATTAGCCTGGTTATCGTTAATTAATGAAGCAATTTGCTGTGCAGCCGCTTGAGACTGTTCCGCCAGCTTGCGGACTTCCTCCGCTACAACGGCAAATCCACGTCCCTGCTCCCCAGCTCGAGCTGCCTCAATTGCAGCGTTTAGAGCAAGTAAATTAGTTTGAGCAGCTATATCAGAGATGACATTAGTAATTTCTCCGATTCTATTTGACTCTTGTTCCAATTGGTCGACAGCGGCTTGAACCTCTGAAGTAACATGTCCAACCTTCTCCATCTGACTAACAGCTTTACTGACTACTTTTTGCCCTTCATTTGCAGCCAAAGAAGTATTGTTGGCTTGTTCTGTCACTTCGCTGCTGCTGGCTGACATCTCCTGAATAGCCGCAGTCATTTGTTCAATGGCTGAAGACGTTTCATTGATTGCATTAGATTGTTTCTCAGTCTCAGTTGCTACATGCTGAATAGCAGAAGACACCTGATTTGTCGCCTGAGCTTGTTGTTCGGCGCTGGCAGTGAGTTCTTCTGAAGAGGCTGCCAACTGCTCTGCGTTATTGGCCACTTGAATAATGAGGTCTCTTACATTGGCAGACATAGCATTTAAAGTTATAGACAAAATGCCAATTTCATCGTTAGAGTCGTGTTTCAAATCCTCAATAGTTAGGTTGCCATCAGCAATTTCTTTTATATTGTCAACGACTCCTTTTATGGGTATTGTGATCATTCTTGTAATCGATAGTCCAACAAAAATAGCTGCTATAATCACAACTATTGGTAATAACAAAAGAATTATTTTTACAAAAGAGATAGTTTTATTTTCACTGGTCACTTTATTTTTTGCTTGGTCGACGTTGAAAGTCCCTAGTTCTCTCAGTATCGTTTGAAAGTCGTCCTGTTTTGAGAAACCGTTTTTTAAGTAATACTCCTGAGCTCCCGCTTTATCACCAGCTTGTTCATAATCTATTGCTTTTTTAGTAATATCCTTAATAGATTGAAATTCGTTTTTTAACTTAATATATCGTTCAGACTCATAAGCATCAGTAGCCATTGGTTCATAATCTGTAATGAATTTATCGATAGATTTCTCACGTACATCTATTTGAGCGAGTTGTTCTTTCCTTGTTGCATCATCAATTGAATACGAGGTAAGGGTCAATGTTGCAGATTTTAGAGCATTACTATCAGAACGAGCTTGGTTTATAGTTTGGATTGATATTAAGTCATCCGAATAGAGCTGATTGATAAAGTTACTTGCTTGATTGAAAAACACAAAACCAATGACGCCTAATACGGCCAAAAAAATAGACATAAGACCGATCAACATACCCATTTTTATGATAATTCTCTTGTTTCTTAGCCAATTCATTTATATCCCTCCTGTTTTGTCATGTATTCTAATTAAATGCTTGATTTCGACATATTACACAAAACCCCTTTATAGGGTATATTTATAATTACGATTATGAAGAGTTGTTCTAATTATTATTTGCTTAGGTTCGATAAATGTTGGGGGAATACTCTGTTATCTTTGCCCACTTTGATCTCAACTGCGTCCCTCAATAACTTTGCAAAAGAACATCTTTGTCCCGAAATTTGATCTTCAATACCCCGCATTCTTCCGAATGCAAGGCATAGATTTTTAACAAAGGGAACCAATCAAACCATATCTTATTTGTGCTTACACCCGCACTTATTTAATTCACTATTTTGCTGATAGCTGTGGGGATTGACCATAAATCGTAACATGACAATATCTATTCATGAATTGCCCGTCGGCTGGCCACCATGTGTGGCGCACCCACAATAATTAGGCCGGTGATGTTATCACCGGCCTAATTATGAAAACTGCATTATCCCTCGATAGGTTTAAGCTTACACAGGAAGTGGCGAAGCACTTTCGGCTCATAAATAAATTCTAACCCTTTTACTTGGTCTCGACGTTCCCAAATTGCTGCGAGAGCATCTACAACGACATCCATATGGTTGTCTGTGTACACTCGACGAGGAATTGTTAAGCGCATAAATTCTACGCCGGCTTTCTTTTGCACCCCTGTCACAGGGTCACGGCCCAACAGCAAGGAACCTACTTCCACGGGGCGAACGCCTGCTTCCAGATATAGTTCGTTGCACAAAGCCTGAGCTGGGAATTGCTCGGCTGGGATATGGGGAAGGAACTGACCGGCATCCACAAAAACAGCATGTCCTCCAACGGGCCACTGAATGGGAACACCACGTTTTCGGAGTTCATTCCCCAGGTACTCCACTTGTCCAATCCGGCTTTCTAAATAGTCAACATCCAGCCCTTCATATAACCCGACAGCTAGGCATTCCATGTCCCGGCCAGAGAGCCCCCCGTAGGTGATAAATCCCTCCATAGGCACACAACTTGTACTTGCTTTCTGGTACATTTCTTCTTCATCTTTAATACCAATTAAACCGCCCATGTTGACAATAGCATCTTTTTTGGCACTCATCGTAAAGTAATCGCCCATATCATACATTTCTTTAATAATCTCTTGAATGCTTTTATTTTCATATCCTGGTTCGCGTTTTTTAATAAAATAAGCATTCTCCGCAAATCGAGCCGAATCAATGTCGATCTTCAAGGAATATTTATCAGCAATTTTGCGTACTCCGCGGAAATTCTCCATGGAAAGCGGTTGTCCGCCCGATGAGTTGCAAGTGACCGTTGCAATGATGAAAGCAATATTCTCCGGACCTTTTTCGACAATGAAATCTTCTAGCTTTTCTAAATCAAAGTTGCCCTTAAAAGGGTGCTCTTTTTGGGTATCAAAAGCATCCTCAATCACAAGGTTTACCGGGATCATCCCATTCATCTCGATATGGGCCATAGTCGTATCAAAATGCATATTTCCCAGAACATACTGCCCTGCATGGTTTTTTAAATGAGGAAAAAGAACCTGTTCCGCTCCACGACCCTGGTGCGTTGGAATAGCATAGTTATAACCGAAGATATCTTGCACCGCAGCTTTTACTTTAAAGAAAGATTTACTGCCGGCATAAGACTCATCCCCCAACATTAAGGCAGACCACTGATTGTCACTCATAGCACCGGTACCACTGTCAGTGAGCAGATCAATATAAACATCTTCCGATTTTAAAAGAAACGGGTTGTACCCGGCTTCTTGGAGTTTTTTCTGTCGCTCCTCACGCGAAATCATTCGGATAGATTCTACCATTTTAATACGATAAGGTTCTGCCTTTCTGGTCACAAGAGTTCCTCCCTTATTTTAAGTGCTTTTGATTCCCCAAGATGCAAGATGCGTGCCACTACTGAAATGGCACCAGATGACCTTAGATTTGGCCAAAACCGCGATTCTTATAGGGTTTGCAATACATTCATGAAAGCTATTGCAGAATTTGCCTTGCTTTAATAAAAAGTTGATAAAGAAAAGTGGCAAGAAATCTTATCATCGATAAAATTTCTTGCCATCTACTGACCTCTCCTGAACTCCACTCCAAATTGAGAACTCCTTGCTTAATTTTATTGACATTAATACTTTCCACATATAAATGGTAAATCATCGCGTCTCGATTCCGTAATGTTTACATTTGTTTAGAATCGTTGTATTAGAGACCCCAAGAATCCTTCCAGCCTTCCTCGATGATGTATTTGTCTCTAAAACCCGCATCAAAACTTGTTTTTCAACCTCGCTTACGATCGTCTTTAAGGGAGGCCACCCTTTCCCTACTGGTATTCTTATTTGAAAATTGCCTTCTTCATTCATCGCAGTTTGATAAGTAGGCACTAAATCCGTCCATTCATAGAAGAGCTGCGGTTTGATCTCAGCAGAATCCATGACATTGATAAGGCGTTCCAACGTATTCTCCAACTGCCGTACATTGCCCGGCCAAGCCTGCTCCATCAATAAATCGATACTCTCCTTCGTTAAATGGGTCTCGGGTTTCCCTAACTTCTCGGAGATCTTGCGTATCAGAAACTGCGCTATCAAAGGAATATCTTCACACCGCTCCCGAAGAGGCGGAATCCGTATCGGAATGACATTGACACGATAATAAAGGTCTTCGCGAAATTCACCTTTTTTAATCATTTCTTCCAAATTACGATGGGTCGCCGCAATTATACGGACATCCACTGGTATTTCTTTCGTTCCCCCAACGCGTCGAATCGTATTTTCTTGCAATACTCTTAACAAGCGAACCTGAACCCGCGCCGAAATCTCCCCGATCTCATCCAAGAAAAGTGTTCCATGATCAGCTTGTTCAAAGAGACCTTTCTTCCCACCTCTTACCGCCCCTGTAAAAGACCCTTCTTCATAGCCAAAGAGTTCACTTTCCAGCAAACTATCTGGTAAAGCAACACAATTGATTGGAATGAAAGGCGCCTGAGCCCGTAAGCTTTCCATATGAATCGCCCGTGCAAACAGTTCCTTCCCGGTTCCGCTTTCCCCTCGCAAAAGGACTGTCGAAGTCCCTTTAGCAACCATTTTAGCCGTTTCAACAGCATGGCGCATCTTAGCACTCTGATAGACAATCTCTTCAAACGCCATTTTTCTCTTGCGATCAACGTTTGAAATAATCTCTCTCAGCTTATGTTCTCTTTCTTCATAAGGCATCTGATCACGCAAATAAACTGAAAGAACCCCTTGAACCCCTGCGAGATCCCTTATCAGTTGCTGAACTTGTTCATCATTCAAACAACGAAATTTAATAAACATACCTTTATCTGGAATTACCTCCATCCCGATCTTATCAACCTTATTTTGTTCGCATAGCTCAAAAATCTCCATCCCTAAACCCAAACGGTCTACAAAGTCAATTTGTATTACACGTTCCAGAAACGACATTTTTAACCTCCCTTTAAAAAACCGTTCCAAGGTAATTATTATATCATAGCGCATTCTATCATGAACAAACTACTGTCACCAGAATGACGTAACATCATCTAAGAGATTTCATCTATTTAGATTCGATAAATTATTGCTAATCCGAGCAAGATAGTACTATGTCATCGAGTACCAATTTCTTGCTTGGTTAATTTACCTAAAATCAAGTATACTTAAAATTAGCTTCTTTCTCACTAAAATGAAGCTATCTGCAAGGAGGTAATTTTTTATGAGCAAACAAATTCTTAATACTCAAAAAGCACCCGCGGCTATTGGTCCATATTCACAAGGGGTTAAAGTGGGAAATCTTATTTTTACATCAGGACAACTTCCGCTAAATCCCCAAAGTGGAGAATTAGTAGCGGATATTGAAGGGGCAACCAAACAATCCTTAGATAATGTCAAAGCCATCCTAGAATCTTCAGGTTCCTCTATGGACAATGTCGTAAAAACTGTAGTTTTTCTGAGGGATATGAATGACTTTGCAGCCATGAACGCAGTTTATGCCACGTACTTTTCCAGTAATCCACCTGCTCGCTCCGCCGTACAAGTTGCTCGTTTGCCCAAGGACGCTATTATTGAAATCGAGGCAATTGCCCTTGCCGAATAGTCAACATCCTTTGTTACAGTGACGCTATGATAAAGAGCAAGTAGTTCTCTAGAGTGGGAACTGCTTGCTCTTTCTTTTGCTGAACGACCATCAAAGAATGTAACCTATAATGCATTATCCTTTCCAAGTTTGAATAAAGAATTTAAAGTACATGGATAGAACTATTATCCATTTAATAAAAATTTATGAATCAAATGAACTTTTATCCAATAGTTGCATACCGTGTATTATGAATAAAAACTATCCTCAGATTCTAAAGGGGGTTTGCCCATGGCATCGTTTATAGGGCAACGGGGGTACTTTCCATCTCAGCAAACGATCTTCCCATCACCCGGCCAACAACAAAGCACTTCTTCCAAACAACGGCAAGAACTTTCTCCTGTTCAAGGGAAAACTCCCATGCCTGCAGCCCCAGCAAATGTTCAACCGGAGATACCCGCGGCACAGAAAGCTGCTAACCTTTTTTCTTCAATGTTGCAACAAAACTCGCACTCTGAACAAGTTTTCCCTTCCACATCAGGAACAACAAACCTTTGGCAACAACAAGCAGGAGCTCTCCTGAAACAATATGGTCCCTCCCTCATGAGGCAATTTGGCCCTTCTTTGGCACGTAAGGTTGGATTTCCTCTTGCGCAGCATGTTGGCCCACCTTTAGCTCGAAAGGTAGGTATGCCACTCGCTCGTCGGCTGTTTATACCATTAGCGAAACGAGCGGGGTTTGCACTCATAAGGCGGCTCGGATTTCCGTTCTAGTTTACAACTAGGATCTTGCACATCCATGACCGGCGACGCCTGGTTAAATTAATACTTTCTGGCAGTTTAAATAAGAAGGGTGGTTACAAATTGGGAAATTTATAACCACCCTTCTTATTTATTTAACAATTAGAACCGGACACTTAACACGCTGGAGAACGCCTTGACTGACACTGCCTAATACTGAACCTGTAATAGGTCCATATCCGTGACTCCCCATTACCACCAAGTCAATATTCTCAGCTTCCGTTTCTGAAGCTATGACCGTTGCCGGATGTCCCTGTATTTTTTTCTTTGTTATAGCAAGATCATGGACATCCATTCCTTCAAGCGTAGCGTCTAACGCTAGGTCTCCTCCCTCTTCAATTTGCTCTTGCGGTATGATATAACTTGCGGCAACGGCGTAACCCCAATATGCTTCTGGGATATAGGTTACAAAGAGCAACTCAATCTCAGAATGAAACGTTCGCGCAAGGTCCAAAGCCGTTTTAAAGGCGCGGCGTGAATATTCCGATGCATCCGTGGGCACTAATATCCTGTTAAACATCTATAAAAGCCTCCTCTATCCCTATTATGGATCATACTTCATGTTCTGTATTCTATATTCTCGATTCTTTATTTAAATCCTTCTTTAATTAAGAAGAATTATATATTTGTATTAAAAACAACAGGAATTTGCCAAATGATGTAGAATATCTCTTAATAAAGAATTACCAAAAAAGAAAGGCGGTCTAGTAATGCAAAACGAGAAAATGATCCAAGCTATTAACGAACAAATCAACAAAGAACTCTTTTCAGCGTATTTCTATCTTGCCATGCAAGCGTATTTTTCATCCCTCAATCTCGATGGGTTTGCCAATTACTTTCGTGTACAAGTTCAAGAAGAACGAGATCATGCCTTAGGTTTCTTTAACTATTTGAATAAAATTGGCGGTAAGGTCACTTTAACAGAAATACAAAAACCTCAGAACGACTTTTCCAGCCCTCGCGAGGTCTTCGAACTTGCTTTAAAACACGAACAATTTGTAACACAATCAATATATTCCCTGATGGACATAGCTCGCGAAATCAAAGATCATACTTCAGAAATCTTTATCCAATGGTATATTACAGAACAAGCAGAAGAAGAGGAAAACATGGGACGAGTCCTCAATAAATTAAACCTCATAAAAGAAGATGGAGCAGGACTCTTTATGATCGACAGCGAACTCGCTCAACGATTATATACCCCGGCAGTGATTCCTGGAATAACGCTTTAATAATCTTATTCCTCCTAACGATCGGCAAGATGCCTCATTAAGGCTTCCCCTTCCTGAAATTGTTGGGCAAGTATTCTTTGAACGTTCTCCAGTATGGTTAACACTTCAGGGTATTTAATCCGATACATGACTTTTAAGCCTACTTTAGTCGAGGTAATTATTTGCTGTTTGCGCAAAATACTCAAATGTTGTGACAAATTCGATTGTTCAATGCCCAGTTCATCTATCAGCTCACAAACACACACTTCATTTCCGCATTTAGCCAATCGTTCGAGGATGCGGACTCTGGTAGGGTGGGCTAGCGCTTTAAAAAAGTCACTCTTCATAGATACGATCTGTACATCCATAAAAATCCCTCTAATTCCTTTTTGAATTATTTTATCCATAACTCCGAAATTACTAATATTATAATGTATTTTGACCGAAAAACAACGTTAATACTCTGTTCAGCTTTCATCTGCTTATCTTTTTGAAGCTACTATGAGAGCCCGTTTCCGTGAAGTGAACGGGCTTTTTTGATGTCCATCGATGAACCACTAATCCTAAAAATAGTTCGCGGCAAGAAAGACTCTTGCTCCCCTGAAGTTTACAGCGAACCCATCTCCACTTTAGATAAGAATAAATTCGTTAGTCAACAGAAGGATATTCTTGATGAATGACGAATAAGAATGAATAAACCTATATGCACAGTGACATTAGCTGAGGTGAGCACATATGAATGAAGAGACAATTGATAAATTCGAATTAACTATCCCCATCGAGCGTTCTATTCAAGCCGAATTACTTCTTTTACTAGGACAAAAGCCTTCACATGGCTATGAATTAATTCAACGCCTCAATGAGGTTGAGTTCAGAAGCGGGGAGGCCGATGCAGCGACCGTTTATCGAAATCTAAGACGGATGGATAAGGATGGATTGATTATATCCCATTGGGAAGTCGGGGATTCAGGACCTGGCAGGCGACTTTATAAATTAACACCTCAAGGAGAAGAGTCTTTAAAGGTGTGGGCAAAGTACATCGCCCACCAAAAGGCGAAGTTAGAGAATTTTTTAAAAGCTTATTTCCTGTTTGAAGAATCTTTAGCCGAGGAGAAAGATGGGGTGGACTTAACATGAATGGTTCTCACAAGACTGTAAGAATAATCCATGCCGGGGCACTACAGAATGTCATTGAACATTGCCTGAAACTTTTCACTGAACAAAACTCCTGTCTAACAGTCCAAACGAAGGGAGCTGGTTCTAGGGAATGCGCCAAGCGACTATTAGCCGGAGAAAATTATGACATCGTTGCTTTAGCTGACCAAGCACTGTTCGCCGAGCTATTAGTACCTGATCTGGTGGATAACTACTTTGTTTTTGCCGCGGATCAAATTGTTATCGGTCATACCCTTTCATCTCGAGGAGGCACAGGGATTACTCCAGAAAACTGGGTTGACATGTTGATTCAGTCACAAATTAGTTTTGCCCATTCTGACCATCATCTTGATCCTTGTGGCTATAGAACACTAATGGTTTGGCAATTGGCTGAAATCCATTACGGTCGGCCAGGTCTATGCTCCGCCTTAGAAACTGCCTGTATACCCTCGACTGTTTATCCTAAATCCCTGGACCTTGCCCAGGCCTTAATGAAAGGGAAGGTCGACTATGCGTTTCTATATTCCTCGGAAGCAAAACAGTTAGGGCTTCCCTCTATTGTCCTACCTGAGAAGATTAATCTTTCTAACCCTGCTTATGCCAATTTCTATGATCAGGCATCTGTAACAGTTGAAAGTAAGATTCCAGGAACTAATGTCATCATGCACGGTAAGCCGATAGAATTTGCCATTGGGATAACTAAAAAAAGCCAACATCCGGAATTGGCTCAGTCGTTTGTCGATCTTCTTACAGGACCGCTGGGTTCTGCCATTCTGGAGGAATATGGTCTGATTCCTTGTTGATTATATCGTCAACAACTTTGTGACGGGAGGTAATCAAGATGATGAAAACGGAACACAAGATTAGCCAAACGTTAAATCAACCTCGACTGGTAAGCCTCTTAGAAATTGCTAAAACCTTTCTTCACATAGGACTTGTATCTTATAGTCTAGCAGCTCTGGGGAAGCCAAGAAATCTTTGGTAGACAAAAAGAACTGGCTGACAGATGAAGAATACCTAAACGGTTTGGCCCTTTCCCAACTCTTGCCTGGAGCACCGACGGTTAATCTAAACACCTACATCGGATACTTCGTAAGGGGTTTTCCGGGAGCCTTTGTGGCTAGCATCTTTTTTGTAATTCCTTGTTTTGTGGCTATGATCGTTCTTGCTCATCTCTATCTAAACTATAACGACCTTCCCTTAGTATCCTCATTATTTAAAGGCGTAGGCGCTTTAGTTGTAGGGCTTGTTCTAAATACCATCTTAGATCTATGGAAAAAAGGAGTAAACACTCCACAATTGACAATCCTAGCAGTAGGCGGGTTTATCATGGTGTATTTGCTGAAAGTAAATATTTACGGCCTTCTTTTAGCAGCAGGAGCAGTCAGCCTCCTGTTCGCTATTCTGACCTATAAATTTACCGGTTGGAGTGCCGTTATGAATAAAAAGTTTTGGGCTGCTAAAAAGTCTGCTTCCAAAGATGCCTTAGTGATCAAACATGAGTTTAGCAAGAAAAAGTACGCGGGGATGTTATTGATGCTCGCTGTGCTCTTGGTTTTCAATTTTGCCCTTAATTTTAGGAATCCTACCTTCCGCAATCTTGGCAACACTTTATTTGGGATCGGTGGATTAACCTTTGGCAGTGGATATGCCATGTTGCCGTTCATTCAGGATGCTATGGTTCATCAATATCACTTTGTGACGGACAAAGAATTCGGGGTCGCTTTAGCTTTAAGCTTGCTTACGCCTGGTCCAGTCACAGTAATTTCCGCCTTTATCGGCTATAAAGTGGCAGGTATATTTGGGGCAGCGCTGGCTTTAGCCAATATGTACCTGCCTTCGTTTACTATTGTCAATGTTATTTCTGATCTTTATTCTCGTGCCGGCAAGGTTGAAAACGTTAAAATGGTTATTAGCGGGATAGTAGCAGCATTTTTCGGGACGCTTTGGGCCGTTATTATTAAATTGACGGGCAGTTCATTAGTTGATTGGCCTACATGCAGCCTAGCCTTAGCAGCTTTTGGAATACAGCGATTTACCAAAATTGATACCCTATGGATCATAATCGCCGGGGCATTAATCTCTTTGGTTATTTTCTAACCAGACGAATCCTTTTATCCCTCTTATCCTTATCATTACTCGTAACCAAAACAAGGAAACCCCGAAACAACTGTTCGAGGTTTCCTTATTTGCCTACTTCTTTCAGATAGCTATAACTATCGTGCTAAACACGTTGCCAGATTAACCTTCATCGATATGCTCCAATCCCTGGCGATAAAGTTCTGAAACATGAGAGTCATGCATAGAATAGTAAACCATCTTCCCCTCACGCCGATATTTGACAAGATCGTTATTTCTAAGTACCCGCAGTTGGTGGGAAGTTGCGGATTGGCTTAAGCCTAATAATTCGGCCAAATCACAAACACAGAATTCCGATTTTGCCAGGGCATCCATAATTCTGATTCTTGTCGGATCACCCAGCGTTTTAAATAATTCGGCCAAACTGTTCGCCCTATCAAGGGTAATCAATTGTTTGGCATATTTATCAATCACCTCATGATGTACACATAGAATGTCACATACGGCATCTTCTACAGTTTCATGTATATCGGCAGAGACATGAGCCACTGAATGTTTCGCAATCATGCTTTCACCCCAATTAAAATGATCCTTGCGTACCTTCATTTTAACATAGAGTGCTAACTTACTGCCACTATATCTGATCCAGATAGCAGAAACGCTGCACTTATCCTCACCTGCTTTTTTATTTGTAAACAGCTTTAGACGCCTGTTTCGAATCAAAATCCAAGCAATCCGCTGCTTTCCCGCTCGCGCTAAGAAAGTCAGTTTCTGAGAGAGGTTCTTTTTAGATGATTATACCTTCTGACCCGCATTGCATTCATAATAGCCAATAAGGCAACGCCTTCGTCAGCGAAAATCGCGATCCACATATTCGCCAGTCCGAAGACCGCCAGTAAAATAACTAACATCTTTATACCCAAGGCAAATCCAATATTTTGCCAAATGATTTTCTTGGTGTACCGTGCAATATCAATAGCCTCTAAGAGCTTGCTTGGTCGATCTTCCATGAACACGACATCCGCAGCTTCTATCGCTGCATCTGATCCTAGGCCCCCCATAGCAATCCCCACATCTGCTAATGTCAAGACAGGAGCGTCATTAATTCCATCACCCATAAACGCTACTTTACCTCGCTTGGTATCTTGACTGAGTGATTTAAGCCAAAAAACTTTATCCTCCGGCATCAAATTGGAATGATATTCACTTACGGCTATTTCTTCGGCGACCGCTCCAGCAACACCTGAATTATCTCCTGTAAGCATCACAGTCCGCATACCCATCTGGTTCAGGCGAAGAATTGTTTCTCGGGAATCTGCCTTCACCCGATCTGAAATCGTCAAGTACCCCGCATAATCTCCGTCTACCGAGATGTACACCTTAGTCCCCGGATCCTTATGACTCATCAGTCTTGGCATTGGTATCCCGGCATGCTCCAATAATTCTGCTTTTCCCACCAACACAGTTTTTCCGTTCAGTTGGGCTTGAATCCCTTTACCGCTTACTTCTTCGTAGCTTAGTATATCTGTTAAATTATTGCCGTTCGTTTCTTTCCCATATTTTTCACGAATTGATACTGCTATAGGATGAGAGGAATGAGTTTCCGCACTGGCAGCTATTTCTAAGAGCTCCGTCTGGGTAAACCCCTGTGCCGGGTTGATGTCTGCAACTTGGAAGATTCCTTCCGTCAAAGTTCCTGTCTTGTCAAACACTACAGTACGAATATCTGTCAATGCTTCTAAGTAGTTAGCACCTTTGATCAGAACCCCATGGCGTGAAGCACCGCCGATCCCGCCAAAATAACCTAAAGGTACTGAAATCACCAGAGCGCAGGGGCAAGAAATAACCAAGATTGTCAACGCTCTATAAAGCCATTCTTGAAAATTCCCGCCAAACAAAAGCGAAGGCACCAAGAATATCCCTAAAGCTGCCGCTACAACAGCAGGGGTGTAATAGCGTGCAAAGGCCGTAATAAACTTTTCTGTACTTGCTTTGTGAGTGCTGGCATTCTCAACTAAGTCTAAGATTTTTTGTACGGACGACTCAGCAAACACTTTTGTGACACGTATCCTCAGGACTCCCGTCGTATTAATCATCCCAGCGAGAACAGTGTCACCGACCTCAACTTTTCTGGGTACAGATTCCCCTGTCAGTGCCGATGTATCAACATACGAACTTCCGTGGACAATTTGGCCGTCTAAAGGAATTTTTTCTCCCGGTCGAGCTAAAATCAGCTGACCGACCTGGATTTCTTCAGGGTCCGCTTTGATCACATCCAGCTGATATATAAGATTGGCATACTCCGGCCGAAAATTCAGCAAGGCCTGAATAGAATGGCGGGAACGATTTACAGCCTGCTCTTCTAAAAATTCACCGACTGAGTAGAAAAGCATAACTGCGACAGCTTCGGGCAAAGCCCGGATAGCGATTGCTCCAACAGTAGCTAAGGCCATCAGAAAGTTTTCATCAAAGATTTGTCCATGAGAGATATTGCGGATGGCCTTAGCTAAGACTTTGAAACCTACGATAAAATAAGCCGTTAATAAAACAAAATCCTCAAGAACTCTCCCAGAACTGTTTTTCCAATACGCCTCAAAGCCTAGACCCACAACAAACAGCAAACACGCAGAAACAACACGTATAAGCCTTTGTTTCATTTCCTTAGCTGCGCTGGCGTTGTCTGAAGCAGCCGTTTCTTTCTTCATTTGGATCGGGACAAGTTTTACTCCTGCTTCTATTTTCTCCATGATAGCCTGAGCCTGGGCAACTCTTGAAGGAGGCAGAAAAACCGTTTTGGCCGCAAAATTGATTTTTGTTTCCCCTATTCCTTCCGTCGCACTGAGCACTCTCTCCATTTTGGCTGAACAATTAGCACAAAATTCTCCCTCAATGCGGTACTTCACTCGTTCTTCTAGAGATGCTTGTTCTGGCATAGTCTCACCTCCAAAATACATCCATGCTCATATGACTATATATTCATATGAAAAATAACACAATATCTGTACTTTTGCAACACAGAAATTTATGTACAACTATATGCTAGAGTATATGGACTTCCAAAATTTAGGCATCGTTGTCCTATATTTCATAACTTGGCATAAAGAAGAATAGGAGATTTTTATAGGGATTTAAAAAGTTGTTACAAATGAACTCGTTTCAATTAAGGCTTAAGATCGAGACTTCAGATTAAAGTGTAATGAAAACCTCTTAAAATAGACTGTTTACAAACATTCAAGCAATCATTATAATGTTTATTAGATAAACTAAAAAGGGGAAATCGCTTTGAATCATCTCGGTCATCACCTCTGTAATCCAGATTGCCACATTCCCCAGCAACGTTTAAGTGAATTAACTCACTCTCTTACCCAAATGGAGGGCGTGACGCCGATATTTAAAGCACTTGCGGATGAAACGCGAGTGAAAATAATTTATGCCTTACTCCAAGAACCAAATCTATGCGTTTGTGACCTCGCTCAGATTACTGATCTAACTGTCTCTGCGGCTTCTCACCATTTACGCCTGCTTAAAAATTTAGGACTGGCCCGTTCTCACAAAGAAGGCAAACTCGTACGCTATTGTATCCATGATGAGCACGTAAAAATTATTTTAGAAGAAGCGCTCAATCATTGTACCCACCTCCCAAGATAATCGACTTTCGAGGAACAATTCAGCACAATACGTCCAGTGGAGGATGAAAATGAGTAGAGTTTTAAATATTGGACTTGATGTAGGTTCCACAACTGTAAAAATTGTGGTATTAGAGAACCGGACGATAGTCTATAAAAATTATTTAAGACATTTTTCCAATATCCGTAATACGGTTGTTATGATGCTCGAGGATGCCAAAACCATTCTCCAAGGACATCCTTTAACCTTAATGGTTACAGGATCGGGAGGGTATAACATCTCTCAAACATTAGACGTTCCCTTTATTCAAGAAGTTATGGCCTGCTCCAATGCCATTAAGATTGTCATACCCAAAACTGACGCTGCCATAGAACTTGGCGGCGAGGATGCTAAGGTTACCTATTTCGGAGACTCGCTTGAGCAACGAATGAATGGAACTTGCGCAGGAGGGACTGGAGCCTTTATCGACCAGATGGCATCTCTGTTGCAAACGGACGCTCAAGGGTTAAATGAGCTTGCCAAAAACTATCATACCATCTATCCAATTGCGTCACGCTGCGGAGTCTTTGCTAAAACTGATATCCAGCCGCTCCTTAACGAAGGAGCGGCCAAAGAAGATATTGCAGTTTCAGTCTTGCAGGCTGTGGTTAACCAAACGATCAGTGGTTTGGCTCAAGGTCGTCCAATCACAGGAAACGTGGCTTTTTTAGGCGGCCCTTTATTCTTTCTTTCTGAGTTAAGAAAACGCTTTATTGAGACCCTTCAGCTTAATGACGAAAGCATTATTTTCCCGGACGATTCCCAATTTTTTGTGGCCATTGGCGCTGCGCTTTCGTCTCGTGATCAAGAACCCTTTACGCAGGAGTGTCTCTATGAGCGCGCTCCCATGATTTATAAAATCACCAATGAGGACAATGTGGATCTCCGCCCCTTGTTTAAAGACTCCGAAGACTATGAGTCCTTTAAACAGAGACACGCTCAGCACAAGGTTAAGCGCGTGGATTTAGAGAGCTATTCGGGAAATGCCTACCTGGGAATCGACGCAGGGTCAACGACAACAAAACTAGCCCTGATTGATGATGAGGGTGGCTTGCTTTATTCCTTCTACGGCAGCAATCAGGGAAATCCTTTGGAATCTACCATGGAAGCCCTTAAGACTCTTTACGGTAAGCTCAATCCAAATATTACGATTATCAATTCGACCGTTACCGGTTACGGAGAACATCTCATCAAAGCCGCACTAAAAGTTGACATCGGTGAAATTGAAACTGTCGCTCATTACACGGCTGCTAACTTTTTCTTGCCGGGTGTTGATTTTGTTCTGGACATTGGTGGTCAGGACATGAAAAGTCTCGTCATTCGCAATGGGGTCATCGAGTCTATCACCTTGAATGAAGCCTGCTCATCAGGATGTGGCTCTTTTGTGGAGACTTTTGCTCAATCTCTCAATATGAGTGTCCAAGAATTTGCCAAGATCGGACTGGAAGCTAAGCATCCCGTAGATCTAGGGACACGTTGTACCGTCTTTATGAACTCCAAAGTCAAACAAGTTCAGAAAGAAGGCGCAGAGGTTAGTGATATTTCAGCCGGTATCTCCATTTCCGTCATTAAAAACGCCCTGTTCAAAGTAATCCGTTTGAGGAACGCTGATGAACTCGGGAAAAGGATCGTCGTCCAAGGAGGAACATTCTATAACGACACAGTCCTCAGAGCCCTTGAGCAGCTTGCCCAACGTGACGTCGTGCGTCCTGATATTGCTGGGATTATGGGTGCCTTCGGAGCTGCCTTGCTTGCTAAAGAGCGCTTTGTGTCAGGTCATCGAACAACTCTCTTACCTTTAGAAGAGCTCCAAGAACTCTCTTCGGAAACCACCATGAAGCGCTGTGGATTGTGCGGAAATAACTGTCTTGTTACGATTCGGCGTTTCTCCAACGGCAACGAATTTTTTTCCGGAAATCGTTGCGAACGAGGAGAAGGCAAAACCATCGTAAAATCTGAAATTCCTAACCTTTTTGCCTATAAATATAAACGAGTCTTTAATTATACTCCTTTAGCTCCATCACAAGCCACGAGAGGAACCATCGGGATTCCTAGAGTTTTGAACGTTTATGAAGATTACCCCTTCTGGTTCACCTTCTTTACAGAATTGAACTATCGTGTCATCCTTTCGGGTCGATCTTCAAAACCGCTCTATGAGCTCGGCATGGACACAATCCCTTCAGAATCCGCTTGCTACCCCGCTAAGCTGGCCCATGGTCATCTTGCAGATTTAGTGAAAAAAGGGGTAACCAAACTATTTTACCCTTGTATTCCTTATAATCGCACTGAAGATCCCGACTCCAATAATCACTACAATTGCCCTATCGTCACATCATATCCTGAAACCATTAATGCCAACATGGATATTCTCCGAACCCCTAATATAACCTTTTATCACCCTTTCCTGCCCATCGATAACCCTCGCAGAATGGGCAAACGTTTAATTCAAGAGTTAGCTCCGGAAGGAATCCCCAAACCTGAAATCCTCAAGGCAATGGAAAAGGCCTATGCTGAATTAGACAAGTATCGAAACGATGTGCAAAAAAAGGGAGAAGAAGCCCTCCAGTATATCCAAGACCATCAACTTAAAGGAATTGTCCTGGGTGGGAGGCCCTATCACATTGATCCGGAAATTAATCACGGAATACCAGAAATGATTCAAGCGTACGGATTTGCAGTTTTGGCGGAAGACTCTATTAACCATTTGGGCCAGGTTGAGCGCCCCCTGCGTATTGTAGATCAATGGGTATATCATACCAGATTATATGCTGCCGCGAGCTATGTAGCCCAACAGAAGTCTCTAGAATTGATCCAATTGACATCCTTCGGCTGCGGCCTGGATGCGGTCACCACAGATCAGGTTAAGGAAATCATTGAGTCCTACGGAAAGATCTATACCGTTTTGAAGATTGACGAAATTAACAATTTAGGGGCTGCTCGAATCCGTGTGCGTTCTTTAATTGCCGCCATCCAAGAACGTGATAAACGGAACGTGATCCCAGAAAAACTCATCACCAAACGCCCACGTGTGATTTTTACCAAAGAAATGAAAAAGACCCATACCCTTTTAGTTCCCCAGATGTCCCCTATTCACTTTCAGTTTCTCCAGACCGGCTTTGAAATGGCAGGCTATCGCCTGGAAATTTTACCTTCCGTTGATAAATCCGCCATTGACGAAGGCCTGAAATACGTTCATAACGATGCTTGCTACCCTGCTATTATTGTCGTCGGACAAATCATGAAGGCCTTAGGTTCGGGCAACTATGATTTAAGCAACACCTCCGTGATCATCTCCCAAACCGGCGGAGGGTGTCGAGCCACGAATTATATCGCTTTCATCCGTAAAGCTTTAGCGGACGCCCATATGGAACATGTCCCCGTTGTGGCCTTAAACACGGGAAACTCCTCAAGTTTAGAACAGAATCCGGGCTTTAAAATTACCCTTTCGATCTTTAGAAAGCTTATGCAGGGTTTGGTTTACGGAGACCTTCTGATGCGCGTCCTCTACAAGATACGCCCTTATGAACTTATTCCAGGTTCGGCCAATCGTTTGTATGATAAATGGGTTAAACAATGCCAGGAATCCCTGAAAACCGGCAAACGAAAGGACTTTATCCAAAACGTTCGTCGGATCGTTACGGACTTCGACAATCTTCCCATTCACGAAGATTGGATCAAACCGAAGGTTGGCGTAGTCGGAGAAATCCTCGTTAAGTTTCACCCCACAGCAAACAATAACATTGTGGAACTGCTGGAAGCCGAAGGCGCTGAAGCCGTTGTCCCCGATCTTGCAGACTTCCTTTTATACGGCGCCTTTGATAATCGTATCAAGTATGAGCAATTGTCAGGAAAATTTTGGAGTATGGTTTCCGGTAATTTTTCTATCGGCCGGATCGAGTCCTATCGACGTGAGATGAAAAAAGCCCTTGAAGCCAGTATACGCTTCACCGCCCCCAAACCTATTGATGAGATAGCTAAGTATGCCCAAAACCATCTCTCGCTTTCCAACCAATCGGGAGAAGGCTGGTTCCTTACAGGAGAGATGGTCGAATTGATTCGAAGTGGGGTCAACAATATTGTGTGTTTGCAGCCCTTTGCCTGCTTGCCGAATCATATCACAGGGAAAGGTATGTTCCGAGAGATCCGCCGCTCCTACCCAGGGGCAAACATCGCCCCGATCGACTATGATCCGGGAGCAAGCGAAGTTAATCAGCTCAATCGGATAAAGCTGATGTTGTCTGTAGCAATGGATAATCTCTAAAAGCCATAACCTTAGGTTGATCAGAAAAGCTAAGGCGTGATCAGCCATTATTTTCCTACTTGACACGGACTCCGCTTTGTTTTATAGTAGCTATAATCCATTTGAGACAACTAAATATTAATTTCTCTTATCAAGAGCGGCGGAGGGACTGGCCCTATGATGCCCGGCAACCTATAGCTCAGCTATGAGGTGCTAATTCCAACAGAACCAATAAATAGGTTCTGAGAGATGAGAGTAGCGTGTTAAATAATGTAACGGCCGCTTCTCTGAAGCGGCCGTTTTTATTTACTATCGAAACTCCCACCGAACTTACCCATCCTACCAAGGGATAAACTTGATTCCCCGAATACCTATGATAAGACATAGGTAAAAATCATCAACCCGAAGAAAATCAGCATATTAAAGGGAGGAATTTACGATGACTCAAGAACGTCAATTAGGATTTGAAACCATTTCTTTGCATGGAGGACAAAACCCAGATTCAGCAACCAACGCCCGAGCCGTACCGATATACCAAACGTCTTCCTTTGTTTTCAACGACACTGAGCACGCAGCTAACCTCTTTTCATTAAAAGAACCAGGCAACATCTATTCTCGGATTATGAACCCTACCCAAGATGTTTTTGAACAGCGCCTGGCCCTTCTAGAAGGCGGAGTTGGGGCACTCGCAACATCATCAGGTCAAGCAGCAATTACGTATGCCATTCTCAATATTGCCCAAGCAGGGGATGAAATTATTGCCTCAGGCTCTCTCTATGGTGGTACCTACACTCTGTTTGCCTATACTTTTGCAAAACTAGGGATCAAAGTCCACTTTGTCAATGGTGATAAGCCGGAGGAATTCCGAGCTAAAATCACAGAGCGGACTAAAGCCTTATATACTGAAACCATCGGCAATCCTCAAATTAATGTCGCTGACCTAACGGAACTTGCCGATATCGCCCACGAAAATGGCCTTCCTCTGATCGTAGACAATACCTTTGCCTCTCCTTATTTATGCCGGCCCATCGAGCATGACGCTGATATCGTTGTTCACTCTGCCACTAAATTTATCGGCGGACATGGTACTTCGATAGGAGGAGTCATTATCGACTCTGGAAACTTCGCTTGGGATAACGGCAAATTCCCCGGACTGAGTGAGCCCGATCCCAGCTACCATGGCATCGTCTATACCGAAGCCTGCGGTAAGGCAGCCTTTATCACTAAAGCTCGGGTCTCCCTGCTGCGGGACACTGGAGCAGCGCTTTCTCCATTTAACTCCTTCTTGTTTTTACAGGGTTTAGAAACCCTCCCCCTCCGTATGGACAGACACGTTGCTAACGCCCAAAAAGCGGCAGAGTTTCTGAATAGCCATAAATTCGTCACATGGGTTAATTACCCAAGTCTAACCAATAGCCCTTACCACGCCCTTGCCCAGAAGTATTTACCCAAAGGTTCCGGAGCAATCTTTACCTTCGGAGTCAAAGGTGGTCTTAAAGAAGGAGAAAAATTCATTAACGCTCTAAAATTGTTCTCACATTTAGCCAACGTAGGAGATGCCAAATCTCTGGTCATCCACCCGGCTAGCACCACGCATCAGCAACTTGATGAAGAATCCCAACGCGCCGCCGGGATTTCACCCGATATGATCCGCCTCTCCATCGGTTTAGAGACGATCGATGACCTCCTATATGACCTAGACCAAGCCTTACACGCCAGTCAAAGAAGTTAAAGGGATATCGCGGCTCAAAACTTGAGCAGAGCTTGCCTTACTGGCTAGCCGGAGACCATAATAATAAAGCTAGAGACATAACTCATCGTCGACCGATCGATGTTCAATATCCGGATGTTGAATTTCGTACTTCGCACATTGAGCCTCGTGCCTAGAAAAGGTGGTTAGTTTATATGCCTATCAAAGTTCCTGAACATTTACCGGCCATGGAGATACTCAACCGCGAAAACATCTTCGTCATGGGAGATGAACGCGCTTATCACCAAGATATCCGCCCGCTGAAAATTGTGATCCTCAATCTTATGCCCCGCAAAGAAACCACTGAAACTCAACTATTGAGACTTCTCGGAAATTCTCCTTTACAGGTCGAAATCACTCTTTTGCGGATCGAAAGTCATCTTTCCAAAAACACCTCTCAAGAACACTTGGATGCTTTTTACAAAAGCTTCAATGATATCAAAAATCACAACTACGACGGTATGATCATCACCGGAGCACCTGTAGAACATCTGGAATTTGAAGAGGTAACCTACTGGAGCGACCTTCAGACCATTATGGACTGGACAAAAACCCATGTTACCTCCACGTTTCACATCTGCTGGGGGTCCCAAGCAGGCTTGTATCATCACTATGGTATCCCCAAATACCCTTTGACGGAAAAGATGTTCGGTATCTTTCAACACGATGTTAATAAAAGCGGCCTCAATGGCTCACAGCTCCTGCGGGGTTTCGACGACGAATTCTACGTTCCCCATTCCCGCCACACGGAAATCAAACGCAGTGATCTTGCTAAGCACCCGGAGTTAGAGATTCTGTCCGAATCCGACGAAGCCGGAGTCTATATTGTGGTTTCTAAAGACGGGCGTCAGGTGTTTGTTTCAGGGCACTCTGAGTACGATGCATTAACCCTGAAGGAAGAATACGACCGTGATCTCGCCAAAGGTCTGCCTATTACTTTCCCCAAAAACTATTTTCCCAGCAACGACCCCGCAAAGACCCCCGTTCACAAGTGGCGTTCCCACACAAATTTACTTTTTCAGAACTGGTTGAATTATTATGTCTATCAAGAAACGCCTTATGATCTTGGTGGACGCTAAATAGCCTATGTGGTGCAAGGAAAGAAGGGAGTGTCGCAAAACTACTATTTTGAAGTAGCAAGCGATGCTCCCCATTTCTTTTTACTGTGGAAAATATTAAGTGGTTTGATTGCAATGCTCAATCTCTATTTTCTACTTAAATTTGTGTATAGCAAAATAAGCCTTCTAGATGAGACTGTTTTTTCGACCCCTTTTTAAGCCGTTTTTAATGGATGAAGGGGTTTACCAATTCGTTCATTCTGTATTTTAGCGTGAAGTTTATTCACGTTATACCCAAAACACAGCAGCATAAATTCAGTTTTTACACTGTTTTTACCTCGTGTCAAAAAGCGATTAAAGTTATAGTCATTTTTGAGTACCCCAAAGGCTCCTTCGACCTGTATGGATCGATTTACTCTGAGTAGTCTCCCTTTTTCGGTGGTAATGTTTCCGTACGATACCTGGCGTTTGGCCACAAACGTTTTAGATACTTGCATTCTTCGATTGCCTTTAGCTTTTGTACATTGACTTTTACAAGGACAATCACGGCAGTCTTCACATTCATAGATCGTGATTTCAGATCGGTAGCCCGTTGCCGATGTTCGATGGGTAATTCCCACTAGTTTGAGTTGTTTTCCGTTATGACAGGTGTATTCATCCATTTCTGCATTGTAAACCATGTTTTCTCGCTTGCTGATATCCTTTTTGAAGCGTTTCTTTTTCCATTGTTCATAGGTTTGCGGCTTTATGTAGCAGGTCTGCTTTTTCCCTTCGAGATAAAGATAATTCTCCTCACTCTCATAACCAGAGTCTGCAGTAACATTTTCATAATGGGCCTGTAGTTTAGATTCCAGCGTGTTTAAGAAAGGGATGAGTGTGGCTATGTCGTTACGATCCTGGAAAATCCCAACCCCTGTTACATATTCACTTTCCACGCCAATCTGAACATTGTAAGCCGGCTTTAACTGAGCGTTGCGCATATGGTCATCTTTCATATGCATGAAGGTCGCATCAGGATCGGTTTTGGAGTAGCTATTTCTTCCTTCGAAGAATTGGTGATGTCTGTTGTACTTTTCTTGACGGGTATAGAATTCCTTCAGGTCTTCTGTAAACTTTTGTAGCTTTGATTTCCGTTTTCCAATACCATGGACAAATTCAATCTGCTCTTGCTGACGTTTTTCTTCTAGGTAGGAGAGGGCCGCCTTAAGGTCCTTAAGTAACGTTTCTTTGGTTGCCTTGAAGTCCTTTAGATAGGTCAAATTGATCTCCTCAAGACAGGATTGAATTTTCAAGAACATTTTGGTCTCATTCTTAGTAACGACTTTCTTCCAGACAAACGTATAACGGTTAGCATTGGCTTCAATTTTTGTTCCATCGACAAAAAGGTTCTTAAACTCTACTTCCCCAAGCTTGTGTAAATACGTCACCATTTGGAAAAAGAGGTCTTCTATGGATTCCTTTAAATAGTTCTTCCGAAATCGAGCAAGGGTGCTGTGGTCTGGTGCCTTGCATCCTTCCAACAACCACATGAAGTTAATGTCTCTTTTACAAGCAACTTCAATCTTGCGGCTTGAGTAAATGTTGTTCATATAGGCATAGGCTACTACTTTGAACAGGATTTTGGGTTCGACTACAGGTTTTCTTCCAGTGGAAGAGTAGGCCTGATACAACGCTTCGTAATTCAATCCCTCCAAAATGTGGCTTAGCAGTCGAACTGAGTCATCCTCCGGTATTAACACATCAAAATTAAATGGTAGAACTAATTGATAGTGTCCACTTAATTCAGTATAATTTTTAGAGTGTAATTTGGTTGTTAGCATAACTCAAATTATACGACAACTGCGGGTTCTTTGGGACCTGCAGTTTTGTTTCTAGTAGGAAAAGGGGCGTTGCTTACGAACTATTTTAGTTCGTTTTGCAACGCCCCCTTTTATTCTTATCTAAACCTTATTTTGAACGTATCTTTTCCATAAATGCTGCTAGCAAATGTAATAGTTCTCGTAAAGCAGGGAAAACTAATGTTAGAAATTAGAGGTGATATGTATGAGAAAGATAAATGATAGGTTTTGGTTAGGTCTCATATCAGGTCTGGGGGGGAATATCGCTAAAATAATAACAGAACAGGTTTTTACTAAAATTGGTTATACGAAAACGAATGGTTATACAACCGCAGCCGGAATTTTCTTGAAAAAGTCCAGAGTTGCATCCCCATCTGGGAGAGCTGTGGGGATTATTGCTGACAATATGATTGCTGCAGGGCTTGGAGTAACCTGTATATATTGGCTTACTCTTATGGGGAAAGATAAGCTTCTGTTAAAAGGAGCTGGATTAGGGGCAGCCGAATGGGCTGCACTATACGGAGTCTTTTCTAAACTTGGTGCAACGGCAATATACCCTGTAAAACCTGAAGATGCAATCGCCACTTTTATATCCCATCTTGTGTTTGGTATGACGAAAATTACTATTGCAGTCAATTTAGGAGATAGCCGTTTATTTAAGCCTAAAAATTTAACCTTAGAAATTAATCACCCCCAAAATCTTGCATCCGAAATTAAAGAAAAAAACAATAATTTGCAACCTCAAAAATTGCTTGGTAAAAAGAGATATGTACACAGTTCGGATAACTCCCATAGGTCCTTAGCCCACTTACAATCACATACATAAGCACAAAGAGGAAGCACATGACATTCTGTTTCTTCCTCTTTGTGCGTCTCCAACTTCCTTAACTTTCACGCTTCCCTATCTATAGGAAGTGATAAATGCGCTAAACAATGTTCGAATATCATACTGATACTGACTTATGGGAGAAATTTCTTTTTGAATACCAAAAAGCTTGTAAACAGCGATTCTTGCAGCACGCACGGAGTATTCTTCTGTGAAGACTACATCATCCGGAATCTCACAGAACTGACCGACAAAGGCCAGATTCGTTGATCCCTCCGGCACAACCTGTGGGCGGTCACCCAATGCTCTCGGCATAAACTGGGAGGTTATGAAGGGCATCATGCAGGGGACGCAATTGGCCGTAGTGAGTATTTCATCTCTATCTTCCTCAAATTTCAGATGATTTAAGAGCTCTGTCAGTATCTCTTCACCGGAGCATTCACTCATCTTCTTCTTCACATAATCTCCGATGTTGTCAGGATATAGCCCGTATCCCCAGAAAACTTTAACGCTTTCCGGCTGATTCAGGAAGTGAGGTTGGTGAGCCAACACGATTGACATAAACCAACTTGAATCCTTAAAGGTCACTAAAGCACCTGATCCTGCTTTGTTACGAGAAAATTTTTCCATCAAATCAAAAAACTTGGAATTCTGACACGTGACCGTGAAAGATTCCCACTTAGAACCGTCAATGTCCTCATCAAACGATGCTGGGTTTCCTAAACCCGGCTTTTTCTGAGCAATCCTATCCCATAGATTCCATGAGTTCCCTTTGCCCTTTAAGACAGGGGCTTGAGTCATAGAACCAAGGCTGTAACCATCCGTCATGGAACCATTCGTTATAATAACCCGATCTCCGTCATTAACCTTGATCATACCCTGTTCATTCTTTTGGGTATAGTGAATCCCTGTAACCGTAATGCCGTCCAAATCTTTAAAGTCAAGATCCGTAACTGAGCATTTCAGGTTAAAGTCAACCCCATGTTGATCTAAATACTTTTTTAAAGGAAGAATAATGGAGTCGTATTGATTATACGGAGTCCTAGTGACTCCTTCCAGTGTCTGGATCCTGCGAAATTCATGCATAAAACGAATCATGTAGCGTTTAAATTCGACCGCACTGTGCCATGGTTGAAAAGCAAAGGTGGTCGCCCACATATACCAGAAGTTAGTCGCGAAAAAATGCGGTCCAAACCAATCCTTGATTCTAGCTTTACCCATTTTTTCCTCAGCAGTCATTATAAGTTTGGCCATTGCTAGGCGATCGCTTAAATCGAACCCCATTGACATGACATCTTCAATCTCCGCGTTCTTATTAACTAGTCTCGCCTTAGCATGGGTGGGATGCGCCGTATCGAATTCTACGATTTCAGCACGCACAGACTTATCAGGGTTACTTAGAGAGGGAATCGAACTTAACAGTTCCCAAGTATTTTCATACGCTTCATCATTGAGCATTCTGCCGCCACGGATTACATATCCTTGCTCGGGGTCCCCAGCTCCGTCATTACTTCCCCCGACAATGTTCATCTCTTCAATAATATGAATAGCCTTACCGGGAAAACCACCATCCCTAATCAAATAAACAGCACCAGCAAGGGACGCCAAGCCGCCGCCGATAAAGTAAACATGCTTGTTTTCATAACTTTCCTTCATCATTATTCTCCTCCAAATCGTTAGTCTCAGTTTCTCATTAGAACTGACACCTTATTTATACCGTTTGGAAGCTCAAATGACTATGAACAATAAAGCCATGATGTTTAAAATCCATACATAGGCTAAGAATTGTCTAGTTCCTTTCGTGTATTTGATACAAAAAGCAGCGACAACCATCTCGGTTATAACTGCTTCTTTTCATATCTCCGTAATGCACTGACGAAATTACCTTCCACCAGCTCACTCAGCTTTTCAATTATGACTTCGGGCTTTTCTTTCATCTCTGTTTTCATCCATTGAATTACCAAACCTATAAATGCCAATGTATAGAAATTAGCCATGAAGGTTTTATCCTCGTCCTTCACGTTCATACCTTGAGATACTTCATCGACAACACCAATCAGCAAACCAAAGGCAATCGAATGCAGAAAGGAGTCGAGATGATCTCTTCCTAAAGAATTGAGCGTATTGTGACAAAAGGCTTTGTTTCTCTCAATATATAGGAAAATCTTTAAAAAGCCATCTTCCCAAGTAGTATAAGTTTTGGAATCGGCGATACTCTCGACGGCCTCTGTTTTATAGATCCAGCCTAATAAATCAAAAATATCCTGAAAATGATAATAGAACGTTTGCCGATTAAGCTCGCAATCGTCAACAATTTCTTGAACAGTGATTTTATTTAAAGGGATCTTCTCCATTAAATGTTTCAAAGAGGTTGCCAGCGCTTTTTTGGTCAGAGAGGACTTGGGCATGCTGTTTCCACCTTTATGAGTAAATCTAAACTCTCAATATTATAACACAAAGGGATAAAGTTCTCTCGATGCAAGCACCTCAAAGAAAGCTATCGAAACAGCATGCTTGTCAATAGGTTTCAGATATTACCTACCCTTACCCTTATCCTTCTCCTAGGCCTCTGCCATAGTGTCGATTCTGGCCATGTCGAAAAGTTGCTTAGTGACACTTAAGATATCATCGATTGTCGCGGCGATTTGTTCAGTGGCAGCAGCCTGATTATCGGAGGTAAGACTTGTTTTAACAATTTGTTGTGCAATCGTTTCTATGGCGTCTTTCACATGCTTTAAATGCCCTTACGTTGTGGGTAAAACAATTCACGAGCCATAGGCATCTAAAGATAACAATAGGTGGATAGATCCTGTAACTGATCTATCCACCTATTTATCGTTTTTCACTGGGAAGTACGGCCAATTTTAGTGTTTCCCTTATGTCCTCATCTCAACGTTTCTTGGGATCAATTAGCTTAGCCCTAACCCTTTCCTCTTAGCTAAAATATGGCTTTCAATATTATTGGCAACTTCCACAGGATCGTCTCCAAGAGCGATCTTCCCTCCAGTTAGCCCTTCGACATCCTGAGTCAAGAGCTTCACGAGTTGGGGCGCCCCTGTAACAAAGGGAGTCGGAGATAGATGGGTATAGGCACCATAAGCGACAGCGAACACACCATCAATCGTGGCTTTTTGCTCCATCCATTCAGGGGCTGTCACAGCGATCGGTAACTGAGGGATATCGACGTCCAGATGATCTGCCAGTGCTGTGACCAACATAGAAATTCTGCCCGTATCCGTACAGGTACCAAAACTCAAGACCGGCGGAATCTTTAAAGCGCTGCATACTTCTCCTAACCCTTTACCAGCCATATTAATAGCATCAAGGTTGCAAAGACCTGCCACTTCCAGAGCATGATTGCCACAGCCGCCAGCTACGACCAAGATATCTTTTTTAATTAATTCCTTCGTTAGGTTCACAGTGTTCCAGTCTTGTGGGCCATTTCTTAAGGTGGAACAGTTCGCTAAAGCCACAACTCCTTTGATCTTGCCGGCGGCAATGACATCGACAAGAGGATCAAGCTTGTTGCCTAGAGCTCCCAAGACTGCTTCCGTAGAAAATCCTGCAATCGCTTTTTGGGTAATCTTTGGAACCTTGGCGACAATTTTTCCATGGCGCTTTTTAAAATTTTCAATACCTAAATTAATAAGCTGATCCGCCATGCTTTCAACATCACTGGGGTGATACGGAATTTTATGTTCTAGTCCCGGAACTCCGATAATTGTACTGACACTCACCAGAGTGACCTGATATTTCTCTGCATACATATCAATAGCCGGAGGAGAACAGTTCTCCTCCATAGCCAGAACATCGACAGTCCCCGTGGCTAGAAGAGGTTCTATAGAGAGCCAATTCCCCATAAGCCCTACGAAAACATCATCCATTTCAAACCTTTGAATCAATTCCTGCCCGGTTTCGATAGAACCAACGATTCTTACCCCTTTCGCCCCTGCCGCTTTAGCCTTAGCTTGGATTTCGGGGATTCTGGCCTTTTGAATGGTTGCAACGCCCGCCCATGGTTGGTGCCCATTAAAGACGATATTGATGTAATCCGGGTCCATAATTCCTAAATCGACGGTTACCTCATGCGGTTGAGGAGTGCCAAATAAAATATCCTGAACCATTTCCAGCCCGATCTGGGCATTATAAATCGTAGCCAGCCCTAAACGCAAGGCTTTAAGCGCTAAGGAAACATAATCTCCATCAACATTCGTTAAACAGCTCGCCACAGAGTTCTGTTCTTCATGAACTGCACCTGCCGGATAAATATGTAGGTCTCTCCAGACCTGCTTTCTCTTTTGGGAGCAAATGCTTCAACCATGAGATTGGGCTCTTCTGTTCCAATGTTCATTTGATGATTAAGCAAATCTGCCAATTGAATGGCCATCTGATTGACATCTTGATTGGCGTTAATGCCGAGCGTCTCACACATCCACTTCAATTTATTAGGATCAGTAATTTTAAACGGTGTTTTTCCCTCACCCGTTGCCCGAAGAGTGCGAAAAGCCTCATAAGCGTGATGACTATAGGTTCCTGCCCCCATTATATTTTGCAGTAACAGCTTTCTCATAGCCATGGCATCCGGCCCGATTCCGCAGACTCCTTTGTCCTGCCCACCTTTCTCACTGATCCGGCAAGGACCCTGTGAACACTGTTGACAGCTTAATCCTTGTAAACAAAAATTACAGCGAATTTTTTCCTGTTTAGCCCAGCGATCAAAAACATTGGACATTCCGTCTTCTCGAATTCTAGGCAACATTTCCTCTACTGAATCATGATAACTTACCCGTCCTTCTGAGCGTTCTAAAATCGTTTCATTCATTACCTATCCCCCTTTATTAATTGCTAAAGAAAGTTTGCTCATCAGAATGCTTAAATATGTACATGCTATAACAGAACTAACATACTCCATTATTTCTCCGGCAGATTTTGTCAGGTCTCGCTGAAGTTTTTAATTAGAATTGTGAGACTCAATCTGCCGTTTAGTAGGCGAGGAATTTGGAAAAATAACACCATCAACTTATGGAGGAATGAAAATGGACGAAGGTACCGTAAAAAAAACCGGATCAGAGCATCTTAAAGCAAAACAAATTGTCTATTATGTCTTAGGGGTTGTCGAAGTCTTGTTTGCTTTCCGGCTTGTCTTTAAACTTCTCGGAGCCAATCCCCAAAGTCCTTTTGTATCTCTGATCTACTCTGTAACCCAAGTGTTTTTATCTCCTTTTTCCGGAATTTTCCCAACAGCGGTCACAAAAGGCCTGGAAACTCAGTCTGTGTTAGAACCCTCGACTATTATCGCCATGATTGTCTATGCTATTCTAGCTTGGGGAGTGATTAAATTGATTGAGATTAACCGAACTCCCCATCACACGGAAATTCATTGAACGTCAAGCAAAAGGCGCGGCAAAACTTCATAGCTTTGCTGCGCCCTTTTGGGAAAATCGCACTGATTCTATTAGTTAAGGTTCTCGACGATGGTAGAAATCCCCTGACCTCCCCCAATACACATTGTGGCTAAGCCGTATCGTTTGTCGGTGCGTTTCAACTCATTGATTAATTTGATTAAGATAATCGCACCTGTTGCACCTAAAGGATGCCCTAAGGCAATCGCCCCACCGTTGACATTCGTCTTGGCGATATCCAGCCCAAGCTCTTTAACAACGGCCAGGGATTGAGCTGCAAAGGCCTCATTCAGCTCAATCAAGTCAATTTGCTCCAACGTCAGTCCGGCCATTTTAAGCGCGGCTTGAGATGCGGGCACTGGCCCTATCCCCATGATTTGAGGCGGCACTCCTTTGGCCCCAAGCCCGATCACTCGGACTAATGGTTTCAGTCCATAGGCTTTTGCCTTTTCCGGAGTGGTCACCATCAGGACTGCAGCAGCATCATTGCGGCCACTGGAATTCCCAGCAGTGACAGTACCGCCTTCTTTAAAAACCGGGGCCAATTTAGCAAGCTGCGCCATGCTCGTTTCCCGGGGATGCTCATCCCTATCAAAGGTGATCATACCTTTTTTCCCTTTTACCTCGTAAGGAACGATTTCCTCCTTGAACAGTCCTTCTTTAAGTGCACGTTGGGCCCGTTCCTGGCTGAGTAGGGCAAATTCATCCTGTTCTTGGCGGCTGATCTTATAGTTTTCAGCAAGGTTTTCTGCAGTTAGACCCATGTTCAGATATCCATAACGATCCTGTGGTTGACAACGGGGCTGACTTTCCGTATTGGAATCTAAAATTTCGGCATTTCCCATCCGAAAGCCATAGCGGGCATTCCTCAGATAATAAGGAGCCGTACTCATGCTTTCTGCCCCACCGACCATGACGATTTCTTGAGTCCCCGCCCAAATGGACTGGACTGCATTATTGACGGCGGTCAGGGCTGAACCACATTGGCGATGGACGGTATACGCCGGTACTTCTTCCGACATATTCGCTCTCAGCCAGGCTAAACGAGCCAGATTTGGATTGTCGCCGCTTTGTTTGGTATGTCCAAAGACGACCTCGTCAATCGCCTTATCGGGAATCCCGCTGCGCGTGATCACTTCCTTGATCACATGAGCCGCCAGATAATCAACGTCTATATCCTTCAGAGTCCCGCCCACTCTGCCTATCGCTGTTCGTACTCCCGCAACTACGACTGCCTCATTCATCCTGCTCTCCTCCTTTCCTACAAGGCAAATTCCCTTTTTAATTGGGCGGCAATAATATTGCGCTGGATTTCTGAAGTCCCTTCGTAAATGCGGGCGATTCGGGCATCACGATAATAGCGTTCCACTTCGCACTCCCGCATGTACCCCATGCCGCCGTGAATTTGAACCGCCAAATCTGCTACCCGACCATAGGCTTCTGAACCAAAGGCTTTGACAATAGCAGCTTCTTTGATGACTTTTTTCCCTTCGTCAATTTTCTTGGCAACATCGTAGGTCAAGCTGCGCAAGGCTTCAATGTCTATCGCCATATTCGCTAAATAATGTTGAATGATTTGATTTTCAAAGACTGGTTTACCAAACTGCGCTCGCTGCAAGGCATATTTAACACTAATTTCCAATAACTTCTGGCAGGAACCGAGATTTCGAGCAGCCAACCCGGCTCGTCCATTAGCCAAGATTCTCAAGGCATTGACATAGCCCTGCCCCACCTTGCCTAAAACATTCTCCACAGGTACTTCGCAATCTTCAAAGATCAGCTCCGCTGTTTGGGAACCGTGCAGCCCCATTTTCTTCTCGTATTTAACCACAGAAAAGCCTTTAAAAACCCGTTCTACAAGAAACGAAGTGATTCCTTTGCTCCCTTTGCTTTTGTCGGTAACCGCCATCACTGTGAAAACATTGGCAATATCACCGTTCGTGATAAACTGCTTGGTTCCGTTAAGGATATAGCGATCTCCTTTTAAGACCGCCGTCGTCTTCAGACTCGCAGGATCTGAGCCGGCAGAGGCTTCTGTCAATGCAAAAGCCCCGATCATTTGGCCTATGGCTATTTTGGGCAAATAGCGCTGTTTTTGCTCCTCGTTGCCGCACTCTACGATTCCGACACTGCCAATTCCATTATGGCAGCCAATAATCGAGGTAAAGCAATTGGGGCCTCGGCCTAATTCCTCATAAATCATGACTTTACCGACCATCCCTGCGCCCAATCCATCATACTCTTGGGGCACGCTTAGGCCAAACAACCCAATCTCTGCAGCCTTGTCAAGCAAACTTCGGGGAACTTTATCTTCCTCCTCCATTTGTTGAGCTAAGGGTTCGACCTCCTTGGCTATAAAGTTACGTACAGTTTGTTTGACAATATTAAGCTCTTCTTGAGTTACTTCCATTTCGACTCCTCCTATCTATTCTTCTGCAGGTAACTAACGTTGCTTCTGAAAAATGCTTCAGGCACTTTTCCAGCTATTTTTCCGGATAATCGATCTAATTGTGCGAACAATTGACGTTTAAGTTCTAATTTTTCACTGACAGCCTCTATGACCAAATCGGCATCATTTGCTGCCTCAGCCAAATCAGCGGTAAACATAATATTAGCTCTGGCAGCATCAGCTTCTGCTTGTTTCAATTTTCCTTTGGCAACTCTTTCTGGGAAATAGGCAGAAGCAAATTGCTCAGCTTTTTGTAAAACCTCTTGATTGACATCCGTACATTTCACCTTGAAACCCGCCAAAGCCGCGCTCAGGGCAATCTGATGCCCCATGTTTCCTGCCCCGACAAGGCAAATAGCATTGATTTCCTGTACTCCCACCTTCATTACCTCCTGGCAAATTAAATCCGGCGATTTCCCTGTAAAAAGTCAAAAAGCACTATTTCCCCAACCTATTGGGTCGGGGGAATATAGAAATAACAAGTTCAAAAAGGACATTATCCTCTTTCAAAAACTGTCGCAATACCTTGCCCGCCACCAATACAAGCGGTAATCAGGCCGAATTGAACATCTCTGCGATTCATTTCATGCACTAATTTCGTGGTAAGAATTGCACCCGTAGCAGCGATGGGATGACCATGAGCAATCGCTCCACCGTTAACGTTCACTTTTTCCATGTTAAAATGCAGCTCTCTGTCAACGGCTAATACTTGAGCGGCAAAAGCCTCGTTCAATTCGATGAGGTCGATATCATCTAGGGAAAGACCTGCTTGAGCCAGGGCTTTTCTCGTAGCCGGTACCGGTCCGATTCCCATGATGTTTGGGTCTACGCCAGCCACCGCAAAGGTGCGAATTTTAGCGAGAGGTTTAAGGCCGAGGGCCTTAGCTTTGTCTGCCGACATTACAACGATTGCAGCAGCTGCATCGTTTAAGCCGGAACTATTTCCAGCCGTCACTGTTCCGCCGACTTTAAAGGCAGGAGGAAGTTTGCTCAGACCCTCAAGGGTTGTTTGGGGGCGCGGATGTTCATCCGTATCAAACATCTCAGTCTTATTTTTTCCCACCGGAATTGTCAGAGGGACAATTTGGCTCCTGAACAAACCTTCTTCCATGGCCTTGCCCATCTTTTGCTGGCTGCGCACAGAGAACTCATCCTGTTCTAGACGGCTGATCTGATATTTTTCCGCTAAGTTCTCGGCAGTAATCCCCATGGGCGGGTTGCCGATTTCATTAGTGGATAATTGAAAGCCGCTGCGGAACTTCGGAGGAGTCTTACTGAAAAACTCCATATGTTCCATAATATACGGTTTGAGGGAACAGCTCTCTGTTCCGCCTGCCACATAAACATCACCCATACCGGCCATCACAGCTTGCGCGGCCAGATTGACAGCATTTAGGCCGGATCCGCACTGACGATCGACAGTGATTCCTGGCGTCTCAATGGGCAAGCCTGCTTGGAGAGCACATAAACGAGCCATATTACCGCCGGCATTAAGACAGTTGCCGAAAACGACATCTGTAATTTCTGTGGGATCCAAGTTTATACGCTGAACTACCTCTTTAATAACTTCCGCTCCATAATATTCAGGGGGAATCTTACCCAGAGCACCGCCGGCCCGGCTGATAGGACTTCGGACGGCTGAGACAATAACTGCTTCTTTAAGCATAAAAATACCCTCCTGATTTCTTTTAATTTCACTCGTAGGTATAATAGCTCTTTTTAGTCTTCTTCCCCCATTCGCCTTTAAAAAACTTCTCAACCACCAACGGGGAGGGCTTATCTTTAGGGTCACGGCTCGTCTGATAACGTTCCATAGAGGAATAATAAGAAAGATCACCTACTCAGTGTTTCTTATTACAAAAACCATGCCAACTTACTCCTAACTATTAGAAAACTTTACTGGCTAAGCGGCCTGACAAAAATCTGTTTGCATTCGGCCATCCAGTTCGATAAAAAACGCTTAAATTCAATGCGGCTATTCCCTTATTCCTTAAAGAAACAGTCTTATTGAGCTTGAAAATGTTTGATTCATGTTAAACGACCAAAAAATAATCCCCATCAAATTGATTGCTGCAACTGATGGGGATAGTTCATGTATAGAATTTAAACTAATTAGTGCTCCCTATTCCGAATCATAGTTTATAAAGTAAACAATCAACGAACTGCCTAGCGTGCGGATATCCTCGAGAACCGTCAATCCTTGCAGTCACAAGTTTTACTGTATATTTTTTAAACAACATGAGTCAGGTGTGAACAACTCTTAAAACAAAGTTCATGACTTTGGATAATTGTTCAGGGATTACTGCTTATTCAGTATGCCCTTAACAATTTCAGGAACTTCAAAAGGCAATTCTGCTACTCTCGCACCCGCCAAAGTCAAGGCTTCCACTTTGCCTTTATATGTTCCATTGCCCCGCTCGATGATAGCCCCCGCATGTCCCATTCGTTTCCCGGGAGGTGCGCTTTTTCCGGCTATATAGGCAACCACCGGTTTAGTCATCTCTTTAATAAATAGGGAAGCCTCTTCCTCAGCGTTTCCACCGATTTCTCCAATGAGAACAACCACCTTAGTTTCCGGATCTTGATCGAATTTTCTCAAAACATCCACAAAGGTAAGGCCGACTATCCGATCTCCTCCCATTCCTACAACTGTGGACTGACCAATCCCCTGGGCCGTCAGATTCCCGACGATTTCGTAGGTCAGGGTTCCTGAACGGGCCACGACACCCACAGGGCCTGGGATAAAAAATTGATTGGGTGGTATCCCTATCTTACATTTTCCAGAAGATACGATACCAAAGGTATTGGGACCAATAACAACCGCATTGACCCGTTTGGCATAAGCGATAATTGCCATCTCATCATGTACTGGGATATGTTCAGCGACCACTACAACAACCTTTATGCCGGCTTCCAAGGCTTCCAAGGCTGCATCCTTGGCGACAGGTGCCGGGACAAAAATGACAGACGCATCAATCCTATGATCTTCACAAGCCGCCCGCACGCTGTCATAGACTGGAATACCCTCAAGAGTAGAGCCTCCTTTCCCTGGAGAAGTGCCAGCCACAATATTTGTTCCATAGGCTAACATCTGCTTTGTATGGAAAATACCCTGTTTGCCGGATATTCCTTGAACCATTACATTCGTAGTTTCATCGATTATGATGGCCATTTTCTAGCCCTCCTTTTAAACCTTTCACACGAAATCATATTGGGTAAACTCCTATGCCAACGCTGGGCCATCAGACCTTATGACACCCCCAAAGCGTCAAAGCCCCCGGCTCTGAACTCTATCTTGCAAGCTCAACTGCTTTTTTAATGGCGTCCTGCATGAAATCATAGGCCTCAATTCCGACTTCCTTTAGAATGGCTCGCCCAGCATCTTGGTTCGTACCCACCAGACGAATCACCACAGGAACTGGGATGCCTATATTCTCCTTGACTGAGGCAAAAGCTCTGGCAACGTCATCACAACGGGTAATTCCGCCAAAGATATTTATGACGATCGATTTGGGGTTTCTCGATAAAATAAGCTCAAGCGCCTTTGCGGTCCCTTCCTCGCCTGTTCCCCCACCGGCATCAAGAAAGTTTGCTGATTTGCCGCCGAAATAGACAATTGTATCCAAAGTACCCATAGTAATCCCGGCACCGTTAGCCATAACTCCGATGTTTCCATCCAGTTCCACAAAGGAAAGCCCCAGGTCATGCGCCGCCTTTTCGGCGGCAGTGCGTTCTTCCACCCGAGGCAGGTCCAATTGCCGATAGAGCGCCTCATCATCAATCGTTACCTTGGAATCTGCCGCAATCACTCTGTCTCCGCTGATCACCAAGGGATTGATTTCAACGAGTTCCGCATCTTTTTCAGTGAAAAGTTTATATAAGCCTGTAATAATCTTTATCAATTCTTTACCTTGCGGGCAGTTCAAGGGAATGCCCATTCTTCTGATAACATCACTGGCGATAAATCTTTGCATCCCTAATTCCACATCAATATGTTGTTTAATAATATATTCTTCATCTACCTCTTCAATATCCATACCGCCATGGGAGGAGGCGATGAGCACAGGCTTTTTAGCTGCCGCGTCAACCGTGATAGATAAGTACAATTCCTTATCGATTTGAAGTTTTTCTTCCACAAGGACATGGCTTACTGGCAAATCCTGTATTATCATTTCAAATAATTCCTGGGCCGCGACTTTTACCTCTTCTGGGGTATCGGCAAACTTAATTCCTCCAGCTTTTCCCCGTTTACCTGATAAAACTTGGGATTTGACCACGACAGGGGCGCCTATCTCCCTCGCTGCTTGGGCGGCCTCATCTGGATTGGCAACCATTCGTCCTTTTGGAATCGGAAGTCCAAACTCTGCGAATAGTTGTTTTCCCATGTATTCGAACATTTTCACAAATAGTTTCCCCTCTCACTTAAATTATTTAGGTACCTATGCCTTACAAGGACTTTTCTCTAAACTTCTAATACGAAATGCTAAAACTTTTCCCCATCGTGTTATGTCTCCACCTACCTCTTCCTTAGCCTCAAGTAATTAATTTAAATGACTGCAGATATTTTTTGCATAATTTGAGTACCAGCCTCAAAATTTTGAAGGCAAGTAGCGATTTCTCGAGTTGCGACTGCCTGAGTTAGGGCCACATCGGATAAATCTCGAATTTTTTTAAAAAGATCCTCCACTTTATTATTAATGTTAAACAGGATCTTTTTAGTATCATTCACGGACTTAGCATTATTCTCAGCCATCTTGCGGATCTCATCTGCTACGACAGCGAAACCTCTCCCGTATTCAACAGCTCTTGCAGCCTCAATGGCTGCATTAAACCCCAGAAGTCTGGAATTTAAAGCAACATGATTAATAAAATCCAAGATTTGATTTGTTCGCCCAATGAGTTGCACTATCTCTTCGGCCTATAATACTTCATCCGAGCCTCTGACGTAATGCGCGAATTTTTCTCTATCGGTTATGGCGATGGTATTAGGTATCGGTATTAGCTTATGAAATAACAATGCAGCATCTCCAAGAATTTCGAAAATCTGATCATCGGAAAGGTTGTAAAATTGTTTATTATCTCTCATATCAAGCTCCTCCTTCTATTTGTCTGTAATCTCAAATAGAATTTGCTCGTCTTCCAATATTACGAAATTAATTCAAAATTTTCTTTCATTTATTTATCGGATCAAAGCTTGAATTTCATGAGATAACTCTTATTCCTCCGACAAATATAAACGTATTAGTCAGACTTAAGAAATTCACTCAGAAAAGGTTGAAAAGGCTATGTCGAAAATAAGACAAAAGCCTTCCCTAGGTGGTTTCACCTTTCGAGATCATTACCTAAGAAGCTTCAGCTTTTCAGCTTCTCGGGTTAACTCATCTCGAAAATCCGGATGGGCAATACTAATTAATTTTTCCGCCCGTTGCCAAACCGATTGCCCTTTAAGATTAACCATCCCATATTCTATCGCAACATATTGAATCGCGGAACGAGTATCCGTAACAAACGCTCCCATGGTTAAGACCGGGTTAATCCGGGAATGCACTTTACCTTTCGAATCTGTATAGGTCGAAGCCACCCCCACTTTTAGAAGCAGAGTCTTGAAACCTGGATAAAAGCAAAAAACCTCTCGTCCAGCAAACAGCTTCGAGAGGCTCCAATATCTTGTATATAATTTATATAAAACAACATTTCTTAAGATATTAATAGTATACAAAAAAACATTTCTAAACAATTAAATCACATTATCATAAGTCTATTCCATATTTCCAAAGTTTTTCATAAAAAGCTCGTCTAGAAATTCCCAAGGCTTTCATCGCTTTCTTGCGATTATTAAACGTAGCTAAACATCATTGATGAGGTACAGACACCGTTAGGACTGCGACTGTTTTGCCTTCAGCTTGAAACGGAATATAGACCTTCAAGAAACCATCGCCCAAGGTACTCGTTGTCTTCCCGCTTTTCATAACATCCCCCACCGTTGATGGAGTAGGATACCCTTTTAAAACCCGCTCCGTACCCTGCTTGACACTGGAGGAGATTCTTTCATCTCCAACAAAAATAGAAACCCCCATAGTTCCAGGAAACAGAGTTTCAACCCCATCTACCATTTTATAATTGCCATTTTCGGTGTAGTTCCCTTTGCTCAGAGTAGTACCCTTCACGCTCCAATTACCGGGATAGTTTTTATTTAGCCAATCATTTACTTTGGATTCTACAACCGTTTGGCTAGCCTGGTCTCCTGGTTGACTTGGAGTTCCAGATGAGTGTGCTTCCGAAATTTGGGTATCTGTTTGGGACTGTGCAGATGTCGAGGTTTGCGGCTTCTTCGCACAGCCGGTCAGAGAGATGAACAACGCCATAATAGCGACGGTAGTTAGCCATTTTTTCTTCATCATAGTTTCCTCCTTATAATGTCATAGCACATATTATACTTTGCCCAAATCTAATTGTCGAATATACGCCTAAGATGCTTGGCCTGTCTCAACAGCAGTCGGCTTTCCGCCAGAAAGGATGAGCTTTGTAAAACTTCGTAATTCCTTGCTAACTTACCTATATCACTTGCACAAAACCTGGTACTTGAACGTAGATTATCATAGGACAAGTGCCATGTTCTATACAAAGAGAGGGCAGAGAAAAAATGACTGATCACAACTTTTGCCCACATGAGTGGGTTCAATCTTCTACTTTTACTCCCGCTTGGGTTTCATCTGTGCCTTCAACCCCAGTTAACCCTCAGCCAAATCATTCGGTTACGCCGAACCCGGTTTTCCCCAGTTCAGCCACCCTCCCACTATGCACCCCTTTAGAATTGAGGAAAATTGCTCCACGTACGCTCTTAGTGACAGTGTCAATCCCTACTGAATCGATTTTTACACTGCCATCGAAAGCACTGGAAATTAAAACGATCAGGAAAAATCTAAAGCTGACTCAATGCCGCTTTTTCAATTCCCCACCACCTGTATTGGGTATTCCCCAAGACAGTCCTAAATTGTTCTTAGGAGGTTTCGTACGCAAAGACATTCAATATTCCGAACCGGTCCGGCAAACTGCAAGCACAGTTGAAGGCACTATAAAAGATTTTGTCATTGATCTGCCCTATACGTGTGTTGTTGACCTCGGAAATATCTACGGAATACCTCCCACTCGGTTTCTCGTCTAAAGACAAATTAATGTCCAGCGACCTCACGGAATTCAATGCTATAAGCCAGCAGTTCCTTAATTCATTACCAAACTGTGAGCTTATCTACAGTCAGATTCAGGAAATGGATGATCCTCTTGATCGTGTACCGATGCCAAATGGACCCTTCGAAGAAGGTGTTTTTAGAACGGTACAAGAAAAGATGGTTGTTTTAATTCAACTTCGAATAACTTTCCCAAATGAGATTAACCCCCCACCTGTTCATTGCGGCTGCCAACAGCACGACCGTCCCTTAGAGCACACTTACTGTCATAATCCTATTTTTTGGGTGACGGCAAAGTTATTGAAATGTATTTTAAAAACCTAGCAAAAGAGAAAAACTAATTGTCCAATATTTTATCTTAAATAGCACCCTAGATCGTGTTATTAAACAATAAACGAAATAGGATGCTATTTTCGTCCTTATGCAGTATGCTATAATGAATTAGTTAAATAACTTACTTAAGACGATTATGCTCAATACTCCAGAAGAATTTATTACAAAGGATGGGTGCGGTTTATTATGTCTAATGATGTTTCTTATACTCCCGAAGAAGTCGCCAAAATCCTTAAGATTTCTAAGTTCACCGTTTATGAAATGATAAAGCGGGGTGAACTTAAGGCTTACCATATCGGCCGCAAAGTCCGAGTAGAGGGTGCTGACATTGAAAGTTATAAACAAAAATCAAAAGGAATACAATCCCCGGTATCTTCGGATATATCCTCGTCAGGTTCTCTTAGCCAACCTAAGGGATCAATTCATTCTGGGCAATCGGAAGAAACTTTAGTGATATGTGGTCAAGATATTGTATTGGATATCTTAACCCGTTATTTAGAAAGACAATTTCCCCACGTTCGCTTCTTACGGCGTTATATAGGGAGCATTGATGGGCTTATGTCTCTTTACCGAGGACTCGCCAATGCTGTTGCGGTGCATTTGTGGGATAGCGATACTGATGACTATAACCTTCCCTATGTGCGCAGGATTTTACCGGGGCACCCAACTTATATTATTAATTTACTTTTTCGATTTGAAGGTTTTTATGTCGCTAAAGGTAACCCAAAGAACATTCTTACTTGGAGTGACTTAACAAAACCAGGCGTTCGTTTTGTCAATCGAGAAGTAGGATCCGGGGCAAGGGTACTGTTAGATGAACAACTAAGAATCTTGAAAATTCATCGTCAAGATATTCTCGGTTATAACGATGAAGAAATGACTCATCTGGCCATTGCCAGTAAAGTTGCGCGAGCCGAAGCAGACGTTGGTTTAGGTATTGAGAAAGTAGCGATGCAGGTTAATGACCTGGATTTTATCCCTCTGAAAAAAGAACGTTATGATTTGGTGATCCGCCAAGAGGATCTTGAACGCCCTCATTTCCAGGCGTTAATGAGTATCTTGAAATCTTCTTCTTTTCAAAATGAAGTGTTGGGAATTGGAGGATATGATCTATCCTGTATGGGGCAAGTCATCGCCCAAGTGTAACTAATGTGTTCTTAAATCTAAGAGCGAGAGCTGTTTAACTGCTCTCGCTCTTGTCTATTGTTACCTAACAATTCCAAATACCAATCCAATCACTACAGCTTTTCCCTTTGAATATCCTATCGATGGAGTCACGAGAAGGGGGAAAGCATGATGCACATAATATCATCGCTATTTGTAGGGCTGGCAGCAAACCTTGATAATTTTGGAGTAGGAGTCAGTTATGGAACGCAAAAAATCCGCATTCCTTCCCTCTCCAATTTTTTTATTGCGGTATTATCGGGACTTGTTACCTTCACAGCAGTCTTTACCGGTCACTTTTTAAGCCACTTTATTACGGTAGCCAATACCCTTGGGGCCTTCCTAATTATCATCATAGGGATTTGGGTCGCGGTCCATAAGACAACAGTAGACCATTCGTTACCGGCGGCCATTCCTGCCATGAAAACATATTCGATCTCAATTAAACCATTAAGCACTATCGTTAAAATTACAAAGAATCCTTCGCTCGCTGACATAGATGCTAATGGTTTTATCTCAACTAAGGAAGCCGCAGCTCTTGGCTTAACCCTATCCTTCAATTGTATTGCTACTGGGGTTGGAGCTGGGCTCACTGGACTTGCCCCTTTACCTCTGGCTATCTCTGTTTGTTTCTTCAGTATGCTCGCCATCAGTTCTGGATATTGGACTGGATGGAAAACTGCTTCGAACCATTTCGAGCGCTACTCACAAACTCTCTCGGGGGCCTTACTTATACTTATCGGTATCTATGAGCTGCTGAATTAAGCTCCAACAAAATCTTACTCGACCTCAACTAAGGTTCTATTCGGCTTAAATCTCACGAAGAAAGTCGTACCTTGCGGGCTTGTATCAATTTGGATGACCGCGTTCTGCCTAGCACAAATACTGAAACAAGTAGCCAACCCTAGACCGGTTCCATTTTCTTTGGTAGTAAAAAAAGGGGTTCCCATCTTCTCTAAGTCCTCAATTTTAATTCCGCTCCCTTCGTCTCCCACAGCCAGAACCACTTCTGGGCCATCCATAAATGTCCTGATTGTTAACTTCCCGCCATCTGTCATCGCTTCCAGTCCATTTCGCACAAGGTTTAAGATAAGTTGACGAATTTCTTTTTCGTCGAGAAGCAAGACTTTAGTATCCTCAATTTCCATGATTATATCCTTATCGCTGACCATCACGTCTGCCTGAATCAACGGGAAAAGATTTTGAATTAAGTTGTTAAGATTTAAAGGCTTTAAATCTACAGGCTTATTTTTGGCCAAGCTCAGGAATTCAGTAATAATGGAATTTGCTCTGTCGAGTTCTTCAATCATTAGTTCAAAATAGTGCTTGGATTGTTGGAATTCTTCTTTGTCTCCTAATAACTGAAGGAAGCCTCGGACAGTGGTCATCGGATTCCTAATTTCGTGACCGATTCCAGCAGCCATTTGCCCTACAAGATTTAGCCTATCCAGACGGGATATTTCTTTTTCGAACATCCTGCGTTCGGAAATATCATGATAGTATACGGACAAACCTTCGTCAGACGGATAAACGTGCACCTCATAAGGCACCTTCGAATAGAGGCCTAAAATCTCAAAATGAGAGGCTTCTCTTCTATTTATAGCCTTCATAAAAAGAGGATAGTACTCAGGAAGGGAATCCGGGAATAGATCCCAAATATTTCTTCCGATTAATTCTTCTCTCTCCATCCGCCAATATTTCTCCGCCTCTTCATTGACAAAGATAAATTGACATTGGTGATTTAAGGTAAAGAAAACATCTGTTATGCTTTCAAGAATATTCATAAGCATGCGGCTAGTGTTCATTAGCTGTCTCTCTGTATTTTTGCGTTCTAATATTTCTTCCTCTAGTTTTGCATTCGCTAAAAATAGTTCGCAGGTCCGTTCTTGAACAAGTTTTTCAAGCGTTTGATACCGTTCTTTTCGCTCTTTCTCCAACTGTCTCCGCTCAGTAATGTCCCTTATGGAGCAGACATAAATCCGTTGCTCACCAATGCTAGCCACACCAATCTGAACTTCCACGGGAAAGATTGCCCCATCTTTACGTATGGCGGTTGCGTCCAAAATCTTACTGCATTTATGTGTAGGATGAGCATTGTCTAGAATCGGAAGGCTACCGTCAGGAAAAAGTTTTGAAACATTTTGCCCTAATAATTCCTCTATCCCATAGCCAAACATCTCCATTACCGCTGGGTTGACGTTTAATATGCTGCCTGTCCTGTTGAGAGTAATTACAGTATCGGTGGAGGTCTCCCCAATCACACGGGCCAATGCTTCAGCTTTGCGCATATCTGAAGTAGTATGCTCTAAGCTTTTGTTCATTTTTTCAAGTTCAATAGCCCTTTTCGTTAGCAAATCGTTTTGACGCTTAATTTCCTTACGATTTTGATACATCTTTACAAATGCTTCCATTTTTAATTTTAAAGCCTGCGGCTGAAACGGTTTGAACAGATAATCGATGGCACCTAGAGAATATCCTTGTACGATATTCTCTATAGTCTGGTGAATCGCTGTGATGAAAATAATCGGTGTATCCTTGCTCCTTTTTCTTTCTCGGATAAGGCGAGCAGTTTCAAAGCCATCCATCCCTGGCATCTGTACATCGAGAAGAATCACAGCAAAATCATTTTTTAACAAGCATTTAAGGGCCTCTTCTCCTGAGTTAGCGAAAATCAGATGATAATCTGGTGATTTGAGCACTGCTTCCAAGGCTATCAGGTTCTCTGGATGGTCGTCTACAAGTAAAATTTTCATTTTCCCCTCATTCTCTGTCCCCTCTAGTTTATTCTTTAATCAACAGTGTTTGTTGTATCTAGCAACTTTATTTTCCTATAGATCTTCTGTTCCGAATCAAAGGCTTCATAACAATGCGAATAATTGTTGAAGGCTATATCCTCTTTATCACCCAACCCTAAAATGCCTGACGAACAAAGACTCTCATAAAAAAGCTTATGTACTCGGTTCTGTAAGACCTTATCAAAATAAATCGTGACATTCCGGCAAATAATTGCATGAAACTCATTAAACGAGTGATCAGTAGCTAGGTTATGTTGGGCAAATACAACGTTCTGCGCTAAAAAAGAATGAAAAATCGCTCTGTCAGAGCAGACCATAAAATAATCTGCAAGTTCCCTCTTACCTCCTGCAGCTTTATAGTTGCCCATGTAGGCTCCCATTCTCTCTAAAGGATACACGCCTTCCTTAGCTTTCTTTAACAGATCTTCGTTCATATCCGTTGCATATATCTTTGTTTTCTGGTATAAACCTTCCTCATGCAGAATGATTGCCATGGAATAGACCTCTTCTCCCGTGGAACATCCCGCGTGCCAGATTCTTATAAACGGCAGCTCCCTGAGTATAGGAATTACGTTATTCCTAAAGGACTTGAAAAAGAGCGGGTCCCTGAACATCTCTGATACGTGAATCGAAAAGTCCGAGTACAGCTTCGCCATCATGCTGGAGTCATGAAGTACCTTTTCTTGAAGGCTGGACACGTTTTTCAGTCGTTCAGCTCGAATGCGATACCATATTCTGCGCCTTATAGAAGCAGATACATAATTTCTAAAATCAAACCCATAGTAACGGTAAATTCCTTCCAAAAGCAAATGGATTTCAAGTTTCTCCAACTCATCGCAGCTTTCCTCTTCCGTTGGTTTTCCCTCCTTTCCCTGAACTTATCATTCTATCCTATCTATAAAGCCAGATCTTAAGTAAGGAGAATAACTGTTCTAGATTCACAGGCTTGCTGATATAGTCCGATGCCCCTGCTTGGATGCACTTTTCTCGATCGTTTTTCATGGCCTTTGCGGTCAAAGCGATAATCGGAAGGTTCGCAAACTTTGAAATTTGCCGAATCCTACGTAACGCTTCATACCCATCCATCTCAGGCATCATAATATCCATCAGAACAAGGTCAATATCCGGGTCATTTTCTAAAACCTCGATACCCTCTCTGCCATTCTCAGCAAAGGCAGCATCCATTTTTTGATTTTCTAGAGCAGTGGTAAGGGCAAACACATTTCGTATATCATCATCTACAACTAATATCTTCTTGCCTTCCAGACGAGCGTTACCATTCTCCATTCTTTGAGATTCGCTTTCCGAACCTTCGGCAGTGGAATTAGATCCCTCAGACACATTCGTTGGCCCCAGTGGAATGTCAAGACTTAGAACAGCTTCGTCATGAGATATGCTGGAAACGCCCGTTTCAAACGGATTGTTGGGAAGATATAGGGTAAACGTGCTGCCCTCACCTTCAATACTATCAATATCAATGTACCCTCCCAAAAGCCCTGCAATTTTCTGGCTAATAGTCAGTCCTAAACCCGTGCCTCCATATTTTCTTGCAGTAGTCCCATTAGCCTGCTGAAACGCCTCAAAAATCATGTTTTGCTTGTTCTCAGAGATCCCAATGCCTGTATCTTTCACCAAAAAGGCTAAGACCTGTTCCGATTCTCTCAGCAGGTTATTTTCTGTAATAATACCTTCTTCTGCCCTCTGAATCTGAAGAAAAACGCTACCATGGTCTGTAAACTTAAAGGCGTTTGATAGTAAGTTCTTTAGGATTTGCAGTAGCCTTTGTTCATCAACAGAAATACTACCTGGAAGACCTTTAGCCAATTCGATAATGAAATCTAAGTTCTTTTGCCGGGCAACAGGCAGGAAATACCGTTCAAGATATTCTTTAATTTCGGTAAGATCGACAATTTCATAATTAATAGATAACTTTCCCGCTTCAACCTTAGAAAGATCTAAAATCTCATTAATCAAAGTCAACAGATCATTTCCCGAAGAATTAATGGTTTTTATATACTCAACCTGATTCGGCGTCAAATTGCCGTCCTGATTCTCTATCAGGGTTTGAGAAAGGATCAATAAACTGTTCAAGGGCGTCCTCAACTCATGGGACATATTCGAAAGAAACTCACTTTTATATTTTGTACTCTCTTCAAGCTGTCGTGCCTTCTCTTCCAGAGATACCTTCATAGTTTCAAGTTCCGCTGCCCTCCGTTCGGAGTATTTATACTGCTCTTCCAGTTTCTCATTGAAAGTTTTAAGCTCTTCCTGTTGTAATTGAAGTTCTTCCGACTGGGTCTGAAGTTCTTCAGTTAAGACTTGTGATTCCTTTAACAGTGTCCCGATCTTCGCATGTGCTTCAACCCTATTTATCGTGACTCCGATATTCTTGGAAACCTGCGCCAGAAGCTCTTGCTGAAGGAGGCCGAACGAATGAAGGAATGCTAATTCTATGACAGCCACTACATGATCCTCAAACGCCACAGGGATTAGAGCAATGCTTTTTGGAGATGTCGCACCCAGACCAGAGGTAATCTTAATATAATCGTCAGGGACCTGATCCATAACTACAGTCCTGTTCTCCATAGCGCTTTGGCCTACCAGGCCTTCTCCTAAATAAAAAACTTCTTGAGTCGATTCAAGTGCGCCACCCGCATAGTAAGCGAATTTTCTAAAACAATGCTTATCCCCGTTACTTTCCCTAATATATATAACGCCGTAACTAGCTTCAACCAGGGGAGGGATTTTGGTTATCAAAAGATGAGCCAGAGTTTTCAAGTCCTGTACTCCTTGGCACAGGGCAGTTATCTCTGCAGCCCCGGTTTTTAACCAATTTTCTTCTTCTATTTTTTCTATGAACTCTCTTTCATGCCTAGCATGTTCTTCTATAGAAAAAGCCATCTGGTTAAACGACTCAGCGATTTCCCCGATCTCATCGTTGGTACGGATATCGATACGAGGCAGGTCAGCATGCTCTTGAATTGAGGAAAAACTATTCATAACCGAGGTGACCTTTTGAATATCCCCAGTAACTCTCCGTATAGTCCAAACTGTCATTCCCGCTCCAGCCAGCAGTATTAACAGTAAAGAGCCAAAGAAAAACTCAAGAGCTCGATCATAAGCCGCCATAGATGAATCCATTGTATCGTCCATGGACTTATCTTCGAGATCGTTCAATTCCTGGACGTTCCTGAAGATCTGGCCCCGTTCTAATGCTCCTTGTGCTATTACCACCTTATAGGCATCTTCTTTGTTGCCCGAAGAAATCAAGGAAATACAAGTTTCTTGCAATTCGGTGTAATCAAAATTTAGATTGACAATCTTGTTTAGTAAATTTTTCGTAGTATCACGGATAGCCGTTGCTTCTAGGGAGTCCAGCGCCGACTCTATCGCTCGTCTGGAAGTGTGAATTGAATTAATGGTTTGAGAGAAATCATGACTCTTCGCGTCCTGTAACATTAGATCCCTAAGATCCCTGCTGATATTATTGATTTCAGCTTGTACAGTATTGGAATACTTAATCTTTTGATAGCGATCTTTTTGAGATTGTAATTCGGTTCTGTTTGATAGATCTAAACTATGGATCGATATTCCGAAAAGTATTGTCATAATAACCAAAATTGAAGAGAACCCAACGAATAACTTCGTCTTAAGCCTCATATTCCGTCTCCCTTCGTTAAAAACAATTAAACAAATACAACGAGAACCGTGCCAATGCTCGTGATTATCGTAGGTAACCCTATTTTATTCAATATTTAATACTCTATTTCCTTCGGGGAATGTGTCATATTATGCAGAAATAAACCGATAAAAGCTGATATAAAAAGAGCCCTTTAAGGCTCTTATCATATTTTGATGTGAAATGACTTTTCTTTACATCAAGTTTCTTAAATTATATCTTGAGCGAATTCACATATCCCAGAGCCCCTTCCATTATGCTCGTTCCTTCACTAATTTGATATAATGCTTTATTTACACGGGGCATATCCAATTTAAAATGCTTAACGAGATTATATAACTCAATATTTTCTTTACCTAACCCTTTCCTAACGAGGGTGACACAATGATCTTCGTTCCCAAAAACTTGTTTGGGATCACGCAAGTATTTCAAATCGTAAACACTAAACATATAGTGAAGCTGCCAGCCCGTAATAATAATCCATTCTTTATTTCTTATAGCGTTATTGAGAGCTTCCAGCATCACTTTTTCCTCGTTGTACTCAATTGTAAAGCCACTTACTGAGTATGCTTCTATTAGTTCCCCTGTCATTCTTCCTAAATTAGTGCGCCTTTGGAGCGTATAAAATTTATTTCTAAATTTATGAGAATATTGCTGTATTTCATCAATGCTATTAATGGTGACATATGAAGGAACAACAAGTCCCAGTCTGCAACCATCTAAATTAGAGCCTAGATTCTCCAAACGGCCTCACAATCCTAAAATTGTTCGCTGGGATCTATGCCTTCAACAAGTAATTTGTTAAGTATTTTCGCCTCATTTTTCTGTTTTTTTAGAGGTATTGCCAATTTTTTGACGAAATATTAGGTGTTGGTCTAAGGTTGTTTACTTTGCATTCGCGTTTTATCTTTAGGCTATATTGAGAGGGAATGTAATGACTACAAAAAATATGGAAACCTTCCTTGATCCACAATACTTGGAGGAGATCCTCGGTAGCTTCTCGAAGGCTACAGGGCTGCACATAGAGGCTGTTAACAGAAAAGGTGAAACACTTGCCATTTTAGGCAGTAAAAAAAGAAATGATTTTTGTCAGTATATCCGCAGCAATAGTAGAGGAGAAAAGAAATGTTTAGCTTCCTATAAAGAAGCGATTTTAGAAGCTTCCAAATGGAATGAGCCCTATTTCTTTCGATGTCATGCCGGAATGATTATTTGGGCCGTTCCGATAATCTTCGATAATGTATTTTTGGGGAGTATAATTTGCGGACAAGTATTACTATGGAAGCCCGACGAATTCTTTCTCCGAGAATTAAAAAAGTCCAATTATAAAGATCTGGATTTTGAAACGTTGCAACAAAAGGTTAAAAGCCTTCCCATATCCTCACCTGAGCAGTCTCAAGCCGCTGCCGATATGCTTTTTGTTGTCGTAAGTCATTTAGTAAAACGCAACATTCATACTCTTGAGGAAGAAAATGCTTATCATCAACAGCGACTACAAATAAAGACCGATCTTGAGAATAGAAAGAAGCATAATAAGAATGCTGAGTTTATTGATTATGGGAAGTATTTAAAGAAGGAACGACGTTTCTTAAGTTATATACGTCTTGGTGATAAAACTAGAGCAGAAAATTGTTTGAAGGATTTGTTAACGGATCTCTTAACCAAAACTGCCGGCGAAAGGACTACTCTAAAGGTACGAGTCCTTGAACTGGCTTCACTATCATCTAGGGCCGCCGTCGAAGGTGGTGCTGATCCGGAACAAGCCATGGGGATATTAAAAGATTTTAATACCGAAATCAATAATATTGAACGTGTAGAAGAGTTTTTCGTTAAAGTTCATAAAGTCATATCAACATTTCTCGAGGGAATTTTTAATCTTGCGGACAAAAAGCATCTTAGTTTGGTTACGAATGCCCGTAATTTTATCATAGAAAATTACTATAAACCCCTAACCCTTAAAGCCACAGCTGACTACCTTTTTATCAGCCCCTCCCATCTATCACGTTTGTTCAGGATGGAATTAGATTGCACTTTTAACGATTACCTGACGAGAGTACGAGTCGAGAAAGCCGTTGAGCTCTTAAAGAAACCTGAGTATAGCGTTGCCCAAGTCTCAAAGGCGATTGGTTTTAAAAATCAAAGCTATTTCGCCGAAATATTTCGAAAATATATTGGAGTAACTCCTCTAATCTATAAGAACAGCCTATTTTAGGAGTGATGATCATTGATCTTTGATGACATAATTCATTCAATTGCCGAGGGTGAATCTGAGGAAACACTTGAGTTGACCAAACAGGCGTTAGCACAGGGCTATTCTGCAACTTCCATTCTTGAAAAAGGGCTAATTACAGGAATAAATATTATTGCTGATAAATACCGCAATGAAAAAGTGAACGTCCCAGAGGTCCTTATGGCGACCCACTCAATGCACGCCGGCCTATCTGTGATTGAACCCATCTTGACTGCGCCAACGAAAAAGGGGCTCGGCAAGATAATTTTGGGCACAGTGGCCGGTGATCTGCACGATATCGGTCTCAGCATTGTTAAAGCCATGGCAATGTCTTCAGGTGCCCATATCATTGACCTTGGAGTTAACGTCTCTCCCAAGAAATTCGCCAGTGCTGTCCGTAAGGAAAAACCCGATATTCTGATGATCTCAGCTTTATTGACCACAACCATGTCGGTGATGAAAGATGTGATCAATGAACTTAAAATTCAAGGATTACGTAATGGTGTGAAAATCATCGTAGGAGGAGCACCCATTACAGATGCCTTCGCCAAGGAGATTGGAGCAGATTATACGTTTGAGGATGCTTTTCAATTTCGAGACTTTTTAAAGGAAAATTTAAATAAGTTGTTAGCTTCCAAATAGAATAGACCTAATTGATTCTCTCTAGGGACATGCTTCTCATGAAATTACCCGTGAACTCTTTGTTGCCACCCAACTCAATATGCTTAACCCTTTTGGCAAGTTTTATGGCGTCATAGAAAACTGCCTGATCCAGCAGAGCTCTCATAGCTCCCACATGGGCCGCATTCCCCACGGCTCTAATTTTTTCTTGCTTGATATTGGGGACCAAACCTATTTCCAAGATACTTTTCGCTTTTAAGTAAGTTGCAAAGGTACCAGCTAAAACGATGGAATCAAGATCTTCCACCGAAATCCCTGCCATACGAACTAAAGTTTTAATCCCGGCACATACAGCTCCCTTGGCCAATTGTAATTCGCCGATATCCCTTTGGGTCAAAGAGACATCAATTCCTTCTTCCCTGCCAAAAGACAGGACAAATTCTCGGCCCTCTTTTCCACCCGTTCTGATTCGATCCCTTAGCTCTGCCGAAAGGTCACTTGCTTTTTCGGGATCGATAATTTTGCCTTGTTTATTGATAATTCCTGCTGACTTCATTTGTTCTATTCCTTCAATAAGACCTGAACCACAAATCCCAATGGCTTTTTGGCTGCCTATCACTTTAATTTTTACTCCATCCTCAGTGATTGTTGCCCCCTCAATAGCTCCAGACTTAGCCCTCATTCCCTGTCTGATGCCAGCTCCCTCAAAAGCTGGACCTGCCGCTGTCGAACAGGCAATCATTTCTTCAGTCGTAATTAAAAACAATTCACAATTAGTTCCTAAGTCTATTAAAAGATGATTACCACCAGTTAAGAGTTCCGGGGTTCCAATCACTGCCCCAACCGTATCGCCGCCGACGAAGCCACCGATATTTGGGAACATCAGAACCCTTCCCTCACGGTTTATTTCCATACTTAGCTCTGAAGCAGCTAGTTCCAAAGAACTGTTAGACACTGAAACAAATGGGGCTACTGCCAAATGTGAGGTATCAAGGCCCAAAAATAAATGATTCATCGTCGTATTGGCTGCGATGGTCATTTTATAGATATTATTTGCGGAAATTCCGCTTTCCTCTGTTAGGCGCTGAATTAGCCGATTAATTGTCTTCCTTACGGCATCTCTCATTTGGAGCCTTTTTGCTCTGCTCTCCCGCGCATAAGAAATCCGAGATATCACATCTGCGCCATAAGCCGTCTGCCCATTTTCAACCGAGACGACCTTAATGACATTAGCCGTGTTTAAATCAACGAGGCTTACCGCAACACTTGTCGTCCCAATATCTACCGCTACTCCAAAAAGCAATCTAGTTGTATCTCCGGCTTCAATGTCCAAGACTTGACTGCCCCATAACGTTGCCGTTACGGCAAATTCCTCCCTCCTCAGGACACTAGGTAGTTTTTTAAGCACAGACAAGCTAAAATTGATTACATCGGACTCCATAATCTTGGCTAAATGAGCCTCTGTCCTTTCCCAATCCCCTCGTTCATCTTCAAGCGAAGGCTTAGAAACATGAAAAAACACTTTCTTCAAGCCCGAATCAAGGTTAGTCTTATGCTTAGTTAACAATGCCGCTTCCTTTCTGTCCTGACTATCCTCTATAAAGGAAACCTCGATTTCCATCCCGTCTTCCGGTTTAACGTTACAGGCCAGCCGATACCCCATCTCGATTTCTTGGTTGGTCAGATGCTCAAAATCAATTGGCGTCGGTTTCGACGTTTTTGCTAAGATTCGAACTTTGCATTTGCCACAGGTCCCTTGGCCGTTACATATATTTTGAACGGGTATTTCCTTGAGAACTAAGGCCTCCATTAAAGATTCACCAGCGATGGTATCAAGGACTCGATTTTCAGGTTTTATTGTTATCCTCATGATTTCCTCCAGCTAATAGTTCCAAAGTTATTGGTTGACCAACTTCAACATAAATAGATTCCGGAACTTTAATCCCTTGAACAACCGAGTGAAGAAGATTAACATCCCCTTCGATCTCTTCTACTTCCCAATTGAAAAAATCGGCGATTTCTCTTACTTTTTGACGATATCGTTCAAGATTTTTAATCCCCGGTGTACAAATAAAGACAGCTTTCTGATAACTTCCGTATAGAGTTCTAATTAATTTGAGCGCTTTTTCTTCGCCATATCTGGCTTTATATTCAAGAAACTCTGCTAAGGGAGTTCGGCCATAGTCCAACCAACCTTGACTAAAATAGTACGTAAGCGGATTTTCTTTAAATAACTCCATATGTCTGGCGGTCGACCCCAGCATCAAACCAATACAATCGTGGGTTGCCGGCAGCAAAAGAGGAACATTAGGTGACACTAATCCAAGCACAGAATTCGAACAGCGGCTGTATGTCAGGATGATCAACTCATAACTTTGGCTCTCATTAATGATCTCCTGAAGTTTAATGTGTAGTTTATCGGGTCTGGCATGGAAACTGTAATCTAGAAATTCACAATCCAGTTCTTGGCTAATTCCTAAAGCTCTGATCTCATTCATGGTCGATTGGCAGCCAATTAACTTAATGCTCACCTAGTATCATCCTCCGCAGCTATGAATAACTTTGCACTAGTTTATATCTCTTCCGGAAAAAAAGCCATCCTGCTTTTATATGACTCCTCACAATCATTCTTTTGTGATTTTGGAAGGATTGTTACCATCGGGCACTGATTATTGAGAATTGCTTCTACGAATTTAAGATCACCTTTTTCTTCCGAATAGATTTTTTCAAACTTTTCACAAGCTTCGTGAACGTGTATCCGGTATTTTTCAAGAGCATAACACCCGTTGTCAATCAAGGAAAAGTTTGTATAATTCTTATACATCAATTTAGCAACCTTCCAGCCTTTTTTCTCTCCATAGGTCTCAACATATTTTTTGCTGGAATTTAAGGGATCTTCCCCCGCATCGATCCAATTCTTATTTAGGTAAAAGGTTCCCGGTCGTTCAGCCTGAATGCGTTTAAACCGTTCCATAGATCCCAAAATTACCGGTATACAATCGTCAATGTCAGGATAAATAAGGATAAGAGTTTTCGAGCTGATTCCTTTCAAGGCCCCTCCACAGTTCCCTAGGAATAAGAGGACAATATCCCCAGGAATTAATATCTTCTCTGCTTCTTGAATCTTTTCTTCGATCTTAATATGCAGCTTATCCGGAACATTGTGTAATGCTTGCTCAACCCACAAGATCTTTACATTAATTGAATCTTTGAAGGCTTCCAACTCGCCTTTAAAGGCCTCGCAAGCAATGATCAGTTTAATGCTGTTATCCACTTAATGTTCCCCCTTTTTCCAACCCTAATAATTATAAGGTGTTTTTGGAAAAACACCCAGGTCTCCACAACCTGGGTGTTTTATTATTTAAGACTAACTTTTATAACTGGGGTTCCATGTTCTGCTTAAGCTGAACGAGTTTACTAACCTGGAAGCTTTTCTTGATTCAGGACTTTGTAAATACTATAACTCATAGCTATCATGATCAGCATGAAGGGGAATGCCGCCACAATGGAAACCGTCTGCAAAACAGATAAAGCAGCTGTACCCCCGCCAACTAGGATCAGAATGATGGTGAAAGCACCTTGGATGATACCCCAAAAACTGCGTAATTTCTTGTCGGGGTTCATGTTGCCGTTAGAAGTCAGCATGGCTAACACGTAGGTAGCGGAATCTGCAGCTGCGACGAAACAAGCTACGATCAAGATGATCGCTAAAGGTGCGGTGATTGTATACAGCGGCATTTGCTGCAGTGTCGCAAAAAGTGCCGTCGTGTAGTCTGCTTTAACAGCAGCTTGAATGGCTCCATTGGCAATCTTGTTGAGATTGAATCCGGCACCACCGTAAATGGATAACCAGATTAACGAGAACCCTGAGGGCAGTAAGGTTACGGCCAAGACGAATTGTCGGATAGTACGTCCCTTAGAGACACGGGCAATGAATTGTCCAACAAACGGCGCCCAAGCAATCCACCATGCCCAATAGAACACCGTCCATCCCTTAATCCAATCGATATTGCCCATCCACAAGGTCTGTCCGATAAAGTTTTGCAAGTAAGCGCCAAGAGAATCCGTAAAGTTGTTCAAGATTAAAACCATACCTCCGAATAAGAAGATGAAGGCCATGAAAGCAATCGAGAGCCAAACTTTAATATTAGCAGCAATTTGCATAGCTTTATGCAAACCAGAGATAGTGGCTAAGGTAAAGAGGATGGTCATCACTGCGATGACCGCAGATATTGTTACAGGTGTTGCATTTATTCCCCAGATATAGTGCATCCCTGTCGCAATTTGACTGGATCCGAGGCCCAAACTAGTAGCAACACCGAATACTGTGGCAAACACGGATAAGATATCGATAGCTTTACCGATCGGTCCATAAATCCTGTCTCCAATCAATGGATAGAACGCAGAGCTGACCAAAAACGGCAGATCTTTGCGGAATTGGAAGTAAGCCAGAGCCAGACCGCAAATGGCGAAGATAACCCAAGGATGGATGCCCCAGTGGAAAAACACGATTCTCATGGCTGTACGCATTGCTTCAGGGGTTCCAGCAATCCCCATTGGGGGGGACAGGTAATCCATCATTGGTTCGGCAACTGACCAGAAGACAAGCCCAATACCCATACCGCCGCCGAATAACATGGAAAACCATTGGAAGTTACTGAATTCAGGCTTGTCGTCGTCTTTCCCGAGCTTAATCTGACCAAAGCGGCTAAAGGCAACCCCATAAACGAACACTGTAAAAAAAGCGACCGCTAACAGGTATAGCCATCCAAAATCTGTCGTCAAAAAATTGAACACAGCATTGGCGACTTTACCCATTTCACTTGGCACGAACATTCCAAATATTACGAACAATAAAATAATGACCGAGGAGATATACAAGACGCTACGATTTGAGGTTGACCCATTTCCATTGTCCATAAATAGCATTACTCCTTTCATAACTTCGGGTAACTTTGGCTTGTTATTTAAGCTGGAGTGTGGAGCCACCAGACTTAACACCACGTCTTGAATTAGGTTATAACTGAAAGAAATCTTAGGGGCTTTAAAAGAGAATGTATTTTAAGTCTTTTAAGGCCCCTAAGAATGGAGTACTTCAGGTATTTGTCTATAATAAATTTATAAAACGCATTCTTTAGGCAAGCATACGTCCTGCCAGTGCAACTGCTTCATCGGCTGTTTCGGCCCATCCGTCAGCTCCAATTTCATCAGCCCATAATTGGCTGGTTGGGCCACCCCCTACAAATACTTTAAATTTATCCCTTAGATTATGCTCTTTTAAATAATCGACAAGCTGTTTTTGTCCTACCATTGTTGTCGTCAGAAGGGCACTTGCGCCGATAATATCCGCTCCAACCTCTTGAGCTTTTAAGACAAAATCTTCCGCTTTAATATCTGTACCTAAATCGAATACTTTATAACCTGCAGCCGTAAACATAGCACCCGTGATATTCTTGCCAATGTCGTGGATATCTCCTTCTACGGTACCTATGACGATTTTGCCTTTGCTCTCCCCCTCGCTCATACCTAATTTGGCGATTTCTGGTTCAAGGAGACCTAACCCAACCTTCATGGCTTCCGCCGACATCATGACATCCGGCAAAAAGGCCTCTCCAGCTTTCCAAGCCTCACCGATAACTTCAATTCCTTTGATCAAGCCGAGTTGTACTGCGTCAACCGGATTAATACTTTCATCAATTACTTTTTGAGCCAATTCGCCGACGATATCTTCATCTCCATCAATAACTCCCTGTTTTAATTCATCAAAAATTTCTTGCATGACTTATTCCTCCTGTTAATTCAACTCATATTAATATTGTTTTCAAGACCGTTTGGCGATAAAGTCTAACAGCTGATTGTCAATGGTTTCATCAAGAGCAGGGGGTACATAATTTGCCAAAACCTCTTGCCATTTTTTATTGGCCCTTTGGTTGGTATCGAGTTTTTCTTTAGACCAAGATTCAAAAGCAGTTCGATCACTTAATTGAGGTGTGCGAAACTCTTTTTTATGGTTCTTACGAGTATGCTTTTGAGTAAGGAAATGCCCACCTGGTCCTACTTTAGCGATGACATCAAACGCCATGCCGTCTTCATCAAAGGTGAAGCCTTTCATATAGTGCAAGAGCATACCGGCCATTTCATCGTCCATCATAAACTTTTCATAAGACATGGCCATAAAGTATTGCAATATCCCAGCAGTATGAAGAACAAAGTTGATACCTGTGACACTAGCAGCCATTAAAGTCATCATAGACTCATACCCAGCCTGAGCATCCACGATCTTGGAATCATTCAAGCCACCCCCAGATCGACTTGGAACTCCATAGTAGCGGGCAAGTTGAGCGCTGGCTGAAATGAACAACGCGCATTCAGGGCTGCCGATGGAGAGACTTCCGCTATGCATATCACTAAGCGCTGAGGTTGAGCCGTACACGACTGGAGTTCCTGGATTAATACTTTGGGTTAGGGCTATTCCCGCTAGAACCTCGGCATTTTGTAGTGCCAATGTGCCGGCTAGAGCCGCAGGTCCTGTCGAACCGGCCATTACCAAGGAAGCAATCACAACAGCTTGACCGGCTTCAGCATAAGCCATCATAGCTCCTAACATTCTTTCATCATATTTCAAAGGAGTTAATGAGTTGATGAGGGAAATGAGCACAGGTTTTTCCTTAATTACATCTTTACCGCCAAAGAGGATGGCAGCGATTTCAATTGAATCTTCAGCCCGTTCCCGACCTTCGGCACTGCCCATAAAGCACTTGTCTGAATTTTTAATGGAGCTATAGAGCATTTTTAAATGTCGAATTTCATCGGGAATATCCTGCGGTTCAGCGACCGTTCCACCCGTCATATGCATGTTTTTACTTGCGCCTGCTAATTTTACAAAGTTATCATAATCCTGCATGGTTGTTTTACGACGAGTACCGTCTACTTCATGAATAAAGGGTGCTCCATAACCTGGCATATAGATGATATTCTCCCCACCACAGACCAAGTTGTGTTCCGGATTCCTGGCATGGAGGGTAAATTGTGAAGGTGCTAAACGGACTTTAGCCTCAATAAAATCTCGTTTAAAATAAACACGTGTTCCCTCAACCTTTTGGCCTTCTGCCCTGAAGACCTCCAAAGCCGGTTCATATTCAAACTCCATACCGATTTCTTCAAGGATCTTCATAGTTTCATCATGGATCAGCGTTACTTGTTCCTGAGTCAAAACATCATACTTTAGTAACATGCCTAACACTCCTTTATCAGTTTCCATTTATCCTAACGACACCGTCGTTTAGAAAAGCTTTAATAACGGATGGTCTGTTGTTCCTAGCTTAGTGCCGGATAGTTTATTATTATAGGCCATCATTGCATCGGTGGTTGCCATAGCCCGATATACCCACGGAGCATTGACCATAGGACCGTAGAGAACAAAATCGGCACCTTGAGTTACAGGATAAGTAAAGACGGCAGCCCCAGCAACTTCAAAGAAGGGTGTTCCCTTAGAACGCATCTTTTTCCACAAATAAACGGCATTAGAAGGCGCACATCCCCCCGGATAACCGAATTCTTCCTTTACTACGTTGATTGCTTCACTTGTCCAGCTGGCACTGGGCACATCCAAGACACCAGGATCAATTAGAAACTGTTCAATTCCTGCTCGCTTTGCTGCGTCTATGAGACCCTCCTTCTCGCCATCCCCAGTCAAGAGCTTAATTCTAGCTTTGGGCTTTAGCGCTTTATTACTAAATGCTAAAATGACGGCAGTTTTGATCCCGCTTGCTTTTATCGCCTCTAATTCTACCTCTGAATAATGCTCTTCAATTGAGTTATAGATTAAGCGTTGACGTATTTCCGGATCATTGCCAAGTTGTTTTAAAGCACCTACCCTTACCTCAGGACTGATACTATCCAGTAAGAAGGGAGCCTTAGAGTTTTTCATGACAAATTCCACATAACGAGTCAAGGCTTCTACGGACTCACCTAAAACATCGATAATGCATGGATTACCAGTTTCCGCGCTCAACTCAGCTTCTTGATCTAAAAGGGCTTTGGCAGCTGCTTCATCAAAAATTCCTTTCATCCCATCTTGGACTATTTTGTGCCCACGGTAAAAGATGCTACCGATTAATACTGTCGGGTATTGACCAGGTTGCCCTCCTACCTTAACTCCGTTAATATCATAGACATGTTGTTCTGTAGTATACTTAAGCATTATTTGATTCCCCCAATTTTATATTGTTTAGAACTCTTTCACTGTCGAGAAGGCGCTCTTACATTCATATTGCCTCTCATAAATTGTCAGATTTAACTAACGAATATTACATTAATTTCTAGCGCATCCACGATACTGTGAAGTTCACCCCCCACGAACAATATAACCTGGTGCAATTTTTTGATTATTTCTCCTGCAATTATCTTAACACCATATCTCTCATCAAATTTCACTACATTCATGCTCGTTTTACTACATTTACATCCATATTTAAAATTCCGATTATTCTTTTAACTCTATTATAAATGCCAAAACTCAGGAGGTTATCCTGAGTTTTGGCATTTATGGATAATAAAGTTTTCATTTCATCCAGTTATCAACAATTGTTTTGTTATCTTCGATCCATTTCTTAGCAGCATCTTGAGGGGATAACCCTTGATTTATCAGACTTTCCAGGTTACCTATTTGTTGATCATCTAACTTAAACTTCTTCAACATTGCTGAAATAGCTGGCTGCTTCTGAGTGAATTCTTTATTTGCCAGAACATGCAAACCTTCAGATGATCCAAAAGTATTTTTAGGATCTGCCAAATATTTAAGGTCATATTTGCTGAACATCCAGTGCGGACTCCATCCCGTTATAACGATCCATTTTTTGTCCTTGTAAGCTTTGTCTAACGCAGCTAACATGGCTGCTTCACTGCCCTGGACAATATTCAAGCTCAAATTATAATCTTTAAGGGCTTTATCTGTAGTCTTCATAATTCCTGCCCCGGGATCAATGCCAATAATTTGCCCTTTAAAATTGCTCTTTTGGTCGTTTAATTGATTTATAGAATCGATACTAACATATTTCGGTACTGCCAATCCTATTTTAGCTTCACCCTGATACCAAGACCCATAATCATCAAGTTTGTCCTTGTATTTTTCCCAGTAGGCTTGTTGAGTTATCGGCAGCCAACTATCCAAAAATAAATCAAGATCCCCTTTATTCAGGCCTACAAAGAGTGGAGCAACATCTACATTCAACAATTCAACCTGATAACCCTTTTTCTGTAAAATTTCTTGCCAAAGATAAGTGACTGCAACATCCTCTTGCCAATTAATATAACCGATTTTGACTGAAGGTTTAGCCCCCTGTTCACTCTGCTGTTGCCCACAACCCGACACTACCGTAACAGTGAGCAAAATGCTCAAGGCGAGAGCACAAATTTTTAGGAATTTTCTTTTTCTCTTCACTAATTCGCCCCCTAAATAGTTAATGTCTGTTACTTTTCCTTGGTCTATGAATAAACCCTTGGCTAAAGCGATCTAAAATCATCGCTAAAATAACGACCGCCAAACCATTTTCGAAACCCTTACCAATATCCATCTGGGATATTCCAGCTAATACACCCTCTCCGAAACCACCTGAACCAATCATAGCAGCAATGACGACCATGGAAAGGGAAAGCATCATTGTCTGATTGATTCCTGCCATGATGGTAGGCAAAGCCAGAGGCAACTGGATTTTCCACAGTAACTGGCCAGGAGTTGAACCAAACGCCTCTCCTACTTCTACCAAATCGACAGGTACTTGTCTTATTCCTAAGTTTGTTAAGCGAATGGCTGGCGGCATAGCGAAAATAACCGTTGCAAAAACGGCAGGTACTGTGCCTAAGCCAAAAAGCATCAAAGCCGGAATCAAATATACAAATGACGGCATGGTCTGCATAAAGTCTAGAATCGGAGACATAAAACGTTCAACCCTTTTATCGCAGGCAGATATTATTCCGAGTGGAAGCCCTATAAAAATTGAAACAAGAGCAGAAATTAAGACAAGTACCAATGTGTCTATTAATGAAGACCAAAGTCCTAGGTTGTAAATCAATAACAGCCCTAAGCTTGAACCGATAGCTAAACGCCAGCTCTTCACACGCCATGCTAATAAAGAAACTATTAGAATGAATAACCACCAAGGCAATACACTCAAACCATTTTTCAAAGAATTAATAAATACATTTATTCCTACTGAAAAGGCATCAAAAAAGTGACCGTAACGCTTAAGCAACCAATCAACTCCGGCACTAACGTATTGCCCTAAAGGTATCCGATACATTTCTAGTGCCCCCCTTTGCCTGCATCATTATGTCGACAAACTTCGCAACATAATCATTAATCGGCCGCCCGATTATCTCTTCAGGTGTACCTACTTGAACTAGCGAACCATCTCGTACAAATGCTATACGATCCCCTAACTTAATAGCTTCAGATAAATCGTGCGTAATGAATACAATCGTCTTATTCACTTGTTTTTGCAAAAGCACGAGTTCATTTTGCATTTCTTCACGTATCAAGGGATCCAATGCACTAAAGGCCTCATCCATTAACAATATATCCGGATCATTAACCAAAGCCCGTGCTAAACCTACCCTTTGCTTCATACCTCCGCTCAATTCATCAGGATAAAAATTTTCCCTTCCAGCTAAACCCACCAATGCTAACGTTCGTTTCGCCCGATTTTCTCGTTCTTCCTTAGCAACTCCTTGAACTTCCAATCCATAAACAGCATTTTGTAAGACTGTTCGATGAGGCAGTAATGCAAATTGCTGGAAAACCATTGCCATCTTCGTTTGTCTAACTTGCCTTAACTCACGTAGGCTTAGCTTTGTTATATCCTGCCCATCTAGAATTACATTCCCTAATGTCGGGTCAATCAAGCGATTAAGGCAGCGTAAAATTGTTGATTTTCCGCACCCAGACAAACCCATAATTACAAATGTCTCTCCGGCTTGTACCGAAAAACTCACATTATTGACGGCGAGCGTTTGTCCCGTTTTAGCCAGTATCTCTTCCTTAGTTGAACCTTTCTGTAACATTTCTAGGACCTTTTTCGTTTGAGAGCCATAGACCTTGATAAGATTTTTTACTTCGATTTTAGTCATAGTCTCCCTCCCAATGTATTACTATTTTTATGATAACACCTATTTGTTTTTCAAAATTACTACGTTCTTGCTTGTTTTACTACATTTATCTCATTTTTGAAAATTCCCACTATTACTTTACCTGGCAACAGATAGCCTTTTTTTAATCTAACATCAGAAGCTTATAGGCAACAAAGGAAACTGGATTGCCCTTTTTAGAACGAATCTCCAACCTCACAAGCTCTATTTCGACAATTCATTATTATAACACTATTTGAGATTAAGTTGAGCATCCCTATACAAAATACGCTCCCCAAAATTCATTGTCCACTGTCGGACTTATGACGCTTTAATCCAAATTTTTCTGGATTGGAGTTTTTCTTAGAACAATAAAAACCGCTCCGTTATTTACCCAGGAGCGGTTTTTCGCGGGACTTTTTTAACTTAAAGGCTTATTCATGGAATTATTCTGAGTTACATATGCAAGACGACCTCTAAGTAGAGCGACATGACGTTCCATATCACTGGATAGTTCATTAAACATTTGTTTCGCGGTTTCGTCAAGGGTTGAAACTGAAAAAGTTTCGTAAGTTCCAAGTGCTGATTGCGCAGCGGCTACTGCCTTTTCTAAGTCTGCTTGTACCGTCAAATTAATCCCTCCTTGTTTACGATAGCATGTGCATTGCCCTTATATTTAATACACAAATCCTAAAGCTTTCGCTAAATCTCGCCGTCGTAATCAAGTTAGACTTTAAACCTTCCAACCAACTCACTCAGTTTCGTGGACAGTTGTACCTGGGCTTGAGCTGATTGGCTAACCTGTTCAATAGCCATTGTTGTCTGGATGATACTCTTAGAGATCTCTTCAGAGCTCGAAGCAGACTCCTCAGCTGTTGCCGACACATTTTGAATTGCTTGGCTAATCTGGGTTATGACCCTGCTCATCGCTTGAGTCGATGATGACAGGTCCTCTGACATTTGATTAATAAAGCGTGCATCCTCTTCATATTGAGTTCCTGTTCGTGCATAGGCTTCATAATCCGGTCTCACTTTAGACTCAATAAACCCCAACAACTCCTGAGTATTTAATATCAGATTATTAAAGGCACTTTGCACTACACTAATAACATTATGGATATTTCCAACAGCTAACTGAGACTGTTCTGCCAATTTACGCACTTCATCGGCGACCACAGAAAATCCCCTGCCCGCTTCCCCAGCACGAGCCGCCTCGATGCTGGCATTAAGTGATAAAAGATTAGTTTGTTCGGAAATGCTTCCAATCGTTTCTGCCATGACTTTAATTTCTTCCACGACTTTGGCTTCATCCAACGCCTTCTTGACGTTTGCTTCTTTATCTCTATAGAGAGATTCTGCTTCGTGGATCGCTCTTACGCCCCGATTTTTAACGTCACTGGCTCGATCTTTAATTCCCGCCGCATTATGTTGTCCTTCATCGGCCTTTATCGCCAGTTGCTTCGTGAATTCCTGAATCTCCATAGAGGAAGCTCCGACTTCTTCAGTGCTGGCACTGAGTTCTTCGGTACCTTGAACTATTTGTTGTGAAGATTGTTGAATAGTCTGCATGGTGGCTAAAAGCTCCTCTGTCGTGGCAGACAATTCCTGAGATTGAGCATTCATCGTTTGACAACTATCACTAATTGCCGTCACCAGTTCTTCCATATTTGACGTAGCCTTATTGATTGAGATACCTAATTGTCCAATTTCATCGTTGCCGTAAATTGTTAATTGCTGCGTTAAGTCCTCATTACCTAAGGCCTCTGCAATACGAACGATATTACCTAAGCGTTTCGTTAAATTTCGGGATAAAAATAAACCAATAACTAAGGCAAATAGGATACTAATCCCAATAAGGCTAAACATGATAGTAAGAGTTCGTTCATAGTTACTTTGATTATTCACTTGTCGTTGGTTGGCATCTTGCTCATGAAATGAAATTAGTTTATCCATATCACCTAAACTCTTATCGGTGGCTTGAGCAAATTGATCTAAAAGTTTTCCGGCCTCAACAGAATTTCCTTCTTCTACCAGTTGAAACATTTTGTTTCGTATGTTGCGATGGTCGACCTGATTATTTCTGAAATTCTTATACAATTGCATTTCTTCAGTTGAGAGACTAGCCCCGTATTTCTTTTCATAGTCGTCCTCATCCTTAGTGTTGCTGTCAGAAGTAGCCGAGATTGATTGCTTTATGGCTTGCTGCTTGGTTTTATCTGATGTGTAATAGAATAGTATTGCTGAAAAACGGTTTTCCAAGAAATTTGCTCGTACACGGTTGAGTTCTTCCATTGCCATGAGATCGTTCGAATAGATTTTGCTCCCATTCGCATTGATCGTCGTTAAGTTTTTCACCCCTATGAAACCAATTAAGCCGACCAAACAAGCTAGTATAAGAAAGCTAACGGTCAGCTTTAATTTCCAAGATAAGTTATTCAAAAACCTCGTCATCTCTCCACCTCTTTCTGTTCTTAAATTATTGCCATTATACTACATATATCCGCCTTACATTAATTGTTAGAGGCGACATATACTATTCGTTATTTCTATGTAGAAGCTATTAGTTTGGGAAACTAATTCTGACGATACGTAATTTCCATCACCTCAAATTATACCATTTTTCACTTAATAATCTATGATTTGTTGCGGAGGATTAAAGACTAGGTTAGAGCATCTAGTTTCTTCAAAATATTCAACAATCATTATCCTTTCGTAAGCTTAGCGGAATTTCTCGCCATCGAGCCGCCTCATCAATGCGATAAATTATCATTATAAAAAATTCCATAAGTCAAAAGAAATATGTTTGCAATCAATAAAATCGAGGACAAGATAAAAATATTTAAGATTAATCTCTTGGCAACTGATAGACATTGGATTGCGAGATGACCTTATTCATACTATCGGAGAGCTTAATCTGGATTTTAAGGGAACGCGTGTTAGAACTTGAAGAACCTGGCAGGCTAACGGACACCTTATTTGAATCGTCAAATGTTGAGTTTGTTAATTTACCATCAATGTAGACCTTGTCATTTTCTACGAAATTTTCGCCATAGATTTCAAGCACCCCGTTTGAAACGACAGCATTTGCAATGGTTACTGTTCCATCTCCCTGGATATAGCCGCTATTCGTCGGTGGTTTTTGATTCGCTTCAATCTGATAAGTATACTCCTTTCCAAAAAGCAAGTCATATTGCAGTTGCTGGTATTGGTTCGCTTCAGTTGGGGTAAGTTTCTCCTGAGTTGAATACTCGGGGTTGGTGACAACGTCTGAACCGCTCTGCATAAGGTTTGAGAGGAAATCTGTCATCGGACTGCCGGATTTTTGAGCAAGTTGCAAGGCGTACGTTCCCATATAATTAGCCGACAAACGCAGGTTTTGCTTTGTTGTGGAAAAGTTGTTCCAGGTTACGAAGGGGACGCTGTGCAGGTTCAAATAATCTTGATAGGAATTATCGCCTTTAATAAAGCCGGCTTCTTTATAGACGCTATAGTCATCACCAAGCATCGGGAGATGATCACCATAGAAAATCACGACAGTAGGTTGATCAATCTGTTTCAAACCATCAATCAGTTGCTTGATCGATTGATCAACATCAGCAACAGAATTGCTATAATTATCCAACATTGCTTTAGAAGCCACGCTTAGATTACTATCAGTACAATAGACGGTGTTTTGTGGACTTTCGACATCAGAATACGGCCCATGGTTTTGCATAGAAACAGCATAAATAAAATCCGGTTGCTTCGTTTCTTTCACTTCATCAAGAACTTTCTGACTTAGCTCCGTATCTCGAATATATTGCCCTTTATATTCTGGATTATTGAAGAATTCTTTACTGACAAATTTGTCAAAGCCCAATTCTTTATAGACATTATTTCGATTATAGAACCAGTTGTCATATGTATGGATGGCTGATGTTGCATAACCTTGCCTTTGTAAAATCGTCGGCAGCGCCTCAACCGGCTTGTTAACATATTGGGCATAAGGGATCGAACCACTGGGCAGGAACTGCGTAGAAAATCCGGTTAAAGCTTCAAATTCCGTATTGGCTGTCCCGCCGCCATAAACTGGCGAGAGCATGGTACCGCTAGTCTGAGACTTTTGAAGGGAATGGAAAAATGGGATGGGATCTTTGTTGAATGACACATTTTTCAAAAGTGTTGGGTCCCAAAATGCCTCACTCATGACGAAGATTATATTAGGCTTAAAGTTGGGATCTGTTGAATAAGTTTTTTTCGTCGTGTCAACGATCTGTTGAATTGTACTTTCTTGATACTCTGAAGGGACTTGTACCTTAAGATATTCGGCATTTAAGAAAAATCCGAGCATCATGCCATTTTCATCATAGTTCATTCTTTGGCTTAAATTGATTAATTCAAGTGAAAAGGTTTCTTCTATGGATCCAAACTTTGTGTAAAAAAAAGTCACCATCGCAGCAGCAATTAGGAATACCGCTGTTTTTTGACGCCATTTATAGTTTTCGTGAGGTGTAAATTTCAAAATCAAAACGATCAAAACAACGATCCCAAGAGCAATGAGCGATAACCAAATGTAGACATCTTTAAAACGGGCCGATATCTCAATGGCCTCTTTCGCAAGGGAAAAATCCGAAGGTATTAGGGGAGACCCTTTGGCAATGAATTTTTCTCTGCTGATTGAACCTAATATTGAAAATAGGCCGACTTGGATACTCGAGATCATTAAATAAACAGAACGAGGGAAGATGTAAAAAACATTGATAATTCCAAACATTAATATATAATTTAGAAAAAATTGTTTAGGGTATTGTCGTATCCAAGTGTAAACATTAAAGAAATTCCCATAAGAAAATATTTCCAAGGCCAATAAACAAACTAAGGGGATAATGGTTATGTAAAGAAGATTTGGGCTCTTCTGCCTGCACTTTGTGAGAAGATATCGCTTAACCTCGATTAGCACTTATGTTTCCTCCATGTATTATTGTATTAATCGTATTAGTATAATTTAAATCACAGTATTCGAAAGAAGTAAACTGACGTTTCATTACTTTTTTCTTCTATCCACCCATCTTTCTTGTAAAAGCCTATCGCACGGCGATTCCAAGGTAATGTAGATAATCCTACCTCTTTAAAACCCTTGGCTTTCATTTCTTTGCAAAATTGACTTGTCAGTTCACTAGCTACGCCTAGGCCTCTGTAGTGTTTATCGACAGCAATAGCTAATATCCTGGATGTCACAAGCGTACGTGACTTTTCCTGTTGTTTATGGTCATTGACGTGTCTCGGAGAAAAGGAAAATAACGCCTTTAGTGCAGTATAAATATGTCCAAATCTCTTGCCAATATGTTTCCGAATGAATGGGTCGTGAAAATATCTGTACATAGTAATCAAAACCAACACCCGAAAATTTTTACGATAAAACTTCCTGAAAATAGTATCTGTGGTAGTAGCCAAGATAAAGCCCACTGCCTCATTCTTTAACCAGGCCACATAGCCAAAATTATCTGTGGAATTAACAAACTCTGATACGAAAAGTGTAAGAAATCGTTGTCCCATATGGCCTAGAAAATGATTTCGAAAAGACTTTCTGTACAAGTTAACAACGACTTGAACATCATCAGTTTGGATATGCTCCACTTCTATGTGTTTCGCGTTTTTACAATTGCATTTATTGATTGACACAAACTATACCTCTTTTTTGTATAATTTACCAGATGTTAGTATTAGGATAACCTCAAAATAAAGAATATATTTCCCGGAGATGTTAAGAAATTGTCAACAATCTTCGATAGTTATGAATGGATTATCTTACCTAAGCCTGTGGATAATATATCCAAAGTGTATAACTTAAGGATAATTTATAAGTATCAAGATATTGTGAACTCACTATGTTTTTTATATGAAGATCCCATTAAGAAAACTGGTTAAAAATTCCAATATTAATATTAATTATTAATTATCGTGCTCGCTTATGGTTTGCAGATATACAAAATGATTCTAGCTTTGAAAGGTGGTTCATTAAATGGGAGTGGAATTTCGCGGTCTGGGACTTGGCGCCGGTTCTGGAGGAAGCGGTTCAGGAGGAAAACGATGGCAGTTAAGAGAACTAGCCAGTAAAGAGCATCTGGACTGGTCTATCATTAAACGAGTACTTAAGGCCTTTATCCCCTATTGGCCAAAAGCCGTCCTGGTTACTATCATAATTTTTATAACATCCATTGGCAGCGTAGTTCCTGCTTGGCTGACACAAAGAATTATAGACGATGGAATTCAAAAAGGTCAGTTGCCTATTGTAATCTGGTTAACTAGTGCACTCATCGCAACAGCGATTATCACAGGATTACTTGGTGTTTGTCAAAACTGGCTCAGTAATTTGATCGCGCAAAACATAATGGCTGATTATCGATTGGCTTTGTTTGCCAACCTTCAGCGACAGACGGTGAATTTTTTTGCCTCGCGCCAATCCGGTGATCTTGTATCCAGGATTATCAATGATGTTACAGCGATTCAAAATGTGATCACTTCGACGCTTGTCGGGTTTATCAGCAACTTTCTTACCATTACTTTTACCTTAATTTTAATGTTTGAAATGAATTGGCGGATGACCATACTCGCGATTATTGTTGTCCCCGGCTTCGTTATTCCTACACAAAAGGTTGGCAGAGTGAGACAAAGACTGCAAGCAGAAACTCAGCAATGGCTATCCACGATGACTGTCCAGCTAAGCGAAGCGTTAGGCGTAAGTGGTGCGCTTTTAATTCGAATATTCAATCGTGAGGCTATGGAAGAAAAGAAATTTGCTCTTGCTAATCATAAATTGCGGGATTTACAAGTTCGTCAAGGACTCATCGGACGATGGTTATTCATGTGGCTTGGAATGTTTTCCTCTATAGGTCCTGCTTTGCTGTGGGGATATGGCGGATGGTTAGTTATTAACCATAAAATGAATCTCGGAGTTATAGTTGCATTCACTGCTCTGCTGTCAAAATTGTACGGTCCTCTGAGCCAATTGGCTCAGATTCATGTTAACATCCTTTCCTCTATAGCGTTATTTCGGCGGATTTACTCAATCATGGACATTAAACCTGAGGTTGAAGATGGTTCAATCACTATTCCTGCCAACAGTGTCAAAGGACGCATTGAATTGAAGAATGTCTCCTTCTCTTACAAGATCGAACCAAATGCCGACGATGAGAAGCTGGCGTTACAAGAGATTAATTTAACAATGGAACCTGGACAAACAGTCGCACTCGTTGGTCCCAGTGGAGCGGGAAAGACAACGCTCTTAAATCTAATTCCCCGCTTCAGTGATCCAGTATCTGGCCAACTATTTTTGGATAGTTTAGAATGTAAAACCCTATCTTTGCTGTCGTTACGCGCCCAAATGGGATTAGTACCTCAAGACCCTTTCTTTTTCCATGATACGGTCTACAGTAATTTGCTTTTAGCGAAAGAGACGGCTACGCAAGAAGAGATGGAAGCTGCTTGTAAAGCTGCCCAAATTCACGATACCATCGAAGATTTACCTTTGGGATATCAGACCATCGTAGGAGAACGAGGATACCGGCTCTCCGGCGGAGAACGACAACGTTTGGCGATTGCCCGAGTATTACTTCAAAGTCCGAGAATTGTCCTCTTGGACGAAGCAACAAGTGCCTTAGACACAGTGGTTGAACGGAAGATTCAGGAGGCATTAGCTTTTTTGTTAAAAGGTCGAACAGCAATAGTCATTGCCCATCGACTGTCCACTATTCTTGCGGCCGATAAAATTATTGTCCTGGAAAAAGGGAAAATTATCGCATCAGGGACTCATGACGAATTAGCGGATACAAATCCCCTGTACAAAAATCTTTATGAAACTCAATTTGGCATTCTGCATAAGTGAAGTGTTGATGACCTAATCCTACCTAGGTTCAACTATCCGTACTGAGACTTTCGGCACTTAGTTATTCTATAGCTAGGAAACGGTTCGAATCAAACAGTGTATAACAGAATTATTGGCAATATAGTTGCATTTATATGGAAATTGTTCAACCATAACTAGCTGTTACAATGATTCAATTGGCATAAAATAAAGACCCCAAACTACATAGTTTTTAGGGTCTTAAAATGTGATCTTTGCACCTTTTATTTAAATTCAGTAACCTCATCCCAATTAACAATGAAGCTTCCATTAGGAAAGGAATTTAAAAATAATACCAGCATTAAATAGTGTCTATAAAGAATTTCTCTTTTATCTCTTCCCTCTCCCACTCCGGACGCTCTACTGCGATAACTTCGATTAGTGATTCTACATAAATATCGTTCTCTACAATACCTGGATGGGCATATCGATCCGTATGGTTTACTACTAACTCAAACTCTTTTGCACCTGCTTTACTCGCTGCAAGTTCTGCCTGTTTCTTTGCTTCGCTCAATGCATAAGACACTGCATCTTCCAGGATCTCAAACATCTTGCGTTCCCAAGGGGCATGCATTAAATAGGTTCCATCATTTTCTCCAGGCTTAATCAATACCTTTACAGTTTCCATGATTTTGCCAGTTGCAGCCCCAACAGCGTTGGCTACTTCAGCATGCTCAGGAATGACCAAGCTGGTATTCATCTTTTTAGCCACCTCTGGCAGCCAAGCCCAAACCGGAGCCCCTAAGCCTACTATTGGCATATTAATTTTATAGGAACAATCAAATCCTTGATCTTGAACGGGTGATAAGGCTTTTTGCATGAAATACATAACTTCTGGAGTATTTTTTATTTTAATGCTTTGCTCATCGCAGCCTACAAGACTCTGAAGACAGGTAATGCAAAGATCATTGATTATCTTTTCAGATGCACTTCGAATAAACTCATCCGGACTCTTTCTCGTTCGATTTGCTAAGACCTCCACCCCAATTTCTGCTGCTTCTCGGTTCCATTGATTATAAATCCCTTTGGTATGCAGGATATCTGTTGGAGTGAGAGAGATTCTGGCTAATACCCCCAGATTAATGAGATGTTGCAAATTTAGAAGATTAGGATCTATATTCAATTTTTGCGTAAGATAATATAAACTTCTTGGGCCAGATTGAAGAATTTCAACGACTTTATTTTCTAGGTCATTTAACACTTCGGAGGTTGCTTGCTTAAGGAACATGAAACAATCGGTTGCTTGGGAAAACATAAGATCGTAGGTTTGGTCAAAGTTAACCTTTAACTCATTGATCAGATAAGGATGGTGGTATGCAACCACGGACAACGGCCATACTCTTTGAGGGCCTATCAGTATTTCGCCGTCTTTGTGGATTTGGATATAGCTATCACCTCCTAGACCATACGTATAGATTTGGGCAGCCTGGACACGTGTAAGCCAACCACCTACTGTAGCCCCTTCTTGATTGATTCTAGGTATTCCGTTTTTGAGAATAGCAATATCAGTAGTAGTTCCGCCCATATCGAGTACAAGAGCATCGGCGGTTTTGGTCAGGAAAGTTCCTCCTATGATACTGGAAGCTGGCCCCGAGAGAATCGTCTCAATAGGTTTTTCACGCGCTAAAGCTTCGCCCATCATACACCCGTCTCCTTTGACGATCATCAAGGGAGCTTTTATTTCCTTTTCATTGAGTACTTTTTTTACAGATTCAATTAATTCGGTAATGATTGGTATTAAGCGAGCATTGAGAACTGCAGTAACTGTTCTCTCATGAAATCCTAATGAAGTCGTTAACTGGTGAGCGCAAACCACTGGAAGATCCAAAATTTCGTTCACCATTTTCATGACAGCAATTTCATGTTCTGGATTCCTCACACTAAGATATCCTGATATGGCTATGGCATCTACTTTGCCTTTCAGTTCGCAGATAGCCTGACGGGTTTTCACCAAATCCAATTCTGCATTGGGATGTCCTTTAATATCGTGTCCTCCCGGCAGAACATAATAATGTCTCACTGGTAAGGTATCTATAGGATCAGAGCCAATCATTAAAAGACCTACCTCACAGCCGCGCCCTTCTACTATCGCGTTGGTTGCCAATGTGGTTGATAGTGAAACTGCACTGATGTTCTTGAAATCTTCAAAGTCCAAATAAGCAATACAATTTCTAATACCAATTGAGAGATCTTCACGGGTGGTCAGTGCCTTAGCCTTCTTCAATATCTGTTTATTCCTGAGCTCTACAACCACCCCGTCGGTATATGTCCCTCCAGTATCGATTCCCAGTACAAGCGACATTTCTCTCCCTCCTCAAAGTAACAACTAGCGGCTCCATGCAAAGGCAGGTAGCCCTATAATCTTTTGTTACTTATCTTTACCTAGCATATGTCCTACTGTATTTCTGCAATTCTTCTGATTTTTTCGGTTACATCGAGCTAAATTCCTCTTGCCCAAGATAAACTCTTTTCACTATTTCATTGTTCATTAGCTCTTCTGCAGAACCTTCAATTACAATTTCGCCCGAATCCATGACATAACCCCTCTTAGCGACTGACAGAGAAAGAAACGCATTCTGTTCTACCATTAAAATAGAGATACCCTGGCGGTTTATGCTTTGAATTGTTTCAAAGATGGTTTCAACAACTATTGGTGCTAACCCAAGGGACGGTTCATCTAAGAAAAGCACCTCAGGTCTTGACATCAAGGCCCTGCCTATTACCAGCATCTGTTGTTCTCCTCCTGAAAGTGTCCCTGCCATCTGTCGGGCGCGATCCTTAAGTATTGGAAAAAGACTGTATACCATTTCTCTATCTTCTTGGATGCCAGCTTTGTCCCGGCGCAAATAAGCCCCAATACTCAGATTCTCTTGGACAGTCATACCTGCAAAAGCATGCCTGCCTTCGGGAACCATAGCTATCTTTTTAGCAGCTATTTTGTTAGAAGGTTTGCCCGTGATGACCTCACCGTTGAGTTCAACTGAACCACTGCTCACTGGGTTGATACCACAAATCGCTTTTAACGTTGATGTCTTCCCAGCGCCGTTATTACCAATAAGTACGACAAACTCACCCCGATCAACCGTCAGTGAAATACCTCGTACTGCCTTTATCATGCCATACTTAACCTCTAATTTACTGACCTTAAGCATTCTTTCACCTCCTACTATTGCACTTTGGCATATGTTGTTAGCTCACTTTTGCCTAAATATGCCTGAACAACTTTCGGATCAAGTAAAACTTGTTCGGGATCTCCATCCGCAATCTTACATCCGTGATCAAGAACAATTAGCCTATCCGATATGTGGCGTACAACGCGCATATTGTGTTCAATAACGATAACTGTCTTTTTTAGCTCCGTTTTTATTCTAGAAATAAACTCCATTAAATCTTTGGCTTCTCTAACATTCATGCCTGCCGACGGTTCGTCCAACAAGAGAATCTCTGGATCGTTGACCAAAGCACGAGCAATCTCGACCCGACGCTGTTCCCCATACGCCAAGGCCGATGCCATTAAATCAGCTTTCGAGGCAAGTCCTAGAAGATCAAGTACATGTTCAGCGCTCTGTCTCATAGTCTTCTCAATCCGGTTATTTCGGCCAGGAATTAAAAGGTCCAATACCTTAGGTTTCTGGCGAGACTGAGTACCGATCATGATATTTGCCAAAACGTTCATCGAAGAGAATAAACGAATATTTTGAAAGGTTCGGGAAATGCCAAGAGCATGAATGCTATGAGCGGGATATCCTGCCAGTGACTTTCCGTTAAATCGAATATCTCCGCCGGTCAGCTTGTAAGCGCCAGTAATCAGGTTAAAAAGAGTGGTTTTCCCAGCTCCGTTCGGTCCAATGATACTTGTGATTTCTCCCGCTGAAACTTCAGCACTCACGGCGTCCACTGCCCGTACCCCGCCAAAGAATTTAGAGGCATTATCAAACTCCAGAATAGGCATTACCACTCCTCCTTACTATTTCTTCTCCGATGTCGCTAATTTTTCTTTTCGCTGCCATGGCCAGCGTACCCCTCCACCTATGATTCCTTGCGGGCGATAAATCATCATGACGACCATTAATACCCCCACCACGAGCATTCGCCATTCCGCCAAGAAACGCAACGCTTCCGGCAATATCACCAGGGCGATTGCCCCAAGCACTGGCCCTATGACAGTACCTGCTCCTCCTAGAAATACCATTGCCAATAGGGTTGCTGAATCTTGGTATACGAACGTGTCCGGGCTAATAAATGTAATATAGTGGGCATAGAAACTGCCTGCTAAGCCAGCGTACATTCCGCCTATGGTAAATGCCATGATTTTATACTTTGAGATATCGATGCCAACGAATTCTGCGACATCTTCATCGTCACGTATCGCTCGGAGAGCACGTCCTAAAAAAGAACCGCTTATCCTGTAAGCTGCTGCTAAGCAGAGAAGGAATGCGCTAACTATCATATAGAAATACATTGTTTCGTCGAACATATGCCCAAACAATTGTGGACGGGTAATCCCAGGTAACCCCATTGGCCCATTGGTCAACGTATCCCAGTTAACCAGAATCAAGCGAAAGATTTCTCCAAAACCAAGAGTTGCAATCGCTAAATAATCTCCCCGTAGACGCAAGGTCGGAAACCCCAAAAGTGCACCAAGCAGTCCACTGGCAACCACTGCTCCTATTGCCCCGATCCATATAGGTAAACCAAAAGACATGACGATTAACGCTGATGTATAAGCTCCCATACCATAAAATGCCGCGTGGCCAAGAGAAAATAATCCAGTTTGGCCGAGAACCAACTCTAATCCGAGGACTAGAATTCCGTAAATAGCAATAGTTACCGCAATGTGCATGATATAACTACTCTTAATAAAAAGAGGACATAGGATGAGAACTATACCGATCGCTAGGTACAGTAAGAGCTTTGTCCTTGTCATTAACAATACCTCCTAGACTCTTTTTTGATAGATATTAGCATTAAATAAGCCTCCTGGCTTAAACAATAAAACCAGGATCATGACAATAAAAGCGATCCCATCTCGATAGTTAGGTATCCAGGCTCCGGCGAAGTTCTCCACGACACCCAGTACTAAACCACCGACCATAGCACCGGGAATACTCCCGATACCACCCAATATGGCTGCTGTGAAAGCTTTTAATCCGGCTGCATAGCCCATGGTAGAATATATAGCATCATAATACGTCCCTACTAAAAGACCTGCCGCTCCTCCTAAAGCGGAGCCTACAAAAAACGTAACCAACAGAACCTGGTCCATACTAATTCCCATAAGGCCAGCTGTTTCAGAATCTTCCGATGCAGCTCGAATGGCTTGACCGTAACGAGTATGGTTTACAAACCAGTTAAGCAGAAACATTAAGATCACGGCTATGACCAAGACCAAAATTTGGGTGGTATTAATCACCGCAAACGAACCCAAATGAATTTGACGGACTGCCAAAATTTTTGGCATAGGATAAGTTTCTGAGCCAATGAGAAGTAGAGCTAAATTTGATAAAACGATAGACATCCCTAAAGCGCTCGTGGTAACTACTAAACGCGGGGACTTCCTCAGGGGTTTATAGGCAATCCTTTCTACCAGAACACCTAGAATTCCCGTGAGAATCATAGTAAGAATCAACACCAGAAAGTAATTGCCACCCAATAGGCGTGCAAGGAATAATCCAATAAATCCCCCCCACATATAAACATCACCGTGGGCGAAATTAATAAATTTCATAACCCCATAGACCATCGTGTACCCTAAAGCCACCAGAGCGTATACACTTCCTAGCATTAAGCCGTTAATTAGTTGCTGAAAAAGCATAATGGCAACTCCTTTCCGTTATTTCTAAAGAAATAAAGAGTTTGGTAAGGCCGGAAAGATGTTTCCGACCTTACCGCAATGTATTTACTATTGGGACAATTGCCACTGACCACCTTTAATGACGAGTTTTGTTAAGGATGAACGTGTAGAATCATGGTGTTCATCGAAAGTAACCGAACCTGTAATGCCGTTATAAGGTTCTGGCAACTTGGCCAGATAAGCCTGAACCTTCTCATGATCAGTTCCTACAGCCTTAATTGCCCCAGCCAAAATTTTCATAGCATCATAATGTAGGGCTGCATAACTTCCTGGTGTCTTGCCATAAGCAGCAGTATAGGCTTTTATAAAGGCTTGAAGAGTTGGGTTAGGATCTGTAGGCAAAAATAAACCTGAGGTTTTCCAGCCTTCAACAGCATCCCCACCTAAATCAATTAAACTTTTTTCATACAAGCCATCTGTTCCATATACAGGAAGCTTTAGGCCTAATTGTTGCATTTGCTTACCTATCAGGGCTCCTTCAGTATAGAGACCGCCGATAAATATCGAATCAGCACCGGATTCTTTAACATTAGTCAAAAGCGCTGAATAATCTTTAGTTTGGTTAAGCATATAACTCCAGTCACCGACTACTTTGCCGCCATTCTTTGTAACTTCACTGCTGACAGTTTCTTTAAGACCACGGCCATAATCATCATTCTCCCAGATGATGGCTGGTTTTTTTAGTCCTTCATCGTTCATCCACTTAGCCACAAAAGAACCTTGGAAAGCATCAGTTACTGATATTCGAAACAAATAGTCATGCTTTTGTTTTGAAAACACAGGTGAAGTTCCAACGTGGATAACAGGTAATTTCCCTTGATCATAAATTGGCGCACCAGCTAAAGCACAAGAACTGTTATAATTTCCCAACACGCCAACCAACCTCGCGTCACCGGTAAACATTTGTGCAATATTGGCTGCTTCTTTGGGGTCCGACTTATCATCCTGAGAAATAATCTCAATCTGTTTTCCGTTAATTCCACCGGCATCATTAATTTCTTTCGCAGCTAATTTTGCCCCGTTCAACATTTGTTCTCCGTAATTGGCACCACTACCTGTGAGGGGAGCCACCCAACCAATATAAACTTTATCTCCCCCAGAAGGTGCCGATTTTGATGTATCGGAGGTCTTTGCACCACAACCTGCTAATATCAAGCTCAAACTCAGTATCACGCTAACAACACTAAAACCTGTAATATTCTTTTTTTTCATGTTCACTCTTTCCCCTCCTTCAATTGCTTTGCTCTTCGGGAATCTTTAAAACCTCTCTTCTTAATTGAATACTTTGAAAATTTACTTCGTACAACTCCTTTCTGTAATGTTTAGTAAGACTCCACCTCAAGTGGAAGTGGGTCCCCCGTACTCTGTCGCGGTGGAGGTGGACTCCCCCTTCGTGAAGTTTTCTTTTGGGATAGGCGGCTCGACGACACTCATCCTATGGTACGAAAGTATCCGTTAGTGGCTCTGCGCCTTCGGCGTAAGTCTCCACCGGAGACCTACGCCACCGGACATTATAGCCACCGAAGTCTCGATGTTCGCGAGATGGCCTCTATAATCTTTTGTTACTCATCTTCACCCGGCATATGACCAACAGCGTTTTCTACAATCCCTCTGATCTTTTCGGCTACATCTTTCGGTAGTGGAATAGGTTCGTGGTAATTAATGATATCTCGAACTTTTTCATTAGCTACCTGAGTCAGTGTTTTCCCTCCTGCATTTTCCCAAATGCTTCGAGCAGCACGGTTGACTAAACGAGGTACATAGTTATCCTCCGAGTGATCAGATGTGTGATCTTCATCTGCAAAATTACCACCAGGACCCACCTTTTCGATGACATCTAATGCTAACGTTTCCTGATCAACACGGATACCGCTAGTTAACCTTCTGGCCATACCAAGAACTTCATCCGCTATGACAACGAGGTCGAGGTTTGAAGTTGTTCCGTATTCTGAGTAACCCGTATCATGATTGAGATTGGCACCGGACATATTTGTCATAGCGATAGAAAGGGCAGCCTCTATTCCAGCCTGTTCATCGATAATACAAGAGTCAGTACAGCCTGCAGTACCGAACATCGGAATATTAAGATAATGGGCTACATCGGCCAAGCCGGCCAGGAGCAGATGAAGCTCCGGTGCCCCATAGGAAAAGATGGTTGAACCCATATCCAAAATGGTGTATACGCCACCCATAATAAAGGGAGCTCCTTCACGAGTACATTGGCTCAGAACGAGACCGCTTAAACTTTCACACAATCCTTGAACCATAACTCCTGCCATAGTTGCGGGTGCCGTCCCTCCAGCCATAATACAGGGAGTATAGATTGTCGGCAGACCTTTCTTCGCCCCCATAACTAATTTCTGAGCGGCTTCCCTGCAGTGTACCCCTGGAGAAATCGGTTCAGCATAGAGGCAGATGAATGGGTTTCTTCTAAGTTCTTCCTCACCTCCGGCGACAATCTCGGCCATCTTAATGACGTCTGCTTGTCCCCAATCATCAACACAAACCGTAATAATGGGCTTATCAGTGTGTAAAATCTGTTGCTCGAACTCATGTCGATCTGAGATCAATAGGGGGACATCTTGGACAATTCCTAAAGACATCGCATAATCAATATTGGGCAAGGCATCAAGAACCTTAGTCGCCCAGCCTACAGACTTTCTTGTAGCCCGATGTCTTTCGTTAGTGAATGGGTTACGGGTAAAGGGGGTACAAGGCCCAGAACCAAAGTAAGCGTTATTTCCTTCAATAAAAAGTTCTCGCGCTCCAGTCCGGCTATTGCAAAGCACAACGTGTTTCTGGCAAGACCTCAAGCACTGCTCCGTGATGTTTGCGGGAATTCTAACTCTTTTTCCTTCGACCCAACAGCCGGCTTTTTTTAGAATTTCCAGAGACTCTTTATCGTGGAAATCCGTTCCAGTCCGCCACATTGCTTCCTCCGCGGCTAAGACCAATTCTTGACACTGGGCTTCCGAGAATACATTCATCATCGTGCTTGAGTATGCTTTAAAATTAGTTCTCGTTGTCAACGTCAAACTCTCCTTTCAAACCCACAATGTTAGGCCAAGAGCCGATTACAGAGATCTACGGCAGATGCCGCATCTGGAGCAAATCCGTCCGCACCCACTTCATCAGCAAAATCCTGGGAAATCGGCGCCCCGCCTACGATAACTTTTACTTGATCCTTTATACCCTCTTCTTTCATCAGTTCAATCGTATCTTTCATATGCAGCATCGTTGTTGTAAGCAACGCGGACATTGCCAAAATATTGGGTTTATGATCTTTAATCCCTTGGATAAATTTTTCCGGAGGAACATCAATTCCTGCGTTGATGACGGTGTATCCTCTGCTTTCGAGCATCATCCCCACCAAGTTCTTTCCGATATCGTGGAGGTCCCCTTTCACCGTACCCAACAGAACTTTACCCGCTGAAGGCATTTCTTGATCTGCTATCAGCGGTCTGACCATTTCGATCCCTGCACTCATCGCTCTCGCTGCGACTAAAACTTCCGGAACATACATTTCCCCGTTCTTGAAGCGGGCACCCACGACACTCATCCCGGCAATTAACCCTTGATTGATGATATCTAAAGGTGAGGTCGCTTCGTCAATATGGGCTTGAGTTAACTTTTTCACTTTGGCGAGATTGCCACTGATAACGCTTTTTGATAATTCTTCAAAGTTCGCCATACGTCTTTCCGCCCCTTTCAAACGAACGAATCCTATTAGGCCTCCGCTCTGTCTATAATTGCTTTAATTTGATTAAGGATATTATGAGAGAGTTTTTCAGGTTGGTGAGTATTGATAATAGTCTGTGCCTTTTCCTTAACCCGTTGTCCTAAGCTTTTCGCCCCATTTGCTGTCCAGTCATCAATTCTTGTTCTGTTCATGACGCTCGGCCACCAAAACTCATTCCGGAAATATTTTAACGTATGTTCTTCACCCAGGTAGTGTCCACCCGGTTGTACCGCATCAATAACTCCTCGCGCTAGTCGTTCTTCATTGACCTCGACTCCTTTAATGATTCTCCGCGTCATTCCCATGACTTCATCGCCCATGACCAGTAAGGCCAAAGAACCTGATAAACCATATTCCAATTGGCCGCAACCGTGAATCAAACTTGTACCACTCATCCCTGCGTGCAGAATAGAAAAGGCTGCTTCCAAGCCCATTTGGGCATCACTTTCTTTAGCATCCGTAGCACCCGCGAAGCCGAAACTCGGAATCCTAAGAAAACGAAGGGCATTCGCCATCCCGGTTCCCATCAAACTAACTTCTGGAGCACCATAAGGCAAGATATCATTTTCATGATCACGAATTGTGAAGAAGCCTCCGGCAATTACTGGGGTCCCCTGACGTACCAATTGACCAAGAAGTATCCCGACTAAAACATCCGCCAAGGCTAGGACGATTGCTCCGGCTGGAGTAGCCGGAGATGTTTCACCGGCAATGAGCTTGGTCGCATAAATATAAGGGACACCGTTTTGGGCGGCGAATAGGACCTTTGCCAACGTTTCCTTGGAGTGAACAAGAGTTCCTTCCGTTTCAATGAGAAGAACAACAAAGGGATTTTTTTGGAATTCCTTTAAGCTTCCTGCGACGGCAGTGGCCATTTCTAGAATTGCTTGCGCTTCCTTTACACCTTGGATTGATTGAACGATTGGTTTCGTTGTATGCGTTAGCAATGCTTCAAAGGCATGAACATTTGCCAAGCTTGGGTTGACGTCTGTTGGAAGGCCATTGCTCATCGCAAAATCGACGTTCTTTAAGCCGTCACAGACAACTCCAGTAAGCGCGACATCCGATTTGATCGGCTTTCTCCGCTCATTTGTAAAGGGGTCAATCACATACGTATTACTTTGTCCCGGTCCATAGAAAGCGTTTGTCGTTTCTAATCTTAAGGCCCTTTTGCCATTCCGGTCACATACTGTAATACGAGAAGGAGCGGTTCGTACAGCCCATTCACATAACGCCGAAGGAATTCTAACTCGATTCCCATCAACCCAACAACCTGCTTTTTCAAATACACCGCGTGCTTCTTCGTTCTGAATTTCTGCGCCTGTTCGTTCTAGAAGCTCCATCGTCGTCATAAAAAGCTCCTCACACTGATCCTCACTAAGCATTTTCCAAAGGGTTGTCTGATTTACCTCATAATTTGCCCGGGTATAATGACTTCTTGTTGTATCCACTTACTTCTCTCTCCTTTCAGACCTGCAACGTTTAAGCCAAGAGCCGATTACAGAGATCTACGGCAGATGCTGCATCCGGAGCAAATCCGTCCGCACCCACTTCATCAGCAAAATCCTGGGAAATCGGCGCCCCGCCTACGATAACTTTTACTTGATCCTTTATACCCTCTTCTTTCATCAGTTCAATCGTATCTTTCATATGCAGCATCGTTGTTGTAAGCAACGCGGACATTGCCAAAATATTGGGTTTATGATCTTTAATCCCTTGGATAAATTTTTCCGGAGGAACATCAATTCCTGCGTTGATGACGGTGTATCCTCTGCTTTCGAGCATCATCCCCACCAAGTTCTTTCCGATATCGTGGAGGTCCCCTTTCACCGTACCCAACAGAACTTTACCCGCTGAAGGCATTTCTTGATCTGCTATCAGCGGTCTGACCATTTCGATCCCTGCACTCATCGCTCTCGCTGCGACTAAAACTTCCGGAACATACATTTCCCCGTTCTTGAAGCGGGCACCCACGACACTCATCCCGGCAATTAACCCTTGATTGATGATATCTAAAGGTGAGGTCGCTTCGTCAATATGGGCTTGAGTTAACTTTTTCACTTTGGCGAGATTGCCACTGATAACGCTTTTTGATAATTCTTCAAAGTTCGCCACTGGTTTTAACTCCTTTCAACTTCATCTATTCATTGATGTATTTGTCTTGCAAATGTTATGCCAATCACAAGACTTAACAAACATTGATTCTCGAAAACTTATTCCAATTTACCGCCCCGATACGCACCTAAATAGGCGGCACAATAGCTATCACGACCTGCAATAGTCTCAGCGGCAATGATATTAGCCATCATCTGCCTGTCTAAAGGATTTATGATTAAACCGTCTAAGCCTCGATCAATCGCCATTACTGCAAAAGACTGGTTCAATAGTTTCCGGATGGGTAAACCGTAAGAAATGTTCGATAGACCGCACATCGTGTGAATCCCTTTAAAGGTCGTCATAATCCTTTCAACCGCTTCTAGAAATTCAATTCCAAAAGTATCCTTTGTGGATACCGGCTGCACCAGCGGATCGACAAAAATATTGTCCATTGGAATATTATTTTGAACTAGACCATTAATAAGTTTATCTGCTATAGCGAGCCTATCATCCGTGGTTTCAGGCATCCCTTCGTCACTCATGCACAAGGCTACAACCTTGTGATCTGTACCGGCTATTAATGGTAAAAGACCTTGGAAGCGTTCTTTCTCTAAAGAGATAGAATTAATCATGGCGACCCCTTTATGTACAGATAGCGCTTTTTCAATCGCTTTCGGATCAGGACTATCGAGGCAACAAGGAGCACCACTTGTAGCTTCCTGCACAATTTCGACAAGCCACTTTAAATAGTTGGCCTCTTTACCTACAAAAATCCCGGCGTTAACATCAATATAATTGGCTCCCGCTTCTAACTCATCTACTGCCACTTTTTGAATTGCTGCGGTGTCTTGTGCTTCAATCGCGGCTCGTATAGGTTTACGACTCGCATTGATTAATTCTCCAACTATAAACATAACCCACCACTCCTTTATAAGACTGTCACTGATAATTGTATAAGCAAGAATTATGCCAGCATTAACTTCCAATCACTTGCCTTAAGCAACCTAATCAAGGAAGAAAATCTTCCAGCTCCAAAATAGATGTCTCAAATTAGGATGAATAGCGAAGGATTCCCCCAAATAGCTTAATTCGCATTTGTGTCATTTTAGGACTTAATCTTCTTGTCTTGAAATAAGGGTAAAAAAAACTTACCCGAACGGGTAAGTTTTTTGTTATTATATCTTCTCGCCTGAGAGTCTAAAATTCCTTTATGTCTCTTATTCATTAGATCTGAATTTCTAAACCCATCTCTTTAATTTTTCTATAAAGAGTTGAACGGCTCATCCCCAGAGATCTCGCAGCATTTTCTTTGCCACGGCTACCTGGGCCAAACCTGGTTATGGCCTCAATTAGGGCATTTTTCTCCAGATCTGCTATAGATCGAATCTGCACTTGGTGCTGGGCAGAGGGTTTCGTCGGGAGATATTTAAGAATTCGATCAGGTAGATAGTTCACATCAATTACAAAATCAGGGCAGATATTAGCAGAGTACTCAATAGCATTTTCCAATTCCCGAACATTACCCGGCCAAGTGTATTCAGACATTAGCGCTAAGGCATCATTTGTATATCCTTGAATATTTTTTTCCAGAATCAAATTATATTTTTCGACGAAACAGTGAATAAGCAACTCCAAGTCCTCTTTTCTTTCCCTCAAAGGGGGAATATGAAAAGGTATGACACTCAAGCGATAATATAGATCACTCCGAAATTGTTTAGTCTGGATCATTTCTTCCAAGTTCCTGTTGGTGGCAGCGATAATTCGAACATCCACGACTAATGGTTTCGTCCCGCCTACTCGCTCTATTGTAAAGTCTTGGAGTACGCGCAACAGCTTAACTTGTAAATGCAATGGCATATCACCGATCTCGTCAAGGAATATGGTTCCTCCATTGGCCAATTCAAATTTTCCTGGCTTGCCAGTACGTCGCGCTCCTGTGAATGCTCCTTCTTCATAGCCAAATAGCTCGCTCTCAAGTAGATTTTCGGGAATAGACCCGCAATTAAGAGCAATAAAAGGAGCATTCTTTCGCAGGCTCTCTTGATGAATCGCACGCGCAAAAAGCTCCTTACCCGTGCCGCTTTCACCCGTAATGAGAACCGTTGAATCTGTTGTCGCAACTCTGCACATTTTCTTTTTTATCTCGGTGATTACTGAGCTTTGGCCAAGAATACCATCAAAAGTATACTTACGTTCTTCTCGCATAATACGCCCAGCCAACTTACGCATTTCTCCGATCGAGCGTATAGAAATAACAAATCCGCTAACCTCTTCTTTATATTTAACTTCCGTAATTGTACTCATAAAATGTACCGTTTGTTGCCGAGCCTTATAAAATATGTCTTGTTCTATATAGGGCTTCGTCATATTTAGAAGAGTGCTCATGGTAATTCCGGAAAAGATTTCTTCAACCAGTCTTCCATTGATCTGATGAGCTTGTACCATAAGAAGATTTTCAGCTGAGCGATTAATATGTGTTATTTTGCCCTGGTAATCTACAGCCACAATTCCTTCACGTACTGAGTTAATCAAGGTGTTGAATTGTTCCGCCGACTTTTTGGATTGTTTAAACAACTCCATTTCATTAAGTTTTCCTGCTATCAGCTCAACTAAGTGTTTTAAGAAAGTTTCGAATTTATCGAAGTCCTTTAAAAGATTTTCTTTTTGTGTTTGATCAAAGGCGTATAATGAGATTGTACCTACAAATACTTTATCTCCAAGTTTGATCGGATATAGCAAACCCGCCATAACCTTACAAGTCTCCCTAAGATTACAGTTCTGACAATGATGGCATTTCCTTGGATCAGATAATAAAAAGCTCTTCTGTGTGTATTGCAAATGATAACTTATTGATCCTGAACCATAAATTATTCCAATTTGATCTTTATACTTTCCAGTCCCCGCTGTGACTTCAAGGTACTCATCCACAATAGCAACCTCAAAATCGAGCACAGCCGCAAATGCATCTGCCACACGTTGGATATAACCTTGAACCGACTTAAGACTAGATATGCCTGTACCTTTTTTCTGCAAGCTATTACCTCCTCGTATCTCCAACGATATAAAGACATAGCCTTTTCCCAAATAAGATGCATAAGCATTAGCATTTTCGATTCGAGTATCCGTCATTTTGAGTTTACACCTTTCAGAGTATAAATCCAATATATTGTAAATATTCTTATATCTTTTAAATTCTTTAAAAAGGGAATTAAAAAAAATATATTCGACATTAATGTCGAATATATTTAATACTATATAAGATTTCGATACAGATTCTGATTGACCGAACAATTTAGTTCTGCCATCTTAACAAAAGATTACTTACTCAAAATGAGTTGGCTTAGTGATTTCGATCGTTAGAGCATCAACAGCTTTTTTAACGAGTGATCTTCTAAGGATATGCTCATTTTCCTTGTTAAGTTTTGGATTGCCGACTGGAAAAGGAATAGCGATCGTTGGAACAATTCTGTTTGCACCGACTGATTCGGAAATTGTCGTAATAGTAGCCATGTGAACAATGGGAATTCCATATCTTTCAATTTCTTTTACGATCGTTGCGCCGCAACGAGTACAGGTCCCTCAGGTCGAGGTTAAGATAACACCATCTACCCCCGCAGCTTTTAATTCTGCCCCTATCTGTATCCCAAATTCTCTCGCTTTACTTACTGCAGTTCCCGTTCCGGTAGTCGTATAGAACCAATCAAAAACCTTCCCAATATATCCCTCAGCCTCGAATTCTTTTAGAATATCCAAAGGCGCAACACGATCTGGGATCTCATTGGCATATACAGGATCATAGCCTCCATGGGTTGTATAATAGCAAGGAGCCTCAAGCGCATGAAGTTCGCTAACATCGTATTTACCCCATTTTTGAGCACTGGCCGACTGTATATGATCCGGATTTCCTGCCGGAACAATGCCACCCGATGTGCACAAAGCAATGGTGGCCTTACTTAAATCTTTAATAGGTTCCGCCGGATCAACGACATCAAATACAGGCATCGGCATTTCTGTCTCAAATGGTTGACCTTTTAAGCGAGCAAGAAGCATTTCCACTGCCCTCTGTGAACCTCTTTTTTCCACAATGACAGTCTTTCTCATTCCGCGGGCAATGTACCCTTCCTCTTCAGGAGGCCCAACTTCGATTCCTTTGGCCAATTTGCAAGCGAGAGCCGCCATTGAGGGCAAGGCTTTACGCATTCCGCCTGCAGAATCACTCGTCCTGACTACGTAAGCAAACTCTTTGCAGCTATCTAAGCCGGGGTTTTCAAGATACATGCCGGTTACAACCGGGATATTTAATTGTTGAGCAACAGCCTTGGAAATCTCTGAACACGCTACCCCATACCGCCCGGCATTAAAGGCCGGTCCAGCGACAAACACATTCGGAGCGGCTTCTTTAACCATATTCAATATAATAGGCAGAACCTCATTTGTGTTCTCATTGAAGTAATTATCCCCGCAGATAATGGTGCCGACAACGGTTCCCTCTCCCTTAAGCAACCCTTCAAAACCCACAGCAGGCCCAATCTTTTCCGGTCTGAACTCAGGGGGCATACCCGCTTTATCTTCTCCGCCAACTTGACCAAAAAATTGATTTACATAGTAAAGAACTCTAAAATTTTCCGACATGAGATCCTCTCCTTTCACTTCTAGTTTAATAAAGTCGACAGGTCACATTATGGAATCCAATTTCTGATGTGGCTCCAATCACTGCATTTAATTCACACATCAAAGTACCATCCTCCAGGAGTGAACCTTCCCAACCACCGGCCAATACAGCAATTGCTGCCGCATTTCCGATAACCTTGTCTGCAGGAAGCAATGTAACCACATGACTTACATTTCCGCCGGAAACGACCGCTACCGCTTCTCCGGCTGTGTCAGCTAACGGTTGGGACATTCCATCTCTTCCCGCACATTCATCGGTAATCAATACTGTTTTGATCCCGGACTTTTCACATTTTTTACAAATCATTAAAAGGTCGGAGTCAGGGTTGCCATAGCCCTCTTCGGAGACAACCACAGCATCCGCACCCAGCATTTTTGCCAGTTTTACGGTATAGTCGGAAGCTCGGAGTTTCCCGGCTAACGTTGTATGTTCCGGGACCATAATGACCCCCAAGAAATTAATTTCCTTGCCATGCTGAGCATACAGGTCATAGATCACAGAATTATTTTGATGTTGGTAAGTAGTAATCTTATCGCAAGCGGCAACACAGTTGCCGCTAACCACCGCATTATCCAATTCCTCATTGGCATGAAGCAAAGCAGGAAGAGTCGACGACTCATTGACTCCGTAAATGTAAGTATCATGAAGTAATCCCTGTGTAATATTCATCTCAACGTATATAACTTTTGGTAAATTCGGATATTTGGCTGTTTCTTCAAAAATGCTGCCAATTTCATAAGTGAGTACTTCGTCTGGGGTTAAATTCTTCCCTACCAGCCCAACATACTCCGCCGCCCGCAAGCCGGCTATCCGAACGGTTTCTTCATGGGTATGGGGATCCAACCCTTCTACCACTTGTATATCCACAGTTAAATTAAATGTTTTGGAAAAAGGTGTCCACTTAGCCCCTTCACCCCACATATCAACGACGCCTTCCTGAAAACCTACAATATCCCCAACTGTTACAACTGCAGCGCCATATAGAACATGTGTCCTGCCTTCCCCGCACTGAGCCTGTTTCGACGTAACCCCGGGAAAACCATTATTCCCCTCCTGAACTTTTACCCTAGGCTCAATCACGTCTTTCACCGGGATAATTCTCACTTTTTCGCCTGGTTTGGCCACATCAATTGAGATATCTTTAATCCTTTCGTCTTCTTTCAGAAAGGCAATTAAACCTTCCTTATTAACGGTCAATACTCCGTCTGTTACTAATGACTCCTTACCTAACTCAATGTCTTTGATATAAATCCGTCCAATTTCCAGTTTCAATACCTTCACCCCCTATTGTTCTTCAACATCTCCAAGCAACTGATTGCTCATGTAAAGCCGTTTCTAAAAGGATCAGATCTATCATTTTATAATCAGCACTATTGACTGTGTCGCTGTTACGAAAATCCATGTGCCTCTTGTATTTAATGATGCTATCCTCGATAATCTCAGCAGATAAAATATCCATTGTTTCCGATTTCTCACTTAAAATTACGGAGCGAAACGGGGAAAACATCACCCTTAAACTAGCGGCTAAAGGGTGGCTGATAAGTTCATATCCTTCATGCACTAAATCTCGAACCTTGATCAAAGTCTCTTCTACGGAGCCCTCCACAAAAAGTACGTTATCCTTTTTTTCCGCTACTGCCGGGTTATTTGTGATGATTATGTTTTTCATAAGCACCTATCTCTTTCTGTTTGTACCGGTGGATAAATCCCTGCTTACAGGTACTCCTTCTCTTTGAGTAATTCTAATCCCTTGTCCTTATCTTCGGGAGCAACCATTACGATAGGTCCGGTACAACCCATGCCGCATTCGGCATATATATTTGCTTTCCATAACGCCTGAACCGCGTCTTCCAACTGCATCACTTCTACCCCAGGTATAGAATCGGTAACGGGTTTTTTGGGGGGAGGGGGTACTTCTCCCTCTACATCTTTTTTGCCAGGTGAGACGTTGCCATTAAGTGATTTCATTAAATCATCCCAACCGGCTTTCTTGACTGCAGAAAATTCAGCTTTACTTTTTTCCATCAGATTTCCTTTAGCACAATCTGCAGCAAGTTTGATGGCACCGCCAATCACCGGAGCTCCGGATGCCCTAGAAACAATACAAATAATCCGGTCATAATCTTCCCCTACCCCTGGGCCATAACCATATCCTACCGCTTCATAATTGCCTCCTGTACTGAATGCGGAAAATACCTTCATGAAGACATTCCCAGTTAAGCTATCATCAACCATAATATCTGGTACACCCATTAACAAGTCGTTGCCCCTCATGACTATACCGCCGTCGGACCTGGCGGATTCTGCAAAATTAATTGGGTATCCGCCCTCCTTAAGCTTTTTCAGGGCCCTTTCCGCCTGACGAGCGCCATCAATGTTTAAGATGCCTACTGTAGGGGTGGCTTTTCCACAAGCTTTAGCAACGGCAATCCCATAAATAGTATTCTTTAGCATCGCTGTAACCCGTTCTGTAGCCGACATGCCAGTCGTTGCAGCCAGAAACATTTCTTTCCCCTTGGCTGGAGTAATTACTTTACCCACAGTGGATACCCCGATTGGGAAATTGTAATGCATTGTTACCGCTGCATCCAAAGTATGGTTTAACAACATTTCATCCATCATGGCATGAGCTTCTTGTTCATCCAAAGCCGGCACAGTTTCCAATTTAGTTACCACTCCACTGCCGATAACAACGACTTGGATATCCGGATTCTGTTTCTGGGCCAATTCCGCACCGTAAGCAAGCTCCTTAGTCCCGTGTTCACTGCCCAAAATTGTGATACCTACCCTAATTCTTCGGCCAAAGTTTCCGGTTTCGAGAACCTGAGCCATTTCCTCAAATACCTCTGCGATAGCTGTACTTATAGAATCTTTGTCCATTATTTCACCTCCCATTGGGACAAAGGTATACTGCCAAAATTAATCTTTACCAAATGTTTTGGCGAAATCTCGCATTGCTTCAGCAATCATCATTCGTACCTCTTGCTTGTTAAATCCGGCATCAACAATTCCACTGTTCTTTTCAAGGATAAAGGAGACACCATCAAAAAGATTGGTCAACCTTCCTAAGAAGAGGCTCCCTTTACCGATAATCATAGTCCGCGAAATCTTACCCGAAAGGATCATATCAACGGCATGTCCGATGAAAGGAACTCCAGAAGGAATATGTCCCTGCGTAGGAGCAAACCCAGGCATGCCAAAACTTTCAACAACTTTCTGCAGATCTGTTTTTACTAATTCCCCTCTTTTTACCCCCAAAGCGCCAATCATTTTATAGTTAGCAAGGGGTACGTCACCCGCTCCGGCGGGTTCAGTAATTTCAGGGGTTTGCAGTTCTGCCGCATAACGATCAACATCAAGTATTTTATACCCAATCTTGTCTAATGGATCGGCTACAATAGCAGTCATAACAGCCTGAGGCGAGGAACCAGATCCAATCCTATGCCGGCCAACTCCATCGGTACGGATCGTCGGACTAAACCCATCGTTTTCCCTCACATGAATGGCAAAAGCCCCCAACATGTCTTCAAGTGCAGGCATTCCCTTTTCGACATGATTCTTAGAATTCATACCTAGTTTTGCGGAAGCACCGCCGGCCAGTACCACAATGTTTTTATAAATTCCAGACTGGGCAAGAGCAGCTGCTTCTACGATTGCATGGGCAGGGGCGGCACAGAAGCTGCGAGTATCAGAACCTGTAGCATTGACACAGCCACATATCTCCCCGATAGATTTGGCGAAATTCCCGCCCCCCGTTGATTCATATCACCGCAAGCTTCCTCAGAACACTCGATGATATATTCAATGTCTTCAGCTTTCAATGTTGTTTTAGTCAGAAGAAGCTGTAAAGCAAAAGCTGCGGAAGCTTTGCTAACAAGATTTTCGAACATTACATGGTGAGATAATGCCTCATCAAACTCATGCGCTCTTTTCACACATCCAACTAAATTGCCCTCAAAATAGATTGGCTGTGCTGCATGATTATCCACTAATTTCTCAATCTCTTCGGCAGTGCCAGGATTTCTGTCAAGTTTATCAGTATCTTTAAGTGCTCCCAGTACGGTATGAGCCGTTATTTTGTCTTTGACACCTAATTGAAACTGTTCTTCTAGAATTACTAATTCAAAGGTATCAACCAGTTTCATTAGGCCAATGAATTCATCTTCCGGTATAATCTCCCCGTACTTTCCGTCACGACTTTGGGAAACCGATTGTTCATACCAGGGACGAGGAACATGTTTTAATTCATCCGGTGTCATATTTCCAATGTACACTTGATTCGGAGGATAGCCGACCGCCTGTTCAAAACTTCTTAAGTGCCTCGGGAGCTTTTCAAGATGTTCTGACTTGACGGCTTTAGTTCGTTCCATAGTTTGGGTAGTACCTTGATGGAAAAGCATACCATTAGCATGGATCAACCCGTAGGCAGCCCCTTTAATAACTGGAAAATTCATGAGATCACCTCCACATTTCAGCAACGGGTAATGGATGTACAAATCTATGATCCATTACCCGTTAACGTGACCTATTCCTTCTTATAAACTCTCGAACGAACCATTTTTAAATTATTTGCGATAGGTCCTTACTTCTTCAACAATTCCATCAACATCAAGAACCATTTCCATCATGCTGATTTGTTCATCATAGACAGCAGCATCAACCTGATCCTTCAATTCAAAAATGTGGTAGGCTTTGAGTCCCAACGAGACTCCAGCTAATGGACCGGCAAACGTAGGATCTCCAGTAGATACGGTTTCCGCAGCCAGGCCGGAAGCTTCTGCTTCCCCGCCCCCCAAAACTACGATTAAATTCTCTTTACCGTACTTCTCCGCGAAACCCATAATACGCGCTTGATTTTCCAGGTCCATTGCTCCAGCCGCAGTTCAAACAAAGCATTCCGTAGTAGAGAATATTACTTCTGCCCCACTTGTCTTGACACATTCTTCGATAGCCGGGCCAGGAATACCGTCGCGGTCTCCAAGAATGGCTACCTTTTTGCCTTTCAACATTTGCACAATTCTCCTTTCCTGAATTCAAAGTTTTGAGGTTTCCTCTAGGCTAGTTCAAGTAGCTTAATTTCAACATCTTCAGCGGAAATCTCTGTGGTTAATTCAGCAATTATTTCTCCATTTCGATAAAAAAGTATCGTTGGTAACCCCAAAACCTTTTGAGACATCGCCAATCTCTTGTTACCATTGGTATCCAAACTGCAAAATTTAGCGATTTCTTTATATTTTTCCGCTAATTCATGAACTCTGGGCATCAGAGCTTTACAAGATTCACACTTCTCACTCCAAAAATCAACGAGCACCAAACCATCTGCTTTCAGAACCTCTTTTTCAAAGTTTTCTTTCGTGAGCACTAACATTTTATCCCCTCCTTAACAACTCCAGAGCTCCCTTTACTCATATCTTTCTTAGAACGCCTTTTCCAGAACATGTACTTTCAGGAACTCTTTTACCGACCTTCCTTTTCCGCAAGGTATTTTTCCGCTGCAACAGCTGCAATAGCCCCATCACTGGTGGCTGTAACTACTTGCCTGAGAAATTTTACCCGAGCATCGCCAACAGCATATACTCCAGATACAGATGTTTCCATTAGGTTATTGGCAATAATATATCCTTGCTCGTCTAGGTCCACTTTGCCTTGCAATATATTTGTCTTTGGAACAGTTCCGACAAAGAAAAACACACCGTTGGTTTCCATTTCAGAAAGCTCTCCGGTTTTTATATTTTTAATGACAACACTATTAACCAGACCGTCACCCTTAATCTCCTCAAGAACTGAATTCCAAACCCATTTAATTTTAGGGTTGGCGAAAGCCCTTTCCGCACTCGTTTTATTGCATCTTAAGTTCCCTTCATCCCGTCTCACAATGATGGTTACTGTCTCGGCAAATTTAGTTAAGTACATAGCCTCTTCAACGGCAGCATCCCCGTTGCCAACGACCACTACTTCCAACTCTTCAAAGAAATCCGCATCGCAGGTGGCACAGTAGGATACTCCTTTGCCTCTATGAGACAGTTCCCCTTTAATGTTCAATGATTTTGGTTCAGACCCGGTGGCCAAAACTAAAGTTCTTGATCGATATTCATGGCCGCCTTTGGTCCTGACTCGTTTGATATCTCCTTCCAGTTCTAACTCAACGGCTTCTTCGGGAATAATTTCTGTTCCGAAACTCATAGCCTGCTCAGCCATAATTTCCATCAATGCCGGGCCTGTCTGACCTCGGGAAAAGCCAGGATAATTCTCTAGTTCCTCCGTAGTTGACGCTTGACCACCTAACTTCCCTTTTTCTAAAATCCCTGTTTTTAAACGCGATCTTGATCCATAAATCGCTGCAGCCATCCCTCCTGGGCCGCCGCCAACAATAAGAATATCGTAGACCTCAGACATTATTGCTCCTCCTTTAAGATAATTAGATCCTTTGACTCTTCCTAAAATAGCTGATCTGAGCCCAGTGCCCTCTGTCGAAAATTCAATTTATGCAATTGTTATGCCAGCTCTAAATGGAGCTACTAGCCTGATACAGGAGGCTTGTAACCTAAACTATACGTCAATCGTCTCATTTCAGGACGAACATGTTCAACCTCATAGGAATAGATGATTTTATCCCTTGTTTGCGTAGATAAAAATAGTCTTATTTTGGGACGATTTTATGGAGTTAATACAAAAGAAAATAACAAATAAATTCTCAGAATGGGTGTAATGCTCATTATTATTAAGCAAGCACAAATCCTTTTTACCTTTTGACACTCGGCAATGTATATCCCATTTTGAGATATTGCTGATTGTAACCCTCTGGATGCTGATAAAACCTGATTCCCTATTATCCCATTATAGGATGTGACCGTGTCTTTTTAGGAATTTGTATCGTGACTCTATCCGCATTGAAGATACCCAGTAGAAAATGGTCCTCCTTAAACACAGATAAGAACCAAAAGATCTCTGAAGCGAAAGGGCTCTCCTTGGCATAACAATTGCAACCCCCACAATTAAAGGTAGGTATGGAGGTGATATATGGATGGAGTTTGACGGGGCAAAAATGTATCGGCAGGATACTGGGCTAGTTCTGATCTTCATTATTTTTATTTGGTTGGTTTTAGGGTTTATCTTAATAAGTATAAGTGGTTTGGCATCGTCTGATTTAGTTCGAGATGTGACTATAGTCACAGGATTATTAGCCGGTATTTTTGTGACAAGTGCTCTAATCGCTGTTTTGGCACATTTGAAGAAAAATAAGGTTGGCATATACAGTGAGGAATTGTGCCAAATCGTAAATCAAGTGACGTTAGAACGTTAGAATATCTACTAGAAAGCTAAAAGTATAAAATCATCATGGAGAGGAGCTTACAAATTGATAGTTACTAAAAAGCTAAAAAAGCCTAAAAATAGTTTCTGGATAGAAGTATTTGATGTCATGTTTATAATGTTGCTTTGTTTCGTTATACTTCTTACAACTATGCTGATGCGGGGTAAGGTCCTCGTTGGCTCAGGTTCGACCGGGGGGATTGACTATTCCTTCAATTTACTTAGCCTCATGATGGTGATCGCGGCCTTGGGAATATATATGTTCTATGTAATTTTTCGGTCTGATAAAGAGCTTCAATCCATGATCAACTATAATTATGATGGAATACGAAAGAAGTAGTTGAACCATAAATTCAGGATGGGGGAATGATTTTGAATCTTTGGTCACTTATGAACTGGGTCGCCTGGAGCTTATGCGTATTCCTGTTTGTACTCCTTGTACAAGATTTCATCTGTGTTGAAATGAAGAAGAGAGGAGAGGACAAGCGCAGTGACTGAATTGGAGACAATTCAACAGGATAAGGAACAGCGTCTTTCTAAAGTCTTAGGACCGATGCATATATGGGCATTGGGGGTAGGGATTGTTCTAGTCGGGGAATTTATGGGCTGGAACTTTACCGTTGCTAAGGGGGGATCTCTGGGAGGCATTATAGCTTGCTGGGTCATCGGGATCCTATTTACTGCCCTGGTCATGATTAACACCGAAATCGGATCGGTTATCCCTGAAGCCGGTGGGCAATATGCGATGGCAAAATATCTTCTGGGTCCATTAGCTGCTTTCAACGTCGGACTAATGCTTGTTTTTGAGTATGTCATGCTTGAAGCAGCGGACGCTTTGGTAATTGGTGCAATTTTACAATCCATAAATCCGGCAATACAAAGCTTGCCCTTTGTTGTTTTGACGTTGTTGTTATTGACGTACCTCAACTACCGTGGAGTCTATGCCACTTTAACATTAAATTTTTTCATTACCGCGATAGCCTTTTTAACAATCCTTGTGCTTCTGACTTCTACTCATTTCCTCGTTCCTTCTCAAAGTATCCTCAGGCTGTCAGAGTTGACAAATGGATTACCTTATGGCTGGTTAGGTGTCATTGCTGCGCTTCAGTTTGGTATCTGGTTTTTTCTTGGGATAGAAGGAACAGCCTTAGCAGCAGAGGAATGTCGCTCAACTGCTCGTTCACTTCCAATGGGTACACTTATTGGAATGGTAACTCTGCTAATAGGGGCTACCATTACTTGGTTCGTCTGTTCTGGTCTAGTAGAGGCTGGAACACTTGGCGGATCTGTTTATCCGCTTTATGAGGCTGCTCTGGCAGCAAGAGTGCCTGGGATTATCGTTATCATGTTCATTGGTACGGTTTTAGCCTGCATGGCGAGTGCCAATGGATGTATTAATGATGCTAGTCGAGCTTGGTTTTCGATGTCGAGAGATACTTTGGTTCCGGGTGCTTTCTCTGCTGTTCATCCAAAGTATAAAACTCCGTATCGGGCCATCTTGTTCCTTTTGCCGATTTCGATGGCATTTGGTTTTACCGGTCTGTTGGATCAAGTCATTACCTTTTCGATTCTATCTGCCTTGTTGGTATATTTGTTCATGGGGTACATGATGTATAAATTTAGAAAGATGTATCCTATGGGATCTATTGAACGTGGCTATGTGGCACCTTGGCATCCATTGCCGGCGATTATATTGATAATTCTGACTCTAACAACATTAACAGGTATGTATTTCGGCTATTGTGTCAATTTATTGGCAGGCTTATTGTTCTACTTTTTAGCTTCTCTTTGGTTCACCTTGCATCGTTATAAGTTCGTGGATACACATGCTTTCCTCAAAGCCGGGGCATCGCGATGGCCACGGCCACGAGGGTACTAAGATAACGCTTCAACTATCATCGGCCAGCATCTCGGTGATTGGGAGATACTCCGGAGGAATTGCTGTTTGGGTTATTTCAGTCCAAATAAAAACTTCGTTCTTATTTTTACAAGCCAACATATAATTAACCTTATGAAGGGAGTAGAGTTAGAATAGAATGATAGTTAGACTTAAGTGGGAAACCCCGTGAAGAAGAACCCTTTGTTATATATCCTCGTCAAGTTCAGCATAATATTGCTCTGCTTTGGTTTTATACTGTTTTATTTCTGTGGGCTCGGCTGCCCAGCCTGCCGGATGGCTTAGAAAAGCAGAATACCATCAATAAAAGAAGGGCTAAGAACATTACCTATACTTACCAAGGCCTTAACTGAACAATAACGCTCATTATCATGGTATAATACGAGCAAGGGAAGTTTAATCCCTTAAGTCTTTTTCATGTATGCTCCTATTTGCCCTCCGGGGACAGCAATTCGGAGGGACTTTTTTGAAGAGCTAGTCTAAGATGATTTAGGCAAGTCTCTTTTTGCTAAACATAAGACCTCCTTTAACATAGGTGGTCTTTGCTTTTGTTCCCGAATAGCAGAGAATATCGAAGTCTCGTAAGAAAAACACTAAAAGCCGTCCAAAATAGGGCGGCTTTTGCTATTTGTATCTGTAAAGTTTAGCTATCGACAGGCCGTTGTAACAACTCAACTATAAATTCTTAACAATTATCTGAGCCTAAATTTCTCATAGTACAGCTCCCTTTAAGATGACAGAAATCGCAATGGGTTTTACCGCCGAAATCGGGTAAATTGCTGCCTATCCCCATTACCATAGCAATCGATTTTTTTGGAAGCATTAGATTAGAGGCCGTTAGGCTAATGCCGATCCTTTCTCCTTTAAGGAAACTGATAATGGATCTTACATCCTCAAGGCCTTTCCAGTAAGAATGGCCGGGCCCCAAGGGGAAAGTAGTACTAAGGTTCTTAGCCTTATATGTCCCTTCAATTTCAGTCATCATTGTGGTTGCAGCTTTGGCCATCATCACCGATCCTGCGGAATCCAAAATAAAGGCTTCTAAAGTTTGACCTTTGTTTATATAATTCTTGACTCGCTGATCAATAACGTCGCCAATGGTCATAGCAAATAAAATAACCCTGTCAGCTGAACCTAACACCTTAGGCAACAGTTGTCCTTTTAAGGTTGGTGCATTCTCCAGATAAAGTTCCCGCTCTCCGGCTCCCATCACTTTAACTTCCTGCCAAATTACCACAGGTCGTATCAACTCTTTAGCTTCTTCTAGGAGCCGCAGATTTAGATCCACCATTTCCTGACGTGGAGCTCGTCTGCTGTAGTCTGCTCCTTGCGAGGCAAATAGTTCCTGTAAGGTTACCTCTGGCGCGATACCTTCCAATACTCTTGCTTCAGTCATTTTGTGTCCCCTCTCCTCAATCCAACTTGAAGTAGGTATTTTCGGCAAAAATAGTATTGAATTTAGAGTAGCTTCCTAGTTCGATAAAAGAGACCGAAGCAGCTAGATCATTGGCCTTAGAAAATTCCTCGGCTGAAAGCAAGGCAACTTTTGCTCCAGTCCCTGCTGCATTACCAATCATCCTAATTTTGTTTTCAAGTTCTCGTGGAATTAAGCCTATTGCACACGCACTGTGTGGGTTCAGATAATTTCCAAAAGCACCGGCCAACAACACTTCTTTAATATCGTCCGACTGTATGCCACTGGTCTCCATCAAAATCCTGACACCTGCTGCTATTGCTCCTTTGGCTAACTGAAGCTCACGAATATCGTTCTGAGTAATCATAATTGGCCTGCCGTGACGGGTTTCACTGGAGTCAGCCAGCAAAAATACCCAAGTCCCTTCGTGTTGAATTAGCCTGTCTTTAAATCCCAACGATTTAGGATTGGTGAGTTTATCAGGCTCGAGAAATTTACCTCGTTTATTAATCATGCCCAACTCTACTAGGCCTGCAACTCCGTCGAGAAGGGCAGAACCACAGATTCCCTCCGGGCTGCCTTTACCAATCACCGTGAACTCTAAGTGGTCTGCGAATGAAATATGGTCAATAGCCCCCACCGCACCCCTCATTCCGTTGGTTATCTGCGCTCCTTCAAAAGCCGGGCCTGCTGCAGCTGAACAAGCAACTATTTTATGTCTGGAACCCAGCACAATTTCTCCATTTGTTCCAATGTCCAAAATAAGGGAAATATGCTCATTCTTGTCCAGATCCGTAGCTAATAGAACCGCCGTGGTATCTGCCCCCACAAATCCCGCGATATTTGGCAGAACAAACACCTGTCCAGCTCTGTTGATTTCCAGTCCCAACTCAGAGGCACCGACAACAAGCCCCCGATTAACAACGGAAACATAGGGAGATACTCCTATCGATTGAGGGCTTATGCCTAAGAAGAGGTGGTGCATCGTTGTATTTGCCGCGACGGAAATTCCATAGATATCATCTCTCTTTCTTCCCACCTTTTCTGCGGCTGCTCCAATCAGTTTATTAATTGCGCCTGTCACTGCTTTATGCAGCGTATCCAAACCCTTATCTTTTCCGGCAAACGTGATACGGGATATTACATCCCCCCCATATTGAGCCTGTGGATTAATGGTTGACACCACCTCAATCTCTTGTCCGGAGATTAGATCCAGCAAATATCCTACAATCGTGGTCGTCCCGATATCGAAGGCCATCCCCAACATGGTTGCTGAGGTATCGCCCTGTTCTATCCCAAGTACTTTCGAACCAAGGAGTACCGCCGTCAGCTGGTTTCTTCCCTGCCGTATCGTTTCGGGCAATTGGCGAAGAATGGAGAGAGGAGCCTGCAAATTATTGATATTGCAGTCAAGAGCAGCAAGAGTTTCCTCCAGACGCTGCCAGTCAGACTTATGCATGCTGAGAGAAGGTTGGCTGATTTCAGCGAATAGCTTTCTTAAATGGGTTTTAATATCAAAAATTCTATCTGCAGAATTGATTAAGATATTATGCTGCAACGGTTTAGGATTTAAAATTTCTACGATCATGTCCTCATGGATCTTCGTGGCACAGGCTAAACGAATCCCTTCTTTAAAGTCCTGCATTGAAAGGTGAGCCCTGTCGTTCTCAGTAGAGTCGCTCACTCCCTCCATAACTCTCACCCGGCACTTTCCGCATTTTCCCATTCCCCCGCAGGGAAAGTCAGTCCCCAAGCCTGCTAGATTCATGGCTCTCATAATGCTGGTTCCGGCAGCCACTCGTAGTCTGATAGTTCCAGGTTGAAATGTTACCGTAAATTCTTGCAAGGAAATACCTCCTTCTTTAAAAAACAAAACTGCATCGGCAAAAGATGCAGCTGTTTATCTTTTAAGTCAGATCGTCAATTACTCGCTACTGCCTTTCAGCTTGATATAATCTCCCCGAAAATATGTCACACATAAGCCGACTGGTTTTTTTTCTTCATTATATATTCTTTGCTCGACGACTAGTAACGCCAATTCATCATAAATATTCAAATATTGCTTGAGTTCTTTATCAGGCATCTGGGCATAAATCGATAATTCTTTTTTAAGAGAAAAAGCAGACATACTTCCTGAAACCATCTCAGGAAAGGTCGCTTTTTCGATCTCCTTTTCCACGATCGGCATTCCTTTGGTGTAAAGCAAATATTTAATATCATAGGCTACAGGTTTACCCTCAGTATAAAACAATCTCCGAATTACAATCACATTCTTATTGATGGTCGTCTGAAGTTCTCCGGCAAGTTTCTCGTCGGGCATAATAATATTTACTTCCAACAAGCGGGATTGGTCAACAGTATTAATTGAATTGTTCATTTCATCATAGTAGATCGTGTATTTATTAAGTTCAGGTTTCCGAACAAAGCTGCCTTTGCCCGGAATTGAATAAATGTAGCCGTCGTTAGCTAAGATAGCAAGCCCTTTTCTGACCGTCATCCGACTAGCACCATACTCTTTACAGAGGGTATTCTCCGAAGGGACGGCATCGCTTGGTTTTAACTGGCCGCTGCTTATCTTCTGTTTGATATCTTCAACAATAGTAATATACATGGGATTAATCATGGTTTGATTCTCCCACTCTGCCGGAAAGGCTCATCCAATCAAGACAAATTTCAACACCCTTAGACGCTTCTGTGGCAAAACCGTCGGCACCTATATAACTGCATCCATGAGCGTTAAGGTAATTTGCTCCAGCTATAATCTTGACTTTGTCTCTTAATCCTGCCCTAACGAAGGCGTCTACCACCTGTTTCATTTGGTCCAGGGTACTAGATAAGACTCCGCTTAGCCCTATAATATTAGGCTGGTATTCTTCAGCTTTTTTCACAAATGTTTCTCCAGGTACATCTACTCCCAGGTCAATCACTTCAAAACCATGGGTCTCCAACAAGGCTCTGAAAATTTCTTTGCCAATATCATGGATATCATCTTTGACAGTACCGATTAAGACCTTGCCGCTTTTATTATTATAACAATTCTGGGAATAAGTGATAATTTTATTAAGCCCCAGTACTTCTCTAAAGATGATGCCGGCCATTATTAAGTCAGCTATATAATAATCTTTACATTCATAACGCTTACCGACACGGTTCATACCCTCAATAATCAAATTTATTAAAGCTAAGGGATTCATTCCTTGGTCTAAAGCCTGATTAGCGAGTTCTAATACTTTTTTTTCTTCAAGCTGCTCCACACAATCAACCAAGAGTTCTTTAAATTGAAAAGAGTTCTTCATTACACCCTCCACAAACAGGTTTATACAGGGATTCGTATTTGTCATGAATATCTTATTGTCTCCAAAAATGTTTGTCAATTTAATGCCTAAACCCAGGTTTTTTACAATCCGAATCAAAAACGCTGCAAGGAAGGTCTAGGGAATAACTACCGAAATCTTGATTGCTTAACCATACAATTTACCTCTAACGTTATTGCTTGATGGGGCCAATCTTATTCTTTCTGAAAGCATTAGAGAAGTTTCTGCAAAGACGATCTCGGCCCAGTAAAGCTTCAGTCGCCATGAGAGTGGCCATCATGTCCCGGTTCGCCGGATCAAGAATAGCAGAATCCATTCCGGCATAAAGAGCGATGGTTAAAAAGCCTTGATTGACTACTTTTCGCAACGGCATGCCAAAGGAAATATTGCTTAAACCAGAAGTTACTTTAATTGAAGGATATAATTCCTTAACCCGTTTTAAAGTCTCTGTAAAATTCAGCAGAGATTTATTATCCGCAGACAAAGCCAGCACCAGTGGATCAATGTGGATTCGGTCGGGCGTGATCCCATGCCTTTGTGCTTTTTCCACGATATTTCTGGTTATCTCCACCCGCGTCTCGATATCCGAAGGGATTCCTCGGCTATCACAAGTCAGGGCAATGACCTGCCACTCTGTTCCCTCAATCAAGGGAAAAATAACCTCGCATTTATTCCCTTCTTCTGAAACAGAGTTAATTAATCCAGGACGTCTGGCATACTTAAAGACTTCCTTAATGACTGCGGCATTTGGGCTGTCAATACACAAAGGAGTATCGACAGTATCTTGAACCAGATTCATCAGCCAAATTAAGGTCTCAACTTCGTATTCTGGGGCGGTACTGGCACACACATCCAAGTAATGAGCTCCCGCCTCTGTTTGTTTAAGGGCCAGATTACGGATATACTCTTCATCTCTCTCAGCAATAGCATTCTTTACGCTGGGAATCGTTCCGTTGATCTTTTCTCCGATAATAATCATTGCTGTCTCTCCTCCTCGTTTGTAAAAGGGGAGAGAGCTTTTGCTCCCTCCCATTTATACTTATAACGTTTCTTTAAGCACAGAGAAACATGACGAAGCCAAACAACATGTCCTCATAACTTTGCATTTTAGGAGCCATTAATTGAGCTTCTTTCTCATCGATTTCCGGGTGTAGAGCCATATATTCTTCCCATGCTTTATAGTAATTTGTGCTCATCATCAAATCCTCCCTTAATAGTTGGCATTATTAGCGACATAATCCAGAACTGCCCTTGTATTATCGACATTAACACTATCCAATGTGATAATAGCTTTATCAAAACCAAAGAAATAGTTTCCCCCTGGTGCCAAAATTTCGATAAGCTCTTTTGCCTTGTCAATGCACTCTTGTTTTGTCCCTGTCTTCAAAAGGGTAAGGGGATAGAAGCCACTGATAATGTGCTTGTCGCCCAGTTTCTCTTTGACAGTCTTGGGATCACCATACTCGAAAGTCATAACAGTCCCTGCAGGAAGTTCGGCTAAATAATCCAGATATCGCATCCAATCTTGTTCAACAAACAAATAAGACCTCATGCCTTTTTCCGCTAATCCATCTACTAATTTTTTAAATCCTGGCCAATAGAGTCGTTCAAAATCTTTAGTTCGCAGATACGGTGCCATGTGTAACGGGATAAAGGTCGCATTGTATTTATTCGGGAAAATCTGGGTTCCCATTTTGATCATCAAAGGAATCGCAGCATTAACTGCAGCTTCTACCTTATCGGGAATTCTTCTTACATCTAAGGTGATGTTCTTAAATCCTCTCAACTGATCCGTCAAAATGTCAAACGGAGCCTCGCAGAAAGCAGCAAAAAGGGTTACTGTCCCATAATTAAATTTATTGACTAAATTTCCATAAATTCTAAAAAGGTTATTGTTCTCGTCCGTATAAGCTTTAAAGGCTTTAGCCATAACAATAGACCTAGTGACAGGATCCGAATTAAGTTCCGAATATAAGTTGGGTAATACCTTCTCGAGGATGCAATTATACGGTGAGGCGATAAAAGCGTCATAATCTTCCAGTTTAAGCCCTTCAACTTCCGGATGCTGTAAAAAGCCATTCGAACCCATCACAAAATTTCTAGACCCCAATATTCTGTAAAACGATGGCATTCTAAAGGCTGAAACCGATAATAAATCGGAATAGAAGTCTTCACACACTTTTTCAAAACTTGCCTCAAGGTCAGTAGTATCCCATTGAACTTCTTTCAAATCTTTTCCGGCGTATTGAATAGCAAATTCATGAGCAAAATTCGAGGCAACCGGCACTCGTTTGGGAATTTTCCCATCCATGATATCGGTAAATAATTGTGTTCTTTCTTGGGACAATGACATCGCTTCCGACATGCTATTTCACCCACCCTTGACATATTTTTACGCCCTCAGCCGCATTTGTTGTAAAGGTGTCCGCACCTATTTGTTTGCAGGCATCTTCTGTCACAGGGTTACCACCAATGATGACTTTTACCTGATCTCTCATTCCAGCTTCTTCCAAAGCTTTAACTGTTGCTTTCATGGAATCAATTGCTAAGGTGAGTACTCCGCTCATGCCTAATATTTCTGGTTTTACTTCTTTTATCTTTTCTACAAATGCAGCAGGAGGGACGTCTATGCCAAGATCATATACAACAAAACCGGCAGCTTCAACCATGCTGGCAAAAATATTTTTGCCAATATCGTGCATATCTCCTTGAACTGTGCCAACAACAACACTGCCAACCTTGGTGTTATTCTCTCCACCAATTACAGGTTTTAAGATTTCAATTGCTCGATTTAGAAGTTCTCCGGCGAAAATGAGATCACCTACATAGTATTCCTTCTTTTCAAAGAAATCTCCAACAATACTCATACCCCGTTGACATGCCCCTACGACTTGATTGGCTTCAGCACTGCTGGGTTCCGAGGCAACGAACTCTTCCAACAGCTTTACTACTTGACCCTCATCTAGATCCCCAATCGCTTGTGTCAATACTTCTAAATCTAGCATACCCCTTCACTCCCTAAATAGTTATCACTCCCATATACCTGTATATACAAGTATATTTAAGAGTTTTCTTGATTTTTAGTTTATTCGTTATTAACTTAATTGTCAATATGCAATTTTCAAAAAATTTATAATTACAGAATGTTTCATTATAAAATGAGTTAATAAAATAAGCTCTGTCCTAAGACAGAGCTTATAGAGCATACAATGATCTACCTTGCACCTCTATAGATAGCTTATTACCTAACAATGATCTTTCGACCACAATTAAGCAGGTCACAACCTATAAAAATGGTTTGTTCGACTAAGCAAGATACCTACCCAACCATATACAACCTCACGGCTGTATATGACCAGTTAATTCATACATATGCAAGTCACCTTGTACATTTATGAAAAAATCAATACCCTGATTAATCTTAGCTCGATCCTTTATAATAAGTTGGAACCTCATTGCAATAAATAAAATCGACTGCAATAAAGCCTTTCCCCACCATAAAAGATCTTCCTTCTGACAAATTACAAGCGTTTTATCACCCATAAATTATCGTTGGCCGACCTATATACACCTCATTAAAGAGCACATATAAATCTTGGCTCAACCATTGTATACCCTTGATACTATAATGCTCTATAACTAAATTTCTTATTCAATTAATTTTTAATTTATTCTTAAGGCTTTTCGCCTTTCACTGCTGCACAGAATCCCTAATTCTTAGAAAGAATTATTTTAGAGTAAGACAAATTTCAAAAAACCAATTTATTCATATTATGGATCATAACTGGTAAAGGAGGAAATTCAAATGGCATTTGCTAACGTTGATGGAGCATCTTGCGGTTGTGAACAAGGAAGAGGATTCGGTTCTGGCATCGCTGCAGTTGTTATAATAATTCTTCTTCTCATCGCTTTGGGTATTGTATTCTAGATTATCGAGTCAGAAAGGTGGAATCTTGATGTACGGAATGTGTGGAACATGTTATCATCCTCCAGTCGCTCCGGTTGCTGCGTATGGATACAGCCCAGCTGGCATCGGGGTTGGTGTAGGGATCATTGCCATTGCTATTTTAATTCTTATTGCTTTAGGGGTCATATTCTAGTAAGCTCGTTTTAGCTAAAGCTGAACATCTAGACTTCAGATGGGGGTTACACCCCACCTGAAGTTAACATTAAGACAAAAATCCGGGTTTAATGACTGCTTATGAAACCCCAACCGGTATTTCACTTACCTCTTCCTCATTTACAAAAGGGTGCAAAGATCTTAATAATAATGACTTTCATTCTGGAAACAGCGTTGTAAAGCTGTTGTTATAAACGTTGACAATGCCTTTATCTGTTAACCTAATTTCGGGAATTACGATAAGTGACAACAAAGACATGGTCATAAAAGGTGACGCAAGAGGCGAGCCAAGATCTGCCCAAGCATCTGAAAGCTTACTGAGCCTACTTGCTACCTCTTGAACCGATAAATCGCTCATCAGTCCGGCAATGGGCATTTTCAAAAGTGCCTGGACCTTTTCACCTTCTACTGCCGTCATCCCACCCGAACATTCGACTAACGTATTTACTGCAAAGGCCATATCGCTGTCGCTCGTCCCCAGTACAATCAGATTATGGGCATCGTGCGCGTAGGTTGAGGCAACAGCGCCTTTTATCAGTCCGAAACCATGCACGAAACCGATACTCATTCCGCCTTCCGGCTTGTGCCTATTAATAACTGCAACCTTACAGATGTCTTTTTCACTGATAAGTTCGACATTTCCGTTTCTGACCGACAGGATTTCAACCATTTCGGTCGTCAGCACATTGGAGTCGTGAACGCCGATTACCCTCACCTTTACAGCCTCTATGCCCGGGGGCGCTTTCACATTAAAGTCATCGGGCAAGAACTTTCGGCTTATTTTAACAGTTGTCTTGAGTGTTTCTGGATATACATAGCCTCCGATAGGCATGGTCAGACTGCCCTTTTCTGCTACAAGCTCTCCGTTGATAATTACTTTTTCAACCCTAACTTGACTCAAGTCACTTAAAATATTGATGTCGGCATAACGGCCCGGTGAAATCGAACCGATATCCCTTTCCATACCAAAACAGCAGGCGGTATTCAGGGTTGCCATCTGTATCGCCGTCACTGGCCGCACCCCCTTGGAAACTGCAAGACGAATAATGTAATCCATGTGCCCCCGCTTTATTAACGTATCTGCATGCAGATCATCGGAAACCAGCACAGCAAGCCTTGTATCAATCTCGTGTTCCGTAATCGCTTTGATCACTTCGGGCAAGTCATCCCACGCAGAACCTTCCCTGATCATCGCATACATACCAAGCCGCATTTTGGCAAGAGCTTCACGAGCACTCGTTGATTCGTGGCAGCAACTGATTCCTGCCGCAATATAAGCGTTCAATTCAGTACCAGAATCCATCAGCGGAAAATGGCCCGTTACTGTCTTAGCGGCCTCAAGGGTTTTCTCCACCTTTTCGCAAGTCTGTGGGTCACCGGATAAAATACCGATGTAATTCATCATCTCACCAAGCCCTACAACACCTTCCCAATTCAGTGTGTTTTGTATATCCTGTGACGTTATGATACTGCCTGTGTTTTCAAGACCTGGAGAAGCTGGTACGCAGGAAGGTATGGTTGTAAAAACGCGCAGCGGTGTTAATGCCCCGTCTTTCATCATAGCAGTCATGCCGTCGAGACCCGCGACATTTACAATCTCATGAGGATCCATAAAGATTGAGGAGGTTCCATGGGGAATAGTAGATTTCGCGTACTCTCCAACAGTCATCATGCTACTTTCTACATGAAGATGCCCGTCGATAAATCCAGGTACCAGATACATACCCTGAGCATCGACAATCCTTGTCTTTTCGCCAATTGTCCTCGCAGCATCTCCTACAAGCGCTATACGCCCAAATGCTACCGCTACATCAGTGTTTGGCAAAATTTCTCCAGTAAAAACATTAACCAGCGTGCCGTTTTTAATGACCAAATCGGCCTTTTGTTTTCCCTGGGCTGTTGCAGTGAGCTGCCTCCCGACTTCCCACAGTTTATATCTCTTATTCAAGCAAATCCCTCAATCCGTTACTTTAATAGTTTAAAGTTTATATTCTACAGTTCCAAACAATTACCTTTTCTTACTTACCTCTGAACTTTCTTCATTTTGGCAACTTTCATAATAAACCATTAAGTTCATTTTTGCACAATGTGGATGTATAATAAAAACCTAAGCTTAATTTTAGAGGTGTTAGTAAATGTCCTTCGAAATTGAAGATCATGAAAAGATGATTAAAACCTGTCAAGCAATTTTAGAATCTTGTGAGAAACCATTTGTTTGGGAAGAAGAAGGTACATATCAATACGGCAACTTTAAAAAACCTTTTAATCTTTTTTTCCCGCATCCACAGATAGATATGGAATTACAGCATCTGTTTGAAAAATTTTCAGGCTCTAGTTATTTATACGATCAAGTTAAAACAATTTGTACACTTGATGCGGAATGGGTGGAGTCTGGAACTTATGGCTTGGATCGAGATTTTAACTGTTACTTCAGTAAATACACTCTAAAAACCGAATATGTTGAGCAAGTCAAGTCCTATTTTAGCCATCGTCTCAACGAATTACAGAACGTGAAATAAATTGAAAGTCTCCATTATAATTCTTGGGGTTTAAATCCATGAGTTATGTTGACGGCATGGCACAAAAAAAGTCTTTTTTATTTATGAAACGTAGTTTTATATATCAAAACAGGCTTGTATTACTGAATCAAGTTCCTATGAATTTAGCAACCTTAATAATAGACTTACCTAGAAAGAATTGCTATTAGGCTTTTTAGGAGTTGATGGCTATCGTTAAATTTGAATGATATTACTTAATGAGTAAAATACTTAATTAAATATGTAACAGGAGGGTTAATCGATGAAAATCCACAGAACTGCACAGGCTGGAGCTCTTGAAGCCAGTGATGTACTGGTTACAGTTGCTCCAAATCCTGAAGGTGGAATCAAGGTTGAACTTGAGACGAAACGAGTCATTCAGAAACAATTCGGCAAACAAATCGAGGAAGTGATTCACGAAACTGCAGAAAAACTTGGGGTCCAGGATGTTGTCATTAAAGCTCAAGACAAAGGAGCTTTGGATTATACATTTAGAGCAAGAGTTCAGGCTGCGATTGAAAGGGCTTCGCTTTGAGCTTTTAGATAATTCTAAGATAATAGATAAAGGAGTATCGGTATGAATCGAAACAGGAGTATGCTCATTATTCCGGGAAATAACCCGAAACGGCTTCAAAATGCACCCGTGTTTAATCCGGATTTGCTTGTGTTGGATTTGGCTGATGGTGTGAAAATTGAGGATAAAGATTGTGCCCGTTTACTTGTCAGAGAAGCCATTGGCTTTATGGATTATGAGAAGGTTCAAATTGTAGTGCGAATCAACCCTCTGCAATCGGATTTCGGGGCTAAAGATATTGATCTAATCTCCCAAGTAAAACCTGTTGCTTTAATGATTCCGCAAGCAAGCGTAGAGCACCTTCAAAACGTTGAAAAACTCTTGGCTGCAGCTGAAGAAAAAGTCGGAATCGAACATGGGAGTATTCGATTAATTCCAGTGATTGAGACGGTTAAAGCACTGGAAGAGGTTTCTTCAGTTCTCAACGCTTCGACTCGAGTCATTAGTGCCTTTTTCAATGCTGAAGGTCTGGCTAAAGAAATGGGAATAACACGAAGCAAAGAAGGTAACGAAATCCTCTATGCTCGGAGCAAGGTCGCCATGGCTTGCCGTGTTGCAGGTCTAAATAGCTTTGATACCGCCTTCACAGATGGCAACGATTATGAGGGTTTAGAGAAGGATTCTTTTATAGCTCGCAATTTAGGGTTTACTGGCAAAGCTGCCATCGATGGCCGGCAAATTGATATAGTTCATAAGATCTTTGTTTAATCAAACGGAAACGAGGGATATCGCATGAAGAATAGTGTAGGACGTGAAATTCCAGAACAAATAGAGGGCTATGGGCAAGTAAAACCCTTTGAGGGAGCCCTTGCTAATTACGGTGAACGCTCTAGAACATCTGTGAAATTGCGTTCCGTAAAACCTGGTGAGGATAAACTTGTAGAAAGCATTGATGAGGTTCTTGATAGAGTCGGGATTCGAGATGGTATGACAGTCTCCTTTCACCATCATCTTAGGAATGGAGACTACGTCATTAATCTAGTCATGGAGGCTATCGCGAAACGCGGCGTTAAAGATATTACGGTTGCTTCTACCGGTATTTTTCCCATCCACGAACCGCTCGTCGAATATATTAAACGTGGAATTGTCACCGGAATTTCGGTAAACTACATAGCTCCCGGGCCTGTGGCTACGGCTATTTCTAAAGGCCTTTTGAAAAAACCTGCTGTTCTGATGAGTCATGGCGGACGTCCCCGGGCTATTGAGAGCGGAGATTTACATATTGATATTGCTTTTATTGCTGCACCGACGGCAGATCTTTACGGCAATATGAACGGTGTTCAGGGGAAAGCGGCCTGCGGAACATTGGCTTATGCTATTCCAGATGCCCAGTATGCAGATTCCGTCGTTGCCGTTACAGATAATCTCGTGCCCTATCCGGCTTCCCCTATCGAGATTACCCAAGATTTCGTCGATTATGTCGTGAAGGTTGACTCAATTGGCGATCCGAATGGAATCGTCTCGGGAACCTTAACGGTCACGAAAGATCCTGTCGGTTTACGCATTGCTAAACTTGCGGCTCAAGTGATTGAAGCAACAGGGTATATCAAAGAGGGTATGTCTTTTCAAACCGGTGCGGGCGGGACTTCTTTAGCTGTTGCGGCTGAGGTTCGAAGGTTTATGAAGGAAAAAAACGTGGTTGGCAGCTTTGCGGCTGGTGGAATCACTGGTTATATGGTTGATATGCTCAACGAGGGACTTTTTCGCGCACTTTTTGATGTTCAGTGCTTTGACTTGAAAGCGATTGCTTCAATGCGAGATAACGTTAAACACCAAAAAATGAGCGGTTCACTCTACGGAAACCCGCATAACAAAGGAGCAGTCGTTAACAATCTTGATGTTATGATTCTTGGAGCAACGGAGATTGATACTGATTTCAACGTAAATGTAGTTACCGGTTCTGACGGAGTTATTATTGGGGCCTCCGGCGGCCATAGTGATACGGCCGCAGGCTCAAAACTTGCTATCGTCGTCACGAACTTAACAAAGGGACGCCTCCCGGTTGTCAAAGATCAGGTAACCACCATCGCAACCCCAGGAGAAACGATTGATGTACTGGTCACAGAACGTGGGATTGCGGTCAACCCTGCTCGACAAGATCTAATCGAGAAACTTAAAGAAACCGACTTGCCGATCGTTCCAATTGAAGAATTAAAAAACATTGCCGAACGTTTAACAGGTAAACCGGAACCCATCGAGCTGTCCGATCAAATAGTAGCAATTGTTGAGTACCGTGATGGAACTGTCATTGACGTTGTTAAAAAACCGAACTAATTACAAATGATTATACCCTTCCTAAGGTCTCCGCCCAAATAGCCCATAGGTGAATAGAAGAAATCCGTACAGTTTAAGAAATTGTACGGATTTCTTTGCACTTTGATTCATCAATGGTGTCACTAAAACCCAGGTATTTCATGCGAATTTTATATTTGTCTCATTCCACACAGAAGCTTTAGGATTCTGTGTGGGAGCTGGCTTAGAATATCTAAACCCAACTCCTTTGGCCATTGTCACAAAAAGGTCTTGGTCACAATCAACTTTGATCTTAAAGTAAGACAATTCTTTAAAGTGGGTATCTGTACACTCTCTGATATCAATCTGCCATTGAATCCCTTGACCTTTGGCGAAGGTCAGAATTTTAGCCAAATATTCCAGACTTACATTGACCAACCCCAGCGGAGTTACATTCTCATCATCATTAGCAACAATTTTGTTGATCACTTGGATCTCCATACCTTCAGGAATTTCTGAACCAGTTTCCATGAGCTTAGTTATTAGGTCATTGTAAATAAAATGGTATTCTTCAAGCTCATGTCCTTGCAGTTCTTTTATACCGCTATCCTGTCCCTTTAAGGTAAATCTATTAAACAGCTCGTCACACTTTCTCATAGTATTACCTCCTTATTTTGAAATAGTGTTTACATTCACAAATCCAGTCAGTTTGAGGTTGCAGGTTTCACTCCCTTTAGGTTTCCATCCTCAAGTAAATCGTAACATTACACTCAGTTTTATGTCTATAGAATATCACTATGTTCTCCATAAATTATATCAATCAAGGGTTGAAGCCTTGAATCATTTTTTCCGGGGGTTTGTAACTCTGATTTAAATAAGGAAGCGAATACCCAACTTCAGGGGTACTCGCTTCTTACATTCCTTTAATTAATGCTCCTTCAAAAACCATTCTTCTAAAGATTGTTATTTTCGAAAAGAACTATGCGTCGTGCTCCTAGATAACGTGAAGACCAGTAAGAATTTGTTATATTGTCAAAACTTACGCCATAAGCCTCAGAATCAATCATGATGTTATTGCCAATATAAATTCCCACATGGGAAGCACCGGCTTCGTAGGTGCTGAAGAAGACAAGATCTCCCGGTTTAAGGTCCGATTCCGGAATGGCTACACCTTCCGTATATTGATCTTGGGACACGCGATCTAAATGTATCCCAAAGTGCCCGTAAACATATTGGACAAATCCCGAACAATCAAAACCTGGATTCGGAGAAGTTCCGCCCCAAACATAGGGAGTTCCTAAAAATTGTTCAGCATAAGAAAAGATGGACTGAAAACTCCCGGAAAAAGGTGTCAACTGTTTAATTATTGACTTGTTGGCATCTGTACTGTCAGCGGGGTTTATGCCTGCTTTACGACCCGCTGCAACTAAAGATGTCTCTAAACCCTGTTCTTGCATCAGTTGTTCTACAATGCTAATATTTGATTGCAGATTGAGCGACGAAAGTATTGTAGTTTTCTCTTGAGAATTTATTTGAGCTAAAAGAGTTTGCTGAGTCGATAATAATTGTTGTTGCGACTGCTGCAATTGTTCCTTTTCCTGGAGAGATGTTTGAATAGACGTCATTTCTTCGTTAATTAAGGATTGTTGTTTAGAGATACTGGCATTTGAACTTGATAGTTTCTGGTTTAACTGTTCGAAATCATTGATGATATAGGAAACATATTCCCATCGATCTAAAAAGTCAGACATACTGCTCGATTCGAATAAAACCTCCACAAAAGGAAGAAAGCCCTCGTCTTCATTTCCATTTTGATAAAACGTACTTAACAAATTTCCTAGTTTGTCACTATCCTCTTGACGTTGTTTTTGAAGCTGATCTTGCTTAGTTTGTAAATCTTGAAGTTGTTTTTGCTGAGTCAACAAGTTATTTTGATCATTGGCTATCCCTTCATTGATGGTTTGGAGAGACTGTTGTAATGATAAAATTTTAACATCTAAAGCAAGTTCTTGCTGCGTCTGGTCACTGAACTGACTGTTTAGTTCCTGTTCTTGTTGTGCATATTGTTGCAATTCATTCTGTAGGTTATTAGTTTGAGTTTCGCTTACAGAATCGGTTTGGACTTGGGAATTAGTTTGAGCTTGAGCCTGTAAAGGCATACTTAGAAAGAAAGTTATGCAAGCAATTATACATAGTTTTCGTTTATTTATCATAATATATCCTCTTTATATTTAAAAGTAATAATTTTTTATATTAAATTGTTCGCTAAAACTTCTTAAGAACCTTTAAGATTTTTGTGAATTTCTTTTTAAAGATATTTCCTCTTTTACCATAAAGAATAGGAAAATAATACAGATAATTAACACAGTCGGCGACACAAAATCTTTATTTATCATCCTCGTACATACCATGTTATGGATATCATGGTATTGCGGGAACGTACCCTAGAGAAAAGCAAAACAAAAACAGCCCTTTCGGGCTGTCATTTTATCCTATTCTTCAGAGTGTTTAAAAAGGTAACCCTATAATACGCTTCAATCCAATTCTTTCACAGCGTTTTTCATGCTTTGAACATAATCATAAATATACGGACCGGCGTTTTCGCCGTGCTTCTCGATAATTTTGACAATAGCGCTTCCGACAATCACGCCATCGGTAATTTTGGCAATCTCTCCTGCCTGTTTTGGCGTGTTAATCCCAAAACCAACAGCGGTGGGAATAGAGCTCACTCCCTTGACAACCTCTAATATAGCCTTTAAGTCAGTTTGAATCTCGCTTCTCATCCCTGTGACACCCATAGAAGAGACTACGTAAATAAAGCCGGTTGCCTCCTGGGCAATCTGTTTGATCCGCTGTTCCGATGTGGGGGCAATTAGGGAAATAACGTCGACTCCAAAACCTGCGGCAATTTCGGCCAGCTCACCCTTTTCCTCATAGGGCAAGTCAGGGATGATGATGCCATCCACACCTAAATCGGCACAGCGTTGGAAAAACCGGCTAAACCCATAGTTAAAAACAGGATTTAAATAGGTGAGAAAAACCAGCGGTACCTCCGTCCTTTTCCGCAGGGAGGCCACCAAATCAAAAATCTTATCGACAGTGGCTCCGGCGGAAAGCGCGCGAATATTGGCCTCTTGAATAACCACTCCCTCGGCTATAGGGTCAGAAAACGGAATGCCGATTTCCACTAAATCAGCGCCACCCCGGACCATTTCTAAAATAAACTCTTCGCTCTTTTCCAAAGAAGGATCTCCGCCTGTCACAAATCCGATAAAAGCCTTGCCGTTTTTAAAAGACTCTGCAATTCTACTCATGGATACATACCCCCTTGTAGCGTGCGATAGCGGCAACATCCTTATCTCCGCGTCCTGAAAGACATACGATAATGATTTGATCCTTGCTCATAGTCCCCGCAATTTTTTGAACATACGCAATGGCATGGGCACTTTCAATAGCACAAATGATGCCCTCTGTTCGCGCCAAATATTCGAACGCTTCCACCGACTCATCATCGCTTACAGGTACATACTCTGCCCTGCCAGTATCATGTAGGTTGGCGTGTTCCGGCCCGATCCCCGGATAGTCAAGACCTGCTGATATTGAATACACCGGGGCAATTTGCCCATAGTCATCCTGACAGAAATAGGACTTCATGCCATGGAAGACGCCCAGTTTTCCCTTGGCAATAGTGGCGGCATGTTTTTCAGTATCAATACCGTGTCCCGCCGCCTCGCAGCCAATTAACTTGACACTTTTATCACCGATAAAGTGATAAAACATTCCCATCGCGTTGCTGCCGCCCCCCACACAGGCAACCACAGCATCCGGAAGTTTACCCTCGAGTTTTAAAATCTGCTCCCTCGCTTCTCGACTAATAACACTCTGAAAATCGCGGACGATCATAGGAAAGGGATGTGGTCCCATTACAGAGCCTAAAACATAGTGGGTGTCATGGATACGAGCTGTCCATTCCCGCATCGTTTCGTTAACTGCATCCTTCAAAGTCATGGTTCCGCTCATAACCGGGTGAACCTTAGCACCTAAAAGCTCCATACGGTAAACGTTTAAAGCCTGTCTGTCCGTATCTTCCTTGCCCATAAAAACCTCACATTCTAAACCAAGAAGCGCTGCCGCTGTAGCTGTAGCAACACCGTGCTGTCCGGCACCAGTTTCAGCGATGACACGTGTTTTCCCCATTTTCTTGGCCATCAGAACCTGCCCCAAGACGTTATTGATTTTGTGTGAGCCGGTATGGTTTAAGTCCTCGCGCTTTAAATAGATTTTCGCACCACCTAAATCCTCGGTCATTTTCGCCGCATAGTAGAGCAGAGACGGCCTGCCCGCATAATTATTCAATAATTGAGTCAACTCCTCGTTGAACTCAGGATCGTTTTTAAAGTGTTCATACGTCTTTTCTAGGTTAATGATTTCATTCATCAAGGTCTCTGGAATGTATTGCCCTCCATGAATGCCGTATCTGCCTTTAGCCATTTCGCATTCTCCTAACTATTTCCAAAATTTTATCTCTGTCTTTCTTACCCTCTGTTTCTACCCCGCTGCTCAAGTCGACAGCATACGGACTCGTCTCTTTAATTGCCTGTGCAATATTCTCGGCCTTTAACCCACCGGCCAGAAAAAAGGGCCTCTTCACCTGACCGATTAGATTCCAATCAAAGCACACACCCGTTCCGCCAGCTCCATTATCCAACAGTAGAAAATCGGCGATAGAATGCTGTGCCTCCTCGATATTCTGATGGGATAAAACACGAATCGCCTTAATGATGGACTTACTGGTCAATGATTTTAATTCTCGCAGATAACTTTCATTCTCATCTCCATGGAGCTGGGCCATTTCGATGATGTTCTCATTTAAGAGCCTGGCCACATTAGTTAACGGCTCATTGACAAATACACCCACTGGCGTGATATCCGATTTGAGTTTAGGCCTCATAGCTTCTGCCCATTTAACACTCACTTGTCGACGGCTTTGGGCAAAAACAAAGCCGATAAAGTCAGGTCTAGCCTCGTTAACGTAATCGATGTCACAGTCTCGGAACAGTCCGCAAATTTTCAATTTCATTGAACACGTACTCCTCGCAAGACGGCGAGCTGTTCTTTTTTATTGGTACTACGCATTAAATTTTCCCCGATCAGAACAGCATCCGTCTTGTTAGCTTTCAGCATAGCCACATCATCAGGAGATTTAATTCCACTTTCTGAGACAAATAGGATGTTCTCCGGCACTGAGCCCCGAAGCCTTATGCTCGTGGTAATGTCAACCTCAAAGGTCCTAAGGTTGCGGTTATTCACTCCGATCACTCTGGCTCCTGCAGCTAAGGCCGACCTAACTTCCTCCTCCGTATGCGCTTCAACAAGGACTGATAAACCCAAGCCGTGGGCTATTTTCAGATATTCCCTCAGGACATCGGTCTTCAGCAGGGCACAAATAAGCAGGATCGCCGAAGCGCCGATAACCTTGGCCTCATAAATTTGATAGCTGTCTATGACGAAATCTTTACGCAAGAGAGGAAGGTTCACTTCTTTGCTGATCTCGGTGAGGTAGCGGTCCAGACCAAGAAACCAGTAAGGCTCTGTGAGGACTGAAATAGCCGAGACACCCGCCGCTTCATATTCCTGTGCAATCTGCAGATAGGGGAAATCCTGCGCAATGATTCCTTTTGAGGGTGAAGCCCTTTTTATCTCGCAGATGAAGGATAAGCCCTCTGCTCTAAGAGCTTTTTCAAAAGGGAAATCTGTATTGGCTGTAATCGCTTTTGCCTCTGTGATCACTTGCTCTTCTGGTTTTCGCCGTTTAAGCTCAGTAACCCTCTCAACGGTTTGGTTAGCTATTTTCTCCAAAATCAATGTCCATACACCTCGTTGGAAAGCCTTACGAATTCTTCGAGCTTCTTTAGAGCCGCGCCGCTGTCAATGAGACCTTTGGCAAGAGGAATTGCGCTTTTAATAGACTCAGCCTTACCTGCCAAATACAAACACAGTGCTGCATTGAGAATAACAACATCGCGCTTGGCACCCTGCTCGGAACCATTTAAAATGCTGCGGGTAATTTTGGCGTTCTCCTCTGCATTGCCCCCGACAAGCTCAGCTAAAGTACAATAGTTTAAGTTCAATTCCTCCGGATTAAGGTAATAGCTGTTCAAGACCCCCTTTTCTATTTCGCAGACCTTCGTCTTTGTTGTAAGGGTTGCCTCGTCCAAACCATCACAGCCATGAACCACCATGCCACGCTTGACACCAAGATTCGAAAGCACTTTAGCTAACGGCTCCACAAGCTTTTCGTCATAAACGCCCATCAACTGCCTATTGGCCCCGGCAGGATTAGCAAGGGGTCCCAAAATATTAAATATTGTACGGACACCCATTTCCCGCCGCACCGGGGCACAGTGTTTCATTGAGCTGTGATAGGTTTGGGCGAACATAAAACAGAGATTGATTTTATCTAAAATTCTCTGACTCTGCTCTGCGGAAATTGTGATATTGATTCCTAATTTTTCCAAGACGTCCGCCGCACCGCTTTTACTTGAAACACTGCGGTTGCCATGCTTCGCTACAGGTACGCCGCCAGCAGCGACGACAAAGGCAGTCGTCGTGGAAATGTTGAAAGTTCCAACCTCATCGCCGCCGGTCCCTACAATATCCATGACCTCCTGAACAGGATTAAGGTGTATTGCCTTTTCGCGCATGGCCAGAGCGCTCCCGGTAATTTCGTCGATGCTCTCACCTTTCATCCGCAGTGCCGCGAGAAAGGCGCCCATTTGAGCATGCGTAGCGGTTCCATCCATCATTTCCCCCATAACCGCCTTCGCCGTATCAAAATCCAAGTCTTCCCCTTTAATAACCTTGTAGATTGCTTCAGTTATCATGCTTGATTCCCTCCCAAAAAGTTCTCCACGATGGTTCTGCCCTGTGGTGTTAGGATTGACTCTGGATGAAACTGAACTCCATAGACTTCAAAATCTCTGTGTTTTACTGCCATGATCTCTCCGTCGCGTGATCGAGCAATTACATTGAGTTCAGTGGGCATGGTGTCTTCGATGGCGGCCAGTGAATGATACCGCGCACCTTGAATTGTTTCAGGTAATCCTTTAAAAAGCGGACAGTCATTATCAATGATTATTTTGGACGGCTTGCCGTGCATCAGCTCCTGAGCATAGGATACAGTCGCACCAAACGCTTCGCAAATAGACTGATGCCCAAGACAGACCCCGAACACAGGGATTTTACCGGCAAAATATCTTGAACTCTCCACACATACTCCGGCATCGGCCGGCCTGCCAGGTCCAGGGGAGAGAATAATTGCTTCAGGAGCTAAGGTTTCTATTTCCGCTATACTTAGTTCATCGTTGCGGATGACCTGAATATCAGGATTGATAGAGCCGATAAGTTGATATAGGTTATAGGAAAAACTATCATAGTTATCAATTAAGAGAATCATCAGTCCATAACCTCCTCGGCCAATTTGAAGGAATTCATAACCGCTCGAGCCTTGTTGATACATTCCTCATATTCTTTTTCCGGCACACTGTCAGCAACGATTCCGGCACCGGAGCGAACAAAAACCTTGCCGTTTTTCTTAAATGCAATGCGTATGGCAATGCAGGTATCCAGGTTGCCGGTAAAATCGAGATACCCGATCGCACCACCATAAATTCCCCGTTTATTGTTTTCAAGTTCGTTGATGATCTCACAGGCACGAATTTTTGGTGCACCGGAAAGAGTTCCTGCAGGCAACACGGCATCTACAGCATTTAAGGCGTTTTTATCGTCCCGTATCTCCCCCTGGACTGTAGATCCGATATGCATTACATGAGAGAAACGTTCGATCGACAGGTGCTTTTCTACCTTTACCGTTCCGAACCTGCTTATCTTGCCGAGGTCATTGCGGCCCAAATCTACCAGCATATTGTGTTCAGCCAATTCTTTAGGATCAGAGAGTAAATCCTTTTCATTCTGAAGGTCCTCCACTTCCGTCTTCCCTCTTGGTTTTGTACCTGCCAGCGGGAACGTGTAAAGCTTGCCATCTTGGAGTTTCACTAAGGTTTCCGGGGAGGCACCTGCAATTTCAAGATCATCGCTGGAGATATAAAACATGTAGGGTGATGGATTCAAGGTCCTTAAAACACGGTAGGCATTGAGGAGACTGCCTTCAAAATCCGCTTCAAAACGGTTTGACAATACAACCTGGAATATATCCCCTTCACGAATATAGTGCTTTGCCTTGTTAACCATCTCGCAATATTCGTTTTCCTTAAACAAAGGGCGAAATTCCGAGGCGATGATGGCGGGCTTGGGCTCTTGATAAGCACCTTGCTTAATAAGCTTTACAATGTTTTCAATTTCCATGACGGCTTTGTTGTAGCCTGAATCAAGTTCTTCAGTTTTAACATTGGCGATAAGGATAATCTTCTGTTTCAGATGGTCAAAGGCGATTACCTTATCAAAAAGCATTAGGTCTACGTCCTTAAAACCTTCCTGATCCTCAGCATCCAATTTGAGCGACGGCTCGCTGTACTTTATATAATCGTACGAGAAGTAACCAACAAGACCACCGGTGAAGGGCGGCAAATAATCAAACCGCGGGCTTTGATTCTCGTCAAGAATCCGTTGGATATATTCACGAGGATGATTTGTATTGAAAGTAATTTTTGTGCCTGCATTGATGTTGAGAACTCCGTTTGTACACGTTAGCTCAAGTTTCGGGTCAAAACCTAAGAATGTATAGCGTCCCCACTTTTCGGAACTCTCGAGGCTTTCAAGCAGAAAACAGTGATGACTGACATTTTTGAGGATTTTCAGCACCTCAATCGGTGTCCTGAGATCCGAAAAAATCTCACGGCTGACTGGAATCATGTTATAATCCGCTGCAATTTCCTTGGCTTCATTTAGGCTTGGTCTATACATAAATATCCTCCTTTTGTGCTTACCGCTCCTTGCCGTCACGGCGCCTTGGCATTCATAGCGGCGCCAGGCACATCTTGGGCCATTATCTGTGAACGTCAAAAAACCCGTCCTTGACTATATGTCAAGGACGGGTTTGAAAATCAATACCCGCGGTGCCACCTTGCTTTGCGGAAAATTCCGCACGCTTTAACAGAATACCAACATATTCCTGGCAACTGACGTATGCCTTCACGTCGCGGAGTACTCGGCCAAAGCCTTTCACCGCGCCCTCCGTGGTCCATTTAACAGTCTGCGTTCTGCCGGTTCACAGCAACTCCGGCTCTCTGAAAGTGCACGATCCATTTTTATCTCCACATCAATGGTTTTCGGTAGATATTTAATTACAATGTATAATACTCACATTAAGACCATTTGTCAACCATATTAATCAAACTTAATAACATATATGAAAGTTTTGTGAAATTTAATGAAGTCCATTAGAAAAGTTGATTAAATAGTGTTAATATAAGTTATAAGTATAACTTTTGTAAACTCAAAGTGAGAGAGGTGTAAGCAATGTCGCCTTTTGAGAATTCCTCCCGTTATTCTCAAAACTCCTACGTAATCGACTTGAAAAAAGTTAAAACTGTTTCCTTATCGCAGGTTATGGGTCTGTTATCCTTTATGTTCTTAGCTATGGCTGCTGGGGCTTTCTTAGTACCCCCGCAATACTTTATGCCTGCTGTCATTTTAGAATTTGCTTTACTTTTGATTATTCCCATCATCAATCGGCAGGCTGTAGTTCGAGGCAATGATCCTGCCGCCGGCTTAACAGCGGGACTCTCCCTGCTCTTTGCGGCTTGTGCCGGGGTTGTTCTTGGCCCCATCGTTCAATCTTTGGCTGCAACGACTGATGGGCTTGCTGTACTCGGTGAAGCTGCTTTAGTGACATTTATTGTCTTTGCCGCCTTTGGCGCCTATGGAGTCATGACGAAGCGTAATTTAAACATTATGGCTAAGGCACTCTTCGTCGGCCTGCTAATACTGCTAGGCATCACAATTCTCTCTATGTTTTTTAGCACCTTTTTCAGTCCGTTCGGACTGCTGATTGGCATAGGAGGGGCCATCCTTTTCTCCTTGATGACAGCGCTGGATTTCCAGCGTGCAAAATACAGCAGTGCTGACAACGCGGTTTTGGTTACCTTAAGCATCTTTTTGGATTTTGTCAATCTGTTTACCTTTATCCTCAATATCTTTTTGATATTCGGTGGCGGCGGTGGAATGCGCAAGCGCTAATATTTCTGACAATTACTTTAAAATGTCTTGAAAGTTGCCCCAGGTTATTATCAATCAAAGATAGTAACCTGGGGTTTACTTTAATCGCCCCCAGCAGTTCTACTGCTTAACTTTATATTCGTCTTTTTTAAATACCCAAGCTGATATTGATAACCAAACTAGATAAATAAGTGGTTGAATATATTTATAGACTTCTATTGTTTCATACAACCCTGATTGTGACATTACTATTCCCACAGAATAATTAAGGGCTACAAATATGATGACGTACGGAACTAGAAATAATTTCCTTACCGGTAGAAGATAGAACTATATCATAAAGTAAAAAGTCCATGAAATGGGAGTCCAGAAAGAGAAAATGCCAAAGATACTGGTCACACCCATGTTTTTATAGCTTAAAAAACCCATGAGATGAAATATTGAGGCAAGGGCTGTATCACCTATTCCTCCAAATAATAATCCATAGAGGAAAAATCTCTTATATAAATTCCGCGGAATTATTACGAAAGAAACTAACCCAGTTACAACCGCAAATATCAAGTAAAATGATGGTTCAAACATTTCAGACACCTCTTTCATTTAAGTAATATTAGGGTATCCAAATCTATCCCGATTATGGCAATTATGGATATGATTATTTGGGCCTAAGCAGAAATCGAAAAACCTGATGCAACCATTTGCACCAGGTTTTCAGTGAAGATTATTAAACCTTAAACTATTAGATGTCGCAATATTTCCACATATCCCTCCGTCCCGTTTACCCGAATTCTCTGCCCGTCTTTAATCAGCTTGGTTGCATTATCTACGCCTACAACCGCAGGAAGACCTTTACCGCCTGCTTCTATGAGCAATGAAGGAAAGCTTTTTAAGCGAATATGACAATAATGAGGAATGCCAGCGGGCATGACTATTGTCTCTCTTTTTTCAGGGAGAACTACTCTTCTCAATTGAAATTTCCGCTTCTCCGTCAAGTAGGTAGAGCATCGCGTCACCACCGGAAGAATGTGAGCTAATTTCTTCCCCTTCAGCAAAAGCAAATAACGTAAAGCTTACTTTTGCCTTTAGCCAGCGTTCTGCTGCTGAATTCGAAAAGAATACTCAAGAAGCATGTGATAGTTGCCCTGTTTAAGCAATTACTATCAAATGAGACAAAACCCCAACTATAGAGAAACACCTACTGTAAGAAAAAAAGTACAGTGGGTGTTTTTTGTATCAGGTACCAAGACATGAACCGAAACTGCTAGTTTAAGGCTATGAATATTAATGGATTAAAATATTTAACCAGGCAATAGAGAATTAAACATACTGGAACCCGTTTTTCCAAGAAATATTCCACAAGCCGCGGACAAAATACTTAAAATTATAATCAAAATCATCGTAGTTGTGGTGAAACCACTTATAAGATATAAACAGAAAATAACAATGGACAATACTAGTAGTATTATGCCGGCTTTAGTTTTATTAACCAAAAGAGGGGTCGTCAGTTTTTTAAAACGAAGTTTTCCGTCAATAAGTCCTGTAACGAAGCCGAGAATTACAGAAAACGGTAAAGCTAAAATTGAGAGTTTTGCAGCTACCAAAAACTCTTCCCGCAGGGGACTGCCTACCCATAAGGCCAGAGAAAGCATAATCATAATGACAATAATAAAAACTTGTGGGAAGTGGACACAAATAGGATGAATATGTTGTTCAATCATAAACCTGCGCTTGGGGGAAATCTTTTTTGTATAGGGCTCAAATACGGTCTTGGGTAATCCGCAGGCAGGACAAACGTCTTTGAGGTGACTTGCGTCCATAATAAAACCGCAGGCTTTACATTTAATAAAAGTTCTCAATGTTTGCAACTCCTTTCACTGCTGCCAGAAAATTAAATCATTATCCAAACCAGACTTTTTAGAGAACAGTACCGCGATTGATCGAAGAGCACCAATGAAAGTTAACATCCATATCGTTAAGGCAAACCATCCCCAATATTTAGGAATTGGCGTTAAAAATGCGAAATTTGTTATTTTGATTAAAGCCATTGTACAGACAGTGTACATTCCCAGGGGAAAGACACGACCCCAAGAAGGTATTTCATAAACATTAAGTTTAGTTCCGAATCCAATTCTCAACCAGGGAAAAATCTTTATCCACCCGGGAACCTTATCCAAAATATCTAAGTGAATAAACTTCCACACATCCATTAAAAGCAAAATAGGTATCCACCAAGTCCCTATTGACCAGGCCATCAAAGTAATTCCTTGGGTAAAAGGAATCAGGTCCTTCCAGTTGGCCGACATGGTCAATTTGGATAGGATAGTCGCACCGGTCAACGTTGTGATGGCCGCAGCTCCCATGCAGATCCAAAACGGCCCTGTCCAATCCTTGGGGTACAAAGGGTGGAAAACTAATCGATAAATTACTAAGGTGATAAACACCAAGTACAAGATGAATCCCAAAGCCCATAAAGACCAGGCGAAAAATAATACTGTTTCCGAATGAATACCGAAAGTACCGGCCAAGGTACTACCCAACAAGGCGATGGACTGAGTGCTTACAATGGTTAGCAAGGTTGCCCCATCAACGACATTAACAATCGGCTCATTCCGGAATGCGATTAAATTAACTATTATAAAATAGACTAAAAACAGCCAAAAAACCAATCCGATGAACCATAGGACTTTAGACAGACCCGTAAAGTTAAAAGAAATTAGTTGCATGCCAAAAGTATTCGTTCCGACAACAAACGTTAATAAGGCAAACCCTTTCTTTGGGTGTTTAAGGTCATTGAGCAGAGCGGTCGGATAAAACAGGGCCCTGACTGCAAGTAAACAGAACAAAGTCGGATAGAGAACTATGTTAATTACCAAGAGTGGCATCGCAATAAAATCATGTCCAAGTCCTTTAAAGGCAATTGAAATTATTCCCGTCGCCATGACTGCGGCAAAAGAAGCAGGATGTAAATTTCGGATATATTCTCTCACTTGCTCCTAACCCCTCCTCGCCCAAAATATCCCAAACAATGAACATAGGCAGCCCTATCAAAGGAATCCCTAACGTCAAACTTTTTGACGGGTTCACCAAAAAACTGATCCTTCACAAGCTTTAAGGAAAGTAGCGGAGAGTTACGGGAGATTCTCCTTCCTGGGGAAAGATTTGCCTTTGGAGATCTTCTGCCAACCGTTCAGTTTTATGATGTCGTCCCGGGGCCGGTTCATCGGAGATCACAGGTACCTGGTTCTCCGCAGTAATGGTCTGGTTTAGTTTGGTCAGTATCAAAAGAAAAGGAGTTAAAAGAATGTGGTTGAAACGCGTAAAGGGCAGAGTGAGAAAAAGCCCGCTGACCATCAACACGTGCACGAGGAAACTTCCATGGGCCAGAGTGACCCCTGTGCCGTACATGATGAATTCCGTGGCAAAGCCCGTTAAGATCGTTAAATAAAGAAGAAAGACAAACGTAATATCAGCAAGGTATGTTTTACCATTATCCTCATAGGGATCCCGCACCAATCTCCACCCTATGATACTTAAGCCTATCAGGGAGGACAGTCCTCCTAAATTGCCGATAATGCGCGGAGGCCACCAAAATCCGTGGGGCGCGTCAGCATAGTTAAGCAAAGCGGCTAAAGTTGTGGCCAGAGCCATGAAGAGAAAACCGAACAGCACGAGGCCGTGGATAACCCATCTCTTTAGAGAACGCTTTCGCACCGAGGCCAGGAGGAGAGTATCCTGGAATAGGGCAGTCCAGATAGCTTTGGCAATTTTCCGCCAGCCCAGGGAACGGATATACTTCCATTGCCTTAATGCAGCGCTATTCCGGAACCAACGGCGGAAGAATAAGATAAGCAAAACCAAAATTACCGTGCCTATAATCGCAGCGCTGAGATCAATTGATTCAGGTTTAACCCATTCTCCCAAGTTAATCGATGTGCCTAGAGGGATTAAAAATGGTAAAGATGTCAAACTTCCTGAAGAGATAAGCAACAATAGCACCAAGTAAAGGGCTATTCCGGCTGTCAGGAGTGTTGCAACTATCGCCCAAATCATTTTTCATTCCCCCTTCCCCCGCTGCACATTTGACTTAGGGGTTTAAGATACCGTGTCGAAGGATCTGTGCCTAAGTCTGCCAAGAGCCGAAAGGCCTCACGCTGAGTCTGCTTTTTCTGAAGGAACAAATGTTGAGAAACCTCGCTATTCGGGTCATCAAGGTCTCCAAAGATACGGGCATTTGCCGGGCAGGACACAACACAAGCCGGTTCAAGTCCTTGATCCAGGCGATGAGCACAATAAGTGCATTTTTTCGCCTTCCCGTTTTCAAGACGACTCTTAGCGAAATGCTCATAGGGAGAATCGTCAGGAAAGTACCAACGTTCTTCAGCCTGAAGATAAATATTACCATACGGGCAGGCTGAGACGCATGCTCCTGTTCCATTACATCGTTCCTGGTCAATGATGACGATTCCGTCAGGACGTTTAAAGATTGATTTGTTGGGGCAAGCCCTAACGCAGGGGGCGTCGGCACAGTGATTGCACAGAACAGGAAGGTAGGAACGCTTTACTTTGGGAAATTCCCCCGTTTCCATGTTAAGAACCCGGGCGAAAAAGAAATCTTTAGGAGTCCCATTTTCCTGTTTGCAAGCCATGGTACAGGTATCGCACCCAATACAGCGTTGGAGGTCAACTAATAAGCTCAGCCGCATTACTTCACCCTCCTTATCTCAACACGTGGGTCTTTCCATAACTGCCCCGGGGCATAGACGGCGGGTAGAAAATAGGTTTCATGGAGGGTTTTGACTCGTTCCGGCAGTAAAACATTATTATAGTCTCCCTGAGCCAAATACCGACTCCACCAGCCATGATCAACGGATAATGCTCCGGGGCGAATCCCTTGGGTAACTCGTGCCCAAAGCTGAAAACTGCCATAGAGATTAAAAATTTCCACTAAATCTCCATCATTGATTTGACGTTCTTGAGCATCTGTTGGATGAATTTCTACCACCGGTTTACGGTTGATATTTTGCAGCCAAGGATTGTTGACATGGGTGGAGTGAACCCGCCATTTGGCATGCGGAGTCATAAACATCATAGGAAAACGTCGTTCTTCCGGGTTAAGGTGGCTATAAGCCTCTTTATAAACGGGAAGCGTCTCGCCGCAATTGCGAAAGGTTTCTTCCTCCTTATAGAATTCCATCCGCCCAGTCTTAAGAAATTCGCGCTGAACCCCTTCTTTATGGGGATAGGCACGGGGAGGAAGAGGAAGCCTCCGCTCAATGTTTTCAATCAGGGGAACATCCGGATAAGGCAGATTCAAGCGGACCGGACCTTTTTTCAGAGCTTCGAAGGTAATTCCAGCGGAAACAGATCCGCCATTAGCTAATAAATAATCGATAATTTCTTCCGCACTCATCGTAAAGAATGCTTCCCATTCAGGATTTAAGCGTTTGGCGAGTTCTTTCATCATCCACAATTCACTCTTAGCCTGAAAGCGAGGTGGAATAACGGGTTGTTGAATTTGGACATAAGGGTGTGGTCCCGTGACAACCAGTTCATACTTTTCCCAAAAAGTCGGAGCCGGAAGTACGAGGTCCGCCAGTTCGGTCGAAGGAGTTTTCATGTAGTCGACAGCAACAATGAACTCTAATTTATCCCGGATCCTGCGCCACTCATTGACATGTGAGGTCGTAAAGATGTTGGCATGGGAGAAAAAGAGAGCGCGAAAACCATTTTTAGGCAGATGAATTTTGGGATTCATGGTGGTGCTTTTTTCCGGCATAATCAGGTAATGCATGGGTACAACATTGGGACGTTTCCCGTCCGGATACCACCAAGAGGAAATGTCAAAACGAACGTGGTGTTGACCGGAATAAATATCGACACTTTGCCCAGGTTTGCCAAATCCCCCCGTGAGTGCTCCTAACAGAAGAATGGAACGAATGACAATGTCCCCGTGGAATCGATGGTTCACTCCCATGCCGATGATGATTTGGGCGGGGCGGTTCTGGGCGTAACTCTTAGCCAGTTCAAAAATACGATCAGGATCAAGTCCGGTCTTTCGAGAGACATTACTCAGGGAATACTGTTCCTGCTGGAGATTTTCGCGTAAGAGGTCAAGGGCCGGGCGAACAACCACTTGCTTCCCCTCAATTTCTACCCTATATGTACCCTCGAGAGCGAGTTGATCTCCCCCATCTATATCGAGTGATTCTGGAGAAACAGCAACAAAGCACGAGGAATACTCCGAATCGAGTGAAATTTCAGTTAACCCACGACAAGCTTGCGATGTAGAAAGTACCGCAACAAATTCATCCGGTTTGCCTATCCCTATGTCGGAAGCCCGCAGACGTTCTCCCGTATCCATCCGGATGAGTAACGGAAGGTCCGTGAAAGAGCGAATAAAGGAAGTGTCAATCCAATCATTTTCAAGAATGAGGCGGGCAATCCCCAGAGCCAAAATCCCATCAGTGCCCGGAACGATAGGCAGCCATAGATCGGCGCCTTTTACTGTTTGGCTTGCTCTGGGATCGATTACAATCACTTTGCCCCCATTTTCTTGGACTTTGAGAACGAACTTAGCATCCGGCATCCGAGTCTGGAAAACATTTGCCCCCCACAGAATGAGAGTTTTCGCCTCCGCCCATGCCGCAGATTCACTTTCTAGAGAATCAATGCCTACAGTTTCAGTATACCCCATGCTGATATCCCCATTATAATCATAGCCTGTAGCATAGGAGGCTCCTAATATACTTGCAAGCCGAACTTGAGCTCCCTTTTGTACATTCCCGGTGGCAATAACCTGATTGAAGAAAACGATGGAATCCGGACCATATTTAGTTGAGATGTCCTTGAATCTTAAAGCCAAAAGATCTAATGCTTCGTCCCAACTGGCCTCCCGCCAATGGCCTTCCCCTCGTTGACCGACACGAATAAGTGGGGTTTGTATCCGGTCGGGATGATAAATCAAGGAAGTAGAGGCCATGCCACGAAGACATCCACGGGGGTTGTAGGCTGAGTCCGGGTAATCTGCTGCAGGTTTAAGATCTATAATGGTATCATCTTTAACAGCTGCGATCCAGCCACAAGCACCTGTACAATTAGGGGAATCAACCGTTCGTACATAGCGAATTTCCGGAGCGGGTGCAGTGTCTGGAAATGGTCCGGGAACCCGACGAGTTGTTACCATCTAAATCCCTCCTCATTGTTTGAGATTTTAAATATGTTTTTCTTTTTAAGAACAATTTTACATGGTTTAACCTTGTGTAGCATATTTTCGGGGAGTAGGTATAAGAAAGGTTCTCTTCTTGTATGTAAATTATGGTATTCCAGCTTGTATAACAGTAAGATGCTAAAAGTTAAGGATATCAGAAATTTTGTAATTCCCTAATATCCTTAACTGACTTTTTTTAACATGTTAGATAAACATCTTTCAAAGCATGTAATGTCGTATGGAATTCTTCGTGTTTATTCGGGCCGATCTCTGTCTCCTCTATCTTGGCAAATGATTTAGCCATTTCAAGCATTTTGTCAGAACTTAAGACCCGCTCTGCCATGACATAAAGAACATTATTTTCTTTTTCAATATGAGCGGTTAAAAGCTGGCCATAGTTTCGAGCATACTTTGAGATTTCAGCGATGGCATTGTCCTTACCGCCTCGATAGTCTTCAACTGCACTTCTTAAGCCTTGAACAAAGCTGCGCCCCTGGTCATGCTCATAAAACATTACACTAATCGGTCCACCCTGACGAGGAATACCGGCTTGCACCATGGCAGGGAATAAAACCTTTTCCTCCTTACCATGGTGACATTGATCGACAAATACCTTAAGGAATTCAAGGATTTGGTCTAGGTGTCTGATATCAATAGCTTGGCCGGCTTCCAGTTTGCCCGCGATTTTATCTAAAATACGAATTGTCAAAAGGACAGCTTCATGTTCAGCTTTTAGTTCTTCAATCGCTGTCATCACGATCACCTTCCTCATATATTCTTGTCCAATAATGATAAGTGGTAACATTTATTGAAGCGGGGTGTCGCTAAGCGAAAAATATTAAGAACGACACCCTCAGTTACAAGTGGATTAACAAATTAAAGTGAAGGACTTATTTAAATGAAAATACTATGCCATGAAGATTTTAAGATCGTCTTCTACATTCGTGATTCCTGCTATTCCGAAGTTTTCAACCAAAACCTTTGCTACATTTGGAGATAAGAAGGCCGGAAGCGTCGGTCCAAGGTGTATGTTTTTTACACCGAGATACAGGAGGGCGAGTAAGACAATGACAGCCTTTTGCTCATACCAAGCGATGTTATAAGAAATGGGAAGTTGGTTGACGTCATCCAGACCAAAGACTTCTTTTAGTTTTAAGGCAATAACCGCCAAGGAATAAGAATCATTACATTGACCGGCATCAAGAACTCTGGGAATCCCGCCGATATCTCCTAAGTTTAGTTTATTATATTTGTACTTAGCACATCCAGCCGTCAGAATAACTGTATCTTGCGGTAATGCTTTCGCAAAATCCGCATAATAATTACGGCTCTTCATACGACCATCACAGCCTGCCATAACGAAGAAACGCTTTATGGCTCCGGACTTGACAGCATCCACGACTTTATCTGCGAGAGCAAGAACCTGATTGTGGGCAAATCCCCCAACAATTTCACCAGTCTCTATTTCTGCGGGTGGCGGGCATTTCTTCGCGTGTTCAATCAGTGCCGAAAAATCTTTCGCTTTTCCGTCTTCTCGATCTGCGATGTGCTTAACCCCTTCAAAACCAACCACGCCAGTCGTGTAGACACGGTCTTTATAGGAATCTTTCGGGGGAACTAGGCAATTGGTTGTTAAGAATATTGGCCCGTTAAACGAGTCAAACTCTTTATCTTGTTTATACCAAGCGTTGCCGTAGTTGCCGACAAAATGATCATATTTCTTAAAGGCCGGGTAGTAGTGAGCTGGTAGCATTTCGCCATGTGTGTAAATATCCACACCAGTTCCTTCCGTTTGGATGAGTAACTCTTCGAGATCTTTGAGATCATGGCCACTAATGAGAATGGCTGGGTTGTTCGAACCCCGATATTGACTTTTGTCAGTTCCGGGTTGCCGTAGGTAGTTGTGTTGGCTTTATCTAATAGGGCCATGACATCAACACCATGTTTTCCTGCTTCCAAGACAAGTGCTACAAGATCCCCAGTTTCAAGCGTGTCATCGAGTGTGGCGACTAAAGCTTTTTCTATAAATGCGAAGATCTCGGTTTCTTTGTATTGAAGGGTATATGCATGTTCGGCATACGCAGCCATCCCTTTTAAACCATATATGAGCAACTCTCTGAGAGAGCGTACATCTTCATTTTCTGTCGCTAAGACTCCTACAAGAGCGGCTTTCGCTTCGAACTCCTCTGGGGAACCCGTCCAAGTCGCTGCATCGTGTAAGTTCTCAGGTATCGTGCCTCCTACGCGAATGACAGCTTGTTTTAGATCTTCACGAAGTTCGAGGGCAGCTTGGATCCGTTTTACGAAACGCTGTTTATCGAAGTTGGCATTGGTAATCGTGCTAAAAAGGCTTTCCATAATAAATTGATCAACATCTTTACGTACAAGATAACGCTCACGCGCTTGAACTGCATAGATGGCGATTCCTTTTAAAGTGTAGATAAGAAGATCTTGCAAATTGGCAACATTCTCCGTTTTGCCACAAACCCCTTTCAACGTACAACCGGTTCCTTTAGCTGTTTCCTGACACTGATAACAAAACATACTCATTGTTGTTCCTCCTAATATTTAAATTTTTGCAAACTCAAATTGACTAAGCTAAGTTTAGGCTAAATTTAAATATTGTTCCGTGATTGTTGAACTACCTTTGATGTGAGAAAAGTCACACCATGAATAGTTTCACACAGCATTTTCCCCGGATGGATCCGGACTAGCTCGTGAGAATTGTTTCTTCTCTCTTGTTGCTATCTTTAAGCAGGACAACTGTTTCTGGCAGCAGGCTTAATCCACCCAAAAATGCGGCAACAACCGCACCTAAGAATCCAAAAGTAACCAATATCAGTAATTTTGATCGTCTCGCTGTTCCTCGACGTTCACTTACCAAGGCGTAACTGGAAATCCCTGCAAAGGCAATCGGTGCAGCCACCGGAGAGCCCTCGATTAACAGTCTGAATAAACTCTCACGACTAAATGTAGCATTTCCCGCCAGGTAAAAAAAGTACCTAAAACACCACCAACACCCAACATATCCCTCCCAAAGTGGCAAAGGATTATAGAAAAATTTTTGGTGGGTTTTAGGTTATATGGACTATTTAATTGTATTTATCCATTAACTTTCTGAGTTTCACCTCAGTAGATGAATCCTCCACTGGGGTATATACATTGAATCGTAAATCCATATTACCTTGTACTTGCAGAGAAGTCATGTTGAAGAGCATTCTTCTCGCTTTTGCATGTTTAAATTCAATTATTACTTCCGGAGCCATACTCACATGACTTTCTTGCCATAAAGACTGAAACTCTGGATAAAGATCTGACATTTCTTGAAGAAAGTGATTGTACCATTCATCATTCACATATTGACCATAGTAAGCTCGAAAAATGGCAAGAAATCCTTTGACAAAATGTCGCCAATTAACAGCCAGCGATCTTAATTCTCTTCTTGAAAATACTAAGCGAATCATGTTGCGTTGCTCGGTCGGAATTTGTTCAAAATCTAAAAACAAGGGCTGCTAAACGATTCCAACCGACAATTTGAAAATGTCGGTCAGTGATAAACGTTGGACAATATTTAAGCTCAGTTAAAATTCTTTCTAGTGAGGAGGGAATCTATGCGATAATTGTTTTTAAGAGGTATGAATAAAAACTCTTGTTATAATTAGTTTATTATAGCCGTTTATAACATTAACTTAGTTTATCTAGCACATCAAATCGTACGGTTTGGACTTAAATAACCCAAGAAAAACAAAACGCCAGACCGTTCATGAAAAACGGCCTGGAAAACATATTCCCCCATACACTACCACGAAAACCAACTTTTGTTATGTATCCCGATGGCCCTAAGAGTGAAACTTGTCCTGAGCTTGTGACAGATACAGCTGAGTTTTCAGCACTTCCGTTTCACACTATTTATACCAACTGATCCAACCAATGATAATACTCGTTCTCTAGTTCGTCTATTGTAAGCTTATTTCTTGCATCCATTAGCTCAGTGTTAATTTCACATTTATCCGCATCACGAAGCAGAATTATTCTTACTGGTGCATCCACAGGTTCTCCCCCCCCTTTTATGCATTAATATTACCTTATTCACATTTTTGACTTTAGATAACCTTTCTAAACCATAATTGATATATAAAGCTCTTGGCAATCGCTGAGGGCTTATTTCTTTGCAAAAAAATCCCCTCACAATGGAGGGGCGTATAAGAAGGGAGAGTCCTTCCGAGAGAATTTCCAAGATAAGCCTCATAATAAATACTTGGATCAAGGGGCTATAATTCACAATTTATTAGAGTCATAGAAATATTTACATTCCGTTCATATTTAATGCATTTTTATTTTACAGAGTACCCTTATAATCTATAAATGTTAGGTCAGGAACTTCCAGTCGAAACTATTTACTTGTCTTAGTAACTTTCCGCCAATAGTTCTATGTTCTTTCTCAGGAAATTCTCAGCTTTATTTGTTAATTTTATTTTAATTAAAAGTATAAGCTTACTTCTTTCTGAATACCCAGGGATAATCTATTAATTACACAAATAAGGAGAGATGGCCTATTCTTTTAAGTGGACCAAACCAACTGCCTCAAACTGTGAAGGATTTCGTTACCACGGATCAACCGTCTAACATTTACATTGTCGGCGGAAAGTTCGTTTTACACGATTCGATTCAATCGGAACTTCAAAGTGCTGCACCGAACGCCCAAATTCAGAGGTTTGGTGGGCAGGATCGATTTGATACCTTATCAGAGATTTTATATAAATTTTACCCAAATCCAACTCAGATTTACTTGGCTAATGGATTCGATTTTGCCGATGCTCTTTCCGGTAGTACGTTAGCTGCCCAAAATAATTCACCGATCTTATTAGTTGATCCTAAAGCGGGGCATTTACCACCTGCTATACGCGATTATCTTATTACTCTCCGAACGACTGGTGTTACACCACAAGTCAATGTTCTTGGAGGATCTGTTGGATTGCCGGATTGGGTAGTCGATCGTGTTAATGAACAATTGGGGATTGGGGATACAAATACTACCCCTCCTGCAACAACGACCAGTAGCGCCATACAACTTCCACTTAACAACTAGACCGAAGTCGGGATGAGTGGATAAATTTCTACCAATTTGGTAAAATCAACACTTTCCAACTAAAAATTGCGAACCATACTTTTCAATTAAATAGAAAAACAGCCTTGGTTCAAAGGACTAAGGCTGTTTAATTACTCTGTTAATTACTTGTCTTCAGTTTAGCTCACACAGGTAAAACCGGTCCCACGTAACGGCTTGGCCTAACTGGACTCTAGATGTCAAAAGTCGAAATTATGATAAAGATTGAAAAGGATTTATGTTAGGTTATTATTTCAGAAAGGAAACCCGTAAGGAGAGAGGCAAATGCATCATCTTACTTTGTTCATGGGGATTATGGGGATTAAAGGAATTTTAGTTTTGGTTTTAACTATCTTGGTCGTAGTCTTTATCTTTAAACAAATATTTAAAATAGCATTCGTTGTTGCGATTGTCGCTGTACTTCTTCACATAGGTTTGCCCATCCTAAATACAGCCGTTCATGTTATCCGATAAAAGCTGAAGTTTACATTAATCACCGATTATCATAGCTCGGTCAAATGCTAACCGTTTTTTTATATCCGTAATTTCTTCAAAAATATCATTAGAGTTGATTTTTGGGTCATTGTAATGATGCGATGTTTTAATGTTAACTTTTTTTGACGAAACCTTCCTCTTTTTAGCTTTATGATATCGGTTGGACTGATACATAAATTCACGTCGGCCCATTCTTGGGTTACGAAGTGCAAGCTTTCGTACTGGACGAATACGACTAATTGGTTTTATTTCTTCCACACGTTCATCCACTCATCTCACCTCATCGAGCGCCTCTTCAGGATAACAAAGAACGTAATTATTTAGTCTAGTTTACACCGCCATAATGCGTCAATTCAATACCACGACCAAAGAATCCGCTTCATAACGGAAGTTTAACCTGCTTCAAAGTGGTTTGCTGCATTAACAGTTAGGTTATCGTTGCCTGTTGAGTGGTAGCGGATGGACTGTTCGGCCATCTTTTGCAATATATTACAATACAATATCGATGTTTCTTTTGGATTCGCGACATTCCAAATTAATAGACAGCGGTCCGTTTAAACCTTAGATTTTAGTTCTGTTTGTAGAATTGCCAAGAAGTCCTTAAACAAGCGGCTTCTTCTATTGCCATTTATGGCGATGCATGCCACACTGGAACAAGCATGGAAAATGGCTGAAGATATGGCTGCAAAATGAATTATTCCCATGCACTGGGGAACTTTTAAACTGTCCGGTGAACCTATGGAAGAACCTATTGCCCGCTTTCGACAGGCTGCTTCCGGCCAAATGGAAAAGTGACTATTCAGGATGCAGGAGCTACATGAGTACTACCTCACCGAACATCTTTGTTTAGAATTTTATCACCGCTATTGCGTTTTTGTGTAATCAGTATAATCCGGTTTAAACCACTTAACCCCTATGCTTTTTTTGCCACCTCTGTCTGGGCCATTTCGCTGAATTTCATCCTCTGGAATAATGTTGAAATTTAACAATACATAAGTACTTTCCGGATTATCAACGTAAAAAGTAAGCCCTCGAATTTCATCAAGCGTGGGAATCTCCTTCCCAAAAACAGGATCATCAATGGAATTTACATTAATATATGTCTTACCGTCAATTTGCACTGAAGAATAATTAACATATTTCTGGCTTCTGGCATAGTCCAACAACCTTACAGTGCGTGAAACTAATATCTTTCCTTCATCCTGATAGGTTTTAAGCATCTGAAGTGTTTGAATATCTGCAGAATTAAAAGGAAAATCGTCAATTCCTTTGCCGAGATGTTGCGTAACAATCGAGTAGTTTCCCTCTTTAACCAACTGATCCAAACGCTTTTGAGTAATTTGACGAGGTAGTTCATTAGCTTCCCATGTCCAATCAATTTTATACTTTATAATGTCATTTGTATACCTGTAAAACCCCCATACTATTCTGCCATCCCTAAGTCTGAGGGGGAATAGCGGATTATCATAAGTAAATTGACTCATTCCAACGGAATTCCATACATATCGGATTCCGTTTCCAATGGTTAAATCTGTATGGTAATAGGACGACTTTTGATTATCACCGCCTTGATAATCAAAAAAATGGACCTTTGGGTTATAGGCCCCGAAGTTTTGAGCATTCGTTGGACTGCCATGGTTAATCCATACTTTGGGCTTAAACCCGCTTTCATTCATTGCCTTCCAAGCGGCAACTGCTAAATTACGTGTAAATAGTATTTTCTTATCATTACGAGAAAAATCCCCAAATGTATGGAGGGAATCAATCCAACCTACTTTAAAGTAATGGACTATTTTGTCGGCGTCCTTAAGGCGATTAGTGTCCACCCCCTGGAAATATGACATTTCGTACGCAATGGAATGACCTTTTTTATCTATTTTAGATGAATAATCGCTTCCGACATACATCCAAGCCGAATCAGCTATATCTAAGCCTAATCCTTGACCGTAGGGGGTTTGTTCTTTGGTATTTAAAAATCGATGATACGTTTCAAACTTCTCTACAGTCGAAAGGTCTATATCCGACGAAATGGCTAACATAGCATCAAATGGATAGGGAAACCTTCGTAACTGATTACCAGAAATGGTTTTCGGGGATTTCTCTAACGCAAGTTTGATTGCTTCAGATATAATATTAGGACTGTTGGTATCTGATTTTACCATAGTTTTAGCAGTTTCCGCTCGGGGTTCTTTAGAAATAGCCTTGCACCCTCCGGTAATAAGTACCAGTGTTATTATAAGAAATACAAGCATACTTGGAACGAGACGCCTGAACATAATCTGTCCTCCTTTTGGGATTAAAGAACTACATAGAGATATTCAACATTTACCATTATTCTCCTCCAAGTATTAACAATTAGTCCGTGCAAAAATGCCCGTCTATGTTCATGATGAATCTTTAATGGCTCATTTAAGCCCCCATCTTACACAAATAACCACGGGCATTTCCATGAATAGCATAATACTAAATTTCATAGTCTCTAGACTCCCTTTACACTGTGACACAATTCTATCGTGCTCTTCGAGCACGTTCTTGGCACAAGCCACCCCGGCGGCGGCTCGGATATACTTTGAAGTCGATGGGAGAAATATGTGGCGACTAGTCAGGATGTAATGGATATATCTCTTATATGACCTCTCTTTGGCCCATTGTTATGCTAGAAATAAAAGTCAGTGTCGAATCGTGTAGGGGACAGTCCCCGACAGCGAGGCAAAACTGAGCTCGAGCAAACTAAATCCTAAGGGTACCTAGAAAACCAATTGGCAACTGAGACCGCGGCAGGTGAAACTTATGCATCACTGGTGCTTATTGATGTCAGTTGGATTAAGGAACTTAACGACTCTCTTGACTATTCTTGTGGGAACATAGCACTTAAACTATTGATACAGAAATTAAAAGAAGGCTTGCAGGAAAGCGTCGACATATACCGTTTGAGCGGATTAGAGTTTGCGATGTTGCTTCCAGGTCAAACTTCGGAAGAATGTCTAGAGAAATTGCAAACTATTAAAAATGATGTAGGGATCTTGAAAATACACCATCGGGATTCAGAAATTCCGTTGATCCCTGACTTTACCATAGGAATTGTTATGTTCGAATACAAAGAAAATCTAACGTTGTTACGGTTATTGGAACAGGCACGACAAACTTTGGCAACGGCTAGAAGAACGGACAGGGTATAGGGGCTTATACGGATTCACACAGGGCAAAAAAGAAAATCCTATTAATTGAGGATACAGATTTTATTGTAAATTACGTTAAGAGCAAGCTAATAACCATAAATTTAGAAATTTTAATTGCGAAGGACGGAGAAGATGGAGTCAGAAAAGGGCAAATTGAACGACCTAATTTGATAATTGCAGATCTTATGTTGCCTAAAATGGATGGATTTGAAGTTTGCCAGCAAATTAATTCTAATCCAAAAACAAAAGATACCAGAATCATTATTATGTCTACCCGAAATAGCAAAGAAAATGTGCTCAGATGTTATAAGCTAGGAATAGATGATTACCTTATTAAACCATTTGGGCTTGATGATTTCGAACAAAGAATAACCCGTCTTCTTTATAGTTAAACTACAAATTGCGGGTTCCGAAGAACCCGCAATTTGTGTTAAAGGCAAAATGCCTTATTGAAGAATCCCTTCAACTGCAGCAAAACACCATTTCACCAAGTTGAACCCCTAAATTTCTTGCAACAATCTCGCATTTGGCTCGAAGTAGGAAATATAGCCTTCTATCCTCCTTGCCCTGTGCTTCTAAAGATTCATAATTAGCTTGCCCTTTACTGATTATTAAGTCAGCTGTTTTGTAAGCCTGTTTGAATTCTGCCGAACAATCTTGGAGAATTGTACCTAAAAAACCGCTGCCATTAGAAATTACCCGGATTTGTTCTGCCATGCCTACATGAACAGCATCTTCCATCGTAGCATCATTCAAAATCGGCTGGTCCTTAACTGCATATGTCACCTCTATCCCTAATTGGGACAGCTGCTCAGCTAATAGCCTATCGAAAGCAATTTCACCGCTGTTATCTCCGAGAATTAATATCTCACGGGCTACCTTTAGGCTTTGCTTAAAAGGCAGGTAATCATCCCGGGCAAAATCCTTCGCCATGGCCTCCTGAATACTCCCCTCTACATCAAAATCTTTAAGAATGCCCATATCGATAATATTCCCGGCAACTGCGATTTTCAGTGACATAAAGAGTGGATCTGTACTTTGGCGAATTTTCTCTTTTAACTGGGGAAGGAGCTCAAGAGCCAATTCATTGGACTCCTTCTTCGCACTATCAAATGGGTCCTCGATTCCCAACAACTCATTAACCTTTCTAAGAATAATAGTTGAGTTCTCTGCAGGAGTTCCTTGCGGATCTAATCGAGGAAAGAGGGGTAAAGTCTCATGGATAATCTCTCTCGCTTTTTCCTCACTGACTTCAGTTTGGGCTAAAGTATTAATCGTTTGCTTTATATAACACGGGATGCAATCCAGGGTAACCTTCATATGTAGGACCTCCTCATCTATTTTTACTACAAAGAATTCTAATCCTAGTTAATCTCGAAGCTGATTGATTATTTATTTATCTCCAATTTCCTCTAAAACACGAAAAACGTTCTCTAATTATTTTCATTTTACCATAAAACGCAAAGAGACTATCTCCTTAGAGATAGCCTCTTGTCTGTTACCTGGCGATGACCTACTTTGCCAGGGGCTTGCGCCCCAAGTATCCTTGGCCCTGGAGGTCTTAACTTCCGTGTTCGAGATGGGAACGGGTGGAACCCCTCCGGCATGATCACCAGATCTTTGAGATCGTCTCGTCCTTGCGAACGCTGTTCTCTCAAAACTGCACAGAGTTTCTTTCTAGCTTCGTCATTAGTCCCTTGAGCCACTTTTACCCTAGTCATGTTCATGATGCTGATTCGTTAGGTCAAGCCCTCGACCGATTAGTACCAGTCAGCTCCACACCTCACGGCGCTTCCACATCTGGCCTATCAACCTGATCGTCTTTCAGGGGTCTTACCGAGTTTTCACTCGTGGGAAATCTCATCTTGAGGTCGGTTTCGCGCTTAGATGCTTTCAGCGCTTATCCGCTCCGAATATAGCTACCCAGCGATGCCTCTGGCGAGACAACTGGTACACCAGTGATTCGTCCATCCCGGTCCTCTCGTACTAGGGACAGATCCTCTCAAATTTCCTGCGCCTGCGACGGATAGGGACCGAACTGTCTCACGACGTTCTGAACCCAGCTCACGTACCGCTTTAATGGGCGAACAGCCCAACCCTTGGGACCTACTACAGCCCCAGGATGCGATGAGCCGACATCGAGGTGCCAAACCTCCCCGTCGATATGGACTCTTGGGGGAGATAAGCCTGTTATCCCCAGGGTAGCTTTTATCCGTTGAGCGATGGCCCTTCCACTCGGTACCACCGGATCACTAAGCCCGACTTTCGTCCCTGCTCGACTTGTTGGTCTCGCAGTCAAGCTCCCTTTTGCCTTTACACTCTGCGCGCGATTTCCAACCGCGCTGAGGGAACCTTTGGGCGCCTCCGTTACTCTTTAGGAGGCGACCGCCCCAGTCAAACTGCCCACCTGATACTGTCCCCAACCCCGATTCAGGGGCCTAGGTTAGAACTTCAGTACAAAAAGAGTGGTATCCCACCGTCGACTCCACCAAGGCTGGCGCCCTAGCTTCTCTGTCTCCCACCTATCCTGTACATTTTATACCAAAATCCAATGTCAAGCTGCAGTAAAGCTCCATGGGGTCTTTCTGTCCTGTCGCAGGTAACCCGCATCTTCACGGGTATTACAATTTCGCCGAGTCCCTCGTTGAGACAGTGTCCAGATCGTTACACCTTTCGTGCGGGTCAGAACTTACCTGACAAGGAATTTCGCTACCTTAGGACCGTTATAGTTACGGCCGCCGTTTACTGGGGCTTCAATTCAAAGCTTCGCCTTGCGGCTAACCTCTCCTCTTAACCTTCCAGCACCGGGCAGGTGTCAGCCCCTATACTTCTCCTTGCGGATTGGCAGGGACCTGTGTTTTTGTTAAACAGTCGCCTGGACCTTTTCTCTGCGGCTCTTGTTCCCAAGAGCGCCCCTTCTCCCGAAGTTACGGGGCCATTTTGCCGAGTTCCTTAACGAGGGGTTTCTCGCGCGCCTTAGGATTCTCACCCCATCTACCTGTGTCGGTTTGCGGTACGGGCACCAAGTTGCTCACTAGAGGCTTTTCTTGACAGCATGGAGTCGGTTACTTCGCTACTAATTTTCGCTCCCCATCACGTCTCAGAGTTTAGCAGGGCGGATTTGCCTACCCTACCTCCTACTCGCTTGGGCGTGCTCAACCAACGGCACGCTTAACCTATCCTTCTGTGTCTCCCCATTGCTCAATCGCTTCTCGGTGGTACTGGAATTTCAACCAGTTCTCCATCACCTACGCCTTTCGGCCTCGGCTTAGGTCCCGACTTACCCTGGGCGGACGAGCCTTCCCCAGGAACCCTTAGATTTTCGGCGGACAAGATTCTCACTTGTCTTTTCGCATACTCATACCGGCATTCTCACTTCTATCCACTCCACCATTCCTTACAGAATGACTTCTCTGCTGACAGAACGCTCCCCTACCCCTTACAGTTTCCTGTAAAGCCATAGCTTCGGTGATACACTTGAGCCCCGTTACATTTTCGGCGCAGAACCACTCGACCAGTGAGCTATTACGCACTCTTTAAATGGTGGCTGCTTCTAAGCCAACATCCTGGTTGTCTGTGCAATTCCACATCCTTTCCCACTTAGTGTATACTTTGGGACCTTAGCTGATGGTCTGGGCTGTTTCCCTTTCGACTATGAAGCTTATCCCCCACAGTCTGACTCCCAATCTAAACATCATGGCATTCGGAGTTTGATAAGGTTCGGTAACCTGGTAAGGCCCCTAGCCTATTCAGTGCTCTACCGCCATGGTTCATCAATTGAGGCTAGCCCTAAAGCTATTTCGGGGAGAACCAGCTATCTCCGTGTTCGATTGGCATTTCACCCCTACCCACAGCTCATCCCCTGCCTTTTCAACGACAGTGAGTTCGGGCCTCCAGTGGGTTTTACCCCACCTTCACCCTGGCCATGGGTAGATCACACGGTTTCGGGTCTACAGCATGCAACTTTCGCCCTCTTCAGACTCGCTTTCGCTTCGGCTCCAGCTCTTCGCTTTAACCTCGCTGCATACCATAACTCGCCGGTTCATTCTACAAAAGGCACGCCACTACACCGAAGTGCTGTGACTGCTTGTAAGCGTACGGTTTCAGGTTCTTTTTCACTCCTCTTCCGAGGTGCTTTTCACCTTTCCCTCACGGTACTGGTTCACTATCGGTCGCTAAGTAGTATTTAGCCTTGGGAGGTGGTCCTCCCTGCTTCCCACGGGGTTTCTCGTGTCCCGCGGTACTCAGGATCCCCTCACAGAATGTCTCCCTTTCGTCTACAGGGGTTTTACCTTCTCTGCCCGGACTTTCCAGTCCTGTTCAGCTAGAGATCCATTCTTAATAGAGGGTCCTACAACCCCAAGCTCCGAAGAGCTTGGTTTGGGCTCTTCCCGTTTCGCTCGCCGCTACTCAGGGAATCGATGATTCTTTCTCTTCCTCCGGGTACTTAGATGTTTCAGTTCCCCGGGTTGTCTTCTTTAACCTATGGATTCAGTTAAAGATAACCGGACATAACTCCAGTTGGGTTGCCCCATTCGGGGATCCACGGATCAAAGCCTGCTTACGACTCCCCGTGGCATTTCGCTGTTAACCGCGCCCTTCTTCGACTCTTAGCGCCTAGGCATCCACCGTACGCCCTTAATAGCTTGACCTATGTCTTCGCTATCTCTAGGGTTTCTCAAGTCCCTGTTCTCTTTCTCAAAAAAACCTGGCTTGAGGTGATGTTTCTTTTGACTTACTAGATTTTCTTCTCTATGCAGTTTTCAAAGAACAGTGGCTTGATCGCTGGGTTCTCTCGAACCTTCCAATCAAAATCCGATCAAAAATAGAAGGATTTCAGTCAAGCATCTCTGCCTGTTCCTCAATCCTTAGTGAGTGAGGTTCCATGAGGAATCAAAAGTCTTCGATTCTTCCTGGTCTCTCAAAACTAAACAACAGCTCTCTCCAATGAGTTGCCGATCCCTCGGCGGGAGTCTCTAAGACTCCTGAGTCTTGCGACTCGTTTTGATCTCGTATCAACCTTGATCTTTCAACCTTGCTTGCTACGAGCATCGACCACTAGGATGTTCGTTTAAAGCCTAAGCTCTAAACCGTGCTCCTTAGAAAGGAGGTGATCCAGCCGCACCTTCCGATACGGCTACCTTGTTACGACTTCACCCCAATCATCGGCCCCACCTTCGACGGCTAGCTCCCTTGCGGGTTACCTCACCGGCTTCGGGTGTTGCAGACTTTCGTGGTGTGACGGGCGGTGTGTACAAGGCCCGGGAACGTATTCACCGCAGTATGCTGACCTGCGATTACTAGCGATTCCGACTTCATGCAGGCGAGTTGCAGCCTGCAATCCGAACTGAGACCAGCTTTCTCGGATTGGCTCCACTTCACAGCTTCGCTTCCGTCTGTACTGGCCATTGTAGCACGTGTGTAGCCCAGGACATAAGGGGCATGATGATTTGACGTCATCCCCACCTTCCTCCGGTTTATCACCGGCAGTCTATCTAGAGTGCTCAACCTTACTTGTTAGCAACTAAATACAGGGGTTGCGCTCGTTGCGGGACTTAACCCAACATCTCACGACACGAGCTGACGACAACCATGCACCACCTGTCTCTCTGCTCCCCGAAGGGCACTCCCTTGTTTCCAAGAGATTCAGAGGATGTCAAGCCCTGGTAAGGTTCTTCGCGTTGCGTCGAATTAAACCACATGCTCCACCGCTTGTGCGGGCCCCCGTCAATTCCTTTGAGTTTCAACCTTGCGGCCGTACTCCCCAGGCGGAGTGCTTATTGTGTTAACTCCGGCACAGAAGGGGTCGATACCCTCTACACCTAGCACTCATCGTTTACGGCGTGGACTACCAGGGTATCTAATCCTGTTTGCTCCCCACGCTTTCGCGCCTCAGCGTCAGTTACAGTCCAGAAAGTCGCCTTCGCCACTGGTGTTCCTCCACATATCTACGCATTTCACCGCTACACGTGGAATTCCACTTTCCTCTCCTGTCCTCAAGATACCCAGTTTCCGATGCACTCTCAGGGTTGAGCCCTGATCTTTCACACCGGACTTAAATACCCGCCTACGCGCCCTTTACGCCCAATAATTCCGGACAACGCTCGCCCCCTACGTATTACCGCGGCTGCTGGCACGTAGTTAGCCGGGGCTTCCTCCTTAGGTACCGTCATGTCCCCTCAATATTTTCAAGAAGACCGTTCTTCCCTAAAGACAGTACTTTACAATCCGAAGACCTTCATCATACACGCGGCGTTGCTCCGTCAGACTTTCGTCCATTGCGGAAGATTCCCCACTGCTGCCTCCCGTAGGAGTCTGGGCCGTGTCTCAGTCCCAGTGTGGCCGTTCACCCTCTCAGGCCGGCTACTGATCGTCGCCTTGGTAGGCCTTTACCCCACCAACTAGCTAATCAGACGCGGGTCCATCCATCATCGATAGCATCTTCAGAGGCCATCTTTCCTTACGCTTTGATGCCAAAGCTTAAGCGTATCCGGTATTAGCCCTCGTTTCCAAGGGTTGTCCCGGTTTGTTGGGTAGGTTACCCACGCGTTACTCACCCGTCCGCCACTAAAAATTCTCTAAGCAAGCTTATTGAATTCTCCGTTCGACTTGCATGTGTTAGGCACGCCGCCAGCGTTCGTCCTGAGCCAGGATCAAACTCTCCAAAAAAGTTATCTCTACTTCTTTGTTTGAAGTTGATATCTTGCTCTTGATTCTTTGTGAAACTCTTGCGAGTTCCTCTCATTGGCTGTCCTTGTTGTTTAGTTTTCAAAGACCATGGATGGTCTGGGTGTCACCGGAGCCACGGATGGCGTGAGATGACCAAAGACCACGGCTTTTCGGCCGGAATTTCATCTTAGCATTTTCAACTTGCGTTGTCAATAACTAATTTGAATTGCTTTGATTTAAAAGTCCAGAAGTTTTAACCCCTAACTATTTAAACCTTAGTGCGTCGTTTTGGCGCTCTGTTAGAATACATCCTTTAGCTGTTATTGTCAACAGTTTTTTAAAAATTAAATTGTAAAATAGTTATTTTTTAAGAAGTCCAAGAATTCTTGGGCTGCGTGGGGAAGATAACGACCTCTTTTCCATGCTAATGCTAACTGCAAACATAATTGAGAATCGGAAAATGGACGGGAAACAATAGTTTGAGGATTAAGCTCCTTACAAATTTTGCTCGGCAATAGGGCTAAACCGAGCTTAGCTGCCACCATTTGAGTCATCAACTCTCGTTGCGAAGTCTCGAAAGCAATTTCCGGATTTACTCCAGCTCTTTTGCAACCCTCTATAATAATATCATGAAGTTTATAATCGCTATTAAATAAAATTAGTTGTTCGCCATAAAAATCTTCATACTTAATGCTGCTGCATTGAGCTAATCGATGCTCCGGGTGCATAATTACACTGAGCGGATCTTGTTCGAACCAAATCCATTCGAAAAGATTGCTGTCCTCAGGAGTGAATATACCGATATCCAGTAATCCTTCTTGAAGAGATGCTTCTATCTTTTTAGGGCCAAACTCAAATAGTTGAATTTGGATTTTAGGATACTCATTCTTAAAGGCGCTGAGCAAGTGTGAGAAAGTAGTAACTGCAGTTATTGGTGGTAATCCAATATGAATTTTCCCCGTTTGTAGTTTCGTAAGCCCTTCTAATTTAGCGTTGATATTTCTAAAAGATGCTACTATTTGTTGAGCTTGCTCAAGTATGATTTCTCCTGCGTCTGTTAATTCAACATATTTGGTACTTCGATAAAACAGGGTTTTTCCCAATTCGATCTCTAAATCCTTAATTGCCTTACTAATAGAAGGTTGAGAGGTATGGGTAACCTCAGCGGCTTTACTAAAACTTTTGTGGCGTGAAACTTCCATAAAATATTCTAAATGTCTTATTTCCACTTAGTTCGCCACCTTTCAATTCGAAGGACTCTCTTTATTTAAAATTATATCACATTAACCTTACCTTAGATGGGTAGAGTGATATAGATGAAACCTAATTGGCAGTCCAAGACTAAACTACAAAAACTAATGCCGTATCGCCGTATTAATTTTAATTATTTGTTTTCATAACTTTGAAACTATCGAAACTCCACAAAGTGGCCCTGATAATTTGCTTAATAAAAAAACTACTTCCAAGCTAAAACTTGAAAGCAGTTTTTATTTTGTTTCTAGTAATTCCCTGACAGCAAAAGCTATCCGGATTTTCGGACTTAAACCTCAGGCATCATGGCAAATTAGACCCTTGGTATTTCTTGGTACTTCTTGGTTTCATACCTTATCCCATGCCAGATTCAGTACTCTTTTGGCATTCGCTATAATCAAGTCTGGGGCATCATCACCGGCAGGTTTAACCTCAAGGCTGACGACAGGTCGATTTTCCTTGTTTAGATAACCTATGGACAAGAGTACTCGAAGATAGGCAATAACTTCATCAACGTCATTCTCGCTTCCTGGGAAACCAAATCTTGGATGAGCATCTCCGTAGGCGGGGGAAGACTTATCCTTGACAACGGCATTGCCTACGTGGGCATGGATGATGTGATCTCTGATGGGAATAAGGGATTCTTCCGCCGTTTCACGCAGCTGCGGCAGATGGCTTAAGTCTGCCATTATGCCGAAATTATCAAAGTCCTTACAAATCTCTTCAGCATATCTCTTCACTAAATTGACCGGCCCGATGATTGAACATTTGTCGATGTCATAGTCAAAAACTTCCAGGGCCACTTTCATAGTTCCTCTTGACTTCGCGTAGGCACACAACTCTTTCGTTGATTTGACCAGCGCCTGGTACGCTTCTTCTTTTTTATCCTCAGGATATTTGCCGCTTAGAAAGGCAAAATCCAGAGCTCCCATCTCATAAGCCTCGTCGATTCCTTCTTTCAAGTTAGCCAGCGCCTGAAGGCGCTCTTGTTCATTGAGGCTGTTAATATTCTGCTTGGTGGTCAAGAGTCTAGGCATACCGGCATAGGCAAATTCCAAGTGCGATGTTTTAATGATATTTTTAGCCTTGTTTCTAATTTCCGGGTCTTTTATCCAGGTCATTTCGACAACTTCAAAGTAGTCATCCGAGGCAATTTTCTTTAATGTCTCCAAGATCGGTCCCTGTCCATGCTCTGTGCTGGGATATGCCATAAAATGGACCAATCCTACTTTCATATACTTTCGCATGGGTTCATTCATGAAAAACGCCCCCCATCAGATCCAAGGGCAATCAAATATTGAGCCAAACGTCCGGCTTCTTGATAATCTATATCTAACGCTTCATTCATGGGAGTTGCCATGGCTGTTAAGACTCTTCCGAAAGACATTTTTCTCATCCTTTCTCCTCTGCCAATTTACTCGAACACTGGCATCTCTCATAAGATCCGCTGCAGCACGACGTTATCTTTAATCGTCGAATACTGTGTCAACAGGTACGAGAGATGACACTGCAATAACGACCAGATGTTGATCTCCGGTATTCCGGATCCGTACAATTCACCCTTGAGGCTAGGTATAACCACGCGGGCTTCCATAGGGAATGATTGTTCTTCACCCACAAGATATTCGCCCTTTTCCCTCAACCACTATCCAAACATCGTCGGCGTTGGGGTGATAAGGTTACCTAATCTCCTTGATTGTTCTATCTTGATAATAAAGATCTTCCAAAGAATAGTAAAATATCGGTTTTGAATATGCTGTATTTACCTAAAGAATAAACAACATAAAATTTTTCTTGAAACGAACTGAGGCTATCTTATAGCGATGCTATGCCGATCATTTATTTAGTGCCTAAATACACTGTATTCTTAACCGGTATTTTACTTATCCTTAAGGGATATCTACAATGAAGGTGAAACAAGCGCTTGTGATATTTTTAAAAATAAAGGGGAAATGACCATGACTATTATGAGATCAATGCTTTTTGTTCCGGGTAACGATAGGAAAGCCCTGGAAGAAGCCATGACATTTCATGCTGATGTTATTGTTTTGGATCTTGAAGATTTAGTTCCGCCTGCAGAAAAAGAAAAAGCTCGACAAATGGTTTGTGAAAATATTAATTTTTGTGGTTCAACCGGTTCAGAGGCTTGGGTACGGGTCAATAGCTGGGAAACTAATATGACGAATGACGATCTGGAAGCTGTTGTTTATGAAGGACTTAAAGGGATTAACCTTACCAAAGTCGGGTGTGCTGCCGACGTGCAACGCCTTGACTGGAGATTAGAAGAACTTGAACGCAATCGCGGCCTGGAAATTGGCAGCATTAAAATCTGTTTGCTTGTTGAAACTGCCCTGGGCATCGTCAATGCTTTTGAGTCTTGTGCGGCCAGCCCTCGTGTTGTCGCTGCCATCTTTGGTGCTGTTGATTACACTCGCGATATGCAAGTTAAGCTAACCTCCGAGGCAGTGGAGCAGCAGTTTGCCCGGGGATATTTGGCGATAGCAGCCAAAGCCGCCCGCATACTCGCGATTGACGCGCCATTCCTCTCCTACCTGGATATTACCGGCTTCGAACGTAACGTAGCTGAAGGCCGTCAGATGGGCTACAAAGGCCGTATGATTGTTCACCCCAATTTGGTCGAAGCCTCGAACCGTCTGTATTCCCCAAACCCATTGGACGTAGAATGGGCCAAAGACATCGTAAAAGTCTTCGAAGAAGAAGCTATTGCCAAAGGAAAAGCCGCCATTTCATTCAATAACAAGATGGTTGATACTCCAGTGTACCTTAATGCAGTTGATATACTCAAAGCTCAAAGCGAAATTGACACAAAACTGAGGAAATAAAAGGATGCTTATTACCTCAATTCTCTAGCCTTTACTATTAAATCAACTAAAAGGACGGTGCTATTATGTCATTAAGAGATGATGCCCTAAAACTCCATGCCAACCATCAAGGAAAGATTGAGATCGCTGTCAAAGTTCCCTGCCGTGATCATAATGATTTAAGTCTCGCCTATTCTCCAGGTGTTGCAGAACCCTGTATGGAGATTGCCAAAGAGCCCGAGTTGGTCAATGTATACACTAATAGAGCTAATACTGTGGCTGTGATATCAAACGGAACAGCCGTTCTTGGGCTTGGTGACATTGGCCCACGCGCTGCTATGCCTGTGATGGAAGGCAAATCCCTCCTATTCAAACATTTTGCCGGCGTTGATTCATTTCCAATCTGTGTGAATACAAAAGATATTGATAAAATAGTGGAATTAGCTAAGTTACTGGAACCTACTTTTGGCGGCATCAACCTGGAAGATATCAAGGCACCCGAGTGTTTTGAGATTGAAGAAAAACTGAAAGAAATTTATGACGGACCTGTCTTCCACGATGACCAACACGGTACGGCGGTCGTAACCTTAGCTGCTATATTGAACGCTTTGAAAGTAGTTAATAAAAACTTGAAAGATGTCTCAATTGTTACAAGCGGTGCTGGGGCAGCCGGCATGGCTATCGTCAAACTATTAATGGACTGCGGTCTTCAAAACGTGATCATGTGTGATACTAAAGGGACAATTTATGAGGGACGCACAGAAGGGATGAATAAATACAAAGAGGAGATTGCCCGGAAGACAAATCGTGCTATGGTCAAAGGTAGTCTTGCCGATGCTTTGAAAGGTGCCGACGTATTTATCGGGATCTCCGTAGGAAATACCGTCACTCCGGAGATGGTCCAATCAATGGCTAAAAAGCCCATCGTTTTTGCCCAAGCTAACCCTGTTCCGGAAATTTGGCCGGAAGAGGCAATAAAAGCGGGAGCAGCTGTGGTGGGAACCGGGCGTTCCGACTTTCCAAATCAAATCAATAATATTCTTGCCTTCCCGGGTATTTTCCGTGGCGCGTTTGACTGCCAGGCTAAGGAAATCAACGGAGCCATGAAAATTGCTGCGGCTGAAGCTATTGCATCGATCGTCAGCGCTTCAGAACTCTCTGCAGAGTATATAATTCCCAAAGCTTTTGACAACAGAGTTGCCCCTGAGGTAGCGGCGGCTGTCGCAAAAGCAGCCATGGACAGCGGTGTTGCCAACAAGAAAGTCGACCCAGTATATGTAGCTCAAAATTTACGCAACTTGCTTGCTTAACCATAGAATATGATCTAAAACAGTTTACGTTTCCCTCTGTAATTTGACCTTTATATAAAATACAAATTCAGTTGCATATAATTTTCCCCTACAACATTTTTACAAGAATGGGACAGTAACAATTATTAACATTTGTTACTGCCCCTAATTTGCTATTCAGCTTTTTCAAGTGATTCAGACATACCTGCCTCAATTAAGTTTTTCCCTGTGAATCGAACTTCTTGAGTGAGATATAAAAACTATAGTAATTTCTAATATATTACATAATGTATCTATATTTTTGTATCCTTAATAGTTTGCTAAGCTAAAACTAAGAAAGATGTGATTCTATGATTTTTAACTTAAAACCAAAGTGTCACGTAAGAGAACACTGAAAGAACAATAGATGCGATAAGCATCGCTAAAACTGGCTGTAAAGCTCGGCTGCGCAGATGGGATAAGTGAACATGGAGACCCAGGCCAACCATGCCAGCTGCCAATAAGAAAGGACCAATAACATTGGAAATATCGGATACGATATTCTTGGGAATATTACAATACGTACCGATAATACTCATAGCGAGAAAACCAATTAAAATCCATGGGAAAGGTGCTCTTTTCGCAACCTCCTGAGTATTCTTGCGCCGCGTCCAAAAAGAAAGAATCATACTGAGCGGAATGAGCAGAAAAACTCGGCCCAGTTTAGCCAACAGGCCATTTTCCAGAGCGTTGGGGCCTGCCGTAGCCGCAGCAGCAGCAACATGACCTATCTCATGCAGACTGATTCCGCTCCAAATGCCAAATTGAACCGGGGTAATTGGCAGAACAGGCCGGATTAGGGCGTAACCGATGGCGAAAACAGTGCCTATCAAAGCGATGATACCTGCTCCGAGCGCCGTATCTTCATCATCTGCATTGACAATCGGAGAAACAGCAGCGATAGCAGCGGCACCGCACACGCCTGTACCTATCCCCAGAAGAAGGGAAAGCATCTTCTCTCCTTTAAAAAGTTTGGCGAAAAGTATCGTTATACTGATTCCGATAAAAATACTTAATACATCATGGACCAGAAGCCAGCCCCCTTGTTTCAGAACGACATCAATATTAAGTTTAAAGCCATAAAGGATAATGGCAAAACGCAGGACCCGATGTGCAGAAAATTGTATTCCTGTACGAATACTTTCCGGATAACCGAAAAAGTTCCGGTACAAGACCGCAATGAGAATCGAAGTGAGCATAGCCCCTATCCGGTCCAGGACCGGCAGATTAGAGGCCACCGTCCCGGCCGCCGCAATGGCTAAAGTAAACAAAATACCTCCATAAAATTTTAAAGTATTCGATTTTTGTGAAACTGGCATCGGAATCCCGGCCAACACTTCTCTGGCATGAGACATTTTCTAACTTCAACCCTTTCTATTCCAGACAAAATTCCCTGAATTTTTCACTTCACCCATTGTTCCGGAACGAGTGCCTCACTGGCTGCTTTGTTTTCAGGTTTCTGACCTAAATATAAAGGTTGGGATTTACACTTACAATCTAGATATCTTATCTTAAACATTTGCTTATTTAATACATTAAAAACTTCCCTTGAACTACGGGCATCGCTTTTCACGATTAAGGAGGTAAATTGCTTGATTACAGAACCACTTAAGGTCTTCGTTACGGTTATTGAACAAAACAGTTTTTCTCGTGCCGCTGAAGAACTCTTTTTATCTCAGCCAAGCGTCAGTCTCTACGTTCGCAACCTAGAGAATGAATTTGGAGCCAAGCTTTTGCATCGTTCGTCCAGACGGCTCAGCCTCACCCCTGCCGGAGAAGCCCTATTCCGACATGCCAAAGAAATCCTTGCCCATTACGATCAGGCCAAAAGTGAAATTAATGATCTCCGACACATCGTCACAGGGGCTTTGAAAATCGGCGCAAGCTTTACCATCGGCGAATACGTCCTGCCCCGTTTTTTGGCAGAAGTTTCGGTGAATTATCCGAATGTCGATATATCGGTGACCATCGCAAACACGGAAGAAATAACTCAGATGCTTCATCAAAATTACTTAGACATCGGAATTGTCGAAGGGCAAGTGACCCTTCCTGATATCGAAGCGGAACCTTTCATGCAGGACGATATGCTCTTAATCGTTCCTATTGACCATCCTTTAAGTAGGCTCAGCAAAGTTTCAGCACAAGATCTTCAAGATCAAGTTTGGATTTTAAGAGAATCCGGTTCAGGGACACGTTCCTTTAGCGACGATCTCCTAAAATCGCTGCAAGTGAAAGTTAACCGTTCCTTTGTCTTTAGCAGCAACGAAGGAGTTAAAGAAGCAGTGATCAATGGCCTAGGAAATCACTATTGTTTCTCGGCTCGTCGTCCACAAAGAAATAGCAGCCAAAGTCATTAAAACCGTGCCTATTAAGACAAAAGAAAAACTCCAGCTTTCCCGCCGCTTGAGCATTCTGCACAGTAAAGAACCGGCAAACTCTAAAGCAGTTGAGGAATTTCTGGAGAAATTACGATTGTTTGAATTATAAACTTCAAGGGATTCAACCTATCATTGGCAAATTTTTTAGCCGATCGGAACCTAAAGAGAGCAACTTGAAACTAAATTTCATTAATTGAACATCATCGTGACTGATTTGTTCTAGGATCTCTTTATCTAAATCCATTTCAACAAACAAAGCAGGATTAGTCATTAAAAAGTTTCTGAATTTATCCAAATCATAGCAGGCACTAAAGGACAGCTTAGCAATCCTTTCATCCGTTTCTTGGTCACCGGTAAGTTTTAAATGATTAGGTATCTGATTAAATCCTTGTTCCATTTCTTCGTAGATCTCTAACCCCTGATCTTGAACCCATTCTTTTACGGTTTGTGTCTTTGTTTCATTTAGCCCGTGGCAGCGGGAGCTCTCAAAAACAAAAGAATACTTTCCCCTGCCCAGCATGTCCACCGGCGCAATCCGACAGGACCAGGGCCGCTCCTGGTAAACTCGGCATCCTTTCGGTGTGATGAAGGGACATTTCAGATTATCCTCCTTGGACATCTTGATTTGCACAACGGACAACCCGGTTTGAGGAACTTGTACCTTAAGAGTATACTTCTCCAGAAATTCTCCTGAAGAAAGGCTCAAGAAATTTTTCATCCGAAGTACATCATAAGGAGTGAGGAAAATATTGATATCTCGGCAGCACTTTTTAAAGCAATCCAGCCCGTCATGGCAATGGAAATTAAACTCACTGTCTTCATTTAGAACTAAACGTCGATGATCCATAAATTTGCCCCCTTTCATTATTATTATAAAGCTTCTCCGGGGGATAAGATAGTTGATTAAGTTTAGGTTATGATACCCCGTTCATTTAGGGGGTTCAGCGCCAATGGTACCTCATAATATTGAAAAGAAAATAGGCTACCAAACTTATAGGTAACCTACACGATAACAAAGTTATTTAATACCATTTAAGTCAGGACTTAAATAGATATCCACTGCATGACCAGTATCCCTGTGGCAGTCAATACAAGATTGGGATTTCTTAATGGTCTGATAATGATTCACTTTTATTGTATTTTTTAATTTAATGGTTTTCGGGAATGCAGAGTTATCGTCTAAATGACATTCAATACAATTTCGGTCAGATATAACTGCACGGGTTGGTACCGTATAATCACCCGTTAAATGTTGAAATACATAATTCAAGCCTCTTGCCTTAGCTTGAAATTTTCCTAATTCCCCCCTAGGCTGATGACACTCTAAGCAATTAATACTTTTATGCGCCGAGCTCTGCCAAGATGTTGTATATTTTTTAACCTCATGACATGAGGCGCAAAAGAAAGGATCAGATGTCGCATAATAGCCGATTTCAAACAGAGCATATAAACATATTAGCGTAATTCCGACTCCTAAAATGATTTTTTTCCACATTTACTTCACCTCAGTTGATACTTCAAAACATAGTGTGTGCAAATTTGTATATTGCTATTAACCAGATCGATCTAAAAATTATCCAACAAACATTCAGATTTTATATGTTAAAAGAGGTTGTGGGAAAACTCAGTTTCCAAAATTCTAAGTTGTTACAACAACTAAAAAACGTCCTCCTTTCACTATCAAAGTAAAGTGAGGACGGCTTGTTGTTATTGAAGCAACCATGGGGATGTGAAAGCAACATAAATAAAGCTTTAGCACAGCCCCTTCCTGATTTAACGCTTTCTTAGATTTTCTGAAATCTCTCGTAATAAGGCATAGGAATGGTCTACGCTCGCAGTTCCATCTCCATTAATTAGACAGCAACGGGAGGGAGCTAACCATGAATGATCATATAACAGATCGTCATCCAACCCATGTTGGTTGAGAAATTCCCACAATTTAAGCAGACGATCCGTCAGCGAATTGGCAGTTTCAGAGGTTAATTCACTCGTTAATGTAGGAACGACTCCCCAGGATATAATTCCCCCTCGGTTCAAAAACTCCTTAACTTCATCGACGTATCGCACCAAGATGTGTCCCCAACTAAAAGCATCCACTGACAGGATATCCAGCTTTGCATTTAAGAGAAACGACCAATCAGGATTACCACATAGATGAACCCCTTTGGGGCCTGGGAGTTTAGATAGGAAAGCCCCATATTCAACAAAGGCTACTTCATACGTATAAGCACTTAAAGAGTTAAAAATCATTTCAAGTCCAGGTTCATCCAACCAGACGAAGGGATTGGGATGAACTTGTTTCAACTGGTTATATTGCCATGTTATCTTATGCTGAAGAAAGTCGTATAAAATCTCCCGCACAAAATCATCGTAAATCATCGGCTTACGTTCTTCATCACATATTTTAAGCCCGAAGCTGATAGGGCCAACAATTTGCCCATGAATCATTGGGTATTTGGAAAGGTTTTTCGCTAAAAAGCCATTAAAAGCAGCAGAAGATTCTTCGGCCAAAGCAAAATATTCTGGAATGGCACTATTCTCAAGATATTCATCAAATTCCTGGGCAAATCGTTGGTGGGAGAAAACTATATTCTTTTTTGCTTCATCAATAATTATACCTGGAAAAAGTTCCGCAAATTGAGCGTACATATCTTCTCTAAATCGGAAGTGAGGTAATTGGGGCCAAAAAGGAATATCTAGACTAAGTGCCAACCTCTGCGCATCTTGTAAATTTGTATGCGGTAAAATCCCCATAGCTGTAGTCAAGGCCTGACCTGATAACATAATTTCCACCTCTTTACTACTTTTTGAATTTTCAAGTACTTATATTATAACAAGCGTCCATTAACTTCGTAGTGAGTGCAATCACATTTCAATTAGCTTTAATAATTCATTTCGATCCTTGTTTGCTGAATATTTCAGTTGAGCTAAACAAGATTTCTTATAAACATTTCTTAAAAATAAGAGATAGCCGATGTTTTATCAGCTATCTCTTATTTCATGCTTGAATTTGTTTTGAGTTTTTTTCTTGGCCTTATCAATTTATTCTTCGATAGTAATGCAGTGTGCCGGACACCCCTGGGCAGCTTCCTTGGCGGCTTCCTCACACTCACTCGGGACTGGGTTTGTGTAAGCTTCTGCTAACCCGTCGGCCCCCATCCTAAACACCTCAGGGCAGAACGCAGGGCAAGATTCGCAGCCAATACACTCATTTTGATCTACTTCGGCAATCATAATACAACCTCCTTAATTTTGTTGAAAATTTTTTCATAAATAGTTTATCATGAGATACATGTCTTGGATAGTTTATCTATCCAAGAATAGAGAAGGCAGTCTCTTCTTAGCCCGCAAGTTCCCGTCTCTAATAATTTTTATAAACACTAATAACCACATTTAAGTTACCTAGAATAAAGTATTAACTCTGATAAGCATTAATTCTGGTACATACATTCCAAAAACGAATTGCCGCTTCTTGTCTTAAAATATTTCTCCTTAAGAAGATTTATAGCTTGTTCACTTAAGCTGTCTTCAAAAATATTAACCAGTAAATCTGCTTCAACTAATATTTGAAAATCCATATTGTCTATGTTGCTGTACGTATGATGATTCCCGATCAAATAACAAACCCTGTCAATAAATTCGCTTCCAAGTTTAAACTCTGATAGGAGTTCACGTGCTATTGGAGGGCCTTCAATCTCCTGATAAGTTCCCGATGACGAGTTATGTTTTCGCTCGCTTTCCTTAATCCCAATATCGTGTAATATCGCTGCCACTTCCAGAACTTGAAACTTTTCATCACTAATTGTCTCAAGTTCTCCTATTGTCTTAGCAAAACTATAAACTTTCATAGCGTGATTAATCCTTCTCACATCGTTTCCAAAATACTTGACCATTTTAAAGATTACATCTTTAACTAGGTTATTTGTATTCACAAACAACATCTCCTTTTGCCTCCAGCTCCAAAGCATAATTCATCAATCGCTTAAATAATTGGCCAAAGCGAACTAGGGGGTACATCATTTTCTTTATTCTTTTTGGTTATTTGCGTCAAGGTTTTAGCCAAGCGCTGCACACTTTCAGACAAAACTGTTTCATTGTGAGCCGCAAAACAAAGACGAAACTCATGATCAAAGGTGGGCACTGTATAGAAAGCTTCCCCTGGAACAAAGGAAACTCGCTGTTTCCTAGCTTCCTGTAGGAGCCTCTGGGGGAGTCTTTCTGTTTTAACTTACACCAAAAGTAAAACCCTCCCTCAGGTATGGTGAATTCAAGATCGTTTGCACATAAGCGCAGGAGAGCTTTAGCCATTGTATCCCGACGCTTTTTATATTCCCTGCGCACGGTGGTTAGATGTGGAGCAAGATTCCCTTCATTAAGGAACATCGCCAAAAGCCATTGAGAGATGTTATTCGAATGCAGATCAATTAACTGTTTTTCCAGAGCAAGTCGGTTGATTAAAACAGGCGGACCTGCAAGATAACCTGTACGTAAACCCGGGAAGAGAATTTTCGAGAAAGTCCCTAAATAAACAATACCTCCGTAAGAATCTAACGCTTTTAGAGACTGAGGGGGCTGTTCACCATAATACAAATCACTATAAGGATCGTCTTCTACTATAACCAGCCGATGACGCTTGGCAAGTTTTATCAAATCTTGGCGCTCGCTTAGCGGCAAAACTCTGCCGGTCGGATTTTGATAAGTAGGTATGATATAAAACAATTTCGGTCGATAGCGAATTAGAAAGTCCTCCAACAATTCTAGGGATAATTTTTCTGAGCAGGGGAAGCTTAATATCCTTGCACCCGCGGACTGAAAAGCCTGGATAGCACCAATAAACGTTGGTGATTCCACCACAACGTAGTCACCGGGCTCCAACAGGACTTTGCTGAGCAAATACAATCCTTGCTGGGACCCCGAGAGAGCAAGGATGTTCTCCGTTGAAGCCAATATGCCTTTCTCGCTCAACATTGCCGTAATTGCCTTTCTAAATGGGGTATAACCTTCTATAGGAATATGCCCAAAATCGGCAGGGGGTGTCCTTCCAATTTTCTGGTTAAACAGCTCGGTAAAGGTATCCAGAGGATAAAGAGCCGGATCAGGCATACCAGCAGCTAGCGATATTGTACCTGGCGCAGGAGTGGAAACTATTTCTCTTAAGATCGATGCTAACGGATTTTGTGGATAGACGGTAAACAATTGAGGCCAGGGAACTTCAGATTGGGACTCAACATCACGTGTTTGGGCCACATAAGTCCCGCTGCCCACTTTTGTCCATACCAATCCCTGTTGTTCCAATTTTCGATAGGCATTGATTGCAGTTGTGCGGCTTACTGCGAAGAGGTCAGCTAATTCCCGCTCAGGGGGAAGCTTTATTCCTGAAGGCAGAATTTGCTTTTGGATTTTGTCAGCAATAAGTAAAGCAATTTGCAGATAAAGAGGCCTCTTATCCGAGACATTCAATTCCGCTTTATTCAAATATTTGGATATATCCATTTTTGTATTTCTCCTCGTTTAGTATCCAATTTCTATTATATCTTTGATATTGGATATTTACAATGTTTCTTCCACTCATTAAAATTTAAGAAATATTAAAGGTAGGTGGAATAACTATGCAGTTATCAAATCTCCTCTCAAGCAAAAATGAACGAGCAGAAGAAGCATGGACGGCACTCTGCGATTGTACTCCGGTGGTACTTGGAGTAGTGCCCTTCGGTATCACCTGTGGAATAATGGGGCTCGCAGCCAAAATGTCAGGTGCAGAAACTATTTCAATGTCGGTCTTTGTTTTTGCTGGCGCATCACAGTTTATTGGCATTACCATGCTGGGCGCAGGCATAACGGGCTGGGGAATTATTATACTTACTACCTTGCTGGTAAACTTGCGCCACTTGATCATGGGATCATCCTTAGCACCCTATATGATTAGACTGCCATTTCCCCTTCAGGCACTCCTGGCATTTTTTTTGACCGACGAAGCTTATGCTCTAACCATTAGTCGAATTCACAAAGCCAGATACAGTATCCTCTATCAATTGACCGTAAGTACAATACTTTATCTCGTTTGGGTTTTGGCTACTGCGGCAGGGGTAGTTTTGGGCAGCTATATTTCTGATCCTTTAACTTGGGGGCTTGATTTTGCTATGCCGGCAACATTTCTGGTATTGCTGATACCACTGTTGGCAGACGGTATCAGCCTGATTGTATTCGCTGTGGCTGCAGTGATCTCGGTATTTGCTGCCCTGTATTTACCTGGCAAGTGGTATATTATTGTCGCTTGCCTTGCAGCGAGTTTAGTTGGGGGCTTTTTGGAGGGGGATAGAGGACATGCGCAGTGACGTTCTTTACATCATTATTGGGATGTCCGTAGTTACATATTTCACCAGATTTGGTGCCCTGGCTTTGTTCCGGTTTACCGGGGTACCAACATGGTTAAACAGGTGGTTAAAATACGTCCCGGTTGCCATATTAACAGCCTTAATTGTACCATCATTACTTTTACCCAAAGGATATTTGGATATTAGCTTAAACAATCATTATCTGATTGCAGGCATAGCGGCAGCTTTTGTGGCCTATAAAAGCCGTAATATTATTGCCACCCTGGGGCTTGGAATGTCGATCATGTTTATTCTGAAGTTATTATAGAAAAGCTACTCCCGCCAAGTACCTCACAATAATGTAAGCGACCTCACCGGTCGCTTTTATAGTATGTTAAGCCCAATATAGTATGTTGTTCGACGCCAAAATTGAATTTCATTTAGAGCGGAATTTACCCAATAGTATTTTGTCATAATATGAACCATCTATAAAATAGTAGTCTTTTAATCGTCCCTCTAGCTTAAAACCGTTCTTTTCCAGTACACGCAGAGAGCCAAGATTAGCTTCTACCACTTGGGCATGGAGCTTGTGGAGGTTAAGCGAATCAAATGCGAATTCAGCCATTAAAGCAACAGCTTCCGTGCCATAACCTTGGCCCCAATGGCTGCTATGGAAAACATAGCCGATCTCCACATGGTTCGCCTCATGGTCAAAATTGAAAATCATGGCTGTTCCTATAACTTCTTGAGTTAATTTAAGCACAATAGACGCATATAAATGGGTACCTGCCGACTCGCGTTTTAACATTTCTTCAATATGACTATGAGTTTCATTCACAGTCTTCATTAATTGCCAACCAATAAAACGTGAAACATTCTCATCGGAAGCATAGTTATGTATCTCTTGGACATCATTCATTTCCAGAGCTTGGAAGCTAATATCCTTACCTTCCAAGTTATGAAATAGGTTCGTATTATTTTCTAATGTTTTTGTTAATCTATTCACATTTAACCTCTATTCTTACAGAATGATGGATTTAACCCCGTGCCAGCAAGAGAGTACAGAGAGAAGCTCCTTGTCAACAAGATATAACCCTGTTTCTCCCCTTAGACTTTGCTTCTAATAAGGCTTTATCCAGCCTTATTATTATTTGGTCAGTATTTTCGTTTGGTTTATATTCTCCGACGCCTAAGCTAATGGTTATGTTATGACCAATTCCGAAATCATGGTTTTGAATTATAGTTCTTATTTTTCCGGCAACGTTTATCGCATTCTCCAAGTTTGATCCGTATAAAATTATAATAAACTCTTCTCCCCCCAGCGAAATAAACGATCTGTCGTTCTTATGTTCATTAAAACCAATTCAGAAATACGTTGTAAAATAAGATCACCTGTTTTATGCCCATAACGATCATTGATAGTTTTGAAATAATCTATATCGAAAAATATCAAGGAAAAGGAAAAACCGTACTTTTCCTTATCTTTAATCACTGAACTTAGATCATCATTAAATTTTCTCCTATTAAAAGCCCCTGTCAGTACATCCAACGTAGCCATTTCTTCCAGTTTAGTATTCATGGTCTTTAGTTCGTCGATATACTTCTTTAACTGGCTCTCATATTCTTTCTTTTCCGTAATGTCTCGAGTCGTACCTATATAACCAATAAAATTTCCTTCTTCGAACATCGGTTTGGCTGATACTTCAAGCCATTTGATTGATCCGGACTTGCAAAGAAATTGAACATCGTACAATATTATTTCTTCTGTATCTCCATTTATCCGCTTTTTCACACGAGGGATTGACTGATTGAAGAAATAATTTCTAGACTCTTCAACCAGAAAATCAGGCATTTTGCGTCTCATTAGTTCTTCAGCCTCGTAACCCGTCATGTCCTTAGCGTTTGGACTTACAAACGTAAAAACAAAGTCTGTCGTCATTTCCCAAATGACATCTTTTATGTTTTCAATGATATACTTATATCTATAAAATTGATGGGATTTCATCGTTTGATTGTTTTCCATTTTCGAACCTCTTTTATTTTGGAACTCTAGTATAATTCCGTAATTTAAAGGCCAATATTTCTAAAGCTGGTGGGGTAATTTCGGAATTACAGTTAGGACAACAGCCAAGACATCACCGTGAATACCAGGCCACAGATTGTCTTAGTATTACGTCTCACTTAACACCTCCCCATAGCTTAGTAATTAACCTTCCACATCCTTCGGCCGATTCCTCCTAAGACCGTGAAAATAACCCAATTAAAAGCAAAACCAATCATGAGGTGCCTATGAGCGACGCATTGAAAGATATCTATGCCATCGAATTCTTAAAAAATTTTGCAGTTAATGTACAATCATCCTATGAAGCATTTGATGCCTCAATACTATAGAAAAAGGAGAAGCCCCATAACCGTGCGGGTTTCCGCCGTGAGGACTTCTCCTTTTGATGTCAATTATCTCAATACGATACCTATCGATGACACTATTCCAATGGTCATTCCGTAACGTGTCATCCACTCAGTCAACACTTAGCTGGCTGAAACAGTTGGAATTATAAGACTCAGGGTTCCTAGAGTATAACCGGCATAATTGGCAGTTATGGTGTAAGTTTGACCTGCAGCCAACGCTGCACTAATGGTATAAGTCGCTCCTCCGTCTGAAGTAGTCACGCCTGTAATAGCGATGTGATTTCCCAAACTATCGAGAAGAGTAAAATTGTCTGTGGTTAAACCATTCAGCGCCGAACTCAATCCCATGGTAAATCCTGTCGTTGATGGATTGCTGACCGTCAATGTTTCATTATTCATACCGTATGGTATTGTAAAGCTTTGAGCGGTTCCAAGAGCATAACCGGCATAATTGGCAGTTAAAGTGTAAGTCTGACCTGCAGTTAACGCTGCACTAATGGTGTAAGCCGCTCCTCCGTTGGACGTTGTCACACCTGTAAGAGGTATCGTATAACCCGAACTATTAAGAAGTGTAAAATTGTTTGTGGTTAAACCATTCAACGCTGAGCTCAAACCCACGGTAACTCCCGTCGTTGAAGGGCTGCTGACCGTCAATGTTTCGTTATTTGGGCTATACGGTATGGTAAAGCTTTGAGCGGTTCCAAGAGCATAACCGGCATAATTGGCAGTTAAAGTGTAAGTCTGACCTGCTGTCAATGCTGCACTAATGGTGTAAGTCGATCCTCCGTTGGTCGTTGTCACGCCTGTGAGAGGTATGGTATATCCCGAACTATTAAGAAGTGTGAAGTTACTTACGGTTAAACCATTCAGCGCCGAACTTAATCCCACGGTAACTCCCGTCGTTGAAGGACTGCTGACGGTCAATGTTTCGTTATTGGTACTGTAGGGTATTGTAAAGCTTTGAGCGGTTCCAAGGGTATTACCGGCATAATTGGCCGTTAAAGTATAAGTCTGACCTGCTGTCAACGCTGCACTAATCGTATAAGTCGCTCCTCCGTTGGTCGTTGTCACGCCGGTAAGAGGTATGGTATATCCCGAACTATTAAGAAGTGTGAAGTTACTTACGGTTAAACCATTCAGTGCTGGATTCAATCCTACTGTGATTCCTGCTGTCGATGGGTTACTTACTGTAAGAGGAGTAACTCCCGGAGATGTCGTGGAATCTCCGAAGATCTCGTTAACCAGATCAATTATCCGATCGGGGACACCAACTGCTCCGCCAAGTACATTCACTTGCGGATTACTGCCCGTGTTTCGAATCGTGATAAGATAGTCTTGAATTGATGGAGGCAACTGCTTGGATCTTGGGTCAATTAACAAAATCGGTGCATTATTTTGAGCAGCCAATGTGCTTCCGGAAAGTGCATCGGAATAATCAAGACCATTAGCAAGATAAATCTGCGTCGGGTTAGGGTAAAATTTAGTTAGGATTTGAGACAAGGTTTCAAATCGATCCTGACCACCAAATCGTTGTATTTGAGCGTTAGGGGCTAGACTCTGAAGGGCTGTTTGAAGTGAATCGTTCATCACTACTTTACCCCCAACGATATAGATGTTGGTAGGTTGATCTTTAGTAACAAAATTTTTAACGGCATCGGGTAATTGGTTAGATCCACTCAAGAGAATTGGCCACCCTTTACTGGCAGCGAGTGAAGCAACACCCAGGGCATCCGGGAATTCATTACCACTGGCAATGATCACCGGCGTTCCAGGACTTACAGTAAGGTTGTTGACAATGAGGGAGTTCGTTGCAAAACGATCCAGACCACCTATTCGCGTCACATGATAACCCGCTTTATGTAGCCATTGTTCAACCTTCTGGTTGATGATACCGACTCCACCAATAATCGTGACGTTTCCTCCAGCTTTCAAATGACTTTTAACAAAGTTCAGATTGTCTTGTGAATCATTGACGTCAGAGCCTACAAGGATAATCGATGCTTTAAGTTTTGTCGCTAGTGTGCTTGCAGATAAAGCATCCGGATAACTATAAGCCGAGGCAATTACTACATTTTGCATTTGTTGTCCCTGGAATTCCTGCTGAGCTATAGCCGTGGACGTTTGGAAGCGATCATTTCCTGAGAACCGATTGAAGTGAGGCCTAGCTTGTGCGCTTCCGACCAATGTAAAGATGAGCAGAGTACTTGTTATAGCCGCCGTAGTCAATTTAATCTTCTTTTTCAAAACTTTTTCCCTCCTAAAATTTATCGAATAGCAAAATTACCATTCTAAAAAGATATACGGTTGACCTTTGGATTTTAGAGGGGGTACAAAAAAATTTTAGAGTTTATTGATCTAATCCTTATATGATTGCACCAGATTTATAAGCTTGGAAGACACCAAAATAACCTATTATAGGTTATTTAAGAAATCATTGAGATATCAAAAATTATAAGACATCTAATATTTATTTTTTATTCCCAGTCACTTTTCTACTGGTTTCTTTCGCTCTTACACTATTCCCCTTAACTGATGGCTCTGAGCTTTTGCTTTTATTGATATGGGGGATATCATTCTTATCATTCTTTCCGTTGTCACTGTTCTTTTCATTCTGTTGATTCTTTCCGTCTTTTTCTTCTTTTTGATCGTTATCCCTCGATTGATGTTCAAATAGTTTACTCAGTGAATTATGCGGGATCTCGGCCGAAGAGGATGGCAACCCATCAGGCATAGTATTTTCTTTTGTATCTTTGTTTGGTTTGTCTGCCGATCCGGAATCTTGCTCCACAGTTCCTTGCGTTCGAGGCAAACTAAACTCTAATCCCCGCTTCTCCGACCTAATCTGCGCTTGCACTTGAGGGTTTTGAAGTAAGCGGGTCCGTTCTGAAGTATCCTTCAATTTCTCAGGTTGCGTCACGGCCCCTGCCTTTTGGGCAGTCTGCCAAAGCGCATACTCCCCTAATGTCAAATCTCCTTTTTGCGCAAGCTCACGTTCCTCAGACGTCAGAGGGAAAACTGCTACCTCTGGGGTAAATCCACTTTTTTGAACTGCCCCAGTAACCCATAAGGCAATTTGATCATCGTTTAGTTCTTTAGGCATTTGGCCTGATGTTTTATCTGACATCGGAGAATATCCCACCACAACCCAGTGCTGCTCAGAGTTGAGAAATTTTTGATTATAAGATTGGGTGATAATTTCTCCTAATGCCTCATCAATTGGTTTCCCTGTTAAATTAACCTGACTCAACAAGCGCTTAGCATCATCATTTTGCGTTTGCAGCTTCAGCAAATGCCCTTGTTCATCAATCGTAAACTGCAGACTTGGATTAATATCGACGGATAATAAAGCGACTGCAGTCGGAGCTTGATATAAGTTCCAGCCTAAAATGGCCGTTAAAATCAAAAGGAATAGTGCAGCAGCCCCTGCCCATAAGCGCAGCTCAGCAAAGCCCAATTTCCCTGTAGAAATCTCAAGTTCTTCGCCCACTTCAGCATTCTGCCGTCTATAAATATGGCGAAAGGCTCCATCATTTCCCAAGACAGTGTAACGTAATCCGGACTTCTCCAACACCACAGCTTTCATTTTACTCATCCTCTTCCCTCCTTTCCCGCGAGAGTACATATTCCCTCAAATAAACATAATCATGTTGGTTGGCAATAAGTAAGGCGACTGCTAAGATATACTTTCGTCCACGTTCTAAAACTTTCGGGTGAATCTGAGTTTTCAAAGCTAAAGCTTGCATAGGAACTTTTCCAGTTCGTTCAGTATGGGTCCAAAGCTCTCTATCAGACGCCAATTCTCTAGCCGCTCTGAGAAGTGTCTCTCGGGAATCTCGATGTTTTGGCGAAGCTGCAACTAAGTCCTGAAAGGTAAGTTTAACGGCTGCTAAAGCTTTGTTGAACTGCTGAATTTCTGCTGCCCGTTCGCTGGATTGTTCCTTCTCTTTAAATTCATTCAAACTAAGATGTATTTCAACTTCTCGGCCAAATTCATCTTGGTCAAGAGAACTGGCCTGCTGCAATCGCTGTTTACGATAATAATCAATAAGCCGACGTTTCATCAAAATCCGTGCATAAGCTAAAAATGGCACCCCTTTTTCTACAATAAACAAATCTATCGCTTCATTGAAAGCGATTAAGGCCTCTGATAGTTCTTCGTCTCTGCCCCATTCCAGAAAACGGAAACACGCCTGGCTAGCCACATGACAAATAAACATTTGAGATTTGGCCAAGAAATCCTCGCGGATTTTCGAGTCCTCTTTCAAACGCTGCCAGGTTGATTGGTTTTCCCATTCCGGCATGCTTTTCTCCTCCTACCCAATTATACGATGGGATTTCTATTTTTCAGGGGGCTTCTGCCCTAATCTCTGCAAATGGCTTAACTATAAAACCAGATGAACGCTTAGATATTTTCTACAACTCCAAAATATTTCTAAACGGCTTATATTAATCCATAAACATCAATAGATTCAATAATTCTACATTTTATTCTTTATTCCCTTTTAAAACAGCAAGAAATATGTCGTTTAAGTCTTGGTAATAATGACCAATTTACTTTTAGAACGTCACGATTACTTAATTATTGCATGGGAACCTCTTAAAGATGATGATAAAATGTCATCACCATCTTCTAAAATGTCGATACAAAAAAAGTAACAAGAGGATACAAAGGACTATCCTCTTGTTACTTTTTCTTTTGAACGGCACGACACAAGCGTGAAAGCTTGGTATTCAGATTAATCACTAGCAGAAGATTAAGGCTGTTCTGACAGCATTAAGATTCGTTTTTATCACTCTTGGGAACCATCATCCCACTGTAATTACAATAGGGGCATTTTACATACCGACTGAAGCCTGCATGAGGGGTAATAACATATCTCAAACTTGATACTTTAAAGGATCGATTACAATTGGGACATTCAAAATGTGTAGTTTTTGACCGCACTACAACTATAGCAAGCGCTAGAACAACAATAACAATTCCAACGAAATGGCCCATGTTTATTTTTCACCTTTCTTCATTTAAAATCCTGACTGCTTAGTGATAGTGATTGCTACTGGTAAAACCGACCACAGTGTCCAGAACGTTCTGGCATCACTCTACTTGTCAACGATTCACTCTAGATATATAATTGAACAATCTTGGGGAGGTGAGTAAGTGCAACTTGATAGCTGGATTTTTCTATTTCTAAATTTGACTATATTACTGGCTGTTTCTGGGATTACTTTTACATTATTAAAGAATAATGTCAATGACCGTAGCCTTGAAGAAAATCCGGCAAGAAGCAGTCAAATTACTTCACGTTCGCTTATTCCACTTCGGTTCAAAAAATATCTTATTATAAAGCGAATGCTTAAGCAAGAAAACGATGATGATCCCCCCTTTATACCCTCTTTAGTCTTTTAGTAAAAAACTAAGGAGAAGTAAGGTGGAGAGAACTTTATAAAAATTCTCAGCCCGGTCACCCGGGAATTTTTTATTTTAAACCATTTTCTAATACCTTTAGCACCAAATTTGCCCTCTACGGGGTTGTCACGAAGTGCAGCTTGTTTCTGAGCAATCATCTGCTATGATTTAATAGATAAAGGAGGGCAAACATTGAACTATACATCTGTTAAAGTTGCTAAATTTATAAAACGGCCTAATAGATTTATTGCACATGTGATAGTAGACAATCATGAAGAAATCGTTCATGTTAAAAATACAGGTCGGTGCAAAGAACTACTACTGGAAGGAGCTGTGGTGGTTTTAGAAAGAGCAAAAAATACGGAACGGAAGACAAAGTACTCAATTGTAGCCGTGTACAAAGGAGATGCACTTATCAATATCGATTCACAGATCCCCAATATGGTTGTATATCATGGTATAAAGGAAGGAAAAATCAAGGATTTTCATGATGTTACAACGCTGTCCAAAGAAACTGTTTATGGCAATTCCAGATTTGATTTATACTTTGAAACCAAAGAACAGAAAGGATTTATAGAAGTAAAAGGTGTCACACTTGAAAACGAAGGGATTGCCATGTTCCCGGATGCTCCTACGCAGAGGGGCCGCAAACATATCTATGAAATGATCAAAGCTGTAGAAGAAGGGTATGCGGGTTTCATTTTCTTCCTAATCCAAATGAAGAAGGTAAACTATTTTACTCCCTATGAAATAAGAGATCCGGAATTTGCAAAGGCCCTGAAGCATGCGAGCGAAAAGGGAGTGACGATTCTGGCCTATGATTCTATTGTCTATGAAGACGAGATAACCATAGGAAGTCCGGTAGAAGTCCGCCTTTGATAAAAATACTTACTTACATTTCCAATAGTTTATATAATACTACTTGTTGCATCTTTCATCTTATCGATGTATTCCTACAACAATCTATTCCTTGATGAGTCTGTATATTTTTAAGACTCAATGACTTTCCTTTAATTTTGAATTTCTTATTCTTGTAGGTAATTAGGAAACGGAATTCCTTTCAAATTTCTCTAATACCTGTTCAAACCATTCCTGTTTGGTCATTCCTGTTAAAGCACAGACGTTCGAAACGTTCTTTTCCGTTATTTGTTACAGAAAACTAAATTATATCATCCATAATAAAAACACCTCACTTAAGAACATCAATATATCTGTGAAAATAAAACTTCCTATAAAAAAACATCTCCTCTAACACGAAGAGATGTTTTATCGCTCTCATCTGTTAGGAATAATCCTACAGGATTTGGCACCATGCTCACGCTGGTTGCCGGGCTTCATAGGGCCAGTCCCTCCACCACTCTTGATAAGAGATTTATTCAATTGATTAGTTCTTTGTAATTACTAATATATTAGTTGTCAATTCCCGTTTTGTCAAACTATTTTAGGTGACCTCCCATAGCATTGTATGTACCATTCGGTATATGGCACTTCCAAAGTTATACGTCATCTTACAGAATAACATTTATTTAATGCCACATCGTATGGGGAAGCGATTTCTGCTATAACTCGTAAAGATTTAGGGGTAACTATGATGAGATTTATGACTGAAATTCTTAGTCTTGCTAAAGAAGCAGCAGAATTAACCATTGAATTAGGTTGGCTAGAAAAGATGCCACAAAGCACATCCTGAGGCGGTACAGGTAAGTGACAGATTTCATCTACTTAAGAATCTAACGCCTATTGTAAAGATTATCTTATGAGCTATTTTAAGGCGGAAGTAACCATTAAGGTGCCTGAAAAGCCTCAGATTGATGAGAGGCAAACGGTTACACGATATCTCGATGAAGGAATCACAGCCATCCATGGAAACTATAGCATTAAGAGAAAAAGTATTTTAGATCAATACCTAGGTGAAATAAATACGTTGATCGATAAATGCATTGCCTCGACTGTCATTGAAGCAAACATTCGTCAAAAAGGATACACTGGTTCTTCCTCTACACTAAGGAATTACGCGGCAGGCCGTAAAAAACTGATTCGGAGTAGTTACAATGCCAATAATATGAAGCCAGAAAACACTCAAATTGTAGAACGTAAATTATTGATAAGGCTGTTATTCAAACGGTTGGAGAAAATCAAAGGATTGAACAGTGGATACGTAGAGCGTCAGGCTTAAATATTCGCGAAATCAATTCATTTATAAAAGGCATAGCCAGGGATATTACTGCTGTAAAAAATGCCATTAAATATGACTACAATAACGTACTTGCTGAAGGCAGTGTAAATAAGCTTAAGGTTGTTAAAAGGATAATGTATGGCCGCAATAGTTTTGAAATGTTAAGGAAGAAGCTGTTACGGCTTGAAAAAAGTCGTAAATTCAACTAACTATGGAAAGAACCAGTTTTAGGTTACTCGGATTTCCACATTGTCTTGTGAGCTTTCTAACCCAGACGTTACCATCTACGCTAGTCACAATAGAGTTACCCCGAATGGATGGGGTAGCCTAATATATCAAGCGACTTCTTGTCGCACTTGACTTCCCCTATCGCTATGAAAGATCATTCCGGAAGCCCGATATTTGTTTGACCGCCGAAAGTTGAGATGTAAAAAATAGAAATATGTTGTGACTATCAACATGAGATCCCAAAGAAATATTCTCTCTCCGGGATCTCTTATTAAGTTTGTTCTAACATAATAGTCTATCCCTAAAGTTTATATCCTTGGCTATTTCTTGAAAACAATTTTCATTGATCCCATTTTGCCGTTAAGAGCAACCGCTGTAATAATGATATAGTCTCCATTCTGGATTGCAGTACCGAAATCAGAGTCACTTGAAGTAATAAGTGAGCCTACAGCATAAGAACCACTTGCGGTCTTTCTCGTAATTTGAAGGGTCGGAGTACCATCTCCATCATTCACTACTGCAGCCACAGTATTATTACTAGCAAAAGACTGTCCATCTAGCTGAACAGAACATACAACACCACCGGTCGAGGCCCATTGATCAGTTGATTTAAGGAATAACCAGCTTCTGTTAGCAAGACTAGTAGGATCCATAATTGCCGAAGGCGAATTGGAGTATTTTGTCAGTTTCTTGCCGTTAAAATGGTCAAAGAAACCATATTTTCTTCCGCTACTCGACAGATATAACTTGTTAGTGATTCAAAGACTTGAGGCTTAGGGTTAAATAGAAGTACATGCATTACAATACGGCACCTGCCCCCAATTGTATAAATGAATTCTTGCCATTTTTATAAAAAATAAAACCCCATTAATAGGGGGAGTGACTTATGAACACATAAACCTTTGCACAACTAATCCACAAATTTAAACCTTGAAACAAGAGGGGAGAAGAAGTTGATACCTCCCAAAATTTCAAATTTAAAGAACTGGGGGTTTTATAATGAGCACTGTACTTCTTCGGAGGCCTACACCCTTGCCTCACGAAAGCTTATCAAGTTATACATACCGTCTTGCAATTGCCAATGAGTGTAAAACTCAATGGGTTCTGGAATTATTTAGATTAAAGCGAAAAGAGATCGGATATCTTGATGATTTAAATAATGATAAAATTATTTCTTCTATTTCTAAAGAACTAAGTTGTCGAAGGAAAGTATTATTAATATGACGAAATACCCATTAGGAAAAAGTTATAATTATGAACATAATTCTCTAGGGATTGAAATATGTTTTTGTCCGTATTGCTTAAAGGAACAACTATATCATCGAAAATATTGGTTTAGTAAAAGAATCCATATCTGTTTGAAACATGAATGTTCTTTAATTCCAACTTGTCCACGGTGTCATACTTATTTAAATTTAGAAAATATCTTAGAAGGTAGCTGTGGTTGTGGCCAAAACTTAACAACAATAACAGCACCCCTATGTACAGATAAGTACATTCTTGATAATCAAATTAGAGTTTATAGAGCATTTTCTTTAGTATCGAATGAAGAGAGTTCCTTGGATACGTTTCCTTATCTAAGCTCCGAGGAGTATTTAGTTTTCTTTGACTTTCTTTTCAAGATTTTATATAGAAGGTCTATATCATTTAAAAATATAGTTAGTAATTTTTATAAAGTGAATTTAGAAGATAAGGATATATATTCTTTTATCATAGTAATCGAAAAAGTAATAAAAGGTTGGCCTAATAACTTTATAGATTTCTTAGAAAAGATTGACTACTGTGAAGAGCTTAAATTGATTCATGATAAAAAAAATATTGCCGGAGGTTATTTATGTTCTTTAAGTTTACTACCCTCTATTAATAAATCATTAAGCTTTGTTGAAAAACCTCTTCAAGAATACATGAGAAGTAAATATACGAAAGAATTCCTATTAACACGCATACAAAATTTATCCCATGATAATTTGCATATTGAAATGGCATTAAGTAAAAGTTTACTTAAAGTACCATACGATTTAAGCTTAACAACTGATACCGAAAAAAATCATAGGGGAATTAATCTTAATAAAATTGCCGATATTCTATATATATTTATTCAATTTGGAGATATATTTAACGGTCAAGAAGGTTATTGCAATTTGTGGAGAATATTACTTAATTTTGTTAACCTAAATAATACAGTACTTTACGATATTCTTGATTTAGTAATTTCTAAGAAAATCGATGTGAAAATATCCTTACCTTTCGAGGGTTTAGATGACATATATGTTCTCACAATCAAAATAAAGAAGCTTTTACTACAACTTGCTCTGGAGAGGGTTATTAAAGAAGAATTACCGAATATCGAGGTAACAGATTTCTGTTAATTATGAGAAGAAGCATTTCAATACTTATATGATAATGGCTTGAACAAAGACTTTTGTTGGAATCACAAATACGGTGAGGGGGTAGTAATATTACCCAAAGTGTAACATTTTATTACGTTTTATGTAATATTGGCTCGTCTTTTGGTTTTGCTCTTATGGAATACTTCGATAACTTGAAGAAAATTTATGAATAATGCTAAAAAGGTACTTTGGTAGCGAAGATGAGTAATCACATTAGCGTAATAACTGTAAGTTCCCAAAAGAGTAGGTTTATCGCAGTTAGTAGGAAATTGGAAGTAGATAACTAAACCCCGGCTAATGTTTTTATAATCTAATGAAAAATGAAATATCTAAGAATAAAATAGCATGGATTAACGTCAAGTTCTTAAACTCCGCTCGTAAATAACATTCATTGAAAGACCTCAACGATCTAAATTTACGGCGGGCTTCCTGTAAAGTATTAATCTACCCTGCGTGCTGATGGCAACAATTTGTGGTGCAAGCAGGAAGCCTGAATCAGTCTATAACATCGGGCTCAAACGCACCAAGACATTTCGACCTTATACCGTAGCAAGAGTATTGACACTAGAACCCAGTTTCCATTCATTTGATGGTGTGGCACGAAGGCCACATGGAGATCTATAATGCGAAGTTGAAACTATCAATAAAAGGATTTAGAGGTTGCAATACCCTCATTGTAAAACTCCTAAGGGGCCGTGAGAAACTAAAGTTTCAACACGGCCCCTTCATTTTACCTACAAAAACTAAGTGATTTTGTAATTAGAATAGAACCCTTACCCTTATCAGTAAAGGGTTTTATTTGCCATAATCGCTAATTAATACGGCTAAATGAAATGATGTTTTCATCTTACAAATGATTTAAATGAATTGTGCAGTATTACTTTATTTATCAATAAAATTCAATAGTTTTCTCTGGCTCAGGTTTATTCTTATAATTTTCGATTAAATTTTTAATATCCTCTAATAAGTTTTTCTTCATACTTTTACTTATGTTATCCAATCCGCAGAACGGGAGGCTTGTTATAGAAAGAAGGTAGCTTGCATCCCAGTCAAAATTTTGATTAACAAGAACCATTTTCTCATTAGTGTATTTAATGTTGAACTCGGACAAAAAGCTAATATAACTTAAGAATTCATTTATCAATTTCCTGTTAGTTAAATCAAACTCATTCAGTAGAGAATTAAACTCCTGTTTTGTTACAGCACTTTCTAAAACTCTATTCTTTTCTATTGATGAATAAAATTTATAGGAATTTAAAATATTTACAACCTCTTCTTTGATTTTCTCATTGTCTTCATCATTCAAAGGAACATTCGAGCCATGTCCAAGGCGAAATAAATTATATAGGATGCTTTGAATTGTTACATAATTAGATGTGTCAATTTTCTTTTCGAGTATGCCTATTATTTGATTAAGATTTAATTCCATTCTTATAAAAGTAGAAATTTTACCATCGGGGTCCTCATAAGTATGCCAATAGTTACATTTGAATTTACTAACATCTATATTATATTTGTCATTAAAATCCGAAAGATCGTCGTTTTGATTAACATAATTAACCACAAATGAAATAGTAAGTCCTAAGTCTGATATTATTTTATTTATATAATCTACTAAATCACTTGGAATAGGTATTTTCCGTGTAACAGTATCAAAATTTAAAAACCACGTTTGTTCTTTTAAGTCGGGTTCTAAGGAAAGTTTATCAATAATCTTCCCGAAATCTTCCTCATCTTTTGATATAAAATCAAAAATTGTTAGTAATTCATCGTAGTCTAGTTTTTTGATATCGCCATTTTCCAATTTAGTTATATATGCAGGACTTTTTTTGATATGATCGGCGAGATTAACAGCTTTTACTTTGTTATTTATTCGTAACTCTTTTATTTTTTCTGCGAGTTCTTTTGTAATATTTACTTTTGGCATATTAACACCTCACTGGGAATTATACAGTAAAATAATTAAAAAGTAAATAAATAGATAAATACATTCAATGGCAAAAAAATTTAGTAAAATATTTTACTATACTATTGAATATGTAAAATCGTTGTGCTATTCTATAAACGGTAAAGGAAGATATTTCAAAAAGGAGTGTTGCTGTGGGAATTACAAAACAAAAAGAGGAACCCGTCCCGCCAAGGCTAGTCCCTCTTAGACCTTTTCAGATGTAGGCTATAGGTATGGAGTTATCCCTAACCTCCATCGACCAATGAAACACTAATGCATGGCTCTCACACCAGTCATTAGAAATTTCCTGGTTACAATATAATTTATTCTCCCTGAGCAGGGAAAATTCCTTCTTTGATTTCAGACGAAACTACTTATTTAGAATTATCTTTGTGTATTTTTTAATCAAAATGGTGGTATAAAGTTATTTGAAGTTATTTGAATTAATTTATTGATTAGGTAATAGTTTGAAAAACATGATTCTTAATGCTTATACCCGTTAGGTTATGGTATTCATAGGTTAGACATTACCGTTAGGGAAAATGGAGAGATAGTTATGTTTGATTTCGCTGGTCGTTTTGACCAATATGACCGTAAAGCCCGTTTAGAACCTGCATTACTAACAGCCTTTCCAGCCATTGTTACACTTGTCTTGTGGTTTCCTCAATTGCAGTCGTTAAGCGGGGGAATAATATCATTTCTGGGGGCTATTGGAATATTCGCTTTACTAGTTAGAATTAGCCGTAATGCTGGATACAAAAAACAATCCCATTTAATACAAATATGGAGCGGAATGCCGACCACAAAAATGCTTAGGCATAGGGACTATACCATTGATAAAATAACCAAAGCTAGGTATCACAAATACTTACAGGACAATATTTCAGGAATGTCGATACCTACTGTTGAGCAAGAATCGGCTAATCCCGATGAAGCCGATCAACTATACCAATCGGCTATCAATTGGCTTCGGGAACAGACAAGGGATAAAGGTCTATTTCCATTAGTATTTGAAGAAAATTGCAACTATGGATTTAGCCGAAATTTATGGGGACTTAAACCATGGGGTTTGATAATTTCTGTCGTATCTCTTGTTGGAAGCGGATTCGCAATTAGTTTATCACATAAAACTAATCTTAAAATTGTACCATTCCATATTTGGGGAACTATCATCATATCGTTAATTTCCCTATTAATTTGGCTGATCCTAATCACACCTAATTGGGTAAATAGTTCAGCTGAAGCGTATGCACGTGCATTGCTAGCTAATTGTGACTCCGAATGTAGAAGGGTCTGAAAGTAACAGATAGTAATAAACGTCTGTCGAGTTTATGATCTTTGTTGCTAACGTTTTAGATTCCATAAAAAATGATGCTTTAGCTTGCTAGTAAATAAAAATTAGCACTTAATCCTAAAAACGGTTACTGTCCATATAACAACTTCGTTGTTTATCAGATATTAATCAAGTCTATACGGATTGAATACCGTGATAGATGATGTTAGCTTTAAAATTCCATGATATCTCCCAAACCTTATTACACAGGTCTAATTAAAAAGTACTTATTATTAGGAGGAATAAAAATGAGTGTTTCTACTATAACATATTTTCCCGTAGATAATGGAGGAATGACATTAATTAAACTTAATGACGCTGATAATACAACAATTTTAACTGACATGTATATAAGAGGCGCGGCCGATGATGAAAACGACGAGACCTTTGATGTTTCAGCGGCTCTACGAAAACAACTGGATCAAGACCAAGATGTGAACCCTTATGTAGATGTATTTCTGCTTACGCATAATGATGACGATCACATTAAAGGCATTCAAAATCACTTTTATTTAGGAGATCCTGCTGAATATGAAAAACCAAAGAGTGGAGAGGAACCCAAAATCATCATGAAAGAAATATGGTGTTCTTCACGTTTTTGGAAAAGGGCGAGTGACAGTAATAAGCTTTGTGACGACGCAAAAGCCTTTAATAAAGAAATGAAGAGAAGAGTTAAACTATTTGAAGCCAATAAAAGTGTTCAAAGCGCAGGGAACAGAGCCCTAATCATTGGAAAAGATCCTAATGGGAAAACGGATAATATTGAACAAATAGTAAAAGACATAGATACGACATTTACTAAAATTAATGGTAAAGAATTAAGCCATAAAGTAAGTGTTAAAGTATTAGGTCCTATACCTCAACAAGAAGGAGAAAAAGACGAAGATTATGAGAAGAAAAATCGAGGTAGTGTAATATTACAAATTTCGATTTTTGAAGGACAATATAATAATGAAATATTGGTAACTGGTGATGCAGAAGTTTTTGTTTGGGAATGTCTTTGGGAAAAGTTTAGTAATCTTCTTTCTAATTTGAGATATGATGTTTTATCTGCACCACATCATTGTTCCTGGCACTCGATATCAAATGATAGCCAAAGCAGTAATGATGATCCGCAAATTTCGGATAGCGCAAAGAAATCGTTAAGCCAAGCTAAAGAAGGAGCTTTCATAATCGCTAGTAGCAAAACGATTAAAAATGATGATAATGATCCTCCATCATATGCAGCGAAAAAAGAATATTTAACAATTGTAAGTAAGGATCACTTTCTATGTACTGAAGAATATCCCTCTAGTTTAAATATAGAACCTATAGTATTTAATCTTACAAATGTCGGGCCCCAACTGAAAGCAAAAAAATCTAATGCAAAACTCACTACCGCAGCTATATCTGCAACAGGAGAGGCTTTTCCCCATGGATAATACGATTAGATATTGGGTTAGACAAGCCCATAGGTATGCGCAAGAACACCCGGCTATTAAAAAGGTATCCGAAATAGAAATACTTGAGAACGGAAGATATCATTTTGCGGTGGACTTTCAAATTAATTTACCCGGTAAATTTGATTTAATTGGGGAGACAGCCAAAGGTGTAAAAAAGGTAGAACCTGTTAATTTTATATTTCCTGAAAATTTCCCATATAAGGCTCCAATTATTTTCCTAAGAGACGATTTCAATCGTGATTTTCCTCATATAAATCCAGCAAATAAAGAAGTTTGTCCATGTATTTATGATGGGAGCTTAGGTGAATTGTTGCAACAACCAAAATGGTTTGATGGCATTTTAGACCAAGTAGCTGATTGGTTAGAAAAAGCGGCTGCCGATAATTTGATTAACGAACAACAAGGATGGGAGCCTATGAGATCAGATAATTGCAATGGCCTCATTTGTTATAATCGTGAAGAATTAATTAGACAGTTGGCTTCATCAAACGAACTTTGCAATGATGTAAGGTTTTTTCAGCGAAAAAATGAGGTTTTCGGATTGACAATTGGGTTACATGATGAATTGCTAAAAGAGAAAGATGTTACATTAGCTAGAGTTTACGGTGCAAATTTTAATTTTACCTGCGATAAGTATATCCCGAATTATATCGAAAATTTTTCAGATTTATGCGAACTAGCCAGTTTATTAAAAATAGAAGACTTTCGCGAAAAGTTAAATAAAACTGTGCCGATTTTAAAAAAATATGACAAAAAAATAATGTTTTTAACCCTGGCTGCCAGAAGACCATATAAAATAATTAATGATACAACAGATATTGAACTTATAAATTTCGTCATTAATGTAAAGTTACACAAGAATAAAATTCATCTAAAAGCTGGTGTTTCTTCTATAGGGCATCATAATTTTTGTAACACTTTATTGTTGCAGAAATTCTCTGGATTAGAGAAAACTTATGAAAAACAAATTGTTCAACTTGGTTGTGGAAGTGTCGGTTCCAAAATCGCCATTCATTTAGCGAGAAACGGAAATAATAATTTCATTCTCGTTGATAACAGTTTTTTTGGCCCACATAATAATGCGAGATATGCTTTAGTTGAATTTGGTTTTTATCAAGAAAAAACGAAATTAGTCAAGGATGCCTTAAATAAAATGGGCATAACTGTCTCAAAAACATACGGAGACGTTTCCGAAGTTGTGAATCAGATTAAGACTAATGTCTTATACATTGATTCTACAGCAAGTCTTTCTGTCAGAAATCTATTAATACAAAATAAATTAACCGGTCCGGTTGTAAATACCTCGTTATATGATAATGGACGTTTAGCTTTATTAGCAGCGGAAGCACCAGATCGTAATCCTCGCGTAGATGACCTAATTTCATTGGTTTACTCAGAGTGTTTGATAGATAATACGCTAAGAACAACATTTTTGAGTGAACAAGCTGTTTATACAAGTACTGGTCAAGGTTGCGGCTCATTTACAACAATTGCCCCAGATTCGAGGATATCGATTTCTACTGCGGGTGTAGCTGCAAGAGTACAAAAATACTTGAGTAATGATACCCCTGATAATGGAGAACTTTTATTAGGTTTTGTAGAAGATGATGATATGGGGATTTCGTGGAAGAAACTTAATACTGGAAAAGTTACAATAATTCCTGCTCGAGGTGATAATGACTGGGAGGTAAGGTTACAACCTAAAGTAATATCAGAAATGGGAATGCATTCAATTGATAAAGCTCCTAACGAAACCGGAGGTGCACTGATTGGTTGCATATCCTTAATTAACAAGACAATCACTGTAACAAACCTTATACCAGCACCAGAAGACAGCCTTAGTAACGAGATGCATTTTGAACTAGGAACTAAAGGGCTTAGGAAAGAAGTAATGAGTATTGAGAGAAAGTCAAATGGATTACTCACTTATTTAGGAACATGGCATAGCCATCCGAAAGGAGGTAATGCTTCTTCAATTGATAAAGAAACCAAAGCTAAAATATTAGTGTTAAGGAACTATGAACCTACAATTTGTTTAATATGGACACCAAATGGCATTTTAAGGGTATAATTAGACTGGAGTTTGACAGTTGGAAACTGGAACCCTTGTGTATCAAGGGTTCCAGGAGATATTTGCCGAACCACCACATTCCTTATTATGGAAATCATAGCTTCCTTAAAAAGATTGGTTTGTGAATTAGGCCTTTAGCGATCCTTATAAAATTCATATTCCTATTAGGCTAATAATTGGAGTTCATATAACCGAATATTTTAACAATCATTGGAGGTTTTAAGGAGAAAAACTATGCAACTTTTTATAGTGGGAAATGGATTTGATAGAGGGCATGGGTTGCCGACCACTTACTGGAATTTCAGAACATATTTAGAGAATATGTATCCTGAATTTTTATCATCATTCGAAGACCACTATGATATTTATCCTCGGATGGATGAGAAGGCAAAAAGAGAAATACTTTGGAATGAATTGGAGACAAATCTCGCGAACATTGATGAAGACACTATAATTGACCAAGCTGCTAGCATAGAGATGGATTTGGAAAGTGGCGATGTTGGGATTGAAGATACACTATATTACTTTTTTTCAAATGAATATAATTATATAAGACTATTGGCCAAGCTACTTAATCGATGGGTAAGAACTATTCGAATTAGAGATGTTCAATCTAAAACTACAGAAATCAATAATAGAAATGATGCGTTATATATAACATTTAACTATACGGCCGTGTTGCAAACAGTCTATAAGCTCGATGCAGGAAGAATTATACACATTCATGGTTCTTTACGTCAACGAGATGGCCTTCCTGTATTAGGGCACGGTAATAAAACAAGAATAGAGAATATCCAAAAGAAGCGTTTAGAAGCCGAGAGTTTGTTTGATGAAAAAGAAACAAGCATATGTAGGGTCGTTGAAGATTATTATGAGCGAACATATAAAGATATTAGTAGATACACACCTAAACTGTTTCTTTTAGCCGTAAAAAATATTACCGAAATATCAGTTGTTGGCCATTCGCTTGCAGGGGTGGACATTCCATATTTTAAACTTATTGATGAAATTACAAAACAAAAGGCCAAGTGGAAAGTGTATTATCACCAAAATCGTGAAAAGATTCAAATGCTTAATCGCTTAATCGATTGTGGAATTGGCGCTAACCGCATTGAAATTTTAAGTTCAACCGACTTCTATGATCTTTAGAAAGCTGGAATCTAATTAATTCCATTATGTTTATTATTATAGACACAAATTAGGATTCTCTATGCTGTAACCCGCCAAATAGCAATGAAAATTAGTTAATGAGGAGTGATATTATTGGGCAATAGAGAACAAGCAGTTGCACAAATTGAGGAATTCCTAAGGTCAAATGAAAAATGTATGCTATTGACTGGTACGCATCAATATGAAAAACATAAGCTTATCATTCGTATCTTGAACAAGAAATTGGAAGGACATTTAATCTTATTTCGCACAAACTCTATGCAAAACATTGAAAATGAAGAGTTCTTAGGCTGGGCCAAAGTAAAAAGGAACCTAAAAGTTGGGGAAAGAGTAAAAATCGGAAAAAACTTTATGAATGTGACAGCCTAAACACCGCATCAACATGGCATAAAACAAATCATAAATTTTCATGTGCTATCTTATACCCTTTTGACTCATTATGTAGAAGTGAAAAGTTGAATGCAATTGACGATTTGTTCCGGGATAAAGAAATCTCAAAAATTTTTCTAGTTTCTTGGACAGACCAAAAAGACTATGATTATTCAATTTTTACGCGGTATATCTCTCGCCATGTTGTGTATGATGCCGAGGAAGAGGATCCAGCGTACCATAAACGTGTCCTTGATATACTTGACAGATAGATGATAGAAGAAAATAGCAATCTATAGGCATATTTCCTTAGCTGCGCATAATCCATAAATCAACTGGTGGTAGATTGGCTTCGATGTGCAACTCGAAAGATTTCATGTTAGGAAACGGCTACACATTTGAAAAGGGGGCTTCTACTGTGAATCAAACAACCAAGAAACAGCATTATATTTGGCGCAGTTATCTGGCTCCTTGGACAAATAATGATTCTAGCACTGGAACAATTGTGTGCCTTCGAGACAATAAGATTTTTACTGTTTCACTGATGAATATTGCTCATGAAAACTACTTTTATGGTATAAAAGAATTGTCGAAACAGGAAAGACATCTCGTTTACGAAATGACAATCAAAAGCGTTACAGGCAGACAAAGAAAAGTAAATGAAGGCTGGCTCAATCTATACTGTGCTCCCTTTGATCTAGCGGATGAAGTGGTTCGCCTTAACTATTCAATGGGTCTTCCAACTGACCGCGTCAAAATAGAAAGCAATCAAGAATTTAAAAACTGGAATATCGAATACATTGAAAAGCTTCACAGTCAAATTGAGTCCACAGGAATGCAGTATATGGAGCTCATTAGGCAAAACGACTTGAGCTTTTGGAAGATAGAAAAAAGCCGTGATGAGTTTTCTTTTTTTCTATGTAATCAATATTTTAGGACAAAACGCATGCGTGATTCATTAACAATGGTTTTTACAAAATACCATGCTATCAATGAAGATTTTAAGGATATATGCCCAGAAAACATGTGGCTCCCACTTTCTCTGATATTTGCTTCAAATGTTGGTGCTCATGTTACACATGATTTTTCCGCCGTTTTACTTCAGGCTGAAGATAGTTATTTTATTGTTGGAGATCAACCAGTTGTCAATACTTATTCAACTTTTAACATACTAACACCCCCTAATGACATGGAGTTATTTTATCCAGTCACACCACATACAGCGTTGCTTTTGACAACAGATCCAAAATATGTAAGCGGACAAATATTAAAGATTGGTATACATGAAGTGGCAAAATATAACACGCTCGAAGTAAGAGCTTCAAGAGAACAATCCTTTGCAAAAGACAAAGCACAATTAGAAGCGTTTATGGCTGTACAGCATTGACCAATGGACCAAGGAATTATGATCGTTTTGATATGACCATGAAATGAAGTACACATTATCCATAAACCCAGGTAGTTTGAAAGAAAGGCGAAGAAAAGGGATGCAGCAAATTAATACGCAATTCTCCAACAAAATAAAAGACACGAAAATTAATTATGTGAAATTTGGCACCGATGAACTACTAACACTTCGTTTACAAATTGAGGATATTTTAATTGGGGTAAGAGAAAATAATTTTGATAGTAGTACTGGTGCTCCTATAATTATTGGGCTTATGACTCTTTTGAGTACAATGGCAATCGCGTTTGTTGTGTCCGTTCCTAACATGGCTATATCTGTGGTAGTAGGATCGCTAAATTTCCAAAAAATTGACACTAAAAAGGCGAATGATATATTAGATAACTTATTTAAGAAATCATTACAAAATACATATGGATATCTATGGAAACTATATATCCCAACAGCTCTTACAATCTCCATTATAGGTATATTAGCATATATTTTATTTCGTCATAGGATTCATCGGCTAAAAATGTATAACAGAGAGTTAGAAGTTATCAATATGATTTTGGCAGAAAGAATTGAGAGTGGTAGGACAGCGTTAAAAACAGCTATAATGAATGCTCGGACATTACAAGTAAGCAAAAAAGTAGGAACGGTAGTCGGTAATGTTACGCAAATAACTTACGATATTTTTCAAATTGCGATCACAGGTGCAGAGACGACACTGAATAATAGCGCAAGTGAAACCCAAGCGCAAATAGATGCAGCAGTAACCGCTTTAACAACGGCAACGACAACCTTTAACAATGCAGTCAATAAAGTTGACACAACAGCATTAAAAACAGCCATAACGAATGCTCGGACATTAAAAGCAAGCAAAACAGTAGGAACAGCAGACGGTAATGTTACGCAAGCAACTTGCGATGTTTTTCAAATTGCGATCACAAGTGCAGAGACGACACTGAATAAAAGCACAAGTGAAACTCAAGCGCAAATCGATGCAGCAGTAATCGCTTTGGAGAGAATGAAAGTGCTAGCTTTTGGTTAGGAGTAGGAAGTTGCGTAGCAATGGAACAAGAACTGCATATATTTATCAATATTAATTCAAGCTCTTCTAGATAAGCATCATCATACATTATAGCCCTACATGTCCAATAAACAATAGACCGGCGTCTTTATTTGGAATTTGGTGCTATTGTTATAATCTCCACATCTATAGCAACTGATCTTGCTAAAGACCGATTAAGTGAACAGAACCCATAAACAAAGTTAAAGAATGGACGTTTAATTTGGACGGTCGGGCTTTAACTTTGTTTATGGAATACTTTGCTTTTTAGGAGGAAATCAAGGAAAAATGCGGAAAATATAATGTGACAGTAACGATGAGTAATTCACATAAGGCTAATAATGCGAACTATTTATAAAAGAAAAGATATTGGAAATAGAATTATTAATACCATTTTAAGAATTGAAAAAAGAGCACGACTAGTGGAGGCCGCTGAAAAAGAATCAAATTTTATAACCTACCAATAAAAAAGGAACCAGGAGCTGGGACAATTCGGGAGAATTGCTCATCTTCTGGTTCCTTTTTAACCCCGATTAATATTTATTTACTATTTGTCTCTCATTAAGGTTATTATTCTCTTCAGATTAACCGCAAATATTGTTGTTGCCCCTTGTAAACGCATACCAGATAGACCTGAGGCAGATGCAACATCGTACCCATGTCTATGTTTTAGTTCACTATTTTTCGCCTCTATCTTATAGCGTTCCTTGGATTCTTCTTTGAAGAACTCACTTTCTTGAAATGCAGCCTGCTCCTCATGGATATGGTGCTTAATCGTCACGGAATAAGATTTTGTTTTTGCCCCTTCTTTGTAGCATCCAGCCTTAAAAGTGCAAGTTTTACACGTTTCTACATCAAAAAAGTAGGATTCAACAGTTCCCAAACCATCTTTTGCATGCTTTTTGGAGCGAGTACTTGTTTTTTTAAAGCTCATATGTCCAGCCTTACAGACATACCTATCGGCATCTTTATTAAATTCAAAATCATTGGGATTTGTGCGGCCAGCCTTAACATGGGTTACGGTTTTGCTTAATTTAGAGACTAAGTTAATATTGTGGTTTTTAGCATAGGTAATATTCTCTTTCTCTGAATAAGCTGTATCGCCTATTATACCTCTTACTTTAATACCTGCCTGTTTGCTTTTCTCTGCTAATTCTTGGAGTTGCTTACCATCGTGTTTTTCACCGGATGTAACAACTGCAGCGGTTATGATTCTCTCTTTAGTCATTGCGATATGTGTTTTGTATCCAAAAAATGAAGTATCTGCTGTTTTATGACCAACCTTAGCATCAGTATCTTTTGACAATAGACTTAAACGCTCAATGTCATCTTCAACGAGCTCTTTTAGCATATTTAACTTTTCCCTAACAGCAGGATAGCTAGAAATGGCTTCTGTAGATTCTATTACCGCTATTAGCTTTTGGCAATAGTCCAGTTCATCTTCCAGTAATCCATTATTAACCTTAGGAGGGAATTGTTCCTTCATCGTTTCATCTATGGCATAGACTGTTTTACGCAGCCTTTTTGAATACTCAACTAGGTTTTCCCGTGGTGATTTCTGATTGTATCTAGCCTTTGTATGGGTGGAATCTACAATAATAGATTCGCTTTTTATGATTCCTTGTTCCAAGGCGATTTCCACTGTCTTATTGATTAATAGATCAAGTAAGTTTGAATCTTTTAGCCGCAACCTTCTAAATTTCGTTAATGAGCTTGCATCGATAACTTCTTCTTCTGGGGCCATACCCAAGAAATACTTAAATGACATATCGTATTTTGATCGTTCAACGACATCAACATCTGAAATGTCGAAAATACTTTTCAGCAAAAGATATTTAAACATTCTTACGGGGTCGATGGCACCACGTCCATTATTTTGGCAATAGACATTTGCTAACTCGTCATAGATAAATGTAAAGTCCACCAATTCATTCATCTGACGCAATAAGTTATCTTTTGGTACAATTAACTCATATAATTCTATGTAAGGACTCAGGACCAGGTTAGTTTGCCTTTTTATCATCGAATCACCCGCTTGTGTTAGTACTTTAATTGTATCAAAAAGAGAGCTGGAATTACTTATTTTCATAATTCCAGCTCTCTTTTATTTTTCAAATTAACTTTTTCAGCGGCCTCCGACTAGTGCTCTTCTTTGTGTATTTATACATTCTTAGTTTTTGAGTCCCAAACTTTATGAGAATCAGTCCCAAACTATTTGAGAGCAGTCCCAAACTTTATGAGAACTCACAATAACCTGTTACAGACGCAATCCCCTACTCTACCGTCACACTCTTCGCTAAATTCCTCGGCTTATCTACGTCACACCCTCTGGCAACGGATACATAGTAGGCCAGGAGTTGGAGCGGAATGACAGTGAGGAGCGGAGCGAGTTCGTCTCTTGTTTCAGGAACATAGATCACTTGATCTACAGACTTGGCCAGGCTGGTGTTGCCCTTATAGGTCAAGCCAAAGACTTTGGCGTCCCGTGCTTTAACTTCCTTGATATTCGAAACAGTTTTATCAAACACATCCCGTTGGGTTGCTAGAGCCAAGACAGGGGTTTGTTCCGTGACGAGGGCCAAAGTGCCGTGTTTCAGTTCCCCAGCGGCATAGGCTTCGGCGTGGATATAGGAGATTTCCTTCATCTTTAGGGCTCCTTCCATGGCCACAGCCCAGTCTAATGAACGACCTAGGAAGAAAGTATCTTCTACGTCGACAAACGACTTAGCCAATTCACGAAGGATGCTTTCCTGATCGAGGATTTCCTGAACTTGAGCAGGGATCTTTTTCAGGTCTCCAATGATTTCCCCGATCTTAGCCGGAGGCAGCGTTCCTTTGACTTGGGCAAGATACAATCCGAGTAATACCATGCCCTCCAATTGAGTTGTATAGGCCTTCGTCGAGGCCACTGCAATTTCCGGACCCGCCCAGGTAAAGATTACATCATGGGCTTCTCGGGAAACGGTGCTGCCCACGACATTCGTGACGGCAATGACGCGTGCTCCACGGTTCTTAGCCTCGCGCAGGGCTGCCAAGGTATCGGCGGTCTCGCCGGACTGACTTACAACCACCACAAGGGTGTGTTCGTCAATAAGTGGTGAGCGATAGCGAAACTCTGAGGCAATGTCTACCTCCACAGGGAGATGAGCCCAGCGTTCAATTAAGGTTTTACCGACTAACCCGGCGTGCCAAGCAGTCCCGCAGGCAACGATATAAACTTTGTGAATCTGGGCGAGCTCTTCTGAAGTCAAATCTACTTCTTGAAGAACAACTTTCTCCTCTTCCAAACGACCGAGCATCGTATCCTTCAGGGCACGAGGCTGCTCGTGAATTTCTTTGAGCATAAAGTGCTCATAACCGCCTTTTTCAGCTGCTACAGCATCCCACTTGACATCCATGACTTCTTTTACGTGAGGATTTCCTGCGAAGTCTGTAATTTTGACTCCGGCTTCTGTGAGCACGACCATTTCCCCATCGTCAAGAATATACACTTTACGAGTATGGTTCAGAATAGCGGTAATGTCGCTCGCTACAAAAAACTCTCCAGTTCCGAGGCCTACGACCATCGGACTGTCTTTACGGGCGGCTACCAGCTTATCCGGATCTTTGCGGCTGAGTACAACGATAGCAAAGGAGCCGTGAATCAGCTCTAATACTTTCCGTACAGCCGCTTCTAAATCTCCATCGTAAGCATCCTCAACGAGATGCGCTAAAACTTCTGTGTCTGTTTCTGAAGCAAAATGATGCCCCTTTTCGATGAGCTGATCTTTTAATTCCAGATAATTTTCAATGATGCCATTGTGCACGACTGCAAAGCCTTGCCCACAATCCCCATGGGGATGAGCATTGACCTGTGAAGGGCGACCATGAGTGGCCCAGCGTGTATGACCGATGCCGATGGACGATTGGGAAAAATTCTCCCCGATCTCCGCTTCCAAAGCAACTAACTTACCGACGCTTTTAGACACAGATATCCCTTCGGGGTCTAATACGGCTACCCCAGCCGAGTCATATCCCCGATATTCTAATTTCTTCAGACCCTCTACCAAAATCGGAATAGCCGCTTGTTTACCTATATATCCAACGATACCGCACATATTCTTTTACTCCCCTCAATCCTTCAGCAGTCATGAATCGAACTGCTATCTATCTATTCATACCAAAACTCAATTTAATGACGCAAATCTCCGAATTAGCTGCCCGGTCTCCTAAATATTCCATTTCTAAATCTCTAACATTGAATTCAAGGCACCACAAAAAGTCGTCCAAACCGGACGACTTCGTTGCTTCAGCTTCTGGGTATTCTACTTAAGGGGATAAAAACTCGACTGGTGCTTGAAGACAGTCTTCGTACTTGTTAGCTTTGGCGCAAGCAACGCCTAATTGCCCTTATGCTGTGGAAAGCATTCCGCAAAGTCATACTTTCTGACAGTGTAAAAAAGGCAGATTATCCCCTTATCTTGTTCACTTACCCTTTGTCCCGGAAATTACTCTCCGGCTTTATGTAAGCGTAACGGTAACAAGTTCACCGAGAGGGACCCGCCGAATCGTTCGATAACCCTCTTCCTCGTCGACCTTAAGCCAAACCTGCCTAAGGCCCTGGCGCTTCAACTATTCTGAAACAACGCAATATTCATTAATGAACCTAAACATCTTCCAGTCTCTCTGCTCTTTTCTTAAAGCATCACCTCTTTCACTTCCTAACTCAGATCAAACTTCCCTTTGATCGAGTTCCAAGGCCTATTGAGTAAACAGGTTCATGCACTGAAACTTGGTACGTATCTTTTATCACAAAGCTCTGTAAGCTCTCCGAGGTTCTAAAGCACATGGATAATATCAACATATGCATTTAGGTATATACCTGTTCCAACACATGAACCATTATACGCCAAATTTAAAAATTATCCAATGGTATCTTTATGCATCACACTGATTAATTATGTCAATGACATCTTGGGCTAATAACATTAGCTTTTCTTGGTCCGGTCCCTCCACCATCACTCGAATCAAAGGTTCTGTCCCCGAAGGGCGTACCAAGACACGGCCCCGCTCACCCAAAGCCTCTTCGGCTTCTCGAACTTTAGCAAGTACTTTCCCGTCAGACATAAGCCGTTCCTTATTTTTAACCCGAGCATTGAGGAGCACTTGAGGCAAACGCTGCATTTGGGAAGCAAGCTGAGAAAGGGGAATTTGTCGTTCCTTGACCACGGTCAACAAATGGAGAGCAGTTAACAGACCATCCCCTGTCGTGTTGTGATCTAAGAAAATAATATGCCCCGACTGTTCTCCACCCAGTTTCGCGCCTGTTCTAAGCAGTTCTTCCATGACATAGCGATCTCCGACTTGAGTCTCATAAACAGTAATTCCCGCTTCTTTAAGAGCGATGTGTAATCCCAGATTACTCATGACTGTGACAACGACGGCGTTTTCAGCCAAGCTTCCCTTAGCCTTCTGAGCTAATGCACAAATCACCATGATGAAATCACCATCTAAGATATTCCCAAGCTCATCCACTACGATCAGGCGGTCGGCATCTCCATCGTTAGCTAGTCCGAGGTCAGCTCCATGCTCCAATACAGCACGTTGCAGTTCTTCCGGATGAGTCGAACCACAGCCTGCATTAATATTTACCCCGTCCGGAGTGTTAAAAATCGGGATAACCTCCACTCCAAATTCCCGCAGCACAGCAGGCCCAACATAAGATGCTGCGCCATTTGCACAATCCAAGACCACTTTAAGCCCATCGAGGCGGCCTATGGATTCCTTGAGAAAATCTATGTACCGCCGTCCGGCATCATTGACCTCAATCACCCGTCCGACTTCTCCGCCGATTGGGACTTCCCAGGGTTTTTCTTCACTTAAGACGATACTTTCAATTTCATCCTCAATGACATCCGGCAGTTTAAATCCCGTGGAATCGAAAAACTTTATCCCATTATCTTGAACTGGGTTATGGGATGCTGAAATAACAACACCTGCACTGACATCTAGAGTTCGCGTTAAATAAGCAATTCCTGGTGTCGGCAAGACACCCACTCGTAAAACATCCGCTCCGACAGAACAAATTCCGGAGATTAATGCTGCCTCCAGCATATCCCCTGAAATCCGGGTATCCTTGCCGATCACAATTCGCGGGTGTGGATGCTCCTTACTCAAAACATACGCACCTGCTTGCCCAAGGCGAAAAGCGAGGTTCGGTGTCAGCTGGCTATTGGCCACGCCGCGTACCCCATCGGTTCCAAAGAGTCGCCCCAAGTCTTCTCTCTCCCTTTTTCTCTAAATTTAACTTGATAGCTTGTGCCCTTATCATTATAAATTTATGGACGGAATGTTCAATACTTCTTTAACACCAGATTAAACTATTTTTTCATTGATGATCCTATTTTACTCTAACTTGGCGTATTGCGCCATAAGCTGCTCGGCCATTCTTAATCCATCCACAGCCGCACTGGTGATCCCTCCGGCATAACCTGCGCCTTCCCCTGCCGGAAACAGCCCTGCTAAACTCAAGGATTCCCCTCGTTCGCTGCGTACGATACGAATGGGGGAACTAGTTCTCGTCTCGACACCCGTCAGTGTCGCTTTATTCTCTGCAAACCCTTTGATTTTATCATTAAATACTCGCAGAGCTCTTCCCAGCACTTCTCCTACCGACTGCGGCAGGACACTATGGAGATCACGAGCAACGACACCCGGAGTATAACTTGCGGGTAAGTCAAAATGATCGGACACCTTGCCCTCCAGAAAATCCGGCACACGCTGTGCAGGGGCGCAATAACTTTCACCCCCGGCAGCAAATGCTTTTCGTTCCCAGGTTCTTTGAAACTCTAGACCAGCTAAAGGGTGAGCAGTTGCAAAGTCATCCGCCCCCACCGTCACAACAATGGCACTATTGGCAAAGGCCGTATCCCGGGCGAATTCACTCATTCCGTTAGTGACTACTCCTCCCGCTTCTGAAGCAGCTGCCACAACCTTACCTCCCGGGCACATGCAAAAAGCATAAGCCCCTCGACCCGTCTCCAGGTCCTGATAGGTCAATTGATAATCTGCCGGGCCAACCAACGGGTGTTCTTCAACGCCATATTGAGCTAAATTGATGATTGACTGAGGGTGCTCTATACGCAGACCGATTGCAAAGCCCTTCCGTTCCAAAGTAATGTTCTGATCAAATAGGAATTCATAAACATCTCGAGCACTATGTCCAACTGCCAGAATTATGGCCTCAACTGGAATTTCTTCCTGACCATTAACTAAGACGCTTTGGACCTGGCCGCTGGACAATTTCAGGCCTGTGACTTTAGCGCGAAAACGGATTTCTCCGCCCAGTGATTTGATTTCCTGCCGAATCCCCTTGACCACTCCTTTCAGAATGTCTGTGCCAATATGAGGCTTCGCTAAAAACCGGATCTCAGATGGTGCGCCGTGCTTGACAAAGGTTTCCAAGACTTCAGTAATCCGCCGGTCCTGGATGCGGGTCGTTAATTTGCCGTCTGAAAACGTTCCTGCTCCGCCTTCTCCAAACTGAACATTACTCTCAGTATCCAACAACCCTCTCTGCCAAAATTCTTCAACCTTACGAGTTCGTTCTTCAACCGAGTCACCTCGCTCCAGCACTAGAGGCGCATATCCTTTTCGAGCTAAGGCAAGGGCAGCAAAATACCCCGCAGGACCTGAACCCACCACTATGGGACGATGGGTCAAAGTCCTGCCGGGCTTGGGCCAGACTATCGGAACCTCTTGAGGAGCTTCTTTTAGTCCGGGAATCCTTGACAAAAGACGATATCCTTCTTTATGAGGAATCTCCAGAGAAAACTGAAGTGTGTACACAAACGCTAGATGAGGCTTTTTGCGAGCATCTAACGATCGGCGCAAGAAACGAAGACCCTGAATCATTGGTTCAGGGACTTTCAACTTGCGGGCCATCGTGGCTCTCAATAAGCCATCATCTTCGACCGGAATTCTTAAATTCGTCCATATTAAGTCCACTCTGACGGTTCTCCTTTTAGCCATGAGTTTTAAGGCTATAGCTTACTTGCGGTGTTGTCGGCATGGTTACCCCAGGTGGAAGCTGCCAAAAAACTGACGTATTACTATAGCTTCCTGCTGCCTGACCAGAGGCATCCACCCAAAGTTGGATCTGGTCGGCAGTTAAGTTTTTCAGGATATCCGGGAGGCCTACAACCACCACATCAATCGGAGCAATTGTTTGGTCGACATCGAGACCTGTACCAACATTTCGGATCTGAACTGGGACTCCAGTAATAGTTTTTTGAATAGGCCCCGGTCCGATCTGAGCAATAACGCTTATCGTCGTTCCATCGAGGAATGTAACACCCGAGGGCAAGGTAACTTTATCCAGCGGAATCTGGAATGTTTTGTCTTCTGTAAGGCTGCTGAGGTCTATCGGACCAATACTCAGAGAATCAAACCCCTTTAAAGCTTGCGGGGTGCCAGAAACCTGGACGCTGGCAGGCGAAGGCAGTAAAGAGCTGAGCACCTTTCCTTGGGGCACTGTTCCGGTTGTCGTTACTTTCAAAGGGATCATTTTTGAAGACATCCCTTTGGACACGACCGGGACAATAACGTCCACGCTGCTCGGGTAAGAGGTCAAAATATCGACGCTGGGGTTAGGCCCGAAAATGGGCTTGCCTTCCTTATCTCGAAAGCTTATCGGGCGAGACACTTCAACAGTATCATTGGCCCCAGCAAGGTTAATCTCTGCAGTCACTTTATCTAAGCTGCCAACAATCGAACTTGGACCCCTGACATTAACTGCCGAGGGTTTAACAATAGGAGTGCCCATCTGAAAACCATCTGCCGGATTGCCTGATACGACAGCCTGTACTGTTACCGTCTTCTCTTGGACGCTGTCTAAAACTAATTTAATACTCGCCGGCTGAACATCTACGACATTCGTTCCTGTCGGTGTATTGACTTTAATAGTATAGCTATGCTCTCCCACGGTACCGCCCGTGAGATCAATCTGAGCATAAATATCCTTAATATTGGCGCTGGGGTTAATCCCTTGGAAACGAACACTGACTAAGGGAAGCTGACTCATGACGATCATATTTTGGGGCAAGTTGCTGACTACCAAAGGCACCGTCAGTGTCTGATCAGGTATTAGCTTGTCAGTAGTACCTTGATTCATGACAAATATCCAAAAAAGAATTGCAAATAAGAAGGATAGCAGCTTGACCCCGAGGTTTCGCCGTAAAATCTCTACCATGTGGGCTACCACCTCCAAAAGGGAATCGTCAGTGAGGAAGTGCTGTTGAGTTCCAATTCCCTCAGTAACAATTCTCGCAGCATTTTATCGTCCATGAAGCGGGTCAGAGCACCATCGAGTCCGACAGAAATTGCCCCGGTTTCCTCGGAAACAACAATAGCTAAAGCATCTGTGATCTCTGTCAACCCCAAAGCTGCACGGTGCCGAGTGCCTAAATCTTTTTGGATATTAGGATTTTCAGAGAGGGGAGAAAGCACCCAGCCGCGGCCACGCGGTCTGATCGAATAATCACTGCCCCATCATGAAGTGGGGTATTCGGAATAAAAATATTGACTAGAAATTCGGATGAAACCATCCCATCGATCTTAATCCCAGTTTCCACAAAATCCTGTACCCCTGTTTTTCGTTCAATTACAATCAGAGCTCCGATGCGATTCTTAGAAAGGACCTGCGTACAGCGCACCAATTCTTCCACAACTTGTTCCAGAGAATCGACGCCCGGAGTTAAAGGATGACGAGTAAAAAATCTTCCTCGTCCAAGTTGTTCTAAAAGTTTTCTAAGCTCTGGCTGAAAAACCACTGGAATGGCGATAACAAACATTTGAAATAATTTGTCGAGAATCCAGCTTATGGTGCGCAGCTGAAAATATTTCGCCAAGAGATAGACGACTAAAAGCACCATAACACCCTTGACCAGCTGCACGGCTCGAGTTCGTTTGATGAGCATATAGAACTGGTAGAAGACCACAGTCACCACAAGAATATCAATTGCATCCAACCATCCAAAATTACGAAACTGAGATAACACTTCTGTCATGGTCTTCCCCCTTTCTTATATACTCCATTTAACAACGGAGTTACTTTCTATAAGTATTTGATTCTCCATCGGTCGGAAAATCCCTTGCCGTTTAAAAATATATTTTTTGGCAAAGGATTAAAGGATTTCCATGCCTGCCAAAAGACCAAAACACCCCGTTAACATCATATCCCCATAGGGGGCCGCTTCATACCACTTCAAAGATTTTACCATACTTCTTCGAGGTCCGGTTACTACTACATATTCCCAACCCGGCCGCATTTCCGGATGCTTTGTCGCACCGTGTCCTCCGTTTTCGTAAACTTCCTCGTTCGTCAATTCTGCTGCTTGTAAGCGTTTGATAAATTTGACCAGAGCTTCGAGGGTCAGCATACCGGTATGATGTTCAAAAATCCCGTAGACTCGTTCTCCACAAATGGCAGCTGCAAGAGTATGGGAATTTCCGATGTTAATTGCTAAAATTCCTTGCTCAAGATAAGGTTTAACAAAAGGATCAGCCATAATTCCCAAGAGCGCAGCAGTCCCCGTATCCGTGAGGACAGCATTGGGTGCGATCTCCCGAATAGCACGCATCCGAGTATAAACTTCAGGAATACCCTCTTGGAAAACGAGCGTCCGCAGATCTCCCCCTCGGAGTACAAAATCCTCCCAGAGTCTGAAACGCAAGGTTCGATTGCTTTCTGTTGTACTATATCCGTGATCTTGTACAGCAACGGCCCAATTCTGAGGATACTCCAAACCGAAGGCTTCGATAGCCTGCTTTAAAGCTAAGATATCAATGTCCCCCATCCAAATAGGGATTTCCGAATCAGGAGCTTCTGTACAAAGCTTAATTCCCATTTTCTTAACGACTTCCAGATTATCATTAAAGGTCAAAGCAGCCTGAGAGGTAGCAAACGCTTGAAGGCCTGAGGCTAAATGCTCTTTCAGGGCAAGAACGCACGCTCCCCCGCCCATCATATGCCCATGAAGAAAAAACCCCCTGCTTTGTGCGGTAGCTTTACGAATCTCGGCAGCGACTGTCTGGGTCCGGCTGGGCACAATAAACTTTGAGCAGTTTTCCAAAGCCTTACCCGGCTGATATAGGAGGATATCTTGCGTGCCGGACCCCACATCAATAACGATTACATCTTTCGCCATTTTAGAACATCCTCCTTCCAACCCAAGGCTTAAAAATCTTCACGGCTTGCTGTGGGCAAAGCTCTTGACAGCAGAAACAACGAATACAAGCTTCCAAATCAACGACTGGGCGCTTCTGTTCATCCATAGTCAATGCCTTGGGCGGACAGTTATTGATACAATCTTTACACCCTACACACGCCGAATGATCAAAAACGGGACGCGGGCGCACACGATTGAGCACAAACTTCTTAGCCGTTTGGGGTAAAGGTACCATGTCCAGAAAATTGGTGGAAACTGCTTTAGGAATCACAAAATCTTGGATGCGCCAGAGCGAACGAGCATCCCCTTTGAGTTGGATTTCGTCCATCCTGCTGGTCAATCCCCGATTGCGAGCCGCCATCACAGTTGGAACCTTTTCGGGCTTTAGGCCGATTAAATCAGACGCCACGACATCTAAGGCAAAGGGATCTGTGCTTAGTAGCAAAGCTCCGATGTTGCGCGGGGTACCTGCTGAAGGGCCATCCCCTTCCATCCCCACGATTCCGTCCATAATACTTAAAGTAGGTTTGGCCCAAGCCGCGATATCTACCAAAAGATCGGCAAAATCAGGGATCTTAAACATTTTTAGATGATATTCCGCCTTAAGAAGACCGGGGATGACACCGAAGAGGATTTTCACCGCTCCGGTAAAGGTCATCATACCATGAGTTTTTAGTTTGGAAAGAGGGATAATTACGTCCGCTCCGAGGGCACAATTTGTCACGGTAAGGCTTTTAACCAGTTTCCCCTCCGGGTATTGGATCGTAGTCTGACCAACGTCTTCATTAAGAAGTGCTCCTGTCCGTTCAGCCACATCACGTAGACCTGAGCGCGCATAGACTGCCTGAAGCGCACTTACTGTATAAGGCCCACCTGGGCTGTCCCCAATGATGGGAATCCCACCTGCTTCCTGAACGAGATGAACCACGGCTTCAACGACACTGGGGTGTGTCGTTACAGCTTCCTCCGGACGTTTCTTCATCAACAAATTAACCTTTAGCAACACTCTTTGACCAGGTTTGACGAATTCAGACATTCCTCCCCATTCTGCCAAACCGTCTCGCAAGCTCTGTTCTATATCCGCTGTATAATCAGGGCAATATTTTAAGACTACTCTTGATTCCACTTAAGGTCCCGCCCTCTCCAGACTTAAAGAGATCTTCTCCTCCCATTTCCATTCATCAGCAGAATGGACAAAGATAAGATTCCTAAGTTCGAATTCGAATTCTTCACAGTCGAATATCACTAAATCATCCTTTAATCTTGAGTTTTATTATACCTCTTTTTATTCTGAGAGGGAAATCTTCACCACCCCTTACCGACTTGAACATTTGTTATAAATTACCATTTGATGAGCCAACTTATCATGCTATACTACAGTTGTCTCCGACAAAATCCCTTATATTTTTCATATAGACATGCAAGGAGGGTAATTTGTGAAAAAAACTTCGAAACTTTTTATTGGAATTCAAACAGCCTTATTAATGACTGTAGTCGCTATGCCTGCGCAAGCTGCCGTTCTTATCGGCGCTCCTCAGTCCTTATCAGGTTCTGTTGTCACTCTGAACCAGGGTAATTTAGGGGCATCACCATCGACTAATGGCAATGTTGTTTCTTTGAAAAATTATGGGAATCAACCCAGTTCGGTTCCAGTTACTGTTGCACAAACTCCAAGCACCACGCCTGCTCAAGGAACGCAAACAACAGTGTCCATCCCCAGCACCACGGCCAATCAATCACAAACGATCACTATAGGGCAGCCTAGCCTTGGTGGAAATGTTGTTTCCTTAAAAAACATTAACAGCCAGCCTGCCTCCATTCCAGTGACTGTAACTCCTACTGCTCCAACAACTACACCCTCAACCCCATCGACGTCAACTCCACCCTCAGCGTCTTCCTCTCTTCCGGCCATTCCTGCAGTGACTGCCTTAACGGCTGATGAGCAGCAAATGGTCGATATGATTAATCAAGAACGTATCGCTGCAGGCGTGAGCCCGCTCAAAGTAGACCTGCGCTTAGTCTCGGTAGGACAAGCTAAAGCAAATGATATGAAAGCCAACAATTACTTCGACCACACCTCCCCTACTTATGGAAGTCCCTGGGCCATGATGCAGCAAGTAGGACTTACGGTGGGTTGGGCCGGAGAAAACATTGCCGGTAATAATTCTGTTGCCGGAGCTATGGCAGCCTTTATGCAAAGCCCAGGCCACAAAGCGAATATCCTAGATCCACGCTTCACACATGTCGGTATTGGGATCGCTTATGGAAGCGCTTATGGCAACCTGTATGTTCAAGAATTTTTGCAAGAATAGTTTTTTTATTACAAAGGGCCTCCTGAACGGGGCCCTTTTTGTTTTCCTATTCCTTCTGGCCAATGATTTGCCACAATAATTTCAATGATATTCAGGCCCCCCCGCCCAAAATGATTTTTACAATCTTACGGCTAACGTTGACTGTTTGGTACTCTGGCGGAGGTTCCCAATCCCATCCTTGCGCTAAAACCGTTTTTACTGCCAGTGAGATTGCTTCAGGCTCACATCCTGAAATAAGATTACTTCCTACCTCCAAGGTTTCCGGTCGTTCAGTGACATCGCGCAGCGTCACGTTAGGTATTTTATAAAGACAGCACTCCTCTTGAACCGTTCCGCTATCACTTAAAACACAGTAAGCATGTTGTTCCAGAGAGACAAAATCAAACAGCCCCAACGGCTCCACAACTCGGATACCCCCTCCAGCCAGAGTTTTGTCTTGGCGTTCCAACTGGGAACGAGTCCGCGGATGAAGGCTGCAGATAAATGGCATTCTATATTCGCCAACAAGCCTCTGCAAAGCAGTTATGAATTTGGTCAATCGTCCTTCATCGTCAACATTTTCGGCCCGATGTAACGTTACTAAAAAATACCCTTTGCTGACCAACCCCATTGTCTGCAACGATTGACTTTGTTCAATCTTGCCTGAGTAATACCTGAGTACTTCCCCAATTGGATTCCCGGTGACATAAACACGTTTTCCCTCAATCCCTTCATGCAGCAAATTTGCCCTGCTGCGCTCGGTATAAGGCAATAAGATATCGCTGCAATGATCCACCATTCGACGATTAATTTCCTCCGGTACCCGGTCATCATAACAACGATTGCCGGCCTCCATGTGATAAACCGGAATCTGCAGCCGTTTGGCGACCATTGATGCCAAGGCACTGTTGGTATCTCCTAAGATTAAGAGGCGATCTGGCTTTTCTTTCATCATTACCTGTTCACAGCGGCGAAGTATCTCTGCTATTTGCCCCATTAATGTCGGAGCACGGCAATCAAGCAAATAATCCGGAGGCCTCAGCTTTAGCTCACTAAAAAATATCTCGCTTAAGGATCGATCAAAATTCTGACCTGTGTGCACAAGGATATGATCACATAGGCTGTCTAAGAGGGGAATGATTCGACTTAAACGAATGATTTCCGGCCGTGTACCAAGTATTGTCATTATCTTCATTACAGGATTCCCCTTCTGAACTATCGTTAACGTCCTAAGTCAATAGTGGCTATCACGGTATTGGTGCTTCCATTGATGACAGAAAGAGAGTTGTTTCCCTCATTTGTAATATAAATTCTGTTGGTTGTTGGATTTACGTTTATGCCCTCTGGAAACGCACCTACTAAAATATTAGCTATGACAGCATTAGAATTTCCTTCGATAACCGATACGTTACTACTCCCCCGGTTGGTAACGTAGATCCTGTTCGTTGCAGAATTCACACCCACTCCCATCGGATTTGTACCGACATTAACATTGGCTATGACAGTATTGGCAGTTCCTTCGACCACCGAAACCATATTGCTGCTATAGTTCGCTACGTAGATTCGGTTTGTTAAAGCATTGATACCGATACCGAAGGGCCCTATGCCCACTGCAACTGAACCTTTAAGACTATTTGTCTTACTTTCGACAACCGCAACATTGTTCCCGCTAAAATTCGGAACGTAAATCTGACTACCCGTTGCTGAAACCATTAGCTCTTCCGGCAGGACAGGATAACTAACCGTCAGATTCCCAGAAGGATCTTTTCCCCAAGCTGAGATTCCTACGGTATCTGAACTGGTGATGAACCGAAACTCAAAAGAATCAAACTGAGCGTAATAAGTCTTATTCATTTCGCTTTTAGGCTCCACCGTTAGAATGTCTAAAACGTACTCTGTTTTAGCAGATTCATGAACATTCCCATAAAACCCTCGTATTTGTAGAGAACCGGTAAATAGACCATGATTCGTAACTTTTACCAAAAACATAGAACTTAATCTTACTCCGGAGATACTATTATTCTTAATTATTCCGGTCGTTAATATTGCCATTGTGCCGCCTCCTTGACGAACCATGCTTTTTCTTAAGCAGAGACTTCGTACCTTGGAAGCCTCTGCTTTGTGAAGACAATCGAGGCATAACTTGGCTGAAGGCTTAGTTCAGCCACTCCGGGAAATATCGCTTGGCTCTCTCTCTAACAATCACAGAGCACGCTTCATCAGGGTTTTGACTCATATTTCTACCGTGCCAACGATATGCCAACAGATGTTCCGCCAAATATCCACAATTATAATAACGCAGAAATCGGAACCATAAATCATAGTCATGAGCTTGGGGCAAACCCACGTCGAAGTTGCCTATTTGCTGTAAAGCAGAATTTCTCATCATCACGGAAGATCCGTTAATAAAGCAGCCTTCCATGAGCTTCGTCACCATATCCCGCTTGTTTGAATAATAAGGTGAATCCACAACATATTGTTCATCACCGTTGGCATTAATAACCACAAAGCTCGTGTAACTAAAGCCTAGACTCGAGTCAGATTCCATCAGAGCAACTTGTTTGGCCACCTTATCTCCTCTCATAGCATCATCTGCACTTAACCAGCAAATGTACTTACCGGTCGCCAGAGCAAGCCCAAGATTCAAAGCGCTGGGAGTTCCTCCATTTTCCTTATAAACATAATTGATTCTCGATTGATAAGCCGTCACTAATTGAGCCGTCTCATCTTTAGAGCCATCGTCTATTACAAATACCTCAAGATTGGGATATTCCTGCTCAAGCACACTGTCTATGGCCTTGGGCAAATACCGAGCGTGATTGTAGGTTGGAATAACAACACTAACTTTAGGGGGCATCATTAGTGTCCCTCCCGATAAATCTTCTTCATCCATTCCACTGTTATGGGCAGTCCTTCTTCCAGGGTTACTTTCGGATCATGTCCGAGATCGCTCATTGCTTTAGAAATATCCGGTCGTTTACTGACCGTATTGTGTTTGTCCTCTGGAAGATAATTGACTAATTTGGGATTTCCGTCCGTATATTTGAGCACTAAATCACTTAAATCTTTAACACTGCGGTATTCTGTTCCACCGATGTTATAAACCTCGCCCGCTTTAAAATTATCAGCGACGTTAGCTATGGTTGGGATTAAATCGTCGACATACATAAAGACTCGATAATACCCTTCAAAAACATCATAAGGTATTCCCAGTAAAGCTCTATAAACAAACAGACAAATCACGCTGCGGTAAGGATGATAATATTCTCCAGGGCCATAGGCATTGAACAAACGCAGTCGAACAATATCGGATTGGTATTTTTTCTCGAAATTGATAATTTGCACTTCATTGGCCCACTTTGTTAAGGCATAGTCATTATGCTGGATAATAGTTTTCTTCAAGGGTAAATCCTCAGTTAAGAGGGGCTCCGCCGCTTCCCCATAAATTTCGGAAGAACTTGTAAAGATCAGCTTAAAACCTTTTTTTAATTGCCATTCTAAAATGTTCCTTGTCCCGATAACGTTTGTCTTCCACAAAGTGTCGTAATAATGTTCTCCATTGATCCGGCCAAATTCAGCTGCTAAGTGATAGACATAATCATAGTTTTGTTCGAAAACACGTTCTAACTGACGATATTCCGCAATGTCAGCCCTAAAATACTTTTCTCCGGGATGGTGCTGTAAGTCAACTTCCCAAACCTCATGTCCCCGGTGTCTCAAAACTTCAACTAGTCTGGAACCTAAGGTTCCATGGCTTCCAGTAACTAATATTCTGGCCATACTATTTGCTCCTTTTTCCACGAATTTTTGAGAAGAACTTTGAGTTTTTAAGATCTCCGGATTTTCTGCGCCTAGAGATATTATTCGGATTTAGGGCCTTTTGTCGTTCTAATACTACCTGATTGACATCAACTGTCATGCCCTTTTTGCCACGTTCCTGATCATCCTCAACATAAACCTTAAAGCCTGCATCTTTCAGCTCTTCGGAAGTAAATAAGGGGTCCTCCACCCAGACCGTATTTCCTTCCGCTTCTAAAGCTTTAACCAAGTCAACCCCTCTGCTGTGCTTAAGATCCTTTACCCCAGTTTTGTAGCTCAACCCTCTGACGAGAACTTCTTTATCACTGCCTACTTGCTGTACAATCCTGTCACGATACTCTTTATCTGCCTGCTCGGCCCCTTCCAACAAGGATGACCGACAAACAGTTTGTAAGAAGCCCATGTCTTTGGGCAGACATTCACCGCCGATGCCCCAGTCCGTACTTAATAGCTCGACGTTGTTTTTGCTGTTTACAGCTCGTCTCAGCTCTTCATAATCCATTCCCTGGTCAGTGCAATAACCGTAAATTTCTTGAGCAAAAGCAACATCAACATAACGTTTGACATTTTCAACAACCTTAGATAACTCCGCAACCCGGATATCAGAAACTTCGACCAGCAAGGGCACCAGCGGGGTGTAGAATTGACGCCCTTTTTCCATACAAGCGCTTGTAAAGGCTCCCATCACCCTTGGGGTATCACACACGGTTTTATCGACTCCAAACATAACCCTATGCGGTACATGAATCAGAAAAATATCCTTTCCTAAAACAAACCCTTTTGTCTCAAAAAACTCACGTACACGTTTCATCGTCCCGAGAGGCAGCGTCGATTCAATGGAAATTAGAGAGCCTGGAATAATTTGCATATTATTTAAGGCAGAAAATAGATTCTCTCCTTGGCTGCCTGTGGAAGGAGCCATTAACCAGACATCAATCCCATTAATATCTTTATAATCCCCTGTCACTCTATAACCTTGCTGCCGTAATTCATTGACCCTATTCTCATTCACATCGACACCTATGACATCACCTGAGTATTTCTTATCCAGGTAAGTGAAAAGATTAAAGCCTATATTACCTAAACCTACGACACATATTTTCATTATCAGACCCATCCTCCCCCAATCTCATCACTATAAGGTATGGAAGTCCACCTAATATTGACACAATGTCAAAATGTTTCTCACGATTATTGCTACCTTGTTGCAGCAAGTTACATACAATGTAAAGATACTAAATATTCGACTTGATCATGCCCATATTTCGACAACTGACCATAGAGGCCGAGTGCCTGTAGCATACAAGGAGGACTATGATATGAAAATTGTTATCCCTGTACTAAGTTTAGAAACAGGAGGAACACGCTTTATCTATCAGTTAGCTAATGAACTGGTGGACAAGGGGCACAGCGTGGAAATCGTTCTTCCCGAGCATGCCTGCGTGGCTTGGCCCTTACGAGCAAAAATTACCCGAGTTAAAGAACTAACCCGGGATACGATACCTGCCGCAGATTTCCTTCTTCCTAATTTCTATCCCACGGTATTTCCGGCTTGGGAATCTAAAAAAGGCCGAGTCGTTCGACTTAGCCTTGGTTATGAGCCTATATGGGTTAATGAGAAAGAGAAGGCTCTAGCGTCCTACCTCATTGATGCCCCGATCATTTCCTTATCTCAATGGCACCGCCAATTGATTCTCCAAGGAACCGGACGGGACAGTACAATAATACCCGGGGGAGTTGATACTTCATTTTTTCATCCCTATCCCAAAAAATCTCTATCAACCGGGCGCCCAGTGATTGCTTATATCCTGCGTTCCAAGGAACATGGCTACACTTGGAAAGGCAGCGACGATTTTTGGGAAGCCTGCCGACAACTAATTCAATCTGTTCCTAACTTTGAGCTTCGAGTTGTTGCTCCCGAAGGAGCAAATTATCAGGCACCTCTTCCTTATGAGATAATTCAAGCCCATTCAGACACGGAGATGGCCCAATTTTATGCTCAAGCAGATATTTTTGTTTCCAACTCCTATTTTGAATCGTTTTCCATGCCGCTTTTAGAAGCCATGTCCTGTTGTACAGCGGTTATAGCCACAGATAATGGCGGAAACCGTGATTACACAAAAAATGGGGAGAACTGTTTACTTGTCCCCCCAGCGATATAAAGCAACTTACCCTTGCTATGGCTCAACTTTTAACTCAGACAGAAAAACGCAATCAGCTTGCCCTGAACGGCTTGCAATTCGCTCAGCCTTGGACCTGGCGGCGCTCCGCCGATCTGTTGGAAGCCATGCTTTTTCAATTAACACGCACCTAGCCAGCTTCACTGTTAACAATCTTTCCAAGCTAAAAGTGCATCCATTGGCTCAGCGTTTTCACCATAAGCCTCCAAAAAGGCTTTATTTTTTTGATCGTGGAACTTACTGAATATCACAATATTATAACCGAGCTTTTGAAAGTCCTCGATCTCCCATCCCGATCGATGCCGTTGATAGGCTTCTCCGCCTAAACCATAATGGTCAAAGTCTTTCTGGCGAAAAAAACCTCTTGGAGTAAAGACGATGACCTTTTTGGCGGCGATCTCCTCCAACTGACGAAGAACATCAATGCCAACCTCTTTATCCAAATGTTCAATGACATCGATCAACGTAACACTATCCAGGGTCTTTGGCAGGAATAGTTCACTGAGGCGCTCTGCTTCGTAATTGAGTTTGACAAACTGCTCGCCTGACTCAGCATTCTCTAGATAAGGGCGATGCGCATCAACACCGATTTTGAAAGGACAGCATAATTCTTTCAGAGTCGTGCCCATACCGCAGCCAACATCGAGAACGGTATTAGACCCTAACAGCAGTTCGTTAATTTTACCGAGGAAATTATCATGGTTTACGACATTGATGATCACTGGCCGAAACTTCCTTCCAATCTTCATTTATTTATTCAATATATGGTATTCAAAGTTTCTGCTTTAGTACCGTCTGACACATAAACTAATTGCAAGCATAATCTGTAGTATGCAAAGCAAAAGGGAGGACAATCACATTGAAAATTGTGTTTCCTGTTCTTAGTCTGGAAACTGGCGGAGGGGCCCGTTTTATATATCATCTCGCTAATTCCCTCGTAGATAAAGGTCATGACGTTGAAGTAGTGATGCCCGAAAAAGGAGCCCAAGTCTGGCCGTTGCGGGCCAAGCTCAGACGAGTGAAAGAATTAACCCCTTCCTCGATTCCTTCTGCGGATTTTATCCTGCCAAATTTTTATCTGACAGTTAAGCCGGCCTGGGAATCCGGGAAAGGGCGAGTTGTACGTCTGAGTCTTGGGTACGAACCTCTCTGGGTCCCAGATTCAGAAGCAGCTAAGCAAACTTATATGATCGGCACCCCAATAATGTCCATATCTCAATGGCACCGCCAAATCCTGCTCCAGGAGACTGGCTTGCAAAGCACAGTTATTTCGGGTGGAGTAGATACTTCCATTTTCCATCCTTATCCTAAACAGTCTGGTCAAACGGGTCGCAAGAGCATTTATTACATCATGAGAGATCCTGCTTCCGGATACACTTGGAAAGGCGGCGGAGACTTTTTAAATGCTATAACCCGTTTAAAGGGTACGGTCGATTTTGATCTAACCATTTCGGTTCCTGAAAATGCCACTTTCACGAGTCTCTTTCCTTGTAAAATTAGAACTGCCGCGACAGACCTCGAACTGGCTCAGTTATACGCCAGCGCAGACCTTTTTGTTTATACCTCTTACTTCGAAGCATTTGGCTTGCCTCCACTTGAAGCAATGGCTTGCGGTACAGCCGTAGTGACTACAGATTGTGGCGGAGTTCGTGACTATGTTAGAAACGGCGAAAACTGCCTGTTAGTCCCTCCCAGCGACAGTGAACAACTAAGCTCTGCTATTTATAATTTATTGACAAAAGATATCGAACGTCAGCAAATCGCTGCCAATGGGCATCTTCTCGCCCAAACTTGGACCTGGCAACGCACGGCCAATCAAGTTGAGGCTTTTTTGCTTAGTCTTAAATAATACAAACAGGTTGGACTTGTGCCTATAAAAGCTCTAGAGGTGAAAGGTGAAAGCTGTAGTTGTTGCTTTCACCTTTTTCAGATACGACTCGCTAAACATTTAAAGATTATTAACGTTTAACATAACACTAAAGCTCTTACTGCCAGGACAATTGAGTTTGTCGTTTTCTGCAAATCGTTAAACCCGGTGAAACCGGAATCGTCATCAACTCATACGCTCTAGTTTCCTTCATTAGTTCCTCAATCGCCAAATAGGCTGTACCGCACCATTCTGGTTGTATTAATTGCACATTTCCAGGATGAGTATCATGCAGTAAGATAAGCCCATGTGGTACCACAAACGGAAAGAAATCCTTGAAATCTTGTAACACTGCCGTTTTAGAATGATCAGCATCAATGAATAGCATAGTTATCTCTTAGGGTTAGCCTCTAATTCCTTGGCGAACTCCTGGGTTGTGCCATGATAAAAGCTCGCATTCGAAGAGGATTGCATATAACTTCCGGCCTCCGGATTTATATCAACTCCAATCAATTTTTCGGAATAAGGAATAATTCGATTAAAAAGAGCACATTTATACAATCCAAGTTCTACATAAACCTTGGGACGTACAATACTTGCCAAGTGAACGATAAAGTCTTCGTGCCAGTCTAAGCGTACCACCTTATGTCAGCTCCTTTCAGCAGGTTCTATTCCCAAAATACCCTCTAAATATTTCTTGTTGTATAGAACCTGGGTATTTTCCGGACGATACTTTCGGGCAATCTCATTGTGCTTATAGGCTAGTTCATGGTTACCTAAGCGATCATAACAAACACATAACTGTAAATGTGGCAACCACGTCCAGCATGCTTCAATCATGGGCCCCCAGCTATTAGGCTTCTCTAGCTGTGTTGCCAGTTTGTACCAGAAAACTCCTTGTTCATATTGCTTAACATCTAAAAAATGAAAACCTAAACGGCAACAAAATTCAGCCCTAGGGGGTGCATATTCAAAGGATTTAAAAGTATATTGAAGTTGCTTTTCTCTATTTCCTATTTTTTGGTAACAATCAGCCAGCTTTCCGCAAGCAGAGATATTATCCTCGACCCACCCTTGCCCGGTCTTTAAAAATTCCCCGTAAGACTCAATCGCTCGGTCATAGAGCTGGTGTTCCAATTGTTCATTAGCATAGTAGTACAAATCTCGCGGAGAGAATGATTCCCCTTTTGCCTTTCGTTTCTCATATATTTTGAGGTTACGGTCAGAATCATCACCTGCCTTCCCTCTATGTGTAACACAAATATCAGAGTTCACAACATGTCCGTACACCTCCAAATACTCATGTACGGCTCCAACCCATCGGAAGTTCATGTTTCGGCGAACCAAGCGATTTCTTCGCAAACTAAAAGTAACTGCGCCATGATGGTCAAAGGCCAAAAGATAAGGCATGTTGACGACATCGATTGATGTGTCAAAATTCTTCTTAAGTTTCAAGAACTTTTCTCGATCAGAATCTGCGAAAATATCATCAGCATCCAGCCAAAGAATATAATCCATGGTCGCGTTACTAAAAGCGTAGTTACGGGCAGTTGCGAAATCATCGATCCAAGTAAAATCAAAGATCTTGTCTGTGAATTCTTTAACAATATCCTTGGTGCTATCTGTTGAACCCGTATCGACAATAACTATCTCATCAGGGATACCTTTAACAGAATCCAGGCATCTTGCAATTGTAGTTTCTTCGTTACGAACTATCATACATAAACTGATTTTTATTTCTTTACTCTCCATTTTCTTCTCCTTAAAAACATGATTACTATATGATATTCAGCAGAAATAAATTGGGGAAGTTTATCATGGAAAATATATAAAAAGCCCCTCGGCTTGCGCTTGCGAGGGATTTTTTTTGTTGGTACTACCAAATTCAGTTCATTAAGGCCCTGTTGCTCCTGTAGCTCCTGTTATACCTATCGGTCCTAGAATATCAAGTTCTGCCGGCTGCACACGATGAGCTGGTACCAAATTCCCTTCTGTATCTTTTCCCCAGGCTGATATTTCCACAGTATCTGAGTCGGTTATAAACTGGAATTCGAAAGCATTAAACAGTACAAAATAATCTCTTTCCGTAACATCGCCGACCGCTAAAGAAAATATCTCTTGCACATATTGGGTCTTTGTAGTCCCTGTTACGAAAAAACCTGAAATTTAATCAATTTAGATTTCTTTTGTTCTAATATCATTTCAAAAAACATGAAGTTATTTTATCAATTAAGCTAAGGAAAAGTGACCTTACCAAAGATTTTAGGGAAATTTAAAAAAGCCTCCCACTATGGAAGGCTTTTTTCTAAAATTCTTTTAGTCTAATTTTTCAAGTGTCATTTGTGCCCCAACATTTGGCGCTAAAGTCATAGTAAATGGAATTGCAGAGTTGTTTCTAAGTGTCACAACATCTCCAGCTGCAAGTGTTAAAATTGCCTGACCCGAAACTTGCCCAGTAGTAACTAGTGCTGTAATGGGTGTGGACGCATTTACTGTACCGTTGACGGCAATTGCAATTGCAGAACCGACACCAGCAGTTATACTTACATTGTAGTCGATCTGATAAGTCCCGGCAGTGGTTACTGTTACAGTGGTAGTACCTGCTGTGTGGGTTATATTTGAAAGAGGGCCGTTATTACTGAAAGGTACATCTGCACCACCAACAACGGTTGCATCGGCTATAGTTGCAAGTTCATACACGTACCCAAAGGCCGCTAAACCTGCTCCTGTCGCTCCGGTCACCCCCGCAGTTCCTGTGGCTCCTGTGGCTCCTGTGGCTCCCGTGGCTCCTGTTGCTCCTGTTGCTCCCGTCGCCCCTGCTGCTCCCGTTGCTCCTGTTGCTCCTGTTGCTCCTGTCGCTCCCGTCGCTCCCGTCGCCCCTGTGTCTCCTGTGGCCCCCGCTGCTCCTGTCGCTCCGGTCGCTCCTGTTTCTCCCGTTGCTCCCGTGGCCCCTGCTGCTCCTGTCGCTCCGGTCGCTCCTGTTTCTCCCGTTGCTCCCGTGGCCCCCGCTGCTCCTGTCGCTCCGGTCGCTCCTGTTTCTCCCGTTGCTCCCGTGGCCCCTGCTGCTCCTGTCGCTCCGGTCGCTCCTGTTTCTCCCGTTGCTCCCGTGGCCCCCGCTGCTCCTGTCGCTCCGGTCGCTCCTGTTTCTCCCGTTGCTCCCGTGGCCCCCGCTGCTCCTGTCGCTCCGGTCGCTCCTGTTTCTCCCGTTGCTCCCGTGGCCCCCGCTGCTCCTGTCGCTCCGGTCGCTCCTGTTTCTCCCGTTGCTCCCGTGGCCCCTGCTGCTCCTGTCGCTCCGGTCGCTCCTGTTTCTCCCGTTGCTCCTGTGGCCCCCGCTGCTCCTGTCGCTCCGGTCGCTCCTGTTTCTCCCGTTGCTCCCGTGGCCCCTGCTGCTCCTGTCGCTCCGGTCGCTCCTGTTTCTCCCGTTGCTCCTGTGGCCCCTGCTGCTCCGGTCGCTCCTGTTTCTCCCGTTGCTCCCGTGGCCCCTGCTGCTCCTGTCGCTCCGGTCGCTCCTGTAATTCCAGTTGATCCAATAGTATCAAGTTCTGCAGCCACCAAGCGATGAGCTGTAGTCAAATCTCCGGCAGCATCCTTACCCCAAGCTGAGATCTCGACTGCATCTGAGCTAGTAATAAACTGAAATTCGAACTCATCAAATTCTGCAAAGTAGACTCTTGTTGCTACTTCACCGGGATTTAAAACAAATAACTCCAAAACGTACAATATTTTTGTAGTCCCTACCACGTAAAACCCTTCAATTTGCACCGTTGAAGCAACGATATCATCATTAGTGATTTTTACGGTAAACGTTACTGATGGTCTTACACCATCGACTGGCGTATTTTCAATTAATCCAGTGGTTAATGAAGCCATTTTTCCTTCTCTCCCATTTGTTATTTTTGTGATTCCCTATTGAATTAAATCAACTTCCTGGGCTACAAGCCGTTGAGCTGTAGTAAGGTTCCCGGCTGCATCTTTTCCCCAGGCGGAAACAACCACGAGCTGTGAACTGACAGTAAACTGAAACTCAAAAGCATCAAACTCAACAAAATAATTTCTTTGCGCAACCTCTCCTGTAGCAAGGCTGAAAAGTTCTTGCACGTACATTACCTTTGTTGTCCCACTTTGGAAAAATCCTTCAATCAGAATTGTTTCGTTAACAGTATCATCGTTTGAGACCAGTACCGAAAGGGTTGAACTCGGTCTTACGCCTGAAACCGCAGTGTTTTCAATTAGACCAGTTGTTAATAAGGCCATTTACTGCACCTCCTTTTATGCGGTACTTTATACTACGTAACTTGTACTAATTGTGTTCCGGCGACCTTTTTTCGAATGCTATATCAAGTCAAAGTAATATTCTTCAATACATAAAATACAAAATTTATCAATAGTGTTCATTTGAATGTGCTTCCAAGGTCTCAATTAGATAAGCGGGGGTGAGGTTCCCGGTCAAGTCCTTTTCCCACAGAGAAATACTGACCTCGTAAGAAGTAACGAAAAATTGAAACTCAAAAGCTTCATACAGGCTATAGTAATTTCGCGAATCCACACTCCCTGCAGCAAGGATAAAAAATTCATCAACATATTTAACTTTTTGAGACCCATTATAAAAAAATCCATCAATTTGAACTGCCACAGCGGAAGTATTCTCATTACTGATCTCGATTACAAACCTTGCACTCTGCTTTTTATTCGCGGATTCTTTATTATTAATTAAACCAGTCGTTAAATAAGGCAATCTGTTTCACCTCCAGATTTGTGGGCTTATTTATAATATTTTATATGTCCATTTTTTGTTACATAAAATTTCCTTAAAATCCACAATAATCATTAAAAGCTATAAAAAAAATCATGGCCGCTATTTTTCAAATCAGTAGCCATGATCCCTTTCAACTATTGTTAGAGTTTACCCCACTCTCTGCCTTCATTCCTTACGATATAACCGATTTTGGAGAAGTACAAGTTTTTATTATAATCCCATTCAGGCGGACCTCCACCCTCATAATAACCCTTAGCTCTTGGATGGTACAAATGTACCGTTACAGCATCCGTTTGACAATATTTGCACCCGTTTTTCAACAATCGATCGATTAGATCTCGATCATCATAAGCGATTCCCACAAAATCTTCATCATAGCCCCCGATCTCCATAAATTGGCTGCGATGCAGGGCCATTAGAAATGGCATTCTAGTGTCCAGGTTTATACACTTGTTATACATTCCAAGATCAAAGCTACCGTCATTTTTAGTAAGATACTCTAAGAAAACTCCCTCCCGGTCATCTTTACCTATCGGTATACCTAACAATTTCGGGTTATCAGCTATTGGTTTTGTGAGCGAAGCTATTGTTTGGTTGGCATGAAACATTTCTGCACAGCAAAATACTAAAATGTCTCCTGAAGATTGCTTTACCCCAATATTAATGGCAAAGCCTGGCACCCTCCAGACAGAATAGCCATTGAGGTTTCTTTGTCCGGTAAATACATACTTCAAATTAAGTTTTTCCCTGAATTCCTTGCAAACCTCTTCAGTTTCATCCTCAATTCCGTCATTGATAACGATTGTTTCATACTCGAAGGGCATTTCCTTCAAAGACAAAGATAGGGAATATAGTCCCCACCTTAATAAATGAGTTCTCTGAAACGTCGTTATGATAATTGATACTTTATGCTTTTCAACTGCTTTTTTACGGTTGCTTTTTTCAATCATGAACTTTTTAAGGATGTCCATCAGTAAACGCTTCCACTTTTGTCCAGAATCCTGAGCAGAGTCTGGAATTATCACAAAATCGTGCTCTGGATATGACAGAGCGATCTGAGCAGAATTTGCTGCGAGTATATCCGCCCGAACCAGATTTTCCTCCGATTGTGCTCCCGGAGTGCCTACAGTCCTGAGATTATCCGGTAAAAGTCCTATTGTATAGCGTGATTCGTCGACTCTATGACTTAACACTGCATTTTGTACGATAACCTCTACATCTGGATAATTTTTTCGGATGTAGTTTTGAACATTAACCGCATAATCTCCTTGATCCCCAACAAGTTGTCTATCGATAATCACGGAGGCAGGCAAGGATTCTTGGAGAAAATTCCAGAATGCCTGTTCATTGATTGAGCTTAGGCTGGAATCATTACACAACGCTATTATTATTTTTCCCCGCTCAGCTTCAGCAGTAGCTAAACTATCAAGCTCTCCCCACTGAAAATGATAAGCAATGCTGTCAAAGGCAGTTTGATGTCTGATTCCAATAGCCTGGAGCTTCATGCTCAGCACAGTATCTCCGGATATACAGGCTTCACCTCTTTTAGCAATCACTGGCTGATATAAATCACTGCCTAGGAGAACCTGTCCTTCAGGATACCCTCCCACCCTTTCAAAATGTTCCTTGCGGATTAAGATGGGCATAAATAGGCCGCCGTCCAACAATTCTGGCTCAGAGAGCTCCCGGGCAAAATGCTGAAATTCCTTTTCGCGATATGAGGCATAATCCCTGCCAAAGTCTTTTTCCACACCATATTGACCGCTGCGCAGCTTACCAGACTCAACTAAACGAGAGGCAACACAGTTTTCCCCGTTATAAGCCTGCCAAAGACGATCAAACCATCCTGGTGTAAAGGCCATATCCGTGTTAATAAACACGATAAAGTCGCCTTGCGCTTTGCCGGCAGCAAAGTTGTAAGCACGATAAACATTATTGACGTACCAGTCCTTTTGCTGCTCAGGAGTATTCGTGAAAACATAATGAGGTATATAATTATTTTCCAAATAATTGAGTACTGCGGAGTTAGCATCATTGGCGACAAAGAAGAACTCTTTGTCCTTCATATCCGTATATTTGAAGACCTGCTCATACACAAATTTCAGCCATTCCACACTTTTATAAACCAAACAGACAATGGAAAACCTTGGTTTAAATACTTCATTCCGATACTCTTCGACATAGGCCAAGGACTCCGCGAAGGTCATCTGTTCAGGCTCTTCATCATCAACCCAGAGCCCTTCAGGAAAGAGCTCTTGAGGAACTCTCTCTGTCACAAGCTTCTCCTCACTGATTAAACGGTCGAGCATATCATAACCACGTTGCCCGTGGGATTTGTAAACGAGATATTTATAAGCTAGACGCTGCATCGAAGAAAAACCATAGTGCAATACTTGAACATCAAGAGTCCACTTCACGGTGCGAATTGTCGAGGGAAAAAGAGGCTGGTGAAGTCCAGGCTTTGTCTCATGAAAGCACATTCCAGGAACCACTCGCCAGAGACGGCAAAACCAACCCGAATCATACGAACTGTCCATCCTGCGCCAGGAATGGCTTCGCCAAAGATTTATTTCATGCATGTTCACCGCATCTATCCCGTTTTCGTCACATTGGGCGCATAATTCCTGAAGCTTCTCGGCTGCATTGGCAGTTAGGACTTCGTCTGCGTCCAGCCATAAGATAAAGTCCGGTTGAAGTTTCAAGGCTTCTTGAAGCAGCAATTGCTTATGGCTGCGCTCATTGACAAAATCGTTTTTAGTGGCTCGAATAACATGGGGTGTTTGTTTGAGCATATATTCGTAGCTGCCGTCTGTGCTGCCGTCGTCGTAGACAATCAAATCACTTACTACAGGCAAAATATTGCTCACAAAGCGTTGCAGGTTGTCTTTACACAGCTCATTATAAATTTGGCATATGCAAACGATACGATAGTGCTTCACCGTAAAAATTCTCCTTTATCCATAGAGTCTTGATCTACGAGCAGATGATGTTTCCTTAGCAATACTTCTGTTTCTCCATAGGTCATAAGGAAATCTCCCGAACTATATTCTTTCGTCAGCGCTTGTTGATTCGGTTCAGCAACAAACAATTCGGGAAGCATCGGCTTAATCGCATAATAATCGCCACGCTCATACGCACGCCACGCTTCTTCTTCGGAAATCAGTACTTCATGGACTTTTTCTCCCGGGCGGATTCCCGTATAGCTTATTGGTATCGATCGGGTTCCGATCAAAACTTTGGCTATATCCTCGATACGGGCCGCAGGGATTTTGGGAATATAAATTTCTCCCGGTTTAGCCCCCAAGAGAGCTGCAAAGATGGTATCTACAGCGCTTTCTAAGGGTAACAAGAATCTCGTCATTTCCTTCGTTGTGATTGTTAATGGACCGCCGTGTTTAATCTGTTCGTGAAACAAAGGAATAACAGACCCCCTAGACGCAAGTACGTTTCCATAACGCACACAGATAAATCTTGTCTTAGGCAGCATCACATTCGCAGTAATAAAAATTCGTTCCTGCATAGCTTTGGAAATTCCCATGGCATTGACGGGCTTGCAAGCTTTATCCGTAGAAACTCCAACGACTGCTTCAACGTTGAGAGCCATTTCATCAATCGCTCGCAGGATATTTTCCGGACCAGTGATGTTGGTCTGCACTGCTTCATAGGGAAAATACTCACATGAAGGCACCTGCTTGAGAGCAGCCGCGTTGATGATAATATCCGCATCTTTTAACACAGAACAGACAGAATGAAAATTACGGATATCTCCTATGCGAAACTCGATTAACCGAGCAAAATTGTCATAAATTACTTCATCCGTTACATTTCCTTTGTGCTGATATTCAACCCGCATGGCATGCTGTTTTGCTTCGTCTCGGGAAAAAATAATGATTTTCTTAGGGGAACCGAGTTCCTTCTTGAGGAGACGTTGAGTTAGTACTTTTCCGAGCGAACCTGTACCACCGGTTATTACGATGACTTTGTTATCAAAAATGTCCATTATTATCCCCCTTGGCTTAACTGTTTTGATAGGGACCCTGCAGATAATCTTTATACATTTCATGGACCAGATCCCTCCAGGCCGGTGGATTATAACCGGTTAACGTACGGAACCTAGCAGAATCCAGCGATCGATCAATTTGAACACTGTTATCTGGTTCAATTAGAACTTTTTTGCCGTACTGTTCGGCAATAAGTTTTAGTAAATCGTATTTTGTGATCGGATGTGAGGATACGTGGTAAAGGCCCGTCATTTCGGGATGCGGGATCACATAATCGCGAATAATTCGAGCTAATTCCACCGTTGGAAAACCCGAAAAAATGGCTTTTCTAAAACCACATACTGCGTCTTCTTGCTTCAGAAACCATTCGACTAAACCATAGCTTCCTTTCAATTCATGTCCAATAATTGAAGTCCTTAAGGTTACACAATGAGGATAATCGACTTCTCCGAGGAATTTTGTTCTCCCATAGAGATCTGTGGCATCGGAAAAATCCCTTTCTGTATAACTCCCTTTTTTTCCGTCAAAAACGCAATCCGTACTGACATGGATCATCCGCGCACCCGCCGCACCACAAAGCAGCGCAATACGATGAGGTAGAAGCGCGTTCGTAGTTATTGTCGTCAACGGATCTTGTGCCTCAGCTACTTGCTTAATAATTCCTATACAATTTAGGACAAGGTCTGGCTTAACTTCTGAAAAAACCTTTACGAGACTATCTTCGTGATGAATATCTACATTTTGAAGTACCATCTTTTTTCGCTCTGTTGGTAACCAGTTTGATAGCTCTTTCGAAGATCGAGCTGAAGTATAGACCTCAAACCTCAAATCCTCTGAAAGAAAGCGGAACAGGGCATGCCCTAACATCCCTGATCCCCCCAAGATCAATACCTTGCTCATGCCCGTCTTCTCCTATTCACACTCATTCCTTTTAGAGAAGTTTTAATTGAGTATACTTTTCTTTAGCCTTTTCCAGATCGGCTATTGTTCCAATATCAAACCAAAGATCCTCGCTTTCATAACTCACTGCCTTAGCCTGTTCCAAGATAAGACGCTGGACCAAGTCTGGCATATCAAAGCGTTCGTTCTCAGGAATTAAAGAAAGAATCCTCTTGTTTATAACGTAGATCCCCATACTTGCCCAATAGTCAATAGTTGGCTTTTCCGAATAGGCGGTAATTTGCCCATCCTTTGTCTCTAATACACCGAAGGATGAACAAACTGACTTCTTCTGTACAGCTACTGTCATATCTGCCTGCATCGCTAAATGGTGCTCATATAATGCCCTAAAATCTAAAGTGGTCAGTTCATCTCCGTTGATGACAAGAAAATTATCCTCTAAATCCTTAATCATTCTTAAGGGGCCCGCTGTTCCTAACGGATTAGTTTCCACAGAATAGCGAATCGTCAACCCAAAATAACTGCCATCTTGAAAATACAGTTTGATGAAATCTGCCAGATATCCTAAACACATGATAATTTCATCAACCCCTGCACGTTGGAGTTGATGCACAAGTATCTCAGCTATCGGCTTATCACCAATGGGAAAAAGGGGCTTAGGCAAAATTCGGGAAAACGGATCCAGACGTACTCCTCGACCGCCTGCTAATATAATAGCTTGCATTGTATCTCCCTTCTTCCCTTTAGATTTGATATTTTCCTATTTGAAAACGATCTAAATGAGTAGCAATCCAGGCCATTGTTCTTTTCACGCCTTCTTCGAGCGGAACCTGCGGTTCCCACTCCAGCGTTTCTTTAGCCAGACGATTATCCGCTAAAAGACGGTTAACCTCACTTCTGCTGGGGCGAACTCTGGACTCGTCAACAACGATCTTTGCTGTACTCTGGAGACTCTTAATAATAACCTGCGCTAACTCTCCAATGGAAATTTCCTGTCCGGAGCCCACGTTGATAACCTTTCCGACTGCAGCTTGCTTTTGGGCTGCTTTTATAAAACCATTGACCGTGTCTGACACAAATGTGAAATCACGCAAGGTTTCAGTATTGCCAAGGCGTATCTCTTCCCTGGCAAGAGCCTGGGTTATCAATGTTGGAATAACAGCCCGCGCAGACTGCCGGGGCCCATAACAATTAAACGGTCTTACCGTAGCAACAGGCAGATTATACGAAGCATAAAAGCTCTCCGCTAACTTATCTGCTCCGATCTTACTCGCTGAATATGGAGACTGACCTTGAAGGGGATGCTCTTCGTCGATTGGAACATAACGCGCTGACCCGTACACTTCGCTCGTAGACGTATGGACGACCCGGTCCACGCCTAGATCTCGAGCCGCTGTGAGAATATTAAACGTCCCCATAATATTAGTTTCAACAACCTCACGCGGATTTTTATAGGAGTAAGGGATGCCCACCAAAGCACCCAGGTGAAAAATAGTATTGCACCCTTTAACCGATCGTTCGATGACATCGGCGTCACGTAAATCTCCCGCAACTATTTCCACTTCAGAAAGTACCTGGGGATCTAAATCTTCCAGATTTCCACGGCCATCTCGAGAATTATAACGAATAAAGACTCGGACTTTAGCACCTGCTTTAACTAAGGCCTCTGTCAAATGACTTCCAATAAAGCCACCCGCTCCTGTTACTAAAACCTGCTTTCGCTCCCACATTACGCTTATCCCCCCTCTGCAGTAACTGATATATCGTATGTTTGTGTTTATATATCTGACACACGTTGTACATCGGAGGCTATCGGTGCAACATCCTGCTTTATAAAGAACAGTAGAACAAGGTCATCGTTGGAGATTCTCACTTGCAGATTTGTCGATGGTCTGAAACCCAGGACTGGGGTATTATCGATCACTCCAGTTGTCAAAATAGCCATTTTAGTTCATCACTCGCCCTTTCCAATTGCTTTATAGATGATTGCTTGAAGTTTTACCTAATCCAGTATATGAACGGCTTGTCTAATTGTTAATAAATGTGAGAGCTCTCAGATATCTCGGAGCAAGCCGTTCCCATTCTAAAGTTAAGGCCTGCTCATGCCCTTTCGCTGCCAGGGATCTCAATAACGTGGGGTTATCGACGGCGGTTCGCAAAGAATTTGCCAACTGCCTGACGTTACCGGGTTCAAAGGTTAGAGCATACGAATCTGAAACTAATTCTGCCAAACCTCCGGCCTTTGAGGCAATCAAAGGAACCCCGATTGTCATTCCCTCTAAGGCCACCAGCCCATAGGCTTCACGACGACTTGGGACAACAAGACCTGCGGCCTGGCTCATCCAGCGCCACAACTCCGAGCTCGGCTGCCAGCCGTGGAACTTGATCCAGCTTGTAAGCTTTTTCGCTTGAACAAGCTTGTTCAGATGGTCTTCATAATAGTCCGGTCCTTTGCCGATGATATTCAGGTGAACTTGCCGTCCGCTTTGCCTTACCAGCGACAAGGCCAGAATTAAATCCTCGATTCCTTTATAATCCAACAATCTGCCAACATAAAGGAATTCGTTCGTACTCTTCGGTTGCCAACGTTCTGGGAGGCTCGAAATACCGAGAGGTATGACGTCCGTTTTGGAGAGGTATTGAGGGTACCGTTCGGCCAGATAGTTCCTCTCACTCTGGCTTATGAGGTGAATGCGTTGACAACGCATCAGCAAGTCTTCTTGGATCTTAAATTGCGCCTGAAGCTCTGGCTCCGGTCTATCTCCTAATTCCTTACGCAAAAAGGAATATACTGTATATAAAATAGGGGTAGCCCCTCTCGAAAATGTGTAAGCCAGAGGAGTAAAGTTTATAGCCTGGCAATGTATTAAATCCCATTCCTGCCTAAGTTCAGGAAATGTCTGACACACAGCATCAACATTAATCATTCCTAAATAACCAAAATAATGGCTGTTGCGCGGTAGTCCTAAAACCTTTATCTGCAGCCCACGCAAATCCCATCTCGGTACAGTCCAATCACTGCGCGGGACTATGACAGTTTGGTGAATCCCTAAACGATCAAGCATGTGAATCATACCTGTTGCCGCTGTCCCAGCCCCACCAAAACTTTCCTCTGCAAATTCGTTTGTTAACGATAAGACCTTCAAATAAATCACCTCCATTACCTCCATCCTATGCGACAAGCCTAAATGGGTGCCATGTTACTGGTTTTCCCTTAATCGCCATGTCAAGTGTCCCTCATGCCAAGGATGGCAAGAAGAGGCCTGTATAAAATATTCAACAAGATTAAACTCTCCGACAGTAAGAAAGTCTGCCTGAATAGTCGGGCAGACTTTTCCAATTCCCAATTTAGACGTTTCCTTCATATCCTATTAAATAAATGATATTTCAGAAGACAGGACCATCTATGATTTGAACTAGATGTTCAAAGTTAGAGCATCGCCATGGATGGTGCGATGCCAAGATGGACTGATGCCGCGTTGCCAAGGATGGCAAAGAGCGGCGCATGAGGAGGTAATCAATGCCAACTTTCATCTATCCTCCCTCGATTCCTTGGAATTGGATGTTTCAGCGCCCCCAGCAACTTCTTGGTCAAATTTCTTCATCTGGTCAAACAGTTCTTTACGAAGACCTTGGGAGCTTTCCTAAACCCAAAATCAAGAGTTTATCCTCCACTCTTCATCTTTGTCAGGGGATTTCGGCCATGAATGTTCCCCATTCACGGCCTCGCATTCTTTGGTTAACAGTTCCATCTCATATAAACTCTATTTCTAATTACAATCCTGATCTCGTCATTTATGATGCAGTTGATGAACCAAAGGATGAGTTCGCAAGCTGGGCACCTTATTATCCTTCGATCACCCAAAAAGCAGACATTATTTTTTGCAGTAGTCAAAGCATTTATAATTATTTTCAACCAAAACACCCTCGGGTTCATTTAGTTCCTAATGGTGTTGATTACGTGCATTTTTCGTCCTGCCCTAATAAACGTCCTCAAGATCTGCCTTCAGGCAAACCCATTATCGGCTACAGCGGTGCCATAGCCCCTTGGGTTGATTGGGAGCTTTTGAGGGCAGTGATCCAACAGAATCCAGAGTTTAATTTTGTATTTATAGGAGCTTTCTTTCAGCTTCATAAATTCCCGTTGAAATACAAAAATGTAACGTATCTAGGGTTGAAATCTTATCACGAACTCCCAACTTATTTTCGTTACTTCGATATAGGGCTTATTCCATTTCTGCAAACAGAAATGACGAAGGGCTGTAACCCTATTAAGCTTTATGAATATTACGCCGCGGGCATCCAAGTCCTGGCCACGCCTCTTCCAGAATTACTCACTGTTCCCAAGATCAATCTTGAAAGTGACCCTTTTTTGTTCTCTCTGCGCTTACGTCATTTATTAGAAAGTGATGATTCCAGCAAACCTCAACGAATGGCTTATGCCCAAGCGAACGACTGGACAGAACGAACCGGTAGAATACTTCAGCAAATTTATACAACCGCTTACCGAAATAAAGAAAGCGTGTAACACCCGAGACGACGGTCGAATACAATACGGTGAAAGTCCTGCTCAGTCAACTATTTCTCTATCAAAAAGGGGGGGGAATACACACATGCTATTTGAAACCCATGCTTGGGTAACTCTCGACAACGCAGTCGCCATATATAACGTTTACAGCGATGTGCTCGTCGCTACCATCCCCGTAGGCATTGCGCCCGCTTTCCCAAAACGAACGCCGGATGGTACCAAAGTTCTAGTCCCAAATCAAGGGAGCAACACTGTCTCAGTCTTATGTACTTCTGCCAATCGTGTTCTAGCAACCATTCCAGTAGGGCTTGCTCCTACAGCAGTAGCCATTGACCCCACTAGTACAACAGCTTATGTGACAAACTCCGGAAGCGGAACCGTGTCTGTCATCAGCATTCCAACGGATACAGTTGTGAGTACTATTACAGTCGGTACAAATCCTGTGGACGTTACCATTGCCCGCGATGGCAGCCGCGTTTACGTCAGTAATGCCGGCAGTAATTCAGTCTCTGTCATCAACCCCGTTACGAACACCGTCATAGCCACGATTCTGGTTGGAACTTCGCCTAACGGTTTAGCGGTAAGCTTAGATAATTCAAGACTTTTTGTCGTCAACAGCGGAAGCAACGATGTCAGCGTCATTAACACAGCCACCAATACCTTAATAAGCACGATTCCCGTAGGTTCAAATCCACAGAAAATTGCAGCCAACCCTGTTAATCCAGTCTTCATGTATGTAACTAACTTCAGTTCAAACAGTGTAAGTGTCATCTCAACCACTGGACTTAACGTTATTACAACAGTTCCTGTTGGCATCAATCCTCTTGGCATCGATGTCACAGGCGATGGCACTCAAGTATGGGTTGCTAACGAAGGGGACAGCTCAATTAGTATCATTAATACCAATACCAATACGATTGCTGCCGCACTTCCCACGTCTTTCCCACCACGAGGGGTTACCGTTGGCAGAGTCGGATCAGCTTTATCCCCAAGTGAACCTATTGATTTAACAGATCCTTATCAACTGGAAGAGATCACCGAATCGGTCTGTATCATCGTTGAAAAAGTTTATGCCAGCTGCTTACAGAGGGAATGTTTCCCAGCCTTCACTGTTACGTTGCCAACAGGTGTACCACCGTTCACCTTCATCAGCATGACTTTCTCAACGGGTGTGATCGTCCCCGGCAGTATCGTCATTACTCCGATACCATCCCGTCCGAATTTCTCTAGGGTTCAGTTCACAATTCAAATTCCTTACACCCTGACCCTACGGGATTCAACCGGCGCTCTGTTTACTTTGACGGGTTTTCTTCCAGATATCAACAAAGACATTGTTATGTTCTTCCCGCCAACACGACCAGAATTTGACTTTAATCTGCGCGTTGAAACAAGAACTGAAGTTCTCACAAGCCCAGTCTTTACGTCAACAACCATTCAAATTGCCATCGGCAGCTTTGTCATCACTAAGGTGACGGGTGTTGTCCAGCTCCTTGTTCCTGCCTTTGGCTTCTGCCCAGAACCGCCAGCTTGTGAAGAATTCCCAGTTATTCCACAAAATCCTTGTCTTAACTTCTTCGATACCACTCTTACTCCATTCCCCAGCGACTTCTTCCCGCCACAACTGGATAATTGCTAGTTGTTCTCTATCTTCTGACTTTTTGCCCCATAAAAGAAAGGGCCGTCCACGGCGGCCTTTTCTTTTTACCAAGTACATTAACGAAGATTATCAAATCTCTTCACATGACCAAGAAAACAAAGGAAGTGATCGTATTGGCTTTCCAAAGTCGAACCACTTTTACTCCCCTACTTCTCACTTATGAAAATGAATCCGTTTACTTGCACATTGATTCTCAAGGATGTACCCTTTTCGGGGCAGACAGCCCGGAACCTTACTACAAAATTCAGGAACCACTGCTATTAGCTCATGGAATCATGACCGATTCTGAAACTGTTCATCTGGTTGTTTTGAAAACAAACGGCGAACTCTGTTATACGCTTATCCCTCGTTTTTCGGCCCCTCAAACAACCTTGATTGCTAAATTAGATGTACGAGCTACTAAATACCGTCGGCTCTTTCTTTTCGCGCAGGGTAAAATGATACATATTTTTTACGCTTGCTCCCACCAAGCTATCCGCGATCTATGGCGTATCGAACACCGTTTTTGGAATGGCGCAACCTGGAATAGCGTTCATTTGGGAGAAGTCGTACACCCGCGAGAACCTCTCTATCACGTCAACATTGATGGACAAGGGAACCTTCATTTACTAACCTTGACCTTTCAAGGACGGTATTCGCTCCTCTTTACGAATCGTTTTAATGGAACATTTCATATCTGGGGTTCACCGACCGAAACCCTAAAAATATCTGGTGAAGTTGTAGATATGGCCGCATTGATGACCTCAGACAATGTTCATCACCTTTTTTGGGTCGTAAAAACCCCCAGTGGTCAATTTGAAGTACGTTGGGCTCAACAAACGAATGCCCTTGAACTAACTGGGAATTGGCACCCGTCGCCCGCCCCAATAAGAACCTTCCCTCTGCCGTGGAGAAATATTGGTTCTTTAGAAATCAACGGCGTTATTTGGCTCTTAATCCATACAGAGGAAGAAACATTGTTGCTCAATGATGGAGCAGGTTGGAGATTGGTCTCCTCACATTCCCCTTTCCATCGGCCTATACAATGGGTGCATAATGGTAAGCGGAATTTCCATCAAACGTATTGGTTGGAAAATCAAGCAGAACGGCACACACCCGTGTATCAACGCGAATTAGGTTTGGCTCTTTCCCCCACACCACAGCTTACTCCTTTTCAGTCTCTCTCGCCAAAAAAAAATATCCAGATTCCTCCCCCTCCTGTTCCGGCTTTCTATCCTGAAGTATCCTCTTCGACTTCTTATCCTGTTCCACCCTTATCTATCCCAGATAATTCAAGCCCCCCTAGTCCGCCAATAGTAACGGAATCCCCTTCAGATGCAGCAGAAAAGGGTTCTGAACCCCTAGCACCTCCTTTAGAAGAAAACATTCAACCCCAACAACCCGCTCAGGAAAACCCTCAGCTAGAACAATTAATTACGACCGTTGCTCATCTCGAGCAAGAAAATTCCAATCTGAGCCTTACCGTTCAAAGCATGCTTTCTAAGTTTGATCAGATCCTTGGTGCACTCTCAGAAAATATCATTAAATCAAGGCAGGAATCGGCTGTTTTAGAAGACTCGATAGAAACTTCAACTTTAGCGGAAATTCCTGTCGATGAACTGGAACCCTTTAAGGAGGCTATGGCCAACCTTGAAAAAGAAACCGAAAGTCTCTCTCAAGTTCTGCGCGTAATGTTAGCCAAACAGGAAGAAAGCGACTCTTCTTTGGAAAATCTCGGAGTACAGATTAGCCAGCTTCAAGAAAAAACCGATCAAAAAAACAGAGGAGGTTTTTGGAACAAATGGATCACATAGACTTGCAAACCAATCTTGCAGAGATTCTCTCTAACTATCCTCAAACAGAACCTACTTTACGAAAATTCGGTATCACCTGCAGCGGATGAGGAGTAAAAAGCTTACTCACTATGAGTGTTGAGCAGGCTGCTCAACGTTACCATCTTAACTCAGCAACCTTAATAAAATCCTTAGAATTTGTTATTGAAAAAACCAGACACCAATGGAGACCGTACTGATGAAATTACTGTTTTTGAATGATTCATCCTTATTGACCCAAGGCTTAGCCTCTGGCTTTTCTTCAGAAGATATAATTCGTTATCTTCCGGTTCATTTACCTGATTGGGAAGACCGTTTAGAACACCTGCTTAAGGCTTGGAAACCTAATTTTGCTTTGGCTGAAGGGGTTTCGATCTCAACAGTGGCACGTAAACTTTTTCCCCTCTTACGACGGCATTCTATTCCTCTCGTCTATTGGGCCATTGATGATCCTCCAGACTGGCGCCGCATGTCCCGCCCCTTGGCACGCGGGGCCAGTCTGGTTCTTACTCCAGCTGAAGAGTGTCTTCCCTTATATCACCGAGACAAAATTCGAGCACTTTATTTTCACTTTGCCTGCAATCCATCGTTCCATCGTCCTGTTGAACCTTCACTCGAATATCATAGTGATTTGCTTCTGGTCGCCAATTATTACACATCGTATCCGCAGAGAGCTATTGGCTTAGAAACTATCCTGACTCCTTTACGTTCAGAACCTTATCAACTAAAAATTTATGGCAACGAATACTGGGTGTCGAACACAGACCATTATAGTTTACCGTCCAACGTTTACAGAGGGTATTTACCCTATGACCAATTACCCTGTGCTTATTCTTCGACTAAAATTGTTTTAGGACTGCATTCTGTGATTACATCTCCGACGATGATGAGTATGCGCACCTTTGAAGCTTTAGGGTGCAGGGCTTTTTTCCTAACTCATTGGTCTCCGGCGATTGAAAACCTTTTCAAAAACCATATTCATCTCGTCTGGAGCCGTCATCCCGATGAGACACTTGAGCTCGTACGTTTTTATCTAAAGCGGGAAGATCTCCGCCTTAAAATTGCCCGCCAAGGTCAAGAAGAAGTTTACCGCAGTCATACTTATCAACATCGTGTCCAATCCGTTCGAACAAGTCTCGAAACGTTATAACTTTCAGCACTTATCACTATCCGATAACAAACTAAGTCCAGGTATCTAGAGAGGAGTCTTTCAATGAAAGTGCTTTTTCAAGCGCGCCCAGATATCATGAAAAACCCTGCCGGAGATACTGTCCAATTGGTTTCAACGGGTCAGGGGCTTAAAAGTCTTGGAGTTGAGGTACATTTTTCTGCAGACTCTAATCTTGATGTAACTCCTTATGACTTGGTTCACATATTTAATATTACGAGAATTAAGGAAAGCTACATGTTTTTTTGCAACGCTCAAAAACAGCAGAAAAAAATTGCCCTTTCACCAATTTATTGGCCACCTAATGCCTTCTTAAATAGGGAAGGCAATCATTCCAATGCCTTAGCGGTTTGGAAGCATATGCAGCCTATGCGCGCACGACTCGTTCGGGAATGTCAGCTCTTACTTCCCAATAGTGAAATGGAAATGAACGTCCTTCAGCAAGACTTCCCTGAAACTGCTTCCCATCAGGTCGTTCCTAATGGTTTCCCCGATTCGTTTATTGGCGCTGCTCCCGATTTATTTCGCGAACAGTTTCCGGATATTCCTGAAGAATTTGTACTCTGTGCTGCGCGTATTTCCCCACGCAAGAACCAACATTGGTTGGCAAGAATCTCTCAAGAGCTAGGGCTTTTTGTAGTATTGCTGGGCCCTGTCAACGACCGAGCCTATTTTCAGGATCTAAGCTCTTTTTCCAATGTTCACTATCTCGGTACTTTACAAGGGAAACTTCTCGCCTCGGCTTATTCTTCTGCCAAAGCCCATGCGCTGCCCAGTTGGTTTGAGACCCCTGGTTTGTCCAGTATAGAAGCTGGAGCCTGCGGTACAGTGGTTATTTCCACAGATCAAGGGAGCCCCAAAGAATACTTCCAGGATATGGCCCTTTATATACGTCCACTTGATGACCAAAGCTTACGCTCAGCTCTCGAACAATCCTTCCAGGCATCTCCTCAACCTCTTATGCACCATCTTCAACAGCATTACCCTTGGTCAAACATCTCCAAAATAACGTTAGAAGCATATCAGTCCCTCCTGCTGCAATAATTTTGAGCTGCAATAGTAAAAAGCTTTGAACCCTAGTTAATCGCCATACGTGGCGCACTAGTTAAAAGGGACCGACCTAAGCGGTCGATCTCTTTTACTTAACCATTGCTCAGTCGATTCAATAGCCTTTCTGCCATTAACTGAAGATCATTTTTTACACGTTCTGCTTTCACACTAAGATTAAGAAAATCAAGTACCCCAACGACCGATCCGCACTCAGCGCACTGTACGAAGAGCACAGCTCGAGTCGTTCCTTCAAGGTTATTGGCGTGGACAACCTCAAATCTATTGCTTCCGCATTTTAGGCATCGGGATTGCGCCATACTCACACCTCCTATCGAGGTTAAGCATAAATATTTCACGGCTTGTTTGCTCTGCCTTGTAAGACCGGGCACTGTGACAGCACAAGTTCCCTCTTATTGACCTAATTTTTTCGGGTTCTTTTCAACAGACTGGAAGAAATCATGAGCAAAGTTTGCTCCCTTCCCTATCACAAGACCTGTTATCGCTACTCCTATCATAGGATTTAAGATTTTAACCTTCAATAGATCCATCGCATTGATATTTGCTTGAAAAGCAAGCAATAAACCACATGCTAAACTCAGTAATTGCAGGGTCAAGGGCCTAAACTTGTCTGGAAAAAAAGGGATAGAAAAGACAATAGTTTTAAAGATTTCCACAAGTTTCTCTACCACAACGGCTAAGAGGAAAACTAAGGCAAGCCCGTCCATATTTATCTCTCCTCTGAAAAATCCTACTTACAGTTTATTTTATTCTTATAAGCTTATAAGGTTCTTTCAGAGCAACTTTCTTTATAGTGCCTGAGCCCTTTGGAAACTTTGAATTAAGGTTCTAACTCTCCAAATGCTTTAAAATGCTCTTAACTTTGCGCCTGAACCCATATTCTCAGCGTTGTTGAACCATTTGCCCAATAGGATATTCTTGTATAACGCAAAAAACCTTCGGGTGAGAGAATAACCATCGTTTCAGGACCAACCTCTCGCTGCATCCCCTCAACCGCCCAATGTATACCGTCTGGACTCAACTCTATTTGTACATTAGCTTGCAGGGTTCCAAAATTATAGATTGCAAAAGAAAAGCGGGCTAAGGCAGCAACGTCACGCGTGGTTGTTACAGACCTTGTTGGGCTCGCTGTGACATCTTCAAGACTTTCCTGAAAGCCGTGTCCGAAAATTTCCACCTGCGCTCGACCACAACTTGATGTGGCTAAAGGAGCTTGGTTGTTTCCATAAATTTGGACTCGATCGCGCAGCGGGGTTAAGTTACGAATATCCGCATGGACCTTAGCCTGAACATTGACAGGTACATTCAGGGGAATTGGCATTGCAAGCTGAATAGGTTTGAGAATTTCTCCAATAGACTGAATGTGCTCAATAGGAGGAGCTTGTTGGTCGTTTTTGTTTTTCCATTTCAATCGTTTGGGAATCAGAGGGTAAGCAATGAGTTCATAGATTGATAACCTGCCTGACCCTAGAATCCCTGTTTCTAAACGCAGGAACTTTATATCTGAATCAATAGTAACGATTTGCTTAAATTGCGTAAACTTCTTAAGCTCTATCCGCGGATGGAAGTAGAATTCCCACGGACACATAACATCTCCATGCCAGTTCGTAGGATAGAGACGTAAATAAGCTTTTAATTCTGGCTGCTGACTTTTAAAAACTACTTTAATTACCCAATGCTCATTTTTGCCAACCGCTAAGAGACTCTCATCGCTTTGAACAATTCCCGCTCTGGTGCCTGCCGAATTGCTAATTTCCAAGAAATATGCAGCCTGGGATTCTTGTTTGTATTTCCAACTTGAAGCGTGATTTCCGCCGATGGGGAACCAAGCTTCTGGAAAGTCCTGCAGTTGGCTTTTTTCTATGAAATCACCATTTACAACTTGATTCATTGTTCCCCCAATCACACTCTTTATTTTAATCAGCCCCCTGTCTTGGGCATCAATGATGCTTCAATTTATCCTATAGGCTTGCCTCGAAAAATAGCACTTGAAATAGTTATTTAAACAGAAACTTGATTTACATTTATTTACTCTTTGTCAAGATTTTCTATTTTTTTCTACAGAAATAGCGATCCAAAAACTGGGCATTGATTCCTTCAGTATTTCGTGCTAAATTAGGGTTGTACAAAGGATCTAAGAAGATAAAGATAATTGCGCAAAACTAAAACCTCCCGACGGGGAGGTTCTTTTTTATCTTTTTATTATGATTAAATTTTTAAATACGATACCAATCAAACCTTCATGGGTAAAATTTTTACACTTCCCCAAACTGCCAATCGATCGTTCTTGATGACGAGACAACCACTGACTCCTGGGATTTGAGAAGCAAACTCGATAGTACGTTCTAAATCCTCCTCAGTCTGAACAAGGTTCCCGCAAGCTGTTGCCACAGCATCTGCTAACGCCACGGACGGTGAGAGAACCACAACGGCATCGGCTTTACCAAAACTCAATGAAGGGCCCACTTTGCCGGATGAAGTACATATTCCAAGGGGAGTTTGTTCTGGGCGAATTTCAATAGCTACACGATTCGACAAGGGTGAATTTCCTGCGAAAATTCCTACTTTGCGAAGGCGGGTCGATCTCATGAAGATATCCCCGCCATTTTCTACAATCACATCCCGAGAACGCTTGGCAATTGCTTTTCCTACCCACTCCGCCACCGCTCCCGCGACAGCGGCCATTGGACCTACTCCGGCTGACCGCCCAGCTTCAGCCATGGTTTTCACAATCAGAGGCGCATGCTCTGGGACATCGTAAGGAACTAAGGCTTTCAGAAACCCCGGGTCTTGCTGAACGTAGTCTTCCAGTGGCTTACGGCAAGCACGAATTGTGTCCTCAATCCACTCAGCCAATTCAGGAGAGAACCGTTCTTTGCGAACTCCAATATCCAAATCAGTTTCTTGCACAGTCACTTGAAAATGCACAAGATCCTCTTGGCGATGCCACTGACGATATGTGCGCTCTAAAAAGTCCACTTACAGGCGAACCTCCATTGCCCGCATCGGGCATACTTTAGTACAAAGCATACAGACGATACATTGATCTCCATCAAAATGGACTTCCATGGAGGGGCGTTCCATATATAACGCTCCTGTCGGACAAAGACCAGTACAGGCACCGCACATAACACATTTTTCTTCAATGCGCACAACTCCCTGTTTGAGATCCTGTACCGAAACACCCAGATCGCGCAAATACGCTAGCCCTTGTTCGCTTTGATCTCCTGTGACCTCTAAAACCATGGTCCCCTCTTTTGAGGATTAACATCCGCCTTCACAATATTAACGACTAAGTCGAAGTCTTTCACTAGGCGATAGACGATCGGTTTTACCGAAATATCTGTCCCAAAGCGTAAAACAATTCTTTTAGGCGACATAATCAAACCTCCTTTAAGCTATGAGCTATAATACCATCGGCAGGCGAGGGGAGAAGTTTGACAGGCTCTGTCAATAAAAAGTCGCCATGATTAATCCATTGCTTAAGGGTTGAGGCCATCTCCCGTGCTCTTGGCATACTCGACAGAGGAGCTGTTTGAATTTCCTTGCCTCTTACTTGAATCTTGCCGCTTTTTAATTCAGCATAGCTGACATACCCTAAGTTTCCAGGAGTAAATGAGGGATATGCGTCTCCATAGTCAACAACGGGAGCATACAAATCTTCATCCTTCATGGCTGCGTAGCGAGCGATTTCTTCATTGAGAATTGGGATTGGTATACCTATACCCACACTAAGCGTTGCCCCATACCCTAAGAAGCTGGTGCCGACCAGCCACTTGGGACTCATTTGCTTAAGATCCCCTATTACGGCAAGCGTTCCGCCAGCGCCGCCAAGTTCTTTGCCATCGACATTGGTAATGGAAGGGAAATGTTGGGTTCCGTTCCAAGCGACATATCCAATCCCGCCACCAAGAAAAATTTTCGTGCCTACTCCAATCGTTTTGAAATGCGGATCTTTCAAAAGTGGACTTAATTCTCCAGAGGTCGAATAGTTGGCGTTCCCCAACTGAGGTTTTAACATGCCCATATACGTATAAATTGTGTGATCCGTCAGATTTACGGCACAATTGTAATTCTGATAAGCATTACGAGGATTAAAAAGAATGGCTTCATTGATCTCATCAAGGGTTATTGTTGTTTCAAAAGCCTTGCGCGGGTAACAATTCGTTCCATAAGCAATCGCCTTAAGATGAACAGGTTTACGCGCCACCAAGTCTTGAATAACATGCCCGCCGCCATAGCGAAACTCTCCAGGATAGTTGCTGTTCAGAGGATCATCTTCGGGCAGTTCTGCCGCTCCCAAATAGGCATCTACAGCCGCTACTCCAGCATAGGCGGATACTCCGTTCAACCAAACTTTCTGCATTTTCATACGGGGCTTAGTGTGCCCGAAACTTAAAAAAGCTCCCGAAGAACACATCGGCGCAAAAGTTCCCGTAGTGACGACATCTACCTCATGGGCGGCTTGGGAAAGCCCTTTTTCCTCGACCAATGCTATGAGTTCCTCTGCAGTCACTACGACTGCTTTGCCAGCTTTGATCTTGGCGTTAATTTCCGCATACGTCTTCTCAACACTCATGAAACATCCCACCTCCAGATTTGTTGCAGCTTTATCCTCACTAATCCCCAATTAAATTCAACTTCTAGCAGTACTTGGAGTATGACCTAAAAAAGTTCTCTTCAACGCCATCGTGAACAGGCATTGAAAAGGCCTCTTCTAAACAGAAGAGGCCAAATTACGTCATCGACACTCCTCTTATCTATCAGAAGAATTCACTCCTGCAAGAATTAGCACCATGCTTTGAGCAAAGACGAGGCTTTTGCAAGCAAAGCGGGTTGCCGGGTTTCATTGGGCTAGTCCCTCCACCACTCCGGATAAGAGCATACCTATTAAATTCACTACGCTGAGTCTAACATTTGTTACATATCATGTCAATATGATCTCACGATAATTAATACACAAGTTAAGTTTCCGAGTCTCCCGCATAATTAATCCTGCACCGGGAACTCTAAAAATATTCCAAAGAGGAGGGATACAATGCATTCGTCAGATCAACCTAAACCGACAAAACGCCCATTTCCAAAACGTGAAGAACTCCCTTATGGACACTCACCGGATCAAGATGGACGGACTGACTATGGCAAAGATAAAGAAACAACCTATCCGGAGTGAGGTTTTAACTCGCTATCAAAGTGATCTTTTTTGTATTATTCCTGTGACTGAAGGAACCTAAATTATGTTTAACAAGGAGGCTACTTTCTATGTCTAATAAGGCAGCAGATACAACGAAAACTGGCAAACCTGATCGGGGAAAAAATTCCCCATTTAAAAAGAAGACACCACAAGAGGCTGTCTCAAAATAGAAATATAATTTCTATGGAGAGGCAGCCCCTTTCTGTGTAAAAATACAAAAAGACAAGTCCAAAGACCCGTCTTTTCGGTATAATTAGTTTATGCTACAAAACAAAACTATACGCAAAAATTATAACGAAAATAGTGGGGTTTATCAACTCGTGCTCCCACTAAACATGGAAGTATTAATACCAGAAGATGACTCGGTGAGACTGCTATGCCATATGACGGAGGGATTAGATTATACAAATTTAAACAAGGCGTACTCTTCCAAGGGAAGAAATCCAGCAGTCACACCCAAGACATTATTCCGAGTATTGGTGTATGCTTACATGAACGACATTTACACAAGCAGAAAAATAGAGGAAGCCTGTAGGAGAGATATTAATTTCATGTGGTTGCTCCAAGGACAGAAGGTGCCCGACCATAATACGATTGCTCGTTTCCGCAACGGTCGGATTAAAGGAATTATCGAAGGGCTCTTCAACCAATTGGTCGTTAAACTAGGTGAACTGGGTGAGATCCAGTATGAAAATATTTTTATAGATGGTACAAAAATTGAGGCCTATGCCAATAAATATACATTCGTATGGAAGAAAACCACCATCAAAAATGAACAGAAACTGCAAGAAAAAGCCAGGGCATTTCTTGTGAAACTCAATAAAGAAATCGAAACTGGTATTCCATTAAGCGAGTCGGCAATCACAGTGGAAACCCTTCAGAATTACATTGCTTTTCTGAAGGAGAAGCAACAAGCCGAAAAAATAGAGTTTGTTTCTGGAAAGGGAAAACGCAAGACTAATCTGCAAAGGGCAACAGAGACACTAGAAGAATTCTTGGAAAAACAAACGAGATATGATCGTTATAACGAGCTTTTTGATGGTAGAAATAGCTTCTCAAAGACGGATACGGATGCCACTTTTATGCATATGAAGGAAGATCATATGAGAAATTCTCAGCTAAAGCCAGGATACAATGTGCAGATTGGCGTAGAGGCTGAATATATCGTTGGATTGGCCATTTCGAGTGAGCGCTCCGATCAATTGACTCTTATTTCTTTTTTAGAAAAGCTAATTGAGAACTTACCTAAAAGATATCATAATGTCATTGCTGATGCAGGCTACGAAAGTGAAGAAAACTATGTTTATTTTGAGAAACAAGGACTAAAGCCTTTCATTAAGCCACAGACCTATGAAGTAATGAAGAAAAAAAGCTTTAGTAAGATCATTGGTAAACGGGAAAATATGGTCTATGATGCAGTCAAAGACGAATATCTTTGTGCAAATAATAAAAAACTAGTGGCTGTCGGAAAGACGACAAGAACTTCGAAAAGTGGTTATAAATCGGATGTAACTCTCTATGAGTGTGAGAGTTGTGGAGGCTGTTCATTCAAAAAACAATGCACAAAAGCAGCGGGTAATAAGAAACTATCTGTATCAAAAGTATTTTTGGAGAAACGAGAAGAATCCTTACATAATATCACAACGGCTGAAGGTATCCTACTAAGAATGAATCGTTCCATCCAGGTTGAAGGGGCTTTTGGAATTCTGAAGGAAGATCATAGCTTCCGAAGATTTGTAATGCGTGGTAAAAAGAATGTTGAAACTGAATTTTTGCTTTTGAGCTTTGGTTTTAACATCAATAAGTTGCACAACAAAATACAACAAGACAGATGTGGCTGTTCGTTACATAAAATAGAGGTTGCGTAATCTGCTTATGCCTTTTAATTAGGGAGTTTTAGAGAGTGCTCTTTTAGCGTTCCCAAATATAACAATAAGATTGTGAAATCAGGAATACTCCCTTGTGATTTCACAATCTCAACTTATTTTTCCCCAAATATTGAAAAGAGGCTGCCTCTTCGTGATGTCGTAGACATCATTTTGAGACAGCCTCTTCGTTTTGAGTCCAGCAATATCAATAAGTTTTGATTGCCTCTTCTCTAATTTGAAGATTTATTTAAATTACTGTCAGCCTTTATCCTTTGAACTAATCTTAGGCATTTCCTCTAAATTTAAAAATTTAAATTTGGGCAAATTTTTACTAAAGCCAATGCTAAGGTTTTATCACTTTTACATTTTTGTTATAATAAAAAGTATTATACCTATTTTTAAGATAGAGATTTGTTTCTCTAAACCGTATCAATGAGTCTCGACTGACCTAAGGAAACCAAAATTAAGAGGCGGTGTTTAATTATGAAAAAAATTGAAGCGATTATACGACCAGAAAAACTTAATGATGTCAAGTCAGCGTTATCAGACTTAGGGGTTAACGGTATGACTGTTTCTAACGTTTCAGGATTCGGAAATCAAAAAGGGTACACTCAAATTTATCGAGGCCAAGAAATTGTCACAAAACTATTGCCTAAGATAAAGCTTGAGGTTGTTGTCTCTTCGGCTAAAGTGGATGAAATCATCTCATCGATCGTTGAAGCTGCAAGAACTGAGAAGTTCGGAGATGGTAAGATTTTTATTTATGACGTTGCCGATGCGGTCAGAATTAGAACAGGTGAACACGGCAAGGAAGCCCTTTAACCCTAGATAAAAACATTATCACTTAGTTCAAAATCCGGATAAGCATTTTCTCGATGTTGAGTCAGGTCCAACCCATTGACTTGCTCATCGTCCGTTGCCCGAAGCGGTGTAAACAGAGCAACTCCTTTCAAAATAACAAATGTCATTATGCCGGTGAAGGCATAGGTTGCTGCCACTGCGAGAAGTTGGATTAATACAGGGTGAAATCCGCCGCCATTCAGCAGGCCATTATGACCCTGTGGATTAAGATTTATGTCTGCAAAAATACCAGTGGCTATTGTCCCCCAAGTACCCCCGATCCCATGGATGCCAAAAACGTCGAGAGCATCATCATACCCCAGTTTGGCCTTAAGTATGCTTACACCTAAATAGCAGACTCCTCCAGCGATAAATCCGATGAGCAGGGAACTCCCAGTGGAGACAAATCCTGCCGCAGGGGTTATCGCTACTAGAGCTGCGATAATTCCGCTGACTGCCCCAAAAACTGTAATTTGCCGACGATGGAACCATTCCAGAAGCGCCCAACCTATCATTCCGGCTGCTCCCGCTATTTGAGTTGTCGCCAGGGCTAAAACGGCAAGTCCATTAGCTCCCATAGCTCCCCCGGCGTTAAAACCAAACCACCCAAACCACAAAAGTCCTCCCCCAAAGAGAACGTTGGGCATGTTATGAGGAATATTAAATTCATAACCAACCTTCAAGCGTTTTCCAACGATCAGAGCGGCGACCAATCCTGACACTCCGGAAGCCATTTCTACAACCGTTCCCCCCGCGAAGTCCATCACTCCGAGGTTTCTCATCCAACCGCCAACTCCCCAGACCCAATGGGCTAGAGGAATATAAACGAAACAACTCCAAAAGAGCATAAACAGAAGAAACGCAGGGAAACGAAGTCTTTCTGCAGTTGCACCACTGACAACAGCTGGGGTAATAATAGCAAACATAAGTTGAAATAAGAAGAATAACAAATGAGGAATTGATGGGGCATAATCCGGATTAGGAGTGAGTCCCACGCCTCTCAAAGCCAACCAATCGAACCCCCCAATGACATGGCCATGGTCTGAACCGAAAGCTAAGGAGTATCCGAACACCACCCAAATGACCGTAACCAGTCCCAGTGCCGCAAAACTTTGCATCATTATCGAAAGGACATTTCGTTTTCTGACCATTCCCCCATAAAATAGCGCCAATCCCGGAGTCATTAAAAACACTAAAATAGTACATAGGAATACAAACGTAATATCTCCGGAGTTTAAAGTCATAGTGCTGCCCTCCAACCTACCACTTTGATGCCATTGCTAGGGTAAATCTCAAATAAACAACAAAAAGGCCTAAAAAGGCGTCAATTAAGAACGCCGTTTTAGAGCCTCGTTGCTCCCTTACAAACGACAAAATGGTTCTTTCATTATAACTTTCTTCGGTAGGGGTGTCTAGACTCTTTTAATACTTAATATTGTATACATTATTTCAAGTAATTGGCTACAGCGGCTACAGTATCATATTTGCTATTTCCTGAAAGCAAAACTTCATTCGGGTGATTTGTTGTTGGTCCCCCCACAACAATTAGCTTTTTAGCACTCATGGCATCCTTAGGTACGGAATGATCGTCTGGGCGAATGAATAAGGCACAATTTCCATTTTTTACAGAAACATCCGTCCCTGACCAATAGTCTTCTTTGGTATAAAGTAATACAGCTACTTCCAGCACATCCGTTCCCCCTTCTCGATATTGAACTCCAAAGTAATCACAGATTCCTTTGGCATGAGCAACCGCCAAGGCCTTTCGAATCTTGGGATCCTTTAGTTTCATTGCATCCTCTGAGTTATCTATGAACCCATTTTCAGTTAAGATGGCGGGCATGCTTGTTTCTCTGAGCACCAGGACGTTTTGGGCGGTTACTCCACGATTGGACCATCCACCTGCCTGAACAAGGTAAGGCAATACCTGATTAGCCGCTTTTTGAGCGTTTCCACCCAGTTCTGACACTAATACCTGTTCCCCAGTTCCTCCCCCCGAATTAACATGGACTGAACAAAACAAGTCTACTGAATTTTGTTCTGCTAGGTTAACCCGTGCCCAAAGTTCTCCATTGAGATCTCCTTCTAGATGCCCGGGGGCATAGTCTCCATCCCGAGTTAGGATCGTGACAAGTCCATTGTATTCCAATAGAGCCTTTATTTGCAGACATATATCCAGTGTAATCTCTTTCTCCTGTAAACCAAACCCAACTGCACCGGAATCATAACCGCCATGACCTGGGTCAAGACATATCTTCACTGCCGAATCCCCCCTTGCCATTCTATTCAATGCTCTTATGAATGTCACTTAGTCGTTACTGATCTAAAGAAAGTAATGAACTGCATCGATTACAGTCACGACAAGAGCCACAGCACCAATAACAAATGTTGCCCACCAACGGCGACTACTTATTTCCCGATCCTTAAAAATCTCGAACTCCTTCCTAGTGACATACTTCTCAACCATAAGCAAGTGTAAGCGGTCAACAGCATTCTTGACTTCCTTAACATCACTTTTGATCTCCATGACATCTTCTTTGAGAGCCTGGGTTTCAGCATCTCCCATCCTAACTCCTCCGTGTTCCGATAAATTTAGGATCAAAGCTTCTAATACCACCCGCGACTATTGCTAATATCTATTCCAGTCTATGCTCCTAAAAGACCAAGTGTTCACAGGTTGTCCTCAAGAATCATCCGCCTTGCCCTTGTCCCAGTCAAACACTTTTTTCTTGTAGTATTTATGATTTAGCCTAGGTATTTTTGCCTAGGTTTTCTTTGTGTTTATTTTTGCTTACTGATGAACATCCAATAGACAAGCAGAATAGGCTGTATCAAGTAGCCTCCGCATCTTATAGGAACCTGAAGAAGGAGGTGAATTATATGCTTGTTGCCGGGATTATAGGAGGAATTTTAGGAGCTATAGGAATTCTAGGGGCCTTAGGAGTTATAAGGGCTATAGGTATTTTAACGGCGTTGCTGATAATCATCGCTTTATTGTTAGTCGTTATCTGGGAGCTATGGCGACTGCCAAGGCCATCCTTGCCTCCCAATCCATGCTACCCTTTCTAAGAGAATCCCATAAAGTTGGTCTAGGTATGATTATTACCTAGGCTTTCTTTATAACCGCATAACTACTGGATTCAATCCTTATATTGATTATTTATGCCGGATCTAACCATACGGTATTTGTTATTTTCACTTACAGGTATTAACATATTCTCATAATAAGTTGGGCTGAACGCCAAAAATACCCGTAATTTTACGGTTGAAATATTTGCCCTATTTTCACTTTAGCCTCCTTTATCTATACCCCTCCAAAAGAGGGGATTTTTTTATGTAATTATATCAGGCTCTAGCCTAGAGAAAGGATCTGCCCTATTTTAGCGTTGGAGATTATTATCTCACTTAGTTAATTCACAATATGATGCCCGATCCCAAAATTGATGGCTTTTGGGACACTTAAATATCTCTGGGAAATGGGTCATATGGGGGTAAAAAGTAAGCGTTTATCCTTTTCCAAAATTTTATTTTCAATATATAAAATGGCTAGAAATCAATAAATTACAAAGATACTATTTAACACAAATATGTAAATTTATAGTATAATATGTCGAATGTCTATTTTATAATAATTAACTTAAAACATTAATCTTCAATATTTCATTTATTAATCGCTGATAAGTGTAATTACACAGCTAGGCTAAAGCTGAACATCAAGGTTCAGATGGGACTCTGCGCCACCTGAATTTAACGAAGAACCTTCCCCTGTTTACAAGAATGGGGGCCTTGGAAGCCGGATAAACCGACACTAATAATCAGGTATAAAGAAGAGGTAAGATCATGAAGAAATTAAGTATTTATTTATTATTAACAATACTCGTGCTTGTTCTGGTAGGCCTTAGTATCCGAAACACTGATGACAAGTCAACACAGGAAACTGTAGCCCCCGCAACTGCTACTAACGTTCAAGCCTTGACAGGTATTAGTAAGTTAAAAAGTGGTACAGTTAATGCTGTGATTCTCGGGGATTCAATCGCTGTTAGTCAAGGTGCATCAAACCCCTTAACAACTGGATGGAATTCCGATTTGAATACTTCTTTAGTTAAAAAGTATTCAAATAAAATAATATGGGATAACAAAGCTTCATCAGGAAAACTCATCGATTATTGCTTAGAGAGAGCGACAGAGATAACAAGTACTACAGACGCTGTATTTATTTTCACAGGAAGAATCGATAGGAATTTTTCCACTCCGGATCAGTTCAGTGAAAAATATACTCAGTTAATCCATGAAATTAAAAGCAAAGCTCCTAAAGCGGATATATTCTGCGTTGTTGAACCTCCCATGGTTTCTTTAGACGAATCTAAATTTGCGGGAATCAGAAAAGCTATTATTAATGTATCGGCTGAAACCGGGTCAAACTTATTAGATGTATGGAGCGCATTTCCACAAGATCAGGTTACTTTAGGTACATTGTTAAAGGATGTACTTCATCCAAATGACACAGGAAATAAGTTAATGTCTGACTATATCTATCATCAATTAGTTACGGTGATAGACTCAAGCAAGTAAAAACAAAATCCTAATGCAAATGTTGATTAATGGTAAACTTAAGGCCTTTGAACTTAAGTAAAAAAGAGCCTATCGGCTCTCTTTTTGAAAGTGCTGCTGTCTGTAAGTGCGTTCAAACAATATACAATATGTTGTTTTTCCAAAAAAGTTACAACTCGTCCTTCTTGTTGAGGCTTCATCGAAGTTCCACATTCTTTTATTGCAGTGAAGATAGGTCTAGTGGCAGAGGACATAGGACTCTTTTCCTGTTTTGAACATGAATAGAGGATAAAGATCTTTTGATGCAGAAAATGCGATGAATAAATCCTTGTTAAACGCGTGAAAGAAGGCGAGATACTCCATTGATCATGATCGAAAAAACCGTCTGCAAACGAATAGCCTACTATAGGCAAAAGCGTAATTTAACCCAAGAAGAACTGGCCGCCAAAGCTGGCCTTCGCCTCGAGCGTCTTATTAACATAGAATCCGGATCAAAAACCCCTCGCATAAATGAACTCGCACAATTAGCGGTATGTCTTGGTATATCGATTCACGAATTGCTGAACAAGGAAGTTTCTCGCTGAGCAGGGGTATCATTTTGGTGTCCAAGGGTAAGTAATTAAACAGCGGACATACTAGTCCCAAAACAAATCAGGGTGACAATGTATGCGCAAAACCGAAGAAATAATTGAGCAGATCGGTTCTTTGCTTTATTGAGTTAGATCAAGTAAGCTTAAGATCAACCTGCATAAATAATTAATCGGCGTTGCCGGACGCCGTGACAAAGCCCACTTCATTAATTGGAGAGGGGATTTTTTATAAAAAATAAGCAAGCTTAGCCGTTGATCTTTTATTTTTAACGCGTTTTTCATTGAAAGTTCATCGAAAGGTAACAGAAATGGGTTATGATAAACACAACGGATAAACACTCGTAATTTACGGTTGAAATACAGACCCGCCTTACACTTCCCTCATCCTTATTTCCCTCTGTCCCCCTCGTTACGAGGGGGATTTGGGTTTTCAATGGCACCAACTATGACATTTATTCATGCTTAACTTAACTATAATGAATTTGTTTTATTTCCCTATTAATATTAGTATATCTACATAGAAAGATCGTTAAGTGATACTCAATATTCGATGAGCCCAAACCTCGTTTACTCGCTACATCAGCGTTAACATAGAGCACAGTTTCCCATATTTCCACCTTTCTACTATACCCCTCCAAGCGAGGGGCTTTTTTATGTAATTTTACAGGCCCTCAGCCATTGCTGAGAGCCTTTCGGTAAAATTATTGGCTGACGAAAGTGATATTTCGGATTGGAATACGCACTACAGAACGAATCCCATCGATTGGAGTTCCGACGTTAGAGAAAAGTCGTGCGTTTGTTAAAAGTGCAACGCCGTCTTGAATCCCTCCAAAGTTACCGACCCAGAAACTGGAATCCTCACCTACCGCAAGTCTCGCCCCAATAGGATAATTGTCAAAAAGTCCTTGAATAGATGGATTCGAGAAAAATGGTGTTCCAAAACCCATATAGATAACCCCCTCTTAAATTTTCGGCCAGTAAATGGCCTAGAAGAAAGACTTAAATCCTTAGTACAGGGGGTATCTCACTTTCTAATTTAGAATATGATCCTTGTCCCAGAATGTGCAACCTTTTGTGAGATGATTAATTGAGAAAACGTAAGAATACCTAAGGAAATAAGGGGTAAAAAGAAACCCTGTGCCAAATTGATTGATAGACGAGGTGTAATCCCCTCCATGAAATCCTAGCCAAACCCATCTCCGTCCTAGCTTATTTCAAAGAAGACGGAGCACCACCACCAGCCACTTCTCCTAACACTCAACGACAAGAGCTTAAGATAGAGCAGATCATCTCCGTAACGAAGGAAAGGCTTGCCGGCAATCGTGTATAATAAGTCTAACTTCAGGCAAAACTAATAAAGCCTATCTATGTATCGCTCCCATCAGAAATGGTGGGGGCCTATTTATTTCCTCGTAGCGGCATAGCACATAGTAATGGGAGTATCTTTATTTGGGCATACTACTCCAAAGTTGATTTGGAGGGTAAATATATGCGTGAACTTAAAGAGATAATGAAGCAGATCGAAGAATTACGCTTAAGCATGATCAAGATGAAAGAGGGGAGAGACTTTACGGATCAGGAAGTTGTAACCGCAAGTCAGATGCTCGATGCTATATTAAATGAATATTATAAGATGCTGAAGCAAAAAACAGATCACGATTGAGTTGCCAGTACACTTATTTCTATATATGATCATCTTCAGTTCAATAGTATCTACGCCAACCCCAATCTCCGTCTAAGCCTATTTCAAAGAAGGTGATATGTTTTGGAAGAAGTAACTTATGAAAACTTCTTAGACATAATATCCTGTAAAAAGTGCTTGCCAATAGCATTCTTCACGCTGAATCCCTCATCATCCACTGCCCCGCCACTGCTAAACCGAACCCCACTATTCAAGAATGCCGATCTAAACACTGAACCATTCCCAAACCTCTCGCGTATCGAATCAATGGCCCGACCCACGGCCCGCTGTTTACCATAATCCTTCTCGAAAAAGGTCATCTGATGAAAATCAATCGTTTTAATCCCTCGGCTCAGTAACTTCTTAGAAGTCGCACGCCCGACCATAAACAACTCCTCGAGGGGAGAACCCACATTTTCTCTGTAATCTCTTCTGGGAAATTGTATGTACTTTATCTGGTTCCTTGAGCTCTGAGACCATCTTGGCTAGGATTTTGTTCGTGCTAATTCCAACATTAACGGTAAACCCTAACTCGTTTTTGATTCGATCTTTTAACATATATGCAGCTTCAATTAATTTGATTAAATCCAAGCGAAGAAAAAGCTCTCAGCAAAAGGCTGAGAGTGTAAATTTATCTCATATTTTCTTATTTTCATCAAAAACGGTATCGCCAATTATTGGGGAGCTCCTTGTTCTTCCTTGATTTTCGGCAGCATCGTCTTTTAATGCATTATAAGCCCGTTCCAACCGTGAATACTTATCTTTAAGTTTTTCTAACTCATTCGCTGAAGTTTCTGCATCTTTGTTGTTCAAAGCATAAAACCTCCTTGCGGCATAGTAAGCGGGATGTCTGGACAAGATAATATTGCTGGAACACATTTCTACTCGTTTCCACTCCCATCAATGGCGATGGGAGTTTTTTCAGCTGTAGACCTTTAAAGAAATGATCTGACCTTAAGAAATACTGCGTGAAAAACGAATTGTAGCTCTTATTGTAAGGTTATTCTATGTTTTGAGTTGCTAATTTTTTATTATAAATTTTTAGAGATTTTTCTTAACAAACTAACCAAGTTATGTTATACTATCCAAGTCGAATGAACTGCTCACTAAAGCAGAAAAGAGCTGTTGTTTCGGAAACCAGCTTATAATCGACGTTTATATGCCGATGTGGCTCAGAGGTAGAGCAGCTCACTCGTAATAACGGTTTGCTGTTTTTGACGTTCGTCGGACGTAAAAGTCACTTATTAAGCATATTTAAACCATTCTTTTGAACAAATCATTACGGCTGTTTTACAGCTAATGAACTGTTGTTGAAAGGAGTGGTTTTTTGCATGTCTAGAGGTAAAGTCAAGATGCTGTCAACTGAACAGGAGTTAACGGCAGAGAAGTGTTTTACGGAATTTATCAATCAATGTAAGGCCAGGAATTTGTCTAGTGCAACGATTCGAAATTACACACAGCAATGGAACTATTTTGTTAAGTGGTGGGGTGGTGATAGTGTTGCTAGCATCGATAAAGATAAAATTATGCAGTATATACGATACCTTCAGGAAAAGGGCATAAGAACTGAGACGATAAACACGGGATTACGAACAATTCGAGTGCTTCTTAATTATTTACATGAAGAGAATTATATCCATCCTATAAAGATTAAGTTATTGAAGGGTGACCTACCAGTTAAAGAAACCTACACAGACCAAGAATTGTCTGTGATGTTGAAAAAGCCAAATATAAGGAAGTGCAGTTTTAGGGAGTTTCGTACCTGGTGTATGATAAATTTTCTTGTAGGTACAGGAGTAAGGGCCAGAAGTCTAGTTAACATTAAGATTAGTGACTTAGACCTAGATAACAGTCTTGTTAAGGTTACGGTGGTTAAAAATCGTAAACAACAGATCCTTCCCCTGCCTCCAAGTCTTATCACAATATTGAATATGTATTTGAAGCATCGGGGTGGTGAACAATCTGACTACTTATTTTGTAACGAGAAGAACTGTAAGATGAGGGAAACTTCTGTTTATCATGATGTACAGTTTTTTAACGAAGCAAGAGGTATTACTCAAAATGGTTTGCACAAATTTAGACATTCCTTTGCCCGAAGTTTCATTCTTTCTGGGGGTGACCCCTTCAGACTTCAACGTCTTCTAGGACATAGTACCTTAGATATGACTAAACGATATGTTCAGTTATATGACCGAGATATGCTCGAAGGTATTGAGAAATTTAACCTCTTGGAGAAGATTACCAATAGCACACAAAAGGTTACGATGAAACGATAGGGTCCCTTTGGTGCCGTTCGAACATATCAAAGTTTAAAGATATCAGTCCCCTGCACGTACGTTTTAATCATATCTAAGGAGAGTGTTCTATGGCTAAATTTGATATGACGAGAGTACCACGAAGAAACATGACTCCATTGTCGGTGAATGTAGAAACATTGGTATGGGAATGGCTTGATAATACCTATCGTACCTATAGAATGGGGAAAGGTGAGCTGGTAGAAAGGGCTTTGTGTAAGTTTCTTCCAATGGAGACATTGCCTGAGGGAGCAGCAGAAGCATTACCACCAGATTACTTTGAGGAGAACAAACCCGGTGAAGAGCCTGGAGCTTTGAATGAGGATGAAGATAATCCGAAAGCAATTACTATTACGGAAAAGGCTTATGAACAATTGGTGGAGCTTGAGACTCTTACAGGTAAAAGTATTAATTCGGTTCTGGTAGATTCCATCGATCATGTTTACTTAGAAACGATCAAAAGTAAAGATGCACAAGAAGCTCCAAAAGAGATTGAGCTACCTAGACCTATTTCGATGGAAACTGTGGAAGATAAGCTTGCAGAACTTATAGGTAACAAAAGTAAAAAGGTGGACAAGGAGCTAATTGGTCTGCATTTATCTTCTAGAGTCTGCAAATTACTCCGTGAGTTCAAAAAAGCCACAGACGTTGACATGTCGGATACAGTAGAAACTGCCGTAATGCATTTATTAAAGGATTTTGCCGAGACTTTGGACTAAATTCTAGGGAATGATGTCATGCTCCTATCTCACTGTAACATTCCGACCAAATTTTATTAATTAGCTAATAGTAATGATTTATTGAGCCATACTAGTAAAAATCTCATCTTCGAGTAACTTTGTTGCTTCGTAACGATGGGATTTTTTTACGATTGAATCAAACAGCTACTCTATTGAGTTTTCTTAAGGGGGAGAAATCTATGGGGAGTCGAGAATACTTCATCGAACGGTACGGCAACGAGTACATTAAGCTTATCGAACATTTAGAAAGTCTTATTACCCAGCAGGAGACGGGTTATGATCGTTTTTTAGCAGTTGGCTATGAAGCTGGCATTGGTAAATCGGTTGAAACCGACAGAATCTTATCCGAATATACAAATAAACACGGAGATTTCGGAAGGAAGTTCCTTTTAGTTAAACGATTCGTCAATGACGTAACCCGAAGTGCCTCCTGCATGAACGATAATTCGACTGCTGGTATCCCTATTGCTTTGGGTATCACTCACGATAACTGGGGAGAAGTTCAAAAGGGCTTGGTTCAAATTGAAATGTACCCTGTTGTAATCATCACTCACTCAAGGTATTTCCGTCTTAGCCAAGATCCTTATACTAGGGAGTATTTCGAACGAGGTAGGCATACCCTGATCATTGATGAACAATTAGAATTGCCAATATACTCATATTCCGAACAACTATATCGGGAAATGATGGGGTTTCTACCCTCAAGAAAACTACAAGCTGGGTTGCTGAAAGTATCAGAGGGTCTGGCAAATGAAATTACAGGACTCCAGCTAAATAAAGATCCGAATCGAATTTTCAAGGCTAGACCTCAAGTGGACCTGGAATTAGTAAAAGAGTTTGAAGCAGATTTCAATGCAAATTACCATCACTTTAAGAAAGAATCTAACAGAAGCAAAGTGGATAATTTTGTAAAGTTCTTGCATTGCTGCATCGACTCCAATGAATGCTTATTTAACAATGGACGGTTAGCAACCTATAACCGAAAGGCAGTTCGTTGGAAGCTATCGAACAATTTGATTCTAGATGCCAATGCCGGGATTGACAGACGATACTTTTATGCCCCTGATATAGTCGTTGAATGCCCTCCAAAAATAATTGACCACTCGGATACTACTCTCTATCAGGTTGATTTCAACACAAGCAAAAATAGCATCAATAGTTACGGCAAGAGTTTCTTCAGTAAGGTTTGTAAACTAATTACAGATAGGCTTGGAACGGACGATAAGACTTTGATAGTTACTCATTATCCACATGAAAGTCAGACAATAAATTGCTTAAAAGAGTTGGGGCATTCCAATATTGGTATTGGAGATAAGTATGCTGATGAAAAAATAGCTGTTGCCCACTTTGGAGCAATTATTGGCCAGAACTATTGGAGAGATTTCAACAAGGTGTGGGTCATTGCTACCCCTAATTTCCCGTATGAGGTGTACCCGTTGCAATGGATTTTCTTTAAAGGCTCCCCCATCCGTACCCACAAATTAACAATGGGTAAGACTACTCAAGGTTATAGTTTCCATTATGCAGAATTTGAAGATATTAGACAGGGTTCCGTACCATCCGAAATCTACCAAGCAATTATGAGAATCAATCGTGAAGGGAGGTTAAAGTCTGAAATCTATGTTGTGAACGATAAGCTAGATGTTGTCAAAAAGGTCATACAACAGCTAAAGAATGTCAAGGTCGGTGAAACCATTCAATTAGACGTGAAAAAACCTAAAGATGAAAATGTCCCCCAAAAAGATACTAAAGCAAGCAAGTTCGTAAACTGCATCAAAGGGCTGAGTCCTGGCAAATACCATAAAAGTTATATTTACGAGAAGCTAGGTTGGAAAAATGACGGACACATTTCTGACTACCTTAAAGACGATGAAATTGCTAAAATGTATGCTGCTGGTTTAATCGATTGGAACCAACACTATATTATAATTAACCCACGGACTGTAGCTAAATAGCTAATGTCTCATTGCCTAACGGCAACGAGCCACCTTGTTCACTTCGTTCCAAGGACCTTAAGAAACAATTTCGTCCTTTATTCGGTTAAGATACCAAATTGCAACTCACATTCCAATTTATATTATATATGGAAAAGTACGTGAGTTTACTGAAACCCTTGGTACATCTAGCTTTCCGGGTATGGCAAAAAAGCATCTCACTCTTATTCTTCATGTGAATTCTCGATAGAGATTCAAAAACAAAAACAGCCCCCGGCATATATTTGTGGTAGATTATATACCAACAACCGGGATATAGCTGGGGACATTTTTGATAACGGTCAAGCTTTGTGTAGAAAGAATACTATGTGTTTAAAACACAGTATTCGAGGTAACCCGAATCACAGTATTCTAAACAGACTAAGCTGTTCTCTGTAAGTTAATGGCATTTGTTTCTATAATTATAGACATCAAAGTTGATTTTTCATGTCCAATTAGACATGGGATGCATCTCGGACCCTCCGTAGATAACATGTTGTTATACACTTAAAGTTCGTCTTACCTCCAGTATAGGTCAATGTTTTAATCAATGAAAATGAATCGTAGTGAATACTATCGTTTTAATCGATGGTATTAAAGGACACATTGATCTGTAGATAACTGAAAGCACTCTGCTTATAATTTTACAAAAGGGACAAGTCCCCTATATGAGTGTTTAAGAAGATGTTACCGTGTGGAGAATGATAAGATCTCGATTCACGAGTCACAGATTTTAGCATAATGATCAATTATATGCCGTGGTTTGTGTCAAAGGATGTTTGTGATGCTTTAGGTATCGGTCATACCAGAAATGCTGTAAAACGGCTTAATGATAATGAACGGAATACAGTGTATTCAATACACTTTAATCGTAAAAGAGGTAACCAAGAATGTCCATGGTTACTGAGACCGGGCTATATTTATTAGTCGTTCAAAGTCATAAACCAGAAGCTAAGGCAAAGATCTTCAATCTACCCTACGTAAGGTGTCATATTCGAGTGGTGGCTAATTCCAGACATTAATTAACTCATCTACACCATACAGTTACTTTACTTTAGTAAAGCAAGAAAGCAGTCGATAACTGGGTGTAATCACTCCAGGTCGGCTGCCTTTAAGATTCTACTTAAGTATCAGATGTACCATAGTAGTTGACACGTATTATAGGCTTATATTTATTAACTCATAACGACATCCCATTACAAAAGCCCTGAAAAAAATTGGGGCATTAAGATATCTTTTTGAAAATCTTCCTTTTAACCTTTGTCGGAATTTCATTTTCATCAACGGGATATCCGTGATATTTATATGGCTGATGAGCTCTAAAAGCAATAAAGATATTATCCTTTTCATAATAATTAAATAATGGCTGGCAACCTGAAAAATCCTCTTCAACCTCACTAATAGCTGAATCAAGTAGTTCTTGACAAATTACATCGGGTAATTTAAGTTTTGACCCCCAACCGAAAAGACGATGATGTTTACGTGACGGTTCAAAGGCATATTTCAAATTTTCAAAGAATTTAATACATTGATCTACGTTATAGAGGACTTCATATGCTCTATTGTTTGTTCCTTCAGAAAATATCACAATGTTATCCTTTAAACTAGACCAAATTTCCTCAAATGTAAAAAAGATCACTTTTAGGTCTTCAACGGATAACTTAGATAACAAATATAAAACTTCCTCATTAGTTTTCGAGTTGAAATGGGGTTGATTTATGTTTGGTATACTTAAAACAGCATTTAATTGCATAGGTTCAAATGGGATAATGTTTTCAGCCATATTGGATAAAAATCTGTAGATTGATGCTCTAAAATCGTAAAGTTCTGGGAACTCGGATGCAAATTCATATGCCGGAAACCCATTTATCATCTCCTCAAGCAATTCCTCACGTAAGAGAAACTGCAAAGGGTTCTCGACGATGATTTCAATGAATTCCATTAAATTATCTGCAAGCTCGTAATACTTTGTTTTATTTAAATGAAAATCTTCCCTATCCCATATAACTGAAGAAGGATCTAACACAGCAGAATAAATCACTCGTGTTTTGCCTCCTCAATGAATTTAAGTTTTCTTTTTCGAGATTGGGCTTTTACAATTGCTCGATACTCGTTGTCTAATTGATCAAAAAAATCAGTTGGCCAATAAAGCAGATTACCATAATCCGTTAGATTTAGCCTTTTGTAACAAGTTGTTTCGTTCTCTATTTCAATAAAAGTTAGATTTATATCGTTAGCCAACTTATTATCCGGATCTTCAGCAACTCTTCTTCTTAACCGAGTTATAAAATGGTCACTGTGAGTTTCAATAATTACCTTTTTGCCTGTTAATGTTAAGCTATACAAAAAATCAAAAAGCAAACTCTGAACTTTGGGGTGAAGGTGTATCTCTGGCTGTTCTAGTATTAAAATCCCACCAGTTTTCATTCTAAGTCCTTCAACAATAATTGGAAGCACCTGGCTAATACCAAATCCAACATGGGTGATAGGAATTTTTAAACCAAAGTGATTGGTTACTTCAATTATGTACATAGCCCCATCATGTAACTTGTTTACTTTAATTTTCTTGGCCATACCAAAAACATCACAAATCCAGTATCTTACTCCTTCTTCTAAGCTTTCCTCTTTCTGTGTATAAATAATTGTATCTGTTTGAGAATAACTTATCCTCTGGTTCTTAATTTGATCCTTAGCATGCTTGGATAAAATTTGTGCTGCAAATTCACCTCTGTTACCAATTGCCGGAACATAGTCATTATCGTTGAAATAATAAGCATGAGGTTCATCTCTAAGTGGTCCTAAATAAGTAATATTATCAAAGAAACGTTTAATAGGCCTCTTTATACCAAATAAGAATGGGTTAAAACCCGAAAAGTCATCAGTACTAGCAATACTGTGTGGAAAAAAACCTTCAAAGAAAACATTTCCTTCATCTCCATCAAAATCTATCTCTGGAAATTTTTCTAAATATTCAAACTCTAAAGGAGAGTTGAATGAAATCCAATACTTTTGTGATCTTTTTTTTCTACCACCACGAACCCATAAATCACCATCCTCAAAAGAGTAAGTTGCATCAAAATTTTCTACAGTTATTCTTCCAGAAACTAAAGAAAATTTTAGCTTAAGTTCAATAGATTCTATTCTTTCAAGAACTTCTTTCTTTAAATTTCTTAAACGAAGAAAATTAAAATCAATAGGCTTAATATCTTCTTTGTATATCTTTAAGCCTATTTCTAAATTATTCTTATTGTAATAAATAATATCTTTGTATTTGCCTAAAGAAACATAAGGTTGATTAAGTATTAATGAGCTTTGTTCAACACTTCTTTCAAGTGATTGTTTTAGTAATAAAAGCAATTGGATAAACGAAGTTTTACCACCACTATTTGTTCCAGATAAGACATTAAGATTATTAACTTTATAATTCTCTAATGTTTGAATTGCCTTAAAGTTCTTTACTGTTATTTCCAAACTAATCACCACCCTCTATCCATTTATTCTATTAAATGCTTCTAAATCCTCTATAAAAACCCAATTTTATTTGTCGTATAAATTAAATTGTAAGTCAATTTATATGAAAATAACTCTCGTAATTATATATAAAGGATAGATTATATTATTTCAGTACCATAAGGTGTACCTTTTGATACCAAAATCACTCTTTCAAAAATGTAGTCATATCAGCATTTCTGGAACGTAAATTTCGTAGCAAAAGGTTTCAAACAGTTTGTGGTACGTATCATTATTTGCATTGACCTTTTGATACACAAATGATACTATTTGATCAGAAAATGTATATTGGAGGTCTTGGGCAAATGAACGGTGCAAACAAAATCTATGGATATGCTAGGGTATCGACTAAAGAGCAGAATTTGGACAGGCAGATTGCAGAGTTGATGAAATACGTTGCCAACGAGAGGGACATCATTACCGACAAGGCCAGTGGTAAGGACTTTAATAGATCTGGGTACATATCTCTTAGAGATACACTACTTAGGCCAGGAGATACACTTGTTATTAAGGAGCTGGATCGACTAGGCAGAGATATGAGCATGATCAAAGAAGAATGGAACATATTAATCAAAATGAGGGTTGATATTATCGTTATAGATACCCCAATGCTTAACACTAACGGCAAGGATACCCTTGAAAAGACTTTGATCAGCAATATCGTGTTTGAGCTACTGTCGTATATGGCTCAGAAGGAACGTGATAAGATCAGATCTAGGCAAGCTGAAGGGATAGCATCCTTAAAAGCAAAGAACAACGGTAAGGGCATTGGCAGACCTGTTACAATTGGACTCACAGACAGCTTTATGGAGGCTTACAAGCAATGGAAAGCAGAAGGGATCACAGCAGTAAAAGCAATGGAATTAAGTGGATTAAGAAAGGCTACTTTCTACAGGAAGGTAAAAGAATATGAAGCTCAGATGAAAGTGCAAAAGCAGGGTTAGTACCTGCTTTTTCTTTGTCTTTATCCCAGAGGACAAGATCAAGTTCAAGCTTATAAGATGCCTTATGATGCCCGTAAATTCCTAGCAAATTAGATCCAGGCACTATCGTGAAATTAACCATTTGAAAAAATTTCCATATTCATAAAAATAATGACCGGGTATAAAACTGAGCCTCCGTAGGCTAAGTTATGGGGGTACGGCAATATTGCCTGTGCCTAGTGTACCGGCAAAATGCACCATATACTCACCCACTCAGTTCCGTTCACGGCAATCCTGTACCAAGCCTCTAAAGAGGCTCCCCATCTAGACAATCCTAAGTGTAAAAAGTGGGCATACAAAAATTTTTATAATTTTTTGTGTAAAAAATCCGGCCCCCCTGGCTGTAAGCACAGATTTTTCCACTACTCACTCACCTGTAAAGTCACTTCGAGCAAAACCTTTAAGCACAATTTTCTTGGGGTGATGCAAAAATAAGTCTTCAATAGATGCTTTATGGGGACATGCTGATATAAATGTAACTAGACGATACTCTAAACTAACCGAAAAAGACTTGGAGGCAGCTATGGATAAGGCATCCTCCGAGAATGTAAATCGTTTTGTGTAAATGAAATTTTTGCATAGATAAAAGTGTTGATTCAAAAATTTAATCCAGTACTATGCTATTATTTGTTTGCTAAGTCTATTTTGCTCTAGTCCGGTTTTCTGTTGAATTTGAACGTAGTTCTGTTCATTCAAACCATTCTCTTGTATTATTTTGACCAATCTTTGACGTAATTTCGTATATTCTTGAATGTTCCTCTCCAGTCTATTCTCTTCAATTTCACCACTGCTTGATATTGCAAAATTCTCTTTTTTAACAGACCAATAATCCTTTCCGAAGAACTTTACACAATCACCAAAAGTTTCATTCACTAAAATTGAAATAGGTGTTGGTTTTATTGACCAGTACATGAGGTCTTGTATTACGTTTTCGGATAACATTTCCTCATATAGTTTTACAGTTACTATAGCTTCTTTAGTTCCGACTGAACTTAAAATCTGCTCCGACAACATTTCAACTCTATCATTCATTTTCCCTAACATAGAAAGTGTATCAAGTATACGTTTTTCCTCATTATCACGAGTCAAAAAAGAAAACATCATGCCTGCCCATTGTTGTCTAAGATATTGCTCTATATCGGAGAAGTCAGTAAACGGAACGATTGCATTGTTCACGGCACTTTTTCGAACTTCATCTATAAAGCTAAAAATCTTAATATTATCGACCGATGGATAGATAATTTTACTTTCGTCTATATCAGGGTTACTTTTGTTTCGTAAATACACGTGATGTTCGTTATATACTGATTGTTCCACTAAAGCAAATATAGGAATTTTTTGTTTACAAGCCTCTCTGTATTCAGCATTTGTAATTGAATACTCGGTGCTCTTAAACTGTCCTCCGAATCTACCTCCTATTACTAGTACAAACATTTGAGCATTAGGAACTTCAGTTATGCAAGCATCATGAGTATGTACTTTAGGATCATAAAACACAGAGCCGTCTTCACTTAAAATTGGCTCGTAACCGATGGTTTTAATAAAATATCGTAAATTTTCCCTTATATATTTGAGATCATAACAAGTAGAACTAACAAAAACTTTTGGTGAGGCCATAGCAACCATTCCTTTAATTGAATTAACTGTAAAATACTTTTCTACATTTTTCACTAGAATCCTTCTATTCTCAATTCAGCATTACGTAAATTTAGCCTCCCCTTGCTAAGAAACACCCCGACATCAAGTTGACTATGCCTAGTGCAAGGGGAAATATTTTCTAACATTTAGAGACGACCCTCCAAGGTTTTATCGGAAGTGCAAGCTTCATCACTTTACTATGAACGTTTATAGGGCCACCCCTTTGAAGAACTCTAATGATTTAAAAGTGAGGTTGCAATTTTTAAAAATTTTTTCGAGTAAAAAACACGGCCCCTACCAATCACATTCCCTCCTCCGTTACACTTTCAAATTAATGCAGAGCACTGATCTTAAACATAAAAATAAGTCACCTCCTAGCACTGATAGCTTGAGTTTAGCATTAACTTATCCAACCATGCATTCTTGCCAAGAAGTCAGGAATTGGGGCTGGTAATAAAACAACAGAGTGTTTGTGATGCTATTGATATTAATCATTTTTCTTCCTTATTTCCTTATTGTATGACTTTTCAAATATTGATAAGCCTGTAAGTAAATAATTTAGAAACTCACCACTATTAAATAACAATAATAACTCCTCTTTAATGTTTTTATGGATTATGACCTTATCAGTATTATTAAAAAGATGTTTAATATTATTTTGAAATGTATCATCATAATTGTATTGATCTTCATACTTACCAATTAGATAAATTACATAAGTAACCGTAATAACGGTACTATGTGCTAACCCTATTAACTCGTCATATAACCTTTCCGATTGAAATTGATTCTTTTTTATTATATTGGTAATTTCTTTTACGAAAGGTTTAAATGACCGTAATGTAATTATTTGTATTGATAATAAATTTGCATATATCTTTGCTATTGAAGGTTTCAAAATATTAATCTCGTCAATCGATGTTAAAGAAACTAAATGTTGATCGAAATTATTTGCATATATTTTACAGCTTCCAATACATCCATCACTTCTAAATCCATAGAAATCAATACTATTAGTTGGCTTAGCAATATAAAACGGGTATTGCCTTATTCTAATTTTATACAAGATTAGCCCAAAAAAAGAAAATAACACATAAGCATTTCGATCATTTGAAGTATTATAAATAGCTAATGCATGTGTACCAAGTTCTAATTCGTTATTTAAATCATTTAGTAATTTTTCATTATTAATAATCGAAACAACACTTTTATTGCTGTTTTCATTTACAATGCTATTGATTATATCTGTATAATCGGGCAGAACCCCATTTATTTTATATTCTTTACAAAACCATTCATAACCTATTTTAGCAACTAAACGTAACATATTTTGTGAACCTAACATTTTAAATAGTTCTTCAAACTCAAGGTCTTCAGTTATCTGAAGATTGTGTATCAACTCATAAAAGTGTTTACTTTCATTATCAATGCTTTTATTAATCATTTTAAAAAGATATTTCTTTTCATTTTTTATTACAGGATACGAGCTACCATCTAATATATTATTAAATCTGGACGTTAGCTTATCAAATTTGTACCCATCAATATCCAGATTTGCATAATATGATGGAATTTTACCCTTTTTAGACTTTATATTCAAAAAGTTCCTAATTCTTCTGCATTTCTCAATTATATCAAATTCGAATGTATCTCCAAATACTTGATTATGTTCTACACTACATACATTTGCATAGGTTATTTTTCCATTTGTCAAAGCATCCGGAATTATATGAGATTCGTTTATAATTATCCCATCTTCAACACTTTTATTGCAATATATACACCTCTTCATTTTTTTGCTCTCCTTTATTGAGTTTTGTATAAACCCCACAAGCTATTGCTATAACCTATGTATAGAGATACGGGTTCCTTTTCCATATATTCTACATCTTACCTATACTACCTGCAAAACACCAAATACTTACAATACTAATATAGATATGAAGCTATTCCCTAAAATGAGCATTTAGAAATCATCAATACCTTACTAAGTGTAATTTGTTAGCACGAAACTGAAATTAATGACAACTATTAAAAATAACACCCAACCTTATCAAGTAGAAAAAACATAAAGATTTTTGATTTAGACTTAACAAAGGAATCGACTTATGTTATACTATCTAAGTCGTAATGAGCTGCTCTATTTGCAAAAAAATGAGTTGCTGTTAACGAAGAATGGCTTTAAATCAACACTTTTTATGCCGATGTGGCTCAGAGGTAGAGCAGCTCACTCGTAATGAGCAGGTCGTCGGTTCGATTCCGACCATCGGCTCCACTGGAAACTTAGACCCCGCAAGCGATTGCGGGGTTTTTGCTTGCTGTAAAAAGGCCCCCATCATTCCTTGATGAGGGTTAACACGAGAGATGGTATCCTGGGAACAGACTTAATTAAGCTGTGCTCTTACACTTTATGTAAAGCAGCTTCCATGTGTGTGTTTAGCACAATTTAAAAAGAAGACCTCCGCGTCCGAAGGTCTTCTGCGCAATGCCCCATTAGGGTTAATCCCTATTTAAAATGGGACAAAATCTTCAAAAAGCTCCTTCCGTCGAAAGACGGAAGGATAAAGGGGGTTTCACTTTCACTACATGCAAAACGCTAAAATTACTTTCGACATATTATAACATATATTTACAAATTTGTGTTAAATAGTATTATGGTAATTTATTACATATTGCTATGCCATTTTGTCATATCCCTTTGTCAAAATGCAATACCGCTTATTATCTGCTATTATCGCCCATAAGCCAAACATTTAAATTGAAAGTTCATAAGTTGGCTGCAACTAAGTCACAGCTAAAATCTCTAATGCTCAAAAAAAATCCCCTCACGAGGAGGGAGAGAGTGAGAAAAAGGGTGTTTATGTAAACAACTTAAAATAAGTTGTTGTATCCTGTTCTGCTATTATAAACCATATTTGTTAATTTGCCCAGGTATTTTGTGATTTTTTTTTCAATCTTATTATAATCTAAGCATAAAATTTCGAGTGTAACTTGTGCTTTTTGGAAATAATACCATCACAAGGGGGTGTGCCATACTGGATCGACGAGACTTTCTTAAATTAATTATTAAGGGAGCTATTCTCGGCAATTTTTATCAACTTATTACCCCTCCTCTAGCCCAAGCGGTTGCGGCTGGCGACGTCAAGAAGCTTCCCGTGGTGATGATTGAAACCGGTACTTGTACTGGGGACAGTATCTCCCTAGACAATATCTGGACCCCAACGTTTTCGGATATTCTCTCGAACATTGTTGATTGGCGTTATGATTGGAGCATGAATCAGGCACAAGGAGATGCCGCCTACCGAATTCTCCAAGAGACCTATGAAAAACTGCCCAACGAATACATTCTGCTTGTACAGGGGTCTATGATTCGAAGTGACGGAGGACATTACGACCATGTTGCTTATGAGCAAGGCAAACTCATAACTGGTATGGAATTGGTTCGCCGCCTGGGCCTCAAAGCTAAATACGTTGTTGCCATTGGGAGTTGTGCAACGTTTGGAGGCCCCGTTTCTGGCTATCCTAACCCGACTCAAGCCACAGGGGTGCAAAATATCCTGCCCGAGCGGAAGGTTATTAATGTCTCGGGGTGCCCGGCCCATCCGGATTGGACTATGGGAACGTTACTCCATCTAGCCTTATATGGTGAACCAGAATTGGATAGTTACGGAAGGCCGAAGCTTTTTTACGGAGAAACTGTACATAATCGCTGTCCTAGGCGACGGGATTATGACCAAGGGATTTTCGCCACAGACATTGGTCAGAAAGAATGTCTTTATCGGGTCGGCTGCAAAGGACCTGTTACTTATGCCGATTGTCCGACTCGACGTTGGAACGACCGCTTTAATTGGCCCATCGGCTGTAACACCCCTTGTATTGGCTGTACAGAGCCAGGCTTTCCGGATCTGATGTCCCCGTTTAGCGTCCACTCGCCCGATATTCCAATACCTGGCGGGACAAAGATTGCCACAGATTCCATTGGTCTTGGGGTTTTAGGATTAACGTCTGCAGCAATTGTGGGGCACGTTGCGGCCTCTCTTTACAAAGGCAGAATTCAGAGGAATCTGCTGAAGTCTTCCGTCCGAGGAAAGCACCGACTTTCTCTTAAAAAAGCAAAAACCTTTCATCACTATCGAGTGAAGAAAACTTGATCGAGGAGTGACTATTCTGGAGAAAAAAACTATCTTCCCTGTGACGCGCATTCACAACCCTATGTTGTTAGAAGCTTGGCTAGACAATGGCGAAATTAAGAACGCCTATATTTCAGATACCCTCTACCGGGGATTTGAACAAATCTTAATTGGGCGTTCCGCAATGGATATGCCCTATTATACTCAACGAATTTGCGGCATCTGTTCTTCCGCCCATGCCATTACAGCAGCGCTAGCCGTTGAGAAAGCTTTAGAAATGCAAGTACCTTCCAATGGACTTTTAGTACGCAATCTAATCCTGGCTAGTGATTTTATCCAAAACCATATTCGTCACCTTTATTTGTACGCCTTGCCGGATTATTTTCGCGGTCCTGATCTAGCTCCCTTTATTCCTCATTCGGAATCCGACCTGCGATTGTCTAATCAAGAGAATACCACTCTGACCGAGCATTATTTCAAAGCCATAGAAATTTCTCGGTCTGCCCACGCAGCTTTTGCTGTTTTCGGAGGAAAAGCTCCCCACGGACATGGGATCGTGCCTGGAGGTGCGAGTATGGAAGTAGATGCTGACAAGGTTAATCGCTATCGAGGGTATATCATGGAAATATTAAGCTTTCTGGACAATGTTCTTCTGCCGGATGTTGATTTGATTATTAAACGCTATCCTGAATACGTAGACCTCGGTCAAGGCATCGGTAATTTCATGTCCGTAGGAGGATTTCCAAGCCCAGAAGGAAGTATGCTATTCTCCCAGGGCGTAATTCTTCAAGACGAGCGAGAAAGCTTCAATGAGAACTACGTGACCGAAGATGTGACTCACGCTTGGTATAAACCTCACGGGCCCCTACACCCCTCAGAAGAGGACACTATTCCCGATCATAGTCAAGCCAAAGGGTACACTTGGGTCAAATCTCCGCGTTATCGCGGCCAACCTGTTGAAGTCGGCCCTTTAGCCCGAGCGATCATCAACAAGGAAAAGGTCATAGGACATGGTGCACTCGCTCGAATTTGGGCACGATCCTTAGAAATCAAGAAAATTGCTCAAGCCACTCTGGTTTGGCTGAATCGCCTGGAACCGGGTTCAGAAACTCTCAACCGAAAAATGGGGCAAGATTCCGGGATCAGTGTCGGGCTCCACGACGTCATGCGCGGCTCTTTAGGGCATTGGATTGCTGTCAAAGAAGGACGAGTCCGACATTATCAAATCATAACCCCTTCGGCATTTAACTTTGGTGCTCGGGACGAATCAGGCACCCGCAGTGTCGCAGAATCGTCATTACTTGGTCTGAAAGTGCAATCAGAGGACCTAAAAGAAGCAGGCAGGGTTATCCGCTCCTTTGATCCCTGCTTTTCTTGCAGTGTTCATATCATTGACGGTGAAAAGGTCCGAGCTTTAAGAATTCCCGTTTAAGAGCAAACCCCGCGAGCTTTTCACCTTTCTTCTTTTTATAAAAATTATCCGTTAAGGTTATTAACTTTCAAGGACATGGTAATCAATATGAAGCGACAGATCAAGCTTAGAAAACCTTTCTCCAAAGAACTTAAGAAGGGAAAGGTAAAAGGAGAAATTATCCTTTTCCAGCCTCTGTGGGTGAGGATTTTTCATTGGGGGTTTGCTTTAAGCCTGACCGGAATCCTTCTAAGCGGTTTGGAACTGCATAAACCCGCTGAATTTTTAGCTGTAAACTATGGCGATATGTTCAAAATTCATGTAATATCAAGTTGGTTCGCCCTTGGGTTTGTGGCTATACGATGTACAGATGCCCTCCTCCGACGGGATCACTCTCTTATTCCAAAACTACATAATTTTAAACTATTCCCGAAACTCTTAGCTTATTACCTATTCCTCCGTACGTCTCCTCCACCCAGGCGGAAATATAACAGTGGGCAAGCGCTCATGTATTTTTCCTGGTTTCTCCTTTTCCTACTGGCGAGTCTTCTGGGGTTTGCCTCTTACTGGCAAGGAGAACACCTAGTTTGGGCTTGGAGGTTAGTAGGAGGCTTTCAACACCTGCGTTGGATAAAATTCACCATTACTATCTACTTCCTAGCAACTATTCCCGTTCATATTTACCTAAGTCTTACGGAAAACCTCAGTCATCTTCAGGCAATAGTCTCCGGTTACGAACGAAAACCTCCTCCAAAAAAAGGTTAGGAAAATTTTCCTTGTATAAATATGATACCTTTTTGTATAAGTTTGGGTATAATGAGAGGTAGAGTTATACATAGAAGGGACGATACGTTTTGGCATTGCATATTCATTTTGTTGGCATAAAGGGCACAGGCATGAGCGCGTTAGCTCAGATTAGTGCTCAAATCGAAGGAGCTACCATTTCAGGCTCAGACGTAGAAGAAAGTTTTTTTACAGATAGTGTTTTAAAACGTGCCCAAATACCTGTTTTAAGTTTTTCACCCAGTAACGTGGAAAAAGCCGACTTAATTGTCGCCTCGGCTGCTTATACGAATCAACATCCAGAAATAGCTCGGGCTTTAGAACTAAATATCCCTGTTTTGACCTACCCTCAATTTCTTGGGCGCCTTCTTTCTAAAAAGCGGGGAATTTCAGTGTCCGGTACTCATGGCAAGACGACAACCACGGCGATGATGGGACTTGTCATGCTCCACGCCGGATTCGATCCAACGATTGTTGTGGGCAGCGATGTACCAAGCATCGGAGGGAATGCCCATTCTGGTACCGGAGAATTTTTTGTAGCGGAGTCCTGTGAATATCGACGCCACTTCCTTAACTATTCACCTGAGCATCTCGTAATTACGAATATTGAGTTCGATCACCCTGATTATTTTAAAGATCTGGATGATGTCATCTCAGCCTTTGCCGAACTAGCTCAGAAAGTACCCAATCACGGCCACATTTATATCTGGGCTGAGGACCCAAATCGCCAATTAATCCGGGGTACTGCACCGATAACCACCTTTGGCCTTTCAGAATCTGCTGATATTAGGGCTACCGAAATCCTCTTCAGGGATGAGCAGAGTTCTATGAAAATCATGCTTAAAGGGGAATACGTCGGTGACCTGGACCTCCATGTCGCTGGCAGACATAATATTCTTAACGCTTTAGCCACGATTGCCGTCTGTCATGAAATTGGCATCCCCATGGAGGAAATCCTGAATAGCTTAAGCCAGTTTAATGGGACAAAACGCCGCTTTGAACATCTCGGAAGCAATACCAATGGGGCTCTTATCGTCGATGATTATGCCCACCACCCGACAGAAATTCGCACAACTTTAGAAGGTGCTCGATTATCCTTCCCAGATCGTCGTATTCGCGCAGTCTTTCAGCCACATACCTTCAGTCGAACAGAAAAACTCCTCCAAGAATTTTCCCAGGCTTTTCAAAGCGCAGACGAAGTCGTTATTGCTGACGTTTTTGCCTCAGCACGTGAACAAGGACACCAAACTATCTCTGCCCTTACCCTAGCCGAGTTAATCCAAGAACAAGGAATCCAAGCCCGCTACATTGGCACGTTGGACGACATCAAACTATATCTTGCTCAAACACTCGCTCCTGAGGATCTTGTTCTCACTTTAGGAGCCGGAGATATCTATAAGGTCGGCTTGGATATCGTCAGTTAATTCCGATCCTTGCAGGATGGAACAAAGATTAAAATAAAACAAGGTCTATAACAATTGGAAAACTTGTTACAGACCTTGTTTTTCTATAGCCTTAACCTTATTTTTAGTCAGCTGCATTCGTCCTTTTTTATATCCTTTAATTTTCTGATTCCTTCTACGATATCCTGCCAACTTTGGCATCGCATGATAGCTCCTGGAAGTTCTTCATGGTCCTGATTATAACTGGCTGTCAGCAGAAAAACGGGGACCCCGATTTCTGCGATCTGTTTGGCATTCACATGATAATCCTCAACAAAAGCTTCAATATCCCATTCTTTAACTAAGCTTACTTTACTATTAAAGCCGGAGAAGAGAACGTGTTCATGTGGAATTTCTCGTTTCAAAAACCATCGCAATGTAACGTCTTTCTCCTCGGGTGTGCGGGCGGTCACATAAACAATCTCATGCCCCTCTTTAATCAGAGTTTCAATTCCTTCCTTCGCCCCCGCCACGATCTCAGGCATAAAAAGCAATCTCTCGGCATTCCCAACAAAAAAGTCGTTCATATCGGTACTAGGAACCTCAAACACCTTGTGCATATCATAATCCGTAATCGTCTTAATATCTTTGCCAAAATACTGATTCAGTTCCTGCAGCCAATATGGATAACTATCCGACACGACACCGTCGATATCCACCCCAATACGCACGTCAATCCAACCTCTCAAGTTTAGGAAGTTCAAGACTGGGCGGGAGGTTTCGTTTGTGTTCGCTTTGGTGGTGTAAAGCCTCGATACGTTCTCGAACTTTGTCAGGGACCTCTTCCCCAAGTAAATAGCGGTCAATTAAATCATACGATAAGCCCATCTCCGCTTCATCAGTTTGACCAGGCCATAATCCAGCAGTCGGGACACGCATGGCAATCTTCTGAGGCAGACCCAACATCCAAGCCCAAGCGCGCACCTCTGTCTTTGTAAGCGAACTTATTGGCAAAATATCTACACCGCCATCGCCATACTTTGTAAAGTATCCGGTATAACTCTCCGGGGCGTTGTCCGTCCCTACTACTAAGTAATTTAAGGCATTCGCTACTGCATACAACGTGGACATACGCAAGCGGGCCTTTAAATTTCCTTGGCTTACCTTTTCACCAACGAGCGTGCAGTCTCGATCGGACAGACTTTGCTTGACTTGATTAAAAATCGAAGTATGAGCTTCACCTAAGTCAATTTCCAAGGGCCTGAGGTCAAAGCCTTCGGCGATCCAGAGCGCATCCTCACGGTCCTCTGGGTTTGAATGACTGGGCATAATCACCCCGATGCAATTGTCCGGAAAGGCACGGCAGCAAAGTCCTGTAACAACCGCTGAGTCCACGCCGCCTGAGATCCCTACGACGACTCCCTTAGCATTGGCTTCGGCGACCTTGGCACGCAGCCATTCGACTGCTTTGTTAATCCGACTTGCTAATTCATCCTCTGTCCACATTGATTTCAACCCCCTAATTCTGATTTGCCTTTATTTCATTATGAATTGTCAAAAGTAATTGCTGTTTTAATTCAAAAAGCTTGGCCGATAAATCAACAATATAAGTATGGGGATTCGCTAATCGCTTGACTTCATCCCAGAAGGAATCCAGTTCTTGGCGGGAATATTCTTGGATTTCCTGAAGCGTTGGCAGCTCATAGACTCGTCTTCCCTCTCTGAAGATTGGAAGCAAAAGCTCTCTAGTCCGAAAATTTGTCAGTGTCTTTCTCTTCCACGTCTGAATGGGATCAAAGATCGTCAAAGATTTACGATCTCCGAAATCTTCATCATCGAGAGCAATTAAGTCAGCCATAGCCTTTCCGGCTCGATCATAAAAACGCACGATCTTTTTAATTCCAGGGTTTGTGATCTTAGATATATTTTCCGAGACTTTCAAACGCGGATGAAAAACCCCCTGTTCCCCCTCGGCGGCCAGCTTGTACACACCCCCTAATGAGGGACTATCCTTAGATGTGATCAGATGTGTCCCGACTCCCCAGGCATCGATGGCAGCTCCTTGCGCTCGAATCGAGAAAATTGTCTCTTCGTCTAAATCATTCGACCCAACAATGATGGCGCTCTTCAGGCCTGCCTCATCCAGCATTCGACGAGCTTCTTTCGACAAATACGTCAGGTCCCCACTGTCTAAACGTATTCCCTGAAAATGATACCCCTTTGCTTCAAGCTCCAACCCTACTTTGATTGCATTAGGAACCCCAGATTCCAGAGCACTGTAGGTATCGACCAGCAATAAACAATTATCCGGAAACGTTCGGGCATAGGCACGGAACGCTTCAAGCTCTGTGGGAAAACACTGAATCCAGCTATGAGCCTGGGTGCCAGAGACAGGAATACCATAACGTTTCCCGGCTAGTACGTTGGATGTTGATTGACAACCACCAATAAAAGCCGCTCTTGCCCCCAAAACTCCTGCATCCGGTCCCTGCGCTCTCCGCAGGCCAAATTCCATGATCGGACCCTTTCCGGCTGCCGCAGCAACTCTGGAGGCCTTTGTGGCAATTAGAGTTTCAAAGTTAATCAAATTCAAAATTGAAGTTTCTAACAGCTGAGTTTCAAAAATACGTCCCTTTACTCGTATTAAAGGTTCGTAAGGAAAAACCGGGGTGCCTTCCTGAACGGCATCGATGTCTCCCGTGAATCGGAAATTGCGCAGTTCTTCAATGAAATCCTCCTGAAAAAGCTGCAGACCTTGGAGATACGCTAAATCTTCTTCTCCAAACCTAAGATTTTCGATAAATTCTACGACTTGTTCTAATCCGGCCGCTAGAGCGTAGCCTCCGTTAAAGGGAATCGAACGAAAAAAGACATCAAAGACAGCTTCCTTGTTCTGGTATCCGTTGACAAGATACCCTTGCATCATCGTTAACTGGTAAAGATCTGTAAGCATTGTTAGATTTTCCATTGACAATTACCTCGCCACTCTCACCCATCCCGTTATCTCTTGGGTTATTAAATCGTTTATTCTTAGCATTTATTAGTATTGGGAAATCATGTGTGAGAATTTCTACCTTTGTGCCGACATTTCCTTCTTTCGAACGTAAATAATCACTTTTCCTTAAAAAATTATAGCCATTAAACCATTTGTCGGTTATAATCGAAACCTGCATGTTGGTTATCCACAGGTTTCATCCACTTATCCCCCATCTATCCCTAACTTATCCACGGAAAAAGCCGCTCTATATTGGTATTATCCACAGAGTTATCCACACTATGCACAGTTTTCTGTCTATCGAACGTGTAATTAGACGATAAACCTTAGAAAAATAGCAGGGTGCAGATTTAAGCCTAACCCTATACGGGTATTAGTTCTCTCTTTTATAACCATATCCCAAAATAATTCACTATTTCCTTGAGAATCCGCTAAATGTTGCTGTTGCATATCATTATTTCGACATTTTCTCAGAATGGAAACTACTCTCCCAACAATCTCAGCAAACCTTCCTGACTTTGCTGGATCCCTTGAGCCACTGTTTCCGGAGAAGGACCTCCTGTAATCTTTCGAGCACGTACACAGTGTTCAATTCCAATTGCCTCAAAAAGATCATCGTCAAACACTGGGGAAATCGTTTGGTATTCGCTGAGAGTTAACTCTTCCAGTCCCTTGCCTTGTTTCGTACAGTTCAAGACGATTCGTCCAACTAACTCATGGGCCTCACGGAAAGGCACGCCTTTCTTAGCCAAGTAATCTGCTAAATCTGTAGCGTTCGTGAAGCCGCCTTTTGCTCCCCGAGCCATAGCTCCTCGGTGAACCTGCATCGTTCTCAGCATCGGTTCTACGACCAATAAGCACTTTTGCAGCGTATCCACAGCATCAAAAACCTGTTCCTTATCCTCTTGCATGTCTTTGTTGTAGGCAAGAGGCAACCCCTTCATCACAGTCAGAAGGGCCATTAAATCACCGTAGACGCGACCAGTTTTTCCTCTCACCAATTCTGCCACGTCCGGGTTCTTCTTTTGAGGCATAATACTTGACCCTGTGGAATACCCGTCATCCATCGAGATAAATTGGAATTCCCCGCTTGACCAAAGGACAAGCTCCTCACATAATCGACTGAGATGCATCATAAGAATGGAAGCGGCCGCTAAAAACTCCAGAGCGAAATCTCGGTCACTTACGCCATCTAAACTATTCAAGGTTACTCCGTCAAAACCCAATTCCAAGGCTGCTTTCTCCCGGTTAAGAGGAAATGTAGTTCCAGCCATCGCCCCCGAACCGAGGGGTGATAGGTTCAGACGCTTGCGGGTATCATTGAACCGCCCAAGGTCTCGCAAAAACATTTGAATATAGGCCATTAAATGGTGGGCCAAAGTGATGGGCTGTGCCTTTTGCAAATGAGTGTAGCCTGGCATCCAGGTTTCAAGGTGCTCATGGGCTAGATTCAGCAGAGTTTGTACAAATTTACCCACTAAGGCCTTTGATTGGTCGATCTCTTCTCTCAGGTAAAGCCTCAGATCCAAGGCCACTTGATCATTTCGACTCCGTCCCGTATGTAGCTTCTTCCCCACAGGACCGACTCGTTCGGTTAAAATTTTTTCCACATTCATATGAATATCTTCTGCCCCGATCTCAAATTCCACGTCTCCTGCTTGAATATCCTTCAGAATTCCTTGGAGTCCTGCGATTAAATTGGTTGCTTCATCCTCAGTAATAACCCCCACACTGCCCAACATTCTTGCATGGGCAATGCTTCCTAAAATATCTTGTTTGTATAGACGTTGATCGAAACGAATTGAAGAATGAAAATCCTCCACTAAGGCATCTGTTGTTTTTTCAAAGCGTCCACCCCAGAGTTTCACAGTCCATCGTCCTTTCATAGTTTATTAAAAGCAGAAATGGGGAGCCTAGCCCCCCTAAAATGCTCAACCTAAGATAAGCGCCGAACTCTCGGCGCTTATCTTTAGTCTTATTTACGCAGCCCCGATTGTTTCTCCATTAATGCCCTGACCTTTAATGGCAAGCCAAAGAGATTAATGAACCCGGCGGCATCCTTTTGATCATACACCCCATCTTCCCCAAAGGTAGCATAGGCTTCATTATAGAGAGAATAGGGGGATTTTACCCCTGCCAAGGAGCAATTTCCTTTGTATAATTTTACTCTTACGGTCCCTGTCACGTTTTTCTGCGTGACATTGACAAAAGCGTCAAGAGCTTCGCGGAGAGGAGAGTACCAGACCCCATCATAGACTATTTCTGCATATTTTAAAGCGGTTTGTTCTTTATAGTGGAGCGTAAGACGATCCAAGGTCAAGTGCTCTAAAGCCTTATGAGCTGTGTAAAGAATCGTTCCCCCGGGTGTTTCATAGACACCGCGGGATTTCATTCCCACAAGACGATTTTCCACCATATCCACAATTCCAATTCCATTTTTCCCTCCTAATTCGTTGAGGGTTTCTAATAACTCGACCGGTGGAACTTTCTGGCCATTTAACGATGTGGGAATTCCTTGTTCAAACCCAAGTTCAAGATAAGTCGCTTCGTCCGGAGCATCCTCCGGAGCAACACCGAGTAAATAAAGGTCTCGCTTTGGCTCGTTCCAAGGGTTCTCTAAGTCCCCGCCTTCATGACTAAGGTGCCAAAGATTACGATCCATACTGTATGGGCGATCTTTAGTGACTGGAACCGGAATTCCACGTGCTTCGGCATAATCGATGCAATCTTCTCGAGATTTAAGATTCCACAGCCGCCAGGGGGCAATGATTTCTAAATCAGGATTTAAGGCTTTAACACTCAGTTCAAAGCGAACCTGGTCATTTCCTTTACCTGTAGCGCCGTGCGCGATAGCCACTGCGCCTTCCTTCTCCGCGATCTCCACTAATCGACGGGCAATCAACGGGCGGGCAAACGAAGTACCTAAAAGATAATCCCCTTCGTAAACTGCCCCAGCTTTCAATGTTTGGAAGATAAACTCAGTAACGAATTTTTCCCTCAGGTCTTCAATATATAACTTACTGGCTCCGCTTTTAATAGCCTTTTCCTGAAGTGGAGCTAATTCTTCTCCTTGACCAAGGTCTGCAACCATGGCAATCACTTCATAGCCATAGGTCTCCTTAAGCCAGGGGATAATGATCGATGTGTCCAACCCGCCAGAATATGCTAAAACAACCTTTTTCATAGTCCAGTCTCCTTTTCATACAATACATCCATAGGAATACAACCCCTGCAATTATTGCAAGAGGGATGCACTTCGTTTAAGGACATAATTTTTCTCTGACGCTAATTCTGAAAAATTTACAGAATTACCTTTTAAGAAATCATATCCAACTCAAGTATCTAAGTCAAGAAGGATTCCTTTACATGACCAGCGCCATAATTGCTTTTTGAGCATGAAGCCGATTTTCTGCTTCATCAAAAACTACGGAATGGGCACCTTCGATAACCTCATCAGTAATTTCCTCTCCGCGGTGCGCTGGTAAACAGTGCAGAACAATCGCCGATGGCTGGGCAAGTTTCAGTGATTCGGAATTGATCTGATATCCCTGAAAAGCCTTCATACGCTCGCCGGCTTCCGCTTCTTGTCCCATGCTTGCCCAAACATCTGTATAAAGCACATCGGCACCTTTTACCGCCTCTAACGGATCATCAATCACTTCAACTAATCCGCCGTTCGCTTTGGCATCCTCTTGGGCTAAAGCTATCAGCGCGGGATCAGGTTTATACCCTAATGGGGAGGCGATGACAACATGCAAACCCATTTTTGCTCCACCAAACATCAAAGAATGAGCCATATTGTTACCATCCCCGACGTAAGCCAATTTCAAGCCTGCCAAACGTCCTTTGTGCTCTTGAATCGTCATAAGATCCGCCAAAACTTGGCAAGGATGAAGCAAATCCGTAAGCCCATTAATAATCGGAATCGTAGCGAACTCGGCCAGGTCTAGAACCTCTTGGTGGCTAAACGTTCGGATCATAATTCCATCGACCATCCGGGAAAGAACGCGCGCAGTGTCTGCAATCGTTTCTCCTCTGCCAAGCTGAATGTCTCGGCCGCTTAAAAAGAGCCCTTGTCCGCCAAGTTGGTATATTCCCACCTCAAAGGAAACTCTAGTCCTTGTTGAAGACTTCGTAAAAATCATCCCTAAAGTCTTGCCTTGAAGAATCGGATGTGGGTGACCGGATTTCTGTTCTGCCTTGAGTTCCCGGGCAACCTCTAAAAAGCAATTTAATTCATCCTGAGAAAAATCATGCAGTGAAATAAAATCTCGGCCTTTAAAAATCGAACGATCTATTGTTTTCATATCTCTTCCACCCCTTCGATATGAATTATTATACTTAAATATGTATAAAAATGCAACAGCTAAAATGTATAGTTTTTTGCAGGATAAATAAATTAGTATAGCGAAGGTTATTAACATGCATCTTCAACTATATCATGCCCTGATTTAGAAATTCAATGGACATATTAATAAAGAAAAGAGGTGAGATCCCTAGTTTCCCGACATTGGTACAGAAAATACAAGAAAAACCTCAAACTTGAGTGTCTGTATCAGAAACTAGGATAATTATGAACTGGACTGAACGAATCAAATTAGCATGGGAAATCTTCAAAAGAGAAGCACTTCCTTTATATGCTTGGACCCTTATCTATGGTGCAGTCAGTGTTGTTCTTATAATAGCTCTGGCTATTGGAGCAGCAGCTCAATTGCGTTGGGCTTTGCCTCAATCCTATGGAGGGTATTTTTCTCCAGGCATGCCTGTCCCAGGAGTACCTCCCACTTCAGGAGCCCCTTTCTCAGACCCATTTGGCTTACATCGTCAAAACCCTTTTGGAGCCTTTAACGGTTCATTAGGCGACATTTCAGGCGCTTTAGGAAATGTAGCTGGAACTCTTATTTTGATTATTGTTGTCTCTTGGCTGATTGGAACAGCCTATTACACCGGCCTGTTCAATTTAACCGCAAAGGCTTATCGGGAACGTGTAACCCTTAAAGACTTCAGGTATGTCGGATTTTTCCGCGTTCTAGGTTGGCAAGGGATACTCCTGCTGATTGAATTACTCCTCTTATTTGTCGGTCTGGTGGGAGCTTTAGCCTTAAAGAACTCCCACGGAGTGCTCATTGCCTACCTCGTTATTTACGGGCTCTTTATTCTTGTTGCGGGAATCTTTGCTTTACCCTGGCTTAGCACATCGGCCATCTACTTGCTAGCCCACCGTCGAGATAGCTTCCGTAAGTCACTTGGTGACAGTTGGAAATTCTTCCGCCAACACATGGGGATTCTTTGGGGATATATCGGAACCGTAGTATTAATAGAGATTGGCATTCAAGTCCTCCACCGCATCTCGTCAGCTCTCGGTGGATTAGCTGTCCTTGTCGTTAGCCCCTTCATTGCCGTCTTGGCGATTGTCTGGGTCTTATCCCTTGAGGAGAGCGAGCATCCCGAAAACCCTCCCCTGCCAAGTTTCTCTTATACACCTTCAGCAAATTATCCCTATACTGAAACTACTTCTGAAAGCATCAGCAATCCCTCCACTGAAAGCACTGCCGTCTCTGATACGAATTCTTTAGCTTCAGCTCCCTCTGCTTCTTCCGCCGACCAGCCAATATCTTTAGAAAAATCCGAACCGCTCAAAGAGACCGCAGCCGAAAGATCAACGCTTGAACCAAGTATAGAGCCAGAACACCCACGGCCAGAAAAAGCTCCCAACTTCTGTCCTTCCTGTGGGAGAGCAAATGCGGGCACAGCCTATTGCCCTCAATGCGGAACGAAATTGTGATGCTTTCAATCGTTATGCTACCATCATGTTTCAAAACACTTCGGTTAATCGTCCATAGAAAGGATTCAAATAAGAAACTCCCGCTTGACAATCTAAACTATCGAGCAGGAGTTTCTTATTTCATATTTATAAAATCAAATGAAGGGAATCTTTTCACTTTATAGATTTTAACTTAGCAATATCGCTCCAGTTATTAGCCGTCACTAATTCAACCGTAGACAAGTCTTTTCGTATTGCTCTAACTTCTCCATGGATTTCCGCTATGTCCATGATCATCCTATCACGCTCGGCTCTATTGACCTGAGCGAGGTGTTCCAAGGCCTTTAAAATTTGAGTATTTTCATTAACTTGGTTTGTTAGTGTATTAACCTGGTTCGTTAAAGTATCGCCCTGGTTCGCTAGAGTATTAACCTGATTCGTTAGAGTATTCATTTGGCTTGTTAGTGTATTTACTTGACTTGTTAAGGCATCAAATCTACGAGTAGAATCTTCTTTTAAGCCTTCTATCGCCTGAAGTATTTTATCTTCCATTCGATCGCCTTCTTCCAATCTTTAATACTTTATTATAACATAGCCAGTCCTGGGAATCATCGGCCTTTTTCAAAGCCTCTGCTAATACAATTTATCATAAATACAAAATGCGCTAGGCTCCCTTAAACCAAATACTCCTGTAACGAGAGTACCTGTGGAGTCGTATGGCTGCGGATCTCTTGCAGTGCCCGCACAACCGCCTTCGCCGTATCCATAGATGAGAAGCAAGGCACCCCGTGTTCCACAGCTAAACGTCTTAACAAATAACCTGTATGTTCTGGCGTCTTACCTTTCGTAGGCGTGCTAAGGATAAATGAGAACTCCCGTTGTCGAATGGCTTCTTGAAGAGCCTTGCTGGATTCGCTCACTGTCTCGGCCTTCACCCCACACAGCGCTAAAGCCTTAGCCGTGTCTCCCACAGCTTTTACTCCAAAGCCAAGTTGGGCAAGTTGACGGGCAAGGGTAATCGCTTCTGGCCGATCCTTTTCCGCGACAGAAACCAAGATGTTACCATCATTAGGAAGAGGAATACGCGAGGCCGCAAAGGCTTTAGCCAAAGCATGCCCAAATTGAGTGTCCATCCCCAGAACTTCACCCGTCGATTTCATTTCCGGGCCCAAAGAAGTTTCGACTTTGGTTAGCTTTTCGAATGAAAAGACCGGAGCCTTAACCACTACGAAGGGCACTTCAGGAGCAAGACCGTGTTTGTAGCCCATCTCCTGCAATGACTTGCCTAAAGCGACCTGAACCGCCAGATTAACAAGAGGAATCCCCGTAACTTTAGAGAGAATTGGCACCGTTCGGCTTGCTCTTGGATTCACCTCTAAGACGTATACTTTACCGCGCACGACAACAAATTGAATATTAATCAGTCCCCGGATGCCAATCCCAGCTGCCAAACGGCAAGTATAATCCTGAATCTGGTCAATTTCGGCAGGGGTCAAACTTTGAGGGGGATAAACCGCTAAACTATCCCCTGAATGGACACCTGCTCGTTCAATATGTTCCATAATCCCGGCGATTACCGTGGTCTCACCGTCCGAAACCGCATCAATCTCTACTTCCTTGCCATCTAAATAACGATCCACTAAGATTGGATGTTCCGGCGACAGATGGATCGCTCTGCGCAAATAGTCTTCCAGTTCCGAAAGTGTTTCCACGACTTGCATGGCACGTCCCCCAATCACATAAGAGGGGCGAACGATCACTGGAAATTCCAGCTCCTCCGCAACTCTCGCGGCCTGGTCGATCGACGTAACACTGCGACCTTCGGATTGGGGGATTCCTAAGCGACTTAACAGTTCAGCGAAACGCTCTCGGTCTTCTGCCATATCGATAGCATCTACAGGAGTTCCTAAAACTTTCACTCCAACGCGGTCAAGTCGTCCTGCCAAATTAATTGCTGTTTGCCCACCGAATTGAACAAGGACACCGTCCGCTTGCTCCTTATGCAAAACATGGAGCACATCCTCAACGGTTAACGGCTCGAAATACAATTTATCTGCAGTGTCAAAATCTGTAGAAACCGTTTCAGGATTGTTATTAACCATAATTGCCTCTACACCCGCGTCTTGTAAAGCCATAAGGGCATGGACCGAGCAATAATCGAACTCTATCCCTTGCCCAATCCGAATCGGGCCTGAGCCCAAGACGACAACCTTAGGGCCTCTATTCACCTCTCCTTCATCCTCTTCTTCATAGGATGAATAGTAGTAAGGTGTTGCAGAAGCAAATTCGGCTGCACAGGTATCCACCGTCTTAAAGACAGGTATAATCCCGCCTTCCATGCGCAGATCCCGCACAGTTTCTTCGGTACGTCCAGTCAACTTGGCAACGGCTAAGTCCGAAAACCCTTGAACTTTAGCTAAACGTAATAATTCAGGAGTTAAAGGTTCTCCTTGAAGGCGACGTTCCAATAAAACCAGATCCTTAATTTTATGTAGATAAAACGGATCGATCTGGGTGAGCATTTGCACTTCGAGGTTTGTCCAATCTCGTCGAAAAGCTTCAGCAATGGCAAAAAAGCGTTCATGATCCGTCGAGGCAAGCTTATCTTCGATTTCCATCTCGGTCCATGAGCCGGAAGCTGCAATACGAAGCCCCACACTCCCAATTTCTAGGGAGCGGGCTGCCTTCAAAAGTGCGCCCTCCAAAGTTCGTTCCATAGCCATTACCTCACCGGTGGCTTTCATCTGTGTACCTAAGCGATGATCTGCTGCCGGAAATTTATCAAAAGGCCAACGAGGAAACTTGACAACGACATAATCTAAAGCCGGCTCAAAACAGGCACTTGTATGTCCGGTCACTGGATTCGTCAATTCCGGCAGCGTAAAACCGACAGAGAGAAGAGCTGCCATTTTGGCGATGGGATAGCCTGTTGCTTTCGAGGCAAGCGCACTAGAACGACTCACTCGAGGATTAACTTCAATCACAACATATTCCCGGCTCACAGGATTCAAGGCAAACTGCACATTGCACCCGCCATTAACTCCCAAGGCTCGAATAATTTTTAAGGAAGACGCCCGCAGCATTTGGTATTCAACATCACTCAAAGTTTGGGAAGGAGCCACTACAATACTGTCTCCCGTGTGGATTCCGACGGGATCTATATTCTCCATATTACAAATTGTAATACAGTTGTCGGCGTCATCACGCATTACTTCATATTCAATTTCTTTCCAACCCGCTACACTTCGCTCTAGAAGACACTGTCCGATCGGACTGGCTTGTAATCCTCTTTGCAAGATCTCTTCTAATTGTTTGGAGTTCTTGGCAATTCCGCCTCCAGTCCCACCCAAAGTATAAGCAGGACGAATAATCAGGGGAAAACCTTGATTCCGGGCAAATATCTCTCCTTCTTGGAGAGTTGTCACAATAACACTTTCAGCGACAGGCTCACCTAAAGAAAGCATCGTCTCTTTAAAAGCATCACGATCTTCTGCTTTATAAATGGTCTCTGCGTTGCAGCCAATCAGATCCACGGCGTATTTTTTCAACACACCGCCGCGTTCCAGTTCCATTGCCAGATTTAGACCCGTTTGCCCTCCTAACGTTGGCAGCAAGGCATCAGGCCGCTCTTTTTGGAGGATTCTTTCGAGAGATTCCGGCAACAAGGGTTCAATATAGGTAAGATCAGCCATTTTAACATCCGTCATAATCGTCGCTGGATTACTGTTCACTAAAACCACTTCTAAGCCCACTTCACGCAGAGCTTTGCAGGCTTGGGTCCCGGCATAATCAAATTCTGCTGCTTGCCCAATCACAATCGGCCCTGAGCCAATGACAAGGACCTTTTTCCAGGCCGGATTAAGAGGCATGCTGAGCCCTCCATTCCTGCATTAATTGCGCAAACTCATCAAACAGATAAAGGGATTCGCTTGGCCCAGGTCCGGCTTCCGGATGATATTGAACGGAAAATACCGGCAATCCCTGATGTTTAACCCCTTCAACGCTTTGATCGTTAAGATTGCGATGGGTAACGTACAAAGGAGTCTGGGCTAAGCTCTCCTCTGAGATGGCATAACCATGATTCTGCGAAGTGATCGTCACGCGTTTTGACTCGAGTTCTTGGACAGGTTGATTTCCTCCCCGGTGTCCAAACTTCATCTTGAAAGTGTCTCCTCCTAGGGCCAAGGACAAAAGCTGGTGTCCCAAACAAATTCCAAAGATAGGGCGTTGGTCCATTAAGTTTCGAATCGTTTCTATTCCCACTTGAACACATTTTGGATCTCCTGGACCATTCGAGAGAAAAATGCCATCAGGGTTTTGTTCTAAGATTTGCTTGGACGATGTGCTAAACGGTACGACGGTCAAACGAAACCCTTTAGCCTGCATCGCCAGCAAAATATTCTTTTTAATTCCAAAATCCATCACAACAACATGAAATTGCTCCTTCTGAGTATCAAGAGCAGGCAAGGTATAAATCTTCTTAGTACTGACTTCCGCAACAACATCCTCTGGAACTTGCCAAGCTTTTAATTTGGAAAGTAGCTTATCAATCTGTTCCAGCTCGGTGGTAATCACCCCGCGCAGGACCCCATATTCCCGAATAATCCGAGTCAAAGCGCGGGTGTCAATCCCTTTGATCCCTACGACGCCGGATTGTGCCAACGTTCTTGAAACATTCTTTTCTAATTGCCAATGGTTGGGATTGCGTGCAGCCTCTTTCACGATAAATCCCTGAACCTGTACTTTCTCCGACTGATCATCCTGTTTGTTAACCCCATAATTTCCGATAAGCGGGTAGGTCATACAGACCATTTGCCCGGCATACGAGGGGTCTGTCAATACCTCTTGATAGCCTGTCATGCCAGTGTTAAAAACGACTTCACCCCAGGCCTCTCCGGTAGATCCAAAGGATTCTCCGATAAAAACTTTCCCGGTCTCAAGAACGAGTGCTGCCTTCATTTCTTCCCTCCTCGAATAAAGAATTCAAAGTTCTCCGATTTTCTAAGCCTCTTTGCTTATAACGATGTGTTACTGCCTCCGGCTAATTTCTTATTTCCTAATTACTGACTTCCAGCTTCCGAACTCTGACCTCCGAAATCACTTCCAAACCTCGCCGAACACACCGTCCAAGATTTTCAGAGCCTCATCAATTTCTGCTTTCTCTGCAATTAGAGGAGGGAGGAAACGCAATGTTTTACCGCCAACACAATTTATCAACAGCCCTTTTTGACGACAACTCTCGACGAGCTCCGGCCCAAATTTAGAAACAGGCCAGCCAATGATAAATCCTTGTCCTCGTATAGGATCTCCAGTTCGATATTTCTGGGCCAATTGTTCAAGACCCTGGCGAAAATAACTGGCCCTCTCTTGAACACTTGGGAAAAATCCTTCTTCGAGCATAACATCTAGGACTGCACACCCTGCAGCAGTAGCCAAAGGATTCCCGCCAAAGGTTGAGGCATGATCACCTGGTTGAAAGACACCAGCAACTTTGTCGGTTGCTAGCATCGCTCCGATTGGCACTCCGCCTCCCAGGGCTTTAGCTAAGGTCATAATATCCGGAGTTACACCGCTCCACTCATAAGCAAAGAGTTTCCCAGTTCTTCCGACTCCACACTGCACCTCATCGAAAATTAACAAGGCACCGTACTGATCACATAAGGCACGGGCAGCTTGGAGAAATTCACTCGAAGCAGGAATGACTCCCCCTTCACCCTGAATGGGTTCAATAAAGACTGCAGCCGTTTTTTCATTAATTTTAGCCTTTAGACCTTCAAGATCGTTTAGAGCCGTATAACTTAGACCAACGGGCAGAGGATCATAACCTTCCTGATATTTAGTTTGTCCTGTCAAGGTAAGTGTCGCCAAGGTGCGCCCATGAAAAGAGTTCTCCAGGGACACTACTTCATATTTATTCGCTCCGTACATTTTTTTGGCATATTTTCGAGCTAATTTAAAAGCTGCTTCATTAGCTTCAGCACCGCTGTTGCAAAAGAACACCTTATCGGCAAAGGAATGCTTCACTAAGCGCTCCGCCAGAGCAACTTGGTTCGGAATCCAGTATAAATTCGACGTATGCAAAATCTCTTGAGCCTGATCTTGAATAGCTTTAACGATGGCCGGATGACTATGGCCCAAGGAATTAACGGCTAGTCCGGTTAAAAAATCCAAATAGCGTTTTCCTTCCGTATCCCAAACCCAAGCACCTTCGCCTTTAACGATGGTCATGGGCAAACGGCCATATGTGTTCATTACAACGTTTTTTCCCTGCTCTATGATTGCCTCCGTTGATAAGCCTTCTAACTGTGCCATTTTTTCATCCTCCCATATTCGAAATTCGACGTTTGGTATTCGACGTTCGAATCCATGCGTAGTTCTATTTCCACCGAAAAAATTCCTAAACTATACGAAACCAAAATTCTTATAACTTACCCTCTAGTCTTTAAACATGGTCCCGATTCCACCATCTGTAAATAGTTCGAGAAGTATTGCATGACGTATTCGTCCGTCGAGGACATGCACGCTGCCAACCCCTTGTTCTAACGCGGAAACTGCACACTCAACTTTCGGGAGCATTCCACCTTGCAAGACTCCCTCCTCAACTAAGGTATCTACCTCACCTCTGCTAATTGTAGAGATAAGCGAGCCAGCGTCGGCAACATCGCGTAATATGCCGCGGACATCCGTCAGAAGCAGTAGTTTATCAGCCTTTAATGCTTCTGCTATTTTTCCTGCAGCGGTATCTGCATTGACATTGAAGGTTTCCCCATGTTCCCCGCTGGCCACTGGAGAAATGACGGGAATATACCCCTCTTCCAACAGGGTATTCAAAATATCCGGCGTGACGGTATGAATCTCACCGACAAGTCCTAAGTCGATCTCTTCCATTTCTCCGGCGCTGTTCGGGATCTGAAGGGGTTTCTTATTAGCCAGCAGCAACTGAGCATCCTTGCCGGATAGCCCAACGCTCTTTCCGCCAAAGCGGTTTAGAGTGGATACCATCTCGGTATTCAGCTTTCCTAATAAAACCATTTGGGCTATCTCCATCGTTTGGGCATCAGTAACGCGCAAGCCTTTTACAAATTGGCTCTCAATCCCCACTTTTTTTAACATTGCATTAATCTCCGGCCCGCCGCCGTGAACTAAAACGGGCCGGATTCCTACAGAGTGCAAAAGCAAGATATCTAACATAACGGATTCTTTAAGAACGGGGTCCACCATGGCATGACCACCATATTTGATTACGACCATTTTTCCCGCAAATTTTTGAATATACGGAAGGGCTTCCACTAAAACTCCGGCTTTACTAATTCCCTCTTCGATAGGGGTCATCACAGACACCTCCACTTTTACGTTCGATAACTCCCATTGATTGTGACATACTCATGCGTAAGGTCACACCCCCAAGCAGTCGCACTTTCTTCCCCGCCATTCAAAGCTAAGCGAATCTGTACTTCTTTATGTCCCAGAATCTCTTTTGCGGTTTCTTCAGAAAAAGCAACCCCGCGGCCAGCTCGGGCAACGGTCATATCTCCAAGGAAAATATCTACAATGCTCGGATCAAAGTCCGCTCCTGAATACCCTGCTGCAGTTAAGATTCTTCCCCAGTTAGCATCTTCACCAAACAGCGCGGCTTTCACCAAGCTAGAGCCGCAAATACTGCGGGCAACTTTTCGGGCATCTTCTTTAGTTTTAGCGCCTGAAACAGAAACTTCCATGAACTTACTGGCACCTTCTCCATCACGAGCAATATCCTTAGCTAATTGAATGCACATACTCTTTACCATAGTTTCGAAGTTAAGCATATCCTCACCGCTCGGAGTGATTCCCGAAGTTCCATTGGCTAAAATAAGCACCATATCATTTGTGCTCGTATCTCCATCCACGGTAACCATATTGAAACTCTCCTCAACAGCCTCACGCAGCAGGCGCTGCAAAACCGAGGAAGGAACAGCGGCATCAGTTGTTAAAAAGCCTAACATGGTCCCCATATTGGGATGAATCATCCCTGATCCTTTAGCCATAGCCCCGAGTTTAATCACTCCTCCCTGAGAGCAGGGAAGTTCGTAAGCATGCTCTTTAACCATTGTATCTGTCGTCATAATTGCTAAGGCAGCTCGATGGGCCCCATCATTTTGTGCGGCCTGCCCTTTCAGGTCCTGTACAACATTGCCCAATAGTTCTGAACTCGCTGCTCGAATTCCGACTAAAACCCTTTCGATCGGCATTTCAACCCCGATCACTCCGGTGGAAGCAACAAGCACATCGTCTTGGGGGATTGCCGTATACATACCCACCACTTCAGCCATGGCTAAAGCAGACTGATCCCCGAAATCCCCTACACAAGCGTTAGCGTTTCCGCTGTTGACCACGATCGCCTGAGCTAGGCCATTGCGCAAGTGTTTTTGGGTTAAATACAGCGGATGTGCTTTCACCAGGTTTTTCGTATACACTCCAGCGGCTTGCGCTTGAACCTGAGAATAAATTAAAGCCACGTCATATTTATCAGGATACTTAATTCCTGCCTGAACACCCACAGCATAAAATCCCTGAGGAGCGGCGACACCGCCTTCAATCTCTTTCCAACCTTCAACTCCATGTTCCATACTCTCATACTCCTTTGATACCGACATTCATCTTATAATAAATTGTAAAGCCTATTCTTTTAAGGCCAAAGCGCAGTCCCGCTGATTCCTTGTTCTTCAGGCCATCCCATGATCAGATTCATGTTTTGCACCGCTTGACCAGCGGCACCTTTCATTAAATTATCAATCGCAGACACGATTATGGCGTTACCCGTTCTTTGGTCCACAGTTAATTGCAAAAAGACGTGATTGCTTCCGCTGGCAAATTTCGTCTGGGGCCATGTACCCCGAGGCAAAATATGAACAAAGGGTTCTTCCTCATAATGTTTTAGCCAACACTTTCGCAAGTCCTCTTCATGGATCCCCTCTTTGACCCTCACGTATATGGTGGCTAACATTCCTCGTGTCATCGGAACAAGGTGAGGCGTGAAATTCACTGTTAAAGGCCGACCGGCAGCCCGGGAAAGCTCCTGCTCTATTTCAGGGGTATGACGATGACTAGCAATTCCATAAGCTTTAAAATTTTCATTGACCTCTGAATAATGGTTTCCTAAAGAAACTCCCCGCCCTGCTCCAGAAACACCTGATTTAGCATCGATGATCAAGGTCTCAGTATAGAGCAGCCGGTCTTTTAATAAAGGGACCAGAGCCAGCAACGTCGCTGTAGGATAGCAGCCTGGATTAGCAATTAAAGATTTTCCTTTAATTTGCTCACGATTGAGTTCCGGCAGCCCATACACCGCCTCTGCAAGCAACTCTACGTCCGGATGCTTTAATTTATACCATTCCTCATAAATCTGGGCAGAATTCAAACGAAAATCCGCACCCAAATCAATAACTTTCATATCGCGTTCTAAAAACCCCCTCGCTCGTGAAGCTGTTAGGCCATGAGGAAGAGCACAGAACAGTACATCAAGATCCGGTACATTTTCGTCCTGCAGGATACCTATATCTTGTCCGCTCCAGTGCGGATAAACCTCCGCATACTCCTGACCCGCCACACTGGACGATGATAGAAACAGTTCTTCTATTTTTTCATGGCGACGCAAGAGCCGTACCAATTCCTGTCCTGCATATCCTGTCGCCCCAAGCACACCAACTCTCATGTCTATCCCTCCACTCTAATTTCTTTTCATAATTATACATATCTTCGTATAATAATTCAATGCTTAAAAATAAAAAAGAGCTTTCTCAATCAGCTCTTTTCTTACATATCACTAAACGTTACATTTCTTTAGCGGGTATGATCTTATTCCTCAGAAGCAACTATATCATTCCTCATTATTCCTCAAGCCAAAAATAAAATACGTTGCAGATAAAATTAGGCGTGTAGAATTACATTCTTACTTAGTTAATCGGAATTCCTTCTTGATTTGCAGCAAGAGTTTCTTATCTCTCAACACGTCTGAGCCGGTAAAAGCAAGAATTTGCATAGCCCGCATCAAAAGTTTTTCTCCTTCGGAGGAAATAGCAGCCTGAGCAAAGTCTTTTGTGTGCGGTATTTCAGTTCCTGTCCCAAGCGTCAAATAGGGATGGATAGCCGGCACGGCTCGACTGACATTGCCCATGTCCACTGAGCCCATAGCCGTTTGCGGAGGGGCAATATGCTGAATGCCCAACTCACGGAGATTTTTGGTGAAGCAGTCTGCCAAAACTAAGTTAGTATGCATTTCATCGTAGGAAAACTCGAACTTCTGCCAAGTCATTTTTGCAGAGACCATAGCGGCTGCACCTTCTGCACAACGTATAACTTGCTCCCGCAACTCATCCAGTTCTTTCCGTTTTCGAGCCCGGAGGTAAAAACGCGCCACAGCTCGTTCCGGAATAATATTCGGAACCGTTCCTCCTTCAGTAATTACCCCGTTAATCTTCATATCATGGGGTATCTGCTTTTTAAGAGAGTTTATCCCGACAAAAAAATTGATGACCGCATCAAGAGCATTAATTCCAAAATGTGAAGCTGCTACTGCATGGGCAGCCCTTCCGTGAAACGTAAATTCCAAAGCATCTAAAGCTAAGCTGGAAATCACAGGAACATTCTGGCTTCCAGGATGAAACATAATTGCAGCATCGACATCCTCAAAAATCCCCTCTTCGACTAAGGTCACTTTCGCACCACTAGTTTCTTCAGCAGGACTGCCCACAACAATGATCTCCCCGGGGAGATCCATGCTTTTACTTAAAATGACTGCGGCGCCGGCACTGGCAGCGCCAATTAAGTTATGTCCACAACCGTGGCCAACTTCTGGCAAAGCGTCATATTCAGCCAAGAATGCGATCTTAGGTCCAGGGAGAGTGCCCGTGAAACGAGCCAGAAAGGCAGTGTCCACTCCTGCGATTCCCAATGTTACTTCAAAATTATGTTTCTTAAGAAAATTACCTAACACCTCAGACGCGAAGTATTCCTTATATCCAAGTTCAGGGTGCTCTCCGATCTGGCGGGCGACTTCCCACACTTCTTGGCGCAGATGCTGTGCCTGATCCCTATAAAAAGCCTTTATTGCATCCATGCATATCCCATCCCTTTTTTTGATCTCTCCTCGATGTCTCTATGCTCTGTAATATCTCCTCGCTGTCATTCAAACTCTTCTTAGAGTACAACACCTATAACCATATTATGGAGTATTAGGAGAACATATTCCTTGGACTAGCAGAGATCTCGATGATTATACTACACTCGAAACGCCGAGATTAACTTTGGAGAAAGGGTTATGGCTGACAATGTTAGGTCATGGACTTCCTTGGTGATCTTGTATCGGTTGAACCAGTGAGAACGATATAAACCGAGGCTAACCCAAATAAAGGCCAGGCAACGATTCCCCAGAGAAGACTTAACCCTGTTTTTAACTCTCGAAGGAATGTAAAATCCCGTAACATTCCGTGCCATACGTCTTGGAATTCAGCGGCGTGTATGCCCGTAATCAAGATAACCAGTGTATTCAACGCTTGATAAATCCAATCTTTTTTGAGCCAAACTATTAGGGCGAAGGATATTACAGCAATCACGAGGCTTATGGCCAATCCAAGTCCCCATTTTCTGCGCTTAGCCAAAGTAGTTTGCGCTTCAAAATCTACTGGATGAGCGTTGATCTCCTTCATGATTTGGGACTGGAAATTAAGCAAAACGTCATTAGGGATCGGTTTATCCTGAAACAGTTGGGCCCATAAAATGTCGTTGTCCGCCTCTTTCATGGATATCTCTCCTCTCTAATTCCTGTCGTAATTTTTCCTTTCCCCGATGGAGATATGTCTTTACCCGACTTACCGGAACCTGAAGCACTGTTGCTATCTCGGTATAAGACAGGTCTTGGCGATACCGTAAGAAAAGAGCCTGGGCGTAATGTTCTGGAAGTTCGTTTAAAACCTTAGAGAGGAAAGTGGCTTGTTCTTTTTCAAGCCAGATCTCCTCCGGTCTCGGATGAAGATCTTCCAACGTCTCGTCTAAAACTGTCGTAATTTCCCTTTGTTGTTTGCGTAGGATATCGATGGCTTTATTTCTAGCGATTGCATAGAGCCAAGCCCGAAAGGGATGATCCTTAGAATAGCGGTTCAAATTGCGGTAGGCCGCAATAAAAGCTTCCTGCGCACAATCGAAAACATCCTCATCAGAGTTAAGAATTCGCCTTAAAAAATGTAGTAATGGTTCTTGATATCGTTGAACAAGGTCTGCATATCGATCGTGTTGACCTGCGAGCACCTGCCGAATGATCTCGGCATCTTCCATACTCTTCTGGCTCCTATCCGCAAGTTTAATAACTCTCTGATCTCCTTATTCTTAATACGTTCAAACCCCTTGAAAAGTTTCACCTACAATCCTTTTCCGGTGCAATGACATTCTGCCTGGAAACATGCTAGGGTACAAACATCCTGCTTATGAGGCTAAATGCTTATACCCTAGTTCTTCAATAGGCGATGTATTAATTCTTCAGGAGTCAACCCTAACGTAAGAGTAAATGTTCCCGCTCGAAACTTACTTTCTGCTCCCAATTGACGGGCGCTTGCTAAGAAGGTTGCTTTATCCTTTATATACCCTTCGGCCGCCAAAAGATCCGCAATCTTATCCGCGCTTGCTCCCTCTGGAATGACAAAATCCCGCTCCGTTTGAGAAACGCCCGGAGAAGGAGAGGGCGCCGCCTGAGAAGATTGAGCTGATCCGGGCTTATTGGTCTCACTTGACTTTGATGATGGTTTCCCTGTTTCCACAGTGGGAGGCTGGGAGGTCTGTTGTTTCGCGGACTGTGTAAGAGCGGCTTCATTAGAAGCTGGAGAATATCCTTGGTAAGGAGAAATGACCAGAGTCAACATTGCGCTCAGAATTAAACCAGAGCCTAACCCCAGCCAATAGGAACGTGATACTTTCACTGAGCTCCTCCTTGGGACTGAGTTTTCAAAACCATTCTTACTGCGTCTTGACTCAACAATAAGCATTGAGCAATTTCCGGTATGCCTTGACCATTAGCAGCCAAAGCCAATACTTCTTGATACTTTGGTGACAAATTTCCTTGCCGCTGAGGCGAGTCTTTATGTTTTCTTCCCGGCTCCTTGATCGTCAGCGAGTACAGTTTACCCTTTTCTTTCTGCTCGTCTTCGTTCCGATTAGGCTCTCTTTGCCCAATGCTTTTAGGCTCAGCGTCCCTTAACTCCATCATTTTAGTTCTTTGGAGCTTATCTTCTAAAACATGAACATCGATTTGATTCTGAACTCTCTGCATTTCTTTTTTTAAATAGGAAACTCCCTTCAGCGCAGTCAATACTTCATCACTGGGCGGATTTTGCCAGCGCCAACCTAAGAGCAGAAACACTACTCCCAAAAGGAATAAACTAATCGTTAATATCACCGACTTGCTCCCTTCCTCACCATGATAATCCCCTCTACTTAAACCTGATTTCAGTTGTCAAGCTATCTACATTTCTTTACATATTTATCAATTCATACTTGAATATTCGAGGCCAAATTATCTTTTTCCTGCAAAAACTAACAGTTTTCAGCATTTATTTTGTTTTATTTAAATCTCACCTTTGTGACTGTTGCATTTGTTTACTGAAATAATTGTTTAAACCCTGATAAATGGCGAGAGCAAGTTTTTCTTGATAGTCTGAGGTCGTTAATAGTTGTTCTTCAGCCGGATTAGACAAAAACCCTACTTCCACCGTCACCGCCGCTTGATGGGCTTTTTTCAAGACATAAATTTCTTGATTAGCCTTAATAACCCTCTTGCCATTGGTCATACGATTTAATTCCTCCTGAATCGACTGAGCTAGTATTTTTCCTTCCAGAGAATCTGAATTGTAAAACGTTTGTGCTCCGGTTAATTTCTCATTTGGGAAACTGTTGGCATGAATACTAAGATAAACTTCCGCCTGAGCTTCCATGGCCAGTTGAATCCGTTGAGCTAAATCTTCACGCTTCCGTTTTAAAAGACCTTGAGATGTCCCTAGATCTCGGTCGTCATCCCGAACCATGATTGTCTTCGCTCCACTTTGTTGAATATGTGCTTCCAGGCGCTTAGCAACTGCCAATGTTATATCTTTTTCCAAAACCTTGCTCTTTCCTACAGCTCCGGGGTCGACTCCTCCATGCCCGGCGTCAATCACGACCACTCTATTTCCTAAAGTCCAACTCCAAATTTTCTGGTCTGAGCCTTCCAGTTTCCATCCCACGACCAGAATCAAGCCAAATAAAAGAAGACTTCCTAAGATTAACACTTTTCGCCGTCTCAGGCTAACAATCCAGATTGATTTCATGCCCTTCTCCCCTCCCCATCTATTCCGTCAATACATATGGGGAGAGGCAGGAAAATATTCGTTTAGCTTGTCGCCCTATCATATAGAAAAGGAAGGGATAAATCCCTTCCTTTGATTTGCAAATCTGATTTGAAATTAACGCTTGGAAAACTGTGGTGCTTTACGGGCTTTCTTCAAACCGTACTTACGACGCTCCTTCATGCGTGGGTCACGTGTGAGGAAACCGGCTCGCTTGAGGCTCGGACGAAGACTAGCATCTGCTTTTAATAAAGCACGAGCGATCCCGAGGCGAATTGCTCCGGCTTGACCTGTGGTTCCACCCCCGTGTGCAAGGGCGATAACATCGTATTTAGAGAGGGTATCCGTAATATTAAAAGGTTGCTGAACAATCATTTCCAGAGTTTTCTTACCAAAGTATTCCGCCAATTCGCGTTGATTGATGATGAATTTTCCTTCACCAGGAATAAGACGAACGCGGGCAATTGCATTCTTGCGGCGTCCTGTTGCAGCGTATTGTAATTGAGTTGCCATGTTATACTTCCTCCTTCCTTAGTCTACTGTATTGTCCAGATTTCAGGTTGTTGAGCTTGATGGGGGTGTGATTCTCCCTTATACACTTTTAACTTTGTGTACATCTGGGCGCCCAACTTGTTATGAGGAAGCATTCCCTTCACAGCATGTTCCATAGCTCGTTCAGGCATAATTTGCATTAACTTTTTGTAGGGGATTTCTTTCAACCCACCGGGAAACCCAGAGTGACGACGATAGAGTTTAGCATTTAACTTATTACCCGTAAGTAATAACTTCTCAGCGTTAATAATGATGACGTGATCTCCAGTGTCAACATTCGGGGTAAATGTCGGTTTATGTTTACCTCTCAGGATGCGTGCTGCTTCTGTAGCAATACGACCCAAGGGGATTCCCGCAGCGTCAATGATATACCATTTGCGCTCTTGGTCCTGCGCCTTCGCGAAAAACGTGGTCATGACTTTCCCTCCAAAATTAACAGATTTCCGTTTTATTTCACGCACATGGGGCTCAATCATGCTTGTGATATGCCAAAGTTATGGGGCTCAATCATAGCCATGGCATAAAAACTCATAATGATATTTTATTTAGAATTTACTTCTTTGTCAAGTCTTAATGATTCAGAATACCCGAGATAAAATGTTTTAACCTGCCATAACTATTCGAACGACTAGTCACTCATTACATTAAAGGTCTGAAAAGACCTCAAACGGACTCTCGTCCGAGTAGCTCACATAGGTTAGAGTTAAACCATGGGCCGGAGCAATCTCCCGGGCCCGTTTACGGTCTTGACTGGCCAGAATATTGGGTATCTCTTCGGGGGAGATTCGTCCTTTGCCCACGTCAACGAGTGTACCTACAATGATGCGCACCATATGGTATAAAAACCCATTACCGACACAAGAGACGCGGATCAAATTTTGATCTTCTTGAATCCTGCAGCGATAAAGCGTTCGTTCGAAAGTTTTGCTGTCTCCGCCTGCTGCGGCAAAGGTTTTAAAATTATGCCGACCCTCAAGTGACTTTGCTGCCATCTGCATGCAAGACAGATCTAAGGGAATGGGCACATGCCAACTATACAGGCGTTTGAAAACATCTGAAATCCGATGATTCTCAATCTGGTAGTCATAACGTTTCCACGTTGCCGATCGGCGCGCGTTAAATTCATAGGGAACGGCATCTGCGTGGAGTATACGTATATCTTTAGGAAGCAAGCTGTTAAACGCTTTGGGAATTTTATCTTCGGGAATTCTCGCCTCAGTCACGAAATTTACGACCTGTCCTGAAGCATGAACGCCGGCATCCGTCCGGCCAGCCATGGCAAGAGTGACCTTTTCGTCCACAAGCCTTGCCCAGATACCTTCTAAGGTTCCTTGGACCGTTGGACCGGCTGATTCAATCTGGCGTTGGAAACCATGATAATTTGTACCGTCATATGCTACTTTTAGCCGAATGTTGCGCATTAAATCCCAACCTTCCATGGAATCTCTAATTTAGTGCCAAACTAAAAGAAGCAGCCCCCAAACTCCTAAAATCATTCCACCCCAGCGGTCCATACCTGTCCGCTCATGGACCAAAATTGTTCGATAACTTCCAGAACCGTACCCACGGGCTAACATGGTTTCGCCGAGTTCTTCGGCCCGTCTCAAACTTAAAAGGATAAGAGGTACGATCAGCTGCAGCAGCTCCCAAGATCTCTTCAGCCGCGAGGAGGGCCAATTCCCCTTGATCATACGCGCCTTCCAGATCAAAGCCGCTTCTTCTAGAATAAGGGGAATAAATCGCAGTGTCAAGGTAATCAACAAGGCAAACTCCGTCGCTTTCTGAGAAAAGCGAGTTAGCGGCGCAAAGAAAAAAACAATTCCCAAGCCTTGTTCCAAAGGAAGAGTGACTGCAGCAAAGAGCCGGGTTAAGGCAAAGATCAGAGTAATACGCCAAATCATCATGAGAGCCTGTAGTAAGCCTGACTTCGACCAATGTCCTTGCCAGAAATGTCCGTATTCTGGCCATGCCCACCCTGCTGCAAAACCATAAAACAGCCCTAACCACAAGAGCACTAGAAGCATACCGCGAAAAATTTTAAGGGGAACGTGACTAGAAAGCACTAACACCAGCAATGCAACAGATGTCAGGACTAACCCCTGCCAACGAGTCAGTGTCAGAAGCAGTGATACTAAGGCCAGTGCACCTGCCTTCAGCCTTGGATCGAGGCGGTGCAGCGCACTTTCTCCAGACCAATAGACTTCTTGACCGTTCATAATCTTCCCCCTCTCAACAACGCACACCGGAACGGAGAAATTGTTCCTGGTATTCCTTCCACTGCTCTTTCCGGCAGTCCAAGACTATCTTGCCATCCTCAATAAGCCAGATCCGGTCTGCCGCTCCGAGCACTTCCCTAAGGTCATGGGTTACATAGAGTATCGTAATGCCTTTTAGGGCATAAACCGTCGCCAGAATACTTATCTTAGTTTGGGAATCAAGTCCAAGTAAAGGTTCATCCATGAGAAGAATCTCAGGCACATTTCGCATAGCTGCTGCCAGAGCTACCTTCTGTCGTTCTCCTCCGCTGAGATGTTCTGGGGCTGCTTTTGCTAGGCGAGTTGAAATCCCATAGTGTTCCATGAATACTGCCTGTTCTTCGTTTGGCGTCTTAAGAGCTTGCTTGGGGTCAGTAAAGAATAATTCATGCATGACATTGCGCCCAATTAAATATTCTCCCGCTTCTTGAAGAACAAAACCGCACTTTCGGCGTAAACTATTGATCTTTTTCTTTTCCATCGTCTCGCCATCCACTAAAAGTCGCCCTTCTGTCGGCAAGATAAAGCCGGCGACGCTCTCCAAGAGGGTGGTTTTACCAGAACCTGACGGACCGACGATTGCTAGAAACTCTCCCCGCTTTATGACATTATCCAACGACAATCTCAAATCAAAATTCGCTTGATCCCACTCCAAAATCGGAGAGAGAGGCGAAGCGGCACCCTCAATTCTCTGTTTATGGGGACTCTTAAATTCAGTTGCTGCAGCAAAGGCAGATCTGGAATCCTCGAGTCCAATCGAACTATTCGAATCTGTTGAAACGATTCTCTCATAGGATGAAAGTTCAAAACGATGTCTGTTAAATGCATCAATGGGGTTTCCCCAATCCACAATCTTGCCATTGTCCAGCACCAGGAGCCGATCTGCCCGACGAGCCAATTCTAAGTCATGGGTAATCCATAGTTGTCCTGTCTCTGGACGAGCGTGTTCTAATAGTTCCATGATCTTTGCCTGGGCACGGACATCAAGCATGCTTAGTCCCTCATCTAAAATCAAAAAAGCAGGGTTAAGTGCTAAGATTGCCGCTGTGACAAGTCGTTGCCGTTCTCCTCCAGATAATGTGGCGGGGGACTGATTTTCCTTCCCCTGCAGACCTATCTGCGCTGCTAACTGACTTACTCTATTTTGAACCGTCTGCTGATCTAAGCCAAGGTTAATAAGTCCAAAGGCTAGCTCTTCGGCAACCGTTGCTCCTATAGTTTGGCGTCTCGGATGCTGACCGACAAATCCTATCTCTTGCCAACGTTTTACCCTATCCCATGGGCAGGTTACTTCCTCTTGCTGTAAACGTATCTCTCCAGAACTTGGAGGGATTAACCCGGCTATCAGACGAGCTAACGTTGATTTTCCTGCACCGTTGGGACCCATTAAAGCAAGGATCTCCCCTTGGGTCCAAGTAAAGCTAACGCTTCTTAGGATATCCTTATAACAGATGTCTTGCAGTTCGAGTACCTTCTTTGAGCTCACAAGATCACTCCCCAACGTAAAGAAAACTTGGCTGGCGCTAAGCCTTGGCGCAGGCGGCCGCCTTAGTTGCCCTTATGCGCCGGCCATGACGATAAGCGGACGAGCTTATCGCCACACTGCAACTCATTACGCATACTCCAGCAGTGTGGATTGGTCAAGTGTCCCTGAGGCCAAAGATGGCGAGAAGGGACCTGTAGAGAGTATTTAACGAAGTCATACTTTCCAACAGTATCAGCAAAGGCCGGGATGCTTAACCTGTAAGCAAACCCGGCCTTCAGCAACTCGCTTTTAGACGAGTTCAACGATTACCATTGTCGCAGCATCTCCCCGACGTAAGCCGAGTTTCATGGTACGAGTATAGCCTCCCTGACGTTCAGCATATTTCGGCGCAATGGTATCAAACAATTTTTTAACAACATCCTCATCCATCAGATAAGACATCGTTAAGCGACGCGCAGCGAGATCGCCTTGCTTTCCAAGTGTGATCATCTTCTCAGCAATAGAACTAAGTTCTTTGGCGCGTGCTTCGGTCGTTTCGATACGTTCATGTCGTAATAGGGAAGTCACAATGTTACGCAACATTGCTCCGCGATGACCTGAGTCTCTTCCCAATTTGCGGTAAGCCAATTACATTCCCTCCTTTTGCACCGAATTAGTCCTCAGCTGGGCGGAACGATAAACCTAAGTCTTTAAGCTTAAATTCTACTTCTTCCAGTGACTTACGACCAAGATTACGTACTTTAATCATGTCTTCTTCCGTTTTCTGAGTTAACTCTTCAACAGAGTTAATCCCGGCCCGTTTCAGGCAATTGTAAGAACGGACAGACAGATCCAATTCCTCAATCGTCATCTCAAGGATTTTATCTTTTGCTTCCTCTTCTTTTTCTACCATAACCTCAACATTATTGAGTTTATCGGTAAGTCCCATGAAAAGGCGCAGATGATCACTCAAGATTTTGGCTGCAGAACTCGTAGCCTCTTCCGGAGAAATACTGCCATTCGACCATACTTCAAGATTTAACTTGTCATAGTCGGTGGTTTGACCAACCCGAGTATCTTCGACTGTGTAGTTAACCTTGTAAATAGGGGCAAAAATTGAGTCTATAGGAATAACACCGATGACATGGTCAGGCTTTTTATTTCGGTCTGCTGAAACATAGCCCCGGCCTCGCTCAACCGTCATTTCCATAAACAGGCGACCATCATGATCCAACGTGGCAATCTTCAAGTCAGTGTTCAGAATCTCAATATCTGGGTCTGTTATGATATCTCCCGCCGTCACGATCCCTTCACGCTGGGATTCCAAACGAATGACTCTGGGTTCGTCGGTATAGCCTTTCAAAGCTAAGGACTTGAGATTGAGAATGATGTCAGTAACATCTTCTAAAACACCCGGAATCGTGGAAAATTCATGGAGCACCCCTTCAATTTTGACTGATGTCACAGCTGATCCTTCGAGAGAGGATAACAGGATCCGTCTTAGAGAATTTCCTAAGGTGATCCCATACCCTCTTTCTAAGGGTTCAACGACGAATTTTGCATAGGAGTCGTCTTCAGACCGCTCGACACACTCGATTCTGGGCTTCTCGATTTCTAACATCGGAATGCACCTTCTTTCTCGAGAACTTGATATACACACCATCCGACCCATATGGGCAGAACGTCAACATTAACGGGAGTATTTCTCCACGATGAGGTGTTCTTGGATTGGCAGTTGAATATCTTCACGAGTAGGAAGCGCAACAACGGTTCCAGCAGCAGCATTAGCATCCAAGCTTAACCATCCGGGAACTGAACGTGTTCCCAAGTTTTCTAGTAGTTGTTTCATACGTGGCGAACTTTTGCTGTCTTCTTTAACAGCGACAACTTCTCCAGTGCGAACTGAATAGGAAGGAATATCAACTCTTTTACCATTCACGGTAAAGTGGCCGTGATTTACGAGTTGACGCGCTTCCGGACGGGATGAAGCAAACCCTAAATGGAATACAACATTGTCCAAACGACGCTCTAACAAAACAAGTAAGTTTTCACCGGTTACCCCTTTGCGGCGAGCAGCTTCGTCAAAATAATGTTGGAATTGTTTTTCCATAACACCGTATAAACGACGAGCCTTTTGTTTTTCTCGCAACTGAAGACCATATTCAGTAGGCTTCTTCGCACGGGCTTGGCCGTGTTGTCCGGGGGCGTAAGCACGACGGTCAATCGCACACTTTCCAGTATAGCAACGTTCCCCTTTAAGGAATAACTTCATACCCTCACGCCGACATAAGCGGCAGACAGGTCCAGTATATCTAGCCATGATTACACACCTCCTATACCCTTCTGCGTTTTGGTGGCCGACAGCCATTGTGTGGAATCGGTGTCACATCTTTAATTAAATTAACTTCTAAGCCTGCCGCTTGCAGGGCACGAATGGCAGCTTCTCGTCCTGCTCCAGGTCCTTTAACATAGCATTCAACATCTTTTAAGCCATGCTCCATCGCAACCTTAGCACAAGTTTCTGCAGCCATCTGAGCTGCAAAGGGCGTGCTCTTACGCGAGCCTTTAAAGCCCAAGGAACCTGCACTTGACCAGGAGAGTGCGTTCCCGCTGGTATCCGTAATGGTCACCATGGTATTGTTGAACGTGGATTTGATATGGGCGATTCCACTGTCAATATTTTTACGTTCCCGGCGTTTTGTCCGGACAACTTTACGTGCCATCTCGGTTATCCCTCCTTATTATTTTTTACGTTTTGCTCCGACTGTCTTAGCCGGACCTTTGCGAGTACGGGCATTGGTTTTCGTGCGTTGTCCTCTTACGGGAAGACCGCGACGATGGCGCAAGCCACGATAAGAACCAATTTCCATCAAACGCTTGATATTGAGGGAAACTTCGCGACGCAAATCGCCTTCAATTTTATACTCTTTATCAATAACTTCCCGAAGCTTGCTGACTTCGTCTTCTGACAAGTCACGCACTCGGACATCCGGACTTACGCCCGTTTTGGCGAGAATTTTATGTGAAGTCGGGAGCCCTATGCCATAAATATAGGTTAAGGCTACTTCTAAACGTTTCTCGCGCGGTAAGTCAACTCCAGCGATACGTGCCATCTAAAATTTACACCTCCAACTTTTTTAGTTCTGTTACACTATAAAATCGGTGCATCAGAGAAATTCTCCAATCAGCCGCGCAACCGAAACTATTTAGCCTTGTCGTTGCTTGTGTTTCGGGTTTTCACAAATGACCATGACCTTACCATGGCGACGAATGATTTTACATTTCTCACAAATCGTTTTGACAGAAGGCTTTACTTTCACCGTAATCCCTCCCTTTGGTTTACTTAAACCTGTATGTGATTCGGCCTCGTGACAGGTCATAAGGGGAAAGCTCCACTGTAACCCGGTCACCAGGAAGAATCCTGATAAAATTCATGCGAATCTTGCCGGAGACATGTGCCAAGACCTTGTGCCCATTCGCTAACTCGACTTGAAACATGGCATTTGGCAGTGGCTCTAAGACTTTACCTTCCACTTCTATAACGTCTTCTTTTGACATACTTAAATTCCCCTCCCCTGACAATCCTACGGTACTCACCTAACATCGAGTCAGAATTTCCAAGCCATTTTCCGTAATCGCAACTGTGTGCTCGAAGTGAGCCGACGGCTTCTTATCTTTCGTAACCACAGTCCAGTGATCTTTAAGTGTCAGCACTTCATACGTACCCATGTTCACCATGGGCTCAATAGCCAAGGCCATACCTATCTCGAGTCGTGGTCCCCGGCCAGGCTTGCCAAAATTAGGGATCTGTGGATCCTCATGCATGGCTCGACCAATCCCGTGCCCAACATAATCGCGCACCACTGAAAAGCCATTGGCCTCCACGTGCGTTTGAACCGCGTGAGAGACATCGTAAAGGCGATTCCCTGTCTTTGCCTGTGCAATACCAAACATTAAAGACTCTTCTGTAACCCTCAGCAATTTCAGGAGATCTTCACCCACGTCACCAATTGGCAGGGTTACTGCGGCATCCCCGAAATATCCATCGATAACCGCTCCACAGTCAATACTGATAATATCTCCAGATTCTAAACTCCTTAAACTCGGGATACCATGAACAACTTGCTCATTAATCGAAGTGCAGAGTGTCGCCGGGAATCCATTATAGCCTTTAAAGGCAGGGATTGCACCTTGAGCACGAATATAGTCTTCAGCCTTGCGATCCAATTCCAGAGTTGTAACCCCGGGTTTAGCGACCTCTCGCAGGAGCGCGAGTGTATCGGCCACAATTTTTCCAGCCTTACGCATCTGTTCAAATTGGCTCGCATTTTTAAGCTCAATCATGGCTGATTAGCCCAAGGCCTTAAGAATATCCGCAAGAACCTGATCGATCGCTTGGTCACCATTGATGCGCTTCAGCAGTCCCTTTTCTTGGTAGAAATTAATCAAGGGTTCAGTTTGCGAATTATAGACGTTTAAACGATTCTGAGCTGTTTCTACAGTGTCATCCGAACGTTGATACAGTTCTCCGCCACACTGTCCGCAAACCCCTTCCTGTTGAGGAGGATTGAAGACCATGTGATAGGAAGCACCACATTTCCGGCAAACACGACGACCAGTCAAGCGGGGAATTAGAACCTCTTCGGCGACTTCGATATTGATAACACCATCGAGCTTCATTCCGAGACGATCTAGAATTTCACTTAAGGCATTTCCCTGAGCCAGAGTACGTGGGAATCCATCAAGCAAAAACCCTTCAGCGCAGTCAGGCTGTGCTAAGCGTTCTGCAACAATCCCGATCGTAACTTCATCAGGTACTAAACCGCCGGCATCCATATAAGACTTGGCTTTTAAACCTAAGGCCGTTCCGTCTTTAATAGCTGCACGGAACATATCACCTGTGGAAATATGCGGAAAATGAAATTTCTCGACGAGTGGACCAGCTTGTGTCCCCTTACCAGCTCCCGGACCGCCCATTAATATTATTTTCATCTCTACTCCTCCTCTACTTCATAAACCCTTGATAATGCCTCGACATCAGTTGGGATTCGATCTGTTTCATCGTTTCAAGCGCAACCCCAACCACGATCAGAAGGGATGTTCCACCAAAATAGATGTTCTTTAGACCAGTTAGTCCAATGACGATAGTCGGTAGGATTGCTATCAAAGCAAGGAATATGCCGCCTGCCAGCGTAATCCGGCTTAAGATCTTGGAAAGATACTCAGCCGTCGGACGCCCAGGACGAAGGCCAGGGATAAATCCTCCATACTTCTTTAAATTGTCTGCCACATCAACAGGGTTAAAGGTGACAGCTGTATAGAAGTACGTAAAGAATATAATGAGCACACCATAGACCAGCATATAAGGAATCGATTTAAGAGTTCCATTCATGCTGAACCAAGTGTTGACGAAACTCGCAAATCCAGAAGTTGGCATCCAGGTTGCAATGGTCTGTGGAAACGCGAGTAATGATATCGCGAAAATGACCGGAATAACTCCAGCTTGATTAACCTTCAGGGGAATATGGCTGCTTTGTCCTCCATAAACACGCCGTCCAACAACTCGCTTAGCATATTGAACCGACACTCGACGCTGTCCTTCCTGGACGTAGATAACTCCTGCGATAATAAATACCACAATCACAGCCAGTCCAATGATGGAGAAGACGTTGATCTCATGAACGGATAACATACTATACAAATACTTTATAGCATCCGGAACCCGGGAGACAATCCCTGCGAAAATAATCAGTGAGATACCATTTCCGATTCCTTTTTCAGTAATTGATTCACCGAGCCACATAAGAAATGCAGTACCAGCTGTTAAAACAAGAGCAACTAGGAGATAAGTTGGCCACTGCCAGGCTGTGCTGGGAATGTTCAAGGCACCGCGAATCCCGTAGGTGAGGCCGAAGGCTTGAATAAAGCCTAAAACAACCGTACCATAGCGGGTATACTGGGTGATCTTTTTGCGTCCAAAGTCGCCTTCTTTTGCAAGCCTTTCCAAGGAGGGAACCACTATCGTCAAAAGCTGCAGAATAATAGAGGCTGTGACGTAGGGAGTTATACTCAAGGCAAACACAGTAAGCCGCTTAAAGGAACCTCCGGAGAGCGTGTCCATAAAATCGAACATGCCCCCCGATCCAAGCATATTCTTTAAGACGTCATGATTTACGTAGGGAATGGGAATATGTGCTCCGATACGGAAGATCAGGAACATTAGAAGGGTGTAACCGATTTTCTTCCTGAGATCCGCTACATTCCACGCATTCTTCAGGGAATCGAAAATCATCCTATTCCACCTCTACTTTTCCACCAGCTGCAACAATTTTTTCTGCCGCGGCCGGACTGACTTTGTCAATCTTGACGATCAATGCTTTTGTCAGCTCTCCCGTGGCTAAAATCTTTACACCATCTTTTACAGCCTTAATGAGTCCGCTGTCTAAGAGGCTTTCATACGTGATTACGGCTCCGTTCTCAAAACGTTCCAAATCACGAACATTCAGGGCAACAATCTCTTTTCGCGAAATATTCTTGAAGCCCCGTTTCGGCATTCTTCGATACAGTGGATTTTGTCCGCCTTCGAATCCAGGACGGACACCGCCGCCTGCACGGGAATTTTGCCCTTTGTGCCCTTTGCCGGAAGTTTTACCACTACCGGATCCTATTCCACGACCTATTCGTTTCGGGGCATGAGTTGATCCTTCAGCAGGCTTAAGATCATGCAGTTTCATGCTCGCCCACACCTCCTTCTATTGAACTTGTTCGACTGTAACTAAGTGCATGCACTTATGAATCATCCCTAAAATGTTTGGGGAGTCTTCATGAACGGTACTTGATCCTACTTTTCCTAAACCAAGTGCTTGCAACACTTTATGCTGCGCTTTTGAATAACCAATCGGACTCTTCGTCAGCGTCACTTTTATTTTCATGACCAACCCTCCTTAACCTAGAATTTCTTCTACGTTTTTACCTCGGAGTTTGGCAATCTCTTCTGGACGCTTGAGAGATTTTAACGCAACCATTGTCGCATTGACCATATTGTGCGCGTTTGCCGAACCCAAAGACTTCGTCAAGATATCATGCACTCCTGCAGCTTCAAGAACCGCACGAACAGCGCCTCCAGCGATAACTCCAGTTCCTTTGGAAGCTGGTTTTAATAACACTTGTCCTGCACCAAATACTCCTAAGATCGGATGTGTAATGGTTGTTCCGTGCATTGGAATATTAAAGAGGTTTTTCTTCGCATCTTCGACTCCTTTGCGAATAGCCTCTGGAACTTCGCTTGCCTTACCTAAGCCTGCACCAACACGCCCGTGGCCGTCTCCGACAACAACGAGAGCACTGAAACTAAAACGACGGCCGCCCTTAACAACCTTAGCAACTCGGGCAATATGAACAACCCGTTCATTCAATTCCGATTTGTTAGCTTCGAATTTAGCCAATTTGATTTTTCCCTCCTTTACCCTAGCTTAGAAGCTGAGTCCAGCTTCACGTGCAGATTCTGCCAATGCTGAAATTCGGCCATGATAGATATTTCCTCCACGATCGAAAACAACTTGCGTAATTCCTTTTTCAAGGGCCTTCTTAGCAACTAATTCGCCGACTTTTTGCGCGCCGGCTGTATTTCCACCAGACAGATTTGCTGCTTTAAACTCTGGATCGAGGGAAGAAGCCGCCGCCAGTGTCACACCAAGCTCATCATTGATCACTTGAGCGTAGATATGATGCAAGCTCCGAAAAACTGCCAAACGCGGACGATCTGTCACGCCAATGACGGTCTTGCGGATACTCTTATGCTTTTTAATGCGAAGAGCCTTCCGATCAATGCGCTTAATCAAAGGGTACACACTCCTTTCAGAACTGCAAGAGATTTGGCCCTTGCTATTGTTGATTATTTCTTAGCGCCCTTTTTACCACCGGTCTTACCAACCTTACGACGAACAACTTCAGTTTCATACTTAATCCCTTTGCCTTTGTAAGGCTCAGGCAAACGTTCTGAACGAACGACCGCCGCGAAGGCTCCGACGAGTTCTTTGTCCATTCCCTTAATTAAAATCTTATTAGGGGCCGGAACTTCGAAGTCAATTCCTTCAAAGGGAACGAGTTCTACGGGGTGGGATTTTCCGACGGTTAAAACGAGTTTGTTACCCTGCTTCGCAGCACGATAACCGACACCGACCATATCAAGTCCTTTGGTGAATCCGTTCGTAACCCCTTCTACCATATTAGCAATCAAAGTACGAGACAATCCGTGCAAGGATCGGCTTAACGGCTCATCATCGGCTCGAGTGACAGTGACCTGAGAATTTTCCACCGTGACTGTCATTAGCGAGTGTATTTTTCTGGTTAAGGTTCCCTTAGGACCCTTAACAGTGACTAGGTTATCCTCTATTTTGAAGTCCACACCACTGGGGATTCCAATGGGGCGCTTGCCAATTCTGGACATTCACTGCACCTCCGTTGCGAAAATTACCAAATATAGGAGATTACCTCTCCACCAAGACCCTCTTTGCGGGCTTTCCTATCCGTCATAATCCCCTTAGAAGTCGAAATAACGGCAACTCCGAGGCCTCCAAGAACTTTTGGGATTTCATCCTTCTTCGCATAAACGCGCAATCCCGGACGGCTTATTCGTTTGAGCCCGGTGATAACCCGCTCGCGGTTTGGACCGTATTTCAGATACATACGGATCACACCTTGTTTGTCGTCCGCAATGTATTCTACGTCTTTGATATACCCTTCTGCTTTGAGCAGCTCCGCAAGCTCTTTCTTAATCCGAGATGATGGTACCTCAACTTTATCATGGTAAACCATTCCTGCGTTGCGGATACGTGTTAAAAAATCTGCAATCGGATCTGACATTGACACTTCAGTCGTCCCCCTTCCTTACAATGTATTACCAACTGGCCTTCGTGACTCCAGGAAGTTCACCTTTGTGAGCCAACTCCCGGAAGCAAACCCGGCAGATACCAAACTTCCGAATATAAGCATGGGGACGTCCACAAAGCTTACAACGGTTATGCGAACGTACGGCGAACTTTTGTCCGCGATTTTGGCGGACAACCATTGATGTTTTAGCCACGCTCTTGAACCTCCTTTTCTCTAATCACGATACGGCATTCCGAATCCGCGAAGCAACTCACGTGCTTCCTCGTCCGTCTTAGCCGTCGTTACGAAAACTACATCCATACCGCGAAGCTTATCGATCTTATCATACTCAATCTCAGGGAAGATCAGCTGCTCCTTAATGCCTAAGGTGTAGTTCCCCCGTCCATCAAACGCTTTCGCTGAAATTCCGCGAAAGTCGCGAACACGGGGCAAAGCCACACTTAAGAGGCGATCCATAAATTCATACATCCGTTGACCACGAAGAGTCACTTTACAACCAATGGGCATCCCTTCACGGAGTTTAAAGGCGGAAATTGACTTCTTCGCTCGGGTAACAATTGGTTTTTGTCCTGTGATCTTCATAAGATCTCCAACAGCAGAATCAATCGCTTTGGAGTTTTGAACCGCTTCACCTACACCCATGTTGATCACGACTTTATCAAGTTTGGGAATTTGCATCACATTTTTATAAGCAAACTTCTGCTGTAACGCAGGAGCGATTTCATTAACGTATCTGTCTTTCAGACGAGCCACTGGGGTCCCTCCTTTCGCGATTAGTGTTTATCTGGAAGATTCACACCGCAATGCTTGCAGACGCGAACTTTTCCGGTATCCGTCAACTTGACACTTACACGAGTGACGGAATTACACTCTTGGCAGTATAGCATAACGTTCGAACTGGCCATTGGGGCCTCCTTAGAAACAATGCCGCCTTGAGGCATCGCTTGAGAAGGTTTGGTGTGACGTTTAACGATATTAGCCTTCTCAACGACGACGCGGCCTTTTTTAGGAAGCACTTCGATAACTTTGCCTTTCTTACCGGCATCTTTACCACTGATGACCATGACGTAGTCGCCTTTTCTTACGTGTAGTTTATTAGGTTGTACCTTATGCTTAGTAGCAGTCACTTTCTTCACCTCCATCTGTCATGGGGTCTTAGATAACTTCCGGTGCCAGGGAAATAATTTTCATATAATTGTCACGCAGCTCACGAGCTACTGGTCCAAAGATACGAGTTCCGCGAGGGCTTTTATCATCTTTAATAATGACTGCAGCGTTCTCACTGAACCGAATATACGAACCGTCAGGACGTTTAATCTCCTTTTTCGTGCGCACAACGACAGCCTTCACGACGTCGCCCTTTTTGACAACGCCCCCTGGCGTTGCCTGTTTAACAGAAGCCACAATAATATCTCCAATTGATGCGTAACGACGCATTGAGCCGCCGAGCACACGAATACACATCAACTCTTTAGCACCAGAGTTGTCACCAACCCGAAGCCTAGTTTGTACCTGGATCATTCCCTTTGACCCCCTTCCGAACTAAATAAAACTAATTTAAAGCGCAATGGCCCTCTCCAGGATTTCGACCACACGCCAGCACTTATCTTTGCTTAAACGGCGAGTCTCCATGATCGTAACGGTGTCTCCGATGTGAGCTTCGTTATTCTCATCATGGGCCTTATATTTCTTCGTGCGAGTAAATGTCTTTTTATAAATCGGGTGGCGCTCAGTAATTTGAACAGACACAACAATGGTTTTATCCATTTTGTCGCTTACTACTTTACCGATCCGAACTTTACGTTGGGCTCTTTCCACGCTAAAAAGCCTCCTTTCTCAACTTAAGAACGTTCAATCTTTAACTCGCGCTCGCGTAAAATCGTCTTACCGCGGGCAATCCCTTTGCGGATTTCACGAATTCGCATCGGGTTATCGAGTTGTCCCGTTGCCAATTGGAAACGCAAATTAAACAGTTCGGTTTTATAATCATCGATCTCTTTCGCAACTTCATCATTAGTCAGGTCACGGAAATCCTTAGTTTTCATTTGCGTCACCTCCTACTAGATCTGCACGGGAAGCGATCTTACATTTGATCGGGAGTTTATGCATTGCTAAGCGTAAAGCCTCACGGGCTGTTTCTTCTGCAACACCATCGAGTTCAAACATGACACGACCCGGTTTTACCACGGCTACCCAATATTCAGGTGAACCTTTACCGCTACCCATACGAGTTTCAGCGGGTTTCGCCGTTACGGGTTTGTCCGGGAATATCTTAATCCATACTTGGCCACCCCGTTTGATATAACGAGTCATGGCAATACGAGCTGCTTCAATCTGACGGTTCGTAATCCAACCACTTTCTGTGGCTACCAGACCAAATTCACCAAAGGTAATCGTGTTGCCGCGGGTAGCCTTACCAGACAAACGACCGCGATGTTGTTTTCTATGTTTCACTCTGGTTGGGACTAACATTTAGTTTCCTCCTTCCACCTGAGCGACGACCTTCTTCGCTGGAAGAACCTCACCTTTATAAATCCAAACTTTGATACCAATCTTACCGTACGTTGTATTAGCTTCGGCGAACCCGTAGTCAATATCGGCACGTAACGTATGAAGGGGTACTTTTCCCTCATGGTACCATTCAGTTCGGGCAATTTCGGCTCCAGCCAAACGACCGCTGCACTGAATCTTGATTCCCAATGAACCTTGGCGCATGGTCCTGCCGACCGTTTGTTTCATTGCACGACGGAAGGAAACGCGTTTTTCAAGTTGTTGGGCAATGTTTTCCGCAACCAATTGCGCATCCAACTCAGGCTTTTTAATTTCTACAATGTTAACTGCGACTTGTTTACCTGTCATGGCTTCAAGTTGCTTGCGTAAGTTTTCAACTTCGGCGCCGCCGCGGCCAATGACGATCCCTGGTTTGGCAGCGTAAACTGAAACTTTGACACGGCTTGCTGCGCGTTCAATCTCAACTTTCGGGCACCCAGCTTGTTTTAACTTATTTTTTACAAATTCACGAATTTTTAAATCCTCGTGAAGAAGTTCCACGTAGTTCTTACCTGCATACCATCGGCTTTCCCAATCACGGATTATCCCGATGCGGAGGCCTTTGGGATTAACCTTTTGACCCACAGTTTAGCCCTCCTTCTTCTCGCCAACAACCACGGTAATGTGACTCGTCCGTTTCCGGATTTGGTCTGCACGACCCATAGCTCTAGGCTTAATGCGTTTTAAAGTTGGTCCTTGATCCACACTAATCTCAGTGATGATAAGCTCATCAACATTCATGTCGTAATTGTGTCCTGCATTAGCTACTGCCGATTTCAGCACTTTCGTGACATCATCAGTAGATCCCTTAGGAGTAAATTGAAGAATGGCGAACGCATCACTGACCTTCTTGCCGCGGATCAAATTGACAACCTGGCGCACCTTACGAGGAGAGATACGTACATATTTTGCCACTGCTTTTGCTTGCATGTGTCTTTAGCCTCCTCTCGAATTATCGTAAGCCGCTGGACTTTTCGCTGCCAGCATGGCCCTTATAGGTGCGAGTCGGCGAGAACTCGCCAAGTTTATGCCCTACCATATCCTCCGTAACATATACAGGGACATGTTTCCGTCCATCATGAACCGCAATCGTAATACCAACCATTTGCGGGAAAATTGTTGAGCGTCTGGACCACGTCTTGATGACGCGTTTGTCACCGGATTCGTTCATCGCGTCGACACGTGCGAGGAGACGAGCTTCGACGAAAGGTCCTTTCTTCAGAGATCTGCTCATTTATGGGCCTCCTTTCGACTACTTACTGCGCCGTTTCACAATAAAGCGATTCGACTGATTCTTTTTCTTCCGAGTCTTGGCACCCAGTGCTGGTTTACCCCAAGGAGTAACTGGGTTACGGCCGATGGAGTTACGGCCTTCACCACCACCATGCGGGTGGTCACAAGGGTTCATAACCGATCCGCGGACTGTTGGGCGAATTCCCAACCAGCGGGATCGTCCGGCTTTACCAATGTTAATGTTTTCATGATCAAGATTTCCGACTTGACCGATCGTAGCGCGGCATTCGAGACGAATCATGCGCATTTCCCCCGAGGGAAGTCTTAAGGTTGCATAGGAACCTTCTTTAGCCATTAATTGAGCAGAACCACCGGCTGTGCGAACCATTTGTGCACCTTTTCCGGGTTTCATTTCAATGTTGTGCAAGAGGGTACCAACCGGGATATTTTGGATAGGCAGTGTGTTTCCGACCTTAATGTCAGCATCAGGTCCTGAAACAACTGTTTGATCAACTTGCAAACCATTCGGTGCCAAAATGTAAGCTTTGAACCCATCTTGGTAGTAAAGCAAGGCAATATTCGCTGAGCGGTTAGGATCATATTCGATACTGGCTACTCGTGCCGGAATACCATCTTTATTTCGTTTAAAATCAATCTCCCGATACATTCTCTTATGCCCGCCGCCCTTATGGCGAACGCTCAAACGGCCTTCGCTATTGCGTCCAGCATTCTTACGCAACGGTTTCAACAAAGAACGTTCCGGCTCGGTTCTGGTGATTTCTTCGAACGTCGAAACCGTCATTTGACGTCGACTGGCCGAAGTTGGTTTAAATGACTTTAGTGCCATAGGTTTCTTTCCTCCTTTGCTTCAAGCTGCTTACAGGCCTGCGAAGTTTTCGATTCTATCTCCAGCTTTAAGCGTAGCAATCGCTTTTTTGCGGTTTGATGTTTTACCGGTATACTTGCCTACCCGTTTCATTTTACCCTTAACATTTATGGTACGGATCTCAACCACCGACACCTTGAACATTTTCTCGACGGCTGCTTTGATTTCAATTTTGTTGGCGGCTGGATCTACCCAGAAGGAGTATTTATTTTCCTCAACAAGACCTACGGATTTTTCGGAAATCACCGGGCTTTTGAGGACGTCACGTGCGTCGCGCATTACGCAAACACCTCCTCTGTTTTTGATACCGCTGCTTTAGTCATGACGAGAATGTCATAGTTGAGCAAGTCTACCACGTTCATTCCTGCAACATCCATGGTGATAACGCCCTCGATGTTACGCGCAGAGCGGAACACTGCTTCATCGACATCATCTGTAACAATCATAGCCTTCTTGCTAACTTGAAGGGCTTTGAGCATTTTAACAATCTCACGAGTTTTAGCTTCTTCTAGGCTCAAAGCATCCAAAACAATCAGTTGTTGCTCGACAACTTTCGAAGAGAGTGCTGAGTGCAAAGCTAATCGACGAACTTTCTTCGGTAATTTAAAACCATATTTACGTGGTTTTGGTGCGAAAACAACACCGCCGCCTCTCCAAACCGGAGAGCGCGAACTACCAGAACGAGCGCGTCCTGTTCCTTTTTGACGCCAAGGTTTTCGACCGCCTCCGCGTACTTCACCGCGCAACAGTGCGGATTGTGTGCCTTGTCGAACTCCAGCTAGTTGGGAAAGAACCGCCGAGTGAAGAACAGGGACGTTAGGCGTAATCCCAAAAATACTTTCGTTGAGTTCAATTTCACCAACAGATGCGCCTTGCATATTTACTACTTGAACTTTCGGCATTGCTTATTCCTCCTTTCTCAGTGCTACTTCGCCTTGACAGAAGGCTTCAGAATGAGCAATGATTTTTTCGCTCCTGGGACAGCCCCTTTGATCAAGATCAGGTTTTTATCTAAGTCAACCCGGATAACCTCCAGGTTTTGTACTGTTACACGTTCGCCACCCATACGGCCTGGCAAAACACGACCTTTGAAAACACGAGCAGGGCCTTTCGCGCCAAGGGAACCCGAACGGCGATGATACTTAGAACCATGAGCCATCGGTCCACGGCTGGCGCCATTACGTTTGATCATTCCCTCAAAGCCTTTTCCTCTGGAAGTTCCAACGACATCTACTTTATCGCCGACTGCAAAAAGATCCACACTGACCTCTTGACCAACCTCATAATTCTCAACGTCATTGACTTTGAATTCACGAACATAACGCATAGGCTTTAAGTTGGCCTTCTGGAAATGTCCTTTGCGAGGCTTATTTGTTAAGCCTTCGCGAAGTAGGGAAAATCCCAGTTGGATAGCATTATACCCATCCGTAGCAACCGTTTTCTTCTGAACTACGGGGCAAGGACCTGCTTCCACGACTGTGACCGGAATGACTCGACCTTCGCTTGTGAACACCTGGGTCATCCCTATTTTTTTACCTAAAATTCCTTTTGACACGAATGCCACCTCCTAGACACTTTGAAGTGCGCCAGATTTCTCTGGTGCACGAGAGCGTCTCCATTATTTATCTTACCGCGTTACTCCAATCCCTACACGCTGCCGGGCGTTTCTCGCGACAAGTACAACATATTATATCACAAGACATATAATTAAGCTACTTAAAATATTAAAAATTAGAGCTTAATTTCGATATCTACCCCAGCAGGCAGATCCAGTCGCATTAGAGCATCCACAGTTTTTGACGTGGGTTCAAGAATATCAATTAAACGCTTATGCGTGCGCATCTCAAATTGTTCACGGGAGTCCTTATTGACATGCGGAGAGCGCAAAATGGTATAAACATTCTTCTCGGTCGGGAGAGGAATTGGTCCACTAACCTGTGCTCCAGTCCTCTTAGCTGTGTCTACGATTCGTTCTGCGGATTGGTCGAGAGTTTTGTGATCAAAAGCTTTCAGCCGGATTCTAATCTTTTGGCTCATTTTAATTCTACCTCCTTATAGTTCCGTTAAACGGATTGAGCGTAAAAATTCCCTAGACAAGCGGAGTCACTTGCCCAGCAACCTTTTACGCCGTATCAGACATCAGGGGTCAGATGCCGGAGGCCGGACGAAAAAATATCCGTTAATCCAGCACCCCTCCTTTGACCTTCACAATTAGAGAGGAAGAATCTCTTCCTCTCTAAATTAATACGTGGTTGATTTTTCAATTAAGCGTAGATTTTGGCAACAATTCCCGAACCTACGGTACGGCCACCTTCACGAATAGCGAAGCGAAGTCCTTCTTCCATAGCGATTGGAGTGATGAGTTCAACATCGATCGTCACACGGTCGCCCGGCATAACCATTTCGGTCCCTTCAGGAAGGGTGATAACACCAGTAACATCAGTTGTCCGGAAATAGAATTGGGGACGGTAGTTGTGGAAGAAAGGAGTATGACGTCCACCCTCTTCTTTACCCAAGATGTAAACCTCTCCCGAAAACTTGGTGTGAGGTTTGATCGATCCGGTTTTAGCCAAAACTTGACCACGTTCAATGTCTTTACGCTCAACACCACGGAGCAATGCCCCAATGTTATCCCCAGCTTGTGCTTGGTCTAACAGTTTACGGAACATTTCTACACCGGTTACGACGCTTTTGCGGGAAGCGGTACTTAAGCCAACGATTTCAACTTCGTCTCCGACTTTAACCTGTCCACGCTCAACACGACCTGTTGCCACAGTACCACGACCAGTGATCGTGAAAACATCCTCAACGGGCATTAAGAAAGGTTTGTCTGTGTCACGTTCTGGAGTAGGAATGTAGGAGTCAACGGCATCCATAAGATTCCAGATCTTGCCGCACCACTCGCATTCGCGTTTTCCGCAGCCGCATTGAAGGGCTTTGAGACCTGAACCAGGAACGATGGGGATATTGTCACCATCAAATTCGTAGGAACTTAAGAGCTCACGAATTTCCATTTCAACCAGTTCCAAAAGTTCTGCATCATCAACCATGTCGGCTTTATTGAGCCATACTACGATACTAGGCACACCAACTTGGCGAGCCAAGAGGATGTGTTCACGTGTTTGGGGCATCGGGCCATCAGCAGCAGAAACAACCAAGATTGCGCCGTCCATCTGAGCAGCACCGGTAATCATGTTTTTTACATAGTCAGCGTGCCCTGGGCAGTCTACGTGAGCATAGTGACGTGTTTCCGTCTCATACTCTACGTGAGCGGTGGAAATGGTAATACCACGTTCACGCTCTTCAGGAGCCTTGTCGATTTGGTCGAAGGCTGTAGCAACAGCGCCGCCAACTTTGGATAAAACAACTGTGATAGCTGCCGTAGTGGTAGTTTTACCATGGTCTACGTGTCCGATGGTTCCAACGTTAACATGTGGTTTAGTACGTTCGTATTTCGCTTTTCCCATGTTTTTCACTCCTTTAAAATATTCATGATCTATGATTCAGTGAGGTACCGAGGTTCACGCCCTCTAAAATCCTTAAAACCTGAACCTCGGACTTCGAACCTCGCTTACGAGCCTTGACGTTTAGCAATAATTCCATCAGCGATCGTCTTAGGAACTTCTTCGTAATGGTCAAACTGCATCACGTACACTCCGCGACCTTGGGTGGCTGAACGCAAATCTGTCGAGTAGCCAAACATTTCGGAAAGCGGGACAAAACCGCGCACAACCTGAGTATTGCCCCGGGCCTCCATACCTTCAATGCGTCCACGTCGCGAGCTAATATCTCCGATGACATCCCCCATGTATTCCTCAGGGACAGTCACTTCGACTTTCATAACTGGTTCGATGATCGCAGGATCTGCTTTTAAAGCGCCACTTTTGAAGGCCATCGATCCGGCAATCTTAAATGCCATTTCTGAAGAGTCGACATCGTGGTAGGATCCGTCATAAACTGTAGCACGAACGTCCATAACCGGATAACCTGCGAGAATCCCGTTTTGCATCGCTTCTTCGATTCCAACACCGATCGGATTGATATATTCCCGAGGAATAACCCCACCGACCACTTTGTTAACGAATTCGAAACCGGTGCCTGCTTCCAGGGGCTCGAGCTCAACCCAGCAATGTCCATATTGTCCGCGGCCACCAGATTGCCGTACGAATTTCCCTTCGGCTTTAACAGTTTTGCGAATGGTTTCTTTATAGGCAACCTGAGGACGACCAACATCACATTGAACTTTAAATTCCCGCTGTAAACGGTCAACGATAATCTCAAGATGGAGTTCGCCCATCCCTGCGATAATGGTTTGCCCCGTTTCAATATCCGTACGCATTCGGAACGTAGGATCTTCTTCAGCTAAACGCGATAGGGCGCCGCCCATTTTTTCCTGGTCGGCTTTTGTTTTCGGCTCAATAGCCACGTCAATAACCGGTTCAGGAAAGACCATCTTCTCCAGAATAATCGGCACTTTCTCATCACAGAGAGTATCTCCAGTGGTCGTGTCTTTTAGACCAACTGCAGCCGCAATATCCCCTGAACGAACCTCTGGGATGTCTTCCCGGTGGTTCGCGTGCATTTGGAGAATACGTCCAATCCGCTCTCTTTTACCCTTTGTTGAATTGTAAACATAAGAACCAGCACTTAATACCCCGGAGTAAACCCGGAAAAATGCCAATTTCCCAACAAAGGGGTCAGCCATGATTTTAAAGGCCAACGCAGAAAATGCTTCCTCGTCCGAAGCGGATCTGTGATCTTCAGCTCCGGTGTCCGGATGCACCCCGTTGATTGCAGGAACATCCAACGGAGACGGCATGTAGTCTACAACCGCATCCAGCAGAGGTTGGACGCCTTTGTTTTTAAAGGCTGATCCGCACAAAACGGGAATAAACTTGTTTCCTACAACTCCGTGCCGTATTCCGGTACGGATTTCTTCTTCCGTTAGCTCGACACCTTCGAGATACTTCATCATGAGTTCTTCATCCGTCTCGGCAACCGCTTCGACGAGCTTCTCTCGATACTCATTGGCTAAATCCTGTAAATCTTCAGGGATCGCATTATGCTCTGCGGTCGTACCTAAGTCATCCGTGTAAATGACGGACGTCATTGTCACCAAATCCACAATCCCTTTAAAGTTGTCTTCAACGCCAATGGGCAATTGAATAGGTACAGGATTGGCACCCAATCTGTCAGCGATCATGGAAACACCACGGAAAAAATCGGCTCCCAACCGGTCCATTTTATTAATATAAGCAATACGCGGAACCTTGTATTTATCCGCTTGACGCCATACCGTTTCGGACTGGGGCTCAACTCCACCGACTGAACAGAACACTGCTACAGCACCATCAAGTACCCTTAAAGAGCGTTCAACTTCTACTGTAAAGTCCACGTGCCCTGGTGTATCAATAATGTTAATACGATTATTTCTCCACTGGCAGGTGGTTGCCGCCGAAGTAATCGTGATGCCGCGTTCTTGTTCCTGAACCATCCAGTCCATCGTTGCCGCACCATCATGAACTTCGCCGATTTTATGCACGCGTCCGGTGTAGAACAAAATACGTTCCGTCACGGTCGTCTTTCCGGCGTCAATATGCGCCATAATCCCGATATTACGCGTATTATCAAGTGAGACTTGTCTTGCCACTGCGATTCCCCCTTTCTGTCAAAATCAGTGTGCCTCAAACTACCATTTGTAATGCGCAAAAGCTTTATTTGCTTCAGCCATTTTATGCATATCTTCCTTCTTTTTGACAGAACCGCCTGTATTGTTAGCAGCATCGAGCAACTCTGCGGCGATCTTCTCTTGCATGGTTTTTTCGCCGCGCTTGCGCGCCTGAGCAACAAGCCAGCGTAGAGCAAGAGTCGAGCGACGTTCTGCGCGAACTTCGATAGGAACTTGATAGTTGGCACCACCGACACGACGGGCCTTAACTTCCAAAACGGGCATTACATTTTTCAAAGCGTTATTAAAAACTTCCAGCGGATCCTTGCCCACTTTCTCCTGAATCATTGAAAAGGCACTATAGCAAATAGCCTCTGCCGTCCCCTTCTTACCATCTAACATAATCTGATTGATAAACTTTGTTACCGTCTGATTCTTGTAGATCGGATCGGGCAGGACTTCGCGTTTCGCAACATATCCCTTACGTGGCATTAGTTTCCCTCCTTTATTGCGTACTCATCTTGCCTAAACAATCATTAGGCTTTTTTCGGGCGTTTTGCTCCGTATTTCGAGCGACCTTGAGCGCGTTTTTGCACTGCTGTGGTGTCCAAGGCACCGCGAATCACGTGATACCGTACACCTGGCAAATCCTTAACACGACCTCCACGGAGAAGAACCACGGAGTGCTCTTGAAGATTGTGTCCGATACCCGGTATATAGGCTGTGACTTCCAGCTGATTCGTCAAACGAACACGAGCAACTTTCCGAAGTGCAGAGTTAGGCTTTTTAGGAGTTGTCGTATAAACCCTCGTGCACACCCCCCTCTTTTGCGAGGAGCCTCCGGACGGGAATTGCTTACGGTTTAGAGAGTTATAGCCCCACTGTAACGCTGGAGCTGTCGATTTTTTCTCGATTGAGGTACGACCTTTACGAATGAGTTGGTTAATTGTCGGCATGTCTCCACCTCCTTTCTGATCAAATCAATATACAAGGAATTGCTTGCCTCAGCATGTAGCAAGCAATTCCAAAACCAGCAGTCGAATAAGATTAGTCTTTCAAGATAGCAGCCACGGCTGTTCCGACTTCGATTCCGAAGGCTTTACCAAGTTCTTTCATGCTCGAAACTTCTATGCGTTCAACATTATGATTTCGGCACAACTCCAGAATTGGGCGCAGCACATGCATTTCAGCATCGTTAGCCAGATATACGCGCTGAACAATCCCTTTTTCCAGGGCGCGTTGGGTTTGCTTTAACCCAACAGTTTTATTTTTAGCAAGTTTAAAGGTTTCATCAAGCAACAAGATGCTTTCCCCCTTAGTCGCACTATAGTAGTTTAGCATTTGCATTCAAACGTGTCAATAATTTCAAACTGGATTTGTTTCTAAGGTTTTGATATTGCGATATCGAGCCATGCCTGTCCCCGCCGGAATTAACTTTCCGATGATGACATTTTCCTTGAGACCCAGCAAGGGATCCACTTTTCCTTTGATCGCTGCTTCCGTGAGCACACGAGTCGTCTCTTGGAAGGATGCGGCAGACAAGAAGGAGTCTGTAGCCAAAGATGCCTTGGTAATTCCTAGAAGCACGGCATGGGCTACGGCAGGTTCTCCGCCGTTGACAATGGCCTTAGCGTTCTCATCCTGAAAATCGAAAATATCTATGAGACCGCCCGGAAGCAGGCTGGTGTCACCGGCATCGTCAATTTTAACTTTGCGCAGCATTTGGCGGACCATAACTTCAATGTGTTTATCATTAATATCAACCCCTTGGAGACGATAAACACGCTGAACCTCACCCAGCAGATAGACCTGAACTCCACGTTGGCCTTTAACTTTCAACATATCGTGAGGGTTAATGCTTCCTTCGGTCAGCTCATCTCCCGCTTCAACGAACTGCCCGTCTTTAACACTGAGGCGGGAGCCGTAAGGAACGGAATACGTAACATGCTCATCGGATTCTGTCGTGATTTCTACTTCCCGACGCCCCTTAACTTCACTAATCGAGGCCTTCCCTTTGATTTCTGAAATGATCGCCTGCCCTTTCGGCTTGCGAGCTTCAAAAAGTTCCTCTACCCGCGGAAGACCTTGGGTAATATCGTCTCCTGCCACACCACCGGTATGGAATGTCCGCATGGTAAGCTGGGTTCCAGGCTCACCGATGGACTGGGCGGCAATGATTCCCACTGCTTCGCCCATTTCCACAGGACGACCAGTAGCCAAGTTTCGCCCATAACATTTCTTGCAGACGCCATAGCGTGAGGTACAAGCCAAGACGGAGCGAATGACGACAGAATCAAACTCTTTGGCAATTTCTTTTGCTTGTTCTTCAGTCATTTCGCGGTCCGGGGTAGCAAGGAGTTTTCCAGTCACTGGGTGATGCAACTCCTCGAGCAAGAAACGGCCTACCAGACGTTCTTCTAATGGCTCAATAATTTCCGGACCATCCTTAATGTCTTCCACAATAATACCTGTCGTTGTTCCGCAGTCTTCTTCACGCACAATGACGTCCTGAGAGACATCAACCAAACGTCGGGTTAAGTACCCCGAGTCTGCTGTCCGCAATGCTGTGTCGGCAAGACCTTTCCGAGCACCATGAGAAGAAATGAAGTATTCCAAAACTGTAAGTCCTTCACGGAAATTCGCCTTAATCGGCAATTCAATCGTTCGTCCAGACGGATCGGCCATAAGTCCCCGCATCCCAGCTAATTGTCGAAGCTGTTGAATGTTACCCCGAGCTCCTGAAGTCGCCATCATATAGACCGGGTTGAACTGATTCAAGCTTTCCATCAAGGCATCCGTCACTGTTTTAGTCGCTTTGGCCCAAGTATCAATGACTAAGTTATAGCGCTCATCATCCGTTATCAAACCACGACGGTATTGTTGTTCTGTTTTAGCAACGGCAGCATCGGCATTTGAAAGGATTTCAGTCTTGGCTTCAGGAACCGTAATATCCGTCAGACCAACGGTCATCCCTGCACGAGTCGAGAATTTAAAGCCTTGGCTCTTTAGGCCATCCAACAGGGCTGCGGTTGCTTCATAACCTGCCAAACGGTAAGTTTTAGCTACAATTTCTCCAAGACCCTTTTTACCGACAACTTCATTAAAGTAGCCGATCTCCTTAGGAATCACGGAATTAAAGATTAGGCGGCCAACGGTAGTCTCTAAGAGTCCTTCATCTCGCCGAACTTGAATCTTCGCCTGTAAATGGACTTCTTTTGAATCATAGGCCAATACAGCTTCATCAAAATCTTTAAAAATCTTACCCTCACCTAAGGCACCCGGACGTTCCATAGTCAAGTAATAGGATCCAAGAACCATGTCTTGAGTCGGAGTCTGAACAGGGCGCCCGTCTTTTGGATTCAGGATGTTATGTGATGCCAGCATAAGCAGCCGGGCTTCCGATTGAGCCTCAGCCGATAATGGAACGTGTACGGCCATTTGGTCTCCGTCAAAATCGGCGTTATAGGCTGTGCAAACGAGTGGGTGGATTTGCAGGGCACGGCCTTCTACTAAAATAGGTTCAAAGGCCTGAATGCCCAAACGGTGAAGGGTTGGGGCACGATTCAAAAGAACTGGGTGATCCGTAATGACATCCTCCAGAACGTCCCAGACCTCGGGGCGAACCCGCTCAACCATCCGTTTAGCACTTTTAATATTGTGGGCATGGCCTTCATTCACTAGTTTCTTCATAACAAAAGGTTTAAAGAGTTCTAAGGCCATTTCTTTCGGAAGGCCGCATTGATGAAGTTTAAGGTTTGGTCCAACCACAATAACCGAACGGCCCGAGTAGTCCACGCGTTTTCCTAGGAGGTTTTGACGGAAGCGGCCTTGCTTACCTTTAAGCATATCGCTTAAAGATTTTAAAGGACGATTTCCCGGTCCTGTCACCGGACGCCCCCGACGGCCATTGTCGATCAAGGCATCAACCGCTTCCTGGAGCATTCTTTTTTCGTTTCGAACAATGATATCTGGGGCACCTAAGTCTAATAAACGCTTTAAGCGGTTGTTACGGTTAATGACGCGTCGATAGAGATCATTCAGGTCAGAAGTAGCAAACCGTCCACCATCTAACTGGACCATAGGACGCAGTTCAGGCGGAATAACCGGTACAACATCCATAATCATCCATTCCGGGCGATTCCCGGAGGATTTAAAGGCTTCGACCACTTCCAGGCGCCGAATAGCCCGAATTTTACGTTGACCGGAAACTTCTTTGAGCTCGCCACGCAGTTCATCGTTGAGCTTATCCAGGTCCATTTCAGCCAGCAAGAGTTTAACCGCTTCAGCGCCCATGCTTGCTTGGAAACGATCCCCATACTTCTCACGATATTCACGATACTCTGTCTCAGTCAAAAGTTGCTTTTTCATCAGGGAAGTATCCCCTGAATCCGTCACGATGTACGAAACGAAATACAATACCTTTTCCAGAGCACGTGGTGACATGTCTAAAAGCAGTCCCATGCGGCTGGGTATCCCTTTGAAGTACCAAATATGGGAAACGGGAGCGGCAAGAACGATATGCCCCATCCGCTCACGACGTACCTTCGAGCGAGTTACTTCAACTCCGCAACGATCACAAACAATTCCCTTATAACGTACCCGTTTATATTTTCCGCAGTGGCACTCCCAGTCCCTTGTCGGACCAAAGATCTTTTCGCAAAACAAACCTTCCCGTTCCGGCTTTAAGGTCCGATAGTTAATGGTTTCAGGCTTCTTCACTTCTCCAAACGACCAATCACGGATCATGTCCGGGGAAGCTAGGCCGATACGCATACGGTCGAAGTTATTGACGTCTAGCAATCTTATCGCTCCTTTCGTCCGGGGGACTATTTGAGATCGCCAAGATCTATATCATCATCTTCGAGGTCTTCCTCACTCAAATCATCGAGGGGATCCTCTTCTTCTACGACTTCATCCTCATCTTCTACGGCAACGAGACGAGGCCCCGGTGGAGGAAGTTCCTCATGAAGATCAATGCCGAGCTCCTTGGCGGTTTCTGCGATATCCTCATCGGTATCATGTATCTCAATTTCCTGATCATCAGAGGAGAGTACTCTTACATCCAGTCCCAAACTCTGCATTTCTTTAATCAATACTTTAAAGGATTCTGGAATTCCCGGTTCGGGAATATTCTCTCCTTTTACAATGGCTTCGTAAGTTTTTACACGTCCGACAACATCGTCTGATTTAACGGTAAGAATTTCTTGGAGAGTATAGGATGCTCCGTATGCTTCCAGAGCCCAAACTTCCATTTCTCCGAAGCGCTGGCCTCCAAACTGGGCTTTACCTCCCAAAGGCTGTTGAGTTACCAGAGAATAAGGACCAGTCGAACGGGCATGGATTTTATCGTCTACTAAATGGTGCAATTTCAGCACATACATGTAGCCCACAGTAATCTTACTGTCAAAGGGATCTCCTGTCCGCCCATCATATAACATCGTTTTGCCATCTCTCGGGAGACCTGCCTTCTCTAGAGTTTCAAAAATATCCTCTTCCCGAGCACCGTCAAAAACTGGTGTAGCAATTCGAATACCCAAAGCTTTAGCTGCCCAACCCAAGTGAGTTTCAAGAACCTGACCAATGTTCATCCGAGAAGGAACACCCAGCGGGTTTAATACGACTTCAATAGGGGTGCCATCCGGCATGAACGGCATATCCTCTTGGCGCATAATCCGCGAGATAACCCCTTTGTTTCCGTGGCGGCCAGCGACCTTGTCACCGACTGAAATCTTACGTTTTTGAGCGATATACACACGGACAAGCTGATTAACACCCGGAGAGAGTTCGTCCCCATTTTCGCGTGTAAAAACCTTTACATCAACAATTTTTCCGGCTTCTCCATGCGGAACCCGCAAGGAAGTATCCCGAACCTCACGTGCTTTTTCTCCGAAAATTGCCCGCAATAAACGTTCTTCAGCCGTTAGTTCTGTTTCTCCCTTCGGGGTAACCTTACCGACTAAAATATCCCCAGGACGAACTTCAGCACCGATACGGATAATTCCGCGTTCGTCGAGATCCTTTAAGACATCTTCCCCGACATTCGGAATATCTCTGGTGATTTCTTCCGGCCCAAGTTTCGTATCGCGCGCATCTGACTCATATTCTTCAATATGAATCGATGTATAATAATCTTCCCGAACAAGCTTTTCATTAATCAGGATAGCATCTTCGTAGTTATAACCTTCCCAGGTCATAAAAGCCACCAGAACGTTTCGGCCCAAAGCAAGCTCGCCGTGATCGGTCGATGGGCCATCCGCAATAATCTGGCTCGCTTCGACTTTATCGCCTTTTTTAACGATAGGGCGTTGGTTGATACAAGTTCCTTGGTTAGAGCGCGAGTACTTCAGAAGTTTATGCCGTTCCGTAGTACCATCGCCATGCAGAACTACAATATCATCTGCAGTCGCCCGTTCTACAACCCCGGCTTGTTTAGTAACAGCACATACTCCAGAATCTTTAGCCGTCTTATATTCCATTCCAGTTCCTACATACGGTGAATCCGTGCGCAGGAGAGGAACGGCTTGACGTTGCATGTTCGAACCCATCAAGGCCCGGTTGGCATCATCGTGCTCCAGAAATGGAATGAGGGCAGTTGCTATAGAGACCATTTGCTTAGGAGAAACGTCCATATAATCCACTTGACTCGGAGAGACGTGAACAAAATCCGGACCGTGTCGTCCATCAATCTTCTCTAAGAGGAACTTGCCATTTTCATCAAGCGGAGCATTTGCTTGAGCAACAATGTATTTTTCTTCCTCATCCGCTGTCAAATAGTGGATCTCATCAGTTACCCGACCGTTTTCTTTATCCGCCTTGCGGTATGGTGCTTCGATAAACCCATAAGGATTAATTCGGCCATACGTACTCAAGGAGCCAATTAAACCAATGTTCGGTCCTTCAGGCGTTTCTACCGGACACATCCGTCCATAGTGGGAGTAGTGTACGTCACGAACTTCGAAACCTGCCCGCTCACGGCTTAAACCACCTGGTCCCAAGGCACTTAAACGCCGCTTATGGGTCAGTTCCGCCAAAGGATTGGTCTGATCCATAAACTGAGACAACTGGCTGCTGCCGAAGAATTCTTTAATGGCGGCCACAACAGGGCGAATATTAATCAAAACTTGTGGAGTAATGACCTCAACGTCCTGAATCGTCATCCGCTCACGTACTACACGCTCCATTCGCGATAAACCAATGCGAAACTGATTCTGGAGCAATTCTCCCACAGAACGCAAACGGCGATTTCCTAAATGGTCGATGTCATCTTTATGACCTTCCCCTTCCATAAGGGCCAACATACGCTGAATACTGGCGACAATATCTCCACGCGTCAGGTGCCGGACTTCCATCGGAATGTCCAAGCCCAATTTCTTATTGAGTTTATAACGACCGACCTTCGCCAGATCGTAACGTTTAGCATCAAAAAAGAGGGCTTCTAATAACGAGCGCGCACTGTCGACCGTAGGAGGTTCTCCAGGTCTTAAACGTTTATAAATTTCCACTAAGGCTTCTTCCGTGGATTCTGAGTTGTCTCTTTCCAAGGTAGCGCGGATATATTCATTGTCATTAAACAACTCAAGGATTTGACCATTGCTGGAGTAGCCTAAAGCTCGAATGAGCACCGTGCCCGGGAGTTTTCGTGTTCGGTCAACCCTAACAAAGATATTATCGTTAATATCCGATTCGAATTCCAACCACGCTCCACGGTTTGGTATCACAGTAGCGCCGTAAAGTTTCTTACCACTTGGATCAATTTGCTCCGCATAGTAAACCCCAGGCGAACGGACAAGCTGACTGACAATAACACGTTCGGCTCCATTGATGATAAATGTACCCTTGTCAGTCATCAAGGGAAAGTCTCCCATGAAAACTTCCTGTTCCTTAACCTCTCCGGTTTCCTTGTTAATGAGGCGTACTTTTACACGCAGAGGCGCAGCAAAAGTAACATCCCGTTCCTTACACTCCTCTACTTGATATTTAGCCTCTCCTAAGCTGTAGTCGATAAATTCCAAAACGAGATTGCCCGTGAAGTCTTGAATTGGGGATATATCGCGAAACATATCGCGCAACCCTTCATCAAGAAACCAACGATAGGAGTTCTGCTGGATTTCAATTAAATTTGGCATGTCGAGGACTTCCCGAATTCTGGAATAACTCCAACGCTCTCGTATCCCTACCTTAACAGGATAGAACATTAACGCTTCACCCCTCAGTGCGGTTTTCTCTCATTGAGGTATAATATATTGACATAGACAGCCAAAAGCAAGGCCTCTTAATAAAACCTCGCTTAAACTGTCTATGGTATTCCGCATCATTGCGACAATTTCAAACTACTATCTCCTTATTATCCAATGCCTGTTAGTTATTACCATAGCATGGACGAATTAAGTAAAAATCCCAATCGTATGTATAGTAACATTCATAAAGTATACCAAATCCACTATTCTATGTCAAGAAGATTCTCTGGATTTGGAACTAATATCAAGGAAATCCGACCTTAAATTATGGACTCAAGGAAATGCCTTTTTAATGAACTTTTAGCGACTGGTAACAAAGAAGGCGCCCTCATCTTAGAGAGCACCTTCTTTATTTCTCTAAACTTATTTAACTTCGACAGTTGCGCCGGCTTCTGTTAATTTAGTTTTCAAAGCTTCAGCTTCATCTTTGGTAATTTTCTCTTTAACTGGCTTTGGAGCATTGTCAACGAGATCTTTGGCTTCTTTCAGACCTAAGCCGGTAACTTCACGAACAACTTTGATAACATTAATTTTAGAAGCACCACAATTGGTCAGGATGACATCAAATTCAGTTTTCTCTTCTGCTTCTTCAGCAGCAGGTGCTGCAGCACCTCCGACAGCTGCAACAGCAACAGGAGCTGCAGCACTGACACCAAATTCGGTTTCAAAGGCTTTAACGAGTTCGGAGAGTTCGAGGACAGTTAACCCTTTAACTGCTTCGAGAATTTCATTAACTTTAGACATTATTATTTCCTCCTTAAACTATTCAACATTTTATTTCCTGTAAATTATTAAACCTATTGAGCTTCCTTGAGTTTACGCACTTCTTCGAGAGCATAACCCATTTTGCGAATCGGTCCTTGAAGAACATTGACCATACCTGCCAAAGGTGCTTGCATACCCCGCAGAACCATGGCCAGCAACACTTCTCGCGACGGGAGATCTGCCAGATCTTTAACCCCATCAGGTCCAATAACTTTGCCTTCTAAAACTCCAGCCTTGACTTTGAATGTCTTAAGTTTATTGACTTTGACAAAGTCTAAGAGGATTTTAGCAGGGGCAACAGGATCTTTGCTAAAAGCAAGGGCTGTTGGTCCTTCCAAGTAAGTTTCGAGTCCTTCAACTCCTACTTCCTGAGCCGCCCGACGCACAAGCGTGTTTTTCAAAACTCGATACTCCACGCCGGCTTGGCGAAGCTGTGTCCGCAATTGCGTCACTTGAGCCACGGTTAAACCGCGATAATCCGCTAAAACAACCCCAGAGGATTGTTGAAACTTCTCTTTAATCTCCGAGACAACCAGACTTTTTTCTTCGATATTAGGCATTTTGTGTACCTCCTTCCTTAGGGTAACTCAGTAAAAAACCTCCGCTGCTGCAGAGGTTAAGAATGCCAAGTATATCTATAGGCACGTTCTCCGACCTCGGCAGGAAATTAAGCCATGCGGCACCTGCTTTCTACAGCGGATATTCAATTCCTGATAAGTGTACCCTCTTTGTAGAATACTGTCAAGAGAACTCTGATTAGAGCGCCTTTACGGGATTGATACTTACACCAGGGCCCATGGTCGACGTTACCGTTACACTACGAATATATTGACCTTTGGCTGCCGCTGGCTTTGATTTTACAATGGTCTCCCCTAAAGTACGATAGTTCTCTAACAATTGCTCTGGGCTGAAAGAAGCTTTGCCTATCGGAGCATGGATGATCCCAGCTTTTTCGGCACGATACTCAATCTTACCAGCTTTGATTTCCTTAATCGCACGAGTTACATCTGGTGTTACTGTACCAGTTTTCGGGTTTGGCATTAAGCCTTTAGGTCCGAGAACCCGGCCGAGCTTTCCGACCATTCCCATCATATCCGGCGTAGCTACTACCACATCAAACCCGAACCACCCTTGTTCAATCTTCGCAATCATATCTTCGGCGCCCACAAAATCAGCACCTGCTAATTCTGCCTCTTTCGCCTTGTCCCCTTTTGCAAAAACCAAAACTGAACGAGTTTTACCCGTTCCATTCGGGAGCACAAGAGCACCACGAATTTGTTGGTCAGCATGACGGGTGTCAATGCCTAATTTAAAAGCAACCTCAATGGTTTCATCAAATTTTGCTTTCGCATTAGCCTTTACAATTGCAAGTGCTTCAAGGGGTTCGTAATATCCAGTGCGATCAAAGGTCTTTACGGCCTCTTGATATTTTTTTCCTACTTTAGCCATTCACTTAACCTCCTTGTGGTAATGCGGGTTTAACCCTCCCACAATACATTTTAGACTTCTTCAACGATGATGCCCATGCTTCTTGCTGTACCTTCTACCATCCGCATTGCCGCTTCCACACTTGCTGCATTAAGATCTTTCATCTTAATGTCCGCAATCTCGCGCACTTTAGCTTTTGAGATCGTGGCAACTTTTTTGCGATTCGGTTCAGAAGAACCTGAATTAATGTTGGCTACCTTTTTAAGCAACACAGAAGCCGGTGGGGTTTTGGTAATAAAGGTAAAAGAGCGATCTTCATAGACGGTAATTTCCACCGGAATAATAAGCCCTGCTTGATCCTTAGTACGCTCATTGTATTCCTTGCAGAAGGCCATGATATTAACCCCGTGTTGACCAAGAGCCGGACCAACCGGAGGTGCCGGTGTAGCCTTACCTGCTGTTATCGCTAATTTAACCAAACCAATTACTTTCTTTGCCATTGTTATTACACCTCCTTGATAGAGTAATCCCTATTTTAGTCGAGTTTTTGTACCTGTGCGAAATCCAACTCCACAGGTGTTTCTCTTCCAAACATCGATACTTCCACACGCATTTTACCTTTATCCGGGAGAATTTCTCGAACTACTCCCACAAAATCCTTGAACGGCCCAGCAATAACCTGGACAGTTTGATTAACCTCGAAATCAATGCGAGCATGAAGCTCATCCATGCCCATCTGTTGGAGAATCCGGATAACCTCTTGTTCAAGAAGTGGAATCGGCTTTGTTCCCGTGCCTACGAAACCAGTCACTCCCGGTGTGTTGCGGACAACATACCAAGAATCGTCGGTCATTTCCATCTCGACAAGCACATAGCCAGGATAAACCTTGCGCTTGGTTACCTTTTCCTTCCCGTTCTTAAACTCAACTTCGTCTTCCATTGGAACAAGAACGCGAAAGATCTTCTCCTCCATATTCATGGATTCGACTCGTTTTTCGAGATTCATCTTAACTTTGTTTTCATAACCCGAGTACGTGTGAATAACAAACCAGTCTTTTGCCATTTCTCAGGGACCTCCTCAGACACTGCCGCAGAAACTCGCAGTTTAGGGCACTAGCTTGGTTAAGGCCATACTTAAACCGCCGTCCACAACCCACATGAGAATGGACACAATCCCCACCGCAAAAAACACAACTCCTGTGTAGGCGAGCAATTGTCTACGGCTTGGCCAGTGAACTTTCTTTAATTCACTCACAACCCCACGGAAATACTCTGCAGTCTTTTCCGTCTGTCGCTGAGTATTAGCTGGTTTCTTCAACGCGCCCATCACTTCACATCCTTACACGACATCGGTGTCCTCGACACTGTGACAACGCTTCCTGGCGTACAATCTAAACAGTTATAAAGAAAACTCGGCCAGCGTCCAAAGGCACTGTCTTCACACTTGTTAGCCATCAGGCGCAGGCGGTTGCCTTAGCTACACTTATGCAGAAAGTATTTAACTAAAAGTTGTACTTTCCGACAGGTGCAAAAAAAAAATTACTTGGTTTCCTTATGGAGAGTATGGCTTTTGCAGACCTTGCAGTACTTTTGGGCTTCTAAACGATCAGGGTTATTTTTCTTATTCTTCATCGTAGCATAGTTACGGTGCTTGCAATCCGTACACGCTAAAATAATGCCAACACGCATTCACGAACACCTCCCAGACAACGGTAGGACGCTGCATTTATTCCATTACTCAAGTACTTTATCACAAGATGATTACCCTGTCAAGAAAATACCTGGTAACAAAAAAGACAGCCTAGCTGTCTTTATAAACATACTTCAAAATAAATGGAGCCAACGAAGGGACTCGAACCCGCAACCTGCTGATTACAAATCAGCTGCTCTACCAATTGAGCTACGTTGGCATTTTGTTTGTACCGCAGCAACGCTCCGCTGTTAGGCACTCATATAATTTAGCATCTTTTCTCCCCAAATGCAAGCTTTTTTTCTTTAGAAGTGTATGTAAAATTATCCATCCCGACGTTCAAGGTAGCGTTCAAGTTTCCTCTTCACTCTCTGCAACGCGTTGTCGATCGATTTCACATGTCTCTTCAGGTCAACAGCAATTTCCTGATACGATTTCCCTTCCAGATAAGACATCAGTACCTTCCATTCTAAGGAACTGAGAATTTCACCCATCTTTTCTTCAATGTCATCAAACTCTTCTCGGCTAATAATCAGTTCTTCCGGGTCCGTGATGCGAGTTCCCGAGATGACATCAAGCAGGGTTCGATCAGAATCTTCGTCATAGATAGGCTTATTAAGAGATACATACGAGTTTAGGGGAATGTGTTTCTGCCTTGTCGCTGTTTTAATAGCTGTAATAATTTGGCGGGTTATGCATAATTCCGCAAATGCCCTGAATGAAGAGAGTTTGTCGCCGCGGAAGTCTCTAATGGCTTTATAGAGTCCAATCATTCCTTCTTGAATAATATCTTCGCGATCCGCCCCTATGAGAAAATAGGAACGAGCTTTTGCCCTAACGAAGTTTTTATATTTGTTGATTAGATACTCTAGTGCTGCCGCGTCGCCTTCCTTGGCAAGCTCAACCATCTCTTCATCTACGATAATGTCGATGATTTCGCACTCTGGTTCTGGTTGGGCTTGAAAAGTCAAGTTGATCCCCCCTACAATGTCGTCATGAAGAAGACGCAATCTCGCCTAGCCCTTGTCCACGGGAACATTCTCATTATACTCGACGCTGAAGAACAGCGTCAAGGCGAAGTTTTGGTTGTTCTGTCGCTATTCGTAAAGTTCAAGGTCAAAGATCTGGGAACAAGGCTCGAAGTTGTCTGAAAGCGAGACTTTTAGACAAGCATTATTACGCCCTTCGATTTTCTATGTCTGATCGTGCTTTGAGCCTCGTATCTTGCTATGTTCCGCTCTAGATTTAGCGGGAGCGGAGCCTCTGCCTGAGAGTTTCATAAAGCATAACGGATCCGGCAACGCTCGCATTAAGCGACGTTACTCTCCCCTTCATCGGCAGGCTGATAAGCTCGTCACAATTCTCTCGCAGCAAACGACTGATGCCTTTGCCTTCGCTGCCGATGACAATGACTCGTGAGCCTGTGAGATCTGCTTTAAAAGCATCACTTCCTCCGGCTTCAGCACCAGACACCCAACACCCCTTCTTCTTTAAATCTTTAAGTGTTTGCACCAAATTACTTACACGCGCAACTAAAACATGTTCGACAGCTCCGGCTGATGTTTTCGCAACCGTTCCTGTCAAGGCAACACTGCGCCGTTTGGGAATGATAACTCCGTGAGCACCCACCGCGTCAACGGTCCGCAACAATGCCCCCAGATTGTGGGGATCTTCAATTTCATCCAACATTAAGATAAACGGATCTTCCTGCCGTTTTTCCGCCAGGGCGAGTATGTCTTCAACTTCAGCGTACTCCCTGGCAGCTACATACGCCAACATACCCTGATGCCGCTCACGTTGAGTTAAACGATCAAGGACCTGTCGATCTACAAATTGATATGGGATGTTCCTTTCCTGCAGGAGGGAGAGAATTTCTTGATTCCGCCCATTCGAACCTTCCGAGAGCAAGAGAACTTTGTTGACAGGTTTCCCGCTTTTTAAAAGCTCAAACACCGGATTTTTACCATAAACGATTTCATCGTTCAAATTATTCACGTCTTCTTTCCTTGAAGGGTTTGTAATCTTCCACAACTATAGGTACCTTGATGACATACTCCCAGAGTCACACAAGTCGGTCCTGCTTCACTAAACAGATTTGGAGCCACATTGCGTACTAAATCCAGCATACTCTCCGCCAGGCTGCGAATTTCCCACTGAGCTCTCATACAGGTGCGGTGCTCAAAGAAGTTCAATAACGAACGTGCATTAAAGGTAGCCATTAACGAAGTCGTGCAGGCATTGGGCAGGACAAAGCGGGCATCTTCAGCAGGGACCATATTCTGAAGCGCTTGGTACTCCTCTTGAAGGCGTGCCATAACCCCCTCAAAGCGTTCCATAGCCTCGGGATTCCGTCGGATGCTCGGCGGAATAACATACTCAAAGCCATTCTCTTTTACATAACGTTGAGAGCGTTGAGAATAACTGGCGATCCTATGACGCACTAGTTGATGAGACAAAGCCCGCGAGACTCCATCGATAGAAAACTGAAAGCTCACATGTTCAAAGGGAGAAAGATGGCCCATATCGCGTAATTTACGAACAAAACGAGCCACTGTCTCATCATCCAGGCGTTCAAAAAGCTCCGGCACAGGATCTGCCGAGTAGCACAAACGCGCGGCGGAAGCCACAACCTTTTCAGGATCTGGTGTATATTGAATTAGATCCACTTTCATTTCGACAGCCCTCTTTCTTCTCCATCGTCTATACCTATTTCTTTTCTTAATCCTTCCTCTAAGATTCCTTCCACTTGACGAAATGCCCAGTGCATACGCTCTACCTGTCCGGTCAATTGCCAATACCCAACTAAGCTTTCAAACGCTGTGGCATGACGGTATGTCACAACATCAACATTTTTCGGATAGCCGCCTTTAGCATTGCGTCCACGTAAAACCACCTGCTGTTCCACATCGCCAAGATCCGGGAGCAAGGCATGTAAGATCTGGGCTTGAGTCCCAGCGCAAACGTAACGAATCGCTTGTTTGTGAAGTTCCTTAACTTTTTCATGTCCTAACTCCAGCAAATGCGTCCGAACCCATAGTTCATAAACTGCATCCCCCAAATATGCTAGGGTTAAGGGGTTCATTTCTTGCCAACTGCGCATACGGTCACCTTTCAAAACTTTTTAATTTGCCACCTCGCACCTTGCGGAGTATCCTCAATAATAATTCCCTGGGACTTGAAGGCATCTCGTATAAAATCTGACATCTCCCAGTCTTTTTTCTGCCGAGATTTAGAGCGAATCTGAAGAACGATCTCCATCACCTTGGAGAGCATTTCTTCATTTTCTACGTGTACTTGGGAAGGATGCAGAAGATCAAATCCCAGCACCTCTCCCAGCTCAACCAAGGTTCCTTGCGCTTTTGCCAGTCCTTCAGAAGAAACAGGATGTTCCTGGACATACCCATTCATAGTCTTTGCTAATTCAAAGAGAGCAGCATAGGCCAATGCAGAATTGAAATCATCATCCATCGCTCTCTCAAAGGATTCACGGGCTTCCTGGGCAGCCTTAAACAGTCCTTCCCCAATCCGTTCATCCTTGACGGACTCCTTTCGGTCAAGAGCCTGCTGGGCTAAACGAACGCTTGTTTGCAGCCGTTCCAACCCTTTTTGGGCCATTCCCAAATTCTCATCATTGAAATCCAGCGGGCTGCGGTAATGGGTACCAAGCAGATAAAACCGAATGACTTCTCCAGGATTCTTCACAAGCAGCTCCCGAGTTGTGAAGAAATTGCCCAAAGACTTGGACATTTTCTCCTGGTTAATGGTCAGAAAGGCATTGTGCATCCAGTAGCGTGCGAAGGTCTGACCTTTTAGATACCCTTCCGTTTGAGCAATTTCATTTTCATGATGCGGGAAAACCAAATCTCCTCCGCCGCCGTGAATGTCAAATCCTGCACCTAAATACTTCAACGACATTGCCGTACATTCAATATGCCACCCCGGCCGTCCCTTACCCCACGGACTTTCCCAGGACGGTTCACCAGGCTTGGCCTTTTTCCAAAGCGCAAAATCCATCGGATGATGTTTGCGTTCATCCACTTCAACCCTTGCTCCGGCCTTCATATCCTCTAATGTCCTGCCGGAGAGTTTCCCGTAGTTGGGAAAACGATCTACCGCAAAGTACACATCCCCATCCACCGGGTAGGCAAGCCCCGTTTCGACCAAGCCTTGGATAATCTCTATCATTTCCGGAATATGTTCGGTGGCCTTGGGATGAACCGTGGCCGGAAGAATGTTAAGGGCTTGAGCATCCTTAAAATATTCGTCAATATATTTTTGGCCTAAAGCCAGAGGGTCCATCTTCTCGATGTTCCCTCGTTGAATAATTTTGTCATCCACATCCGTAAAATTCTGCACGTAGCGGACATCATACCCCTTATACATAAAGTAACGTCGTATCATGTCAAAGACGACAAACATCCGTGCATTCCCTGCATGAAAAAAGTTATAGGTCGTCGGACCGCAAACGTACATTGCAACCTTCCCGTTCTCTCGAGGCCTGAACTCCTCTTTTTGCCGGGTCATTGTGTTGAATAATTTCAAAGACATTGTATCGACTCTCCTCTTCTTTTAAGCGTTGTTCCAGATACTCTACCCGCTGCATTAAACACCTTAGCATTTCATTGACTGGATCCGGCAGGTCATCATGCCTCAAATCAGGGTCTTTAATTGGAACCCCGTGATGAAGAACAATCCTCCCCGGTATACCTACAACCGTTGTGTCACTGGGAACGGATTTATTAACGACGGAACCAGCGCCTATTTTAACATTATCTCCAACTTTAAAGGAACCTAAAATCTTGGCGCCGGTGCCAATAACAACATTATTGCCAATCGTTGGGTGCCGCTTGCCTTTTTCTTTTCCAGTTCCGCCGAGCGTGACCCCTTGATACAGGGTAACATTGTCACCGACTTCTGCAGTTTCTCCGATAACCACTCCACTGCCGTGGTCTATAAAAAAGCCCTGCCCAATCTTGGCACCCGGATGAATCTCAATCCCCGTGAGAAATCTGGAAAACTGGGAAATCATTCGCGGCAAGAGTACCAAATTGTGTTGATACAACCAATGGGCCAGTCGATGAAATAGCACCGCGTGAAAACCCGGATAACAAAAGATCACCTCTACGATACTTTTAGCAGCGGGATCTCGTTCAAAAATCACTCGAATATCGCGCCTGATTTGGCCAAAGATCATTCTCGTACACCCCTTTCCTGATTAATCCTATTCGAACAACCTTAAATTGGGTACAAAAAAAGCGGAATCTTCGTCCAGAGACGAAAGGTTCCGCGGTTCCACTCTGATTGAACGAACATGGTCGTTCCAACTTAACAACTTTAACGCAGTTAACACGGAAGGGCATACTTTTCATTTCTGCCGCTCAACTCCGAGATGCACTTCCAAAAATTCCTCGCCGATGGCTTACACTATCCCATCCTCGCTAGTGGCAATTCCTTTTTGTACTCTCTCTCATCATCGCCTTGATTATTAAATAATAACCTATTATAGGGCAGACTCCCGTCTCTGTCAATAAAGCTTATCCAGCGCTATAACCAGACACTCCTCATAACAACCCCATTAACTTGCAGTATTTGTTAATTTGCTAATCCCAACTTCTATTCTTCTTAACGTTTCCGTTTTACCCAATAATTCTGCTAACTCGAGAGCACCGCCGGGGCTGGATTCCAATCCAGAAAGTGCCGTTCTAAGGGGCCAGAGCACTTGTCCATTTTTAACTTCTAATTTGGAGATTAAATTTGCAAGATTCTCCTCTATGTTAGCCAAATCCCAAGTTTCTATGGTGGACATTGCCTCTTTAGCTGCTCTTAAATTATTTAGAGAATTAGCAACATCAGTTTTCATCTTCTTATGAACATACAACATAATATCATAGTCGGGGAGACTGTTCAGAAAATCAACCTTCTCAGGGATTTCACTTAGAATTTCTGTTCTCTTTTGCAGCAAAGCACTAATTTTTTTAAAATCCATCTTACTGTCAAGAACTTGTTTGTAATATGGTAAAGCTAAAGCATTAAAGTCCTCCAGGCTTAATCTGCGAAGGTATTCACCGTTCATCCACTTTAATTTATTAAGATCAAAGATTGCCGGAGATTTGCTTAGCCCTTCAGTATTAAAACTCTTCTCAAGTTCCTGAAGAGAAAAGAATTCTTCATTGCTCCCAGGATTCCATCCCAGCAACACAATATAATTCACAATAGCCTCAGGCAGATATCCCTTTGAAATAAAATCTTCAAACGAGGCATCTCCTTCACGCTTGCTCAACTTCTTTTCTGCTGTCTTCATGATCGGCGGCAAATGAATATACTCAGGAATATCCCATCCAAACGCCGTATAGAGCAAATTGTATTTTGGTGTTGAAGATAGGTATTCCGACCCTCTCACAACATGGGTAATCTCCATCAAATGGTCGTCCACCACATTGGCAAAATTATAGGTTGGCAAGCCGTCCGATTTTAAGAGAACTCCTTCATCGAGTTCGGAATTTTCAACTGTAACAGTTCCGTAGACGAGATCGTGGAATGACGTTGTGCCTCCCTCGGGGATACGTTGACGTATAACATAGGGTTCATTACTCTTAAGTTTCTCAGAGACTTCCGACACACTCAGATTTTTGCAGTGACACATATGTTTAAAAGGATCCGACGTTGAATCGTTATTTTTTTTTGAGCTTTCAAGACGTTCTTTAGAGCAAAAACAGTAATAGGCACCCTCTAATTTAACAAGCTTATCTGCATAGTCTTTATAAATAGATTTCCGTTGGCTTTGAACGTACGGTCCAAAAGGCCCGCCAATGTCAGGGCCTTCATCATACTTCAAACCTACAATGCTAAGCGTTTTTAAGATTACCTCAATGGCCCCTTCAACAAAACGAGCTTGATCGGTATCTTCGATCCTTAACAAAAACTTCCCGCCCTGGGACTTGGCAATCAGATATTCATAGATAGCAGTTCTTAAGTTTCCAATATGCATATAGCCCGTCGGGCTTGGAGCAAATCTTGTCCTGACTTCTTTCATTGTCAACCACCTTAATACGTTCTCTATTTTTTAGCTCATTATAACAAAAGATTACTTAAAAAGCTCCTTATGGATTAACCTTTTCTAAATTGACGATGACCTGCGCTCCGATACCTTCACTCCGGCCTTCAAACCCCAGTCGTTCTGTGGTTGTCGCTTTCACCGAGACATTTTCAACCTCAATTTTTAAAGCTCGTGCCAGATTTATGCGCATTTGAGGGATGAACGGAGCAAATTTCGGACGCTCTGCCACAATAATACTATCTATATTTCCAACGCAGTATCCATGGTTTTCAATCAGTTCGACAACCCGCTCCAGCAAAAACAGACTTGAAATCCCAGAATAGCGGGGATCCCGATCAGGGAAATGTGCCCCTATATCTCCAAGAGCCAAGGCCCCTAATAATGCATCCATAAGAGCGTGAATTAAAACATCAGCATCCGAGTGTCCAAGTAAACCACGCTCATAGGGGACTTCCACCCCGCCCAAAATCAATTGTCTTCCTTCAACCAAGGCATGTACATCATAACCTATTCCGACTCTAATCTTCAACACCCCAATCTCAAAGGCCATCTTCATACAATCAGCTTTCGCGTGTCGAACGTTGTCCCTCGCGCAACGTAAGTATTCGTTCTGCTAACAGCAGGTCTTCTGGTGTTGTAACCTTGATATTCTCTTGAGAGCCCTCAATGACCTGGACAGAACACCCTATCCATTCTAACAGAGAAGCATCGTCCGTACCATAGTACCCAGCAGCAGCAGCCCGAAAATGTGCTTCTTCTAATTTATTACGCTCAAAGATCTGAGGTGTCTGGACAGCTCTTAGCAGATCTCTAGGTAACGTATCCGTCACCCGACCAACGTCATCAACCCGCTTAATAGTGTCCTTAACCTCAACCCCCATGATTGCTGCCGTAAGTCCTTCCGCCTCTTCAAGAAAGCGATGGAAATCCCGTAACGTCAAAAGGGGCCTAGCCCCATCATGAACCACTACCCGTTGAATAGTGGGACTGAGTGCAAGTACCCCTGACCGAACGGAATCTTGGCGTTGTTCTCCACCTTTGCAAATGCTGACAACTTTATCAAATCCATGCTGATCGACAAGCTCCCTTATTTGAGCAAGTTCGGTTTCAGCTCCTACGATGACAATTTCTGAGACATAGCCGGAAATCTGAAATACTCTAATCGTATGGGCTAAAATAGGTTGTCCTAATAACCTTAGAAATTGCTTATTGTGCCCGGCCCCCATCCGTTTGCCTTGACCGGCCGCAGGAATGACGATGCCCAAATCAGCCAATCGCATTCACCTCATCCGTCGAACGAAGACCCATCGGCTTTTTTTCTAAAGCGCTTTTAGGTTTAGCAAAAATCATCCGCCCAGCTGCAGTCTGCAAAACGCTGGTTACTAAAACGGTGACATTTTGCCCCATATAACGGCGACCTGTATCCACGACAATCATGGTCCCATCATCGAGATAAGCAACGCCCTGACCGGGTTCTTTACCCTCTTTCATCACTTGGACTAACATTTCCTCTCCCGGCAAAACAATCGGTTTCAAGGAGTTCGCTAATTCGTTGATGTTCAGAACCTTCACACCTTGAAGTTCTGCTACTTTATTTAGATTATAATCATTGGTTAACAGCGGTGAATTGAGAACTTGACCTAACCGCACCAGTTTACTATCAACTTCATTGATATCTTCGAAGTCTTGTTCATGAATATGAACCATGATAGCCGTTTCCTTGGAAATCTGATTAAGAATATCCAGACCCCTACGTCCCCGGTTTCGTTTCAAAAGATCTGAAGAATCGGCAATATGACGAAGCTCTTCTAAAACAAAACTTGGTATAAGTAAGGTTCCTTCAATGAAACCTGTTTTGACAATATCGGCAATTCGGCCGTCAATGATCACACTCGTATCAAGAATTTTATAGTGAGGATTCTGATCTTTGCTATCACCAGCCTCTAAGGGCTGTCCAGCCTTAGCTTCTTTTTGTTTATCTCCTCGATCTCGAAATCTCGGAATGAAATTAAGAAATCCTAAAACATCCTCTTTGCGTTTCATGCCGATCGTTAGCCCAAGATATCCTAAAAAAAGGCTTAAGAGCACAGCAAGAAGTGGTCCAAAAAACGTTATGCTAATGAATGAATTACTAAATAAACTTGAAATAATAAGTCCAATAATTCCTCCTATAGCCCCGCCCATCAGATCATGGGTTGGAACCCGAGTTAAGCGGGAATCCATCCAACGCATTAACGTGAGAACCGAGCGAATACTTAAAGGTGCAATTAAAAAACCCAAACAAGCAAATAATAGTATCATAGTGACGTATGTCCAGACCGGGGGAAAGTTCCATCCCAAAGATTGTAAAAGGTCAAGACGTAATAAGACATAATCCAGATAAAATCCTAATGTCCCAAATAATAGGGTGATGATCCCGCGTATTAGATTGCGAATCATCATTTCACCTCCTTTATCTTAGTTTGACTAAAAGTCTTTCCAATTATACTGTTTATTCCATTTATTTTCAAGTAAAGGCAATTTAATCCTATCTCTAAACCAACGCTTTAGAGAGCCATTGTCGGACAGCAGCTTCTTCGGACCCTTCCGTCAGGACAAGCTCGCTGATCAAAATCTGGCAGGCATTTTCGTACATCTTTTTTTCTCCGGTTGAAAGACCTTTCTCACCTTCTCTTTGGGCCAGACTACGTACCACATTAGCCACTTCGAAAATATTTCCGCTCTTAATTTTTTCCAGGTTGGCACGATAGCGCCGATTCCAGGCTAGGGTAGTTGCCGTGTCTTTCGTCTTTAATACTTCCAACACATCTTTTACCATTGTCGGAGAAATCACTTGCCGCAAACCCAAGTTCTCAACATTCTTTAAGGGTATAAACAACTTCATATTCCCCACAGGTAAATGCATGACATAATATTGGCTTATTTCACCGAGAACCTCTCGTTCTTCGATCGACTCTATAATTCCGGCACCGTGCATCGGATAGACAACCTTATCACCAACATTAAACATTCAGCCACCCCCTTCTTATCATTATAGCAAGGAACAAAGCCCCGGTCAAAATTTTAAAATTATACCATACAAGTCTTCTGCCTGTCAATTTCCCTTTTTATCATCCAAACCTCTCGAAAATTGACAATGACCTAACCATCTCGGTATAATAGAGAAGGCAGAAAGGAGTGAGGATACTCATGGAACAACTCACTGACCAATTCCAAAATATAGTGAAATCTCTGTTAATCCGACATCAAAGTATTTTGGACATCCTGTCCAAGGGCCAAGAGACTTCAGCCCGTGTTAACCGGGCTGTTGTTAAGTCTGTGACAAGCTGCGGTTGTCATTCCGTAAATGCACGCAAGAAATCAATCCCCCCCGATGCAAGCCTGTCTGATTTGAAAGATCTCCTCGACAGCCAACTCGAAGGGATTCTCTGCGATAATTGCAGAGACATTATAGAAGCGGAATTGGGCAAACAGATGTTTTACATAGCCGCACTGGCTAACGCCTTAGATATCTCTTTGACTGATGTCCTCAACCTAGAATGCAAGAAGCTACAGACATTGACCATCTTTAATCTAACGTGAGTACCTAAGCAACTAAGCTCCTGAATATTCAGGGGCTTTTTATAATGTTTATATAATTAAGAAACGATTCACCCCCTCACTTCTTAAGCATAAGATAACACGATGCGAAAGGAGTGAAATCGATGTTTATACCCACTCTCCTGGTCAGCTTTACTCTCTCTGTGCTTAAAGGAGCTAGTCTCCTCGTTTCCTATATCAACAATAATGCATTCCCCCACCCCCTCAGTAAAGAAGAGGAACTGTGCTGCCTGCAGATCTTAGAGGCTGGCTGCACTAACCCTGACTCAAAAGACGAGGGTCATGTTTTGGTTGTTGAGAGCGCCCGAAATAAACTAATTGAACACAATCTACGTTTAGTGGCCCACGTCGTCAAAAAATATGAGGGCCCTGAAGAAAAGACTGAGGATTTGTTTTCCATAGGTGTCGTTGGCTTAGTTAAAGCCATTAATACCTTCAATCTTAAAAATGGGGCTAAACTCAGTACCTACGCTGCTCGGTGTATTAATAATGAAATCTTAATGCACTTCCGCATCTTGAAAAAGCGCCGAGGAGAAACATCAATCTATAGCCCTATTGGGCAAGATAGTAATGATAGTGAATTAAGTATATTAGAGAGTCTTTCCGCCGATAATCCACCAATTCCTGAACAGATTGCCGACGAGGAAGACCAACGACTATTACTTGAAAACGTTAAAAAGCTCCCTACCCTTGACCGCCGAGTCCTTCATTTAAGATTTGGACTTATGGAAAGTAACGAGCATTCACAGCAAGAAATCGCGGATATTCTCGGGATATCCCGTTCCTACGTATCCAGAATTGAAAAAAGGGCTATCCAAACGTTGAGTTTAGAAATGAAGGATAGTCTGCCGTAATCTTAGCTTGAATCAAATCTCATCCTGCGACTTTTCTAAACCTTTGCGGAGTGTTTTTTGCCGGCAAATCACAAAAGGATTCTGCCGGTACATAATTACAGTGCTCAACAAGCATACTGATTCTGTCATGAATTACTATCAATTTTTAAAAGGAGGGACCACTCTTGAACCTTAAAGGGAATAAAGGATCTAAACAGCCCACAGACAGCCAGTTGGCACCTCATGACCATAAAAACTCTCCCAACTCCAATACAACGGGGAAAGCAAGAGACGCCATAACCCCAGCTAAGGATAAAAGTCCCGATGATTTGGAAATTCTTGATTAATTTTATCTCTTTAAAATTAACTTAGACCAGATAAAGAACAACTACTATATAGAAAGAAAAAGAAGACCTAAGAGTCTTCTTTTTACCTTTTAGCTTTGCCCCATTTCTACGAGTTTCTTAGCCATACTCTCAATTCTTTTTAAACTCTGGGCGATTTCTGACATGTCATAGGCATAATTTTCGGTGACTGCTGTCAGCTGCCTTATTGCTTCGATTAATAGTCCGACAGAAGATTGAACCTCCTGAACATTAGTGTCAATGGCCTTCGTAGAAACATCGGTAACCGAGGCCAGTCTCCTGACTTCTTCTGATACAATTGCAAACCCCCTCCCATGCTCACCCGCCCGAGAAGCCTCTATAGCGGCATTAAGTCCCAAGATGTTACTCTGTTTGGAAATCCTCTTGATTTGCTGGGTCAATTCATTCGTTCTATTCATCTCGGTGTTCACACGTTCAGTCTCATTATCCATACTCCGAATCGTTGCTGCTAGTTCTTCAGTACCGCCTGACAAGTTTTGAGCTGAAGAAGAAATCGCTATTACAGCTTCAAGAATTTCTTTGCCAGTTGTGAAAAGGTTATCAAAAAGTTCCATGGAGCAGGCTATAGCGAGACAACCAGCAATATTCGACTCTTCACAGATTGGCAGGGCGATACCGACGAAAGGAATCCCAAAAAGTTCTTTGGAAATACGCCGTACAACACGCCTTCCGCTCGTTAAAGCTTCCAAAACATTTGAGCCAGGTGTAGGCGGACTTCCGAGCTTGGCCTTGGTATCAATCGTTCTTCCCGGGTAATATGCAACAATCTTTTCAGTATCGAAAAGTGTGACGGCAACGTCATCATTGAAAAATTGCTGAATCTCCGCAACTATAAGCTGATAAGCCTCAAATTTAGTCACTTCAATACCCCCGTATTTTTATATAACCTATTTCAACTTAATAAATCTCTTTGGACTACTCTTTGAAAATTCTACTAATTGATTAATAGCCAATTCTTTCAACTTAATATTCGACATCTAATAAACAAAACCTTTAATATTCGCGTTATTATTCTTTCATTCCTTATGCATACTGGCTAGTCCACAAAAAACAAAACCCTAAGCAGTTCAGATCGTCTAATGCTTAGAGTTTTGTTTTTGTTTATAACTTAGAGTTGAAAATACCTATCTTTATTAATTTTTATTTAGAAGAGCTTCTCGATTGAGCTCAATAGTTTCTTCAACGTATCGGCAAACTCGGCATAGTCATCCTGGTTCAAATCACGTATGAACGTCCTATTTGCCTTATCTGAAATTTGAATGAGTTGTTCAAGAACATTTTCGCCAAGATCTGTAAGAGTAATACTATAAATTCTGCGATCCTTGACATCAATATTTCTATTTACATAACCTTTTTTAACTAATAAGTCCAAGATTCTTGTTACGTTTGTCTTGTCTTTAAGGGATACGCGGGCTAAGTCCGTTTGGGATGCTCCTGAATTGTGATGCACGGCATTTAAGATAACCCATTGTTCAGTGGTAATGTCTAAATTATTATCTTTTATTAATTTGTTAAAGTATGACTTCATATAAAAATTTGTTTTCGCAACAATATAACCTAAAGAATTATCCAGATTAAAGTCGTTCATAACTACCCCTTCTTGACAGATACTTAATGTCCCATAAATTGGCCGCCCACAATTGGCTAACGCTCGAAGACACTGTCGTCGCACTCGTTAGCCTTAGCGCAGGCGGCTGCCTAGTTGCTCTTATGCTTAGAAAGTATATAACGCAAGTTTATACTTTCTGGTTAGTATAAAGAAAACTCGGCTTTACGCCGAGCCTTATGCGAACGAAGGTCGTTAACAGTATTTAAACACCAGCCATGAGTGTTAAATTCTAGCGGCAATTTGCAGCCAGGTCTCTTTAGTCAAAAAGCCTTCTACTACTTGGTTTTCCAATTCTAAATAACGCTTATAAGGGATGCTGAAGGAAAGGATATCTTTATCAATAAATTTCCGTGCCGAAGGATCCGTTAAACCAACAACGCATTTAGGATTCTCCGCCTCCAATTGCCCCAGCGCATAAAGTACGGACTGTTGACAGCCGGAGCCAAAATCAAATTTTACATTGTCCTGGGTAGGCTTATCATAATTAGCAAACCACATTAATGCAGAAAGTTGATCTGCATTGGCCAGAAAGATGATAACCTCAGGTGTTTCGCCTTCTGACAGTTTATCTAAGGGTTTAAAAACGAGATATGTCTTGGCAGCAACATGAGGCAGTCCCGTTACAAAACTTGTGGCTAATTCCGGATTTTTTTTATAGAATTCCCCTTCCTTGCCGCCTACGCCTCCAGTTGATAGAAAGTGCTCGATAAATCCCAATTGGAACTGTTTAAAACCAAGACCAACCACTCCACCCATACAACCCGTCGTTTTAGCGTCAAATACTGCAGTACGGCCTTTAGCGGAAGCATTTAACATAGAGATCACGCAGCCCCATTTTCCTTCTTTGAATTGTAAAGCATCCTCAGGTTTAAAGTCCGTACGGAATACGGCGACTGGTTGGGTTTTAAGTTTTATGGCTTCTGCAAGCTTGCTCTTCAACCACAACACTCCCTTTCTCCTTTAACTTTCTCCTTATTAATTTTTATGTTACTAATATTGTTATAGCAATTATAGATATAGCAACCATAATTGTCAAGCTATTCTTTCAATTTGAGTTCTTCTTAGTTTATGTTAATTTACTAATGTCTTTTTCCTAAAGAATTCTTACTTCTCCTGCACTTTCCATTTTAAACAAGGCATTAAAAGAATTCTAATTGGAATAATAAGGTGCGGAGGTTGATAATTATGACAGTCGCTTCTCAGGTTAAACAAACTCTGGCAAGTTTAAAGGGAGTCCAAGGCACATTAAGAACCTATACTTTGCAGTCAAGGGATAAAGAAACTCAATCCGTTTATAACAACTCTCTTGAAATCACCGAAGTAATTATCAAGGATTTAGAAGATCGCTTAAAAGTCCTTGAGTATGAAGAGCCACAATACAAAGGTAATTAAAAAGGCGGGTAAGGTATGCAGGAAACACTTTATGTCATTTCAAAGTCACTAGCGTTATTTTGTATTGCTTGGTTGTCGGTACGACTTATTGGAAAACGAAACATTACTCAAGTAAAACCCTTTAATTTTCTAAGCTACATTATTTTAGCCGTCGTAGTTGCGTTAATGTCCTTAGATCTTATAAGCCTAAGCTCCGGGTTTGTCGTTTTGATAACTTGGGTAGCTCTTCCCATAGGTCTTGACTATCTGGCGATCAAGAGTCAAGCCATTCATCAGTTTATCAATGGAAAGGAAACCGTCTTAATCAAGCATGGCAAAATCATGGAAGAAAACCTCATTCAAGTTCGAATGACCGGAGAAGATCTTCTGGCTGAACTGCGCTCTAAGGGAATATTTAACCTTGCCGAGGTAGAATTTGCCATCATGGAGTCCAACGGCAATATTAATGCCTATCTGAAATCTGATAAAAAACCAATGACTGCTCACGATCTAGGCAAGAAGGTAGCGCCACAGGCTGAACCACAAACAGTCATCATGGATGGAAACATCCTCGCTGAGCCTCTTTCTTCCTTAGGGCTTAACCAAGAATGGCTTAAAACCGAACTTGATAAGATGGGAATTAGTCTCGAAAATGTATTTCTTTGTCAGGTTGATTCTTCTGGGGAATTATTTCTCGACCTCTTTAACGATGCTGTAGAAATTCCCCAACCTAAGGTCAAGGAATTACTCTATGCTAACCTTGAAAAAATTCAAGCAGACCTTTTAGCGTTTTCTCTGCAAACCGAAAATAAAAATGCTAAGGGCATGTATGTCAAAAATTACCAGAAACTCGATCGGCTTCTTAATAAATTACGTCCCTACCTATTAAATTAAGAGGTGTCACTATGTCCGATAAGAAAAAGAAAAAATTATCTCCAACTCAACAAGAATATCAGAAATTCGCTCAAGACAGGGAACCTAAAAGGCCCATCCTTCTCAATTGTGTGAAAGCCTTTTTTGCTGGAGGACTAATTTGTGTCATCAGTCAGGGGATTCAGCTGTTCTTTATTACATATTATCATTTCTCCCAGGAGAATGCCGGTAATCCTACTGCAGCTGTTATCATTATCATCACTGTTATACTGACTGGTTTAGGTGTTTTTGATCACATTGCCCAATGGGCGGGAGCAGGCACTATAATTCCGGTAACTGGCTTTGCGAATACCATAGCTTCAGCTTCTATTGAACATCGAAGCGAGGGGTATGTCCTTGGAGTCGGGGGCAATATGTTTAAACTAGCAGGTCCGGTCATTGTCTATGGGGTATTCTCTGCCTTCGTTGTCTCCTTAGTCGTCATAACGTTAAGAGCATTGGGTGTGATGTAAATGTTGCAAGGTCATCAATCATGGGTATTTGACTCAAAGCCAACTATTATTGCTTCGGCGGCGGTGGGAGGCCCCCACGAAGCTCGTGGTTCTTTAGCTGACGATTTCGATCTCCTCCACGATGATATCTGGCTGGGACAGGATAGCTTTGAAAAAGCTGAACGGAAATTACAGGAGCAAGCGACTGAGTTAGCGATAAAAAAGGCAGCTTTGAAAAAAGAAGACGTCCAGTTCTTGTTAAGTGGAGACTTAATCAACCAGACGGTTCCCAGCAGTTTTGCTGCCCGTACGCTCGGGGCTCCTTTCCTTGGACTGTATGGTGCTTGCTCTACGTCGATGGAAGGTTTAGCTTTGGCTGCCCAACTTATCGATAGCAGATTTGCCAAGAACGTTCTCGTTTGTACATCGAGCCATAATGCTGCATCCGAAAAACAATACAGATACCCCACAGAATACGGAGCTCAAAAACCGCCTACGGCCCAATGGACTGTCACCGGATCAGGTGCGGCCCTAGTTTCGGATCATGGAGAGGGACCCAAAGTAACCACGGCGACAATCGGGCGTGTCATAGATATGGGACTTTCCGACCCCTTTAATATGGGGGCGGCAATGGCGCCCGCAGCCGTGGATACCATTGAAGCCCATTTTAGGGATTTAAATCGAGAACCATCCTATTATGATCTTATCGCCACCGGTGACTTAGGCAGAGTGGGACATAGAATTGCGGGCGACCTATTGAAAAAACATGGTTTCGATATACCTGAAGAAATTTTCACAGACTGCGGAATTTTAATTTATAAGGAAGATCAACCAATTGTCTTGGCAGGAGGAAGTGGTTGCGCCTGTGCGGCAACAACAACCTTTGGGCACTTCTTAAAACGAATGCGTCAAGGAGAACTTAAGAAACTCTTAGTCATAGCCACAGGTGCTCTCTTATCACCTATGTCTTTTCAACAGAAAGAAAGCATTCCTTGTGTTGCTCACGCAGTAAGTATTGAACTATAAGGAGCGCGGTCATCATGGAAAAATTTCTCTGGGCTTTTCTGATCGGAGGAAGTATTTGTGTCATCGGGCAACTCCTATTAGATGGCCTTAAGCTCACTCCTGCCCATACTACCTGTATTTTGGTTGTAACAGGAGCAATTTTGGGAGGATTAGGTCTTTACGACCCACTCATTAGATTTGCCGGTGCCGGAGCATCTATACCTATTAGTAGTTTTGGCAATTCTCTGGTCAAAGGGGCTTTAAAAGAATTTGAAGGGGCAGGCCCCATCGGGGTTCTTACTGGTATCTTCGAAGTTACCAGTGCGGGTATATCGGCAGCGATAATTTTTGGGTTTATGGGAGCACTTATTTTTAGGCCCAAAGGGTAAAGAAAACTTGGCCCTTTTTAAGGAGGTGATAAAAAGATGACCGTAGGAACACAAATGACCCAAGCTATAGCCACAGTTCAAAGTGCAGCCGCAACCATGAAGACATTTGCCTTAGAAACTCAAGATCAAGAGGCAAAAAAGACCTTTGAACAACTTGCTCAGACCTTTGATTCTGCTCTGACCGTTTTAAAAGGGAGAGAGCAGTACATTCAACAGCAAGAACCCCAGTATAGCCAACAATAAGTAAACTATTGTTTCATATGTTAATCCCCATTAAAAACCCTAGGCACCTCTTAGCCTAGGGTTTAGAATTTGAAAAGAGTATTTTTAAAGCCAAACAGCATAATTTACTCTATAATTAACCATGAATTATCTCTGATCTTAGTTTTTGTACGAGGGGGATGTCTGCAGGGGAAAAATCATAGTTTTCGAGCTCCTGACAATTAACCCAGGCGAGCTGGCTATGCACTTTCAATGTAAAGTCGCCAGACAACCACCGACAAAGAAAAGCTATCAGTTTGATAGTTCCATTACTATAGTTATAGATGCTATGTCCAAAATAATCTAAAACGTCTATATCAACCTCTAATTCTTCCTGAATTTCACGTTTCAGGCAGTCCACTGGAGTCTCTCCCGGCTCAATCTTTCCTCCCGGGAATTCCCATTTGCCCTCTAAATTCTCACCGGGCGCCCGTTGGGCAATCAGAACCTTGTTATCCTTTAAAATAATGGCCGCCGTTACTTCTTTCATAGTTTCAATCCTTTTCTGCCTTCAGTCCTTTTCACCGATTCGAGGAAATCAAATCAACGCTTTTAAGTCTTCGATAAAGGCTAACACGGCCTCCTCTTTCGTCGCCCAAGAGGTCACTAGCCGAACTGCAGAGTTATTCATATCAACCTTTGACCAGACATAAAATGAGTAGTTCTTCTGAAGCTCAGAGATTAAACGGTCAGGCAATATCGGGAAAATCTGGTTTGATGGTGAATGTACCAAGAATTCAAAGCCTGCCTTAATGATCTCATCCCTAAGCAGACTTGCCATTGCATTGGCGTGCTTTGCCAGATCGAAGTACAAATTGTCCCTGAAAAGTTCCAGAAACTGTATGCCAAGAAGTTTTCCTTTGGCAAGAAGCGCCCCTTTCTGCTTCATATGAAATCGAAAATCCTCTTTAAGTGAATCACGGCAGATCACAAGGGCTTCCCCCAGGAGTGCTCCATTCTTGGTTCCTCCTATATAGAAAGCATCGACGAGTGTTACCAGGTCGGAAAGCTCCAAATCATTCTCTTCGGAGCACAAAGCTGAGCCCAACCTTGCGCCATCCATAAACAAAACAAGCTTATTGTCTCGACAACATCGGCTTATCTGTTCGAGTTCCTTCCTATTGTAAATCGAACCGATTTCTGTCGGGTTAGAAATATAAACCAACCTGGGCTTTACCATATGCTCGTCGGTATGAGCATCAAGGGCAGCCTTGATGTGCAAAGAATTTAGTTTTCCATCTCCAACTTCCACGGATATAATTTTATGTCCTGTGGCCTCTATCGCTCCTGTTTCATGCACTAGGATATGTCCGGTATTGGCTGAAATCACGGCTTCGTGAGGCCTTAAGAAAGCTGAAATAGCAGTGAGGTTGGTTTGCGTACCACCTGAGAGCAAATGAATATCAATGTCGTTTCTCCCAATTCTTTGTTTTAGTAGTTCGACCGCCTTTTGCGTATAACAATCCTCTCCATAACCCTCAACCTGTTCAAAGTTAGTTTCAATCAAGGCGTTTAAGAGTCTGGGATGAGCGCCTTCACTATAATCATTTTTAAAACTGTACATTATTATAACTCCTTTTTGTGTTAATATATAAAATCGAAACATTGAACTGACCGGAACACGTTCAAACTCCTTGAAGTGTGCTACTTTATATCTTAACCCTCAAATACCGCCAGTTCAATGACCACACTGCTTTAATCCATAAACTACTTGAATTTATGAAAACTTGGTCATCATAATAGACATACACTCAGACTTTTGCCTTATTTATCCGCCTACTCTTTGACAAACAAAAGGAGGATTCCACTATGCCCCAGATTAAAATTCGAGGGATCGAAACAACCGCTGTGTGCAAGCTAAGTAAACAATTAATTGACGAACTTGAAGCGCTGACTCAGTCACCCAGAGACTATTTTACTCTCGAAGTGATTCACTCCACCTTTGTCATGGATGGAGAGATCGCCCAAGGATATCCCTTCGTAGAAATTGCTTGGTTTGACCGTGGCCAAGAGATTCAAGACCAAGTCGCGCTGGCCGTTTCTCAAGTGCTCAATAGAGCTGGATACCCCAACGTGGACATTATGTTCACAGTCCTGGAAAGAACCCATTACTACGAAAATGGAGAGCATTATTAAAACAGTTATCCTTCGCTGGGAAATACTCGTTTGGAGGGGATCATAATGCCTATTGACTTGCCCCAAGAGATAACTTTGGGACACTTAATCAGAGCTTTTAATTTGAGTATTGTTACTGACCCCGATCTCCTGTTCCCGGAAATCTCTGAGCTTGGTATTCATAGTTTGCACTTAGCTGAGAAGAATTGTATCCTCCCTTTTCTCGGTTGCGAAGTACATCTATTTCCTGTGGACGAAGGTCTGACGCTCCAAGTCACGTCAGCGAAAAATAATCAGGCTGCCCAAGAAGGGCCCCTTCAGATTGGCCTCACGAAACCGGAATTAACTTGGCCGGAGTTCTCTTCAGAGATAGAATGTTGGCTTGAACGACAACAAGGCCGCATTTTAGCTGCCTGCGAAGGATACCTTCAAATGCTCACCCAAAATCTCTCGAACCAACATAACTATTCAACCGTCGACAAGCTCAAAACCATTCTTGGTTATGACATATTCCTCCTCGATAATCAACTGGAAGTCTTAGCTTGGGCAGGTGGAAAACAATTACCTGAAAAGTCGATCCCCTTTTTTCCTCCCAAAATACCAACTAAGGCTTCTGTTTCCGCTCCCTCCGGTTTTGTTGAACTAGTTAAAGGTTTCTGGAAAGATCCGTGTGAGGATGCTCCGTTAACTTGGTATCCACTTACCAGCCAGCAAGGTATTCTGGGCTATTTAGGTTTAAGCGTTTTAACCAATAAGTTTGGAAGCGTAGAATATTATTTCCTAAATAAAGCTTCTACACTCTTAGCCTTTGAATTATTGAAGAACCAAGGCATCCATGAAAACGAGCGCCAGCATCATCGCGACTTCCTCTTTGATTTGCTTTACAATAACTTTGAATCGCTGGAAGTCATTTGTTCGCGCGGCAAACTATGGGGATGGGATTTTAGCAAACCCCATATCGTAGCTGTGGGAGAAATTCAGGATTTCACGCCACTTCCAGCCGAACGGCAACGCCTAGCCAACTTAATAACGAAAGCCACACGTACCATCCACAATTTTAACACAAGTATAATTTGTCTCGAACGCAATGATCAAATCGTTTTTCTCTTTCCGCTTCAAGAGATGATAGCTCAATCCCAGACAGCCAACACAGCGGAACAGCTTCTTCAACCCTTCTGGAACATTGCCGATACTCTATTTCCGGACCGCAAGATATTCTTTGGTCTGGGTAACCTTTACCCAACAGCCCGGGAAATTCACCGCAGTTTCCAGGAAGCTAGATCCGCCTTGGAAATTGGCCGTCTTTTATACCCGGACAAACTTCTTACAGCCTTCGCTGAACTTGGAATTATGCGTCTGCTCCAAAGACTGGATCATCAAGAACTCGAAGACTTTCGCCTCGAGACACTAAAACCACTCTTGGACTTTGATCGCGACGGTAACCTGGAACTGGAACAGACTCTTCTAACGTACTACCTATGTAACGGCGACCTCAATCAAGCTGCCCAAAAACTTTACCTCCATCCCAACACTCTGCGCTACCGAATCAAAAAGGCCTCCGAAGTTCTTGACCGAGATGTTTCGCATCTTAATCACCAGCTCAATCTCTTTATTGCGCTGCAAATAGGCCGTTTAAAAGGCTTATGGTCTTGAACATTAAATTCCCGTCGTTGTACGCCTACCTGTTTTCACAGTAGAACAGGTGGGCGTTGTTTTATTGAACAAAAACGCCCACTGTTTTTCATAGTTGCCGCCAAAGACAAAAAGTTACAGGAGCTATATACTTTGTTTGCAACAGATCAATGAAACACCCTACAAATCAAGTCGAAAGGAGAGACTGCCTTTGACTGCTGCGGTTGACGTTATAAATGAGCAGAACAGCCTATTAACGGGTTCTATTTCAACCTTTCTTGCTCTTAGCCGCTTGTTTGCTGGCGGAGGAGAACAATTAGTTCACACTTTACCGGAACTGGTAAAATCAACTCAAAGTCTCGGTTTACCACAACTAATGCAGACCAGCCAAAGCCTAGCGGCCTACACTCAAGTCAAGCCTTTTGAGTTCCAACAAATGGGTTTTGAATTTAATCGTCTGTTTGTCGGCCCCGCTTCTCCAATAGCTCCTCCCTATGAATCCGTTTATTTATCCCCTGACCGCTTGGTTATGCAGGAACAAACCTTGGATGTACGCCAAATGTATCAATCGGAACATTTGATGACTGCTTCGCAGGGAACTGCTCCAGATGATTTTATAGCTTCTGAGCTCGAATTCGCCGCTTACCTTCTCAACCGAGTAAGTCAGGAATCATCCCAAGGGAATTCCACGAATGCCCTGAAATATCTCAGCTTATTCAACGGATTTATGCAAAAACACCCTAGACGCTGGCTGCAGTTATTCGCAGCTTTAGTCCTTGAAAATTCCCGGCACCCCGTTTTTCCGTTAATCATGAAAGTGCTCTTAGGCACAATCGAATGTTCGTTCTAGATACCAATGCAAAAGGAGGATTACTATGAAAATCTCCCGTCGCCAATTTATCGGTGCAGCAGCAGCCACTACCGCCGGCGCCAGTCTCTTTAGCTTTCAGATGCTAACAAGGTTAAATCCTGCAGCTGCAGCAGATACAAATGCAGAATTTCAGCAATTCCGCAATGTCTGTCCCCGCAATTGCTACGATACTTGTGGTCAAATCTCCTTCGTGCAAAACGGGGTTTTGAAAAAGGTCGAAGGAGACCCTAAACATGGCTACACCAACGGCAAACTTTGCGTTAAAGGCTATACCTACACCCGTCGTGTTTATAGCCCTGATCGCATCAAATACCCTATGAAGCAAACCCCTCGCGGTTCCGGCAATTGGACACGCATTAGCTGGAACGAAGCTATGGAAACGGTAGCCCAGAAAATCTTGGAACTCAAAAAACGTTATGGCTCGACGCTGCCCATTTGTTTTGACAAATACTCCGGCAACTTTGGTATTCTCCACTATGGAGCAGATGGAACCATGTCCAGCATTGGCTATACGACTCGCGCCCTCGGAACCCCTTGTTGGCCCGCAGGAATCGATGCCCAAACGTATGATTTTGGCACACTTTATTCTAACGACCCGGAGGATATGGTCAACACCAAGTATTTGATTCTCTGGGGACAGAATGCGGCCTGGACTGCGATTCATAGTGTTCCTTTCATTGATCAGGCTCGTCAGCGCGGCACCAAACTGGTCGTCATTGATCCCGTTCTGACTTCGACAGCCTCTAAGGCAGACCTATATCTTCAAATTAAACCCAGTACCGATGGAGCTTTGGCTTTAGGTATGGCCCGATATATTCTGGATAACAACTGGGTTGACTGGGAATACGCCCGCGCCAACAGTGTGGGGTTCGATGAGTGGATTGATTACCTGAAGAAAAACGTTACCTTGGACTGGGCGGCAGAGAAAACCGGTGTCCCCGCAGACATCATCAAAGAGATTGCCAGGGAATATGCAACGAGCAAACCTGCCAGCATATGGGTCGGATATGGTATGCAGCGACACACAAACGGCGGTCAAAACGTCCGAATCATCGATGCCCTTGGGGTAATGACGGGCAACATCGGGAAATCCGGCGGGGGCGTCAACTATGGCCATTTAGAAACCTGGGGCTTTAATTACAATGCTATGGTTAATCCTGCACCTAAAGGTTCCAAAGGCTTTGTCGGACCGGATGGTAAAGAAGGGGACCGCAATATCAACATGAATAACTTCGCCCAGGATGTCCTGGCGCAGCAGAACCCTCCGGTAAAAATGCTTTGGCTGGCCTGCCGCAACCCCGGAGCCCAGGACCCGGATACAACGGCGATTGAGAAAATGTTCGCATCCATGGAATTGGTCGTAACCGTCGACTCTTTCTTTAACAAGACGGTAGAAATGTCCGATATCGTTCTTCCTTCGACGACGCATTTTGAAAACATCGACGTCAATGCCAGCTATTGGCATTACTGGGTCGGCATCAATCAAATGGCTATTAAACCTATGTATGAAAGTAAAAGTGACCTAGAGATTGCCATGCTTCTGGCAACGAAAATGAATGCTCTGGAACCGGGTTCCTGTACCTTCCCAAGCAGCGGCACGCCGGAGGAATGGTTGGCGAAAGAATTTAACCCGGGTATCTACAAGCTTTTGGGAATATCTGATTGGAAAGAACTTATCGACAGTCCACGCAAAGCTAACATGCCCTCGGCATCCTGGTCGGATGGCAAATTCCGCACCCCCTCAAAGAAAATCGAAATTCATAGCGATACAGCCCAAAAAAATGGACTGCCGCCCCTGCCAATCTGGGTCGAGGAAATGAAAGCACCGGATAAATACCCAATTCGCATGATAACACCCCATCCCCAACACGCCTTGCACTCCCAATTCCAAAACTTAGACTGGATGATGGCCGCCAACCCCGAACCGATTTTAGAAATCCATCCAAAGCTTGCCGCTAAATACGGGATTAACGAAAATGATCTGGTCAAAGTCTTTAACGATTTGGGTTCAATTACTTTGAAAGCTCATTTAACCAGAACTACTTCACCGGAGGTAATCGTCTCTTATGAAGCGTGGTATAAAAACTCCAACTACAATGTCAACTATACCGTCAAAGCCATACCCAGCGATATGGGAAAACAAGCTACAGGCAACAACGGCTTGGCTTTCCACGACAATTTCGTGATGATTCAAAAAGCTTGAGGAGGGATAAAGCATGAGTAAACAGCTTGGTTTCTTGCTGGACTCAGAAAAATGTGTAGGCTGCCGGGGCTGCGAAATGGCTTGCAAGAACGAGTACCAGAGCGATCCGACACCGCGCTGGCGCCAGGTCTTTAAACTTGATGAAAACAGCTATTCGCTTCCGTCGCGTATGTTCTTTTCTATGGCTTGTAACCATTGCGCCGTACCGCAATGTCTGAAAGTTTGTCCGGTGGGTGCCTACACCAAAAGAGATGACGGAATTGTTGTTCACGACCATGATCGATGTATTGGCTGCCGCCTTTGCACTATGGCTTGTCCGTATGATCGGCCTCAATTTAACCCCTCAAAAGGTAAGGCCGAAAAGTGCAGCTTATGTTATCAGCGTATTGACCAAGGGCAAAAACCAGCCTGCGTGGCTGCCTGTATTCCCGGAGCCTTGCAGTTAGTGGAGATCAACGAACAGCTCGATCAAAAAACAGGAATCTTAATGACTCTGCCTGGATTACCAAGTCCGACGATCACCAATCCGTCCATTCGATTTATCGGACCAAAACAAGGCAAACAAATAAGGAGGGATTAGCATGGGAACTTGGGAATGGCCATTAATCATCTTCACGGTCTTAGGAGAGGCAGCCATCGGCATTCTCCTTGCCTTGTGGTGGCTAGACCGTAACCCTTTAGATTCAATACTTTATAAAAAGGCAACTCTCACTTCCGGTATCTTGCTGGCTTTAGCCCTTATCGCTTCCCTTGCTCACCTTGGTCATCCGGAAGCAGCCTATCGTGCCATCTCACACTTAGGTTCATCCTGGCTTAGCCGGGAAATACTCTTCTTTTTGTTGACAGCTGCAGCGTGGATCTATCTCTTCTTCCAAATTCGTCAGCCTAATGGCAACCGACGTTTGGCTGCTGGGATTGCCAGCCTGCTGGGCCTTTTAGGCATCCTAAGCAGTGCCATGATTTATGTATTGCCTCGAGTCCCGGCTTGGGACAGTGCCCAAACACCGCTCTTTTTCCTCCTGACAACAGGGTTGTTAGGTGCTCTTATACTCTTGGTCTTGGGACATAAAACTCTTACCCCAGCCCAAACCTCAACTCTCATGTCTTGGTCTGCAGCTTGTACTGTCGTCAGCTTGCTTTCCTATGGTTTGTACCTCTCTATGCTTAATGCCGGCGGCCCTGAGGGAATGTCCACCGTCCAATTCATAAGTTCCAGTCCCCTCTTCTGGGTCCGTGTCGTCGCGAATTGGCTGGCACCGATGTTCTTGCTTTACCCTATCATTAAAAACAAGAAGGCCATAAATTCCAACTTGATCTTGACCATACTTGTCATCAGCGGCTTAGGGGAATTATTAGGACGCTCCCTCTTCTATCTGAGTGCCGTAGGTATCCATATCACCGCTTTAAAATAGTACCATATTTACTAAAATTATAGTCTCGTCAAAGGCATTCGTTTTGTGTTTCCAATTCATAACGACAACATGAATTGGCAGAACCCGACGGATGCCTTTCCTTATAAAAAGGAATTATCCACTGAAATAACGAACAGTCTAAGATATAGGAAACGAATGATTTTGTTTCTTTGGGCAATGGTTGTCGCAAATCTGCAAAGAAGGGAAGAACCATGAGTGTCGCAAAAGCATTATCACGTTTGTCCGCGTAACTGTTATGACACCTGCAGCATGATCAGCACAACCGCCAATGGAATTCTTGTTTCGGTCGACGGTAATCCAAACCATGATTACACCAAAGGTAAGCTATGTCCAAAAGCTATGCAGGACATTAAAAAAGTGTATAGCCCTTCTCGAATCCGGTATCCGATGCGTCAAAAACATCGCTTTAGCGGGGATTGGGAGCGAATTACTTGGGATGAAGGACTTCAGATAATTGCTCAATCGATTTTAGATATTAAAGAGAGATACAAGTCCACCTTACCGCTCGCTTTAAATAAATACTCCGGAAATTTTGGCGCTCTTCATAATGCCATGGAATGGTTATTTTCCGGAATTGGACCAACAACCAGAGCCGTAGGCTCCCCTTGCTGGTCCGCCGGGGTCGATGCTCAGGCTTTTGACTTTGGCAGATTCGTCTGTTCCGATCCTCAAGATATGGGTAAAGCTAGCCTTATTTGGCTTTGGGGCGTTAATCCGGCTTGGACAGCAATTCATCAGATGCCCATTATTTTCGATGCCATAGAACGTGGAGCGACTGTGGTGTGTTTTGATACGCACCTAAGTGCCACGGCCGCCAGATCCCATAGATTTATCCACGTGAAACCAGGTACTGACGGGCTATTGGCTCTGGGCATGTGCAAAGTTCTTCTTAAAGAAAACCTCATAGACCCTAAGATTAAGGACTACTCTGTGGGCTACAACGAATTTATTGCCTACGTAAACGCCGAGATCGATCTGTTCGAAGTTGCCAAGACGACAGGGGTGAAAGCTGAAACCATCCAAGATCTGGCCATTAAATATGGTCAAACTCATCCTGCCTGTATCTGGGTTGGTTTTGGCCTGCAGCGGTACACGAATGGAGGACAGACACTCCGGGCCATTGACGCTTTAGGGGCCTTAGCCGGACATATTGGGGAAGAAGGCGGAGGAGTAAACTATGGTCATTTTGAAACTTGGCAATTTAGCGACGCTCAAACAACCCTAGGCCAAAACAGTTACCCTGATCGATGGTTAAATATGAATAGGTTTGCTGCGGAGGCCCTGGCCTGCACTGATCCCCCAATACACATGCTGTGGTTATCCGGCAGGAACCCACTCTCCCAAGACTCTGATTTAAGGCTTTGGTACAAACTCTTCCAGCAACTTGATCTGATCGTGGTCAACGATCTCTTCCTCACCACATCCGCTGAAGCTGCAGATATTTTCCTGCCGGCGACAACTCATTATGAACATTGGGACTTAAACTCAAGTTACTGGCATTATTGGGTAGGCGTCAATGAACCGGCAATCTCCCCCATCGGCGAAACAAGGTCCGATTTAGAAATTGCCTGGAATATGTCAGCCAAGCTAAACGAACTCCAACCAGGGAGTTGTTCTTTCCCTACCTATGGTTCTGAAAAAGAAACCATGTTGAGACAACTAAGCCCGGCATTACTACGGCAACTCGGCTTAACCAAGCCTGAGGAAATTTTATCCCATCCGGCAAAAGCGAATTTATCCCCTACTGCTTGGATCGATCGCAAGTTTGCCACTCCTTCCGGTCGTTTCGAATTTCTCTCTGCCAGTGCTGCTGCCGCTGGATTTCCTTCACTTCCCTCCTACTTACCTCCTCAACAGCCTCCTGGAGATGCTCCTCTGCGTTTATTGACACCACACCATACCTCGATGATCAATTCCCAATCCTACCTGAATAATGATCAGCCACCCGACTGTCATGAGCTGCGGCTCAATCCAAAACTTGCTCAAGACTACGAACTTAAAGAAGGAGACTTAGCTGAGATCTTTAATGAATCCGGCATTCTGCAGGTCCGAGTGCTGTATGATCCGATGATACCCATGGACGTAGTGATCATTTATCGAGGAGAAATTCAGCAGCAAAGCCTTCATCTCAACGGTTTGTTTAAGTCAAACACCACTGATATGGGGGCAGTTACTACCGGAGCACCCGGATTTGCCCTCAACGAGACCTTTGTTAATCTGAAGAAATTCGTTAATCGCTAAGTTAGCCCTGCGAACTTGGAGATACTTGTTAGGAGGGATACCAACGGTCAAGCAATTAGGATTCGTTTTAGACACTAACCGTTGTTTGGGTTGTGGCGCATGTGTTAATGCCTGCCAACTTAATAATCGTCTCCCGTCTCCCCTTGTCTATCGTTCTATCCGTAAAGTCAAAGACCATACTTCAGAAGGCCTAAGTCAATTTTTCTTATCGGTTGCTTGTAATCATTGTGCCAATCCGGAATGTCTGAGAGTTTGCCCAAAAGGTGCTTACTCTAAGCGTCGCGATGGCATTGTCATCCATTCCTCGGCAAAATGTACCGGCTGTAAATCGTGTGTGACCTCATGTCCTTTTAATGTTCCTAAAATTCACCCTGTAACCGGCAAGGCAAGCAAATGCCAGCTTTGTTACGACAGGATAGATAATGGGCAGTCTCCGTATTGTATTAAAGCCTGCCCCACTGAAGCTCTGCGGCTCATCGAGCTGCAAGCTCTGCCATTTGATAACCTCATACGTCTGACGGCCGCGTTGCCCGGCTTACGGCTGACGAATCCTTCCGTTTATTACAAGACACCCAGAAGGGTAAAAATAGATTAGTAAAATAGAAAGGCCCGTTTTTTGTAATTCTATACAAAAAACGGGCCAAATTTTTGTAATTTAAAACAAACCACTATCATTAAAGCTCTAAAGCCTATGATTTTATTATAGACCAAGAACATGTTTGCTGCAACACGATAACCAAAGGCATTTTGGAGCTGTTTAACTAGCCCGCCCTACCCCGCTGAGCCACAGAAACAAATTTGTCCTTCCTCGGATAAGTCATCCTTAATATTTCCTTCATTGATCACCGCATGGCTAAAATCCGGTGTCCCGTTGCCAAATATTGCATCAAAGGTACTACTGTTGTTGATCATGATGTTAGAAATAGCCAAGGCAACCTCAGCAGCTAAGTTCAAGCGTTCTATCCATTTAAAACAATAAAAGTTGGTTACTGGATGACGCGACTCCTCCTTGGGAGGGGTGGCGAACCAAACTGTATAACTATACCCATCATAAGACTCTTCCTTAGAGCGGTTAAACGTGGCCGTATCGGGAATTGAAATCCTATTCCCCAGCTTTAGCGAAGCATTTCTTGCCGCTTGAATTTTCTGAGCATCAACATTCTTCTTAAGAAAGTTTATGGCCGCTGCATCTGCGAGAGTGCTGGTATCCCCCATAGCTCGACCCTCGGCAATGTCCTTAAGGAGACGCCTCATAATTTTTCCGCTGCGGGTCTTTGGCAATTCTGCCGTCAAAAAAATGTCGTCCGGCCGCGCAAGAGAACCGATTTTTAGGACAACATGGGCTTTTAGTTCATTGATAAGCTGGTCGCCAATTTCGATTCCCTCTTTTAAACTGACGAAGGCAAATACCGCTTGACCCTTTACCTCGTGCGTTCTGCCCACACAAGCTGCTTCCGCAACCGATGGATGTTCAACCAAGGCACTTTCTACTTCTGCTGTTCCGATCCGATGCCCCGAGACATTGATAACATCATCCACCCGGCCTATTATCCAAAAATATCCGTCTTCATCCCATTTTGCTTCGTCCCCTGTAAAATATACTCCTTTAAATTGGTTCCAATACGTGTCCTCGTAACGTTTGTCATCTCCATACACGGTTTTGAGCATCGCTGGCCAAGGCTCACGAACCACTAGATACCCACCCTCACCTTTGGGCACAGGATTACCTGAATTGTCGACAATCTCCACATGGACACCTGGGAACGGAATCGTGCATGATCCCGGCTTTAGAGGGGTAATCCCTGGTACCGGAGTCATCATAATCATACCTGTTTCTGTTTGCCACCAAGTATCTACGATCGGGCAGCGCTCACCCCCGATATGTTTGTAGTACCACATCCAAGCCTCCGGGTTAATCGGTTCACCGACAGAACCTAAAAGCCGTAGGCTGGAAAGGTCTCTGCCCGAAAGATAGCTTTCTCCCCATTTCATAAACGTACGAATCGCAGTTGGAGCAGTATATAAAATCGTTACCCTGTATTTCTCAATGATTTCCCAATAGCGATCCTTCTCAGGATAGTCCGGAGCTCCTTCATACATGACAACCGTAGCTCCATTGGCTAAAGGCCCATAAACTAAATAACTGTGCCCTGTTATCCAGCCAACATCGGCAGTACACCAATAGACATCCTCTTCTTTAAGATCAAACACCCATTCATGGGTTGTCGACACCCCTACCATGTAACCGCCCACAGTATGAACAACCCCTTTGGGTTTTCCTGTGGTTCCGCTTGTGTAGAGAATAAACAGCATATCATCTGCTTCCATGGGTTCCGCCGGGCAGACGTAAGAGACATTCTTAATAACTTCGTGATACCACAAATCTCGTTCCGCTTGCATGTTCACAGGTTGACCGGTTCGCTGAACCACGATTACTTTTTCAACACAATTTACATCACGGAGCGCTTGATCCACACTTTCTTTGAGCGGGATAATATTTCCTCGGCGATAACTTCCATCAGATGTTACAACAATTTTTGCCTGAGCGTCCAGAACTCTGTCCCTCAAGGCCTCTGCACTAAATCCACCAAAAACAACACAATGAGGAGCACCGATTCTAGCGCAAGCAAGCATCGCAATGACTGCTTCAGGGATCATAGGCATGTATATTGTCACCCGTTCTCCCTTGGCTACACCATAAGATTTTAATACATTGGCAAACTGGGATACCTCACGCTGAAGATCCTGATACGTTAAGACTCTCCGATCTCCCAGCTCCCCTTCAAATATTAAGGCTGCTTTATTGCGTCGGGCTCCGTCTAAATGACGATCTAAGCAATTATAAGCTGCGTTTAATTTTCCTCCGACATACCACTTGGCAAATGGATAAGTCCAGTCCAAAACAGTGTCCCATGGTTTAAACCAGTTCAGCCGTTTCCCTTGTTCATCCCAGAATTTAGTCCTTTCTCTTCCAAGCTCGTGAATCTCCGGATTCTGGATTACAGCCTTGGAACGAAACTCTCCTGGAGGGAAAAACAACCGTTTCTCCTCCATTAGCCCCTCACGGTGTTTCTCTTCCATGTATGACTCCTCCTATCTTCATTTGTTATATGATACATCAATATTTTTAGAATGTTAAGAATATTTAATTTATGGTTTGATAGCAAGTGCCTATTGTAATACCTCTCTGAGGTTACCTTTAAAATTAAGGCCGTAGGAAAAATTATTCTGCCTGGTTAAAAAATTTACTCAGGGCCTGTAACACCGTCAATAAGGCAACTTACTAAAAAATGCGTTGGTTTTGTTCCGCACTTTAAAACTACGTTTCAAAGTTTAATTAATAATGACTTTAAATGTATTTAGTCATTGGCCTATTAAAACTATATTTGTATCCATATATTAATATATAACAGATGTACTTGTATATAATCTATTTTATAATTGTTTTATTAATAATTTTAATTTCTTCTCATTTTGGACAGATACATTTAATTCTTAGGAAGACATGCCCCCTCTCAACTAAATTTTAAATTTCATGCACCTTCCCATGCCTCAAGCCCGTACTATGTACAAAGAGGGAGGCGATTGCATGTCCGATAAACTGAATATTTTCAATGACGGATCGATCACATGGGGCAGCTATGAGAATTTCGGAACCTTACCTGAAGAGACAGGTAATGACGCGCTGGATAAAGTGATAGAAGCTACTGGTTATTCCTATGATCCAAAACAAGATATCTTTTATTCTAATATGGATCCATGGCAGAGAAAGATCGGATATTGCCACTTCTTCGATGAAGCGGCAGCACCTACCGGAATGATCATAGACTGTGAACCCATTTTTTTTAATTACAACAACAAACAATGGATGATTGGCTTCTGGAAAGGCCAATATGATTTAGTCACCGGATCTGAGATAGGAGTGTATACAAGGACTCCCAACCGAAATCCACTCAACTTAATTTTCGGCGCCTTGTATCAAAGCGCGACCAACGATGAGCTCTTACAAATGTCATCGACCTTAAAGAAAAATGGTAAAGAGCTTTTCACCAGACAAGATAAACACTGGTGGCTGACAGGTTTTAAATTAGGGGAATTTTCGCAACCCTCGGAATTGACAATGGCAATAAGAATCACCCTGCTGAATGAGATTATGTGTGATGCCTTTGTCGAAGGATTGAAGAATGCAGGATATTCCGAGCACGAATTCAAAAGAAACGGATCGACTGTAAGTTTTGAATTCGTCTCTCCGCATACCCCGCAGCCGATTACTCGAACAAAAACCATAGAACGGATTGTGCAATGGAAAAATGAACAATTATGTAATATGTACGAAGAAATTACCGGGTCTTCTAATACACTGCCAGAAAAGCTAAAAGCAATCGAGGAATTATCACCGAAACTGTATGAAAAAATCATTAACATGGGTAGATCTAAGCCTTTATATGATACGCATCAAACTGTATTGGCTGTAGCCATTGCCCTTTTGATAATTATAATTGGAGCAATTTGTTCAGTCTTTATTTTAGATTGTTGAACCAATAATCATAGCAGGTAATCGTTTGCAAAGGCCTAGGCACTTCGTTCAAGGCCTTTGTTGTATTATTTTAAGGGCAGTTCAATTATTGAGCTAAGAGATAATGAATAAGCAACTCAGCGGTATTGGAAAGGGCATCTTTATGGGTCCGTTCATGTCCGTGTGAAGCGTCAATCCCTGGCCCAATTAACCCATGAACAATGTCAAAACCGGCACGCAGCGCGGAACTGGCATCAGAGCCATAATGCGGATAGATATCAACTTTATAATAGATTTTATGTCTTTGAGCTAATTGTACTAACTTTTGGCGCAGATCGAAATGGTAGGGGCCAGAAGAATCTTTAGCACAGATTGAAACACAAAATTCATCCGTTGTTTGTCCCTCACCGATAGCCCCCATGTCCACTACCAGATATTCCTTTGTTTCCGGAGTGATACTTGCATTACCACCATACCCAATCTCTTCGTTGTTGCTAAACATAAAATTTGTTGTATAGGGCAACAACAGATTATTTTCTTTGATATGCTTGAGAGCACCCATCAAAATGGCGGCACTGGCCTTATCGTCAAGGTGGCGGCTATTGATAAAGCCACTCTCTGTAACTCGAGTCCGAGCATCAAATGAAACAAAATCGCCAACGTCTATACCTAAAGATAGTACATCATCTTGGTTTTTCACTTTTTCATCGATACGCAATTCCATATTGTCATCATTTCGTTCCTGCTTAGCATGATCTTCGTAGACGTGGGCCGAAGAGTGAGTGTTAAGAATTGTACCTGAATATCGATTCCCTGCCCCAGTCTCAATATAACAAAGGGCACCTTCTACGGTATTCCAGTTATAGCCGCCTATCTTAGCCAGCTTTAGCCTGCCATTTGATTTGATTTCCTTGACCATGGCACCGAGTGTGTCTATATGAGCTGCAATGTGACGGTGAACGTTGATTTCTTGACCAGGAATCGTTGCGATTAACGCTCCCTTATTGGTGGAAGTATAAGAAATACCCAAGTCGTCTAATTGCCTTTTGAGATAATCCATCGCCTTTTGTGTATTGCCCGCCGGGCTGGAAATTGAACAAAGTTGAATTAATTGGTCCAGGATATAGTCTAAATTCACGAAATCCATTCATATCCCTCTTCCGTTCTTGATTGTAGTTACTCTTCGCTCCACTCGCTATTATTAGCTGAGCCAAGAAGAGACTCTTTATGAATTCCCGGATTTAAATAGTGCGTGCATTTTTCTAAGAAAGTTAAGATGCTTTTCTCCTCTTCCTGTTTCTTATCAAGGGTCATATTTCCTCTTCCTAAGCGATCACACAACCCCAGAAGGGCTATCTCATGAATGGAGACCTCAGAGGCCATCTTTCCGATATCTGCAAAAGGCAGCTTCTTGGTAACAAAGAGTATTTGCATATGCCACCTTACCATTTTGGAAACTTGCTTTATAAAGGCCTCATCATCGGTGAGCTCCTTTAGGAATTTAACGGCAAGACTCTCACCTAATTTATCATGGTCATATGAGGTAATTCTACCCTTTGTTAGCTTAGTTGCAGGTGTTTTACCTAAATCATGGAGCAAAGCAGACCACATGAACACGTTTGGATCTTGGCTAAGCTGTTTCCTTTCCCCCGCATTATCCAAAACCAACATTGTATGGTTCCAGACATTTCCTTCTGGATGGTGTTTTGGTGATTGAGGTACTTTCATTAAGTCTCCCAGCATCGTATAAGGATATTTTACGTTAAATAGTCCTGTTTTGCTTAACTTGTTAAAATAACTTGAGGGTTTTTGATCCCTCATCAAATGGGCGTCAAATTCTGAAAATGTGGGCATGTTAAAAGTGCTCCTTCGATAGCTTATTTAGGGTCATTTTTAAGGTTATTTTGAAAATCATGTTAAAATCACGTGTGGAAAAATGAAAAAAACAGTCTTTAACATAACCAGTAAGCTGATTAGTATGAGACCAGGATTACTTTTCCGGATTATTTCTGGCAGTATGGGCAGAAAAAGGCATTCCGACCCCCAACCTCAGATTTTTCAATCATAGTTTTACAATTAAGACAGGGTTCTCCAGTTCGATCGTAAACTTTAAAATGGGAATTATATCCGCCGGTAAAATTGTCCCATGGTGCAAAGGGCTCCTCCATATCGCCGCCCAAGCGAATAGAATCCTGAAGAATGGTCACCAAAGAATCAAATAACGCGGCGCTTTCAGCACTGCTTATCGTTGAAATCAAGCGAGTGGGCAATATACCTACTCCAAACAGAGCTTCATTAGAATAAGCATTTCCCACTCCGGCTATATTTTTAGGATTCATTAACCAAGGTTTGATCATTCCCCTTTTTCCTTGGAGTAAACGAGAAAATTCCGGGGCATGAAATCTTGGATCTAAAGGATCCCTTCCCAATTCCCCCAATTTGCCTTCAAGTTCATCTTGCCTTAAGTAGTGCAAATAACCTAAAGTCAGGCTGCAAAAGAGCAGCACAAAATTGTCATCCAAACCAAAAACCACGCTTGGTTTGCCAGGTAAACCCTTGATACCTTGTCGCAAATCCTCTGCATTACTTTTGACGATCTCAGACATTGATTTTCTGAAGACTGAATCATTTTTTTGATTTGTTAATGGCAACAAAAACAGCCTGCCATCCAACATCATGTGAGTTAAGAGAAAATGCCCATCGTTAAGATGAAAAATAAGGTATTTACCTCTGCGGGTAATGTTTTGAATCAATTTACCCCTAATGCTCCGGCAAAAATCCGTGCCTTCCAAATTAACGCTTTTAGTCCGTAAGACACTGACCTCACTGATTCGTTTGCCCTTAACCCACTTGTTTAAATAGTCCTTGTATATCTCCATCTCAGGTATTTCAGGCATAATAACCTCCATCCCTTCACTTCGCTTGCTTTCTATAATTCCACGAGCAGGCTGAATTAATGTATCATTTACAAGGGATTGTAAGGACTACGACATTGTTAAATTGTAGGAAAAGAAGTATCATTATAGGAATCTATTCATTGGAAATCTAGAACTAGAGGTGCAAGCTATGATCAACGATCCTTTAAAAACCTTCGTTACTGTAGTCGAGCACAAAAATTTTTCTCATGCTGCTGAAGAGCTTTATTTATCACATCCCAGTGTCAGCTTGCAAATACAAACTTTAGAAGAAGAACTCGGCACGAAGCTCGTCAATAGTTCGTCTAACCATTTAGAACTTACGCAATCCGGTGAGATATACTATAAGTATGCCAAGCAAATTTTGCGCTTGCATGATAAAGCTAAACAAGAAATAAAGCAGCTCTCCAATGTGGTTACAGGGACTTTAAAAGTTGGAGCAAGCTACACCATCGGGGAATATATTTTGCCTTTTGCAGTCGCTGAATTTGCCGCTCAATACCCGAAGGTAGACATTGAAACGTCTATAGCCAATACCGAAGAAATCATCCAAGCGGTTCGAACGAATCATTTAGACGTTGCCCTTGTGGAGGGAGAAGTTAATCATTCAGATATTCTAATTCACTCGATTATGGAAGATGAACTTATTTTAGTTGTACCTAATCAACATCCCTTGGCAAGACTTCCCATTGCGACCTCAGAACATCTCCAAGACCAAGTCTGGATTCTGCGAGAAAGTGGTTCGGGTACTCGTGCGTTTAGTGATAAACTTATTAAAGAATGGGGCATAAATGTCCGAAAAGCTTATATCTTTGGAAGCGGTCAAGCTGTTAAGCAAGCCGTTACGGCAGGTTTAGGAATTGCCCTTGTCTCGCGTTGGATCGTACGCAAAGAGTTAAACGCGAAAGAACTTAAGTCGATCCGAATAAAAGGGAAGCGGCTTACTCGTTCTTTTTACTTGATACAACCGAAGCATCAAGAGACCTCTGAGGTTATGGAAGCTTTCACAGAGCAGCTCCTAAACCATGAGTTAATTACTTCATGGAGAAAATTAGGCAAAAGGGGCATCGATAGCTAAAATTAAGTTTGAGGAGGATAAAGATGGCTTACATAGTTAACGATGGAATTAAAATCAATTATGAAATTGAAGGCAACAGAGACGGAGACTGCCTTGTTCTTCAACATGGTTTTTTTGGCAGTATCGAAGATTGGTACGACTATGGATATGTCGATAGCTTAAAAAGTAATTACAACTTAATTTTAATCGATGCCCGAGGTCACGGTCAAAGTGATAAACCTCATAATTTTAATCAATACTCCCTTTACCTTCGATCTCAAGATATAATAAAGGTTCTTGACGCGCAACAAATTCAAAAATGCCATTACCTGGGCTATTCAATGGGGGGCTGGATTTCATTTGGCTTAATGAAATGGTTTAAGCAGCGCTTTCATTCCTTTATTCTGGATGCAATACATCCCTATGAAAATGACATGCTGCCTTTACGGGACTCGGTCAGGACCCTGGAACGTTGGGTTCCTCAGCATAACATCTCTGAGGAATCTAAAAAAAGGTTCCTAGCCAATGATAAAGAGGCCTTGCTGGCAGCCATTGAAGAGGCAAGAATTGATCAAACCGAAATATTCGGGACTATTTCTCAGCCCTGTTTATTGATGGATGGAGACAATGATCCAATCTATGAAAAGGTCAAAGAGAGTTCGAAATTATCCTCTTTGATTGAGTTTGTTACAATTCCTGAAGCAGACCATTGGAGCTCCTTATATAAAAGCGACCAAGTCGTTCCTTTTATAAAACAATTTATCCATAAAATATCTGGGTAGGACATTAAAGCGCCAAATTTGAAAGAGTCCCTTGTCAAAAGGGATTTTTTCAAATTTGGCGCATGATTTTATGCAAATTATTTCGCAGTCGACAAACAGCAACTATTCCTTAACTTGAATTGCACCCATCGGGCAATATTTTACACACTTCTTACAGTGAATGCATTTTTCTTGGTCGATGGTTGGGGCATCAAATCCTATTTGCCCAATGGCACCTACAGGACAAACTCTGATCGAAGGACAGGGATGATTTTGAGGACATCTATTTTTCATAACTGAGATAGTCATAAAAGCACCTTCCCTAAAACTTTATTCTTTACCATATACCCCTATTAGGTATATACACAGTATATTGTAAGCAACTCATATTGTCAATACTCATTAAAATGGGCTCAGCAGGAATACCGCTGAGCTCAAGATTTGTCAACCCCCTCTGAGGATTTTGACGACTCCAAAATGTTACATAGCTTAAAGCCTTTTATTGTCTTGGGATAAAGGTAATGACACTGTGGTTATTTCCAGTTTATGTATATAGTGTTTTCCCATGAGTTCAAGGTATATTTCAAACATGATTTGTCCTATCAGCCTATTAATTGTCGGTAAGGATGCCTTCAATGGTCGTACCATAAGATGCATCGGGATATCCCAAATTTTATAATTTATATCCGAAATTAAATAGAACCCTGCGTTTTGATAGAATCTTATTCGGCTTTCACAAAGTGCTCTTTCCTCGCTTGATCTCGAATGCTCAGGCTTTTCAACCTCAACAATAATGCCTGGGCACGAGGAATAACTAGTTATCAAGTCTTCCAGAAAGATTGACCCCAGCCCCTCGCCTCTGAATTCTTTATGCACTGCTAATAAACTGATAAGAATATATCCATTGATGCATCTGTCCGCGCATATAGCATAAGCAACATCCTGTTGATCATGTTCGAATATATATCCTTTTTGCACGCCTTTTTCCAGCTGTTTTTTCAGAACATCATAAGGAGCGTATTCTCCTTCTGTGAAGTCATCTTCAACACTTTTGAAGATATTCTTAAATTCTGACAGTACCATTTTTCTAATTGTCTTATTCATTACGTCTCACCTTTAACGTAGTATCAAGAATTGAGGTCTTGAAAAACCTTTATTGATTTTTTTCGTTATTCAAGTTATCCTTGTTAGTATTACATTCATATCTATATCGCTCCTTGATTTAGGAGTCTTTTTCATTTCGAGAAGGGAGTATTACCATTATGCAACTCTTAAAAAACAAAATTCGCACCGACGCCAAAATCATCGAAGATCGGATCATCAAGGTGGATAATTTTTTAAATCACCAATTAGATATTTCGTTATTTAATGAAATTGGCAAGGAATTCAGACGTCGGTTTTCAAATAAAGAAATAACAAAAATAGTAACCCTCGAAACTTCTGGTATTGCCATTGCGAGTATCGCTGCTCAATACTTTAATTATGTCCCCGTCGTATTTGCCAAAAAACATGCCGGGATCAATATGAACCAGGATGTTTACGAAGCCAAGGTTTATTCTTATACTAAAAGTCAGGAATATTCCATTAAAATATCCAAAGAGTTCTTAAGCCCTGATGACAAAGTATTGATTATTGATGATTTTCTAGCCAGCGGGAGTGCTCTCTTAGGATTAATTAGTTTATTATCTCAAAGTCAAGCAGAGATTTCCGGTGCAGGTATTGTCATCGAAAAAACATTTCAAGAAGGCCGAAAACGCATTGAAGAAAAAGGTATTCAGTTGGAGTCTTTAGCGATCATCGACTCGATAAAAGATGGCCAAGTTATTTTTAAGTAAACTCGTTTGAAGACCCACCCCACCGCCAGAAAGACCACGAAACGTGGTCTTTCTTATTTTTTTCACTTATGAGCCTTAGCCAATAATTCTGCCCGCTTACTGGACTTAGCTTTTTCGTAGTTTGCCTTTTCCTGGCTGATGATATCCGTGGGAAGATTATTGGCAATCAGTTCAGCCTTCATTGCATCTAAGGTGCTGTAAAATTGCTTGTCCACGCTGGTTTCAAGCATAGTCCCGGCTTGAATATATTTTTGGGCCAGTTCTGAACGGTTCAAGGTACCGTCTTTTTTGCGTTGAGCATACTCCTGAGCCGCAGCCGAATACAAAGTATCTAAGCGGCTCAAAGCTACATTCTGCAAATAATTAAAGCGAGGGATATATTTGTTATTAATTTCATCTGAAGTCACCTGATTCTCAGCAGCAGGCTCGTTTGCAGGAGTTGAAGAAGCCATTGTCTGACTTTCCTCTTGGGCATCAGGTTCTTTCATAGATATAATCTTGGGAATATCACGTTTCTCCGCTAAATCAGACCCTGACTTATTAGTCACTGGACCTGAGCTATTATTTTGCTCATCAAACAAGCTAAAGAATTCTGGCCCAAATTGGCTATTCAACTGTCGTTGAATTTCCGGGTCGGGTTTAAAATATTTGTTGTAACCCCAAAGGCTGCCCAGTGCTATCAAGAGCACTAGTATTCCTGTAATCTTTAAAAACTTCTTTTTCATAATTTCTCCAAACAAATTAATGATTATTAACATCATACCATATTATGGAGAGTCAGTATATTATTCTCTTGTACTTCGTAGCGTTGTGAATTATGTATCTAGAACATTTAGATTACCTGGTCTATAATTGTTTTACCATGACTTTTGATATACGTATCATTAGGGAGGAGAGCTATTGATGTCCGACAAAAAGATTCGCCTTTTGATGGTGATGACGACTATTTTTTGGTCAGGTGCCTTTATCACCGGCAAAATTGCTGTAGGAGAGTTTCCTCCGTTCGCCCTGACTTTTTTTCGTTTTCTCTTCGCATTGCCTTTGATCTTTGCAATTTTGTATGTCAGAGAACCTAGCAACCTTTTACCTCACGGCAGACAATGGCCACCGCTTATTCTTCTCGGATTCGTCGGGACTTTTTGTTATCACGCACTGTTTTTTACTTCCCTTAGATATACCACTGCGATGAATTCATCACTTATTGGAGCTATGAATCCCATGGTTACAACACTTCTGGCTACTATATTTTTTAGTGAACGCTTAACGCCCTGGAGATTATTTGGTATTCTCCTTTCGTTTTGCGGCGTTTTTCTCTTCATTACTAATGGAGATTTGCAGCTAATCTCTCAATTTCGATTCAACAAAGGTGATTTATTGATGTTGACTGCGGTCTGTTGTTTTGCTGTCTATTCATTACTTAGTCGTCGGTATATGAAACAATACAGTCTATCACCGCTTATGGTCACTGCTTATACTTTCTTGATCTGTGTTGTTATTTCGATCCCTTTTCTATTGTGGGAAAACCCTGCCGCTTATATAGTTTCAGCGACAGCGAGGGGATGGCTCTCCATTCTTTATATGAGCGTATTTGCTTCTGTATTGGGATACCTTTTCCAGATGGTTGCTATCCAACGGATTGGCGCACCCCGCACAGCCATCTTTATCAATTTGGTACCTATCTTTACAATTATACAATCCATAACAATCCTTGGCGAGTCGATCACTCTTTTCAAACTCATGGGAGCTGCCATTGTCATAACAGGCGTTTATTTAGCGACACGACCGGAATCCAGCGTTAACTATGCCACCATCGCCAATTGAGGAATACGTCAGCGGCCGGAAACCGTTTTATAAGGCCAGTGAACAATGCCGCCTAAATCAAAAACATTAGGATAACCTTGCTTTATTAAGATCTTTACAGCAGCTCTACTCCGATTTCCACTCCTGCAATAGACGAAAATAGTGGCTTGTTTGTCCGGCAATTTCTCGCCTGCTTCTCCGGCTAGTACCTTCAAGGGGACCAAGGTACTTCGGGGAATACGCTTCTCAAGATATTCTTCCCTTGTTCTAACATCCAGCAAAATAATTTCTTTTTCCGAATCTAATCTTTTTTGGGCTTCAGAAGGATCAATTCTGTAGTTGTTGGCTTTCTGCGCATTCTTCAGATATGCCCAGATTACAAATGCTCCCACGAGTAAAAATCCTATCGTTCTGGTCTGGCTCATACTCTATTCCTTTCCTATAAGAAACTATCAACTATGACAAAAATGTCCATATTATATAGCCGCATTGTACGAGACAATACCTGTGGAATATAGCTTCTAATTTATTTATTCTTACTTATTCAGATAGTACTGAAGGTAATCTTTGTAGCCGTTTGCTTGAGTCGATTCGTTACCGTTTTGATAGTGATCTATACTAAAAGCCACAAACTCACGTACAAAGGGTGAAACTCTAGATAACTGCTCATTAATTTGACATTGCAGCGCTGGCAGACTTTTATCCCCATTCCCCTCAAAGGTTTCGGTCACTGCGTACAGAGTTAGTCCGATTTCGTCGGCAGCCTTTTTCGTAGAGGCAAAGACTTCGTCTAAATCCCTTAACGTATTGAAACCTGCTCCAATGCTGTCTTGCAAAGCAAGAATATCGATCCCCGTATCCTTTAAAACATGGCGAAGAGCATTCGACCAGAGAGTTAGAGTCACAGGACCTGACACCCGCGCATTATAATACGGTGCGATCATGATTGATTTCGAACTGGCTAACTTGATGCTTCCGGCAATTTTTTGAAAGAATTGATTGAGATGTGCTTGTTGGTCATGGGTTACCACCATCAAAGGATTAAATTCATAGGGAATATACCAACCTGCCAAAGATCGATGTCCGCTATACATCATCATGACTTCTGTGATGATTAGGTTATTAACATCTGCTTCTCGGGCCAGCCATGTTCCGCCATGAGCTTCTGGCGACCACCAATCCTTATTAAATCCTAAGCCAATGCGGACATTCATACCTATATTGTCGGCTGCAGATAAAGCCGTTTCCAGCATATCCACACCATTGCTCGAATAACCATTCATTTTGGACGGGTACACTGCAACATTGGATTTAGTATCGGCAATGCTCTGAAGGATTATTTCGTTGATGCCTATGGTTTGCAACATTCGATACTCATTAACCCAACGATCATAGCTCCAACTCTGGCAATACCAATATTGAATAAAAGAACTGCCGAACTTCGGTCGAATCCGTATTTTTTTAGGAAACCTCCGTAAGCAGAGAATAATTCTTCTACACCAATTGTAAAACCTCTGTCCGATATTCATCTCTTAATCCTTTATTCACTCGTGCTAATAGTTCTATTAACACCAGCTCGTCAAATTCTCCCATATACTCAGGGTAAGCTTTCCCCTCCCTACATAGTATGAATACCTTGTCAGTCTTGTTAAACTGCTCGTCTTTTCGTGCGCAGCAAAACAAGTGCAATCGTTATCCCTGTTAATACAAACCCGAAGGCAGCAGCAATACCATGAGCAACCATTGTGACGGGAATATAAAAGGATTTCAGTTCTGACTGAGTTTGGTAGCCTACACCTAATAAAAGAGAATGAATGCCTGGGATGAGAGCTACTTGATACATAATATGTCCGGCCAGGACAAGAGGGGTTAGGGCGAAAATCAGCTTGACACGCAGGGAAGCGGCTTTGGTCTTAAATGGCTTGGAAATCTTCCAGGCAAGCATGCCGCCTATTAAACCTGCCCCCCAATAACACAAGCTAAACCACAATTTCCAGGCAAAAGGATTCCAGGTCATTTGATACGCTTCAAAGTAGTTAAGAGGAACTAGAATACCTAACATTACCCCAATAAAGACGACAAATCCCTGGTTAACACGTACCAAATGCCAGACTTCACGACCTGCAAGCCTTAAATTAACTTGTACTGAGCCATTTGGGCAATTGCGGACACAGTTGAAGCAAAGTTTACAATCCAAATTATTATCCAAAAAAGGAAGGTGTTGGGACATTGGACAACCTGGAACCTTTCCGTTCCCAACGTAACAATCAAAGGTAGTGCATTTATTTAAGCAAACTGAGGCATCTGCTCGAACCTCCAGCATCGAGCCAACTGAAGCAGTTCCGATAAATCCTCCCAACGGACAAAAATGCCGGCACCAGGTATGACGCGGATAGAGGATTGCGACAATAATTGCACTAACTTGGATAGATATCAGCAAGATGGCCGTGTAGTTAGGATTCAAACGCATGTCGGTAATCACTTCAATCCAGAAGATCATCAGAAACAAGAAGCTGATGATGAGGTAATCATACTTAATGATGGATTCAGGAATCGGCCGATTCTTATGCACTCTTTTTTGAAGGAAATCCATAATGGTGGAGAATGGACAAACCGTGCACCACACTCTGCCTAGAAATGGAGAAATAACGGCAAGGGCCGGCCACCATAAACCCCAGACCAAAGCGAAAATCTTGGTAGAAACTGCAACTTGAGGGGTAAGCAGTAATAATAACACCAGACCCATAAACAAAACTGCAGCAGTCCGCCTTAACCATCCGAGAAACATTCCCTTTTGCAGTAAACTTTTTAGCTTTGGCCAAGCCAGAAGGTTAATCGTGTGTCCATTTTGTTCCGCCGTTGGACCAAAAAAAATCTGTTCTAACCCGATAACATCCTGTTCTGCTATATAAAATGCTCTTTCAATGACTTGAATCAATTCTGAGACATTTCCCTGTTGATAATTATGAGAGAGCAATAATTGAATCGCTTCCTGATTCAGAGTAGGGATATTCCGTTGATCCTTCTGGGCCAGTTTCTCCAAGAATCCCTGTGCCAGAATAGGAATATCACGTTTGCGCTTGCGCAAGGGGGGTATTTCATAGGTGTGAGCAAAACATTTCTGTAATTCCGGAATAATAACCTTATCCAAATCATCGGACTTAGAGTTCAAACTCCCGATAACGAAACATTTTCGGTTTGGAAAGTTTATGGATTGGGCAAGGAGAAGCTGGGTATGGGGAGAGATAAGGTTTATTTCCCGTATAAATAAGGTTCCGCCCTCAGCGATATCGAAAAGATTAGGATTATTCACAACGGATTCTTCTTGACTGACAGGCTCGACGATTAAGTCCTTCCACTGCTGATCAAAACGTCGTCCGTCCACAACGACAAAAGGCGCTTCCGTCCCGGATTGGCGTTGGTGGACGTACCATGCCATCATCTGACGACCGGTGCCCCGTTCGCCGGTTAAAAGCAAGTGTCCTTTGGGTTGAGCGAGTTCTTCCAGTTTCCGCTCGACTTCTGCTGTCGTACGGGTACCTCCCCAAATTCCATAAAATTTATCCTTATATTGAGTTAGCTGTAAAGCAGAACGAAGAATCTCCTTGTATCTTGCTTCCGATAAGATAAGGTTGGCATCATTTAAGTTTTCAGTCAAACGGCCAACAAACGTCTGGTAAAGTTTCGGCCAACGCAGAAGCATGCGCGCAAAACTTTCAGAATCCAGGGCTAAAACCTGGCATTTTTCTTGGCAAAGAATTGTTGTTGCCGCGGGTTTGCCGCTAAGCAATGAGAATTCACCAAAAGTATCCCCCGGACTCAACGATCGGACACGCTTCATACGTTGCCCGTCCTTTCGGATCATGACATCGGCTTTTCCTTTAATCAGGATATAAAAAGAATGTTCTTCTTGACCTTGCCTAATAATCTCAGAACCGAATTCATAGCTCTCCCATTGAAAGTCATGTGCCAGCTCCGCTAATTCACTGGATGAAAAATCTGAAAGCAATTCAATATTTGCTAGACTATAAGCTTTATCCTCAATCATAATGCCCTCCCAGGACGTAGATTCAGCAGCTAAACTATATCTAATATTCATAAAACTATAACTTATATGAATATTTATGACAACATAAACTTTTTTCCATTTCCAAAGATCTAAAGAACCAATTTTATGACGGAGTTTCAACAATTAAAAGCAATAAATCCTTAAATATGGTTAGAGAACTTTTAAACAAGCATAAGGTAATGCCTATATCAAGCTTTAAGTTTAGTATATACTGGTAATGGAAACCAACGTTAAATGGAGGCTTGGAAAAGGAGAGGGGTAACCATTGGGCTATATATCCGCAGAGAAGAAATCAACAGGACCTTCAGGAGGATGGACCGATCTTTGGAAACAAGAAGACTATTGGGCTATGTGGCTGGGTTTAGCTATTGTCCTGTTAGCAATTTTGTTTTGGAGTATCGGAAACAACTTCATGAGTTGGATTGTACTTAAAATCCCTAACTACAGCGACTATCGCACTGCACTTAGCTATATTATCAGTCATAAGAGCGCTCTCTTGGCACTTTATCTGTTTTTTCTCGTCCTATTTTCAATCGCTGTTAAAGCCCTAACTGGAGAAGTTAAACGTTTTTTGCTGGGATTCACCTTTCTCTTTTTAATGAGTCTGCTTGTTTCAGTGTGGGGCTCTTGGGATGTTATGAAAAAATACAACTTTGAAACTCCTCTTCTAGCACTTGTCGTTGGACTCATAATAAGTAATTTTTTTAAGATTCCCTACTGGCTGAGTACTGCACTCCAGACCCAATTTTACGTAAAGCTTGGAATTGTGTTAATGGGCGCTTCTTTACCAGTCACTTTAATCCTCCAAGCAGGTTCGACGGCTTTTGCTCAAGCAACCATTATCGCGGTAGCTACTTTCCTCACCATATATTGGACTGGAACCCGGATTTTTGCTCTGGATAAACGCTTCGCCGCTACATTGGCAGCCGGAGGCTCGATCTGCGGGGTTTCTGCTTCCATCGCCATAGGCGGCGCTGTAAAAGCGGAAAAGCAGCACGTATCAATTGCCATCTCACTGGTTATTCTTTGCTCGATTATTATGATTTTTATCCTTCCCCTAGCGATTAAAGCCTTGAATATTCTACCCGGTCCGGCCGGTGCTTGGATCGGTACCGCGGAATTCGCTGATGCTCCTGGCATGGCTGCCGCCGCTGCTATCAATGAACAAGCCATTAAAACCTTTATCCTCATGAAAGTCGTAGGTCGTGATATGTTCATTGGGATCTGGTGTTTTATCATGGCTCTTACATCCATCACAAGATGGGACAAACGGTATGTCGGCACGAATCCCAATGCCCTAGATATCTGGATTCGCTTTCCAAAATTCGTTTTAGGGTTCATTGTAGCCTCGATTATCATTACTCTCTTAGCCGCTTCGGCTAATGTAACAACGTCTATCGCCATGAACAATAACCTTATTAACCCGATTATAGAATTAAGAAGTTGGGCCTTTATCTTTACCTTTCTCTCAATTGGCTTATCCAGCCGCTTAAAGGAGCTTGCTTCAGTCGGTTGGAGGCCCTTTGCAGCTTTCACTGCGGGTGTATTAATTAATATACCGCTTGGGTATTTGCTGTCCGTTGTCATTATGGGCAACTATTGGATAACAATCAAGTAAGTCTTTTAAACCGAAAATGTTAAATGTCTAATACCTTCAGATAAGGAGCTAAACTATGCGGCAGGATAATGAGACTTGCATCCAAAGAACTCGACTTTTCTTCAACTTTTTTGAGAAGTCCAAAGAGAAAGCCCCTTTTGAGGATATTGTCAAAGTCAAGACAGTAAAACCTGAAGCAATTCGTAATTTAAATAAGTTCTTGACCTCCAGATTAGAGCGAATCGCCGCCATGATGGAATTGCTGAGTGAAATCCATGATGACTGGGCAATCACAGGTAAAAAGGATTACATTCTCATGGAAACCGAGACTTATGACTTTAATGATGCCATCAAAGCTTTAAAGGAACAAGGGTTCGATGACAACGAATTCATTTTAAAAGTTGAATATACCCGTAAATGGGGAATCCTCTAATCTTCATTTCCCATCTCTCTGCAGATTCATTTGCAGAGAGATTTTTTATTTCTTGTACAAGACATTTTGGCAGGACATTTTGACATAAGTGACAAAATGTCCTGCTCCCCCAGCTCATTTAAACTTCTTCATTAAGGTTTAAAACGTTATAGTTGCGCTATTTCTTCCAACGCTTAAAAACCTGGCATAGTTATTGCTTATATGATCATATAAGAATCAAACTAATGGACGAACTATGGCAGGAAGGAGTGATCGGTATGCCCGCAGTTTGCCTTACAACAAGGTGCGGCACATGAATTTTAGGATCGAAGGATACATCAGATTTTTGGGGAGGTGATCGAAAAAGCCAGATTAAACATGGTCTCTCGAAGTACGTACTATCAATATTAAAAGGAGTGAAAAACCTATGAGCACTGGTATGCCTACCCGGACGAAATCGTCAGGCGGCTTGGGTGATCTGTTTAAAAAAGAAGATTACTGGGCAGTGTGGCTTGGACTCGGACTCGTTGTATTATCACTTATTTTATGGACTTTAGGCAGCACCTTTTTTACATCCATCGCCGTTAATTTCCCGGGAAACTGGACAGATTTCAGTAAGATCCTTGCATTTATTTCCGCCAATCTCACAAATCTGTTTCTCTTGTGGCTGGTCTTTACCGTTCTCTTCACTGTCGCAATTAAGACATTGGGTCATAAAGTCGGACAATTTATTGGCGGTTTTACGATTCTCTTCATTGCCAGTATTATCATTTATATTCTAGGGGCTAGTAAATTTTCCAATCACTATAATCTGGAGTCCCCTCTCTGGGCTCTGGTTATAGGGATGATTGTGGCAAACCTATTTAAGCTGCCGGAATGGTTCAATACATCCTTAAGAACGGAATTCTATGTGAAGACAGGAATCGTGCTCTTAGGAGCAACCCTTCCTTTTACCATGATTGTTCAAGCAGGACCGGCGGCATTTTTGCAGGCTACAATTATTGCTGTCAGCACTTTTTTGACAATTTATTTTGTCGCAACAAAAGTATTAAAACTTGATCGCCGTTTTGCTGCCACCTTAGCTGCCGGCGGCTCCATCTGTGGAGTCTCTGCTTCCATTGCTATCGGCAGTTCCGTAAAATCAGAAAAACAACATGTTTCTGTTGCTATTTCCTTGGTTGTAGTCTGGGCTATTGTTATGGTTATTGCCTTACCTTTCGTCATTAAGGCCTTGGGAGTTCCCGATGGTCCTGGCGGAGCTTGGATTGGAACCTCCGAATTTGCTGATGCCGCCGGTATGGCCGCTGCTGCCGCTATCAGCGAACAAGCGATCAGAACCTTTACCCTTATGAAGGTTGTTGGTCGCGATATGTGGATTGGAATTTGGTGCTTCATCATGGCTCTGATTTCCGTAACCCGATGGGAAAGAGATGAAAGCGGAGCAAAACCCCAAGCCGGGGAAATCTGGTACCGTTTTCCTAAGTTCGTCATTGGTTTCTTCATTGCTTCTATTCTTATGACCATCATTGTTGCTTCTTCTAATGCTGCAGCAGCTTCCTCTGTTTCGGCAAATGTTATGGCCCCTATGAAAGTTTTGAGAAGCTGGACCTTTATCTTCACTTTCCTCTCGATTGGTTTAACGACACGTTTCAGAGACCTAACATCCGTAGGCTGGAAGCCGTTTGCAGCCTTTACGGCGGGCGTATGTGTTAACGTTCCTTTGGGCTTTATTTTCTCGACCATTATTCTTGGTGGTTTTTGGCAATTAGTGAAGTAAGCTTATAGGGTAAAAAACTTGGCTGTCGCCCGAAGGCACTGTCTTCGCACTTGTTAGCCTTTGGCGAAGGCGGCAGCCTAGTTGCCCTTTTTGCCCTATCCCTATTTCGAACAGAAAGGTGAGAAAAGGGAACCTATGAATAGTAACAATGAAACCTGTGTCCAAAGAGTCATACTTTACTTATATCATCAAAACTTCCGCGGACTAAAAAACAAAGAAAACAAGCCCATTACTGAGGTAACGCTGGGAAAAGATATTACTCCAACTAATGTTAGGGAATGGAAGAACTATCTGACCGATCGTTTAGAACGTATTGCCCAAATCATGGACGTTCTGCTGAAAGTTCATGACGATTGGGCGGTTACCGGAAGAAAAGGATATGTCCAGTTGGAAACCCAATCCTTTGACTTTAATGACATTATTCGGATTTTAACTGAGCATGGTTTCCAAAAAGATGAGTACATCATTAAGTTAGATTATACAAGAAAATGGGGGGTCCTTTAATTTTAATAGTGCCACTCCTAAGGTCGAAATAAATGCTGTAAGGGCCCAGGATGTTGACTGAGGAAAAAGTCCACATCCTTTTTTCGTGAAAACTCTTTTTAGGGGAACAAAAATTAATACGCTCGTGCTACACTAGGAGTGATCACATTAACCTTAGAATACGAGGATAAAAACATTGGATGGGGGCCAAATAGTTGGATAAAAGCTCAATTCCTTGGTGGATGCGCATTAAAGTCCATTTTCTCTTGTTTGGAGTTACCATGTCCATTTTTCCTCTGTTCTTTTTAGGCTATTTAGGTTTTACATCTGTGCGGCAAAATCTTCAAAAAGATATTTTTGAGCAGAAATACGAGCATGTCACGGAACTTGCCAGCGAAATTCAAAACTATGTCACAAACCTCGAGAGCAGCTTTAGCCTTACGAAGGCCACTAGTGCCTTTGCTCTGGTCGGGAGCGATAAAACTTCACGTCAGATTGTTTTGGAAACACTTTTACAGAAAGACCCCTTTATCGAAGAAATTAAAGTTTCGGATAAAAATTTCAAAGTCATTGATCAAATCACACGCCAGGAAGGAGTTCTTCCTTCTTCATCGGCGGCAACCCTTGAGAATCCTTTATCCTTGGGAAAATCTTTGGCTTTAAGTGCCGTGTTTTTTGCACAGGACAAGAACCCCAAGATCTATTTAACAGTGGCTATTCAAAATCCTTCGACCAGAGAGAGAATTGGTTACATACAAGTGAAGGTCGACTTAAAGGGAATCCTTAACCGCTCTATTAATTTTCGGTTGGACGAAGGTGAATACGTTTTTTTAGTTGACCAGGCTGGTAATTTAATCGGCAATACTGGCTCCGGCCTTGGATTGCATTCCGTAGAGATTCCTCAAAATCCTGCAGTCCATAGCTTTTTAGAAGGGGAGAATTCTTCCGCCGGAAGCGACTATAAACGTTCAGACGGTGTAAAGGTTATAGGAGCCTTTGCTTCCCTCAATGCCCCAGAATGGGCTGTATTTATTGAACAGCCAGCTCAAGCAGCCAATAAGCAGATTTTCGAATTCGCCTTTCGACTTATCATCATCGCTATTTTAATCATGGCCCTTGTCATGATTTTAAGCATTGCCTTTGGCTTAAAAGTTGTCCATCCGATTGAAAACCTTGAAGGGCAAGTTAGGCGAATTATTTTAACAGGGGACTTGGAATCTCACATTCCTTTGGAGAGTTGGGATGAGATCGGAAGGCTCGTTAAATCCTTTAATCAATTGTTAAATTCTCTGGATCAGAAAAATGAAAACTTAAAAGATGAGAAAGAACTTTTAACTACCGTCGTTGATGGGGTAGGTGCTGGAATGGTTCTTTTAAGTCTTGATAAAAAAATTACTTGGTGGAATACGAAGTTCGCTGAATGGTTTGGCCATCATTTAGAGAATCTTCCGTGTGAACAAGTTCTCAAAGGAGAAGGAATCGAAGGAGTTTATCTTGAAAACGGGCGTACTATTTCTGTTTGGGTAAACGAGGAGCGCCGACATTTCCGCCAGATGTTTTACAAGTTGTCACCCGATAATCCAGAGAATGCGGCTTACTTGCTGCTGCTCGACGACGTTACCCAAGAAATTGAAATGGAAGCTCGTATGATTGAGACGGATAAGATGGCAGCCATTGGACTTTTAGCTTCCGGAGTGGCCCACGAAATCAACAATCCCTTGGCCATTGTCGCAGCTCACAGTGAGGACTTACTGGACCGCTTGAACGAAGAAGATCCGGAACTGACTCAGGGAGAAATCAAGAGCGGATTTAAGGTCGTCTTGGAGCAAATCGTGCGCTGTAAGCAGATCACAGATCGTTTGCTTGGTTTTGCCCGGAAGCGAGCTAATGGAAGTGACCTTATTGATATTGGTATTGCCAGCGCACAGACCCTTGGTCTTATAGAACACAAAGCAAAACAGAAGCATCTTAAAATTGAACTCCAACTAGAAAATAACCTCTTTGCCCTGGGTAATGAAAATGAGTGGCAGCAAGTAGTTCTTAATCTGATCACCAATGCTTTGGATGCCTCCGCTGAAGGAGGCGTGATCCAGATTATGGGGTACCGCGAAGAGAATAACATTCATTTCATTGTAAGGGATTATGGAGAAGGAATTCCTCAGAGCAATCTGAAGAAAGCATTTGACCCGTTTTTTACCACAAAATCTGTAGGTCAAGGAACTGGCCTAGGTTTATATGTGAGTTATGGGATTATTCAGAAGATGCAAGGTGAGATGGCTTTAGAAAGTACAGAAGGTCAAGGAACCCGTGTAAAGATAACCTTGCCTCTCCATAAGGCAGGAGATTAAGCAAATGAAGCACTGTCAAAAAATTCTAATCATAGACGATGAGGAAGCTCTGCGCTCAATTATTGCCCAGCGTTTAAAGCGCAAAGACTATGAAATGCTGGAAGCAGGCACCGTTGAAGAGGGCTTAACCCTTCTCAACGATACGTTAATTGATGCTGTCTTGCTAGATATCAAGCTGCCGGACGGTGACGGGATCACTCTTTTACCTAAGCTTAAACAGTTACAACCTGATCTCCAAGTCGTTATGTTAACTGGAAACGGCACGATTGAGTCAGCGATTGAGGCCATGAAACTAGGAGCATATGATTACCTGACTAAACCATGTAACTTGTCCGAACTTGAAATCACGTTACAGAAAGCCCTAGAAAATCGAAAATTACTGTTAGAAAATAAGGGGCTCAGGCAAGTTGTAAACCGCCAAACTTCAGAACTAAAACTTATTGCCGAAAGCCCACCCATGAAAGTTCTTCTTGAAATGACGCGTAAGGTTGCTCAGACTGACACATCGGTCCTCATCCAAGGAGAGAGCGGCGTAGGTAAAGAGTTGATTGCTCAGGCTATCCATCTCTGCAGTTCACGCGTTAACCGCCCCTGTATTCCAGTAAATGCTGGTGCAATTCCGGAGGCCTTAATAGAGAGTGAACTTTTCGGACATGAAAAAGGTGCTTTTACAGGAGCCGGAACCCAAAAAATCGGTTTAGTTGAAATGGCCGATAGTGGCACCCTCTTTCTCGATGAAATCGGCGAAATGCCCTTATCCATTCAAGTAAAGCTTCTCCGATTTTTAGAAAGCGGAGAATTCCGACGTGTTGGAGATACCCGCCTCCGTCGGGTCGATGTTCGAATTGTCGCAGCAACAAACAGAGATCTCCAACAGGAGATCCACCGCGGAAGATTTCGAGAAGACCTGTTTTATCGCTTAAACGGCTTAACCTTAATTGTCCCGCCGCTGCGCGAACGGCCTGAAGATATCATTCCTCTTGTGAAGCATTTCCTGGAAACACAGGGCAAACAAAAATCCTTTCCCCACGATTATAGTTTATTACCGGAAACGATGGAGAAATTATTAACTTACGATTTTCCCGGCAATGTCCGTGAACTCTTCCACCTTATTGAGCGTGGACTGATCTTATCCATCGACGGAAAGATCAGACCTAAAGATATTTGGGGGAAACTGGAGCAAATCCATAAGACACCCCCCTCCTTTGATTCTGCTGAAGAGTTTTTCAATATCTTCCGCGACAACCATCACCCATCCTTAGAAGATGTTGAAAAGCACTACATTTTGGCTACTTTAAAAAGAGTCAAAGGCAATAAGACCCAAGCAGCGAACTTATTAGGAATCAGCGTCAGGAATCTCTATCGAAAGTTACAGAGTTACGGAATCGGAGAATAAGGAATTAGCCTAGAAACAAATGATAGGATAAAAACTGGGGATACTATGACTGATTCATTAAAGGAGGTATAGTGATGACCGATAACAAGTCAAAAGAAAAGTTCATAGCAAACCCAATCGAAAGACATGACACGGCGGCTTGGCGGGGACATATTGAAAGTATTAAACCTGAGTCGCAGGTTCCTATCCCCAGTGAAGAATCCGTTCTTAATGCCAAGGAATGGGTGGATACCAATTCACTATCTTAGAAAATGACCATAACTCAGCAAAAATGACTTTCGTACCTCTGTGGTATGGGAGTCATTTTGCTGAGCTGATGTATGAACAAAGCATGTCAGTTCTTTGGACTGACATGCTTTGTGTCATCTTAGGAGATAACGCTTTCAGAGCTTATCAATATTGCATTTCCGCAAATCGTTTTAAGGTCTGATATTTGTCTCGGGCATGCCCCTCCGCTACATCGAACATCTCTTGAGCAACTTCCGGGAATACATTCATGAGGGAAGAATAACGGATTTCGCCTTTCAAAAAGTCTTGGAAAGAAGCAGTAGGTTCTTTAGAGTCAAGCATAAATGGATTCTTGCCTTGATCTTTAAGACGGGGATCGAAGCGCCAAAGATGCCAATATCCTGATTCTACAGCCTTTTTCTGTTCAAAGATGCTTGTACCCATCCCGGATTTGATCCCGTGGTTTACACAAGAAGCATAGGCAATAATGATAGATGGCCCATGATAGCTCTCCGCTTCAGCGATCGCTTTAATCGTTTGATTCATATTGGCCCCCATGGCAATTTGCGCAACATAAACGTAACCATAGGTTGTCGCGATAAGCCCTAGATCCTTCTTGCGAACTTTCTTTCCTGCTGCTGCAAACTTCGCAATGGCTGCCGTCTGGGTAGCCTTCGACGATTGTCCGCCCGTATTGGAATATACCTCAGTATCCATGACTAGAATGTTGACGTCATCTCCACTGGCGATGACATGGTCAATTCCATTATATCCGATATCATAAGCAAAACCATCGCCGCCAAAGATCCAAACTGAAGGTTTAATTAAATAATCTTTCTTGTCTTTGATTTCGCAGAGGAGTGGATTACCCGCGCTATCTTCCTTTTCTATCGCTTCAAGGACGCGAGCAGAGGCTCTCTTTGACCCTTCTCCGTCTTCCATGGTTTCAAGCCATTCGCGGAAGGCCTCTTTGAGATTGTCGCTAAGAGAACTCGCCAAGCCTTGCTGCATCAGCTGAGCAATCTTGGCTCGGATTTGCTTTGAACCTAAATACATACCATAACCAAACTCGGCATTATCTTCAAAAAGCGGATTCATCCAGGCCGGTCCCTTGCCCTCTGAATTAACCGTATATGGGACTGAAGGCGCACTGCCTCCCCAGATGGAGGAGCACCCTGTAGCATTGGCAATGACCATTCGGTCGCCATACAGCTGGGTTATAAGCCGAGCATAAGGCGTCTCACCACATCCCGGGCAAGCTCCATGGAACTCAAGCAAGGGCCGGGCGAACTGACTGCCTTTCAAGCTCTTAACGTCCATGAGATGGCGTTTTTCGCTGGCATTTTTAATCGCATATTCCCAGTTTTCTGATTCCACTTCAATCTCATGGTCAGCCGGCTGCATCACAATGGCCTTGCCTGGTGCCGGGCAAACGTCGGCACAGTTTCCGCAGCCTGTACAATCAAGCGGCGCAACCTGAATACGATAGTGGTACCCTTCAAGCCCTTTGCCAATAGGTTTCTTCGTTTTGAAGGTATCCGGAGCATTTTCCAGCTCATTATCATCCAAGAGGAAAGGCCGAATCGTTGCATGAGGGCAAATATAAGCACACTGGTTGCATTGTATACATTTATCAATTTGCCATTCCGGTAAATAAACTGCAATCCCCCGTTTTTCGTAACGTGTTGTGCTTAATGGGAACGTACCATCCTCAACGCCCACAAAGGCGCTGGTCGGAAGGTCTTCTCCTTCATGACGAGCCATAGGTCTTTGAATATTTTTTACAAAATCCGGCTCATCTTTAACGGGCATTTCCTCATCAGGAACTTTAGCCCATGAAGCAGGAACCTCCACTTTATGTAAAGCTTCAATCCCACGATCAACAGCTTTATAATTCATCTCAACAATATTTGAGCCTTTCTTACCATAGACTTTCTGGATAGAATCTTTTAGATATTGAATGGCACTCTCGACAGGGATTACGTTGGCTAATTTAAAGAAAGCAGCCTGCATCACCATATTGATCCGTCCGCCAAGCCCGATCTCCCCAGCAATGGAAATGGCGTCAATGATATAAAAATTGATATTATTATTAGCGATATAACGCTTAAGGGAAGCCGGTAAATGATTTTCCACTTCATCAGCCTGCCAAGGACAGTTGAGGACAAAAGTTCCGCCCTTTTTTAAGCCCTTAAGGATCTCATAATGGTAAATGAACGACTTATTATGACAAGCAATATAATCCGCATCAAAGACTAAATAGGACGATTTGATCGGCTGCTTGCCAAAGCGCAAGTGGGAGATGGTTGTCCCACCGGATTTTTTACTGTCATATTCAAAATAACCTTGAACATTAAGGTCCGTATTATCTCCGATAATTTTGATCGCGCTTTTATTCGCTCCGACCGTACCATCGGAACCAAGCCCCCAAAACTTGCAACGAATTGTTCCTTCAGGCGAAGTGTCAACGGTTTCATCGATAGGTAAAGAAGTGTGGCTGACATCATCAATGATGCCGATGGTAAAGCGGTCCTTAGGCTGTGCTTTCTTCAAGTTTTCGTAAGCGGCAATAATCTGTGACGGCGTAGTGTCCCTGGAACCTAAGCCATAGCGTCCTCCAACGATAATCGGTTTGGAGGTTTCATGGTTAAAAATTTGTAATACATCAAGGTACAAAGGTTCACCTGTAGAACCGGGCTCTTTTGTACGATCAAGGACAGCAATTTTCTTCACGGATTTAGGCAGAACATCAAAGAAGAATTTTTTGGAGAATGGGCGATAAAGATGTACTTTGATCAGGCCGACCTTTTCTCCTCGCTGAGCCATAAAGTCTATGGTTTCTTCGATGGTATTGCAGGCTGAACCCATAGCTACGATGATGTTCTCAGCCTGAGGGTCGCCGTAGTATTGGAAAGGATGATACTCTCGTCCGGTTACTTTCTTAATCTCTTTGAAGTAATCCTCCACGATATCAGGTACGGCATCGAAAAAGGGGTTAGAAACCTCACGTCCTTGGAAATAGATGTCGGGATTTTGCGCAGTACCCCTCAGGACAGGATGGTTAGGGTTCAAAGCCCGATCCCGGAATTCCTGAATCTTTTCGAAGTCAACAAGTTTGGCAATTTCATCATAGCTCGTTGTCTCTATTTTTTGAATTTCATGGGAGGTTCTGAAGCCATCAAAAAAGTGCAAAACGGGAACCCGGGACTTAATCGCGGCAAGATGGGAGACAAAACCTAGGTCCATGGCTTCTTGAACATTGTTCGAGCAAATCATCGTAAAGCCTGTTTGACGAGCAGCATTAATATCTTGATGATCGCCAAAAATTGATAACGCCTGGGTTGCTAATGCTCTGGCACTGACATGAAATACTGCCGGCACTAAATTTCCAGCCATTTTGTACATTTCAGGAATCATAAGCAGCAACCCTTGGGAAGCCGTGTAGGTTGTTGTCAAAGCCCCGGCTTGAAGGGAGCCATGTGTTGCTGCTGCAGCTCCAGACTCAGATTGCATCTCGGCCACTCTCACCGGTTGATCAAATAGATTTCTCTTACCATGTGCTGCCCATTCGTCAACTCCCTCGGCCATAGGAGAAGAGGGTGTAATCGGAAAAATTGTCGCAACCTCAGTCAGAGCATAAGACGCTTCTGCTGCAGCTTGGTTCGCATCCATTGTTTTCATTTTCTTAGCCACACTAAGAGCCTCCTCCAAATACTTTGATTTTAAGTTTAAATTAGTATTCGTCATTGGAGGACTCTCATACATAGTTTTAGTAAAAAAACACAAATCAATTTCCTTCACTGACTCCAGAAATCGTTTTGCCCACCAGGAACATGTTTTCCAGCACCCCATATATTAAGTTAGATGACGCTAGAAATATTTTCTGTTTCGTGGGGGGCTAGAGATGAATCATTTAAAACGTATTTCTAAAATCTTTGAATCCGCAGAAGAAATCCCCTTTGACGACTCATCCAGGATTATTTTAATGAGTGACGTTCATAGAGGCGACGGAAGCTGGGCCGATGATTTCTCAAAGAACCAAAATCTTTATTTTGCCGCCTTAACTCATTATTACAATGAAAATTATACGTATATTGAGATTGGTGATGGCGACGAACTTTGGAAAAATAAAAAACTCGCCGACATTATCTATGTACATAGTGATGCGTTTTGGCTCCTGACGAAATTTTTCAAGGAGGGGAGACTCTATTTAATTTTCGGCAACCACGATATGGACAAACGAAATGATAAATTTGTTAAAGACAATTTGTATCAATATTTTGACGAACAAGAGAAACAGTATATGCCGTTATTTGAAAATATCAAGGTTCATGAAGGATTGGTTTTAAAGCATACTCTGACAGAGCAAAAAATCCTCTTGATCCACGGACATCAAGTAAGTTTCTTAGATTATGACCTATGGAAATTAGCACGATTTCTCGTTAGATATTTGTGGAGGCCGCTTGAGTCCTTCGGCGTCAATGACCCAACGAGTACAGCCAAAAATTATCACAAGAAAGATACAGTGGAAAAAAGACTCACCGAGTGGGTAAAACAAGAAAAGCATATGCTTATTGCCGGTCACACCCATAGGCCAATGTTTCCCGACGTAGGCAAGCCCCAATATTTTAACGATGGGAGCAGTGTCCATCCTCGCAGCATAACAGGGATAGAAATTGCAGACGGTTATATTACCCTTGTTAAATGGGCCGTGAAAACTAAGGATGACGGCACATTGTTCATTGGCAGAGACATGCTGGCGGAACCCATTGAATTAAAGAATTTCTTTTATCGGCAATAGTTTTCCACCGTTATGTGCAAGATGGTGCCACCTCTTGAACCTTGTGTCAACGTGTCAACCTTCCCTGATATATAAACAGAAGGGTCCCTAGCAGATACTAGGAACCCTTCTGTGGAGATGTATATTTAGCTAAAGAATATGATTTTATACTATTTTGCAGTAGCCTGCGTCATAGCTGCAGTGTTGTCTTTACCTTTATATTTAGCGAGTGTTGCGGTAACAATGGGAACTAAAATAGCTGTGACGATAACCGACGCAGCGACTTGAGCAGTAGCCGTCGCTTGGATGGCTTTGAAACTCGGATCTGCCATGGCCACGGCAAGAGGTGTCGCGACGGCATTGCCGGCAGTCGTTGCTGCTGCAACCCCGGCAACACCAGTTCCTTTAAAGAAGCGATCGACAATAAATAGTCCGCCGCCGGTTATGATCAGCGTAAAGAGTCCTAAGAGCAAACCAGAAGGCCCGGCATTGATAATATTATGGAAGTCTATTCCACAACCGAGGGCAAAGGCAAAGAAAGGAATTAAAGGTTTCGAAGCACTGTAGAGGAAATCCCTCAATTCGTGATCGAGGTTTCCGGCAATAAAGCCCAGAACCATAGGACCAATAGCTGCAATTAAATCTGTAACAGGAATTTTAGCTAAACCGGAAGCTCCTAACGCTACCATCGTGAAGAAAGGACCGCTCTCCAGACTCTGCAAAGAGTAAGCACCGACATCTTCTGAGCTGCCGTATTCACTCATAAGTGCACAATACATGCCGGCATTCGTATCATTCATGGCTGCAATAAACGCTAAGGCGGAAATTCCTAAAATAATGCCGCTGGATGTGAAGTGAGCGATGAATATGCCAACCCCTGTAGCTAAAAGAATTTTCGTAACTAGAAAAGCTCCTCCTCGAGCAACAGCCTTAGGCGCAGCTTTTAAAGAAATGTTTGCGCCCATGCAGAAGAAAAAGACAGCGAGGATAGGAATTGCACCTGTCATTAGTCCACCTGTAAAGGAAGGAAGTTTTATAACTGAGGGAAACCAAGTTTTGATGATCGCTCCCAGGAGCAGAGGAATAAGCATCATGCCACCCGGCACTCTTTCCAAAGTCCTTTTAATCGGAATTTGCATGGTAATCTCCTTTCGAATTGGCTATAATTTTTATTTCGATTCAAATGCATCTGGAGGCGCTGACTACCTTGTGCCGCTGAAAAAACTGTGCTTAATAGGTTGGCGCAATTTTATAGATGCCGAACTCCTTGTGGCCGAGACTTTCAGCTTTTGGCATATGCCCGTTGGCAACTTCAACAACTGTATCTAAAATCCGTTTTCCGACTTGTTCAATGGTTTCTTCCCCGGAAATAATGGTTGAAGCATCGATATCCATATTATCTTCCATCATTTTGAATGTTCGCTCGTTGCCTGTAATTTTAATAACAGGAGCAATCGGACAGCCGGTTGGGGTTCCTCGTCCGGTGGTAAAAATAACAACCGTAGCACCACCTGCAACCATCCCGGTAATCGATTCAATATCTTGTCCCGGAGAGTCCATGACATATAAGCCCTTTCCGCTTGGAACTTCCCCATAAGCCAGGACATCTTGAATCGGGGCATGTCCTGCTTTATGAATGCAGCCTAAGGATTTTTCTTCAATCGAACTAATCCCACCGGCAATGTTGCCCGGAGTAGGTTGTCCGCCGCGAATATCCACATTTAAAAGCTTTGCTCTTTGTTCACAGTCACGAACGTAACGAATTAACTTGTCTCCGATTTCCGGTGTTTTGCAGCGACGGGCTAATACATGTTCCGCACCGATAAATTCTGTGGTCTCAGAGAGCATGGAAGTACCACCGGCGGCAACGAGCAAGTCTGAGGCAATTCCACAAGCAGGATTGGAAGCCAAGCCGGAAGTAAAGTCAGAACCTCCGCATTCAATGGCCATAACAATTTCGCTGATATCCATTTTTTCAGGCTGCAAATGGGCAACTTTGCGGGCCAGTTCACCAGCTTTGCGAAGTCCTTCGGCTGTAGCTTTGAGCGTTCCCCCGACTTCTTGAATAACGATGACCTCAACCGGTTTCCCCGTGGCGGCAATTTCTTCGGCGACCTCGCGAATAGGAACACCTTCACAACCAAGTCCAATGACTAAAACAGCTGCAACATTTGGGTTCTTACCTAAACCAATCAAGGTGCGAACCGTTTGCTCGTGATCAGCTCCAATTTGACAGCACCCATGCTGATTAGGAAGGGCAACTGCTCCAGGAACTTGAGCAGCAATATTTGCCGCAACCGTACTGGAACAAACCGCTGTCGGAATAATTGCAATGTGATTGCGAATCCCTACCTGACCATCCGGACGTTTATATCCTAAAATTTCCACGACAAATTCCTCCTTTTATTTACTTATCCCCGCGACCGCGCAAGCTTTCCAGGTTATGGACATGGACATGTTGGCCGACTTTTATATCGGAGGTTGCACCCCCTAGGCTTTCTCCGTATTTGATAACTTCTTCTCCTTGATTAATCTCACGAATGGCAACCTTATGCCCAAGGGGGATGTCTTGAAGAAGGATCACAGATTGCTCTTGTTCCCCTAAAAAATAATGAATCTCGGTGCCTGATGTGAAATCGTCCACCACGGTAGCTACATTGTCTTTGACATTAATGACAACAGCTTGCTTTTTCAAAGAAATTCACCTCCTGAATTATTACGCTTTTCTAGTAAGCAAAAATCATGCCAACTCGTAGCATCTTGTGAAAAGTATCTTAATAACAATGAAATTAGCTTGAATTAAGGAACCTTGACCTTTGACGTCATTGCCTCAAGCTTTTATAAAATACACCTCTCTTATAAACCTTGAGTGATGTACTTTGCCACACATGCTGTTTTAGTATGCAACATGTCTTAATTTGCAACAACAGATTGAACTCTACTACCGTCGTTTACGCCATAACGTAGAGCGATCGATTCCAAGTCGTTTTGCTGCGCGGGAAAGGTTTTGATTCTCCAACGTTACGACCTTCTCAATGACGCGTTTTTCGATTTCGTTCAAACTCCCCTGAATTGATACGACAGGTCCTTCCTCTTGGAATTCTCTGATCTCTGCAGACTCTTGAGGGAGATTTGCTGCACAGAAGTTCTTGCTTTTCTGAAGAAGATGATCACTTTTTGGACTATCAGCGTAGGTTTTATCAGCTAGATGGAGGAGATTGGCAAATTCATCTTTGTTTTGAGCCACAAAAGAAATAACCACCAAGCTCTCAGGTTGAATCGTTTCTGTTTCCGCAAGGACAATCAACTTCTCAACACAATTTCTAAGTTCACGTACGTTTCCGGGCCAGTGATATTTTTCAAAAGCTTGATAGACTTCCTCTGAATAGTTTAGCTCAGGCTTTCCTAATTTAGGTGAGAGCTCACTTAAAAATAGGTTCATTAACAGTCGAATGTCCCCTTTTCGTTCTCGCAGGGGAGGAACCAATAGACCCAAAACGTGTAAACGATAAAATAAATCCGCTCTAAATTCGTTTCTTTCCACTGCTTCGTTCAGTTTACGATGAGTGGCGGAGATTAGGCGTACATCCACTGGAATTACTCGGTCGCCTCCAACGCGCATGACTTCTTTTTCTTGAAGAATACGTAATAAGCGAGCTTGAACATGAAGCGGCAATTCCCCAACTTCATCCAGAAAAAGCGTCCCCTTATGGGCCAATTCAAAAAGTCCGGCCTTACCTCCTTTGCGTGCGCCTGTAAAAGCTCCTTCTTCATAGCCAAACAGTTCACTTTCCAACAAATTCTCAGGCAAGGCGGCACAGTTAATCGCCACAAAGGGCCCATTCTTACGCAAACTCACTTGATGAATCCCTTGGGCTAAAAGTTCCTTCCCCGTACCCGATTCTCCTTGAATTAAAATACTACTGTCCGTTTGGGCATATTTATGGGCCTGATCTAAGACTAAGCGGACAAGTTCGCTATTCCCAACAAAATCATCTAATGAAAATTTAGCAACTAAACCTTTGTCGTGCAATTTTCGGCGGATATTATACTCGGCTTGCTGAATCTCAAGGGTGTTCTGCAAGGTTATGACAGTCCCAAGATGAACCCCTCTATCGAGGATCGGGTAAAGATTGATGACTAAATCCTGTCCATTTATTTTTTCCGGATGCCCCAATAGTTTTTTGGAGTTAATCCCTTTAAGCAACTGGGAATGGAACACAGTTTTTGCACACTGCCCTAAAATCCCCAGGGAAAGCCCCAACATTTTTTGCGCCTCTGTGTTAAGATTCAAAATAGTTTCATTTTTATCAATGGTTATAACTCCTTCATGGACTGCATTCAAAATTACGGTACTGAGAGCTGTTTTGGCGCGATCTTTTTCGAGAGCCTCAATGAGATGCTCAGCTTGTAAAATCGCTGTGGTAATTGATTCCGGTCCGGATTTTATTAAGTGTACCGGACGATGTAACACTTCGGAATAGCGTACCGCAATGGTATCCCCTACTATAATCTTTGTTTGAGCAAACTCTGCTTCATTAATAGACTGAAGCGATTCATCGTCTTCTTGAAGCTCACAAATATGAAACTTGAGCCCAATCATCTCAGCGACCGTTTGACAACCTTTTATCACGGTCGGAAAACCAATGATTCCAAAGGGTCCTTCTTTATCTCTCAAAGGAAATAGAGCGCGTAAAATGTCATACCCCGTTACCTCAACCTCAACAACAGGGATATTGACCGCCTGACGAATTAATGAGGCAGTTGCTCCCCTGCTGATGATTACTTCAACGCCATCATTCAAGGCCTTTTTAGCAGCTTCTGCTCCATCGCTCATATCAGCCATGATCACTTGACATGGTTTTTTCAGTTCAGCAACAGTTTTTTTAGCCTCTTCGGCAAGCTCTGCATAAGGAGCAATAAATAGAATGCGTGAATAGTCCATAAACCCTCCATAGTTTAATTACCTTTTGACATTTCAAGGCTGATCCAAGAACAACTACTCCTATATCATTCAACATCGCCTCTCATTATTTGACTATAGTTATTATGACACGATAATCTTCAAATTAGAATAATCATGTCCGGGTCCATTTTCCCAACTTCGACGAAGGTGTTATCCAACGATTATCGAACATAAGTCCGCCGGTGCTTGCGTCAAATCGTGGTTCACTAGGGGATCATCTGTCAGATTAATCAATTTGAGTATATACCTCTTTGGTATAATATGGTAAAATTAAGTATACAAATTTTGGAAGGGGTTGTTGTATGGCTAGACATTCTAAAACTACTAATATTACTAAAACTGCACGAATTATTTCTGTTGCCTCACAGAAAGGCGGGGTTGGCAAGACTGCAACCGTCACAAACATGGCTGTAGGGCTCGTTAGTCTCGGATATAAAACCGCTGTCATCGATATGGATGCTCAAGGCCACATCGCATTTTCCTTCGGGATCAAGAAAAGTAATCTAACGAAAACAATTTACGATGTATTAGTTGGTGAAGCAAAAATGAGGGAGATCAAGCAGCATGCTTTTGGGGTAGATCTCTACTTATCAAACAATTCTCTTTCTGATCTTAGCCCGAGAGTAATGTCTCATCTAAATAGCAAGTTGTTCCCCGCCCCAAAATACCTTTTAAAAAATGCCATCGGTCAAATAAAAGCTCAATACGATTACATTTTAATCGACACTTCTCCGAGCAATGACATACCAACTCTTAATTCCCTGTTGGCCTCCACAGATATTATTATCCCCGCTCTTCCGGAAGGGCTGTCCGTTGATGGCATCTTCGACACGATTCTTCTTATCAAAAGCATTCAGCAGCAAGGTACGAAGATAAATATTTTGGGTATCTTGCCGACTATGGTCCAAGATCATACGAACCTCCACAGTGTCATGCTCCAGGATCTTCGAAAACGTTTTGCAGAAAACCCTGACATTAAGGTATTTGACACTGTTATTAAACGAGCTATACGCCACGGGTTAGCTCAAACTCACGGCGAACCTGATATTAACAAAGCACCCGAGTATCTTTCTTTTGTAAAGGAGGTATTGTCCATAGCATGAGTGGAGTTATTCGATGAAAGTAACCTCGATTTTAAACTCCCAAATTAGGGATAAGAAGAAGACCCGATCCAGACAATAATGAGTCTAGATCGGGTCTTTCTGCGAATAATTCCTATCAATCATCAAGAGGCCGAAAATAAGTAGCTTATCTTGTGAATTTAATTTTGGTTTTTCAGCAACTATCCTGACATATACCTTGCAATACTAGGTTACTTATTATATTTTAATCTTATCAATTAACGAATGAAAGGTAACAATCAGCTGTGGAAAAGGTTGAACTGCTTATAATAGGCGCAGGAGTTGTCGGCTTAGCTATTGCTGCAGAACTGTCGAAACAATTTGAGGATCGTTCTTTAATCTTGCTTGAACGGCATAGTAAATTTGGTCAAGAAACCTCCAGCCGCAACAGCGAAGTCATCCATGCCGGAATTTATTATCCAACAGGAAGCCTTAAGGCAAAACTATGTGTCGAGGGAAACCGACGCCTCTATCAGTTTTGTCAGGAATGGAAAATCCCTCATGAACGGATTGGAAAATTGATTATTGCCCGAAATGAGAGCGAAATCCCGGTATTAGAATCAATTTTGGTCCAAGGGCGGAGCAACGGAGTTACGGATCTAGAAATGCTGGATCAAGACCAGCTTACAAAATTAGAGCCAAATATAAGAGCAGTCGCCGCAGTGAACTCTCCCTCTACGGGGATTATTGATTCCCACCAGTTAATGCTGCGGCTTGAATGGTTAGCTCTTGAGCAAGGTGCTGTCATAGCCTACCGCCATGAAGTCGTCGGAGTTGATTTCAAAGGTTCCGGGTATGAAGTGACTTACCGTAATCCGGCAGGCCAGCTGGAATCGATTCATTGCCGCTGGCTCATTAACTGTGCAGGGCTAAACTCCGATCAAATCGTCTCTTTCTTGGGAATTAACCTTGATGATATCGGATACCGCATATACCCTTGTAAAGGCGAATATTTTAGTGTGTCAAATTCCAAGTCCGCCTTAGTGTCAAGACTTATCTACCCCCCTCCATTAAAGGAACTGAAAGGTTTAGGCATTCATGCTACCAAGTCATTGGATGGCCGCTTGCGGTTTGGTCCTAATGCAATCTATTCGGAAACCTTAGATTATGATGTGAATGAAGATCATGCCCAAGAGTTTTATAATGCTGTCAATACTTATATGCCATTTTTAAAGTCTACGGATTTTCTTCCGGATATGGCCGGCATACGACCAAAGATTCAAGCTCCGGGCGATCCCTTTCGTGATTTCATTGTATGTCATGAGACCGAGCGTGGATTTGAAGGGCTGATAAATCTCATCGGCATTGAGTCACCTGGTTTAACTTCCTCACTATCTTTAGCCGAGATGGTCAAGGATTTAATTTCTTAATCAAAAAGTTACTTTTTTATCATAGGTATACCCGGCAAAATCCAAAAACTTAGCGACGGTTGCTTTAGGCCCTAAGTCTACATCTTTCAGCATCTCCTCTTTGAAAACAGGATAACCTGTTCTATCCAAGATATATCCTACGTGTTCTTTAGGCAGAGAACGGTCAATGTACTTATCAATATAATCATAAAGATTAGCACAAAGTTTCAAGACCGCTTCTCGCTCCGCCCATTCCAAAAAACCAGCGGCTAGGCGAGGATTCTTTTTCCCGGTTCTCCCCATAATCACCACACGATAATATTGCCCACCCCGAGTCCAAGCCGCTGTCGGACATTTTAAAACACACTCCCCACAGCCAATACAGCGTGAAGCATCTCGTTTCACTTTATAGTTAACGAAGGAAAGAGCACCGGTGGAAACTTTCGTACAATTCTTAACACAAGCTTGACAACCGATACAACGCTGGGCATCGTAAAGAGGTTCAACCTGGCCCAGAATTCCCAGATCATGCATATGAACTTTTACGCAGTCATTCGGGCAACCGGTGACTGCGATTTTAACATGGGGATTATTGGGGTAGATTATTTTCTCAATATCCTTCGCCAAAGCTGTCGTATCAAAGACAGCGTTCGTACAAACCTTGTTGCCAATACAGGCTACAACGTTACGAGTCCCTGCTGAGGGATATCCCAGAGCAGGTTGATCCATAGGAACTCCAAGCTTTATTTCGAGTTCCTCAAGGAGCGGCGTCAAAAGGGCATTAATTTCTGCCATCTGCTCAAAGGGAATTCCGGGAATTTCAAACCCCTGCCTTGTTGTGAGATGCACTACCCCATTGCCAAAACCTTCGGCAATCTCTTGAATAAGGGGAAGCAGCTTTACCGGCAAATGACCGCCGGGCACCCTAATGCGCAAGCAGGTGAGCCCCCTGTCTTTCGTGATCCGCCAAGCGTTTTTCATAACCTTTTTTGTATTAATCGTCATCGTGATCCCCCCTACTTAATCCAAGAGAGTTTGTGCTTTCGCAAAATTAAAGACAGGGCCTTCCAAGCAGACATAAGTTTCATCAATCTTGCAGTGCCCGCATTTACCAAGCCCACAAGACATCTTTCGTTCGAAGGAAACCCAGATATTTTCTTTTTCCAGGCCTCGGCACAGGAATTCCTGAGCAGTGAATTTCATCATCACCGGCGGCCCAACGATAATAACTCGCACATCTTCAAGTGAAGACAGCCGAACATCCGGGATTAAGCTGGTAATGAGTCCTGTTTTGCGAGTACAAGAATTGGCGATAACTTCAAGATTTCCGGACTCATCCAGTTTGTCAACTGTAACTTCAACTCTAAAGGTTTGCGCCCATTTCTCTAAATCACCTTTGAACAAGACATCCCTAGGAGTCTTAAACCCAGTTAAGATATCACACTGTTTTAAGAGCTCGGGATGAGCATAGAAGTGATTAATAACGCTCTTGACCGGAGCAAGCCCTGTTCCGCCGGCCGCGACGATCAAATGTTTACCATAAAACGTCTCAAGGGGAAATCCATTCCCATAAGGACCTCGCAAAAAAAGAACATCTCCCGGGGCTAGTTTATCAATACCTTCCGTCACTTTGCCAACCCTTCGGATCGTCATTTCAAGATAACCATCCCCAAAATCACTGATGGAAATCGGGCACTCCCCAACTCCGGGAAGAGAAACCTCCATAAATTGACCAAAGATCGGTTTGATTGGACATTCTAAACGGTACGTCCAATCAAGTTCAGTCTGTTGATACTTTTCTAGGATCTTAGCCCTAAAGGGTGCATAATTGTTCTTAACCACGACTTTCAGCCTCCTCTTTGCCCAATCGATCGATACAGTGAGCTAAGGAGATATATTCAGGGCAAGCATTATCACAACGTCCACATCCTACACACATAGGAACGCCAAATCTCTGTTTAAAGTCTTCAATCTTGTGCATCACTTTAAAACGCATACGTTCTCCGTTGTTACGGCGAAAGCTGTGTCCACCCGCCATATCTGTAAATCCATCAATATGGCAGCTCGCCCAAACTCTTCGTCTCTCTCCGCATTTAGGATTATCTTCATAGAAAATATCCTGCATCGTATAACAGCTGCAGCTTGGACAAACGACGGTACATCGTCCACAGGCAATGCAGCGGGTACCATACTCCTCCCAGATCGGGTTTGCAGCAACTGCCGCCAGGGTTAGATCTTGTGGAACCTGAACCGCTTGGCTATTAGTTTCAACAAATTTGGGAGATACATCAACTTCCTCGCCGTAGAGAGCAAATACTCCCTCAATATCTTCTCTGACATCACTAAGATAAAAGCCGTTCTCAAAACGCACAGAGGCACTATAATTTTCAGTAGTATTCGTTCCCATGCTGACACAAAAACAATGCTCAAAACTCTCTTGACAATCCATGACGATGAATTTAAGTTTCTTTCTCAGCCGCTCATAATAATAATCTGGAAAGGGACCATTTTCTAACATGATTTTATCAAGGCGCTCTACCGCCTGAATGTCACAAGCGCGCAGGAAAACGATGATACCCTTATCATCGACGGCCGTTTCCCTAAACTCATGTTCGTTAAAATAAAAAAGGGTCTGGGTCATTGGATACAAGATTTCCTTGGGAGAAAAATAGGATTTTTGCTTAAAGACAATATCTTCAATATGAAAAATTTCACCATAGCCAACCAAATCAGTCTCTGAAAACTTTCCCTTGCCCTTCAATAAGGTTGGAGCATAAACTCGGCATTGCTCCCTTAATCTCTCAAGAAGCTGATTAAATGCAGCCGATGTATATCTATAGCCCAAACTTCACACTTCCTTTGATTTTTTATGTCCTTAAACTTAAGTATAATCAAGTTGCTCCTTTGCGACTGTGATTTTTATCACAATAAAAGCAATAGACCACAAATAAAATATGGTTAAAAAACCTCACCAAAGCCTATATAATAAGACATAAGATGAGTAAACTTTGTTTAAGGAGCTGTTGCTTGATGTCCAGCATTTTCGATAAGATTGTTGAGGATAGGATTCAAGAAGCTTTTAGAAACGGTGAATTCGATAACCTCCCTTCACAAGGCAAACCGATAAATCTTGATTATTGGGCAAGTCTCCCGGAAGGCATCCGCGCCGGATATATGTTGTTAAAGAATGCCGGTTTCGTACCTGAAGAAGTGCAGCTGTTAAAGGATATTGATGAATTACGTGACCAATTGGCATGTTGCTGTAACCCGGAAGAAAAGATCCGCATTCATAAAAAACTCGAAGAAACCAAATTGAACTATAATTTAATCATGGAACTTAAGAAACGCAAAACATAACCAGTTTGATCATAGATCAAAGGACAAATTGGACATCAACAATAGACAAAGAGCTCAGCTCAAAGAATTAACTTTGCATGCTGAGCCTTTTGTCTTTTACTTTAGGATAGCTAAAGTTTAATAACTTCAACAAGTACGGGAAGTACGGGTCACATACTCCGACAAAGGTATGGGGCGCTGCCGGTGGATAATTATTATGCATTTTGTACTATTGCAGGATTTTATAAGATGATAAAGAATACTTAAGGTAAAAAGGTGTTTTTACTCGTTTTTTCAAGAATTCCTTCATTAATTGAAATTTTAGCCGTTTTTAGAGACTTGACTGAATCAACCACGTAAAACACTGCCTTGCAGCAAAGGGAGACAGGAGTATGATAAACCACACGAGTCGAAATTTTTATTTAGTATGGATCTTAAGTTTAGTATTTCTGCTTATGCATTCGACTCATGTCAATGCTTCCCCCCTGAAATAAAAACCCTCAGTGTAGTGCTGGACGACAGCTATCCTCCTTATTCTTTTCGCAACAGTCAAGGTGATTTGCAAGGAATCACGATAGACCAGTGGAAATTGTTCGAGCAAAAAACCGGGATAAAAGTGACTATCACCGGGATGACCTGGAATAAAGCTTATGAAAGCATGAGACAAGGCGACTTTGATGTTATTGATACGATTTCCTACAACACTGACAGAGCCAAGATCTTTGATTACTCCAATCCCTACGCAACGATTGATGTCCCCATCTTTTTTCAAAAAAATATCTCCGGGATTACCGATGTCAATTCATTAAAAGGGTTTACGGTGGCTGCCAAAAAGGGCGACAACTGTATTAATGTTCTCAGAGAACAAGGCATAACAGATATCGAAGAATACGATACGGCTGAAGCTGTTGTTCAAGCAGCCAAGGATCATAAAACCGTAATTTTTGTGACGGGGAAACCTCCTGCCCTCTACTATCTTTATAAAATGGGCATCGAAGATAACTTCAATTACTCTAGTACATCCATATACACCAGCCAATTTTTCAGAGCTGTTAAAAAAGGCCATTCAGGGTATTTGCCGACAATTAATGATGGATTTGCGAAGATTTCCGAGAGCGAATATGCAGCGATCAATAAGAAATGGTTTGGCATTGAGAGCAACCCGTTTTACGAACTTCCCATATTTAGAGTGATCGTATTTATAGCGGCTGCAGTTTGTCTACTAATCTTATTGATGTTCATCTGGAATAGAACCCTGCAGCGAATGGTCAAACAGAAAACCAGCGAGCTTTGGCATGCCCTCAAAACAAGAGAACAAGTTGAAGCAGAAATTAGAGAGTTAAATGCTAAACTCGAAAGCAGAGTCATTGACAGAACATCTCAATTGGAAGATCTGAATAGTGAGCTCGAAGAAAGCAACGCGATGCTTGAAGAAGAGATTGTCAAACGAGAGAAAGCTGAAGAAGACATCCGGAAATTGAATGAGGAGCTTGAAGAGAAGATAGAAATACGCACAAGTCAATTGGATGAACTTAACGCTGTGTTGGAACAGCAAAATGCCTTGTTGAGTGAATCTCAAAGAGTGGCACGTTTGGGAAGCTATGTTATTGATCTCCTCACGAAAGAATGGAAATGTTCTCCGGAGCTCCATGAAATTTTGGGGATTGACCCAACCTATCCACATACGTTAGAAGGATTGCTGGAGATTATTCATCCCGATTGGCGGGAAATATCTTATAGTTATTTTAGCCAGGCAAAAAACGAACGGCAACTCTTCGATTACGAATTTAAAATTATCCGTATTGATGATGGAGAAGAACGCTGGGTACATGGGCATGGCAAAATCGAATTTGATCCCCTGGATAATGCCGTTCGTTTAATCGGTATGATTCAAGATGTGACGGATCGCAAGCAGACGGAAGAGAAAATTGTCTACTTAAGTTTCCATGATCGGCTGACCGGCCTTTATAACCGCCGCTTTTTTGAAGAGGAGTTAAAGAGGCTTGATGTCGCAAGAAATTATCCGCTGACTCTCGTTATGGCCGATGTCAATGGGCTTAAATTGATCAACGATTCCTTTGGTCATGCGATTGGCGATGAACTCCTCATCAACGTTGCTGAAGTTCTGCGCAAAGGCTGCCGGAGAGATGATATTATTGCCAGACTTGGAGGAGATGAATTCGTCATCCTATTGCCCAAAACAGACACCCTTGAAACGGAGCAAATTCTTAAACGCATCAATACACTGGCACTCCAAGAAAAAGTGGGCTCAATTGAAATATCGATCTCTTTTGGCTATGAAACAAAACGCCACTATGCGGAAGATATTCTGGAACTATTTAAAAAAGCCGAAGATTATATGTACAAGAGAAAACTCTTTGAAGGACCAAGTATGCGGGGAAAAACCATAGAGACGATTATTAGAACCCTACACGAAAAGAATAAACGTGAAGAACAACACTCCTACCGCGTATCCGCACTCTGTGAGAGTATGGGGCAAGCTCTTAGTTTACCGGAAGGAGAAATCCAGGAACTGAAAAACGTTGGCTTGCTTCATGATATAGGTAAAATTGCCATCGACGAAAATATCCTAAATAAACCAGGAAAACTGACCAAGGATGAATGGGAAGAAATCAAGCGTCATCCGGAAATCGGTTATCGTATTCTAAGCACGGTTAATGGTATGTCAGAAATGGCCGAATACGTCTTAACCCACCATGAACGCTGGGATGGCTTAGGTTATCCGAGAGGCTTGAAGGGGGAAGAGCTCCCCTCCAGCCCAGAATTATTGCCATCGCAGATGCCTATGATGCTATGACAAGTGCAAGAAGTTACAGGGAAGCTTTACCCGATAAAGTAGCTATTGCAGAACTTCGGAAAAATGCCGGGATTCAGTTCGATCCTGATTTAGTGAAAGTATTCATAGACAAAGTTATTCATTCAATCATTTAAAATTCTCTATTGTATGCTTTGCCCAATCCGAATCCTTCAATATAGCTCGGCCTACCCCTATAAGATCAGCTTTTCCATCAGCCAGCAATTGCTCTGCAGCTTCCGCTTGGGTAATCCCTCCTGTGAGGATCACCGGGATGGACACTTCCTTTTTGATCGCCTCGGTAAGAGGGGCAAAATAGCCCTGCTCACCCACGGAGCCGGGTATCGTATAACCGCAGAACCCTCCTGAAATATCAAGGATATCAACACCTGCTTTTTCAAATTCCCGCGCTGCCTTAACGCTGTCTTCCAGGCAAACGCCGCCCTCAATGTAATCTGCAGCACCCAATCTCAAGAGAATCGGAAAATCGTCACCCACGGTTTCCCGCACCGCCTTGATTATTTCCAGGTGAATGCGGATACGGTTTAAAAGAGTTCCGCCATAGTCATCTGTACGTTTATTGCTCAAGGGGGAGAAGAACTGATCGAGAAGATACCCGTGGGCTGAATGAATTTCCACTCCATCGAATCCAGCCTCTTTGGCACGACGGGCAGCATTCTGAAATTCAGCAACTATCTCCGCAATCTCTTGACCGGTAAGGGCATGAGGGGTGGCAAAGACCTTTGGTATGCCGCTCATTTTGCGCGGATTTACAACGGCCGAAGGTCCCACGGGGATTGTGCCTGTTACCTCTTTTTCCGTAGCACTGCCTGCATGGTTAATCTGCATGACAGTCTTGGAGCCATTGCGATGAATGACCTCAGCCAACGTTTTTAAATTCTCGACCACACTGTCCTCTGCAACCGACAGCTGACCTTTACTCGCTTTTCCCTGTTGACTGATAAAACTATGTTCAATAATGATCAGGGATAGATAGCCTCCTTTGGATTTCTCTGCGTAGTAGTCCAGGATTGCCTGACTTACCTTCCCATCCGCTTCCGCCTTCGAGGTTGCCATCGGCGGCATAACCAAACGGTTGACTAGAGACAATGAGCCAAGGTTTAGTGGTTCAAGTAAAAATGCCATTAATTCAGCCTCCACTCTTAATAAATGATTGTTCCCAGCAGGTTTTATCCTCAAGCTGTAAGTAACGGAATAATGGGTATATCTTAGGGAAAATCTTTAGGACTTTTGGAAATTACCCTTGAGATACTTTTTCGACAAGCTATAGGGTAATCCTTTTTCCACCACATCACTTTTATTCTTTTAAATATAGCTGTGACGCTCTCGATCGATATTAACACCATTGGTATTAACATGAAGACTGCATGTAGACTGATAGCTTTTGAGTGCATAATGCTAAGATCGAGAGATACTCTCGCATTGTTGTACAAACGGAACCGTGATAGTTTACTGCTTTAAAGGAAGACGCTGGTCAAGGTCTAATCTAGCTGCGTTTAATCCTTCTCCGCTTTTTTCGTCAGCATTAGCATCTCTTGATACTCGTCTAAAACATCATCTAATTTTTGACTTGCAGTTATAACTAACGGGTCCGTATAAGCTCTTCCCTCTTGTGTCTTAATCATGTTTAGGCGCAATTCTTCGATTCTCTTTATTAATTCCTTGATTTCAGACATACTATCCTCCGTTAATTCGTATTTGGGGATCAATGCGCCAAAAAATTAAGTCCCCGGCAATACCGAGGACTCTATATTATGTCTTATGATTGAGAGAAGTATTTTTTTAGATGAGGCTTTGGCTTATCTATGGGAGCCTTCACTTTAACCATAATTCTCATGATTTAAAAAAAGAGTCCAATCAAACATTAAAACGCTACTAAGTCTTTTAGCGGTTTCAACACCAGGGTTTTTGTTGCCTGACTCTAATTCTGCATAATATGATCTGCTTATTCCTGCTTTATTTGCAACTTGTTGCTGTGTTAGATCTCCCCGACATTTTATTAGCCACAGCCTCGTCTTGCCAAATTCAGCCACAGTTCCCCCCTTTTATCTGGTTGCGTAACGCGACTTAAATTTACCTTAATAATACAGTCGCGTTTCGCGACTGTCAATACTTTTGTTGAGATTCGCGACACATATTTTAATTGTCGCTTATTGCGACTATACTATATATGGGAGAGGAGGTCTGATTCTGATGTTGGGGAAAAGGCTGCTATATCTAAGAAATAAGCTCGAACTTACCCAAGAGGAACTAGCAAAAATATTTTGCATGTCCCGAAGTACGTATGCACAGTATGAAGTAGGCAGACGCAAACCTGATTATGATACTCTGCAAAGAATTGCGGATTATTTTAACGTCTCTACTGATTTCTTATTAGGACGGACAGAAGACCCTGTCATTGAAGAATGTAAGTTTCCAAGCAGGCTAAAGATGATACGTGAACAAAATAGCATCTCCCTAAAACAATTAGCCGAAACTCTTAACCTATCTCCAAAAGATGTGTCACAGTTTGAAACAGGTGAAAAACATCCTGACCCCTCTACTTTGAAAGCTTTGGCTGACTGCATGAATTGTTCTGTTGACTTTCTTCTCGGACGAATCACCGACCCCAGACCTTATTTACATGAAAGCCAACAAGGTTACAATACTTCAACTGCCCACTGTTCAGACGACCCAATGGAAGAGCTGCCAGAAGAAGCGAGAAAATCCCTCGAAGACTTTAAAGAATTTATTTTTAAGAAATATCGCAAAGACAATTAAGGCATAACCACTATTCTCTGCCTTTTTCTATATTACAACCCGCTGACCGAGAGCGGAACCGTGTCTTGAAAAGGAGTTGCCGCACTAGACGTGAGGCCTCCCCAACGATTTTACAAATCTTTGGGCCTATATTATAATGGTAATACCAAGAAAAACGCCGTATAATAGGACTATTATCTTTTGAAAATCTATAATTATCTTCATAAATAATAGCGTTAACGATATAAGGTTAGCGTTTTTTTTATGTTATATACGCTTGGCAAAGGAGAAAGCAACCATGAAACAACAATTATTGGACCAATTCCCCTATGCCATAATTCGAGTTAATTCAGAGCACCAGGTTTTGCTTACAAACCTTTGGGCAAATAACTTACTGAAAAGGCTCAGTTCGGACTTTTTGGCATCAATTCTTGATGGATATTCGGATCCGGCTTTCGTTAAATCTAGGATCTTACCGTCAGGTGAGGTTTTATTCATTAAAGTCTTTGTTGTTAATGGTACAAGCGACAAACTCGTGTTAATTGGCGATGTGGTGGAGTTTTCAACCCAACTTCCCGCTGCCTTTGAACAAATTTTCGAAGATTTCACGGCTGACCCTGGTGTTGTAACTCAGCGCATCGCCAGTCTTGTACAAGAAGCCGCAACCTTTGAGCGATTTGATTTGATGAGAGTGGATCCGATCCTACGCAAATATACCTATGAGTATTCTATTGGCCTAGAAGTTGAAGGTACCTTACATACTGCCTATCGCTCCATTGCAAACCTTGGGCTGGGGTGGATCGTTCAAAATGAAACGTCGCTTCTTGTGGAAACCCTGTCTCCCAAAGGTTTCTCTTTTCGAGAAGATCCCCAACTCTATCGGACAGGACTCCGATCCATTCTCCGAGTCCCAATTATCTTTGATCATGGGGTCATTGGGGCGATTCTCTTAGCTAGTTCGGAACCGGGTCGCTTTCAAATTGAAGATGCTATGTTTTTTGATCTTCTCTCAAAGTTAGTAGCCCAATCTTTTTCCTATGCAGGTATCCAGCTTCAACATCAATTTCAAACCTTGTGCACATCGACACTCCTTCAAACCCTAACATCTGCTATTCCAGATCAGTCTCCGCATGATTTTTTAAATCAATATTGCACACAATTAGGTCTTAATTCAAAAATAGACCGCATTGGAATTTGTCTTATCGACCAAGAAAAAGGACATTGCCGCTGCATTGCAGGGTCGTGTAAAAGTTCTTATGGTCCAGGCAAATGTACACCTCTCTCAAATATTGGAATTAAAGAGATGCTAAAGTCAAAGAGTGTTGTTGCCTTTAACCTTGCGGATCCTCGTTTTCACACGATTGAGCTTGGTATAACCGGTCAAGGTATCACCGCAGTTTTATATGCACCCATCGAAAATCAAGAAGGAAAAATCATCGCCGCACTTACCGGGGTAACTCCAGACGAATTTGCCTTATCATTAACTGCCGCAGGTATTTTTAAATTTGCCTTAGACCATCTTGCCCTTATTCTCACGAATATGCCCATGGATCTTCAGGCTGAAACCAGGCCACAGAGAATCCAGATCTCCGCTGTTCCAAAAGGCTTTGAACAGATCATTGGTTCTTCGGAAATTATGCGCAATACGGTACACCAAGCTGCAGTAGCCGCTAAATACAATTTCCCGATCCTTATTACTGGGGAAACCGGAACGGGAAAAGAACTGTTTGCCAAAGCAATTCATCAGTCTGGTCCTTCCTCAAAAGGCCCGTTTATTGTTGTCAATTCTACAGCAATTCCTCCTAATCTTCTGGAATCTGAGCTTTTTGGGTATACGGAGGGCGCCTTTACGGGAGGATTAAAAGGTGGCAAAAAAGGGAAGTTTTTGTTAGCGGATAGAGGGACAGTTTTTCTGGATGAGATTGGCGAACTGTCTCCAGAACTACAAGCAAAGCTTTTAAGAGTGATTCAAGAACAAGAAGTAGAGCCTCTGGGGGCAAGTAAACCTATTCGAGTTCATGTGCGAATTATCTCAGCCACACACCGTGATCTCAGATCGATGGTCCAAGAAGGAGAATTTCGAGAAGATTTATTTTATCGTTTGAATGCAATAGAAATACAGCTCCCGCCCTTGCGACTCCGCGGTATGGATATTCTTGATTTGGCTGAAAGCATGCTTCACTTTTTGTCGAGAACCCATGGGACGCCTATGAAGCGTCTCTCACCTGAAGCAAGAGCACAGTTTCTGAAATATTCTTGGCCGGGGAATGTTCGTCAACTGCAAAATGTGATTAATCGGCTGTTCGTATTTGCAGAGGGTCAAGTGATCCAGTCCCGAGATCTTCCTCATGAGTTTTATACTCAAGCAGGCAATGAGGCAGAGACGGAGTATCAAAAAATCAATCGTTTGTTGATCGAATTTGAGGGGAATAAGATCGCTTTAGCCCAATACTTAGGAATTACGCGCACAGGTTTATGGAAAAAGTTAAAACGTCTTGGTCTTCAAACATAAAATAGTCGTTATCCAGAAAAAGCCTTAGAATCTAGGTTCTAAGGCTTTTGGCGTATCGCAAAATTTTATTTACTTCACAATTAGACAGCTAATCCTTATTACTTTCCGGTAGCAGTTGCGTAATTCCGCTGACCTTCCTCTGATAAGGCTTGATTTTTTCTATAGTTTAAGAACCCGCTGACACCAAGAAGTTCAGCATATTGGGCAAATTTCAACATAGCTAAATCAGTCCAAACATAACCAAAGTTGTTGAAGGAACCACCGCCGAAGAACTGTAAATTCATGAATATGGCTACCAGAGCAGTCCAAAAAATTCTAAATCCGAGAATCATGCATACACCGACGGAAATTTCAAAAACCACCACCAGAACATCAGTCACCTGGGGCATATTTAAGAAGACATTTTGAGCGATCCAGGCAAATGCTTTGTTAATATAAAGCGGATCATAGCTCGTCACTTTAGGACCGGCGATGTTTGTAATAAGAGAACCAATTTTTCCTGCTGAATTAAGTTTACCATCTGAAAACCAGGTTGTTGATTTTTCCAGTCCGGATGTGACCCACGACCAGCCATAAATCAGTCGTGCCACCGTGAAGATAATCACTAGAACAGCTACTTTCCCATCCTTAAATTTGGCTTTTACCGCATTAAGATATGCCGTCATAAAAGACCCTCCTTCTTTTTTAAAACTTAAAACCAGTCCAAGCAGACATCGTCTCTACGTTCATTTTTGCAAGAAACATGCCAATGAAAAAACCCAAGAAAAAGCCGGTTTCTAGTTTACTCAAGTGTTAACCAGTCAACATTTATGTAAACTTTGTATCAACTGTTGTTAACAGAAGCACTCAATTTGTTAGCAAGCTCTGCATACTTCACCAAAGTAAAAACACAAGCGCCCTCATTCCACTCTTGATAGTGAAAGGAAGACGCTTTTTGATCGTTGTAACCACTTAAGATTTTGGGAAACTAAGTTTCAGGCAGCCCTTTTTAAGATAGTTTAATAGATTTACTTAATTCAATCGACAAAATATAGTTTATCCGCTTCTTCTGCAGTAATTATTACGTCTGCGGCTTCGAGGCTTTCCTGAAGCTGCTGGGGTGTTCTCGATCCGATGATCGGCACCGCAGTGAGCCGGTTGCATGTGATGTAGACTAAAGATGCTGCGGCTAAAGAGATTCCATGGCTTGCAGCAAAGTCTTTTAAAACCTCAAGTCTTTTCAGATTATCCTTGCTGCTAAATCTCATTCTGGTTTTTTCACTCAGCGCTTCAAGGCCGCCTTGGGCAACTTTGGAGAAAAACCCCTGTGCTTGCGAAGCATAGGCAAATACCGGCAGGTTTCTATGGACGTAGTACTCATATTCTTTTTCATCCATAATGACTATACCAAAATCCTGGTAGATATCTTCACTGGTATGGGCCAAGCTCCACTGAATTTGACTTGACGAAAAGCCGTTTAGACCTTTTAGCGCTGCGTACTGATTAGCCTGTTCAATCCTGTCGGAGCTCCAGTTTGAGCAGCCGACCATTCTGATTTTCCCCTCTTTGATAAAGGAATTGATATTCTCAACGATTTCATCAACGGAAAGTGACAGGTCATCCCTGTGCAGCCAGTAAATATCAATACAGTCAGTTTTTAATGTTTCAAGGCTAAGATTCAGGTCATACTCCATGTCTTTCTTCGCTAGTCTGCTTTGGGACATATTCTCCCGCGGGGGATGACAGCCTTTAGAAGAAAGTACTACATCGCTGCGTTTTCCTGTCTTTTGCAACCATCTGCCTATTGCTTCTTCACTTTTACCTCCGCTGTAAACCCTTGCCGTATCGATGAAGTTTCCACCGGCATCGGTGTAGGTATCCAAAAGATAAAAAAATTCAGCATCTGTTAGAGTTAACATGAGTTTGTCCGTTCCCATGGCTAATTTGGAAACGTTTAGCTCAAGACCCTTGCCTTTTAGAGTCAAGTACTTCATTGATCATTCCTTCTTTAGCTATTATTTTACTGTGAAACGTCAGAATTTCACCAGGATTCAAGGTTGCAGGAGACAAAGCGTGTGTTTTTCTCTAAGTGTTTCTAAATAAATAAACAAGAAATTCCCAGAATCATTTTGGAGGGAAACATAAAATTACTTCCAAAGGCTTCCCACTTGCCTCAAAGTATATTGTATCAAGGCATGCAGGGATGAAGAGTAAGTCACCTCTGCAAACGTCAAACTTATTATCGCCGCTGCCTATATTTCCTTTGCCCTCAGCTATGACAGCGATACAATACCTGCCGTCCATCGTTTGAGTAAATCCTTGCCTAACCGTAACTTTCTGCATCTCGAAGAGCTCCGTGGCTTCACTATCGATCAAAGCCCAATGTTCTGCACTCTGGTCACGGCTAAGCAGCTTGGGGGTTAAACGCCAGCGTTTAATAACTTCAGCCTCAGTGTAACAATCGTAATGAAAACAGTCGAACATCTTATCAAATCCGCTGCCTTGATGACAATGCTCATCAGGGAATACTATGCCTTGCTGAGTTTTTCTCTCAACCCTCAGGGTGTAATCGGTAGGCTCCTGTATCTCGATAAGAAAACAGCCGGCCCCGATGGCATGAGGAACGCCTCCTTCGATGAGGTAAACGTCGCCCGGTTTAACCGATAGTTTATTCAGCGCGTTAAGCATACCCTCTATGTCCTGTTTCTCAAAAAGCGTCCTCCATGTTTCTTTGGTCATCCCCGGTTTGAAGCCAATTAAAACATATGGGTCCTGCCCGTCTATTTGCCGGCCACCTATAATGTACCAGGCTTCCGTTTTTCCATAATCTGAAGACAAAACGCTTTTGGCAAATTCCTTATCCGGATGAACCTGGATGATCAGACGACTGAGAGAATCAATCAGCTTAACAAGTACAGCCATGTTGCAGCCATATTTTTCGAAATGCTCTCTGCCCAGGAAAGATAAGGGATCTTGCTCTATCAGGTCTTTAAGGAGCGGGCCGCCGCTCGGCATACTGACCCTGCTTAGCCCTTCCTCAGGAATAGTCTCTCTGCCGGGATTCCTGGCCGAAATGGCTGACGCAACCCATTCTTCGGGGAAATTACCGTCCTGAGGATTCGGGGCACTGTGCCATTCCTCCAGCAACTTTCCCCCTTTATAGGCCCGCCACACTCTCGTCGGCTCGAGCTTTAGAATACCTGAGCTATAGGATTTCATGTTAGACATCTCCGATCATTTGCCAAGGGCCTGAAACATATTTTTCTTATAATTCTCTACCCCGCCTTGGTCAAAGGGATTGACTTCAAGCAGTTTGCCGGATAAATAGCAGGCAAACATAAACAAATAAAACAACTGCCCGAAGTAGTATTCATCCAACTTCGGTATCGTCAATTTCGAACAGGGAATGCCGCCCTTAAGGTGAGCGTCAAAGGTCGCCTGAAAGGCAATTTTATTGATAGTCCAGAGGTCTTTGCCCTCCAGATAATCAAAGTAATCCTTTTTGTCATCCCTCTCTATGAGTAGACTGGTGTCTTTCTCAGAAACATCCAGGAAGGTTTCAAAGATCATCCTTCTGCCTTCCTGGACGAACTGGCCGATGGAATGCAGATCTTCAGAGAAGTTCCCCGCTACAGGATAGACTCCTTTGCCGTCTTTGCCTTCGCTCTCAGCAAACAGTTGGGTCCACCATTTGCTGAAGTACTGAAACCTCGGCTCAAAAAAGGACAGCATCTCCAGACGATAATCCTTAAGCTGCAATAAATTGCGATAGGCTGCATAGTGGAAGGCGATGTTTTCTTCAGCCGGCTCGGTCAGAAGGCGCGCTCTCATTTCTTTTGCTCCCTGTACCAATTGGCTGATATCAAGGCCGGCAACAGCCATGGGAAAGAGCCCCACATCACAGAGCGCGGAATATCTGCCTCCTATATTTTCGGGGAAGGTAAAGAACGTGTAGCCGTTATCAAGCGCCAGTTGATACAAAGAGCTGCCTTTTGTCCCTGTAACCGCGATCCTGCCGGCAGCTTCGCTGCCATAGCGTTTCTCAAGATATTGACGCAGCACTCTGAAGCAAAGACCCGGCTCCAGTGTCTCAAAGTTCTTGGCTATGGCATTAATATAAACAGATTTGCCGTCTAAAGATTTCAGCAACTTGTTCATATAATCCGCGGAAAGGTTATTGCCCGCATAGAGTATTTCCGGTGCCTTCTCCTGCGGCAGAGCTGAAATCACCGCCCTGGCTGCCTGGTTTGAACCTCCGACACCAATCAGTACAAAGACATTCGCAACGTTCTGAACCTCCTTAGCCTTATCCTGAATTCTTTTGAGAGCAGCTTCACCTGCCCATTCATCGATATCCAGCCAGCCAAGGCTGTCTTGATAGATTTCTTCTTTGCCGAGAACTTCATCTAAGGAAGATTTATGTTTTTGGGTAAAATCCACTATCTCGTTCAAGTTAAATAACTGATCAGCAAAAGATAGTTCAATCTTCTTCATGACATTTGGCCTCCACCATTCTTCCAGAATTTTTTGCAGTTAAAAAATCTCCTCAGCCTTACCTATCTGCCGTTACCAACTATCAGCAACATTAAGCCAAACACGGCCATAGACGGATAGACTGCCTTTTTAATCGTGTTAATAGAAAACTTCTTAAATAGATACATACCGCCCAAAACACCCAGTATCAAGCCACCTCCAGATGCGAGGCTGAATTTAACAATGTCCAGACTAAAGTTACCCATGGCCAAGTGCATACCCAGGACACTTATGGCACTCAAAGTAAAGTAGAACTGAATCGTTGCGTTATATTCAAGTTTGTCATCGGTGGACGACAAAAAATAGACAACCATTGGCGGGCCGCCAATATTAAACAGTCCGTTAAGCACTCCACTAATGGCTCCGGCCAGTAAGCCTTTTACAGGAGTAGGCTTAATTTTAATTTTTTCACTAAAAAAGAAAAAGTAAATCGACATCAGAAACAAGGCCGCCCCAAGCACTCTGCTCAAAATAGCATCTCTGCTTGACACGAGAACAAAAACACCCAGAATTCCTGTGATTAAGGAGGAAATAGTGGGATAAAGCAGCAGCTTGAAGTTAATATGTTTGCGCAATTTGATCGAGATGTAAATCACCATAACAAATGCAGAAAAAACTTCAACAGCCGCCGCTTCTTTAAACGGGATAATGAAGGGCCACAGAGCCATGGTGACAATTGCAAAGCCAAAACCTGTGGCTGTTTGCAGCATGCTGCCCAGCAAGGCAATAAGCCCAACCCATAAATAACTCATTTACTCTCCTCAATTTTCTGCCATATATCTCTAGAACAAAGCAGCTATTAATTTTCTATGCTTAACACCCATAAGCTTAATCTATCGATACTTAGTGATAATCCTATCAACCGTGGTGATGGCCTTCATTGACCCGATTGTAAGTTTCACTCTTCATCATGAGATGGACAGCCCCCATGGTAAAGGTTTTCGGCAGAGCCAGAATATTGGGGTTTGGTCCGACATATTTCTTTTTAGCATCTTCAAGGGCTTCCTCGAAGGTAGCTCTTGTTTTCATGCCCATACCACGGGCATAGCCGGGTTCCTGAGCACCAACGATGTAAATCGCCGAAGTATTCATCTCGGCAATATGACCGCAGCTAATCATGGAGAAAGCGTGAAAGGGGTGAAACCCGAAGGAAAAACGGTATTTCCTGATATACTCTTCATTAGTTGCAAAATACTCGCCATATTTGGCAAGGTCGGGCAGGAGATTGTTATAGTTATGTTGGAACAGGTCGTATACTTCGCGATAACCTGGGAATTCTTCATCATGAAAATAACCGTTACAGATGGAAGAACAGATGATCACACAATGATCACTGAAAATCCGTTTATGCCTGATGATCTGGGCCGAAATTGCCTGCATCATAAAGATAGGGTTCGTACCCATCCCATTCCCATAATGGAAGGACTGCGGCATCCCAAAAACAACCACGTCATACTTTTTTCGGCCCAGGGAACATAGGTGCGCTTGTCGGCGACCTCCCAGGAGATGGGCTCCAATTCCTGGGCATAGCCGCTGTAAATCGCAATCTGACGAGAATAAGTGTCCAGCACGGCGTCACAGCAGAAAAACTTTTTACCCATGCATTTCTCCATGTGCATCCCTATTTCGTCAAATTTGGAGCGCATCAAAGAATGAGTGCTGACCGGGGTGAAATCTTTTCTGTGCATAACTTCGGGCACGTGATGAGAGGAAATAGAACGCCAGTGAGTAATGCCCGTGGCACAGTGTTTATAGCCGCCCGAATATCCGCCATAGGGGTTTCCCTGAACATGTCCGATTAAGATGGGCAAATCGGCTTCGAAGACCCTTTTATTCATCAGCACCGGATCTCCGCGCTTCGTTGTACCGAGATTAACCATATTTTCGGTGTCTTCACTGTCATGGTTGGTAATCTGATGGGTGTACCAAAAATTATTAAAGATCTCTTCCCCAAGAAGAGTTTTAATTTCGCTTTCCGTATTTTTACGATGCAGCCCATTAGAGCAGATCAGATGAATGTCCTCTTTTTGAACGCCGGCTTCATATAACTGCTCCAAGATCAATTTAATGGAAACCTTGCGGTGAGACGTGGGTTGCGTTCCGCCCTTCACCCTGTCGGGGAAAACGATGACAACCTTTGATCCCTTATGAGCAAGCTTAGAAATAGGCTCCATCCCCAACGGATTCAGCAGAGATTCTTTGGTTGCCGCGTAAACATCCTCTAAATAGACCGGATCCTTTACCGTTTCACCGGGTATAAAAACATCGGTATTGTCGGGCAGATTGGCAGACATCATTCCCTGTCCGTATTCAAATTCCAGTTTCATTTTTATCGTCCTTTCCGCCGCTTTCAGCCGGCCATAAATTATTTTAAATTTAAGCTTTAGTTTCGTTACATTCCAGATATTTGCCAATTATAGTTCTAAAATCTTCAGCATAAAAACCAATCCGGCCTGTAAAACGAGTAAGAGCCACTAAGCCGCCATCTATGGTGGATATGTTGGCTATTGAGGCAGCGTTTTTTTCATTTAGCCCGCCGCCATAGATAACAGGAATCTCTATATCCAGCAGCTTTTTCACTTCATCCTTAATGAAGCTGGAGACAAAGGAAATATACTCGGCACCGGGCGGTGTTTTTCCCGGGCCAATAGCCCATATCGGTTCATACCCTATGACAATCTGCTGTTTAGGGAGATAACTTTGAACCTGATTCAGTCCTCGCTTTAGTTGACCGGCGAGAGTTTCCGCTGTGCGCTTTTTCTGTTCCTCAGGGGTGCCGCTGCCGCGTTCTTCGGCAGTTTCACCGACACAAAGCAAGATATTCAGGCCTTGTTCAAGAGCTGCCAGAACCTCCCGGTTGATTAAACTGTCAACCGCTGAGGCTGCACGTTTTTTCAGGTCCTCATTTTTATCCAGGCCCGGCTCAAAGGCCGCCATAATTTCCTGCTTATCCCGTCTCTCTTCGGAGTGGGCTATCATCGACCATCTGCACCCCAACTGGTAGGCGCTGGCCGCCGGAAAGTTCGACGTAAAGGCTCCGAAATTTCCGCCTTGGACTATATTCTGGCGAAAAACACTTTGGCAGCCTATCCGAATACCCTTTCTTGAGGATTCATCATACTTGGCAAGCTTTTCCTGCGCTGAGATAATCAGTGCTTCCGGCACCAAATAGACAACTTGCAGTTCGTTCAAGGAACCGATCCCCAAATTTACAGTTTCCTCGATGATTTCTTCAATCCAGAGTTTGGGGTTTTCATAGGGACAAAGACCACCTTGGGAGCGAGATACTTCAAATCGTTTAAGGTTGACAAACAACTGTTTCATCGCTATCTCCACTTCTCTCGTATTATATTACTCGTATTGTATTACTCATTTTGTATTGCCCATTCGATCGTACTAGCTGTTCAGTCTTGCAAATTGCAAGAGCGGGCCCCCAATCAGGGGGCGACACCAATCTATAAACTCTCGCGTTACGCCATTACCGTCAGCAGCGAAAAACTCCTGAGGCATTTTTCTCTCCTGGAGCATGACATCTTCTATAGGAATCTCGATGGTTTTTATTTGGTAGGGCTTGGTGCTCAGACGCTCAAACCCAATCATGATACCCGTTTTTCCCTCAACCGACGCTCTGCATGCCGCTGCTCCGGCCATTATAGCCTCGTAACGGTCAACCGTCGATTGATGCAGTATTGAAGCCCGTCCGGCGAGTCCGGGCTTTTCGCTGCGAGCCTTGATGCCAAGTTTTTTGACGACAAGCTCAGCCAAATGTTCCCCGACATTACCGAAATAAGTGGAACGCCCAACCTGAAAAATAGGATCTACTATGGTGGAGCCTTCTTCATTTTTCAGCCCTTCGCTGGCAACGATTACAGCGCAGCCGTTGCGTTTGTACAAGAACTCGACTTCCGAAAGAAACTTATCTTCATTGAAAGCCACTTCCGGAAGGCATATCAGGTCAGGGCCATAGGTAGTCTCAGATTTTGCCAAAGCCGCTGCCGCGGTTATCCAGCCGGCGTTTCTTCCCATGGACTCAATAATGCAGACATGAATTGGCAACGAGTGAACATCCTCGGAAATCTCTGCTACAGTCTGGGCGATATACCGAGCCGCGCTGCCAAAACCGGGGCAATGATCCGTAATTGACAAATCGTTGTCGACGGTCTTAGGAATACCGATGACCGAAATCCCTTCTTTTGAAGCGGCCTGATACAGTTTGCCGCAGGTATCCATCGAACCGTTTCCGCCATTAAAAAGGACATATTTTATCTTGTGCTGCTTGAAAATCTTAATCATCGCCGCGTAGTCACCAGGCTCCAAAGATTTCCGGGAGGTTCCAATGATCGAGGCCGGCGTTTGTTTTAGCAATTCCAGTGTCTTGGGCTGCATTTGGGTAAAGTCGTAAAAGTCTCCTGACAATACCCCTCCCGTGCCGCCCAGTGCCCCGTATACCGCGCCTATTTCGGGATGATTTTGTGCATTTTTTATGACCCCATAGAGAGACGAATTAATGACAGCCGTCGGTCCGCCCCCATGTATAATCAACAAATTACCTTTCAAGCCCGTTCTCTCCTAATCAAGTGTTAAATTATTTCTAACATTCATCCGTATTCTTAAGGCAATAGCTGAGACAAGTATTAAATTCGGCTTATAGCCCATTCTTATATCTCTGAGCCATTTCTTCTAAGGTTACGCATTCCACCAGATCTGCCTTACCTACCGAGCCAAACTCGACGATCAGTGTCCCCACAGCCTCTTTAACGCCTCGCTCAATGCAATCTACAACCTTGGCCACATCATCATCCGGTATAATGCCCTTCATTAAGGTATCCATAATCGGGACAAGGAAAATACGCGGATCAAATTTAGATTTGTTAGCCTCAAGGAGCTGATAAATCTGTCCTACAGTTGAGCTTAGACGCAATTGGGGATTAAAACTAAAAAGCTCTTTCAAGTTTCTGGTTACTGCAAGACGAATGTCTGTATCCACATTAATTTTCCCAATGCCGCAGGGTATAGCAGCTTTAAGCTCCTCAACCGGTACGCCATGGGCGTCTGTCAACTCGCCTCCTAACTTGTTTATCTCCTCAACGATATATCTGGGCACGGTTGAGGAACCGTGAGACACCAGCACTCCAAAGATATGCTCATGCAGCAGACATTCTCTGGCTGCAATCGCAATCTCTTTACGCAGTTTCACGTTCTTACCTTTTGACGCACCATGCATTGTTCCATAGGAAATTGCCAGACAGTCAGCCCCTGTTTTTTTCAGGAACTCCACAACCTTAGTGGGATTCGTATACGTCGATTCATCAGAGAACACATGGTCCTCTACTCCGGCCAAGACCCCGAGCTCTCCTTCCACCGTCACCCCTAAATTATGGGCGTACTTAACCACTTCACGAGTAAGCTCCACATTCTGCTCAAAAGGCAGGGATGAGCCGTCAATCATGACCGAAGTATAACCATTATCGATGGCAGCCTTACAGGAGTCAAAATCTTTACCGTGATCAAGATGTAGGACAATAGGTATTCTGGATTCTGCGCCGTATTTTTTAACGGCATCCGCAATATTCTTGGCACCGATTTTTTTGTCTTCCAGCGTGGCATTTAAAAAATCTTTCCGTCCGCCCATAAACCCATTGGCAAGGTCTGCACCCTGCAAAATAGCGGCTGAGCGAAACATCTCATGGACCTCGATTACCGCTTTGGCTTGAGCAACAGCATTAACATTAAAAGCACCTTGGGCGAAGGAGTATTTTTGAGTGGCCTCTAAAAGGGGTCTTAAAGGTACAATTGGCATACTTAACTTCCTCTCGCTAAAATATTAAGAAATTTAAGCCGTCTTATGCTTGAACACTACGTTTCCGCCGACGATTGTCATATCAACTCCGAGAAATTCATCAAGCAACACAAGATCAGCATCGTTTCCTTCCAGAATAGAGCCTTTATAACGGTCAATCTTCAGCAAGGCAGCAGGATTAGCGGTAAACAGTAAGATAACCTCTTCTAGTCTTCGGCCGGTATAGTCAACCAGATTTCTAAGGGCTTTAGAAGTTGTAAGCGTGCTTCCCGCCCGCGTGCTGTCACTGACAAGTTTTGCATCTCCACCTGAAACCTTGACTCTGCTCGCTCCCAAATTATAGAATCCATCCGGCAGCCCGGCTGCCATAATGCTGTCGGTAACCGCTATCACTTTGTCGATTCCCTTTGTCTTCAGCAGCAGCCGAACGATTCCCGGATGAAGATGTATTCCGTCACAAATCGCTTCACAAAAAACATCCGTCTCCAACACTGCCCCGCATATTCCCGGCGCATGCTGATGCAATAATCTCATGGCATTAAAGGTATGCGTTGCGCCGGTCGCGCCGCTTTGAATACAATGCAGTGCGGTTTCGTAATCTGCTCCGGAGTGACCCATTGAGACAATGACGCCCTGTCCCGTGAGTTCTTTAATCAATTGGGGAGCACCGTCCACCTCGGGGGAGACCGTGATATATTTAATCAAACCTGCGGCTGCCTTCTGATAGTCTTCAAATAAGGGGAGATCCGCTTTTCTGAGCAAAGTCTCCTGCATTGATCCTTTATATTCCTTGCTGAGAAAGGGACCTTCCAGATGAATACCTAAGATCTGAGCTCCAGGGTTAGCTCCTGACATGGCTTGGCGAATCTGCCCGATAGCCTGGATTGTTTTTTCATAGGTATCGGTAACAATCGAGGCCAGCCATCCCGTTGTGCCCTGGGCCGCAAAAAAACGGCTGAGCTTAAGGAGATCAGAAGCCGAAGCGCTGTTAACGTCTACTCCATTTCCTCCATGGGTATGAATATCGATAAAACCCGGGACAATTTTTTTACCTGACGCGTTCAAGCGAAGGCAACTCTTACAATCTGAGCAGATCGGTGCCAAACTTGCTATTCTTCCATTCTTCACCAATATATTGGCATTTTCAAAGCGACCGTTCACTAGGACTTGCCCATTTTCAATCAGGAGATCCTCCAAACCCATCGCCACCTCGATCATAAATCTATCGGTTAGTTATTTCCAAGTTCAGAAGCTGCTTCCGGCAGCCTTCTCGGTAATCGTTAGAGAAATGTCTTTATGTCCTTGGAGCAGCGTCACGGGAAACGCAGCAGTTGGCTCATCATGACAAGCTCTCCTCACGACTGCCCGGTGCCAATTCCGAAAACAGTAAAGACGAATCTTCCTGGCACGGGATATTTCATACAGGCCAATGGTTATGCAGTAGCGCGGCATCTCATCAACCGCACCGTCAAGACCGTCAATAGAATTAACCGCTCTGGTTTCCGGAGCTATTTCAAGTATTCTCGTTCTTAACTGCAGATACTCTCCGCAAGACATAGTGCCTGCAGGCTCATTAAACGCTACATGCCCTGTAATACCTATTCCGCCGAAAACCGCGTCTACCCCTCCAAGCTCCTCAAGGAGTTTGGGCAAGGCTGCAGGATCTTTAGGATCAGGAAACACCCTCTGATTGTCCGGCATGATTAATTCGTCCTTAATTTGCGCATAGACGTTCTTGTCCATAAAACCACGGAAACTTAGACGGTCATTCTTATCGATCCATGCCAAATTTTCATCAAGGTATTCATCCATATTGATAAACCAGGTATTTTTAAGACTTATGTGTCGGCTGTTGATCATCCCTACCAGATAGGGATACTGCCCCACAGGTCCGACAGGACAAATTAGGACGGTCCTCTTTCCCTGCAAGTTATTGTTCTCGATGATTCTGAGGATTTCCTCAGCCATGGCCCTGAAAACTGTCTCATTATCCGGCATGATCTGCACCGGTATTTTGGAATTTCTCAGCAGTTCTTCTTTTGTAAGCTCGTAATATTTTTTTTCCAATACTAACGCCTCTCTTATTAACTTCTCACTCTTGTTAACTTCTCACTCCTGGTTATTTCAAAACAAGTGCTCTATATTCAAATCCCGAATCATCTTGACAATCTCTTTCGTTCTGCTGCAGCCAAATTTCCGCAGCATACTTTTTATTTGAGTTTTAATCGTGACAGGTTCAACACAGCGTATGGAGGAAATTTCTTTGATCGTTTTATCCTGAAGCAATAACTTTACCAATTCCCGCTCAGTTGAGGTGAGTTGGGAGACATTATTTATAAAAAAAAGCAAACTGCGCTCTGAGCGCCGCAGCCTTGAATATTCCTTGAGAAACGTTGCGTGAATCTTACCCTCCATGATGGGGGTTCCGTTATAGGCACGGCGGATGTGTTCTAGGATGTTTGCCTCGTTATGCCCTTTGACCACGTAATCGACAGCACCTGTACCCAGGGCAGTAAAAATCATCGTTTCTGTCTCATGGGCAGTCAGAAAGATTATCTTTTGTTCTGACTTTACCTGCCGTATTTTTTCGGCTGCCATAATACCGGCGTTCAAAGTCTCCATCTCAATATCCATCAGAATAATATCGCAGTCTGTCTTCAGGGAAAGCTCGCAGATTTCGGCTCCGCTGGCAGCCGTACCCACAACCACCATATCCGGCTGAGTATTTAAAAGCTCGCTTAAATCCTCACGCAATAACTGAAAATCTTCCGCAATCATAAGTTTGATTTTTTCTGACATGTTATCTACCAGCCTTCCGATGACAATCTTGGTGCCAGTAATCTAATCTCATTTAATCAAGCTTGTTGTATCTAGGCAGCATAATAAAAAAGCTGGTTCCTTCGTTTTCGCTGCTCTCCAGACGCAACAACCCTAAATGACTCTTAACAATTTGCTTGACATAATATAAACCCATTCCCCAGTTATAGTTTGTATTTTTACTCGTGTAAAAGGGTTCGAAAATTTTCTTGCGCAGATTATCCGGTATGCCGATGCCGTTATCTTTAATCTCCATCACTGTATAAAGCCGCTCATTATGAACAATCAACTCAACCTTGCCGCAGCTTTCTTTGCCGGCAGCTATAATCGCATCCTGAGCATTCAACAGTAAATTGCAGACGGCTTCGCTCAATTGCTCAGCATCCGCAAGCACGGTCAGATTAGCATCCATCTTGACTAAGACTAAAGTATCCGGATATTTTTGATTAAACCGTTTCTGGGCCATATCGACGATTGTATCAACAGTGATTGCCGTTAGATGGATATAGCTCGCCTTGATGCTGCGGTATAGCTCTTCCATCCGGCTCAGCATGCCTTCATTCATTTGGCCCATCATATCAATATAATTTTTGAGGGCCTTAAGATCAGGAGTGTCCTCTTCGAGCAGCTGATTAATTTTTTTCTGGACAACTCTTGCGGAAAGAAGCTGGTTTTTCACGCTATGGACGAAAACGGAAATTCCTTGACTGGCCGTATCATATTTTTTCTGCAAGGAAATGTCCTCGTGCCCATTTTGATAATTTATCTGAGTGTAGCTCATAAGCTTCCAAAAACCCAATGTTACAAAAACGATTGTAGCGATGGTCAGAATAATCCATTCGAAAAGTGTCAGGGAAGGATTAGCATAGGACAGGTACTGGGGCCAGTCATAATCAACATTGTACAGCTGATAGACTTGAATAGGATCCTGAAAGCAATACAAACCAAACAGGAGCGCTATACTGGTATGAGAAATGATGATATATCTGAATTGTCTGCTGCAATAAACCATGGTAATGCTAATATACTCGTAGACCAGTAAAAATATCGAAATTGATATATAGAGAACGATCCAGATAAGCGCAGATTTCATCAACACTTCCTGAAAGTAGAATCTATTGCGTGCCGCTACATAAAAAACAGGGGGGTAATAAAGGAGCAGAAATACGATCGTGGGAAGTACGCAAAGATAATTCAGGATTTTTCTGTTCCGTCTGACAAAATGGATCATGGAATAATTCATGGCAATAAATAACAAAAATGTTGGAAATAAATATCTGCCCAGAGCAATCAGATAGCCCAGCTTGTCTAAGGTAATATTTAAATATTGCAGCCAGACCTTAATATCGGGCGACATAAAAAGAAATATTTCCTGAGCGTCAGACAGGCCTCCGATTTTGGCGGTATATATGATTACACCAGAAAACATCGCAATTAAACTTCCGTGAAGCCCAAAAAGAAGCAGAGAATTCTCGTCATGTTTCACAATAACAAGCATGATGGCAAGAACGGCAAGGACAAGCAAGATAATACACAGCATAATCCAGTCCCCACTAGAATTTTATTAACGTAGAACTCTAAAGAGATAACAACGTTTTACGGGTATGTCAAAGAGGGAATAAAGCAGTACTTTATACCCTCTCTAAGCTATTATTCTAACATTCCTTTAAAATCTCAGCCATAGTTATTATTTATTGGCTTTATTATTAGCTTCGTAGGCCGCTTTCATGTTATCGTAAAGCACATAATTATCAACGTTGACGGCTGCCGGTAATTGCTTGTTCTTGATAAACAGAGCTTGTTGATTCTCGTAGATCTTTTTTAACGTACCATTATTTACGCTGTCGTAAACGTATTTAGAGGTAAGCCAGTTGCCTTCACCTTCACCCTGCTCCATTAATGCAGGGTCCTGTTTGATCTGAGCTGCTACCCAATCAGCTACTTGTTTTATATTTTTTTGGTCTGCTCTGTAATCCATCGCTTTAAACAAGGCTGAGGTAAAGTGAACGAGAAGATCTTTATTCTTTTCAGCATAGGCTGGAGTTACTACAAAACTTGACGGGAACTGAAGCTGATCTTTATAGGTATTGTTATCAGCAAGCGTCACAACCTTATCACCCATTTTTTGCCTAACAGTTATGGTTGAAGGTGACCAAATGGCGCAAGCGTCAATATTGCCGGTTACCATAGCAGTCACTGCAGCAGATGGATCCATCTGAACGACTTTCACATCCTTCTCCGTCATACCGACAGAAGCAAGGGCAAGGTCAAGAATAACCTGACTGGAGGTTCCCAGCGACGTTCCAATAGTTTTGCCTTTGAGATCTGAAATCGTGTTAACACCTTTATCCTTGTTGCCCATAACTGCATCTGCAAGGCTTGTATCATCGATGGTAATAATATCCGCTTGTCCTTTGGCGGCCAAAGTGTGAGCGCCATGACCGATTTGGGAAACATCGATATTTCCGCTGCCCATGGCAGCAATCTCGTCAGGACCTTTGGCAAACTGCACAAGCTCGACATCAATACCCTCTTGTTTGAAGTAACCCATGTTGATTCCCGTTACTAAAGTGCTGGCACTGCCCATATTGGGCATATAAGCCACTCTCATTTTTGTCAGCTTTTCAGGCTGTGATGAGGATGAGGAACTTCCGCCGCTTGCGCTGCACCCTGCAAGCAACCCGACTACTAGGACAAGAGATGCTGTGATGTTCAAGAACTTTTTCATAGATTCTACGCCCTCCTTATTCTCTTTCTTTTTTTTTAATTTTAAATGCAATTCTGCATTAAAATTATGTTATAAAAATCTATTTCCTGACTTCTAAATACTCCTGATAGACCTGACCCCAAATATAGTTTTTAAGATCCAGAAACTCTTTCGTCATTTTCGTTTCCTGTGTGCGTGGATAGGGGATACTGATATTGACGATTTCCTTAACCCGACCGGGACGAGCGCTCATGATGATCACTCTTTGTGCCAGGATAATCGCTTCATCCACATCGTGGGTAATGAAGAAACAGGTCTTTTTCTCTGTTTCCCAGGTTTTCAGCAATTCCGACTGCAGCTGCGTACGAGTCTGGGCATCTAAAGCACCAAAAGGCTCATCCAATAACAAAACCTCAGGGTTTACAGCATAGGCCCTAGCAATAGCGACTCTCTGTTTCATACCTCCTGATAACTCTTTAGGATAACTATCTGCAAATTCCCTCAGATCAACCATATCCAAATAACGATTCGCAGTCTCGGTAATCTCTCGTTTATCTAGTTTTTTTAGTTTCAAACCAAATTCAATATTTTTTCGGACGGTCAGCCAAGGGAACAGCGCATATTGCTGAAAAACGACGCCGCGCTCGGTTCCGGTACCGACGACTTCCTTGTTATCAACGTATACTTTCCCGGATGTCGGATTACCCAGACCGGCAATGATATTCAGAAGAGTAGATTTTCCACATCCGGAAGGCCCAACTACGCAAATAAATTCATTCTCGGCAATATCAAAACTCACACCGTTGAGGGCCACCGTTTCACCATTTCGTCCTTTATATATTTTCTTGACGTTGTCAATCTTTACTTTTACTGGACATGCGTTTCCTGCCATCCGGTTAATCTCCTCTCTAGGAATTTCATTATTTTTTCGAATATCAAGCCGATTATACCAATGAACACGATTCCCAAGAGCACAACAGCCATATCAAAATATTGACCTGCGGCCATAATCATCATACCGAGTCCACTGGAAGCCCCTGTCATTTCTGCCGCAACAAGGGTTGTTAAGGCTGCTGATAAGCCTAAGCGCATCCCAACCAAAATAAACGGTGTCGAGGCGGGAACAACGACTTTCAAAAAGATGTCCTTATTGGTGGCTCCAAGAATTCTGGCAGCTTTTATCAAGGTTTCATCCACATTACGCACACCCTGATAGATTGAGATCACCATGACCAGGAAAGTAGCAATAAAAATAACCACGACTTTCGCTTTTTCATCGACACCCACACCTGCAATAACAAGGGGTATATAGGCAATGGGCGGAATATTTCTTATAAATTGAATCCAAGGTTCAACTAAGTTTTTGAATATTTTGTACCAACCCATTAAAAACGCTACAGGAATTGCAAAAATAAAGCCTAAAGCAAATCCCGCCAGTACCCTAAATAAACTAATGCCAACATTTTCCCACATCACACCCATATTGACTTCTTTAAAAAAAGCTTGTACAACCTGTCCCGGCGAAGCAAACACCAGCGACGTTTTTGGCATCACCGCCAAGAGATTCCAAAGTGCAAAAGCAAGTACTATGGAAATTAATAGCCAAGCCAGACTAGGAATGTCACTCAGTTTCTTGGCGAGTCCCTTCTGTTTTACCTCCATATTATCCCTTCCCCTTCTCTTGTTGTGAATAATACTACAAAATAAGTTTGAAACTGAGACTAATAACTTTTTCGAATAACCAAAGAATTACCTCCGTGCCGCAAAAACTTGAAACTCTTTACATTTACGCTTTACAATCAGATTAGTTGCATTTATTCAAAGATTAATACATTAAGCCTCATCCTTACAGTATGAACTTTTATCATACTTATTAAATACCATTTCACGATTGCAGCTCCGAGGCACCATTCTCATAGCGGCAATACCCTTGTCAGTTTCAGCATGACATAACCTTCAGGAAATCTTTACCCCAAGCAACAAAAAAGGCCGTTGCCACTAACCTCTCGGTTCATTAGACAACGGCTCTTTTAGCATTTTTTCTTTTAATATTTAATAAATTTTGAACCCGGTACACCACAAATAGGACATTTTTCAGGCACAAATTTCTCAATGTTGCCACAAACAGGGCAAAGATAGTAAAATACCTCTTCCTCCTGGTCTAAATTATCCAAGGCCTCTTTATAGAGTCTTGCATGGACTTCTTCAGCCTTTAGAGCATATGTAAACGTTCTTATGGCGGCTTGATTTTCATCCTCTTGAGCTGTTTTCAGAAATTCCGGATACATGCTCTGATATTCATAATTTTCTCCGTTGACTGCATCATTTAAGTTTTCTGCAGTTGATTTAATCTTGCCCGCAACCTCGAAATGCTTCAGAGCATGAAGGGTTTCAGCATCTGATGCCGCTTTAAAGAGTTTCGCTGCATTCTTTTTACCATCTGCCTCAGCCTTTTTGGCGTAAGCGGTGTATTTCCGATTAGCCTGTGATTCTCCTGCAAAAGCAGCCATTAAATTCTCCAATGTTTTTTGGTTATCCATAAAGTTCCCTCCCGTATAATTATTAAGGTATTGAATTCAAGGACTATTACCTTTAAGGCTCATTTTTATCGTAAAGTCTTATCACCCCCCGTTTCAAACTATCAATTATACAGATTTAGCCAAATTATTAATAACCACACCCTCCAAAAGACATAACACCTATTTAATCAGTTTGGAGAGTTCCTTAAACAAAGGCGTACCCGATTGCTTCATGATATCAAAGAATACGGTTTCCGTGTTCGTAACCACTGCTCCCATTGATGCCATAAGGGATAAGCCATTGCGGTAATTGTCCTTAGTTCGTGAACAAACTGCATCACCGACTACGAAAACCTGGTAACCTTGAGCAAGCAGATCCCTTACCGTTTGAAAAACACAAACATGAGTTTCCGTTCCGGTAATTATGATCTTTTTTCTGCCAAGTCCTTGAAGAGCTGAAGTCACTTCGCTTGTGCAGCCCGAAAAGGTAATCTTTTCGTAGGTTAACGACTCTCCAAGATTATAGCTTACATTGGGATCGGTCTTCCCCAGACCCTTAGGATATTGTTCTGTAACGATGATCGGAATCTCTAATTTTTGGGCAATCGAAATTAGGATATTAGTGTTCAGGATAACTTTTTCCCCGTATTTCATCGCAGGAATTAGTCTTTCTTGAATATCTATGACCATTAGAACCGCTTCTTCCCCACTTAAACAATAGTTTTCCATGTTATCACTCCTCTGAATTAAATAAGCGCATTCTATAACCATTCTTAGCAGTTCTCCCCAATTTATCCATTAACTTATAATTGGCTAAAGCTCCCACAACCGCACCGATGCCAGGTACCAGTTGTAATAGTTTGGCTAAATCTATGTAATCACGATATTCCTGTTGAAAAGAACGCCAATCGAAGGTTTCCATAGTCGGCGGACAATTATTGAGAGCTTTATTCCAGTTCGATATAACGTTAAAAACCTCAATCCTCCTTTCTTGGGAAGAAAATGCTAACTCGAATAGGTAAAGGATATATAATCTTTCCTGAAAATCATTAACATCATATCCATATATAACGGCAACATCAAAGAGGAATTTGATTTTTAGTCCTAAAAGAATCGGAAAATCAGCAAGTCCCAGAAGAATCCCTCCTGCTCCGGTTCCCGCTCCGGTCGTTGCTGCCGTTCTCTTATAAAAATCCAATTTTTCGTCAACCAGTTTTTCTCGTTCCTCTAACGTTGAAAATTTTAGACTGGATTTCTTAGTGATAAAATCCGAACCATACAAAACCGCCTTAACCATATTCTTAACTCCGAAGGTGATGGTATTATGCAGAACATCTGGGATAAGGCTGTTAACTTTGGTTTGAATAGGTTTCGTCATTCGACCGGTCAGGGAAGGCCTCTTGGTCATTTTTATTTTCCAAAGTTTGAACTCATGAATAGCTTTTTTTTCGTAAGAATTCATCATTCACCAATTCCTGCCTTACAATCTCAACTTCTTTAGAAAGTATTAACCTGACTATAAAGTTTTATTAATATTGAGTTAATACTTAACGTATATAATTTTAGAAGGTAAAAGCTCAATCATGAAAGAGGTGACGATGTTATTATTGTATGTTGGGTCCTAGAACTCATTCGAAAAAATGAACGCCAATTTATCTTATAAGGAGGCTGTATCGATGACCCCTCAATACAAGTATTCTTTATTAAATAGCACTGAAGCAACGTATTACCTTGAAGTATCGAGGTTTAAATTTAAAAAGCTGATTAAAGAAGGCCATCTTAATCCGCAGATTTGGACTATTCGGAGCGGGAAAGAGTTACAGCTCTTTGATCCGCTGGAACTGACTAAAGTCAAAAAAATGCTGAAGAAGGAAGGGTATCACTACCAAAACGCATAAAAAGGTTCAGATTTCTTCAAGTTCAAGAATATCATATCACAGGCTGCTCATAAATGGTTGAGAGCCTGTTTTTTTATGAGCCGCCTGACTTTAGGAAATGCTCCAACACAAATTCCTTAAAATGTCTAGCTGCCGGGGATAGATATCGCTCTTCAACCCAGGCCATCCCGATAACCCGCTGACATTTGGGTTCCGATACATGGACTTGGGATATTCCCTCCATCACTGCGTTTCTAATCTTCGGAACGAGAGCTATTCCAAGCTTGGCAGCAACCAGTCCGGCAACAGTTCCGACCTCTTCACCCTCAAACGTAACCTTCGGTGTAAAACCTGCCTCTTTAAAAATCTGATAGATAACCTCTCCCAGAGACAGTTCCTTTTTAAAAGCAATAAAGGGTTCTTCTGACAATTCCTCGAGTTTAACCCTGCTGCGCTGGGCAAATGGATGCTCCTTCGGCACAATCAGAATAATTTCTTCCGTTAATAACCTGATCCAGCGGATCGTTTCTCGAGATAAAGGCTGAGAACAAAAGCAAAAATCAATGTCTCCTGCTTCAAGTTGGTCTAAGATCTGATTTGTCACGTTTTGATAGAGCATGAATTGTATCTCTGGAAAGCGTTGACGAAATAACCCGAGTAAGTCCGGAACAAGATTCGATCCTTGGGAATGGATGAAACCCAGAGAAACACTTCCCTTAAAAGGGTCCAGCAAATTTTGAATTTCTTGCTGCCCCAGGGTAATTTCCTGAATAGCTCGATTAACTCTGTTAAGAAAAATCTTGCCATAACTGTTGAGAGCAACGGTTCGCCCCTGCCGTTCAAATAAAGGAACCCCCAGTTCCTCTTCCAATCTGGCAATGGAACGGCTAAGAGCCGGTTGGGAGATTGAAAGCATCTCTGCTGCGTTGGTAAAATGTTGCAGCTGAGCTACGGCCTGGAAATATTGAAATTGTGTCCATTCCATAAAAAATCCTAACCTCGCAATACTTTATAGGATTGTACACTGCTTTTCTATAACTAATATGCATCAATTTTATGCAAATAATATATTAGACGTTATGAGATGTCAAGGTGTACGATAAGTGTAAGAATTTCGAGGTGAAACAAATGAATCAAGGAAATTATATTACCAAGGGAACAAGACCTTTTCGCCGAACAACGTTAGCCATGTTTTTTGGTGGTTTTAACACCTTCGCCATTATGTACAGTACCCAACCCCTGTTACCGGTGTTTTCTCGAGAATTTCACATTTCTCCGACTGTTGCGAGCTTATCACTTTCCTTAACAACCATGGCACTTGCTCTTAGTATGCTTTTCGTAGGTTCCCTGTCCGAAGTAAAAGGACGTAAGCCCCTGATGAATTTTTCTCTGATCTCAGCCTCTGTTTTGGCGATTCTCACTGCCTTCGTTCCTAATTATCCTTTTCTTCTCCTATTCCGAGTGTTGCAGGGAATCGCTCTTGCTGGTTTACCCGCTGTTGCTATGGCCTATCTCAGTGAAGAGATTGAACCCAGAGACTTAGGAGTCGCCATGGGGCTCTACATCAGCGGGGTTTCCGTTGGCGGCATGACCGGTCGGATTATTATTGGAGTACTTACCGATTTCTTCAATTGGCGAGTGGCACTCGGCACGATCGGTATTTTAAGTGTGGCAGCAAGTTTATTCTTTTCTTATCTATTACCCCCATCAGAACATTTTCAGTCTCGTCCGCTGGAAATTAAAATGTTGCTGAAATCAATGGTTAACCATCTGAAAGACCCTAGCTTGCTTTGCTTATATGGTATCGCTTTCTTTATTTTGGGAAGCTTCGTCACACTTTACAACTATATTGGCTATCAGTTAATGGCTCCTCCCTACTCCCTGAGTCAAACATTAGTTGGTTTTATTTTCGTTATCTATATTGTAGGTACCTTTAGCTCCACTTGGATGGGCCATCAAGCAGATATCCATGGTCGAATCAAAATGCTCTGGATTGGCTTACTGATTATGGCTTTAGGAGCTTATCTTACGCTGCTCACTTCACTCGTTATTAAAATCTTAGGGATTGCCCTCTTTACCTTCGGCTTTTTTGGCAGTCATTCCATTGCCAGCAGTTGGGTCGGACGCCAAGCACTTCACGACAAAGCACAAGCGTCTTCGCTCTACCTCTTCTTCTACTACGCAGGTTCGAGCACAGGAGGAACAACCGGCGGCACTTTCTGGCAAGCCTTTGGTTGGTTGGGCGTGATTAGCCTGATCTTGGGTTTCTTAATCTGTGCTTTCCTCTTATCCTTTCGTCTGAACTTCATTTCTCATCTGAACCTGGAGCGTAAAACAACGCTTACACCTAAAAAACAAACGGTTAATGTTTAACAGATATAAAAGATGGCTAAAATCCGGGTGATCAAGGGTGAAACTATTTCACTCTTGATCACCCGGATCTGCTATTATCAGCGATCGAAAATCGATAGAAGAATTAAACCTCTCGAACAAAGCGTCCGAGAGGTTTTGTTTCGTCCGATAATCTTGGCAGATTGAGATGTCCTTCGAATTTACAACCCAATAGCTTCTGCACCAAGCCTATGCGCATCCTTTAAATATTCAGGGTATTTTAATATCTCTTCCTTCCCGTCAACCCCATCGACGAGCAGTTTACCGGCAAGAGTATATCCTGTCGCATCAAAAAAATATTTCATAACCAGTTTCGCACCTTCAAATAACTGATTACCCTTTGAGGCCCCCACGGCAATGAAGTATCCCTTTTTCTGGGTTTTAAAGTATTGATCCTTTAAAACATATTTACGTGCCCACAGGGCTTGGCAGCGGTCAATGGCGCTTTTGGTCCAAGCCGAAACAGAGTAAAAATAGATGGGTGAAGCAAAAATCAAAACGTCTGTCGCAAGGATCTTGGCATATAATCCCTGCATTTCATCTTTTTGAACGCACACACCTGATTTAAGGCAGGCTCCGCAGGAAATACACGGTGAAAACTTCAAGGCCGACAAAATCACCTTTTCCGTTTGCGCACCGGCCTCATGTGCCCCTAATAATGCTTCATCAAGCAGTGTCTCCGAATTTCCGCCCCTTCTTGGACTTCCCGATATACCCAGAACCAACGTTCGTCCTTCAACTTTTTCGGTCATGAGGGTCGTTTCATTTCCCACAGCCAAACTGCGCCTCCTCCCTTAAACATCCCCGTTGTAGGCACGCTTTAAAGCTTCAATATCGAACTTTTTCATTTTAAGGAACGCATCTGTGACTCTTCGTACTTCTTCCTTAGTACCCTTGCTCATCATCTCGTTCATACTAGCCGGTACGATCTGCCAAGATAATCCGAAGCGGTCTTTGAGCCAGCCGCATTGCTCGGCCTCAGGAACAGCAGAAAGTTTCTCCCAATAATAATCAATCTCTGCCTGATCTTCGCACTGAACCATGAGTGAGAAGGCTTCATTAAAGCTGAACTCAACATCATAGGCATTGTCCATGGCCGAGAACTCTATTCCGGATAGCTTAAAGGCCGTATAATTGACTTTAGCCTTAGAAGAGCTGGCTTCATCCTCTTGATACTTGCTGAAAAAATCAATCTCCGAATCCGGAAATACACTCGTGTAATATTTGACTGCCTCTTCTGTTTTCCCGCAAGCTTCACCTGAAAACAAAAAATTCGGTGTGATTTTTGAGGAAGTATTCCCACTCTCTACAAGCATCAGTTGCCAGGACAGGCCGTAGCGATCTTGAATCCATCCGTACCACTTGCTGAAAGGGTATTCAGCCAGCGGCATCAAGGCAGTGCCTCCCTCAGATAACGATTTCCATTTGGCATCGACTTCCTCGACTGAATTACAAGCAACCATTAAAGAGACCGACGGGTTAAATTGGAAAAAAGGTCCGGCACTGATTGCCATAAAGGGCTGACCAGCCAGTTCGAAGCTCACAATTTCCGAATCACCTGACGGAGTTCCGCTAATAGATGTTACATCAATAAGCCTTGATTGATCAAAGAGCGTCATATAAAATAGGGCAGCTTCCTGAGCTTCTCTGTCATACCATAAATGCGGGATGATTCTTTGCATATCTGTTCTCCCCCTAAGCGCTTTTAATAAGTAACCTGTTAATCCATGAAATATTATACATTATTTCCATAAGAGCGAAGTAAATTCGAGTTACATAAATAGGAAATCAATATACTTCTTCCTGAAGGATACTTTGGCCTTGATCTATCTGCTCTGCTGTTTTTTGCCAGTCGAGACAACCAGTTTAATTATTTAACAACGTTTGAAACTTCAATAGTACTTCTTGGAATACTTCCTCATGCAATTTACATGAGAATCTTGCAGATCGAATCAACCAATCAAGATTTTTGATTTGATCTGCAAGGATAACTCCTCTTACGGGAAGTTCTTCTGGCAATCTAACCTCAAATGGATAGCCCTTAATTTTACTTGTTATCGGACAGAATAACGCCAGTCCTGTTTTTCCGTTATATTCTCTAGGTGATACTACTAAAGCAGGCCGTTCTCCTGCTTGTTCATGCCCAGCCTGTGGATCAAATTGAAGCCATACAATATCACCCTTATCGGGAATATAATTAGTTACCATTCCTCTTTTCCCACCTGTTCTCCAGTCTTAATCTCTCCATGGAGATTTTCTGGAGTCACTTGATCCAGAAGTTCTTTTAAGGAATAGGCTTTAGGTTTAACCACCATTACCCCGTTTACGATTTTAATATCTACGGAACTTCCATTTTTAATGCCAATTTCCTTTGCGAGATACTGAGGGATATGAAGGCCCAAGCCATTTCCCCATTTTGTAATTGTTGAAATCATCCAAAAGCCCCCTTTGTATATACATAGTATATACAAAGGGGGCTTTATTAGCAAATTAAAACATTGGCTCGGGAAAACTATTCAGCCTAGGCATAAGCAGCTTATTCATATCACTTTATAATTTGAATCGTACCTTCCTTGCGCGGTGGAACGTTTGATTCCTTGGCAATATATCCAACCACGGCTGAAGAGCAGATGGTATGTTCCCTTGGAATCCCTAAATCAAAAAGAAATTCGCGCAATTCCGGATCATTCCGCAGCCAGTGCAGCTGATTAATATAGCAGCTGCCCAATCCCAGTGAGTTCGCCGCTAAGAAAAGGTTTTCAAGGGCCAGCGAACAGTCTGCCATGGCATTTTCATAATTTGGCCGATTAGAGGCAATAATGAGCGTCGGTGCATGATAGAAAAAATTGCAGTCTTCTTTCTGCGCCCTGGCTTTAATTCCAAGCTTGCCAGGATAATCGTCGTCAGGAATCCAATGTTGAAATCCTTCTTTCAACAATTCGTTGATCCTCGAAAGAGTGTCTTTATTCTGGACTGCGGTAAACAGCCAGCTTTGACTATTGCTTCCGCTCGGCGCCCAAATAGCAGCTTCCAGCAAGGCTTCCAGTTCATCCGCTTTAATCTGCTGTTCCTGAAAATTACGGGTACTTCTCCGCGAACGGATACAGTCGAGTACTTCATTATGAATCATAACTTTATCTCCTATCACAAAGAAACATAAGGTATCTGACTTTGAATCATCCTATACTTTCGCTCATTATATCACCCTATGAACGATTATAATAATTACCTCAGATTGTTAACTTATCCCTTCACAACATGTTCTCACTGCAAAGCTTTAAACCGTTCTGCTCTGCTTCCATTCAGCCTGCCTCCCAATGCCATTCAAACTGCTTCTCATGATCTAAACGTACAAATTAACTAACCTCCCAGCTTTATAGTCCTGGTAATTATTTCATTTTCCCTATCAAAAACCTCAAATACAAGGTCATTTCTGTTACTCCCTCATCAACGGGAGTATATGTATCATAGAATCAGGGACATTAGAAAATCCAAGCCAATATTTGCCTTGGATTTTTAAAATAACGGGGAATACATTGATGGCTGTATCGCAGGAGGACGCAACTATTTTCATATTAATGCCCATGGAGATGTTGAACCTTGCGCTTTCATTCATTATTCTGATACCAACATTAGAGACTGCACGCTATTGGATGCCTTAAAATCTCCGCTATTTGCTCAATATCGTGAAAATCAGCCCTTTAATCAGAACCATTTGCGGCCTTGTCCTCTTATGGACAACCCGGATAAATTAAGAATGTTGGTCACGCAAGCTCGAAGACTGCATATTTTGCGGAAGTGATTTTATACGTAATTACAAAGGCGATTTATAGCAATCTCGTTAAAACCAAACACCTCCGCCTTAGTGATCTTACCTTCGGCTATAGATATGACTTCCGCCAGAAGTTTTTCGCCCATTTCTTCAATACTTTGAGTACCGTCTACAGTGGGGCTTGCATCGAAATCAATGTTATCCTTCATAGTTTCATAGGTAAATTTATTAGCCGTGATTTTGATTACGGGTGCGATGGGATTACCTGTGGGGGTTCCCCTGCCCGTTGTAAACACCACTAACTGGCACCCTCCGGCAACCATACCGGTGATTGAAGCGACATCATGTCCCGGAGTATCCATAATCACCAAGCCTTTTTTTGTTGGTGTCTCCGCATAGTTGACAACCTCTACTACAGGAGTGCTCCCGCCTTTATGGATGCAGCCCAAGGATTTTTCCTCCAGAGTTGTAATCCCCCCCACTTTGTTTCCCGGAGACGGATTTCCTCCCCGTAAACTCTCTCCGACATTTTTAAGATGGTCTTCATAGCGCTTAACGATATGAAGAATGGCTTGGCTCACCTCTAAAGTAGCTCCCCGTGCGGCTAAAATATGTTCCGCTCCAATAAATTCTGTGGTTTCACTTAGGATAGAACTTGCACCCAGGGCAATCAGCTGATCGCTTAAATACCCTACAACCGGATTCGATCCAATACCTGAGGTAGGATCAGATCCTCCGCATTCCGTACCCACGATTAGTTCTGTGAGATCACACTCTTCTCTGCACGCCCGGGAAGCCTCTGCAAGAAGTTCCCGGGCATATTGAACGGATTTTTTAACGGCGGATATGGTCCCGCCTTCTTCTTGAATGACTACTCTTCTTAACGGTTTATTTGTTTTACTTTTAATGAGTTCTATCATATGATCAGGAATGTTGTTTTCGCAACCTAAGCCAATTAAGACCGTGCCATAAACGTTGGGATTAGCAGATAATCCCGCCAATATTTGCTGAGTAATTTTTAAATCGCCTTGGACCTGACCACATCCGTTTTGGTTGGTAAAGGTTACCGTCCCTTGAACCTGAGAGGCTACAACTCTGCAGGTTTCACTGGAACAAACGCAGGTCGGCAAAATTAATACGTGATTTCTAATTCCTACTCTACCATCGGATCTGCGATAGCCCTTAATCTTCATGTCCATACTCCTTATTGGTTATTCGCAATATCTTCGCGCATACTCGTTAAGTTATGACTATGAACATGTTGACCGGCTTGAATATTCATCGTGGCTCTCCCGATAATCTGACCGTATTTAAAGACATTATCGCCTTGGTCCAAGGTTTTGAGCGCATATTTGTGGTAAGCTGGAATATCTTCGAATGCGCATATTGGGTTTACTCCGCTCCCCGGCGATTCATAACTAAGCAGATCGCCCTGTCTAGTCTGTTCAAGGACAATCCCCACATTATCCTTCGCGTCAAGGACGCGACATCTCACAATTTTTGACATAAATAATCCCTTCTTCTGCATTTCTTCCATTCGAAAGAATTCATATTCTTACGTAAATTTCTGCACTTCCACCCTAAGCCTTAAACCATTTCTTCACTAAATCTTTAGTTTCGAATGATTATCAGGTGTCTTCCCCGAAACGCTCATTTTCTAATAGCCTGTTGTTTCTGAGCGAAAATGAGATTTATCAAATTGATTGAGTCCTACTTTCCTGACACTATAGTATTTTCTAACCTGCCGATACCCTCTATCTCAACCGCTACTTTATCTCCGACCTGCATAGGACCCACCCCTGAAGGCGTACCTGTTAATATAACGTCACCGGGATATAATGTCATTACCTGTGTAACATAAGCGACTAATTGAGCAACTCCAAATATAAGATTATTGGTGTTTGATGATTGACGCACTTCATCATTTACATAAAGCTTAATATTTAAACTGTTGGGATCAATATCAGTCTCAATCCAGGGGCCAATAGGCATAAAGGTATTGAATGATTTACCTCTGGTCCATTGCCCGTCTTTTAACTGTAAATCACGTGCGGTAACATCATTAGCGCAGGTATAGCCTAACACATAGTCAAAAGCAGCTTCTGCTGACACATGATAGGCCTCCTTTTTTATGACAATTGCCAATTCCCCTTCATAATGCAAATTATGTGAAATTGCGGGGTATTCAATATTACCACCCGGGTAATTAAGTGATGATGAAGGTTTGAGAAACATAAGCGGTTCTTCCGGAAGTTCTAAATTCATTTCCCGCGCATGATCAAAATAATTAAGACCAATACAAACTCCTTTGGAAGGAGTACAAGGCGCTAACAGTTTTACTTTATCGAGTGCAATATGCTCTTCTAAAATTTGCCTGGCGCCGAAGATATCCCCTTTAATAAAGTTTATTCTGTTGCCCTTCAATACCCCCCATTGGTCTTGATTATTAGACTTAAACCTGACTAACTTCACAGACATCTTCACCTTCTTTGAGTTAAGAAAATAACTTGGAGGAAGCCCCTCGCCTGGAATGTGCGTCCCCAAGCCTCTAGGAATACAGAGGTAACTTTGAGATAAAATGACTATAGTAATAGGAATGTCAAATCAAATTAAGCGTAAGCTGCAGCATTGGTCAAAGTTCATCGTTTCCAGATTTCGAATAACCTGCAAACTTGGATTCATTTTCGCTTCGGGCATTAATGCCGCAGAAATTTCAATTTCTTTCATTTCTAAAGTATTCTTAATATGAACTACTCTTGATTCGCTTATATTTTCAAGCCCGACTGTCATAAGCGCAGCTTTTACAGCTTCAAGGTCAGTATTAAAAGCCATAGGCAAGCGGCCTTTTTCCGGCGCGCAGGCTGTCAGGCAATTTATGCTGGTCATCGCCCAATCGATCTTCTTCATGAGTCTTTTTGTCGTGAAATCTGCGATTCCTATGCCTGTGGCATTGCCATGTGATCCTTCGTCCAAATCCAAAACTAAGACACGCACTATATCAGGTTCCGAGTATTCTTCTTGTCCGTAAACCATAATTCTTCCAACCACATTTGTATCCATACCGCAACCACTGATGTTCTTGCCCATTTTGTCAACGATTAATAAGTCGATATTCTTAAAAGGAAGCCGCATCATTAAATTTTTAGCCTTTACCAATAACTTCTTTTCTTGGTCGTAAAAATTTCCCGGAGAAACACCGCAGATTTCCGCCGTTTGATCATAGCAATTTTCTACAATACCCAACCCAAATAAGATGGGTAACTTTTCGAGAAAAACTTCGCCAATTTCTTTGAAAACTTTGGCATATCCTCGCCGCAGAGCCTGGGTATGGGCAATTGTCGCTCCTTTATGCTTACCGAGGCCAATCACCATCATCTTGAACAGCCCGCTTTCGATCTCACCGCAGAACTCTGTATGGGCTTTGATACGATTAACCACCACTATTCCATCCGCGTTTGCAGCATATTTATCTGCATAAACCGAAACACCATTTACAGTTGTACCTACTTCAACCACTTCCATAGACGACATAATCGGTGCGCCGATTGACTCAGCCGTAATACCTAAGCTTTTTAATACCTCTCTTTGTCCCTCCGCAGTAGCACCTCCATGACTTCCCATAGCCGGAACTAAGAAAGGCTGGGCTCCCTGGTTTTTTAACTCTTGTACTACAGTCCGAAGTACCGTTCTGATATCGGTAATGCCACGGCTGCCTGCAGTAATGGCAATTCGCTTTCCCCGTATATTGGCGGGAGAAACCAACTTAATCTGTTTTCTGACTTCCGAGATGACATCGTCTATTACCGGCACATCAATAGTCTGGCGAACACGAGCCATTGATGGCAATAAAACATCATCCATTATAAAAATCCTCACTTCTTAAAATTGATATAGCCCCGGATCAAGGTTACCGGTAAAGATCCTGGGGCTACAACACCATATTGCTTTTGCAAGCTTAGACCTTATTTATTGATCTCTTCAAGTGTTTTGCCCCTGGTCTCAGGTCCCAGTATGAGTATTGCACACGCCGCTACCGCAAAAACCGACGCAGCCAAGGTAAACACACTCCCCGAACCATAGGCGACCATCATTGTGCCCATTATATACGGCCCAAGCAGAGCGCCAATCCGGCCTATTGAATTGGACATTCCTACACCTGTTCCTCGAATACGAGTCGGGTACAATTCAGGAGTATAGGCGTACACTGAAGACCACATGCCATATTGGAAAAAGTTCAGCATAAATCCGAAAAAGAGTAAAGTATTATAAGTGGCGGACTGACCGTAAAAATAGGCAGCTACTGCAGTCAGGGTAAGATAGGTTATAGTAACCGGTTTTCGCCCGATTTTGTCAATCAACCACGTTGCAGATATGAATCCCGGAATACCTCCTGAGGTAATCATAACTATAAAGCCAATAGACTTGATCATGCTAAATCCTTTAGCCAATAAGAGTGAACCGAACCAAGTGGTTAAGCCGTAGTAGCCAAACAGAGCACAAGGCCAAAGTATCCAGAGCATTATGGTACGTTTCCAGTATTCTTTCGACCAAAGTTCAGCAAACGCCGATCCCTTAAGTGTTTCAGTTTCTACTTTAGCATCTGCTATGGGGGAGCGGTTTACCAGTTTGTCTTTGTACCTCTTGTTCCATAGCAGTCATGACTTGATCAGCTTCTTGCAAACGGCCGACTGATTCCAGCCAACGTGGAGATTCCGGTAAATTACGGCGGATTATGAGCAGCCAAAAAGCTGGCAGAGCTTCAATAGCAAAGACCCAGCGCCAGCCAACCAACGGAAGAACAAAATAAGCAATTGCGCCGGCACTGATGATACCTACCGGCAACAGTCCCTCCATAACCGCTACATAGCGCCCGCGGGAATCTTTGGGCAAAAGTTCCGGCAGCATCGCAGCCGCGACGGGTATTTCCGCGCCCAAGCCAAATCCAAGCAAAATGCGTGCAATAAATAATATCGTAGCATTTGGTGAACAGGCGACCAAAAAGCCCGCTAAACCCCAGCAAACCATTGACCACTGAAGAATCGATTTACGGCCCACTTTATCTGAGAAATAACCAGACGATATCGCGCCAAGAAACATTCCAACAAAACTCATCGATCCCATTAAGCCGGCTTGAACCGTGGTAAGTCTAAATTCTTTCATTAATGACGGCAGCAAAAATGTCATCGCTCCATTGTCAAGAGAGTCGAAAAACCAAGCCATAACAATGACAACCCCGATTTTCCTTTGCAATGAAGTCATTGGCAAGCGCTCAATTCGTTGAGAGATGCTGTAATTTCCCATGGACGTTCCATCTTTCTCCATTTTTAAACCTCCTTCATTATTTTTCAGCATTAATCGCTATTTAAAACTGAGCCAAGGTTTGTTAGATCCTCCTTTCCTGAGCCATTAGCCAAAGCTGTCCAAATAAAGTTAACTTTTTGATAATTGATTTTTCATTAACACTGAGAATTCTTTATGCTTCCGAATATAATTGGCAATGAGTTCGACCGGATGGTAGACCGGCATTTTTTTATAATACGAATCCAGGCCAAAGGCAATTTGCATCCGACAAGCAGGGCAACCGGTTACGACCGCCTCGGCTTTTGTCTCCTCAATCTCTGCAACCTTCCTCTTCAATATCTTTTGGGATAATTCGAAATGAGTAATTCCAAAGGTTCCCGCTCCTCCGCAGCAACGACCCGGGTCAGCCATTTCTGTGAACTCTGTTACGCTTTGCTTAATCAGGCGGCGAGGCTCTTCCTTAATATTTTGCGCCCGTCCTAAGTGACAGGGTTCATGATAAGTGACCCGAAGTTTTAATTTCTCTCCTGCGGGAATTTGAGCATGTTGGACTAAGAAAGCTGAAATATCAATCATCTTTTCGGAAAACTGCTTTGCTTGCTCCGCATGTTCTGTTCCTTCAAATAACTCATCATACTCTTGTAAGGCGGAACCACAGGTCGCGCAATCATTTACGACAAATTCAATATCTTCCGGAACCGCTTGCATATTTCTCAGTGCCATTTCCTTGGCCCGCTCCTTGTGCCCGTAACCCGTCTGCGGGACTCCGCAGCACGTCCCGTCCAGCATAGGATACACTTCAAAGCCGCAGGCTTCGAGAACTTCTATAACGGCCTCTCCTACCTGGGGATATAAAATGTCCGTTGTACAGCTTATAAAGTAGGCGACTCTTCCCTTGCTTCCCTTTTTCATAACTCTCTGGCGCAAACTCTCGCGAAACGATTTCGGAGGTACGGGGGGCAAGAGCTTTTCCCTTTGTCGAAAAAGAGGAATCGTCCGAACCAAGGAGGGCAAGCCTAAGGTTTGGTAAGCCTTCAAAGATTTTCGAGCTAACTCCAGCCGCTCCGGATAGGGCGTCAAATGCTCCAAGGCAATTGTCATGATGATATTATCGCCCTGTTCTTTGAAAATCTTATTGCGCATTCCTTTAACCAAAGTTTTTACGTTGACTTTTGACGGACAGATTTCCATGCAGGCCCGACAGTCAAGACAGTTATAGAATGTCGTTTTAGCCGCCGGACTAATAGTTTGTAGTCCGGCTTCGATGACACTGACTAACTGCATTTTCCCGCGCGCCACATAGGGCTCTTGTTTTTCCGCTTGATAAAGCGGGCAAACCGGCTGACACATGCCGCAACGTTGGCAACGGGCAGCCTCTTCAGCAAAATTCATAGTACTCCGCCGCCTTTACAGCATAATATGTGGGTTAAGAATATTATTGGGGTCTATATCCCGCTTGATGAGTCTCATGAATTCCAGAGTCTCCGGTGAGAACTGCCAGTTCATATATTTTTTCTTGGCTAAGCCGATACCGTGTTCGCCCGTTAAAGTTCCGCCGAAAGCCAAAGCCGCCCGAAATATTTCATCAACCGCCCGCTCGACTCTCTCCCATTCCTCCGCACTCAGTTCCTGGAGTAATAGGTGGGGATGAACATTGCCGTCTCCACAATGGCCTAAAATTGCACAGGGTAGATTGTAACGGACCGCAATTTCCTTGCATTTCATAATCATTTCCGCCAATTTGCTTCGCGGAACCGTGGCATCTTCGACAACAAACGCTTTACAGGCTTGAGACATCGCTCCGTTCGCACTCCGACGTCCCTCCCAAAGTTTCGCTTCTTCTTCTTTGGTCCGAGCGACCCGAAGCTCACGGGCTCCATTATTCTTACAGATTTGCTCGACCAGCTTCATTTCTTTAGTCACTTGTTCGAAGGAACCGTCTATGGCAATCAGAATACTGGCCTCCGCATCCAGTGGTAAGTCGGCCGGTCGGAAACTCTCGATTAGTCTCATGGAATCTTGGTCCATCAGTTCCAGGGTTGCAGGGACGATTTTCTTCCTCACGATATCCGCTACCGCACTAGCCGCTGCGTTTAAGTCATCATAGATAACCAGCATCGTCCTCTTCTCCTCCGGCAAAGGGATCAGGGAGAGAGTCGCCTCCGTAATGACCCCTAGCATACCTTCCGAGCCGATGAATAAACTGCCCAGATCAAACCCGCTGACGTTCTTTATGACCTTCCCTCCGAAACGAACAATCTTGCCATTCGCGAGGACCACTTCCATTCCCAGGACATAGTCCTTGGTAACCCCATATTTAAAGCAATGCGGCCCCCCGGCATTAACGGCTAAATTCCCGCCTATAGTTGAAATCTTTACACTGCCGGGATCGGGCGGATAAAACAGTCCTTTTTTCTCAGCAGCCTGATGCAAATCAAACGTAATCACACCTGGCTGAACCGTGGCGGTTAAGTTTTCTTCATCGATTTCCAAAATCCGATCCATGCGCGTTAAACAAAGTGATACTCCACCCGGGGTTACGATCGTCCCCCCTGCGAGACTTGTTCCGGCGCCGCGAGGCGTGACTCTGACCTGGAACCGGTTCGCTGCCTCCAAAACCAGGCTCACCTCCTGCGTATTCCTGGGGAAAATTACGGCAGCGGGTTGTTCCTTAAAATTTGCCGCATCAAACGAATAGCAAATAGTATCCGAGGGGTCCGTGTATATTTCAAGCTTCTCCTTCTTCAGGACATTCAGGAACTCTGTGATATTCATCTCCGACCTCCTAGTTTACTTGTTCAGGTGAACCTGGCAGCTAATTAGCCCCCCGAACTACCAAGGAAATTCACCAGGAATAGTGAGGGTTTTGAACACAAAGTTTCCCCCCGCTGATTTCAAGATGCGTACCGGTGATGTATGACGCAGCGTCTGAGGCTAAAAAAACGATGCCGCCGGCTAAGTCATCAGGTACTCCCAGCCGGTTCAGCGCAACCTGGTCTGAAAACCACCCTTCCTTGCCTTCAATAACGCCTTCGGTAATATCCGTTTTGATGAGGCCGGGAATATAGCCATTAACTCTGATGTTATAGGGGGCCAATTCAGCGGCTAACACCTTAGTCAGCCAGCTGATCCCCACTTTCGACACCGCATAGGCTCCGCTTCCCGCCGAAGGAATCAGGGAGGCAAAGGATTCGGCATTTAAGATAACCCCTTTTTTCCGCTCCTTCATATATGAGAAGGCAATTTTAGAACCTAAGAAGACAGATTTCAAGTTGATATTCATAACATCTTGCCATTCGGATTCAGACATGTCCATCAGGGCTTTTTGGGGATAGATTCCGGCATTATTAACCCAGATATCAATCTGGCCGTATCTTTCATCAACGGCCTCAGCCAAAGCCACTAATTCATCGTTTTTTGACGCGTCAGCCGTTTTAGTCAGAAGAGGGAAACCGGCCTGACGGAATTCAAGCTCGGCAAGCGAAAGCTTTTTGGGGCTTCGTCCGCAGATTGCAAGTTTGCAGCCTTCGCGGGCAAACGATAAAGCCGCGGCTTTGCCGATCCCCGTCGCTCCGCCGGTGATCACGACAACCTTATCCTTTAATCCTAACTCCATGTAGATTGACCCCCTTACTGTGTTTATATAATACTTGTTCCCCTGGTCTTGCTTAAGCGGTAAGCGACATCGAAAATCATATCCTCCTGACCGCCGACAGTTTTCAGGCGGCCCAGCTCCATAAGCACATCACGCGCGTCCACTCCGAACCTTTGAGCGACACGTTTGGCATGAAGAAGGAAACTGCCGTAAGTCCCGGCGTAACCAATACTTAAGGAATGCTTGTCAAGATCGAGGGGCCGTTTCATAAGGGGTTTGACAATGTCTTCCGCGGCGTCCATTAGTTTATAGAGATCTTCCCGGACATCCAGCCCCATTTTCTTAAGCGCCGCTACTAAGACTTCATGCGGGGTATTGCCGGCTGCCGCGCCCAGGCCCCGGAGCGTAGCGTCAATATAATCAGCTCCGGCTGCAATGGCGGCCAATGAATTCCCGACTGCCAGCCCTAAGTTGTTGTGGGCATGAAAACCGACGGGTATCTTTAGGTTAGCTTTTAATAAACTGATTCTTGCTTCCACATCCTTAGGAAGCATTGCTCCGGCAGAGTCGGCGCAGTTAACGGCATCGGCGCCATAACTTTCGAATAATTTAGCTTGTTCCACAACTTTTTCCGCGGGCACCATATGAGTCATCATTAAAAAACCTATCGCTTCCATGCCTTTTTCTTTGGCCAGTTGGATATGTTGCTGTCCGATGTCGGCTTCGGTGACATGGGTCGCTATCCGGGCAACTTTGACACCGCATTCGGCCGCCATTTTAAGATCTTCCGCAGTGCCGATGCCCGGAATAAGAAGAATAGCCAGTTTGGAATTTTTTAGCTGGGCGGAAACGGCCCTTAAATACTCTTCATCGGAATGGGCTGCAAACCCGTATTGATAAGAGGAGCCCCCTAAACCATCACCATGGCTTACCTCAATGGTATCTGCTCCGGCATCCTCGAGAGCGCCGGCGATACGAGCCATATCATCGACTGAAAAGCTATGGCTGACTGCATGCATTCCATCACGTAAAGTCGTGTCAAATATTCTTATTTTCTTCATACTTTATGACTCCCTTGTTTCAATAAATATTCTGCAAAGGTGTCGCCGACTCTGAAGGCAGCCGAATTAATGATGTCCAGATTGCCTGCGTGGGTAGGAAGGAAATCTCCGGCACCCTCAACTTCGATCATAGTTGTAATTTTCTCACCATCCCAGATCGGAGGAACTTTGAGCTTGTAGCCGGGAACATATTGCTGAAGTTTCGCGACCATGGCATTGACAGAGTCTGTAATCTTGTCCATGTCAGGGTTTGGGCCTTCTACTTTCGTATAAATCGTATTGCGCATCATGATTGGGGGCTCAGCAGGATTGAGAATAATAACGGCTTTTCCTTTTTTTGCTCCACCGACCACCTCCAAGGCTTTAGCTGTCGTTTCCGTAAACTCATCAATGTTTGCCCGGTCCCCGGTCCTGCGCTTAAAGAAGAAAGCGTTGAGACAATTTCCGCATACAGAATGGGCTGAACTTGTTTAACTGCAGCCACGATCGGAACGGTAGCCTGTCCGCCGCATGTCACTAAATTTACATTTCTCTCGGCAAGAAGATTGCCCATATTAACGACAGGAACCACATAAGGCCCGACGGCCGCAGGAGTGAGATCAATCGCTATTTTATTGGCTTTGCGAAAGATTGGCGCATTCATAAGATGACTTTTGGCACTTGTCGCCTCAAAAACGATTTTTACATCCTTATCCTGCAACATTTCATCCATACCTGTATAGCTTGTTTTGATCCCTAAGGCAGCGGCCCTTTTCAGGCCTTCCGAATCCGGAAATACCCCGATCATATAGGCAAGTTCCATAAATTTGCTTCTCTTGAGAATTTTGTACATCAAATCTGTACCAATGTTACCCGGACCAACGATGGCTACCTTAATTTTTTCTGGCATCAAATTCACCTCAATTCATTATGTTTCTATAGATTACAAACTTTAAGATAAAACAAATCCCAGCATTCAAGTTAAGACCGGTTTGGGAAAAGACGGGACCTCATTAGATTGAGATCCTTTTAATTCCGGCCAAAGTTATATCGAGTTCCACTTATCCTACTTTAATGCTAAAATCGCATTAGCCTTTGTAACAGCCTCACCCGCATCTGAGGCGAAAAAATCGGCGCCGATCGAATCAGCAAATTTTTGAGTCACCGGTGCGCCTCCTACCGCAATTTTGACTTGCTCGCGAAGACCGTTCTCACTTAAGGCCTTAATCGTTTTTCCCATGTAAGCCATAGTCGTAGTTAGCAACGCGCTCATCATGACGAAATCAGGTTTGTGCTCTTTGACGGCGGCAACGAATTGATCCGGACTAATATTGATCCCCAAATCTACCACCTCATACCCGCCACCCTCTAACATCATGCAGACTAAATTTTTGCCGATGTCATGGAGGTCCCCCTGTACCGTTCCTACGATCGCTTTTCCTTTGCTTTCCACTTTTTGATTCAATAACAGGGGTTTGACGATATCCAAGCCCCCGTACATGGCCCGAGCGCTGATCATCATTTCAGAAATATAAAACTCACCCTTCTGAAACTTTTCACCTACGATCGACATCGCCGGAATTAACCCTTCATTGAGAACGGTCTGCGGCGTTTCTCCGGCATCCAAGGCTGCTCTGGTAATCTCCTGCACCTTGGACGTATTTCCATTGATAACTGCTTCTTTGATCTCTGCCAAAAAGTTCATTTTTTACCCCTCCAATGGATATTTTCCATATTTTTTAACTGCCCGGGACATCGCTAACACATTTTCTGTCTTACAGTAGTCCGTTAAACTATTGGCACTACTTACGATATAGCCTCCGCCGGGGCCGGCCGTTAGAATACGCTCGCGTACTTCAGCTTCAACCTCTTCTTCCGTACCCAAGGTTAATGTATAATCCAAGTCAATGTTCCCCACAATGCCAACCCTGGGCCCGTATTCTTTTTTCATCTTACCCAGATCCATGGCGCAAGGTTGGATCGGGTGAACCGCCGTCATCCCTAAGGTTAACAAGTCCTCCATAATTGGGAAGAGGTTGCCGTCACTGTGGAAAATCCAAGGTTTTTTTATGCGATCGGCTGCGATCCGCATATTCGGTAATAGGAGCTCCCGAAAAACTTTCGGCGACATAAAAGGCCCATGATTACCAGCCAAATCATCGGCGCACCAAAAAAAGTCAAAATCCATTTCGTTTAGATGATCAATCACCTGTGCCGTCCATTCAGCGAAGCGCCTGCACACCTTGCTTATCAACTCCGGATTATCCACCTGAGCATAACTAAACGCTTCCAGCCCCATACTCTCTATCGTCGATGAAGCTCCCAGGCGAATGCGGGCGAAGACCGCATACTCACCCCTGTATTCCTTAATCCACTGAGCGACTTTTTCATATCTCGCCGGATGATTGGGATCAGGCAGAAACTCATCGAATAATTTTAAGGCTTCGTCCGAAATTAACAGACCCTTTTCAACATAGGTACGTCCCGTTGCCGGATCGCAGCCCATTTTGGCAATCCAGGGCGGAAAGAAGTCAAAGGTCAGCTTATTGGGATGATAAAAATTCTCTTTATAGGTTTCTTTATTGGTTAGAGTTTGCGAATCGGAAACATGTCCCATCGGATAGTGGGCGCCAAAAGCGCTTAAGCCAAGTTTCTCGCATAACTGCGCCGGGGTAAAATCATTGCTACCCATAATCTGTTCTTGTAAAGCTTCCTCGATTTCACTCTCCATCCACGGTATTTGATCAGGTTCTCCACGGTGCAAGGCAGTGATTACTCTTTCTCGCGGTGTCATAGCCATAATTGAAAATTCCTCCCCTTTTTTGAAACTAAACGTTTTATATCGTGAACATCGCATCGTCTACTGCCTGGCCAGCGGGGATAATCACAAAGTCTTCATCCCATGGCCCGAAAAGCAGCTTCTTTAAATAGATAGGGGAACCCAACATTTCTTCATAATCAAGATTAAAAAATTGAGCAAATTCTTTAACATACAGCCTTGATGGTTCATGCGCCTCAGCCTGGGTTTTGATAAAAACTGCACGCCGGTAATGTTTCATACATTCTCGCGATGTCCACTCTGCGATCTCCACACCATGCTTGGCAGCAATCCTGCGGTACTCTTTTAAAGGATCTTCCGCCGCTTCCACCCATCCTTTGGTGAAATAATAGCTTCCGGGGTTTTGGTTAAACTCGTCATAATACATGTCCCTCGTCCCCATACTCAGCCCGATGCAGTCATCAATCCTGGGGATAATCATCATCTGATGAGCCTGTGCCCTTAAGCCAATGACCGCACGACTGCAGAGACCGTAACCTAAAAGAATCAAGTCATTTTCTGAAGAGGAATCAATCACTTTTTGCAGCTCTTCTTTTAATTTGCCGGGTGTGCGGTGTAATCCCTGTTCAAGATAAACGAAAGTATAAGGATTAGGCCCAAGTGATTCTAACTGATTTTTCAACACATCACAGGCGATGACCAAGGTCTTCTCAGGCGCTATCGACATAACTCTTCTCCCTCGAAACGCTCACTCTAGGCCTTCACTTTTCCCGCCCGGACACCCGCCACATATTCCATACAATACTCATCCAGTCCCGCTAAGCTCTTAGCTGCTGTGAACAGCGACATCAAGGTTTGATCTAAAGGATCCAGAATAAAAGCATCCATCCCCAACGCTACGCTCATCACCATGAAGGCCCTATTTAACAAGCGGCGCTCCGGCAAACCGAACGATACATTGGAAAGACCGGAAATGAGGTGAACCTGAGGATATTTATTCCGCATAGCTTTCGTACTGTTAAAGACTTCTTGCCCGTATAAATGATTCACCCCAAGCGGCTTAATCAATGGATCAAGGAAAATATCGTCTTCGGGCACACCTACATCAAGTAAACCGGCGACTAACTTATCAGCAACATTCAAGCGATCCTGAGCAGTTTCGGGCATTCCGGATTCGTCCATGCACAGGGCCACTACTTTAGGCTGATACCTTTTAATGATTGGAAGTACTTCCGTCCATCGTTTTGTTTCGCCTGAGATCGAGTTGATCATTGCTTTCTGCCGGCAATTTGACAGACCCGCTTCCAATGCAGCTGCACTGGGACTGTCAATACAAAGGGGTATATCTACGACATCTTGAATTAGATCCACCAGCCAAATCATATCTTCGATTTCATTACCGCCTTGTGCAGCATTGACATCAATGTAGTTGGCGCCGGCTTCAGCCTGCCTGCGTGCCAGCTCCTGTAAATATACCTTGTCCCTTTGTTCAATGGCTTGAGAAATTACTTTTCGTGTTGAATTGATGAGCTCGCCGACTATGAACACTTTCTTTCCCCCTTTGGTTTCTGAGTTAATTAATTGAACGGCTTAGTTTGCATTGTTCGAACTCACAACTCCTATCTAGCTTTTAAAGTACTAATTTCTCGACAATAACCATTTATGCAAATCTTATGCCAATAAGAAAAATCAGAGTATTCGTCACTTTGACGAATACTCTGATAGCTAACGGAATCACTCTCTTGTAACCTGAATATTTAGAAAATCACCCTTATACCTCGTTCTTAGCCTTTTCAGACCCGATTCCAATTGATTTCACTTGTGAGTCCTATCGTGTTCATTTGCGATTTTGTATTTCATTATCAGGGAATAAGGCAACTTCTTTATTGATGGTTTGATTACCGAAAATTTTATACTTCTTCATTTTTTTAACCATGCACGATTGGCTGATTTTAAGGACTGACGCAGCCTTTCTCGTACTTCCGGTTGCGCGGTATGCCTCAGCGATCAGCCTGCGTTCCTCACTTTCTACATATGCTTGCAGCGAGGCAATATCTTTAAAAGACGCAATAGTTTTAGAAGACGGCTGCGATGACACGAGGGAAGTCTCTGCCAAGGCGTCTATCCCTATGCAATCTTCGCGATAGGTAACAACCAGGCGTTCAATGGTATTTTCTAATTCTCGGATGTTTCCCGGCCAGTCATACGCCAAGAAAGCATCCATAACATCAGGGTGGATCCATTTTTGATATCCATACTTACGATTAAATTTCTCTAAAAACTCTGCTACAAGGGAAAAGATATCTGTCTTGCGATTCCTTAATGGTGGGATAAATATAGGAACCACATTTAACCTATAATATAAGTCCTCACGAAACTTTTTTTCCTTGACCATGATGTCCAATTCTCTGTTCGTGGCCGCAACAATTCTTACGTCAAGCAGAATAGGTTTTTTGCCACCTACTCTAGTTATTACTTTGTCCTGAATCGCACGGAGAACCTTGACTTGTAAATCGAGAGATAGTTCTCCAACTTCATCAAGGAATATCGTTCCACCTTGGGCTAGCTCAAATAGACCCGGTTTTCCCTCCCTTAGCGCCCCAGTAAAGGCACCTGACTCATAACCAAAAAGCTCTGATTCAAGCAGATTCAGTGGAATAGCCCCGCAATTAATTTTGATAAAGGGTTGCTTAGCTCTTTTACTGGCACGGTGGATTAATTGAGCGATAAGTTCCTTACCTACACCGGTTTCCCCGAGAATCAATACATTTGAATCCACATAAGCAACATGACAAGCCATTTCCAGTTTCCTTTGCATCTCTGGGTCTTTGGTAATGATTTTCTTGAACGACTGTTGTGAACGTAAATGCTCAAGTTCATGGAAATACTTATCTCTTATTTGTTCGCTTTCAGCCAATTTTTCTTCTAACTCATTCAATTGAGATACATCGCGAATTGCAGTTACCACATACGAAACATTGCCATTGTCGTCAAAGACCGGATTCCCGCTTAGCAATAAATTCTTACCGTTTCTTACATCCATCACGTTTACCTTAGATCGTCGTTCCAAGACCATTTCCGTAACCGATTTGTTCGCGTAACCTTGCATTAACAAATCACACACACGTTTACCTACAAATTCCTTCGCCGTTATTCCAATCATGTTTAGATAGGCATCATTAGCTCGGACAACTACACATTGAGAATCAACGACGACAATTCCGTCATCTAAAGCCTCGATAACAGCATCTAACCTTTTATTGACCTCCTTAAAAGTATCCAATTGGTGAGATAATGCCTCGAATTCGGATATATCTTGAAAGATAGCAACCGCTCCAATGATTTTATTCCCTCGCCAGATCGGACTTCGGTTAGAAATAATTGCCCGGTCATTAATCTTCATACGTTGGTTGTGTTCGTCCGTTCCACTCTCCATAACCTGGATCAACCGTGTATTGGATATCACCTGCTCTATCTGTTCCCCTATTGCTTGAATTTGAGGGATATTGAGAATCATCGAGGCTGCTCTATTAAAAATAATAACTTCGCTATTCAAGTTGATCGCAATAATACCATTATGCACAGATTCAAAAATCTCTTGCCAATCCCAGACTTTCATTTCGAGATTCATCGTTCTCACCCTTCAAAATAAACTATTTTATGGACACGGTCAGGGATGGTAACTGCCATTTCAATTCCAGGCAAATTCTCATTCACTTTTAAAGCTAATTGAACCATGATATAGTTTTGTAAGTTGAAGGTAATCTATCCCCTGTATTTTTTAGCTAAGCCTTTCAAGAAATTTCTAGCGTATTTATCACCACACTCTTTATAATTCTTATGGCCTTCCTTCCTCAGCAGAGCGCTCAATTCTCCTTTTGTTATGATGACGCCTGTTTCTTTTAATATATCCATGACATCTTCACTGGTTAGTGATAACGCTATTTTCAATTTCTTAAGCATCATATTATTTGGATTTGGATTGGCATTATTCTTAAGTACTGTTCCTTCAGGCTGCTCTGGTTTTGCATCCTGCCTCCCTCTTTTAAAGATAATTAAACCATTCAAAAATGACTCAAGCATACTGTTCCTGCATTTTATATTCTCTTCTTTATCTTCTGCTTCCTCATGATCTTCAACTGCATTATTATAACGGTAAGTTTCTTTAGATTTTATGAGCAACTTCTTCACTGTTTCTATGGTTAGTTCAGTGCCGCCAAGTTTAAATATCTCTACCATTTCTGCATCCCTTATATTTAGTGCATATCTTATTCTAATTAAGATATCGTTATTATCCATCGATAATCCTCCTAAATCCTTCTTCAACTATACTTTCATTATAGCATGGATAGTTTCGTGGGGCAGAGCACTGATCCCACCATAGGTTTTCGCTATTCGCTAAAAAATGGTTGAAGGTTACTCTGCCGACTGGAACGATGTGTCCATGTAAAACAGCAGTTAAATTAAAAGCGGATAGTCCAATACTGGGTTAAAAAAGATTGGCTGGGTGAATAACTATTGAACAAAAAAGAATTCGCGAATAAAGTCTATGACATCGTTAAGGATATCCCCTTAGGTAAGGTTGCCACATACGGATTGATTGCCTTTATATCAGGCTACCCACAATGTTCCAGAATGGTTGGACAAGCATTGCATCATGCCCCAGATGTTCTTAACATCCCCTGCCATCGGGTTGTAAATTATCATGGCCGTTTAGCTCCGGGATGGACGGATCAAAAACGGCTCCTAGCCAACGAAGGGGTCTGCTTAAAGGAAAATGGGTGCGTGGATTTGAAAAAGTATCTCTGGGACTTTGCTCCACTTGACCCCTTTCACGGACCAAATCGTTCTTCCCTATAAGTTAACCCGAATTGCCAAGTTTACGAATCACCGCCGCTATTGAGCCAGGGGCGGTGATTCTTTTTTTACCACGAATGCTCTGGACGTGGCAAATGCGATAGCAAATGTTAAGGCTTCAGGCAACAGAGATACATTTAGCACATAACTCCATAGTACTTGGCTTTTTTATTAATATTGTACATCTCTTAAGAATAAGCCTTTTGCTTGAGCCAAGGGGCCCGCTTCCCAGCGTTTTTTTTCATTTAATATCCTTTCAACGTCAACGGGCTGGATATTTCCTTTGCCGACTTCAATAAGTGTGCCAACTATGATTCTTACCATATTCCATAAGAATCCATTGCCGTTAACCTCTATTGCTAAAAGACCTTCCGTATCAATAATATTGATAAAATTAATCGTTCTAATGGTCGATTTATCACTATTTCGTGCGTTGGTAAAACTTTGAAAGTCATGACTGCCAATTAGAACCTCAGAAGCCTTTCTCATTTCAATTAGATTAAGCTTCTCTGCCAAGTGATAGGTATATTTTCTGTTAAAAACATCTCTGAATTTATGGGTATTTATTCTGTAGACATAGGTTTTGGATTTTACATTATATCTGGCGTGGAATCTTTCCGCGACATCTTCAAGCGATTTGACTACTATATCCTCAGGCAAATATTCATATAAATAATCCAGCATCCTCTTAGTACTTAAAGCGGATTTTGTATGGAAATTGGCTATGTAATTTTCGGCATGGACTCCTGAATCCGTACGTCCACAACCCACGAGCAGAATGTCTTCTTCTGTCATTTTAGATAGTACCGCCTCGATTTTGCCTTGAATCGTTAAATCATTGGCTTTTTGTCTTTGCCATCCTTTATATTTAGAACCGTCAAATGCTATAGTCATTTTTAAATTTCTCATTACGCTCCACCTTGCAGTTTATTTTTCACTTCTCAGCCGTTGTATACTAAACGCCCGCTACATATAATCCTTTCCGAATTAACGAATACACAGACCTCATCTTATCATACAATTGCCCTTATTTAACCTCGTCCATCAAAAACAACGGCGTCCAACCTGGATGGATAGACAGCGTGAACTCAAATACTTGTCCACTTGAACCACGAACTGACTCGTTCACATTATTCCAGCAGTTCTCTTAACATCTTCTTAGGGTTATTAATAAAAGCACGCGTCACTTGATAATGTTCGGTATCCTCATACTTTACAGTTTCAATTTCTTCTTTAATTTCGTATATCCATGCCTGGGGATAGGCCATTATTATTGGCGAATGGGTTGCAATAATAAACTGAGACCCTTCCCCAACCAAATCATGCATTATGGAAAGCATAGACATTTGCCGCGTTGGCGATAAAGCCGCCTCAGGTTCATCCAGAATGTATATGCCTTTGCCGCCGAATCTATTTTGAAATAAGGCGAAAAATGACTCTCCATGGGATTGCTCATGCAGCGATATGCCGCCATAAGACTTAATGATTGGCGGTCCACCGGGCTCCGAATCCAAGTCATCTATAGTTGAGGCGAAATTATAAAAACTTTCCGCTCTTAAAAAGAAGCCATCCCGAGGCCTTTGGGTGCCTTCGACAACTTTAATATAATTATTCAGTCTAGAATGAGTAGCTTTAGACATAAAATTGAAATTCTTAGTGCCGCCTTCAGCATTAAATCCATAGGCTACGGCTATTGATTCTAAGATCGTTGACTTCCCAGAGCCATTTTCTCCAACAATAAATGTTACCTGCGGATGAAATGCTAACCTCTGTAGATTCTTGATCGCTGGCAGATTAAAAGGATATTCGGAAAATGATGGGACTCTTTCTCTATCTAATTCCATATATCTTATGTACTGTTTAAAAATGTTTGCGTCCATGACATCATCTCCTTAACTTCCTCATAAAGGCCACAAGGTTTTAACTTCGCTTCAGTAACTCTATCTAAGTTTCTTTTCCCTTTACACTTCTACACTTTCCGCATTATTTTTTGATTTCCTCCCAAGGGAGAAACAATATTCTTTTACATGTAAAATGTCTGATTTCAGATAAAAGAAAGCCCCCTTAAGGGGGCTGAGAATACGCCTAAAATGCCCGTTAATTTCAACATTGAGATGAAAATCAACTATTTTCCAATTCCTTACCTTATCCCATTGCCTACTTGGTTGTACGTTATTAATCAAACAAGCTTATCTGCTTATGCTCCGAAACCCGGAAGATGGCCTTTTCCAGCTTCTCATCATTTTGAACTGCGCTTTGATCACGCACAAGTTCTTCAAATTTCAAGTACTCGTTACTGCCAACAGCACTAGTCCTGACTTTTAACATGTAGATTAAATTAAAACAATTCATGATGGAGTTTTGTTTTAAATCAGAAAGGCAAATAAGTTGAGTGCGGTGTTTCTTGGCAATTTCAAAGAGTGGATTCAGCAAATGTTCTGAGGAGATAGGACCAAAGGGGTTGTCCATGACTAAGACGCTGGAATCTTTGTCTGCCTCAGCACCGGCTGCCTCCAGGGTACGGGATCGGGTATAGGCCATTAAGGCTGAAAGGACAGAGAAGTAAACGACAAACTTTTCGCCGCCCGAGTTTTCCAGCATGGCGTCTTCCCAAGTCTTTAAGCCGCTGTTTTGCATGTTAAGATCGATCTTATAGACCTTAATGGGAATATTGGAATGTCCCAGATAGACATTCAAGAGTTCTCGGCTGTACATTAATTTGGCGATGACTTTTTTAAGGTCGGCCTCACTCTTTTCCTGTCGGGTTTCGTCACGCACCTGGAGAATACACCCTTCGATGTATTCCTTCATCCGCACCCCGGCTGCCTCACCGGAATCCAGGGAAAGCTCAATTTTGAGCATCTGAACCGGCCTGTTTTTTCCTTGCAGGTGCACCTTAGAATGATCGGATATCCACTCTATTTCTTCGTAAAACCGCATCCCTTGGAGCAAGCTCTGTTGAATCATATCCTTTTTGTTGCGTTCCAAATTGGAAAGCAGGCTTTCATGGAGTTTAATCAGTTCCCCTAGTTTTTCCTGATGTTGACCCATGCGTTCATAAAGGTAGAAATATTCATCATAGTCCATATCCGGCTTTTCCCAAAGCAGGTCCAGCCCCTTAAAGATATTACTGATATTGACATTTTCCTCCCGGTATTCCGCTTTAAGTCCCAGGTAATTGTTTTTAAGGGTATCTGCTTTGATCCGATTGGCTGATTGGAACGTAAGGAAGCTTTCAGTTAATTTGCCGGTTTGAGCCTTTAAGTCTGCTTCCGGCTGGAAGCCCTTTTCAGGTTCAGCCTGCACTCCCTTGAGAATAGGAGTAATTTGATCCATCAGCTTACTATAGACACTGATTTTTAAGGCTATTTCCTTGAGCTCCTGATCCAGCCGGGTGTACTCTGCGGATAGTTTTTGACGTCGCCTTCTAAAATCTCCTTTAATCTCTTCCGGACCCAACGGAAATTCCGCTCCCAGTTTTTTCACTTCCTCGGCAGCGATGGAGCAGGCTTTTTCAGCGGCGCCGGCTTTCTGACCTGCTTGAAAGGTGGCCCTTTGCAGGATCTTTATGGCTTTTTCAAACTCAATTATTGCCGAACTAATATCCTCGGCTTTCCCCTCATCAAAGGCTACTCCCCGATAATCCTCTTCCGCCAAACCCAGCCTGGCAAGTTCTTTTTCTATTTTAGCACAGTCCAACTGCAGGTCCTTTTGGCGTTTCTCCAGCAGCTCGATTTCTCCAGTATAAGCCGCCTTTAGACCCTGCAGCCTGGATTCCAGTTCTTCGAGACTCCCCTCGACGATTTCCGCCACCGGGGCCTCCTGATAAAGGGTAAGCTTTTTCCGAATCTCTTGAGTCTCCCTCCTTTTTCCATCGATTGCGTAATCAACTCTCTGGAGCTCTGCCTGAAGTTTCTCAAGTCTCAAAGTCTGTTCCGCTTTTTTTCTATCGGTGTTGGCAATCCCTTCAAGGACTTCCCCCAGCCTTTTTCGGCAGGCCTGATAGTCCTTTTCCCGTTCCAGCCAAGACTCAAACAAGGTAAGGGCAGCTTCTGCTTTCTGGCGGTTACCAGCTGTTTCTTTGAGGGATTGTTCCAGTCTTTCCAAGGATGTACCCAGACTCTTTTTTTCCTGCTCCAGGAGAGACACTTGGTTGGCAATCCCCTGAAGCTGCTTTTCGGCGGCTGTTTTCTTTTTTTCCAGCAAATAGAGATGCTCCGCCGGATAGGCAAAACGCCCGCAAATGGCTTGCCCGGCCACCGTATCATTGCGCTCCTGGGAATAATGGGCATACTGCTCAAAAGCCTCAGTTTGCTTTCGTTTCAGTTCTTCTTCCAGTTTGACAAGGCTCTCATTATTAAAGACCCTGCCTTCATACAGGCAAACTAAAGTTAGGCCTTCGCCGGCCTGAACCATCCTCTCTGTCATAGAAATGATACTCTTGCCCAAATCCTCATAAGCAATCAAAGGAAGAACACGGCGCAGGGTCATTCGATTCATAGCCTCGGCTAGGAGTTCGATACTCTCCTTAGCCAAGATCAGGGCATAAGGCAAAACAGGATTTTCCCCCAACAGCTTCTGGCGGAGGTCCGGGGGCAGATTGCGCAGATAGGTTTCCCCCGTATCATAGGGAATATCTTTAGCAGCCAGCAAGGAGACGGCTTCTCCGGGAATATGCAGTCTCCCCTGTTTAAGGGAGGAAAGGGATTCCGTGGACTCGTCCCGCATCCGGACTGCTTCTTCCAGGCTCTGATCCAGGTTTTTCAGCCGTTGATTAAATAAGCTGTGCAGACGTTCCCGGTCAAATCTGAGTTCGGCGGCCAAGCCGAATTTATGGAGGATGCCCAGGACTTCCTGTTCCTGCTGCTCATAGTCGGCAATCTCTTCTTGCAGACGGTTTAGGGAATTTGCTTCCTCAACTCTGGCTTCCCGCAGTTCTTGGCTCTCCCGCTCCATATCCTGCTGTTTCCGAACATTCTCAGCTTTTTCTTCAGCCAAAAGCACTTCTTTGCTCACCAAATCCTCTTGGTTCTTTTGCAGCCCCAGTCTAGCTTTCTCAATGTCCTGCTGGGCCAACTCTCCCAGCAGATTCCTGTCCAGATTAAGTTTGATCTTTCCTCTGACGTCCCGTTCCTGGGCTTCATATTGTTTTACCTGCTGCTGAAGACCGCCTTTTTCGCCTACAAATTCTCTTAATTCCTGATCCAGATTATGGGCCTCCGTTTTAAGCTGCAGCAAGTCTTGGCCCCGCTCCGTCTTTTCCCCGCTTAAGCCCTCTAAAGCCAACTCCAGACCCCGCAACGTTTCCTGAGCCAACCGTTTAAGTGAGTATTCCAGATCGCGCATTCTCTGATCTGTTCCCAGCTGTGAACGAGAAGCTTCCAGCCTTTCCATGATCCCGGAAAGGTCAGCCTTTTTTGAGCCTATCTCCTCACCGAGACGAGCTGCCTCCAGAATTTTGGCAGAGAATTTAGCCGTCTCCAGCTTTTCCTCGTTATCCTGACTGCTTTTTTCCGCCTCAGCCAGGTCTTGGGCAGCTTGGATATGCTCCTCGTGTCTCAACCAGTAGGCATGAGAGCGTTCTTCCAAGTCGATCCGCTGCTGTTCCTGTTTGAGATTTACTAATTCAAATTGATGCCCCTCCTGGGCTTCCTGGAGCTGGCCTGTTTCAGTGTTTAAATGACGATTGAGAGCCACCAGTTTGCCGGCCAGGCCTTTTTGCTCTTCCAGACCGTTGAGCAGTTCGACTAAGGCAGCGACCTGTTCTCCGTAACCAACCAGGAATTCATCGAGAACTTGTTTTTCTAAGATAAAGCGCTCGTTCTCAATAACCTCCCGCACTAATCCTTCCAACATTTCTTCTAACCGCTGGGCCTCAGAACGATCCTTATAAATCACCTTCTCGATAGTTTTGATGATCCATTCATTTAATAATTGACTGGAGTTTTTATACTTTTGAAAGATCTCATCTAAACCGCCTTCACTGTCATTGATTTTGGCGATAATATTTTTCCACTCATCCTGAGCAATACCAAACTCAGCCAAGCGTTTCCGGTAGCGCTCCCCGTCATCATCATAAAAACAACCAAAGAGATAAGGGTCCTTCTTCTCCTTTTCCAGCATCATCTCCCTGGCTTCCTTGAAGGGTTTAATCTCCAGGATATTGCCAGTTTGTTTCACAAGTTCAAGATTGGCCAGATCGAAGGCGTTGGAACCCGTATATTGCGAAGTGAAGGTAAAATACCTCACTCTATTTTTCTCATCCTCAATCCCTGATACCTCAGCCGAGACCATCCCCAGGCCTGTCAGCAAGTAACCGACCGCATTGTCCAGCTTCCATTCGATCAGGACATAAGCGGGTAAACGTTTTTTACGGAAAAAGGCGTTGATGCGCCGCCCCTGGATTTTCGTTTCGGGCACGATGGGTTGAAAGATCAGCTGCACCAGAACACTTTTACCGCCGCCATTGGCTAAACTGAGCAGGGCATTTTCTCCGCCGTGGAAGTTAAAGGTTTCATCCTGAATATGCCGCAGGTCATTGTTGTAGGAAAAGTTAATGATCCGAATCCGATTAATTCTGGGCATTGGATACCGCTCCTTCGAAGAACTCTCTAATCTCTTCTACCCGGCTGTCATCCAGGTAATAATTAAGCATCAGGTCATCCAGCTTCCGGGTGGGCCGCAGCTCACGGTCATCATCGACGATTCTGAGCAAGGCTTCCCGCTCCAGGAGCCGGCAGGTATTCAAAATCGTCCCGGTTTTTGTTTTGCGGCCTCTCTCTTCAAAATCCTGCTTACTAGCCCACAGCTCAGCGATGCGGGTGAAATTCAGGGCATATTTTTCCTCCAGGACTTTCCCCTCTTCTCCATCACTTAAAGCCAGCTCCAAACGCCTGTCCAGTTCCTCAATCAGCGTACTGATTCGGAGGAACTCCCGCTGTTTCGGATTTCGGTTCCGTCCGCCGTAGAATAAGTACAAAATGAACATGGAGATATAGCTCAGCAAATAGGCATCGACAAGCTTAGCATCCGTGGCAACGCTTTCGCGCAAATCCTTGGTTGTATAGCCCAAGATCCCATTACCGCTATGGGGAAGCAAATAGAGACTTCCCGCTACTTCAATGACTTTAAACTCCAGCTCCTCCTCAAATTCCGCCAAGATCGCCCTGACCTCCACATTGCGGAATTCCAGGAACAGATCCCCCTCGCTTTCCCGATCCAGTTGCCCCTTCTCCAGGAGTTTGCGGTAAATCTTCAGGGCTGTTTTAATCTCATTCATTTTTATCTCACTCACTGGAAGCTCACCTCAATCCAAAAATCACTGATGGCGATACGCCTGCTCAGCTTCTCTTGCCCGATATAGGTTAGGATTTCCTGTTCGTATACCTCTTCATCGGATTTGCAGATCTCGATTCTCTTAATTCCGAATAAGTCCGGGTGGACATACTCCAGGCGGTACAAACAGTAGCTGACGTCCAGCTCTCCTGTGGCATTGGCCACCACCTCCTCCTGCTCTTCCCTCCATTTGCTCAGATCAATCACCTGGAGATCATAGAGCTTGAGCATGGTTTTAAAAATCAGATCATCCTCCGTTAATTCCTTATAGACCTCCGTCTTAGTCTCCAGATCCTGCATCAATTCACTCAAGCGAAAGGATTCCCTTTTGCGCTCGGCAAACTCCAGCAGACTGCCCAACAATTCCAGATTCCGGTCATTGATTTTGGAGATTTTGCGCAGTTCTACATCTTCTCCCAGCTCTTCCAGGAGGACACTGGGGCTGCCTTCGTCTTCCTGTTTAAGACGAGCTTGCCGTTCATACAAGCTGAGCACATTGAGAATCCGGTCCGGGTTAGGCCGAAGTAAGGGATTGAGAAGCTGCCAGAGAGAGGGCAGCTTTTCCTCCGGGCATTGTTCCAAGGGCTTGAGGATGACCTGCTCAAAGTCATAATAGCGAGCTCTGGCCAGCGCAAAGGAATCGGCTATGGTTTCCTTATAAATTCTCGACAGGCTGAGGCGTTCCAAGATCAATTCCTTTTGCTCACTGATGGTTAGGTTGATGTTTTTACGGATAATCCCAATCTCGGAGCGAGCTTTAATCATCTGCTCATCCAAGGCGCCCCGCAGGTCTTCCTCTTCCTTAAGGCGCTCCTCGGAAAGCAGAATCATGGAGCGAATCTCGCCCATCATGCTATATTCCTCTTCCAGCAAGGTATAGGTGCCGGCTACAAGCCGTTCAAATTCTTCGATGTTTACCTCATAAATATTTTCTCGAACTTTTTGCACGAACTGCCGGATATCATTCTTTTTTTGCCGGATCATCTGCACCAGATTTGCGCTTTGCCCAATGGCTTTCCTGTAGTTTTTACGCTTAATCAGTTCCCGAAGCTTGAGTTCTTCAATGGTAAAACTGATTTCCTGCTCCACTTCTTTGGTCCGGAAAAGAAGATCATAGCCCTGATCCGTCAGCTGATAATTAAGCACATAACCCCGCTGATCGTCGATGAGCTTATCATCGATGAGACGGATCCGGAGTTGTTCCATACCCTTCCCGTAGTTCATAACGGGATAGTAGCGCGCTTCCCCACCATTTTGCAGGATGTCCTTGATAATATATTCCGTCAGTTTGCGCACAACTTCAGAGGGTAACGCCTGGGAATACTCGGGGAGGATCTGAGCAACAAAGCGGGCGAGGCTGTCCATGGTACACTCTTCATCCTCAGTTAAAGTTCTTTCCATAATAAAGACAAGGACGGAAAGAATAATATTATCCAACTGCCCCGGCTCAAACAACCGCTCAAACTCCATCTTGCGATTGGTGCGGTTGATAATGGAATCGATAGCAGCGACCAGCTGCATCCTCTTTTCGAAGCCTTCCAAAAATTCAAATCTTGTCGCCGCCACTCGTTTCAACCCCGTTCCTACTACTTGAGAAGGCTCGCCGCCACCTGATAATTGATAATCTCCTGAGGGATATACCTGCCCTCAGCCCCTATATTCAGAGGCCGCCACGAATGGCGGCCCCTTTAAACTAAAGAGCAAAACTTATGCAAATAATAATCTCCCTTTGGGTTTTGGAACGGATCTTCCTAAAGATTTTGCAGTTTCTATCCATTCGTTAATAACTATTTCAACATTCTTTAAAACTTCTTGATGGGTTTTGCCATCTGCACAACATCCTGGTAATTCTGGCACTTCTGCAATATATGACTCGTCTTCATCACTCCAATATATGATTATCTCATACTTATGCATCAATACCACCTCCAAGTTTATATTTCAAAATAATCTGTCTTACCTGTTTAACTTGATACGGCTTTGCTTTTGACCCATTGGGTTGAATATTTATGATTTCATCCATGTCATCTTTATGAAAAATATGATGACTGCCACTAATACGCTCCTTAAACTCAAAATAATGCAACACTTTGCAGAGATCATCAAAATCAATATCTTTATCTTTTGTTCCACATAATATTTTTATTAATATCTTTTCAAATTGACTCACTATTTCGAGCCTCCTACATGACCATTATACCAGTTCCTGTAATACAATTAAATTAAATTATATTCTAACTCAATCATACAAATCTTGTCGCCGCCACTCATTTCAACCCCGTTCCTACTACTTGAGAAGATCCGCCGCCACCTGATAATTGATAATCTCCTGAGGGATGTACCTGCCCTCAGCTAATAAACCCTTTAAAAAGCTACCCACTAAGTTCATGCTTATACTTGTGCTCGTGCTCAGAGGCTTCTCCTCTTGGGCAAGTTCTAAAGCGGCTAAAAATTCAGAGAGCGAACCAGTCACACCGCGCTGATCGGGTGATTTAGGTAATGCCTGACGCCCTGCGTGTTTTACCGCAAGTTCCAGCATAAGACCATAGAGGACCGCGAAGGGTTTCAGATCCAGAGAAGGGTTGGCCTCTCTGGTGCGAAAAAATAGCCGGATGCCTTCCCAGTCCAGATCCCCGAAGTAAAGAAAGCGCGCAGCTTGTCCTTCACCGCCCAGCATCCCAGCCTTGTATTCGTCTAAAGCTCCCGGCTTCGTGATTTTATTCCCTTCCCCGTACAAAAGCACGTGGATAGCTGTCCCGGCCAAAGAATTTTTTCCCGTATCCTGCATGAGCTTCCGCAAGGTAAACCAAGTATCCTTGTTTTCAATAACCAGTACTGTCATGAGCTGGCCACGATCATGTCGATATTCGAAAAATGGCTCCGGAGTATCATAATAATTCAGGAAATCCTCCGCCAGACCATTAAACCTGAGTACGTCTTTAACCAAGGACATCTGCTCGTCCAGCAGCTTCTCCCTGCCCCACACGGAAAAGGAGCGCTCCTTGCGCGACATGGGTTGTTCTAACAAACTCTGGGCAAACCACAGATAGTCGCTGATTCCTTCAACGATTGGCTGATGCTTCTTATAAACCTCCGGCCTCTGCAAATAACCCGCAATGCTGAGCACGGGATTAAGCCGGCGAATGGACTCCAGACAAGAGGTATAATCCTCCGGGGGCTTAATAAGTTTATATTTATTATAGAGAGGCGGAATACGGCCATTCTTCTTTGCAGCCTTTACCGGAGCAAGTACTCCGGACTCTACCAACCTTTCCACTTCGCTCTGAAAACGAGGATAATCCGGCTCCCCGAGGATCTGTTGGAGTTCCAGATCAGTCACTGTTTTACTGGCATGATTGAGGAGTTTGTTGATTTGTTCCATAGCTATCCCCTTTTGAGCATCCTGTTTGAGAGATTATCTGATTCTCTATTTAGATTCAGTAATTCTCACTTCTTCGAGATTATCCGTCAAAATCCTGCCCATGCCAGCCTGCCTTGATAATATAATAATTATCTTTGCCAAAGTAAATAAAATAAAGCCCTGCAGTATCATGATACTGGGGCTCATAGGCTTCTTCATTCCTGTATTTACGCTAATTAGGCAAAAATAAGAGCATGTAAAAGAAGGGCAAGAAAGATACACGATATCTTATGCGCTCACTTAAATAACTCTTCAAGGTGAATAGTAAATCCTTTCAAAGGCTCTGAATGGGCCACCCTGTTTCCTCCAACACCTCCACCTGCTGATACTGCCCTTCCTCATTTAAACGATACAGGCCACCCCTCTGTGAGACGTCGTTGCAGTTATTAGGAATCCCGGCTTTATTTTACTTTTAGCGTCCGCAGGTACACCTTTGCTTCGTCGCTGATCCGGTAGCTCTCAACCGCTTTCTGGATAGCTTTGTTGTGTGTCCATTTCTCCAAACGCTGTTCCTCAATATACGGCAAAGCCGCTTCGTACTGTTTGGCCAAGGCCGTTGCAAAATACCAGGCGATCATCATGTTGACATAGTATTCGTCCGACCGGATACCCGCCACAAGCTCAAGCATCTCCGACTGGAAAGCGTCATCGAGATAAAAACTCATCAGCATTCCGATCCCAAAGCGCACCGTATAAGTCTGGCCGGATATCAGCCAGACTTTAATTTTTTCGTAGAGTTCGGGCAGATGCTTTTTAAATATTTTCGGTGACATCAGGTCACAGGTTGCCCAGTTGTCTATGTACGGCAGAAACTCGTCGATGGCGGCAACGGCGGCATCATAATCCCTGATCGTTTCAATCAGGAAGCCGTGCAGGTTATTTTCTTCATAATACCCGTGCGGCAGGATTTTAAGAAACTCCGAAGCCTCCGGCCTTTTGGAAAACTCCCGGGCGAGCTTCCGCATCTCCGGCGTGCGTACGCCGATCACGGTTTCCGGGTTCACCGTCGGCATGAGTTTGCACGAAAACTCTTTGTATTTCAGATCCTGCAGCTCAAATAGCCGGCGCCGAACCTCTTCTTCAATATTGTTCATATCATTTTACCTTTCATCTTAATTCCTTGCAGGGCTCCATTGCTCTGGTTCCTTGGTGAAAGACCATTTGCCACCTTCCATCGAGGAACTTCCAAATTGAACTGCGCAATGAATTCCTCATTTCTCCTCTGGATTCATTAGGCTTAACTGCCCGATAGGTAGCCAGTACTACATCCAGCGCTAAGACTTTGACTCGAAAATCCTCAATAATCACTGGCACTGCAGGGGAATGAGGCAATTCCTCGACAACTTGTAATTTATCGAATGTGCCCCCGGAACTCCCAAATTCAACAAAATCATAGGCTAGAAGCCTTAAAATTTCCTCTCTGGAGCCACGAATCTCAGGTTGTAACAGTCTGTCTTCCAGATCATATATTTGTTCGTAGAGTGATGATGTCATTTTCAATATCCTCCCTTTATCATGAAAAATGTTTTCATCCATAAAAGATTACCACAAATAAGTTCATTTTTTGTGGTAATCTTTTATGGATTTTGTTCGAATTCACCAGCTGGGAGTTCAGCAAACTGAACCAATTGAGAAGGCAGTATATTTGTGAGTGCATAATAGATATTAGTAAAGAGGTATCCCCTTATTGAGGATGCCCCTTTACCTATAAGATGTTTTGCCTTCTTGAATCCTAAAAATTATTTGAAATCTATATCAGCATCGGATTCCGGATCCACAGGCATATTCCCGATATTTAATGCGGTTTTGACCCCAGTTTCTTCGTCTGTTATGGAAAGAATAATGGTTTTAGCTGAATCATTTAAATTATAGGTTATTGTACAGGTCCTGTCTTTTGGTTGTGTCGCTATCATTGAATTGACCGTGGAACTTAAAACAAGTTGAGATGCCGGAATTTTTGCTGTAATATCTATTCCTTCTTTATTAAGTATCTGATATTGCAATTGAGCATAGGAATTTATCGTAATCATATCCGTAGGAAGGAAAGAGATTTGAGCGATTTTCAAATCGCTTGTTTTGCTATCCACAGTATTGAGTGATTCGAAACTTGCCAGATTTAGTAATGCTGAGACACCGATACCTTTTTCGTGCATTAAACTAACCAGGACTTGTTGGTCGGCTTGTTGTTCACTCTTTGAAAAATCATACATTATAGTTCCTATACCTGTTGATGGGTCTAAACTTATAGCAGCTTCGGTGGTGCCAGTTAAGGCAGTGGCCTTGAGATCTGTTGCCGGAACTGTCTTGGTGATATCCATATAATTATGGTCTAATATTTTGTATTGGAAGGTTGCTGCATCTGATCCCGTCTTTGTTAAATCACCTGAAACAAAACTAATTCTGGAAATTGCCGAAGAAGTCGTTGATTGAACCGGGTCCGGTTCTAGATTCTCGGATATTGCAGAAGAGGTTGTGCTCTGTACCGGGTCCTGTTCTAAATTTCCGGATATTGCAGAAGAGGTTGTGCTCTGAACTGGGTCTGGAACTGGGTCTAACCCTAATGTATTTAAGACAGCAGTTATTCCAGTCTTTTTATCTCTAAGGGTGGTTCTGATAAGTTGATTTGTATTGGAGGTATTAAATGTAATAGTACCTGTTCCTGTCGAGGGATCTAAAGCAACGCTTGAGTCAACTGATGAACATGCTTCAATTTGGGAAGCGGGAACTTCTTGAGTAATATCATTGATAAAATTGATTATTTCATATTTGAAGGTGGCAGTGTTTGGCCCGGTCTTAGTTAAAGAATCAGAAAGAAAATGAATTCCATCGACCCTTTTAAGATCATCTGCATCGGAATTGCCGATAACTAAAGTTGCCGAATCCCCCAAGCTATATCTAGGCGTCAAGTAAACTATTATGTATTTGTCAGATTCCGAAAAATCATAGGTCAATGTACAGGTTCCGGTTTGTGGATCCAAACTTGCAGCGGCTTTTCCTCCTCCATTTTCCCAACCATCCTTTGAAATTCTCGCGTCTACTGTTAGATCGGAAACAGGGAACTCAGAAGTTATGTCTTTGCCATGTGCTCCAAATAATTTGTAGTGGAAAGTTCCTGTAGTTGGGCTAGTCATATCCAAGTGATCCCCAACAATTTGAGTAGAGTAAACTTGAGGTTCTGGATAACCTGGGAATAGTGGCAGAGCAAAAACATTGGTGGAGGAGATTAGTAAGAATATTAATGTAAGAACAAAAGATTTTCGAATAATTCTCTGGGACATATCAGCAAACACCTCTTTCTAGTTAATTATATAAATAAAACTCTATTTAATGTGAAAGAGCTGATCTCTTTTATTTTCTACAGGGTAATGAATATACCTTCTAAATGAGTAAAATAAAAAGACGTCCTATGTTTAACTTGTTCACCAGATTCTCACCGATGGTAGAATAACTGAAGCTCTACCCTGTCTAAAACCGTGGTCTAAATTTGTCTAAAAGAGAATCAAAAACTGGTATAATTAAAAGTAAATGTATTAGTTTCGAGGTGTTAACGTGCAAATCGGTTCAATTCCTAACGCTTTTGTAGCTATACCTGGCAAGGACACATTTCAAATAGGGCAAAAGATAATCATTGAAAATGTTAAGCCAGGTAGAAGATGGCAAAGCGTCTATTTTGGTTAATGGAAAATCAGTTCAAGCTTTTTTAGATATCGAAGCAAAACCTGGGGATAAATTTCAGGCTGTTGTTAAAAACTTTGTGAACAATACGTTAGTGTTAAGCCAGGATACTGAAGTTCAGAAACCTATTGTAGCTATGCCTGGCAAGGACACGTTTCAAATAGGGCAAAAGATAATCATTGAAATGTTAAGCCAGGTAGAGGATGGCAAAGCGTCTATTTTGGTTAATGGAAAATCAGTTCAAGCTTTTTTAGATATCGAAGCAAAACCTGGGGATAAATTTCAGGCTGTTGTTAAAAACTTTGTGAACAATACGTTAGTACTAAGCCGGGATACTGAAGTTCAGAAACCCGTGGAATCCGTCCTATCAAACGCATTAAATACGGTATTGGCTAATCGCGATTTACCTAATAATGAGTTATTTGTTTATTTATTAAACGATGCGCAGACTGCTTCATATCCAGAAATCCTCAATAATTCTGATCTTCCGGAAGAACTATTACAAAAATTTAATGATTTAATACCCAGCTTAAAAGGGCTGTCAAATCAAGAAGCAGCAGGACAATTAAAATCCTTTTTAAAACAACTTGGGATAAATTATGAGCACCGATTGTTTGATATTTTAATCAAAGGACAAGGGGGAGATTCTGAGGAACTTGCTCAGTTAAAAGATACCCTAAAAGCACAGCTTCTTAGCCTGACGGACACTCATCCCTCTTCATCGGTCATTAATCAATTCTTAGATAAGATCACTGGCCAGCAATTATGGCACGATACCGGCGTGGATGGTAATGGTTATATGTTAGCCGAAATTCCTATTAGACAAGACCAGGGAGTCAAATCCATTAAGCTTGCCATTCAGGGAAGTCGTAAAAATGGTAAGATTGATCCTAAACATTGTCGCATCGCGTTACAAACTGAAACACCTAATCTTGGACCGATTGGCATTGATGCTTTCTTTTCTATGAATCAACTTTCGTTAAGTCTATTAACGAAAAATCCAGACGCTTTATCAATACTTCTTGATGGTCTGATGGCCGAAGTGAAAGGGAACTTTCAAATGTTAGGCGTTAACTTAACCTCTATTCAGGTCAAACCTTTGGATAATTTGGAATTTCATACATTGCTTAAAGGAGAGGCAAAGAACGGAGTGGACGTATTGGCATGAAAGAAAAAGCAGTTGCATTAGCTTACGATAAGAGCGGGGCCTCAAAAATAGTAGCCTCTGGGCAAGGTGAAGTTGCACGAAATTTGATCGAAACTGCACAGGAACAAGGTATTCCAATACAAACGGATGCCCAATTAGTCGAAGCTTTAATAAAAATTGATATTGGTCAAGAGATCCCTCCAGAACTCTATAAAGCTGTGGCTGAAATTCTTGCGTTCGTTTATAGATTGGATTCTGAATGGAGTGAAAAGGAAATAGCCGCACTGGAACAACAGATTCTTGATATTGAGGCTCAAATGTCTGACCCAGCAATTTCTTGCGACTCATCAAGAGATTGACTTCTTTTCAGGGGGAACGGGAGGCTATCGAAGCAGCTTAATTCATATCTAATCCCGTTATCTTCACACCATTCAATTGCTATTTCCCATAGAGCCTCACTCTTAAAGTAATTGATATAGATGGACTAAACCAAATTAATTATCACATCGTAAAAAAGTCCGTTGAAAATAGTTTTTCATATATCTTACCAATTTTGCGAAGTAGTATCTCTAATCGCATCAATCCGTGGCAGCTTTGTACCTCGGGGTAACAGTTTATTAAACTCGTTATTCTTTATCATAAAATTTAGTTCATTAAAGCTTTTTAACCTGAGCAAAAAACCAAAAAGCACAGGCAAAATAACTTGGCCCGTGCTATAGGTGGGGTTAACTCTTCCGTCAGTCAGCTTATTCAAACCTCGTTCAATTTGGTAAACGGTTATTTCTCATTTCATCCTCTCTTTCCCCCTGATTTTAACAGAGAGAAAGGGTTGACAAAAGGTTAAAACTCCGAATTTAATACATTTTTGAAATCGTTAAAGATACCAGTGAAATCAGTAGTTAATTGAATCAGAGGCTAAAGTGCTGCCTTTTACCTATTCCTCTGCTGTTGCCTCTTCGTAGGCTTCCAGTGCGAAATTGAAGTCGTCGGTATCGGTTATAACTTTAAAGGAATCTCCTTGTGGACCATGCTCCAAGTAATTCAATCGCTTTTCTCCATTTGTTTCCATAGCGATGTAGTTTAACTCGCATTGTTTATCATAGATATGTGCAAGTACATGGAACTCCTCGTCTGTGCCGGACTCATCATCCCTTAGTGTTATATACCTATCCTCCATCAAGTAAACCGTTTTTGTTTCGTTATCGCATAAGGCTATATGCGCCTCTGGTGGGCAATTGTGACAGCCGCCCATATTACATGTTTTTACGCATTTTAGACATTTGCACTTAGAGCATTGTTCTATTTTTGCTAGTTCATCGTTATGTCTTTCTTTGAAAGTTTGAATTTCCTCATCGTAGATACCTTCTTTATTAGCAATCCTTGCGAAGAATCCTCTGTTCTTGTAATGCGCTACACCGTCTTTTAACAGTTTTATATATTCCTCAAGCTTTTGTATATACATCAAGCAATGTCTAGCTTTCTTTTCCTCTTTTGAAAGGAATCGTTCTACTTCGTCTGTTGCTAGTACTATACTTGAATGTATTTTACTATAATGCTCAAGTTCACTCTCTAATGATTTCAAATTATTCCTCCTTGTTAGTATTCTTAACGTTGGTATCCGTAATCGTATGCCTCTCTTTTTACTAATGTACCAAACTACAAACATAATTAGCGCTCCGATTATCAATAAGTCCACGATAGATCCCAACAGTGATGGGGCCCTATATTTATAATGTACTCCATTATCATCATAATAGGGGGCTTTTACGGGCAATAATGTTACGTTTGTATAACCCCCACCCCATCCGGTGCTGCTCCCGTTAGGCTGGTAGTTACTACCTGTACCACTCGAATATATTGTGTTCGGGCTCTTTTGAGTTGATCCACTAGAACTCTTTGTATTACTTGTTGATCCGCTATAGCTCCCTGTACTACTTGTCGATGGAGATGTTGAATTTGTGCCCTTCTGAGTAGATCCACTAGAACCTCCTATTGTTCCACTAGAACTCCCGGTCGATCCACTACTTGTACCACTTGAAGGACTCACGCTTTTTGAGGTAAATCCACTACTGCTAGAACTGCTACTCTTACCGCTTGATGGGCTTACACTTTTCGAGGTGAACCCGCCGGAACTACTCGCCTTGCTAGTGCTAGATTTGCTCGAACTCGAACTTGAGGCTGAAGCACTCCTAGCAAACACGCTAGTCGTATCTATATAGAAATTAAAAGCCAGCATAATGAACATTGTCATTAATAATGCCGTAATCTTTTTACTCCAATTACTGATTCTAATCCCCTCCTTACATAATTAGATGGGAACTGTATTATTTTGAATAGTTCCCATCTAACTTTCTATCTGTTTAGCTCTTTCCCCATTGCTTTTCAAAGTCCTCATCGAGGTTAGTTTCATCTAACGCTTTCAATTTAGCATCCAACGAATCACCCTCATGTGCAAGTTCCGTTAATCCGTCTGCCATGGCTTCCTTCTGAGAAATCTTACGCTCGATGCTGTCAATGGAAATGTCACCCGATCTCGTTTGTACATTAGCCATAATCTCTCCGACCTTTTGTCCGGCATCTGCATTCGCTAATCTAGCCTCTGCTTCGATGCGGTACGTTCGAGTCCGCTCAATCTCTTCTTCTAGCTCAATCAGCTTTGCCTTTAACTTATCCCCATCGGCGCGTTGAGCCTCATAGGTGCTCTTTAATGTTTGATACGATTTATCGGTCTCGATCTTTTTAGCCCATACTTCCTTTGCTAATTCCTTATGCTCAGCCGCCAATTGCTCGTTACCATCTGCCGATGCCTTTTCACTAGCTGCTTTTGCCTTCTGGAATTTGTTCTCCCAGTCTTTTGATCTCTCCAGTGCATCATTCATTTTCTTTTCGGTCTGATGCACATTTCCCAATACCATTGCCGATGCCGATTTAGCCTCGTTTAATGCTGCTTCCATGTCCCTCAATTTTTGATCCAGCATCTCAATGGGATTTTCAACCTGATCCAATGCATCATTAACCTTTGCACCTAGAATGTTTGATATGCGTGAAAAAATACCCACTATGTTATCCCCCTTATTTTTTAATATATTGTTATTATTTTAGTATGATACCTGATGTCATTCCACTTAACCATAATTAAATTTTACTACGCTTATAATTTAATGTTTCTTGGTTAAGTGTTCTACTTACGCGCGTAGTATTTCTTCCTTGTCTATCGTTTCAACTTCTCACTAAGTCTTCCTCAAGTAATTTGGCAGTTAATTCTACTTTTCTATCTATCGAATTACACGTTTTATAACATTTTATTAATGAACCGGATTCGTGTAACTCCAAAATCAAGAGATATTACCGAACTAGGTTCGTAATATTTTAACTCTATATATCTTCGCCTTATTGGAAATAAATTAAGTGACACTATGACAAGTAGCGAAAAACCATTTCTCCATTTTTGGCCAAATTTGACTGTGAGCGACGATTTTAAGTGTTTTTAATTACAACATTTTTGCACACTGGTAGTGTTTAGACTAAAATACAAAAATCTGTTTTCCTCCCATTTTCGTCGATTTACTATGAGGTTTGTTTTGACAACTTGAATGTTTATTTCATTGGCATTTACTTCCTAATTATGGATTCTCAGAAAACGAAACTATTACGTTTTATCCATCATAATTCAACACGATCCAATATATTCCTTCTTTTCGTACTTTTCCAATCCGCGCATGGTCTGTCGCCTAACGATGGATTACCATTCTTCAATGCTTTGGCTTTCCAGATATTCCTTAAGCTCTTTAGCCAATTTTAAGCGCAATAAGCTAAGGTACTTTTTACCGGAGACCTTCTCTATAATGGCCTTCTTTCCGCTTTCCTCAATGATTCTTTGATCTGCTGACATGCACGCTCTTCTCATCCAGTACAGGTATGGTAATGAACCCATCCTGATCTCACCAAAAATCTTTCCATCATGACTAGCGAGCAATAAGCGGCGTATGGCACATAAAGAAAACTTAGCTGGCGCTCGAAGACACTGTCTTCGAACGTGTTAACCTTCTTGCAGCTTCTGGCGAAAATGGCAGGTTAGTTGCTCTTATGCTTGGAAAGTAAATAGTAAATAATGCAAGTTTATACTTTCAGATAGTATAAAAAGCATCCAGCCTGTCCTCAAGGTTCTTAAACCCTTGCTTTGACATAGCTTGGATGCTCAATGAATTATTGAAAAAATCGTTATTCACGATAAGAGGAACATCAATACCAACAATTACCCCTTCTTGAGCATAATCTTCGACAACTGCAGCAATCATTTCATCGCTGAATACCTTGGATTCACAGTAGACAATCCTCCCATTGTCATCAATAATACAAACCCCGGATTCTTTGGCATAGGTCCATGCTAAATCGATTCCAATATAATGCATTGATTAACCCCCACAAGCCTTGGCTTTAAAGCAATCCTCTGCTTACCCAATCCGGCAACCCCTTTATAGGGAAGTGCCCAAACTTGATTCCTTCTAAACAAGACAATGTTTAACTCGTACCTTTATTTTTCGCCAAACTTCTGTCTTTTCCTTCCACTAATCACTAAATCCTTCGAAAACTTCCTCTTAAAAATATAACAACATAAAATGTTGGCTCCATATTTGCCGGTTCAACCAATTCCCAATGGTTTTGATCAAACCTAACCAAATCCCTGAGGAATTAAGTTCGGTTGGGTCAATTGACAAATTCCCCAACACCCTTTCGGTCAAGAAAATTGTTGATTATTCGGCTCCAGTTTAAAAATCCGGCCGTTTTGGGATTGACTAAGCTAGCTTAGTCAATCCTTAAAACCGGCAATTTTTAATCATTTCCTCGGATACGGCTTCCACCACATCCTTCCAGTGATGGATCGGTTCCTTTTTCAGTTCCGCCGGTACCGTCTCCCCTAACCGGGTTCGGCTGGCGCCGCAGCGCTCTTTAACCTGCCGGACCGCTTCCGCCACCTGTTCGTCATAGTGATGTTGGGCCATGATTTGCAAATACTGGTAATTACCTTCCTCAAGTATATCCGTGACCAAAAAGAGAGACGAAATGATCGTCTCTCAAAATCAGCCAAATAATTTTATTTGAAATTTCTTAAATTCCTCTGAAATTCCTTGGGAGGAGCACCTATTTGCTTTCGGAAGCGTTCAATAAAATAGCTAACACTGCCAAATCCAACATAATCCGAAATTTGACTGACTGTCATACTGGAATTCTCCAACAAATACAAACTTTTATTAATACGATAAGAAATTAAGTATTCAATGGGTGAAATTTGAATCGTATTTCTAAAAAGTCGGCAACATTCTCCTCTGCTTACATTAGCAGAGGAGGCTATGTCTTCGAGACTGATTTTATTCCTATAATTCCGCTGTATAAAGCTTAAAAATGTCTTAAGTCGGTTCTGGTTGGTTTCAGACGGCTTATTCGTTCCCTGTAATATATCTTTCATATTTGTTACAATGTTAAGCCAAACTTGGGTAAACTCAAGCAGAATATTAAGCTCATAAGCAAATTCTCCTTTTTCATATAAGAAATTTATCCTATGTAGCCCGCTTAAAATATCCTTCTGCCAAGGTACAGTTCCTTCAAATAAAATCACAGGAAGGCATTCTGATTCTATAAATGGAGTAACATATGCAGTATCGATAATACTGCCTTGAAAAGAAGAAAGTAATTTTGCATTAACATTTATACAAATATAGGTACTGTCAGGGTCAACAATTGCCTTTGCCATATGCAAACAGCCGGAATTTATAAAAATCCCCTGATTTTCACTAATACAATAGTTCTTCTGATTAACTACAAATTCCACAGCACCTTTGGTAACATAAGAGAATTGCAATTCATCATGCCAATGGAGGTCTACATATCCTATCAAATTAGAATGTAAATGGTCCTCATAAATTGCCAGCGGAAATGCATAATCTCCATGAATGGTTGTCTCTTGTAAATCTTTACTGATTGGAATATCAATAATTTGCATAAGCAACCTCATTTGTTAATATTGCGATATAAATCGTTAAAATATTGATAGAAAGTTAAAGATTATGTTTATATCATTATATATACGAACTCTTAGAAAGCACAAGAACGAATAGATAAGCTGGTAACCTGAGGAGGATAATTTATGAAAGAAAAGGTACAAGAATTAGTCGATTCGTTGGAAGAAAAATTGGTCTATTTTGCTAGTGATTTAGTAAAAATCAAAAGCAAGACAGGTGAAGAAGAAGCAGTCGTTAAACGAATTGCAGAAGAAATGAAGACCCTAAAATATGATAAAGTCTATATCGATAGGGTAGGAAATGTCATCGGGAAAATCGGTAACGGTAATGAAAAGTTGCTCTATGATTCTCATATCGACAATGTTGCCGTTAATGACCCAGAATCATGGGAAGATAACCCCTATGGAGGAATAATAAAAGACGGCAAATTATATGGTCGTGGTGCGAGTGATATGAAAGCTTCGGCCGCTGCTTCTATATATGCAGGAGCTGTGATGAAAAAATTAGGTTTAGCAGAAGGTAAAACTATTTATATCTGCTGTTCGGTCATGGAAGAAGATTACGATGGAGAGGGACTTTATCATGCTATCGTAGATAATGATTTGAGACCTGATTATGTTGTTATATGTGAACCTACCCATTTACAGATTTCCTTGGGACATTTGGGAAGAGCCATTTACAAAATCAATATTCCCGGCGTATCTGCTCATGGAGCTGCGCCAGAAAAAGGCATCAATGCGGTCTATAAGATGACAACCATTATAAACCGTGTCAAAGCACTGGGAAAAGAATTTATGAAATTAACTGGGGAGCACCCCTCCATTGCACTCACAAAAATAGAGAGCTCCTCAGTTTCTTTAAATGCCATTCCGCAAAGTTGCAGTATTTACATTGACCGTAGAATGACTTTGGAAGAGAATGAAGAAACCGTGGGAGCAGAGATGAATAAATTAATCGAAGGAACCGACGCTACTTGGGAAATATACGATGCCATCGGTACCAGCTGGAAAGGAGAAGAAATTATACTCCATTCTTTTCTTCCCGCTTGGGAAATAAAAGAAGACCATAAGCTTACAAAAGGCTGTGTAAACACCTATGAGGAGCTTATAGGCAAAAAACCAGTTATGTACAAGTGGAACTTCTCTACAAATGGAGTAGCATCAGCAAGTAAATTAGGAATTCCAACGATAGGTTTTGGTGCAGGGATTGAGAAAATGGCCCATATGACCAATGAATACTGCCCAATTTCAGATATCAGTGCCGCTTGTAAATTTTATTCTCTTTTTCCGTACTTTTTATAAACGACCGTCTATATGTGAGATTTATCCTATAGAAACTTTATTTTGTACATTTTCAGTAATCCTATGAATGCCGTCCAACACTAAGTTTGGGCGGCATTCATAGGATTACTGAACTATTATGATTACAGTTTAAGAATAGGCAAAGACCCATTGCTAAACCTTATTGTTATTAAAACATGTGTATATTTGATTAAAGCAATTTGGTTGATTATTCCACAAGGATTATGTTACTATATTCATATCATTCAGTGAAGGAGGTGTGGTAGGATGAATCGCGATTTTGCAATGCTCCGTCTTGAACAGTTGCCAATAGCAATCTTTGGAATTATGCATGCAGTTTCATTTAACGGGATAGCTATGCCCATTTTTAAGCAACTGAGTACGGATCAACAAAATTGCGAAATGACACACCTACCATAACCGCAACGAAACATTGAAGCTGCGACCGTAGGGACATTTCCCTGCGGTTTTTTTATGCTTAAATCCTTGAAAGTGTCATTTCCCTAGAGGAGAATGAACATGATTATTGATTTTCAACACATCAAACTATCTTTTGGCGCCAATGAAGTGCTTACCGACGTCTCCTTTGAAATTAAACAAGGAGAACGAGTAGGTTTAATAGGCCGTAACGGAACGGGAAAGTCCACAATTTTAAACTTAATCATAGGATCCCTTCAGCCTGAACAAGGGCAAATCGCCCTACGCAAAAATACCAGGATTGGTTTCTTAGCTCAGGCCCCTAAGTATGATGACAAAATGAGCGTCTATGAAGTATTGGAACAGTGCTTTCAAGAAGTAAAGAAGTGGCAGCAGCAACTAGAACGCTTAGAGCAAAAAATGTCCGACCCCATGAATGCCGGGAATCATACACTTAGTCAGCTTATGCTGGAATATGGCAAACTTCAGGAGAAGTTCGAAGAGGCTGGTGGATACCAAATCTCTTCCCACATCGACGGGATTGCCAACGGACTCGGTATCACGGCAGATTACTATCCACGGCCATTTTCCTCTTTATCCGGCGGAGAAAAGACGAAGGTGGGTTTAGCCGCCTTACTATTGACGCGGCCCGATATTTTAATACTGGACGAACCAACCAATCACTTGGATATGTCTTCCATTGAATGGCTTGAGACCTTTTTAAATAACTATAAGGGTACTGTCATCGTTGTTTCTCATGACCGTTACTTTTTAAATAGAGTGATCACTAAAATCATTGAGCTGGAAGACGGGGAAGCCGTAACTTATCAAACGAACTATACCGACTATCAGAAAGAAAAAGAGAGCCGCCTGCTCTCAGAGTTTACAAATTATCAGGAACAACAGAAAAAGATTAAAAAGATGCAGGAATCCATCAAACAATTAATTGAATGGGGCAACCGCTCCAATCCACCGAATCCCGGTTTTCACCGCCGTGCCGCATCGATGCAAAAGGCCTTAGATCGTATGATTAAATTAAAGAAGCCGATCTTAGAACGCAAAAAAATCGACCTGCGTCTCGAACAAAGTGACCGTTCTGGAAAACAGGTGATTTCGCTGGAGGGAATCAGCAAATCCTACGCTAACCGCTCGCTTTTCAGTCAAGTCCGTGCCCAGCTTTTTTACGGCGAACGGATCATCCTCATCGGAAAAAACGGCTGCGGGAAAAGCACTCTTCTGAAATTGATCTTAGATCAAGAAAACCCAGATCACGGTGAAATACGCCTTGGCTCACGAGTTGACATCGGATATCTCTCCCAAGACAGTGCACCGCTCAAGTCCGACCAAACCGTCCTTCAATATTTCCGTGCAGAACTGGATATGGAAGCAGGTGAAGCCAGAAAACAGTTAGCAAAATTTCTCTTCTACGGTTCCGATGTTTTCCAGAGGATCAGCAGTTTGTCCGGCGGAGAATGGAGCCGGCTGCAACTGGCATTACTCATGTATCAAAAGCCAAATCTCTTATTGCTCGATGAGCCTACGAATCACCTGGATATTGATTCCCGGGAAGCTCTGGAAGAAGCATTGGAAGAGTTTCCCGGCACGCTGCTGGCGGTCTCTCACGACCGGTATTTTATCAATCGTTTGGCTCACAAGGTTTGGGTACTTGACCAAGGCGAGATTACTGCCTACTTGGGTAATTATAATGACTATCTGGAAAGAAAGAATAAACAAATTGCTAAGATCGCAGGTGAAACAGACAGTCCGTCAAGCCTTGCTAATAAACGGGGGCAGCAAGTTAAAGCTAAAACTTCTGTCGCCAAGGCAGCTGATCCGTGTCAATCAGCCACTCAAATGGAAAAGGAAATAACCGCACTGGAACAGCAAATTCTTGATCTTGAGGCTCAAATGTCTGACCCTGCAATTTCTTTTGACTCATCAGGACTTGCTTCGTTTCAGCATGAACGGGAAACTATTGAAAATCGGCTTAATTTATTGTATGACAAGTGGGTTACGATATCTGACAAGGCCTAGAAACTAGGGTTCCCTGATAAAGAAAATTTTTATCAGGGAACCCGAAACTAATCTCAACGCATTCAACTATCTGTTAAAATATGGATACTTCTTTAAGGCGTCTTCTGTCTGCATCTCAAAAGAATCCCTTTGGACTGGCAACTAAGGTCCCTTGGGCTGCAGTCTATCTTCTTTCCCTATTCAAGCAGCGGCAAGGCTACGGGTCATGACCCGGTCCTGCCGTCTGCTTTTATAGGGGAAATTAAAAAGCGCATGCGAGGTTTTTTCACCCTACACATGCGCTATGCTTCGTTATTTGCTGAACCCTAAACACCAACCCCCATCAACCGGAAGAAACGGCTGTGAACAGAAAGGCAGTCCGCATAACCGGTACGCGAACAGTTCCTTTCCGCTGCTTGGGTCAGGAATAGGCACAAAAAGACAGTTCAGAAGTCATGATTTAATGACTGATTAAGAAGAGTCTACATCACCTATAATAGTAGGTTGACGATGCTACTACTAGTAAGCATTAAAATACTCTCTCCAGTTGAATACAACTGGGTAAAAAGTTCTGTTAATACCTTCTGGTTAAATTCATTTATATTAGCTCCCTTCTTGTAAAATGGAGCTACACCTAATGCCAAGCCTCTATATGACTCTAATGCTTTGTGAGAAAACACAAATGGGTTATTGATGGCCCTATCACTCATAATTTAATCCTTTCATTTTCAATAGTCCCTTTACTGCATCGAGAACTAAGCATTCTTCTCCAGTTCTGTTCGGTTCTGTGGTATATTCTGAAAAGACTTCTCAGATTACCGGCCATTCCATAATAATTGTAATAACCACTTAAGGCCGAATTCATCATCGTTACTTGTTCTTTAATTGGAGAGTGTCTAATTTCACGTAAGGTTGCCTGCATCTTGATAAGATGAAGACATTAAAAATTTCCAGAATGCAGCGAAACTCTTGCCTTGCTCCGACTGGGCAATCCCGTCTTGTTTTGCAAAGATTGATTCCAATAATTCTCCTTTTCCCTGCTCCCAAGTGGCAACCCGTTCCCGCATCCCCCGGTCCAGTTCCCGAAAATTCTGTTCTACTGCCCGGAAGTCGGCCAGAATCTCTCGGGCGGTCGTCAGCGCCTGCCAAAAACGCTCCTTGATTTGCGTTTCATCCAGCAGCTCCACCTGTCCCTTCCGCACCCGGATGATCTCCTGTTCAATTTCGGCTTTACGTCGTTCGAGCTCGGCCAAGCGTAACTTTGGATCGGTTTCAGAACGCTCCACAATCTGGTTCAGGAGTTCAAATACTGTGATCAGGCGTGATTCTGTACCGATAAAAACTTGTTGCCTTAAACTCAGAAGCCACTCAATGGCTTTCTGGGCCAGGGAGGTTACATCAAAATAAGGCTCGTCCTGTCCCGGGGGATAGAATTTCCGCAGCCAACCATGTTCATCATTGGCCCAGTCATCCAGGTATTCTCGTCCTAAACGCGGAAAGAGGGAGTCATCGCGCCCCTGATTGAGCAGCTCAATAAAGCCCTCCAAGCGGCTGATCAATTCTTGCTCGGCAATCTGCCGCTTATTTTCCGCAATAAATTCTCTATAGAGGAAAGATGCCACAAAAGGAGCCTGAGATGATGTTAACAAACGCCACGCCGGATTTTTCTTGCGCAGTAACTCCAGAAACTCAAAAGACATATGTTCCGAAAACTCAGTTTTTTGCTGTGCCATCGATCGACTTTCCTCCGTTTGATTTCCTTCTCTGTTAAAATATAGATTTCGACAGCTTACATCTATTTCCTTTAAAAGCTCAACAATTTTAGACTAGTGAAGAGCATGGGTTAAAGCAGAAGATATTCACCATTTTCGATAGTGTTCTCCTGATTTATATCAATTCCTGCTTGGAGGAAGAAGGTGGGGAATATGGGGGCGCAAAAATTGAGCAAAGTGATATTGCATGCTATAATTCAGATAGATTTAACTCTGAGTTGGGAGTGATTCTATGGCATCCCTAACTAAAACAGAACAAACGGCCTTAGACAAAACAATTCAACATATACGCGATGTTTGCAGGGATAACTTAATTTCTGTGATTCTATACGGTTCTAAAGCCCGAGGGGATTCTTTGCCTGAATCCGATATCGATATTATGATTCTTGTCCGCAATCGCGATAAAGTAGACAGAGATAAACTTTATGATTTTCTATTACTTGATGATGTGGGTTATGACATAAATATTTCGCTCAATATTTATGAAGGGGAATACTTTAATCAGTTGTCAACAATGCACGTACCTTTTGTTAAAAATGTCCTTAAAGAAGGAGAAACATTGTGGACCGTATAGAAACCAAAGACTTGGCCTTTTATCGATTGCAATCTGCTAAAGAACGGTTAGCAGTTGCCGAGGATCTATTTAAACTGGAACATCACCGGGATTGTTTATCCAAGGCATACTACTCCCTCTTTCAGGCGGCTAGGGCTGCTTTGGCTACATTAGGACTTGATTCGCGGAAACATTCTGGAGTTATAAGTGGGTTTAATATTAATTTTGTGAAGACAGGAATATTTCCAAAAGAATACCGCAAAATTATCGCAAGCTCTCAGGACCTGAGATTAGCCAGTGATTATGATGATTTCTATCTCGCTAGTAAACAAGACGCTGAAAAAACTCTTAAAGATGTCCAAATGGTAATAAAAGGTGTCGAAGACTATTTAAATGTTTACTATGCCGACCTCCAATGAGCAAAGGCTTCCCTGAGAGAAATAAATCTCGGGGAAGCCTTGTTGTTATAGGCTTATTCTTCCTCCCAATTGGGATATTGTTCCAAGTCTAAAACAAGCTACCATGGAGTAAGAACCACGGCAATTCCTTAAATGCTTAAAGGTCTTGAAGAGACTTTCATAGGGAGTAATTGATTGACACCTCCAGCCATTGCCCCCACTCCCCATTGGAAAGTATCGCTCTGACCTCTTTGAGCCTGCACCTGGTAAATCTTCTATATGTTCTATCCATAGCATATGATCCGCCCTCTAAACGTGACAACCAGCACAAACTATGTCCCAAAACACGACAACATTGTAGCGTTCCAGGACATCCCCGGGAGGATTTGAGCCCAGCTGAAATTCTCGCCAATCTTAATAATTTGTTTGTTCTTTCGTTTCAGCATGAACGGGAGACTATTGAAAATCGGCTTAATTTATTGTATGACAAGTGGGTTACGATATCTGACAAGGCCTAGAAACTAGGGTTCCCTGATAAAGAAAGCTTTTATCAGGGAACCCGAAACTAATCTCTACGTAGAGTACCATTGAGAACTTATCGCGGGGTTTATTACTTTGGCGCAATACCTTCAGGCAATCGCAACCATGCGGTGGTGACGCAATGAGAGAACAGCTTAGTTGTCAGCTTGTTTATGCTTATATTTAACTGTCACTATTTCAGAGTGTCCTTATTAGTATTATCCTTTAGTGCAGTGGATAGATAAAAGTTATAGTTACTGTTTCCACTGGTCACTACAAGGCTATCTCCAGTTACAATGGCAGCATCAGTTCCTAAAGTATTGTTGTTCTTATCTTTAAAAGTCAGGCTATATGAATCAGCATTAGTTAAGCTATTTATTAAACTTGATACGGTAGTTCCTTCTGGTATTTCCATGATAGAGTTATTACCGATAAAACCAAGTGTGCTGGAAATCCCAAGTGGTTTATAGTATAAATCTTGATAAACAAGCGATTGTGCCCCTTTGAAATTATAAATATTATCGGGCATTACAATCGTACCAGGTATTTGGATATTTTTCGAAATATTTAAATTTATTGGTACGTTCCATTGGACTGGTAAGTTTACAACTCCACTTGTCGTATCAATGCGCACGATTGTGGGTAAGTTTATATTACCCTCCATTCCAGTAACAGGTACCACTATTGGTTGAGGTGGAATTATAGATAATAACAAACTTGAATTTGACGGTGTTCCAAATAGGGAACTAAGATAATAAGTATGCGTGTATAGTCCATCGGAGATTTGTAATGAATCTCCATCGCCTACGATACTATCGTAATCTAATGTTTCGTTATGTCTGTCTACGACGGTTGCAGACATTTTGTCTGTGAGGGATGTACCGTTGCATGTTAAGTTACTTATCAATCCCGGTATGAACATATTATGGATCTTGATATCAAAGGCTGTACCGTTGTATGTTAAATTACTTAAAAATTCCTCTACAGTTGTAGCTGGAGGTATATTAATTATCTTGTTATATGTGACTATACCTAGATTGCTTTGAAGTCCCGATCCGTTATAGTTTACTTTCTGAGTTACGTCTAACTTTATATTAGCAGTGTTTGAAATATTTGGAGGCAATACGGCTTTGCCGTTTAGCTGAGTCGTTGTATTTATACTTACGCCAGAATAATCAGACCACTGTACTGATGCTAACATAGTTCCTTCCGTAGTTGTAACTAAGATATTCGAGGGTAAGTTTAAATTGCTTACCATAGTAGGTTCATGTATTGTTATGTCATGAAGTGATCCCAAAGATAATAAGTTCGAGGTTGCAGTAGATGCTAGCTGATCAGCCATTATTCTATTACTTTCAGAATATAAGTAAGTATTTTTTGTGCTTGTTATGCCTGGTAACGAATCTGCAAAAACTGATGAACCAAGTGTTAAAGATAATATAAGCGCAAGAGCTGTTGACATACAAAGTTTCATTTTCTTCATTTAAAATATCCTCCTTTGAAAAACGAATAACTGTCTTAAGTAAAAATTTTAGTTAATAGCTCGTATCACTGCAAACACTTTCTATTAGCTGAATTCTTCATCGTTCTGTAAAACCCTGCCAATAACCGGCCCTTTTTACAATATTCTTTACACTATACATTATCAGCACGGGCCTTCTGTTTGAGGCTATTTTGCATAGCATATCTTGAATAGGTTGTTTGGCTTTATAATATGCGAAAAAAGCATAATTAAGCAAGTGTAACTCGCTAAAGAGGTAAATATGCAACTCTATCGTCACTGTATAAACAACTATTACAAACTCAAATGATTAGACAACAAACCTTCACGATTAATTCCTTATCCTGGAAAATTTAAAGGTTGTCACTATTTTGATCTGATGCTATATTTAGGGTAGCCAAACACTATATGAAAGGGTGAAGAAATTATGGACTATCAGAACGAAGGTAAGATTAATGACTACCGTGTTAATTTCCATAATAGCGGCAAGATCATCAGCATTGAAGTAACCTGCTGCGGCAAGCATATCGGGGAAATGCCCTTCAAAGACGGTGAAAATAAACAATGTTTGGTTTGCGAGACGCTGCATACTTTAAAGCTGCAGCACAATCACTTTCATATCCGCCAATCCCGGCCGAAGACAATTGAAACTGAAACTCTATAACCAGGCAAGCAAGAATAATTGGAAATGTTAAATAGCCCCCACCTATGGTTCGATAGATATGGGATACGCCACCCCACCAAATAGCTTTCGCTAAGTAAGACCTCCGCAAAGGGGTCTTTTTTCATGCCGGCAAGAACTCCCCAATAATGATTTATAAATAAAGAACTTCTGTTTATCTCTAAACCCAAAATGGGTCCCCCACTATACGCCTACGCCTTCACCTTTTCTTAATATTGCCTTTTCTGCTTTCACTACTTTGAATTTCACCGATACCAACTATCTTAGCGACTTTGGAATTTTTGCGTTCGCAATCAGTTACTTTGATCTCTGCAGTTTGGTCATTGTCAATGGCGCCAACCATCATAGGAAATGGAGTTCAATCCTACCAGATAGTCGATGCTGGCTTTATGGAATTCAGCAAGCTTAAAAAGCACGGTTCCAGGAATATCCGGGACACCGCTTTCATTTGCTTCAATTTAAGTTATGGATGGTTTTTTCAAAGTAATGTATAATGAAAATGGCAAACGCACGTTCGATGGTCAAGCTTAATTTAGTATGCTAGCCCCGGTTAAACAAACCTATTATTGAATTAGTTGAAGAAAGTGGTGACTAACAGGATGAGCGACATCTTGGCGGGACTTAATGAACAGCAGCGACAGGCAGTAACTGCCACAGAAGGCTTCATTCGCGTGATTGCGGGTGCGGGGTCGGGTAAGACCCGCGCGCTGTCGCATCGGTTTGCCTATCTGGTCAATGAGATTGGCATTATGCCCTCCAACATCCTCTGCGTCACATTTACCAATAAATCCGCCCAGGAGATGAAGCATCGCATTCGCCGTCTTTGCGGCGACAACGATACCGGCTATATCAGTACTTTTCACAGCTTCTGTGTGACTGTTTTGCAGGAAGACATCAACGCTGTCCACTATCCGAAAAGCTTTCTCGTTCTTGACAATTCCGATATCAACGACATGCTGAAGATCATTTATGAAGAACGGGGCCTCACGCTGCGGCATATGACCTTCGCTAAAGCGAGAGACATGATCGAAGTCCGCAAGCTGTTTAAAGATCCGGATTACTACAAATTTATGGTCTCTCTTTCCCTTGAAGAGCTGCATCTCAAGTATCTGAATGCCGCAGAAGCAGAGGACATCATCTTCTGGGGATACCTGTATCAGGAAAAGAAATGTTTCGGCCTCGACTACAACGACCTGATTAAATATGTACTCCACATCTTCAGCGTGGACGCAGGGATCCGCCTGAAGTGGCAGCAGCGGCTGGAATATATCATGATCGACGAGTATCAAGATATTGACGAGCTGCAGTACCGGCTGATGAAGGTGCTGTGTGCTCATCACAAGAACCTTTTTATCGTCGGCGACCCGGATCAGACGATCTACACCTGGCGCGGTGCCAAGCTGAAATATTTACTGGAATTTGACCAAAAATTCCCCCAGGTCCGCACCATCATGATGATGGAGAATTATCGCTCAACACCGCAGATTCTCGCCGCAGCGAATTCATTAATCGCAAACAACAAAAACCGCATCAGCAAGGTCTTGCTTCCTATGCTGCCGAACGGGGTTCCGGTTGTTTACCATCATGCCAAAACAGCGGAGGAGGAAGCCAGATGGATAACGCTTCAAATCAACGAACTGGTTGCTCAAGGCGTAAAGCTGAGTGACGTGACCATCCTCTATCGCGCCCATTTCATCTCCCGTACCCTGGAGGAGGTATTTCTGAAAGAAAAACTTCCCTACACCATCTACAGTGGTGTACAATTTTTTGGCCGGATGGAAATCAAGGATACTCTCTCGTATCTCCGGCTCATTGTCTATAAAGACGACCTGTCCTTCCTGCGGGTAGCTAACGTGCCGAAACGCAATATCGGCCTGCGGCGTATGAAGTTTTTAAAAGACTATGCCGCCCAAAATCAATGCTCCTTGTACAGCGCTCTCGAAAGAACCATCGACCAGGAAATTTTCAAGGGCACGAAGGCCAAGGGGTTTCTCGATTTAATCGAGGGTTTTTCCGCAGGTTATCAGACTATACCGATTTCCGACTTGTTCAATTCGCTCCTTGACCAAAGCGGCTATGAGGCAATGCTCCGGACGGAAGGAAGTCAGGAGCGGCTGGACAATTTGGCAGAACTCAAGCAATCGGTTTATGAATACGAGACCATAAGCGGTGAGGAAAACACCTTAGAAAACTATTTGTCTCATATTGGGCTGCTGACAAATACTGATGCAGCTGCTAACAAAAACACGGTTAAACTGATGACCGTACATACGGCAAAGGGCCTGGAGTTTCCTTATGTATTTCTTTGCGGTCTTGAGGAAGGCGTATTCCCCTCCAAAAAGACCGCGACGCTTGAAGCCATGGAAGAAGAGCGGCGGTTGGCCTTTGTCGCCTTCACCCGTGCGGAAAAAGCTTTGTACCTGACTGATGCGGAGGGACGAAACTTGGACGGCTCCTACCGCTATCCCTCCCGTTTCATTTTCAATGTAGACAAGGAGCTGCTTGTTTACACAGCAGAACTTGATGAAAGTCTGGTCAAGGAATCAAATTGGCATATCGGCAGCAGCGAAAAACTAATAGAGGCGAAGTCTTCTGAGTTTCCTTTCCAACCCGGCGACCGTATCGTGCACAGCATCATGGGGGCTGGCGAAGTCATGGGAATCAACCGTGAAAAAGCTGCCTACTTAATTAAATTTGATGGCCTTGGGACGGTGAGGAGCATAAGCCTGAGAGCCAAAATCGAAGCGGAAAACGGCAGAAAATAACAAAAGAGCAACACTTTTTCACCATTGGCTGGTTACTCTCTCCTTTGTTTTGTGCTATGTCCTTATGATCAGAACGACTATTATTTTTTATTATTGCCGCAATATCGGATAAGCTAATTACGAAAAGCTGTCTTGCGTATCCCTTTTTGAATTAGACGTAAAATCACACGAAAAGCAATCACTTCAATAGCAACTTAGCTTCAATTATCCTTACTATTTGTATGCTTTATGGGTATGAATTGGTTTGAACTTTATTATGATGCAAAAATCTCCATAACAAAAAACTATTTGACAAATACATATTTTAAATATGACATAAGCCCAGGTATTGTGTTATTCTATACCTAAAGAACAATAACACTAAGGGGGGATTTCAAATGCTATCAGGAATTTTGGGCATTATTGTAATGATTGCTATCTATGGAGTTGTTTTTATAGATTATAGGCAACAGTCAGCCTTGAAAACTATAGATGTAAAATATCCATTAAATAGAAAAAGAGTATTTAGGTTGAATAACCATACTGCCTAAGAGGTGAAACTATGAATATGACTAAATCAAGCTAATGTGTTTAAATAAACACCATTAGCTTTTTATTTTTGGGAATCCCGGCCTTATTTTACTTTCAGGTCCTTAAGTACACCTTTGCTTCATCGCTGATCCGGGAGCTCTCGATCATTTTTTATACAGCGGAGGAGAAAGCCCGATGGATTGCGCTTCAAATCCAGAAGCCGGAAACGACAGGGTATGAAATCACACCGAATTCATAATCGATCAGTAATCGGATAAACCTCTGGCTTTCAGTTTTTCGACAATATCATTGACGGTAACCACATCTGCAAACTCGTCATCAGTAATGGTTATCTCGAATTCATCCTCCAGATCTCCAATAATCATGGACATATCTAACGAATCTACAAATAAGTCTTCCCGCAAACGGCTCTCCAGGGTTATCTTTCTTTTCTTCTTTTGTAAAATATGATTTAAAGTGAATAGTACTCTGTCTTCCATTTTTTTCACACACCTTCCCTCAACGTTTACGTAACAATGTTTTGGCTGGTTCAAATTCTAATCCGCTTTTTAAAACCAAATAAGCTATGGTATGATTTTACAACAGAGGTGTTATTTTTGGAAGAAAGACCATTAGAATTCGAGTTTGAACGTTGGGAACGTATTGATAGTGACTTAATTTTCAGATCCAACACCGTAAGCCCCGGTACTCTGGCCCTATGCCAATCAGGCCTGCTGATACCCCTCCAGGAAATCCCCCAGGCGCTCACAGGCAATTTTTAATTCATCGAGTTTTGGCAAATATACGATACGGAAATGGTCCGGCAATTGCCAGTTGAATCCCCGCCCATGGACCATGAGGATATGTTTTTCATGAAGAAAGTCCAGGATAAATTTTTCATCATCCTTGATATTGAACCGCTTGGTATCGATCCGGGGAAAGACATAGAAGGCCGCTTTAGGCTTAAACACCTGCAGACCCGGAATATTATTTAAGGTATTGACGATATATTCGCGCTGCTCATAGATCCGTCCTCCGGGCAAAAGGGTCTCGTCGCATTTATGGATGTCCGCAAGGGCTGTTTTAATGACGTACTGGGATTGTACATTTGAACACAACCGCATGGATGAGAGAATGTTTAACCCATCAATATAGCCGCGCGCCTGTGACTTGTCTCCGCTTAAGCACATCCAGCCGCAGCGGAATCCGGCGATCTTGTGGGATTTGGAAAGGCCGTTCAATGTTACAATAAATAAATCGGGAGCTAAAGAGGCGATGGATGTGTGCTGATTGCCACCCATCACAAGACGGTCATATATTTCGTCAGAGAAAATAATCAGACTGTGCTGCCGGGCAAGTTCCACGATCTGCTCCAATAATTCGGTTGAATATAATGCGCCGGTCGGATTGTTGGGATTTATAATAACGATGCCCTTCGTCTTTGAGGTTATTTTTCTGCGTATATCCTGGATATCCGGATACCATTCGGACTGTTCATCACAGATGTAATGGACAGCTTTTCCGCCCGCCAGGGTGACGGCCGCCGTCCACAGCGGATAATCGGGCGAGGGAAGAAGAATCTCATCTCCGTTGTCGAGAAGTCCCTGCATGGCCATAATGATTAACTCACTGACACCATTGCCGGTATAGACATCGTTGACTCCGACTTGCGGTATTTTCTTGAATTCACAGTAATCGACGATGGCTTCACGGGCTGAGAGAATACCCTTGGAGTCTGAATATCCTTCCGCCTTGTGCAGATTTTCCGTCATCTTGTGAAGGATCTCGTGAGGGGCCTCAAATCCAAAGGGAGCGGGGTTGCCGATATTTAAACTCAAAATATCCATACCTTGACTGCGCATGCGCTCTGCTTCCTCAAGCACAGGCCCGCGCACATCATAACAGACATAATCCAGCTTCTTTGACATAGTAAATGTTCTCATTAAAAATCACCGCTTTCCAAAATTCTCGCCATCTGCTTAACGGGTGGCCTTTTTATTGATTAATGTAAAAACTTAAACAACTTTTTGATCTAACAGCAAGGTGGCTTTGATCAGCTGCCCTCAAGAGGCTTACGGCTAAAGGCTAAAGCACAAAGTAAAAGCCCTAAGCTGATTCAATCAGCTTAGGGCGAATTGGCAAATCCGTGTTACCACCTAAATTCAGAGGTTACTCTGCTCTCTGCCGGCACAAAATGCCGCTTCCGTTATAACGGTTGGAACTCCGGTAAAGCTTACTGGACAGATATCACATTCAGCTATACAGCTCAGAAATGGCTTCCCTGTTTTCTTCACGAAGATTTTCACCAGCCATCTTCTCTCTGCCATCTGAAAACACGTACTCTTTTTCTTCATTGCTTTAATGTTTTAATTTTTGCCATTGTAGTTTATTCCTGTAAAAAAGTCAATAACTTTTTACAGGCGGCCAACAGGCTGCCGGAAGACTAGTTTGCCAGGAGGCGGATTAAACCTTTGGTGAATCTATCCTGCAGGAAGATGGGTATTAAATTTCTAAACTCTTATTCTGCAAAGTTTTAATGTATTCATTGCCCCAAATTGCCAATTCAGCCAAGACTTTTTTAAACTTTATACCGATATCGCTTAAAGAGTATTCGACCTTGGGCGGGACCTGCGGATAAACCTTTCTTTCAATCATTCCATTCTCCTCCAAAGCGCGTAACTGTTTGGTCAGCGCTGACTGGGTCAAGTCCGGCAGTTGCCGCTGCAATTCTCCAAAGCGCATGGTCTTTTTTCCAAGATGGTAAAGAATAAGGATTGACCATTTACCGGAAAGAACCTTCTGAGCCGTTGTATAAGGGCATTTCCCAAATAAATCGTTCTCCGCCATAAGTGCCTCCTTGTAGTATCTTTCTGGATACTATGTATATTAAATAATCGTACTTGTTATTTCAAGACTTTTATTATAAATTTAGTGTATAAACTTTAAGGAGGTTTCCCATGCAAGAAGTTTTCGATTTTTTAAAAAAGTGCCAGACTTATTACTTAGCAACCGTTGACGGAGATCAGCCGCGAGTCCGCCCTTTCGGAACCGTCAATATTTTTGAAGGTAAACTTTACATTCAGACCGGTAAGTCAAAGAACGTTTTCCAACAAATGAAAGCAAATCCCAAAATTGAACTTTGCGCTTTCAATGGGCAAGAGTGGATTCGTGTTCAGGCCGTTGCTGTAGAGGATGACCGTGTTGAAGCAAAGCAAAGCATGCTTGATAGTTATCCTTCACTTCAGGCCCGTTATTCCGCAACCGACGAAAACACCCAGGTCTTGTATTTGAAGGATGCAACAGCTACGATAGCTTCCTTTACAGGTGAACCTAAAATAATCAAGTTCTGATTAATGATTCTGAAGATCCGGAACATGACAAGCCGCCGTTTCGCAGCAGCCAGCTTTTCGCTGGGCACTGCCGCTAACGGCGGCTTAACTTCGCTTTTAACCTCTTAATTGTTCAATTTTCCATTTGCATTTCCAAACTACATTTAAGATTGCCAAAGAAAATGCCCCCAGTAATAAGGCCAATACTCCGAACAGGGAATTACCCGTGCGAATTGTTACTGCAAGTTCCATCAAGAAACAAACGGCCTCAATAACCAGAAATAGTTTAAAGAAATTTATGTTTGGGATCATCTATATTCTTTTTTAAGAGATATAAAGAAATAAAAAAAATACGATATTTTATATTTTTCTTGTTGTTAATAGCATTGTCTTTAATTCTTATTCAGGTTGCAATGAAGATGAAATTACCTATTACAGGTTAACCAAAAAATATCCCTCTGTTTCCAGTGGGAATGGGAGAGTTGAAAAATATCTTATTTAATAAACAGCGTCTTAATATTCGTAAACAAAGTAAACCGGGAAAGCGAATAATATTCTCTTTCCCGCAATGCGTTCTAACTACCAGTAGATTCCACCTGACTTAAATCATTTTCCATGCTAGGCTTCTTTTATGTTGTCCATAGTAAGGGGTGGAATTTATGTTCATCAGTCCCATGCTGCTTCGCAAGGCCGAAAGCCCTTTTGATGATGATAATTGGTTGAGTGAATTGAAGCTTGATTTCATTCGTTTTCTCTATTCAACCATGGAGAAGACGAGGTTTTTCTCAAGACATAACCATGAGGTAACGGATCGCTTCCCGGAGTTGTTGGATCATCCAGTCCCTCTAGGAACGATATTGGACGGTGAAATCGTTAGACCTGGTGAAGATGGGCATTCAAGTATTTGAGGATGTTCTTGATTTACACGAGGGACGACAGAATACACCGACTGTTTTTACCGCATAGAAGAGTTGCCCGTCATAACTCTCGTCACAGTTTACTACAGCTTGCCACATTTCATCATCTGAGAATCGCATTGCCCATCACCTCCCGATAACTCTCTTTACCTTTATGTTTCTAAGCATTCTTGCTATTTTCGACATTAGTATAGCACTATGAACTCAGAAAATCTTACTCGTTTTTAAGATGTAATTCATTGTCCCCAGAGTTTACTTTCATGATCTTCACAAATACAAAGGTGTTGTTATCCGACAATTCATCCTTATACACGAAACCAAGTCTATTAAACCCTTTGATTTCATCCAAATCTTCAACAGCGTTTTCTGCCATGAAACGCACCATTTCACCGCGAGCCATTTTCACATAAACTCCTTTTTCAATAACTTTACCGCCGATCAGCTCGCCGAACCTGCAGGTAACATAATTGATGTCAGCAGTCAAGTATTTCTCAACAGTTTTACTGTATTCAGCCGACGCAAGATTCAAAATAGTGGTATCATCCTGAGTTAAGTCCCGATAGATATCATCTTTCCAATAGTCATATAGATTATGACAGAAAGCCGTTTTCAACTTTGCCTGCATTTCCAATCGATAGGGTACAACTCCATCGAAGGGTTTCAATATCCCATAAAATCCAGATAAAATCCGCAGATGATCTTCTATGTAGTCAAAATAGTCGTACTCAAATACCTGCGGTGCCATATACTTGTACTGAATGCCATCGTAGGATAAAATAGCTGGATTTGTGCATCTGCACAAATCCATTTTTTGATAGCGTTCATAGTTCAGCCTTGCAATCTCATCGTTACAGCAAAGCAGTTTTTTAAGTTCCTCGTACGTTAGGCTTTGCAGATATTCTTTCAGCTTTCGGGTTTTTTCAAGGTATACCGGGGCATTGCGAGACGGAAGAAAATCCGCGTCCATATTCATTTTCTTCGCCGGAGAGATTATGATTCTCAATGAATTTTTCATCCTTTATTATTCGTCCTTAAGTTATCTGGTTATTCGTCAAAGACCACCCTAAACCTCCTTATTTCTTTCTCGCCTTTTTTATATACCTTCTGTTTCCACCAACACAAATCAATATCGAGATTTAATTTTGATGCTTCGAAATTGATATTTTCCATTATGCTATCATGAAAATGAAACCTATTAAAAAACTCGTTTGCGGTCATCCCTTTACTCCATCCTACTTTATGTTACTACCAATATGTAATCTATGAAAATCAGGTGGAGCGGCATTTTACTGATAGTTTTATGGATTTTGCGAAGTTCAGCTAGCAGGAAAATACTGTCACAAACTAAGAATTAGCAGAAGTTGGATAAAAGGTGTGAATGTCTAAAACAGTAAATAATTCTATCCTTCTATAGAATTAGGATACCTTCCTAAACCTCGACCGAGGTTTAATCATGGTTACAACTTCATGTATCTTCGACTCCACGGGCTTCCTGAATAGCTTCAAGACCCTCTTTAACAACAAAGTATGTTAACCCAAATGATATGATTGAATCAATCCACCACCAACCAAACAAAGCAGTCAACGCTCACCGATTAGAACAATTATGGCCATATACGCACAAACGATGCTACAAGAGCCGTCTGCCTTCAGTGCATTACTATAATTTCTCTACATATTCGTTTCTTGGCTTTTGATAGATAAACCATTATGATGGTTGAACAAATTGCTAATCCAATTCCCATTGGGCTAGATTCCCCCGGCTCCTCGACTACCTTTCGTTCAACCCCGGCTCTCGGCGGATCAAGTACAATAACATTAGGCTTTTCACCTTGACCAAGCTCATTAATCTTATCTTAGGATATTCCATCATTTAGGTATCATAATTTTAACGGATACGGAATAAAAATATAAGCTGTTAGAAAAAGGAAGGAGTGTTTTCCTTCCTTTAAAATATTATTCAGGTATTTAGAAGAAGTCCCTCCTAAAGAAGAACGGAAAAAGGAGTGAAAAGAACAATAACTCCTCAATTTCAAAATAGGCGACCAAAACGGTTCCCCATGAAAGGCATTCCCATGAAAGGCGTCCCCATGGAAGGCATCCCCATAAAAGGCATCCCCATAAAAGGCATCCCCATAAAAGGCATCCCCATGAACATTTGGCTCACCTCCTTTTCTTAAGCTAGTATAGTATATGCTTATCTTGGACAATGTGTTCGAGTTTAGCTGAAGAATGGTATACCTAGTAAGTACTTTCTGCTTTAGATGGTATTTGGGGTTGTAAGCCTAAACCCCCGAAATGTTTGATTCAAAATTATCATTTTTTATCAAGAAAGTTAGAAAGGGGGTCTGTGTAGCAATGTTGTTCTTATTTTAACTAACAACGTTAGGAGTTTTGATTCACAAGGCTCCTAACGTTGTTTATATGTGCTCAATGTATTAGCTATATTGGCAATTCAAAGTATGCATACTTTGTACTTGCTAGACAAATATGCAACTTTTGTAAATCGATCTAATGATTTGCAGTATTAAGAATTAGCAGAAGTTGATTTTCGCAAATTAAGCCAAACCATTTAATGGTTATTTAATAACTTGCAACTCTATCGGCACTCTGAATTTTATGTTTCGAAGCCGTCTATTCTTTTAACTCTGATAAAATTAACAATGGTTGTAATAATAACTACGCATAATGATAAACAACAAACTATTGACAAATATATTCCTATACAGTTCATTTCTTGATTATTGGCTTTTCCATTGAAATAAAGGGGAATTGTTATCAAAACAAATGTTAAAAAAGGCATTACCTTATTCAGAATTGATACGGGAAAATCCGATAAAATAAATAAAGCCAATCCCACAACTAAAAGTAGTAAACATAATGGAGTGATGAATATAAAGCCTAGAGGGTCGGGTTGATACCATGGTGAATTTTGAAAAGTAGCTGTGAAAATAAAAAACAATAGCACCAGTATAAATGCCTCAAAAGCGTTTAAGAAGATAAATCCAAAATATCGGATTTTTCCCACCACCTTATTTTATTAATCAATGACTTTAATTATGCATGGTCAATTTCTTCACATTATCTACGTCGGGTCGCGAATAAGAATAATGGGTATTTGATCTTATCCCTTTTAAATTGATAAGCTCCAGTGCCTAGGACGAGCAATAAATGGAGGTAATTTTGTACTAATATCTCCCTTTGCCGCGTTAATCTGGGCTTGGGTAAGAAAGATACTCTTGCTAAGGTCAGCACCTCGAATGTCTGCATCTCGGAAATCGGTACCATTTAGATCGGTTCCTCCAAGATCGGCAGCAATAAGGTAAGCCCCTCTTAAGTTAGCTCCCCTGAGGTCAATACTTCTAAGGTCAGCACCAATAAGGTCGGCTCCGCGACTGAAGGTTTTCCTACGTCTTTGAGGACTCTTCCGTTCTTGAAAAACTTGATTTCTTACAAGTTCACTAGCCCTTATAAGTAGAGTATTAACCTTTGCTCGATGCTCTGCCACATCGAGTTCCATTAGAAAATCGAGTCTAAGATAGGTGAGCCGTTCTATTTCATCAATCATTAAGCTAAGATCACTGTGTATAGGGCTAGTTTGTTTTAGCGACAACGCTTCTGTGAGATACCACAGCAACTCATGGAGTTGCCGCATGATTAAGAACACTTCAAACATTTGTTTAGAGGATGATGGCACCTTCTGCCAGTCTTGTCCAGCGAAGCTCACCTGAGCAACCTTTTGACCCGCACCAAAGCACTCAAAAGCAATACAACCTTTAAGTCCATCTTCTAAAAGGCTATTATGAACACAACAGCGAAATTCTTGATTCAAGTTAGGGCAAGGCTCACCAGCGTCTTTATTTTTGGGGAAACCTTCTGACGCAGCAAAGTAGAGAGCAACACAACACAAACCGAAACAGTGTTCACAGTCAGAACGTAGATTGTTACGATACAGGAAAGATGAATCTATATCTTTTTTTAACAAAATTATCTCCCTCGATAAAAATATTATTTAATGTATATTATCCCATATTGGGAACGAATAAGAATAATGCGACTTATATAAGACTAACTTTCGTCCCGATATTGTATTTTTAAATTATGAATTCGTTCCCCAAACATTTCTAATTGCCATGATTCAATGCCGTCAATATAAAAGCAACAATTATGTTCTTCTAACGATGCCCCATCATCGATTTCACAGAACACTTCTACTCTTAAATGTCTACTTTTATTTTTATAGAAACTTTCATCACAAAATCCGGGGTGCTATTGTTACCTCTTTGTCCTGTTACCCATACAAACTCTTGGATTGTTTGCTGAATGAACTGCTGTATCTTAAACGACAATTCATCTATTAGTTTATCATTTACATAAGTATTCATTATGGCACTTATCCTATCGGAATGTGCTTTACATAAAGGAATCATCATCTTGCCATATTCGCTCAAATTCAATATTACCCATTCTATCCACCTGCTTTCGGGATAAAATCTAACACCAATAGTGTATATTATCCTTCATTGGGTCGCGAATAAGAATTAGTGGGAGTTCTAAACCGCAATTCGAATTTATTACCTTATGAAAGTATCTCCTAGTTCGAATGTACTTTTAATAGCAGCTTCATATTGATCATATTGAAAATAAAATGGTCCTAAATCCTTTAGCCGATCGTATTCTATTTCATACAAACCTAAGTTATCTTCTACAGCAAAGTCGCTCCAAATAATTATATCTCCAACTCTCTTAATATTAACAGAAATTGCCCCACACCCTAAATCTCCACACTCAGGACAAATAAAAATTGCATATCTATCATTGTCAAAATCCGGATTACTTTTTAGCAATAATTTGTTAATCCCGTTGAGTTGGATATCAGAAAAAGACCATCCTAAACAAGATACATAATCAAATCCCTTATCTACAAGAGTTTCGTAAAGCGATTTATTGTTAATAACCAAGTCAGCGAATTTGATCTCACGTTTATATCCAATCCCTGATAAACCACCTTTTCTGACATTTTTCATCACATCAATCCTGGATGTATCGGACATTTAAGCACCCCTTTCTGGGTTCTTCTGTTTTCAAATATAATTTTAAAGCGGTTACATTATCCTACTTCGTATATCGCATCTCTGTAACTATTATTTGGTAGATCCTAAGAATAATGTGAGTTTCAACCTATCCACTCATGTTTTAAGTTTACACGAGTATTAACGAGTATTAACCAGTATTACTACTTATCCGCAAACTTGCTCCAATAATGGTGACATAAAGCGATTAGTTCATTATAATTAATTATTTTGTTTGACTGGTCGTAAACTATGATATCTTCAGCTTTAATAGTTAAATCGCCACCCAAATTAGTATTCCAGTAACTTACTACGATTGAACCTTCAGCACATTTTCAAAAAATAGTATCATATACAAAAAAGGGGCCGTGTAAACTTGTTTTCTGACGGTTCTGTAAAAAACCTTAAATATTCAAAAATTCATGATTATAATAAAAAGGGCTGCCCCTCTTAGAAATTTCATTTCTATTTTGAGACAGCCCTTCTTAAATACTAATTTAACTTAATCTTTGGATAAAAATGGAGGCGTTAGTATTTGTTCCTGTTCCGCCTGCTCCAGTTGGAATCGTAACCGTTCCGCTTGAGAAACTATTTTGAAGGGCGGCCGTAGCGCCAGCCGGTGCTGTAATAATCACCTGCCCAATGTTTGGTATGAGGGAGAGGAGAACATCATTAACACCAGTTCTTGAACCGGTTACAACATTGCCACCTAGAGTGAGTGCAAATTGGTTGGAACCGCTAGCTCCGACTGCAAAAGTAACTAAATAATCTCCGGCATTGGTAATTGTAATTTGATCCGGATTGCTGCTCGTACTGTGAACAATTCCTCCCGAAGTGACACCATTGCTGTCAAACGTAACATCAGCCCCGACGGCTACCGTCTGCGCCCCTACGTTATAAATATATCCATAGGCAGACGATATTGCTCCTGTAGCTCCTGTAGCTCCTGTTGATCCTGTGACTCCTTCTGCTCCAGTTGCCCCTGTTGCTCCGGTTGCTCCTGTAGCCCCGGTTGTTCCCGTTGCACCGGCTGCCCCAGTAGCTCCAGTTGCCCCTGTGTCACCTGTTACTCCTGTCGCTCCGGTTGATCCGGTAACTCCGTCTGCTCCTGTTGCCCCTGTTGCCCCGTCTGCTCCTGTAGCCCCGGTTGTTCCTGTTGCACCGGCTGCCCCAGTAGCTCCAGTTGCCCCTGTGTCACCTGTCACTCCTGTCGTCCCGTCTGCTCCTGTAGCTCCAGTTGCCCCCGTGTCACCTGTCGCTCCTGTCGCTCCGGTTGATCCTGTAACTCCGGTTGCCCCGGTTGTTCCGGTTGCCCCAGCTTCCCCAGTAGCTCCAGTTGTCCCTGTGTCACCTGTTGCTCCTGTCGTTCCTGTTGATCCTGTGACTCCGTCTGCTCCTGTTGCCCCTGTTGTTCCTGTTGCACCGGCTGCCCCAGTAGCTCCTGTCGTTCCTGTTGACCCGGTGACTCCGTCTGCTCCTGTTGCTCCGGTTACCCCGGTTGTTCCCGTTGCCCCGGCTGCCCAGTAGCTCCAGTTGCCCCTGTTGCTCCTGTCGCTCCTGTTGATCCTGTTGATCCTGTGACTCCGTCTGCTCCGGTTGCCCCGGTTGTTCCCGTTGCCCCGGCTGCCCCAGTAGCTCCAGTTGCCCCCGTGTCACCTGTTACTCCTGTCGCTCCGGTTGATCCCGTAACTCCGTCTGCTCCGGTTGCTCCGGTTGCTCCGGTTGCCCCGGTTGCCCGGTTGCCCCGGTTGTTCCCGTTGCACCGGCTGCCCCAGTAGCTCCTGTTGCCCCCGTGTCACCTGTTACTCCTGTCGCTCCGGTTGATCCCGTAACTCCGTCTGCTCCTGTTGCCCCAGTAGCTCCAGTTGCCCCTGTGTCACCTGTTGCTCCTGTCACTCCTGTTGATCCTGTGACTCCTTCTGCTCCGGTTGATCCGGTTGCCCGGTTGTTCCCGTTGCCCCGGCTGCCCCAGTAGCTCCAGTTGTCCCTGTGTCACCTGTCGCTCCTGTCGTTCCTGTTGATCCTGTGACTCCTTCTGCTCCTGTAGCTCCAGTTGCCCCTGTTGCTCCTGTCGCTCCTGTCGTTCCTGTTGATCCTGTGACTCCGTCTGCTCCGGTTGCTCCGGTTGCCCCGGTTGTTCCCGTTGCCCCGGCTGCCCCAGTAGCTCCAGTTGTCCCTGTGTCACCTGTCGCTCCTGTCGCTCCGGTTGATCCTGTAACTCCGTCTGCTCCGGCTGCCCCTGTTGCACCTGTCGCCCCGGTTACTCCGGCTGCCCCTGTAGATCCAGTTGCCCCCGTGTCACCTGTTACTCCTGTCGCTCCGGTTGATCCCGTAACTCCGTCTGCTCCGGTTGCTCCGGTTGCTCCGGTTGCCCCGGTTGCCCGGTTGCCCGGTTGCCCCTGTTGTTCCCGTTGCACCGGCTGCCCCAGTAGCTCCAGTTGTCCCTGTGTCACCTGTCGCTCCTGTCGCTCCTGTTGATCCTGTAACTCCGTCTGCTCCGGCTGCCCCTGTTGCACCTGTCGCCCCGGTTACTCCGGCTGCCCCAGTAGATCCAGTTGCCCCCGTGTCACCTGTTACTCCTGTCGCTCCGGTTACTCCTGTGACTCCGTCTGCTCCGGTTGCTCCTGTCGCCCCGTCTGCTCCTGTTGCCCCGGTTTCCCCAGTAGCTCCTGTTGCCCCCGTGTCACCTGTTACTCCTGTCGCTCCGGTTGATCCCGTAACTCCGTCTGCTCCGGTTGCCCCAGTAGCTCCAGTTGCCCCTGTGTCACCTGTTGCTCCTGTCACTCCTGTTGATCCTGTGACTCCTTCTGCTCCGGTTGATCCGGTTGCCCCGGTTGTTCCCGTTGCCCCGGCTGCCCCAGTAGCTCCAGTTGTCCCTGTGTCACCTGTCGCTCCTGTCGCTCCGGTTGATCCTGTAACTCCGTCTGCTCCTGTAGCCCCGGTTGCTCCTGTTGCCCCTGTTGTTCCCGTTGCACCGGCTGCCCCAGTAGCTCCAGTTGCCCCCATGTCACCTGTTACTCCTGTCGCTCCGGTTACTCCTGTAACTCCGTCTGCTCCTGTAGCCCCGGTTGCTCCGGTTGCTCCTGTTGCCCCTGTTGTTCCCGTTGCACCGGCTGCCCCAGTAGCTCCAGTTGTCCCTGTGTCACCTGTCGCTCCTGTCGCTCCGGTTGATCCTGTAACTCCGTCTGCTCCGGCTGCCCCTGTTGCACCTGTCGCCCCGGTTACTCCGGCTGCCCCAGTAGCTCCAGTTGCCCCCGTGTCACCTGTTACTCCTGTCGCTCCTGTTGATCCTGTTGATCCTGTGACTCCTTCTGCTCCAGTTGCCCCTGTTGCTCCGGTTGCTCCTGTCGCTCCTGTCGCCCCTGTTATTCCTTGAGAACCTATTGTATTAAGTTCTGCTGGAAGTACACGATGAGCTGCGACCAAATCTCCAGCAGAGCTTTTTCCCCACGCCGATATTTCCACAGCATCGGAACTGGTAATGAATTGAAACTCGAATGCATCAAACTGCGCAAAATAATTTCTGGTTGCAACCTCACCCGCTGCCAAAGCAAAATTCTCCAAGACATACTGTATCTTCGTAGTCCCTGTCACGTAAAACCCTTCAATTTGCGCATTAACAGTAATTGTGTTGTCATTGCTGATTCTTACATTAAGTGTTGTAGTTGGTCTTATACCGTCGACCGGTGTATTTTCAATCAATCCGGTAGTTAATGAAACCATTGACCCGTCTCCTCATATTATTAATTTATTATAATTTTCCGGTTGAAATATGAAACTCTTAAAAACTACTCGATAGTCTGTATTAAGGTTTCCATTTGCGTCTTTCCCCTAAGCATAGACTAATGCCCGTGGGGGTATTTATAAATTGAACTCATAGCATCAATCTGATCGTAATAGTTTTTCAAAGCCACTGTTCCTTAAGCAAAATTAAAGAACTCTTCTATTAGAAATTAATCGCTTTTTATCGTTTTTAAATCTGAAACAATCTCATTTAGTTGGAGTAAAAGTATCATTGTTTATGATATTTACAGAAAGCGTTAAACTCGACCTATCGCCCGAACTGCAGCATTTTCGAACATACCTGTTGATAATAAGTTCATAGTTGACCTCCTAGTTTGCAGTACTATATTGTACTAACCATGTATTAATTACGTTACATTTCCATTTATTCCATATTATATAATATTGATCAACCACGATGTTTCTGTATTTAATGCGTCCATTGAATGCAAAAAACCTAAGGTTTACGTGTCAAAACGCAAGCCTTAGGTTTAATTAATCTCCCTTGTTTATGTACTTAAGTAATTTTTATATTATATGATTGGAGTTATAACCCATTTTATCGGACTCAAACAAAATGTTTAGAAACTGACCTTCATTAAGAACCCAATTATTTAAAAATAAGAGGAAGCCGGGGGCTTCCTCTTAACTTAATGGCTACTGCAATATTTTTCCTCAAAATACACCATGGTTTATGGATAGGAAGTTCAGTTAATAGGCAAATACTGTAACAAATTAAGAATTATGTGACCTAAAAGCCACCAAGTCCTTTAGTCACAGCATATTACAGGAATATAATTGATGGCTTTTTTACCTTTATTTTACTTGTAGATTTACTAAGCTTCATTATTTACTATTTAGCTAATTAGCTATATAATCAAATTGTATATAGGAAAGGTTTTAATGGCAGGTGAAATCAAATGAATGAGGGCATCTTTAAGGCAATGTCCGACCCAACACGCAGAAAGATCGTCGAATTATTGAAGGAAGGACCAAAAACGGCTGGTGACATTGCAAACCAATTTCCGTATGCTCAGCCGACAATTAGTCGTCATTTGAATGTGCTCAAAAATGCAAATTTGATTATCGATCAGAAGGAAGGAAACTTTATTATTTACAGGCTCAACACAACAATTTTGCAAGAATGGCTTGGGTGGCTTTTTGAACACTTTGGAGGTGGAAATAATGTTGAAAAAGAATAAGGCAATGCCTTGGTGGGGTTGGCTCGCATGGGTTTTAGCAATAATACTTGGACTTATAGCTTACACTCATCTCCCTGCACAGGTTATTGGCAATGCGAACCGAATGACTCCGCGTTTATTAATTGTTTTGTATGAACCAGCAATCATGCTCTTCATCATTCTCTTATGGCACGTGCTATGGAGAATTGACCCAAAGAAAAAGAACTACGAAACCTTTTGGCCGACCTATCGATATATCGGCGGCGTCATTGTCGTATGTATTAGCTTGGTGTATCTAACTGTGGTCGGTCATGCCTTAAACATCGCATCGATGCGATTAGTTCCAACTGTAATTGGCATTATGTTTATGCTTATAGCAAATATGTTACCCCGTGTTCAACCAAATTGGTGGGTCGGATTCCGCACTCCATGGACTATATCGAGTACGGAAAGCTGGAATCGTACGCATCGATTAGGGGGACAACTGGGTATTCCAGCGGGAATTCTCATAATTATTTTGGCCTGGATTTTACCAACAAACTCGATGATGAAGTTGGCTATTCTCGTACCGATACTCCTATGGGTGCTCATTACAGTTGTGGCTTCGTATTTTTACGCTAAAAAAGAGTAATTGTTCTAACTGAGGGCACTGGCTGTTATTGATGTCAGTGTCCTTTATATATAACTGGGATCGAGACCTTAAGTATTTGGTTTTTTGATCCATGCCGTCCAGCAGTGAATTAGAGGTAGAAAGGCTTTAATACTGATGGGTATAAGAACTATGCGAAGTTCGAACTTCGGATTTCTTATCGACTCGGGAAAGGGACTGCGAAAAGAAAAATGACCGGCATCTGCAATCTGCCTGAAAGTAACTAGTAATTCATCAGGAATGCTCTTTAATACAGTTTCGGCATTCCATGCAGGCGTGATTGGTTCATGTTCCGCTGTTAACATAAGGATAGGGATTGTTATATTATCCAAACCATTCATGAACCAGCCAGCTCCAGGAGCAAGCAGAACTATTGCTATAATTCTTGGGCCAGGAGCAGTTTCTATTTTATTACTACTCTTGTTCTTGGAATGCCACCTGCCAATGCGAGAGCTGTGTACCCATTGAATGCCCTTTGACTACTCATAGTATCTCTCCTTAAATGCTATAGTATTTATAATAATTGTTTTCGTAAAGAAACGCCCCACTTTTGTAAAGTTTGGCGGCTCTATTTTTATTTTAAAACCATATCCAGTATTAGACAATCCACTAATCTAAAACGCATAACTCTACGGAGCGTTTATTGAGAAATTCCAGTTCATTCATTACTATTTATACAGGGAGGCAGCGACAATGCAAAATATAAATGTTGGCTACATCATTCGTGAATTGCGTACCGAAAGGGGAATGACGTAAAAACAGCTTGCGGATAAAATGAACATCAGCGATAAAACCGTTTCTAAATGGGAACGGGGTTTAGGCTGTCCCGATGTTTCTCTGCTCTCGGAACTGTCCGACCTACTTGAAGTTGATATAGGCAAACTATTAAGCGGTGATTTAGCACCCAATGACTTTGTGGAGGGAAATATGAAAAAGACAAAATATTATGTCTGCCCTATGTGTCATAACATTTTACTTTGCACAGGTGAAGCCGAAGTATCATGCTGTGGTAGAAAAATTGATCAGCAGAAAATGCAGAAAGCCGAAGAAAATGAGATGCTTTCTGTTGAAGTAATCGAAGACGACTGGTATATCACAGTGGCTCATCCAATGAACAAAGAACACTATATTTCCTTTGTCGCATTTGCAACCGGTGACCGTGTACAGATTATCAAGCAATATCCCGAATGGGATATGCAGCTTAGGCTACCCAAAAGAGGTCATGGAATGCTTATTTGGTACTGTACAAGGCACGGATTATTTTATCAGTTAATATAAAGGAGTTTTAGGATTTGAAATTTATTGTTTTTAATGGAAGTCCTGCTGCGGCAGGTAGTAATACCAATGTAATAACACAGGCTTTTTTAAGCGGAGCAAAGCGAGCAGGTGCTGAAACCGAAAATATATTTATAATAGAGAAAAATATTGGGCACTGTAAAGGCTGTTTTTCATGCTGGTTTAAAACACCGGGAAAATGCGTTTTACAAGATGATATGCAGGGATTACTTGAAAAGTATAACTCTGCAGACATTGTATGCTTTGCTTCTCCGGTCTACACATGGAACATGACTGCGGCTTTAAAGAATTTTATTGACCGTCTTGCTCCTCTGAAAAGCCCATTGATAGTAAATATAAATGACAATTTTGACCTCGCTGATTCTGTTTCCAAAACACAGCAATTTATGGTTATTTCAAATTGTGGTTTCCCGGGTAACAACAACTTTGAAACGATGAAAGTTGTATTTGCGTCTTGTAATCCTGTTTTGGAGATTTATCGAAACTGTGGCAAGTTACTAAAAAGCAAGGACGAAAAAATCAAAAGTAATGTTGATGATTATTTAAAAGCCGTTGAACAAGCGGGTTATGAAATGGCAACACAAAATAGCATTTCAGAAGAAACTGAAGCAGAGCTTCAAAAAGAGCTTATGTCTATACCTGAATATGTGAGATACATCGGAATGTAGCATTTGGAGATTTTTAAGGATAGCACTAAACCTTCGCGCCAGCAGTTTAGTGCTATCCTACTAACTTTCTTTAAACCTGGGTCTATTAGAACTTCCAATTATTAGCCTAATGTGAGTTCCTCACCTTCGTGTCTTACTACACTTTCAGCATTATTCCTCGATTTCTCTCAGGATATTAAAATATTCCATGAAAACAAAAGCACAGACCATCCTAATAAGACGTCCTATGTTTAACTTGTTCACCAGATTCTCACCGATGGTAGAAGCTCTACCCTGTTTAAAACCGTGGTGTAAATTTGTCTAAAAGAGAATCAAAAACTGGTATAATTAAAAGTAAATGTATTAGTTTCGAGGTGTTAACGTGCAAATCGGTTCAATTCCTAACGCTTTTGCAGCTATACCTGGCAAGGACACATTTCAAATAGGGCAAAAGATAATCATTGAAATGTTAAGCCAGGTAGAAGATGGCAAAGCGTCTATTTTGGTTAATGGAAAATCAGTTCAAGCTTTTTTAGATATCGAAGCAAAACCTGGAGATAAATTTCAGGCTGTTGTTAAAAACTTTGTGAACAATACGTTAGTGCTAAGCCGGGATACTGAAGTTCAGAAACCTATTGTAGCTATGCCTGGCAAGGACACATTTCAAATAGGGCAAAAGATAATCATTGAAATGTTAAGTCAGGTAGAAGATGGCAAAGCGTCTATTTTGGTTAATGGAAAATCAGTTCAAGCTTTTTTAGATATCGAAGCAAAACCTGGGGATAAATTTCAGGCTGTTGTTAAAAACTTTGTGAACAATACGTTAGTGTTAAGCCAGGATACTGAAGTTCAGAAACCTATTGTAGCTATGCCTGGCAAGGACACGTTTCAAATAGGGCAAAAGATAATCATTGAAATGTTAAGCCAGGTAGAGGATGGCAAAGCGTCTATTTTGGTTAATGGAAAATCAGTTCAAGCTTTTTTAGATATCGAAGCAAAACCTGGAGATAAATTTCAGGCTGTTGTTAAAAACTTTGTGAACAATACGTTAGTACTAAGCCGGGATACTGAAGTTCAGAAACCCGTGGAATCCGTCCTATCAAACGCATTAAATACGGTATTGGCTAATCGCGATTTACCTAATAATGAGTTATTTGTTTATTTATTAAACGATGCGCAGACTGCTTCATATCCAGAAATCCTCAATAATTCTGATCTTCCGGAAGAACTATTACAAAAATTTAATGATTTAATACCCAGCTTAAAAGGGCTGTCAAATCAAGAAGCAGCAGGACAATTAAAATCCTTTTTAAAACAACTTGGGATAAATTATGAGCACCGATTGTTTGATATTTTAATCAAAGGACAAGGGGGAGATTCTGAGGAACTTGCTCAGTTAAAAGATACCCTAAAAGCACAGCTTCTTAGCCTGACGGACACTCATCCCTCTTCATCGGTCATTAATCAATTCTTAGATAAGATCACTGGCCAGCAATTATGGCACGATACCGGCGTGGATGGTAATGGTTATATGTTAGCCGAAATTCCTATTAGACAAGACCAGGGAGTCAAATCCATTAAGCTTGCCATTCAGGGAAGTCGTAAAAATGGTAAGATTGATCCTAAACATTGTCGCATCGCGTTACAAACTGAAACACCTAATCTTGGACCGATTGGCATTGATGCTTTCTTTTCTATGAATCAACTTTCGTTAAGTCTATTAACGAAAAATCCAGACGCTTTATCAATACTTCTTGATGGTCTGATGGCCGAAGTGAAAGGGAACTTTCAAATGTTAGGCGTTAACTTAACCTCTATTCATGTTAAACCTTTGGATAATTTGGAATTTCACACATTGCTTAAAGGAGAGGCAAAGAACGGAGTGGACGTATTGGCATGAAAGAAAAAGCAGTTGCATTAGCTTACGATAAGAGCGGGGCCTCAAAGATAGTAGCCTCTGGGCAAGGTGAAGTTGCACGAAATTTAATCGAAACTGCACAGGAACAAGGTATTCCAATACAAACGGATGCCCAATTAGTCGAAGCTTTAATAAAAATTGATATTGGTCAAGAGATCCCTCCAGAACTCTATAAAGCTGTGGCTGAAATTCTTGCGTTCGTTTATAGATTGGATTCTGAATGGAGTGAAAAGGAAATAGCCGCACTGGAACAACAGATTCTTGATATTGAGGCTCAAATGTCTGACCCAGCAATTTCTTGCGACTCATCAAGAGATTGACTTCTTTTCAGGGGGAACGGGAGGCTATCGAAGGCTCATCTGGTTTTGACTGCAACAAACCCATTAACGACGCTTCACCGGCTATTCACTTTCGTTCAGCTTCACGATGCACACCTGACTGCTATAGCAGCCTTTTCCATACGCGTTCAGCACCACAACTTTTGATTGCAGCACCCAATGGTGGTTTGAAACCTGCACCTGCATGCCGATTCCGAGGGGCCTACCCCCATCGCTTATAAAGCACGTCCGACTGTGACTCCATTCTCTACTTTGAACAGTCGTCCTTTCAGGACACACTTAGCCTAACGGGAATATGAATAATGCGAACCAACTACAACTACATAATCCCTCCAATATGTGGCTGAGCAGTCGAACGGAGTCATCCTTTGGTATTAACACTTCGAAATTAAATGGCAAAACTAATTGATAGTGTCCACTTAATTCGGTATATTTTTTAGTGTGTAATTTGGTTTTAGCATAACTTAATTATACGCCAACTGCGGGTTCTTGTGGACCCGCAGTTTTTTAAAAATATGAGGCTGATGCTTGCGAACTCTGAAGTTTCAAAACCTGCTGTGATTAGCAATCACTTGTCGTTGTAGTAATTACTGTTGGGAAGGTTAACAGCACTTGAACCAAAATAATCATTTTTTCTTGAATCATTGTGAATTGACCTTCTTCAAAGGGCCCGCCTGTTAATGCTACCCGGTCGAGGGCATCATCCATTTCATTAATTTGACTGAATACAAGTGATACTGTCGGTAATTGGTTAAGGAACTCATTGCTGATCAAGTTAAACTCGGACAGATCACCAGAGATCAGCCTGTCTTTGGTCGCGAACCCGGCAGGAAGCGCCGTGTTGATTCCAAACTCATATTCTTGCTGTGCCCCAAAACGGGTCGGTGGTAGTACAAGTGCAGTGCCGAGGCCAACTACACACGACCAGGGTACATCAACAACAAAATCATTAATGGTTCCTGTAACTGTCGTTGATGTCTGGCTAGTTGCTTTGCTAAATTGAATGTCTTTGCGCACAAAGCCTGCTAAAAACAACTTGGGAGTATCTGTTGGTACGCCAACTACTGCTGGCGGAGAATTGAAGAAACGGCTCTGAGTTATTTTCAGGCGCTTTTTAATATTTTTAATTTCCAGTGCTTTTGCAGGCAAGGTGATAATTGCTTCTGTTGGTATAGATACAGTAACTAATACTGTAGTTGGAGTTGGTTGGATTACTTGCAGAGGTGTGCACTGGGGTAGGGATGCAGTACTCGGGAAAACTGGATTGGGAGTAACCGGCTGAACTGGACTCACTGGAGTAGGAGTTGTTTGAACCCAATTTGGGACAAAAGTTGTTGTCGGACAGCATTGTGAACATGAAATAACATTACTCAATTGTATTCTTCCTTTCTAAACTATAAAATTTTTGGCTGGTTATGTTACATGATATGTGCAATCTTCTGTTTTTGTGCGGACAAACTATTTAGCTACGAAACTCTGAGGGGCGTTTAATGCTCGTCCATAACTAACTGTAATAAAAGAGCCTTCATAGGGCTCTTTTTAATTCATAAGAGATTGTGCCAAAATTCTATTCTCTGGGGATGCAGCCAGTTGTTGGGGGATCAATCATGGATGGGAAGATCAAGCGAAATTGGATCAAAATAATCATTTTTTCTTGGATAGTTTTAAAAATACCTTCATCTAAAGGTCCGCCTCGTAACGGAATACGGTCTAGGGCATTACCCATTTCATTGATCCGGCAGAAGATAAGCTCACAGTTTGGCGATAGGTTTAGGAATTGCTGGTTTACGACATTAAACTCTTCGAAGTCGCTTGACGGCAACTTGTCTTTCAATGTAAACCCTGAAGGAGGAAGCGTGAGGTCAGAATATTCGTATTCAGCTTGCTTGCCAAAAAGGTTGGATGGTATTACTAGGGTACGGCCGAGGTCAACAACACAAGAAATGGGTATATTCACAATAAAATCCTTAATAACACTCTCTACGGTCGTGGCGGTTTGTTGAACTGCTTCAGAATATTGAATGTCTTTACGTACAAAACCTCCCAGGAACAATTTGGGGGTATCGTGTGGCATACCGGGTATTTGTCGAACGAAGTTGAAAAATCGACACTGTGTTATTTTGAGGTTCTTTCTAATCTTTTTAATTTCCAGTGCCTTTGTTGGCAAAGTGAAAACTGATTCTGCCGGTATCGAAACTGAAACTATTACCGTACGTGCATCCAATTGTTTAATATCAAGTGGGGTGTATATTGGCAGGGTCGCAGTACTAGGCATAATCGGATTGGGAGCAACAGGTTGACTTTGTGGCGTCCACGGTGGAGCAGGAGGAGTTTGTTGAACCCAATTGGAGATAAAAGGAGCTCCCTGAGTCCAATGGTGTGGACATTGCTTAGTCACTGTATTCTCTTCCTTTCTGAGCTAATATAAAGATAGATATACTCTGACAATATAATCTACGCAATAGATAAAGGTTTTGCGTTAGATAATTTGGATTGGAGTTTTAACAATAAACACGCTTTTTGGTAGAATTTCATATCTTGTACAAAGTGACCCTGCTAACTCCCATAATCTCGTATTTGCCGTGTGGCAATTTGGAATGCTTTCCGTCCAAGTTAATCTCATTTTCATCCTTTAAAGATGAAATATTATCGTTTAGTTTTGTGAGGTATGTTGCCATGCCAGTAATATCTGTTCTGTTCGCATGCTTCGTAATCAAATTAACCCGCGATTTTACCTCCTACGAGAAATGCCACAGAATCAAAAATTACACAACAAAGTGAGTATTCGGGTTTTTCGTTCAAATTATGAAGTTCACATTATAGGAATAGCACTAAACCGCTGGCGCGGTGGTTTTTGTAAGTGTGTCTTTGCTGTTTTACCCAAATATACTGTAAGCCTTTTTGCATCTCCTGTAAAATGTTAGAGATTTTACATAAAAGGAGATATTTTTCTATGACAAAAGAAGAGGTTTTAGCCAAGTTAGTTTTCGATGTGGAACTGAGAGGATTAAGTAAAAACACCAAGGCCGAATATTACACCAAAGTAAAGCTTTTTCAAGAACATTACAATAAACCTGCTAACGAGCTGGGCGAAGAGGATATTCGACTTTTTCTCCACTATCTCACTACAGAAAGAAAACTAGCCTCTGGCTCGGGTAAACACTTACAACAGCGCTCTTCGATTCTTGTATGGTGTCACATTCAATACTAAGTTGAATCTAAAGCAAATCCCCCGCCACCGCAAACAACGTAAATTCTCCGACATTCTTACCAAAGAGGAAATTCATGCTCTTTTTGATGCCTGCGATAACTTAAGAGATAAATGCATTTTGATGACTCTTTATGGTGCAGGGCTTCGCCTTAGTGAAGTCGCTGCTCTTAAAGTTTCAGATATCGACAGCAGCAAAATGCAGTTGTTTATTCGCAATGCTAAAGGATGTAAAGACCGATATGCCCTGCTTTCACAAGCTAACCTCGATATTCTCAGAACTTACTGGAAGGCTTATCGCCCTGAAGAATGGCTTTTTTACAGCAGAAATCGTAAGGGTGCTCCTATGACCATCAGAGCTATTCAGAATCTATTCCATAAATATGTAATTAAAGCTAACATCAGCAAAAATGTCACCGTTCATAGTATGCGCCACAGTTTCGCAACTCATTTGCTATCATCGGGTGTAAGTGTTTTTCACATTAAACAATTGCTCGGACACACGGATATTGCATCAACCTGTTTCTATTTACACTTGATTAAAATCGAATCACTTAACGTGAAGAGTCCTCTTGATGAGCTTGTTGAATTGGATAAGACCAATGGTTGAGGTTCAAGATATCTTCCTCAAATATGCCAATATTTATCGAACCAACCATAAGCTCACTCTTGTCCAGCATAAAGCGATGTCTGCTATTCAAAAATGCAGAACCTCACAGCTAGGCGGACATAAGGAGGTTTGTGCAGTTGCGGGCATATTCGGATTTCCTACAATTCTTGCCGTAATAGGCATTGCCCCAAATGCCAAACTCTTGCCAAAGAACGTTGGATTGAAATAGCCAAACCTATTTTTCCGACAATACAAACTTTGAAAAGCTACTATCCTCTATGTATAACAAAGAATGGGTTGTTTACTGTAAACCGCCGTTTAAAAATGCTGCTTGTGTTGTTGAATACCTAGGACGATATACACACCGAGTAGCTATTTCCAATAAACGTATTGTTAGTCTTAAGAATGATACGGTAACCTTCAAATGGCGGGACTACAAAGATGGCAGTAACCAGAAGGTGATGACGCTCTCTTCCGATGAGTTTATCCGTAGATTTCTTATTCATATCCTTCCAAATGGATTTATGAAAATTAAACATTACGGTTTGCTTGGCAACCGTAACAAGACGACCCAACTGAAACTTTGCAAACGGCTTACCCATACCTCTTTTATAATCAAAGAAAAAGCCTCCACACTTGAACTTATCCTGAGGATTACTGGAATTGACGTATCTAAATGTTCTAACTGCGGTTCGGAAAAATCCAAACGATTTATGAGCTTGGGTAAATCTCCCCCTGCATATTTGAATTGAATGCATAAAAAAATTGCCCCGTCAGTTCTATTCGAGCAATACAAAGCGCAAAGTAATTCCATTTACCATAGGTTTCTTTCTTGGTATTAATGTGGAACCCATTGTCTCTGGCAGTTTTGAAAACGTCTATTCCACATGCTTCAATTCCCATTTAGAGCCTTTTGAACAAGGTTATCAATTTTACTTAGGCTTGTTAGTGATATTTTTCTCAGCCATATCCAGCTTAAGATTCTGAGGTGTCGTATTCATTTTGAAATAGGAACATTTAGACTATCTACATCGATGAGGGTGGCGTGAACTATGGGTGCAAATAATTGGTTCATCAGGTGTTGATAAAGAAACATTCAGATATTCCTTAACTAATAAAACAGCCTCATTTAGTGCAGTCCTTACAAAGTTTTTGCAACAACACGGACCTGTTTGGTCAGCGATAGCGTTAACTATTTTGCCTACGACCTTCATTGTTGTCGCTGTTTCTTGGTCTTTAGGGCAAGATGCATCTAAAACGACACTAAAACATGACCCAATCGCGGGAGAAATTCCACATACCCCTGTAAGTCCGCAATATCCTCCGATAGCTTGTCTTTTAGTGCGATTCATTGCTTCAACAATCTGTTCATCCGTAGCCTTAACTGTTCCTTCATTCCTGAGTGCTGTCATCAAAGCTCCTGATGCTATCCAGGCATTTTCACAACCAAGCATGGGAATGTTATCTTGGTTCATAAGATACTCGGCAATTTCGAAGGGATTATCTGATTTATTGGCTAAAACGTATTCTTTTACAGTCTTAAAAAGATCTTTTCCATGACATTCATCGCATACATAGTGTCCATTTGGGCAGGAGATATTGCCAATCTCTTTTTTGCCACATTGAACGCAAGTTAGTTCCCGTCCCGAATTGAAGTATTCTAATTGGCCTCCGCAGATTTGGCAGTTCTCAGTCTTAGATTCAGTGTGCTGACCAGCACTAGAATTAGATTCTCAACAACCCGATGTTGTGGTGTTCCCATTCTGATTCTTAATCTGGTCTGTCAATCTTACCCCTCCTCACATATTAGAGTTTCTAAACTTAGTGGATAGCGTATCTTTTTGGAAATGGCTTGGCCATTAAAACGCATAGACTTCGATAGAATTATACCCCCTATACCCCCTGCCCGTAACTTCCAAATACTCAGTGACTTTGCTAGATCGCAAATCCTGCACCTCCCAAAACAGCATGTACAGCAGCGGTAAATGTTTCCCATTCTTCTTTTTTTCGTTCAAATGCTCGCAACCCTTATTTGTTATACTGTAGTACTTTCGCACCCTCGCATTATCAACGGTCTCTTCGTAAGAAGTGAGCATACCCTTTTGCTCTAAGGTGTGGAGCAATGGATATAATGTTCCTGCTTTTAACTCAAAAATATTGTTTGATTTTTTTCTGAGTTCTTCAATCATCTGATAGCCGTACATATTTTTTTCGTCAAGTAGCTTTAAGATAAGTATAGTGGCGCTTCCGGTTAAAAGGCTTTTATCGATTGTCATATTTGTACCTCCATATATAGATGATCTACATAACTTTATGTTATATAGATCATCTATATATGTCAATATAAAACTATAGGAGCTTAAAACATTTCTCCTAAAATTAACCTTTTATGTCCAGAAAGTTTCTATTTACCTATTCTAACTTCTGGAGTGTCCGCAAGCTACGGGGAAAGAGACAATTACCCGGTCACCCTTCTTTAGGTTGGCTACATCTTTGCCAAGTTCCTCCACAATCCCCATAGGGTTCCCAGCGGCCTTCATCCCAGAGCATGACCACACCGCCGCCATATTCCCCTTTGGGAATCGTCCCCTCAAAGTTTCTGTATTCCTAAGGATGCTCCTCCACCCGTACGGCAAGCCTCTTGTCACGAATATCATAAGAAGGGCCTTTGAGCACTGCCCAGCTCAATAGAGCTCCGTCCCATTCCAGGCGGAGATCGTAGTGATCTCTGCGGGCCAGATGGTGCTACACAACAAAAATAGCGGGAAGGATACCACTAAAGAATTTCCTTCTCGCCATATGCCATATTGATCAGTTCACCAATAAACTATGAAATGTAACAAGTCATTTCTGCTCAAAAGCTGGGAAACTGATGTGAAAAGTTGTCCCCTTCCCCAACTGGCTGACCACATCAATGTTGCCGCCTTGTAACTGTACCATCTTTTTCACAATCACCAGCCCCAGGCCACTCCCTTTTCCTGGATGTGCTTATCACGTTGGTTCTTGATCCGGTAAAAACGTTCCCAAATGTGCGGTAGATCCTCGGGCGCTATGCCAATCCCATTATCCTCAATACTAAGTAGAACTTTACCTCGTCGGTTTTCCACACCAATCCTGATTGCACCGTTCTCTGTAACCCTGATTGCATTCTTCAGCAGATTTCTGATCACCTGTTCCATCCGGTCAGCATCCCCAAGTACAATGGCCTTTTCGCTTTTCCTGCGCATTAGAATCGATGTGTTTGTGCGATTGGCCACTGGCTCCATGGACGTAGCCACTCCCTGTGCCAGAGCATTCAAATCAACTGGTAGTCTTTCCACCGTGACATTGCCGCTTTCCAGACGGCTCAATTCCAAAATATCATCCACCAGCCTGCAGATATGAACCGTTTGCGTGTGAATCGTGTCTAAATACCTCCTCTGGATAGCCTCGTCTTGCACAATGCCGTCGCGGATGGCCTCAACAAAGCCCTGGACAGCCGTCAGAGGGGTCCGTAACTCATGCGATATCTCAGCAAATAAGCGGGTTCGTTCCTCTTCCATCTTACTGCTCTCGGTCTGGATCTTCTGTAGTCTTTCCGCCAATTTATTAAGCTGGCCGCTGAGAACATTGATCTCATCCAATGGCTGGTCCCTATCGCTCAAAACATAACTCCCTCTGCTAATCTCAGCAACATTGGCCGTTAAACGGGAAATCGGCCTGGAAATGTACATAGCCAGATAAACAGAAATGATAATAATAAACAGCAGAATGACCATGCCCCCGAAAAGCATGTAAAAACGCATTTTGCTTAAAGCAAGGTCGAGATTGGATGATTTCGTTTCCAACAAGATACCGTTAGTTATAATACCCTTATTGTTCCCCATGGGCACGGCGGCAACAAAGATCGGCTGTCCGGTATCCTGATCCACAGATTGGGTCGTCGATATTGAACCTTTTTGAAGTATTTGAATGTATTTGTTATCTATTTGGCTGCCAGGCACCATTTCCTGCTCAGCCGATGTAGCCGTAATCTTTCCTGTCATATCAAAAATCGTAATTTTAGCATCAAAGATACCGGCCAGATATTTCAAGAAGTCCTGCTGAGCCTGAACCTGACTGTTTGATCGCTGATCAGGCGGAACACTCCACGCGCTGTCCGTTTGCTGGAGCAAAGCAAAGTTTACCCGTTTAGCTTCCCGTAACAGTTCCTGTTGAATCTGATCGTAGGTTACCTGCTTAACCACAAAGCTGGAAAATATCATCACGACAATAAAAGCTATGACAAAAGCCGTGACATTAGTAAACAATATCCTGGTGTAAAGATTTTTGTTGAATTGTTCCTGAAGTAAACGTTTAATACTAAGCCAAAATCGATGCAGGGCTCGGATTACCAATTGAAGTTTTTCCCTGCCCTTCTCCAGATAAATATTCACAATGTGGTCTCTCCCCCTTTGGCAGGAGGTGTAAACTGGTATCCCACACCCCAAACGGTTGTTAAGTATTCAAACGGCAAAGATGCCAGTTTGGTCCTTAACCTGCGGATGTGGACATCAATCGTCCGCTGATCACCGAAGAAATCATATCCCCAAACAGCAGCAAGCAGTTCCTCCCGGCTGAAAATCCGGCGCGGATTCAGGGCAAGGTAATAGATCAAATCGAATTCTTTGGGAGTGACTTCCACTTTTTCACCATCAATCAAAACTGTCCTGGTATCCGCCAGGATTTCCAGCCCCGGATATTTCAATTTCCAATACGTTGCTGTCTCTATCGGTTGGGTACGGCGCAAGACAGCTTTTATTCTGGCTACCAATTCCCTGGGACTGAAAGGTTTGGCAACATAATCATCGGCTCCCATTTCCAGTCCCAAAACACGGTCTGCTTCCTCCCCCTTGGCTGTGAGCATGATGATAGGAACCATCCGTACCGCCCTTAAATTACGGCAGAGCGTAAGCCCGTCCTGACCCGGAAGCATGATATCCAGGATTACCACATCAGGATTTTCCCGGTCGAATACGGCGAGAACCAAGTCGCCGTTGCTCACACCAATAACTTTAAAACCTTCCCTTTCACCATATAATTTAACCAGTTCCAATACGTTTTGGTCATCATCAACCAGCAGTACCTTACCACAATAGGTCATTTTTTCCTCCCTCGGCGGTAGCCTTTATTTTTACAATCCTGGAGTTATTATCGAAGGTACATTTTGATATGGATTTCCAACTATCTCGCCAATCCCAACATCAATAATGTTTCGCTTTAAAGAGCTTCCTGCTTCCACCAGTTCGAAACCTGCTATGGATTTATTCCAAATCACTTGGTATATAACCGATGAAATGTTAATAATATCACCTTCATAGACATTACTACCCTTGGCATCAGACAAACCCGTCCACTGCAGCAAGTCAAATTTTTCAGCCGGTTCCCACGAACAACCGGGCACACTTACAGCGAAAGGAGCTAAAGTCTGTGTATCAAATGAAATGGCTTGAGGCTTAAACATTTTTTGCCTAACCTTATCCCAAACTCGAAATTTAATTTCTTTCAATTAACTGCCTCCTTAGGACCTCCATAATGTCTCAATTTTCCAAATCCGGCTCCACAAAATACCCGTCTCGCTCCTGCGTATATTCGTTTTTATTTAGCTTTACGAGATATTCCCTTAAAGATTTAACTTATACCGTTATTTCATCCAAAGATTCATATCCTGAAAGGAACCGGCAATATGGCAGTTCTTAATAAGACGGCCCCGAAACTGATAGCCTAAATCGGGAACATCTGCGGGCAAGGCCCATATCCATATCTTGCTCAATCCATTGTGCCGGGCGACTGCAATCAGGCTCTCCGCTAATTTCCGTGCTTCGATCCCTGCTTGGTATCCATTTACGACCAAGCGCTCATTTCGCTTATCTAGCACAACACTTGAAGTTCCCTGAGTCAACGCGCTACGCATTAGTTTTCCTCCTTTCAAAATGCGTAAAAGGGTCCCGCGTTAAAAAACTAAACGCAGGACCCTTTTTCAGAAGTTTTTCTCTTGAAAGCGCTTACGAAGTTAGCTGATGGATTCGGGCTAAGAGATAGCCCTACCGGCCTAAGCCGGATTCACCCCAGAAATATGGGTCCCCCGTTTCCACTAAGTGCGGAACTCAGCGCGTCTTTAGCTATTTAGTTGGAATGGCTGACAACCGTTGTCGGTATTATAAGTTGGCAGCAAAGAATATGTCAACCTTTTGTAGCCAGGAAAATACTTCCTGTACTAGCTAGGCGTTAAAAAGATAAGGACAATTCGCCTCCTTTCGAGCCAATTATACCGGAGGCATATTAAATGGCATTTACCAAACTATGAAAGTGTTTTGCGAAAGTGTGAACAAATGTTACAAGCCGGAGATTATACAAGAACAACTTATAAAAGCATAAAAAAACCAACAGTTTCCGGGAAATAATAGCCCGAATCGTTGGCATAGTCACTGGGTTATTGTTTGTCTGAAATATTGTTCTGCTTACCTCATTTTCTTTATTGTTTTTCTATTAAATTTATATCAAAGTAATACTATTCTGGAGAACTGGGTATTTTCTCAATAAGCGAAAGACAGCTTTCTAGATTTATTAAATGCCTGCACCCACCCTTAAAACAACCTGGGGGTACGTAAGATATAGTGTGTACGTACAACAAAGGTTTTACAAAAAGGGGATTGAAAAGGTATGAAAAAGGCTCAAACAATGAAAAAAGAATGGCGGCTACTGTTACCTTGGCTTTATTAACACTTCCGCTCGGAAGTACTCTGGCTCTTGCTGATGCGGCTTCTGCCACATCAACTTCTGCCACAAGCACAACGACGACAAGCACCGGCTCTGCTATAAATGGAACTACCGGTACAACGACTACGGTTGTTGATGCAAATGGCAATCCCGTCGCAGCGGAAAACTGGTTCACCGAATTAATCGGAAAAATCCAGCTCTTACTTCCCTTTGGCCCGGCCAAAAAGGCTTTAATTAATGAGAATCAAGCCCTGGCAAAGCTGGAGGAAGCGAATAAACTCCTTCAAAAAGGAGATCAAAATGGTGCAGAAAACTGCTTTACCGAATACTCAAATAAAATCTCCCAGGCTCAGGATTTTGTCAATCAGATTAAAGATCCAAACTCTGATGCGGCTAAAACTCTTGCCATAGCCCTGTCAAACGTTAATACCAACAATATCAGGGTGTTAGCCGGTTTATTAGACAAGCTTCCCCCAAGCAGCCCAAAGATTGGCGCTGAATATTGTACGCTCTATGGAGAAAGCAGTAACGAAGCTTCATGAAGAAGGAGCGGTACCAGCCGCATCCACAACCTCTACATCAGCAACATCCACCTCTACCTCCACCACAACTCCTCCTACCACAGAAACAACCACAGCCCCTGCAACTGCACCAGATACAAAGGCTTTAGAAAAACAAGCCAAAATTGCTTTAAAAGAACTTAAGAAGTCCCTCAATAAATCCGTAGAACTTTATGTAGAGGATCAAGATCAAGACGAACAAGATCAAGATGATAATGATCAAAACGAACATGCTGTTAATCAGACTGCCCAACCATCAACCCCTGCCGTTGCCCAGAGTCCTGCTCCCCAAGCACAAGTAGCTCCCCAAAGCACTGCAAATCGAAGAACAGAGGTGTCCGGTACTTCCAGCACGGTTCGCCACTCGGAAAAGAGCCAAAAGGGTTCGGATCATGAAGGGGATTCCAAAGAAAGTCATAAGGATGAGTAGCCCTAAGTCGTTCCTCTAAAACTTGCGCTATTGAAGCGATGATATATAGATGATAGATAAAGAAACGAAACGGCCCAGTTGAGCCGATCGTTTCTTAATACAGTCAGACTTACATGCCGCGAAGCGGCACCACTGATGAATGAAAATTGTGTCCATACCTCCCTACTTCACCAACAATCCCTTCCATATCCAGGAAAGAATGCCTGTCTCCCGCATGGTCTGTCGCCTAATGTTTAGAGATTTGTGGGGTTCGTAAGATAGAGAAAAGCCATTGATTAAATCAATAGCTTAAAGGAACGTAATAATATAACGCTGAATACTGAACCTCATGAATCTCACGTTGTACTGAATCGTCTGCCGAGCGACAGTTGGTCTATGGGAATTCAATCTCTTCTATATTGGATATAAATTCCTGGGTAACGATGTTTCAAAGGAGATTTTTCCTTAACAATAGAAATTATTAAACCCCAAATCCTAAAAATGGGTAAACTTACCCCTCCCCAAGGAGGCCACTGAAGAACTTGTGTTTTCAACGGAGTAACTAAGCATAGTGACAGAAAAGACGACCTAAATTCTCAGTTATAAGAATACAGGTCGTCCTTTTGCGTTCTAACCATAGCTTCACTGGTGCTTTCTTACTTCATCAGCTTCAGTATTCTTTTTAAGTTTACAGTAAAGATCGCTATCGCGCCTTGGAGTTCCATGCCAACAAGACCCGAAGATGACGCTACGTCATACCCGTGCCTGTGTTTGAGCTCGCTGTTTCTCGCTTCAATCTTGTAGCGTTCTTTAGACTTGCCATCATTCTTTTCCCCAGTTGTGACGACAGCGGCTGTAATCATTCGTTCTTCCGTCATAGCTATATGGGTTTTATAGCCAAAGAACGAGGAATTCGCACTCTTATGCCCCACCATGGCATCCTGATCTTCAGAGATCCGCAAGTGCTCAAGATCATCTGTGATCGTTTCTTTGAGCAAATTTAGCGGTTCTTTTATCTTAGGCAACGCACAAATGCCACCTTTAGCTTCAATTACTCCGATCAGTCCCTGGCAGTATGCGATTTCGTCCTCCAGTACATCGTTCGTATTTTTAGTCGGGAGCTGGTCTTTCAGGGATTCATCGGCCTTGTAAACGGCCTTTCTCAGTTTCCGAGAACGATCCTGTAGAATTTCTCGCGGAGACCGCTGATTGTAACGAGCTTTTGTATGGGTCGAATCGACGATGATCGCTTGGCTTTGGATAATTCCCTTTTCGAGTGCGATTTCCACCGTCTTCTGAATCAACAGGTCGAGCAGGTTCAAGTTCTTTAGTCGCAGCTTTCGGAACTTGGTTAATGAGCTGGAATCCACCACAGGATCTTCCGGAGCCATACCCAGAAAGTATTTGAACGACATATCGTATTTGGACCTCTCGACGATGTCCTCATCAGACAATTGAAAGATTGTTTTGAGCAGCAAGTACTTAAACATTCGAATCGGGTCAATTGCATTTCTCCCGTTGTACAGGCAGTAATTCTCTTTTAGCTCCTCATACACAAAGGAAAAGTCAACGAGCTCATTGATTTGCCTCAGCATATTATTCTTGGGAACAACCAAGTTATAGAGTTCGAGATATGGACTTAAGACCAGCGTTTCTTGCCGTTGAATCATTTAGCTCACCTACGTCCTTTTGATACTTAAATTATACAAGAAAAAAGGTACGGCTTCTCACTTTTCTTGAGTAGCTGTACCTTTTCTGTATCTAAGAACTTTTTCAGTGGCCTCTCCCCAAGACGGGTAGTTTTTTGAAACTATTCAGTTTCACAGAGATCATGGACTTGAGGCCGTAGGAACAAGGATTGTAATAACATGAGCGCTTCCACAGGAACGGCAAGTTTTAGTATCTTTCTGCATTATAATAGATAGAGGCAAGGATTTGTTTCCGGTAAGCTTCATGCATTTAAAAAGTTTCGACTTAATATTTCGGCTGCAAAGTAGACCATAATGTCTGATCTTAACAAAGCGATTTGGAAGAACATGAAGAAGAAACCGTCTGGAAAACTCGGAAGCATCCAGAGTCATGACTTTGGACTTATTACTATCTTTATAATCCCTCCAAGCAAAACTGACCGATTGACCGTCAAACGCAAGAATTCTAGAGTTACTAATCGCGACTCTGTGAGTATAGCGTCCAAGATAACGAACAACATGACTCGGAGATTTAAACGGTTTCTTACAAAAGACAACCCAATTCTTGTTATATAAAGAGTCGACTAAAGAAAGGAAATTGCTTCTTAACGTAAGTTTAGCAGCCTCGTTAAAGAAAACTAGTTCCCCTATGTCATAGGCCTGTTTTAGAAGGTCAAGGAACTTACCTCTGAACTTTTTCGAAATAACTTTAACCGGAATAAAGAACTTTTTACGAGAACGGACGAAGCGAAGTCCATCCTTGGAAAGTCCTCCTCCAGGGACGATACAGTGCACATGAGGATGAAACGAGAGATTCTGTCCCCACGTATGGAGAACTGTGGTGGCTCCAATCGTCGCACCGAGAAATTTAGGGTCTTTAGCCAGTTCCATTAACGTATGTCCCGCTGATTGAATGAGGATGGAATAAAGAAGCTTTTGATTTTGTAAAACAAGGGTATTAAGTTCTTGAGGGATCGTAAAAACGGTGTGGAAGTAACCAACCGGTAAGAGTTTTGACATTTGAGCTTCAACCCATTCTTGCTGGGCGGAATGTTGGCATTTTGGACAATTTCTGTTACGGCAGGAATTGAAAGAAACATCCATCGTTCCACATTCCGTACAAACCTGGGCATGGGAACCCAATGCTGAGGTTCTACAAAGCCGAATCATATGAAAAGCTTTTGCCTGATCAGGCGAAAGTGATTTGAGCTTAACCTGTTTAAAAATATCCTGAAGTTCAGTCAAGCGAACCACGCCCATCAAGAGGACTTTTTACCGAGGAAATATGTTTCGTTGATAGGTGGAGGTAGATTGAGGTCGTTGCAATATTGCTATGCCCCATAAGGACTTGAATCGTGCGAAGGTCAGTATTATCTTCCAGAAGATGGGTTGCAAATGAGTGCCGAAGCGTATGAATCGTTACATGCTTTGTAATACCGGCCTTTTTCCTAGCATCCAGAAAAACCTTTTGAGGAGTTTTTGTGGACATGGGTTGACCTTCAATAGGACCCGGGAAAAGCAGGTCGGTGGGTCTGTAACGTTTCCAGTAAAGTCTGAGCATTTTGAGGTTTTCATGAGATAGAATCGTTAAACGATCCTTGTTACCCTTACCCTGATTAACTCGGATTACCATAGCCGATGAATCAATATCAGAAATACGTAGATTAAGCGTTTCGCTAATTCGTAGGCCCGAAGAATACGTCGTCAGTAGAATCGTTTTGTGCTTAAGATTATGCACCTGATCCGTGATGGACAAAATCTCATCTTTAGAAAGAACATGCGGGAGGGATTTAGGTCGTTTGGGACGGATAATAACGTCGTCAGGCCAATTGTAGCCGAGTACCTTATTGAAAAATAGTTGAAACGCGCTGCAAGAGATAGTAATACTACTGTAGCCAATTCCGGATTTAATACGGGCATGAAGATATTGTTTAAGCTCGTCGGGAGTGATTTGGTGGGCAGGCTTATTGGTGTGCTTTTCAAGAAGCCTTACATGGCCGAGATATTGATTCTGGGTATGTTGAGCATAGCCTCGAAGTTTCATTTCGAGGATCATCTTTTGAAGATGAGAGGAAAGAGCTTGGGAATTCTGAGACATAAAAATCATCCTTTCAATTTAATAGATTTAAACTGAAAAGATGATATCATGGAACTTAGTAATAGGGCCTCAAAAAGCCACCGCGCGGCGGTATAGTGCAACTTCTCTTATCGGACCCAAGCCTAAAACAATAGTACCATCTAAGAATTCACAGATGTCAGGACGGGTTCTTTGGCACCGTATTTCTTGCATTGAAATTTACATCTGAGTAGATAGGTTGAACCGTATTTCGTGAGACAGAGGATAATTTCATTTGCTCACTTGTTTGCTCAGTCGGCTTCAAGTAATCGTTTTGAGGTGGGGTGTCAAAAAGTGAATCATGCCCTAATTTAGCTGCTGAGAAAGTAGTAAGCAACCCATAAACGATGTTGCTGAAAACGTAAGAAAGGTTGCTAGCTGCATCTTTGGGCTTAACGCTATTCTTAGGGACAACATTTGGAATGACTGTAGCTATTGCACCAATGGAAATTCCAGCAAATATTCCTTTTGATATAAGTTTATCCCGACCATTTTTCGACATTTCACTGATTATATATTTGGCTCCTAAAATACTCACAGCAGAATTCATTATTACTCCAAGTAACTGTCCCCTCCAACTCTTCGATTCACTTTTTGAAACAAAAATTCCTGCTGAAGCCTCCCTATATGACCTCTTTGAGATACCTGCCATACCAGAGGGTATATCAACCAACATTAGTCCCGCTAAACCAATGAGCCCTGATACAATTGCTAGAGTGTTTCTATCTTTAATTTTTGCCAAGTCAATTCCTCCTCCAAACTATTTTATGTGTTAATTTTTTGATAAAATAAGCGAACTTAAACGTGGGTATTAAAGGGAAAAATGTTTCATCAATATGTTCGTTGATAAATAAATGTCTGTCTCAATTCCGATGGTATTTGGGCAACGAGTTTTCAAATACCGATTCAACAAAAAGACTGTGTTGGCAGTTTACGCCCGGGCAATATCAAGTGGATAGCTCCCCTGCTTAATTAAAGACAGGGGGCTATCGACTTGACGTAACCTTTAGCGATTTATGATGTTCATAGACGCAAAAAAAGCCACAAATAAGATCAGTGACTTAAAGCAGAAAATGATTCAGTAAAGTAATAGGAACATCATGAATCGAATGTTGTACTGAACCGTATGCCAAGCGATAATATGTGTCTATGGGAATTCTATCTTTTCTACTTGATTTATATATTTTCAAACAGATAATGTGCACGAATTTGCCCATTCAAAGTAAAGGATTTTAGCCTCAGTATTGATAATATCCTGAATCTAGTTAAATCTCAGCAAGAAAATAGCCACCGCGCAGCGGTTTAGTACAACGATGTATTACCGACACATGTCGGTAATACTCCCTATAGATGCAGCTCCGGGCCGTTAAGACCCGTCAGTAATAATGCCTTCTCGTATTCTTTGATTACTCGTTTAATTTCTTCTGCCTTTGGTGCAAGAGGCGGATGCAAAGCTCGGTGTCGTATTCATTTTGAAATAGAAACATTTAGACTCTCTACATCGATGAGGGTGGCGTGAACTATGGGTGCAAATAATTGGTTCATCAGGTGTTGATAAAGAAACATTCAGATATTCCTTAACTAATAAAACAGCCTCATTTAGTGCAGTCCTTACAAAGTTTTTGCAACAGCACGGACCTGTTTGGTCAGCGATAGCGTTAACTATTTTGCCTACGACCTTCATTGTTGTCGCTGTTTCTTGGTCTTTAGGGCAAGATGCATCTAAAACGACACTAAAACATGACCCAATCGCGGGAGAAATTCCACATACCCCTGTAAGTCCGCAATATCCTCCGATAGCTTGTCTTTTAGTGCGATTCATTGCTTCAACAATCTGTTCATCCGTAGCCTTAACTGTTCCTTCATTCCTGAGTGCTGTCATCAAAGCTCCTGATGCTATCCAGGCATTTTCACAACCAAGCATGGGAATGTTATCTTGGTTCATAAGATACTCGGCAATTTCGAAGGGATTATCTGATTTATTGGCTAAAACGTATTCTTTTACAGTCTTAAAAAGATCTTTTCCATGACATTCATCGCATACATAGTGTCCATTTGGGCAGGAGATATTGCCAATCTCTTTTTTGCCACATTGAACGCAAGTTAGTTCCCGTCCCGAATTGAAGTATTCTAATTGGCCTCCGCAGATTTGGCAGTTCTCAGTCTTAGATTCAGTGTGCTGACCAGCACTAGAATTAGATTCTCAACAACCCGATGTTGTGGTGTTCCCATTCTGATTCTTAATCTGGTCTGTCAATCTTACCCCTCCTCACATATTAGAGTTTCTAAACTTAGTGGATAGCGTATCTTTTTGGAAATGGCTTGGCCATTAAAACGCATAGACTTCGATAGAATTATACCCCCTATACCCCCTGCCCGTAAATAGTTTGCTTTATGGCTTTAATACGAATTATCCTACTTTCGTTCATTGGTCCTAAACCATATTCGTCTTCTTACACGAAGGTCCTATAAAGAACTTTATGACAATAGCACCAGCATGCTAATAAGAATGCTGGTGCTATTAAGGATACCAACCCTACTTCTAATTCTTCTTTGCTAATTAAATGACCTCAGTTGCAAATCTTACTCCCATATCAAATGCTTTTTGACAATCAATGGGGAATATTTCTGCTCTTCTCTTGAATTTTGCCTCAACATCACTTGCAGTTGCATCCACCCCTACTTTTTGCCACTTCAATATTTTTAGGAAAATACACCAGGGTTTATGGATTAGCGGAAGTTCAAAATCCTAGGGACGATTGCAAATTTACGCTTTCCAGATAAGTTTACAGCATATAAATAACCCCAGTTAAATCCTTTACTGCAAAATATAGAAAATGTCCTTACTTTCGATGATAGAGTTGTGAGCGCCTTCCTTGGCTATTCTGATCATGGCTCGCCCCAAAATTTCTGTCGTTGTAAAATACCTTAGTATTTTACTTGTTGTCAACCTTAACTTGACTGTACTAAGTATATAATTCCATCCAACCAAGTATTTTTGTAGAAAATTCTTCCATTGACTAAATACGAATGACAACTTACAATACCACAAAGGGTTGTCTGTTCTCGTGATGTATCCTTCCATCTTAGAGCATTGTATTTTCGGTAAATGAAAGGTGCTTCAAGTTTGGAGGTAATGACATTATGAAATTAACGCGAATTATGTTAACAATACTACTAATAACTAGCCTAATGACTACTACGGGAGCAAGGAGTGTACTAAATGGTGAAATGCATCAACCGATTACACCTGCTACAGCATATTCCACTCAACAAAATGCAAAAAACGTTAATACCGATTCGACTACAGCTAACCAGATAGACCTTAATAAATTGGCGGCCGAACGCAATGCTCAAATGGTATATTCCCAACAAGTATCGAGAGGTTACACTCCACAAAAAGAACTTATTGGTGAATTCAGATTAACCTTTTACAGCCCTAGCGCTGATGAGACGGACAACAGTCCTTTTATTACTGCTACTGGAGCCAGAGTAAAGCCAGGAATTACAGTAGCTGTCGACCCACGTTATTGGAAGCTAGGGACTAAGTTCTATATTGAGGGATATGGTTACGTGATAGCAGACGATACTGGTTCTAAGATAAAAGGCCCTCGTACAATGGATGTTTGTGTACAGACAAAGGGTGAAGCCCTTAAAAATGGTATACAGTACCGCGAGGTGTGGGTTGTAAAAGCATAATAGCGAACTATCTTTGGTTCGCTATTATCGCTGGTAACTCCAACGTCTTTATGGCGTGCTCAACTTCCAATTATAGCCCCCCATGTGGCCCCTTGTTCCACACCATCAAATGGATGAAAACGGGGGCATAAATGGCATACTTCTATTACGGCATAAGGTCGAAATGTCTTGGTACGTTTGAGCCCGATGTTATAGACTGATTAAGGCTTCCTGCTTGCACCACAAATTGTTGCCATGAGCACGTAGGGTAGATTAATGTAGATTAATACTTTACAGGAAGCCCTCTCGAATGGACATATTCCAGAAATAAATGAAAATACAAACGGGAAAATTGTGATACAGTTATTTGAGATAAACAAAATAATGGAGGCTTTCGCATCAACACGCGAAAGCCTCCTCTTACTTATTACTTTTATATTTGGCATCAATCGTTCGCTGCTGCCTATTAAACTTCTTCAAGAAATTTAACCTGGATCTTACCCTCTAGTAAGTCTTCAAACTTTTTGGCTGCTTCCTGAAAATAAGCTGAACTTCCATGGGCTTTGAAGGCCTCTTTGCCAGGTTTTACGTTTAAGGTTGCCAGTAACGTCAACAATTTCCAAACAACTCCTTTGTTTTTTCACTCGGAACGCTGTGTAATCGCCTTCGGTCAAGGCCATTAATTATGGTAAATCTTTAATAACTATATTCAATACCCAGGCAGCTTCTCCTTCAAGCGATTACTTCTCCCTGCCCCACACGGAAAAGGAGAGCTCCTTGCGCGGCTCCCCGAGAATCTGCTGCAGTTCCACACCGGTAACTGCTTGCTGGCATAATTCAGGTGTTTTTTGATTTGTTCCATATCTCTTCCCTCTTGAGCATCCTGTTTGAGGGCTTCTCTATCCATATAATACTCTTATCAAGGAACGCTTCTCTTCTCTAGGGAGGTTTACTGCCAAGTGGCCGCTGGACTTAACTCCTCTCGGAATGGGTCGTATTAATCGATAAATTTGTCTTGATAACAGGGGGCCATACTTTCAGCGTCTTCGCCATGTTTTCAACAATCTTACTCGCCGTTTCCCTGTAGTTTTCCTTCATCTCCGAATCCGTTCTGTCTAATACGGTGAGCATTTTCAGCAGTTCATCGTAGGCATTGATCATGTTATCGCGGTGAATGGTGAATTGTGCGTCGACCGTCATGCGGGAGGCTTTGGTTTCCACGTCTTCGAGCTTTTTTTCCAGTTCGGTAATTTTCCTGGCAGACGGGACCTCTTTTTTGGCCGCCTCCAGCTCCCTTTGTTTTAACGTGACTTTTTCCTGCTCGGCGGAGTATTTCGACTTGTAGTCTTTCACTTGCTGCTCCAGGCCTTTGGCCTGAGTGGTCAATTGGGCAAGTTCGCTGCTTTTCAAGTTCAGGTCTTTTTGGAGGTCCTTTTTTTCTTGAATGGCCTGCTCTCTGTCCTTGACAGCCTGCTGTAATTCCAATCTGGTCATGCTCTCAACATCATGCTCCGCGATAAACTCCTCCCGCTCATCCTCCGGGACCCCCAGGAGAATGAGCGCCTGGGTGTAGGTCAGATTCGTCACCGGTGACGAATCTGACTTGCCGTCACTGTCGGAGGAGGCAAGCAGTTTCGTCCCGTACTCTTCGCAGAGCTGCATTAACCTATCGGCCGTTCGCTGAGAGTAACTGACCGATTCCTTCAACCACTTGCCCCATTCTCCATAGGGAAGCAGGTCTTTAGCCTCCTTCAGGCGCCGACCGATCTCAATGGCGCTGGCAAGGAGGATTTTCCCGGCCTGGTGTCTGATGGTGTTTATTTCAGCCGCGATCACAAGCGGAGTACGTTCTGTGATCAAATCATTCATAATATTACCTGCCCTTTCTGTTACTTTATTCACAGAATATGGGGCCAGGCTTAGGCGTGTGACAAACTGTAACCTCCGGACAAGCAGGATCATAAAATAAACGGACGGGCTGATTTCAAAGCGGCCGGTCAATAGATCGGAAAGGATGTGAGACGATGGCGGTAAGTACGACTTCTTTAAATTCAACGCTGATTGTAAAATACCAGACCGGGACCACGCCCACCGGCGACCCGGAACTCAAGCAGAGAAGTCTAAATTACTTGAAGGCTGATACCACCGATCAGGATGTTTATGACGTGGCGGCAGCTTTATTCAGTCTGGGACAGCATCCGGTAACGAACGTGCTCCTGAGGAAAAATTTTGAACTACTCGATGAGTAACCCTCCGGAAAATTAGTAGCAAAAGAGGTGGTACTATGGCTGTAACGACGAATAGGGTGGTAAAGTTAATTTTTACGACTGCCGGCGGCAAAACGTTTTCCATCACCATCCCCAATCCGAGGGAAGACCTGGATAAGGCTCAGGCCGAGGCCGTTATGGACACGATCATTGAGAAGAATGTATTTCTTACGACCAGCGGCGAGCTAACCGGAAAGCGGGATGTTAAGGTTGTTGGAACCACGACTAACGACTTATACGACCCGCCGCAAGTTTAGGCGAAGCAAAAAAGAACGGCGGCCGCTTGGCCGCCACTTTTCGCCTAACTTGTGGCAAAACAAACTAAGCAGCTTGCCCAGGAAAGCAAGAATAATTGGAAATGTTTTTCGACAACCGCTTCTCAAGGACAAAAAGTTACAATGTGCTGCGTAACGAAACCAAACAAAGCATCAAATTGCTATCATTGCGGCTACACCTTCGAGCTGCGTCTTAATTTCAGTCCATTCAGCACCTAGATCAAGTGTTTTGACACTTATCTTATTACCACCCATCATGTAGTCGTTATCGGGAGTAATGTCTTCATCGGTCTTGACATATAAAAGCACACCACTTACGTTTCCGCTCCCATGGCAATCTTTGTTTTTAACATAGGTGAATATTTGATACAGATTGCCCGAGATAACGGTGGTACTGTCATACCTTGTATTCCTTTGCATGGTTTGCCCATAATATTTAGTGTCGATGATCAGTATCTTACTACCATTGGTTAGCATAATGTCTGATCTCATGACTGGCAGAAAATCAAGAATACCATCATCAACATTCCAGTCGATATAAGCTGCTCTGGCAGAATACTGCGGATACTCTCGTTTGAAATATCCGAGGACAAATTTCTCATACAACCTATGCATTTGCTGATCATCCAAATACTTAGCCATCTTATATTCGCCGTTCTCGGTTGTCATCAAAAGCCCTTTGATGACTAGCCAACAGATATTTATTAACAATTTATAGGTTGAGTTGTTACGATGATAGTTAAGAGCACTCCAATTGATATGAAAAGCATCGAGCATACTGACATTTTCAAAAAAGAGAAAAAGCTTGCGCAGAGCCTTACGATTTTCAGGTTTTACGTCCCCACATCGCATTAACAGATGCATGGTGGTCTTTAATATTTGGTTTAGCAATGTGTTTTCAGAGAACAAGTCATACTCACAGACCATGCGTCGTTTCAACATAGTCTGATGTTTAACAGAACCTGTGATGTCAATTTTGCCTCGTAAATTACCGAGAGTTTCTGTCTGCCCGACAAAGTCTCTATGCAAGCCACGCTTTATTTGATTAGAAACACCACGAATCAGAATCGCCGCCATTAAATCATGGACGTTTTCAAAGTCCTCGGATTTAACACTGCTGAATCCCTCTTCATTCAGTGTTTGATAGGCATAAGCCAGCATATAATAAACATTTTTCATCCTAATCATGTAATAGCACCACGTAATTTTTGAGACCAGTGTTCCACCTTCGATGGCTCGTCAAACCAGTATTCTTTGATCAGCGGTATAAGTTCATATTCCACTAAATCTGACAACCACGCCTCATTAATAACATCGACAGTACAAAAATAGCTATGTCCAACACAGAAACCACTACCAAGTGATGCATCGCTCGCTATGACACGATTCATCGCATCAACAATTCCTACTAAACTATCTAAATTTTTATTCGCTACTGTCGCCTGATAACGTTTAAAAACTACACTTCCAAAAGCCGGTTCAATTTCAAAAAAGGCAAAGCGACGACGAAGCGCATAGTCAATCATTGCAAGACTGCGATCCGCAGTATTCATCATGCCAATAATATAAACATTTTCCGGCACAGAAAATTGTTCGTCTGAATAGAGCAGACGTAATTCCTTGCCCCGTTTATCATTTTCAATCAACATTAATAACTCTCCGAAAATCCTACTGAGGTTTCCTCGGTTAATTTCATCGATGATGAAAAAATATTCTCGATCATCCGGTTCAGCCTCTTTGCAAAAATCGTAGAACGGGCCCTTAGTTAAAGAGAAACCACTTTCTGTTGGGCGATATCCCATAATAAAATCTTCGTAACTATAGCTTTGGTGGAATTGGATAACCATAACTCTGCTGGTATCCTTTTCACCCATGATGGAATAGGCTAATCTCTCTGCAGCATAGGTTTTGCCAACGCCCGGTGCTCCCTGCAGGATAATATTCTTCTTTTTTATAAGAAGATTTTTTAAGGTATTATAACGCTCCTCGGTCATGAATACCTCTGACAAAAAGTCTTCTGCGGTGTAATTTTCAAACGGAGACATAGCTTCGTCGTCAGAGATAAGTACATCATCTGTTGTCTCAGCGAACATATCCTCAAGTCGTTTATAGTAGTCAGTATACGGGGTAATATTCGTGAGGGTTTTCATTACGATTTGGCCTTCATGATCCCATTCGCCCTTATTTGTCCAATTTATGGTATGAATATGGCGATACTCTTCTCTCGATTCATCAAATATATAATCAGACGTTACAACGCCGCGGCCGATAATCTTCTTTATGCCTTTCTTGACGAAAATGACGTCGCCTATTTTCACTTCATTAACAAACTGCCACGTTGCGTGTCCAGCGTTTTTATAGGAGTATTCTTCGCCGTAAATGACTTTCATTTTTTCCTTCATGGATTCTTTGGTAGGGTATTGCTTCAAATCTCCCAATTCATCCCAGCCAATGCCCATAATACCTTTGTCATAGAATTCATTCCACATATTGGAGCCTTCACCTGGAGCATACATCCAATAAAACTTTTTGTCTGATCGATTTTTCATAGTAGTAGGATCTTGATTTACTTCACGACGCTCCTTAAGAATATTAACCCATTTGAAAAAGATCTCACTCGCTACCTCATCTGTCATTTCCACTTCCATACCTTTTGGAGTAAGTGCCCACACTCCTCTGATCGACCTATCAATCAACTCTTCATAGGCTAAATAATTTCTAGCCCAAGCAACCTCATTGTCAAATTTTTTACCACCTGTTTTTCCTCTTGTTTCAGTAACAACATCGCTATCCAAATTGAGGTCTCGGGCAATTTGATCGCGAGCCTTCTCGGGAGTTGCCGAACCACCTAATTCTCTTAAAGCATTAATTAGCGGTGAGAACCACTGAATAAAGCTCGCTTTTGATACCTTTACTTCGTCTATAGCTGTTCCAGCATACTCTTCCAAGAATTTAGAGTACAAAATCATGCCATTTGAGTAGGCTTTATTACCAGCTGATGTGTCAACATCTTCAAAATTAGGAGCCGAAATAATTTTATTGTACACCTGTGCAAATTCGGATGAAGAGCTGTAATAAAACAAATCCGTCTGTTCAATATCGTTCAATTTAAGCTTAATGGTGGCATTCTTGAGTGCATTAGAATACGCAGAAATAGTTCCTGATTTATATAGCTCGCCATTTGACTTTTTTTGCTTACTCATCCAGTTTTGGAATGCTGTCTTTAAATAGGCATTGCTCATCAACTTATCTCCAATTCAGGTTATTATATTTTTTATCTGCTTCATCTTGCTCAGCCAGTCTCTTTAACTCTTGGATCAAATCATCAATATGATCGTTCTTCAACGCTGGGCCTTATCTGTTTCTCACTATGAAATAGGACCCGATCCATATTATAAATCTCCTAAATCGTCCTCAACAAAACCACGCCCACCCTCAAATGATCATCATGCTTGATCACTACCCTTCTCTTCTGGTCTAGAATTATTAAGCAAAATAACCGGGCTTTCTTCTTCAGAATAATCGTATTCTCCTTGCTGCTGCGCTTCAACAAGAATATCAACAGCATTAGCTACTTTGGCGGCAAGTTTAAAATACATTTCCTTATAATCTGGCACGCAAAATACACCTCTCTGCAATTAGTGTTATATAACTAATTATGACACATAATATGTCTTAGTGCTATATCACTAACAAAACTTATTCTTCTTCTGTATGCTTTTATTAGTGATAACTCACTAGGAGGTGTATTCATGGATACGAGACAAGCAGTAGTGAACAGAATTGTTGAACTATGCAAAGAACGGAATATAACGCCCAATGCTTTGAGCTATCGTGCCGCCGTACCACAATCGACTATAAAAAGCATCCTAAATCATGAGAGCCTGAACCCTGGTATTGTAACCATTAAAAAGTTGTGTGATGGTTTAGAAATCTCTCTGGCGGACTTTTTTAATACGAATGTCTTTAGCAATTTAGAACAAGAACTAACATGAATATCCAATAATTCCAACACTCGGGAAATATACTCAAATCTCATTTTGGAGCTAAAAAGTAATGCATTAAGTAACATCATGCAGTCTGACTTTGTTATACGAGTATTGAAGAGGCAATAGAAACCTATGAAACCTGACATTATTAACAGCGATCAAGAAGTTGGCCACTTCAAAGGCTTATATTCACTATATTAAGAGCAAAACGATTAGAATCAGCATGAACGGTAAAGACCAGCTAGAAATAATGCATGCTAGATCTTAGTATTAACAGCAGAAATTTAAACCTTTGCAGTCTTCCTCAGCACAAACCCCGGCAAAGGCTCCTTCATCTTCCAGACAATACTAATTGGTGCTGAACCATAGTGGCTTTGAAAATCCGCAAATCCAAGACAGGTAAACGGAGCAAAAGCCCCCTCCTTCTTGTACTCCCTCACAAAAAATAACATATTCCCACCACTAGTTACTTGGTTAATATACCTCTGCCCAGTCAGAGATTCCACCGTCGTCCGTCTTTGCGACTGCCAATTGAAACAGCTCTTCGTTGATGGAATAATCCTGATACATGGTTGACGGATAATAGTCCTTTTCCGATTTGTTCAAGGTCACGAAAAATACATCCAGCTTTTTTTCAGCCAGGTAGAGGACTCCCTCTCGAAATGCGCTCTTCTTTTGTTCCGTATGTTTTCCCAGAGCCACCAAGATCTGATCAAAGGTTATAAGCACAATATAAATCCAGCGGAAATTCATCTCAAAACCCACTAACAGTTTATCAACAAAATTGATCTTAGAGAATTGGAAATCCAGCAAATCCATCAGTTCCTGGTAAAGCCGCTGATTCTTAATAGCCCAATATATCCCCTCTTCTATAGAAGCAAACCTATTGCCCAGATCACTCAGCCCCTTATCAGGAGAAGTGACTCCTGTTAAATCCTTCGAGTTAAAGGATTGGACGGAGACAAATAAATGATTAGATCTATCCGGCTATTCACAACCATGTCGCTCATAAAAGATTACATTATTTCTCTATCTCCCTACATATCACTTCCATCACATCTTTCTTTAAATCCTTAGCAAATTCCTCCTGGTATACTTTTACGCCCAGCCCCACCATGACCTTTGGCAAATCGTCTAGACTCTTTTTGAGAATCTTTATATCTTGAACCGAAAAGGGGAGATGAGCCGAATCGCTAAGCTTACGATAAGTCGAAACATTCATCCTCCCCGCCTGGAAATTAACCGAGAAGCGGGCCTGTATTCCCCACATCATTTGCAGCCCCGGCAAATCCAGATCACCGGAATAATAAACCATGCAATCAGGGTTTGAGTTAAGGCATCTGGTAATGAAAGCTAGCGCAGCACTACGGGATTGTCCCGATGTACATAAAAGCGCCGGGAATTTTTCCGGAATCTGTTCAAAGGATAAGCCATTAAGATCAAGAAATTGTACAATCTCATCCACTAAATAGGATAAAACTGATGGATTCTCAAAAGCATAGAGTACTGAATAAACCGGAAATTTCCCGTAAGACAATATTTCACTCAAATTTAATGTCCTTGGTGAAATACCTGAGGTAAAATGCGGAGCAAAAACATGGGAAAATGAGCTTATATCATCGTCCATAAGTCCAAAGTTCCGATAAATCTGCCTCTTTTGCATATACTCGGGAACAACCAGCATATCACTTGCTGTTTTTCGACCTGTCTTAATCATTTGATTATCAATATCATTCAGGGCGTACCATAACAATCTTCCAGCAGTCATTTTCCAATCAAACGCATGGGGGTCATTGGTTACATGATCTGCAAACATAGGAATTCTGACTCTATTCACACATACGCTTAATTCCTTAAACATAATCTCTCTACCGACAAACAAATGCCACAAGGCCTTTATGCATTTATAAAGATCTGAGCAGGCATCTTCACCATTACGTAAGGCGCTCTTTAGAACACGGTATCCAGAAGCTGATCCTTTTTTAAGCCTTTCAAACCAATTAAAGGTTTCTTGGCAAAATACTGTATTATCTAATGTGAAACCGTGTTCTCGCTCAAAGTCCAGACTCACTTGCTCAAAAAGATGAGTCCATGCGGCCTCCTTAAGTTGTTTCTGTTCCACCTTTGTCAATAATGGTTCATTATTTAGAACTTCATACAAATCAGGAATCGTCAGCTTGTAACCCTGTTGCAATTCCTCGGCAAAGATTTTCAAGGGCACGTGAAGCTCTGCACCCGGATGGATCAATCGCTGCACACGATTGCCAAAATAATTCTGCAATCGTTGGGCTTCAGCAGGTGAACTAGCTTTTATCTCAGCGTTGCCTCTTACTCCGCTTTGACCTTGATACTTTTTAAAAACCGCGTTTAACAAATTACTTAAAAGCGGATCTCCATAATATTGTCTTGCTGTTTTTCGGTAGGCAAGCTCCATAATCAACCTCTCTCATCAGTGCATCCCTATTTCTCAACCAACACTCGTCTTTCACCATTCCAGCGGTAATGAAACAAAGTAACCACGTCGATGTCCTTGGGCCTATAAATCTCATAGATGGCCAAGCTGGGTACAGTATCGTAACACCCCCAAAGCACCTGAGACGTCATGATATAGTCAAAGCCCATGTCCGTTAATAAATGAAACATATCCCGCATATTGACATCGTCCACACCGGCAAAAGCTTCATCTAAGGAAATAATCTTAGGCGCATCTGCACTGGCATCGCTATATCTGGAATAGCTAGCGGCAAATAAGGGAATATACATGGCCATCGCTTTTTCCCCGCCGCTCAGAACGTTGAACTTAGAGTCTGTCAGTTCTGTATAATTGGACTGGTCGCCTTTGCGATGTTCCAGTCTGAATTCAAACCAGGAGCGATAATCCAGCAATTGGTATATATGTCTGCGCAAAGTTCCCTGCTCCTCCTGGGCCTCTTGTTTGGCTCGCAATATTCTTGTCCGAAAATGGGAAATCACCCGTTCAATCTCTTCATCATCCATCCGGTCGGCATCCCGCATAAGCAATTCAATAAGGGTCTCCGTATCCAGCTCATCTTCAGTCTTGCGCTCCAACGGAACCCATTTCAGGGATAGTCTTAAGCCGCTGGAAGTATCCCGCCGTTTCATCAATTCGTCCATTTGTACTGCCCAATCCCTGGCCCGGTGGATGCGACTGCGAATGGCTTTACCGACACTTCCTATAATAATTTCCTCATATAATTCCCGGTCTCTTGCCGTCAGCAATATCCGCTGCTCATTTTCCAACTCTGTCAACTCGTCCAGCAGTTGCAAAGGAGGCAACGGATTCATCCGATCTCTCTTTGAAGTAATGATGACCCTGCCGGAGTCCAGGTATTCAATTTCTAATACATAGTCTTGCAAGTTTACTTTGGCCTTATTAAATTCATCATAAAGTTCACTCATTACCCGGTCTTTCTTGATATTGGCGAATAGTCCACTGTATTCCTTAGTAATTTGCTTGCAATATTGGCGAATAGCTTTCTCATCGTTCAACTGTCCATAGATTTCCTTCCATTGTGAAACCAAGGCCAATTGTAATTCGGTTTTCCACTGTTCGGTAGCTTTAACGAGAATGCTTTGACTTTCTTCCAGTTGTTTTTGATTCGAATCACGATCTGAAATGATGCCTCCCAATGTTCTTTCTTGTTTTCCCTTTTGGTCATGTAAATCCTCAATCGTCTTATTTAAAGAAACTTTCTCTTCTTTCCCCTCCATAATCTGTCGGTGAATATCTTCTATTCCCATTTCCGCAATCAGCTTTATAAGTTGACTGATTTGCGCAGCATTCTTTCCCTTCTGTTCCTCCAAATCATACTGCTCTGCCTTATCTTCTTCCACCGTGTGTTGCAAATCAGACTGCTGACTTCTTTGATTCCCCAAGTATTGTGCTGACTCTCGATAACGCATCCATAATGAACCTAATTCAGATATGTGACTTCTGTAATCTGTACAAAATTCGACGGCCTCATTAAGTTGTGATTCATTCTTCAACCTCGACCAGTCTGCTGTCTGCTCCGCTAATTTAATCTGTAAATCTCTCCAGAACGCTACCCTTTGCTTGTACCACGCTTCTACTTTTTGTTCTTGATTTATGATCTCATTTAAACGGTAAGATAATTTCTGTAAAACATCCAGCTGATCCTGAATCTCCTTATCGTCAGGGAAAGCCTCCAGCTCTTCTTGCATAACTTGTCGCTGCCGATTGAGTAAAGCAACCTCTGTTTCAACCTTTTCAATCTCTTTTGCCAACTTTTCTATTTCAACTTCGAGTTGAGCAATTGCTAATTGCTTCGTCCGTAGTCGGGTTTCTTTGCCTATATACTCCGCACGTGGCTTGGAACAGTTACTTCCTGCCAACGGTCCCAATTGATAATTTCCGTTGCCCATAATATGAGCTCTTGGTTGCTTTGCCTCGGAAGCCAAATGACATTCTGTCAAGGACCACCCGAAACAATTTAAAGCTTGGCGAATATCTTCTTCCGTCAGTCCACTATCCAAGGGCGGTGTAGGGTATAGTATGTCTGCCAGTGTCTCTCCTGGAACTGGGAATACCGGCTCAATCCAGATTTCTTCCTCTTGCTCTTGATCCAGCAGCCCTACCTTCCCCCCGGGAGAATCCAAGCATCCAACAGTCCGGCCTGCTCCAAGGTCTCTTCCAATTGGGCCTGCTCACTCTCGGTCAACGCTGCCTCAAATTCACAGGCGGAAAAAAGTGGTGCCCCGGTTCCTTGGCTTCTTTGCTGGCGTGAAGACGTTCTCCCTTCCGTCCGTGCTGGCTCGGGTTCTCTAGCCAAATTCCATTCTTCGAGCTCTTGCTCAAGGGTTTGGCGATCCGTCAGTAAGGACTGCTTTTGTTGCTCCAGTTGCAGCAATTGCTGCATAGAACGTTGTTTTTCTTGTTCATAAGTCAGTAAAGCAGGACGGCGAACTGGCTCATAAAGGCGGCTTTTTATCGATACCAGCGTTAACGCCTGCAACGCATCCCGCAGTTGTTCCCCATCAAGGGGCAACTGCTTTAAGCCTTGATGCCAACGCACTAAACTTTCTCTCATTTCTTCCTTAACAGCTTCTAACTTGCCTTCTTGTTCTGTCTGCTCCTCTTCTGCTGATGTACGTTCCGTACAAATCTCTCCCCACCTTATCTCTGCTTCAGCCGCCGATCTTGAGGCTTCTCTTTCCCCCTCGCCGTCTGCAGAGCGGACACTAACCTCTGCTTATGAACGTCAAGGTCTTTCTGCCAACTTTTTGCCCATTGTCCGTCCTGGGGAATGCCGCGCATCCATAGTCCATGATAAATATCGTGTTCACGAAATTCTGTCATTCGGGCGAGATCTTCCAAATCCTCAATGATCTGACTCTGCTCCTTGGAAAGAACGCTTAATTTTTCCTCAGCTGCAGCAATATCTTGCTGCACCCGCTCTAATCTCTTGAGATTTGAGTCAAGCCTGCCTTGCGTACTTATAAGCTGCTTTTTAAGCCCCTTCCTCTGATCTTCCAAAAGCTCCAGTTCCCGTTGTTTCTCCATGGCTTCACTGCGGTTTAGCACATCTAGCTCTGCTTCCACAGTTCTAAGCCGCTGCTTGCAGGCATCCAGCCTCTGCTCAAGGTCCTGTTGTTGCTTTTGAATCTCCTTTAATTCCTTTTCACAAACTTCAACCTGATTTACATAGTGATCATACTCCTCCCCTTGATGAAGTACATTATCGGAATGTTGTTTTAGCAAAAAGCGATTGTAGCGGTCGTAGCGTTTTTCAATTTTTCCGAGCTCTGTTAAGTGCATTTGCAGTTCTTCCAAGTGGTCTGCAATTTGATCCATATCTTCCAATAGATCAGATAGCGAATTTAACTCTTCTTCCATTAAAGGCGGCAAGGCCTTGGTCAGGATTTCATAGATGGAGGATGGCTTAAAATCCTTAGACAGCTTGGGACTTCTCAACTCCAAGAGCAGCTTCAGTAAATCCCTATATGACTCATTCTCTCTAAATCCAAAGAAGGACTTATTGACCATGTCACGGTAAGCCGTTTGCTCTTGAACCACTTGCCCCCCTGAAGCAATTTTATCCTCTAATAGTTTGCGGTTAAGGGGTACCTTTTTCCCCTGCTCCAACCATAAAGTATAATCATACAGGTAAAAGTCTTGATTGATTCTCCTTCCATCTTCCAGCAAGAACCCCCAAAATCCGAGTTGAGGCACACCCCGTCGCGCCCTGAGTCCGATACCGACAGTTTTATATGAATTTTTTAGCGGGTGATAAAATTCAAGCCAGAGGTAACCGGTTCTGTCCGTATGTCCTTGATCCGCTTCCCCAAGCAAATAGTATTCCAGCCGACGGTCCCGAGACCCAAATGGATCGAGCCGCTCCGGCCTTTTATCTCCGTCCAACACAAGAGGAATAAAACTTTGCATCGTGACAGATTTCCCCGAACCATTGGTCCCACGTAAAATCAGTCTTCCTTCTTCAAAAAGAAACTCCTCCTCATCGTAGTACCAAAAATTAAGGATTCCTACCCGCTTCATCTGCCATCGTTCCAAAACAATCCCCCCTAATCATCCAGCTCCACGGATCCATATTGAACTTGCCACCTTCCTCCGGCAGCGTTTAAGACAAAAAACACATGATCCTCCCATTGTCCGAAGCCCCACTCCAATAGATGCTCACAGACAAGGTCGGCCAAAGGGGCGGAAGACTTCATTTTTCGATATTCATTGATCCAAAAGTCCCCGTAATCGGCCTTTAGTTTAAGTAAAATGCGTTCCACTTCACTTTTCGTAATCCGCACAGAACCATCCAATTCTGCTTTGATTCCCAATTCAGAGTTTGTAAGACTATGGCGTATTTCCCCACAGACAAGCATTGTCAGATCTGAAATGGAAGCTAGTGTAGGAAACACTTCAGAATCGGCCGTCATCTCCGGTTCAAAAAATAAGATCCCTTCACGGTATTTACTGCCTTCCCAGCCAAACATTGATTTCAATTGTTGAATCAAGTAATTTTTTTGGCCGTGAAAATAAAAGGAGTCTTCCTGCCACTGACGATCAAGCACAATAGGTTCAAGTAAAAAACGCCGATATAGACGATACCTTCTACTCCGGTTTATTTCCTCGGGGTCGTTTCCAGCAGGCGCAATTTCTCCCATATCCTCCAACCTTTTATAACTGGTTAAGTCTTTGGGGAAATTTCTCAATATGTAACGAGAATAGGCACTGCATTCATATAAGACATCATAGCCTTCGGAATGGGTTGCCCAATTCGCTTCCTGACCGTCGACAGCCTGGATAATCTCTAGATTTTTTAATTTTTTCAAAGCTCTTGCCATAGAAAGGCGTTGGAAATAGTTTTTCCAGTCAACGCCCATTCCTTGTTCAGACATGTATTCTTTAATTTCTTTTACCAGATCGGTCAACAAGAACTGCTCGCCTTCCGTTTTATTTTCTAAAAACCAGAGCCCATACGTGAAAAATGCATAATCCAGCGGTTCGCGAAACTCTTGAAAGCCCATCCAAGGAAAAGCAACCACTGGCACCTTGTCCAACTTAGCTAATTTTCTATTGAGAATGAGTGAATAGCCGGTATAATGCATAAACCAGTCTTGGATGTCAACATACTGCTCTTTTATCCAGTAATATAGTTGCGGATCTTTCTCCTTAGCTATCCACGAACGATTCAGCAATGCCTTCATGCAGGTTCTTTTTCTTTCAGCAAGCTCTTTTTCGCTAATAATATTTGTTCGGCGCCTCTTAGCACTGTTCAATTTCCCGACTTTGATTTTTTCCATGCTTTGCCTCCAAACCCTGAGCCGTATTGCTAGCTTAACTATCCAGCCATTCCAACAACTCATTCCAAGCAGTCTCATTAATAACGGCAAAAATAAACTTATAATTCAACAGTTCAAGCTTCCCGTCCTCAGATAACAAAGTGGTACGTTGCTGATTCAAAGGTTGTCTTACATGTATTTCGATTCCTTCTGGAGTTTGGAAAGACGAGGTGGCCGAGGCATTACAACGGCCAATCCAATCCAAAATTTGCAATCGTGTCACGGTGGCTACTAGTCCCAGTTCGGATACACTAATTTCTTCAGCTGCTACCATTTTTATCAGGAATTGCAGTTCCTGCTTATGCTGCTGCATAAACGCTTCTCTCAACTGCTCTTTTTTGGGGGTATGATCTAAGATCGCTTCTGTATCCTGGCGCTCATTCCTTTTTCGACTGCGTGAGCGCAGTGTCCGCGAAATAGGCACTTCCGTCCACATCGACATCTCCTGACTATCAGATTCCCGCGTATCCTCCCCTTGTAAATGACGGGCCAGAAACAAGCCAAAGGCATAGGCCGCCAGCTTATGGGCTGTTTCCAATTCCTGAATACGATAAAACCATTGTCCCAAATAATCGAGTTCTTTCCTCCTGCTAATGCTTGAACGTTTTCTTTCCTGGATGCGCAGGGCGCTGCGCACCATTTTAACGATAGCATCTTTGCTAGCACGTTCTAACAGCATCAGTTCACTTCCCGAACCATTCTCGCCAATAAACCATCTGCATAGTCCGTCCCATTTATCCAATAGCTCATCATAATACTGCTCCTTGCTAACCGTCTCCTCCAGTTTGGGAATGCGCCATTCATCACTAACAACGGCATTGAGAAAAATGTCACGCACTCTAATGGTTATTCGGTTAAGGCTTCCCTCAATTTTGTAAGAACGTCGCTGCAAGGCCTGAATAAAATCCTGCAAATACTGGGTTATGGAATCTTTGTATAGCAAAAAAGCATCTGTGGCCATTAACTCTTCAGCCATCCCTGTTTGAAGGCTGGCTATATAATCCACTGATGCTTCATGTAATTTTTGAAATGATTCATATAAAGTATTCCAGATATCCAACGCTTCTCCGCTTGCATATACACCAGATTTTTCTCTGATCGTAAACAAGGTTTCCGCAATCGTGTCAAAGAGGGTTGGCTCCAATGAACCTCCGTAGCCGCGAACCGTTTCTAAGTTTTCCAACAAACGCTCAATCTCAATCGAATATGGCGTTATTAAATACTGGGATTTCTTGCGCAGATATTCCTCAACAGTGACAGCTCTTCCGCCATCATGACGGGACGTCAAATTCCGCCACTCCACTAATTGCTCCAAATCAATCTGACATTGCTCCAAAGTATAATTTTTAAGCAAATCCCAAGTCATTAGTCCATGATAAACTTGTTCCGGTTTGAGCCAATAATTTAATCTTTGATATTGCTGATAAAGAAAACGCATAATTGCTCGATATCGGGTGACGTTATCTGCGTTTACATACTTCAATTCCGAAACATTGCGCAGCGCCTGTAAATTTGGAATTTTACTCAAGGCAACCTCCTCAGTTAAACATTATACTTGTTGATGCGTATTATTCGTCAAATTCAAAAACCGCAGCCACTCTAACAGTTTAATTTCTGCCCGATATTTCTTATCCAAATCACAGTAGATGATACCTTGCAAATCAGAGGGAACCTTTGACTTGCCTCTTTTGCAGATAATCGTTCTTTTAGGACCCAGATGTCCTTCAAATAGACCATATTCATAAACTACATTATCCCTGGGTTTCAGTGCATAATCATTCTGATACCACACAAGATCATCTTCATGAAAAATAAGTATAGCTGCATCCAATTGTTTGCAGATATTCCGTAGACTTTCCGCCACATAATTTCCTAACGGAAATACACCTGCTTTATTCCATGGAAGGGGAGTATGCCCTTCATCTTCAATCAGCATGGCAATTTCTCTAAGATCATCCAGCGCTTTTGTAGAATTCGAACTTCCGAGGAAAATATTCATCCCCCGACGCTCCTTTCAAAGAGATTACCGTTCTGTCAATAATTACAAACATCTTACACTAAAAAAGCTTACCTGCCTACCCCAGGTTATACATACTATGGTAAAATGTGTCTATATATTTTAAGAAGATAAATCATAATTGAGCAAATTATCAAGGGAGGCAAAGAGGTGTGAGCTTTCAAAAGGAATTGGAGGATTACTTAAAGGGTTGTGAACAAAAGAACGAAAGTGAACTGCGCGAACTACGCAGATCTTTAAACCAGGCCCTTCTATCCTTGGATAAAAAACTGGAATCAATGCCAGAAAAAGCACACAACAATAAAGACCGCTGCCCCCACTGCCGCTCCACTAACACAAAGGGTCATGGCAAAAATCCCAATCGTTCATTCTGCTTAGATTGCAAATTAGCTTATGTAAAGGAGAGAGGTGCGCTCTATTATAGAAAGCGAAACAGGGACAAAATTCTTGATCTTATCGTGGCAATCCATAGCACTAACAAGAGGACTTCTGAAATCATCCGTGAACTCAACGTGTCTGTCCAAACCTACTATAAATGGAAAAAGGAGATCATCTTTGTGTTTCCTCAGCTCGAACAAAAATTCAAACGAGGGGGCAAAAAGTAGCTAACTTGTGGTTCTTACCTATGTTTTAAGTTCAATTTTCTTTCGACTGAGTATATTATAATTTTCTTATAGAGAAATCAATAGCCACAGTTAAGTTATATAATAATAGTTGCTCAGCTTATTAAATGAAGATTCCGGAAACAGAAGAGGGCACCCAAAACGAGTACCCATTTTGTCTATTCACATTTTTTCCTTCCTACAATAAACTTTTAAACGTTCTGTTTTTGTCTAATTTCCATCCTCTTGATTTTCTAAAATAAATGTTTGAAAAAATCATCTATGAGAGTCAGATTCATGATTATAACCCCACTACTTCCACAAATCATCAAGTGTCGTTGCTTCTAATAATTTAGTATAAGAGGTATAGCGAGGAGCTTGCGGTGCTTTTCCTTTTGTATTGCCCGACAGAGAGACTTTGTCAATTTGTTCAGCTCCGCCCTTAAAGTATAGAATATACTTGTCAGTACCCTTATACTTTTCAATTCTCTCAACCTCAGCAACATGAGTAATCGCCGACACAGGGGCGACTTGATATGCTGCAATATATTTAATTTTGGACAGCATCGCCGCAGAAATTCTAATTTGATACCAGCACTTTTCTCCGAGAAACACCTCTTTAAAGCCGTCCTCTTTTGCTGGAACTACAATCGTATCTAAGTCATCAAGATCAGTTGAAACAGGTGGGAAATCTAGAACATCTTCCTGGAACGGAGTAAATCTATGTAGCAACTTCCCATTTGAAACATAACTTTGCACTTCAATAATATCCGCTGAGATCTTGATTTTGGAAAGTACTCTTGTAAGCTGCTCACTAGTTTCATTGATTACTATAATAACTGCTACTTCGTTATCAAAGATCAGCTTATCCAATAGCTCATTGATATTGTTATATTTTGAAGCGGCAATAAAATCGCTGATCTTTTTGAGTTTGTCTTGGTCCTTATTTATATCCTCTAATAAAATGGTCTTAATTTTGTGTCTGCTCATATCGGAGGAAATCGCAAAGCGAAGTACCTGCTCCCCAATATGTCCATAAACATCGTGGTCGCTTAATTCTACCTCAACAAAATAAAGAACAGGGTCGGCGTGGAATTTTAAATCCAAATAATAGCCATCGGGAATTGCAGCGCCTTCTTTTGATTTACCTATCTTTTTCTTGATATCAAAATAAATGCCCTGAGAACCAAAGATGATTTCGGCATTAGCCACTATCATCTTTTCATATTCAGCCTCGTCAGCATATTGGTATTCTGTAAACAAACTGCCCTTGTCATTGATTATTTTGTACATAACTACACACCCCCTTTGAGCTATCCTTCGGAATACGTCGTTCTGGGGAAATACTGGGCAGAACTACAAACAATAACTTCAAAATAACATTTCTGACTTAAAACAAAAACTTATTGAGTTAATTATTTTCTTTAAGTTGCCATACCTTTATTCATTACCGCCGCCGCCCAGACTTCGCTGTTTCCAAGTTGTTTAAAACCAAATTTCTTTATAAACCTTTGCATCTTAGTTAACACCAATTGGTATTCAAGCGTACCTTTAATTGTTTCCTTTTCTCTTCCCAAATCTTTAACCATATCATTAAGGGGTGCTGGAATAATCGTAACAATAGAGTCTTTTCGTTTGGAAAAGATATCAACTAGCACAGGAAAAATAAGATAGCCAAGTTTCTTTCCCCGGAAAGCCGGCTTAATATAAAACCTTTCAATATACAGAACCCCCGTCGAAAAGTTATATACATTTTCCCACTTCTTAGATCGCCTAAGTGTTCCAATTGCCACAGACAAATCTCCGCTTATTGCATCAGCGTTATCGAAAATATCTAAATAATCTCCCTGGGGATTATATTTATAAAAATAGTAACACCTAAACTCTCCAATGTTCTCTTTGATTCCCAGTTCACAATCTTCATCTAAATGCTCTAAGACGATCCTTCCTGAATGTGTATCGACACAGTAATCATTGTACGGCCCTTTCCTCCACCAAGCTGAAATATCAACTTTTTTAGAGTCTTCAAATGAAACTATACTCTGATCTATATTTTTTTCAGCTTTCTTACAAGCTAATTTAACTGCCCTGTTTTCTGAATCGTAGAACACTTATTGCACCAACTACTTTCAAATCTATTCCTATCACTCCACCCCTAAAGCCTTAAACACCGCATCTTCCGGACTTTGATAAAACGCCATCTGAAACTTTGCAAAGAGTTCCGGTGGAACGGTAGGAATATCCGCTGCCGAGGCCATGGGTAGTAAAACTTTCTTAGCACCCGTATCAAAGCACACTTGCAAAGTATTGGCTAATTCTTCTACTTTATTAATCGTGCCACCGATACTCATAGAACCCAAGACGACCAACTGACTTTGTAGCGGTTTGCCCATCGCCCCGGAACACATGGCGATAAAGGCAGTCAACGCCAGTTCAGGAGTCATCCCTACGCCTTGGATGTCTTGGACATGCATCAGGTAGTCCTTAGTTTTAGTACTTATACTAGCGCTGATGCTTTTGTTATTGGCTTTGAAGTAATTAAAGGCTGTTAACGTGTTCTCTTTTGCTTCCCTGGAATTTCCCAAACCGGATCTCTCAAATTTACCAGAACCGTTCACGACCTCAGTTTCTATCTTATAAACACCTATCATGCCTGAGTCCCCGCGACCCACGGTATAAACATGACCCGGCTTTCCGATCCCCTCGGGGATGATTTTTCCTCCCCCTTGCTCGGGGACAGAGATAAATTCTTCATTCAGGCTTTCATTATCAATATAGGAAAAATGAACATCATAAAACTCCATGCCACCGATTTTCTTAAGCTGTTCCTTTACTCGCCGTCTCCCAACCAGAGCATAGCGCAAAATCTCTTCGATATCCTCCCTTGTAAACTTCCCATTGGGGTAAAGCAGTTTCACCAATCCCGATACTGTCTTGCGAACCGCGATAACATCCCTTTGATTGAGATTATTCCCTAGTTTAAAATATTTGTCCAAAGCATCGGAAAATGATCGTTTGCGCATCTCCCGAAAGAATTCAGCCAAGTAGTCGACAATAAAGCCGTACTCATTCGTTAAAAACTCCGGGCGCATTTTCGGAACTTCCCAGCCAGGAATATAGTAGTGCATACGATCAAAAAAGGCCGTGTCACCAGCCATAGCCTCGGGAAATGGGTCAAACAAATGAGAGGTCTTGATCAGTACATCCACGCTTTGGTTAATGTTCCCGACGAAGACCATGGAAGCATTGGCGCTCTTTTCTTCTTTACCCCGAGCAAACGAACCTGAGGCCATATAGTCTTTCATGATCTGAATGCCGTCTTTATCCTTAAAGGTAATCCCTGCGACTTCATCAAAGGCTACCACGTCCCATAATCCTACTAAACCGATCGTGCGGGAAGCCATGTTGTAAAAGAGATTAGCGACCGTGGTTTGTCCGCCAGATACGAGAATGGAATTAGGCGAAATTTCTTTGTAGACATGAGACTTGCCAGTACCCCTTGGGCCCAATTCACATACATTATAATTATTTTCGACAAGGGGAATTAGGCGTGCTAAGAGATGCCATTTAACACTTTGTTCGAGCTTTGTGGGCTCCATACCTGTTGAACGCAATAAAGCATTGATCCATTCGTCTTTAGAGAAATTCTTTCGTCCTTCAAAGACTTCCTCTAGATCCATGTTGGGCATTTGAATCGGGGTGACCCCAGTAATCGTGAAAGGGTTAACCCCTTTGGCCTCTTCATCATAGTAATAACTCATCTTAAGAATACACCAAATCCCACCGGTCAGAAGTTTCTCAAAGTCTTTGACGTAGTTTGGCGAAATGGGCACTCCTTTTAAACCCAGATTTGAGAATTCCGTTTCGTAAGTATCAACCTTTTCGTTGAGCCTTACGGTAACCTTGTCAATAACTGTGTATTGCCCTAATTCCCTAATCTTTGATTTCACTTTTTCCGCTTCATCCGGACGAACAAAGTTTTCGGAAAGAATACTTTTGACCCGCTCTACTCCTTCATTGATGCTAGCCTCATCATCCGTAGCGCAGTACATACCTAATAAGTATTCCAATACATAAACAGGAACATTGGCCCCTTCTTTAATCTTCTTAGTGAGATCTTTCCTGACCACCCGCCCGGCGAAGGCTTGATTTAACTTTTGGTTCAATTCATCGATCATGGTTATCCCCCAGTTCCATACTCTCTAAAAATCAAACTCATTGACTATACCCAGACTAATGGTGAAAGGAATTTTCTCATAGATCTTTTTGAGCGGTTCATCCGGGTCTTCCAAGACCAGATAGTATTTGTCCGTTTTATTGTAATTGCTGTTTTTTAAAGTAAAGCTGACTTTGAACGTTCTTTCACTGGCCTTTTCGGAGACTCTGTCAGCAAGGATTCTCTGTTCATTGGAAATCTTTTGCCCAGCTTCATCCGTAAAATAAAGCTTAAGAGTTCTGACCACTTTTTTATCCACTAATTTCTCCGTTTGGAAGAAATCCAGACTGAAGAGACTGTTGGTGATTTTCCGAGAAGTATTGGTAAGTTTGACGTCCACCTTGCTAATTACCATACGTTCATCTTTCTTGCGGTCATTGCGATATTTAATCAGTGGGATCACAATCTCTTGGAGGCTAGCCCCTCCATGAACAAAATTTTGTCCCCCACCAGGTGTTTTAAAACGGTTATCCCCCCGTGGAACGCAAACCGAAAGTCCGCAATCTCTGCCAAAGATGTAATCTAAGCGGAGGTTAATCGCCCCCGGTAGATCAACCTCTTGATCAAAGATAAGGAAGCGTTTGTTGGTCAAGTGCGGTATAGTATCCCCTTTAGTGGTCTTATCACTCTCTTCCAGTGGCTTGCGTCGATAGATGAAACCGTGGTCAGACGTAATGTAAATATTAGCCTCGGTGAGATTTTTGTTAATGGTTCGAATAGCCCCTTCGATCTCGTCAAAGGCCTGCTCAACTGCCTGAAATGTTTTGCTTTCGTCTCCCTTATCCCCCACACTATCGATGACATTATGGTAGATATAAACCACACTTTTCCCTTTAAAGGTATTCCTAAGTTCGGTTCGCGTCATCGGCAGAAGATCATTTAATAAAACGACCTCCGAATCTTTGACATTGGCTTGGAGAATCTTTCTTCGCCCACTGGTATCCTTAGTACTGATTCCATCAATCAAGACATCGTCTCCCTGCATGGTCAGTGTCGTGTGTGGCAGTAGAGAGGCCATACCTAAACGGGTGAAGGATGGTATACATCCCTGCATCCAACGCAGCTCTGTAGAACCCTTGATCTCTTTATTAAGTCGTTGCATCAGTTCTTCTGCTGCTTCAAAGCGCAGGGCGTCGGAGATAATTACGAATGATTTTTTGTTATCATAGAGAGCCTTTTGGATCATATTTTGGAAAAACCCTTCCTGTGGGGGTATGCCCTGAATAGGCCAAGTCGTCGAACATTCCTCGGCCACTGTGGCAGACCATTTCACCGACAATTCTGCCTGATACCAATTTGTATAGAGATTTTCAACTTCCGCACTGAGGGGCTTCAAAACATCACTGTGGCGTACTTTATCAAAGGACACGCAAAACTTGCGATACGCTTGATCCATGATGAAGTACTCTTTGGCATAAGCTTCAAAGAACATCAACGCATCTCGTTCAGGGATCCCCGCTTTGTATTTCTTCCTAAAAGCATACATCTCAATAGCCCAGGACAGGGCTTCATAATAATCTTCAAACTCCTGGTAGTAATGCTTGGTTTTGCGCAGAGAAATGATCTCCTGATATTTAGTAAATTCCTCAGACCCAATCAGTAGACTGTTCGTTAGTTTGAGAATAATAGACCGATCAGCAGCTCGAAACAGATCTACCTGCTCATAGTCTTGAATATCCCAGTGTTCAAGGTACTCCCCGAAATGAAGATCCGCTTCGATCTCTTCTGCCAACTTGTCGTAAACTTTGGAATCCGCACTGTGATGCATAAAATGATCTAAAAACACGACACAGTTAGCCTGTTTGGCCGCCACCAATTCTTGCCATTCTGACGGAAGAGTTCGAGTCAAACCGTTGCTAAGGTCGTTAATCATCAAAAAAGTCAGTAAACCTTTTAACGATTTTTCCGGAGCAAGATAGCCATAGTATTTTTCAGTCAGATTCCAAAACCCATCTGCAATACCATATTTAACGATGGCTTGCCAGACTGTGTTTTCCTCCTCCTGTAATGAATTCATCAGGATGACGCGAAGCGCATCTTCAAAGTTTGGTGTTGGTCGTTTGGCAAGAGCCGACAACACACCAATGTCGATCGTTTCTTCTGTATAAGACTCTAGAGAGTAGGCAGCGAAACGAGCATACCGTTCTCTACTCTGAAAGAATTTTTCATAGTTCTTAAAGACAGACCTTAAAGCACTATTCTCAACCTTGAGGTCGTCCATGATTAAAGCTATTTTATCCGCAATGAACGTATGGGAATAGAGTTGAATGTCTAACAACCAGTTATCGGGATCATCCGGTTTAGCAAAATCGGCATAGATCAGATAATGAGAGTTAGGATCCAACACTTCGAGAGTGTACTTGGAGAGAAACTTGTTCGATTCCGTTAACTTCCATAGTTTCACCTCAGGTAGTTCCAGTTCATCGACAACCTCTTGGAAATCTCCCTCTGCATCATACCAAAAGATGATGTGCCGTTTAGCCCCGTCTCGGCACGGTGTCTGATATTTTTCTGTAAGAGCAATGTTTATCTGGTCTAGATTCATGATTTCACCTACAGTTTCTATACAGTAATCATAAGGCAACCGCCTTAAACATTGGATAAGCCTGATGCCATTCATCAATATTAAGAACCTCGAAATTTTTTAGGACACTTCTCTTGATTTGGTGCTCATCGTTCAGCCTAAACGGCAACTGCTTAGATATCTTTTCTCTTAATTTTTTGCGAATCTTCCCATCTATTTCTGGGTGTTCGATCAGCAATATATAGACTATGGGTAGATCCTTCTCATTCCCTCGGCAAGCCCAATGTAAAAATAAACTACTATAGAACTTCTTAGAGATTCTAAGATAGAATTCCTCTGTTTTCAGTTTGCATGGGAAAGCACTTGGATTAGCAACTCCATCGATCGAGGCATTTTTATACTCGAGAAAAATAACTTCATTCTCAGAATTAATAACGAAATCGACATCGGATAGACTCGTCGTCTTCTGAGCTAATGGGTGGTACTCCCAAACTTCACACTGAGCAAAATCAAACTCATACTTATTGTTTTCATCTCTATATCTCGCTCCGGCCATTACCTAATCCCCCAAGTTTTTTTCGAAGACCGTATCAAGTAACTGTTCATCTGCTTTAATGATGGAATTGTTATTTAGCATTCCGAAATATTCCTTTGTATCAATACCGACCCCATCTTCAGACTTAAAAAAACTATGAAAGATGACCTTATCTCCCTTATTACGATTGACTTCAAAGTACTTTGCCAAGTTATAATCATGGGTAGCCAGAAAAACCTGGACTCCCTTCCGATGCAATTCAAGGATAATATCCACCAGAATGGGGATTAATTGTGGATTAATATTCGCTTCTGGTTCATCCCAGAGAAGTATTGAGTCTCTATCTAAAAGTCCGTTGCGGATAAGTTTCCAAAGCAAACCGAACTTTCTCAATCCCTCTGCTTCCATTGAAAACTCTACCTTTAAGCCATTTTCCTTTTTGATGTAAAAAGTGTCGTTTTCGTAAATTACTTCTCCTTCAATCACTTTAGAAAGCTTCAGTAATAGGGTCTTTTGAAACTCAGTTATCGATTTGGATTCTCCTAGTTCTGCCTTGGAGACAATATCAATTAACGTTTTATCAAAGGGGATCTCTCTCTCCCTATCTAAAGCTAACAACCCTTTCGAGTGAGAAAGCATTTCTTTGGCGGGTATAAAGACTGATTTTATGTTTTTATTTAAAAAGGGCTTTTTGAGAGTCATATTATTACCATTTATTGAGGTAATCTCAGTATTTCGTTCATCCAATAAACGGATTACTGCTCCATTCTTTAGACTATCATTTCTTTTCAGAGGTGCCCATCCGCTGCTGCTAAAATATGAGGCAAACGCCTTGCCATCATTTTCGTTTTTATTGCAACATGCATATAAAATCTTTAATAAATGGGTCTTTCCAGTTCCATTTTCGCCAATAAAAATATCAATACCTCCACTAAACTCGATTGATATCTTTTTAAAGACAGTAAAGTTATTTACCTCGAGTTTCTTAAGCATACTCTTCATCCTCCTTCAGTAATAAAAGTATTATCTATATCTTTGCCAACACCTTTTAAAATTTAGTAAAATATTGACAACGAACCTATCTCTAGATCAGATTTCATTAACCAAACATCGTCTCTTTCAAATAACGTACAGCTTCTTTGTTCGTAATAATGCAACTTACTTCATTTCGATCTGTAACAGAGCTCCATGACAACCAGTTAAAGGAACCTACTATAGCATACCTATCATCTATAATAAGCATTTTAACGTGTGTAGGAGCATTATAAACGAGATTACTACCAAGAATATCATGTAATTTAAGAATTGCTTTTCGAGCTCTTTCACGATAAGCCGATCCAGTATAATCAATATTAAGTAACGTTTGCAAGAAGGCTGGGTTATCAATCCCCTCAACTGGAATTGGAGAAGTTGGCTTGCGATAACCATAATAGATCTTCACATATATTCCTAATTTAAATTGCCTTTCAATCTCAGAAACTACAGTATTAGGGCCTATTTCTGACATAATCCAAGGTGAATGTATCACCATGGAACCTTTTATATTTATAACTACATAACGGAGTAACTCTTGATGTTCAGCGATTGAACTAATGATCCCCAAAGGAAACTTGTTTTGAACATACTGCCCAATCGTATCTTGTAAATTATAAGGTGTATAGGCCATGCATCTACAAATCATTTCTATTTCTGAAGATTCCAGTTGTCCATAACGCTCCATATCAAACAGGCTTATTATTCGGCCTTTCTCTTTTATTACTTTATACAAATTACCAAGCTGATTGGGTGCATTCTCCAAAACCGTTAAATTTCCGATTATAATGACTTGCTTTTTTGCGCGAGATAAGACTACATTCAACATATTCGCTGTTCCGCCAATAAATTTAACTAAACCTTTCTGTTTATCCAGTGAATCTACGACCAGGGAGAAAATAATGCAGTCCTTTTCTTGACCTTGAAATTTATGAACCGTTCCTGCAGCAATGCCAAACTGTTTCTCTAATGTTAACGATAATGCTTCCGCTTGTGCGCGGAATGGAGTTATAACTCCAATACTATTGCCATAAGCTTTCTGAAGTTCAGGCATCAATTTTGCACAAAAATCTACTTCTGTTTGATTTACATGACGAGATCCATTTTTAGGTCCTCGAACATCAATCGCAATTAGATTCTTGCCAAAAAGTTTTTCATGGTTGTCATTCTTAAATACCTTAAGTTTATTTGAATACACATAACGATTACTGTATTCAATAATGCTTCTCTCGCAGCGCCGGTGTTCTTCAAGAATAATGCCCTCCCGACGACCCTTCATTTCTTCCCAATAATCAGAACCGCGATTAGCATAAGATTGAGCAGAATTTAAATCAATTCTGATGATGTCTTTGTCCATATTTTCAAAACGTTCATCATCTATAATTTCAGAACCTTTGGCCCGAACTGGCTCTATTTGTGCGACATCCCCCACAATAATGGCTCGCTGTGAGCGGAATAATGGTCCACATAAATAGTGCGGTAGGATCTGCCCAGCCTCGTCAACCAATAACAAACCGATTAGACTTGGAATCAATTGCTTGAAATTTCTATAGCTCCCTTTAAACGAATGAAGGGTACACGTGATAATGGGAAAGCACAGAAAAATAGTGTTCCACAGTGATTTTAAACAGGCAACCTGTTCAGAGTCATACATTTCTAGCGAATTATAGAAACGGTTAAACCAGCCGCCTCCATTCGTACAAATTAATTCAAAGTTTTTAAGTATTGCATCTCGATTGAGCAGTATATACTGCTCAGTTAAATCAAGCGCACCTTTAAATAGTCTATGACGAAGTATTAGCAAATAAGGTGCATTGGCCAGGCTATGCCATCCCGCAAATTCCTTTTCATCAACTTCTACACTTCCCGCCAATTTTATCAAATCAGCAATTTCGTACTTGGGAACTGCGACCATCTGAATATAATGATCCAGTGCATCCCTAAAATTTTGCATTAACTGCTCAATGGCTTTAATATTTTCCTGCAAATTATTCCGGCTGTCACCTAGTTCGTTCAACCTGTAATCTAACCCCTTGAGCTGGGATGATAGTTGAGCTAATTCCTCTCTTAATAGCTCACTCTCGGTTCGAAGTTGGGAAGCACGATTGTTGATCTCCTTCAATTCAGTTTGTAGCTTTTCTAAACTGAACTTGTGCTCTTCTATGCTATCGTCAATATATCGGAGACTTGGATACTGACTAAAAAAGTTTCTCCATCTGGGCCATAATGCAGCAAACCAACCCCACTTCTTTCTTTGTTTATAGGTTTCGTAGGCTACATACAACTCCTTTTTTTCAGCTAGGATTGTTGGAATTTTTTGTTCCGTGGTTTGAGCATTACTACTAAGTGAATTAAGCTCTGCCCCCAATTTTTCCAACAAACTATTAATTGCGTGGTGTTTAGCCTTTATAATATTCTTCTCTTCCCCAACTTGATCAAATTCATTGCTTACAGTATGCAGTCGAGCTTTGAGTGTTGATTGTAAACTAGTAAAATCCTTTGCTACAATCCCATTTCCGTTAGCGGTATCTTTTAATCCTTCATAAAGCTTTTTACGACGGGCTACCACTTGAAGAAAACTTTCATTCACAGTTTGAAAATCACGGTATGCTTTGACAAAAGTTTCACGTATCTCTCTTGCCTTTTCTTCGTTTACTTCCATCTTAGAAAGTCCACTTTGAAAAATCTTGAAATAAGCCAAGAATTTCTCTTCAAAATTCTTTTTGTTTCCCATTTGACCACAGAACGTTCCTGTATAAGATGCATTCTGTTCACCTGACTCTAATCCTGCTGCTACAATCGTTTTACAAAAATCAATTTCCTGTGCAAGCTCGTTGCCAATATTATCAACCGCCGCATTATTCGTGCTTGCGACAACCATAGAATGTCTAGATATTTTTTCTAAATCCGGTATGGTAGCAAATGTATTGTTCTTATACATTACTTCAAGCCAAGGAGCATCCCAATTTTCTGTTAGTATAACTGCTTTTTGAACAAATTCATTAGCGGCAATCTCTTTAAGTAACGTTGTCTTACCTGTTCCTGGAGGTCCACTTACAGCTAAAAGTTTTACCTTCTTCACAAGCTGCAATATGCTCCATTGTTTGAAGTTAACTGGATATTCCTCTGTATAACTTCCTAAATGCAAAAGCAAGCTGCTTTTCATGATACTGTCAAAGGGATTATATTTCGCAGTATCTTCCGGAGATATGTATTTATTAAGTACCTCGGGGATGCTCTGACGGTTTTCTACCAACTTGCATATATTCTCAATTTCCTTGCGAAAAATTGGTTCGTATGTCCCATCTATTGCTTCATGGGTAATAAATACCTTATGTGTACGCCTCCACCCTTCCTTTTCGGAAAAATCCTTCCAGCGAATACTTGCTTTTGGATATTTTGCATTAATCGTATCATCGATATAGTTGATAATTTGTTCTATGTCTTTTTGATTTACGCACGAATTAAGTTCCTTCAACAGTTCCTGCATTTCCTCAGCATAAGCCTGCTCTAAAACCTCAATCTCTTCATCCAAAAGTCCTGCCATTATAATAAGCAATGCTTTGTTCTCATACTTAGATGCGAATACTTCCCCATCATCACCAAAATAGCAAGTAAATACAATGCCCGGTTGTTTAAGCGTACCGTATTTGTCATATTTCTCTAAGATATAATCACATAAAATAAAGGTATCATCTAAAATAAGTTGCTCAGCCTGCTCTTTGATATTGCTTTTATCTCCCGGTAAATAAAAAGAAACCGTATCCAGTATTGAATCTAAAGCAACAATATTTTTGGTTTTAATAATTTCCTCTAACTCTTTCCGATCTTCAGATGATAACTTCTTTCTATTTCTTGATCGTTGCTCAATAAGCCTAATAAGTTCTAGTTTCCGTTTTTCCTGAATCTCTTTTGCAATCGTCTTTCCGTCAGTTTTAATACTTTCCGGAAAATCAGACCCTGGATTAAATGCTAGGTTTCCCTCACGATAGCGTGAATTTCTTTCATATTTGATGAAATAATCTAAGATACGCAATAGGGAGTCTATGTTTCGTTTATTCGTTGCTTCGCTATAATTGCATTTATCGCTCATTCGTTATGCCCCTTAAGTCAAACTCGGTTAATTAAATCTTCGCCAACACCTTCTCAAACTTAGCATAATTGACCACAACCCCATCATCCAGATCAATTTTAATCTGTTGATCGGCGAGATTATGAATGACTTCGTCGTATTTTTTTAGTTCTTCCATCTGTTTGGTTAAGACTTTCAGCCGTTTCGTCGCTTTGGTCTTTTCGGTTGGCGAGTCTTCTGACACTAACACTTGATTTAGGCGCAGGTACTCTGCCTCAAGTTTATTTTGCAGGGGGTGTAGGTAATCCGTACGTATACGGGATACCATATTACTGTCATAGCGGTGCATATAGACTAAGGCATTAAACCCTTGTTCTTTGCCTGATGTGAATAACCAGTAGATCGGTCGTTTCTTATAGATCTGGACATGATCCTTATAAAAATCTTTTAGGAAATATCTCCGAATACACTCCCGGCTGGATTCCTTAGCCTTTTTGCCTAAAGTTTCCGCAATGTAGTCAAGATTAGTGGCTAAGGTATTCTCCCCGAAAGCGACCTTCACAAACTCCACAAATTGAGTTACTATATCATCGTCAAAATAGGCATCACTTAAAACAGGTAAAATGCCGTCAGTATCAGCCTGAAAGGTTTTGTATCTTTCTGGATCGAACTTTCCGCCGGCAAAGACTAATCCTTCTTCATTGAGAGAATATCTGCCAAGCATACAACCCACGGCATAGGAGATGAAGGATTTAATATCTCGCACTTGATCTGCTTTTCGGACAGTGACATCTTTGTCCTTTACATCTGAGGTCAGCTCATCTTGGAGGCCATAAGTATCTATGAAGATGCGGTTTAGTTTTTCTTCGTTAGCTTTTAATTGGATAAATTGAGTCTCTGCGAAATTAGACCAAGTGATAAAGGCTTGTTTGAATGTAGCATCTTCATTTTTATATGTTAGAAAAGGGTGGGTTTTAAAGTCCCAAGAAGTTTCAAAGGAATCCCAGTCAGTTTTTGAGATTCGTATATTTTGGTCTACCATAATTTCAATGGTGTCAATATTATTAATAAGTAGTGGAACTTGAATTAAGTCGCCTACTTTGAAATCTACTGTTGGCGAGAAGATTTTTAAAAACGTATTGCCAACACAACCGTTTAACAAAGCCAAGATGTATTTCAAGTGCTTAACATTACTGCAAAATCCCATTGCACCCTTTGAATCAAAAAGAAATCCTTCAGGTGAAAATCTCAATGAAATACTACTAATGCTCAAAGATGTCCACGTAATCCCATTCTTAAAAGAGAATTCGCCGTTATAATTATGTGAACGAATACGCCCAGTACTAGTATCAATGTTGTTTCTAATTTCTTCACCATCGTTATACCAATTCACAACATATTCATTATTTCCGTACCATCGCCTAAAATCTCCACCCTTATTATATGGATACCACTTTTTGCAAGAAATTATAGAATCGTTAACATTAGACATATTAAACCCTATTCTATGAAAATCAACTTCTACCCAATACCTTAAAAATCTATTGTTATCAGCAGTTGCCATTCCTTCTCTAGTTGTTAAGTACTTATCTACTTTAATATTATCAAACGTTTTTAATAAGTTTGTGCTAACCCAATAAGCGATTGGGGTACAGGGCATTTTGCAATAACTCTCCTTGACTGTTTCATAATTACCTGTTCTATCAAAGAACCAAGCTTCTTTTTGTTCAAGGCTGTCTACCGAGCCTTGTTTTTTATATAGCTTCCTATACGTTGCTTTGAAATTCTTTATGTCAGTATTTCTTATAATAAATGCAGTGGTTCCAAAATCAGAACCAAACACGCCTCTTCCAAAATGCAGCATATTCGTGAATGTTTGGTCTGTAATTATCTTTTCTCTTAACTTTTCAAAGCTTAATAAGAACATCCAACTCGGTATATTTATCATAGACATAAAAGCATCACTTTTGCACAATTTAAGGGTTTTTTCCATGAATACAGTACTCATATCAGCCTTTGAGTCTAGGTAGTTCCTTTTTACGTATTCAGATAACTTCGCTCCCATGCCGCCATTTCCCATATAAGGCGGATTTGTACAAACCACCTCATACTTCATTCCCATAATCCTCGCCTGCAAAATCAACCCAGGCAACTTCTCCAAAATAACATCCCGATAAGGAACCTCCAACAAATCTCTTGCTACACTGTTTTTCAGTTCATCTATTCTTTGCTCCAGAAACTCCAGATCCAGTTCTCGAACATCTAATATCGACCCATATTCCTTAGCGTCCTCAAAGGCATCAGCTAGATATGTAATAATCCCCCACTCACGGTTCCGCTCAAGTTCCATGGCTTCCCTATCCACCAGAATCTCTCTAACTTCATTGCCCATCCAATTACTATCTTGAATGGCACAGATATTTATCTTAATATGGGTTCTAAATACCCCTCGGTACTTACTCCTCGCCTTCATTATGACGGCAAAGGACGCCAGTTGTGCAGCACGATCATCAATATCTAAACCATATATGTTATTCTCCAATATCAGCTTCGGAATATCCTCTTCCATATAGCCGTAACTCTTATAGATTTCATACAGAACCTCAAAGGCGTAAACAAGAATATGCCCAGAACCACAACATGGATCCAGAACTTTAATGTCCAATGGGTTAAGATCGGGATTTTTTAGTATATCCAATTGTTGTTGTACTTCAGGTTCCTGCTCCGCTTCCTCAAGATAGTACTTCCACTGGGCTTTCAGTTCCTCGTTAAGATGGGATTCTAGCCATAATCTTCCCAAGGAGTTTTCCACCATGTATTGGACAATCCACTTTGGCGTGAAGAGTTGGGTAGCCGCTGGGATATTTTCCTTAGAGATTTTCTTGTTTTTCTTCAGATCAGCAAAGACTTCATCCTTCTTCTCAGAGATGTAATACTGATACAGCCAGCCGATAATCTCGACTTCTTTCCAGTCTTCCTCTGGAATAGATGTAGACATGTCCCGAATGACAGACCCTTCCTGCAATAAATTGTTTGGGAAGAGCAGTTCTGTATAATCTGCAATCGTTTCAAACATGAATGGCAAAATCACATTTAACTCATTGCATTGGTGGATCAGTAAATACTTAAACAAACCCTCTAAGTCATTTTTATCTTGAAAATCATAGATCACGTTTTTATCAACAGCTAATTCTACGTTCAAGGCCTCCCTGATGATATCCGGTTCCACTCTGTTTGGATCAGGGGAAGATAAGACTCGTACTCCTGTGGGCAGATAGTCGTTGACCTCCATAAAACGCAAGGCAATGAAGCGGTTAAACCAGGTGTAGGCAACCTCCTCCATAACCTGGGTATATCCTTTTTGCTCGATCTCCTGAATCAGCTTGTCTCTTTGGTGTTTAAAATCCTTTTCCTGGGGGATATTGTTCAGGATGATATGACCCGCTTCTTGCTTTAGCTCTGTAATACTTTTGGCCGTAATCCCTATTTGAAAGGCTTTCTGCATGACTTGCTCAATCAGTTTCTTACGGGCACTGACGGCAAAGTTTTTTATGGCTGATTTATTCATGGTATTTCCTCCAACTATACAAGCCTGACATTTTTATTGGCACGAATATAGCTTTTTAGTTTATTTCCCAACTCGCTCGTTAAAGCATCCACATCTGCTTCAGTGGTTATGAGGGGAGCTGATCTAAACAGCTCAGTGATTTGAAGATGTTGCGTAAAGCGAGACGGGGGTTCAATGACCGGTGGGATTACTGTTCCTCCCGGTCCAAGGTTAGGATTGGGATTTGGGGTAGGAGGCGGATCAATTGGTTTGGTCTCGTCGGAGATCATTTCAAAAGATCTTAATTTTAAGATTTCGCTTTCCGTCTTCATGGCTATTGCTTTATAGAAATTATTGACGGAGTCGATTCTATCCAGTAAAGTTTCAAAGGGCTTCTTGATCCGTTCTTGGAAACTGATGTCTAACTCGAACTTGCCTAATTCATCCTTTACTTGGGCATAGTCTGCTTGAATTTGAACCTTAATCGGTTGGCATTTTTCCTGGAGTAAGAGGACAAAACGGTCATTGAACTTAGCAACTAAAGCAGGTAATTGAATAATTTCCGCATAGGGGTTAGAATTTTCTACAATACTTTTTACTTGAGCAACGGTTTCGTTGATTTCTTTGTCTAGGACATAGGTCTCATTGTCTTTGTAGATCTCCAGCATTTTCACAGCTTTTTCGAAATGCGGGAGTTGGTTTTTGAAGAATCCTTTGACCTTTTTGACATCCTGCGTGACTTGGGAAATTTCTTCTTCCGTTTCGATTAAGGTGTTGTAGAATTCCAGGGCGACTTTTATTTCCGAGAGTTTCTTTAAGAGCATAAGGCAAACCTCTAGGGCATGTTTACCTGGGTACTGTCCATGTTGATAACGGCTAATAATTCCCTTGATTTCGCCCATTTCCTTGACCATTATGTCCTTTAAGCCTTTCATCAGGCTATCTTCATCCTGGGGCAGGGCGCCATGATCAAAGACATTCCGTCCAATATTCCTAGCCTTGAGTAATAACTCGGCGGAAACCAGAACTCTTTTAATAATCACTAGTTTTTCGACTTCTGTTTTCTTGGTCAAGTAGTTGGGGATTTCTTTATCCGTTATATCTAGATATTCAGCACCATACTGCAGCTTAACCTCTTGCAGCTTGAATAACTTAGCCACTTGAGCAGCGATGTCGATTTCTTTCCAGCCATAGGGTGCCGCCTTGAAGTAGTCGAGGACCATCTTCATGGTTACTCGGACGTTTCGGTCGTGGTTTCTTCCTATATAATTATTAAGTTCGTCCAAGGCTAGTTGATTCGACTCGTCCTCAACCAATTTTATCTGGTGATCATTTTCGGTGAGAATTTGCCACAGATCACTATTGACCAGCACAAACTTCTTAATATAGTTCAACTTAGTATAGATACTTTCCACCATAGACTGAAAAGCCTTGTTAAGTTTTTCCACGGGTTGTACACTCTTGATCTCGACCTTTTGAGCGTTAACATAGATATCTGCTTCAGTAATGGCCGTAATGAGTAGGCTCTTGACCCGATCTTTTCTGGTCTTTAGTTCCCTGGATTTGTTGTCTATGATCCCTTGAATAGTTTCCGGTAAGCTGATCGAAGCTGTTTTGGTACGGTAGGATTCAATCTTGAGCACTTCTTCCATCTCATACCAAAAGTCAGCATCAGGCGGAAGTTTCACAATGATTTTGTCTCCGCCAAAGGACAAGTTCTTAAATTCTTGTTCTCCATACTCACTGTAATGGTCAAAAAATGGGGTGATCATCCGAATCCCCATTTCCCCATCCTGCTTGCCACGAGGGCGATCATCAATCTGTTGGTTGAACGCAAAGTCATACTTGCTGTTATATTTATACTTTTTGTCCGGGTAGATATCTTCAAAGATTACTTCTCCAAGTTTAGCACTGACGTCACTGGGGTCGATCAGCATATTTTTGATTTCCCGGTTAACATCCTGCTCATCATCGGTTAAGAAGGTATATTCATCACCATCTTTTTGAATCAGAGTTTCCTGGACCAGCCTTCTGAGGGATTTCTCGATGCTCCCTTTTAGGGTGATTTTGTCCTCGTCAATTTTCGTGACCATTAAAGTGGCCAAGTTTTCTAACTTAGGCTGAATTTCTTTGACATATTTAATCATAAACAAGAGTTTTAAGACATCAAGATCTTCAGGATGCAGCTGGGTGTTCTCCCTAGCTTGGTCAATCACCCGCCGAATCGATCCATCAAGAAAGGTTTCAATAGAATTATAAAATGTGTAAAACGGAACTAGCGTGCCGATTGATTGCTCACGGTAGGCCTGGGCGGATTCTTGGAAGGCACTCAGCAAGGATCGTTCTCCTTCGGCAAGGTGTTTGCCGGATGAACCATGTTTTCGAATACCCGAAAACACTTTTTGCAAGAGGTTGAATTGGTACGGGATAAAGGGGTATATCTCAATAAAGTCGGTTTTATTGGCAAAGTTTTTCATTTCCGCAGTGCCTGAAGCAAAGCTAATTGTATTGCGCAGCTTGGCGTTACTCTCATCATAAAGCAGCCCTAATGTATCTTGGGCTGGAGCCGTTTTTTCTAAAAGGCGTTTTTTGATGACTTCATCCACGTTGCTACTGGATAAGTTGATCCGCGTATTGAAGCGACCCTGAATTTTCGAGAAGTCTCGTCCTTTGACCTTAGGCGTGACCGAATCTATATCTTCCTGTGACGTGACGATTACCCAGGCTTTGCCCTTACATTTAGCGCCCAGTTCTTCAACGATGGTTTGCAAGTCCAACATCATCTGAGTATTATCCCCGATGTACTGTCCAATTTCGTCGACCAAAAAAACGATGTGATGGTTTCGGCCTCTTTCCTCCAGATACGCTTTGACCGCTAAAGCAAATTCTCCGATGCTCGTGGTAAAGTTGTTATCCTTGTTATTAAACCATTCTAAAGCTGAATCTTTAGAACAATTCCGTACTTCCATCAGCGAGTTCACAATAAGGTCCCGATCGAATAAGACACGCCGCCTGCGGTTTTCCCAGAGGTCACCGGTTTTCTCTTGAATGATGGATTTAAATTTCTCGTAATTTCCTTCTTTTACGAGCTGACTTTCCATATCCGCAACCCAGGGTTTACTCCCATAGAAGCCTTGCATCTCATAAAAGACCTTAATGAACACCTTGAGGATGGCATCTTTTTGACTGCCGGTGCCATAATCACTTTTGGAATCAATATTAAAGAGCACAATGTCAGAAGGGACTTGTCCAGCTCGTTTAAGATTGGCGAGTAAGATCGGGTCCTTAATTTTGCTGTCAAAGAAGCTAACCGCTTCTCTGCCATCTACCTCTTGGTTTTCTAAGATGTAGGATAAAATCTTTAGAAAGTGAGATTTACCAGACCCAAAGAACCCTGAAATCCAGACCCCCATGGCATCGGTCGATTGATTGATTCCCTTTATGTAAGCATCAAAAAAAGAGTCAAAATGTCGGTTGAGCTCTTTCGTCACCACATACTCATCTAACTCTTGGAAGATCTCCGCTTGTTCTAATTGCCCGACCTTGATAACTCCTTTGATATCCCTGCCGATCCGTTTGGCATAGATCTCTTGTAGTTGCATAATTCTCCCTCAATTCCTACTTCTCAATTAAGCGAAACGCTCGATAATAATTGTCATCTTTGAGCTTGTTAAATAATCGCAACTCTGCACCATCATAATTTCCTGGGAAAAACATAATAACCGGGACCTTATCTAAGACGTGGTGTAAGTTATTCAAAATGTTATGGGATCTGACCAGCGGCCAGACCTTCCCCACTCCCGTGAGGAAAACCATATCCGCTCCCTCAACCTGACCAGCAATCTGTTCAACATAGACTTCTGGACTAGCGATATCTCGTAAAGCTTCGCTAATGTACATTGACCCTTGTTCAGCTTCGATTTGGGGTAAGTCCTCTAATACCCCTTCGCGCTTTAATAAATCTAACATCATATCGTAGAGGTCAAATTCTATGACCTTTCTGCTTGAAGGTCCGTCAAATAAGGCACGTTTTAAATAAGCTATATGTTCCCGAACAATGAGTTCTTCACTAGGGTCATAGTCGAAGATGTAAAAGCCTATTTCATTTCCTAATCCCTTGTTCGCTAAAAAGGCGGGAGATTGGATCTTCTCTAATATCTTGTCCAGGCGTTCTCTGATTAAAGTCATGACATTCTTCCCCCTGTGATAGCGCGAATAAGTCTATGGTCGCCAAGTTTTCTCAAATGGTTAAGCAATTCTTCTTCTATGGTAGGTGGAGTGAGGGTTTTCTGATGTGTATTGTTTATCAAACCTGCCTCAAAGAGTATTCTACTATAGACTGCTGACAATTTTTTGAGGGTGTATTCTTGCCAGCCTGCCACCTTGGAGCTTTGTTCTGCTTTATTGTTAAAGAAAATGCGAAAATCCTTAGGCTCTAGTTCTTGTTCTCCGAGCTGAACTTTTTCCATATAAACTTCCTCTATGAACTCCCAAAAAAGCCTGTTGGTTTTCACAATGGCGATTAAGGTTACAAGTTTGCTCGTATGTAAAGAACCGTTTACCAAGATGTTCAACATCACTTCATCTAAGATCGCTACCCGCTTAAGAGTAGCCCTTAATAGTTTATCGATGCTTTTATTTGTGGCAGACTGGAACAGGTTTTCGTCCTTAATTTTTGCTCTTATTTCAACGGGCGAAAGACCGGCCAAAGATAGTTTAGCAACTTGTTTTAGTTCAAAATATAAATAGGGCTCACCGGTTAGGTTTGCGTAGTACTGTGCTTCCACTGCATCACTTCCAATTTCTGCTTTAACTAATAGTGTTATCAAACATGCTGCTCTTTAACCGAAACACGGGAGATTAAAGCAGTCCTTTTTCTGCACAGCTGACATATTGTTCTCCTGCTGCAATGATGTGATCAAGCACGGAAATGGAAATCTGTTCTAAAGCAACTTGAATTCTTTTCGTCACTTCAATATCTTGTGACGAAGGAATGGGAGTCCCTCCTGGGTGGTTATGGGCTAGAATGACACTCTGGGCTTTATGTCGCAAGGCTGTTTCCACGATGAGCCTTGGGTAAACTGGTGCTTGGTCAATAGTTCCTTCATGGACGAGGGCTGAGTATATCACTTTATGTTGGGCATCCAGACAGATCACATAAAAAACTTCATAGGTTCTTCCCGCGCATAGTGTTAGGACATACTCCCCCGCTTTGGCAGTACTATCAAGGGTAGGCCTTGCTCCCCAACGATCTTTCAGATATATTCGGGCCAATGAAGGTATAAGAGCTAACAGTATAGCTGAGTTTTCTCCCAAACCTGGAGCCTTTGCTAGATCTTTGGGATCAGCTTCCAAAACTCCAGACAAAGAACCGTATTTATTAATTAAAGAATGGGCGAGTTCGTTGGTGTCCTTTCTCGGTATGGCGTAGAACAACAGAAGTTCAAGGATTTGATGGTCTTCAAAGGCATCTAGACCCTCTTCGATAAATCGATTCTTCAATCGGGTTCTGTGTCCTTCGTGCACGAATTAATGCCATTCCTTTCGTGGTATAGTTGAAATTTCGGTTCTTATGGATTTCTCCATTTTTCCTGATTAACCTGCTTTTTGACTGAATTAATTAAATTTCTGTAGCCTTGGAAATACTTCGAATCTCATGAAAATGACAATTTAATGTAAATCCACCTGAAATGGCATGACACATAACACGTCCCTGTAAGTAAGAATATTATCTATAATTTCGGACTGCCCGGTCCGGAACTGTGTATGTCCAAAATACTTTTTCAAAATAGTAAACTTGTCCATTTGTTCTCTCCCGATATCATATTATATTAAAAATACTAATAGCTTCTGAGCTGGTATTTATACAATAATTGTAGACAGCCTCAAAACACAGTTCTACTAGATAAATCATATTTACAAAATAGACTATTAAAAGGATCACCCTGTAATATCCCTATAGCTATGGGCGAAGCCGCTATAGCAACATTCAGCTAACACTCGGTCACATTCCCATGGCTTGTGACCGTGCCGCAAGCAGTTCTTCAGCCGCCTAGTTTTAGATAACGCTACCGTCAATTCATTATCAATCAATTTTAGTAAGCTGCACATAACGGTCCCATTGAGCTACTCTTTTCTTTATATTTCCAAGCAATTTGTCGTAATGTGGCTGCGAAGCCATTAAATGAAGCATGGGTACTTTAGTTTCACTTATGATCAGCTCTGCCTCTATGTTTTCGGCCATACAATGCTTAATCGTTTTCCAATTGTCAATAAGTTCTGTGCCTGAATGGAAACGATCCCAAATCTGAAGCTCGTCACACAGCACAGCTAAGTAGAGCAAAGGCTCTTCTTCAAGGTTAAACATAATTCCCGGCATATTGTGATAGGCTACCGCTTTGCAAGCTGAAATTACATACTTCTCCAAATTATGCTGATAGTAATGAAAATGTGCATTCAGCTCCTTGTATAGCAAAGAATACTTTTCTGCCGCATGTTTACTTAACCAGTACCAGATTGACGTGTACTTTAACAAAATTAAACTGCTTGCTATACCATGATCGACAACTGGATGTTCATTATCATAACCCGTGGAAGACATTTGGTACGCAAATGAATGTAACCCTGGCCCAATGCTATGCGTAGAATTCATCGCTTCTAATCCAGATTGGTATGATTGGAGCAGTTCAGCGAGCCACGGGATATGGTCTAACGATTCAATGAGCTGCCCGAACTTGTCTGTTCCGCATGGGATGGTAACTTATACTGTTCGGAAAATTCTTGCCATAGTTTTTTTAATTCCATTTTACCTTCTTCACTTAACTCTTCTGAAAACCGCTGGAAATAATCAAATGAAAGCATTTCATCAAATAATTGCCACGATGACAAATTATCTCTTTTTTCAAAATCGTAATACAAGTAACCCACATCATGAAGGAGCGAGGCGAATGTCCATTGAAAAATGAATAATTTTAGGGGCTTACTGCTGTTTATAGATTTGTCGATCGCTTCACGTATTCCTGAAATATGGTCGTATACCCAGATACCAAGTAAAAACAAGTATACCGTATGAGCTGTGTGATCAGTTTGTTTATTGTATCTAATCAAGTGTTTAATTTCCAATGTCGCCACCGTGGAACGTAAAGGAATCATATCTGCGAAATCTGTTAATGATAAAATACGCTCACTTAAAAATTCCGCATGCTGCAGTCGTTCAATATCTGAGCGACTGGCAAAGAATTCTTTCAGATACTTAGCTAAGCCGGGAATCATCCCTCTTAAATAACCTGCTGCTCCAGCTCCATGCTGAAAATGATTTAATAATAAAGAATGAATATGTGTACCGGAAGTAGATGACATCAAAAAACATCCTTTCCATTATAGGCTTAACCTTTAGCTAATGTAGGAGAAAAACGGATTTTCCTTATCCGGTGAGTACTTCATAGATCGAATTTGAACGGGTTTGCCTGAGTGGCGGGAGAATTCAAAGTGAGTAAATTGTTCTTCAAAGAAACTGAATTTTCTTCGGAACAAATTTGCCACATCCGGGTTTGCCGTTGTAAAGAAAATCTGCCTGCCTGACAACGCAAGGTCACGTAGCAAATCTAAAAGATTCATAAGATGAAGATCATCCATATTGGCCACGGGTTCATCCATGATTATAAATTTGGGAGCATTGGGCGCCGCAAGGTGTACAGCAAACATGACAGAAAGCGCCAGAGAAGCACGCTGTCCAGAAGACATCTGAAAAGCCTTTACGGCACACTCCTCCTGATCCCATTTACGATGCAATATTAATCCTTCTTCCTCTAATTGAATTGCATCGAACTCCCGTGGTGTATGAAGGAGCTTAAAGAATCGTTCAATTTTAGCGATATTTTGATTAATGAATTTTTCAGTATAAGTTTTAAGTAATCTCAGTTGTCCCAAGGCGTTACACGCTAATTCGCAGCGTTGTATTTTTGTTTGGAGTAAGCTTAACTCATTCCCTATCTTATCCAATTGGGATTGTAGTTGCATTTGCTCATGATCGTGCTTGTTTTTCTCAATCAATAGTTCGATTTGCATTCTTGCCGTTTCTAATTGGATAGCCCAAGCTCGTAGGTTGTCATTCTGGTCAAAGCGAAAATCTGAAAACAGTGTTTCTATACTCTCTTTAAGATTTTTCCACAAACCAATTTGTTTTTCCTGTTCCGCGATGGATTGGTTAAGTTCTTCAAAAGAGATCTTCAACAAACGTTGTTCTAAGTCAGTATCCTGGTTGCCGAGCTGGGCTAATGCTTGATTCGCTTCAATCGCTTGGCCTTGCAACTCTTTTTTCCTTGCAATTACATATGCCTCAAACGAATCAGCAGATTGCTGCTCGATGTATAGTCTGTAAAATTTATTTTCTTTTTGAAATAGCTCCGCTTGTATGATTTCGTTATTGCTAAATCCTGTTTTATCAAAAACCTGCAATTGATCGTAAGTAGTATTTTGCTGTTCTTTCCATTCATTCTGGGCCGACAACAAATTATGTATGGTTTGTAATCGCTCTTCCGGATTCTTTTGACTTGCATCTACCTCAAACTGAGGATCATTTACTAACGCCATGTAGGCTTCATTAACCTGCTCCACATTACGTTTATTTAAATCTTGGTGCTTTATTTGTTTATCCAAAAGATCCATATCGGCTTGCAGCACTGCAATACTTTGACGCATTACATCTAAGCCGTTATCTCCTTGCCCGCTCACAGAATTGGCAGACTGAATCGCTTGAGCCAATTTAATAGGCGTACCATGGTCATGTTTACAAAGGGGACAGGTTATCGCGTTTCTATCCTTTTCAAGAAAGTCTTTTCCCAGATGTTGTAGATGTGAGAGCATGGCATTAAGCTCGCCCATTAAACTCTCTGCTGCCACAAGCTGTTGCTTCGATTGCTTTAGTAGCTTCGTTTTTTCTTCCATTGATCCATGAAGCTGTTCAATACTTTCTTGAGGTAACAAAAACAAATCCTGTTTCCTCATTAAAGATAATCGACTAAAACGAGCTCCGAGGTTCTGCAGGACATTAAGTTTATGATTCAGTAGTCCTAATTCTTGTTCCAATCTTCTACGTTTTTGAACCTGTGCCTGGTCATCTTCTAATACCTTACGAACTTCTTTCCATTCCTGCAAATGTCTCTTGATGTCATCAATACTTTGTTGAACAAGAAGTTCTTTTTCCTTATTTTTCCTTAATTCCGAACTAATGCGGCTTCGTTCTGATTCTAGATACTTTTGATCTACAACTTTACTTTCTTTGTCTGCCATCAATAAATCGAGATTATCCTTACTTAACTTCAGCTGGATTTGAATCTGTTCCAAGGTCAACGCGCCATTGATGAGAGGAAATTCTATAATTTCCTTCCGACGTGGCTCTACCGATTTTATAAGAAGATTAAGACTCTCCATATGCTCCAGCGCAGTTGCTGCTCCGTGCTCTGTTTTTGATTCCCGCAAATGAATTGAAGCCAATAACTTATCTGATTCGATAGGCTGCGCAGCCTTGGCAGGTCTTAAAGAGGCAATTTTCTCACCCAACGTTGTCTTTAATGAACTACATTCATCCCTTCGATTCGTCAAAGCCTTTAGTTGGTCAGCAAACTCTTCTTTATAACGCTGCCACTTATTCTGAGTTTCGATGATTGAATAGCCAAAGACAAGTTGACTCAGATTATCAGAGTAATCAAACTTTTCATGATCCTTATTACTGCTTTCGCTAAGTGCAAACCGATAGGCCGCCTCAGAATCAAAGTAATTGAATCTATGAAAATAATAGTTGAGCTCGGATTTATGACCGGGCGTTACACCATACCAGGATTGGGCTAATTTTTTATATAATGCTACTGGTTTACCCGATTGGTACGGGAGCGTCTTACCCGATTCTGTCCGACACAAAACTTGTAATTGGTTTGCTGTTTCCTCCACCGAGTCACCGAATTCAGAACAACGCCGAATATCGTTGGTAAGAGCTAGCTCGATTGCTTCCACGGCGGAAGTTTTTCCAGAACCGTTCGAACCGTGGATCAAATTTACTTTACTTGGCTGAATCGGCTTAAGTTGATCAAAACAATGTTTACGAAAACCATCAAAAGAAATCGAATTGATGGTTCCGATCTTTTCCTCATAGTCATCGGAAATCCGGTTTCCTCGTCTAGTAGGGGCTGTTCCTTCACTTAAAGGCTGCCCTTCCAGATATTGATTAACACGCTCTTTACCCTTGTTGGCAAAAGTTTGAGTCAAGCATCCTGTCAACTGAAGAGACTCCAGATGATGATTCCACTCTTGTAAGGGATCTAGTTGTTCTATATTATCTGCTTTAGCTGTTTGTAACCATTCTTTATCCAGCAAAATTAAAATGTCGTCCGGGGTTGTAATAAATTTACGCGCATAGTCGGCGTCATCCTCGATTTTACGCGCCAGATTACTGTCCTTCAACAATTCGTAGCTCTCAATTACCAAGATTAAATATAGATTCCAGCGCAAATCGTTTTTGTGAGAAAAAAACGGCTTGGCCAACAGTTTAGTTTGCAATTCACGAAAATAAGCAAGATTATCGTCTTCTTCTGTCATCTTAGTTATCGTTGCTTCAGATACTTCCATAAAAAAATACTCCGAAAATTGAATGCTAGGCAACACCTCTTCCGACCGTTTTACTCGGAAAAACTTAAACTCCTCGTTACGGAAGGGAAATACCCCACTTTTAATCTCGTTTTCAAAATGAAGGCGCTGGAATACATCATTCAGTTTCATTTTATCCTCCTTAGTCGATCTTACCCTTTAATTGAACTAAGTGGTTTAGAATAAGTCGCCTTGTCAATTCTTGTCTGCATCAAATGTTCGGCAAAACATTCGTAGCGCTCAGTCTCAGATGAAAAATAGTAAACGACCACTCTTTTACGAAGATTTGGGTGTAATTTCTTACTGAGCTCATCAACCTGTTCTTCAACTTCGTCTTTGCTGGTGGATCCAGATATTATGAAAAGAGCTGACGAAAATGGATTTCTCTGATCAGGAGCAACGTTTTTGGGGTATACATTTCCATATTTATTCTTCTCTTCTGCCGTTGCAGAGTCTAGATAAAGAACATGATTATCGATCAAATTTACTAACTCGGGGGGAATTCTTGCTTCTTTATCAATTGAATTAGTTTTTTATATTGATTTGCCTTGGCATTTCTTCTTTGATCAGATTCCTGGTCAGAACCGGAGAATAACCTGGTGACGAGCTCATTGTCTTCAGCATTGAGTTCTCCTTCTAAAAAATGTCCGAAACAAAGACCAAAAAATGCGTCGCTGTCATGAGGGGAAGCGACCAGCGGAAAGTCATAATCCGAACCGTGGCTGTCAATGAGTTCAATCAAGGCTGGCAGATGGTCTTCTTTAAGTACATGTTTCCATGAACTCTCAGCGACACTATACAAATAATACTCTTGGGTGATCGGTTCATTATGCGTTATCACCGGATAAGAAACACCCAGCTGAAACCCCTTGTTGATATCAAACCGTTTGCAGTGCTCTTCTCTATCGGAATACCATATCTCTGTATAATGATGCAGCGCATAATAAGTGCCTCTGTCATGATTCCAGGCCCTTAATTGTTGCTCCGGTACTTCTCCTCGATATGATTTTTTGTAAAAGGCCGACCAGGGCTTGCTGAATACCTGATCGTCGATTTTCGTTCCTTCTGCCCAGTTTAATGTTAGGAGGCGGATATCCCTACCGGCATTCCGATCAAAAAAAGAACTGCGAAATGATCGAAAATCTGAATGGCGAGGTTCTGGATTTAACTGTGCATGAAAGATGGTAAGGTACTTGCCTATTGTGTAATCAAGGATATCCTGTGCTTTAATACAAAGTGCATCCGAACACAGAATGGACAAAAAACGATTTTGATCATCACTATTCCCGTAAAGGTCAAATATATAAATCAAATCGCTGGTGCAGAGGCCTCTAACTTCATGATCATTCCAGCGTTCTGACATAGGCGTAGTCTTTAACTGAGGGAGTATACAAAGACGACCATCATCTAAAATGAATAAATAAATGAGTGCATCCACAAAGTGACGCCTCAATATTCGTTCAAAAGCATTCCGTATCACTAATGTGTCAGTACTTGTCCACTGTTCTAGCTTTTCGGCAAACTCTTGTCGCGCATACCCTTGCATGCACAGGCACCATAGTGAGCCCCTTTCTGGCCATAGTTCGTGGTCTCCAACTACGTTATCGAGCACTTCACAGGGAAACGAATACTCCGGCGTCAAGACTAGGTCGGAACATGTTTCTTTTGCTAAACGGACAAAATTGATTGCCTTATTGATATGTAATGGGTTTGTCGTGTAGACTCCTCTCACGAGATCAGCTGTTGGCTCACCTTGGCATTGCCACTGGAGCACCTGAATCGGATTGCTGTCCGAAATACAAACCTGCAGCCCACTGTGGGGGGGAATTAATTCTGAAACATGCTTGAAGTTAACCATTATCCACCTCTTAATAAATATTTACCAAAAACAATATCTACAGGGATAACATACAACTGCAAAATTTCCCACCATAATTTCTAGTGAATTCAAGAAAGAGCGCTCGGTTCTTTTAAGCATCTAAACTCGTATCTCATAATACTCCTCCAACTTCTTCTAGTCCTTCTCCCCTGAGTCATCCTCTTCCGTTTTCATCAACGTTCTCAAGCATGACAATCGCCGATAACCTCTCTAAGCATCAGCTTATCCCGGAAAGCGCTCCTCTCCTCAACCTTTCCCTCTCTGATATCCTCAAATTCCTGCCGAGAAACCCCCTTATAGTCCAGGATCGCATAGATGACTTCAACTAAATTCGCCAGTTCTTCAACGCTTTGGCTGTCCAGATATTCCTGAAGTTCTTCCCCTAACTTGGCGCTTAATAAGTCCAGATACTCTTGGCCCGAAACCTTTTCTATAATAGCTTTCTTGCCGTTATCCTCGATGATCTGAGGTATTTTATCGCGAATCAGTTTATTGTAGACTTTTATACTCTTTGATCTGCCGCCATGGACTCCATTCTCGTCAATTATTGGAATGGTAATGAAACCGTCTTGTTCATCGCCAAAAACTTTCCCCTTATGATTGGCGAGCCAATAAGCGGCGTAAGCACATAAAAAAGCATCCAGCCTGTCCTCAAGGTTCTTAAACTCCTTCTTTGACATAGCTTGAATGCTCGATGAATGATTGAAGAAATCTTCTATATTATGGACAGGAGGATTAAAGCCACTCAACCTTTTAAGAAGGTTAACCATCCGGCCCATCTCCATTTTGGTTGTTCCAAGTTCAACCTTATGTTTGATTTTATATTTAACAGGAAAAGCGTCGGGAAAAAGGCCTAAGGTTATTCCCGTGGGGAAGGTTTCGATGATTACATGCTTTTTATCCCTTATGTCACCTGTAAGAGAAAAAGCCGGCACCTTATTGGTAATGGCTTTTACTACTTCTTCTCCTCTGACAACACCAAAATGTTTTAACATAAAGCGCTTGCTACAGGTGAAAACGGACAGATTTTCGCCATGAATCTTTTCCCTCATAATAGCTCCATCGCAATATCTGGAACCTGTTTCGTTATTCACGATTAAGGGGGCGTCAATCCCAACGATTGCCCCTTCCTGGGCGTGCTTTTCAACCATTGAGGCAATCATTTGGTCGGTGAAGACCTTGGATTCACAATAGATGATCATTCCATTGTCATCGATAATACAAATCCCGGATTCCTTGGAATAGGTCCACGCTAAATCGATTCCAATATAACGCATTGATTACCTCCAAAAAATTGGCGTTAAAATTATCCTTACTATGCCTTCCTTCATTTATAAATATTTTTCGCCGAACTTCTTGTTTTTCCTTCCACCAATCGCCAAATTTTTCAAAAACTATATGACGGGTAAAACTAACTATATAGCTATAGAAGTCTTAAAATCACAAATCATCACAGTTAACTCCTTCTTGCTTACCTATAAAAGCAAAAATCCTCTTTCATCAAACAGAGTTTGGATATTTCTTGAACTTTGACTTATGTTAGAGACTCAGTAGTGGTATAATTCGAAGATAACAATTTTAGAGCCAATACTATAGTTTAAAGGGGATTACAGACCAAATGGAGAAGACAACGCAGCGCAAGATGGTTACTATAGCCATGCTTGTGTCAATTTTACTGGTCGCTCTTGATACGACCATCGTTACCACCGCTATGCCTCACATTGTTCAACAGTTGAGCGGCTTGAATTTACTTAGTTGGGTTTTTGCAATTTATTTGCTGACATCGTCCGTAACCACACCCATTTATGGTAAACTTGCCGACCTATTCGGAAGAAAATCCGTGTTTATCTTTGGTGTTACGCTGTTCGTCATTGGTTCCATGGTATCCGGTATGGCCCAAACCATGAACCAGTTAATTATCTTTCGCGGGTTTCAAGGGCTGGGTGCCGGGGCTGTGCTGCCGCTGACCTTTACAATTATTGCAGATCTCTATCCTGGGGAAGAGCGGGCAAGGATGCAGGGTGTCTTCAGCTCAGTTTGGGGCGTTGCCGGTCTGCTCGGTCCTTTAGTAGGAGGACTGTTTGTCGATCATGTCTCCTGGCGCTGGATTTTTTATATCAACGTTCCCGTTGGTATCATCGCCATTTTTCTAGTGTTTAGTTCCCTTCATGAAAAGCCTCTTGAAAAAACAAAGAAGTCCATTGACTATTTAGGAACGGCTCTATTTACCATTTCTATGGGCTCCCTTCTCTTCGCCTTGATCAGCGGAGGGCAGCTCTACGCCTGGAGCTCGCTGGAAATCATCTCCTTATTTATTGTTGCCTTAGTATTTCTCCTGGCATTCCTGGTTGTAGAGAACAGGGTTCAGGAACCCATGCTGCCTCTGTCCCTCTTTAAGATTCCGGTCATTGCCGTATCCAATGCTGTTGGTTTTGTGGCTAGCGGCGTATTGATCGGCGTCAATGTCTATTTGCCGATCTGGATTCAGAGTCTGCTTGGGCATAGTGCTACCAGTTCGGGGCTGACACTGATGCCCATGTCCTTCGCTTGGCCCTTAGCCTCAACCTTGGCCGGGAGGTTCATGTACCGAATTGGTTCCAAAACTACCGCAGTATTCGGTGCTGTCATGATTATGGCGGGTTCAACCTGGCTGCTGCTGATCAATCCCGGGTCCCCTTATTGGTATTTGGTAGGGATCATGATTGTCATTGGCTTTGGCATGGGTTGCTCTTTCACTCCTTTAACCGTCTTAGTGCAGTCTGCCGTTGGTTGGAATTTACGGGGAGCGGCCACAGCCTCCAATACGTTTTCCCGGTCACTTGGGCAAACGGTCGGCGTCGCAGCCCTCGGTACCGTGTTTAACAACACTTTGAACCAAAGGGGTATGGCCCAAGGCTTGCATATGGTCTTTATCCTGGTTTTTGCCGTTTCCATTATTACTTTATTGATCAGCGCCTTCCTGCCATCCCATGGCAGTATTATGGCTAATCAAAAAGCCGATTGAAAATAGTGTGTCCGAACTCAGTCCGGCTATCTTTCACAAAAACCTTCCCATAAACATACAATAACATCGTGTGTGTTTACCAATACTTTACAAGCCGATAATTTAGGTTTAACACTTTTTTGATAGAATGAGTAAAACATGAAGGAATTAAGGAGGATCTTATGTATTTGCATTTCCGTTCTGAACTAGCAACGTTAGGTCAGGAAATTGAGCAGCTATGGGCACCAGAACTGCGTGGTGCCAGTGATGAGGCGACATTCTTTGCCGCTAAAGAAAAAGTCTTGTCTATTCTCAACGTGTTATATGGTGAAAAATCCAGAGAGTTCCGAGTGGTCAAACTGACCAGTTCCCCCGCCACTGTCGTTAAAGTCGTAAATCATATCATTTGCAGACCGGACATGAACTCACTCAGTTCTAAAGTTGTCAACCTGTAATGATTCGACCTGCAAATCAAAAACAGGCCTAAGCAATACAAGATGAGAGGAAAATCACCTCTCATCTTGTTTATATATGGGGATAAAAATCAGCCTAAACAAGGCGACGAAGCTGCAGTATGCCATACAATGGAAGTTGTTAATCTGTCTCTTTACTGACCGCATCTCAGAAATTATTTGCCTCATCCCTGGGATACTACGGGCGACGCCACGTTCGCCCACCACATACGGCGCAGGAATTACTATCAATAATTTAGAGTTTTCGGGCTAGGCAGCTCGTTACGGTTTTGGGATTCCGTCATCTCAGAATCTGCTCTGCACAAAGCACTCCGTCCACTGCCGCAGATATGATACCTCCAGCGTATCCTGCTCCCTCCCCGCAAGGGTAAAGACCTTTGATACCAATGGCCTCTAAGCTGTCCCCTCTTATGATACGCACCGGAGAAGAACTGCGGGTTTCAGCCCCCGTCAGCAGTGCATCCGGATAGGCAAAGCCGGGCATCCACAGGTCCATCTCTGCGATCCCTTGCCGTAGCGAATTCGTGATATATTCCGGCAAAAAGGAATCCAGCTCAGCAAACTCAGTTCCGGGCAGATAGGTAGGCAGGACATCTCCGAAAGCTGTTGTTTTGTGCTTTTGGAGAAAATCTTCCAGCCTTTGTACCGGTGCTTTATAGCCTCCGCGACCCGCTGCAAAGGCTGCTGACTCTATGCTGCGCTGAAAAGCACAACCGGCAAGTGGATGTTCGCTCCCTAAATCATTCTTCCCGATGGTCACCAAGAGGGCAGTATTGGCATTTCTGCCGTCTCGCGCGTATTCGCTCATTCCATTCGTTGTCAGTCTGTTTTCCTCTGACGTCGCCGCAACCACTGTTCCCCCTGGGCACATGCAAAACGTATATACCCCTCTGCCGTTTGGCAAATGCACTACCATTCTGTAATCAGCTGCGCCAAGCTCAGGGTGCCCGGCGAAATTACCATACTGAATCTTATCAATCATCTCTTGGGGATGTTCAATACGCACACCCAACGCAAAGGGCTTTTGTTCCATGTAAACGCCGCTAGCCAACAACCTTTCAAAGGTATCCCGTGCGCTATGTCCGATGGCCAGAACAACATTGTCTGCAGAGATTTCTGAATTCTTCCCCTTTTCTGCAAAGCATACACCTGTCACCTGTCCGTCTTTGATCAATAATTCTGTTACGGTTGCATGAAAGCGCACTTCACCCCCGAGGCTTATTATTTGCTCCCTTATGTTCTTAACCGTTTCATGCAAACGGTCGGTGCCAATATGGGGCTTGCTTAAATAGAGAATTTCCGGGGGCGCACCGGCCTGAACAAACTCCTTAAGCACCTTCAGCTTACGAGAATTCTTCTGCCCGATTTTCAACTTGCCGTCCGAAAAGGCACCTGCGCCGCCCTCACCGAATTGTACATTCGTTTGGGTATCAAGAATTCCCGTCCGCCAAAAGGTTGATACCTTTCTTTTACGGCTGTCGACATCGAGTCCCCGCTCCAGTAGAATCGGTCTCGCCCCTGCTTGTGCCAGAATCAAAGCCGCAAACATCCCGGCAGGGCCGCAGCCCACAACCACAGGACGCTCTTTCAGTTTTTTTCCCTGGGGCACGGTATAAATCAACTCTGTTTCTTTAGAGATATCTTTGCCTTTGTTTCTTGAAAGGACTTCATTTTCGTCTCCTGAAACACATACAATCACGGTCATATTGAAATGGATATCCTGTTTGTTGCCTGCATTTACTGTGCGCTTTGCAATACTAAGGCGCTCTATTCGACTATGCTCTATCTGCAACCTTTTTGCCACAATGTCCTTCAGCATGTTCAAATCATACGTAAGCGCTACGACTATATCAGTAATTTTGATCATTGTTTTCTCCTAACAGTTTTAAGTTGATAACTAGAAGCAAAACAATGCTATTTTGCATTTGCCTTACAACAGCCTAACCCATACCTAATTTAATCGGCATGGGTTAATATAGGTGCCTAACCTTTGGTTAATAAGAGTGGCCACCCCAGGCTGGTCACTCTTATTTGGTCATTGTTGGTATAAAACTGTGATCTATTAAATTAATCATGAAACTTTAAATCCTCCTCATATTCTATCACTACATCGTGCCCTTTTTCCAACTGGTGTCTTGCCTTTCGGTTTTCCACCGTATCAAAAATAATCGAAAAATCATAATCCTCAGGGTAAAGTTCGCTTGCAGGAATGAAAAGCTTAATCCGCTTGTGATTGATAAGATGCTTCTTATCTTTTATCTGCACTCCCAGCTCGCCTTTTTCATTTGTCCTCTTATAAATAATTCCAAGCAGTTTTTGGGGGTAAACCCTTACACTATCACCTATATTAAAGCTTTCGCTCCGTGAAGGTGATTTTTCCTTCGGAATTTCTTTTTGAATTTTGCTGTTGGAAACAGTATCTATCTTAGGGGTATCCTCATCAAACAGAATAGTGGGGCTATCTCTTGACACAAAGGATCTACCGCCATAGGCTTCTTTTTGGGCTCGCTTCAGCATATGCCTCGGAAACCCTAATCTTTGGGCAATGTATAAAGCACAGCTTTCTCCAGCCTCGCCAATTTGCAGCTTGTATAAAGGCTGTAAGTTTTCGCGATCAAACTCCATTCGGGCATTCGTAAGTCCTTTAGTGTTCTTAGCAAAATCCTTTATTTCCGGATAATGGGTGGTCGCAACCAAAAGACAGCCTCTCTGATTTAATTCATCTAAAATGGCAATTGCCAGTCCCATTCCCTCAGCGGGATCTGTACCAGAGCCTAACTCATCAAGCAAAACAAGACTTTCCCTTGATACGCCTTTTAGAATAGCGACAATATTTTTGATATGGGATGAAAAAGTAGATAGATTTTCGGAAATACTTTGCCCATCACCGATATCGCAGAAAATGCTATCGTACATACAAAATGCGCTCCCCTGGGACACAGGAACATGAAGTCCACTTTGGGCCATCATCGACAGTAGACCAATGGTTTTTAAGGCAACGGTTTTTCCGCCAGTATTTGGCCCTGTAATCACAACACCATTAATAGCCTCATCACCCAGATCCCCTCTGAGTTCAAAATCAAGCGGAACACATAGGTCTGGCTTCAATAAAGGGTGTCTTCCCTGCTTGATGATGATTTTTCGTTCCGTTGTAATGGACACAGGAACCGCTTTCATCTCTATAGATAGCTTGGCCTTGGCAAATATAAAGTCCAAGATTTCCATGCATTCCTTGTTGATTCTCAACTCATTAATATGCTCCTCAACAAGGACTGTAAGGGTATATAATATTTTTCGAATCTCATTATCTTCGTCAATTTGTAAAATAGCCAGTTCCTCCTGCAGCTTTCTAACTGCTGTAGGCTCAATAAAACAGGTGCTACCTGTGCTTGAAGTATCAATGACTGTTCCGCTTAGCTGATTTTTATAGCCTTTTTTAACCGGCAAGACAAACCGACCATTACGGATGGTGACATATCCATCTGTGAACCATTCCTTTTTACTGCGAAGTATACCCTCAAGCTTTAGTTTAACGGCAGATTTTGTGTTCTCTACTTTTCTGCGTATATCACGAAGGACAGGAGAAGCACCATCGTCAACCGCTTCATTTCTGATACAGCGCTCAATTTCCTCAAAAAGCATATTCAGCGAACTGAAAGAATGACCATAAAACGCTATGTCCGCATTGAAAGCTTCAGCCTTTTTAAGATAGTTCTTCATTCTCTTGCACGAAGAAATAAAACCGCAGATACTTGCAAGCTGTTCAGGGGTCAGCATAGAGCCTTTCACAGCTAGATCCAAAATTTTATCAAGCTCTTTCATTGCTGCCAGTGGCGGCGTGCCTATACCCTCAAAAATTTTGCGCGCCTCGGTTGTTTCCTGCATTTTGGCTTTGCACTCTCGCTCACTTAAAAATGGCTTTAATGAGAGCAGTTTTTCTATGGCCTTTTGAGAAAGCGCGTGTTGGGCTAAAGTTTCAAGTATAATATTAAATTCCAGTGTATTGTTTGCGTTCATCAAAAATCCTCCTTATAACAATGAAAATGCCCACAAGAGAGATTACCTGATTTTCAGGATATTAAATTCCCAAAAATACTCAGAATACTCCTGTGGGCAATGATTTTAACTGACGTATAAAATCACATAACTATATTGAGAAAAAATAAATAGAGTGTACCAGGACATGCCTGTTACACTCTACAAAACTATACGATAATAATCGCAATCGTTTCAATGTCAGCTTTGTTGACTTTATCGACAAAGGTTGACACTGCTATAACTCAAATGGTTATTGTAGGAAGTAATCTGTAAGGCGTTATCCAAAAGCGCAAAAGTTGCACTTTCAGAAAGGCACACTTAAAAACAGCAGGTTAACACCCACGTTTTATAAAGTAACCTCTCTCAACTGTTTAGTTGAAAATCACCATTACAGACACATTTAACAAAAAAACCATCCTCTCGTTTTTAGGTATGATTTAGTTTATTACATTTCTGGGGCAAATGTCAATTATATCAGACTATGGACAATGACTAGCAAGTAGAATGTTTAGTCTTGTGTGAAACCTGCGTATAACGTTACTAAAAATACTATTCCTCTATGAAGCGGATTAATTCTTTGGTGAACCTTTCCTGCTGGTCATAGAAAAGGAAATGTCCGCACGCCCAATGGGTACAAGCCTACGGCATGAATGCGGGTATTAAATTTCTAACTTCTTATCCTCAAAGTTTCGATGTATTCATTGCCTAGCCCTAGAACTATGACAAGCCGCCGTTTCACAGTAGCCAACTTTTCGCTTGGCACTACTAGTGAACGGTGGCTTGTTGTTTTTACTCTTTAATCAATTGTTAAATCAGCGACTAGATTCCGTACAGTATCGCCTTTGTAAAGTTCGGACATTGAGTCGGAAATATCGATTCAATAGACTTTTATATCGTAAAATAAATATGATAACATAATAATAAAAAACTAGAGAAGCCGAAGGGAAATTTAAGATGACCAATCAATATTCCGCTGAAATCCTTGCTAAATTTGATCAAGTTTATCCCGTATATTCCGATTTTACAAACGTTATTGAAAACTTATTAAAAGGAATACTTCAGCTTAAGGGTATCAACGTCCACTCAATCACTTCCCGGGTAAAAAGCCGAGAAAGCTTAAAGAGAAAAGTAAATCGGGAAGATGATAAATACACAAAACTAAACGATATCACCGATTTAGCTGGAATTCGGATTATTACCTATTTTGCTGACCAGGTGGATCTTATCGCGAGTTTCGTGGAGGAAGAATTTGAAGTAGATCGGTCAAATTCCGTGGACAAGCGGGAATTGATTGACCCTGAAAAATTTGGGTATCTATCCCTTCATTATGTCGTCAAACTTCCTTCCTTTAGACTTCAGCTTATTGAGTACCAACGCTTTAAAGATTGCAACGTGGAAATTCAAATTCGCTCCATCCTTCAACATACATGGGCTGAAATTGAACATGACTTAGGTTATAAAAATGAACACGCCGTTCCCCGAGAAATCCGGAGAAGCTTCTCACGACTAGCCGGATTACTGGAGTTGGCGGATGAAGAATTTATCAAAATTCGTTCCAACCTGGCTAATTACGAGGCGGAAGTTGAAGCTCAAATCGAAAAGGCCCCCACTATGGTGCTTATCAATCAGGCATCGCTAAAATCTTACGTTCTAAAATCCCAACATATCCGTAGACTCGACCAGAAGATCAGTCATATCGTCAACGCTGATTTGGAATTAAAGGATCGATTTTTTGGCTATCTCACTACGGTCTTTAGTTACCTCGGAGTAAAAACCATTGGGGAACTCGATGAAATCGTTCAAAACATCGGAGATGATCTGTTAAATTTCCCTCGAAATGGACTCAAAAACAAACAGGGTGAGAAGATCAATTGGGGGACCTCTTTATTCTACTTAGCTTATGCCATCGTCGGCCGAAGAGGTTCTCCTGAGCAAGTATCTGCTTATCTTGAGCAGTTTAAAATCGAGACGCCTGAAAGTCGGCAAGAGCTTATCCAACATATCCTTGAAGCCTATTCTTTGAAATCTTAAAGAAAGGTCATAGCCGAAAATTAGTTATGCTTTGCCAAAGATCCTAAGGCTTAGCGATCTACCTTTTATGCCCACTCTTATGACCTCTTTGCACAACAAAAGGAGGTCATTTATGTTAAAGTTTAGATATACTCGTAACGCAGTTATATGGATTTTGTGAAATTAAGTTAGCAAGAAAATCACTGAACGAAATAAGAATAATTAGAAACTGTCCATGCACAATTTTACTATGAGTCTTGGAGATAATTCCTTATTCTTTGTATTAAGTTTAGGCTTTGTTAGACGAAAATGTTGCTTGTAAGAACTTAAAAGATAGCCACACTCGGCCTGAATATGGCTACTTATTTTGCGTTTATAATTTAACAAGTATGAAAAAATAGTTATTATCTTTTATCGTTGACGTATTCAATGGCTTCCTTGGCCAGTTATGTGCTCGAAGACTTTATATTTCGTTTTATAAGGGCAGTTAATTCGGTGAGTGAGTGCATCAATCTCGGGAAATGGGTGCAGAGCTGATGTCCTATAGCAAATTAGCTTTTAAATAACGAGTGTGAATAGTCTAGCGGTGTAGTTAAAAGCGGTGGATTTAAACCCAAAACTTGCCCCGAGGTTACTAATATTCTTGAAAAGTGATTTGCCTCTCGGAGAAGATGGTCCGCAAGCAAAGGAAAGATAATTGATTTTATACTACATCCCAATATTAGCTCTTCTGCTGTAGCTTTAAAATTGCGTAAGTTGCCTATAGCTGCAATTTCTTCGCCAATTAATTGTCCTATGGGATTTGTGCCACTCTCTGCTTGGGCACGTAAATTATAAAATAACTTGGCAAAATTATTGGCCTGATTTATCAAGGTAGATTCCGTCGGGTCTAACAAATGAGCAATAAATTGAGCATGTTCAGCCATTTGTCTGTCCCAGAAAACTTTTTGACTAAGAATTTCTTCGGCAAAATTGATTATGCCCCTCCTTTGCAATAACTCTAATTGCTGAATAAATAAAAGTGCTTCCCGCCGAATGTGGATAATTAGAAGTGGAAAGTTGAAGGTAAATAATCTACAAGATAACATTTGGTCTAATATTTGAGTTTTGAATTTTACTAATTCACACGTTAGTGAGATAGCTCTTTGATTTAGATTTTGAACATTTCCTTCTAAAGCTGGATTGACATTGTCTACGGCTGGAGCTAGTCGCAGTTCTCTAGCTGTAAGCGCTGTGTCAAGCGGAACTTTAGCTAATTCTTGTGTCTTCTGTTCTGCTCTTAAAGTCATATTTGTTACGATTTCTCCCGACCTTAATACAGCTAAATCCACATTACAATTCGCTAATAGTACCGCTTCAGTTAGTAGTGCATTAAATGAATTCATAAAAAGGAGTGCTTGTTGTGTCAGGGCTGCATCCATAGGAAGAAATCCTGCTGCTAAGAAAAAAGAATGTTCTTTCATAATACGCAAGAAGAATAGATTTAAATCGAGTGACCGACGGATAAATTGACTTTAAGGCAACGTTCCATCTGCCGTTTTCGTATCAAATAACATATTTGGATAATTCCTCCTTTCTTTGTAATACATATTATTCTAGTTTTGGACAAACGGTTACAGCTAGTACAGTAGTAATTAATATAAAAGACGAAAGTATAGATTATTCTTCTGACATTTTATTTAAAAAATTTATCAACTACGATTTGTAAATTACTTTACTAGGCAGTCATTGTATATGATATGGATATATTAACATCTTCAAAACAACACTTCCTTAATATTAATAAGTGATTATTTGCGTCTAATCGATTTCAAGTACATAAACTTAATCCTTTATTTGACTATGACCTGTAAACAAAAATAACGGCTCCCACTGTTTTGATTGAGAGCCAAGCTGTTGCATTGAGCTTCCCATCATGCTACGAAAGGGGCTGTCTTACTGCGACAGCCCCTTACTTTATGGCTACTGCAATATTTTTAGGAAAATACACCAGGGTTTATGGATACTGGGAAGTTATAACAACTCACTTATGGTACGGTTCACCGTACTGCTCAAATGAGGTTTTTCTGTTCATACAAATAACTGGATAACTTCGGTGCCTGTCACCATACTTTAACATCTTACATGTTTACGTTTAAAGCCTAGTTTTCCTTTATCAACAGCATTTTGAATATATTCTGTTGCAACATTCGTTTGACAGAGGGTTTGGCCCCTAAAAACATCTACCTTTCCAACTTCTTGAGCAATTTTCTTTGCTTCTTCATGAAGCGGCAAATATGAAATGCCAACAGACATAATAAAATTGTTCATAGCATATTTAGTACGGTTTGGCTGGTTGTGTATCGTGTCACGTACCCTATTAAGCATTGCCAAAAGTTTGTCCTTGTCAAAGTCACTATCTTTACGAGTGCCTAATAGCCAATCATAGCAACTCCAGCCAGCCGACATTGTTAATTCTTTTCCGCTATCATGCCAGCTAAATACATGGCGTCATAATTTCCTGTTGCAAAAAGCTGCTCTGCCAAAGGCTGGTTGTATTTTATTTTCTTGAAAATCGGCTTCATAGCGCTTATGGTTACGCCAAAAACAGGCTCTTGAGCACCATTGCTTATGTAAATTTTTTTCGTACGCTCTGTACCAAGGAACTTCAGTTTGTCCATGATTTCGTTTAATTCCATTTGTAATTTCTCCTTAAAACATTATAGTAAAATTCGTAACTTGATAAATCAACGGCATCGCTCCTTATGACTATTATATACTTTTGTAAATTTTCAACTATCGAAAAGCTAAAAGCCAGTGGAAAATAGAATCCTTAATGACTAGTTCTTGAACTTCGATCATGAACATACCTCCTATTTTTTAATCGGGTAGGAGGCTGATCATTAATTGATCAGCCGACCTCCCACAGCACCGTACGTACCGTTCGGTATACGGCGCTTCCAAAGTTTATACATTATTTCGCAGAATAACATTCACTAAAACTAAGGTATCCGATTCGTCTGAAACGCTCATTGGATAGAGCTTTTGTCAGAATAGGGCTATGGGCAACGCGCCAATAGCCTTTTCTTGTGTTTGCCCACATCCATGCTTGTTCCTTGGTAATGCCCGCTTTCTTCAGGTTCTCAAACCTTGTTCGGGTTTTCTTCCATCGCTTCCAAGTTGCCATTCGTATGCGACTTCTCGTCCATTCATCCAGGTCCTTGAGTAGGTTCTTTGCATCGGCAGGTTTGAAGTAATTCGTCCAGCCTCGTACTACTTGATTGAGTTTAGTTCTGCGCTCTTCGATTCCCATCCCATTGCTACGCCCAGTAACTCCTCGGATTTTATCCTTAAGCTTCTGGATGCTTTTTGGGTGGATTCTCAGGCGCCCTTCTCCCCTGTAAATGTAAAAGCTATATCCCAAAAACTTGACATAGTTTACATGAGCGACCTTCGTTTTCTCCCTATTTACCTTCAGAAATAGTTTCCCTTCGATATAAGGGAGAATGTGATCAAGTGTTCGTTTTGCCGCCTTTTTACTTTTGCAGAAGATCATCATATCGTCTGCATAACGTACAAAGTGGTGTTTCCGCTTTCCCAGTTCGTGGTCACATTCGTTAAGCATTATGTTGCCAAGTAATGGGCTCAGGGGGCCTCCTTGTGGTACACCTTCTGGACTTTCTTCAAACATTCCATTGGTCATAACTCCTGCTTTCAGGAATTTGTGAATCAGCGATACGACCCGGCCATCTCTTATCGTCTCCGACAAAATTTGGATAAGCTTACTTTGGTTTACCGTATCGAAATATTGGGCCAAATCCATATCAACTACATATTTGTAACCTACTGTTATATAGGTTTGGCATCTTCTTAATGCCCCATGGGCACTACGATTCGGTCGAAATCCAAAACTATTGTCTGAAAACTGTTTCTCAAAGATGGGACTTAGAACTTGAGTTATCGCTTGTTGAATTAACCTGTCTAAGACGGTGGGTATTCCTAGTTTTCTGGTCTTTCCGTTCTCTTTGGGTATTTCTACCCTCCGTACGGGTTTTGGACGGTATTTACCATCCCGGAGAGATTGCAATAGTTCATCCTTGTGTTCTTTCAAAAAGGGTAGAAGTTCATCTACCTGCATACCATCAATTCCACCTGCGCCCTTGTTTCTTTTAACCTGCCTATAGGCCTGGTTTAGATTTTCAGTGCTAAGGATTTGCTCAAGCAACCCATTCGTCTGCTCATTTGTGTTGGTGTTGTCGGTTTCAGTCATCTTAGGTAGCTCGCACACTTCTGCATACTCTTTCTGTTCCGCAGATACCCTTTGCAGATAGTCTTCAATTCGAAGTTGTCTGTGTTTTAAATTACCACTTTCAGTAACTTTCATTGACCCACACCTCCTTTGGTTCAGCCCTTCCGTCGGTGTCTAGATCACCTCTGTACTATGGCTTCTGCTGACTCCTCACGATAAATCTTGTTTCAACCGGGTTTCTTACTCTGTTTCCACCCGTCCGTGAGGCCTCCCACGGTAAGACGATTCACTTTCATTCCATGTACCCGCAACATTTACGCTGGCGTGTCTGTGTAGCTTTTGGGCTTTAACTTGTCGTGCAGTCTTACCCCACGTTTTGCGCCTGATGCTGTTCGTGTTCCTCGGGTCAGAATTTTGCCGCCGGCTTCCTTCAGATTCCACCTCACGATGGACACCCTTGCCTTAAGCTAATGGTTGGTCGCTACATACCCCCATATCGGACTTTCACCGTCTAGTTAATCGTCATGCGTGGCGCACACGCAAAAAGGCCCTAGTCCTTTTACGACTAGGGCCCTGGGTAAAACCGCAGAGTAAATTTTTATAAAAAACCGCCGTCATTTGTGGTATGGTTCACCTAAGATAATCTTAAATTTTAACACCATCCTGTACTCTTACTTTTCTCAACTTCCCCAAATAGGCATAAATACCCTTTCATCGGGTATCCATATATCCCCGTTATCTTAATAATTGGAACTTCCAATAAACCTAGGTTAAGGCACAAAAAGTAGGATAATTAGAACTTGGCTTCGTTGTCTACAATAATTGTTAATATAAATTCAAAGAAGCTCAGAGGCTGGAAAATTTTATATTTTTACTGGAGCTGTAGTCCCCGCGTCACAAACTTACATATGCCTCCGCCTTAAAACACAGGTTCGAATAGACGCATGTCCAATCAAAGTGGAGTTGAATGGAAAGTTGTATTCTTGTCTCATCTTCGTTGCAATTTTCATATATATATATCTGACACTACTTCTAAAGAGGGGATGAATAATCATGACAGATCACAAGGATGATCATCAGTGTTGGATGAACGCTATTACTACGGGCGTATTTCAGGTACCTGCGAATAACCCTGAAGGTCCAAACGATATCATTAACGTGCTACTTGAAAATCCAAGTTCAAAAACTCTTACCGTATATTGGGTATTTGAGGTTTCAGATATTGCAGATTACGGCATTAATTCACCGGTAGTCGCTAGTGCTCCATTTAAAATCGTAGTTGCCCCGCATAGCACTAAAATTCACGGTTTGAGCGCTCAATCCCCGGGATCACTCGCAGATTCTCTCTACCGCTTTATATTTTGGGGAGACATTGATCTTGAAGAGAAAAAGGATAAACTCAGCATTGAAATACTTGCGGGCACCTCCACTAGCAGTCAACTTACGTCACCGAAATTATCCTCTGGCGGCGCATCCGTACTTTTCAGACATGAGAACTTTGTGGAGACAAAAATTAAAAAGAATGATGACCCCGTACCATTGCAAAGTAATACAAAGTAATACAATAAAGATTCTGGGAGTTTAACGATGGAGGTGTCCCAAAAGGTATTCAAAAATACCTTTTAGGACACCCCGCGCTATTGAACACTTCAACGAAATTATCGTTAGGTATGCCTTTCGAGCTAGTAGCTAAAAATGCAATTACTCAAATACGTTCTTAGCCTTCAAATCTCGGTTTCCAATTATAGACGAAAAATACCCATTCGGTTTGTATTCGCATATTCTAATTATTCTTAATCTTTTACAGTGATTGCCTATTAACTGAATTTCGCAAAATCCATATACCCGTAATAATCAACTTTGTAATTAAATTCCAATTATCCCACTTTGGGTCGCGAATAAAAATAACCGGAAAATAATGGGTTAGATCCATTGCTTGTATAGTCATGTATACGGTCAATGACCCTAAGAAGCGGGCCGTTGGTTTTAAGCTTTCTTATTTGTTTAAAGACAACGATATTCTATATTGGGATCAAGTAAGGGTTTAATTTATGGGAAAGACAATGATATAACAAAAGGAAGGGTTTTCGACCCTTCCTTACATTTAAGCTGCTAATAAACTGTTTTCATTTGCTTATAAAAGGATGTGCCTTGGCATCGGGTTAGTGTCTTTAAGGTTCACTTCTTTGAAATTTGAATTCTTCCTACTTTAATTATAACATACAAAAAATTGTAAATGTAGACTATTTATTCCTATTCGCTACTGCTATAATGCAATAGCACGTTAATGCGATTTGTTGAGGGGTATATAGAATATATGCAAAAGGTACATTATAGGCTAGTACAATACTCCAGTAAATCGTTTAGACTGAAAGATGTCATCAAAATTCAAAAGAAGGAATTGCCAATGGAGGGAAACGTATGAATTCATTTGTGCTTGGCTTTCAGGATATTGACAAAACAAAACTCATGGTTGTTGGGGGTAAAGGCGCGAACCTGGGGGAACTTTCCAAGATTGAAGGAATACGTGTACCGGATGGCTTTTGTATTTCTACTGAGGCCTTTAAAAGAATCATTGGGGAAACATCGATTAACGCGTTACTTGATCAGTTATCGCTTCTAAAGGTGGAAGACCGAGATAAAATCAGTGATCTTAGCGGTGAGATTCGCAGGATCATCGAGGGGATAGCCATCCCTCAAGACATTGTTGAAGAGATCACCCGCCTCCTCTCCAGGCTTGGTGAGAAAAATGCCTATGCAGTACGTTCCAGCGCGACTGCAGAGGATTTACCGACGGCATCCTTCGCTGGCCAGCAGGATACGTACTTGAACATCATCGGCAAAGAGGCAATCTTAAAGCATATCAGCAAGTGCTGGGCGTCTCTCTTTACCGACCGTGCGGTAATCTACCGCATGCAAAACGGATTCGACCACCGCAAAGTCTATCTGTCCGTGGTTATTCAGCGAATGGTTTTTCCACAGGCTTCAGGGATTTTATTTACCGCTGATCCGATTACTTCTAACCGAAAGTTGTTATCAATCAATGCCAGTTTTGGACTTGGGGAAGCACTGGTCTCCGGCTTGGTATCCGCCGATTGTTATAAAGTACGGGAAGAAGAAATCGTCGATATGATGATAGCAACCAAAAAATTGGCTATCTATGGGCTGAAAGAAGGCGGAACAGAGACTCGGCAGATCACTCACGAGCAACAAAAGACTCAAACACTTACCGAACAACAAATTTTACAACTAGCACGTTTAGGAAGACAGATCGAAGCTTATTTTGGCTGCCCACAAGATATCGAATGGTGTTTGGTTGATGATACATTTTATATTGTCCAAAGCCGGCCAATCACTACTTTATACCCCATCCCTGAAGCGAATGATCAAGAAAATCACGTCTATATATCTGTCGGTCATCAACAAATGATGACGGACCCCATGAAACCATTGGGAATATCTTTATGGCAGTTAACGGCTTTACGACCCATGTCTAAAGCTGGTGGAAGACTGTTTGTTGATGTCACACATATGCTGGCTTCACCTGACAGCAGAGAAATTTTATTAAATAACATGGGACAACACGATCCGCTCACAAAAGACGCACTAATGACCATAATAGAGCGAGATTTTATAAAATTGTTACCAAATGATAAAAAAGAAGTTCCCAATAAAAGCAATAAAGGTATGCCGTCTTTGGGTTCTCAAGAACAAATAGAAATCGATCCGACAATCGTTTCTGATTTGATTAAGAGTAGTCAAACATCAATAGAGGAGTTAAAACAAAACATCCAAAGGAAATCAGGAACAGATTTACTTGATTTTATTCTGGAGGATATCCAGGAGTTAAAGAAGATTTTATTTGACCCACAAAGTTCGCGTGTATTTATGGCTGCTATAAATGCTTCATCATGGATCAATGAAAAAATGAACGAGTGGTTAGGTGAAAAAAACGCAGCAGACACCCTTTCTCAATCTGTACCAAACAATATCACTTCGGAAATGGGTCTGGCGCTCTTGGATGTCGCAGATGTGATTCGTCCTTATCCGGAAGTCATTGATTATTTACAGCATGTTGTTAAAGATGAAAACTTTTTGTCTGAACTGGTCAAGTTTCATGGTGGAAAGGAAACACGAGACGCTATCTATGCTTATCTCACCAAATACGGAATGCGATGTGTCGGAGAAATCGATATTACTAAAACTCGGTGGAGCGAAAAGCCAACGACACTTGTCCCCATGATTCTCAGCAACATCAAAAACTTCGAGCCTAACGCTAGCCATCAGAAATTTGAGCAAGGGCGACAGGAAGCTTTGAAAAAAGAACAAGAGTTATTAGAGCGATTGAAAGAGTTACCTGATGGCGAGCAAAAAGCCGAAGAGACAAAACGAATGATCAGCCTAATCAGGAATTTCATCGGCTATCGTGAATATCCGAAATACGGCATGATCAATCGCTACTTCGTATATAAGCAGGCTTTGCTGAAAGAAGCCGAAAAACTCGTACAAGCCAACATTATTGATGAAAGAGAAGATATCTACTATCTCACTTTTGAAGAACTTCGCGAAGCCGTACGCGCAAATACACTGGATTACCGGATCATCAGCAAAGGTCAAGACGAGTACAAATTATATAAAAAACTAACGCCCCCGCGTGTCATTACGTCTGACGGTGAAATCGTTACCTGTGAGTACAAACGCGAAAATCTCCCAGCGGTCGCTATTGTAGGTCTGCCTGTTTCTTCCGGAGTAATAGAGGGACGAGCACGTGTCATCTTAAACATGGAAGATGCTGATCTGGAAGATGGAGATATATTAGTCACCCCCTTTACTGACCCTAGCTGGACACCATTGTTTATATCCATAAAAGGCCTAGTCACTGAAGTTGGCGGACTGATGACCCACGGAGCAGTTATCGCACGTGAATATGGCTTACCAGCAGTTGTCGGAGTGGAAAATGCCACCAAGTCGATCAAAGACGGACAGAGAATCCGGGTAAATGGAACTGAAGGCTATGTAGAAATCCTATAATGGGGAAGATGTTGTAAATATCTCCAAAGAGTGATCTTTTCCCATTTCAAACAGTGTGCTCTCAGTTGAATACTAAACTAGTCCTTGGGAAAAAATAATATTTAGTTCTTTCTTTCCCCTTTTCCTCCAACCGATGATGGTAGGGCTTTCTTGACATATCGTACTACCTCAAGCGTATAATTTTAAATTTTGAGTTCTTTATTTAAAAGTTGTTACACTCCCATAACTTCAAATGATCCGGCGGCCATTTTCGAATGATTGAGATTGAGAAACCAATGCTACAAGGCATCAATACTGGGTACGAGAAGTCTTATCTCATCTTTTTCGAAGTAAGGGATTGCTTTAAACCTCAATTTCGGATTAGGTCTTTTGAAATCGGAACACTAAAACTAACTGAATACTAAGATTTTATCTCTACTCTTATACGCCAAACTTTGAATAAACTTAATTAACTTTTAGGAGGATTTCAGCTATGGATTTTGTATTGCCAGAATTTAATGCGCCGAATTTTGAGTCTCACGCATTTATATCCAGCCCCAACGTACATACAGAAGAAGTTATTAAGAACGGCGTTGCTCCAGAAAACTTTCATGCAACGACAATTTTTCCTGAATACTTTAAAATTAATAATAAATGGACTCTCGCGAATAACAGTCGGATGGACTGCGTAGTCGTTGTTAGTGACGATGGCTTAGAGGTAAAAGAGTTCAGAAAATTAATAGTTGGCGATAGGGTTATTGTGGGAAGAAATGAGGATGCTACTCAAGGAATCTATGTACATACAAATGGTTTTCAAAGTGAAAGACAATCCGATGAAACATTTGTTTTTAGGACAGGGAGATCTAGGGAAACCTCTTTTTCCAGAGATTATGATAGATTATATGAGTTATTAAGATATGAGAAGGACAATGGTTATATAGTATTTGTCTTAGGACCTGCTGTAACTTTTGATCAAGATTCCAAAAAAGCAATAGTTTCCTTGATTCAAAAGGGCTATGTTCATGCAGTTCTTGCCGGTAATGCATTAGCCACACATGATTTAGAGGGCGAATTATTTAAAACTGCTCTTGGTCAGGACATATACACTCAAGTTCCAATTTCAAAAGGTCACTATCATCATATAGACTTAATCAATAAAGCTCGCCAATATCGCTCTTTAGAGGAATTTGTAATTCAGGAGGGTATTTGTGATGGCATCGTTTATGCTTGTCTTAAACATAACGTTCCTCTTATCTTAGCAGGCTCCATAAGGGATGATGGGCCTTTGCCCGGAATAATTCCAAATGCTTATGATGCTCAAGATAAAATGAGAGAATATACCAAGAAATCCACAACCGTCTTGGGGTTGGCAACGCAGCTTCATACAATTGCCGTTGGGAATATGACCCCTTCCTATCAAGTAGTCAATAGCAGTATAAGGCCTGTATTTATATATAGTGTAGACGTATCGGAATTTGTTGTTAATAAATTAAGAGATAGGGGAACGCTAGGCGCAACCTCTATTGTCACTAACATTCAGGATTTTTTAGTAAACTTGAATAGGAATTTACACTAGTCAACAAGACATAAAAAGGCTTCAAGTACAAACTTGGAGCCTTTTCGAGTTTATGCTTTTTTACAAAGCGGGACATATTGAACCTTTATTGTGAACCAAGTATTCTTTTTCCCACCATAGAGCAAATCAGTGAGACAGCTAATTTACCTGTTTGATTCATATGGTCGAGAATAGGGTTCACTTCTACAACTTCTAAAGAAAGTAATTTATTACTTTTAGAGATCATTTCTGCTGCCAGATGAGCTTCCCTATATGTTAGGCCCCCATTTACAGGTGTACCAACACCTGGAGCTTCATTTGGATTCATAACATCTATGTCGAAACTAACATGAAAGCCTTCAGTATCTTTTCCTACAATCTCCAAAGCTCTAACCATAACCTCTTTAATACCATATTCATCAATATCGGCGATTGTAAAAGTTGTGATACCTGATTTTTTAATTAACTTCGCTTCTTCATTATCGATATCTCTTGCACCTACTAATACAACTTTTTCTGGATTGACGTAATTAACATCTGCTGGTTTAAATTCAGCCATCTCTAATGCGCCAACACCTGATGATGAGGCTAGAGACATACCATGCAAATTACCAGACAAGGTAGTTTCTTGGGTATTGAAATCACCATGCGCATCTAACCAAATTACCCCGATATTATTATATACACTCTGTGTGCCCAAGATAGTCCCTACGGCAATACTATGGTCACCACCGAGAACTATAGGTAAATTGCCATCTAAGAGACTTTTTTTTACCATAGCGGCTAAGTTTTTATTAACATGAGTAATCTCTTTGATGTGCTTAAAGCGCTCATCTTCAAATTCTTCATAACTTTCGGGAATAGGCACATCAATATTACCTATATCCTTATAAACAATATTTAAATCCGTTATAGCTTTTTTAAGCCCCCGTATCTAATAGCACTTGGACCCATATCAACGCCTCTTCTATTTGCTCCTAAATCGATTGGAACACCTATGACATCAATATTCACAGTTTTTCTCCTTATATTTTAGTACTTATAGATTATATAATTTGATATAAATTAGATTTTTATCCTACAAATGGTCAACAGTATAAGAATAATACAGCGAATTAATCTATCATTTACCTTTTAAAACGCTCCAGTGCTTAGGGCGAGAGAGTAATGGGGGTAACTTTGTGCTAATATCCCCCTTCGCTACGTTAAGCTGAGCTTGGGGGAGAAAGATACTAGAAACTATGATTGTTAGGAGTATATGGATTAGAAGTTCACTTAATCGGAATTCAATGAACCAAATAAACTTCTTAATTTTAGTTCGTTTTAAGTACCCTTTCCCTTCTTCCCTTCCATTGCGAAACTCCCCAAAGTGTTACGATCCAAACGGATGTAAAAGGCAAAATCACATAGGCTTCAACGAGCCCGATTTCCATGATTAAAGAAGGCCCTCTTTTAAACCCAAAGGTAATTCCCCAAAATAAGGCAGCTACTAAGAGATTACCTTTAACGCCTTTCAACTTTAAGACGGTTTCTAAGCCCCAAGTTGCTGCGAAAAAGAAAGCACTGATTTTAATGATCCAGGACCCAAGCCAAACTCCCATAAATAAGGATTCGATTCCCGAAACCGTTCGGCTTATATCCACCATCTTCCCTAACTCAAGCAACCCGTAAACTAAACGAGTCGTCTCGGTTGGTCCAAAAACAAGAATTTGTATTAAAGCAACCATTGTGTCCAGAAGCCCAACCAAGAAAACAGCTCGCCAAACTCCTGTTTTTAATTGGGCAAGCTCTTGTTTACCTGTGGGTAAAAAAGCAAGAATGCCTGATAAGACGAAGATATATGACATGGAAAATGGCATTACTTTGAGCGCCCCAAAGAAAAGGGGTGTTAATCCCTCACTCAAAATAGGCAAAAGTTCTCCTTGTTCAATTCGCGGTATGGAAAAAACAACATTCAACAACAACGCAATCACTATAATTGGAAAGATTAATTCAGAGAAACGAGCATACACCTCTATTCCAGAGCTTACTACGCAAAAAACTAGCAGGAGGCCACATAAGTAGAACACCCAGAGTGGTACTAAGGGCATAATTGATTGATGAAAGACGTGCCCCAATTGGGCTAATAACAATCCGCCAAAATACCCTGAAATTAAAAAATAAATGCTGCCAATAATTTTTCCTGTCCATTTTCCAAAGAGTGTTTCTGAAATTTGCAATAAATTTTTATGGGGATACTGTGCTAAAAGTGACAGTAACATTAAGCCATAAGGAATTCCCATGGCAAATCCAGGCAAGATGGTCATCCAACCATCTCGCCCACTGGCTCTGGTAACATTCGATGCGATTGGAAGAAACGTTATTCCCATGAGTACTGCTGACCCCAAGGTCATGAATTGATGCGTCGAGATTTTTTCCATCGTTACCCTATCCCTATCCAAACTTATAGGTGTACTTCGACATCTTTATCTCGTTTAATTTCTCCGATAATGAGTCTATTATTCCCAATTCCTCTTATTCTCTTTTCTGCTAGGCATAACCCCCTCTTAATAGCTCCTTTATCCCTGCTAACCATCTACTCCCCAATCATTTCTTGAATCCTTCCTACGACAGTAACTGAAACAACCGCAGTTCCTCCCAGTACAATGCTGCACGATAATAAACTGTCGGTTTACAATGTTGCTGCCATTCATTAAGAAAGAACAAAGAATTAAATCACTCTCAGATAATTTTCCTTGATAAAAAGGAAAGGACTGAATCTGCCCAATAACAAGATTCAGCCCTTATACTCTCTGTCCAAAGTAACTTATTAACAAGCCAATGGCTATAAGTAGCCCAAATAATGTATTCGTTTGTGCCGTCGATTTCATAGCAGGCATCATGGTAATCGGTTCAATTTTCCCCCTAAATCCTTTTGTCGCTCGGATGGCTTTTGGCATACTAAGGAAGGCTAGGAGAACCCAAGGAGTTACGGTTCCGGTTACGACGAGCCCAATTAGCCATAGATAGCTGAAGGCAAACATAATTCCCAGCAGGCCAATGGCCTTTTGCGGACCGAGTACAATCGGAAGAGTCTTGCGGCCATTGGCTTTGTCTCCGTCATGATCACGGAGATTATTCCCCAGATTAATCAATCCTACCAAAATGCCGCTTGGTATGGCAACGAGAATTGCTATATTCGAGATATAACCAGCTTGAATAAAGAAAGCAATCAGAATGATTAAAAAGCCCATGAAAAAACCGGAAAAAAGCTCTCCAAATGGCGTTGATGAAATCGGCAGGGGACCACCCGTATAAAAGTAACCAATGGACATACAAACTAAGCCTACCAAAGAAAGCCACCAGGACGATGACGCACAGATATAGATTCCTAATAAAATGGAGATTCCGTACATACAGAGTGCGAGCTTTATAATCAATTTAGGGGTCATTCCATGACGAACAATCCCACCACCAATTCCAATAGATTCTTCTGTATCCAGGCCACGTTTAAAATCATAGTATTCGTTAAAAAGGTTAGTAGCCGCTTGGATGAGAATACTGGCAGCCATCATGGCGGCAAATAGTAAAAGGTTCATCTTTCCTTCTAAAAGGGCTAAAACAGTTCCCAGAAGAACCGGGACAAAAGCAGCCGTTAATGTATGGGGCCGTATTAATTCCCACCAAACCTTCCAGGCACGCTTATACGAAAGCGATTGTGAATTATATTGTATTTGCACGGTGTTTCTCCTCTGAAAATTGACAATTAAGGAGCAGCTCGTATCCAACGAGCTTAATCTCCCTGTTTCATTATATCATGCAATGACCCACAAATTTCGAATTAGTACTGAGCTTCTGCCTCTTTAATCTGCCGGCAAAGCTCTTCATTGACAGGCAGCGAACGGGTTGCTCGATGCCGATGAGTCATCAATGATTGCCAACTAAATTATCTAAGTACTCTCTTACCTTATCAGGATTTTGGGAAATTCGTTCTGCGCGTTCTTGATCTTTAACGAATTTGTCCATAGCTTTTCTTAAAATCTCATTTTCTCTGGTTTGAGGAATGACGACAACTCCATCAACATCACCGACGATCAGATCCCCTGGGTAAATCGTTGTTCCTCCACAAGAAATAGGAACGTTAAGTTGACCCTGCTCATGTTTGTTGCCTGCTGCTACGGTAGTACCTTTACAAAAGACCGGAAAATCCAATTCTTTGATCCCGATAATATCTCGAATCACTCCATCAACAACTATTCCGCTCAACTCCAATGTTTTAGCCATTCCAACAATGAAATCACCGGCAATCGCCCGATAGGTATCTCCTTTTGCGTCAATGACTAAAATATCCCCCGGCTTCGCTTCCCTGATTGCCCTGAGTACAGCAAGGTTTTCCCCAGCAGGTATTTTCACAGTAAAGGCTCTTCCTGCAATTTTATAACGTTCTTTTAGTGGCTTAATGGAAGCATCCATGTTGTTTAACCCCTTCATGGCGTCAGAGATGCAAGTTGTTGGGAGTTCCATAAATTGACGAATTATCTCGCACATTATAATTCCTCCAAAAATTTTTATTATCGGTACCAGCATATTATGGTCTATTCCTATTTCCTTTAATATCTCTGCCGGATGTTGAATTAAAATAAATCAAACCCCGTAAGATGCAAGAGTTCTCTCAGGGCTTGATTCAGGGCTCAAAAACCAACGGTTTCGATTAAAAAAATCTGCTGATGACGGCTTGAATAAAGTCTTTTATGTCCTTAAGGTTTTCCTGTAAAATCCGATAAATTTCAGAATCATCAACTTCCTGATAAAGGTGCGCAATTCGATTACGGAATTTCACCATTTGCACAAGAGAGAGTTCCTTCTCCTTATCCAAGACCCCATGCTCGATCAAAAGCTTCACTGTTTCCGCTGATGTACCAGGGATTCCCCAGCGTTCTCTTGCCACCACATGGTTCGAAATATCTATCAAGGCTTCAATACAAACTTGAAGGTTATATTTTGCTGAATCAATGGCCTGAAAACTCTTCAAGAAATCCTGACGGTTCATCCGTTTTAGTGTTTCTAAGTTACGTAGCTTGAGATCGATGAAAGAAAGTTTTCGCTGCAAAATATCCTTATCCACCATGACTATATTCCTCCTTAAGGGCTTTCTCGTAATCACGAGTAAATACGGCATATTTAACAGCATAGTCCGGATAAGTCTTTATCACATATTCAATAAAATCGCTATGTTTTATGTAGTCCCCTTCGAAAACAAGTACACCTTCATGAAGTGCGCGGAATTGTAAAGCGATAGGAGCATGATTCAAATTCACTAAATCTATTCTCTCATGCCCAGTATGGAGGCTTAAAGCACCGTCGAGTTCCAATTCTTCAGATAGAGTAACCGGACGAGTAAACACTACTCCCAGGTCGATATCACTGTTTGGGTGTTCAAACTCAGTCCCAAATGACCCAAAAAGATAAATAGCGGCTACCTCATCCCGATTCCGAAAAAATTCTTGCCAAGATTTTAGCTCTGCCATTGGTACTTTTCGCATAGACTTCCCCCCTAAGTCCCATTATATCATGTGAAATCCCCTCAAAAAAGTTCATTTGTAAATATTTCCATATAACCTTTAGAAAATCTTGCAATCGTTGAGCTCAAATCTATTGGGATATTTCTCCTGAGTCAGTCTATAATATAATCACGAGATTGAGAAACTTTAGCCGACTTCTCAAGCAGGTTACCCTCTATAAAACAAAACATAAGCTCAGAATTATTTGATAGGACAGACCATCTTTAACACTGCAGCATTTCTGCAAACTAGTCCAAATAATAACTAAGGAGGTATCTTTCTATGTCACTGCCAATATATTTAAAATCTCTCGAAAACAATGATCCAGACTTCGCGCAAGCCATCGAAAAAGTTTTCACATCCGCTATGACTCCGGGTGCTTTGGATCAAAAAACAAAGCTCTTAATCGCCCTGGCTTTAGATGCTGCTCATGGAGCCGGTCAGGGCGTGGCATCTATTGCCAACCAACTAAGAGCCCAAGGGACTACTGACGCAGAAATTGCCGAGGCTTTACGGATCGCCTATTTTGCTTTTGGCAACTCTATCCTAACGACATCCTCCGCAGCATTTGCCGCCAAAGAAGAATCATAAATCATCAGTTTTGAAACTATATACATTAAGTAGGATTGTGGGAAAACTCAAGCTTTAAAATCTAAGTGTTGCAATAATCCAAAAGCATCCTCCTTTCACTAGCGAAAAGTGAAGTGAGGATGCTTATGTTTTGTTGACAGCCCCTATTGGAAGTCTATTAGACCTTTGCCAATCTAACACCCATGTCAAAGGCTTTCTGGCAATCGATCGGGAATTGCTCAGCTTTCACTTGAGACTTATGTTTTTCGTCGAACATGGATGCTTCATACTTAGAGTAATCGTCAAACTGGTAGGTATCGGCAGAGATCATGAATTCAGAGGTTCCATTGAGTCTTTGCAGCAAATTTTTGTTATTTTGGAATACCGTTTGTTCGTAGTTAACTTGTTTCAAAAACTCCTCCGGGACGTTCATGGTGTAAATAAAACCAGATGATAGCTTGCCTTGGAAAACAGACCGATGACCTTCATTGTAGGATAGATTAGAGAATAGCAAACGTTCTAAAAAGGAACGAACGACTGCGGTAACGTTGCCGAAATAGATAGGGGAGCCCAAGAGCAGGACATCAGATTCCAGAACCTTCTCAAGAACATTGGTCAGGTCATCCCGCATAGCACAGTGTCCGGCATACTTGCTGTTCTTTCTTTTACAAGCGAAGCAGCTAATACAACCTTTAAAATTCAAGTCATACAAATGGATGATTTCTGTCTCCGCTCCCACAGATTCAGCTCCCTCAAGGGCTTTATGCAATAATGTATCCGTATTCCAATTCTTTCTCGGACTTCCATTGACAGCAATTACTTTCATAGCGTGAATCATCTCCCGAAAATTTCTTTAACTTACTAAAATAAATTATACTATGAAGAAACTAATTTACAAGGTTGCACATTCTTAAACGGCCAACGTTAAATTTCATTGCTGGGAGTTATAATATGCTTCTCTCCAGCAACAACAAGAAGGTTTGGTACAGAAATACCCGAATATTTAATTTGCGTTAAGGGATAATTTTAGGTTAGTATGGAGTCTATTAATTATATGATTATTTAGATCTAAGGGAGGTTTGGAATCCTTGAATAATTTACTAGGTTCTATTCAGAAGAAGGTTTTCCTATATGATGGTTCCAAAGGCGTTATGCTCCAAAGGAAAGGTTTAGGCGGACATGAAGCTTCTGAGTCGTGGAATGTATCCCATCCTGAGGAAGTAAAAGATCTCTATAAGGAATATCAGCAAGCCGGTTCCGACATGATCCAAACGAATACGTTCCCTGGCAATAGAGTTACTTTAGAGAAGCATGGCCTAGGGGATAAAACCTATGAACTGATCTTTGAAGGTGTAAAATTAGCAAAAGAAATCGCCGGTGAAAACACCTATGTTGCTGCTTCATTGGGGCCTACCGGTACGCTTATGGAACCTTCCGGAGATTTGAGCTTTGATGATGCCTATAGTATTTTTCAAGAGCCTTTAAAGGCCATCGAAGATGCCGGCGCAGATTTTGTTAACTTTGAAACGTTTATCGATTTAAATGAACTGAGGGCAGCTATCCTTGCCGCTAAAGAAACCACAAATCTTCCAATTATCGCTTCGGCAACCTTCAGTTCCAATAGTCGGACGATCTTTGGTAATTCAGCAGAGGTATGTGCCATCGTCTGCCAATCACTAGGTGCTGTCATCGTAGGGGCTAATTGTTCAGGGGGTCCAGATAGTTTAATTGAACCCATTAAGAAGATGTATTCTGTGACCTCTGTTCCTCTTTGCGTAAAAGCGAATGCCGGGCTGCCTGAACTGGTGAATGGAGAGATCATCTATCAGCAAAAGCCGGAACAGTTTAGTTCGTATACCAAAGAATTCGTAGAAAATGGAGTACGACTTATTGGCGGATGTTGTGGAACCAGCCCAGAGTTTATTCGCGAGCTTAAGAAGGCCCTTGCCGAAGCAGACACTCCGGAGTTAAACTTGAAATCTGTACCAACGATTGCTTCAGCCTTCAATCATCTTGTTCTTTCCCCAGACAAGGAATGCTCGGTCAAAAAACTGTCACAAGACGCAGTGACTCTCTTAGTGAACGGTAATTTCTCCAATTTAATGAGAGAATGTAGATCTGAGCCTTTTGATTACCTTTTATTAGATTTTGGTACTATCGAGGCAACGTTTGATATAAGGGACTTTGCCAGCCAATTCGGCTTATTAATTAAGAAGCCGGTGATGATTAAATCCGAATCCGAAGAAATAGTCTATAAATTCCTGAGATATTATCCCGGAAAGGCCGGAGTGGTTTGGTCAAATAACTCCAAGCTCTCTCTTCCTCAATTAAAACACTATGGTGCTTTACTCGTAACCGAAACCTTGGTGCCTATGGCTGATTCCGATTCAGAATACATTGGCGATCGGGCTTAGAGGCACTTACGAATTCTCTTTACTAAAATATTTATAAATTTTCCCCTGATAAAAGAGCAGAACAGCTGGAACCAGCAAAAATAGCATCCTACCCACAATGGTATTGGCAAATAGGATCAGTGCTCCCAACCAGCGGTTCCTGCCGCGGTATAGTCCGTGGACGTCCTGCCGTGCGACCGTTTTCTTCATAGCTCCTATTTGGGACATAGGGGGATAATTGTCTATATCCACGGTCAATTGGTTTCCTGCCTTGGCAATGACCCGTTCTACAAAGAGCACATTATTCTCTTCAAAAAGAATGATTTGTCCCTTTACGATTGGGTACTGGACATCGACTTTCTGAAAATAGGCCAGATCATTGGCCATAATCTCCGGCTCCATAGTACTGGTACTAAACACAAAAGGGATCACTCCACGTATGGTGACCTCTTGACCTGGCGTCGAAGAATTGATCAGGATAATGAAGAGATTGAAAACCAGGGCGGCACAAATGAAAGCAATCAAAAATAAGGTGGTCACCGTATCGACAATTCTGCCGCGCCATCCTTCCTTGACCTTGCCGCTCATCAATGTCTGTTTGCCTGTTTTTGAATCGATTTCTACCAAATTTACACCTGCCGGAATAATCGCTGAGTCGGAAGGAAGATTATAATACTTGGCCAGATTTTTGCTCCGCAACAAACATATCAAGCAGCAAGATATCATAGTTGCAGCCCCGATCAGCCAATACAGTGATAGTTTTAGATCGAACAGGATAAAGAGGTTCTGCATCAACACGCGGTTGGATATAATTGCATACTGTCCCAACGTTATTTTCATCACTAAAATGATCACGGCGGTTAAGAAGGTCCAATACCGGCCGTTAATGACAGTCTTGGCAAAGAGGGAAAACGTCATGGATAGGATTGTCATGAGAAGCAGGTCTCCGAGCCCTACAAGGTAGAGGTTTGGCAGATACGAGACTATAAAGGTGTATTTCAGAAAAAAAGTGAGGATTATCGTAACCGCAAAGCCAATGGTATAAATCAACAGCACAGAATACATTAAGGCGGCAAACTTGGAGACAAACATACTCATCGGCTGATAGCCCATTTGAATCAAGAGATACCAGGAGTTTTTTCTGATCTCTGAGAAAAAAAGATAATCATAGTAAACAATAAAATAAAGGATGTTGAAAACAACCGCGATGTGAATATAAAGATAAACCGTAGAGAAGTAACTAGCCTGCATGATTTCGGGAACAACATCGGAAAGCACGCTTTTCTGTAATGTTTGAAACACAAAGTAAAGGGCAAAAGAAACAAGACCCAAAAACAGAGCTGAGGCCATTTTTCGATTAGTGCTGATTTTATTTCCCATGTAGGCTTGGCGAAGTTCTTTTTTGAAATAGCTATTCTTGTAAATCATGCTGCCGCATAAGCTCCTCATAGGCATTTTGCACTGTTTTAGGATTAATTTCTATAGAATCTGGTGTAAAGCCCGATTCTATAATTTTTTTATAGATATTACTATGGTCACTGGCTTCTGAAGTTTTGCGGCTGATCATCAGGCTATCGCCTTTAGAGTCCAGCTTATAACTCGCAAGCAGCGTGCTGAGTTTTTCCATCATGGACTCAGCGGCTTTATCCCGAATAATCACTTCCACTTTGTCAAAGCTCAAACGAAAATCTTCAACTGTGCCGCTGTAGATTAATTCTCCCTTTCTCGTGATTGCCGTATGAGAACAGGCCTTCTCGATCAGACAGCAGTTTTGAGAAGCGAGAATTAAGGTTTTCTTTTTCTCCCTGATAAAACGTGTGATGTTGGCGATGGCATTAATGAGTACCTCATCCCAAACGTATTCAGGAAGGTTAAAGACGATGATCAGACTATCGGAATAAGCCGCAGCGATTAACGTAATGACGGCTTTTTCCTCTTTAGTCAGCATATAGTTAGGCGTCAAGGAAAGGTGGCCCAGTCCGACTGCAATGATTAATTCAAAAATCTGCTCCTGCAGTTCCACCCGGTTGATCTTTGATTTGGCCGTGGCAAACATCAAAAATTCCAGCACGTTCATATTGTTATAAAGCATCTCAGAGCTCCCGATATAAAATACGTGCTTGAGGATCACCCGCTTGCGCCTCATCATCCCCCGCTCAATCAGCACACATTTACCCTTGTCGTAGGGTCTGATATTTGCCATGATTTCCAACAACAGCTTGATTTCAAACAGTGACGTCCCATTAATACCCCAGGTTTCCGCACTTCTGATCAACAGGCTGATATTGTCCAGCACTCGCCGAGGCTTCTCTCCGCCGATCAGAAAACGTTCACTTGAGGCGACGCCTTCCATTAGTACAATCTGCTCCGGAACATATTCCATGTTGTTTTCTCCCATTAAGCCGGCTTTATGTTAACGGTATTTTAGCAAAAAATACTCCGATCACCCTATTCGGCGTGAGCAGATCCTGATCCGGTGAATTTATCGGATTATCCCCCTTTGTGCGGTAAGCTTTGCTGCCGTTGTTATTAACAACCTCTATAATCCGATGTGTAACAATAGCATTGGATAAGGTTCTGAATGTAACAATTTCACTGACTTTAAGATTTCCCGGGTCTTTTGGTATTCGGCTGACAATCACTGCTCCGACCTTCAGCGTAGGCTCCATACTGCCGGACTCCACAGCAAAAACCTGAAAGCCCAGGACATTAGGGATTCCCCCCTTGCCCTTGGTAATTTGAATAGAAATAATCGACCACACCAGAAGTAAACACACCGCTAAAAATATTACCCCGCTTGCTGTTTTCAGAGCCTTTCTTCCTTGGGGCAGCCGGCTTTTAGCCGGGGTTTTTCCAGAAGATATTCCCGCCATCTTTTCTTTTTCACGCAGAATTTCCTGGCGCATTGCTTCGATTTGTTCCTGGGTCGTATACCTTGTTGGTGTCATGGATTCAACCTTCTTTTAGGGGAATAGAGACCAACTCAAACAATTGACTTCCTTATTATGTCCTATGAATATGTAAAAAATCATAGTATCGTGAGCCTAAAATAAACAGGGCGCGAGTCTCCACTGCCTCTCGCGCCCTTTCGAATATTAATGATTCATGTTGCTTATTGCTGAGTACCGGTAACAGACACCTTGACGTCTGTTCCATAATTTGCTCCAGCATAATTGATATCGGAGTTGCTATCGCCAGGCCAGTTCACTGATACGGTATAGGTTTTCTCTTGTCCGGTAGGGCTCAAAGCAAACGCGTCGTTAAATACAATTCTGCCACTTGAGTTAACTGTGCCAACAGTATCACCGTTAGAGTTTTTGACAGTCACTACCAACGGAGCTATCACACTTTTGCCGGCCTCTGCTTGAACATCCACAGCGAAGTTCAACCCCATCGCGGTCTCACTTATAACGTTGCCGTTATAGTTTTTGACGCTGAACTGCCAACTCGTTGTTTCAGATGGGGCTATTTTTACATCCTTCGTAAACGTATCTGTACCGCCTTGAACTAAGGTGAATTCTTTGGCAACGACACTGCCTTCGGCAACATTATCAATCGTTGTCGTATACATGGCCAAAGTTCCGGCGATTACAGACGTGGATAGAACCAAGACAAGTGCGATAATGGTTAGTACCTTTTTCATAATATCATTTTTCCTCCAACTTTAATTGATTATTGATTAAATTCCGGCTCAGTGGTTATCTATCTTGTGCAAATCAGGGTAAATACTTGTACCGAAACTGGTAACGCTCGTATAGCTGGAAAGAGTGCCTATGGTTAAAGAAACAAATACTATGGCACTCAAAGCAAGAATTAAGAGAATTTTTTTCCTCATGTTCCCCCCTCCTCGTCTCATCCATATAATCCAGCCAAGGTCCTTAGTTTAAGGATGCCTCGCCAAATTGACATGTTAAATTCACATTCGTAATATCACTTGTATTACTTCCGCCAACACTAATACTTTGGATTGCCGCAGTACCCATACCTTGTGCCGGACCTCCAAAGGAAACGCTTTGTCCCGGTAATATATTATCTGTTGCCTGATTGTTATAAGCAGGGTTAAGGAATTTGTAGTATCCCGGCGGTGAGGTGGACACTAACTTGGCATTACTCCAGACGCCGGTCAGCGTATCCGTAGGAAGGTAGAAGCCAAGGCTCCAATTATTGATTGGCTGAGAGGTATTATTGGTGACGGTAACTTTATAATTATATTGATAAACACCGCTTTGTCCGTTCTGCCATGGAGTTGTTGTTTCATAACGAACGCTGACCTGCTTTCCCTGGGATGGGGACGTACTAAAAGGAATCTGGGAAGCAACAGCATTAACATTGATCATCGTTCCATAATTACTGCCGGCATATTTAGCGTCGGAAGAGCCATTATCCGGCCAGTGTATTTGCACAAAATAATCCTGCTCCTGCCCATTAACTGCAAGGGGAAATGATCCCAGCACATCAAAGGTGCCCACTCCCGTCACACTGTTGAGCACATTGCCTTTGGAATCCTTAACGGTAACTTGCAAAGGGTCTATGGCCTTTTTGCCTGTTAAAGCTTGTATATTAAACGTAAGTTTGTAGTACATATCCGTTTCAGATACTGTACTGTCTTTATAGTTTTTAACGTTGAACTGCCACTGAGTGGTCTCAGACGGCGCTATTTTCAATCCCTGCTGAAAGGTATCAGTACCTCCCCCTACAAAGACGAACTCTTTAGCAACGACACTGCCTTCAGCCAGGTTGTCAATGGAGACAGTATACATAGCCAATGTTCCTGCCACAATTGAGCTTAACATGACTAAAACCAAAGCTAAGATAAAAATGGTTTTTTTCATAGTTCACCTCAATACTTTAATAATCATCAAGGTTATTAAAAATTACTTGTAATTTACTTTGTTTCATTCTATTTTCCATTGCTTCGCTATAATAGCATAGTAAATTTTAGTGGTCAATTTGTAGATTAAACCAATTTTAGCAATTGGTATTGAGTCATGGTTATTATTCACAATTAATATTATCGAGTAAAATCAATAAGTTACTAAATAACTTAATAAAATATGGCATTTCATAGCCAAATTATTTAAGCAAACTAGTGTAATTTATGGTAAAACAGCTTTTAAGTTTATTTAACTTTATAACTACAGATTAGTAAAACCCTTTAAGCATTAGTCTATTTGGAGGGCATTTGCTTATTTCAATACGATAGAATACACAAATAAAGGATCAAACCTAGAATTTCTTCAAGGTTTGATCCTTTATTTTAAAAATCCACCAAGGGATGGCTCTTTTACTGTATTAGCTTTTTCATCTCAAGCGGTCCATTCTTACTTATTTTTCCTATTTAACGTCCGATACATTCTGAATATTCCCGAGATCATCCAACAACCAACTGGCATTGGGAGTTGTCGAAGTTACTAGTGAGCTAAAGCTCTCTTGGCCCTGTATCTGGAAATATTGAAAGACTGCCAGTGGTCCTCTTTTTCCAGCGCTTGCTTTTTGTAGGTAAGCCCCTTCTCCAACTGACCGGCCAACACCTGATCAGATACGCTGTTCGCAAAGTCTGCAAGCTTGGGTACGACGTCGTAGGAAAGCCTTGTCAAATATAGAATATCTATAGGATTTCCCTTATTGTAACGGTCGATATTATTTTTAACAATAATGCTGTCTACATTAATATAATTAAGCAGCGTATAGGCAACTAATGATATTACGATGTAAGCTTTGAGTAAGGGTACAGTTTTACGCCATATCTTACACAAGGTAACTATAAACAGCACAAACAGATATCCCATGAAAGCATGGGTCAATACTCTCAGATAGGTAAAACCGTATACCTCTTCATACAAGGACATTCGGAAATGGGCCGATAACAATATGATGAAAGTACTCACCACTAGAACTGTATTTAAGATTTTTACAGCATTATCCAGCCTGCCGCCTGACAATTTAATACAATTCATATTCCCCAGAACAATTATCAGATTTATGAAGGTGATGACAACCAATTCAAAAAAACCTTTCCTGGCATATTGTGCATAGGTGAAATTTTGAGGAAGACCGTACTTCAAGCTGCCAAAGAGGTAGGAAAACTGAATTGCTATAAAAAAGGCATAAAGCAAATCAATCAAAACAAGCATGGTGGAGACAGTAATCGGATCTAAAAACACTCTCGTGTTTGTCAGGCTGTCGGAAGCTGAAACTGCCTCCTTTGATTTTGCCTTTGAATTAAACAGGCTCCAAAGGTAGCTAAAGATAAGGCAAGTCACTGCAGCCACAATCATCAACCTTGGAACAAATTCACCAAAGCTGATGCCCCTGAAAACGTTCGGTATTCGTTCAACAAGCTGGCGAAAGATATCGTCTGCAGAAGCTAAGAGGGGAACGATTACAATGAGCAAAGCTACTGCAATCAGTAAACCTGCCAGTACCTTGCCTGCCACTCCCAACTTACGTAGATTTGCTCTGCCTTGGGCAAATTTCGATATCACATAAAAAGGCTTAAGGCAGTTCGCTAGAGGGCGGGCAACTATACCATGAATTATCTCCATCAAAAATTGAGATTTGAACCACTCATGTCGATTGTTGGAGGTCAGAAGCAATGTATGAGCAACGAGGAGAATTGGAATGATAAAGAAATTTAAAACCGTAAAAATCCAATTGGAATAAATTAAATAGGTAAAAGAAAGAGCAATAATAGGGATGCCCAGAAGCAATTTCCTATTAAATTGCCCTTGTTGATTATTTCGCATGTTCCAGAATAAGAAGCTGTATAGTGCTATTATGTATAACGGATAGGACAACCCAAGGGGTTTGCCATAGAACAAAAAATCAAATAGTAAGCCAAGGATTAGTGCAGAAATCAAGAGATAGCCATTCTCTTTCTTGGCAAAACCCTCGCTTTTGTTGTCTAATGGCTGCATATTAATTTGATCCATCGTCACTCTCTCCTATGTGCCCATCAGGCATAAATTCTAAAATATCCCCCGGCTGACAGTCTAAAGCGCGACAAATCGCCTCCAAGGTCGTAAAACGAATGGCTTTAGCCTTATTGTTTTTTAAAATCGAAAGGTTTGCCAAAGTAATATCAATTTTTGCTGCTAATTCTGATAAACCAATTTTTCGTTTTGCCATCATGACATCTAAGTTTACAACGATAGCCATCTTAAGCATCCTTTCTTATACTGTTAAATCATTTTCTTCCTTAACTGCTATGGCCTGTTGGAAAACTTCTGCCAGAACGATAGCAAAAAGCCCTGCAATAATGAACACCATAGCAATAATCGCCGTTAGAACCGAATTATAGAAAAAAATCTTAATCATATAGGCTGCTGCAATCACAAGGCAAGACCCTCCAACGCGGTTCAGACTTTTAACATTATCCAACATAAAAGGGTTTCTTCTGTTTAGGGTTTTAAATATCTTCCTCATCTCGTTAACCAACCCCAGGCACACTAACCCGGTTATGTAGAGGAATCCAAGCAAAAAGTAATAGTTTTCAGTGCTCGTTCGATAAATAGTATTCATATACCATTTCAGCGCAAACGGAAGAGCGATATAGATTCCAAGACCCCCTAGGAAAATAAAGTCCAAAATCCGTTTAACGATACCCGACAATCCTTTTTCTCCCAAGATAACCATGATATACGTTTCCTCCTTTATGACATTCCTCTTTTGAATCAGTATAAACGAAAATTTTATACTTATCAATAAATATTTATCAATAAACGATAAATATTTATTGATTTTTGATATCGAAGCAAAAAAAACCGCCAGACCGTAATTGATCTGGCGGTTCGCATGACTATTACTAAGCTCGGAAATTGCATCTTAGGTATCATAGAACAATATCAGGCCTACATAAGAAACCGTATTTGGGCCATTATTATAAGGTATTCCGGAATCCTTCATTAAGGCCATGACATCTATTCCATTGGCTTCAACAGACGATACTGCTTTATCGGGAAAATAGCATTTTTTCCCTTCAAGATAGGCACATTTTACACAATACATACAGCGACCCGCACTTAAGGGGAGAATTTCCTTAAAGGTATAGTTATTCTCCACATGCTCAAGAATTTTCCTGAATATCTTTTCATGATTTACCTTCCCCTCTTGCATGCCTTCCCAATCAAAAGAATCTTCCAGCTGATGAACAGTCTGGAATAACAGGCCCTGCTTAAAAGTCTTAACCCGTTTGATCAAAGCATCGATAGGACCGACCGTAGGAGGACACATCCAGTTCTTTTTATAGGAACCACATGAATTTTCTTCACATAGCTTCCTAAAGTCCTTGTTGAACGTAATTTTAGCCACTTCTGTGATGGAAGCATGCGTTGCCTTTAAGGTAAGAGCTTCCTTGACGAGATTGCTTAAAACCGTTTCCATATCGATCGCCCCTTTTACTTTGTACACTTTTTCGAGGCAAGGCCACCCCTAAGCTTAGTTGCAAACGCTTAGAGGACCTTGTGTTTAAAACCAGGGGACCTATCGTCTTCCCTGGTTTTAAACAGTCTCTCTAATAAATTTATTCGCAAGTTATAATTAATAATTACAGTTAGCTTGGAACGTCTCCCACATAGCGATAAAATTCTCAATAGGAACGTCATCCTGAATATTGTGCACTGCCGAGAACACGAAACCTCCGTCCTTGGCGAAGATATCCATGTTTCTCTTGGTTTCTTCTCTAACCTGTTCGGGCGTTCCGTTGGGAAGTGTCGATTGAGTATTGATCCCACCGCCCCAGAATACGATGTCTTTGCCAAATCTACTCTTTAACAGTTCGGGCTCCATATCTGCTGCAGCAATTTGTACAGGGTTCAGAATATCAAAGCCTGCTTCAATAATGTCCGGCAACGCTGCTGTAACAGAACCGCAACTGTGGAGGGTTATTTTGACATCTCCCTTGGATTTGATATAATCGTTCAGTTTCTTATGATAAGGAAGAATCATCTCTCGGATGAGCTTTGGGGAAACAAAGGTTCCACGCTGTGTTCCAAAATCATCAGCTTCACTGGTAACATCGATCAGCCCACCGTAAACGCCAAAGATGTTATCATAGAATTCCATTTTCTTTTCGAGGTGTTTCTCAATAAAGGGTATACAGCGTTCCGGCTCAGCAAGTAACATGGTAAGCCAGTTTTCAAAGCCCCAAATCAAAGGGCCGGTTTGCAAAAAGCCATTGCCAAACTGCTCTGATATGGTGGTCGCAAATCCTGCTTCCCGATAATCTTCTAGTTCCTTGCGTCCTGCCATATCAAATTTATCCGGTGTGGGCCACACGAACTTTTTGTCGTCTTCTTCATCCTCTGCATCTCCCAAAGCACATCCGGCTAAATCGTAATAGAGACCTTGAAGCTTTGGCATTCTGTAGACAGTTCCCCAGTCATTTCTATAGAAATAGCTCTTTTCATCTTCCCATTTCTTGGCATAATAGCTCTCACCCTGTTTGATGGGTTTCAGTCTGGCGGCACGCACGTCACAGCCCAAAAGATCCAGTACCTTGTCGGATGCATATACCAGCTGGTAAGGAATGTGGCACATTTCCAATGCTTCATCTTTAATACCAAAGTAATCTAAAAGCTTAAAATAAAAATACTTTGCCTTAGATCGTCGTTCCACGACCATTTCTGTAACGGATTTATTCATGTAGCCCTGCTTTAACAAATCACGCACGTGTTTTCCAACGAATTCCTTGGTGGTAATCCCCGTCATTTGTTGATAGGCATCATTGGCAAGAATAATAATACCTTTCGCATCTGCTACAACAATTCCGTCATCTAAAGGACCGATGATAGCATCTAACCGATAATTAATCACTTTAAACGTATCCAGTTGGTGAGATAGCGCCTCGAACTCAGAGATATCCTGAAAGATCGCTACGGCCCCAATGATCGTATTTTCTCGCCAGATCGGACTTCGACTAGAAATAATCGCCCGGTCATTAATCTCCATACGCTGGTTGTGGTCTTCCAATCCCGTCTCCATAACTTGGACCAGCCGTGTGTTGGAGATCACCGCCTCGATCTGTGCTCCTACTGCTTGAACTTTAGGGATATTTAGAATGATTGAGGCCGCTCGGTTAAAAATAATAACCTCTTTGTTTCGGTTGATCGCAATAATACCATTATGTACAGATTCAAAGATTTCTTGCCAATCACAAATCTCCAGTTCGAGATTCATATCCTCATCCCTCTTCCCACAACGATTCCAACTAAATTAACGGTAAATTAAACCGAATCAGTAACCTATAGACTCTACTACAAACAACACAATAATTATGGTTTACGGAGTTCTGAGAGATCGGTAATTTTCGTGTCTTAACCGAGGCTTAGCGATTATTACGATAGAATGTGCAGAAGCGGAAAGCTGGCCAGAAGCAATATTTCAAATAACAAAAGCCTCTTTTCTGATTGTTTGCTGCCAAAGCTCAGATACTCTCCCGTAATAGAGTCTAAAATATTCATCTGATTTAATAATACAGCATATCGTTCATTGAGCTCAAAATACTCACTCATTTTGTCAAATATTTGTCTTGATTCGATGGTCTTTTTAAACTCTGAGGGTCTGCCAAGAAGCCTTACACTTTCAATGCTCCGGTATTTAAACCGGATGCTTTTGGCAAGGGTTGCAGCTACCCTTTTGCTGTTTGCCCTTAAATACCCCCTATTCAGCTGAATTATAAACGTTCCCGCCTCATCCAAAACCTCTGAAAGCTCGGTTTCAATCTTGTAAAGCTCGGTGGACTTTGCTAAAATCGTTGCTGCTATATCACTCACAAACTGCTGGTAATGAAATTTCACCTCATCGCCTTCCCACAGGTTTACATGAGCATCTCTCGAAAGGATCATCTCATGAGTCTCATTAAATTTAGACAGTAATTTATAATCCAAATCAATGAACAACGTTCCCAAATAGTCAAGAAAAATTGAAATTTCGTCTTGAGTGAGGTTCAAAAAGGTAATACACCCGTATTTATATAGATATACTGCCTTATTGGTTGAAGCATATTTTAAAATCTTCTCAACGTCCGCCTCTTCTAATTTAATATATTCCTTCCAGCTTACGTCCTTCCTTAGGTTTATAAATGAGGCGACCCGTGCGAGAGGTAACCTTGTTGAAACTTTATAGGTATTAAGCATTATTTTATCCATACTACCCACACCTGTCTTTACTTGATTAAGTCAAGCACCATAAGCACCAATTCAACCACAATCAGCAGAACAATCACCCACTCAACAAACAATCCGCGTATGGAATGGCTTATGGAGGAAAACCCGTCTATAATACTTTTTAGGATTTCAGTTTTGCTTTTTATCACCTCGTAGCGGTCATTTAGCTCAAAAAACTCTGACATCTTTTCATAGAAATCCGCTGCATCACTATTAATCCAGGTAATATCGGGTTTATCAAGAATCATGATATAGGCTATGGTATTGTATTCGTGCCTGACAATCCTTGAAGTTGTTTTGGCAAGATCTTTATTCCCGATATTTAATTTACCTTTTTCCAGGTTATCAATTTTACTTTCAATATCATCAAGAATTTTGCCAAGCTGCTCTTCTATTCTTTCAAGGGCCACTGATTTGGCAATCACGATGGAAATAAGCTGCGGGTGAAACAACGCCATATTGGGAATCTGAACGTAACGATCAGTAAACTCAACGTCTTCACCCTCAACCGGATGAAGTACATAGTCTTCCTGAAACCTTTCATAACGTCCGATTTCAATATCAGACTTTATACTTTTCAGATAACGCATCAAAGCCTCAGTATGCTGTTTGGTTGAGTTAATAAAAACAATACTCCCAAAGGAAAATATTAGGATCTTCTCATCGTCCCCAGGTTCTTCTCCTATAATTGTTCTAAGCACCTGGTCCTGGAGAAGAAGAGGCTCCTCCCAAGTATACTTTTTCCTGATATTGCATTCTACAGCAATCTTATTAAGATCGATTTCATTAGTCACCGCAAAGGCCTTGAACTTTAAGTCATTCATAGGGTTCCCTTAACTTTCTGTTTAATCTTAATGACAATAAGTAGATATTTGTAGTATGTACAGTAAAGACATTTTTCTACTGTTTTTTAGGCAAATCAGCTTATTACCATAACAAAACATCGCGGCGGATTGCTCACCAAAGAAAATCATCATAAACTAATTCAGGTAAACCAATCGATGAGGAAAAAGAATGGCAAAATGAACGGTTGCAACAATTACTATCCGAACTTGTAGAGCTAGTTCTTAGCACAATTATTATGAAAGAGAAGGCATAAAAATCTAATGGAACACCAATTAGCAGAAGCCTTAAAGATTAGTATCGTGGAATTGGTCAGCCTTGTGGGGCCACTAATTGTCATCGGCTTGATCTTAGGTCTTATGGAACGCCAAGCCAACAAATACTTCTTTGCTGCTTTCGGAGTTAAAGGGGTTTTAGCAACCGCTTGGCTGGGGACTCCAGTTCACGAATTTGGGCATGCCTTGATGTGTCTCGTTTTTGGCCATAAAATTAGGGATATTCGATTGCTGACGATTCATCGTACAGATGGCACTTTAGGATATGTCTCTCATTCCTATAATCAAAGGAGTGTCTATCAAACTGCGGGCAATTTTTTTATTGGCATCGCCCCCATTATCAGCGGTATTGGCGCTTTGTTTCTGGGCTTGTACTTTTTGTTGCCCAACTCCTTTAAATTCTTTGAAGTTTATATCCATGCAGGAATGCTCGATAATCCCTTTAACTTAACCTTTGTCAAGGGGTTTGCCAAGGCAAGTCTCGTTCTGATCCAAAACCTCTTTAGCCCGCACAATTTAGTTACCCTAAGATTCTGGATTTTCCTTGTAATGGCTATTAGTGTTTCTTCACACATGGCCTTAAGTTGGGCGGACATTAAAGGAGCAGTCCACGGACTCACCTCGCTATATATAGTTTTGTTTATTCTCACCATCATTAGTAACTCAATAGGTGTCAACGTATACAGATACACTTTGCAAGTCAATCGTTTTAATGCCCATATGCTCATGTTTTCGATATTGGCATTGATCTGCTCCTTATTTACTTTAGGATTAAGTTTTATGGTTTACCATATCAAAATCAGGCAATTGAGCTGAGCAAATACTGCTCAGCTATTGTTAATCGCATAAGCTACCTCCTCCGGACTATCATCCATGGTTTTCGTGAACAGGAAATTACGGCTTTTACTGCTTTTAAAGACCTTTTCAATAATCTCGGAACTTACCTGATCAAACTCTTTTGTTTGATCAAGAAGCAGGGCAATCGCCGGATATTTATCATACCTGGATAGATGCTGCATCCTATCGTTATTAACATACAAAAAGGAGAGCGATTAAGCTCTCCAAAAGGTGTTATTGTATTCTATTCTTTTTCCTTCATGTTTTTTTCTTTTGCGTGCGCAGCGTAATTAAATAGCAGCAAAAAAGTCACGACTACTAAGTAGGCTAGGAAATATAACATTTACTCTCACCTTGCTGTAATTTTCCTACCATTTTCGACAATCCTATCACACTCATAACCCTATTTCAATATACCCTTTTTCCTAACTTTTTTATAGTAAAGGATTAAATGATTTTCATTGATCTCTTATTCGTCAATAGACTTTAACCAAGCAGCCGGCATGTAACGTTTAGCCAAGGTATAATAGTGGCGTTCCGCTTGTAAGATATGAGAGAGAAGGAGGTAAACTTATGCTTGGTGCTACACACATGATCGTAGGTGCGACGGTATACAAGAGGGTTCCTTATAAGATTGAAGGTTATCTGCTTGCATTCTTGGCACATTTTTTCCTGGATGCAATCCCCCACTATGAGCTAAGTGTTCTTCTGAATGACACTCTGGCAATACTGGCTGGGATGTTTTTACTTTTGCTCGCTTGGCACATGAAAGACCTGGGAATTCTGATTGCTGCGTTTCTTGGAGCATTACCGGATATCAATTGGACTTTAAATTGGTCAGCTTCATTAGCTAGAGTTCATTCTTTTTTCCACACAAGTATAAAGCCTCCACCATTCTTTCTGGGAATCGAGGTATTAATTATTCTGGCATCCGTTATTTTTCTTCTGCGGAAGCCTACTGAAGGAATATAAAAGTATTAACCTCATCTTGTGATTCTAACCAAATCATAGTCTAAAACTCCGATTCTTTCTGCTCATTACCAGACTCCCATGCTGCCAACGGGGCACCATCGGAAGATGAAAATAGCTATTTCAAGGAAGTATAAAGAAGGCGCTCCCTTTTCGGGAACGCCTTTTAGGAATATGACTCAACTCTTATCCATTCTAACTGTTAATTCTTTTTGTCCGCTTTTTTGAGCAAATCCGTCATATCCGTCATATTAAATGAGTTGGTTTTATTGACTTCCGGAAAATCAATTTCAATTGGAGCGTTTATTCCAGAAACCTCTGTATTAAAGTTGACGAGCATATCCAAGGCACCTTTTGCCTCGCCGGATGCACCTTGTTGACCGTTCAAAGCCTGAACAAATTGATTCATCTGGGCTAAATCCAATTTGAGATTTATAGTTCCGCTTTCTTTTATTATATACCCGTTATAAAGGTAATATTGAAGGTCCAGCCCTTTATCTCCTAAAATATTGACGTCCTTCAATTGGTCCATTACGTCATTAAAGTTTGCTAAAAACTCTGCTTGCTTATCAGCATCGAATTGTTCAAACGCTTGATCAAAAGCCTTTAAATTTTTCTCTTGATCCGGACCTTGGCTCACTTGAAGAGTAAAATCCATAAAATCTTTAATAAAATTCATAGCTTCTTTATCTTGGACGAAGTTATTGACGGTGTAGCGAATTAAATCCTTGAATTGTTTATCGTCAAGTCTTATCTCATAACGTCTTACTATCTTACTGCCATCGTCTGTCGTCATGTATTCCGACGAACTACTTACCGTATCGAAATTTGGATTAAATCGTTTCGAGTAACTCTTTAAGAAGCTAATTTCCTTATCTCTAAAAATTTGACTGAGTTCCATAAGTTTCGTCATATCGAGGTTACCTGATTCAGGATTCTGCTGATCCAAAGGATTCAAAACCATGTAATCCTTACTCTTGAACTGATCAGGCAAGGTAACCTTAGCAATTTGAGGAAGTTGTATGATCTCGGTTAATTTTGGAGTATCTCCTGCTAAATCAGAATCTACCCAAATAGGCACATTTAAGGTCACTTGCGGAGTCACCAAATTCATAATTACTTGAGCTTGGCTCACGGTTTTTTGCTGATTAGTCTTAGCCTTGGCATCAAAGCCCAAGGTCGCGTTATTTAGTAGTGCAGAGGCCGCATCCACTTGTTGTTGAACATCTGGGTCGAGTCCGGAACCACTCATATGAAACGTCATCACAGTATGTACCTGTTTTGAATTCACATCTTGCATCTTCAAAGCTGCATTAAAAATTTCTTGTTGATTTAAACTACACCCAGTTAAGACCAGCAGTAACGTAGTCATCAAGGAAATCCAGATAATTATCCTCTTCGTTCTTATTTGTTCCCTCTCCCTCCATTAAATGGCGTTTTATCATTCTATGATCTATATCGGCAAATATTTCTGTTTTCAATATGGTAAATAGTAACTTTATGACCGGAACTTTCCGTTCCTCCGAGTAGAATAAGTGATGACCTTGGCCTTTCTGTTCGTCGGAATACTTCCATGCTATACTTGAATTAATTCATTAACATAGGAAATCGATAATCAACTATGGAGAAAATCATTTCAATTGTGCGTTTTAAATTTTATGGACTCAGCAATACTAACTATAATTTTGAGTTATAATTTTTAATCCAATTTTAATTTTAGTCAAATTGTCCTTGAAGTTTTTTAGGTTAGAATTCATTCATACTCAATTGCGGCCCAGAGAATCAAGCGGATTACGCAAAGAGACATTCTAACGGAAAACAAGGAGGAATTTTTCATGACAACCCTAGAACATGTGGAAAAACTGTGTGCCATGGCAAATATAAGCTACGAAGAGGCCAAGGCTGCTCTTGACGCTGCAAATGGCGATTTGCTTGAAGCCATTATTTACCTTGAAAAACAAGGAAAAATAAGCGCTCCCACCGGAGGAGGCTATTACAGCAGCGCCAAAACCAATGACCCAAACGCAGAATCCTTTAAAGAAAATTGCTGGGGAAAGCACCACCATCATCATCACTGTCACGATGGCAAAACCTTTTTTTCTGTCTTGAAAAGTATTGGGAAGTTCTGCGTGAAAATGATTCGCAGAGGGAATGCCAATTCCTTTGAAGTACTCAAAGGTGACGAAATCAAAGCTTCTTTTCCAGTCACTGTCTTAGCCCTACTGCTTATTTGTGCCTTCTGGGTTACCATTCCATTGGTTGTCATCGGACTATTCTTTGGTTTACGCTATCGTTTCAACGGGCCTGATTTCAGCGGAAATACCGTCAACGACGCTATGGATAGTGCGGCAGACGCGGCCGAAAACCTCAAGAAGTCCATAAATTTTTAATAAAAATTTGCGGAAATGGTGGGACTTTCTATGAGTTTGAAAATCCTAATTATTGAGGATGAGGAAAAGATCGCCCGATTTATCGAGCTGGAGCTTGGCTATGAGGGGTATACCACAACAAAAGCCTTTGATGGCAGAACAGGGCTTGAACTCGCCGAAACGGGCGAGTTCGACCTCGTTTTGCTGGATGTTATGCTGCCTAAATTAAGTGGAATGGAAGTTCTGCGCAGAATTCGCCGAACCTCCTCCGTTCCCATCATCATGCTGACAGCGCGTGATAGTGTTGTAGATAAAGTTTCGGGACTTGACAGCGGAGCGAGCGATTATATCACTAAACCCTTTGCCATTGAGGAACTTCTGGCGCGAATCCGCACCGCTCTCAGAAAAACCATGCCGGAAGACCCAGGGGTGCTGTCTGCCTCCGGCTTGTTGCTGGACACAAGCAGGCGTACGGTTACTATGATGGGCAACCCTATTGATCTTACTAAGCGAGAATTTGACCTTCTTCATTTTCTACTCAAAAATAAAGGGCTGGTCGTTTCCCGAGAGGCGCTGCTTGAGAATGTCTGGGGCTTTGATTTTACGGGAGAAACCAACGCCGTCGATGTTTACGTCCGTTTCCTGCGCGGAAAAATCGACGAAGTGTTTGATATTAAACTAATTCATACCGTAAGAGGAGTGGGATATGTGATTAAGGATGAACGATGAACCCGTAAACAATCCCCCGGACGGTATTGGCACTAGGATTCGATTTTCCATCGTCTGGAAACTGAACATCAAACTATTTTTACATACGCTGGGTCTTTTTATGGTTCTTGACCTGATTCTGGGATTAGGATCTGTGGCTGGACTAATAATGCATGCCGAACAGAACGTGGCAGCGGTGGCCCAAAGGTTGAATCAAACGGGACTACCTACCCCGGAGTCAGAAGATTGGCTTGCCCTCACAGGCTGCAGCGTTTCTCTGCAAACGGGTGAAGCGAAAGGGTTTCATATCCCAACATCCTTGCAGGCCTACCTTCCCGAACAAACTGCATCCGGTGTCAGGAGTATTGATCTGCAGGATTCAGAAAGCTTAAATAAATGGGGAAGATTCGTGGGGGTTACTTATAATGTGACGATAGAGGTCGGGAATCGCTCTTATCGTATTTCCTTCCGTCCTCAAGAGACTCTTCAAATCTACGCCGTCCTGTTTGCCTTAATATTAAGTTTGGAGCTTCTGATGCTGTTCCGCAGCATTTTCACGGGAGCACGGATGATCCGCAACACCCTTCGACCCATTCAGGAATTGGCGGAAACAGCCCAAAATTTAAGTACCGACGGTTTCTTTTCCCCGGCCCAGCTAGAAGTTCTGGCAGGCAAGTTAGATAACATCAATGCCGCTAAGCTGGATACAAGAATCTCAGTAGGCGATACGCAAAACGAACTAAAAACCCTCGCATCGGCCATAAATGGGATGCTGGACAGAATTAATGAATCCTACCGTTCCCAGGCACGCTTCGTATCAGATGCATCTCATGAACTAAGGACACCGATTTCTGTCATTCAGGGGTATGCCAACCTGCTGGATCGATGGGGAAAGAACGATGAAAAGACCTTACAGGAATCCATCGATGCTATCAAAGATGAAACGGCGAATATGAAGGGCTTGGTTGAACAGCTTCTCTTTCTGGCACGAGGCGACAATAACACCATGGCACTGCAAATGGAGCGTTTTGAATTGTCCGCTCTTGCTCTAGAAGTGCTGCGGGAAACTCAAATGATCGACGGTGGTCACGAATACGATTCCAGTGTTACATCGGTATTCATTAACGCAGATAAAAGCCTTATTAAACAGGCACTGCGGATACTCATTGACAACGCTATGAAATATACGACTCCAGGTAAACGAATCACTATTTCTGTTTCTGGTTCAGACGATTTTGCTCGGTTGACCGTACAGGATGAGGGCATCGGTATCGCTCCCGACGCTGTCCCCAAAATCTTTGACCGTTTCTTCCGCGCCGATGAATCTCGAGCCCGGGCCACAGGCGGAACAGGGCTGGGTTTATCCATCGCCAAATGGATCACCGAAAGGCACGGCGGGCATATGGAGGTTTTAAGCAGGCAGGATATCGGCACACGAATTTCCATTGTGCTCCCTGCAGCGGCCAAATCCCTTTTGCAGAAACAGGACTAAGGCAATAACAGTTAATACAAAAGGAGAGGTACAGTGTTTCGATGGAAACACTGCACCTCTCCTTTTTGCTATTACATATTGGAGATAAACTGCAAACTATCCCCTTTGCCCAGATCCACCTTTAGCCCAACAGACTGAATTCTCCGTTCTATACAATACCGGCAATCCTCAGGATGATCGTCGCCACAAATCTTGTTTTCATAAAGTGCGTACTGTTTTCTTACGGTTGACGGAGTGATGATGGGCATAACAACATTAGCACCCGCTTGCAAGGCCATTTCTCTGCCTTGGGGATGCAAAGTACCCAAGGCCGTTGTGGCAGGAATGTGGCTGTCTGGAATAAGCAGACGGGCCAAGGCCACCATGACTAACGTATTTTCTATTGTTCCGCCTTTTTCTGTCCCTAAAGGAGTTTGACTGTGCGGAATAAAGGGCCCAATCCCAATCATGTCTGGGTGGAGTTCCTTTAAATAGTGGAGGTCTTCTGCCAAATCGGCAGGGGTCTGTCCGGGAAGCCCAACCATAAACCCGGCTCCCACCTGGTAACCAATCTTTTTCAAGGCTGCCAGGCAAGCCCGGCGATCCTCGAAGCGCATCGTCGGATGCAGCTTTTCATAGAGTTCTTGCGAAGCCGTTTCGTGGCGCATCAAAAAACGATCTGCTCCAGAAACAAAAAGGCTTTGATAGGTTTCCACGCTTCGCTCTCCAATCGATAACGTAACAGCAACTTCTGGATAATATCGTCTCTTAATCTCATGAACCAAAGCGCTGAGCATCTCATCGGTATACCAAAGATCTTCACCGCTTTGCAAAACAAATGTGCGATAGCCTAACTCATATCCTTTATCACAGCAAGCCAAAATTTCCCCCGGAGTTAACCGATAGCGCTCCACCTTGGCATTGGAAGCTCGGATACCACAGTAAAGGCAGTCCTGCCGGCAAATGTTGGAGAATTCAATGAGTCCTCTCAAATAAACTTTATCCCCATAATAGGCTTGTTTCGTCTTTAACGCTTTGCTGTAGAGGATTTCCCTTTCTTCAGGAGTTATGGTTTCCAGGAGAACTGTGATCTCCTCTTTTGTCAGATGGTTTGTCTGAAAGGCCTTATCTAATAAATCATGCTTCGTATTCACAAAGTCACTTCAACTCCTTCAAAGTAACAAGTCGACATGCTCATCTTCCAAGATCATTTTAGCTAACGGGAATGGTTCAAGAGCTCTCGTCAGCAATCCCTGCACATAAGCAATTAGAATGCCATAGTTGACAATTGGTACATCCAGTGCCTTAGCACTTGCTACTCTGCTGAGCATACCGCTTCTGTTCATCATGCATGCCCCGCAATGAACGATAAGGGCATATTTCTTGACATCATCTGTAAAGGAAGCTCCGGCCGAAAATTCAAAGTCTATCTGTTTACCTGTTCTTTGACGTATCCACCTAGGGATCTTCACACTGCCTATATCATCCGATTGCCTGTGATGGGTACACCCTTCAGCGATTAAAACTTTATCCCCATCCTTGAGTCTATCGACCGCTTTAGCCCCTCGGATAAATTCTGTTAAATCTCCCTTTTGCCTGGCAAATAGGATTGAAAATGAGGTCATCAAGATATCCTTAGGCGTATCTGCAGCGACCTTTAGAAAAACTTGGGAATCTGTAATCACGAGCTTTGGTTTCTTGACCAGATTGCTTAGAGTCTCTCTTAGTTCATACTCTTTGGTGACAATTGCCATGGCGTCACTTTCTAAGATATCACGAATCGTTTGCTGCTGAGGAAGAATCAACCTCCCCTTGGGGGCCGCCTTATCAATGGGAGTAACCAACACCACGAAATCCCCCGGGTTGATCAAATCCCCGACAATTTTAAAGGTATCTTCATTTTCCGGGATCACAGAGATAATAGCACTTTTTAATTCTTTAATCCCCAGCTTTTTCAGAGCAGATACAGCAACCACAGGAGTGTTTAAAGTTTCTTGCAGCTGAATCGTAATTTTCTCCGGGTCAATGTTCTCCAAGGTATCCAACTTGTTTAGGACAACGATAATAGGTTTCTTGTTGTCCTTAAACCTATCAAGGATTGTGCGGTCCACTTCGCTGATACCGGCTTTAATATCGACGATGAGCAAGGCAATGTCTGTTTTGTCGAGGACCTCCCAGGTCTTTTTGACTCTGAGCTCTCCTAACTCACCAACATCGTCAAGCCCGGCTGTATCGATGATCACGCATGGTCCTATGGGCAGAATTTCCATAGCTTTAAAAACAGGATCGGTGGTTGTTCCTTTTACCTCAGATACGATAGCCGTTTCCTGCCCTGTCAGCGCATTAATCACGCTGGATTTTCCCACATTCCTCTTGCCAAAAAGCGCTAAGTGGACTCTCACCCCTCTTGGTGCATCATTCAAGCTCATCCGAATCCCTCCGTAATCATTTCCTTAGCCTTCCCGGTATACCTGGCTTTGTGACTTCCAATGGATTTAGAATCTCATCAATCCTGGAATCCTTAAACGTTGTTTCTTCTTTCATAACTTCTCTTATGGACTTGTTTTCCCTTAAAGCTTTGCTAGCCAGATGAGCGGCCTGGTCATACCCAAGATGGTGAACCAGAGCCGCTGCAAGTACAGCAGATTTCTCAAGAGTATCCCGGCACTTTTCTTTGTTGGCGATAATACCTGTGATACATTTTTCTCGAAATAACGTGACTCCCCGATTGAGAAGCTCCAGGGATTCCAGCAGACTTTCAGCGATCAGCGGCATAAAGGAATTTAGTTCGAGCTGTCCAGAGGAGGCCGCCAGCGTAATTGCATGATCATTGGCCATGACTCTCATGGCTACCTGCCCGATCATCTCCGGTATGACAGGATTCACTTTTCCCGGCATGATTGTAGAACCGGCCTGCATCTGAGGAAGTTCAATTTCCCCCAGACCTCCCTTGGGGCCTGAAGCCAGCAGCCTTAAATCATTGGATAGTTTCAGCAAGTTTGTACCGCAGGCTTTTAGAAGCCCAGAGACTTCTACAAAGACATCGTTATTTTGGGTTATGTCGATGGGATAGTCCGAACGTGCTAAACCTAGACCGGTTAATTCCTGAATGGTATCGGTAATTCTAAAAATATATTCCTGAGATGCATTGATGCCCGTGCCGATAGCCGTTCCTCCCAGATTAATCTGCCTCAGCCGCTCTTCTCCTTTATAAACTCTCCAACGATCTCGTTCGATACTTTTAGCGTAAGCACCAAACTCTTGTCCCAACATCATTGGCAGGGCGTCCATCAGTTCCGTCCGGCCAAGTTTAAGAACATCACTAAATTCGTTCTCTTTACTCTGAAGAGCTTCTTGAAGTTCCGCCAGAGAATAGCTTAAGGTTCTCAGCATATGAATTGCAGCAATTCTCAAGGCCGTAGGATAAACATCATTGGTTGATTGGGACATATTGACATCATTTAGAGGATGTACAAGGTTATAGTCTCCTTTTCGTCCGCCAAGAATCTCAATCGCCCTATTGGCAACGACCTCATTGACATTCATATTCGTGGAAGTACCCGCTCCCCCTTGAAAGGCACTTACGACAAATTCCTGATCAAAATTCCCTTCAATGACTTCTTCGCAGGCCTTGATGATAGCCTGTGCTTTAACCTCTGTTAATTGTTTTAATCGATGATTGACCATTGCCGCTGCCTTCTTTATCAAGGCAATTTCATAGATAAGCTTTAAATTAACACTTCTTACACCTAAATTGAAATTTTCTTGGGCTCGTTGAGTGTTAATTCCGTAATATTGAGTTTCAGAAATTTTACGTTCTCCGATGGTGTCTCTTTCAATTCTAAAGCCCATGTTATATCCTCCAACGAAGCTCGCTGAATATTTTATTGCGTAATTTATCTTTAAAACCTTAAATCTCTCTCTCCAGCAGCGATTCTTTTGAGTTTTTCCTCGGCTGCTTTTCGAGCTACCTCTTTCGGAATATCCTGAAGACCCTTCTCAATAGCCTTACGTCCTAGTTCTTTCAGTTCCTCATCGGCATAGTCGATGAGGAATTCCTTAAAGGTAAGCAGAGCATTCGGCAGACAAACATTATGGATTTGTCCAGCCTTAGCCAAAGCCATAAACCTATCTCCGGTCCTTCCTTCTCTATAGCAGGCGGTACAGTAGCTGGGCATATATCCACTCAAGCACAAACTTTTAATCACTTCCATCGGAGATCGATGATCTGCCACTTCAAATTGAGGTTTTTCTTCTGTTTTATTAATTCCATGCTCTTTTGAGTACGCGCCCACTCCTGTGCACGAGCCGGCACTGTACTGGGAAATTCCCAGAGCTAGTACTTCTTCTCTGAAACCTGCTTCTTCTCTGGTAGAGAGGATCATTCCAGTATAAGGTACTGCCAGCCTCAGAACTGCAACAATCTTTTTAAAATCATCATCCGGAACAAGATAGGGGAGATCATTCAGATTCACTCCCTCAGCCGCTCGCAGCCTAGGAACGGAAATGGTGTGGGGCCCGACTCCGAAAGCATCCTCAAGATGTTCTGCGTGCATCAGCATAGCTATGGTTTCATATTTAAAATCATATAAACCATATAAGACACCAATGCCGACATCCCCTATTCCTGCCTCCATAGCCCTATCCATAGCAGTTGTATGCCAGTTGTAATCATGTTTCGGACCTGTAGGATGCATTTCTTCATAAACTTTCTGATTATACGTCTCCTGGAACAGGGTATAGGTACCTATTTCGGCGTCTTTTAAGCGTTTATAATTCTCAACGGTGGTTGCGGCTACATTAATATTGATTCTTCGGATGCTTCCATTGGCAAATTTTAAAGAATATATCTTCTTGATGACCTCTATAATATAATCCATGGTGCAATTCACAGGATCTTCTCCCGCTTCTATGACGATTCGTTTATGTCCTAATGATTCCAGAACTCTTATTTCCTCTTCCAGTTGTTCCATCGTTAGCTTACTTCTCTTCAAATTCTTATTACAGGCTTGATAGCCGCAGTAGACACAGCCATTGACACAATAACTGCTAATGTAAAGCGGGGCAAATAGAACGATCCTTTTACCATAAATAGTCTCTTTAATTTCTTTGGCCGTCTTAAACATTTCTTCTATAACGTTTTTGTCGTCGATATTTAACAGAATTGCCGCTTCCCGATGAGTCAATCCTTGGCAAGTCTTGGCCTTGTCCAAAATTGCCCTAACTAAGTCCTTGTCCTTAGCCTTGTCAGTTCCCTCGTTTAAGGAGTTTCTAATTTCTTCATCTATAATAAAATCTTGTGCCAGATACTTTTTCATTGTTATTCCCCCAATTTTTTCGTTAAGGCTGATTTTACGTTAACCCCTCTGATTTTCCCGAGTTTTCCGGTCATAGCACTAATTTCATCCGTGGTCCCCTCAACGATCAATGAGATAATTGCTATCCCCTGTTCTTTTCTGGGGATCCCCATCCTCCCGACAATAATGTTTGCCACTTCATGCAGAGTTTCATTAACCTTATTAGCGCTTTCAAACTCTTCAATTACGATACCTACAACCCCGATTCTCTTGTCCATGCTCATGTCCTCCAAAGAGTCTGCAACTAAGTCGCACATTCATGTAAAGTAGGCAACTGCCTAGTTGCACTTAGCTGTAGAAAGTATTTAACGACGTTATACTTTCTGACTAGCATAAAGAAAACTTAGCTGGCGCTAAGCCTCTGGCGAAAGCGGCAGGTTAGTTGCACTTATGCTTAGAAAGTATATAACGCAAGTTTATACTTTCTGGTAGTACAAAAAAGCCTTCTACAATAGTAGAAGGCTGCTTTAACTTGAGTTTAACCCTTCTCCTCTTGCTCTGAGTAATCTTCACAATCAGATAAATGTTTTGTATTAATCCACTGTGCCGGAAGCTCCGGCACAGCCGATGTAGTTTGTTGAATATTATGCAATACCGATATCAAAAATACTGACACCTTGTCTAAATTGATCTGTTTTGAAACACATGCTTTTATTGGTATTGTTAGATCTTCCTGCGCGCAGTATAACTGGTATGCAGCAATTGATGGGCTCTTTCTCCGTAGGGTTCGCCCAGATAGTCTTTATACATGGCGACAATGGCCAGGTTTTCATGAGACTTGCGTAAGGGTTTGGCACGGTCTTCACGGTAAAGGGCAGCGGCACGATCTTTAAGAATTTCCATGTTGCCGTGATGATAAGGTTGGCCGCCTCCCCCAATACATCCACCCGGGCAAGCCATAATCTCTATCACGTCATAATCGATTTCGCCGGCTTGTATTTTTTCCAAAACAGCTCGGGCATTGCCGAGACCATTAATAACCGCAATCCGATAATCCTGTCCAGCGATTGGGATAACGGCTTCTTTAATTCCGTTCATTCCCCGGAGAACCTCGAATTCCACTTTTTCCAGGGTTTCACCCGTTAAAATCTCATAAGCAGTCCGAAGAGCTGCTTCGAGAACTCCGCCTGTCGTTCCAAAAATAACGGCAGCACCTGACGATTCCCCTAAAGGATGATCGAATTCTTGATCCTTCAGATGATCAAAATGAATGCTGGCTTCGCGGATCATGCGAGCTAATTCCCTTGTCGTGATGACAATGTCCACATCCGAAGTCTCTGCACTTTGGGCAAGTTCAGGGCGAGCGGCTTCGTATTTTTTGGCGACACAAGGCATCACGGAAACAACGGTGATGGATTTAGGATCAACGCCCAAGGTTTTAGCATAATAGCTCTTGATTAAAACTCCTAACATTTGATGAGGAGATTTGCAGGTCGAAGGGATATCCAAAAGATCGGGAAATTGATGTTCAAAGAATTTGACCCAAGCCGGACAACAACTTGTCAGCAGCGGCAGGCGTCCGCCATGCTTGATGCGATGAACAAGTTCACTTGCTTCTTCCATAATGGTCAAGTCAGCCGCAAAATCTGTGTCGAAGACGCGGTCGAATCCAAGTCGCCGAAGAGCGGCCACCATCTTGCCGGTAACAACCGTCCCGGGTTCTAAGCCAAATTCCTCTCCTAGGGCAACCCGTACCGCCGGTGCCGTTTGCACAACGACAAATTGGTTAGGATCATTGAGAGCTTTCCATACTTTGTCGACTTGGTCCACTTCGGTTAACGCACCTGTTGGACATACCGCCAGACATTGTCCGCAGAAGGTACAAGCGGTTTGGCTGAGAGGCAAATCGAAGGCTGTTTTCATCACCGTCTCGAAGCCGCGACCCATTGCAGAGTATACCCCAACCGTCTGTACTTCATTACACATTGTTTCGCAGCGCCGGCAACGTATACATTTATTAGGATCGCGAACAATTGAGGAGCTCGATTGATCAATTTCAAATTCAGATTCTACCCCTTCATAGCTGATGGTACGTACGCCTAATTCCGCGGCAAGAGCTCTGAGGTCACAATCCATATTTTTGGCACAGGTTAAACAAGATTTTGGGTGGTCAGAAAGCAATAGCTCAACCATGGCTCGCCTGGCCTGGATAGCACGCAAGGAATCGGTCTTAACAACCATGCCATTCATGACCGGTGTGGAGCATGAGGAAGCTAAATTACGTCGGCCTTCAATCTCAACGACACAGACTCGACAAGAAGCTATGTTATTGTTGTAATGCATTTCATGAAGCTTCATATGGCATAGTGTTGGAATATCTATATTAATTGTTCGAGCTGCTTCTAATATAGTCATTCCTTCCGGAACGGTTAGGGATATATCGTTGATGGTTAGCTGTATATCCATTGGGAATCCTCCTTTAAAGCAAACTTGGCTGGCGCTGAGCTTGTGAAGCGGCCGCCTAGTTGCACTTATGCCCACGCATTCTAATAAGCAGGGTACACAGGTACCTTAACGGCGGATGATGGCGCCAGCAACGCGGCATTGTTCCATACAGGCTCCACACTTCAGGCAACGTTCTTGGTCGATGACATGGCGTTTTTTAGGTGAACCGGTAATGCAGCGCACGGGGCACTGTTTTGCGCATCGAGTACATCCCACGCATTTATCGGTGATCTCAAATTTTAACAAACTTTTGCAAACCCCGGCAGGACAGGTTTTATCCACGATATGGGCAATGTATTCATCCCGGAAATACTTCAAGGTTGAAAGAATTGGATTCGGAGCACTTTGTCCCAGTCCGCAAAGGGCAGTATCCTTGATGATAAGGCACAGTTTCTCCATGTTTTCTAAATCCTCTAACGTCCCTCTGCCTTCCGTAATCTTTTCCAAGATCTCATGCAAACGTTTGGTACCTACGCGACAGGCAGTACAGCGGCCACAGGATTCATCCATGGTGAACTCTTGGAAAAATTTGGCGATATCAACCATACAGTCATCTTCATCTAAGACAATAAGCCCCCCAGAGCCCATCATGGAACCGATGGAAGCTAACGATTCATAATCAATAGGAGAGTCTAAATATTTGGTCGGAATACATCCGCCGGAAGGACCTCCGGTTTGGGCTGCTTTAAACGTTTTATGATGTTTAATCCCCCCGCCAATACCAAAGATAATTTCTCGAAGGGTTGTTCCCATGGGGACTTCCACCAGCCCGACATTGTTTACTTTTCCAGCTAAAGCAAACACTTTTGTTCCCTTGCTTTTTTCTGTACCGATATTAGCGAACCATTCCGCTCCTTTTAAAATAATCGGAGGGATATTGGCTAAGGTTTCTACATTATTGACACAGGTAGGTTTACCCCATAACCCTTTTTGAGCAGGGAATGGAGGTTTAACGGTAGGTTCTCCTCTAGATCCCTCAATGGAATGAATCAGTGCAGTTTCTTCACCGCAAACAAAGGCTCCAGCGCCGTATTTGAGCTCAATGTCAAAGTTAAAATCGCTGCCCAAGATATTCTTACCTAGTAATCCATACTCTCGTGCTTGCTCTATAGCAATTTTCAAACGATGAATGGCGGCAGGGTACTCTGCGCGGACATAGATATAACCCTCGGAAGCTCCGATCGTGGAACCCGCGATGAGCATCGCCTCCAGGACACTGTGAGGATCGCCTTCTAAGACGGAACGATCCATAAATGCACCTGGATCCCCTTCATCCGCATTGCAAATAATGTAACGTTGATCGGCTTGGCTTTTGCGTGTGAATTCCCACTTTGACCCAGTTGGGAAACCAGCCCCACCACGCCCCCTCAGTCCACTGACTTTAAGAACGTCAATGACTTCAATGGGAGTCATTCGGAAAAGAACTTTCGCTAAGGCCTGATAACCATCAGCGGCAATATATTCTAAAATATTTTCCGGGGCAATATAGCCAACATTACGAAGGGCAATTCGAAGTTGGTTATCATAAAAGGGAATATTAGTCGCAAAACGTTCTTTTGTATTCGGATCCATGTAGAGAAGACGTTCTACCTGCTTACCCTCAATAAAATGTTCATTGACGATCGTGGGAATGTCTTCAGCGGAAACTTCACAATAGGTTGCGTTATCGGGATGAATCTCGATCATAGGGCCTTTTTCACAAAAACCAAAACAACCCGGTTGAAATACTTTAACTTGGTCAGATAATCCCAAGCGGTTTATTTCTTCTTCCAAAAGTTCAGCAATACGGGGACTGCCTGAGGAGTGACAACCGGGTCCGCCGCAGACCATAACGTGTCTGACTAGACCCCGAGCATTCTTAGTACTGACAGACTCGGCAACTCGACGTGTCTCGATGAGCTTAAGGCTTTGAGCCTTAAGGGCATTTAATTCATCGGTGTTATTAAGTTTCATATGGCTTTTCCCTTCCTTCGATGACGCTTCTTCCACACCCATCCACTTTGTAAACGTTGTTTTTCAGGTTTAACTTTCTGGACGGTACTTTGCCAGGACCTCGTTAATTTCCTGAGCCTCGTGCATACGTCCGTGAACTTCACCATCAACGATCATAACTGGGGCGAGTCCGCAGGCCCCAACGCAGCGCAGGGTTTCTAAGGTAAAAAGGTTATCTGGAGTTGTTTCACCGGCTTTTATTTTAAGTTGATTTTCAAGTTCATTTTTTAACTTTTCGGCACCACGAACAAAACAAGCAGTACCCATACATACATTCACAACATGTTCTCCCCTAGGTTTCATAGTGAAATATGAGTAGAAGCTTACCACCCCGTAAACTTTGGCTGATGGTATATCAAGCTTCTGGGCGATATGCCATTGTACGTTATGAGGCAGATATCCATATATTTCTTGGGCATAGTGGAGAATAGCAATCAGATTTTCCTTTTTGTTGGGTATGCTGTCGATATAGTCATCCAGTTTTTGCGCGAACTCATTAGGCGAAGAGCTGTTACACATGAAAATCCTCCTTTTGGTTAAAAATTAGGCTTAACTTTTACAGGCCTCCCTTTGAACTTTATTAATTAAGATATTATGAGTTCTTAGACTCGATCAAGCTATTCAATCACAATTAAGAATTTATTGAAAAGTTAATCGACTCATAGCTGTAGTTTAGCGTGCTTAGGAGGAATTGTCTCGTTTATTAACATAAATAAAGTATTTTATGAATAAATAAAATACTTTTTAAAATACACCTAATTATTAAAATGATTTTTAAATTATTAAATCACCGCTGGGAAGACAATCTAACCAAAAAGTGGTTGTCTCCTGCTAGAAAAAGTTAATTTCTAGGAGGAGACAGCCACTTTTAACGTTGAGTGTATAAATCGTTACTTCCTTTATAACGGGATAAATATTTTAACCGGTCGGCCTACCGTACCACATTTCTGTTCGGATTTAAGTAAACCGTGCTCTTCAAGAAATTCAAGATAGCGGCGTACTGTGACTCTGGTTAACTTAACGCCTTCTGCAACTTCTTCTGTTGAAATCGGTCGATGTGTTGCTTGTAAAAATTGGACAATTTGGTCAAGGGTTGCTTTATTTAACCCTTTAGGAAGACCCTCAGCCCTACTGTACCAGGGAGTTTCCAGCCTGGATAGCAGCTCAGCCTCGGTAGCTGGTATGAAAGTATTCGTTCGCTCACTTATTTGCTCGCTTGCCTTGATTTGCTCTAAAACGTTATTAATGTCACTTTTTAATGGAGTGTTCTCGACATTGTTGTTAGTTGACCGACTGATTTCTCCAGTTAATGTTTGGATTTGTTCTGCCATTTGAATAAAAGCATCCTCAAGTTTTTCTATTTCCACAGTACCGGAAATACTGACCTTTTGATTATTATGTTCAGCCGCAACTTCCTGAACTCCTATTAGACTATTTAGAGGGTATCTGACCCATCTGCGAAAGAAAAACAAAGCGAGAAGCGCAACTAAAATCGTTAGGGCTAATACTAATCCCGCCATGGTAATCAACGATCTATTAATAAATTCTTGTTCATAAGCATGAGAAATTCCAACGTAGAACATTCCAAGGATATCACCATTTGCTGCGCGCAAAGGAGCATATACTGTTTGGCACAGCTGACCCACTACATCGGCTTCTCCGATATAAGTTTGACCATTTTTTAGTACTGTTTGCGCGACATTCGGCGAAACCTTGGTACCAATCACTCGTTCTCCATTTGAGCCGCGTACTGTGGTTGCTGCTCGAGTATCTCCAAGGAATATTGTGACAGTATCTCCGGTGAGTAGGGCTAAATGATCTACCATATCATTATTAAGGCTTATTTTGATAGCTCCTTTATAAAGCTCCCCATCTTGCACTGACCAAGAGCCAGGGTATTTCGTATCGATAATTTCCATACAAGTTGCCAAATCAATTTGTGCCTTATTAGTAGCCGCAGCTATATCTCGATCTTTAATATACCAGCCAAGAATTATGATGATGCTAGATGCCAAAATAACAAGCGAACCCAGCAATAATATTAACATTCGATGTCTGAGCGAACGCACGGGTGCACCTCTTTCGTTGAACCTAACTAATGTCCAAATACAGAATCATTTAAATATATTCACGAATTATGTTAGAATACCTCTTTTTTTAAAATAAAGTTTTTAAATTATTCTATAAAAATGGAATATAACAATTTCATCAAGTAAGTAAGGGGACAAGTACTGTGTTTCAAATCATTGAAACAACATACCTGTCCCCTTTGTTTCTCGTCGATAAAGCAACGAATAAGTCTATGATGATCTAATAGTCATCCTTCTTAGAACTCTGAGAACTCTTCGATCATTTTAATCTACTTAGCCCGTTGATTAGGAAGACCTTGCAAAACCTTTAGTACCTCTTCATCATCTTCCAGTCCGATGATGTTCTTCATCATATACTGATATCCTTTGGGCAATTTGGAATCACGTTCGTTTAAACCCGGCACTTGATCCTCGGTAAATAGAGCTTCAAGTGAAAAGGGTTGTAATTCATCCTCGTACTGTTCGGATCTCATTGGAGCTGGATTCTCTCGGTTCCCTGGAGCTTCTTCGCCTAACTCTGAGACTTCTGTTCCTGAACGGGATAAAAATCTTTCCCATATACTATGGCTTTGTAACATTAGCCGCAAGGCTTCTTTGATGAAGGCGCTTCTTAGCTCCGGTTCAATCTGATGTAAAACCTGCCAAAGCTCAGAGTCAGTTTCGTCAAAATTCAGGGAAATAGAGGACGGTAACGATGGCATCATACCGACGTATTAGCTTTCTTTGTTATAGTATTAACTAGGGTTGAAGCCATGATCCTGAATCCAGAAGCATTTCCGAACTGTGGATTTTCAATTAATAGTTTATTGTCCACTTGAATATAGTCGAATACCTTTTCTCCGACCTTCCCTGCAACAAGAACTGTGTGTAATTTGCTGAGCATTGGCTTTAGAGCTTTCTTTACTTCTCGAGTAATATCCGTTCCTAACTGCGAAAGCATCGTTTGCATAATCGGGTTAAGATTTAGTGACCCATTATTCCAAGGATACTTTCCTGCATTGACTCTGAAAATCTTATCAAGTTCTTTATCATCCGTTTCGATTGGATTTTCGTGGTTACTAGTCATTTCCTTGAGCTTTTCTGCCACTCCGGTATAAGCCCATTTTAAACCCTTCTCAAGGCTGAAGGAATTTGGTGGGTCAAGCATGACGCCATCGTAAAAGGTCGCAATATCCGTTGTCCGAAAACCGACATCGATGACAACAACGTAACCACCAAAAAGTTTATCATTGGCCGGAAGTCCATATTCATTGAGAGTTTCTTTGATAAACACGCCATAACTTTGCGGGAGCACTCGTGAACGTAAAATATTTAGATGACGCGTCATCCCCTCAAAAGGACCCGATAAAAACGTTACAGCAAAGGAGCCTTTTAATTCGGCTTCATACTTTTCTTTTAAGCTGGAATAGTATTTCACGGGCACACCTGTCCCCAGGTAAACATTAACCTTTGGATTTTGTTGAGCTAAGGCCAGAGCAACTACCAGTAAAGCAGTAGCCTCTTCATCAGAAGACTTGTCTTCATCCCAACAATAGTGTGCTTCATTCGGATTTAAACTCTCCGCTAAGCTCCCCATAAAATAATGCCGTTCTACACCTGTGGAATTATTTTTAACGATCACATCAAGCGAAGAGATCTGAGTTTCTATGTCTGAACCCTTACTGATTAAAAGATTACCCAAGGTCGAAAAAATCCGTTCATTACCTTTACAAATCACTGCAGGAAATAAGATCTTCGCGTCTTGGGTCTCAAGCTTAATCGCTCCGAATCCTGGATCAGCTCCAGCTATGAGAATATCACTGTCAAGCACACTCTTTCCTCCTCGTCAAGATTCTCTTCAAATCTACACAAATTTCGCCATGCTACTAATACTTACCATTATATACGAACAAACCGCGCTTGTAAAAATGTAAGGCTGCTCTATTCCTCGTAGGCTTCTCTTAGTAACGCAATTTCTGCTGCATAACCTGAAATGTCATTGGGAGTTTCAAGAAAGAATGGCAGGTGGCGGAGCTTGGGGTGATTGATAAATCGCGAGATGGCTTGCAAACCTATGGAACCTTCACCGATTTTAGCATGACGGTCTTTGCGGCTGCCCTTTGGATTCATGCTGTCATTGAGATGAATCGCCAGGAGCCTGTCTAAGCCAATAACTTGATCAAAATTATTAAGCACTCCATCAAGGTCATTAACAATATCATAACCGGCATCGTAGACATGGCAGGTATCTAAGCAAACACCCATTTTTTCAGAGAGAGTTACGCCGTCAATAATCCATCTGAGTTCTTCGAAGGTGCCGCCAACCTCTGTGCCTTTGCCTGCCATAGTTTCCAGCAAGATGGTTGTCGTCTGCTCAGGCTTTAAGAGATTATTAAGCTGTGCAATAATCTGCCGAGTGCCAATGTCTGTGCCTTGTCCTCCATGGCTGCCAGGGTGGAAATTATAGAGGTTGTGAGGCAAATATTCCATGCGAACTAGATCATCCAGCATGACTTGGGCTGCAAACTCTCTTGTTCTTTCTTGGGGGAGCAGGCATTGAGGGTATAGGGGGCATGGGCTAAAATTGATGCAAATTGATTTTCTTCCATAATCTTAAGCAGGGCCTCGGTATCTTTCGAATCGATTTCTTTCGCTTTACTGCCTCTGGGGTTACGCGTAAAGAACTGAAACGTATTCGCCTGTATTTTCAAGGCATCGTTACCGATGGCCTTAAATCCCTTTGAAATGGATAGATGACAACCAATTCTTAACATTATTTTCCTTCTTTCCTTTGTAAGTCTTTTTTCGTTTCTCAGCATACTTAACGTATTTTTGTCACAAATGAGTCACTTTTCGACCCCTATAGATCGCTGTCTTCAATTCATTAATATATTCCTGCTTCTCTGGCATGTCCGTTAGCCCCGCCTGATTAATTGCCAAATCGATATCATAGGGCACTCTAACTAGAGCAATCGAAAACGGCCCTTTGTTGTCATCATTTAATCTTCCCTCTATGATTCCGTAAGAAGCTTGAGGCATATCAAGCGGGTTACCAACACTTCCAACATTAAAGATAGTCTTCCCTTCGAAGTGATCAATGTGCGCACCATGAATATCTCCATATCCGACCACATCTGCTTCAAGGTTAAGAGTTGGGGTTGGTTCAAATAATTTTAATCGTTCACTTTGTTCCGTTGAAAGGTAAACTCTATGAAAAAGATCATTGGGAGAGGCATGACACAACCTTAATAACTTTCCGCTGATATAAAATTCTTGATAGATTGGCAGTTCCCTCATATACTTTAGTCGCTCTGCTCCTAATTTATCTTGATGCCAAATTAATGCTTCCTTGCCTTTTTGGTCTGCCAGATAATAATCCCAATTACCCTTAATCACGACTTCACAATGTTCTTTGATCAGATCAACTGTCTCTGCTGAACTCGGTCCTTTTCCGGCTAAATCTCCAAGGCAAACTATTCTATTAATAGTTCTGCTTCGAATATCTTCCAGCACTGCCTCCAAGGCAGGCATATTTCCATGAATATCAGATATTACCGCTATTCTCTCCATAATGTCTCCTTATATAATAGTTAATATGTTCTATAGGATTTTGGACTGACAGAAAAGTTTCAATATTGTTCAAAGTTCTCCACTCTTCAATGAATCCCTGCCATATCAACGATAAATAACTACATAACGTTTTGCAATTACCCTAGCATGTATATTAAAATATATATAGCAAAAAAATAGTTTCGAGGTGATATCTATGAGAAAAATAATAATCTATTGTTTAGCCGTTGTTCTACTATTAAGTCTAACTGCATGCAATTCTAAGACACCAACGGATACTACTCAAACCACTGTTTCTTATACCAAAGAGTTTCCATATCTGCCGGCTTATAGTAACATGGAATATCAAAGTATTACCCAGACCCCGCAAAAACAAAGTATCGCAAGATATCTCATAAAAAATACAACCACAGATAAAGTCCTAAATGACTATGCCGACATCTTAAAGAAAGATGGTTGGACTGTAAACTGGAGTTATACAAAAGATAAAAAACCTGCCAGCATCGTTGCTCAAAAAGACAATCATACGGTCGCCTTATTACCTCAGCAAACTGGAACTAATGTCTTGTTGATAATTACTAGTTCCACCTAAGATTCTAGACAATTTGATGTATTGTTATCTTAAAGATATGACTTCCGGTTGTACAACTGAGGCATGCGACTTGCGCCTTGCCTCAATTTAAGCCATCCTATATCTTTAGACCTGAAATTGCTTATAACATCAAAACCACCCTTTCAAGCAGGAACGACTAACTTTCCACTAATTAAAGGCTGTCTAGGAGACAACAAGGATCTCGCGTGCTCTTAGTCGGTCTTTTTATAATGCCGTTTAATACTCGTTCCATTCCTTGCCTCAAGGTACAAATCTTTGAATTTCATCCTGAAGCACTATTAGCTGGTGGGGCGCCTTCGCTGCCTAACGCTAAGACTGTGGCGCAACGAAACATCAATATCAACCTGTTCATTTACCATAAAAATAGTATATAATGAGAAAAAAACCTTGATTTTGAACAAGGTTGAATTTGAATCATTGGTTTTAAGAGAGGTGGTAGATAGTTATGAACCCAATAGACAAGTCAATCGTGCAGCAAGCACTGGATAGTTATCTCAATCGCGAAGTTTACCTCCACCTTGAGACGACCAATGGAGCCTATGCCGCCCACAGACAAGAGAGCACCATGACTGTAGGTGCCTATATCCGCAACGGACGCATCTCTTTTGGACGGGGAGTCATCACGGGGGAAGGACCCTATCGTGTCGGACTTAAGATGGAATACGGCTGGGTTTACGCCGAAGGATTGACCGATTTTGAAATGGAGCAAGAAGGCCAGCTTTTACTCGCTGGTCATGATCATGAAGGGCGACTGGCTGTTGCTCTGGAACTCAGTTTATACCCATTTGATTTATAACGATTGAGCCTAAAACCGCGGTCAAACACCCATTTTAGGCGTTGTTCGTAGAATTCGGATTTACTTAGGGGGGAATATTCATTGGAACAGCACGTTCTTGTTGTTTTGCCACATCCAGACGATGAAACGTTTGGCTGCGGCGGAACTTTAGCGCTCTTTGCCAAATCAGGGGTTCCAGTCACATATATTTGCGGCACTTTAGGTCAGATGGGGCGAAATATGGGGAAACCTTTTTTTGCTACCCGAGAATCATTATCTAAAGTTCGGGAAGCAGAGCTGGAAGAAGCCTGTAAGGCCATCGGTATTCAACGTCTAATTAAGCTGGGATTACGAGATAAAACCATTGAATTTGAAGACCCAGAGCCCTTGATCGATAGAATCGAGCAGATCATCTGTGAGATAAAACCTTCTTTGGTCCTTACTCATTATCCAAAATATGCAGTACATCCGGATCACAATGCTCTCGGCGATTTGACGATCCGTGCCCTTTCTCGTCTTTCTGTTCAAGAACGACCTACGGTATACGGTCACGCTTTTGAACGCGACTGTCAAAAGGTGATTGGTCCTCCGGATATCATTAACGACATTTCGGCTGTGTCAGAAGTGAAGCTGGCTGCAATCCGCGCCCACAGGTCGCAATCCCAATTGATTATTGCAGGCAATTTGAAAGGGCAATCCGATACCAAGCCCTCGAAGAACCAGTTTCGAAATCAGTTTAATCATATGCTCATTCGCGAATCTTTCTGGACCTACCGTTTTTCGTAAGGCTACCTAGTTCCCAATAGGATCTTTCAAGAATCTGCCGGAATTTTAAGACTCAGCCGAATCCAGCGGCTGAGTCTCTTTATTACAAGCCCATTTCACCTGCACCCTACCATGCAGGTGAAATTTTAGAGAGGAGGCCCTGCCATCATATGAATATCTTTAAGAAATTTATTAAATATTATAAACCTCAGCAATTTCTATTTTATACGGATTTGCTCTGTGCTGTGATTGTTTCTATAATTGATCTGGCCTTTCCTCTAATTCTCAGTAACCTTACGAAAACTCTGTTTACTCAGGATAAATCATTGATTCTGCATGCTTTAGGGTTTATTGGCATAGCTTTGGTGGCCATGTACGTCATAAAATATTTCTGCCAGTACTTTATTATTTCCTGGGGGCATATCATGGGCGCCAGAATGGAAACCGAAATGAGAAACGATCTCTTCGATCATTATCAGCGGCTATCCTTTTCCTATTATGATAGGAACAACACTGGGGAAATGATGTCCAAACTGGTTGCGGATCTCTTTGACATCTCTGAACTTGCTCATCACGGCCCAGAAAACCTCTTTATCTCCGCTTTGAAAATCCTCGGTTCCTTTATTATTCTAACGATGATCAATGTCCCAATGACCTTAATATTGTTATTTGTCACTATCATTATGGTACTCTACACGGTCCATAAAAATATTAAGATGGCCCCTATTTTTACGGATAACCGTGTTAAAATCGCCGCTGTAAATTCCAGCGTACAGGATAGCCTCTCTGGAATTAGGGTCGTCAAGTCCTTTGCCAATGAAGATATGGAACGCGAAAAATTCTGCAAAAGCAATTGGGCATTTTTATTATCGAAAATTGAGACTTATAAAACCATGGGGAGCTTCTACGCTTGGAATTCGTTTTTCGAAGGATTGCTTTATGTCGTAGTCATTATTTCCGGAGGGTTATTTATCGCTTTAGGATCCCTAAAAATCACCGATTTGGCGATCTATGTTCTTTACATCAATATCTTTGTCAATCCGATCGATGTGCTGATTAACTTTACCGAGCAATTTCAGAAAGGGTACGCCGGATTTAAACGTTTTATTGAAGTATTAGACACAGAACCCGAAATAGTGGACAAAACCCACGCCGAACCGCTCACAAACGTTTTAGGAGAGATTGAATATAAGAATGTATCGTTTCGCTATAACGATGATTACAATGTTTTAAATAATGTAAGCCTAACGATAAGATCTGGAAAAACAATCGCCTTAGTCGGGCCTTCCGGCGGCGGAAAAACAACATTATGTTCTCTTTTGCCACGATTTTATGATGTTACTTCTGGATCGATAACCATTGATGGGAAAGATATCCGGAATATCACACTGAAGTCTTTAAGAAATGCCATTGGTATTGTGCAGCAGGATGTCTATCTGTTTGACGGTTCAATCAAAAAAAATATCGCTTATGGCAGGGCTAATGCGACAGATGCAGAAATTATCGAGGCGGCTAAAAATGCCAATATTCATGACTTCATAACGTCTCTCGATGAGGGATACGATACTTATGTGGGAGAACGTGGCGTCAGGCTCTCAGGTGGGCAAAAGCAGCGGCTGTCAATCGCCCGGGTGTTTTTAAAAAACCCTCCGATTTTGATCTTGGACGAAGCTACATCAGCTCTGGATAACGAAAGCGAACTCTATATCCAAAAATCCCTGGAAAAGCTCGCTAAGAACCGGACAACCATTGTAATAGCCCACAGGTTAAGTACCATTAAAAATTCTGACGAGATCGTCGTAGTGACCGATGAAGGCATCCAGGAAAAAGGAAACCACAAGCAGTTAATTGAAAACGGCGGAATCTACGCGCATTACTATAATATGCAGTTTGAAGGCTTGGAATAAAATAGCAGCTTGTTAAAATTCAATTTTCGAATCTATTTTAGGATTGACTGGGGGAATCGTCATAAATAGCGTATCTAATGAGCAAAAAGAGAATCAGCTCAGACATAAACTAATAGAACCTAACTATATTCCTACTCCTCACAAATGGTCCGACCATGAGGTCACGGTAGCTTGGCTAGGCCACGCCAGTTTTCTAATCAACTTTTTTGGAACAAGGATTCTCATTGATCCTGTTCTAAATTCAAATATCGGCATTACTCCCATAGGAAACCTAACCATCGGGCCTAGCCGTTATATCGCATCAGCCCTAAAGATCGATCAAGTTGGTCCTATTGATTTGATACTTGTATCACATGCTCATACCGACCACTTCGATTATCCCACGTTACGCAAGCTGCAATCAGCCAATACCTTTGCCGTCACCGCCAAAAATACCCTGCCTTTATGGAACGGCATGAAATTCCAAGCCGTAGAAGAGCTTCATTGGCAAAAAAGCAAATCTTTTGCCGGGGTTACGGTTAAAGCTATCGAAGGAAGGCACTGGGGAGCTCGAATACCGTGGAAAAAAGGTATGGAGGCAAACAGTCTTCTGTTGTCTAAAAACGGTGTTAATCTGTTTTTTGGTGCTGACACAGGCTACACTGAACTTATCAGACAACAACTGAGTGAGGTAACTATTGATTTAGCCATAATGGGTATTGGCGCTTACTCCCCAAAATCTTTTGAATCGAAACATGCGACTCCTGAACAGGCCTGGAGAATGGGCGAGGAAATTTCTGCAAAATGGATTATCCCTATGCATTGGGGCACTTTCAAGTTATCTCAAGAACCCATGGAAGAACCTATTGTTCGTTTCCGCCAAGCAGCGTCCGGGCAGCTAGAGAAAATCGCTCTCCAGGAAATAGGAGCTACTTGGATACTCCCGCATTAAATTGTTAAAGCTTCTCTCATCACTGGGAGAAGCTTTTTCTTCGTTCAATCTCCTGTTGCGTCTTCCTTTTCACTCTTTTTTGAATAATAGAACATTTTCGAGGAAAAACAATTGGGTAAGGAAACGTTGTATAATGAGAGCGTCAAATTAAATGTGAAAGTAAATACAAACTTTTAAATGAGGTGGCTTTTATGAGTATCTTTGAAATCATCATGTTAGTTTGTTTCGGCGCTGCTTGGCCCCTTTCCATTTACAAATCATATACATCCCGATCAACTAAAGGCAAAAGTTTATCGTTTCTCATCGTTATCCTCGTAGGATATGTAGCTGGGATTTTACATAAAATTTTTAACCAGTATGATGCGGTAGTGTATTTATACCTACTCAATTTCTTTATGGTATTAGCCGATCTCCTGATTTACCTACGTAACAGCCGGATTGCCGCGGCTTCTTCAAAAACGCCTCATTCAACAGTATCCGCTCCATTATCACGACAATAAATTAAAGCTATCTGATGTGATTTGACATTGAATCAAATCAATCAGATAGCTAAAGAGAAGTCTATTACATAGAAAGTAATGGTGATCTAGCTCCTTGCTTTAGACGAATCTATTTAAATGGCTAGACTTTAAAAGAAGCTCTACTTTAAAAAATAAATATCAGTTATTGTATAGGATAAGCTCCTTTGCTATAGAGGTAATTGATAAGGTCCTCACCATGCTGTTCTTCTTCCTTTTGAATCTGGACGCACATTTTCTCAGGGCTTTTCTGATCTTCAAATAGCATAGGTTTTTCTTGACTGCGCATCATGATGAACCACCCTTCTTATGCAAAATTCTTGATAAACTAGTTCTCGTTTGATATCATTCCCATCGCTTTTTTTAGCTATGCATGACCTTTAACATCATTTCAAGACGGTTCACATCCCTAATTCAGCCGAAATCTAAGAAACAGCAGTTAAGTCCTTAATTTAGGATTAACTGCTGTTTCTTGATTAACTTATTGTTTTGTTCCAAAATTCAAGGTCTTACTGCATAGGGTAAGCGCCTCTACTATTAAGGTAATTAAAAAGGTCCTCACCATGCTGCTGTTCTTCCTTTTGAATATGGTTTAATGCCTGGCGAATATTATGATCCTGGCATTCAAAGATGACGGTATCATAGGTGCCGGAAACATATTTTTCCGTCGTAAGCATATCTTTGGCCAAAGAAATGTCGTTTTGGTTTACAGTCTGTCCGGATGGATTGGTTGGATTCTGAGCCGTCATCTGCTGCCCTTGACCACTCATTGCCGGTGTTTGTCCATTCAAAATCTCATTGAGTGTATTAAAATGCTGTTTTTCATGAGAAGCGTGCGTGGTAAATAATTGTTTCAGCTCTTGATCCTGAGCCTCATTGGCATACTTGGTGTACTTTTCGACACACATTTCTTCATGGCTTTTCTGATCTTGAAATAGCATACGTTCTTTTTGACTGATCATGGAGAACCACCTTCCCTACATAGACTAATGGACTCACTTGATCGATATCATTCCCCAGCCTTTTTAAAGCTATGCAGGATTTACAAACCTCACCACTTGATGCGTCAAAAGTTTTTACAGCAGATCGATACCGGTACAATTACCTCTAAAACATCAATCTCACGTTCTGTGGTTAATACGTTTATTGGGACTTACTTTTATACCATCCAAACCCTACCCATTTTTTAGGGACTCTCCTCTCAAAAGCGATTAGCACCGCCCGGCCAAGCCAAGAGGAGATTGTCTTTCTTTTAATCGCAAATACAGGGATCAGCAGCAGCAAAGCAGCCGTTCCGCAGGCAGGAAATCCTGAGATGCCGCTGAACCGTTCCATCATTGAGCCCGAATAAAGGTTTCCGATGGGAGTAGAACCCTGGTTGAGAAACGAATAGACGCTCATCACCCTGCCCCGGTATTCGCTTGAGGTGTTCACCTGAAAGAGAGAATTGCAGAGGTTGAGAAAAGCCATGTTTATAAAACCTATGACAGCCACCATAAACAAAGCCAGACCATAATTTCTGGCGAAGATCATAAGGACCTGCATGCAGGAGGTCGCAACGGCGCACATGACAAACATATTCTTTTTGATCCCATACTTGGCAATGGTGGCCATTACGATGGCCGCGATAAAAGAACCGATGCCGGCCGCAGACATCAGGCCGGTATAGATACTGGCCCCCTGATTCAGCACCGTTTTGGCAAAAACAGGAATAATGATATCGTTGTTGAAGGCAAAGGTGCAGATCACCGCCATGACAAGGGAATTGATGACCAGCGTTTCATTGCTTTTAATGTATTTAAGGCCTTCTTTGATTTCCTGAACCACCTGTCTCCTCACTCTCTGTGGGGCGACATAGTCCGTCCTAATCATGAAAAGTCCGCCGATGACTGCAATATAGCTGACCGCATCGACTAAGAAGCAAAAAGCAGCTCCAAATTTCACCATGACAATCCCGGAAATTGCAGGACCCACGATCTTGGCAAGATTGAATATCGTCGAATTGAGCGAAATTCCGTTCATGATGTCTTTTTTCCCGACAAGCTCAATGAAGAAGGATTGCCGTGCCGGCATGTCGACGGTTTGGGCGAAACCAAAGAGTGTTGTGATCACAAGAATCTGCCAGTATTTTACGATACCCAGAAAAACCAAGAGTGTCATTGTGAAACCTAACGTCATAAAAACCGTTTGAGTCATAATCAAGATGTTCCTCTTAGGGAACCGGTCGACAAAAACCCCTGCGAAGAGGGTGAATAAGAGCATTGGCATGAACTGGCATACCCCAAGTAAGCCAACCAGAAGCGGAGATTTCGTGATCGTATAGACAAGCCATACCTGAGCTGTCCTCTGCATCCAGGTCCCCGTCAGTGAGATGCACTGCCCAATCCAGAAATAGCGGAAGTTTTTATATTTTAAAGAGACAAACGTTGTTTTAAGCGCGGATGAAATTTTAGCGGTAGTATGCATGTTACACACACCTGTCTTAATTTATTTATTGGCATTAAGCAGAGAGATGGATGTTTCCCTTGGTCCCCTCCAATACCATGTCTTTATAATAGCCGCCCTTTTCCATCAGTTCGGCGTGACTGCCCGTTTCAACAATTTCACCTTTTTTCAAGACGATGATCTTGTCGGCATTCCGAATGGTGGAAAGCCGATGGGCGATGATTAAGGTGGTCCTGTTTTTGGCCATATTTTCGATGGCATTTTGAATCAGAACCTCGGTGTGGGTGTCGATATTGGCAGTGGCCTCATCCAAAACAATCACGGAAGGGTCGTGCGCCACGGCTCTGGCAAAGGAAAGCAGTTGCCTCTGACCTGCGGAGAGTGTGCTCCCCCTTTCCATAACAGGCTCGTTGATTTTCCTGAGGAGACCCTCAACAAACTCTTGGGCGCAAGAAGTTTTTAGGGCCTCCTCGATTACAGTGTCGTCGATGTCGTCATTGAGCGAAACATTTTTCCCTATGGTCTCAGAAAACAGAAAGACGTCCTGAAGCACCACGGCGATGTTTCGTCTCAGATCTCTTTTTCTGATATCGCTGATGTTAACGCCGTCAATCAGGATCTCGCCCTTCTGAATCTGATAGAACCCGCTGACAAGACTCATGATCGTAGTCTTGCCTGCACCGGTCTGGCCGACGAAGGCAGCCATCTGTCCTTTTTCGATGCTAAAGCTGATGTCCTTGAGAATCCAATCTTTATTGTCGTAGGAAAACCAAACGTTTTTAAATTCTACGTTTCCCTGCATCCGCTCCATGGCGAGCCCCACGTTCAGCTCCTCCAGATTGTCTTCCTGGTCCAGCAATTCAAAAATCCTGTCTGCTGAAACGAAAGCCGATTGAATGGACGTATAATTGTCGGCAAGGTCCGAGATAGGGTTGAAGAACTGTTTGATATAGGTAGTGAAGGCGTAAAGCACGCCTATTTTAAGGGTCTGGTCCCCGATCTTGCCCATGCCGTACCAGATCAGGATGGCGACAGCCAGACTTTGAAATACGTCCGACATCGGCTTTAAAAAGCTGTTCATCCATACCTGGAAGGATGTGACTTTGTAATAGTCTCCGTTTAGTTTCATAAACTCTTGCTTCTTTTCTTTTTCCCCATGGAAAAACTGGATCAACTTCATGCCGGATATGTTCTCGGCCATAAAGCCATTAATTTTCCCGATCAGGCTCTTCATGATCTGAAAATTCCGTTTGATCTTTGTCCGCAGGAGAAAAATGACCGTGAACATGACAGGAATCACGGAGAACGAAACTAAGGCCAGCCGGGCATCCATCAGGAACATTGCGCCAATGATGCCCAAAATCAGAAATACATCTTGAAAAAGATTGATGAGCACGTCCGTATATAATTGGCTCAAGGCTTCCACGTCATTGGTAGCCCTGGTGATCAGGCTGCCCGAGGATGTCTTATCCAGATACTGGAGCGGCAGCAGCTGAATGGTTTTAAAGACGCGGCTCCGTAGGCTCCTCATAATTTCCTGACCGGCTTTATTGATCAGGTTCACCTGCGCAATGGCGAAAAATCCGCTGAAGGCCACGACAATAAAATACAGTATGCCCATGGAGGTCAGCGAAAACAGCCCTCTTTGAGCCATATGCTTGGTCAGGAAGTCGTCAATCACGATCTTGAGAATATAAGGCTTGGCAAGCAGGGCACCATTGACAAGCAACACACAGATTGACGCCAGCACAATCCTCTTCAGATGCGGAAGGTTTAATGACAGCAGCCTTTTAAAATTGTGTTGTTTAAGAGGCTTGGTTTTTCGGCTTGGTTTCACCACCGAATTGAACGTCATAGATTTCACGATACAGCCCTCCTTTCTCAAGCAGCTCCGAATGGGTTCCTCGCTCGGAGATCCTGCCCTGGTGAAGGACTATGATTTCATCAGCTTCCATGACCGCGGAGATTCTACTGGCAATAATCAGGGTAGTTTTGTTTTTTCTTACGTTCCGGAGATTGATCAGAATTTCCGCCTCGGTGACGGTATCCACCGCGGAAAGGGCATCGTCCAGCACAAGGACTTCAGGGTCTTTTATCAGCGCCCTGGCAATGGAAACCCTCTGTTTCTGCCCTCCCGAGATGTTGACGCCCCGTTCCCCCAGAATCGTATCAAAACCATTAGGCAATTCCATAATGGTTTGATAGACGCAACTGTTCTGCGCGGCACGTTCTACATCGTCGCCGGAATAGCTGTCTTTAAAAAATCGAATGTTCTCGGATATGGAAGCATTGAACAAAAAGTTATCCTGCGGAACGAACCCGAAGCCGCTTCTCAGCGCTTCCAGCTTGAAATCGTTAATGTCATGTCCGCCAATCAATAGTTTTCCTCTATCGACGTTATACATTTTTAACAGCAGGTTGACGAGGGTACTTTTCCCCGACCCTGTTTTCCCGATGATACCCAAGGTATGCCCTTGAGGAATTTCGAGGTTGATGTCACTCAAGGTTTCTTTTTCGGCTCCGGGATAAGAAAATGACAGGGAGTTCATCGTTATAGAGCATCCCTCAGGAAATATCCCTATGGGGCCGCCTTCTTTTATCTCGGGTTCCACATTGAATATCTCATTCAATCTGCCGAGAGATGCCATGCCCCTTTGAAAAATCGTAATCACCTGACCGATGGAGATGACAGGCGCCAGTATGATCGTCAGATAGCCGTTAAAAGCAACAAAGTCCCCGAGGGAGATGTTCCCTTTCAGAACCATATTCCCCCCCCAGATCAGGTTGAAGACAAAACTGACGGTAAAACACAATTCGATCGCTGGGGCCAGATAAGCCGAAACCCTCACCATGCTCAAATTGGCCTCCACCATCTGATCGTTCAGATTTTGAAACCTCTTGACCTCTTTCTCTTCCTGAACGTAGGCCTTAATCACGCGGATACCGGTGATGTTTTCATTGACCCTGTCGGAGATGGCGGCAAAGGTCTTCTGCACGTTTCTAAAACGCCTTTTTACAATCTTACCGATGTAAACCATGATGAAAACAATCAAAGGAATCGGGAGCAGCGACAAAAGGGTCAGCTGCCAGTTGATTGCTCTCGCCATTTCATAAATGGAAATCAGGCAAACCACAATTCCGTTGATAGCCAGCGAAGCGGCGGGGCCGAAGGTTTGACGCACGGCATTGATATCATTGATGGCGTAAGCAATCAAGTCGCCTGTTTTTCTGCGGCTGTAAAATTCGGGAGAGAGCTTTTGAAACTGATCGAAGAGTTTTTCCCTCAGAAAACATTCCAGGCTGCGCCCGTTTCTTATGACTAAATTCCGCCAAACGTAGGTGCATCCAAAGGTACCCGCTGCAATAAGCAAAATGTAAGCAATATTAACATATACAGCGTTCGGATGAAACCCACTATTTTTTAAAACATCAACCGTATTCCCCAGCACCTTTGGGAAAAGAGTTTGGATGTAAGAAGAGAGAAGCATGAAGAGAATGCCAATGATATAGGAAAACTTATGATCTTTTATAAACCCGATAATTATAGTTTTGCCCATCCGGTGCCCCCTTGATTATGCTGAAGCTGCATTACTCAATAACCTTTACCGAGTCTCTTTCTACAAGCGTACTGTTGATCAAGATGTTTTCATAAGGCTTATCCGGCTCCTCTATTCTTTTTAAGAGCAGTTCGACCACGCATTCACAAGCATAATCGATGTACAATTCCAAAGTTGTCAGAGCGGGAATGCTAAGCGAAGCCATCTCAGTATTCCCGCTCCCAATTACGGATAAATCCTCCGGTACTCTGACCCCTTTTTCATACAAATATTTGATCAGCTTAATCGCCGTATAATCCCACTGGCATATGATCCCAGTGGGGCCCTCACTGTCATGGAGCAGTTCATTGACCTTTTCTTCAAAGTTTCCCTCGGCATAAATGAGGAAATCATCCCTCACCAACAAAGCATGGTCCTCTAAAGCTGACTCAATGCCAAGTACTTTTTCTTTATTGATATAGGCGCTGCTGCTGCCTATAAAGCCGATCCTTTTGTGCCCCTTTTTAATTAGGTAATCACACTGCTTATATCCGCTGTTATTAAAGTTATACCAGACACTGTCGCAGTCAGCGGATGGCGAGTAGCCCGTATAAAATACCTGATTTCTTATTTTTGAAGCAATAAATTTCACATAACCGTTTTCAAATCCCCCGATAAAAATAATCCCGTCAAAACCTGTGCCCTTCGCAACTTTGTTAGGAAGATACAGTTTTTCCTGCCGGCTCTTATCCACAAATTCCACATCATATTCGCAGCCTACCGTCTGCAGGGCTTTTTCAATGCCCTGAACCATGTGGCTATAGTTACTGCTGTCCTGGATAAAGGGTTTTTGATGGAGCACCAGTATTCTTTTATCGCCTGAGTTCCCGGGCCTTAAATATCCCATTTCACTTGCTTTCATTAAAATTTTGCTTCTTAGTTCTTCACTAACTCCGTCCTGCCCAGAAAGGGCTCTGCTGACTGAGATATTGGAGATTGCAAGGGCTTTGGCTATATCGGACATGGTTGTCTTCTCAGATTTCATAATCAATCCCCCTAACGTATTTATATTATACCACATAACGTTAATTATTCTGTTGTTTTAACGTTATTTTATGCTTTCATTATCGTTATAATTTGATATTTATATCGTTATGTGCCGAAGCTTACAAGGATACTCTCGAAACAGTTCGAAACAAACTGCCCCTTTGGTACATTCCAGCTATAAAGAATTTCACTGTATAAAAATTCTTAATTACGAAAAACTTTCACAAATGATTGTGAACAATAACTTTTGAACGCTTCTGAATGTTATACTATTATAAATTTGCTTGGTCTGATGGTCTGACCAGATCCGCTGAAGAATTTTTGGGAAAGAAATTCCCTGATAACTCTTCTGATGCCTACCTATTGTTGACCTTTGATGGTAATAGCACGGAAGAATTAGAAGTTTCGGTCATGCCGGGGATGGTAATTTACACGTATATGTGTTAAAAGACCAGCTTACCGATGAAGCATGGAAAAAGAAACTCGCTGAAATATTTGAGGCTATGTATTGCAAATCTCGGGAACTCCAAGGATTAGTGTCTGGAGAGCACGGTATTGGCTATGCTAAAAAGGGATATATGTTGATCAGTATGAACCGTAGTTCGAGTTCTGATTAAAGGTTATTATTTCTAATTCTCTCAATCTTATTAAGACTTGTTCTTGCAAGGACAAATAAAATCACCCTACTCCGAGCTCTGACTAGAATTCCGGTAAGAGGATACCAAAATATCTTCAGAGGGGCGCGGGTGATGTTTAATTTATACGGCAGATTTTAATTCTTCAACCTTGCTTACTAATGTAAAAGAAACGGTCTGACATCATCGAGAGCTTTCTTCAATTCCTCAAGGGCTCGCTCATCCATTCTCCCAGAGCTGCGCATCCTTTGTATTAGTTCTTCAGGAGTAATACCCTGCATTTTCATTGCCGTAATAATCTCTTTCTCGTCTTTGGTTAAATCTTTCCATTCTCGCACAGACAAACACCTCCGCATAGACTTAAAACAGTTCTCTGTTCTTACTCTTTAGCTTTTGAATTGCAGAAGTTTTCTATACACGAAGCTTGGAGACAGAATATTTATAAATTCTTGACAAGTTCTTAAGATGTTCTTATCTTAAATTGGGCATTCTAAGAAACGTTCCAGTTAACCAAAACTAAGGAGGAGTGCAAATGTTAAAAAAGTTTGCAGTGAGTTTTCTAACCGTAGCTTTTCTGGCCTTAGGCGCCGGAACGTGCTTAGCTGCTCCCGATCCTGCTAAACTTGATGAGCTTAAAGCGTTAAACCAACAAATGTTTACGCTGAAGAAGCAAATGGTGGATAAACAGTTGGAGGCCGGAATCCTGGATCAGGAGAAGGCTGCCAAGATTAAGTCCTTCATCGAAAAGCGCCAAAAGCAGGTTGAAGAAGATTTTGCAAAGGGACAGTACACTGGCTTTGGGAAGAAACACGGTCATGGTTCGGATAAAGGGTGCAAACGCAATACCCAAGACACCCCCAAAACGAATCCTTCTCCAAGTAACACGTAATCTTAAGCAGTCTCACAGATTATGAACTGGAACAGCCCCCCAACTCATTACATTGGGGGGCTCTATTTCTCTATATACTTCTGGGCGATTCATCATCACTCAGGGTAACAATTGCTATCCTCGCTCAAGACCTTAAGGAAACCCTTTTAGCGGAAAAATATCCAACGATAATCCCAACAGGTAAAATTCCCAGGACTCCTAACCATGACTGAGTTTGTATTGCCACAACAACACTGAGAATGAACTGACCTGGCAAGGTTAACAGAAATAGAGCTTTCCTCGCCGCTGCCACTTTCGTTTCTGGAAGCCAGGGGAATAAACAAACAAACGGTTCATTAATAGCCTCACGCCAGGATAACCAAACGAGATTCGTCATCACAATTGAAAAGACGATCTCAAGAAGCCATTTGTAATACGTTGGAATAAGCAAGATCAGTCCTAAATAAAGCCCTACAACTTGGAGGTAAAAGATGACATCTCCCTCATTGCGCAGCACAGCCTTGAGACAACCCTCGACTAAACCGTTCACAGGATCACGTCTTCTAAAGAAAAGGTTAGAATTTCTAAACATTATAGGACGTTTCCTCAAAAACCTTGGTTTTTTTACATAAGTCCCGGCTCTTTGGAGCATGAACTTCGCTAATCGTAGTTTAGCGGTCTGTTCTCTGGAGACATCCTCAAAAAAAGCCCCTCTCAGTTTCAGTCTTTTGAATAAAAGGACACTTAGGACAAGCAAAAGCCCCAACACAGACAGATAGAACAGACCCCTACGGCTTTGTAAAAAAGACACACTTTGCCGCACATATACGCCCGCTGCTAAGAAAATAACCGACCTCACGATGCGCTGAAACCAACCCTTGAATCGAAATTCGATAAGCTGTTTGGAAATACCCATACAATTTTTAAGAAGAACGACAAAGACAGTTAGCCACAGGATACTTAGCCAAGAAAAACCGTAATGCAAAAATAAAAACGGAGCCAGAATTATCAGCAATAAGGAAGCCGCCACAGAGTTATAGATTATGGAATAACCTAAACTATAGATAAGCATCCGACTAAACCAAGCTTTACGTTGTAAGAGAAAAAGTTGATCCGCTTCCTCGACAAAAATCCGTATTGCTCCCGACCAAGCAACGATAAGAATAAAAGCTAATAGGGCATTAAGAGGAACATAATCCAGCCATCCCGGAGGCTTTCTCCACCACGAACGATAAAAGTTTAGAAAGATAGCGAAGAAGGGAATCACAATATAGAGGGCTACGATCCAATCCACAGCCGTCTTCCATACCTCGTATTGATATTTCCATTCAGAATTAAGACGTTGAAAAAAAAGTCTCGTGACTGTCATCATTTGCTGTTCTCCAATAACTGATCAAAACATTCAAACAAGGAACCCTCAGGCAATTGGCATTGTTTCCTGATTTCCATCAAGTTCCCTGCGGCAACTACAGTCCCAGCGTTCATTAAGACGAAGGAATCACAGATTTTTTCCGCAGTATCCAGCACATGAGTAGACATTAATACCCCCGCCCCTTTAACTCTGGCCTGGTTTAAATGACTCAGAAAATCCTTTGTACCTCGGGGATCCAGACCTAAAAAAGGCTCGTCCACCACATAAACCGCTGGCTCAAGGAGAAAGCCTAAAATAAGCATGACTTTTTGCTGCATGCCTTTTGAAAAGGTGCCGGGCAAATGATGCTTGACTTCACTTAAATGAAAGAGTTTTAGGAGATCCTCGGCTCTGCTCAAAAAAACGTTCCGCTCCATTTCATAGACAGCAGCTGCAAGCTCTAAATGTTCCCAGAGCGTTAACCTTTCGTAGAGAACGGGTTGTTCCGGTATATAGGAATAGTTTCTACCCTCTCCGGCGAATTCAACCTTACCGTCCATGACCGGCAATAATCCCATGATTGCCTTGATAGTCGTGCTTTTCCCGGCTCCGTTAGGACCGATGAGTCCAATAAGTTCACCCGATTTTACAGAAAGATCAACTTTTTTTATGACATCAGTGTTGCCGGAATATCCAGCATGGTTAATCGTTACTTTGAGTAATTCCATTGTTTAATCACCTTTATTGTCAATGTTCTCATATTGCTCCTAAACATTCTCGCTGATATTAGGTTTCTTTTTTCTTGTAATCATCATCACAACAGCTCTGAATTTTTTTAAAAATAATGATTGCCGGATAGTCAACAACTAAAGAACTTGATAAACTATTAAGAAACAGGAAGAGGTGGTATCCATGCCGGATGACAAAATTATGGCTTTACCTCAAGAACTCCTGATCTTAGGCGCGGCAGTGAAAACCGGAATGGTCGAGGCTTTGCGTCAAAGCACTACTTACTCGACTCTAGCCAAAGAACTAAACCTAAATCCCCGAGCCGTCCGGGTAGTGATTGAAGCTTTAGCTGATCTTGGTTACATCACCAGGCAAGGAGAAACTGTAGTTCTCTCCGAAGATGCTCAAAAAATGATCTATGACCCCGAAGCACCTAATTATATAGGGTTTGCTTTTATGCACCGCTACAATATGATCCGTTCCTGGGTTCGCCTTCCTGAAGTTCTAATCAACGGTCAACTTCCTACTCGGGAACAGGACCCTGAAAACACCCGCTATTTTATGGAGGGTATGAGACATGGCGCGGAAAAAAGCGCTCCGGCCATTGCTGATTATCTGCTCGCGGATACCGGCAGTTGCATCCAACTATTGGATATTGGCGGCGGACCTTTGATTTACGGAAGTGCCTTTAGTGCTCGAGGGGCTAAAGTAACTGTGCTGGATCTTCCTCCGGTGGTAAAATTAATGCAAGAGAAAGCAAACACGATGGGTATCGCTTTGATCCCCGGGGATTTTAACCAAGGTTTACCCCCCGGCCCTTTTAATCTGGCTTATCTCGGGAATGTCTGCCACATTTTTGGCGAGACAGAAAACCGGGAATTGTTCCGAAAGGTCAAGAATGTGCTGGTCCCTGGCGGACGTATTGCTGTTGTTGATATGGTGCGTGGAACAAATCCTTTTGCAGCCGTTTTTGGTGTAAATATGCTGCTTAATACTGCTAACGGCGGCACCTGGACCTTAGATCAGTATACCGACTGGCTAACAGATGCTGATTTTAAAGATGTCAGCTTAAAGGAAGTAGCTGGCCGTCAAATCATTACCGCAATATGTAGCTAAATCTTCCTTCTCTTGATCGAATAAGAACCATCTTTCCTTTTCCATATTATACGAAACTATTAGTTATATTAAGCAATGACCTTCATGGGGAAAATGTGTAGTAGGGAAAAATTATTACTAGATCCCTTAACTCTATTCATAGAAAGGGGATCTATTTTATTTTCCTGAAACTCTTGAACTCAGTTGGACATGTTATACTCTAAGGAGGGGCTCTGTCTTGACTCTTAACTGGTTTTATCTTGTTCTTATCTATATCGTTATGAATTCAATTTCTAAACTTATTCAAAAATATGTGATGGAAGATGAAGTAGTTGACCCAACTGCTTTTGGCGCCTTTTGGCATTTAATGTCCGGGATAATTGGTCTTCCTTTTATCTTCACGGCTAAGTTAATCTATCCACATTCGCTGAAAATTTGGCTGATTGTTCTTTTATCAGCATCTATTTATTCTGCCTGTTTACTACTATATTACCACGCTCTAAACAATACAGAATTAAGCCAGACAGAGGCAATCTCAACCACTCGTTCTATATGGTTTGTGATATTAGGTGCGTTATTTTTTGAGGAAACATTGAATCTCAGTAAGCTTTTGGGAGTCGGCTTAATTTTTGCAGGACTTTTGGTAATCTATTACCAGAAAAGAGCGAAGACCTCTTTTGGAAAACATCATATCTTTGTTTTGGTTTATGCTCTATTGGTTAGCTGTGCTTACGCACTTGATAAATTTGCATTAGGATATTTTTCCGTCGGGCTATATAACTCATTATTATACTTTTTGCCGGGAACTATTACCATCATCCTTTTTCCAAGAACTTTAGAGAAAATGAAGCATCTTATTAGACCTAGAAAAAATAATTACCTAATCTTATTATCCTGTTTCGTTCAGATCATTTCTACATTATCTCTTTATGCGGCTTATCAAATAGGTGAACTTTCTGTTGTGGGTCCATTAGCGCAAACTTCCACAGTCCTGACGATCATCTTCGGAATATTCCTGCTAAAAGAACGCTGGAATCTGAAAAGGAAGATTACAGGGATAGCCATCGTTTCTGTGGGAGTTATTTTTTTGAAGTTCTCGGTGTTTTAATTCATGCTTTTCCCTGCCATAATGCTTGAGAATGAATTTTGGATATCAGCTTCTCATAGAGCTTATGCATATGATGCTCAGTGCTGTAGACATTGATTTCATCCAAGGGAATCCATTTGACGCCACTATTCTCGTCTTCTTTTACCATGAGCCAATCATTTTCATCCGCTTCAATTAAATAAGCAACGGATAAATGCAAATGAGGAGATACATAGCGTCCTCTTTTTATATGCCCTAATACGGTCAAGACATCCAGGGAGAAAATGTCTGAGGATACAGGCTGAACAGTCCTTACCCCAGTCTCTTCCTTTAGTTCTTTGATGGCAACAGCTAATAAGTCTTCCTCCCCGTCGGCATGCCCTCCTATCCAAGACCAAGAATTATAGATATTATGGTGGATCATGAGAACCTTATCTTTGGCTCTGTTCACTGTAAACGCCGAGCTGGTAATATGTGCGACCTCATTGTTCCTCGTTAAAACATCCTCGAATACCTCAGTGCAATATAAAAAGATTTCTTTATCCTTTGCTTCCTGCTCATTGTAGGGAAGATAATTTCTTATTAGCTCAAACATTTGCTGCTCTCTCTTTCGTTAGGTTATTAAGACCATTTTAGCAGAACTGTTGCTATTTCACTAACCGACTCAACGATAGGGAAAACATTCAAACGTCGAGACACCCTATCTTCTGAATCTTACATTTTAAGATAATAGTTCTATACGATTCTCAGATCTTTATCCAAAAACAAAGACCAGGTTAGACCCGGTCTTTTGCTACATCTTTTCCAATTTTATCAGCGTCATAAGGAAGGGGAATCTTCTCTGTGTTATCTGGCTTACGAGACTTATTATTGGTTTTTTTAGCCATGGTTAGTTTACCCCCTTTTGAAGTGTCACATTTAAGATTCTCAGATTATCAAATTATATACTTGGTTTTAGCTGGAATATATTCAGGGTTGCAGCAAACTAAGAAAAAAAGTTTGCTGCAACCCCCTTTTCATATCTCATGATCTTGTCTGATTTTTATGGAGCAAATCCAGCAAATGTTTCTTCACCCCAATCGCCTCGCTGGAAAGAAGAATGTCCGGATCACGCGGCCTGGAAAAAGGGACTGCAATCTTTTCTAAAATACAGGCTGGACTTTGACTTAAGACGATAAGCAAGGGATAGAACAGGCGCTTCACCATAGGAGAAAACACCATGACCACCCCTGCGACCAGGCCAAAAATTATGGAAAGTATAAAACCTGTGGTTGTTTCCATAATCGTGGTCAAGGTATGCGTCCAAAGCAGGTCTCGTGTGTGCCAGAAAGCCTTTGCTATTGCTGCCGGCGACGGAATAAGCCATAAAGGTATCTTAAAAAAATCAACCATGATCTGCCAAACCACAAAGCAGACCAATAAAAGCACGAGTGCCGGAATACTATCCCGCCATTTCTTAGGGAACCGCCCCGTTTTAAGCGACATCACTGCATCACCTTACTTCTCCCGGTACTTTTTGATCTTTTCTTCGATGGTCGTTCGACCTGGGTTGTAATCCATCTTAATATACGTCATCACACGGGAAGCCCCAGCTTTAATACAGGCATCCTGAGCTTCGCGCACAATAGCCCATAATTGATCCGGCTCGCCCTCCATTGTCGTTTCCATCGGACCTACCTCATACGTCACGCCGCTGGCAGCTACGACTGCGATGGCTTCATCCACCACTTCAAACAGTCGGGCATCTTCTACTTTTGGCAATACTTGAAACGCCATCATAATCTTAGCCATTCTTTAACCCTCCTTCTCAATGATTCCTTTCAGCAATCAAACCGAAATGTTTTGATGCCGATAGGCCTGGACAAGTGCTGTCAATTTGGGGGAAATTACAAAAACCACGCATGCTGTGCGCGGTTTTCTTAAACTTTGCATAGGAGAGGAAATTGTGCAACCCCATCACATTATCATCTCACTGGAATTAAGAGGATCAGAACCTGGCCGATTAGGGGTATTCTGCCAATTTCATCGCGGCGAATCACCTTAAAATAAACTAAGATGATGAGATATAACAGGAGCGAAGTAAGCATCGCCAACATTGTCGTAAATCCTAATGTTAAGTCTCTATGACTTAGATAAGTAACGATAATTTTACCACTATACCCCATAGTTATCCCTGCTAAGAATATCTTTATCCCCTCTAAGGAATTAAAATAGAATCCAATTAATTTGTAGACAGACAAAAAATGCAGTAATGTCTCCAAAATAACTCCTATACTTATTGCCAAGATCACTCCATAGATTCCAAGCCTAAAATGAGCTGCTAAGGGGTAGATGAACATAAGCGTGGAAGCTTTGGCAATCATATTATTGAACATGGCTGTTTTCGCATGCCCTAAGCCAATCAAGGCGGATTGGAGAGGAGTTTGGAAATAATGCAGCAAAAAAAATGGCGCAATGAATTTCAAAAAGGGTGCTGCTTGCGGTGATTTATAAATCACTGTCATTAATTCGGGCGCAAATAGGTATAACAGTACCGTACTGGGAACTCCGACACTAAGAGCAACAGATATCGCTTGATAAATTCTGCGGTGGATTAAACGACTATTATTCTTGGCGCTCGCTTCACTGATCGCGGGAACCAAAGTAACCCCCAGCGACTGGTTAATAAACCCCGGGAAAAAAAGCAGCGGCATGACGAAGCCTGTTAACATTCCATAATCTTTCGCGATCATGGCGGAACTAACTCCGGCAATTACTAAGCTTTTGGTGATAATAATAGGCTGAACAGCCTTGGAAATTGAAAAAATCAACCCATTACCCATGGTAGGAAGGGCTGTCTGTAATAAATCAACAACTACTGCCTTTCCATTGGTTATTTTACTCCAAAGGGAATTGGGAATGTGAAATTTCCTACGGTGTGTAAATCTAAACATCCCCATCAAGTAGAACAAAGAGACGGCTTCTCCGATCACACTGCTGAAAACAGCGCCTGCAGCAGCATATTCAACCCCATAAGGAATCAACCGCTGAACTAAGAAGTAAGTAAAGCAAATTCGTACAGTTTGCTCAATAACTTGAGACAAAGCGATCGGATTCATCGTTTGCATTCCTCGGAAATAACCTTTGAGGATACCTGAAACCGCAACGATTGGAATAATTGGGATCAGTGCCATAAATGAATAATAAGAGCGCTGATCTGTTAAAAAATATGCAGAAAAGACGTTGCCGCATAAGATAGCCACAGCCACTACCACAATGCTCAGACTTCCGGTAATGGCTGAAGATACTATAAGTATCCTCTTAACGTTCGCCCCGTCTCTTTGAGCGTCTGCTTCCGCCACTAATCTCGATATCGCAACGGGAAGTCCTATTGTCGTTAGAGTAACCATCAAGCCCATGAAGGGCATAACCATCATTTTTAGCCCAATTCCTTCAGAACCAAGAACTCTTGCTTGAACCACTGAATTTATTAAAACTAACAACTTTGTTATAAAGGAAGCTAACGTGAGAACAAAGGCTCCTTTTACCAAACTTTGTTTCTTCATTTTGTAACCTTCCTACAGATGGATTAGGTTACATGTATATGCAAATCTTGAATCATTAACACTTGTTTTGGGCCTTTATTTCTCTATCCTTTCACTCCAAAATGTTGAACCTAATATAAGGATGCCTCCAACGATTTGCACAAAATTCATACGTTCCCCCAAGAAGATTGCCGCAATGATCACTGCCGAAATAGGATCAATATAACTTAGAACGGCTATCGTTTGTCCCTTTAGTTCTTTAATCGCAGTGAAATATAGGAAGTAAGCAACACCTGTGTGGATGATACCCAGAATAAGTATAATAATTATCGACGATGACGTTAGCTTTGAGAAATCTACTGTGTCTTCTAATAAAATATAGGGCAGCATCACAATGCTTGATATGATTAATTGTACTAATGTCGTCTCAAAACCAGAGAGATCCTTAATAAATTTATTCATTAAAATGACACTGGCATAAAGCACTGCAGCTAAAAGGCCATATAGTATGCCGATCAAATGATTGCTCGCACTGCTTGTGTCGCTGCCTCCGAGGTTAATTAAAGATAATCCAATCATGGCAGCAATAAGGCAGCCTACCTTACCTGGCGTTAACCGTTCTTTAAGAACAAAAGGAGCTATCATCATTACAAAGATTGGAGCAAAGTAATAGCTTAGGGTAGCGTTTGATATGGTCGTATACTTGTAAGCTTGGAATAGAAAAATCCAATTACAACCAATGGCTGTACCTGAGACCACTAAAAGCACAATATTTTCTCTGATTGATTTAAGCGAAAGCTTCCGCTTGACAAGAACGCTGGCAAAAATCAAAAACAAACTTCCAATGATCCCTCTGAGAAAGGCGATTTCACTCGAAGGCAGATCAATTTTCTTCACAAAGACCCCAATACTGCCGAAGATTAGCATAGCCGTTAAGATTTTCAGTTTCCCTTTCACCTTTTCCTCCTATCTGATCCCTCTGATGTCCAATATTTATGAATTATAAATTCTCCTTTTTTTTGCTAATCCCTACTACTTCTTGCACCTTATTTATTGCATCGAATTTTCATCGCCCTGAGAATATCCGCCCTTTAATCCCTCGGACCATAGATAGCTCACTTGTATTCTAATCAAGCTTACATACTGACAAACTCCTCCCAAACTTTTCGCGACATCCAACCGTTTAAGATTGATAAATATTTGTTTCATAGAGACCTCATTCAAATTCTAGGCCTCAATAAACACTTACCCACAAATTCATAGAGTAAGACTAAATACCTGTTCCGAATAACATAAGCTTTTCCCGAACAGTCTGAGCTAATTTCTCTTCACCAACCTTAAAATGGCTAACTAAATCTTCCAGTGCCTGATTTGAAGATAAGGAGTCCGATACTCCACTCATAAATGCTCGGCGCAGTTCTGTGTCAACATTTATCTTTGTAATACCTGCTTTTATTGCCCGCCTGATAGCATCATCCGACAGGCCAGAGCCGCCATGCATAACCAACGGTATCTTCACAGCAGCCCGGATAGCCTCAATGCGTGGATAATCAAGCTTTGGAGTTTCACGATACCAACCATGGGCTGTTCCGATGGACACCGCTAACCAATCAGTTCCTGTCAACTCTGCAAATTCTTTCGCTTCTTCCGGGGTTGTCAAATAAGCTTCGTTCTCACGGACTTGAATGTCATCCTCTACGCCGGCAATCTTTCCTATTTCTGCTTCAACAGCTACATCTCTTACTTGGGCCATAGCAACGACTTTTTTCGTATTCGCAATATTCTCTGCCCATGATAACTGAGATCCATCATACATCACGGAATCAAACCCTAAATTAATAGCCTTTTGGATTTGATCCAGATTCCGGCTGTGATCAAGATGGAGATAAACCGGGGTTTCATAAATATCTTCATACGTTCTGGCAATGTTAATTAGGACTTTCATGTCAAGATGCTGAAGGGGCTTTTGTCCGAGCATCAAGAGCACCGGGTCAGCGAGTTCCTTTGATACCTTGAGAACTGTTTTGATCATTTCGGCATTTTGAACAGTAAAAGCTGCTAACCCATAACGTTTTTCACGAGCCTCGAACAGCACATTCCGAACATGTTTTTTCATCATAATTCCCCCTTGTTTTGTTTATCCAACAATAATCTGGTAAGCACATCTAAATTCCTGTTCAGGTACCAAAAAAAGAATACCTTCTTTCTCCGTGATCCGCTTGCTTTCTCCAGTAGTATCAGTTACTCCGTACCAAGGCTCAATACAAACAAAGGGTGCTTCTTCCGGTTTGGTCCAGATACCCATATAAGGAAAGCCCATAAAGTTAACGGTTACGGATTTACCAGATTTCCGTCCTCTTAAAGTAACGTACTGGGATTTTAAATTTTTGAGAATTAAAGCATCCTTTTTGAAAAGTTCCCGAGATAACGGTAAGGTATTATCGTTCTTCAACAACAATTCTGTCTGCCCAGATCTTAAGCCGTCGTCAAGTAAAAGACGTTTGGCTGTTTCGGCTGTTTCGAAAACTAGTTCATAGTCACTAAACATTTCATCAGGCAAAAGCGGGCAGTTAAATCCTGTATGAGCTCCAATAGAAAAACAAATAGGTTTGTCGTCCGCATTTTTCACATTGTATTGTATGATGACCCCCCTACCTACCAGCGTATAACTGATATCAAGCAGGAATTTGAAAGGAAACTTGGCGAGGGTGGCATCGTCATAATCCAGACGATATACAACCCGGTCATCGGCAGCCTCAATTTTCCGAAACTCCATATCTCTGGCAAATCCGTGCACATTAAGACAATATGTGTTGTCACCTACTTGATATTGGTTATTTGCCAATTTCCCAACAATAGGAAAGCAAACAGGTGCATGCCATGGCCAATATTTAGAATCCGCTTGCCAGATAAATTCCGTTCCGTCATCTTTCGATTTCAGACTATACATTTCAGCCCCTTTAGAATTCACTTCAACCGATATAAATTCGTTTTCCAGTTTAAACATCTACCTTGCCTCACTTTATAAAAATTCTAAAAGTAAATCCTTACCGTATATAGAAAACTCGGCTTGTGCCCGAAGACACTGTCTTCGCACTTGTTAGCTTGCGAGAGCAGAAGCCGTTAGCGGCACTGATGCGCTGGCCATAGATGACCAAGTGTCCCTGAACCAAGGATGGCGAGAAGGGACCTGTAGAAAGTGATTCCACGGAGTTATACTTTCTGCCAGTAAGAAAAAGGGGATGCAGTAGTGATTGCACCCCAGAGCGGAGAGTGATAAGTCATAATTACAATTGTGCCGCCGCAATCGACCACACTTGACGGGCGCTGTCGGCTTCCGCCAGAGGTTCTCCCATTTTATTTTGCAGCCAAGTCGTAAATGAGGGATCAATTCCACTCTCTGTCAAATAACGAGGGTCGACTGGGCGCTCCAACCCCGCAATGCCTTTCAATTCAACCAATTGTACTTTTTGTCCTTCGGCAAAATCGATCAAATCCGAAGGCAAACCCAGCATGACGTTGCTCTTACTCTGGCCTAAAACTTTGACAGCCTGTCTTCCCAGAAAAATGGCTTCTTGGCGATCACGCTCACACAAGGCCCAAGTATTAGCCCGCTGCAGAATACCTAAAACCTCGCTTCTGGAAGGGATTCCCCGGCTACGTAACTCGGAAGACAACAACTGAGCAGCCCCACCCGGTACCTTGCTTCCACCTATCTCAAATTCGGCAATTGGGTTTCCATCTGCTGCGCGAAGCCCTTCGCTGACAATAACCAGCATGCAGGGATAATTATGAAGATGTTCATTTACTCTCGTGAAAAAATTCTCTAAGTTAAAGGAATTTTCCGGCAGATAGAAATGGAATGGCGGATAATCAGGTAACGAGCTTTGCGCCAGGCTTCCAGCCGCGGCTAACCATCCAACATTTCGTCCCATTACTTCAACAACCCGTACACGTTCGAAATTACGCATTGCCCAGAGATCTAGAGCTAACGATCTAACGGCCTCTCCAATAAATTTGGCAGCACTCAGATAGCCTGGGGAATGATCTGTTCCCCACAGATCATTGTCCACTGTTTTCGGGATTCCGACTACTTGAACTTCCGGACATGCAGCTGCAACTTGGTCAGCAGCCCACATTGTCCCATTACCGCCGACTAAAACTAACTGACTAATACCACGCAGCTGCAGATTGCTGCGTATCGTTGACAACCCTTGTGAAGTCAGTGGGTATCTCCCTGCCCCCAAAACTGCCCCAGGTTGAGATTTAAGAGCCTCTAACTGCGCTTCACCAAGTCCTTCTAAATGCATTACCCGATTCTTAATCAAACCTTCGAACCCGTTACAAAAGCCCAAGATCTGATTATATTGGTTTGAAGAAGTTGCAGCCTCCACAAAACCAGCTAGGCTTGAATTCAGCACAGAGGTGGGACCACCGGCCTGAACAATAGCTACATTTGCTTTCACGAAAAATAATCACCTCCAAAAATATTGCCTAGTCCAATCTGTTTTTGGTCTTAGGTTAAAGGCCCGCGAGAGACTTTTGAGCATGAACCCGACAAACAAGCGTAATTCCACCGCCTACCAGCAACATTCCCCCAATTTGAACAAAATTAATGGGTTCATGCAGCCACCAAGAGCTTGTGACGATAGCAACAACCGGAGTAAACAGATGAACAACACGAACCAGCCAGGTTGGCAGTCCCTTTAAGGAACGATAATAGGCCAAAAACTGTACCACTTGAAAGACAATGCTTGTCAAAACCAATAACCAGATTACCCCATTGACCTCCGGCAATGCTCTAAGCTCCCCCGTCCAAGCTGCTCCACAGAGAAATACGACAAAACACATTCCGGAATTATAATACGCCACCAAAATACCCTCGACTCCACTGAGCCTATGTTTGATAATCTCCGCATTAATTGCCAACAAAAAAGCGCTGCCAAGGATTAAGAGGTCACCCACCGAGCCAATGCTGACTCCCTCCCAAGAGATTTGCAAAACCAGGCAGACTCCAATAAGCATGGCGCCCATCCCTGCCCATTCCAGCCGATTCAACTTCTGCTTCCAGATAAGATACCCGATAACAAGGCTAAAGAATAAATCCCCCCGCATCAGTATGGCGACATTAGCCGGTGAACTGAGCTTCAACCCCCAGTTCTGCATCAGGTTCAGGGCGGAAGACAGAAAGCCTACCAGATACAGCTCGGGATAACGTTTACCGGCTGCCCAAATCAATCCGCCTTGGCGTCGTATTAACAACACCGCAAGAAAGATAAGATGAGTTCCGCCCATTAGGGCCATACTAAAGAAGATAACCGGCACGTTAACAATACAGATCTTAGTCAAGCTAAGCAGGATTCCGATTAAAGCAGCAGAGAGAATACCATTGATCATCCCAATTTTCATAACCTAATGACCGCCTTTATTCTGTCATACTAACCCTTTACCGCGCCCCCGGTTAGTCCTTCAACAAGATAGCGTTGTAAGAGAATGAAAATAATCAGTACCGGAAGCGTGGTTATGAAGGATGCTGCCATCATCCCGCCCCAGTCACTTTTAAATTGACCGGCGAAAGCCAAAACCATCCCAGCTGGCAGAGTCTTCATGGCGATCTCATTAGTAAGTGTTAAGGGGAAGAGTAAGTTATTCCAAGCATCAAGGAAGGCAAAGATCCCTGTCGCCACAATCCCGGGAGTTATCAAAGGCAATACAACAATCCGCATTGCCTGCATACGGCTGCATCCGTCAACCATCGCTGCTTGTTCAACTTCTACCGGTACAGAATCGATAAATCCTTTGATCATCCAAATTCCAAAAGGTAGAGCAAAAGAAGTGAAAGCAATGACCATACCAAAGTAGGTGTTTAATAAATGAGCTTTCACATAAAGGAGATAAAGTGGGGCAAGCATGACAACTAAAGGAAACATTTGGGTTACTAATACACTAACGAGTATTTGATCGCGAAAGCGGAATTTCAGACGAGATAAGGCATAACCCGCAAAGGTTGCCAACACAATCGTCAAAACAACGGTTAATAAAGCAGTAAAAAAACTATTAAAGAAGAATCGGGGAATGGGGTTGATTCCCGAAGTTAGACCAATATAATTCTGCAAGGTCGGATGCATTGGCCATATTTCCGGAGGATTCTTAAAGACATCCAGGTCCGTTTTCAGAGAAGTCGATACCATCCAAAAGATAGGGAATAGGGACCAAACCAAGAGAGCGGCCACTGAGCCCCAGACAAATATTGCCCAGCCTGATGAAAATCGCCGTCGAAACATTCTTTAACCCCCTCTTACGTTATTATTGCGTGATTACAATTGATCCTGTTTAGAAAGCATTTTTACATAAAGGCTGGAAAGCACTAATAACACTAGACACCAAACAACTCCAACCGCCGAGGCATAACCGATATTGAACTGCTCAAAGGCCAGACGATAAATATAGATAACAAAGGTCGTCGTTGAGTAGACCGGACCACCGCCGGTCATAGTGTAAATTAAGGGGAAGTTATTGAAGTTACGAATGATCATTAATAAACTGGTTATTATAAGAATTCCACGGAGGTGGGGCAACGTTACATGAACAAATTCTTCCCAACGCCCTGCCCCTTCTACAATAACAGCTTCTTTAATCTCCGCTGGAATTGCCTTGATACCGGCCGTAAACATTAAAATATAAAACGGAATCTGATTCCAAATATTCGCAACCACTACGGCGATATTTGCCAATTTATCGTCCATCAACCAGGGCAAGAATTCTTTAATAATTCCCAGATGCTGCAAGATCATGTTGACCGGTCCGACTTGGACATCAAAAATTAACATGAATAAAAAACCCACTATGACACCAGGGATGAGCCAAGGAACCAATATTACTCCCCTTACCCCAGCCAATCGTTGCGGCAGCTGATCAATTGTTATTGCCCCAATTAAGCCGACGATCAAACTGACAACTACCGAAACACCCGTAAAAATTACGGTATTTTTTAGAGACAACCAAAATACGTCATCATGGATCATCTTGGTATAATTTTCGAGCACACTTAGCTTCGTCTGATCTGGCCTGGTTAACTCATAATGAAACATCGACAGTACTAAAGAACTTATTAAAGGATAAAGTATTACAATACCGAGGACAAAAACCGCGGGAAAGATTAATTTCACATGAAGCGGTATCCGTATCCTTCCCATACTCCGTGGATTGTCCTGGCTTTCCGGCCAATTCGCCATTGCGGCTCCCCTCCTATGCTCATCCGCATATGCTTTACTACCTAATGTATTTCACCATAAACCACCGTCGATGTAATAATCCTATTTTCGCTTTGTGCGTCAAACAAATGAATATTTCCCTGGAACGGTTTTACCTTGACAATGGAACCTACCTCGGGGGCTTCTTCAAACCCGTTTTGCTTAACCACAATTTCCTCACCGGAGTTCAGTCGGGCATGGATGATTACCTCGGCTCCAATGTGTTCCACGACTTCGACTTTACAAGAAATGACGTTCTTGGTCTCATTTTGGTCAGCACGGGCAAAACCTTCTGGTCGAAGCCCCAAGATGGCCACAGCTTTATCAAGGGATGTCGATGTCTCGGAGAGAGGAAATTCAACGGTAAAATCTGGCGCTTTAAAATAAAGCTTATTCTTATCAACTTCCACTTTACCTGTGACGAAATTCATCGGCGGAGACCCGACAAAACCAGCGACAAATTTGTTCACAGGATAACCATAGATTTCCTTTGGTGAGCCGACTTGTTGGACTAGGCCGTCTTTCATCACCACAAGCCGTGATCCCATGGTCATGGCTTCAATTTGGTCATGAGTTACGTATACAACTGTAGCTTTAAGGTTTTGGTGAAGTTTAATAAGTTCTGCTCTAGTCTGGACACGAAGCTTAGCGTCCAGATTACTGAGAGGCTCATCCATTAGAAATACCTGAGGATTCCTAACAATGGCCCGCCCTAGAGCAACCCTTTGCCGTTGCCCCCCAGATAATTCTTTGGGGAAACGATGAAGGTACTTTGATATGCCTAGCATCTCGGCAGTCTCTTTAACGGAGGCATCAATCTCTTGTTTGGGCCTTTTTCTGATGCGCAAACCGAAAGCCATGTTGTCATATACATTCTTATGGGGATATAAAGCATAGCTTTGAAAAACCATGGCTATATCCCGATCCTTTGGTTCAAGCTTAGTAACATTACGATCTCCGATAAAAATGCTCCCCTCGGATGGCATCTCCAACCCGCAAATCATCCGTAACGTTGTCGTTTTACCGCATCCGGAAGGTCCTACAAGGATCAGAAACTCTCCGTCCTCAATTTCAAGATCAGTCGGGTATACAGCAGTTGTGGTACCGTAGACTTTCGAGACACCTTGCAATTTAACTCCTGCCAATTATTTTCCCTCCCAAGTTAGTCTTATAGTTTAAAATTTGGTCAGAAGGTTTAATTAATAGAACTTATTACTTAACGATTAACGAATTAGGTCATCATTTTCTTTCATAAGCAAAATAAAAATCTACATCAACTATGTTCAAATAATGTTAAAATATTGCAATATTACAATATTTAGGTCCAAAAATTTTACCTTTCGAGGATGAGAGGACGCTGAAAATTGTTGTTGTTCACTTTGATCGTTGTAGTCGGCCAGGTGGCTGGTACTGTTGTTAACAACTTCAGTCCGGCTGGAGTAACCAGACATGTATCTTCGCACTTGGTATTTTCAACTGTGGGATTCCAGGCCATCATTTGATTAGCTTGAATGATCTCCAATCTTCCCTCGCCTGCCCGATACTCACGTGGTGCATAACCAATGGCACCGCCCTGATGATGACGCTTCCATTCTTCCCGATGCCCCAAATCTGCGTAAGTCCTGATGCTCTGATCAAAGACCTGCTTACTCGCCGCTCCCACAACACTATTCTCCCAAAAAGACCTTTCAACTGCTAAACAGCTCTCATAATTCTGTCGCAGAACCTCCGGAATCTTGCCGAAATAAACCGATCTCGTTAGGGCCATGTGCAAGCCGCCTTGTTCACCAACCAAACCGACAATAACGTACTTATTAACATTGTTCACTGCGGGCACTGGATGCCGGAATTTTGTCCGCTCATCCGCTCCCACCAAGAGCACATTGGCACGCACTCCTAGATTGAGTAGCCGGCTTGACAATTCAGCCTGAATGTTCCATTCCGAACAGCCAGGAACAATGGCTAAGCAGGCAGCAGACAGCTCATCTGAACAGATCGCTGCCAGCTTCTCAGCCCGCTCCACCTCGTGGACGGTCAGGCTGAAGCGGAGCCTCTTGAGCTCAGCTTCGATCACCGGCCAATTGCCCATAGGAATATCCGTACCTATTTTCTTATTCCCCACTAATCTTTCAATTGCCTGCTGTCGGTCTTCATACCATTCGTAAGTCCAGGGCTCAAAACCCGTATCAGCGGCCTGCTCCTGCATCAACCTCTCGATTTCATTTTTAGGAGCGACGAGGAATTTACGGCCCATTACGAGAACCAAGGCAGCACACCCTGTTTCCTGACCCCAGACAACCCGGTTATTGCCACCTGCTGTCATCCAGGCAAAATTGGCTGTTCGGGAAAGACAGATGCCGTCAAGCTCATTTTCTTTTAATAAGCTTAAAACCCTCTGTTCCTTAATAGCAATTTCTTCTAGCTTTTTAGACATTTTGATCCTCCGTTAAAAATTAATCATTCGTAAATCGAGAAGTTCAGCTAGTTCCCTAAATTCACAAGTGAAATCACCGTAAGTCACAATGTAATGATGTTCAACACCTTCGTACAAAATTGTGTCCAAGGTTTGTTGCACTGAGCCAGAAATCTGAACAGGCAAACTATTGCCGCTATAGAGCAGCTTGGTCTCGATACCCGTACCTGAGCCAAGCAAAAGCCTCAAATCTCCGTTATGATCACTGCTTAAACGGCTTATCGTCACCTGACCGCCTTTCAAGGGGAAATATAGGGATAGAGGGATCTTCCGGTTCGGGTGAACACCGGCCAGCGGTATTGTATCTGGCGCAATCAGTGAGCGTGGTCCATTGCCGCAATGCCAAAAAATCAACTGGTTTCGTTCTTCTTCGGCACCGACTAAATCAGCAATGAAATTAGCTTGAGAAGAAAGGTAAGATCCGATGAGCATTGTCACAGCCGCATTAATATCTGCCTCACAGGCAGCCACAATACCTTCATCGTTTAGACGACTGAGAGCATAACATACAGCTCCCCCAAAGTTCGCCATAAATTCTGGCCAACACTCTACAGCGACCGCATCAAGTGCCTTCTCGGAAACCATTTCTTTGAGTGCCAAATAGGCTTGAACTGATTTTCTGGTCGCGTTCATTTCTAAGTTTTCCGTTCCGGCTAAATTAGTGATATATTGTTGAATATCCTCGACTTCAATTTCTTGTGCCCGAGAAAATACTTCATTGAGCGAGATATATTCAACCGAAATTCCAAATTGCTGAAGCAACAATATCTCATTGAAATTAGAGGGATAGTAACCGGAAGGTCGGTGTCCAAACAGCCCGATGCGTTTTCCTCTCAGCCACTTGATTGCTCCAGCAGCCCGTGCAAAAGCTGCTACCTTCTTAACCGTCGAAGGCGAATCAGGGCTGCCGTAAACACCTTTGAATTTGATGCCGGCATTCACCAGCGCGTGTGCGCCCAAGTTGAGGCCGCAGAATGAATTGAGACTCAACCGCTTACCGGTAGGCTCCTCCTTGGTCGCCCAAATCAGAATAGGCAATTTGACATTACTGGCCAGATTCAGGATTAGAGAAGCATCGCAGAAAGTTCCCTGTATAATAATTAGAGCATGTAAATCCGAACGATTGTTGATCGATTCAGCCAAGGATAACGCTTCAGCACCTACGGCAACTGGTTGCTCAAACACTTCCGTGGCAATACCCGCCCGTACCAGAGCCGATTGGGCATTGTGAAAAAAGTCCTTAGCCAGATTCACATCAAACTGGGGTCTAACAAAAAAAACTAGACCGACCTTTGAATTACTCTTTAACATATCTTACGCCTTCCATTCCTATTGTTTTTAAAGTTCGGAGGCAAGTGGGGTAACCCACTTGCCGTACGGTCCAGATCGTCAATCCAATTACTTATAGCTCTGTAGCTTAGTTTGTAGAGTTTTAAGAATATCTGGAATCGGTTTTGTCGTGGTAATGACTTCTTGCATACTAGTCATGACATCAGTAGCATATTTACTATAGTCCGGACCCCAGGGAGCACGAACTTCGGTTGGGGCTACTGTTTCAGCAAAACTCTTAAGTGAGGGGTCGGTAAATTGTTGTGGGAAGCGTTGGCTGGCACTTTTAACTACTGGTACGTATCCTGTAGGAAGCACGTAATTTTTAAGGGCAAAGTCACTCCCCGCTAAGAACTCAGCGAATTTTGCAACCGCTGCTTGGCTTTTAGACGCTTTAAAAATAACGAGATTGTGGTTTCCAGGTATGCATTGGGATTTGCTTGTACCATCGGGCAATTTTGTCACTGCCCATGTTTGATTAAACTTATCATCCGTTAAGGTTTTGTCCATACTTTGGACAATTCCTTTAAAGCAAGGCTCATCTATACCGAACAGCAGGTTGTTTTGAGCGGCTAGAGGTCTGAATTCACCAAATTTTTTCCCAGGCAAAGTATATCCTTTTTGTATGATTCCTCGCAGCCATTCGGCATAGGAGCCCATCTGACCGGCATTGACCTTACCGTCCTTAATTGCCCCGTAAGATTCCATCAGCGGCCATTCTTGCTCCAAGCCAATGGTCCGTATCGTTGTATCAACCTGCAGCATTACTACACTTTTCGGTAACTTTTGCTTAGCAATGTCCATGTCTTTGTTCAGTTCATCCATAGTCTTTGGCGGGTTATTGGGATCCAATCCCGCAGCTTGCATCAGCTTTTTGTTATACCATAAACCCATCGGTTGTCCTGCCCAGGGAACAGCATAGTGCTGATTGTTCAATACACCTAATTCGTAAGAAGCTTTATCCATATCCGACATGAATTGTTGCGACAATAAGTTGTCGGTTGGCGACAAGGCCCCCATGGAAGCTAAACTAATCGCTGAAGCATTATCAACTTGGGCAATATCCGGTGCATTACCAGCACTATTCATAATCGTTAACTGATTTAAAATATCACTTACAGGAATAGGCACGTTTTTGACTTTGATATTCGGATTTTGTTTCTCGAATTCGGCGATAGTATCCAGTGTCTTTTGTTTGGTTGATTCTTCAGCAGTAGCCCAGTTCACAAACGAAATTGTTACAGGTTGCTGACTATCGCTTTGACCAGCAGCGGAAGTGGAATTGCTTGTACCGCAAGCAACAGTACCGAAAACTAATAACGAGCATATCATGGACAAGCTGAGCAACTTTTTCATCAACATACTCATAAACTCCTTCCGATCCCCAGTTTTTTTATTCTCTAATTCCAAACATTTCGACAATTTATATTATAATTTATGCTTTTTGTATGCACCTTCCTTGCTAGATGTAATTCCGATATTTCTCCTTCCAGATCCTCCTGCGCCGCAAATTCTCGCAGAATCCCCATAGCTATTTGTGATCTTTTTCACCAGATACTACCATGTTCGGTCTCCTATGGTATTGCTTGGTTGTAACGAACGCATAGGAAACCGCACAATCACCTCCCCCCGAAAGCAACTATGTTTGATTTAAAGCTTGAATTGAATTACTACTCGATCCTCATCACACTGTATGGCACGTGCAGCAACAGGGATGATTGTAAGGAAAAATCATGCAATAGGTGTTATGTTCTATTCATTCCTAGAGGAAAAGGCCTTCTATGTTTCTACTCGTGTGCTGCTGAAGTAAGACCTTATACTTGTACCTATCTGCCCGATATGAGTTAAGTGAGAGTTCAACAGGCTGTTCACCGCAATAGGCAATACGATTCATGGTGAGGATTGGAAAACCGATTTTAATTCCCAGATACTGTGCTACTTTTTTATGGGCAATCCCCGCGCCGATCGTTTGTTCAGCCTTAGTTAAAACCAGGCCCAATTCCTTACCAGCGATATCGTACAGGCCAATTTTAGTTAAGTCAGAGGCAGCCATCCGAGAGCCATATTCATATGGCCAATAGCTTTGCAAATAAGCAATAGGCTCATCATTCAGTTTTTGTACCTTTTCGATCAGAAACATCTTTTGATCGTTAAAGATAGATAACTCAGGGACTCTTTCCAATTCTTTAGCAGTTATTTCGATGGGACAGAGATTGATCAACTCGGCACTCGGTGAAAACCCACGGCTGATCATTTCTTGAAAGAAACCCGTCAAAAGTCCCAGCGTTTCTTCTACAGGCTTATTCTTGACAAATGTTCCTTTACCCGCTTTGCGATCGAGCAGTCCTTCCTGAACTAATTGCCCCACGGAGCGCCTTACAGTTGTACTGCTAACGCCATACTGTACCATTAAATCCTTGTCAGTAGGAAAAGCATCTCCCAGATTCCAGACTCCGTCCCTAATGGCATCCCGTAGAGTGTTTGTTAATTGATAATGTAAAGGTATCGACTCCATTTTCTTTAATTCCACGTTTCCTTACTCCCTTACCCAACAATATTGCAATATTACACATTCATGATTAGATTATATCAAACAAAGTTTATCGTCAAGCGAAGGAAATTGGATATTAAACGGCTTATGTAACCGTATGGAATTTTCACTCTTACACTCTAAGTAGATAGGTAAGAAAGATTGGATTATGAGCAATATTGCAATATTGTTTGTTTTTAAATATTGCAATATTGCATATTTACAATGTAATTTTAGTATGGTAGTATTCTCTTGTCAAGAGGGAATTTTTGAGGAATTCTCATAATTCATATTAGTTAGGAGGAAATACCATGTTAGAACCATCTATTCAGATGCTCAACAAAGCTAGACAAGGACAATACGCTGTTCCAGCCTTTAACTTCCACAATTTAGAGATATTACAGGCTATTATCGAAACTGCTGAAAACCATCGTTCTCCGGTAATTCTCCAAATCACACCCACCTATCTGGAGAAAATCGGAGATGTTGCCGCGGCGGCGATGGCTCGAGGAGTTGCCAAGGCCGCTAAAATACCCGTTGCCTTGCACCTCGATCACAGCAACAGCCTCGAGTGGATTCAGTGGGCACTAGAACATGGTTTTACCTCCGTGATGATTGACGCCTCCGCGCTGCCGTTAAACGAAAATATCGCCCATGCCAGGAAAACTGTTGAGTTGGCTCGTGCACATGGTGCCACGACTGAGGCTGAATTGGGACATATCGGTGGAATTGAAGATTCACAAGAAACTGGTAATCCTGACATGGCCCTGGCCGATCCTTCAGGAGCCGTCAAGTTGGTAACTGAAAGCGGTATAGATACTTTTGCTCCCGCTGTAGGAACCGCTCATGGCTTGTATAAATTCACACCAAAAATCAATTTCTTACTGATTGAGAAAATTTGCACCCTTGTGAAGGTACCGTTAGTTCTCCACGGCGGTTCGGGAATTCCTGATGACATGATCCGCGAGGCCATCAGAAAAGGTATTGCCAAGGTCAATATTGGCACTGAATTAAAAGTGGCTTGGGCTAGGTCCATGGCAGAAACATTGATTACGGAGCAAGAACCCTGGAAAGCCGTTCTCAAGGTGCGGGAAGCAGTAGGACGAGTTGTTGCGCATAAAATCAGCTTATGCGGGTCCGAAGGCAAAGCGTAGTGAATGGTTTTTTTCTTTAATAACCTGGTTAAGGTGTGATGAAAAATAGCTAATTTGAGAGTCAAGAATTCCCGATTTAGTCGTACTTTAACTGCTGTCAAAGGCAAAATCCCTTGGATCACCAGTCGAGTGAACTGGAAAAGCCGGAATTCCCGTTTTGTCGGTATTCAGTTTAAGACTTTAATGACTGTTTTGCCAATAATCATTCTGACAGGGGTTAACGACTTTACCGCTTTAGCAAGACAAGCTGCAGTTGCGGTCAGGGAAATAGGTCTTCAGCTTAATGGCATGGTAACTGCGATCAAGGAAGTCGCCCAAATCCCTCAGGAAATCGCCGGTAGTATGGAAAGCATTGTCGCGATGACTGAAGAGCAAGATGCTTCGATGGGAGATATTCGGCATGCGGCAACCATGTTAGCGAAAATGGCTGAAGATCTTGAAAGCAACATCAAGTTTTTCAAACTATAAGCTCCATGAATTCTAAATTTAAACTGGAGGCGAATAAACTTGGAACAAAAAGTCCTAAATGTAGGATTGATCGGTTTCGGGGTAGCCGGTCAGGTGTTTCACGCTCCGACGATTACTGCTGTTCCGGGTCTGCGGCTGGCAAAGGTTGTTGAGCGTCATGGTAATAAGGCGAGCAGCCGGTATCCGGGGGTTATGTCAGTCCCTTATGTCGAAGATGTTCTGACTGATCCGAATATCGATCTCGTGATTGTGGCGACTCCCAACGCTACTCATTTTGACTTAGCCCGTCAGGCTATTCTGGCTGGGAAACACGTGATCGTCGACAAGCCTTTTGCCGTGACATTTAGCGAAACCCAGGAACTAATTAGATTGGCAAAACAGAAACAAAATGTCTTAAGCGTTTACCAGAATAGGAGATGGGATGGCGATTTCCTTACCGTTAAGCGCGTCGTGGAAGGGGATTTTCTGGGAAAACTAGTCGAGTATGAAGCTCATTATGATCGCTTTGTTAACTATATCCGGCCATCAACCTGGAAGGAAAAAGAGGGTCCGGGCTCGGGTATCCTTTATGACTTGGGATCACATTTGGTTGACCAAGCCTTAGTCTTATTCGGGGTACCTAAGACTATTACTGCTGACATTAGAATTCAGCGGGAAAATAGTGACATAGAGGACAGTTTTGAACTGATCATGGGATACGATCAATTAAAGGTCACTCTCAAGGGCGGGTTATTGATCAGAGAACCAGGGCCACGCTATACCCTGCATGGTACCCAAGGCTCATTTATCAAGTTCGGCCTAGACCCGCAAGAAGAAGCCCTCAAGCAAGGTGCAACTCCCGGGGCCGGTTCTGCCTGGGGTGTGGAGAGTCCGGAAACATGGGGAACTCTGAATACTACTCTTAACGGTATACATTTTGTTGGAAAGATCGAGACGATTCCTGGGAACTATTTAGCTTTTTATCACAATATTTATGATGTTATTGTCAACGGTGCTGAACAAATGGTCGACCCGGAAGAAGCCAGCAATATTATCCGGATTATTGAAACCGCCATGGATAGCCAAGCACGAAGGATGACTGTAGACATATCGTAAAATGCCATCTGCGGGTTCTTCGGGACCCGCAGTATCTATTTCCAAGGCAAAAAAAGCGGCTGCGTCACTACGAACGATTTAGTTCGTTAATGCAGCAGCCCCTTCTTGCCTATGTTTTACTTTTCTAATCCCATTCCTCCCAGACCTGAGCCACAGATTGGATCGCTTCTCTAACATTCGCTAAATGACTCAGCATTCTTTGATGCGCTAATTCCGGATCTCTTTGTTTAATCGCTTCAACGATTGAAGCATGATCCAGAACGGATAAACGTTGCCGTCCTGGAACCATTAGAGTTCTGGATCTATTTTCACCGAGCAGATCCAACAGGTTAAGCATCAGTCTCATCAGGACAAGATTACCTGCTGCCTCCACAATCTTTAAGTGGAATTCAGCATCAAGCAACGCGAGTTTTGACTCACCCGCATCTCCTAATTCTTTTCCTTTACAAACAATATGTTCGAGTTGTTGAAGATCCTGCTCGTTTGCGTTCTGAGTACACCAAATCACTGCCTGGCTTTCCAAAACCTCCCGTACCTGATATAACTCTTCGACAGTCCCTCGTGAGATTTGAAGTAGGGAAGCTAACCGAGAGACATCTTCCGCTTCATCCACCTCATTAATATAAGCCCCCATACCATGCCGGATCGTAACTACACCTAAACCGACCAACATTTTTAGTGCGTCCCGAATCACTGTCCGACTCACAGAAAACATAGTGCACATTTCGCGTTCGGGAGGCAGCTTATCACCCGGTTTAAGTTCGCCGTTGTTAATTGCTTGCATAATCTGATTTTCAATGCCTTCGGATAGGTTGCCATAGAATTTAACAGGCTCAAACATAATCCCCACCGACCTTAATTTATTCCAAAGGGGTGTTAATAATAGGTATCATTGAAGATGCATAAGGCAAAACGGCTACTTTCGGAGAAGTATAATTAGGCAAAGCCATATCCAATGCTTCCTGCAATGAGGATGTCACTTCTATCATCAAAGTTTTAGCAAGTGTGGGGGGAATTTGGTCTGAAACAATAATTGTCCTTGCTTTTACTAAAGTCCTGGCCCAAAGGTAAGCCTTATGAGGGCCGATGACGAACTCTTTGGATGCAAATGATTCCATCACTTCACAGGGGGTTTTATACAAGGACATTTCTTGTTCAAAGCTTTCTTCCCCTGTCCCTTCTATACACTCGGCAACTAAAATAATAGTACCGCCTTCTTTAACAATCTGGGAAGCAGGTGTTAATGCCTTCTGAGCTTGGTAAACATTGATATCCTTTGGATATCCCCCGGCGAAGCAATCACTATATCGGCAGGAGCCATAGGGACCCCAAAAATTCCTTTAGCAAATTCCACCCCTTGACGATGGGCCTCTAGCGGATGTCCGGCAACTGCTTTTACCACCTGTTTCTTATCGTTAAGAGCAACATTGACAATCATATCAACGCCAATCATTTTCCCGATATCTTCTAAGTCCAGACGAGCCGGATTATCTTCTAATCGCCCTAATTCTGCCCCAGGGCTAAATAGCCGAGCATGATTTCCTGTGATAGTAGGACGACCTCCTAACCCAATAACCGCTCCTTTGACTCCTGCTGTAAAGCCCATAAACTGGTGAGCATCTATCATTCCAGTTATAATACGGTAATCAGCCTGGGCAAAATATTTATTAACGTATACGGGAGTTCCCTGAGCAGAAATCCCCAGAAATGCTAACATTCCCTCATCGTCTGCATCGTGAGGAACGATATTTTTAATCCGGTCTAATAAGTTTTCTCCTAATATATACTTTAAATCTTTAGGTGTCGCTGGACGATGTAATCCTCCACCTACAAGAACAATGATCTGATCTTCAGTTATATCCAATTGATTTAACCAAAGGACAAGTTCTTCCAAAATCAATCGACTGGGTACCGGACGTGTAATATCGCTGACGGCAATGGCAATTTTTTGGGCCTTAACTAATTTATCTTGCTTTATATCTCCGATTAGATTTTTTATGGCGAAACGAATCTGTAATGAAGGGTCTTGCTCAGGTTCAACCTGACGTAGTTTTCCATACATGCATTGTACCGATTCAGGCACATTACAATCCTGATTTTCTCGTCCATAAGGAACCTTAATTTGCATAGTTTTCTCCCTTCTAATTAAATACTATGGTTTAACCCATATATTTTAGGCTGTTTTAAAAAACATACGAAGAATGAAAAGGAGTATAAGATTTAATAATTATTCAATTAAATCTTATACTCCCGAAACTCAATCAGTAAGCATTCAATCCACTTTTGACCAGTCTTTTAAATTTCTGTTGCGACATACTTCAAATCCATAAATTCCTCAAGCCCTATTCTCGCGCCCTCTCGACCGATGCCGCTTTGTTTTACCCCACCCATCGGCGCATATGCCACTGATGGCAATGCATTATTGAGCCCAATTATTCCGAATCTCAGAGTTTCTGTGACACGGATAGATCGAGATAAATCATTAGTATAGACATAAGCCGCGAGCCCCATATCCGAACTATTTGCCTTTATAATAACCTCTTTCTCATCCGTGAACTTGAATATTGGAGCAACAGGTGCAAATAATTCTTCACTTGCGAGTGCCGCACTTTCCGGCACATTTTCCATAATGACAGGAGGAACATAATAACCTTGAGCAGGCACTTCAGCTTTGGGCGCTAAAGACCTAGCTCCAAGTGCTTCTGCTTCACTGATTAATATCTCAATTCTATTTTTACTCTTTAAATTCACCATTGGCCCAAGATCAAGATCTATCTCTTCCATTGGGTTGCCGATCTTCATTTGCGAGATTTTACTAGCAAAAACAGCAGTAAATTTGTCATATATCTTTTCGTGAACATAAAAACGGTTTGCTCCTATACAGGATTGCCCGTTATTCCTGAATTTCGCAATCATTGCGCCTTCAACAGCCTTTTCAATATCGGCATCATCAAAGACAATGAAGGGAGCATTTCCACCTAATTCCAAAGCTAAACGTATAATTCTATCTGACGCTTGACACATTAAACTACGCCCAACAGGAGTAGATCCTGTAAAACTAACGACACGTACCGCAGGATGTTTCATCATCGCCGCTGTTGTAGCAGCAGCCGGCCCTTGAATTAAATTTGCCACTCCCTTTGGAATACCGGCATCCTGCAAACATTTAAACAACTCTATGACACTTAATGGAGCTACTTCAGAACCCCTGGCTACAACGGTACAGCCTGCAGCCAAAGCAGGAGCCAATTTTCGTGCCTGAATAGAGACTGGGAAATTCCAAGGGGAAAGACATAACGCGACTCCAGCCGGTTGTGTATAAGCAATATGCCGTTTGTTAGCTGCATCACCAGGAATATATTGTCCATAAGGTCTTCGTACTTCTTCCGAGAACCATTGGAAATATTCAGCAGAAAACCTCACTTCACCAACTGCTTGAGAAACGGGTTTCCCTGATTCTGAAGCCAGAATTTGGCCGATGTGATCTGCTCTTTGCCGCAAGAGATCTGCCACCCGATTTAAGATATTAGCCCTTTCTCGTACAGAGGTTGAAGACCATGCTACGAAAGCACGATCAGCAGCGTCTACAGCCGATAAAGCGTCATCAACTCCACCGTAACCTATCTCGCAAAAAACTTTGCCAGTTGCAGGGTTAACAACACCTTTGCTTTCTTTATTAATTGCCTCTTTCCATTCTCCATCGATAAATAGCGACTTTTTAATCTCTGTTTCCATAATTATTTGCTCCTTCCAAAATTTTTTAAATAATAGTTCCACCTTCGTCGATGAGCCTCTACCGGATGTTCGGCAATCGCTTGTAGATATCTTCTAAGTCTAGACGAGCCGGATTATCTCCTAAATGACCTAATTCTACCCCAGAGCTAAATCCCATCTAATAAATTTACCTCTAACTATATGTACTTTAAATCATTGCAAACCTGACTTTCTCGTCCATACGGAAGCTTAATTTGCATACTTCTAATAAATAATTTCTATTTTTACTATACTCGTTTTTCAGTCAATAACAAAGATTAGAAAAGGGTTTAAGATTTAATAATTACTCAATTAAATCCTAAACCCCCGAAACCCAATCAGTAAGCATTCGATCCACAAGATATAAAATAAACCTTACCTTAAGAAGACTTTGCTTACGCGCTCGGATAAAGGCGAGTCAGAACGAATTCGTGATGTCCCAGAGCCTCAGCATCGGTAAACCGACCACGGGCTGTTTGGATCATACACTCCATGACTTTATCCGCAGCTGTTTGGAGATTTAATTCCCGCGTCAATAAACCGCTGATATTAACGTCGATATGTTCAGCCATATATTTGCAAGTATTGGGGTTGGCAGAGATTTTGACCGTCGGAACTACTGGGTTACCCACGATGTTACCCTGTCCGGTGATAAATAAGTGCAGTGCCGCTCCGGCTGCTCCCATAAGGGTTATGAATTCAGCTGCAGCTGAAGAAGAATCCATATAGTGCAGACCCTTGCCTTTAGGAGGATAAGCTAAGCCCAAAACACTTTGAATGGGGCTTGTGCCCGCTTTTGAAATGTTACCCAGCGCCTTTTCCTCGATTGTAGTCAGACCACCGGCAATGTTACCTTGTGTCGGTTGGGAACCAAGTAAATCGGCACCACTATCTTCAATGTTTTTCAGATAGTTGGCATGGACTTGTAAAAATTCATCACTCAGCTCTTTGGTAGCAAAGTGTCTCGCTAAAATGTGTTCGCCACCAGTAATCTCGGAAGTTTCACCGAATATTACCGTGCCTCCCATTTTTACTAAGCGATCACCGACTACCCCGGCGGTCGGGTTACCAGCCAAACCGGACGTTGTATCCGATTCACCGCATTTGAAACTTATCGTCAACTCGGAAATGTCAGCTTCAACTTTTTGCAAAGAAGTAGCATATTGGACAAACTCTTGCGCTTTCCAGCATGCCATCTCCACGGTCTTCATTTCACCATTTCCTTCGATCCCGAAGTATGCCACTGGTTTGCCTGTTTCAGCGATACCGTCAGCAATTTTTTTCGCCCAGTTGGGCTCAATGCCTATGACAATGACTGCGGCCACGTTCGGGTTACACCCGGTGCCAATCAAAGTACGGAAGTGCAGATCCAAATCTTCACCAAACTGCAGCCGTCCGTAAGGATGCGGGAGAGCCAACGTTCCTTTGATTGCGCTTTCCACCTTGAGGACAGAGGAATTGGACAGATCGTCTACCGGAATAATCAACACCAAATTACGAATCCCAACGCTGCCGTTTTCCCGGCGATAGCCATAAATCTTTGTATCCATTTTTACCACCTCGCACTCTTTAGATTATGTGTATGCACCCAGTCCCCGACCTTGATGTCCATTGTTGCTTTACCGATCTTTTCACCATATTTGATGATAAAGTCACCGGCTTTGGCATCTTTAAGCGCTATCTTATGCCCTAGGGGGATGTCGTGGTTGGACTTCACCGTGATTTCATGGTCAGGATCCATAATGATACCAATGACAGTTTCTCCTGCCTTGAAATCCTCTACTGCTACGCCGACACTATCATCATCGGCATGTACCAAAAACTTGTGGCTGCTCATGATTTCTCCTCCTTGTTTTAAATTTAGCCTTCTAGGGTTGCGAAATGTTCGTGGAATTGGCTTCCACCTCTCACGCATCGTACTTCATTTCTGGATTTCATCGATGCATAATGTGGTACGTGGTATGTAGTATGTGGTATGTGGTATTACCACTTCCGTGATCAAATAATAATCCTTTTTTTCACTTTTGTCAATGTGTTTAAAAGAAAAAAGATCTACTTTTCGCAATCGGATCGATTGGATAAGTAAATCGTATAGTTAAGTTGAGTTAAGTATATTTTAATCTACTTCCGGTCCTCAGAAGCCTGAGCTACAGATTGGATAGCTTCTCTAACATTCACTAAATGACTCAGCATTCTTTGACGCGCTAATTCTGAATCTCTTTGTTTAATCGCTTCAACAATCGAAGCATGATCTAGAACGGATAAACGTTGCCGTCCTGGAACCATTAGAGTTCTGGATCTATTTTCACCGAGCAAATCCAACAGGTTAATCATCAATCTCATTAGGACCCTATTACCTGCCGCTTCCACGATTTTCAAGTGAAATTCAGCGTCAAGTAAAGCGAGTTTAGACTCACCCGTATCCCCTAATTCTTTTCCTTTACGAACAATATGCTCGAGTTGCTGAAGATCCTGCTCGTTAGCGTTCTGGGTACACCAAATCACTGCTTGGCTTTCTAATACCTCTCGGACCTGAAATAGCTCTTCTACGGTCCCATGTGAGATTTGAAGTAGGGAAGCTAATCGAGTGACATCTTCCGCTTCATCCACCTCATTAATATAAGCCCCCATACCATGCCGAATCGTAACTACGCCCAACCCAACGAGCACTTTTAGAGCGTCTCGAATCACTGTTCGACTCACAGAAAACATGGTGCACATTTCTCGTTCGGGAGGCAACTTATCACCTGGCTTAAGTTCGCCATTTTTAATTGCTTGCATTATTTGATTTACAATGCCTTCGGATAGGTTACCATAAAATTTAACAGGTTCAAACATAACACCCACCGACCTTATACTTTTTACAAAAAAACTCAAAATAAAACGAATGTTTAGAGACAATGGTATTATATCATATAAGCCACTTAATGAGTGTATGTATTTCTCGGCAGAACATGCTTTCTATCTTCCCAATTTTGTCCTTCCACACAAACAAACATCACACATAAATAAAAAGGCCATCAACGTTTCAATTAACATTGACGGGCCTTTTTACAGCATATATTTTCTAAGTGCTCTAGGAAGGGACCTTACCCACTAAGGATAAGAATCATTTTAGACGATACCAAGAAGTTTACGAACTTTTTCTACCGCAGACGCAGCATCCGGAGCATAAGCGTCGGCACCAATCTGATCCGCAAAATCCTGCGTAACTGGGGCTCCGCCCACGATTATTTTTAACTGATCGCGATAATCTGCTAATCCTTCAATAATGTTCTTCATATAGGTTATTGTCGAGGTTAATAGGGCAGAAATTGCCACCACATCCGGCTTGTTTTGTTCAACTGCCTCAACAAACTTTTCTACCGAGATATCAATTCCCACATCTATGACTCTAAAACCGCCACTCTGCAACATTATGCTAACTAGGTTCTTTCCAATATCGTGAAGGTCACCTTTCACTGTACCAATTAATATAGTCCCTTTCTCTTGAAGGGCATCGCCCGTCAAATGGGGTTTAACTGTATCCATTCCAGCATGCATGGCTCTAGCGGCAATTAATACTTCGGGTACATAAACCTCATTATTTCTAAACTTAATACCAATAATATTCATAGCCGATATAAATCCATCATTGATAATCACAACTGGATCTAGGCCTGCTTCAAGTGCTTTAGTGGCTCGTTTCCGAACTTCATTGGCATCTCCGCTCATAAGTGCTTCTTTAATTTCATTAAGGATTTGCATTTCTTCTACTCCCCTTCTATTTTAAATAAAGAAAACTTGGCTGGCGCTAAGCCTCTGGCGAAGGCGGCTGCCTAGTTGCTCTTATGCTTAGAAAGTATATAACGCAAGTTTATACTTTCTGGTAGTACAAGATAACTTCGGCCTAACTACAATTATTTCTGACCATATGTGCCATATTCCGCTGCCGTCCTGTATAGACTTACGATGTTTTCCGGCGGAGTTTCTCCTTGAATGACATTGGCAGGGGCTACAATGTAACCACCGTTCTGTCCCAATTCATCAATCACTTGTTTGACTTCTTTTTGAACATCTTCGACAGTTCCGAATAGAGCATGCTGAATATCTACACCGCCATGAAATATAACTTCCGAACCAAATTCCTTCTTAATTTTAAGCGGATCCATTCCGTTAGCCGTATGCTGAATAGGGTTTAGGATATCGATTCCTGCCTCAATAAACAAAGGAATTAGAGGATAAACAGCCCCACAACTATGGAATATTATTTTTACCTGAGGTGCCTTCTTTTTAATGAAGGCAAAAAGTTCTTTATGAAACGGTTGTAACATTTCTTTATATAATGCAGGGGAGATAAATGGAGCATTCTGCATCCCATAGTCTTCACAAAATGTTATCGTATGAATATATGGACCCACTGCATTTAGATACACCTCATGTAATCCTAAAAATAGATCAAAAATTTTTCCTAATAGATGTCTGGCAAATGGCTTATTTATCATGAGGTCAACGAGAAAATCATCAAACCCCCTTAAAATCCACGCAGTATCAAAAAAACCATAATTATGCGCAGCATGTGCGGCAACAGCATAATCTGTATTTTGGTATAAGTCACGAGCACGTTCGGCTACACCCTCAGTACGCCCCGATGCAAGTGGATCAAGCCAGGGATACTTATCAAGATCACTCTCATCTGCACCTTTTAACGGATATTTCACGATAGCTCTTTCATTTCCCAATAATCTATACACTACACCCCATTCATCAGAAAAAGTTCCATCTGCGTAGGTTTTATTTTGATAGCCTTTAGGTGGTTTAAGCCCAACGTGACGAAAATCAATGTCTAGCGCTTCTAACACACGCTCGTCGTAATAGTTAGCTGTAAAATTTTTACGAAACTGCTCAATATCACCTTTAATATTAAAATACTTTTTTAAGGCGAAATAGGCTGGATCATTAATAAAGTTCGCAGAGTTACACAAATCCATAGGTACACGATCTGGTACTTCCTTGTTTAAAACCGCTAATACCCTTTCACGATGATTCATAGTTTTTTACTCCTCTCATATTAAAAAAGTAATTTATTGTAATAGATTTTGACAATACCCTTATGATTTACTTTTTTGCTGTTCTTCGTATAAACCTGTCCTGTGTGCAGTCAAGTAATTCATACAATATGAGTCTTGCCCCATTAAGGCTTGGGCAACGAAAATTGTCCCCATCATTCCCCTGTCAGTAGGGTTTAAAATATAACCGTCCATACCCAAGGTCATAGTTTGAACCATAAATATGCGGTTCAACGTTTTTCGGTTCGGTAGTCCATAAGAAACATTACTTAACCCACACATAAAATGAACCTTAGGATATTCTTTCTTTATAGCCTTAATAGTATCGAGAACCTCAATTCCGGCTGTCTCAATACTGCTTATCGGCTTTACGAGCGGATCAAAATACATATCATGATCCGGAACCCCGATTGACCGCAGATTGGCATACAGACTTTTAAGTACCCTCATACGGTCATCAGCTGTTTCCGGAACTCCCTTATCGTCCATACAGAGTGCAACGATTTTAGTTTTATATTTGGATAATAATGGACTAATTTTTTGAAAACGTTCTTTTTCATCAGTAATTGAGTTAATCATGGGCTGTCCATACTTACATAATGCCAGGCCAGCTTCCAAAACCTCAGGATTTGGACTATCTATGCATAGGGGGACCTGAACGACCTCTTGGATTGTGTTAATGAGCCATTCCATTGTTTCCTTTTCATGAAAAACCTTGGTTCCACAATTCACATCCAAATAATTCGCCCCGGCTTCAACCTGTTCGATGGCTATCTTCTTAATATACTGTGCGTCATTATTATCTACCGAATCGTTAATCGCTTTTCGACTAGTATTAATAAGCTCGCCTACAATCAACATGTTCTTTCCTACCTTTACTTTGGAATACACATCAAGCAGAGTATTTTAGGCTATCCCGACTTGTCTTCCCCCCTTCCCCCATTACTCAGAGCCATACGGCATCAACAGGCCCTATATGTTAATCTTGCTAGATCTTAATTCATAGTATATACTGATTTTGCAACGCTTTCATTTCCTAAAGTTGCTAAGGTATTTCGAAATCTTGCTATTAAAATTCTTGCAAGGAGGCTTTATTATGAGGGTCAATGAAAAAGGAGTACTTGAAGAATCTGAGTATTACTTTTTCACTCCCAGTAACCTGGCAAAATCCCTTTTCTTTCATTTAATATGTACAGGTAAATTTTTCTGTGATCATAATTATTATGTTGAAAGGGACAAATACAACAGTTACCTTCTTATGTATATAGTAAAAGGTCAAGGAACGATCTGTTATAATGACAAACTATATACTGCCAAAGAAAATGATTTAGTAATAATCAATTGTTATAACCCACATCGATATTATACGAATACTGGTTGGGCGACGATGTGGCTCCATTATGACGGTAACACCAGCAGGGAACTGTTTGATCTGATTTATGATCGCTTCGGATGTGTCATCCCTTTAAACAATTGCCCAATAATCCCGAAGTATCTAAATATGATCCTCGAAGATGCAAGAAAATGCAGCCCCATTTCCGAGCCCTTAATGTCATGCTATATCCAGAGGATGCTTTCAGAATTACTAATGCTCTCTTATGATTTTATTTTACAAAAACCCGCTAAATTCGACCCAGTTCTAGAAGCTATAGCATTTATCGAGGCTAACTTTAAAGAAAAGCTCAATCTCAAAGTTATTGCTTCCAATGTGAATCTTAGTCCTTTCCATTTTGCCAGAACCTTTAAAAAGGATACCGGCTATTCTCCATATGAGTATGTAGTGAAAATTCGATTAAACCATGCAAAGATGCTGCTTAAGAAAACAAACCTTCAGGTTAAGGAAATCGCCGTCGAATGCGGGTTTTCTGCTGAATCAAATTTTCTAGTCAATTTCCATAATAATGTTGGAGTTACGCCACGCGAGTTTAGAAACACGCCATTTTAATCACTTTGCTATAATTCTGAACAGCTGCCTTCTGCAAGTTGGTACAGAAAACTTGGCTAACAAGTGCGAAGACACTGTCTTCGCACTTGTTAGCCTTAGTGAAGGGCGGCTGCCTTAGTTGCACTGATACTAAAGTATGTAACGCAAGTAACTTTCTGATCAGTAAGAAAAAAGGGAGTGTCGCAAAACTACTATTTTGAAGTAGCAAGCGATGCTCCCCATTTCTTTTTACTGTGGAAAATATTAAGTGGTTTGATTGCAATGCTCAATCTCTATTTTCTACTTAAATTTGTGTATAGCAAAATAAGCCTTCTAGATGAGACTGTTTTTTCGACCCCTTTTTAAGCCGTTTTTAATGGATGAAGGGGTTTACCAATTCGTTCATTCTGTATTTTAGCGTGAAGTTTATTCACGTTATACCCAAAACACAGCAGCATAAATTCAGTTTTTACACTGTTTTTACCTCGTGTCAAAAAGCGATTAAAGTTATAGTCATTTTTGAGTACCCCAAAGGCTCCTTCGACCTGTATGGATCGATTTACTCTGAGTAGTCTCCCTTTTTCGGTGGTAATGTTTCCGTACGATACCTGGCGTTTGGCCACAAACGTTTTAGATACTTGCATTCTTCGATTGCCTTTAGCTTTTGTACATTGACTTTTACAAGGACAATCACGGCAGTCTTCACATTCATAGATCGTGATTTCAGATCGGTAGCCCGTTGCCGATGTTCGATGGGTAATTCCCACTAGTTTGAGTTGTTTTCCGTTATGACAGGTGTATTCATCCATTTCTGCATTGTAAACCATGTTTTCTCGCTTGCTGATATCCTTTTTGAAGCGTTTCTTTTTCCATTGTTCATAGGTTTGCGGCTTTATGTAGCAGGTCTGCTTTTTCCCTTCGAGATAAAGATAATTCTCCTCACTCTCATAACCAGAGTCTGCAGTAACATTTTCATAATGGGCCTGTAGTTTAGATTCCAGCGTGTTTAAGAAAGGGATGAGTGTGGCTATGTCGTTACGATCCTGGAAAATCCCAACCCCTGTTACATATTCACTTTCCACGCCAATCTGAACATTGTAAGCCGGCTTTAACTGAGCGTTGCGCATATGGTCATCTTTCATATGCATGAAGGTCGCATCAGGATCGGTTTTGGAGTAGCTATTTCTTCCTTCGAAGAATTGGTGATGTCTGTTGTACTTTTCTTGACGGGTATAGAATTCCTTCAGGTCTTCTGTAAACTTTTGTAGCTCTGATTTCCGTTTTCCAATACCATGGACAAATTCAATCTGCTCTTGCTGACGTTTTTCTTCTAGGTAGGAGAGGGCCGCCTTAAGGTCCTTAAGTAACGTTTCTTTGGTTGCCTTGAAGTCCTTTAGATAGGTCAAATTGATCTCCTCAAGACAGGATTGAATTTTCAAGAACATTTTGGTCTCATTCTTAGTAACGACTTTCTTCCAGACAAACGTATAACGGTTAGCATTGGCTTCAATTTTTGTTCCATCGACAAAAAGGTTCTTAAACTCTACTTCCCCAAGCTTGTGTAAATACGTCACCATTTGGAAAAAGAGGTCTTCTATGGATTCCTTTAAATAGTTCTTCCGAAATCGAGCAAGGGTGCTGTGGTCTGGTGCCTTGCATCCTTCCAACAACCACATGAAGTTAATGTCTCTTTTACAAGCAACTTCAATCTTGCGGCTTGAGTAAATGTTGTTCATATAGGCATAGGCTACTACTTTGAACAGGATTTTGGGTTCGACTACAGGTTTTCTTCCAGTGGAAGAGTAGGCCTGATACAACGCTTCGTAATTCAATCCCTCCAAAATGTGGCTTAGCAGTCGAACTGAGTCATCCTCCGGTATTAACACATCAAAATTAAATGGTAGAACTAATTGATAGTGTCCACTTAATTCAGTATAATTTTTAGAGTGTAATTTGGTTGTTAGCATAACTCAAATTATACGACAACTGCGGGTTCTTTGGGACCTGCAGTTTTGTTTCTAGTAGGAAAAAAAGGGGCGTTGCTTACGAACTATTTTAGTTCGTTTTGCAACGCCCCCTTTTTACAATTCTAGATTATTATTTAGCTCCTGTATATATGAGGACAGCATCTCTTAGAAAGGCGGCCGTTCCAGGCTGTTTCTCATCATAATAAGCTGTGAATCGTTCGTCATCGACATACATCTGAGTGACTCCAACATGCGCTTCTTTAGTATAGCTATCCCAATAGAAGCACAACCACTGACGATGTAAATCGGCCGCTTTTTGAGCTAATACCCCAGCAGGATCTCCTGTTTGAAAGGCCGCATGAAGGGTTTCTTTCAACTCAGTTCCCAGCCTTGTTACCTTATCATAATCTTCTTGAGACATGCCTTTCACCTTTTGATTGGATTTCTTAACTGCCTCTTCCCCATACTTCTCACGTATTTCCTGACCGTATTTCGCTTCATTATCATCGATTAACGTTTGCTTAAAGCCCTCAAATTTTTCCTTATCCATCATAGTGATCTTCCCCTCTTTCAAGGCAATTGATTTATCAACATTAGAAATCAGCAAATCCAATTGCACTCGTTTTTCAAGAAGCTTCACACGGTGTTCCCTCAGTGCTTCAGCTCCATCAAAGGAAGGCGACGTCACGATCTCTTTAATTTTATCAAGGCTCAAACCCAACTCACGATAAAATAGAATTTGTTGCAGCTGATCAATTTCAAACTGTCCATAAATACGATACCCTGATGGGTTAATTCTTGCCGGCTTAAGAATCCCTATCTCATCATAGTATCTTAAAGTTCTAGTGCTTACACCTGCGATTTGAGCTAGCTTTTGCACTGTGTATTCCATGTTGCTCACCTCCTGACAAAGTCACTATACACCTTTACGCTGCGTCAATGTAAAGAGATATTTTAAGAACTATTTTGCTTTTTAGCCATCGATTAACAGGAATTACACTCTCTCAATCATCTTAATATAGTTTTGCCTTGGCGCAACGCTCTTATAGGCTGGTCTGATGATTTTCCCCGCATTGACGATTTCCTCAATACGATGAGCACTCCAACCTGCGATTCGGGCAATGGCAAACATAGGCGTAAACATTTCGACGGGAATATTAAGCATTCTGTATACGAAACCGGAAAAGAAATCGATATTAGCACTGACACCTTTATACATTTTATTCGATTTCGAAATCACTTGGGGAGCAAGTCTCTCGACGGCTGCGTAGAGTTTAAATTCATCTTCAAGCCCTTTTTCCTGCGCGAGTTGAGCAACGTATTCTTTAAGAATTACCGCCCTTGGATCTGAGATAGAATAAACAGCATGGCCAATCCCATATATTAAGCCCGAATGATCGAAGGCATCTTTCGTAAGGATCCTGTTTAGGTAGCGTTCTATTTCTTCATCATCTTCCCAGTCCTTCAATTGGCTTTTAATATCTTCGAACATCTGGACAACCTTAATATTCGCTCCACCATGCCGTGGCCCCTTAAGTGCGCCTATGGCCGCAGACATTGCTGAATAGGTATCTGTGCCAGTCGAGGTCACTACGTGGGTTACGAAAGTTGAATTGTTGCCTCCACCGTGTTCAGCATGAAGTACTAGGGCTAGATCAAGTAGTGTCGCTTCAAGTTTTGAGTACTTGCTATCCGGTCTCAACATTGAAAGGATATTCTCAGCTGTACTTAATTCCGGGCGAGGGCTGTGAATATAGAGACTTTGATTTCCATGATAATGGGATAATGCTTGATATCCATAGACTGCCAAAGAAGGGAAACAGGCAATCAAACGCAAACATTGTTTTAAAACATTGTTGATGGAAGTATCATCCGGATTATCATCAAAGGAGTATAAGGCTAAAACACTTCTCGCCAGAGTATTCATAATATCTTTACTCGGCGCTTTAAGGATGACATCGCGTGCAAAATCTTCAGGAAGTCTTTGATAACTGGCCAGAAGTTGTTCGAATTCTTCCAGAACTCTTTGTTTCGGGAGATGTCCAAAGAGTAATAGATAAGCACACTCTTCAAACCCAAAGCGGTCTTCCCTTATAAATCCTTTGACCAAATCCGCAATATCATAACCGCGGTAAATTAAACGACCCGGTACTTGAATGATTTCACCTTCATCGAGAATGTAAGAATGAACTTCACCGATTTCAGTTAAGCCAACCAGTACACCTCTCCCGTCTAAATCCCTGAGTCCTCGTTTCACCTGATATTTACTATATAATTCGGGATTCATAAAGCTGCTTTTTTTAGCAACCTTACTTAAATCGTCAAGGACTTTCTCGTCAAACTGTTCTAAATTGTAATTTTGCATAAGACTATTCCTCCCCTAAATAAAATAAGCCCAGACAACGTCTGGGTTCAGCTAACGCAAAAAGCCAAGGAATAGTAAAGCAAAGCTACAGCAGCAATGCTTGTTGTCCTTCCTTTCAACGCTTACGAAGTTAGCTGACGGATTCGGGTCGAAAGTAACCCTACTTTCACATATTATCTGTGAAAGATTCACCCCAGAAAATGGTTCCCCCGCTTCTAGACAGAATTAAGCGATAGTGGATATTAAGTTAAATTTAATTAGCTTCAAAGTTTGTCACATAAGAAAATATCACTAATTATACCATATATTTTATGCTTAATCAATTAAGTAATTTATTCACTTTAAGTAATGTATTGAAGTGAATTGAAATTCATCTGAACTCTACCTGAATTAAGCCTTAATGTTTGCTTAAGATTATTAGCTTGAATTTAACATATTAACCTTGGGGTGAAATTCTAAAGAAATTAGGTATTTGTAAGTAAATATAATTGTTTAAAAAAGGTATTTAATGCGAAAATGTAGAAGGTATATATAACTTGAGGTTATTCGAGCATTTTCGATATTATTCGCTATAAGAATTTAATTTTTCCGAACCTCGACGGAATCTATTACAGCAGCTTTAGGAGTGATCCTTTTGAAGGTCAGGCAAAAAATTTCCCTAGTGGCAGTTTCCGGAATACTCTTTGTAGTACTAGTTTCCATGATCTTACTTAGAACTCTGTTTATGGTCTATGCAGAAAAATCAGAAAATACAATCATTACTCAAGATTTTAACCGTGCCATGTCAATTATACATCACGAAGAATCTTCCCTAGAAAACTCAGTGAAGGACTGGGCTTATTGGGATGATACATTCCGTTATCTTGACGGTACTTACAACAATTATGTCGATGTAAACCTTCAAGATTCAACCTTCACTTCTTTAAACCTTAATTATATGGGTTTTTTTGATCTTAAAGGGGATACCGTTTTTGCAAAAACCTATGGAATTGATGAAGCAGCAGAAAGTTCCTTTAAAGAAGAATTGTTTCAGAGTTTGCAAACGGGAGAAAACTATCAACATTTGCTATCTAGCACTACTCCTATTACAGGGCTATTGATGATTTCTGGAAAACCCTTGTTTATCTCCATATCGCCTGTTACGACATCTGACAGAAAATCTCCTAATGATGGGGTTATAGTCTTTGGCAAGTTCCTTGATCAAAAGTTGTTAGATTACCTAAAAGAGGTCTTGATGGTAGATATCAAGTTTGATACTCTACAAGATCCTGAGATTTACGAATTGTTAAAACAGGATAATCTAAAGGTTCCCTTTAAGGACTCTATCTTTTACATCAAGAAGACAACTGAATCTGTTGAGAGCTTTGCTCAAGTTCTTAATGTGTACAATAATTCTAAGATTTTTATGATACTTAATACCGGAAGACCCATGTATCACGATGGATTGGTTATCATCAAGTATTCGAGTGCGGCGTTTATTACAATTTTCCTCGTTATTACTGGCCTAAGCTTGTTTGTCTTAGAACTTCTAGTATTCCGCCGAATTGAAAAGCTCAATGGATTTATGAACTCTGTTAAAAATAAAAAGAATATGTCTGAGACAATTTACTTACCGGGGAAGGACGAAATTTCAAATCTTGCTACAAGCGCCAATAATATGCTTAGAGAAATTGCCGTCTATTATGAAGAACTTAAAATCAATGAAGAACGCTTCAAATTGGTCATAAAAGCAACCAACGATGGCTATTTTGATACTGATCTCTTAAAGAATAAATCCTATATCAACCCTGACTGGCTCAGATATTTTGGATACGAGAATAGTGAAATCTATCTAGCTAATAATCAAGTCCTTAAAATAATTCATCCTGAGGATAGAGACCACTATCTTACTGCTTTCAATGAATGCTTGAACGGCAGTACTGAGAACTTAATCGTCGAATTCAGGGCACAGAAAAAGTCCGGGGAATGGTTGTGGCTGCAAATTCGCGGAAAGGTCGTTGAATATGAAGATTCGAAGAACCCCAGACGTTTAATCGGCACTATCTCGGATATTACCAAACGAAAAAACTATGAAATAGAAAATCTGTATTTGAGCCAGACGGATGTGGTTACAACGCTCAAAAACAGGACTTTTGTTGAAGCCTTGTTGGAAAAAGCGGATAAATGTCTGTTATGTCAAAGTTGGATTATCATGGGAGATGTAAACGGACTAAAACTGATCAATGACACCTTTGGGCATCCGGAAGGGGATCGGCTCTTGCGCATGATCGGAGAGATCCTCAGGAAATGCTGCTCGTCGGAGGATGTTCCTGCACGCTGGGGCGGGGACGAATTTATTATTCTAATTAAAGATAACCAAGCAGACTATGTTGATAACTTAATTTGGGATATTAAAAAAGAGTGTTGTAATATAACGGGTTTCCCGACCCCAATTAGTATTTCTTGGGGTCGGGCTAACAAAGATAACCTGAATAAGGACATGAAAGCGGTTATAAAACTGGCCGAAGAAAGAATGTACCGCAATAAGCTACTGGAAAGTCGAAGCGCTAAAAGTTCAATTTTGAGCTCTCTTGAGCAATCCCTGCATGAAAAGCATATTGAAACCGAAGAACACACCCGGAGAATCGCCCACATTTGTGTACAAATCGGTAGGAGAATGGGGCTGACCCAGGAAGAGCTTGATGAAGTCGTTCTGCTTGGCTTGCTTCATGATATCGGAAAAATCGGTATACCCGAGGCCATCTTACTTAAATCCGATAAACTAACCTCAGATGAATGGGAAATTATGAAAACCCATTCTGAAATTGGCTATCGTATTGCAGTGTCAACCCCAGAATTAGCTCATGTAGCAAAGGAAATCCTGTCCCACCATGAACGATATGATGGCAGTGGTTATCCCCAATGTCTTAAAGGCAAAGAAATTCCAAAATTGTCACGTCTTCTTTCTATTGTTGATTCTTACGATGTAATGACCCACACGCGACACTATAAAGAGGCCATGAGCATAGAAAGTGCGGCTCAAGAAGTCAAAGACTGTTCTGGAAAACAGTTTGATCCCGAAATGGTTGAGCAATTTCTGAGTATTCTACTCGAAAACCCTTCTAATTTTAACGTTGGTTAACCCCTTTAATCTTCGAGGCTTATGGTTAACATAATGAAGAGACATGAAAGAGGTATTTAGGGTTAATTTGTAGAAATAACTCAGATGAATATAAAGCAGGGGCAGTTGATACAACGATGGGTGCCAAAAACGAGATTGCATTTGATGGAAGTATTAGAGTAACTTCACAGGAAGAACTTAATAAGCTAAAGAGTGTTTTTAGCAATTTTAATTATGTTTTTAGCATTAATTCTTTGGATGGAAGGATTCAATACATCAATTCTGTTTTACCGACTCTTTTAGGAGATACCCAGGATAGTTTCATAGGTCAAACTGCTCACGAAATTATCCGGCGCTATGTTCATTCGGATGATCTCGAACTTACCATTCAAGCGGTCAACACTGTGATTAACGGTCACCGTATTCATGGATTTGAAAATCGTTACCGACTTCCCGATGGATCCTATCAACGGTTCTCATGGATGCTAATACCCTTGATTCAAGAGAATGTGTTCTACGCCATTGCTTATAGAATAATAGAAAGCAGCGCCATGAAAGAAGAAGAAGATCTTGAAAGACCGGATATCAAGATCCATAACGTCTTTCATAATATTTCCGATTATTTTTATGTCTTGGACAATGAATGGAAGTTTGTCTATGTTAACACTTCATCCGCTCAGCTTTTCTTAGAGGTTTTAAAGCAGGAAACCCTCGGCAAATTTTATTGGGATATATTTCCTGAAACAGATGACCTTTATTTTTTGAAATTTTCAGAAGCAAAGCTCGCCCAAAAACACATCTATTTCGAAGCATTCTCGTCCCTAACCGATGGCTGGGTGAGGGTCAATGTTTACCCTTCTCCAGAAGGCCTTTCGATTTATTTTAGAGATATTTCTGAACAAAAGAAATTCGAGAAATCTCTGGAAGATGAACAAAAACGGCTTTACGCTATTTTAAATGGGCTCCCCGGTTTAGTTTATCTCCGTACCCATGAGGGAAAGGTTGTTTTTGCCAACCACACATTTAAGGAGTCCCATGGCGAACCGGACAACCGAAAATGCTATGAAATACTCTTTAGTAAAGAAGAGCCCTGCAGCCACTGTCAGTTCAACTTAGCCTCTAATATTTCCAATCAATGGCAGTGCGTTATTAAGGATACGATTTATGAAGTATACCAACATCCTTTTGATGATCTCGATGGAACGCCGTTGTTTCTTATGCAGCTACTGGATATTACAAAACGAAAGCTTGCTGAAGAGGAAATAGCGCACTTAGACAGACTAAATCTTGTTGGAGAGTTGGCAGCAAGTATCGCTCATGAAGTGCGGAATCCAATGACAACAGTACGTGGTTTTTTACAAATCTTAAAAAGCAAAAACTCGATACCAGAAAACACAGAGTACTATGATCTAATGATTAGCGAACTGGATCGGGCGAACAGCATCCTCACGGAGTTCTTATCGGTGGCTAAAACAAGCAAACAATTATTTACACAAGTAAAACTCAATAACCTAGTGGATTCTTTATATCCTCTAGTCATGGCTGATGCGACAAACCAGGATAAACAAGTGCTGCTTGATACAGAAGATGTCCCTGAATTATCCGTGAATGAACGAGAAATGCGACAGCTCGTCCTCAATCTCACAAGAAACGGCCTTGAAGCAATGTCTCCCAAAGGGATATTAACCATAAGAACCTATCAGGACGCCGATAGTATTGTCCTCGCTGTGCAGGATCAGGGGACTGGGATTAGCCATGAAATCCTAGAACGAATCGGTACTCCCTTTCAAACCACCAAAGAAGGAGGCACCGGCCTCGGTCTTTCGACATGTTTCGCTATTGCAGAGCGACATAATGCCAAAATTGAGGTTACCTCTTCAGCCTCCGGAACCAGATTTTTGGTTCGCTTTAAAGGTCCCCTATAAAAAGCGGAACATTTGACAGCATTTAATAATCTTCGCCTAACATCAAAGAATGAGTTCTTAGTCCTCTTCAAGGAATAAGAGCTCATTCTTTTCATTTTTACTTTCAAATTTAAAGGTTAAACAGGTTTAAACGCTTTCTTACTAGCTCCGCACAATGGGCATCTCCATGTATCAGGCAGTTCCTCAAACGGAACACCTTTTGGTATTTTACTTTTCTTACAGCCCTTTTCAGGATTATAGATATAACCACAACTTTGCATTTGACATTGATACATCTTATTCTCTTCACTCATCACTATTCACCTCCTAATTTAATTTTACCATTAAAAAATAACAATTTAAATTTTTAGATTGATGATTAGAGAAATCTATCAAAATGTCGATTTGTGTTGTATAATGTTATGGTTATACCACAGTATCATCTATAATTTATTTGAGAGAATGGCGAGAATACCGTTCTAAGGTTAAGAGGAGAGACAAGAACATTATGACTAAAAAAGTCCGCACTTATTTTCCCTATGTTCTTTTATTCGCAATTATCTTTTTGGTAGGTGTTTGGTATGTAAAATGGAACCCTTATTATCACAAAGCGTTTCTCGCGGCCAGCAAACATTCCATTGGAGATTCCATCATTTCAGGCAAAGCAGCTGCCCCCCCTGCTCCATCGTGGAGCGCAGCTTGGAATTATACAGTCTCATATTTTAAAGCTGTCTGGCAGGCAGTTATTCTCGGTCTTTTGTTAGGCTCCCTTGTTCAGATATTATTGCCAAAGAATTGGATACCAAAAATTTTTGGCCGGGCTAATTTCAAATCTACTGCCTTAGCAGGGATTGCTGGAATTCCATCGATGATGTGTACCTGCTGCTCCGCTCCAGTTGTAGTAGGCCTTAGACAAAGAAAGGCTTCTGTCGGAGCAGCGCTCGCTTACTGGCTTGGGAACCCTGTCCTTAATCCGGCAACGATCATCTTCATGGGTTTCGTACTTTCTTGGAAATTCGCTCTTTTAAGAATTATTGCCGGTGTCATTATGGTTTTTGGGATCGGATATTTTGCAAATCGATGGGCAAGGGATGAAGAGATTCCAGAGAGCTTTATGTCCGAGGATCACAATAACGATGAGGAGCAAGGCAACTTATTAATACGTTGGATGAGGGCACTTCTTCCTCTCATTCGCGACACCATACCGGCTTACTTCATTGTCGTCGTAATTCTCGGAGCAGTTCGTGCCTGGTTATTCCCCGTAATCGGCCCAGCATGGGCTAACAGCTTGTTGGTCATGATCGGACTAGCTGTCGCGGGGACTTTATTTATTATCCCAACCGCAGGTGAAATCCCCATCGTTCAATCCCTTATGGCTTTTGGCTTGGGTGTCGGACCGGGAGTCGCCTTACTGATGACCTTACCCGCTGTGAGTTTACCCTCTCTGCTTATGGTTAAACGGGTCTTCTCTACAAAAGTTCTGCTCTTTGTAGCAACCTCGGTAGCGTTGGTCGGCATCTTTAGTGGCGCGGTTGCAATGCTGTTTTTTTAGACTCCCCATGCCGCTAATACTGCACCATCGAAAGATGAAAATGACTATTTTAAGGATAGTACGATAAAAGCCCCAAGTTTTCAATGAAAACCTGAGGCTTTTATTATTGGAATGTATTTATTACCAGAACAGTTTAGCAGCTCCCGCCGCAGCCTCCGCAGCAGCCACTGTCACAGCCTCCGCCATTACTGGCCTTTGGAGTACGTATTTCAAAACCTCCGCCGTTTTCTGACTCAACATAGTCAATAATAGCTCCTTCTAAATAGGTAGACAGTTTCTTTTCAATAAGGACTGAAATACCATATTCTTCATCCAAGATATCGTCCTCTGTTTTTTCGTCATCCAGAGCCATGCCAAAATTCGGACCACTACATCCAGCTCCGACAAGATAGAGACGAAGCATTGAATTTTCCTTATCCTGTGCCTTTAAAACCTCTTTGATTTTTTGGGCTGCGAGTTCTGTAATAGTTACCATCTATGTCACTCCTTTTTATCACTAATTTTCTATATCATAATATCATAAATATTCCTAGATAACATTTTTTGTTTCAACCAATCTTTGTAAGTTGGCACTGGAAACTCCATCACTTACGGTTAATAATTCTATGGTGCGCCACCCAGGATTCGAACCAGGGACCTGCCGATTAAGAGTCGGATGCTCTACCAGCTGAGCTAGTGGCGCAAAAGCATGCCTGATGGAATACCTTACTGATAGTTGTCAATGAGCAGCATTCATCAGTTATCTGGCATTGCTGAGTAACGATTACGTTTATTGGGCATCGCCTCAGCAATTGAAAATTTTCCTCTTAGATTTGGTAGCCCCAACGGGATTCGAACCCGTGTTTCCGCCTTGAGAGGGCAGCGTCTTAGGCCTCTTGACTATGGGGCCATGCAATTTGGCTCCGGGACTAGGATTCGAACCCAGGCTATGTGATCCAGAGTCACATGTGCTACCGCTACACAATCCCGGAATATAACAGTAATCATCACTAAAAACATATGATTAATCATTTTGTTTGGCTTATGACACTTACATAGTATAGCCTATTTATAATTTATAATCTAGTTGTTTTTAAAATTATTTTTCTTGAGCATATCAATAGCTTTATCCAAGCGTTCTATACATTTCTTTTTTCCTAATAAAGCCATGACGTCAAACAGTCCAGGACTGACTGTACGTCCTGTCAAGGCCAACCTTGTAGGATGAATAATCGTGCCGCCTTTGATCGCAAGTTCAGCTATTAGCTGTCGATATGCCCTTTCAGTATTTTCCACATCAAACTGTTCAAGGACGTTCAAACGTTCCCTGCCTTTAGAAAGAAGAACCTCCACACTTTCTTGGTTTAGAAAATATTTCTCCAACCCTTTTTCATCATAAGCAACAATATCTTGAAAGAAGCAGCGGCTTGACTCCGCCAGTTCTCCTAATGTCCTTACTCTTTCCCTTACTGCACCGACAACCTCACAAATATACTCACGCTTTTCCTCCACGTCTAAACTATTAATCAAACCCAATTTAAGTAAAAAGGGAATGGCTTGAAGTGTCAGGCTATCTAAATCACATTCGGTCATATATTGCCCGTTAAGCCAAATCAATTTTTGAACATCATAGATTGCCGCAGTTTTAGAAACCTTTTCGAGTGAAAACGACGTGATCGTTTGCTCTGGAGAAACTAATTCCCCCTGTCCCTCTGTCGGAGACCAGCCTAAAAGCGTTAAATAGTTTACTAGAGCTTCGGGGAGGCAGCCCGTTTCTTGAAATTCTCCAACAGCGGTTGCCCCATGCCGTTTGCTCAACTTACTGCGGTCAGGTGCTAAAATCATAGACAAATGGGCAAATAAGGGGATCTTGCATCCCAAAGCGCGATAGATTAAACACTGCTTGGGGGTATTCGATAAGTGTTCCTCAGCTCTGATGACATGGCTAATCTGCATGGCATGATCGTCCACAACACAAGCAAAATTATAGGCAGGTGTACCATCCGACTTCATGATAATAAAATCATCAAACTGTTCTGCTTCAAAGCTTACTGTTCCTCTAATAATATCTTCGACGACAATTTGGCCTGCCTCTGGCACCTTCAGCCTGATCACCGAGGAAAGACCCTGCCTCAGTTTAGATTGAACTTCCTCGGGGCCTAGATCTCGGCATCTTCCTTGGTAACGGAAGGGAATGCCAGCCTGCCGCAGCTTTTGGCGTTCTTCTTCTAATTGATCCACACTGCAAAAACAATGGTAAGCCCTGTTTTCTTGTACTAACCTCTGAGCGTACTTGGTGTAAAGTCCCTGTCGTTGGGACTGATAATACGGACCGAAATCACCGCCCTTTTCCGGTCCCTCATCCCAATCGATCCCTAACCATCTCAGACTGCTGAGGATTTGGCTCACAGAATCTTCTTTTAGTCGTTCCGTATCTGTGTCCTCAATACGGAGAATTAGTTTCCCATTTTGTTTTTTCGCAAACAACCAGTTAAACAGCGCTGTTCTTGCTCCTCCGATATGCAAATATCCCGTAGGGCTCGGAGCAAACCTGACTCTGACTTTTTCCATTTTGTTGACTCCCAAGTATTATTTGGCTTTTGATACGCCATCACATATTAATCTGATAATCTATCCACAGCTAATGGTTTTAACCAGAGGATGCTAAAGCCTTCTGATCGTCCAGATAATGACATAACGCCAAAAAGTCCTCATATCGATTAACTCTAGCTAGATTTCTTAAATCTAGAATAATTCCGGAACTTAAGTGTTTGATAAACTCCATATCTGATAGCCTAGTTTCCTCAAACAAGCCGCTTTGCCAATTATAGATACATGGGGTGAAATCCTCCCAGTTCTGATCAAAGTACTTAACTTTCGCATAGCAAAGCTTATAGATGTGAAAGATCATTCCCAAAGGCGATGCCTTTAGGGCAAATTTATGACTGAAGTATTCTTGCACAGGGTGATGCTCATGGTGACGTTTTAAAACGTTCTGGCAGGCAATGCTTATAGCTTAACAGGATGAATTTTTTCTTTGAGTGTTTCATCATTGAGAAATTTATCTGCTAACCAAGCTGCTACTTCCCCGGTGATTTTCACACAGTGTGCTTTCCGTTCCGGAGAGTTAAAAACTAAATCCTTTGTGAGTACCCGGCAGCAAGTACTCTTATATAATTTCTTAATATGGTCATGCAGTTCAGCTGCAACAGGAAACATTCTGCTGTCCATCTCTTTACCGGGGTCCCTTCCATAAACCATCCCTAAGGCCATTACTCCACCACTGACCGCTCCACAAACACACCCGGACCTTCCAATGCCTACGGGAAAGCCAGCGGCCAAATGGACTATCGAAGGATCAAAGGGCCAGCCAAGAAATTCATTGAGGGTATGAATTACGGATTCCGAGCAATAAAATTCTCCCTTTTGAAAACACCCTCCTGCCTTTCTTCGTACATCGTCAATAATTTTCTCTCTTTCCATCATGTTCCTCCTGATATTTGTCTATGAGTAATTCGAGTACTAGAATAGCACTTGCTAATGGAGCAAGTGCTATCCCCAACCCTTATGCAAGTAAAGCGGCGCCTAATGCTGCGGTTAATTCCGGTTCCGGTGGAATCACAACATTCCCCTTTAATTCCTGTTCGAGGAAGTGAACTAAAAGAGTATAATGTGCCCCGCCTCCGGTAAAGATTAACGATTCTGGATGTCCCACAGACTCCACAAAATTGGCAAGACGTTTGGCTGTGCTTTTGAATAGACCTGCGATCACTTCGGGCTTGGGAATCCCTTTAGCCAGCATTGTAATTACTTCTGATTCCGCAAACACTGTACACATTGAATTAATAGGCATCGGTTTAGCGTCTGCTGCGGAAGCCAGTTCTTCTGTCGTTAGATCTAAACCCTTTAAAATAACATCTAAAAAGCGCCCGGTTCCTGCGGCACACTTGTCATTCATCATAAACTGAACGACCTTGCCGTCCGTATTTTTCCGGATCACTTTCGCGTCCTGTCCCCCTAAGTCAAGAATAAAGGCTCGATCCGGGAAATAAGCATGGCACCCTCTGCCCTGACAGGAGATCTCTGTAATAACTCTTCCTTCAGGAAAGTTTACCCGCCCATACCCGGTAACCACAAGTCTCTCGGGTTTTTCTCCGTGTTCTTCGACATAGGACTTAAGCAGAGTAATCCCGGCTTGCACTGAATCGAAGCGAGAAGGTATAACCTGACTGTGTATCCGTTCACCATTCTCTATGATGACTAACTTTGTATTCACCGAGCCGAGATCTAGCCCAGCTTGCTTCATGCTCGAATCATCTCAATTAAAGCTTCGATCCGGGTTAAGAGTTGACCTTGATCTTCTTCTGAAAAATCACTTTCTAACCGCAAGAAAGGAATCGCTTTCTTCTCCATTTCTTTGCCCACAAAATAGCTCTCTACACCGTATGGCTGGCAGAACTGGAGGGAAAAATCAATCACGGCATCGGCTTTCAAATTTTCTGCCATGTAAGTGATATCTTCCAAGCGTCCTGGGTTCGGCGTGAAACATGCACAATTCACCTTTAAGGGACGCTTGGCGATATTGGCAAGCATATCCGAAACATTGTCCGCGGGTTCCGTAACATCCTTATAGTAGCGCTCTCCTGTACAGGTTTCCTCCCCGACAACAACCGCTCCAGCTTGTTCAATTAAAGCATGAAGTTTCCAAGCCGGAAGAGGCTGCGGGTTCCCGTGATCAAAATCCTCGGGGCATCGGCAGGTGCGACGCCAATTCCTTCTTTGACCCGCTCATCGAGCTCATCACATAGAGCATTAACTTGAATAGCAAAGCGAACCGGGTCATCGAAGAATGATAGTTGATTAATTAACAAAACATCCAAGCCGTGAATCGGCGCTGGAGAATGTTTTCTCAAATTTGCTAATCTTTGAAGCGCTTGACGTTTATTGTTGATCGTCTGAATTCCCTGAGCAAGATTCTCGGCAGTCAAATTCACCTTGGTCTCGCGTTCTATAAAGGAAGCAAATTCACGTACTTCATCCTCCCAGAGGCGAGTGTCTTTGACATCTTTCTTTTGGGGGAGCTCCATGACATAGGTCGGGATATGTTCATTAAGAATTTCCCAGGCCTTCTTCTTACCATCACAAGTCGTCTCTCCGATGACCCAATCAGAAACTTGGAAGTAGGGACAAACCCGATCTAATTTAAACCCCATCGTTGATTTAATCAAAGGACATAGGTTTCGGGGCAAGACTTTTTCCCCTGAAGAAACGGTATATTGAGCTCCGGCACATAAGCCGATACTCGCACTGCCTGTAGCAACAACGATTTCCTCTGGAACGTAGACGCAGAAGGTCGAAAACACCTTTGCGCCGGCTTGTTTCTTAGCATAAAGTTCGTGCACGCGAATTCCATGAACATCTCCAACGACAGCATCAAAATATCCCATTGCTTTAGGGCGATTAGGCCTATCTAAAAATAAACTTGTAAAAATCGCCGGTACAGGGGCCAGAAAATCATCGTGTTTCTCCAAGTCCATACCTAAAGCTGTCCATAATTCCCGATTATCCATTTTATTTCTCCTCCTCACTACTCTATCGACATAAGAGCCAAACGCTTAAATATGTATCACTTTGTCACTTGCATGCATAACAGCAATAATTTCAGGCATCGTAGATACCTTTCCAACCTTGATTTTATCTTTGATACCATAATAATCCAGACAAGTTACACAAGCCAAGAGAGTTACACCCCAATCCTTTTCCAGAATCTCCAAGGCATCGAAAGCCGTGAATTCCGGCAGCAAAAGTTGTACCCCTCTTTCTAAAAAAACAATGTGGGATGGTTTTTCAGCTGCCTCCGAAAGTTTCAGGAAAAAACTGTGCATCAGACGTTTGCCCAATTCCGGATCTTGATGGCCAATCACATCTGAGCTGACAAAGTAAGTGCAAGACATTGAATTTTTCCCTCCAATTATAATAATTTCCTTATTTCATATTATCATTAAATACATATGTGCGGAAGGGCTATCTTAGAATTTACTGGTATATTATCCAAGGACAGAGGCCCGGCGCATTAAAAAGAAAGCTTGGCCGATGTCTGAGGGCACAGAATAAAAGAGATACCCCATAAAGCAGACTTTCTAATTGTCTGTCTTATAAGGTATCTTAAAGGTTATGATTCGGCTTTATCGCGACTATCTATAAAAATTCACGATTTTTAATAATCGTTCTAATCGTGTCGACGAACCGAATTCGATAAGTAATATCCTCGAAAACTCGTTTTCTGAGAGCGAAACTAATTTCCAATTGAACCCCTTTGCCCATACGTCCACGATTACAAATATTCGTCGTTCGTATGCCAAGATATCTTTGCTCACTTTGTTTAACGCTAAATCCCTGCAGTTGGAGAGCAGTACTTAACTCCAGGCCAAATGTTGAATCCAGTCCGCCAATCATGAGGAATTCCTCACTGGAATCCTTGAGTCCGTGAATGGCCAAAACAATGCAAGCCTCCTCCAGACCACGCAGCAGGGTGGGCTCATCAAAATGATGACTGGTGATGTGGCGTTTTCGGTTACCTACACCATCCTTCAAACCCTCAAAAGAGTACCAAGCAAACTCTTCGCCTGCAATCCATTTGGCAATTTCAGTCGTATAAGGCTCAATCCCCCCGCCATGCGGAGCGATGATTAAAACCGGCCGCCAATCTCCACTGATACTTATACTATAATCCTGTCCTTCTTGTTCATGTGATTGTAACTCTTTAAAATTCAAGTAGCAATCAGGCATTATTCTCCTCCAGCGTAATATCGCTCAACAAGGCTATCACCATATCTTCTTAAAAATGGGTTGTAACCTACATGTTACAACCCATCAAAACTATTTCTGCAATACTTCTTAACTATATCAGTCATTCAGAACCAACACATCGGACCAATAAGGCAATTCTATACGCATAAATTAGCTTACTTTTGTCGTTTCTCTTGCTTGGCGGTAGCTAATGATATCCTCAACCGTAAGTACAGGCATATCATGCTTTTCTGCAAAGGCTACTATTTCCGGCAGCCGTGCCATAGTGCCGTCAGAATTTGTTAATTCACACAATACACCATAAGGCTTTAAACCGGCCAAGCGCATTAAATCAACATTTGCCTCTGTATGTCCTGGACGTTCCAGCACTCCTAAGGGCTTAGCTCTTAGGGGAAATATGTGCCCCGGCCGACGAAGATCTTCGGGGAAGCTCCTTCAGCAATCGCCGCTTTTACAGTTGTAACACGGTCAGCAGCTGACACGCCTGTTGTAACACCTCTTGCAGCTTCAATCGAGACCGTAAAAGGGGTCTGATAACTACTCGTGTTGTTAACCACCATCATGGGTAACCCCAGGGCTGAGACTTTTTCCTCCGGCAAGCACAAACAGACAATGCCGCTGCATTCCCGAATAAGCATAGCCATTTGGTCGTTGGTCAAGGTTTCAGCAGCAAAGAAAATATCTCCTTCGTTTTCTCTTTGTTCATCATCCGTGACTAAAACTCCCCGACCATTACGCAGCGCGACAAGCGCGCTTTCCACTCTCTCCATCGGATTCCCAAATCGTGCAAGTAAATTCTGATTCATAATAGTATGCCCCCTAAAAATTAGTTGACTTACTTGAATCAGGGCAATGAGACAGACAGCCCTTTAATTATTAAGGATTCCCCAGATTCACTTGGGGTTAGTCGCTAATTCTGTTGCTGACTGCCTTATCCTCTCTTATCCGGACTGTACCGTCGGCACTGGCCTTGCACCAGTTCTGCTGACCTCTTCAAACAACGAAGAGCGCTCGCGGGCTCCCTAGATCCACTAGGATACCGCCGGTGGGGACTCTCACCCCGCCCTGAGAATAAGTCACTTACGTTTAAGTATACTCCCGCGTTACAGTTTGTCTAGCTTCATTTGACTGATTTTTGAAACTAATCCTTGGGAGGAGCCTTCATATCCAAATGCCTGATAACGTCAAACAACGTGTTAAGTTCAATGATTTCTAGGTTTTTAAACCTTGCGGGATCTCGCACGGTGTTTTTCGCTACATAGACGCGCTTAAATCCCATTCGGTCGATTTCCCTCACCCTCAACTCGATGGAGGGTACTTTCTTAAGTTCTCCAGTCAATCCCACGTCAGCCACAAACACAATATCATTAGGAATCGCTTTATCTTTCACAGAAGAAACAATGCACATAATAATCGCTAAATTAACGGACTGTTCTTTAAGCTGCAGCCCGCCTGTCGTTTTAATCACCACATTTTTATCGTAAAGGCTGATTTTCCCCCGCTGTTCCAGGATCGAAATAAGAGTATTCAATTGGTCACGCCTCAAGCATTCCGCAATCCTTGACGGATAGGGTGTAAATGATTTCGAGACAAGACTCTCAACTTCTACAATAATAGGACGTGACCCCTCTTTTATCACGGCCAAGGCACTGCCGGAAACCGCTTGCCCCTCTCCCCTTTGAGTCATGAAGAACTCTGACGGATTATCTATGGATAACATTCCTTGTTCTGTCATAGAGAAAAAACCAATTTCTCCTGTGCTGCCAAATCGGTTCTTCGAACACCAAGCACCCCGCAATTCTTCGCCATTTTCTCCATTTAAAATCAAGACTGCATCTACCAGATGCTCTAAAGCCCGCAGTCCAGCTATCTCATCTTCTTTCGTCATCTGCCCTACCATAATCACAGCCCGGGGACGACTGCTGTTCTTAGCAACTTTCAGGAGTTCATTTGCACACCCCATTGTCTGAATAGGAGAACCAGGACGGGAATGATGCTCTTCCAAAGTGAAGGTTTGGATGCTGTCTATAATCATTAAATCCGGGTCCAGTTCATTAACCGTTTGTAGAACATGGTCCATGCTCGTATCCGAGTAGATCCAAATGTTACTATGATTCCCGCTTAAAATCCTGTCCGCTCTGTTCTTGATTTGGGTATCGCTCTCCTCCGCAGAAGCATAGAGAACCTTATAGCCCTGAGAGGCCACATCATCAGCCACTTGCAAAAGTAAGGTTGACTTTCCCGCTCCAGGCCTTGCTGTCAGAATAATCATGGAATCTTTAACGATGCCTCCACCCAGAACTCGATTAAACTCAAGGATTTTCGTTACAATTCGGTCACTATTGCCGGATAAAACCTCAGATAATCTCTTAGCTGAAGTCGCCCGTTTCGCGGTAGATGCTTCAGATACAGGTTGATGAATAAGTTCCTCGAAGGTATTCCATTCTTCACAATTTGGGCATTTTCCCATCCACTTTGGACTCTCGCTGCCACAATTTGAACATCGATAGATGATCTTAACTTTCATACCAAACCTCATTTCTCATGATCGGATCTAGCCAGGATACCCTCTGGCCCACCAGCTGCAGATTAAATCACTTCATAGATTATTTAGATTTAAGAGCTTTTTGAAGACGTAGTTTCTCTGCTCTTAAACGTCATATCTATATCTATTATAAAGCATTTTATAGACATAAGGATTTCTTTTGAGGGCCGAACTGGCGAGGCCTAAACTATAGTAATTATCTCAAATATTCTTAAGAAAGAAGCAAAAGCAAAATGAGGCTGTAAGCAATCCTTACAACCTCATTTGTTTTGAGAATGTGTTAAACTCCTATTTTCCGTTTGAGCAGCATTCTATCAACACTGCCGTCCCTTAGCTCTTAGAGAACGTTATCTTGCCATTTTCTTCTTGAGCACGGATTTTATCTCCCGCTTTAAACTCTCCTTCGAGGATCTTTTCAGACAGTGCATCTTCGATCAGACGTTGGATTGCCCGACGCAATGGCCGAGCACCAAAGGTAGGATCATTTCCTTCTTTAGCAATGAGCTCGATGGCACTAGGATCGACTTGTAACTCAAGACCGTGCTCCATCAAACGTTTGTTCATTTGGAACGTGAGAATTTCAGTGATTTTTGCCAGATGCTCTTTTTGCAGTGAATGGAAGACCACAAGTTCATCGATACGATTTAGAAATTCCGGACGGAAGGTTCGTTTTAATTCTTCCATGACCTGACCACGCATATTTTTGTATTCTGTTTTCTCATCTTTTTGGGCAGCAAAACCCATGGCTTCTTTCCGTAAGAACGAAGAACCGACATTGGAGGTCATGATAATGACAGTATTTCGGAAATCAACGGTTCTTCCTTTGGTATCCGTGAGCCGCCCGTCCTCAAGCACTTGAAGTAAGATATTAAACACCTCAGGATGCGCTTTTTCGATTTCATCTAATAAGACAACACTATAGGGTTTTCTTCTGACTGCTTCCGTAAGCTGCCCACCTTCATCATGTCCGATATAACCCGGAGGGGCTCCTACCAGTCGAGAGACGGCGTGCTTCTCCATGTATTCCGACATATCAATGCGAATCAGGGCTTTTTCGTCCCCAAACATAGCCTCGGCTAAAGATCGGCCGAGTTCGGTTTTTCCTACGCCGGTAGGTCCGAGGAAAACAAAAGAACCTATTGGACGCTTTGGATCTTTTAAGCCTGCCCGTGCGCGGCGAACAGCCCGTGCAACAGCGGTAACAGCATCTTCTTGTCCGATCACACGCTGATGGAGAAGCTCCTCAAGGTTTAAGAGGCGCTCACTTTCTTCCTGCGCTAATTTCTTAACAGGAATCCCAGTCCAACTGGCTACGATTTGAGCAATATCATCCTCAGTCACCATCGCATTTTCTTTGTGCCGCTGACTGTCCCATTCTTCTCGTTGTTTGGCTAGCTCTTCTTTAAGTTTGTGTTCCTGATCCCTAAACTGAGCGGCTTTTTCAAATTCCTGACTGGAAACAGCCGCCTCTTTTTCTTTCTTTAAGCGTTCAATTTCCCCTTCAAGCAGCTTCAAGTCTGGCGGAGCCGTGAAGCTGGCGAGACGAACTCGTGATGCGGCTTCATCCATTAAGTCTATGGCTTTATCCGGCAAAAAGCGGTCTGAAACATAGCGATCGGACAATCGTGCGGCAGCCTCGATAGCCTCATCTGTAATTTTCACCCTATGGTGAGCTTCGTAGCGATCTCTCAAGCCGTGAAGAATCAAGATTGCTTCCTCAACGGTCGGTTCGCTGACAGTGATAGGTTGAAACCGCCGTTCCAAGGCAGAGTCCTTTTCTATATATTTACGGTATTCTTCCAACGTCGTAGCCCCAATGCATTGCAGTTCCCCACGCGCCAATGCAGGCTTCAAAATGTTCGCTGCATCGATGGCTCCTTCGGCTGCACCGGCACCAATAAGCGTATGCAGTTCGTCAATAAAGAGAATGATGTTTCCATCAGCGCGGATTTCTTCCATCACCTTTTTTAAACGCTCTTCAAACTCGCCCCGATATTTACTGCCTGCAACCATCGCCGAAAGGTCAAGGGTAATGACCCGTTTGTTAATAAGAATTTCCGGAACTCGATTATTGATGATTCCTTGAGCTAAACCTTCGGCGATCGCCGTTTTACCTACACCGGGCTCTCCAATCAACGCCGGATTATTTTTTGTACGCCTGCTTAGGACCTGAATAACCCGTTCTATTTCTTTTTCCCGCCCAATGACAGGATCCAGTCTGCCCTCCCGAGCTTGCTGCGTCAGATCACGTCCAAATTCGTTTAGGGAAGGGGTATTAGTTGGTCCAGCGTTTTTAGCGACAGGTACAGAATTAGCGGCAGGGATAGCGGATTCATCTAATTCTCCCCCTAACAACTTGACCACTTGTTTCCAGACCTTCTCAGGGCTTACATTGAGATTAGCCAGGATTCGAGCTGCAACCCCCTCTCCTTCCATAATCAGCCCTAACAAGATGTGTTCTGTGCCGATATAACTGACATCTTGACGATGGGCTTCCTCATTGGCCAATTCTAAGACTTTTTTTACTCGCGGAGTTAACTCAACAGCCCCATTACTTGGCTGACCTACACCGGCGACTTCTTCCACAATGCTCCGAATTTTATCGAGATCCAAGTTCAGTCCTTTTAAGGCCTGGGCAGCAATCCCTTCTCCTTCCTCAATCAGACCCAGCAGGATGTGTTCGGTTCCTACAACATGATGCCCCATCCGTTTCGCTTCACTTTGGGCAATCGTTAAAACTTTCTCTGCGCGTTCGGTATATCGTCCTTTCATTCCTTTTCATCCTTTCATTAATGACAATCTTACAAAGTCCCTTTGTGTTAAGATCCTCAATTCAACGTACTGAGAAATCCTAAGCTATAACTACGTAGTCCGTTCTCGGATCAAACGAGCCCTCTCTTCATCTCGCTGACTGGGGTCAAGTTCGCGGTCAAGGATGTACTGCAAACATCCTGGTCGTGTGGCAACAAGCAATGCGGCAAAACTATCTTTGTTTTTAGGCAATAAACCCATATCTGCACCCAACCGGTCAAGGGATAACAACTGCATGGCATCCTCTGAAGTAAGCAGCCGGGCATTTTGCAGCGTTCCCCGAGCTCTCCAGACTTTGTCCTCCAGAAATAAGGGCATTTGCCGACGAAGATATTCACGGGCCTGAAGTTCATGCTCCAAAATTTGTCCGGTCACTGCTTCCAAATGTGTGAGTATATCTTCTTCACTTTTTCCGAGGGTGATCTGATTAGACACTTGGAACATATGTCCGTAGGCTTGTGATCCTTCGCCGTATAACCCTCTGATAGCTAATCCCAAATTTGCCAATGCCCCCAGAACCTGTTGTACCTGCTTCGTCATCACCAACCCGGGCAGATGGACCATCACCGAAGCCCTCAGACCTGTCCCGACATTAGTAGGACAAGCTGTGAGGTATCCCTGACTTTCACGGTAGGCGAAATCAAGTTTTGCTTCTAAGGCATCATCGCAGGCTGTTGCTAATCGATGGGTCTCCAGTAGCTGCCTCCCCGGCAAAAGCACTTGGATTCTTAGATGATCTTCTTCATTGACCATAATTGCATATTTATGATCAGCAGCAAGCGCAACTCCGCTCGCGCCTGAGTTTCCTCCCAGACTCGGACTGATTAAATGTTTTTCAATGAGTACCTGATGTTCTACGCTGCTCAGTTTCGTGAGGGAAATATATTCGAAAGGATCTTGGTCCAACCTAATGGTTGACAGCACCTGAGCCACAGTTTGTTCCACTTGACTTGCCCCTTCGGAGCTTAAAACATGGGGAAAGGGAAAATCCTCAAGATTACGAGCCAACCGCACTCTACTGCTAATCACAACAGGTGAGTCCGTTTCAATCATCCAAGCACTATTCTGTGAAAGAAGTTCTTTACGTGTCATTGTTTTCCCCACCCTTCAACTGCTCGATCTGCCGAATCTGATCACGGACCTTGGCAGCTTCTTCAAAGTTTTCTTGTTGAATTAACTGCTGAAGTTTTTCTTTTAACTTTCGTACTTCCATCCTATTTTTAATCTCGCTCCCTCGTCGCACAGGAACCTTGCCCACATTTTGTCCCCCGCCATGAACTCGGCGCAGCAGTGGCTCCAATTGTGTTTCGAACGTTTCATAACAGGCGCTGCACCCCAACTTACCGGCTTGAGTGATCCTGGAAAATGAGATGCCACACTTGGGGCAGACTTTTTCCGAAGGTTGCTCCGGCAGCATAGGGTTCAAACCAAATAACGCTTGTAGGAACTCCGGCACTATGACTGGGTGAAATATGAAACTGACCTCCTGAGTTTGCTTCGCGCAAACTTCACAGAGATATACCTCATGAGTCTGTCCGTTTTCTGTTTTTGATATCTGTACTTTCGCTTCTCTCTGTTGGCAATGTTGGCAAAGCATATAAAATCCCCCTTTAAAGCAAATCATCCCTGCTCAATGTGGTCAAGATGGTCTTCATCAACCGGGCGCGCAGTATGTCCCAATCTCTAAATTCGCCGCGCAAGGCATTCCCCGAAAGGATCCCTTTGATCAACGCTGCTTCTCGGATCGTTACCAATTCTTCATCGAGCAACCTGTCAACCAGCCCATTGCAGCGCTCTCGAGAGAGCTGATCTCCAATCAATTGGCGCATAATTTGTTGATATTGACCTTCCAAACCCAACCCAAGGCGGACTATACGCAAATACCCTCCGCCCCCTCGGCGGCTCTCCACCAAATAACCCCGTTCTACAGTGAAACGAGTATCCAAAACATAGTTAATCTGAGAAGGAACGCAGTCAAATTCTCCCGCCAGCTCACTACGTTGTAATATAATATACCCTTCTGACGTTTGTTCCAGAATTCTTTTTAGATATTCTTCAATGCGATCCGCAAGATTTCCCATAGCTTGATGTACTCCTTGTTTAAATAATCTTCACATAAACCAGTCCCAAATAAACATTGACCTTTCCTGACCTTCTATCTATATGATACCCATTTTCCACAAAATTTGCAAAGGGTTTTTTAAAAATTTTAGATACAAATACAAAAAGGGACCCATCTTTAAGACGGCCCTCGTGAGGATTTGCTAATAGCGGTCTGGGATTCACTTAGAAAACAAAACGAAATAAAACCATGATGACAAGGTCAAAAGGCCGATACTGCCTAAGAGCCAAACAACGGGTTGTCCCTCTAGATGCTTGGTTTCATTCCTTTTTTTCGCCTGCTTCGGTTCAAGTAGAGCTATTCCTTCGAGCTCAAGTCTTGGGGGCGACGTCCATTCTGCTAGTTTTCGCATCCCTATCCGGGACGTCGTTACGCGCGGGGCGACATCCATCCAATGCAGAGAACCTTGCAGCATCTGTTGGAGTTCTTCAGGGCTAAGCCAAATCGTATGCTCTTTCATGAACGTAAAACGATGTTTCCTTTTATCTCAAAAGGACATCGTCTGCACCTCCAAATCATAATTATGTCAGTCGCCCAAGATAAAAAAACTTAATTCTCTACTTGTGCTATTCGCGATTCAAAAAAAAATCCCTGCAATTAATGCAAGGAGGATTAACCTAAATGTCTCTAAAACCTTCCAAAATACTACCGAAAATCTCTCCCGCCGGCTTAGCGAGCTTTGATTGCGACATTTTGCGCTCTGGAGTTCCAGAATAACTTTAACGATACCTATTTTATAATTAGAACAGGGCAACCGGCTCTCTGCAGCACTCTTTGACTCACGCTTCCAAGGACAGACCCGGTAATCGCTCCGTAACCATGGCTTCCCATGACTACTAAGTCAATTCCTTCTTTTTTAATTTCATCCAAAATCACCGTCACAGGGTGGCCGGATTCGACTTTCTTCTTAATTAAGACCTTGGAGGTATCAAGGCCCGTTAGGGTAGCTTCTAGGGCTAGTTCTCCGTTTTGGTCGAGTTGATCTTGGGTCACAGTAATACCATATGAAATTGTGTATCCCCAAAAAGACTGAGGTGTATAACTAACATGGAGTAGTTCGACTTCAGCCTTAATGGTTTGGGCTAAGTCTATGGCGGATTTTAGAGCGCGTCGTGAGAAATCCGAGGCATCTGTAGGGACGAGAACTTTTTTAAACAATCCTATCACTCCCTCATAAAATATGGACTATCTCCCTTATTACTATCCTATTCCCACTATGCCCATAACGATATACATTCAATCCTAGGAGAAGACGATCAGTTCCCGGGGGCTTATTGATCGATACCTTGCCTCTTTTCTATATACTCATTATGCAGTCTTTGCAAACTTTTTTCAATTATTTCCTATAACAGCAGGGATTGATACAAAATGCAAAAAAAGCCCACTAACCCTGAATTCTGGCTAGTGGATAATGTAGTTATCCTATGTATTGACCACTCATAAACGGTGATGAAAAATCTCGATCATCAATAGGTTTCGTCAAGCCTAGAATTTTCAAAACTAATAAGTTTCCGGCAGCTCTTCAAAATAACCTTGTGGATGTGCACAAGCAGGACAGATTCCCGGTGCTTCCGGACCCTCGTGAATATAACCACAGTTGGTACATTTCCAGACCGTGGGGGCATCTTTTTTGAAAATCGTCCCATTTTGAATCCCGGCAGCATAGCTTTCAAAGCGCTTCATATGATGTTCCTCTACACTAGCGATGGTTCGAAAAGCCTTGGCGATATCAGGGAATCCCTCTTTTTCGGCAACGTCTCCAAATTTTGAATAGAGTACCTCCCATTCTTCCCGCTCTCCCGCTGCTGAGGCCTTAAGGTTCGCGAAAGTATCCTTGTTAACCAAAGGATAATCAGCATCTACATGGATCAAGTCCGTTTTACCCTGAGTATGTGCCAGTAATAGCTTATAAAAAACTTGAGCATGTTCCTTTTCATTGGCTGCTGTTTCTTCAAAAACGGCTTGAATCCGATGGTATCCCTCTTTCTTGGCAACATTCGCAAAGAACGTATAGCGGTTTCGGGCTTGAGATTCCCCAGCAAAGGCATTACTTAGGTTTTTAAAACTTTCTGTTTCCTGGAAATTCATGCTTTACCTCTCCTTTAGCTAAACTTATTTTTATAAGTATAGCCTTTAGACGGCGAGATGATACTGGCAATCCAGCGCCCTTCACCAAGATCTGCCTAAAATTACTGCGTAAAGGGTTTTATTATACGTATGTCGAAGTATTTACTTCTGAGATCGATAAAAGGTGGTTTTTAGTTTGGAATTCAAGCTCCCGGGTATTCCCCGTGCTGTCATTATCTTGATTATTGGCGGATTCATTCAGTCCATCGGAAATTCCCTGATGTGGCCGCTAAATAGTCTCTTTATGCATAATGTCTTGGGCCGCACTTTAACGGAAGCTGGAACTCTGCTAGCCCTTCAGTCCGCTGCCTCTTTGCTGGGACAATTCCTAAGCGGCTTTATGGCAGATCGTTTTGGGGCCAAGCGAGTGATGATGGTCGGCCTTGTCGGTGCAATTTTGACGGTTGGGTCCATTGGTCTTTTTCCTGTCTGGGGAGTTTATGCGCCAGGGTTTATCCTGTTTGGTTTAGCGCAAGCGTTTATCTTCGTTCCTCTGAACGCACTCCTTCATACCGTCTGGCCTGAAGGCGGCAGGCGGGGGTTCAACCTTCTTTATGTTTCAAATAACGCAGGAGTCGCCATCGGTACAGCTATTGGGGGAATGATTGCTCAAGTTTCGTTTCGTCTCACCTTCTCGCTGAATGCAGCAGCCTTTATGATTTATTTTCTGTTAGTGTCAATTGGCATTTCCGAACACAAAACCCCCATTCATACTATTCCTTCGAAACAGCACACTGGACATTTGACCAAGGACAGCGGCTTTAAGGTGCTGCTTGCCTTAGGGGGCGGCATTTTATTCGTCTGGGGCGCTTATATCCAGCTCGTGGCAATCTTGCCCGTTGTCATGAGCCAGTTGGGATTTTCTCTCTTCTCCTACAGTGTGCTCTGGACACTCAACGGGGTTTTTATCGTGACGCTGCAACCCCTTATCAACTGGGTGATTAGAACTTGGGCCCAATCATTTCAACGTCAGTTTTACTTAGCTTCCATTCTCTTATCCATTGGTTTTATCATTATTATGGGGAAATTTCCGTATGTATCCTATATTATCGCTATGCTTATACTAACCCTTGGTGAAATGTTAGTTTTACCTGCCGTTCCTGCAGCGTCGGCTCAGCTGGCTCCGCCCGGGAAAACAGGCGCTTATCAGGGAATCGTAGGCGGCTCCTCTTCAGGAGGGCGAATGGTAGGCCCCTTGCTCGGCGGTATCATTTACGACTACGGTGGAGGATCAAGCGTTTGGGTTCTTGCCCTAACGTTTATGGCTGCCTCCTTAATTATGTTCTTTATCTATGGCAGGTGTATTCTACACTTGCATTTTCCATCGGAAAACGAGCCATTCTCTTCAACTTAATTGGATTGCCCAGTATCAATGAAAGGATAGTATAATTTATGACTTACAATTCAACGCCCTACAACTATTGCCCGGTCTGCGGCAAAACCCTTCAGAAATCGATCATTGACAACCAACCAAGAAGTATATGCACGGAATGTTCATTTATCCATTGGGGGGATTACTCTCTCGGTGTAGGCGGAGTTCTTTGGCGAGAAGACAAGGTCCTCTTAGTTCAGCGCCGACATAATCCCGGCAAAGGAATGTGGACGATCCCAGGCGGGTATGTTAATCAAGACGAACCTATCGGAGATGCCATCACTCGCGAAATCCTCGAGGAAACAGGCATCCAAACCAGACCTCTTTCGCTTATCGCTCTTCGTGACCGCCCTGGGGAGAAACATGACATCTATATCATTTTTCTCATGGACTATATCGGGGAACCCTTCAAGGACAAGTCGAGGAAGTCAGCGATCTTGGCTTCTTTACTTTGGAAGAATGCCAGAGTCTCGCTTTACCCTCCTTGACGCTCAATGCTCTCGAAGCCTCCCACTCCTGTGCCCAAGGTCTTGCTTTGAATCCGAAGGCAGAACTTTTAGGTCTGTTATCAACGTTGTATCAGATTTTTTAAGCCTTAATCAGGTTAAATTTCCACGACCTGCTACGAAAAAAAGCATTCCTCGCATTTACGGGGAATGCTTTTTTAGCATCACGTCTTATTCACTGCTAGCGGGATTTAATACCGTCGATTAAATGTCTGAGAGCCATTACCGGATGAGAGAACATCATTTTGGGACCTGCATAGCGCATGACCTCTATCATCCGTTGACGCATGTCGAGTTTATAACAATGCACTGGGCATAGGCCGCAGGTCGGTTTTTGATCTCCAAATTTACAGTGGTCCAGCCGTGCCAGAGCATAATCCTCTAACTCCTGACATTCCTGACATAACCCCTCACATGTCCGGTGATGATCCTTACAATATAGTCTGAGCATTGTTCTTGCTGTCTGCTTTTCAAAGTCCAGTCTACTCGTCATTTTTCCTTAACTCCCTTGTCTAAACCATCATTTGTTTCATCCCCGAGTTTAGTTTAGTTGAATAAGCCGAGGAAATCTTTCGGAATGTCCGTCTCATAGCGGACCTCTTCACCTGTTATTGGGTGCCGAAAAGCCAGAACTTGCGCATGCAGACCTAGCCGCCCAATTGAGCGCTTAGTTGCACCATATTGTTTATCTCCTATGACACTGTGACCAATATCCTGCATGTGAACACGAATTTGATTCTTCCGACCAGTTTCCAGCTTCACTTCTAGAAGAGAGTAATTTTTATTCTTTTTAAGTAACTGGTAATGAGTCACCGCTTTTTGACCACCATTTGGTGTTCGACTGGAGTACATCTTATAGGATTTGCTTTCAGTCAGCCATGAAATGATCGTTCCTTGTTCTTGATTTAGGGGGCCCTCGACCACTACAACGTAAGTTCGTTCTAAGACCGCTTTTTTCCAAGAGCTTTGTAAAAGCTCCTGGACGTTCTCGTTCTTGGCGAACATCATAATTCCAGAAGTTTCCCTATCTAATCTATGTAAAACGAAGATTTTGTTCTTAGGATTACTCCGCTTGACATAATCACTGAGGATGTTATAAGCAGTCGGCTCTTTTTCGCCAGTTGTTGCAATGGAAAGCAGACCGGCCATTTTATCGATGACAATAATGTCGGAGTCTTCATACAAAATTTTGAGTCCTTGGAGTTTTGTTTCCAACGGAACCTTACCCCAATTGACAACGACTGTTTGCCCGCTGGACAGAGGATAATTATACTGCGTAACCACTTGATTATCGACGGAGACTTGACGATGGACTAACAACGATTTAATCTCGTTTCGACTTTTTGTCGGGAGATAGGTAAGAAGAAAGTTCATCAATTCAGCCGGTTCCGTAATCTCAAAGGTCGTCAGTTTACCCCTTAACCTGTCCTTACCACTTTCTCTTTTTCCCTCGTCGTGAAGTGCCTGCATTCTTATTACCCCTATTCATACCTATTAGCTTCCGCCCTAAACATCATCCGTCTTAAACTATGAGAGCTGCCTGCTGCACAAGCTTCTGACTCTGAGTACTCATTAAATCGAAGGAGCCTCCATGCCAAATTGACTCCAATCCTCTCGAGCCGGACCATAAACGCCCGGCACTTTCAGGCCTGCTTGTCTCATTAGTACCGTCATTTGCCCGCGGTGATGAATCTGATGATCGACCAAAGCGCTCAGAGTTGAACCGATTGCCCATTGTTCTCCATACATATCCCGCTCTTCCAAAAGAGTCTGATCCTGCCACTGAGCACGAATTCCCGCAACCATGATCTTACTTACTTCTTTGTAATAATCTGCGATATTTTGGGCCGAATTCGGGGCGGGCTCATCGTCTCGATACCCCTCAAACACTAACCCGGTTCTGGACATCATCTCTGGAATCGTTATTGCTAAGTGCCAAGCTATTCGGCCTAGGGTACGATCCTCCTCTGAGACCCTTTGACTCAGGGAATCGTCGGTTAAGGCATTAAGAACTCGCAGCGTTGATCCCGCTTCTTTTCCCCATGTTTCTAGAAATGCAGCGATCGATGTAAACATACTAGGTTCCTCCTTAATAACTTAAATTTCTCATCATCTTATCAGTTACTCCATTTCAGGTCAATATAGTGCCTTACCTATTCCATGGCCTGCTCTTTTAGCCGGACCTCACTGAATGGCCTTCCTAGTTACTCTTTATTAAAGTCTCTGCAGAAAATTATTCTGGTATCCATAAAGAAAACTTGGCTGGCGCCCGAAGACACTGTCTTCGCACTTGTTAACCTCTGGCGAAGGCGGCCGCCTAGTTGCTCTTATGCTTAGAAAGTATATAACGCAAGTTTATACTTTCTGGTTAGTATAAATCGGGTAGGAGGCTGATCATTAATTGATCAGCCGACCTCCCACAGCACCGTACGTACCGTTCGGTATACGGCGCTTCCAAAGTTTATACATTATTTCGCAGAATAACATTCACTAAAACTAAGGTATCCGATTCGTCTGAAACGCTCATTGGATAGAGCTTTTGTCAGAATAGGGCTATGGGCAACGCGCCAATAGCCTTTTCTTGTGTTTGCCCACATCCATGCTTGTTCCTTGGTAATGCCCGCTTTCTTCAGGTTCTCAAACCTTGTTCGGGTTTTCTTCCATCGCTTCCAAGTTGCCATTCGTATGCGACTTCTCGTCCATTCATCCAGGTCCTTGAGTAGGTTCTTTGCATCGGCAGGTTTGAAGTAATTCGTCCAGCCTCGTACTACTTGATTGAGTTTAGTTCTGCGCTCTTCGATTCCCATCCCATTGCTACGCCCAGTAACTCCTCGGATTTTATCCTTAAGCTTCTGGATGCTTTTTGGGTGGATTCTCAGGCGCCCTTCTCCCCTGTAAATGTAAAAGCTATATCCCAAAAACTTGACATAGTTTACATGAGCGACCTTCGTTTTCTCCCTATTTACCTTCAGAAATAGTTTCCCTTCGATATAAGGGAGAATGTGATCAAGTGTTCGTTTTGCCGCCTTTTTACTTTTGCAGAAGATCATCATATCGTCTGCATAACGTACAAAGTGGTGTTTCCGCTTTCCCAGTTCGTGGTCACATTCGTTAAGCATTATGTTGCCAAGTAATGGGCTCAGGGGGCCTCCTTGTGGTACACCTTCTGGACTTTCTTCAAACATTCCATTGGTCATAACTCCTGCTTTCAGGAATTTGTGAATCAGCGATACGACCCGGCCATCTCTTATCGTCTCCGACAAAATTTGGATAAGCTTACTTTGGTTTACCGTATCGAAATATTGGGCCAAATCCATATCAACTACATATTTGTAACCTACTGTTATATAGGTTTGGCATCTTCTTAATGCCCCATGGGCACTACGATTCGGTCGAAATCCAAAACTATTGTCTGAAAACTGTTTCTCAAAGATGGGACTTAGAACTTGAGTTATCGCTTGTTGAATTAACCTGTCTAAGACGGTGGGTATTCCTAGTTTTCTGGTCTTTCCGTTCTCTTTGGGTATTTCTACCCTCCGTACGGGTTTTGGACGGTATTTACCATCCCGGAGAGATTGCAATAGTTCATCCTTGTGTTCTTTCAAGAAGGGTAGAAGTTCATCTACCTGCATACCATCAATTCCACCTGCGCCCTTGTTTCTTTTAACCTGCCTATAGGCCTGGTTTAGATTTTCAGTGCTAAGGATTTGCTCAAGCAACCCATTCGTCTGCTCATTTGTGTTGGTGTTGTCGGTTTCAGTCATCTTAGGTAGCTCGCACACTTCTGCATACTCTTTCTGTTCCGCAGATACCCTTTGCAGATAGTCTTCAATTCGAAGTTGTCTGTGTTTTAAATTACCACTTTCAGTAACTTTCATTGACCCACACCTCCTTTGGTTCAGCCCTTCCGTCGGTGTCTAGATCACCTCTGTACTATGGCTTCTGCTGACTCCTCACGATAAATCTTGTTTCAACCGGGTTTCTTACTCTGTTTCCACCCGTCCGTGAGGCCTCCCACGGTAAGACGATTCACTTTCATTCCATGTACCCGCAACATTTACGCTGGCGTGTCTGTGTAGCTTTTGGGCTTTAACTTGTCGTGCAGTCTTACCCCACGTTTTGCGCCTGATGCTGTTCGTGTTCCTCGGGTCAGAATTTTGCCGCCGGCTTCCTTCAGATTCCACCTCACGATGGACACCCTTGCCTTAAGCTAATGGTTGGTCGCTACATACCCCCATATCGGACTTTCACCGTCTAGTTAATCGTCATGCGTGGCGCACACGAAACGGGATACTTACTGGCCAGTAAGCATCCCGTCAATTCTTTTCTTCAACTGCAGGTCAACACATTATTCGAGACGATGCCGTCAAAACAGACTAATTATTTACTCTCGTAATACTTACGAAGGTTAGCGGCAACTTCCTCGGGGTCAACGTTGTGAGTAGCAACTCCGGTATCCATCGCTGCTTTAGCAACTGCCGCAGCGACAGCGGGTCCAACACGTAAGTCAAAGGCTTTAGGTATTACATATTCTGCATTGAGTTCTTCACTTGTTACGATACCAGCAATAGCGTAAGCTGCTGCAACTTTCATTTCTTCGTTGATGGCTTTTGCTCCAGCATCAATGGCACCGCGGAAAATTCCTGGGAAGGCTAAGACATTATTGACTTGGTTCGGGTAGTCAGAACGACCTGTACCAACAACAGCAGCCCCAGCTTCTTTAGCATCGGCAGGCCAGATTTCTGGAACCGGATTTGCTTGAGCAAAAACGATTGGATTTGGAGCCATGGATTTAACCATTTCTTTGGTCACGAGGTTTGCACCGGAAACTCCGACAAAGACGTCAGCGCCTTTTAAGGCATCTGCTAAATTACCCTTCACAAAGTCACGGTTCGTTTTCAGGGCGATTTCATCTTTGTATTTATTCATGCCTTCAGGTCGACCTTCATAGATCGTACCCTTGGTATCGAGCATGATTACGTTTTGAAGGCCCATGCTCATTAAGAGTTTCGTAATGGCCATTCCGGCGGCACCGGCACCATTAACGACAATCTTAACATCTTTAAGTTCTTTCTTAACTACTTTCAGAGCATTTACCAATCCGGCCATGGTGACAACGGCAGTTCCATGTTGGTCATCATGGAAAATCGGTCCATCATAAATCTCTTTGAGTTTCTCTTCAATATAGAAACACTCAGGAGCTTTGATGTCTTCCAGGTTAATGGAACCAAACGTAGGTTCCATTAGCTTAACAGCTTCAACGACTTTGTCACTGTCTTTGGTGTCTAAGCAAATGGGGAAAGCATCTACATTCCCGAAAGTCTTGAAGAGAATTCCTTTTCCCTCCATAACCGGCATGGCAGCACGAGCACCGATATTGCCAAGGCCTAAAACCGCAGACCCAGTAGATACGACAGCCGTTAAATTTTCACGGTTTGTATAAACATTGACCAAAGCTGGGTCTTTAGCAATCTCCAAGCAAGGTTCTGCTACTCCAGGAGAATAAGCAAGGCTAAGATCATCACCATTGCGAACAGGAACTTTACTTACGACGGCAATCTTGCCTTTGTTGTTTTTATGGAGATTAAGAGCATCTTCACGAAGGCCCATAACTACACCGATCCTTTCTCATCCTGCGTTTGATTTAAAGTGACTAAGAATCAGAAAGCCTGGCCACTTAAAGAAGTGACCAGGCTTCACTTACATTAGGCGTTTTTGGCGTCGATCTCAGCTTGTGCTGCTAAAATATCTTGAGCATTAAGGTAAACTGGGGTGTCTACCATTTTACCATTGTAAGAAACGGAAGCTTTGCCTTTGGCAATGCCTTCTTCTTCAAAGACTTTTACAACGCCGGCTGCCCATTCCACATCGGCTGGATCTGGAGCATACATACGGTTGGAAGGCTCGATTTGTCCTGGATGGATAATCATACGGCCTTCATAACCCATTTGACGGCCTTCGGCAACGTTTTTCTCGAAAGCTTCGATATTTTTGAAATCAACGAATGGAGCATCAATAGCGATGATTCTGGCGGCACGGCAGGCAACAGCCACATGTGCACGACCATATTGTTGTTCAACGCCTTCGTTGGTCAATTTCACGCGCATATCACGGCAATAGTCTACGGCACCGAAGATAGCGTTGACATTACGTTTGCTGGCTAAGCAGCACTCAGCAGCATTGATGATCCCTTTAGCAGTTTCCAGAAGCATGGAAATCTTAACGCTCCCTACTTCTAAGCCACGACGACGCTCGAGTTCTTCCAGTTTCCAATCGAGGCGTTGCACGTCTGCAGCGCAGCCTGTTTTTGCTAAGGTGACACCGTGGAGACCTTCGTATACAATTGCTTCTAAGTCGTCATTGGTCAATTCAGTTTCCCAGTTGTTGATACGTACAAAAACTTGTGCACCGTTTGTGCCAGCATATTTGAGGTTTTCAGCAACTATTTTACGTGCAGCTTCTTTCTCAGCTGGTGGGACAGAGTCTTCGAGGTCCAGAGTAATAATATCGGCAGGAAACTCAGGAGCTTTCGCTACCATTTTTGGATTGTTACCAGGAATATACATAACAGATCTCATAATTGCCATGATGTTTACCCCCTAAATATTTTTTATTAAGTTGATCCCTAGATCCTACTCTAGGAAAGACAAACTAATTAAGCTTTGACTTTTTCTCTTAAGATAATGGGAATATCCGTTGGCGTTTCGGCGACAAATCCGCCTGCTTTTGTAATAGCTTCCATTTTGCTCTGCGCCGATCCACGGCCTCGTTCCACGATGTTGGAAGCATGAGAGAATCTCTGACCAGCCGGAGCCCAAGCACCAGCTACGTATACGACAAAAGGCTTGGTAAATCCGCCTGCTGCAATGACTTCAGCGCACTCTTCTTCTTGAGATCCGCCGATTTCTGCATAAACTGCCACACCGGCCGTTTCCGGATCTGCTTCAAACAACGGAAGCAAATCAGCCATCGAAGTCCCGAGAACGGGTTCTGTTCCCGTGTGGATTACGGTACTAACTCCAAATCCACCTTCTCTTAACAGCCAAGGAATAGTTCCAGACTGTCCGCCGCTGCGGGAGAAAACACCAATGTTCCCTTTTATAAAGAATTTATTGGCCCACTCCTTATTTCCGCCGAGCCAACCGACAACGGCTTCTCCTGGAGTGATAATTCCAATCGATCCTGGTCCAAGAAGTCTAGAACCTTTGGATTCGGCATAAGCTATCATTTCCATAATGTCGTGAATAGGGGTACCTTCAACACAAGGGATAATATTTTTGACACCAGCATCGGCCGCCTCGAACACTGCGGTCTTCAGGGCACGGCCTGGAACAAAAATAACGCTGAAATCGATCTCGCCTTGTTCACGAACAATCTCTTTAACGGTATTGAATACGGGTATTTCATGAACTTGTTCTCCGGCTTTTCCCGGACTCGTTCCGCCAATGACATTGGTACCATATTCTTTCATATACTTTGTTCGGACAGACCCTTCTCGACCCGTAATCCCTTGAACAATTACTTTGGTTTGTTTATTGATCAAAATGCCCATTATAAATCCCTCATTTAACAATTTGCTAGGTTTATACCCTATATCCAAACCTACTTTACAAAGTTCATGACGTTATTGACGTTTCTTAAGGTACTCATCCAAACCTTTAATAGGAATTTCAATCGTAATGGCATTATTACCCAAGGTTTTACAGGCAAACTCACAAGCCAAGCACTCTGTACCAAGACGCAAGCACTCTTCTGTAGTGCGGTGTTCAACGGATGCTTTACCTTGATCATTAATGCCGAGCAACCCTCTGGCATACTTTTTGCACGCGTCAGCACATGCTTTAGTTTCGCATGTATCACACTTGCTGGTATCGATGATTACCTTAAGACTTTTTTCTGCGAATTCCAGCACTGGTTTTCCCCTACTTTCCTTGAGCTTCTTTCTCAGCTCGATATTCTTTACTGAGAGCCAAGAGTCTTTGGCCGATAAACTTGGTATCTGTTACGTGCTCTTTACCATAAATCTCGATTCTCCTGCCAGGACCGTCTGGTGTCATCAAATCAGCAAGTCCTTTTTTGAGGATTTCGAGAGATTCATCTTCCCTGTTGCCACAGAGCAGTAAGACACAAGGCAAACCTGGCTTTTGAGTAGGAAGGATTTCTCTAAGAGCCTTAACGATTGCATGAGCATGATGCCACTGTTCTTGATTGGCCATCATGAATCCACCGAGCACGTATCCGTCAATATTCGGCTGGGAAAGGACACATTTTGCGACTCGATAAATTTTCGAACCAACTGGATTACCGCTGGTATCTGCATAGTTAGCAGGCTTTAAGCCAACTTGGTTTAAGGCATCCAAGCCCATCATTGCGGAACCGCCACCGATCGGATGGTAGCCGATATAACCGGGGCTCACTTCATCATAGCCCATGTTCATCAGGAAGCCTGTTCCTCGAGCATCTGTCTCCTCGATGCTCCAACCGATAAGGTCTAGTTCTGTCGGTGCACCCGGTAAGTCACGAGCAATAGCAATGCCGAATTCCGGATGACGCCCCACGGAACTATTATCAATCTCCATCTTGCAGTCGGCGCAAACTAAGTTCCCCTCACCGGTCATAACGAACGGATTGATCTCTAACGTTTGACAGTCATATTTCTTATACGTCTGAGAAAGTTTCGTGAAGAAGCTTGCAAACTTGCTTAGGTCTTGTGCCGGAATTCCAGCCCGAGCACAAAGATCAACAGCGTCATAAGGCTGCAAACCGTTAATTGGGTCAATATTTATTTTCAAAAGTAATTCTTCCGGTACGCTTTCAATGTCCATGCCGCCTTCTGTACTAAACATCAGCATAGGAGAACGCGCCTCTCGGGCTCCATTTACCACGAACGAACAATAAAACTCTTTTTTAATATCCAATTTTTCTTCAACGAGGACTTGATGAATTGGCATACCTTTTATTGTTTTTGCGAGAATTTCCGCAGCAGCCGCAGCTGCCTCATCCGGCGTATTGACTAATTTAACGATTCCAGCTTTACCACGTCCTCCAGCTTGGAGCTGACCTTTTACAGCTACAGGCTTGCCGATTTCCTCAGCAATCTGGCGTGCTTCCTCAGGATTAGCTGCTACTCTTCCTAGGGGTACCGGCATTCCAGCTTTCCTGAGCCATTCTTTTCCTTGATATTCGAGAAATTTTGCCATTCGTTATCACTTCCATAATGAAATTTTCTGTAACTACTTGGGTTCGAACCTGGAATAGCTACTAAATTACAATGAAGAGAAATTCCCTCCCTCCTACACTGTTATACCACTGGCGTTAGGGCTTACTAAAATCCTTAATGCTAATAACAAGTTTCCAAGAGGGTTTGTTTCATTATTCAAAACACGGTTTCATTATCCCCTACACCATTATCTTACGTATTTTCAGATTAGTCAACACTTTAATTGAGAGTCTTTATGGGGCTTACGATAAAATAAATTTATGGATTAAAACACTGTTTTATTTTCATAATTTAATGGTTTCCACCGGTGTAGGACCGGCAATGCCAATAAACACAAAGCGATTTGTGCCGGTATTACGCATACCATGAGTTTGCCCAGCCTTCGCTAAAATTGCCATACCCTTTTTAATATCAACCTCTTGACCATCCCCAGCAAAATAAAGTCCGGACTCTCCTTCAAGGCATATCCAAACATCATCCGCATTAGGATGTTGATGAAGAAATACTTCTTGACCGGGTTCCAGACACCACATTGCACCTAAGGTTTTATCCGATTGGTAAACCATCACTTTCTGAGGAACGTTCGCATCAAACCGAGCCAATTTTTCCAACGAAAAAACTCTTTCTTCCACGAAACAGCCTCCCAACTTATTAACTCATTATAAGAAAGCAGGCGTTAGAATTATTTCACCAACTGCCTGCTATTCTCACAATCTATCATAACCACAGTGCTATAAATTATCCTTTAGGATGATTTTCCCAAGCCATCTTTAGACGACTTATTGAGGCGAATTTTTAGACTGTTATAGGTTTATAATCTTTCCGGGGTTAAAGCGGATTGAAATCTTTATGGAAGCGAGTGTCTTGGAAGTGATTACAGGTCGATGACCTTCCCTGGGTTAAAGCGATTGCTCGGATCAAAGCTTCTCTTAATTTTTCTAAAAGCATCCATAGCAGCGGGTGTAAACTCTTTATCCAGATACTTCTTCTTGACGAGCCCGATTCCATGCTCACCACTTATGGTACCCTTAAGATCAAGAGCCATCATGCAGAGCGCCTGTTCGGCAGCATGGACGGTTTCAGTTTCCTCTTTATCCCGTTGATCGAAAAGAATCAGAGGATGAAGATTTCCGTCACCTGCATGGGCCACAACTCCGATCGTCACACCAAAATCTTTTGCTACTTTAAGGACTCCCGCAATGGCTTTCGGGAAATTACTCCTCGGAACTGTAATATCATTAACACCATAGGATGGTCTAACGCGAGCAACCGATCCGAAAGCACAGCGCCTTGAAGTCCAAATTTGATCCACTTCACTTGCCGTTTGAGCGACTTTAAATTCTTTAGCTATTTTATTGGCTATTTCACCAATCGTCTTGACTTGCCCGTCCATATCTTCCGGATATCCGTCAACCTCAATAATGAGAACAGCTCCAGCATCACGGGGAAGCCCGGCATGGCTAAAATCTTCCGTCGTATTGATCAGCAAATTATCCATTAATTCCAGAGTTGTCGGAATAATCCCGGCAGCAACGATATCGGCAACCGTCTGAGAAGCATCTTCAACTTTGTCGTAAATAGCCAGCATTGTTTTCTTGGCTCTAGGTATCGGTATGATACGAACGAAAACTTTGGTGACCAATCCCAGAGTTCCTTCCGCGCCAACTATGATTCGAGTCAAATCGTAACCCGGCTCACTTTGGAAATTACGCCCTCCTGTTTGGATGACCTTGCCATTCGGGAGAACGACTTCTACACCCAAAATATAATCTCGCGTAACCCCATATTTAAAACATTTCGGTCCCCCGGAGCATTCACCTACATTCCCTCCGATTGTTGAGGCTTTATAGGAGGACGGATCGGGAGGAAAATAAAAGTTTTTCTTTTCGAGTTCAACTTGAAGATCAAAATTGATCACTCCGGGCTCAACGACTGCCACAAAGTTTTCAGTATCTATTTCATGTATTTTAGTCATTTTGGTAAAGCTAATCACCACAGATTCTTGAGAAGGAATGGTTCCACCACTTTCATTCGTGCCGGCACCCCGAGGTACAAGTTTAATATTATGCTCGTTCATCAATTTGACGATTTCAACGACTTGTTCCGTTGTTTGCGGAGAAACGACTCCTAACGCTTCACCAGATAATAACGTGCCGTCATAGCCATAGGTCAACAGGCCGACTTTGTCTGTAACCACGTTTTTTTCCCCAACTATTTCCTTCAACCGATTAACAACCGTTTGGCTTAACATATTCAGACCTCCTTCTTCTTAAGCCTCTAGACTTACCCCAGGATTGAGAATCCCTTTGGGGTCAAATTGATGACGCAGTTCACTGAGCAAGCCTGTGGTTTGCTGCCACGTTTCTGCATCATTGTAAACTTCAGCTTTGAGCTTATGACCCAAGAGGCCCTTCATATTCCCACCCAGGGACATTGCCAATTTATTCACTTTCCTGGCTAGAGCAAGTTTATCGGTTCCCTCAGGCAAAGCCAAACAAACATATCCGAGAAGCCCTTCGACAAGTACGCCAGGATAAACCCCCAGATCTCCTGTGAGCGCTTCGAGCTGAGTCAAGGCTTGAGGCATCTTCATTGGTCCAACCGTAAACTCCAGAGTTCGATCCGGTTTTGCATTAAGACCGGCGCGGACTTTAAGCCAACCATTGATGACTTGATCATACTCAGCCTCATCCTCAATGATCTTTACATCAGTACCTCCACCTAAAGTGAGAACTGCAGCAATTTCATTAGCGATATTTTTACCCGACTTTTCAAATCCCTGCAAATCAATGATCACAAGTTGACCTTCCGTTCCTGGCTTGGCATTGTTCGCAAGGGATGCATTGAGGAGATTCATCCGAGTCGGATGCACGTTCCGCTTAATCAAAGTATTGAACGTTGCATTAGCCTTATGCATAGATGCGAAGGTTCCGATCACTGCCTTTTTAGCTTCCGGTACAGGTAAGAGCTTCACCAGAAGTTTGGTGAAAATCCCAAAGGTTCCTTGGCTTCCGACAGCGAAGTGGATGAAATCTAAACCGGATACATTCTTAATACATTTATTTCCGATCTCCAGGATTTCCCCTGTCGGGAGAACCATTTCAAATCCCAAAAGGAAACCCCGGGTAGGACCATATTCAAAGGATTTAGAATCGGAATCTCCAATCGCAAAGCAGCCGCCAACCGAACTGGTTTCGACTTCATAGGGTTCCGGAGGAAAGTTTAATCCGGCTTCCGCAACTTTGAGAAGAAATTCTTTATGAAGAAGTCCGGGCTCGACAACCGCCACCAGATTCAGATGATCCATCTCTAAAATCTGGTTCATCCGTGACATGATCATCGCGATCCCACCCGCAATCCCCTGAGTATCGGCGACTGCTCCGCCTACCGCTATTTTCACATTCTGCTCATTTGCCAGTTTAACGATACTCGAAACTTCAGAAGTACTCTGAGGTAAGACGACGACTGCAGGCTTACCTTGACCTTTTAGATATTTAGCCATTTCGGAAGGGGAATCGATGACATTGGCATCACCGACAATCCCCTTTAACTTACTGATATTGACGTTACTCATGACTACCCGCCCTTCCACTCATTTACTAGAACTTGCGGTCAGCATGTTCCGCAAAGGGAAATTTTTTCAATTCCCGGCCAGACCATGATGAGTTGTAATGGTCTGGCCCTATACAAAGTTAATGTAATTCTTACGGTTAATTAGTCTTTGTAAGCGTTGGCCATTAAATCGGCAACATGCATAACTTTTTGTTTTTGACCGGCTTTGTTTATGCCGCCTTGAAGTCTCAACATGCAAGCTGGGCAACTTGTAGCTACCAAATCTGCATTGGTATCCTTGATGTTTTGTACCTTCTGACCTGTGATATCTGTTGATACCTCATGATAGAAGGCTTGTATTAAACCGGCTGCCCCGCAGCAACGACCGGCTTCAAACATTTCCTTATATTCAACCCGAGGAATCATTTGCAACAATTGCCGGGGCTGCTTTGTTACCTTAAGACCCCGAATCATATGGCAAGGATCATGATAGGTGACTTTTAGAGGACTTAAATTATGAAGTTTGCTCTCGTCGACACCAATTTTTGACATATATTCCGAAAACTCTACCACTTTCTCGGAAAACAATTTAACTTTTGGAAGATATGACGGCTCATCGGCAAAGAGCGTTGGATAGTCATGTCTAAGCATCGAAGCACAGGACGCGCATGCAGTGAGAACAACCTCAGCATCTTTATACTTATCTAAAAAGGTATCAATCGTTTTGCGGGCGTTTCTTTTTGCTGTTTCGAAGTCACCATAGCAATATTGAGGAAGACCGCAGCACACTTGATCTTTTGGAATAATAACTTCACAGTCATTTTTTGTTAACACTTTAACAACAGAATGAGCGGTTTGGTCTAAGGAGTAATTGAGAAAACAGCCCACATAAAATCCGACTTTATGCTTCGGACGTTGCACCGTAATCCTCTCCGGGACCTGCTCCAAAAATGGTTTTTTTGCAGTAGGGAAATTTCGAATATCAATACCGCGAAAATAATCCATACCATCAATTTTATTGAGAACGCTTTTGCCCATTCCTCCGAAAAGACTGAATCCCATACCCAACCTCTTCGGACTAGCTAAAGTTTTTAAAGCAAAAGACTTTGCAAATGGCTTGATTCCTTTTCTTAGTTTTAGATCTCGACGCGCTGCCATGACGAGCTCATTACCATGTACCCCGTTTGCGCAAGCGACTGCACATTCTCCACACAACAGACAGCTCATGATAGCATCTTCATACTCTTGATTAGGTTCTAATTTTCCATCGGCGACAGCTTTGATGAGCTGGATTCTTCCACGTGCAACCATTGTTTCTTGCCCAGTCAATTTATAGGTTTTACAGGCTGTATGGCAACCACCACACTTGTTACATGTGTTTAACATTTCATATACTTCTGTCAAAACCCCCACTTATATTTCCCCCTTCACTGCCAGATTGTCAGACCACCAGATGGACTTAAAACTTTCTCGGCACCATTTCTCGGATTCTAAGACTCCACTAAGGCTTGGCAAACATGTTTCTGTGGGTGAAACTCCGTTTCACTAATCAGTATATGCTTTGCCAAGCCTCTCATAGTACCAGCAGTCAAATTTTAGAAACCACCCATGAGACTCGGCAAACCGTTTTTACAAGTGAAACCATGTTTCACTATTTTCTGACTCTATTATCCACCTGAGCTACTAAATCGTCAAGTACAAATTTCTGAAAAATTAATTTAAACATCAAGTCAGAAAAGTTGGTCATAATTTTTGGAAATAGTTAAATCCCAATTTTGCGGAAACCTCTTCGCCAGCCCGTTTCATTTCCTGTCCAATCCTCTCGATGCCTTTCTCCTGAATCCTGCTGGCAGGACCGGAAACACTGATTGCGCCAATGGCCCGCCCAGAATAATCAAAGACAGGAGTTCCTAAACAGATAATCCCGATTTCATTTTCTTCTTTTTCCACGGAAATTTTGTTTTCCTTAATACTCCGAAGTTCTTTTAACAACACATCAGGATCAATAATCGTATTTGGCGTATAGCGGGTCATCCCTTTAGTTTCTAAGATGTGCCGAACTTCTTCCTCGGGCAGTGTCGAAAGAACAGCTTTTCCCACAGCGGTACAATGCATAGGAGCCCTCCGCCCTACTTTAGAGTGCATGCCCACAACATGGGAACTCTCAGCTCTGTCAATATAAACGATTTCGCCGTCATCAGGAAGCACTAGGTGAACAACTTCATTCAGTAATTTCGCTAAATCATTGAGAACAGGAGCTGCCACTTTACGGATTTCAAGATCATTAAAGAACCGAATCCCTAGTTCCACAATTTTAATTCCTAATTGATAATGTTCATTTTCTTTCGCCCTCTCAACGTAACCACGGTAACATAAGGTCTGTAAAATTCGATGAACTGTACTTTTATGGAGTTGAATCCGGTTTCCGATCTCCGTTACTCCCAAGGGCTCTTCCGCATGAGCAAGAACCTCCAGGACATCCAGCGAACGTTCAAGTGTTTGCACATATTTTTCTGTCACTGTTGGTCCCCCTTTGACCATTTTTTTGTCATCACCCTTTAAGGGGGTGCATCGATTGATTCCCTAACATTAAGCTTTCAAAGAACCAACTCACTAGCTCATATTCATAGTTTCCCAGTATAACTTAGAAACTGTGTTTCAGATACCCCTTACTTTGAATAGTATGACTTCTTTAAATTGTATAGTCAAGCATTAAATATTGGATAAATTAAACTCTCGCCTAAATTTTCACAATATTTAAATTTATAGAAGAGCCCGCTGATTTTCCAATCAAATCTAGGCCATTTCCAAATTAACCCTGCTCCCGGCCCCGCCGGCTTGGGCCGGAGTAACAATCAAGCGGCGTGCCAGGCGACTCTTTAGCTCTGGAACATGGCTAATAATTCCAATCGTCACATTTTGAACATGAAGTTTCTCCAAAGTATTCATTACAGTCTCAAGGAGATTAGCATCCAGCGTTCCAAACCCTTCATCTAAGAAGAAAAATTCAAGCGGGGATTCCCCACGCAGCTGGATTTGAGTCGATAAGGCCAACGCCAGAGCAAGAGATGTGAGAAAGGTTTCCCCGCCCGATAGGCTATTGACAGGGCGACGCACGCCTCCATTAGCATCGTCCCGCATAATAAAGCCGCCTTCACTATCGACCTCTAGGGCATAACGCTGGTTTGTCAGTTGTTTCAGCCGTTCTGAAGCATGGCGAGAGACATTCACCAATTGTTCCTGAGCCAGGAACTCGACAAAACTATTCCCTTTGAGAACGGCTTGCAAGGTCTTAAGCAAATCCAGGCGATGGCTTGACGCTTGCCGTTCACGTTCTAAGTGCATCCATTCTTCGTGTTGTTCTTTAAGTTTTTCGAGTCTTTGTAGAGTGGCGCCTCTCCTCTCTACAGCTTCAGTATGCTCTTTTTCTTTCTCATTCAACCGTACTGGCCAGGCTAACCATTCTTCCGGACGGAGAGTCCGTCCTTGCAGTTGTTCTTCAATGTCTTCTCTCTTTTGTCGGAGAAGCAGGCCTTCCTGTTGATAGCTCGAAAGCCTTTGCTCCATACTTAGTCGATCCACAGGATCGCAAAGTGCCCTTTGGGCCGCCTCTATGGTCTGAAATTTTGATAGTTTAAGACCCTGATCTAATTTACGGAGGACGGAATCCATACCCTCCTGGGCTAACTCCAAGGTCTTACTGCATACCGCTAGAGTTTGTTCCGCTTTGGTCCATCCTTCTTTTGCCTGTTCATATCCCTTCTTTAGATGTTCCTCCGTCCCGATAACACGAGCTAAGACCTGTTTGCTCAGCGCAATTTGTTCCAGTGCCGGCTTGCCTCCTGTTAAGCTGTCGCATTGAGCCTTAAGCTCCGCCAGAGTACGAGCCGCTTCGCTTCCCACGGTTTTAAGGTTCTGAAGTTCAAGCTCACAAGAGGTCTTTTCCTGCATAAGCCTCTGCTGATCTTCATCGGTTATTCGCATTTCCTCTTCCAGTTCTGCTAGTTCTTGATTTAAGGCGCTAGCAGTCTGGTCCCAAAGGGCAAACTGTTTTTGCGTCCTTCGAATTTCGGACTGCGGGATATCTCCGCGCAAATCGTCCAAACGCATCTGGAGATTTAATTGTTCCTGCTGAAGTTGGCTGAGACGATTTTGAATCTCTGAACCCACACCCTTAATGGAGGCAATCTGAGCTTGAAGTTTATGCCATCCTTCCTCGGTTTCTACAAGAATACGTTGAGCACGCTCTAAGTGAAGTGTAGTCTCCTCTTGCTTTTGATTCCAGTCGCTTAATTGCCGACGCTGGAACAGTAAATCCTCCTCCTGCTTCTGCAACGATTCGATCAATTCTTGAAGCTCCAGATCCCTGAGAGATAATGGTAACTCCCTGCGATACTCATCAACCGTCTTTTGTTTACCGGCTAAAAGATTATACTGGGTTTGCTCTGACTCCCGTTTGGAAACTAACTGAGCCTGCGCTACTGCAAGCCTTGTTGCGCCCTCTGCTTCCTGTTTTTCCAGGGTTTGAAGTTGGCTAATGGCTTGCTCGAATTCGTCATTGACCTGCTTAATAAGCAGATTGTCAAATTTTTGAGCAGGCTGCGGGTGATGTGCGGAGCCGCATACTGGACATGGTTCCCCTTCCACCAGCGTCATAACGAGTGAACCGGCAAGATCTTTCTGCTCCAGTTCTTTAACCTTAACCTTTTTGAACTCAGCCAGCTCTCTGATCTTTTGAATTTCCTGCGTTAACAAGCTCTGTTCATATTCCTTATGGTTCAAATCATCTCGTGACATCTGGCAATCCTGGGAAATAGATTTCAGGCGCTCACGTTCCTCAAGCTCTTCTCGTTCAGCCCGTTCAATATTGGTAATCCTATGCCGATAGCGTTCAAGGTCTTGGGCCTGTTTGCTCAGAATGTCCTCTCGTAAAGGAGGATCTTGCTGTCTGGCTGCAAGGGCTGCCTTCAGGCAGTCTACTGTTTCTTGAGCTGCTTTAACCTTTTGCGCGGAATGAGTTTCTTGGGCTTCCCTGGACTTTATTTCGGCAGAGTTTTTCTCAAGGTCTCTTTGTAAATCACCGACCTGCTTAGAAACTATTTCATATGCCTCTAACGCTTGTGCCGAAGAATTAACTCGGGTGCGTTGGGCCGGATCAATCGTTATTTGGCTCAACTTTGTTCTGGTTTCTTGTGAACGTTTTTCGAACTTCTTTTTCTTCTCCATTGCCTCAAGAAGGGCTTGCTCTAATCCTTTACGTGTTCGATCAACTTCGCCGTACTGACGCCGTGTATCTGTTAAACGCTGATTGCGTATTTGGATATCATCCTCGATGCGTTTCGCTTGTTCCAACTGCTCTAATTGGCGCAGACAGCGCGGTTCTTTTTCTAGGCGCTGCTGATTGCTTTCCAGCCATTCTTTCTCAGCACGTTCCTTTGTTAACCTTGTTTCTTCGAGGTTCCTTTTGGCTTCTTCAGCCTTCCATTGGGCTTCTTGCAGTCGTTCCTTTGAGAGATTCAAGTCCGCCAAAACAGGACGGAGAGTTTCTGCACGCTCTGCGGAACTGAGACATTCAGCCATTTTATCCATTTCAGGTTGGATAGTGAGTCGTCGAGATTCCTTTTCAAGGATATGATGCAATTGTTCTTGCAAGCCCCACAGCCCCTTAGCCTGTTCGAACTGCTGCTTTAGATGGTTTAAATCATTGAAAATTTGCTCTGATACAGTCCTTGCCATCTGAGACTCTTCTTCGGCGGCTTTAACTTGCTCCGCGGAAGCATCTCCCAGTCCTTGCAGCCGTTGTTCGATACCATTAAGATAAAATCGGGCGCTGTCAAGCCGCTCAGAGAGTCGAGCTGTGAGATCACGTCCATAAGCTTCAAGAGAAAACAACCGTTCTAACATTAAACGACGATCTTTTGGTTTTATCGTCAAAAACTCCGCGAATTTCCCTTGAGGAAGAACAACTGCTCGGGTGAAATCGTCGACTGTTAAACCTAACATTTCTTCCACTTTTTTGGTCATCTCATCTGCCTTCGACGCCAGAACCGCTTCGGTACCCTCCTTTATTTCAACTAATCGGCACGTCGAGGCCTTGACTGTCCGATCTCCAGAACGACGATAAGCGCGTTCCGCGCGATAAGTGACTCTTTGAGTTCCCAAAGCTAAGGAAAACGTATAGTCTACAGTAAGCTTTTCTTCACCATGGTTTAGTATCCCTTGGGTATTATTAGCTGCCCGCTCCACCGTCCCATAAAGCGCCAGCGTAATAGCATCGAGAATTGTGGATTTTCCGCTTCCCGTAGATCCAAAAATCCCAAAGACCCCTGTTTCACACAGTTTACTGAAATCAATTACCTGAACCTCACGAAAACTATTTAATCCGGCAATTTTCAAGCGAATGGGTTTCACGCCGTCTCCGCCTCCTTGCTGTTAACCGTCTCCACCAATAGGGCAGAATCATTTTGACGGTCATAATGACTCTCCTCGTTTTCTCTCTTATCCGGGTCAATCAACGTCAAGAATAGGCTGACCAACTCCTGATCTGGTTCTGCTCCACCGGTTTTATCCTGATAGAACTTACAAAAAAGCTCATCCAGGGGCAGTTTAGAGCGGGCTTCTAAGGAAATCCGTTCCGTTTCGGGAAAAACCGGACGAATATTTACGAGCCGTTCGCGTTGACGGCGCAAACCGTGAATATCTTGTGGATTAAGCGCACTCGTGACATGAACCTCTAAGTCAATCCAAGCCTGAAGATCTTTTCCTTCATCAATCCAGCGCTGTACCTGTGCCAAGCCCTCTTTGGCCTGCCATTTTACTAAAGGAAACCCTGATCTGAGAAAGATTTCCCGAGTCCTGATAGGTTGTCCTGGAAACCCCTCAATTAAAACGACGGATTTGGCATACCCGGTCTCGGAAAAGCTATAGGCTAATGGCGAGCCTGAGTATCGAGTCGGTACTGTTGTCCCTTTAACCGCTTGAGGGCGGTGCAAATGCCCTAAAGCGACATATTGAGCACTCGGAGGCATCGCCTCTACTTCAACCGTCGGAGCACTTCCAAGTTGAATAGGACGCTCGGACTCAGATTGCATCCCTCCACGCACGAAGATATGACTCATTGCTAAATTTACTGCATCTGGGCGAAAGGGTTGACTGAAGACAGCAAATAGTTCTTGCACACGTTTTGAATATTCCTGGCGCAGGATCTCCTCATCCAAGCTCTCATTCAACACTTCATTGAGGCGGGCTTCCGAAGGATAGGGCATCAATGCTACAATAGCCGGGTCCGGGCAACTGGGGATATGTAATTCTGCCCACCCTTGACCTGCCGCAACAGTGACTACTTTACCCTGATTCGGCTGCACCAAGAGGCTGGGTTTTAATACTTCTTTGGGAAGACCATATAACGTGATCCCATTCCTAACAGCAAGAGGATTTGCCGCACAAAGCCGCTCCGGGTTATCATGGTTGCCGGCAATTGCGACTACAGCCCGCTTTCCCCAGCAGACAATCGGCTCAAAGCATCATAAAACAGCTCTTCAGCGATAGCGGGTGGATTTACGGTATCAAAGACATCTCCCGCAATCAGGACAAGATCCACGGCTTCGTCTTCCACAATCGTACAAAGTTCATCAATGAACTGTATTTGCTCTTCAATTCGGCTTCGACCCTCAAGCATTCGCCCAAAGTGCCAATCTGAAGTATGTAAGATACGCATGGGTTACACTTCCTTTATGTTTCGTGTGTTGAAATCTCATTCGATGCAGGAAAAAAGTACTGGATATAATTACTATTATAAAACATGTCCTCGACAAAAGACTGTCTTCACAGTAATAAATGATTCTGCTTCTGTCTGAGGTTCAATAAATTAAGAACTCCAAAGATATCCGAAATCTTTGGAGTTCTGTATTATGCTCTTTCCTTTGCCAGCTGTTTACAGGAGTATCTATTCTATCGGTGTTTAAATGTTTTCTGCATCTGATGAATCTTTTTCCACTTAGCTTTCTCAGCTAAAGCTTCTGCGTGATTCATTTTGCGGGAGAGATAGGCCAGTTCTTTCTTCAGCTTCAAATAGCTCTCATAACGCGCCTGGGCCATAGTCCCCGCCTGTAAAGCCCCTTGCACTGCACAGCCAGGCTCTTGCTCATGCTGACAGTCGGAAAAACGGCACTTCCTAGCCAGTTCTTCCACATCGGAAAAGCTATCTTGTAATCCGCTTTCAGTTCCCCAAAGCTGCAGTTCTCTCATGCCAGGTGTATCGATGATCAACCCTCCCTGAGATAACACGACAAGCTCTCGGGATGTGGTAGTATGCCGACCTCGGTCGTCTCCCTGCCTGACGGCTTGTACTTTCTGAACTTCACGACCATAGAAATAATTGAGCATCGTCGATTTTCCTGCCCCGGATGATCCAAGCATCGCCACCGTTTGACCGACTTGGAGATACTCGGCAAGCTGATCAAGTCCTTCGCCAGTCAAGCTGCTAACAACGTGCACCGGTACCCCTAGAGCAATCTCTTTCACTTCAGCCAGACGCTCAGCTGTTTTGCTGCATAAATCGGCCTTACTGAGAACAATCACCGGGTTTGCTCCACTGTCCCAAGCCATCGTGAGGTAGCGCTCCATACGCCGCAGATTAAAATCATAGTTCAAAGCATTCACTAAAAAAACCGTGTTAATGTTTGCTGCTATAATTTGCTCGATAGTTTCATTTCCGGCAATTTTCCGAGCAAATTTACTCTGGCGAGGTAAAATTCCACGGATGCTGGCTCTCTCTTCAGCGTCGTGACGCGAGATAACCACCCAATCCCCGATTGCCGGAAAATCCTCACGGGCACCGGCTTGAAAGCGCATTCTTCCGGATATTTGAGCCAACAATTCTCCGTCTTCTGTCAGTAAGCGGTAACTTTGCTTTTGTTCGCTAATAACCCGACCCACCTCATACCCTTGGGCAGCGTAAGGCCTAAAATGCATCTCAAATTCAGAGTTCCACCCTAAACTTGGCAAGCTCCACTTAAAACTATTCGTATTCAGTTGGATTCCTCCTTAAAGCTTAACTATGCTTTTAGGTCGGAATCTTTATCCATTAAACTAGGTTACTGATTATCTTGGTTCTAATAACGTCTAAAGCAACACGTTTGCAATGGAGGATTCCGACCTAAACGGGAATATCCCTCGTTACGATTCTTTCAATCACAAAACATCACTCCTTTGCCAAGCTAACGGTCAGATATCCTTTATTCTCATCTAAGCGACCGTCTTTTTCAATATACAATAAAGTTAAGTTATTGTCTATTTCAAATAGTTTCATTTGATTTTCTCGCATGATTTTGTGACAATAGTCTTAAACCAGGAGGAAAGGGGCAAGCATTGTGGCAGTTCAAGCTGATTGGAAACGATTACTTGAAGATGAGATACAAAAGGATTATTACCTTGAATTATTGGCATGGGTCAAGAATGAGTATCGAACAAAACGTGTTTTTCCAAAAAAGGAAGATGTGTTTAACGCCTTAGTCTTTACGTCTTATGAAAACACCAAGGTTGTAATTTTAGGACAGGATCCGTATCCCAATATTGGGCAAGGTATGGGCCTTAGCTTTTCCGTAAATGTTGGAGTGCCTTTTCCCAAGTCTCTTCAGAATATCTTTACTGAGCTCCAATCGGACCTAGGTTGTTCGATACCTCGCCATGGTTCCCTCCGGAAATGGGCAGAACAAGGAGTTTTGCTGCTTAATACCGCTCTCACTGTAGAAGAGGGGAAACCAAATTCTCACCAAAACAAGGGGTGGGAAATATTTACGGATCGAATCATTTCTTTAGTCAACGATAAAGAAGATCCTGTGGTCTTTATTCTTTGGGGCAATAATGCTCGCTCCAAAAAAAGGCTTATTACGAATCCCCGTCATTTAATCATCGAATCCGCCCATCCCAGTCCTCTATCAGCCAGCAAGGGGTTCTTTGGCAGTAAACCGTTTTCCAAGGCCAATTCATTCTTAGTCGCTCAGAAGAGGACACCGATAGACTGGCAAATCAATTAATCGAAAATCCGTCTATTGTTTATTATCCATTTTTTTAAAACTGAGAAATCATATCGCTAAAAAATAAAGACGTAGAAAAGCGTGCGGAATAATTTCCCGCACGCTTTTTCAACGTAATGATCTGACCGTCTGCGATTTCATTGACACAATTTAGAATAGAATTATACCGGCAACTGCTGTAGCAGCAATAAATGTGAAGGTCCCAATTTTGATTTTTTTCTGGTTTAGTACATAATACCCAATAACTATCATGATAATGGCTTTCAACATTGTCAGCGACAAGAAGGTATGAGTCACTTGGTATAGAGGCTTAACGCCTATAATGTAAGCTGCACTGAGGAGCAGGCCAAGCACAGCTGGTCTAACTCCAACTAAGAGTGCGTTTACATACTTGTTCGTTTTAAACTGAGTATAGAATTTAGTGATAATGACCGAGGCTGTGAATGAAGGAATACAGAGAGCTATAGTAGCAATGACGGCACCAAGGATACCTGCAACTTTGAAACCAATATAAGACGATGAATCGACTGCAAAAGGACCTGGTACAACCTGGGCAATAGCAATAACCTTAACGTAATCAGCCAACGATACCCAGTTATGGGACACCATCTCTGTTTCAAAGAATGGAATCATCGCGTAGCCGCCGCCGAAACTAACCGCTCCAATTTTTAAAAAGACGAGAAATAATTCAATGAGATTCATGTTGCCTGCCCCCATCATCAAAAAGTACAAATTCTTACCAAAGCCTAATGCCGCTAAAAGCAAAAGAACGAAAACAACGTTAATGTTAGTAAAAAGCATCAGACCAGCAGACAGAAGGGCCAAAATTACGTCCGTATAATGTTTGACCGCCGTTTTCCAAGTTTTCTTGACTGAGTTAAGTATCAAAGCAGTCACGCCCAGAAGAATTCCTGTAAAGGCTTTGTGGACTATGGGGTTATCCGTAAATCCCCAAATAACGAAGGTCAGAAGCAGGATCAGCAGAAAGGTTGGGATGCATGACGTTATGGTGGCAACGCACGCACCCAGGAATCCCTTCTTCCGATAGCCGATCATCGTCGCTGAATTAACAAAGATAATTCCCGGCAGAGTTTGTGAAATAGCCATAATATCTGTCAATTCATCATTGGTCACCCATTGTTTTAATTCAACGACCTCTTTTTGCAAGATGGCTATAACGGCATAGCCACCGCCGAAGGCCAGACAGCCGATTTTGAAAAACGTAATGAACATTTCGAAATATATCCCCATGCTATCTCCCCCACCTATCAATTTTTAGTTTTGAACCTAAGTATAAGCTTTACCCTTTATTTATTTAAATATTTTAGTATACCGTATACCAAAATAATTAACGTATTGAGCATGATACCCTTCAATAAGATCGTATTTCTAAAAGGCCATTTCCAAAAAAGCCTTGTTTGAATTTTCTACATGCCTTTTGGCAGCAGCATCGGCTCTAGAACTATCATGGTTACGGAATGCTTCAATAATTTCATTGTGTTCTTCCCATACTTCTTCGGGCCGGCCAGGTTTAGAATACGCCACTTGGGTGAATTTCGTGATATACTCTCGCAAAGTACTGAATAAGTTGTATAATCTCGGGCTTTCGGCGGCCTTGTAGACAATCTCATGAAATGTATCATTTAATTGATTTGATTTTTTTAAATTTCCTTTGCTTTGTTCATCTGAGATCTGCTTCGCGAGCAACGTCAAGCGCTCAATCTCTTTAGGTTTAATTTTTGTTGCTGCAATACTGCAAATCAATGCTTCTAAAGATGCTCTTATGAGTAAAATCTCAATAATGTCATCCTTAGTGAACCCTGAGACTACGACTCCTTTACGCGGGATATGAGTAACCAACCTTTCCAATTCCAGCTTTCGAATTGCCTCACGAACCGGAGTCCTGCTAACCCCTAGCTGTTCTGCGATATTACGTTCCACCAGTCTCTGTCCCGGCTCGAGTTTTTTCTCAAGGATAGCATTCCTCAGAATAGAAAACACTGAATCACGGATATGACCCATGTCATCGTATTTGATGGGTGAAAATTGATAGTCCATTGCCTTCTCCCCCCTTAGATTAATCTCCGTGATAAAACTAATTATAAATCAATACGCAAAAAAGGCAAGAAGAAATGGTATACCGTATCCCAAAAAGCTTTAATAAAATGCCTGTACTTAACTTATCTTTGAACTATTTTTTAAACTCTTGGTATATATTTACCACAGCAGGCCTGTTTGATGGGGCTGCAAACGACCTGAAAAACAGCCTGAGCGACTAAGGAGACTTTCTTTATGACAAGCACGGGACAAATTTATTTGTTATATTATGGTAATGAGTAACGGCAACAGGAGTGATAAAAATGAACAGTTGGGGGCATCATTGGGGACATCACCATTGGAAACATCATTATCCATGGCATCGGCATCATAGATGGTAGTAATAAAGCTCCTGCTTTACACGTTAGCCATGGAAAATCTTATTGACTGCGAAGGCGTTAGCACGTATCCTAACTTTAATAACTACTGATGAAAGGAGTGCCGAATCTATGTTCGCTTCCGTTAATTCTGATTGTATCGGATGTGCCGCTTGTGAAGCAATTTGTCCCCAAGTTTTTAGGATGAATAGTTACGGGATTGCCGAGGCCTACATAAATCCTGTTCCTCAGGATGCCGAACGATTGACCAAAGACGCGGCCAATAGTTGCCCTGTCGAAGCAATTACAGTGGAATGATTCTTAAGCAAAGACATGTAAGCTTCCAGCTTTGCGGAGGCTTACATGTCTTTGGCGTTCAGATTCAAAAAAGTCAGATTGAGCACTTGACTAATTTTCTGCTCAGGGTTAGTATATGTTCATTATACTGTTATAAACAGTATGCTTTACCAAGCAGTATCTATGGTCAAACAGTATTAAAACAATATTTTTAGAAAAGCGAGGTGAATTCTTAAATGTTCAAAAAACATGGGCGACATACTCCTGCCTTTTTACTTCTTTTCTTGGAAGATGCCCCTAGTTATGGGGCCTTGCTTCTAACAAGGCTTCAAAACGAGCTTCCCTATTGTTTTAGTGATAGTGCAAATGTTTATCGCTGCTTACAAGAGATGGAAAAAGACGGTTCAGTCGAAACTCATTGGGAAACAAGAGAGAGCGGTCAACCCAGAAAATGGTACACCATTACAGCAAAAGGACGGCAAGAACTCAAAGAACAAGCAGAAGATATTCGGCAACGCCGGGCTAATTTTGAGTTTTTTCTATCCCGCTACAAAACTCTTGACCAGGACACCGATTAAAATGACCATCTGAGAAACATAAAACGGGACGCCGTTATGCTTGAGAGGAGTCTTCCTATGAACCAGAAACAACCGATACACTATTCCAAAATCGGGGTACTGTCTTTAGCTCATATGTTAAATGATTTATACAGCAATTATCTTCCCCAAATGCTTCCCTTCTTGGTAGCATTAACACCGGGTTTTACAGCTACTCGTGCAGCCATTTTAGTTTCTGCATTTACGATCACATCATCGTTAGTTCAGCCGCTTTTCGGCTATTTCCTGGATCGTCAAGGCAAACGCTGGCTTGTCTATGTAGGAACTTTATGGATGGGAATCATGCTCAGTTTAACAGGAATTGTTCATAACTATGGGTTACTTGTTCTCCTTGCAGCTTTAGCCGGACTTGGCACAGCGGCCTTCCATCCCCAAGCATCCACCATGGTCAATGTTTTAAGCGGCGACCATAAGGCGGTTTTACTCTCTGGTTTCGTTGCTTTTGGGAACTTTGGCTTTGCTTTGAGTCCTCTCCTTCTAGTTCCCCTCTTCCAAGCCTATGGGTTACAAGCTACCCTCGTTACGGTGATCCCTGGTATTCTCGTAGCTATTTTGCTGCTTCTTTATGCGCCAAGAAACAATGTTTTGTCCGGTTCAAACACAGCTTTTTCAGTTGTTTTACGCTCTCTCAGATCTGCAGCCCCAGAACTTGTGGCCATCATTGGGGTTATTGCTGTTCGCTCTCTAGCTTATACAGCCATGCTAACAATCCTTCCTCTGTATTTAAAAGCTCAAAATCTATCGAACATTGCAGCAAGTCATCTGGTGACTATTATGCTGGCCTCTGGAGCCATTGGCGGAGTTATCGGCGGTTTTATTTCCGATTTTTATGGGCGCAAGCGTTTAATTGTCGGCTCTCTAGTTGTCTCAACGCCGTTATTCTTTGGGTTTCTCTATACTCAAGGCACCTTGAGTACGATTTTCTTAGCCTTAGCCGGGGCAGCTTTATTGTCCAGCTTTTCAGTTACAGTAGTGGCTGCTCAAGAGGCTATTCCTGATAACAAAGCGCTGGCTGCGGGGCTAACCATGGGATTCGCGGGAGGAATAGGGGGTCTGGCAGTTATTCTTATCGGCTGCATTGGTGACATTTGGGGACTTACATCGGCGGTCACTGTAATTTTCCTGCTTCCTATTTTAGCGGGTCTCATTGGGTTGTTTATGAAAAGTCACCCGGCGGCTCGCAGTCAACGCTTGGCTGCCCGTTAGCATTGACCAAAACAATAGGACATCTTAACGGTGCTGCTGGTTACCGCCTAGATGGAAATGGGACCGCTCATGGATTAAGTTAACCTCCAGCAGCAGTTCTCTGTTCGAGAGAACTTGTAACGGTACTCCATCTGCTGCTATAGTGTGATCCTCTCGGAATATGATCACACGCTGAGCTAGTTCTTCAACAATTGATAAATCGTGCGTCGCCATAATGACCGTCTTGCCAGCCTTTTGCAGAGCACTTAGGAACTCGACCAACCAAAACTGGGTACGGGGATCAAGACCGTTCGTCGGTTCATCCAAAAACAGGACCTCGGGATTAACCGTAAGGACACATGCCAAAGCGACTTTTTTCTTTTCTCCCCCACTCAATTTATACGGCGCACGGTCTAATAGACTTCGAATCCCAACCAACTCGGTTATATCATCCACCCTCTGGTTTACCTCCGCCTTCGTAAGCCCTGCCTGCAACGGAGCAAACGCCAGCTCGTCCCGCACGGTTGCCGAAAAAGCTGGGCGTCCGAGTTTTGAAAGACAAAGCCCACCCGTTGCCTAAAATCTTGCAGGAACTCAGAATCTCGCAAAGCATCTTCCGTCAATTCTTGCCCAAAGGCATAGATTTGACCTGTATCAGGATGGATCAAACCGCAGAGCATTTTAAGCAACGTAGATTTGCCGCTTCCATTTGCCCCCAGTATTACTAAGCCTTCACCTTTCTGAATGCTTAAATTAATCCCAGTGAGCACGGGATGACCGGGCAAATACGAGTAGGATACATCATGGATATCAAAAATCTTGTCCAAGCGGGTCTCTCCTTTCATCCACCCAATACTTTGTTCGCAACAATTATGATAAGACCTGCCAATACCACCAGCAACAAGATGATTACCTCCTGCCAACTGAGACGGGAGCGCTGCAGAAGGCGTATTTCCCCAGAATACCCACGGGCAGTCATGGCCCAATAAACTTCTTCACTCATTTGCAGTGACTTACCAAACAAACCACCCACTGCCGACCCCACAAATCGTCTCTGTTCCTTTGGCGCTGATTGCCCAGCATCACGAGCCTTCCGAGCCAGGAACATCTCCTCCATAGCAGTGACTAAAACAAATATATAACGGTAGGTCATTTCCAAAGTGACGATGAAAATTCTCGGTACAAAGAATGAACGCAAGGCACGCAGAAAATCCATCCAACGAGTGCTTAAAGTGAGTACTACGGCTAAGGAAACAGAGATACCAACCCTGCTGACCAGCATAATCCCACCCCTCAATCCCTGTTTCGTCAGCGCTAGAGTAGAAGGCAGAGATAGGAAGCCAAAGTGAAAGGGATGCTGGAAATCCGCTATGACCCAGAGGGGATCACCCGGACGTACCCAGTTAAAGAGCGACGGCAGCACCATGATTCCTGTGAATAATGGAATGACTAACCAAACCCGCGCGACGACTTGACGCAGGGGCAGATGAGAAAATAGGGCTGCTGCGAGCAAAACGAAATAGAATCCCCACAGCAGGGAGAGTTGAGAACATAGATTGACGATGACTAAAAAGTACATTAGTGTTATAACTTTGACTCGCGGGTCCAATCGCTGCAAGAACCCCTGTCGCATGGCAATTTCCTCTGCGAAGACTGCTTCATGTATTATCCTAACGATGTCTCGCAAAGTCTTCTCGATAAAGTGCCCCTTCTGCCGACCACTGCAGCCACAGCGACACAGAGCAGGGCTTGTTTCGTTTAACCAACCGGGCAGCTCCATCCTGTTAGCCTCCTTCAATATTAGCCGCTATAGCCGCTGAATTTATTTTCCGTTATCTTATAGCGTATCGCTTTTAGCCTCAATCTTCTCTTCTAATACAATTCGATGGTTGAGTAAGGTCATATCTTTAATTTGGGCCTTAACAAATTTTTGCCGACCAAAAATGTCCACCAGTTTTAAGCCATCTTCATAAGGCTCGATAACGTCCACAGACTCCATAAACAAAACCTCTTGACCATTGCTCTTAAAGTACGCATTAGCCTCACACATTGTTTTATCCTCCTTTAAATATAAACAAGGCCATAGAGTGACCCCTTTTGGGTCAGACCTCCATGGCCTTGTTTTTTGATTTAATTAGTGAAAACCTGATGCCTCTTAATATCTTCAAGTAGTTCTAAACCTGGCAGCAGAACTCCGAATCCAACTTTTTTTATACAGATCCATTCGACAAACGAATTAGGAATTCCTTCTTCTGTAAAGCTTAGTTTGAATATTATTACTCCAATGTTCCTTAAAATCTCTCTGCTGTTTTCAGCAAATCTTCAGGAACGGTTTAGCAAACATTCAGTTTGCTTTAAGCGCAAATTCAGGAACTAAGATTAAAGTAATTATCAGAGCTTCCTGTTATGGAAAACACCCCCAGATTTTGCAGTATGGAGATTGTCAGGAGGTGACAAAACTCTTCCTAGAACGTCTTTATAGAAGTGAGGATCACTTGTTACAATTTAACCTTTCATAAACTAAACAAAAACCCTTAAAGGAGAGATTATTGTGGTCAAAAAAGAAAACGAGCTGCTACATAAGTCAAGAAGAGTGGCTGCAGGTTCCATGATTGCAATCCTAATTGCCCTCGGAATTAGCGGTTGCGGAACCCAGCAAACCGCTTCAACTCAGCAAACACAGGCCGAGTCAACTCAAAGCCAGACTGACCAAGGACAAGAAAATAAAGGGCAGATGTCAGTAAATCCTGCCGTAAAAGCTGCCATGGACATCCTTCAACTTCAACACAACGATCAAGTCGCTTTAACTAGCGAACAAACCAGCACCATTAAACCAATTTTACAGGAATTGATTGACACTTCTGATCCAACGAATGATGTACTGCAGAAGAAAGCGGATGCAATAACCAGTCTATTTACGGATCAACAAAAGAGCTTTTTAGCCCAGGGCCCCGGCGGCAACAGTCATAACTCCAATAATAATTCCACAAATCCATCGGACAACACCAATACCTCTAATACCTCCGATAAAACTAACTCTTCCAATGGAACAAGCGTTCCTCAGAATGGAACTAAGCCCACCAATGGTAACCCATCCGGCGGCAACGAACACAGCTTTAACGCCCAAGATATTTACAAACAAGCCTTAGCAGCTCTGAAATAAACCTTTCTTTGGAGGGATAGACCTCCAAGCAGACCATTAGCCTAAATCGCGATCTTTCTAAAGGATTAGCTTTACGAAGGTCGCGATTTATTAATCTCTTCAGAGATTCTATTACGCTAGAACATTGATCCTGTAAGCTTCACAGACTTCTGGAAATTATTTCGGTACATTTGATGGAATATGACTCAATTTAACTGTGACATATATTCAAAGGCTGTTGTACCGTATATGCTTTTGAAATGCCTATTTAAATGGGTTAAATCAAAAAAACTGCATTCTGTTACTGCCGAGTAGATATCATGGTTTTTCTCTATTAACTGCTTTGCATGCTCCACCTTACAGTTTAAGAAATATTGATACGGGGAAATTCCTGTGTTTGCTTTAAAGGCTCTAATAAATTGAAATTTGGACATACCGAACTCTTTACAAATCTCTTCAAGCCTGAGCACTTTATCTAAGTTGTAATAGATCATTTCCTTTGCTTTTTTAGTTAGAGCATTACTTTTAGGACACGTTATACTAATCTCCGAATGCGAAAAATTGTCTGCTAATGATAAAAGCAACTCACTGCATAAGGATTCATCTTTACCACTAAATATGGCGTCTGATAGATTCAAAATACTTTGCTCAAGCTCCCAATTATAGACAATAGGCGAAGGAAAATGAACTATATCTTTCCTCGCCAGTATCTCCAAAAATAACTTTGGCTTAACATAAAGCATAACATAATCAATGCCTGCCTTATTTTGCGACCTTCCATCATGTGCTTGTTCGGGATTAAAAAGCATAACCCCGTTTTTATAGGATGACTGTAAACTGCCGTCTAAATTATACTGCTGAATCCCTCGCAGGGTTACTCCTAAAGCATATTCCTCATGGCGATGCTTTTTATACCTAAAATCAGTAAAGCTTGCCGACAATGCCGTAATTCCCGCTGATTTTTTGTAGATGAATTTATCCGTAGCAGTCACCCCCTAATGAACTCGATGATTCCAGATACCATCATTGCTGAGTAGACTAGAAATAAAGCCATTATTGTATTGGAAGCCCTTTGATATTTCTGCAAAAATCTTTTAAAGATAGCCCCAAAGAGTACCCATGTGACGAATGCCGAAAAGCCGATAATTGTTACGACTGCAACAACTATTGAAAGAGTCAACGATGATTTATAGTACGGTATAACAAAGCTTGGAATAACCGTCATTGTAAACAGGATAACCTTAGGATTTATGAACTGCATTAGTAAGCCAGATACAAAGTTAACGGGTTGGTTTACTGTTGCCCCTGACACATCCATTTTATAAATCTGATAAGCAAGATAAAGCATATAAAAACTACCTATTATCCGCATGATACTTAAAATTTTCGGTACTACCGTCACCAGGGCGCTGTTTAATATGGCAGAGACAGCAAGTAATATGCCGAAAGCAATCGTTGCCCCATATACATACTTCATCGTTTTCTTAGCTCCAAAATTTTGGACCGAGGACAATATAACAATATTGGTAGGCCCCGGTGTAAATGTGACAATAATGCAGTATATCAAAAAAGATGTTATATTCATGATGCTGCTCCTCAAAGGTTTTTCATGAATTGTACATCTTTAAAATCGAACAGGTATAGTATATTATTGCATGAAAACGTTTAGTGCAAAGGCGGTCAGTCACCCCAACGAAATAAGACAATTCCGAACTGTTCAGGTATGCAATTATATGGTCGCTTCCATTATTATAATAGAAGTGGCTATTTTGGCTTTATTTATAACCTATTCATCACGTTATTACAAAACTTACATATCCTCATATATTGCTACTCTCCCTAACACGCGTCCAAACCAATTTAGAGAGTTTGTCTCGATAATAGTTACTAACCTTCGTATAATACAAAGGGTTCTGCCGCAGAATCACCTTATTTCTTTCCCTTTAGGAACTGTCGAAGGGCGGCGTCACTGACTACGTAGACATCGTCGATAAGATAATAATGCTGGGCGTTGGCGATTAGTTCCTCTGCCTCTGGTCCCACTTCCGTGTAGGCAGTCAACTCTCCATTTTTGATAATGATCAGGATAAACGTCTTTTCGGGAAAATCTGCAATGTCCGAAAGTTGGGAAATTCCCTTCATGTTAAAGGCAAACAATTCATCCTCTTGAGCTACTGCTTCGACCTCTTTGAAGATTTCGCCTAGATCATCAACCCCCACATTTTCGCGAATGATGAGATTACCTTCCTTTCCAGGATAAAAGATACAGTACTTAGAACGTTCCGGTTTTGTCATTTTCTTCAACACCTTTCTCGTGGTTCTTGAATAAAGAAAATTTTATGATCAACTGGGAGGACGAACAGAGCGGATTATCATATATTCCCAGTTTCCATCGAATTCTGTGCAGACTATCGAGGGTACCACTAGTCATATAGTGTAGTTTAACATAGGAAGAAGAATATTGCTTCAAAGGGGGATACATCCCTCTAAAACTTTTATTACTTTGCTATTTCATTCCCTAATTAAAAATATCATGAAATTCATAGACTTTCATGATATTTTTTTGATTTCTGAGAGCAAAGGGTTAACTACTCAGCCAAAAAGTCGCCTATAACCAATGGTTTTGGCGACTTTTCTATTCTAAATCACTACAACGCCCAACTTCCAGTCATCCTACTGATGGTCACCATTATCCTACGGAATATCTTACAGTATATGGATTTTGTGAAGTTCCGGTAGGGAGAATTATACCGATTCATAAGGACTATGGATACCACTTAAGGTTTTCAAAAGGAAGCAGAGCCCTGCTTTCTTTATGTTTTTAGCCCAATTGCCATATTAATAGGGAATAGAATTACTAAAAGTTTGGAAACTATCATTGGAGGATATTACAATGATAAAAATACAAAACAAGCTAGCTTTAGGCTTAATTTCAGGCCTTCTTGGTGAGTTAGTTATTATGATGAGTAATCGCCTGTTTATAATGTTAAAACTTGTGCAGAGTTCATTAAGCTTGATGTCACTTCAAGTTGTAAAATGTAGAAAGTGGATACCCGTGACCACGAAAAGAGATATTTGGTTATCTTATGGGATTAGTACGTTCTTTTGCACAAGTGGAGGACTGATGATCACCTATATATTGTCATTTAATAAACGTTTATGTTTACTGAAAGGCTTCGTTTTAGGAACAGTTGGAGGTTCAATTCCATATGTATTTAAGCAAGCTAAGCTAATTAAGGATTTCAAAAAAACGCTCAATAAAATCATGTGTCTTGTGAGTCATGGATTTTTCGGATTAACTGTGGCGCTAGTCGTCAAAACCCTTGGGGACAAAAATAGCAACAGTAAAACGAAAAGCTAAGGTCCTATAACTATCATTATAAAGGGGCTGACTCACTAATCGTCAACTCCTTTTAAACTGTTTATTCACTATCAGCATAAATTCTACATGATAAATTGAGCTTTGCCTTTGATCTCGAAATATGACGCAAAAAAGTGATTGTTTAAATGTTTTCAAACAGAGTTTTCCTATCAAATGACTGGGGTGGCTGTTCCAGCCAACCTCTTTTTATCATGATTTTGATCCCTTCCTCTCCATATCTCATTATGTCCACCATCAGGGAACCATAATGTAAAGCTAAATCTTTCCTAAAAGAAAGAGACATTGCATATGCACATAAATAAAGACCTGCCGTAGTAGATGCAGCAACGAGGAACATTATTAATTTATCGGAAAAAGGTGATACTGTTGAATCGGTTACTTCCATACTAACCGGCAGATTGCCTAGATGTTGTTCATCCTTCAGAATTTTATTAAAAATTTCAATTTGCTTTTCAGCCAGGTCTTTTCCCCTAATTAGATAGTCCTTAATTTCTTTGTCATGCATTACTTGAATAAAACCCATTAACATAAGTATTCCGATATAATTTCTCTCTATAATGTAAAATATCTCACCTAATTCCAAAGCATTTAATGGTCTATGCTCGCCAAACCATGTTTCTAATAGAGAATCTCTTTTATGAATAAATTCTACTTGCCGAGGATAGGGCATTTTGGGGGGTCTATCATAAATTCCTTTTGATAACATAAGATTCAAAGCCTTTTTAAATAATTTACCACTTGAATTCAAACATTCATAAAAAAAATCAACTATATCCTCACGGGCTACCTTTGTTATTACAGTAGCATAATCACTAAAAGCCATTTGGTTAAACCTATAAACATAGCTTAACCCGTATAGATCTGTGTAGAGTGCAGGCGCATATGAATCTAAATCATCATCAGAAAAGCCTTTAGGTATAGGGAAATTTTCGCTTTGAAATATTTGCCTAATCTTATCTACAAACGTCTGCGATAAATATATTTGTCGTTCAATTAAAGGCTTGATTTCCAGATCTTGAATATTGTGCATAAAATGCTTAAATACATATAAATTTGAAATATTTTGCATGTAAGTCTTCCATAAACTTGAGATTTCTGGTGTTGTCAATTTTATTTTATGCTCTTTCAAAAATAATCCTCCCCATATTCAAATTAATACCTACGTTAATATTTCCATTTCTGGATTTTTTATTAAGCGGTGGGGCGGCCGGCATTGCCTGAGCATTTTTCTCACAGCCTACATACCTTTATCATCCTGCATTACTTCATCTTTTGCCGCGCCATAGACAGTCATCCTATACTGCGAGGGTGAGACTACAACCTCAGAAAGATCGAAGTAGTTACGGAGTCAGCGATAAAAAAGACACTGACTAAAATTTAGATTTGTAGTCAGTATCTTTTTATTTGGCATATTAGGCTTAATGATTAAGAGCCGTAATTAGTTCATAACAGTTCTTAGTGAATCTTACGCTATTACTTTTCCGTGTGATAAAATCTTTCCCCAGTTTTACTATTGAAATAAACCCTAAGCTTTTCTCCACTATTTGGATCAAGGCTGACTTCCTCAGTTTTCTCAAATCCTCTAGGGACATCTATTCCATGGTTTTTACGATATCGCTTGTCCCAAACTACAAAAGTAATAACTGCAAAAATGATTAATATTAACTCGACAAAGATATAAATAACAGCAAGCCTTGTCATTGCCATTAAACCTTCTCAACTACGACTGCTGTTCCGTACGCTAAGACTTCACTCATAGTCTGACCGATTTCACTTGAATCAAATCTCATCATTACAATTGCATTGGCGTCCATAGCAGTTGCATTTACTACAAGGCGGTCGATTGCTTGTTTACGAGCATCTTCAAGCATAGAGGTATATTCGTGAATTTCACCACCAATTAAACTTCTCAAAGCTGCCAACAAAGTACCCCCAAGGCCCCTGCTTCTTACAACTAAACCGAAAACTTGACCTTTTACCTCTTTCACTTTGTAACCAATAATGTTTTCAGTCGTTACAACTATCATTATTCATACCTCCTAAAAACTTCTGTTTAACGGGGCTTTCTTGCTTCACGCTGTTCTTTCCGGGTATCGCCAATCACGACAACTGCACCGCTTAAGCGATCTCCTTGTTTCATTGATTTTGCCAGTTTTAACCCACCGGCAGCACTTTCACCAAAGGCGAGCTCAATCATAAAATCCTCCCTATCTGAGCCACAAAGCTATTATTTCATGCTTTACATTCATCCTACCAATTTTCTTGAAAATCTGAGGTATTGGAACTTCCAATTATAGATGCTTCAGAGGCATTAATAATAAAAACGAAAAGCCAATAACCGTAATATTTCAGTTATTGGCTAAGATGCGTTTTGGTTAGTCCAGATAATTATTAATTTTTCCAAACGGTCAACATATTAATTATCCACCAATAGTGTCCGACTTTATTATTCAGTGACAGACTTTATTATCAGTGAACAAAAACTCAACCGCACTTTGAATAACCACAATGCGTGCAGACAACACAACCACTTTCATGGTTAATCGGCATGCCGCACTCTGGGCAAGCATTTGCTGGAGCTACGCCCCCACGGGTTTTCTTTTCAGCAACTTTTTTTGCACATTTCGTCTCGTTTGGCTGTTCAGCGTTTAGAACGGTTTGCTGTCCACCGGACTGAATTTCGGTAACATTAATCCCAACTTCATTATATTTCTTTATGACACGAGCAATAGCATCAGGGCAGGATGTTACACTAACTCCTTCGCGCCGCATACAAGCTGGGCAACGAATTCCTTTAACTTGCTCAATGATCGCATCGACGGACAAACCTGAACGCAGAGCGATAGAAATCAAGCGAGCGGTGGCCTCAGATTGAGAAGAACAACCTCCGGCCCGGCCGGTATTTGTAAACACTTCACAAATTCCTTTTTCATCGGCGTTGACACTAACATAAAGGTTACCGCAGCCGATCTTGATCTTTTCTGTAACCCCGATGGTTGTCGTTGGTCTCGGACGAGGTATCACGGTGTTTACCTCAGGAACAAATGGGATTCTGGGAACGATTGTCTGATCTGATTCCATTCGAGCCGGCGCTTCAGTACTCATTTCGGTTTGAGCAGGTACGGCGGCGCCTGCCGGCACTGAAGTTCCAGTGGAAAGCACTTGCTCTTCCCGGCTTCCATCTCGATAGACCGTTAGGCCTTTGCAGTTTAGTTCATCTGCTAAACGATAAGCTTCTGCAATGTCTTCACGGGTCGCCGAGTTAGCGAAGTTAATCGTCTTAGAAACTGCGTTATCGGTATATTTCTGGAAGGCAGCCTGAATTCGGATATGCCATTCCGGAGAGATTTCCTGTGCCGTTGTGAAGACTTCCTGCACCCAGTTAGGAACTTCCGGCAGCCCTAGAACAGTTCCCATTTCGGCGATCTTACGCATTAGATCTTGGGAATGGAAATCATAGTCTTTGGCAAAAGATTCAAAGAGAGGGTTTACCTCAACCAACGATGTCCCATCCATGACGGTTTTTGTATAAGCCACCGCGAAGAGGGGTTCTACCCCGCTGGACGCCGCACAGATCATCGATATGGTCCCGGTGGGGGCGATTGTCGTTAGAGTGGCATTGCGCAGTTTCATAACTCCGTCATAAATGGAGCCTTCATAATTCGGGAAGGTTCCCCGTTCTTCAGCCAATCGCTGTGACTCGATACGAGCTTCAGTCTGAATAAAACTCATCACTTTTTCTGCGTACTCAACCGCCTCTTCAGTAGCATAAGAGGTTTGCAGCAAGATCAACATATCCGCAAAGCCCATTACCCCAAGGCCAATCTTACGATTTCCTTTGACTACATCATCAATGATCTGTAACGGGTACTGGTTAGCATCAATAACGTTGTCCAGAAAACGTACGGACAACCGGGTGACATAACTCAGTCGCTCCCAATTTATCACCATTTTGCCGTTTTTCTCGGTTACCATCAGTTTGAGGTTAATGGAACCTAAGTTACACGCTTCATTAGGAAGCAAGGGTTGCTCGCCGCATGGATTCGTCGCTTCAATCTTTCCTTGCAGAGGCGTGGGATTACCTTCATTCAAACGGTCAAGAAAGACAATCCCCGGCTCTCCATTTTGCCAGGCATGGTCAACGATTCTATTGAAGACCTCGGGTGCTGACAATTGACCGGCCTGGGCACCCGTATGTGGATCTATGAGATCATAGTTCCGCCCTTCACGGACAGCTTGCATAAATTCTTCCGTAATCCCAACCGATATGTTGAAATTGGTAATCTCTTTATTATCTTCCTTGCATTGGATAAAATCCAGAATATCCGGGTGATCCACTCGAAGAATTCCCATATTCGCTCCACGCCGGGTTCCGCCTTGCTTCACCGCCTCTGTGGCAGAATTAAACACCTTCATAAAGGAAATTGGCCCGGAGGCTACGCCACCCGTTGACCGAACCATACTATTTTTGGGCCGCAGACGGGAAAAACTAAAGCCCGTTCCTCCGCCAGATTTATGAATAATGGCCGCATTTTTTATCGCGTCAAAAATATCTTCCATACTATCCTCAACTGGTAAGACAAAACACGCACTTAGTTGTCCGAGATCTCGGCCAGCATTCATCAATGTCGGTGAATTGGGCATAAACTCGAGGTTTGCCATGATCGTATAGAAATCCTTAGCCAAGGCTTGAGTTTCTTCTTTGTTTTTTCCATACTTCTCTTCTTCTATAGAGGCAATCACATTGGCTACGCGATAAAGCATATCCTCAGCTGTCTCAACGACTTGTCCATTGACTTGTTTTAAATATCTCTTTTCCAAGACAACATGTGCATTAGGGGTTAGATTTGCCTTTGCCCAGTTTTTTGGTGCTTGTCCTTCGAAACTCAACTCGAATCCCCAACTTTCCTTTATATCTTTATTACTTTTTGAACGTTCCGCGTTTATCAATAAGTTCATTTAACTCTTCCATAAAACGTTGAATGTCCTTAAACTGACGATAAACGGATGCGAACCGTATGTAGGCAACCTCATCCAAGCTAAATAACTGCTCTAAGACTGCTTCTCCAACTTCGGAACTTGTGACTTCTCGTTCGTGAGTGTTACGCAGGATCTTTTCAATGCTATAGGCCGCTTCCTCAATTTGTTCTATAGAAATTGGACGTTTTTCACACGCTCTGAGCATACCCGCCATCATTTTGGAACGCGAAAAAACATCACGTCTTCCATCTTTCTTAACAACCACGAGTGGTGAATCCTCAAATTTCTCGAACGTAGTGAACCGACGCAAGCATCGATCACACTCCCTGCGCCTTCGAACTGTCGTTCCTTCTTCAACCTGCCGAGAATCAAGTACCTTCGTATCCTCATTTCCGCAGAATGGACAGTGCACGGCTTCACCCCCAATATATAGTGTGTTATAAATTTAATCATACTATATCTAGTATGTCAACCTAACTATTTAGCCATTATTTAGTCAAGCCTTCTATCCCTCGCCAGTTTCTGTCGACTATCTCTTAATTGCTTGTTTTTTTAATAAAGTAGTATTCCTCTTATAAAAAGGACAAAATAATCTTCGAAACATTTAGTTAGAAGTCCTAGAAAGGAAGTGATGTGCCTTGATAAAAAAAATGCCGCCAGAAAAAAATCCTAATCCAAACACCATGCCGTCTCCTCATAACCATCAACCTAGCATGGATTCCAGAGATGGTCATGGTTTATCGAAAGAGGAAGCCTTACGGTCAAAGAAGTAATAGGTTTAATGTGAATACGGCTAAGTTTATTATTTACCGTCTAACGCATCAATAAAAGAGGCTGTGACTAACTTGTCACGGCCCCTTCTTTTTAAATTCTATCTCCTTATCACCTGTCGGAAATTTCTTTTGATCACACTCTCATTTTGTTGGAAGGGGTGTCGCTCCCTAAGAAGGTCACAGACTTCTGTTTCCTAGTTAATCCGTAATAAATGTAGGCCTTTAAGCAAAAGCTATTCAAATGTAAAAAGAAATAGCAGGTGGACTATGCTTACCAAAATCATTAGTAAATCCAAACGAAGAAGCCATCGCCAACTTTCAGAGACTCTCTCGCAAAGTTCCCCTTTAAATGCCCAAACGTCATTGTCTAAGAATCTAAGCGAAAACCTTCAGTCGATACAAAAAATCTTTGAAAACGCCAGTGATCTGGTTATCCGAGAGTTCAAGATTGGGGCGGAACAACCTGTTCACGCCTTTGCCGTTATGATTTTCGGCCTTTTCGACGAAGCCTCCGTTAACGAAAATCTAATTAAACCGTTAATGTCTTTGCGCCAAACCATTAGCAAAGAATTTGCCGTTGATGTCGTTAGAGAGAGCGTCTTACCAATCGCAAGTATTCAGGAATATCGTACTCTTGAGGAGGCAGTTACTGGAATTTTATCTGGAGATACAGCCTTATTCATTGACGGAACGGATAAGGTTCTCCTTGCCTCAATTCGGGGCTGGGACCTACTTTGCCAAGGGCTTGCGCCCCAAGTATCCTTGGCCCTGGAACGAAAGGCGGACGAGCCTTTCGCCACACTGCGACTTATGACGCATTCTCCTGCAGTGTGGATCCTTAACTTCCGTGTTCGAGATACGAAAGGCGGACGAGCTTTTCGCCACACTGCGACTTATAACGCAGACTCCTGCAGTGTGGATCCCGAACGGGTGGAACCCCGCTGCTTTCATTCTTCCAAAGCCCTGTATCGTTATCATTCTAACGCCTTACTATAAAACACAAAGAGACTATCTCCTTTAGAGATAGCCTCTTGCTTGTTTACCTGGCGATGACCTACTTTGCCAGGGGCTTGCGCCCCAAGTATCCTTGGCCCTGGAGGTCTTAACTTCCGTGTTCGAGATGGGAACGGGTGGAACCCCTCCGGCATGATCACCAGATCTTTGAGATCGTCTCGTCCTTGCGAACGCTGTTCTCTCAAAACTGCACAGAGTTTCTTTCTAGCTTCGTCATTAGTCCCTTGAGCCACTTTTACCCTAGTCATGTTCATGATGCTGATTCGTTAGGTCAAGCCCTCGACCGATTAGTACCAGTCAGCTCCACACCTCACGGCGCTTCCACATCTGGCCTATCAACCTGATCATCTTTCAGGGGTCTTACCGAGTTTTCACTCGTGGGAAATCTCATCTTGAGGTCGGTTTCGCGCTTAGATGCTTTCAGCGCTTATCCGCTCCGAATATAGCTACCCAGCGATGCCTCTGGCGAGACAACTGGTACACCAGTGATTCGTCCATCCCGGTCCTCTCGTACTAGGGACAGATCCTCTCAAATTTCCTGCGCCTGCGACGGATAGGGACCGAACTGTCTCACGACGTTCTGAACCCAGCTCACGTACCGCTTTAATGGGCGAACAGCCCAACCCTTGGGACCTACTACAGCCCCAGGATGCGATGAGCCGACATCGAGGTGCCAAACCTCCCCGTCGATATGGACTCTTGGGGGAGATAAGCCTGTTATCCCCAGGGTAGCTTTTATCCGTTGAGCGATGGCCCTTCCACTCGGTACCACCGGATCACTAAGCCCGACTTTCGTCCCTGCTCGACTTGTTGGTCTCGCAGTCAAGCTCCCTTTTGCCTTTACACTCTGCGCGCGATTTCCAACCGCGCTGAGGGAACCTTTGGGCGCCTCCGTTACTCTTTAGGAGGCGACCGCCCCAGTCAAACTGCCCACCTGATACTGTCCCCAACCCCGATTCAGGGGCCTAGGTTAGAACTTCAGTACAAAAAGAGTGGTATCCCACCGTCGACTCCACCAAGGCTGGCGCCCTAGCTTCTCTGTCTCCCACCTATCCTGTACATTTTATACCAAAATCCAATGTCAAGCTGCAGTAAAGCTCCATGGGGTCTTTCTGTCCTGTCGCAGGTAACCCGCATCTTCACGGGTATTACAATTTCGCCGAGTCCCTCGTTGAGACAGTGTCCAGATCGTTACACCTTTCGTGCGGGTCAGAACTTACCTGACAAGGAATTTCGCTACCTTAGGACCGTTATAGTTACGGCCGCCGTTTACTGGGGCTTCAATTCAAAGCTTCGCCTTTCGGCTAACCTCTCCTCTTAACCTTCCAGCACCGGGCAGGTGTCAGCCCCTATACGTCTCCTTGCGGATTGGCAGGGACCTGTGTTTTTGTTAAACAGTCGCCTGGACCTTTTCTCTGCGGCTCTTGTTCCCAAGAGCGCCCCTTCTCCCGAAGTTACGGGGCCATTTTGCCGAGTTCCTTAACGAGGGGTTTCTCGCGCGCCTTAGGATTCTCACCCCATCTACCTGTGTCGGTTTGCGGTACGGGCACCAAGTTGCTCACTAGAGGCTTTTCTTGACAGCATGGAGTCGGTTACTTCGCTACTAATTTTCGCTCCCCATCACGTCTCAGAGTTTAGCAGGGCGGATTTGCCTACCCTACCTCCTACTCGCTTGGGCGTGCTCAACCAACGGCACGCTTAACCTATCCTTCTGTGTCTCCCCATTGCTCAATCGCTTCTCGGTGGTACTGGAATTTCAACCAGTTCTCCATCACCTACGCCTTTCGGCCTCGGCTTAGGTCCCGACTTACCCTGGGCGGACGAGCCTTCCCCAGGAACCCTTAGATTTTCGGCGGACAAGATTCTCACTTGTCTTTTCGCATACTCATACCGGCATTCTCACTTCTATCCACTCCACCATTCCTTACAGAATGACTTCTCTGCTGACAGAACGCTCCCCTACCCCTTACAGTTTCCTGTAA
>NZ_CP144211.1:2837500-2872500 GCF_045689965.1 Desulfosporosinus paludis
CACTTTCCTCTCCTGTCCTCAAGATACCCAGTTTCCGATGCACTCTCAGGGTTGAGCCCTGATCTTTCACACCGGACTTAAATACCCGCCTACGCGCCCTTTACGCCCAATAATTCCGGACAACGCTCGCCCCCTACGTATTACCGCGGCTGCTGGCACGTAGTTAGCCGGGGCTTCCTCCTTAGGTACCGTCATGTCCCCTCAATATTTTCAAGAAGACCGTTCTTCCCTAAAGACAGTACTTTACAATCCGAAGACCTTCATCATACACGCGGCGTTGCTCCGTCAGACTTTCGTCCATTGCGGAAGATTCCCCACTGCTGCCTCCCGTAGGAGTCTGGGCCGTGTCTCAGTCCCAGTGTGGCCGTTCACCCTCTCAGGCCGGCTACTGATCGTCGCCTTGGTAGGCCTTTACCCCACCAACTAGCTAATCAGACGCGGGTCCATCCATCATCGATAGCATCTTCAGAGGCCATCTTTCCTTACGCTTTGATGCCAAAGCTTAAGCGTATCCGGTATTAGCCCTCGTTTCCAAGGGTTGTCCCGGTTTGTTGGGTAGGTTACCCACGCGTTACTCACCCGTCCGCCACTAAAAATTCTCTAAGTAAACTTATTGAATTCTCCGTTCGACTTGCATGTGTTAGGCACGCCGCCAGCGTTCGTCCTGAGCCAGGATCAAACTCTCCAAAAAAGTTATCTCTACTTCTTTGTTTGAAGTTGATATCTTGCTCTTGATTCTTTGTGAAACTCTTGCGAGTTCCTCTCATTGGCTGTCCTTGTTGTTTAGTTTTCAAAGACCATGACCGCCTTACTCTAACGGCTTTCGCTCTTAGTGTGTTTCGCGGCACTTAGATATACTAACATCTGATTTTTGTCTTGTCAACACCTTTTTAAGCAATTATTGTTGTTCTTTGGCATATGGAAATATTTACTACGGAACAAGGGCCTTCGGTGTCATTGTACTGGAATTTTGACATGAAAATTGTACGTTTCAGAATCCAATAATTATGGAACTGCAGAAAATCCACAGTTCCATAACCGAACAATTTAAAGATACCAGTTAAGTTTGAGGTAAAGAGTTAATGTCTATAGTCAGGCCTAACTTAGTTGCTATTAGCGTTTAAATTTAATAAGATAATAGTTTTTCTTTCCTCGCCGTACAACAAGATACTGACCGTCTAAACGTTCCAATTGAGGTACGGATGTTTCTAAATCAGAATAGCGCTGGTCATTAATATAAATTGCCCCATTCTCTATCCCCTCTCTGGCCTGACGCTTCGAAGTGACTACACCCGCTTGGACCAATAAATCTACCAATGCAATTTCTGGACTATCCAGCGTAGCAGACGGCACATCACTAAATCCCTCTTCGATCTCTGAGGCTGACAGACCCTTTAATCCCCCACCGAAAAGAGCACTCGTTATTTTCTCGGCACGATCAAGTGCTTCTTGTCCATGAACTAGTTTAGTTACCTCAGTAGCCAATGCTCGCTGGGCCTTCCTCTTCTCAGGCTCTTTTTCCACTCCTTCGGCTAAGCTGGCAATCTCCTCTAGTGACAGAAAGGTAAAGTATTTCAGAAATTTAATAACATCACGATCATCTGTATTTAGCCAGAACTGATAGAATTTATAGGGAGAAGTCTTTTTAGGATCTAACCAAACCGCACCGCTCTCTGTTTTTCCGAATTTTACTCCATCACTTTTTGTCACGAGCGGTATTGTCAAACCATGCATCTCTTTTGCTTGGTCGAGTGAGGTCCGTCGGATCAACTCAATGCCTGCTGTAATGTTCCCCCATTGGTCGCTTCCGCCTACTTGCATTTCACATCCGTACAATTCATTGAGTTTCATGTAGTCGTAGGATTGGAGAATCATATAGCTAAATTCAGTATAGGATATTCCTTTACTCATCCTTGCATCGACGGAATCTTTGGCTAACATGGCACCTAAGGGGAAATTTTTGCCGATATCCCTCAGAAATTCAATAACCTGAAGAGAGCCTAGCCAATCGTAATTGTTGGCTATAATAGCAGGATTACCTTCTCTTTCGAAATCCAAGAAATGGCTGAGCTGATCTTTAATTTTTCCGGCCCACTGTTCTACCGTCTCTTTAGGATTAAGTACTCTCTCGGAAGCTTTACCACTCGGATCCCCAATCAGACCTGTTCCTCCGCCGACTAAAGCGATAGGTCTATGCCCAGCTAATTGGAACCGCTTGAGAATTAGAATAGGCAACAAGCTTCCTATGTGTAAGCTGTCTGCGGTGGGATCAAATCCACAATACAATATAATAGGGCTAGATTCTATGCGTTTACGCAAAGCCTGTTCGTCTGTATGTTGATAAATAAGACCTCGTTCTTTTAAATCCTGAAACAATTCCATGATTCTTACCTCCAGCAATTTTTTATCCTAATTTTAAGAAGGAACTATAACAGCACTCGTTATTACTTATTACTTATGATTTCTTAAAGTGACTTGAAAATTAATAAATCCCTCAACTCAAAGTTGAGGGACGAAAACACTTCCGCGGTACCACCCACATTGATGTCTATTCTCCAGTTTGAGAAAGACACCCAGCTCTGTAGCGCTAACGGTGCTACACCGAGAGCTTTTAACTCTAGTCCTGAGGCGTAACCCTTGGTTTCTGGGTCGGTTTGCACCTGACACCGACTCTCTTATACCTTCCGCCAAGCTTCTTCTCAATCATACCATTCTCATTATAAGTATAGGGTAATTAGTATTATACCTTGTCTCTGCCCTGCCCGCAACTGACCAAATTCGATATTTGCCTCTCTCAGGCAGAATAAGGATTTCCTTAGAATTGCAGAAGTATGATATAATTCAAGGAATTATATCATATATCGCAAGCCTCATATTTATTAGAGGAGGTTCAAGTATGTCATCATCCCGAAAATCGACGGGGCCTCGTCATAAGCGGCCATCGAAACTTCGCATCGTTAGCTTGTCTATTGTGAGTCTCATTATCCTAGCGGTCATCGGCGGAGGAATTTTTGTGGGGATCGTGGCGGCACAAACCCCGAAATGGGATCCCAGTACATTAAGTGACCAACAACAAACTTCCTATGTTTATGACAAGAACAACATACAAATCGCTCAATTACACGGAGTCGTTAACCGTGAGGTTGTTCAGTCCTCACAAATTCCTGACCTTGTTAAAAAAACGTTTGTTGCAGTCGAAGACAAACGCTTTTACCAACATTTCGGTATTGATCCTGTTCGAATCATCGGCTCTGCCCTTAATGACATTCGTTCAGGAAGTGCTAAAGAAGGGGCAAGCACCATCACTATTCAGCTTGCCAGAAATGCCTTCATTGAAGATCCTACCGCCAAAACACTAACCCGTAAAATTCAAGAAGCGGTCTTGGCTCTTCAGCTCGAACACGAATACACGAAAGATGAGATTCTAACCTTTTACTTAAACAAAATTTTCTTAGGTGAATCATCCTTTGGAATTCAAGCTGCAGCCAAGACATACTTTGGTGAAGATCTTGATAAGCTTACTCCGGATCAAATAGCTCTCTTGGCGGGTTTGCCACAAGCTCCAAGCCAATATAATCCCTACGTTCATCCTGATGCAGCTAAAAATCGGCGCAACATTGTTCTCGGAGTCATGAAAGATGCCGGACTTATCACCGCCAGTGAATACAACCAGTACAAAGATGCTCCTTTTACCTATGTGGACACCATGAAGAAGCAACTTGGCGGAGCTCAGAAAACAACGGTATCTACTGCTAATTACAAATTCCCTTATTTTATCGATTATGTTGTCGAAGAGTTGGAAACAACCTACAACTTAACTCCAGATCAGATTTATAGTGGTGGCTTGAAGATTTACACAACGATTGATACCAAAATTCAGGGCGCTGCCGAAGCCGCATTTGCTGATCCTTCTAATTTTCCTAAAGGATTCGATAAAACGGAAATCGAAGGCGCTATGACGGTGATTGACCCCACTTCAGGTGGAATACTGGCGATGGTTGGCGGACGAGAATATACGACTCGCGGACTAAACCGAGCCTGGCAATCCAAGCGACAGCCCGGATCAACAATCAAGCCCTTGGCTGTTTATGGGCCGGCCATCGAGAAAGGCGGATATTTCCCCGGAACTGTACTCGATGATATGCCCGTAAGCTATAATGGCGGAAATGGCCAAGCCTGGGCACCCACTGATTTTGACACAATCGATAAAGGGTGGAAGGGGTTAATAACCATGCGTTATGCCCTGGAAGATTCCGTCAACGTCTACGCTGTTAAACTCCTGAATCTTATTGGGGTGGATTACGGCTGGAAATTTGCTAAAGATAACTTAGGCCTTCCTTTAGAAGACAAAGACCGTGTCTTAAGCCTGGCACTTGGTACTCCGGAAGTGTCCACCTTGGATATGGCCTCAGCCTATGGGGTTTACGCCAATAACGGCGTTAGTGTTACAAGTCATGCTATCGTCAAAGTCGATGATTCTAAAGGCAACACTGTCATTACCCCGAAAATCTTAAAGAACCGGGTTATGAAAGAGACAACCGCTTATATCATTAACGATATGCTGCGCAGCGTCGTTACCGACGGTACGGCCTATAGCGCCCAAATCGGCAACTGGGCTATTGCCGGTAAAACCGGAACCACATCGTTAGACCCTGTGAAGTACGGCAACAAATCTGGTAATCCCGACGCTTGGTTTGCTGGATATACCCCCAATATCACCGGGATCGTCTGGATGGGCTATGACTCCGATCCCGATGGGCAACATTATCTGCGGAATGTCTACGGCGGGAGCTATCCTGCCCAGATTTGGAAGAAAGTTATGACTGTCGCTCTTCAAGATCAGCCTGTTCAAACTAAGTTTGAACGACCCGATGGAATCGTAAGCGGACAGTTTGACACAAAATCAGGGCTTCTCCCAAGCAGTCTGACACCTTCTGCGTTTATCTCCACCGAAATTGCAGCTCAAGGGGATCTGCCCACTCGCGTAAGTGACGTTTGGTTTCAGAAAGACGTCGACGCAGATCATCCCACTTTGTTGGCTACCGCCAAAACCAAAAACGTCGTCACTAAAACATTCTTAAATCTGCCAAATCGTAATCCCTCTTGGCCATGGCCTCCTAATGAAGCTCCCTACAGGCCCCCAACTGAAGTGGCGCCTGAGCCTTCAACCGCGCCTGATTCAACCACCCAGACTCCTCCAGACACTAACAACTCCCAAGTGGATCCCACTCTTCCCTCGCCAACGCTTGGTCAGATAGTTTATGATCCGAAGACATATACCGCAGTTATCCCTATGACAGTCCCGGCTGATAATGTAGGTGATTCAACGATTTTCTACCTGCAGCGTTCTGGTCAGGCTACTGTGGAAAGTTTTGCAATTAAAGCTTCTAACTCTATGAAAACGTCTATTTCTATTTCCCTCGCTGAAAATGGAAAGCCTCCCATTCCTGGAGATTATGTCTTCTGGGCAGCTTTCCAAAACCGCAACGGATCGGGTGTTGGACCCCCTTCGGGAAGTGTTAAATTAACGATAACTGACTAACTTTGTCTGTTTCGGAAAATTTTACTGCACCTTGCGCTTCTCCGCTGGGATCATACTTTTGCGAAACTAATTACCGAATCAGCACCGCAGGTTCACATGGAACTTAAAATAAAAGGTTGTAACGAACTTCAAAAGAGTTTGTTACAACCTTTTTATTATTTCAGCTCAACAACCGTGACACCGGTATCGCCTTCTCCATATTCTCCGAGTCTAAAACTACGGACATGCGGGTGTCCTCTTAGAAAATCCTGAATTCCAGCCCGCATTGCCCCTGTTCCCTTACCATGAATAACATAGATCAACCCGATTCCACCTAAGACAGCATCATCGAGATATTTGTCCAGCACTTCCGTGCCTTCTTCCACCAGCATTCCTCTCAGGTCGATTTCACTCCGAATCTCCTCCGCCTTTTGCAGTCCGAGAGTTGCTTTTCGGGAAGTCTTTGGAGGAGTCATCTTCTCTTCTCGAGCCAACTTTAACTCTGTCAGTGGTACCATGACTTTCATGATCCCTGCTTGTACCAGAACCTCACCGTTGGCATTCGGCAGCTTGAGGACTTGACCCTTCTGTCTCAGTTTTGTCATCTGTACTGTTTGGCCTAGCTTTATCTGGTCTGCCCCTAACCCTCCGCCCGGATGTTGAACTGATCGGCCTTTTTCAAGCTTGGCAGAAATCTTACGGAATCCCTGACGGGCTTTTTCGATGTCTTGTTGTTGTTTGTTCTCTTTCTTTAGAGCATCTTTTAGCTCAGCAATGATCATATCTGCTTCACGTTTGGCCACCCTGATCAGCTCATTAGCCTCTTCTTTCGCCAAAGCCATTAGAAGCTCATAGTCCTCATCCAAACGTTGGGACTTTTCCTCCAGAGCCTTTGTTTGTTGTTCAACTGCTTGACGTCCGGATTCCGCTTTTTGTTTCTCCAGTTCAATTTCCCGATGGGTTTCTCCCAGATTCTCAATCAGATCCGCAACCTGCATTTCCCGCTCTGTCACGAACGTATTGGCCCGATCAAGGACTTGTTCGCTTAACCCTAACCTTCTGGCGATTGTAAAGGCATTGCTCTTCCCCGGAATGCCAATCAACAAGCGATAGGTTGGACGTAAGGTCTCCGTGTCAAATTCCACAGAGGCATTTTTCACACGTGGAGTTTCGTAGGCAAAGGTTTTTAATGCCCCATAATGTGTCGTAGAAACCGTTCGGCACCCTCGTGCATGCAATTCCGAAAGAATGCCCATAGCCAAGGCTGCTCCTTCCGTCGGATCTGTCCCTGCACCTACTTCGTCGAGCAAGACCAAAGACCGCTCATCGGACTGTTCGATAATTTCCACAATATTTTTCATATGTCCGGAAAAAGTGCTAAGTGACTGCTCAACACTTTGTTCATCCCCGATATCCGCAAAAATCTGGGTAAAGACTCCCATACGCGAGTCACTTTCCGCAGGAATATGCAAACCGGATTGGGTCATTGCTGCCATCAGTCCAACAACTTTTAAGGCAACGGTTTTCCCCCGGTATTAGGCCCTGTAATCACAAGGGTATCAAACTCGATCCCCAATTCAACAGAAAGTGGAACAACCGTACCCCCAATCAACGGATGCCTGGCTTGAGCGAGCTTTAATTGCTGCCCAGCAACCAGCTCCGGGGCCCCTGCGTTCATCATTACACTCAAATGGGCCTTAGCGGCCACGAGATCCAGTTTCGCTAAAGACTCATGGAGCTCAGCGATTGCTTCTGCCCGAGTCTCCACTTGGGCAGAAAGCATCTGGAGAATGCGCTGAACTTCACGCTGTTCTTTTAAGACTATTTCACGCAGTTCATTCCCTAAATAGACGACAGGAGTAGGTTCAATAAACAGAGTAGCCCCGCTTGCCGATTGATCATGAACAATGCCCGGAAAGGCCGTGCGATATTCTTGTTTTATCGGGATAACATAACGATCCGAGCGCTGGGTGATAATGGGATCCTGCAACATCTTTTGATAAGCAGGATTGCGCAGTGTCCCTTCCAAACTCTCTCGGATGCGGTTCTGCAAACGGTGAATGGCACGTCGGAATTCTGCTAATTCGGGAGAGGCATTGTCCGCAACCTTCCCATCCTCTGCAATACAGCGAGATATTTCATCTTCCAGACTTTTTTGGGGTTCAATTGGGAGAGTAATTTCCCATAACCTCGGAAAATCTTCTTGGGATTCCTGAAATTGTTGTTTAAGCTTTCGCCCTACTAACAATGTTTCTCGTATTTCCAGCAGTTCCTCGCCATGAATCACCCCTCCGCGCAAGCAACGCTCAAGGTAAGGACGTACCTCTTTGGCTCCTCGCACAGAAAAGAGAGGGTTCCCGCGCAAAAGATTTTTCCCTTCATCTGTTTCCTGGAGCCCGAGATGAACCGCCTCCCATTCAACGTTTGGAGTTAACCCCAGGGCTAACTCCTTCGCTCGCGGAAGAATGCAATATTCAGCTAAACGGGACAATACCTTGGGAAAATCCAGTTTATTCAATACCTTATCTTCGATTCCCATAGTTCCTCCTCATATTCATAAACACAATACCCTAATATTCAACGTCGAATACCCTTTTGCCCAGTCTTCTTCAAGACCTTAAAACTCACAACACCCCTCGGAAAAAATGTCCTTTCGTAAAGCCTTGGGGGAACATGGAGGTCAACTTCGCCATCCCCTCATCCGGAGTCCATAAAGACCTCTTTCCGAGCTGCAAAGCATCCCAAGCCTCCACGAAGATCTTTACAATCTGCTGCACCTGTTCAGGAGATTGGCGTGTTAGTTGCAGCCGAAGGTTCGAAACACCCATACGTTTAATTTGAGGCAATTCCTCATACAAGTTTAGGAGCTTGACATTAAATAGGTGCATCCGGCATTCCAAATCCGTCTCGATGGGAAAATCATAACGCAGACGATCCCGTAAATAATGAGGTTCTCTCACACAGATACCGGCACAGTGATCTCCTCGTTTGCCGCCTAACGTCGAACCAACAGGACAGTATTCGCTAACCATCATTTCCAGATCGCCAAACACAAAGTACTCTGCGCCTCCCCATTTTGCCAAATAAGACAATTGTTCGTGATGCAGTTCGGGAGATAGAGTTACCGCTTGTGCTCCTAAGCGTAATAGATGGGCAAACGTTGGTTCATTAAAAACGTTTAAAGAAAAATCTGTTTCAAAGGGCCATGCAGCATCCACAGAGCGCATGATCTCAAATTCTGCGAGATTTGATACCATGAGTTTAGGTCTATCCGACCAAAGAGCCGCCTTCTGAAGATCCGCCAAAAGACTTGCACTCTGAGCCTCATTTAAAACACGAGGCAATCTCCAAGTACAATCAACCCCTTGCTTCCGGCACATTTCAAACCCTGAACGAATCTCCTCCAATTGGAAACCGCGCCTCGACCGCCAGTGTTCCCCACCAAGCAGCACCCGTTTTGCTCCGGACTTCAGGGCTGCTTGAAGGGTTTCAGGATCGCTTACAGCCACAGAGACATGAGAAATAGTCCGCGTTTTTGAAGCTGAGCGTTCTTTCTCCTGCCCCTCTCTCCAACGAGCGATTCTTTGTCGGTAAGCAGACCGATCAACGGTTTGTCGATTTGTTTCCTGAAGTAGTTCTTCCACTGCCAAACGGCGCATTTCATTGAGATCGCTTACCGGCACCATAAGACCTTCCTCAACGTTTAATTCTAGCTTATCCAGCCAAAAAGGCGTGGTTCCCAGTCGCCCAAGCTGTTGATATGCAAAATCCCAAGTTAGTGGTCTCTTTAAAGCCTTTTGCGCGGGGTTTGCCGAATCAACGTTAACTCTTCGTTCACCTTCTAAAACCTCTAAGGACATCTTCTCTCCCAGCCGGCCGCTGAGATACATAGTCAGAGGACGTTTGCGCTGTTCTTTGCCCTCTTGGAAACTTTCGCGAGCTTTTCCCATTAACTTAGCATCATTCGTTTTAAACACTCGGTCTCCGGGATGGGCCACCCCGCTGAATTCTATCTGTACAGTTTCCCCAGGCAATCCTTTATCAACCTGATTCCGGTCCTTCCAGACCCCACCTACAGTGATCCCTTCCCGTCCCCGTCCTGTCCATAATTCGATCCCATCTCCAGGATTTAACGCTGACTCTAATTTGAGAGCCAATCGTCCTGAATCGAGGCGAACCACTCGTCCAAGGCGCGTCCCCCTATTGTTCGGGCGGCTGTAGCTCATGAGGTCGCCGCCAGGGTTTTCCTGTAAATAACCCCGTGTAAAGTCCCGATTAAAGACTTGTAACAACTCTTGATGCTCTTCTGCGGTCAGCAGCCGAGCACCCTCAGGTTGGTCTTCAATCCGATCGATCGCCTGCCTGTAGAGCCGAATAACCGTTGCCACGTACTCCGGGCGCTTCATCCGGCCCTCTACTTTCAGAGAGTGAACGCCGATACGTTTTAGCTCTGTTAAATCTTCAGCCAGATTTAAATCTCTAGGGCTTAACAAATGCTCGCCTAAATTCTTCTCGGCCAGAAGGTTTTCTCGCCTTTGATTGACAAGCCCGTAGGTCATTCGGCAAGGCTGGGCGCAAGTGCCTCGATTCCCGCTCCGCCCTCCGATAAAACTCGACATCAGACACTGCCCTGAATAACACACACACAGCGCCCCATGGACAAATACTTCAAGATCCAGCGGCGTGTTTTCGGCCAAGGTTTTCATTTCAGTAGCCGAAGTTTCCCTAGCCAGCACGACTCGAGCGAAACCGAGAGTTTCTAAATGTTGAACACCCCACGTGGTATTTATGGTCATCTGGGTACTGGCATGGGTTTCCAATTCCGGCAGAATCGCTTGGATGAGTTCAGCAACTCCTAAATCCTGCAAAATTACGGCGTCAACCCCAATCTCATGCAAGACGTAAAGATAATCCATCAATTCCTCAAATTCCTGATCTGCAATCAGTATATTAACCGTCACGTAAACTTTAACTTGACGTTCATGGGCATAGCGGACTGCCTTTTGCAGCTCGTTTAGGTCGAAATTGGCGGCACTTGCCCGAGCACTAAAGCTCTTTCCCCCAGGTAAACTGCATCGGCGCCGTTTTCCACGGCCGCTTTAAACGCTTCAAAACTTCCCGCAGGCGCCAGAAGCTCCAGGGGACGTGATTCCTTTTCTCTTATCAAACCCTCTTGAATATTCATTTGATTGTTACGCTCCAACCTTCTATATCTTGTTCACTCCATCGAACATTCTTATTATAAATGTTTACCTTGGAGATGTACAATTTCCACACGGAACAAGGTGATCGCCTCACGGAACATGACGTGAACTCTTTTTATTGCTGTTACTCTGAATCAGAAATGGGAAGCATAGGGTGCTTTTTCTTAAGCCTTCCCTCTGCTTCCCAAACAATATCTACTCAGGCTATTTTAATTCGCCATATCATTATCTATTTAACAAAATTTAAATATCAAGTTTACATTAAATTACAAGAGCCACACCAGTCAGTATCCTCTTTTTATAACCCTTCGGTTTTTAGGTTTTCCATTGCATATTCATGACCATTCCAATGCAACGTCATTGTATACTGTATGCGTTTATCTTTTTGATTGTTGTTTTGGCAATCAACATAGCTAACCACTTGATAGTTATTCCCACCTAAGTTCTCAACGCGGCTATCCGTTAATAGAGCAAATCTTTGATTACTCCGCGTGGACAATCTATGCCCTAGAATCGTCTTAGAGGATTCAAAAACATTGATCATTACTTTTTCTGAATCATTGTATCCCACCATTAACACCATTGATGAAGACAAAAGAATTCCTAAGAGTAAAAGATATAAATGTTTTCTTTTCATTTTATCTCCGCCACCTTTCATACCGTCGTTTCATTCCGTAAAGGACTTATCTTGTTTGAAGCATGGAAACAGGCGTCAGAAACAATTCTTGCGTTCGAACATTAGGACTAAAAGCCACGTGAATTTTGGAATAACTTCAGTATACATGCAAGATGTACAAGGGAATATAAGGCAAGAGTCCCAACAGATTTGAAATAGTCCCAGGACATAAGCCCTATTTAGTTTCATTAAAAAAGCACCCGGTAGCTCCAGGTGCCTCACTCCTACATTTTTTCATGTCACTCAGTCTTTTCACCCAACAGTTGCATCAAGGTTTCCTGCTCCTCACGCAGCTTAGCAAGGTCGTCCGCCAAATTTAGTGCAGTCAAAACTGCAACTTGGTGAACACCTAAGCGAGGAAGCCGTTGAGAAATCAAACGCATCTTTTTGTCCACTTCGTGTGCCAGACTCTGGATATACGATGCAGTGCCTTCACCTCGGACCACATGCTTTTCTCCAAAAATCTCAACGGCGATTTTGACAGATTCCTGTGTCACAGCTTTCCCTCGCTCTCTTCGTGCTACTTTGATGGGTTGCTTTCTATTTTCGCCATTCGGCGTCAAATTCCTGCTGAATTCCCTCTAAAATGCGCGAATTCAAGATATTTACTTCTTCATCAGTCAAGGTGCGTTCCAATGATTGATATCTCAAGGAGAAAGCGAGGCTTTTACGGCCGTCCGGGATAGACTTCCCAGTATAGACATCAAATATTTCCACTTTCTGCAGCAATTCTCCCCCGAGCTTGCGAATCTTAGCCATCACGGCCGCGGCCGAAGTTCCTAAGGACACTACGACGGCTAAATCCCGATTAATTGCAGGAAAGCGAGGAATCGATTGAGCGCGTACAATCGGCAGCCTATGAGTAAACAATGCTGCCATATCTAATTCGAATAACACAACTCGCTCCAGCGCCCATTCTTTTTCTTCCGAAGGATGCATTTCACCCAGATAGCCAATACACTCGTTGTGGAGATAGACATCCGCCGAACGACCGGGATGTAAGAGCGGTCGGTTTTCAGGCATACGATAATCTAATTTCAGCCCAAATTCCTGAGCGACTTCTTCCAAAATTCCTTTGACGTAGTAGAAATCATAATTTATTGGTGGATTAAGCCAATGTCTGCCACTTTTTCCGACAGCAACTCCAGCCACTCGAAGCACTTCACGAGGAAGTTTACGCAATGGCTTCTCCTCACCCAAGTAGGTCGTGCCGACCTCAAAAATACTGACTTCTGTATTGCGGCGGGCAACATTCTTGGACGCGACCTCCAATAGTCCCGGCACAAGCGATGTGCGCATCACACTGAGTTCTTCCCGCAAGGGGTTAAGCAAAGAAATCGAATGTTTTTCACTTCCCCACTTGGCATCCCTCGCTGCACCGGTGAACGTATAGGTCATCACTTCGTCCATTCCGGATTGAACAAGCACCTTACGCATCCGACGACGAAACTCTTGTTCAGGAGTCCTGCTTCCTTGCGTCTGGTCTCCTTGCGGTAACGTTGTGGGAATCCGATCATATCCCATTAAGCGTGCAACTTCCTCCATGAGATCTTCTTCAATTTCCAGATCCGCTCGATAGGTTGGGATCTCCACTTCAAAGAACCCTTCGTCTTCCCGATAGACAAAATTTAAGTCATCCAAAACTCTCCGTATCTCCGAATCCTTCAGCTCCACACCCAAGACAGCGGCGGTATGCTCAACCGAGAGTTTGATTCGGCGGCGTGAGGGAAGAGTTTTCACCTCGTCCAGAAAATCTACCGGACGGCCTGCCCCTAACTCCACCAGTAAATCACAAACACGGCCCAGCGTTGCAACACAGCCATAAGGATTGACGCCCTTCTCATATCGATTTGAAGCCTCAGACCTGAGTCCTAAGCGACGGCTTGTCCTTCGGACACTGACTCCGGAAAAATGCGCAGACTCTACCAGCAAGCGTTTCGTATCCTTCGTCACCTCACTGTCGAATCCGCCCATGACACCTGCCACTGCCAAGGCCTGGCGGTCATCTGCTATGAGCAAGGTATCCACCTGAACGGATCGTTCGACTCCATCAAGTGTAACGATTTTTTCCCCAGCCTTGGCTGTGCGAACATGGATGTTCCCTGAAATCTTATCCCGGTCAAAAGCATGCAGCGGTTGTCCCATTTCCAACATACAATAGTTTGTAATATCGACAATATTGCTGATTGGTCGAACCCCGGCTGCTTTTAGCCTTCGCTGCATCCACTCCGGCGAAGGGGCAATATGGACATCCTCAACCACAAGTCCGGCGTAACGTCGGCAAAGCTCTTCCTCTTCAATGATGATCTTAAAATCTTCAGCTTCAGGCAAGAACAATTCACTTTCTTCATCTGCCCACTTCGGCAAATGAGGTTGTTTCTCAGTCAGAGAGGCAACTTCCCGAGCAACGTTGACCATTGCCAGACAATCCGGTCGGTTCGGATAGAGCTCTAAATCCAAAACGCTGTCTTCACGCCCAAGATACTTGCCAAAATTCTCCCCGACCGGAGCTTCGGCCGGTAAAACCAAAATACCGCCTTCACTGCGATCCAAGCCAACTGTTGCGTCAAGCAGAAGTTCTTCGCGTGAACAGAGCATTCCCTGAGAAACGACTCCTCTTAACTTGGACTTGCGAATGGATAAGTCATTAGGCAATGTGGCACCGATCATGGCCACAGGAATTCGATCTCCAACCAGTAAATTCTGGGCGCCAGTAACGATCGTTACTTCCTCTTGACCGACATTTACTCCGCAAACCCATAATCTATCGGCATCGGGATGTTTAGTCAGGGAGTTAATTTCCCCAATGATCACCTTTTCGAACCCTTTGTTTAGGTTCTCGACATTCTCGACTTCTATCCCGCCCCGGGTTAATGTCTCTGCCAATTGTTCTGCGCTCTGATCAACATCCACCAGTTCGCGCAACCATTCTATACTAACTTTCATGGTCTTTCCCCCCTAAAACTGCTGCAAGAAGCGCAAATCATTGTCAAATAAAAGTCTCATATCTTCAATTCCGAATTTAAGCATGGCAATTCTCTCTACACCCATACCAAAAGCGAAACCCGTCACGTCCTTTGGATTATATCCTCCCATTTCCAACACCTTGGGATGAACCATACCTGATCCCAAGATTTCTATCCATCCTGTCCCTTTACAAAGACGGCAACCCGCTCCTCCACAAAGCATACAGGAAACATCCACTTCAGCGCTGGGCTCAGTAAATGGAAAAAAGCTGGGCCGCAAGCGAATTTCCCGCGATTCTCCAAACATCTGACGTGAGAAATTGAGAAGAATCCCCTTCAAATCCGACATGCGAATTCCCTGATCAACCACGAGCCCCTCTACTTGGTGAAACATTGGGGAATGTGTAGCATCGTCGTCATTACGATAAACCGTCCCAGGAGCGATGACTTTCACTGGAAGGTGAGGGTGTAGTTTCTCCATAGTGCGAATCTGAACAGGAGAAGTTTGGGTACGCAATAATATCTCTTCTGTGATATAAAAAGAGTCCTGCATTTCCCGGGCCGGATGGTCCTTAGGGAGATTGAGTGCTTCGAAGTTATAATAATCCGACTCGATTTCCGGTCCCTCAGCGATCTGAAAGCCCATACCCAAGAAAATATCTTCGATCTCCTCGACAACCTGGGTTAAGGGATGATAATGTCCGCGCGACACACGACTTCCTGGCAAGGAAATGTCAATTCGTTCCGCAGCCAGACGCTTCCGGAGGGCTATAGCCTCTAATTCTGCACTGCGCTCGTCCCAAGCTTTTTCCAGTCGGCTGCGCATCTCATTGACCACTTGCCCCATGATAGGACGCTCTTCAGGACTCAAACTGCCCATTTGACGAAGTAATGCGGTCAAGGATCCTTTCTTGCCGAGTACCTTTACCTTAAGATCTTGGAGGGCCTCTGACTTATCGAGTTCCTGCAATTCGCGCAAGGCCTCTTCTCCAATGCGAAGTATTTCTTTTTTCAAGTCAACCATCCTTTCTGATGTCCTAAAATTCCTGGGCCGGACCGCCGCATCTGTCAAAACAATAACTTAGTCACAATGCATCCGCCCGGCAGTTCAGTTTAAATATATCTTACTGTGATTCCCTAACTGCTCGTTTGTAAAATGAAAATAAAAAAACGCTCAATCCCTAAAAAGGGACGAGCATCATTCTCGCGGTACCACCCTGGTTTGGCCCTACTGGCCACACTCCTGCTCCTGATAACGGTGGAAGCCGGGCCTGCCTACAAATCAGAAGGCCACTCCTGGGCGAACTTTAACCTCTTAATCTAAGAGGAGGGCACTTTCTTAGCAGGCTTACAGTCAATGGCCTACCTCCCTGTAAAAAAAGGACTCCTTTTAACCCGATCATCGCATTGTTTATAAACAATTTAGTTCATCAGCATAATCTTTATAATTATAGCACAACGTCCTTGTAGATTACAAGAAATCCCTTTGCCTCACCATATCATAGAGCAGAATTCCTGTAGCAATCCCCACATTAAGGGATTCAACCTCTTGTGCCATAGGGATCGTGACCCTTTGGACATCGGGGCTTCGAAACATAAGCGAAGGGCCGTTCCCTTCATTGCCTACGACTAAAGCAAAGGGGCCTGCCGACAAATCTGTGCGATAAAGCGATTGCCCTTCCGTATCTCCTACAAGTACCCTCAGCCCTTGCTTTTGGCAAAAATTCATGACGTCATCAGGAGACAACCCCGAGAGAAGAACTAGGGAAAAAAGTGCTCCCATGGTACTACGCAGTACTTTGGGATTATATACGTCGACTGTCCCTGCCGTCAAACAAACATAGCGTACCCCAGCGGCCAGCGCGGTGCGAAGAATCGTGCCTAAATTCCCCGGGTCCTGAATTCCGTCTAAAATCAGCAATACAGACTTCTTGTCAATATGTACATCGGACCAGGCATACTTTGTCTGGTGTACTACCGCTAAAATTCCTTGTGGCTCTTCTGTCGCACTCATTTTGCGCAAAACACGTTCGTCAGCTTCCTCAAAAGGGATATTTCGGGCCACCAGCCCTTCGAATAGGGATTGCCATTCAGGCTGTTCTCGTTTTAGGCTAACGTATACTTTTTTAATCGGAGCGTTTCTCAGAACAGCATCCTCAACAAACCGCCATCCTTCGATGACATATAGTTGAGTCTCCTCTCGAACTTTCCGTCGCTGTAAAGAGACAACTAATTTTACCTGCTCATTCTGCAAGGATTCAAGCACATAATCACCTCCTTGGACATAGGGGTAACTATACAATACTAATAGTCTGCCCATCAACGGTGTCTATTATAAAAGAGGATGCAATCGCATCCTCTTGATTCGGCAATTAGCCGTTAATTTGAACTTTCGCGACATTTGCAATCTCAGTAAACGCCGCAGCATCGCTAATTGCCAGTTCTGCCAACATCTTGCGGTTAACTGTGACTCCAGCTTTCTTTAAGCCATTCATCAACCGACTGTACGAAATACCATTCATACGAGCGGCTGCATTAATTCTAGCAATCCAAAGTTTACGGAAGTTTGCTTTTTTGTCTTTTCTATGTGCATAGGAATAGGCTAAGGATTTTAAAACTTGTTCATTCGCAGGACGGAAAAGTTTGCTTTTTCCTCCGCGATAACCCTTTGCCAACTTTAATATCTTTTTATGTCGCTGATGCTTAGTTATGCCTTTTTTTACACGGGCCATCCCAAAAACCTCCTTTTAACTACAACGTTTATAGATAAGCAATCAAATTCTTAATTCGCTTAACATCAGATTTATTCATAACCACTGATTGGCGCAAATTCCGTTTTCTCTTCGGTGATTTCTTCTCCAGAATGTGGCTCGTAAAGCCATGCATGCGGACAACTTTACCTGTTCCAGTTTTCTTGAAGCGCTTAGCCGCACCACGGTGAGTTTTCATTTTAGGCATTTGAGTATCCCCCTCTCGGTATTAGTCGTGTTTAACAGATGCTAAAATCATAATCATATTGCGCCCCTCAAGTTTAGGTTCGCGCTCTATGCTAGACTCTGCTTTACAGAATTCGGCAAGTCTCAGGCAAAGCGTTTTCCCAAGCTCAGGGTGGGTAACTTCCCGCCCACGGAACATGATAGTAACCTTCACCTTATCTCCCTCGATTAGGAACCGCTGAGCGTTACGGGCTTTGGTTTCAAAGTCATGGTCCTCAATATTAGGACGCAATTTGACTTCTTTAATTTCCATGCTCTTTTGCTTTTTGCGAGCCTCTTTATCTCGCTTCGCTTGCTCGTACTTATACTTGCCATAATCCATCAGTTTGCAGACCGGCGGTTTGGCCGTCGGCGCGATCTCTACGAGATCTAAAGACTTCTCGACTGCTAGGTTCAAGGCATCTCGAACCGCCATAATTCCAAGTTGTTCTCCTTCTTCCCCAACAAGACGGACATCCCTAACCCGGATTTCGTCATTGAGTCTTAAGTCCTTGCTAATAAGAAACCACCCCCATTTAAATCTCGGCACAAAATAAAAAAGACGGATGAATACCACCCGTCTTCTAAACAATCATGAGCGCATATTTAGCCCAGGACCAGAAGATACCTTAACAACTCAAGTCGTAAGGTGAGAAGCGGATGGCTTCTACTTGACAACAAACATTGTATATCAACTCTCAGACTTTGTCAACTCGAATAAAGATATTCGTTTCCGACAAGGGCAGGTACACTGTTTCAATGCTGGAAACAGTGTACCTGTTCCTTTATCAGCCGCGGGCAATTAGCAGTTTCTTGCTTTTAATATCGCCTTGGATAAGATTAATGAATTCAGCGACCGTCATTTTTTCTCCCGCATCTCCTTGGCCGTAACGGCGAACTGCCACTGTGTCAGACTCAGCCTCCTGATCTCCAACAACTAACGTATAAGGAATTTTTTCAGTTTGGGCCTCGCGAATTTTATAGCCAATTTTTTCTTTGCGTTCATCTGTTTCAACTCTTATATCTAATTCATTAAGACGAGAAACCAACGTTCTGGCATATTCCTGATGCCGCTCACTAATAGGCAGTATACGAACCTGAATAGGTGCTAGCCAAGCCGGAAAAGCTCCAGCATAGTGTTCCGTCAGAAGCGCAATGAACCGTTCAATACTTCCATAAATTACACGGTGAATCATGACCGGCCGATGCTTTTGTCCATCTTCCCCAATATAGGTTAAATCAAATTTCTCCGGCATTTGGAAATCGAGCTGTATGGTCCCACATTGCCAGGTTCGATCAAGACAATCCTTGACGTGGAAATCGATCTTAGGTCCGTAAAAAGCTCCGTCACCTTCATTTATCTTGTAATCCAAGCCTCTTTCCTCAAGCGCCTCTTGAAGTGCTCGAGTTGCAGTTTCCCAATCCTCATCAGAGCCCATGGAATCTTCAGGACGGGTAGATAGCTCCACATGATATTCAAAACCGAATACTTTGTAGAAAGTATCCACCAGCTCAATAACCCCAAGGAGCTCTTCCTTAATTTGAGACGGAAGCATAAAGATATGAGCATCATCTTGAGTAAAATTCCGGACCCGGAGCAGACCATGAAGGGCACCCGAAAGTTCATGGCGATGGACAAGTCCCAGTTCCCCGACTCGCAGAGGCAAATCTCGATAACTGCGCAATTTGGTTCTGTACATAATCATACCACCAGGACAGTTCATGGGCTTTACTGCATAATCTTGTTCATCAATTTTGGTGAAGTACATATTTTCCTTATAGTGATCCCAGTGTCCGGATTGTTCCCACATTGATCGATTGAGAATAATGGGGGTCTTGATCTCCTGATATCCACGTTTGCGGTGTTCCTGCCGCCAGAAATCTTCAAGGGCATTGCGCAAAACCATTCCTTTGGGATGGAAGAAAGGAAATCCTGGACCCTCATCATGAAGGCTAAAGAGATCAAGCTCTAAGCCTAATTTGCGGTGATCACGACGTTTAGCTTCTTCTAATTTAAACAAATAATCTTCAAGATCTGCCGCTTTAGCAAAGACTGTTCCATAGATACGCTGAAGCATTTTATTTTTCTCGCTGCCGCGCCAATAAGCACCGGCCAAGCTCATCAGTTTAAACGCTTTAATGATCGATGTCGAAGGGATATGTGGACCGGCACAAAGATCCGTGAAATTTCCTTGAGTGTACATAGAGATCGTAGCATCTTCAGGCAACCCTTCGATAAGTTCGACTTTATACCCTTCTCCAAGCTCTCCGAAGTAGTTTAAGGCCTCAGAGCGAGAAACTTCCTTGCGTTCATAGGTGTAGTTTTCCTTAGCGAGCCTGCTCATTTCCTTCTCGATTTTTTCTAAATCTTCTGGGGTGAAAACATGCTCGGAATCAAAATCATAATAAAATCCTTTGGCAATGGCGGGTCCTATACCGAACTTTGTCCCGGGAAACAAATTTTCCACCGCTTGTGCCATTAAGTGAGATGTTGAATGTCGGAGGATCTCCAAGCCCTCTTCACTGTCGAGAGTTACGATCTCCACGGCCACATTCTCCATAAGCGGATAAGAAAGATCCTTTAGCTTGTCATTCACTTTACCTGCAACAGCGGCCTTCGCTAGGCCTCGTGAAATAGAGGCGGCCAACCCAGCCAATGTTGTTCCCTGTTCAACCTCACGTATTGAACCATCTTTCAAAGTCACTTGAATCATTTTTATCACTCCTAACGAATTTTGTAACGCAAAAAACTCTCGTCCCAACATAGGGACGAGAGTTACTCCCGTGGTTCCACCCAATTGAAAGAAAAAATCCTTCCACTTGATTACCCTTAACGCGGGAAACGGCAAGGCTTACTCATTTCGGCTTTGCACTCAAGGGTGGTCTTCTCCTGACCTTCGTGAGAAATGCTTACAGCCGCGGCATTTCTTCTCTTGCACTTAAGATCAAGGTACTATCCCTGTCAACGCTTTGAACTAAAAATTTTTCAAATCCAGTAAACAAGTTGCTTATGCAACACTTATTAACTAGCTTTAGTGATTCTATTATACAAAAACCTTGCTTATTTGTCAAAAATCCTCACATAGAGAACAGCCGCTGCAGTCGCGCACACGATTCCCAAACACATTTCGAATCGTTTGCAGCGTATCCATAAAGCCATCATAGCGGATATGCAAAGTGATCTGACGTGGAGCCACAGCGATTAGGGCGCTTACAAGAAGGTCTTCGTAACCTAACTCATGTAAATTATCAAGCTGATAATCTGCCAGGTAATCATGGGTTACATCATCTCCTTGGTCGTCAAAAAGGCGAAACTTCCCTTTAGATGTCATGCCAACGTGAAGATACTCTAGCTGAGGAGTTTGGTTATCCACAAAATGTTTTAAGAGTTGTATGAATTCCAGATACTCCTTTTCCACAATGTACTCTTCAATAGCGAATTCTACGGCTTTACTCACATCACGCTTATACTCTTGAGCGCGAAAGCTCAGAAAACCCTCGATATCGAAAATTGAAGAATGGTCCAAACAACTAAGAATTTGTGTTACTAATTTTGTTTTGCGGCTCACACGATAGGTGCGCTCCTGGCCCAACCCTCTGTTCAAGTATTCTAAAGCCTTTTTTAGGATTTTTTGTCCATTATCATCTAATAAATAATTACTTTTTTTAATAATGCGGCGAACATGCTCTTTCTCCCAATGAAGCAAGATCGTTTCAGCTAAAGCGTTCGCTAAATAATATCGGTGGATTTTTTGCACCATCTCTTCATTCTCGGTCTCTGCAAGAGATGTATTCAGAAACTTACAATGAATAAGCCAACGTCTTCCTTGCTGCTGTTCAATAATTTGTACGGGAAGCTGTTCTTGCTTACCCAATTCACGTAAGCACTCGCATATACTCTCATGGTATTTTTGCGTACCTAAGCGCACAGAATGTTCCACTGGCACCCCTCCATACTAAAGTATATGACTTTGTTAAAGTCATATTTCAGTTGGGCCAATCTGTTAGCATTTTTCAAACCTATATTTTTTGAAAATAGTATTGGTCATCTCTTACTATTACCATTAATTAACACTTTCATTCCCTAACTTTGCCTACTCTTTCCTCTCAATTAATTACTTTAATCAAGCAGATAAAAAGCAAGCCCCTCGGCTAATGCCGAGGGGCTTTGAGAAACAAGTATAAAAGAATGCGCTACATTGTAGACGTTTTATTATTCTTTTTCAATACCCTTTTATTGGCTAAAGCAGAGAGAAAAGAATCACTGCTGTCAACCACTTCCTTATCCGCTGAATAAATTCCATCAATTTCATTAATATCTTCAATCAATTGATCAATGTCGAGCTTACGAAACGGAGTCCTTAACTTGTAGTGAATCAAGGTCCGGTTTTGTTCCTCTTTTTGTAGGCTCATGGAAATATTTTGCGGAACAATACCATGAGACTCAATGACTCTATTTATTTCCTTGACTTTGCAAGTCCCATTAAGGGCAACGACTTTAAGTGTTTGACTGTTTCTGAAAAAATAATTTTCTACCAAACGTTCAAGGGTAATGAAAACCATAAAGGTGACCAGAGACGAGGAAAAATAGAAACCTGCTCCAACTGCTAATCCAATGGCCGACACAACCCATAAGGATGCAGCGGTCGTTAAACCCCTAATCGATGTTTTATCCCTGAGGATTGTCCCGGCACCTAGAAAGCCAATCCCTGAGACTACTTGAGCAGCTAAACGAGCTGGGTCTTTGTTAACTGATGTAAAATTAGTAAAGCCGTACATGGATAAAATCATAATTAAGGCGGAACCTAAGCACACTAAAATGTGGGTTCTAAACCCGGCAGGGCTATCGTTTCGTTCACGTTCAAGACCGACAATCCCTCCAAAAATACAAGCTAAAAGAAGTCTAAGGGCAACTTCATAATCGGTAATATGCACTGTTTTTCACATCCTTCTCCGTATCGTTCAGCCTGCTCAGTTAAACAGCTAAGATCAATCGAGTCTTAATTGATTAACCCAGCTTCCCTAAACAGCAGATTAATAATGATAATTTTAGCACAACCCGACAAATTCAAACTAGCGCATTTATTGTTAAATGAAAGTGAGAAAAACTAAAGATTCTCTTATGATAATCTATTCCAACTATTCGAGATAAAGAGTATAATTCCTTTAAATTTTATCAGAAGTAAAAATGTTCTAATTAATAAATTTAATACCTAAGTAAAATAAATAAGGTTGTAACAAATTTAAAAATGTTACAACCTGGACAAAAGTATAAGATTTCTATAACTACTTTATAATTTATTCCTCTGTATTTTGTAACAGCTCTTTTACGTAGTTAGGTAGGGCAAAGCACCCTTTATGAATTTCGGTGTTGTAATACTTCGTTTTGATTCCCAGGCTGTTCCATGCCTGCTCATCTATATGAGTTAGGGGATCGTAGGCTTTCGAGGCAAAACCAAACAGCCAGTGCCCCGATGGATATGTTGGAATATGCGCCTGATAGACTCGGCAGACTGGGAAAAATTCTTTAATTCGTTTATGTGCCCGCTGCATCGACTTTGCATACGACGAATAATAAGGACTTTCATGCTGATTAACAAGAATTCCATCTTCCTTCAGCGCTTTAAAGCAGTTGCCATAGAATTCTTTAGTGAATAGCCCTTCCCCTGGTCCGAAGGGATCAGTGGAATCTACAATGATTAAATCATAGGCATTTTCCTTGGAGCGGACAAACTTCAGTCCGTCCTCAAAATACAACTTCACACGTGGTTCATCGAATTTGCAGGCCGTCTGGGTCAAATATTCTCGGCACACATCGACGACCATCTTATCAATTTCTACCATGTCAATGCTTTCAATCGAGTTGTAGCGCGTGAGTTCTCTTACTGTTCCGCCGTCGCCAGCCCCTATGACCAAAACATTTTTGATCTTAAGGTTGGTCGCCATTGGCACATGGACAATCATATCATGATAAATAAATTCGTCTTTTTCGGTAACCATCATTAAACCGTCCAACGTAAAAAAATTGCCAAACTCCTTAGAGTTGAAGACATCAATTCTTTGAAACTCGCTTTGTCCGGTATAAAGAGGCTTATCTACCTTAATAGAAAAACGAACGTTGTCAGTGTGTTGTTCTGTATACCACAATTCCATGTTACGATTCCTCCAATACTTTAATGCTCCTAACGGACATATCCTCCGTCCCTGTCAGGAAACAGCCCTTGGCCTTGGCATAGGTAATATAATCAATAATTTCATTGGTTATCCGTTCTCCTGGCGCCAAAATAGGAATCCCTGGTGGATAAGACATAACAAATTCTGCACATATATACCCATCACTAGCTTCGAGATCAACTGAATGCTGAGGGGAGTAGAAAGCTTGCTGAGGCGTCATCACTACATCAGGATTAATGTACTCATGATCAAGCATTCCCACTTTATCTTTCATATAACGCCGTTTAATTTCAGACAAAGAAGACACAAGTCGTTCTAAGGCCAGTTCGCGGTCTCCCACCGAGATGATGGCCAAGATATTGCCGATATCACCCATCTCGATCTGTATCCCATAATCATCACGTAAAATGTCATAAACTTCAATTCCTGCCAACCCTATTTCACGAGTATAGACGGAAAGCTTGGTGTGATCAAAATCAAACACGGAATCCCCATTAATAAGTTCTTTAGAAAAAGCGTAATAACCCCCGATTTTGTTGACTTCTTCCCGCGCATAGTGAGCAAGGGATGAAACTTTATCAAAAATGTTTTTACCGTCTAAAGCTAGGTTGCGTCTGGAAATATCCAGTGACGACAAAAGCAGATAGGAGCCACTGGTAGTTTGGGTTAAATTAATCGTCTGACGTACATGACCCGTACTTAAGCGACCACTTTTCAACAAAAAAGAACTTTGAGTCAGTGATCCACCCGTTTTATGCATGCTAACTGCTGACATATCGGCTCCCACTGCCATCGCACTCACGGGCAAATCCGCCCCAAAATAAAAATGAGTTCCATGCGCCTCATCTACAAGGACAAACATATTTCGCGAATGAGCAAGCTCTGTAATGGTTTTCAAATCCGAGCAGATGCCATAATAGGTTGGATTATTAACGAAGATTGCTTTTGCATCGGGGTTTTCCTCAATGGCTTTTTTTACATCATTCACCGACATCCCAAGTGGTATTCCCAATTGTTTGTTGACGCCGGGATTTACATATACCGGAATCGCCCCACTGATAATAAGTGCATTTATGGCACTTCGGTGAACATTGCGGGGCATGATAATCTTGTCGCCCTGTTTACACACACTCATGATCATCGCTTGAACCGCTGCTGTAGTTCCATTAACCATAAAAAAAGCGTGCTCTGCGCCGAAAGCGTCGGCAGCCAGTTCTTCCGCTTCCTTAATTACAGAAACGGGATGAACCAGATTATCGAGTGGCTTCATGGAATTAACATCTACCGAGAGACACCTTTGCCCCAAAAATTTTGCAAGTTCGGGGTTTCCTCTGCCTTGTTTGTGACCAGGCACATCAAATGGTACGACTCGCATAGATTGATAGTTTTCAAGTGCTTCATAAATGGGTGCCTTGCTTTGCCATTGTAAATTCATGAAAAGCACCACCTCTCCCTATCCTTAAATTGAAAACTTTTATCCTAACACCTACTTAAAAACAATATGATTAGTATATTAAACAATCGCGAAAATATCAATGAAATAGACCTTAACGCAACCCTTTATAATCCAAAGCATTCTCGCGTCAGGTATTCCGCTGCATATAACTAAGATAAACGATTGCTTTTTAAGCCTGGTATTATCAGTTCTTAGACCCTAAAAAACCAATATATGTGTATAATACGACGGAAACTAATGATATGCAGAAAATAAGCTCTCTCTACCCATAACACTCTCAACCTCTAAATTTAGATATCTCAGATTATACCATATCTGATGGGGTTCACAAGCCTGCTGAGAGCTCCGAAATTCCTTAACCCAACATTTGATGTCAAGACTTATTAATTTTTATCAAAACAGTCGCCAATAAGGCAGGAATGAATGCTAGAGCACAAATAAACGCCATGTTTTTAAATCCATACAATATGGCCTATGCTGCTAAGGGTTAAATGGATTTATCATTACTAACCACGTATGTGTATATGTACGCATAAAAAGATAAGACAGACGAAAGATGCTGCCTAAATCGAATCGTATAACTAGGCAATAAACTCTAAACCCTTAGAACTACGAAATCAGATTTTCTGATGTTGATTTCTAAAACTTGATTCATCGATCAATCCATGTGGCGGAACGTTGATAAATTCATCTTCAAGCCAAGGTCCATGGACTAATTTTTTAAAATATGTTAAACTCCCTTTCGTTATCTCATGATCTAATTTTAGTAACCTCCCTATTTCCCTGGAACGCTGCAAGTATATCTCATCATTGTTAATACCTGTGCGAATAAATAAGACACGCTTATAGTTACTATACATAAGGTCAAGGATTTTGGCTGCCATTTTTTCTCCATACTTTTCGTAGGTGCGATGATACTCTCCAATAATCGATCCCTCGCTATTCGTCCAGCCACATGACATATACAGCGTACCCAGTTCCTCCAAATGGTGCTTTTCATAATTTGCTTGAGAGCCGAGAAGCAGGGGAGTGCATTCATGTACTCGTGGTATTGTCAAAGTAAAGTCACCTGCCCGCAGCTTATTTGCAGCGCCCCCGCAAAGTCCATAACCTAAAATTACATGCGAACAGCCAACTAAACTATCTAAAATACTCTGCAATTCCAGTCGCAATTTCTCCGGATGATTATGCCGTATCTGCGGGAGAAATTCAAACTGGATGTTACGACCTGCCGATACAGCAAGAAGTTCCTCTTTCATAACCTCGCAAGCAATTATCTTTAGAGTCATAATAGCATCTCCTTCTCACTCGTATCCTTACTTTACGTCTATCTCTGCCCGATAATGCTCCGTAAGCTGCCAACACAATTTCAGATCTAACGTGTATATACACATTAATGGATAAAATTCTAAGGCCGTACGGCCTTTGCTTTCAAGAAATTGTGTCACGTATCTATATCGTTCCATTCACATTAAAAACCAATTGACGTTCATATAGTTACGCTACTGAAATACTATGATAAGGATAGTTTTTTGTCAATCATCTATGAAATTATTTTTAGTTCTAAGGCTCTACAGGCCATTCTGATATCACGATCCTCCGATAAAAACTTATTTAAGCAACACATTTATTAGCTAGACAACTATTTTCGGCTTATCAAAGGAGGTTAATGGCATGAAAAAGCCTCTCTTCAGAGAGGCTTAATGTTCATATGGTGGGTTTGAGAGGACTCGAACCTCCGACCCCCGCGATGTCAACGCGGTACTCTAACCAGCTGAGCTACAAACCCATATGGTGCCGATGACCGGAATCGAACCGGTACGGGCTATTAACCCGCGGGATTTTAAGTCCCGTGCGTCTGCCAGTTCCGCCACATCGGCAAGATTAAATTGGAGGCGGCACCCAGATTTGAACTGGGGGATAAAGGTTTTGCAGACCTCTGCCTTACCGCTTGGCTATGCCGCCATGGGATGATGAATGGAGCGGGTGACGAGATTCGAACTCGCGACTTTCACCTTGGCAAGGTGACACTCTACCACTGAGTTACACCCGCGTGGTGCCTCAGGACGGAATCGAACCGCCGACACGAGGATTTTCAGTCCTCTGCTCTACCGACTGAGCTACCGAGGCAATTAATATGGCGACCCCGATCGGAATTGAACCGACGATCTCCTGCGTGACAGGCAGGCATGTTAACCGCTACACCACGGGGCCTCATTCTCTACGTCTTCGACCCCAGGCTTTCCTAACGGACTCACAACCTCTGACCTTTGAATTGGTGGGCGATGACAGGTTCGAACTGCCGACATCCTGCTTGTAAGGCAGGCGCTCTACCAGCTGAGCTAATCACCCGGGCGACTGACGATTATCAGTATACACAAAAATATGCTCTCTGTCAAAACTTTTTTTTATAGTCATAGATTTTATATTATCGGTCAAATTCTTCCGAGCATCACAGGCTTATCCTAACTTGTCGATACCTTTTTTTGCTTAACTACATCTTCAATATTAATGGAACGAGTATGCTTAGTGTGAGACCATTGTTTATCTTTGCGATTTATAAAGCCTAAAAATACGATCGGAATCCAACTATAGATAAATATGGGATAGAGAATAAGGCCTACATAAGCCCGCCAAGGTATCCGATCGAGAGCTAAAGCCGCTACCGGATAAAGGTATTGAATAGAGGATAATATTTGCCATCCCGTCCAAGGCATAACTAATGTAAAGACATGTGTATAATGTACCTGTAATGCAGAAATAAAATTTGTAATCATAAAAAAGGTTGCGATCATAACAAGTGCAGGTTGGAAGAGGTGTATCGCTGCATCAAGGTACATAATCTTCCTTTCACGTATTCCTTTGAATACTAAGGGAAAAAAGTAACGCCCGGCCACATCTACTTGACCCTGAGCCCATCGTTTTCTTTGATACCAAGATTGCATAAATGTCAGCGGTTTTTCATCATAAACAACAGCATCATGGGCCCATGTTGTTTTGATACCATGGGATAATGCTTTCATGCTAAACTCAAGATCCTCAGTCAGAGATGTTGCTCCCCAACCAAATTCTTTTAGGACATCCGTAGAGATGCACATGCCTGTCCCACCGAGAACATTAGAAAGACGGCCTGTGTTATATCTTGCAAGCTGCAGCAAGCGATTTGTAACCCAAAAAGCTATGGAAAACGTATTAGTTACCCATGTATCAAACGGATTTTTCGAATCTAAGTAACATTGAACTATTTTATGTCCCTGGCAAAGCTTGCTATTCATTTCGAAAAGAAAATTACTTTTGACTAAATTATCGGCATCAAAAATCACTATTGCATCGTATTGACGCTCCATTTTAAAAAGGCGATGGAACATCCATTCAAGAGCATAGCCCTTACCTCTTTTTTCAGTATTGAAACGTCTATGAACAATCGCGCCTGTGTTACGTGCAATTAGGGCAGTTTTGTCAGTGCAATTATCTGCAACTACAAAAATATCAAACAGTTTCTTAGGGTAGTCAAGCATTCGAAGATTCTCTACCAGCGGTCCAATTACAGCTTCTTCATTATGTGCTGCGACTACTACAGCAAAGCTTTTCTCAGGCGTAAGTACCTTAACCTCTCGCTTGCGGTACAACCCAAACATTGATAAAACAAAATAGTAAAAGGTCAAAAAGATAATAATTACTTGGATTGGAACCATAATAATGTTGAATAACTGTGTAACTGTAAGCCCAGACAACAAATCCACCGATCTGACCTCCTTCTAACCAATAAATTCTAACATAGGAACCAAACCTATGCAAGGATAGTTGTCCAAGATTTATACCCAAAATGTTCACCATTTACTCTTATTTACCAAATTATTAGATTAGAACTAAATTATTCTTATTGTCATTGCCGTTCTGATAATTTAAAAACTATAAAGGCAATAAGAGACACGCAAAATAACATAAACGTCAGACTAGCCTTTATCCCAAAACCTATTGATTGCCAATAAACATCGCCTATATGTGAACCAGATACCCAAGGAACAAAAAATCGAAAGAGATGTGCGGCCCCATTACCTAAAACAAACAGTAAAAGAACACCTGAGATTATCAATAGTATGCCCGACATGCCTAGCGGAGTATCCAAACGCCATCGCCTAATTATATCTCGTTTCCACCAATGAAATTCTATTTTCATCGAATCAAGCCATCTTTGCCACATCTTCCTCACCTCAGTTCTACTTTATGAGCAACTTTGTAAAAGATCATCAGCTTTTAAATAATTAAGTATAATTACCATTTTTGCTGGTTAGAATCTCCAGCAAGGAGGTGGCTTATTATGCCAATTCCATCTGATGATGGTAAATTCATTCACTGCTCATATTGCAACCAAAAATTTCGGTTTGGGTATGATGCAGATAAGCATGAAAAAGAAAACCATGCCGACCAATTATCGAACTAAAGAGAAATAACATCAGATATTCAGATGAAGCAGCCCAATGTAGATTGAACAATGACACATAATTAACGCTTCTCTAATGATCACGCGCATAACACTAAATATCACAGTCCAAATCACATGGAGATTCGCGTCCGAATGCTCGTGTGATTTTTGGCTTATTTATAAGGTTTATGAAGTATAGCCTATTAATTGAACCCCTGTGTTTTGGTATTACGAATTAAGTTTTTACTCCCAAAACAACTGTTTAACATAAAGAACCATGAATCCTTTGAAGCCCTTAGTACCATCCCGTACAGATTGATCAGTTCAGTATTTGTGTTTGTTGACACAATCTGGCGTCTCTCCTTGGTGGGCTTCCGAAAAAGCGACTCTAATCTCGGCTAAATTGGGATCGCTCACATACCCCACCAGCCGACATATAGAGCTGGGGCCTTTTTTTATTCAATTTAAGTACAAGTTTTCATTAAGATAAGCAAGTATCTCTTTTGATAATTGGACGTGGAATTTTTCTCTATCAAATCCTTCCGGGTCAGTTGATGGTTGGAACTTCGTATTTTTCATTGACTCTGGAAAGGGACTAAGAAAAGAAAAATGACCCGCATTGGCAATCTTCCTGAGAGTAACCAGTGATTCATCCGGAATGCTCTTTAATACAGTTTCGGCATTCCAAGCAGGAGTGATTGGGTCATGTTCCGCTGTTAACATAAGGATAGGGATTGTTACATTATCCAAACCATTCATGAACCAGCCTGTTCCAGGAGCAAGCAAAACTATTGCCTTAATTCTTGGGTCAGGATTAGTTTCTATTTTTTTGCCTTCTCTTGTTCTTGGAATGCCACCTGCCAATGCAAGAGCTGTATACCCACCCATTGAATGCCCTATGACTGCCACCTTCTCATCTATAATATGTTTGCTAAAAAAACTATCTGAAAGAAGTTTGTCAATTGTTAGGCTGATATGCTTTGGTCGCAGAATAAGATTTTCTTCGGTGTTTTCTAATTCATTATTATTCCTGTTGTTTCCATAATGCTCTACCATCGCCACAATAAAGCCATTTTTTGCAAGGTGTGTGCTAATTGTTCGATAAAGAAGATGCGAACCTCCGCTGCCATGAGAAATCATGACAAGTGGAAATCCACCCTCTAAAAACTCGGCATTGACACAAACATCCATTGTGTATGGCCCAAATGCTGTCGGGGCAGAAGACTCATTTGTTGGATATTGCACAAGAACATTAAAAAAAATGTCTTTGCTTTCATCTCTAATTTGAATTTCTTTGCATCCCACATATGTATTGAATTGTTTACTATTCATAGTATACCTCCTAAAGGTTACCAATTTGTCAACTTGTAGTCCTAGATGTCTAAACGAAGGTTGAGTCTACATAGGCTCAACCTTTTGTCACCAATTATCCTACCAATCATCACAGTATAAGAACATGCAAACATGTATAAAAAACAAACTGTGCATGGACACAGCTTGCGATTGTTAACGTACCATCATAATATCAATTTTATCGACCGAGCAATATTGTCTAAGTAAATCACAATACCTATCTACAACCTCTTGTAAGTCACTTTCTCCATCGAAAGAATAAATCACGCTCATTATAGTTCGACTGCCACTCTGAATCATCGCTCTTCTACTATCGCTAGTAGGATTACCAAAGGCACCCTTCTTATCGTAAAGTGTAGGTAAATGCTCGATGTTTACCGTATCCTTACCTATTCCCTGATATTTTTCACCGTCTAACGCTCTTTTTAATTCTATTGGTTCTGAAAGCAACTCTATATCATAAGAGCCAATTGAATAACCAGTTGTCACAGACATTAAATTATTAACATCAATTATATTATTTATATAATAAAGTCCATTTCCCTTTATTATTCGACGATGCATTGCCTCACAAGCATTCCTGTATTCCGAAGGGGATTTACCCAATGCCTTATATGCATTTCTTGTTGACCGAATGTGGGGTATATCAGCGATATCTTGCATTGTATACCGATTATTCAATCCTTCAATAGTTCTTTGAAATAATTCCAAAAACCGAGGAGAACTTTCTTCCACTTTAGCGGAATATATCAATATCCCTAAACATACATTTTCACATATGTCTTTAACTTCATAGCTAATTTGAACTTGCATTGATAAACCTCCATATTAAGAGTAACTGTTTTCATGTGGTTAGGGGTTAAACTTTCCCACCCAAATCTTAAATTGCCTGCCTATCGACTCAAAATAATCGCCGAATACAAGTAAGAATAACGCTGAAGAAAGTAATAAAGCACCTAAAAGCTGAGATGCATTAAATTTCTCACCGATAAGTAAAACTGACAAAGTAGTAGAAGTTAATGGTTCAAATAATGTGGCAATTGACGCTTTGGTTGCTGAAGATTTCTTTAATCCCTGAGTAAAAATAATGTAGGCAATCGCCGTAGGTACAACGCCTAAATAAAGTAATATAGCCCATGCATTCCAAGAAAGGTTGCCTGGTATTTTGACAAATGGAAGCATAAGCAATGCTCCCAAGCTAAACGTAATTGATATTACCTTGGTAGACGGATAATAAACAACCAGTTCCTTGCCACATAAAGTGTAAACAGAATAAGATAACCCTGCTCCTAGAGCCAAAATATATCCCCAATAGCTAGTACCCGCTAAAATTTGATTGCCTCTTAAACCGATAATCAAAGATGTCCCAACTATACTAACCACAAGAGCGGTAATAACTGTAGTTTTCATTTTTTCTTTGAGAAATATTCTTGAGAGTATTGCTACAAATATTGGAGCGGTACATAAGGCTATCAGCGTAGCAACCGAAACCATTATACTTTTAACTGCCGAAAAGTAGGCAATTTGATACGTTGCAACAGTGATTCCATAAATCACGAATAACACATAGTGTCTTCTATCTATTTTAACTTTTTCTTTTAATTGTATCTTTGACATAGTCAACAAAACAGGAGAAGCAATCAATAAACGCATAGCCCCTATCGTCAATGCAGATAGAGAGTATATGTTGATTAAATACTTTGCAGAAATACCTGCTGTCCCCCAAAGTATAGCGGATAAAACTATTAGCATAAGACCTGTGTTCACTTTTATCAACCTTTCTCATGATTTACTTATTATATTAATAAAAGTGAACTGTGTTTTCTTATCTTAAATTAAGGCCGTTTTATCCTAATTACGCCTTTTTCTATACCAAATAGGGTTTAACCCTTCAATCTTTCTAAACAGCCTTGTAAGAGATGATTGGTGTGAATAACCAACCTGTAATGCAATCTCCAATAAAGATAGTTCTGTTGTTTCCAGCAATTCTTTCGCCTTCTCTAAACGAATTTTTTGGATATAAGCATTTGCTGTCATGCCAGTTTGATTGTAAAACCACTTGCAATAGTATGAAACGTTAAAATGCTCAATTGAAGCTAAACGCTCCACCATTAACTGCTGGTGGAAATTTTCATGTATAAATTGTATTGATGCAGGAATATTCTGTTGAAATAAAAGACTGCCTGAATATCGCACTAAATCCGATAAAGAACTGCTGTCTGTCTCTTGTAATATTAAATATCTAATCGCCTTCCATCGTTCATCAAAAACCTGGTGCAGTTCTCTGTTAAATGTTTTAACCCCAAATGTATAAAAGAGTTTAGAAGGTATGTCTAATACCAAGAACTCATTTTTGCTTTTGCCATAAAAACTATGTGTAAAATCAGGAGGCAAAAAGAACAAAGATTTATCATCCAACTCAAGGTCGAACATATTTGTTTTTATGTTCATATTACCTTGTAATGGTAATATCAGTTGCCAATAAGGATGAGAATGGGTTTGACACTTATCCGTATATGTTCTACGTTCACATTTTACTGAATCGAGTAAATCCATTGCGTTCTCCTCCTTTTAGAAACAAATAGCGATTACTATTATATCATAATAATGTACTTGCTTTATTAATTGCCTGAAAATGCTAAGAGATAGCCAAAAGCCAGCCAGCAATAAATTGACTGGCTTTACTCAATAATGTTAGATAGAGAACATTATTTGTGGTAAGGCTCACCATTTCATAAGTAAATCATTGGCGGTGCTATTGTTTACTTATCTAACGTATAATGGTCATCACTAATATCCATAACAAATGACTTCCAAATGACCTTCGCATAATCCAACTTTTCGGGAGCACCTTAGTAACTATTTTACCATTCTAAACCTTCATGAAGCGAGTTTTTAACCGAAGATAGGCCAGTACACGATAAAGGGTTAACGGAGCCCATGCTGTATATCGGCCTCTTATTGGTGTCAGCAATTCACGCCTCATAAGGAAACTCTATTATCTTAGCCTTTCGCCACAGGACCACCCACAAGGTATTCCCCTGCCGTGTGACGAAAGTCGGACGAGCTTTTCGCCACACTGCGACTTATAACGCAGACTCCTGCAGTGTGGATCCCGGACGGGTGGAACCCCGTTGCTTTCATTCTACTAAACTCCACATCTGTTTCCATCCTTAGCATAAAACAAGGGGCCGTTGCAAAACGAACTAAAATAGTTCGCGAGCAACGGTCCTTCTTCTTCTTTATAAAAATAAAACTGCAGGTCCCGAAGAACCCACAGCTAGCGTATAATTTTAGTTATGCTAGTAACCAAATTACACTCTAAAAATTATACCGAATTAAGTGGACACTATCAATTAGTTTTGCCATTTAATTTTGACGTGTTAATACCGGAGGATGACTCAGTTCGACTACTAAGCCACATTTTGGAGGGATTAAATTACGAAGCGTTGTATCAGGCCTACTCTTCCACTGGAAGAAAACCTGTAGTCGAACCCAAAATCCTGTTCAAAGTATTGACCTATGCCTATATGAACAACATTTACTCAAGTCGGAAGATTGAAGTTGCATGTAAAAGAGATATTAACTTCATGTGGTTATTAGAAGGATACAAAGCACCGACCACAGCACCATTGCTCGATTTCGAAAGGACTATCTAAAAGAAGCAATAGAAGGCCTCTTTTTTCAAATGGTAACGTATTTACATACGATTGGCGAAGTAGAGTTTAAGAACCTCTTTGTCGATGGGACAAAACTTGAAGCCAATGCTAACCGTTATACGTTTGTCTGGAAGAAAGTTGTTCATAAGAATGAGGCCAAGATGTTCCTAAAAATTCAGTCCTGTCTTGAGGAGATCAATTTGAGCTATTTGAAGAATTTTAACGTAACCAAGGAAACGTTGCTTAAGGATCTTAAGGTTGTCCTTTCCTACCTGGAAGAAAAACGTCAACAAGAGCAGATTCAATTTGTTCATGGTATTAGAAAACGGAAATCAAAGCTGCAGAAGTTCACAGAAGACGTGAAGAAATTCTATACCCGGCAAGAAAAGTACAACCGACATAACCAATTCTTCAAGGGAAGAAACAGCTATTCCAAGACCGATCCTGATGCCACGTTTATGCATATGAAAGATGATCATATGCGCAATGCTCAGTTAAAGCCGGCTTACAATGTCCAGATTGGCGTGGTAAGTGACTATGTAACAGGGGTTGGAATCTTTCAGGATCGTAACGACATAGCAACACTGATC
>NZ_CP144211.1:2877500-2885000 GCF_045689965.1 Desulfosporosinus paludis
ACTTCACCCCAATCATCGGCCCCACCTTCGACGGCTAGCTCCCTTGCGGGTTACCTCACCGGCTTCGGGTGTTGCAGACTTTCGTGGTGTGACGGGCGGTGTGTACAAGGCCCGGGAACGTATTCACCGCAGTATGCTGACCTGCGATTACTAGCGATTCCGACTTCATGCAGGCGAGTTGCAGCCTGCAATCCGAACTGAGACCAGCTTTCTCGGATTGGCTCCACTTCACAGCTTCGCTTCCGTCTGTACTGGCCATTGTAGCACGTGTGTAGCCCAGGACATAAGGGGCATGATGATTTGACGTCATCCCCACCTTCCTCCGGTTTATCACCGGCAGTCTATCTAGAGTGCTCACCACTACGTGTTAGCAACTAAATACAGGGGTTGCGCTCGTTGCGGGACTTAACCCAACATCTCACGACACGAGCTGACGACAACCATGCACCACCTGTCTCTCTGCTCCCCGAAGGGCACTCCCTTGTTTCCAAGAGATTCAGAGGATGTCAAGCCCTGGTAAGGTTCTTCGCGTTGCGTCGAATTAAACCACATGCTCCACCGCTTGTGCGGGCCCCCGTCAATTCCTTTGAGTTTCAACCTTGCGGCCGTACTCCCCAGGCGGAGTGCTTATTGTGTTAACTCCGGCACAGAAGGGGTCGATACCCTCTACACCTAGCACTCATCGTTTACGGCGTGGACTACCAGGGTATCTAATCCTGTTTGCTCCCCACGCTTTCGCGCCTCAGCGTCAGTTACAGTCCAGAAAGTCGCCTTCGCCACTGGTGTTCCTCCACATATCTACGCATTTCACCGCTACACGTGGAATTCCACTTTCCTCTCCTGTCCTCAAGATACCCAGTTTCCGATGCACTCTCAGGGTTGAGCCCTGATCTTTCACACCGGACTTAAATACCCGCCTACGCGCCCTTTACGCCCAATAATTCCGGACAACGCTCGCCCCCTACGTATTACCGCGGCTGCTGGCACGTAGTTAGCCGGGGCTTCCTCCTTAGGTACCGTCATGTCCCCTCAATATTTTCAAGAAGACCGTTCTTCCCTAAAGACAGTACTTTACAATCCGAAGACCTTCATCATACACGCGGCGTTGCTCCGTCAGACTTTCGTCCATTGCGGAAGATTCCCCACTGCTGCCTCCCGTAGGAGTCTGGGCCGTGTCTCAGTCCCAGTGTGGCCGTTCACCCTCTCAGGCCGGCTACTGATCGTCGCCTTGGTAGGCCTTTACCCCACCAACCAGCTAATCAGACGCGGGTCCATCCATCATCGATAGCATCTTCAGAGGCCATCTTTCCTTATGCTTTGATGCCAAAGCTTAAGCGTATCCGGTATTAGCCCTCGTTTCCAAGGGTTGTCCCGGTTTGTTGGGTAGGTTACCCACGCGTTACTCACCCGTCCGCCACTAAAAATTCTCTAAGTAAACTTATTGAATTCTCCGTTCGACTTGCATGTGTTAGGCACGCCGCCAGCGTTCGTCCTGAGCCAGGATCAAACTCTCCAAAAAAGTTATCTCTACTTCTTTGTTTGAAGTTGATATCTTGCTCTTGATTTCTTTGTGGAACTCTTGCGAGTTCCTCTCATTGGCTGTCCTTGTTGTTTAGTTTTCAAAGACCATGGATGTACTCGTTATCCCGCAGTAGTAAACCTCAGAGGCAGTTAAGCCAACTCGGTATGTCTTGCGGCGCTTAACTATAATAGCATTTTTAAAGCACCTTTGTCAACCATTATATGCAATATTATTTTTTATGTTACATCTATTACTTAATCCATAAGAAAATTGCAATTTACCATTTAACTGCGTTTACTATAAACTATTGTAATATTTTACAGAAAGGAGAATGCAACGAACGCCTAGTGATATCAGTAAATTTCTAAATCAAAAAGTCTGGGCTGTAATTGGAGTTTCGGAGAACCATTCTAAATTCGGTTATAAAATATACATTCAACTTAAAAATAAGGGTTACTCAGTTTACGCTGTTAATCCTAGGCTTAATAGTATCCAAGGAGCCCCTTGCGTTCCCACACTTTCCGCATTAGCAATAAAGCCTGATGCGATCAATGTTGTCGTTCCGTCACAAATAACCGAACAAATTATTCAAGAGTGTATTGACTTAGGGATAAAACGTGTATGGATGCAACCTGGCAGTGAAAGCACTAAGGCAATTTCTAACGGAGAAAGCCATAGAGTTGCTGATTTATAACGAATGCATTCTTATCGAAACTCGAAATACCGTTAGATAAAAAAATACGACTATAGATAGAATAATAATAAAGGAGTTCCTCAATAAATTGATTATTAAAAAACCGCACCATTAGTGCGGTTATATCGTCTTATGGAGCGGGTGATGGGAATCGAACCCACGTAGCTAGCTTGGAAGGCTAGTGCTCTACCATTGAGCTACACCCGCATATTTGGTAGCAGGGGGGGGATTTGAACCCTCGGATGAGCGGGTATGAACCGCTTGCCTTAGACCGACTTGGCTACCCTGCCATGGCTCCCCGAGTAGGACTCGAACCTACAACCTACCGGTTAACAGCCGGTTGCTCCACCATTGAGCTATCGAGGAATGTATCTGGCGGAGAAGGAGGGATTTGAACCCTCGCGGCAGTTACCCACCCTAACGGTTTAGCAAACCGTCCTCTTCAGCCACTTGAGTACTTCTCCACGAAAATAATTCTTATTTGGTGCGGAAGACGGGACTTGAACCCGTACGGAGTTACCCACACGCCCCTCAAACGTGCGCGTCTGCCAATTACGCCACTCCCGCAATTATGGAGCCATTGACCGGGATTGAACCGGTGACCTTATCCTTACCAAGGATACGCTCTACCAACTGAGCTACAACGGCATCTTATTGTTTTACTGGTGCGCTCGGAGAGATTCGAACTCCCGGCCTTCTGATTCGTAGTCAGACGCTCTATCCAGCTGGGCTACGAGCGCACATTTTGGAGCGGGTGACGAGATTCGAACTCGCGACTTTCACCTTGGCAAGGTGACACTCTACCACTGAGTTACACCCGCGGGCGAGTTGGTGAGCCATCCGCGACTCGAACGCGGGACACCCTGATTAAAAGTCAGGTGCTCTACCGACTGAGCTAATGGCTCAAATGGCTGGGGTGGGAGGATTCGAACCTACGAATGCCAGAGTCAAAGTCTGGTGCCTTACCACTTGGCGACACCCCAGCGATATATATTAAATCCAGGCATTCCCGAGATTTAATAACTTGGTTGCGGGGGCCGGATTTGAACCGACGACCTTCGGGTTATGAGCCCGACGAGCTACCGCTGCTCCACCCCGCGACAATATTGCGCCAAAGCACGTCACATGATGTACTTCTGGCTGTTCTAACGTCATCGGCTCTTGCCTTTTTAAGGGCCTTGACCTCTGACTTCAGATTTCTGAAATGGTGGGCAGGGATGGATTCGAACCATCTTACCTCGCGGAACAGATTTACAGTCTGTCGCCTTTAACCACTCGGCCACCTACCCAATAGGATTAATGTTTAAATGTGGCGACCCCGATCGGACTTGAACCGACGATCTCCTGCGTGACAGGCAGGCATGTTGACCACTACACCACGGGGCCGTAATAATGGTGGGCGATGACAGGGTCGAACTGCCGACATCCTGCTTGTAAGGCAGGCGCTCTACCAACTGAGCTAATCACCCTAATATTTGATTTGGTGACCCGTACGGGATTCGAACCCGTGTAACCGCCGTGAAAGGGCGATGTCTTAGACCGCTTGACCAACGGGCCACTGCTTTTGAGAACTTTTTTAGTATAGCTGAACGTCGCCAAAATGTCAACAACTTTGTAATTATTTTTTTAAAAGTTTTTTTGATAACTTTATAGCTCAAGTTTACCCAAACATTCGACAGAGTATTTTCTTCAAATATGACAAACACTACCTCATATTGAGATTTGTTCGCAATGAAAATGAAAGGGAGAGATGCTCGGCCTTCCCATTTCCCTCTTCACATTTGGCCCCGTACCTAAAACCTAGGATGCCCTCAGCACCTTAGTTGAAATGTAATGACATGGAGTCTAGGAACAACTTCTTTGCTTGATTGAACCAAAGGAGGATGCTGACCTTCAAAATGCGAAACTGCAAGCCACATTTGAAAGGGCTGTAGCGTTTCTTAAAGAAGGTTGCTACAGCCCATAATAAATTATTCCAACATCTTGATGTTTTTTATTCGTATTTTTTATTTAGATATTTTTTCTTTAAATAACTAGAATAGCAAACTGCCAAAGGGTTATGACCCAAACTACGGTCTTTGACTGCATACGTAGTAACAGGGGCCTCTGAGTACTTATTAAACAACATATCATGCCCGACGCACAGCCCGACCGCTAAGTTCAATTCGGTCTTATCATTATTTAACACTTTTGCTTGAAGAATCGGGTCACAAACAATCTCGGTCTTATCTTGATTAACTTTAGGAATTTCATAGTCTTCCTTTTTAAGTCCACCTATTTTACAACATGTTGAATAAACTTCAAAATGTTTCGATAAAATCTGTTCCAATATCCCAGCTTCTTCAGCTAATCCTACACAAAAAGCCATACCAATTTTTTTATAGCCCATTTTCTTTGCGAACATTATTACTTCATCAAGTCGACTCAAGTTATTCCCGTACTCTGCTTGGAAACAGCCGCTTAATCGGTGAAATGGTTTATTTGATTCCTCGTAACATTCTTCTAAAGTATACTTGCCTCCTGTACAGTCAAACCCTTCCTTGTCACACATATTTTTAGTCTTCATCTTGCACGATGCACATTTCATCTTAAGACCCCCTCTTCAAACCTATCACTATTATACTAAATTAAATAGTAACGCCTACTAGTAGGAGCATATACTTTAGACCAATATAGAATAAAACAATTGATAAGAAGATCTTCATGTAACGAGCATTAATATACTTCGAGACACGAGCAGCTACGACCGTTCCGATTGCAACCCCAATCAATTCAAACAGAAGGAATTTCACATCCACGTGACTACCCATAGAAATGTAGTTAAGAATACTCGTCGAGGAAGACACTAGAATTGAAAGAACCGATGTTCCTGCGACAATATACATAGGGAATCCCATTACGCTGGTCATAAATGGAACTAACAGAAATCCACCACCGACACCTAGGGAAGCAGAAATAATTGCTACGATGAGTCCGGTAATAAAGACGGTCACAGCACTATACTTAAACTCTTGCCCAGCAAATGTAAATGTATTCTGTATCCCTATTTTGTTAAAATTCACACCTATTTCCTTGATTTCATTCATTTTACCGGAGGCCTTAAGTTCTTTGACTTTTGCGGCAAATAACTCGTTGGCTGCTTTTACCCCTTTTTGACCCGCTATAAACTTTGGAGTACATTCGTAAAAGATTCGGAATGAAATTGCCAATGTGAAAAAACCAAAATAAGGTTGGAAGGTCGACATTTCTTTTAGAAGCGATGACGAAAGAGTTGATCCAATCATTGCACCGGCTATGCCGCCTAACCCCAGAGCGACAGCAGTAGGGACCACAATTCGCTTTTCTCTGAGATAAAGTGGCGTTCCCACGATCGGACTTACAAGGGTTAAAATCTGATTCATTGGCTTAACCATATTCGCCTTTTTGAGCCCAAAAAGGCTCATATGTCCTACCCCCGCCAGAATTCCTCCAGCAGCACCAACAGATGTGAAAACATAACCGACGAAGATCCCCCAAAGGATCAGGGCTATCGGACTAGCATCTACACCAGCCATTGTGAAATGCATAAATATCTTCCTCCAATATAATTCTTTAATGAGTTGTCGATAGTCTTCTGAAAACAGTAATTCCGAATTGGAACAATCTATTCCAGATTTTCCTAGCAAACAGTTGCCCGAAATTGAACATTAGATATACGATTAGGTATCCCCCAAGTATATTGACGTTCCGGTTTATGATTGGGATGGTAATGCTTGACCATTTAAGACTAATTAGCCATATTATGAGGACGTGAGGAACTAATTTGTAAACTGAGTCGACAACTATTGCTGTCAAGTAATCAAAAAATACTTCCTTCATCTCTACCTGAAGAGATTTATAGGCTGCAGTATCACCTATCTCTACCGCGACATTTGAAAGTTCATCTAACTCTTGATATCTACCCTTTAAACGTTGTATTTTTTCTCGATGCGGGTCTTTAAAAGATTTCACTATTTTAGAAACTTTGGCCATAGAAAACGCCTCACTTGCCAATAGTGTTAATAAAAGGCTAAACCAATTTTCCCTTGCGCCTCCCTTCACAAAGCATTAGCCTACTATCTTTATCTAGAAGGATAACAAATTGTCATATGTATTTTTGTCTTAGCATTGACAAAATTTTTGTCAATATATTGACCATATTATTGTCATGCTTAAGACCTATTATTAGTCATTCCAGTGACCTAAAATATGTCGTACGAATGACTCTATTTATTTCATGTCTTATGCTATAACCTTGTCATGTTCATGACATGTAGATACCGCCCTATTAGCTCCGCCAACTCTATAAAAAATTAGAGACTAGCGTAATAAGCCAGTCCCCTTTATACAATCCATTTCATTAATTTATCTGCATCAAGAATATACATTTCTCGTCCTTCAATGAATATGCTGTTCTCCTGTTTAAACGTATTGAGAAGCGATGTCACAGTTTGTCGTGAGGTACCGATCATACAGGCTATTTCCTCATGCGTCAAGCGTAAGGTAATCTTTGTACCAGCTTCAGTTTCTACCCCTGCTCGTTCGGACATTTTTAAAAGCAACATAGCAAGTCTGCCAGGAACCTGCCAACATACCATTTCTTGAATAATAGCTTCAGCTTCACGCATTCTTATCCCCAAAGTGGTTGCAACCTTAATCGCTATGGAGGGCTGCCGCACTAGTAATTCTTCAAACCGTGATTTACGTACGACAACTAGGGTAGAATCGTTGATAGCACCGGCAAAACAGGTACGCTCACCATGATATAAAGTTTCAGCCAACCCCATAAGCTGTCCTGGGCTTCGCATACTTCCAACCGTAACCCTTCGTCCATCGGGAGTAATCCGATAAATCTTAACGAAACCCTTCTCAATTAAGTATATCCTATCAGCTGTATCTCCGGCTGAAAAAATAATTTGTCCTTTAGGGTAATGAACCACTGTCCCGTATTCCCTAATGAGATTTTTCTCATGTTCGTCGAACGTTAAAGCTTCATAATTAATATTTTCCATAATATCTTCCTCCAAACAATAACAGTTTAACACACTTCCTGTAAAAGATACTACAATAAATCCTTGATATCATGCAAAAATAGAATAGATATACCCATTGTATATAAAAACAAAACATTTTATGTTACATTATTCATAAATTCTAACCTTTGTAATAATTGACTAATTGCCGCGATGCTTTCTTGCAATTAATATAACTAATTGCAAGAAAACTATTACAAGTTAATCTTTGCTTGTACGACAGTCGGGCGTGG
>NZ_CP144211.1:2890000-4062500 GCF_045689965.1 Desulfosporosinus paludis
CCGGCAGTCTATCTAGAGTGCTCACCACTACGTGTTAGCAACTAAATACAGGGGTTGCGCTCGTTGCGGGACTTAACCCAACATCTCACGACACGAGCTGACGACAACCATGCACCACCTGTCTCTCTGCTCCCCGAAGGGCACTCCCTTGTTTCCAAGAGATTCAGAGGATGTCAAGCCCTGGTAAGGTTCTTCGCGTTGCGTCGAATTAAACCACATGCTCCACCGCTTGTGCGGGCCCCCGTCAATTCCTTTGAGTTTCAACCTTGCGGCCGTACTCCCCAGGCGGAGTGCTTATTGTGTTAACTCCGGCACAGAAGGGGTCGATACCCTCTACACCTAGCACTCATCGTTTACGGCGTGGACTACCAGGGTATCTAATCCTGTTTGCTCCCCACGCTTTCGCGCCTCAGCGTCAGTTACAGTCCAGAAAGTCGCCTTCGCCACTGGTGTTCCTCCACATATCTACGCATTTCACCGCTACACGTGGAATTCCACTTTCCTCTCCTGTCCTCAAGATACCCAGTTTCCGATGCACTCTCAGGGTTGAGCCCTGATCTTTCACACCGGACTTAAATACCCGCCTACGCGCCCTTTACGCCCAATAATTCCGGACAACGCTCGCCCCCTACGTATTACCGCGGCTGCTGGCACGTAGTTAGCCGGGGCTTCCTCCTTAGGTACCGTCATGTCCCCTCAATATTTTCAAGAAGACCGTTCTTCCCTAAAGACAGTACTTTACAATCCGAAGACCTTCATCATACACGCGGCGTTGCTCCGTCAGACTTTCGTCCATTGCGGAAGATTCCCCACTGCTGCCTCCCGTAGGAGTCTGGGCCGTGTCTCAGTCCCAGTGTGGCCGTTCACCCTCTCAGGCCGGCTACTGATCGTCGCCTTGGTAGGCCTTTACCCCACCAACCAGCTAATCAGACGCGGGTCCATCCATCATCGATAGCATCTTCAGAGGCCATCTTTCCTTATGCTTTGATGCCAAAGCTTAAGCGTATCCGGTATTAGCCCTCGTTTCCAAGGGTTGTCCCGGTTTGTTGGGTAGGTTACCCACGCGTTACTCACCCGTCCGCCACTAAAAATTCTCTAAGTAAACTTATTGAATTCTCCGTTCGACTTGCATGTGTTAGGCACGCCGCCAGCGTTCGTCCTGAGCCAGGATCAAACTCTCCAAAAAAGTTATCTCTACTTCTTTGTTTGAAGTTGATATCTTGCTCTTGATTTCTTTGTGGAACTCTTGCGAGTTCCTCTCATTGGCTGTCCTTGTTGTTTAGTTTTCAAAGACCATGGATGTACTCGTTGTTCGGACCAGGTTTACATTATAGCACCGACTATTTTCTTAGTCAAGAACTATTTTTATCAATTCCTCCTACAACAAAATCTTTAGTCAAACTGAGACTATGATTTTGTCGAGCGAACATTTAGTACTATACCATGACAAGAGCCTACAACTCAAATAGCCTATATCAATATATTGCAGTGTTTATAGTAAGGATCATCCATTATACTCCTAAATACTCCATATAAGTACTATTATCATTATTTATATTCTTTTTGACTAACTACTCTCCGAACTTTAACTAACATTCCTTCTAAAAAAAGACAAGAGTCTAACCCATAAGTCAGACTCTTGTCTCAAGCGATTATAACCTACCCCAATTCGAGTTGCCTAAAAAGTATTATTCCTTGTCGTCGTCCTCGTCTTGAACATTCTCGTCTCTGGGGCGCATGGTTGGGAAAAGGATTACATCTCTAATAGACGCAGAATCTGTTAATAACATAACCAATCGGTCGATCCCTATCCCTAGTCCTCCAGTTGGCGGGAGTCCGTATTCCAATGCTTGCACAAAATCTTCATCTAGGATATGGGCCTCGTCATCTCCCTTAGCCCTTTCTGCTGCTTGTGCTTCAAAACGTTGTCGCTGATCAATGGGATCGTTTAACTCTGAGAATGCATTGGCAAGCTCGCGTCCGAATATGAACGCTTCAAACCGATCAGTATATTCCGGATGTTCGGCGTTTCGCTTAGCCAGCGGGGAAATCTCAACTGGGTGCCCCGTAATAAACGTCGGTTGGATCAAATTAGGTTCGACAAACGCTTCAAAAAACTCATTAATAATTTTTCCCCGCGACGTATCCTCCGTAACTTGAATTCCCTTTTCTTTCGCTATCTGGCGTGCTTGATCATCCGTATCGATTTCACGGAAATCGACACCTGAATACTCGAGAATGCCCTCCAACATCGGAAGCCTGCGCCAAGGGGTTTTGAATTCTATTTGCTGCCCTTGATAGGTGATCTCTGTTTTACCATGTACCTTCTTGACAATGTGAGAGACCATTTCTTCAGTTAGCTCCATAATGTCTTCATAATTGGCATAAGCTTGATAGAGCTCCATCATGGTGAACTCTGGATTATGTTTAATCGAAATTCCTTCATTCCTAAACGTTCGACCGATTTCAAAGACTTTCTCAAAACCACCAACAATGAGACGCTTCAAAGGCAGCTCAAGGGCAATCCTTAAATACAAGTCAATGTCAAGAGTATTGTGATGTGTGATAAAGGGACGAGCTGCTGCTCCACCCGGTATGCTATGAAGGGTAGGAGTCTCAACTTCAAGAAACTCTCTCGCCTCAAGAAACTCCCTCATGCAGCGAATAATCTTGCTCCGCATAACAAAAACTTGGCGGACATCCGGATTCATCACTAAATCCAAATATCGTTGACGATACCGTGTTTCTACATTCGTAAGACCATGAAACTTTTCCGGAAGGGGCCTCATCGCCTTGGAAAGCAACTTGACCATTCGGGCATGAATAGAGATTTCCCCTCGTTTTGTCCGGAAGACCATTCCTTCAGCCCCAATGATATCTCCTACATCAAATTTAGAAATTAAGTCAAAGAGAGTCTGGCCTAAATCATCCTTACGAATGTAAATTTGGATTCGTCCACTGAAGTCTTGAACATGAACAAAAATAACTTTTCCCTGATCCCGTTTGCTCATGATCCGACCGGCAACATTGACCTCTTGGCCTTCTAGCTCTTCAAAATGATCCAGAACATCCTGCGCCTTATGGGTACGAACATAACGATCCGCATAGGGTTCAAGATCGGCTTGACGTAAAAGGTCAAGCTTTTCTAAACGAATCTGCCAAAGGTCGCTAGTATTATCCATCTTAATTCCTCCATCATTTACTCTTATCTTATCAATTTTACCAAATATGGACGCAGCTAAACAAGAAGAATCAAGATTCTATTAAACCGTACGCCCAAATATCATTGTAGGTCAAATCTTGTAAAATCTCCCATATTATGTCGGAATCAAGCCCAATAAACAAAGTGCAGTATCTGCATTCTGGTTACCCTTAGCAGAAGCACTGCACTCTCCAAAAATCCTATTTGTCCTGGTTGTTGGCAACTTAACGCCCAGTCCCCAGCACTAAAACCTACTTAATGTCCAAGATCTGATAGTGGAGAATCCCTGCGGGAACATTTACCTCCACGATCGATCCCTTTGTCTGACCCAGAACTGCTTTTCCTACAGGAGACTCATTTGAGATCTTATTGGTACCAGGATCTGCTTCCGCAGAACCAACGATATAGTACTCTTCTTCATCTCCAAAGTCAACGTCTTTCAGAAGTACCTTAGCACCCAAAGTTACAACGTCAGTTCCCTCAACCTCATCAATAACCCGTGCGTTTCTGAGCATTTTCTCCAGAGTAATAATCCGGCCTTCTATGAAAGCCTGATCATTCTTAGCATCATCGTACTCAGAGTTTTCACTAATATCTCCAAAGTCAATAGCTTGCTTAATCCGCAAGGCAACTTCACGACGTTTCACGGTTTTTGACAGTTCTAACTCTTCCTCAAGTTTTTTGAGGCCTTCTAAGGTCAGAATGACTTCTTTTTCAGGCATAGTTTCTCGCTCCCTTTTCTCGTCCTACGCATTGTGCTATTTATAGTATCATGCACTTTCTAACAGCCCTTTAGCGTACTTCATTTAAATCTAGGAACTCCTTGAGTAATTCCCCAATTACATTACTCGTTATTATAAGGACCTTGCAAAATATTGTCAAGGATACCGCTTTTCCACTTAGCGAGCAATGTTTCCATAGTTTTTCTCTCTTCGACAAAATCTATTCTTTATTCGGTAATATTCGAGCCATAACAGCTCGCATTTCCTTAGGGGATCTTGTTTGCATAATCACATCCCTAAGTTGTGCGGCATTACGAACTCCTTTGATATACCAAACAGCATGTTTTCTCATTTCGTTAAGACCGATACGCTCACCCTTGTAGCGCAATACTCGATCAAAATGTTGCATGGCGACAGAAAAACGTTCTTCGATCGATGGTTCTGGTAATATTGTGCCATGCTTTAGGAAATACTGGGTACGCGGAATAAGCCACGGATTCCCCAGCGCTCCACGCCCAATCATGACCCCATCGCATCCTGTTTGCTCGATCATCTTACGAGCATCTTCAGGGACAAAAATATCCCCGTTTCCAATGACAGGAATTGATACTTCATTCTTTACTTTACGAATCCAGGCCCAGTCAGCCTGTCCCGAGTAAAATTGTTCTCGGGTTCGGGCATGAAGGGTAAGCATTTGAACGCCTGCCGTTTCAAGGCGACGAGCAAGCTCCGGAGCCACAATCTCATCATTATTCCAACCGAGGCGAATCTTTACGGTAACTGGAATGTTGACAGCTTTCACTACCGCTTCAGCAATAGCTTGTGCCCGGGGAAGATCCCTTAGCAAGGCCGAGCCTTCGCCATTCTTAATAATCTTTGGAGTGGGGCAGCCCATATTTATATCAATAGCGTTTGCGCCAGATTCTAGGGCAAGCAACGCTGCCTGAGCTATTGTTTTCGGCTCAGACCCAAAAAGCTGTACAATCCTAGGTTCAGCTTCCCCACTTAGATCTAGCATACTCAAAGTCTTTGAATTGTGATACGTTAAAGCCTTATCACTAATCATTTCTGTCCAGACAGACTTTCCGCCGAGAGCACATACAGTTTCTCGAAAGGCTTTATCTGTTACCCCCGCTAAGGGAGCCAAAAACACAGGAACTTCAAGGTCGTAATTTCCTAACTTCATGCCAATTCCTCGTTTAATTATTTCCGATTACGTTCATAGATCAGCAACAATCCCTCAAGGGTTAAAAACGGATCAACTGTTTCAATCGTTTCAGATTCTTGCGAGATCATCTTCGCCAACCCACCGGTCGCTACCACTTTCGTCTCCGGTCCTAATTCCTCTTTCATACGTTTGACAATCCCATCCACTTGTCCTGTGAAACCATAGTATATTCCAGATTGCATTCCGGCAACCGTATTTTTAGCAATAACTGCAGTAGGTTTAACCATTTCAATCCGAGGCAGTTTCGAGGCCCGCAAAAACAGTGCCTCAGTCGATATCCCAATTCCCGGAGCTATCGCCCCTCCTAAATATTCCCCACGTTTGGAAACGACACAAAACGTGGTCGCCGTGCCAAAATCCACGATTACGAGGGGTCCACCGTATTTTGAATAGGCAGCCACAGCATTCACAATGCGGTCAGCTCCGACCTCTCTAGGGTTGTCATAAACAATTGGCATGCCTGTCTTAACACCGGGGCCCACAACAAGAGGCTCTACGCCAAAATACTTTCGAGCAAGAGTTTCTAACGTGGGCATCACGGGAGGGACTACCGATGAAATAACAACGGCACTGATCGCCTGGAATGTTAAGCCGCTAAAGTCAAAAAGATTTTTAACGACAACCGCATACTCATCAACTGTGCGGGATTTATCCGTCGATACTCTCCAATGATGAGTCAGAGTCCTTTCGTCATAAACCCCTAGCACAATGTTTGTATTACCTACATCAAATAACAGAATCATACTACCGCTCCTTTAGCCTCGGCGAATTCTTAGGTTGCCTGACGCCGACGTACGACTTCTTGTCCAACCCATACCGCAATACCGGCCTTAATCAAATCTCCTAAAAATAGCAAGGGGACAAAACCAATCATCAAAACACCTGCCACGCTCGTTGATTGATGTAATACCCAATGCAAAATCATATAGAGATAGCTTAACCCAAAGAGATACAGAATGACAAGTCCACATAATACTCCCAGGATCGCTCGCCAGAGACTTCCTTCACGATAAATACGCCCTACAGCATAAGCAGCTCCGACATAACCCAACAAAAATCCGAATGTCGGCTTCAAAATATAGCCAAATCCCCCAAATGGAGCCGAAGCAAAAACTGGTAGTCCAAATAAACCTAAAGCTAAGTACACCAACATGGCCATTGCGGCATATTCTGCTCCAAGAATAAGTCCGGAAAGGTAGACAAACACGGGTAGGACACTGAAAGGGATTAAAGCAGGTGCCCAGTGAACCAGCATACCAGTTAAACACATTAAAGCCGCTAAAACTGATGACATGGCCAATTTACGAACGTCCATAAATCTCATCCTCCATTGTAAACTTTTTTATTAATATGAGTTTACAATAAGAGCACTTAACTTGCAATGCGTTTACAACCTTTATGGTTCCAAATGTTATCTAGAAATATTGACCGGATTTAGAGCGCAGCTGAACCTCACCGGCCGAAAAGCGCTCCATTCCCTGCTCTGTGCTCAGAAGCAATTCTCCGTCTGGAGAGATCCCATGAAATATTCCATGAAAGATTTGCTCTCCCCTTAGGACCTTCACCTCTGAACCTAACCCTACGGCTCGTGCCGTCCAATTAAAACATAACTCCTCAAACAAATTCTTTTCCAAGTCTGCGACTTGATTCTCTAAGTGCCTCAAGATTGTAGCAGTTAACTTATTTAGATCGACTTCATAACCTAAAATGTCTCGTAGAGTTGTAGGTTTTGTGGCCATGCTCAATTTCTCACGAGGAAAATTTGCATTAATGCCCATACCTAAAATCAACGTTTGAACACTGTTCCATTCACCTACAACTTCTCCGAGTATTCCTGCGAGTTTATGTCCATTATAAATAAGGTCATTAGGCCACTTAATCCCGACCTGTAATTGATAAAGTTCCGCCAGGGCATCCACGATAGCCACACTAGCTGCGAGGGTTACCTTGGAGGCATCTGCTAAGGACAACTTGGGGCGAAGAATTACAGACATCCACAGTCCACCTTCGGGAGACTCCCACCCCCTTTGCATTCGTCCTCGTCCGGCCCGCTGGCGTCTGGCCAAAATGACTTCGCCATGGCTTCCACCCTCACGAGCCAATTCTTTGGCCTTAATATTGGTTGATGGCAGTTCATCTTGGAGAATGATAGAATGTCCAAGCGAGAAAGTACTTAACATTTGCTTAATAACCCATTCATTCAAAGAAAGGGGAGTCTTGATTATACAATACCCCTTATTGGTATGGGCCTCGATTTCAAATCCTTCTTCTTTCAACAATTTAATTTGTTTCCAAACAGAGGCCCTAGTTACATTTAATTGTTGACTGATTTTTTCACCCGACACGTACTCTCCAGGCAGAGCGGTGAGGAGATGAAGTATATCCTGACGTGCCATTAAGATTTCTCTCCCAACATGATCTTGTTAAGAGCTAGATTCTGAAACAGCTCTTCTTTAGTAGTATAGTCCATATCCCCACCCTCGCAAACTATGACCATCTTCCTATAGTGATAACTTCTCTCGTAGTTATATCATGATCTTTGTCCGTGAACTTCTTCGCTCCCAATCTTTGTCGCTTGATTATTTTCATTGACAAAGATAACCTTTGGCTTGTATGAGTGAGCAGCCTCATCTGTAAGTACTGCATAGGAAATAATGATGACTTGATCTCCAATTTGTACTTGACGAGCTGCTGCGCCATTAAGACAGATTACTCCCGAATGAGGTTCACCAGGAATAACATAAGTTTCAAACCTAGCTCCATTGTTATTATTTACAATCTGGACCTTCTCATTAGGCAAGATATCCGCTTGTTCCATCAGCGCGGAATCAATCGTTATACTCCCCACATATTGTAAATTAGCTTCCGTTACGAGCGCTCTATGAATTTTAGATTTCATCATCATTCTATACATCAGGTTCAACCTCCACCACTTTATTATCAATCAAACGTGTTGGGCCAAATTTAACGGCGAGGGCTATCAGCACCGGGCCTTTGATTTCAACGACATCTGACAAGTCATCCGCGTTCCGTACTTCTATGTAATCAATAACTCCTTGGCTTTCTTGAGTGATCTTGTTTCGAACAAAGTCTTCAATCCCTCGTGCCGAGCGCTCACCCTTTTGGATCAGAGTCTCAGCCTCCCTGAGACTCTGAGATAGAATCAAAGCCTCTTGACGTTGGTCCGGCGATAAAAAGACATTGCGTGAACTTAAGGCCAAGCCATCCTCTTCCCGAACAATCGGTACCCCTCGAACCTCAATCGGCAGATTTAAATCACTGACCATACGCCGAATAATCAAGTATTGCTGATAATCCTTTTGTCCAAAGAAAGCCAAGTCCGGCTGGACAATATGAAACAATTTACTTACCACGGTGGTTACGCCACGAAAATGTCCCGGACGGTTCGCCCCACATAACACCTTGTCAAGTTGACTCACTTCAACGAACGTAACCATCGGATGAGGGTACATTTCCTCTACGGTTGGTTGAAATAAAAGATCAACTCCAACTTCTTCTATCAAACGAGCATCTCGCTCCAAATCTCTTGGATAGCGAGCGTAGTCTTCATTGGGACCAAATTGTAACGGATTGACAAAAATGCTCACTACAACGAAAGCTCCCGTCTTTTTGGCGTTCTCTATGAGCGTTAAATGCCCCCTGTGCAGGTACCCCATAGTGGGGACGAGGGCGACAGCTCTGCCTAGCTTTTTCTCCTCTTCAATTATTTTGCGGAGTTCAGAAATATTAGCAGTCCTTTGCAAATTTTATTCCACCTTTCTTTACTTCAATTAAGTCCTATACGTGCTCCAAGTAAAGTTCCAAGGATTACTCATTTATCTCCCTTAAAGTTAACGCAGCCCTTTGGATCTATATAAACTTGCTAAGCAATGATTTCAGCCTATTTAACTCCTCTGGCGAATAGATTAATCCCTGCTGAGCTTTCTTGTTTTGTCCAAGCTCTAAGGCTTTTAGTCCTAATCCCTGATAAATCTCTATAAGTTTCGAGGGCATATGTTCCAGATGTCCTCGGACAACTTGTGCATCTCCGCGCGCAACCGGCCCAGTCAAAGCCTGAGGAAGCCCCACCTGCTCCAGATTATAAAGTGTCCCTCTCATTAGAGGAAGCAAGGAAGCCAAAGCTTCCGTTCCTTCAATCCCAGCTTCAGCAAAAAGTTCCACAGCCAAAGAAGCGAGAACCACTAAATAGTTTGAAGCTACGACAGCTCCTGCATGGTATAGCGACTTTTGAGACGCTAATATGTGATGGGGAATCCCTCCTAGATCCTTCACGATTCCTTCTCCGAATTCTTGATCGTCTCCTTCAATCCCAAAATGTGTCCCAGGCAGAATCGCCAAGGCTTTCTCAACGCTGGCAAACGCCTGCAGAGGATGTAAGGAAAGACAACGCACGGATAAATCATTTCTGATGCGCAAAACATTCGAAGGAAGGGACCCTGAGCAGTGAATCCATACTTGTGCCGGTTTAATTAGGGGCTTAAGGCTAAGACTTTCGGCAACTTCTCGAATCATGTCATCCTGTGTAGTTATAAACAGTCCATCCGCTGACGAGACGAGTGCATCCAAGGTAAGATGTTCTTTAACTAAGTACTGGCAAAAGCGCTCATATGAGAGGCGGCTCCGAGTATGGACCCCAATACATTCATGCCCAGCTTCTTCTAAGCGAACCGCTAAAGCAGTGCCTACGATCCCAGCTCCTATTATTCCAAACTTCATTTTCGACCTCCACTTAAGAAAAACATCTTAGTATTTCTTGTACTGTTTAGAACCCTATCTTTGGGAAGATATCCAATAAAAAATGCCTCCACGAACGTGAAGGCCCTTCCTCAACCCTCCGTCTCGGTCTTGTGATCCAAGCGGTACTATGTCCGATAGTATTATTTGAGTACGATTAGGTATATTCACCTGAGACAGTACAACTCTTACGATATCGTCTGTCAACTCGGTGACTGATTCCTATCCATTACAAAGGCAAAACCTTACCTTCTCCAAAAACTTCATTAATTGATCGTCCCGAAGGTAAAATAAGATCCGGGGCGATCTCACGCAATGGTGCAAGCACAAACTCTCGATTTTCCAGATACGGGTGAGGTAACGTTAATTCGTCGGATTCACTCACCTCATTATCGTAAATAAGTAGATCAATGTCAATCGTTCTCGAACCCCAATGTTCTTTGCGGACTCGGCCTAACTGTTGTTCAATCTCCTGGCAAATATGAAGCAGATCCAGCGAAGCAAGAGATGTCTCAACCTCTATCACTTGATTCCAATACATAGGCTGCTCCTGAACTCCCCAAGGTTCTGTTTCGTATATTCCCGAAACAGAGGCAATGGTTATTGTTGGACGTTGCAAAGCTGCAACAGCCTCGCTCAAATAATATGCGCGATCCCCTAGATTACTGCCCAAACCTAAAAATGCTCTCATGACTTTCCACCTGGCTCACGCCATATCTCCACAGAAATGTCTCGAAAGATACCTGCAATAGGAGCTTGCGGCTTATGTACCTCCAATCTAACAGAGGTACATGCAAACTGTTTCAAAACAGTTTGGGCAATTTTTTCTGCCAGATGTTCTATCAGCTGATGCTTATCATTCCTAACACATGTCTTTATGACCTGGTATACTTCACCATAATGGATGGTATCCTTGACTTGGTCTGAAATACCCGCCCGACTCAAGTCGGCATAAAGGTCCATGTCGATAACAAACTTTTGCCCAAGCACTTGTTCTTCCGGCAGGGCTCCATGATAAGCATAAAACTCAAGTCCGCGCAGGTGAATAACATCATGCCCCGACATAATGTACTCCTCTCTGCTCCCGTACAATGGCGTCTGCCATTTGCACAGCCCTGCGATTCTCTTGAACATCATGAACACGTATGATATCCACTCCGGCCGTCACCCCCAGAACGCTTGTCGTCAAGGTTCCTTCCAAACGATCCTCCACGTTTAGGTTTAGTGTTTTTCCAATCATCGATTTGCGAGATGTTCCTAACAGCACAGGATGCCCTAAAGACTTAAATTCTGCTAATCGAGACATCACTTCAAGATTTTGCTCCGTTGTTTTCCCAAATCCGATTCCAGGATCTACTATGATCTGATCCCCAACCAAACCTTGGGCTTCAGCCAATTCAATACTCTGTCTTAAAAAAGTAAGAATATCCCCCATTAAATGGTGATACGCTGTTCCATTCTGATTATGCATAACAATAACGGGTGCACTGTATTGACCGACGACCCCAGCCATGTCAGGATCTTTTTGCAACCCCCATATATCATTGATGATATGTGCTCCAGCTTCAAGCGCCTTAGCTGCCACACCTGCTTTATACGTATCAATTGAGAGGGGTACGCTGACACGTTCTGACAGGGCTTTCACAATAGGTTCCAAACGCTGCCATTCTTCCTCAGCACTAACCTCAAAATGTCCTGGTCTTGTAGATTCCGCCCCTATATCCAGAATATCTGCCCCTTCTTCAACCATCCGTTCCGCTTGAGCTATAGCATCATTGATGCTGAAAAATCTTCCTCCATCCGAAAAGGAGTCCGGCGTTATATTCAATATTCCCATAATCAACGTTCGTTCGCCAAGTCGCAAATCCTTCCCTCGACAAGTCAAAATTCGGGACTTCGGAGGTTCAAGGGAGAAAAGTAACTTTTTCAAGTCATGACCAAGTTGCTTTAAACCAAAGGGCTGAGCTAAAACTTTAGCAGAGAGATGCTCAAGCTGCCGAACCGTACCCAACAGCATGACATCGGTAGTTTCAACCTTGTTTATGATCACATCTCGATGCACTGCTGCATCTCCACCCAGCGAAAGCATCTCCTGTTTGAGAATATGAGCAACACGCAAAGGTACTTGCTCCAATTTTATCCCCCGACCTAATCCTTTGCCAGCCATATGGGCAATTCCCCCGGGGTCAGCGCCAATTTCAGTTAAGGCCTTTCTAGCTTCAATTAAATTATCTAAAGCAACCCAGCGCATACCATATTTTTGCATTACATTGCCCTCCTAATTAATACATGATCTGCCGCATAGCATGGTTAAACTTGTAACACTGGTCTTGAGCCAAGCAGTTACGACAATTTCTGGCCCAATCATCCGCTAAAACCAAAGCTTTACCCAGCAAGCTTAGATTCTCAGCTGAGTGCTGACGATGTTCACGTATTCCTCTTAAAATTAAATCTATTTCCTCAGAATTGAACTCGCAGGCTTTGAGTAAAGGAAGCGCCAGTCTGGCACTCGCTTCGGCATGATCCTCTCCAGTCTGATATTCTACCCACCGTCCTATATCATGAAGGAAAGCAGCTGCATAAACTGCTTCTTTAGAGATAACCATGACCCCTTGTTCCAAAATATAGGCATAGGTAATACGCGCGACATTCAGACCGTGTTCAAAACCATGCTTACAAAAATAACGTTTCTTTTCCAACTGATCAATCATCGCCAGGTAAGAGATATAATCTTCATGATCTACCAGCTTATTTATGCGAGCCATTGAATGTAGAATGGTGACTCACTCCCCGTCTGAAACCTGATTTTGTAATCTTCTCTTGAATGTAAAGAAAGCCTTGGGTATCACCCAAGGCCTTGCTTTCGCTTGCACCATCTCTAATGGTACCTCACCTTTGATCGAATTATCCCAATAATATCTTTAATTCGATATACCAAGCAAATTCCCTTCTTAAAAATCGAAGAAATCTTAAGATTCGGATATCGTTAGGGGACTACAGGTTTAGCATATTTATAGGTATAAGCCCCCTTAAATGAGGGAATGCTCAAGGTTTTTCGAGTAATGCTTACGGTCTGGCCATTCTGTTTTAGAGCAGGAGCCTCTAATTTGGAGAAATAATCAAAAAGAGTATCTTGATCTCCAATGGCGTCCAGCTCATAAGGAATCCCTTCTGCTCGATTAATAGGCACTTGGTTTACTAAAATCGTAGAATTTCCACTAAGTACGACCGCCGTAGTGCTCACAATCCGCTGACCATTTAAGCTTATCGCTTCAGCTCCTGCAAACTTCAAGGTATTAATCATGCGGGCGATATCATCCGTGCTCAAAGGAAAGAGTACTTTTTTGCTTCGGTCGTCAATACTAATCTGTATTCCAGGTCCTTCTACCGCTTGAGTCCCCTCGAGAATTTGAAGCTGTTTTAATTGTTCAAGTAATTGGGGATCTGTTCCCACTCTTTTCCTTGCGGCATCCAACTGTTCTACTAAATTACGATGTGTTTCCTGAAGCTTGGCATTTTGGGCTTGGGAATTTGCCAATACAGAATTCATTTGATTTAAGCGCTCAGCACTAATTTGTTCGGCAGCAGAAACATTTTTTTGAGTTTGAACCTGTAACGATATTAGGAAACCAAGAGCGATGGCCACCAACGTAACAGGTAATGCTAAACTTCTTTTCCAGCGCTGCATTATGTTCCCTCCTTGACAGGTTGAGCGTAGTGATACTCTCGCAAGGTCCCCGCAGGGATCGTCGCCTTCTCTATAATCTCAAGTTTACGTGTAATTCCATATTGTTGTTGAAAGTCACCTAATTTATCCCATCCATAAAATTTGAGCGCCGCTGTCAAATTATTTTTATCCCCGATTGCCTCAATAACATAAGGGGGCATCTGGCGAGTACTGTTAATTTGAATAAACGACCCCCCGCAAAAGACCTCCGTATTTGTCGTTACCCGCTGCCCGTTAACGGCAATGGCTTCCGCTCCACCATTCCAAAGCGCGTTAAAAATTTCTCGGATATACTGTTCATGGATGAAATAGCTATTGGGGTCATCTTGCCCTTGAGCTACACGTTTCGAATCATCAAGGGTTATACGTATCCCCGGACCCTCTACAGCCACGACACCCGCATTCATTTCTGCTTCTTGAAGTTGTTGATTAGCCAATGTCGCAGCGCTTTGCCCTTGAGCATATTTAGCTAATTCTTGTTGCAGTTTGTCATTTTCGTCAGAAATTTGTTGATTTTCTTGCTCTGTTTGAACCAAACTCGGTACAGCTGTCTCTTGGTGAAAGGTCTGATTACCAGCAGCCCCTTGAGCTTTGAACAACATGACAAAGAGAAAACCAATCAACACTGACCCTAACCCTAATAAAGACCGTTCTCTTTTCTCCAACTGCATTCTTGACACCTCCAAAAGGCCGAATTTTTAAAAAGGACACCCCTGAGGGCGTCCTTAATTTAAATATCAAAAGTCTAAATCTTTGGGACATAAGCGCAACTAGGCATTGCTTACGCTAGACAACAAGTGCCAAGCAGTGTCTTCGGGCGCCCGCCAAGTTTCTTCTTATTCGCTTAGCCATTCTTCGCCAGCTTTGGCATAATCGGCAAGCTCTTCGGGTTTAAAATATAAGGCGATCTCTCGTTCCGCACTCGCTACGGAATCTGATCCGTGGATCACGTTGCGGCTAATATCCATGCCAAATTTTCCTCGAATCGAACCAGGATTAGCATTGGCAGGGTTTGTTGCCCCCATCAATTCTCTGGCTAAAGTCACAACATTCTTTCCCTGCCAAACCATTGCCACTACGGGAGAAGACATAATATAGGCAACAGTGGGTTCAAAAAACCCCTTACCTTTATGTTCTGCATAATGGGCTTCAGCTAAAGAACGGTCCACTTGAACCAGTTTAAGACCAACAAGCTTAAATCCTTTATCTTCAAAATGAGCAATGATTTTTCCGACTAGCCCACGCTGAACTGCATCCGGTTTAAGCATTAAAAACGTTTTTTCCATACGTAAATCTCCCCTCATCAGTGATCTCTATTCAATCTTGTTTAATTCCTCTTCAAGGGCTTGAGTTGACGAATGTTCTTCCTTTTTATCCAAATTGACGGTTAAATCCTGAGTTTCTTCACTGACCGGCTTGTCAAATTTAGCCATTAAGGCAGCAAAGCTATTAACGTCCAGCGTCTCTTTCTCCATTAAGGCTTCAGCAATGGCATGGAGCTTATCAAGATTTTGCCGAATCAAAGTTTGTGCTTTCTGATAGCAATCGTCAATAATCCGGCGGGCCTCTTTGTCAATCGCATAAGCCACAGTATCACTATAGCTCCGGTCACGTGAAATATCCCTGCCTAAAAAGACCTGTTCCTCTTTATGTCCAAACGTCAGGGGACCTAATTCCTCAGACATTCCCAATTCGGTAATCATTTTGCGGACAATACCGGTAGCCCGCTCTAAGTCGTTAGATGCCCCGGTACTAATTTCATGAAGTACCACAGATTCAGAGACTCGTCCACCTAACAGCATGGTGACTTGATCCAGAAGTTGAGACTTTGTCATATAATTACGATCTTCTTTAGGAAGAAGAAGGGTATATCCTCCGGCTCTGCCGCGCGGGATAATTGAAACCTTGTGCAAGGGATCTGTATGAGTCAGCAGTTCTCCAAGCAGAGCATGCCCTGCTTCATGATAAGACACGAGTTTCCTTTCAAAAGGACTGATCACGCGTGTTTTCTTCTCCGGACCGGCAATGACGCGTTCAATCGATTCTTCCATAGTTTGCTGCCGAATTTGAGTTTCTCCTCTTCGGGCGGAAAGAAGAGCTGCTTCGTTAATTAAGTTAGCAATATCTGCCCCTGTAAATCCGGCGGTTCGGCGCGCGATGACCTCCAGATCAACCTCTTTAGTAATAGGCTTACCCTTTGCATGAACTTTCAAGATCTCTTCGCGCCCTTTAACATCTGGCACATCGACAATCACTTGCCGGTCAAAGCGGCCTGGACGCAACAGTGCAGGATCAAGGACATCCGCCCTGTTCGTAGCCGCAATAATAATCACACCATCGTTACCGTTAAAACCATCCATCTCTACAAGAAGTTGGTTTAACGTTTGTTCCCGCTCGTCATGACCGCCGCCCAGACCAGCGCCCCGTTGTCGTCCAACGGCATCAATTTCATCGATGAACACAATACATGGCGCGCTTTTTTTAGCCTGTTCAAACAAATCCCGGACCCGAGAAGCACCAACACCAACAAACATCTCTACAAAATCCGAACCGCTAATACTAAAAAAAGGTACACCTGCTTCTCCTGAAACTGCACGCGCAAGGAGCGTTTTACCTGTTCCGGGAGGGCCAAATAATAAAACTCCTGTGGGGATCTTAGCTCCCAGCTCATTGAATTTTTTGGGAAACTTCAAAAATTCAACGACTTCCTGAAGCTCCTCTTTCACTTCGTCTGCACCAGCAACATCCGCAAAGGTTACTTTTTTCTTATCTTCACCGACAAGCCGCGCCTTACTTTTTCCAAACTGCATGACACGATTACCGCCGCCCTGACTTTGCTGCATCATAAAGAAGAATAAGCCTACGATGATAAGAGTCGGGAGGAGTGTGGATAACAGCCCAACCCACCAAGGTGACTCCGGCGGCACCGATAATTTTAAGGGAAGCCCATGAGCTAATAAATCTGCTGTGAGCTGCGGATCGCTTGCCAGACCAATCACTTCGTGCGTAGTATCGTCTTTTAAGGTGACTGTGTACTTAATCGTATTGTTTTCTATGATACCCGAAACATCTTTAACTTGGTTTTCCACAACTGCTCTTTTGAACGAGTTGTAGTCCATTCCCACGTCTTTGTTCACGGGAGGGGCCGACCATTTAATCAACACAATTGCCATAAGAATGATTAGCACATAAATTGTTGCGTTCTTAAAGACCTTCAAATATGGTCCTCCTCTCTAGTTGGCAAATCGCCTCATTACACTAAGCAATTCCACATATTATACCATGCAGATTTTTGTTTTACAATGAATTCAGATTACTATTCCCAGTTTGTGGCTTAAAAACGCAATAGGCTTTTGGGGAGTTTTCTTCCGCCAGCCAAAGCCCACTCCGGCGAAGGCTGGGAATCCAGAGCACCTCGTCTCCGCAGGCAATCAGAAGATATTGGTTTCTTTTAGAAGCGGGAATCTTTGCTTCCTGAAATACTTTCTTCAGGGACTTATGTCCCACGCCCTGAAACCACATTCTGTCTCCTTCTCGTCGTGTTCGGCACACCAACTGATCCTGAGATTCCGCCAAAAACTCCTCATTAAAAATAGCCACTTCATACTCAGTACTATCTAACGACACTGTGGAGGACATAAAATCTTCTTCTGTGAGCAGAGCAACCTCCGCCTCAAGGCCGGAAATCTTAAGCCGACTACCCAGAGCTATAGGAATATCTCTGCAGGAAGGCTTCGGTACGCCGATAACGACAGATCTCCCTCCATCACGGACCTCTGATCCCTGAGGCTTACTAAACCAAATGCCCTCATTGGTAATTCTGACGGTCAACCCAGGTAAATCTTGCCTCCATTCAGGCTTCCCCTGAGAAGCCATAATCTTGGTAACATAAGTATAACCTAACCCTCTTCGTTCCTGACTGACAATCATCGCTGCCCGTCGCAACAAACGGGAAAGGATAGCAGTCGGCTCCTTAAAAACCTCTCGTTTTAATCCTACCGAGTGATCTTGACCTTCGAGCGAAAAGAGATTCCAAGCCTTTTTCGTTTGCTGAGCAAAGTACTCCTCATCCCAGCGCAGTAGTTCTCCCATTCTTCCTAAGGCTTCTTGAAACCGAGGATTATAATCTCGCTCCAGTGCCGGTATAAGCTGCAAACGAATTCGATTTCTAGCGTAAACAGGTTGTTCATTGGAAGCATCTATGGCGTAAGGTAACTCTTCCTGCTCACAGTAATGGAAAATATCCGCTTTTGTAAAGGTCAACAACGGGCGAATAATCGAATCCTTAGACGGAAATATGCCGGCTAAGCCTGCAGTCCCACTCCCTCTCAGTAATCGATAAAGAATAGTTTCCGCTTGATCTCCCAAGTGATGAGCCGTAGCTAAATGAGTGCACCCCTCCTCCTGTATATCCTCCTGCCATCGGGCGTAACGCCATTCCCTGGCAGCTTCTTGAAATGATTTCCCCAGGGCTTCTGCATAACCTTTAGCGTCAAAACGATGAATACGGCATGGGACTTCCCATAGATCCGCCATCTCTTGAACAAGTTTTAATTCCTGATCAGATTCTTTCCTTACCCCATGATGAACATGTGTTATAACAAGAGAAATTCCTCTGGAAAGATCTTCACGCATATATCGCCATAGTATGTGAGCCAAAGCCATAGAGTCTGGGCCTCCAGATACAGCGACCATGATTTTGGAATTATTCGGAATCAAATTAGGTAGTATGTCTGTACGCAATTTTTCGAACATCTTTGACTCTCCACTCTCTTACGAAGGACCGCTTTTTTAAAACTTAAACATTCTTACCTTAACATTCTCTCCGAATAAACACAACGCCATACTTGATGGAATTTTTCATTTAGAGGAAACAAACTCGATCAGAGTGCTGTTACTTTAGCTAAATATCCTTTCTCGAAACATTTGAGTATACTGTATCGAATAGAAAAGGCCCCGATTTCTCGGGGCCTGATAACATTCCGGGCCACTGTAGTTGCCTTCATGTACTTAGAATAAACCACTAACTTTACCAGTTTTGGTATCCACATCAATTCTTCTGTATGCGGGGTCAGAACTTGTGCCAGGCATTAAGGTGATCGTACCGGCCATAGGGCAAAGGAACTTCGCACCACCATACACTAAGATGTCACGAATCGGCAGCCTCCAACCTGTTGGAACCCCTTTCAGCGCAGGATCATGCGATAAACTCAAATGAGTTTTCACCATCATTGTAGAAAAGTCAGCATAATGCGGATCAGACTCAAATCGTTTTGCCTTAGCTTCAGCTTCTGGTGCCCAATCTACACCGTCAGCGCCATAAACCTCTTTGGCAATAAGTTCCACACGTTCGCGGAGAGGCATTTCCAAGGGATATAAGCATTTAAACTCAACATTTTCTTTACAAGCTTCCATAACGGCATCTGCCAATTCCAAAGCACCATCTCCGCCTTCAAGCCAGTGATTGGAATAAGCACAACGTCCGCCTGCGTTTTTAACGATCTTCTTAATTAAATCAATTTCTGCTTGGGTATCTGTGTAGAATCCATTAATGCAGACCACCGGAACAATCCCAGATTTCTTAATAATACTGAGATGGTGTAATAAGTTAGCGCACCCTTTCTCCACAAGTCCGAGATTTTCCTGAGTATATTCTTCAGGCAACGGACGGCCAGGTACTACAGAAGGACCGCCGCCGTGCATCTTTAAAGCTCGAATAGTAGCTACAAGAACGGAAACATTGGGTTTTAACCCACCTAAACGAGCTTTAACATTCCAGAACTTCTCAAAGCCGATATCCGCAGCAAATCCACTTTCTGTGACATGGTAATCAAACATCTTGAGGCCGAGGCGGTCAGCAATAATAGAGGACTGCCCAATGGCAATATTAGCAAAAGGACCCGCATGAACCATAACAGGCTGCCCTTCAGCAGTATAACAAATCGTTGGATTGATCGTGTTACGCATCCAGGCGGTCATTGCGCCGTCAACTTCCAGATCCTTAGTTGTAACCGGTTCACCTTTTTTATTATACGCAACAATAATTTTACCGATCCGCTCTCTCAGATCCGGAAGATCTTTAGCAATTGCCAAAATAGCCATTAACTCGGAACCGACGGCAATTCCAAATTTGGATTGCATTTGAAAACCGTCTTTTTTGCCGCCAATACCAATAATAATGTTTCTCAAACCTTGGGCAGCAAAGTCGATAATCCAGCCCATTTCAACATTTTTAGGATCAATGTCCAAACGTTTCAGACCACGTTTGGCAAGCTCTTCATCCGTGTAGTTAGCCTCATGCTGCATCCGGGCATTGAGAGCAACCATAGCCAGATTGTGAGCGTTCATAATATCATTGATATCACCGGTTAAGCCCAGAGAAAACTCCGTCATCGGAATTAACAGCGCATTACCGCCGCCGGCAGCCGTACCTTTGATATTCATGGTTGGTCCGCCGGATGGTTGACGGATTGCGCCCCCAACGTTAACCCCTCTCTTAGCAAGTCCTTCAATTAATCCCAGCGAAGTGGTTGTCTTCCCTTCGCCAAGCGGCGTAGGGGTTATAGCCGTGACTTCAATATAATAGCCATCCGGCTTATCTTTGAGACGTTCCATCATTTTTAGGAAATCAACTTTTGGTGTTTTTCCGTAAGGAATCAGTTCATCCTTCTCGAGTGACAATTTTTCGACTAATTCATCGACAGTGGGCATGGTCTTTTCGGCCTCTTCGGCAATTTGCCAGTCCTTGAGTTTGGTTGCATCCCAAGCCATAAATAATCCGCTCCCTTAATTTTATTTCTTCTCTGGCTAATCAGGCACAGAAAGCTTTACCCTTCCCTAGCAATCACCCCGGTATTTTCGAAAAATATAGGATCCCTCTACGCTAATCGGTTTGAACTTTAGTATATCCATCAAAAGTCTAGTTGAGTATAACAAAACGACTTGCGATTCGCTTTGCTTAACCCTTTGTTGCCAATATCTTACAACCGTAAGGTGACAGGGTCGTTGATAAAGACATAATAGTTTGATTCGACATACATTTCAGATTTCCTGCCGTTCGAATAATTTATCAGAGAACTTAAGTAACTCTCATTCATTCCAATAATTTTTTCGTATTACCAAGATAATTCCATCATCATCTAAAGCGCCGCCAGACAGGCGACGAACTTCTGAGCCGATCAGATCAGCCAATTCCTGGGATTTGGAATGGTCAGCTTGCTCTAAAAATCCCTTGATCCAGTCTGACCCTTCTTTTATGACGTCTTGCACTCCGTCAGTAGCTAAAACGAGGGTTTCCCCGCTCTGCATCTCTTCATCAAGAATCGGAATATCAATTTGATTCAGAATACCCACCGGAAGACTCGAAGAAGTGAGAGTCTTTACCCCTTCCGTCGTAATTAGATAAGAAGATGAGGCTCCGACTTTAATTAATTTTAGGTTCGCGGATTCCAAATCGAGAATTGCCATATCAATGGTAACAAAACTCTCTTCCGGCGAACGCAATACTAATATCGAATTTAAAGCTTGTATAGAACCCACCGGATCAAAACCTGTGGTCAGTAATTGCTCCAAAAGCGTGAGGGCTGTTGCACTCATCTTCGCTGCACTTTCTCCTACACCCATCCCATCACTTAAGATAAAGGCATGCTGAGTCGAGGAAAAGGCAATCGAGGCATAGTTATCCCCACTCATTCCATTTCCGGTCTTGGTAAATGTGGCAACTCCGACATCCAAAAAATTACGTCGTCGACGTGCTAAGTTCGAAGGTTTCACAACCTCCCAGTTGTGTTGAGTATGAAGTTCCTTGGCAAGATTACCAATGACTTGGGAGACATTAAGGAACTGACGCGATAAAGCCTCCTGATTGAGAACTAAACGTCGCCGCCAGGTTTCCTGATTCTTTTCTTGCTCGAGAATAAATTGTACGCCTAGCAGCATTTCTTTCAATCGACCGCAATGCCGTTTCCATTCAATCGGCAAAGCCTGTAATTTTACATCCGCCTCATTTTCGACTAACCTGAAAAGCTCGAAGAAAATATGATAAGTTTTATAGAATTCTCGGTTCCAGCAAGTATCAACAGTTGGGCAGGTATGGCATACTCGTTCAACCAGAACGTTCATCAGTTCCGGTACTTCCTGCCGCGCCTCAAAAGATTCTGTCTCTGCTGCTTGATAACTCAAAGCAATTTGATCAAAAATCTCAGCCAGAGCCTTGACCTTGGAAACCGTTGTTTCGACCACTGGTATGGCCTTGGGCTTCAAAAAATCTTTTTGGGGAGTGATTCCTGGCCAGAGAAGAAACAGAAATAGTCCAACAACTGAAGAAATAAGCTGGGAATAAATATCTTCTTGGCGCAAAAAGATGGTCAACATCAACATTACAGCGATAAAAGCAGTCCCAAGGCCTATTTTCCCCAAACGACGAAAAGCACCGGTGCAAAAACCTGCAAGTCCATAGATACCAGCGGCCATTAAATTTTCGCTGTTAATAGATAATTGTGGTAAAAAGCCAAGAATTGCACCCACTCCTGCCGAGGTACCAGCCCCATAGCGTTCCGATACAAAGAGAGTAAAAAAGCTCAGCAACACAATTGAAACGTTTATCTCCCTTACCTGGACACCCTGAAGCCCACTAATGATCCCAATAAGGATTAACAACCAGGCTATACCTTGTTCGCGTTGAAATTCTCCCCTCCAAATTGCCTCTTTATGTGCCAGAGCGAACCAAATAATAATTCCAAAACCTCCTGCCAGGATACTTTGGAGGGCCACTAAAAAAAGAGCGTACGGATCTGGCTTGGACAAACTGACTGCCAGAGAAGAGATAAGCGCCACTATTAATCCCGTAAGGATCACTAAGTAAGTTCCCTCGTGCTTTTTCTTGCGAATAAAAGGTAAAAGCACAAACAGAGCCGCAAAGATTACGGCAACTTGGATTACAAAGGATATTTCGTTTAATGACCTCACACCGAGGGAGATCGTTCCCAGAATAACTCCTAATAAACCAAAAGAGAACCCGCGTTCACCGCTTAAAATTAAAGCTGCTCCAAGGGCGATTCCAAAAGGATGCAGACCTAATATGGTACCCGTGCCAAAAAACCTCCTAATACAAGGGGAAAGAACGTACTCTCCATTGAAATCCTGCTGCGCAGGCTTTGATCAACTTTTAATGTTGCCCATTCAGCCACAATATCACCTCTTACCTTTTTATGGTAATATTATAGCTTAATAAGATGGCAAAGCTTGTCTAGTAAGGTCATTTAGGCACAACAACTTTCGACGCCGTTCATTCTATATCTCTTCATGGTGCCGTCATAAGCTTATGATCTCTTAAATGTACCGACATTTTCAGAAAAATGGACATAAAGAAAACTCGGCTTGTGCCGAGCTTACGAGAACAGAAGCTGTTAGTTGCACTTATACTGTAGAAAGCATTCGACGAATGCTATAATTTCTGACAGTATAAGAAAACCGCCTTATGGCGGTTATCTTCTAGTATCTGCTTGAGCCTCTTCCTCCACGTTTAGAATCTGTGGCTCGACGAAATTCCGTCTGACGCTCATCACTGTCTTTTATAAACTTGGCCAATTTATCTTCAAAGGAGACAGTTGGCGGAATCCGGCGTTCACGACTCGTATTGCGAACAGTGGGATTTGCCTGTTTAATCGAGAGTCCGATCTTTCCCTTTTCATCCACGTGAATGACCTTTACCTTAACACGATCCTGTTCCTTTAAATAATCTCGAACATCCTTGACATAGGCATCAGCAACTTCCGAGATATGTACAAGTCCGGTTACCCTATCCGGCAATTCGATAAACGCTCCAAAGTTCGTGATCCCAGTCACGACTCCTTCAACAATACTGCCAACGTCAATGGCCATACGAAGTAAACTCCTCCTTGTGATGATATATCTATACATATTTATATTATATGCAGTAGATTTCGTGCCTGTCAAGGTTTAATAAGACATTGTCTTGTACTAATTCTTGGGAGAAATAAGAATTTCGCCATGCTTAACGAGTCCTAATTGTTCGCGGGCTAATTGTTCGACATAACTGGGTGTATTTAGTTGGGCAATTTCCTCATGCAAGGACTTCTGTTGTTGTACTAAGGTTTCTTTTTCTTGATTCAATTGAGCTAACTGCTGTTCCACCGAAACATGGAGCTTCCAAAGCTGCCAAGCAGAACTGCCAACCCCAGCAAATACAAGACTGAGAAGGAAGATCACCCCGGGCCGAAACCTTAGTCGATGCTTCGATTTACTCTTCTGTCGAGATCTCTTCATCCCATTCCTCCCCCCTAAACCGAGCTCTCCGCTTGGGATAATACATACTATCTCGTACCCTTTGCTTCTGGCACGATTTAATAAAGTGGCTACAGAGCTTGTACTTAGCTGAAGCTGCTTGGCTATGGTTTCTAGGGATTTTCCGCTTTCCTTAAGGATTACTGCCTGACGTTCCCGGAAGCTAAGTTTTTCCAAGCCTCTAATTTCGATTTGCACTGTGGCACACCCTTGCTCAATAGTTATACACAGTCTGTGAATAACTCTGTGGACAAATTATGGACAAGTTATCTACAAAGGATCTACAAAGAGTTATAACATCATTATAGCCGCTCCCTTAGAGGTAATCAACCCCCCTGGTAAATTTTACCCATTAGGCCTAGGTGGCCATCGTTGCTTCAACCACTCCTTCACATTAGTTTTCAGCCTTTCAATGGGTCTATAAATAGTATGTTCTCCAATACGATAAAAAAGCAAACTAAACCAACGCAAAATTGCATAAGGCGGCCGCATAAGGAGGACAAGTCCCTGAATAGGAATCAGTACCCCTCGGTAGAGAAGTTTCAATAGGTTCTCAATCAATTGATATAGTTCAAAATATCCTCGTATTAGATAGCGGCTAAAAAATCTCAAATAAAGAATTAAGCCTAAAAGGCTGCCCCAGATATTATAAAAACGAAAGGCAAGGGCATTGGCCCTGGCAAAAAGGCGATACAGGATAACCATAGCTATAAGAGAAAAGAGAATATCTCCTCCAAAAGTTATGACCGGTCCCCACCCTTGCCAGCGTCTAAACGTTCGGAAAAAATCAAAGACTATTCCGACCATCGCTCCTGCAGCGATGACCCAAAAAAATGTTACAAATTCTGAGATTGTTCTTCCTCCTTTCCTTCACTTAAACCTTCTCAACGAAAAATCCGCTGCATTAGACCCTGACGAGAACTCCCACCTGTATTCCGATGGTAAATAAGCGCACTTACATGTCCCTGGAGATCTACCATACTTTCTTCAAGGTTAAGCTGTTTGATTCCTAACTGATCTCCTTTAATACTTAGGATTCCGAGTTCTGTTTCGAGAATAATCTCTTTCGGATCAAAGGATTGAACCTTTTTAACTCCGGTCAGTGCGATCGTTTCTCGGTTTTCCATGACAAGGCGATGTCCTTTGCCAATTTTGTCCACCATGCCCTATACCCCCAAAAACTTATTCTTCTTAAACCCTATTCAGTTCGCTCATCCTTTAGACATTCTGAACAATATAAAGAAAACTTGGCTGGCGCCCGAAGACACTGTCTTCGCACTTGTTAGCCTTAGCGCAGGCGGCTTCCTAGTTGCTCTTATGCTGTAGAAAGTATTTAACCAAGTTATACTTTCTGACAGTAAAACTAAAAGACAGAGTCTTATCGATCAGACTCTGTCTTTCGTTCATCTCTAATTAATTCATAGAGGGTTTGGGCTTCGTTGGCCTTTATGCTATTAGGCGTTGCCAGAACTTTTACTTCAACAATATGGTTTGCCATTTCCAGAACAATTTGATCCCCTATTTTGACTTCTGCTGAAGGTTTAACAATTCGACCATTGATGCTAATCTTTTCTCCCACACAGACATCTTTTGCTACTGTACGTCGTTTGATCAAGCGGGATACCTTTAAATATTTGTCAATACGCATAGTTCGCTGTTGGTAACCTTCCCTTTCGCTGCCAGAGCTATTAAAAATCAGGTCCCAGAAAACCCGGAACCTGATTTTTTACAAAGCCCAAAGCCTTACTTTTGGACTGCGTCCTTTAGAGCTTTCCCTGCCTTAAAACCAGGTACCTTAGCGGCAGGAATTGTGATTGTTTCTTTTGTTTGAGGGTTTCTTCCCGTTCTTTCGGCACGTTCTTTGACATCAAACGTACCAAAGCCCACTAATTGGACTTTTTCATTTTGTGCTAAGGACTCTTCAATCGTGGCGAAAACGGCACTTACGGCCTTTTCTGCGTCCTTCTTGGACATTTCCGCCTTCTCAGCAACTGCACTAACTAACTCAGCCTTATTCAAAATAGTCCCTCCTAAATAACTGATCTTATCTCGTAAACTATATTTCGCGATAAAAAATCAATCTCCTGCTTATTCGGGTAATATTACATCAATTTACCACCTTTTTCTTGGGACTTTGCCTTTTCCCAAAAAACGTCCATGCCCTTGAGAGATAACCGTTCAAACTCTTGACCCTCTTCGCAACTTAGTTCCACCATTTTGAGAAAACGTACTTGAAACTTATGTACGGCATCCCTTAGAGCTTCTTCGGCATCCAGTTTAAGGAATCTAGATACGTTAACAACCGCAAACAGCAAGTCCCCTAATTCCTCATGAATACCCACTCCGGTTTTCATGGCATCCTGCAGTTCGAGCAATTCTTCCTGAACCTTCTGGTAAGGCCCTTCGACATCAGTCCAGTCGAACCCTACTCGAGCCGCCTTGCGCTGTGTTGATGAAGCCATCATTAGAGCCGGTAATCCCTTAGGATCGCTGAAAAAGGCTCTATCCTCGCTTTCACCAGCTTTTTCCTCTTGTTTAATTCTATCCCAAGCCTGAATCACATCATCTGCTGTTTCTACCTTCTCTTCCCCAAAAACATGAGGATGTCTGCGAATTAGTTTATGGATAATCCCTTGTAAAACATCTTGGCTGTGAAATTCTCCGTCCTCCGCAGCAATTTGAGCATGAAATACAACTTGTAATAATAAGTCTCCCAACTCTTCACACAAATTATACATATCTTGTTTTTCGATTGCTTCTAATACTTCATAGCTTTCTTCGATCAAACAAGGCTTTAATGTCTGGTGTGTCTGCTCTCGATCCCAGGCACACCCATTGGGAGACCGCAACACAGCCATCACCTGAACTAGCTTTGACCAAGAAATAACCTCCGAACATGGCGGCAGAACGATGGTTGATAGGTGATCAAAGGCACCATGATCCATCTCAAAAAGGGGAAGCTTGTCCACCCGTTCGACGGCAGTACCTAGGGCTTGTACGACAAATACCTCTGCATCATCCGGATATGAATTCATCAGGTCAAGCTTAACTTCAGAAGCGATCAATTGATTATAAACCTGGGGAATAATAAGCCACTCCATCCCTGTCAATCCAACATCTTTAAGAGCGTCATAATTGCGGATAACTACCCCTTCGATCGGGTCAAATTTTAGTACTCGGAAGATCTCATCCACAAAGCTCATGGCAGGATGTATGATCACTTCATAGTCCTGCTCCAAATTTTCGCAGATAAGTTGAATTGTCTTTTCTGCAACCATAGGGTGCCCAGGAACCGCATAGATGACCTCGGAACCCTTCAGCAACTCTGTTCTTAGTCGTTCTATGATTTGTTGATACACTTCTTCAAAAGAAGACTTTGAGGCGTAAACCTCATCAAATGATTCTACCTGAACTCCCTCTGCCATTAATTCCTGAACACAAGGATGCTGGGACGTTCTCACAAAGACCTGCTTTGCCTTACAGAGACGACGGTAGTTTCCCATTGTCAACTGTTCAAGCCCTGAAGGGCCTAGGCCGATAACATGAAGACATGAGGACATTTTTTCACCTCCTTAAGCTAGTTTAGCATAAAGTAAAATAAAGCGGGAGTACCGCTTTATTTCATACTAGCCAGAAAATCCTATTGTTCCATCTGTTTGGCTAAAAATACGGCTGCTGTCTCAACTAACTTTATCTCCAAATCCCCCATCTTTGCAGCTGGCTCCTTTGAGATGATCATAACAGCACCAATAGGATCTCCCTGAGAAATTATTGGTGCAATAACTTCACAGGTGGTCTTCGACTTGTCATCTTCGTCGTTTTCACTACTTTTAGGCAGATTATTCTCACCGGAATTGGTCATCCCAATTTGAATCGTTCTCCGTTCTTCCATAGCCTGTTCTACCGAAGGGCCTATGGGCTTATTTAAATACTCTTTCTTCGAAGCTCCCGCGACAGCTATAATTGTATCTCGATCAGTAATACATGTAATATGCCCAGTAGCTTCAAAAAGCGAATCAGCATATTCTTTAGCGAACTCCCCCAATTCCCTAATAGGGGAATATTTCTTGAGTATAACCTCTCCTTCGCGATCTACAAAAATCTCTAGCGGATCTCCTTCTCGAATACGAAGAGTCCGACGAATTTCCTTTGGAATAACGACACGACCGAGGTCGTCGATCCTTCTTACAATACCTGTTGCTTTCATAGGCGCGCATTCCTCCTTTGTTCCCAAAAAATCATTTCATCCTTTTTCTATTACCATTTTAAATCAATGATAGTATATATCTAGAGATTGCCAATTATTCATTATTTTCCAAGGCACAACAAAAGAAGGCAAAAATTTTTGCCTTCTTTTGGTTCAAGTATTACAACTATTAACTTGCAGGCTGATATCCTTTGGCATATTCAATCTTAGCCTTCTTGCGCAAATCATCAAAATAGGTCTGAAACTTTGTATCCTTTGCGTCATTAAAGGCATCTTGAGCCACTTGAGTCTTTACTTTCGCAAAATCCGATGTGCTGGCAGGCGTGTGTGCCTGGACATAAATAACATGGTAGCCGAATTGCGTCTTTACCGGTGTTGCGGAAAAGGTTCCCACTTTCTGAGCAAAAGCAGCAGTCTCAAACTCCTGAACCATTTTTCCCTTGGTAAACGTGCCAAGATCCCCTCCGGAATCTTTTGCTCCCGGCTCGATGGACTTTTCTTTGGCTAGCTGTTCAAACAGAGGTAGAATTTCCTGTTTATTTTTCTCTGCAGCCTGAAGCTGCGCAATGACTGCTTTGGCCTCATCTTCTGTTTTAAGCAGTATGTGATGAGCAGTGACGCTTTCAGGCTCACCATAATTGGCTTGGTTCTTATTAAAATACGCTTGAACCTCACTGTCCGTTGGTTGCTTAACATCTTGAGTTTGTTTCGAATACACGGTTAAAAAATTCTTTAATTCCGCTTCAGTCATCCCTTGTTGGCTCAGGGTATCCTGGAATTTGGCATCTGTACCCATGTTTTTCTTGATAGTGTCTTCCTGAGATTTTATAGAAGCATCATCTGTATTCAGCTTAAGGTTCTTAACCTCTTGGGCCAGAAGTTTACCTTCAATCATTCGATCAAGTATTTGACTCTTGAGCTGGGTTAAGGCTTGTTTGCCTTGATCTGTGTCGAACTTCATACCTTGACTTTCATAGGTTTTTTGAGCCGCTGCCACACGATCATCATAGTCCTTGATCGCTATCGATTCTCCATTGACTTTAGCAGCCCATTTACCATCTACCAGCGAGGAACAGCCCATAGTTACAAGCATTAGTATAAGAACGCCCATTAATATCCCCACCCGGGACTTTTTCATTCTGACACACCCTTTCAATTCACCTTAGTCCAGTATATCAAGGAGTTGCCCTTGAAGCAATATTGCCAAAAATAACAAGCACACGCCGAACTGCCCCAATCACCTCTTCTTGATCGAGTGTTCGAACGCGAATCCTGCATTCTAAATTCCCATTAGGCATGGTCTTAAAGGATAAAGGAAGAGGAGACGCTGACGCTACGGCCATTAAGCTTTCGCCAGTTATACCGAGATCCGCTCCAAAACGGAGGCTTACATTTTGTTTTTCTTGTCGAATTAATTCAAGATGAATCGTGCTGGCCAGTAACTTTATCCTAATAATTTCAATAAGATGCTCAACTTCTCGAGGAGGAGTTCCAAAACGATCCACTAATTCGTCAACCATCTCCTCAAGCCCTGTTTCATTCCCCACCATCGCTAAACGTTGATACAAGGAAGCCTTTGTCTGCTTATCCGCGACGTACGAATCTGGCAAAAAGGCATCCACTTGAAGCTCTATGCTCGGCTCTTCAATCTCTTCAACCTTTTCCCCCCGCAGTTCCTGAACCGCCTCTTTAAGCATCTGGCTGTAAAGTTCAAAGCCAACGGCTGACAAATGTCCATGCTGCTGAGCCCCGATTAAATTCCCCGCTCCTCGAATTTCTAAATCCCGCATCGCAATCTTAAAGCCCGCTCCAAATTCCGTGAACTCACGAATGGCAGCCAACCGCTTCTCCGCAATTTCCGTCAGAACTTTTTGCGGTTTATATAACAGATAGGCAAAGGCTTTGCGATTAGACCGACCTACTCGGCCACGCAATTGATAGAGCTGGGATAAACCCATTCTATCTGCTTCATCAATAATCAGCGTGTTAACATTCGGCATATCCAGGCCTGTTTCGATGATTGTTGTGGAAATTAAAACATCGGTCTCTTGTTCCAAGAAATCAAGCATCACGCGCTCCAGCATAGTTTCACGCATCTGCCCATGGGCCACACCCAAGCGTGCTTCAGGAACTAATTGATTTAAGAAATGGGTAACCTTATCCATATCTTCAATTCGATTATGGACATAGAATACTTGACCTCCACGCTGAATCTCGCGGCGTATGGCATCTCTAACCACATCGGGACGAAATTCCGTGACATAGGTTTGTACCGGATACCTCCCTTCCGGCGGGGTTTCTATCACACTCATATCTCGAACACCCACCAAGGACATATGGAGGGTTCTGGGGATCGGTGTTGCTGACAACGTCAGAACATCAACATTTCCCTTCAGAGTTTTCAGCTTTTCTTTATGGGCAACCCCAAAACGCTGTTCCTCATCAATAATCAATAATCCTAAATCCTTAAATTTCACGGCTTCTGCCAAAATACGATGGGTACCCACTATAACATCAATCCGACCGTCTTTAAGGGCCTGAATGATTTCTTTTTGTTCCTTGGCCGAACGAAACCGGCTCAGCATATCAATCGTTATGGGATAGCCCGTAAACCGTTCTCGAAGGGTATTAAAATGTTGCTGGGCTAAGATGGTCGTCGGAACTAAAAAGGCGACTTGCTTGCTGTCCATGACCGACTTAAATGCCGCTCTGAGAGCAACTTCTGTTTTTCCATACCCCACATCTCCGCACAGCAAACGATCCATAGGGCGTGGAAGCATCATATCTCGCTTGACATCGGCGATACACTGAAGTTGATCCTGCGTCTCAACGTATGGGAACTTCTCTTCAAACTCGATTTGCCAAACGTTATCCTGGGAGAAAGCGTGCCCTTTGATAGACTCTCGCTGAGCGTACAATTTTAAAAGATCAAAGGCCATTTCTTTCACTGCAGAGCGGGTTCTGCTCTTGACTTTATGCCACTCAGTTCCTCCGAGCTTATAAAGTTTAGGTAAAGTCTCGGCAGCACTTCCTAAATATTTTTGCAAGAGATGGAGTTGGTCCAAAGGGACGTATAAGCGGTCTTCACCGGCATAGCGAATCCCAAAATAGTCTTTGGCGATTCCCCCGACCTCCAAACGCTCAATCCCTGTAAATTGTCCGATCCCATGATGAACATGGACGACATAGTCTCCCGGTTTAAGATCCGAAATAAAAACATTTTTGGGCGAAGGAGGACTTGGCTTCTTGCTAACAGCTTTACTCTCTCGTTTGTAAATCTCAGTTTCCGTGAGAATAACAAGTTTCCCAAGAGGAAGTTCAAAACCTTGATCTAAAGAATATGGATACACATAGACCTGTCCATCTTCGATTGTATCCTCGAGCCTCTTACGATTAGCGACAACTCCACGATCTTTCAGCCCCTGGATTAAACGATCGGTATGCTCCTCGTCCCCCACGAAAAGGGCAACGACATTTCCTGCATCCTTGAAATGTTCGATTTCATCAACTAACTTGCTTGTCTTGCCCATGAAACCTGTTAAGGAACGGGCATTCAAATTGAAAATCCGCTTGGGCGTAAGCCCTGGAGCCTGTCTCAGCAAGGTTGAGAGGCCAATTAAAGGATGCTTTAAACCGTGCATTAATAAATCTTCGTACCTGATAAACTGAGTCTCAGGGTGAACAAATCCCTCACCTTGTTCTAATTGCTGAGTAAATTCCAATAATCGTTCATTGGCTTGAAACTCAAGCTGTTCCTTCAAACGCATTGGTTCATCTAAAATGATAAGATGGCTTTCTGCCAAATATGAGAAAAATGGAACGAGGGGCGTATTAACCAAACTCAAGAAGGGGTAAACATTTTCGTCCAGAATTCCTTGTTCCAGACGTTCTTCTATAAAATTAACTTTATTGTGCAGACGTTCAGCAGAATCTGTTCTCCCAGCTCTTTGGAGCCGGCCCGTCGCTTTACGAGCTTCTGAGCGAATCGTGAAGCGGAGTTGTTCAAGTTCTTCCGTTGTTACCACATACTCCATAGCCGGTGAGATTAAAACTCTCTCCTGAGCTAAAATGGATTTCTGGGTTTCAAGGTCAAATGTTCGGATGGAATCAACTTCTTCATCAAAAAATTCAATCCGCATAGCCTCTCCATCAAGAGGGGCAATGTCTAGAATTCCTCCCCTTAAGGCAAACTGGCCCTTCCCTTCAACCGTTTCGACCCGTTCATAACCTCCGGCAGTTAGGGTAAAAAGAACGTCTGTTAAAGTATACGCTTTCCCTACTTCAAGCGTAAGGGTATAATCTTTCCAACGCTGGAGCGGAAAGACGCGGCGTTCAATTGCCAGAACAGAGGCAACCACGGTACAATTCTGGTCCAGGGCTAAACGATTCAAAACTCGAACTCGTTCCGCCGTCGTCTCTCTGCTTTTTCCTAACACTTCAAAAGGAAGCCATTCTGTAGCCGGCAAATGCAAGATGGTTTTCCAAGGACACCAAGTTTTTAAATCCGCAGCCCACTTTTGAGCTTGTTCTTCGGAATAGGTCAGCACCAACCCAGGTTTAGATTTCTGTAATAATTGGGAAATAACCGCTGCCTTTTGACCACCCGTTAAATCATAAATCATTTGCGGCCATTCTCTGCGTTCAAGTGACTGCTCGATTTGTCGAATGTCCAGTCCCTGTCGAAGGTAATCACTAATTGTATCCAAAAAAACACTCATCCTTTCGGGCGGCAAAAAAAGATGAACGTCCATGATGGGACCCCCATTTGCCTACTCCATACTGACTAAAGGGCATGGCGTTCCTAGGCATGCCCACATTTACCTAACTTAATCATCCGCCCTAAACCCAAGTTTTCGAATCTCCCTAATGAAAAACATTTCTCGGCTCTGTTTCCATTTCATTCAGACAACCTGGACAAAGCGTATAGGAGACATTTCCAACGATATCCATTATAGGGGCCGAGTCTGCGTTGGTCAAGTCATCAAGCTCAATCTCGCCAATGATTCTATCGCACGCCTGACACACTTTAACTACTCTCATCCCTGAATCACCTCCCTAGAAGTAGAATTACCCCTAGTACGAGAGGTTATACTCAGTTAGCGATGGTATAAATTCATAGCGCGACCCGTTTCTCCTTTGATCCAGAGACCTGCTGCTTTATTAGCCCGTTCTAACAAGTCCTCCACTGTTGGCAGTTCATTTTCTCCGAAGGACGAAAGAACATACTGCGCGGGGTCCCATTCTTTTGGCGGCCTGCCCACACCTAATTTAAGACGCCAGAATTGTTCTGTCCCCAACTCCATTAGGATTGATCGTATGCCATTGTGCCCTCCGGCACTCCCTTGATTACGCAGGCGCAGTTTACCCAGCGGCAAATCCATGTCATCCTGAACAATTAAAATATTTTCGGCTGGGATTTTATAAAAATAAACAAGTTCTTTTACTGAACGACCGCTTAAATTCATAAACGTTTGAGGCTTTAAGAGCAAAAGGCGCTCTCCTTGTACCGACCCTTCTGTCCATAACCCCTGAAATTTCGTTCGGAATTGAAGCCCAAGAGTTTCAGCCAGACTGTCTATAAACAGAAAGCCAATATTATGGCGAGTCTCAGCATATTGAGGTCCTGGATTGCCTAGACCGACAATAACCTTCATTCTAATCCCCTCCCAAGCATATTCATCCCATACTCTGAATACATTCATACGGATAAGCAACGAATAATCATCACCATAAGGGGGTGAACCAATGAAACCAAGTCGGAAATTTTTATCCTTACCCATTATCTCCCTTAAAGAAGGGCAGCAAATAGGCTATGTAAAAAGTTTAATTCTCGATGCCAGCACAAAATCTCTTGCAGCAATTATTGTGGATCCCAAAGGTTTCTTTAAGGATCAGCGCATTATACCCTATGCCAAAGTTGTCAGTGTCGGTGACGATGCCATCACCATTGACAAAGAATCACACGTGGAGAAAACCTCTAATCTCCCCGAACTTTTAGAATTAGTCAAAGAAAAATTAACCATTATCGGCACTAAAATGATCACTGAAAGCGGGAAAACCCTGGGAATGGCTGACGAATACTATATCGACCCAACGTCAGGAAAGATCACCCAGATCGAGATTTCGTCTGGAAAGCTTGACGGTTTCTTGAGTGGCAAAGCTTTGATGTCCGCAGATTATATCACTACCATTGGACATGACGTCATCGTAACTCAAACGGGAAGCGAAAATTCTCTAACTGTTGCCGATAAAGGAATCAGTGAATCGTTCAAAAATCTTTTACACTCAACCTCTCACCTGGCCTCAGGAACCACTCATACCCTCAGCAACTATTTCAAAAAACAAAAACTAGCCCATGACACAGACACAGAGGCCACGGAGGAAAAATCGCCTATCGTTTTAAACGAAATTGAAGTCATACCAACCGATGAGCAGGACCCTCCTGATAACCCTCAAACCAAAGAACCCCTGGGTAATCCCCAGGGGTCTCATTAACTGAAAAGTTTACTAACGGAAAGATCTTCGTGTATACGAACAATTGCTTCACCCAGAAGAGGGGCTACGGACAGTACCCTAATCCGAGGAATTGTTTTCTCCTTGCCTAAAGGAATTGTATTCGTAACCACAAGCTCTCGAATCACCGAATTCTCAAGGCGCTCAATGGCCGGTCCTGATAAAACAGCATGGGTGCAGCAAGCATAAACTTCTTTGGCCCCCCGCTCCATCAGCGCATTAGCACCTTGAGTAATCGTCCCAGCAGTATCAATGATGTCATCAATCATGATCACCGTTTTGCCTTTTAGTTCCCCTATAACATTCATGATTTCTGAAACATTCGGTTCCGGCCGCCGCTTGTCAATAATGGCGATAGAGGCGCCGATTCGTTCTGCAAGGTTGCGGGTCCGTGTAACTCCTCCTAAGTCCGGAGAGACTACGCAGAGATTTCCCAGACCTTTTTCTCGGAAATACTCCGCTAGGATCGGAACACCCGGCAAGTGATCGAGGGGGATATCAAAAAAGCCTTGGATTGCCGGGGCGTGCAAATCCATTGTCACAACACGGTCTGCTCCCGCAGTTGTTATAAGATTAGCCATTAATTTAGCAGTAATCGGATCCCGGGCCCTTGACTTACGTTCTTGACGTGCATAGCCATAATAGGGCATCACAGCAGTGATCCGACGCGCCGAAGCCCGGCGCATTGCATCGATCATAATCAACAATTCCATAATGTTGTCATTCGTAGGATAGCAAGTTGGTTGGACCACATAAATATCTGATCCTCGAACACTTTCATCAATGGCAATTGAGATTTCTCCGTCTTGGAAGCGTTTGATTTTAGCCTCCCCAAGCGGGACTCCCAGATAATCCACAATTTCCTGAGCCAACGGACGATTGGCATTTCCACAGAAAATTTTAAATTCTTTTGCTGCCATGCCTATTTTTGCCCCCTATTTATCTTTTCGCGATGCCAATGCTCTCTTATCACTTGTTGACTTCGTTCGACTGCCAAGGCCTTTGCAGGTACATTTTTGGTGATTGTTGAACCTGCACCCGTTACAGCGTGGTCTCCTATTTCTACTGGAGCCACTAAATTCGTATTACTGCCAATGAAAGTATAATCGCCAATTTTCGTGGGATGTTTATTGACACCGTCATAATTGCAGGTGATGGTACCTGCTCCGATATTCGCAGATTTCCCAACATGGGCATCCCCAATATAACTAAGGTGAGGGACTTTCGCCCCCTCTTCAATCTTGCTGTTCTTTATTTCTACGAAGTCACCAACTTTTACATTCGCATCAAGGCTTGTTCCTGGTCTCAAATACGCAAAGGGCCCTACATGACAACGATCTCCAATATCCGCATTTTTCGCTACGGTATAGGTTACTTCAGAAGCACACCCCACGTTACAATTTTCCAAACTCGTTTGAGGCCCAATCACAGCATCTTCATTAATTCGAGTGTTCCCCATGAGTCGGGTGAAGGGTAAGATCGTGACGTCCTGGGCCAGCTCTACTTCAGCATCGATAAAAGTTGAAGCTGGGTCAACGATCGTAACTCCGTCCGCCATCCAACGCTCAAGAATGCGCTCGCGAAAAATCCCTTCAGCCTCTGCCAACTGACTCCGGCTATTTATTCCTAAGGCTTCATGAGAATCTCCAGTACAGTACGTCAGCATCCGTTCTCCTTGCTTAAGAAAAACATCAAAGACTTCTGTCAGGTAATATTCTCCTTGAGCATTCTGGAGAGTAATTTTCGTTAGGGCATCCTTGAGCGCTGACCCTCTAAAGCAGTACGTCCCAGTGTTAATTTCCTTCACTTGTCGTTCATCCGGTGTGGCATCTTTTTCTTCCACAATCCTTACAAGATGTTCCCCATCTTTAAGGATTCGACCATAGCCAAACGGTTGATCCATACAAGCGGTCAATACGGTAGCACAGGCTTCTTGATCTTCGTGCATTTTTATGAGGGCCTGAAGTGATTCAGGTTTAAGCAACGGCTGATCTCCGCTTAGGACAAGCACTGTCTGAGCACCTTCAAGATAAGGGAGAACTTGCATAACAGCATGCCCTGTCCCCAGTTGTTCTGTTTGAACCACTATCTCAGCACGTTCTTGGATTCTGGCCGCAACAACCTCGCGGCCATGTCCGACAATCACTAACGGTCGTTCAATCCCAACTTGGTTGGCCACGTCCAAGACATGTTCAATGAGCGGTTTCCCGGCTAATGAATGCATGACTTTCGGCAACTTCGATTGCATTCTTGTCCCTTTTCCGGCAGCCATGATCACCGCTACCAAATTAGGCATAGTTTTCTTCGCCTCCAGTTTAGTTTAACCTGTACTTATTTTTACATCCCAAAAGTTCTTTATTCGTCAAATCTGCCTAAAATCCTTTTTTAGTACAAGGATAATATCCTAAAAAAAAGGAGACCCCAACAAGGTCTCCTTCAGTATTAAACAATTTAATTACATGGCTTCTTGATACGCTTTTAAAACAGCCGTTTGGATGACTTCCCGTGCTGCAGCAGAAATAGGGTGAGCGATATCACGAAATTCTCCCTCAGGTGTTTTCCGGCTAGGCATAGCAACAAAAATGCCATTCATACCTTCGACAACTTTAACGTCATGTACAACAAAGGCATTATCAAAGGTCACGGAAACCACTGCCTTCATCTTTCCTTCCGTGTTAATCTTCCGAACCCGCACATCAGTAATATTCATTATGAATCACCACCCTTCCTTTGCTTTCCAGGTCTGTCCATAATGATATTCTCTGCATGGTAAAAAAATCCTGCCTGCGATTCGGGAAAATTTTGACTTGATTGGATAATTCTTTTATTACCGCTTTAAGAGCAAATCGTCAGGGACAACAGACGACTTCCCACCGCTTAGATCAAGTTCACGAAGCTGCAGAAGGGACAAATATCCCTCGACCAGTTTGGGTTCTGAAGTTAACTGCGCTTCCACCAATACCCCTGTACCTACAACATCCGCCTCAAATTCTGCCATCAGATTCTTGATCCCTAAAGCAGTACCACCTGCTTTCATGAAATCATCAATCACTAAAACTTTACGTCTTGGGTCCAAGGCTCTGCGCGAAAGAGACATGGTTTGAATACGCCGAGAGGATCCTGAAACATAATTAATACTTACCGAAGAACCCTCGGTAACTTTATTCCCCGTACGTATAACTACCATGGGTAAACCAAGAGCTTCTGCGGTCACCAAAGCCAGAGGGATTCCTTTGGTTTCAATGGTGACAACTGCCTCAGGTTCTTGGTCCCTGAAAGCGCTCGCAAAAATGAGACCGAGTGGGCGAAGTACGGAGGGATCATACAATAAATCTGTCATATAGAGGAAACCACCTGCCAAAATTCGCCCCTTCTCACTAAGACGTTCTGCCAACTTGCTTAGGAATCGAGTCGCTTCTTCCTTAGAGATTTCAGGGATATACCGCACCCCGCCCGCTGCTCCAGAAATAGTTTCTAGGCGACCCTGACCAGAAAGCAACAAACTCCCTTTGACTGCCATTAAATCTTCACTAATGGTTGACTTTGCCGTACCGAACCGTTCGGCGAATAAAGTTAATGGAGTCAGGACATTTGGGTTTGACATCAACACTTGAGTGATGGCCACCATGCGCTCTGCTCGTTTCATCTTTTCCACGATCATTAATCCGCCTTATTGGGGTCATTCTTTATTCTTAGAGTTTCAAACATGACATCCTCAGCGGTCACAATGTGAGCCATTGCCAATGCCTGTGCTTCCTCACTATTATGATTTCTTAACGCTTCAACGATCATGCGGTGTTCTTCAATAGCCAGCTTGTTACGCCCGGGAACAGCTAAGGATGTCGATCGAAAGCGCTGAATTTGTTCACGCAAATTCGCTAGGATCTGAATCAAACGTTCATTGCGGCTTGCTTTATAAACAAGAGCATGGAAATCTGTATCCCTCTCCACAATTTGTTCTAAATTCAAATCGCCCTCATTAGCCCGATAAAACAACGCTTGCTCCATTTGTTCCAACTCTTCATCCGTAACACGTTCTGCCGCAAGGCCAGCGGCTAAGCCCTCTAGGGCCGAGCGAATTTCAAAAACATCTGCTACATCTTTTAAGGAAACACCGGCTACATAGGCTCCCTTGCGTGGAATCATGACTACGAAATTTTCGAGTTCCAATTTTCGGATAGCTTCACGAACCGGAGTCCGGCTAACCCCCATTTCTTCAGCCAATTGAATCTCCATTAACCGTTCCCCTGGCTCAAGGACCCCAGTGAGAATCGCCTCCCGCATAGACTCAAAAACAATCTCCCGTAATGGTTTATAACCATCAAGTATAACCGGCATTAATCGTTTTTCCATCGATATATCCCCTTTCCTTAAACTAATACGTCCTTAACCGTTTTGGTAACCCAAACGTTTGCGCAGCCCTTCTTTATCAGTCGTTCTGCGACCTTCTGTGCGTGTTCTCTGCTTTGAGAAATCCCAAAGACACACGAGCCGCTGCCCGACATTAAAGCTCCATAACACCCTTCTTCCAACAGTTGACGCTTAAGATTAGAAATTTCCGGCACCATCGTCATCGAAGCAATCTCTAAATCATTGTAAAGCAAGCCGGCAATTTTCAGCGGTGAAGCCTCTCTTAAAGCCATCTCCCAATCTGATTTTGAAAGGAATCCACCTCGTCCACTCCTGTCAAACTGTCGATAAGCTTCACGTGTATTCACTCCTGCCGCCGGTTTAACCAAGACCAAGTCCACTTCCAGGACATTTGGCAACAAATTCAGTCGTTCTCCGCGCCCCGTTGCCCACATAGTTCCGCCTCTAAGGCAGAAAGCCACATCTGCACCGCATTTTCCGGCAAGAGCTATAAGTTCCTCCCTACTTAAGGGGGTATCGTAAAGTTGATTTAATAAACGAAGTGTCGCCGCAGCATCGCTGCTTCCCCCTGCTAAACCCGCCTGAATTGGAATATATTTATCAATGTCAATTTCTATTCCCCCAGGCAAACCAAGCTCATTCAAAAATAATTCGGCGGCGATATAGGCAAGATTTCCTTTGCCGCTTAATGCTCCACAGCGGCAAATCATTGCCTCACCTGTGCGCCGAACTCGTACAACATCATGTAAGGCAATTGATTGCATCACACTTTGAAGTTCATGGTATCCGTCATCCCTAACGCCTAAGATTGCTAAAGCAAAATTAATCTTGGCATAGGCGAACGTTGTAAGAAAGGTTTGTTTCATTAGCAGAACCATCTCCGAACATTATGAATACATTTCTTCTTATTATACATATTTTTAAGAGGGATTCCAGCACTTCTCTGGGTAAAATCCTAAAACAAAAGGAACGAAGGTATTCCCTCGCCCCATTGTCAAAGAGCTTTATCATGATTCTAGTATTCTCCACCAGCTGCCCATTCATTTGAGGTAAGTTTACCGGAACTTTCTGTTTGAGCCTCCAACCTCCGATGGATTTCTTCTTCGATCGGCTCAATATGTTCATAAAACATCACGAACGTATCTCCTGGCAGACAACTATCTAAGCCTTGACGAAATGCTTCAATCTCTGGAAGGACTATCATGATCTTTTTGGCATCCATTCCATAGTGTACCGCTTCTTCATACAGAAGGTGAGCAATTTCTCCCGGTTTGCGCCCACGCAAGTCCGTGTCCTCACGAATAACAAGACGATTAAACCCTTGAGCCGCAACCCTTGCCACTTCACGAACTAATTCATCCGGACGATCTCCGGGTACAGTGATGCACCCCACTAAGGAATTGCATTTTAAATGTTTAAGAGTTTTCGCCACTTCCTGAATCCCAGCAGCATTATGTCCGTAATCAACAAACACTCGAACGCCCTCAAGCTCATAAAGATTCAAGCGTCCTCGATTATTTTTGGCATCCGAGAAGAAGCCTTGAACAGAATTCCGAATGGTTGAGGCACTTAACCCTAAGGCCCAACCCGCTGCAACCGCCGCTAAAGAGTTTTGGATGTTGTGTTTCGCCTTTCCGTTCCAGGTTACGGGAATTTGTTTCACTGAGCAGACTCGAAAACTTTGCGAACCCTGGCAGAGTATTATCATTCCGCGCATGACGAAAACTGCCGTTCCGCCTAACCCCAAGTGTTTTCGAATATGAAGGTTATCTTTCTCAGTACTGAAAAGAATGACACGTCCTTTGGTCCGTTTTGCCATTGCGACGACATTAGGGTCGTCCGCATTTAATACGACATAACTATGAGGCATAACCACCTCTGCAACCAGACTTTTAACATGGGCTATATCTTCAAGCGTCTCGACTCCATACTGGCCAATATGGTCGGTGGAAACATTCGTAACAACTGCTACATCGGCATAATCGTATCCTAAACCCGCCCGCAATATTCCACCTCGGGCGGTTTCTAAGACGGCCACCTGAACTTCGGGATGTCTTAAAACAATTTTGGCGCTTTCAGGCCCTGTCATATCTCCCTTAATCCATAATTTTTGTTTAAGATAAATGCCATCTGTTGATGTCATACCGACTTGAAGTTTTTGATCGTTCAGCATTTTGCTGATCATGCGGGTTGTGGTTGTTTTGCCATTTGTTCCCGTAATCGCGACAATGGGAATCCTTCCATTACCTGCGGGTATTACTTGTTCAAGGATTGCTTTTCCCACATCCCGTGATTGACCAACACTTGGAAAATGGTGCATTCGAATGCCCGGCGCAGCATTTATTTCGATAATATGTCCATTTTTTTCCCGATAGGACGATTCAATATCTTCTATGACGAAGTCGACGCCGGAAACATCTAAGCCAATCAATTTTGCTGCATACACAGCCAATTCCGCATTGTCAGGATGAATCCGATCCGTTACATCCAGGGCTATTCCTCCCGTACTCAGATTGGCGCTATCCCGCAGATAGACAATCTCTCCAGGGCCTGGAATGGAGGACATAGTCATTTGCTTTTGAGAAAGCGATAAAAGGACCACAGGATCAATCTTTATCTTAGAAAGAGCTTTCTCATGATCTTCCCCGCGCCGAGGATCACTGTTTGCTTTGTCCACCAAATCAGCAATTGTTGACAAACCATCGCCGACCACGTGGGCGGGAATCCTCTGCGCCGCCGCAACCAAACGATCGCCCACAACAACCAAACGAAAATGCTGCCCTGAAATATATTCTTCAACGATTACCCATTCTCCATAGGTTTGAGCCATTCTAAATGCCGCTCTGACTTCGCTAACATTCGAGAGTTGTAAAGTAACTCCTTTACCTTGATTACCCCGCAGAGGCTTGATCACCACGGTAGTATTCATCTCCAGGAAAGCCTGCACTGCTTCTTCTTCGGTCTTGACGATGACTCCCCACGGAACGGGAACTCCTCCTTCACTTAAGAGTTTTTTCGTCAATTCTTTATCGCAGGCAATATCTACCCCTATGCTTGATGTTACATCGGTTATAGTTGCCTGAATCCGTCGTTGATTTCTGCCGTATCCTAATTGCAGCAAGCTGCCCTCATTTAATCGATGCACGGGAATTCCCCGCTCTTGACACGCATTTACTATGACTTGAGTAGAGACTCCAAGTTTATATTCATCCATCATTTGTCTAATCCGATCAACTGCTCCTGAGACATCAAACGTTTCTTGCTCCAGAAGAGTTTGGACTAAAGCAAAACCTTGACGAAATCCTTCAATTGCCCCTTCTTTGGCTTCATAGGTAAAAATAATCTCATAACAACCTGGCTCTTCAAGAATAGCCATCGTTTTGCCGTATTTAATTGTTTGCCCAGCTTGGGTCAACAATTCAATGGTAACATGTTCAATCACATGTCCAATTAAGGTTCCTTCTTCCAACCGCTCTAGAAATCCACCGGGTTTACCTTTGGAACAATAATGCTCAACTAAAGATGGTAACGTGCGTACAAGACGAAAACGGAAATCTCCTAACTCATTACTGAATCGTTCCGTCCATTCTTGGAGATCCACAATCGCTCGAATGATTGGCCTGTGACAATAAACATTGGCCCCTTCGATCGCTTGGATTTCTCTTATCTCCATTATTTTATTGTTCTCCCTTCAATAGCATGGATCATACTGCAATAGTTTTAACCTTTTTTCTCATTGGTATTCCTTTTTTAGGCATAGGCTTAAAGCAAGGATTCCCTTCGTCTCAGATCAAAACCATAGCCGTCTGACAGAACATGCATTAAAATCGGACTCAGAACCAAAGACTGACCCTGCGTAGTTTCCGAAACATTGGTTGTCGTGGAGGTAGAGGCATCAACAACAGTTACCGTATTACTTCCTACCACCGAAAACCTCGCATCCGATTGCACTAAAATTGCAGTATCCTCATCAATCCCAACTCCGAGAACATAAGGATTATGAGATATCGCTGATAAAAGGCGGCCGATCCGTCCACGCTGGGCAAAATGCTGGTCAATAACCACAGCACGCAAAAGGCCCAGTCCTGGTGCCATTGTTAATGAATCTTTTTTGGCCGTCCCCGCTTCCCCACCTACGATCATTGTATCCGACATGACAGATGCCCCGGCACTGGTGCCAGCAATAATAACCCCTTGCTCATAGAGTCGCTGGAGGGTACTTCCCAATATCGTCCCGCCTAAAAGGCCGGTAATTCTTAATTGATCCCCTCCGGTAAAAAAAACCCCCGTGGAATTTTCAAACTCTTTCCCAATCCCAATTCTATTAGCCTGGGTGCGATCAGACACATCAAGAACCTGCACTTCCTGAGCCCCTAATTTGAGAAACAGGGAATGATACTCATTTCCCACTTGGAGAGGAAGTTCCGTTGCGGCTGTCAAAACCGTAATTCGGCTCTCTTTCCCTCCCGACTCTTGCACAAAACGTTTCAGGATCTTACAATCCCCTTTTTTATCCTCTGCTCCGCCAATAATTAGCAGTTTACCTTCCACATGTTCGGTCAAGCGAATCCCTCCAGTCCTTATAGTTTCCGCCTAAAAAGGGTTTAATTATGCAACGAACATTCAAGAATCCCTTACATACCATGAGATATATCCTTTAAAACGAACGAAAGGAGGCTGCAGATCCATGCCCGCTTCTTCCATTGTTATTTATACCAGCCGCCGTCAACTTGAGCTTTATGAAGGGAACCGCCTGATCAAGCGTTATCCAATTGCTGTTGGCAAAAGAGCAACTCCCACACCCCATGGTCGTTACTATATTGCCTCAAAAACATTTCACCCTGGTGGTGTCTTTGGCAGCCGTTGGATGGGACTTTCCCTCCCAAGCTATGGAATCCACGGCACAAATAACCCCTCCAGCATAGGGCAGGCAATATCCAAAGGATGTATCCGCATGCATAATCATGACGTCGAAGCACTTTTCCAACATGTTGCCATCGGCACACCCGTAACCATCCAATCATAACTGTGCTGTGGGGACGGTCCTTTGAACACTCTCATGCGTGTTCAAAGGACCGTCCCCACAACACATTCTTAATATGGACTTCTCGGATACCCTCGCCGCATCTGCCCTCGCGTCTCTACCCCGCCAACCCCGTCTGTTCCTGTGATTGTGTGCATTAAAATATCTTTCACTGAGACGATTTGATCCATGGGGGTAAAGGCAATCCGCTCAACAACAAAAACCGGATCAAAAGCATGAATCAGCATACGTTTTGGGGATGAAGCAAAATTGGCTCCCGCAGCCAGAATGGCCTCGTAGTTTGATTGACAAGCTCCGGCAAAAATTACCAGGCCGTCCCGGTTGGGCTGGAATCGTCGGGCCTCAAGGACTGATTCTACAAAATAACGAGAACTCCGATAGCTGTCCATACTATGAAAATCTTTTTTCCCACAAAGGAAACCGTCGTGACCTGTTAAAACCAAAATATCCGTCGGGTTTTCTTGCAGGATTTTGCGAATAACTTTCGGTTGCTCTATCTCACTTTTACAAATCCCTTTGGCTTCAATCCCCATTTGCTTATAAGTCCTAATACACTGGTTTAAATAATCTTGGTCGCCGTCCAGCTGCAGTACCCTACCCGGAATCTCGAAATATTCCTTTAGATCATCTTGCTCGGCCTTTCTCTGACTTGTCAGCTTGTGTAACTTCTGATAGATCATCTTATTATCTTCCCGCTCATAGTTCATAATCTCCACTGGACTTTTAGAAACAAGATCCGTAAACGGAGCATCCGCCAATAATCTTAAATTAAGCCCTTTGATCATTGCCGAACGTTCGCCATTATTACCAACGCTAACATTTACAATATGAAAATAAATATCCTGCTGATGAGAGATTCTAGCTACAATATCCCCAACATGAAACATGGACTAACCTCCTTCCCTTTTCGCTATATCTTATGTCGCGCAACGTTAAACGGCATATACTATAGTGATTAAATAAAGAAAACTTGGCTTGTGCCCGAAGACACTGTCTTCACACTGGTTAGTTTGCGAGGGCAGAAGCCGTTAGTTGCAATGCACTGGCCATGGATGGCCGAGTGTCCCTGTAGCCACAGACTAATATCAAAAAGGAGGACCAAGGATGTTCGCAGCAGTTTTACCCTGTAGAAATGAGGAAAAGAGTATCTTGGCAATTTTGACGACGGTTTTACGCCTTCCGGTTGATTATATTATCCTGGTCCTTAATGGATGTACTGATCAGACTTTAGAGCTTGCCCGTTCCGTTCTCGACGCCCGCATTCACATACTATTTTTTTCAGATCCTTTAGGCATTGACATTCCCAGAGCAGTAGGCGCACTTTACGCCCGACATTTAGGAGTCGACGGAACCCTCTTTGTCGATGGCGACATGTCCGGCGACATTTATCAAAACCTCCATTCTCTCATTACAACGGTAATCTCTGGGGTTGATGTTGCTTTAACAAATTGTTATCCCTATATTACAAACCGTCAGAAACTTGCCAATCTGGTCTTAAAATTTCGTGCCAAGCTCAATCGCGAACTTGATCTATTTAAAAATCTCGGTCTCTCTACTCCCACACACGGACCCCATGCGCTTTCAAAGCAAGCCCTAGAGAGCCTGCCATCTGAGGCCATTGCCATCCCCCCGCTCACCTTGTACTGGGCCAAAAGGAATAATCTTGTGATTAAAGTGGCCACCTCTATCCCCCATGAACGCCTGCGCTCGCCCAGAAAGCATCGGAGTCATGCCCGTTTGATTGCCGAAACGATTATTGGAGATTGCCTTATGGGAATAGCCTTAAGTGAAAATCGTCCTCCGGCCCGATCACTTGGCAAACATGAATTATTAGGCTATCATCCAGAACGGCGATTTGACCTCCTCCGAACCTGGGAACAATCTTTAAAATCTCGGGATATCTTTTACGAGCAACATATTATTATTACGATGCTTCAGGCTGACGCCAACAACTCTCCAAAACCTAACGAAACTTTGTGATCAAGGTTAAACCCTTAGCCAAAGCAATTAAACAATAGACTCTTGGGGAGTTTTTCTAATTTCTAACCCTAGGATCTATTCCCTGTCGTTCAAAGTACTGCCATATCTTTGCTTTTTCTTCCACACGTACATGAACCGTTGATTGAATTTTACCCTTTTGAATCCCATTCCATTTCATATAGATGGTCTGATTATAGACCTTGTTTAAAATAGGATCGTTATATTGTAAGTCAACCACCACATAGTGAGGCTTTATGTCATTTTGCTGGAAATCAGACTCATTGCCCGGAAGCGTCATTACCAGACTGGACAACGCGTCTTTAGGGATCTCGTTAACAATCGCTGATTCGTCATGGTGAATCGGCTTGCCTGACAGCTGTTCATCAAAAATTATCGTTTCGCTCGACAAATTTACCGCCGGGTGGACCCCAACATTATTAAACTTCAGCTCCAAATTAATCTCATTCCCTAAATCCACTTTAGGGGATTCCATTAAGACAAAATACGGCCGTGCAGCCTCCTGCTGTACTTTCCAAGCCGCAACAGTTAAATAAACAGTTATCAAAGCTGTTACCGCTAACACAGTCGTCGCTAGTGTTGCAATAATATTTGACCACTTCATTAAACGACGGTTACTTGCCTTACCCAACCATTCTCTCCCCCAATTTTGGTTTTCAAGAAATACCTTTATCTCATAATTTACGCTCTTTTATAGTTCGAAAATCCCGCCAATTTTATGCTTGGTAAAGAAAACTTGCCTGCTGCTCAAAAACACCTTGTACTTGTTAGCCTCTACAAAAAGAATCATGTCATAAAAAAGAAAGCCCTTAGGTAAAGGGGCTTTCGTAACGTTGCAGTTATCATACCTTGACAACAGTGGGCATATTTTTTGATTTAAAATGACGAGTGTGCAAACACCTTCGTCAGAACCTGAAACTCTTCGATACTCAGTGATTCCGCTCGCCGTCCCTCGGAAATTCCCGCATCACGCATTCGCTTAATAACGTCTTCCTTGCTCAGCGCTAAACCCGCCGCCAGAGAATTCCCTAATGTTTTACGTCGCTGGCCAAAAGCAGCTTTAAGAACTCGGAAAAATTCCTTTTTATCCGCTTCAAACCCCGGATAAGGACGCAGATCTAAGCGAAGCACCGAAGAAGTCACTTTAGGAGCGGGCCAAAAATTGGAGGGCATAACATCCATCACTTTAGTAACCTGGGCGGAAATCTGAACAGCTACGGATAAAACTCCATAAGTCTTACTGCCTGGCGGTGCTGCAATCCTGTCGGCTACTTCCTTCTGAACCATAATCGTCATTCCGCTTAAAACATCTTCTTGCTCTAGAAAATGCATGATCAGCGGGCTTGTAATATAGTAGGGCAAATTCCCTACCAAATATCCTTTTTTGTCGCCCCATAACTCTTTTAAATTAAGTTTAAGAGCATCCTTATTCACAAAATCAATGGCAAATCCCTGTAACTCTCGTTTTAGAGTCTCAATTTTTTGGTGATCTAACTCAACGGCCCACATCTTAGCAACCATTGGGGCCAAAGCTCTCGTTAAGACACCCAAACCGGGGCCAATCTCCACGAGTGGTGTATCCGCTTTTAACATGCTCGCAGAAACAATCCCTTCAATCACTTGATCGCTGATAAGAAAAACTTGTCCCAATGATTTACGAGCACGTGAGCCACTTTTTATCAGACGTTGAATATATTCAGCTGCGCTCTCCATGAGTAACCTCCTCTACTGCCTGAAAAAACAACTCCCGTGATATGCCAAAGCGATTTAAACGATGGAGAAATTGTTTAGCATTAGTATCCCCCAGTCCTAATTTTCTCCCTAATGCCGAACGCAAATCACTTGCCCGTTTTGAACCCACGAGACCAACGGACCATAAATCCTCAGTCGTAAATGTTTCACCAGGGCTTCCCTGGTCTTGTTGGATATGAGCAAAGGCGCGACGAATTTCTTCGAGATCAGCATTCTCTACTCCGATATCTCCTTGTTTCGTGGCCACACTCTTATTAAGATACGTATGCTTAGCCTGCGGAACACGTTTGCGTATCCGATTTCGGATCTGCTCTCCGACTGAATCAGGATCTGTAAAAACAATGACCCCTTGACGTTTGGCCATCTCGGATATGTACTCTAATTTTTCCTTACTGAGTCCATACCCTTCAGTCCAAAGGATGTCGACATCTCCTAAGGCAAGACGCACCACATGAGCATCGTTTTTTCCCTCAACCACTATTAATTCCTTAATCATCTATGCTTCCTCCGTTTCCAACTCTTTTATCTTAACCGAGAATGCATAAAGACTCAAATTTGTTCTTTTACAAAGAGAAAGAACGAAAGAAAATCCTTTCGTTCTTTACCCTAATCTGATTCCGAAATCCTCTTCAATGACTTCATATTCCTTTATTTCTTTGCCGTTGATTTATTGGTACCAAACGTTTTCATTAGAGATGTCCAAATTGTGGGGTCCTCCATCCCTAAGCGCCAAATACCTACACCATGCAACTTGTGTTTGAGGGCATAATCCATTTTTGTTCTTAAACTAGCGGTATTTTCGAAATAGACTTCATGACGAACTCCGTTAGCCGTATACGTAAATTGTGGAACTTTAGCACTGGGATCTGTCAGAATTTGGACTCCATGCTTCTTGGCCCGATCTAGTGTTTGACTGTGGGATATATAATCTGGCATTAAAGGCTTGTTCGATCCCCAATCATAAGAATAAACGGGAAGTCCCATAATAATTTTTTCTTTGGGGATTTTTCCAACAGCATACGTAATGACGCGGTCTACCCATCCTTGTGAGGCGATAGGTCCTTGGGTTGTTCCCATCCCATGCTCATCATAGGTCATAAGAATAATCTGATCAGCTGCCTTGCCAATTGCCGCATAATCATAGGCTCCTGACCACAAATCCGAAGGATAATCCACGAACTTTGCCGGAATGGAGATATTTAAAACCTTATCCTTGGCTTTCAAAGCTTTGCCAAGCTCAGCAACAAATGCCGAAAAATTGTTACGATCTCCAGGCGGTGTTTTTTCGATGTCCACTGAAATTCCATCCCAACCATCTTTGGTCGTCAAATTGACTAGATTTGTGACCAGCTTTGACCTCGCGCTTGAATTAGCAAGAACACGATGTGCTAAATTTGCATCAAAGCCCACACTTCCGCTTAGGTTCATATTGTGGACCAAGGCATAGGCTTTAGATCCATTCTTTTGGGCAATGCTTTTAGCACTCATATCAATTTTTCCTGCCGGGACAACTTTACCTGATCCATCAAAGGAATACCAGAAAAAGGCTACTTCATCAAGCATTTTTCCGTTTTTAACCATTGATTCTTTTGAGCCGGGTGTCGGCCCTTCCGGGTCTGTGTAAAATCCCATAACAACTCGTTTTTCAGCTCCAATGACAGAATCTCGGGTTGCACCGGCCTCAGCTTTAGGAGGTTCTGTGCTTTGTGTCGTTTTTGGATTTGATGGTGGAGTAGGAGTCGGTACATTCGAACATCCTGTTAAGGCAAGCCCTAAAATAAGGGTACTGCTCATCATAAAAGTCAGAAACCGTTTCATGCTGCGCTTCAACTCCTTCGATTAGATTCGGTTACTGACTTTATTCTCCCCGCTTCAAACAACGTTATGTATCATAATCTCAACAGTCATATTTATCCTCTGCTTTATAATTATGGCATTTTAAAATAGTTGGCAATTCCCTTAGCTATTGCCCGGGATAACTGTTCTTGATACCAAGATTGCTGAAGTTTTTTTTGCTCCTTAGTACTAGATAGGTAACCTACTTCTACGATAACAGCAGGCATACTCGTATTTTTAATAACATAAAAATCACCTGGTTTAGCAATTCTTCGATTCATCCCTGATATTTTAATCAATTCTTGTTGAATCAATTCAGCAAGTTGTTTTCCTGATTCAGACTTATAATGATAAAATGTTTCCGCCCCAGAATTTCGTCCTGTAGCTGTTGCATTGACATGCAAACTGACAAAAACATCGGCTTTGGCTTGACTAGCCATTTCAATTCTGTGGTTAAGATCAATTTGCTTTTTAGTCGTCTTTCCTTTAACTCCGTTAGGAACATAGTCGATGTCTTCATCCCGTGTGAGATATACTTCAATTCCACAAGGGTGAAGCATTTCTTTTACCTTTTGGGCGATTTGAAGATTTATGGATTTTTCATAAACACCTTGCGGGGAGATTGCCCCGGGATCGTACCCCCCATGCCCAGGATCTAACATCACGACATGATTCACGTCCAAATGACCAACTACGGCCGTGGAACCCTGCCAAAGTACTGAGAACACTAACAAGCTCATAACACCCATTACAAAACCAATCGCCGCTTTCTTTCCCAGCGCTACCATAGGCTGACGCATTCTTACTCCTCCGTTTCCTCGTTACCCTAAAGATTATGACTTGAGCTCAGAAGTTATACTTCTTACCAGACATAAAGCAAGCCTCTGCGCTATGCAGAGGCTTGCTTTTAACTATTCTCTATCAAGATTTTGGGATCACGCTGTACAGAGGTTAGGAGCATCACAATTCACTGAACGTAAACTAATACACTCCGAACACCCCAAGAGTCTGCGGCTGCTTCCGAATCCATATAAAGATCGATTCGATTTCCTTGAATCGCTCCCCCGGTATCAAGTGCACAGGCACTTCCATAACCGTCGACATAAACGCTGGCACCCAATGGAATCACTCCCGGATCAACAGCAACAACTCCCCAGCGTACCGGCGCCCCTGTTGTTGTTGTTCCGCCAGGAATACAGTAGGCCGTTGCCCGCATTGCATAGGCACGTTTAAAATTAATCATTTTACCTCCCCGTGAAACCGAAGTTTGGGCTCCACGTGAGACCAATTGATTTGTAGGAGCAACTACGACTCGCTGTCCAAGAATTTCTCGATTAACTTCTTTCCCATCTTCTAAGGTTAAACGTACTGTCTGTTCCTGAAGCCCATTGGAACCACGGCTGACCACTTTGTCAGGTAACCCAACGGGATAATCCCCTGGTTGAGTAACCGTCTGGTAAGGGATCTCATCTTGGACAGTTTCCACTTTCTCTGCCACTCGTACAACTTTAAGCTGATCGTTAGCTGCTAAAACGTGATTCAAGGTTAAGGAAACTTTATCCTTAGCTCCCAAAACAATATCAAGCTTCTTCAAAGCTTCGGCGACCGTGCGTGGCGCCAGATAGGTATTCATTGTCTTCCCATCTGCCTGCACAACAACAGGAACCGTTCTTCGCACTTTGATATCCATTTGATCCATTAGAGCCTCAGAGCGTGGTTCATTTATTTCGTCAACATCTTTTATCTGAAGACCATACCGCTCTGATAATTCCTTGATAGCTTCACCCACGGTCTTTGCCGTAGTCCTTGTCGCTAACGTTTGTTCGTCCACGGTAAGATGAACAGGTACACTTCGCGTTACTGCGACTGTCATTCCATTTGTGACCTTGGTATCTCGCCCCGGAATTACGATGTCTTCCGGATAAAACTCGTATTTCGAATGAGCGAGGGCTTTCCCGACAGTATTAAAGATCGTTGTCACCCGTACGGTTTTACCATCAATATTGGCATTAATTGTCTTTAAATTGCAAATCAAAATTATGGAACTGATTATGAAAAAAGTAACAAACACAGCAATCAATTTAGTGAAACGAGACTTACGAACTAAGGATGAAACCCAAGTTCGAGTATCCTGAAGCATTGAATCCCTCCAAAACCCTTATAATCTACCAACCTCATTTTAATTGATAAGTAGTCTGTTGTCAAAATAAATTACATTATATGGGTTTTAGAATATGGATACGTACAGGTTTCCGTCCCCAGTCTAAACATTGACGGAAGGTAGAGAAGAAAACATCTATTCTATTTCCATGGATATCTCCGCCTGTATCGGCAGCTATAGCATATCCATACCCTTCAACATATACTTTACTCCCCATCGCGATAACCCTCGGATCAACAGCAATTAGGCCTTGTCGGGGAGGGAGACCTGTTGCTGTTTTGTTTCCAGTATACGTGTAGGCCGTTGATTCAACAGTTATTATCTTACTAACATTTAAGTTATCTAAGTCAAAGCTCTCTCCAACTACCGGCTTAGAATTTTGAATCACGACTTTTTTCTTAGGACTTTTAAGTTCAATTGAGCGTTGTATTTGTTGATCCACAGGTTGTCCCCCGACTTCAAACGTTTTGACAACCTGCCTGAGAACACCCTTCTCTCCTTCTTCTTGGACTTGACTCATTCCCGGAAGAAGTTTATCCGATTCAACAGTTTGCGTATCAAATGGAATTTCTTTATCGACGATTTTAGTGACACTCGTCATACTGGTCCAGGAACTTTGAATCATACTTGAGTCTACTTCTCCTGTAGGCGCTTCGTGATTTGATCGGTCCGATTCCGTCTGACTTTGACTCTCATTAACCTGTTTCGGTCTCTCAGCATTAACCGGGTCAGAATTGCTATCACTTGGTACTTCCGAATTGTCCTGATCAAGGCTTGGAACTCTTAAGTTACCCCCGCCTAAATATGAAATTCCCCGACTAACATTACCGACATGAGGAACCCTCTTCCGAGAATCTAAAAAACTAATTTCAAGTTTTGATTTTTGAACATTTTGTGGCTGCTTGATTTGCTGATAGGGCAATTGTGATGTTCGATTAAGATCTGGAGTATTCAACGTCGAATACCTTGTACCTGCCGCGAACACTGCCAAACCGCCTAAGTACGAGCTCCAAGTCTTCGTTGCCCGCCAATAATCGGAATACGTGGTGATCGGTAGCGAATACATTTCATCCCTCCTTAACAGAAGGTATGAGGTAAGCGCAAAAAAAAGAACCTTCCATCGGAAGGTCTTAAGCAAGCCCAAATAATTTTTCGGCATTATGCCTTGTCTGATGTGCCATATCCTCTAGGCTTAATTTTTTAATTTCAGCAAGTTTCTTTACAACCTCGCTGACATAGGTCGGTTCATTTCGCTTCCCTCTACGCGGCTCAGGGGATAAATACGGTGAATCCGTCTCGACGAGGATGCGGTCCAAAGGAGCATTTTTGGCTACTTCAACCGTATGACGGGCATTTTTAAACGTTACCGGACCAGCAAAGGAGAGATAAAATCCGATATTCAGTAAAATTTTAGCCATTTCCCAGGACCCAGAATAACAATGAAAAACGCCGCCATAGTTTGGGGGATGAGCTCTTACAATCTCTAAAACATCCTGATGAGCATCCCGGTTGTGAATTATAATGGGAAGACCAACTTTGTCAGCTAATTCAATCTGACGGATGAAGATATCCTTTTGAAGGGAACGAGGAGATAAGTCACGATAATAGTCGAGTCCAATTTCCCCCCAGGCCAAGACTTTAGGCTGTCTAGCCATGTCTTGAAGTTGATCCAATAGCTCAGCGGTAACCTCCTCAGCGTTGTGAGGATGGATACCGATCGCAGCATAGATAAAGTCGTAATCTTGAGCTAATTTAAGCGACCTTTTTGAAGAAGCAAGATCGTAGCCGACATTTGTCACTCGAGAAATTCCAGCCGCCTTCATTCTGCTCAAGACATCCTGGAAATCTTCCTCATAATCTTTGTCATCAAGATGTGCATGCGTATCCCAAATCATTTTACTTGAGCCCCACCTGGAAGCTCCTTGTTCACCATAAGCACTTCCAGCACTTCCCCATATGATGCAGCTAAAATCATGCCCTGGGAGGTAATCCCCCTCAGCTTTGTGGGCTTCAGATTCGCCACAACCACCACAAATTTATTCACCAGATCTTCCGGAGCGTAGTGTTTGGCAATACCCGAAACAACGGTACGGACTTCTCCAGAGATTTCAATGTCTAATTTCAGAAGTTTTTCCGTCTTAGCGACTTTCTCAGCACTAAGAACTTTCCCAACACGCAAATCAAGCTTGGCAAATTCCTCAATACTAATTTCTTCTTTAATGGGTTCAAACTCCAAAGCTGCAACCTGCTGCTCTTGCTTAGGTTCAAGTTCCACCGGTTTCGTCTCCTCTGCTGCAGTGTATTGAGAAACATCAATTCTGGGGAAAAGCTGCTCACCCTTATGAACATAGGTTCCCGGAGTTATTATTCCCCATTGATCTGCCTCTTGCCAACAAATAAGCTGTTCATTGCTGCTAAGTAACGCACAGATCCGAGGAGGTATACCGGGCATAAAGGGAGCAGTTAGGATTCCCAAGATTCGAATACATTCTACAAACGTATAGAGCACAGTATCTAAGCGCTCCTGTTGGTCTGTCTGTTTCGCTAAGGCCCAGGGAGCTGTTTCATCGACATATTTATTGCATCTTGCTACAAAACGCCAGATTTGCTCCAAAGCACTGGCAAGATCACACCTTTGGAAACTTTCGTCAACACTTTTTTTAACTTCGGAACTCAACGTCTTTAATTCTTGTTCTAAAGAGGTGTCTTGACCGGGGCGAGGTACAACCCCCTCTCTAAACTTAACCACCATCGCCAAACTCCGCGAGACAAAATTGCCAAAGTCATTGGCCAGATCGCTGTTTAAGCGATCTACTAAATTATCCTCAGAGTACGTGCCATCAGTTCCCACTTGCATTTCACGCAATAAGAAATACCGGATAGCATCAGAGCCATACCTTTGAATCAGCTCGAAGGAATCCTGTACATTTCCTCGGGACTTAGATATTTTCCCGCCGTCTTTCGTCAAATACCAACCATGCCCATAGACAACCTTCGGAAGAGGAAGGCCCAGAGCCATTAAGATTATGGGCCAAATCACGGCATGAAAACGCACAATATCTTTACCCATGATCTGAACATTGGCCGGCCAATACTCCTTAAAGCGTTCCCCGTCAGGATAGCCCAATGCTGAAATGTAATTAATTAAGGCATCCAACCAAACATAGACCACATGTTTAGGGTCGAAGGGCACCTTAATTCCCCATTTGAAGGTGGTTCTAGAAACACATAAATCCTCTAACCCGCTTTCAATAAAACGAATCATTTCATTACGCCGAGAAACGGGTTGAATAAATTCAGGATGTTCTTGAATATGTTTTAGAAGTGCGCCTTGATATTTCGATAAACGGAAGAAATAGCTTTCTTCTTTGAGGAGTTCTACTTCTCGCAGGCAATCAGGATTAGGGCATTTTCCCTCAACCAATTTGCTTTCCGTCCAAAACGTTTCACAAGGAGTACAATACCAACCCGAATACTCAGACTTATAAATATCTCCCTGATCATATAATCTGGAAAAAATCTGCTGAACAACCGTTTCATGACGTTTTTCAGTGGTTCGGATAAAATCGTCATAAGAAATATCTAGGACATTCCATAATTCTTTAAAGCGAATTACAACGCCATCGACATATGTTTTGGGATCTACTTGATGCGCTTCCGCAGTCCGAACAATTTTTTGGGCATTCTCATCCGTTCCGGTTAGAAAGTGAACCCGGTCTCCCAGTAATCTATGATACCGAGCCAGTGCATCTGCTGCAACTGTCGTATAAGCTGTTCCAATATGCGGGCTCGAATTTGGATAAAATATTGGAGTAGTAATGTAATAATTCACCGTTCGGTCTCCTCTCAATCTCAAAAATCAATAATATATAAATTCATATCTGTCAAGTATACCCATAATAAAAAATTAATATGTAATCTAATGCCACTTTTGAAAATTTTAATCTCTAACAACCCTAAAAATGGTTGACTTTAATTGGAACCGTTGGTATCATAAGGTTGTAGTTTTGTGTCGAATGTTGTTGTAAAGGGAGTGAGTGAAAATGATGAAATCAACGGGAATCGTGAGAAAAGTAGATGAACTTGGTCGTATTGTTTTACCCATTGAGCTTCGCCGCACACTAGGGATTGACGAAAAAGACGCGCTGGAGATTTATGTTGATCAAGAAAAGATTATTCTTAAAAAGTATGAGCCAGCTTGTGTATTTTGTGGCAATGCCAGCGATAATCAACTTTTCCATGGTAAAAATGTTTGCCGTGAATGCGCAGTTGCGATGGGTGAAGCCATCCTTGGCAATGTAGAATCCGGTTCCAAAGCTGTCTAGTTTTAGAATCTATACATAGATCGTTCCTCATTACTTTCGAGCAATGAACTCTTCGAAGGCCTTCGGGTCTTCGTTTTTCTTTACCCGCCTAATTGATATTTGAATCCTCCAGCAATGCTTGATAAACCTCCGATTTTCTCACACCATAACGCTTGGCCACATCTTTCATAGCTTCCTTCTTCGTCAATCCTCGCTGAATTCCTTGGTTCACTTCATTTCGCCATTCATTGGGCCCTCCAACCAATTTTTTCGGGACATAGGGCGCAATCACTATGCAACATTCTCCTCGAGGAGGAGTCTTTTCAAACTCTTTTATCAGCTCAGAAAGATTATCCTTGTGGACCTGCTGATGGACCTTCGTCAATTCGCGAACAACCGCCGCTTCACGTTCGCCAAAGTGTTCGTCCAATCCTTGTAATGTACTCACCAAACGATGGGGAGCCTCATAGAGGATTAGGGTCTCTTGACAATTTGACAGATGCTCCAGCCTGCGTTTCCTCTCTCCCGATGCCGCGGGTAAAAACCCGTAAAATGTAAAACTTTCAGACGGCATCCCTGATAAAACCAAAGCTGTAAGGGCTGCATTAGGTCCAGGCAAGACATCCACCGGTATAGTTTCCTCTAAGCACAATCGAATAAGCTCACTCCCCGGATCGGAGATTCCAGGCAATCCGGCATCACTAATAAGGGCAATCGTTTGGCCTGCTTTAAGCCGTTCTACCAATTCTAAGGATTTCTTTTTTTCATTGTGTTCATGGTAGCTGGTGAGATGCGTAGTAATCTCATAGTGTTGCAACAATTTGCGCGAATGGCGTGTATCCTCAGCGGCAATCAAATCAACGTTCCGCAATGTATCCAGAACTCGTAAAGTTATATCTCCCAAATTACCGATTGGGGTCCCACATACATACAACGTACCTTTAACCAACATGCCTAAAAGACTCCCCGCCTTATAAAATCTTATGTTCTAGTCTTTCCTTAAGAAACCCATACAAAACAAACAATCCCCTTCTAACGGTTGACCGAAATGGAGGTGGCAAACGTGAAATCCCTCGTGATAGAGACGTACTAAGTTGTCATGGGCGACACCTTGAATATGTTCTGCATTGGCAATAACACGTTCTGTCTCCTTTTCAGGAAGAGTACATTCCCGTTTAAGCTTGATATTTTCTTCTTCTAAAGCCTTAACATAGGATTTCAGATGGTTAACTTCTTCCAGAAGAGAACGCAGCTTCTCTTCCACTTCTGTGAGGGCCTGTGTTAACTGGCTCATACCTTCTCACTCTTTCCTTTGGGCTTTTCCCCTTTCCTAGTACAACGCTGTTTTCCATTTGATTTGGCAGAGTAAGCGCTCTCAATCTGGAAATTCTGGTCCTCCAAAATTTCAATGTCTTTATCTCCCTCTAAGGTTTGGGAGTTCAAGCAATGTTCCTTGTCATCAGGTTTATAGCATCCGTTTTCATATTTAAGGCAACACATAAGTCGACCACAGATCCCGGAAATCTTGGTAGGATTAAGCGAAAGTTTCTGATCTTTCGCCATACGAATCGACACCGGCTCAAAGTCCCCCAAAAACGATGTGCAGCATAGTATTCTCCCGCAGGAACCCACTCCTCCAAGCATTTTTGCTTCATCCCGCACTCCAATTTGCCGCAATTCAATACGCGTACGGAAAATCGCTGCCAAATCTTTAACCAATTCTCTGAAATCAACACGGCCTTCCGCCGTAAACGAAAAAATAATCTTATTACCGTCAAAAGTATATTCAACATCTACTAATTTCATGGGTAATTGGTGTTCGGATATTTTCTTTAAGCAAATTTGAAAAGCATCTTTTTCTTTGGTTCTATTCTGTTCGACAAATTGTTCATCGACAGGCGTTGCTTTCCGAATGACTTGTTTTAAGGGGAGAACTACTTCCTCATCACCCACTTGCCGGGGCGGGATAACCAATTCTCCGAATTCGATACCCCTTGCTGTTTCAACAATAACTTTATCAGAAGCCTCAAGCTTGAGGTCTCCTGGGGAGAAATAATATATTTTACCCGCGTTTTTAAAGCGAACGCCGACAACCTCAATCACAGAGAGTCCCTCCTTGTTGAAATAATTCTAAAGCCAATACTTCTATGATTAACCTTGGATTCACTTGTTGTCTTAATGCATCATTAGCTTTTCCAATCGCCAAAAGTTCAAAAGGATGGTTCGAGCCTTTTTGAATTCCTTTTTGGATCTTTACGGCTAAGGCCTGCAAATAGACACCTGCCTGATTTTTGTCCAATGGAAACAGCGAATTTAAGGTTAAAAAATCTCTGTTCGAGACAGCTTGACAAAACTTTTCCATCCATTCCTGCAGCGCAGTAACACCCGTCTCCAGAATGGCCGTAGCCAGACTCTGATTATGATCACTTAATTCAAAGGCTAATTGAGCCTCCTGTTGATTATTTTCTTCCAATCCTTTAAGCCAAACATCCTCAGAAGGATCAGGAAAATAAATCAGCTGGGCACGACTCTGTATCGTGGGTAATATTCCTTCGACATTTCCAGCACTTAAGATTATCACCGAACGCTCCGGTGGTTCCTCGATAACTTTTAGCAAGGCATTGGCTGCCGGCAAGGTTAATCCGTCCGCCTGCTCGATAATTGAAATTTTATAGGTTCCCTCATAATGCTTAAGGTATACTTTTTCTTGCCAAGCGAGAACTTGTTCAATTCCAATAGTCGTCTTAAGTGGCTTAAGCCATAAAACATCCGGATGGTTACCACTAGAAATTTTATGACAGGTTGTACAAGCTTCGCACGGACCCTCAGGTAACGGTGAGGTACAATTTAAAATCTGTGCTATGCGAAGCGCCACGTCCCGTCTATACGGTGCACTTCCACCATGAAAGAGCAAAAGATGTGTCAAGTGTTCTTCTCGGGCCGCTTTTTCCAAAAGTACTAGCGGTAAATTCATGACATTCCTTGTTCCTCCTCAATAATCCAGATCGTTTGAGTTTCAAAGCCTTGCCACCCTTGCCAATGCCCTTTGCCAACCATAAGCAGAGTTTCGAGAACTTCAGGAGTCATTTGCTCGCCCATGACAACGATAGGAATTCCCGGCGGATAAGGTGAGATAGTTTCCCCTACAATATAACCTAAACTTTCTCGCAAGGGAATTTGTCGTTTTTTAGCCAAAAATGCCTCTCGTGGCGTAAGAATCTGAGGTGGTAATGACGTAACAATCCTCCTGGCATTTTGGCGCTTAAAATCCTTAGTATTTGATGACAGGGTCCTGTTCGCCAAGTGATCCAACCCTTTTGTAAGTCTCCGTATGTCTTCAGGAGTATTACCGATTCCTATTAAGAATAAAATATTTTCTTCATCCCACAGTTCGGGCTCTAAGCCAAAATCTTTGCGGAGGAATTCAACACAATGAGAAGCGGATACACCTAAAGGCAGGGTGTTAATCAGTACTTTAGACCAGTCTACGCTGTGAATCCCATACGTCCCGACATCCTTCTGTGAGAGGATACGGAACCTCTCCCCGACAGTGCTATGAAGCTTCTCAACCTCCTCGCGGAGGGGTTCCCAACGTTCAATCTCCAAAGCATATTCTCCGGCCCGTTCCAGCGAAGCAAGCAATAAATAGCTGGGACTGGAAGATTGCAGAAGTTCCAAGCTTTGTCTTAACCGTGCGCGTGAGACTCTCGACCCTTGGACGTGAAGCATAGCCGACTGGGTTAAGGCGCTTAACGTCTTATGTGTACTGTGCAGAACAAGATCTGCCCCGAGCTTCAAAGCGCTCGCTGGAAATAACGATCCGAGAAAATGAGAACCGTGAGCTTGATCGACTAATACTGGCATATCTGGTGCTAGATCAGCTCTCTTAGCTAACAACCGTTGTAAATCTATACCCGCTCCATAATAACTGGGATAGGTAACATGACAGGCGGACACCTCTGACCAAGAAAGTCGCTCCTCAATGTCAAGGCCCAGCGGAAGATTAAATTCCGGATGAATGACAGGGCTTAAATAATCCGGCCGAAATCCGCTTAGAACTAAGGCCGACATAACCGAACGATGAGAACTTCTTTCTACGACAACATGTTTCGTAGTACCCGAGAGGGCAAGAAACATCGCTTGATTTCCAACTGTTCCTCCATTGACCAAAAAATAGGTTTCATTCGCCCCAAAAATCTGAGCCGAGCGTTTTTGGGCCTGAGCGATTATTCCGCTCGGGGAATGCAGCATGTCGAGTCCTGGAAGCTCAGTTAAGTCAAACCCACAGAAATTTAGGTCATGAAAAAACTCCTGCCGCCCTTTATGGCCAGGAGTGTGGAAAGAGCAAAATCCTTGCCTCTGATAATGGCTCAATCCTTCTCCGAGATCACCCACCAATGAACCTCCATTTACCTGAGTTTTTTTATCTCAAGCATAGTTGATACATGATATTCTATCTATTTTATCACATATTAACAAATATTTCATCTACATTGGATAACCCGAGATTCGACCGATATCTCGGGTTATCCAATGTAGATGAAATTCATAATTTGCTTAAAAAAGTAGCCCTTGGATTAAGAACAGAAATTCTTGATACTCTGGAGAACCTTGCTCTGCTGAGTATAATTCGCGCTGACAATCCGAGCAGAAAAACATTCCTCGCACTCGAAAACCGTCATAGAGGCCATTCTTGGGAACCTGGGCGCAACGATAACATACCGGAAGGAGTTTTCCGTTTGATGCAACGATTTCTTGATTCTTATCTTTTTTAGGGTTTTCATGCTCTTTAAGAGTATCGCTTGTTTTAATCACTGATAAATTCCCCCTAGTCACTTCTTTCTTTATTCTTCCCCTTCTCCCGTTGAATTAGTCGTTACACTGCTGCCCGACATTCCTGAGTGATGTATTGAGACTTGAACATTCAGGGAAATTGGGAAATCTTTGATCTTCCCTTCCCATTGATCTTTAATGGTCTTCCAGTATGATGGATCTCTCTGTTCGATATGCCTTCCAATCCCTAAAAAATCAAGGCTCAGTTCTTTTTCTTTCTGGATAGAGCTGTCACATTCTTTCTGAATTACTTTAGCAAAGCTGTCTTCAGCGTCATTCATGAGATCGACCCACTCTGTCTCTGAAAGTTGCTTCTTTAAACCCATCACTTCATCAACCGCAATACTTGTTTTAATCTGGTATTGCATCCCTATTGTTCCATTGTTATTGTACAATCTGTAGTTCGTCGTAGATTTTAGGACTTGCCCGCCAAAGTGAATGTCACTGTCTTGATTATCCATCGTATTAATCAAGCGATTATTCACATTGTTTTCAAGCCACATGTATCCTTTGGTTTCCTTATCCGTGAGGTAGTCCGCCAAATGGTCCCCACTCAATACGCCCGCACCTTGTATTTGTATCTCCTCACCTTCCTTTCCGTCATTATATTCAATGCCTTCGGCTCCTGCTTTTACAATCTCCACTACAGGGATGATTGGGGCTGTACTTTTTCTGCCCAGAACCGTAAGATAATGCCCTAAACGAACCGTAGGGAACGACGATAGACTGTTCCCCTGCTCCATATGACTTTTAATACTCATGGCCGCTAATTCTCCATTGCGCAGTTTCAGGTTCAGAAGATCTTTAGCTTTACCTTTTGCTAGAACTAGATACATCGACCTGCGAAACTCGGAAAAACGTTGGGCGAAATCTATGAGATCGTTAAAACCAGCTTTTGCCGCATCTTCGCCAATGACAATCACCTTCAATGAACCCATAAACGGTATACGGCTTGAAATCTTATAAGCCATCTCAGTCGCTTCCCGAACGCTGGAAACTTCTACGCTAAAGGTCCGATCGTCAATCTCTGTTGCCGTTCCTCCGCCTTGCTTAGGTTTGGCTAATTGAAGCGTAATGAGGTAGGTCCCTGGTTTCTGTCCAAGGTCAAGCCCCACTCCCATGAGAGGCGCTAACTCCTCTACTTCTCGTTTTCCCCAACATCCTGGCAAAAATACGAGGCAGACTATCAATACTAAGACGAGTCCTCTTTTAAATTTCTTGCTCTTAGTAGCCCCCATTAACCACCTGCTCCTTTCTTCCAGCGCGCGAATCCCCAAAGAGTAAGTACCCAAACCGACGTAAACGGTAAAATAAGATAATTGTCAACCGTTCCGATTTCTGCAATTAGAGAAGGCCCTCTCTCAAATCCAAAGGCAATTCCCATAAATACCGCACAAACCCCAAGATTCCATTTGAATCCTTTCAAATTAAAAACCGTTTCTAAACCCCAGATCGACGTGTAAAAGAAAGCGGTAATCTTTATCACCAAAGCCCCGAGCCAAACCCCTAGAAAGAGAGACTCAACCCCTGCAACCGTACGACTTACCTCAACCATCTTTCCTAAAACGAGTAAGCCATAGATTAAACGGGTCGTTTCTACCGGTCCAAAGACGAGAACCTGCATCAGAACAACCAGCATATCTAACGTTCCTACCAAAAAAACAGATCGCCAAATCCCTGTCTTCAATTCTCTGATTTCTTTAAGGCTGTTAGGTAGAAAGGTAAGGACTCCCCCGAAAAAGAGAATATATTCCATGGCAAAAGGCGCTACTTTAATTCCTCCCCAAAAAAGCGGCATTATCCCATCACTTAAAATGGGCAAAAGTTCCCCTTGCTCAATTCGCGGAAGGGAGAGGCCGAGATTTAAAGCTAAAGCAATCACGATCAGGGGTAAAATGATCTCTGAAAAACGGGCGAACACTTCGATCCCAGCTGTTACTAAATAGATAACCAGCAATATCCCACCTAAGTAGAACAACCAGATGGGGGTTAATGGCATAATTGAACGTTCATAGATATCCCCAACTTGCCCTAATAACAGCCCGCCGAAATACCCCGTAATGGAAATATACAGAATTCCAATAATCTTTCCTGTCCACTTGCCAAAAACTATTTCCGAAACCTGCAATAAATTATTACTGGGATATTGGGATAGAATGGAAAGCACCATCAAGCCATAAGGTATTCCCAAGGCAAATGCCGGTAAAACGCTTATCCAGCCATCCCGTCCACCGGCTCCGCTGACGATCGATGCTACAGGGAGAAAGGTTGTACCCATAAGCACAGCGGCCCCTAAGGTCATAAATTGATGCGGTGAGATTTTTTCCATCGCTTTTTCCCTTTTCCTTTCCCAATAAATCTTCCTTAAACTAAGTCATTTTTTCTCTCACCAGCAAACGCATTAGACATTAATTCCCTTTCCATCGTCACCCTTTTCCTCCTGATCGGGGCTTTTCGTTGTCCATGAGATGCGGACGCCGTTTCATCGCCCACCATGGTGCTCGAACAAAGGTATCTTGCAGCAATGCTCGAATTCGCATCGGAGCAATTGGACTCATGTACGGCACTCCAAAAGAACGCAGGCTTAGCAAGTGAATTAAGCCTGCATAAAGACCTACAGATACCCCAAAAAAACCAAGGCTCCCCGCCAAAATCATCAGCGGAAAGCGAGTGAGCCGAACTGCAAGACTTAAATCGTAATAAGGAATTGCGTAACTTGATACAGCGGTGATGCCAATGACGATCACCATCAAAGGGCTCACTAAACTTGCCTTAACCGCCGCATCCCCAATGATCAGCGCTCCAACGATCCCAATAGTCTGCCCAATCGGTTTTGGTAAACGAAGTCCGGCTTCTTGTAAGATCTCTAAAACAATGGTCATGATTAAGGCCTCTAAAAGAGCTGGGAAAGGCACTCCTTGACGCCCTGCCGATATGCTCATCAAAAGATCTGTTGGTATGATTTCCTGGTGAAACGTCGTGACCGCTATATAGGCGCTTGGTGCTGTGATAGCCACAAAGGCCCCGACATAACGAACAAAGCGAAAAAGAATGGCTGTCATAGCCCGTTGATAATAGTCCTCATTAACATTTAAAAACTGCGTTAATATCGCCGGCACCACTAAGACGATGGGAGTTCCGTCAAGCATGATGCCCACTTTCCCTTCCAGAAGCTTACCGGCTAAGACGTCTGGACGCTCTGTATAAGCAATTTGCGGGAAAGGTGAATAAGGAAAATCCTCAATCATCTCTTCGATATATCCAGTTTCTATCACCCCATCTAACTTGATTTTGCTCAATCTTTTTAAGACCTCAGAGACGATTTCCGGGCTTGCAATTTTATCGATATAAGTCACCACAAGGTCAGTTTTGGTTAAATCTCCAAGTTTCAAGGAGATCAACCGTAAGGATGGATGTTTGATCTTTCGCCGTAAAAGAGATGTATTGATTCGAAGCGTTTCCGTGAACCCTTCATGTGGGCCTTTGATCACCGACTCCGAAACCGGTTCATTGACGCCGGAATTTGCCCATCCTTTGGCACCAACAATAATTGCTTCTGTGCAATCCCCAAAAAAGATAACCGAATCACCGGATAAGATTGCATCAATTGCTTCTCCCATTTTGAAGATTTTCTTAATCTCCAGGCCGGGAATTAGGCTCTGGACTGTCATATCCACAGCATTTGCTACCGTCACTTTGGCCAATTCCGGATGCCCTACTAAATCCACCAGGAGGGGCTTTAGAACGAACTGATCAAGTTGGGTCTTGTTAACCATTCCGTCCACCGCACCAACCATACAGGAAATATGCTCTTTTCCTTGAAGGATGAACTCTCTGAACACAACATCGCTGCTCTTGGATAAGATTTCTTTCACAGCAGCTCCCGATATAGGCTTATTTAGGTCTTCGTCAAAAGAATAGGTCGGAGTCTTGCGTATCTGCCGTACCTTTGGGCGAATGGTAAGGTCTTTGATCATTTTCATCCAACTGGGCACGTTTCTCCCTCCTAACGTGCTTATTTTGTCCCACAACGAGTCGATTATTCGCGAGTCTCAGGGGCTCTCTTCTCTTCTCTGCAAAACGTTAAGCCAAACCCCTTCCCCCTAAGTGCCTATCCAAGCTACAGTGTCTGGGAATAAATAACAAAAAGACTGCAACCATACTTATCGTTCATAAGTCGGTTCCAGTCTCATCTTAGGTTAAAGACTACAGTGGTATCTTAAAATAAGTTATGGTAAAAACCCCAGTTAACAATGAAATTAACCAAGCCCAACGCGGTTCCTTATGATGTATTTGGAGCAGTATAAACATTCCAAAGTTAAAAAAAATTGAATAAGTCAAGTTCCAACCATTAAAATGGGCAAAAAGATGTACATGTAAGGCCCACCATTCAATGAATGAAAAGATAAACGTCCAAAAACAAATATATAGTAATTTTGTTAGAATATTTTTTTTTGGGAAATACGGTAAAAATAGCAAGCAAACGCACGGAAAGATTACTAAGGCCATTATGATATTTGCTAATGATGAAGGAATAATCGTCGTAAACTTCCAAAGGGGTTTCTGAATAGTCAGATAGCCATAAATTGTATTACCCAAAGCCCAAAACAAAATAGTAGGATAATACCGCTTCCATTGCCTCCAATCGCCCCAATACCAGGTAATTGCTATACAAATCATGGTAAGTAAAGTGTCTTCCATCTTAAACCTCCTTCGTTTGATAGATAACGAAGTTACGCAGATAGCCGCTTGTTTTTATACATTCGATCAAGGAAAACTATTGACAAGTACATGAAGAAAATAGTTACGGTTGAAAAAATAAAAAACCAACCTTCTTTTAAATAAATAATTTTTTGCAAATACGCAACGTAATTAACGGCGTAGATAGCTATGATCACCAAGGCTTTCCATTTCCATTTCAGCTTAAAAAAGTAGATTAACATCAAGGTAATTGACAAAAAACAATAATAGAGTGCTGCCATAATGTAAGGGCCTCTTATAGAATCCGGAAAAAAATTTCTAGTATAATTTTGATTTCCGGAGAGCATAAATCCCCAGAGTATGGTAACGACATCCAGAGAAAATAATCCTAGAAATATATTAAGGTAGTGATAAACCGGTTTGCTTCCTTTTAGAAGTTTAAAATAATACTTCTTAGCCGACCAAAAAAATATGAGCATCATCACTACAGTCATCCAAGTACGGTACCAATAATGTTCATAAATACCTAATGACAAAAACAGTTCTTCAATAAACCCGTAAACGCCGGCAAAGATAAAAACCCAATAATTTTTCAGATTTAACCCGGCTACTAATAACGCTGTTGCTGCGAGAGAGAACTGAGAAAATAGGTTGCCTGCAAGCGCATCATCAAAGGAGGAGGTTTGAATAATCATTGGGTAATAGTAATAAGCTCTAAGTATTATAAAGAGTATTGTCTCGAAGAAAAGCGTAACTCCAGTTAGGGTTAGATAAAATGCAACCATGAATTTAGGCCGGTCAGTCCTAATAAAAATAATTATTAATTCAATGACCATTAATACACCAAGTAAGATATACCAAATTGTATTGGACCAAAAAAAGTCCCTCATGACAGACATCTCATCTCCCAATCTTTTAAAGCACAGTTCCAGATCAACGAGCTAAATACTGGCCACTATTTACTAAAACAATATCTTTATTTTCGGGGAAAGAGGATTAATTTATACTAACAAATTAATCCTCTTTCCCTGCCTGAAAGGGGTACCGCCTCGTTTGTAGGATAAATTTAAATTAAAAGAAACGAACAGTGAGAAGGAATCTAATTTTATCCTTCTTTGTTCGCTTCTGATCAGAACCGCAGTTATTTCCTATCAAACTTACTGTTAACCTCGGCCAAGATAAACAAGTCGCAAGGTTTTTAAAATTCTCAAGTAATAATAAGCCTCTCTAAGTGTATGATCCGTTAATAGCGGGGAGAGCATGGATTTTGTCCGACAGGCTAAAAGAAGATCTGTGTTCGCGGCTTTAAATTCAGCGATGGCGCTAGTCGCCTGGATGTTCTCTTGTCTCAAACGTTCAAGGCCGGTAGCCGGTATCCCCTCTCCCTTCAGTTTTCGCTCTAATTTATCAAACCGATGAGCAAAATCTTGTGCTTTATGACTAAGCTCCTTTTCTGAGGGGTCCAGCAGATGGCTGATGATCTGGGCATGTTCTCCCATTATATTATCCCAAAACAACTTTTGTTCATACAACTCGACACGTGAATCAACAAACTGATTGTTTTGCAGCCGGCTTATAAGCTTTAAATAAAATAGGGCCTCCTTATGAATATGCATATATTGAGACGGGAAAAGATTTGTAAACAAACAGCATTTCGTCACTTGATCTAAAACCATGGCCTTGAACTCCGCAAAGGAGGTTGTTAAAGCCATCGTTTTCTGATTTAAGCTCTGAACGTGGGGAGTAATATCCTGGGGGATTGTCCCTGGATCAGGATTTAAACGCAACTCTTCTAGTGTTAAGGTACTATCAATACAGACCCCGGTCAATTCTTGGGTCTTCGACTCAGCTCCAAGTGTTTTATCCGTTACAAGTTCTCCTGAACGCAGCACGCTTTCTGATGCCGTGCAATCACTTAGCATTATGGCTTCCTTAAGAAGTTCATCGTACTGGCATTTAAACTGCTCTGCTTGCTGAGCATAAGTAACGTCTTTTGACAAAAATCCGACCTGCATAAAGATAGCATGTTCTCTCATAATTCGAGCCATAAACAGGTGTAAATCCAACGACTCCCTTACGAAATCCCCAACCATTGGTACACTGCTCGTATCAAACACCCCCTTCTTCCTTTTGCTCATTTTATTCCTAGATCAAGGATTATGTTCTCCTGAAAAAAGTATTAAGAAAACTTGGCCTGGCGACCGAAGACACTGTCTTTGCACTTGTTAGCCTCTGGCGTAGGCGGCTGCATAGTTGCTCTTCTTATGCTGCAGAAAGTATTAACGAAGTTATACTTTCTGACGGTACAAAAAAAGAGAGCAGAAAACTCTGCTCTCAAAAGGATACTAATAAATTACTTTTAGGGCAAAAAAGTGATTAGTCTTCCCATTTTTGTTCTGCTAAACGTTTGTAGGAATCATAACGAACTTTAGCATATTTCTCTGCCCCGGCAAAGAGTTCTTCGGCCGTTTCTGGGAAGGTATTTAACAAGGACGTATAGCGAACTTCGCCCATGATAAAGTCACGGAAAGGCAACGTAGGCTCTTTAGATTCAAGGCTGAATGGATTCTTTCCTTGTTCAGCTAAATCCGGATTAAAGCGATAGAGGTGCCAGTAGCCGGAATCCACAGCTTTTTTAGCTTCTTGAACGCTCTTAGTCATACTAGCTTTAAGCCCGTGATTAATACATGGAGCATAGGCGATAATCAAAGAAGGTCCTTTATAAGCTTCAGCTTCTTTAATGACCTTAATGGTTTGAGACATGTTCGCACCCAAAGCAATTTGGGCAACATAGACATAGCCATAACTCATAGCCATCATGCCTAAATCTTTCTTACGGATCTTCTTACCGGCCGCAGCAAATTTAGCAACAGCAGCACGCGGAGTTGATTTGGAAGACTGACCACCAGTATTGGAGTAAACTTCGGTGTCAAGAACGAGGATGTTGACATCGTCTCCCGATGCTAAGACATGGTCTAAGCCGCCGTAGCCGATATCATAAGCCCATCCGTCACCACCAACAATCCACTGGGATTTCTTAATGAGTTGATCTTTCTTACGCAAAATCTCTGCCAAGACTTTGTTATCTCCATTATAGCCTTCGAGAGATGCCAAGATCTTAGCTGTGGCAGCTTTAGAAGCATCTGCATCGTTCCAGCCTGCGAGCCATTCTTGGAAGGCTCCTTTTAGTTCAGGGCTAATTTCCATCTCGAGTGCTTGATTCATCAAATCAACGAGTTTTTCACGTTGTTGACGAACTCCCAAATACATTCCATAACCGAACTCTGCATTGTCCTCGAATAAGGAGTTAGCCCAGCTCGGTCCTTTTCCTTCTTGATTCGTGGTATACGGAACGGCAGGAGCACTTCCGCCCCAGATAGAGCTGCAACCTGTAGCATTGGAAATCATCATGCGATCACCAAAAAGTTGGGTGAGAAGTTTTACATAAGCAGTCTCTCCGCAACCTGGGCAGGCACCATTGAATTCTAGCAGCGGTTGGGCAAATTGACTGCCTTTAACTGTCGTCAGATCAAACAGCTTAGATTTATTTTGTAATGTTACTGCATATTCCCAGTTCGCAGCTTGTTGTTGCATTTGCTCAGCAGCAGGTTTCATAACTAAGGCTTTTTCTTTGGCTGGGCAAACTTCAGCGCAGTTTCCACACCCAGTGCAATCCAAAGTACTTACTTGAACACGGAATTGTAAACCAGCAGCTTCTTTACCGATGGCCTTCTTCCCGACAAAACCTTCAGGAGCATTTTTAGCTTCCTCTTCATTCATCAAGAAAGGACGAATTGCAGCATGTGGGCAAACATAGGAACATTGATTACATTGAATACAATTATTAATTTGCCATTCTGGGACGATAACACCAATACCGCGTTTTTCGGAAGCAGACGTTCCAACAGGGAAGGTTCCATCTTCACGGCCTAAGAAAGCGCTCACAGGAAGATTGTCTCCTTCTAACGCATTCATCGGGCGAAGAATATTTTTGACAAAGGCAGACTCATCGGCAGCAGCAGCAGCTTCTCCGTCTTGTGCATTTGCCCAAGATGCAGGAATCTCAACTTTAACGAGGGCTGAAACCCCTTGATCAATGGCGGCATTGTTCATGTCTACAATGTTTTGACCTTTTTTACCGTATGTTTTCAAAACAGAAGCTTTCAAATAATCGACAGCTTCTTCGACAGGAATAACATTGGCAAGTTTGAAGAAAGCAGCTTGCATTACCATATTAATACGGGAACCGAGACCAATTTTACGGGCAATTGAAACTGCATCAATGATATAGAAGTTGACTTCATTTCGGGCTAGGGCCTGTTTCATAGCTGCCGGAAGTTTCTCGTCTAACTCCTCAGGGGTCCACTGGCAGTTTAAGACAAAGTTTCCTTTTTTCTTTAAGCCCTTTAAGAGGTCATATTGATAAACATAAGTTTGATTATGACAGGCTATATAATTAGCACCCGTGACATAGTAAGGAGACTTAATTTGTTTCTTGCCAAAGCGGACGTGGGAAACGGTGATACCACCGGATTTCTTACTGTCATATTGGAAATATGCTTGGGCATAGAGCTTCGTATGGTCTCCGATGATTTTGATGGCTTGCTTATTAGCACCGACTGTGCCATCTGCGCCAAGGCCCCAGAATTTACAAGCAATGGTTCCTTCGGGGGCAGTATCGATAATTTCATCTTCGGGTAAGGACTTGAAGGTTACATCGTCGATAATACCAATGGTAAATCCGTTAACAGGCTCTTCTGCTTTAAGGTTTTTATAGACTGCCAAAACTTGGGAAGGAGTGGTATCTTTAGAGCCTAAACCATATCGGCCGCCCACGATGACTGGTTTTTGTTCATGATTGTAAAAGACTTCTTTAATATCTAAGTACAGAGGCTCTCCCAAAGAACCAGGTTCTTTCGTTCTTTCAAGAACTGCAATTTTTTTAACAGTTTTCGGCAATACGTTAAAGAAATATTTACTGGAGAAAGGATTGAATAGATGAACTTTAATAACCCCAACTTTTTCCCCTTTAGCCGTGAGATAGTCAACGGTTTCTTCAACCGTGTCACAGATCGAACCCATGGCAACAATAACGTACTCAGCATCTTCAGCGCCATAGTATTGGAATGGGTGATATTCCCGACCCGTAAGTTTCTTATACTCTTGCATATAATGTTCAACAATGTCGGGAACTGCATCATAGAAACGATTTGATGCTTCACGGCCTTGGAAGTAAACATCCGGATTTTGGGCTGTTCCGCGCAGAACAGGATGTTCCGGGTTCAAGGCTTGGTCACGGAATGCTTGAACTGCATCCATATCTATTAATTGGCCAACTTCCTCATATTCCGGAATTTCGATTTTTTGAATTTCATGGGAAGTACGGAAGCCATCAAAAAAATGAACAAAAGGAACTCTGGCTTTAACTGTCGCTAAATGAGCGATGAAGCCTAAATCTAAAGCTTCTTGCACGTTATGTGAAGAAAGCTGAGCGAATCCGGTTGCACGAACAGACATAACGTCCTGATGGTCTCCAAAAATAGAGAGCGCATGGGTTGCCAAAGCGCGGGCACTTACGTGAAATACGCATGGAAGCAGCTCACCGGCAATCTTATACATGTTAGGAATCATCAAAAGTAAGCCTTGTGAAGCTGTGTACGTGGTGGTTAATGCTCCTGCCTGGAGGGAACCGTGTACTGCACCTGCAGCACCTGCTTCGGATTGCATCTCCACGACCTTAACAGTTTGCCCATAAATGTTCTTCCTTCCATGAGCAGCCCATTCATCGACCAACTCGGCCATTGTCGAAGAGGGGGTGATGGGAAAGATAGTTGCGACTTCAGTAAATGCATACGAAGCATGAGCCGCGGCTTCATTTCCATCCATGGTTTTCATTTTAGCCATTTTTTGTAGCCTCCTAATCATGTGATTAATTTAATTTTCGACCACTGTGAGGGATTTCCCTCGTTCTATTTCCCTCAAATGTTCAGAAAATGAAATATTAGTATTTGAGGAAGAAATAGAATTTTCATAAAACTAGTGTAAAAACAGACTTAGGGAACTACTTCGCATTTAAGTCGAATAGTTCCCCTTTAAACGTTTTAAGTATACCTCCGAGATGTTTTAGTCGTCAAGAATAAATTATAAAAAAACCTAAACTTTTTACATTAGATTCCTAGGAACTGTAATATTGATAATGTTAATACTCCAGGAAACCCTAAAAGACCTACAATTATTATGGTAAAGAAATTAATAGGAATAGAAAAACCTAAAATACTTAAGAGAAAATTCAATAACCAAAGTCCGACAATTCCGCCAAGACTATGAATTATGACTTTTAAGACGATATTGGGTTTTCCTAAGGTAGAGCGAACCACTAATCCAATAAGTAAAATAAACAGGGCAAGAAAGACCAGAGTCATACATTTTCCTCCTCGTCTGGTGCTAGTCCATAGATATGCACTTACCAACCAAAGAAGAACACTCTTCCGGTCCAAGCTATAAAAAACCTATAGTTTTAAATTTCTCATTTCAAATACTATTTTCCAGAAGGGTCACAAACCTTTAACGAAGGGGTTTCCTTTAAATAAAACTATAAAAACCGTGCTCCCATAATTGTAGTTAGAGAGCGCGGTTTTTATTTTTAGCATTCACATAATGAAAGTTTTAGAAGTGATTCTTTTCATACCTCAGGCTTTGCCATTCATAAGTTAAAGGTCTTAAAGCTGGCGGCGCCCTTCTAAAGCTCGTGCAATAGTCACTTCATCAGCGTATTCAAGATCCCCACCCACAGGTAAGCCATGAGCAATCCGAGTTACCTTAATGCCCAACGGTTTTAAAAGTCGTGCCAAATATAAAGCCGTGGCCTCACCTTCGACGGTTGGATTTAAGGCCATGACTACCTCTTGAACACCTTCTAAGCGTTTCAAGAGTAAATTAATCGTCAATTGCTCCGGTCCAATTCCCTCCATTGGAGAAAGTACACCATGCAAAACATGATATCGGCCTTTGAATTCTTTAGTTTTTTCAAGCGACACCACATCTCTAGGGTGTTCTACAACGCAAAGCTCGGAAGGATCTCTTTGTGAGTTTTGACAAAGTGCGCATGGATCTTGGTCCGTAAAGTTCGAGCAAATTGAACATTTCTTAATATTATGATTTGCCTCAATAATTGCCTGCGCTAAATCTTCAGAAACTCGCGGTTGTTGAAGCAGATAAAATGCTAACCTTCCCGCCGTCTTGGGACCGATACCCGGTAAGCGAGCTAAACAACTAATAAGGTCCGCCAAAGGCTGGGGGTAATTTAAAAAATCCATAAATCACCTAGAACAGGCCGGGGATCTTTAACCCACCGGTTAGTTTGCCCATTTCATTGTTAGCCATTTCCTGAGCTTTTCTTATACCTTCATTCACTGCGGCCTTAATCAGGTCTTCCAGCATTTCAACATCTTCAGGATCGATGGCTTCAGGGTTAATTTTCATTTCGACTAATTCCATCTTTCCGCTCACAACGACCTGAACCATTCCTCCGCCAGAAGAAGCATCGACCGTTTTGTTTTGAAGTTCTTCTTGTGCTCTGGCCATGTCTTCTTGAAGTTTTTGGGCTTGTTTAATCATCTGATTCATATTTCCACCCATACCGCCGCCCATACCTTTAAAACCTGCCATATTAACACATCCTATCTTACTTTATTTACGATTAAAACTATCTGAACTCTTAGTCTCGTACCGTCACAAGATCCGCACCAAATATATCCTTGGTTTTATCGATAAGTTCTTGTTCCTGAAGCTTCTGATCTTGAAGTTTCGAAGTTTCCCTGGTTTTAAATTCGCCTTCCATTAGATTCACTAAACTAAGAGGTATTCCAAAAAGTTGTTGCAGTACATCCTCAATTGTTTGGCGATTTTCGTTTTGATTGACTTTATCCTTATGAAAGGAGCAGCCTTCACGAAAAACAATCGTTAAAGAAGTGCCCTCGATTCGGACAGGTTTTCCTTCCAACAAGAAAGCCTGAGTAGATTTCTTGCGTCGTTTAACTTGTTCTAAAACATCGTTCCATTGTCCTTGAATTTCCTCAAGTGTCAGGGGGTGCTGCTTCTCAGTGCCGATTTCTGCCGTCGTTGTTCTTGGTTTAACCTCTGAAGCAGGGCTTTTCTGTGACTCAGAAGTCACTTGGGCAACTTGGCCTGATGAAGGAATACTCTTTGTTCTAGCTGATGAAAGAAGATCCTTACTTCCTATACGGATGCTTAGCAGTTCTTGTTCCAACAACGTTAAGCGTTTTAAAATTTCTTCTTGTCCGCTGCTGACGTTTTGACCTTCATGGATTGTCTGAACAATTAAAAGTTCAGCTGCCAGCCGAGCATTTGAGGCATATTTCAGTTGTCCTTCACCTTGCATAAGAATCGAAATCCAATGCAATAGGCGAGATATTGAAATTTGCTCGCTTTGTCTGATTAATTGCTTTTGTACCTCAGGTGCTACTAAGGGTGGTTCAGCTATGGTCAAATTCAAAAGCATCTGGCGAAGATAATCTAAAAGCTCTCGGATAATTTGACGGGGATCACGACCTTGCTGAATTCCTTCGGTCAAAGTCGCCAAGCTCTTTCCATAATCCGAGGTAAGTAACCCTTCTACCAATTGCGAGCTAAAGGTTTCGCCAACCATCCCCAGTACCTGATAGACTTCTTTTACCCCTATCGGATCGTTCTGGAGAAGGCATTGATCTAAGATACTCAAGGCATCACGAAGCCCTCCTTCAGATTTTTGGGCAATCACCGCCAAGGCACTTGGCTCAACCTGTCGTTCCAATGATTCACAGACTAAGCTCAGTCGATTGCCGATATCCTCAACGGAAATTCGATGAAATTCAAAGCGCTGAACACGTGAAAGAATTGTCAGGGGTATTTTTTGCACTTCAGTCGTCGCCAAGATGAAGACCACTTGCGGCGGCGGCTCTTCCAAGGTCTTTAACAACGCATTAAAGGCCTCTGTCGTTAACATATGAACCTCATCAATAATATAAACTTTATACTTCCCTTTAGTTGAGCTTAATTTTATATTCTCCCGCAAATCTCGAATTTCATCAATGCCACGGTTCGAAGCTGCATCAATTTCAAACACCTCAATGGCCGAACCATGATCAATACTTACACAGGAAGAACACTGATTACAAGGTTCTATTCCATCCAGCTGCTCACAATTTAAGGCTTTGGCCAGAATTTTTGCGGCCGTCGTTTTACCTGTCCCTCTGGGACCGCTAAATAAGTAGGCATGAGCTATTTTCTTTTGCTTAAGGGCGTTCATTAATGTTTGCGTAATATGTTCTTGCCCTACGATATCTCTAAAGGTCTTAGGTCTCCATTCACGGTACAGTGCCAAATAAGCCATACTATCACCCTCGATAACTAGAGTGTACCATATATAAAGAAGGACCTTCCAGAAAGTATTTAATGATATTATACTTTCTGGCAAGTACCAAAAAAGATGGTACCATGACCACCTTTATCTTTATAATAATAGCCGTACACCCTAGATTGAACCAACGCCTCCGAACGTTACCCTGGCCGAGCAGCTCGATTCAGGCAACCTTACGGCACACAAAACGCTCTCCTTAGTGCTGCTTCCGTCAAGACCTGACACGGTTCGGAGTGTTCTGTTGCGTAAGACCAAAATCTCATCACCGTCTACCAAAGACAGCTTCACAGGCGAGGACCTTTCGCGGGAATTCCACCTTGCTGGAGCGGACTGCAAGTTACAAGGAACCGCTACCTCCCCGTCTAGTACGGCTAAATCAATTATAGCAAAATAAAAAGCCCAAGTCGAATACTTTGGCTGAAATCTCATATGGCGGAGAGAGAGGGATTTGAACCCTCGACACCGGTTGCCCAATGTACCCGCTTTCCAGGCGGGCGCCTTCGACCACTCAGCCACCTCTCCAGTGCTCTCTAACTTCGAAAAACTATTTAATTTCAACAAATTTAGTGAACAAAAAGAATTATATCGTATAGTGACAAGCGAGTCAATAGTTAAGTTCTGTAAATAACTGTAATTTTTAAAATTATTGTTTGATATGTCACTATTTTAGCAAGTTTAATCGCTTTTTTGTATATTTTCCGGAGAAATATCGTAGAGTAAACTGTAATACGTTTTGGAGGAACACATGAATATTAAACCACTTAAAGAACTGAAATTATATGGCTTAATAATCTGACGAAAACTCTAAGTTTTAATATGTACGACATTTGCTATGCCAAGACACCTGAGCACCGCCAAGCCTATATTGACTACATTGACGAAGAGTACAATTCCGACCGTTTAGAAAGAATCCTTTCCGATGTCGCTAACATCATTGGTGCACATATTCTCAACACTGCCAAACAGGATTATGACCCTCAAAGTGCCAGCGTCACTATGCTAGTTTCCGACGGTCAAGAAGAAGAACTTCGCTCACTTCAAGACCCCCTTGTGGCATCCGCATCAATTGTTGTTGCCCATCTCGATAAAAGTCACATTACAGTTCATACCTATCCGGAAAGTCATCCGAATAAAGGGATCAGCACGTTCCGAGCCGACATCGACGTCTCGACCTGCGGAAAAATCTCTCCTTTGGCTGCTTTAAACTATCTGGTAACAAGTTTTTCTTCGGACATTGCCATTATCGATTACCGTGTTCGGGGCTTTACCCGAGATCTTGACGGCAGAAAATTTTATATCGATCACAAAATCAATTCCATCCAGAATTATCTTTCTAAAGAAATTAAGGACCTGTACCAAATGATCGATGTCAATGTCTATCAAGAAAATATATTTCATACCAAGCTGATTTTAAAGGATTTCGACTTAGACAACTATTTATTTGGAACAGCTAAAAAAGAGCTTCTTCCCAGTGAAAAGAAAAAGATTAAGCAACGCCTGACCAAAGAGATGGCAGAGATCTTTCATGGCAGAAATATCCCCAAAGTGTAAACTAAGGTAATGTAATCTCTGCAGTGCTGAGGTTAATTAAAAAGTCTGCTCACTAAATCCCAAAAATAAAATCGCACTTTAGGTGAACTTATTGTTGGATTAGTGGTCTTAGTTTCTGCAAGATCCATTGACCTATTTATTCCTAAATTCTCTCCAGTTTGTTCTGATCTTTGTTGGACAGGATAAACTGGAGCCGTATTATCAATAGGTATTCCTGGTTTTCCATCGACTTGAACGGCTGTGGAGTGCTCTATGTCAATAAAACAAAGCGGCGGGAATAACACACACCACCAATTTGATCCTTTCCCCTCTCCGATTACAACTCTTAATGCCTCATAATCGCCAGCAGGCAGTATTAATGTTCCATAGGATTTCGTAGGAAAGCTAAAATGTCCGTATTCCGTATGAACTGTGTAGTCTTTCCCCCAAGCTTTAACTACTGCACGTCCGATATCCTCCATCTCAAAGCGGACGCTTTGCAGAATTTGGCGAGATTCTTCTAAAGAATGTGAAGCCGCCAGCTTGGGAGAAACTTCTTTTAAAATTGCATCCCGGACAGCCCTCTTTAAAGCCTGGTCCTGATCGCTGTCCGAATTGGCCAAGACATGGAACCGAATCAATTGATTCGATGGAAGTGATTGTGTTCCTTCATCATTATAGGCCTCATTGATAGGAATTGTATTGGGCTTAGATCCGCTGCTTTTCCAGATCATACCTTTGTTGACTCCAGTAATTAGTACTCCCATCATACAAACGATTAATGATATAGTAATTAGTTTTGTTCTTATTTTCTCAAATGAAAAATTCAGTATTTTTATGCTCACTTAAAACTCCTCTTTCCTGGGCATATCTCCTAAAGTTCTTTTTGAAGGGTTCTTAAGTACAGTCTGCCCAGAATGTGAAGTTTTAAGCAATGCTAATAAGAAACTATAGCTGGAGTTTAAGTTAGATCTTTACGAAAACCTTCATGCGCAATAATCATCCCGGAAAGTATAATTATAAGTTGGACTTTGACTATACAAAAAGACTTCGTATATATAAACCATACGAAGTCTTTCTACCCATTACGAATATGTCTTGAAATAAGTAAATTTTAAAAAAGATTAGGCGCTAAATCTCTTTAACATTTTGATCATTTGGACGTGCATCCCTTCATGATACATTGAGAATGTTAAAAATTCCCGGACTGTTTTCAAGGTTAAGCCAGAGGGCATAGTCCATGGTTTGGCAAGAACCTCATCTAAACGACTACTGAACGTTTCTTGGATACGGTTTGTTTGGTCTTCTAATAATTGAGTAAGTTCTGTCAAGGTTGGCGGCTGGGTTTTCCAATCACTTGGCTTCGTGTCCTTACCAAACAACTCCATGAACCCCTCAGGAAGCTGCATTGGAATTTCTGTAAAGCCAAAGGCAAATCGCTCTTGAACTAAATAAACATGACCAAGATTCCAGCGAATATTGTTATTGAAGCCTATAGGTATATTGTCCGCTTGACTTTCACCGAGGTCCTTAATGGCAGTCGTCGTGTTGCCGCGTACAACTCTGAGTTGGTCAAATAAATAGTCACTCACTGTTATCACCCTCCATAATCATTATATCAAATAGTTCACTAGTCTCAAAATAACAAAAGCAATATATTTTAAGGGTAAAGAAAATGCCTTCACGTTAAACGTGAAGACATCAGCGATTATGTAATGGCGGAGGAGGTGGGATTCGAACCCACGGACGGCTTACACCGTCAAACGATTTCGAGTCGCTCTCGTTATGACCACTTCGATACTCCTCCATATATAATTGATAAACTAAGATGGAAACTTGTTCTCATCTTAGAGTCAGAAAACTCAATTTCAGCGTAATTTTTTAAAAAAACGTTTTAGGATATCCGTGCATTCTTCTTCTAAAACACCAGCTAGGATCTCAACTCTGTGATTCCATAGAGTATAATCAAGAACATTCAGGACGGAACCTGTGGCTCCACCTTTCAAATCCATTGTTCCATAGACAAGGCGTTTTAAGCGTGCCTGGACGATTGCGCCTGCACACATTGGACAGGGTTCTAAAGTGACATATAATGTAGCTTCTGATAATCTCCAACTTCCCAGAGTTTCTGCAGCACGTTGTATTGCTAGAATCTCTGCGTGGGCGGTTGGATCATTTCGTTGTTCCTTCTCGTTATGAGCTTCTGCAATGACTTTATCGTTATGCACGATAACCGCTCCAATGGGAGCTTCTCCTTGTTCAAAGGCCAGTTGAGCTTGCAAAAGCGCCATACGCATCCAATCTTGATGAAGCATTTTTACCTCTAATTGGTGACCCCGGGAGGAGTCGAACCTCCGCAAGACAGGGTTTAGGAAACCCCCGCTCTATCCACTGAGCTACGAGGCCTCAGTAATTGATCCATCCAGTGACTAAATGTGCGATATTCGAACCTCGAGTATCGCACATAAAACATCATTAAGTGGTGCGCTCGGAGGGATTCGAACCCCCGACATCCTGATTCGAAGTCAGACGCTCTATCCAGCTGAACTACGAGCGCAAAATTAACTCAACACGATTTAACTCATTCCTAGCGAATCATCTATTCTACATCGAGCTTCGAACATCGATATGGCGGAGGGGGTGGGATTCGAACCCACGGACCCCTCACGAAGTCACCGGTTTTCAAGACCGGCTCCTTAAACCGCTCGGACACCCCTCCATATAGACGACCAGTACAAAGGATACCATAAAAATTAATGAAAGGCAACTAAAATATAATGGAAATTTATGTATCAACCAATATATTCCACGCCCATATAGGGTTGCAAAGCTTTTGGGATACGTACCCGGCCATCCACATCTTGATAATTTTCCATAATAGCGGCTACTGTACGCCCGATCGCTAGACCACTGCCATTTAAAGTATGAACATACTCGGGTTTTTCCTTTGGTCCTCTGCGGAATCGGATATTTGCTCGTCTTGCCTGAAAATCTTCAAAGTTGCTGCACGACGAAATTTCCCGGTAGGTATTAAAGCTCGGCAGCCATACTTCCAAATCGTAAGTTTTGGCTGAGGTAAAGCCAAGATCTCCCGTCGATAGCGCCATCACCCGATAGGGCAATTCCAGGTCTTGGAGGATACTTTCCGCATCTTGTGTTAACAATTCAAGTTCTTCATAGGAATTCTCTGGAAGCGAAAATTTAACAAGCTCCACTTTATTAAATTGGTGCTGGCGGATAAGCCCTCGGGTATCTCGTCCTGCCGAACCTGCTTCAGAGCGAAAACAAGCGCTGTAAGCACAGTGTCGAATAGGCAGTTGCTGACCATCTAAGATTTCATCCCGGTAGAGATTTGTTACAGGTACTTCAGCCGTAGGAATCAGAAAATAATCCGTACCCATCACTTTAAAGGCATCGTCTTCAAATTTAGGAAGCTGACCTGTCCCAAACATAGAAGCGCGACTTACCATATACGGCGGGAGAATCTCAGTGTACCCCTTAACCGTATGATGATCAAGCATAAAAGAGATCAGGGAACGTTCTAACTTAGCACCTAGTCCTTTGTAGAAGGTAAAACGTGCTCCCGTAACCTTTCCGGCCCGTACAAAATCGAAGATATCCAATTTTTCTCCAAGCTCATAATGGGCTTTTGGTTGAAAATCAAAGGTTCGGGGAGTTCCCCAAACTCTTACTTGGACATTCGCATTCTCGTCCAAACCAACCGGTACTGAAGTATGAGGAATATTGGGTATTTCGTAGAGAACCTTTTCCATCTCCTGTACAATTTCAGAAGATTGTTGTTCTAAATTCTTTACGTTTTGACCAACTTCCCGCATTTCTAAAACAAGGGCTTCAGCATCTTCCCCGTTTTTCTTTAGACGGCCTACTTCTTCAGAGACAGCATTACGTCGAGCCTTGAGAGTCTCAATTTCAAAGAGCAGGCGACGCCTCTCCTCTTCTTGCTGCAAAAAATGGTCCAAGCTAATGTCAACATGACGTTTCTGCAAGGCTTCTTTGACTAATTCAGGGTTGCTGCGAACAAACTTCAGATCTAACATACTAAACCCTCCCATACCAAGAACGCTTTTACTTTACCCAATGTTCATCGATCATACCTAGAAAGTATTGATGGACCCTGTAATCCGGAGTAAGCTCAGGATGAAAGGCACTCGCCAATAAATTTCCTTGCCGGGCAAAGACAATTTTACCGTCAAACTCAGCTAAAATACCGACATTAGGAGCAACTTCCCTGAGGTAAGGTGCCCTAATGAAGACGGCGCGCAAAGGATGGGAACCCATAGCCGGTACCTGTAGATCCGTTTCAAAACTAGCCACTTGTCTGCCAAAGGCATTGCGTTCCACCGTCGTATCCATCAAATTTAAGCTATATTGATCACTGTCTATGATCGTTTTACTGAGCAGAATCATACCGGCACAAGTCCCGAAAATGGGAAAATCTTTAGTGCCTAGCTCCTTAATTTTTTCACCGAGATCATTAACCTGCAGGAGTTTTCCAATAGTCGTGCTCTCACCACCAGGTATGATCAGACCATAGATTCCCTCTAGGTCGCTCGTTTTACGTACTTCAACAACATCGCAACCTAATTGATCCAAAACCTGTCGGTGCTCACGAAAAGCTCCCTGTAATGCTAAAACCCCGACACGTTTTTTCATGTTTACCAACCCCGATCTTGCATACGCTGAGCATCTGTCAGGGTTGAAATTTCAATACCTGACATTGGTTGTCCAAGATCTTTGGACACTTCAGCCAAAATTTTAGGATCATTATAATGAGTCGTGGCTAAAACAATGGCTTTGGCCCGTGCTTTAGGATTTCCCGATTTGAAAATTCCGGAACCAACAAAAATTCCATCAACACCAAGCTGCATCATAAGAGCAGCATCTGCCGGAGTTGCTATGCCACCTGCTGCAAAGTTTACAACAGGCAATTTTCCTTGTTCTGCCACATAAAGTACTAGCTCATAGGGGGCACCCATATTTTTAGCAGCTGTCATCAGTTCTTCTTTCGGCATCATGGTTAAGGCACGAATATCACTCATAACAGTTCTCATATGTCTTACAGCTTCAACAACATTACCAGTTCCTGGCTCCCCTTTAGTACGAATCATGGCCGCACCTTCACCAATTCTACGTAATGCTTCACCAAGATTGCGGCAGCCACAAACAAAAGGAACTTTAAAATCATGCTTATTTATATGAAAAGCATCATCAGCCGGTGTCAATACTTCCGATTCATCAATATAATCAACACCTAATGATTCTAAGACTTGAGCTTCAACAAAATGCCCAATTCTTGCTTTAGCCATGACTGGGATGGAAACCACGCCCATAATGCTCTGAATAATTGTAGGGTCAGCCATCCGTGCGACCCCACCTTCCGCTCGAATATCTGAAGGAACACGTTCTAAAGCCATGACTGCACATGCTCCAGCTTCCTCTGCAATTATTGCTTGTTCAGGAGTCGTCACATCCATAATGACGCCACCTTTCAACATCTCAGCCAGCCCTGTTTTAACTTTCAATGATCCGATTTCTGTCATTTCTATTTCCCCCTAATTTTATTGTGTAACGATAACTTCGTCGAAAACACTACACTAGGATTAATTTCAGACATGGTAACACCTAGCGTAAACTTTGTCAATTTAATCCTCAGTCTCAAGTTCGTCAGAATCCACTGAATCCGTATCTTCAGGACTGTCGTCTTCTCTCATGGCAACCTTTGCCATGGCGACCACTGAGCTGTCATCTCCGGTTCGCATGGTCAAAACTCCGTGAGCAGTACGTCCTTGATTCGAGATACTTGATACTTGGATACGCAGCATAATTCCATTATTCGTGATAACCATAAGTTCATCTTCCACTTGTACTACTTTAACACCTATGAGCATACCTGTTTTAGCATTTAACTTCATCACAATGATACCTTTGCCACCCCGCCCTTGAACCCTAAATTCTTTAAGATCTGTACGTTTGGCAAAACCATTTTCACTCATAGTTAAAAGTTCGCCTTCATCTCCAATGACATCCATGCCCACAACTTCATCGTTTTCTTCAAGTTTTATTCCTTTTACGCCCCGCGCTGTTCGACCCATATATCTTACCTCCGCTTGAGGGAAACGAATCGCAATTCCCTTCCGCGTTGCCAATAAAATGTCATCTAAGCCTTGGGTTAACTTCACTCCTATCAATTCATCTCCTTCATCAAGGGTTAAAGCGATTAAACCTTCCCGACGAGAAGAATCGTATTCTTGAAGTGCCGTTTTCTTCAAGATGCCTTTTTTAGTGGCTGTAATCAAGAAATAATCCGAACTGTAATCTTTAATAGCCATAACCGCTGTAATCATTTCATCTTGACCTAAACTCAAGAGATTGATAACTGCAGTTCCCTTGCCGGTTCGACTAGCCTCTGGAATCTCATGAGCCTTGAGACGATACACTTTACCTTGTGACGTAAAAAAGAGAATATACTGGTGTGTAGTTGTGATAAAAAGATGTTCTACAAAGTCCAGCTCTTTGGTGGCCATCCCATGGACACCCTTACCGCCCCGATTCTGACTTTTATACGTATTCAAAGGCAAGCGTTTTATATAACCATAGTGGGTTACTGTAATGACAACCTCTTCTTCAGCTATCAGATCTTCAATATCCATCTTACTGACATCGATCGTAATCATAGTCCGTCGAGGATCTCCGAATTTCTGTTTAATTTCATTGATTTCATTTTTAATAATTTCAATAACCATGCTCGATGATGCAAGAACAGACCTAAGATAAGAAATTGTTGTCATAAGATCATGATATTGATTTTCCAACTTCTCACGTTCTAGTCCTGTTAAACGTTTCAAGCGCATATCCACAATCGCCTGAGCCTGTTTCTCACTTAAGCCAAAACGACTCGACAAATTTTCTCGCGCGTTCGTCTCATCTTCTGAAGAACGAATCGTTTCAATAACTTCGTCAATGTGATCTAGAGCAATTCTCAACCCCTCAACGATATGGGCCTCTGCTTCAGCTTTATTTAGTTCAAATCTTGTTCTCCGAACGATAACATCCTTTTGGTGTTCAATAAAGTAATGGATCATATCCTTAAGAGTCAGAACTCTAGGCTGATTGTTAACCAGCGCTAACAGATTGACACCGAAGGTTTCTTCCATTTGAGTGTGTTTATACAGCTGATTTAAAATAATTTGAGGATTAACATCTCGTCTCAATTCAATCGCAATGCGCATTCCTGAACGGTCAGACTCATCTCTCAAGTCTGTAATCCCATCGAGCTTTTTATCCCGTACTAGTTCGGCAATTTTCTCAATTAATCTAGCCTTATTAACCATGAAAGGGATTTCTGTAACGACAATCCTCATCTTTCCGGATTTCTCCATGTCCTCAATTGTCGCCTTAGCCCGAGTTTTGATGGAACCTCTGCCTGTCGTATAGGCAGATCGAATTCCTTCATAACCCATAATTGTTCCGCCCGTCGGAAAGTCAGGACCCTTAACATAATTCATTAAGTCCATACTGGATAGCTCAGGATTATCTAATAAAGCAACCGTGGCATCAATAACTTCGTTCAAATTATGAGGTGGTATATTTGTTGCCATGCCCACAGCAATTCCTGAAGAGCCATTCACCAACAAATTGGGAAATTTAGCTGGTAATACTGTAGGTTCATCTTGTTTCTCATCATAGTTTGGAGTAAAGTCGATCGTATCCTTATCGATATCCGCTAACATATACGTAGCTAGTTTAGCCATGCGCAGTTCTGTATAACGCATTGCTGCAGCGGAATCCCCGTCAATTGATCCGAAATTTCCATGTCCGTCAATTAGTGGATAACGACTGGCAAAATCCTGATCCATCCGTACTACAGCATCATAGATCGAGCTATCTCCGTGTGGGTGAAATTTAGCCATACAATCCCCGACAAGCCTTGCTGATTTACTATAAGGTTTATTCGGGGTCATACCTAATTCATGAAGAGTATAAAGAATTCTGCGGTGAACCGGTTTCAGCCCATCTCGAACATCAGGCAATGCCCGACTGACAATAACACTCATAGAATAGTCAATGAAGGACTTTCGCATTTCATCCGCAATTTCAACGGGTAGAACTTTTCCCCCTTGGATTTCATCCGCCATGAATGAGCACTCCTTTAAGTATCCAAATTACGTACATCTTTAGCGTGACGATGAATAAAATCACGCCGTGGTTCGACCTTATCACCCATTAACATAGAAAACATTTCTTCGGATCTGATGGCATCCTCAATCGTCACCTGTAAAATTGTGCGTTTTGCTGGATCCATTGTAGTTTCCCATAACTGTTCAGGATTCATCTCTCCTAAACCTTTATACCGCTGAATCTCAACTTTTTCTCGGCCTATTTTATCTAAAATCTTGTTGAGTTCATTATCAGAATAAGCATATTGTATTTCTCTTCCTTTTTTTACCTTAAAAAGAGGAGGCTGGGCAATATATACATAGTGATTTTCAATTAACGGCTTCATATATCGATAAAAGAACGTTAATAACAGGGTCCGAATGTGTGCACCATCAACATCAGCATCCGTCATTATGATCAGTTTATTATACCGAGCCTTGCTAATATCAAAATCATCCGAGATACCTGCTCCCATCGCTGTAATCATCGCTCTGATTTCAGCATTTCCTAAGATCCTATCGAGTCTGGCTTTTTCTACATTTAAGATCTTCCCCCGCAACGGCAAGATAGCTTGAAAACGTCGGTCCCGTCCTTGTTTCGCGGAACCCCCTGCACTATCACCCTCCACAAGATACATTTCACAGAGATCGGGTTCTTTCCAAGAACAATCTGCTAATTTACCCGGTAAAGAAGTTCCCTCCAGAGCGCTTTTGCGTCGGGTTAACTCTCTCGCTTTACGAGCAGCATCCCGTGCACGTGCAGCTTGAACAGATTTGTCAATAAATTTTCTCGCCAGCGCTGGATTTTCCTCAAGAAAAATACTGAGCCCTTCTCCAGTTGCCGAGTCAACAATACCTCGAATTTCACTGTTTCCAAGTTTTGTCTTTGTCTGCCCCTCAAACTGAGGGTCAGGGACTTTTACTGATATAACTGCGGTTAACCCTTCCCGAATATCATCACCGGACAAATTTGAATCAGAGGGCTTTAATAAGTTACTTTTGCGCGCATAATCATTAATGACTCGAGTTAAGGCAGATTTAAATCCTGCTTCATGGGTGCCGCCTTCTTGAGTATTAATATTATTAGCATAAGAATACAGATTTTCGGAATAACTATCATTGTATTGGATACATACTTCTACTTGTACTTGATCTTTTGTGGTTTCAATAAAGACGGGCTGAGGATGTAAACAATCCTTATTCTTATTAAGATAAATGACAAAATCTTGGATACCGCCTGTATGAAAAAATGTTTCTTTAACGTCAGTACGCTCATCATAGAGATTAATTTTTACGCTTTTGTTCAAAAATGAAAGTTCACGAAGCCTATGTGCTAAAATATCAAAATCATAGACTGTGTCTTCAAAAATTTCCGGATCAGGCATAAAGAATATTTTCGTTCCTGTTTTTTCTGTAGCACCTATATCGATAAGTTCAGAAGTAGGCTTTCCTTTGGCGTATTCTTGATGGAAAACATGTCCCCCTTTAGAAACTTCGACAGTAAGCCATTGTGATAAAGCATTTACAACACTTAAACCTACTCCATGCAAACCACCTGAAACTTTATAGGCACTTTCACTACCGCCAAATTTTCCACCGGCATGTAATACCGTCAAACACACTTCTACTGTAGGTTTACCCATTTTAGGGTGGATATCTACAGGTATCCCTCGCCCATTATCAACTACAGTAATGCTGTTGCCCTTATGAATAAAAACGTCAATTTGATCACAAACACCAGCCAACGCTTCATCAATACTGTTGTCAACAATCTCATAGACAAGATGGTGGAGGCCTCGGCTGCTCGTTGAACCAATATACATACCAGGGCGTTTACGTACAGCTTCTAGTCCTTCAAGAACTTCAATTTGCCCCGCATTATAATTGTCACTTGGATCTTGAATATTGAAATCTGTATTTTCTTCCAAAGCTGTTTCCTCCCAAAATATACCTTCAACCTTATTATTGTACACTAAATCAAAAAATGTTTCAATTTCCTTACCAATGGAACATTGCCACTAAACGTCTTTTTTGAAATACGACACTCAGCGGCACATATTTTTGCAATTTTTTAATACTCACTACTCATCAATCGCAAAAAAAGATCGTTTAAATAATGTAGTCGAAGAAATGGGAGACAAAAAGTAATTGTCATTTGTAATGATCAAGGATTTTTCCTTACCAGGCTCAGAGATATAGGTAAGATTATGGTTATCTTTAATGTTACTTAGAAAATTATTATTAATCTTCCCTTCTGATGCTATTTCAAGGTCAATAATTGCTACAACTTTATCCTTTTTAATCAGTACATCACTGCCAAGATGCAAATACATTTACCGTTCCCTCCTTATATGCCCTTGTTCAACATGATATAGTGCACCGTCATCAAGACGACTCTCAGCGCCCGTCATAGTTATCAATGTCTGAATACTTGAAGACTCAATAAACTTTATTAAATAGTTTCTCCTGAAACTATCAAGTTCAGACAAAACATCATCTAACAAAAGAAGGGGATATTCTCCCTTTTCTCGACGTATTATTTCTAATTCTCCTAGTTTCAAACTCAAAACCATAGAACGCTGTTGACCTTGTGAAGCATAAAGACGTGCAGGTTTTTCATCTAAAAGGATATGCAAATCATCACGGTGAGGTCCGACGAGAACCATCTGTCGTTCTATTTCCTGATCCATTTTCTGATCTAGGAATTGTGGCAATTCTGAAAGAGCCTCTTGAAAATCCTTTTTACCTAAAGCATAATAATGAATTTTTAGTTTTTCCTTTTGAGACGTTAGATTTACATAAATTTGATCAGCAACTTCTTGAATCCGATTGGTTAGCTCTACACGCTGCAGAACGATTTTCTCGCTCAATTCAATGATTTGCTTATTCCAGAGTTGTAATTGAGCATATTTTGAAGATCGTTCAATGTGTGCTTTTAAGAGAGCACTCTTTTGTTGAATCACTTTGTTATAAGCATTTAGAATACTTACATATCCAGGTCGAATCTGAGCAATATGCAAATCTAAAAATCTTCTTCGTTCAGAAGGTCCACCTTTAATCATGACAAGATCATCGGGCGAAAAAAAGATGACGTTAATTGTACCGACAAAATCTGATAAACGCTGACAAGAAACTTGATTAATTTTCACACGTTTTTTTCGGTCTTTATAGTGGCTCTCTAAGAAGATTTTATGGTGATTTGCAATAAAATCACCATAAAGATGGAACTCCTGTTGATCCCATTTTAAAAGTTCATGTTCACGTTGTACTCGATAGGATTTTCCAGTTAAAAGATAATAAATTCCTTCGATAATATTTGTTTTGCCTTGCCCATTATTCCCTATTAATACATTAATACCAGGCATAAATTGAACAGATTCGTCGTCATAGTTACGAAAGTTTTGTAAATGGAAATTGTTAATATTCATCGTTTTAAACTTAAGACATTCTAACAGGTAATACAAGATAGAGATAATTCGGATTGTCTAAAGGGCGCATGACACCCGGGCTATAGGGTCCCGAAAGTTCGAACATTATCTGGTCACTGTCGATAACTTTTAAAGCATCAATTAAAAATTTGGCATTAAATGCAATCATAACATCTTTACCTTGTGTAGAGATCTCTACTTGCTCAGAAATTTTACCCAATTCTGTCGTCTGATCAATTCTTAATTGTGTACTTTCAACTTTAATTCGAATAATATTTGCCCCACTCTTATCATGTGATAACAATGAAGCTCTTTCAACGGCTTCTAAAAAATTTCTAACAGAAAGGTTAATTTTAGTTTCACAAGTTTGAGGGATGACTTGTTTATAATTAGGAAACATTCCTTCAATTAATCTTGAGACTAGAAAGATTAAGCCAAATTGAAAAACAACTTGGGTTTTATTAAAACTAATTAATAAGTATTCATCCTCATCACGTAGTAACCGATATATTTCCGACAAAGTTTTAGCAGGTATAATCCCGCTAAAACTTGCATCTTCAGGATTTTCTATCTCTGAAATACTATAAGCCAGTCGATGAGTATCTGTCGCGACAAGGCGGAGGTTGGAACCTTCAATTTGTAAAAGAGTCCCGTTAAAGACCGGTCTATTTTCTTCAACAGCACATGAAAATATCGTTTGTCTTATCATGTTCTTGAAAACTACTGTAGGAATGCTAAAAGAAACTGGTTCGATCAAATCTGGAAGTAGGGGATATTCTTCCGGATCATATCCTCTTAACGTAATTTCTGACTGATAATAATATATAGTAATAGATCCATCTTGTTCTTTTATTGTTATTGTTGTATCTGGTAATTTACGAACAACTTCAGCAAAAAGTTTCGCCGGAACAACAATAACCCCCTCTTCTTCAACCTGAGCAGGAACTTCACAACGGATTCCCAGCTCAAGATCTGTTGCTGCAAAACGCAGGCATTGTTGTTCGGCGCTTATTAAGATCCCGGAAAGGACGGGTAATGTATTCTTACTAGATACTGCCCGCTGTACGGCATTTACTCCGGAAAGAAGTGAATCCTTTGAGCAGAAGATTTTCATACTGAATCCTCCTAAAAATTTTCCCTGTTCTAAATTGAGTTAAGTATTAATAAGATAATAAATAGTAGTTATAGTAGTATCCCTTGTCAACTTGTGGATAAGTAGAATATATAGGCAGAAACCCTGAATTTATGGATGTTGAAAAATGGGTGGACAAACGGATAAGTTTTATCCACATGTCCACAAACAATAAGATGCTCTGAATTTATTAAGATAATGTAAACAAGTTATCCACATAAGAATCTTAACGATATCTTTTCTCTATTCATTTTGAATCCGTTGAATCATTTCATTAATCTTTTTTTCTAATAACGGATCATTTTGTATAGCCTGAGATATTTTTTCTTGGGCATGCATAACTGTTGTATGGTCTCTTCCGCCAAATTCGTCACCTATCTTAGGCAGAGAGGAATCGGTTAATTGACGTGATAGATACATGGCAATTTGGCGAGGAAAGGCGACAGCACGAGTTCGTTTCTTTGCTTTAAATTCATTAGGGGATAGGTGAAAATATTCTGCTACAGCTTTCTGAATTGAATCAATCGTAATTTGCTTAGAGTTATTGGTAGGTAAAATGTCCTTAAGAGCCTCCATAGCAACTTCAGCAGTGACAGGCATCGAGCTTAGTGAAGCAAAAGCGATGACTCTAATTAAAGCTCCTTCAAGTTCTCGAATGTTGGTATGTATTTTATCAGCGATGTAAACCATGACCTCATTCGAAACTTGTAAATTTTCAACTTTAGCTTTTTTTCTTAAGATAGCAATTCTAGTTTCTAGATCTGGGGCTTGGATATCCGTGATAAGACCCCATTCAAACCTTGAACGTAAACGATCCTCTAAGGTTGGAATTTCTTTAGGAGGACGGTCTGAGGAGATAATAATTTGTTTATTGGCCTCGTGAAGCGCATTAAATGTATGGAAAAACTCCTCTTGAGTGCGTTCTTTTCCCGCTAAAAACTGAATATCATCAATTAAAAGAATGTCCACATTTCTATAATGATTGCGAAATTCAATAGAGTTTTCATCGCGAATTGAGTCAATAAGTTCATTGGTAAACTTTTCGCTTGAAACATAGAGAACTCTCGTATTAGGTGAACGTTGAAGGACGTGATGACCTATAGCATGCATAAGATGAGTTTTTCCTAAACCCACGCCACCATAAATGAACAGTGGGTTATAAGATTTTGCGGGTGATTCCGCAACGGCAAGTGATGCAGCATGTGCAAAACGATTACTATTGCCGATGACAAAGGTATCAAACGTGTATTTGGCATTAAGAGAGTTTGGCAAAGGTTCATTCTGTTTTAAAACAGTTTCGGATATCGCTGATGGGGGGTTCGGTTCTTCAGCGATAGATTCCTCAGGGGATGGGATAATGAAACGGAGGCTTACAGAGTGGCCTAACACTGATTGTACAGAGGATCGGATTAAAGATGCATAACGACTTTCCAACCAATCTTTAGCAAAATCATTAGGAACACTGATCACTAAAGTATCCCCATCTATCGTCAAAAGTTGGGTGGAACTTAACCATGTTTCGAAGCTCGGTCTGGTTAGTTCGGTTTTCAGTTTTTCAAGTGTTTCCTGCCACAATAATTGGGGTGAGATTGGTTGTGGTGGCATGAATGGACCTCCCTTGTCTAAGAATGTAAGATTAATGACAATAAAAAAGTTATACACAAACTTATACACATTTGTGGATAACTTGATCTAATTGCGAACTGTGGATAATAAAAAACAAGTTTGCAGTTGCCTTAAGCTGGTGTGAAACTATAATATCAAGTTTTCAGAGGGTTATCAACAGGAAGATATGGGGTTTTATTAAATTATTCACAGTGGATAACTTAAAAACGCTTTATGTTATCCACATCTTGTAGTGGAACCTTGCTTGACAGATTAAAAATTATTAGAGTATAATCTTTAAGTAAGTCTGTTGCCTTTGATGTTTCTTTTTTATGGGTATAAAGGAGGTGTCTTTAAATTGAAGAGAACATATCAACCAAAGAATCGCCGTCATAAGCGAGTTCATGGTTTTCTAAGTCGAATGAGTACGCCAACAGGGCGAAATGTGATAAAACGCCGTCGATTAAAAGGTCGGAAGAAGTTGTCAGTTTAAGGCCGCAATTATGTGGCCTTTTTTTAAATCAATAAATAATATGCTCCAAAGGACCATAAAAGGTTTAAATATTGTCTTCTGGAGTTAAAATATGAAGGAATTGTCACGGATGTAAGCCTGGAGGAATTATGCTTAAAAGAGAATTACGTTTACGAAAGAAATCAGGCTTTCAAGCAATATTTACAAATGGGAAGAATTTTTCTGTAAAACATGCCGCTGCCTATATCTTAAAAGGAAATAAACAAACTTTTGGATTTATTGCTTCGAAAAAAGTTGGCAATTCAGTTCAACGAAATCGTGCTAAGAGACTTTTACGGGAGGTCGTTCGATTACATATCTCGGAAATTAAACCTGATTTGCAAATTATTTTTATTGCAAGAGCCAATATCAGAGGAGTTTCCTTTATTGAAGTCGAAACGTCTATCATGATGATGTTGAAAAGAGCAAATGCTTTAATTTTGAAATGAGTCGTTAATGTGAAATGTTTATTAGTATTGGTGCTGCGCTTTTACCAGAAATTTATTTCTCCTCTAAAAGGGCAAACATGTCGTTTTTACCCGACATGTTCAGAATACTCTATTCAGGCGTTACAGAAGTATGGTCTTTTTCGAGGAAGTTATAAATCAATCGTCAGAATTTTAAAATGCCATCCGTTTCACCCTGGAGGGCATGATCCAGTTTAAGGAGGGCTTTTGTGAACATTATTGTACAATGGATGACATATTTATTAAATATACTTTATAATCTGTCTTCCGCCGTGGGGCTTCCTAATTATGGTGTTGCGATTATCCTTTTAACGATTTTAATTAAAACGATCATCTATCCTTTAACCTATAAACAAATGGCTTCGATGCGCAAAACAGTTGATCTTCAGCCGAAAATCAAAGCGATTCAGGCAAAGCATAAGAATGATAAAGAAAAAGCTAATGCTGAAGTTATGGAATTGTATAAGGAGCATAAAGTAAATCCAATGGGTGGTTGTCTTCCTATTGTTGTGCAGTTACCAATTTTTTGGGGTTTATATAGCACTCTCCGAAATTTCCCTTATGGTGCTTCGGCTGCTTCTGCGCATTGGTTTTTAGGATTTGATTTGACAAAAATCTATGGATTTAGTCCGACTTATCATATTATCTTACCTTTGTTTGCTGCTGCCACAACTTATTTTCAAACAAAAGTAACGAATCCAAATGCATCGACAGATCCAACTCAAAAGACGATGTTGTATATAATGCCGTTATTTTTCGCCTATATTAGCGCCACGGTACCGTCTGGTTTGGCTTTATATTGGGTAACTATGAACTGTGTCTCGATTCTTCAACAACTATATATCAATCGTAGATTGTCGAATCAAAAGAAAAGCGCAGCATAGATATTGGGGAAGACGTGAGGAGGATCGTTCATGAGGGTTGCAGAGAAAACCGGAAAAACGGTTGAAGAAGCGATCGCAGCTGGAGTTCAGGAATTAGCCGTTGATCGTCAATATGTCAATGTTGAAGTTCTTGAGGAACCTACTAAAAAAGGCTTGTTCGGTCTCTTTGGAACAAGACTTGCTAGAGTTAGAGTCTCTTATGAAGATAATCCTGGTCATTTGGCAACTGAGTTTATTAATAATGTTTGTCAGGCTATGGGAGTTAAAGCAGATACTCAAGTCGACAAAGATGCTGAAAACTGGCATATCAATATTACCGGGCCAGAGCTTGGCATATTAATTGGCCGTCGAGGAGATACTCTGGATGCATTACAGTATTTGACAAACTTAGCAGTCGCAAAGAAGTTATCTGAACGGATTCGAATTATTGTTGATGTAGAAGGATATCGATTGCGCCGTGAAGAGACACTGATTCGTTTAGCTAAACGATTGTCTGAAAAAGTCAAGCGAACGGGTGTTAGAATTGTTTTAGAACCTATGAATCCCCATGAACGAAGAATTATTCACACTTCTTTGCAGGATGATATCAGAATATCTACCTTTAGTGAGGGTGATGATCCCAACCGTCGTGTAGTCATTGCTCTTAAAAGAGGTTAAAGTGTATTTTTAACCACCTTCCAACTTAATGGTTTTAGGATAAAGATTAAGGTTGAGGGGAAGAGTCCCCTCTTTTTTATATAATCAGAAAGTCTAACATTTCGTTGCATACTTTCTGAAGTATAAGTGCAATTATGGCGGCCGCCCGCTAAGTTTTTTTAACTTTTTAAAGGTTAATTGTTCATTCGGCCCACAGCATAAAATCATAGATCAGTGGTCTAAATTTTGATATTATTGATACTTGCATTAGTTTAGGGATACTTTAACGTTTAAGATTTTAGTAGTCATTCGTTAATTAATAGGAGATGATCAGGTGGAAGAAACTATTGTGGCAATGGCTACAGCAATGGGTGAGGCAAGTGTCCATATTATCAGGCTAAGTGGGCCTGAAGCGGGAAGAATTATAGAAGAATGTTTTGAGCCTCGATCAAAAGAACGATGGTTGCGTGGAGAAAATTTCTCACTTAACTTAGGTTTCTTTCGAGATGAAGGTCATATTCTTGACGAAGTCCTGCTTGGCAAAATGTTGGCTCCCGGTTCATTTACCGGTGAAGATGTCTACGAAATAAATTGTCACGGTGGGCCTTTTGTCGCTCAGAGAATTTTGCGTGCTTGTCTTCGTCATGGTGCTCATGCTGCCGAAGCTGGAGAATTTTCCAAGAGAGCTTTTTTAAATGGTAAACTGGATCTAGTACAGGCAGAGGCGATCATTGATTTAATCAGTTCCCGTACAGAGATGTCGGCTAATTTAGCGTTGTCTCAGTTAAGCGGTGGATTGTCCCAGAAAATTTTGAGCCTTAGAGAAGATATTTTGAAAATCATGGCGTTTATCGAAGCAGGGATTGATTTTCCTGAGGATGATGTTGAAAGTCTAGATCGAGAAACTTTGGAAAAAAATTTGACGGATGTTTTAATTTTAAGTGAAAATCTCTTATTAGGAAGTAAGACAGGAAAAATTATACGGGAAGGACTTCTCACGGTCATTGTAGGTAGGCCAAATGTTGGTAAATCTAGTTTGCTTAATGCTTTGCTTCAAGAAGAGCGGGCTATTGTGACAAATATTCCTGGCACAACCCGCGATGAAATCAGAGAATCTGTCAGTGTAGGAGGAATACTCTTGCAGTTGGTGGATACTGCCGGAATTTGGGAAACTCAAGACGTCGTTGAACGTCTCGGGATCGAGAGAACGTGGAAGGCCTTAAAAACTGCTGAACTCATTTTATTAGTAGTACAAGCAAACATTCCTCTTTCTGAAGATGAAATGTATATTCTTAATGAGTATTCCGAAAAGGTAATTGTTCTTGTTAACAAAATTGATTTATTAAATATTAATGAGGCAATTACTATGGAACATAGCAGTTGTTGGATACCTTTTTCAATCCTACAACATATCGGCTTTAGTGAACTGGAAGAGGAGATAAGGAAGAGAGTTTATCAAGGAGAGGTTGCTAATAAAGATGATTCCTTTCTTTCGAACATTCGTCAGATTTCTTCTTTAGAGCATTGTCATGCTGCTCTGACACAAGCTAAGGTTAGTTTGCACCTCTCAATGCCATGGGATATTCTTTCTATTGATATTCGTCAAGCTCTTCAATACATTTCCGAGATAACCGGACATAATGTCCAAGAATCATTGCTCGAAGATATTTTCGCACGATTTTGCATTGGAAAGTAGGTTCAGCCTTGGAATATTTTGCTGGAAACTATGATGTTATTGTAGTTGGTGCAGGACATGCTGGTTGTGAAGCGGCTCTTGCTGCTGCCCGTTTGGGGCGTGAAACATTGTTGCTAACATTAAATTTAGATACAATTGCCCATATGCCTTGCAATCCATCAATTGGAGGGCCTGCGAAGGGACATTTGGTTCGTGAAATTGATGCACTCGGTGGTCAAATGGGTATCAATGCGGACGAAACTTCTTTACAAGTCAAGATGTTAAACACCGGAAAAGGTCCGGCCGTTTATGCTTTACGCGTGCAATCCGATAAACAAGCTTATCAGAATCAGATGCGAGCGGTCTTATTAAAACAACCTAATCTTACAGTTGCCCAAGGGTTAGTTGAACGTATTGTGGTAGATAAGCATCAAGCTGCTGGTGTCGTGACAAGAACTGGGGCACGTTTTGAGTCTCCAAATATTGTCTTGACGAGTGGTACTTACCTCAGAGGAAGAATTATTCTTGGTGATTCGATGTATGAGGGTGGTCCGAATGGACAGATGCCGGCACTAAGCCTCTCAGAGTCTCTTAAAGAACATGGCATTGAATTGGGCAGATTTAAGACTGGAACTCCTCCAAGAATTCATCGTCATTCTGTTGATTATTCCCAGTTTCGTATCCAACCTGGTGATGACTCTTTATGGTCCTTTTCGTTTTTGCCAACAGAGAGTATTTTCTGGCACAAGGATCCATCACTTCAAATTGCTTGTTGGCTCGGTTATACATCAAAGGAAACTCATGAAATTATTCGTGAAAATCTCTTTCGCGCTCCTCTTTACTCTGGAAAGATTGAGGGGATTGGTCCACGCTATTGCCCTTCCATTGAAGATAAGGTTGTTCGTTTTGCAGAACGTGAAGCTCACCAAATTTTCCTGGAACCTGAAGGATGGAATACTGATGAACTTTATGTTGCGGGTTTGTCGACCAGTATGCCGGAGGAGGTTCAGGTTCAGATTCTGCAAAGTATACCTGGACTAAGGCATGTTAAAATGCTTCGCCCTGGTTATGCTATTGAATATGATTATGTTTTCCCCCACCAGTTAACGATGGGCCTAGAAGTCCGACAAATGCCGGGGTTATTTACTGCCGGTCAATTAAACGGGACATCTGGCTATGAAGAAGCGGCTGCCCAAGGTTTGATAGCTGGTATTAATGCTGCAATGCGTTCTTTAGGCAAAGAACCTTTTGTTCTTCGCCGTTCTGATGGTTATTTAGGTGTCATGGTTGATGATTTAGTTACTAAAGGAGTAAAAGAACCATATCGCCTGTTGACATCTCGTGCTGAATATCGTTTAGTTCTGAGACAGGATAATGCTGATCTTAGATTAACTGAAAAAGGACGGTTCCTAGGCTTAGTCGATGACAAGCGCTGGGAGCGTTTTCAGAAAAAAAAGGAAAACTTTGAAACTATTATTAATATTTGGAAGTCCACTGTCTTTTCCCCTAACAATCATACCTTAAGAACTGTAATGGAGAGTGCGGAGTCAACTCCAACTAGTGGGGGGATAAGCGCTCGAGATTTGATACGCAGACCGGAAATCACCTTAGATCATATGATTCAGCTTCTTCCACAACTAGAGAATTATGATAAAGAAGTTTTAGAGGAAGCAGTTATTGAAACAAAATATGCCGGCTATATTGAAAAACAGTGGGAAGATATCGAGAAATTCGCCAAAATGGAAGATAGGGTCTTGCCTAAGGATTTCGACTATGGTGAATTAAAGGGTTTATCCACTGAAGGGAGACAACGGCTTATCGAAGTACGTCCTCATAGCCTAGGGCAGGCTTCTAGAATCACTGGCGTAAGCCCCGCTGATATTTCTGTTCTGCTTGTTTTCCTTGAGCAACGGCAACGAGGGGGAAAAAGGTAATGTTCCAAGAATATGCCTCTCAAATTCAGAACTTAACTAAGCTGCATTTAGGCAGTGAGTTGTCAGACCAGCAAGTTCAAAGCCTATGTCTCTTCGGTGATTTGTTGCTCGATTGGAATCAGAAATTGAACCTTACTAGAATTACTGACCCCTATGAAATTATACTAAAACATTTTATAGACTCTATGATGCTTGCCAACTATATTCAGGGAACTAAATTTGTAGATTTGGGAACGGGAGCAGGTTTTCCAGGGATTCCATTGAAAATTCTTAGGCCTGAATTGGACGTGTCTCTGATAGATTCTCTAAAAAAACGTTTAGACTTTATTGATATTGTTATTTCTCGCCTAAATTTGAAAGGTACAAGAACTATTCATGCTCGAGCTGAAGATTTTGGCCGAGATCATCGCTATCGAGGTCAATTTGACACTGTGACCTCTAGAGCAGTTGCAAGACTGCCTGTCCTTCTGGAGTTTGCACTTCCAATACTAAAGGTTAAGGGGTTGTTTCTTTCTCCCAAGGGTTTACAGGCTCAGGAAGAATTAGATGAATCTATCTCTGCCTTGAAAGTGTTAGGCGGCGTCGTTGATAAGCTTCAAAGTTATAGCCTTGGTGAAAGTGCGGAACATCGGGCAGTTATTGTTATTAAAAAAATCAAGGATACACCTCTAGACTATCCTCGTAAAGCTGGAACTCCGGCTAAACACCCGATTTTATGATTCCTTTGTAATTACTAAATCAGCTCCTTGATTCATGAATATTCTGAGCTTTACTTTAATGGAGTAAAGCTCTTTTTATCCTTAATTTGAAGGTAATATGAGATTTACGTCGAATTATACATTTGATTGACGTATAAGCGAAGGAAAACTTGGCTGATGCCCGAAGCGACTCTCTTCGCACTTGTTAGATTTGGTTTAGACTGCCGCCTAGTTGCTTATTCCGTAGAAAGTATTTATTGAAACTTTATTCTCTGACAGCATTTAAAAATTAAGGGAGGTGCGATTTGGACGAGCCACATGAACTGAGAGTTAAGCATAGTAAGGATGAAGTTGCGGCTACTGAAATGTATGGTCACAATCACGATCCTATCAAGAGCCGACGGACTGGGAAAAATCGCATAAAGAAAAAAAAGATTTTTTTTATTTTTTCTGGAATTGTTTTACTCATTTTGCTTTCAGTTGGAATCCCGGTACTTTATTATACTTGGGATCATCACACAATTGTTGAGGGAGTTAAGATTGCTGGTGTTAATGTCAGTAATATGACTCAAACACAAGCAAAGAGTGCTGTAGAACAAGAAATAACACGCATTAAGAGTCAGACTTTAAAATTGAATGCCGATCAACAAACTCCCGATATTAAATTAGAGGACTTAGGTCTTTCAGTTTCTGCTGATCAGGCTTTGCAAGATGCTTATGATATTAGTCGTAAAGGTTCTCTCTATCATAAGATTACCTCAAAGATGAATGCTGCCAAAGGAGTAAGTTTTAACTTTACATCAAAATGGGATGACCAAAAAATGACGGATAGTCTAAATAGCAGGTTAGGAAGCTATAATAAACCAGCTGTTGATGCCTCCTTCGATATCACCCCTCAAAATACCATGAATATCAAGGGGGAACATAATGGGTTGGTATATGACTTAGAGGCTTTAAAAACTCAAATCAAAGCTTTGGATATTTTTCATCCGAGTTCAGAGCTCAAGGTTAATTTTAAAGACCAATTACCTCAAGTAACAGCAGCACAATTGGAAAGTCAGAAGATCACTGGACTATTAGCGACTTATACAACGCATTTTGATCCATCTCAAGCCGAACGTTCAGAAAACGTCCGTCTTGCTGCTAAATCACTTGATATGGCAGTCATTAAGCCAGGTGACATTTTATCGTTTAACAACATTGTTGGCGAGAGAACGGTTGAAGGAGGCTATAAAGATGCCTACATTATTGTCGATGGTAAATTTGTTCCGGGATTAGCCGGGGGTATTTGCCAGGTCTCCAGTACACTTTATAATACCGGCCTTTTAGCAAACCTTCCAGTTGTACAACGATCGAATCACGATTTGGCAATAACTTATGTTCCCCTTGGTCAAGATGCCACAGTTGCCTATCCTGATCTGGATTTAAAGTTTCAAAATAATACAGGCGCATATTTATTAATTCGCACGAAGATCAGTTCTAATACGTTGACCATTGAGATGTATGGAAAAGTTAGTCCTGGGCAGGAAGTACAAATTTCGAACACAACAGAATCTGTTATCCAACCTGAAGAACAGCATGTTGTCGACCAAACGTTAAAACATGGTGCATCAGTAGTTAAACAACAAGGCCAACCTGGCTATCTTGTTAAGTCTGTACGAACTGTTCAAGTTGATGGCAAGGTTGTCAGTACAGAACCTTTGAAACAAAGTGTTTATAAAGCTATGCCAAAGATTGTTGCCATTGGGCCTTAATATTACTTCTTTATCCTTGAAAAATAAATATTTCTTGAAATCACTGAAAAAAGCGTTCTAAAACGCTTTTTTTATTGGAAGGGGTTTGATAGTATTTAGAGTATGTTGAATATTATTAGTGTTGTAGTTCGTTATAAAGGAAGTGTATGCTATTGGCGACGAAAGTGATCGCGATTGCTAATCAAAAAGGTGGAGTAGCTAAGACCACGACAGCTATAAATCTAAGTGCTTGCTTGGCCGAGCTAGGGAATAAAGTTTTACTTGTTGACTTAGACCCTCAAGGAAATGCAACGAGTGGCATAGGTGTCTTAAAGCATAAGCTAACACGTTGTATTTATGATGTGTTGATCAATGATGTTCCCATCGAACAAGTGATCCAGAAAAGTGATCAAAAAAATCTGAAAGTTATACCTGCCCGAATACTCTTGGCTGGAGCTGAAATTGAGCTTGTATCTCAAGACTCAAGAGAAACGAAATTAAGACTTGCTTTAGAAGACGTTAAGCATCTTTACGATTTTATCTTCATTGATTGCCCTCCATCCCTTGGTTTGTTGACTCTTAATGCTCTGACAGCTGCCACTGATGTCTTGATTCCGATCCAATGTGAGTACTACGCATTAGAAGGTCTTACCCTTCTAATGAATACTTTGGAAAGAGTTCGAAAACATCTTAATCCTAACTTGAATATACTGGGTGCCTTATTAACAATGTTTGACGCTCGAACAAATCTAGCGATCCAAGTTGTTGATGAAGTGAAAAAGTATTTCCCTCAAAAAGTCTTCCAAACAATAATTTCTCGCAATGTTCGTTTAAGTGAGGCACCTAGCCATGGAAAGCCGATTAATGTTTATGATAGTCGTTCTAGAGGCGCAGAAGTTTATCGAGAGCTTGCAAAGGAGGTTTTAGAGCGTGTCTAAAAAGGGATTAGGGCGTGGACTCCAGGCACTGTTATCTGACGAATTGGGTGGAAATTCTATGATTAAAGAAATTCCTATTTCTGAAATTGAACCTAACCCTGAGCAGCCTCGACGAGAATTTAATCCCCAGGCCCTGAGTGAGTTGGCAGATTCGATTCGTGAGCATGGTTTGCTTCAACCTATCTTAGTACGACCAACTGGTGAACGTTACTCTGTTATTGCCGGAGAAAGGCGTTTACGAGCTGCTAAGATTGCCGGCCTTACGAACATAGAATGCATTGTACAAATATGTGACGATCAACAAATGGCTGAAAGAGCACTTGTCGAGAACATTCAACGGGCTAATCTCTCTCCTATTGAGGAAGGAATGGCTTATCTCCGTCTCATAGAAGAATATGGTCTGACTCAAGAACAAGTTGCTCAAAGAGTTGGCAAGGCCCGAGCGACTATCGCAAATCTTTTGCGTATCATCCAATTGCCAGAGGTTATCCTTGAAATGCTGAAATCTGATAAGATTTCCCTCGGTCACGCTAAAGTCCTTTTGGGAATCAGAGACTCATCCTTACAAGTTATTGTGTCTGAAAAGGCTGCCAAGGAACAGCTGACCGTACGTGAAACTGAGGAACTAATTAATCGACTGACTAGACAAGCTCCTAAGGAGAAGCCAATTTCAGAACCCCCCTCGCTTTTACACAATGTTGAAGATCGATTGCGCGCTAGTTTTCAAACAAAGGTTCATTTAAAGGGCAATTTTAAACGGGGGAAAATAGAAATTCAATATTTTTCGGAAGATGAACTTAATAGACTTTTGGATATATGGAACATTCAAATGGAGTAGCTGATTAAACAAATGTTCCACGTGGAACATTTGTTTAAGATTTAAAGATATTCGACATGGTATTAATCAGTTTGTGGGAACTTGTAAAGTATAGACTGAAGTCCATGGAGAGTATAATTAACTGGTTCATGAGTTACCTTTTGATGGCTGCCAATCGGACTGCAGGTATGCACCTTAGGGCGCATCCATTGGGACTGGCTTCAGGTACTATTGCCTCTTTTATGACCTGAGATGTAAATCATCTGGACAAAGGCATACGATACTGAATCTGTTATTAATGTAATCTATAAGAGAACGTGAAGTTGAAATTACAGAAATGTTCCACATGGAACAATAAAGCCGTCTCTATAGGTGTCTGAAGTAGACCCTATTGAGAAAGAGTAGCTATCTTACTTGATATCACTGAACTTTCATAGTGAATGTGATTGTGGGTCCTGATGTTCCACGTGGAACATCAGAGCAGGCACGCCAGATGTCTTGAGCAAATATAGAAAGGTTAAATATCCTTTAAGCATTAATGCAGTTTTATGTAGAAAAGCGTTATAATGTTCCACGTGGAACAATGAAGCAAGCAATTATAATTGGCTAAATTTAAAATTAGATGCATCAAGTGCGAAGCTCCGCGAGCTTTTCGCAGCAGAAAAAGACAAATTATTAGCCTATATAAAACCAAAAATGTAATGCTTAAGTGAGAAAATCTGCTCTTATGTGTAGAAAGGTCAAACAAAAGGATATGCGGCGTAAACGTGACTATACAATTTCGGAAGGTGGTTAATTGGGTGCTAGGAACGATAGTAAATACAATAGCTATTGTGATAGGCGGGTTCACGGGGCTTCTCTTCGGACAAGCGCTGCCGGAAAAGATGAAAAGTACGGTAATACAAGGGATAGGGCTAGTCGTCTTGCTCATTGGTGGTAGTATGGCGTTACAAACGAAGAATTCGCTTGTCATAATAGCGAGTTTGGTAATAGGTGGAATTATTGGAGAGTGGATAGATATAGAACTCCGTCTAAAAGAATTTGGTCAGTGGCTTGAAAATAAGTTTGCCAAGAATGGAGAAAAAACGGGATTTACAAAAGCTTTTGTCACAGCAAGTTTGATTTATTGCGTAGGCGCAATGGCAATTATGGGATCACTGGAAAGTGGGTTAAAAGGTAATCACAATATACTCTTTGCAAAATCGATGTTAGATGGGATATCAGCCATTGTATTTGCATCGTCCATGGGAATAGGTGTGGTAGCATCGGCGGCCCCGGTCTTTTTGTATCAGGGGGCAATAACATTAGGAGCAGGCTTACTTCAAGGAATATTATCTGGACCGGTAATCGGGGAAATGGGAGCTACCGGCGGGTTGCTGATTGTTGGGATTGGAATAAATATCTTGGAAATAAAAGAAGTAAAAGTGGGTAATCTATTACCAGGAATTTTTTTGGCTATTCCGATAACCCTTTTGTTCACGAAACTTCACTTAGGTATGTAAGGTTGGAAATACAAAGGAGGAACTTACCGTTGACAATACTAACAGGTCTGATGCCGATGATTGAATGGATGGCTGGGGCATTAGCTTTACTTATTATAATTGCATATAGTTTAGTTATTTTATTATTTCGTCGTATGAAACGTTTTGAAGCAGCCTATTTATCCTTGAAGACCTTCATGTCGGGGAGTGACATGGAAAAAATGCTCCAGGAGTATACCCATCGAGTGGCAGAACAAGAAAATAAACTGGAACAATGTAATGCCAGACTGGAACCGATAGAATTAAAATTGAAAGACAGCGTTGATCGAGCTGAAATGGTACGCTATAAAGCGTTTGAAAACGTCGGAAGCGATTTAAGTTTTGCAATGGCATTATTAAATCAGGACGGGGATGGGATTGTATTAAATTCCATTCATAATCGTGAAGAATCTAGGGTATATGCCAAACCCGTAAATCGAGGAGAATCGACGTATTCGTTAACTAATGAAGAAAAAGAAGTCATCACAAAAGCAATGGTGGGGCATAAGATATAAGCGTTAGTGATAACAAATATTTAAGTAAGAATGAGTGATAAGAGAACTAATATTTTCGGACATTTTATAAACCAGGTTAAGACGGGTGTTTTGCAGCACCATAAATTCCATAAAACCGCCAACATTTACTATACCCGTCATGTGAGCCTCACCGACCTCGGGCAATTGTTTATGGACGCCTGCTCCAGGCTTTAAAGGTCCATCTGCCAGTGTAATACAGCCAACAGAGTCCATGCGCCCGAGGCAGGCATCTACGGCAATAATAAAAGGACTGTTGTAAGTCTCTTCGATGATCCGAATAGTTTCAACTAAATTGGTTGCGTGAACAGGATCATCAAGAGTTCCAAAAACATGGAGCTGTGGGAGTTTTAAACGTGTAAGCTGAGTTCCAATCAGCGGTCCCAGCGCATCTCCAGTAGAACGATCTGTTCCGATGCAAAGAATCACTGTTGGTCGCGTTTTCGCAGAGCTGAAGATCTCAGAAAGCCTCGTTTCCAATTTCGCTTTAGCGGAATGGTCGTCAACGTGGGCTTTAATTTTTTGTGGTTCATGAAGTAATGAAAAGAAACTCACGAGCTACCCCCTAAGATTCTTGGGTATCAAACATTATACTTATCTATATATTTTCCAAAGCAGAGCCTATTTATGCATTAGATATCTCTTCGAGCCATAAGTATGATGGCGAGGAGGGAAAAACATGAAATGGAAAACAACATTCCAAGTTGCAGCAACATATGTGGGTGCAGTTATGGGTGCTGGGTTTGCTTCAGGTCAGGAGATACAACAGTTCTTCGCGCGCTTCGGACAATGGGGGTTAGCAGGGATTTTAGTAAGTACGATTTTGTTTTCTCTCTTGGGGTGGAGCATGTTAGATCTCCAAAAACGATGGAGAGTATCATCATATCCTGAGTTTTTCGAACGTTTACTCAGTGCGAAATGGGGAAAATGGGCAGATGGACTGGTCAGCATACTATTATTCGTAGGAATGATGGCCATGATATCGGGAAGCGGAGCGCTCTTCTATGAATATTTTGGCTTTTCTAGGTGGTTCGGTATATTTTTGACCGGAACGGTGATTGCCCTGGCTCTGTGGTTTCGTGGTGAAGGGGTACTGTGGATTAACACAGTACTGATTCCAATAAAGTTTGTCTTTTGTCTCGGAATTGCTGCATTAGCAGTCTTTATAGCAAAGTCGGGAGATGGAGAAGGTATCGTGGTTTTAGCCAACCCAATCGTAAAAAATTGGGCTTTTTCAGCAGTACTATATGTATCCTTTAACTTGACATTGGCTATGGTAGTATTTGCTTCACTGGGAAAGGAAGTTCAAAGGGCAGGGGCACGATTAGGGGCAGTATTAGGTGGAGCAGCTCTCGGTGTCTTTGCATTCGTGATAGGTGCAGCCTTGCTTAGATTTCCAGAAGTACTAGGGTTAGAAATTCCAATGGTCGCAGTGGCTGGAAAATTAGGCGATTGGCCGGCATTTTTTTACGTGATTGTACTTTGGTTGGCTATGATTACAGCAGCGATAGGAAATGGCTTTAGTTTAGTCAGTAGGGTCGTCGAGACCGGTTTACTTAATTACAACAAAGCAACGTGTATACTCTTGCTCCTGTTGCTGCCAATAGCAGGCGTGAAATTTTCCCAGATAGTCCAGTTTATATACCCGTTGTTTGGATATATGGGATTGGCCTTTTTACCTATGATCCTATTCTTTTGGCAAAAGCGATAGAGGAAAACAACTGAATTTGTCGAAGTTCATAAGGGTTTAGGTTGTCAGCGGTGAGATCTGGTAATCCTAAAGAGAATAATTTTGATACGGCTCGCAGAAAACTGAATTGACTAGGGATTCGAATGGAATCAGGACCATAAAAGGATTAGAGAATAAAAAGGGTCTTAATTTTTAAGAAAGGGATTTTTTACAAGCTGATGATAAAAACTTGCCTAAGAACTGAGCCAAATAAAAATAAGGGGAATTAATCATGGATGACAGGCATTATTTAATTGGAACTGCTGGACATGTTGATCATGGTAAAACTGAATTGATTCGAGCTCTTTCCGGCATAGAAACGGATCGTTTAATTGAAGAAAAGCAGCGGGGAATTTCTATAGAACTGGGATTTGCTCATATGATTCTGCCCAACGGAAGAGAAGTAGGAATTGTTGATGTTCCAGGACATGAACGTTTTATTCGCCAGATGATGGCTGGGGCAAGCGGAATGGACGTTGTCCTGCTGGTAATAGCGGCTGACGAAGGAATTATGCCTCAAACACAAGAACACTTAGAGATTTTAACCCTTCTCGGAATCCCACGCGGGATCGTCGTTTTAAATAAGACGGATCTAGTAGATGAAGAATGGCTCGAACTCATGGAAGAAGATGTTCGCGAGAAGCTAAAAAAGACAGTGTTTCAGAATGCACCGATATGTAGAGTTTCCGCACTTAAAGGAGATGGGATTGAGGGCTTACGTAAAGAAATTGAATTCTTGCTTAAAGAAGTAGAAAGTAAGAACTCTACCGGACCAATACGTATGCCGATTGATAGAGTTTTTAGTATTCAAGGGTTTGGTACAGTGGTGACGGGAACCCTGCAAAGTGGGACAGTAAGTCTTGGTCAAGAGCTTGCCATTGAGCCTGGACAGATTTTTACAAAAGTGCGATCGTTACAGGTACATAATCAAAAGGTGAAGTCTGCCGGCGCGGGCCAAAGGGCAGCAATTAATCTCGCAGGGGTGGAGGTTGCCGAAGTTGAACGCGGTACCGTGCTTGCTTCGCCTGGGGTATTTAGGGTAGGCAAAATACTTGATCTTTCTCTTCTTAATCTAGTGACTTCAGAGAAACCCATTACCCAACGACAAAGAGTACGTTTTCATCTGGGTACGACCGAGATTTTAGGTAGGGTGCATCTATTAGATCAGGAAGAGCTCGCTCCAGGGCAGGAAGGATTCGCCCAGATATTATTGGAAGAACCTGTATTAGCAGCGTCCGGAGATCGCTTTGTTTTGAGATTTTACTCGCCTGTACAAACGATAGGGGGAGGAAAAATCCTGGGAGTCTCAGATCTTAAACAGAAACGATTTAAACAAAGTGTAATAGAACAGATGAAAATCAAAGATTTTGGTGATCCTCTTGATTTGTTAGAAAAAGAAATAAGTGAACCGAGTAATGCCGCAGATCTGGTTAAGCGCTTACAAATTAGCAGGGATGAATTGGAAGGAAGGCTAAACTCTTTAGAAGAACAACAAAGATTAGAAATTATGATGGACGATGACGTAAAGCTTTACTGGAGCAGAGAAGCTGCGGAGAAGTGGCGCGCCAAATTAGTCGAAGTTGTAAATGATTATGAAAAGCAAAACCCGTTACGTCTAGGTTTAAGCAGAGAAGAACTAAAAACTCGCCTTGGTATACAATGGACAAACCATCGTTGGCAAACTGTCCTCGAACAAGGAGCTATAAAAAGTTATTATCGATTGTGCGGCAGTAAAGTCCAAACAAATCAAAAGACAGATATGCCTCTTAAATTATCGAAACGGCTGGATGATTTAAGGAAAAAATGGGAAACAGTAAAACTCATGCCCCCCGATCTTGTTAGCACTGCGGAAACCTTTGGAATTCCTAAAAATGAGGTGCCTGATTATGCACAATACTTATGTGATACAGGAGAATGGACTCATATTGAATATTTCTATTATCGGCAAAGGGATATAGAGGAAGCAGAAGAAAATTTAACAAATTTTCTAAAATCCCATGGAGAAATTGGAGTCGCGGAAGCCCGCGAAATATGGGGAACATCAAGAAAATATGCCGTACCTCTCCTGGAATATTTTGATTATCGGAAGGTCACTAAACGTATCGGTGACAAAAGAAAACTGTATTAATGTTGTGATGACACAGAATTTCATAATTGACACAATGGTGTAACAGATATAAAATAACCTAGTACAATTACTTATTTATTTTTGATATCTGTAGTATAACTGTTGTGCGGGAGCTATCCTGGCATTACTGCCAGGTTTTTCTCTCCAGGTCAGGCAATAATTTTTAGTCAGAGGAGTGATACAGGGATCTAAATGTGAAATTTGGAATCTGGGATCTGCAACATAAGTTTAATGAAGAACTACATTTAAGCCTAATTTAGAAAACTAGAGAAATAATTGGAGGAATAAGAGTGAAAAAAGCTAAAGTACTACTAGGTATAGCAGTGATCATGTTAGGTATGGTCTCTGGCTGCGGCAGCGCAGGGGCTGCGAAAGATGCTGGGGACATTAAAATCGGCGGCGACCTTGAATTATCGGGTGGAGTAGCAACCTATGGGCAGTCTGTTTTGAACTCAGTTAATTTGGCCTTTGATGATCAAAATAAAAAAGGCGGCGTTCTTGGCAAACAGCTTCAATTTGTTACCGCTGACAATAAATCCGAGGCTGGCGAGTCAACATCAGCAATAACTAAACTTATTACCCAAGATAAAGTCGTTGCAGTACTTGGAGCAGTAACAAGTTCAAACACTAAAGCAGCAGTTCCTGTCGCGATGGATAATAAAATTCCTCTTATTACGCCGACGGCAACCAATGCAGAAGTTACAGTTAATAAAGATGGATCCTTAAATTCATGGGTATTTAGAAGTTGCTTTTTAGATCCTTTCCAAGGGAAAGTAGCTGCTAACTTTGTTATGAATACCCTTAAAGTGAAAAATGCAGCTGTATTCATCGATCAAAAAGACGATTATTCGAAAGGCTTAGCAGCCGAATTCAGTAAAGATATTAAAGATGGCGGCGGTACTATCACTGATACTGAAAATTACGTTGGCGGTGATAAGGATTTCAAATCAACGTTGACAAGAATCAAAGCAAGCAATCCACAGGTTGTCTTTGTTCCAGGCTATTACAATGAAGTAGGCTTAATTGTCAAGCAAGGACGTGAACTTGGAATCACGGTACCGTTTGTTGGCGGAGATGGCTGGGATTCCGCAAAATTGCCTGAATTAGCTGGAGCTGCAAATCTTAATGATACCTATTTCGTAAATCATATGTGGGCGGATGATCCTGCTACGAAACCTTTTGTTGAGGCATATAAAGCTAAATACAATGCAGAGCCCGACGCCTTGGCTGCTTTAGGGTATGACGCAGCTGAAATGTTGATTTCAGCCATTAAAACTGCAGGAAGTACAGACGCAGAAAAGATTAGACAAGCTTTAGAGAACACGAAAGATTTCAACGGTGTCACAGGGGTTATTACAGTAGATCCTAAAACCCATAATCCTGTAAAGAGTGCAGTCATCATTAAAATGGTTGACGGGAAAAAGACCTTGTTAACACACGTTAATCCATAATTTGAAATATTCAATAAACGAAATATGCCATATAACAGATTAGGTCTTGACTTAATCTTATACAAAAGCTAAAATGAGCATACAGAGTTTAGCTAACTTTTAACAAGTTATCAAATTATATAAGGCGGAGAAGCCCCAGTCACTAAGGTTTAAGTCTTGGACTGGGGCTTTTAATAAAAGATTGGGGGGTGCGACCAATTCGCTAAAAAGTACACAATACTTATAATTTAAAAATTAAGGAGGAGAGAAAGTGAAAAAGTTTCACAAGGTATTTTCAATGGGACTAGTGGCGTTATTAAGCTTATCGCTGGTTGCTGGCTGCGGTACAGCTCAGAAAACGGCCTCAAGCGGATCGGGTGATTCTAATGCACCTATTAAGGTGGGCGGTAATTTAGAGCTGAGTGGCGGGACGGCCATGTTTGGTCAAGCAGCTCAGAATGCCATTAATTTAGCGTTCGAACAGCAAAATGCTAAGGGTGGAGTTTTAGGCAGACAACTAACCTTAGTTGCAGCAGATAATAAATCGGATGCTGGAGAATCAACGTCTGCAGTTACAAAGCTCGTTACTCAAGATAAAGTTGTTGCCGTCATAGGATCAATGACAAGCTCAGTAACACTGGCGGCCGTTCCTGTTGTCACAGATAACAAGATCCCGATGATCTCACCGAGTGGGACTAACGCCAAACTAACAGTTGATCCGGCGACCAATGAGGTTCGTCCATGGATTTTCCGAGCTTGTTTCATAGACCCGTTTCAAGGCCAAGTTGCAGCAAATTTTGCTATTAACAATTTAAAAGCTAAATCAGCTGCCGTAATTATTGACCAAAAAAGTGATTATTCCAAAGGCTTAGCCGACGCATTTGTGACGAACTTCAAAAAAGGGAATGGACAAATTGTTGGTACTGAGCAATATGTTGCGGGAAGTGATAAAGATTTCCGCCCGATCTTAACCCGTATTAAAGGTGAAAACCCTGATATGGTATGGTTGCCAGGCTACTATCAAGAAGTTGGTTTAATCGTAAAGCAGGCACGTGAATTAGGTATGAAAATGCCATTCATGGGTGGAGATGGCTGGGATGACCCCCAACTCTTTAATATTGGCGGCAATGACGCTTTGAACAATACCTTCTATGTTGACCATGTAGCTACCGACGATCCTGGAATGGCTACGTTTGTTAAAGATTATAAAGCGAAATTCAACAGTGAACCTAATGCTATGGCTGCTTTAGGGTATGACGCAGCTAACCTGCTTATTAAAGCAATCGAAGATGCAAAAAGCACAGACGCTGAAAAAATTCGTACCGCTTTGGAGAACATGAAAGGATTTAAGGGCGTCGGTGGTGATATTACCGTCGATCCAAAAACTCATAATCCAATGAAGAGTGCCGTTATCAAAGAAAACAAAGATGGAAAATCCGTTTTCTTGACACGTGTTGCTCCCTAAGAGACGATATGAGTAGCAAAGCTACCAAAAATGGTTAAGACCATCCCATAAGTAGAGAGGGAGGGAACAGATTCACCCTCTCTCTTCTAATTGGAAAGGTTATGCATAAAAGGGAGTGAGTATATGGGAAGTAGTGTAACACTACAAATATTTCAACAAATTGTAAACGGACTATCCTTAGGAAGCATCTACGCGCTTATTGCCTTGGGTTATACTATGGTTTATGGTATTGTTAAACTGATTAATTTCGCCCATGGTGACGTCATGATGGTAGGAGCCTATTCAGGTTGGTACGCTACCACGGTCTTGCACTTATCGTTCTTACCGGCCCTTCTGTTTGCAATGATATCCTGTGCAATTTTGGGTGTAGTTATTGAGAGAATTGCCTATAAACCTTTGCGCAATGCGACGCGAATTGCAGCCTTGATTACTGCAATCGGTGTTTCGTTATTTTTGGAATATGGGGGAATGTTGGTTGTTACAGCACAAGTTCGGACGTATCCTCCAGTTTTCCCGGAAACGATCTATTCGGTGGGCGGAGTTGTGTTCAAATACGGGGATATTGTTATGATCATTACCTCTGTAGTCCTCATGGCCCTTCTTCATTTTGTTGTTCAATATACAAAAATGGGAAAAGCAATGCGGGCAGTTTCCTTTGATAAAGATGCTGCTTTATTAATGGGCATTAATACAAATAACATTATCTCTTTCACCTTTGCAATCGGTTCTGCATTAGCTGCAGCAGCAGGTGTCCTGATGGGCGTATATTTTAATACCATTGATCCGCTTATGGGTATTATCCCTGGATTAAAAGCTTTCGTAGCTGCGGTTTTAGGTGGAATCGGAATTATTCCGGGAGCAATGGTCGGCGGTTTAATGTTAGGTTTGGTCGAATCGATCGTGAGTGGCTTTGGAGCTTCAACATGGCGGGATGCTGTTGCCTTTCTCATCTTGATTCTTGTACTCATTATTAAACCAAGCGGGCTATTTGGTAAAAATGTACGTGAGAAAGTGTAGGTGAGAATAAATGAGCAACTGGTTCAACCGCAAAAATATAGTGGCGCTTGTGGCGATTGGTCTTATCTATAGTATCATTCAGGGGCTGATCGTGGTTGATATACTGCCTCCTTTCTATAAGTTGACATTAATCCTCATTTGTATTTACATCATCCTATCAACGAGTTTAAATCTAATTAATGGGTTCACAGGACAATTTTCAATTGGTCACGCGGGCTTTATGGCGATGGGTGCCTATATTTCAGCAATTGTTACCGCTATTCACCATGGTCCCTTGATCTTGGGGCTTTTGGCGGGGGCGGCTGCAGCGGCAGTGGCCGGTATTTTGGTGGGATTACCAACGCTCCGCCTTAATGGGGATTATTTAGCCATCGCTACATTGGGCTTTGGTGAGATTGTACGAATTGTTTTCTTAAACACAGAATATGTGGGGGAGCTGCTGGTTTCACCCTTCCAAGTAAAATCACCTGGACATGGGCCTTTGGATTAATGGTCGTAAGTGTTATTTTAATGAAGAACTTTGTCAATTCCACCCATGGTCGAGCATGTATCTCAGTTCGTGAAAATGAGATTGCAGCAGAATCGATGGGTGTCAACACGACAAAATATAAGGTTATGGCCTTTACTATGGGAGCTTTTTTCGCAGGGCTAGCCGGCGGAATTTACGCCAATTATATGTACATTATTCAACCAATGACGTTTTCTTTTTTAAAGTCCTTTGATATTCTGGTTATGGTAGTATTAGGTGGATTGGGAAGTATCACAGGTGGTATCGCAGGAGCCATCGTTATGACCTTAGTTTCAGCCCTTCTGGCAGGTGTCCCTGAATGGCGGCTTGTAATTACCGCAGTATTATTAATCATCATGATGATTTTCAGACCGACAGGACTATTGGGAACAAAGGAATTCAGCCTAAGCTTCCTGGGAAAGAAGGGTGATAAAAATGCCTCTTCTAAATATTGAGAATCTCTCAAAATCATTTGGCGGATTAAAGGCAGTTTCCGAATTAAATATTCAGATCAACGAGGGAGAGCTAATTGGCCTCATTGGACCAAATGGTGCAGGAAAAACAACGGTATTTAATCTTCTCACCGGGGTTTATGATAAAACGGAAGGTGATATAACGTTTCAGGGCAAAAGTATTTGTGGTCTCAAGCCCTATCAAGTGACGTCGCGAGGGATGGCTCGAACCTTTCAAAACATCCGTCTATTCAGCGACTTAAGTGTTATTGATAATGTAAAAATTGCATATCATCAACGCACAGCTTACGCAACAGTGAGTGCCTTGTTTCGCTTACCTGGATTTTATTCAGGGGAACAGACTATGCAGCGTAATGCTATGGAACTGCTTAAAATATTTCACCTTGAAGATAAAGCAAACGAAATTGCAAAGAATTTGCCTTATGGTGAACAGCGTCGTTTAGAGATCGCCCGGGCTTTAGCCACGGAACCCAAGCTCTTACTGCTCGACGAGCCTGCTGCAGGAATGAATCCACAAGAAACTCAAGAACTCATGAATCTTATCCGCTGGATAAGAGATAAATTCAAACTGACGATTCTTCTTATTGAACACGATATGTCTTTGGTTATGGGAGTTTGTGAGCGTATTTATGTCTTAGATTATGGTATGATTATTGCACATGGTGTTCCGGATGAAATCAAACAGAATCCTAAAGTTATCGAGGCTTATTTAGGGGAGGAGGTTGTCTGATGCTGGTACTAGAAGATATCAATGTTTACTACGGTGCCATTCATGCCCTCAAAGGGATCTCCTTCCGCGTTGATCAAGGGGAAATAGTCACACTTATTGGTTCAAATGGCGCAGGGAAAAGCACAAGCCTCAAAACGATCTCCGGGTTACTCCGGCCGAAATCAGGAAAAATGACGTTTAATGGGGAGAACTTGGCGGTAGTCGCTCCGCAAACGATTGTGGCCAAAGGGATTTCCCAAGTTCCGGAAGGAAGACACGTTTTCGCTAATATGACCGTCATTGAAAATTTAGAAATGGGGGCGTATTTACGTAAGGACAAAGCGGGCGTAAAACAAGACCTTGAACGTGTGTATCAATTGTTCCCGCGGCTTAAGGAGCGAAGCAGTCAACTTTCGGGAACTCTGTCGGGTGGAGAACAACAAATGTTAGCCATGGGACGAGCACTGATGTCCAAACCCCAACTTCTCTTGCTTGACGAGCCGTCAATGGGTTTAGCACCGATTTTGGTTAAGCAGATCTTTTCAATTATTAAAGAAATTAATGCAAGCGGGACCACGATTTTGCTTGTAGAACAAAATGCTCACATGGCTCTTTCTGTAGCCAATCGGGCTTATGTTCTTGAGACAGGCAAGATTGTTCTTTCAGGAGATGCGAAGGAGTTAGCAGCCAGCGAAGAAATTCGTAAGGCCTACTTAGGAGGGTAAATGCATATTCCTTATACTAGACTGGAAGTAGAACTTGTAGGTGGCGAATAGCTATTCAGGAGCGAACCAAAGTTTTTACTTTATAGAATGTTTAAGTAGAAAGGGGTAAAGAAAAATGTATGTTCGCCAATTTATGACAACCCAAGTTTTCACAGTGTCTCCGGAGGAATCCATTGCGGATGCGATGGCCTTAATGCGTGAGAAAAAAATTGATAGGCTGCCGGTTTTGGAGAAGGGAAAGCTGGTAGGGTTTGTGACAGATGGGGATCTTCGAGAAGTTTCACCATCCCCAGCAACAACCTTGAGTATTTTCGAGCTCAATTATCTTGTTGCCAAAACCCCGATTCGTGAAGTTGCCATTAAAAAAGTTATCACTTGCCATCCAGATATGGGAATTGAAGATGCAGCATTGTTAATGCGGGAGCATAAAATTGGTGGCTTACCTGTCCTTGAAGATAATAAACTTGTAGGTATTATTACGGGTTATGATATTTTGGATGCGTTCCTGGATATTATGGGGTCTCGCAGCCCTGGCAAACGTGTCGTGATAGAAAGAAAAGACGAGAAAGGTATCTTGCTGGATATTGCTACAACGTTTAAGACCTATGATACCAATGTTACAAGTTTTGCCTTTTATCATTTGCGAGAAAATAAGGTACAGCTCTTGGCTCGCCTTCAAGGGGACCAATTAGATGAGGTTAAAGTCTCACTAGAGGAAAAAGGGTATAACATCCGCTAAAGATAAAGTGGGAAGCAGAGGAATGGTCCTCTTACTTCCCACTTTTACTCGTCCATATTTTAATAAGTTTAAAAAGAATAATTATTTTTTAGGGCTCTCATAGGCAATTAGGATAGTTTCCTGTCCATTTAAAGTTGAAGAGTTGAATTTATTTTCCAATTCTGTTAAGTCTCGGATCTGATCGTTGGTCAAATTGGAGAATAATATCTTAGAATGATCCATGCTCTACTCCTTTCTGTTTAAGTTTTTTAAAATAAGATTTGGAATATAGAATTATTAATGTTAGTATGTACATGTAACGATAATTATATACCCTGCAGTATATTAGAGATAATTCGATGGCAATAGGATTGAAAACGAAGATTTACTTCCATATTTAGTGAGAATGTGTTAAAATATCTGACGATAGAATGGGGATGGGTGGTGGCTGGTGCTGCTCCCGGACTTCAAATCCGCGTGTCGGGACGCAGAACGTTCCGAGGTGTGTCGATTCGCACGCATCCCCGCCATTTTCGAGAGAGACAAGGCAGCGAGAAGCTGTCTTTTTAGTACTGTCAGAAAGTATAACTTCCTTAATACTTTCTACAGCATAAGTGCAACTAACGGCTTCTACTCTCGCAAGCTCGGCACAAGCCGAGTTTTCTTTACTTATAAGGATCTTCGATATTGGGTACAGGAGGATTTCTTGATATAGAAATCGAATAACATTCAATTCAAGTGAATTAAATTTTATTAAGAAAGGGGGGACTGTATGAATCTAATAGATGTGCTCATATTGGGGTTTATTTTATTTGGAGCTTTAAATGGGTATCGCAAGGGGCTCCTGACCAGTGTTGTGAGTTTCTTAAGTAATTTGGTGGGCTTCTTGATTGCGTCTTGGGAATATTTAGCTGCACTTCATTGGATTGAACAGTATTTCCCGCTTCAGCAATGGCTAGAACCTATTGTTTATAAAACCATCCTTCCCTTAGTCCAATCTAAGGCCTCGACCTTACAACAACAAGTTTTAGGAAACATTCTTGGTGCCTTACCAGAAGAATGGAGAAGTGTTTTTTCTTCACTAAATATCACAGGCACACAATTAACCCAAAGTATTGAACAATTAACCCATCGTTTAGCCGGGGGATTAACCGAACGTATTCTTAGTCTTGTTGCTTTTGGTTTTGTTTTTTATAGTGTCGTAGTATTGATCCAATTTATTATGTCTCTGTTGCTGCGGCCTTTTGGCAGCTGGGGCGGGTCTATTAACCGTGGGGGAGGTCTATTTTTCGGGGGTGTAAGTGCACTAATTGGCTTAGCGGTTTTAGCAGGATTAGTTTCCCCGCTCTCGTCTTTGGGGATGAGCAGCAGTTTTACCACTCTTCTGCAGAATTCAGCAGCATTTCCGTATCTGTTAAAAATTTTTAATGCTATGGATCAGATCTTTTCTGCTCAAATTAGTCAGAAACTCCTCGACCCTCTAATAAAAGATAAGGGGACTTGGTTTTAATACATAAATCGATGTAAGAAGAAGAAAACTTAGGATATATTTTGGAGGGGTCATAGTTTCAGAAAGGAAAAAGGAGATTTTGCTGTGAGTAAACAAACGAAAAAGATAGCCTGGGATGGTCTATCCTTGTCGGATAAAGAACATCAATCACTACTGGATTACTTAGCCTTTCTTAGCGAGGGAAAAACAGAAAGAGAGTCCTGGAGAATCTTAGAACAATGGGCGGAGAAGGCAGGATTTATTCCGCTTTCTGAAGCTGGATCATTTTCCAGCGGCCAAAAAATTCGCTTGGCAGTTCGGAGCAAGGCGGGCCTTCTGGCGATTGCCGGCAAACGCCCACTACATGAGGGTTTCCGGTTGATTGCAGCCCATATTGATGTACCTCGGCTCGATGTCAAGCAGCGTCCTATTTACGAAGAAGAAGGGCTGGCCTTTTTTAAAACTCATTATTATGGTGGGATTAAAAAATATCAATGGACAGCACTGCCTCTCGCCTTACACGGTGTAGTCTTTTTAGGCAATGGGGAGAAGATCGAGATTGTCATAGGAGAAGATGAACAAGAACCTATTTTTACGATCAATGATCTCCTGCCCCATCTGGCTAAGGATCAATATGAAAAGAAATTGCGTGAGGCTATCACCGGTGAAGGATTAAACTTATTGTTAGGTCATAACCCTGCTGGTGAAGAAGGAGAAGAGCGTGTAAAAACTGCGATTCTTCATATTCTCAAGGACAAATATGGAGTAGAAGAAGAAGATTTCGTAAGCGCCGAATTGGAGATCGTACCGGCAGGGAAAGCTCGCTTCGCGGGCTTAGATAAAAGTTTTATTGCAGGATATGGTCAAGATGACCGAATCTGCTCCTTTGCTGCGTGGAAAGCGATCGAAGAGATCGAATCCCCGGAATGGACAACAGTTGTTCTATTTGCCGATAAAGAAGAGATTGGCAGTGACTCTAATACCGGTATGAAAGCACGCTATTTGGAGAATTTTATCGCCGAACTTCTCACGTTGCAAACTGGGGCCTATAACGGGCTTTTGGTTCGAAGATCCTTGGCCAATAGTAAGGCTCTTTCCGCGGATGTCGCCCCTGGGTATGATCCAAACTATGCGGAAGTTATGGACAAACGAAATTCTGCTTTTTTAGGGCGAGGGGTTGTGATTTGCAAATACACCGGTGCCAGAGGCAAAGCAGAATCGAATGATGCAAACCCGGAATTTGTATCTGAAATACGCCGAAGTTTTGACCAGAGAAAGATCTCCTGGCAAACTGCTGAATTAGGAAAAGTGGACCAAGGGGGTGGCGGGACAATTGCTCAGTTTATGGCTGTCTACGGTATGGAGGTGTTGGATTGTGGAGTTGGAATCTTGAGCATGCATGCCCCCTGGGAGATTTCTTCAGTTGCTGATTTTGTCATGTTAATGCGAGGATATCATGCATTCTTAACAACTTCTGTATAAAGAGAAGGACGATTGAACAATGACTATCTCGTGGCTTCCAAAGAACATCACCGAATTTAGTTGGCAGGATTTGGAATCCTTTGCCCTAAATACCTTGCTTTACATTGTCGTGCTTCTGATTCTGGCTAGAGTGGCCTATAGCTTGTTGATTTACCTTTTGCGTCGGATGTTAGTGGAGCGCAAAGGGAAGCAACTCATTGATGAGCGAAAAGCAAATACTTTGTTTTCCCTTCTGCGCAGCATGTCCTTTTATCTCATTACGTTCTCGGTCGTATTGCAAATCCTTAAGCGTCTCTTTAATTTTGACACGGGCGCCTTGTTAGCTTCAGCAAGTGTTTTAGGAGTAGCCTTAGGTTTTGGAGCCCAAAGCCTTGTCAAAGATATGATTGGTGGTTTCTTTATTCTATTTGAGAACCAGTTCGCTGTCGGCGATTATGTGAAGATTGGAGAGTTCGTGGGTACAGTCGAAGAGACTGGGATTCGAACGACACGAATAAGAGCCTGGGGCGGGGAGTTGCATATCATTCCCAACGGGAGTATAACAGCAGTCACTAATTTTAGCCGTGGCAAGATGCTCGCCAAGGTTGAAATTCAACTGCCTTATGACGAAGACCTGGAGCGTGCTATGGACGTGTTGCGTGCAGTGTGTGAGGAGGTTAGCGCCGAGTTTCGAGAGAAGATTCTGGAAGCCCCCACTGTTCAGGGGGTAACTCAATTCGGAGAACGAAATGTTGTTTTGCGGGTGATTGCCTTTACCAAGCCTGATGAACAATGGGGCTTAGAGCGAGAGTTACGCCGCAAAATTCATAGTGCATTTTTAAAAGAAGGAATTCGAACCCCACAATTCCAAAGTATTATTATTTCCGATCCTATGAGTAGTTCTGCTAACGAAGAACAGGACTCGTCAGGAGCTCCGATTAAGACGTGATAGAGGATCGCGAGATATAGAACCTCGATTTAGGGGGAGTGATACATGATTCAATTAAACGTAGGTGATATCGTACGACTGCGAAAGCCTCATCCATGCGGAAGTTTTGATTGGAAAATCATGCGGACAGGCATGGATTTTAGAATTCAGTGTTTAGGATGTCAACATCAAGCGTGGATTCCTCGTATCAAGCTTGAACGCAATATTAAGGAGATTCTTCAGCGGGCTGAAGAAAGCCAGTAGGTACCCATAAAGAGGAGGTCAATGATGACATTACATGCAGGGATTGTCGGTTTGCCGAATGTTGGCAAATCGACCTTATTTAACGCAATTACTCAGGCAGGTGCAGAAGCAGCCAATTACCCTTTTTGCACGATTGACCCAAATGTGGGTATGGTAGAAGTTCCGGATTTCAGACTGCAGAAACTGTCCGATATGGTTCATCCCAAAAAGATAGTACCCGCAACAGTGGAGTTTGTAGATATTGCTGGCCTAGTCAAAGGTGCCAGCAAAGGTGAGGGGTTAGGAAATAAATTTTTGTCCCACATTCGTGAAGTGGATGCTATCGTACACGTTGTGCGCTGCTTCGAGGATCCGAATGTGATCCATGTTGAAGGGTCTGTCGATCCGAAGCGAGACATTGAAACAATTGACCTAGAACTGATCCTGGCGGATATGGAAAGCATTGAGAGACGTTCAGAGCGTTCCTCCAAACTTTTAAAAATGGGAGATAAAAAGGCACGCGTGGAAGTTGAGCTTCTGGAACGCTTGAAGAATGTGTTTAACCAAGGCAAAGGAGCACGTACACTGACCTTCACAGAAGAGGAGCAGGAAGTACTTAAAGGTTTTTCTCTCTTAACGCTAAAGCCAGTACTTTATGTTGCCAACGTTCGTGAAGACGGCTTAGCCACGGCATCCGACAATCCGTTCGTTCAACAGGTGAAGGAGATCGCTGCCCAAGAAGGAGCAGAGGTTGTCGTTGTCTGTGCACAGATTGAGGCCGAGATTGCTGAGCTTGAGGCAGACGAAAAAGAAGTTTTCTTGCAGGATTTAGGGTTAAGTGAATCAGGGCTGGACCAACTGATTCGAGTTTCGTTTCATCTCCTTGGACTTATGACGTTTTTTACTGCGGGTCCGTTAGAAGTGAAGGCGTGGACAATTTATCAAGGAACAAAGGCGCCTCAGGCGGCAGGTGTGATTCACACGGACTTTGAACGAGGTTTTATTCGCGCAGAAGTGGTCTCCTATCATGATTTTGTAGATAATAACGGTTTAAACGGTGCTCGGGATAAGGGCTTAGTGCGTTTAGAAGGGAAAGATTATATTATGCGCAATGGGGATATTGTTCATTTCCGGTTTAATGTTTAAGGGTAAGTATTTAGAGATTTGGGAGTTATTCGTGATACAGTATTTTACAATTAGTAAATATTGAAAGTATAGTTGCTTTTCAGAGGACAAAATGGTATACTTTTAGCTTGGTAGTCAAAATATCCCTGCTCCGTTTTAACGGGGCCGTTTAGTCCGAGGGGAGGTGCAAATATGAAAGCGTACGAAATACTTTATATCATTCGGCCAGATATGGATGAAGAGGCAACGACTGCACTCGTCGATCGTTTCAGCGGAGTCGCTGCCAGCAATGGCGGCCAAAACGTCACGGTAGAAAAGTGGGGTAAGCGTCGATTGGCTTATGAAATCAAAGATTACAAGGAAGGCCAATACATCCTTATGAACTTTGATGCCGAAGGAAAAACATCCCAGGAAATTGAACGTGTTATGAAAATTTCCGACGATGTCATTCGTTTTTTAACCGTTAGAAAAGATGACTAAAAGGGCGGTGGGGCATAGATGTTGAATCGCGTCGTTTTGATTGGCCGTTTAACTAAAGACCCCGAGTTGCGTTACACCCCGACTGGGGTGGCTGTAACGAATTTTACCTTGGCGATTGATCGCAATTATAAAAACGCTCAGGGAGAACGAGAGACAGACTTTATACCTTGTGTTGTTTATCGACAACTCGCTGAATTTACGGCAAATTATTTAGCGAAGGGAAAAATGGCTGCTCTAGATGGCCGGATCCAAGTCCGATCCTATACGGCTCAAGATGGGCAAAAACGTTGGGTTACCGAAGTTATCGGAGACAATGTTCACCTGCTGAGTCCGAAGGACAGTGGAGGACAGGAAATGGGCGCTCCGAGCGGAAATCGTTCGTTTGGACATGAAGTAAATCTGGATGATGACATCCCATTCTAAATAAGGAGGGGAGCCTAGTATGAAACGTGAACGTGGACGTCGCCCTAGAAAACGGGTGTGCAGCTTTTGTGTGGATAAAGTTGAATCCATGGATTATAAGGAAACGCATAAAGTACGCAAGTACATTACGGAACGCGGTAAAATATTACCTCGAAGAATCTCCGGGAACTGCGCTATGCATCAGCGCCAAGTAACCTTGGCCATTAAACGTGCTCGTAGTATTGCCTTGTTACCGTATAGTGTAGAGTAGAAAAAGGGAGCGAGAGCTCCCTTTTTGATTTTATCGTCTTCCTTGGGAGTATTTTCATACACAAGCAGTGCAGGAAATTTACAGGGTTATCACGAATTGTAGTTTGGAGAAATCCAGTTGAGGAGGGAGCGGCCCTGGAAAATATTGAGGTTGATGTTGTAAAAGGCTTAAGGGCTATTGATGAACTAAAAGTCAATTTGATTCAGGCCCAGTGGTTGATTCAACATGGGACGCTGAGCGGATCAGAGACTGAGATGCTTCAAGGATTGGCGGATCTGGTGGGGATGAGCTATTTAATGGCGAGACGATTAGGTTTTGATTTTTCTAGGCTTGACCGTGTGCTGTTACAACGCCTTGAAGGCTTAAAAAATACAGATGAAATGAATCTTGAAAAGCAGTGGGGAGATTTCAGCTTACTCTTAAGTTATCTTGCCCCTGAGGACTAAGTTAATAGGAGAATCAGAGAACATGTTTTTACGTGATGAAGTGGCTATCAGCTATGTCGTCGGGGCTATCCTCTTGACCTTCCCTTGGTTGGGAGTTGCATGGGGAACATGGGGATTTTTTTGGACCGTCCTTATGTTGTTTGCTGTCTTTTTGGTGGGTCTGCGCAGAGGGTTGCTGGTTGCCTCAGCTGTTTTGTTAATAGGCTATGCAGCCCCATTGATCGGCTTTGGAACAACGGCGCTTAATCAACTGAGTTTTGTGCCGTGGGCAGGGTTGCTTGGGGTTTTTGGCTGGCAGAGGCAATGGCCTATTCGAGTGGCTTTTTTCTGGAGCGCTGCTCTGGCAGCGATTTTAAGCATAATACCAACTCTCTCTATCGTTGCGCAAGGAATCGATGCGAAATCTGTGACTGAAATCATTAATTCGGTCATTCAGCAATATGAAGCTTCAGGATTGCTGACAGCAATGCAACAACAAGGAATTTCTGAGCCTCAGTTGCGTCAGTTGATGCAGCAGTTAATTCAGTATTATGTTATGATTCTGCCAAGCTTTGTAGTGTTGGGTGCTTTAATTGAGTATTCGTTTGTCTTTTATTTTTTGAGGCGGTGGTTAAGACCCGATGGCCGAATACCGTTTGCCCGCTGGCGATTGCCTTGGTATGCGGTTTGGGGTGCGGTTCTCGGCCTGGCATTTTATCTGTTAGGAGATCAATTTTCCTGGGCAGTTTTGCGGGGGCTGGGAATTAATCTGATGGTTATATATGGGGCTTTAGCTCTGGTTCTTGGGATGGCCGTGTATTTGCATCTGCTTCAATCGCCTAGAATCCCGCGCTTTCTGAAATGGATATTAATTATATCCAGTTTTATTTACTTCTTCTTCAGTATCTCAAGTATCATCTTGTTTGGACTCTTTGATCTAGTCTTTAATTTTCGTCGTTTACCTGAGGAATCATAAGGGGGAATTTGCATGAAGGTCATTCTACAAGCAGATGTCAAAGGAACCGGTAAAAAAGGACAGGTTTATGAAGTGGCTGACGGCTACGCGCGAAACTTTCTTTTCCCGAAAAAGCTAGCCATAGAAGCGACGACAGGAAATATGCAGGATATTTCACATAAGAAAGCCGCAGAGGACCGCCGTAAAATTAAAGAAAAGAGGATGCAGTCGTTTTAGGAAATAAACTAAACGCTCTGCAGATTGAAGTCAAAACAAAGACTGGTGAAGGTGGGCGCTTATTTGGCTCCGTGACCAGTAAAGAAATCGCTGAAGTCTTGAAAAAGCAACACGGTTTTGAAGTAGACAAACGGAAACTTGAGCTAAAAGAACCCATAAAAGCTTTAGGGAGCTACGAAGTCCCTGTAAAGATTCATCCGGACGTCACTGTCAAACTTCAGGTACATGTATCGGCGCTATAAGTCTTGTCAAGTAGGAGCCTAGTAAACTAGACTTGGTAGTATTCTTTCTGTTGGAAAAGCACTGGTTATTAACTATAGACTGATCTCGTGAAAGGGGACCCCTGATGAAAGGGATTTTGACAAAATGGCTGAATCATACAAATGCTGGAGATCGGTTGCTTGATGAGGAGGAATGGGGCAAAGAAGTCGAGGCTCTTTATAGTTTGATTGCAAACTTCTATGGAGCAGACAAATTAGTGCTTAAAGCCAGTAAACTAGAAGCACTCACGTTGATGCGTTCAGAAAGCCTTGCTGAACGTGTCGCCGGGCTGCGAAAAATCGTGATGGATGATCCGACAGTTCAGGAACTTCCGATGCTACAGGAGATACCTGAAATCATAGACGAAATCGAAGATCAGATTGCGGAACTAATTGCCCGTCGTTCCATAGAAGAACGATTGGAACGGGTTGTTTCAGAGAAAATGCAGGAACGACATGAGGATTATGTCAAAGAAATTAAAATCCAGGTTCTTCAGGAAACTGCCGGACCTGAAAATGCCCAAACTCTTAAAAAGCTGGCGATTCTCGAAAAAATGAATACGGTTTCCCTTAACCGTTCAGCGGCTGAAGTGCTCCGGCCTCAGACAGTAGGAGAAATTATTGGGCAGGAAAGTGCTGTGCAAGCACTTTTAGCCAAGCTGGCGACGCCCTACCCACAGCATATTTTGATTTACGGTCCTCCAGGAGTGGGTAAGACGTCTGCCGCTCGTGTAGCCTTAGAGACGGTCAAGAGCCATTCGAATTCCCCTTTCGCTAAAGGGGCTCCATTTGTTGAAGTCGATGGGACGACCTTGCGCTGGGACCCTAGAGATGTAACGAACCCTCTAATGGGATCTGTCCACGATCCAATCTATCAAGGATCAAAGCGCGATCTAGCAGATACCGGGGTGCCAGAGCCTAAAATGGGCTTGGTGAGTGATGCCCACGGAGGAATACTGTTTATTGACGAAATTGGAGATATGGACCCTTTGCTTTTAAATAAATTGCTTAAGGTCCTGGAGGATAAGCGGGTAACCTTTGATTCTTCCTATTATGATCCGAGTGACCCTCAAGTTCCTCAATGGATCAAGAAAATTTTTGATGAGGGGGCACCTGCGGATTTTGTCCTTATTGGAGCTACCACGCGTGACCCTATGGAGCTTAATCCCGCGTTGCGTTCCCGCTGTTCGGAAGTCTTTTTCGTTCCTCTCGAACCGAGAGACATTCAACATATTATCCGACAAGCCGCCCTTAAACTGGATGTTGCCTTAGAAGACAATGTCCCCGAGTTAATCAGCGAATATGTTATTGAAGGAAGAAAAGCAAACAGCATTCTTACGGATGCTTACGGCTTAGCAAGGTTCCGCAGTTCCAATCAAGAGGATATTAGAATTACATGTTCAGATGTTCAAGAAGTTCTGCGCTCAGCACGACTTACTCCGTATGTTTTTCGCAAAGCACAGACCGGTTTAGAAATCGGTCGAATCCTAGGGCTTGGGGTTGCTGGCTTTTTAGGTTCTGTTTTAGAAATTGAAGCGATTGCCTTTCTGAGTCAAGATGAGAAAGGGACGGTACGCTTTAACGAGACAGCAGGAAGCATGGCCAGGGATGCCGTCTTTAATGCTACGGCAGTGATTCGTGAACTGACTGGGGAGAATTTACGCAACTATGATGTTCATGTTAATGTTGTTGGCGGTGCCAAAATTGATGGTCCCTCAGCAGGACTAGCGACAACTCTGGCGATATACAGTGCTTTGAAACAACGTCCATTACGCCAAGATGTTGCCGTTACTGGGGAAATTTCCATCCAAGGCAAAGTCAAACCTGTTGGTGGAATTTACGAGAAAATATTTGGAGCTAAGCAGGCTGAGGTACGTAAAGTCATCATTCCTCTGGATAACATGGCTGATGTACCGCAAAGTTTGCGTGGCATTGAAGTTGTGGGTGTCAGTACGATTGATGAAGCGATAAAGCACGTTTTTTAAGTGCTATTGAGTGTGAGTGGACCAGGAGGAGAAAAGGATATGGAACTACTAAAAGTTCCGCCACAGAACTTGGAAGCCGAGCAATCCGTCTTGGGTGCTATGATGCTCGAGCCTGAATCCGGAAGTTCTGTCTTTGAATTGCTTCAGCCAGAAGATTTTTATCGGGATAATCACCGTTTAATATTCTCAGCCATCAGGGATCTCTTCGAAAAAGGAGATCCGATTGATCTTGTCAGTGTTGCTGAAATCTTACGTCAACAGGGCCGTCTGGAGCAGGTTGGCGGGATTGCTACAATCTCTGAAATTGCTCGTTCCGTTCCTTCGGCGGCGAACGTGGATTATTATGCCAGGCTTGTTAGTGAAAAAGCTCTTTTGCGCCAGCTTATCCAGGTGACAAGCAGTATTTTTGAGCGCGGGTATGAGCCGGGCGAAGAGGCTAAAACCCTACTTGAAGAGGCAGAGAAGTTAATCCTGGATCTCTCTCGAAGACGGGTTAAAGACGGCTTTAGTCTGATTCGGGATGTTCTCTTAGATACATTTGAGAAAATCGAATATCTTTATGCCAATAAAGGAAATCTGACGGGTGTTCCTACTTTTTTTACAGAATTGGACCGTATGACTTCAGGGTGGCAACCGTCGGACCTTGTGATTATCGCCGCACGTCCTTCCATGGGGAAAACGGCACTGGTTCTTAACATGGCTCAAAATGCCGCCGTTAGGGCTAAGATTCCGGTGGCTATTTTCAGCTTGGAAATGTCCAAGGAACAGTTGGTGCAAAGAATGCTCTGTGGGGAAGCAATGGTCGATCAGCAACGCGTGAGAACAGGAGAATTGCTGGATGCGGATTGGCCCAAACTTACACGCGCAGTTGGTCCTTTGTCCGATGCTCCAATTTTTATTGATGATACTGTGGGAATTTCCTTAGCAGAGTTACGTTCGAAAGCACGGCGTTTAAAAACAGAACATGATTTAGGGATGGTAATTATTGATTACCTGCAATTGTTATCCGTGGGGAAAAGGACAGAAAGCAGACAACAAGAGGTTGCCCAGATCTCGAGAACGCTTAAAGGGCTGGCCCGTGAACTAAAGGTTCCGGTAATTGCCTTATCTCAGCTGAACCGGGGGGTTGAGCAACGTCAGGATAAACGGCCGATTATGTCAGACCTTTTAGAATCCGGGGCTATCGAAGCCGATGCAGATGTTATTTCCTTTATTTATAGGGATGAATATTATAATCAAGAATCAGAAAAAAAAGGGATAGCAGAACTAATTATCGCCAAACATCGCAACGGCCCTGTTGGAACTGTTGAATTAGGATTCCTTAAAGAATTTACGAAATTCGTCAACCTTGATCGGCAGCATCAAGCAATATAACGACTTCCTCCTGTTCTACGATGAACCGGGGGATTTTTTATACATATTATGAAAGATACGGGCGGACCCTTCTTGCCATCCGTGGTTTAAGGGCGCTTGGCATCTTTTACCAGGGCCTAAGTGAGGTAATGGTTTCTTTGAATTCTTGCAAAGCCTTATCTAAGCTAGTTCTATTTTATTTAAAGAAAAGTCTAAAAGTTCTCGCACCGAATGATTATCGTGTATTCATGATTATTGTTCGGTTATTGCATTGACAATAAGATGGAGGATTGTTAAGATGAGATTGTTTGCGATGAGAGGTTCTTCTTGCTGCAAAAAGTAAATGCTCTCGGAGGGGATACCATGAAACATGAAGTGGATGTCTTAATTATCGGAGCGGGTCCAGCCGGAATATTTACGGCCTTAGAGCTTACGAAGCATAATAAAAACCTGAAAATTCTGATTGTTGACAGCGGGCGAACGATAGAAAAACGGAAATGTCCGGCTCGTACGGCAGGAGTTTGTGCAGGGTGTAACCCTTGTGCCATTACCAGAGGATGGTCCGGGGCAGGAGCTTTCAGCGATGGAAAACTATCCTTGAGTCCTGCTGTGGGTGGTCGGTTAACCGAATATATGAGGGAAGATGAAGCACAAGCTTTGATTGATTATGCTGATTCTATTTACCGTCACTTTGGGGCTCAAGAAACGGTATATGGCTTGGATACTCGCCGTGTTGAGGAAATCCAATACGACGCCTCGAGACATAATATCCAGCTAATTCATTGTCCTGTGCGTCACCTGGGGACGGAGCTGGCTTATGATGTTTTAAAGGGTATGTATCACCATTTAATGACTAAAACAAATACAACCTTTTGGGAGCTTGCCGAGGTCAAGGATATCCTTGCTGGTCCTGAAGGGGCTCACGGAGCAACCATTCAACGTCGAAATGAACCTGAACTTGACGAAGTATCCGCTCGTTATGTGGTTGCGGCGCCTGGCCGAGGCGGGGCTAATTGGCTTGCAGCTCAAACAGTTCGTTTAGGAGTCGTCACAGAAAATAACGAAGTGGATATCGGAGTACGTGTGGAAGTCCCTAATTCAGTCATGGACCATTTGACGAAGGAATTATATGAAGCCAAGCTTGTCTACTATTCGGATACGTTTGATCTTAAAACCCGAAGCTTTTGTGTTAATCCTGGCGGAGTTGTTTCTGAAGAGCATTATGATGGCGGAATAGCCGTCGTAAATGGGCATAGCTATGCTGATGCAGCAAAAAAGACCAAAAACACAAATTTTGCTTTGTTAGTTTCCACTCGTTTTACAGAACCCTTTAATCAACCCATTGAATACGGCCGATATATTGCGAGGCTGGCCAATATGCTGACAGGTGGCGGCGTAATGGTACAGCGTCTGGGTGACCTTATTCAAGGCCGGAGAACGTCGGACAGTCGCCTGCGTAAGTCGACAACGATTCCGACACTTCAGTCTGCGGTACCGGGTGATCTCAGTTATGTGTTGCCTGCGCGGTATCTGACCTCTTTAACAGAAACCCTTAAGGCTTTTGATAAAATTGCGCCTGGCATGTATTCTAAAAATACGCTGCTTTATGGAGTGGAGGTTAAATTTTATTCTTCCAAGGTTAAAGTTAAGACGAACTTTGAAACAGCAATTCCTCGCTTGTATACCATTGGCGATGGGGCTGGGATTACGCGAGGATTGATGCAGGCCTCGACCACAGGAATTGTTGTCGCGCGGGACATTGTGTCCAAAGAATAAAGGATCATAACTACAGATGAGGTTATCTTCATCTGTAGTTTCACTGAACAGGGGGCGAAGGTTGGTGTTGGATCGATACACACACCCCGAAATGGGAAAGCTATGGCAGGATGGCTACGAATATGAACGTTGGTTAGAAGTAGAACTCGCGGTCGCTGAAGTCATGACAGCGCGTGGGGAGATTCCTCAAGAGGCTATGGAGGAAATCAGACGTTCAGCGAAGGTTAACCCTAAGCGAGTCCTAGAAATTGAAAAGATCGTCAGGCATGATCTTATTGCCTTTTTACAAGCAGTTGTAGAGGAAATAGGAGAGGCAGGGAAATACCTGCATCTTGGTTTAACCTCGTCGGATGTGAAAGATACCGCCCTAAGCCTTGTCTTGCGGGATTCTGGTCATTTGTTGAAGAGGGATCTTCGTGCTTTGCGCGAGGCCTTGGTCAAGAGGGCTGTGGAAAGCAAATACACGGTCATGGTTGGTCGGACACACGGCATTCATGCTGAACCTTTGACGTTTGGTTTGAAACTGGCTTTGTGGATTGCTGAACTGGATCGCCAAGAGGAACGCCTTGATCAAGCGATCTCTTCTGTGAGCGTCGGTAAGATATCAGGTGCGGTTGGAACCTATGCCAATGTGTCACCGGAGGTGGAAGAAGCGGTTTGCAATTACTTGGGATTGACAACGGCTTTAGTCAGCAATCAAATCCTGCAGCGTGATCGGCATGCTCATTTCATGACGACGCTTGCACTCATAGGCGGTTCTTTGGAAAAGATCGCTACGGAAATTCGCAATCTGCAACGCACAGATATCCTTGAGGTAGAAGAACCATTTGCCAAAGGGCAAAAGGGCTCTTCAGCTATGCCCCATAAACGCAATCCGATTGTCTGCGAACAGGTGAGCGGAATGTCAAGGTTACTGCGAGGCAATGCTCTAGCCGCAATGGAGAACATTGCTCTTTGGCACGAACGAGACATGACCCATAGTTCTGTGGAGCGGATCATCCTGCCGGATAGCTGCTTGCTTTTAGACCATATGTTGAGGCAGATGACCCGTATCATCTCAGGCTTGACGATTCGTGAGGAGCAAATGAAACGTAATTTGCAAAAAACCTATGGGTTAACCTCATCCCAGCGAGTGCTCCTGGCTCTCGTGGAGCATGGTTGTATGCGCGAAGAAGCCTATGCTTGGGTTCAGCAGGATGCTTTCCAAGCCTGGGAGCAAGGGCAAGATTTTATAGAGGTTGTTTCTGCAGATCCGCGAATTACAAACTATCTATCCCAAGAGGATTTTAAAGGTCTTTTTGACTTGAGCTATCATCTCCAGCATGTGGATGATATTTATAAACGGATGGGTTTAGAGTAGAATGTCTCAATTTGGGAAATTTACATTTTAGGGATGTTTGATCGAGAGATGGGAGGAATCATTAATGGCTGCTGTTGTTTTAATTGGCTCTCAATGGGGAGACGAAGGAAAAGGTAAAATCACAGACTTTTTGGCGGAAAAGGCGAATATGGTTGTTCGATATCAGGGCGGCAATAATGCCGGGCATACCGTCGTGGCCAATGGAGAGGAATTTAAGCTGCACCTTATTCCCTCGGGAATTCTCTATCAGGATAAAACTTGTGTTATCGGCAATGGTGTTGTAATTGATCCCAAGGTCTTGCTTGAGGAGTTAAGTTATTTGGAAAAACGAGGAATCAAAACGGGTAAGCTGCTGATCAGCAGTAACGCCCAAGTGATCATGCCCTATCATTTGGTCCTTGACGGCTTGGAAGAAGAGGCCCGTGGGGATAATAAAATCGGCACCACTAAGCGAGGCATTGGGCCGGCCTATATGGATAAAGCTTCGCGCGTCGGCGTTCGTGTCATCGACCTCCTCGACAAGGAGGAGTTTGCAGAGAAACTCCGCCGCAATTTGACAGAAAAGAATAACCTTATCGTCAAGGTCTATGGTAAGGAAGCTTTGAAATTTGAAGATATTTATGAAACCTACTTAGGGTATGCCGAAAAGCTTCGCTCAATGGTTGCAGATAGCTCCTTGGCAATCGACGAGTGCATTCAGGCTGGGGAAAAAGTGCTTTTTGAAGGTGCGCAGGGGACATTGTTGGACATCGATCATGGGACTTATCCGTACGTTACATCCTCTAGTCCGATTGCCGGGGGGGCGTGCGTCGGTGCAGGCGTTGGACCAACACGCATTAACCGGGTCGTTGGAGTTATTAAAGCCTATACTACTCGCGTAGGAGAAGGACCCTTCCCAACAGAGCTTCTAGATGCGACCGGGGAAGAAATGCGTACTAACGGACATGAATTTGGTACAACAACAGGAAGGCCTCGTCGCTGTGGTTGGCTTGATGCAGTAATTGCTCGTTATGCAGCACGTGTCAGTGGAATTTCTGATTTTGCAGTAACAAAACTGGATGTCCTTACAGGGCTTAAAACCTTAAAAATCTGTGTCGGTTATCGGGTTGATGGGGAAGTCATCTATGAATTCCCCCAAAGTCAAAAGATCTTTAAACTTTGTCAGCCAGTCTATGAAGAATTGCCAGGCTGGCAAGAAGATTTGACGCATGTACGTAAGTTTGAGGAACTGCCTCAAGCAGCGCAAAATTATATTCGGCGGATTGAAGAGCTGACGGGTGTTCCTGCGACCTTAGTTGCCGTTGGTCCAGGCCGGGAACAAACTATTGTACGAGGAACGATTTTTTAGATAAGTTATGAAAGATAGTTTATGTTGTAAAAAAAAGAATCTTGACACATTTATCGCTTTCCTGTAATATTTAAACCCGAAGGCAGACATTTGGAGCCATTAGCTCAGTCGGTAGAGCACCTGACTTTTAATCAGGGTGTCCCGCGTTCGAGTCGCGGATGGCTCACCATTCTTCAAAAGAATTACAGTTTTAGTGTTGCGATAAAGGCGTAATTGGACAGCAAATGTTTGTTTGTATGTTTAGTTACGCCTTTTTTAATAAATGATTACATAAGATGATTCGCTTCATGGTTTGCAGATACTCAAAAAATCCTCTTTCAGAAAAATGAATAAAAAAGTTTTGAAAAAGGCAAACCCAGCGAAAGCTGGGGACGCAAAACTACGGATCTTCCATGAAAGGATGATGATGGCCGAGTTACCAACCAAGGTTTCTTCGCCATGCCTGTCTGGAATGGCGATTTTGTTTTTGTAATCAAATCTATACTAATATTTAAGGAGGTTGTAAGATTTTGACGAAAATCAAGTATCGGATTCTTCTCCTATTAGTGATTACGACGTTTGTTATGGGACTCATTCTTGGGGGGTATAATATTTATACTGTTATTACGTCGGAACAAGCCAACATTGCCGAATATCGGACGACTTTATATGAACAGTTTGACCGGAATGTTAAGCTGGAAGTCCAAACGGCCTATAGTTTAGTACAAGATACATACAACAGGCAGCAAAAGGGAGAGCTTACTCCTGAAGAAGCTAAAACGAAGGCCGCAGATCTCGTCAGGAACTTGCGTTACGACCAGGAAAACTACTTTTGGATTGACACAACGGATGGAATAAATGTAGTACTTCTCGGAAGAACAGAATCTGAAGGCAAATCCCGCTTTAACTCTAAGGATAGCAATGGCAAATTATTTGTTCAAGAATTTATCTCCAATGGTAAGAAGTCGGGTGGAGGGTATACAGATTATACCTTTGCCAAGCCAAATGAGAAGGAACCCCTGCCTAAAAGAAGTTACACCTTGCTGTTTCAACCCTATAATTGGGTGATTGGCACAGGCAATTGGGTCGATGATATGGATAAGCTAGTGCTGGCTAAACAACAAGAAATTCGGCAAAAAGGACAACGTAGTGTTACCTATACTATTCTGTCTCTGATCCTAGCCTTTGGAATTTCTTTAGTGTTAGGAACCTTGTTAAGTAATAATATTTCGAAGCAGATTATAGCAGTGGCGGAAAATGCCGAAGAAATTGCCAATGGTAATCTGAATATTAAGAAGTTCGATAATACCTCTAAAGACGAATTAGGCCAGCTGGGCAGGGCATTCAGAACGATGGCCGAAAACTTGATCCAACTGGTGCAGCATGTGTCTGCGTCCGCATCTCATGTTGCCTCATCCTCTCAAGAGCTCAGTGCTGGAGCGGAACAATCCGCCCAAGCGTCCAACCAAGTGGCTGTGGCTATCATGGAGGTTTCCAAAGGAGCGGATAAACAGCTAAATGCCATGAACGAAACCTCTGCCATTGTAGAACAAATGTCGGCTGGAATTCAGCAAATGGTGGAAAATGCCAAGATTGTTGTTCATTCGTCTGAAAAAACGGCCAATTCAGCTGCTGAAGGGAGTTCGGCTATCGAAAAAACAATTCAACAGATGATGACGATTGACCAAACCGTGACTGGATCCGCAGAAGTAGTCAAGAATTTAGGAGAGCGTTCCAAAGAGATCGGACAGATTGTCGATACTATATCCGGAATTGCTGCCCAAACAAACCTTCTTGCCCTAAATGCCGCAATTGAGGCTGCTCGTGCGGGGGATCAAGGAAGAGGATTTGCAGTGGTTGCTGATGAAGTTCGTAAGCTGGCCGAACAATCCCAAGAAGCTTCCCAACAGATAGCAGCCTTAATTCATGAGATCCAAAAGGATACGCAGGACGCTGTCTTATCGATCAACGAAGGAACCCATCAGGTTAAACTAGGCACTGAAGTCGCCGAAACAGCCGGAAGGGCCTTTAGCGAGATTTCAGCTTTAATTTACGATGTTTCCTCACAGGTTGAAGAAATTTCTCAAGAGATCGAACAAATGGCGAAGGGCAATGAACGAATAGTTGCCTCAGTGAACGAGGTCTTTGAGACAAGTCGGGATATCACAGATCAAACCCAGACAGTGTCTGCGGCGACAGAAGAACAATCAGCCTCCGTTCAAGAGATCGCTTCATCGAGCAAAGTCTTAGCTACAATGGCCGATGAATTGCAAGCAGCCTTGAGCAAGTTCAATATTTAAATTTCCTAACGGATATACATTGGTTTTAAGCATGAACTTATGAGCCTACAACCAATAGATGGACCTCACAAGCGAGTGAGCTCGATTTAAATAATAGGGTAAGTCATAAAAAATAACTTCTCGTAAGAGTACTTGACACCAATCAAGCTTTCCTGTAAAATTCATATCTGTGAGCGAGGTTTGGTCAATACAAGACTTTGGCTCCACGCAAGGAAAGAAGGCCCGTTGGTCAAGCGGTCTAAGACATCGCCCTTTCACGGCGGTTACACGGGTTCGAATCCCGTACGGGTCACCACTATTTGCCTCGGTAGCTCAGTCGGTAGAGCAGAGGACTGAAAATCCTCGTGTCGGCGGTTCGATTCCGTCCTGAGGCACCACTTTATTTTGTTAGGTCTTGACGAATGACCGAAGCTCGTTTATAGTCAATTTAGAAGATAAAAATTCTTTGTTTATTTCGAGTAGAATGTTCTAAATGCGGACGTGGCTCAGCGGTAGAGCATTGGCTTCCCAAGCCGAGGATCGCGAGTTCGAATCTCGTCGTCCGCTCCATATGAGATATCAAGGGGTTCAGGGTTTCCTAAAAGGAATTCTGAACCCCTTTTTTGGTTAAGCCGAGGCCCCTACGTGAGCATTGGACAGGTAAATTTTGACTAGGCCGAGGATCAAGTCTTTCCTTCCAAATTTTTATTGGAGGGATTTAAATGGCTAGGTTATTAAAGATTAAAATGGAACCGCAGTATACTAATTGGAAAGAATGTATTAAAGATTTTCTAACTTTTAAAATGACTCAAGGAGTATCATCACGAACAATTAAAGACTACGAATGGCATCTCGGGCATTTCTTCAAAAAGTACTCTGGGTGGGGAGACAATGTGAAGTTGAAGAACTAACTCAAGAGTCCGATATTCCGATCTGTATGGAGTATTTAAAAATTGGTGCAATCAGTTCGGGGAATACGTGATAGCGAGTAATCTCTTCTCGCAAAAGTTGACTGAGTTAGGTTTAAAGCCACGTCGAAGTGGTTCAGGTGGAACTTCGGAAGTGCACGGCATTAGGTTGCTTGATATACCTGACGAGGCCTCTGAGGTAAACCAAGCTAATGCCGATGCTGCAGCTAGAAATTACGGGTCAATGATACTGTCGCCCGGACCTGGAAACTCGGAGGAGGATGTCTCTATTGACGACTTATAATAACCGGTCTAAATAATGTGTTTTTGTGGCAAGATTTGAGCCGTAAAGTTTTCTCTTGCCACTTTTTTTTAATCGCTTAATCTAATTATAGCGGGAATTGGACAATAGTGCATTTTTTTGTGTTATCAGTAATTAGGATCCTCTTAGTACAACCGTTTCGATCAAAACTTAGATTTAGAAATTTAATCTGATCCCTAAGCAAATCATCATCATCGGGTAATTCTCATTTTCCACAACGATCATTGTCATAGAATGGAGCCCATTATAGAGAAAAACCGATCTAAAGATAGCCGAAGGACCAAACTTAGCCCTTAGTTATCATAGTCATGTCATCCTAATGAAAAACCGCCATGACGGCGGTTTTTGAATTTGTAATGTCTATATTATTGAAGGAATCAAAGTAACAATAGCAGCACTTTTCTTAGCAATTAAATGAAGATGATGTTTTAAATTGCAGCCCCAATGAGTACGCAGATAGCTAAATATGCGCTGGTGCCCATGAAAATCAGGGTTAGATACTGGCTTACGGAAGTAACAGAAAGTTTCAATTGGCTCACTATATCAACTTCTTTCTCCTTGGAGCCCAGTTACGCGTTTTACGTGGCTTCAGATCAATACAACCGCCATTCCAATCGCCAAACCAGTCTGGGCACCTAGGGATGTCTAACCTTAAACCTGTTTTAGAACTATATGTGAAGCCTTCTCTACAGTAGGTGGTCAAGAAGTGTTTGCGTTTACCAGGCTCTCCGTGCCATGATTAAAAGAATAGTTCTTTTTTATTCATTGTAACCACCCTCGATAAGGTATTTCTTATCTATAATTATACCAAGGATTTGAAAATCTCGACATCTTTGGCAATAGAAGAGGGAATAGTTGCTTTGTGTCGAAGATAAGCAGTGGACATTGGGATCCGTCGTGGAAAATATATTTGGTACCACAATTGTCTTGATGAGATGGTATAATCAAGTCTGAGTAGTGGATTAAAGTATAAAACTAATAAATACTGCTCCTAATTGAGGGACAGCCAATGTGTAACAAAATATAAGAGGTAGGGGCAAAGGTTAGATGCTAACAGGAGAAATTCGCAACAAGGTTGATAAAATATGGACGGATATCTGGGCTGGGGGTATTTCCAACCCCATAACCGTTATAGAACAGCTTACCTATTTAATGTTTATCCGTTCCTTGGATGTAAAGGAACAGGAGAATAAGAGCTTAGAGGCATTAACCAACGAAGTAATGCCCAAGATCTTTCCGCCGGATCAAAATGGGCAAGCCATGCGGTGGAGCAAGTTTAAGAACAAAGACTCCCGCGAGATTTATGATATAGTCGGTACAAAAGTATTCCCCTTTATCAAAGCGATGAACGGGGAAAACACTACCGCTTTTTCACGCTATATGCAGGACGCTATGTTTTTAGTTCCTACCCCTCAGGTTTTGCAAAAGATTATCACGGGTTTAGATGAACTTTATGAACACGATATTAAAGATCTAGATATGCAAGGTGACCTTTACGAGTATATGCTTGGTAAGCTGGCCACGGCAGGGCAAAATGGTCAGTTTAGAACACCCAAGCATATTCGCGATATGATGGTGCGGTTGCTTGCCCCAACCCCAGACAATAAAATTTGTGACCCTGCCTGTGGCACTGCTGGCTTCCTTGTTTCAACTGCAGAATATATCCGAGAAAATTATGAAGCCGAAATGACAACTGAGCAATGGGATCACTTTTCGGGCGAGATGTTCACAGGTCTGGACACTGATCGAACTATGCTGAGACTATCTGCCATGAACCTGATGCTTCACTCTATTACCCAGCCTCATATCAACTATGTGGACAGCGTATCCAAGCAGAACAGTATTGTCTCCGCTTATGATATTATCCTCGCTAATCCACCCTTTACTGGTACTGTGGATGCCGAGAGTATTAACGATAACTTAAAGGCAGTCTGTAATACCAAGAAGACAGAGCTTTTATTTGTAGCCCTCTTTTTGAGGATGCTTCGCAAGGGCGGGCGTTGCTCTTGTATTGTCCCCGATGGCGTTTTATTTGGATCAACCAACGCACACAAAGCCCTCCGTAAAGAGTTGGTAGAAAACCATCAACTACAGGCGGTTATTTCCATGCCCAGCGGTGTATTTAAACCGTATGCAGGAGTTAGCACTGCCGTCCTTGTGTTTACGAAAACTGGCGCAGGCGGCACCGATAAAGTTTGGTTTTACGATATGAAAGCCGATGGTTTTTCTCTGGACGATAAACGTTCTGCAATTGAGGCCAATGATATTCCAGATATACTTGCTCGTTTTCATAACCTTGAGGGGGAAGCTGATCGTAAGCCCACCGAACTGAGCTTCTTCGTTGATAAGTCTGCTATTGAAGCCAATGACTATGATTTATCGATTAACCGGTATAAAGAGGTTGTTTATGAAAAGGTCGAGTACGATTCTCCTGTGGAGATTATGGAGCGCCTTGATAAGCTGAGCAATGATATTGCCTCTAAAATGGAAGAGTTGAGGGGGCTTATAGGTGGGTAAGTGGGAAATGATTTCTTTGAATGATGTTTGTTCACTTATTACTGATGGGACACATCAAACCCCACAATATTCTGAGACAGGGTATATGTTTTTATCATCTAAAAATGTAACAACAGGGAAAATTGATTGGGATGATATAAAGTATATACCAGAGGAACTTCATAAACAGCTTTACAGTAGAATGGCACCACAATTCGGTGATGTTTTATTGGCTAAAAACGGTACGACAGGAGTCGCAGCAGTCGTTGATAAAGACTGTGTATTCGATATTTATGTTAGTTTGGCTTTGTTACGACCAAGAGAAGTGATTTTATCTGAGTATTTGCTATACGCTATAAATAACCCAATAACAAAACGTAAATTCAATAGAGAACTTAAAGGGATAGGTGTTCCTAATCTTCATTTGAAAAATATCAGAGAAACGTCCATCCCCCTCCCCCCCTCGAAATCCAAAAGCAAATTGCCAAAACCTTAGACACCGCCGCAGAGCTACTCGCAATGCGCAAGCAGCAGCTTGCAGAGCTGGACAACCTTATCAAATCCACCTTTTACGATATGTTCGGCGACCCTGTGACCAATGAGAAGGGGTGGATGGTTGAGAGGTTGATTGATATTACGACAAAGATTGGTTCTGGTGCTACACCAAGAGGTGGGAAAGAAAGTTATAAAGACGAAGGTATATGCTTGATCAGAAGCATGAATGTTCATAATGGAGAGTTTAAGTATGAGCAATTAGCCCATCTGGATGGTGAGCAAGCTAAACAGTTAAATAATGTTATAGTTAATGAGAGAGATGTATTGATAAATATAACAGGAGCTTCCGTTGCTCGTTCATGTATTGTTCCTAGTGATGTGCTTCCAGCAAGGGTTAATCAGCACGTTTCGATTGTAAGGCTAAAGGAGGAGAAGGCAACTTCGGAATATATAAACAATATGTTTACGAGTAGCAGTTTTCAAATTCAACTTTTATCTATCGGTGGGGCTGGAGGAGCAACCCGAGAAGCCATTACTAAACAACAGCTTCAAGAATTGATCATTCCACTACCGCCTCTTCCTCTACAAACCCAATTCGCCGATATCGTCACCAAAATCGAAGAGCAAAAAGCCCTCGTGAAAAAGGCAATCGACGAAACCCAGTACTTGTTTGACAGCTTAATGAGCGATTATTTCGAATGATAGTGAGGTGAATTAAAATGCCTGCAAACTTTGAATTCTTACAGGGACAAACAGAATACACATTATTTGCGAAGGCCTGCATCGAAGCAGAGCGTGTAATTTCCACCTCTCCCGCAATGGCCTCAGTAGGTAGCCGCAAGGCCTTTGAACTCGCAGTAAAATGGGTGTATTCAGCTGATAATACAATAACTATGCCCTATAAGGACAATTTACAGGCATTAATTCATGAACCTTCATTCAAATTTGCGATGGATATCCAAACATGGAGCAAGCTGCCCTATATCATTAAGCTGGGTAATCTAGCCGTACATACAGACAAGACGATCAGCAGAAGTGATACGATTCTGTCCCTTTCTGCATTGTTCGAATTTGTGCAGTGGATTGATTATTGCTATGGTGCGAACTACATAGAGCGACATTTTGAGGAAGGAAATATCCCCTCTGAAAAGGTGATCCTCGACGAAGCCAAGATCAAGGAAAAGGATAGCCTAATTGAGCAAAAGGATGCTGAGATTGAGGTTTTGCGTGCCAAGATTGAGGCTATGAGCGACCGACTTACCGCTGATAAAGAGCAGCATAAGGATGAGCGCCATTTTAATCCACAAGATATCTCGGAGTTTTTTACCCGCAAGAAATATATTGATGTGGACCTAAAGCTTCTTGGTTGGGTATTTGACGATGACGTCATAGAAGAGGTGCCTCTTTACGGGATGCCTAACCCTGCGGGAGAAGGTAGAGCCGACTATGTGCTCTATGGTAGAGATGGGTTGCCATTGGCTATTATAGAAGCGAAGCGCACTGCTAAAGATCCAAAGATCGGCACTCAGCAGGCTAAACTGTACGCTGATTGTTTAGAGAAAATGACTGGCAGGCGGCCGATGATGTTTACCACCAACGGCTTTGAAACCTATCTCTGGGATGATGTTACTTCTCCACAACGTAAGGTTAGCGGGATATTCTCTAAATCCGATCTTGAGAAGTTGATGAACCGCCGCCGCGAACGTAAAGTATTAAATGAAATCCCCATTGATGATAAAATTACCGATCGTTACTACCAAAAGGAAGCAATCAGGGCAGTATGTGAAAACATCGAAGCTGGGCATAGAAGGTCTTTGCTGGTTATGGCGACAGGCACTGGTAAGACGAGAACGGCTTCAAGCTTAACCGATGTCTTATCCAGAGGTGGATATATCACCAATACCCTATTTTTAGCTGATAGAACAGCCTTGGTCAAACAAGCTAAGGATGACTTCAAGAACTATCTTCCGGATATGTCCCTTTGCAATCTGTTAAGTAACAAGGATGAAAAATCTGCTCGCATAGTTTTCTCAACTTACCCAACTATGCTAAATGCTATCGATTCCGTAAAGAGTGAGGATGGCATGCGGCTGTTTACCCCAGCCCATTTTGATCTGATTGTGATTGATGAGGCCCATCGCAGCATATTTAAGAAATACCGTGCAATCTTTGAGTATTTTGATGGCTTATTGGTCGGTTTAACTGCTACCCCAAAGATTGAGGTTGACCATAACACCTACGATTTTTTCGAGATGGAAAAGGGTGTACCAACCTTTGCCTATGCCTATGAAACTGCAGTGGAAGAAGACCATGTTTTAGTGCCTTACTATAACATTGAAGTGAAAACTTTATTTCTGGACAAAGGTATTACCTACGATAAGCTTTCTGAGGAAGATAAGGCCCGCTATGAAGAAGATTTCACCGATGAAGACGGCGAAATACCAGATTCTATTCCCGCTCCTGTGATTAATAAAATTATCTTTAACCAAGCCACTGTCGATATGGTATTAGAAGATCTTATGACCAAAGGCATTAAGGTAGCTGGCGGAGACAGACTAGGTAAGACCATAATCTTCGCCCAAAACAAAAAACACGCTCAATATATCATTGAACGGTTTGATAAGCTGTATCCACACTATAATGGCGGTTTTGCCAAGCGTGTGGTTTGTGACGATAGTTATGCCCAGAGTATAATTGATGATTTTAAGATTTCCGATAAAGATCCAATTATTGCTGTATCGGTGGATATGCTGGACACGGGTATTGATGTACCCGAGATTGTGAACTTAGTACTATTTAAACGTATTCGATCAAAAATCAAATTTTGGCAGATGCTTGGCCGTGGCACAAGGCTTTGCGAGAATCTGTTCGGGGAAGGGCAGGATAAATCCCGTTTTATCGTCTTTGACTATCTTGGGAACTTTGACTTCTTCCGCGTAAACAAAAATGGTATTGTAGGCGATGAAGCACAGAGCCTTTCAGAAGCGATATTTGCGAAGCGAGTTAGGATGGTTCATCACCTCCAACACTCCGCCTTTATTGACGAGCCTTATCAAGCCCTAAGAACTGGGCTGATTGATACGATATTACAGCAGATTAATGCTTTGAATACCGAGCTAGTTTCGGTGAGATTGCAGCTACAATACGTTGAACAGTATAAGAACGCGCATGCTTTTGTATGCCTTTCAGATGGAGAAAAACATAACCTGATTAAGTACCTTTCCCCGATTGTATATATGGATGATACAGACGAGGAAGCCAAACGCTTTGATAACCTAATGTATGGTATGATGATTGCCCAGATTGAGGGAATGCCACAGTTTAAAAAAGGTAAAAAACAACTAATTAGGCTGTGCCAGGCTCTATCCGAGCGTGCTACGATTCCTCAGATTAAAGAAAAGCTGGTGCTAATCAGTACCATCAATACTGACGAATTTTGGGAAAACTCCGGAATATTAGACTTCGAATTTGTGCGCATGGAGCTACGTAGCCTAATTAAGTTTATTGTGGAAAAGGGAGTTAAGAATCCGATTTACACAAACCTTGCTGATCTGGTTCTCGAATTGAAGGAAGGGGTAGGACTAGCTCCTGCTTATGACTTTAAAGATTATAAACTCAAGGTCAACCGCTATATTGAGAAAAACCGAGACCATCTGGCAATCCATAAGCTGCGAAATAATATGCCACTTAATGCAAAGGACTACGAGAGCTTGGAGCAAATTTTTACAGGGGAACTTGGTACGGCCGATGATTACAAGAGAGAATTTAAGGATACCCCATTCGGCTTGCTCGTGCGTAAAATTGCCAAGTTAGAATACGAAGCGGCGTGTATGGCGTTCTCTGAATTCATTAATGACCAGTCACTAAGCCAGGCGCAAATTGCCTTTGTCAAAAAGGTGATCGATTATATCGTACAGAACGGTTATATTGAGAATGTGTCAGAACTAATGAGACCTCCTTTTGATAAACCTCAGAGTCTAATTAAGCTCTTTGAGGGTAATCAGCAGAAGCAGATTGTTGATGTAGTTACTCAGATTAAAGAGAATGCAGTTAAGATAGTGGGCTAAGGGACTCATCGTGTTAGTTAGAATGATTCTGTCCAAAAAGAATTTGCGAAAAGCCTTGTAAAAAAAGGAGTTTGCTTCGTTGTATTAGAACGACAATCTAAATTAAAATTTTACCCCAGTCGATTTGTCGGTTATAAAAACAACGACTATCAAAAGCATATTAATAATTATGAAAAGGACGGAAGGGAAACTAATCCTGCTATTACTAAAGTTGTAAATTTAAAACTACATAGCTCAGAAGATTTGGAGATTGAGTATTCTCGTTATTGTATGGAGCTTGGGTTTGCTTCAAATAAATCAGGCGCTTTTGGAGTGAAACGCAAGTATTGGAGAATATAGCTAAATCAATATATACAAATTAATCGGGCATTTACTTGTATAAGGTTGAGACACTTAAGGGTGATATTTATGGAGAAACCTTAGCAAACATGAGGTAAACATAAGGTACATAACTTTCCCAGCAGACGAAAAAGTCAAAACTCGACTAGACGCTTAATGTATCCCTTGAAGCATCGGAATTCGATGTACTTGTAAATTGTGAATAAACTAAAAGAGGCAACAGCCTGGTAGTGGGATGGAGGTTATGCCATTTGTGAGACGTTTCACGCTAAAGATGTAAGGGAATGAACTTTAGCCAAAGTATGACATCAAGAAATGATAACATGGCAAAGGAGTTACGTTATCAATAGGAAAGTATGTACAAAAGAGCTATTCGGATAAATAATCTGGATTTTATCAAATATTAGAAATAGAATACCGGAGTGTTCTTATCTGGTATTCTATTTCTAATATTTGTAATTAAAGCAGGGATATTTAGGGAAACTGTTGAATTCTAGGTGGTAGGAATTGAAGGGCAATTATAAACATTTAAGCATGCAAAAGCTATCATTTAATATTTGACGGTTTAGGTGTGGCTATGGCATGGTATGGAGTTTGGGGGGGGGTTACATGAAGTTCCGGGTTCACCATCTTTATGCAGCTAAGTTAAGTATTACTGAGCATCTGTTTACGAAGCCATTGGCACAGTTAAAACCACTTTTTAAAGATGGAATTGTCACAAGTAAAAATTATTTAACAGAATACGAATCGATCTGGGCACTTATGGATGTTCAAAGGCTCTACATAAAGGAAAGAGAGCTTATCATTGGCGTACTTTGCAGAGGTAGAGATCAAAACGCAACAATCTTAGATGTGGCAAGTACCATTGCGCATCTTAAAGAAGACAGTGTTAAAAATGTTGCAACTACTTGTAATTTTGTGTTTGATTACGAAACAGAAATTGTAGTTTTTGAGGAAAAGGTTGGTAAAGTTTCAAAGTTACAGTTTGCCGAAATGTTTGTAAAACTTATATTAGCACATTCGCCCGATTTGGGGGAAATTGACAGTGAATTAATACCATTAGCTAATATTATTAAAGAAGAGATTAGGAAATTCAAATCTATACATTATGCTAGGTTCGAACTTAGACCAGCTAATTGGAATGATGATGATGATTTCAGTGACTTTGATAGTAAACTTAAGTTACTTAAAACAAATAAAGCTATTCAAGCTTATGAGTCTCAAGGTGGGTTAAACACAGAATCAGAACTCTTCAGAAAACCTGTAAATATGGTAGTGGCTGGGTATGGAAAGTTGGACCTTAAAGGCATTGACAAAGAAGGTATTGGTAAACAACTTAATTCAGAAAATGAATTACTTTGTCAAACGATTGACGCTCCTGATGAAGAGCTAGTTAAGGCAGTAGGATATTATTATGAGTTCCTGCTAAAAGCGATCAAACAACATAAAGGAGCCTCTAAGGATGACTAATGAAGATTTAAGGTTTATGAAGATGCTTAAGACCTTCGGATTGAATAAACTCATTATGTGCCCAGAGTTTGTTCTTTCGCTAATGATACCATTGGGATTATTCTACCTCATTTTTTATATTGGGCAATCCCAGCTAAACTCGCTGATTCTAGAACTTTCTAAGGTTATTGTAGCGATCGATGCTGCGATTATAGTTTTAGTTATCACAGGTTTAGCTATATTATTATCAGTCTTGAATAGTAGCTTTTTAAGTTTCATAAATTCTAGTAATCTTTATGTAAAGTTTTTTTTCCCGTTTTACTTATCAAGCATGCTATGGGGTATACATATTCTATTTTCTATCATCCTCATTTTTTTTACCTATAGCTCACTCGTTAGTCTATTTCCTGAATTATTCTGTCTTGTGCTCTTTATCTACGTATCATGCTTTTTGTATGCATTACTTAACTCCTTGTCACTAGTAGGCACAATTATTCGTTTGGGCCAAAAGAAGACTGAATTTGATGAAGTCTTAGGAAAGGTTGATTCTTTGCCGAATTAATTTATTCCTAATATGCTATTTATAAAGTGTAATTGAACTTTGGGAATCTTCTTTGAATTTCTTAGAAGATTTGGAAATCAGTTAGTTAAACTGATCAGGGGGTCATTATGAATAAGTACGGACAAGCAGCAATATTGGCAGTTGAGTTAATTCAATCAAAGCTCGTAGACACGCCGGAAGCTGCGTGGGAAAAAGCGACAATAGAAATTTTCGGTGCTGGTACATCAGGTCAAGGCAAAGGGTGCCCAAGAAGTACTTTCTTAGCATTATGTGAGACGGGTAGTGTAAAAGGCATTGCACCAGGCGTTTATACAAACTCAAAGAAAAACAAAGGATACGCTTTTAGAGCTTTGGAATTGCTTGAAGATGAACTGTCGCTTTTAAATGATTCTAGGGTCCTCTGGAAAAAAGTTCTGAATGGGAATGAGAAAAAGCATAATTCGCAAATGGATGTAGTTTTGGCGTTATGGAACGAAGGTTTCATTGTGAATTAGGGCACTTTAATCAATCTTGATCCATGAGCCTACAGATCATGTCAGGCTCATGTCACGGGCGTTGGTCGATATCGAGTTACATAGAAAGAAGGGAAAATATGTCTCTCGCAATGAAGGCCTTCTGGAGCAATAGGGCAGATATTTTTCGTTTATTGCAAATTCATTCAGATGTTGGTGGTATTAAACAGGGGAGAAGATTCGGGTTAGAAGTACTAAACAAAAGCGCAGTGGTGTTAATTACGGCTTGTTGGGAGGCTTTTGTCGAGGACCTTGCAATAGAGGCATTTGATCATATGCTCGGACATTGTCAACAATATTCACAGTTTCCAGATGGGGTACGAAGAATTGCAGGCAAGACACTACGAAGTTCTCTAGATGAACGGAAAATATGGGAATTAGCGGGTGATGGATGGAAGCAGGCCTCCTTGTTTTTAATGAGAATAGTAAAGGGTGCTCGTTAAGTGAGCACCCTTTAACCAATAGGACTATGCATTTCTAATAGCAACATGACCAAGTGCTGTTTAGCTTCATTAAAGGTAAGAGCGAATTCTGGGACCACTTGCACTAGATAACTTAGAGGAGTTGAATTGGGCTGTTCCACGGTTTCAGGAACTAAGACCAAATCATTAGACTCCTCATCTGATTCGTCTAATGAATCAGATTTACTTAATTGAGAGGCCAACTTGGACTTTAATGTTGACATAGATGCACCTCCTTTCACTTAATGCTGAACCGTCTACTTGAACTGGTGGAGAGATACTTAGCATGAATTTCAGGCTGTTCATCTCTGAGTAGCTTAGTGTTCAACCGTTCTGAGCTAATGGTCTTCCAGGTAACAGTTCTATCCCCAACGAACCCGGATTCATTTTCTCCGAGTAAAGCCTTGAGTTTGTTCGCGGCTTCGTTCTTACGTTCCTCGGCAGCTTCCTCTTCTTGGGAAGCTTGCTCATATTGAGTGATTAATGGCAGAGCGTCTCCATGAAGGTCTATATTGACTTTATTTCCGTGAGGATATAGTCTACTCAGTAATTCAGAGGAAGCATCGGATCCATCGAAAGGTGGCGTAGTCTTGGTTTCAATATGGTGCCAGAAACGCTTTTCCAACTCGATGAGTACGGCAATATAGGCTCCTGCAAAGTTTGTTACGGCTAAATAGTGCTGGACTTGAAGTTGGTATTCCTCGGGAATGTGATCTAACCAATCTGCTGAGTTAAAGGCATTCGTGGTTTTGGCTTCGAAGACGCATTTTCCTCGAAAAGGATCGGTGACGATACCATCGAGATTGGCTAACATGAAGGGATACTTGGGATGCTGTAAGATTTGGTGCTGGTGTTTAATTTGGAGATTGGTACGCTGTGTGAATTCCACTCGGATTAAGGGCTCAAGGAGCGTTCCCCAGTAGGCGGCTTCGGAGGTTACTTCTTGTGGCTCTAACTGTCCTGTTTTATCCATCCAAAGTTCTACCGGGGATTTGTACCGGCTTAGTCCACAGGCTACGGCAGCACCGCTTCCGCCGATTCCTTTTCTTCGCCAGGCCAGCCATTCTTCTTTAGCCATGTTTTTAGTTGAAACTAAGACGTTTGCCATGGTTATCATTCCTCTCTCTTAATTCCATTGGTAAATAGAAATCCTCCGGTCTGGTTGAACCGGAGGATTAGCGGATCATTATAGTGTTAAGCCTTTTGACCACCTCACAAGCGCCTTTCTTATAAACGGTTAGGCATACTAGTTCGTCTTCGTCATCATACACTGCCCAATATTTTGAACCATACTTTTCGATTCTCATGTAATTTCTCCTTTCTGGTTTTGGATAATGGTCACTGAGCCACTGCATCAGCATTCCATATTAACTCTCATATTTAAAATTAATGTACGACGAATATGGGAAGGTGCTTCAGTAGTTCAGTAACATATGATTCGGATAAAAGTTTAACCACTGGTTTTAGTGGCGAAGGGGTACGATCTCTCCCTTAATAAGCTTATACCCCAGATTTTGGTGATTGTCCTAACGCTAGAACCTACAGAGCTAAAGGTTCAAATTCAAATAAACATCATCCAATTCATCCTGGGTAATACCAATGTAAGCTAGGGTAACGCTGGGAGAGGAATGATTGAGCAATTTCTGAATCCGAGTAATATCCACGCCTGCCTGGAACGCATGGTAACCAAAGGTTTTACGGAGAGAGTGAGTACCGATTTTCTCCTTAATGCCGATGGACCTGGCTGCATCATTTAAGATTCGGTATGCTTGTTGGCGGGTAATTGGCTTGGAGTCTTTCCGACTGGCAAATAAGGCATGGCCAGGGGCTTTATCGATGTGGTCTAAGAATAGGGTTGTGTTACATTCAACGAGGGTAAGGTATAATTACGGCTGTATCTCAAAAGAAAGAATATTTGCAAGACACTTGTCAAAATTTGCTTAAGAGTATTATACTTATGATGTGAAGTTTGAGGGTGGGGACGAGAGTTGCCAAAATATACTATGTTTATAGATGAAACAGGTACTTCGACTGAACGTGATAAGCCATTTTCGGTAACGGGAATTATTTTTGACAATCGATTTTTAATCAATCAATTAGGTCCTTCTATTGAGGCATTTAAGAGTTCATGCTTTGGTAGAAAAGACATTCCTCTTCATCTAACGAAAATCGCTAATGTTAAAGAACCATATAGGGTCGCAGATGGGGTTACACCCGAACACTTAAAGAAGTTTTGGGATGATTTGCCACAATTCCTGGCAAGCTTAGATTTTCAGATTATCTCAGTAACAGTTGATAAACCTAAGCTAGAGAATTATTTCGCAACACATAAAGATGCTTATGAAGTCGCGTTTGCTCACATTATGAAATCCTTTTATTCTTTCCTAAGTTCGCCGGACGTAGTAACAGCTAAAATTGTTTTAGAGGCAAGGGATGATTATAATAACTTCTTAATTCAAAAGGCTTTCTTTGATATTTTCAATCATGGAACAGTACATTTAAATTTTGAGAATTATAAGGATAAGCTAAAGGGCTTTATTTTTTCTGATAAAGTTAACCCTCAATACAAGTATGGGCTTGAAATTGCAGACATACTGTGTAATCCTCTAAATCGTGTAAGACTTGGACTAATAGAAGCAAAACCTAAGCATATTAATTACGGACAAGATAATAAAATTTTTAAGGCAATCAAAGATAAAATTTATGTTAAGGATCAGAATCATGATTTCAGGAATTGGGGATTTAAAAAGGTCCCGATAACAAAGAAAGTGCGTCTCTGGGTAGATAATCCTAAACCGCAAGGAATAATTCCTCAGGTTATTGAGTAGATTACTATTAGGAGCTCCAAGGGGTAGCGGGGGGCTTGGTTTCCAGGCCGCCCAGCTTACTCCTTATAAGAAAGTATTGACATTTGTATCAAAATGGTCTATTATACAGACAAATCAATTAAGATAATTTTGGGGGATTGGTTTCCAGACCGCCATTTAGTTACATATTAGAGGAATTGGTTTCCGATTCGTCTAAGCGTAAAAGAGTTTCAATTAACTATTGGTTGGAACTCTTTTGCATTCAAGTTATAAACAAGTATGGTGGACCAAAATAGTTAACGAAGATAATTTCGCTCCAGCTGCCTAAGTGCCGCTAGCATCCTGCCTTCTGGACCTACGATGAAGGGTCAGGGTGTCAATTTAGTAGGACGTTCCCTAATGTAATGTCTGGCTTTGTTAGAGGAAATTTTATAAGTTTTCACTTCGAATATTGAGTTTAGAACGTGAAATGTTATAATGTTTTTAAGAGAAGGATAGGCCGAGTGTCTTGACGGCCATTGAATAGTCAAAAACCCTGATTTACCAAGGGTTCGTGGTTTCACGACCTCGCATTGGCTTCCCAAGCCGAGGATCGCGAGTTCGAATCTCGTCGTCCGCTCCATATGAAATAGTAGGCACCGCAAGGGTTTGCGGTGCCTTTTGATTTTGCTGCTATAACTTAATCAGCTCCGTTTGACGACAACCAGAGTTTTTATAAGAAAAGGGAATTAATTGACCGATTTAAGAATGATATTACCTAACCGAGCAACCGCTCTAAGCCTTTAAATGCACTTAGGAGTTGCCAGCTGTTACAAATAAACAAAATAAATTTAATCAAAATTTTACCTTGTTATAATGGGTAATTTACAGATAACAACTATACTATTATTGAGGTTCAAAAATTTATATCTTTCTTTAATAAAAATCTGAATCAACAAAGGGGCGATTCAAATGGAGTTACTGGTTGATTTGCATACCCATACAATATCAAGCGGTCATGCTTATAGCACGATTACGGAAAATGCGCTGGCCGCTTCACGTAAAGGTCTTAAATTACTGGGAATGACTGATCATGGTCCAAGTATGCCGGGCGCTCCTCATCTTTACCACTTGGGAAACTTATCGATTATTCCTGAAGAAATATTTGGGGTAAAAATTTTACCGGGAGTTGAAGCTAATATTATCAACTATGAGGGAGAATTGGATGTTCCTTTTAGTTATCTGGCTCAGATGAAAGTTGTACTCGTTGGACTTCATGTATATTGCTATCCTGGAGGGACATCGGAGCAAAATACTCAAGCTTATATCAAGGCCATGGAAAATCCATATACCGATATGATGGTTCATCCAGGACGACCGGATTTCCGGCTGGATCTTGAGCGGATTGCCTACAAATCGGCACAGTTAAATATCCCTGTTGAGGTAAATAACAGTTCACTGTCGACGATAGAAGGGAAAGATGGTGCGAGGGCGAATTGTCATTACTTTGCTAATTACATGGCGAAGTACAAAAGCCCGGTTATTTTGGGTAGTGATGCTCATTTTTGGGATCGAGTCGGGGAGTTCAGTGATGCCCTTGATCTGATCCATGAGGCGGGTATTTCAGAACAACAGATTCTAAATACCTCACCTGAGCGGGTACTAGACTATTTGGCGATTCGACGAAAACAGCGCCTAAGCAGGGCCTGCTGAACTGGTACTGATCTCGTTTAATATGGGGCATGAAGATATATCATTTTGACTGCAAGAAATACTGAAACCATGAGAGAAATGACATGAAAATATAGGTGAATATATCCAGTTACTAAATGAAAGAAGCTCGTGAAGAAAAGGATAGAAGGTTAACAAAAAGCCTGTAAACTATAGGTATTGATTCCTAAGCTGAGGATCGTGTGTAGATTTTTGTCGTCCGATCCATATGAAATATCATGGACCCCACGTTTTTTACTTAAAAAAACGGAGGTCCTTTTTCGTATAAGGCGAGGTTTCGGTGTTTTCAATCCACCCCCCTATTTAAAGCGAAAGCAGGACAGAGAGCCGTCCTGCTTAACACAAAATATTACTTAGGTTTGGGCGGGTTCACTGGAGACGGAGCTGGACTACTTTTTCTTGGAGAACTTGATGGGTTAACCTTGTCTAGTAAAAACATGATGTTCTCTCCTTTGAAAGTCAATTTATATTTAGTCTTTGCAATTACAAGATTTCTAAACGTCAATTATGCCGGACTTTCAGTAGATCTATTATACTTAATGAAGCAAATCTAGTTTCCGACCGAAATAGCGATAAATACCCTTTCAGAGCTTTTCGCGATTTCATATCAGCTTGCTAATTTTAATGATAAGCTTAGAGAAGAACTTGTTAGTTATTTTGAACATAACGAGAAAAAGTACCCACTGACAATTTACATCAGTGGGGTTTGCGTTTCTTGGAAGAACTAGATATCCTTGTAATTGTAAAACTGCTTATTAAACCTCTTTGCTATAAAAATTCTTATTTATTAGGATAATGAGTATTTTAAATTCTTATAGCTGCTGAAACTTGTTTAAGACTTGCTTTCTTTTTCGTGGATAATTCCAACCCTTTTTAAAGGGAGACGGGGAATAATTTTGATGTTTAGATAAGTATCTCGTCGAGTCCAAGGGAGGAACTATATAGTCCTGAAAGTTAATCACTAAGACCAATTAATGCTCAATACGCCGTAGGTTTGCGCTTATCGATGTGTTTAAGCAATTTGGGCAGACATAAACAGGACTATTTGCGGCCGGAATAATATTTATTTTTAGAATTTCAGCCGTATATTGGATCCACTTGCTTAAATGATCCATGCTCTGACAATTAGGACAACTCAACCACACTGTCGTTTCACCACCTTAGTGTAGTTTATGAACGACAGGCGAGCGGTGCTACAAAAACATATTCATATCACAGTTTGGAAAGGGCAAGCATTATTAATTAACGTTTATGAATTAACATAGTAAGCACATAATAAGCATTTAATAAGTAAGAAGCTTTTTTACTAAATTTTGAAGAGGAGTTTTTAGGAAATAAGAATGAGTTAATCAATTGATTAATTGGGATACATGACACAAATCTATCCAAATAAAGGTTGTAACGCTGTATAGAAAATTATGATAAACTATTCTAGTTAGACAATTAATAAATAGACAAGTTCCACTGCTTGCTTGGTTCAATCGAAATTACGTTAAGTAAGGTAGTGAGGAGTTGGGGGTATGCCAACAAGAAGGACCTTTTTAAAATGTTTAGCGGGGTTGGGGTTTGGGTCGTTACTATCATGGAACGTAATGTTGCCGAAAGCAGCAATTTCGAGATCAATTAGAACCTTAGAGCAGCCATGGACAAAAAACCAAAAAGCAAAGTTATCGTTCGTTGTTGTCAGCGATATCCACATAGCCCGATTAAATGCTATAAGAAATTTCACCGCATTACTAAAGGATAATTTCAATTCCAAACCCGATGCAATGGTAGTTGTAGGGGATTTGGGAGATGGCCAGTCGAGGGATTATCATATTCTTAATAATGAGTTGGCTAGTCATACGTTAGACATTAATTATCCAATCTATTGGACAATTGGGAACCATGAATTTTATGGAGGCTTTTATAAGAATGGGTCTTGGTCACCAGATACTTTTCCTAATGGGCAGACCGATGCTTTAGCCATTAAACGTTTTCTAACACTGGCTGAGAGAGAAAAGTCTATGGAGATACGTGGGTAAACGATTATCACTTTATTTTTTTGGGCACTGAAAAATCACGGATGAGCGACAGGAATTATATGGATTTCGCTTTTTTATCGGAGACTCAATTTAACTGGCTGGAGGAGGTTCTTAATAAAAATAAAAAACCTTATAAGCCTATTTTCGTCTTTCTCCATCAACCAATGCCTTATATGACATTAGGCGGATTACAGCGGGGTTATGTACTTCAATGGCAAAGGTTAAATGATATATTGTCACAACACCCTGAGGTCATTCTATTCAACGGGCACACTCATTATGAAATAGATTATAAAAATATGGTGAGCCAAGCTAACTTTGCAATTTTTAATAGTTCATCACTGGCCTATCCTATTGATAAAAACAGAAATCTTATTAAGAATTCAGCTCCGGGTTTAGTCGTAGAGGTATATGAGGAAAAGGTTGTCATCAAAGGTCGGGAATTTTTGACTCAGGACTGGATTAATGCAGCGGAAATCGCTGTCCTTGAACAAGCGTAAATTCTCAACTGAAGAACAACGTTAAAACAAAGCGATTGCTTTCTGAATTGGCCTTCTCGTTTTTCACGATTGTAAAAACTGAAGGCTTTTTTAATTGGGCGTCAAGGATGTCTTGACATCCTTGACAAATGCAATTCCTTATAAGATAATTTATTAACTAAATATTAGATCGTTTAAGAATTAGGTGGTAACCATGAAATCCGATGAAATAGAAGCTGTTGTACGCGAATTAGACCGTGCCATGGTCCAATTTAAGAGATTTGGTGGACAAGTAAGGTGTTCTCAAGCCATAAGGCCCAGCGAATTTACTTTGCTTAACACTATCATTCAATATGCCCATTCTGATTCTAAAGGAATAAAGGTTTCTGACTTGAGTGCCCAGCTTCAAATTACGCCTGCAGGAGTCACTCATACCATTAATTCCTTAGAAGAAGGGGGATACATAGAGCGTCTTGCCGATCCCACTGATGGGCGTGTTGTACTTGTTAGGGCAACAGAAAAAGGCAAAGAGATTATCGAACATATGAGGATGGAACATTTTGAATTCTTAAAAGGGCTAACGAACTTTCTTGGGGAGCACGACAGCAAGGAATTAATCAGGATCTTATCATCTGCTTTAGGCTATCTTAAGGAGAAGCGCTAATATAAATACGAGATTTCAGTCTTGCATTTTTAAACAATATATACTAAAATATACCATCGGAGGGTTGGTGTGGGAAATGGATAGTCTTTTCCACGCTTTTTAATAAGAAAAAGAGGTGCAATTGTCAAAATGGATTCCCTAATGTTTTTAATTGAAGATGCTCGCCGAAAACTAAATGATTCTGCAAAATGCAAGAGTTTGACCGATCCCGAAATTGTGGATATGAGTCAAAATTTAGACAGATTACTCAATGAGTTTTATTCAATGACGGAATCAGGAACTTTAGCTTCGTAAGATTTGAACGAAGTAGTGTTGATTCCCCCATAGAAATTTGACATAATTCACCTTTAGTTTTTACATAGTTGAAACAAGGAGTCTTTCATCTTTTTGAAAGGCTCCTTGTTTTATTGCTAAATATTAAGTTCCTTTAATAAAGTTGAGAGTTTAGATAGTTACATTAAACTAGGCCAATCGTTCTAAAGATCATACTAACCAGATCGGGAAATACGGTCGAGAGAAGTAACAGCAGGGTTAGTATGATTAAAATGAACGTGAATGCCCAAGAGACAACATTGAAGAACTTAGTATTGACAAAGTCTCCCATAATGCTTTTCTTACTGGCAATGAGGACCATAAAGATGAGGATCGGAGGCAATAGTACGCCGTTCACAACTTGAGTGGTCAACATGACATGATAGAGAGATAAGTTAGGCCATAAGACAATCGCAGCCCCTAAGACGATAAGAACGGTATAGAGGCCGAAAAACATAGGGGCCTCTTTATAAGATTTGCTGATGCCGTGTTCAAAACCAAAGGCCTCGCAGACGGCGTAAGCCGTACTTAAGGGAAGAACAAAGGCAGCCAGCATCGATGCCCCAAGAAGGCCAAAGCCAAACAAGAAGGTTGCATATTCTCCGGCTAACGGTTTCAAAGCCAGTGCTACGTCTTTAGCTGTTTCAATAGGGATCTTATTGACGTAGAGGGTTGCTGCTGTGGCTACAATAATGAAGAATGCGATAAAACCTGTGAAGAACGATCCTATTAATACATCCCAGCGGGTATAACGATAGTCTTTAGCCATGATTCCCTTATCAACTACGGATGCCTGAACATAAAATTGCCCCCAAGGAGTTATCGTAGTACCAATTACCCCGATAGCCATCATCAAAAAGGCTGGGGTTCCGGAGAAGGAAGGGGTAATGGATTCTATTAAAACCCGGTGCCAGGGAGGGTTGACCATGACTCCGGAGATAACATAACTAAAAAATGTCAGACAAAGGAGAAGGAATATCTTCTCGATCTTTCCATAATCCGTTTTAATGACCAACCACCAGATGATGGCACCCATTACGGGGACAGAGATGTATTTGCTCACGCCAAAGATTTCAAAACTTGTGGCAATTCCCGAGAATTCCGAAGCAGTTGTTCCTAAATTGGCAATGAGTAGAACACTCATGGCAAAAAATGCCCATTTCACTCCGTAGTGTTCACGGATTAAGTCCGATAGTCCTCGTCCCGTAACAGCACCTGTGCGAGCAGAAATTTCTTGGGCAATCGCTAAAAGAATCGTACTAATCAGCATAGTGAAGATAAGGGAGTAGCCGTATTTGGCCCCGGCAGCGGCATAAGTGGCAATTCCGCCGGCATCATTGTCGGCAAAGGCTGTAACAATCCCTGGACCCATTACAGCTAGAAACAGTCCAATTCGTTCTCTGCGATTCATTCATTATGCCCCCCTTTGGCCAAGCGTCGGCGGGCGATTAGGGTGGAATGGATCTCAGCACGCGGACGGTCGGGCATTAATAACTCGAGAACATCATCCACCGTAATAATACCTAAGACTTGATCCAGATCATTGACGACTGGGACCGCAAGAAGCCCGTATTTGTGGATGATCTCAGCAACTTTTTCGTGATCATCATAAGGGGAGATTTTGACAATCTTCTTATGCATAAGGTTCCTGAGAGGAGTATCTGGTGAGGCAATAATAAGTTCTCGGAGAGAAAGCACACCTTCGAGGGTTTCTTGTTCATCGACGACATAAAGATAGTAAATCGTTTCTGCTTCAGGTGCCAAGCGTCTCAATTCGTCGATGGCTTGCTCCGCTGTGAGCCAGATGGGTAAACCGATGTATTCTGTGGTCATAAGCGAGCCTGCAGTATCGTCTTCATATTGCATCAGTTCACGAACATCTTCAGCATCATCGGATTCCATAAGACGAAGAAGTTCTTCGGATTTCTCTGTAGACAACACGCTTAAAATATCGGCGGCCTCGTCAGCAGGCATTTCCTCGAGAATGTCTGAAGCCCGTACTTCATCCATTTGAGTAATCATTTCGACTTGGGCATCTAATTCCATTTCGACCAGAGCATCGATGGTTTGCTGAGAATCAAGAGATTCGAGGAAATGCGCTCTTTGTCTGTAGTCCATATCCTCTATAAGGTCAGCGATGTCTGCAGGGTGAAGTTGGCGGAGTTGTTCTTTTTCTCGGGTCAGTTGGAGAGAGGATGTCCTGTTTTCCAGAGGTTTAATATATTGACAGCCGACAAAGTTATTTTCAATACGACTGAGTAAAAATTCAACCCCTAAGCGACGGAAGAGTCCTCGAACTCCGATGTCAACGGCGACTAAAACAATGTATTGATGGTCTTCACGAGATACCCAAGAGAGTGAAATGTCGTTGACTCGTACTAACCTTGAGCCTTCAAGATCGATGATTTGTTTATCTAATAGCCATTTTCCAATAAAGGTCTCGTCATCATGCAAGGGACAGGTCTTTTGCGGATCAAAGGTAATATTTAAACGCAGACCTTCTTTATCCCAGGATACGACCCATTCGATTGGGATAAGGGCAGGGATTTCTTTGGCATAACGAATGCCTGTAACCAGTGGCGAGGCGTTGTCCCAGCGCATCGCGAGGTCATATAGTCGACCGATGCGGTGTCCTTGGGCATCCCAGATTGGCTTATTGGATAGTTGGCTGAAGTAAAACTCACCCAATACTTTCAGATCGTTCATTTGACTGCCCTCCTTTTAGTGGCGGAGTCTGGCGCCTATGGCAAAAGGACTCCTGCCGGTATTATGAAAACTATAATTGCATAAATGATAGGGGCCAGAACCCATAAAACCACCTCCTTAAATTTCCCAAAGATAAAGATTCCATGAGCCGTATTGGAATATAATAAAAAGACCTCTACAAAATAGAAGGTCATAGTGAAAACGCTTGGCCCTCCCTTCTCGTTGAGTTTTAGCACTGCATAGCGTAGAGTTATCTCAGCCACATTAAGTAAAACCTTATGCCGGTAATACCTGTTCTACCCAATTGGCGTCTCTCGACATTTCTGGGCAGTGGCTTATGTTTATGCAGGAGCCTCACCTAACGGAGATTTATTGTCTACTTCATTATATGTATAATCTATCAAATTCGTCAACATTTTTGCCTAGAAATTAATTATTCGCTTGATCTCCATCGATTAATCACGATTGCTTGTAATTCCTCGAAGATACTTGATGATTTAGCGACCTGCGTTTGTCTAATCAGTGTTTTCTTAACTTTTGCCTTTTCTCTTGTCCTTATGATATAATCGTGAAGGAATTAATGACGTAAGTCTCGAGAGGAGGGTGTTTGAATGGCAAAACACATTCAGACGATTGTGAAAGCAAACCTAAGTTCAACTGTTAAAACGGGAGGCTGTGGAAATTGTCAGACCTCTTGCCAATCTGCATGTAAAACATCATGCACTGTTGGTAACCAAGTGTGTGTTAAATAACATTAGGTCTAAGTTTGTACATGATCTCAGAACCCAATCCTTTTACGGGCTGGGTTCTGTTCTATTTATTTAGAATACTAAAAAATGAGAGCGAGGACGTCAATGTTTAATTTTGGGGAGCTAGAGGGGTATAGTTTAAAAAAAAATGTTCACTTTTTTCATCAAGGCGATTTATTTATTGCCTATGATGTTAATTCGGGCTCGGTACACGTGCTGGATGAAGGAACATTTGAGGTCTTAAGAGCTATTCAGAGTCTTGATATAAAGGAAGGTCAGCCTTCGCTGGAAAAATTAGAGGAAGCTCTCTGTCTTATCGGTAAACAAGACCTTAACGGACTGGTACCAGAGATCTTAGAAGAGCTAGAAGAACTCCGTCAAGAGGGAACGATTTTTTCCAAGGAGACAGGCCGGGTCAACTTAGCTTACCCCGAGAAACCGATTGTAAAAGCAATTTGCCTGCACGTGGCTCATGACTGTAATTTACGTTGTGAATATTGCTTTGCCGGGACAGGGGCTTTTGGGGGCAGCAGGACTCTGATGGATTTAGAGACAGGAAAAAGGGGTATAGACTTTGTCTTAAAGGCTTCCGGACATAGAAACCATTGTGAAGTGGATTTCTTCGGAGGCGAACCGCTGATAAATTTTGATGTGGTTAAGGCTTTGGTCGAATACGGCCGAAATGCCGCGGCTGCCGTGGGTAAAACCATTAAGTTCACATTGACAACGAATGGTGTTTTATTGAATGAAGAAATTCAAAATTTCCTCGAACAAGAGGAGATTAGTGTGGTTCTGAGTTTAGATGGGCGTCCGGAGGTCCATGATCGAATGCGTCCGCATGCGGATGGCCGAGGAAGTTATGCAGAAATTCTTCCGAGAATCCAGCAGTTTACCGCTTTAAGACCAGAAAGTTCGGCCTATGCTTTGGGGACCTATTATTATGTACGGGGTACTTATACCCATTTTAATTTAGACTTTGATCGCGATGTTTTACACATGGCGGATTTAGGGATTAATCAGATTTCTGTTGAACCTGTGGTGGCAGAACCGGAAGATCCCTATGCTTTCCAAGATGGGGATTTAGAGAATATTCGCGAGGCCTATGATCGTTTAGGGGAGGAGCTCATCAAGCGCCGTTCGCAGGGACGGGGTTTTAATTTCTTTCATTTCAACGTTGCCCTGGATAAGGGACCTTGCCTTCTTAAAAGACTTTCGGGATGCGGAGCGGGCCACGAGTATGTTGCCATTTCTCCGGAGGGAGATCTCTACCCCTGTCATCAATTTGTAGGACAGGAGAACTACAAACTTGGTTCGCTGTATGATCAAGACCCGTTATATCTAAAGCCAGATGTGGTTCAGGAGTTCCGTGCCGCAAATATTTATTCTAAATCAGCATGTCAGGAGTGCTGGGCGCGTTTTGCCTGCAGCGGAGGCTGTCATGCCGCTAACGCAGCCTTTACCCAGAAGCTTACTGAGGTTTACACTCTGGGATGCGAGCTGCAAAGAAAACGCCTTGAAGTGGCTCTTTACGTTAAGATTAAAGAAATTCAGCAAAATGCTGAGGGGATGACTCTTCCAGACGTTCGTTGTTAAGGTTAGAGAAAGGGTATTTTCTCAGCATAACAGTGTTTCGGCCAGGAATATCCATGGTTAAAATGTTATAACTATTTAGAGCGGATAAGCTCGTTGGATATAGGTTTTCGTTGAGTCTTTAGCAGGTGTTAGGAGGAAGAATATGACGATTGTACGTTCTGCATGTCCCTTAAACTGCCCAGATGGATGCGCTTTCATGGTAGAGGTAACAGAAGGTGGTCTCCGCGTAAAGGGGGACCCCTTGAATAGCATTACAAAGGGGTTCATCTGTTCTAAAGGACAGGCTTTGGCGAAACGCGTCTTTTCTGCCGACCGATTGAGATTTCCCCTCTTAAAACAAGAAAAAGGGTGGAAAAGAATAAGTTGGGATCAGGCCTACGCGCTCTTCAGTGAGAAAATCGAAGAAACCGTGTCCAATGTGGGATCTTGGGGGATCTTCCATCATTATGATTATGGAAACAATGGAGTCCTGCGGGAATTAGACCGGCGATTTTTTCAGGCTTTGGGAGGGGTCACGGAACCTCGGGGGAGTATGTGCTGGGGAGCTGGTTACCGGGCACAGGAGTTGGATTTTGGCGGGGTTTATTCGAGCTCGTATGAGGACCTGGAGGATGCGCGGACTCTCGTATTATGGGGGAGGGATCCGGCAGTTACCAATGTCCACTTAATGCCTTATTTATTAACGGCTAAGAAGCGAGGAGCCCGTTTGATTGTCATAAATCCAGTTCGTGTCAAAAGTGTGGACTTCGCTGATGATTTTTATCAGGTGCGTCCTGGAACGGATGCAGCTCTGGCCTTAGGGTTGAGTCATATTATCCTAAGCGAGCGTTGGCAGGACACTCTCTTTATTCAAAATTATGTTCATGGGTTTGAAGAGTTTGCCAGGAGAGCCAAGGAATTTTCCCCAGAGAACGTGGAAGCAATAACAGGAGTCAGCGTCACTCAAATGCACGAACTAGCGAGACGTATAAGTCACGCTCGTCCGGCGGCGTTCATCTTAGGCTATGGGCTTCAACGCTATGTGAACGGAGGAAACACGGTCCGGGCGATTGACGCCTTGGCAGGGATAAGTGGGAATGTTGGCTGGACAGGTGCGGGTGTGCATTATGCCCATCAGTATCATCACGGAAAAATGAATTCGGTGCAGCTCTCGCCGGACCGATATCAGGCGAGGACCTATCCCCATCCTGTTCTTGCGGAAGAACTGCTGAAGGCGGACCCTGCCATTAAACTCGCGGTTGTGACTCGGTCGAATCCACTGGTACAACAGCCGAATTCTCAGCTTTGGAGAGAGGTTTGGCGACAAATACCTTTTAAAGTGGTTCTGGATACGGTGATGACAGAAACAGCAAGGCAGTCGGATTTAGTCTTGCCGGTAGCGACGATATTTGAAGAAGAGGAATTAATGAGAACCTCTTGGAATCCTCTGATTCATTATGCTCAGAAAGTTATTGAATCCCAGGGAGAAGCCCAATCGGAACCGGTGATCTTTACTGAGCTGGCTAAGCGTCTTGGTCTGGAGAAGGATTTTCCATACACCTCAAAAGAGTGGATCGAATTTGTCATTGAGCCGTTGACTGCAGCCTATGGTATTACCCTTGATCAGCTGGCCCAAGGACCGATTTCTGCACCCTACATCCCTAAAGTGGCTTGGGAAAACAAGGAGTTTAAAACACCCAGCGGCAAAATTGAGCTTTCTTCGAAACTTGCCCAAAGAGAGCTTGGAGATTCTGTCGCAACCTATGTCTCGACGGGGTCTTCAGAAGACAAGACAGAGTTTCCTTGGCACCTTATTACCCCTCATCCGGGGAATACGTTGCATTCTCAATTTCATCAAGTCGATGGGTTTGTCGTGTTTCTCCACCCGGATTTAGCCGGGAAATTTCGCCTTAACTCCGGAGATCGGGTCATTGTAGAGACGAAGAATGGGCAGCTTGCAGCTTCGGTTGTTCTGTCAGAAGATATCCATCCTGAAACAGTGGTCTTGCCGGAAGGCGCAACCACGGATGGCTTTGGGGTTAATCAGTTGATTGTCGGTAAAGGTTCTGATGTTGGGGAAAGTACGTCGTATTACGAGACGTATTGCCAACTCAGAAAATGGTATTTAGATTAGGGTATGGGTTGGACGGATTGAGCAGGCATGGTACAATAAAGCTGGAATAATATGGCCAAGGGGGCGATGTGTTGAGGAAACGTCAACACCGTGTTTTTGCAATGATTCTTGTGGTTCTTATAGCGATTGCTATGGTAGGCTCAGGGTTTGCTGTGTTTTTCGGCGGCAGCGGTATACCTGCTCCTAATCAAAATTCAGCGACAAATACAAACACTCTTGCTGATTATCAGGCCAAGAAAACTCGCCTGGCGACCCTTGCTGAGCAGGCGAAGACGGATACGGGCAATGTCGCTTTACAAACGGACCTTGGGAATGAATATTATGACGCTGGCCTTGAAGCAGAAACAGTAGCGCCTTCAGAGTCTGCGGAGAACTATAAACATGCTGTTGAGGCTTATCAGAACGTCTTGAAAGTGAATAAGGATCCAAATGTAATGGTAGACATGGCAACTGCTGCGTTTAAGAGCGGGCAAAATGATCTTGCCGAAAAAACATACGTTGAAGCATTAACGATTAAGCCGGATTTTCTTAACGGGTTAGTCAATTATGGGATATTCCTTGCTAATGTGAAACAAGATCTGCCAGGGGCTATTGCCCAGTGGCAGAAAGCTCAGAATTTAGCTCAGCCAGGTACTGAACAAGATCAGATCAAAGCTTTTATCAGCCAGGCTCAAAGTCAACTTAAGGGAGGTACTAATTCGTCCGGAGGTGGGGCTTCAAACCCGAATCCAGCGCTGAAAAACGGAGCATCAACCCCTGCACCTACAGGGAAGTAAATCACCGGAACGGAGGAGACGATTTCATTGCATTTTACAACGTTGGCGAGCGGAAGTTCCGGAAATGCCATTCTTGTCGGTGAAGGCCACAGACATTTGCTGGTGGATTGTGGGATCAGCGGCAAGAGTTTGTTATCGAATCTTTCTCAGTTAAACATAGAAGGCTCGGAGATTGAAGGAATTGTCGTTACTCATGAGCACATTGATCATATTCGGGGAGTGGGTGTTCTTGCTCGAAAGTTAAAGATTCCGATCTATGCTACAACCGGTTTATGGAAAGCTATGAGTCATTCTTTAGGGAAGCTCGCTGAGCAGCAGCGTATCGAAGTAAACACCTCCTTTTCATGCGCCGGGCTCGATATTTTGCTCTATCCGACTTCCCATGACAGCCGAGAAAGTTACGGTTTGAAGATTGTGAGGCCTCAAAAAAAGGACAGGGGTCATCTCGTTGTTGGCATAGCCACCGACAGCGGAAGAATCACAGAAGAGATGCACCAGCATTTGAAAGGGTGTGATGGCCTCGTAGTCGAAGCGAATTACGACGAGGAACGGTTACATAATGGCCCATATCCGGCATATTTAAAGCGGCGGATCAGCGGACATTACGGACATTTGGAAAACTCGCAGCTGGCCCAAGGGCTAACAGAGTGGATTCAGGAAAATACCCAGCGGGTTGTGTTGGCCCATTTAAGTGAGGAAAACAATACCCCGGAAATAGCCTTGTCGACGGTGCTGCATATCTTGAGCGAATCGAGTGTCCCTGAAAGGTGCCCGAGGTGAAGGTTCATGTTGCCCCTCGGCATACACCGCATGAACTGATTATTTTAAGGGAATAATAAAACCTAAGGAGGGTGCGCATGAGTTATTATGACGACCAAAATAATCACTCGAGAAAAGGACCGGGCCTTCTCTCAATGACAGTTATTGCCTTGATCAGCGCTGTGTTGGGCGGGGTCATAGCAGTAGCCTTAATTCCTTCCATATATGGCAATAAACAAGTTGGACCGACGAATCAGGTTATTTTAAATGGGCAGGGGACAACCCCTACGATTAAAACAGAGGGGACTACAAATTTTCCTGTAGTTCAGATCGCCAAAACAGTTGGCTCAGCAGTCGTTGGGATTGCTAACTTCCAATCCCAGGGTTCCTTGTTTGGCGGAGGTGGCCTTACAGAAGCAGGTAGTGGTTCGGGCTTCATTGTCGATGCCCAACACGGCTATATTGTCACTAACAATCATGTCGTTACGGGTGCGGAAAAAATCGTTGTTAGTTTGGCAGATGGACGCAATATCACTGCCAAGTTGGTAGGTGCCGATGACCGTACAGACTTAGCGGTGGTTCAGATAGCTGATACCTCGAATTTAACGGCAACCCAAGAAGGGGATTCGACGAAACTTCAAGTTGGTGAATCTGTGGTAGCCATTGGAAATCCTGGGGGTCAGGAATTTGCCCGCTCTGTGACGGCTGGCGTGGTTTCAGCCACGAATCGAGTCTTAGATCTTCCGGGGGAATCGAGTTTTAACCTCATTCAAACCGATGCAGCCATTAATCCAGGCAACAGCGGGGGGCCGCTTGTGAACTATCAAGGCCAAGTCATTGGCATTAATTCGGCTAAAAATCAAGAGCCAGGGTTTGAAGGGATGGGCTTTGCCATACCTATTTCAGATGCTTTGCCGACGATTAAGCAATTAATCGAGAAAGGATACGCAAGCCATGCAGGTCTGAACGTTCAAATTGATCCGCGCTATACTGCGGAGTATGCGAGCCAAAGAGGATGGCCGACTGGGGCCTATGTCTCCAAAGTTACTTTGGGCGGACCTGCCGAACGTGCCGGTATTATAGCCGGGGATGTAATCACAAAAATCAATGGCAAAGAGGTTAAAAGCTCTTTGGAATTGACCCACGAGCTGTTTAAATTTAATCCGGGTGATAAGGTGTCGGTGACAGTATTTCGGAACAATAAGACAACAGATATGTCGGTCACTCTGACAGAGATTAAGTCGCAATAAAAAACAACAGCTTCCGCTCTTGCTGAGGCTCGGCGCAAGCCGAGCTTTCTTTATACGGATCGAAAGTATAATATACGCCACATGCTTTTTGTAGTATCAGTACAACCAGTAACTAAGGCAGCCGTTTTAGCCAAGGCTTACAAGTGCGAAGATAGTGTCTATGGGAGCCAGCCAAGTTTTCTGGATATTGTCGTTAGAGTATTGCGCAGGAAGTTGAACTCTGGCCATGTATACGGTATTATGTAGGACAAGGATAAATCGGCAAAAGCAGGATCATATTAACGAGAAAGGTTGATCATTGATGGAACATAAACCCTCCTCCAATTTTCTGAGGAATATACTCCTCGAAGATCTGAAATCTGGTAAGGTCGATCATATTGTTACCCGCTTTCCACCTGAGCCCAACGGCTATTTACATATAGGGCATGCTAAATCTATCATCCTTAATTTTGAATTAGCCGATGAGTTCAAAGGCAAAACCCATCTGCGTTTTGATGATACGAATCCCATAAAAGAAGATACCGAATACGTTGAATCGATTAAAGAGGATGTACAATGGTTGGGGTATGAATGGGACGAGTTGTTCTTTGCTTCGGACTATTTTGAAGAAATGTATAGCCGTGCAGTGTTATTAATTCAAAAGGGAAAAGCTTATGTCTGTGATTTGACGGCTGAGGAAATTAGAAGAACACGCGGGTCTTTGACGGAACCGGGGCGGCCAAGTCCTTGCCGCGATCGCTCGATTGAAGAAAATCTAGAGCTGTTTGAATGTATGCGGCGTGGAGAATTTAAGGATGGGGAGAAAGTTTTACGAGCCAGAATTGATATGGCTTCTCCGAACATCAATTTGCGGGACCCTGTTCTCTACAGGATTGCTCATGCCTCCCATCATAATACAGGAGATAAATGGTGTATTTATCCTATGTATGATTTTGCGCATCCTTTGGAAGATGCCATCGAGGGCGTTACTCATTCAATTTGTACTTTGGAATTTGCGGATCATCGTCCTTTGTATGATTGGGTTGTGCGGGAATGTGAAATGAAAAATGTACCGCAGCAATATGAATTTGCCCGTTTGAATATGACAAATACCGTTATGAGCAAGCGTAAGCTCAAGCAACTTGTCGAAGATAAAGTAGTGGATGGCTGGGATGACCCACGAATGCCTACGATATCCGGACTTCGGAGAAGAGGGTATACCCCTGAGGCGATGCGCAGTTTCGCCCGAGAAATTGGGGTGGCCAAGGCGGACAGTGTGGTTGATACTAAGATGTTGGAACATTTTATTCGAGAAGATTTGAAACTTAAAGCGCCACGTACCATGGCTGTCTTAAAACCGTTGAAAGTAGTTATCACTAATTACCCGGATGATCAGGTCGAGATGCTGGAGGCTGAAAACAATTCGGAAAATCCGGAAATGGGTACACGGAAGATTCCCTTTTCCCGTGAAGTATATATTGAGCAAGACGATTTTGCAGAGAATCCGCCACCGAAGTATCATCGTCTCTACCTAGGGAATGAAGTGCGGTTGAAAAATGCTTATTTTATTAAATGCAACGAAATTGTTAAAGATGAGTCGGGCAAAGTGATTGAGCTGCACTGTACCTACGACCCGGAAACCAAGAGTGGTACAGGATTTACGGGCAGAAAAGTTAAAGGGACCATTCACTGGGTAGATGCTCGTCAAGCTCTTCCCGCAGAATTTCGATTATATGAACCTTTAATTTTAGACGATGATGAAACAGACGATGGTACCTCTTTCATGGATCATATCAATCCCAATACTCTGGAGATTTCTCACGGTTTTGTAGAACCAACTTTGAAAACAGCCAAGCCGCAAGATAAATACCAATTCTTCAGACATGGCTATTTCAATGTTGATCCGCTCTATACTACTTCCGATCAGCCTGTTTTTAATCGGATTGTATCCTTGAAGAGTTCCTTTGAACTTCCTAAGCAATAGGAAAAAAGCAAAGCGATAAATTATCTTCAGGGGCTTGAAATATCGCCTACCTGAGCATTGGTGGCAGAAATCAAATCGGAAGGATGTAAGAAAATCTGAAGTCCCCGTAAGCCAGCACTAATGGAGATCTTTTCTTGATGATTTATCGCTGAGTCAATATAGGTCGGGTAGGATTTTTTTATTCCAAGTGGGGATACCCCTCCCCGAATATAGCCCGTAAGAGGTTGGACTTCTTTAAGAGGTACAACCTCTACTTTCTTATTTCCGCTTAAAGTCGCCAGACCTTTAAGATGAAGTTCGTGATCACCTTGTATGCATGCTACCAGGACCCCCGTTTTGTCGCCGCGGGCGACTAATGTTTTATACACTTGTTCGATGGGTAGTCCAACTTTTTGGGCGACAGAAACGGCGGATAAATCCGACTCGTCCACTGGATATTCTTTAAGTTCATAAGATAATTTCATTTGATCGAGAATGCGTGCCGCATTTGTTTTGCGCATGGTTTTTTGACCCCTTTGATATCATTTTGTTAAGTGTATTTCTTTGCCTTCCAGCAAGATCCATTATTCGATAAATAAGAATTTTTTCCTTCAAATTTATAATTAAGGTAAGTATTGACAGAGTGTACTGAACACGTCTATACTTAATAACAGTTTCAGTCTGAAAGGAGGTCGTTTAATTATGAAAGAGTTAAGAGGTTATTGTAGTTGTCTGCTTTATAGTGCGGCCTTTGTGGGAGAACTTGACTAATTAGTTTTGATGAATCAAGTCACGGGTCGTAAGATTCCGTGACTTTTTATTTTGTAAGGGAGTTTAAAGCCATGGAACCTCCTGCCCTTTGGAGCGGCAAGGGAGGGGAGTGGCTTTTTTTGTTGCTTGGGAGAGGAGTTTTAGAGTGTTCAGTTGGAAGATTTGGTTAAGCCCTTATCGGGGGATGCCTAAAGAGATTTATGTGATTTTTGTGGCGCGAATCATTAACGCCCTCGGATGTTTTGTGATGCCTCTGCTGACGATTATTTTGACACAGAATATAGGTTTGTCAAAACAAATGACGGGGCTTTACATCAGCATTTCCGGCCTCTTAAATGTGCCTGCAGCCTTAATTGGTGGGAAATTAGCGGACACCATCGGAAGAAAAAAAGTAATCATGTTGTTTGACGGCTTGGCCATAGTTTTTTATATTACTGCTGGTTTGATGAAGCCCTCGTTATCAATGGCGTATGTTCTAATGATTGCAGGAGCATGTATGGTCACAGCAGGGCCTGCTCATGACGCACTTATCGCAGATCTATCGACACCGCAAACCAGAAATGGGGCTTACGCCCTTTCCTATATGGGCTGGAACATTGGCTTTTCAATTGGCCCGATTATGGGAGGGATTTTATACAGAAACCATTTGCCCCTGCTCTTTATCGGGGACGCACTGACTGCGCTTATTGCCTTAACGCTAATAGGATACTTTATTCCTGAGACTCTTTGGAAAACGAAACTGGCTGTTACGGAACCTTCAAGGCTGGAGAAGCGTGAAGAGGGATCAATATTGGCGGTTCTGCTGAAACGACCGATTCTCCTCTATTCCAGCATTATTATGATGGGTTATAATTTTGCGTATGCCCAGTGGTCATTCATGCTTCCAATGCAGACCATACAGAACTTTCCGGGTGCCGGGGCGGAATACTTTGGCTATATTGCAGCCTTTAACGGCCTTGTTGTGATGCTGTTTACGCCAATCATTCTGAAAATCACAGAACAAATCAGTAATATGCGCCGGATGGTCTGCGGGGGATCTTTTATGCCGTAGGTTTTGGGATGTTGGGTGTCACCCATGCTTTAGTATTAGTCTTTCTATGTGCCTTTATCTATACGCTTGGTGAAATTATTTTAGCCATTAGTGTGACTCCCTTTGTAGTCAGTCATACTCCTATTTCTCATCGCGGGAGGATGAATTCTTTAGTTCCGATGGTTTTTCGTTTAGGAGATACTTTAGGGCCTGTAGGTATGGGATATATTTTAACGTATATCAGTATTGACTGCGGCTGGAGACTGATCGGAGTTTCAACGTTCTTTTGCACGTTGCTAATGTTTGGTTTAGAGAAGTGGGAAGCTCGGCAGAACGTCCAAGGTCAAGAACAAGTGGGGTCGTAAGGCGATTTTGAGCATTGCCTGAATATCGGCTTTCTTTTTCCTTGGGTAATCCCTATAATAGATACAAAGAAACCAATATTATAGTGTCCTTTTAGGGTAGTCATTGAGAGGGAGGGCCAATTTTGAAGCAACTAAAGGTTCTCGTATTTTCCGCGTCGTTTGGAAACGGACATTTGAGAGCGGCTGAAGCTGTTATTGAAGGGATACGGATCAAGGAACCTTCTGCTAAAATTATTCACTTGGATTTCGGCGCTTTTCTAAATATGCGAGTTAACACGATCATTAGAGATTTTTATAGTGGGCTCTTGAAACGAGCACCAAAGCTATGGGGCCGTTTTTATTATAAAACGGGCAAGAAACAACCTCAATCAATGAGTCAACGTTTGCTGAACCAAATCGGACGAAGCAATTTTCTAAATTACATTCAACAGTTTAAACCGGATTTGATCGTGTGTACTTATCCGACAGTATCGTCAATTCTGGCTCAATTAAGGATTGAACAAATTCTTCAGGTTCCATTAATTACTGTTATCACGGATTACACCGTGCATAGCCATTGGGTTCATCCAGGAGTGGACTGCTACATAGTAGCTTGTGCAAAAGTTAAGGAGTCGCTAATGTCTTGGGGGATTCAAGCGCCAAATATTCATGTAACGGGTATTCCAGTCAGCCCAAGATTTGAAGAGCGAGAGGACCGAATGACTACGTTGGAGAAATTAGGGTTAACGCCGGGCCTTCCAACCTTTTTGTTCATGGGTGGAACGTATGTAATCTTAGAAAGTACCAAACGAATTTGCAAAACGCTGACGGGTTCACAAGTTCCGGTGCAATGTATTGTCGTCTGCGGAGACAACGAAAAACTGTATGATTCTCTTGATGATGTCATTGCTCAGGCGAGGAACCCTCTGATCCGCTTTAAATTCGTCCATAACGTTGAGGAATTAATGTCAGTGTCCGATTTGATTATTACTAAGGCGGGAGGATTAACAGTATCCGAAGCGCTTACTAAGCATTTGCCGCTAATAATTTTCAGACCGATTCCGGGACAAGAGGAAGAGAACGCTCAATATGTGCAAGGCATCGGGGCAGGATGGATCGCGGAGAATGAGGAAGAATTAGCGAAAATGTTGGGTCATTTGTTACACCATCCGGAGGATATTGAAAAAATGCGCTCCAAAGCGGCAATCGCCTTAGCAGGGCATTCTACGGAGCGAGCCGTGGAGGAAATGCTGCAATTAGCATTGGCATCAAGCAGGAGGCAAAGAATCGGTTGATCCGATTCTTTGCTTTTTTAGATGTTAATTAAAATCCTCGCCAATATTCCGGACGAAGTTCTTCGGAGGAGGAAGCTTCCAGGACTCTGTCGAGGGTTTTTAATAGTTCAGCTCGATCAGCGGGAAGTGTAGCCCTAAGAGGCAAATAATTGGAGGCGTGATTGCTTCGAAAAACGCAGTGGGAAACCTCTAGGTTTTCAAGCATAGTACGCAGTTCCGTTAAAGCCTCCCAAGGGGTTAGGAGCTGAAAATCACCGTGCTCAATAGCCTTGGACAAAGGAGCTTCAGGGTCTACCATGAGGGTTAAGGCGCCTAAATATTCCGGATCAATGGTACTGATGACGTGAGCTGTATCGAGGGCGTGGGCTTGAGTTAGGGAAAGTCCGCCTAAACCTATAATCACCGTGCACGAGAGAACTAACCCGCTTGCTTTAACTTTCTCTCCCGCCTCGATCATTTGCTTAGGATTTACTCCTTTGCAAACGGATGCTAAAACCTCTTCATTCCCGCTTTCCACCCCTAAATAAACCATGGTTAGGCCATGGGCTTTTAAGGCAGCCAGTTCTTCAGGGGTTTTGGCAAGAATATCCTTAGGCCCTCCATAAATCCCCACGCGTTGGAGATGAGGGAAGCTCGCATAAAGGTTATCAAGAATTTCAAGAAGTAAGGATGTATCTACGGCAATAGCGTCTCCATCTGCCAAAAATATCCGTTCTGCCTTGGCGTTATGGACGAGGGCTGCAGTAATAATATCCTTTATTTCTGTGCGCGATTTTATCCGAAAGGTTTTATCTTTGTACATGGTACAGAAAGTACAGGCATTGTGGCGGCAGCCAACCGTGATCTGCAAGATGACACTTCTAGCCTCGCTGGGTGGTCGGTATAGAATCCCTTCATAATACACAGTATCCTCTCCTTTCAGTTAGTTAGCTACTCTTTCTACAAAGATTGGGTAAGTACCTGCTGGTTGCTTCATTCTAATCTCACCTAATCGTTAAAGGCATAGTCTGGCGCGTTAAGTTTCGAGGATAATGTTGGATAAATTCTCTGCTCTTTTGCCACACTAATGACTACTAAAAAAAAGTGAGGTGAGGGTATGAAATTACGTGTCAGACCTCGGTGGATTATTCTCCTTGTCGTAGTGATTCTCAGTATTGCCCTATCTGGGATGGCATATGGGGCTTTAGGGGATCGGCAGTTGGGCAGGGGGAGCAAAGGCCAAGAGGTTAATGATCTGCAAAGCAAGCTGGTCCAATTAGGTTATGTGGTCGGACCCATTGACGGGAAGTTCGGTCCAAAAACAGAAGCGGCCATCCGCAACTTTCAGAAGGATCATGGGCTAAAGGTCGATGGATTGGCAGGAACGCAAACAATCAAGGAGTTAAAGCTTTTAACCGGTCAAAGTACCAATGCTTCTGGAAAGTCCGTTGGGAATAAAAATATTGATGTTAACCTTTTGGCTCATGCGGTAAACGGAGAGGCCCGAGGGGAACCTTATCGAGGGCAAGTTGCCGTAGCGGCAGTTATCATCAACCGTATAGCAGACCCGGCGTTCCCCAAGACAATAGCGGATATTATTTATCAGCCGGGGGCATTTTCCAGTGTCAATGATGGGCAGATTAATTTACCGCCGTCGGCTTCCGCCATCAAAGCTGCTCAAGAGGCCGCAAGTGGTTCTGATCCTTCGAAAGGTGCGCTTTTCTTTTTTAATCCGGCGAAAACAACCAATAAATACATTTGGTCACGGCCTCAAATCATCAAAATTGGCAATCATATTTTTACGAAGTAAGGGGGAGAAACATGCATAGAAGATTCTGGGTAGGCACCTTAGCGGCGGCGCTGTTAATCTCTTTAGGTTGGGGACTCAATGAATATCGTCTGGCGGGGGAATATCGCCTTACTGCAGAGAACAATAGTCACAGAGCTTTAAACGATTTTGCGAGTCATCTTGATCAATTAGAGACAGATATGGCTAAGGGTAATGTGGCGAATAGCCCTAACCAGCAGGTTTTCTACTTAAGTCAAATATCGAGTAAAAGTGACGGTGCACTGAAGGATTTTGCCCAAATTCCTGCTGAACAGACGGGGCTTAGCTATATTGGTCAGTTTTTAACTCAATCGGGTGATTTTGCTAGAACATTGGCTCAGAAAGTTGCAAGCGGGGGTACCATTTCGGAAGAAGACAAGAAAAACCTGCAAGAGATTCACGACCGCCTGGTACCCGTCAACCAAAAAGTTCAAACAATCATGACACGAATGGATACGGAAAATCTAGCCTGGACAGATCCGGCTCCATCCATAAGGCAGAGATTGGGATTTGGAGGTCCTCAAATAGCTGAAGCAGCTGCAGACGGCTCAGAAGCTGCTTCTAAGTCTGTAAGGTCAGGGTTGGATCAGCTGGATGCCAGTCTCCAGAAGCTCCCTCCTTTCTCCTATACAGGGGAGTTTTCAGCACGCGTTGTTCAGAAGCCGCTGGGTCTCCCTGCTGGACAAGTCACCCGTACGCAGGCCCAAAGCGTGGCACGAAGCTTTTTGAGCAAAGTAGGTTATGTTAATGTGACGCCGGATTTTGCAGGAGAGTCGAAAGGCGATCTCGGAGGATATTCTTGGCAATATAAAGACGCCTATCTGGAGGTTAGTCGCCAGGGTGGAGTAGTTACGCTTTATCAAAATCAACGCTCGATTGATCCTCGCACCTTAAGCCTGGAAGATGCGACGAGAAAAGCCCAGGTGGCTTTGCAAGCGCTGGGTTGGAAACTTGTCATCACTTCAAATGAAGATTTCGGCTCCTATGTAGAATTTAATGCTGTGGCGGAACAGGATGGAGTTAGACTTTATCCAGATAAAGTTAGGTTGTCAATTGCCATGGACAACGGACAGTTGGTTAGCCTTGATTCTACACCCTATTATGCCTTTCACCATTCCAGAACATTCCCAGCTAAGATAACAATGGAACAGGCAGTTCGCAAGTTGCGCCCGAATTTCAAAGTTCTGGAAAGTCGTTTAGCCGTTATTGCCAAAACTGGGAATCAGGAAATCTATGCTTATGAATTCCGTGGCCGATACATGGATGAGGAATATCTCTTATATCTTAACGCTCAAAATGGCAATGAAGAAAAAATCCAGCGGATCATCAAGACACCGCGCGGAGAGTATCTCCAGTAAATTCATAAAGGGACTGTCTTAAAGACCGTCATTTAGTAAATTAAGGATCAATGACAGGGGACAGATCAACGAGAGGGATTGTTTCCCTCTCGTTGTTAACTTAGGACCCCAGTAACGATTTTAAAGCAATAATTCAAGCCGTATTTTTTATTTGAGGAATTTATTAAAATCAATGAAGGAGTTTTCCCGGGCTAACGAGAATAGGCACATTAGATATTCCTTATTTGTGATTGCCAAAGGGTAAGAAGGGCATTTCCGTCCGAGGTTCGGAGGAAAGGAGTCAACGGATTTGCAGAAGAGAGTAACCGTTCAAATTCTGGGAAGACAAAAGTACCAGGAGGGACAGGAAGATCAGCAGGAATTGTCCGCGCCTGGAACATATTATGAGCGCAATGCTGCATTCTACGTTGTCTATAAAGAACCAGAAAGTACAAGTGGCTTTGAAGGGGTGACAACCTTCCTGACCATTAAAAAAGGTTCAGTTACGCTTAACCGTAAAGGTGCCGTCGATTTAGCACAAGAATTTAGAGTAGGGGTTCGGAATCGCTGCAGTTATACTACTTGTTACGGAAAGATATGGTTAAGCGTTTTGCCGCAACGTGTCGAGTGTGACTTGACAGCGCAAGGGGGACGTATTAGTCTAGAATATGACCTTTTTGTCGATGATAATTTTGTAAGTCATAATTTGCTGTTGGTAACAATAAAGGAGGACAACCCTCAATGAGTCTCTATGAGGATGTTAAAGCAAAAATTATTAGGCAGTTGGAACATGCTGCAAACAGCGCTAAAGCACAAGGAGAACTGAATTTCGAGGAGCTACCCGGCTTTGTTTTAGAAGAACCGAGAGAACGGCAGCACGGAGATCTGGCCACAAATTTAGCGATGGTAATGGCTAAACAGGCGAAACGCCCTCCGCGGGAGATAGCCGCTGCACTCATCAAACACATGGATAAAACGGGTACTTGGATCGAAACTTCGGAAATTGCAGGGGCTGGTTTTATTAACTTTCATTTAAATCCATTATGGCTTACGGGTGTTATTAAAGAAGTCCTCCAAGCGGGGAGCACTACGGACAGGTTGACATGGGTAAGGGACAGAAAGTTCAAGTTGAGTTTGTGAGTGCTAATCCTACTGGGTTATTACATATGGGCAATGCCCGCGGAGCTGCACTTGGAGATAGTCTCGCTTCCTTACTCACCATGGCTGGATACGAAGTCTCCCGGGAGTTTTATATTAATGATGCAGGAAACCAAATTCACAACTTCGCCTTGTCGTTGGAAGCTCGGTATTTGCAACAGTTAGGCCAGGATGCTCCTTTCCCTGAAGGTGGGTATCAGGGGGAAGATTTAGTCACGACTGTGAAAGGTTTAATTGCCAAAGAGGGGGACAAGTACCTCTCCGTAGAACCGGGCTTAAGACGAGAGTTTTTGGTGAGGTATGCTCTGGATGAGAAAATGCGGAATATCAGAGAGGCTCTTCAGGATTTTGGCGTTAATTATGACCTTTGGTTTAGCGAGCAGTCCCTGCATGATTCTGGAGCCGTGCGTTCAACTTTAGAAGACCTTCAAAAGAAAGAGTATATCTATGAAAAGGAAGGCGCACTTTGGCTTAAGTCCACACTTTTTGGCGATGAAAAGGACGAAGTGGTCGTTAGAAGCAATGGAACACCAACCTATTTTGCTGCGGACATTGCTTATCATCGCAATAAGTTCGATCGAGGATTTGACCGTGTTATTAATATTTGGGGTGCTGATCACCATGGACATGTCGCCCGGATGAAAGGGGCAATGTCCGCTTTAGGGTATGATGCGGACAATCTTCAAATTATTTTGATGCAGCTTGTGCGGCTTATTCAAGGCGGCGAAGTTGTTAAAATGTCCAAACGTTCCGGTCAATATATTACGTTGCGGGAGTTAATGGACGAAGTTGGAAAAGATGCAGCACGCTTCTTCTTTAATCTTCGGGACCCAGATTCCACAGTGGATTTCGATATGGACTTGGCGAAGGCTCAGTCCTCGGATAATCCTGTCTATTATGTACAATACGCCCATGCTCGTTTGTGCAGTATTTTGAGGCAAGCTCAAGAACTTGGAGATCTCGGATCTCCGTCAGAAGACGATCTAAAACTATTGGATTCTACAGAAGAGCGAGATTTGCTTAAAAAGATGGCCGATTTCCCAAGCGAGATCACAGTTGCGGCACGCCTTTTGGAACCTCATCGCTTAGCTCGATATGTATTGGATCTGGCAGGGCTATTCCATACGTTTTATAACAGCCAACGTGTGCTAGTCGATGATGTGCCATTGCGTCGAGCCCGTCTGAGCTTAGTGCGTGCTGTGAGACAAATTATCGGCAATGTTTTAGGAATTCTCGGCGTATCGGCCCCGGAAAAAATGTGAGTTTTCTTTCTATTAAATTTATGTTTAAACTATCGACAAGCAGGAAATATTTAGGGGTGGGCCGAATATAGTGATATTCAAAAAGACGAAGGGCGGTGGAGCTTTGACCCACTCTTTAAGTAAAAACGATAAGCCGACAGAAGCAGATATTGCTTATGAGGTTCTAAAAGCCCAAGGCAACCCTATGCATTATCATAATTTAATAGAAGAAGTACTCCAACGTTTGGGTATCTCTCGGGAGGCCATAAGAATTGCTGAAGCGTTGACAAAGATTAATCTTGATACGCGATTCACATTTCTTGGCCGTGGAGAATGGGGCCTTAAGGTTTGGGAACCGGCAAAAGTATCGCGGCGATCGTCTTCAATCACCTTGATGAATAAGGTTTCAGGTGATGACGACAAGTCAGATGTTGATACTGAAGAATTGGAAGACGATATTTTAGATGAAGACACGTTGGAGATGGATGAGGCCTTTGAGGATACCACTGAGGAACCCTCCGAGGAAAAATGGTAAGAGCAAAGGTGTATGATGACATATTCCAAAGGATGTCAGCTTGACATCCTTTGGAAGTCTAGCTAAAATAGATGAATAGGATACAGGAAAGAAGCATAGTGGCGTTGGATTATCCACGCCGCAAGGTCTTTCTGAGATAAACTAAAGCTAGTGCAGTTGCAGACTAGCTTTATTTATGTGTTTTGTACGGTCATATTTAAAGCTCTGAAAGGAAAGGGTAAAGCGCATGACAAAATTTATTTTCGTGACGGGCGGTGTCGTATCATCCTTGGGTAAAGGGATCACAGCTGCGTCTCTGGGGTGTCTTTTGAAAAATAGGGGCCTGAAAGTAGCTATTCAAAAATTTGATCCCTACATTAATGTTGACCCTGGAACGATGAGTCCTTATCAGCACGGTGAAGTGTTTGTAACGGACGATGGGGCAGAGACGGACTTAGACCTAGGCCATTATGAGCGCTTTATTGATGTACCAGTTTCCAAAAACAGCAATGTTACAACGGGAAAGATTTACTGGTCCGTTATTCGCAAAGAACGTAAAGGGGATTATTTAGGAGGTACCGTTCAGGTTATTCCCCATGTTACTAATGAAATCAAAGAACGAATCTATCGTGTAGCCCGGGAAAGTCATCCGGATTTTGTGATCACTGAAATCGGAGGTACGGTTGGAGACATTGAATCATTGCCTTTCCTAGAGGCTATTCGTCAGATGAAAAATGATATTGGCCTAGAGAATGTCATTTACATACATGTCACTCTAGTCCCTTATTTGCCTATGTCGGGTGAATTGAAAACCAAACCGACCCAGCACTCTGTGAAAGAACTGCGAGGAATTGGAATTCAACCGACTATTATTGTTTGTCGCTCAGAAAAAGAACTTTCGAAAGAAATGAAAGAAAAGTTAGCCTTACTCTGCGATGTTGAGCAAGAGGCTATTGTCCCTGGTCTGGATGCCGCTACGATCTACGAAGTTCCTTTAATGCTTCAGAAAGAAGGGCTTGATGATATTGTCCTCCGCCGTTCGGGAATTGAGGCTCCTCCTGCAGATATGACGGCCTGGAAAGCTATGGTGGAAAGAATTAAGTCTCCGACCTTGGAGACAGAGATAGCCATTGTTGGCAAATATGTTGACCTTCCTGACGCCTACTTAAGCGTTGCTGAGGCTTTGCGTTCGGCAGGAACAGAGCACGGAGCTAAGGTTAAAATTCGCTGGATTAACTCAGAGAATATAGAAGAAGAATCTGCCGAAAAGTATCTCGAAGGGGTCGACGGAATTCTTGTTCCAGGTGGGTTTGGAAACAGGGGCATTGAAGGAAAGATTGAGGCAATCCGCTATGCCCGGGAACAAAAAGTTCCTTTTTTAGGGATATGTTTAGGTATGCAGACGGCGATTATCGAGTTTGCCCGTAATGTTTGCGGGATGGAGAATGCCAACAGTACGGAATTCGATACCGATACTTTATATCCGGTCATTGACATCCTTCCCGAGCAAAAGGATGTTGAAGAAAAAGGCGGTACGATGCGTTTAGGGATATCTCCGGCGAAGTTGGTTGAAGGCAGTGAAGCGTATCGAGCCTATCAAGACCAAGTGATCTATGAGCGCCATCGGCATCGCTATGAGGTGAATAACCAGTATCGTGTTGAACTTGAAGCTGCTGGTTTACGCTTCTCGGGGACGTCTCTCGATGGCCGTCTTGTGGAAATCACAGAATATCCGGATCACCCTTGGTTTGTTGCTTCTCAGTTCCATCCGGAGTTTAAATCTCGGCCTAATCGTGCTCATCCACTTTTCCGAGAGTTTATTGGGGCGGCCTTAAAGTAGGGGACTTGTGTCACACAGCGCTCGATCTTACGACGCAGAGCAAACTACCGTTCAAGCTCTTGTCTTAGGGGAGCGGGGTGCCCGCCATATGCGCCGTCCGCCGGCCATGGATGGCCAAGTGCCCCCGGAGCCAAGGATGGCGGGAGGGGGCCTTGGCGCAATGGCGGCAGTGCACATCCTTGTGCACTGCCCCGTGTTTAGGGTCGCTTTCACGGAGTTTGCTGTTCTGCTTACGTAAAAGACGTCGCGCTCGTGTGACACTGCGTCCCTGGTCTTGGGATGGTTGGGGCTTTCTTTGGAGATGGTCTGGTACTCTTGCTCGAACGGTGGCTTTTTGGGAGACGGCACATTTCATGTGCACCGTCTTGTTTTGAGGGCAACTTCTGAGATTCGTAATGTTGCTTAGCAGAGATATGTTGCGCTCGTATGACACTGCGTCCCTAGTCTTGATGAGAAGCGAGGGGTAGCTTACTTTAACGTTTATCGAAAGGCTTGCCTCGAATTCATACATACAAGAGATAATTATGGAATCTAACTTAGGAGAGTTCTGCTGAGCCTTGGATTAAGGGGATTGCATGGGCTCTTCCTGTGTAATAATGAGTTATTTGATTAGGCGGATGAAACCCTGGTAAGAATGGGAAGAGGAGGGGAATAGACCGATGGCTTATGTGGCACGATGGATTGATCAAAGCGAACAATCTCGCTTTAATACGTTTTTAGCTCATCATCAAAAGGGTCATGTGCTCCAGTCTTGGGAATGGGGAGAGATTAAGAGCCGTACAGGATGGGTGCCCTGGAGGCTGGTTGTTGAGGAAGACCGGGAAATTGTAGCGGCTGTCTCGATTCTGGAGCGTAAAATTCCCGTCGTGGGAACTCCTATTTTTTATGCTTCACGTGGTCCGGTATTGGATTGGAAGAATACGGCTCTGTTCGATTTCGTGTTGGCGGAAATTCGTAAGTTAGCGAAGAAACGAGGGGCTATTTTTCTTAAAGTCGATCCGGATGTTCCTTCCTCGGAAAAAGAGTTGGAACAATTTTTAGTTTCCCGTGGATTCCGCTCTGCTGAGAGCGGCAAGGGGTTTGAAGGAGTTCAGCCCAAATATGTATTTCGGTTGGATATTTCTCCCGATGAGGCCACGTTATTAGCAAATATGCAGCAGAAAACACGCTATAACATTCGTCTGGCTGAGAAAAAAGGAGTTCGGATACGACGGGGAACACGTGCTGATTTACCGGAGTTTTATCGTGTTTTAAAAGAGACGACCGAGCGCGACCATTTCTTGGTACGGGCTTATTCTTATTTTGAAGATCTTTATGATTCTTTAGTTCCTGTGGGATTAGGGGAATTGTTCATCGGGGAATTTGAAGGGAAGGTTATCGCCGGAACTTTGGCTTTTGTTATCGGAGATAAAGCTTGGTATATTTATGGGGCATCATCGAATGCGCATCGAAATGTCATGCCTAATTACTTAATCCAATGGGAAATGATTCGCTGGGCGAAATCTTTGGGCTGCACGCTTTATGATTTCCGTGGGGTTCCGGGGCATTTGACGGAGGATAATCCGCTCTATGGGCTTTATCGCTTCAAAAAAGGGTTCAATGGAGAGTATACGGAATTCATTGGAGAATGGGACTTAGTTTATCGCCCGCTTATTTATTTCTTATGGAATCATTTAGAACCGATTTACTCAGATGTCGTTAAGGGAATTATTGGCAAGTTGCGGAGAGCGCGGAGGGGATAAGGTCATGACGGGAACCTGGATTGAGGTCGATCTTGATGCTGTCGTGGAAAACTATCATGAAATCATCAAGCATCTTAGGCCTGGGGCACGATGTATGGCTGTGGTTAAGGCTGACGCTTACGGCCTGGGTGCTGTTGAAGTGGCCAGGGCCTTGGAGCAGGCCGGATGCGAGGCCTTTGCTGTTACAAAAGTTGATGAGGGCCTTATCTTGAGAGAGCATGGCATCAAGGGGATCATTTTGGTATTGGGTCCAACGACCAAAGCAGAATGGCCTGAAGCGATAAAAGCGGAATTACACTTGACACTGTCTGAAGTCTCTTGGATCAAGACATTGAACGAGGTAAGCTTAGAGCTGGAACAAGAGGGTTTTCCGAAAGTTAAAGTCCATCTTAAACTGGAGACCGGTATGGGACGGACGGGATTTTGGCCTTCCGAGCTGGCTGAGCTGGCTGAGGCTTTGGCTTGTGCTCCTCATATTCGGGTTGAGGGAGCCTATACTCACTTTGCCCGAGCAGCTCAAAAGGACAAGCAGTTTACTTCAGCGCAATATGAACGGTTCCAGGCGTCATTAGCTCGTTTAAATACTTTGGGAATTAGTTCACCTTGGCAACACGTGTGCAATAGCGCAGCATTTCTGGATTACCCTGAGTGGCATCATGACTTTGTGCGAATTGGTACTTTATTGGTGGGGCATTATCCTGGACCGGGATTTAGCGGGAAAATTAAGCTGCGGGATCCTTGGGCCGCTAAAAGTAAAATCTCTCAATTGCGTAAGGTCCCTAAGGGGACATATGTAGGATACCAAAGTATTTATCGCACTAAGTCTGAGACGCAATTAGCGGTAATTCCTGTGGGATATGCAGATGGTTTTGGGCTGGTGCCTCATCTGGTTCCCCAGGGGGGAATTGACTTTTTGAAAATTGTCCTTAAGAATTTTGCCGCGTTATTCGGAATATCAATAGGTCAGGAACGAGTGGAGTTGAAGGGCCAATCTGTGCGCGTTGCTGGGAAGATAGGGATGCAGCTTACAGTGCTTGATATTGGAATGTTAAACTGTTCCTTAGGGGATGAGGTAAGAATTCCCTTGCGCCGAACAGTGGCAAATGCCAGAATCCCTCGAATATATCGACATGGTGAACAAATATTGTCAAAACGGGTTATAAAAGAAGGAGTTTTGCCAGCATATACAGAATATTCCTCCATGACAGAAACTTGAGGGAAAGGGATGTAGCATGTGGCTAAAATTCTTATTGTCGATGATCAACTTGGGGTAAGGCGGCTGCTGTTCGAGACCTTTCGGGAGGATCAACATGAGGTTGAAATGGCTGCTAACGGCGTAGAAGCCCTGCGGTTATTTGAATCGTTTGGACCTGATCTTATCTTGATGGATATGAAAATGCCTGGAATGAACGGTTTGGAAACCTTGGGACAGATACGTGCCTTGAATCATCAAGTTGGTGTAATTATGATGACAGCCTATGGTGATATCCAGAATATGGAGCAGGCAAAGGATTTAGGAATTCTCTGTTATATGGGGAAGCCCTTTGATTTATTCGAATTGAGAGAGCGGGTACGGGAGATTTTAACAACGATTAGTTAACAATGTAATTTGATGGATCTGATTCAATTCAGGGTATTTATAATAGTTTTTTAAATCGTGGCGGGAGCAATTGCTCTCGCCTAACACTTTTTGTTGGGTTATGGCAGGAAAATCTTCTTACATGACGAAGTATAAGTTGTAGGAAGAGGTGGGAAATATGATTCTAACGACAAACACGACTATAGCAATTCAGTGCTCCCAATGTGGGGAGCTAGAATTTCATGCTCTCTCTCTCTTTGCATTTTCTCAACAAGGACGTAAGATTCTGCATTGTGGTTGCGGCCGACAGCTGATGTCAGTGGCAAGCCGGAACCGTCAGCAATTCAATATCAGTTATGCTTGTGCTTACTGTGGGGAGACACATTATTTAAAGTTAAACCGTCATGCCATTTGGGGCAAAGAGGCTTTGCCGCTTACTTGTCCTACGGTGGAGGCTTCGGTGGGATATATTGGTCCAAAGCAGAAAGTCACCCAGGCATGTCATGAACGTGAAAAATCCATTGGGGAATTGGCTTTAGAGTTGGGTTATCAGGAGGAGTTTGAAAACCCGGAAGTGATGCTCCGTATTTTGGATCACCTTCACTTACTGGCCAAGCAAGGAGATTTAGGCTGTGCTTGTGGCAATCATCAGTTATCGTTTGAGTTATTGCCGGATCGGATCGAGCTATATTGTGAATGTTGTGAAGCAGTGGGAGTTATTTATGCAGACAGCGCAGATAATGTTCGACAAGTTGAAGGCATAAATTCAATGTATCTGGAAGAAAATAAGACTTGGAGGATTAACAGTCCGCTGCGTGGTCAGCATCTCTCTAAAACTAATAAGGAGGAAGAAAAATGGCGTTAGTTTCTATGGTGGAGTTATTAGAAAAAGCACAAAAAGAGCATTATGCAGTAGGGGCATTTAATTGTAATAACATGGAGATCGTACAAGCGATTGTGGCAGCGGCAGAGGCTGAACATGCACCTGTCATTATTCAGGCAAGTCAAGGTGCTATCAAGTATGCGGGAATTGAGTACATAACAGCTTTAACGAGAATAGCTGCGGAAAGGGCATCGGTTCCGATCGCCTTGCACTTAGACCATGGGACTAGTTTTGCCCAAGTTATGCAGTGCGCCCGCAACGGCTTTTCTTCCGTAATGATTGATGGATCTAAGCTTCCTTTAGATGATAACATTGCTTTGACGAACAAGGTCATTGAAGCAGTACGACCGTTAGGACTTTCTGTGGAGGCTGAGCTGGGCAAGATCGGGGGAACAGAAGATGACATCACGGTTAGTGAACGTGAAGCTCTGTTCACAGATCCTGCAGAAGCAGAACAGTTTGTACAGGCCACGAAGGTTGATGCTTTAGCCATTGCCATAGGGACGGCCCACGGCCAATATAAAGGGATTCCAAAACTGGATTTTGACCGCTTAACCGAGATCGTGAAACGAGTGACAACGCCTATTGTATTGCATGGCTCTTCCGGTGTTCCGGACGATGCACTCCGCGAAGCAATTTCCCGAGGAGTCTGCAAAGTTAACATTGATACGAATATTCGCGAAGCCTTTGTCCGGGCCTCCCGCCAAGTGCTTGAAGAAAATCTCCAGGAAATTGATCCTCGTAAAATGTTGGGGCCAGCCCGGGAAGCTGCGACTGCAATAATCCGTGAAAAGATTAGAGTTTTTGGCAGTAATGGAAAAGCTTAATCCGAGAAAGAAGGCAATGTCATGCAGTTTTTTTTAGATACAGCAAATCTCGATGAGATAAAAAAAGCTTGGGATATGGGTGTGATTGCTGGGCTTACAACGAATCCCAGCCTGGTAGCCAAGGAAGGCAAAGATTTTTACGAACTGCTGAACACTGTTACAGGGATTGTCGATGGCCCGATTAGTGCAGAGGTTATTGCCCTTGATTATGAGGGTATGCTTCGTGAGGCTCATGATCTCGCGAAAATTCATCCCAATATCGTTGTGAAAATTCCAATGACTGAGGAAGGGCTCAAGACTGTAAAGAGCCTAAGCGCTGAGAATATTAAAACGAACGTTACTCTTATTTTCACTGCCAACCAAGCACTATTAGCTGCAAGAGCAGGGGCTACCTATGTCAGTCCATTTCTGGGACGCCTTGATGATATCGGAGAGAATGGGCTAAACTTAGTGGCAGATCTGTGCGAGATCTTCCAAGTCCATAACATCGAAACTAAGATCATCGCCGCGAGTATTCGTAATCCAGTTCATGTTACAGAAGCGGCCAAGTTAGGCGCGGATTATGCGACGGTGCCCTTTTCTGTCTTGAGACAGCTATTTCGCCACCCTCTGACGGATGCTGGGATTGAAAAGTTTCTTGCGGATTGGAGAAAAAAATAAAATTAAACCTCTAGGAATCATGGGAATTGTTTCTTAAGAGGATAATATTTGTGGCATCAGCTAATCGGGTAACGGATTGGCTGATGCCAACATTTTTGTAAAGTTAACCTTAATCTTCTAGTATGGAGCGGTTGAAAACACCCTAAAAGTATGTCACAATAAGATTGATGAGAGCAAATGTGATACATATTGAGACTTGGAAAACGTGTATCAAAGTTGGAATGTGAATAACTGGACAAGTTACTGAAAAATAAAAGGGGGCAATAAAATTGGAACGTGAACTTACGATGGAATTTGCTAGGGTTACAGAAGCTGCTGCTTTAGCGTCGGCGCGCTGGGTGGGGCTGGGTGATAAAGAAGCGGCGGATAATGCTGCAGTTGAAGCAATGCGAGCGGTATTTGATACGATTCATATGGATGGAACAGTGGTCATCGGGGAAGGGGAAATGGACGAAGCCCCAATGCTTTATATTGGTGAACGCGTTGGTAATGGGGAAAGCCCGGAATTAGATGTTGCTGTAGATCCGTTGGAAGGTACAAATATCGTGGCTAAAGGGGTAGCCGGGGCTATTGCTGTTGTGGCTATCGCTCAAAAAGGCTGCTTATTGCACGCTCCTGATATGTATATGGACAAAATCGCAGTTGGTCCGGCTGCTGCGGGGAAGATTAGTTTAGATGCCTCTGTAGCAGAGAATGTTTCCAACGTAGCTAAAGCGTTGGGAAAAAGCATTTGCGATATGACGGTTGTGATTTTAGATCGACCTCGTCATCAGAAAATAATTCAAGAAGTTCGCGCTTGCGGAGCAAGAGTTCGGCTTATTACAGATGGTGATGTTTCTCCCGCTGTGGCCTGTGCCTTTGAAGATACGGGTGTTGATATGATGATGGGGATTGGCGGAGCGCCGGAAGGAGTTCTGGCTGCCGCTGCCCTGCGGTGCATGGGTGGGGAAATGCAAGGACGCCTGTGGCCGGAAAATGAAGAGGACGTTGCCAGGGCAAAGGCTCTGGGAATTGAGGATGTCCATAAATTATTGTCGATGGATGATTTGGTAAGCAGTGATGATGTCTTTTTTGCAGCAACCGGAATTACAGAAGGCTCTTTGTTGCGGGGCGTAACGTTTACCTCCAAAGGTGCTTTAACCCACACGGTCGTTATTCGAGGAAAATCCGGTACCGTTCGCTTTATCGAGGCACGGCACCGCTTTGACAAGAAACCCCAGTATGCCATGAAAGGCTGTATTGACAACCCGGTATAACATTGATGTAAAGTTGCATACAATAACACCAACGTATAAAACAGATTTGTAGACTCTTGACCTTGTAATATTTATTATGCTAGAATAGTAAGAGTTGACTGGAATCGTGTCATGAACGGGTGCGGCAAAAAAAGCGCCTCGATCCAAATGGGAAAGAAGGTGAAGACATGAAAGAAAAAATTCACCCGAAATACGAACAAACCACTGTGACATGTGCTTGCGGAGAAGTTATTCATACAGCAAGTACCAGGAAAGACATCAAAGTGGAAATTTGTTCGAAATGCCATCCCTTTTACACCGGGGTACAGCGGTTTGTCGATGCCGGCGGACGGGTTGATCGGTTTAAAAAGAAATATGGGATGTAAACAACGGCCTGCGGTCGTTGCTGGTGGAAGAGCAGAGCGCAAGCTCTGCTTTTTGCGTAAATAATGAGGTATGATGATAGATGGCACGTGTCTCTTTGAAAAAGCATAATTTATTAGGGCCTGTAGGAAAATCAAACGTAAGGAGAGCTGAGGATGGATAGACCAGTCCAATATGGTGGTCAGGCGGTCATAGAGGGAGTTATGATGCGTGGGCCTCATGAAAGTGCTATTGCGGTCAGGCTGCCAAATGGCGAGATTGAGGTTACATGTGTCAAAATCCATCCTTGGGCCACAAAATCAATCTTTAAATTACCCTTGATTCGGGGGTTTGTGGCACTCGTAGACTCTTTGGTCGTTGGAACGCGTGCCTTAACGTTCTCGGCCAACCGTTCTATGGGGGAAGAAGAGGGTGAAAAGGATGAAGAACTTGGTTTCTGGGAATTGGCCTTAACGATCGGTTTGGCCTTTGGTATGGGTTTGTTGCTTTTTGTCGGTCTGCCAACAGGTATAGCTCACCTGCTTCAAGGAAAAGTAACAGGGACCCTTTGGCAAAACCTCTTAGAAGGAGCAATACGGTTAGCAGTATTTTTTATCTATATTGTGATTATCTCTCGGCTCAAAGATATTCAGAGGGTTTTTCAATACCATGGTGCTGAGCATAAAGCGATTTTCACTTATGAGGCTGGAAAAGAACTAACAGTGGAAAATGCGCGTCCGTTTCCTAGATTGCACCCGCGCTGCGGGACGAGTTTTCTGTTGATCGTGGTTGTTGTAAGTATCTTCGTTTTTGCCTTCGTTGGTTTGCATCCCTTGTGGTGGCGCATTCTTTCGCGTATGTTGCTGATGCCGTTAGTGGCTGGTATCGCTTATGAAATTTTGAAATTTTCGGCACGGCATTTAGAATCACCATGGTTTCATTGGCTCATTGTTCCGGGCTTACTATTGCAGAAATTAACGACTCGTGAGCCAGATGATGCCCAGCTTGAGGTAGCCTTAGCTGCTTTGAAAGGCGTCTTAGATTCAGGTCAAGAACTTACGTAAATTTTGGGGTGTGAATTATGTTAGAGAAACTTTATGAAATAGAACGGAAATATGATGAACTTACAGAGCTTCTCAGCGATCCGGAGATTATTTCTAATCAGACGGAGTGGCAGAGATTTGCTAAAACACAGGCTGGCATGACAAACCTTGTTACAGCGTTTCGAGAATACCAAGATGTCTTGCGTGAGTTAGAAGGAACGGAAAATCTTCTGCAAGAAAAGCTTGACCCTGAAATGCAGGAAATGGCTGAGCAAGAGCGAGAGGAATTGCGCAGCCGATCCCAAAAATTAGAAGAAACCATGAGAGTCTTGCTTTTGCCGAAAGATCCGAATGACGAAAAAAATGTCATTATGGAAATTCGAGCAGGAGCGGGTGGTGATGAAGCGGCTTTGTTTGCGGGAGATCTCTATAAGATGTATACTCGCTATGCTGAAGGTCAGGGGTGGAGAACGGAAGTTCTCAGCGCCAGTTATACGGATATTGGCGGTTATAAAGAGGTTATTTTTATTGTGGAAGGTTATGGAGCTTACAGCAAGTTGAAATTTGAAAGTGGAGTTCATCGAGTTCAGCGGATTCCATCGACGGAATCTGGCGGAAGAATTCACACTTCTACAGCAACCGTTGCTGTCCTACCAGAGGCAGAAGAAGTAGAGGTCTCTATTAATCCCAACGATCTGCGGATTGATATTTTCTGTTCCAGCGGACCGGGAGGACAGTGTGTCAATACTACTCAATCTGCGGTAAGAATTACCCATTTGCCGACTGGGATTATTGCCACTTGCCAAGATGAGAAGTCTCAGCTTAAAAACAAGGAGAAGGCACTGCGTGTATTGCGAGCTCGCATTCTGGAGAAAGCCCAAGAAGAGGCTATCGGGGAACAAGCCTCCGAGCGCCGAAGTCAAGTGGGTACAGGAGATCGAAGTGAGCGGATTCGGACTTATAATTTCCCTCAAGGGCGGGTGACAGACCATCGTATAGGTCTAACGCTGCATCGCCTAGAGACAATTTTAGCGGGAGATATGGAGGAAATTATCCAAGCTTTGATCACTACAGACCAGGCTGAACGCTTAAAAAAGGAGACAGCCTAGAATCACGGTGGCCTTTGCCATTTTAAAAGAAATCTTCGAATCTCAAACATGAACCCCAAGTAGGAGGTCTAGCTGATTTTGAATGTACTGGAAGGAATGCGTTGGGGAGAAGAGCGGCTTGCTGCAAAGAACATCGAAAATCCCCGCTTTGATGCAGATCTCTTACTGGCCGGAGTTCTTAACGTTACGCGAGACAAACTCTATTTTGAACGGGATCGGGTTTTGGGCCAAAATGAGGAGATTGCCTTTCAAGAGTGGATAACTCGACGTTCAGAACATGAACCTCTTCAATATATTTTAAAACGCCAAGAGTTTATGGGTCTGTCGTTTTATATTGATGAACGGGTGCTTATTCCCCGTGCAGACAGTGAGACATTGGTCGAAACGTGGCTCGAATTAGTGCGCTCGGAAGAAAGGCGAAAGCCAAGGCAGATAATTAAGGTTGCGGATCTCTGTACTGGAAGTGGAGCTCTTGCTATTTCCATGGCCCATTATTCTCCTAAGTCAGAGGTTGTGGGAACGGACCTTTCCCCGGATGCCTTGGCGGTAGCCCGTGAGAATGCAGTCAACCTAGGCGTCACGGTGGAGTGGCGCTTAGGGGATTTCGCTGCGCCGATCCGAGGAGAGAGTTGGGACTATATCATCTCCAATCCCCCTTATGTCACGATGGATGATTATCTCCAGTGTGCTCCGGAGATTTTTCGAGAACCTTCTATGGCCTTCTTAGGTGGACAAGATGGCTTGGATTTTTATCGCCGACTGGCTGAAGAAGCTAGATCCCTCCTGAATGAGGGGGGCAAACTCTTGTTAGAAATCGGCTGGGATCAAGCGGAATCTGTCGGAGAAATTTTTCAAAAGAAGGGTTTTATTACCCAGGTGTTCCCGGACTTAGCAGGACGAGACCGGGTGATCTTAGCGAGGTGACATAGATGCAGACAAAACGAATCTATATTGATGGGATTTGCCCAGAAATCGAACTTATTCAAGAAGGTGCACATTGGCTGCAAGTTGGAGAGCTTGTGGCTTTTCCAACAGAAACGGTCTATGGGTTAGGGGCTAACGCTCTTGATGCTTTGGCTTGCGCCAAGATTTTTGCGGCCAAAGGGAGACCACAGGATAATCCCCTGATCGTGCATGTCTGTAGCCGAGCTATGGCGGACACATTGGTAGATGGTTGGACAGCAGAAGCAGAGTTATGTGTTCAGCATTTCTGGCCTGGCCCGTTAACGTTAGTATTGAAAAAAAATTCTGTCATTCCGGATGTGGTAACGGCGGGGTTACCCCACCTCGCGCTGCGTATGCCGAGCCATCCGGTGGCTCTGCGCTTAATCGAAGAGGCTGGCCTGCCCATAGCGGCACCAAGTGCTAATAAATCAGGAAAGCCGAGCCCGACAAGCGGAAGCCACGTCTGGCGGGATATGAAGGGGAAAATACCCCTGATTCTTGATGCTGGGGCCTGTTCGGTAGGTCTGGAATCAACGGTGCTCGATTTAAGCGGAGATGTACCGATGATTCTGCGTCCGGGCGGGATTTCCAGGGAACAGCTGGAAGAACTTCTCGGCGAAGTTCGGGTGGATACTCCTAGGGAGAACCAAGCTCCCAAAGCGCCCGGTATGAAATATCGACACTATGCTCCCCAAGGGGAGATGATATTGTTGGTGGGTTCTTCTGAACATGTAGTACAGCGTATGGACCAAGAAATTAGGCGTGGACATGCACGTTTAAAAAAAGTTGGAATCCTTTGCACCCTGGAGAGCGCACCGTTTTTACACCCCCTTCTTCCAGATCTTCTTTTTGTGCTGGGGTCTAAAGATCGACCGGAAGAAGTAGCCGGGAGTTTATTTGAGGGACTTCGGCTCTGCGATGAGAGAGGTATGGGTTTAATTTTGGCTGAAGGAATAGAAGAGGCGGGCTTAGGGGCCGCAGTCATGAACCGTCTGCAGAAAGCAGCAGGTCAAAGGATTGAATACATCTAGGCTTAATCCCGTCTAATCGACCCTTTCCGTAGCATATACATAGTGAGAACGGAGGGAAGGGTATTGAATTTAGCATGGGTTATCGCTTTGGCAATTGCCTTAGGCAGTGATGCATTCTCTTTATCGTTAGCGATTGGCTTGTCTGGGATCAGGAGACGTTTAATGCTGAAATTAGTTTTAGTAGTAGCCGCTTTTCACGTGGTGATGCCTTTGTGTGGGATGGTGTTAGGTCAAGCTTTGGGTACAATTCTTGGTCAATTTGCGAGTTGGATTGGTGCCTTGGTGATTATCGGCTTAGGAGGGCATATGCTTTACAAGGTGTATCGCCCGACGAAAGAGCATTTTTCCTTCAGTCAGGCTAAAAAAGCCATGCTGCAAAAGAATTTATTCATGGACATTTCCTATAGGGGATGGAGTCTTTATGTCTTGGCGGCCAGTGTCAGTTTAGATGCGTTGAGTGTTGGTTTTTCGCTGGGAACGTTTGGGGTCAATATCTTGATTACAGTGACGGTAATTGGCCTCATAGCAGGTTTAATGACCGGGATCGGTTTGGTTTTGGGGCGAGTAATGGGTACGCGCCTGGGAGATAAGGCAGAACTATTCGGTGGCCTGGCCTTGTTTTTGATTGGAATTAAATTGCTTTTTTGAGGTGGCATCATGGCATTAAAGTTGTTATTCATATGCACGGGTAATACTTGTCGAAGTCCAATGGCTGAAGGACTAGCCCGTGAACTATTTGGAGAGGGAATTCAAGTAAGTTCAGCGGGAATGGAAGCTTGGGAAGGTGAGAAAGCGAGCGCTCAAGCCTTAGAGGTTCTTAAAGAACGCAACATGGATTTATCGGCTCACCGCTCCAGGCGAATTAACGTTGAGCTATTGACAGAGGCAGATTGGATTATACCAATGACTCAGTCTCAAGAAGAAAGCCTTAAACGACGGTTTCCACAATTTGTTCAAAAAATTCGCTACTTAGGGGGATGGGGAGGACAACGGCGAGATATTCGGGACCCCTGGATGGGATCTGTCTCTGAATATCGTCAGACAGCGTTGGAGATTGAAGAGTTACTAAGTTTCGTGAAAGATCAGCTGATATCTTCAGGTGACAATTAAGCATTAAAATGTAATTTCTTCAAAATTGTAGGGCAAGCATAAGATGGATAAAAGATGTCTACACTAGCGACGTTGTCGCTATTTTTTATACGGATCAGAAAGTACAACTTACGTTACATACTTACTGTAACATAAATGGAACTAAGGCAGCCGCCTTCGCCAAGGCTAACAAGTGCGAAGACACTGTCTTCGCACTTGTTAGCCAAGTTTTCTACAGGTTTTTGCAGGGATTTCGTAACTAGTTGTAGAACTCACTGATTACATAGAAGAGATGGAGGAATTGACGTGAGAGTTGTGCTAGGAGCAGATCATGGTGGATATGAACTTAAAGAGGCCATTCGTACCCACTTAGAGGCACAAGGTATTGAAATTCAAGATGTAGGGACTCATTCAAACGAATCTGTAGATTATCCTATGTATGGTTTTGCCGTAGGTAATGCGATCATTAAGGGCGAAGCTGATTTGGGGATTGCTATTTGTGGAACGGGGCAGGGTATTTCCATGGCCGCAAATAAACTTCCAGGGATTCGCTGCGCCGTCTGTACTGAGACGTTTTCTGCAAGGATGGCCCGAGAACATAATAATGCTAACGTGTTAGCCTTAGGCGGCAGAGTAACAGGTGTGGGACTTGCGCTTGACATAGTGGATATCTTTTTAAAAACGGAATTTGCTGGAGGGAGACATGCTCGGCGTATCAATCTGATCACTGAAATTGAACTCAGCAAGAAAATCTGAGCCTCAGTCATGGAAGGAGGATTTTGCTCGTGGAAAAAGATGCTTCGCAAAAGCTTCAAGAATTGGCGAAAGACTGGGAAGAGATATTGGACGGTTTCTTTCAACAGGTAACGATGCGTTCAGAGCAGATCCTCGTTATAGGGTGTAGTACCAGTGAGGTGTTTGGGCACCGGATCGGGCAAGGAAGCAGTTTGGATGTTGCCGAGGTATTACTGCCGCCATTATTGGATCATGTCCGTAAGAAGGGTATTTATTTAGCCGTCCAAGGATGTGAACATATTAATAGAGCTCTAGTGGTAGAAGAAACCTGTGCCGAACGCTATGGCCTAGAGATCGTTACAGTACGTCCTGCGCTGCATGCCGGAGGAGCAATGACGGTTAAGGCCTGGGAGTTGTTCTCTTCACCGGTTATGGTTGAATGCATACAAGGGCATGCAGGTATTGATGTCGGAGATACTTTTATCGGCATGCATTTGCGTCCGGTCGTAATTCCTATAAGGATCCATGTTAAAGAACTAGGAGAAGCTCATTTAACTCTGGCCCGCACCCGCCCGCGCCTTATTGGTGGTCCCCGGGCAGTGTACGAATAACTTAACGATAGGAGCGAAACATCATGGACTATGTCAATCAATGGGTAAAACCACAGGATCCAGAAGTTGCGAAGGCAATCGAACAAGAGGAGAACCGCCAAAGGCAGACGATTGAACTAATTGCTTCTGAGAATTTTGTCAGTCGGGCAGTTTTAGCGGCCCAAGGATCAGTTCTTACTAATAAATATGCCGAAGGGTATCCGGGAAAACGATATTATGGTGGGTGTGAATACGTTGATGTCGTTGAAAATATAGCTAGAGACCGTATCAAAAAAATTTTTGGTGCAGAACATGCCAATGTTCAGCCTCATTCAGGATCTCAAGCCAATATGGCAGTCTATTTTGCCGTGTTAAAACCCGGAGATACCGTTTTAGGTATGAATCTATCTCACGGGGGACATTTGACCCATGGCAGCCAAGTAAATATCTCTGGAGTTTATTTCAATTTTGTGCCGTATGGGGTTGATGAGAAAACAGAACGAATTGACTACGAAATGGTTCGGAAGTTGGCTCATGAACATCATCCTAAGTTGATCGTTGCAGGGGCAAGCGCCTATCCCCGGGTTATAGATTTTGTCAAATTGCGAGAAATCGCCGATGAAGTTAACGCTTTATTTATGGTCGACATGGCTCATTTCGCAGGGCTTGTGGCTGCCGGCTTCCATCCATCTCCGGTGCCTTACGCTCATTTTGTGACTTCGACAACTCATAAGACCCTGAGAGGTCCGCGCGGAGGATTAATTCTGTGTAAGGAAGAATTCGCCCAGGCAATTGACAAGGCTATCTTCCCTGGAATTCAAGGGGGCCCGCTAATGCATGTTATCGCTGCTAAAGCGGTGGCCTTTGGAGAAGCCCTTAAGCCGGAATTTAAAGAGTATCAGCAGAGAATTGTAGAAAATGCCCGAGCTCTGGCCGAGGCCCTTGTGGAAAAGGGATTCCGATTAGTGTCGGGAGGAACGGATAATCACCTTATGCTTGTGGATGTGCGGCCAAAGGGATTAACGGGGAAAGAGGCTGAGCATATTCTCCACGAAGTAGGTATCACGGTCAATAAAAACACGATACCGTTTGAGACAGAGAGCCCCTTTGTGACCAGTGGAATTCGGGTCGGTACCCCAGCGGTTACCTCTCGGGGCATGACCCCACAGGCAATGATTCAAATCGCTGAGGCAATAGACCTTGCCTTGACCTCACATCACGAACCTGATAAACTAGCGAAGGCACGGGGAATTGTCAGTGCTTTATGTACTGAGTATCCCTTATACGCTAATTTAGATTAGGAGTTGAAACCAGTACCATGGCAAAGGCAAAACTTCAAGTTCTAGACCATCCACTAATTCAACATAAGTTGTCCTTAATTCGCGATGAAAAAACAGGTTCAAAGGAATTCAGGGAACTTGTAGAGGAAGTTGCGATGTTGATGGCCTATGAGGTAACCCGTGATTTTCCCCTTCAGGAAGTCGAAGTGCAAACTCCGGTGGCGCTTGCCAGAACCAAAGTGATTGCTGGTCGAAAAGTTGGCTTAGTGCCTATACTTCGTGCAGGGCTAGGAATGGTTGATGGTATGCTCCGGCTGATTCCTGCGGCAAAGGTCGGACATGTTGGACTGTACCGGGATCCGGAAACTCTGTCTCCTGTCGAATACTATTGCAAACTTCCCAGTGACATCGCTGAACGGGATCTGATCGTTATTGACCCGATGTTGGCCACAGGGGGTTCAGCCTCAGCTGCCATCATGTTCTTAAAAGAGCGCGGTGCTAAAAATATTAAATTAATGTGTTTGATTGCTGCGCCTGAAGGTATAAAAGCTGTGCAAACTGCGCATCCTGATGTTGACATTTTTGTTGCAGCGGTCGACGAACGACTGAACGATCATGGATATATTATCCCCGGACTCGGCGATGCAGGGGACCGCTTGTTTGGAACAAAATGAAGGTTCAGGGAAAACGCCCAAGTTGGGACAGCTATTTCATGCAAATGGCCCATGTAGTTTCAGAGCGCTCAACCTGTTTGCGGCGTCAGGTTGGGGCAGTGATGGTCAAGGACAAGCAAATCTTGTGTACAGGATATAATGGGAGTCCTTCGGGACTCCAGCATTGCGATGAGATCGGTTGTTTACGGCAGAGCTTAAGCATCCCTTCTGGGGAACGCCATGAGATCTGCCGTGCTGTACATGCGGAGCAAAACGCCTTGGTACAGGCTGCCAAGCATGGAGTAGCTATTACAGGAGCAGACCTTTATACAACTCATCAGCCTTGCGTTCTTTGTACGAAGTTGCTGATTAATGTTGGAATTAAACGAGTGTTCTACCATTATCCCTATCCGGATCAACTGGCTGTGGACATGGCTAAGGAAGCAGGACTTGAGTTGATACACTTTGAGGAAGATATCTCAAAGTTATAGCATTTTCCTCATCCCTCCTAATCAATTGATGATATTCAATCGAAGGGAGTAAACATGTGATCAATCGAAAAAAAGTGATGGTGGTGTTTGGCACACGCCCAGAGGCAATCAAGATGGCTCCTGTGATTCAGGCTCTTAGGCAAAATGAATCAATTCACTGTCAGATCACCGTGACGGCTCAGCATCGTGAGATGTTAGATCAGGTTTTAAAATTGTTTAAGATGGTTCCTGATTTTGATCTCAATCTTATGAAGCAGGGGCAAACGTTAACGGAAATTACAACACGTGCCCTTAATGGGTTACGGGAGGTTTTTCAGCGCGAAATACCTGATCTTGTTTTGGTACACGGAGATACAACAACCACATTTGTGGCCGCTCTGGCAGCTTTTTACTCTCAGATCCCAATTGGACATGTAGAAGCTGGTTTGCGTACAGGCAATAAGTATTCGCCTTTCCCAGAAGAGATGAATCGCAGGCTGGCAAGTGTTTTGACGGACTTTCATTTCGCTCCGACTGAAACGGCTCAAAGAAATCTCTTACAAGAAGGAATAGCTCCAGAAAAAGTCTTTGTAACGGGCAACACGGTGATCGATGCTTTGTTAGCGACGGTAGAGCCGAATTATAGCTTTCTTGATCCTGAAATCCAATCCATTGTGAAGCAGGGGGAAACCTCCCGGATGGTTCTCGTCACAACCCATCGAAGGGAAAATCTCGGTGAACCGATGCGTCAAATTTATCAGGCTCTGAAAAGTATGCTCGAGGCCTTTCCCGATACCCATGTTGTGTTCCCAGTCCATAAAAATCCCAAGGTCCGAAAAGTAGTGACTGAGGTATTGGGGAATAACCCTAGAGTCTTTCTTATTGAACCCATGGACTATGAGCCATTTGTAAATCTAATGGCACGTTCGCATTTGATCTTGACAGATTCAGGTGGGATTCAGGAGGAAGCACCTTCATTGGGGATACCAGTTTTAGTGGTCAGGGATACAACTGAACGGCCTGAAGCTGTGGAAGCGGGGACTGTTTCACTTGTTGGGACTGAATACGACAGCGTTTTTATGGAACTGAAGCGCCTTCTAAGCAGCAAAGACGCTTATCAGAAAATGGCAACAGCTAGTAACCCTTATGGAGATGGACATTCCGGAGAACGAATCGCTAAAATCGTCATAGGAAATTGAATATGACGATAGAAATATACTATGTATAAATAAGCACAAAGTCGTGCTAAAGTATGTTACAATAAGGAAGAAATCAATGAAAACTATCAGAAGAAGACTGAAGAGAATATTATGAATAATCTTGCTAGTTGACAAGAGCAGGAGCTAGAAGTTCAACCTCGCGAAAGTAGTTACAAGTACATAGAAAAGGGCGAATAAATGTGGCGGGGAAAATAAGATCATGGCAAAAAGCAGTTGCCATAGGCTCGAGTATTGCGACTACGTTAGCTGGACTTGTCGGAGGGGGATTTTTCCTAGGGCGCAATCTTGATGCCCGTTGGGGAACTTTTCCGTGGTTGACTATTGGCTTAATGTTAGGTGGGCTGGCATTGGGTGCAATTTCTTTAGTAATTAGTTTAAAAGAGTGGGCAACTGATGATAATAAGAAGTAGCTTAATAGCCTTTTGGAGCGGAACTGCATGTATATTACTGGGATTCGCAGTAACGGGTTATCAAAATTTGCTGGGCAGCCTAATTGGGTACTGGACTGGGTTCGGCTATACAATATGGGTTTACCATGATACGCTGATTAGTTCAGAGCTTGATATTCGTTCAGCAATTAGCAAGATGCGCCGCAGCTTTTTTTCGCGATTAGGAGTGGTCACACTTGTTGTCGCTGCTGTTGGGCGCTTTCAAAGAAATTGGCTTTTGAGTTTAGCTTTTGGGATTGCTGTGGGGTTGATTGTTTCATTCATCACCGTTGCAATACAAAGAATTCAAGGAGAAAGGGGGAGGAAAAAAGTGGGTGAAGAAACAGTTCTCTGGCACTTAGGGAGTATGACCTTTCACGCGAGAACCTTAGTCAACACTTGGCTTGTGATGGCTGCTATTCTAATTTTTTGTTTTTTAGGGGTCCGACATCTCACCAGTGGCAAGCCAGGTAAAATGCAGAATGTTTTGGAATGGATTGTAGATTTTGTCAAAAACTTAGTATCTGATAATATGAACTATGAACAGGGGCGCCCGCTTCTGGGCTATTTGCTAACGTTGATCATGTTTGTCTTCTTTTCCAATATGGTCAGTGTGATCCCGAACTTAACGTTTGGACTTTTTGAACATTTTGATATACACTTTGCCCAGTTGGACAAAATCTTTGATGCAAAAGAATACTTTTCGGCGGCACCCACCTCAGATATCAATGTTACAGGGGCTCTAGCTTTGTTAACCATTTTAATGGTTATATTTTTGGGAGTCAAAACCAAAGGGCTTCATTATTTCCATCACTTTGTGGAACCGTTCAAGGTATTTGCGATCATTCACATCATCGATATGCTTGCTAAACCATTGACGCTTGCCTTTCGTCTATTTGGGAATATCTTTGCAGGCGAAATTCTCGTCAAGGTTATTTGGATGCTGCCGGGATTCAGTGTTCTTCCAGGGATAATACCGCAGGTAATTTGGCTGGCCTTTAGTATCTTTATTGGAGCCATTCAAGCATACGTGTTCACGGTATTGACGACAGCTTATATATCTCAGGCTGTGACACCCTCAGAACATTAAGTCATTAATTTCATGGGTTAGTTTTCAGTGATGCTCAGTAATCACTGAGGGAATAATTCTTAATATTTATCGGAATTAAGAAAGGAGGAAAATCTTTATGAATCCGCAAGCTGCTGCTGCACTTGGTGCAGGAATCGCTGCTGGACTTGCAGCCTTAGGTGCATCAATCGGTAATGGTAATGTTATTAGCAAAACGGTGGAGGGCATTGCTCGTCAACCAGAAGCTAAAGCTACATTACAATCCACCATGTTCATCGGTGTTGGCTTGGTTGAGGCTTTGCCACTCCTTAGCTGGGTCGTTGGTCTGTTGCTGATGTTTACTGTGAAGTAAGTTCGTTTGATGGGCTAACGGATTACGCCTATCTTAATCAAGGGGGGACGCAAGTTCCCCCTTGAAAAAAATCATCCCGACGTCAATCAGACTCGAGAGGGGGGTAGACCATTGGGTGGGAATCCTATTCAATTTGACTATACGTTAGTGGCTACGGTCTTATCGTTCCTGTTACTCGTTTGGCTGCTTAAAGCGAAGGCATGGGGCCCGTTGATGTCAATTATGGAAGAAAGACGGACTCATATTGAATCCATGATTTCTCAGGCAGAAAATGAACGAAAACAGGCTGAGCAAATAAAACGCGAATATCAAGAAGAGATGCGTAAGGCTCGTCAGGACGCTCAAGAAGTGATAGCAAAAGCCACAAAGGTGAGCGAACAACGTGCAGCTGAAATCTTAGCTGAATCCCACGAGGAAGCTGAGAAAATCAAGAAATCTGCCCTTGTAGATATTGAACGCGAACGAGATCGCGCGATTTCCGAAGTTAAGTCACAAGTTGCAGATCTTTCAGTTCTTGTGGCAGAAAAGATTATTCGTCAAAAACTAGATATTAAGGGTCAAGGAGATCTAATTGAACAATTCATTCAAGAAGTAGGGGAAATGCAATGATAAATGGATCACTTGCTCGCAGGTACTCTCAGGCCTTGTTTGAAATTGCTTCCGAGACCTCCCTTGATACCATAGATGCTGATCTGCGTGAACTTACAAAGCTAATAGAAGAGAATGAACAAGTTAAAAGTACCTTACTTCATCCTCATATCTCGTTGAGTGTCAAAAAGTCCATTATGGATAAATTATTGGGAGATGAATTTGGTGAAGTAACACGTCACTTCTTCTATTTGTTAATTGACAAGAAGAGGGAAAATCTCTTACCGTTCGTTCAGCGTGAGTTTTCGAGGTTGGCGGATGAAGCCCGTCAAGTTGTGGAAGCCAAAGTCGCTAGTGCCATTGAACTGAGTGCTTCTCAGCTTGATGATCTCAAGAAGGCCATTAGTCGAATGACAGGAAAAGACGTCCGCATTAAAAGCGAAGTTCGAGGTGAACTCATAGGTGGGGTTCTCATACAGATCGGAGATCGTGTGATGGACGGAACCATAGCTCATGCTTTGACAAAAATGCGTGAGGATTTACGCAGAACCTCAGAGAAACCTCAGGAAGTAGGGGTGAAATAACAGGATGAACTTGCGGCCAGAAGAAATCAGTTCTATTATCAGACAGCAAATTGAACGCTATGACTCAGCTGTCGATATCGTAGATGTCGGGACAGTTATCCAGGTTGGAGACGGAATCGCTCGTGTTTATGGTTTAGAGAAGGCCATGGCCGGTGAACTTTTAGAGTTTCCTGGTAATGTATATGGCATGGCAATGAACCTTGAAGAAGATAATATTGGTTGCGTTATTCTTGGGCCCTTTACAGGGATTAAAGAGGGCGATCAAGTTAAGAGAACAGGACGGATTGTGGAAGTTCCTGTAGGCGAGGCTTTAATAGGCCGCGTTGTTAATGCTCTTGGTCAGCCCATTGATGGCAAAGGAGAGATCGTGACCGATAAGTTCCGTCCGATTGAATCTCCGGCATCAGGGGTTATTGCGCGGAAATCCGTGCATGAGCCTATGCAAACCGGCCTTAAATCGATTGATGCGATGGTTCCGATTGGTCGTGGTCAGCGTGAGTTAATTATCGGTGACCGCCAAACAGGTAAAACTGCCGTAGCTATCGATACGATCATTAACCAAAAAGGTCAAGATATGATTTGTATTTACGTAGCTGTTGGTCAAAAAGCATCCACAGTTGCCAGCGTAGTTCAGAAATTAGAAGAACACGATGCAATGAAATACACGATTGTCGTAGCTGCTACCGCTTCTGAATCTGCACCAATGGTCTTTATCGCGCCTTACTCAGGTGCTGCAATGGGTGAAGAGTTCATGTATAACGGCAAGCATGTTCTGATTATTTATGATGACCTTTCCAAACAAGCGGTTGCTTACCGTGAACTTTCACTGCTGCTCAAACGCCCACCCGGACGTGAAGCCTATCCTGGAGACGTTTTCTACCTCCACTCCCGCCTCTTGGAGCGCGCTGCCAAGCTTTCTGACGAACTTGGCGGAGGGTCAATGACGGCACTTCCGATTATTGAAACTCAGGCGGGTGACGTTTCAGCCTATATTCCTACTAACGTTATTTCCATTACTGATGGTCAGATCTTTTTGGAATCAGACCTCTTTTTCGCCGGCTTCCGGCCAGCGATCAACGTTGGTCTTTCCGTTTCCCGGGTAGGTAGCAGCGCACAAGTTAAAGCTATGAAACAGGTTGCTGGTCAGCTTCGTTTGGACCTCGCTAGCTATCGTGAATTGGCAGCATTTGCTCAATTTGGTTCTGACTTGGATAAAGTTACCCAAATGCGTCTGAATCGTGGAAAACGGACTATGGAAATTCTTAAACAAAATCAGTATGCCACAATGCCCGTTGAGGAAGAAGTTGTCGTTATTTATGCGGCGGTTAAAGGGTTTACTGATGACATTGATGTTGAGAAAATTGGGAAATTTGAACAAGAATACCTGCGCTTCATGCGCTCCGTAAAGGCTGACCTGTTGGCTAAAATACGCACCGAGAAGGCGCTCTCCAACGAAATGACCGCCGAACTTGAGAAAGCCATTAATGAATTCAAACAGGGGTTTGTGGCCTAGATTAAAAAGGAGTAGGTGAATGAGGTGGCAGGAGTACGCGATATTCGTCGCCGGATCCGCAGCGTACGCAATATGCAGCAGATCACCAAGGCGATGAAAATGGTTTCCGCGGCCAAACTCAGAAAAGCCCAACAAAAACTTAACGCTGCCCGTCCATATGCCCGCCAATTGCAAGGGGTCTTGGAACGCCTATCACAGGCTCCCGTGGATACAGTTCATCCGCTTTTAGTCAAGCGGCCTGTGCAAAAGGTGGTTTATGTGTTAATTACGTCAGACCGTGGTCTCTGCGGAGGGTATAATGCGAACCTGATTCGGAAGACCAGTGGTTTGATTGCCGAAACACCGCAAGAAGTTAAGTTGGTGACGGTAGGCCGTAAAGGTCGGGATTTCTTCCGACGCGGTAAAATTGAGTTTTTGGCTGAGTTTGTAGCGCTTGGAGATGATCCAAGTTATAATCAAGCGAAAGAAATAGCGCAGGAAGTGGTGCGACTTTATGTGCAGGGCGAAGCGGATGAAGTTTATCTCATGTATACTGAATTCGTAAGCGCAATTAACCAGAGACCCGCACAAGTCAAGTTACTTCCGATCGAAAAGCCGGAAGGCAAACATGGTAAACAGTATATTTTTGAACCGTCGCCTGATGAGATCCTTGCAAGTTTGTTACCGAAATATGTTGAGACACAGATCTTTCGCTCAATCCTTGAAGGAAAAGCAAGTGAGCAAGGGGCTAGGATGACGGCTATGAGCGCAGCAACAGATAACGCTAGGGATATGATTGACCGTTATACGCTGGCTATGAACAGAGCCCGACAAGCGGCGATTACTAAGGAAATATCTGAAATTGTCGGTGGAGCAGCTGCTTTAGAGTAAAAGCTGCCGGAAAAACCCAATAAGGAGGTTTCGCGCCTGTGAAGAACGGCAAGGTTTTGCAAGTTTTGGGACCGGTAGTTGACGTTGCGTTTGCGCCCGATGAACTGCCGGCGATATATACAGCCATTAAGGTTGTGGTTCCCGAGAAGAACATTAATATTACTTTAGAAGTAGCTCAGCATCTCGGGAATGACACAGTACGTTGTGTTGCCATGTCCTCGACCGATGGTCTGCAAAGGGGCATCGATGCTATAAACACTGGTGCACCCATTACAGTCCCCGTCGGATCGCCGACCCTAGGACGGATGGTTAGTGTCTTGGGAGAGCCTATTGATAATGCAGGGGATGTTAAGTCCGATACCAATTATCCTATTCACCGTCCAGCTCCGGCTTTCGAAGATCAAGAGCCTTCTACCCGTATATTGGAGACCGGTATTAAAGTTATTGACTTACTAGCTCCGTATTCTAAGGGTGGAAAGATCGGACTCTTCGGCGGTGCCGGTGTTGGTAAGACAGTTTTAATTATGGAACTCATTAACAATATTGCTAAACAACACGGTGGTATTTCCGTATTCGCCGGTGTTGGTGAGCGGACTCGTGAAGGAAATGACCTTTACCACGAAATGAAAGAGTCTGGCGTTATCGATAAGACCGCCATGGTGTTCGGTCAAATGAACGAACCACCCGGAGCTCGTCTACGGGTAGGCTTAACAGGTCTGACTATGGCGGAATACTTCCGTGATGAACAAGGTCAAGACGTGTTGCTCTTTATCGACAACATCTTCCGCTTCACGCAAGCTGGATCTGAGGTTTCAGCTCTGCTCGGCCGGATGCCTTCGGCCGTTGGTTATCAACCAACGTTGGCAACAGAGATGGGTCAACTGCAAGAGCGGATTACCTCCACTCGTAGTGGGTCTATTACATCCGTACAAGCTATTTACGTGCCTGCTGATGACTTGACTGACCCTGCTCCGGCAACAGCATTTGCTCACTTAGATGCTACAACGGTTTTGTCCCGGGCCCTTACTGAAATTGGGATTTACCCTGCTGTGGACCCCTTGGACTCAACATCACGGATTCTTTCACCATTAGTGCTTGGTGAAGAGCATTATGCTGTTGCGCGTCAAGTTCAGCAAATTCTGCAAAAGTACAAAGAGTTGCAGGATATCATTGCAATTCTTGGTATGGATGAGCTTTCTGAAGAAGAAAAACTTATCGTAGCGCGGGCTCGTAAAATCCAACGTTTCTTGTCTCAACCATTCAGTGTTGCAGAAGTATTCACAGGGACTCCTGGAAAGTATGTGCCCTTGAAGGAAACAATTCGTGGCTTTAAAGAAATTGCGGACGGGAAATACGATGACATTTCAGAGGCAGCCTTCCTTATGGTGGGCCCCATTGAAGAGGTTATCGAAAAAGCCAAGAAAATGGGGGCGTAAGCCATGGCTGGAACATTTGCACTTCGCATTGTTTCCCCAGAGGGAGACGTTCTGAAAGAAGATGTAGAGTTTGTTGTACTTCCCGGGGGGCAGGTGAGTCAGGAATATTACCTAACCACGCACCCTTAATTGCAGGTCTTAGTATTGGTGTTGCGCGTTACACGCTCAACGGCACAATCAAGCGAGTTGCTTTAGCAGGCGGATTTGTGGAAGTTGCTGACAACGCTGCAACTATCCTTGCAGACACTGCAGAATTGAGCGAAGAAATCGATCTTCAACGTGCCATTGCGGCGAAAGAACGTGCGACTAAGCGTTTGTCGGCACCTAGCAGTGATATTGACGTAAAACGTGCAGAGATCGCCATGCGCAAAGCTGTGGCTCGTATAGGCGCCTCGGAAGACAAAAGATAAGTTAAGCGACGTTCATTTCAATGATCTTATCTTAACGCTGAAAAACTGTATTCATTCATATGCCAAAAGGGCCCCTTTGGGTCCTTTTTTCTACTGTCAGAAGGTATAACTTCGTTAAATACTTTCTACAGGTCCCTTCTCGTCATCCTTGGCTTTAGGGACACTCGGTCATCCATGGCCTGCGCATAAGCGCAACTAGGCGGCCGCCTGCCAAGTTTTCCTTATTATCATCGCCATTACCGACTGATCTCTGATTCTTAAATGTAACTGCTGCAGGACTCAGATAGCTGTTGAGATATAGCGGCAGCAGCTATTTGATAAAGGATAAGTCTCAATTTATACAGTTAGGTTAGTTTTTAAAAGAGATTTGTTAATCATATACAGTGTATTGGAATTTGAAACAATTAAAAGAACCATAATAATGAATAAGTCAGAGTAACTAAAGAGAAAATTTATTGAGCTCGCAATAATTACGTTAGCTTTCTCACGATTTGGTAAAACTAAAGATGAGTAAAGGTGAGAAAGAGGTTCATCATGTTGACATTTACGACTCAATATTCCTTGAGGGGCTCTTCAAAAATAATAGTTGTTGCCCTGGTATGCTTTATGGTACTTAACTTGAATGCTAACGTTTCACTGATTAGGAATCAAACACCAGTAGAACATCTTACCGACACTACGATCCCCCTGCTCTTAAATTCTCAGCAGGTTGCAAGCAAAAAAGCAACGGTTAAGATGGTCATATGGTTCGATGGCACTAAAGGTACGTTTGATCAGTTGCCAGATCCTCCATTAAAGAATTGGACGTGGGACTATAAAGAACTACAAGCAGGAAATGGCAAAAAAGCAATTACAATATCCGGGGAAAGTATTCTTGATAAAAGTGAGGAACATCAGGTATATACATGGTATACTATAATGGCTCAAAACATTGCCAAGGAAGGTGGCAGGATTTACTTAGACGAACGAATTCCAGAAAGACTTGATATTTCAGCTTTTTTGAGTCACATTCAAGCACAGCCGGTTGAGTGGGCCCTTTCTGATAACCTGGTTTCTATTGCGGCTTGTGAACCCCAAATTAATTCAAGTGTGAAGGTTGGAAATGATAGGATTAATCTGCAACTACTTAGTCGTGGAGAAGTCTCAAATGGACAAACGGTTTTAGCAATCCCAGTGTTATTAGAAGAATTTTAAGATCGCTTTTAGAAGAAATAAGTCGAAATCATGCAGGAGAAATTACTAGGTAGAGAGAATAATAGTTAGCTGTGCTATTCATTAAACCTAGAACAAGGGGGTGTCTTCAAAATTTGAGTAAGCTTAAAATCACTGGTGGTAAACAGCTTGAGGGGACGATTACCGTAAGTGGAGCTAAAAATGCTGTACTGCCGATTATAGCTGCGAGTTTGCTTTGCGCCGAACCCATTCGACTAGAGGATGCTCCAGATTTATTAGATGTAAACGTTATGAATCAAGTGATTTCGGCTTTGGGGGCCAACGTTACGCGCAATGGCTCAACTCTTAATATCCAAGCCAGTTCGATAGAATGTATCGAGGCACCGTATGACCTAGTTTCCCAGATGAGAGCGTCTATCGTTACGATGGGTCCACTTTTGGCCCGACAAGGACATGTGCGTATTTCTCATCCAGGGGGATGTGCCATCGGTTCCCGTCCAATTAACTGGCACCTTAAAGGCTTAGAGGCTTTAGGTGCTGAAGTTAAAATGGATCATGGTTTTCTTGATGTGTCCTCTAAAGGGCTCAAGGGTGCCAGGATTTACTTAGACTATCCCAGCGTTGGAGCTACGGAAAACATAATGATGGCAGCAGCTTTGGCTCAAGGAACGACTTTAATTGAAAATGCTGCTCAAGAGCCGGAAATTGTGGACTTAGCAACCTTTCTAAATGAAATGGGGGGAAAAGTCCGCGGTGCTGGGACGAGCATCATTCATATCGAAGGGGTTCGTGAATTGCACGGTACGACGCATACCGTAATACCTGACCGAATCGAGGCGGGGAGCTATCTGCTGATGGTCGCAGCGGCCGGTGGAGATGTTTTGGTACAGAATGTTATAGCGGATCATCTTAAGCCATTAATGGCTAAAATGGAAGAGTCAGGAATTCACATGTCCGAAGAAGGGGATGGGATTCGAATCAGTGGAGATGGAATTTATAATGCGGTTGATATAAAAACCCAGGTTCACCCAGGATTCCCCACAGATCTGCAGGCTCCCTTTATGGCATTTCTTACTCGGGCAAAAGGTACAGGGTTAATAACGGAAACAGTGTTCGAAAACAGGTTCATGCATGTTGACGAATTAAAGCGGATGAGAGCCGAGATCAAAATCGAGGGAAGAAGCGCGGTGGTACAAGGAATCCAACGCCTTAATGCCGCTCCTGTCACAGCAACCGATTTAAGAGCTGGAGCTGCCTTGATATTGGCTGCCCTGACGGCCGAAGGGACTACAGAAATCCGAGGAATTCATCACATCGATCGTGGATATGAAAAGGTAGAAGAAAAACTTTCCCGCATCGGGGGAAATATTGTTCGTGAAGATTAATGCATTTATTTCTAACCTATAAACAAAGATGGGGTGATAACAAACGTATTTGTTATCACCCCATCTTTGTTTATACTAACCAGAAAGTATAAGAGCAACTAGGCAACCGCCTTCGCCAGAGGCTAACAAGTGCGAAGACAGTGTCTTCGGGCACCAACCAAGTTTTCTTTATGAGACCTGACTTCTTCTTTTTAATTCGTTCAGCCATATTCGAAAAGCTTTCAGCATAGATTGTAAAAAGGCTTGGACAATTGGAGGGATAGAATGAAAAGGGAATGGGTGTGGCTTATTGCACTTTCATTATGTATCGTCTTAATAATCCCTTGGAGTGTATTACGTTGGCAGAAAGAGAACGTGACAACAAACGATGTGCAAATTCGAGTATTAATGTCTGATGGAAAAGTTTCTTCAATACCGCTTGAAGAGTATCTCCTGGGCGTTGTGGCAGCAGAAATGCCGGTGGAATTTCAGCTGGAAGCATTGAAGGCTCAAGCAATAGCTGCACGGACCTATGCCGTTAAACAATATGCGAAACGGGCGTCAGCAAATAGAGAGTATGATGTGGATACCACAGTTCAGACACAAGCCTGGTTATCGGATGCCCAAATCAAAGAAAAATGGGGTTGGTTAAATTACATGCGCTATCGTGGAAAATTGCAAAAGGCAGTGAATGAGACCCGTGGCCTGGTGCTCGTGGCCAATGGAGAGTATATTGATGCATTTTATCACAGCAGCAGCGGAAGAAAGCCAACAGAGAGATCCGAAGAGGTATGGAGTTCTCCTCGTTCCTATTTGCAAAACGTAAGTTCAGGGGAAACGAATTTGGAACGTTATGTGAAAAGCTTTAGCTTTAGTAAAGAGGAACTGAGTAAAAAACTGGCTATTTCCAATATATCCCATAGTTTCAGTGAAGGGGACTTCCATATATTGAGCAGAACCTCGGCAGGAAGAGTCAAGACAGTACGGGTTTTAGGCAAAGTATTTGAGGGAACCCAACTGCGAACGTTGTTGGGCTTGCCTTCCACAGACCTCGAGGCAATCGTTCAAGGAGATCATCTCATAATCACAGCGTATGGTAATGGTCATGCAGTAGGAATGTCCCAATGGGGAGCGAATGATATGGCGGGGAAAAACATGAAAGCAGAAGAAATATTAGGGCATTTTTACCCAGGGGCGAAAATTATTAAGATAGAGCCTTAGATGAGAATTGAGAGTCATCAAGGTAGAGGAACGACTAAAAGCTGGAGGATTCGGCAACGATAGTTCTTGAGGTGAGTGGAATGATTCGTTGGAAAGGATCCTGGAGCTGGATTCTGGTCTGGAGCTGCTCGCTCCTAATGGGAGGCCTGATTCTCTGCGTGGGTTATATCGAGGCATTATCAAATGTATCTAAAAAAAGTGGGCCAGAATTGATGAAACAAAAGGCTCAGCCAGTGGTTGCACAAGGAATAAGCCCAAATCAACAAAGTCCAGCAACAGGACTAAACGTAGAATCAAAAACTCAGGAATTGGCAGGAACGACGAAAAGCCCTCCCGAATCTATTGCGGATTTTCCAAGCCCTGTTCATGGAAAAGTTCTGAGAGGAATCGGAAACTATTACTCTGAAACTTTAGAAAGCTATATTTTTCACTCAGGACAGGACTATTCAGAACCTGAGGGGACAATCATTCGCGCAACTCATCGGGGTAAGGTCGTATATGCCGGGACAGATTCGCTCTTAGGACAGAAAGTCGTTCTAGATTGTGGGCATGGTTGGGTGGTCACCTATGGAGGTTTGGATAATCTTCGGGTCAAGGTTGGAGAGACTGTTGAAAAGCAAGCAGCGTTAGGGCAAGTAGGATTTTTCCCAGGAGGAGAAGGGGTCAATCATCAATCCCAACTCCATTATGAGGTATGGCATGACAATAAGGTTCAAATTGTTGGAACAAGTGAAGGTGCGATATAATTTACAATCCGTTGGAAGGACTAAGATTGACAGAGAACACAGTATTTACCATATGAGGACATCCATTTATGGATGTCTTTTTTTATTAAGAATGCATATAAATGTACTACACATGTGGACGAAAGGAGGACTCTGCGTGCAAGAATATATTCGCAAACGGGTACTCGATATAGGGACTTATATTTTGGAATCGAGTGCTACAGTAAGGCAGACGGCTGATGTTTTCGGTGTATCAAAGAGTACTGTACATAAAGATGTGACGGAACGGTTACCCTTAGTCAACGAGAAACTGTCCATGGAAGTCAAACACATTCTAGAAACAAACAAGGCAGAACGTCATATTCGAGGAGGAGAGGCAACTAGAAAGAAATATCAGGAGAATTAACAGACCATTGGAAGATAAATTGGGAGATAAAGGAACAAAGAGAACGTGTAAAAAAGTTGTGAATCACAAAGGATTTAGCGATTAAATCACGAATTTATTAGTAAAAATAGCAGATCTCCCGTAAGGGAGATTATGCTATTTGATGATATATTTGGAATCAAAACTGGACAAGCTATTGATGATGAAAGGGGTATCTCCGCAAATGTTTGGAATAGACTTAGGAATAGATTTAGGAACAGCAAGTGTCTTGGTTTATGCCAAGGGAAAAGGGATCGTGCTGCACGAACCTTCAGTAATAGCTATTGACCGCAACTCGACGAAACGAATTGCGGTGGGAGAAGAAGCCCGCTTGATGATTGGGCGTACCCCAGGAAATATTGTGGCGGTTCGCCCGATGCGTGATGGGGTAATCGCTGATTATCAGACGACCGAACTCATGTTAAAATACTTTTTAGAAAAGGCTGGGGCGAAGCGATTGCCCTTTTTCAGAACGCGTGTCGTCGTCTGTATTCCTTCAGGGGTGACCGAAGTGGAACAAAGAGCCGTAAAGCAAGCGGCTTATCAGGCTGGAGCTAAAGACGTAAAGGTGGTTGAAGAACCCTATGCAGCGGCATTAGGCGCAGGTTTAGATATTTCTGGGCCAACTGGAAGCATGGTGGTAGACATAGGAGGCGGGACCACGGATATTGCGGTCCTTTCTCTTAATGGAATTGTAGCAAAACGCAGTCTCCGTGTAGGGGGCGACAAATTTGATGAGGCCATCAGTCGGTATATTCGGCGAGAACACAATTTAATGATTGGAGAACGTACGGCTGAAGAAATTAAAATTGCCGTTGGGGCTGCTATTCCTGAGGGGCGTCCTGCAGCGGACATTGATGTTCGTGGTCGGGATTTAATCACAGGGTTGCCTAAAACTGTGAAGGTTAATTCTCAGGAGTGCTATGTGGCCTTGGAAGAATCGATTGAGGCTATTGTCGCTGGAGTTAAGGAAGTCCTTGAGCGGACCCCTCCTGAACTATCTTCGGATATTCTTGACAAGGGGATTATCATGACTGGAGGGGGTTCGTTGATTTATGGTTTCGATACCCGCCTCTCCCGAGAAACAGGGCTTCCGGTCAGCATAGCAGAAGATCCTATCTCCTGTGTAGCCCTGGGTACGGGCAAAGTATTAAATGGGTGCTTTTAGGCTAGAATTTCATAGATTCATGCACTAGCTTTACCTGTTGTCCGAGGTAAGTGCCCTCATCCGAATAAGGGTTATGTTCGGATAAGGGTTCCTTTCCTTGGACTTTGTCATTAAGGGGAAATCGCTTGTTCCCTCCACTATCAAGGTTGAGGGTGGATTATTGTCAAGGTCCGCTGGATTCCGGATAATAATCAGAGCATAGAGCAATGAGAGTGTTCAAATAGGATAAGTATCTTAGCGAAAGGAAGATTCTTGTGAGAGTGACGATTCTGGGGGTAACCGTAGATACATACTCCATGTCGGAAACCGTTGAGAAAATAGGATGTGCGGTTCAAGACAGGAGGGCATTGCGCGTTGTTACTGCGAACCCCGAGATGATTTATGCTTCTGAGCACAATCCCGAACTTAAGCAAGTTATAAATTCAGCGGACATTATTACTGCTGATGGCATTGGCGTAGTTTGGGCTGCCCGAACGTTGGGGACCCAGGTTCAGGAACGTGTAACCGGAATTGACTTGGTCCAGGCAATTTTTCCAGCAGCCTCCGCTGGAAAGTGGCGGATGTATTTCTTAGGTGGGAAACCAGGAGTTGCGGAACTAGCCGCTTACAAGATTTCTACGGACTACCCTGGAATTAAATGTTGTACAAGGCATGGTTATTTTAGCCCTCAGGAAGAGCAGAAGATATTGCAAGAAATTCGTCAATTTCAGCCGGATGTTCTGCTCGTTGGCTTAGGTGCTCCAAGGCAGGAATTTTGGCTTGCCGAACATCCAGACTTGGCGAAGGTAGGTATTGGTGTAGGAGGAAGCTTCGATGCGCTTGCAGGGGTAGTCACGCGTGCTCCCAGGCGAATTCAGGAGCTTCACCTGGAATGGCTTTACCGTTTATTGAAAGAACCCTGGCGTTGGAGACGCCAAACAGTTTTACCACGCTTTATGCTTAGGGTCCTCTGTCAAAAGGTGAGGTATTCTTCGAACTCTTAACATTTCGGCATTGATTTAAAAAGGCAAAAAGACGAGTTGGCATAAACGCAACTCGTTTTTTGCTTAAGGTAGTTTGTATAAGAGGCGGTCAATTAGCTAAGTAAGGACTTATACACTTCTTCGGTCGCCCTGACCATACCTTCGATGGAAAACTCCAGCCAGCGCCTATTCCCAGACGAAACTAAGGACTTAGCTCGACCAGAGTTTTCTAGAATTGAGGTGCAGGCCTGAGCGAGTTCCGCTGCATTCCCGGGTGTTACAAGTAACCCGTCTTGTTCTGAACGGACAACCTCCGGAATTCCCCCAACTGCACTGGCCACGATTGGTACGCCCATTTGCATGGCCTCAAGAAGGACCAGGCCCATGCCTTCACTTATGGAAGGCAGTACGAAGAGGTCCATTGTCGGGAGTGCCTCGTAAGCCTTCGGAAGGTAGCCTGTTAAAGTATAAGGAAGGGAAGCCTTCTTAAGTTCGGACTCCAGAACTGATCGTATCGGTCCGTCTCCAATCATCAATAGGTGAAGTTTCGGAAATTTTTCGATAAGTTGGTGAGCTGCCTGAATTAAAACGATTTGTCCTTTAGTGGGGTGCAAGCGGCCAATGGTTCCCAGAACGAGAGCATCGTCGGGAATTCCCCATTGTTTGCGAAACTGGTTCCGTGAAAAGGAATAATCGGCTTGGGGTACAGGGGCTTGCCCGTTATAAATGGTTTTTATGTGTTTTCCGCCTCTGGAAGCGACTTCGTCGGAAAGATATTGGGACACGGTGATAATGCCCGTAGTCAATGGGAGAGTGATACGGTCAAGCCCAAGAGCAAGACGTGCCGACCGTGGGGAAAGATAGTCATGAGCGAGAGAACTGTGTACGGTGGTTACATTGGGCAGTCTGAGAAGTTTAGCTCCAACTCTTCCCAGAAGATTGGCTCGAGAGCCGTGAGTATGGATAAGGTCAATGTCTTGTCGCCGAATCCAACGCATAAGGCCGGGGAGGAGGGAAAGGTCAAGAGGGTGGCGCATGGCAAAGGTTTGAGTCTGGATTGTAGGTTCAGCTAAAGCCGCGAATGGCCCTGGTGTAAGGCAGATTAAGTAAGGGGAAAATCGAGAGCGGTCTAAGTTTTCCAGTAAGGTCAGGACATGCTGTTCAGCGCCGCCGATTTCTCCTCCGCCAATAATATGTAAAATTTTGTACTTTTCCATAAGAGTTGTCATCTTCCCTTCAACCGGAAACTTGGGTATACTAGGTATAAGGGTTAAGGTATTAATCTATAAGAACAGAGAACTATCTATTCTCATGATATGATAAACGGATACCTAACTGCAAGCATCCTATTGGATAGATTCGAGGAGGAATTTTAGTGCTTCAAAGTCAAGAGATCCAGGAGATTATTCCGCACCGTTTCCCTTTTCTATTAGTAGATCGTATCATAGAACTAGAGGAAGGGAAAAGGGCCGTTGGCCTTAAGAATGTCTCGATTAATGAACCTTTTTTTCAGGGACATTTCCCTGGACATCCTATTATGCCAGGTGTTTTAATTTTAGAGGCACTGGCTCAAGTTGGAGCCGTAGCCATCTTAAAAAAACCGGAGTATGCCGGCTTCTTAGGGCTGTTTGCCGGTTTAGATGAAGTTAAAATACGAAGGCAAGTGATTCCTGGAGATCAGTTACGTCTAGAGGTTGAGGTTGTTAAATTGCGCAAAACTTTTGGAGTTGCCAAAGGCAAAGCATATGTGGGGGAAGAGCTGGCTGTCGAAGGGATCTTGAAATTTTTCCTTGAGAAGAACGCTGAGCAGTGATTGGACTAACAAAACAACAGGTCACCAAAGCTAGGAGCAAAACAGAACGCCTCCTAGCCTTTTTTTTAATGTTTAGTGTGATCTATGGCTTATATTTTGCACAGGGATGGTTCTTTTTGGCGTTTGCCTTATCACTCTATACTTTAAAGTCTTACCCCTCAAGAAGAATTAAGTCTCTTTTAAAACTAAAGGTCACAGCAAGTTCGACGGATGTCCTGTTTTTAAGTATGATCCTATGCTCTGCGCTCGGTCTTATTTATCCGATCCGAGTAAAAGATGGCTTGATTGAAGTCATACGCTGGGGCATTTTATGGTATATATTTCGCCTAGGGGGAAGGATTTCTGAAGATGAATTGGCTAAAGAACGTTTAGCCCAATGGATAGTGTTCATCGGATTAGCAGTAGCATTCTGGGGATGGCTTCCCTGGGCCGGAAAAATTGGTGGCCGGTTAAGTTCTGTGTTCGGATATTCTAATGCAACAGCCGTATTTTTAGGTGCAGCTCTCTTACTTTGTTTGAACCGTAAAGCAGTGAAACTATTCTTAGGAATATCCTTATTATGTACAGGCTCTCGTGCGGGGGTGGGCCTATTATTAATAGTTTATCTAGGGCAACAGGTTTTGAGCTGGATTGAACAAGGATACCTTTATTCCTTTTTCGGGCAACAGCGCCCGAGAAGGACAGGAACCTTACCTAGACTGTCCGTTAAAATTGGGGCGATGTTCCTGGGAATTGTCGGTTTAATCTTGATGGCATTTCGATATCGGTCTGCTTGGGAGAATCTTATAACATGGGGATTTTCCTCTACAAGCTGGTTGGAACGACTTGCCTATTATCAGGACGGGCTTAGAATGGCCTGGTATTTCAGGGGATTCCCTCGAGCTGGAGGGTGGATGGCCTTTCCGACAGTTCAACACGTTCCATACTGGACTTCAGATCCGCATTCAGGTTTTATCAATGTTTTACTGAATCAGGGGATTTGGGGAATTATTAGTATAGGAATATGGGGCGGTTTCACACTCTATGATTTTCTGAAAAATCGAGGGAAAAGGATTCAGCGACATAATTCTCCTCGAGAACTTCAGAAAGCTTCAATTGAGGATCGGCTGTGGATGGTTTTGATTTTTCTAATGGCCCATAGCCTCATAGACGCAGATTTTTCTTTTGGTGCCTTGGGATGTTTGTTTTGGATGCTTTTTGGGTGTCTTCAGAAGAACGGCTCCCATACGTTCGTTGTCTCCTTTGAAAGAAGCACTTTTGGCTTTAATATGTTAACTAAAGGTATTCTTATGCTAAGTCTTTGCATGAGTCTTATTAGCGGATATGCCCTTGTCAATCCTTCTTTCCTAGAGAGGGAACAGGCATGGAATAAACTAGCTCTTCAATGGCTTGAACGGGACCCGGCTAAAAGCAAGGTTTTTTGGGAGCAAAGTTTAAATTGGGATCAGACACAGATAACCATTTTAAGAAAACAGGCAGAGCTATCATTCAGGCATGAGGATACAGACAACGGCTTGAAACATGTAGAGAAAGCACTTTCTTGGCAGCCATTTGACTTAGAAGCGTATGAATGGGCCCAGTCCCTTGTTTGGGAAGCTGCCGAGAAGAAACGCTCGACACAGCCAGAAGTTGCTAAAAGGCTCTATCAATGGGTAGAAAATGTCCCTCGGAGAATTGAAGAACGTATGGGGCGCCTTAATAACTATGACAGGAGCCTTTGGAAAGGTTACGAAGAATTCCGTCCGTCACAGCATATCAACCTTTTAGCTGAATATGCACGTCAAAGACAATTCACGCAACCCCTGCCGAAAACATAAGTTGTAAGCAGGAGGTGAGTCAGGATGCTTTTATGGGGTCTTGTCTTAGGGTTAATTATCTTATTGTGGAACATGAATTCTCAATGGGAATGGAATATTCCGCCGAAGCTTGAGAGATTTCTTCAATCCATGAAAGAAGATCTTAGCCATGGTACACATAGGTTATATTATGACTGGAAAGAATCAGGAGAGAATGAACTTGAGAAGGATTTCGGAGACCTTCAGAAAAGGTTTCCTCATCTGAGGGAAAAATATAGAGTTCCTGTTTGGGTTGAAGTTCGTATAGATCAAAGCACGGTAGTAGGGCCAAGAGAGAAATACTTAACTTGTTTGCAGCGTCGGTTTCCGGATATTGAAATTTATACAAGTCAACAGGGTGATGGCAGTGGCGATTAGAGAGCAATAATCGTCGAAGGGGAGAATAAGAAAAGAGGGTTCCTATGCGCTTTTTCCTGACGTTAAATGAGGGTGGCGACGTCAGCTTCTCTCCGTTTCGAGAGATGGACAAGCTAAATTCTGGTGTCAGCTATCTGAATACACCGCTGCCCCTATCAGTGATTCAAGCCCTTCAAGATCAAATGCAAAGGCGGACATTTTTCGACCTTTGCTCTAGAGGAAATAAGTGCGATCGTTCCAAAACAAAGGTCCTTAGGGTGCTTAGAGAACAGAATTGGTACAGCCGGGACCTCATTTGGGAGGAAAGTATTGTTTCATCAAGTCTTAGGGTGCCTGAAGGGGTAGAAATGACAGATCCCCATTATCAGGCCTTTGATCGTCTTGTTCGAGGCAGACAACTTTCTCTTGGGGATCTAAGAGCATTGTCCTTTGAGCTTAAGCTGGAAGAGGGGACAATTATTAGATTTGCCCATGTTAACGTTGAAAGGAAGAAGGCTGAGTGGGTCCCTGCCGTGAAACCCCAAGGCAGAGGCTGGCAATGTCAACGTTGCGGGGAAAGAGATGTCGAAGAGTGGCCGAGCTATTTTGGAAGGGCTGCAACTTGTCCCAGTTGTAAGGCCCTCGGCTCAAGCACATCCCTGGAAGTTCTTTATCGTGACCATCGTACACTCCTTGAGGACCATAAAGAGGTCTCCTTTCATCCTCATTGGCCGTTGACCGAAGCTCAACGGCTTGCAGGCGAACAAGTCTTGGAATTTATGAGCGATGTGTCTCAGAACAAAGCACTTCTCTGGGCGGCATGCGGTTCAGGAAAGACAGAAGTGTGTTTTCCCGCCGCTGTGTGGGCACTCAATCAAAGAAAATCAGTGCTTTTTGCTGCGCCTCGTCAAGACGTTATTCATGATGTAGCTCCAAGGCTGAAACGAGACTTTCCCGGACTTTCCATTCAAGTGCTGATGGGCTCTGCTCCCATTAGATTCCAAAGCGGCGGGATGGTTTTAGCGACAACCCATCAAGTCTTAAAATTTTGGCGGGCGTTTGATGTCATTTTCCTCGATGAGATGGATGCCTTCCCTTATCAAGGAAGCCGTGCCTTAGAGTGGGGGGTAACTCAGGCCTTACGTCCCGACGGAAAACTGCTTTATCTGACGGCTACACCCTCAGCCCAGGGGTTGAAGGAGGTTCAACAAGGGGATATGCGTCTTATCCAACTTCCTGCGCGCCATCATCGCTTCCCGCTGCCTGTACCCACCATCGAAAGATATCCCCATGCCTTCGATTTAAAAGAGAATCCCACGCTTAACAAAGGTTGCTTTGAAGCATTACGTCAAGAGGGACCAATCTTGGTATTTGTTCCTAAGATTTCCTGGATTCAGCCGTGGATCAATCATTTTAGCCGATATTTTCCTGGATGGCATATTGACGGCAGTTATAGTTCTGATCCAGGACGCTTGTCCAAACTTGAAAAGCTGCGTCAAAATAAATTCGATCTCTTTGTCAGTACAACCATTCTAGAACGAGGGATAACTCTTGAGCGGATACAGGTTGTGGTCCTTGCCGCCGATCATTCTATATTTGATGAACGTGCGCTGGTCCAGATGGCTGGAAGGGTGGGAAGAACTCGAGAAAACCCGGTTGGGAGCGTAGTCTTCATGTCTCAACTGGAGTCACCGAGCATGAAGACGGCAATTCGTTGGATTGAAGCGCAAAATCGGTTAGCTCTGGAACGGGGGCTTATTGATTGACGCCTATAAGGAGTGAGTTTATGATGATGCTCGCCAAAGAAGGCGCTAAACTTGCTCGGGCATTATGGTATACGGACGAGTCCACTTGTGTGCTCTGTACTGGAGAGCATGGCCCAGTTTGCCCGAACTGCACGAGAGAATATCTTCATCCAGAATTAGGACGTTGTCTGAGATGTGGTAAACTAATTGTGCCCGAAAAAGCAATTTGCCGGGATTGCGAGGCTGGCAAGGGTCCCAAGCAGCTTGATCGAGTGATTGCCTGGGGACATTATTCAGGTGGTCTAAAGAAATTTATTCAAGAACTAAAATTTGGTTCAACTCCCTGGCGTCTTAGAGAAATTGCTCAGCCTTTAACAGATTGGGCCATCAAATCACTGCCTGCTGTCGATGGTGTTGCAGCTGTGCCAATGCACCCAACACGATTGGCAGAACGAGGCTTTAATCAGGCTGAAGTTATTGCCTCGATATTGCACTGGGAACTGGGTTTGCCGATACTTCAAGGCTTGGAGAGAGTAACGTTAACCTCACCTCAAGTTTTACTATCTCGTCAAGAACGACTGCTTAACTTAAGAGGTGCTTTTGTACTCCAAGAACAGGATTCTTTTCAAGGGCGAGATGTATGGCTTGTTGATGATGTAACAACCACAGGCTCTACCTTAGAAGCTGTGGCCGAGGTATTGCGAGGAAGCGGAACTAAAGCAATTTATGGCTTGTGCCTGGCTGCCGGGCTCGAAAAAGTACTTGTGCCTTCGTCTGATTAGCGTTATAATAACAAGTGGATGGGCAGAGCCTATTACATTTTTTTACGTAAGGGGAATATCTTTCATGGCCTTTGAAGACAAAGATCTAGTATGTAAAGACTGCGGAGCTACTTTCATTTTTACAGTCGGAGAACAAGAATTTTACGCTGAAAAAGGGTTCGAAAATGAACCACAACGTTGCCGCGAGTGCCGCAATGCACGCAAAGCAAGCCGTAATTCCCAAGAGGGCAGATCACGTGAAATGTTTACTGTAGTTTGTGCGGACTGTGGTGTGGAAACTCAAGTTCCTTTCCAACCGACATCCGATCGCCCCGTATATTGCCGTGAGTGCTATCAACATCATCGTCCTGCTCGCGAACAATATTAATTCGCCATTTTAACTTAAATAATTGAAATGACAAGCATTGGTTGACTAAGTTGACCAGTGCTTTTTTTCTTTTAAGCTGTGATTAAGCGCTAATAAAGTTACCCACAAGCACATCACGAGGAAAAGCGTATTTCTGACACTTATCCACATTATCCACAGCTAGTTGTGTGTAACTTTGGGGGATAACTCGGAGAACTTGCCAACAAAATAAATTAGGAGCAGGATTATTTAAGACGGCTGCTTAAAATAACTCTATAATTACATATGAAGTAAGAAATTAGGTATTGAGTAAATATGCATGTGTATGTATAATTGAACCACAAGGATAAGCTGATGTATATTAGTCTCGATCTTGCTTCAGGGAATTAATTTAATGTCAGCACGGAAAATAGGGAGGAGAATTGTAATGTTTAAACCAAAGTTTCGTCTAATTTTGGCTGGATTACTTAGTTTAAGTCTATTTGCTCTGGCAGGATGCGGAAGCTCCAGCACGCCGGCACCATCCCAAACACCTTCAACGACTCCTGCTCCCACGGAGAAGGTTCTGAAGGTAGGATCTGATATCACCTATGCACCGTTTGAATTTATGGATGAAAAGCAGCAACCAACAGGATTCGATATGGAGCTTATTCAAGCTCTTGGAAAGGACATGGGGTATAAAGTCAATGTTGAAACAGCTTCTTTCGATGGTTTGATTACCGCTTTGCAAGCTGGAAAGTATGATGCTGTAATTTCTGCTATGACTATCACGGATGACCGCGCCAAGAGCGTAACTTTTAGTGACAAGTATTTTAAAGCCGTGCAGTATATCGCCATGAAAAAAGGATCTAATTTTAAGACTCTAGAGGATCTAAAAGGAAAAAAAGTTGGGGTGCAGCTTAACACAACAGGTCAATTTGATGTTGAGGCTAAAGGAATTACTCCTAAGAAATATGACACAACCCCAGATGCGATTAATGATTTGCTCAATGGTGGATTAGATGCTGTTGTCGCCGATGGTCCAGTCGTCATCTGGTTCCAGACCCAAAATGCCAACGCTCAGATTGATGCGGTTCAAGCAAATGTAGATCCGGAGTTTTATGGAATTGCGATGAAATTAGGAAATAAAGAGTTAGCGGATAAAATGGATGCTTCCTTGAAGAAATTAATGGATGATGGCACGTACAATGCTATCTATAAAAAGTGGTTCAAACAGGATGCTCCAAAATTCTAAAAAATAACTCAAAACCAGAGAAGACGAAGGCGCTTAACTTATAAGTGCCTTCTTTTTTGGCAGCCAAGCCTTGTGAGAACTAGCGATCCGGTTCTCACAAGGCTTGGCTCAAGCTAAGTTAATTTATATTAAATGGTTAAACTGTTGTCGCGTCAATTGTATACATGTTCACGTACCAATGTTTTACATGCTTTTTGGCTTGTATAAATTTAAGGTAGTATGTATAATTTTAGACAGCGATTGCGAAAACCGAAGAATCCTGTTACCATTTTCTTTTGCTCACTTTATTATAAATTTACAAAAATGATATTTAAGGAGGATTTTCTGTGGGATTGAACTGGCAGGCAGCGATTGATAGCATCCCTATACTGAACCGCGCTGCATTACTCACATTGGAACTTACAGCAGGGGCGGTTGCCATCGGGGTTGTTATTGGGCTTTTTATGGCTCTGGGCAGGTTATCCGGAGTGAAGATTTTTCGTGGAGCTGCTATTATTTATATAGATTTCTTTAGGGGTACTCCCTTATTGGTTCAGATTTTTTTGGTCTACTTTTTAATCCCGAAACTCCTTCATTGGCAAACACTCCCTGATAACTATCAGTATATCGCTGGTATTGTTGCCATGGGCCTGAATTCGGGAGCCTATATTGCGGAGATTTTTCGAGCAGGAATTCAATCAATCGATCGAGGTCAAAGCGAGGCTGCTCGCTCATTGGGTATGACTCATGCTCAAGCCATGCGCTATGTGATCCTTCCGCAGGCGTTTAAACGTGTAATTCCTCCATTAGGAAATGAGTTTATCGCTTTACTGAAAGATTCCTCCTTATTGTCGATTATTGCCATCGAAGAACTCTTTTATAGTGCTAAAATTATTGCAGGACGAACGTTCCAACCAATTCCCATGTATATTGCGGCTGCTTTGTACTATCTTGTGATGACCCAGTTGATTTCTCAGTGGGTTGCCTATATGGAGAGGAGGCTGGGCAAAAATGATTTACGTTAAAAATTTGCACAAATCCTATGGTAAGCTTGAAGTACTTAAAGGGGTAGACTGTCATATCCGTGAAAAAGAGGTTGTGGTGGTCATTGGCCCCAGTGGTTCAGGAAAAAGTACGTTCTTGCGGTGCCTCAACAAGCTGGAAGAACCGACCAAAGGTGAAATTATCGTCGATGGTATCCCGCTTAATTCTGAAGTGAATGTCAATGCGATTCGCAGAGAAGTTGGGATGGTATTTCAGCGTTTTAATTTATTTCCACACATGACTGCGATTCAGAATGTCGTTTTGGCGCCTGTAAAAGTACGTAATATGAATAAAGCCGAAGCTGAAAAGATTGGCTTAGAGCTGCTGGCAAAAGTTGGTCTTTCCGATAAAGCCCATGAATACCCAGATCGTCTCTCAGGCGGTCAGCAACAAAGGGTTGCTATTGCCCGGGCTTTAGCTATGAAGCCAAAAGTTATGCTCTTCGATGAGACAACTTCGGCGTTAGATCCTGAAATGGTCGGAGAGGTCCTTTCGGTTATGAAAGATCTAGCGCGTGAGGGCATGACTATGGTGGCTGTGACCCATGAGATGGGATTTGCTCGTGAAGTTGGAGATCGCGTTATTTTCATGGATGAGGGGATCATCATGGAAGAGGGAGAGCCGAACGAAGTGTTCACTAATCCTAAGAATCCTCGAACACAGGCGTTTTTAAGTAAGATACTTTAAAGGAGCTTTTTGGGTAGCATGTGGGGGGAGGAGCGCTTTTCTGCACGCGTCAGCAAGTTACGCCGCTGACGAGCTGGCAGCCCAGCAAACTTCGTGAAAGCGAGTTGACCCCAGATACGGGGCACCCCGTTCCCGGAAGCAACAAGGAGCTTGAACGTTAGTTTGCTCTGCGTCGTAAGACTGAGCGCTGTGTCATACAAGTCCCTCCCTTGACGTTTAGACTTCCTCAAAGTTGGTTATCCTCCTAAAGTAAGTGTTTATAGCTCTAAAAATTTTCTTAGAGCTATAACAATCAAGGAGGGTGTATTTTTTGTGTTAGGTAAAGTCAAATGGTTTAACAAACAGAAGGGCTATGGTTTCATTGAACAGGAAAATGGCCAAGATATTTTTGTCCATTTTCAATCCGTAATCGGAGAAGGATTTCGTACGCTTGAAGAAGGTCAGAATGTTGAGTTTGATGTTGTCAATGGACCGCGCGGGGAACAAGCTTCTAATGTGATGGTTCGTTAATTAAAAGAATTAGGCGATGAGTAGAAAGAATCGTTTTTATTTAAAACGATTCTCTCTTTTGGTTATTGAAAAATATCCGGGGTAAAAGTTTTAAATTAGCAGGATTTTTTGGAGAAATCGGGAATGTTACATATATGCCATCTTAAAAAGGGGGTTGAAATATGAACATCATTATTCGGGGTAAACATATCGAACTAACAGATGCGCTAAAAGAATATGTCACAAAACGGGTGGGCAAACTTGAGAAATTTTCCGACGAGTTTATGGACGTTCAAGTCACCTTGCTTGTGGAGCGCGATCGACATCGTGTGGAGGTAACTGCTCCGATCCATGGGATAATTTTACGCGGAGAAGAAGAAACTGAGGATATGTATTCTTCCATCGACATGGTAGTCGAAAAACTAGAGCGCCAAATCGATAAATATCGGACACGAATTAATAAGAGAATGCGTTCTAAGGTCTTAAAGGATCACGAACCGAAGCAGACTCCGGTAATGAATGAAGAGCCGCGTGAGGAAGTCGTAAGAAATAAGAAATTCCCAGTGAAGCCTATGTCCGTCGAGGAAGCCATTATGCAGATGAACTTGGTCGGGCACACGTTCTTTGTATTTACGAATTCAGAAACTCACGAAATGAATGTTGTTTATCTGCGCAATAATGGCGACTATGGTCTGCTTCAGCCCCAATATTAATCAGAGGAAACTACTATGAAAGAAAAACTATTTTGTTCTTAGATAATACGACAATCACAAAAGTCCTTTAAGGTGAAGAAGAATCTGATAGGTAAATAATCAAGCGCAAGGCCCGCTTAGCGGGCCTTTTAGATGTTTATGGAAGAATATCCCATGCCTAAATCGCCCGCTTCAGTTGCAGTGGGTTCTCTAGAATGTTAAAATTATGAATACACAAGATTGAAGAAGGGTGGATATAATGGGCTTATTGAATTTATTTGACGATAATGCGCGAGAAATTAGGAAATATCAAAAGCGCGTTGAAGTGATTAATAGCTTCGAACCGAAGATCCAAGCACTGAGTGATGACGAGCTGTGCGGCAAAACACTTGAGTTCAGAGGACGCTTAGATCAAGGGGAGAGTTTGGATAGCTTATTGCCGGAGGCCTTTGCAGTCGTGAGAGAGGCTGGTCGAAGAGTTATTAATCAACGGCACTATGATGTGCAGTTGATTGGGGGTATGGTACTTCATGATGGGCGAATCGCTGAAATGCGCACTGGGGAAGGAAAAACTCTTGTAGCTACTTTGCCAGCCTATTTGAATGCCCTGACAGGGCGTGGTGTTCATGTCGTAACGGTTAATGATTATTTAGCACGACGTGACAGCGAGTGGATGGGGCAGATCCATCGTTTTCTGGGCTTAACGGTCGGCCTCGTCGTTCACGGTTTGAATTATGAAGAGCGTCGCAGCAGTTATGCTGCTGACATAACGTACGGGACTAACAACGAGTTTGGTTTTGACTATTTGAGGGACAATATGGTTACCCGTCCTGATGGACTTGTTCAGCGCGAACTAAATTATGCGATTGTCGACGAGGTCGACTCCATCCTCATTGATGAAGCAAGAACTCCTTTGATTATTTCCGGTGAGGCGGACAAGCCTACCGAACTTTATTTTCGAGTAGCTATGATTATTCCCCGGCTAAAAGCTGAAGAGGACTACAAGGTCATTGAAAAAGAACGAGTGGTAACCTTAACTGAACAAGGGGTCAGTCGAGTCGAGAGCATGTTGGGAGTGGAAAATCTGTATGAAGATATTCATACTGAGTTGGCTCATCATGTTAACCAGGCTTTAAAAGCTCATACCCTCTTCAAACGAGACCGTGATTACGTGGTCAAAGACGGAGAGGTCATCATTGTTGACGAATTTACGGGAAGGTTAATGTTTGGGCGCCGTTACAGTGAGGGATTACATCAGGCGATTGAAGCTAAAGAAGGCGTAAAAATCGAAAAAGAATCCCAAACTCTAGCAACCATTACATTTCAGAATTACTTCAGGATGTATAGTAAGCTTTCCGGTATGACAGGGACAGCCATGACGGAAGAACCTGAATTTCGGAAGATTTACAAACTTGATGTGGTAGAAATCCCGACCAATAAACCAATGATTCGGAAGGATGAGCCGGACGTCATCTATCGTACGGAAAAAGGAAAATTTTTAGCCGTTGTAGAAAGCGTCATTGAACGTCATGCTAAAGGCCAGCCTCTCCTAGTCGGGACGGTTTCCGTTGAGAAATCTGAACATTTGAGTGATATGTTAGAACGACGAGGAATTCCCCATCAGGTGCTTAATGCCAAATATCATGAAAAGGAAGCCCAGATTGTCGCTGAAGCAGGACAGCCTGGGATGGTCACGATTGCTACCAATATGGCTGGTCGGGGTACAGATATTATTTTGGGCGAGGGTGTTGCTGAACTAGGGGGGTTACACATCATTGGCACCGAACGGCATGAATCTCGCCGGATTGATAACCAATTGCGAGGTCGGGCGGCGCGTCAAGGGGACCCGGGTTCGACTCAATTCTTTATTTCTTTAGAAGACGATTTGATGCGCATGTTTGGTGCGGAAAATATTATGGGAATCATGGATAAATTAGGGATGGATGACTCTATGCCGATTGCCTCCCGAATGATTTCCCGCTCCATCGAAACTGCTCAACGTCGTGTAGAGAATCGTAACTTTGATATTCGTAAACACGTGCTTGATTATGATGATGTCATGAATCAACAACGCGAAGTTATTTACGCCCAGCGTCGAGCCGTGTTAATGGGTGAAAATCTCAATGAAAATATCAGTGATATGCTCGAAAAAGCAGTACGAGATAGTATTACCATGTTTAGCGGTGAGAGTCCCTTCCCAGAAGAATGGGATTTGGCCAGCCTTGCTGATTATGTAGAGAATTTTTATTTGCCGGGGATTCATCTGGATCCGGAAAAGATTGCGGATCTTTCGCGCGAAGAAATTGAAGAGATGTTGCTTGATAAAGCGAAAGAGCTTTACAAAAGTCGAGAAGAGCAGTTTAGCTCTGAATTAATGCGTGAGGTTGAACGTGCTGTTATGCTGCAAGTGGTGGACAGCAAATGGATGGATCATCTGGATGCTATGGACATGCTGCGTGAAGGAATCGGTCTGCGAGCCTATGGTCAGAAAGATCCATTGGTTGAGTATCGTCGTGAAGGGTTTGAAATGTTCCAGGCCATGATCGACTCAATTCAAGACGATATTGTTCGTTATGTTGTGCGAGTGACTCCTCAAGTTCGAGAAGAAGTGTCTGAACAGCCGCGTAACGTGGTAGAGAATCGTTATGAAGGGGAGCCCAGTGCTCCGGTGCACACGGGAGAACAGATAGGACGTAATGATCTCTGCCCGTGTGGAAGCGGTAAGAAATATAAAAAGTGCTGTGGAGCAGAAAAGAAAAAGTAGAATGGGCAAATTTGTTGAGTAACAACAGAAAGATAACTATAAATTAGGTTGGAAGGGTGAATAGAGTGCTTTCTGATTGGAAAAAGAATCTGGAAACATTAAACGTGCGCTTGGCAGATTTGAGGGTTTCTCTTTGACGTCGCTCAGAGAATAGAAAAGATCAGTGCTCTGGAAACAGAGTTCCATCGCCCGGATTTATGGGATGATTCTGTCCTTGCCCAAAAGATTATGCAAGATTTGGCGCATCATCAAGGTAAGGTCAAACTATATGATGAATTAAAAAAGGAACTGGAAGAAACAGAAACACTTTGGCAGTTAGCGACGGAAGAAGATGATTCAAGCCTTGAGCCGGAAGTTGAACAAGGCGTTAAAGCACTGCAAAGCAAATTTGAAGCGCTGGAATTAGAACTTCTTTTGTCTGGACCCTATGACAGAAGTAATGCCATTGTAACGCTCCATGCCGGTGCAGGGGGTACTGAGGCTCAGGATTGGGTACAAATGCTCTGCCGGATGTATAGCCGCTGGGGAGAATATCACGGATACAAAGTGGAGACTTTGGATTTCCTGCCTGGCGAAGAAGCCGGCATTAAGAGTGCGACACTGTCCTTTAGCGGAGAAAATGCCTACGGGTATGCTAAGTCCGAAAAAGGAGTCCATCGTCTCGTGCGAATTTCCCCTTTTGATGCCTCCGGTCGTCGTCATACCTCATTTGCTTCGGTCGATGTGATTCCTGAAGTTGCGGATGATGACGAAATCACGATTGATTCCGAAGATCTGAGGGTGGATACTTATCGCTCAGGCGGAGCAGGGGGTCAGCACGTCAACAAGACCGATTCAGCCATCCGGATTACTCATATACCGACTGGAACTGTAGTCCAATGTCAGAGTGAGCGTTCTCAAATACAGAACCGTGCCGCGGCTATGCGGGTTTTACAGGCTAAATTGCTGGAATTAAAGCGCAAAGAACAAGAGAATGAGATTTCAGAACTTCGCGGAGAACAACAAGAGATCGCCTGGGGAAGCCAAATACGTTCTTATGTCTTCCATCCTTACAGCATGGTTAAAGACCACCGAACGAATGTGGAAACAGGGAACGTCTCAGCCGTGATGGATGGGGAGATTGATCCCTTTATCGCTGCATATCTGCAGAAAACTAAAACCGTGAACTAGTTCTGCCGCAGGAGGGCAGAGATCTAAAGGAGGGAATCACTTGACTACAGTTGAATTGAAACGCAAAGCTAATGTCATTCGTCAAGACATTATTTCCATGTTGGTGCCGGCGAAGTCCGGACATCCTGGGGGAAGTCTGTCCGCTGCTGATATTGTGGCAACCCTCTACTTTCAGGAAATGAGAATAAATCCACAAGAGCCTAATTGGGCCGATCGGGATCGCTTCGTCTTGTCGAAAGGACATGCGGCTCCAGTGCTTTATGCCGCTTTAGCAGAAAAGGGATACTTCCCCAAAGAAGAACTTCAAGGACTTCGGCAAACAGGTCATATGCTCCAAGGACATCCGGATATGAAAAAAACTCCGGGCGTAGATATGTCGACAGGTTCCTTAGGGCAAGGGCTTTCTGCAGCCAATGGAATGGCTTTGGCTGGGAAGCTGGATAAAAGAGACTACCATGTCTATGCCTTATTAGGGGATGGAGAGATGGCCGAAGGCCAGATCTGGGAAGCAGCCATGGCCGCCGCCCATTATAAACTCGACAATCTTACGGCTATTTTGGATTTTAACGGATTGCAGATCGATGGCACGACAGATAGTGTGATGTCAACGGCTCCACTCGCTGACAAATGGCGGGCTTTTTGCTGGCATGTGATTGAAGTCGACGGCCATGATATCGAGGCCTTGCAAAAGGGTTTTGCAGAAGCCAAGCAAATCAAAGGGAAACCAACGATTCTCATTGCCAAAACTGTAAAGGGCAAGGGAGTTTCCTTCATGGAAGACCAAGCAGGCTGGCACGGCAATGCCCCGAATGCCGAGCAGGCTGAACAAGCCCTTAAAGAATTACGAGAGGAGGCGTTAACCCTTGGCTAATAAAATTGCAACACGTGACGCCTATGGCAAGGCTCTTGTTGTCATGGGAAAAGAAAACCCTAATGTCGTTGTTTTAGATGCCGATTTATCGAAGTCGACGAAGACTGCCGAATTTGGCAAGAACTATCCCGAACGTTTCTTTAATATGGGCATTGCTGAGGCAAACCTTATAGGAACTGCGGCAGGTTTAGCCGCTGCAGGAAAAATTCCTTTTGCCAGCACTTTCGCTGTTTTTGCTACAGGACGGGCGTTTGAGCAAATTCGCAATTCGATTGCTTATCCCAAATTAAATGTTAAAATTGCTGCAACCCATGCAGGAATCTCTGTCGGAGAGGATGGCGGCTCCCATCAAGCGATCGAAGATGTGGCGATCATGCGGGCTGTTCCTAACATGGTGGTCCTGGTTCCTGCCGATGGAGAAGAAACTCGCCAGATGGTTTTAGCCGCTGCAGAATACAAGGGTCCGGTCTATATACGCATGGGAAGATTGGAAGTGCCCGTTATTTTCGGTGAAGATTACCACTTTGAAATTGGGAAAGCCAATGTACTCAAAGAAGGCACAGATGTGGCCATCATGGCTAATGGATTGATGGTGGCTATCGCTCTGGAAGCAGCAGAATTACTAGCTTCTGAAGGAATCAGTGTTAGTGTCGTTAATGTTTCTTCAGTGAAACCTATCGACGAAGAAACAATACTTCGAGTAGCTAAAACGACGAAAGCTGTCGTAACTGCGGAAGAGCACAATATCATCGGCGGTTTAGGCAGTGCAATTGCCGAGGTCCTGGGAGAAAAGCTGCCAACTCCTATGGTGCGCGTCGGTCTCAAAGATACATTTGGTGAGTCCGGGCGTCCCTATGAACTGCTTGAGAAATATGGTCTGACGAAAGAGGGTATCATTAAAGCGGTTCATGAGGTCTTAGCTAAAAAGTAAGAAGTTTCTTCTATATAGAAAAGGGGCGTAACAAAACTTACTTAGTTTGTTACGCCCCTTTTCTATGTTCAAAGTTTGGTATTTGAATCCATTTGTGTTGATTGATAGCTTGAAACCTTTGAAATATAGCATTCTTGAGAAACGATTAAACTACTCTGCAGTCAAGCAAGAAAACCTCGATTTGACTAAATTTACAAACAGGAAATCCACGAGAGGTGTCGAATAACTAAGAGTTATAGGAAAAAGGGCGTGGCTTGAGAAAATCAAGGAGGACAGTATGATTCAATTAAGAAATGTATCCAAGATTTATCCGAACGGTGCCAGAGCCCTCGTGGATGTCAATCTCAAAATTGGCAAAGGGGAATTTGTATTTCTGGTGGGTCCGAGTGGGGCCGGTAAATCGACACTGATTAAGTTGCTCTATAGAGATGAAATCCCAACTCGAGGACAAGTGCAGATCAACAGTAAAAATCTAGTTCGGATGAAAGAACGGGAGGTTCCTTATCTGCGGCGCAGCATTGGAGTAATATTTCAAGACTTTAAGTTGTTGCCGAATAAAACAGTTCAGGAAAATGTGGCCTTCGCCCTTGAAGCGATTGGGGTTGCCAAAAAAGAGGTCCTAACTCGTACACGAAACATGCTGGAGCAGGTTGGGTTAGCGGGTAAGGAAAACGCCTTTCCGCATGAGCTGTCCGGTGGGGAGCAACAGCGTGTTTGTGTAGCGCGGGCCATTATTAATAACCCGGCCCTGTTAGTGGCTGATGAACCAACGGGGAACCTTGATCCGGAAACGGCATGGGGAATTATGGACTTGCTCTTCAATATTAATAAACGAGGAACGACCATAGTCATGGCTACTCATGCTCGGAATATCGTCAATAAAATGCAAAAACGTGTTATAGCGATCGAAAACGGCCGGGTTGCACGGGATGAAGAAGTAGGGGGATATGGCTATGACACTTAATTCCGCCCGTTATATTTTGCGTGACACGGTTTATTCGGTGAAACGCAACCCGTGGTTAAGCATTGCCTCCGTCCTGACAGTAATGGTATCTCTTGTAATTTTAGGCTTTTCGATATTTTTCCTGGCCAATGCTGCAAATATGGCCGAATCCTTTGAGTCGCAGCTTGAAATTGCTGCCTTCGTCCAAGACAGCGCAACGACTTCCCAAGTACAAGCCCTGCAAACTCAAATTCAAGGGATGTCCGGAGTTTCCTCTGTGGCGATTGTGACGAAAGATGAGGCTTTGGCTGATTTTGGTAAGTCGATGGGCGGAGCTCAAAATAATTTGGTGACGGACCTTGGGGGAACCAACCCTTTCCCGGATAAATTGACGGTTAAAGTCACTGATCCGCAAGACGTAAAAACTACAGCAGACGCTATATCAGCGTTGCCCGGGATCGATAAGGTACGCTATGGGCAGGATTATGTGGAAAAACTTTTGAAATTCACTCAGTGGTTAAGGTGGATTGGCTTTGGAGTGGTTGCAGCCTTTGCTGCAGCGTCAATTGTGCTTATTTCCATTAATGTTAAAATGAATGTTTTTTCAAAGCGACGTGAAATTCAGATCATGAAATTGGTTGGTGCAAGCAATGGTTTTATTCGTTGGCCGTTTTTGATTGAAGGGTTAGTGCTTGGCCTTCTCGGAGGCGCACTCGCCGCGCTTATCGTTGGCTTGGGCTACAATTGGATCATAATTTATATTCAATCTACATTGACCTTTCTGCCTGTGGTTAACAATGCCGTCCTCTTTCGCCAGGTAACGGGGGGACTTTTGTTGGCAGGAATGGCGATGGGAGCTCTGGGCAGTGGTGTCTCCCTGCAAAAATTCCTCCGCACCTAAATAACAAAGAAAGTGCCGCGCCGTGCTTGGGAAGGTGCCTATCAGCCTTTCCCAGCACTCGTGACACTGCTGAGATTACATAAAGAAAGTTTTTTCTCGTTAAGGTTTTTCGTTAAGACGATGTTGTTGTAACAATAGATTTGAAAATCCCACTCTAGGAGGGGAGCGTATGTTTAAGCAAAAGGTGATCTTAATAATGACGCTGAGCCTCGCTCTGCTTACAACATCATCAGTGGCCTCTCAAGCTAACGATCTTACTGACGCAGTTCAGCAGCAGAAAACAGTGACTCAACAAAAAGATCAAGCGCAGGGTCAGCTGAACAAACTGACTTATACTGCTGATAAACTAAAGGCCCAATTGACTCTGCTCGATACGCAAATTGCTGCGGCCCAGTCCCAATTAAGCCAAAAACAGCTTGCCTATGCCCAAGCCCAATCTCAAGTTCAGGCCTCTCAGAAAGAACTGGATCAGAAAAAGCAGGAACTTGATGATCGACGGCACCGCCCTCGGACAAAGGGCTCGGGGAATCTATGAGAGTGGACAAATCAGCTATTTAGAACTACTCTTTCAATCGTCGGATCTCAGCGATCTTCTGACACGGATGGAGTATTTCAACAGATTAGTAACCAATGACCGCAAGCTATTGACGGACATCCAGGACCAAAAAGAGAAAATTGAGCAAAAAACTCTAGAGCTGCAGAATCGCAGGGATCAAGCAGCTCAGCTTCGAATCCAGGCAGCAAAAGCCAGTGCCGATCTTGATGAGAAAAAAGTTCAACAGCAGTCGGCGCTGGATCAAAATCAAAAAGCCTTACAAGCTTCTTACGAAGAGGTCGAGCGCTTGCAAAGCGAGGCCAATGCTTGGAATGATAAAATTCGCAAATTGCAGGCTGCACAAGCTGGACGGAATAATGGGGATGGTACTATATCCACTTGGCCGCTTCCGGGTTGTTATGAGATCAGCGATCCTTATGGCTGGCGGACTCATCCTATTACTCACAAACAAAGTTTACATACAGGAACGGATATCGCAGCTTCAATGGGGACAGCGATTCACGCAGCAGGAAGTGGAGTAGTTATTATGGCGGGATGGAATGAGGCCTATGGTAATATGGTCATCATTGATCACGGCAATGCAGTATCCTCACTTTATGGACATCAATCAAAATTAAATGTCACTGAAGGTCAATCCGTGAAAGCGAATCAAGTCATTGGATATGTAGGTTCGACTGGGTGGAGCACAGGCCCTCATCTGCATTTTGAAGTACGGGTTGGCGGAAACCCAACGGATCCTCTGCAATTTTTCCCTAACTAAAGGATATGCAGTATTTCTGCAGGGGGATAAGCATATAATAGAGCAAGACTTGAAGAAAGGGTTTGACTTGAGTGCAGGAGTGGAATTGGAAAAGAATAGGCAAACACGTTGGGGTCGTTTTACTGATTTTTTGCGTGCTGGTGACAGCAACGGTCGGAGGAATCGTGATCGCCAATGTCGATAATGTTGGGCGTCTAGTGCACGTCGTACAACTAATTCGCAGCGATTACTTAGAAAAGGTATCGACCGATCAATTGGTTGAGGGGGCTACGAAAGGAATAGTCGACATTTTAGGGGATCCCTATTCGACCTATATGAATGCTAAAGAGAACGAGGAACTGTTTCAAGTTCTCGAGGGCAAGTTCGGAGGAGTAGGAATTGTCCTCAGTCTCAAAGATCCTAAAAAACTTGTGGTTTTACGCCCTATTAAGAATTCTCCGGCAAGTAAGGCCGGTATTGAGCCAGGTGATGTCGTCAGTAAGATTAATGATGCGGACACGGCCGGTATGGACCAAGATAAGGCAGTCGGTTTAATGCGCGGCGATCCTGGCACGAAAGTTGTCTTAGCTTTGTACCGTGAGAGCACTAACAAAACTTATACAGTAAGTTTAACGAGAGAAAACATAACGGTGCCAACAGTTGATGGAGAAGCCTTGCCCGGGCACCCCGATATTGCTTACATCAGCATTACTCAATTTGCCTCAGATACAGGAACGGAACTCAAAGATACTCTAACCAATATGAGCATTGAGAAATTTAAGGGAATTATCTTGGACTTACGATACAATCACGGCGGAGAACTTAATGCAGCTGTTCAAGTTGCCAGTTATTTTGTTCCTTCGGGTCCTGTGGTATATATTGTAGACAAACAAGGAAACGTGGATACGAAAATGGCCACCGGGACATATTTGGGAATGCCTTTGGTCGTTCTGGTCAACGAAGAAAGCGCCTCAGCTGCTGAGATTGTCTCCGGGGCAATTAAAGACGAGAAGACGGGAACGTTGGTTGGGGTGAAGACCTTTGGCAAAGGGATTGTGCAAACGATTTTCCCTCTCGATGCAGGGACGAGCGTCAAATTAACCACTGCCAAATATCTTACTCCGAATAAGCTCTCAATTCATAAAATCGGCATCGAGCCAGACGTCAAGGTGGAACTTGGCAAGGGTCAGCAGGCTACTATTTCACCGACGGATACGAATTTTGATCCTCAGCTTCTAAAAGCAGTTCAGACTCTACAAGGGAAATTAAAATAATTTAACGAGGTTGTTGATTAAACTGGAACGTTTGTCAACAACCTCGTTTTTTATAAACCTGGTCAGTCCTCACCGTAGGATTCACCCTCGTTCGGTTAGTTGCATAAACTACGCTGATATAAAAAACAACGGGGGTTGGCAAGGATGGGAAATAAAACTGGTGTGAGGCATTACTTTGCCGAGGGGATAACGACACGGGGATATATTTCTCTGTTGCCCAATATGATGCCAAGTTGGCAGAGAGCTTACGTCTTGCTGGGGGGGCTTGGGACAGGTAAATCAACCTTAATCAAAGTCATTGGCCTTGAATTGTTAGATCGGGGTTATGACATTGATTTTATGCGTTCAGCCCGGGACCCTGACTCCATGGCAGGTTTTATTATGCCGCGTATGGGATTGGCGATGCTGGACGTGATGGAAGTCTCCCCCCAGCGCTGGCGTGCTCCGGGGGTCATAGAAAAATTTATTGACTTTAATCTTTTCTGCGATGAACAAATGCTTGAGAAACAGCGTGTACATATTTTGAAGCTTGAAGATCAGCTTCAGGCTCTTCAACAGACACTTGAGGAAGAGCTGGCAGCTGAGCTAAACTCTCTCATTGTCAAAAGGGCTTCCAAACCTCGCAAAGAGGAAGATTTGTCTTGGATTCTAGGGAATTCGGCCCGCTTAAAGGTAAAAAAAGAGCACACGGGTCCTTGGCCTTTGGCTGAGAATGCTGTGAGGCTTCTTCAGAAGAGCGTTATTAATCCCTATTTTTTGCACGGATTAACGTCTGAAGGGTGGCTTAATCTTGCCCCCCATTTCCTGATGGATTTTGATCAAATTAGACTTGAGGGAGAGGAGACGTTAGATGCCTTAGACTGGGTTTTAAGGGAGGCCCAACAATTAGGGCAATTAATTGAAATCGTCTTGCATCCGCTTAACCCTGATGAAGTGATTGGAATTGTTTTTCCAGAAAGGCATTTAGCTATCTGGCAAGGTAATCCGGATAACTTAGGAGATCAAGGTCTAGAACGGTCATTTGGCAAAAAGTTAATTGAGACATTGTCATCGTGGCAAACACATAGGTCTCAACTTAAAGGGATTTATATGGAAGCCATGGATTTTGAACAATTGGATAAATACCGGGAAATTGTCCTCAATAAAGTTTTAGGCGATTTGAAACTATGGGTTTGAGATAAACACTTATTTGGGTTTTACCCAAAGATTGCCGGGTCTACAAGAAACTCTCCAATATCAGCCAGGAGACGTTCCAAGTCGTTTTCTTTCAAAGCTAAACGGTCTAGAATCTCTTTTTGGATGGGATTAAAAAAGCTGTCGACGCCACCCCCGGTGTTAAGCAAGCTGGAGAGACCATTGGCAACGTGAATGATGCTTGCCAACTCGGTATAGTTAGGAGCGTTTAAGGGAGAATGATGGAAGGAGATTCCTTCGACAAGGTCATCAGGAAGGTTCCAATTCTTGGCTAAAAATCCGCCAACCGTAGCATGGTTGTATCCTATAACCTTTTCTTCAAGCTCGACATAGGAAAATTTAGCTTCTTGGACCTTTTTCAAGAGATAGGTATTCACTTCTTGGATGTAGACGGAAATCACTAATTTCCCAATGTCATGGAGCAAACCAGTGGTAAAGGCAATTTCACCGAAGGAGAGTTTCAAATATTGACACAGCCGTTTGGCGGCCATAGCCGTTAGCATGGAATGTTTCCAGAGTCCATCTTGATCAATGTCATAGCCAACAAGAGTTGTTTTAAGCATCGGAGCAACTGCAGAGGCCATAGCTAATCCTTGAGTTACTTGAAAACCCAACATCACGATAGCATCTTGGAGGGATGAGATACGCCGCGCATAGCCGTAATAGGCGGAGTTAGCCTGCCTAAGCATACCAGCAGCCAGTGCAGGATCTTGTCCTATAACTGTCTCTAGTTCTTTAACTGTGGTTGTAGGATTTTTGGTTAGTGCAACTACCTTGACCGCAGCCGTTGGCAGAGAAGGAAGAGCATGAACACGCTTAAGAATATGTTCTAATTTAATAGGCAATTTTAAACCACTCCTTTAAGCTATTTCTAAATGATCTGAATCAAGTTGATGATACTGGAAGTAATAGCTGCATTTTTTTGGGCGACAAGGGAAAACTAATGACTAAATAAGGAGCTTCGAAAGGAGCGTTCCCATGGCAAAAAAAATGCGGACCTTGGTTACTATCTGTGGCTTATGCCTATGTCTATGTCTTAGTTTAACCGTAAGTGGCTGTGGTCTTCAAGCCCTTTTAGGCAACAAGAACAAAACTTCTTCAGCCAGCAAAGGAAAAGCTGTGACTGTGGCGGTTTCATTAAATCAAGATGATCCCAACAAACTACTTATTACTAAAGGTATCGACGACCTGGCCAAGAAGGAAGATGTACAAGTCAAATATATTGATCCAAGTGAGGTGGATAATGATTCGGCGTTGAAAGGAGCCAAGGTCTTAATCTACCAAGGAGGAAATGCCAACCTTCTGAAGAGCGCCGAGGCCAGCAAAGTGCCAGTACTAGCTTTAAATCAAGTTCCTGCAGGCGTTAAGCTTGTAGGCATTGTTACCCCTGATCAAGAAAAGGCAGGTGAACTCATGGCTGAATCCCTGGTAAGCAAAGTTCCAGAGGGACAAGTGATCATTCTTCAGAATGATGCGAGTGAGACCGGCTCTCAGGAACTGTTGGCAGGGAATAAATCGGTTCTCAGCAAATATCCGAAAATCACTGTCCAAATAATAGCGAGTTCTTCAGGGTCAGAATCTACAGCCAAACAGAGCCTTAGTGATCTCCTTCAAAAAAACCCAGGTAAAGTTCAAGGAATCTTAGCTCATACTGAGAAACTATCGGCAATAGCAAACGACGTTCTAAAACAATTCCAACTGGACAAAAAAGTTATCTTGATAGGGGGACAAGCAAGCATCCCATCTCTTGAACGGATAGCGAGCGGAACCCAGACAAGTGCTGTCGATACATCTCCCTACCTTCAGGGCGTAAATGCCTTTCAGTGGGCTCAAAAAATCCTTAATAATGAATCTCTTGATGTCAGTGATTCCATTACCAGTGAGCAAGGGGAAATACCTGCGAAGCTGATTCAAGTCAAGGCCGTAACCCCAGATAATCTTGCAGTCATTCAGAAAAGTTATGTTAAAACGATGCAAAGCGCCGAACAAGATCAGAAACAACAAAGCACCAAGGCGTCAAGCCAGGGAAAAGATCAAGGAGCCAGTAAGGATCAAGGGGACAGTAAAAATCAGAACAAGCAGGGAGCATCCTCTGGAAGTGACCAAGCACAGAATAAATCTGGCAATGTTCCAGCAGGCGTAGAAAAAGTTACGGAACGAATTAAGACTGAAACCACTCGAGATTACTTAGATGCCCAGGGTAAGGTCATAGGCACAGAAAAAACTACGAACGAGCAAGTTAAGACACTGCCCCCAGATATGTTAAAACAACAAACGGATCAAAGTGATCAAGAATCAAAAGATTCGTCCAAAGATCAGGGAGGCCAATCCTCGAAGGATCAGAGTAGCGGACAATAACATAAGCGAAATTGTTCAAAGCTGAAGGGGTGAAAACTTTCAGCTTTTTCTGTTCCAAATTTAGAAGAATACCATGTTTTAGGAGTGCTTGCAGCTAAGATAAACTTTTGGAAAAATCAGGATTAACATTAGCCTGTGCTTTAGGCAGCTGTATTGTTGTATAAGCTACGCCTTAGATGTAAAATAAACTAAGAAAAATTATAAATACATAAAGTTTAATGAGCTTTATGTTGTATAAATTTAAAGTTTAGCGAAGGGGGTCGAAGGATGGAATTCCGTTTACATGCCCCATATCAATCTTCGGGAGATCAACCCCAGGCCGTCGATTCTTTAGCAGACGGAGTAAAGCTAGGGCGGCCTTTTCAGACGTTGTTGGGGGTCACTGGTTCAGGAAAAACGTTTACCATGGCAAATATTATCACAAAGGTTCAAAGACCAACCCTTGTTTTGGCACATAACAAAACATTGGCTGCGCAGCTTTACAGCGAATTCAAAGAATATTTCCCTGAAAACGCCGTAGAGTATTTCGTCAGCTATTATGATTACTATCAACCTGAGGCTTATGTGCCTTCCAGCGATACATTTATTGAGAAAGATGCTTCAATCAACGACGAGATTGAGAAAATGCGTCACTCCGCTACGGCTGCACTCTTTGAGCGGCGAGATGTTTTGGTTGTGGCCAGCGTATCTTGTATCTACGGTTTAGGTTCTCCGGATGAGTATCGAGACTTAGTACTTTCTTTGCGCCAGGGGCAAGTGATTGAGCGCAATGATATATTACGCAAGCTGATTTCCATTCAATATGACCGCAACGATATAGCCTTTACCAGAGGAACTTTTCGTGTTAGAGGGGATGTGGTGGAGATTTACCCTGCTGCTTCTAGTGAAAAAGTTCTTCGAGTGGAGATGTTTGGCGATGAGATTGAACATATCTACGAAATAAATGTCTTAACCGGAGAAATTTTAGGCGAACGGCACCATGTTGCAATTTTCCCAAATTCTCACTATGTCACGGCGCAAGATAAGGTGATGAAGGCCGCAGAAAATATTGAACTGGAACTAACCGAACGTTTGAAGGCCTTACAATCTCAAAATAAGCTTTTAGAAGCGCAACGGCTTGAACAGAGAACACGCTATGATTTGGAGATGCTTAGAGAAATGGGATTCTGCAACGGGATTGAAAATTACTCTCGGCATTTGACGTTCCGTGAACCAGGGGAGACGCCTTATACCTTGCTGCATTATTTCCCGGAGGATTTTCTTCTTTTTGTTGATGAATCTCATGTTTCTCTCCCTCAAGTAAGAGGAATGTATGAAGGAGACCGCTCGCGCAAGACGACTCTTGTCGAGTTTGGCTTTCGGCTTCCGTCTGCTTTGGACAATCGTCCTTTAACCTTTGCTGAGTTTGAACGGACGGTTAAGCAAAGTATTTTCGTCAGTGCTACTCCGGGTCCGTATGAATTATCTCATTGCCCGACAGTGGTTGAACAAATCATTCGTCCAACCGGCCTCCTAGATCCGGAAGTCGTTGTTCGTCCGACCAAAGGTCAGATTGATGACTTGCTGGGAGAAATCCGTAGGAGGATTTCCAGAAATGAACGAGTCCTGATTACGACTCTAACCAAGAAGATGGCCGAGGATCTTACCGAATATTTGAAAAACTTGGAGATTAAGGTGAAATACCTCCATTCAGATATTAAGACATTAGAGCGTACAGAAATCCTTCGAGAGCTTCGCCTGGGTATGATTGATGTGGTTGTGGGAATCAATCTTCTTAGGGAGGGACTGGATTTACCTGAAGTTTCCCTCGTTGCTATTCTCGATGCGGACAAAGAAGGATTTTTGAGGTCTGATCGCTCGCTTATTCAGACGATTGGGCGCGCTGCCCGTAATGCCCAAGGTAAAGTCATTATGTATGGGGATAAGATAACTCAATCCATGCAGGTGGCTCTCGATGAGACTAATCGACGTCGGGCGATTCAAATGGCCTATAACGAGAAGATGGGAATTACCCCTCAAACTATTCGTAAGATGATTCATGATGTACCTGAGGCAACGAAAGTCGCCGAAACCAAAAAAACCTATGGCTCAAAACTGCCGCCGGATGAACTCGCCGTGCTCATGGAGAGCTTGGAGCAAGAAATGCGCTTAGCAGCTCAAAACTTAGATTTTGAACGAGCAGCCGAAATTCGCGACGCTATGATAGAATTAAAAGGGGAAGAAAATAACTACAAGATGACAAGTCAGCAACGTGGAAGTGGTCAACGCTACAACCGATCAAAGCGTAAAAGCGGCAAGCATTAATATTAGGAGGCCAATTATGATCCAGGATTACTTGCGCGTGCGTGGGGCACGTGCTCATAATTTGAAAAACATCGACATTGATATTCCCCGGGATAAATTAGTGGTAATTACAGGCCTGTCCGGTTCCGGAAAATCATCACTGGCCTTTGATACGATTTATGCCGAAGGGCAGCGGAGATATGTAGAATCCCTTTCGGCCTATGCTCGACAATTTTTAGGACAAATGGACAAGCCGGATGTGGATTCAATCGAGGGACTATCTCCGGCGATTTCCATCGACCAGAAAACAACGAATCGCAATCCTCGTTCAACAGTGGGCACGGCGACAGAGGTTTCGGATTATTTGCGTTTATTATACGCTCGGATCGGGCACCCGCATTGCCCTCAGTGCGGACGGGAAATTTCTCAGCAAACCATTCAGCAAATGGTGGATCAGATTTTGCAATTGCCCGAGCGCACGAAGCTCCAGGTACTGGCTCCCTTAGTCAAAGGGAAAAAAGGAGAGCATCTTAAAGTGTTTGAGGAAGCGCGTAAAGCAGGGTATGTTCGAGTACGCGTGGATGGGGAACCGCGGGACTTAAGTGAAGACATTGAATTAGTTAAAAACAAGAAGCATTCCATTGAAGTTGTCATTGATCGTATCATCTTAAAAGCTGAGAGCGCTGAACGATTGGCGGATTCTCTGGAAACGGCCCTGAAGCTCGGAGAGGGGAATGTCATTGTTGATGTAACAGACGGTGACGAGATGCTTTTTAGTGAAAATTTTGCTTGCCCCGATTGTGGGATTGCTCTCGAGGAAATTTCTCCCCGACTTTTTTCGTTTAACAGTCCTTATGGGGCATGCCCAACGTGTACGGGATTAGGTGCTAATCTGGTTGTAGACCTTGACCTGATTCTCCCGGATCGTTCTAAATCATTAAACGAAGGAGCTATTGCTCCTTGGGCTAAATCTACTTCAACCTACTATCCAAAAATGATGGAGGCAGTTGCGAAAAACTTAGGTTTTGAGATGGACACCCCTCTGCAGGAATTATCTGAGAAGCAATGGAAAGGGTTGCTCTATGGCACAGAAACTCCCATACGGTTTCAGTATCATAATATTTTCGACCAATTAAAAATGTACAATTCGAACTTTGAAGGGTTAATTCCTTACTTTGAACGGCGCTATAAAGAGTCTACTTCGGAAATGGTTCGAGCTGAGATCGAAAGTTATATGAGTGAACGCCCTTGCCCAGCCTGTCAGGGAAAACGTTTAAAACCAGAAGCTTTGGCCGTGAAGGTGGGTGGGATTTCAATTGACGATTTATCCCGCCTTTCCATTACAGAAGCTATTAACTTTCTGAATCAATTGACGCTGACTCCTAAAGAAGAAACCATCGCCTACCAGATCCTGAAGGAAATTAGGGAAAGACTGGGCTTTCTGATCAATGTTGGACTAGACTATCTGACGATGGCCCGCTCGGCGGGCACACTCTCTGGTGGAGAAGCTCAGAGAATTCGCTTGGCAACCCAGATCGGATCAAGCCTTATGGGTGTGCTTTATGTGCTGGATGAACCAAGTATTGGACTTCATCAGCGTGATAACGCTCGTCTCCTTTCTACCCTGAAACGATTAAGGGATCTCGGGAATACGTTAATCGTGGTTGAGCACGATGAAGATACGATGCTTGAGTCGGACCACATTATTGATATAGGACCGGGGGCTGGGGCACATGGCGGTTATGTTGTGGCCGAAGGTACGATTCAAGAGATTATGGCGAACAAAGACTCTGTAACCGGTCAGTATTTAAGCGGTGAAAAGAGAATTGAGGTACCTAAGGAACGACGAGAAACGAACGGAAAATGGTTGGAAGTGTTCGGGGCTCGAGAAAATAATTTAAAAGAGGTTCATGTTCGGATACCCTTAGGACTTTTAACTTGTGTTACGGGAGTCTCAGGCTCAGGCAAGAGTACTCTGGTCAATGAGATCATCTATAAAGGTTTGGCCGCAAAACTGAGCGGTGCCCGGCAGCGTGCCGGTGCTCACGAACGTTTGGATGGCTTGGAGTATCTGGACAAAATTATTGATATTGATCAATCTCCCATTGGACGTACCCCGCGCTCCAATCCGGCTACCTATACGGGAGTGTTTGATTTTATTCGCGAACTTTACTCCATCACCCCTGAGGCCAAAATGCGGGGGTATAAACCGGGACGTTTCAGTTTCAATGTCAAAGGCGGCCGGTGTGAAGCTTGCCACGGAGATGGGATTATTAAGATTGAGATGCATTTTCTTCCGGACGTCTATGTACCTTGTGAAGTCTGCGAGGGCAAACGGTATAACCGGGAAACCCTGGAAGTACGCTATAAAGGGAAAAGTATTGCCCAGGTTCTGGATATGACCGTGGACGAAGCCGTGGGATTCTTTCAGGCGGTTCCCAAGATTTCACGTAAGCTGCAAACTCTCCAAGATGTCGGACTCGGATACATTCACTTGGGCCAACCGGCGACAACTTTGTCAGGGGGAGGCTCAGCGCATTAAACTAGCCACGGAACTCAGCCGCCGCAGTACAGGAAAAACCATCTATATCCTGGATGAACCTACGACAGGGCTGCATATGGCCGATATCGATAAACTTCTCCAAGTACTTCACCGCTTGGTTGAGGCCGGAGATACGGTGCTAATCATAGAGCATAATCTAGATGTCATAAAAACGGCAGATTGGTTAATTGACCTTGGACCTGAGGGCGGAGACAGAGGGGGAGAAGTCGTAATCACAGGAACGCCTGAGGACGTTGCTGCTTACCCGTCATCCTATACAGGTCAATATTTAAAACGTTATTTAGTTTAATAATCTTGGCAAAAGGTGTCATCTATCGTCGAGAAAGGTTTTTTGCCTGAATTGGCGGTAGATGAAACGTTTGAAGGAGTTGAAAGAGGAAATTGGCTATTCGCTTAGTGGCTATGGATTTGGATGATACATTACTTAGAGATGATTGGACGATTTCTCCGCGTGTTGTTAAAGCAATTCGAAAGGCACAGGCACAGGACGTAAAAGTGACAATTGCTACAGGGCGTATGCCGATTTCAACACGACCGTACGCTCTCCAACTGGGGTTAGACGTTCCTGTGATTACCTATCATGGAGCTATGATTCAGCAGGTCATTAGTGGAGAAATACTTTTCCGCCGTGTGATACCGAGCACGTTGGCAATAGAAATTATCCAGGATGTGTCGAGCAGAGGGTTTTACGCTCAGGTCTATCTCAAAGACCGCGTTATTACATCGAAGATCAGCGAGTTGTCAGAAAAGTACGTACGTATCTCCAGTGTCGTTATTGAAGAAGCGGATTTAGTTAAGACGATTTCTCAGGAACCGGAAGGCGTTGAAAAAATCTTGTTGATGGCTGAAGAAGCCGATTTAGACAAGTTATCACCTATTTTGAGTCAGAGCTATGGGGAACAGGTACATTTAACGAAATCCAAACCGTATTTTCTGGAGATGACGGATCGTTCGGTCAATAAGGGAGTTGCTTTGGCAGCTTTGGCAGAGCGGTTGGGTATTGCTCAAGAAGAGGTCATGGCCATAGGGGACAGTTTTAATGATTTGGAAATGATCAACTATGCAGGAGTTGGCGTAGCGATGGGGAACGCACGTCAGGAGATTCAGGCACAGGCGAATATAATAACTGCCACGAATCAGGAAGATGGTGTGGCTGAAGCCATCGAACGCTATGTTCTGGAAGACGGTCAGGGACTTAGAGCTTGATGATTAATTTAAGGATTAAAATTTATGGAGAGAGTGTGGGGGATAATCAATGAACATAAAGTCGGTTCGCCAAACTGCCCGCGAGAAACTTAAGGGATTTTGTCGGGTTTGTCCCGAGTGTAATGGTAAGGCCTGTGTTGGGGAGGTTCCGGGGATGGGGGGAGCTGGTACAGGGGCTTCGTTTAGAAACAATGTGGAAGCTCTGTCCGCACTTCGTATAAATATGAGAACACTCCATGGCGCCAAAAATCCGAACACAAGGATAGAGCTTTTTGGGCAGAATTTAACAGCTCCGATTCTTGCGGCGCCAATCGCAGGCAACAAATTTAATATGGGTGGAGCCTTGAACGAAGTAGAATGGGCGGAAGCCATACTTCAGGGCTGTCTTTCTGAAGGAGTCTTAGGCTGTACGGGGGATGGCCCTGATCCGATGATGTATAACACTGGTATAGAAGCTATTGTTAAAGCTCAGGGCTGCGGCATTCCGTTCACGAAACCAAGGGAACCGGAAGAAGCTATTAGATATCTGAAGCGGGCTGAAGAAGCTAACGCCTTAGCGGTGGGCATCGATATTGATGCGGCAGGCTTAATTGCCATGGCCGTGGGTCCCAAAACGATTGAAGAGCTTAAAACGATTATCTCGAGTACAACCTTACCGGTGATCCTGAAAGGAATTATGACAGCGGATGAAGCGGAGCTGGCGATTCAAGCAGGAGCCGCTGCCATTGTTGTTTCCAATCATGGAGGCCGGGTCCTTGATCACACGCCGGGAACAGCAGAAGTGTTGCCGAGAATCGCAGTAGCAGTCGATGGGCGAATTCCCGTGCTCGTTGACGGAGGAATACGGTCAGGGATTGACGTTTTAAAAATGCTGGCCCTAGGGGCGGATGCGGTCTTGATTGGAAGGCCTCTTGTCATTGCTGCTTATGGCGGAGGCACAGAAGGGGTTGCTTTAGTCGTACGGAGGATGAAGAATGAACTAAAACAAGCTATGCTCATGACAGGTTGTGCAACCTTGAGTGATATCGATAAAGATATTCTTTATCAAAAATAGTGACGATGAAAACTGTACAGGCAATTATTGTGAACTTTAGAATATAGTTTAAGGTGAATTGTCCTTTGAACTTTGAATCTCGAACGTGACCTAAGGTGGGAGCAGACATAATGAGGATAAAACAATGGCAAACATGGCGTGTCCCTCTTGTGCTTCTGGCGCTTTTGGTTAGTGTCACTCTGAGTGGGTGTCAATCAGTCGAGCCGGTCAAAGCAGCACTATCCTCAGGAACAAACGATTCCGCCGAGAGGACAGAGCCGCCTGCTTTGGGAAAAGACGCTTCGGAAATTCCGCAATCTCCGGAAATTCCTCAACCGGCTTCAGCAGATTCAACGGATACGGAGCAAAGTGCACCGCTATCCGAGCAAAGCCCTGCACCACCTCCAGCTGATGAGAGTGATAACAACCCTTCCCCGATACCTCCATTCGGCGGAAAACAGACACCGATCCATCCCTTCTATGAGTTGAGTGGTACTCCGCCGAGTGCTCCGGGACTTGCCATGCGTGTCAGAGCCTTTGGTGAAGAACCCCAAAAGATTGCCTATTTGACCTTTGATGATGGACCCTATCCTGAAACAACTCCTCGTATTCTTAAGATTCTTAAGGATGAAGGAGTAAAGGCAACCTTTTTCGTGGTAGGGAAACAGGTACAGCGATACCCTGACCTCTTAAAAGCGGAATATGATCAAGGAGAGGGGATAGGGAATCACAGTTACTCCCATGAATACAGTCTGGTTTATCGCAGTCCGGAGTCTTTTTTGGCTGAGATTAGACACACGGAAGAACTTATTTATCAGGCAATAGGAACTCGTCCCCACATCCTTCGGGCACCTGGAGGCACTCAGGGCCATTTCCACGTTAATTATTACAATGCCGTGGATGCTGCCGATTATTTAGTATATGATTGGAACGTCAGCATCGGAGACGCTGATGCTGCTCTTGTCCCGACGGAACAGTTAATTCATAACCTTGAAAGCCAAGTGCCGGGTAAGTCTAGAATCATTGTTTTGATGCATGATGCGGGAGCTAAGCTCACAACGGTTGATGCACTTCCCCAAATTATTGACTATCTCAAACGACAAGGTTATGGCTTCGGCGTGATAACTCCTAAAGTGGCGCCTGTCCTTTTTCCAGGTGGGTTTCATGGCTAAGTAAAGTGAATATGCTTAAGATCATGAATCACAGCAAAACGCCCTAATCTGAGGCTTGACTCAGGTTAGGGCTTATTTTTGAGGATAATTATTAAACGGGATGTCGACAATTGTTCTTTTCTGTAGAATATATCTCAATTCTTGTAACAAGGACTTCTGTGGTATTTGTAGAATATATCTAGTTTATGGATAATCTTACTAAGGATTATGGCGGAGGATGGTAATTTGGAACACGATGCGAAGGCTGTAAACGTAGTGAAACCTCTAACCTTATTTCAAGAAAAAGACTTTACCCTCTTGGTGACAGGTCAGTTTATATCAGCTCTAGGAGATAAACTTCATTATATTGCTTTAGGTGTTTTAATTTATCGCCTGACCGGGAGTGCCTTAGAAGTAGGAAAAATGACCCTGGCGACCTTTTTGCCCTATTTATTGTTTGGACTTATCGCTGGAGCGTATGTCGATCGGTGGGAAAAAAAACGGACCATGATTACGGCCGATTTGTTGAGGGCCGTTTTTGTAGGCTTAATACCACTCTTGATCAGCTACTCCATAAATCTGGTCTATGTTCTAAGCTTTCTAAGCACCACCGCAAACCTATTCTTCAGCCCAGCCAAAATGGCAGTTATTCCTGCTCTTTTTACGAAAGAAAAAATATTAACAGCCACATCTCTGGCTGAGACGGCTGAGAATATTACGGAGATCTTAGGGTATGCGATGGCTGGACTATGGATTACCTTCGTGCCTATTCAAAAGGTATTTTACATAGATTCTCTAACCTTTGTGTTTTCAGCCGTTTTGATTTATGCTATGACGTTTCAGTTTGAAGCTCAGAATTCTGGGGAGGATAATTTCGAGGAGGAAAATAAGTCCCATATTTTCCAAGATATTATAGAGGGTTTGTCTTATATTCGTGAAACAAAGGTTTTAGCACGAACTCTTCTTACTTACTGTTTGGTCTTACTTTTATTCAGCGGCTTTAACCCTCTAATCTTTGTCTATGCCTTAGATACCCTCAAGACGTCAAATTTTGGTTTGGGAATTCTCGAGGCGAGTGCTGCGGTAGGAATTACAGCGGGAAGTACGCTCCTCGCTGTATGGGGGAGTAACCTCAACAAAGAAAAGTTAATCTTCAGCGGATATTTTCTTTCGGGTCTTACGATAGCGATTCTTGGGGTTTTTCCATGGTATCCTTTGGCGGTCATCGGTTTTTTCTTAACAGGAGTATCTAATTCTCTGTTTTTGCTGCCCGTACAAAGTATTTTTCAGGAAGAGACGGAAACATTCATGCGGGGAAGAGTTTTTAGTGCCCGCTTTGCTTTGACGCGAATTGCCTATATGGGATCGATTAGCTTGCTGACTTATGGCGCTGCTCAAATTGGAGTAGGGGCAATTTATTGCTTATCAGGATCAGTGCTTCTTGCTGGAACTATGATGTTAGCTTGTCTTTCTTACTTTAGAGTCAAAAAAGATCCTCAAGCTTATCCCAATGATTCAACACAATGGTAACTATGAAATTCAGAGCCTTCCACTAAGATGGTGGAAGGCTCTCGTGCATTCTGGCACAAGAATTGCATTGAGGGGGCTAAAACGCTATACTTAGGGCGAAGGGGGATTGCCGATTTTGCGTGTTCTATTAGTTGCGCTCAATGCAAAGTATGTTCACACCAATTTAGCCCTTCGCTACTTGAGAGAAAGCGTTCGTTCAGTAACTTCTGATGTAAACCTGCTGGAATTCAGCATCAACGATCGCCTCGAACGTATTGCTGGGGAAATCTATGAAGCTCAGGCTGATGTTGTTGGCTTTTCATGTTACATTTGGAACATCAAAGAAATCATAGCGGTGATACGACATCTTCGCCCGGTTTGTCCGGAGGTTCGGTTTATTCTTGGAGGGCCGGAGGTTTCCTTTGAGGTTGAAGATTTTTTAGGATCTCATCATGAGGTCGATGCGGTGATTCTTGGTGAAGGGGAGAAATCGATAAAGGATCTTCTGTCGGCCTGGCAAGAAGGCAGGGATCTTTCTCTGGTGGAAGGTATTGCTTGGGAAAGCGAGGGAAAGGTGCATGTCAATCCTCCAAGCGAGACATCACTGAATTTAAATGAACTTCCGTCACCCTATACAGAAAATGAGGATTTTTCAGGTAGGATTGTTTACATCGAAACCACAAGAGGATGTCCCTTTTCTTGTCAGTACTGTCTGTCTTCGACTTTTCAGGGAGTTCGATATTTAGCCTCGGAGAGGTTTCGCGTGATATTTCGCCGCTTACTAGAACAAGGTGCTCGGACCATAAAATTTGTGGATCGAACGTTTAATGCTCATAAACGCCATGCCTTTCAGATTTTGGACGTAGTTCGTGAAGAGAGCGGCTTCCTGAATTTAAGCGACCGAGTCCGAGTGCACTGTGAAATGGCAGGAGATCTTCTGGATGAAGATTGGATGGATTATTTTTCAAATTACCCTCGAGGCTTGATTCAACTGGAGATTGGAGTGCAGTCGACCTACCAGCCGACCTTGGAGATTGTCTCACGACGCCAAAGTTTTGAAGCTTGGAAGAACGCTGTACCTTATATGCAGGACCTAGATATTCCCGTGCATCTTGATTTGATCGCTGGTCTCCCAGAGGAAAACTGGGCTAATTTCCGAACCTCTTTTAATGACGTTTACTCCGTTAGACCCGATATGCTCCAGTTAGGATTTCTGAAAGTCCTTAAAGGATCTGGTCTGCGTCGGAATAGCAGGCGATATGGTCTCCTGTTTACCCCTGACCCCCCGTATACTATCTTGGAAACCGCAGTATTATCTCATCGTGAAATACTTCAATTACAACGTATGGAAGATGTTCTTGACAAATATTATAATTCAGGGAAGTTCGAGCATGCCCTGCGTGAGGTCCTTACCCTTTTCACCACAGCCTTTGATTTCTATCATGAGTTTGCAGAGTATTGGGAGAGTCACCGGTGGTTTCAACGGCAATGGCAGGGCAAAGCGTTATTTGACAAACTGTGGGAGTTTATAGAATGGTTCCAAGCTAACAAGGCGAAGTTATCAGATTATCAGAACACTCATAGGAAGACCATTCTCGATGCCCTGCGCTTTGATTATTATTTATGGGAACGCCCCAAGATCCTTCCGGATTATTTTAGCTTGGGAGCAGGTTCGGAAATCATACAGGAAGCGGATCAGATGAATCGACGGCAGGAGGAAATCCGAAGAGATGGTTGCTGGGCAGCCGTCATTCCTGAGTTCGTAACCATGGACCGGCGTCAATGGAGCAGAAATACGGCAGTGGCCTATTTCGAGACGGATGTGCTGCAAGAGGGTGAATTTACCCCAAGTTGGTTTCTTTTCTTCTATCGGCAGGGGAAAGTCAGGGCTTATCGGTATCAAGCATGAATGGAGTGCAGAACAATGATTTCCCGAATCTTACAACGCAGGATTTTCTGCATTTTAATAATCGTTTTCTTAGTCACAGGATGCGCCGGCGCACCTCAGGCAGGGCAGCCCGGTGGACCAGCCCCGGCAATTATTGAGGTTTGGCATTCTCTGCTTGGAGCACAAGCGGATGCTTTGCAGGCCCAGGTTCAAGCGATTTCCAAAGCTCATCCTGAGGTAATCGTGAAGCTTAGATATATACCTGAACAGAATTTTGCTGCCTTTTCCTATCAAGCAGAAGCTGGTGGGGAAGGACCGGAGATTTTCATTGCCCGGCGAGAGATCATTCGTCAGCTTTATGAGCAGGGGACTCTGGGCAAGACAGCCTACATGGATCAAGGGAGCTTTCCGGCGGCTTTAGCTGGGTTTCATTTTGGAGAAACGGAATATGCGTTGCCATGGCTGACAGATGTTCCTCTGCTCTATTTCAGAACGGACACGGCAACCGCTCCGAGCACAATTGCCGAACTTTTTTCTTCCCGAGGAAGAGTAGCTATCCCCGCACCGGATACAGCTACACTTTCTGCTTGGTGGAATGGACAGGGCGGAAAGTTGCTGAACTCAGGGAATCCTAGTTTGGATGACCCAGGGAATCTGGCGTTTTTACAACAATTGATGGCTTGGCAGAGTTCTCACACGCTTCGGATTGATCCCCAAGCGCTCACAGCTTTTGCAGGGGGGCAGGCTCCCTATGCCATTGCAGGAGCGAGTCAAGCCGCCCTCTTAAACCAGCAAAATGTGCCTTGGGGATGCGTTCCATTGACAGATTTGACAGGTGGATTGGGAAAGCAGCTTCTGGGTTTAACCTTCGGAATAGCCAATTCAGCGATTATTTCTGATGAACTTAGTCAACCAATTCAGATCGTTGAAAAAGCGCTTTTGACGCCGGATGTTGAAGGAGAGCTCGTAAAGGCGGGTTCTCTTCTTCCCGCCAATATGGCTTACTACCAGCGCCCTGAAGCTCAAAAGGGTGTTTTTCCTCAAGCCTATCTTGCTCTCTCTAAGGCTTGGGCCCTTGAGGGAAATGCTCCTGAGTGGAAACTTTTTCCTATACAGGATGCAGCCTGGAGCAGTGCTCTGGCAGGGAACGCCAGCCCTCAAGATGCGCTGACGAATGCCCAGACCCAAGCCATAAACGTTTTAACGAAAGGATCATCATAACCATAATCTGAAGAGGGGGTGAAAGGATGAACAAAGAGGGATTAGAACTCATTGTAATTACTGGTTTATCTGGGGCAGGAAGGACTCAGGCCATGCAGAGTTTAGAGGACCAGGGTTTTTTCTGCGTCGACAACTTACCACCGACATTTTTAGTTAAATTTGCAGAGCTTTGTGCGCAATCTCGAGGTAAGGTATCGAAAGCAGCCATTGTCTGCGATTTGCGAGGAGGTGAATTTTTTTCTTCCCTGAGTGAAGCATTAAATAATCTAGAGAAGGAAGGGTTCCATTTACAAGTTCTCTTCTTAGATGCTTCGGATGAAACGTTGATTCGTCGTTATAAAGAATCTCGGCGCCGTCACCCGCTGTCCCCTCAGGGACGAGTTTTAGATGGGATTCAGGCTGAACGCCAGCAACTCGAAGAGTTAAGGATCCGGGCAGATGAAATTATTGATACGACCGACTTGACGGCCCAACAACTCCGAACCCAAGTAGCGGAACTTTTTGGCAAGGGTCAGGGCGGTCAAATGGCTGTTTCGGTCATTTCTTTTGGTTTCAAATATGGAATTCCCCTCGATTCTGACTTGCTTATGGATGTGCGATTTCTGCCTAACCCGTTTTATGTTGAGTTTTTACGTCCTTTAACGGGCGAAGACAAGTTAGTACAAGACTATGTCTTTGGCAATCAAATGGCTCAAGAATTCATGGCAAAATACTTGGCCTTATTAGAATATATTCTTCCTAATTATATTAAAGAGGGGAAAACTCACTTAGTCATTGGAATTGGTTGTACAGGAGGGCAGCATCGATCTGTCGCTATCGCGGAACGAGTCGGACAATTTTTAAGAGAACGCAATTATTCAATCAGTGTTAAACATCGGGATGCTTCGAGAAATCAAAAGGGCGGAACAGCACGATGAAAATCATGAAGCGCGAGGGACTTGTTCGGTATTTGAAATGGCTCTACCCAAATTTGAAAGTAAAGCGCTGGTTCCTTTTGGCGGTTCTTGGCATTTTTTTATTTGCTACAGGCTTTGCAGTCATGAACGATGGAGTAGCTATAGGCTATGCAGAATTACAATTTCGAGAAATCGTTTATCACTTGACAGGGAGCACTCAGCATACAGCAATACCAACAGGTCTTTTTATAAGCATCCTTGGAATTTTGGCGATTGCCATTGGTTTTAAACGCATGTTATATTCGATTATTTCGGGGGTGCTTCCGGATAATGAAGGAAGAATTGTCGATGTGATCTATGCGCGGCAACATTTAATGAGAGGCCCGAAGATTGTTGTCGTTGGAGGCGGGACCGGCCTATCCTCTCTTCTGCGCGGTCTAAAAAACTACACTTGTAATCTTACAGCGATTGTGACGGTTTCGGATGATGGCGGCAGTTCCGGACGATTGCGTGAGGAGATGGGGATTCAGCCTCCAGGCGATGTACGTAACTGTCTGGTGGCTCTGGCGGATACTGAGGATATTATGGATACACTATTTTCCTATCGATTTGAAAGTGGAACTCTTGAAGGGCATAGTCTGGGAAACTTATTTTTAGCGGGTCTGACGGACACTTTCGGTGATTTTCAGAAAGGAATCGAACAAGTCAGTAAAGTGTTTGCATTGCGCGGCAAAGTGTTTCCTTCAACGCTGGAACAAGTAGAGTTAATGGCAGATTTTGAAGATGGGCGCCGCGTTGAAGGGGAAACGGCTGTTCGAGATATTGACGGGAAAATTTGCCGTGTTTTTCTAAAACCTAGTGACTGTACTCCTTTGCCTGATGCTTTGCAAGCGCTGGAAGAGGCAGATCTAATTGTTTTAGGGCCTGGGAGCCTCTATACCAGCGTGTTGCCTAACCTGTTGGTAGCTGGACTTCGGGAAAAGATTCGAAAGGTCAATGCTCCTTGTGTCTATGTCTGTAACGTAATGACTGAAAAGGGGGAAACCGACGGTTATCGTGTATCCGACCATCTAAAAGCGATTTTAGATCACTGCGGTCCTGGATTCGTGGATGCTGTTTTGGCGACAAGGGGAGAAATTACATTATCCATCTTACAACGATATGTTGAAGAGGAAGCCGTTCCGGTAATTACCGATCCTAAAGAGGTTGAACGATTGGGAGCCAAGTATTTTGAGGCCAATCTTGTTCAAGAAAGGAATGTTGTTCGTCACGATCCCGATAAGTTAGCTAAGGAACTTATCCGCCTACTATTTCGTTTAAAACCTATAGGTGAGCGAATTGCTTTAGTCGATGCTTATCTGCTATCTCAAAAGCTCCGCAGAACCACGTAAATCTTGAACATCGAACCTCGATAAAGGGGGGCCTTATCATTGTCGTTTAGTGCTGTGACTAAAGAAGAGTTGGCGCGCCTAAGTGAGCAAAAATCTTGTTGTGAGCTGGCGGAATTAGCCGCTTTAGTACGCATGGATGGTACCCTTCAAATTAGCGCGCATCAACAATACACTTTGAATGTTATTACGGAAAGCGCTCCCGTGGCACGCAAGATCTATCGTTTGGCAAAGGATGTCCTTAAACGCCCCGTGGATATTGTGGTTCGCCGCAAACTAAGGCTGCGCAAAAACAACTCATACATGGTACGAATTTATCCCCGTGGGTTGGAGGATTTGCAGAATCTGGGTCTGCTTAATGAGGGCGGACAAATTTACCATGGTATTCCCCCCGATCTCATCAAAAAACGCTGTGACCAAAAGGCCTATCTGAGGGGAGCATTTTTGGCAGGCGGTTCAATAAATAATCCTGAAGGTACCTATCATCTCGAAATTGTCAGCAATGATGAACAACATGCCAAAGCCCTGTGTCAGTTGGTAAATCGCTTTAAATTAGGGGCTAAAGTGAGTATGCGCAAGCATTGGTTCGTTGTCTATATCAAAGAGAGTGAACGGATCGTAGAGTTTCTAGGCTTTATTGGAGCTCATCATGCACTTTTGGAATTCGAAAATGTTCGTGTACTCAAAGACGTGCGCAATCAGGTGAACCGTTTGGTAAACTGTGAAACAGCGAATCTCGATAAAATTGTTGATGCTGCAGTGAGACAGCTTGAAAATATCCAATTAATTCAGAACTCAATTGGCCTCCAGGCCTTACCCTCTGCGCTCAGAGGAATGGCAGAGCTGCGCTTGGAATTCCCTGATGCCAGTTTAAAAGAACTCGGTGAAATGCTGCGGCCAAAAGTCGGTAAGTCGGGAGTAAACCATCGAATGAGGAAGATTGAAGCTTTGGCCGAGCGAATTAGGAGCCAAAAGATGGGAACCCTAAACTAACAGTCTGCATAAGGCTTTGAGGTAAGATTCTAGTGCTTGAACATTAAGTGAAGATATGGGGGGGGATTAGGTGCGGTTAGGATACGGCTTGAGTCTAGAACAAACTCAAAAACTAATTATGACTCCAGAATTGCGTCAGGCAATCACAATCTTACAATTGTCCGCACTTGAGCTTTCTACGTATGTTGAGGAACAACTTTTAGAAAACCCTTTGCTGGAAACACAAGAAGAGATTTTAGACGTGAAAGCAGAATCCGAGGCTAACGGTGCGGAAGAAAGTCCGTCTGATGATAAATGGGAAGTAGATTGGCAAGATTATTTTCATGATCAAGAGGAAAATCGCGTCCGGCAAGAACGAGTGGTCGTGGAAGAAAAACAGCGTTTTGATCCGTTCATCACTGCAGCACCAACTCTTCAAGAACATTTGCTCGAGCAACTTCATGTTCAAAAAATTTCGGCTTCCCTACCTGTCGCTGAGTATATTGTTGGGAATCTCGATGACAATGGCGGGCTTACTATAACGTTAGAAGATATCGCCCGAGAGAAAAACGTTTCTCTGGAAACGGCAGAAGAGGCGTTGGCCGCTGTTCAGGGTCTTGACCCTCTGGGAATAGGAGCTCGCAGTCTCGAGGAATGTCTGAGGTTACAGCTACCGCTTCTGCCAAATTACCCGCCGGAATTACCGGAATTATTAAAGTATCTTGAAGACTTAGCGGCAGGACGTTTGCAAAGGATTGCCCATGCCATGAAACTATCCATCAGTCGAGTTCAGGAATTGGCCGATTTGATCCGAAAACTTGATCCCAAACCGGGACTCCGCTTCTCAGGTCCTGGAGATGTACGTTATATTGTTCCAGATGTTGTCATCGAGGAGATTGGCGGAGAGTTTATTATTTTAGTTAATGACATCACAGTACCCCGTCTTGGAATAAACAAAGCTTATCGAGAGGCTCTCAGCAACGAGGAAGAGACGGATACCCGTAAATTTGTGGAACAGAAATTAAACGCTGCGGCTTGGCTGATCCGCAGTATCGAGCAGCGGCGTTTAACCTTATATAAAGTCGCCAATGCCATCGTGAAATGGCAAACAGATTTTCTTCGTTATGGGATTCGCCATCTGAAACCTCTTACCTTAAGGGACATTGCCGAGGAAATTGGGGTTCATGAGTCGACTGTCAGTCGCGCTACATCTCATAAATATGTGCAGACGCCTCGAGGAATTTTTGAATTTAAATTCTTCTTTGCCAATAGCATGGGACGAGGACATAATAATGACTCGAATATCACGACGGAAGAAATTAAGTTTGCTCTTCGTGAGATTATTTCTTCAGAGAATCCCAAAAGCCCCTATTCTGACCAAAAATTAGCCGATCTTCTTAAGGCTAAAACTATGGTGATCTCCAGGCGTACGGTTGCTAAATATCGTGATGAGTTGGGGATTCCTGCGGCGACGGTGAGGAAGCGATATTAAGGCGGGAAAGAGTAGGCTGAGTCCTGACGAAAGACCTAAAAAAGGGAGTTTGAATCTAAAAACTAATTGCTAAATTCTGAATATCTGCATATAATAAATCATATCTAATATTAGATTGTTTTTCTTGCTAAATTTGATATTTAAGGCTGGAGTTATAGAGAAAGCCGCAAATTTATCTGTTCTAAACAGGTCCGTTTGCGGCTTTTTTCTACTGCCAGAAATATAATATTGTTGAATACTTTCTCCAGCTTAATGCAGCTAGGTGGCTGCTTGCGCTGAAGACAAGAGGGAGTTGAAGGCAGATAAGTAGTGTCGGTACAGTTTTAGTGTTTCTGGGCGGGCTCGGTCTTTTTATGTATGGAGTACAGACAACGTCAGATGCCTTACAAAAATTTGCAGCAAATCGGCTTAAACAAATTCTTCAATCTCTTACGAAGAAAACGTTTATGGCTGTTTTGTTAGGAACCGTCATGACGGTTGCTTTTCAAAGCAGCGCAGCGACGACTGTTTTGGTCGTGGAATTCGTCAATGCAGGCATGATGAATCTAGGGCAAGCCTTAGGCATTGTCTTAGGTTCGGCCGTTGGGACGTCGATTTCCATTCAGCTTATTGCTTTTCAGATTCTTGATGTTGCGTTAGGGGCCACATTTATTGGATTCATTCTGTATTTTACAGGTAAAAAACAGTGGAAGCATTTAGGCCATTCTCTAATTGGCTTCGGCTTGATCTTTGTCGGAATGTCCAATATGTCGGATGCCTCAGTTCCGCTGCGCAATATTCCTGAAGTTTATACGTTTCTTTCCCAACTGGGGACACAGCCTTTCCTGGCTATCATCGTGGGACTTATCTTAACAACGGTAATTCAGAGCAGCACAGCAGTTTTTGCTATTATGATGTCCCTTGCCGGACAACATCTTTTGAATCTGTCAGCGATTGTACCGTTGGTTATTGGTGCTCATATTGGAGGGACTGTGACAACACTGCTTACAAGTCTTACGGCTCAAAAAATGGATGCGAAACGAACAGCAATAGCGAATACAGGGTATAAAGTTGTGGCCGCGCTTCTCTTATACCCTTTTTTGGCGAAGTTTGCCCTGCTCATCCAATGGACGACAGGCAATTTACAGCGTCAAGTCGCTAACGCTCATTTGCTCTTTGCGCTTTTAATGGTTCTTTTGTTTCTACCCTTGAACACGGTCATTGCTAAAGGCCTGAAACGAGTAGTTCCAGATCGTGCAGGTAAAGATGTTTCGTTTAAATTTCAGGTTATCGATGAAGTATCCTTGGAGGTTCCGGCTGTTGCTCTTAGACAGGCCAATGAGGAGATCCGTGCTTTAGGAAAGTTCATCTATACTAAAATGCTGCAAATAATTCCGGAGGCTCTTTTATCAGATTCAGAGGAAATCATCGAAGAAATGGTAAAAGCTGAAGAATGGGTGGATTGGTATTATCGGCATACCATGCGGTTCTTGGCAGTTCTGTCGCAGAAAGGACTTACCGACGAACAGGCCGAAGAAAGTATGAATATCCAGTTTATTGTCAAGGAATTAGAGTACATTGGGGATGCCGTTATGGCTATGGTCCAATTAACCACCAAGCTTCATCGCGAAAACCTCAATATTCCAGCCCAAAACTGGGGACATCTTGATGATTTATACCAACAAGTCCTGGATCATTTTGCAACGGTACTTCAGGCACTGACTCAGTGGAATCCACAAACAGCGGCAGAAGTGATTCGTGAACATCCTGAGACGACACGCATACAAAGAAACTTGCAGTTTAATTTTCTTGCTCAAGGTTCTAAGCAAGGAGGGCAAGAAAGTGACCTGAAAACTGTAGAGAAATTTCGTTACATGACGTTAGACTTGATTAATCTCTTATCTCAAGTGGATGAACATACTGTTAATATTGCAAAAGTAGTCATGGGAATTGTCTAAAAAAATTAAATATTTTTGCCAGTTTAACATAAATATTACAATGGCCTAACTTAGAACTAATAATTGAGTGTTATTCTGAAACTGAATTGTTTAAGAAGGTTACAACAATTCAGGAATGTCTTTTAAGGAGAGATTCTATGAAAATCTTAGGTCATCGAGGAGCTGCGGGTACATCTCCGGAAAACACGTTGCTATCCTTTGCCAAAGCCCTTGAATTTGGGGTAGATGGCTTGGAGTTTGATGTACAGCTATCAAAGGATGGAGAGGTCGTTATCTGCCACGACGAACGTGTTGATCGTACGAGCGACGGTGTTGGTTGGGTCAATGATTTCACGCTCAAGGAATTAAAGAAGCTGAATTTTGGAGTTGGATTTGGAGTATTTGCTCCAATACCCACGCTGGCAGAACTGTTGGAAATGCTTAAAGCCAGGCCTCTTATTCTTAATGTTGAGATTAAAACCGGACTGATCGAATATCCCGGAATTGTTGACAAGGTGGTTGGTCTATTGGAGAAGCATCAGGTGACTCATCATAGTATAATTTCTTCCTTTGAACATAAGACAATTGTAGAGGTAATTAGGAACTATCCCCACGTGAAAACAGGCTTACTTTATGACTGCGGACCGATTTCCCCTTGGCTTTATGCCCAGAATCTAGGCGCAAACCATCTCCACCCTCATTATGCCTTTGTAAACCCAGAATTGGTACGAGAAAGCCATGTGCGGAGCCTGAATGTACATACTTGGACAGTGGATGAGACCTGGGAGATGGAATGTGTTATGAATTCTGGGGTGGATATCGTGATTACTAATCATCCAGAGCGCTTTATTCTTAGGTAAGTCAAGTTATCTGCCATATTAAGATTGGAAATGCTCATTTTATTTCATGGTGGGCCTTCATGCTTAACTCTGAGGTTGGACGTGAAAGGATATAAAGATTTGACTTCAGGGGCAGTGAATGGATATATCTGGGATAACGCAACGTCTGCAAGGGGGTGAGAAGTTACTGCCAGTCCGATTAGGATTGAGCAAAATTTCACTTTAGTCAGGGTTAGATTTGTTTCAGAGGAGGATTCGAGATGTTAAAAACGAGTAGGAAAGTCTTAGCGGTAACTATGATCGGCGCATTTCTCATGAGTAGTCTTTTGACTGGGTGTGGAACAACCCCTACAGCTGATACAAGTAAAGAAGCCAAGCCGGCTGCGGAATTAACAGGACAGGCCCTGAAAGATGCTGTGAAAAAAGAGGGGAAAATCGTTTCTTATGGTATGCCTGATGCTTGGGCCAACCTCGGTGAAATCTGGGGTACTTTCACGAAAGACAATGGAATAACTCATTCGGATACGGATATGACGAGTGCCGAAGAGATTGCCAAATTTGATGCTGAGAAAAGCAGCCCAGTTGCCGACATCGGGGATGTAGGTATTACCTTTGGAAATGTTGCTATTTCACGTGATGTCGTGCAAGCGCATAAGGGGCCAACTTGGAATGAGGTTCCAGATTGGGCGAAGGATAAGGATGGTCTCTGGACAGGGGAGTATGTAGGAACAATCGCATTCTTAGTAAATACTAAATTGGTTAAAGATGTTCCCCATAGTTGGGCGGATTTGCTTAAACCTGAATACAAAGGTGCTGTCGTCACCGGAGATGTTTTAAAGGCCGCTCAGTCCCAAGCGGCAATTTTGGCAGCTGCTTTTGCTAACGGTGGAGACGAGAACAACTTAACCCCTGGAATTGACTACTTCAAAAAGTTAGCTCAAGCCGGTAATCTTAAACCCAGTGACAACATCTTCAGCGTTTTCCAGAAAGGTGAAGTCCCTGTAGGGATCCTTTGGGATTTTAATGCCTTGGGCTATCGTTCCCGCTTGGCGGATAAGGACAATTACCAAGTGGTTATTCCGAGTGATGGTACTGTGGCGAGTGCTTATGTATCGGTGATCAATAAGTATGCTCCACACCCCAATGCAGCGAAAGCATTCCAAGATTTCCTTTTGAGTGACGAGGGACAAATCCTCTTAGCCAAAGGATTTGCTCGTCCGATTCGAGATAAGGTTCAAATTCCGGAGGATATTGCCAAAACAATGGTTTCTAAAGATCAATACGCTTCAGCGAAACCTATTAAGGATTTTGCAGCTTGGGAAAAGAACATGAAAACCATCCCCGACCTGTGGAGGAACAATGTCATAGTTTCTCAATAACCTTGGTTTTGTCTAAGAACCATGGAGGAAGAGCCTGGCAGGTCTGGGGTCGAAAGATCCTTTTGTCGGGCCTTCCTTTGGTCAAATGCGTTTTAACGTCGTCGGCGACGAGGAGGCCTTACAAAATGAAAAAGAACCTGGTAGCTCGGCTTAGCCAAGAGTTACGGCGAGGTGGAATCCTTTGGATTCCATTTGTTCCCTTAATTATTTTCGCCTTAGCCTTCGAAATCTTACCCATGGGGTATATTATTTATAGTAGTGTACATACTGCTGCAGGCATTAGCACGGCAAGCTTTTCCGAAATTTTCAAAAGTAAGTATTATGTGGTTTCCTTAAGAAATAGTTTACTGGTTTCTGTGGCCGTAGGAATTATCGGTCTGATTATTGGCACGTTTGGGGCCCTGTCTCTGCGTTCGTTAGGGGAAGCCTGGCGGGAAAAATTATTAACCTTAGTTAATATGACCTCTAATTTTTCGGGGGTTCCGTTGGCTTTTGCGTATATCGTTTTATTAGGAGTTAATGGACTGGTAACAGTCTTGGTGAAGGAAAAAATGGGGCTGGACCTATATGGGATGGGGTTTAACCTCTTTAGCTGGACAGGCATCGTCCTAATTTATATTTACTTTAGCGTTCCTTTGGCCTTTATGCTGATGTATCCGGCGGTTTATGCCCTTAGGCAGGACATTCAGGAAGCTGCTTACATCTTGGGGGCTGGCAAGGTTCACTTTTGGCGCAAGATCGGGGTGCCAATTTTGTTACCCTCGATGTTAGGCAGCTTTACGCTGCTTTTTGCTAATTCTTTAGGAGCTTATGCTACTGCTTATGCTTTAACAAACTCGAATAACAGCTTGGTATCCATAACAATAGCCAATCTTGTCACAGGAGATATCTTTCCGGACCCTTCTCTAGCCAGTGCTTTAGCCGTCATTATGGCAGCATTTTTAGTCGCCTCTATTGTTATTAATGCCAGACTTAAGAAAAACAGCGGAGGGGTGGGAGAATGAAACGAGGGATTTTTGCTCGGGTTGTTTTAGTCGTAATTTTTGCGTATTTATTTTTCCCCATCGTTGCCACCCTGCTTTTCTCTATAGCCACAAAATGGAGCACGACCATCTTGCCTGAGGGATACACTCTGTCCTACTATCAACAATTGTTTAACAGTCCGGAGTTTATGCAGTCCTTGCTAAGAACTATTTTTGTAAGTTTCGCAACGATTCTATTATCAGTTCTCATCATCATTCCTTCGATGTACTTGGCAATTGTTTATTATCCGCGTTTGGAAAGACTCTTCGAAGTCTTGTCTATTTTGCCCTTTGCTATGCCGGGAGTTATTTTGGCCATCGGTATGATTCAAATGTACGCTAAAGGTCCGCTGAGGATCACCAATACCCCTTGGATATTAATTGGCTCCTATTTTGTCCTCATCTTACCGTTTATGTATCAGGCAACCAAGAATAGCTTTCGGACGATCAATGTCAAGGCCTTGACCGAAGCGGCCCTAATGTTGGGTTGTGGTAAGTTGGAGACCTTTGCCAAGATCATCTTTCCCAATGTGCTGAGAGGAGTTATTTCTGCTGCCTTGATTTCCGTCTCGGTCTTATTTGGAGAATTTGTTCTGGCTAATTTACTGGTTGGGGATAACTATGAAACCATTCAAATCTACCTGTATAAATTGCAAAAGGTGGATGGCCACATGGCTAATGCCTTGGTTGCTTCCTATTTTCTAGTGATTTTGTTGATGTCCTTAATTTTAATCTGGGTAGCTTTTAGGTCGGAGGAAGGGGCTAAGAACAGAGGACGGAAGTCAAGTAAGGGTGTGGGGGTATAGACATGAGCTATGTTCAAGTCGTCAATATAGATAAGAGCTTTCAAGGCCGCCAGGTCTTGAAGGGAATAGAACTGGACATTGAAAAAGGGGAATTTGTCACATTATTAGGGCCCAGCGGATGCGGAAAAACTACGCTCTTGAGAATCATCGCAGGCTTAGAGCGTGGGGATGGCGGGAAGGTTATTGTCAACCAAAGAGAGATCCAGGAAGGGCAGAGTAAGAAAGAGCAAAATATTGGGATGGTCTTTCAATCCTACGCGCTTTTCCCCAACATGACGGCGTTTGAGAATATTGCCTTTGGCCTTAAGATTAAGAAAATACCTTCTGCAGAAATCCGCAAGCAAGTTCAGGAGGTTATGGATATTCTCAGCATTACGGGCAAAGAAAACAACTACCCTCATCAGATGTCGGGAGGTCAGCAGCAGAGGGTTGCTTTAGCTCGGGCACTTGTCGTTAAACCGGATCTGCTTCTCTTGGATGAGCCGCTGAGTGCTGTGGACGCCAAGGTCAGGGAAAGTGCCCGAACCTTAATTCGTGATGTGCAGCGAAAAATGGGAATTACAACAATTTTTGTCACCCATGATCAGCTAGAAGCCTTGGTCATGTCGGATCGCATAGTGGTCATCAACAATGGAGAAGTCATGCAGTATGGAACTCCAGAACAAATTTATCATAAGCCCGCCAATAAATTCGTGGCCCAATTTATCGGGACTTATAACTTTGTTCCTGGGACTTTGGTAGGCTTGCCTAAAGCTGATGAGGTGTGTATCCGGCCTGAGCATGTTTTATTGGTCGGTTCAGACGAATTGAGTCAGATGGGGGAAGCAGACGATATAAAACTTCAGGGAACGTTAGAAAACTTCTATATCTTAGGGAATACAGCCAGGGCTGAGGTGGTTGTGCAAGGAAGAACGATCGTGGTGGATCATCTTAACCGATTTGCAGGATCCCGCTTTGCCCTAAAAGAGGAAGTAGGACTTCTGATTGAGAAAAAAGCCTGTACGACCTTGGAAAGTTAAGGCTGAAATAACTCTCTTAGAATTACGTTGTGTGTCTGAGAAAGCAAGCGTTAGAATTGGAAGGATTGCGATGGAAAATAGAGTTGGGTTTAAAGAGGCTTTAAGTTTAAGTGGGGTTGTGCCAGCTGTTAAGCACCTTGAAGATTTAACAGAAGTCTTAAACATCCCTTGGGTTTCCGTCGTTATTTTGATCGGTGGAGATATCAACGACTTTGAAGGGATTTTAAAAATCCGCAGTAAATATCCTGAAAAATATCTCTTAGCTCATGTGGATTTGATCGAAGGGGTTGGGAAAGACGAGGCCGGGATGCGCTACTTGAAACGTTTGGGTCTTGAAGGAATTGTCTCCGTTAAATGGCAGCTTCTTCGCTATGCGAAAGAAAATAATATGTTGACCGTCCAGCGTTTATTTCTGGTTGATTCAGAAGCAATTCGTACAGGATTGAAGATTATTAAAAAAGTAACCCCCGATGCTATCGAAATCTTACCAGCTACCGTTCCGAAATATGCGATTGATGAGTTCCGAAAAGTAACAGATTTAAGTATCTTAGGAGGCGGGCTGCTCCGAACTGAGGAGGACGTACGCAAGGCTTTAAGCAATGGCTTGACAGCCGTGACGGCGAGTCGAAGGAATCTGTGGAAGCTGCGTTGACGCAGGAAGAATCTAAGTGTATACTTATGAAGTAAGTTTTAAAACTTGATAATAAAGGCTTAGAGAATAAGAGAAGCCACTGGAGGAAGCGTAACAGCGTTCCGCCAGTGGCTTTTTGTACTGTCAGAAAGTATAACTTCGTTGAATACTTTCTACAGGTCCTTTCTCGCCACCCTTGGCTTCAGGGACACTTGGCCATCCATGGCCAGCGCATAGGCGCAGCTTTACATTTTGAAACATTCCGAGAGCGTAGGGAGGTTAATATGATAGGATACCAAGTTGTGATTGTCGGCGGCGGAGCAACAGGTGTTGGGGTTTTGCGGGACTTAAGTATGCGGGGAATTTCTGCCTTACTTCTGGAACAAGGAGACCTGGCACACGGAACAAGCTCGCGTTTTCATGGCTTATTGCATAGCGGTGCGCGTTATGCGGTTAAAGACCCCGTGTCAGCCGCTGAGTGTATTGAAGAAAACCTGATTCTTAAACGAATTGCTGCGAATTGCATTTCCGATACGGGTGGGTGGTTTGTACAAATGTCCGAGGACGACCCGACTTATGTTAAACAATGGATCGCGGGTTGTGCTCGGGCCAATATTCCGATACGCGAAATATCTCCCGCTGAGGCGTACAAGAAAGAACCTTTAATAGGCAATAATGTCGTCCGTGTTTTCGAAGTGCCTGATGCCACTGTGGACGGATTTAAGCTGGTTTGGGCCAATGCAAAATCCGCAAGGCATTATGGCGGCGATTTTAGAACCTATCATCGGGTGGAACAGCTCCTTAAGGAGGATCAACAGATTTTCGGGGTGAGGGCCAGGAATCTTTTAAATGGGGAAGAATTGATCGTCCATTGCGATATTGTTGTCAATGCTGCCGGGGCTTGGGCCTCTCAAATCGCGGACTCCATCGGGATATCTTTAGAGGTGATCTGTGACAAAGGGACACTTCTGGCCTTTAATCAAAGGTTATGCCAACGAGTGGTGAACCGACTGCACCCTCCGAGCGATGGAGATATTTTTGTTCCCCATGAAACCATCACGATTTTGGGGACGACTTCAGAAATCGTGGATTCTCCGCAAGAGACGATTCCCCAGGAGAATGAGGTTAAACGGTTATTGTCTTTAGGTGAGGATGTTCTCCCGAGCCTCATGGAGCATCGGGTTATTCGGGCCTTCGCAGGAGTAAGACCCCTTCATCGAGAGGACAGTGAAGCTCCTGGAGCAGCTGAAGAAGGGCGAGAGGTCAGCCGAACCTTTGCTTTAATTGACCATGGTGTTCAAGATGGAGTCCAGGGACTTGTGAGTATCGTTGGCGGAAAGTTCACAACCTATCGTTTGATGGCAGAGAAAGTAACGGATTGGGTCGCCGAGCGGTTGGGAAATACGACTCCATGCCGCACTTCAGAGGAAAAGTTGATCCCAGAGATTTCGGAAGCCATGAGGCGTGAAGCACAGAGGCTTTTGCCTTCTGCTGTCGCCGAAAAAATGCTGGAAAGGCTGGGAGAGGATGCGGAAGGGGTTTTGGCTGAGATTCAGCGTAACCCTGAAAAAGCCCAAATGCTTTGCGAATGTGAAATGGTTTGTATCGCTGAAGTGGAGAAGGTTGCAGCAGATCAAGACGCCCATCACTTAGCGGACATTCGCCGCAAGACGCGCTTGGGAATGGGGACCTGCCAAGGGGCCTTTTGTGCCTATCGAGCCTTGCCTCTTTTGTGGCAGGAAAAAGGAAAATATGACTCTCTGCAGGATGAGTTGAAGCGTTTTATTAATCAGAGATGGAAGGGAATCCGACCAGTACTATGGGGTCAACAATTGCGCGAAACTGAGCTGGCACGTGCTATTTATGGCAGTATCCTTCAAGTGAATGCAACTAAGGATGAGTGAGGAGGAATTCCCGTGTGGGATGGGATTATCGTGGGAGGAGGCCTTGCGGGCCTCTTAACAGGAATTCGAGCTTCCGAAAGAGGTAAGCGGGTTTTGATCATCTCTGAAGGGGTAGGGAGCTTAAGCTATAGTTCAGGTGTTTTGGATTTCGGAGAGGTTGAGCGTTTAGCAAAACAGGAGAAACATCCTTATGCTTTACTCGGAGAATCAGCGCTTCGAGCTGGAGTGGAGTATTTCCAGACTCATTTCCCGGACTATACAGGGAAATGGGGAGAGACTCAAGAGGTGCTGACTCCTTTGGGCTCGCCAAGAAAAGCAAGTATGGTTCCGAAGAGATTTGCGGCGGATGTTTTGTGGGATGCTGAGCGGATCATACTAGCAGTTCCTGAGGGGCTGAAAGATTTTTACCCGGAGGTCAGCAAGGGGATTTTGGAGAGGACTTACCCTTTAGGAAGTGTCGAGCTGTATCCGATCCGGGCAGAACGGTTTAAGCCTTGGTATGAAGGAGGAAAACCGATTATGGGTGTCGACTACGCACGGTACTGGAGAACCGATTCGGGAATTGCCGAATTGAAAGAGCTGTTGAAACGACTCACTTCTCAAGTTATGAACGCAGATCAGGGCGGCCAACGTTTGAAAACGGTCGTAGTCTTCCCCGGATTAGTCACTGAATTTTCCGGCGCCCTAGACAATGTTCTGGATGAAATTTCCTTTCCTCTGGTTGAGGTGACGGCGTTCCCACCCTCTGCAAGCGGACAGGTTTTTTATGAGGTCTTAAAACGAGCCTTTAAGGCTTTAGGTGGAGAATTGCTCGTGGGAGCTGGGGTTAAGAGTGTTGGGACTCAGGGAAGGTTATGTCATAATGTGATCGTGTCAAGCAAAGGCAGAGATTCGTGTTTTTCCGCTCGCTCCTTTGTGCTGGCGACGGGCGGGATTTTTGGGGGAGGGATTAAAGTAACTCCATCGATTCAACAGGAAACTGTCTTTGGTCTGCCGCTCTTTGTTCCATCCGATTGGACGCAGCCGGAATTCCTAGGAGAGCAACCCTATGCCCAAATGGGAGTTGAGGTTGATTGTACTCTTCGCCCGGTTAATCCTCAAAGCCAAGATGTCATCTTCGAGAATTTGCATGTCGTCGGACGAATGCTTGCTCATTATGATCCCTGGACTGAGCACTGTGGTGGAGGGGTTTCACTGGCCTCTGGATGGTTCGTCGGAGATACGATATAGAAAGGAGGCACTTCAGATGGGGTTAGAACAAGACAAAGCTGCGAACTTAGATGCCTGTATTAAGTGCAGCGCTTGTACCTCCCAATGCCCGGTTGCAGCAGTGTATCCCTTTTTCCCTGGACCCAAAAATGTTGGACCGGATGCCGAGCGTTTGCGCCTTGAAGGCTTCGAAACAGATGCAGGATACCTGAATTATTGTTCTAATTGTAAAACCTGTGAAATCACCTGTCCGTCCGGGGTAAAAATTACAGATATGATTATGAGGGCTCGAGAGAAGGCTCAAGAGACTGGGCATAGTAACGGAAAGACCCATCAACATCAGGTCCGTGATCTTGTTTTAGGGCGTGCAGAATATTTGGGAAAGTTAGGGACCATCTTACCAGTTCTCACGAACTTGGTTCTAGGGATTCCACTTGTTCGCACCCTAATGGAAAGGACGCTGGGAATTGGAAGGCAAGCTCCGCTTCCGGCCTATAAGCCAAGGTTGAAAAATTCAGCAAGCAGACGGTCAAGAAGTATTGAATTAGAAGAACATGGAACACCTCGGAAGCAGGCGGTATATTTTCCGGGCTGTTTTATCAAATACAACGACAGTCTAACGGGGAAGGCTGTGATCAAAGTGCTCGAACGCAACGGATATGATGTGATCGTCCCTGAGTTTCACTGTTGTGGTGTTCCCCTTCAAGCAAACGGCCATTTTCGCGAAGTGAGGGATATTATACGCAAAAATCTAGCCTTGATGTACTCTTATCTGCAAGCGGATGTCCCTGTTATTACTTCATGTACGAGCTGTGGTTTAGCCTTAAAGGAGGAGTATCCGAAATCAGAACATCCAGGTGCAAAACATATTGGTCGCCAAACCTATGACTTATTTGAATTTCTTTGGAAATTGCATGAACGGGGTGAACTCGCAGAGAATTTCCGAGAGGTTTCTTTATCTTTAGGGTATCATGCTCCCTGTCATCTGAAAGCTCAAGGGATCGGAACCCCAGCCGTGCGTTTACTGCGTTTAATACCTGGGGTTCGGGTTAACGATCTGGATGGCGGCTGTTGTGGCCTGTCGGGTAGTTTTGGATTTAAACAGGAACGGTATGATCTGGCTATGCAAATTGGAAATCCGTTGTTTTCTCGAGTTCGCCAAGGTGTGACGGAAAGAGAATTTGAAGTTATGATCACGGAATGCGGAGGATGTCAGGTCCAAATACAGCACGGATCAGGAGCCAAAACAGAACATCCGATTTGGATAATTATGGAGGCCTACGGTTTGGATTTAAAGCATAAAAATTAGGAAATCTCTTGTAACAGAATTCTGCGCCGAGAAATAAGATGATCAGGAATAGCTCAAAAGGGATTAAGACGAAGTGATTTTCCAAACCTTAGTATGAGTTATTCAGTAAACTTAGAAAAGAGGTGTGCTGTATGGGCGCGTTTCGCACGTCGGGGTATGATCGAGTCTTGTTGAATTTACGTGCGATGGTTGTCGAGCTGGCGGAGGCCCTGCAGAGCCATTTAGGTGAAGCCATCGAAGCGCTGAAAAAGGGTGAAGTGGTTCAGGATTGGGAAGAACGAGATGATGTTATCGATCAAATGAGGGATTGCATCGTGAAGCGCAGTTATGACATCATGAGTTTACAACAGCTGCGCAGCCAGGATCTGCGCTGGATTTTAGGCTTTCAACGTATGGCACAAGAGCTTGAACGGGTCGCAGACTATGCCTGCGACCTTGCTGAATTAAGTGAGCTTAAGCCCAAAGGAAACTGGTCGGCCGATATCTTAACGATGGCCGAGCAATTGACGGACATGACCAATTACACGGTAGCCATTTTGAAAGGGGAAACTGAAATTACTCGAGATCTGGCCGATCAGGACGATGCCCTTGATCTAGTATATTCTAATTTTAAAGCCGCTTTAGTTGAAGGAAGCCAAAAGAAATGTGACGATGGGCAATTGGGGTTAAGTCTGGTACTTGCCAGAACTCTTGAACGGATGGGGGACCATATCGTCAATGTCGCTGAAACACTTCTCTATGTGCAGACAGGGGTTCGAAGACTTTCGCCAAAAACCAGCTAACTGCTCAGAAACGTTTATTCGAGGAATCCTTATCTGTTGTGCAGGAAACTGTCCTTCGATGGAGAATAAATTAGAATTGGGCTGATAAAACGTTGGGTAGCAGATTAAGAATGTGCTTTCTTGGTATACTAAGGATAACTTGAAAGGCAGATCTTCATATGGATGCTGAACCCTTTGAATTAAAGAGAAAGGGGATTTTTCCGTGAACAAAAAAAGTATTAAAGACATGACTGTACAGGGAAGGCGAGTATTAGTACGGGCAGATTTTAATGTGCCCTTAGATGAACAAGGACAGATTACGGACGATACACGCATCCGAGCTTCTCTCCCTACGATTGAATATCTCATCAAAGAGGGAGCACGTGTCATTCTTGCTTCCCACCTAGGGCGCCCTAAAGGGCAGGTAAATCCGAAATATTCCCTAGCTCCGGTTGCTCGGCGATTGAGTGAACGATTGGGGCAGGATGTCTCCTTGGCTCAGGACTGCATTGGAGATGTGGTTAAAGAGGCTGTCCTGGCATTGCAAGATGGTCAGGTCCTTTTACTGGAAAATGTTCGCTTCCACAAGGAAGAAGAAAAAAATGACCCTGAATTTGCTCGGGAGATGGCCTCGCTGGCCGAAATTTTTGTTAACGATGCTTTTGGAACGGCGCATCGTGCTCATGCCTCCACAGAAGGGGTTACTCACTACATACCAGCCGTCGCGGGTTTATTGATGCAAAAAGAAGTGGAGTTCATGGGTAATGCCTTAGAACGACCTGAGCATCCCTTTGTGGCCATTATCGGCGGAGCTAAAGTAAGTGATAAAATCGGAGTCATTGAAAATCTCTTGGAAAAGGTTGATGCCTTGATTATTGGCGGAGGAATGGCCAACACTTTCCTCAAGGCCCAAGGGTATAATGTGGGGAAATCGCTGCTGGAAGAGGATAAGGTTGACTTAGCGAAACAGCTGCTTGAGAAAGCGAAGCTAAAAGGGGTTAAATTAGAATTGCCGATTGATGTTGTCGTGGCTAAGGCCTTTGCGGCAGACGCTCCACATAGAACTGCAGCTTTGTCGGACATTTTGGAAGATGAACTGGCTTTGGATATTGGACCAGCAAGTGCTGAACGGTTTAGCAGCCTTATTTCTACTGCTCTCACTGTGATCTGGAACGGGCCTATGGGGGTTTTTGAAATGGAAGCTTTCGCGAAAGGGACGGAGCAGGTAGCTCAGGCGGTCGCTGCCTGCAAGGGAACTACGATCGTTGGAGGCGGAGATTCAGTAGCTGCCGTGGAAAAGATGGGGGTTGCAGAGTGTTTGACGCATATCTCAACCGGTGGAGGCGCATCTTTGGAATTTCTGGAGGGAAAAGTCCTTCCTGGGGTTGCGGCATTGCTTGAGGCCTAAGGCATACAGCGTGAGGCCCGAGCTTAGGTTCAAGGGAAGATTAAAGTTGTAGGTATAGGTAAATATTAAGATTAAGAGGTTTAGAGTTTTTGAATTGTCGTCTTGCGCATCAAATATCCTGCCTCGCAAATGAAGTGGAGGAATCATACCGTGGCAAATCGCAGACCTGTGATTGCGGGCAACTGGAAAATGTTTAAGACCATTAAAGAAGCTGAAGAATACGCAGTTAAGTTCCTGGAGGAGGTTAAAGATGTCACAGACCTCGACATTGTACTTTGTGCTCCTTTTACAGCGCTTTATTCTCTGAAAAATGAACTGGAAGAAAGTGTTGTCCACATAGGCGCGCAAACTATGTCCTGGGCTGATCAAGGCGCTTATACGGGTGAAATTTCGGCTCAGATGCTTTTGGAGGCTGCCTGCACTTATGTTATCTTAGGGCACTCTGAGCGGAGGGAAATGTTTGGAGAGACAGACGAGGCTATCGCCAAAAAAGTTCGCAAGGCTTTGGAATCAGGATTAACTCCTATTCTCTGCGTCGGGGAAAACCTTGGTATCCGTGAGGAAGGAAAAGCCATTGAACGAGTTCAAGGTCAAGTGTCTCGAGCTCTTGCCGGTATGTCAACTGAGGATTTAAGCAAGGTTGTCGTTGCCTATGAGCCCATCTGGGCGATTGGTACCGGAAAGACTGCTTCTAGTCAAGATGCTCAGGAGATGTGTGCGGCTATACGTGCTACTTTAGCTGGCTTCATGGGAACAGCCTCTGAGACGGTGCCCATTCTTTATGGAGGGAGCGTCAAGGTAGAAAATATTGCAGAATTGCTGACAGAACAGGATGTCGATGGGGCCCTTGTCGGGGGGCAAGTCTTGATCCTCAAGGTTTTGCGAAGCTTATACATAACGCAGAATCCTCAGTTGCACGCGCGGAAGGAATATAACGATGAGCGCTGACAGACCACTGCTGCTCATGATACTCGACGGATGGGGGCAGCGTGCAGCGAGAGAAGGAAACGCCATTGCCCAAGCGAACTTGCCAAATTTCCGACGTTTGGAGAGCGAATATCCACACACTCTGCTGCAGGCATCAGGAGAGGCAGTTGGATTACCAGACGGACAAATGGGGAACTCTGAAGTTGGACACCTGAATATGGGGGCCGGCAGGGTGGTTTACCAGGAGTTAACCCGAATATATAAAGCCATTAAGGATAAAACAATCTTTAAGAACCCTGTTTTGTTAGAAGCGATGGAATCTGCTCGTCTTCATAACCAAGCATTTCACGTGATGGGATTGCTCTCTGATGGGGGAGTCCATTCCCATATTGAGCACTTATTTGCGCTTTTGGAGATGGCCAAGAAACAAAACTTGGAGAATGTGTTTATTCATGTGATACTTGATGGCCGGGACGTACTGCCACAGAGCGCTAAGCAATTTATTTCCCGGCTCGAAGAAAAGATTAAAGAACTGGGGATTGGGAAAATAGCGTCTGTGAGCGGACGTTATTATGTTATGGATCGGGATAAACGCTGGGAACGTTTGGAGAAGGGTTATCAGGCTCTGGCTTACGGGCAAGGAAAGTTTGCTCCAAGTGCCTTGGCGGCCGTTGAGAGTTCCTATGATGTTCGGGTGACGGACGAGTTTGTGCTCCCAACAGTGATTCTTGGGCAGGATGGAAAGCCCGTGGGTCTTATTCGAGAGGGAGACAGCCTGCTCTTTTACAACTTCCGTTCCGATCGGGCGCGGGAAATAACCCGGGCATTTGTTGACGAGGAGTTTACAGGGTTCGAGAGACCGAATCGCCCTCACGTGCATTTTGTGTGCATGACGCAGTATGATGACACGATTCCGGCGCCGGTTGCGTTTCCGCAGCAAGATTTAGAGAACACTCTAGGGGAAGTACTTTCTCGGCAAGGGTTAAAACAGTTGAGAATTGCCGAGACCGAGAAATATGCCCATGTCACCTTCTTTTTTAATGGAGGGATTGAAGAGCCTGACCCGGGTGAGGAACGCATTCTGATTCCGTCACCTAAAGTTGCTACCTATAATCTTCAGCCTGAAATGAGTGCTCCGGAAGTCACCAGGAGTCTTCTTGAAGAGCTCAGGAAGAAAGTCCATGATGTGATCATTCTAAATTTTGCCAATCCGGATATGGTGGGGCATACTGGGGTCTTCGAGGCGACAATTAAAGCGGTGGAAGCGGTAGACCAATGCTTGGGAGAGATTGAAGCAGAGCTGGGTAACATGAACGGGACATTGCTCGTGACAGCAGATCACGGGAATGCGGAAGAAAAGGTGGACCCTGAAACAAACCTACCTTTAACGGCTCACTCCACGAACTTGGTGCCGTTTATTCTGGTTAGTGATGAATACAAAGGGCAGACGTTGCGCGATGGCGGGGCCTTGTGCGATGTCGCTCCGACTATTTTAGAAATACTTCAGATTCCACAGCCTAAGGAAATGACGGGAACATCGTTATTAAGGTCTAAAGTACAATAAAAGGGGGATTTTTCAATGAGTGTAATTACTGATGTCTATGCCCGGGAGATCTTGGATTCTCGCGGCAACCCAACTGTAGAGGTGGATGTTGTTCTTGCGGACGGAATTATGGGCCGTGCAGCCGTCCCTTCGGGAGCATCGACAGGAGCCTTTGAAGCGGTTGAACTCCGAGATGGAGATAAAACGCGTTATATGGGAAAAGGTGTGGTCCAAGCCGTAGAGAATGTTAATAAAGTGATTGCTCCAGAAGTTGAAGGCCTATCTCCTTTTGATCAACCTGGCCTTGACCAATTGCTCATTGAACTCGATGACACAGAAAACAAGGGTAAATTGGGTGCCAATGCAATTTTAGGTGTATCGTTAGCTGCTGCCAAAGCTGGAGCTGAATCTCTGGGCCTGCCCCTCTATCAATATTTAGGTGGAGTCAATGCCAAAGAGCTTCCTGTACCGATGATGAACATCCTTAACGGCGGTAAACATGCCGACAACAATGTGGATATCCAAGAATTTATGATTATGCCCGTTGGTGCATCGAGCTTTGCAGAGGCCCTGCGCATGGGAACCGAAGTATATCACAGCCTGAAGTCTGTGCTTAAAGAAAAATCTCTGGCCACAGCGATCGGGGATGAAGGCGGATTTGCGCCCAGCCTTGAATCCAATGAAGATGCTTTACTTTGCATCATGGATGCCATTCAGAGAGCCGGTTACATTCCCGGCGAACAAGTGGCTTTAGCGTTGGATGTGGCTGCCACAGAACTTTATGAGAAAGGGTCCTATCATTTAGCCGGAGAAGGGCTTACGAAGAGCGCTGAAGAGATGATCGACTATTATGAAGGCCTGATCACGCGTTACCCGATCGTCTCTATTGAAGACGGGCTTTCTGAGGAAGACTGGGAAGGTTGGGCCAAGTTGACAGAACGTCTGGGAGATCGAGTTCAACTAGTGGGAGACGACCTCTTTGTTACGAATCCTGCTCGCTTATCACGCGGTATTGAAGCAAAATGTGCCAACTCCATTTTGATTAAGGTTAATCAAATCGGAACACTCACAGAAACCCTCGATGCGATTGAAATGGCCAAACGCGCAGGGTACACAGCCGTCGTTTCTCACCGCTCCGGCGAAACCGAAGATGTTACTTTAGCTCATATTGCCGTGGCCGTCAACGCAGGAATGATTAAGACAGGGGCTCCTGCTCGGACAGAACGAGTAGCCAAATACAACGAACTGCTGCGCATCGAAGAAGAACTTGGAGGCAGCGCTATTTATCGCGGCCGAAAGGCTCTTGCTCGAAGCAAATAGTTCAAGCAGTACAAGTGTTCCAGCAGTTTCCTTATACTGCCGGAAAGTATACCTCCGTCGAATAACCTCTCTGCGAAATAAGCCACTTGGCGTGGATGACCATGGATAGCCAAGTGTCCCCGCAGCTAAGGATGGCGAGATAGAACCGTCTGAGACAAAGCTAACATCTACGAAGACGGTGTCTTCGATGCCATCCGGAGCTGCTTGATAGATCTGTAATACAAATTATGGAGACAATGTCGCGAAACAACAATAAGAATAGCCTTGTTGAGTTTTAAGGGTGCTTGTGCTAAAATAGTCCTATTGACTGCCAGGTTATTGATGCAACGGGTGTTGTATTAGGGGGTGTTTATTTGAAAATTGCTATACTCGTTCTTTTAATTATTAGCTCCCTGGGATTAATCGCCACTGTCTTGCTCCAATCCGGAAGAAGTGCAGGATTATCCGGCGCTATTTCAGGTGCTGGAGAATCTTTCTTTGGCAAAAAGAAAGGTATGGATGAACTCTTGGCGAAGTTCACGGCTGTTTTGGCAGGGGTCTTCCTCTTAAGCTCTTTAGGATTAGCGATGCTTAAGTAGAGAGGACAGTCCGGGCTTTGAGTCCTTGGGCTTGAAGATCTATCTATAGTTCATAACAAAAGGGACACTTCGTAATGGGGTGCCCCTTTCCTGCTATCGTTTTGTTGGAAATGTCTATGAAGATTGGTTAAAGCTAATAGTCTAAACTTATAATCTGAATTTAAAATCTGCGCCTCCGGCGATAGTATCCACTGGACACTATCGTCACTGAAGGGTTTCGTATCTGAAGTCTCGATGTTTAGCTTTATCTGAACGGGTTCACTTGTAATAGTAAAATGGAGGGATTGGGTGAAACCAAAAAAACGTTTAGTAGAGCCCTTTTATTTCTCGGGGAATCGCGTTGGATGCTTGCTCATACATGGCTTCTCGGGGTCTCCTTCCGAAATGCGCTTTTTAGGAGAACGTTTGGCTAGTTTAGGGTGGACTGTCTTAGGAATAAAGCTCTCAGGTCACGGCACCACGCCTGAAGAGATGTCTAAGACACGCTGGGAAGACTGGGTCAGGGATGCTGAATCAGGAGTAAGAGAGCTGAGAAAATCTTGCACCAAAGTGATCGGAATCGGTCTTTCAATGGGGGGATTATTAGCACTTCATTTGGCAACACTGGGCCTGATTGATGGAATTGTTTCGATGAATTCTCCTATGCTTCTGGCTGATCGGAGAACTCGCTACGTCCGACTGATCCGGCCTTTTCGAAAGTTTGTCGGTAAACCACAGTCACAAAAGGCTCCTACAATTCCTCTGGAATCTGAGTCATTTCAAGCTAAACCTGAACGTTTTGTCTACGAGCGGATTCCGGTGGACGGGTTGATCTCGTTAAACAAAGCAATCCGCCAAGTGCGGCATCAATTATATAAGATTCAATGCCCGGCGTTATTAATGCAAAGTAGAGTTGATACCACAGTAGACCCTATAAGCGTCCAAATTATCAGCAAAAGTATTCGCTCTCTGAAATACGAAGTGCTTTACTGGGAACATTCTGGCCATATTCTGACACTGGGGACTGAGCGAGAAGAGGTTGTGCTCAAGGTTCACGAGTTTCTCCAGGGGCTTGATTTGTTAGGAACTTTAATACCTTAGAAAATGATTTTAAGGGCTTAATTATTGGTTTGGTGGTGTAGTAACGTTATCCTGGTTAAATTAGGAAATCGATATGATTTATAGTATACTATACGATGAGAGGAGGAGAGCAAATGCCTTCTGAGGGAATAAAAGTCGTCTCTGAAAATCGCAAAGCCTTCCACGATTATTTTATTGAAGATCGAGTTGAAGCTGGAATCATTCTTACCGGAACCGAGATTAAATCTATTCGAAACGGTAAAGTGAATTTAAAGGACAGCTATGCTCATTTGGATAAAGGCGAGGTTTGGGTTTATCAAATGCATATTAGTCCCTATGAACAAGGAAATCGCTTTAATCATGACCCGTTAAGGCCCCGTAAGCTGTTGCTGCACCGATCAGAAATCAATAAGTTGGTGGGAAAGATTCAGCTGCAAGGCTTAACTCTTATCCCAATTAAAATTTATTTAAAAAGAGGTTTGGCTAAAATAGAATTGGGTGTTGCCCAGGGTAAGAAAAATTATGACAAGCGTCAGGCGCTTGCTGAACGCGAGGGTAAGCGTGATATTGAGCGGGCCTTAAAGGATCGTAATAACAATTATTAGGAGCTTATTTAAAAATTGAGAAGTATTTAAAGAAGAAATGCAATTTGAATGAGTTTTAAGAACATGATTCTGCTGGATTCTGCGAATAAAGTTGAATTTATAATAGAGGTTTTTTATTTTTAATAGTTAATATGGATAATGTTTTTTAATATAGTTGCCATAGCAATCCAAATTTTCCACAGAAACTTAGTTTGATTTATAGATAAATATGTTATACTAAGCATGTAATTAATTCGGGGGCGTTTTAGACTCGCTCGGGGAAGCGGTGGCAAAAGTTGCGCGTCGAGATTCCACCTGGTCTCGTTAAACGGTGGACCAAAATAGTTAACGAAGATAATTTCGCTCTAGCTGCCTAAGTGCCGCTAGCATCCTGCCTTCTGGACCTACGATGAAGGGTCAGGGTGTCAATTTAGTAGGATGCTCTAATGTCAATGCTCGGAGACGTTAGCTAAGATGATCGAGCTAGCCTGAAATGAATCCTTGCCTTTAGGAGTCACAACCGGCGAAACTTAAATTAAAGGATACACGCGTAGATGCTTTTGTGGCAGCTCTTCGATACAGGGGTGCAAGTCCCCTCGCCTCCACCAAATAAGTACTCAATAATTGATACAATTAATTGTGACTTAAACCATAAAATTTCCAATTGGAAAAGATATGCTTCTAATTTCGTATGGAAAAGTTATGCTTCCCAATTATGGTCTGCTTTTTAGGAAAATATCTAATTTTGTCATACTTATGCTTTTCTATTTTTGGAGTTGGAAAATAATATCATCCTTTTAATAAAGTTAAGTACAATGAAACTCAGGCAATTTGCTTGAGTTTTTTTGTGTGGATTATTAATATGGCCAACATGTAGTTTAGAGGTTTTTATTAAATAAAGTAGGAATAACTACAAATCACTTCATCCTATTAGTACAGAATGAAATTTGCCATGAATTATTGTTACATAATATTTGACCGTTGGATATGGTGTAATTGAAGTTGACGAGGCTATATTTAGAAAATCTTCACTTACGACTATTACCATGTCTCTAAAGCCCATAAGTGAGGGGTTAAGGATGATTTCAATTATTCTTATAGGGCAAAATTGGTTCAGGATGGATATCGACTACAGGACGTTCTTGTCGTTCGGGTATTTTATTTTCTGGAACTCGTATTTGTGGCAGGAATATTTAGGAAATTTGTAGAATTTTATACGAGGCTATTCAAGGCGTGTCAACCCCTTAACCGTATGCAGCACCACCTTCTATGCGAGGATTGTTGAGGAATGGCTTCGTAGCCATTTGTCTATCCTGAAAACAAAGTATTTGGGTCTAAAAAACAAAAAAATATCCAACTAAACTCAAGTAAATTCTTGAAAATCGTGGATTAGGCCTTTGAAGATAATTCAATTAGAGGCTAAGAGCTGTGGAGTTAACGCCTGTTCAATAGTCACGGTATACCCGAGTGTTTCTAGTCTTTTTACGGATTTCTTAACGATCTCCGCTTTGCGTCGTAGTTCAAAGAAATCGGGGCCTAGTTCTTTGTATGATGTGTTGTTTTTGAGCATTAGGTACGCTATTTTGAGAATTGTATGTGCCACTGCTACTGTAGCACGGTTAGTGCCACGTCTTGCTGCAATTCTTTTGTATTGGGCACTGAAATAGGTGTTTTTTAAATGTCCGGCTACTTTAGCACATTCTATTAGAGTGGCTTTTAGTATGTCACTACCTTTACGTGTTTTACCACTTTTACGTTTGCCTGCGCTCTCATTGTTACCAGGGCAAAGACCAGCCCATGAAGCGAGGTGGGAAGCCGAAGGGAATTGATTCATATTGATACCTATTTCGGCAATGATGACTTGCGCGCTACGTTCACCAACTCCAGGAATAGAGTCGACAAGAGACACTTGTTCATAGACAGGTTTCATTCTTGCTTGAATTTCTTGATCAAGTGTAAGGACTTGTTCTTCAAGAATATCAATATGCTTGAGCATCATACGTAACATTGTCCTTTGATGATCACCCATAAAACCGTGAAGCGCTTCTTCTATTTGAGGTATTTTCTTACGCATTTGTCTAAGCGCTTTATCTGCTATTTGTTGAACGTCAGTACAGCCAGAGATGAGCATATCAAGCATTCGACGAGATGATTTACCATCGATGTCACTAATAACAGAAGCTAGCTTGATATTCGCGCCCTCAAGCACTTTCTGGATGCGGTTTAACTCTCTGGCGCGCTCTTGAACCATACTTCTTCGGTAACGAACAAGTTCTTTAAGTTCGCGCTGCTCACGTTTGGGAATAAAACTGCCATTTAGTAAACCGTGACGAAGTAAATCACCGATCCATTCAGAGTCTTTAACATCAGTTTTTCGACCAGGCACAGCTTTGATATGTTGTGCATTCACAACTAATGTAGGTATCCCCTCCATTTCTAAAAGATTGTAGATTGGTTTCCAGTATGATCCAGTCGCCTCCATAGCAACACATTGACAATCAGCGCTCTTTAGCCAGTCAATGAGACCAAGAAGTGATGAAGTCATCGTACTGAAAGTTCTAATCTCCTTATTTCTGCCTTTAATTAGGCAGGCAGCGATAGTATTCTTGTGAATATCCATACCACAACAACGCTCGTAAATAACATTCATTGAAAGACCTCCAATGATCTAGATTTACGGCGGGCTTCCTGTAAAGTATTAATCTACCCTGCGTGCTCGTGGCAACAATTTGTGGTGCAAGCAGGAAGCCTTAATCAGTCTATAACGTCGGGCTCAAAGCACCAAGACAAATCGACCTTTTGCCGTAGCAAGAGTATTGACACTAGAACCCAGTTTTCATTCATTTGATGGTGTGGCACAAAGGCCACATGAGGGTCTATAACGCGAAGTTGTAAAGAAGTGCTTTTTTGGAACGGACATTAAGAAAGGAGTTTATAATGTCAAGATTGACAGATATAAAACAAAAAATATTACAGCTTGATGGCGGACCCTTTCAGGAGTTATGTGATGCATACTTATCTAAACGAGGATATAAAGGTATCCTCTCGTTAGGTATGAAATCGGGCACGACGAAAACAACAAAAGGTATCCCTGATACATATTTTCTGAAATCAGGTAATAAATACATTTTGGTAATGTATACTACCCAACAAACTAATTGGTTTAAAAAGGTATCCGAAGATATTAGCGATTGTTTGAATCCGGAAAAAACTAAGTTAGAGGTATCTGACATTGCCGAAATCATTTATTGTCACACTTCAGATAATTTGTCGGCAGGGGAAGATAAAAGTCTACGTGAACGTTGTGTTTCCAATGGGGTATTATTACAACTTAAAGGAATAGATGAAATTGCGAGCGACATATATAACCATTTTCACGGAATTGCACGCGATTTTTTAGGGATACCTATAAGTACAGAACAAATTTTTAATTCTAATGAATTCATATCCGTCTATGATGCAAACACAATGGCTGCACCACTTTCAACCACTTTCCAATTTAGAGAAAAAGAAATCACTGAAGTATTATTAAAGATAGAAAAGGCGAATGTTACCATCTTAAGTGGTCTGGCAGGCGTAGGAAAAACAAGGTTAGCGTTGGAATGCTGTCAAAGATATGCTTCCACAAACGGTTATAGATTGTGTTGTATTCAAAGTAATCGTCTTCCTATATACGATGATTTAAAGGTTTTTCTAGATTCCCCTAGCAAATATCTACTGATGATTGATGATGCAAATCAAATCACGGGTTTACATCATGTTTTACAGTACCTAACTAAGCAGAGGCAAGGCTATGATGTAAAAATAGTAATAACAGTGAGAGACTATGCAAAGCAAACGACTATACAAGATGTGCGTGAGTTCTCAGTTCCAGAAATTTGCACGATAAGTGCATTTTCGGATGAAGAGATCAAGGAACTTTTAAAAGTGAATTTAGAGATTTTAAACTCAAATTATTTGGACAAGATCGTTAAAATTGCTGAGGGCAATGCGCGGCTCGCTATAATAGCAGGAAAACTTGCAGTTGAAACACAATCGTTGGATAGCATAAATGATGCTACTCAGTTGTATGAAGGATATTATGGAAAATTTCTTAAGGATAATATTATTGATCAAGAAAGAAACTTATACACTACTGCAGGGATAATCGCTTTTTTGACAGCAATCAATCTTGAAAACTTGGAAACATTATTGCCTGTGTTAGAGGAAGTCGGTATATCTGAAAAATCTTTTGTCAATTATACGCATCAACTACATGAGTTGGAGATAGTGGATATATATAATGATAAGGCGGTTAAAATATCTGACCAGTGTCTCGGTAATTATTTGCTTAAATTCATATTCATAAAAAAAAGGATTATCCCGTTTTCAAATATGGTAATAGCTTGTTTTGGAAACTATAGACCACGTGTTATTAATGCAGCTTATATTTTAGGAAATATTTTTGCTTCTACTGAAATGAATCAGCAACTTGAAAAAGAGATTGGCATTGTATGGGACGATTTTAAGCGCTCAAACAATCCCTTATTTATTGAATTCGTCAAAGCGTTTTATATTATTAGACCTACAGAAACTCTTTTAATGCTAAAAGAAGAAATCGATACCTTAGCTCAAGAAACTTTTGATATAAATACAATAAATTTTGAACAAGAAAGTCGAAATAATAGTGTTAATAATGATATTTTAAAAATAATAGGTGGATTTAGAGATAGAAAAGATCTAACTGTAGCGTTGGATTTATTATTTAAATATTACTGCAAACAGCCTCAACGATTTATGGATTGCTATCACTCTATCAACACATTTTTTAGCATTCAAAAAGACTCTCAACGCTTTGACTATTGGACACAGATTCAACTAGTAAGCAGATTTATTGAGTATGCTGATCATTGGAATAATGAGAATGTAACTATCCTCTTTTTGAGAATAGCTGCTGAATTTTTAAAACTACATTTCTCACCTGCAGAGGCAGGGAGAGGCAAAACAATCATTTTATATAAGATTCCTGTTCGATTAAGTGATGGTTCTAAACAATATCGAGAATTGATTTGGACTAGTTTAATCGATTTATATCACAATGAAAACTACCAATCCAAAATTGAGACAATAATAAAAAATTATGGACACTTTTTAGACATGGTTGATCAGGAACTTGTTCAATTTGATTTCCAATATATACTAAGCTTTTTCAACAAACTATTTTCCCCTTCTCGGTTGTCACATTGCATTATTGCAGAAAAAGTATCTGACCTTGTCAAACGTGATGGCATTGATGCTACATCAAAGTTAGAAAGTTACCTTACCTGCCCCGATTATGAACTTTATTGTATTTTAAAAGGGAAGCGCCACTTAGAAGAATTCAACTGGAAAAAGGAAAAAGAACTGAAGGAATCTGATATTAGAAATCTACTTGAGGGATGCAACCAAGAAAAAGTCTTTAAAATCATCCAAGTTTGCGTCGATTATGATAAATATGTTCCTGGGAATGCATGGGAAATTCAAGAAGGTCTACAGTATGTGTACAGTTGCTTATCCAGTAATAGAGAGCTATATTTGTACGCAATTGATGTCTACTTAGAATGTAATACACCAATAAATTTGTTTCCCGATCCTATAATTATAAAGCTGTTTGAAATTGTTGGTGATAAAACAACCTTTGAAATAATAAGTAGGGTTGAATATAATCAAAAAAACTCTTGGCAATTTTCTTTTTATAAGAATCTTCCTCAAGAAGTCATATCTGAACAGTATGTTCAAAGTTTCTATGATTTTTTGGCTAAAGATGAAGGAAGTATTACTTCATCACCATATAGAAATATCGATTTCTTAGAAAAATACAAACCCTATGACTCTGATATATATATTAAAGCGAGTAAGATTATTATAAATAAATATGACTACTCACCGTTCATGTTCTCAATATATTTTGGCTTAATGTTCAATCTATACACTAATAACCTAATTGAAATATATAAAAATGATTGGACGTTATTAAAAGAGATTTATTTTAAATTAATTTCTTATGATTCAAATGAGGACCATAATGGAGAATTCATAATTACATTCGCAAAATATTACCCTTTGATTATTGATGAATATATCGAGCTTATAGTACTCAAAAAAAGAAAGTCATGCATACACGTAGATGAAAATCGATTATCAGCTATCTGGGATTGTGAAAATTATATCGAACTAGCAGATAAAATTGTTGAAAAATATTGTAATTGCTCAGAACTTGGATCCTGGCAGATTTCGAGCTATATTAGAAACATCTTAAAGTGTCAGGATAAATCTGGAGTACTTACTGGACGCCAAGATAGTTGGATCTCTCATTATATCGATTGTAACTATGGTAACGTACGTTTAATGAGATTGTTATTTTCAGCTATTAATGAAATCTCACCTGAATGCAGAAAAACGCACATTCTACATTTGATACGGTTGAACGCAGATTCAGAACTGTTTATTAATCTTGAGATTGAACCTATTAGCTGGGGCGGTACTGGAAGTATGATTCCATATATGGAGGAACGGATTGTTTTTTTAAAATCTCTTCTTCCAGAGCTTAGTGGATTAACATATCTAAAGCATAAACAAAGGATAGAAAGAGATATAGCTATCTGGCAACAACGAATTGAGCATGAACAAATTGATGAAATACTAGTAGTCAGATGATAGGTATGTGTTGTGTATTATCCCAGATGAATGGGTTGAGACGTTGTGGTAAAGCCTGAACGTTATACGATTTTCTGAAGAATAACTTTGTAAGCCCTATTTAGCATTAGGCTAATAATGCAAAGTAAGGTAACATAAGGAAATGTCTATTATGCGAAATTAGGAAACGGGGGTATCAGCATGAGTTCCTCCCGTTTCATTGAACAGGAGGAGTTTATATGGGTTCTTACCCGATTTTACATTTGAAGTCTGCACTTTCGATACAACAAGGTATGACTCTTGGAACATTTGAGATGGAGAATAGAATCAGATATCATGAAACTGATCAATATGGTTTAATAGTATACTTCGATTCAAAACTATATACGAAAGCTACCAAGAGAATAATAGTTTATATCCGAGAATGCAAAGCATATTTAACGTTTTCAAATCGAATAATTCATATAGGTACTTGTAAGTTAGAATTTGCTGGTGGAAATAAAAAGACATTTTTAGATCCAGAACAAGTAATTAGTCTAAATTTAAACTTAATGCTGCTTAATCATGAAATTGTTTTATTAGAAAGACATAGAAACAAAAATATGTTAAATATAAAATTTAACATAGAATTCGTGTTTTCGGAGGAACCATTCGAATCAGAGAAGCATGGTTTTACTAGTATAGATTGTCTACAAATATCAAAATCAGATTGGGAAAATGCTCTGATTAATAGCGATTACAAAATGAGTGAATCGTTAGAGGTATCTCCATTTATTTCTTCTGAACCATCTTGGCATCATGCTACGAAAACGTTAGAAAAGGCAAGAGTATATTTAAATTCAGGTGATGGGGTAGCCGCCTTAAATGAGGTGGACAGAGTCTTGAAACAATTTGTAAAACATCCATACAACGGAGCATATCGAAAAGATAATAAACAGGATTCTTGGAAAAGTTATCTATTCGAGAATTTTTCTCAGATTGAGGAATCTAAACGAGATGCTATTTCTCAATTAATGCAAGGTTTTGGAGGTTATCTCAATAAGGTTTCACATCATGATGAGGATATTATCACACCGACAAGTCACTATGAGCACGAGTTAATGATTACTACTGCACAACTGCTGATTACCTATTTGTATAGGCTTGGAATTCATGAACGGTCAAATGATTTGTCTGTAGATAACAGTTCAACCTCTAATTGTTAACAATCTCATTGGTATGTTATTTAGGTGATAAAATGATTCTGAATAACAAGAAGAACCTATCAGGTGTTTTACGTAATGGATCCATGGTGAGAATCCCACTATGAACAAGATCACAGTAAGAAAGGACATACTTATGTTAAAACAAATAAATCTATTAAATTATAAATCATACGATGATAGAGATGTTCCCTTAAAGCCGATTACGCTCCTATGCGGTAGAAATAGTTCGGGAAAAACTGCGATTATTAAAAGCATCTTATTGCTTAAGCAATCTTTTGAGGCAACAGGTAATAATTATTTACTTCTTAATGGAATATATACAAACAATGGCGTTTTTGAAAATGTTCGTAACCATACATCAATAGAATCCTCTAAGGCAGGTATGGGTTTGTCAGTTACCTTTTCAATAGATAACAGAAATCCGGCTTTTAAAGAACTGTGTCGAAGCATTGGAATGGTATCAAAACGCAATGTTTTTTCAAAATTTGATATTTGTGCTAGTTTTCAATTTAAACAGGACAAGACACTTCCACAAGTAGCACTCATAGAATCTTCAACAATTGAACTCACTTCAGAATATTCCAATGAATCTTATGGTAAAAATGAAAAGATTGTTCACTCAATTATTAGCATGCGCAGCTACGATACAGGGAACCAACGTTATGATATTCTGTTAGAGAATTTCCCAACACCATTATATAATAACCAGGGAGGATATCCATTTATTTATACTAATCATAATTGGAAAAACTGCTTTTGTTATTTTCGTGGTATGCAATTGGTTAGTTTATATAAAGACAACTTGTCAAAAAAATCAACTAGTGCCCTTCCGGTTCTATACACAATATTTCGAATCTTGGCAACGGAATTTAATAAAATTGAATATTTAGGTCCTCTTCGAGAAATGCCTTTACGTCAATATTTTGTTCAAGATATATATTCTAATATTGGAGTTAGAGGCGAAAACACTGCTCAATATCTTGGACAACTAGGAAATAAGACAATTGATATACCAATTCCTAATGATACAAACACTCAATTTTTAGGCTTGCAGGAAGCGGTTTCTATGTGGGCAGAGCAACTAGGTCTGGGAACGGTTCATGCAACATCAACCGACATACCCGGTGCTAAGGTAACTCAGATAATAATTGAACAACAAAATATAGCTGATGTTGGATTCGGTGTTAGCCAGGTGCTACCTATTCTTGTTGAAGGATTAGCAATGACTAAAGGTAACACTCTGATTTTAGAACAACCTGAAATTCACCTTCATCCTAAAATGCAGATGGATATGGCTGATTTCCTTATTGCGATTGCAAGGCAGGGAAAACATCTAATAATTGAAACACATAGTGACCATATCATTAATCGAATGGTACGACGGGCGGTTGAAGATAAGTCTTTACGGGATATGTTGGGTATATATTTTGTAGAGAAAAATCAATGGAGTTGTTCTGAACTTACAGAAGTCTGCATAGACGAGGATATTGGTATTGATAAAGCCCCGCAAGGTTTTTTTGATCAATATGCGTCTGAATCAGAACTCATCCTACATGCTGGGTATAGGAACATTATGAAAAAAAGAGGCAATCAATGAGAACGAAACTGATTTTAGATCCAGGATTGTTTGAGATTGCAACAGATTCGTCTAGAGATGATCAAGTGAAGCATTTTGAATATCTAATTAAAAACATAAAATTTGTGGGTGATTGTTTCGACGCCTCGCTAGACCAATATAATGGAGCTCCATATCATTACTTCTTTAATGGTTCAGATACTTATGTTCATCCACCAATTACCAAATCTTTGACGATAAAAAATAATTTTACTATAGTACACAAGATGTTACAAAGGATGATTAGAAATGGGGATCTTGTTGATGTGCCAAGCGAAGAAAGCAAGCTGTCTTGCCCCTTGCAATTTGAATCAAATACTGTCACAGAAATGCCATTTAAACATTATCTTCAGCTAGCAATGCTAGCAATAGAAGATAATAGTGAAGTAGAGCCATTGTTACTATTATCAATGTATAACAAAAAGCATGCCCCCCAAATAGCTATTACTATTGAGGTCAGTAGAATAATTTCTCTCATTTGTGTCGGTGATCCGGCCACCGACTGTAATGGAGTTATTTACAATTATTTATGTAAAAATGCTAATACACACAGCATGTTTCCTCAAGATTTTGCATGCTGTGAACTGAATGATAAATTTTTAGATGAAGCATCAACAGCTGATGCAAATGGCATAGATAGACAAACCCTATATAGAAAATATGGAGACGAAGTCGCTTCGAGAAACGGATATGTCTGTAGGGCAGATCTCTCCAGGAAAAATCCAAACTATTGTGTTTTTATTCATTCTCTTGAAGACTATTACCTTTCTATTGATCTTCTGCATGGTGGATTGGAAGTTTTTAAATGTCGAGGCCAAGACCCGCCTCACTTAGGTGAATATAATTTTGCATGTATAATCCGAAAAGGGCCAGAGCCGCAAACACATAAGATTAATATTTAATATGAGAGTTCCCAGCGGTTTAGTGCTATCCATATAACCATTAGGCTAAAAATGAGTAGGTGGCAGTATTAGAGTTATGTTTATAATGAGTGGCGGTCTTCAAAATCCACTTCTTATTTTGAGTTAGAAAGTACCAGATATTTCGGGGATCTGAAAGGAATAGAATTAATGTTAACTGTTAAATTCAATGAGTCCGATATAATTCAATTCATTAAATATGATTTGCCAACATGTATTATATCTAATAGCTGCATAACCAAGTGCTATCAATTTTTCATGTCAGTAATTAAGTCCTTGGAAATCGAGGGTTCACCTATAGAGAAAAAGATTAATGCTTATCATTATACATGGTACAACTCTATTGCAAGTATGTATCAAAAATACTTACCGAACATAAATTATGAGAATAGCATAGGTGTGGAGTTTACTCCATTTACCTATTTTGTAGTATCTAATAATATAATAGATTTTGTTGAAGTAATGCGATTATCCCCTAATGATATTGAGTTCCTAAATAATCTTTACTATACTTATAAACTAAAATATCCAAATATCGGCAGACTGGTAAGCGCTGAAAATTTTGCTGATTTTATGATTAACATAGTTCTCTTTCCACCCATAATGCAGCTATACACTTTTTATAGGTTAGCATACGAATTGCATGCCAATTATATGAAGACATTACTAGAGACGTTTTCCAATATAATAATTGAGCAACCACCTTATCGCACAAATATAGGACTCTTTTATGGTTATCACTTTATAAGCCAGCGCACTTATGAGCGTATTGGAAAAAGGCATGGCTTGCTTGCATGTAAAGAACTTGAATCTATAAGGGACGATCTAATTAATATCGATAAAAAATGTTCTGATGCTGTGACACTTGATAGTACCGTAATTTGTCCAGAATGCGGTATGCAGCATGATAATTTTACAATAGGAAAAGATGCAATTTTTTTTACACATCTGACGTCATTGTATCCAGAGCTACTTATATCAATCGGCTTCAGATACTTTGACGATTATGTCAGAGATATTGAAGAGGCAATTACCAGAATAATTAAAGAAACACCTGAAATGCTCAACACTGTTAAGGATGCAAAGTGCATTATACTTGTAGAAGGTGCCACAGAAGAAGTAGCAATACCACAACTGGCACTAAAATATGATAGACCACTTGCGCCAATGAAGATACATGTTTGGAACTCAACTTCAAAACAACAGGTTCTTGCAGACTTCAGAAAAATCAAAGATAACTTACATGATGTGAAAATATGTGCTTTACTTGATAGCGACGCAAATAAAGAAAGAATAGATTTAGAACGAATGATTAAAGGAAAAAAAGATAGATACTCATTAAAGTTTATCGAAAAAGGTACTTTTGAAGATCTTATACCAATAGATTACGCAATAAAAGCATTCAATGAATTGTACAATTTAGATAAACCTGTTAAATTAGAAGATATTGATCAGAATAAAGAAATATTAGGACAATTTGATAGAATACTCCGCAATGCATACGCTGGAAAACTCGACAAAGTAAAATTTATAAAGAAAGCAATAGCGTATATACAAAAGGACGAAATCCCCCAACTTATTCAGGAGCTTATTGATGACGCTTATAAGCTTATTGGTGAAAAAACAAACTAGAAATAGATTTTGCATTTTGGATAGGAAGTAAAACTTCGCTGGTATCCATAAAATGTATATTGGTTCTATCCAAACCTACTAATTACTCACGTTTGCTGATTCAAACAAAGGGTGGTTGTTGTGATGAATTTAGGTCGGTTCATTAATTGGGTTTTAAGTGAATCAAAGTAACTTATTAATATGTGTCATGTCAGAACATGACACCAAAATACAAAAGAACTAAAAAGGGATCACCCTGGTAAAAATGATTTGGGTTAATCATTTTACCAGGGTGATCCATGTGTCGTTATTGATTGCTTAATTTTCATTAATAAATTTTTTGGCCAAAACAATAAAATCTTCTAACTCATTTCCGGAAATTTCACCTATATTCAATTCATGAACTATTCGATTCCTAATTGAAAAATAGTGTTTTAATTTATTGAAATCTTCCTCTTCTAAAACCCCATAAGAGTATAAAGTCTTGACTAGTAATAACGGACTATACATAGTGTTAGAATGAACTCTTATATTTTCTTTAGCAACGAGTGATCTCATTAATGTTTCTAGCATTGCCCATACGTAAACAAATGCTGAATTATTAAACCCTAAATGTTTAAGATCGCTAATCTTTTTCCAAGTTAATTCCATATCCTTCTGTGTAAGAATATCGAGAGTTGGTTTAGTATCTTCATCAATACTAATTAAATCAAATCTCCAACCTTGTTTTTCCGCAATATCAGCAAATACTTTTAATTGATTTGCCTCACTTGGACTCAACTTGGATTTAACCTCAACAATAACATACTGATTATCTTTAAATGCAATTAAATCTGGCATTTGACCCTTTAATGGCATTGGCAATTCATCCTTAGTAGGATAAATTGTTACCTCATACCCTTGGTCCAAATATTCTTTTGCTGCTTTTGTGAGTGCGACCTTTTCACTATCTTTATTCATTAGTCCACCTCCTCAAAACCGGAAGCCTCATATACTTTAATATGTAAAAAATCATTTCCGGTGCAGAAACCTTCAGCAATTACTTTCGATACTCCTCGTATTTTGTAAGCACCGTTAATATCTCTTTTTCTACTGATAGAATCTGTTATTTGATTATCGTCTTCATAAACTAGGCCAATCAATGCGTCCTGAATTGGTTTTACAATATTATCTACATCAGGGCTAGCTGTATCGAAATAATAGGTAATTCTAATAACCAGTTGTTCCTTTGATGCCGCATCACCTGTCGGCCAATAAACGATTGCTGCATCACGGACCTTATTTTTCCATCTTTGAAGGTTCTTGCGATTTTTGGTTTGTGCAGATATCGGAGGGCCTTCGACTATAAATTCAAAGGGTATCATCAGAACATCCCTTTCATTGTCTGGTCGAGATCTAAATAAATAAGATTTAATTCATGTCAATAACTATAAAACAGTTTAATCGAAATATTTATATATTTCAACTCTAACTGTGGTTTTGCGAACTCGATTAATTATGTATCATAGAGTGAATACGAACTTATCCGCAATAAATAATATCCATTTATTAATACCTTAAATCAACATGGTGAGTTTACCCATATATTATTTGTTGGGATATATTTGGTCATAATATATGGTTCTTTACTTATCGAAAATGGCATTGATGTTTTTTCATTGTTAGAAGAACTCTTTTTTTTAAGAAAGGGATCGCGGTATGAAGTTCCGCTATTTCGCAACTTAGTGTTTGAGCTAACGTAAATTGACCAAAAGTTGACGGTATTGCCTGTCCGAAAGTTGCTAGATATAATGACCATATCAAAGAAAAGGAAAAGGATGTCTCCATTAAATGTGTACCTGCGCCAACAGGTTCACTAGAGACATCCCCCAAAGATCATGGTTATTGTATCAAAATACGAGCTAATTGAAAACGTCCACACGGGCGTTTTTTGTTAGGTGTGCGGAATTATCCCCTTGTCCTTGCTGTGGCGAAAATCTAAAAATCATTGGTAGCCGTAAGCGAACGTATAAAAATAGCAGTGGCGAAACTAGGGTTTTAATCATCCGAAGACTGCGTTGTTCTAACTGTAGTCGTATTCATCACGAACTTCCGGACTGCTTGGTACCTTACAAGCGCTATGAATCCATAGGTATTGAGCAGGTGGTCACGCAATCGGGGACTTCTGACGTAGCAGCAGATGATGCAACCTTGTACCGGCTAAGAAAATGGTTTCATATGCGGTTGCCATACTTACTTGGCTGTCTTAGAGCTATCGCCATCCGCCTTGGACAAATACCTGTGGAGGAGCCGTCCGTCCCTTCACTATCCGCACACCAGCGAATCGGACTTTATGTCGGCAATGCACCAGGGTGGCTAGCCAGAATTGTCCGCCCCATTGCTAATTCAAATTTATGGTTACATACCCGTTCTGCATTTTTGTCCGGAACCACTTAAGTTAGACTCGAAGAGAAGTCGACTTAAGGAAGGTGTTGGGGATGAAAGATTGGAAAAAGGCCGAGGAAATTGCTGCCGAGCGTGTACAACTTTTGGCACCGTTATTGGCGGATGGGATTGATGCGGCCAAAATACGGGAAGTTAAAGCCCGAATTTGTGAACAGCATAGTATAACAGAGAGGACTTTGCGGCGGTATTTGGCGGAATACCGCCAAAAGGGATTTCTCGGACTAAAACCGAAGGGTAAGGCCCAGTCTAGGGTTGAAGTTATTCCGCCACAGGTTCTTGAACAGGCTATTTTGCTTCGACGGGAAGTGCCTAGTCGCAGTGTAGCGCAGATCATTCAGATCCTGGAATGGGAAGGCAGGATTAAGCCCAGAGAGATAAAACGCAGCACCCTACAGGATAAATTGGCTGCTCGCGGTTACAGTACCCGCCAAATGCGAATGTATACTGATTCCGGCGTAGCCGCCAGACGGTTTCAAAGGAAACGTCGCAATTCGATGTGGCATTCGGATATTAAGTTGCGAATGTCAAGAAAAAAGTGAGCCATTCGCCAGGAAAAATTTGATCCACTAACGCCAGTAAAAAGGTGATCCATATTAGTGAAAACGCTGGAAGAATATTGAGCCACTTACTGGTATAGATATGCGCCTGTAAAATCGGAAAGAGGGCGTAGCCCGAATGGAGATTTTACAGGCGCGCGCGGCTAAGCTCCATGCCTGTATTCACATAGTTTGTTTAGCCAATGTCTGCTCTAATCGGTAAGAATCCTTCACATTCATGTTTAATACGTGGGATCGGAAGGTTACTCTGTCAATCAATGCTGCAACCATAATTTCGTTCTCAAATAGCTCTGTCCAACGTGAGAATTCTAGATTGGTGGTTAAGATTATACTCCCCCTTTCGGAACGTTCCGATATCACCTGAAACAACATTTCGGATTGGTGACGGTTGAAGGTAAGATAACTGAGTTCATCGATGATCAGTAAGTCGATCTTAGCCAGACTTTTTTCAAGTTTTGACAACCGGTGAAACTGAATAGCCTCTGCAAGTTCATTCGCCAAGTTGATCGCCGAATAGAATTTCACATTAAATCCTGCGTAGCAGGCCTTCATGCCTAGTCCTATGGAAAGATGGGTTTTCCCCGCACCGGGGGTACCGATCATTACAATGTTTTGTCGGTTTTTAATATAATCACAAGAGGCAAGCTCCCATATGTAGGAGTCCGATATATGTTCAAGACGTTCATATTTAAATTCATCAAGAGTCTTCATGACTGGAAAGCAAGCTTTTTTAATCCTGCGTCTTTGCCCAGCAACCTGTCGCTGTGAAACCTCAAGTTTCATGGTCTCACAGAGAAATTGGTCATATCCGTCACCAGGAGAGAGCTGCCGGACAACGTTTTCATAGCTTACAAATGCAGGTGTTCTGAGTTGCTTGGCATAAAGCTTGATGCTCTCTTTAACAGGGTTGATTTCATGGGCCCCACTCATACCGCAGCCCCCCTGTTCATCAGAACGTTATACTTTTCAAACTGAGGCTTGGGCACTGGAATATCTATTTCTACAGGTATCTTTTCAGGTGTATTAATCGGCGTTAGAAAAGCTCGTATCTGATCGACCGATAGTTCAGGACTTTTCAGAGAGGCTATTGCTCCCAGAACCTTGTCCTCTCCATAGTCAACACAAAGCCTTAGCAACTTGACCATTTCGCGCGGGCTAGAAAGCCGTCTGCCGATCTCTAGCAATTGTGTTGTTAGGGTGCTTTTTACGGGCTTGGCATTGAAAACACTGCGAGGACGCTTTTCAATCAAGTCTATGTAGTGTTCAAGCCGATATTTGGTTTGTCCTCGTTCGTAACAGCGGGGATACCTGGCTATCTCAGCATTTCTGTATATCATCACTATCTCGTTACCGTAGCCCTTAATACTGATTTCTTTGTCAGCGTACTTAACCGGCACGGAGTAGTGGTTGTAATCAAATCTCACCGTTGAAAAATCACTCACTCTTTGTGTTATGCTCTTGCTTGGGTCAAATCTATATCGTGGCAGGGATGTCAGCATGACTCTGGTGGTCATGGACATCTCACCGACGGTCTGCTCACGGCCTGTTATCTTATGTTCACGGTATCTTAAGCACCTGCGCAGTATTTCTGTATTTAGTTCGTCAATCGTTTCTACTCGAGGTATGGGCACTAAAACATTGCGCCTCACCCAGCCCACAAGTCCCTCGACGAGTCCTTTCTCATGCCCCGCCGCTATATTACAAAAGTCGCATTGAAAGGCATAATGTGCGGCCAACGCAAGGTATCTGTCTTGGGCTTTGGCATGAATCCCGAACCCTTCCTTAACGGCTACTTTGGCATTGTCAAATATTATCCGTTTTGGAGCACCTTCAAAATAGTCAAAGCCGGTGATTTGAGCTTCGAGGAAACTCTCCTCGTTCTGGCGGTAATATGCCCGGCAGTAAATATCGGCACTGTAACACTCCCGCATACAAAACAGGTTCAACTTCGTCTTTTTACCACTGATGTATGCGGTTGCTTCGCCCCAATCAATCTGAATCGCTTCTCCCGGATCATAAGATAATGGGACGAATACTTTTGCCTGTTTGCCTTTTAGTTCCGCTACGATTTCCCGGATAGTTGATTCGCCACCCTTGAAGTCTTTCTCTTCCACGAGGCGGTCATATATTCGCTTAGCAGTATGTTTCTGTTTCTTAATATTTTCTGTTTCATCAATGGCCAGGCAGTTCTTGATAAAATCCATTACCTCATCAGTAACCACATATCGCTGACGACCACTTGTTCCTTGACGTACCCAGGGGACCTGTGATCCTTCACAGTATTTTTTAACCGTATTACGTGATATCTCGAGCATCTTAGATATTGTCCTTTGTGACTTACCCTCATGTACATGCAAATAGCGTATCTTTTCGTAAATATCCACTTCTATTGACACCCTTTCTCCCCCTGTACGTCAGCTTTTCTCTCTTCTGAACTATACAGGTTTTTTCATAGAAGTGGCTCACTTTTTTCCTGGCGTTTCCTTTATTTTTGGCTCACTTTTATTTTAGCGTTTATAATTAAGTTCGGACCGTACCTTCCCATCGGTCCCAATGGAGCCTTGAAACAAGTCTACTTGGTTACATTTGTGGATGATGCAACAAGATTCGTACTCCATGGTGCCTTTTATCCCACACTAGATCAGCTAATCATCGAAGACTCTTTCCGATCAGCCATTCAGAAGTACGGTGTGCCAGAATCCGTTTACTTCGACAACGGTAAGCAATACCGTACTAAATGGATGACGCGGACCTGCTCAAAACTGGGCATACGCCTTATTTTTGCGAGACCGTATTCTCCAGAGGCAACCGGGAAGGTCGAACGCTTTAATAGAGTTGTTGACTCTTTTCTAAGTGAGGCTGCCTTAGAAAAACCGAAGACACTTGACCGCCTGAACGAATTGTTTCAGGTATGGCTCAGCGAATGCTACCAGAATAAGCATCACTCCGCCCTGGAAAACAAAATGAGTCCGGAAACCGCCTTTCGCAGTGACAAGCAGCCCCTCCGGTTCGTGGAGACCGAAGTTTTAACCAATGCCTTTTTACATAGCGAATCCCGCAAGGTAGATAAGTCTGGCTGCATTAACTTTATGGGCAAAAAGTATGAAGTGGGTCTTTCATTTATTGGACGGACAGTTGATGTAATTTACGATCCGGCAGACATTGTTGAATTAACGATTGAATACGAAGGGTATGTCCCATGGAGGGTACGTGAACTTGAAATTGGTGAGCGTGCCGGAAAGCGTCCTCCCTTACCGGATTATCTGCAACCACAACCTGCTGAATCGTCAAGACTGCTAAATGCCGCCGGGGAGAAAAAACTGCAACGCCAAGAACGACAAATTCCGGCGGTCTCCTACCGTGCAGTACGGAAGGAGGAAAAAGGAAATGTTTGAATCCTTCTACGGCCTAAGCTGTGCGCCGTTTTCACGCGATATACCGACGGATGAACTTTACGAATCTGCTGTTCTGGAAGAAACGCTAGGGCGGCTTGAGTATGCAGCCGAACGTCGATGGTTTGCCGTCATCACAGGTGACTGTGGTACCGGGAAAACAACAACCATCCGCCGTTATGCGCAGACTCTAGATCCATCAAGATTCAAAGTGCTTTATCTATCCGACTCAAAGCTTACCCCTCGCCACTTCTACAAAGGGTTACTGGAACAACTTGGCCACGAAGCGAAATTCTATCGCGGTGATGCCAAGCGTCAGTTACACCGGGAAATCGAGCTTATGCGGGGAATTCATCACCAGCAACCGGTGGTAGTTGTTGACGAGGCCCATCTTTTAGACCGGGAGATGCTAGAAGAAGTTCGCTTTTTATTAAATATGAAGATGGATGCCCAGAGTCCGATGGCCTTAATACTTGTTGGCCAAAGTGAGTTGTGGGATAGACTGCAATTACAAGCTTACGCAGCGATCTGCCAGCGCATCGACTTGCAATGCAAACTGACGCACTATGATCGGGCTGAGGTTGAAGCATACATCAAGCGACACCTAGACTATGCCGGGGCAAAGCATGCCATCTTTTCGGACCAAGCAATGGATGATATTTATCGCTATTCCACTGGCGCGGCCAGACTCGTCAACAAAGTATGTACCCATTGTCTCATGTATGTTGCGCAAAATGGTCATCGAATTATTGATGACCGTATGGTGAAACGTGTCATCGAGGGGGAATTGTCATGAACAATCCAATACGACGTATGGCTGGCCGATTAAGTTTGGAGGATTATTTCATACAAACCGGTTTTTATGACTTACTACCAATGGCCCTGCAACTGGCCAAAAATTTAGGATATGACCAAAGTGAAATGGTTGAGGCCATTTGCAAAGTTCATGACAAGTATTTTCAGTATCCTCCGACTAGAAACCGAACGGCTTGGTTTAGAATGGTTTTTCAGGAGAAATTACAAGAGGCCAGAGGAGAAATTCTGGTCTTTAATACGAGGAAAAAATACTAGTAAGAGAAATAGCCAATAGTGAGCCGGTTGCAGCTAGCTATTGGCTCTATTTTTTTAGTTCAAAGACTGACGGACGGACGGACAAATAAATTTGGTCACGTTATCCGTCATTCTATGGACAACTTACGCCGTCAATCTTCGGACATTAAACAGCGTCAGTAACAACTTAGTTATTGAGCGTGGTAATACTTATGTTTCTTCAAAGTTTGTCAATCAAATCTTGGACAAAACCTTTAAGCAACTATATCAAGTAACCTTTGGGAAATCAATGGAGCGTAACAGTGAATAAAGTGTCGGTTACGTTAATGAAAACTAACAATTATTGAACGGTTTTTAATATATTAACTTGTTGAAAGAATCCAATAAACTTCCCATAGTAGGATAAGTTGCGAGCACTCGCAACTTGCTGAGATGCTATGCTGACTGATCCCTTGTCTATCTAACCGGAGGATTTCTCATTGTTATGACCTCCTTAGATTTAAACCACCTAGTAGTGTATAAATCCAATCTGCCACCAATATGACGAGTAGCTGTTATAGATATGGGATGCGGTACTGGTCTTTCCATGGAGTGAGGAAATAAAATAATATAAATTGGTATAAACCCTCGAAAATTCGGTTAGAATCCTTCTGATTTTGAATTGCTGGATTTTGGGGTGTTTAATATCGGTACACGGCTATTTAGTCTGAGGCCAATTGGGATTGGAACAGGGATGATCGAAAGTCAAGCCAGTTATATTGCTAGGCTTTCCGAGACTCATTCAGTCTCTGTTGGAACCCTCATCGGGAAAGAACTTGCCCCTGTTTTGGCAAAAAAGTTCATCTTAAAAAGTAGTTTAGAGGGTGGCAGTAGATTTTTTGATGCGGCGTCAGAGGTAAATGGATTTGGAAAAGTTGCAGAGGACTGCTCTCAAGGGCTTGAGATTTTAACGGGAGGCACTGATCTAAAGAACTTAACGCTAGTGTCATGGAATCAGATGATTCCATCAAGAGGAGTGCTTCGTGAAAAAAAGCATGGTGTCCGGAATGTCTGGAAAAATGGAAGGAAAATAATCAAGACATTTACGAACCATTGCTATGGAGTTTTAAAGCCGTGACTGTTTGCATCGAACATGGGCATTCACTTCAAAATAAATGCCCTAATTGTTCCAAGGAAATACCCATTTTGACCCGCAAAACAAGAAACGGATTTTGCTCATATTGCGGTTGTTGGTTGGGGCACTCCAGGATTTGTATAAATGGAGTGCATCAACCAACAAGCTGGGAGTATTTTGTCGTAACAAATGTAATGGAATTACTTGCTATGGGACAGGTCTCCTTATTACGTCATAAGGAAATCCATGCTTTTATTAAATCAATGGTAGATATTTACGGTAGCAAAGGTGCTTTTTCACGGGCTGTTGGCATTCCAAAGACTACTGTAAGAGCCTGGTATGGTGGAAATAATAAGCCAAGGTTAGATGCCCTACTGATAATTTGTTTTGGAGTTAAACAGCAACTAAAGGACATAGTAGTGGGATTTAGGGGTACTGGCTATTGTCTTGCAGTGGGTTCAGAGCTTATGTTCACACCAAAACCGGTTAAACGGAGAAGACCTTTTGACCAAGATCGAACAGAATCTGTACTCAAAGAGATCATTGAAGGTAAAGTAAATCCACCTCCGTCAGTTAGGGCGGTAGCAAAGAGCTTGCTATGTGATAAACGATTACTATACAAACATTGTTCTAGCTTGTGTAAAGCTGTGTCCGAGAAACATACCGCTTATGTGCAGGAATGCCGGAGTAAACGGATTAATGAGGCATGTGTAAAGGTCAAAGATGTGACAGAAGACTTACTCAACCAAGGGGTCTACCCTAGTCGACGACGAGTAGAGAAAATATTGGGCTCCAGGTTGATAATGCGAGAAAAGTCAGTTCAGACAACATGGCATGATACTCTAAAGAAACGGGAATTCTACAATAATCAATAATTACTGGTTTAATTTGACAAAGTTATTATTATTAATTACACTATAAACTGAGGTATCTTATTGGTAAGTGAGGGCGAATAAAGTGCCTTTGAATTTCTTTCTGAGAAAGAAACTAAATATACGCGCACGTTTAAAAGGCCGGCTAGGTAAACATCTAGCCGGTTTTGCTTTTTTTGGTAAACGGAAAACATACTATTTGTTTACCTTTTCCTCCGATTAAAAGTCTTGTTCATAACCTATAGATCTTGATTTATCATTTTAACTAACTTGAATCAAAGTAAATGAGGCTTTTGGTGACCTAAAATGCTATTACCCCAAAACAACATATTTAACCAAAAAGGAGAAATTCAAAATGAAAAGCGCCTATACATCTAGATCTTAATATGACAAAGAAAGTGGACGACTAAATAACTATGAACAAAGCCCCTATAGGATAAGTTCTCGAATTATTTGAGAACCAACAACAAGAATCCAAAAAGTAATTCATTCTTCCTACGGAATGTGAACCAAAAAGGAGACGTACATTGTGCTCAATGATTTAGATTTTAACCGGTGGTGTACAAGGCGAAAACTTACCGAAGAGGCAATTGCATTAATTAGCCGAATCAGAACCAGTGAACCATCACGGCGGGTCGGAGGTGGAAGAAAAAATGTGGTGGGTGCATACCCGAGTTTAAAAATGGGAGTATCCATTCAATTTGAGAGTCATAAGGTAGAGTTCCCAGGAATTTATTTAAAAGAACATGATCTTAATGTGCTGGAATACTATGACCAACCGCCTGCAATTAAGTTGACCTATAATTCGCGTAACGATAGAGTGGTTGGGTTTTATCATACTCCAGACTATTTCGTACTAAAGAAAGACGAAGCTGGGTGGGAAGAGTGGAAAACAGAAGAAGAATTAATTAAGCTTTCTGAGCAGTCACCTAACCGATATGTCTTAATTGACGGAAAGTGGTATTGTCCGCCGGGTGAAGATTACGCAAAAGTGTTTGGTCTTCACTACTGGGTTAAGTCCTCAGCAGAGATTAATTGGAAACTTCAACGTAATATCTGCTTCTTGGAGGATTATTGGCTTGATACAAAAGCTCAGCTATTGTCGGAAGCGGCGGAGGTGATTTTTGCAGCTGTTCGGAGAGAACCAGGAATTCTTTTAATAAATCTCCTTAACGCTCCAAATGTTAAGGCGGATGATGTTTATTATATGATTGCCAGGTGGGAAATTTACGTTGACCTCGAGGATGAATTGCTAACGGAGCCAGAGCGTACCCATGTATTTGCCGATGACCAAACCAGTTTAGCGTACAAACTAATGAATTCAACCAAAACTATTGCAATATTAAAAACGAATCTATTAGAAGTCGCTCCCGGCTCCAAAGTATTCTGGGATGGATGTCCTTGGACAATAGCTAATCTGGGAAATGACAATATTTCTTTGGTTTCACAAGGCAATATTACAGAATTGTCTAGGAAAACGTTTACTAATCTGGTTTGTGAACAACGGATAAGAGGTGTTGAGAGTGAGATTTTAGAGCCTAAAACATGCTTGATCAAGTCTATATTCGATGACGTGAGCGAAAAGGATCTTGCAGTAGCAAATTTGAGGTACCAAATGATCTTACCAATACTTGAAGGAGAAAAGAAACCAGGGTTTACGGATATAGAAGTAACACCACGAACAATCCGTAATTGGTGCAATTCATATCGTCAAGCAGAACAGGAATACGGTGCTGGATACATTGGCCTTATACCCCAGGTGAAAAATCGTGGAAACAGGACAGAACGACTCCCACAGGAAATGCTAAAAGATTTTGATGATTTTCTAATAAAAAATGAAACGCCTGTAAACCAGAAACAAAAAGTGCTCTACGGAAAGCTTCAAGAGATTTGCGAAAAAAAAGGATATATTATTCCGAGTTTTACCACATTCCGTAAAAAAATAAGACAAAGACCTAGAAAAGAACGGGTTTATAACACTCTAGGTAGCAGAGTTGGTTACGATAAGGCTGACGATTTTTACTGGCAGATAGACATGACCACCCCACGGCATGGAGAACGGCCATTCGAAATTGCGCATATTGACCATACCGAAGTCGATTTGCAGACTGTGCACTCCGTGACAGGTGGCAACATGGGGAAGTTCTGGTTGACGTTGATGGTAGACGCCTTTTCAAGAAGAATACTGGCTTTTTATATTACGTTTGACCCACCATCATATCGTTCTGACATGATGGTAATGCGTGAGTGCGTCCGAAGGTTTTACAGACTTCCGCAAATTATTGTTACTGACAACGGGCGCGATTTCAAAAGCACATACTTTCAATCGCTATTGGCTCGATATAATATTACACCCAAACTTAGGCCTCCGCACGAGTCGCGTAACGGTTCAATATGCGAAAGGATGTTTGGAACGAGTAATACGCAGCTTTTTCACAACTTGATGGGCAACAGTAAAATCATGAAAAACGTCCGTCAAGTCACTAAGTCGGTGAATCCTTCTAGTCATGCAGTTTGGACGCTGCCTGCACTTTACGAATTGTGCAGAGAGTATTTCTACGAGTTCTATGACACCTCAGAGCACTCGTCCCTTGGTGAATCACCCCGTGAGTTATTTGAACGGGCAATGATACTCGCTGGGAAGAGACCTTTCAGAATCATTCCATATGATGAAGATTTTCTGATGATGACGCTTCCCGCGATTAAGCGCGGAACGTCCAAAGTTGACCCCCAACGGGGTATTAAAGTTCGTTATCTTAATTATTATTGCGAGGATTTTAAAAAACCGGATGTTGCGGGAAGCGATGTTCCAGTACGTTATGATCCTTGGGACGGGGGCATTGTTTATACCTTTGTTCGTGGACACTGGGTAAAGTGCTATTCCGAGTATTATTCAATTTTCAAAGGCAGGAGTGAGCTGGAAATAAGAATCGCTACAGAGGAGCTTATCAAACAGAAAGGAAATAGCTCTAAAAAGTTCAAAATTTTAGCAAGGGAGTTGGGTGATTTCATTTTGAAGGCGGAGGCTTCAGAGGCACTGCTCGCACAACAACTTGCTGATTCAGAATTACAACCCCAATTAACAGTAATAAACGGTGGATATTGCACTGATGATAGAAGTCAACATGTATATAACCAAGAAGAAGTTGACCTTGAACCGGAATTCGATTTGACAGACATTAGCTTCAACTTCGAAGCAGAGTTTAAAGACTAATATCATACTCTGCTTACGGCAGGTGGTTTAAGTGTCTGCCATAAGCGAGCCGTAATGATGTGGCTAAGGAAGTGTCCGAATGGGTGATAGCGTTGGAAACCTAGGGTTTCCAGTGGAATTGTTGGATAAGTCGGTACTAGAACGTCGTGAGTACTTTGGTGATTACATCGTACTCCACCCATTTCTAAAACAAGCTGTGAATGCCATAGTTTCCAAGGTTGTGAGTATTAGATCTGGGAGAATTATTGTTGTATGCGGGCCGACAGGGGTTGGGAAAAAGGAACTTGTAAACAAAGTGACGGCAAGACTGATTGAACTAGCTCAACCGAAGCTTCTTAGCAATAAAGGTTGTATACCTGTTGTGAATGTCGAAGCGTCGGCACCGGATTCGAGAAACTTCAATTTCCCAAAATTGTGGAGTAGTGCCTTAAAGATAATGAAAGAGCCTATGCTTGACAAAAAGGTTAAATATATCAATGAGGTTACTATAAATCCTGAGGGGGAACTGGTGGTTCTGTCTAAGATCAAGAAAGGTGATATGCGGGAGGTACTTGAAAATGCTCTCCGGTACAGGCAAAGTTCAGCCCTGGTTATTAATGAGGCACATCACTTGTTACGGGTAACGAACGAGAATGATGCAAACTGGGAAGTAATAAAGTCTTTAGCTAACAATAGCCAAACCTCTATAGTTCTAGTGGGTACATATGAACTGACGACATTTTTGGAGGATTTAGATAAATCTTTCACAGACCAGGTAAGTATAGTAGAATTTCCTCGCTACAGCCACGAGGTTAAAAGTCAGATAGAAACATTCGGGAATATCATTATACAGTTTTTACGTCACATGCCACTGGAGAAAACAGCGGTGGCCTTAGTGAAACATGATTTTATGTACTTTTATAAGTATACATTGGGATGTGTAGGGTCGCTTAAAGGCTGGCTTAATAGCGCATATGATTTAGCGTTACAGGATCAAGCCGTAACATTGACTAAAAAACATTTGGAGGAGACTAGGATTTCTGGACACCGTAGTATGGGGATGCTTAAGAGTATTACTGATGGAGAGAGAAAGATGGCAAAGATAGGTGGATGCAGTGATGATAGAAACGGCCATGTATATTAAGCAAGAACAAGCAGACGTTGAACAGAGTTCGATTTAAACGATTATTAACTTAAACTTTTACGAAGAGTTTAAAGCTAATAATTATACTCCACTTATAGCTGGTTGTTTAGATGTCTGCCGTAACTGGAGAAGTTATGACAGCGAGACGTAATGATTTGGCAAGGAAGTGTCCGTATGGGAGATGGTGTTGAAAACCTAGGGTTTCCAGTAGAATTGTTAAATAAGTCTGTACTAGAGCGTCGTGACTACTTTAGTAATTACATCATTCCCCACCCATTTCTAAAACAAGCTGTTAAGGACACAGTTTCCAAGATCGGAAGTATTAGATCTGAAAGAATTGTTTTTGTGTGCGGGCCGACAGGTGTTGGGAAAAAAGAGCTTGTAAACAAAGTGACCACAAGACTGATTGAACTAGCAAAACCGAAGCTTCTTAGCAATAAAGGATGTATACCTGTTGTAAATGTCGAAGCGTCGGCCCCGGATTCGGGAAACTTCAATTTTCCGAAATTGTGGAGTAGTGCTTTAAGGTCAATGAAAGAGCCTATTTCAGACGCAAATTTCAATGAAGTTATAAATACTGAGGGGGAACGGGTTGTTCTATCTAGGATCAAGAAAGGTGATATGCGGGAGGTACTTGAAGATGTTCTCCAGTATAGGCAAAGTTCGGCCCTAATTATTAATGAGGCTCACCACTTGTTAAGGGTATCGAGCGGTAAAAAAGCAAACTGGGAAGTAGATGTAATAAAGTCTTTAGCTAACAAGAGCCAAACCCCTATCGTTCTGGTGGGGACATATGAACTAACCACATTTTTGGAGGATTTAGATAAATCTTTGACTGATCAGGTTAACCGGAGAACAAGTATAGTGGAATTTCCTCGATACCGTCATGATACTAAGAGTCAGGTAGAAATGTTCGGAAATACCATAATACAGTTATTACGTCACATGCCACTGGAGAAAACAGCTGAGGCCTTAGTGAAACATGATTTTATGTATTTTTATAAATATACATTAGGGTGTGCGGGGTCTCTAAAAGACTGGCTTAATAGCGCGTATGATTTGGCGTTACAGGAACAGACCGTCACATTAACTAAGAAACATTTGGACGAGACTAGAATTTCTGGACACCGTAGTATGGGGATGCTTAAGAGTATTACTGATGGAGAGAGAAAGATGGCAATAATACAGTCTGATGGTGATATTGATACTGCACTCGGTATTAATAAGGAGAACAAAGAAGCGACAAAGAAACTCACTCCAAAAGCTAAGAAACGCACCTTGCCGGGTATCCGGAATCCTAAGAGAGATGCGGTAGGGTGAGGTTAATATTTATTTTGCCATAAACTTATAAAGTGGTTCTATGGTTATAAATCTTGGATGTATACGCCGACATAATTCCTAAGTCCTTCCTTGCAATTAAATGTTGGCTAGCAATTAAATTATAAATATTAAGGCTGAATTTTCATAACGCAAAGTACGGGGGCATTAACATAAATGAAAATTAAAGAAAAAGAATATTCTCGGCTTGTAAGCAAAGACGTTAGCCGATTATATTCACTGAAACCGGTGGCGATATTTAGTTCATTGAGTGAGAGTTTACCTAGTTACATCATGCGGCTTGCTATGGCTCATCGGGTTACTGTAGGAACTCTAGTGCAATATGAAATAATTCCTCGTTTAAAACTGAACTTAATTGGAGGAAGATCAAATTTCTATACCGGAGTTAGACGACTATATTCTGCCTCCATGCTCTCGAGAGAGTTGATTCAAGTTCTTGAGGAATTAACGGGTAACAATGATTTGATATCCCTAAATTTCAACATTGGTGATCGCTTCGGTAATAGTAGGATTTTTCGAAATTTCCGCGCATGGTGTCCACATTGTTTAGAACAGTTTAGATCAGAAGGGGGAATCATCTACGAGCCTCTAATATGGAACTTTTCAATTGTAGAGTTCTGTAAAAAGCATAGGTATCCATTGCAAACAAAATGCCCAGATTGTGGACAAGAGATGCATTTATTAACTCCAAGCTCAATACCAGGATATTGTTCAAGATGTCGTTGCTGGTTAGGAAATACTAATAGTTACCCAAAAAACTTAAATATTGAAAAAGGTCAATGGCATTGGTGGGTATATGATAATATTGCTGAGCTCATTTCCGAATCTCCAAAAATATTACAAATCAGCGATAAATATCTTATAACTAATAATCTAAAAAGAATAATGAATCATTATTCCGGTAATGGTTTAAGAAAATTTGCACAAATAGTTGATTTGAAACGTTCGACACTCTATAAATGGATAACCCGCGATGTACGGCCTAATCTGAATTTGTTGTTAGGTCTAGGCTATTGTATCGGCTTAACAATAAAACAAATAGCTACAGACCAATTACTGTTAGATAGCACCGAAATAACTTTATTAAGGCAACCGGTGAAGAAACGCTCATATATAAACAGGGCTATTGATCGCGAGTTATGTGAACATAGCCTAAACTCTGCTATCTTGGATAGCTTTACACCGTCAATTAATGAAATTGCGAGACAGGTTTCAATAGACCAAAGGACCCTTCGCTATCATTTCCCTGAAAAGGTTCGTGACATTGCAGCAAAACGAAGAGAATTAAGTAGAAGAAAAAGCCAGTTAAAAGAACTTGAAGTACAAGAAGAAATTGAGAGAACAGTTATTAGAATATATCACAAGGGAAAATATCCAAATCGTAATGCAGTTTGTGGAGAAATGGGAAATGGCTGGCTTTTCAGAAAAAAATCTAATTATGCAGCTTGGGAGAAAGCCGTTTTATCATTGGGACTTAAACTTGATTTTTAGAAATTAATTTATTTTGCAAACTATGGACTAATAATTATATTTAGGTACATCCGAAATTGTGGATTCAAACGCAACTGATATTCAGAAGCTCAAAGATCTACTGAAGTATACATTTAGCACAGTGAATCAGTTGCCTTAACCCAATTCACATGAAGAGATAGGGGTTATCTGGATGCTGTGGATAAATTCTACGACGATGCACCTTGGTGGATAGAATATCGAAAGAATAGTTGAAAACATAATTAAACCAGAGTACAGTCAAGAATATAGCCCTGAGGGTTGATTTTCGATTAGTTGTACATAGCCAGTTTTTTACTAGAAATTATTTTACTAACTTAGATAGTCTGTTCGGAGATACGCTCAACCCAACACTCATTTATTTTGATGTACTAAAATCTAAACGCAAAGTATCTTCAAAATACCATCGGGTAGTTTAACATTTTCATCACGAAAGGAGAATGACCATGTATTTTATAACTGCTCTAACAAGCCTTGAAGAATCAAACGATACTAGATGTTTTGGGTATTATCCAACAAAGGAAGAAGCCTTACTTGCTGTTTGCGAAAACAGATGTAATCTAAATGAAGGCATATATAACTACATCGTAGTAGAGAAGATCGAAAAAGGAATCCACAGTTTAAGCGAGGAAGAAACGTGGTTCCAATGGTTACAAACTGGGGGATATCTTGGCGAAGGGAATTGGAGTCAAATAGCAAAGCCACCAGAAACTGAGCACATCATAAACTACGCGATCGGCTAAATAAACGCTCGTTCAAACAGGACATTTTTCCAGACACACTCCTAGTAAAGATAAATGCAAGTTTAAAACTAAAAGCATCACATTGGCAATTGTCGACTATCCCATACAGCTCCAGAACGTTTTTTATGAAATGTTCTGGTTTTATTTTTCCCTGATACCGTACTTTTGGCAGGAATATTCAGGAAATTTGTAGAATCTTGAATAGAGTAATTTAAGACATCGGTAACTCATGACGTATGTAAAATGCTACGCTTCCTTTCGAGGATTGTAGAGACGGCTTTGTAACCTGGTCTATAATTGTAGCTCGAAAATTATGTAATAAAATATTTAGTTGTCAAAAAAAGCAACATTAGTAAATAGACGAAAACGAAAGAAAAACGGACTTTAGCATTTAGTATAAAACACGCTTCTAGCATGCAAAAAAGCAGAAATCGAAACACCTAAATCGTCGCTCACGGTCAATTTTGGCCAAAACGGGGAAATTGGTTTTTGAATAAGTGAATGTAATGTCCATTATCGGACCCAAGATTTCTTACTAAAGGGGTCGCTATTGCAACCTTTTCCTCTGCTGATAACTTGTAAATGGTAAACAATAAAACACCGAGTAAGGAAGTTATGTATAAATGAGTGAAAATAAAAAATCTGGTAACCTGCTATTATTTAGTTATCTTCTCAATAACAACAGGGCTTTTGTAAAGTCCTTAAAAATTGCGATAGGGCGATTTGTAGTTAAATATATCAACTCGAACTATCCCTTTGTGCTGAGTGTTGATTCTATTAATAAATTAGATCGAATCATTCTTGCTAAAACTTTTTTACAAACTAAGCCTGATCTAAAAGAAAAATTTAATATAAAAGATTCATTCCTTCAAGATATTGCACAATTTATTGATCTAAAAATTCCGTACCATTATTGGGTTTTAATAAATAACCATCAGAGGGGATATAACGAATATAGGGGTATATACTCTGTACCTGATCTAATTTTCACTTATACTAATAACTATAAAATAGAACCAAGAATGCTGCATATGTTTAATATTAGAAATTTAGTAAAAGAGGACAGTTATAATGCTTTTAGTAACGATCCAAATGATAGATTTTACAAAAATCATTGTTACGACTTTGTAATAAAAAATCTTCACCGATTTGTTGAAATTTATGATGAGGAAATTCCTGCTGTAGTTACTTGTGAATGTAGGAGTAAAGGCCTTTGGGATGCTTATTGGTATTGTGTGTGGAAGTGTGAATTTGATAAAAACGATGAGCTTATAGCAATACATTTTGATCAGGACTACTTAAACTACTTTTTTGATGGAGATACTGAGAAAGCTATGAAAGAAGCTGATTGGAATGACGGAATGTTTGATAAGTTATATATTCTGGTGTGTAAGCAATGCGGTTCCTGGTATGTGTGGGATAAAGAACGCTGTTAGTCCAAACTGGTGAGACATTCCAAAAACTCTATAATGAATGCTATTGTCATAATCTTAGTTATAGGACCCAAAAAGAGAAGGAGTAGATACAAGTTGGTAAGAAAAATTAATAAAGGAATAACGGAGAATGCTACTGAAAAGATTTGTTTCGTTATTTCACCGATAGGGAAAGATGGGACAGAAACATATGAGCTATTTAAAGAGGTTCTTGACTATATTATTACTCCAGCAATTAAAAACTCCGGATATAAATTGAAGGTAATACGTGCGGATGATATTGAACATTCTGGTTCTTTTGTAAAAGATATTCTTGAAAAGATATTGGAATCTTTTATTGTTATTGCTGATCTTACTGGGAAAAACCCAAATGTGTTTTATGAACTTGGTATTCGTCATTCTTTAAGTACCAGAACAATACTTATATCACAGTTACTTGATGATATTCCGTCCGACTTAAGAGAATATAGAACTATAATATATGACATAAGTTTAAAGGGGGCGAAATTGTTTGAAGATAAATTTAAAAGATATTTGGACGAAATATATACTGCACCAGATCGCTCCGATAGCCCAGTGCTTGATAGATTGCCAAGCATAATGCAAAAAAACACTCGTGAATTAGAAGAAGAAAATATGAACCTCAAGAAAGAACTTGAGTCCATAATAAAAGGTGATTTTCAAAATGAAGAGCGTAAATCTCTTGGAATAGAGAAATCATCCCAACCTTATTTAGGTTCTGTAAAAGTAAGAACTGAAAGAGTAACAAAACTATTAAGTTTGGAGAAGAGCTACTTAACTAACACTATCATTTCAAAGGATAGAATTTTTAGTATTCCTAGTTCACAGGGAAGTTTTCATTTATACAGTAAAAAAGAAAAAAATTTTGAACTAGATTTATCGAAAAAGTTATCTCCTAAGGGAATAAACGAAAAAGTACATTTTATAGCGGTACATGAAAATAACTGGCTCGGTGAAACTGATTACGAATACTCAAAAGACCTAGCGGATATTCGCGTACTTCTGGATATTTGTTCCACATTAAATGATGTACCGTTACTTTTTACAATTGTTACTGAAAAGGATTTAAGTAAGGTAAAAAGTAAAATTTTTGATACATTTGAAAAATTAAAATCATTCATTAATTCAAGTTATAAAAGCTTATACCAATTAGAATTATGGGATTCTGAAGGTTTACTTACCAAAGAAAAAGAACTGGGGATTTTCATTGAGTTATAACAAAGTTTACTTCATCTGAAGCTTTGAATAAGATACATGTCGGGACATTCTGGATTGAAGTCAGTGAAGAATTTGACTTACTATATTGAGAAACAATTTCAAAGGAAAAGAATGATTCATGAAGAAATTGAATCCGAAATGGATGAGAATGAACGTATTGTTTGAAGGGCCCTTACTTTAGTATCCCATTGACCTAAGCGTTAAATAATCATAGATTAAGGTGTTCGCGTACTTTGCCAATATGAATGTAGTATAGCGCTACAGGAACACCCGACACGTTATGCGAAAGACTGTAAATAAGTGGCGTGACAGAAGGAAAATTTGTAAGACTGAAAGTCCTTGGTACAAGCGGCTTCAAATAAATAAATAAAAAAACCTTTTGCTATAAGTTTTGTATTATAAATAGTGAGGTGTGACATGCTTTTATTGGAGGGTGAGATTGATGTCTCGAATAAGCACAATTCTTGAAAATAGAGGGCCTTTAATGTCTGGAGTTTTGGCTACTGAATTAGTGAACAAATTCTCAATATCCAGAGAAGCAGCGCGAAAAGAAATCTCTCGGGCATCTACACCAATCAGAAAATTAAAGAATATTACCTTCGACAACAACCAGAAGTTTTTATATCTTGATGCACACTTTACAAAGAATGAGTTTTTTGAAAAACTGTTAAAAAATATAAAGCTTAATTCGAAGGCTTACTACTATTTTATAAATGCTATCATTAATAATAATGGGTTTATTAGTTCAAGAGAAGTAGCAACCTACTCAAGTTCTCCAATACAACCACTGAAGGGACATAAACCAGCTGACTCAATAATTAAAGATCTCATATATATAAATTTATTAATTGACAATGGTGATGGCTTATTACAAATGAATCCGTTTCTAGATATTCCTCAGAGCTATACACGGTTTAAAGCATTAGACTTAGCAAAGAAAACAATTATGAATGATTTTTATGACTGGGCACGCAAGATTAATCTAGTGTCTTATAATTCAGGTAAGTTGCTTGAACAAATACCAGAATTTCATAAATTCCAGTGGAGTTTTACAGCACCTTCTTATGTTAAAGGATTACAAAAAGGCAAAACACCTGGTTTCGTTGTGGCAGACGTAATTTTAGGAAAACAACTTTTGGAAGAGGATATTGAATATTTTCTTGCAAAGGTAAACGTGATTAGCCAAAGTAAAAGGCACTCCCTCTTTATACCAGTGCTGATAACCGAAGGTCTGGAAGAGAAGGCCTTTTCAAGACTTAAATCTGCTGGAGTAATATTGGGTTTTATAGATAAGTTATTTGGCAAGAACTATCTGGAAACACTCAGATCTCTTGTAGCCATAGTAGAGAATGCTTCAGCAATTATGACAAAAAATCCTGACCAATATTTTGAATTTCTTGATGCTCTAACAAAGTTAGAGGGAAAAGCGTGTAATCTTAAAGGAGATGTCTTCGAACTAGCTGTCGGATATTACTATTCTCAACTTGCTCCCTATATAGAAATTAACAAGTTGATTAGAGAACACGAAAGTGGTAAAAGTAAAGAAATTGACGTATATGTCAAGTACCCGAATGAAGTAAGGTTCATAGAGTGCAAGGGTTATAATTATCCACTTCTTGAAGATTATGTAACCAAATGGTTAAGTGATAACATACCTACGATTAGGAAGTGGGCATTGAGTCAGGATGAATATGTCCATAAAAAGATGGTATTTGAATTATGGTCAACAGGAGGATTTGATGAATCTGCAACGGACAAGCTGAGAAAGGCTACAGAATCAACAAAAAAGTATGAAATTAGATTTTTTGACGCTAAACAAATATCTGAGAAGGCAAAGGAAGCAAAAAACGATAACCTAAATAGAGTACTGAAAAACCATTTTTCAAGTAATACTATTTAGCCACGGTCCTTCGACAACACGCAGTTCCCGCAACTTAGAATAGATAAATGCAGTATGAGGCTGCGGGAACTGCTGAACGTTAGGTTATAGGATGAGGGGGCTTCTGATAATGGTCATAACCTTTGTTATGGGCGTCAAAAAATTATTTGTACTGAATATATAAGTCAATCTGTAGACTTAAATAGAGAGGAGAGCCGTTTTTTGGTTGATAGCGTATTCGAATATTATAAGGTAAACCTCACAACTTATAGTTTAGTTTTTCAACATTTTAAGTGGAAATATTGGTTCTTTATAATCGCATGGATTCTAACTTTTGTAGCTATTATGATATTCTGTCTATCAATAGCTTTAAAATTGTATATAACTCAAGCATTTTTCATTCTTCTTATTACCTTAATGACAGGGGTCTATATGTTTAGGGTTTTTAACTATAATGCTAAACAAGTTCTTAGATCAGAGCACAATATTGAGGTTATAGGAAATATATGGAGAGGTGAATCCTTTGATAAAATGCGAGCTGAGAAGCTTAGAAAATATTTGATTCAGAATCAACTATTTACAGAAAAGAAGCTCAAGTTACTTATTGATTTGTTAATTAAAGAATCTGAGCGACGTAAGATACCATCTTTTGTTGCGCCTTACTGCCAGTATGGGTTCAATTCGTTACAATTATATATAAGTATGCTATTGACCAGTTATCAGCATTTGCTTTAATGATTACTGTGAGTATCTTTGTATATTTTTTTATATATATTGGGGGAATGTTTAGAAGTATATGTTTAAGTATTAAAGATTTATTATCTAATGATGAAAGTACCTTAATTAAAAAACTTACCGTTTTACTTGAAGATTGCTTATTAAGATATTTTGACATTTTAAGTGATTAAACAATAAGCTCCGATTTACCAAATATGGATTTATTGAGTTTAATTTTATTGCACTGGGAAATGGCTACTTCGGATGATTCATGGAAATATAATAGCTCGATATATAATGGACTTCAGCCTTTAGAGCTGATGCTATTGTCATAATCTTATTTTTCGGCACTAGGGTTGCATTAAAATAATCTGCCCTTGTCAAGTGGAAATCAGGAAGACTTTATGTTTCTTATAACATCCTTATTTGGTACATACATCCAATAGTTTTTTCTTTCCCTGAGAAAGTTGACCACCACCTAAGAGGTAGTTCTTATCCACATTTTTACATTTATTTGTTTTGGCATTTAGAAAATCTCGATGCTAAAGAAAAGGTCATCCAACTCTCCAGAAAGTACTTGATTCAACGTTTCTAAGTAGATCCGTTCAGGATCCTGACGCTGGCGTCCCTTCGTTGGGTAACCTTTCCTGTGAAGTTTTTGCACGAAGGTGGTGAAGGGCTCGTATAAACACGTAATTAAGAGTCGTTGAATATCAAGCAAAGGACCTTGGTAGGCCGATCGATACTTGACCAACATCATCAAACAATAGGTAATTAAGGCGATAACCAATTGGTTCACAACTGCAGCTTTACTCTTACCAAACAGATGCTTAATCGTCAAATGTTGCTTGATCCATTTGAAGAAAAGTTCTATTTGCCACCTGTAGCGATAGATATCGCCGATCTCTTCAGCCGTTATGTTAAAATCGTTGGTTAAAATCATGATGGCTTTACCTTCGGTATCCTTCGTGACCACAAGCCTTAAGTCGGATTCCATTCGTTTTTTCCTTTTACCGAGACGTACGATGAGGTCTTCTTCTATGATGCTCTCTTCGTCAACCTCAAGTTCTTGTAGAACTTCAACACAGGCGTTATTTTTTAAGCGAGTGACAAAACGAATGCCGTCCCTGCAATAACGATCAAACTGCTTATACTCTAAATAGCCCCGATCAAAAACATTTAAGGCATCCTCATCCTCAACAACCAGGAATTCCAGTTGACTTTTGTCGGATTTACGAGCGACTGTAATCGTGGCTTCATCCGGTATAGGATCGCCATCAAATCGAATTCGTTGGTGGAGTTTCACCCCACCTTTCGTCTCTCTAAAGTCTGCCCATAAGTATTGGGAAAGACAAAGACTGATGGTCGAAGCATCAATTAAGTAGATGCGACCTAATGATTGACGTAAAGTCTTGAAACCCTGTTCTACGCCTAACGTTTGTACAATGCTTTTATGAATAATATCTGCGACATTGGTTGACATGTCTCTGAATCGACGAGAAATCTGAGAAGTACTAATGGAGTCCAAGTGGATGGCTTTGGCAAACGCATCTTTGTTTAAACTGTTGCTGATCTCGTCCAGACTTGTATATTCTTGTATTTCTGCATTGATCACCAGTTGGACGAGCTGAACGGTTTTTAACTTCTTAACATACTTATCGACGAACTCAACGTTTCGGCTAATTTTTCGCCAAAGATCCTGAGATAAAATGGGTCCTAACAATTGAAAAAAAGTGGATTCCGTGGTATTCTTGTCCTGCATTTTTGTTTTTCCTTATACTTAGATTTGGACAAGAACTACTCCATCTCTAATTATAAGGCTTTTTTATACCAAAAAACAGGATTTTTAGCATATTTCAGCTGTTATTAGGCAGTTTTCATGACATATCACTGTAAGACTGCACTTGACAAATCATTATATATTTCATGCAAGGCTAGTGATTTTTCGGACACGGTCCCGGCGAAAAAGCTTAGACAAACAAGTAGAACCATCGCTTTTTAACAATGAAAGAGAAATCGCTATAAGAAATGTTATGCTTCCTTTTTGTGTTAAAGGAAAAGTTATGGTTCCAAAAGTAAAGAATCTACTAAACTCAAAGGTCAGTAAACGGGCCTTTGACGGAAAAGATATCGTTACGCAGCCGGAAAAGAAATGAGTTAAGTCACATTAATGAACATAAAAAGTCCAGCAATGCTGGGCTTTTCGGCTATTTAGGGCAAAGTAAAGCATCGTTTAGGGCGGTGCTTTCTTTGTTTTTAAACCAAATTGTTTAATGATGCACCCTACTTTTTAACGATTACTACCTTTCGTTAAAAAGTATAGGAATCGTTAAAAGGTATGAGGAAACGTTTAAAAAGTGTAAAGCTGAGAATCAAGTACTTAAATTCTGAAGAGCGGAAAATATAGCTAATTTAGAGGATATTCTGCCGATCATAGGGACGGAATAAAAAGGTTAGCAAGTATAGATAAGTAGGCTAAATACTTAAGATGAGTAGGTAAAGTAAAAAAAAGAAGATGAAAAAAAGCAAAATACAAAATTGTAATGGGATCCACAAATAAATGACATAGGTTTCTTTATTATATCTAGTTTAATTAGAGTGTAGACTCTACGGGGCGTGGATTGTTTTCATTATATGCAACTTATACAATAAAGCCGAGGTGAACAAAATGGATATGAAAAGAAAAAAGCAACTTCTTGAGGAATATAAAAACAGACGACCCGAAATGGGCGTGATTTCTTACCGTTGCATAGCAACTAATGAGTCTTTCTTGGGTATTTCCAAAGATACGAAGGCCGACTTTAATAGTACCAGCGCCAAACTTGATGGAAACTATCATCCTAATAAAAGGCTCCTAGAACTTTGGAATCATTACGGCATGAGAGGCTTTGAGCTTTCCGTAATGAAAGTCCTTAAATATGAAAACCCTGCCGACGATCACACCGCCGAACTGGAAGCGTTGCGTGAGCAGTGTCTGGCACAGGACAAACAAGCAAGGAGGATCTGGAAATGAGCAAAGATATTGTAATGATTGCTGATCAGTATGACCGCATCGATGGGAGAAATGCCTATAAGTCAGATATCAAACGTCTGACACTGGGCGCACCAACTTTGGAAATCAACAAGAATATGCAAATTGCAGTGCAAATCTGGAAACAAGAAGCGAACGGCGAATTAGAACTCAGTGCTGAGCTTCCCATACATCAGGCGATTGATCTGATGATTTTTCTAAGCCGCACCTTGCTGTATTTTCGTGAGGCCTATAGGCTGCCGCTGTTATACGACCCGGAGAAGCCGATAGTGGAACGGATTGGCGTGCAGGGCAGCGTAATGCCAATCGCTGTGTGTACTGAGAATCCGAATATCAACGAAGATATTCAAAAGTTCTCAGAAGCGTTAAGCAATTTAGGAGAGCTGACCGGCGAACGGCTGCGCGTGCTGTCTCGTATATTTGAGGAAATGGAGTATTATTAAAATGGAAAATCAATGGCTTCTGTCCCCTAAAAGACAGTTGACGGAAGTAGAAAGATCCCTTGTTTGGCAAAAGCCTGTCACCCACATTGAAAGTGACGCTGAACGCCGTATATGTTCAGAAGTAAAGCGCAATTGGACACGCGGTGAAATGAAAATCACAAATATCCTTTTAGAAGGAGATGCCGGTTCCGGTAAGACACAGCTTGCCAAAGCCCTCTCCGCTGACTTTGGACTTCCCTATACGAAGGTGACCTGTTTTGCGGATATGGATAAATCCGACGTATTAGGTTCTATCCTGCCTGTGCTGCCGGAGGATGAAAACAATACTAAAGGCGTAACTTACAAATATTATCCCTCAGAAATTGTGCGAGCTTATGAAAACGGCTGGTTGCTGGAAATTCAGGAGCCTACAGTAATTCGTGACGCAGCGGTACTGATGGCACTGAACTCGGCGTTGGAGGCGGACGGCAGCATCAATCTGCCTACTCGGATTTTGCATCGTCATCCTGATTTTATCGCTGTTATTACTACAAATCGGGGCTACAATGGCTGCCGCCCGTTGAACGAGGCCCTGCGTGACCGTGTGCAGCACAGTGAAAAGATGGATTTACCCCCCATCGAAGTTATGTCGACAAGAGCGGCGGCTAAAACCGGCTGTACTGATGAAGAATTGCTGTTGACCTTTGCCCGTGTTATTGTTTTATTGGATCAAACCGCCAAGGCAAACGCCATCAAGAGTGTTGCAGGTATGCGTTCCTATTTTTTCTGGGTGGACGCTGTACTTCAGGGCTCAGAGACGGTGAATGCACTATATCACAAGGTAATTTATAAAATCACTACCGACCCCGATGAAATCGTTATTCTGGAACAAGCCTTATCAAAGCATGGAGTGTTGTCAGAACTGGAAGAGATATCGGAACGGCAAATCAAAACCAACGGCCAGGTTATGGAAATCCATACAGAAGGAACTATGGAAACAGAGTTTTTTAACACTATTGCGGATGACATCTTGGCGGTAGCCCTGCGAAAGTCAGCTGACAACGAAGGTTATTCAAATGATGACGCGGAAAACGCAGCCGATACGCAAAGCTCAGACCACGGCGAGGACGGAGACCCTATATATCACGAGTTGCAACAAAAAAACAATCTGGAATTGGAGCAGCAAAGGAGAGATTTTCGCAAACATCTGAATCGTCAAGCGCGGGAAATAGTTAAGGGTTCTTCCCATGAGAAAGTCAATCTAATTGTTCACAGACCGGAAGCAACGATCGCCCATCACCGTGAATATCAACAGATTGCATCGACGCTAATGCCAATAGTCCGGGAGTTGATACGAAAAATCCTTCCGCTTTTGGAACACGAAGTATCCACGGAGTTAGCGAAATCTCGTCTTTACGGGACGAAATTCCATGCAGAAAAGCTAGCTTCTCCTGATTTTCACTACTATTCCCAGAAATGTCCGCCGGATGAAGAACTTTCTCTTGCGGTGGCATTACGAATTGACGAATCGGCCTCTATGAGCGCCTTTGGGCGGTTGGATGCTGCAAAGCAGGCTGCTGTTGCTGTTTATGAATTTTGTGAAAGCTGCAAAATACCAATGTTAATTTACGGGGATACTGCAGACCGCTCATCTCTGGAGCAGATGTCGCTTTACTCCTATATCGATTACGAAAATCCAGCCCTGAACGACAAGTATTGCCTTATGGCGATACAAGGACACAGCAACAACCGGGATGGCATGGCGCTGCGAATCCTGGCAGAAAAACTAATGAAAGCTCCGCAAAAGACAAAGCTGCTCATCAGCATCAGCGACGGTCAGCCAAAAGCTATGCCAAACTATACCGGTGAGAAAGCCATAACTGATATGAAAGAAGTAATACAGGAATATAAGCGCAAAGGGATATTGTTTCTAGCTGCTGCCATAGGGCAGGATAAAGAGACCATTTGTGATATTTACGGACAAGAACACTTTTTAGATATCACCGATTTACGGCAGCTTCCGATACGGCTGGTTCAAGTTATTGCAAAATATCTATAGTATAGATAATCTCGTAACAACTGGAGGTGATTAATGTGGATTGCGCCAAGGTTGGGCGTTTGATTTTTCATCTGCGAAAAGAAAAGGGCCTGACACAGCAACAGGTTGCAGATTTACTGAATATCAGCAATAAGACCATATCCAAATGGGAGTGCGGTTTGGGTTGTCCCGATGTTACGCTATGGTCTGAGCTTTCAGAAGTACTAGGGGCAGATATTCAAAATATGCTGGAGGGTAAACTTGATCCCAACCTGCCTGATGTGGGAAAGATTTATAATACTCAATTTTATGTATGCCCCGCCTGCGGAAACATTCTGACAAGCACTGGGAACGCCTCCATTACATGCTGTGGGCGAAAACTACGGCAGCTAAAGCCCGTGCCCTACACAATAGAACATGAAATTACAGTGGAAGAAATGGACATGGACTACTATGTTTCTATTCGTCATATTATGACGAAAGACCACTATATCACTTTTGTGGCGTATGTGCTTTACGATAGAGTACTTCTCATCCGCTTGTATCCTGAACAGAGTGCAGAAGCCCGTATTCCAATGATGAAAAAGGGTGGAGATTTATATTTGTATTGTACAAAGCATGGTCTGCAAAAGTATTCTGGTCTTTGTAACTAACAACTGCGTACTTTCACTACGGCATATAAAAGAAAGCAGTAAATAAAAAGGTTTTTCTATGCGAAATTTCGGTTTAATTTATTCCGGATAGTTGACCCTTTTCATACTATAGTGAGTGCTTTTGCGTTTAACACCATCGGTTTCCATATTGCTTCGACGTGCCTTTTCAGCTTGAATGCGATCAAACTTCTCCTTCGAAATAATAGCGGGATGGCAGTCTTCGGCCAAATATTTATCGCTTTCATTTTTGTCCGCCAAGCGTTTATTGTTCGGAAAGTCGTTAGAATACGTTTTACCAACTAAGACATTGCCTATGTATTTCTCATTGATTAGCATATTTTCTATTGCTCTTTTGCTCCAACGATCTTTGCCGGTAGGCGATTTTATCCTTAGAGTCTCAAGTTCACGGATAGTAGCAATTACACTGTATCCGTTTAAGTACTTATCGAAGATATTTTGAACGATTAGAGCTTCTTTCTCGTCGATGATCAGTTCGCCTTCCTGATCATGACGGTAACCGAAACACCTTCTGTTATACAGTTTCGAGCTTCCGTCCTTAAAACCTTTGGCGATACCCCATTTTATGTTCTCGCTCCGAGCCTGGCTTTCGGCTTGTGCATAGGCTTCTAGAATGGATACAATAAAATCATTCTTAGATCCCTTAGAGTGAATATTATCGTTTTCAAAGTATACGTCGACTAAAAGGGATCGTAGCTCATTTATCGCATCAATGGTTTCTACTGTGTTCCTGCCAAAGCGGCTGATTGATTTTGTTATTATCATCTCAATTTTATGATTGCGGCATTCTTCCAGCATTCTTTGGAACTCTGGACGTCCGGAGGTGTTCTTTCCAGAACACACGTCAGCATAAATGCCCACAAGTTCCCAATCCAAATGACTATCAACCAGATCTCTAAAATAGGAAGTTTGGTTCGCAAGGCTGTGGGCTTGATCTTCGTGGGAGGTGCTGACCCTGCAGTAGATGGCTACTTTTAACCTTTTTATTAGTGGATAGTGATCAACTCTTGTTACTTTTCTCTCTAGGCTCACGGCTACCTTCAATCCTTTCGGAGACTGGAATATCTGGCGAATCTCATCTCGGTATCTGGTAGCTAGAGTATTCTATAATCGTTAATGAAATCCTTTTTGTAGATTGTACCAAGAAGTTGCTGCAGCCCCCATTAAGCAAATGCACCCCTTTGACTATAATCGAAAGATGTATCGTTAAATTGTATCAAAGAATGTGTTTTTTAGCCTCATCATCTCAGTCAAGGCGAGGGGAGCTATACCCCCATCATACGAATTGTTAAATTTCTATAAAACTATAAACAACAATTTGTTAAAAGCTTTCTTGTTTTCACCACATTCTTCAGTCTCATTGAAAGAGATTTTGAATGGCTCTGGTCCTCTCATAGGAGTACCAATACGATTTCTGCTGTAAAAAAGCTATCTTTAGGGCGATAAGCCTTCCAGTAAATTCTGAGAATATGAGATTAGTTTGTGAAAGCAGAGCCTATCGGTCTTTACTACCTTTAGCGTTGCGGATGAACAACTGCATCTTGTTGCTGTCGAGGTCTAAAACTTTATGAGCGACTATTGCACTTAGGCGAAGCCTTAATCCGCTAAGGAGCTCACTCGAGGTTTCCATTATTTTCAATAAAGTTAAAAGTGATTTATACTTAGGGTTACAGATCGATTCCTTATAAACGGACTCATTTACTTTTCCATCTTGGAACAATATTCTAACGGTAAACACTTTTCAATTGTCTATTAGAGACTGGTTCTTACATTGTCTTTATATAAGGGGTTGTTTGGATGAATTTGGAGACACAAGCATTGTTTAATCTGACGGTCAATAGTCGTGAAGTACTGGATGTTATTTACTATTATTATCATTTACAAGACGACAAGGAACGAATTGATAGTTTTGCTATTTGGTTAAAACAATATTTTTATCGGTTGGATAACAAAGAAAAAGTTGATTGGTACGAGTTATCCAAGCAGCTTCTTGAGACCATTAAAAGTGATTATATAAGATTTGGAGACTAACACTTTTCGCGGAAGTACCTTTGATACCCCTCATCACCTAGGATTGTTACAGTAGGAGTATCTTTTGATTTAGGGTAACGATGAATTATATAAGGTTTCCGATGTGTTTTGATCTTCTTATTAGATCAAGAAATTTCTATAATCAGCCTAAACAAGATAGAGATCGATTACTATACATTTTATGAATAGGAAACAAATTTCCATACACAGGATTACTTTCGCTTACAATAATAAGAAGTTTTGTGGATGTTAATATAAGCCTGGTTATGGACAACTTCTAAGCTTCATAAATAGTAATACGAAGGAATAAATTTTTTCAAACTTTTCCCTTGGATAATGTGAGAAGACCTGGTAAATTCCCGTGGCAATAATATGATTCATGTTTTTCCCCGCGGTAAAAATATTGTTCCATTATACAGTAGATTTCGAAATATTGGAGGTGTATTTCTAAGGTTTTAAGGAAAAAATATGGTTTCATTGAGGGGAAGAAATATGGGTAAAATGACAGATACATAATGAAAGCCTTGAGGTACATTAATAAGTACGACTCAAGGCTTTTTTGCATGTTAAGATGAAATTCTGTTAGTATATCATGATTTACGTAAGAATAGACTCTAAGGTATTTCAGGAGAGGGACAGTTGACGATTCCCTTAGAGGGGGTTTAGCGAAACTACGAATGATGAACAGACCTTGCTGTGTATAAGACTCATTATATTCAGCAATAACACCTTCGCTAAAGACCCAAACTGCGTAGTAGACGTTCCGTACAATATGCCGGGTCGATCCTTGTATTTGATTTATGTCCCAGGAGTACATCGCCAACAACGGATGTACTCCTTCCTTTGTTGTCCACATGGCCTTACATTCCGGCGGCTTTTCTGTAAGTCTTCATAAGATTGGTGAGTTTAACTGATGTCTTGAAAGAATAGATATTATTTTTCTGCTCAAAAGAAAGGGCCACCTTGAATGATACTTCAAGGTGGTCTTTGTAAACAATAACTTTATCAACGTAGCTGTCAATGAATTTCTTACACTCGGGGATATTTTTCTCCGTAACGAATTTCCTAAACATGGAGAACATCTTCCGTAGGCTCTCCTCGGTGACTTCAATCGAGGCTGTACGGATAGTTCAGGACTATTATAAAAAGAAATCGAAAGTAGTTCCGGGAATTATAGCAGGATTACATACATTTGGGGCACGGATGAACTTTAATCCTCATGTTCATATGCTTGTAACCATGGTCGGAATGAAGAAGAGTGGAGAATGGAAGGTCTATGACTATATTCCATTCGAAATGTTCCGAAAACAATGGCAAACGGTCGTCTTAAAATTGATTCGTAGATCTTTAGATGAGAGAGAAAAAAGGGAAGTACAACCATTATTACAAAAGGCTTATAAAGCCAATGGCGATGGATTTTACGTTTATGCACCGAAACAGAAAGGGAATGTAAAGGTGCAAATAGGATATATTGGTCGGTATATTCGTCGACCCGCAATAGCGCTGAGTCGGATTGAGGAGTATGATGGCCAATATGTAACGTTTCGATATCATGACAAAACGGATGAACAAGAAAAGCGTGAAAAGCTAACGGTTGAAGAATTTATTGCACGGTTGATCGTGCATATACCGGATGAGCAATTCAAAATGATACGTTACTATGGAGTATACTTCAGGAGAATCAAGGCTCTTTGTAGGAAAGTCATCTCAGTTTGGCAAAAAGAAGCACGGAAGTGGATCGTCAAAGTAAAGAAGACCATAAGTCGTAGGAAATGGGAGCAACGGATCAAAGAACAGACGGGGAAGGATCCCATGCAATGTCCACATTGCGGGAATTACTATGAATACAAGGGAGAAGTATGCCTAAAAGAGGGACAATTGGCCATAAAACATGCGAGTGACCATACAGCAATAGCATGTCTAGAAAGGATGATTTATAATTTCACCGGTATCAAAACAGAGAAAGGCCATAAAAAAGAAGAAAAAACCCCAAAACAGCCGGAGCTTAGTCGGAACCCAGAGTATAGTCAAGTATATTTGTTTAGCGTGGAAACAAATTGAGGAGATCCCGCTAAATGTAGTAAGATCGTTTGATGCAATGGATAATGGAGATCCAACCGTTCCTCCGCAGTTTAGTTGTGAGGAATGTGGAGGAGATATGTACCCAGAGTATTATAAGGGATTTCATGGCTATGAATATAAAATTTCAGATATCCAAGAACAATAAAAGGACTGAGGCCGCAGCCGCAGCCTCGGTTTTTCTTATTTTAAGTTTTCATCGATAGTATTTTACCATTTCAATGGGAACACAATGTTTAAAAAAAATTGTTCAATAGTTTCACCAGAATGGATATCTTTATTTATTAAAAGCAATTCCACAGCAAATTGGTTAGCTTGTCTTTTATACTTATCTGCATTTAAAAACGAATATTCATCTAAGAAAAACCGATTTAGCCCCCTGTGAAGCCTATCATGTGCCAATTCGTGAGCGCATATGAAACGTTGCCAATGAGAATTTAGCCTTGAGTTAATCACGATAAATCTGCGCCTAAGTTTATTATAATAAATCCCACGCGTATGTTCACCAAGATCAGCATACCGGATGTGAATACCAAGATGTTCTACAATGGTGAAGGGGCAATTGGTTTTATACTTACGGGTTATGTATAAGCTTGTGCATATTTTAAAGCACCCCTTTAAAAAAACGGCACCTATGATTATTTCTTGGTGTCGTTCGTGCTGTCAGGTTTTTTTTGCGTTTGTTCATCTGTTTAGCCTCCCAGAAAAGACCAGTAAGAACATCTTTAATCCTTTGTTGATCCTCACCCTCAATAGGGACGCCATCAAACATTAAGTCATCGTCTTCTTCAAGCATTTTCTTGAAATCGCGTTTATCCTTTGACGTAGCCCGAGAGGGAACGTTCTCTTCGTCCATTAACAACGAGACCTTGATGTAAAGGCCGTCTGCTATAGCTTTTAATGTTTCTACACTCGGGTTATATCTATCATGCTCAATATCAGCTAAATAAGAACGTACATATTAGTAAGAATTGCTAATTCATTTTGAGTAAGCTTTTTTTGATTTCGATAAAACTTAATGCTTTCACCTAGCGTCACGCGTGTCTTCCCCTTTAGTCGGTATAGCCGACATTTGATTATTTAATCCAGAGAGAGGGATAAATCTTCTGGCAGGTTTGGTGCTTAAACAAATACTCAAGGAGGAGGCGGAAAGGAAGGAGAAGGCCAATAACGGTGCTTCGGCGTGAATTCGGGAAGAGTGGGAGACAATTAGGTATTTATCCAAGAGATGGACAAGCATTGAAGGGAGGTGAGAACGATGAACAAACAAAGCCCCACTTGAATCTTGGTTAGAAAAATGGGGAACAAACTTAGACTGGGAGGCAAAAGCTAAATTTCGTGAAGCCATCTATGAATGCAAGAAGATGCTTGATCGAACATTTGAGCAGCGCGTATCTGCCTTAGAAAAAGAAATAGCCGAGCTGAAAGGGCTAGTTTCAGATCGGCATAAAACTACCAATAATATTACTCAGCAATTTATTAAACTAATCAGGAAAAAAAGTTTAACTTTTCAGGAAGCAACGAACTGCTTTCGGTAGGCAAGATGACGTTTTCAACGAAGGAGGAATGCCTATGGGAGATAATCCCATTCCGAAAGATCAGTAGGGCCGTTGACTATTCCGTTAAGCTTATCCCATTCGTAGCATCCCTTGACATGAACGTAAACGTTATCTGCTGCCGACTGTGCACTTTCATGATGTTCATAAACTACATCTTCAATTTTTAAAGCGTACTTTCTCATGACAGGATCAAAGTAAATTTGCATTAAACCAATTGGGCTTTTATACAAATACAAGATTAGCTTCCTCCTTTCGTCAATTTGTTAGCTGGATAACTACCAAATTCTATGTTAGAGGGAAAACCCTGTAAATATTACCCTCTAGAAACTTTCCTCGGTTTGTAAACTGCATTAGGGTTCGAATCATTTAGTATTCGTATCTGCATTTTTTCGGCTAGTGAACATCTAGTATTGGCATGGCTACCGGCAACGCATGAAGGGCTCGTCTCACCATAGGACCTACAAATGAGGATATTGTAGCAATCAAAAATATAAGCATGAGTTCCTTTATCGTTTTGCTCAATCGGATCGGATAGGTCTTTAATTGATGGATTCAAAACACTCACCCCTTTCATAATGTTAGGAATATTGCTAACTTCGACAACATGCGAGGAAAACCCTGTAAATAAATAGCGAAAGTGAGGTGAGAAACATATGAGTGCGACTACGCAAGAACAGATTATGAATAAAGACCAGGCGCGTGGCATGGCCATGAAGATCATGCACTTGCCACGTATTGGGTGGGTTATAAAAGGCAGTCGTGCAAAGTCCAACGAGAAAATTGAAATGTCCAGGGCGCTTGCAAAGGAGCTGGCCGATAAAACCGTCTCCTTTTACCTGACGCTAGAGCAGCTCCCATATGACCCGTTTTGCAATTGCAAACATGTGGAAGCATTGCTTCAGAAAGCAATTCAAGAACTACCGGAAGGCGATACTGTAGATGAGTTGCAGCAGATCATGTTTAGTTACTGTTCTGCATGTGGGAAGAAATTTGAGGGGTGAGATGGAACCATTGCTCCGTAAAATCATCGAATCAACTCTTGGACCTATAACCAACTCGGAATTCAAAGAAATCCTCGACCTTGCCACCACGGATATAAAAAAAACCGCATCAGCTTTGGTAAGATGACAAGCCTTCATGACACGATAGAGATTGCGATAATTTGTTTTTCTGCACTCCATAAGGGGAAGGTTGCGACTAACAAAGCCGTTATTACCAGTACAAATTCCGAAAAGAGCATGACCGCTGGCCATCATGGGAGGATGCTATGGCCTATTGTTCACCAGAGATGCAGGTATGGTGGAAGAAAGAACTTAGAGCGAGAGGGGTCTCAATTTAACCAGGAGGATGAGCTCTTTGTGGTAATAAAACAAATGTCGAAAACCTGTTATTGTGGCTTACCCATGGAATTTCCCGATGGGGAAATACGGACCAAATGCTTATGCGGTGCTCTCTGGATACTCGGTCAAGAAGGTTATTTGGTATAACCAAGGTCCATTAATTACCCCGACAACGACAAAAGCTAAGTCAAGTCGTTATAAACGTTACATGAAACGAAGGAACAAAGCTAAGAGAAGAAAGGCGGGGCGTAGATGATTAAAAGGTTCATAAGGTTTATGCGAAACCAACTCCTTAAGGCCGAAAGGATCAGGCACGAAATTGAAGCGTACCAGGATCGAAAGAAATTTTCTAAGTTTATGTGTATCAGTAATTCTGTTCGTACGGATGAGAAGGTCTCTGAGGTAATCGTTGATTACATGGATACCCGAAGGATATCTCAGCGTGGGGTTAATCCGAACATTATTAGGCCGTTCGGCTTGAGGAGGGAGTGATCTACATTGGACCTTAAGCAGCGATTAGTCGAACTGGCGAAAGAATGTGGAAGAAACAGCCTATATCATTATGTTGTTGGAAATATCAGAGGTATAATTATGGATTCATCTTGTCTTTCTGATCAAAAAATTCTAGAGATCAAAGAAACTCTTATTTACCTTAATCAAGTTTGGAATGATGATTCCTTACCCTGGGACGCGAAAAAGGCCTCTGCGCCAACAGAGACCGTCGATAAATAGCTCATTTAAATTGTATCATGGATCTCTCGAAAATAGAACCATTGGTAAATCGTGTAATGGCTGAAGAGTCATGATTGATAAAACTAAGATTAAACTCTTCAAAATGAATGATTATGATTGGGTTGCAGCTGAATCGAAGGAGCAAGCTCAGGAAGGGTATCTCAAGGAACATGGCATTACCGAGGAGGAAAACCTTTTTGAAGATATCAAAGAGGAACCTCTAAGTAAAAGCTTTCTTTGCCCGGTCTCAGAACTTACCCCTGAAGAAAAGACAATGAATTTTGTAATAACAGAGCGTCATGGACAAAAGTGGGTTTGGCTGCCGTTCAGTTATACCCTAACTACTATTGGAGATTTGGAAACTCCTTCTATGGCTGAAACTACTGAATGCTAAATTCTTCTGGTACAAATTTTGAATTGTTTCCCTTACCTAAAGTTGCCATAATTTAATCTCCTTTGCGTCAGATCTAGATTTTATCTAGTTCCTGTAAAAGAGGAAATTTTAAAACGTTTAATTGTACCATGAACTAGTGGAGAAGCCTTGGATGAGTGAAGGGCGAACATGGGGACTTAAACTTAAATAGTTAATGTAATTCAATTTTTTCGCGGGTTGACCAACCCATTATGTCATAAACAATTCAGTAACCGATAGCGGCTTCTAGTAGGTTGAAGAGCGCAAGGATATTGGCTATTGTGGCTACCCATCCGGTTAGAAGTTTCATCGCGACTAAGCCAAATAATGCCAAGCTAATAACAACACGTATTCCTCTGTCTAAAGCGCCTAAATTTCTTTGAAAGCTAAGTTCCACAATAGTTCCCTCACAATCAATAAAGATGAGTTAATCTTTCCCCAAAAATCCCAAGGTGATTCCTGAAACTGATATCAGGAAACTTGCAGATAATAAATGCAAATGTAGTGAATAAAGGAGATGGCAAAATGGCTTGGATTAAATGTGGATAAGGAGGGAAGGGGCTTGGACATACCTGAAGTTGCAGCTGAGGAAAAGAAAAAGCGTGTAAAGCCGTTGTGGTACCGACAAACGATCCGTCGGTTTACGACATACACGCAGGATAAACATCGCCTACAAATACTTATTGCAAAGCTTGAGACTGAATTTCCTAGTAATACGGCTCAGATTAGCCTAAGCCCTGGCCGTTCTATTGGAAGTATTAGCGACCAAACAGGGAGATACGTGGACAGAAGATTAGAGATGGAGATTGAAATCAGGGATTTGAGGCTAAAGATCCGTGAGGTCGATATGATTCATAATTCTTTGGGATCCACGGAAAGAAAATTAATTGAGCTAAAGTGTTTGTATGTATTGATTAGTAAGGCGTTTTTCCCAATCGACCTTATATAACGAAACCTTTGGCCCTTCTCCAATAGCATTTAAAGCAAGTATTACTCTTGCAGTGATTTCTGTATTAGTATTAATATGGTAATGTTCTATTCCCCAATTGCATTAGAACGAGCAAAGGAGAAGAATCAAGGGATAATGGAATAATAAAGCAGCCGGTTAAGGCTGCAGAAAAATTATATTTGTTTAGTTATTAAGGTCAAGTTGGTCCTTAAGAGCGTTTTGTAAAACCTGAGAGAAATTTATGCCAGCCTTTTCTGCCTTTACGTTAAGCCAGCTAGGAATAGTCAAGGTCTTTTTAACGGCGCGGCTATCATTTTGGCGACGGTATTCAATAGTGTCGACATCTACGAGATTGATAAAACCACCTGATGATGGTTGATGCTTGGACAGATCACTGGGTTCAGGAATGCTTTCGTTTTTGTCTTCGGCATCACATATCCACATAGAAATTGCATCTCTAGCCATATCAATAGCGTCGATAATATTATTACCACACGTAAAGCAACCAGGTAAATCTGGAACCATGACGCCATAGCCACCTTCATCTTCCGGTGTAAAAATAGCCGGATAAGCATATTTCATGATATATTTCTCCTTCATAAATTATTTATATTTGTTTGTTTATATTTGATTATCCCTTGGATAGCGGGGTTATTTCAACCCCGCTATCTTGAGGATATTGTGTAACGTTCCTGATGGGATGTCCTTCTTATGTCTCGGTATTGGAACTTTTATTCCCGGCTTTTGTGGATGAGTTGCTAAATGATGTCTCTTACCTTCAGTTATCTCCCATCCATTTGCCTTGAATAAGCGAAGGACTTCCGATTCTGTCATATGTTCTCCCCTCCTTACATCCATATTATAACACGTATTAATACGTGCGCAAAGAGGGTGTTTATTTTATTTTGTTTTGTTTTCAAAAGGCAGTGATTGCAATATGGCTAATCCGAAATGTTGGAATTATAACGAATTAGATCCCAAGGATAAGGCTAATTGCCCTGCGGCCACTGGAACGGGGTTAAATGCAAAGACGAAGTAATCATAAAAGAACGATACGAAGAAAGCCCGAGATTCAAAGTGTATGACCGAATAATGAGAAGCAACAGAGGATTAATTATACCAGGATAACCAAAACAAACGAAGCAAGACGGCAGGTGAGGTGATGTGCCTAAAGAGAGAGCCCGGGCCGGGCTAAGGCATTCGAACTATACCAAGATCATCATGAAAACATAGACCTGGTCGAAATCGCCAGCCAGCTTAATCTTCCTTCTGGGACGATTCGAGGCTGGAAGAATAAAGATAAATGGGATGAGCAGTTAAACGGAACGTTCCAAACGCCCTAAAGGAAGGTCATGCTTTCTGCAAAAGCCTTCCCAATTAAAGGGAAGTCCTAATGTTCTCTTATAACCAGGAATTATTCACTGGTTGTTAACGACAAGGAAGCTTAAATTCAGGCAAAGCTAAATTATGTTTTGGTAATAAACGACTTCGGTGTGGCAATAAAGGGGGTACAAAGAATGATGGTGCGTAAAATGATTGCAGATGATATTCCTCAATTAGCACTGTTATATAAACAGTGCTAATTGAGGAATCTTGTATGGATAGTTAATTATCTACGATGTAGAAGAATAAAACTTGATTTAATTGTATGAAACTGATAAACTTTTTTTAAACATTATAAATAGTGATTAAAAGCAATGATAGAGAAGAGTAAATATTTAGGAAGCGTCAGAGAGCTGGTGGTGGTGAGAATCAGTGTGGAATAAATATTGAATGGCCTCTTGAGCAGCAACCCGAAATGTTAGTAGGAGTTGACGTGATAATCCACACGTTACAAAAGGTGCCGTATTATTTAGTACGGAATGAGTGATTTAATATTATGTAATATTAAATAAATATGGGTGGTACCACGGTCCAATCGTCCCTTTTAGGGTGATTGGGCTATTTTATTTTAGTTTAAAGGAGAGTTAGTTATGTCGGTAATTTTCTCAGGTATACAACCTAGTGGAACAATCTCTTTAGGGAATTATCTTGGAGCAATGAAAAACTTTACAAAATATCAAAATGAGCATGAGTGCTACTTCTGTATTGTCAATCAACATGCAATTACTGTTTCCCAAGAACCAAATCAACTCAGGAGAAACATAAGGAATTTAGCCGCATTATATTTGGCAGTAGGTTTGGACCCTGATAAAGTGACATTATTTATTCAATCCGAAGTACCAGAACATGTCAAATTGGGATGGATTATGACTACTTTATCATATATTGGAGAGCTTGAACGGATGACTCAATATAAAGATAAATCTCAACGTCATGGAAATGGTGACTCTATCCCTGCCGGCTTACTCACTTATCCGCCGTTAATGGCTGCGGATATACTGCTTTACCAAACTGATTATGTTCCAGTTGGAGATGATCAGAAACAACACATTGAAATAACCAGGGATTTAGCACAACGTTTTAATAGTCGTTATGGGGAAACTTTTAAAATTCCTGCTATTCATACTCAAGAAGTCGGAGCAAGAATTATGTCATTACAAGAACCGAAGAAAAAGATGAGTAAATCTGATGCAAATTCCTTTGCTACTATTTATTTACTTGATGAACCTGAAATAATTCTAAAAAAGATTAAAAAAGCTCAAACTGATTCGGAAAACAAAATTTATTATAATAAAGAGTTTAAGGCGGGCATATCGAATCTTATGGCTATATATGCTTTAATTACTAATAAGTCAATTAATGAAATCGAGCAACTATATGACGGAAAAGGTTACGGACAATTTAAAAATGATGTAGCCGAAGCAATTATTGAAGCCATACGTCCCATTCAAGAAAGGTATAATGAATTTGTTAATAGTAACTACCTTGATCAAGTATTAACTATTGGTGCAGCTAAAGCTTCCAAAAAAGCAGCAGCGACACTTAATAAAGTCGAATATCTAATGGGTTTATCAAGAAAATTTTGAGTTAGAAGTTACGGAAACCAAAGACATATTGCTGCCCACCCTTGATCATTAAGCGGGAGGTGTACCATTAAATTGTATCAGAGAATGTGTTTTTTAGCCTCATCACCTCATTACCTCATTAAAAACCCTGTAAGTTATATTCACGTCAATGTGGCAATACCCATAACTTTTCGTTTTGGAAAAGATATGCTTCATTAAAATTATATATTTCAGAAGAGATGGGGACATGAGAAACAAAAGTTTCGGCACGTCTCAGCAACCGTCCACTGCCGTGGAAAAGGCAGAGAAAGATGATACGATCATAATAACAAAAAACATTGGAGACGAAATTACTTTTGCTACGATTAAGCTTAAAGTTAATGGGGTGGAAGAAAAACAAACAATCAGTTCTAAATATGGTTCGCCAAAAACCGCTACGGAAGGTGCAAAGTTTGTTGTAGTCAATGCCGACCTCACTAATATAACAAATACAGCATTTAAAATACCTCCGGATCTGGTGATTGTTGACAATAAAGATCGTCAGTTTAAAACCTACTCCGATACTATTGGGGTAATTGATGATTATCTCGATTACAAAGAACTTCCTCCGAGTATTAAAGTAACAGGGAATTGGGTATATGAATTACCATCAGACGCTACAAGTTATTTTATTGCATCCAGAAAGTCAGGGACAAACGAACTTTATGAAATTAAATTAAAATAAAAAAATTGCTATAGGAAAAGGGTTCAAAAGGTAAACTTGAATGACTGCTGTAATTCTTTAAAAGTACCCTCGTTGGTGGGGAGTACTTTTAAAATGATGGAAATATTCATTAGGCACAAAAATAGTACCGTCTCGCCTCCACCAAATAAGTACTCAATATTTGATACAATTGTGGCAATACCTATAAGATTTCGTTTAGGAAAATATATGCTTCCTTAAAAATTACATATCTCAGAAGCTACTTGAGGTTTACCGAAGGTAAGGAAGAAGAAAGATTAAAAGGAGATAAGCGAATGGCTGACATAAAATTCGAGATTAAGGAAACAGTCGGTGTCCTTTCAGAATCAGCAAAGGGCTGGAAAAAGGAACTTAACCTTATTAGCTGGAATGATAAGGAACCAAAGTATGATATTAGAGAATGGTCTCCGGATCATACGAAGATGGGGAAAGGCGTAACTCTTAGCAAAGAGGATCTGAAGAAGTTATGGGATGTTCTAAGTCGGCTTAAGTTGTAATAAATTTGGTTAGATAGACGTACCTGAGAAACGAATAGAATTGTCATTAACCAGATCGGGACCGCCATAGGAGGTGTTAACATGACAAACACAATCCTAATAATATTGGCAGTAGTCGTGGGGATTATTATTATCGTAAAGTTTATACGCTTCTTTGTTAAAGGGATAATTCTGTTAGCTTTGCTGGCTGTAGTATTAATGGTTTATACGAATATGACTAATGGTACAACAATACCAAAGAATACTACTTCCAAGATTCAAGCATCCATTCAAAATGAGTCGAGCACTATTGCTCAAAAACTTCTTGGTTACAATCTTAAGCAAGTCGAAACTAATCTGCAAAATACACTGACAAAGGGAATGCTTTCCGCTAAGGAGGTATTTAGTAACTCACTAAATAGAATTTCCAATCGAACAAGTGGGATTAGCTTATGATAGAATGACGAATACTAAAGTTCAAAGCAGTTAAAAAAATGGGGTGGATTGAATTGAGAATAGCTGATGGTGTGGAGGCACTTGAACTGACCGTAAATCTGATGGGGCGGGAAACGACTATTTATCCAACACTATTTTGGGATGAAGAATCTGTAATTCTGGTAGATGCCGGTTTTCCTGGCTTAGAACAACAAATTAGAGAAGCCATCGAAATGGCAGGAGTGTCCTTTGACCGATTGAACAAAGTGATCATAACCCATCAGGATGTTGATCATGTCGGCAGTTTGCCAGAAATCTTAGCTAAGTCTCAACGGAAAGTTGAGGTCTTAGCGCATGAGGTAGAGAAACCTTATATTCAGGGTGATAAGCCACTGATTAAGGCGGATGCAGCTAAAAGATCAAAACTGTTTGAAACTTTACCTGAAGAACAACGAAAACGACTTCAAGCAGTGTTTTCCAACCCGCCAAAAGCAAAAATCGACAGAACGATTGAGGACGGAGAGGAACTGCCATATTGTGGTGGTATAATTGTTATCTATACGCCAGGACATACTCCCGGTCACATCTGTTTATATCACAAGCCAAGTAAAACCTTAGTGACTGGGGATGCCCTTACAGCAAATGAGGGTCGATTATCGGGCCCAAACCCATCTGCCACTTATGATATGGATGAGGCGAATAAATCAGTTAAGAAATTAGCTCAATACGATATTGAAAACGTTATTTGTTACCATGGGGGCGTATTTAAAGAGGATGTACAAAAACGAATTCTCCAGCTAACCATTTAATCAATGGATTACACAAAAAATAGGCTCAACGGAACTCCGTTAAGCCTATTTTTTCATTGTGAGGTAGTATTGTCGAGAGTATCCCACTTAGTACTGCTGGTACCGCTCAACCAGGTATGGGGTTCAATAAAGTCATGGGTAAATAATACATGCTACTAAATTTAATTTGATTCTATCTGATAATGGTTATGGTAAGTAGTAGTAGCCGCTCTTCAAGAGCGGCTATCGCTGTTTAGACAGCTATGTTTGGCCTAATAATGTTTAGGACTTTCAGGCTTAAACCGTTTTCCTATCCTCTCTTACGATCCGGCCATCACGGAACCGAATTACTCGATTTGTGAAGTCAGCTATAGTTTGCTCATGTGTGACAACAACGATGGTGTTTCCAGCTTGGTGCAGATCCTCTAATATGGCCATAACCTCCTTACTGGCTTGAGTATCTAAATTTCCTGTTGGCTCATCGGCAAGGATGACAGCTGGATTGTGTATCAGAGCACGGGCAATGGCTACTCGTTGCTGCTGACCGCCAGATAGTTCTTTACTTGTGTGATTCACCCGGTTGGCAAGCCCAACTGTATCTAAGGCCTTTAATGCTCGTTGGCGTCGTTCTTTGCCATGAATTTCTGCATAGATAAGGGGTAATTCAACGTTTTCTAAAGCTGTTGTGCGAGGCAGAAGGTTAAACCCCTGAAAAATGAAGCCTATTTTCCTATTGCGTATTTCTGCCAATTGGGTGGTCGAAGCTTGAGCAACATTATTACCGTCAAGATAATATTCGCCGCTTGTAGGTTTATCCAGACAACCAATTATGTTTAGCATCGTTGACTTGCCGGATCCTGAAGGCCCCATTACCGCCACGAATTCTCCGGCATTGATATGTAAATTGATTCCCTGTAGAGCGATGGATTTGACGGATCCGGTGTCATAAATCTTGGTTATTCCCTTCAGTGTAATCATGCTAATCCCTCCGGTTCATTGCACCCGTAATTCTCCTTAACCATCGTGGAGATACAATAGTAGATGCATCACCGGTGGATTGTGCTAATAGAATTTTCTTTTTGTGCCAGAGATCGGGTTAACTGAGAAAAGCATAAATAAAGTCTGCATTTTAAGCTAAAGGAACGAGGCTATATGCGTGAACAGCTATAAGAAAAGGTAACCTTCACATTCCGGACATGATTAAATACATTTAAACAAAAATCTTAACAATATATTCACAAAATCTATAGGCAAAGTTCAAAAATTATGAAAATACTATGGACGTTCCAAATATAAAACTAGGAGGTAAAACAAATGCAGTTCAAAAAAATCACTATGTTAGGGGCAACGGGGGTCTTAGCGATCTCGCTGGGCGCTGCTGGGATTGCGTAAGGACCTGTCTCTTTTACAACGGGGTAATTTCCAACGTTTTATGTTCATATATGACTGCGTTGGCAGAATACCCATAAATTTGCCCGTGAAGTTGGGCTCTGACCAGGGGGTGAGATGAAAATAAATTCTAAACAAGATCATTCGTTTTGTGCATAATTTGCATTCCAACTATGTATTTTACTTATATATAAAATTGATCTAAACTATATTTAGAAACCAGGAGATGATAGATATACAAAAGTAAGGGAATTCACAAGCAAGTATTACCAAATAATTAACGTTTGGTATGTGATAATTAGTACAAGTAAAAAGGGGGGTATTGTTTAATGAAAAAACAACTTTTAATGTACATTATGGGTTGTCCTGTATTTGTTGAAGTTAAGGAATCAAATGAAAGAAAACATTAAAAGGCCCATAATCGTAGTAAGCCGGGAAAGCACAAACGATAATGAGCCACACAAGGGGAGGGGAAACCTCCCCGTCCACTATTAGTATATCATTCATATTGGCATTAAGGAATAAATAGCTAAGAATAATTCCACGCACTGTTAAACTTATTGGCAGCGATTCGGCATAAACCTGTAAAATTTAATTTAAAATCTATGGTACTATGTATAAAGAGCGTTCCGAAAGGGGCGCTTTTTTTCTATTAAAATTAAAAAAGCCTCCGCGTCCGGAGGTTTACACAAAGTCTAATAGATTTGCATCTATATATTTCTACGTCTGAATTATATATTTTTATGGGGTTAGATGGTACTGTCAATATTCTTTCGCAAATGGAAATGTACCTACCACTCGGGTTCTACCTCGAATCTCCCAGTTTGGCCTTTCGATGACATTAAGAGTGCTTCTTCTCCAGAGCTTTCCCGACGACGATATCGTTCAATAATCGCTGTTTCAAAAGCTACGCCTTTAATGCTGTTTGAAAAGGTCACTTAAGGAGCTTATGCTCAGGAAACACAAAAACCTCCATACGCTATAAACGTTTGGGGGTTTATTAATAGCCATTCTTTGCCGAGATATCTGCAATTAATTTTTTACTATGGTTAGAATGCTTTTTCTAATCTGAGTACATCATATGTGAAATGGAAGATATATACTATTAATTGTTGTACCATACTGTTAAAATTCAACAGTCATAATCTTTTATTTTCTTTAAACCTTTTATGGTTTGCAATAATCAAGTTTATGAGAGGAATAGTATAAATCCAAATACTATAATACCTTATTTGTACCGAAGCTTAAGCTTCGAGGAATTAGAAGAACGTAATATGGGAAAATTTTATTGTGCGACAGAATAGGATGCCGTAAATAAAGTCCTTGAGATGATTCGTTTGATGCAAAATTCTTCTGCCGCACAGGTCCTTAGCTCAAAATCCAAAAGTACCTCATCTTTTCGTTCGTGGTTATGATTTCTGAACTCTTTACTATGCAAGAAGGATTTAATACCCAAGAACCGCTCCCTTGTACTCCCGTCTCCTTGCGCTTCTAATTTGTGCTTGACAAGTGTAGCAATATATGGATACACTTAATTGAATTGATAGAGGTGCATCGTACAATCAGTACCCGAAGTTGTTAAGGTTTACGTAAGACCGTAGCTTCAGTGAAAGGTGTAGATGCCGAAGTTGGTCCCAATTACGTGGGGACTGGGCTGGTTGGACAAAATAAGATTTGTTCAACTGTCGCGTTTGCGGAGAGCTATCTATATTACGGTATGATTGGAAAATCATACGTGTAATTTAGTAGCTGATTCCGTATCAGCTATTTTTTTATATAAAGGAGACGTAGAATTAACATGAAAAAGAACACTGTTTTCAAAGGTATCGCTACTGCTCTCATCACTCCTCTGGACGAAACAGGAATTAATTATGAGCAGTTTGGCAAATTAATCGATTGGCAAATTATAGAAGGGATTGATGCTCTGGTAATTTGTGGGACGACAGGTGAAGCGTCGACCCTAACTGACGCTGAGCACAGAGCGGCTATTACATTTGCAGTTCAGCACGCAGAAGGCAGAGTGCCGATCATTGCTGGCACAGGTAGCAATGACACCGAATACGTGCATGACCTTACTCGTTGTGCCTGCGATGCAGGTGCGGATGCAATGCTCGTAGTTACCCCTTATTACAACAAGGCTACGCAAAAAGGCCTGATTAAAATGTTTACTCAAATTGCTGACAAGAGTACTAAGCCTATCATCCTCTATAATGTGCCTTCAAGGACAGGTATAAATATTGAGCCTGCAACCTACGAGGTATTGGCTGAACACGAAAACATAGTAGGGATTAAAGAAGCAAATGGCAACATTTCTAAAATTGTTGAAACGATGGCACGTGTGCATGGCAAGCTTGATTTGTATTCAGGCAATGACGATCAGTTAGTTCCACTTATGGCGCTTGGTGGAGTTGGCGGCATTTCTGTGCTTTCTAACATTATGCCGGCACAGACACGTGAGATTTGCACCCGTTTCTTTAATGGTGACATTGCAGGCAGTGCAGAGCAGCAATATAAGCTTTATACACTTATAGACGCACTGTTTTGTGAAGTAAACCCTATTCCGGTCAAGGCGGCTATGGCGGCTATGGGTTTCTGCAAGGATTATCTCAGATCGCCTCTCACTACTATGGAGGATGCAAACCGTGAAAAGTTGGTCTCTCTTATGAGAGCACATGGATTAAACGTTTGAGGAGGATCTTGTAATAGACGAGTCATCATTAAATTGTATTAGGATCGCGGTTTAGCCTCATCCGCTCAAATAAGTACTCAATAACTGATACGAATAAAGAACATAAAAGTCTAGTATTACTGGATTTTTTGGCTTAGGGCAGATTAAGCATCGTTTAAAGCGGTGCTTTTTCGATTTTGCGCCCTTTTCGTTAAAAGATGCACCCACTGAGGGTAAATCCTATCTTTTGTTAAAAGTATAAGATGAGCATAAAATGAACTGCCAGTCGGTTTGAGAACAGCAACCGGCAGTTTTTTATAAGTAAGTTTTGGGGTTAAACATAACCTACATGTTTGGTTCAAATTAAAGAAATAACTAATTTAATCATTTTCGGAAGGCTCTCGTCTCGTGTTTGCGAAAGAGATATTGCATAAGCTAGAAACCGGATATGGTGTTTTAATGTCATTGATGGGAGTCATGTCGTTCTTTGGTAGTATCTTTATGTCGAGCGTAAACGAGAAAAATTAGACAAGGTGTATTATATATATTTCCACTTGTAATTGGTATTTTATTAATAGCAACAGGATTCTTAAATAATTACTTGATAAGCAGCTTGTGTTTGGCTTCGATGGGTTTTCTCTTTATTCCCATTGCGGCAAAGGTCCGATTCATGGAATGCCGGAAAATATGTGTCACATAATCCAGTACTGTCAATAATCTTTTGCAAATTTATTGCTGCAGGTTTAATGGACTGAATTACGTCTTGGTGAGTGCAATTACTGTCATGAGATACTTGAGTAATTAAGTTGCAGCAAGAATGGTCCGGGAAATTCGTGACCTGACTATGAAGAATTCCGTGATTGCCGAGGCAGGAAAGGAAATCTTAATTTGGATTGTACCCTTATTAAGAAGGATATTTCGATCCACCGAATACTGGATGCCGAGACATTGATAGAGATTTAAAAGTCCTTTAATTTTTGCTGTTTTCTTTTCTTAACTAGAATTAATGGTCCGTATTTTTCCCAATCTTCGGCTGTCATTAATCGAGTCATACAATCGCTAGACAAAGGAGTATTTTCCTTTTCGCATTCGCACATCATTTGCGCAGTTTGCAAAGTTCCGGGTTTGTTTGCCTTTCCATACATTTACTATAAGTCCCCTTTCGGCTTTTTTTATACAGTTTACAGGAGGAGGGGAAATAAGAGCATATGTCATTGGTCACTTGTAAATTAGGACTTAAGCACGAAAATGATGGCAAAGATAGACGCTGGCATTATTACAATTGATCATGTTCAAACCCGGGACTGAACGAAAAAGCTAAAAAGGTACATGGGAAGTAAGGACCTTAAAGATAAATCTCCAAGGGCGCCTTCCGACAAGTAGGAAGAATTTTTATTATTTGTGAAGCGAACGAACAAGTGCGCAGAATTTAAACAGTTAAGTTGAACTTTAATGTTTGATCCGTGGAATACTCGCACGGTGTGATTCGCTTTTGCATTTTGGACAGACGAAAGCAGGATTCTTAGTAGCAGAAAGAATGTCCATTTTCAAAGTTCTAGCTGTGCAGTTAACCCATTTGCTTAAGTGGTTCGTGCTCTGACAATTGGGACAACGTAATAACACTGTCATTTCATCACCTCAGGGTAGCTTATGAATGGCAGTGGACAAGTGTGACAAGTGAGGGAGAAAATAAGATGAGATACGAAAAGTCACCACAAGTACGTGATTTGCTGAGCAGCCAATGACAATCATCATCCGCATTAAAAGACTAAAATGTTATCCATATGACTAACATCAAGATATAAGAAGAAGAGCCCTCCCTGACTCTTCTTTTCGGAAGTGAGACTGCTAGGAATGCTTTTGTCAGCAGGAATTCCAACGATAGGTGTCGGGAGCATTGTGATAGCTATGATTGGTAGAGGTGTAATTATTGATTAAGTTATTGTATTTACAAGTTAGACGATCGTGAAAATTTAGACTATCTAGCCCTTCATGAGCGGTTGGGCACGGGTCTGACAAAGGCGATTTTTCTCGCAGGGAGACGGAGTGAGGTTTAGATTTAAACGTCTGCAAGGTTGAAGTAAATGTGAAGTTTCTGGGATACAGATTAAACTCATAAAATCATAGCACTAAAAAATTAAGTTTCAATTCCTTGATCATACTTTCTTGCTATTTTTTGGACTTAATTATTTTGTTATTTGAGAAGGAAATACGCAAAAAATGTTGAATCTTAGCAGATAATGCCTTCTTTTGAGTAAAAATTTTTATGATTATTCTGAAGAGTATGATAGGATTAATATAAACTGGAAGTGACTTAAGATGCTAAACAGTTATAAAAGAAATAGAATGCTATCAATTGGTGAAAAATTTCTTAATTCATTCGAAAACTACAAAGATGAAATTAAATCTGAATTGGAGTATATTAATTATACTCGTTGCCATAATTTTTTTATTCTTCTAATTGCAGCATCCTGCATTCTTATTTATACGGATATTCTAGGAAAGGGCAATGGTCTGTGGGATAAAACTCCAGCGTATCGTTTGCTTTTTTATTCTCACATTGTTATTTTGGCGACTATGTCTGGTTTACTGATACTTTCATGGTTTACAAAAATCAATTTCTTTAAGAATAAGTTATTTTTTTATCGATTTATTTCTCTATTTTTTGCAGTTTTTTGGACTTTCATGGGGGCAGGAACCTCTGTTAATGACCAACTTATTCACGGTCAGATAACAGTTTATGTATTTACGTCTTGTGCCGTTGCAATTATTCTATATATCAAGCCATTTATAAGTTTTATTATCTATTTCTTGTCGTATCTAATATTTATAATAGGTATTACGAAGGTACAGGGGAACTATAACATTCTGAGAGGTAATTATATAAATGGCACGCTGATTGTTGTAGTAGCGTGGTTACTTTCCGTGCTTCTATATGACTTAAAGGTTAAAGATTTTATTAAGAAAAAAACTATCGAACGTCAAAGAAATGAACTTCAGTCAACGAATAGAGAACTTAGCAAAGCAAATTCGCAACTTGAGTTATCTTTACGTGCTCTTGACGAAAGTCAAAATATGATTTTTACTTTAGCGATGGCTTTAGAGTCGAAAGATCCATATACTCATGGGCATTCTGAACGAGTTGCTGAATATTCTCTAGAACTTGCACGTTACCTTGGCTTACCCGAAAAATTACAGGAAAATCTATGGCGTGCGGCTATTTTACATGATATTGGTAAGATTGGGATTCCGGATGCCATTTTAAACAAGACTGGTAGTTTAAGTAACGAAGAATGGCCGATTATGAAATCTCATCCAGAGAATGGTGAAAATATATGCTCTAAATTAAACTTTGCACGTGAAATCCTTCCGGTCATTCGATATCATCACGAACGATATGATGGAAATGGTTATCCGGATGGATTAATCGGTGATAACATACCATATCTTGCCCGTATCATTTCAATATCTGATACTGTAGATGCAATAACTTCAAAACGATCGTATCGTTTGCCCCGCACTTTTCAAACAGCAATCGATGAATTGATTAAGGGGGCTGGGACTCAATTTGATCCTGTATTAGTTAATGCTTTTGTCGAACTCTTTAAGTCAGGGAAGTTAGTTCCTAAAAAGGAATCGACTACCCTTGATAAACTTCGAATCACTTGAATTATAGATTCTATGTTAATGAGCAAGATATGTATTTTCCGATGAATTTTAACAGAAAGGGCCCGAGGGTGCGGACTAATTAAAATAATGAGGTGGTTTCCTTGAATGAAAAATATTTCCATCTTTCTTACCCACAACAGTCAATTTGGACTCTTGAACAATATTACCAAAGCAATTTCTCGAACATTGCAACTATGATTACGATTTTTGAAGAAGTGAATTATGATAAATTAAAAGAAGCTATTAATCTTTGTCTCGAACAAAATGATGCATTAAGAATTAAAATCACTCAGCAAGATAACAATCCTTTACAATATATCTCCGAATATAAGGTACATGACTTCGAACTAAAAGATTTTACGTATCCTGATGGATTAAATGATTTGGCTACTTGGGAAAAAGAGACAACTCAAACTCCTTTCACAATTAAAGATTCCGAATTATTTTACTTCGCCTTACTTAAAACGAACAACCAAGAGGGTGCACTATACTTAAAATGTCATCACATTATAAGTGACGTTTGGGGGACAATTCAATTAATTAATCAAATATTAAATAATTACCGAAATCTTATAAACAACCAAAGTGTTTCTTTTGAATTAAAGCCATCTTATATTAATTATTTATTGAGTGAAGACGAGTATTATTGTTCTGAAAAATTTGAGAAAAATAAGAATTTTTGGAATAACCAGTTTGATTTACTTCCCGAGAAGTCTACTTATATTAAAAAAAGAAGTTCTTTAAAGTCTACTAATGCTAAAAGAAAGACTTTCATTTTATCTAATACTGAAGAAATAAATGTATATTGTTTAGAAAATAAAATTTCTATATTTATTTTTTTATTTGCCATTTTTAGTATCTATATTTCAAGAATTATTTCAAATGAAGATATTGTAATTTCAACACCTGTTTTAAATAGATCGAATTCTAGAGAAAAGACTACTATTGGAATGTTCACAGATAATGTACTATTTAAAACACATATAGATAGATCATTAGATTTTTATTCTTATACTCAAAAGTTAACTAAAGATTGGCGAAATATACTTAAAAATCAACGATATCCATATAACTTATTATTAAGAGATTTAAGAAATAAGTATAGAAATTTGGATCGGATCACAGATATTACCTTATCCTACCAAAACGCAAAATTTGATGTGTTGGATACAAAATTCAAGGCGAATTGGTGTTTTAATGGCAATGAAATCAATTCTTTGGCCATTCATATTAATGATCGAGAAGGCGAAGGCCAATTAATTCTTGATTATGTTTATTTATCAGAGCTTTTTACCATTGAGGAGATAGAGCAAATCCATAATGGGGCTTACAGTCTGATTCAAAATATACTTAATAATCCTCAGAAAGAGCTGTCTGGACTGGAAGTATTATCGGAAGAGGAAAAAGAAAGGATTTTGTTAAAATTCAACTCGACTAAGATCAACTATTCAAATGATAAATCACTCAATCGGTTATTCGAGAATCAAGTAGAACAAAACCCTGATAAAATTGCTCTAATTTTTGAGGAACAAGAGTTGACTTATGGAGAATTAAATCGAAGAGCAAACGCTTTGGCACATTACCTACGTTCAAGAGGGGTTACGAGAGACACCATTGTGGCTCTTTTAGCTAAACGATCTTTCGAAATGCTCATCGGAATGATTGGAGTTCTGAAAGCTGGAGGAGCTTACTTGCCTCTGGATTCGGGTTATCCAGAAGCACGAATTAATTATATTTTAAAAGATAGTAACGCAAAGATTCTATTAACACATTCAAATTTGGAATCAACTTTGAACTTTCCTATTGAAAGGATATATTTAGACGAAATAAATTTATACGATGGAGTTTCCCAAAATCCGGATGAAAACGCGGAACCCAACAATTTGGCTTATGCTATTTATACCTCTGGGTCAACAGGAAATCCTAAAGGCGTGATGATCGAGCATAAGTCTGTAAATAATTTTATCCATGCAATATATAACGAATTAAACTTTTCTCCGAATGACACTATTATATGTTTAACTACCTTTTCTTTTGATATTTTTGTTCTTGAGACCCTCTTGCCATTGGCAAAAGGGTTAAAAGTTGTTATTGCTAATGAAGATGAGCAAAGGATCCCTCGGAAGCTATTTAACCTCATTAACTGTCATAAGGTTAATATCATTCAAGTAACACCGACCCGTATGTTATCAATCTTGAAGGATACAAACGGAATACATTCATTTAAAAATTTATCCAAAATCTTAATAGGAGGTGAACGTTTTCCTGAGCCATTGTTAGACCGGATTAAACATTTAACTTCAGCTGAAGTCTATAATCTTTACGGACCCACTGAAACAACAGTTTGGTCGACCGTCCAAAAGCTGAAAGATGCAAATAAAATATCAATTGGTAAACCAATAGCTAATACACAGATTTATATTTTAGATTCTAACCTAAAACTCTTACCAGTCGGTGTTGCAGGCGAGATTTATATTGGCGGAGATGGGTTAGCCCGAGGTTACTTAAATAACCATGAAATGACAAGAAAAAAATTTATAGTCAATCCGTATTCTGCAGATGCTAAAATATATAAAACGGGTGACTTAGGTCGGTGGCTTCCCGATGGAAGCATAGAGTATATTGGAAGAAATGATGCTCAAGTAAAGATCAGGGGTTTCAGGATTGAACTTGGTGAAATAGAAAACTGCCTCTTAAAATTCGCACAAGTCGAACAGGCTGCGGTAACTATGAAAGAGGATAGAAGTGGCAAGGGTTACCTAAATGCTTATCTAGTAGGCAATAAAGTATCAGATGGAGAATTGCGTTCCTTCATCGAAAAATATTTGCCAGATTATATGATCCCTACACACTTTATCTGGGTTAACGAAATCCCGTTAACTCCCAATGGGAAAATTGACCGCAAAGCGTTGCCTGAATTAGATCAAATAGAATTGCTTGTAAGCTTGGAGTATACTGCGCCAAGAAATACGGTTGAAATAGTTCTTGCTGAGGTATGGGCCAAGGCATTAGAAGTGAAAATGGTTGGCATAGACGATAATCTGTTTTCTTTGGGTGGAGATTCTCTAACGGTATTAGAGATTTTATCTGATGTTTTTTCTTATGATTGGGGAATTATCGCTCAGGATTTTTATGATTTTCCTACCATACGAGAATTATCCACAAAAATCAAGGGGCATATCAAAGAAGAATTCAGAGATGAGTCAATCGATGTTTTAGTTAATAATTTTGTCAATACAAACCAAATTGTACTCCCTTCAGAAGGGTACGAATTAGGTAATATATTATTAACAGGTGCAACTGGCTTTTTAGGGATTCATATATTAAAGGAACTAATAACCAATATTTCGGGTAAAATCTATTGTCTAATACGTGGAAATAAACCGTTCGATCGGCTGGTCCAATCAATTGAGTTTTATTTTCCCGGTGAATCAACTAGATTGGTTAGTGAAAAACTTATTATAATTAATGGTGATTTAACAAAAGAAAAATTCGGATTAGCTGAAGATGATTTTAACATGTTAACTCAAGTTATCAATACAGTCATTCATTCAGCGGCAAATGTAAAGCATTATGGTGATTATTCTGAGTTTGAGAAAGTTAACCTTAACGGTACCAAAGAAATAGTTGAATTTTGTTTGGCTCATCATAAGAATTTAAATCATATTTCCACTATGAGCGTTTCTGGAAATTATCTGGTTAATCAAGAAAAACATACCGAATTTACAGAAGATGATTTGTATATTGGCCAAAATTATAAGGACAATGTCTATGTTCGCAGTAAATTTGAAGCTGAGACTATAATCGTTAAGGCAAGAAACTCTGGATTGCGAGCAAAGATTTTTAGAGTAGGTATATTAACAGGTAGGTATCTAGATGGTAAATTTCAAAAAAACGCTTTTGAAAATGCCTTTTATAACAGGCTTAAGTCAATTATTAGATTAGGTATAATCCCTGAAGATCTTCTCGAACAGCCGATCGAATTTACTCCGGTAGATTTCTGTGCAAAAGGAATAGTAGAAATCATACGATCCTGTGAGGTAACTGGATTTGTGTATCATATTTATAATTATAAAATAATTACATTGAGAAACCTGCTTAAGAAATTAGAATTACTTGGTTATTCTTTTAAAATTCTAAATCGAGATATATTTGAACAACATCTAAAAAATATTGCCCGAAGAGGAAATTTTGGAATCTTAAATGGTTTGATTGTTGATCTTAGTCTAAACAAAGGCCTAACTTATAGTTCTACTATAAAAATGGGTTGTGAAAAAACGACTAAGGATTTAATGAAACTAGGTTTTTATTGGCCAGATATCGACACTGATTATCTGAAACGCATATTTACCTATATGAATAAGATAGGTTTTTTGGAGTCATAGTCAGTGAAAAGGATTAAAGCAAGAAATCTAGGCGTTGCTCCCTGATATTAATATCTCTGATCCATTCTCTGGTGCTTTAGGTTGTATCATTTAGTTATTACGATCCTGTACTTCGATTTATTGGGTACAAAAAGAAGTTCGTCTTCGTAGCTTTTAAGTTTTTTATTGATTCAAAAAATGTTTTAAAAAGATGATAGTTTAATATAGAAAAAGCTAAAGGTCAGAGCTCTAGATAAGGGGGGCTCTGGCCTATTTTGAGGGATATGCCGGGCAAAATTCCCGGCATTTCGTTATTTCCCGGAGACGGCAGGTGGCTAATGGTTTCTTATTGAGTTCTTCGAATGATAAAGTTAGTATTGCCGATATTAAAAGAAGACAGTTCAAAAACTTCACTCCTTAAGCGATAATTAATAGGGAAATGATTTCTCAAGATAAATTGCTGACTCATCGAGAGAAATTAATACAATAATAGGATACGAACCTTTAATTTTCTTTAGAATTGTTAAAAGACGAAACCAAAACTATTTTAATGGGTTCCTTCACAATAGAAAGCAGCAAGTTATACGTACAATATGCATTTATAACTAACTGACTTCGCGGCAATTCTGAACTTGTTAATTTGATCAAAACCGATTCAAAGAAAATGATTGTAATATATGAAGGAGGTGGTATTGATGCGCTTGTTGTTGATCGAAGATGAAGAACGATTAGCTGAGGCTCTGGCTTACATTCTAAAGAAACAGAATTATGGGATTGATGTAGCTTACGATGGAAATACTGGGCAAAACTTGGCAGAATCGGGAGCTTATGATCTCATTATTTTAGACCGTATGTTGCTTGGTAAGGAAGGAATAACTCTTTTAAGAGAACTGCGAGGGCAAAGGATAACTACTCCGGTACTTATGTTAACTGCTAAGGACAGCATCCATGACCGGGTTCAAGGATTGGATGCTGGAGCCGATGATTATCTAGTCACACCATACTTCCAGGGGACAAGTTGATCTCGATGATGATTCATACAGTTTTCTAAAAACAGTTGATCCTGACAATGCAAGCGAGTTAATTGCCTTCGTAGGCGTGGATCATGATCAGGATACACTTTACCTCTTATTAATTACCTTGAGTGCGGTTGGACTGTTCTATTTGGTACTGGCATATTTCAGCGGGCGATTTCTGGCCGTACGTGCTTTAAAGCCTATAATGGAGTCTTGGCAAAAACAAAAGGAATTTGTCGCGGATGCGTCTCATGAACTAAGAACTCCATTAGCGGTCATTCAGACTAACTTGGAGTTAGTAAGAGGAAATTCGGATGAAACCGTAGCAAATCAAATGAAATGGCTTGACTATATCAATCTAGAAACTCAACGATTGGCCAGGCTTGTCAATGACCTCCTCTTTTTAGCCAGAGCAGACTCTGAAGAACTTCTGCTTGAAGCAAAAGAGTTATCGCTAGTTGAAGTGGTTGAAGACACGGTAGGATCATTTCGACCGCTGGCAGAACAAAATGGTATTGCCATAAACGTTACCACAATGAAAACATCCATGTTCTGGGAGACGGGAACAGGTTGAAACAGCTTGTTCTCATCTTGTTGGACAACGCCCTAAAACATACACCTGTAGGAGGCATGATAAACGTTAAAGTGCTTCAGCATGGTAACGGTGGGCAAATCGTGATTACGGATACGGGCGAGGGGATTGCTCCAGAACATTTGGCCCATATTTTTGAGCGATTCTACCGTGAAGATAAGGCAAGATCGAAACAGACAGGCGGCAGCGGACTTGGGTTAGCTATAGCCCAATGGATTGTTCAAAGCCACGGCGGGACAATTTCGGTCAATAGTCAACTAGGGCAAGGAACAGCGTTTACCGTGAACTTACCAGGGGTAATGAAGATAAGGTTATAATTAATGGTTTCAACGAATCTTTCTCAGTTAAAAAACTGACATTGGAATCCTCAAGAGGTACTAAAGCAGCAGAATTACTTGGACAAAAGGAAATAGATATTCTTGAGATCGCCTATATGACAGGCTTTAAAAGTTTGTCCAATTTTTATACACACTTCAAAAAGCAGATGGGTTTTACGCCAAAAGAATTTAGAAATAATCGAGATATCTTAAAGAGAGGATAGAATTATGTATTGAGTAGATAAGTGGAAGCGAAGGTTGTAAAATTATAATAACCACAAGATATAATTGATAGGGGACGATTTATGAAGTTAAAAAAAATATTAAATACGCATGGGCATAACCCTAGCTTCGGACTTCGTGAATTATTGGGATATATCGGTCCAGGTTTATTGGTTACAGTCGGGTTTATTGATCCTGGAAATTGGGCGTCCAATATTGCTGCAGGCTCAGAATACGGATACAAGCTTCTTTGGATGGTGACACTGTCTACGATCATGTTGATTCTATTACAGCATAATGTGGCCCATTTGGGTATTGTCACAGGTGACTGTCTTTCTGAAGCTGCTAAGAAGCATTTAAAACCATGGCTGTCAAAAATAATTCTGTCTACCGGAATAATTGCAGCTGTTTCAACGGCGATGGCGGAGATTTTAGGCGGAGCGATTGCCTTAAACCTGTTATTTCGTATTCCCATCAAGCTGGGTGCAGTGTTTATTTTAATACTTATCATTGGTTTACTGTTTAGCAATACATATAAAAAGCTGGAAAAATGGATTATCGGTTTTGTATCAATCATCGGTATTTCTTTTCTTTATGAATTAAGTATGGTGCATGTGAACTGGGAAGAAGCAGTCCGTGGTTGGACCTTAATTCAATTTCCAATCGGTTCAATGCCGATCATCATGTCGGTTTTAGGTGCCGTCGTGATGCCTCACAATCTATTTTTGCATTCGGAAGTCATCCAGAGCAGACAGTGGAATCTAGAAGAAGATGCAGTCATTAAGAAACAATTAAAGTTTGAGTTTATGGATACGCTTTTCTCCATGATCATTGGCTGGGCGATTAATAGTTCCATGATTATCCTAGCAGCTACAACTTTCTATATAAATCATGCCAGGGTAGGAGAGCTGGGGCAGGCTCAGCAGATGTTGGTGCCGATAGTAGGCGATTCAGCAGCACTTATCTTTGGTATTGCCCTATTGTTCTCAGGAATTTCCTCAACAATGACAGCTGGAATGGCAGGCGGATCCATATTTGCAGGGTTTTTTGGGGAACCTTATGATATCGGGGACAGACACACTAAAATCGGTGTTGTTGGTATTCTATCATTGGCAACCTTTGTTATTTTTCTGATCAGTGATCCCTTCAAGGGTCTAATTTACAGCCAAATGCTTCTTAGTATTCAACTGCCAATTACAGTATTTCTTCAGATTTATTTAACTTCGTCTCAAAAGGTGATGGGCAAATACAAAAATTCTTTGGGACATAATATTACTCTGTGGGTTATTGCTGTTATATTGGCCCTTTTGAATATCATGCTATTTAAAAGTTATCTGGTAAATTGATTGGAGATAGGGCGATCTATCGTTAGATAAAAACTAGCTGTTTGTTTATTATTTAAAAAATTATGGTATAATTGCTTAGAAAATTTCGGGAGGTTGTCATATGACGGATGCAAAGTTTAAAGTACTCCTCTATTCCGATGGATCTCATCAGGCTTTTTCAGCAGCTGTTTACACTGCGATGCTGTTACAGAATATGCCCAGTATGTATTTAACCGTCTTGCATATACATGATCGTGATGAGGTTCCCGAAGATAAAGAAAAAAGTTGGATTCATACATGGCCAATTAGCCCCACCACGGAGTGGGTTAAACATGTCCTCAACGATTCTAATATAGAATTGCAAAAAGAATATAATACGATATTATTTAAAACCAATGAAATATTCTCTAATAGAAAATACAAAATCTATCATGAAGAACTATTCTCGAATACGAGACTATCCGAGATATCTGACACTGCTGATCTTATCCTTGATTATGCAAAACGGAATTCATTTGATTTAATAGTTATGGGTACACGGGGACATTCGAATTTACAGGGGTTGATTTTCGGTAGTTTGGCTCACACTGTCCTTACCCGGTCTACGATACCCGTTATGTTGATCAAGAAACTACCACAAGAGTTTATCGATCGCTACATGTCTGGAACCAAAGTTGTTTCCTTGCGAAGAATCAAGTGAGCTAGAATAATTTGTATTTTTATAATAATTAGGACGTCAAAATGGACGTCCTTTTCTAATAATCTATAACACAGTCTAGCGCGTTGTCATGACTGATTTAGAATTATAACTTAAAAAAATAGTTTATTGGGAAGTTAAAGTGGGAACTCGGACCGTTCCGTTTTCGCATTTATTGCCCCAGGCATCAATAATCTCATTTTCCCTGTAGATACAGATGATTTCACAGTTGTTGGAACATTTTTTACATTCATAACCCATCGTTTTAAATTCAATATCAGTTATGTCGAAGAAGAAATCGTTCTCAATGTTTGATTTCTTAGCAAGAATTGCTACCCCGAGGGCACCGGTTAAATGGCTGTTAAGGTCCACCGTAACGGGCATCCCAAGTGATTCTTCGAAGGCTTTAATTACGCCCACGTTTTTGCTTACGCCACCTTGGAAAACAATAGGAGAAATGATCTTTTTTCCCTTGCCCACATTATTGAGATAGTTAGTAACAACGGCCTTGCATAAACCGGCAACAATGTCCTCTTTCTTATGGCCGATTTGAGCTTTGTGCACGAGGTCAGATTCTGCGAAAACAGTGCAGCGAGCGGCAATAGATGTCGGCTTGGTAGACTGTAAGGCGATTTTTCCGAAATCCTCAATATTAATGTGAAGGCGCTGAGCCTGACTGGACAAGAAGGCACCAGTTCCGGCAGCGCAAAGCGTGTTCATGGCATAGTCAATAACGATACCGTTTTCAATCAGGATCATTTTAGAATCTTGTCCGCCTATTTCAATAATCGTACGGACATCTGGATGAACAGACATTGCCCCAATGGCGTGAGCGGTTATCTCGTTTTTTACCACAGTGGCGCCTGTCATGGCTCCAATGAGTTTGCGGGCACTGCCTGTGGTGCCAACGGCGACAATTTTTCCATGACTGCCGTCAAGCTGGTCCTTCAGAGCGGACAATAACCGTTTGACGGCTTTTAGGGGATCACCTTCTGTCCACAGATATTCGCTTGCCTTAATTTGATTGTTTTCGTCGATGACCACCCCTTTGGTAGAAATTGAGCCGATATCGATTCCTAAATATGATTTGCTCATTTCTTTGTTTCCTTTCTCATGATGATCATGTCATAAAAGGCCTCAAGACGCGTATTGAAACCTGTCTCACTAGTTTGAGTGTCAAAGCTGAAATAGAGAATAGGAATTTTGTAATCATTGCTGATATTCTGCAGAATCGGTATGGCATCAATTTCCGGTGTACAGCCAAAGGACTTGACATGAATGATGCCGTCATAGCCTTTTTTAGCAAACTCCAACGCTCTGTCTATGGTTGCCATGCTGGTAGCACCCATTGGGTACTTGGCATAATTTTCAATGTGCTCTTTGATTTGTTTTTTGGGATAATGAAGCAAAGTGTTGGTAACATTCAGCCATCTGTCAACGACGATACCCATTTGGGCTAGTTCTTTCTCAATATAATGATTGCTGAACGGCTCCATAATGGTGTAATATTCTCCGACAATCCCTACCTTAAGAGGATTCGAAGGCTTCTTTACCTCAATTTCCTTGAAACGTTTCATATAATTCCGGTAAGTGATGTTAAGCCCTTTCTTATCACGTACGGTACGCAGATCGTTCAAAAAGTCAGTATGAACTTTGTCAAATGCCCCTGCCTTACTTTCAAAGCCGACATTTTTACGGATAAAGTCTTCAGCCTTGTCGATGTACTCAATCATCTTCAAAACAACAGGCAGAATTCCCGCTATCTTTTTCAAGGACATCTGGGGGTTAATTTCTTTTAATCCGTTGTAAAAGGAAATAGGATTTGCGTCTTGAACTTTGGCCATGTTCACAAACTTAACCTTATAACCCAAATCACGGAGGATCTGCTCGTGAAGCTCTCCATAATAACGCAATCTGCATACACCGCCAGTTTGGACAAGGGTATTTGCGCCAGCTTCAATCGTCTCGATAAAGTTTCCAAGGTTATATTTAAAGGGAGCACAAACGTAATCCGGACTGTAACGGCTTCCTAAAGCTAACGTTTTTTTGGTAATGGGCGGAGGTACAATATAGTCTACTCCGAATCCGACAGTGAATAAGAGCTCCAGTGGAGTACAATAGTTGCCTAATTGGGGAAAGCTTGCCTTAATTTCTTTCATCAAAATCATCCTTTTTAAACCTGATAATATCGACAAAGCTTTCCAAACGGGTTTCTATTCCGGCGTTTCCCTCTTGGCCGTCAATCATTAAATTCAGGATGGGTTTATCCTTGACCCGCCGTATAATCATCTCATTAACAAGAGAATCTGGGCCGCAGGGAAAAGCACTCATGAGGATAATGCCGTCGATCTTGTCTTTGAAGATAGGGATGGAGCCGACAAGCTCTTTGTTAAAAGCCCATGGTAATGTTTCGCTGATTTCGGCAGATCTCGCTAAAGCCTCTTTTTTCGGAGCTATATCGCCAATGATCGGAACAGTCCCCAACTTACAAAGAAAGTTAGTGATAGGTTCACCAATATAGCTATCGCAAATATTATAGCGGTGTGCTATTAATAAGATTTTAAGTTTGTTTTCGTTCATCAAACCTTCCTGTTCATTGAGCTCCATTGCTTGTGCCTTTTTTTGCACTTGTTTTGCGACAAGGTAGGCATATAAACTCTGAGACTTCCTTTTGCCAAGAATTTTACCCATTTTGACAAAGGCGTTCATTTCAAAATCAGCGGCTTGGGAATCAATATTATAATCCAACAAGTTAATATTTCTATTTCTGAAAGTGTTGGCCAATATATCGTAAATGGCTTGAAACTTAGTACAGACTGTTCCATCACTGCCGTAATCTGAAATACGAGGAACGAGAATATAGTCACATTTATCCAGCAACCATTCCACATGTCCAATGTAGATCTTGGAAGACAGGCATGATTCATCAATGGCATGATTTATGCCTTTAAGAATAATTTCTTTGTTCGTAGCGGGGCTTACGATATAATCGATCTCTAATTCGTCAAAAAAACTTTCCCAGAGGTGCTTGTATTTATAATATAAAAGTGCTCTTGGTATGCCAACTTTCATAGTAATCGTGGCCTTTCCAGTGGGATATTGGACTTGCTTAACTATACTCGCAAAGCTCTTACCTCAAATCAATGTTATTAGGAAAATGCAAATTATACTAAGCTAACCCACTTGCTCTAGGGGATTTTATGGCATAGTAGTGTCAAACACCTTACACCTGTATATTATTAAGGTATGTACTATCAGGAGATTTTGGGACTGAATTATGGAGGTCGGTTATATCATTAGCATTCAGCGATTTTCTAATAGATAGGGTGTAGCTTGGAAATAGTCCGAACTTTACCTTAAGAAAGAAAAATAAGAAGGAATAATGCGTTTTTATGTTGAATTTATTATTAATTTAAACAAAAGGAATTTGGAATAGGAGTTACATCTATGGGATTCTTTCAATTGCAGCATGATTCTGATTACAATAAAGATACCCTGGAAAAAATTATAATTCTTGAAAATTTTGATCGAACAAAAAGGTTATCTGCGATCTTATTTTTAACAAATTTTATTCTCCTTCTTATCGACTACAATAATAGGCTGCAGGGGCTCTGGAGTATTAACGAAGGCTATAACTATTTATACTTTTCTCATGTAGTTTTAGGTCTGGTTACTTTCTTTTATATTGTGATTTTCTACAGAATTAAAGCCTATTTTACCAATGAGATAACTTCAGTGCATAAATTATATGTAATTTCTTTTGCCATCTTCATACTCAATCTTACTGCAGTAATTTCAGGTTTGATTGATCAGAAGATTCATGGACAAATTATCGTCTACGTCATGGCATGTATTACAATTGCTGTAACGTTCAATTATCGGCTCAGAGTTACAGCGCTTTTGTATGGATCATCATATACTGCGATGATGACCTTCCTTACTATTAGTCTAAAAGATCCTAATATACGCCAAGGGGATTATATAAACACTTCCCTAATAGTTATAATATCCTTTTTTCTATCGGCGTTACTTTATAAAGTTAAACAGCAGGAGTTAATACATTATTATTACCTAGAGGATCTTGTCAATGAGCGAACTAAAGAATTGCAAGCCGCTAACCAATTGCTTTCACAAGAAATTGTTGAACGTAAACGAGCAGAGATAGAGATGGTACGGATGGACAGATTAAACCTAATTGGCCAAATGGCGGCAAGTATTAGTCATGAAGTTCGTAATCCTATGACAACGGTAAAGGGCTTTTTGCAATTGCTTAAGAAGAAACAAGAGCTTAAGGACCAAGAATACTTTGATCTTATGATAGAAGAACTGGATCGTGCCAATTCTATTCTTTCGGAGTTCCTATCCATTAGCAGAAATAAGCCAACTCTGTTTGAAAGGTATAATCTAAATGATTTAGTCACATCTACCTTGCCGCTCATCGAAGCCGACGCTCAATACAACGATAACTTATTAACAGTAGACCTTAATAATGTTCCGGATTTACAACTTGATACCCAGGAAATACGCCAACTGCTGTTAAACCTTGTTCGTAATGGATTTGAAGCAATGTCCGGTGGTGGGAAATTAACAATAAAAACCTATTTTGTTGGTAGAGAGGTAGCGCTAGTCGTGGCCGATCAAGGCAAAGGAATTGAGCAGTCTGTACTAGAGAAGTTAGGAACGCCATTTTTCACAACGAAAGAACAAGGTACGGGTTTAGGGCTTGCCGTGTGTTACGGTATTGTTTCACGGCATAACGCGCGGATAAGTGTTGAAACCGGTCTCGAAGGTACAACATTTTATGTATACTTTGAAATTGAGGCAGAATTGGTTACATCTATGAATCAGCAAGATTCCAAATAAAATTGGACACTTGTCTCAGCGAAGGAATTATCCGTATTCCGATTTCGTGTTATACTTAACATGAGTAGGAAGGTGGTCATGCTGTGAGGAGAGCCCTTAAATCCCCAAAAATGTGGATAGGATTTGTATTGTTTTTGTGGGGAATTTTAATACCTTATTGGTTAAAACCTCAGCTCATAGGATTGGATCAATTACTCCAAACAATGCACCAGAAGACAGACGGAAGTGCCTTAATGGTTAATGCTTTTCTTGTTGTGTCAATTAATACCATTATTTCCATTCCCCAATTTCTCAGTGTGGTGATGTTGGGAGATGGGATGGCAGAAGCCTTCAATTGTTCGATATTGAAAACCATCATTCCCCTGACTGTTGTGCCCGTAGCTTATGTGATCGTCAATGGGATTACTCCACTTAACTATAGTTTTGGAGCCACAGATATTTTTCTTTGGTTATCGATTGTGGTAATGCAGAATTTGAGCAAACAAAAATTAAATATCGGGATGAAACTACTGGTCTTCACTCAATTGATTTTTGGTGTTGCCTGGTTGAATCAGGTTCCATTTCTTACGCCTTATGGTTTTGGGCAAGGTTCTTTGTCGATAAAAATAAAACAAGCAGCGATTCAAATTGGATTTGGTGAGGTTCTTACACTTTATGCAAATGTGCTGTTTTTTATTTTCGTTGCCAGTGCTATCACTTTATGGATATATTTGATTTTATATATGGAAAAATGGGCTATCTCACAGGATTTGCTTCGTGCTCAGCTTGAAGCCAATGAATCTCGCGCGGGACGTGAAGTTCTCCATCTTGTCCATGATCTTAAAACTCCGCTTGCAACAATCGAAGGATTAGTTTCGCTGATGGAAACGCGATGGCCGGACCCTAAGATGCAGGAATATTGTCAAACGATCTATCGTTCAATTAATTCGATGAGCAAAATGGTTTCTGAAATCTTGTATGAGGATCGAAAGAATTGGTGTGAGCTTAAAGAACTCATTGATTATATCCGAGCTAGTCGCCTAAGCGGTACGAATTTATCGGTGGATATTGAATTAGAAGAAGAACCTCAATCAAATCTTTACATTAATAAAATAAGGTTGACCCGGGCAATTATAAATTTAATTGATAATGCCTTGGATGCCATTCAAGGGCGAGAGAATGGAAAGGTAGTTTTGCGCGCCAAAACATTGCAAAATACTGTGAAATTGGAAGTCGAAGACAATGGATACGGTATTTCAGAAAACGATGTAAAAAGAATCTGGAAGAGTGGATACAGCACAAAAAACCATCCGGGATTTGGCTTAGCTTTTGTGCGGCAGGTTGCTGAGGGACACGAAGGATTTGTTAATATAAAAAGTGAAATAGGTCAGGGAACGAAGGTTTGGATAACCTTGCCATTGGGAGAGGGCCAATGAGAATAATAATTATGGATGATGAGCAATCTTTGCGCTATACGTTAAGCGAAATCTTTACATTTGCTGGATGGGAGCCTATAGCCTATCCTAATGGGAGAGAGGGAATTGAAGGGTTTCTCAACCATGGAGCGGATATCATTTTAGTGGATTATCATATGCCTGAAATTGATGGCTTAGAGACTGTTTGCCTGATTCGGGAACAAGATCAACAAATACCTATTCTTGTACTTACCGTTGACGAAAGGCAGGAAATTGCTGATCGCTTTCTTGATGCAGGTGCCACTGATTTTGCTCTTAAACCTGTCAAAGCACCGGATTTAATTGCTCGCGTTCAGTTGCATATGCGTTTGTTAGATATGACAAAGGCTGTTCAAGCAACGCCAAAAATGTACGATGTGTTTGTTACCAAAGGAATTAGTAAATCGACCCTGTCTTATATAGAACGATATCTCATGGATTGTCAGCATCCTTCTACGGTAGAGGAGATTTCCAAAGAATTATCGCTGGCTGTTCCTACGGTATACCGATATCTTACGTATCTTGTTCACAATGGCAAAGTGAGGTCAATTCCAAGCTATCAAAAAGTTGGAAGACCCAAAAATCGATACTGTTGGATTTAATGATAATTATCACCCTCTTAGGAAATTCCTAAGAGGTTTTCTTTATACTGGCAGAAAGTTTATTTCGTTAAATATTTTCTGCAGCATAAGTGCCACTAACGGCCTCTGTTCTCGCAAGCTAAAAAATACGAGGACAGTGCCTTAGAGCACAAGCCGAGATTCCTTTAAGATTGTATACAATAATCAAATACTTTTTCTCTTTTTTATTTCTTTAGTTGGTCAAACCCTTTTGCTATAATTAGTTAAAATATTTCGGGGGTGTTATATAAAACGGAAAATACATGATATTTTCTAATTCAAGGAAAAATAGGAGGAAGAAAATGAAAAAGGTCAAACAAATTGTGGCTCTTGCTCTAACTGCAGCACTTGTTATTACTGCTTCTGCAGGCTGTGGCAGCAGTGCAACGAGCAGCTCAGGGAGCAGCTCCGCCTCAAATCCAAACGATACTCTGGTTTATGCTCAGGGCGCAGAGCCTAGAGGACTGGACCCAGCTCTCGTTGATGATGGCGAGTCCGCTAAAGTAATGAGTAATATCTACGAGGGACTTTTAAAGTATGACAAAGATTCTACTAAAGTCGAACCATCCCTCGCAAAAAGCTGGGATGTCAGCCCCGACGGCCTAACCTATACGTTCCATCTTCAAGAAGGTGTTAAGTTCCAAGACGGTACTGATTTTAATGCCGATGCAGTGAAGTTTAACATTGACCGTCAACTGCCGCCGAAAGTAACGCAAGACATGGCTTATGCATCTTTCGTTTTTGGTTCTGTCAAAGATGTCCAGGTCGTTGACCAAAAAACCGTTAAAATTAACTTAAAGGCTCCGAGCACCCCATTCCTTAGCAATTTGGCCATGATCATGGCTGCCCCTATGATTAGTCCAAAAGCTTTACAAGCTAACAATAACAACGTAGACCAAGCGCCCGTCGGCACAGGTCCTTATAAGTTTGTCAAATGGGATAAGGACCAAGACATTGTTTTAGTCCGCAACGATGAATACTGGGGAACTAAAGCTCTTACTAAGAATGTTATCTTCAAATTCATTAAAGACAACTCGGCACGTGTTGTTGCTTTAAACAACGGTGAGGCTGATGTTATCGACGGTATCGATGCCACTGTAATCAAGCAAATCACCGATTCCGGCAACAAGATTTTCCAAGCCCCGGGCATGAACATTAACTACATGGCTTACAATACCTCTAAAAAACCTTTTAATGATCCAAAGCTTCGTACCGCTATCTCTCAATCCATTAATGTTCCGGAACTAGTGAAGAGTCTGTATCAAGGTTATTCCGAACCGGCTACTTCTATTTTGCCAACGTTTATGTCTGGTTATGACAAGAGTGTTTCCCAAGTGGCCTATGATCCCACTGCCGCTGCTGCAGCCTTGAAAGCCGCGGGATTGACATCCGTACACATGATTACCTACACTAACCCAAGACCTTATAATGCCGCAACTGGTCAGGCTCTGGCTGAAGCCATTCAAGGTTACCTTTCCAAAGCCGGAGTTACAGTCAAACTTGATTCTTTTGACTGGACCACCTATAAGCAAAAGGTTAAAGCAGGGGATTACGATATTGCCTTCTATGGTTGGGTTGGTGACAACGGAGACCCGGATAACTTTATGAACCTCTTAGCGGATAAAGATCCTACGATGAACATTGCTCTCTATAATAATCCCCAATTTAACAGCTTAATTGCTAAAGGTTTAACCACTCCAGCTGGTGATGCCCGTAATGCAATCTACACTCAACTGGAAAAAATTTCAGCATCGGATGCTGTATGGCTCCCGATTTCCCACGCCCAAACACTTTGTGCCTACAGACCTAATGTCCAAAATTTCTACTTCCATATGACAGGTATAACTCCGTTTGCTGGGGTATCAAAGAAATAACTTTGATGAATTCCTTATAGTCTAGACTGCCGAGAACCGGTTAAACGCCGGTTCCCGGTTTGTTTATTTTATGTTTTATTGCTGAAAGGTTGTTGCTAATGCTCAAATATATCATAAAACGAATTTTGATGTTAATTCCGGTGCTGATAGGGGTATCCGTTATTGTCTTTCTTATCATGCGCGTATTTTCACCGGATCCTGCACCGATTGTTTTGGGGCAACACGCAACGCAGCAGGCTGCTGAGGCGTGGCGGCAGGCTAACGGACTGAATGATCCGATCTACCTGCAATACTTTCATTATCTTCAAGGTGCACTGACCGGAAACCTTGGGACATCCTACTATACCAAAACGCCTGTGGTTAAAGAGATTTTGACGCGTTTTCCGGCTACGATTGAGCTGGCGGTTGTCTCCATTATCCTTGCCTCATTTTTTGGTATTCTAATTGGTGTCATCTCAGCAGTCAAAAAGAACTCCATTTTCGATAATGCCGGTATGTTCCTAGCACTGATCGGTGTTTCTATGCCCATCTTTTGGCTCGGTATTTTGTTGATCATTTTATTTTCAGGAGCTTTACACTGGCTTCCTTCTAATGGCAGAATCAGTCCTCTGTTGGAGCCTATACACGTTACTGGGTTTTATCTAATTGACAGTCTGATAGAAGGTAACATGAGTGCTTTTGTAGACGCTTGTCGTCATCTTATCCTGCCTGCATGTGCTCTGGCCATGTATTCCATGGCTATCATAACCAGAATGACGCGTTCCAGCATGTTGGATACGCTGCAGCAGGATTTTATTCGTACCGCTAGGGCCAAAGGAATTGCGGAGGGTAAGGTCATTCGCAAACATGCCTTGCGTAACGGTCTGATTCCTATTATCACAGTTATTGGGCTGCAGCTTGGCAGTCTTCTCGGCGGGGCTGTGCTGACAGAAACAGTTTTCTCCTGGCCTGGGATCGGTGCCTATACGGTAACCTGTATCATGAATTCTGATTTTCCCGTGGTCCAAGGTGTGGTCTTGCTTATAGCCGCTATTTTTGTCTTGATGAATTTAATCGTTGATGTGGTTTATGCCTTCATTGATCCGCGTATTAAATATTCCAAAAAAGAGGTGTAGCTTGTATGGAAACAAAACATAATTCGAATTCTGATGAAAATCTGTCACAGGCTGCAGAATACGTGGAAAAACCAGAATCGCAGCTAAAACTAATGTGGGAAACACTCAGACAGAACAAAGCGGCTGTCGTCGGCCTGATTATCATCGGGATTTTAGCCCTTATCGCCCTGACAGTGTGGGTGAGCGAACTTATGGGCAAACAAATTTTGCCTTATGATCCCAATTATTCCGATATGACCAAGAGTTTTATCAGGCCTAATGCCGAGCACTGGTTCGGAACGGATCAATTGGGCCGGGACATGTTCAGCAGAATACTTGACGGGACGAAGATTTCACTGTTTGTGGGTGTTGCAGCCGTTGCTATTTCACTTTCTGTAGGTGTTATCTTAGGCTCTACTGCCGGCTATCGCGGAGGGAAGACGGATACAGTTATTATGAGGCTTATGGACATGATGCTTGCTATTCCGTCCATTTTGTTGGCTATTGCTTTTATGGCAGCTTTGGGTAAAGGATTGGACAAAGCGATTATAGCCATCGGCTTGGTATCCATTCCAGAGTATGCCCGTATTGTGCGAGGTAATATTCTTTCCGTTAAAGAAAACGATTACGTCCATGCGGCCAAAATCATCGGTAATAAAACTAGTCGCATTATCTATAAGCACATTTTGCCTAATGTTATTTCCGTGATAGTCGTCAGAGCTACCTTGGGCATTTCTACAGCAGTTCTGGATACGGCAGCACTAGGATTTTTAGGTCTGGGCGTTCAGCCGCCATTTGCTGAGTGGGGCGATATGCTTGGCCGGGCAAGGGGATTTATTTTCTCAGCGCCTTATACGCTGATCTTTCCTGGTATTGCCATCACGATTACTGTGCTGGCCTTTAACCTGCTTGGCGACGGGCTTCGTGATGCTCTTGATCCCAAATCCAGAATAAAATAAGGGAGGTGAACAGGATGTTGTTGGAAGTAAAAAATTTGACTACGGAATTTAAGCTGAAGCGCGGCATTGTCAAGGCCGTCGATGATATCAGTTTTACTATAGATAAAGGCGAAATTCTGGCAATTGTCGGTGAGTCCGGCTCGGGGAAAAGCGTAACTTCCCTTTCTATTATGGGACTTTTACAGAAGCCTGGCAGGATTGCCGGCGGAGAAATTTTATATAATTCCCAGGATTTGAATAAAATGAGCCGGAAAGAACTGCAAAGACTTCGGGGCAATAAGATTTCTATGATATTTCAAGAACCGATGACGTCTCTCAATCCGGTCTGGCGCATCAAGGACCAGATCATGGAAAGTATTATGACGCATATGGGTCTTTCCAAAAAAGAGGCTCTGGCACGTACTATCGAAATGCTGAATACGGTAGGTATACCTTCTGCTGCTCAGCGGGCCAACGATTATCCTCATCAAATGAGCGGCGGCATGCGCCAGAGGGTGATGACGGCTATGGCTCTTGCCTGTGAGCCTGAATTGCTGATCGCTGACGAGCCCACTACAGCGCTTGATGTTACGATTCAAGCTCAGATTCTTGAATTGCTCTATCGCATGCGGGAGAAGTTTCATATGGCAGTTTTGCTCATTACTCATGACCTGGGTGTGGTTTCCGAAGCGGCTGACCGAGTCATCGTTATGTACTGCGGCAAAATTATGGAAGAAGCTGATGTCAAGAGCCTTTTCTCCCAACCGCTGCACCCTTATACTGTGGGTCTGCTGCAGTCAATTCCGCAAATCGATAATGAAAGTGATGAACGTTTATATATGATCAAGGGTATGGTTCCCAACCCCCTTAATATGCCATCAGGCTGTCCTTTTTCTGACCGCTGCGATCATAGTAAGGAACGATGCACGAAAGAAATGCCGGAGCTGCACGAAATTAACGGACATAAGGTCCGCTGTTTCTTGTATGATGAAGCAGAGGAAAGGGGATTGTGTGGAAAATGAGCGAAGTATTGATGGATATTCAAAACTTAGCAAAACATTTTGTAGTGGACACCAATTTCCTTGGCAAGCCTGTTGCTGTTTTAAAAGCAGTTGACGGCGTGTCCTTTACCATTGATAAAGGGGAGGCTTTTGGCCTGGTCGGCGAATCCGGCTGCGGTAAAACGACGCTTGGTAAAATCCTTGTAAATCTTTACAGACAAACAAGTGGTAAACTATTTTTTGAGGGAAAAGATCTAACGGTCCTCAATGAAGAGCAGCGCCGTTCCTACTCGAAAGATATCCAAATGATTTTCCAGGATCCTTATGCCTCGCTAAATCCTAAAATGACCATTGGCGACATCATTGCTGAGCCGATTTTTATCAATCGCTTGCTGCCGAAGAGTCAGGTGGAAGAACGTGTTATCTTTCTTTTAAACTGTGTGGGGTTGGCTCGCCACCAACGTAATCGCTATCCTCACGAATTCTCTGGTGGCCAGCGCCAGCGCGTTGGTATTGCCCGCGCCCTGGCAGTGGAGCCTAAGCTGATTGTCTGTGACGAACCGGTTTCTGCCTTAGATGTATCCATTCAGGCCCAGGTGTTGAATCTGCTGAGTGATTTGAAAGAAGAGTTTGGCCTGACGTACCTCTTTATTGCCCATGGCTTGAACGTGGTTAAACACATCAGCGACCGTGTTGGGGTAATGTATCTGGGCAAATTGATGGAAGTTGCTCCGAAAAAAGAGCTATACTCCAGCCCTCTGCACCCCTATACTCAAGCTTTGCTTTCCGCAATTCCGTTGATTAATCCTGAAAAGAAGAAAGAGCGTATTATTCTGCAGGGTGACGTACCTAGTCCGATTAACCCGCCCTCAGGCTGCCGATTCTGTTCCCGTTGCTTCAGGGAAATGGACCACTGCAAACTCAATGAGCCAGCATTAAAAGAAGTCTCTCCTAATCACTTTGTTGCTTGTCATTTATTTGATTGATTTAAAGTGGAATTCAGGCGAAGTTCAATATTGATATGACATAGAAAAGTGTAACTAGACTAGCCATTAACAAAATCAGGCTAGTCTTTCTTTTTGATCACCTTACTCTCTGGGGTTTATCAAGGAAATAGATTCATGTGGATGAAGAAAAAAAGCGGTTTGCATTCCAAATCCTTTCATACTTATTGATAAGGATAGGTACTTTCTGAACGTAGTTTAGAGTTTCAGGGATTTTAGCCCAGGTACGGTTCTCCACATTTCCAGGGCCAGCATTATAAGCCGCCAATGCCTCTGAGAGATTCCCGAATTCTTTAAGCTGCATTTGCAAATAATGAGTACCGCCTTCAATGTTTTGAGCAGGATCATAAGGGTCAACGTTTAGTAATTTCGCCGTCGACGGCATCAATTGCATCAAGCCTAAAGCCCCAACAGGGCTGACTGAGTTCGGGTCTCCACCTGATTCTTGTTCAATTACGGCTGCGATTAAGGCAGGATCAAGGGCATATTTCTTAGCAGAAGCTTCGATTTCCTTATGCCAGCGCAGCACTCTGTCGTTAAGATTAATGGGTTGGGAACTTTCCCCGACAATAATAGTCTGACCTTGGTAAGTTACAATGGTAATCCCCAGAACTCGACGAAAGTATTTCCCGCGGCGGCGACGTCAAGTTTTAGAGTTTCCCAAGGTGTTTCTTTTTTCTGAAATGGATACATCGGATTTGTTCTTTTTATCCCCAAGAGTTGATGAATATCTTGAGTCACCAGGCTTATTTTAATCCTAAACTGGGCTAACTTCTGCCGTTTATAAATTTTGGTCTGGGCTACATCAATTTTCTCCCCAGGCCGGGAAGGCATTAGCCAAGTCGGCGGATTGCGATTACTGAGGAGATTGATTAGGCCTTCCCATGTTGGTCTGGTTGCAGAACAGAAGAACAATAAATACACCAATAACAAGCAGATACTAGTTACGATTAATTTTTTGCGTCGTTGGATTAGAAAGTCTATGATCGTTCTATTAATTTCAGCTATGGCAGAATTCCACCTCGTAACGTTATTTCATTATTATAACCATAACCTTTAGGAAATACTGATAAAGCAACTAACTAGCATGTAACGGTTTTATAACTAAGTATTTTCATAGGCTTTTGTTGGGAGGTGCCTTAGTGGAAGATTGTTATTCAATTCTTGGAATCAATGAAAATGCTACGAGTGACGAGATTAAAAGCGCATTCAGAGCTCTCATGAAGATTTGGCATCCCGATGTATGTGCGGAAAAGGATGCTTATGAGAGGTTTGTTAAAATTGTTGAGGCCTATGAACTATTAAGTGACCCACAACAACGCCGACGTTATGATGAAATGCGAAACGCAAGCGAGGATATAGCTTTACAAGACACTAACAACAATTCCATAACTCCATTCGGATGTCTGATAATGGTTATTCTTATTGTATTGAGTTTAAGTTTTGTAGCATTTATTGCTTATAAAGTTTATCTTACTCTCCATGGGGATTCTTCGATAACTCAACCTGCCTCAATACAGACAACTGTGGAATTATTTTAATAGATCAGTCCACACAGCCGCTATTATAACATTAGCTTGACAACCTAAAAGCATTGTTGCTGCGATCCCTGAGCAAACGAAACAATGGTAGGAGTACAGATATAGTGATATGATATCAATGGACAAATTGATTGCCGACATATATCAACTGAATCGAGTTAGAGGTAGTTTAACGATTCGGTTGAATGTTCGGAGAAGTAGTGTATTTCTTCCCAAAAGAAGGAGATGATGACATGAAAGCTTCTGACATAATGTACACGGTCGATCCATTGCCCATAGGCTGTAATATTGCAGAAGCAAATGATAGTTTATTGAAGAATAACACAGATTTTCTCCCGGTTACTGATGAAGAAGGGAATTACATAGGTACAGTTTCCAAAGACTCTTTGCTGAAAGAAGTTTTAAATGGTTCAGCCTATCATACCGGTATTAAGGATTGCCTTGATCAAGAAATACCGTGCGTTCGGTTTGGCGTCGAATTAGAAATAATGCCCACTAGCGGCACGGGTGTCGTTGTTTTAAATGATGATAACCAGGTCATAGGGATTATTAGAAATATTGATTTAATCCGTTATTATCGTTCGGATATTGATGATCTCCAAGAGCGTATGTATGCAGTGATTGAATCGGCCCATAATGGCATACTTGCAGTTGATTTAAACGGAAATATTATTCTGGCGAATCGTGTTGTGGCTGAAATTCTTGGGATTTCTGTAGAGCATCTGCTTGGCCGCCAAGTGACTGAATATATTCCGAACTCTCTAATGCCAAAGATTTTAATCACTGGACAATCACTCTACGGTGAAAAATTTGTTCTTAACACAACACCGATCATGGCAAATTATTCTCCGGTCGAAAAAAATGGTGTAATTTCCGGAGCCGTTTGTGTGTTTCAAGACCTGTCGAGTATGGACGCTATTCACAGCGAACTGGACTCCGTAAAAAAGCTGACCAGAGAATTGGAAGCTATTATCGGCTCTTCTTATGACGGCATCTATATAACGGATGGAAATTGTCTCACTCTGAACTGCAATGAAGCATATCAGCGAGTTACCGGTATTTCCAACAGTGAAGTTGTAGGAAAAACCATGCACGAACTAGTCGAAGCGGGAGTATTCGACCAGTCGGTATCTATTTTGGTCATGGAGAAAAAGAAGAGTGTTACGATTCCCCAAACGATAAAAAAGACCCATAAACAAGTGTTAGTGACTGGCAACCCGATATTTGATGAAGACGGTAATCTATTTCGCATAGTGACCAATGTTCGGGATGTGACAGAACTTTATAATCTGCAGAGTCAGCTCCAGAAATCAGAAGAGCAGACCATGTTGTACGAAATGGAGTTAAGGCATTTACGCTCACAGCAAGCGGAAGACACAGGGATTATTTATCGCAGTTCCTGTATGAGTAAGACGATAGAATTGAGTCTAAAGTTGGCTAACGTCGATTCAACAGTATTAATTACTGGGGAATCCGGTACCGGAAAAGAATTGTTAGCAAAGTTAATCCACAAGCATGGAAAAGGTGTCAATAAACCATTTATTAAGATTAATTGTGCGGCAATACCGGATCAGCTCTTAGAATCTGAGTTGTTCGGATATGATTCCGGAGCCTTTACGGGTGCCAAAAAAGAAGGAAAACCGGGGCTTTTTGAATTGGCTCACAATGGTACTCTATTTCTGGATGAAGTTGCTGAAATGCCGCTTTTGCTCCAGTCCAAGCTCTTAAGGGTACTTCAGGAGAGACAGATTGTAAGAGTCGGCGGAACCAAGCCACTGGATGTTGATGTAAGAATAATTGCCGCAACCAACCGTAACTTGCCCAAGATGGTCAAAGAGGGTAATTTTAGGGAAGATTTGTACTATCGCCTGATGGTAATACCCATCGAGCTGCCACCTCTGCGGGATCGCAAAGAGGATATTCCTCTCTTGGTAAAACATTTTGTCGATATGCTAAATAAGCGCTATGGTTATAGATGCCATGCTTCCGCCCAACTACTCAACGCCTTATCCGATTATCCCTGGCCCGGAAATATTCGCGAATTGTCAAACATCATTGAACGATTGATGATTACAACGAATGAAAATGAGTTATCCGTAGATTTGCTGCCGGAAACTATATATCGCAAAGATGTACTTCCGGAATACGGTACCCAACTTCAAGATGCGGCCGCTCAAGCAGAGGCCTACCTGATCTCTAAGACATATAGAGAGTGGGGATCATGGGCTAAAGTAGCTGAAATTCTCGGAGTGAACAAAAGCACCATTTATCGTAAAGCTTTGAAGCATGGGCTTTTAAAATAGCAGTGCTTAAATAGCTGTCGCAATATTGCAACTCGATTGCGATATTGCGACAAGGGCTATCTGCACCCCTTGAGGTTGTATTCAGAAAATTTAGAATGCGATATTGCAACAATTTAATGATTAAGGAATTTCTATAACCTCTTGCGAAAGGGGTTATTTTATTTGGCATAATTATTGCAATATTCATGGATAACCAAATCATTAGAATACTAAGGAGGTGTTGCAGCGATAGCTATTATTAAGTTTCCACTCAAATCCTACATTTTAAGATTACCACGATAATTAGTAAAAAAGAAACCGGCTTCTCGCAAAGACATCTTAGAAAATGGAGGAAGAGATAATGAAAGTATATGTTCTCAATAATGGTTGGCTGGAATGCGATGAGAACTGGATGGTTGCTCAAACAGTGCTTGGGTCTTTGAACAGCAAGACTCCTCAAGTAAATTGGATCAAGATACCTGTATATGCAGTCCTAATTGATCACCCCCAAGGCAAAATATTATACGATTTAGGATGTCACCCGGACGCAATGAAAGGATATTGGCCGGCAGGTCTGCAAAGTGTTTTCCCTTACTATTTCGAAGAATCGCAAAGCTTTACTGCGCAGCTTGCTTTGACTGGTACGAAACCGGAAGACATTAAAACAGTAGTTTTATCCCATTTGCATCTAGACCATGCAGGTAATTTGCACTTATTTGAGCACGCAGATGTTTATGTCCACCAAAAGGATTTTGAATATGGGCAGACTCTTGTTCACTTAAGTCCTGACCCTGCAGCTCACGGCGCTTATGTAAAAGCTGACTTGGAAGTCCCTGTAAGGCAATATCACCTTGTAGATAAAGATATTGAATTGGTTCCAGGTGTTGAACTTATTACTTTGCCGGGCCATACACCAGGAATATTGGGTTTAATAGTCCATCTGGAAAATGAAGGTACCCTTATTTTCCCCCAAGATGCTGTCTATGATCACCGGAATTATGGGCCGCCAGCTAAAGGGTCAGGTATTGTCTACGACAGCATAGCGTTCTTTAATTCCATAGAAAAAGTACGTAATTATGCTAAGAAATACAATGGCAAAGTTATGTTTTCCCATGATATGGATTTCTTTAAGATGATGAAAGTTGCACCTGAATTTTATGAATAACAATTGCCGGCTAAAATTTAATGGCTGAGCAAACTAATGGTTCTAAATTAACGTTTGGAGGCTAACTTATGAAGACTGCAGCACAGTATGAAGAGAGTCTGCGCAGACTTAACTTAAAAGTTTATCTACAGGGCGAGTTGGTAGAGAATCCAGTAGATCACCCAATTATTCGACCGTCTATGAATTCGGTTAAAGCAACGTATGCCTTAGCTGAAGACCCGCAATACGAGGATTTGATGACAGCGATATCACACCTTACAGGTAAAAAGATCAACCGTTTTTGCCACTTGCATCAAAATACTGAGGATCTTGTGAAGAAGGTAAAAATGCAGCGTCTTCTAGGCCAAAAAACTGGAGCCTGCTTTCAACGCTGTGTCGGGATGGATGCAATCAATGCAGTCGATAGTGTTACCTTTGAGATGGATCTAAAATTAGGAACAAATTACCATGAACGATTTGTAAAATTTCTCACAAGAATTCAGGAAGAGGATTGGACAGTTGATGGAGCCATGACAGATCCCAAAGGTGATCGAAGCTTAGCACCCAGCCAGCAGGAAGATCCAGACCTTTATGTTCATGTCGTTGAAAAAAGGGAAGATGGGATTGTAGTAAGCGGAGCTAAAGCTCACCAAACCGGAGCTCTTAATTCTCACTGGATTCTAGTCATGCCGACGATGGCGATGAGAAAAAGCGATGCGGACTATGCCGTGAGCTTCACGGCTCCAGCAGATGCGGAAGGAATAATTTATATTTATGGCCGTCAATCCTGTGATACTCGTAAATTAGAAGGCGGAAACATAGACGTTGGGAATAAACAATTTGGCGGTCATGAAGCCTTAATGGTTTTTGATAAGGTTTTTATTCCTTGGGAGAATGTTTTCATGTGCGGAGAATACGAGTTCAGCAGTTCCTTAGTGGAGAGGTTTGCAGGATATCATCGTCAAAGTTATGGTGGCTGCAAAGTGGGTGTTGGGGATGTCTTAATAGGAGCGGCGGCTCTGGCGGCGGATTACAACGGTGCTTCCAAAGCCTCGCATATCAAGGATAAACTAATTGAAATGGTCCATCTTAACGAGACCCTCTATGCCTGTGGTATTGCCTGTTCGGCGGAAGGTCATAAGACAGCCTCAGGTACCTATCTTATTGACCTCCTTCTAGCGAATGTATGTAAACAGAATGTTACTCGTTTCCCTTACGAGATTGCTCGTTTAGCCGAGGATATTGCCGGAGGCTTAATGGTCACGATGCCTTCTGAAAAGGATCTGCATCATCCTGAGATTGGGAAAGTAGTTAAAAAGTACTTTAAGGGCATTGCTTCAGTCCCGACGGAACATCGTATGCGTATTCTGCGCTTGGTTGAAAACCTCACCCTGGGTACCGCTGCAGTTGGTTACAGAACAGAGTCCATGCATGGTGCAGGCTCACCTCAAGCGCAAAGGATCATGATTTCCCGACAAGCTAACCTGGAACATAAGAAAGAACTCGCTAGGACTATCGCCGGAATTCCCACGAAATAAATGAAACAAGTAAAGATTTAATCTCCGAGGCTTTAGGAATTTTACGGAAGGGCCAACAGTAGGGCTATGTCTGATAAACGTATAAGCATTAATTTCTGTGGTGGGTGTAACCCCAGGATTAACCGAGGAAAAATTGCCTACGAAGTCAAAGAGCTTTTAATGTCCGATGCATACCTAATATCATTTAACAGCTTGGACGCAAATCTTGTCATCTATTTAAGCGGATGTACTTCAAACTGCGCTCAAAAGTATAGCAAGACCGATATTCCCAGTGTCATCGTTGCTGCCTTAACTGTTGATACGTTGCTTGTGGAGGAAAGCAGGTTGGTAACTGAAATTGTAAAAAGGGTGAGGAATTATTTATGAGCAACTGGAGAGAGAACTATCAAGAAAGGCTTGTAACCCCTGAACAAGCTGTCGGTCAGATTAAGTCCGGTGAGCGGGTTGTAATAGGGCACGCCTGTGGAGAGCCGCCTTCCTTGATCGAGGCATTAGTAAATAGAGCTCCAGAACTAAATTCAGTTGAAATTGTTCACATGGTTGCCATGGGTCCGGCAAAATACGCACAACCAGGAATGGAGAAGAGTTTTCGGCATAATGCACTTTTTGTCGGCTCTTCTACTCGCAAAGCTTTTGAAGAGAAGAGGGCAGATTTTACCCCCTGTTTTTTCTCCGAGATTCCACGTTTATTTAAAAACAATACGCTAGCGGTTGATGTGGTACTGATTCAGGTGACACCCCCTGATGAGCAGGGGTACTGTAGTTTTGGGATTTCTGTTGATTATACTCAGGCGGCCACAGAATGTGCCAAGCTTGTCATTGCTCAGATCAATAGCCGCATGCCGAGAACAGGAGGAGCTAAAATCCACCTGGACAAGATTGACCTTATTGTGGAAAAGGACGAACCATTAATTGAGCTGAAGCCGCCTGAAATCGGAGAAGTAGAAAAGGCCATTGGAGAAAATGTCGCTGGACTGGTCCCAGATGGCGCTACCCTTCAATTAGGAATAGGGGCAATACCGGATGCAGTGCTGCTCTTCTTAAAGGGAAAGAAGGATTTGGGAATTCATTCGGAAATGTTTTCTGACGGTGTTGTAGCCTTGGCAGAGGCAGGAGTCATTACTAACCGTAAGAAGACGTCAAATCCAGGCAAATTTATAGCGACGTTTCTCATGGGGACACGGAAACTTTATGATTTTGTCAATAATAATCCCAACGTTGAGCTTCATCCGGTAGATTATGTTAATGATCCTTATGTTATCGGACTTCATGAATCTATGATATCCATTAATTCGGCGTTACAAGTAGATCTCATGGGTCAGGTAAATGCGGAAATGATTGGCTCAAAGCAATTTAGTGCTGTAGGCGGGCAAGTTGATTATGTCCGTGGATCAAGCCGTTCCATGAATGGTAAATCCATCATCGCCTTACCGTCAACAGCAGCAGGCGGCAAGATTTCGCGCATTACCTGTGAATTAGACCGAGGGGCCGCTGTGACAACATCTCGCAATGATGTTCATTATGTAGTGACTGAGTATGGCGCTGTTGATTTAAGAGGTAAAAGTCTTCGGGCACGTGCTGAAGCTTTGATTGGTATTGCTCATCCTAATTTCCGCAGTAGCTTGATGGCTGATGCCAAAGAAAAAGGAATTCTTTAAAAAGAGGGGCCAGCGTGGTATGAAGGCTTTCCAGAGAAGGCTTTTATAGATCGGTTGGCCCCTTTAGGTTATTGGATAGCGTTTCTAATTGTTAGGTCAAGCATGATTTTTACCAAATACATAAAAAGCAGCAGATTCAGGATTGAAGTCGCAACAGGTATAGCACTACGCGCAGCTTGGTTGATACCCAGGTCGGTTTGCCAAAGTATATAGACTAGTTTTTGTTCCGCTAACAATACCACTCCGGCGATGACAATCAGGGTAAAAAAAGAATCCACTTGTCCCCAAATAGTGGAATTGACAAATATAGCCGGATTGAAACAATAAAACGCTACGGTAAAGATACTCAGTTCCAAAAAACCCAGAGACGGCTGCCTCCAAAATTCATGACTAAGCTTACAGCCACTGCCATAAGTCTGCTCACAAGCAGGGGCCATCCCCAAGCGAAATGGAACCATACTAAAAGCCCGTAGGTAGTGGTTAAGGTACAGAGATTTAAAACAACGAACCGAACCAACTGCCCGATCGGCTGAGGAGCGGACTCTTTAAACGTCCATCTTCGATTAAGCAGAAAACTATTGATGACGCCGCTGCTGTAGGAAAGGATATGCGCCGGGAGTAAAGGGACTCCCCAAGCGGACAGTGCTGCAAACATCGAAAAATCGATCCCGGTATTAATGGCCCCGACGACACAAAACTTAAAAAATTCCTGTTGACGGTCTGATATCTTAGCCAATCTTCTTCACAGTCCGTTCTTTTCCTTCACCTTGGTAACATTCACGTATGATATACAGCGGGCGGTCTCTTGCCTCATCATAAATGCGGCCAATATATTCCCCATGATACCCATCATGGTTAGGAGGAATCCAGTCAACGTCAATTGGCAGGCTAGTACCAAATTCCAATCGTTCATGACTGTGTTGCTGAATACCTTATATAACAGCAAGAGGAGCAGGTAAACTAATCCCAAAGACGTAAAAAGGGCGCCTGCATAGCTTGCCAGTTTTAAGGGTTTAAAAGAAAAGGAAGTCAGACCATCAAGGCTTAACTTAATCATCTTTCGAAGCGAATATTTGGTTTTCCCTGCAAAACGCGGATCTCGGCTGTATTCTACAGCAGTTTGTCTAAAACCCACCCAGCTCACCATGCCTCGAATGTAGCGATTTTTTTCCGGCAACTGTTTCAGAGCACCGCACACTTTGCGGTCGATCAGACGGAAATCGCCTGTATCAACGGGAATATCTGTCTCTGTACAAGCGCGCAAAATTCGGTAGAACAGGCGGGCGGTTTGTTTCTTGAAAAATGTTTCCCCTTGGCGCTCAATCCGTTTGGCATAAACGACCTCATACCCTTCCTTCCACTTATCAATCATCTGCAAGATTAACTCAGGGGGGTCCTGGAGATCGGCATCGATCGCCACCACTGCTGCCCCGGCGGCGTAATTTATACCTGCTGTAATAGCAACTTGGTGGCCAAAATTACGGGAGAAGGAAATCAGCTTCGCCGATTCATCTTCATCGCACAAACCTTTGATAAGACTATCAGAATGGTCCGAGCTTCCGTCATTGACAAAAATCAATTCATAACGCTCATTGGTCGAATCCATCACCTTTTTTAATTGCTGATAGGTCTGGTTAATGACCGCCTCTTCGTTGAAGACTGGAATCACGATGGAATAACGAATGTCCGTACTCATAGTTTTGCCTCCTTCTTAAGGATTGACCTTATATAAAGTCCCAGCTCCGTTCATTCCCCTACCTCCTTGGATAGGATTATCCGAGTTGGACTGCCAATCCGTCTGCGGGATTTCCTTGCCGTTTTGTCTAACCCAAGTTTGGATATCCGATCTGCCTCCACCGAAACCTCCCCCAGATAGGAGGAAGTATTTTATTTCTCCTTTGGCAACCATTTGTTTTAATTTATCGACAGTGAGGATCGGGTCTGATCCGGAAAACCCACCCATTGCCATCACGGCCTTGCCGGTTTTGATGATATAGGCTTCGGCTGTCCTAGCATTGGTAGCAGCAAACAGAAATTTCTCGCCAGTATTATGGGCTTCCAAATACGTAAGCAATTGAGTGTTGACATTTTCCTGCATCTGCCCGGGGGCCTGGGCCGGAAATTGACTTGGAGCAGATAAGCCGCCACGTTTAGAGGAGTTAAGTTGGGGCCCTGCTTCCGGCAGCGTACTGTTTCCCCCATACAAAAGAGGGGTGGCCGCCCAATATAGAGGCGCAGCCAGCAACACCAACAGGCCGCCAACTGCAGCAGCCCGGATAAATTTAGACTGTTCTCTGGAGACTTCGGCGGTTTGTTCCCTGCTCTTAAACAGAGAAAGACCTATATAAATGGAGAACACACTGCCTAAAGTTCCCACTGCAATCAGCCATAGGAAACCGATTTGATTGCGATACGGCATGATGATATACAGTTGAAACAATGTTGTACCGAGGATGACGATCGGCAACAACCATTGTTTCCATCCTTTATGGTCGTGGCAGAATTCATACAACTCCACCCATCCCGCCCCTGTTAAAGCGGCAATAGCAGGTGCCAGCATAATTAAATAATAGGGATGAAAAAACCCTGCGATGCTAAAGAATCCCATCATTGGCAAGAGCCAAGCTAGCCAAAACAGGCCTTCCTTTTGTTTGTCCGTTAAAGGCTGCTTTCTGCGCATCCCCAGCAGTAAGCTGATTGCTGACAAGAGGGCAAAAGGAAGCAGCCAACTGATTTGTCCGGAGAGTTGGGATTGGAATAAGCGGAGCGGTCCTGCTTTCCCGGTATTAAACATACCTCCGCCACCTGAACTTCCTCTGGGTCTTCCGTCGCCTATTCGGCCACTTTGTCGTTGTCCGGAATTTTGTTCTTTGGGCTGATTACCCCCTAGTCCACTGCTAAAAGGCTGTGACTGAGGACGTGCTTGACCGCCGAAGAAGCCTCCCCGGTTACCGTCACCCGGTCCTCGCTGGCCAGTTAAACGGGAAAGCCCGTTATAACCAAAAGCCAACTCCAGAACAGAGTTCGTTTGGCTGCTGCCTATGTATGGCCGATCTGTCTGAGGAATACTGTCCACAACGAGAGCCCATGAAAATGATAGGACGAGCAAAGAGGCCGTTGAGACTACAACAATCGCTAATTTTCTCTGCCAATTAACGTTGAATGCCAACCAATAGAACAAATAAAAAGCCGGCAAAACCATATATGCTTGAAGCATTTTGATATTGAACGCCAAACCAATTAGAGCGAAAGAGGCAATGAACCAACTCGGCTTGCTTGTCTTAATCCCTTTAAATAACATCCAGGCTGCCAACAAGAGAGTAAACACTAACAAACTATCTACGTTATTTGTGCGGCTAACGGCAACTGCTATGGGAGTACAGGCGATCACTAAAGCCGAAATTCTTGCTGCGGTTTGGCCAAATGTAGGCTTGACAAGGGCATAAATCAAAAGAACCGAACCGATTCCCGCAAGGGACTGAGGCAAAATAACACTCCAGCCGTGGACACCGAATATTGAAGCAAACAAAGTCTGCAGCCAAAAGGCGACCGGCGGTTTATCCACGGTAACAAATCCCCCTGGGTCGAAAGAAGCGAAAAAGAAATTATGGAAGCTCTGCAGCATACTGGTCACAGCAGCAGTATAGTAGGCGTTGGCATATTGATCCTTCCAAATTCCATAAATATTTAAGAAACCTGCTAGGAATGAAGATCCAACTAAAAGTGGATCAAGGCACTTTGGCTTCGAAGTCATCAATTTTCCTACTCCTCTGTAATAAAGTTTAATTGATACTATGAGTTCGTCTTCACTGTAACCTTGTTACTAGGGGTTGTTGTTCAGCATAACTTCCCTGCATTCTTCTGAATTTTGATTTGGGCTATTCAAAGTTCTCGGACATTGGTTAATATATCCAAAATAATATCTAAGCATAGTGCTTAAGTGTTAAGATATTGTGATGACTCTGTGTTAGTTATCTAAAGATCCTGTTAAGATTAGCTTAACAGGGGAATTTTTCTTGACTTGCCCCTATAGATAATACTAGTATTAACCGTAGTAGTTACTGAAGGAGATAGGGTGAATTTGATGTTGTCCAATATCGAACTTATGTTGATAAAATTTGTTAAGACTAAACCCTCCTATGCTTATGAAATAGATAAAATGATTGAGGATCGCGAAATAAGAACCTGGGTAAAGATCGGAGGTACAACCGTCTACCAGGTTCTAGACAGGTTATGCAATAAAGGACTTCTCGAGTTCAAAATTGAGAAGGAAGGGAACATGCCCCAAAGAAAGCGCTACTATGTGACGGAAAATGGAAACAAAGCTTTTGATAAATCGACTGTTAAGATATTGAAAAATAGCGAACGTTATTATTTTGATTTGACGGTTGGTTTATCCTGCCGTCACTTAATGAATCCGGAAATATTTAAACAAGCCATCCAAGAACGTTTAGAGGACCTGAACGATTTCGTTAGCCATTTTAATGAGAAATTCGAGAAGACTAAAGAGTTATATCCCACAAAACGGCTAATGGTTAAAGAATATTTATTGTCTCATTATCATCTAGAACAAAGCTTTTTAGAGAAAATCTTAAAGGAGATGGAAGAAAAAGAATAGGATATATTTAAAAAGGAGGAACAATAATTGTTAAAGTTTTGGTGACAAGCAGAAATTGGATGAAGCAACCATTGCGCTTAATTCAGCAAATGCCAGCCTTTCTTTGCTGAAGGATCAACTAGGACCTCAGTCTGTCCAGTCAGCTAAAGCCCAAGTTCAGCAAGCGGAGTCGTCAGTGAATTATGCATCGGTTCAGGTACAGAATACAATCTTAACATCCCCTATTTCCGGAATGGTGTCTGCTCGTAATGTTGATGTGGGTGAGATTACTTCCAATGCAACTCCAGCGTTTACGGTAATAGATACAACGACGGTGGTCGCAAAGATTAATGTTCCAGATAAGATGATAGTTCAACTGAAAAAAGGTCAAACAGTACCTGTAAAGGTCAGTGCCCTTAGTGATAAACAATTTAATGGAACTATTAATTTAATAAGCCCTGCGACAGACAGCAAAACAAATTCTTATGAGATTGATGTCAATATCGATAATGCCGATAACGAACTAAAGTCGGGAATGTTCGCCAAAGTAATACTTCCTTCAGAACAAAAAAACAATGTTTTAACTATACCTAATGAGGCAATATCGATGGAAAATAGAGTTGCCTATGTCGATACCGTTGATAAAATCACGGAAATCGTCAGTGGCCTAAAAGCGGGAGATAATGTTATTACTGAGGGGCAAATTTTCTTAAGTGATGGACAAAAGGTCAATATTCAAAAATCACAGAAGTAAAACTATGATTAAACTGAAATAGAGGAAGAGGTGTAATGATGAAGTTTATGAGAGCAATTCAAGTCAGTACCCCCGGGGGAGATTTTGAACTGGTGCAGAGGGAAATCCCTGAACCAAGTGAAGGGCAGGTGAGGATTCAGGTTTTAGTTTGCGGTGTCTGTCATGGAGACGCCATAGTCAAAGAGGGAGGCTCCTTCGCAAATATCGAATATCCCCGAATTCCTGGTCACGAAGTAATTGGAGTTATTGATAAATTGGGGCCAAAAGTTAGCGGCTACGAGATCGGACAACGCGTAGGTGTCGGCTGGCCGGCAGGGATAACCTATGACGGCGGCTTTGCTGAATATATGGTCACCCAAGTTGAAGAGCTAGTACTCATACCCAGTGAACTTAATGAATTAGAGGGAGCTCCTTTGCTTTGTGCCGGAGTGACAACCTTTGATGCTTTACGCAATTCCGGTGCTCGCCCTGGAGATATAGTTGCTGTTCAAGGGGTTGGGGGGCTCGGACATTTGGCTATTCAGTACGCTAAAAGGATGGGCTTTAAAACTATTGCGCTTTCTCGAGGCATCGATAAAAAGGAATTGGCTTTGAAATTGGGAGCCCAGGTATATATCGATACCCAGAGCACAGAAGCAGCCCAAGAACTTCAAAAACATGGCGGAGCAAAGGTTATCCTCGCGACTGCACCTGACAATAAAGCGATTTCCCAGCTTATTAACGGACTGGGTTTTGATGGTAAATTAGTGATCGTCGCGGGGGTGGAGGGACCTATCCAAGTCTTTGGCGGGCAATTGCTGCACGGAAGACGCAGTATCCAAGGTTGGGTAGCCAGCGGTCCCGATGCCAGGAAAGATACGATCGATTTTAGCCTGCTTACTGAAGTTCATTCAATGATCGAGACGTTCCCCCTTGAACAAGCCAGTGTTGCTTACGAAAAAATGATGAATACCAAGGTACGCTTTCGAGCGGTTTTGACAATGGAACCAGCGAATAGATAAAAGCGTCGGCTCCGGCGATACTCTTCCTCTGGCGCTTAAGGCTGCGTCAACAACTACTCCGTGCTTTCAGGATCGCATTTCACTGGGCATGGTAGTTTCCCGGAGAGTAACGCTGCTGAAGCCTTGTGCAACATAGCTGAAAGAGTTCAATGTTTTGATTACTTAAAAAGGCAGGAAAAGATAGAAATAATGGGTATTTATAAACATTATTTTAAAAAATACAAATGGATGTTTATTACGGCAGTCAGCTGTGTGTTTTTTGAAGCTATCTGTGATCTTTTGCAGCCGACAATTATGGCGCACATTATTGACCAAGGCGTAAAAAACAGGCAAGTGGAAACTGTGCTGAAATTGGGTCTTTTGATGCTGGTGATAACAGCTGTAGGGGCCTGTTTTGCGGCCACCCGGAGTGTTTTGGCAAGCAAGGTATCCCAAAGTTTCGGAGCAGATTTACGGTATGATGTCTTTACTAAAATCATTAATTTTTCCGAAATCAGCGCCGATAAAATCGAAAGCGGTTCTCTGATAACCCGAATGACCAATGACATTTCTCAGATCACCGTATTTATCAACGGTATGATGAGAATTTTTTTTAAAGCACCGATTACCTGTTTAGGCAGCATCATTCTGGCGGTCATTCTAAGCCTCCAATTGAGCTTCATTCTATTTCTTGTAGTTGCTGTAGTGGCGGCTTTCATCGTGATCAGCATGAAATTAAGTTATACACGCTTTGCCAAGGTACAGTATGCTATCGACAAAGTTAATACAGTTGTTCAGGAATACCTGATGGGAATTAGGTTGGTAAAGGCCTTCGGACGATACAACGATGAGGAAGCAAAGTTTGATCGCACCAATTCGGATCTTGCGAATAAAACAGTGTCTTCTCAAATTGTGATTGCTTATTTTTCACCGCTTATGTCGCTGACGATTAATCTTGGGATTGCGCTGATCCTTTATGTTGGAAGCATCCTCTTCGGTCGTGGAGATATCGAAGTCGGTAAAGTTGCAGCCTTCATTAATTATATGGCCCAGATTTTAGCTTCCCTGATTATGATTACGAACGTGTTTAATACGTTTGTCAGGACGAAAGCCTCAACCGAACGAGTTAATGAGGTCTTGAACAGTGAAGAGGATTTTAAAGACTCTGAACAAACCCTCAAGCAAGGTTCTTGGGAGCTGGCCTTTAACGATGTGACTTTCGCCTATCCGAATGGAAGCGGAATACCGATCATAAAAAATCTTAGCTTCAAGATTAATCAAGGAGAATCACTGGCGATTATCGGTCCCACAGGTTCTGGGAAATCGACCCTTGTCTGGCTTTGCCTCCATTTTTATGAGGTCGAAAAAGGTGCGATTTATCTAAATGGTACGGATATAAAAACAATTGACTGCAATACCCTGAGAGATCAAATCGCTTTGGCTCCCCAAAAGAGCATGCTGTTTACAGGGAGCGTATTAGAAAATATAGCCTGGGGCAATCCAAAGGCCTCTAAAGAAGAAATTATCAAGGCGGCCCGGCTGGCTCAAGCCGATGAGTTTATTCAGTCTATGTCGGATCAATATGAAAGCAATTTAGGTCAGAGCGGGGTAAATCTTTCCGGCGGTCAAAAACAGCGCATCTCCATCGCCAGGGCTTTGGTTAAGCGGTCACCTATTCTAATATTAGACGACTGCACCAGTGCCCTTGACGCAGTGACAGAAGCAAAGGTCAGGCGCGGCTTAAAAACTATGGATGCTGAAAAAACAGTCATTATGATAACTCAAAGGATAGGTACTGCAATGTTCGCCGATAAGATTCTCGTGCTCGATAACGGCGTGAATGTCGGATTCGGCAGCCATCAAGAACTGCTTGACTCATGCCAAACTTACAGAGGAATCTTCGACTCGCAAATTGGCGGTGACATGAAGGGGATTGCGTATGGCTGAGACGATTAATAAGAATTATGAGAACATGCCGAATTTGGGAAGAATGGGCGGCGGCGGACCTCGGCGTTTTGCTCCGACAGCTAAGCCCAAAAATACCAAAGCCACATTGCTTAGACTGATACAAATTTTTATGCTATGGAGAAAATCCTTCCTGCTTGCAGTGATCTTGACGATTATATCCTCTACGGTTTCCCTCTTCACACCTTTTCTATTGGGTAAAGCGATTAATGCCTTCAATACAAAAACAAATTTAGTGGATACGTCTCTCTTGACAGCCATTATTGCAGCCCTTGTCTCTTGCTACGTGGTGAGTTGGTGTATTGATACGTTCAATGGCGTGTTGATGGCTAAGGTTACCCAGAGACTGGTGAAGCATATAAGAACGGAATTTTTTGCCAAACTTCAGAGGATTCCCCTGAACTTTTATGACAAACGATCCCATGGGGATACCATGAGCAGGATAACAAATGACGTTGATAATATCAGCACGACCATTTCCCAGACGACAACGCAGTTAATCGCCAGCATTTTTACCATAACCGGTTCTTTTGTGATGATGCTGCTTCTAAGCCCGGTTTTAACAATTGTTGCCCTGATATCGATTCCCTTGTTTCTGGTCTTGACAAGAACCATTGCCAGTCGAAGCCGAAGGTATTTTCTGGGGCAGCAACAAAAGTTGGGAGCTTTAAATGGAGTGATCGAAGAGAATATTGTTGGGCTTAAAATGGTAAAAGCCTTTAACCGCCAACAAACTGTCTTAGCTGATTTTGAATGCCTAAATCAGGAACTCTGCGGTTATTCTACCAAGGCCCAGATCTGGTCCGGTTTTATGATGCCGTTTATGAATGTCATCAATAACTTAAGTTTTACTTGTATAGCGTGTGCCGGAGGGATATTGTCGGTGAAGGGAGTGATAACCGTCGGGGTTGTGGTGAGCTTTCTCACCTATTCCAAGCAGTTTGGGCAGCCGCTGAATAATATCGCCGGAATGTTCAACAACATTCAATCCGCCTTGGCCGGTGCGGAAAGGGTTTTTGAAATCATGGATGAGTTAGAGGAAGCGCCTGATAAAGAGGGATTTAAAGAGCTCACCAGCCCTAAAGGAGAAGTAGAGTTTTGCAATGTGTCATTTTTTTACGATCCCGGCAGACCGGTTCTAAAAGACATAACCTTTAAAGTCAGCCCTGGAGAAGTCGTTGCCTTAGTCGGCGAAACAGGAGCAGGAAAAACGACCATTGTCAACCTTCTGACTCGATTTTATGATTTAAATCAGGGCAAAATCCTGATCGACAAGACGGATATTACGGAAATTTCCAGAGAAAGTCTAAGGAACTGCTTTTCCGTCGTTTTACAGGATACCTGTCTATTTACCGGGACCATCTATGACAATATCCGGTATTCTAGGCCGAGTGCCTCTGATAGGGAAGTTAGAGAGGCCGCCAAACTGGCTCATGCCGATGAGTTTATATCCCGCTTGCCGAAAGGCTATGAGACGGTTGTAACAGGCAGCACAGATAATCTCAGTCAAGGGCAGCGTCAATTGCTGGCAATCGCCCGAGCGATTCTGTGTGATGCTCCAATATTAGTTCTGGATGAAGCCACAAGCAGCGTTGACACAAAAACGGAAAAAGAAATTCAGCATGCTCTGCTGACCCTTATGAGTAACCGTACCAGCTTTCTAATCGCCCACCGGCTTTCCACAATTCGCGATGCCGATAAAATTATGGTTATAGGCAGCGGGGAGATCTTGGAGAGCGGAACTCACGATGAACTCATGAAAAACAAAGGCGCCTATTATGAAATGGTTATAAGTCAAATGGGATATGACAATGATGTTGAGCATATTTCTTGATAGTTGCTCCTGGGTTTTAGTTTGGATCAGCTGTCTGATTGAGTAAGAAGTGAATAAGTAAATTCAGAAAGGACCCCAGCTTTTGCTTTTGCTGGGGTCCTTAAATCTATAGTCTTTATGTCTCCTCCAATGATTGCTTCTTTAGCTTTTTCATGGACTAACCGTTCTTACCGCTGCATAATCATCTCTCCAGGAAATTTCTATCATTTATCAGCTTGAGGCTTAGCTATTTCCGTATTGATCTACTGAAGATAAGGCTCTTGTTGCAGAAAGTGCGATACCAACTAACATTAAGACAATAATTAATTTCATGGCATATATCTCTCCCCTTAAAATATTAGCTAAGTCTTAGTTTCTGCACCAATATGGGATTTCCTTCCATGTTCTATTCTTATTTGTTTTTCGACGTTTCCCGACGTTCTCTACATTTCACTGTACTTTCGGACCTGGAAGCATTAGGGATTTGATGATCGGATCGCTTATAAAGTCTTATGGACAGAACGGTTGAAAATTAGAGGAAGTTAATATATAGTACATCACAACAGTAATGCACCAGTCGTCGTCTTAAACGTAGGAGGTTAAGATTGTGATTCTGAATTCCGACAGCATGAAACCTATTTATGTTCAAATATCCGAATGGTTGGAAACGGAAATTCTGCGTGCTAACCTCGAAGAAGGAGAACGAATTTATTCACAATATCAATTAGCAGAAATGTTTAATATTAACCCTGCGACAGCAGCAAAAGGGCTCAATATTTTGGCGGATGAGAACATTGTTTATAAAAAGCGTGGTTTAGGTATGTTTGTGTCACCTGATGCTAAGGAATTTATCCGAAATAAGCGCCGAAACCAGGTTTTGGGTCAAATGGTCAAAGAACTTGTACTCGAAGCTAAACACCTGGACGTTAAAGAGGCTGAATTGATCAACATGGTCCTACAGGTGCTGAACGAGAGTGAGGAGGGTAAGGAATGAAGGTCATTCAGGGAAATAATCTTACTAAGTCCTATGGTAAAATCAAGGCCCTAGATCATGATGTTAATCGCAGCAACGAGTTATTTGATCGGCATTTTTGTTCAGATCCACATGCTCTTTACAGTACTCTTCCCAGCCGTCTTGGTTGGGTTGGCGAGAGTTAATCCCCAGTTCATAAAGTCTGTGTTTGATTTTTTTGCGACTGAAATGTCCCTTGTAGTATTTCTTATAAAAGTCTTCATCTCCTCGATGATATTCTTTTTCCTTAGTTGTTTGCTTTCCGACAGAATGGAGGTAAGGAAATGAGCAGCATCGTTCTTATTTTATTCATTGCGGTCATTCTCATTGTTCTGATGATAGCAGGGAAAATAAGCACCAAACTCTTTACATTTATGACCTGGAGAAAAAATGCTGTCCTTGCAGGGGCTTATCTCGTGGTCATAGTGCTATTCGTTCCGCTTGTAAGTATGTTACCGAACAACGGCTTTCTTCAATCGGAGATAAACAACGGTGCAGCGAATCAGTCCCCAGGTCTTGAAACTAACTTGTACAGGATAAGGAATAAAGAAGTTTTCAATCAGCAACAAGGGATGTATAAGAACAGTAGTCAAACCTTCAAATTGGATCAAGCGACCTTGAAACTCGATATGGCCGTGAATTCGGGCTATACTCTGATCTTTGTCGAGCGAAAAGCCGAGAATGACGGTAAACTAGATGTTCTGACCTATGTTACCCCCTATTCAATTGGGAAAACGGATATTTCGAAACTACTCATACCACCGAGAGTATCCCTTCAAGGTGGGTTATTATCTATATACCCTGTCCAACAGGATTTAACGTTTAAGTTATTTAAGACGAGCTTTATTCAGAATCAATTTAGACCCTCAGATATGAATTATAGCTCTTGGACTTCCACAAAGTTCGGTATAAATGCTGTTTATCTAAAGGTTCCCAAGAGCGTAAGCCTTGATGCAGGGACAAATCAAGTGATAATGCTTGATAATTAACGGTTAATTGTAATTTCAATTCCAGGCCATCATGCCTTAGGAAGTGTGACTTTTCTCACACCAAAAGAATCTACATAGTCACAGTTTGCTCCCTAAATTTGATTTAAACTTACTATTGTCAAGTTGAGTTACGACAAAAATTTAAATAAGATTTAGGGGGAAACATGATGAGTATGTTTTGCTATCAATGTCAGGAAACCGCAAAAGGAACAGGCTGCACAATTAAGGGAGTATGTGGGAAGACAGAAAATGTCGCTAATTTGCAGGACCTTCTTATTTACACCTTAAAAGGGATCTCTGTTTTTGCGGTTCAAGCTCGTGATATGGGGATTGTCCGACCGGAAATCGATAAATTTATTATGGAAAGCCTCTTTACTACAATTACAAATGCAAACTTCGATAGAAGCCGGTTTGTAGCCAGAATTGAAGAAGGGCTAAAACTCCGCGATGAATTAAAACAAGAAATTATTAAAGCGGGCGGAACAATAGCTACGGACTTACATGATGCAGCAACTTGGACAGCTTCTGCCGCAGAATTTGATAATAAAGCAACACTCGTTGGAATTTTAACGACAGAAAATGAAGATGTTCGTTCTTTGAGACAATTGCTTACCTATGGTTTAAAAGGAATGGCTGCCTATGCCGAACACGCCCATACTCTGGCTTACAAGGAAGATGGAATTTTTGCTTTCCTTGAAAAAGCTCTAGCAGCTACCTTAGACGACACGCTGTCAGCAGATGCCCTTGTCGCTCTGGTTTTGGAAGCTGGAAAATATGGTGTTGAAGTTATGGCCCTTTTGGATAAGGCCAACACCACAACCTACGGTAACCCGGAGCTGACTAAGGTAAACATCGGAGTTAGAAATAATCCCGCGATTTTGATCAGCGGCCACGATTTAAAAGATCTCGAAGAACTGTTAATTCAAACTCAAGGGACAGGCGTTGATGTCTATACTCATGGTGAGATGCTCCCAGCCCACTATTATCCGGCCTTTAAGAAATACGACAATTTCGTCGGCAACTACGGAAATGCTTGGTACAAACAAGACAAGGAGTTTGAGTCCTTTAATGGTCCTATCTTCTTGACCACTAATTGCCTCGTGCCACCTAAAGATTCTTACAAGGATCGCCTTTACACCACGGGCGTGGTTGGTTTTGAAGGAGTTAAGCATATTTCAGATCGTGCTGATGGGAAAACAAAGGATTTCTCAGCCCTTATTGAACATGCTAAGAGATGCCCGGCACCGACTGAAATCGAAACCGGAGAAATTGTTGGAGGCTTCGCTCACAATCAAGTCCTGGCGCTTGCCGACAAGGTTGTTGATGCTGTCAAAACAGGGGCTATTAAACGCTTTTTCGTTATGGCGGGCTGCGATGGCCGCATGAAGAGCCGTGACTACTATGCGAACTTTGCAGAGGCATTGCCGAAAGACACGGTAATTCTTACGGCAGGGTGTGCAAAATATAAATACAATAAGCTTAACCTGGGTGATATCGGAGGCATTCCAAGAGTACTCGATGCCGGACAATGCAACGACTCCTACTCTCTGGCCGTGATTGCTCTGAAACTCAAGGAAGTCTTTGGATTAGACGATGTCAACCAGCTTCCCATTTCCTACAATATTGCCTGGTATGAGCAAAAAGCAGTTATCGTCTTACTCGCCTTACTCTACCTCGGTGTCAAAAACATCCACTTAGGACCTACACTTCCGGCTTTCTTATCCCCGAACGTCGCCAAAGTTCTCGTTGAAAACTTCGGCATTGCCGGTATCACCAATGTAGAAGACGACCTTAAAATTTTCATGGGCTAATGGGCTAATGGGCTAATGGGCTAATGGGCTAATTAATAACTATCCAATAAAGGGTTGTAACAAACTGGTTAAGATCCAGCTTGTTGCAACCCTTTTGTGCTGCTGCCAGAAAGGATAACTTTGTTGAGTACTTCAACAAATATTTTTGAGTCATTTCTGATACGCTCATAGCTTAGTGCTGTCAATTAGGTATTATCTGTTTGCTGAGCGTCTTCTGCTTTACGAGCGTAGCGTTCAGCGGTTTCATGCATTGTCTGGATTTCTGTTTCCGTAAGCTCTCTGGCGATTCGAGCAGGCGTTCCCATCAACATGACACGGGGTGGATAGGTTTTGTTGCCAGGAACGAGGGTTCCGGCAGCAATATAGGTTTCCTCATTGATGATGGCACCATCAAGAACGATTGAGCCCATACCCACAAGGGATCCTTTGCGTATTGTACAACCGTGGAGACTAGCTGAGTGACCGACAGTGACGTGGTCTTCAATAGTTGCAGGCTGATTTCCGCTGACATGAATCATTACTAAGTCCTGAATATTAGTGTATTCACCAATATGTATTTTTGCGAGGTCGCCGCGAATGACTGAGTTGTACCAGACACTGGAATGCTCTTCAATGGTCACGTCCCCGATCACTTTGCAGCCATCGGCAAGAAATACGCTGCCAGCTATTTGGGGTTTTTTGCTTCTTATTTCGGTCATAGTTCCGCCTCCCATTTACTTTTCAAAAAATGATGGATCTTCTTTTTGCATCAATTATACTGTGAGACAGATCGTTATGCTAGTTAGCAAGAATAAGTATCAATTTTCCTCCTTCGTTCTAATCTCGTTATAGCGAATTTAATGAAGGTTTTGGCACTTTTCCCAGAACTATGGGAGGAAAAAGCATTTCAGCGTCGAAAATACATACTTTGAATAATAGAATGTATTGGCATCACTTAATAATTGAGGAGTGTTTTCATGTCGGATATGGCTTTTTCAATCCAAGACTGGGAGCAGGCAATAAAGCAAATCAAATCTGTAATAACTGCTCGTATTAATGCTAATAATCAAGGAGACATCGAAGAAGTTCATATTCTGGCAGGTTCGGGAAGAGCGCCAAAGCAGGTTGTTAGAGATGTAGAGTCAGTTCTTGTAGCCCAATTTGGATTACAAATAGATCATAAAAAGATCAGTGTAGCCCAAATAGGTGACGATGACGAAAATGCTTTTGCGATCGTGGAATCGTCACGCCCCAAACTGGTCGGTGTCACCATCAGAACAGTAAACGGTATGGCCGAAGTGAAGGTTGAATTATTAACGGGAGATAAACTTATTGAAGGAACTGCGGAAGGGCCATCGTCGTCCTTCAACAAATTGCGTTTGTTCGTCGAGGCAACTCTTAAGGCACTGACTCCCTTAACCTTGGATAAATTTCTATTTGTGACTGAGGATGTTGGAATTACCCATCTCGCTAAGCAACAGATTGCTTTAGTTTCTATAACTTTGATTGCTTCTACAGGGGAGCAATCCTTAACCGGATGTGCCTTGGTCCGAAATGATGACCGGGAAGCGGTGGTTAAGGCAACCCTTGATGCTGTTAATCGCAAACTGCGTTTTTTAAGAAACGATTAAACTTGCTAACTTTGGCCGACCTTTCAAACAATTAGATTTGAAACCTCTGTTTTGTTCCCTTTAGCGAAGCGAAAAAACAGCGAAACGGAAGAAGAGCGAAGCGGTTAAACTGTCCCTTTGATAAAAATCGAGGAGGTTTACCGCAATGAGCAAATTATTCAAAGCTATTTCTGTTATCGTGACTCTCGTTCTTGCCGGTGGCGCAGCCTACAGAATCTAATGTTCGAATAGTCGGCCAAATATTTAAGAGGTGGCTAATGGAAAGTTTACCGAAGAAATTTAAGCTTCTATTTTTAATAGTGACATCTTGTGCAATGATAGTTTTGGGATGGAATATACTGCATACTGATTGGAATCTAACACAGTTATTCCATCTTTTAGTCTTCGGGATGCTAGCAGTTGCCAGCGAATCCTTACCAGTTGCTCTTCCGAAAGGAGGGTACGTGACTGTAAGTTACCCTATCTTTCTTTCTGCATTAATCTTGTTTCCATTGGGAGTGACGCTTACAGCGATGGCTTTGTCTGGCCTAATAATATTTGGCAAAGTGGCCTCAGAGCAACCTTTTTATAAGCGAGTGTTTAATGGGTCACAATATGTGTTGTCCTTAGCCATCGCTTATAGTGTTATGGATTTTTTTAAACCCACCTCTTTACAATTCGATTTAAAATCCCTTTTATTGTATTTAATGGCGGCTTCTATTTTTATGGTTATAAATATAACCATCGTTTCAATTGCCTTAGGAGTAATGTTCGAAAAATCTCCTTGGGCTATATGGGTCAGTAACATTCGTTGGTCCGTTCCTAACTTTATAGCACTAGTTCCTCTTGGATTTTTATTGGCGTTGATTTTTCAAAACTATGGTCCGCTAGGACTTTCTTTACTCTTTATCCCACTTTTGGTTTCTCGCCATGCCTTTCAACTCTATGTTGACATGCGAGAAAACTATCTGAACACCGTCGAGGCCTTAGTTCAGGCGCTTGAGGCAAAAGACACATACACAAGCGGACATTCTGCGAGAGTGGGGAAATTGGCGGTTATCATTGCCGAAGGACTTGAAATGAGCGAGGAAAAGATAGAGTCTCTAAAATACGCCGCGGTCCTGCATGATATAGGCAAGATCGGAGTTAGTGAGACAATTTTAAATAAAGAAGGAAAATTGCTCGATTCCGAGTGGAAATCTATTCGAAGTCATCCTTTTATGGGTCAGACAATTATTAAGAACATTAAATTTCTGTTTGATATCGGACAAATCGTGCGACATCATCACGAGCGTTATGATGGGAAGGGATATCCGGATAGTATTAGTGGGGAGAAAATTCCTTTGGAGTCTAGGATCATCGCCGTAGCAGATACCTATGACGCGATCACATCAGATCGGAGTTATCGCAAAGGTAAGAATCATGAGGAAGCGATTAACGAGCTTAAGAGAGTAGCTGGATCGCAATTGGATCCTGAATTGGTCGAAGTTTTTTGTAAAGTAGTCACGCCTGAATCCGCATCTCAGATGGCCAATGCCGGCCAAATAAAAATCGCTTCATCCTATTAGACGCAAAAAAAATAAGAGGTGAAGCATGCTGATAGAAACCTTGATTTTAGCCTTAGTTATAAGCCTTATCAGTGGAGGGAAACTGAGTCGGTTAGGTGAACTGGTTCTGAGAGAGTTTTGGCTTGTCCCGCTGGCTTTATTACTGCAAGGGGCAGTTTATTGGACAACCCTCAAAAATATCACAGTAGGACCCAATTGGCGCAATTCGGTGTTGGACACCGGATCCTATTTTTTGCTTTTGATATTCACTTTGCGAAATAGCCGTTTACCTGGAATGCGGTGGATTACGTCAGGCATTTTGCTGAATACAATGGTCATCGCCTTTAATGGGGGAGTAATGCCGGTTGATCCTTTTTTTCTTCCAGAGACCCTCCGTAAGGCACTTTCAGTTGGACAAGGTACTCATGGATTGGTGAGTGCTACGACTCATTTGGCTTTCTTGGCTGATCGATTCTATTTAGCAATTCCGGGACTTCAAAAACAGGTGTTTAGTGTTGGAGATTGTGTCATTGATATGGGATGTTTCATTTTAGTATTTAGGACGATGAAGAAACTATCGACTGCAGAGAAGCTGCAAGTTAAAGTTTAATAGTGAAATAAAACGGGGACTGAGCTTAAAAACTTAGTCCCCGCTTTTTTACGGCCTATTAGAGCTAGACATTAGATATCAAGATTCTGTTGCTGATCTTTTTAAAAGGTCTCTGACAACCTCACCAGCGATGAGGAGCCCTACAACTGATGGGACAAAGGAGATGCTTCCTGGCGTTTGGCGTTTTGTCGTTAATTCATCGGAAGATTGAATTGGCTGAGCGAGCGAAGAGAGAGGAGTCAGAGGAGATTCTGGGCTGGAAACGACCTTGACGCCATTGGTGATTCCTTCTTGGCGCAGAAGTTTGCGCATGGTTTTAGCAAGAGGGTCTCCGCTGGTTTTAGAAATGTCGCTGACTCTAAAACCTTCTGCAGTTAGACGGTTGCCTGCTCCCATACTTGAGATCAAGGGGATTTTTCGAGCCAAACATTCCTTAGCTAAAATCACCTTGCTGGAGACCGTGTCAATAGCATCCACGACGTAATCGAGCTCCCTGTCAAGGAACTGATTGACATTCTCCGCTGAAAGAAATTCCCTAAGGGTTTCAACTTGGGCCTTAGGATTAATCTCTGTGATACGTTGTTTCATAACCTCCACTTTGGCTTCCCCAATTGAAGAGTGAAGTGCGTGGATTTGACGGTTAAGATTTGAGATGCTGACCTCGTCAAAGTCTACCAAGATTAAATGGCCGATGGCAGCGCGGGCTAATGCTTCGACGGTATAGGAACCGACTCCTCCTATCCCGAAGATGATCACAGTGCTGCGGCGGAGTTTTTCCAGGCCGTCAGTTCCTACTAAAAGTTCCGTTCTCGAAAATTCATGTTCCATTATGTCCCCCGTTTATAGAGTAATTATTGATGTTTAACTTCAGCCGAACGAGTTCACTCCTAGTATTGTAGCATAACCACCGTCAATTAAGCGAATCATGCTAACTAAACAGGCTGCACCGCACCATAATGACTGTTTCTGTTTCCGCTAAAGCGCGATCAATGATCATCCCCTGCATCATATTTTGGGGCGTTGAGTAAAGCTGGTATGAAGCAATTCATGGGCTCTCTCGCCGTAAGGTTCTCCGATATAGTCTTTGTAAAGAGCAATGACGGCAGGATTCTCGTGAGATTTGCGGCGAGGTTTGGAACGATCCTCTTTATAGATAGCTGCGGCACGGGCTTTGAGGATTTCTACATTCCCATGGTGGTAGGGTTGACCGCCTCCTCCGATGCATCCGCCAGGGCAAGCCATAATTTCTATGGCATCATAATGAGCATCTCCGGATTGGATTTTTTCTAATATTGTCCGTGCATTACCTAAGCCATGGGTTACGGCTATTTTGAAGTCCCGCCCTTCAATAGGGACCACGGCTTCTTTGATGCCATCCATGCCGCGTAAATCTTCAAATTCAACATTTTCCAGCGGTTTTCCGGTTAACCATTCGTAGGCCGTTCTCAAGGCAGCTTCGATAACCCCTCCAGTGGTGCCAAATACCACGGCCGCGCCTGTGGATTCTCCTAAGGGGTGATCAAATTCTTCGTCTTTAAGACGCTCAAAGTGAATTCCGGCCTCCCGGATCATGCGCGACAGTTCTCGAGTAGTGATGACAATGTCGACATCCGGTGTGACAGGATTTTGCCCGAGCTCAGGCCGAGCTGCCTCGTATTTCTTGGCCACGCAAGGCATAATGGAAACGACAGTGATTTTTTGAGGATCAATTCCATAGGTTTCTGCATAATAGCTTTTGGCCAAAACTCCCAACATTTCGTGGGGAGATTTGCAAGTTGACGGTATGTCCAAAAGGTCAGGGAATTGATGTTCGAAGAACTTAACCCAGGCCGGACAACAACTTGTTAGGATAGGAAGTCGGCCACCGTGCTTGAGACGGTGGATGAGTTCGGTAGCTTCTTCCATAATGGTTACATCTGCCCCGAATTCTGTATCGAAGACACGGTCAAAGCCAAGTCTCCGAAGAGCGGCCACCATTTTACCCGTGACAATGGTCCCAGGTTCTAGGCCAAGGCCTTCTCCTAGAGCCACCCGCACGGCTGGAGCCGTTTCCACGATAACAAAGCGCGTTGGATCGTTGAGGGCTTTCCAAACTTTATCCACTTGATCCAATTCCATCAAAGCCCCGGTTGGGCAGACGGCAATGCATTGTCCACAGAACGTACAGGAGGTTTCGTGTTGTGGTAAATCAAAGGCTGTCTTAACCACAGTTTCAAAACCACGTCCGACGGCGGAATACACTCCTACGGTCTGGACATCGTTGCACATCGTTTCACACCGCCGACAGCGAATGCATTTGTTCGGGTCGCGTATCATCGCTAAACTGGACTTGTCGATTTCAAACTCAGATTCTTCTCCTTCATAAGAGATATTTCGAACGCCCAGATCCGCTGCCAGCGCTTGGAGATCACAGTCTAAATTTTTGGCACAAGTCAAACAAGATTTAGGATGATCAGACAATAAAAGCTCCACCATGGTTCGCCTGGCCTGAATGGCCCGTGGGGTATCCGTCTTAACCACCATGTTATTAAATACAGGGGTCGAACAAGCAGGGGCCAAATTGCGGCGGCCTTCAACTTCTACCACACAGACACGGCAGGAAGCAATGTGGTTATTCATTCTCATCTCATGAAGGTTAAGGTAGCACAGAGTTGGTATATCAATATTGACGGTCCGTGCAGCATCTAAAATAGACATCCCTTCTGGTACAGTAAGCGGTATGTCGTTAATAGTAAGTTGTACATCCATACGGAATCCTCCTTTTGGGGCACCTTAATGCTGAATGATGGCATCGAAACGGCAGTTTTCTAAACAGGCCCCGCATTTTAAGCAACGTTCTTGGTCAATGACATGAGGCTCTTTGGGTGAGCCCGTTATACAACCGGCAGGACAGTGTTTGGAACAAAGGGTACACCCTTTGCATTTGTCGGTGATGTCATATTTGAGCAGACTTTTGCAAACACCGGCAGGGCAGGTTTTGTCGACGATATGAGCAAGGTATTCCTCTCGGAAATACTCAATGGTAGATAATATCGGATTGGGGGCACTTTGCCCCAGTCCACAAAGGGAAGAATCTTTGATGATTTTACCCAATTTGACAAGTTGATCCAAATCATCGAGTGCTCCTTTGCCCTCGGTGATTTTGGTAAGGATTTCATGAAGCCGTTTGGTGCCGACCCGGCAGGCGGTACAGCGGCCACAAGATTCGTCTACAGTGAACTCCAAGTAGAATTTGGCGATATTCACCATGCAGTCGCTCTCATCCATGACAATCAGGCCACCGGAACCCATCATGGAGCCAATTGAGATCAGGGATTCGTAATCAATCGGAGTGTCCAGATACTTAGTGGAAATACATCCCCCCGATGGTCCTCCTGTTTGAGCGGCTTTGAAGATCTTTTGATGTTTAATTCCGCCACCTATGTCAAAAATGATTTGCCGAAGGGTTGTCCCCATGGGTACTTCCACAAGACCGACGTTATTGACTTTCCCTGCTAAGGCAAATACCTTTGTCCCTTTGCTCTTTTCCGTACCAATTCCTGCAAACCATTCAGCCCCTTTTAGGATAATCGGGGGAATATTAGCTAAGGTTTCCACATTATTAACACACGTCGGTTTACCCCACAGCCCCTGTTGGGCAGGGAAAGGAGGTTTGACAGAAGGTTCCCCGCGAGTCCCTTCGATGGAATGAATCAATGCGGTTTCTTCACCACAGACAAAAGCTCCGGCACCATATTTGATCTCAACATCGAAGCAAAAATTACTTCCTAAAATTTCTTTTCCCAGCAGGCCGTATTGCTTGGCCTGTTTGATGGCAACTTCCAAGCGGTGTATGGCAAGGGGATACTCCGCCCGAATATAAATAAATCCGTGGGAAGCCCCGATCGTTGCTCCGGCAATTAACATTGCCTCCAAGACACTGTGGGGATCCCCCTCCAAGATCGAGCGATCCATGAAGGCTCCCGGGTCGCCCTCGTCAGCATTGCAAATAATATAACGCTGATTTGCCTCGCTCTTTCGAGTCAGCTCCCATTTTACCCCTGTGGGAAATCCTCCGCCGCCTCGTCCGCGAAGGCCGCTTTTTTTCATCTCTTCAATGACAGAGTCGGGAGTCATCTGAAAAAGAACCCTTGCCAAAGCCTGATACCCGTCGGCAGCGATATATTCCCGGATATCTTCGGGAGAAATGTAGCTGCAATTGCGTAAAGCAATGCGCATTTGGTTTTGATAAAAAGGAAGATCCGAAGCGATGCGTTTTTCTGTGTTTGGGTCCTGATAAAGAAGGCGATCAACCAGTTTTCCTTGAACAAAATGTTCTTCGACAATGTCCGCCACATCCTTGGTGGAAACCTCAAGGTAGAGGACATTATCAGGGTGGATTTCCAGGATTGGGCCCTTTTCGCAGAAGCCGAAACAGCCGGTTTGGAGTACCTGAATCTGTTCAGACAACCCATGTTGCTTAAGCTCTTCTTTAAGAAGCTCTACAATTTCAGGACTATTTGAGGCATGGCAGCCCGTCCCTCCGCAGACCATAATTTGTCTGGGCAAGCCCTGCGCTTCGGCGACGGAAATTGGTTGAGGGACCCGACGGTCTTTTAGAAGATTTTGGTGCTGGACTTTGAAATTGTTAAGATCATCGATCGTTTTAAGTTTCATGACGGTGTCCCTTCCTTCGCTGAGGGTTGACGATAGTATTCTAAGATCTGTTTGATTTCCTCAGGGTTGTTAAGACGCCCGTGGACTTTACCGTCTACCATCATAACTGGAGCAAGGCCGCAGGCTCCTATACAGCGCAGGGAATCCAAGGAGAATAGCTCGTCTTGAGTCGTTTGTCCAGTTTTGATTCCAAGCTGTTTTTCAAGCTCCTTCTGAAGTTTTTCCGAGCCGCGAACGAAACAAGCGGTGCCCATACAGACATTAACAACATGCTTACCACGTGGTTTCATGGTGAAAAAGGAGTAAAAGCTCACAACTCCGTAGACTTTAGCCGATGGGATATCAAGCTTTTGGGCAATATGCCTTTGAACCTTGTCGGGTAAATAGCCAAAGAGCTGTTGAGCGTGATGCAGGATCGCAATTAGGTTTTCTTTCTTATAGGGGAGATTGTCTATGTAATGGTCTAGCTGTTGATAGGGATTATATTGGGAAGGGTTATCACACATACGAATCCTCCTTCAATTGGTACATAAGCTTAGAATACCCAGTGCTTTAAAATTTACGTATGTCAATAAAAAGTTTGGTGAAGAGCACTTGACGATTACCCAAACTATTGTCAAAGACAATTCGAGCATTAGAGGTAATTTTCACTAGGGGTTAGACGGAGCGAGGGAGAAGGTTCGCTCGACGCTGCGGTCGAAGAAGATGCTCGGAACGCCTATTTAGACGAAGAGAAGGTTTATGAATAAAAGTTTAGCAAGTAGGGGACGGTTGTATTGGTATATTGATTGACCAGTACAACCGTCCTCTAGCATAGTCTGTCTGTTGCGCAATACTTATTGACATAAATTATTTAGGGAACTTATAATAGGCCGTAAAGAAGAGATTAACAATCATCCTAACAGCTGAGGGTTGATGAAGCTTTCTCCAATCTCCCTATTCTAATAGGAGGGATCCGTGTGATTAAGCAAACTGAATTAATGCTCATGGAAGAGACGGATTTTTTGTTCAGAAAAGTCTGGAAAAAATATTTGAGTTTTTTGATGCCTGAAACAGGTGATTTGTCGATGCACCAAATGATGTTCCTCAAATTTTTAGAACACAAAGGTACTTGTACCCCTTCTGATATTGCCCAACAGTTTGAGATTACTTTAGGGGCAGTCACTGGTTTTGTGGACCGTTTGCATAGGGTAGGCTACGTCATGAGAACCCGCAGTGATGAAGACCGTAGAGTAGTCCTTATTCAACTTTCTCCTCAGGGCATGGAAGTACTTAGGGATTTTGAAGGCGAACGAAAGAAAAAATTTAGCTGTATTATGCAAAAACTTGAAAGTTCATCGTTAGTGGAGCTGAAAAAGGCCTTAGAACAGCTGGACTTTGTTCTGGATCATGTTTCAAGTGAATAATCAGTCTACCGTCAGTGCTGGTGATAAACGTATTCATCGCAAATACATAAAATAGAGGTTTGATAGATGCGCAAGAAAATGATGGGGCCTTTGGCCATTTTGCTCGTTATTCAGTTTTTGGTCATGGTAGGATTCGGAATAGTGATTCCTATTTTGCCCTTCTTGGTAAGTAAATTAGGCGGAGGTGCATTGGCTTTAGGCACCTTTATGTCTGCTTATTCGATTATGCAATTCTTTTTTGCTCCTTTTTGGGGTAAATTGTCAGATCGAATAGGCAGGCGCCCCGTTATTCTTATCGGGCTATGTGGATATGGCCTGACCTATATAATGTTTGGGTTGGTAAACAACCTATTTTTACTGATTGGGTTGCGGGCTTTGGCAGGAATGGTTTCTTCGGCAACTTTGCCAACTGCCATGGCTTACTTGGCTGATATTACTGAAGGTGCAGATCGTTCCAAGGGTATGGGGATGATCGGTGCTGCCATGGGCTTGGGCATGATATTCGGTCCTGCTTTGGGTGGATTACTGGGACATTACAGTTTTTCTTTGCCTTTTTTTGTGGCAGGAGGTTTAGCCCTGCTGCTTCTGCCATTTACCTGGACTTTCTTGCCTGAATCGCACCAAGCGCGGGGGAAGGTGCGGCACGCAAAAGACCTAAGCTCACGCTTCAGGTACTGAAGGACCCACTATTTGCTTTATTTTCCTTTAACTTTGTCTTAAACTTTACAATGTCCATGTTCGAGAGTACGTTTACTTTATTGGCAGCAGCTAAAGTGGGGTTTGGCCCTCGAGATATGGGAGTCACATTTGCCATCTTAGGAGTTTTTGCAGTGATTGTTCAGGGGGGCCTTATTGGTAAATTAGTTAAAAGATTTGGCGAGGCCAAACTCGTAAACACTGGAGCACTTTTGTGTGCTGTCGGCTTACTTTTAATTATTGTCTCAGCAGAAGAGAAAACTATTATTTTCTTGGTCTCTTCAACAGCCATCTTTATGGTGGGAAATTCCTTAATGGTTCCCACAAGTTCGAGCTTGGTAACGAAACGTAGTACTCAAGGACAGGGAGCCTCTCTCGGTTTCTTTCAATCCTTTGCCAGTCTTGGAAGAATTCTTGGACCGATAACAGGCGGAGCCTTTTTTGTATTAGATATGGGTCTTCCCTATGTCATTGGGTCTGTCCTTTTGCTCCTCGCTGTTTTAACAGCAGGAAGCAAAATAAGCGTCAATGCACCGGCGTCACTGGTACAAGATTGAAATATGGACTAAAATAGGGTGAATATGTTTCTGCCCTTTGGCGGATCGTCATTAATGCTTAGTGTAGGTGGTTTTAATGGTCAAAAGAATTAACAATACCCGAAGTGCGAATCTCACCTTAGGGGGAATTACTTTGGGTTTTCTGCTCAGTTACCCCTTTCATACAAGTTTTGTCGGCGGACTCATCTCCAGTGGATGCAGTGCAGGGATGATTGGCGGGCTTGCCGATTGGTTTGCAGTGACCGCTCTATTTCGTCGGCCTCTGGGAATTCGTCCTAGCAGGGTGCTGCGCACAGAAATTATTCCTTTGAATCGAGAACGCATATTTAATGCTTTAGCAGACATGGTTCAGCACGAATTGCTTTCCCAAGAAATATTGGAACGGAAACTTTCATCTTGGGATTTTTCAGGAGTGCTTATCCGAGCGTTTCAGCAAGATGAGGTAAAGCTGTCAGCAGAGCGGCTGCTTACAGATCTGGCAGAAGATTTCGCTCGATCTTTAGATCCTTATGTGTTGACTCGGTCTCTAAAGGACCTTGTTCAAGAAAACCTAAACGACTTGGAGCTTGCTCAAACCTTAGCTGAAGTTGTAGAGTTTTCTTTAAGGAGCGGTCAGGTCGACGATTTATCTAAGGCCCTTTGTCAGGCAATCAGTGAATTGCTTGCTCAGCCTGTGGTGAATGAGGCTTTAATATCTATGATTGAAGCAGCCTTGACAAGGTATGGCAGCAACAACCCTACCCGTAAACTAGTTGGCAAATTTTTGCCCTCACCTGCAGTTCTCGCTCAAGGCCTTTTAGACAGAGTTAAGATTGCCTTGCAAGATGGAACGGCTGATCGGTGGCTGAAGGAATCCGTTCTCCGCTTTATAGCGGACCTAAGGACGAGAGCGGAGCTACAGGAGAGTGTCAAGCGAATTTGTCACAAAGCCTTAGTGTCTGAACTCGCCGGTATAAAAGCTCTTGAAAACGCTGTTCCTGAATATGGCGAGGCTACTGGGAGAATGAGTCCTAGTTATCTGGCCGCGTTAATTGAACGTGGTATGACGAAGCTGCAAGATGGCTGGGATCAATATTTAGAGGGTATAAAGCATAATCCAGATCTGCGACAAACTGTGGATAGAGAGATCAGGAATATCTTAAAGAAACAGATTGAATACCATCATGATGCCATTGGACGATTGGTCCGTGAAGGGCTAAATCCTTTAAGCAATGATAAACTCGTGGCGCTCATTGAAGATAAAGCGGGGAATGACTTGCAAATGATCCGGATCAATGGATCGATTGTTGGAGGTTTGGCGGGTATGCTGATCTATATTCTGGGGATGGTGTTCCAATGAATTATCATAAGAAAGCCAATATCACCCTTGCGACGGTCTTTATATGTTTCTTAGGTGCAGCTCTGCTAAAACACAGTTACCCTTATATCTTCGGCGTTCGCCTTCTTTATTTTGTTCTGGAGGCAGCTTTAGTGGGTGGCATCGCCGACTGGTTCGCTGTGACGGCAATTTTTAAAAAGCCGCTTGGTTGGGGTTATCATACTGCACTCATCCCAAGAAACCGTGTAAAGTTGATTGAAGCTGTAGCTGGGATGGTTCAGACTGAACTTTTGCACATGGACCTAATCCGTCAGAAGATCTCTGGCATTGCTTTCCTCGATGGACTTATCCAGTTTGTGGAAAGACGAGGGGGATCTGTTTATTTAGCAGAAAAGGCTGTTCTTTCACTCCAACGATATGCGGAAAAACAGGATCCGGTTATCTTAGCAGAGAAATTGGCCAAGTTTCTGCGCCGTAAGGTACAGGAATGGCCTCTAATGCCTAAAATAGAAGAATTAAGCCGATGGGCGTTAGAACAGGGGTATATTGATCAGGGTTTAGATCGTTTAGCCGAAGGGTTATGGGAAAAGGCCTCAGAAGGAGAGACCCGCCAGATCATTTTGAAGTATCTTGAGAGTGTGAAGGAAGAGAAATTGGGTAATGGCGGATCAATCTTCCGAACCTTATTGGGATTTGTGGAAATGTCTGATGGACTGAACATGGAGGAGGCTGCAGATGCTCTGCATATTGAACTTCTCCTTACGCTGCGCAAGTTTAGTGATCCGGTAGACCCGCTGCGTATAGCCCTGAAAGAAAGCTTCTTGAATAGTATACAAGTGTTAATTTCAGAGCCACAGTTTCGGTCACAGGTTGAGGCTTGGAAAGAGGGCCTTTTGCAAGAAGAGCTATTTGAGGAGTTCTTAACGAAAGCACTGCGTATGGTCCTTAATGATTCAGTCTCTTTTTCGGATTCCAAAGTGTTGTTTCCGGCGGTATGTTCTTATGTCAAGCAGGGATGGAATTGTTTTTTGGAGAATAAAGCGTTTCAAGAACAGCTTAATACCTTTATCGTTGATGTTCTTTGTCGGATCATTCAAAGTGAGCATGATGTCATCGGAACAATTGTCAAGGAGACTCTCACAAGTTACACGGACGAAGATTTAAATCAATTTGTTGAGGAAAAGGCAGGAAACGATCTTCAATGGATTCGGATTAATGGTTCCATGATCGGAGGAGTTGTCGGGGTTTTCTTATTTTTGTTTTTAGATCTCGTCTATGATCCTTATGTGCTGCCCTTGATCATGAACTTAGTACTTCATCATTAACTGACATTGATGCACTTGTAAGGTATACAAAATTCATGATGAATAAGGGGTTGCAATATTGCCCATCTTCGTGCTAGAATACCAAACATAAGGTGTGCACTACCGAAATTCGCTTGGTTCCAAGAAATAATGCAAAGCAATGGCGCTTTGAGTAGACTCTTTTTAGAGTAGACTCAAAGCGCTATTTTTTATGAGGAGGAAAGATTATGGATACAGGAGATACATCGTTTGTCTTGATTTCTGCAGCACTGGTCTTACTAATGACACCTGGTTTAGCATTTTTCTATGGCGGTATGGTTCGTAAAAAGAATGTACTCGGGACGATCATGCAAAGTTGGATTATTATTGGACTTATATCATTGCAGTGGATTTTAGTGGGCTATACTTTGGCTTTTGGACCGGATTTTCATGGCATAATCGGCAGTCTCAACTGGTTGGGCTTAAATGGAGTTGGGGTTGATCCTAACCCGGATTACGCAGCTACGATTCCAGCCATCGTCTTCATGGCGTTTCAAATGATGTTTGCAGTAATTACTCCGGCTCTGATCAGCGGCGCCTTTGCAGAACGGATGCGTTTTTCCGCCTTTATTCTCTTCACGTTGTTGTGGGCGACCTTAATCTATGATCCATTGGCCCATTGGGTCTGGGGAGTTGGCGGTTTCTTGAGATCACTCGGTGCTCTGGACTTTGCAGGAGGAAATGTTGTGCATATCAGTTCCGGTTACGCTGGACTTGTTACAGCCTTGGTATTGGGCAAGCGCAAAGGTTTAGGCAAAGACTCCATGGCACCACATCACATTCCTTTTACCGTTTTGGGAGCAGGCCTTCTTTGGTTCGGATGGTTTGGGTTTAATGCGGGGAGTGCTTTAGGAGCTAATGGTCTGGCTGGTATGGCCTTTGTGAATACCAACACAGCTGCTGCGGCAGCAGCGATAGCTTGGGCAATTGTAGAACGTCTTCACCGTGGAAAATCCACCGTACTAGGTGCCGCCAGTGGTGCAGTAGCAGGTTTGGTCGCTATTACACCAGGCGCCGGATTTGTAACTCCCCTCTCTTCAATCGCCATTGGCCTTGTCGGCGGTGCAGTCTGTTATCTGGCAATTAGTGTGATGAAAGCGAAATTTGGTTACGATGATGCTTTGGATGCCTTTGGCTGTCATGGAATCGGCGGGACATGGGGGGCTTTAGCAACCGGGATTTTTGCTACAAAGACCATCAATTCCGCAGGTGCCGACGGACTACTCTATGGTAATCCTTCGCAATTGGGAATTCAGATTCTGAGTGTTTTAGTGACGGTAGCCTTTTCCGTAATCGGAACGTTCATCTTATTAAAAATCGTAGGTCTATTTACGAAACTTCGTGTGAACGAGGATCAAGAAGCTACTGGTTTGGATTTGTCCTTACATGGAGAAGAAGCTTATCCGGACTTCATCTAATAAGTCTACCCTGCTCATTTAAGCCAGTATTAAGGATCAAAGCTTTTAAAAAATTAAAGAGACGTTTGGAGGGATTCCGATGAAGAAGATAGAGGCCATTATCCGTCCTGGAAAACTCGATAGTGTTAAAGATGCCTTGAGCACTCATGGGGTTAATGGTTTAACAGTAACTCAGGTCATTGGCTGCGGTAAACAAAAAGGGCATACTCAAGTTTATCGTGGGGTAGAATATACCATTCACCTCATTCCCAAGGTAAAAATCGAAATTGTAGTTAAAGATGGGGATGTCGATTCAGTGATTCAGCTTATTGTGCAAGAAGCAAGGACCGGTGAGATCGGAGACGGCAAGATCTTTGTGTCACCAGTGGAAAATGCCTATACTATCAGAACGGGAAATGTTGGAGAAAATGCTTTATAGAAGGATGGAGTAAGTGAACGTTGGTGTTTATCAAGGCCGCCAAGAGGGTTGGTACTTAACTTTTGATAGTTAAGCGCCGCCCTTTTTTTATTTTAAGGTTTTTAGCGCATATCGTTCGTTTATTGGTTTTAGTTATGGAGTCATTATCGCCAAGCTCTATAGGATGACGGCTCAAATGAACTTCAAATCCTTAACAGGAAAGATGTCCGCGCTCTCTTTAATTAAAATTAGAGAAAATAGTTTCGATTGAGGAATCTAATAAAGGATTATAAGAAATTTTAGAGAATTAAGCAGGAAATACATGCTGAGCTTAAGGCGGGAGAGGAACGAGTTTGTTTAGAAATCTCGGACTGAAGACAAAAATTCTAGCATCCATTGGCTTAATAACCTTGCTGTCGTTTAGTATTGTTATTTATATTGTATCCGCGAAATCCAGCGAAATGGCTAAAAACTCCGCTTATCAAATCGCAGAGGAAAGCGCTAATAAAAACGGTGCTTACGTTAAAGCCAATCTGGAGATTGCCATGGATACGGTGAGAACATTGTCATATACGTTTCAGCAAATGAAACTTTCAGGTGAAGTCGATCGTGAGATGATGGATAAGATTTTGCTTAAGGTCTTAACCGACAACCCACAGTTTGTTGCAACGTGGACTTTATGGGAACCCAATGCCCTCGATGGGAAAGATGCCGATTATAAAAATAAGCCCGGCAATGATGAGACCGGTCGTTTTATACCCTATTACAGTAAACAGTATGGAGTCGTTCATTTAGAACCTCTTGTAAATTATAAGATCCCAGGGGAAGGAGATTATTATTTAATTCCTAAGGAAACTGGACGTGAAACCATCGTCGAGCCCTATCTGTATCCGATTGAGGGCGAAGAGGTCATGATTACCAGCGTTGTTGTTCCTATTATGGTGGATGGAAGGTTTGTAGGGGTTGTAGGAATAGATATAGCTCTAGATACTCTGCAAAAGACGATATCAAAAATAAATCCTTTAGAAAAAGGTTATGCATGCCTTTTATCAAATGAAGGAAAGTACATTGCCTATAATGATTCCTCGAAAATTGGCAAAATTATTGAGGATAGTCAGGCAAAAGATGCTATTAAATTAGGGAAACATTTTACGACGACAAAGAATGGTTCTTATGATATTTACATACCGATTACCATTGGGAGAACAACAACTCCATGGTCAATGTTAGTTAGCGTTCCCTTGGAAGAGATTTCCGAGGAAGCTGTTAACATTCGCAAGTTCATAATTCTAATCGGGATCGTAGGTTTAGTGTTCATCGGATTAATCATTTTTATGGTTGAGAGTAAGATAACGAACCAATATCTCCTAAAGGAAGTTCAGGAACGCCAGCAAATTCAAGAAGATATCCTGCGCTTAGCCTCTATCGTCGAGTCTTCGGATAATGGAATCATAGGCTTGACGTTGGAAGGAGTTATCATAAATTGGAACAGTGGTGCCGAGAAAATTTATGGCTATTCCAAAGCGGAAATTATCGGCAGATCAGCCCAACGATTAATTCCTCCAGACAGAGTCCTAGAACTTGAAGAAATTCTAAGGAGGATTTCTGAAGGGGTTTCTTTGACTCATTGTGAGACGTTGCGGCTTAAGAAAGATGGACAAATCATTGACGTCTATCTAACGGTCTCACCGCTTAAGAATCGTCGGGGAGAGATTAGCGGAGCTTCGGCGATCGTCCGCGATGTCACCATGCAAAAAATACTGGAAAAAGAAATGACAAGAATGGAGCAAATGAATTTAATCGGCGAAATGGCAGCCAGCATAGGCCATGAGGTAAGAAATCCCATGACAACCGTCAGGGGGTTTCTGCAGCTTCTTGAAGCTAATCCGGCTTCTGATAAATATAGCGGTTATATCCCTCTTATGATCAGCGAACTTGATCGAGCCAACTCAATTATTACAGAATTTCTATCCATCAGCAGAACGAAAGCCAATGAGTTTGCCAGGAGAAATCTCAATGATATTCTGAACAGCATCTTGCCCCTTCTCCAGATGGATGCTATGCATGAGGATAAAACTGTGATGATGAGGTTAGAGGTCATCCCAGACTTGGATTTAGATGATAAGGAGATCCGCCAATTAGTCCTAAATCTGGCCCGCAACGGATTTGAAGCCATGAGCGAGGGTGGGTGCCTGACCATAGAGACAGCCTATCTTAACGACGAAGTTATTTTATCAATTCAAGACGAAGGAACAGGCATAAGTCCAGAAATTATTGATCGAATCGGAACTCCCTTCCTGACCACAAAAGAAAAGGGCACAGGTTTGGGTCTGGCAGTGTGCTATGGCATAGCCGCACGGCATAATGCCACAATTAGTGTGGAAAGTAGTTTAAAGGGTTCCATATTTTTTGTAAAATTTAAGGCCAAATCATTTGACCTTAACTGACCTTTGTAATAAAATAAACGTAATCGGCTAGAATATATTAGATTAAGTGCTGCTATGAAGAAATGAATAGGGGGAATTATAAATGGGTTATCTAGTTCCTATGGTTGTGGAGCAAACAAATCGCGGAGAGCGCTCCTACGATATCTACTCTCGTCTGCTCAAAGATCGTATTATCTTTCTTGGGGGCGGCATTGACGATGACGTAGCTAATCTTGTCGTGGCCCAAATGCTTTTCCTTGAAGCAGAGGATCCGGAAAAAGACATTAACTTATATATCAACAGTCCAGGTGGTTCAATCACGGCTGGAATGGCGATCTATGATACTATGCAATATATTCGCCCTGATGTGCGTACAATATGCATCGGGATGGCAGCCAGCATGGGTGCCTTCCTGCTGACCGCAGGTGCCAAGGGAAAACGTGTGGCACTACCTAACTCTGAAGTCCTAATTCATCAGCCTTTGATTGGGGGACATGGTCTCTCGGGGCAAGCCACGGAAATCGAAATTCATGCGAAACAATTGCTCAGAACTAGGGCAAAGATGAACAAAATTATGTCCGAGAGAACAGGTCAACCCTTAGAAAAAGTTGAAAGAGACACCGAACGTGATTATTATATGACCGCTGAAGAGGCCAAAGAATATGGTTTGGTGGATCAGATCTTAGAAAAGACTGAACTTAAGAAGGAACCCCAAAGCTAGAAGTTAAAACTAGAAGCTAAAGCTAGAAATATCACGATAACTCTTAAGGCTGTAACAAAATCATCTTTGATTTGTTGCAGCCTTTAAATATGCAAGCAGTGATCTATTATTTTTAAGAAGATGATGTAATTCAACAGGATATTGGGTTGCTGTTGTAGAATAATGAAAAATTCAGACGGAATTTCCCAGCTAAAAGGAGTGAAGAAGTTGAATCTAACGAATAGAAGACTTGGATTTCAGGTTACGGCCTTAATGCTATTTATCGCTTTAGCCGCCGGGGTTGTCGGAGGAATTGGAATTTACGGGATGAATCAGATGCATAGTGCCTCAGATCAAGTATTCGAGCAAGATGTCGTTCCCATGAATCTGCTTTCTCAGATGCATTCCGATGCTCAGGCCTATCGCTCGGACGTTGTCTTGTCTGTCAGCGCCCGAACATCTGAAGAGCGTCAGAAATTCCTTAGTCAAGTCGACCAGAAGAAGGACGCTATGATCAGTCACATTGGCAAGTACGAAGCAATTCCTCGTTCTCCTGAAGAAGATACCGCCTGGAAACAGTTCAAGACCGCTTGGAATGATTATGTCACGGCTTCTCAGGTTACCATGCAAGACGCTGAAGATGACAGGATCAATGACGCCAAAGAAAATATGTACGGCGATGCCGGGACTAAGAATCAGTTGGCCACGGATATTCTTCAAAAAATGGTTGACGATAAGATGGCGAAAGTTAATGCCGACAGTATGGACAAAATGATGCAGATTTTCCGCAAGGCTTCATCGGTATCAATTATCCTGATCGTGGTTGACGTTATTGTCAGTGTTGTCATTGGTTGGCTGCTGAGCCGCGCCCTAGGTAGGATGATGAGTCACTTGCTGCAGAACGCCAAGGAAATTGCAGCCGGAGATATTGCCCGCAAGAAGAAAGCGCCTTGGAAAGTCTGGAACCGTGAAGAGCATCAATTGCAAATGGCCTTTGGCGATATGGTTCTCTCCTTGAGAGAAATCATGACGAAAGTGGCCAATATGGCCGGGCAGTTATCTCAGACAGCCAAAGAGATGCGCCTGGGAGCTGAACAATCCGCTAAGGTTTCCGAACAAGTTGCTTCATCTGCAAGTGAAATAGCTACGGAAGCTGAAATGCAAGTTCAGATTATGACCGAGAATCATGAACGAATGAGTCGGGTCATCGATGATATGAATCAGACGGAACAACATGCAGAACACGTCAGCCACGCTTCAAAACGCTCTGCAGAACTTGCGCACAAGGGAAACCAAGCCCTTGAGCAAGTGGTCAAACAGATGGATGATATCGAAAGTCAGGTTCATAATTTGAGTAAGGTGATTGGGGATGTGGACGAGAAATCAGAAGAAATTGCCAAAACTGTTCAAATTATCGATAGCATTGCCCAACAAACGAACCTGCTGGCCTTAAATGCTGCGATCGAAGCAGCACGTGCCGGAGAAAACGGTCGGGGCTTTGCCGTTGTAGCTGAAGAAGTCCGTAAACTTGCTGAACAAGTCCAGGCAAGCTTGGTAGACATTTCTCAACGGGTTCAAGAAATGCAGCAAACTTCGAAAAGTGCTCACCAAGGAATGAAGGCTAGTGTAGAAAGTGTTAATCAGGGAAGCAGTTATCTCAAGGAAATTTCGGAACAATTCACCGTGATTCTCAATTCTGTTGAAGAAAGCGCGGGATTGGCACAGAACATCGAATCAACCGTGCGAAAAGTTCAAGGGGATGGGGAACAGATTAAACTGGGTATGCAAAATGTTGTGCATCAAGCCGAATCCGCTTCAGCAGGAACACAAACCACAGCAGCAGCTGCAGAACAACAGAACGCCTCAGTGGAAGAATTGTTTGCCTCAGCAGAGAGCTTAAATGAATTAGCAAGCAATCTTAAGCATCTCATTGATTACTTTAAACTTTAAATGGGTAACGTATCTAAGAAATTGTGAAGCAACTCGAAGCCCAATCCGGCAAAGTACCATTCTGGGGCCATCTTTAGAGTTATATACCCATTAATGTTTAAACGATCGGTATAGTGCCAAGGACAATTTCCTATAATGCCTGCCAGTATCAAGCCACTGGAATATTCAATGCTCCAAATGATAACTAGGTAAATAGCTCCACGGGTCCACCAAGGTATGTCCCGAATCTTAGAATGCAGGGGTTCGAGAAATACTGCCAGTCCATAGATTGGCAGCATAACTAAGAAGGTAAACCCATGCATACTGTAATCTCCTTGGAGGAGAGAGGCGAGCCCTGTATAAATGACCTCAAGAACGAGGCCAACCATTCCGTAAATTATGAAGCGTCTAAATGTTTTCATAGGATTAGTATGGTTCAGCGAAATCGGACCATACATTTTATGGACAGGTAGGTTCTGGAAGACGAGGACTTCATGTCCTCGTTTTGCGTAGCCTAAGAAACTGAAAATATTCCACAGGAAAATAGACTTCTTAAAGAAAATAGTGAATGAGTTGAGAAGTTTTATTATATACATTAGGGGTAACTTAATTGTTGTAAAAAGGAGAGTCAAAGATGCGTAAAATTCGTAAAGCTGTGATACCAGCTGCAGGGTTGGGGACACGATTTTTGCCGGCAACAAAGGCACAACCTAAAGAAATGTTGCCTATCGTAGATAAACCGACGATTCAATACATTGTGGAGGAAGCTATTAAATCGGGGATTGAGGACATCATTATTGTGACAGGCCGCAATAAACGAGCCATAGAAGATCATTTTGACCGATCAATGGAACTTGAGGCCTATTTAGAAAAGAACTCGAAAGAAGAGCTTTTGGATCTGGTGCAAGATGTTGCCCGGATGGCGGATATCTATTACGTACGTCAAAAAGAAGCGTTGGGGTTAGGTCATGCAATCTATAGTGCACGTAAATTTATTGGGAATGAACCGTTTGCTGTTCTTTTGGGGGATGACATCATTTATTCGGAAGTGCCTGCACTGCGCCAAATGATGAATCATTATGAACGGTATGGTGCCAGCATCGTAGGAGTTCAGGAAGTTCCCCTCGAGGACATTTCCAAATATGGAATTGTCGATGGTGAAAAATTCGCGGATCGTTTATACCGGGCTAAGAATATGGTGGAAAAACCACGGCCTGAAGATGCACCGGAAACCCACTTAGCTATTATGGGACGATATATTTTAAATCCGGAGATATTTGATTTATTGGGGGTACTTCCACCGGGTAAGGGTGGGGAGATCCAGCTTACGGACGGAATTAAGGAACTTGGACGTTATCAGGAAATTTTGGCTTATGAATTTGATGGGCGCCGGCATGATGTGGGAGACAAACTGGGTTTTGTAGAGGCGACCATCGAATATGCTCTGCGCCGAGAAGACCTTGCGGAGGAACTTGCCGGTTACCTGCGAGAGCTAGTTCGAACGATTGATATAGGTGGTTAGGAAAATAGCAATTTTTTTGCTTAATGCTGCGAAATTTTCGCGAAATATCCGTATCAGAAAGCATCTGTTGGCAAATCACAACTATTGAGGACGGAAAATAGGTCAAGTCATACAGCAAAAGTGACAAGCTTCTCTCCTAAAAATTGGTAAAATACTCACGTACCAAGAAAAAAGATATAAGGAGGGAAGAGACCAATGAGGCCAATGGATAAGAAGCGGATAGTAACCGTTGCGGGAACGCTGGTTCTGGCAGGGGCTGTTGTTGCCGCCGGGGTTTATGGACCCAGTGTGTGGAAAGTATTTAGGCAGCAAAGCTCAATGTCAGACCAAGTTGTCATTCAAAATCCAGTTGTTGACGGCACCAATACATCTGTCAGCAATGCAGGTGCTGGAACCGGGACCGGAACCGGAACCGGTGCGGCGTTGCCTGACGGTACGGCACCGCCCGGAAAAGCTACGCCAACCGTGATTGCTCCTAGTACGATTAACACGCCCCCCCAGGGTGACACAGGTTCCAAAAATAAATATAGGGAACCGGATACGAATTTAATCGACTTGGCACCATCGGTTGCAGCGTACTTCGGAGAAAATGCTTTAAGCAATGATGCCAAAACGTTAGTCTTTGGCACAGCGTGGAACGTCCACCAATATGTGGATGGTTATCTTTATGGACCAGCAGCGGGTCCTCAGATGAACGAGCAAGATATTAAAAAGTACATCCTCTTTCACAAAACACTTTTGGACAAGCAATTAAAAAGCGAGGCTAATGCTGGCAAAGCAGCAGCTTTCACGAGCTACTTAGACGTCTTGCTAAACAGCGGAATTGATGCGTTTGATTCGAAAGATAAGGCTCGGATTGAACAATTCCATCAAGGAATTCACGATCTGGATGCGCACATTATGCGCAATGACACTAATTCCAAAATCTATGGGGCGACGCCGTTTGCAACCAAACGGACCTAATTCTAGGCCTAGTTATGTAGAGATGATAGGAATGATCTGAAGCTTAGTCAAAGCAATTGAAATGCCAGTAAACGCACTGAATTATTTCCATGGTGTAAACGGCTCCAGGAATTTTGCATAACGATATTTTAGTGAAATAAGGCTTTAACATGTCGAGATGACGCATGGAAGACCAAGTTTTTTAGAATAGAATCCTTGTTAATTAAAGGGATGATTCGGAAAAGAAATTTCTGTTCCTTATTACTGACAACTGAATAAACAACTGGATTCAGTAGACTGTGACCTTGCTTGACAGGGTTGAAAACTAATTTAGTTGTTGCCAAGCAATCATAAGAACAATTGAATAAGAAAGCGCAAGGCCTGCCCGAATGGACAGGCCTTGCGCTTTGATAAATATTTAACATAAATGTCTAAAATTCTTTTCAGCTGGTCATGCTAATACTAAAAATCCAGTTTGAAGGAGATTTTGGTCTTTATGCGTAAAATGAATTACTTAGTAGGTGCGTTGGTTTTAGGCCTAGGTGTCTTGGTTGGAACCCTGGGAATGTCTTTGCTTCCAAATTCAAGTTCCGCAACATCGTTTATTTCTAAGCTGCGAGGGCAAGAGAATGTTCATACAGTATCCGGTCCTGTTGCCGACTCAGCACAGGCCCCGCTTACTGCCAACATAATGCCGGATAGAGCGGCGGAAGAGCCCTCATCTTCAGATCAGAGTAATTCAGGTTCGAATTCTAATCTGAATCCGAATCTCAGTGGACAGCAAAATAATGCCCTTTCATCGGGCCAAAATGGAAGCAATAATAATGCGGTGCCTAACTCATTAAAGGAGCAAATTATTGCGGATTATAAGCAAGATATCGGGATATTTTTTGAGGCTTGGAAGTCAGTGGATATCGATACCTTTCGTCTTAAACTTGCCAAAGCCTATTCTGGTGAGTTGTTCGAAAAACATGCTCGCCGCGCAGAAGAATATCTTGTCCAAGGCATTGGCTTAGATGTCAGTCAGATCAACTTTGACCGTGTGGACGTGGAGAGTGCTGATGCCAACACGGCAACACTTCGAGTAGACTATCGTTACACGGCTAAAGATTACAATATTGCACAAGGTGAAGCCGTTGGAGACGCCCATGAGCAAAATGTCCATGTTCGGGTAAATCTCGTAAAAATGAATTCACGCTGGATGATTACCGGGGAGAGCAGTCTCAGCAATTAGAAAGAAGATCTTAAGGTTGTGCCGGACTCAATCGAGTCTGGCACAACCTTTTTTTAGTGCAGAACGCGTCAGTCTATGATAGACTAATGCTCGGTTAGAGACGATAGTTTGACTTATAGGAGGCCAAAACGTGGAAACCGTCTTAGTCCGGGAAACAGAACATCTTGAATGGGCTGACATATTAAAAGGACTTGGAATCTTGACTGTAGTATGGGGTCACGCAGGAAGCAAAATTTCTTTTTATATGTTTTGGTTTCATATGCCTTTATTTTTCTGGATTAGTGGCTATTTATACCGTTTCAAACCTAGGCAAAAGGGAATTCATTTTCCAATGCGCAAAGCCAAGCATCTTATGGTTCCTTATTTGTTTTATTTAGGGCTTTTGACACTTCTAGTCATAGCCTTTGATTTCTGGAAAGGTCAATCTGTGGTACAGTTCTGGAGTCAAAATTGGAAAGCCCTTTTATTGGGCGGAAGTCTCTTAGAAGGGGTTTATGCTACGTTTTGGTTTACAACTTGCTTGTTTTCAGTGCAAATTGTCTACGATCTTCTGTGCCGGAAAGTTTCCTCTCCATTACTTAAAGGGCTCTTTGTGCTAGGGTGCTTTTTCTCGGCTTATTGGGAATCCCGATATCGAGCGAGTGCTTTTATGCCCTGGAATCTGGATGTTGGGCTTTATGCCATCGTCTTCTATGCTTTAGGTCATGTTATGAGAAGAAATAAACTCTTGGAAGAGGCGAAACTCAGAAAGATTGTCTTTGGACTTTCCTGGATTATAGCATTGGGATTTATTTATTTATATGCGCATCACGTCCTTGATTATGGATTGGATATGAAACACCGTCAGTACTATTACTTTGGCACAAATCTTCTGCTTCCCATAGCCTTCACCTTGCTTCTTGTTCAGTTTAGCATGGCCTTGACAAGGATTCGGTCTGTAAACCAGGGACTCAGCTACATTGGAAAAGCAGCAATGGTGATTATGTACCTGCATCTCGGCTTCGTATACGCAGCAGGCCACTTTTTTGCTATCACCCCCGTCCGTTTTTTCGTCGTGGGAACGGTTGGGCCTCTTCTCTTTTATAAGGCCATTCAGTATGTACCCTATGGACCGTATTTAGCCTTAGGTGATTCTTCAAGGGGCTTTAGACATTCAAACCTTGGTTCGAATAGCTTCCCGAATACAACAGCATAAAATCAGCGGATCAAATCTTAACGAATACTTGCATCATCCTATAAGTTCACATATTGTTAGAGGGAAGAGTGATCCTGGGTGCGGAGATAGTTAATTAATTCTGCAAAGAGAGGAATCGCAGATAGAATGGATCAGCGAAATAGCATACGATCAAAATCGGGTAGAATTGAAGAAATTAATTTCCTAAGGGGATTTAGCATCCTAGCTGTTTTAGCAATTCATACAAGCGGCTATTTTACAGAGATCCAGCGTTATAATACCTTAACCCTCCTCAATATCTGGACAGACGTTCTTTCCCAATTTGCAGTACCTATGTTTATCGCCATTTCTGGTTTTGTTTTGGCCAAGAACTATCGTCAAAGTTTCTCTTTAACGAAGTTTTACCACAAGAGGGCTCTGGCGATCCTTCCGCAATATGTCATATTTTCCGTACTGTATACTGCCTTTAATCATTGGGGAGAAATGCACAGTAACTCACTCGTGACCAATCTGAAATTAATTGGTAAAAATATCCTCAACTCAGAGGCCTCCTATCATCTATGGTTTTTTGCAATTATTATCGAGCTTTATATAGCCTACCCCCTGATTATCAAAGCCTATGACTTCTGTAAAACGAGGGATTTATCGGAACACTTCCTTGCTGGAGTGTTCATCCTTCAAGTCCTTTGGATGGTGGGTACCCACACATCCTATGCCAACGTAATCAAGGTTAATGCTGTCGCTTATCTCTTTTATTTTAGTGTGGGAATTTACTCCAACGACCACTTTAGTGGGCTTAGAGGCTTGTCAAAGCGTCTGACGCCTATCTTGGGGACAATGACCTTGGCTTTAGCCTTCGGTGCTAGTTTCTTTATTGTCATCGGTTTGACTACAGGTCATAGGTATAACGAAATTCCACCTTATTTTACCATGGGTTCAGAACTGGTTTATCCGGCCTTAAGACTCGTAACCTTTCTATTTTTATGGAATTTAGCAGGTAAGTTGGCGAGTAAAAAAAATGCCTTGGCCAAAATTATGGCGAAACTTGGAGACTATTCTTTTGGAATCTATCTTATTCATCTTTTTTTTAATCAAACAACCATTAAAATTCTTGGCGGTCACCAAATAGGCCCTAATCAATGGATTTTTTACCCAGTTGTTTTCACTGTCACGCTGATATTTAGCTATGTTGGAGTTCGATTGATCAGTTTTTTGCCTTTTAGTTACTATTTGATTGGTTTGCGAAATCAAAAACTTCCCCGTAAGAAAATCGCTAAAAACAGCGCCAGGCCATAGTTTGCCTAGATCTTTAGAGTTGTAAAAGCAAGTAAGTTGTAGTAAACTTTAGAACGATAAAGTTCCATCGTTCGTGAAATTTAGAAGGGGCTGAGCTAAGTGTTATTTCGCAAACGTACACTGATTCTGATGCTGATTGATGCTCTGTTAATTAACTTAGCAGCCTTTGGCAGTTTTTATTTGCGTTTTGAAATATTTGGACATATTCCCTCAGAGTACTATCAAACATATTACCACACAGCCATAGTGGCAACGGTTTTGTACATAGCAGTTTTTTATGTCTTTGGCTTATATAATCGCCTTTGGCAGTACGCCAGCACCGGAGAGCTGCTTTCTATTGTTTATGCAGTAACCGTTGGAACAGGCGGAACGGTGGCAGTGGTTTACTATTATAGCGTTGTTTTGACCTCATTCCCGTTACGACTGCCAAATTCCGCAGCAATACTGCTGTGGATGGTCATGGTCTTCCTAATTGGTGGTTCGCGCTTTATTTGGCGGATTGTGCAGGAGAATGTCTTCGACCGTCATGTCCCAGGCTCTCAAAAACAAGTTCTGATTGTTGGTGCCGGTGATGCTGGAGTTTTGGCAGCTAGAGAACTGAAAAACCGCAACTATCGGGACGGGCGTCCGATTGGCTTTATCGATGACAACCGACAAAAGCTTAAGCTGCATTTGCTCGGGATTCCTGTTCTGGGAACGCGCAAAGATATTGCTCGTGTCGTCAAAGGGCATAATATTGATGAAGTGATTATTGCTATGCCTTCTGCCTCAGGAGAGTCAGTCCGGGAGATTGTGCAAATTTGCGAAAAGTCCGGTGTCGACCTGAAAATTATGCCAGGTGTTTACGATATCATCAGCGGAGATATTAATGTCAATCCGATACGTCAGGTCCAAGTGGAGGATTTACTGGGCCGAGACCCTGTTTCGGTTGACTTAGAAGAAGTAGCAGGATATGTTTCTGGGGAGACCGTTTTTATCACCGGAGCAGGCGGATCAATCGGGTCGGAAATCTGCCGCCAGGTTACCAAGTTTAATCCCGGGAAACTTGTTTTGATTGGGCACGGGGAGAACAGTATTTTTGACATTGAACAAGAACTTCGAGCGGAACACCCCGGCATTGACTATGTAACAGAAATCCTGGACATTAAAGACCGAGAAAAAGTTTTCTTAGTATTTAACCGATATAAGCCGGGTGTGGTTTTTCACGCGGCGGCCCATAAACATGTCCCTTTAATGGAGAGGAATCCCGAAGAAGCTCTGAAAAATAATGTCCTCGGAACTCAGAACCTGGCGGAAGCGGCTGATGAATACCGAGTGAAAACCTTTGTTTCCATTTCCACAGATAAGGCCGTTAATCCAACCAGTATCATGGGAGCGACCAAACGAACGGTTGAACTCCTCATTCAGAGCTTAGACCGTCGTTCGCAGACCAAATTTGTGGCTGTTCGCTTTGGCAATGTTTTAGGGAGTAATGGAAGTGTCATTCCAACCTTCAAGAGACAAATTGCCAAAGGGGGTCCGGTCACTGTCACTCATCCGGAGATGGTGCGCTATTTCATGACGATTCCGGAAGCTTCCCAATTAGTCATCCAAGCTGGGGCTATGGCCCAGGGCGGGGAAATTTTCATTTTAGATATGGGTAAACCTGTTAAAATCTTAGATTTAGCCAAAGACTTAATTCGACTCTCAGGTTTTGAACCTGATGTCGATATTAAGATACAATTCACGGGGATTCGGCCGGGAGAAAAACTCTACGAGGAATTGCTGACAGCTGAGGAAGGCATAACGTCCACGAAACACAGCCGAATATTTGTCGCAAAGCCAAGCTTTATTGATGTGAGCCTCTTGGAAGACCTCACGCATACAGTTCGAGAGCGAGGCAGTTCTTTAACGAGAGATGAAGTGATCTCCTTGTTGCAGACTGTCATTCCGACCTTTCGTAAGAAAAATACTAACGCAGTAGCCAAATAAGGAGGAATTTAACAATAATGATGAGCGTGCAGAACGTGATTTCCAGTGAGGATGTTATCGCTAAAGCTCTTAAAGAAAAAATCTTAAAACACGAGGCTCGAATTGGGGTTATCGGCTTAGGGTATGTGGGCCTTCCTTTAGCTGTGGAAAAGGGTAAAGTCGGTTTTCCTGTCATTGGTTTCGACATTAATTCGTTACGTGTCAACCGAGTGAATGCTGCTGATAACTATATTGGGGATGTCAAAGATGAGGACTTGCGGGATATCGTGGGGAAGGGGTTATTGACTGCTACCACGGAGTTTTCTCGTTTAGCTGAATGTGATGTCGTGATCATCTGTGTCCCCACGCCGTTAACGATTACCCGTGATCCTGATATTTCCTACATCGAAGCTTCCTCGGAACAGATTGCCAAATATCTCCGTCCGGGACAGTTAATTACGCTGGAAAGTACGACTTACCCTGGCACAACAGAGGAAGTCATTCTTCCGCTCTTGGAAAAGTCAGGCCTCAAAGTGGGAAAGGACTTTTTCCTTGCTTTCTCGCCCGAGCGGGTTGACCCTGGCAATAAACGCTTCAGCACGAAAAACACATCTAAAGTAGTAGGGGGAATGACGCCCGTCTGCCTGGAGATTGCTTATGCCCTGTACATGCAGACCATCACGAATGTTGTGCCTGTTTCCTCACCTGCGGCCGCTGAACTGACCAAGGTCTTTGAAAACACCTATCGGGCCGTAAACATTGCCATGGTCAATGAGCTCATGATGCTCTGTGACCGGATGGGAATTGACATCTGGGAAGTCGTCGAAGCTGCAGGCACGAAACCCTTCGGTATTCAAACCTTCTATCCAGGACCGGGAGTGGGTGGTCATTGTATCCCCATCGATCCGTTCTACCTGACTTGGAAAGCCCGCGAATATGATTTCCATACCCGGTTCATTGAATTGGCAGGGGAAATTAATGTCGAGGTATCCTATTACGTTGTCAACAGGATAGTCAGAGCGCTCAACGACGAAAACAAGAGCTTAAAAGATGCTAAGATCCTTGTTCTTGGTGTGGCCTACAAGAAAGATATTGATGATGTTCGTGAATCGCCGGCTTTGAAAATTATGGAACTTTTACGCAAACAAGGTGCTAATATCACCTACCATGACCCTTATATACCGGTTATCGAGCCCCATGGCGGAAGCACTATGCGCCTCGAGAGCGTTCCTCTGTCGGATGAAGTGTTGGCAGAGGCGGATGGTGTTCTGATTTTAACGGATCATAGTGCTGTTGATTATGAGCGCGTGGTCGAGAAGGCAAAACTTGTCGTGGATACCCGCAATGCTACGAAAAACGTCCTGGAAAGTCGTGAGAAAATCGCCAAAATCTAAGTGGATACGATTAAAGCAAAGACATTTAAAAGTTATTGAGAGACTTGGGTTTAAGGGGAATCAATAGATTCCCCTTAAACCTGTATATCAGAACAGTTATATTTTACCATCTCGTATAAGATATAAATTAGATTAATCGTAACCAGAAATTCCATTCCCTCCTTTAGGAAAATTTTAAAAGAAAAGAGCTGTTAATATTATGAGCGAAGAAAAAAAGATGCGGTTTGCAATTATTGGCTGCGGGCGGATTGCCCCCAAACATGCTGAGTCCATCGTTGCTCTCCCAGAAGCAGAATTGGTCGCAGTATGCGACATACTACCTGAACAGGCTCAGAAATTTGCCGATAAATACGGAGCTGATCCTTATACGGATTACAAGGAAATGCTCAAAAGAACAGATATTGATGTTGTGACCATAGCCACTCCCAGTGGATTGCATGCTGAAATTGGAATTGCTGCAGCGGAGGCAGGGAAACATATTCTCGTGGAAAAACCAATGGCTATGACGTTGAAAACAGCTGATGCCATGATTGCGGCCTGCCAAAAGGCCGGTGTCAAATTAGGCGTTATTCACCAGAACCGTTTTAACGCATCGATAAAGCTTCTGCGTAAAGCACTTGAGGATGGCCGCTTTGGCAAATTGACTCATGGACAAGCGACTGTTCGCTGGAACCGAAATGATAATTATTATACTCAGGCCCCTTGGCGGGGGACGAAACTTCAAGATGGCGGAGTCCTAATGAACCAATCTATCCACAACATCGACTTGTTGCAATGGATGTTTGGACCCGTGGAATCTGTTTTTGGATATACTGCGACGTTTATGCGCAAAATTGAAATGGAAGACATGGGCGCGGCCGTGATTAAGTTTAAGAGCGGCGCTATCGGTCTTATTGAAGCAGCCTCTACGATTTATCCGAAGAACATTGAAGAGACTCTGAATGTTTTTGGAGAGACCGGATCTGTGATTGTCGGTGGAATCGCAGTCAACCGAATTGAAGTCTGGGAATTACCGGACAGTGCCGAAGAGCAGAAAGAGATTTTTGAAAGTCAGGAAGTTGATCCGCCCAACGTCTATGGGTTTGGACATAGAGAACTTATCCTGGATATGATTCACGCCATTCGAGAAGAACGAACGCCAGCTATACCAGGCGAGGAAGGGCGTAAAGCCCTGGAAATTATCCTGGCTATCTACAAATGCCAGGAGACGAAAGAACCGGTTGTGTTCCCTTTAACTGTTGAGTAGAGGTCATACGAAAGGAGCTAACGCAATGAATCAGCAGATCGCCCCTAATGCAGCCATTCCATCGAGTGTTAAGGTTGGACCCTTTTGCGTGATCGGAGAAAACGTCGTGCTAGGGGAGAATGTGGTCTTAGGAGTGGGGTGCGTTCTAGGCAATGGAGCAAAAGTGGGTGCAGGAAGCGAACTCGGGAACTACGTTACTGTAGGCTCTGGAGCAGAGCTTGGGCTTCGTTCCAGAGTTGGTGATCATAGTACGATCTATGCAAATACAGTGCTTGGTGAGGATGGTTTTATAGGCAGCAACTCTTCCATCGGACGATCGCCAAAGGCTGCCGCTACGAGTACAGTAAAAGTACAGACAAACCTCCCTCCTCTTAAGATGGGAGATGGATACACTATCGGATGTTCAGCAGTACTTTATGCAGGGACAAGCTATGGTGAGAAGGCTTTTATCGGGGATGGAGCAGTTGTCCGGGAACGGTGTTCGATTGGTCAAAACGTTGTCATCGGAAGCGGAGCAGCTGTGGAGAATGATACGAAGATCGGCTCCTTTACTAAGATTCAAACAGGCTCATACATCACTGCTTATATGGAAATCGAAGAGCGCGTATTTATTGCCCCCATGGTTACGACGACAAACGACAACTATATGGGACGCACAGAAAAGCGTTTTAAAGCGATTAAAGGTGCAACGATTCAGAGAGGCGCCAGAATCGGCGGAGCTTCTATCCTTTTACCTGGTGTAAAAGTTGCCCTGAGACCTTTGTGGCCGCGGGAGCCTTAGTCACTAAAGACACCTCAGAAAAACGTGTGCTTAAAGGCTTCCCTGCCAAGGATATGCGGGAAGTGCCCGAAGATGAACTTTTACCCTGATGGGCCAGGGGTTACATATTTGCGGCCAACGGCGGATGTCGAGAGAGTGATGGAAATTGCAGCTCGCAACAACAGATCGCAGCCTTGGTAACTAGGTTTGGAAACAAGGAGGATAAAGATAGATGTTCTGGAACACAGGGGTTACACGCACAAACTCAAATAAATTGCTGCTTATTCTTGCCATCATGCTATCCGCCATGCTCTTGCCTTCAATTGAAATCCACCCCAGTCTCCCTCGTCTTCGCTTAGATGATGTCCTGATTTTCGGGGTATTTGCACTCAATGTATTCCTGTGGCTAATTTATCGCTCCCCATCAGATTACAATCTCGGGTTATCCTATCATGAGGACCAATCTCGTGCAATAAGAGCAGTTTCAAATGTTTTTTTGCTTTTCCTTGGCTCTATGGTTCTGTCGAACCTATTTGCCGTACTTTTTTGGCGGCTGCATTTCGGCTTAAGGGATGTCATGGAAGGAGTTACTCTTGCCAAATACTATCTCGTCGCAACACTGGCGCTTTCCCTGGATTTACAGGAAGGAGAGTTCAGTATTTTGCGCAAAACCTTCCTCGTAGGGTTTGGAATCATCATGGTCCTTTCCTGGAGTCAGTTTTTGAATTTAGCGAATGTTAACGCTTGGCTAACTCCTTTTTTTGCTCAGTCTCACTTGGATAACCTTGTGAATGCCAACCCTCCTCGCGTTTTAGGTACCTTTGATAACCCTAATGTCATGGGGATCTTTTCTGTCCTAACCCTAACCTTATTTGTGACCTTGTTTTATTTCCGGGAAAATGAGCGTTTGAAGGCAGTACTCCTCTTTGTGGCAGTAGGGCTTACTATTAAGTTAGTCTTTATGACGATTTCACGAACCGCTCTTTTGGCGACAGCGCTCGTGCTGGCAGTGCTGAGTCTTTGGTCCTTGTTTAAATATAGGTGGAAAAAGGACATGCTTTTAAAGGTAGGAGCTTTGTTCATTTTGACGTTGCTGATTTTCTTTACCTCGCCGCGTGAATTCACAACTCGCATAAATGAAGCGACTGATCTGCAGACAAGCACTTCGGCCCAAGGGCATTTTTTACGAGCAGGAAATGCCTTTGAACTCATTAAGGAATCCCCTATTTTGGGCTGGGGCACTGCTAAAACAACGATGACGACCCTGGTTGATGATGAGTATGCTTTGATAACTCGGCGCTATGGAATCATCGGTTTAGTGTTGTATTTTTGGTTTTTCCTGCGGCCGGTTAAGGCTGCAATCGGGAAAGTCGGACTATTTAACTTCTCAGCCTCGGATCAGGGGATGCGGGAGACAAAAATTATGCTTTGCATCGCTTTTGTGGCGGCAACTGCGGCGGTCTTTGTCTATAACATTACTGCCGGAATATTTTATAATCTTCAGTTGATGACCTTATTTGCCTTATTTATGGGCTTAATTTATAGAATAGAAGGGGAAAGCGTTTGAAAGCCTGCATTTTAACCACGGCTCACTCTCCTTTCGATGAGCGTATTTTTCATAAGGAAGCCCGCAGTTTAACAGAGGCGGGATATGAAGTGGTCATAGTGGCGCCTTACGAAACCTCGCTGATCAAAGAAGGGATTCGGATTCAGGCCGTGCCGCCGCTTTCTGCCAGAGCAGATCGGATTTGGCGCTTGAACTCTCTTTATCGAACAGCACTTCAGGAAAATGCGGACATCTATCATTTCCATGACCCGGATTTGATACCGGTAGGATTGCGCTTAAGTCGTAAACACGGCAAACCGGTTGTTTATGATGTGCATGAATATTATGGAGACAGCCTTCTCACGCGTTATTGGATTCCCAGACCTTTGCGCAAGCTTGTCGCAAGGACGGTTGATCTGCTTGAAAAAAGGGCAGCACGTTCCTTTGCCGGTATTATAACCGTCAATGGCCATATGGCTGAGCTTTTTCAACGGGAAAACCCAGAAGGGGCAATTTTGCATAACTATCCTCTTAAACGTCAGTTTGAATTCCCCCGGCCGGAAAGGATTAAACCTCCCGTGATTTTATATCTCGGTGGGATTAACCGGGAACGGGGCTTGGAGATCATCCTGCGGGCGATGCCTTTAGTGCGGGCTAAACACCCCGAAGCTGTGTGTGAATTAGTGGGACCGGCAGAGACTGAGGACTTGGGACCGGAATTTTCGCAGCTTGACCCTTGGCTGGAGCGCGGAGGGGTGCATCTGCGCGGGAAGATACCCTATGAACAAGTTCCGGGTGTCTTGGCCCAGAGTTCCATCGCCCTCGTGCCTTTGCTGCCGACCTTGAATTACCGTAAAGCGATCCCTGTAAAACTCCTGGAATATATGGCAGCAGGTTTGCCTGTGGTTGGTTCCCGCTTTGGTTATATTGAAGAAATTGTTGAAAAAAATCAGTGCGGGTTGCTTAATGAGCCTGGAGATCCGGAAAGCCTCGCTCAAGATATTTGCACTTTGATTGAAAACCCGCAAAGGTCTTTAAATTATGCCAAAAATGGTTGGGATGCCTTCCAACGAGAATATACCTGGGAGAAAGAACAAAGCAAACTAATCAAGCTCTATGAGCGAATTTTGGCTGCGAGGAATCCGTAAGATGCGTGTGTTAATGTTATCTCATATGTACCCGAATTCCGTATCCCCATTGGGAGGGATTTTTGTACGTCAACAGGCGGCTGCTTTGACTCAGCTTGGGGTCGATGTGAGGATAGTGGCGCCCGTTCCTTGGGTGCCAGGTTTAATGTCCGGACGGGGAAAGTGGGGAGGATATCCTGCGGTCCCCTTTTTGGAACAGCCGGACGGGTTTCCGGTCTTTCATCCTCGAGTCCTGGAGTTTCCGCGCTCGATGTTTTTTGAGTATTATCCTGAGACCTTCGCGTACGGCATACGAAAGGTCTTTCTCGAACAGATCAGACAAGGTGTGGATTTGATCCATGCCCATGTCGCCCATCCAGACGGAGCGGCTGCTTGGAAATTTGGCCAAAAGTATCATCTGCCTGTCGTCGTAACGATTCATGGCCAGGATTTTGCGTATACTCTGAAGCGCAGCCGGGCCTGTGCGGAAAGTGTTCGAGCGACACTTAAAGGAGCCTCGCAAGTAATCCTGGTCAGTGAAAAGCTAAAAAACCAATATGGTTTGGAAACCTGGGCAGATACTTTGACTAAGTATAAGGTGATTTATAATGGCGTGGATTTGGAAGAAGAAATCCCCATGGAAAACCCTTCTAAAGTAGCAGATCGACATCGCCTTCTAAGCGTAGGATTTTTACGTCCAGACAAAGGACATGCTATGGTATTGCAGGCGCTTCCTGAATTGATCCGAGAATTTCCTGATTTAGACTATCGAATTGTAGGCGATGGGTCGGAACGCCAGAGTTTGGAAGCCCTCGCAAAGGAATTAGGACTTGATAGGCATGTCGTATTCTTGGGGAGCTTGCCTCACCATGAGGCTATGCGTGAAATGTCTGAATGCGACGTTTTTGTTTTACCGAGTTGGAAGGAAGCTTTTGGAGTTGTTTATCTCGAAGCGCTGGCCCATGGCAAACCAATTATCGGTACTCAAGGGGAAGGAATCGCGGAGGTTTTAGATAAGACTGAGGTGGGTATAGCAGTCCCTCCTAAGAATGTGCAGGCTATTATCGCTGCGATACGTGAGCTTTTCAGGCATCCGAAACGAGCACAAGAGATGGGAGCTCGAGGGAAAGCGCTTGTTAACCGTGAATTTACTTGGCGCCACAATGCCCAGAAGACCCTTGAAGTTTATCAGGAAGCTCTAAAAGCCCATTAGGGAAACTTACATACCATCCGGTAAATGAAAAGATAGAGAAAGGAGAGCCTCAGTGGAACTTCGCTTAGTCCTTAAGAATGCTGCTGCTTTAAGTGTGGCAAGTGTGCTGTCCAAAGCAATTACTGCTATAGTGGCCATTGCGGTCGCACGTTATTTAGGGCCAACAACCTATGGAGAGTACAATTCAGCACTAGCTTTTGTGAGTACCTTTATCCTCTTTGTAGATTTTGGTTTGAGCAATTACATGGTCCAAGAAGGCTCTCGTGATGAGAGTGTTTTGCCGCTGTATTTAGGGAACACTTTGGCCTTTAAGACGTTTACCTCACTGGCTATCTATGCGCTGATGCTTGTTCTGATGCCTGCCAACTATAGCTTGACGACCCGAAGCATGGTGATTGTTTTCGGGGTAGCCAGTGCGTTAAATGCCTTAGACAGCTCTGTCTACAACTACTTTCAAGCCAAACAGCAGATGTACTATGCGGCAATGTACCAATTTTTATCGACATTTCTTATTGGCGTACTGACGATCGTGGTGGTGGTGACCAAGGGTAATGTGGTAATGATCACTTATGCCCAGATGGCTGCTACGCTGGCCATTTCAGTCATGTTGTATATCCACCTGAGGCGGAATATCCGGCTCGAGTTCAATTGGCACCGTCTTGTGGAGATGCTCCGGAAGGGACTGCCTTATGGAGCTGCTGTTATTTTTTTGTATGTCTATTTTCAAATCGACATGTTCATGCTCTCTTTAATGCGTGCGTCACGAGAAGTTGGAATTTACTCAGCCGCCTATCGTCTGATTTCCGTGCTCTTATTTATCCCAGGAATTTTAACCAGTGTCATTTATCCTGTTCTGTTCCAACTTGGGGTTGAGAGCCATGACAAACACCGAGAAGCCATTGAGAAGATCTTTAAGGTGTTAAGTGCGGTAGGGATTCCAGGCAGCGTACTGCTGTTTGTTTTAGCAAACCCCTTATTGACTTGGCTTTATAGTCATCGTTTTCAGGCATCGATACCGATTATGATGATTCTATGTTGGTTTTTTGCCCTCGAATGCCTGAGCTTTTCTCTGGGAGATGTTCTGACGACCACCAACCGGCAATGGACCCGAGCCTGGATTCAAGGAGGGGCTGCAGTTATAAATATTGGGATTAACCTTTACGCCATTCCTCGTTACGGAATTTATGGTGCCAGCGTGGCGACTCTCATCACCGAGTTGTATGTCTTTGTGATGTATTATGGGGTGGTACGGCGCCAAGTTTATAAAGTGCGGATATGGCGTCAGCTTCCGGTCATTGTCTTGGCTTCCGCTGCAATGGCAATGGTTGCTTATTTCCTGCGCTATCTTCATCCCTTGGTTTCAGGAGGAATAGCCGGGATCGTTTATCTGGCGATTTTGATCGGCTTAGATCCTGACTTCCAACGCATTGGCGGGTATGTTCTGCGTCAGGTAACTAGTAGGAAAGTATGAGACTTAGGGAGATAAATAATAACGTTGATTGAAAAATAACGGCGGCTTTCCATCAGATATTTCAGGGGATGTCAACAGAAGAGGATGGCGAAGAGCGAAGAAGGCCGCAGGAAACTAGAAATTGAGTATTTAGAATTGAGGTTAGATAGTTATTATGAAAGTTATCACCGTACTGGGTGCCAGGCCCCAGTTTATCAAGGCAGCGCCTCTTTCAGAAGCCCTTCGCAAAAGCCATGAAGAGAAAATCATTCACACCGGACAGCATTATGACTATCAGATGTCGGATGTGTTTTTTGAAGAATTGGGGATTCCTAAACCGGACTATTTTCTGGGGGTAGGCTCAAAACATCATGGAGCCCAAACCGGAGAGATGTTAACAGGAGTGGAAGAAGTGCTTCTGAAGGAAAAGCCCGATTGGGTTCTGGTATTTGGGGATACGAACTCCACCTTGGCAGGGGCTTTGGCTGCAGCGAAGCTTCATATTCCGATTGCTCATGTCGAGGCTGGGCTGCGCAGCTATAATCGGCAAATGCCCGAAGAAGTAAACCGAGTTCTTACGGACCATGTTTCAGCGCTCTTATTTTGCCCAACGGATCAGGCTGTACAAAACCTTGCTCAGGAAGGATTAACGAGCGGTGTGATTCGAACCGGGGATGTTATGGCCGATGCTCTGTATTATCATGCTCGGCGGGCCGAAGAGCGTCAGATAGGAAACACTTTACACTATCAGGAAAAATCTTACCTATTAGCTACCGTCCATCGGGCAGAAAACACAGATACCCCAAGCCGCCTGGAAGGAATCATTAATGCTTTCGCCCGGATCGATGGGAAAATTGTACTTCCGCTTCATCCCCGCACGAAGAAACTTCTTCTGGACCATCAAATCTCGATCCCGGAAAATGTCGAAGTGATTGAACCTGTAGGGTATTTAGAGATGATTCTTCTCGAGAAAGGGGCAGAACTGCATCCTTACAGATTCCGGCGGGGTACAGAAAGAAGCCTATCTTTGGCGAGTGCCCTGTGTAACGATGAGGGACGAGACAGAGTGGGTTGAGACGGTTCAGATCGGATGGAACACGCTCACAGGCGCAAAAACGGAAAAGATTGTGGCTGCGGTTGATCAATATCGCCGGCATGCCCTGCCGCCTTACCAGGAAAATCTTTACGGAAGTGGCCGGGCCAGCGAAGACATCGTGGCAGCCATTGAGCAGAAAAGAAGGTGAGTTTCTTGAGCAGTCCTCATGGATTTGGGCGTATCGGAGTTTACGTGGCGGATGAGTTGGTCCAGGTTTATCAGGAAATGGCCGCACTTATGGGAATTCCGAATCCTGTCTGGAACAACTCTCGGAGCCGGCAGGAGCCCACTGTTTCTGAGGTCTTTTTAAACTGCGATGTTATCTTAGTGGATGGAATTTCGTTATCATCCCTTAGAGGCGTCGGAAAAAATCCCTTGATTTTGGTGTGTGGGCCAATCCAGGGAGAAAATCCCGGTTTGCGGCTGAAAACTATGCCCTTTAATCTTGGCCTCGAGGGAACCCGCGTGCTTGTAGAAGGGCGCGAGTATACGGAATCAAGAGTTGGCGAACCTGTTCTCGATCAGATGCTTGAGGAGCTTCGTAAAATGTTTCGCCAACATGTTAAACATTATCTGGAGCTGCCGCCTATACCTTGGGGATATGCCTATACGATGACGCTGACTCACGATCTGGATATTTTAAGTCTTAAGGAAATGCCGATTGCCCGCACATTTTTAGGGTACTTTTACCGCAGTTCTCTGGTGAACTGGAAACGTTGGCGGACCGGCAAAGTTAAAACCTCAGAATTCACTCAGACTCTTTGGGAGATGGCCAGAACGTGGGCAGCAAAGATCGGACTAGGGCACGATGTTTGGCAGCGCGCCTTGCCGCAGCTGATCGATTTGGAGAAGCGCCTTGGAGTTCGATCAAGTCTATATTTTATGCCTTTCCCCAGAAAGCCTGGTATTCTTCCACATCATAACGAGCCTTCGGATTTAAGGAATCCTGCAAGAACAGAAGCTCCGGCGAATCGAGCCTCCTTCTATGATGTTGCTGAGCAGCAAACACTCCTAACCCGCTTGGAAGAGGAAGGATGGGAAGCAGGGGTTCATGGCATTGATGCCTGGCATTCGGCTCAAGCGGCTCGAGCAGAACAGCGGCGAATTTCCCAATTGACAGGGCAAAATGAATTAGGGGTGCGCATGCACTGGCTGTATTTCGATACTCCTGCTTCTTTTCAGGCCCTGGAAGAGGGTGGATTTCTGTATGATGCCACCTTTGGGTATAATGAAGTTGTAGGCTTTCGTGCGGGTACCCTTCAACCATATCATCCTTTGAATTGTCAAGCACTATGGGAATTGCCTCTACATATTCAGGATGGTGCTTTGATGGGGGAAGAGCATCTTAATTTAAATCGAGAAGAAGCCTTTCATCAGGCCTTGCCAATTTTGGCTTGGGCTAAGCGTCTTGGCGGAGCAGTAAGTCTGCTTTGGCATAATCAGAGTTTTACAGCGCCCCGCTTTTGGGGGGAGGTTTATGAACGCTTGATAGAACAAGGAAAACAGGACGGAGCGTGGATTGCTATACCACGCGAAGCCTTGAGATGGTTTGCCCGCAGGCGAGAATGTCAGGTGGCCTTGACGGTCGAAGGAACAAGCTGGAAGGTTTCCTGCACACAACCTGAGGGAGCTGCCTCTTTGGGGCAATCTACCTCCCAGATACCTCCGGTACGGATCCGGCTTTATCTTGATCCACGTCGAATTCAAGCCTGTTCATCCTCTTATGAGGTGGGAGAAGGGTATATCGATTTTTCGGCTCAGCCCTTAATAACGCTAAATGTGGAAGGAGAAGAGCTAGGGTGATGCTTCTTTTGAAATGGTGTTTTTTTCTCTTCAGTCTTGGTTTAGTTGTTTACTTTGGCTGGAAGAAACCGAGTGTCTTAATCTCCTTCCTTGCAGGATCTGTCGCCTTAGATATCTCCACCACTTGGTTTCCTCCCCTTGGGGCAATCGGCTCTCAAATAAACAGCTTGGCACGTCTTTTTACAGTGGGGATTATCGCGGCGGCCCTTTGGTCCCTTTGGAGACATCCTGAAAAACGGCAGCAATTGAAGACAATTGTAAAGTATCCCCTGAGCATAGCGTTATTGATCTATATTGGGGTTGGCGCTTTCAGCCTTGTGTATACCATTGGCAGGTCAGAAACTCTGGGGGGAGTAGTCCGGCTGCTCACGTTGTTTATGCTCTATTTGGGCATCTGTCTGCTGGCAGAGCCTAAAAATATTCTCCTCCCGTTGAAGGTCGTGCATTGGGTCGGTGTGGCCTTAATTCCTCTCACAGTGTATGAGGGGGTGACACGTCATTTTATTTGGCGAGGATATTTGGCTGAGGGAGAAATCGCTCGGGTTAATGCTACCTTCGTAGATCCCAATATCTTTGCCCGCTACTTGGTTTTGGGGATTGTGGCAAGTTTAATTCTTCAATATTTATGTCGGGAACCACGGAAACGGCTGGTATACTTCGTTTCCCTCATGGGATTGTTGGCTGCCTTAGCCATTACTCTCTCACGCAGCGGGATAGTGACGTTAGTGGTTGTCTTAGTCTTGATGTGCTTGCTTATTCGACGGAAGCGGATGCTCCAACCGATTGGAGTTTTAGGACTGATCGGAGTCGTTATTGTTGCTTTGCGGCCGACTGTCTGGCAGCGTCTCCTGACGATTCGGAACGGTTTGGGAGCGCTGGATGAGCAAAGGGCCTATCTGTTCAGAGTCTCATGGGCCATGTTTCGAGACCATCCCTTGTTCGGAGTTGGCTTAGGCGGATTTCAGAAATCATTTTTAACGAATTACTTAAGTTATAAGACTGCAATTCCCTATGTTCAAGGAGTAACTCTTTCTCATACGACCATTCTGACGATTGCCGCAGAGCTTGGCATCGTCGGTCTAGCCGCCCTGGCCTGGGTGTGGGTGGCTATTTTTCGGGCCTTAAAGGGTTTACAGGATAGTGACGTTAATAAACTAGGAGACGATGTAAGCGGCGTTGGCCTGAAAGGCGTAAGCGGGAGTGAGGCTGAAGGCGCCAGTGCCGGAGAAAGCGAATCGGGCAAGAGAAGGGCAAGTTCGAACGCAGGTTATCTAATTGGAGTAGGGTATTTCTTATGGATCGCTGCAGTTTTTATCAGCTCGCAGTCTGAGGCGCGGTTTTTTGAAGATCCGATGATCTGGATCAGCATGGGAATAATGGTTCATATGTTGGTGGGCAAAGTTGGGAGTGAAAACAGACGTGAGTTTAACCATACAGCCAGTTGAGCACGAACTATGGCAAGATTTCTTGAAGGGAATGTCTCAGGGTTCTCTCTTTCACCGCTGGGAATGGCAGGATATTATTGAAATAGGTTTTGGAGTAAAGGTCAACCGACTCGGACTTTTTGACGGAGAGGGGATCTTAAGAGGGGTGCTCCCTTTAGCCGAACGAAAGATGAGCCTGCTCAAGTTAGCAGGAAGTTCACTGTCCGGCACGGCAACCCCTCATACCGGACCGTTAGGAGCGGTGGCTTTGCCAGAAGTGCTGCTTGCTCTGGAGGATTATGCGGCTAAAAAGCATTTTGATTATCTTGAGCTGACCCTTCCGGATTTGTCAGGAAAAGAGGTTGCTGAACAGCAAGGATACACAGTTCAGGAACTGTTGACCTTGGATTTAGTTCTGCCCAAGGATGAAGAGTCTTTATGGGCGGGCCTGGAAGTGCGCTGCCGCAACGCCGTACGCAAAGCGGAAAAATCGGGAGTAGAGGTGATTGAACCTCAAACCCTTGAAGAATGGTTGGAGCCGTACTACGCTCTCTCCTGCGGAGTTTATCGCCGTCAAGATAAAGAACCCCCCTTCACCAAGGAATACTTCACAGCTCTTTGGCAAAAACTATATCCAACGGGAGATTTGGTGGTTTTGTTAGCTCGTTTTGAAGGAAAAATAATCGCCGGGGGGATTTTTCCGCGGGATAAAAACGTTGGCTATTATTTGGACGGGGTATCAGATCGGGAATACAACAAAGTAGTCCCCAATAATCTCGTACAATGGGAATACCTGAAACGGGCTCAAACCATGGGAGTTGAACTCTACGATATGGTAGGTGCCAATATCCCGAGCATCGCCAAATTCAAGAAAAGTTTTGGCAGCACAGAGCGGAAATATCTCTACGCTTACCGCAATCGGACCCTTGCAGCTCGGGTGGGGAGAACAGTCTATGCCAAACACGGAGACACGATTAAGAAATTTCTTAAACGCTCCTGATCAAGGCTCAAAGTTTGGCTAAGCAGGTGTGGAGTGTTACAATAAACTAGACATGATTTTTCAGAGGAGAAAAAGGAGCGGCGGTCTATTTTGCGCATATTAATGTTGACACAATACTTTCCACCAGAGTCCGGGGCTGCACAGGTCCGGCTTAAAGAAGTTGCCAAAGGGCTGCAGCGCAATGGTCACGAAGTAACTGTGGTCACGGCCTTTCCCAATCACCCCAGCGGAATTATTCCACCGGAGTACCAGGGACATTGGCGAATGAAGGATGAGGTTGATGGCATTCCGGTCTGGCGGACTTGGATTTATCCGGTGCAGAGAGGACGGTTCTGGAAGCGCCTTCTCAACTATTTTTCGTTTGTTTTTTCCTCCTTCTGGGGTTTGAGTAAAGCTGGAAAGCAAGATACTCTGTTTTTTGAATCCCCTCCTTTATTTTTGGGGATCACTGCTTTAATCTATGGGTGGTTTACACGTACGCGAATTATCATGAATATCTCCGACCTTTGGCCGGAATCAGCCGTGGCCTTGGGGCTTGTTAATAATCGTTGGATGATCGGCGCTGCAGAGTGGTTAGAGAAACTGCTTTACCGCCGAGCCTGGAAAATATCCTCTCAAACTGAAGGAATACGTTCCTCATTGCTGAAACGAGGCGTTCCTGAGCATAAAGTGACTTTTTTACCGAACGGGGTGAACTTAGATCTTTTTGCACCTCGTGAACGGGATCAAGCCCTGGCCTTGATGCTGGGGATCCAAGAAGAGGATTTTGTCTTGATTTACGCTGGAACGATGGGATATGCTCAGGGCCTGGAATCTGTGATTAAAACAGCTGAGCTTCTCAGAGAGGAACCCGGGATTTGCTTTTTATTTGTGGGAGACGGCACGGAGAAACCGATGCTCGAAGCGCTTGTCAAGGAAAAAGGTTTAGACAATGTAAGTTTTGTAGAGTTTCAGCCGGTCCAGAAAATGCCAAGATATTTTTCCCTGGCCTCTGCCAGCATTGTTCCGCTTAAAAAGAATAAGCTTTTCGAAGGAGCGCGTCCTTCAAAAATGTTTCCCGCTCTTGGTTCGGCAGTCCCTGTTATTTATTCCGGGGAAGGGGAGGCAGCCGAACTGGTTTTATCATCCGGCGGCGGTGTCGTTGTTGAACCAGAAAACAGTGAAGCGCTGGCGCAAGCTATTTTGGAACTTAAGTCTAACCCTAACCGGCGGGAGATGGGGAAAAGAGGGCGCCAGTTTGTGCAAGAACATTATGCTTGGACTGAGATTATTTCACGTTGGCTGAAAGAACTGGGGATCTAACTAGAAGCCGAGCAATGGCCTGGATTCTCGAGATAAGAGATTGAATATCTAAAGGAAATAAGGACGATGATACTGATACAGTACCGCGTATGATTAGGAAAGGAGACGAAACGATGGATCAGAGATCTTCGGCATCCGTGGAAAGCAGAGGTTTAACCTATCCCCAGTGGCAATTGGCTTTGAAGCGGTTGTTGGATTTTGTGGTCGCTTTATTGCTCCTTATCGTGGTGTCTCCTTTATGGCTCTTTATTGTTCTCTGGATTCGCTCGGATTCTGAAGGACCGGCTATATTTACGCAGATTCGGGTGGGGCTGGAGGGAAAGCCTTATACCATCTATAAGTTTCGCACGATGGTCCAGAATGCCGAAGCCCTCATCAAGGACAAACTGGAACAGGTGAATGATCTCGAAACCTTCGTTTTTCAGGAAAAAGATGATCCGCGCATTACTCGAAGCGGTCATTTCCTCAGAAAAACAAGTTTGGATGAGCTTCCTCAATTGATCAACATTTTGATAGGAAACATGAGTCTCGTCGGTCCGCGCCCAGAGGTTCCGGAAATCGTCAAGCTTTACACACCACAACAACGGCGAAGGCTTAATCTCCTGCCGGGTGTAACCGGTTTGGCGCAAATCAATGGGCGAAGCGAATTGACCTTGGGCGAAACCATGAACTTTGATTTAGAGTATGTTAAGACTTGGAGCTTCTGGTTAGACCTGAAAATTCTCTGGAAAACCGTTTTTGTAGTTTTTACTGGCAAGGGAGCATACTGAGAAGGGATCTCATGATATAGGGCAGTGACGCAGAGTGTAAAAAGCTTTCGTCACTGTCCTCTGTTTTTGTCTTTTGAGTATTTGGAGAATCGGGCATCTTAAAGAGATAACCACAGAATTAACACAATAGGGACAATAAATCCTATAACCTTCTTGATATGATTAGAAATCATCAGTTTGAAATTTGGTTATTATTCCTTGATCTGGTTAAACTATTTTTAGATTTAAGAATTGCCAATCCACTCAAGAAAATGTAAGGAGTGTTCTTTTCCGTGCTGAATAAGAAGCCTCAATATGAGCCAGGTATTGAACTTGCTGCAATATGTTTATATGATTTACCTGAAATTGCCCGATTATATCAGGAAGCCTTTTCTGATCATTTCTTGGGTCATATGGGCCAGAAATTTCTGCAGCTCTTTTGTGCACAATTTATAAATTCACCGACTAATCATGGTTATGTCGCCAAAAGTAATGGCAGGGCGGTAGGTTTCGTCTTAGGGTCGATTGATCGCCAACCTTTTGCACGATTTTATCGCCAAAATTTTTGGACACTTATAACTCTGGTCATTATGCGATATTTTCAAGATGCCTATGTCCGGAAACATATCGTGAAAAGGTTTGGCTGTATTGCAGATGCTCTGAAATCCTTTGTTCCCAGAAGACATCAAGAGGGTGAGACAAAAGACGAACAAAACAGGTTTGCGCCGGCAAGAATCTTGGCAATTGGAGTCAGTTCAGACTATCGGGGAATGGGGATTGGAAATCAGCTAACGAGTTATTTTTGTAGCAAAATGAAACAAGAGGGATATAAAAAAGTAGGCTTGTCTGCACTTCCCTGGAACGAACGAGCCATTCACTTTTATAAAAAAGATGGATGGGTTTTAGAAGAAAGTAATGCCGCATCACTAAGTTTCATAAGAACTATTGTTTAAGTCAGGTTGAGAAAATCCCCCTTTGACTTGAAATGGGGCCGTGCTGAAACTTTAGTCTCAGCAAAGAAAATGCTCCCTCTCAGAACAGATAGCCAATAATCTGTTCTGAGAGGGAGCATTTTCATATCAAAATACAGCAGGAGTCAAGCCAGTTTTCTTGTACTAATCAGAAAGTATAACTTTGTTGTATACTGCAAGAAGGTTAATTCGTGCGAAGACAGTGTCTTCGTCTTGAAGCATAAGGGCAACTAAGGCAGCCGCCTTCGCCAAGGCTAACAAGTGCGAAGACAGTGTCTTCGGGCGCCAGCCAAGTTTTCTTTAATCCTTTAGGAGGAACTACTTCATTTATTGTCGAATAAGATAGGGTAAGGACAAGACTTGGTATGGAGGGGGAAGAGGGAGAGAAATGGGTTTTCGCCAAATCAGGAAGATTATGGCCATTTTGATGGTCGGACTCTTTTTTTGCAGCTAATTCCGGTCAAAACAGTCTCGGCGGCAGTGGATCAAACGGCTTACTACGCTGGGATTGGGAATAAACTAGATTATTGGGCAAATAAATATAATATTCCTCCAGTCCTGCTCAAAGCCATTGCTTGGATGGAGAGCGGCTGGAAGCAATATCAGCTCGATGCCTCGGGACAGCCTATGTTAGATCATCCTTTAATTGGGAACGATGGTATTGGCATTGGGATTATGCAGATCTCGAGTTACAATTCCGCTGACACTGCGACAGTGGATAAATTGAAGAACGATATTGACTTCAATATTGAAACGGGCTGTCAAATGCTTAATCAAAAATGGCGGGCCGCGCCGAAAATTGGCAACGGTGATCGAAACGTTCTGGAAAACTGGTATTTTGCTGTGTGGGCCTACAACAGTTGGGGTTCACGGAACAACCCGAATGTTAGTACAGGGACATCAGCTTATCAGGACTCAATTTTCAGCCTTATGGGGCAGAAATACAACAGTGCAATTACCTTCGCTCCTGGCGCGACGAAGTTTCCAGCAACCCTTTTGCCTTCTGTGAATCCGCCGAATTACTCCAGCCGCTGGAGCACGCCGTCTGTGACGCATACGGGGGATCTCGCCATTGATCAGACCCTCTTGTTGTCGACGGGAGGAGGATCAGGCGCTGATGCCGCGAATGGTGATTATTGGTACAACTACGCACGTTGGGCATCCTACTATGCCCTAGGTTTTTACAATACTGCCTATAACAGCTCGACGATTACGGATAAGACTCTGGTTTCTCAGAAGATCCTAAGCGCTCAAAGCAATCTCCTAGCTGAAGCTGACTCCTTAGTCCTGGAAGGAAAAGACTCTTCGGATGTTAATGCCGCAAAATATTATTGGACGGTTCTCCAAGGCCCCAGTTTAGATGGAGGGCTTATGGAGCGGGCAAAATCTGGTCTGCAGAGTGCACTTGGCAAACTTTTGGATGAATCGGACAAACTGGTCCTTGCAGGAACGGCTCCTTCCTACGTGAGTGCCGTGCAAGATTATGGAATCGTTTTGCAAGGTTCGAGCTTGGATGATGCCCTCGCTCAACGGGCAACAACCAGTCTCCTTAATGCTTATACTAAGCTCTTAGCAGAAGCGGACAAACTGGCTTTTGATGGAACAACTGCGTCGAAGGCTAGTGCCGCAAGTTACTATTTAACCGTTTTACAAGGACCGAGTCTGGATGCGAGTATCACCGACCGGGCTAATGCAGGCTACCAGGCAACAAGTGCTTCGGATTCTGGCTCTACCTCCGACCCAACACCAAATCCAACACCGACACCGACACCAACTCCCCAACCCGTAGTTCCAACCATCACACGCCTCTCAGGAACACGGGCGGAAGACACGGCAATCAAGATATCCCAAAAGGGTTGGGCTGACAATACTGCCCCGGTTGTACTTTTAGCCCGGGTAGACCGTTTCCAGGACGCCCTGGCCTCCGCTCCCCTGGCAAGAAAACTTAATGCTCCTTTGCTTCTGACAGCACCGGACCAGCTAGATAGTAGCGTGTTACAAGAATTAAAACGACTTGGAGCGGGGACGAAAGTCTACGTTATCGGGGGAGAAGGCGCGATTAAAACGACAGTGACGGATGCCCTTACTCAAGCGAATTTACCCAACGAGCGGATTTTCGGCAATACTGCCGCTGATACGGCCGCTGCCATCGCTCGTAAAATGGGTCCGAGTACTCAGGTTATACTCGCTTCCAGTACGAGCTTCCCGGATGCTTTATCCTCCTCAGCTCCGGCTGCAGCCTTGGGGATTCCCATCCTGCTGACAGAACAAGGCACCCTGCCCGGTTCTACCCTGCAGGTCTTAAAGGATTTCAATGTGACCAAGACGATTATCGTAGGAGGCAAATTTGCCATTTCCCCAGTCTTTGACAGTAAGGGCGGACCCCTGACCAGCTTCGGTCCCCTTCGCTTGGCGGGGGAGACGAAATATGATACGATGTTACAGATTGTAACCTATTTCAAGCAGGACCCGACGACCCTCGTGATGGCAACCGGTGAAAACTTCCCGGATGGTTTAGCGGGAGGAGCTTTTGCAGCCTTAACCGGAAGTCCGATGCTTTTGATCCCGCAAGGGGATATAAACTCTGATACTAAGGCTTATTTGAAAGATCAAGCCGGGAAAACTACAAATGCGTATATTCTTGGCGGAACGGGAGTCATCTCCAATTCGAATGCGAAAACTATTACTACTATATTAACTCAGTAATACTCCAAAATCGGCAAGAGGATGGGCGTCATTGAATAAACGGCACAAAAAGGTACGAGAGTTCGAATCTCGTGCATCGAATCCTGCATATCGAAAAGGGCTATGGATAACAGGCTTCCTGTTCTTCATAGCCTTAGGCATTGAGCTTCTCTATATCAAATCTTACCAGGTACATTATTTCATTTCGAAGGATGGGTACCTTTACACCAACATAGCCGAGAGCTTTCTTCAGGGCAAAGGGCTTATCAATACCGTGAATTTCGCCGAGGGTGCTGATCATCTCATGCAGGCGATTCCAAAGAATCGTGACTACGTTATTGGCCCAGTCTATCCCTTATTGCTGGCCTTGATTTATGGAATATTCGGGCTGAAAAACTATGCTATGGTGGTCACTGTTCTTCACGCCGTGCTTGGAGCTGCCAGTGCGGTATTAGCCTACAAGACGGGGGAACTTATCTTCGGCAAAGCGTATGCCTGGATTCCCTACCTCTTAACGTTAGGATACCCGCTGTTCGCCTTTTGGGGGATGTACATTCTAACAGAGGTCACTTATGTTTTTGCAATTTGGTTGTTTTTATATTGCCTAGCGCGTTATGCTCGAGACATCGCACGGCCAAAACTGATGACCCTTTTGATTCTAGGAGCGGTCATAGGGTTTTCCAATCTTGTCCGACCGTTGCTTTTGCTTTATTTTCCGGTCTTGGGATTTTGGATCTTCTGGATGAAGGGTTGGCGTTTAAAACTGGCCCTGAGGGATTTCACTCTAATTGTGATGATGACCGTCCTAGTCATGTGCCCTTGGTGGGTACGCAATGAGTTGAAATATCATCAGTTTATCCCAGTTTCAAACTATGGATCCTACGAATTCTATTTAGGGAACAATCCTAAAACGGTAACCAACGTTTACTTTGTTTTCGATCAGCCCAGCTATGATCCAGCTGTCAAGGCACGTATTGAGAAGCTGCCCATAGGAGAACAGGAAAAAGAGTATAAAAGTCTGGGAGTCTCCTACATTCTCAGCCACCCAGTGATGTTTTTGGAACGCACTTTGGCTAAAGAAAAGAATCTGTTTTGGAAACCTGTAAGCCCTCCCGAGGGACAAGCTTACAAGATGCGGGGAGATTTTCTTGACAAATGGTATCTTCTGTTGGGATTGATCGGAATACTGCTTAGCTTAATCTGGATAAAACGATACAGTTTTCTCCTGCTGTATGTACTTTACTATAGCTTTGTTGTAAGTATGATCACAGTGGTCTCAGGGGGGCGATATCGCTTGCCTGTAATGCCCGCCATGATTTTATTGGGGTCATTAGTCTTTGTGATGCTGCTTAAAGGAATCGGAAAAATGCAAGGAGTCGTACAGCGTGCAGGTGGGAGGGCTTAACGTATGTCGCGTGTCCAAATCGTCGTACTCATAACGAGCTTCCTCGTGACAGGTTTTATTATTGAGCAAGTCCGACAACGCCGTTTAGCCGTTGAATATTCTCTGATCTGGATTGTTGCGGGTCTCGGCATGATCTTTTTTTCTTTATGGAGAAATGGAATAGAGTACTTAGCAAGTCTCATGGGAATTTATTATGCTCCTTCGGCGATATTCGTAGTTTTTGGGGTGTTGGTTTTCGTCTTGTGTGTCCATTTCTCTTTAGCGATTTCTAAGCTGAGTTCCACAAATCGTGTTTTGGTTCAAAGAATTGCCTTGCTTGAAGATGACTTGAAAAATTTTGAAGCTAAATCCAGCGAGAGAGAATTAGGACCTAAGGGCGAAAATAAGTCACTTAAGGACGTGTAGAAAGAAAGTATGCAAAGAATCTTAGCCATTGTCCCCGCCTTGAATGAGGCTGAGAATATCGGTTCTGTTGTAAGAAATCTGAAAAGCGTGTCCCCTTGGCTGGATGTCCTTGTGATTGACGATGGGTCAACGGATCAAACAGCAGAGGTTGCTCACGCACATGGGGCGAAAGTAATTTCTTTGCCTGTGAATCTGGGAATCGGTGGAGCGGTACAGACAGGGTTTCTTTACGCTGTTAAGAATCGCTATGATGTTGCCCTTCAAGTCGATGGAGACGGGCAGCACAGAGCGGAAGAAATTCGCAAATTAATTGAACCTATTCTTCAGAAGCAGGCCGACGTCACGATTGGTTCACGCTTCCTGACCAAGACATCCTACAAATCAGCTTTATCTCGACGGCTGGGAATCTATCTGTTAAGTAAAACGATCCAGTCCGTCGTGCGCAAGAAATATTCAGATCCCACCTCCGGGTTTCGGGCCTATAACCAGAAGGCCCTGCGAGTTGTCTCAACTCATTACTCTACAGATTATCCGGAACCTGATTCCATCGTCACCTTAGTGAAGAACGGAATGCGAGTTATAGAGGTCTCGGTGGAAATGGATGCCCGCCTTTCAGGAAGTTCTTCGATTACCCCCTTTAAGAGCGGGTACTATATGTTTAAAGTGAGTTTGGCGATTATTCTTAATTCCATGATGAGCAGGATATGGCCGGAGTGAGCAATAAATCCCGAAGTTTATGTAATAAACTTCGGGATTTATTTACTTGTTCAACGTTGAGGACTCCCAAAAGTGAACTATTCTAACAGTTCCGTAGTCATCTCACGGATACGCCCTGTAAAATATACGCTGTACCCTTCGACGTTCGTTTCCGCGAAGCGGAAGAAGATGATGAGCATATAAGCAATGTGGTTCAGCCAGAGTATAAGGTTCCTGAAATGCAGAACTCAGGCGACGACCTAAGTTCTCTTTTTGATTCCTACTTTCTTGTAATAATAATGACGCCTAAGCAGATCACCAATACCCCTATAATTTTCGAAGGTGTAAGTTGCTCTTTGAAAATTGTTGCTCCAATAATCATGGCAAAAATAAAGGCTGTACTCTGGATGGGATAAACATAGCTTAATTCGCCTTTATTTAAGACATAAATCCAAAGTACAGAAGCAAAGGCGTATACCGTAAGGCCTCCGAGTATATAGGGGCTTAAGAAAAGCCGAAGAAGCTGGCTAAGGCTGTGAACCTCTTTACCTGAGGCCCCTAATTTCCAAAGAGTTTGCCCAGTCACCATCAGCACGGAATTAAAAATCGTCAGTAGTATTAACAATAAGTTCACCTCATATTTATTTAGATTGCTGATAATATTATACAATGTAAGGGTATTTAAGCAATCTATAAGTACTCTCACAGCATTCTCTTATAGCGTAACTTAAGTTTGATAGGTTGATAGGTTGATGCTGAAATGTTTAAAGAAAGAAAATTGATGTTGGGCTGAAATGAAAATAATAAGAGCCGTCAAACTTAAATGACGGCTCTTATTGTTTTCACATGGAAGCAAACCCCGCACCTTGCTTTACCTTAAATACTGCTTAAGAAGCGGGAAAATCGCACTAGAGCTTACGGGATTTAGGGACCAACTAAGGGACCAGGCCCCAACACCACCTAGTCCGTATTGGTTGAGCAAGGACAGTTTGGCATTCCAGCTTTGGGCATCATCATAATAGACGGTATGTGTACCTAAAGAATCAGTATAATTGAAATAGGGAATCTGAGATGAATCTCTCTGAACCGGACCTTTAGCGAGGGCCGAAAGTTCGGCCATTCCTCCGGATTTCCGCTGATAGGTTGCGCCGCTCCCAGAGGTTGTCGTCCACCAATCAGCACCATAATAAGGTATACCCAGAAGTACTTTGTGCATATCAACGCCTTGTCCAAGAGTATATTGCAGCACCTTGTTCATCCAATCCAGGGGTGCGATGGGTCCGGGGGTTGAGTGGCTATAGTCATAGGTCATAATGTCCAAGTAATCAACATACTGAGCCAAGGAGGCATAGTTGAATTCAGCGAGCCAAGATTCGGAGCCTGTTCGAGCCATGACAGCCTCAATCACCAATTTGTTTAAAGGATGAAGTTTGGCATAGAGCTCTTTCATAAACTGTGTAAGATTGGGTCCCGTGCTGTCGCTCATGAGTTCAAAGTCGATGATAATCCCATCTGAGTTGGTGCTTTGGATTCGTGAGATGATTTGGTCTTCTAATTTTGTTCGGGCTGTTGGTGAAGCCAGTACAGTGTCCACAGTTTTGGGACTGCTCCAAGTGGATTGAATCACAGGGAGGACTTTGAGATTGCGAGCATGGACAGCACTTGCGAACTGTGCATAGTCCCCTGAGGTGGCATCCCAGCCTCCTGTCACATTGCCGTCTGCAGTGTCATCAAGATAATACCAGCTTGGCGAAATTATGTCTGCGTAATCTGTAGCCGGAGAGGGGATGGATTGAAGTTGACTAAGCATCCCTTTCGCCCCGCTTAAGCCTCCTTGAGTGTATTGAAGGGAAATTCGCGGTTGGGCAGCTCCTGTGCGCAGGATACTTTCCATTTTGTAATTGATAACGCCCCACCCCCCTAAAATCGTAAAGGTAGTGCCTAAGGACCGCTTCTGATCAAGATATGAGGTAGTATAAGCAGCTAACTGTGTCGAGGGAAACAAAAGGATGGGTGAATTGGTTTTAGCTGCCAGAGCAGCTCCTGCCAAGGCATCCGGAAAGTTTATTCCTGTAGCGACATAAACTTGGGAACTATCGAAAGGAAGTTGATTTAAGACAATGGAGTTGGTCTCGTACTGATCGTAGCCAGCGAAGCGGGCAGTGACCTTGACCGGCTGAGGAAGTTTACTGAGCTGTTCTTCGACTGAATCACTGATAACAGCTTTGCCGCCAATTAAAGTTACCTGCTGAACTCCCATTTGAGCAAGAGCTGCAATTGTTTCCGGAGGCAATGAATCGGAGCGGGTCAGCAAAATCGGTATTCCTTGGGCTGCAGCGTAAGAAGAGATACTTAGGGCATCTGGAAAATGTTCACCATTGACAATGAAGGCCTGGCTGGAAGTCGGAGTTGCTACGCCAGCAATAGCTGCAGCTGTTCCGTATTGATCCCAGCCTGCCAGGCGTTTCGGCAGGATCCCTTGGTCCTTGAGGGTCTGCTCGATCGAACTGCTCAAGGCAACGGTTCCGCCAAGAAGATAGACTTCTTGTGTACCTAGTCGTTTCAGCTCGGCTAATACAGCAGGGTCTAAGTGATCTGATTCCGTTAAAAGCAAGGGTCCATTTACTTTATGGGCCAGAACGGACCCAGTAAGTGCATCCGGAAAGTTTCCACCCGTAGCCAGAACGGCGACAGGAGCTTGATCCCAGCCCTTTTTAGAAATCTCTACAGCCGTATCGTACAGTGTATTCCCGTAGATCCGATCTGTGAATGTCTCACTTGAGGCGGCTTGCACATCAAGCGGCTGAATGGGGATAAGGTTGATAAGGAGGGCCAGACTGCATATGAGCGCGATAAGGTTTGATGTAATTTTGAATCTGCCCTTTTTACTTCTAATTAAATTGCGATTTGATTTACTTGTGAAGAATTTAATTATTCTTCCCCTCCTTTTGTTTTAAAAATTTAAAGTTCTGTAAACTTTGCCCTTTAAGTATTCGTTGTTGAAGAGTGAAAACCTGCCGAAAATTCGACAACATCAATTGCCAATATCAAACAATTGACTTCCAAATCTCGATGTTACGATTGTTCGGGCAAGAATGGAAAGCAACAGTTCCTGTCGAATTGGGTCTTTACTCAGTGCTCGGAAAGAAAGAGGTGTAAGAACATCTTTATTAGAAGGAGTTTTATAAAAAGACTAGGGTCTAAAACGAAATATTGTCTTGTTCCTTTAATAGTAATAGGATTGATTGCCCCGAATCTCCAACTCGTGCTATTCCCCTCAATCGACTGAAAAAGTGTTGTCTTTGTGACAACCCAACCCCAAAACAACATCCTTTCCTATCGTCGTGGAAGGGAAGAAAGATTGAGGTCCTGGGAGGGAAAGCTGTACTGCTTGACGACGTTGTCAAGAGCGTAAGAACTTTCCTCAAATAATGGATTGGGGTAAAATACCAATTTATTCAGCAGGACATCATCTAAATATGTCGAATAACATAGTATTTAATAAAAGGAGGGATTATGATGTGGCACGTTTAAAATGGAAAGTTATTGGGATGCTCATCGTAGTTTTGGGGTTTCTAATAGGGCTGCAGAACCCTGCGAAGGCATCTTCGTTAGACTTTGGAACATCAAGGATTTACGGGGAGCGACAAATTGACACTGCTATCGCCGTTTCACAGACAGGATGGCAGCATGCAGATACAGTCTTATTGGCTAATTGTGATCATTTTCCGGATGCCTTGGTTGCGGCACCACTTTCGCATCAGTTAGATGCCCCTGTTCTTCTGACTCCGGTAGAGGGAGTCGATCCAAGAGTCATGGATGAAATTCATCGTCTAGGAGCCCAAAAGGTCATTCTCTTAGGCGGGGTCGCGGCCTTGAGTCCTCAAGTGGAAGCGGATATTCAAAAAGCAGGTCTACCGAAACCGGAACGCATCTGGGGGCAAGATCAGTATGAAACCGCTCAAAAAGTTGCCGAACGTGTGGGGGTTAAAGGGCAAGTTATTCTGGCAAGCGGGGAACAGTTTCCAGATGCTCTAGCGATTTCTGCTTACGCAGGCGAAACAGAAACTCCAATCCTGCTTACAGAGGCGAAGGTCATGCCTGATGCTACGAAACAAGAGCTCGATACACTTCAGCAAAGCGGGGATCTTAGCACGATTGTCGTTGGCGGGGAAGCAGTGGTGTCCAGTTCAACCTTAAGCAGTTTAAACAATGTTCAGCGAATTGCCGGTAATGACCGTTACGAGACGGCGGCAGATGTCTATGATTTTGCCCAGGACGATCTCACTGCTACAACAACCTATCTGGTAACCGGCGAAAACTTTCCAGATGCTCTCGCTGCTGGGGCATTAGCTGCCAAGCAGCGCGCCGAGATTGTCATGACCCAGAGAAACACCTTGCCTGGGCCAACGTACTCTGTCTTGTCCAAACCGACGGAAAGTCCGATCAGTATGGTGATTATCGGAGGAACTGCGGTTATTACTGACCAAGTCAAGGGTATGCTTGAGGGAACGGTGCAGCCCTCCTCATTATTGGCAGGTGTCACCATTGTCGTTGATCCGGGTCACGGCGGACCGGATACCGGAGCGATCGGCCCATCAGGAACTTATGAAAAAAACAATACTCTGGCTGTAGGTCTTAATTTGGCAAGCGATTTGCGTTCTGCCGGAGCACGGGTCATCTTGACTCGCAGTACGGATGTGTCTCCTGCTGTGGGAACATATTCCGAACTCTCCGACCTTCAAGCTCGAACTAAACTGGCCAATGATCAGAATGCAGATCTCTTTATCAGTTTACACAATGATTCGTTCAGCAACCCAAGCTCTTCGGGGACGACTACCTATTACAGTTCGGCTAATCCCGTAGCCAATCAATCTATGGCTCTCGCTAGCAGCATACAAGGCGAATTAGTCAAGGAGATCGGCTTGAATGACCGAGGCACTAAGGATGCCCCTTTTTACGTGATTAAAAATACGAAGATACCGGCAGTATTAGTTGAAATTGGGTTTATTTCTAATCCTAATGAAGAAAAACTTTTGGGCTCAGCAGACTTCCAAAGGAAGACGGCACTTGGAATTTACCAAGGGGTCTTGAAATTTAAAGGGTATTAGCTGCTTAAACAATGAAAAACGTTAAAATCTCTGGTTCTACTAAAATGAGCATTGATTCCTTGTTGAATTCGTGGTAAGTTTGTGTTGTACAAGGGTTCAAGATTTTCTAAACAACTTTTTTATTAGATGTTAACAAGATGCCCACATCTGGTCCAGAGAACTGTGGTATACTCGAGTCAATCCGTCTAGGTCAGTATATTTTTTGACTAATGGTGGAAAACTAGTAAGTTTTAGTGTAAACTAAACAAGTGCTAACTTAAAACGCGTCCGAGAATTTTTGCGTCCGTTAAAAGACTTTAAAAAAAAATCGGACAGTAAGCAGGAATATTAGTTATTATGGAGAATACATATAGCTAATGCAGACCTTTTTTTGTGGTTTCTTCATTTTAATGCGGTTCTAAAGGGTATGTCACAGGCGGGATGAGGCTCTTCATCCTCAGGGGGACGCTCCCACTTAAGTCCTGTGAACTGCTTTTAGATATTGCGCAATGTCTAAAGATTGTGCTACTCATTTTAAGGGGGTGAGGGACGACTAGAAGACGTCCTTGGTAAGGGAAGAGATAGTTCATTCACCAGACAGAAGAGATCCAAAGACGAGAGGAGATATTCACTACATGAAAAAAACTAAAAAAGCTTTAGCATCATTAGCTATCGCTGGTATGGCCTTGACAGTAGTACCGTTTAACGCATTTGCTGACAGTGCAGTGCCAACTCGTATATCGGGTACTACCGCAGCTCAAACTGCAGCAGCTATTGCAGATCAAACAGGTTGGACTGGCTCAGCAATCCTTGCATCATCCACCTCCTATGGTATGGTTGACGCTCTGACAGCTGGCCCGCTCGCTACCTACTTAAAAGCTCCTATCCTTCTGACCGGAGCAGGCAGCACACTTGATGCTGACACCAAAGCTGAACTCACCAAACTCAATGTTAAAACTGTTTATGTAACCAGCGGAACCGCGGTAATCAGCCAAGGCGTTCTTAATGAACTGACCGGCATGGGTGTCACAGTTGTTCCCCTCGGCGGTGTAGACCGCGCTGATACTTCCGTAAACATCGCTAAAAAGATGGTTGGCGTAACGAAAGTTGCCGTAGCGAACGGTATTCCAGATGCTCTTTCCATTGCATCGATTGCTTCCGCTGCTAACGAACCAATCCTCTTAACCGACAAAAATTCCGTTCCTTCCAGTGTTGCTGCTTACTTAGCCGCTAACTCAGGAATCACTGCTACCGATGTCATCGGTGGAACAGGCATCATCAGCGATGCAGTCAAAGCTCAATTCCCTGGCGCAACCCGCCATGCTGGAACCACTGCTTATGACACCAACAATCAAGTCATCCAAGACTTTGATTCCGCGCTTACCTACACCAACGTCTTTGTAGCCAATGGTGAAACCAGAATTGATGCTCTTGCCGGAGCTCCGCTCGCAGCTATCACCAAATCACCGATCGTTCTTACGAACGGAACCGTTCCTGCAGCAGCTTCCTTTGTACACAGCAAACTTGCTAGTGGTGCCGTAGTAACAGCTCTCGGTGGTGCAGCCGTTGTTTCCGAAACTGTACGCACAGGAGTTGTTAGCGGTCAAGTTACACCACCTACTGGTGCGTTGTCAGTGACTTCTGTAAGTGCAGTTGCAGCTGATAGCTTCAAAGTAGTATTTAATCAAGCTCCTGCTGATACCTCAAAAATCACCTTTACAGTTCAAAATGCTTCAACTCCTGTAACTGTAAGTGCAACTTGGAATGCTGATAAAACTGAAGCTACTTTGCAGAATTCAGCTAGTTTCCCAGAAGGAACTTATACAGTTGATGTGAAGAATGACACAACGGATCTGGGAACTACTTCAGTATCTGTAGTTCAACAAAAGATTGCATCAATTAATATTACTTCCACAAAATTAGGGGTTGTTACCGATTCGCATAACAATAATGCTCAAACAGGATATGCAACCTATAATGTATTAGACCAATATGGAAATGATATCACTACAGGAGCTTTGGCTAATAGCTTAACCTTCCAAAGCGGCGTTGGTAGTGTTGATGCAAAAGATGGTTTGCTTACGTTAACTCCAAATGTCACGAATCTTATGCAGTTTTCTACGGTGGTAATCACTGGTTATGACTCAACTTCAGGAGTTTCAACGAGCGCTACCCTAACAACATCGACACAAATCGGAACGTTAAGTGATTTCCAATTTGGTACTCTAACTAATGCAGATGGTAAAACATTAACGGATGGAGATACAAGTGTCTTCTATGCAAGCTTTACTGCTAAGGACATCAGTGGTAATCCAACAACCAGTTATGATTTGATTAAGGGCGGGTTAATCTTACATTCCGATAATAACGGTAATGATAACCTGTTAACCACATCAAACTCTTATGTAACTGCTACTGTTGAAGAAGATCCAAGCGATTCTTCTAAAGCAGTTATTAAAGTAGTTGCTAATAATACCAGTGGTAATTCTCTAACGATGGATATGCCGACAGTCATTACTGCTATGACTTGGTCAGGAACAACTTCATCACTCAATACAACATTACACAAAGCTTCAAAGATAGATACATTTACTTTAATGGCTCCTGCAGATAGTATTGCTGTTAATGAAGCGAAAGTAATTCCATTTAGAGCATTAGATCAAAATGGAGTAGCACTCACAAAGTATTCTGATTTAAAAACTACCGATCTCACTATAACTAACGGATACCTTACTCAAAATGCCGATGGAACTGCTAGTTTGATATGCGGTCCAAGTGACGGTACCGGATTTGCAACTGACGGGCAACAAGTCATTACAGCAACGACAACGACAGGTAAATACAGTTCTGTAACGATCAATATTCAGAAAGCTGCAAAAGCTGACACGTTACAATTAGACTCCTCAGTAGTGTTAAGTAACATGCAAAGTGGCGCAATTCAAGGCATTGACTTTGGATGGAACTATGGCGGATTCACCGTAAAAGATCAATACGGAAGAGTTCTTGACATGCAAGGTAAATACCAAGGTGGTTTAGGTACTGATGCTAGTCCATCCTTTAATTATGAAGTTGTGGCAACCACTTCGGGAGCTATCAATGCAATTGGTACAGATTCCGGCGAAAATATAACCGGCAACGCTCCAGTAGCATTTGGTGCAAACGGTATTAGAATTCAAGCCCAGTCTGGCTTAGCAACTACCGGAGGTTCAGGTACAGTTTCGTTCAAGTTGATTAACTTGGATGAAAAATGGACATCTGCAGGTAATGATGCGGACAATACCCCTCACGTAGCAAATCAAGTTAAAACGAAACTTGCAGATTTCACTGTGATTGATTCGAAATCTGTAACTATCTCAGTTCTGAAAAATACTGATATCAAAGATTACACTATGGATCCACTAGCAAAACCAATATATGCTGACATGGATGCTAACAATACCTCTGTTACTACTACAGCAGCTATTTCTACTCTTGGAGCTACTACTGACAGAGAAAATGCATTTGCAGCTAATCCATATATTTATGGTAAATCTGCAAGTGGATCAAAAGTAGTCTTGGCAAGCGGTACAATACTTGGTGCAAGTGTTGATAGCTCTGACTTCATTTCCACATATCCCGGACCGTCTTCGTATGTTGAACCTTATGAGTGGCAAAATGTAGCTGTGTATGCTAAAAAATTAGCAAATAACGTTACATCATCCAGCACTACCTTAAACGTAACGCTTAGAGGTGCTGATGGCTTAATTCACTCCGTAACGACACCTATTAAATCTTCAACTGATACACCAGCAGCTACTAGTATTGTTGCTGCGGTAAGTACTTGGAAATCTGGTGTTACGCTGAATGATGTGGGAGATGTTGCTCATGTTAGCAAATCCTACCTTACAGCTGGTACCCTTATGCAAAGAATGGATCCCAATGGATCTGCATCTGGTCGTGGAGTAATTTATATTAGGACCATGGATCAATATGGTACGAAAGCAGCTCCATTATCTCAGCTCATTGCAACTGGCACCAGAACAGTTGTTAATGGTTCCACTACAACTACCGCGCCGACTGCCTTCGCATTAGATGCTAATGGAAGAATTACGGCTGCGGCTGCGGCTGATCTAACAGTTGGTGATACGATTACTCTAACTGGCGTTAGTAGTAACGGATTGGTAAAAACCATTAACATCGTAGTCACCAATTAAGCTAATAGTCACCGTAACATTAAGACAGCTTGAAAAGCTAAATATTTTCAAAGGGAAGGACAGCTTATTAACTGTCCTTCCTCTTTTTCTTGAGATAATGATCAAATCCAACGAGAAGGGGGCAAGCGGCTCCTTCTTTGAGATTTAATCTAACATGAAGGGAATTAATTTGGTAAATTTAGCAAAACGAGTCTCTCATCCCTAGTAGGCGAAAGGCTCGTTTTGCTGTATTTATCATGTAGTAAACAATTGAGAATATTGTGATAAGTAGAATAAATGTGATTTATCAGAAAACAATGAAGGATAAATTAAAAGTACGTAGAATAACATATCTTAGAGCATTGCTCCATCTGGTGGTTAAGATTCCATTATTAGAATACTTATAAGTAAATTTACTACTATGGGGATATTTAACTCCACATTTAATTGAGGTACGCACCAGAGGTAAATCAATCGAATTTTTGAAGGACGCTTCTAAAAATCCGGTTGGCCTATTTACTTATAGTTGTCTGGTGACTGAACTATCTCTTTCCTTGTCAGCGCTTGAAATGAATCAAGATTCATTTTCCAAGGGGGTGGTGGACAACAATAGGACGTCCTAGGAACGGAAAATCAAAGTCTATTTACATCCTCAAAAACAATAATTTGAGAGGAGAAAGTAACTACATGAAAAAAGCTAAAAAGGTTCTAGTAACATTAGCTATCGCTGGTATGGCTATGTCAATAGTGCCAATGAATGTATTTGCAACGGATACAGTACCAACTCGTTTGGCAGGCACAACTGCAGCTCAAACTGCTGCAGCCATCGCAGATCAAACCGGTTGGACCGGTACAGCAATCCTCGCATCTTCTACATCCTATGGTATGGTTGATGCCTTGACAGCTGGTCCGCTCGCTACTTACTTGAAAGCTCCTATCCTTCTGACCGGAGCAGGAAGCACACTCGATTCAGACACCAAGGCAGAACTTATAAAACTTAAAGTTAAAACAGTTTATGTGACCAGCGGAACCGCTGTTATCAGCCAAGCAGTACTTGATCAACTGAGTAGCATGGGTATCACAGTTGTTCCCCTCGGTGGCGCAGATCGTGCAGACACCTCAGTAAACATCGCTAAAAAAATGGCAGACGTAACAAAAGTTGCAGTGGCAAATGGCATCCCGGATGCTCTCTCCATTGCATCAATTGCTTCTGCTGGCAATGAACCAATCCTCTTAACAGATAAAAACGAAGTACCTGCCGGTGTTGCTGCTTATTTAGCTGCTAATCCAGGTATCACGACTGCTGATGTTATCGGTGGAACAGGCATCATCAGTGATGCAGTGAAAGCAAAATTCCCTGGCGCGATCCGCCATGCAGGAACTACAGCTTATGACACCAACAATCAAGTTATCCAGGACTTCAGTTCAACACTGAATTATACCAATGTCTATATAGCCAATGGTGAAACGAGAATTGACGCTCTGGCTGGTGCTCCACTCGCAGCTCAAACGAAATCCCCTATCGTTTTAACTAACGGAACAGTTCCAAAAGCAAATACCTTTGTGCACAGTAAACTCTCGGATGGTGCTGTTGTAACGGCCCTTGGTGGTGCAGCAGTTGTTTCTGAAACTGTACGTACAGGAGTTGGTACTGAGCAAGTTACAGCCCCTACTGGCACGTTGGCTGTCACTTCTGTTAGCGCAGTTAGTGCCGATACCTTAAAAGTAGTATTTAATCAAGTGCCTGCAGATACCTCGAAAGTTATCTTCACTGTCCAAAACGCATCAACTCCTGTAATTGTATTGGCGACTTGGAATGTTGCTAAGACAGAAGCGACCCTGCAGAATTCAGCTAATTTTCCAGAAGGAACTTATACAGTTGATGTAAAGAATGACACAACGGATCTGGGAACTACTTCAGTATCTGTAGTTCAACAAAAAATTGCTTCGATTAATATTACTTCCACAAAATTAGGGGTTGTTACCGATTCACATAACAATAATGCTCAAACAGGATATGCAACCTATAATGTATTAGACCAATATGGAAATGATATCACTACAGGAGCTCTGGCTAATAGCTTAACCTTCCAAAGCGGCGTTGGTGCTGTTGATGCAAAAGATGGTTTGCTTACATTAACCCCAAATGTTACAAATCTTATGCAGTTCGCCACTGTGGTAATCACTGGCTACGATTCAACTTCAGGAATTTCAACAAGCGCTACCCTAACAACTTCGACACAAATTGGAACGTTAAGTGATTTTCAATTTGGGGCTTTAACCAACGCAGATGGTAAAGAATTAACGGATGGAGATACAAGTATCTTCTATGCAAGCTATACAGCCAAGGATAGCAGTGGTAATCCAACAACGAGTTATGATTTGATTAAGGGCGGGTTAATTTTACATTCTGATAATAACGGTAATGATAATCTGTTGACCACTTCAAACTCTTACGTAACAGCTTCGGTTGAAGAAGATCCGAGCGATTCCTCAAAAGCAGTCATTAAAGTGGTTGTTAATAATACATCTGGTACTCCAATCAGTATGGATATGCCGACAGTCATTACAGCCATGACTTGGTCAGGAACAACTTCGTCACTCAATGCAAGCCTAAAGAAAGCATCTAAACTAGATTCAATTAAATTAATGGGCCCTTTCTACGAAATAGCTTCTGGGGAATCAAAGGTAATTTCATTCATAGCCTATGATCAAAATGGGAGCCAATTAACAAAATATAGCGATTTGAAACAGAGTGTCAGTGGTTTGACACTAACCAACTGCTCCCTTCATGAAAATGCTGATGGAACTGCAAGTATATTAAACACAGCGATTGCGAATAACGGAACACAAAGTGTAACAGAAACTTTGACAGCGGTGACTTCTACCGGAAAATTAAGTACACTAACCTTAAATATTCAAAAACCGGCTAAGGCCGACTCGTTAATATTGAACTCTGCCGTGTTGTTAACGAACATGCAAAATGGATCAAACCAATTCATCGACTTCGGAATCAACTATGGTGGTCTCAGTGTAAAAGATCAATATGGTAGAGTGTTTGATATGATAGGTAAAGCTACTGAGCCGGATCTTCAAGTTGGCGGGGTTTTAGCTGTTCCAGCTTACGATTATGAAGTTTTAGCGACTACTGCTACCGGATCTGCTATTACATTGATTGGTACGGATATATATGGAAATGCCGTAGGTGACCCCGTAGCATCTGGCGCCAAGGGTATTAACATTCAAACAACAGCGGCCAATGTAAACAATCTAACAGGAGCTGCTAGCGGGGTTGTAATATTCAAATTGATTAATGCAAAGGATGGCCATGCAGGAACATTGGCAGACCCGCATACGGTAATTGATTCAAAATCCATAACTATCTCAGTTCTAGCAGACAAAGATATAAAAGATTACATCATCGATAAAGTTGCAAATCCAATCTATGATATTAATGGGGACTCGTCTATTAATGATATAGATAAAGATTATGCAGCTAACCCATATGTTTATGGAACAACCTCAAGCGGAGCAAAAGTAAAGTTAAGAGGGAAGCCCGTGATCGGCGTATCTGTTGATTCAACAGACTTTACAGTTGTTGATAAAGCAGCTTCCGGAGCAATTGCTTATGATAAAGTCAAGGTAGTTGCCAATAAGTTAGCTGATAATGTAACCGCATCAAGCACAACCTTAACAGTAACTCTTCAAGGTGCTGATGGGCAAATTCATACCGTAACGACACCCCTTAAATCTTCATCAGCAACACGTACAGCAATAGCTATCGTTGCTGCAGTGGGAACTTATTTGCCGGGTAACTCACTAAATGAAACTGGAGATGTAGCTACAATTGCCCAAAATTGGCTAGATACAAATAAGATTATGGCAAGATTCGACAAAAACGGAACGGTAGGGAAGTATGGGCCAACTAATAACGGATTAGATCCCACAGCTAATTTGAATATTATTGGCCGCGGTGCCGTATATTTCTTAGCGGTTGATCAGTATGGTACAAAAGCAATGCCATTAGCACAGATTATAATAGATTCTGCAGTCGATGCTAACGGAAACCCCAGTCAATTCAGAATGGATGCAGATGGTACGATTACTAATAAGCCTGCGGTAGGTGACGTAATTACGCTTACCGGTGTAACAACAAACGGCTTAACAAAAACAATTGAAATCCACGTAGTAGCTACAGATCCTACCTACATGTCAATATACACTGATACTGCCCGATAAAATTTCTTATTATAATATAATCACCTACGCCTCACGTCCTAACTAAAAGAACGTGGGGCGATTTTTTGCTTGCTAATCCTTAACTCTGTAGGGTCTTTTCTTTGCGCAATAAGATTTTGCAAAAGCAAAAGAGGTAAATCAAGATTCACGTAGAAACAATGAATTATCAAAGATTACAAGGGAGGGTTGTCATATTATAAGCGAGGATTTTCTAAATATAAAAGATCATCGGATAAGATGGAGATATACATCGTTATTGCTGATTGTTTCTGTATGTATCCTTCAGATGACGTTTGCCAGTATTGTTATCGCCTCTCCTACGACTCATCGCATAGCTGGTTATACACAGTATGATACTTCCTCGGATATTGCCAAAGAAGGTTGGACACAGTCCGATTATGCTATTTTGGCGTATGGAGAGAATTTTCCGGATGCACTAGCAGCAGCTCCTTTAGCTAAAAAATATAATGCCCCAATTTTACTGACAGAAGCTCAAGAGTTAACACCCATAACGAAGCAAACTCTGATAGACCTTAAGGTAAAGAGTGTGTTCATAGTGGGTGGAACTGCGGTCATTTCCTCAACGGTTGAGAACGAAGTAAGAGACCTTGGAATCAATATAACACGTTTGGCAGGGCAGGATAGGTACGATACGGCTATTGAAATTGCTAATCAGCTAGGAGACGTACAAGAGATAGCCGTAGTCAGTGGTGACGATTATGCAGATGCGTTATCCGTCTCTCCTATAGCCGCACAATTGAATGCACCGATTATTTTAGTGCCCAAAGATCATTTGACAAGCAGTATTGAGAATTATCTTAGTTCAAAAGAAATTACTCACACATATTTAATTGGGACCATAGATCAAATTAATGAGTCCGTAACAATGCAATTTCCTAACGTGGAAAGAATAACCGGAAGTGATAAGTATGGTAGAAATCTTGCAGTTTTGAATAAATTTAATAGTGACCTCGATTGGAGTAAACTCTTTATTGCAACTGGAAACGGCTTTGCGGATGCCCTTGCTGGAAGTGCTTATGCTGCTAGCCAGGACGCTCCTATTGTGCTTGTCGATGTTGACTATAGTCAAACGATAGGTGATTATCTTAACTCTAAGAGTAGCACAATAAAGCAAATAGATATTCTAGGCGGAGAAGTTGTTATGCCCTCGGCATTAATTCAAAGATACACAAATTCATCACAGATGACCACTCCAGGCTCAACATACACCGCAAGTGAGATTGCCAAGAAATTAAGCCCCTCGATCGTTCACATTGAAGCCAGTGATTCCAATGGTATACCTATTGCCAGCGGCAGCGGATATATTGTTGACGCCACAGGTAAAATCGCTACGAACTACCACATAATCAAAGGTTCCAATTCTGTAAAAGTTCAAACTAACGATGGAAAGGTATATGATGTCTCGAAAGTCTTGGCGTATGATTCTACGCAGGATTTAGCCTTGCTTAAAATAGACGCAACGGGTTTACAACCAGTAATTCTCGGTGATTCTGACGAGATAGGTACCGGAGATAAAATCTATACGATCGGAAACCTCTCGGGTAACGATAACACAATGAGTGACGGAATCATAAGCACCAAATCGGAATTACTTAATGGTGGATCCTATATCCAAATATCTGCCCCAGTATCTGCAGGAACAAGTGGTGGTGTGTTAGTAAATGAGAGGGCTGAAGTAATAGGAACAACTACAACAGATATCACTGATGGACAGAATTTATACTTGTCGGTACCTATTAATAAATTAAAGCCAATGCTAACGCAGGATATTAATCAAACACTGTCGCAACTACCACGCGAAAATAATACAACACCCGTGACGGAAGTGACTGATCAAGATTTTACGGACCCTTTGAACTATCTTAATTCTACAGAGAACCTAAAGAATTTGGAGAATTCCTATAGTGTTATGACCATAGCAGGAAAAAGTGTTCACTTCATTTGGAAGGTCAATGATTATCAATCCGGAACAGCCGATATTAGCATACATGGAATAATGAATCCAAAGGATTATGGAAATTGGACAGCTTTAATCAATTCGAACGAACAAGGAAGCATTATGGCATACTTTGTCCAGATAAATAATGATCTCGCCAAAAATTATCCTGGCGAAAGTTTTTCTGGTAATGTCCTCTATCAAGATTATTACCCATATTTTGCATCTCCCCAATTTCCGTCGAATGAAGTTACCTTTGTTGGTGACGGAAAATGGTTAGTGAAACATTCAATTGTAGCGTTCTTTGATCTACATACATCGAACACGTCTGACCCTAGAGTTAATGTCTTGGACGAAAAACAAACAAATTAATTATTGGGGTGCTGAAAAGATTGAATTGGCCCTATAGAATGATTAAATTTTTAAGTGTTTATTCTATAGGGCTAATTTTGATACAAAATATTTGATAGCACTCTATTAACAATTATCGTTGCGAGCACATAACAAACAATTTCCTAATATATACTGCTATTCCCAAACATTCACTTATCACCGAGGAGGATTAATAAGAATTGCGTCGAATATTAAATCATACTATAATGAAAGAACTTCTGAGAAAGCATTTTTTCTCGCAATAGCGGAGGTTATATAAATTGTTATACTCTGGAAGAGTATCCGGCTAAGTATGCGGTTTTTTATCTGTGATGTACTAATCTATAGTCTGAGCGGTTCTTTAGTTGGATATTTAAAGTTCTTGAATGATATATCTGTCATTAGTATCAATGCCTATTTAATAATGTTATCGCTGATAGGCATTATTTTTTTAGGCTTATTGTATCTTTCAGGGAACTATGAAACGTCAGAACTATTGCAGGCAAGGCCACAAATTTATTTTCGCTCGCTATTGTATAGTGCTGCTTTTTTTTATGTTATGTCCTTTTACGTGCGTAGTATAAGCTATTCGCGTATATATTTCACAGTTTTTTTTGGCGTTAATTTCATTTTGGCCATAATAGCAAGGTACCTTCTAGCGAGAGTGCATAAATCAAGTCTAGGGGATGAGGCAAAACTTCCTTTAGTCGCTATAGGATTTGAGTTTGGAAATGAAAATCTTCTTAAAAAATTGATACATGAGATGAGACTAAGGGTTGTGGCAAATAGTTCCTTAACCACCGACTTATCGGAATTAGTACAAAGCCATCAAGACATAGCCAACAAGTTAGGTTTGTTGGACTCTAGGGATCTAGGTATTTTAGTCTACGAAGAAAGAGTAGGTGAACTTGAACCACTCATTTCTTATTGCGAGCTTAATTATATCCCACTATATATTGTACCATCGGTGAGTAGCTTATTGTCAATTCCTTTAAAGACAATTAATTATAAAGGAATTCTACTCTTGGGGCCTAAGGACTTAATTGTGGATGGCGTCTCAAAACGACTCAAAAGAGTCTTAGACGTGGTATTGGCCTCAATAGGAATCGTACTTACGTCATGGCTTATGGTTCTCATATCGTTAGTATTAATGCTTGACTCACCTGGTCATGTTATATTTTCCCAAGAACGATTAGGGCTTGATGGTAAAAGAGTACGAATTTACAAGTTTCGGACAATGGTAGTAGACTCGGAACAAAAACTTAGGACCCTGCTTGAAAATGAGAATATCAATAAAGACTATCATGACAATTATAAAATTGATAATGATCCTAGAATTACATCACTAGGGAGTTATTTACGAAAGTGTAGTTTGGATGAATTGCCACAACTTATTAACATATTAAAAGGAGACCTAAGTTTTGTAGGCCCACGTCCGATTGTCCCGGCAGAAATTGCTCGTTATGGCGCTCATGGGAATGTGATTCTTCGCGTGAAGCCCGGGCTCACAGGGCTTTGGCAAGTGAGTGGACGTAATGATGTAAGTTATGAAGACAGGATTCAAATGGACCTTTTTTATATTCATAATTGGTCGCTTGTTTTTGACTTGAAGATTATTTTGCAGACAATCCCTGCAGTATTATATAGAAAAGGTGCAATGTAAGTCAGAAAAGTATTTTACCAAGGAAGTGTAGGGAAAATAAAAATTGGTCTGTAAGGGTTAATGCTGCAGAAAGATACTACAGGATGGTAATATATTGACTGAGGATGTTGTTAAGATAAGCTACCTCTTGATTCAATTCAAAATTATTCTGTTGTAGAATTGAATAGAAACTTACTGTGGTATGCTGAAAGAGTTCAGGGTACTGATTTTGATTTAGTTGGAGAGAAATGTGAAGAAAATTTTATTTTGTGCATCGACTGTATCGCATATAAATAATTTTCATCTTCCATATCTAAAGGCATTTCGAGATATGGGGTATGAAGTACATGTTGTCACCAATGTAACAGTTCCAATTAAGTGGGCGCATCAGGTTTTTGCCCTGCCTTTTGATAAGAAAATGCATTCACCCAACAATTTACGTGCTATTATTAAGGCATTTAAATTGTTGGATGTGCAGAGCTATGAAAAGATAATCACTAATGCTACCCTTGCAGGAGCAGTTATGCGGATAGCGGCGATGTTTTTGAAATCCCGTCCACGAATCTATCACATCTCTCATGGTTATCTGTTTAATCTAAATTCCGGCATAAAAAAGTATATTTATTTGATTCCGGAAAAGATCGTTGCACGAGTAAGCGATATCGTTATGGTAATGAACCATGAGGATCATGAGATAGCTAAAAGATATAAATTGTTTAAAGAAAGTCTCCATTATATTGATGGCATGGGCGTTAATCCGTCACGTTGCAAATCTGTTTCTCCTCATGAAAAGAGCGAACTGAGAAAACAGATGGGTTTCTTACCGGATGATTTCCTGTTTGTTTATGCTGCAGAGTTTTCCAAACGAAAGAATCATAACCTCTTGATTAATGCATTTGCTAAGTGTAAGTTGGAGAGAGCCCATTTGGTTTTAGCAGGAGATGGTAGAACACTTGAGGATTGTAGAAAATTGGCAAAAGAAATCGGAATGTCAAATAACATACATTTTTTAGGCTATGTTAATGATGTTCCTGCTCTTTATACTAAATGTGACGTAGCTGTATCTACTAGTTTGATAGAGGGTCTTCCTTTTAATATCATTGAGGCAATGGGGTGCCGTCTGCCGGTGGTAGTGAGTGAAATTAAAGGTCACAGAGAATTGGTAGAAGAGAACACAAATGGGCTTTTATTTCAAAGTCAGGATGAGAAAGGACTAATTTCTTGTTTAAAGTCAATTTATACATGTAGTCAGGAACAGAGAATACATTATGGACAAATCGGATTCGAAAAATCAAAAATGTTTCAATTGGACCATGTTTTTGATCAGATCATGGAAATCTATACCACATTCAATTAAGGCTTTAATCTTTAAATAAAGTAGTTTATCAGTTAGTAATTGAGACCCAATTTAAAATAGATTACAAATTAGGAGGTTACTCAATGAAAGGGATTATACTAGCAGGAGGATCCGGAACGCGGTTATATCCGTTGACGCTTGTGACCTCAAAACAACTTTTGCCTGTTTATGACAAACCGATGATTTATTACCCGTTGTCTACACTTATGCTGGCAGGTATTAAAGATATTCTTATTATCTCAACTCCACTGGATCTGCCGAATTTTAAACGACTTTTAGGTGATGGCTCAAATTTTGGGATTCATATTTCCTATGCAGAGCAACCCTCGCCGGATGGCCTTGCGCAAGCTTTTATTATTGGTGAAAAATTCATTAATGGAGACAGCTGTGCCATGATATTGGGTGATAATATTTTTTATGGCAGTGGCTTTACTAAACATTTGATGAAGGCAGCTCAGCAAACAAAGGGTGCAACTGTATTTGGTTATTATGTGGAGGATCCGGAGAGATTCGGTGTAGTCGAGTTTGATAAGAATGGAAAGGTAATTTCTTTAGAGGAAAAACCTGTCATTCCAAAGTCAAATTATGCAGTTACCGGTCTTTATTTTTATGATTCCAAAGTGTCTGAATATGCAAAAATGCTCAAACCATCTAATCGAGGTGAACTGGAAATCACAGATTTGAATCGCATATATTTAGAGGATGGCTGTCTTGAAGTAGTCACATTAGGGCGTGGCTTTGCTTGGCTGGATACAGGTACAATTGATTCTCTTACAGAAGCATCAGAATTTATAAAAGTACTTGAGACAAGGCAGGGGATAAAAATTTCTGCTCTTGAAGAAATTGCATATCATAACGGCTGGATTACAAAGGAAAACGTGTTGGAATCTGCCAAAAAATATGGTAAATCAGCGTATGGTGCGCATCTAAAAACAGTCGCAGGTGGAAGAATATTGTATTAAGGGGAATAACAAATGAACGTGATAAAAACTGAGATTTTGGATGTCTATATCATAGAGCCCCAGGTATTTGGAGATAATCGTGGGTGGTTTATGGAATCATGGTCAGCTAAAAAGATGGAAGAGGCAGGCTTACATTACAGTTTCGTACAGGACAACCAGTCCTTTTCTGCTCTAGAAGGAACTCTGCGAGGGTTACACTTTCAACAGGGAGCAGCTGCACAGGCGAAACTTGTACGTTGCGGAAAGGGAGCAGTGCTAGATGTTGCTGTAGATCTGAGAAAAGGTTCAGTGTCCTATAAGAAATGGATAGGAGTAGAATTATCGGCTGAAAACAAGAGACAACTTTTAATTCCACGTGGTTTTGCTCATGGATATTTAACTCTAACGGATAACGTGGAATTCTTGTATAAAGCAGATAACAATTACAGCCCCGAAGCAGATCGTAATATTATTTGGAATGATGATGAGATTAACATATCTTGGGGGATAGAAAATCCCATCCTGTCTAACAAAGATGCAAATGCTCCGAAATTATGTGAAAGCGATGTTGATTTTATTTACGAGGAGAAATATTAATGAAGATAATTGTAACCGGCGGAGCAGGTTTTATTGGAGGAAATTTTGTACATTACATGCTGAAGAGGTATGAGGAGTATGAAATCATTTGTCTGGATAAATTGACGTATGCGGGAAATATGGAAACGTTAGAATCTGTAATCAATAATCCGCGGTTTAAATTTTACAAGGCTGATATTGCAGAAAAGGAAGTGATTTCTGAAATATTTTACAAAGAAAAACCAAATATAATTGTTAATTTTGCAGCAGAAAGCCATGTAGATCGTTCTATTGAAAATCCTTCTGTCTTTCTTCAGACGAACGTGATGGGTACTCAGGTTTTACTCGACGCTTGCAGGAAGCATGGGATTGATCGTTATCATCAGGTATCCACAGATGAGGTTTATGGGGATCTTCCGCTAGATAAACCGGATTTATTCTTTACGGAGGAAACCCCTCTAAATGCTTCCAGCCCATATTCTGCTAGTAAGGCTGGTGCAGATATGTTGGTACAGGCCTATCATAGAACCTTTGGATTACCAGTGACTATTTCACGCTGCTCTAACAATTATGGACCTTATCACTTTCCGGAAAAGCTCATTCCGTTGATGATTGCAAATGTATTATATAATAAGCCACTTCCTGTGTATGGTACTGGGGAAAATGTGCGTGATTGGCTTTATGTTGAAGATCATTGCAGTGCCATCGATTTAATTATCCATAAGGGCAGGTTGGGTGAGATTTATAATATTGGTGGACATAATGAAAAAACCAATTTAGAAGTTGTTCAGACAATTATAAGGGAACTCGGTAATGGAAAAATCGAATATGTAAAAGATCGTGCGGGACACGATATGAGATATGCAATAGATTCAGCAAAAATCCACAATGATTTAGGATGGTTTCCAATAACAAAATTTGAAGATGGCATTAAGATGACAATTCAATGGTATTTGGATAACAAATCATGGTGGGAAAATATTATCAGTGGAGAATACCAGAACTATTATGCAAAAATGTATGATAAGCGATAAAAAGATACAAATACTAATGTCTACATATAACGGAGAAAAGTACTTACGAGAACAACTTGACAGCTTCTTAAAACTGGAAGGTGTCAAAGATATTAAGGTTCTGATACGGGATGACGGCTCTGCAGACCATACGGTGGAGATATTACGTGAGTACAATCAGAGATATGGCTTTGAGGTTGTGATGGGAGAAAATCTGGGTGTTAACGATAGTTTGTTCTGGTCTTTTGCCCATTGCGATTTATCCTGTGATTATTTTGCGATTAGCGATCAGGATGACGTCTGGCTGAGAGAAAAGCTAAAAACGGCGATTAATCATTTAAGAAACTTTGATGATTCGAAGCCGGCGATGTTCGCATCCTGTTCGCAAATTGTAGATGAAGAACTTCGTTTTCGAGGAAGCTCTATAGTACCGAAGAAGGGTATTTCATTCTTTAATGCCATGGTGCAAAATGTAACACCTGGTCATACTCAGGTATTTAACTTGGCAATGATGAAAGAATTGCTTGCAAAAGGAATTAGTGATGTCCATGTTATCGACTGGTGGCTCTATCTCGTGGCAACTGGAATAGGAAATATTGCCTTTGACAGAAATTTTACAGTAATGCACAGACAACATGGCGACAACGCTGTGGGCTATGATTTGAATTTTTGGGAACAGTCTATGAAACGTTTGAAAAACGTACGCACTGGTAAGGGAAATAGTATTTCTCTTCAATTACGAGCATTTTATAACCGATACGGACAGGTTCTTGATGAAGAAAAGAAACGTGAAGTTGAACGTTATTTTTCCAGTCAAAGGAATCTCCTTCGGAGAATATGCTATGTTGTCACTTGTCGAGTATTTCGCCAAACATGGTTTGAAACTATGATATTTAAGGTGCTTTATGTTTTAGGTAAATATAACGTTTAGGGGGGCAGAATGGTTAGACCAACGAAAGTTCTGGTAGAATGTCCTGCACTAATAGCATCCGTAAGAGTAGGTGTCCTTGAATCATTGAAACCGTTAGAACGCAAGGGAAAATGTCAGGTGCGATTCTTAGAAACAATGAAGATTAAAAAATGTGATATTGCATGGTGCGATATTTTAATATGTGTCCGAGGCTTTGAATATGTCTCGTTAAAGGTTGTTGAGGCAGCCAAAAAGGCTGGCAGGTTCGTGATCTACTTCTTAGATGATGATCTACTTAATATACCCGAAGGCATTTCAAGTACAAATTACTTCTCGGATGAAGAACAGAAGCAGGCATTAATTAGAATAATAGAAAAAAGCGATATACTCTGGTGCGTTAATCCGTTAATCGGCAAAAAATATAATATCTATGGAAATGGAAAATGGGTTATCAGTAAAGTACCAGTGGAGTTGTCTTGCAAGCTACCTCAGTTAATGAATGGTAATATAACGAATCTTTTGTATGCTGGTTCAGTGGATCATTCAGGATTGATTCAGGAATATCTTTCACCGGTGGTTAAAAAGATAAGTGAGGAATTCGGAGATAGTGTGAACTTTACTTTTATCGGCGCTGATCCGAAGCTTAAAGAACTCACCAATGTGAGGCATTATGGTTTCTTTGATGATTATGATGAGTATAAGAGGGTTCTGTCTGAAAACAGATACCATATAGGACTCGCTCCTCTATATACCACCGAATTTTATCGGCTTAAATATTTCAATAAATTTATTGAATATACTACTCTGAGTGCGGCTGGGATTTATACAAAATGTCCGCCTTACACAACAATAGTGGAAGATAATAAAAATGGGTTTCTCTGTGAAAATACATATGACGGATGGTATAATACCATTAAAAAAGCTATCTTGGATTGGGAACTGAGAGAACACTGTGCAAATGAGGCGAGAAAACTGGTAGGTAACGAGTTTTCCCCCCTCAAGTGGCGGAGAAGCTGGCAGAGGAAATTCCTCCACTGATTGACTTCTGTGCGCAAGAGTTGCAACCTAAGGATATATCATTGAAGAACATGTACCTGCTGAATTATTGGAAGCGGGTAGAATTATTATGGAGACAGTTTGGTTTGGCGGCTTTTCCAATTCTTATTTGGAAACTATTTAAAAAGTATTTAAATTTTCTCAAGAAAATAAGGAGATAACTAGTTGATGAAAGAATATTTTATTGGTATATGGCGTGATCGCTATGTTTTATTTAGTTTGGTAAACCGTGATTTACAGACAAAGTATCGCCGGTCAGTATTAGGCATAGCGTGGGCAGTTTTAACACCATTAGGTCTAGTTTTAATTATTGGAAGTGTCTATGCTATTATTTTTGGCGTTGATCCCAAGGAGTTTATTCCACTGATTTTTGCTGGATTAAACCCGTGGCTTTTCATGAATGCCTCTGCTGACGGAGGAACGAATGCCTTTATTTCAGCAGAGGGATACTTGAAGCAAACAACCGTCAATGCTCAGATTTTTCCCTTAAGGATTACAATTGTCAATTTTATTAATCTGGTGTATAGTGTTATTACTTTTTTTGCTGTTTATTTATTTTTGCAGCCACAGCTATTTGGACCTAAAATGTTGTTAATGTTTCCTGGGCTCGTCATTATGTTTTTATTCGCGTTATCTCTTGCTAATTTTTCAGCAGTATTCAACTTGAATTTGCGAGATTTCCAACCGTTACAGAGTTTGGTACTACAAGGAATTTTTTATGTGACTCCGATTCTTTATCAGCCAGAAATGCTAGCCAAAAAGGGATTTGAGTTTGTTTACAAGATCAATCCATTCTACTATATTATGGAAGTAGTAAGAATGCCTATGTTAGGAAAAGAACTGCCTGAGGGATCAACGTATTTAATTGCTATTGGCCTTACATGTATATTCTTTATATTTAGCGTTGCAATGACCATGAATACTAAGAAAGGAATAGCATTTAAGCTATAATAAGAAAGAACATGAGTGTTATTCAGTTGGAAAATGTAAACCTTATCTTCAAGGTTTGGCGAGAAAAACGAATCAAGGATATTTTAATTCCAGGGAGCAAACGTTTCAATGATTTTGATTCAAATGGATCGGTTCACGCTATAAGGGATATGAACCTGTTAATTCAGGATGGTGAGCGGCTGGCAATTATCGGGCATAACGGAGCGGGAAAGAGTTCTTTTTTAAAAATGGTATCTGGTATTTATCCGCCGGTCTCAGGGAAGCTAACTGTGGATGGACGGATATCTAGCATGTTTGAGTTATCCACCGGCTTTGAAATGGAACAAAACGGTTGGGATAATATTTATTTGCGTGGATTGATGTTAGGTGAAACGCCGATAAGTATAAAGAAAAAGATGAGAGAAATTGCTGAGTTTTCCGAGTTAGGAGAATTTTTAAATATGCCGGTTAAATATTATTCTTCGGGTATGTTTGTTCGTTTAGCATTTTCGGTCTCTACTGCCATAATACCAGATATTTTATTGTTAGATGAGGTAGTTGCTGCTGGAGATGCAGAATTTCTCAATAAAGCAACACAACGAATGAATAAAATGATGGAAATTTCAAAAATTATGGTACTAGTTACCCATAGCATGAAGTCTGCCATCGAAATGTGCAACCGGTGCATATGGTTGGAACGGGGAATGATTTTAATGGATGGGGATCCGCAGACGGTTGTGAACGCATACATGAACAGTACGATTTAGTGAGGTGTTGTTATGGAATTTTGTTCGAATAGACTGACACTCGTTATTGGATTGTTTGGCAGATATGAAATTTTAATTAAAAAGTTCAATACTTTAATTAAAGAATTACAGGAGTTAGAACAGATTGAACTTATTTTTGTTGCAGACGGGGAAAATTGGACAACACTTCCGACATACCAGGTACTTCCAATATTATTTAAAAATGCGAAATTTATTGAAACAAAATCCATCTGCGATTTGCCTGCGAAGCTTTTTAACATGGGATTGGAAGCGGCAACAGGCAAATATGTGACGTTTGTTTATCCGGGATGTAAACATATACCGGGGGCAGTAAAAATATTTTTAGATCAAGAATTGAATCAAAATGTATATGCATTTCAAGTAGCATTGGTAACAGGTATCAAAGTGACAGATGAAAATCGATATGGATTTTTACAAGCTTTGAACTGCTATTCCTCAATGGATTTATTTGTTAGAACTGAATTTTTGAAAAGTATAGGTGGATTTAACCCTTCAAAATCATTGCAGGCAGATTTTATGCAGGAATTAACGTTAAGACTCTCAAAGGATCAATCATTTAAAGACATGGGAATTTTTGAGCATGAGGCCCCGAGTTTTGAGTTCTATTCTTTTCATCGAAAAATTCGTTTACCCAAGGATATCATTAATCGATATATTATCCGGAATAGTCGCCCCGCCTTTCCAGGTGAAGCTCGTGAAGAGATCGCTCAGGACTTCATGCAGGATTTAAAGGAAGAAGATGCAGCAAGATTTTCTGATGTTACCGGAATTATCATAAAAAGAAAAGAACTAAAATACAGGAATAAGTATAAGATTACGGTGCTGGGTGGATATTGGGAATACCACCACAACCAGATATGCTTCTTTAATTATTTTGAAAATCTTTCTGGACTGGGCTTTTGTACATATAAGTCATGCTTGGATGAGTTGGCAACTGAAGAAGAGCTGGAAACTTCTGATTTGGTGATTTTCACAAGATGTAGAAGCGATAATGCTCTAAATTTGATTGATTTTTGCAAGCTCAATGGCATTCCAACAATTTATATGATAGATGACAACTGGATTAGTATCGCAAAAGATCATCCCAAATATGGAAGTATCTTTGTGAAAGGGAACCCAAATTATGATAACTTTATTAAAGCAATTGGCAAATGCAAAACTACATGGACGTTTAACGATAAACTAATCGAAGATATAGCACCTTATGCTAGAAATATTACGAAATTTTTTATTAGTGTGGAGCCTAAATTGTTTGATAGCAAAAATCAGCGTGAAAAGTCAGATAAATTTTTTGTTGGTTTTTCAGGAAGTCTTCGGTACGATGACATACCATTTCGGGCGTTAGCTGAAGTAGCACGACAATATAATAATATTTGTGTAGTTTTGTGTGGAATCCTTAGCAAGGAACAGAAACAATTATTTGATGGATTGGATGTCGTGGAAATTCCTTTTTTAAGTTACTCAGCATATGCAAAAAATATTAGCAAGTTAAGCCCAGACGTACTACTTGCGCCTATTTTACATACAAGAACATCCATGTCTAAGTGTTATAATAAATATGTAGAGAGTTCAATTGTAAAAGCCGTTTGTATTTATTCGAAAGTAGAACCATACACAACTGTTGTCAAAGATGGAGAGAATGGTTATTTTGTTGAAGCTGAAACTGTAGAGGGCTGGAGAGACAAAATAGAAGAGGTTTTGACTAACCCAGGACTTTTAAGACAAGTACAGAGTAATGCCTATCGTGATGTCATGGAAAATCATACTGTGGGAGCTTTACTTGGGGAATTCGTTAATACGATAGATTACATTGTGAAAGCAGAGGATCGGATAGATGATTAATGTCGCACTTGTTTCACACAGTCCGGCACTGACTGGAGCTGAACGAATGTTATTCAATTTGGCAATGCTATTAAAATCATCTAACAGACATCGCCCTGTGATGTTCATTCCTGTCGGCCCCAGTAAGGATTTAGAGACGATTTGTAATGATTATAAGATTAAGACTGTTAATCTTCCAGAATATGTCCAATATATTTCTGCCACAGAATACAATAGTAGTCAAAATGCAAAGAAGACATTGGAACTTTATGGGGAACTTGCAAGGATCTTAAAAAAGAATGATATTAGTTTAGTGGTTAACAATACAGCTACAAGCATTATCTCGGCACTTGCTGGAGTTCAACTGCAGATTCCGGTAGTAGGGTGGATACACGGTATTTTGGATAGTTATATGCTTGCGCCTGAATTTGATCCAGAAAGGCGGTTGTTCTTTGATCGCATGTTTATTGCACTGAGCGACAGTATAATATGCTGCTCTGATTGGACAACATCACATTATAGACAGTACAACCTAAGTCCGGTAACCACATTGCATAACTGGACAACAGAGCCAAATCTGGTGAAAGAACTTGATTCGCAATGTAAAACTTTTATCTGTCTTAACACATTTGATAAATACAAAGGGATTTTTACTTTATTGGAAGCTGCTACTCTGTTACGTAGAAAACATGAGAACTTTACCGTGTTACTTTATGGTGATGGCTCTATGTCGATTAAAAAGGAAATCAATGACTTCATTGTTCAAAATGGATTGAGAAATCACATAAAAATGATGGGCAGAACAAATGATATTACAGCGATATTTAACAACTGTTTGTGTCTTGTTCAGCCTTCATATGTTGAATCTTTTGGGATGACAATAATAGAAGCGATGGCACACAGTCGACCTTCAATTGCTGCAAGATCCGGTGGACCAAAGGAAATTGTTTTAGACAATGAGACAGGTTTTTTGATCCAACGGAATAATCCGGAGGAGTTAGCTGATAAAATGGCATATTTTCTTGATTACCCTGAAAAGGCCAAGGAATATGGTATTCACGGCTATCGTGTTTATGAAGAGAAATTTTCATCACAAAGAGCCCTGAGAGAATTTACAAATGTAATTGACGAAACATTAGAACGCTACGCTGGGGTTAAATTAGAGAAACAGCTTCATTATGACAGCCTGATTCGAATTTTAGAGGCAGAAGCCGATTCCAGAGCTATCGAAACCTTCACGGCGGTCAATAAATCCTGCATCATTAGATCAGATAAACATATAGAGTATGAACTACTTTGTTATTCCAAAGAAATTAGTCAGAGCAGGAAGTATAATATATTCTGCGAAGTAAAACAGATGTCCGGACTAGGTATAATTTTCGCATCAGACTTTATCGGATGTTCAGGAACCGTGCAAATGAATTTATATGCAAATGCACGCCTCCTCAGACATGTCGCAATTCCTATTGAGTTAATAGTATACCAAGAGTGGACTATTTTTGGCTTTCAAACAGTATACAACTGTGGAGGAAAACTCTTAACAGTTGAGCTTGATCTTAAATATTCACACAAATCCCATTATATAGGAGTATTAGAAGATACAAGAAATAGGCCGTTCATTTATAAAGTTTTTAACAGGTTAGGATTTCCACTCAAAGGCACAGATGCTCTTTATGTGAATTGTATTGAGTAAAAATAAAATTAGGTGAAATGCATGAAAAATATTAGGGTAAAAAATTTATTGATTGTATTGACGGTAGCCTTGCTTCTGGAATTTGGTGTGTTTAATTTTGATTTTATATCGGCTAAGGTAAATCCAAATAAAAAGTATAATTTAACGTATACAATGGAAAAGATGCAAGCAGTGAATTGGACAAAACAGGATAATACTCTTGTTAGCAGATTCGATCCAAATTTGATTATACCTAGTATTAATACTATGGTGAATAAAGTTAATATTACAGTGGATGCTGACAAATCAATTTCCAATGTCGTTTTGTTTTATACCAACAACAAACATATAAATTTTTCGGCAGAATCTATGATAACAGATAATGAGACGTTGGTAACAACAACAACAATTGATTTAAATCAGCAAGTTAAGGATCTGCGGATTGATTTAGGAGATAATCCCGGTTTGGTACTTAAGAAGATAACCGTAATTATTAATCCGATAAAGTTTAATTTTTCGATTTCAAGAATTATAGCGATTTTGTTAATGTATCTGGCAACTATTGGACTATCTGCTTTGCAAAAAGGGCCAGATTACAAACTTTAGGAGATTTATAAGATGGAAAAAAATTTGATCAAGGTTGAAATCGGCTGTGGTAAAACAAAGACAGATGGTTATATCGGTATTGATCGTTTCCCGTTACAAGGTGTCGACATAGTAGCCGATGTTGATAAGGGGCTTCCTTTCGATAATGATTCGGTAGATGTTATATATGCGTCTCATTCATTGGAACATATGGAAAACCTTCAAAATGTAATGGAAGAAATATATAGGGTTTGCAAGAACAAAGCGATAGTACAAATTTTAGCGCCCTATTCAAATACATCTTTAGATCAAGCAAATTATTATCATAAGATTGTATTCAATGAAGATACACTGCGACTATGCACAAGCTATCCTACGTCACTTGTGGATTTTGAAGAATATTATTGCCCACATTCTCCAATCTGGGGTCTAGCAGATAGTGATAATAGTGGAGTAGAAATGCAGCTCGAGCCGTTAAAAATAGAATTTTTTTATTACAAAGAATATCGACATTTAACTCAAGAACAAAAACGCCATGCACGAAAAGCACTTCATAATGTTTGCGATCAACTCTTTTATGTACTTGTAGTGAATAAATCAAATCAACCATTTAGTGATGAGGAATTGAAAAAATTAAGTGAACAAGCTAAAACAATTGAACCATCAGTTATTAATGTACTCCGTAACAGAGATCTTCTATATAATAGCGAGAGATCCATATTAACTGACATAACTCAACCACTAATGGAAAAACAGCAGTTTTTAAACTCTAAACTTGATGACTTAACTACTAAATTTAATAATTTGCAAGAAGAAAATAATAAGCTTAAACAAACTATTGACATGCAACTTGTCAAGAATAAAGAATTTGAACAGGAGTATAATCGAAAATTAGACCATGTGATAAAACTAGAACTAGAAATTTTACAAAAAAATGAAAGAGGTTATTTTCTTTTTGATTATTTTAAAATATTTGATGCTAGAAGAGACTCGTTTTCATTACTTATAAAGGGATCTCAGAATTTTACTGATCAGATTATATTAAATTGCATTGACTTTCATAAAGGATCAATTTTGAAATTTTCAAAGGTTGTTCCATGTGATGACTACATCGAATATTTTATAAAAGGTTATGGAGAGAAAATTAATTATTTTTTGGTAAGTAATTATGGTTCGTGTCTGTTCATAGAAGTAGTTCAGGATGGCAAAATTGTTAAACAAGAAAGTTTTACTGTTTCACACGAAGGTCTGCATCAAATTGAAGTTGGGAAACTTAATGGAAACGTTGCCATTCGCTTTAAAAGTTTGAGTAGTACCAGTATTATACGAGTTTTAGAAGTCATTAATCGAAAGTCTTGGATTTTTGAGAAAAATTATTTGGCTGCATTTATTGATTGACTTATGGGGGTAACCAAAAATGAATCATCGATTAACAAAATGCTTTGGTCGTGTTATTTTGCGACCCTTGGCAGAAAAGGATGTTGAACTATTGCGCCTTTTGCGCAACCGTGAGAGGAAATGGTTTATCTATTCAGAAGAAATAGACCAGAAAACACAACAGCTCTGGTTTAAAAAATACCTAAAAACAGAAGATGACTATATGTTTTCTGTTTCTGAAGTAAAAAGACCTGATCTTATTATCGGTATGGTGGGGTTATATAATTTCAATAACATGGAAAAAACCTGTGAATTCGGGCGTATTGTAATTGACCAAGATACTAGAACAGAAAAAGGATTAGGATTTGATACTACTGTTTGTGCTTGTAAAATTGGATTTGAGATACTTGGGATGCAAAGAATAATACTCGAGGTTTTTATGGACAACATTCGTGCTATGAAAACATATCAAAAGACCGGCTTTATCACCTATGCTAAGGTTAATGGAATGTTAAAAATGGAGCTGATAACGGACAAATTTATTATTAAACATTCCCTATAAATTTTGGAAAGAGGTAATTCTATGTCAATACAAGTGTTAAAACCCAAATTCCATGTAGATGAGTGTCTGGAGCAAATTAGAGAGTGTTTGGAAAAAGGTTGGACAGGCCTTGGCTTTAAGACTGTAGAATTTGAGGAGCAGTGGAAACAGTTTACTGGACACAAAAATGCGCATTTTCTAAACTCAGCGACTGTAGGGTTACACCTTGCAGTAGAAATTTTGAAAAAGGAAAACGGTTGGGAAGAAGGCGACGAAATAATTACCACTCCTATCACCTTTGTTTCTACCAATCACGCTATTTTGTATGAAAAGCTCGTTCCACGATTTGCCGACATTGATGAATATCTCTGTCTTGACCCTATTGACGTGGAGAAGAAAATTAATGATAAAACGAAAGCGGTTATGTTTGTAGGCTATGGTGGTAGAGTAGGACAGTTAGATAAAATAATTGAAATTTGCAAGAATCATGATTTAAAGTTGATTCTCGACGCGGCGCATATGGCAGGAACTCGAGTGAACGGCGTCTGCCCAGGTACTTTTGAAGGAGTGGATGTAACTGTTTATTCCTATCAGGCAGTAAAAAATCTTCCTACAGCTGATAGCGGAATGATTTGCTTTGAAAATGTTGGAAATGATGTGATTTGTCGTAAGCTGACGTGGTTGGGTATTAATAAGGACACATATGAGAGAAGCAGTGACAAGGGCACTTATAAGTGGAAATATGATGTTGATTATTTGGGGTACAAGGATCACGGAAATTCAATTATGGCGGCGATTGCATTAGTACAGTTAAAATATCTCGATGAGGATAACATTTACAGAAGGAAACTGGCAGCTTACTATGATGAATTGTTTGTAGAGAATGATAGGGTCCAAATTATTAAGGCTCCGTATAGGGATGAATGCTCTTTTCACATTTACGAAGTCGCGGTTGAAGATAGAGATGGGTTGATGCAAGCACTTAATGATGCTGATATTTACGCAGGTGTACATTACCGTGACAATACCGAATATGATATGTATTCCTATGATTATGGGAAATGCCCATATGCGCATAAAATATCTCAGCACATTATTACGCTTCCGTTGCATTTGGGGCTGACTATGGAAGATATTAAAAAGATTGCTGGGGTGGTGAATGTCTTTACAAAATAATAACCCATTATTTTTATTAACAGGTGTCCTCCATTATTTATTGAAATTTGCTTTTTAATAGCCGAGTAGTTAGCCATACTTAATATCCCTCCATTCTCTATTTCATGCCATAATCCTATTCCGGTGTTATGCAAGCAAGATTTGACTATGAATGGCCATACATGGCCAAATCTTGAATAATTAAAGCTTAAACCTCGTTTCAAAAGTTATTGAAGTAAGACTCAATGGATATTTACAATAATATTACTCAAAGGATGTTGATTGTTCTGTTAGTAACCTTTAAAGACATATATTCAAAAAAAGATAATTCCTTTAATTTAATACGATTTTTATTAGCAATGATGGTGATATATTCTCATTCATTTGTACTGTTAGGTCACCTAAATTACGCTTATCCAGCCATACTGAATTATGTAAATTATTTCCCTCCGGTTGAATGTTTCTTTATTGTTAGTGGTTTTTTGGTAACTCAAAGCCTTTTGGAAAGTCCCTCTTACGGGATTTACTTGCTTAAAAGAGTCTTGAGGATTTTTCCAGCTTTTTTTGTATCTCTAACAGTCATAGCTTTCATAATAGGTCCAATTGTATCACATACTACAATTTATAATTATTTTTGGGCACCAGGACAGGATAATCCCTGGAATTTTGTATTTAAAAATATTACTTTGAATATTACAGGATATAGTTGGACTATTCGAGATGTTTTCTCATCTAATCCTTTTTCTTTAGGTTTGAATGGTTCAATGTGGACAATAAAGCATGAATTCGCTATGTATCTTATTTTAATTGTATTTTCTTTTTTTTATTTTTTTAAATACCGTAAACTGTTGCTTTTAACGACATTTATTACTGGAATGCTCGTCATTTTAAATTTAAAGTACAGTTATTCTTTAGTTCATTTATCGGGTTACAAATGGTGGGTTATAAGTGATAATGAATACGCTTCATTTATCAAATTATTGTATTATTTTCTTACTGGTTCATCAATATATATTTTTATGGATAAAATCTATTTTAGTTGGCGTTTTATATTTTTGATTACTATGGTTTTATTGTTTTTATTTGTTAATTCTAACATCCATTTACTCAAGTATGCTTTTTTAGTATGTCTTCCATATCTCATACTTGCCCTTGGATTAAAGTTTAGGCTTCCTTCGTTTGGAAAATATGGAGATTTTACCTATGGACTTTATATATATGCATTCCCTATTCAACAATTGATAACTTATTATTTTGGATCGCGTTTGACAATTGCGAACTATTTTATATTAGTATTTTGCATTACATTATTTGTCTCAATATTATCATGGAAATACATAGAAGGTCCCTCTTTGCATCTTAAAAACGTCTTAATAATTAAATGTAGATTATTTTTACCTAAAACTAACGTGAATTACTAATTCTATAGTTTTATTGGAAGATACGACTATAGATACATCATTTATCTTTCCTACAACCAGTTCGGAAGTTGTATATTATCTTGTGAATTGGAGTGAATATATTGGTTTTAAAAGCAAAAGGATGGCTTGATGCTCCAAATGACGGAGATGAGATTTCGAATACCTATTTATTGTATGGATGGTATCTTAGTGAAAATGAAGTGTTAAAAGTTGAAATTTTGCTTGACAATAATATTATTGGTGAAGCTTATTATGGAGATTTTCGAGAACACTTTGATACATTATTTCCTGAATATAAAAATGTAAATGCTGGGTTTAATTTTAGTTGCAATACTAAAAGTATTAAAAATGGAGAACATACTTTAGATATAAGGATCTTGGAGAATAATGGGGAAATCAATTTTTTAAAGCAAGTAAAAATAAAAGTTAACAATTCACATAATAAAATTGAATTAACACAAAACAGAAGCCATTCAGAATCTCGTTGTAAAGATATTATTGAAAATAGAGAAATCAATGAGGATCTTGATTATAGTTACGATTGGTATAGAAAACAAATTATTACAAAGGAACTATTTGGTTCAAAAATAAATTTTGGAAGAACTATATATATAGCATCAGGGACGGGTAAAAGAGCTATTCTTTTTCACGAAAAAACAAAAAAACCAATTGTAGGACTTGATAATGATGAATTTGCTATTGAATATAGTAATAGGTGTGCCAAGGAATATTTTGGAGACGAAATTTATAATATAAAATTTATTCAGTCTTCATTTTATGAGTTACCTTTTGAAGATAATTCTTTCGATAGTGGTATCTTTATTGAGGGTGTTGAACATGCATTATATCCCCAAAGAATATTAGAAGAAATACGAAGAGTGATTAAGCCCAATGGATATTTATTCTTAACGATAACAAAAGAGAATTATCATGCAGATCCGACTCATTTATCGCTTTGGAGCAGTAAATCAATTAAGAGATTTATGAGTAATTATGGAGACTGTAAGATTAAATTAATAGATAATACATTCTTTGTTACCTTGAAATTCGCAGAATTTATTTTTACAAATAAAAAGCCTATAGTGACATATTGTGATTTGAACATTAGAGATACCTACACTCCAAATTGGGTGGAAGCATTTAAGATGAATTGTGATCTCCGTATGCTTAGTTTAAAAGAAACTAACTTACAAGCTAAAGAATTGATTATAAATGATATATTAGACAAATGCGATGGAGCAGATTTACTACATTTGGGTACCGGTGCAAATTTTTCTAATATTCAAGAATTGCTAGAAAAAGTGAAATATCAATATCCTGAGCTTTTAATTTCTAAGTGGTATGGTGATGTTGATGAATCAAGATATATTAGTGAGGTATATGAACCTTCAAACTATTTCGATATGAGTTTTGTAGCTTCTGGACACTTTATAGGAAAAATAAAATCGCCGTGTGGTCAGGTACATATGAATGGAGTATATGATCAGAAACTATGTGAATTTATCGAGTGGGATAAAAAGGATATAGATGTCCTTATAATAGCGAATGCATATTCGGAGGAACGACTAGCGAACATAAAATCGTTTTTGCCTCAAAATGAAAGAGTTAGCGTTCTATGGATCGGTGATGGTTCACCCTTTGGAAGAGTAAGCCGACAAGATGCATTTAAATTCTATAAAAGATCAAAAATCGTTTATAATATTGTTGATAATAAGAATGCTCAATCAACATTTTGCGTATCAACAAGAGTATATCTAGCAATTGCATGTGGATGCCTGGTGTTTACAACGCGATTGCCATATGTGGATAATTTATTTGACGGGGGAATAATTCAACTTCCCAATGACAAGGAAATTTGGCAGGTTTCAGCTTATGAGTGGCTGAATAGAATTGATAATAGCAAAATTAAGGAGATAATAAATAAGAATTATGAACAGATATCAAAGTACCATTCGTTCGATTATAAGGTAAAAAGTATTTTGTTTCATAATGGATTAAGAAAAGGCTTATGACAGCCGATTTTAATTGAGAGATATGTACAAATATTCGGTGCCATTATTCGCGTTTGCTAACCGTTCCACTTAGTTACTATGGCTCCTCTTATTACAAAAGGGAAAACAATGAAGTGCTATGGATTTATTTTCACTTGCAGTAGACGGAGTGAGTAATGTTGTCTCTTTTTCTTCTATATATACTAAATAGTGACTTGCTAAATAATCCGAAAAGCTAGATTTGACTGGGTTTGCAGACACTTTTGTCGAATATTATGTGCATGGAAAAACACCAAAATCATTTAAAAACTGTGCACATGGAGGGAAAAAGATGTACCGCAAGCCCAGATCTCAGATGACGATAGATGATTTCATACTACCCTTCTCGGGGAAACTCAGTGCCGAAAATCATTGGGTTCAGTTGGCAAAAATCATTCCTTGGGATGAAATTGAAAAAGAATACGCTTTTATGTTTCCTAGTGACAGAGGTAATGTATCCAAACCTGTCCGCATGGCCTTGGGATCGTTGATTATACAAGCCCGGTGGCTATACTTATCGTGAAACCGTACAACAGATAACAGAAAATCCTTATCTTCAATACTTCATCGACCTAGGTGAGTACCAGTTGACGAAACCCTTTACCCCAGTAGCTCTGGTCAAGTTTCGGAAACGTGCTGCTAGAATAGAAATAGGACAACTGAAATAGAGATTTTCCCTAGTTTTTTATAAAATCAAAATAACTGAACTAGGGGGAGTTGTTTAATGGTAAAACACAAAAAACAATATAGTGCTGAATTCAAGCAGGATGCCGTAGAGCATTATCATTCATCGGGCAAAAGCCTAGAACAAGTATCCGGAGATCTTAAAGTTAGTAAGTAAGCCTTAAGTAAGTGGGTGTCAAGTGCTCAAACAAATAATGGTACTGTTAATCACAGAGGATCGGGTAATCATAACTCAGATTCAGAAAAAGAAATTGCTCGCTTAGAGAAGGAATTAAAAGATTCAAAGGATGCGCTGGACATCTTAAAAAAGGCTATAAGCATACTGAACAACTAACAGAATCAATTTATTTAGCAACAAGACTAGCATCGAAGGAGCGCAAGATTTCTGTTAACAGTGTGCTCAAATTATTGGGCGTTTCTTCATCAGGATATTATAGTTGGGTCAAACGACCTCCATCCGATCAGGAAATAAGGAAGCAAAAAATCAAAGCTGAAATTGTAGAGATTTATAATGAATCTCATCAAATGTATGGGGCCCCAAAAATAACCTCAATTCTTCAATCAAGGGGCATGTAATCGCAGAGAAGACCGTCGGTAACTACATGAGAGAAGAGGGAATAAAAGCCATCTGGGTACGTCCCTACACTAGAACAACCATAGATCCTGATTTCGATAACAAGCTTAAAAACATTCTTAATAGAGACTTTAATCCGAAGGCAGCCAACACTGTTTGGGTTACGGATATAACATATGTTTACACCCTATCTGGATTTGCCTATCTGACGAGTGTGATGGATCTGTTTTCTAGGAAAATCATAGGCTGGCAGGTATCGGATAGTTTATCCACAGAGCATGTGTTAAAGGCCATTGAAAAAGCTAAAGTGAATCGAAAAATTAGTCAGTCTGTAGTGATCCATAGCGACAGAGGCGTTCAGTTTGTATCTAAAAGCTATTTAGAGGCTACTCCAGCAGCCCATTTTATTCACAGTTACTCAAAGAAGGGAACCCCATGGGACAATGCATATATAGAAGCGTTCCATCCGATATGTGATAAAAACACTAGACACGCTCATGAATTAATATTTGAATATATTGAGACTTTTTACAACACCGTTAGAATTCATGAACATTGTGGCATGACCTCAAGACCAGAGAACTAGCGGATAGGCTTAATTGGGATACAGTTGACACTTGGAAGATCGGTAATCTGAGACTGAAAGCATTTAAGAAGCGCTGAAAAGTAAACTTAACACTAATACTAAGGGGAGAGATTACTTAGACAATATAACTTGTCTTTAAAAAGCTGTACAAACGTTTCCCTAAAAATGCTATAATAACTCGTATAGTTCTTACATATTTTGCTTATATTACATATTTTGAAAAGGTGGAAATTTAATGACGAAGAAGGAAAGTATTTCAAATCATAATTGGTATTTATTTGTGCCATTAATGTTTTTGCTATCGGTTGTGCCTTTAATTGTCTATCTGAAAGTTGTACCTTTAACTGGTGCATCTTTTGACTTTTGGACTGGTCAAAAAGAAAATCTGGACTTTTTCTCATATTACAAGATGGTCTGGATTATAATTAGCAGTATCTTGTCGGTCGGTGCCTTGGCGTTAATGGTGGCGTTTTATGGATTCGAAAGGATAAAGGGAAGCTATTACTATATTCCCATAGCCGTCTATGCATTCTTTGTGATTCTTTCTACGGAGTTTTCTCAGTATACGGATATCTCCTTAACGGGGTTTGTCGATCGTTATGAAGGGATGTATGTACTTCTAGCTTATATGGCCGTTTTATTTGTAACCATTAATCTTGTGAATACGGAACAGCATATTAAAGCTCTTATTGGTGCCCTCTTTACCGGAGCCATTATTATAGGCACCATTGGAGTATTTCAATATCTGGGGTATGATATATTTAAAACTGCGTTCGGTCGAAGTCTCATTTTACCTGCGGCTTACAAACAAATGGCCAATGAATTGCAGTTTCAATTTTCTAAAGGGATGATATATTCAACCCTTTATCACCTTGATTACGTGGGCAGCTATATGGCCATGCTTTTCCCCTTATCCTTTGCTATGTTTCTGCTCTCTAAAGGAAGATGGCTCAAAGCACTCTTGGCAGCTTTTTCACTTCTAATGGCTGTAAACTGGCTCGGATGTACGTCCAGGGCTGGCTTACTTGGTGGTATAATAGCACTTGTCATTTTAATGATTATGATGAATAGATATATAATTCGAAATTGGAAGTATTTCCTAGGCGGAATTGTTATTTTGGGACTCGTTTTATTTGGATTAAATTACTTGTCTAAGGGATATCTAGGTTCACGGATTAGCTCTTTGATTTCTGATGCTTCCAAGATTACAGGAAGTACAGGAAAGGACGGGGGCCAAGCGAATTCTCTTCTGCAAGGGCTAACCATCAAAGGAAATGAGGCAACCTTAGTGACTTCAACAGAGTCGCTTAAAGTTCAAGTTAACAATGGTCAATTTTCGTTCCAAGATAAAGAGGCACATCCGATCAATGTTAAAGCGGATCCAAGCACTGGCAAGATTGAGTTACAGGACAGTCGATACAAAGATTATCAAATTACTTCCGGTAAGGCCAATAACATGAATACTCTCCAAGTTCAGAAAGGCATGATTAACTTAGTTTTTAGAATCTCTAACAATCAAATTGCGTTACTCGATAATAAAGGTAATGTTGTCAATCTACAACCCGTGGAAAAATGGGGATTTGAAGGTAAAGAATTGTTAGGATCTTCACGGGGTTATATTTGGTCCAGATCTATTCCCTTATTGAAGCATACCCTGTTTATTGGTTTTGGACCGGATACCTTTGCAATCTATTTCCCCCAAAATGACCTTGTAGGCAAGTTTTACGCTTATAATGGGGATATGTGGCAGATAGTTGATAAGCCTCACGATTTATATTTACAGGTCGGTATCAACACAGGGATTATTTCTCTCTTGGCTCTCTTATCCTTGTTTATCGCGTATTTTATAAGAAGTGTAAAGCTTTACATTAAGAATGATTATGAGGATTTCGTTTCGAGAGCTGGAGTTGGGGTTTTTGTAGCAGTATGTGGTTATTTGGGAGCAGCCTTCTTTAATGATAGTGTCGTTTCAGTTGCTCCAATATTTTGGATTCTTTTAGGATTGGGAATTAGTATAAATTTCATGTTGGAGAAAAAGAACTCGAGACCCCGATTAATCACAGAGTAGTTGGGTAGAACACTCTTTTAAACACATAATATTAATGATAATTCAATGACTTTTATCCTCTCAATTAATCAACCGAAATGTATAAAGTAGTTTCGATCTTAAATGGAGCGAATCCCCAACATGGGGGGTTCGTTCTTGGCGTTCAGTTGATTCCTTGAATTTTGACTGAACATAAACAAATGGTATAATAACAGGCAGTGAAAAACGATTTATGTTAATCTTCTCGATGATTGGAAGTGTTTACTTGATTAAAAAAGTAATGACGGTAGTAATGATTTTAATGTTAGGGCTAGTGCTCGTAGGATGCGGTAATTCATCCGGGAAAACTCAACCACAAAACACAACTGGGGCAAATCAGGCGTCATCAGTAAACGCACAACAGAACACAGCGGCTTCACAAGATTCCAAACTAGTGCATCTGACACCTATTCCCCAAGGAACCCCTCTAGTCACTGCGAATAACCAAGTTTCGAAACAACTTATGACGCAGAAGGATGTCCTAGGTACACAGATCTACGAACAAAAAGGGATTGTTTATGGGAATATTACGTTCAAGAGTGGAGTTGCTAAAGATTACGCTCATGAGCTGGCCAATGAGTTTCTAACTCAGCTTAAAGTTAATTACCCCAAACGTCAGATTACGACTCAAGTGGTGATTGACGGAAAAACAACTGATTCTATTGCATTTAAACCCTGAGTTAACGGTCTTTCAGAATTGAGGGGTGTGTTACATCAATTAAAGAGCGTTCTCCTTTCATCGTCAAAGTGGAAGTGAGAACGTAAGCGGTGGATAAAATAGCGGCTCGAAAAAACCTTCTGTCTTTTGGTATCCTGTTAACAGCAGTGAATATTAGAAGCCAGGAGGTTTTGTTATGGCTAGAGATTTAGCCCAAGAACAATGTTGGCGAGACCGCATTGAAGAATGCTGCCAAAGTGGACTGAGTGTCCAGGCTTGGTGCGTTCAAAACGGGCTGAAGAAAACCGCTTATCATTATTGGGCTAGAAAGTTTAAACTTCAGGAGCTGCAGAAGGCCGAAGATAATTCCTTTGCGGAAGTGGTTCTGCTCCCTAAGCTTGAAAACAGTACGAAAGAAATAACATCGCTCAAGGCGGAATTTTCCTTATCGTTTGGGGACTATTGTATCGGAATACCCGATGGTTTTAATCCTGTGACCTTAGCGGAACTGGTAAAGGTTCTGCGAAAGCTATGATCCAACATATGGCCGATCATGTTGAACATATTTATCTTGCCCTTGGATATACGGATTTTCGGAGACAAATTACGGGCTTGACGGCGATGGTCGCCCTAAAGTTTAAACTGGTATAAACGCTAAAATAAAAGTGAGCCAAAAATAAGGGAAACGCCAGGAAAAAAGTGAGCCACTTCTATGAAAAAACCTGTATAGTTCAGAAGAGAGAAAAGCTGACGTACAGGGGGAGAAAGGGTGTCAATAGAAGTGGATATTTACGAAAAGATACGCTATTTGCATGTACATGAGGGTAAGTCACAAAGGACAATATCTAAGATGCTCGAGATATCACGTAATACGGTTAAAAAATACTGTGAAGGATCACAGGTCCCCTGGGTACGTCAAGGAACAAGTGGTCGTCAGCGATATGTGGTTACTGATGAGGTAATGGATTTTATCAAGAACTGCCTGGCCATTGATGAAACAGAAAATATTAAGAAACAGAAACATACTGCTAAGCGAATATATGACCGCCTCGTGGAAGAGAAAGACTTCAAGGGTGGCGAATCAACTATCCGGGAAATCGTAGCGGAACTAAAAGGCAAACAGGCAAAAGTATTCGTCCCATTATCTTATGATCCGAGAGAAGCGATTCAGATTGATTGGGGCGAAGCAACCGCATACATCAGTGGTAAAAAGACGAAGTTGAACCTGTTTTGTATGCGGGAGTGTTACAGTGCCGATATTTACTGCCGGGCATATTACCGCCAGAACGAGGAGAGTTTCCTCGAAGCTCAAATCACCGGCTTTGACTATTTTGAAGGTGCTCCAAAACGGATAATATTTGACAATGCCAAAGTAGCCGTTAAGGAAGGGTTCGGGATTCATGCCAAAGCCCAAGACAGATACCTTGCGTTGGCCGCACATTATGCCTTTCAATGCGACTTTTGTAATATAGCGGCGGGGCATGAGAAAGGACTCGTCGAGGGACTTGTGGGCTGGGTGAGGCGCAATGTTTTAGTGCCCATACCTCGAGTAGAAACGATTGACGAACTAAATACAGAAATACTGCGCAGGTGCTTAAGATACCGTGAACATAAGATAACAGGCCGTGAGCAGACCGTCGGTGAGATGTCCATGACCACCAGAGTCATGCTGACATCCCTGCCACGATATAGATTTGACCCAAGCAAGAGCATAACACAAAGAGTGAGTGATTTTTCAACGGTGAGATTTGATTACAACCACTACTCCGTGCCGGTTAAGTACGCTGACAAAGAAATCAGTATTAAGGGCTACGGTAACGAGATAGTGATGATATACAGAAATGCTGAGATAGCCAGGTATCCCCGCTGTTACGAACGAGGACAAACCAAATATCGGCTTGAACACTACATAGACTTGATTGAAAAGCGTCCTCGCAGTGTTTTCAATGCCAAGCCCGTAAAAAGCACCCTAACAACACAATTGCTAGAGATCGGCAGACGGCTTTCTAGCCCGCGCGAAATGGTCAAGTTGCTAAGGCTTTGTGTTGACTATGGAGAGGACAAGGTTCTGGGAGCAATAGCCTCTCTGAAAAGTCCTGAACTATCGGTCGATCAGATACGAGCTTTTCTAACGCCGATTAATACACCTGAAAAGATACCTGTAGAAATAGATATTCCAGTGCCCAAGCCTCAGTTTGAAAAGTATAACGTTCTGATGAACAGGGGGGCTGCGGTATGAGTGGGGCCCATGAAATCAACCCTGTTAAAGAGAGCATCAAGCTTTATGCCAAGCAACTCAGAACACCTGCATTTGTAAGCTATGAAAACGTTGTCCGGCAGCTCTCTCCTGGTGACGGATATGACCAATTTCTCTGTGAGACCATGAAACTTGAGGTTTCACAGCGACAGGTTGCTGGGCAAAGACGCAGGATTAAAAAAGCTTGCTTTCCAGTCATGAAGACTCTTGATGAATTTAAATATGAACGTCTTGAACATATATCGGACTCCTACATATGGGAGCTTGCCTCTTGTGATTATATTAAAAACCGACAAAACATTGTAATGATCGGTACCCCCGGTGCGGGGAAAACCCATCTTTCCATAGGACTAGGCATGAAGGCCTGCTACGCAGGATTTAATGTGAAATTCTATTCGGCGATCAACTTGGCGAATGAACTTGCAGAGGCTATTCAGTTTCACCGGTTGTCAAAACTTGAAAAAAGTCTGGCTAAGATCGACTTACTGATCATCGATGAACTCAGTTATCTTACCTTCAACCGTCACCAATCCGAAATGTTGTTTCAGGTGATATCGGAACGTTCCGAAAGGGGGAGTATAATCTTAACCACCAATCTAGAATTCTCACGTTGGACAGAGCTATTTGAGAACGAAATTATGGTTGCAGCATTGATTGACAGAGTAACCTTCCGATCCCACGTATTAAACATGAATGTGAAGGATTCTTACCGATTAGAGCAGACATTGGCTAAACAAACTATGTGAATACAGGCATGGAGCTTAGCCGCGCGCGCCTGTAAAATCTCCATTCGGGCTACGCCCTCTTTCCGATTTTACAGGCGCATATCTATACCAGTAAGTGGCTCAATATTCTTCCAGCGTTTTCACTAATATGGATCACCTTTTTACTGGCGTTAGTGGATCAAATTTTTCCTGGCGAATGGCTCACTTTTTTCTTGACATTCGCAAACTGGATCCCTATTCCGGTACGACGCTTTTTTTGTTCTGCAATAAACGTCATACCGTAATCAAAGCCTTGAGATGGGATGGAAACGGTTTTTTGCTTGCTACTAAACAGTTGGCCAATGACATGAAGTTTCAATGGCCAAAAACACAGGGAGAACTGAGAGATATCAATATCCGACAGATGCAGTGGTTGCTGGAAGGTTTACAAATTGACCAGAAAAAGGCACATCCTCAAACTGTCGATACAACAAGTACTGTCTTTTAAAAACAATCCAAAAAATTGCTGGCTTCATGTTTGCTTTTTCATGAAGCCAGCATTATTTATGCCTAAAATTAGCGAGTATATCGCAGTATTCGAGCATTTCCGGTATAATAATGATAGGATTTAAAGGGGTAAAGACGGATGATGATATACCTTGAGCAGGAGCTTTCTAAACTCAAAGAATCGGAAAAGAAGCTTCGCGAAGAGAATGAAATAAAACAAAAACGAATAGAAATTTTAGAACATAACGTGGAAGCTTTGACTCAGGCACTTCTGCAGGCAGCCAAACAGCGTTTTGGTGCATCCAGCGAAAGAACGCCCAATAGCGACGAGCAGCTCTATCTTTTTGAGGAAAAACCGGAGTTTCAATCAGAAGAAGAAAAAGCACCAAAGCAAACTGTAAAAGCACACACACGCCTAAAGAGAAAAAGCGGTGACAAAGCACGTTTGATCGCAGATATTCCCCGCGAAGTTGTAGAGTGTGTCTTAAGTCCCGAGGAAGTGTGCGACGTATGTTCATCTCCCCTACAGATTATTGGAAAGAAAACGGTAAGAACAGAACTGGAGTTTATACCGGCAAAATTAAAAGTTTTGGAGTATGTGCAGCTCATTTTCAAGTGCAGCAACTGCGGAACAACGGAAGAGTATCCCGATGCTGTCTTTAAGAAAGCATCTGTTCCCACGGTCCCTTGCCTCCGCAACAAGCGTGGCATGGATAATGTACCAAAAGTATGCCCTAGCTGTTCCCCTCTACCGTCAGGAGAAGGAATGGTTGCGTATGGGCATAGCCTTAACCCGGTCAACAATGTCAAACTGGGTGATCCAGTGTGCTGCCTCCTGGCTTAAGCCAATGGTTGAAAGGATGCGCGAAAAGCTGCTCACGTATGACATTGTCATGAGCGACGAGACGACTATCCAATGCAATAAGGAGGAAGGTCGGAAGGCATCGAGCAACTCATACTTTTGGCTACATCGGAACGGACCGTGTCAGGGACCACCGGTCATACTGTTTGAGTATACCCGTACTCGGGCAGGCGAAAACGCCCGAAAATTCCTGGAGGGCTTTTCCGGATATAATGTAACGGATGCCTATGCAGGTTATAACAAGGTGGAAAACGTAACCCGCTGTTTATGTTGGTCGCACCTTAGACGATACTATCATGAAGCTATTCCATTAAACAGTAGCAAAAAGGAAATTCCAGGTTCTGCCGGTGCCAAAGGAAGAGCTTATTGTAACAAGCTCTTTAATCTTGAAAAGCAATGGAAAGAACTGCCGCATGAGGAGCGTAAACAGAAGCGTCTAGAACAGAGTGTCCCTGTTCTAAATGCCTTTTTTTCGTGGGTTGAAAATGTGAATACCAATCAAGAACCGTTAAAGAAGGCCATCAGATATACACTTAACCATAGGGAATACTTTACAAACTTCTTGTTGGATGGGCGTATTCCTATTTCGAATAATCTGAGCGAGAATTCTATCCGAGCTGTAGCAGTAGCGCGAAAGAACTTCCTTTTCTCTGACACTCCGCAGGGTGCCGAGGCAAGTGCACTTGCCTTTAGCATTATAGAAACGGCTAAAGCCAATGGTTTAGATCCTTATGAATATCTGGTCTACATATTTAGAAATCTACCCAATCTGGACATTCATAACAAACCGGAGTTATTGGAAGGCTTAATGCCCTGGGCGGATTCGCTACCGAAATTTTGTTATGTGAAGAAAACTAATAAGGAAGCTGAGGAAGGGAAATAAACAGGGTGGCGATGACGAATATTAACTACATGATGGATATGACGAAATCGTTTCTTGATGGAGAAATTGATTGCATAAGTTATTGGCTGGACTTTCCCTATGAGATAGAAAAGCGCTATCGGAAGATGGTCCGAGAGCATAGAGAATATGCAGAACTAATTTTTGACTATCTAGTAGAAGAAGGGACCAATAAGTACGATGATCTATCAGATGACCAATTCAAGAGGTTGATCCGCAAACAGTATAAGTACATCAAGGATGTTGCAAGTGAAGGATTTTTTTAGATGTAAGCTGGCCCTGATTTTCAACTATTGAAAATCAGGGCCAATTTTTCGGGTAACGCTATATGTTCCACCGCTTACGTGAGAACGCTTATTTTATTGTGATAAAGCAGCCTAATTAAAAACTATTGCTGTTTACATTTTAAAGATAATATGGTATTATGGTTTTTTGAGACCATAGCGTCTTTTGCTTATTGCGAAACCACGCGCGATTGCGATTCTGTTACAGCGGTTTAACGATATAGTAAGGATTTTCTGAGCACGCAGTTATAGATAGAGACGCATTTGGAAAACTTAATAATTAATAATATGCAAAAAAGGAGCATGAAACGATTGGCATCATTTACAGATCTAGGCCTAAACGAACCTGTCATACGATCGATTATCAATATGGGGTTTGAAGAAACCACCCCTATTCAAGAGATGACAATACCCATAGCGCTGCAAGGAAAAGACCTAATCGGACAGGCACAGACAGGAACAGGGAAAACGGCTGCCTATGGGATACCCCTTGTAGAAAGAATTATGGAACAGTCTGAACAAATTCAAGGGATTGTATTAGCTCCTACACGGGAATTAGCAGTCCAAGTCGCTGAGGAGTTAAACAAAATTGGTCAATTCAAGAGAATTCATGCCTTACCTATCTACGGAGGGCAAAGTATTGACTGGCAAATCCGTGCCCTGCGGAAGAGACCCCATATTATAGTGGCTACTCCGGGGCGATTGATGGATCACATGAGGAGAAGGACGATTCGCTTAAATGATATTAAGATTCTTGTCTTAGATGAAGCCGATGAGATGCTGAACATGGGCTTTTTAGAAGATATTGAAACCATCCTCAAGGAGGTCCCAGAAGAACGTCAGACCCTACTTTTTTCTGCGACAATGCCTAGACAGATTCAGAATATTGCTCAGCGTTTTATGAAAGAGCCGGAATTGATCAGTATTAAGGCAACAGGTGTAACCGTTTCGGATACGGAACAACATTATTATGAAGTGCCGGAAAAGCTTAAATTTGACGTTTTATCGCGGCTTCTTGATATTCAATCCCCAGACTTATCCATTGTCTTTGCTCGTACAAAGCGTCGGGTAGATGAGCTTTCTGAAGCTTTAAGCAAACGTGGTTATTCCGCTGAGGGAATTCATGGTGATCTTACTCAGAGTAAGAGAGACAGCGTCCTGAGGCAATTTAAAGATGGAACCATCGAAGTTTTGGTCGCCACCGATGTGGCTGCAAGAGGGCTCGATATCAGTGGCGTGACCCATGTTTTTAACTTTGATATACCTCAAGATACGGAAAGTTACGTCCATCGGGTCGGGCGAACTGGACGTGCAGGTAAAACGGGACTTGCCATCACCTTGGTAACTCCACGTGAGATGGGAATGTTAAGACTCATCGAATCGGTGATTAAGCGGCGGATCATTCGTAAACCTATTCCGACCATTGTCGAAGCAGTTCAAGGACAGCAGAGATTGACCATGAACGAGATTCTGAGAGTTATTGCTGAAGAAGATATCGAGAAATATAAAGGAGTAGCTGAAGAACTGCTTGCAGAAAATGATTCTGTCACGCTTCTATCGGCTGCCTTGAAAATTATCACGAAGGAACCTGAAGCCGTTGAGGTTCGCTTAACAGAAGCAGCCCCGATTCGGGTGAGAGGCATGGGTAATCCGAGACAACAACAAGGCGGTTTTAATAGAAATGGCTATGGGCAAAAGACAGATACTTGGTCACGGAGAAGAAATCATGATGTTCGCGGAGGCGCTGCAGGGGCTCAAAGAGGTCGGGATCATAAGAGAAACGGCTAAGGGAATTTGCTGATGGAATAAATAATAGGGGTTAGAAAGAGGCCATAATGGCCTTTTCTCTATTCTTAAGGGGATTCATCTTGATGAAGTAACGTTTGTGATGGTATAATTTAGAAGATGGAGGTGAAACAATGGAGAATGAGATTAAAGAGATGCTCGGGCTTATACTTAATAAACTTACCGGCTTAGAGTCCAAGATAGATCACTTAGAATCAAGAATGGACCGTTTAGAGTCCAAGATGGATCACTTAGAATTAAGAATGGACCGTTTAGAGTCCAAGATGGATCACTTAGAATCAAGAATGGACAGATTAGAGTCCAAGATGGATCACTTAGAATCAAGGATGGATAGCTTAGAGTTAAGAATGGATAACGTAGAATCAAGGCAAGACGAAATTTATTTGATAGCAAAGGCTATAGAACATAGCAATAATGTGCGCGGAGCAGAAATTGATGGTCTTAGGTTGAGAGGAGGCCATCTGGAAGGGACAATTAATGCTATAGGTGAGGTAATTACAGCACGGAAGGCGATATGATATAATGAAGTTTAACCGCAATAAATTGTTTAGGGAATAAACTGCCTATGTGGTAAATATGACCATATAAGGCAGTTTTATTTGTTATTTGATAAGGAGAACTTTTTTTAAGTTCAAAGGTAAATTGAGGTTGGATGTCGAATCTCCTATTTAGTATTGTCTTACATTTGGAGGGAGATAAAAATAATTATGTTAGAGAGTTTTTTTCGTAAGAGGGTTATCGGGCGTCTCTTTGTAAATTTGATGCTCGCCTTAATCTTAATTTTGAGTACTTCGACGTCCGTTTGGGCTTCAACGAATGACGTCCTGCCTGAAATTCGTTCTTTGCTTCAGGATCAGTATGCGGATCCGGTTTCCCAAGAGGTCTTAAACGCTCCGACTATTGATGAAATGCTGAAGCGGCTTGGGGATCCACACACATCTTATTTTACTCCTGCTCAATACCAAGACTTTGTGGGTAGCGTAAACATGAGCTTTGTAGGGATCGGAATACATATTGAGATGCTCCCTGAGGGGGTAAAGGTGGACTCAGTGATTCAAGGTTCACCGGCAGAAGAGGTCGGATTGAAAGCAGGAGATATCATTATTGATGCGGATGGGCAATCTTTAGCAGGATTATCCTCTGATCAGGCCGTAAACTTGTTGCGCGGCGCTGAGGGGAGTAAAGTTCAAATCAGCATCAAGCGGGGAACTGAGGCCATGGATTTTACGGTAACTCGTCAAGCCGTTGCGGAACCGACAGTAACAGGTTCTGTGCTGGATGGACATATTGGTTATATTCAACTGAAATCGTTTGGTAGTAATACTCCATCGGAATTTGCCAACACTGCGGTGCAATTAAATAGCCAAAACGTCGTTGATAGCTGGGTTGTGGATTTAAGAGACAATGGTGGCGGGTACTTAAGCTCGGCGATTGACCTTGCGGGTTTCTTCATTGGACCAGATGTTGCAGTTCAAGTAAGAGACCGTTCGGGAGTTCTTCATTTATACCAAGCCCCGAATCAGCCCTTTACCTTAAACCAGCCTATTATATTTTTGACGAATGAAAACAGTGCCAGTGCTTCCGAAATTCTTACTTCCGCGGTTAAAGACTATCATAAAGCGACTATTGTTGGGACAACGACCTATGGTAAAGGCACCGTTCAAAGTATGTTTAATCTTTCTAACGGCGGGGTCCTTAAGATGACCGTAGAACACTTTTATTCCGCGTTTGGACATGAAATTAACAAAGTGGGAATTACTCCTGATGTAGAAATACAACAGACGGATTCACTGAAGGCGGCAGAATTACTGCTAACTGATAAAACAGTTGCTCTCAACAAGGCTAGAACTCAGGACTATTGGGAATCTTGGAGAGAACTTTCAAGTTCGACAGCGACCAATGTGAACCCTGAACTATATACTCTTTATTACCCTGATTATCAAAAAGTCGGTGAATTATCTTCCGTTCCCCTGGATAAGAAATTTACGGTGCATTTTGATGGAGCGGTTGATTGGCATAGTGTGAATGATGTAAGTGTTGAGCTTATTGACAGTCAGACTGGAGAGAGAACACCTACGACATTTAATATACTTGGTCCCTCCGATGTGCAAGTAATTCCGGAGAAAGCTTTGTCTCCTGACACGACCTATTGGTTGGTTGCCCACCCTACAATTCTGTACACATCGGGTAAGGCCTTGAGTAAAGGAACGTTGACGATTGTGCATACTACTCAGGGCCCTACAGCTGCAGGGAAAGCAATGGTTCAGTCTTTTAATAAACCTCTGAGATCCATAAGCGAAGGGAAATTCTCTAATCCTGGTGATCCTGACTATGGTTGGGCGATTTGGGACTTAACGGAGAAAAAATAGTAGTAGAAGTAAGCAAGATGTTGAGGATTTCGGAAGGATATTGGAGGCAGGCTCTATGGTTTATGAAGTATGTGCACTTGTAGCCACTATTATCTTAGGAATGCTGGGCCTAGAATTAATTATCTGGATTCGTTCAGTACGGAAACTCACAGATGAGGTCAAGCAAACCGTCCAGAATTTCAACACTTATATACCGTCTATGCTTGAGGATGCCAAAGTCATGACGAACCTTGTGAGACATACTTCGGAGCAAGTAAGCGGAACAGTTAGCGAGGTCGCTGTTGGTTTTGAGAGATTAAGGAAAGATCCGTTGTACTTGCTTACAGGCTTTTTGGAGACGTTTAAGCAGCTTAGAGAGCTCTGGCAGGAATTTCGGGGGAGAAAAAGCGAAGAAGACTCCGACCGCTGAAAACGCCCCCATTTCTTTCCATTGGAAGATATGTTTTAAGTAATTTATAATATATCCCATATACGTCGAAGGGTGGAGAGATATAGCAGAGAATGTATTAAAAATGAATTGGGACCATTTCAATCATTGGCAAAGGAGGAAGTACATGTGAAAAAAATAATTTCGGTTTTGATCGTTGGCTTGATGTTGCTTGTTTCAACAAACACTGTTTTGGCTGCAGATGATTCTTTGGATATAGAAAAGGTAGCCATCCAAGCTATAAAAAATTCTCAAGATCTTCAAACCTATAACAAAATGGTAACACTATCCAAAAAATATTATGAAGACTCAAATTCGGCTGCGGATGCTATGAGAGCTCTTTTAGGTTATCAAAATTCCTATAGCACTTTAGTTCAAATTGTTTTTCTGCCCCTAAATGCTAAAAACAATATGACTCAGACTACTAATAGTCAGGCAGTGGTGACAAATGCCGTTAGACTATCTGCTTATCAAGATTATATCAACCTTTTAAAGGCAGATTATGCGGAAAATATTCAACAGGGCCTTATGAATGGTCTCGATGCTGATTACAGAACAGCAAAGCAGCAGGAGGGGCTAGGGATGATTTCGTCTTCGCAGCTAAGATTGAGTGAAATCGCGTATCTCAAAGCTCAATATAGCTACAATAGCGCACAGAAAAGTTTTGGTTCCGCTTCCATGACGCTTAATAAACTTATGGGCGAGGATCTCACTAAGCAGTACTCGATCCTACAGGATAATAACATAAGCCCTGCGGCTCAAATAAAGTCCTTAAATGACTACATTAATATTGCCCTAGCCAATCGAGTGGATATAAAGAATGCTCAGAGTACTCTGGATACAGATAAGCAGGAATTTGACTACAGTAAGGCAGAACCTGCTACGGATTATGAATTTACCATGCAGAAGCTACAGTATAACTTAGACAAAGCCCAAAACGATCTGGATCTTAAGAAGATTAGCGTTCAGAAAGATATTACAAATCTCTATAAAACATTACAAGGTGCTATGAAGAACCTGGAAGCAATGAAAGATCTTAATGATCAAGCGGCAGCAAATTATCAAGCAGCAGAAATCCAATACAAGAATTCACAAATCTCCTTACAAGAGTTTGATGATGCCAAAGTTACCAAAGCTCAAGCGGATGTGAACTATAAAAACGCCCAATTGGATGCTTGGCTGGTGCAGACCATGATGAATACGGCATGCAGCGCCGGTTACGTGCCTTCAACCAATGCTTCTTCGAGTACTATGCAATCCAGCTCTAACAAAGTGAACCCCACTGAACAACTTAATTCCAAAAATCGCAACTAATAACTTGGAGGTGTCTAACTTGAAAAAGAGTTACTTAACGTTGTTTGCGCTTGTTCTATCTGCTTCTATTGCATTTTCCACCCATACCACCATGGCTTTAGATGGCGTCGCTCAACCAACTGCAGCCCCTGCTTCAACCGACAGTGCCGCGACTGATAATACGTCAACGGGCGCTGGATCTACAGGTTCGACAGAACCTGCCACGCCACCGGCAGATACTTCAACCCTGAATCTTTCGCTTGAAGACGCTTTGAAGGCTATAGAAACGGGTAACAGCGACCTGAAATTAACGGACAGCCAAATCCAAATCTACGACAAACAGAATCAACAAAACCTGGCACAGCGTGATGCTAATACGCTTGTCACAGACGAGGATTCTAAGAAAGTTCACGACCTGAACTATAAACGCTCTCAATGGACTTTAGATAATGCAAAGCACGACAGAGATACTCAATTAAAAAATCTGAAAGTTCAAGTCACCAATGAATACGAGAATGTTTTGACCTTTCAGCAACAGGCGGATAACTATAAGACACAGCTTGCAAACCTGGATACAGTTATCAATCAGGTTAACCTTCAGATAAAACTTGGCTTACAGATCCCATCAGCAATAAATTCTTATAATGCTCAGAAGAGTAAGCTGGAAGCAGCCCAAAAAGCTATTCTTAACAGTATCGACAGTTCGATGATTACACTTAAGCAAGATCTGGGAATCGACATTAACAGAAACCTTGTTTTGACTTCAAGCCTTACTCCATATTCGAAATTTGATGATTCAGATCTTGATAACCAAATCGCTAACGCCATTAAAAATAATTACGATATCCAAAGATATACACAGGATATTGACATTTCTCAGATTGAACATGATATAGACTTTTATTATGATGATACGCAAGTGGCTGACCAAATCGAGTTAAGTATTGAGGATAAGAAAGCGACCCTGGCAAATTTAGCGGTTACAAAGGAAGTTAGTTTGCGAACAGCTTATAATAGTTTAAAGTCACTGGAAAATACAATTGAAGCTGATAAATTAACCGTGGAAGCCGACCAAATCAATATTGATACTATGCAAAAAAATATTGATGTCGGTAAGTCAAGCAGCCTTGATATGATAACTCTGCAAAACACGCTCTTAAATGACCAGAATACACTACAACAGGATATAAATACTTATATGACGGCAGTAGCGAATTTCCAAAATAGCTTAGATGAGTAATCTCCAAGAATAAAGAGTTGGCCCAGGATCGAAAAGATTCTGGGCCAACTCTTTGTGTGCGCCACGCATGACGATTAACTAGACGGTGAAAGTCCGATATGGGGGTATGTAGCGACCAACCATTAGCTTAAGGCAAGGGTGTCCATCGTGAGGTGGAATCTGAAGGAAGCCGGCGGCAAAATTCTGACCCGAGGAACACGAACAGCATCAGGCGCAAAACGTGGGGTAAGACTGCACGACAAGTTAAAGCCCAAAAGCTACACAGACACGCCAGCGTAAATGTTGCGGGTACATGGAATGAAAGTGAATCGTCTTACCGTGGGAGGCCTCACGGACGGGTGGAAACAGAGTAAGAAACCCGGTTGAAACAAGATTTATCGTGAGGAGTCAGCAGAAGCCATAGTACAGAGGTGATCTAGACACCGACGGAAGGGCTGAACCAAAGGAGGTGTGGGTCAATGAAAGTTACTGAAAGTGGTAATTTAAAACACAGACAACTTCGAATTGAAGACTATCTGCAAAGGGTATCTGCGGAACAGAAAGAGTATGCAGAAGTGTGCGAGCTACCTAAGATGACTGAAACCGACAACACCAACACAAATGAGCAGACGAATGGGTTGCTTGAGCAAATCCTTAGCACTGAAAATCTAAACCAGGCCTATAGGCAGGTTAAAAGAAACAAGGGCGCAGGTGGAATTGATGGTATGCAGGTAGATGAACTTCTACCCTTCTTGAAAGAACACAAGGATGAACTATTGCAATCTCTCCGGGATGGTAAATACCGTCCAAAACCCGTACGGAGGGTAGAAATACCCAAAGAGAACGGAAAGACCAGAAAACTAGGAATACCCACCGTCTTAGACAGGTTAATTCAACAAGCGATAACTCAAGTTCTAAGTCCCATCTTTGAGAAACAGTTTTCAGACAATAGTTTTGGATTTCGACCGAATCGTAGTGCCCATGGGGCATTAAGAAGATGCCAAACCTATATAACAGTAGGTTACAAATATGTAGTTGATATGGATTTGGCCCAATATTTCGATACGGTAAACCAAAGTAAGCTTATCCAAATTTTGTCGGAGACGATAAGAGATGGCCGGGTCGTATCGCTGATTCACAAATTCCTGAAAGCAGGAGTTATGACCAATGGAATGTTTGAAGAAAGTCCAGAAGGTGTACCACAAGGAGGCCCCCTGAGCCCATTACTTGGCAACATAATGCTTAACGAATGTGACCACGAACTGGGAAAGCGGAAACACCACTTTGTACGTTATGCAGACGATATGATGATCTTCTGCAAAAGTAAAAAGGCGGCAAAACGAACACTTGATCACATTCTCCCTTATATCGAAGGGAAACTATTTCTGAAGGTAAATAGGGAGAAAACGAAGGTCGCTCATGTAAACTATGTCAAGTTTTTGGGATATAGCTTTTACATTTACAGGGGAGAAGGGCGCCTGAGAATCCACCCAAAAAGCATCCAGAAGCTTAAGGATAAAATCCGAGGAGTTACTGGGCGTAGCAATGGGATGGGAATCGAAGAGCGCAGAACTAAACTCAATCAAGTAGTACGAGGCTGGACGAATTACTTCAAACCTGCCGATGCAAAGAACCTACTCAAGGACCTGGATGAATGGACGAGAAGTCGCATACGAATGGCAACTTGGAAGCGATGGAAGAAAACCCGAACAAGGTTTGAGAACCTGAAGAAAGCGGGCATTACCAAGGAACAAGCATGGATGTGGGCAAACACAAGAAAAGGCTATTGGCGCGTTGCCCATAGCCCTATTCTGACAAAAGCTCTATCCAATGAGCGTTTCAGACGAATCGGATACCTTAGTTTTAGTGAATGTTATTCTGCGAAATAATGTATAAACTTTGGAAGCGCCGTATACCGAACGGTACGTACGGTGCTGTGGGAGGTCGGCTGATCAATTAATGATCAGCCTCCTACCCGATTAATGTTAAAATCTTATTTGTTGTCAGCAATTACAACTGATTTTGCGACATTAACTGAGGGACTGCTGGGGCCGGATTTTCTTCGATACTACTGAAGAATGTTCCATAGAAAGCATGGCTTTGGAGTTGGCCTTCTAAAGAAAATGAGGGTGTGTTGACTGCAGAAGCCGCCATGTATGGAGACTTTTCGCGGATACCCAGCATCAGGCGATAACGCTTATTAAGAATACTATATTGGGTTTCTGCTAAGAGAAGTTCAAGTACTGCAATCTCTACATACTCTGGATCAGCGTAATCAAAGTGATTCCAGGCATAGTCAATTTTCTCACGCGATTCTTCTATTTCTGCTAATAGGCGTTCAGCCTCATCGAGCGGTGGCTCTTCTAGTGAAGAACAAGATGATAAAAGATAATTGAATAAAGTTCGCATACCATCAGCCTCACTTCACTTACTGTGCTCAATAAAAATTGTTCCCTTTAGCTTTGCTCGGTTTGCCAAAGTATATGTAAGTAAAGTGCTGGATATGATTAGGAGGATTCAAAAAATACGTTAAGATGTCATAGAAATTTTTGATGTTATAAAAATCGCCTTTGTTGGGAAAGACTAGAAATAGTTTAAGAACTTAAGAGGTGATTTTTTTGCCACACCGACGATGTCGGAAGTCCTGGGCGATGTTTCTTTGTGGGATGATGTGCCTGTTTCTCTGGCAGGCCAGCATTTATCCTGTTCTGGGACAAGATACCGTTTATGAGATCATGTTTGCAAATACCACCCCTTCGCGACCCAATGAGCTCCAGCCAAAGAAGTCAATAGCGCAAATTCCAACGTATAATATCATTGTCAACGAAGAAAAAACTTTAACGGATAAATCTTCTCAAGAGGTTTCTACCACAGGGCCAGGGCGTCAGATGCTCTCTCGTAGTTTAGGACGTTTAGTAAGCGAAGAGGAAATTGAATTGTTGTCTCGTGTCATTTACGGAGAAGCACGAGGAGAGAATTTTGAAGGACAAGTCGCTGTTGGAGCTGTCGTTTTGAATCGCTTGAAGGACCCTCATTTTCCGAAAACAATTTGGGGCGTTATTTACCAGCCTGGCGCTTTCACAGCAGTATCGGATCAACAAATTCATCTTAATCCAGATGATGAAGCCTACAAGGCTGCAGAGGCAGCACTTTCAGGCCTTGATCCCAGTAATGGAGCAATCTATTACTACAATCCGCGCCTCGCTACCGACCGCTGGATTAAAAGCAGGCCTGTAATTAAGAGAATAGGAAACCATACGTTTAGTATCTGAGCTAGATGCAAAGTAGCCCCGCGAAATCGCGGGGCTACTTTGCATCACTGACCTGATGTTTTGGCGGCTCTGATCCTCGGTGGAAGGTGAAGAAGGTGACTTCCGGAGGGACGTTAAAGCGCAGTGGGATAACGCTTTCCCCGATGCCCCGGTTGATGTACAGGGGGGTATCGTTCACGATATGGTACCCTTCGTAAATTCCCTTATCGCCGAGATAGGTGTTTGTGATCAGTGGCGCGAGGCCTGGAAGACGGATTTGTCCTCCGTGGGTATGTCCCGTCAGCAGGAGATTTGCTCCGTATATGGCAACATCATCGAGGCAATCAGAGGAGTGAGCTAAGGCCAGACGGAAAGGGGGATTCTGAGTGGATTCCGGAGATGATTTCATGGCTAAAACTTTTTGATAGGCCAGGTCCACATCGTCATGCGCGGTGGCAGGGTCGTCAATGCCGATGATCCAAAGATTGAGGGAGGATAAAAAAGACGCTTGATTAAGCAAGGGATTCCAGCCTAAGCCCTGAAATTGTTTAAGATAACGTTTCAATAGGGTATGAGATAAGTGGCTGTAATCGTTGTTTCCAAGGACAACATACTTTCCATAAGGTGCCGAAAGTTTTCCTAGATAGGTATCCACTTTATCAAGATCCGTTCTAGTGGAGATGATGTCCCCAGTAAGCACAAGCAGGTCTGGTTTTCCGGACGCGACGGCTCGGGATATGAGCTCAGGCGTCATTCTCAGTGATTCCAAATGCAAGTCGCTCAGTTGACAAATGGTCTTCCCCTCCAAGGCAGACGGAAGCTGAGGGTAAAACAAATCCCAAGTCTCGCATTTTAATTCTTGGGTATCGTATTCAGCCCAGCCAAGGAGTCCTGCCCCTCCGAGGGGCAGGATTGAAAGCAGCCAATGATTAATAATAAATCCGCCGGCTCCACGAAAAAATTGACGGCGAGAGATGTTTTTAGAAAACAGCCTGGTTAATTTACTCGGCATAGCAGCCTCCTCAATAATAGTTTACCCATTACATAGGATATCAGAACCCTTCCTTTCTTTGTATCATATCATGTTATGAAGTTAGTTTGAATGAATAAAGGAGGGGAGCGGGGTGAAGTTCACTGGGAACACACCTTCAAATCCTTTTGAACCCGCGGGGACACAAGGGTTCCCAACATTACCTAATGCTCCATTAGGTCCAGGTTACTCTCCAGGTACGATTCGTGACACCCTCGGATCGGGACTTAAAGCGAGTGGTTTTTTCCAAAAAAATGGGCAGATTAATAATTCGCGGGGAGGTTTTATTGGCCCGAAACAAGCGCCATTCACAGGCCCTGTTCAAGGGAATCCATGGCAGGCTCCTCCCACAGCTCAGAATATGAGTGCAATTCCTCAACAAAATGGGGGAAACAATCAAACAATGGGATATGGTTCAAGCATGGGCTATAATCAATACCCAGGTTATAATCAAAACCCAGGATATCAGAACCTACCGAATCAAGCGTACGGAAATTTTCAGCCGGGCATGAATCAGCCTCGTCAACTCGTCCTTCAAGCTGCGCAAGAAGGGATCATGGGGAATGGCGTTGCTACCATATCACCGGATAACAGTTTTCTTTTGATTGCTAACCTCCCGCCGCCGCAAACATTCCTTGCTCAAGGACAGGTAGGACAATATGCGGCCTATCTTGTTGATGATAAAGGAAGGACGGGGTTCTTAGCAGGAGTGATGCGCCCTGTTGGAAATGGCGTTTATCGGACGCATTTCCAAAGCCAGGTTCCCTTGCATCCTTACAGCCGTACTGTAGTTTCTGTGGAAAGTCTCAGCCAACTTGGACAGGCACCGAACGGGCCCATTATCTTAAAAGTTAAGGAACCCATGGGAGTAATGACCTTTCTTACCCCTATGAAAAATACGGCATCTTCAGTTTGGGGAAAGATTTCTAACTTGATCAGCGGCAGGAAAAAACCAGCAATTAGTCCGGAATCAGCACCGATAAGTCCGGAATTACTTCAGTCTCTAAATCAGATGAATGTATCTCCTGAAACGGTAGTTCCTCCGCCTCCCCAATAATTAAACGTAAAGTGAGTAACAAAAAAGGGAGTAGGAAATTCATTGAATCATGAATTTCCTACTCCTCTATTATTAACCAATACCTGGATTTAGAGCAGAAACAAAACGAGCACCACTAAAGCCATTAGTCCATACGTAGCTATGGTTACGGCGATCCCGATGGTAGCCATAGATAATTGAGCTAATAAGATATTGGAAAAGAAAATAATTAAGAAAAAAAAGGTAATGGCTATGAATCCCGCACCAACCGTTGGTGATTGCAGAACTGGCACGATACGCTTGAACCCATAATCCCAGGTTTCCGGGGATTTTGGATCAGGGTAGCCATAGGGTGAAAGGGGAGTGCATTGTGCTGGAAATGCTGATGGGGGAGCGGGATTTCTCAATCTATTAAGAAGTGGCATTGGCGTTACCTCCATTTCCATTGGGAGGTCCGATCCCACTGCGCTCGACAAAGAACTGAGCGATCATTAACCCTAAAGCAATTATTAGATTACCAGGCGCTCCTGGAACCTCAAAGAGCGGAACGTTAAACGAAGTGTCGGGACTTCCGTCAAAAGGAGCAAACGGAGCAGAAATTATTAAAGAGACACTTAAATTATCCGGAAAAAGCGGTTCATCGGATCCGACAGGACCAACTCCTTGCCCGGGAACGGGCTGGAGAGCCTGCGAAATAGGGGCTTGCCCATTGAAAGCAGCCTGCATAAGTTGAGTCAATTGGGGCAGGGTTAACGTTACGGGATATAAGTCAGGGGCAGGGCGGCGTAAATTAGGAGGATGAGCTAAAGCACGCTTAAAAAGAAAGGCCATCAGTATATCAATACCTGCTACAATCATGGAGGCAAACTCAATTTCCGTTGAAGCGATTGGAAATATCATTGCGCTAACCGGGCAAAAGAGAAGATCCCGTCGAATAGGGCTGGACACCAAGAAAGAAAAGGAGAAAGGAGTAGCCGGTAATGGGGGGGCACATTCAGTTCGATAGATCACGGCGTTCCTCCTCTCCTAAGCTTTTAAAACCAAGTGCGAATAGTTGCCCACCCTCCCAAAAGAAGCACAATCAGGAAGGCAATGAAGGTTACAGGATGTGTTATATCGTTGATAAATTGGGGTCCATGATAGCCGTCGAGCAGCATGCTAATCCTACCTTTTACTATTTCTGAGTAAGACCGGGTGGAAGTTTAATATTTTTTAGCATTTCAGGAGTAACTTGCATCTTTTCCATGGGGTTTCCGCCGCTGATCTTATCAAGAATTTGTTGGGCCATGCCCTTTAACTCTTCCGGTATAGGAAGATCATCCGCTGAGGGTAAGCCATTCATAGCTGTGGTTAAGGTCAAGTTGACCATGGCCATAAGTTTTTCATAGTTTTGTTGTTGAACAAAGTAGGTTTTAATCAGCGGATATTTGTTCATAAGACGGACTTTAAGATCAAGTAAGGCTAGAGACTCTTTCTCTGGGACTACTTTACTAATCATTTGTGCCGTGACTAAATTGCGTTCTTTTTCTTGATATTGACTAAATGCTTCTTTGCTTTGAGGATCGGCCATTATGGCAGCTTCAGCAGCCTTTAAACCTTGAATTTCAGGGGTTTGTGACAGGGCTTCCCCTAACTCTCGGGCCTTGTCAATGTAACTCATAGAGGCACCTCCTTTTTTCCTCCTATAAAATATGCGTATAGCAGCTCACTGGTGTATTCAAATAAACCCCTAAAAGAGTGTTGCTTTAATCAGACAGAGTTCTTAAAATTAGAGGAAAGAAGAGAACTGTGTTGAATAGTTGCTTTTAGAAGGAAAAGGAGGAGTTTCTGTGCGTACTTATCGATTAGAACTGCGTTTGATTCAAGTCGCATCCGCGCTTGCTGTTATTGTGTTGATTCTTGGATTTCTTGGACTGTGGGGACAAGGCGATAAATCATCTGGAGAGAAAGCGGGTGTACAAGAGACAGCAGGATCAGGTACAGCTGCAATTCAAACACCCAGTAATTCAAAAATTGTGGCGTTAGGAGACTCATTTACTTTAGGATATCCGTTGGATGCGGAACACTCTTGGACCCAGAGTTTGGCAGATGCATTAAAAATTACAGTAGTCAATAAAGGAAAAGGGCAACAAACTTCCAAAGATTTACTGGCCCGTTTTGACAAGGATGTAGTCACTGAGAAACCGGGTCGTGTGATTATTTTTGCAGGAACTGGGGATGCAATTCAGGGGGTGCCCTTAAAAGATGTGCAAACGAATATCGGAGCCATGGTGGAAAAGGCTAAATCAAGCAACATTATCCCTGTATTGGCTTTGCCAGTTTGGTATTCAGGGTATCAGCAAGGCATTAAAGAGATTCGAGACTGGGAAGTGGATTACGCCAAGAAGCAAAGTATCATGACCCTGGATTTTTCAACGGTGTTATTTGATGATAATAAGAAATACCTAAATGGTTTATCTTCAGACGGAAAATATCCCAATGCCAAAGGTTATAAAGCAATGGGAGATTATGCGGCGCAAGTGCTAAAATAGAAAACACAATATAGACAGAAGGGGTTGTAACGAACTGTGGTTCAGTTGTTACAACCCCATTTTTTTGTAGACAAATCTAAGAATATTGAAACGGATGTGAGATTGGGGAGTTATGCGGGGAGAAGCATACTGACAATCGCAAAAAAGACAAAACCTATGGTTCCGCCGAGCAGGGCATAACGAGGGTGGCGTTCCCGAGCGAGGGGGATCAGCTCAGCGAAGACAAGAAAGGCCATTGCTCCGGCTGCGAAAGCTAGGAAAAAAGCCAAAGAGTTTTTTACCCCCTCCAGGGCAAGGAGACCGAGCATAGCACCTAAGGGGGTGAAAAAGGCGATTCCAATATTCAGTAAAAGTATCTTCCACCAACGAATGTGTGCCATGCTCAAAGGGGCTGTTGTAGCCATTCCTTCAGGAAGATTGTGTAACGTAATTGCAGCGGCGATAAGCAGGCCGAGGCCGGGAGCGGCTTCTTGACTGACTGCAATAGCCATTCCTTCAGGGATATCGTGTAAAGCAATCCCTGTTGCAACCAGAAGCCCAACCCTTCTGAGACGTTGACGCCGAGACAAAGGGAGCGAGTCACGGGGAATCTTAAGACGACGATCGGCCAGAAACATGAAGAGCAGCCCTAGGGCACAGCCAATTCCGACTTGAGGGGGCGGGCCAATTTTCCAAGCATTGGGAAGCAGATCAACACTTACAACGGCAAGCATCACCCCGCCTGCCCCTGCTAAGAGAGAAGCTAAAATACGTTCTTGAGGCTTACCGAACAAGAGAACCAGTAAGCTGCCTAATGTTGTGGCCAGCCCAGCGACTGTGCTGATTCGGAAAATCTCAAATAGATCCTGCATGAGGGATCTCCTTTCTAAATACTTAACCGCTACCATATGTATGGTCCATTGCCCCGCTTTATACAAAAACATTGCCTATTTCAGTACGACAAACTTTATCTGGATGCTGTACTATTTTCTGGGACAAAGCATAGGTTTAATGTGAGGAAAGAAAACGGCAAAAACTAAGTATGTATCTGAGAGGGGGCAGAAATAATGACGATGAAAGTGCGTTACAGCATACTAGTAGGGGTAATCATAGTCAGTTTGCTGTATCTTACGGGCTGTGGAACACTGGAAACACTGGTAAACAAGGATGGGAGCGGGAGTTCGTTCGGGAATTTTATCGGTGGGGATAAAACACAAACAGTCCCCGCAGATGCTCCAGCAACGACATCTGCGGATGCTCAAGTGATCACTCTATATTTTGCAGACTCGACAGGCAAGTATCTTGTCAAAGAACAACGAACATTGCCTAAGACCTTAAGTGTAGCCAGAGAAACAGTGATTCAGTGGTTGAAAGGACCAGCCGCTAAGGGGACGGCCACACAAGCTGCTGTCCCAACGACAACGACGCTCTTGGATATAGCCATTAAAAACAACATGGCAGTTGTTGATTTGAGCAAAGAATTTCTCCAACCTAATTCCAAAGTTTCCCCGGAAGTCGCCCTCTATGGGCTTGTTGACACTTTGACTCAGTACTCGACGATTAAACAAGTTCAGATTCGAATTGAAGGAAAACCTCTTACAAAGTATGGAACCGTTGACTGTACAAAGCTGGTCAATAAACCTAGCCTAGTGAAGGGATCAACATCTTCCGAACCGATATTCCCTAGTACTGGTTCAAGCACTGGAGTTAGCAACAGCTTAAATTCCGGAACTAGTGCCGGAACAAATAACGATATTAATATCAACACTTCAGGACAATCTGCGGGACAAACCTCCGGCACAAGTGGATCTTCACCAGACTCAAGCAACGGAGCCCTCCCCAATTCCCCGAGCTCAATCAACCTGTTCAACTATCCTCCGAGTTCTACTTAAATAGAATCGCAAGTGATATATTAGTGCAATATTGTATAAGACCCTAAGAATCTCGCTCCCCGCGTCTTGCGTCAACGACGCAACAGCTTATACCAAAACTCACTTCTTTCACCGTTCCACTCCTCATTAACCTCAAAGTCTAAGAAAACGTTTCTTGCTTTCCTAGCCCGGAACTTCGCGCTTACAAAAGCGAATCTTCTTTGATTGAGCAGCTTATCAAACTTGGCTCAAGAGCGCTTTCATACGGCGGGGCAGTGTACAAGGATGTACACTGCCGGCATTCGGACAGGGATGTCCGATTTGCCGGGAACCCCGCCCTCCCACAAGAAAGCTCTTGAGTCTTAGTTTGATCTGCGAAATCAAGCAAGTGAGCGTTGTAAGCGCGAAGTTCCCCATGTACAACCCCAAAATCTATGCTAAAATAGAACTATATGGGGAATGGGGGACGAGAGATGGCGCCAACCGAAGAATTGACTAAACAATTAGAGGAGACCTTAAGACGAGCAAACACCGTATTGTTCAAACGTGGTCGATCGATTCTGATAGGTATGGAAATTTCTGCACTTCAATTCAATGCACTTTTAAGTATTCGAGAATTCGGACCATTAACCATGGGAGAGCTAGGTAGACATTTGTTTGTAGCCTGTAGTACAGCAACTGATTTGGCGGATCGGATGGAACGGGTGCAGTTGGTCGAACGGATTCGAGACAATAATGACCGTAGAGTGGTCAGACTGCACTTGCTGTCTAAAGGGGATAAAGTCCTTGATGCCGTGATTGCGGAGAGACAAAGCTTTATCGGAGAAGTACTTAAGGACTATTCCATTCAGGAATATGAAGAATTATTTAGAAGCTTAGAATCGTTAGCACAACGTATGGAGTTAAAACAGTTATAAATAACCTTTAAATGCCTTTGCTTGTTTTAAGCGAGGGTATTTTGTTTTGAGGGAAATCTCCATAAAATCTTTAGAACATTCCTAAATACAACTTAACCATAAGCGGTATACTTAAACTAACAAAAATAAGGCAAAATGCTTTAGCTGGAGGGAGAAGTGGACGTGACAACAAAAATTGTCCTAGTGGATGATGAGTCTGAAATCCTAACTCTTGTGAGAGATTATCTGACAAGGGATGGATTTAGTGTTTTGACTGCACTTAATGGCCTTGAAGGAATTGAACTCATCGAAAGGGAAAAACCTGACTTAGTGTTGCTCGATTGGATGCTTCCAGGAATGAGTGGCTTGGAAATGTGCAAGCGTTTGCGGGAGACAAGCACAATTCCAATTATTATGTTAACAGCAAAGTCGGAAGAGATTGACCGAGTTTTAGGTCTCGAGTTCGGTGCAGATGATTATATCGTCAAGCCCTTTAGCCTTAGGGAGTTGGCAGCGCGCATAAAAACTGTGCTGCGTCGATCAGCAGGAGGGATTCAAGAAAATGCAAACTCTTCCCTTCTCATGCGCGGTGATCTGAGTATTGACGCCACAAGCCATAAGGTTACGAAAAAAGGACAAGAAATTTTCTTAACTCCAACGGAATTCAACATTCTTCATTTATTAGCTTTGCGGCCAGGAACAGTATATAGTCGGCTTCAACTTTTGCGGCAAGCTATGGGAGAAGAGTATCTCTATTACGAACGATCGATTGACACGCATGTCTCGAATTTGCGTAAAAAAATTGAAGATAACCCCAGTGATCCTAAATATATCGAAACTATATTTGGGGTTGGGTATCGGTTTGGTGAAGACCTGTGACGTTACGACGTAAATTTATCCTAGCCTTGATCGGCATGGTTTTTTTCATGTCGATTGTCTTCACCTTCATTGCTTTAACGTCAACGCAAGCCTTGCTTGGGCATGCAGAATCCTATGTCCAACAGTCTTATGGAGAGCACTTGAATCAACTACTTAGTGTTTATTATGAGGGCCATAATAGTTGGAACGGAGTACAGGACCATGTCTCGCAGGTCATAGAACCGAATGATCAAAAAATTGCACGTCCCCCCCGTGATTTCGAGCGATTTTTGGTGTTTGATCAATCCAATAAGGTCATCGTTGATCCATCAAGTAAAGATCTGGGAAAACAACTCGCCATACTTCCAGCGGCAGATAGAATCCAGAAACAATGGCAGGAAATTAAAGTTAATGGGAAAACAGTGGGGCATTATTGGCAGGATATCCATTCCCCTGTCGTGGATGGGAGATTAGCGAAAACCATTGGTACCTCCATAATTCAAGCGATGATCATTGGCTTAATAATTACGTCTCTTGTGGCCCTGCTTTTAGGCCTTTTATTAACCCGACATTTTACAAAACCCTTAAATCGACTGATGGAAGCCGTGCGGCGAGTGGGGGATGGAGATCTGGCCTCGAGAGTTGAGGTAAAGGGAAACGGGGACATTGCGCTCTTGGCTCGGGATTTTAACAGGATGACGGAACAATTGACTCGCAACGAGGAAGTGAGGCGCAACATGGTAGCAGATATTGCCCACGAATTGCGCACTCCCTTAGCCGTTATTCTTGGAAAACTGGAATCCATTCAAGAAGGTGTGCTGCCCTCCACTCCGGAAACCATCTTACCGATTCAGGATGAGACGTTAAGACTCATTCGGCTGGTTCGTGATCTTCAGCAGCTAAGCCTTGCAGAAGCGGGTAAATTGCCGATGACCCTAAGGAAGGTCAATCTCAGAACGATCGTTGAGAAAATTACCGAACAATTCGAGATAGAATTTGAGGAACGAGGGTTACACATTGAGATCGTCGAAGACAAGGTTCCGGAGATTATTGGAGACGCAGACCGTCTAACCCAAGTTTTTGTAAATTTGATTGGCAATGCCCTCTTGCATACCCCTTCTGGCGGAACTTTGCGTGTTTTATTGGAGGAGGTACAAAATCCTATGGAAAATGGGATGAGCAATGAGGAAGCCACACGCCGTTTGCGGGACGTTTTTCGGCGGAAAGACGATAAGGCAGAGGAAATGAACTCTAAGGATAAAAGCAGTATCGATGATCTCAAATCAGGAAAATGGGTACAAGCAACAGTACAAGATTCCGGAGAGGGAATTCCCGAAGAAGAGCTTGAACATATTTTTGATCGCTTTTATCGTGTTGACAAATCCCGCGAACGAGAAAACGGCGGAACAGGCTTAGGGCTGGCCATTGCCAAAGAGTTTATCCAGGCGCATGGTGGTACTATTCAAGTGGATAGTAAACTTGGGGTTGGCAGCAGTTTTCGGATTTTACTACCGCTAAAACCAAAGGTCACAATAGATTTGATCCCTTGACAAGATCTTAAGAAGTCCTTCGTTGTTTAAACATAAGTCTATGGTATCCTGAGCAAGAATTATTTGATCAAGTACAATAAGATTTATCGTTTAAAACAAGTCGAAGAAAAGGAGAACAGGTATGAACAAAAAATGGGTGACCATTGGTGTCCTAGGCGTTGTGGTCGCGGGGGGCGGTTTTTGGGGATATCAACACTTTAAGGCTAAGCCAGCAGTATCCTCATTTATTACGGCAAAGGCAAAAATGGGTGATGTTGATAAGGTGATTACAGCTACCGGAACAGTCAATTACCCACATGCGATTACTTTAACCTTTCCAACAAGTGGAAGCGCTTCTTCGGCCGGAAAGATCGTAGAGCTCAACGTCAAAGCGGGGGACACCGTTAAGGCTGGGCAAGTTCTAGCTAAGATAGACGATACGAAGCTAAATACGTCCGTTTTGCAGGCCCAGGCCAATGTAACCTCCGCCGAGTCTAAACTCCAAAATCTTGAGGATTCCTTTAATGACCAGACCCGTGCTCAGGCTCAGTCGACGCTTGCCAAAGTAGAGGAGAATTTAACGGCCGCTAAACAGAATGCCGATCCAAGCTATTTAGCAAACCAAGTTACACTAGCTAATCAGAATGTTAAAGCCGCAAGTGATAATTTGGCCAAGGCTCAGCAGAGCGGAAATTCGTCATCCATCCAATCTGCTCAAAGCTCTTTGAATTCTGCGCTGGATGCCTTAACCACCGCTCAGAACCTTCAAAATGGAGGGGCGGCCCAGGCTTTAGCTGCCGCGCAGGCAGATGTTACCTCCGCTCAATATCAAGTGGACCAGCAAACTCAGGGCCCGAAAACAGCTGATGTTCAATCAGCTCAAGCAAGTATTCAAATAGCCCAAGCTCAACTGGCCAGTGCCCAGGCGGATTTAAATGATGCCTCAATCGTTGCGCCAGTGGACGCAGTGGTTGTCGACTGTCCACTTCAACTGGGGCAAGATTCAGATTCAAAGTCTATCATTACGATCACTCCCACGGGGGATAAGCTTGAAGTGGATGCTGCAATAGATCAGGCAGATATCACCCAGTGCAAAGTTGGACAAAAAGTGGATATTACCCTAGATTCCTATCCGAATGACCATATCAGCGGGACAGTGAATGCAGTTGCCTTACAAGGCACAACCACTCAGAACGTTACGACGTATCAAGTTACGGCGACGGTTGATCAAAACAGCGACTTGCTTCGAGCCGGTATGAATGCCAATATAAATATCATTGTGGCTGAGGCGAAAAATGTCTTAACCGTACCGAGCGAAGCAGTCAAAACGAGAGGAACCCAAACATTTGTTACGGTACCCGGAAGCCCAGGAACTGGCGCAGGACAGGCAAGTTCCTCAGGGAAAACGAATCAGGGATCCACTAATGGCGGAAATTCAGGTACCGGAAATGCAAGCGCCGGAAATGCGGGTACCGGATATTCTGGCACTAAAAACTCAGGTAATGGAAATGCAGCGACCAGAAATGCTATGGGAAATGTCCGTTTAATTCCTGTAGTAATCGGTCTTGATGATGGAACGAATGTGGAGATCAAAAGTGGTTTAGAAGAGGGACAAGAAGTTATTACTGGTACTCGTTCAACTACAGGAACAACCAATTCGAGTTCCAGTTCAGGATTAAGATTACCTGGTTTGGGAGGCGGCGGCGGCAGACCAACAGGTGGTGGCGGCGCCAGAGGGAACTAAGTTGAACTAGCTTTGACGAATATATCAGGAGGGATGCAATTTGATAGATCTCAAGGGGATCAAGAAAATATATGCCAACGGTGATATTCAAGTTGCTGCCTTAGCCGGAGTGGACCTTCACGTGGGAGCTAGTGAATTTGTTTCCATCATGGGGCCCTCTGGTTCGGGAAAATCATCGATGATGAACATTTTAGGCTGTTTGGATACCCCGACAGAAGGGGAGTATTATCTTGACGGAACTGATGTGGCAAAAGCAAGTGGTGATCAGTTATCTGTGATTCGTAATCGCAAGATTGGCTTTGTCTTTCAAGGATTTAATTTGCTTCCTCGGACGACGGCGGTAGAAAATGTCGAGCTTCCTATGCTCTATGCTGGGGTGGGAAGCAAAGAAAGACGAACTCGCGCCATTGCTGCTCTAGAATCTGTCGGCCTTGGCGGTCGGATTCATCATCGCCCTAAGGAACTTTCGGGTGGTCAGCAGCAGCGGGTAGCTATCGCTCGTGCCCTTGTGACGAATCCTTCGATTATTTTGGCGGATGAGCCTACGGGGAATTTAGATAGTCGGTCCAGCGAAGAGGTTATGGCTATCTTCCAGCGGCTGCATGAATCAGGCAATACAATTGTCATTGTCACCCACGAACCGGATATTGCGGAATTTACGGAACGGATTGTGCGTTTCCGTGATGGCCACATTGAAGGGGATGAACTAGTCGCAAATCCACGTAAGGCGCAAGTACAGATCCTTGAGGAGGGAGTTGCAAAGTGAACTTTTTTGAAAGTATCCGGGTCTCTCTCCGGGCTTTGCGAGCCAATAAACTGCGCTCGGCTTTAACGATGCTGGGGATGATTATTGGGGTGGCGGCCGTTATTGCCATGGTTGGGATTGGTAATGGGGCGACTGCTTCAATTACCTCTCAGATTCAGGGATTGGGCTCAAACCTTTTGACGATCAGCTCCGGACAGTCGAATTCCGGAGGGGTAAAGGGTGGAGCTGGCAGCTCAAACACCCTGAGTATGACGGATGTAACTAAGATTCCGATTGACACAGCTATTAAAGCAGTTGCGCCGGTTTCGAATTCCAGTGGGCAAGTGGTCTTTGGTTCGGGCAATACTTCTACAACGATTACGGGAACTACCCAGGATTATCAAATCATTAAAAATGTGACCATGGGAACCGGGCGTTTTATCACGACACAAGATGTAAATAACAGTGCCCGAGTCGCTGTTCTTGGACCCACCGTTGTCACAGATCTTTTCGGTGACGCTAATGCTTCGGTGATCGGAAAAGTAATCAAGATCAATAATGTACCTTTTCAAGTCATCGGGGTGACCACAGCCACAGGGTCGACCGGATTTATGAGCAGTGACGATATGATAACCGCTCCGATTTCAACCGTTCAAGAGCGCTTAATTGGAAAAAAGACGGTTCGGAATATTTTAGTATCGGCGACTTCAGAGGATCAAATGCAAACGGCTCAAGATGAGATTACAGCAGCGTTGCATAAAGCCCATAAAATCCCGACTGGCAAAGCAGATGACTTCACAGTTCAGAATCAGGCTGACATGTTAGCAACTATGACAGGGGTAACTCAAACCTTAACCATGCTCCTGGGTGGAATTGCCGGTATTTCCTTGTTGGTCGGAGGAATAGGTATCATGAATATTATGCTCGTTTCGGTGACCGAACGGACAAGGGAAATCGGAATTCGGAAAGCGATCGGAGCCAAAGGCTTTGATATTATGATGCAATTTCTCATTGAGGCGGTCGTACTCAGTATTTTAGGGGGAGGGATTGGCATTGCTATTGGCTTTGGAGGATCTACACTGGCAGGGACGGCCTTAAAGATGAGTACCAGTATTTCTCCGACTTCGGTATTGGTTGCTTTTGGTTTCTCTGCTGCGATCGGAATTATCTTCGGAGTTTTCCCTGCTCGTAAGGCCGCAGCGATGGATCCGATTGATGCTTTAAGGTATGAATAAATTATTAACATGGGAAGTTGGAAAGGGGATATAGTACGTGGGGAAAAAGAGACGAACGAATGTGGTGCTGAGCGTACTGGTAATGGTGTTTTTACTGATAGGAATGATTCCAGGGATAGCAGCAGCAGACACAAGTGATGGCAGTACATGGCTCGCCTGGCTCAGTTTCGCGACTAGTGCCGATTCCACACTGATTGCCGGAGAAACGGGGAACATTAATGTTCAGCTTTGGGATAATAACTCCAATCCCTATTCGGGAAGTGTGGCTAGTGCGACCATTACGGATTCTAATGGGGTATCTAAGATTTACCAAGTTTCGGGAAATAGTGGAGATTATACAATTGCCAACGTGACTCTGGATACTTCTGGAAGTTATCAGTTAACAATTCGTGAAGGAGCTTTAGGAACGGCCTATGCTTCAGGGACTATTACAGTGTTGGATGCCAAAGCCCTTGTCACGGATCCTTTGTATATCAACACCAACAATACCGTAAGGGTTAAATTGACCGATACCAATGGGAGTCCTTTGATGCGCAAATCTGGATCGGTGGATGGATCCCTGGTTGGAGCGTCCTCTGTTTCTTATACAACACTCAGTGATGGAACATTTACATTCTCCATGACCCCAACCTTATATGGAAACGTAAATATTGTCTATGCCGGACATATCATTGGTACCATACCGGTTCTTCCGGCTTATGCTCAGAGTACTCGAATCGGAGGAACCTCTGATGATAATGTTTCGTTGGCGATTAATGTAGCCCAAAGCGGCTGGGCTTCAGGGGCGCAATATGTCATCCTGACAAGAGATGATCAGTTTTCCGATGCCCTCGCTGCCGCACCGCTTTCAAAAAAGCTTGATGCTCCGATCCTAATGACGAATTCATCGAAATTGGATGATCGTACGTTAGCGGAGATTCGAAGTTTAGGAGCCAAGAATGTCTATATCGTTGGTGGTACAGTTGCGGTCTCTCAAGGGATTCAGGACAGTTTGAGCGGCGAGTTTACTGTTACCCGAGTTGCGGGGCAGCAAGCTTATGATACAGCAGCTCAGATATCTGCTAATGTAGGAATTGATCCCACCCAGACTGTCTATATCGCCAATGCTTATGCCATTCCTGACGCTATTGCGATCAGCGCTTTTGCCGCTGAGCAAGGGAGTCCGATTTTACTCACGGAAAGAGATTCAGTACCGGCTTCCACAGCGCAAGCTTTGACAAATCTTAAGGCAAGTAACATTGTTCTGCTGGGAGGTACGGCAGTCATCGGCGACTCGGTAGAGAACGAGCTGAGTTCCAAATATCATGTTAAACGCTGGGGCGGTTTTGACCGCTATGACACCGAAAATATTATCTTCCAGAACCTTTTCAATACCCAAAAACCTCAGTCTCCGATTTATTTCACATCCGGGCTCGTACGCCAAGATGATGTGAGTTCGGGAAAGCCTAAAGCAGATGCTTTGGTCACTGCTGCTTTAGCGGCTAAACAAGGTGGTTTCGTGGCGATGCTTCCACAGAATTCTCTCCCCTCAAGTTTAAATTATTTCCTACTATATAATAAGGGTTATATCAAAAATTCGGCTGTTATCGGAAATAATAGTAGTATCTCTCTGGACCTAGAATCTCAACTCAATCAAATGCTGGCTCATTAAACTAATTGAACCTAGGGCATTGCTGATTGGTAGGGCGCAACGAAACTAAATTCGTTGCGCCTTATTTTTGTTGGGGTGACCCAATTGAATTATAGGAGAAAAAACGCTTAATCTTAATTCCGAGTTGTTTTTTTGCAAAGAGAATTATAAAATAATTTTCATAAAATACTAAGATAGCAGAAGGAAATTTCCCATAGAGCACGAATATATAGATTGGACTGATGGACCATGCCAATAAGGATTAATCCAGAATTAGAAAGAAGCTAGCTTAAGAAGGTGGTCAAATGGATCTTGATCGCAAAAGTGGGGTTCCTTATTACATACAACTTAAGGAACAAATTCGGCGACACATTACTCAAGGAGTCTGGGCTGCCGGAATGAAATTGCCGACTGAGAGGGAATTAGCTGCAAGCTTAGCGGTGAGCCGCAATACGGTCAGTCAAGCTTACAAAGAGCTGGAAAGCGAGGGGGTCTTAAGCTCGGCTCAGGGGAGAGGTACGTTTGTAGCCGATACGTTAATAATAATGCAGCAGGAGGGGCGTAAAGAAAAAGTTCTGCGTATTATTGATGTAGCGATGGAGGAAGCGGTTGGATTGGGTTTTACGATTGATGATTTCGTCTCTTTTGTACATGTTCGGGGGATGGAAAAGAAGGATCTTCTATCGCGGATAAAAGTTGCCTTCGTCGAATGCAATCCGGAGCAGCTTGACGAGGCTCGTTGGAATCTGGGTCCCGGTGTCAGTTTGCTGCCATTTCTGCTTTCCGAACTTCAAGAATCTCTGAGCGCCCAAAAACACTTGGCGGGAATGGATATGGTCGTGACAGGGGTGCCCCATCTTTCAGAGGTCAAAACACTGTTGGAGAAGTTAGACCTCCCGATTTTAGGGGTGTCACTTCAGCCAAAACTCGAGACGATTGTGCGTATTGCTAAATTAACTATGGGACGAGACCTGGCTTTAGTTTGCGAAAGCAGTAACTTTGCCGAAAAAGTAAAATCATCGTTAAATCAAGCAGGGCTGCATCCAATATTTAAACTATTAATACGACCGAATGAAACACAGCTGCGTGAAGTTTTGCCGGACTGTGGGGCAGTGATTCTTGCCCCGAAACTGCGGCTTTGGGTAGAAAAGGTGCTGCCGGAAAATATGGAATGTATCGAATTTCGCTTCGAACCGGATGTCGGCAGTTTAAATCTGCTTCGCGGCGCTTTGCTGGAAATAAAGGGGGGGAAACCTTGAGAAAACAACGGGTAATCGGTTTATTTGACTCCGGAGTTGGCGGACTTACGGTCATGAAAGAGATCTTGGAGCAATTGCTCGATGTGCGAATTGTTTATTTTGGAGATACAGCTCGAGTGCCGTATGGGAATCGTTCTCAGGAAGAACTCGTCCGTTTTGGAGAAGAGAGTGTCACGTTTCTGATCGGTCAAGGTGCTGAGGTCATTGTGGTTGCTTGTAATACCAGCTCAGCAACGGCGCTTCCTGTTCTTAGGGAGAGATTTAATATTCCCATGATCGGAATGGTCGATCCCGGGGCTCGTTTGGCGGTTGAAAAAACGATCGCGGGACGCATTGGCCTGATTGCCACAGAAACGACCGTACGCAGTAAAGCGTATTCGTCTGGGGTGAGCCGAGCGTTAGCTAGAGGGAGCTTGCCGGAAGACGCCACATTGCGAGAGGCCTGGCAACAGGGAGAACAGGCGATCACCCTGGTTAAAGCCCAGGGTTGTCCGCTTTTTGTTCCTTTGATAGAGGCTGGACTGGCAAATTCTGCAGAAGCTCGGGGAATTGCTAAAACTTATTTGGCGCCCCTTCAAGCTGCTGGAGTCGATGCGCTCATTTTGGGATGCACGCACTATCCGTTCTTAGAACCTGTTCTTAAAGAAATTTTAGGGGAAGATGTCCTGATCGTTGACCCTGCTCTGGCTGTTGTTGAAGAACTAAAAGCTTTGCTTCAGCAGATGGATGACCGAGATGCAGCCAGCCCTGATCATCCGCTAGAATTCAAGGCAGCCGCTGCAGCGGCGAATCCAGGGAAAAGTCAATGGCGAGCTCGCTATTTTGTCAGTGGAGATCCGGGACTTTTTCGACAGGTAGGAAATACACTTCTTCAGGAACCTATAGAATCGGTAGAACAAGTGTGTTTTGGGGACAGCCCTTTTCACCCATAGCATAGCAATCATTAGTTCCAACATTCAGAAAACGCCGGGAGGAATTTATCGTGCAACAAAAGACCTTGGTATTAGGGGTAATCGGTTCAGATGTTCACGCCGTCGGAAACCGTATCTTGGATTATGCATTTACCCAAGCTGGTTTCAAAGTGATTAACATTGGAGTGCTGGCAACTCAAGAAGAGTTTATTCATTCCGCGATTGAAACGAATGCCGATGTCCTGATGGTCTCATCGCTCTATGGACATGGCGAGATGGATTGTCGAGGGCTGCGTGAGAAATGTCAGGAAAAGGGAATTGGCAATATCCTAATGTATGTTGGGGGCAACTTAGTTGTGGGCAAGCAGGATTTTGAGTCCGTTAAACAACGTTTCTTGGCGATGGGCTTTAATCGAGTTTATCCGCCGGGTACGATGCCCGAGACCCCGATCAGAGATTTGCGTGAGGATTTAGGGATTACGGAAGATTAAAGGGGGGATGGGCCTTGCAAGCAGTTCTTCTCATTGATTTTGGCAGCACATATACTAAAGTTACGATCGTTGATCTTGAGAAAGAAGAGATCCTTGGTACGGCTCGGGCTGGGACGACCGTTGAGACAAATATCATGGACGGATTGTATGCAGCTTTGGCTCAGATACCAGAACCGCCGGAAGGCTGGAATTTTATCCGTAAGCTTGCTTGCAGCAGTGCAGCGGGTGGCTTGAAGATGATGGCCAGCGGTTTGGTCAAAGAATTGACCGCAGAAGCAGCTAGGCGAGCGGCCCTGGGTGCCGGTGCACGGGTCTTGGAAATTTTTAGTTACGAGTTGACATCTCAGGACCTGGACAAGATCATTTCTTCCAGACCGGATATTCTTCTGTTGGCTGGAGGGACAGACGGCGGAAACAAGGAGATTCTTCTTAAAAATGCAGAAATGCTCAGCACACTTCCTATGAGTCTTCCGGTTGTGGTTGCCGGAAATAAAGCAGCTTCGGCGCAGGCTGCAGACCTTTTGAGGCAGCGGCATGATCCTGTAGTAGTTGCAGACAATGTGATGCCCGATCTTGGGATTCTGGCGGTAGATTCGGCTCGTATAGCGATTCGGGATGTGTTCCTGACCCATATTATCCGTGCCAAAGGATTGGATAAGGCCGAAGAGTTTTTAGAGCGGATATTGATGCCCACTCCGGCTGCGGTACTTTCAGCAGCAGAATTACTGGCTGAGGGACACGGATCGGAACGTGGTCTTGGAGAACTTATGGTTGTAGATGTTGGGGGAGCGACGACAGATGTCCACTCCATCGCCAAAGGGGATCCGAGCAAACCGAGTGTCATGCTCAAAGGCTTGCCTGAACCTTATGCCAAACGGACGGTTGAAGGCGACCTGGGAATGCGGTATAGTTCGGAAGCCCTGGTGGAAGCTTCAGGTCGGAGATTGTACGATTATTTAGGCTGGACGGATAATCAGGTAACTACTCAGTTGAGATTATATAAGGATGACCCCTGGCGGATACCCCAAACAGACGATGAGGCCAGATTTGATGCGGCAATGGGTCGGATGGCTGTCGGTCTGGCAGTGGATCGGCATGTGGGGACGATCGAGGTTATTTACACTCCTTTCGGAGCGACCTATGTGCAGCATGGAAAAGATTTAACGCCGCTGCCGGTTGTGATTGGGACAGGAGGGGTTTTGCTTCATCACCCCAATGTCTTAGAGATTCTAAAAGGTTCTGTTTTCAACCATGGAGAACCAACGTTGCTCAAACCCCAAAATCCGAGCTTTTATCTTGATAAGGATTATATTTTAGCAGCCATGGGTTTGCTGCGTGAAGTGGCGCCGCAGGCCGCCCTTCGGATGATGAAAAAATATATAGTCCAACTATAGGAGGTATAACGATGGAATTGACAGTCCGACAAATGGACGCTGAAGAGTTTCAACGTCAGCGTCAGGAAATTCTGAGACAATGGGAAACCGGCAAGGATGTGAATTTTGAGGAAGCGGTTGCCTATCATAAAGCGTTGCCTAAGAGTAAAATCTTTGCTGAAAAACTCGCTGACGGAAAGGCTAAAGGTATAACCTTTGCTCAACCCCGTGCCGGTGTTGCGCTTCTCAACGAACATATCGAGCTCTTGCGTTTTCTCCAGGATGAAGGAGGCGCTGATTTTCTGCCTTCTACGATTGATTCGTATACCCGGCAAAACCGTTATTCCGAAGCGCAGGCTGGAATTGAGGAAAGTCGAGCGATTGGTCGTTCAATGCTCAATGGGTTCCCGGCAGTAAACCACGGAGTTGCGGCTTGTCGTCAAGTGGTGGAGAGCGTTCAAGTACCCGTTCAAGTACGCCACGGGACACCGGATGCACGCTTGCTTGCCGAGGTGACCATTGCCGGAGGTTTTACCGATTATGAAGGAGGCGGCATTTCCTACAATATTCCCTATTCGAAAGATGTTTCCATAGAAAGTACCATTAAGTATTGGCAGTACGTAGACCGTCTCATTGGGTTGTATGAGGAGCAAGGGGTGAAAATCAACCGTGAACCCTTCGGACCGTTGACAGGGACGCTTGTTCCACCCGCGATTTCTCACGCAGTTGCGGTTATTGAAGGGATTCTTGCGGTAGCTCAAGGTGTTCGCAGTTTGACCCTTGGTTATGGACAATGCGGCAATCTTATCCAGGACGTCGCTGCTCTGCATACCCTTCCGATCCTCGCTGAAGAATATCTGAGCAAACTTGGTTATCCTAAAGTAATGATCACAACAGTCTTTCACCAGTGGATGGGTGGTTTCCCTCAGGATGAGGCTAAAGCCTATGGTGTTATTTCCTGGGGTGCAGCAACTGCCGCTTTAGGCAAAGCCTCCAAGGTTATCGTTAAAACCCCTCATGAGGCCCTGGGGATTCCGACTAAAGAAGCCAATGCAGCAGGGATTCGTGCCACCAAGCAAGTTCTAAACATGTTAAAAGACCAGAGTTTGCCGATGACAGCAGAACTGGCCTTAGAAGAAGAAATGATTCTGGCGGAAACCAGGGCGATCCTGGATCGAGTCCTAGCTCTAGGTGAAGGGGATATTGCGGTGGGTACCGTCCGAGCCTTCCAAGCAGGTGTCATCGATGTACCCTTTGCTCCCAGCCGTTTTAATGCGGGTAAAATTCTGCCGGCCCGTGATACAGCCGGTGCAGTGCGGATGTTGGATTTCGGCAATATCCCCTTTAATGAGACGATTAAGGAATTCCATCGGGAACGTATCGCCAAGCGTGGACAAGATGAGGGGCGCGATCCTTCCTTCCAGATGGTTATCGACGATATCTATGCCATTGGTAAAGGTATGCTTGTTGGGCGGCCAAGGAGTTAATGACGAGGAGGTATTTTTGATGAAAATTGTTGATGTTATAGCTTCACCGGGTCTTACGGGATTTTATTTTGACGATCAACGAGCGATTAAAGCAGGAGCAGGCCATGACGGTTTTGCTTATACCGGAGAGCCTATGACCTCAGGTTTTAAGGCAGTCAGACAGCGTGGAGAGTCTATCTCTGTCCTGCTGATCTTAGAAGATGGACAAGTGGCTTCAGGAGATTGCGCTGCCGTGCAATATTCAGGAGCCGGCGGCCGTGATCCGCTCTTTTTGGCGGAAGATTTTATTCCCATTATTCTGGAGGAGATCGCCTCTAAACTAGTTGGAAAAGAACTGAATTCTTTCCGTCAATTAGTGGGCTCGGTGGAGACTTCAAAGCGCCCTAATGGGGAACGTTATCACACGGCCATTCGATACGGAGTCAGCCAAGCTATCTTGGATGCAGTGGCCAAAGCTAAGAAAAAGACCATGACCGAAGTGATTCTGGAAGAATATGAACTGCCGATGATTCTGGAGCCTGTTCCGATCTTTACTCAAACTGGGGATGACCGCTATGATAATGCCGATAAAGCGATCATCAAACGCGCCGGGGTCTTGCCTCATGCTTTAATTAATAACGTCGAAAAGAAACTGGGCGCAAATGGCAAACTGCTCTTAGACTATGTAACCTGGCTAAGGAACCGAATTCTTACCCTTGGAGGAGAGGATTATCGCCCAGTCCTTCATATTGATGTTTATGGAACGATCGGGATCGCTTTTAAGGATGATACACAGCGAATGGTCGAGTATTTCGTGGAGCTGGAAAAAGCCGCTGCACCTCTGCATTTGAGAATTGAAGGCCCGATGGATGCTGGAAGTGTTGAAGGGCAAATTGCTCAATTAAAGGCTTTGCGAGTAGCCTTAAAAGAACGCGGTGTAAAGGTGGAAATTGTGGCCGATGAGTGGTGCAACACCTATGAAGATATCGTAAGGTTTGTAGATGCTCAAGCCGCAGATATGGTGCAAATCAAGACACCGGATTTGGGTGGAATTCAAAATACCATTGAAGCAGTTATCTATGCCAAGAAATATGGTGTGGGAGCTTATGTCGGCGGCTCGTGCAACGAAACGGATGCCGGTGGACGAACTGCTGTTCATGTTTCCCTGGCGTCTCGCCCAGATCAAATGCTCGCCAAACCAGGAATGGGCGTCGATGAAGGGTACATGATCGTTCATAATGAAATGAACAGGACGTTAGCGGTCTTAAGAAGATCCGCGTCACACTAGGGGTAAGGGGTACTAGTAAAGTACCCCGTTCCTTCTAGCCTTTCCTCGCCTTTGACTTAACTTTTTTATCTGGAACCGTTACAATATAAAGGCGTAAGTCTTATACAAGGTGAGTAAGGAGAAGATAGTCATTATGGGCAAAATTGGTTTAACAACAACGATACCTGTTGAAGTTATTTATGCAGCGGGGGAGATCCCCATAGATTTAAACAACATTTTCATTACGAATCCCCAAGCCATGAGCTCAGTGGAAGATGCCGAACTTGCCGGTTTTCCCAGGAATGTATGTGGTTGGATTAAGGGATTGTATTCCACGGCCCTGCATAACCCTGAAATTCAGCAAATTGTAGCTGTCACCCAAGGAGATTGCAGCAATACGCATGCTTTGATGGAGACTTGGGAGGTTGAGGGTATCCAGATTATCCCTTTTGCCTTTCCTTATGATCGTGATCCTGACATGCTTCGTCTGCAAATGGATAAGCTAATCACAGCTTTAGGAGCGACTTGGGAAGGTGTGAATCAGCAAAAAAAACGTCTTGACCAAGTTCGTGCCTTGGCTTGGGAGATTGACCGCCTGACCTGGGAAGAGAATAGGGTAAGTGGTTTTGAAAATCACCTCTACCAAGTCTCCTGTTCGGATTTCAACGGTGATCCGGAAGGCTTTACTCGGGAGATGGAAGAATTCATTCAAAAAGTTCACCAGAGAGAGCCTTTGTCTGAAATCAATCGTTCCCAATCACGAAAAAAAGCACGGGAAATTCGTTTGGGGTTTATTGGGGTCCCGCCGATTTTCCCGGAGTTATACGATTTTGTGGAAACTCATGGGGCTCGAGTCGTCTTTAATGAAGTACAAAGACAGTTTTCCATGCCTTTTCAGACGAGTGATGTTATTGAACAGTATCGATTATATACCTACCCTTATCAAGTCTTTTTCAGACTTGAGGATATTGCTTGTGAAGCGGAGCGACGTCAATTGGACGGAATCATCCACTATACACAAAGCTTTTGTTATCGTCAGATCGAGGATTTAATTATTCGAAAAAAGCTGGATTATCCGATTCTGACGTTAGAAGGAGAAAATCCAACAGGCTTGGATGCGCGGAGCAAAATGAGGATAGAGTCATTTTTAAGTATGCTGAAAGAGTAAGGAGAGTCGCGAGACACTTGTTCAGCCGTGCGCTCGTCGTGTGATCGCGACAAACATGTCTATGCAAACTATTTGTGGAATTGATTTGGGGAGTCGTAGTGTGAAGATCGCCCTCATTCAGTCCTTATGTGGAGGGGATCAGTTAAAGATCTTGCGTTTGGAAAGCTTGGATACGATCCGTTTTTACCGAGAGTATGGACGTAAGCAAGGAGAAAAACTCGTTGTGGATTTTGCAGCGATGGGGCTGCCCGAAGTTGATGCTCTTGTATCGACCGGTTATGGAAGGAATACCCTGGAACTTGCCGGAGGTGAAGCTATTCCGGAACTTAAGGCTCATGTTCTGGGAGCGATGTATCAAACGGGGCTTAAAGATTTTACCTTAGTTGATTTAGGAGGACAGGACAGTAAAATTATTCAAGTTCGTAAGGGTAAAATGATCGATTTTTTAACAAATGATAAGTGCGCAGCATCATCCGGGCGTTATTTGGAGAATATGGCCCATATTCTCGATGTCTCCCTCGAGGAACTCGGGCAATATTCGGATGCTCCTGTAGAGTTGAATTCTACCTGTGCAGTATTCGGAGAAAGTGAACTTATCGGTAAGATTGTTGAGGGTTTTCCTTTAACAGAACTTGCTGCTGGAGTTAACGCAACCATCGTAAAGCGAATATTGCCGCTTCTGCGCTCTTTTGCCGGAGAGGTGCTAGTCTTTACTGGAGGTGTGGCCCACAATCATGCCGTCACTAAGCTTTTGGAAGAGGGCACCGGCAAGCAGATTGTGATACCCCAGGAACCTCAGTTTAATGGAGCAATTGGCTGCTGCATTGAGGGTTGTGACCTTCTGTAATTATTGCCCGTTGGCTAAAAAAGCTTATCAGGAATAAGCATTTATTACATAGATAAAATGAAGGTGAGTTCAATGGTTATAACAAAAATTGCTAAAGCGGGTACCCTTGAATCCAATGATATTCTTATCATGGTGATGCCCAATGATTCGGAAAGTGTCGAGCTTGAGCTCGAAAGCATCGTCATGCAGCAGTTTGGGGATGAAATAAGGCAAGTAATCTTAAATAAGGTGCAGGAAATGGGAATTGTGGGGATCACAATTAAGGCTCAAGATAAGGGAGCCTTGAATTATACGATTAGCGCTAGGGTAGAGACAGCTCTTAAACGAGCACTTTAGTCGATACCTACAACAACTAGCCGAGGTGAATTAAATGCAGAAACTTAGAAGATCAATGCTGTTTATGCCCGGCAATAATCCGGGTATGCTTCAAGATGCAGCGATTCTCGGAGCAGATTCAATTATTTTGGATTTGGAAGATGCGGTTAGTCTTACTGAAAAGGACAGCGCCAGAATTCTAGTAAGAGAAGCCATAAAAAACATAGATTACTCCCAGGTTGAAGTGGTGGTAAGGGTCAATCCCCTGGATACGGAACTTGGGGCTGCGGATGTCGATGTCATTGCCAGAGTTAATCCAGATGCTTTGTTGATCCCTAAAGCGGAAGAAGAGCAAATAAAGCTTGTTGATAATATGTTGGCCGCTATTGAACAAGAGAAAGGTTTTGTGGCAGGAAGCATTAAGCTTATTGCTTTAGTAGAAACTGCCCTCGGACTCGAAAATGTTTCCTCTATAATTAAGGCCTCACAACGAGTTGTAGGGGTTTTATTGGGAGGGGAAGATTTAACCTCGGATCTGGGAATCAAAAGAACAAAAGAGGGCGAGGAAATCTTTTATGCACGTAATAGGGTAGCGACAGTTTGTAAGGCCTTGAAGGTAGATGCTATTGATACCCCATTTACAGATACGAATGATGTTGAGGGACTAACAATGGATACGGCTAAGGCAAAAAGCCTGGGATTAACAGGAAAAGCCGCGATTAATCCAAGACAGATTGATGTTATTCACTCAGTATTTGCACCGACTGAAGCAGAGTTGAAGTATGCCTTGAGGGTTCTGGCTGCTCAGAAGGAAGCAGCGAAAGAAGGCAAAGGCGTATTCTCTTTAGATGGTAAAATGGTTGATGCTCCTGTCATCAATAGAGCAATAACAACGATGGAGCTTGGCCAAAGGCTAGGACTTATCGCCGAGTTTTCTTTAGAGAAAGGAGAACAATGAAAACGCTTAGATCGACAAACGCGGGCAGTGAGCCAAAGACCATTAAAACGATTTTAGGACGAGAGCTTCCCGACTATATCGACGGGTATGGAGAGGTTAAGCCTTTCCTAGGCGCGTCCAGTGACAGCAGGTTGAAGACAAGAAAAGCCGTTGCCTTGACGAGTGTGTTTCCTAATGAGCAAAAGGTTATGAAAGGTTTGGAAGAAGCTTTAGATAAACTCAAGATAAGGGATGGCATGACGATCTCCTTTCATCATCATTTGAGAAACGGAGATTATGTTCTGAATATGGTTATGGAAGCACTAGCCAAGCGGGGGATTAAGGATTTGACCGTTGCTGCCAGTTCCATTTTTCCAATTCATGAACCTCTCGTTAAACATATGGAAAATCAAGTGGTAACCGGACTCGTGGCAAACTACATATCAGGACCTGTTGCTGAAGCGATATCGCAGGGCAAATTAAAAAAACCTGCCGTGATGCAGACTCATGGAGGGCGAGCGAGAGCCCTTGAAAGCGGAGATCTGAACATTGATGTGGCTTTTCTAGCGGCTCCAACTGCAGATACCTACGGCAATATTAATGGTGTTCATGGTAAGTCTGCTTGCGGAACCTTAGGGTATGCCGTTTCAGATGCGGAGTACGCTGCAAAAACGGTCGCTGTTACAGACAATTTAGTGAGCTATCCGGCTTGTCCGATTGAAATAAGCCAGATTTATGTCGATTGTGTGGTTCAGGTTGAATCCATTGGAGATCCTGAGGGGATTATTTCCGGGACCACCAAAATCACCAAGGACCCTGTAGCCTTGAGAATCGCTAAAATGGCGGCCGAAGTGATGAAAGCTTCCGGTTTAGTGAAAGATGGAATGTCTTTTCAGACAGGAGCAGGAGGAACTTCTCTGGCAGTCGCCGCAGAGCTGACGACGATCATGCGTCAGGATCGTGTGGTCGGAAGCTTCGCGGCGGGTGGAATTACAGGATATCTTGTGGAAATGTTAGAAGAGGGATTGTTTAGAACCCTCTTTGATGTTCAATGCTTTGATTTGAAAGCGATTGAGTCCTATAGGAATGATGTTAGGCACCAATTTATGTCCGCTTCCATGTATGGGAATCCTCATACTAAAGGAGCGGTCGTTAACAACCTAGATATCATGATTCTGGGGGCTACAGAAATTGATCTTGACTTTAATGTTAATGTTACGACAGGCTCAAATGGAGTGATCATGGGTGGTTCCGGAGGACATAGCGATACGGCGGCCGGTGCTAAACTTGCTATTGTTGTAACGAATCTGATGAAGGCTCGGCTCCCGATTATCAAGGATCAGGTTATGACAGTGACAACACCTGGGGAAAGCATTGATGTTGTCGTGACGGAACGGGGAATCGCTGTCAATCCGAAAAGAGAAGATCTAATCGAAAAGCTGAGTAAAACAAAGCTTCCTCTGGTAACTATCAATGATCTGAAAACTTTGGCGGAGAGAATCACCGGAACGCCAAAACCAATTCAAACTTCAGAGAAGATTGTAGCTGTTGTGGAATATCGGGATGGTACTGTTATAGACGTCGTAAGGAAGGTTCCTTAAGGAGAGAAAACCACGATGTATGAACAAAGCCCGGAATGGGTTAACTTAAATGATCCATTGGAACGACAGGAAGTTGAAGCCTTTCTCCAGGGGTATGATTTAATTTTAGATCGTGATGTAGATTACACGGTTGTTGTAAGGAATGGATCGTTATCCTCCATTATTGCTACTTGTTCAAAAGCTAAGAATGTCTTAAAATGCTTTGCGGTGGCTAAGGAGCAAAGGGGTGAAGGAATAACCTCCCTCTTGATTTCCGCGTTGATCGATAAGCTCTTTAGTCAAGGTATATACCATAGCTTTATCTTTACGAAACCTTCTAATATTCGTGTTTTTGCCGCCTTTAATTTTAAACTGATTCATAGCACCCCAGATGTAACACTTCTGGAAAATGGCCTTTACGATATCGATAGTACCTTAGAAAAAATGAAAAAGAATTATAATATTGGGGAAGGTGAAAAGGCTGCTTTGGTCATGAATTGTAATCCCTTCACCCTGGGACATCAATATTTAATCGAGGAAGCAGCTAAGAATAATGACGAGGTGCTTGTTTTTATTGTTGAAGAAGATCAGTCTTTATTCCCTTTCGAGGCCAGGTATGAAATGGCAGTCAAGGGAACAGGACATTTGAAAAATGTTAAGGTTTTACCTAGTGGAGAATATATGATATCCTCCGCTACGTTTCCTTCTTACTTTCTGAAAGAAGAAGGGGAACGGCTCAGAGCTTATACAGAGCTGGATGCTTCAATTTTCGGTAAGTACTTTTGTAGGCGCTTGAATATCACTAAGAGATACGTAGGGGAAGAGCCTTATTGCCGAGTTACCAAGGCGTACAATGAGGCCCTAAAAAGCGTTCTTCCGAACTATGGAGTGAAATTATATGAAGTGAAGAGGAGGTTATGGCAGGATGCTCCTATTAGCGCTTCAAGGATTCGTGAGCTTTTAAAACAAAAGGATATTCAGGCTCAACATGGTCATTTGGATAAACTTCTGCCTGAGGCAACTTTGAAATTTCTTAGGTCAAACCTTGGAAAGGAGATCGTGGAGAGGTTAAATAGCAGTTCCTCTCTGCAATAAGTAATGAGGGAATATACAGCCGATGAACTGCTCGCTTCCAGGGAAGCACGTGTTAATCGTATAAAAAAACTCATAGAACACTATAACACCCCATTGTTAGTTATGAGAGTTAACTACCCTGGGCTAAAGAAAATGAATGATCTGACACTGAAGATTATTCAAGATATGAGTGCTTTGATCTATAAGATATTCGGGGAAAAAATATGTTTTAAGTCTTTGCAGCAAGGGGCGGAGGGTCCGGTTTTTATGGCTGCAGTAGCGGAAGATGTTATAGCTTTAAAGAGAGCCGCGATTAACCTGGAGGAAGAACATGTTCTTGGACGATGTTTAGATGTGGATGTTTATGATAGCCTGGGTAAAGGCATAAGCAGGCTGGAGCTTGGGTTTTTCAGAAGAAAATGCTATCTTTGTGAGGACTATGCTCAGCATTGCGTAAGAGCAAGACGACATAGTGAGCGTGAGGTTATCGACTATATTGAAAGTAAATTCAGGGAATATAGGAACCTAGGGACTCTGAGTGAAATCTGAGGAAATAGGGAAACCATTGTAATGAAATGGAGAAATCAGAAGTGAGCGTGGGAAGACACGGCGGTATCGGTGATCAAGCAATCAACATAGCAAGTCTGGCAGTACAAGCAATCCTCTATGAAGCTTCCTGTAATCCATCGCCCGGGCTGGTTTCAAGAAGGTCCAGCGGAGCACATAGTGATATGGATTACTTCACCTTTTTAGATAGTGCCGCCGCTCTGATTGGCCCTTTGCTTCATTGCGCTGAGGCAGGGCTTTCTTCCAATAGCCCTAAGGAAATCTTCGAGCAAATTAGGCAGATCGGACAATTGGGTGAGCAACAAATGTTTCATAAAACTTCAGGAATCAATACTCATAAGGGAACACTTTTTTCATTAGGAATTTGCTGTGCCGCCGGAGGGAAAGCTTTTCACTCGGGCGTTCCCTTCTCATCACTGCAGAGAATAATTCAGCAGATGACCGAGGGTTTAGTGGAAAAGGAATTACATTCAAGAGTTCGAGAGTTGGAAAACACCTCTGCTTCTTCGCTGACCCACGGTGAAAGACTCTTTTTAAGCCATAAGATTGAAGGGATCCGGGGAGGCCGAAAGAGGATTTCCCACGGTTTTTGACATGTCTTTGAGATTCTATAAAGAAAATCTTGAGCTAAGCAAAAATTTGAGGTTAGTGCAAACCTTATTAGCCATTATGCAGTTTTGCGAGGATACAACGATTTTACATCGACACTCCTACGAGACTTTGAAAGAAGTTCAGGGAAGGGCTAAACGGATCATTTCCGTAGGAGGCGTAAGAACGGCTGCAGGGCTGCAAGCGATTGATCAAATGGAAGAGGACTTTTGTCGACGCAAAATCAGCCCGGGTGGAAGTGCCGATTTGTTAGGAGTTACCGTTTTTCTGGATCTTTTAGAAAGTTGTTGGGACGTGTTTGAGGCTTTCTAAAGGAGTATACAGTCCAACGATTTAAAATGAGGCTAGAAGTATTAGTTCTAGCCTTGTTCTGTTTGCGCGGGGAAATCACTTTAAATTAAAAATGTTACTTAAACTAGGAAGGATTATGCACATTGGAACAAGAATAATACATCCAATGTTTGTTTAAATTGTGGCATTAAGCTATCTCAATTTAGATAAAATCTGTGATAAGTAATAGGTTATTGTTTTGACTGACTTTCACGGAAGTTCTTCCTATATACATAATTGAATAAGCAGGTGACATTAAACTTTGGAATAAGGAAAAGAGACACAAGCTAGTGATAAGCTGATCTAGAGGGGATGATCAAAATTACTTTAAAATTAAGGGGGCAAATTAATGAAAAGGCATAATCTCAAATTAATGATCATAGTACTTTGCTTATTGATGTCAACTGTAATATTTCCGAAAAGCAGTTTAGCGTTGACAACTCCATCAGCGCCAACGAATCTTACAGCTTCAGCGGTCAGCAGCACCCAAATATACTTGACCTGGAACCCTGTAAGTGACGCTACCGGCTACTATATTTATAGGGCTACCTCGCCATCAGGAAATTATTCCATTATTGCTACGCCAACTACCTCTACCTCTAGCTATACTGATTCCAGTTTGTCACCGGGCACTGCCTTTTATTACAAAGTTCTGGCTGCAAACAGTCTTGGAGTGAGCGCAGATTCGGTTATAGTTTATGCAGTAACTACTAGTTCTGGCAGTACTCTGTCGGCTCCAGCAAATCTCACGGCTACGGTTGCAGGCAGCAGTCAGATCTACCTGACTTGGAATTCTGTAAGTTATGCAACCTCCTATTATGTCTATAGAGCGACTTCGGCATCCGGAACTTATTCCGTTGTCGGAATGCCAACAACCACAAGTTATACCGATACTGGCTTATCACTGAATACTACTTATTATTACAAAGTACAGGCCGTGAGTAGTGGCGGTGTAAGCTCATATTCTTCTATAGCTTATGCGACAACGACTAATTCGACTGGAGGACTCCCATCAGCGCCGACAAATCTAGCAGCTACGGTATCAGGCAGCAACCAGATCTACCTGAGCTGGAACCCTGTAAGTTATGCAACGTATTATTATGTCTACAGAGCAACCTCTCCATCTGGACCTTTCACCAGTATTGCCGTGCCGACAACGACAAATTATACAGATTCCAATGTGCCCCAGAATACCATTTACTATTACAAAGTACTAGCTGTAAACAGCGCCGGAACAAGTCCGGATTCTTCTATAGTCTATGCGACAACAACCGCTTCCAACAGTATTCCTTCAGCACCAACGGATGTTACGGCTACAGTTGCAAGCATCAATCAGATCTACCTGACTTGGGATTCTGTAAGTTACGCGACCTACTATTATGTCTACAGGTCAACATCGCCGTATGGAACTTATTCCATTGTAGGTGTACCGACAACGACTAATTATACAGATTCCAGTGTGACAGCAAACACTACTTACTATTATAAATTACAGGCTGTGGGCAGCGCCGGAACAAGCTCTGATTCGGCCATAGTTAATGCGACAACGACTATTTCCAGCAGTGCTATGTCAGCTCCGACAAATTTTACAGCTACGGTTATCAGCAGCAACCAAGTGTACCTGAACTGGTACCCAGTCAGTTATGCAACTTACTATTCTGTCTACCGGTCCACCTCACTAACTGGAACGTATACTATTGTGGGTGTGCCGACAACTGCAAATTATACGGATTCGACCGTGTCAGCGAATACTACTTATTATTATAAAGTTGAGGCTGTAGGAAATACCGGGTCGAGCCCAGATTCTGCGATAGTTTATGCAACAACGACTACTTCGAACGGCGCTTTGCCGGCCCCGGTCAATGTTACAGCTACGACTGCAAGCAGCAGTCAAATATACTTAAGCTGGGATCCTGTAAGTAGTGCAACTTATTATAATGTCTACAGGGCGACCTCGTATTCCGGAAGCTACAGCATTATTGGTGTGCCGACAACTACCAGTATTACAGATTCCGGCTTATCACCGAACATTGCTTATTATTACAAAGTAGTGGCAGTGGGCAGTACCGGGACAAGCTCGGATTCTACCATAGTAAGTGCGACGACGACTATTACGAACGATGTTATGCCAGCACCGACAAACGTCACAGCGACGGCTGTCAGCAACAATCAGATCTATCTGACCTGGAGTCCTGTAAGTAATGCAACGTCCTATTACGTTTACAGATCAACCTCACCTTCAGATACTTATTCTAATATTGCTACAGTTACAACTCCATATTATACGGATTCCAGCCTGGCGCTAAATACCACGTATTACTACGAAATTCAAGCCGTGGGCAGTTCTGGATTAAGCTCTTTTTCGTCAATAGTTAATGCAGCGACTACTGGGTCGGACAACACTCCCACATCTAATACTTCCCAAATCCCTTCAGAACGATTGGCTGGAGTAGACATGTATGGTACCTCTGCAGAGGTGGCTAAAGAATGGAATACGTCTTACTATGCCATTATTGTAAGTGGGGAGAATTTTTCTGACGCTTTATGCAGTGCCCCGCTTGCTCAAAAATATAATGCACCGTTATTGCTAACAGAGATGGATACCTTGAACGATCAAACGAAGGCTCAGCTCTCGCGTTTAAAAGTGAAAGAGGTCTTTATTGTAGGCGGAGTAGGTGTTATTTCCTCTGATGTTGAGCAAACCATCAAAAACATGGGAATAGAAGTGACGAGAATCGCGGGAAATGACAGCTATGAAACATCCGTTAAAATTGCTCAAGCGATGGGACAAGTTAACCAAGCAGTTGTTGCCAGCGGCGAAAGTTTTTCTGATGCCTTGTCAATAGCCTCTATTGCTGCCATGAAGCAAATGCCAATCCTTCTAACTCCTAAGGACACTCTCCCCAGCAGTGTAAAAACATATTTAAAAAGTATTCAAAGCTCCTATGTTGTAGGTGGGACAGGCGTAATAAGTGACAGTGTCTTTAATCAGCTTCCATCTCCCAAGCGACTTAGCGGAACCGATAAATATGAAACAAACATTAGTGTAATAAAAGAATTTGCTAATGATCTTGATTTTAGTACATGCTATATTTCCACTGGTGAAAACTTTGCCGACGCTTTGTCCGGTTCGGCGTTGGCTTCAGTGACAAATTCCCCGCTTTTCTTAGTAAGCAATCCTGTAGAACAGTCAACAATCGATTATTTCGGAAGCATAATGGGCAATATCAAGAAAGAAGTTATTTTTGGGGGAACTGTTGTTGTACCAGATAGTACTTTAACCACTCTGAATGGAGCATCAGATGTATCGAACACGCTATCCGCACCTATATACCTTACAGCATCGACCGTTAGTTCCAGTCAAATAAACCTTACTTGGGATTCGGTAAGCGGAGCAACTTCTTACTATATTTACGGGGCAACTTCGTCCACCGGAACGTATACTCATATTGCGACGGTGACTACTACCAGTTATAATAATACCGGTCTTTGGGCAGATACTACCTATTATTACAAAGTACAGGCGGTAAACAGTACTGGTTCAGGCCCGTATTCGCCGATTGCTTACGCGAAAACAAATTCGTAAATTTATTACGCATCTAGCTGTTGCAACAGATACAAGTTGAATTTTAGGATTACCTTAGGTAAGATTCAGAAGTAATATTAACAATAGATTTAGGAATAGTCACATTATGCTAAATATTCTAAAAAATAGAATCTGCAATTAGGGGGCAGACAGAATGAAGGAAATACACGTCGATGACATTGTTTCAGCTGTCCAAGAACTTTGTATGAAAGCAAACTATGACTTGGGCTCGGACATTATGACAGGTTTTCAAAAAGCACTTAAAGATGAAGCTTCTCCTTTAGGTCGGGAAGTGTTGGAACGTCTTATAGAAAATGCTGAAATTGCTCATGACGAACGGGTTCCTATGTGTCAAGATACTGGGATGGCAGTATTCTTTGTTGAAATCGGTCAGGACCTGCACGTGGTCGGCGGAGGGCTTACTGAGGCGATTAACGAAGGAGTTCGTCAGGGATATGAAAAGGGATTTTTGCGTAAGTCTGTCGTTAAAGATCCTTTTGATCGCGTAAATACCGGGGATAACACACCAGCAATCATCCATTATGATATCGTGTCCGGAGATACTCTGCGCCTTGTCGTTGCTCCTAAAGGCTTTGGAAGTGAAAATATGGGTGGGTTAAAGATGTGTAAGCCGTCTGAAGGGCTAGAAGGTGCTATGCAATTTGTTGTAGATACCGTCGATCGAGCGGGCGGAAACCCTTGCCCTCCGATTATTGTTGGAGTAGGGGTAGGCGGGACAATGGAAAAAGCGACTTTTTTGGCCAAGAAAGCCTTACTGCGGGAAGTGGGGAAACATAATCAGGAAGAGCGTCTAGCGAAGATCGAAGAAGAATTGCTTAAGCGTATTAATCGTTTAGGCATAGGTCCCCAAGGGTTTGGCGGAGTAACGACTGCCTTAGCTGTTAACTTAGAAGTATATCCTACGCATATTGCAGGCATGCCTGTTGCTGTGAATATAGGCTGTCACGCTACGCGCCATAAGGAAATCACTTTGCATGGGAGGGAGAGCAAATGAGTGAAGCAAAACACCTTGAAACTCCCCTGACTCAGGAAAAACTCAAGGAATTACAAGCAGGAGATAACGTCTTGATCAGTGGTGTGATTTACACAGGGCGGGATGCCGCTCATAAGAAAATGATCGAAGCTCTGGAGCAAGGCCAGGAACTGCCCTTTGAGGTGAAAGATCAAATCATTTATTTCGTCGGACCGACACCCGCCAAAGAAGGACAAGTGATCGGGTCGGCTGGACCAACAACAAGTGGTCGGATGGATGCTTATTCTCCCAAATTAATTGCCCAAGGGTTAACAGGGATGATTGGCAAGGGGCTGCGTAGTACAGATGTCATAGAAGCTATGAAAGAACACGGTGCCGTTTATTTCGGGGCAATTGGCGGGGCAGGCGCCCTCATAGCAAAACGTATCGTCTCAGCCGAAATGATTGCTTACCCTGAGCTGGGACCAGAAGCAGTCAGACGTTTAGTCGTAAAAGACTTTCCAGTCATCGTAATCATTGATCATAAAGGCGTAAATCTTTATGAAAGCGGGAAAGCCCAATATAGAAAGGATTAACCTCAAAAGGTCACAAAAGCTTCACAAATTCTTAAGGAACAAATAAGGATTTTACGATATAATAAGATAATACTGGAAATCCTTGATAGGAGTTGCTGGAGCATGAATAGTTGCCCTTTTTGTGGCGCACGTGAGGTAGGCCGAATCGGCCGCGAACGTTATTATTGTCGAGACTGTTGTCATGAATGGACCAAGGGGGGCGGAGAAGTCAAAATTTACGAGGTCATGTCTGATGGATCGGTAGAACCGCTGATCACCGAATGTGAACCTATTTCCCGTGTCGTTTCTCGTCCTGAAGTCCGACGTGCCGGATGAAGTCCATTTCTGTAAAAGTGGGCCTTACATGGTAGTCTTCACACAATACTTAATAAATGCTAAATAACGTACATGATAAGAAATAAGGTCAGCTAAGCGAAAGGGAGCCCAATGGCTCTCTTTTGTTTATGAGAAATATCTTGGAATTCTCTAATGGAGGCAGGATTTTGACGATTGATTATAGAATCGTCATGTTTATATAGAATTATTTTAAATTTCGGCTTGTATTGTGTCTCATTTAAAGAAAGGGATGATCTTGTTGATACATCTACACCAGTTTGATTTAAATGAATCGATCCAATTGTTGAAAATTGATCCTGAACAGTTGGCACTCCTAAGAGAGGTTCGACTGGTTATAGAGAAGGATGTCGATGAGATCGTTGGCAATTTCTATGCTCATGTTATAACCCTTCCGGGACTTAAAGCTATTATTGACCAATTCTCATCCGTAGAAAAGCTGAAAATCACCATGAAAAAATACTTATTATCATTATGTCCGGAAAAAATTGACGAGGAGTTTATGCAGTGGCGGGTGATCATCGGCGAAGTTCATCATCGGATAAATTTACCACCCTTTTATTATTTGAGTGCTAATCAGCTATTGTGCGATGAAATTATCCCTCGAATCTTTAAGTATTTTCGAAAGAAAACCGATCAGGCCGTTCGATCCGCTCTTGCTTTTAAAAGAATCTTGAGTTTTGACCAGCAAGTCGTTATGGCAAGTTATATTCAATCATATATGAATGAGATTGACAAGAAGGCAGAATTGGAGAAAGCTCTTTTTGAGATCGATAGTCTGCAGCGGAGAGTTAATGAGGCTAGCCAAGCCTTGGCGGCAACTTCCGAGGAAACTGCAGCTTCAGCCGCAGAAATGAACGAAGCGACCACTCAAATCTCCAATAACGCTTCTGAGGCGGCAGAATTTTCTCGTCAAGTGGATGCCTTAGCTCAAGAGGGCGCACGTAAAATACAAATGATTTCAGAAACTATTTTACGTCTGGCAGGTATGACCTCTGAAATGCAGGAAAAAATGAACGAGTTAGATCAAAGCTCTGCACGAATTGCCTCTGTTACGGATGTGATTAAGGAAATTGCTTCTCAAACGAACTTACTGGCTTTAAATGCCGCCATTGAAGCTGCGCGGGCCGGTGATAGCGGTCGGGGCTTCGGAGTAGTTGCCGAAGAGGTCAAGAAGCTTGCTACACATTCGGAACAGTCTGTCCGAGAAATCAGTTCCCTCATTGCCATTACAAAACAAAATACGGTTGCCGTGAACCAGTCAATTATCCAAACAACGGATGCTATGCAGAGCGCAGCAGTGGAAGCGGGAGAAGTGGTAAATCGTTTCGGCGAGATCATGTCGGCCATAAATTCCAGCATTCAACAAGTACAAGGAATCGCTCAGCAGATCGACGCCTTGGCCTTGACAGCAGGTCAAATAGGAGCGGCCTCCGAAGATGTTGCTAATTCGGCAACGTCACTCGCCCAGATGGGACTGAGAGAATAGGGAAGTATACGAGAGTGGGTAGGGGACGGCGTTGAGGACCGTCCCCTTACCATATTCTAAAAGAGCAAGGAGTTAATTAAATTGGTGGAAAAATTGCCTGAGGATGCTTTCTACATCCGGAGAATGTGGAGTTTTTCTCGTGCACTTGATCTCAGTCTGGTGGATGAAGAGATTGAACGTGGGCTTCAGGTCGCACTTGGCCAGCGGCATGGAGAGCGAGTGGCCTATATTGCTATGCGTTTGGGACGAAACCTTGGACTCAATAAAAAAGATTTAGTGCATCTAACCCTGGCCGGGCTGCTGCATGATATCGGAGCGCTTGGCTGTTTTAGAACTCATTACGGTAATTCAAAGATTCTAAATAAACATTGTCTTGTTGGTTCAGCCATCGTTGAAAGGTTTCCGTCGGGGGCCATTCTTGCCCCTGCGATCAAATATCATCATGAAACGCCGTCGCCTACCCGTAGCGCATTGCGGGTGCCGGCGGATGAAGTTCCTTTGATGGCCAGGATCTTATCATTAGCGGATCAGGTGGATTTGCGCTTGCCTCGCAGACGGCACACTCGTCAAGAACGAGACGAAATGCTGCAATGGATAACCAGGGAAAATGGAATCTTATTTTATCCTGAAGTAACAGTAGCATTTGAGCAGGTAGCCGAGAAAGAAGCGTTTTGGTTGGATATTGAGCAGTCGGATTTGCTGCAGATTGCTTTAGAACTTTTATTCGGAAAGTGGCATTTGCCCTCGGTCAGAGAACTTGAAACAGGATTCACCGATGAGTTAGCGGCGACCTTTGCGGATTTGATCGACCAAAAGAGTCAGTTTACGGCCCGGCATTCGCGCTCAGTCGCTGAAACCGTGGAACATTTAGCTAGCGGATTAGGCTGGGATGAGAAGCAGCGGCACGAAATCTACGTAGCGGGTTTACTGCATGATTTAGGAAAACTATCCATACCCAAAAAGATTTTGGATAAGCAAGGGCCTCTGGATGCTTCCGAAGTAGAAGTTATCCGAACACATACATATTATACTCATCGCTTACTGACGGAAGCCGGTTTTCCGACTCAGATGGTTGAATGGGCTGCCCATCACCATGAACGCCTTGACGGCAGGGGTTATCCCTTTGCCTTGACAGGAAAAGATGTCGATGTGGGAGCACGACTTATGACCATCGCAGATATGTTTGCCGCGCTGACAGAGGATCGCCCATATCGCCGTGCAATGTCAGCCGGCGAAGCACTCGATATAATTCAACGTGGTGTAGGTATCAGTGTTGACGCAGAGTTAGTGAATTTGGCAAGGCAGAGACTTGTGTGAGACTTGTGTGACACAGCGCTCGGTCATACGTTCGCAGAGCAAACTAACCGTTCAAGCTCCCAGCTTTGAGGAGCGGGGTTCCCGCCATAAGCGCCATCCATGGCGCTATGGCGGCGGTGAACATCCGCTGGCCAGGGATGGCCGAGTGTCCCTGAAGCCAAGGATGGCGAGAAGGGACCGTGTTCACCGCCCCGTATCTGGGGTCGGTCGCTTGAACGGAAGTTTGCTGAGCTGCTTGCGTAAAGACGTCGCGCTCGTGTCACACTGCGTCTCGGCTTTGAGGTCGGGAGACGATGAAGACGACGAGGAGTGCTGGGTGACGGCACATTTCATGTGCACCGTCCGATGTGAGATTATTGGGGCTAATGGCTTTCACGAAGTTTGTTAAGGTATTAAATAGAGCCGTCCCCATGTCACATTCAATTCGGAGCTTAGTAGAGGTAGCAAGGGATGGACATAAGGCTTCTTTAAGTGCGTTTGATCTAGTTTTATGGTAAAGTGGAGATAATGTATATTGATGAAAGGGCGATTGGTTTGTTTTACCCCTTTGAAATGGAACGCTATCTTGAAACACTGCTGGGAGAAAGAGACCCTTTGTTGAAGGAGATAGAAGAACAGGCTCTTCAGGAAACTATTCCAGTAGTGACACCGATGGTGGGTAACTTTCTTAACTTGATGATAACGATGAGCAGGGCTCGAGCTGTTTTAGAGATTGGTACTGCGATTGGATATTCTACGATCTGGCTAACTCGTGCCGTTGAAAAGAATGGGGGACATGTCACGACGATCGACTTGAATAGGGATCGCTTGACGAGAGCCATTCAGTACTTTGAACGTGCCGAACTTAGAGAATATATCACGACTATAGATGGGGATGCCCGGAAAATTCTTCCCCAGCTGCCTTCGATGTTTGATTTTGTCTTTATTGATGCCGCTAAAGGTGAATACTTAGATTATTTAAATCTCATTTACCCCTTAATTATCCCAGGAGGAGTATTGGTGGTTGACAATGTGCTCTTCAGAGGTTGGGTGGTTCCAGATAGTACATTCCCACCTAAATATGACCGTATGGTAGGGGGACTGCGTCAATTTTTGCAGGAACTTTGCCAAAATCCGGACTTTACAACGACAGTATTGCCTTTCGGAGATGGTGTGTCAGTCAGCCAAAAGAAATTAGTGTAACCGGTCAATAATTAGAGCTTTAATTATAGAAAGAAGTGATAAGACAAATTATGTCCCCGGGGATGAGAAGATCTGTAACTCAACGATATCAGGAGATTGACAGTCTCAGAGCTATGGCCATTGTTTTGATGGTTCTTTTTCACTTTGCTTATGACCTAAAGGAGTTTGCCGGAGTGAACATTAACTATCAAGCTCCTTTTTGGTTTACTATAGGTAAGATGTCCGCACTCCTTTTTATTGGATTATCTGGACTGTCAAGTGGCCTAAGCCGTTTCCCTGTTCGGCGTGGTTTTAAAGTCCTGATCTATGGGATGGGTATCACTGCGGTGACGTATCTATTTATGCAGGAGGAGTATGTCCGTTTCGGAATTCTGCATTTTCTAGGTGTAGCGATGATCTTGTCTCCGTTGTTCATGAAACTGTCATCTCGCAGCCTGACGATCTTAGCTGGTTTAATTGCTTGCTTAGGTTTTTGGTTTGAAACCCTTGCGGTTAAAACAAACCTTTTGATCCCCCTAGGCCTTATGTATGAAGGTTTCAGCACCATTGATTATTACCCACTTTTCCCCTATCTCGCAGTAACCATATTAGGGATTTTGGCGTATCGACGCTTCTACGCTCTGCAGACAATATCGACCACAAGAGTTCCGATTCAACGTGTACCTAAGTGGGTTCAATGGTTGAGCCGGAATTCTTTGGGGATTTATCTGGTTCATCAGCCGGTTTTCTTGCTTGCCATTTTCATGATTAACCGCCTGAAGTTTTAGAAGGCTTCAAAAGTTTAATCAAATAGAAGGAGGGAATGCAGTGACTATGTTTGTGCATGAACATTTGATGCAAGCGGTTTATTTTGCTCCGCGGGGAGAAAACGCTTGCTTTTTTTAGGGACAAACATTCAGCAACGTTATCTAAGCCCGGAAGACAAACTAATTGGGTTTGTGGGGGACGCTGGGGCAGGAAAGTCCCTGCTTATCCGTGGGATGTTTCCAGGACTTGAACTGACGAATGATGATGATGGTATTAATATTCGGCCGCTACCCTTAATGGAAGATGCAGAACGTGGGCATTTTCGTTGTCACACCTATCATTTAGATGTTCGTTTCGAGTCTGCCTTCACTCAGCCTTGGAAAATTGCCGAGGCAATTCAGAAAGCAGTTGCCCGTGGGCACCGGGTGGTCGTTGAGCATTTTGATCTTGTATACCCTCACTTGGGGACTAATGCAGAAGTCTTAATAGGAGTTGGGGAAGAAGTCATCGTTACACGACCTACCGTATTTGGACCAGAGCCTAAAAGTATCGCGGATATTGTTTTTGATTCCATAAAATTTCGGCGCATGGCCCACAGCGCTGAAGATATTACATCTATGATTTTAGAGGAAATGGGTTTGGAAAAACCTGAAGTGCATAGTGATATTAAACATGGCTTTGTCTTAGAACTTCCTGAAAAACCAGACATTGATCTGGATTTGGTGGAAGAACGTGTCCTAGACTTAATCAGGGCGGATTTGCCGATTTGTTTCGCCGACGATGAACATATCCGAGTCGGACAAATGATGTATCCTTGTACAGGTCCGCGCATTCATATTCGGCGAACAAGTGAGATCAAAGGGTTTCATCTTTTAAAGGAATTCCGCTTTGATCCAATTGCACGCTTGTATACTATAGCTGGGATTGTGGGAGAGGCGGCGATGCCCACACGCTCTATCGATTTATTTGGGGGAAGGAATCAAGAGCAATAAGGTGAGTAATTTGTGTGGAATTAGGCTGTGTAAAATTGGCATTTTTTTAGCCATTCTGGTAAACTAAACTAGTTAAATGATTGTGTTAGAAAGGTTAGGATTTCATTATGCAACGTTCATATGGTCGGGCCGCAGATACTTTGCGCCCTATTAAAATTTCGCGACAGTTTACAAATGTACCGGAAGGTTCGGTACTCATCGAAATTGGAGAAACAAGGGTGCTGTGTACGGCTAGTATCGAAGAAAAAGTACCTCCTTTTCAAAAAGGGACGGGTAAAGGTTGGGTGACTGCGGAATATGCTATGATTCCTCGGGCGACTCAGACTAGGACACAGCGCGAGGCGACTAAGGGAAAACTTACCGGCCGAACAATGGAGATCCAACGCTTAATTGGTCGAGCCTTAAGATCCGTCGTTGATTTGAAAAAATTAGGAGAGCGCACAATTTGGCTGGATTGCGATGTACTGCAGGCTGATGGCGGGACACGAACCGCATCTATAACAGGAGCATATGTGGCAATGCTTGACGCTATACAGTTTTTACTTGAAAAGAAATCGATCAGAGCTAACCCGATCATGGATACTTTAGCTGCTGTCTCCGTCGGCAAGGTCCTAGGGACCCCGGTGTTAGACTTAGATTATGAAGAAGATTCCAAAGCAGAAGTGGATATGAATGTAGTCATGACCGGTGCAGGAAAGTTTGTAGAGATTCAAGGAACTGCTGAAGAAATTCCGTTTGATCGCGCAGATCTCGACGTGTTTTTGCAACTCGCTGAAAAGGGAATCCGTTCGCTTATGGAGGTTCAGAAATCGGCGGTGGAAACGACTTCATGAAAATAATCTTAGCCACCCAAAACCAGGGGAAAGTGCGGGAATTGAAAGATCTGATTGCCGATGAAGGGATTGAAGTTGTTTCCCTGCGGGATATTCCTGACTGGGAAGACGTAGAGGAAAATGGAGAAACCTTTGCTGAGAACGCTGCAATTAAAGCAAGAGCCGCTGTCCAGAGAACAGGTTTAATTGCTCTGGCGGATGACTCAGGTTTGGAAGTTGACGCGCTTGAGGGCGCTCCTGGGGTATTTTCTGCTCGTTTTGCCGGGGAGCCAAAAGATGATGAACGCAACAATGACAAACTGCTGGACCTTTTAGAAACGATTCCAGACGAAAAGAGAACAGCTCGCTTTCGATGTGCTTTGATTATGGCAACTCCGAATAGGGAAGAATACCTCACCGAAGGAACAGTCGAAGGAAAGATCATGAGACAACGCCGAGGAGCGGATGGGTTCGGTTATGACCCACTGTTTTTTGTAACGGAGTTCAGCCGTACTATGGCAGAACTCACTTTAGCGGAGAAAAATAATTTAAGCCACAGAGCCCAGGCATTTCGCAAAATGATCCCTATTTTGCACAACTTAAGAAGCGGCGATTTGTCAACAAACATAAAGAAAACTTAGCTGGCGCTAAGCCTCTGGCGAAAGCGGCAGCTAAGTTGCCCTTATGCTTAGAAAGTATATAACGCAAGTTTATACTTTCTGATAGTGCAAAATAAACTTACAGCACTGCAGCAAGCATTTGTAACTAAACTAGAGGATAAATTAACGTATCGGTCCAAATAATTTTATTAAAAATATTGGACATTAATCCTTGACGAATGCATCGAGATAAGCTATACTAATCAAGTCACCAATCGGGGCATAGCGCAGCTTGGCTAGCGCGCCTGCCTTGGGAGCAGGAGGCCGGGGGTTCGAATCCCTCTGCCCCGACCATTATTCCCAACTTATTTAGGTTTAGGAGTAACCTGGGTTGACAATCGCAACTCTAAAACTGCGCCTGTAGCTCAGTTGGATAGAGCATCTGCCTTCTAAGCAGGTTGTCGGGGGTTCGAGTCTCTCCAGGCGCACCAACCAATTATAATGTTACCCATGGTGGGTGTGGCGAAGCGGTTAACGCACCGGGTTGTGGCTCCGGCATTCGTGGGTTCGAAACCCATCACCCACCCCATAACGAAAAGACGCATCGGAAGTAATTTCCGGTGCTTTTGTTTTTTACTAACATTCTTGATGGCGTTGACTTAAGCAACCATAACATTAGCTTAATAAATTCTTAAGATAATCTTCATATTTAGAATAGGTGTGTTTCATGAAGGTTTATCCTCAAATAGGGCGATTAACGTTCATTTTTTTACTTGTAGTGCATTGGTTAGCTTTTCTTGACGACCCTACTGGCTCTAGATATATAATACATTGAGATATCAAGTTGCGATTCTATATTCTGGTACTGTAGCTTATATGGAAACTTTTTAATTTCTTTTAGGAAAATAAGGGAGGAATAATTTTGCTCATCTCAGAGACCATTAAAAAACATTCTAAGTTATTAGCAATTGGGCTGCTCATTACATCTTTAGCCGGTTGTGGGACCCAAACCGCTGCAACGCCAAATTCCCGTGGTCCTCAGGCAATACCGGTGCAAACGGCGCCGGTTCAAACCGGTGATTTAAATAGCCTCAACACTCTAACCGGAACGGTTGCTTCAAATTTACAAACTAGTATTGGTTCAAAATTAGCCGGTCGTGTCCTTACCGCAAATGTCAACATGGGTCAGGACGTACATGCGGGGCAAGTGCTGGCAACATTAGACCCTACAGATTTGCAAAGACAACTGTCGCAGAATCAGGCCCAGCTTCAGGTGGATCAAGCGCAGTTACCTGGCGACCAGGCTACATATCAACAGGCCCAGTTAGATTTTCAACGATACCAGACCTTGTTTAATAATGGTGCAGCTGCACAGGCAGATCTAGATCAATATCGCCTTAAAATGACTACTGCCGATGCCAAGGTTCAAGCGGATGAATCGGTCATAAATAAAGACCAAGCTGCTCTCTCAGTTACTCAACAACAAATTGATGAGCTAACCATTACTTCCCCCGTGGATGGGACTGTATCCACCAAAAACGTCGAAGTTGGCGAGCAGGTTTCAACATCTTCCAATTTATTTACCATCGTTCAGCCTAGTTCCTTAAATGTCTCTGTAAATGTCCCGGAGCAAATGATTGGTAGTATCACACAAGGGACAGCGGCGTCAATCACACTTGATAGTCAAAGTTCCAATGCAATTCAAGGGAAAGTAAGCAAGATAAGTCCTGCGATGGATAGTGTAAGCCGGGCTTATCCTGTGCAAATTGATATTGCCAGCCAGAACCAAAGCATTAAGCCCGGCATGACTGTGACTGTACAATTTAACGGTTTGAAGAGTCAGCCAGGTATAATTATTCCTGTACAGGCAGTGGTTGAAACTTCTCAGGGTAGTGAAGTATTTACCGTTGATAATGGTGTTGCTCATATGCACCTGATCCAATTAGGAGCTGTAAACAGCGATAAGGCGGTTGTGACTAGCGGTTTAAATGCCGGAGAGAACTTAGTAATTGCTGGTCAAGACCTGCTTTCGGATGGATCTAAAGTAAGGGTTGTACAAAGTGCAGATCAAGCCGGGGAAAATGGACTAATCAATCAGCCTAAGCAATCTCAGCAGGGGGCTAAAAAATGAAAATTGCGAATCTTTCAGTCGACCGCCCCGTCCTTATATCTATGCTTATAGTGGTATTGATCTTACTGGGTGCAATAACTCTTCCCTTATTACCTGTCGATCTGTACCCTAATATGGATATACCGATCGCCATTGTATCTGTTTCCTGGCCTGGTTATTCTCCCTCAGTTGTTGAACAGCAGCTTACAAAACCTTTAGAGTCTGCTATGAGCACCGTGTCTGATGTCAGTGAAGTAGACTCTACATCCCGTAGTGGACAATCTACCGTCATGCTGCATTTTAACTATGGAGCAAATTTGGATCAAGCTATTGCTAATATGCGTGACAAATTGAATCAGGTTGCCAAGGGGTTGCCCACAGATGCGGGTGTGCCTTCACTCATGAAGGTTGATCCTAATAGTCAACCAATTATAAGCCTTGCCCTGTCTGGCAAAAATGTCGATGTAGAACAATTAAATCAGCTAGCTAATGACGTAGTATCACCGGATGTGCAGCAGGTGAACGGTGTTTCTGCTGTCAACGTAAACGGTGGCAAGGCTCGCCAAATTCAAGTTATCGTAGATCCGAACAAGCTATATACTTACAATCTGGCAACGACTTCGATTATTTCTGCATTGCAAAACGATAATATGCAGTCTGATGCAGGTGTGGTTAATAAGGGAAATCAGACCATTGACCTGCATGTTAACGGTCAATTTATTACTCCTGGAGACGTGCTCAACGTTCCGGTTCACCTTCCTTCAGGCGGAACGATTAAGATTTCGGATGTGGCTCAGGTTAAAGATGCCTACGCAGACATAACTTCACAGGCATTCTTGAATGGGGTTCCTTGTGTATCCCTCGATGTGATGAAGGTTTCCGGAGGTAATACAGTTCAGGTTTCTAGCGATTTACAAAAGATTTTGCCTGCCATAAATAAAGCCTTGCCCAAGGGGATAAAGCTGTCCGTTGTTAGTGATCAGGCCGTTTTTATAAAACAGTCCATCAATACGGTGATAGACCATACTTTAATGGGGGGTGGGTTCGCCCTTATTATCCTCTGGTTGTTCTTAAGAAAGATACGTACAACTGTTGTAATTGGCATCGTGATTCCTATTGCCGTCGTATCAACTTTTGCTGCTCTTTATTTTGCCCACCAAACGATCAATACTATAACTCTAGGTGGTTTATCTGTAGGTTTAGGTTCTTTGGTGGACTTTGCAGTTGTCGTTATCGAGAGTATATTTCGCTTCAGGGAGTCCGGCTATGGTCCGAGTGAGGCAGCTAAACTGGGCACAAGCGAAGTAGGTACGGCTGTTATGGCCAGTGCTCTTGCGCAAATTAGTGTTTTCACCCCAATCATTTTTATCCAAGGGTTAGCATCTCAGATGTTCATGCCCATGGCCTTAGCGGTTATTTTCTCTCATATTGCGGCTCTGTTTGGTGCCCTTACCTTAGTACCCATGTTATCGGCCAAGTTGATGGGAGGCAAAGGGTTCGGCGAAAACGAGGACAAAGGAAGCCGTTGGAACCCCGCCTATGTTTTCTCAGCCGGTATTCATAAGTTAACATTAGGTTATGGAAAACTTTTGCGCTGGGCGCTTAATCATCGTAAAACAGTTTTGATAGCTACAGTCTTGCTTCTTGCCAGCAGTATCGCGATCTATCCTCTTATTGGTTTTGAGCTGACTCCAAGTTTAGACCAAGGCATGTATTCCGTTAGAATAAGTCTGACCCAGGGAACAAATTTGGACACAACCAATAAAATAACGAGTCAAGTTGAAAATGCGATCATGAAAATGCCTGAAACAGATTCCATGTATACTACTGTAGGAAGCGGTGGCGGAACTTTTAGTTCGGGGGCAACCAATACAGCGAGTATTAAAGTGAACCTCAAACCCTCAGCACAGCGCAAGCGCAGCGTCTTTACTGTTATCGAAGATTTGCGTAAACAAGTTGCTAATATCCCCGGCGCTCAAATTACACTGCAGGCCACTCAACAAACTATTGGTCGGTCTAGCGGTTCGGGCGTCGATATCGATATAAGTGGTAATGATTTAAATGTCTTAAGTAAACTCGGGGATCTAGTTGTTAATCAAGTTAGTCAGGTGTCTGGTACCAGAAATGTCACAAATGGCGCGTCAAAGACTTCGCCGGAATATGATCTTAACATAGATCGTCAAAAGGCAGGTTATTACGGTATAACTATTGCTCAGATCTTAAGTACCCTACGGGCTGACTATGGTGGGACCAAGGCTACCAGTTATATAGCTGGATCTACTGCTGTCGACGTTGTGGTTCAAATGTCCGAAGATTATACCCGTGATTTCTCCCATCTTAATGATATTATGTTATTGGGTTCAGGAAATCAGCAGGTGCCTCTTACCGCTGTAGCAACCGTAAAGCCCGGCGTCGGCCCCGCATCTATCTCGCGGACCAACCAGATGAACCAGATAACGGTGTCTGGTGATATCTACGGTCGAAGTGTTGGGGAAGTGCAAAACGATATAAAAGCCCAGCTGGATCAAATAAGCTTTCCATCCGGTTACAGCTGGTCATTTGGAGGGTCGTCCCTGGATATGGCCTCATCATTTAAAAGTCTTGGGATGGCAATGCCCTTGTCGATCATTTTGATGTTCATGGTAATGGCCGGGCAGTTTGAATCACTCTTTAGCCCTTTCATTATTATGTTTTCTCTGCCGCCAACTTTTGTGGGAGTTATGTTAGGTTTACTGGTGATGAGACAAACTCTGAGTATGAACTCCTTGATTGGGATTATTATGTTAATAGGTATAGTAGTAAATAATGCTATTGTACTCGTCGATTATACCAATCAACTCCGCCAAAAAGGGTTATCTGTCAAGGAAGCTCTTTGCCAGGCTGGACCGATTCGTTTGCGACCGATTTTAATGACTACATGCACTACTGTAATGGCTATGTTACCTGTAATGTTAGGACATGGCGATGGCTCCGAAGCGCAAGCCCCCATGGCAACTGTTGTTGTCTTTGGACTGACGATTTCTACTCTGGTTACATTGGTGCTCGTACCGGTGATGTATACGATCATACATGATTTCCGTGAGCGTTTCCATCGTTTCCTGCACAAAAAGACTAACTCCGAAGTAGAGGTAAATCCTACTGTAACAGGTTAAGTAAGACGACGTTAATATTGGCTAGCAACTTCCAGTAGGCAGTTGCTAGCTTTTACTTTTGTATTCAATTCATTATCTTAGCATTTTTGTTATCCTAGGCCTTTTAACTTCGCCATCTCATCAGCTAAGATATTCTATAATCACTGAATTTTTGTTGCTTACTAGAAATAATTCAAACTATAATAACTCAAGGGGCTTGTAATTTTATTCGCGTTAATATAGAATCTGGTTAGGTTAAGAAATCTTAATCCGGCGTGCTGCAGACAGAATTTTGCACAGTTAAATACGTGAAACCCGCATCATCGGGTTTGAAACCCATCATCCACCCCATAACGAAAAGACGCATCGGAAGTAATTTCCGATGCTTTTGTGTTTATCCACAGTTATTGTAAAGAATAAGGAAACTGAACTTGAAACTTCAATTGTAGTCGTAGTCGTTATTACTTTTGCTGAAGCATACCTTAAGATAATTGCAATCATAACCAGGCCTATTTAGGGAACAATACTAAATGGAGATCAACATTCGATGGTATCAACGTGAGGAAAATGGCCAATAATTGTCAGATTTTTTTGCAACGGCGATAAAGGGGAGAAGAGGCTATGAATCAGTCGATGGGAAATCAACATAATTTACGCAAGTATGGATGGACGGGTATCATTATCGCTGTTTTTATTGTCTTGATTGCCACCTTCTTTTATTTTGATCGACAAAATCGGATTTCCACTATTATTCAGGCTTGGGGAGCTTGGGGAGTTGTCTTTGCTGTTTTACTGATGACGGCGGTTTGCATGACCCCGATACCGTCTGAAGGCTTGGTAGTCATGTTCATGAAGATTTTCGGAGTGTATGAGGGGGTTTTCTTTGCTTGGGTGGGTTCCACGTTTAGCTCATTAGTAATTTTCATTCTCGTACGCTTCTATGGCCGAACGTTAATGCAAAAGCTGATTTCCCCGGAACGATTTAACACAGTTGATCATTGGGTCAAAGGAAAAGGGTCTTTCGGTCTTTTGGTGGCACGTTTGCTCCCTATTCCGGCCTTTGCCGTTAATTACATAGCAGGCGCAATGCCATCAATGAAGTTCTGGACCTATCTTTGGACGGCTGCCCTATCCATGATTCCCTATTATGTCGGAACGGCCCTTGTATTCTTAGGTGTCGCTCAATCGACTTGGCTTTGGCTTGCCTTAGGGTTTGGAGCACTGATTTTATTCTGGGGAACTGGTTATTTCCTCAATAAGCGAAAAGCAGTTGTCTAGTACCAAAAAGTTAGTTCAAGAAACTTCATGGAGCCGCTGTTAGAGCTTTCTTTTAAATTCTTACTCCAATCATGCTATACTGATATTAAAGCATAATGGAATGAGGGGGCCAAATGTTGAGCAGAGCTAAACCGAATCCTAATGATTTGCGCCGCTTAATTGGATACACCATGATTACCTTTATGGGCATATTTTTATTTTTGCCGATTATCTGGTTTATCCATCTGTTCTCACATGACTCAGGGCTATATTTGATTTGGGGTATTAGTTCGGTTATCTTGCTCGTAGTTAATATGATCTTTTACTATTGGAAATACCCACAAGATTGGTTGAAGAATTTACTGCTGCTCATCGGAATTGATTTGATCATTTTACTTTCCGAGTACTTTTGGCTAATGCAAAACATGGGATAAGTATTTTAATATAGAGGCTTGCCTTCTTACCAGATCTATGGTACTATATCTCAGTGTTAATGATCTTCTAGCATGCGGGAGTGGCGGAACTGGCAGACGCGCTGGATTTAGGTTCCAGTGGGCAACCGTGCAGGTTCAAGTCCTGTCTCCCGCACCATAATTTGTCTAAAAACCCGCTGTTCATGCGGGTTTCAGTGTTTTTATACAGAGTTTTTACTCGTTCTTTTAGCAAAAAGGCATTAAAAAGAAGGCTATTAAGCCCTCATTGCAGTTATTAATTTCTTTGTTCCTACCATATTGATGGCCCTTCTCAAATTATACGCTAGAAAACTAAGCCCCAGCTCGCCTGTGGCTTTTTCTATGCCCTTACATAAGAGATAGTGGGCTCCATGGTACCATTTAACCGTTCCAAAAGGATGCTCCGATAAGCATAACCGCAGCTTTTGGGTTGGTAAATCATCCCGAATATGCAGAATCACTTTTTTCTTGGCCCGGCGCTCAAGGAGTTTGAAAGCATTGTAGGGAATTTTCGAGGTTGGATACACCTGTAATGTTTTTTGCGCTGTATCGGTCCCATACATCAAAACCGCCACATACTGAGTGCCTGGCCCAAATTTCACTACTTTGTAATTTTTCCCCGAAGTACAGCGATTAGGGCATTGCCGGCAAGCCAGACGGTTCTGGTAGCGCGCGCTGCCATCGTCATGGGTTCGCACTCTTGTTAGGATACATCCCATTGGGCAGGTAACCGTGTCATCCTCATGACGAGTAAAACAGCTGAACTGGTTTGCTCTTGTACCTCAATGCCCAGGATAGTATGTTCATAATAGTTGGGCAGAACTCCGGCTTTAAGACAGCGCTCAATGTCCTGAGGCTTAGTCGATGCGCGCTCTTGTTCTGTTATCGTGGCCTCTTCGTAATCCATAATCATTAGGTGTTCGGTCTTATCATTTTTAAATCCCACATGCGGTATAATCCCATTAAAAAGGCATTGCTCGATTTCAACTTTATCATCATAGCCTTTATCGGCAGCGACATGAATTGTTTCGACCTGTAAAGTCTCTTTGCTTTTTTGGGCCATAGTTGTAAGGCTATTATAATCGTTATACTCTAAGATGCTGATAGGTGGCTTTTAGCGTTTGTATGTCGTGTCCCAACCGTTCGGCAGCATAACTTATCTGGCAATCCTTGTGCACAAAGCCAAGAGGCATGATAATATCTTAAATCGTGAAACCTTATGGTTTGGCTTTCGAGGGGAGCTTTATCTATCGTACATGTTCAGCCTAGTTTACTTATCTAAAATACCCTTCAGAAGAGTATCTTATTTCATCATTATTATAGTCCTGAAGTTTTACAAACCGTCTACTCGACGGTTATTTTTATGCCCTGGAATCTATGCCCAAAAAGCTGCTAGAAGTGACAGCGAAGTAGGTGCCCTGGGTTATTTTATTAAACGAGTTGAGACAAAGGGGCAAAAAGGATTTAAGTTAAATCCTTTTTCGGTTTTATAATATTCTATATTTATTCAATGTTTAACGTATTCTTTACATAAAGTTTATGAAGGGTTAACAAATATAGTTTAAAATAAAAACATGAACAGACTAGCTCTCCTTATAGAATTAATTGATCGCTAATATACTGATTTACTATAGACAAATTTTTGTTCGAAATGTTAGTGTAGGTTGAGAGTCAAAAAAGGTGGCTGGTTAAAGCTGTACGAAAGAAAGGAAGATGTTTAATGCGTAATTTTAAACCTTTACTTACCTCAGGATTGGTTATAGGTGTTTGTTTGTTTTCGGCCGTGCCTGTTATGGCTGGTCCCCATAATCATACGGGAGTAGTTTATGGCGGCCCTAAAACAGCTTCTGCAACTAAAATCAACGCACTTTTTAAGACTGACAAAGGTTTAGCGAATCAGTTACTCAGTTTAAGACAAAGTAATGAAGCACAACGTAAAGCTGATTTGACACAAAAAAATTATAGTGCTCTGTTAGCTGCAAATAGTGACGAGTCTAAAATGGTGCAGGACTACACCGAGGCACTTACTGCTAGACTGAACCTGGAAAAAGACAATATTAAGTTGCAAATGGACGGTCAGGCCGCAAATGCACTGAATTCCGTTGCTGGAGATCAGGACACCGTCGTTACAGATTTAAACAATCAAATTGCTGCCAGAAAACAACTGATAACTGACGCTCAAACAATCCTGAAGGATTTGGGTGGTAGTGTTACTGCATCGACAGATACTACAACGACGAGTTCGAATACAACAGATGATACAATCCTAATCGACTCAGCCCAATAATAAAGTACTATAAAAAGAAAACACCGTGCCGTTATACTTAATGAACCAAAATAACCCTTTGGAATTTCCGTAATTAGATATTGAAATTGTGCAAAATTGGTTACCCAAAAAGAGTATTTTATCCGGTACTAGAGTTATTGTCTAGCAACATTAAGTTAAAAGCCCCTGGTCTTTATTGACCAGGGGCAAAATTATTCTTCTGGGTAGATGGGCTGGATTCGAACCGGCAAAGGAATTCGCTGAGAACAGGCCTATGTACTTAGTGCTGTGTTCTCACCACGTCGCCGCCTAAGAAATATTATATTTAGAAGCTTAAACATTTACATTTATTACATAAAAGTGCCATTCGAAGGGCGTTTTTCTTATGTCCAATACAAGAAGGGATAATTTTGAAACCCGGTAATTTTATCTTGGTTCAAGGCCCGGGTCCAATATCTGATGGAATCGCCTTATTCGAACACAGCGGATTTACTCACTCGACAATCGTCTCAGGCGAAAACACCGTCATTGAAGTAACACTTAATGGCACCGCACCAATAAGACCATAAGTGTTTTTTGCTAAACCATGCTGCTCTGTATGGCTTTCTGAATTTTACTGAGATGAGAACAAAGATGTTCCGAAAGGGGGATCTTTTCTGTTTTGCAAAATGTAAGCGTATTAGCAGACATAACATAAGTCTTGCCCTATAGACAAGGACGAAGGCTACAGGACATTGCATAATAAGATCTCCGGACGCGGAGGTCTTATATTTTGAAGGGTATAATAATTTTTCCATAACTGAATTAGTTGACAAGAATCATCAAAAAAAGCTTGCTACTCATGATATAGTGTGTATAACTAATCAATGAGGAGGGTAAAAATGATCACATCTTTGACCAAGAAGTTTTTCAGCCTATTACTCACACTAATTATTATATTTTCTTTGTCTATACCAAGTCTAGCTGACACAACTCCAACATTAACCAGATTAGCCGGTGTTGACAGATACGCGACAGCAGCAGCAATTGTCAATAGTGGTTGGAAACAATCTGATTACGCAATATTAGCCTACGGTGAGAATTATCCTGATGCATTATCGGCAGCACCTTTGGCCAGTAGATATAATGCGCCAATACTGTTAACGACCAGCGATAGCTTGCCGGCCGCAACGAAACAAACCTTGATAAATTTACAGGTTAAGCACGTGATTATTATTGGCGGAACTGGAGTAATAACTTCATCAATTGAATTGGAATTAAAATCAATGGGAATTGATTCCAATCGCATCGCTGGCCAAGATCGGTATGAGACTGCGATACAAGTGGCTAAGCAGATAATTGACCCGTCCACTCCTATGATTTTCGTAGTCAATGGTGAGGATTATGCAGATGCTTTATCGATAGCCCCTATTGCAGCAGCAACCCAAAGTCCAATAATATTAGTACCAAAAGACGGTATGCCGGATTGCGTCAAGAATTATATTATTGCCCTAAGAATGGTTCCCCTCAAAATTTATGTAATTGGAGATTCGGATACTATTAAGGACAATGTTTATTATCAATTTAATAGTCCCGAGAGAATTGATGGCAGGGATAAATATGAGAAGAATATAGCCGTTATTCAGAAATTTAGAAATTATTTTAAATCTGATAATATTTGTCTAGCTACTGGAGAAAATTTCGCAGATGCATTGACAGGTTCAGTATATGCTGCAAAGCTAAATACCCCTATTATGCTTGTAAAAAATGATCCGCAGGATGTAACAAAGAATTACTATCAACAGTGTGTAAAAAAACTAAGTTCAATTAATGTATTTGGAGGGACAGCAGTTGTTTCTGATAGTTTAATTCAAGACTTAAGTAATAAAACAATTGTTACTCCACAAACGATCTGTAATTTTAAAGATAAAAATCTGCAAAGTGTAATCAGGAAAACAATTCATAAAAATAATGGAGATATAACTACTGAAGATGTCCAAAGTATAAAGTGCCTTTACGCTAATAATTGTCAGATTAAAGATTTAGGCGGTATTGAAAACTGTACAAATTTAACAGCTATTTACCTCGACAATAATCAAGTAAGTGATCTTAGCACCCTAAAAGGTTTTTCAAATCTTACGACGCTACACCTGGACAGTAATAATTTATTGAAATGCCTGGACGATCTAAAGTATATTTGTCTTAAGAATATAAACTTAAGGGATTTATCTGGAGGCGATTATAATTGTTCTCAAATAATCTATGCTAGAAATTATGGGAAAGATATTATTTTAATTGATAACCTAAATATATCTATAAATCAAAATGGTAGTTATACGCTACCGACAACCGTAAAAGCAAAGGTATATAAAGGAAATGTCGGAAGCAACGTAGCAGTTAAATGGAATGTGTCTACTGTCGACACAAGTGAAGCTGGAACTTATTATTATTTTGGTACGGTAGACGGATATGATGGCTATGTAATTTTAACAGTAGAGGTTGCAAGCAATACTTAATAATATACGGGGAATTTAGCAACTAAAATAAGATCATTGTTAAAATACAGGTTCAAATTACTTGGATAGAACGGTCAGCAAAACATCGTCTTCAAAAATTGAAAATGAGATATTTGCTTCGTGAAGATCTTTTTTTGCTAAGAAATTTATAACCGGAGTTTCCTCAGTAATGGTCCAACCATCTCTTTCCAAGATGACTTTATAAGCATCATATACGACGGTATCTTTTGAATTATGGATGATGTATTTAGCTTTCGCGAGAAGCTCATTCGAGGTTGCAGAAGTATATTCGGTTGCTTGAACCCAATGATACGATGGAAGATATGGGAATTCTTTAGTATAAGAAGTAACAACATTAGTAGCCGCGCTTGTATCTTTCGCACCCGTTAATTTTGAAAATATATTTTTCATAAACTCACCTCAAAAAATTGTTTGATATCTGCAAAATTATAAACACGTCTGGGCTAAGATGTCAACGGAAAGGAGAGCATTTTAGCCCTCCTTATTAATTTAATGTAGAATTAGTTATTTTATTGAGCGTTAGTTCGCTTTTTTTGTTCTTTCTTAGTTTCACCCAATCGTTCTACTTGAGGCTCATACATCTCGTCTTTGATATCTTGAAAATGCTGTTCCACTTCGGGATATTTATTTGTTAGAACTTCTCTTCTTGATTCATTCTTGCTCAAAAAAAACCCCTCCTTAAAATTTGATTGATTACCTTTACAGTATTTCCTGAATTACAAGAATAATGTTTGGGAGATTTTATAAACAAAAATAGGATAGTCCATCTAAAAAAGAAGGGCCTCGAATTAAATCGAAGTCCCTCTGGTTAAGAAGTGTTACTTTGATTGGATAGTTAATTTTACATCACTGCCAAATATTTGAATTAAAATATTTGCTGAATGATTTCCCTTTTTCGCTGAGAAACTAGCAACTGGTTGTTCTTGAGTAATAGTCCAACCATCTTTTTTAAAGAGGGCTTCATAATCCTCAAAGACCTTGGTATCTTTTGTATTTTGAATGATATAGGTTGCTTTAGCGAGGGATTCCTTCGCGTTAGACGGGGTGTAAGTAGTTGAGTTGGCGCCATAGTAAGATGGAAGATAGGAGAATTCCTTAGTATACGTTATTTTACTATCAGTTGAGGTATTGGCGTTATTATTAGCTTGAGGATTTTTAGCACCACATGAAACCAGAGGAACCAATAAAATTAATAATGTTAAAAAATAAAGTAACTTTTTTATGATCATCACCTCAACATTTCTTTTAATATTATCAAATTTTAACACTTTAACATGGGATGTCAAACAGGATTTCAACAAATAGAAGGGGCGTAACGAAACTGAAGTCTCGTTACGCCCCCTAAACTTACTTCTTTTAGAAGATAACGCCTAAAGCGATAAGAATCAAAATTGCGATTGCAATGATACCTACGCCAACACAACGACCGGCACCACAAGGTGCGACAGGAGCACAACATGCTCCACCCATACCGTAGCCGCCAACGCCATAACCCATTCCGTACATCATTATTTTCCCCCTTTCTCTAATTTAGAATACGATTCCCATTGCGATAAGCAAAAGAATAATTACTACGACAGCAGCGATTCCAGCACCAAAACCACGTCCTGTTCCGCAAGCCCCATCAACAGCTCCAAATGCCATGTGCATTTCCTCCTTTATCAGAGATAATTCATAATATGCAACATAAGGAAAAATTGCAACAATAAGGAAATTAATTATCCCAAAGTTAAAACCCCACAAGGTTTGTTCTACTAACCAGAAAGTATAAACTTGCGTTATATACTTTCTAAGCATAAGAGCAACTAGGCAGCCGCCTTCGCCAGAGGCTAACAAGTGCGAAGACAGTGTCTTCGGGCGCCAGCCAAGTTTTCTTTATATCAGAGGCCGATCAATGGTTTTGATGAAACCGATCACCCTATTTATGATTACGGTAAAATCGATTTGGTTATAGGATGTTTTCAATAGTAAGCTTTTCTGAATCTGAAATATGATGGATTAACAGCTCCAAATCAGAAAGCTCACCAAGAGAGAGAGGAAGATTTTGGGTGACTAAATACTTGTCGAGTCGTTTGAAGCTTAGGTCGATTCTATCAACCTCCTGATGATCAAGGAGAACGGTCCACCAATTCTTATTGTTATCCCAATGTTGCTGGGCAGTGTCCAATTCTTTTTCAGCCGCGTCCCATTGCTGGCTGGAGATCGATTGCTCGAGGGTATCAAGTTGAGAGCCCAGAGTTTGAGTTGTTCCTTGGATATAATGATAGGATGCAAATGAACCACCAAGTAATAAAACTAATATCATGAAGATCGTCGGTAGGGTGCGCAATAGTTTTCGCCTCACTTTTCTGTCTTGAGTTTATGATCGACTCTTAGCCTGTACAAAGAGCGTATTCGATGTGTCAAGGCTGGCTAAGAAAACATCTTCCACCCGGTTGATATTCCGTTTATTAAGTTCGTTCATAAACCAATTCAAGTCTTTATTTCCTTGCTGAAGATTTTTTTGATTTAAGACACCATCCATGACCAAAGTCAACGGAAGTCCTTCGTATTGGGTTTTTAACATAAAATCCTTGGGAATCGTGGGCCTGTTTTGAGATTTGGGAAAAACGCTTAGTTGCCCATTGGTTTCCAGAACAGCGAATTCGACATCTGCAATGTTTGGTACATTCTTTATACGCAGTTCTTCGAGCAAGTCGGTGAGGCTATAACGATTTTTTCTCAGTTCGTGTTCTAAGATTTTCCCCCGTTCGATAAGTATGCTGGGTGAACCACAAATGATCGTCCTAGCCCGTTCACTTTTTAAGGAAATCCAAGCCAAGGTAACATTGGCTAAGAGAAGCACCATAATGGGAATAATACCGCTGAGAAGGGGAATGCCGATATTCTCTGTGGGAATGGCAGCAAGTTCTGAAATCATAATAATGACAACAAGCTCAAAAGGTTGCAGCTGGCCGATTTCCCTCTTCCCCATCAGACGCAGGGCGATAATTACCAGGGCATATAAAATGAAGGTTCTGAGCACAACAATGATCATTTTCGTACTCCTTTTTGGCTTAATGTTCCGAATGCTTAACGTTTGAGCGAAGCATTTGGCAGCATTTATATTACCCCAAATAATGTGAGTTATCCCCCATTTAACTACGAGTCCCCCAGAATTTGGTGAACTGTGAATTTCACGTTATAATGGTAAAGAACAGAGGTTCAGAATGGTTAGCCATCTTAATCGTATATTCTGAAAAGGATCAGACGGTCAGCGAGGAGGTTTGTTCGTGGAACAATTAAATGTGCTGATTTTTTCGGCGTCGTTTGGCGCTGGGCATGTGCGAGCGGCAGACGCGATTATTGAAGCGCTGCGCGCTAAGGACCCGAACGTTAAAATTACCCACCTGGATTTTGGAGCTTTCCTAAGCAAGACATTTAATTCTGTTGTCAAAAATACTTACATTGAGCTCATCAAGCATACTCCCAGGTTATGGGGTAAATTTTACTATCGCACTTCCAAAATTCCTCCAGATTCCTTGTTTCAACGTTTTTTGAACGGTCTCGGCCGTCGTGAATTCGTGAGATTTATTCAGGTTTTGCAACCTGATCTGGTAATTTGTACGTATCCTACGGTAGCAGGCGTTTTGGCTCAACAAAGACTGAAAGGAGTCCTAAATGTCCCTTTGGTGACGGTTGTAACGGACTATGCAGTACATAGCCAATGGATTCATCCTGGGGTTGATCATTATATCGTTGGGTGTGAAAGCGTTTATGAAGGGCTGGTCGCCCGTGGAATCAATCCCCAATCGATTCGGGTGAGCGGAATTCCGGTAAGCCCTAAGTTCGAATCAAAATTGGATCGTCAGAAAATCTTAACGAAGTTAATGATGAATCCTGATCTTCCTACGGTATTAGTGATGGGTGGAGCGTATGGAGTTTTAGGCGGCGCCAAATGGATCTGCAAAGTTCTTTCGGAGACCTCAATCCCTGTACAAAGTATTGTTGTCTGCGGACAAGATGAAAAGTTATATAAGGCTTTGGATTCTTTGGTTGAGGAATGTAAGAACCCTGTGGCGCGTTTTGGTTTTGTCAGAAACGTCGAGGAACTGATGAGCGCAGCAGATATGATTATTACTAAAGCAGGAGGCCTCACCGTTTCGGAAGCTTTGACTAAGCGATTGCCTTTAGTCATCTTTAAACCGATTCCCGGTCAGGAAGAAGAAAACGCTCTTTATCTCGAAGAGATCGGGGCAGGGCGGGTTGCTCAGAACGAAGAAGAGTTGGAGAAGATCATTTTTAATCTGTTAGAACATCCTGAAGACTTGGAAGGGATGCGCACAGCAGCAGCCAAAGCAGTTCCAGGCCGTGCTGCAGAACTTGCTGTGGAGGGAATCCTGCAGCTTGTGGAAGATCGGCGCAACATTCAAAGGATTGGCTAGAAAATAGCACAAGAAATTGTAAGAAGATGGAGAGATAGAACATGGTCTGGGAGAATGTATTGTTTTGCTTGATCTTAATTTTAGCAGTTTATACCGTGATCCCGGACCTGTTGCTCCATCGTTTGGGTATTGGGAGCTGGAAGCGCCAATATAGTTCTGGCGTAGCTCTGACCTTTGATGATGGACCTGATCCAATGGTTACTCCCCGTTTGTTGCAGATTTTAAAACAATATAACATTCCTGCGACTTTTTTCGTTGTTGCTGAAAAAGCGGAGAAATATCCGGAATTGACCAGATTAATAGCTGAGGAGGGGCATCAACTTGGCGTTCATTCTCTCAGCCATCGCTATGCTTGGTTTACTTCACCCTGGAAAACTTGGCGAGAATGGACAGAAAGCTTATGCTTATTGGAGCGGCTTACAGACCAAAAAATAGCTTGGATGCGCCCGCCTTGGGGGACATTTAACCTAGTAACATGGTGGTGGCTAAAAAGGCATACTATGAGAGCAGTCTTATGGAATGTGGAAGGACACGATTGGGAAGTACGTCGTTCTCCTGAAGAAATAGCTGCTCGTATAATAAAGAAGATTAATGAGGGATCTATTGTGGTTCTGCATGATAGCGGCGGTGACAGTGGGGCTCCGGAAAATACTCTTCTTGCCTTGGAACTTTTAAGCAAACGGGTTGTACAGGACTTGAAATTGCCCTTTGTACCGCTTGAATTTCCTGATTGGTCCTTTGGACAACGTTTAATATTTCGAGTATGGGAAAAATGGGAGCATTATTATGCCATAAAACATCATGTAGAGCGGGTCAATGCCACCAATATTTTTCGTTTGGAAAAAACAGTTTATAATGGACCAAACCTCTATGCTGAAGATGGAAAGCTCTTAGCAGAAAAAGGAGATCCGGTAGCAGAAATTCATCTGGATAATATTCGCCTCCAGGCTAAAGGCCGAGATATCCAGAAAACGGCGCTCAAAGCCCTGCGTCAAGCTCGAGCATCTATGCCGGATCTGGCTCAATATGTCATCAACAATCCGGGATATTCGAACATTAAGGTTTTTATGGGTGAAACGTTGCTGTATCGGGCGGTTAAAGGATTTGGATTTGAAGTTCAAGAATTGCCTGAAACATGGAACAGCAAAGGCATCGCTTGGCTGCAGAGGATGATTATGCGAGTGTATCATCCCGCTGGTAAAGAGCGTGGAAACGAGCGTTTAGGGACTAAGACGAAGCTGGTTTGGATCAGCCGCAGCAAGTTGCTTTCCTACGCAGCGCCCGAACTAAATTCTAGTAAGCCCTAATATTTAAAAAAGTTAATGGCTATTTACTATTCTCAAAAAAGAGAGTAAAGAATGAGAGTAAATAGCTGCTTATTTGTCTTCTATTTGATTACAGCGTCTAAGTCTGGTATAATTGGCTAGTAAATTTTTTGGATCGATTTTTTGTCATTTTACAGGGACTTTGTGATAAAGGGGGAACGGCATGTTCCCCCTTAGGCAGATTTAAGGTTTAATGCATAAAATCGGATTTTTAGGGATGTATTTGGCTTAAGCGGGGTTTGTAGTCTAAAAAAACGGTAAGACTATCGAAGTATCCCACAGTTGCCTTGCACATAGAGTAAATAGTGTTTTAAGGGGGAGAATATATGTCAGTCTCAGTAGAAAACGTTGAAAAAAATGTCGTGGCTTTGGAAGTCACAGTTGAAGCAGAAAAGTTTGTTAATGCGGTCAACCAAGCGGCCAAAAGCTTGGCTAAAAGAGTGAATGTTCCCGGTTTCCGCAAAGGAAAGGCTCCTCGCAGAATGGTGGAACTGCACGTAGGCAAAGCTGCTCTGTATGATGAAGCTCTCGATCATGTCATCGGGCCAGCTTACGCTCAAGCTGTGGCAGAAAGCGGGATCAATCCCGTTGATCGTCCTGACGTGGAATTGGTACAAATCGAAGAAGGTAAAGAACTGATTTTTAAAGCAAAAGTTGTCGTTCGTCCAGAGGTAGTATTGGGCGAGTATAAAGGCCTCCATATTGAACAAGATGCTGCCACTGTGACAGAAGAGCAAGTTATGGAAGAATTGAAAGGCAGACAACAACAGCACGCTCGGCTCTTAACGTTAGAAGATGGCAAAGTTGAAAATGGAGATATCGTTACCCTTGACTTTGAGGGCTTTAAAGATGACGCTCCTTTTGAAGGTGGTAAAGCAGAGAATTATGAGCTTGTTATCGGCTCGGGAACTTTTATTCCAGGCTTTGAAGAAGGCCTTATTGGAACCGAAGTTGGACAACATGTAGATGTCAACGTTACCTTCCCTGATGAATATCATAGTGCAGAGCTAGCAGGGCAAAAGGCTGTTTTCAAAACTGATATCAAAAAAATCCAACGTAAGGAACTCTCACCATTGGATGATGAATTTGCAAAAGATGTCAGCGAATTTGAAACTTTGGATGAATTGAAAACCGATTTGCGGAATAAATTAATGAAGATCGGTGAGGCAAAAGTTAAAGACGATTACCTAAAAACGGTCATTACAAAAGTGGTAGACAATGCCAGCGTCGAAATTCCAGAAGTTATGTTTACGGAACGAATTAACGACATGTTCGAAGAATTGAACAACAATCTTATTGCGCAAGGAATGACAATGGATCAGTACTATCAGTTTACTAACTCATCTGAGCAAAAAATGCGGGAACAACTACGTCCACAAGCTGTGGAAGGCGTAAAAAGTGATTTAGTTTTAGAAGCTGTCGCCAAAGCAGAAGGAATTGTGGTTACAGAAGACGAAGTAAACGAAGGAATCCAAAAACTTGGTGAGCGTTTTAAACAAGACCCTGCATTGCTCAAACAATCCCTTATAGAGCGTGGGCAGATGGATTTCTTTAGAAAAAATTTAATTCAAGAGAAAACTGTCAACTTTTTAGCAGAACAGAACGCCTAAACTACGCCTTAAGGGAAATTCTGAGGTATAGAGGTGAGAGGATGGCAAAGTACACCGACGATAAAAATCAACTAAAGTGTTCATTTTGCGGTAAGACCCAGGAGCAGGTCAAGAAACTGGTTGCTGGCCCGGGCGTTTATATTTGCGATGAATGTATTGAACTTTGTAATGAAATTATTGAGGAAGAGCTTACCGACGATCTTGGCGTAGAAATTGGGGACATCCTGAAGCCTAAGGAGATTCGGGCGATTATTGATCAATACGTCATTGGTCAAGAACAAGCCAAAAAGGCACTTTCCGTGGCGGTATACAATCATTACAAGCGAATAAACCTAGGTATGAAAATCGATGATGTGGAATTACAAAAATCCAACATTATCATGCTGGGCCCTACGGGTTCGGGAAAAACTTTGCTGGCCTCTACTCTAGCTAAGGTTCTTAATGTTCCCTTCGCTATTGCGGATGCCACGTCACTTACTGAAGCAGGTTATGTAGGCGAGGACGTCGAAAATATTCTGCTAAAGTTAATCCAAGCCGCTGACTATGATGTTGAAAAAGCAGAAAAGGGTATTGTGTATATCGACGAAATCGATAAAATAGCTCGTAAATCCGAAAATCCTTCAATAACTCGGGATGTATCTGGAGAAGGAGTTCAACAAGCTCTACTGAAGATTCTCGAAGGAACCGTTGCCAGCGTTCCCCCACAAGGTGGTCGTAAGCATCCCCATCAGGAATTTATTCAACTAGATACCACAAATATCCTATTTATTGTGGGTGGCGCTTTTGATGGGATTGAAAAGATCATTCAAAATCGTGTTGGGGAAAAGACCATGGGTTTTGGAGCGAATATCCAAAATAAAAAGGATATGAAAATCGGGGAAGTACTCAAAGGGATTTTGCCCGCCGACCTTCAAAAGTATGGACTGATTCCAGAGTTCGTAGGACGTCTTCCTGTGATCGTAACTTTGGAGGCCTTGGATGAAGCAGCTTTAGTTCGTATTTTGACGGAACCTAAAAATGCTCTGGTTAAACAATATCAAAAGCTCATGGAATTGGACGGTGTTACATTAGAATTCAAAGATACTGCTCTGACTTCCATAGCCGAAGAGGCCATTCGGCGAAACACCGGAGCACGAGGCTTGAGGGCTATTGTTGAGGAACTTATGATGAACGTGATGTATGATCTGCCCTCGCGCAGCGATGTCACAAAGTGTGTCGTAACCCAAGAAGTGGTTCTAAAGAAAGAAGAGCCAATGCTTGTCATGGCCGATAAGGTTAAAAAAAGCAAGAAGGAAGAATCCGCTTAAGAGAAGCTGAAGGCTCTGAACCATTTAGAACCAGCTTAAGGTGAGATAGACGATACGATCAGCAAGTAAGTAGTCCCAATAGCGGTGGATGATAACAAATAATGACTATAGCAGGGCTGTAACAAAACCAGTTTTCTGGTTTTGTTACAGCCTTTTCCATTAATTTTATACTTTGTGAAATAGAATGTTTTAATTTTTGCACCATGGCAATACTAACAGTGAGAAATCACTGAGAGGAAATGAGTGTATGAATGGACTGAGCGGAATAGTCATGGTCGTTCAGTTGGTTTTCGCTGTTGTCATCGGGCTCTATTTTTGGGGAATGCTCAAGTCACAACAGGGGAATAAGGTTTCCGTTGAACGAGAATCACGTAAAGAACTTGAAAAGTTACAAAAGATGCGTAAAGTAGCCTTAACCACTCCACTATCTGAAAAAACTCGCCCTATTCATTTTGATGAAATTATCGGTCAGAAAGAAGGCATTAAGGCCTTAAGAGCAGCCCTTTGCGGTCCCAATCCGCAGCATGTGCTAATTTACGGTTCTCCGGGTGTTGGGAAAACTGCAGCTGCTCGCTTGATTTTAGAAGAGGCTAAGAAGAATCCCCTCTCTCCCTTTAAAGAACATGCCTGTTTCACAGAAATTGATGGTGCAACAGCGCGTTTCGATGAGCGGGGGATTGCCGATCCTTTGATTGGTTCAGTGCATGATCCTATCTACCAAGGGGCCGGTGCTATGGGGTTAGCCGGAATCCCTCAGCCAAAGCAGGGAGCTGTCACTAAAGCCCACGGCGGTATACTGTTCATCGATGAGATAGGGGAGCTCCATCCAATCCAAATTAATAAGCTCTTGAAAGTGTTGGAGGATCGAAAGGTGATCCTGGAAAGTGCTTATTATAGTTCAGAGGATCCGAATATTCCCCAACATATCCATGATATTTTTCAGAACGGGCTCCCGGCGGATTTTCGCCTAGTAGGGGCAACCACTCGCAGTCCGGAGGAAATTCCACCGGCGATTCGATCTCGATGTATGGAAGTTTACTTCCGAGGTTTGCTCCCTGAGGAAATTGCGGAGATAGCCCGCGTAGCTGCAGCTAAAATGGATATGACCTTTACTCCTGCAGCCATTGAGGTAATTAAGCAATTTGCTTCGAACGGACGAGAAGCCGTCAATATGGTTCAATTAGCCGCAGGAGTCGCCTTGACAGATCAATTGACCGAAGTGGATGTGGAAATCGTAGAATGGGTGGTTACAACAGGTCAGTATACTCCCCGTCCTGAGAGGAAAGTTCCAACGGAAGCCAGCGTCGGGGTGGTCAACGGTTTAGCCATTTATGGACCCAACATGGGTGCCTTATTAGAATTGGAAGTGACTGCTCTACCTGTTGCTCCAGGCACCGGAGCTCTTCTCGTGACAGGAATCGTTGAGGAAGAAGAGCAAGGGAGTGAAGGAAAAAAAATTCGGCGTAAGAGCATGGCCCGCAGTTCTGTAGAAAATGTTCTAACAGTCTTAAGACGACAACTTGGAATTCAGCCTGTAAATTATGATCTCCATGTTAATTTCCCAGGCGGGGTCCCCATAGATGGGCCCTCAGCAGGGATTGCCATCGCGACTGCGACCATTTCAGCAATTCTCCAAAAGAAGGTAGACAATTATTTAGCCATGACAGGAGAACTGTCAATTCGTGGACGAGTAAAGCCTATCGGTGGCGTCGCTGCCAAGATTGAAGCAGCGAAGCAGGCGGGGTGTAAACGAGTCTTAATTCCTAAAGAAAATTGGCAGGAACGTTTTGCAGAGTTTGAGGGCGGTATAGAGGTTATTCCTGTGGAAGACCTCACTCAGGTTTTAGAACTTTCCATGCCTTCCGGAATAAAACTAGAAAAAACCGAAATGCGTCCGCCTCTTGAAGAAGTTTTAAGCTGCTTAGATTTTGCCGTCAATAAAGTAGTAAACAATGCGGCTGTAAATTTGCCTGAACGAGGCAAAACATGTTAGAATAGTATAAGATAAGTTTGGCACACTAGCTGTAGTGTGTCTTTTTCTATAGATCTAAAGGGGGGATTTTTAGTGAGTAAAGAACGTGAATTGCCATTACTTCCATTGCGTGGAATTCTAGTTTTTCCGTATATGGTTATTCACCTTGATGTAGGCAGAGAACGTTCCATGGCAGCGATTGAGGAAGCAATGCTCGGAGAACGAATCATTTTATTGACCTCGCAAAAAGAAACAGAGATTGATTCTCCAACGACTGCAGACTTGTATACGATGGGTACGGTTGCGGAGATTAAACAACTACTAAAGCTTCCGGGAGGCACCATGCGTGTCTTGGTAGAGGGGATTTCCCGGGGACACGTGCTGGAATTTCTCCAAGAGGAGCCGTTTTTTAAGGTTCGAGTTGAGGAATTAGCCCAAGAAAAGGGACCTATAACGACGGAAACTGAAACGTTAGTACGGGGAATGACTCATCAGTTTGAGGAATACGCCAAACTTAGCAAGCGTGTACCCGTTGAAACGCTGGGAACGGTTCTGTCTGTGGAGGAACCGGGTCAACTTGCAGATATTGTGGCTTCCCATCTCAATCTCAAAGTCCCTGACAAGCAAACGATTTTAGAGGCCTTAATGATCGATGAACGTCTGGAACGCTTAACCGAACTTATCATGCGTGAGATCGAAATTATGGAATTGGAACGTCGTATTGGTTTGAGAGTCCGTAAGCAGATGGATAAAGCACAGAAAGAATATTACTTACGCGAGCAGATCAAAGCGATTCAGAAAGAACTAGGCGACAAGGACGAGCGCCAAGTTGAAGCCGACGAATATCGGGAAAAAGTAGCGAAAGCCAAGTGTCCTAAAGAGGTTGAACAAAAGGCTTTGAAAGAAATTGAACGCCTGGAGAAAATGCCTCCCTCTTCGGCAGAAGGTACGGTTGTCCGCACATACTTAGACTGGCTCTTAGTACTGCCCTGGACCAAGGCCTCGAAGGATAAAATTGACCTGGAAAAGGCCGAAAATATTCTTAATGAAGATCACTACGGCTTGGAGAAGGTCAAGGAGCGGATCTTGGAGTTTCTGGCTATTCGCAAACTGACGCCTAAAATGAAGAGTCCAATCCTTTGCTTAGTGGGGCCTCCGGGGGTTGGTAAGACGTCCTTAGCAAAATCTATCGCGAGATCTTTAGATCGAAAGTTTGTACGCATGTCTTTAGGCGGACTGCGTGATGAAGCCGAAATTAGAGGACACCGCCGCACATATATTGGGGCTTTGCCAGGGCGAATTATTCAGGGCATTCGAACAGCCGGAACACGCAATTCGGTATTTCTCTTAGATGAAATTGATAAGATGTCCTCAGACTTTCGTGGTGATCCGGCGTCTGCTCTTCTCGAAGTACTAGATCCTGAGCAAAATGCCAACTTCACAGATCATTATTTAGAAGTGCCTTTTGATTTGTCGCAAACGTTCTTTGTGCTGACGGCGAATACTTTAGAGACTATCCCGCGCCCGCTCTTAGACCGGATGGAAGTTATTACATTAAGCGGGTATACCGAGGATGAGAAAGTGAATATCGCCAAGCGTTACCTTGTACCCAAACAAATGAAAACCCATGGGCTTAAGGAAGAGGTCTTCTCTTTAGATGATGAGATGCTGCTTAAACTCATTCAGAATTATACGCGGGAATCTGGGGTGCGAAATTTAGAGAGGCAAGTGGCGAATGTTTGCCGGAAGATTGCCGTTCGTTGGGTAAAGGAAGAATGGGAACCACATCCCTTAAATCTTGACGACATTGAAGCGGCCTTAGGTGCCCCACGCTATCATTTCCAAGTAGCCGCAAAGGCTCCGGAGATCGGAGCAGTGACTGGACTGGCCTTTACGGAAGTGGGAGGAGTGGTTCTAACGATCGAAGTGACCCCCTTGCCCGGCAAAGGACATTTAACTCTGACAGGGAAATTAGGAGATGTCATGAAGGAATCTGCCCAAGCGGCCTGGACTTTTATACGCGCCTATGCTCTGGAACTGGGAATAGAAGAGGATTTCTATGAGCGCACAGATCTCCATATCCACGTTCCAGAAGGTGCAATCCCGAAAGATGGTCCTTCCGCTGGAATCACTATGGCAACTGCAATGGCCTCTGCGTTGTCGAAACGCGCTGTGCGAGCAGATCTGGCTATGACCGGTGAAGTAACTTTGAGGGGAAATGTCTTGCCTATCGGTGGCGTTAAAGAAAAAGTCTTGGCCGCCCATCGAGCCGGCATCAAGGTTGTCTTGCTTCCGGAGGAAAATCGTAAGGATCTTGAAGAAGTCCCGGAGAAGGTCCGCAAAATCCTGGAATTCCACTTTGTCAGCCGAATTGAAGAAGTCCTGAAACTAGCCCTTTTGCCTTTGGCTCACTCGGATAAAGTTCCCGGAGAAGCTGCAAGGCATTCCGTCTACGGAGCCAAGGGAATGCCTGTTGATAATACGAGGCCTGAGGAACGGCCTGTCGTGTCATAGGGAGTCGCGAGAGAGAGTCGCGTCACACTCGCGCGCTCGGCCATGCGTTCGTCGTGCCAAACTAGGGCTTTAAACCCTGATGCAAGCGGGCAGGGTGCCGGCCAATGCAACATCCCTGTCGCAAGGCCGGCGGGAAACGTTCTGTTTCCCGCCCTGCTTCACGAAAGTGGGTTTAAAGCCGAGTTTGGCTACGACTCACGCAGAGGCTTCGCACGTGTGAGCGCGACCCTCTGGATTGGAGAATAGAATGTGCAATTTAACGCTAAATACTTAAAAAGGAAGATGAAGTCTTGATTGTAATTCGGAAAGCCGAATATGTGGCCTCCGCGGTTAAATATGAACAGTATCCTATCGGCGGTTTGCCGGAAATTGCGATGGCAGGGCGGTCTAATGTGGGTAAGTCCTCGCTGATCAATCGTTTTTTAGGCAGAAAGAATCTGGCACGGACCGGAAATACACCTGGGAAAACTCAGACTCTTAATTTTTATCGGGTCAATGACGCTTGGTTTCTGGTGGATCTGCCCGGTTATGGGTATGCCAAAGTAGCCAAGTCAGTCAATGCTCAATGGGGTTCCATGATGGAAACGTATTTTAAAAAGCGAGAGTTTCTTAAAGCGGTAATTCAAATTGTTGATATCCGTCATGCGCCAAGTCGTGAGGATATTGAAATGCAGCAGTGGCTTCGGATGAGACAGATTCCAACTATGGTTGTGGCCACCAAGGCAGATAAAATCTCGCGTGGGCAATGGCTTAAACATTTGACGATTATAGCCAAAGCTTTGGAGATCGAGGATGTTTCTGTAATTCTGCCTTTTTCGGCACAGACTGGGGCCGGTGTGGAAGAATTGAATGAGGCGCTTGAAGAGATGGGACTTGTGTGACACAGCGCTCAGTCATACGTTCGCAGAGCAAACTAGCCGTTCAAGCTCATGCTTTGGGGAGCGGGGTTCCCGCCATAAGCGCCGTCCTTGGCGCTATGGCGGCAGTGAACATCCTTGTTCACTGCCCCGCATCTGGGGTCATTCGCTTTCGCGGAGTTTGCTGTTTCTGCTTACGTAAAGACGACGCGCTTGTGTCACACTGCGTACCGGGCTTAGGGGTCGGGGAACGGGAGGACGACGAGGAGTGTTGGGGAGACGGCACATTTCATGTGCGCCGTCTGTTGTGGGCTGGAGAGTAAGCTGTAGATGGGGTCATTGGCTTTTACGGAGTTTGCTGTTTCTGCTTACGTAAAGACGACGCGCTTGTGTCACACTGCGTCCCGGGCTTAGGGGTCGGGGAACGGGAGGACGACGAGGAGTGTTGGGGAGACGGCACATTTCATGTGCGCCGTCTGTTGTGGGCTGGAGAGTAAGCTGTAGATGGGGTCATTGGCTTTTACGGAGTTTGCTGTTTCTGCTTACGTAAAGACGACGCGCTTGTGTCACACTGCGTCCCGGGCTTAGGGGTCGGAGAACGGGAGGACGACGAGGAGTGTTGGGGGAGACGGCACATTTCATGTGCGCCGTCTGTTGTGGGCTGGAGAGTAAGCTGTAGATGGGGTCATTGGCTTTTACGGAGTTTGCTGTTTCTGCTTACGTAAAGACAACACGCTTGTGTCACACTGCGTCCCGGGCTTAGGGGTCGGAGAACGGGAGGACGACGAGGAGTGTTGGGGGAGACGGCACATTTCATGTGCCCCGTCTGTTGTGGGTTAGGGAGTAAGATTCGGACACGGATTCCTCAACCGAAGAATAACAGTTTAACGTTAATAACTCAAATGTGAACTATGAGAGCTGCCATTCACTTGTGGCAGCTCTCATAGTTCATATTTTTTGATGGCCTGGGCATTTACGAAATGTCTGACTGCCTCCTCTAGGCAAGTTTAGCTAAGATAGTTTATCTGAGTGTGCGAAGTAAGGCAAAGTTCCCAGTATAAATGGATTACCTCTCTCGTATAGTTACAGTGAGGAATGATTTGACAGTCTAAAGGAGCTAAAGAAGGGAGAGAAAAGCTTGAGAGATGTCATTATGCTCATTGTAAGCTTAGGGATAATTCTGATTGGAGCGGAGGCGTTTACAAACAGTATAGAGTGGTTAGGGCTAAAGCTAAAGCTTGGGGTCGGGGCTGTCGGAAGTATTCTCGCGGCTGTGGGGACAGCTTTACCGGAGACAATTGTTCCAATTATTGCGTTTCTAGGTTTTAAGGAGGGAACAGAGGGGGCTGATATTGGCATCGGAGCTATTCTTGGGGCCCCTTTTATGTTAGCAACGTTGGCTTTTTTTATAACGGGGTTGGCGGCGCTCTTGAGCCGACGGACGAATCGTCCTTTAAAGCTGGATGCCAAAGTCCTGCAACGAGACTTGAAGTTCTTTCTTGTCGTATACACTATCGCCATATTAGCATCGTTTTTGGGAAATCAATTTTATAAGACTTTGGCCGCTTGGTCTTTGATTTTATTTTACTTAATCTACGTTTTCTTGACCTTGAGTTCAAGTAAAGGCGGTCATAAAGAGGAAAAATTAGCCTCGCTTTACGTAGCTCGTGGAGTTAATAATCCAAAAATGAGTTCAGTTATTTTGCAGATCGTCTTGGCCTTAATTGCCATTCTGTTTGGAGCTCATCGTTTTGTCAATGCAGTTCAACCAATCGCAGTATCTCTGGGAATCCCTGTTTTTGTACTTTCTTTAATTATTACTCCCGTGGCCACAGAGCTTCCGGAGAAGTTCAACAGTGTAATTTGGATTCTTCGTGGCAAAGATACATTAGCCTTAGGGAATTTAACGGGAGCGATGGTCTTTCAAAGCTCTGTGATTCCTGCAATCGGGATCGCTCTTACGCCTTGGAAATTAGACATCTTGGCACTTTGGAGTGCGTTTTTAGCGTTAGGTTCGGCGATGATTCCGTTTTATTCTCTGCGTCGTAAAGAAGTAATCCATCCCTCTGGTCTCCTCATGGGGGGAATCTTTTATGTCATATTTATTCTGACGATCGTTCGTTATCAGATCCAGTGAGTTCGGCAATCAGCATGCCTCCAAGGACTAATCCGGCTCCCAATAAACCTTTGATCGATAAAACTTCGCCTGCGAGGAAGAAACCTGAAATGGCCGCAAAGACTGGTTCCATGGAGAATATCAGGGCTGTATGAGTTGACGTGGTAAATTGCTGCATTTTTGTTTGCACAAAAAATGCTATAGAAGTGGCGGGGACCGCAGTTATGAGCAGGCCCAGCCAAGCTGTCGAACTAAAATGCAGTGGCGGTTGAGGTAAAATCACTGAGAAAATTCCGCTCAAGATACTTACTGTAAGAATTTGAGCGCTGGCCAATACTGTGGCGTTCGTTTGAGGAGCATAGCGCCCAACTAAGAAAATATGTAAGGCGAAACTGAAAGCGCAAATCAGAACCATGAGATCCCCTTTGTTAAATTGAAAATGATCTCCCAAGGAGAGTAACGCCAAACCTACTAAAGCACTTATAATGCCAAGGAGAAGGCTCGGCCGGGGGAGTTTCTTTGTTGTCATAGCAACTAAGGTAGGGACAATAACCACTGAAAGTCCTGTAATAAAACCAGCGTTAGAGGCCGTTGTATATTGCAGCCCTAGCGTTTGCCATATGTATCCGGAAAAAAGAAAGACACCAACGGCCATTCCTTTGAGAACAGTCTTTTTAGAAATATGGGCCCTCTGAAACCATAGAAAGGGCAACAAACTTAGGAACGCTAGAAAAAAGCGAATCGCCAGGAAAGGGAATGGGGGAAGATCTGCAATAGCCCATTTAACGATCACAAATGTCGAACCCCAGACGAGAGTCACTAAGAGCAGCGAAAAATCAGCCCATTGAGTGCGAGTTATTTTCAAATTGATACAGGCCCCCTCGATTTGTTCACGGTACAAGATATAACAAAAGCCGTCCCGTAAAATACGCAACGGCCTTTTTGGCACTAAGTTCACGCAGTTCTAGTATAACGGAACTCGAGCTAACTGAAAAGAAAAAAGTTCCGTTAACCCTTTCCCCCTTCATGGGGTTCTGGTAAATCAGGCTGACCTGGCTCATCCGTTGGGGTATAGATTGGTTGGGGAGAACAAGGAGGCGGAGGCGGGCAGGGGGCACATTCACTGCAATATTGCTGCTTAGCTTGGCAGAACAGGTAGTAGTGCTGTTCCTCATCTGCAGCCATTTCAGTCAAGATCGCCTGTATTTCCGGAATGGGGATCTTATGCGCAAGATCGAGATAGAGGCGATGAGCTTTGGCTTCGTCTTCAATATTCGTGTCAATGAGAGCGCAAAGTTCGCTGGTATAGTTGATAAAACGAGAACGCCAGTCAACCCAGTGCCCGCTGCTTAAAGAGCCATATCTGGGATCAACGCCCAGATGGCGCAGGGCTAAGGCCAGCTTTTCGAGATGTCGGATTTCATCGTAGGCAATTGGTCTGAATAAGGCATCAAATTCTGGACGATCCAGCAGTACAGCTTGATAAAGGTATGTGGTGATGGCTGTTAGTTCCGAATCCGTACCTGCATAAGCCTCGTAGAGCCAAATGGCGTATGTAAAGTTTGGTTCGGGTATTTCTTCCGGCTTTGGTTCATGAGTACCCAGAACGGGTAATAAAAGTACTTGACCGGCATAAATGCGATCAGGATGTTTTAAATGATTAAGTAGGATAATTTCGGCCATTTCGACGGAGTATGCTTTGGCGATCTTATAAATGGTATCCCCTGCTTGCACAACATAGCGTGCATAATCCATTTTCGTATTCCTCCTTTACTTTGCACTGTCAGAAAGTATAACTTCGTTAATACTTTCTGCAGCATAAGAGCAACTAACGGCTTCTGCCTTCGCAAGCTCGGCACAAGCCAAGTTTTCTTTATGTCATGGTACACTATATTCTCCGATCATGAAGCATGGTAATGGATAATTATGGGCATTTGTGGAATGTATTGGACAGGTTCGACGTATTTATAGACGATAGAGATGAATCTGTGGTTCAACAATGTTCCAACTAATTAAAATAGGGAGGAGTAGAGTAACGATGCTTTCATACGTCTTAAGAGGAATTACTACGGCCATGCTGGTGACGGTCTTAACCCTTTTTGGCGGAGTAATATGGGGGGCAATGGGTTTTGGAGGATTGAACGTATCTGGGTTATTAGATATTGGTCTGCTGGCAAGCTGTTTAATTGGTGGATATCGTACCGCGAAAGAAAGTGGAGAATGGCTGACAGGCGGGATTACGGGAGCGGGGTATGTTACTGTGGGAACTCTGCTGCTCGCCTTATTTCTGCCGATTCGTGTCTGGGGTTTCATTCAAGTCTTAGGAGAGGGCATCCTCATAGGTTTAGTAGCAGGCGCAGTCGGAGCTGGAGGTAAAAAGGGAAAAGTCTTAAACCCAGGGATTGGCAGAAGGGCTACACAACCTAGCTACAGGCCTTACTTTGCAGGGTATGGCAGCGAGGACCAGACCGATGATTTTGCTTGGGATGCAGATAGCGGCCTGCAAAACGACATAAATGAACCTAAGGAAGACTCAGAAACTAACGTCGACTTTGAAGTTGAACGTTTCGAGTTAGGTTCAGAACAGAGAGATTTTGATCCAAATCCAGAAGTTGAATGGCCTTGGAATGAACGTTACGAAAAAATAGATAACATGAAAATCCAGGATGAACCGGTTAAGCCGGATGAGCCGACTAAAATAAGTGAGAGCAGGCCGTGGTGGGAATAGGTTATGGACTAAATAAAAATAAACTTCTGAAAATTGGGGATCTAGGAAGGAATCATCTATCTTAGAGAGAATTCTGTAGAAAAAGAAACTTGGAGACAAGAATTCTATTTCTTTGAATGGAAACATTATAGACATAATAGGCATAGGAGGCATTTGATGATGAATTTTCTTGAATTAGCCCAGACACGCAGGAGTTTGCGAACCTATTTAGATAAGTCCGTTGAGAGGGAAAAGCTGGAGTATGTTCTGGAGGCCGCTCGCTTGGCGCCTTCCTGGAAGAACATGCAGTGCTGGCGTTTTGTTGTCGTTGAGGATGCGGCAGAAAAAGCAGCCTTAGCTGACAGTATGGGAGAGACGAATCCTGGCCGGAAAGCTTTGACCAGTGCCCCAGTTATCATCGTGCTCTGTGCGGTGCCTAAGGAATCAGAGGTATGGGAAGGTAAGGACTTTATGATGCTCGATGCCGGACTCGCGATGGAACACCTCTTGTTAGCGGCGACGGAACAAGGTCTAGGGACGTGCTGGCAGGGCCTGTTTACTGAGCAAAAAGTCAGAGAAGCTTTGAATGTCCCAGATGACGTACGGGTCTTGGCGATGACCCCTCTGGGATATGCCGCCGAAGAACGGCGCCCACGTCCCCGCAAAACAATGGCTGAGATTGTTTTCCAGGGAAAATGGGATCAGGGACTTGTGTGACACGGAGTTAGCTATTCTGCTTACCTAAAGACGTCGCCCTCGTGGCACACTGCGTCCCCAGGCTTGGGATAGGGAACAAGTAGGTTAGTGTATTTAGGAGATTTGGGGGATGGCACATTTTATGTGCACCGTCTTGGTATGGGCCTTGAGCATTGCAACTTTTTAAGGTTGTAATGCTTTTTTAATAATAAAGTATAGAATTCACAACACTTAGTGCTTAGACGCAGAGCAAACTAGCTATTGTATATACTTGTGAATATTCTTCAACAAGTGGTATAGACTACTGAAGATATCTGTACTCTTTTATGAAACGATGGGGGATTGACGTTGTTGTTACAGACTGCTCTGCTCGTTATTGCTCTTTCAGCAATTGGGGCAATCATCGCAGGAATAATACTTATAGGTTTGTTCTATTTCCTGGGGAAACGTTTTTTCGTACGCTTGTTCAGCGCTTGTTTGGTTTGGTTATTGAAAGGCTGCTTGAAGACAAGTACCACGAAAATCTTATGGAACTCTGGGGTGCTGTGCGGCGAACGTCAATACAGAATATCTTGGAAATCAGCTTACGGGCTGAGCAAGGAAAACTCATTGAACGGCCTTTAGGTTCTCCAAGACGGCTGCCTCATTATGACACCTTGATGTTTGTTCCCGCTCAGATGGCACGTCTGCCTAAAGAGGCAAGTGTTGCTATTGATATGAAAGTAACTCTTGGCCCTAAGGCCGAAAAACCCCTGGTCATAGAAACTCCTCTCATGATCTCAGGCATGGGGTACGGTATAGGGCTTAGTGAGCAAGCAAAAATCGCCTTAGCCAAGGCGGCTAATCAGCTTAAAACTGCTACCAATTCCGGAGAAGGCCCTTATCTGCCTGAAGAGCGACAGGAAGCAGGAAAGTTTATTTGGCAAATTAGCCGGAGCTCCTGGGGACATTCGCCCGAGGCCATCGCTGCGGCAGATATGATTGAAGTGCAGATGGGTCAGGGAGCGAGAATGGGTCCCTTTACTGTTGAACCGAAGGCCGTTAAAGGCAGAGCCCAAAAACTAATGGGCATCTCTCCTGTTGAAACGGTCGTTACCCTCGCAGTTATCCCGGGAGTTCAAAGTCCCTGGGATTGGATCAAGTATGTCCGGGATTTGCGTGCAGAGGCTGGAGGCAAGCCGATTGCCTTAAAGATTATGGCGACAGGCGCAATTGAAAGGGACCTGGCAGTGGCCTTAGAGGCGGGCTTTGATGTGATAGTGGTTGATGGGGCGCAAGGTGGTGCCTCTGGAGCTTCACCTATGATTTGTGATGATCTAGGAATTCCAAGCTTGTTAGGTCTGGTCCGAGCGGAACGGTTTTTGTGTGAACAGGGCGCGCGCCAGGATGTAAGCTTGGTGGTCGCCGGCGGTTATGCGACACCTGGTGAATGCTTAAAGGCCATAACCTTAGGGGCTGATGCAGTCTATCTGGGAACAGTCCCCTTGTTTGCTTTAATACATCGCCAAATTCACAAAGTGCTCCCTTGGGAACCATTGACCCAATTAGTATGGTACAATTCGCCCTATAAAGACCGATTGGACATTAATCTGGCAAGTCAGAGTGTGGCAAATGTTTTAAAATCCATGACCATGGAAATGGAAGAAGGGGTGCGGGCACTAGGAAAAACGGCCTTGTCCGAACTCGGTCCCAACGATCTTGTGGCCCTGGACGATTGGACAGCTAAGGTAACCGGGGTCAAGCGCGCTTATCCTTGGGAGAATTAAAATGACGGATTAAGGCACGGGTTAAAGGCCGCAAATTTTGACAATCACCATCTATCCGAGTATAATGTATCCAAATATAATATTAGGAAACTCGATGAATGTGAGGAATAGTGCAAAGCTGCCGTTCAGAGATAAAGGCCATAAGCTGAGAGGTCTTTTCGGGAGGAACACTTGGGTCGCACAGGAGAGGCAGAGAGGAATAGAGTACTTTCTGACGGAAAAACCCGTTAGTCGAATCAATGAGTGTGAAACGTCTTAAGTGTTGTAAGGCTGTTTCACTGAATTAAGGTGGTACCACGATAGCTTTTCGTCCTTTGTCGGATGAGAGGCTTTTTGTATATTTACATGGTTTATAAGAAAGGAGTTAAATCTTGTGGATGAAATTTTGAAAAAACCAGAAAAGATAGAGATGGCTAAAGCCTATGAATCGAGCCAAGTGGAGGGAAAATGGTATCAGTTTTGGGAGGAAAACAAGTTCTTTCATTCGGAAGTGGATGCAGAAAAAAAGCCCTTTAGCATTGTGATGCCGCCGCCTAATGTGACAGGAGCCCTTCACCTGGGCCATGCCATGGATGGCGCAATCCAGGACATTTTGACCAGATATAAGCGGATGCAGGGATATAATACTCTCTGGCTGCCTGGGACGGACCATGCCGGGATCGCTACTCAAGCAAAAGTGGAAGCGCAGTTGGTGAAAGAAGGTACGAGCCGCCAAGAACTCGGACGCGAGAAGTTTTTAGACCGGGTGTGGGAGTGGAAAAAGCAGTACGGCGGGCGGATAACCCAGCAGCTGCGCCGCTTAGGGGCTTCTTGCGACTGGGAACGGGAACGGTTCACGATGGATGAAGGCTGCTCGAAGGCGGTTCGGGAAGCCTTTGTGGACTTGTATCAGCAAGGGTTAATTTATCGGGGAAATTATATTGTCAATTGGTGCCCAAAGTGCCACACCACGATTTCGGATATCGAAGTTGAGCATGTGGATAGTGAGGGACATTTGTATCATTTAAGTTATCCTGTAAAAGATAGTGATGAGACGTTGGTCGTGGCGACGACAAGGCCGGAGACCATGTTGGGAGATACGGCGGTTGCTGTGCATCCGGAAGACGAACGCTATCAACATTTAATTGGCAAAACTCTGATCTTACCCTTGATGGAACGAGAAATTCCCATTATTGCCGATGAGTATGTAGATCGGGAGTTTGGCACCGGTGCCGTGAAAATCACCCCTGCTCACGATCCCAACGACTTTGAGATCGGACTTCGGCATCAACTGCCTCAGATTGTCGTCTTGGACAAAGAAGCGAAGATGAATGAACATGCCGGAAAGTATCAGGGCATGGACCGATTTGAGGCGCGCAAGGCGATTGTGGAGGATCTGAAAGCAGCTGGGGTATTGGTCAAAATAGATGCCCATGCCCATGCAGTAGGAGAATGTTATCGCTGCGCTACGGTTATTGAACCCATGGTCAGCAAACAATGGTTCGTAAAAATGGAGCCTTTGGCTAAACCAGCGCTTGAAGTCGTTAAAGATGGTCGACTGCAATTTGTGCCGGAACGTTTTGATAAGATCTATCTGGGATGGATGGAAAATATTCGGGATTGGTGTATCTCGCGTCAGCTGTGGTGGGGTCATCGTATTCCGGTTTGGTATTGTGAGGATTGCGGACAGGAGATCTGTGCGAAAGAAGACCCAACGATCTGTCCTGCTTGTGGTGGAGCGCATCTAAAGCAAGATCCGGATGTTTTGGATACTTGGTTTTCTTCAGGGCTTTGGCCTTTCTCCACAATGGGTTGGCCGGAAAAACCCCGGAATTGAGCCAGTTTTATCCGACCACAGTGTTAGTGACGGGAAGAGACATTATCTTTTTCTGGGTGGCGCGCATGATCTTTATGGCTATGGAGTTTAGAAAAGAAGTACCCTTTCCTAAAGTCATGATCCATGGACTTGTGTTAGACGCTAAAGGCCGGAAGATGAGCAAATCCTTGGGCAATGGAGTGGACCCAATAGAAGTCATCGAACAGTATGGAGCGGATACGTTACGCTTCATGTTAATAACAGGTAATACGCCGGGCAATGACCTTCGCTTCCATCCGGAACGATTGGAGGCAACTCGTAATTTCTGTAATAAGATTTGGAACGCCTCTCGTTTTGTGCTCATGAATTTAGAAGATTATGCGCCCGGACCACGCGGAGAACTCACCTTAGCAGATCGTTGGATCTTAAGCCGCTATGCTTCGACCATTGAAAAAACCACCGAAGCACTTGAAGCTTTCGACCTTGGTGAAGCCGGGAGACTCCTCTACGAATTCATCTGGAATGAATTTTGTGATTGGTATATCGAACTAACCAAGCCACGCCTTTATAACAAAGAAGATAATCTTGCTCGCCACACGGCACAATCCATTCTGCTTGAAGTGCTTGAAGGTACGCTGCGCTTATTGCATCCGTTTATGCCTTTCTTGACAGAAGAAATCTGGCAGAACCTCCCTGTTCAAGGGGTAAGCATTATGATGCAGCCGTGGCCTGCTGTATCGGCATATCATGAGGAAGAGGCAGTGAAGGATATGACTCTTCTGATGGAAGCCATCAAAGCGATTCGTAACATTCGGGCAGAAATGAAAGTTTCTCCCGGTCAAAAAGTAGAAATTTTAATGCTAGCCGCCGATCCTAACCAACGATTTGTCTTAGAAAACGGAAAAGCGGATATCCTCAAACTTGCCGGAGGGGCAAGTGTAGAGCTGTTTGAATCCATGCCTGAGAAACCCTCTCAAGCAGCCAGCGCTGTTTTAGGGGGTGTGGAAATTTATCTTCCTTTGAAAGGGTTAATGGATCTAGATAAAGAAGTAGCTCGTTTGGAAAAGGAGATAGCCCTCGTGCTTGCTGAACAACAGGCTCTGGAGCTTAAACTTAATAATCCGGGCTTTACAAACAAAGCACCGGCGGCCGTTGTGGCAAAAGAGCGAGAAAGGGCGGAAGGCCTGTCAGCCAGAAAAGCAGCCTTAGAAGAGCGCCTAAGGGAATTGCAGACGAATCAATAGTATAATAGGGGGAAGCGATATGAAGGCAATGGAACTTGAGCAAAATTATCAAGCGAGTCTCGACTACCTTGTCAGCCTGACGACCTTTGGAATGAACTTTGGGTTGGGGAGAATCCAGGAACTTCTTAAGCGGTTAGGAAACCCGGAAAAGAACTTGCGCGTTGTTCACGTGGGGGGCACAAATGGTAAGGGCTCGACGACTGTGATGATCGCCCGGATTTTACGGGAAGCAGGATATAAAGTCGGAGTTTTTACGTCGCCTCATCTGCATGATTATCGTGAACGTATGACCATCAATGGACAGATGATTCCCAAAGAAAAGGTTGTTCAGATGATTGCATACGTTCGGCCCCACTTGGAAGATATGGTTGCACAGGGCTTTGAGCATCCCACGGAATTTGAGGTAAGCACTGCCCTGGCGCTGCTCTATTTTGCGAAAGAAGATGTTGATTATGCATTAATTGAAGTAGGATTAGGTGGAGCTATTGATTCGACCAATGTTGTCACTCCCTTAATTTCAGTGATAACCAATGTTGCGATGGATCATATGGATTATTTGGGACCGGATGTGGTATCCATTGCCAAGGTTAAAGCAGGAATTATTAAGCCCCAGTCCCTAGTGGTTACAGCGGCTCAAGACCCCGAAGTGATTCAAGTTCTGCGTGATGCAGCGAAGGCTGCAGACGTCCCTCTTTGGCTCGTCGGAGAGGATGTTAGTTGGGAGAGCAAGTGGAGCGGTGAGCTCGAACAGGAATTTGACCTTGTCGGGTTACACTCAACGTATTATAAACTGCGTCTTCACCTGATAGGGTTTCACCAACTGCGCAACGCCGCTACGGCTGTAACTGTCTGTGAACTTCTGCAAAGCAAGTACGGAGTAACAATTCCGAGAGAGGCTGTTTATGCGGGTCTGCGTAACGTGGAATGGCCGGGGCGGTTAGAATTACTTTCCTTGAAGCCTAAAATTCTTTTGGATGGAGCACATAATGTTGATGGTGCTCAAGCGTTAGCGGCGGCAATCCCGCTCTATACACGCGACCGTCTTATTCTCTGTTTAGGAATGCTGGCGGATAAGGAACGGGAAAAGGTTGTGGATATGCTCGTTCCCTTGGCGGATGAAATCATCATTACCCGCCCTAATTCTCCGCGAGCCGGGGATTGGAGAGCTCTGGGGAGTTTAGCCGAACAACACGGCAAGCCTGTCCAATGTATTGAAGATCCTAAAGAAGCAGCGATTTATGCCCTGAACCGTGTCGGTGAAAAGGACATGCTTTGTGTGACAGGCTCTATTTATATGTTAGCGGATGCTCGACAAGCTTTAATCGCTGAGTTAAAGAAATAATAACAGAACGTTAACAAATATAACGGCTGGAAGTATTATTAAATCCCCTCTTTTGGCAAACAGTGTCGAAAAACTTAATATATTTTTTACACAAACCAACAAAGATTTGATACAATACTCCGTGGAACAGATAGATTCTGTGTGGAGACTGAAAATTTTAGGTTGGGGGTTATTTTTTATGTTCGGTTTATCGCCTAAAGAAGATAAATTTTATTTACTCTTCGCCCAAAGTACCGAAATCATTGCAAAAACGCTGAAGAGACTTCAGGGTATCATGCAGCAAGACTCTGTATCAGCAGAAGATGCCGCTCAAATGCATCGGTTCGAACATGAAGCAGATAAGGTGACCACGCAAATTCTTGAACGCCTCAATTCCACCTTTATTACCCCTTTAGATCGTGAAGATATCTATAAACTTGCACAAGTATTAGATGATATCGTAGATTTTGCCGAAGGTACCGTAGAACGTATGCTTCTATATCGTACGGGAAAACCTTCGCTTGGAGCTCAAGAACTTGTCCATTTAGTCGAACTGGCAACAGAGCAGATTCAAGCGGCCTTTGCTTGTCTTGGCAACATTCATTTTAAGAAATCTACGATTTTGGCTGCAGCAGAAGAAATTTATAACTTAGAAAGTGCTGGAGACAAACTCTATCGCCAAGAAGTGGCCCGCCTTTTTGAATTCGAGAAAGACCCGATTGAAATCATTAAGTGGAAAGAAATTTTAGAGCATATTGAAACAACCCTCGATCATTGTGAATCGATCGCCGATCTTCTAAAAAGCGTGGTCTTAAAATATGACTGATATCGGCGTGCTGTTAGTTTTAGTAGTGTTTTTAGCGTTAGCGTTTGACTATATTAACGGTTTTCATGATACAGCCAACGCCATTGCCACGAGCGTATCAACTCGGGCTCTCTCCCCCAAACGAGCAGTAGTCTTGGCTGCCTGCTTTAACTTGATCGGTGCACTCTATAGTACCGGGGTGGCCCAAACGATAGCCAAAGATATTGTATCACCTAAATTAACGACCCAAGAGGTAGTTATCGCTGCTTTGCTCAGTGCGATTACCTGGAACCTTCTAACATGGTATTTAGGGATTCCGAGCAGTTCTTCCCATGCCATTGTCGGTGGGATTGCAGGTGCTGCTGCTGCGAAAGCAGGATTTGCAGTCTTACAATGGCAGGGTTTGGGCAAGATCCTCTTAGCCTTGATTTTTTCGCCAATTGTTGGTATGATTTTAGGCTTTATCATTATGAAATCTTTAAATTGTATTTTTGGCCGGTTTTCTCCCTCCCGTGTTAATCATGGGTTTAAGAAAATGCAAATCCTCTCGGCAGGACTGCTGGCGTTTAATCACGGCTCGAACGATGCCCAGAAATCAATGGGGATTATCACCATGACCCTCATTGCAACTGGGATACAGGCTCAAACAGTCTTAGCCCCTCCGCTTTGGGTTAAACTGGCCTGCGCTCTGGCCATGTCCCTGGGTACTGCGGCAGGAGGGTGGAAAATCATTCACACGATGGGTGGGAAAATTTTTAAACTTGAACCCATCAACGGATTTGCTGCGGACTTAAGCTCGTCCATTGTCATTTGGACGGCAACGGTATTCCCAAGCCTTCACCTTCCGGTCTCGACGACTCACGTTGTTTCGGGCTCTATTATGGGAGTCGGAAGTGCCAAAAGAGTCTCGGCTGTACGCTGGGGCGTCGCTCAACAAATGTTGATTGCTTGGGTCGTGACAATCCCAGCTACCTCCGCTGTTGCAGCACTCTATTACTTTGTGCTTTCAAAATTCATGTAGATTGTCTAAGGATTTCAACGGAGTTGCAACAAACTGTTGGGAGTTTGTCGCAACTCCGTTCATATATTTTCAGTCTACTTTTTAGATCTCTAACATATCTTCCGTTAGAAGGGTTGTCCGGCCTAAACGGAAGGAGAAGAGACATGAAAAATTTTGAGCGTTTGCGCATTCTCATTGTAGTGATTTTAGGGATGCTAGCTCTAGGCTTACTTACTTGGGGAATTGGGAGAGTATATTTAGAACTTGTCGGGCATTCTGGAGGGGTAAAAGCCAAAAACGTTCCAACGAGCAATCAGCAAACGGATCAATCGAAGGGCACCATGCTGGTGCTTCCCAAAGTTACTTTTTGGACCTGTCAAGTTGGTGTTTTCAAGAGCGAAGAGAATGCTCAGTCCTGTCTCGGACAACTTAGGGAACTAGGTTACACGGGTGAAGTGATAAGCACCAATCCCTGGGTCGTAGGGATTGGTCTGGGTCATTCGGCCAAGGAATTAAGTGAATTAAAACAAACTCTGGCCTCAAAAGGAATCTCTATTGTTGTCAAAAAAGTTGAGCTTCCTGAACGGACCTTTCGTATCGCAGGAAACGGTTCGCGCCTAACCATGGAACTGTTGTCGAACGTTAACAGTGTTTTGCAAGACGGATTGAGTCCCCAACTTTTAGCCCAAGAACAACAAGCTTGGGATTCCCAAGCTGGAGATCATTCCCCGTCAGAATTAGCTCAGCTCCACCAACTCTATAGTAAGCTTCGGCAACAGACCAATCCTGAGGAACAGCGTGTTTTAGGATTGTCATTATATTTTCAATCAACAAGGATTATAAACGCCTTTTCTGGGAAATAATAACTATAGATTAACTATGAAGCGATAGGATGGGATAAAGATGCAATCTATTCAGAAGATTTCAAATTGTACTTATTTGCGTTTTTCTTTGATAGTGATATAATTAACATATCTATCCTTAAATTATCAGATGAGAAATGAGGGAACTTATTGAAAACGCTTAAAATTCCAGAGGCTACCATTATTCGACTTTCAGTTTACTCACGTCATCTGACAGACGTTGATAGAAAAGGAATAATTACCACCTCATCAGGGGATATTGCCGAAGGAGTCGGAGTCAGCCCTGCACAAGTTCGTAAAGACCTAGCTTATTTCGGAGAATTCGGAACAAGGGGCGTAGGGTATAACGTTAAAGATCTTCGTCAACATATCCTAAGGATTCTCGGTTTAAGTGTTGATTGGAGCGTTGCTTTGGTCGGAGCCGGGCATTTAGGTTTGGCTTTAAGTTCCTATAAAGGGTTTCGGGAACGCGGTTTTATCATTACCAGTATTTTCGACTCAGACCCTAGTAAAATAGGAACAAAAATCGGTGACGTGGAAATTCTGCCGATTGACAAACTTGAAGAGGTTACGAAACAAAATCAAACCCAGATCGGTATTGTCGCCGTGCCTTCGGCAGTTGCTCAAGAAATTGCGGACAAACTTATTAATGCAGGCGTGCAAGCAATTTTAAATTTTGCACCTGTGGTTTTGAATGTTCCTCCTGAGATTGAGCTGCGTAATGTAGATTTAGCAGTTAACCTGGAAGTACTTACATTTAATGTCGGGGTACAAAGGTTTTAAGCTTAAACCTACTTATGTAAATTAAGTAAATTAGAAACAATTAACATTTACGTTTTTCCTTGCCAATACCCGTAGGTGTAAGACTTTAAGCTGTTGTACATTAAGTGGTTTGTGTCATATAATAGCACTATAAGAAGTGTGTCAAGGGTTCCGCCGCAAGGGTCTGGACCGAGCGACACAGGTTGGAAAGTGCCCAACTACACCGTGTGGGAAAAAAGCCCCGTGGAAGTTCTTAGGAACGGCTGCGGGGCTTTTAATTTACTTTAGAGAAGAGGAGGAGAAGAATGGGTCAAAACGAGGGTAAAAAGAAAATTACTGTTTACGATACGACGCTGCGCGATGGAGCTCAGGGAGAAGGGATTCATTTTTCGACACAAGATAAGCTGAGTTACGTTAAGCGGATTGAGGAGATGGGCAGCCTTTATGTCGAGGCGGGTTGGCCAGGGGCCAATCCGAGAGATGATAATTTTTTTCAGCTTTTACGAGAACAACGTCTTCAATCGACTCGAATCGCAGCCTTCGGAAGTACCTGTAAAGTCAATGAATCCCCTGAGAACAGCGATGTTTTGCTTAAGCTCCTGGCTTCTGGAGCTCAAACAATCACCATTTTCGGGAAGGCCTGGGATCTGCATGTAAGTGACGTCTTAAGGACAAACTTAGAGGAAAATCTGCGTTTAATCCGTGAATCTGTCTCGTTTCTAGCTCAACAGGGGCGTGAAGTTTTCTTTGATGCAGAGCATTTCTTTGATGGTTTTAAAGAAAACCCGGCTTATGCCCTTAGATGTATCTCAGCCGCTCTTGAGGCAGGCGCAGCCATAGCAATTCTCTGTGATACGAATGGGGGCTGTTTACCCGGTGATATTGCCCGGGGGGTAGAAGCAGTCAGGCACGAATTCGCTCCTCGAGAGTTAGGAATTCATGTTCACAACGATAGTGGTTTAGCCGTAGCCAATTCTCTCGTCGCCGTAGAGGCAGGGGTTACTCAAATTCAGGGAACCTGGAATGGTTTTGGCGAACGCTGTGGGAATGCGAACTTAAGTACTCTGATTCCACTCTTGCAGATCAAGGGAAACTACTCGGTCGTTTCGGATTCAGCCCTCCTTAAAATTACCCCATTTTCCCGATTCGTTGCTGAGCTTTCTAATGCACCGTTTGACGAGAAACAGCCGTACGTAGGCCGCAGTGCTTTTGCCCATAAAGCCGGAATGCATGTTGACGCAATTCTTAAAAACCAACGCACCTTTGAACACATGGACCCAGCCGAGGTTGGGAATGAGCGCAGAATTTTAATATCTGATCAAGCAGGGAAAGCTAATATCTTAGAACGACTTCGGCGTTTTGTACCGGATATTCTTAAGGAAGACCCTCGGGTAGAGAAAGCAATGATCGAGATTAAGGACCTGGAGAACAATGGGTTCCAATTTGAAGCGGCAGAAGGAAGCCTCGATTTATTGTTCGTTCGTATTCTCAATGGTTTCACGTCCCCATTTGAAGTCTTAGATTATCATGTTTGGAGTGATCCGCTGCGCGGCGAACTAGATTCTGTCGCTGTCGTAAAAGTTAAAGTCGGGGAAGCCACCGTGCAAATCGCTTCAGAAGGCAATGGTCCGGTGAATGCCCTCGATACTGCGTTGAGGCAGGCTCTGGCCAGCTTCTTCCCAATTTTGGAACAGAGCGAACTTGTGGATTACAAGGTTAGGGTTTTAGACGGCTCTCGGGGGACAGAGGCCATTGTGCGGGTTATCATAGACACTCGCTTAGGTCATGAAGTTTGGGGGACGATAGGGGTTTCCAAGAATATTCTTAAGGCCAGTGCTCAGGCTTTGTTGGATGCGATAAATTGGACGATTTGGAAATTTGAGGGGTCGCGAAAGTAGATCACATTTGGATTGATCGTGATACATTTGTTCGGCGGTGTATGCCGAGGGTCGCGATCACACTTGTTCGGCCATGCGCTCGTCGTGCCAAACTAGGGCTTTAATCCTTGATGAAAGCGGGCAGGGTGCCCGGCAAACGAGGCATCCTTGCCTCGATGCCGGCGGGAAACGTCCGACGGCCACGGACGGCCTAGTGTCCCCGGAGCCATGGATGGCGGGAGGGGACCTGTTTCCCGCCCTGCTTTATGAAAGCGGATTAAAGCCGAGTTTGGCTACGACGCACGCAAAGGCCTCACGCCGTGTGATCGCGACCCTCTGGGCTGATAAGGAGAAAAATGTATGGGGTGATTCCTTGTTGCTGAAAGAGGGTTTAAAGCCGAGTTTGGCTACGACGCACGCAAAGGCCTCACGCCGTGTGATCGCGATCCTCTGGGCTGATAAGAGAGAAAAATGTATGGTGTGATTCCTTGTTGACGAAAGAGGGTTTAATGTCGAACTTGGCAGCGAGTCGCCAAAGGTTCTCGCTAAGCGACCGCGACCCACTGGGTTGATAAGAGAGGAACGTCACTGTGTAGTTCTTTGTAAATGAAATAGGATTAAAGGTGAGTTATGCTCTTGGTGACATAGGGGGTTGGTAGGTGAACGTTGTAAGGCGAAGTTTTCATCGACAGATTTTGAGTTAGGTTGTATAATGTATACAATATACATTATACTGACGTTGAAAATTAGGGGAGGCAGCAGCATGCGCCAAGAAAAAGATTTATTAGGGGTTCACGATGTTCCGGATGACGTCTATTATGGAATCCAAACACTGCGGGCAACCGAGAATTTTCCTATTACGGGGTATCATCCGCATCGGGAATTAATCCGTGCTTTAGGCATGGTTAAAGGGGCGGCGGCTGAAGCTAATATGCATATTGGTTCGCTGAGTCCTGTTATAGGGAAAGCAATTGTGGAAGCTGCGAAGGAAATAATTAATGGAAAGTTTCATGATCAATTCGTGGTGGATGTGATTCAAGGTGGGGCGGGGACTTCAATGAACATGAATGCTAATGAAGTGATTGCCAACCGGGCGATAGAACTTCTTGGCGGTCAAAAAGGCGACTACTTTAAAGTTCATCCTAATGTTCATGTCAACATGGCTCAAAGTACCAACGACGTTTTCCCCACCGCGATTCGTATCGCCAGCTTAAATGTGGCTACCGATTTGCTTGAGGCCCTTGATCAATTGCGTCAATCCTTGGAGGACAAGGCGCTGGAATTTGATGGGGTTATTAAAATGGGCAGAACTCATTTACAAGACGCTGTGCCGATTCGCCTGGGACAAGAGTTTGCAGCTTATGCTCACATGTTAGGACGTGACCTTAAACGTCTGAAACAGGCAATGCAGTCCCTCGAAGTGATGAATATGGGTGCGACTGCGGTAGGGACAGGCTTAAATGCCGATCCCAAATATATCGAAAAGGTAACTGAACGTATCGCCGAATGGACGAACTTGCCGATGCGTATGGCCGATGACTTGGTGGACGCTACACAGAACACCGATGCGTTTATGGAGGTTTCGGGGGTACTAAAGACGTTAGCCGTAAATCTCTCCAAAGTGGCCAATGATTTGCGCCTCATGGCTTCAGGGCCAAGAACCGGTTTAAATGAACTTAATCTGCCCCCGATGCAGCCAGGGTCTTCGATCATGCCTGGCAAAGTGAACCCGGTGATGGCAGAAGTAGTCAATCAGGTAGCTTTTCAAGTTCAGGGGAATGATTTCACCATCGCCTTGGCATGTGGTGCTGGGCAGCTCGAACTTAATGTTATGGAACCAGTGGTCGTGTTTAATTTACTTCAGTCCTTGGATATTTTGCGCAATGTAATCCGTGTTTTCCAAGATCGCTGCGTGGTCGGTATCACGGCAAATGTGGAGCGCTGCAAGGAAATGGTGGAAAACAGCGTAGGTGTTGTTACAGCTATTAACCCACACGTAGGCTATGAAGTAGCCTCGAGTGTTGCGAAGGAAGCAATCATCAGCGGCCGGCCCGTTCGTGACATCGTCTTAGAAAAGGGAGTCTTAACTGAAGAGGAACTTGATCTGATTCTGCATCCTTATGAAATGACTCGACCCGGCATTGCCGGAGCTGAATTACTGAAGGGAAAATAAAAAAATAGGCTGTTTGGACTATTTACTCTTTGGAAACTCTATCTTACCATTTGGGAGTGAGAATTTTATTAGGAGGAACTTGAATTGCAAGATAGAGCATTACCTTGGCATAAACTAAAAACTGGAAAGCAAAACCAGATTATTATAGGTGTGTGCATGCTTATTGCCTTGTGCGTTATAGGCCTTTCAAGCTTTCTAATGCGTTAATGTCTAACGTTAATAATCGAAGACAAGGGGCGGTTCTTTGTTGTATGAGTATGCTTATGCAATAAAGAACCGTCCTTAGTTTTGCCCAATCTTTTAGTTCAATTTTCCACCGATTTTTAAAGGCGAGAGAAGGGGTTTCTGCTAAGGAAGGTTCTTTGAAGAATTGTGTCAATGAGCGAAGATATCCTTTATTTGCATGGAATGCAAAAGGGTGTCGAACTTGCTTAGTCAAGGGGAAGATGCTACACTTAATGAGAAGTCATAGTTTGGGGATTTGTAGACAAAAGACTGAATTTCTGTAGATGGAAGGGGAAAAAACTATGGCGGTTGGGCGAAATTCTTCGGGGACAGGGAGAATGGTATTGCTCATTTTGATTGGCGCTGCCCTAGGGACACTTGTTGGCTTTGGCTTGGAAAAATACGGTATCTTTGCACCGTTTTTACGGCCTGCTGTCATCGATTTCCCGTCTCATACTTACCTCGATTTCTTTTTCCTCTCCCTATCGTTTGGATTTCGTTTAAGCATTACCAGCGCGACATTACTAGGTGCACTGGGTGGATATATGTTATCAAGGAAGTGGTAAGATGCTTGTACTTGCATCGACATCTCCCCGGAGGGCTATGTTGCTGAACGAGGCTGGTTTCTCATTCCAGACAGTAACGATGGCTGTCTCAGAAGTGCTGCCTGAGGGGATTTCACCGCAGCTAGGAGTCAGAGAGCTGGCAGAACGCAAAGCCAAAGCCGGCCTTAATCGTTGGCTGGAACTTGGGGGAGACCCCTTAGATGTTGTGTTGGGGGCGGACACTATCGTTGTCTTAGGCACTCGAATTTTGGGCAAACCGTCAAACCCGCTGGAAGCAGAAGAGATGCTGCAAAGTTTAAGCGGTCGAACTCATGCTGTTTTAACAGGCGTGGCCCTGATAAACGGTTCGGGAAGGTTAAAAACAGAAGTAACAGAAACCAATGTCGTCTTTCGTCAACTTTCCCAAGAGGAAATTAAAACATATGTTAGCAGCGGGGAACCGATGGATAAAGCAGGTGCCTACGGAATTCAGGGGAAGCTAAAAAGTTTGTCGCTGCGATCCAAGGATCCTTGACAAATGTCATTGGTCTTCCGATGGAGTATCTCGCTGAACAGCTTAAGGCGTGGGGGATTGAACAGACAAATATCGCCTCGCGCGAGGTGAGTCATGGATTATCGGCGGTTAAAGGATTTGCCTGAGGAATTATTGCCTCGGGAACGGCTTCGCCAATTAGGACCTGAAGCACTGTCCAATAGCGAAATTCTGGCGATTCTTCTACGCACGGGGATTAAAGGAGAACATGTTTTAACTCTGGCGGAACGTATTTTAGCGGGCGTAGGTGGGCTTTCGGGCTTAGGAAAACTAACAGTTCATGAGTTAGCCCAAATTCACGGATTAGGACAGGCCAAATCTGCAGAACTAAAAGCTGCGATAGAGTTAGGACGTCGTTCGACTTCAGTGGATCCGATGTCAAGACCTGTTGTTAATTCGCCACAGGATGTGGCCCACATCGTAATGGAAGAGATGCGGCATCTTGATCGGGAGCATTTTCGCGTTGTTTCCCTTTCGACTAAGAATCATGTTTTGGGGATCAGCCCGATTTCAATTGGCTCTCTCAATTCATCGTTGGTTCACCCGCGAGAATGTTTTAAAGAAGCCATTCGAAGAAATTCGAATGCCATCATTCTGTTGCATAATCACCCCAGCGGCGACCCGACTCCTAGCAAGGAAGATATAGAAGTCACCTGCCGCTTGGCAGACGGGGGAAAGATTCTCGGAATTGAAGTTCTTGATCACGTAATCATTGGGGATAATCGCTACATTAGTTTGAAAGAACGGGGAATCCTATAATTGTGTGACTCTGTTCGTCTCAATTCGGGTCTCGTGTTGTATGCCCGAACTTGTGATTTGGTAGTTTACGGGTTGAACGGGTATACTGTTTATTATAGAGTGACTGGAAGGAGTTTTAAAAAACCATGTTTAGTTTATTCAGCCGGGATTTAGGGATTGACCTTGGGACTGCGAACTCATTAGTGCATTTAAAGGGTAAGGGAATTGTTGTACGAGAACCCTCTGTAGTAGCGATGGATATTATGACGAAGACTCCGATGGCCGTTGGAGATAAAGCCAAGGAAATGATTGGCCGGACTCCCAGCAATATTGTGGCCATCCGCCCTCTTAAAGACGGGGTCATTTCGGATTTTAATATTACACAGAAAATGTTGAAATACTTTATAAGCCGAGCCCTTGGTACAGAGCACCCATTTATTCGCCCAAGGGTAGTTATCTGTGTACCTTCCGGTGTTACTCCTGTCGAGGAGCGTGCAGTTAAAGAAGCAGCTATGGCTGCCGGAGCCAAGGACCCCATTATTTTAGAGGAGCCGATGGCTGCAGCCATTGGTGCCGGGCTTCCTGTGAGTGAACCGACAGGCAACATGATCGTCGATATCGGCGGCGGAACAACTGAAGTTGCCGTGATATCTTTGGGGGGGATTGTAACTAGCCGTTCAATCCGCGTTGCCGGAGATGAAATGGATGACGCAATTGTTGCTCATATTAAGAGACGATATAATTTGATGGTGGGGTATCGCACCGCTGAATCTTTGAAATTTGAGATTGGATATGCCTACATGGCTGAGCCGGGGAATTATACCGTCCGGGGCCGTGATTTATTGACAGGACTTCCGAAAACAATTGAAGTTTCCTCAGAAGAAATTCAGGAAGCGCTGCAAGAACCTGTCATGGCCATTGTTGATGCTGTGAAATCATGTTTGGAGAAAACTCCGCCGGAATTATCTTCCGATATTATGGACCGCGGTATTATGATGGCGGGGGAGGCTCATTGCTGCGCAATCTGGATCGATTGATCTCAGATGAAACGGGCATTGCGGTGCACTTAGCGGAGGACCCCTTGTCCTGTGTCGTCATCGGAACAGGGCATGTTCTGGAACATGCTGAAGTCCTTCGTAAAATTGCATCCTCGCAAAAGAGTTAAGGACAGCGGGGAGGAGTCATGGTGGGGAAGAGAGTTAATGTAACGGGAATTGCGGTTCTCGTTTTCTTTCTGTTGTTAGGCGTACTCATAAGTATTCGCTTGACAGGTCTCGGCAGCCAGTTTCCCAACCCCATAGGGGGAGTTCTTCAAGGCGTATTGAGTACCATAGAAAAGCCGATTCTGCAGCTTGGAAATGGTATTCGAGATAATACAAAAGCCTTGTGGAATTTTAGGGATGTTCAACTTCAAAATGAAGCTTTACGCAAAAAAGTCGATCAATTGACAGGGGACAATATCAAGCTCAAGGAACAAGTGTTGGCAGGAATGAGGTATACGGAACTTGACCAAGGGGTGTTTCGCAGCCCAACCCTCGATAAATTTACGAAAGTTGGGGCTACGATCATTGATCGAAATCCGAACACCTGGTATCGGACGTTTACCTTAAACCGAGGGAGTAAAGATGGGCTTGCCGTCAACGACCCTGTGATCGGAGATTTAGGCCTTGTAGGCAAGATTGTGTCTGTCTCGCCGACGACTTCTGAAGTATTGATGATTCTTGATGGAGACGGACAAGTGAGTGCCGTAGTACGCGGCAGTACAGGCAGCGGGACATTTGGAATTGTACAGGGAACCTATAAACGCGGTTCTCGTCTGACACCTGAAGGAAATCTGGAAATGCTCTTTCGGCGGGAGGATAATGTCAATGTAGGAGATTTGGTCTTGACTTCGGGCTTTGGCGGAGTTTACCCTCAAGATGTGCCCATCGGGAAGGTCAAGACGATCCAACTCGATCCTTCCGGCTTGCTTAAAACAGCCTATATCGAACCATTAGTTGATTTCGATTCTTTAGAGGAAGTAAATATCGTAAAAATGGTGGGGGCAAAATGATGCGCTATGTCATGATCGCCTTAATGTTTCTTATGAGCCTGGTTCTGCCGGGGACACTATTTCACTTTTGGGCTTGGTCAGGCATTAAACCAGATCTTTTGATGCTGCTCACGATATACATGGCCATGCACCACAGACTTCCCTCAAGCATGCTCTGGGGCTTAGGCGCAGGTTTATTAGAAGACTTTTACTTAGGCCGTTATATTGGGATGTACACTCTCACCCTTATCGTAGTAGCGGTCCTTAGCAACTGGCTGACAGAGCGTTGGTATCGTGAAAACTTTCTATTGACAACGTTCATGGTTTTTCTGGTAACGATGGTCGGGCAAATCTGCGTTGCTTTTTTGGGTCTGGGTGCAGGACTTCAATGGTCGTTGGGAGATATTGCTCAATTGGTCTTCGGAGTCGCTTTGTATAATGCAGTCCTTGTCCCTGTAACATATCCCCTGATTCATAGGTCTTTCCTGCATGGCTGGCTGAGATACCGTCCGAGATATGAGAGATAGCGCATCGAATAGGGGGTTTTAGGAATGGATGACAAAGAACGAAAACCATATGTGCATCGTTTTTGGGGCCTAAGCGTGGTTGTAGTTCTCGTGTTTTTGATTTTGGGCTTTAACCTTTGGCGTCTTCAGATTGCTCAAGGCTCTTATTATTCTGCTATGGCCAAAGGCAATGTGATGCAGCTTGTGAAGATCCCGACAACCCGGGGGGATATTATTGACAAAAATAAAAAGATTCTTGCCACCAGTGTGCCGGAATTTGTCCTGACACTGGACTGGCTGGATTTGCAGCAGTCTAAATCCACGAACTGGAAAGATGTCGTTGCTCGCTTAGCCGGTTTTATTAAACCTTATTGGCCGAATAGTAGCCAAACGGTTGATTCCATCACAATGGATATTTTGGTCAATATCCAAAATCACCAGTGGGAGCGTTATCGTCCTGTCACTATCTTAGACAATGTTCCTCAGGAACTCCAAGCCATCATTGCTGAGCATCAAGATGAACTTCCTGGTGTCAGTGTAGATGCTACCCCAATTCGTTCCTACCCTCAGAACACTTTAGCAGGTCAGCTGCTCGGATATGTTCGGGAGATTGGCCCGAATGAGATCTCTCAATTTAATCAAAACCCAGATGCTAAAAAGGCCGGATTTGAGTATCAGCAGGGAGATTTGGTCGGCAAGGACGGCGTGGAAAAATCCTATGATTTTTGGCTGCGTGGTAAAGAAGGAATTCAACAGGTAGAGGTAGACAACAATGCCCGTCCCGTGTCCAAACAAGTCGTTCAAGCGCCCGAACCGGGAAAGACGGTTCAGCTTACCATCGATGGAGACTTGCAAAAAACCGTTGAAGATAGCCTTGATCAAGTCATTTCCAATGTCCAGCAGCATACTAATCCTAATGCTAAGTCCGGTGCCGCAGTGGTCATCGATGTCAATTCAGGAAAGATTCTGGCCATGGCCTCGCGTCCGGGGATGAATCCCAATGACTTAATAGGAGATATTTCCCAGGCTATGTCCGATAAGTATTTCACGAACAAAGAAGCACCAGCGGCCTCCCTCAACCGAGCTTTGGCGGGGGTGTATCCTCCAGGGTCCGTCTTTAAAATGGTGACAGCAATGGCTGTTTTGCAGCTCAAATTGACGACACCGGAGGAAAAGGTCAATGATGTTCTGTCATCTCTGGGAAATCTAGCGTCTCAACAACAAGGGTTCGTGGAATGGGGCGGAAATAATTTTGGTCTCGTGAATCTTTACCGAGGATTGGCTTTATCTTCCGACATTTATTTTGAAGTCATGGGCCGGAGAGTCTTTGATGCCAACCCCGAGTTTATAGGCCAGATCGCCCATGAATTTGGTCTGGGAACCGATAGCGGCGTCGATTTACCTGGAGAAGCAAAGGGACTCGCCCCGTCAGCAGCCTGGAAAAAGTCCTACTTTCAGCCGAACTATGATAAACAGCGTGACAAGAAACTTGCGGATATCGACAGTAAATATGTTCCGAAATTAGCACAGGCAGCCGACGCGGCGAGCAAACAGAAATTGCAGGCGGCTGAGGATGCCGAGAAAAAGCAAGTTCAGGTCTGGTACCAGCAAATGCTCAGTCAAAACGTTGACTGGAAAGTTTATGACAGCTACAACAATTCCATCGGACAAGGATACAACGATTATACCCCGCTTCAATTGGCGGATTATGTAGCAACTTTGGTCAATGGCGGCAAACACTATCGTCCCTATATCGTGGATAAGATTTTAGACCCCATCACAGGGAAGGTCGTTGAACAAAATCAGCCGAAGGTTGAAAATACGGTGTCGATTTCTCCCGATGTATTGGATACCGTCAAAAAAGGAATGGCCGCTGTGACAACCGGCGAAGGGACAGGAGCTTTTCTATTTTCAGACATTCCGGACTTTTCCGGGGGAGCCAAAACGGGTACCGCCCAGATCGGATCAAAAGATACAATTTCCGGAGAATTATATAATGGGGTGTTTGTGGCTTTTGCCCCTTATGATCATCCCCAGATTGCCTTTGCTGGGGTCGTCGAATATGGAAGTCACGGTGGAGATACGGCAGGATACGTCGCTAGAGCGGCATTTATGAAGTATTTTGGGTGGAAATCCACGAATGGGGGCTAAAAAACGAGGAAATTTCTCCTCGTTTTTTTTTTAGAGGAAAAGGGAATTGGGACAGGCTTGTAGAATTTATAGAAGACATTGAATAACGAGAAGCAATGGGGGATTGTGCAGGTTGACACGGACAGAACATGTGGCCCTAAAGGGCACTCGCGAAGGATTAGTCCTGTACTTTGATCCGGCTGCGGATTTCGAATTGTTGATGACTGAGCTCGACAAGCTGCTGATGGATTCTGTCCAGTTCCTACAGGGTGCGACAGTCCGCTGTTATGCTGGAAGCAAGGAATACACGGAAGATGAGCATGCTCAGTTAACAGATCTCTTAAAACAACATCAGTTGGAGCTTGGGGGATGGTTGACTACAGAAGAAGTGTACGTACCAGGCAAAGTTCAATCCTATGCGGCTGAAGAAAAAGAAATGCGCCTTGGAGATGAAGGGATGGTGGCAGGACACTGTCTTTTTGTAGAACGAACTCTGCGTTCCGGGAAAAGTGTGCAATATGAAGGTCATGTCGTCGTTCTGGGTGATGTTAATCCTGGGGCAGAGATTATCGCAACTGGAAATATTGTCGTTTTGGGATCCCTACGTGGCGTAGCCCATGCAGGGGCGACAGGTGAACGAAAAGCTTCGGTGAGCGCCTATCATCTGGCGCCCACTCAATTGCGGATTGCAGATTTGGTTACAAGAGCGCCTGATGAGGAAATGGATGGACGGGGACCTGAGATTGCCAGAATCAAAGATGATCGATTGATTGTAGAAGCGGCTGGGATGAATAGTTGGCGCAGCAAGGGCCGTTGAGAAGAATAAGACTAAAGGGAAAGGCAGGTCTAAATATGGGTGAGGTAATCGTCGTAACTTCCGGCAAAGGGGGCGTAGGCAAGACAACGACATCTGCAAATATTGGTACAGGCTTGGCAGCCGCCAATCATAAAGTAGTACTCGTTGATACAGACATCGGTTTGCGCAATCTTGATGTAGTGATGGGACTGGAAAACCGAATTGTCTATGATCTTGTGGATGTTACCAGTGGAAATTGCCGTCTAAAGCAGGCGCTGATTAAAGATAAACGATTTACGAATCTTTTTTTGCTTCCGGCTGCTCAAACAAAGGATAAAACAGCGGTCAGTCCAGAGCAGATGAAGACGTTATGCGAAGAATTAAAGACAGAATTTGATTTCGCAGTGATTGATTGCCCTGCAGGGATTGAACAAGGTTTTCGCAATGCCATTGCCGGAGCGGACCGAGCAGTGGTTGTCTGTACACCGGAGGTCAGTGCAGTACGGGATGCCGATCGGATTATTGGACTTTTAGAGGCAGCCGAACTTAGAAATCCAAAATTAATCATTAACCGTATTCGCCCCCAAATGGTAAAGCGTGGGGATATGATGGATATCTCAGATATTCTGGATATCTTGGCGATTGATCTGATAGGGGTTGTTCCGGAAGACGAGAGTATTGTTATTTCCACAAACCGCGGCGAACCTTCTGTTTTGGACAACAGTTCCAAGGCAGGAGAGGCCTATCGGCGGATTACGAAGCGGATTCAAGGCGAAGACGTTCCTTTAATGAATCTCGATGTGCCGGTGGGAATTATGGATAAACTGAAGAGACTCGTCGGCTTACGTTAAACGTTCGGTACTGAGAGGAGGAATCGTCCTTGTTAGAATTTATCAGCCGAATGCTTGGCAAGGAAAGTGCCTCGAGCAAGTCGGTGGCAAAAGAACGTCTTCGGCTTGTTTTAGTTCACGACCGCGCCAGTATATCGCCAGCAATGCTGAATAGGTTGAGAGAAGATTTAGTTAAGGTCATCTCGAACTACATGGAAATTGACGAAACGGCCCTCGAATTTAATCTTTGTCAAGATGAACGCGAAGTGGCTTTAGTTGCCAACATTCCTGTCGTTAAGATGAAACGAGATTATGCAGCGAAATTTTAGGTAAAGCAGAATGTAAGTAACTATTGAAGAAAAGGTCTCACAAATTGGGAAAATTTGTTGAGGCCTTTTTGGATTAGCCTCCGGCTACAACCTTTGGGAGGAATGTCGAGATGTGTTATAATGTTCATATACCTGTGATCCCGCGACGACATTAACTGAAGGGGACAGCTTTTGTGGATAAACGTTCATTAAGAAACCTAGATTCTTTATTTATTGTCTTTACGTTCCTTCTATTGGCTGCAAGTTTAGTCATTTTAAGCACAGCTTCCATCAATGTTGACAAGGCAGATCCGATGCACTACGTGAAGGCTCAGGCGATTTGGATCGCGAGTGGGATTGTAATCGCCATTGTCTTGGCGGCGATTGATTATGAGAAGTGGCGTCATTTTCGCTGGTGGATTTACGGCCTAAACCTTATTCTGCTCCTGGCGGTTGTTCTCTTTGGTTCCAGTGCTAAAGGGGCAACTCGTTGGATTCCCATCACCTCCAGCTTCAGTATCCAGCCGTCTGAGTTCGCTAAGATTTTCATAATAATCACCCTTGCTGATTTCTTGGCGGACCGTCAAGGCAAGCTGAATAACTTCAAAGATTTTATACTGCCGTTTCTCTTTGTTCTGGTCCCCATGCTGCTTATTTTTAAACAACCGGACTTAGGAACCACCTTGGTCTTTGCGGCTATTTTTATCGGTATGATGTTTGTGGCCGGGGCCAACCCTTGGAAATTTGGAGGTTTGCTGCTCGGCGGGGCCTGCTTGATCGGAATTGCCCTGTGGCTGCATTTTGCGACCAACCTGCCCGGTTGGCTGCATTGGGCTCAAGGTCTTCCTCTTCCAATGCAAGACTATCAGCTCAAGCGTCTTACCATCTTCGTCAATCCCGCCGCCGACACCTCAGGTGATGGCTACCATATCATTCAATCCATTTGGGCTATTGGGTCGGGAGGATTCTGGGGCAAAGGCTATCGGATGGGTACCCAGGGACAACTGAATTTTCTACCGGAACATCACACCGACTTTATCTTTTCCGTGGTAGGAGAAGAGTTTGGCTTTATCGGAACGGTGACCCTGCTCTTTATCTTCCTGATTTTTATTCTGCGCAGTATCAGTATCGCCTTAAAAGCCCGAGGTCCCTATGGCATGCTGGTCGGGACGGGAATTATATCCATGTTTACCTTTCATATTCTAGTCAATGTCGGCATGACTTCTGGAATCATGCCCGTGACAGGTATCCCCTTGCCTTTGATCAGTTTCGGCGGCAGTGCTATGTGGTCGAATATGGCGGCGATTGGACTGTTGCTGAGTATAAACTTAAGGCGGCAAAGGCTGATGTTCTGAGGATTCCAACTTCGAACTTGAACTTCGCACAGCGAAGTTCTATTTTTTTTGCCCTCTCATAAACTATTAGAGAAACGTACGAGCTCAAATAGGGTAAAAAAGAGAGGCATTGCAGGATGAATCCTTTTGAACGTTGGGATGATTGGGAATGGGAACGAGCAATCCAAGAGGTGGGAAAAGAACAGGGGCGGGGAAAATCAGCGGACTTAAACCGCGGCCCTGAACGTTATCGACATTCAGCTAAGGGAAATCGGGGAAACTTTTTTAAGCATTGGAACGGGACTCAGAAGCGAACTATTTTGGCAGCAACCTTATTTCTTTTGGTTTTCTTCAGTGCCAATGGTACTGACGGATTCTCTCAGGCAGTTCATGGGTTGTACCGAAGTGCTATGGATTCGGGAAATTATTATGATACCTTAAATGGTATGGCCAAGGATGCTCTTTCCCTTGGCGGAGTAAGCAATAAAAGTGTTCCCGTCGATGCCAAGATGCTCGGAAAGTTTTTGCCGCCCATTTCGGGTCAGGTCATGGCTAAGTTTGGAATTGTGGGCGAAGGGGGAAGCAATGCGGCAGGTTCAGTACATCAAGGAATTGACGTGGGAAGTGCCTTGGGAACCCCAGTGCTTTCACCGGCAAATGGCGTAGTTACCTTTGTGGGCGAAGATCCTCAATTAGGGAAGATCATCAAAGCCGATTTGGGGGATGGCTGGACCACGGTGCTTGGCAATCTTGGAAATGTTTCCGTCCAGAAAGGTCAGAAGATAAATCAAGGAATGATTATTGGGACGGTGGGACTTTCAGCCCCACTTAAAAAACCCTGGCTGCATTTTGAATTAAGAAAGAATAACCAACCCCTCGATCCGATTCCTTATTTGATTCCTCCTCAGTCTAAAAGTTAAGTGCACTTGGCGATGTACTATGAAAAGAGGTGAAAGACCTGGTTTCTAAGACCAGGCTGAAATGGAGCTTTTCAAGCTTTTCGGTGTAAGCCTTCGCATCCATCCCACGTTATTCATTGTCCTCGCGGTTTATGGGGTCCTGGGTCTAGTAACCCAGGCTCTTCTCATCTTCGCTTTAGTCCTGGGCCATGAGCTGGCGCACCTGATCACGGCGCGAGCCTATGGATTTAAAGTGATTGGTCTGGAGCTCTTTCCCTTCGGTGGCGCGGCCTATTGTGATGATCTTTTCGAGGGCAGAAAACTTGAGGAGAGTGTGATGGCTTTAGCAGGCCCGGGATTTAATATTGCCCTTCTATTTGCTGCCCAAGCCTTAAGGTGGCAAGGAATTTGGGCAGGTGAATTCGCCGACCAGTTTGTCCGCTATAATCTTTGGCTGGCTGCCTTTAACCTCATTCCCGTGCTGCCTTTAGATGGCGGGCGAGTCATGAGGGCCCTTTGTGCAGACGGTTTTGGCTTTGTGCGGGCTACGAAGTTTCTGGCGTGGGCAGGGAAAGGCCTGGGTGTCATCTTAGCACTTTATGGAATTCTCCTCTGGAGCAAGGGGCAGTTTTCAGAAGGACCTCTCACGTTTATAGTGCTGGGGGGATTTTTTTGGCTGGCAGGGAGCAAGGAGGTTTCAGCAGCTCATATAACCTTTCTTAGACAATTAACTCGTAAAAAAGAGGAGTTAATTAAAAAAGGATTGATGCGCAGCAAATGGCTTACGGTACAGCGCAATACTCCGTTAGTCCGCATCGTCGAGGAATTTACCCCTGACCGCTATACGTTGGTTACCCTCCCCAAAGAAGAAATGGGACTGGAAAAGATCTTGACCGAAACGGATGTTTTGGAAGGAATGCTGAGGGAAGGGATTCGCTTCCCAGTGGGTAAACTGTTGACTAAGGAGTGAGGTGGATAACGATCGGCGACTGGAATCGACTTAGGCAAAATATTGGGTATTTATGTTATCTGTGATATAATGTAAGTTCACAAAGGAGTACAAGGAGGCCTCACAAAAATCATGAGTGAACTTACCCCTGCGGAACTGCGCCGGCAGGTCGAAATGTTTTTGCCCAAAGTTTTGAAGCCGAGCCGTTATCTGGGTTCTGAATGGAATGCTGTAAAAAAAGACTGGGACAAAACGGATGTGCATATGGCCTTCGCTTTCCCAGATGTTTATGAGGTGGGGATGTCGCATCTAGGAACCAAGATCCTCTACCACTTAGTGAATTCCTTCCCGGAATTTCTTTGCGAAAGGGTTTTCGCACCCTGGGTGGATATGGAGGAAAAGCTGCGGCAAAAGAAGCTTCCTTTATATGCCCTGGAATCCTTTCAGCCCTTGAAGGCGTTTGATGTTGTTGGCTTTACGCTGCAGTACGAAATGAGCTTTACCAACATACTTAATATGCTTGATTTAGCAGGAATTCCACTGCGTGCGGAGGAACGCGGAGCCGACGATCCCTGGATTATCGCCGGCGGTCCCTGTGCCTTTAACCCTGAACCCCTTGTTGGGTTTATTGATTTCTTTTTGCTGGGGGAGAGCGAAGAACAACTGCCGGAAGTGCTGCGCCTCATCGCCGAACAGAAGCAACATCTGCTTCCCCGCCGCGAGTTTTTAACCCGCGTTGCTCAGGTTCAAGGGGTTTATGTTCCGGATTTCTATCATGTGTCCTATAAACCGGACGGCCGTATCCAAGAAATCAAGGCGGAAGCCGATGTTCCGTCCGTGGTGGAGAAAGCCGTTGTTCAAGACTTTGATCAAGCGTTTTTTCCCACCAGCCCCATCGTTCCTTATATGGAAATCGTGCATGATCGGATGATGCTGGAAGTGATGCGCGGCTGTTCACGAGGCTGCCGCTTTTGTCAGGCCGGGATGATTTACCGCCCGGTTCGGGAGAGATCCCCAGAAACCTTACTCAAACATACGGAAGAACTCGTGCGTTCCACGGGGTATGATGAAATCGCCCTCACGTCGCTTTCCAGCGGAGATTATACCTGCATCCAGCCGACCATTCAAGCTATCATGGAAAAGCATAGCCCTGATGGGGTGGGAGTTTCTCTCCCCTCACTGCGTGTGGACTCTTTCGATGTGGACCTCGCCGAGTCTATCCAAAAAGCCCGCAAATCCGGTTTGACCTTTGCACCGGAAGCAGGGTCCCAGCGCTTGAGAAATGTGATCAACAAAGGAGTCACCGAGGAAAACCTTTTAGCTGCGGTGGGCGCCGCCTTCAAGAAAGGCTGGTCGAATATCAAGTTGTATTTCATGGTTGGCCTGCCTACGGAAACCCAAGAGGACATTGACGGGATTGTTGACTTGGCGAAAAAGGTTGCCAATCTGGGGACCCAACTGGGTCGCAGAAATATTAATGTAACAGTCTCTACGAGTATTTTTGTTCCGAAAGCTCACACCCCATTTCAGTGGGAACCTCAAGAATCTCACCTGTCGGTCGAACTCAAACAGAAATATCTTAAAGATAAATTACGAGATCGCAGGATAAAATATAATTACCACGATATGAAGACAAGCTATTTGGAAGCTGTGTTTGCCAAAGGAGACCGACGCTTAGCCCCGCTTTTGGAATGGGCGGTTAACCACGGCTGCCGCTTTGATGGCTGGTCTGAACACTTTGATCAAGAGACATGGATGCAAGGATTCCAAGAATTAGGCATCGATCCTCATTTTTATGCGAACCGGGCTATGGATTATGATGATATTCTGCCCTGGGAGCATTTAGAAAGCGGTGTGACAAAACGTTTCTTGACAGAAGAACATCATCGGGCATTGCAAGAAGCCAGGACCATTGATTGTCGATATGATGTCTGCACCGGGTGCGGGGTATGTCCGGGCAGAGGGGTTCAGATTGATTTGAAAGGGTGAGTGCCATGCGGCTAAGAATCGCCTATACCAAAGTGGAAGATGCTAAGTTTATAGCACATCTTGACTTAACCCGGGTGTTTGAACGCGCGATCCGACGGGCAGGGATTAAAATGTCCTATACGGAGGGCTTCAACCCCCGACCTAAAATCTCCTTTGGTTTTGCCCTGGCGGTGGGAACAGAAGGAGAGCGGGAATATGTGGACGTAGATCTTGAACATGAGTTGGAATTGGGAGACGTCTTGGGACGAATTCAAGAACAATTGCCTTCCGGCATTCGTTTGCTGCAAGGAAGTGTTTTAACGTCGGGTGCCAAACCTTTGATGGCCGTGCTGAATGCAGCAAGTTATCGAATACGCGTTGCTATGGCTCTGCCCATTCAGGAGAATCGCCTGCAGGAAGCTATCACAGCTTGGTTGGCACGAGAACACGTCACCTACTCACGCTACTCCAAAAAGGGACCGACGGATAAAGATATTCGCCCTTGGGTGAAGAGTCTGGAAGGGAAAGTTCAGGGAGACGAAGTTATCTTTGAACTGGATGTCGAGATGGGTAATGCCGGCAGTGTTCGTCCTGAGGAAGTCTTGGCCAGTTTGAGAGAGCTGGAGAATCTGCCTTTGGATTTGGACTCCTTGCATATTAAGCGGACGGGTGTGCATGTCAGTTATCAGGGGAAGAAGAGTTCGCCGTTTGAGATGGCGGAATAGGACGCTTTGGGGAGCGAGGGGCGCGTCACCTTGTTCAGCCATGCGTTCGTCGTGCCAAACTAGGGCTTTAAATTCTGGATGGAAGTGGGCAGGGTTCCCGGCCTATGCGACGGCAGCGTGCTATGCCATCCATGGCGCACCCTGCACTAGGCACATCCGTGTGCCGTCGTCCGTGCCGCAAGGCCGGCGGGAAACGTCCTGTTTCCCGCCCTGCTTTAAGAATGCGAATTTAAAGCCGAGTTTGACTACGACGAGCGCAAAGGCTTCTCGTCGGTGATCGCGCCCCTCGCTCTGAAGCTCGGGGTTTTTTGGTATTCTTACTTGTATTCCTTAAGTATCAGTATTTTTTGGGGCTGCTTAGAGCAGTTTGAGCAGGATGACTGAGTTGAATGGTAAGATTAACTGGAACTTCGCATTTACAAATGCGAAGCTCTATGATAAAGTGCGCATAATATCATGAGGTGGGCATTGTAACGCAGGTTCTTATAGGAGGTGTATAAATCCGTATGAAGCTTGAGAACTCGACTTGCAAAAAGGAACTTGTTCTCCAAAGCCAGTCCCATAAGATTCGGGCGGCTGTGTTTGAGCAGGGGGAATTGATGGAAGTCTTCGAAGAAGAGGGTGGTTCGTCTCATTTGGTGGGGAATATTTATCGGGGCCGAGTGGAGAACGTTCTGCCGGGGATGCAGGCAGCCTTTGTGGATATTGGTTTGGATAAGAATGCCTTTCTCTACGTCGGGGATGCTGTTCCCTCTCGTTTTGAAGATGATGAAAAGAATTCTCCGGTTCTTCAGGATCGGATTGAGCACATTCTTAAACCACGTCAAGAACTTGTCGTTCAGATTAACAAAGAACCGGTTGGAGCAAAGGGAGCGCGGATAAGCGTTAACCTTACGCTGCCAGGACGCTATGTTGTCCTTCTTCCTCAGGTCAGCTATATCGGTATCTCTCGGAAGATCCAAGATGACCATGAACGAGAGAGATTACGGGATTTGGCTGAGAAGGCTAAGCCCGAGGGGATGGGCGTGATTATTCGTACCCTTGCTGAAGGAATTGATGGAGAGGAAATTGCAGAAGATATTGCCCAGCTGACTGAAATGTGGCGCACGTTGCAGCCTAGGATTCCACATGTTTCAGTGCCTGGTTTAGTACATAAGGATGTCGATCTGGTTTCACGCTTACTACGGGATTGGATCGATCAGGATGTGGAAAAGATTACGGTTGATCAGGAGGATGTCGCTCGAACCTTGCGTCAGGCTTTGATGGAAATTGAACATCCGGCCGCTAAGCGAATTTTTGTCGTCTCGGATGAGGACCTCTTCGTCAAATACGGAGTGGACGATGGAATACGCAAAGCCTTGCGCTCTAAGGTCTGGTTAAAAAGCGGCGGATATCTGGTCATCCAACAGACGGAAGCTTTAATTGTGATTGACGTGAATACGGGAAAATATGTCGGACAACGTTCTCTGGAAGAGACGGTCGTTCATACAAACCTTGAAGCGGCTCGGGAGATAGGCCGTCAGCTGCGGCTGAGAAATTTGGGTGGTATTATTGTGATTGATTTTATCGACATGACGTCGAAAGAGGATCAGCAGCAAGTGATCGAGGCCTTAGAATCGGCCTGCTCTAAGGACAGGACGAAGTCCCAAGTTTTAGGATTGACTCAACTGGGACTGGTGGAAATGACTCGCAAGAAAGTAGGACAGACCTTAGCAGTGAGGTACACGTCCCCTTGCCCGGCCTGTGATGGAAGCGGGCGGACATACATGATTGAAAAATGAGGCTTCGGCCTCTTTTTATTTTGCTCAAATAGTCTCATTTTCTCAATGTTAGACCCTTCAATTGTTGACCGCTTCTTTGCATATGGAAGTCCGACCGCACTTCAACTTTGGAAAGGCTAATAGTTGTATAAAGTTCTCGTTTTCTAATTGCCAATAATGTAGTAAAATATCGTTTTCAGTCGATTATTTAAAATAAATGACAGATATAATCTTAATTTGATGATTTTAATTATCTTAAAAATATAAATCTAGTCTGGATAATTTAAAAATGTTGCAAAACAAGCAGGAAAATTTGTTTTCACAAAGAATAGAACTTAGTACATATAAATTGGAGTTAATATTATCATTTTCAGTTCGCTTTAAAACTAATAAATGCTTCGACATAAGATCTTAGTTGAGACACTTAGAAGTATACTTTGAATGCTTTTGGATAGTTTTCAAAAGCATTTTTCTGAATTAAGGGGGTGAGGGACGGCTGCGCGGCGTCCAGTGAAGGATAGAACTAGTTATCGTTAATCCAATATAAAATACGAACAAGAAGAGAGTTGAGAGGAGAAATTCACTGAATGAGAAGCATTAAAAAAGCGATAGCTTCATTAGCTATTGCTGGTATGGCCCTTACTTTGGTCCCCTTAAATGTCCTTGCAGAGAGTACCGTCCCAACACGTATCGGTGGAAATACTGCCGCACAGACTGCAGTTCAAATCGCCGAACAAACAGGGTGGTCGGGTACAGCAATTCTGGCGTCGTCCACATCCTACGGCATGGTGGATGCGTTGACAGCCGGCCCCCTCGCTACCTTCCTTAAAGCACCGATCCTTTTAACAGAAGCAGGGGACACTCTGAATCCTGATACTCAGGCAGAACTCACCAAACTACAGGTTAAGACGGTTTATGTCACCAGCGGAACGGGTGTCATCAGCCAAGCGGTCCTTGATCAGTTAACAGCTATGGGCATTACAGTAGTCTCCTTGGGCGGAGTTGATCGTTTTGCTACATCAGCAAATATCGCCGAGAAAATGGTGTCGCTCGGAGCCAGCGTAAGTAAAGCAGCAGTTGCCTATGGATGGAAGAATCAAGATGCGCTCTCCATCGCCTCCATTGCTTCTGCTCAAACTGAGCCGATCCTCCTAACAGAGAAAGACTCAATCCCTTCAAGTGTGCAAGACTTCTTGTCAAATAACACGAGTGTGAAAACAACGGATGTTATTGGCGGAACAGGCGTGATCAGCGATGCCGTCAAAGCTCAGCTTCCCAGCGCTGTACGTCAGTTTGGCAACACAGCCTATGATACAAATCTTGCTGTTCTTAAAGCTTTTGACAGCGTACTAAAGTATGATCATGTCTTTATAGCCAATGGCGAAACGGCTATTGACGCATTAGCTGGAGCGCCTCTTGCCGCAAAGTACAACGCCGGAATTGTACTTACGAACGGAGAAGCCAATGAGGGCACAACATATGTCAGCAGCAAACTCTCTGCGAAAAGCATCGTCACTGCCTTGGGTGGGATAGCAGTAGTTCCAGAAGTTGTACGGACAGGTATCGTTTATACAGCTCCAGCTCCAGCTCCAGCTCCAGCTACTGGCGGCGGAGGTGGAGGAGGCTACTCCGGCGGCCCCGGCGGAAACCCCGGTACACCAGTAACCTATTATGATACAGCAAATTCAACGTATGGTCCTACTTCCGGAGTACAAACTGTATCGGGTGATGCTCAGATCACTGCTCAAGGAGTCCACCTGCAAAATTTAAGTATTAGCGGGAATCTGGAGATCTCCGCCTCGGTTGGAGATGGAGATGTCTATTTGGATAATGTCACTGTTTCAGGTCAGACAACTGTCAGAGGCGGGGGACAGAACAGCATTCACCTTACGAATTCGACTTTAACGGGTACTTTAATCGTCATTAGGCAAGACGGTCGTGTTCGGATTGTTGCGGGAGGAAATACGAGCATTCCGAACGTTCAACTGCAATCAGGAGTTACCTTGGAGAACGATTCGAGCTCAAATTCAGCCTTCGGTCAGGTCACAGTGACTACCTTTACAGGTACAGACAATGACATTGATCTTGAGGGGGATTTTACCAGTGTCACCTTAGATGCTCCCGGAGTTACGATCACGGTTCCGAATGGAACTGTATCAACTCTTTCGTTAGGGCAAAGTGCCACGGGGAGTTCTGTCAACGTTACTGGCGGTACTGTCTCAACGCTGACAATTCCTGACGGGGTGAGCAATCCCACCGTCACTATGAGCTCTGGTAATATCGGACAACTTAACATCCAAGCGACGGCTCAGGTGAATGTTCATGGTGGTACGGTCAATTCTATAACGGTTGCGAGTACCGCTCCCAGCACTGCTGTAAGTATGGACTCAGCAGCATCGGTCACGACCATGACATTAAATGCTGCAACCAATGTCACCGGCTCGGGTTCCATTAACAGCGTGACAATTAATTCTAGTGGAACAACCATTGAACAATCTCCAGCTACGACTTATGTAGCCCCCGGGGCAGGCAGCGCGTCTGTGGGCGGCAGTACCGTAACGGGAGGCCAGACTGTTACAACTCAAGCGCCTTCTGTAACTTCCATCACCAGTTCAAGATCAGGGGCGACAGCCAGCATTGTTGACAATGATACCACTAAAACCATTACTATTACTCCCGGTTTATTCAAAGAACCCAATGTTAAAGTTAATCAAAATTCAACCATGAAAATCAAAGTGACGAGATCAGGCGTAGATTATGATTTGGGTACCTGGAATTTGTCTAATTCTGCCTCAGGCAATGATATTTTCTCCGCAAGTAATGCTTTAAACTTAAGCCTCATCCAAACTCTGAATGCCCTCAAGGCAACTCAAATTTCCAGCTCTCAAATTTTTGGCGCGGTAAACTTCGGAGCCCTCTTAACAGCTGCCCAAGGTATGACAACCAGTAACAAAGAAAATGTATACAATGCCATGGCTGATATTCTTAGCCAAGCTAAGAACACCAGCGCAGCAAATCCATTTTATCAGGCCCTTAATCTGCCAGGTATTTACGCTGCAGCTGACGCGAATACCCAAACGAGCATCAGTAATATCGTTACTAACGCCATACCAACTGGTGTTAATGTGACTGCAGCAGATTTATTATCAGGAACAAGCGCAAATTCTGCAGCTGCAGTCGAAACGCTAAATAACAGTAATAAAATGAATGAATTTTTCAGCAACATTGATTTTCAGCAACTTTTTAGTGCTTTAAGAGTTTCTAATAATAAAAATGCCATTTACTTAGCGATTAACTTTACAGCGCTGTTCAATGCGGTTGATGGATTGCCTGCGGGTAATAAAGATCTCGTCTATCTTGATTGTGCTGCCATCTACCAAGCTGCCCTCACGGTGAATATAAGCAATGCCGTCGATTATGGCGCTTTACTAGAGCTAGTTATGACAAGTCCAAACACAGTGTATCTAACTTTAACCAATGCGAACGGAACCACCAAGACATATACGGTTGTTAAAGGCTCTTGAGAATACTTGGACCGGCGCTTATTTTCCTAACTTGATAACTTAAAGTATCTTTCATGGCAGCAGGTTAGCTCAGGCGACGATAAAGAGTTTTCCCTATCGGAAGAACCCGCTAAAAAAGTAGCGGGTTCTTCTGAGTCGATGAACCGAGTATTCGCTTAAGATACGCTGGGATTTAACAGAATATGAATCTTTATGCAGGAAAGCTCATTGTCATGTCGAATAAACTCAGAGATCTCCTTTAAGCAAAGACTCTGAATAAATAGTTATTGTCTTACCTCGAAACAACGGAAGAGTAAAAAGAGGGGGTCAAATCAATGAACCCAAGAACAAAGCAAACCTTGTTAAAGGCTTGCATGGCAGTTATCGTTTTGCTGTCTTCAACCCTTGCTCCTGTTAGCGCGAATGCAGCCACTACAAATACTTCAAGTATCCCGACCAGAATTGGCGGAGTTGACCAGTACGAGACAGCGGCACTTATCGCCCAAAGAGGTTGGACAGGATCAACGGACAACGTTGTTCTTTCCTCAGGAATAAACAGTGCCCTTGTGGATGCGCTCTCGGCCGGCCCGTTAGCAGCTAAGTTAAAGGCTCCGATTCTTTTAACAGACAGCGGGCAAGATTTAAATTCCTTTACGAAAGCAGAACTTGAGCGTCTTAAACCGAAGAAGGTCTACATAACCAGCGGTACGGCAGTGATTAAAGCTTCGGCAATTGAAGAAATTAAAGCATTAGGGATTACACCGGTTCCACTCGGCGGGATCGATCAATATGAAACATCGGCAAACATCGCGAAGGAAATGGTATCCCTGGGGACGGATGTGACAAAGGTAGTCGTAACTGCAGGATGGATGGCCCCGGTAGATGCTTTGTCTGTTTCTTCAATTGCAGCGGCATTGGAAATCCCGATTTTGGCCACAACACATGATGCCTTGCCTCCTTCAATCAAGGAGTTTTTAAATGAACATCCTGGAATTACAGATTCCTATGTCATTGGCGGAACTGCAGTTGTCGGAGAGGCAATTAAAGAAGCACTTCCGGGGACAGTTCATCGCTATTTCGGTGTAACGAAATTTGATACGAACCTTGAAGTGTTAAAAGGATTTGCCAAAGACATTCATTATGATAAGGTTTATGTGGCAAATGGAGATACGTTTGTTGATGCTCTTTCCGGAGTATCACTCGCTTCGCTCACTAATTCCCCGATCCTTTTAAGTCAAAGCGACTGGTCAGCTGCGATGAAGGATTTCTTAAAACAAAATAACTTGCAAGAGATCGTTGCTCTTGGAGGAGCGGCCGTTGTACCAGATAACGTATTAGGGTCTTTAACAGATATTTCGAACGAGGTCTCGAATTCACCGACTCCGCCTGCGGCGTCAGCGGTTCCCTCGGCAGGCGGAGGGGCTTCGTCAGCGCCAACTCCAACGGCTCCTACAATGCCGAGCACTGTGACTGTCAGCAATCTGAAAGTCAATACCGATCCGGCGAATTCATTGGGAACATTTAACAATGGTGCAGTTATTGATCTTTCAGGGTTGGATGATTCAGTAACAGTTCTCGGATTTGGTCTGACTGCGGATCAGGATTGCACTCTTCAATTTAAAGTGCTGAATAATGTCCAGAATATTCCCTTGGCAGCAGGGGTAGAGAAAGACGTGACGATTGGGGATTTAATCACTGGCGGACAAATTCAGAGTAAGGTAACCCTGGGGGAATTCCGACTTATTTACACAACAAAAACTCTGGTAGGTCAACTTTTGAAAGATGGGACATCCGCAGGTACGTTAACGGTTACTTTGAAATTTAAAAACTAGATTTTCGTGAGCTCCAATAGAAAAGTAAATAGTCTAACAAGTTTTTACGAGGACTGATTTGGGAGGGTGACAATGGAAGAAGAAATAGATTTAAGGCAGTACTGGGAGATTCTGCGCAAACGATGGCTTATCGTAGTGGCAATACCTCTCATAGCGGCACTTACAAGCGGAATTATTAGCTTTTTTATTATAAAACCCTCCTATCAGGCGTCCACGACTCTGATCGTTGGAAAGAAAGCATCTGAGGAAGGCCAAGCTGCAGCGCAAATGCTGGATAATAACGTCCTATTGGCTAATCAGCAATTGGCTAAGACATATGCTACCATTGCCCAAAGCAGAACCGTTGAGGAAAATGTCATCAAGGATTTAAATCTGCCGCTGACTGCCGACGAGCTGGATAAATTGATCTCCATTGACCAAGTGAAGACCACAGAAATTCTTGAAATTCAGGTGAGCAATACCGACCCTGAATTAGCGGCCTCTATTGCCAACACCATGGCCCAAGAGTTTTCCAAAGCCGTTATCGAGATTAAAAAAGTGGACAGTGTCAGTATTGTTGATAAAGCTGTAACTCCAGACATTCCTGTCAAACCGAATAAGAAGCTTAATGTATTGATTGCCTTCGTAGTGGGGCTGATGGCCTCGGTGGGCTTGGTTTTCCTGCTCGAATATCTGGATAACACCGTCAAGACTTCGAATGATGTAGAGACTCTTCTCGGGATTCCGGTATTAGGTGTGATTCCAAACTATGACATTGGAAAACAAGGATAAGTAAGAGGGGAAGATTTCTTTGGCATATTCATTAATTACTGTAGAACAATCGAAATCTCCGATCTCAGAGGCTTTCAGAACCCTTCGCACGAACGTTCAGTTCACAAGTGTGGATTCCGAGACTAAGAAGATCATGATCACAAGCGCTGGTCCAAGAGAAGGTAAATCGTCCACCGTTGCCAACCTTGCGGTAAGCATTGCTCAGACTGGGAAGACCGTCCTGGTGATAGACGCTGATTTGCGTAATCCCACTCAGCATAAGCTCTTTGGATTGGCTAACGTTCAGGGTCTATCCGTCGCGTTAGTTCAAGATCAAGAGTACCGAAACTATGTTAGAGAAACGAGTGTCTCTGGGCTATTGGTACTCACAGGCGGTCCTATACCTCCTAATCCAGCGGAGCTTGTTGGATCGAAGCGAATGAAGCGTTTGATTGAAGAAGCCAGTGAGCAATTTGACATCGTCCTTATTGATACCCCGCCCATCGTGGCAGTGACAGATGCTGCCATCTTAGCCCAAGAAGTCGATGGGGTCATCTTAGTATTGGCTTCAGGCGAAGTAAACAAAGATTATGCACTTCGAGCGAAAGAACAGTTGGATAAAGTAGGTGCCAAGATTCTCGGAGCCGTGCTCAACAAAGCGGACCTCAAAACGAGTGAATATTATTATTACTACTATTACCATGGTTCGGATGATCCTAAGAAAAAGCATAAACGTCAGAAAGCTCGTTGATGAAAAAAGCGATTCTCCTCCAAAGAAATAATGGAAGGGATCGCTTTTTTGCTAAATCAGAATGAGCATTGATTTACTTTTCAGATTCATACTCTTGCGCGGTGTCTGATAGGTACTTGTCATTAATTAAATTTAAACCTAATTAATCTTTAGGAGAGTTCAAGATGATTGATATTCATTGCCATATCCTACCTGGATTAGACGACGGGTCTAAAACTTTGGAAGAGACGTTGGGAATAGTTCGTCAGCTCCAAGTAGCAGGGTTAGAAACCCTCATAGCCACTCCCCACGTCATTGAAGGGACAGATTTCCTGCGTGCTGAAGAAATCTTAACTGCAGTAGAACAAGTGCGCCAAGCAATCGCCGAGGCGGGTATTCCTGTAAAAATCTTCCCTGGTGCAGAAAACTACATCTTTCCAGACATGGCCAAGTGGGTACGAGCAGGGAAGCTGCTGACTTTAGCAAACACAGGAAACTATATCCTCGTTGAGCTTCCAATGCTGGAGATACCCCACTATGTCGACCAAGTTTTTTTTGAGCTACAGGTTGAGGGACTGACTCCGGTGCTTGCCCATCCGGAGAGATATCGAGAATTATTCCATGAGCCGGAACGTCTTGTCGAGTGGGCAAATAAGGGAATCCTCTTTCAACTAGATTTAAGAAGTTTAAGTGGACGATATGGCCCTCAGTCGAAGCGACTTGCGGAAACAATGTTAAACAGTCATTTAATCCATTTTTTAGGCTCCGATGCCCATCGTGTTTCCCAAAATGAATCTGTCGATCGAGAGGCACTCCAGAGAGTGAGGCAACTTTTAGACGAAGAAACGTTCGAAGAAGTCGCTGTCAAGAACCCGCAAAGGATTCTTGAGAGAGAAATCATAATGACTAATGGAGATTATGAACTGAAAATAATCGAAAATATTAAAGGAAAACGTAGATTTTGGGATTTATTTAGAAAATAGTGTCGAACTCTTAATGTTTGCATCGTAATCTAAGGAAAAATAGAATTTTAAACAACTATAGTTAGAATAAAATATTACAAGACGTCTTTTCCTTAGAGGATTGATTAATTTTAATTGTAATATTAGTAAAAAAATATCCTTTACTTGAAGGATATTTTTTTTAAATGGCGAAATTACAGTAATAGTACGTATGTACTAGGACCGTAGACTCATGCGGTTGGGTCTACGGTTAATTTTAACGAATACATTTAATCATTTTGAACAGAGTTTCATCTCCAAGAGGGGGAGAGCATGTGCTCAGAGAATTCGGGACAATTTTAGATGATATTTCACAGATGGTAGATTTAATAATTATCGGTTTAGGCTTTTTCTTTACCGTTGAGCTTTATCGATATAAGAACGCTATTTATGGTAAGATTTGGGAACAATACTTTCTTATCTTTTTGGTTTATATCTTAGGCTGGATTGTCAGTTCTAAAGTTCATCGAGTTTACCAATCCAGGAGGTTTATGTCAGCAAGTCTGGAAACAAAGCAGATCTTTAAAGCACATGCAGTAACCTTTGCTGTAACAGTTACCTCCGTTATGTTGTATCAGCCCACCTTGATGCATAACCGTTTTGTATTTTATTTCGAGGCTATAGCACTATGTCTTACTTTGACCGAACATTTAATGGTTCGATTGATACTGCAAGCCTGGCGTTCAATCGGGAGAAATACTCGTTATGTGCTTATCCTTGGCAGCGGCAAAGCTGCCCGTACATACTTAGATAAAGTGAAAGCAAACCCGCAGTTGGGTTACAAATTGGTCGGTTACTTGGCTCCCAAACGGAATGGCTTGGAAATACCGTATTTAGGTGATTATTCAAATCTGCAAACGGTCTTAGCACTGAAGATCGTGGACATAACAGTTGTCACAGCCCCTTTGTCAGATGAGCGGATAAAGGATTGTCTGGAATTATTAGATCTCATGGGAAAAACGGTAACGATTTTACTTGATGATATTGTTGCTAAAATCGCAAGAAGCAGACCCATTGATTTCAATGGACTGCCGATGGTTGCTTATGATAGCCGTCCAAGGAAGCCCTGGCATGAGCTTATTAAGAGAAGCATGGATGTAATCATCTCAGGCATTGGTCTTCTACTTATTAGTCCGATTCTACTGCTGATTGTGCTTGCTATCAAGGTATCATCTGAAGGTTCAGTCTTATTTGGTCAAGAAAGGGTGGGCTTAAATGGTCGCATTTTTAAAATGTATAAATTCAGATCAATGGTCGTGAATGCAGAAGCGTTAAAGTCGGAATTGGCTCATCTTAATGAAATGAGTGGGCCAGTGTTTAAAATCACCAATGACCCACGGGTTACTCAAATAGGAAAGTTGCTGCGAAAAACAAGCCTGGATGAATTGCCTCAACTATGGAATGTGTTCACAGGCGAGATGAGTTTAGTCGGGCCACGCCCACCATTGCCAAGTGAAGTTAATTTGTATGATCCGAAGCATCGGAAGCGGTTAGCAGTCAAGCCGGGGATTACATGTATCTGGCAGATTAGTGGTCGGAATGAAGTGGACTTTGAAGAGTGGATGGAAATGGATGCGGAGTATGTGGAGCGGTGGTCATTGTGGATGGATATGGCTATCTTGGTGAAGACGGTGCCGGTGGTATTGGGGAGGAAGGGTGCGAGTTAGCATAACTGCTTTGCATCATTAAAAATAACATTAAATTTAACAATAAATTAAGTAAGTACTAATGAATGTCGACTGTCCTAAAGAGATAAAAACTATATATAGTATGTTTTAAGGGTTTTTATTAAATAAGAGAATCATACGAAGAATTAAATTCAATAATCAGAATTTGAAATATGTAAGAGTCTTAAAGAAAAACACGCTAGATATTAAATTTATGGGGTGCAACACATGAGGATAGCAATGTTGGGACACAAACGTATCCCTTCTAGAGAGGGGGGTGTAGAGGTGGTCGTTGAAGAACTCTCTACTCGAATGGTCGCTGCAGGGAATGAAGTTGATGCTTATAATAGAAAAGGGCATCATGTTTCAGGTAAAAGTTTTGAGGGAAAGTCAAACGGTAATCTCTCTGAATATAAAGGAATTAAAATCTTAGTCATTCCCACTTTTCGGAATGGAAATTTAAATGCGTTTATATACTCTGTACTGGCAACATTTCGGGCATTGTTCGGTCATTATGATTGCATTCATTTCCATGCAGAGGGTCCATGCGCAATGTTATGGCTTCCGCATCTTTGTGGTATTCGGACCGTCGCAACAATACACGGTCTCGATTGGCAGAGAGCTAAATGGGGAGGTTTTGCCGTAAAGTATTTAAGATTTGGAGAGAAAATAGCCGCTAAGTATGCCGATAAAATAGTCGTACTTTCAAAGAATATGAAGCAATATTTCATGGATGAACATGGAAGGAAAGTTGAGTTCATTCCAAACGGAATCAGCAAACCTGTAAAGCGGGGTACTAATATAATTTCTCAAAAATGGGGACTTCAGAAGGACACGTATATACTGTTTTTAGCAAGAGTAGTTCCAGAAAAAGGTTTACATTATTTGATTGATGCCTATCGAGAATTAAATACATCGTTGAAACTGGTGATTGTAGGTGGGAGCAGCCATACGGATGGTTATATAATGGAAATCAAAAGAAAGGCTGCTGAAGATAGACGTATAATAATTACTGATTTCGTACAGGGCGAAGAACTGGAGGAACTCTACAGTAATTCATATCTTTATGTTCTTCCAAGTGATGTTGAGGGTATGCCACTAAGTCTGTTGGAAGCTATGAGCTACGGCAATTGCTGTGTTGTAAGCGATATTGCTGAATGCACAGAGATTATAGAAGATAAAGCTGTGAGCTTTAAAAAGAGTAATGTAGACGATTTACGGGATAAGCTTCAATGGCTTATAGACAATGTGGAAATAGTGGAAGTATTTAAGAAAGAGGCAAGTAGTTTTATCATTGGAAAATATAATTGGGATGTTATTGTTCGTGAGACACTTCGGCTATATGCAAAATAGACAGCGTAGTAATCATTATACATGAATCAATTTCATAATACCTAAAAGTCGAATTGTTAGTGCTATATATAGTTAATAATCTGTTAAACGCCACTATATATAGTGGTTGTTCTTTTGGAAAAACACTTTATGAAATTAATTTACATATGGAGGATTTCTTTGGTGGTAGATGGCATTTTGGGCGCCAAATAATATCAGATAAGTTAATGTGAACGAAGCTTTTTTAGGTTCAAAAGATTAATCATATTCTTATCTTTTGAACTAAAAACGTAACGTTAATTCAAAAGAAAGATGAGCAGATATGAAAGTACTTCTCGTAAATAAATTTCACTATTTAAAAGGCGGAGCTGAAAGTTATTATTTTGCTCTCGCTGATGGGCTTAAGGCGGAAGGACATAAGGTCGTATTTTTTTCGATGAAACATGAAATGAATTTCCCATGTGAACAAAGTAAATATTTCGTTGAAGAAGTTGATTATAACAAAAAGCATAATTTTTTACAGATAATTAAAATTAGTGTTAAGTTGATATATTCGTTTGAGGCTAAAAAGAAATTTGAAGAATTAATTTTGGACGAAAAGCCGGATATCATTCATTTGAGTAACGTTCATCGACAAATTACATTATCTGTTATTGATGTTGCTCATAAATACGACATTCCAGTGGTTTTCACAATGCATGATTTAATTTGTGCTTGTCCTAATTATGTAATGCTTTCGCCCAATGGTGTTTGTGAGGATTGTTTAACGGGTAACTACCTAAATTGTGTAAAACGTAATTGCATTAAGAAATCCAAATTAAAAAGTTTACTTGGAGTAATCGAGACTTACTTTTATAAGTGGCGAAAGACTTACTATAAGGTGGATTTCTATATTACTCCTTCAGAGTTTTACAGAAAAAACTCCTTCAAACCAATTTTACGAATAGTCCCATTAAGCATATGATTAATTTTCTACCATATTCAACTGAGTTTAGAATCAATTTGGATCGAGAGGATTATTTCTTGTTTTTTGGTCGTTTATCGTTTGAAAAAGGCATCCTGACTCTTATTAAGGCATTTTCCAAAATGCCCGGTTCGGCAGTACTTAAGATAGCTGGCAATGGGCCTCAATTTGGAGAAATTGAGGATTATTTGAAGCAAAATAATTTAGAGAACAGAATCCAATTACTTGGCTTTAAAGAGAGAGAACAAATGGACCATCTGATCAGGAAAGCAAAGTGTGTGGTAGTCCCTTCAGAATGGTATGAAAATGGTCCATACACTGTAATGGAAACCCTAGCAAAAGGCGTTCCGGTTATCGCTAGTAGCAATGGGGGATTGCCAGAAATGATTATTGATGGGTATAATGGATATTTATTCAAAGCAGGCAATGGAGAGGAATTATTAAGGAAGATGAAAATGGTTTCACAAGTAGATAAGAAAACTTATGAAAAACTTTGCTTAAATGCACTCAACTTTGCAAAAGAAGAATTCCAAGGCGAAAAATATATCAAAGATATTATTAAAGTTTACGTAAAGCTTATTAACGGTTCTAATAAAGAATTAGGAATGTAAATATGAGATTGACGGTAAGTGTGATAATACCTGTATTTAATGTAATAATATAGTAAAATTATATTGCTAGGTGCATTAGAAGTGTAATGAATCAGACACATAAAAACTTGGATATATTATTAGTCCACGATGGTTCGCAGGATTCGAGCGGTGCGAAATGTGATAAGTATACATTGGTTAATAATAGGATTAAAGCCATGCATAAAACTAATGGCGGGTTATCGGATACCAGGAACGATGGTCGAAATAGTAACTAATTTAATATGCTATCTTTGGGTTATTATGAATAGGGAGAATAACGATTGATGAAGATTAATATACAAGTTTTATTATTTAGGTTGTTATTATTATTTACTCTTACTACCATATTTCAGGTCTATTTAGATGCTATAAATAAGATACTATTTGGCGTTTCAATGGTATTGCTTTTGTTTTTGATTCTTAATAAAAAAGCCATATATAAGGAGATGCTTATTTTTATATTACTCATAATTTTTCATGTTTTTGCTTTATTCTTTACAGAATTCCCTCTATACAACCTTAACGATTTGTTCTATTTTGTATTCTGGGTTTTATATAGTCTGTATGTAGTGAAGAATCAAGAATCCATAATTAAATATTTATTAAACGATAAAAAATTTATAATTAACTTAATTCGAGTTTGGAATTTGATAGTATTGATATCTATTCCTCTTCCGTCTTCTTACAAAATTGATTGGGGTGGCGAGCGATACTTTACCTCTTTTGCTGAAAATATATTTAGATTAGCCCCTACTGCTTTGGGGATAATGACACTTGTACTTTTTGCAATGATTGCTTACAAAAGAAAAAGGCATATTATATATACGATATTGCCAATGTTTTGTTTTTATATGGGGGGGTCAAGGACTTATTTAGGCGTAGGCCTATTAATGTTTATAATAATTTGGTATATATTTTGTCCAAAACGTTCAATGTTTTATTTAACCATAGTTCCTATAGCATTCCTTGCAGTTTCCTTAATAGCATATAGTGCGACGCAATCCAAAATACTAGCAACGTCTTACACAAGTAACAGCTATTATGATTTTTGGGGAACAGTAACTAGCGGGCGTTCTGTTTTTTGGAGGGCCGATTTAGAGGCTTATTTAAACTCTGGTATTATACATCAACTCTTCGGAAATGGGTTCAACTTTGTATACGATGTTAATGCTAGGATAACTGGCTCTTATATATGGGCTCATAATGATTTTATACAAATTTTGACGACTTTTGGACTTTTAGGATTGTTACTCTATCTTTATAGCATTAAAGCTGTTTTTAGAGGTTTATTATATCGGCTACAGATTCCTTTCCTCCTTAAAATTTTGATATTCGTAATTTGGGGGTTTAATGCTTTTTTTAATATGTTTTACACTTACTTTTGTTCAATGATTTCTCTACCATTACTAATGGTGATTGTAAATTATAGCTATAATTTACATTTACAAGATTTAAAATTGAGTTATGAGTGAAATGTAATTTAAATTTAATGTTCGGTAAATTGAACACCAAAAGATAAATACTAAAAGGATAGAATAAGATTTATTGGGGGTCGGTCAATGTATCTATCTGTTGTAATCCCTGCACATAATGCTGTGGCTTATTTAGCGAGAAGTATTAAGTCATTGGGTTGTCAGAATTACATAGATTTTGAGGTCATCGTTATAGATGATGGTTCAATAGACGAGACACATTCTTTTGCCGATAATGAATTAAAAAGGAATGGCATTCAAAATTACAAAGTTATTTTAACACCAAGTGGAGGGGTTAGTACGGCAAGGAATAGAGGCCTTGCCGCATCATCTGGTGATTATATCTTGTTTTTAGATGCAGATGATTATATTTCGAGTCAATTAGTTAAGAAAGTTGTAGATACGATCAAAAACGAGGAACCAGAAATTATATGCTGGGGATTTGATATAGTTAATGAAGATAGTGTAAAATTATCAGGTTTTTTTGATAATTATAAGAGCTTTGGCAATCAGATTAGTGGAATAAAAGTACTTAAAAAAATCATACTAGAAAAACAGTTTTGGATTTGTACGGGAAGTGCGGTTTATAAAAGGCAATGGTTGTTAAATCATAATTTAAAGTATACAGAAGGATGCGCAAATGGTGAAGATCAAGAATTTACTTATAAAGCTCTTTCACAGGCTAAAAAGGTAAGTTTTAAACAAGAAGTCCTTACATATTATGTTCGGCGTATTGGTTCAATGTCCAATTCGTTTGACATTAAAAGATTCGATGTAATTAACGCAATGCTGAGAATTGGTGAGTATTTCAAAAGTTTAAAACTAGAGGAATTAAGAGAGGTTATTGATTGCATTACAAACGATTCTATTATTAGTAATTATATTTATAACTATGTATCGTGCGCTGATTATTTATCAATGGAAAGTAAGTTTCCTAAGAAACAAACCATTGAGGTTTTAAACTGTCAACTGGATAATGAATATCCAGGATTGCGAGAGAATTTATATCACCGTATGAGTAATTTTAAAGGTAATAGTATAATTAGTATGTTTAAAATAAAATTATTCTATCGATCATCACTTTTTTATTGTTGGTTGGTTAGAGCTAAGAAAACGCTTACGAATTACTTTCTTAAACATAATTACTATTCAAACAATAAGGAAGTGAAAAATAAAATGCCTTAATAAAGATATGGAATATAGCACTAATTATTTATTATTAGCGTTATTATCTATTAGGAAAATTTAAAAAATAAACTCTCTTTGCTTGCTAGTGGGCTGGTACCACCCGGGTATTGTCGAACACGCATTTTCAGGAGCTATCTTATGTTTGAATTTACTGCTTATTTGTATTTGCTGAAGCACAAAAAACAGTTAACTGCAGATATGGGATAATGACAATAGTTCTGTATTTCTTTGTTTCATTCGTTTATGCAAAACAAAGGGGAAATCTAAATGAATAATAATAGTGGGGATATTAAGGGGAAGGGTAACAGAAAGAAGATTATAATAATAAGTGAATATTATGCACCAGAGAATATAATAGCAGCCGTTCGTATGTCCAAGATAACCAAGTATCTCAATAAGGATGGTAAATATGAAATACTGGTAATTGCAAATGAGTATAACAAAGATTATGAAGACGAAATACTCAAAAAAGACGTAATAGATAAAGCTAATATAGTGCGAATTGATAATAATAGGATTGGAAGGTTTGTATATTGTCTATTAGTGAATAGGCATAATAGACGCATAAAAATGAATTCTGCTGATAGTCAACATAATAGTGTACTCAGAAATAATAATCAAATAAAGGTACAATTTAAACTATTAGCATATTATTTAATAGAGTATGCTAATACTATGGCGTTTAAGCATGGTGCTATACGATATCTTAGGACTGTCGATTTAAGTGATTATTCCTATATTATTTCTACATATGGACCCTTGTCCAGCCACTTAGTTGCAAAATGGATTAAAAAATTATATCCGAGTATCCGCTGGATTGCTGACTTTAGAGATCCTGTTCTTAATATATTTACTCCCTTGGGATTCAGACATTATGCAAGAATCTATGCACAGCGGGTTACAAAAAGTGCAGATGCAGTTGTAGCTGTCTCAAAAGGTTGTATGAACGAATTGTTCCTTGAAAACTATCCTAATAAACACATTATTACAAATGGATATGATCGGGAGGATGTTACTGATATATTAGCTACAAATAATACTTATCATGACAAATTAATTTTTGCATATGTTGGCTCACTATATGAAGGAAAAAGAGATTTAACGGCAGTTTTTAGATGTATTCGTGAACTTATTAATGAGGAATTAATGGAGATAGATAAAGTATCATTTGTTTATGCAGGTGCGTCAGAGGCGTGTTTTCTTCAGCAGATCGGCAAGTATAACTTAGAAAATAATACAACTGTCTGCGGTGTAATTTCTCGCGAACAGTCTTTGGAGGTGCAGAGACACGCTGATATTTTGCTGCTAGCATCTTGGAACAATGTTGGTAGTACTGGCGTTATTACAGGTAAATTTTTTGAGTATATTATGATGGATAGACCTATACTGTGTGCAATATCTGGAAATTTGCCAAACTGTACCCTTAAAGAGATGATTCACGAAGCTAAGATTGGTGTTTGCTATGAGGAAGTGAATGATGAGGTGGATTATCAACTTCTGAAACAATTTATTTTAACAAAATATAATGAGTTCACTGATAGCGGAAAGTTAGCATTTAATCCGAATTACGATTATATTGAAAGGTTTAATTATAAGAATATAGTGAAACAATTTGAAGACTTATTTTGACTAATTTGAAGTTGTAAATGGGTGTTAATTTAGGATTGGCATCTTTAGCAGCATTAGCGGAAAGATGCTGGGAGCCATGCTGGGAGCAATTGAGAAAATACTACTAAGAAAAAACAGATTTGTTCTTATTATATGGCAATATAAATTCTGCGCTGGTAGGTGAGTTAGCGGAAGTAAAAATCAACAATCTAGTATGTCATATAGAAGCCGCTGACAGGTTGGGGACGGAAAAAAATCCAGGGAGATTTTTAGCCGAATTCGCATAGAATTTACTAAATAAGCCCCACGCTATGCGTGGGAGAGCTGAACAGGATTTTAATTTAACATTGATTTTAGTGCAAAAACCCATATTATTTACTCCACCTAACGCAAAGTGTGGTTTATTTACGAATAAATAGAAAATAATTCAAGTAATTATACCATAAAGTTATGTAAGCGGTGGTAATTGCCATGTTTAGAGAAAATATCATTCATAATCAGCCATCCCTGTTTAATACCAGAAACCTGCTCAAAGGAGAATCCCTTTCATCTCATGACTGACGACAAGGTCCTACCAACATTGCCAGTGATGTCGAGCTTCTTAAAGAGAGACTTTCTGAGATCAAAAACAATACTGATTGCGAAGAACTTTACGTCGACGGCTGTTATTACTCTAAAAAAACTGCCGGTACAAAAGAAGAGAATGGTACTAGGATCAACTTCACTGATTATTACTGGGAAAGAACCAAAAGTAATATAGCAGTCTGTGAGTTTGACATAGATGACAACACCAAAATCATCAAAAGCTGTCCTAAGGGCATTCAACCTAAATATGCTGTTGAGAAAGGAAGCCAGATTATAGCCCATTTCCCATCGGAATCCTGTGAGAGTTGTAACCTGATAGACTAGTGTCCAGCTAAAAAACCGAAACTGAAGAAGAGCTATGTGGTCCGGATCAGCAACAAGGCACTTATAGCATCCAAGCAACGCAAAATGATAGCTGAAAATCATAAAAGTAATTGCAGCACGTAGGCAGGCATAGAGTGTACCAACTCCGCTTTAAAGCGGAGACACGGCATGAATCGTCTAAAGGTTCGTGGATTGGCCAAGTCTCAATTGGTAGTTGGGTTAAAAGTAACAGCTCAAAACTTTAGGAGGTTTTGTAAACATATGCTTGAGATTGCTAAGAAACTTCGAAAAGAGGATCTAGGGGTTGCTTTGTCTTAAAAACATGATAAGACAAGTAATGATGTTCAAATGGGTAGATGCAAAGAAAAACATGGACTATTTTTAAAAAGAACGAGTGCTTTACCAAATATTGCATTGTGAATTTAGCAAAAACCCTTTAAGACGGAATCAAGTTTGTCTTTTTGCATCAGTATCAACACTACGAAAAATTAATTAATTTTGGAGTATGTATGAGGATTAATATTTTTAAGGATTTTGCCACGCTTTCATTCGCAAGATTTATGACGCTTATTTCCGGTTTGATTAACGCAATCGTACTTACACGCGCTTTTTCTGTGATACAGTACGGAACTTATTCACAGATATTCTTAATTACTGGGCTTGCGGTTACGATATTCTCGCTTGGTGCAGGTGCAAGCTGTAATTTTTTTCTATCTACGTCAGATTCTAAAGATGAGCAAAGAAATATTATCTCACAAATGCTTTTTCTCAATTTAATGCTTGGATTGATAGCCGCTCTAGTAATTTTCGCTTTAAGGTATTTAATTACTTGGTATTTTGGTAATAAAGATTTACTTTTAGTATTACCTGTGATGGTCTTTTTACCGCTTTTCTCAATATTTGATAGCATATTTGAGGTTTCACTGATTACATGGGGGAAAACCAAGCAAATTATCTATACACGGATGGTAACCGCTTTTATTCAAATTTTAATTGCTGCTATAACATTTATTTTAAAGTTTGGTGTTGTTAGATATTTATATTTATTTTTCTTATATTATAGCACTTATTGCATATTTGTGGTTTTTATACTTATTTGGTATGCTGGTGGCTTTTTATTTCGTAAATTTGATATACAATTACACAAACGGATTTTTACATACTCTGTTCCCATTTGGATTTCTTCTATTGTGGGTACAGTCACACTTAATATAGACCAACTTTTTATTGCTCATGTTATGGGAACTGTAAAACTAGCGGAATACACTAACATGGCAAAGGAGCTACCTATTACTGTGATAACAGCTTCTTTTACTTCGGTATTATTCCCTACTGTGGTAAAACTGCTCAAACAGGGACAAGAAAATGAAGTAATAAGAATATGGAAATTGTCATCCGAAATGTGTTTTATTATTCTTTCCGTTTCGGTCAGTATAATTTTTTTACTTTCTCCGGAGATAGTAAGCTTTTTATACTCTTCTAAATATATAACGGGAGTTCCGGTATTCAGAGTTTACGCCTTAATTTTACTCTTTAGAGTCACTTATTATGGCATGATCTTAAATGCTACCGGTAATACAAAATTTGTTTTTTATTATTCGCTTATAATTCTTTTCCTTAATGTCTTTCTTGTTTTTTCCTTGTGGTATTTAATAGGTTACACAGGTCCTGCATGGGCGACGCTTTTAAGTATTGCGTCAGTTGCATATATTCAATTGTATCATTCTTCAAAAATTTTAAAATGCAGATTCAGGGAAATATTTCCATGGAAGCATATGATATATATAATATTAATTTGCATGGGTTGCATTATTCCTGAATTATCAATCGAATTTATGCTAATTCGAATTGGCGTAAATATGTACATAAGATTGTTTACAGTTGGGTCGCTTGCAATGTTCATTTACACTTTGATCTTCTACAGACGCCTTAATTATTTGAAGGATAATTTGCGTGTTACGGATGAGTACCTGTTGTAAGCCGTAAGTGAGATCAGCCTATTTTGAAAAAGTTTATAAAAAACTTAATACCATTGATGTTATGGTGTAAATTTAAGCTTCAGCTCAGGTGTACAAGAAATGGGTTATTTATCCAATAGTTGACTTGTGAATGCCTTCATGAATGATTTCGGAGCCGTAAGCTATAATAGGACACGTACTGTTAGATGAGGAGCCCTTTTGGTACTCGTCCATGGTTGGGCTATTGAGAAGCTCCGAAGTAAACTAGGGGGAACAGACAGATCGTTACCTGAAGTTGATTTGCTAGGGTTTACTCCACTAAGAACAAAGATTTAAGTTAAGATCAATTACGACATTATACAAAAAGTAATATTATAATTTAGGAGGTATGTGGAATGGCTACAGGACGTTCGATGGAAGGTGAGGCATCTTTACCTTTTAATAGGTATTTAACAGAGGGCTATTTTAAGTCGTTTCAATGGATGAGTTATCGTGCTCAGGTGGAGGCTGTGGTAAATCTAGCGGCTAAAAACATAAAGCCAGTCTCAATATTAGAGATTGGTGTCGGGAATGGTGTAGTTTCCTCTATACTTAGGAATTTTGGATACAAATTAACAACTGTCGATATAAACAGAAATTTGAAACCTGATATTGTAGGAAGTGTTACTGAATTAGCGACTATCTTTAAAGAACAAAAATTTGACATTATTCTATGTGCTGAGGTATTAGAGCATTTACCATATAAGCATTTTGAAAACTGTCTTGAAAGTTTCTCTCGTTTAGCTGACTGGACAGTTCTTACTTTACCTCGCTCAGGTAGATATCTACTATTACTTAACGGTTTTCTTAAGAATAATTGGCCTATAGACATAAATATACGTATACCGGCAAAATCTATTGAGCCAGAACATCATTGGGAAATTGATATTAGTTTAATGACTTCAAAGGCAAGCTTGAAAAGGTTAATGTCTAAATATTTTTCAGTAGAGAAACAACACAGGGTCTGGGGTCAGCATAAGCATATTCTATTTGTACTTAAGAGCCTACGACAACTATCGTAACCCAGGGGGGTGAACCATGCTAGGATCTGCTCCTTACACAAGGGGATGGCTTGAAATTATTAGTATGATGTTATAGGAATGTTGATAACTTAGAAATTTCGCAAAGATTTTATATGGGGGGTTGTAAATGAGAAGACTATTAATGATCTTGTTTTGTAGCTTTGTCATGATTTTAAGCGGGTGCGGTATAATTACCGCACCTAAAGACAACGCTTCTAAAGGACTTACCGCAACAAGAATAATTGCTGCGTCAAATTCCTCTGACAAGTCCAAAGCTTCTGCTGATTATGTTTGTACAGGAACAAACGATGAGGAACAAATCAGGGCTGCATTTAGTGATATATTGAATCTTTCTAATGCATGGAATCAACCAAATAAATCTCCAATATTAACGGGAGCTAACTTTTCTTTAGTATGGTATGATGGTACGATTTACCATGCCTATGGTGCCGATAGTACCTATAAGAATATCTTACATTTCACCAGCAAAGACGGAACTACTTGGACTGCTGATATAGCACATAATCCAGTACTTACAGTCAGTGGTAGTGGAACATGGGATAATAAAAGTGTAGCAGTTTTTAACCCTTGGAAGGAAGGATCTAACTGGTTTGCGTTATATCGTGGTAATGGTAATAATGTTTGTTTGGCTACGTCAAGTGATGGGGTTGTATGGGCTAAATCTGCAAGCAATCCTGTAATTGCAAATGAAGCCGACCCAGCTGGTATAATTAAAGTAGGATCAACATACTACTTGTATACAAATACAACTTGTGGAGATAGAAGTATTAATGTTTGGACATCGACTAATTTAACATCCTGGAAAAGATCATTAAATGGCTTTACATTTACTGGCGATAGATACTGTTCGGCACCCTTTAAATATAACGGAAATTATTATTTATTAATTAGCAAATACTATGATGCAAGAAAAGGTGGGGTACTTGAACTTTATCAATGTGTAGACCCCTTTTTTAAAGAGGATCAACGTAAATTTTTAGGAGTAGTAGTCTATGATCCTATTCATTTAGTTGATACTCCCTCCGTAATTACTAATACCATTAATAGAGATACTTTTCCCAATAATCAACTATTGTGTTATTATTCAAAATATTACCCAGTAGGTGGTATTTCTTTTCCTGCATTTTTATGTGTCGGATCAGATATAGGCAATGCTATAAATAACGCAATATTACCAAGGACAGGTAAAGTAACATTACTCGAAGGAAACTATAATATTTCACATATTAGTGGAGGCTATGCTTTTGATGTAACATATGGTAATGTTCTTGACGGAAATAATGCCATAATAAAACTTATGAACGGAGTGAACTACTCGCCTGCTACTGTGGGAATGATATTTGTAGATAATAAATCTACAATACGAGATTTCAAATTTGATGGCAATGAGACTAATGCAACGGGTAATCAAATAGGGGTTTTTGTTAGTAGAGGTGGATTAGTCGAAAACGTAGAAGTAACTAACTCTAGAATTAAATACTTCCCCCTAATCTCGGACAGTATTATCATTGGGATAAAGCAGAGGGTAGCAGGGTTTCTCAAGAAGTCAATATAATAAATGTAAGCGGTGGAACAAATGGCGTAGCACAAAAAATTCGCCCTGATTTCAACTAATGAAAATCGGGGCGAATTTAACGTTCTTACAAAAATCCTTCACTTGCAACATCCTTGATGTATTTATATTGTTTACGGATCAGCTTCTTGAACTGGGCATCAGTTAAGTCATCGTACTTATTAGTTCCTTCTTCTACTAGATAATCGAAAATAAGTTCGGCATAGTCTCTGTCTTCCCGGACCATCTTCCGATAGCGCTTTTCTATCTCATAGGGAAAGTCCAGCCAATAACTTATGCAGTCGATTTCTCCATCTAAAAACGATTTCGTCATATCCATTATGTAGTTAATATTAGTCATCGCCATCTTGCTTATTTTCCTTCCTCAGCTTCCTTATTAGTTTTCTTCGCATAACAGAATTCCGGCAGCATATCCGCCCAGGGCATGAAGCTCTCCAACAAATCCGGCTTGTTATAAAAATCCAGATTGGGCAGGTTTCTATATATGTGAACTAGATATTCATAGGGATCCAAACCATTAGCTTTTGCCGTTTCTATGATGCTAAATACAAGAGCACTGGCTTCGGCACCCTGTGGAGTGTCGGAGAAGAGAAAGTTCTTTCGTGCTACTGCTACAGCTCGTATTGAATTCTCACTCATGTTATTCGAGATAGGAATACGCCCATCCAACAGGAAGTTAGTAAAGTACTCCCTATGGTTAAGTGTATATTTAATCGCTTTCTTTAAAGGCTCTTGATTAGTATTCACATTTTCAGCCCACGCAAAAAAGGCATTTAAAACAGGAATACTCTGTTCTAGACGCTTCTGTTTACGCTTCTCATGCGGTAGTTCTTTCCATTGCTTTTCAAGTTTAAAAATCTTGTTACAATAAGCTCTTCCTTTGGCACCGGCAGAACCCGGGATCTCTTTTTTGCTGCTGTTCAGTGGAATAGCTTCATGGTAGTATCGCCTCAGGTGCGACCAACATAAACAGCGTGTTATGTTTTCCACCTTTTCATAACCTATATACGCGTCAGTTATGATAAATCCGGAAAACCCTCCAGAAATTTTCTGGCATGTTCGCCTGCCCGGGTACGGGTATACTCAAACAGTATGATCGGTGGTCTCTCACACGGTCCGTTCCGGTGTTGCCAAAAGTATGAGTTGCTAGATGCCTTCCGTCCTTCCTCCTTATTACACTGGATGGTCGTTTCGTCACTCATGACGATATCATATGTAAGCAGCCTTTCACGCATTCTTTCGCGCAAAGGCTTCAGCCAGGAGGCAGCACACTGGATCACCCAGTTTGACATAGTTGATCGGGTCAAGGCTATGCCCATACGCAGCCATTCCTTCTCTTGACGGTAAAGGGGAATAGCTAGGGCATACTTCTGGTACATAATCCATGCAACGCTCGTTGCGGATGCAAGGGGCCGCGGCATCACCGGCGCCGGAACGGGTGCTTTCTTAATAACTGCGTCTGGGTATTCTTCTGTGGTTCCGCAAGTACTGCACTTGTAGGTATACTGCATATATTCGATAACCTTTAACTTTGCAGGTATATACTCTAGCTCCGTTCTTACGGTTTTCTTACCGATAACCTGTAGAGAAGAAGAACAGACATCGCACACTTCCTCTACATTCAAAACGCATTCCACTACTTCGCGGGGAATATCTGCGATTTGACGTGCTTTGTCACCGCTTTTTCTTTTAAGGCGCGCGTGTGCCTTTACCGTTTGTGTTTGTGCTTTTTCCTCTTCTGATGAAAGCTCTGTTTCTCCCTCAAAAAGATATAGCTGTCCGTTTCCATCCGGTGTTTTCTCGCTGGACGCACCAAAACGCTGCTTGGCTGCCTGCAGGAGTGCCTGAGTCAACGCTTCCACGTTATGTTCCAGAATTTCAATTCGTTTTTGTTTTATTTCATTCTCTTCGCGAAGCTTCTTTTCCGACTCTTTGAGGTTGGAAAGCTCCTGCTCAAGGTATATCATCATCCGTCTTTGCCCCTTCAAATCATACCTTTATTATACCGGAAATACTCGAATACTGCGATATATTCGGTAATTTTAGGCATAAAATGATGCTGGTTTCATGCAAAAACAAACATGATGCCAGCATAATGATGTGTTTTATTTTATTGATTTTAAAAGACACTACTAGTCGTATCGACGGTTGAGGGATGTGCCTTTTTCTGGTCAATCTGCAAACCTTCCAACAGCCACTTCATCTGTCTGATGCTGATATCCCTGAGTTCTCCCTGTGTTTTTGGCCATTGGAATTTCATGTCGTTAGCCAGGTGTTTAGTAGCAAGCAGAAATCCGTTTCCATCCCATCTCAACGCTTTGATTGCTGTATGGCGCTTATTACAGAATAGGAACAATGTTTTTCTGGAATAGGGATCCATTTTAAACTGCAGAGCAACCATAGCCGTCAATCCAGTAATCTGCCTCCGAAAATCCGTATATCCAAGGGCAAGATAAATATGTTCGACGCTATCGGCCATATGCTGAATCATAGCGTCTGCAGAACTTTCACCAGTTCTGCCAAGGTGATCGGATTGAAACCATCTGGTATGCTGATGGAATAGTCGCCAAAGGATAAGGAAAATTCAGATTTCATAGATAATGTTTCTTCTGTGCTGTTATTACCTTCTGGGAGTAGAACCACTTCTGCGAATGTGTTATCTCTGGCATCTTGTCGTTCTATGATTTTAAACTTTTTAACCCAATAATGGAATGAGGTATTCTTTAGTCCGTTTTGCAGGCACCATTCCTTTACACTCAGTCCGCTCTGGCGATATTCTTTGATACGGTCTCGCCAACGTTGTTCCAGGGCTAAATCTCTAGCCATATAAAAACCTCCTGTCTCTATTCACTGTTATTAACGGAGTAACAAAGTCAGGAGATTTTTTCGCTACGCTATTTAGTCTACCGCTTACATAATAAATTGGCTTATTTAAACTCTAGTGTTGATTTTGCCCAAGATAATAAATAATGCTATCAGGCGACCCTGAATTCTGACAAACGCAAAGAATTATAGGTTTCACTAACCCGAAAGAGACAGGCGGTGTAAAGCATTTCCTTGAGGTTGGCTTAAGTTTTCTCAAAGCCTTTAGCATCTAAGAACTTGAACCATGCTAAATAGTTATCCGGATACTTGCTGGCTACGCCACAAAAATGTTCCATCTAGTTCTTAAGACGTTTGTAAAAGCTATTCACGTTCTGAATGTGGTAGATTCCTTTCTTGACATGCTCTTCGGTACTTTTAATACGATAATGTTCTAAGCCATTCTGCCTAGCAAAGATCGAGTAAGACCGCCAAGCATCGGAGCAAAGAATATTTGATTCCGAAACCTATGAACCAATGAGTTTATCCACTTGCTTTTTGCTGATTCGACCTCGGTAAGATACTTTAGAAACGGTGTTCTTATCACGGTCACGGGCAACCAATACGCAGACTTGTTCGTGACTGATGTCTCGAACTTTAGCAACCCCATCCCGCTTTCTAGGCTTGCGATAGGTGATTCCGCGTTTCCCTTTCTCTGAATAGAGAAAATAGGTTTCATCACTAAGATTCCCTTGAATGAAGGAATATCCATCTGCGTAGAGCAGTTAACAGCTGTGTCGCCAGTAGAACAAGGTTACGTGGGAAACATCCAAAATCTCTGCTGATTTACGAAGAGGAAGTCCCTGGAGCATACAGTCAATAAAGCAAATCCACTTATTCGGATAGCGAGTTCTTGCTAAAGGAGTAGCCGTTAAGTTGCTAAAAAGTCTTGGAACAGTCCTTACAGCGATACCGTTGACGACCCTTGAACTTGCCAAACCGAACAACATGAGAACCTCTACAATGAGGGCAAGTAAAACCTTCGCTAAACTTCTTTTACGGAGTTTGCTAATCAGTTTAGCATTGCCTTGGGTCGAGTTGCTCTGCATATGTTGTATTTTAAGGACAAGCCGTTCCGTTTCGTCATAGCTTAAACGGAAGATAAGCTCAATAATAGAGCCAAAGAGTGTTCCACCCATGAATAGAGTCCTCCTTAAATAGGTTCCTAACTCTATTGTAAGACATGGCTTGGACATAACTTTGCAAAAATCAACAACACTCTTTAACTAAGCCAATAAATTAAATTGTACGGAGGACTTTAATTATGAGGCAAAAACTATTAGATAAAATCAAAGTAAACAATTTACGGTAGGGGTTGTAGGTTTAGGTTATAGAGTCGAGAGCACGGTCCTGCTATGGTTTTTCGTAAGCTTTAGGAGAAACTTGGGTTACATAAGATCATCGCTGGGTTATCAGATCAACGTGACATGACTATCGATATTTAAGGAGCTATTTATATTTGCTATTCCTAATAAGATCCTTTACATTACTGCTTTTTTAATCAGGCACGTAATTTCTAACTGGCACTTAACATTAACGTTAGCGATACGGCTTTTTATTATTTGTCAATCCCACCAAATAGTCGATGCTGGTTTTATAGAACTCAGCAAGTATAATCAGCGAGGTACTAGGAATATCCAGGACACCGCTTTCATATCTTGAATAGGTAGTTTGACTTATCTTCAACAAGGTTGCAAGGTTTTTCTGGGTCAAATCCCTGTCTTCTCTTAAATCACGTAATCGTTGGTACATGTGCATACACCTCAGGAATCATTTTATATTATGCAATAATCGCATATTGATTTTTATGCAAAAAACGCATAAAATGATTAGTGTAACCTGGCAGTGAGGTGATGTACAATGGTGGATTACAAAGAGATGTACAGTATATTATTCAACAAAATGACAGATATCATCGAAGAAATTCAGCAGATCCAGCGTCAAACTGAGGAGATGTACATTTGCGGCAAAGACAGGGAATTTATTCTGCTGAAGTCAGGCAACGATCTTGATCAATCAAAGAAGGAAGAATGATTCATTGAAGCAGAATTATCTTGACATATTAAGCATGGAAACCTTAGAATAAGTTTTATAGAAAAGTAACTAACTAGTTACATACCTGATTAATTTGGGAGGACGTCTTATGCATAACATCGAACATACGACACCGAAAAAGGGGGATGGTCGGGAACAACGCTCTGAGGAGAGCCGTGGACGGATCTTGAATTCGGCAACGAAGATTTTTGCCGAGAAGGGGTTTGATGGATCTCGGATTGATGAGATCGCTGAGGATGCGGGAATTAATAAGCGAATGCTCTATCATTATTTCGGCAACAAGGAAGATCTCTATGTGGAAGTTTTGCGTTTCAACTACGATAAAATCTACACCATGAGCAAGAATGCTTTCATTTTAGCGGATGATCCCAAAGAGAATGTGACCAGGGCAATTCGGGCTTACTTCTATTTTTTGGCCAACAACGAGGCGTTTGTACGGCTGATCAGTTGGGAAGCGCTGAATGGTGGTCGGTTTGCACGGAAGGTGATTCCTCAATTCTTTGAATTGGTGGAGTTAGAGTTTGACGGCATTATTAAGGATGGGATTAAGCGGAAGTTTATCCGAGCGGATATTGACATTCGTCAGGTGATCCTTAGTGTTCAGGCGTTGTGTCTCGTTTATTTTAATCGGCGGGAGATCGTTCAGCCTCTCTGGCAGGAGGATATGCTTTCTGAGGGGATGCTCGAAGCACGCTTGCAGCACATACTGAAGCTTATTTTTGAGGGAATCTTTATGTCATAAGGAGGAAGAGAGTCGTGGATGCCTTAGCTAAAATCAATGTTAAAAAAGTCGGTGCTTTTATTTTGTTTATAGCGATTATTGGAGGAAGTCTGCTTATATTTAACCGCTATTTTTATCAACACGAGGTTGCCTTGGCTGGTGAACAGCAGAGTCTGACGGCGACAGGAACCCTTGAAGCTACGGATGTCATGGCTTCATTCAAAGTCCCCGGTAAGCTGGAGAAAACCCTTGTCGCTGAGGGGAGTAAAGTAGATGCCGGGCAGGAGATAGCTTCTTTGGAAGGCTCAGAGATTAGTTCTGATGTTGTCACTGCTCAGGGTGCGTATAATGCGGCGGTTGAAGAGGCGCAGCGGGCAGCTGATGCGGTCCCTTTAACAAGCCAACAGGTGGAAAGTACGATAACCCAGGCTCAAGCTCAAGTGACTCAGGCTGAAATAGGAGTTAAAGATGCTAAATCCTCCTTAGACCGGGCTACTGCCTTATTTAAAGGGGATGCTATACCGCAGAAAACCTTGGATGATGCCACGAATGCCTATGACTTGGCCCAGAGCAAGCTGCAGCAAGCCCAAGCCGCCCTTGATCAGGCTTTGTCTGCTCGGACCAACGTAACCCTTGCTCAGACCCAATATCAGGCTGCTCAGGGGTCGGTGACACAGGCCAGTGGAGCTGTTCAAAAAGCCAGTGCCTATCTCAATGATACCCATTTGCTTTCCCCAATGTCCGGTTTCATCACTCAAAAATACCTTCAAGCCGGTGAAATGCTGAATGCGGGCACTCCGGTCTATGAGATTACAGATTTGGCCCATCCTTATGTGAATGTTTACATAAGCGAAGCTAAAATTGGGCGTGTCCACCTGAATCAAGATGCGGAGATTACTGTGGATGCCTTCCCAGGACGGGTCTTTAAAGGGAAAGTGGTCTTAATCAATGGAGCCGGGGAATTTGCCGTAAAGAAAGCGATCAATGAACAGTATGAGCATGATATTGAGAGTTTCCAGGTCAAGATTGATGTGCTTAATCAGGATTTAGCCCTGAAGACGGGGATGACCGCCAAGGCTAAAATCGTAGAGGAGGCCAAGTAGGGATGGAGCCTGTCATTAGGGTTAATAATCTGGTGCAGAAAATAGGCCGCAAAATACTGTTCAAGGGCATATCCTTTGAGGTACTGCCTGGAGAATGTTTGGGGATCTTTGGCACTCGTGGAGCGGGAAAGACGTCTCTTGCACATATTTTAGCGGGGGTTGACCGTTTTACCTCTGGGCAGGTCGAACTATTGGGCTGGAATATCCGAAAAACTGAGAAGTTTAAGCGGGAATTGGGGCTTGTGACTCAGGAGTGTAGTATGTTTCGGGATATGACGGTGATCGAAAATCTTGATTTTATTGCGGCTTTAAAGAAGGCGCCGCGGGCCAATGTGCGTGAGATGATTGAGCGTTATCAACTCCAGGAATATCTGTCTAAGCCGGTAGCTGTCCTGGAGATTGGAGTTCTGCAGCGGCTTTCTCTGGCTTGTGCTCTGCTCAATCGACCGAAAGTATTAATTGTCGATGAAATCGTGAACGACATTGATTTATACTCGCGCAGCCTTATCTTAAAGGAATTGAAACAATTCCTGGCTGAAGGAGGAACTTGTGTCAGCACCTTCAGTAATTTTGAGATTTGTGACTATGTAAACAAAGTGGCTTGGCTGGAGGGTGGAGAGATGAGTCTCTATGAACTGGAAGCTGCCTTGGCAGAGTGGGAAAGGCAGAAGAAATTTTACACAGAACAGAGTGGTTGCTGTCATGCTTAGACAATGCCGGGCAATTATGGAGCGTGAATTATTTTACATGTGGCGGGACAAGAGCCTGCGCAATATTTTGCTTATCGGTCCGCTGCTGGGGTTGCTGCTGTTCGCAGGGGTCTATAGCTACCAGCGAATCGGTAATATTTCCACCGGGATTGTGGACTTGGATAATAGCAGCGCTAGTCGGCAAGTTGTCACGGAACTGAAGAATACGCAAAATTTGCAGGTGGTTGCTTATTTTGACAGTTATGCTCAGTTGGAGGAGGCTATTAAAAGAGGCCAGGTGATTGTTGGGGTTGTTATTCCTGAGAATTATGGCAAGAATGTTGCTTTGCAGCGCCAGACCAAGGTAGCTGTGATGATTGATGGCATGAACATGGCTTATGCCACGAATGCCTCAAGTGCGGTACTGACGATTACTCGAACCTTGGGGGCTCAAGTCGGGATTCAAACCTTAATTGCTCAGGGGATTCAAGTGAATCAGGCCCAAGAGGCTTATCAGTCCATCGCCTTTCCGGAAGAGGCTTGGTTTAATCCCACCTTAAATTATGCCTATTTCATGGTGCTGGGTTTGGCCTTAAATGTCTGGCAGCAGTGCCTGACGCTGGCTTCTTGCATGACAGTGATTGGCGAGAATGGGCTGCGCAGCTGGCTTCAGATTAAAGCTTCCGGAGTATCTTCATTTAAGCTTTTTTTCAGCAAATCCCTTGTTCATATCGGTGTTTTCATGTTGTTGGTTTTCCCTCTGTATTTTCTGGCCTTTGTGGTCTTTAAGCTTCCTCTGGCCTGCGGATGGCCGAGCTTCCTGTTATTTACCTTCCTGTTTACAATTACTCTGCATAGCTTAGGCACGATGATGTCCAGCATTTCCCGAAATGCCGTGAATGCTTCCCGTTATGGGATGATTATCGCTCTGCCGGCTTTTGTGATCTCAGGTTATACCTGGCCCCTTGGGGCTATGCCGCATTGGTTCCAGTCTGCGGCTTGGGTCCTTCCCCAGACTTGGTTCTTTCAAGGTGTGAATTATCTGACCTTTAAAAATCCGGGTTGGGGATTTATGAGCCACTATTGTTTGGCGTTGGGACTAATGGCTGTCCTCTTCTATAGCGTTGCAGGGTTACGTCTGGTATTCGGCAGCGTTTCGCATAAGGGGTGATTGATGTGAAGCAGATCTTGAATATAGCTCATTATGAAATCGTACATATTTTAAAAGAGCGGGTGCTATTGCTGATGATCTTTATTGTACCGCTCCTTTATGCCTCGTTGTTCGGTTTGGTTTACGTCTCCAGCATTCTGCAGCATGTGCCGCTGGGGATTGTTGATCTGGATCATTCTCAGGAAAGTCGGGCAGTTGTTTCGGCCTTTGAGAATACCCCGAACTTCCAGGTGATACCGGAAGTGGCCACCTATGCCGGCTTAGAGGCGGGAATGAAAAACGGAACGGTGCGTGCGGGTGTCGTGATCCCCGAAGATTATTCCCAAAAATTGTCTCAGCATCAACTTACCCAGATCCTGACCATCTATGATGGGTCCAACCTGATTTATGGCTTCAATACACGCAAGTATTTTCAGCAAGTGCTCAATACCTTCAGTGCAGACCATACGGCTGCTTACCTCAGTGGGTTGGGTATGACAAAGCAAGAGATAACCAATGTTATGGATACAGTTTCTTTTAGTATGGAGGTTTGGTATAATCCAACCTTCAGCTACGCTACCTTTATCTTTATGGGCCTGGCCCTGATGATTTTCCAACAGATTGGTCTTTTAGGTATTGGTTTAACAGTTACGCGGGAGAAGGAACAAAACTCTTGGATTCAGTTTCTGAGTGCGCCAGTTCCCCAATGGAAGATCTTTAGCGGTAAAGCTTTACCTTATTTTATTGCCAACTTTTTCAATTACGGTTTATTGATGTGGATTGCTGCCCGCTTTGTTAATGCTAAGATTGAAGGCTCGGTGGCTTTGATCCTCCTGCTGGGGCTGCTGTTTGATTTAATTGTTGTCTCATTAGGGTTTATCGTTTCCGTTTATGTACCTAATTCTCTCTTGGTGACCCGTTATCTTATGCTGATTTCGATTCCCATTTTTGTCGCTTCCGGCTATTCCTGGCCCAGTACTCATATCCCGGCTGTCATTAACTGGCTGGCTCGGCTTATGCCTTACACTTGGATGGCCGAAAGCTTCCGTCTGGCTACGGTAAAAAATTTGGGGTTCGATTATATCGTTGATAAGGTTATGGTGTTGATCGTCATGGCAGCAGTGAGTTCTTTCTTTGCCTTGACTTTCTCCAAGCGCAGAAAACCGCCGGCTCAAACTGGAGTGGCGGTCAATGGCGGTGTTGATTATCCTGATAAGCGGCTTTTGAGCTGACGACTCTGGCATAGAGTTTAATTGCGCCCATATTGTTGGAATCATATGGGCGCAAGAGCTCACTGCTCTTCTTCCCTCGACTCAGGATTATTCGATTCGAATTCGTCACTTTTAAGATCATCGGGTTCTAACGTATTGGTTTCAGAAACTGCGATATCAGTCTCATTAGTCTCATCAGCCTTAAGCTGAGCGTTCTCTGTTGATATATCCCTTAGTCTGAGATAATTCCAGAGCTTTTGATTGAGCATACCGACCCCAAACAAAAGGAGAGCGATACCGCCATAGACACCGATTGGCTCATAAATTCCCGGCAGCAATTGGCTGGGAATCAATTGGCTGGTAACTGTAACAGCAGGGTATCCTTGGGCAACATATTGAGCCACAGCTTTTTGGAACAAAACAATGTTTGTCACTAAATAGGCAAGTCCCATTAAAGCTACAACAATAGAGGCAATATACAATACGAGTGAACCGGCGGGACCCTTGGACTTTTTCAGTGATCCATCTTTTTTTAATTTCATGGGAATTATAGCTCCTTCACATAAATTAATTTAACGTCAAATAGGTTTAGGGGTATGGGTTCAATTCTAGTATAACCAGAGGCGGACATTTTACGGCTCCTTTTCTTTTTTTTAACGCACATTGTAATTATAAGCTTCTTTTGTGACAGTTTTGTGATGATGGGTTGTAATTTAGAAGAATTCCCGAAAGTTTCAATATGCTTTCGGTCGACAAAACAGAGTAAATGCGATTTACTACTTTAACTCATTGTCCTGTTGCTAACTGTGACAAAGTTAGCATATAATAAAAGCATAATTAAGTCAGAATTTTGCACAGGAGTGATGAATAATGATCATTAAACCCACATCTGCGTTGAGGACAGAGCTTGGTGAAATAACAAAAATATGTAAGGAAAAGTCTGAACCTGTTTATTTGACCAAAAATGGTGAGGGCGAGTTGGTTGTAATGAGCATTGCCGCGTTTGAACGTAGAGAAGCAATGCTAAATCTAAGAGCCAAGTTGTTAGAGGCTGAACAACAACGTCTTAGTGGCGCACCAACCTACACTACAGATGATGTGAGAGAATATATCAGAGGTCTGTGTAATGAGCAGGTATAAGGTTAAGATACTACAGATTGCTCGTGAAGACATTGGGGAAATATTCTTTTACATTGCTGCAGACAGTTCGGAATTGGCGCTTGCCATGATTGATAAGATTACTGACAAAATTGATATGCTTGCAGAGCTTCCGCTTGTTGGTAAAATTGTACCAGATAATGAGTTGGCAAAACAAGAATACCGTATGCTAATTATCGAAAGCTACATTGTTTTTTATAAGCTGATTGATGACGAGGTTGTAATATACAGAGTACTTCATGGGATGCGGGATTATCCCAACTTATTGACACAAATTAAGAGATAAAATCAAAAAGCAGGAATGCCGAAACATATGGGGGGTTATGTGGTTTGTGATGCCTGCATTTTCAACATATTTATTAATCTGTCGAACTGAGTTGAGATGATTTCAGTTAATCGAAAAAGAAAAAAGTTTCGTGGTTTACCCCACGAAACTTTTTTATGGCTGTTTTCAGTTGGCCGAATTTATCATATTGACTAGTTGACTACGTATGTAACTGGACATTAGATTATATCCCGCGTCGTTGGGATGAAGGCCGTCCGTTAATATGTCAGCTAAAGCAGATTGATCGGTTGGAAAAGCACTCCACACATCTAATAAGGTTACCTTATTATTAATAGAGACGATAGTAAGTGCAGATCGAATGCCTTTAAATAAGGATTCATCGGAAGAGACCATAGGGGGTTCAACGATGCAAAATATATCTGCATTGGGAGCTTTCCGTTTAATGAGCTGGACTAGTTGAGTGTATTTTAGGCAGAACTGATCAGACGTATAATAGTTTCTATCGTTCCTTCCTACACAAATAAAGACAACGTCTGTAGTTTCGTCTATTTCTTCAGCTCTCTGCAAACAATAATCTACAAGGGTTCCAGATGAAGCTTTATTATTCCAAAGTATATTATGTGAATATATTTTGGTCAATGATGTCATAAGTTCAGAAACCCACCCTGTCGTTGAAGGATTCGAAGCGCCTTGACTGACTGCTATTGAGTCTCCGAGAATAACAGCCTTGATGTTATCGTTTTTTAATTTTTTAATACCGGTTAGGGAATGGGCATTGGCAACAGTTGAAGTGGTCAGGGTAGCCTGTGCTCCATGTACAGTTTTCGGAATCCAAAAGTTTGCCATTGATAAGACGATTGTTAAGGATAAGAATATTGCTGCTTTGTTTTTCATGGCTGTTAGTTTTTCTCTCTTTCTGGTACTAAATTGATATTTTTTGATTAAACGGTCTGTCAATAGATTACTCCACTCTTAATAATCCCATAAATCTGTTGCGAAGTAAGGGGAAATTTGTCTAAAAAACAGAGAAATTCTCTATTAATATCGATGAAAAAGAAAAGCACGGACAAAACTGTTCGTGCTTTTCTCGATTCTATAACCAAAGTTAACCAAACACAGCCGGATAATATGTGACCCAGCCACCGCTTAAATCTTTAACGCGTGTAAATCCGTGCTGCGTTAAAATCCGATAGGCAATATAACCTCGCAGCCCGATCTCGCAGTAAACCACAATATCTTTATCTTTAGGAAGCTCGGATAAGTGATTACGTAGGTCATCGATGGGGATATGGACCGAGCCGAGAATAAATTTCCCTCTGCGTTCTTCTTCCGTCCGTACATCGATGATACAGACCTCTTTGGGGTTCATTTTTCTTAGCTCGTGCCATTGAATCGTCTGGACATCTCCATTGATAATGTTTTCAGCCACATAGCCAGCCATGTTCACCGGATCCTTTGCCGATGAGAAGGGTGGGGCATAGGCCAACTCGAGTTCCTGTAAATCATAGATAGTGCCTTGGCGGCGGATGACTCCGGCAATATCATCAATTCGCTTATCGACACCTTGAGCCCCGACGATTTGGGCTCCCAGAATCCGGCCGTCAGTTTTGTCAAAGATAAGTTTAAGGGATAACCTGGCGAATCCGGGATAATACATGGCATTGGAAGCGGAGTGGGTAAAGGATACTTCATAGGGGATTCCCAGTTTGCTGAGCATTTTTTCATTGGCGCCGGTTGTAGCTGCCACTAGGTCAAAAACCTTGGCAATAGAGGTGCCTTGGGTCCCTTTATACTGACTATTCCGTCCGGCAATAATGTCGGCGACAATGCGGCCTTGTTTATTGGCAGGTCCAGCTAGGGGGATGAGCGCGGCTTGTCCGGTGACTAAGTGTTTGACTTCGATGGCATCACCGACGGCGTATATATTCGGATCTGATGTCTGGAGTTTTTCATTAACTTTGATTCCTCCCAGATCTCCGATGGCCAGGCCGGCTTCTTTAGCCAATTTGATTTCAGGTTTCACCCCAATAGCTAAGATCGTTAAATCTGTTTGTACTTGCTCACCGCTTTGGAGGGTGATGACCGTTTTATTTTCTTCTTTAGCAAAGGATTTTACTCCGTCTTCCAAGATAAGGTTGACACCTTTGTTGAAGATTTGCTCATGGAGAATTGCAGCCATTTCATAATCCAGAGGAGCCATGACCTGATTGCTCATTTCGATAATCGTAGTGGCTACGCCTCTTGCTTGGAGATTCTCGGCCATTTCCAGGCCGATAAAGCCGCCGCCCACGACAGCTGCGGTTTGCGGCTTCTGCTCATCGATATAGCGTTTAATCCGATCAATATCTGTGACACTGCGCACGACAAGGGATTCGATATCGTTGATTCCGGGAATCGGCGGACGAAGCGGAGCGGCTCCGGGAGAAAGTATCAATTGATCATAAGATTCCCGATAGATCTTGCCACCGGCTTCTTGGACTTCAACGACTTTTTCTTCAGGAAAAATACGGGTGACCTCACTGAAAATCCGCACATCCAGGTTAAAGCGTTTTTTCATACTTTCGGGTGTTTGCACAAGAAGTGCACTCCGCTCAGTGATGACTCCGCTGACATAATACGGCAAGCCGCAATTAGCGTAGGAAATATGTTCTCCGCGTTCAAAAATAATGATTTCCATCTCTTCATCCAAACGGCGCAAGCGGGCGGCAGCGCTGGCTCCTCCAGCAACTCCCCCAACAATGAGTACCTTTTTGCTCATCACAAACTTCTCCTTCAGCTAAAAGATTTAAACCGAGTTTATGAATTTATGAAAATAATAACATGATTATTGGCATTTGACAATAATCATGTTATTCTAATTCGTGATAACACAGCTGTTAAGTGAAAGGAGAATCTTATGCCTAGGCCAGTTAAATGGAGAAGGGTTGAGTATATTCCCGAAAATAAATATTTTGCCCCCTGTCCCAAGGGAAAATGTGATCGCTTAGAGGGAATTGAAGAGGTTCAACTTAAAATAGAAGAGCTAGAAGCCATGAGGTTAAAGGATATAGAAGAACTCAGCCAGGAAGAGTGTGCCGCAAGGATGCAGATCTCCAGGCAAACCTTTCAGAATATCATTGATGAGGCAAGGAAGAAGGTCGCCGGAGCCTTGATAGAAAATAGGGCGATCACCATCGGTGGAGGACATTATACGAAAAATGTCTGTAATTTCCGATGTATCTCCTGTGGGAATGAAATGAATACGACCTATGAGGAACAAGGGCCTGTATGCCAGTATTGCGGTTCCCATAAGATCGTGTGTAATAAGCAGCAATGTATTACCGAATGTGAAAAGTAAGAGCTGCTGGACCACACAGCAGCTTTAAAGGCATCGGGTTTGCCCCGATGCCTTACTGATTTTCTGCACTGCCTAAGGGGATGGGTTATACGGCAGGTGGATCGTAGAGGTCATCTGTCGTTGTTTCGATAATTTTCGCATCTCGTTTGGAAACCAGGTCACCGCCGGAGGTGAGGAAAATATTTTTGGCGATGATTAAATCCATGACGGTTTCAATCTCAGCGGCTGTCAAATCGGCCTTAGGTTGGGGCAGCGTAATTGTTACGGCACTGCCGGAAGCGTTGTTAAAGCTCAGGCGCAAAACTTTTTTATTGGTGCTGGCCATTGGCACTCCTCCTTTCTTTTATTACTCGGTTAAATCAAGGCGATTGTCCCGGCGCACTCCAACTAAGGGGTAATCTTGGAGTCCATAGAGGGCAACGGCCACGTCATAGACGTCTTGGTCGGAGCTGGCCGATTTGACATTGCCAATGCTGCGCTGACTGAGTTTGGGTGAGCCTTGGGCAGTCAAACCAACTTGATAGGTGACGACCATCACTGAGTCTCTCGCGTTACTGATTATTGCCATACACATGCTCCTTTCTATACTATTGGGCAGAATTCTCGATACAAAAACAGTCGCTTCTGCCGACTGTTCGTAATGGCAGGAGATTCAAAATCTTAGGGCTGATAGGGATGGTAAGTGAATTGCTCCCTGCCTGAGAATGCTTGTCCTAATTCCAGTATATTGACTTGGGCCTATTCCTGTCACAACGCGGGGAAAGACCGGGAATGGAATCACACCTGGGCTAATCGATGAAGTCTGACCACTCCCCGCCAACTGCTTCGGCAATCCGCTTTGCCCATGCTGGGCTCATCTGACGTTTTCCCCGCTCTAAATCACTGATGATATTAGCAGGGATGCCGCTCTTCTCAGCTAACTCTTTTTGGGTCCCAATGTGCGCGTCAAGGCGGGCCTTTCTCACTTTTTGGCCGGCATAGTTTATTTGGCTTCTTGCTTTCAAACTTAAGATCCTCCATCCTTAGGTTATAGTTTTCCTTAGGCGACTTTATTAAGGATTTCGTTTCAGACCTGCTTTGAAAAAGTTAGAGGGACGCCTCCTTAGATAATTCTTTCCTATTATATGAGCCTGTCCTTAGATACGTTCTGGATGATAAAAGGCTGCTTGCTTTCTTTTTCGTCATTATTTCCGGCAATTCCAACTGAGGTATCCTAAGGCCCGGCAAAGGCTTATTTTGGGTCTTGACAGGCGTCGTAAACAGAGGTAAGTTTAGTTATGCCTGCAAACAATCTGCATGCGAACGGTTGCAGTACAAACACAAGGGGGATTGGAATGAAAAGAGTTGTTTTAGTCATGCTAGCCATAGTTGTTGGGCTGACCGGCTGCGGGACGGCAGGGGCAGGCCAACCAAGCGAGCAAGCAAGCGCCAGTGTTCAAACAAATAAGCCGGTTTATATTATGGCCGGGATTCTTGACGCCAACGATAAGGCTCAGATCACGTCGAAAATCGCAGCCAAAGTAGCTGCTATCTCCGTGGACGTTGGTTCCGTAGTCAAAAAAGGGGATACGCTGATTACCTTGGATACGAAGGATATCGAAGACCAAGTAGCCCAGGCTCAAGCTGCGGTGGATACTGCTCAAGCAAATTTGGTCAAGACTCAGGTTGGATCGCGTCCTGAGCAGATTTCGCAAGCTCAGGCCCAGTTGGACGCTGCCAAAACTGCTTATACAAATGCTCAAACGAATTATGATCGGAATCAACAGCTTGCTTCTGCCGGTGCAATCTCGCAAGCTCAATTGGAAACCGCTCAAACCCAGCTGTCGGCTGCTCAGGCCCAGTATAACTCGGCCCAAGACTCGCTGACTATGCTGAGCAAAGGAGAAACCCAAGAAACCATCAATGTTTTGCAAGCTCAAGTCAAACAAGCCCAAGCCGCCCTGGACTTAGCCAAAACTCAGCTTGCCAATGGAACGATTGTCGCCCCAATTTCGGGTACTATTAGTGCAAAAAATATCAATATTGGAGAATTAGCCTCTCCAGGAGTGGCGTTGCTTTCCGTCGTCAATGATGACTCCTTATTCGTAAGCGCTTCATTGCCAGCCGGACTTGTTGGAAGCGTGAAGGCCGGTCAGGAGGTCCTGGTGAAGGTCTCAGAAATTCCGGATAAAGAATTTGTTGGAGAAGTTGCTTCGGTTGATCCTGTGATTGATTCACGGAGCACAAGCGTGTTGGCAAAAATCCAAATTAAGAATCCGGACCCTGTCTTAAAGCCTGGCATGCTGGCAGAAATTGGCCTTAAAAAGTAAGGAGAGGCGAGAAGAGTATGGAAAAACGTAAAAAGATAATTTACTTAATTCTTACGGTAATGGTTATAGCCTTTGCCGGTATCGGTGGATATTACTGGTATCAAAATACTTATTATGTTTCGACAGACGATGCGACAGTAGAGGGCGACATTGCCAATGTGAGTCCCCAGATTTCCGGAAAACTTTTAGAATTAAACATCGAGGAAGGCGATACGGTTGTTAAGGATCAGATTATCGGACGCCAAGGTCTGAGTGATCCTCAGGAAACCAACATCGACCAAACAGTTCTTAGAGCACCGATCAACGGAATTGTGATTAAAAAGCAAGGTATGATCGGAGAAATCGTTTCCCCAGGACAGACGGTAGCGATGATTGTTGATCCTTCCAAACTTTACATCACGGCGAATCTTGAGGAAACAAAACTCGGCAAGGTTAAGCAAGGTCAAAAAGTAGATATTACGATTGATCAATTTGGCAATAAAGTGTTTACCGGTAAGGTTAAATACGTTGGGCAGGCTTCGAATGCCACGTTTGCCCTGCTTCCGACATCGACAAGCGGAACGTTTACCAAGGTTGTGCAAAGGATACCGGTTAAGATTGAATTTGATAAAGTCGATACGTCCTTACTGCCAGGTACAAATGCTGTTGTGAATATTCACATTAAGTGATGAGGTGAAATGAGTATGACAGAACATCACCCAACAGAAAGCGCAGGTGACGGGGCGTATAAGTGGTTTGCCTTGTTTGTGGTTGTCATAGGCACTTTTATGGTTATGTTGGACAGCAGTATCGTTAATATCGCGATTCCCAAAATGATGAGCGTTTTTGGCGCAGATTTGGATTCCGTCAAGTGGATATTAACGGGTTACACTTTGGCTATGGGTGCCATAGTACCTATAACAGGGTTTTTAAGCGATACGATTGGAATCAAGAAACTCTTTATGTTTGCCTTGAGTATTTTCACTATAGGCTCCTTTCTCTGCGGTTTTGCCTGGAGTAATAACGTGATGATTGTCTTCAGGGTTATCCAGGCAATTGGCGGCGGAGCGATTATGCCGGTCGGAATGTCTTATATTATGCAGATTTTCCCCCTCCATGAGCGAGGCAAGGCTTTAGGTTTCTGGGGGATTGCCTCAATGGCTGCCCCGGCTATTGGGCCTACCTTAGGAGGATATATCATTCAAGCCATGGATTGGCGGTTCATTTTCTATGTCAATGTTCCGATTGGAATATTTGGAGTTTTATTTGCAAGTATTTTGCTCAAAGAACCTCCGCTCAAACCCTATAAAGGGAATTTTGATTTTATTGGTTTTTTTTCCTCGGTTATTGGAATTGTAAGTCTCTTGTACGTTCTCGGTGAAGCGGATAATATTGATTGGGGAAATATTAAATTTCCGTTGTTAATTGCCTTAGGTTGTTTCAGTATGCTGATCTTTGTTGTTAATGAATTAATGCATCCTGATCCGCTGCTGGAATTGCGGGTCTTTAAGATTTATGATTTCTCGCTCAGTCAATTAATTACCACGATCACAATGCTGGCCCTAATGGGTGGAATGTATGTGCTTCCCCTGTTCCTGCAAAATTTACGAGGCTACACGGCGATGGAAACAGGACTGATCTTATTCCCGTCAGCGATTGCCTCCGGCTTAATGATGCCTGTCAGCGGTGCTATTTTTGACAGGTTTGGGGCGAAAGTGGTAACGATTCCCGGACTTTTAATCGTGGCCTATGCCACCTATAAAATGTCTCTGTTTAACATGGATACGCCGGCAGCAACCATTACCTTTATTGCCACCATTCGAGGTCTTGGACTGGGCCTTTCCATGATGCCCGTCAATACGGCGGCCATGAATGCTGTACCGAGGCATCTTTACCCTAAAGCGACGGCCTTGTCAACTACAGTTCGAAGTATTACTCAAGCTATGGCAATTACTTTTATGACGACGATCATCTCTACCAAGTCAAATTTCAACTATGCCAGACTTGCCGAGCAGATTACTCCCTTTAATCATACGGCAACGTATGCGACTAATCTTTTGCAAGGTGTGTTTATGAGTTCGGGTTTATCCCAAGGGGATGCTCAAGTATCGGCCTTTTCCACGCTTGGGCAGTTGATTTATGGTCAGTCTTATCTGGATGCCATGAATTATGCCATTGCAGTTACGGTTCCAGCAGTTTTCATCGCAGTTGTTTTAGTACTCATGATGAGGCCCAAAAAAGCGACCACCAAGAACAAGCCCAATACTAGTTTAGAAGGAGAGAAGGCAGCTCATGAACCAGAAGCTGGATTCGCAGGCTTTATGGAGTAACCCTTCTGAACAAATCGTATTTCTATTTAAAGCCGTTCAAAAAATATATCGGGACCAAATTTTTGAAAAATCTCGGCAATATGGCTTTACCGGACCACAAATGGGTTTGATCCTTGGTCTGAGTAAGCACCCTTATATAACTTTGAACGAACTGAGTGAGTGTATAGGGTTGTCCAAAAGCACTGTTTCAGGGATTGTAAACCGTTTGGTTAATCAAGGAGTCGTCATCCGAGAAATCCCCGAGAACAATCGCAGAATTGTACGTTTATCTCTGACACCGGAATTTCAAGAGAACAATGTTATTAAGGAGCTTATCAACAAGTACATTGCGGATGCGCTTAAAGAAGCTAATGAAGAAGATCTGGAGAAAATAATTACTGGTCTGGAGGTATTGTACAGGCTATTAAGTAAAGGCAACGATCTAAGCAAAGGTAATGATTTATTGTAATTTCACCAGGGAAAGACTCAGAACGAGGAATCTACTCAACTGGGTCTTTTCTTTTCCTATTCATTGCTTACATATTGAGGAGAGAGCAGTTGCACAAGTTAGAGTTTTTTGTGCTGTTTGCAATATTATTAGTTAGTAGGAAAGAAGACGATCGATATGCAAGAGAATCGAAAAAATAGTTATTATGGCTGGTATATTGTTCTGGCGGCTTCGTTAATTACTCTGCTTACCGTGGGGTTTCGTTTGGGAGTCGGCCCTTTTGTTATTCCTATGATGAAAGATTTAGGGATATCCCGCACTCAATTTTCCTTAATCGCCGCAGTAAGTGCTTTAATGTATGGGTTAGGTATGCCTTTGGCTGGATTTCTAATCAAACGCTATAGTACACGTTCAGTGTTACTTGTGGGCATGGTTATCGTCTGTGGCTCTTTAATCTGGACGATTTTGGCGAAAAGCGAGGGATCTCTTCTTCTGTCCTTTGGGATTTTGCTTTCTATTGGGCTTTCGTTCTTAAGCCCCGTTGCAATGACTCCTATTATCAGCCGTTGGTTTGTACGGCAAAGAGGGAAGGCTTTATTTTACTTATCCAGCGGATCCATGGCGGGTATCGCCATCATGACTCCCTTGGAGACGATGTTGATCGAGGCCTGGGGTTGGCATAAAACGCTTTGGTTGTTTGCCGGGTTATTTATAGTGATCGTGGTTCCCTGTGCTCTGTTTGTAATGCGTGATGATGTACCGGAGGGGGCAGATCGTGAGAATGATGCGGTTAAACCAGACAAAACAGTTAAAGGTATTGATGGAAGGTCTAGCGTAAATAACCTTTCTAAGGTATCGGAAATGACCTGGCGGGATGCAGTAGGGACAAAAGCTTATTGGCAGATCGTTTTAGGACTCTTTACTTGTGGGTTTAGTATGAACCTTCTGGGTTCCCAAGGGGTTCCCATGCTTGTTGATCATCATTTTGATCCGATGACGGCGTCTTTTGGAATTGGGATCATCGGAATTGTAGCGATTTTCAGCACATTGCTCTTAGGCTCTATTGCGGATCGCTATGAACGCAAAATAATTTTGTTTTGGATTTATTTGGTACGTGGTCTTGGATTTCTCGGTTTAGTTTTGGCAGCCACCCCTTGGCAGCTGTATTCTGTAGGAGTTGCCGGCGGACTGGTTTGGGCAGGTTCTACAGCTATGTCTTCGGCGATTCTCAGTGATCTCTATGGGACAAAGCTGCTGGGTCTTTTGTATGGCTGGGCTTATTTTGGTCACCAAATTGGAGGAGCCATCGGGACTTTTCTAGGCGGCTGGGGATATGAAACCTTTGGGACGCATTTCTTTGCTTTTGGTTTAACAACACTTCTCCTATTAATGGCCAGTTGGATTTCCTATCGTCTGCCCGCGCGGTCTTCTAGATGGCCGATGGAGGAGAAGGGTGCTTCTCTGGGCTAGGATTAATAACGAAAAACTAATAATCTAAGAAGAAAAATCAGGAAATCCCTTGCGGAACCTCCTGATTTTTCTTCTTAGACTTTGAAGTCAGCTCTAACGCTAATAGTTATCTTCTTTGCTTATGACCTTAGAATGAAATAAGCAATGACAATAAGGCAAGTAACCACAACTCCAACGATAATGAGGAGGTCCTGACGTGTTGGTAAATGTAAGGGGGAATCTTTAAACCGTATCCATGGCATAAACTTTAACTCCTTACAATTGATGGATATTGGATTTCTATTCAACATTCAGACCGATATTCCTTTAAAATTAAGTAAGGTTCCTGGAAATTTTTTGTTGTGTACTTTTGATAGGCTCAGAATTTAGTCTTTAGTAAGTTTTATTTGACAAACGAAGCAGCCAAATGCTAAAATAACTAAATGTGGTGACTTCTCACCGCAACCGCTCGAATCAGGTGCAAACAGGTTTTTGATTGCTTAAAAACCGACCTGCAATGGCGAGTCTAGGGTATGGGAGGTGTATATATGTACGCAGTGATTGAAACTGGTGGAAAACAGTTCCGCGTCCAAGAAGGTGACGAGATTCTCGTTGAAAAATTGGAAGCTAATGTCGGAGATACCGTGACGATTGACAAAGTTCTTCTTGTGGAAAAAGAGGGTGTTGTCAAAGTAGGAGCCCCCGTTGTAGCAGGTGCTAGCGCAGTGCTTAAAGTTGTGGAGCACGGCAAAGGGGTGAAGGTTATTGTCTTCAAGTACAAAGCCAAGAAAAACTATCGCCGTAAACAAGGACATCGTCAGCCTTACACAAAAGTTCTTGTCGAAGCACTCCAAGCGTAAGGGACAGGATGGGATTTGCTTCTTAGTTTGGTCGGATGAGTTGGGGCGAATTCGTCGTTTTGAGCTGTCCGGTCATGCCGGTTATGCAGAAGCAGGCCAAGATATTGTCTGTGCGGGCGTCTCCGCGCTGGGTATTGCAGCGGTCAATGGGTTGGAATATTTTCTCTCGCAGGCACCTCAAGTTCAAGAAGGAGAGGGTTTTCTCTCTTGTAAACTGGTAGGAATCTCCGAGCAAGAATTAGAACAGGCCCAGTGGATTCTGCAGACCTTGAAGCTTGGTATTGAACAAATAGAATCGGCCTATGGGCCAGCGTATATATTAATTGATCAAAGGAGGTGGACTCCATGTTAAACATGAATCTGCAGCTCTTCGCCCATAAAAAAGGGGTGGGTAGTTCTCGAAACGGTCGGGACAGCAACGCGCAGCGTCTCGGGCTTAAGCGCGGTGACGGTCAATTTGTCACTGCTGGAACGATTATCGTACGCCAACGGGGAACGAAGTTTCATCCTGCTAAAAATTGCGGCCTCGGTAAAGATGATACCTTATTTGCTCTGATTGACGGTTACGTTAAATTTGAGCATAAAGACAGGACGCATAAACAAGTGAGCGTTTATGCTGAACGCAAAGTACCGGCGGCTATTGCCCAATAAGCAGCTTTTTTTACGCCCCTGGGTTTTTCCCCAGGGGTTTTTCGTGTACATATACAAGGGATATTTGACTTCGTAAATTTATACGGAATACTAAAGTTTTCCAATGAGGGGAACGATGACAATGTCAGATCTTGAACATAGTTTATTGTTGGATATGCTGCAATGGTATCGCCTTCAAAGACACGATTTTTTAAATCATTGGCAAGTAGTCATGGGCAATCTTCAGCTTCAGCAGCCAGAGAAAGCCCTCGGATACATGCGCGAACTGATAAGGCCTCAAGAAGAACAAAAGGCCGGTCAAATTCCAGTTCCTGTACTTTCGGCGATTCTACTCAGCTGGATTATTCGTCTCAGGCAGAATAACGTTGTTACTACTTTGGACTACCCTGAAGAGATGAAATTGGAGGACTTTTGGCTAAATCATTGGCGAGAAGAATATGGAATGGGCTTATTCGGGTACACTAGAGAATGTTTGGAGGTCTCGGAACGCTATAAGGGATTTCCGGATTTAAATTCTGAAGTATATTTGTTCGATGAGCCGGAAGGTTTTTCTTGTCAATTTATTCTGGAGGACGAGGAAAAGGTGCTTTTTGATAGGACAATGCGTTTTACGCGAGAGGTTACTGAATAGATTAATGAAAATGCAGTTGGCGGTTCAATCGATATTATAGAGTTATTAAAAAAGCTATTTTAGGATACAAGGAGAATGGGTATGTCATTGTTTTATGATCAAGCAAAGATCTATGTCAAAGGGGGCGACGGCGGAGCAGGCGCTGTCGCCTTTCGGCGAGAAAAGTACGTTCCTGAAGGAGGGCCGAGCGGCGGAGATGGCGGCCGTGGAGGGAACATTGTTTTTGTTGGGGATGAAGGTATGAGCACGCTGGTGGACTTCCGCTATAAACGGCATTACAAAGGGGAACGCGGTGAGCACGGGCAGGCGAAAAATATGAGCGGGAAGAGCGGCAGCGATGTGGTTCTGCGTATTCCTGTGGGCACAGTGGTCATCGAGGATGAAACGGGTGACGTGATTGCCGATATTACAGAACACGGTCAGCGTGTTGTTGTTGCCGCTGGCGGCAGAGGGGGCAGAGGAAATGCTCGGTTTATGAGCAATACGAATAAAGCCCCTACTTTAGCGGAAAATGGCGAACCGGGTGCAGAGCATTGGCTGCGCTTAGAACTCAAACTTTTGGCCGATGTCGGGTTGGTAGGGTTCCCTAATGTGGGAAAATCTACGCTGATTTCCAAGGTTTCGGCGGCTAATCCGAAGATTGCGGATTACCATTTTACAACCCTTGTGCCGAATCTCGGAGTGGTTGAACTCGAAGATGGCCAGAGTTTTGTCATGGCGGACATTCCGGGACTCATTGAGGGTGCCCATACAGGGGCTGGATTAGGGCATGAATTCTTGCGTCATACAGAGAGGACTCGCTTAATTCTGCATGTCTTGGATATTTCCGGCTCCGAAGAACGGGATCCCGTGGAGGATTTCGGATTATCCAGGAAGAACTTAGGTTATATAGCCCGGCGCTTGCTGAGCGTCCTGTGATTGTCGTAGCAAATAAAATTGATATTCCGGGTGCGGAGGAACATCTTCAGCGCTTAAAAGACGTGCTGGAGGAAGATCAGGAGATTTTTGCCGTGTCCGCGGCAACGGGGGAAGGACTGCAGGCGTTGATTTATCGTATTGTCCAACGTTTACCGGATATTCCTGTGCCTGAGATTGCGGCTTATTCAACGGATCATTTAGTGACAAAAGCCCAACCGGAAAAGCGGTTTGAAATTTTGAAAGCAGACAATCATTATACGATTTCAGGTAAGGAAATTGAGAAACATGTCAGAATGACCTTATTTGATCGCGAAGAGAGCGTTTACCGTTTCCAAAACATCCTTAAGGCGATGGGGGTTGACGATGCTTTGCGTGAGGCGGGGATTAAAGAAGGGGACAGTGTAGAAATAGCGGGCGTGACGTTTGAATGGGAGTAAACAGCGAATTCTAGTCGTTTGGAGGTAACACTGTGAAGAAACGTCTCTGGTGGGGAATAGGGACAGTGGTCGTGCTTCTTGTGTTGGTCATCGTCGGATGGTGGTTGATCTGGGGGAGTGCTCGCGGCACTCAGAAGGTCACTGCCGGAACCGTGACGTCGATTTCGATGCAAGAAGATGTCTATGCGACAGGAAGTGTTGCCCCTAGTTCGCGCCAAGAGGTGCGGGTCTTAAACCCTGGAATTGTCTCCAAGGTAGCAGTGAAGGTCGGAGACTTCGCCAAAGCAGGACAAGTCCTTGTTACCCTCGATACAACTTTGGCAGATGCGCAGGTGGCTCAAGCCCAGGCTGGCGTTGACGCGGCCCAAGCTGCTGTTAATGCTGCGCAGAACAATTTGACGGAGCTGAAGCGTGCTCAAAGCAGTGCGGCAGCTGCCGCAAGTTCTGCAAATGCCGCAATTGCTGGGAACGCCAGCCAAAGTAATGCGGAGGTTGTAAATATAAATGGAAACGGCGGCGGAAGCGTCTCTAATAATAACAGCAGCTCGACGAATGTCGGCTCTCTTTCGAGTGTTTTCGAAGGTTCAGGCGCTGTTTCCCAGGCTCAAGGGACTCTCGCCCAGAGTCAGGCGGCGTTAAAACAGGCCCGAGAAACGCTGCATGTTGCTCAAGTACAACGAGACCAGCTGAGCTGCAAGGCTATTCTCTCAGGGACCGTTCTTGAAGTGAAAGCTCAGGCCGGAGATTTGGCTTCGGCCCAAGAGCCTCTGGTGGTTGTCGGAGATTTAACCCATATGAATGTTGTTGTTCAACTCAATGAAATGGATGCAAGCAAGGTAAAGCAAGGTGAGAAAGTAACAGTAACCACTAAAACCCTAGGCGCTTCAACGATGGCAGGCGTTATTACAGAAGTTGCACCTGAAGCGGCAGCTCAAGCAAGCCTTCAGGGGAATGCTTCCCCCACAGTGGGAGTGACAATCCGTTTAGACCATGTTCCGGCCGGACTGAAGCCGGGCTATAATGTGAATATCCAAGTGGTTGTAGCAACGAAAAGGGGGTTTTGGCGGTCCCCTTAGAAGCCCTGTTCCAGGAGGGCAGCAAAAACTTTGTCTATCGAATTCAAGAAGGACGTCTGCATAAGGCCGAGGTCAAGGTGGGTATTGGGAACGACACGTACCAAGAAATTACTGGTGGTTTAAAGTCCGGGGATCTCATTGTACTTAATCCTTCGAACCAACTTTCCGAAGGCATGACGGTGACGTCTGAACAAGGAAGTGGAGGAGCATGAGTCTGTTTGAGGCTTTGCGGGGAGCACTGTTTAGCTTGCGGACAAACAAGCTGCGGACAGGGCTGACGATGCTGGGGATTATCATTGGTATTGCTGCCGTGATTGCCGTGGTGACGATCGGGCTGGGCGGGAAAGCTGCGATTATGCAGGAAATGGAGAAAAGCGGAGTTAATCTTTTCGTCTTGTACCCCAAATCCACCAGTCAAACCGGGTTGACTGAAGAGAATCGCCTGACGCTATCGGACAGCGAAGCTTTGCAAAGAGCCTTGCCGCAAGCGAAGACTCTGCTTCCGGCGAGCGTTGATTATGCCGCCCTGGAAATGAGTCAAAAGAATTCCTCGGCCATGATTGTAGGAACGACGCCAGAATTTGCGGTTTTGCGCCGCCGGGAAGTGGCTAAAGGACGATTTTTCTCCGAGGAGGAGTTTGAGGCAGATCGCCGTGTGGTGGTGATCGATCAGACGCTGACAGACAGTTTATTCGGAGCCGGTAATCCCTTGGGACAACAAGTGATGATTCAAAATGTGCCCTGTCGAGTGATCGGGGTTTTGGCTAAAGACACATCCGCCTTTGCTCAGTTTGATGTGAGTCCTCAAAACTCCTATGCTTATGTTCCCTGGGGGACTTGGACGGATATTTTCCAAACTGCTCGGGTGGATCAATTAGAAGGAGCGACTAATCAAGAGTCTGATTTGGAGACTACGATTTCCAGGGCCAAACAAATTTTGAATGTCCGTCATGGGACGACAGATCAGTATGAGGCTTATAACGTCCAGCAGCTCGTCCAATCGACGAATAAGATTACGCGAATTTTAACGAGTATCATTGGTCTGGTGGCCGGGATTTCCCTCTTCGTGGGGGGAATTGGAATTATGAACATTATGTTGGTTTCCGTGACGGAACGTACTCGAGAAATTGGACTGCGTAAAGCAGTAGGAGCCAAAGAACACGATATTTTGCTGCAATTTCTGCTGGAAGCGATTGTTCTATCCTTGGTCGGCGGGGTTGTGGGGATTGCTTTGGGAGTAGGGAGCGCTTTGCTGACAGCGAATCTCTTAAACTGGCCTCCCCTCTTATCAGGCTGGTCAATTCTATTTGCAGTTACCTTTTCGCTGGCAGTAGGACTCTTTTTCGGTTATTACCCAGCCCTGAAAGCAGCCAAACTCGAGCCGATCACAGCCTTGAGATATGAGTGATGTTAGTTATGAGTAAGTAGTTGACAAGACTTACGTGGATAGGGGAAGAACTCTATTAATGATCAGAGCGCATGGCGCCAGTTTATTGAATTCTGCGAAACAAATGAGTCCTTTGAAAAATGATTATTTAGGGAGGAAATTAAGTGTTAACAGGTAAACAAAAGCGTTTTTTAAGGGCGATGGGCAATGAAATAGTCCCAATTCTCCAAGTAGGCAAGGGCGGAATCGCGGAAACAGTTGTCACCCAGGCAGATGAAGCCTTAGAAGCTCGGGAGCTGATCAAAGGTCGGGTTCTGCAAAATTGCTTAGAAGAACCCAAAAGCGTGGCTGCAGATCTTGCCGAGCAGACACGATCCGAACTTGTCCAAGTCATAGGCCGGAATTTTCTGTTATACAGACCGTCTAAGGATAAACCCGTTATCGTTTTGCCAAATTAGCGAGCGGGGTGCTAGGTTCACACAATGAGGTACAAGAAACGGAGAACAGTCCCCCTTTTGTTCTAAACTTAGAGGCCGCCATGGATGGCGGCCTCTTGCATCCATGGTTGTCGGATGTCGCGTTGGCTGTACGGTTGAGCAAGTGTCTCGTAACCTTCTCCCATTGCAGAATTTTCCTCCATCAGGAAGGGATGCCTGCCCTCGCTAGCGAATGTTACTTCATCGTGGCATGGGGAGGATGGCAAGATGGGGATTCGGCGACATATTCCATGGGCAAGTGCAGAGGTTCTGCGCAGAAAAGTGCATATTTATGAAACGATTTTGAACTCCATTCACGAGGGAGTTCTTATTACAGATCCGAATGGGTATGTGATCTTTTATAATCAGGAGATTGCCTTATTGGAGGGACTTAGCCCTGAAGATGTGGTAGGTAAGCATCTTTCGGAGATTTACAGCCAGCCGCCGGATACAAGTGAGCATTTAAGGGTTTCTAAGACGGCGACACCGATTAAAGAGACATATCAGAAGTACTTTACCCGTAAGGGACTGGAAGTTCATTTGGTGGCCAGTACAGTCCCGGTCTTAATGCATAATGAGCTTTTAGCGGTTTATTCAGTTTGCCGAGAGGCTACTCATTTAAAAGAAATGTTATTGCGCACGATGCAAATCCAAGAGATCAAAACAGATTTGACGGAAGGCAAAAAGCAGGGCTCGACACATCCTACGCGGGCAAATTTTGTCTTTTCTGATATTATCAGCAAAAGTAAGACGATGGAGAACGTTATCCGTGGGGCTCAGAGGGCAATGACGGGTTCTGCTAATATTCTAATTTATGGGGAAACGGGAACCGGAAAAGAATTGCTCGTCCAGAGTATCCATAACGGCAGCCCGCGCCAACAGCACCCCTTTGTCGCTATTAACTGCTCGGCAATCCCGGAAAATCTTCTCGAGACCATGTTGTTTGGAGCGGTTAAAGGGGCCTATACAGGGGCAGTGCCTACGACGGGAATTTTTGAGTATGTCGATGAGGGGACCTTGTATCTGGACGAAATTAACTCCATGAGTCTTGGGCTTCAAGCCAAACTACTGCGTGCTCTTCAAGAACGCAATTACCGCAAGGTGGGGAGTGTCACAGAAATACCGCTGCGCTGCCGGATTATCAGTTCGATTAATGTAGATCCCTTGGCCTGTCTGCAAAAAAAATTGCTGCGGGAGGATTTATTTTATCGACTCTCGGTCATTTCCCTGACGGTTCCCCCGCTGCGGGAGAGAAGAGAGGATATTCCATGTTTAACGGAGCATTTTATTAGAAAACATTCTCCGGCACACTCTCCGCATAAGAAGGAGCTTGAACCGGAATTGGCTCGGATATTTCAGGGCTATCGCTGGGCCGGAAATATCCGGGAATTAGAGAATGCCATCGAGAGCATGATTTGTATGGCTGGTGAGGAGAAATGGCTGACCTGTGAACACCTGCCGATGTATCTTAAGCAACAAATGGAGCAAGAAAGACTTAAAGCCAACAAGATTCCTTCTCAGCTCAGTCCGTCGCTGCTGGATACAGAAACTAGTATTGTGACAGATGCTTTAAAAAAGCATCGCGGAAATCTCAGCCGTGCCGCCAAAGAACTGGGGATCTTACGCCAAAGTTTGCAGTATCGGATTAAGAAGTTAGGAATTGACCCGGAGCAATTCCGGCGTTAAGATGCCTAACGTGCAAACCGAATATGTGCAATGCAATTTTGCAGTGAGATGTTTTGCATTTTGCGGCAAGCTGTTTTCAAAGGATTACATAGAGTTATGATGAACCTTACGAGGCTGGAAAAGTCCAATTTATGGACTCTTCCAGCCTCGCTTATTATCGATGAGAGTAAAATCCAGCCTGCTCTGAGACCTGGCATCGGATTTGCAAGATTAATTTGTATGATACACTTTCGCTGTCTTGAAGGTGTTGGGAAACAGTTCCTAGAAAACATAAGGATAAGGGGGATGCTTTTCTTGAAAGTCAACATGAGTACACAGGCGACAGTGGGACTAAATTTGCTTTCCGACGATCAGATCGAAGAAATCCATTCGGCGACACTTCAGGTGCTCCAAACAGTCGGCGTTGAAGTGTACGAAGAGGAGGCTCTGCAGCTCTTGAAAAATGCTGGGGCCGATGTTGAAGGGACTCGTGTTCGCTTTCCGGTATGGTTGATTCAGGAAGCTCTAGCCAGTGCTCCAAAGTCTGTGACATTATACAACCGTTCCGGAGAGCCTGCTTGTATCCTGGAAAAGGGTAAAATTTATTATGGTTCGGGCTCGGATACGCCTTATACAATTGACGTTGAAACAGGGAAGCGGCGATCAGCGACCAACGCTGATGTGGGGATGGCAGCTAAACTGGCGGATGCTTTAGAGCATATAGATTTCATCATGTCCTTAGGTCTGGCTTCAGATGCGCCTGCTGAGGCATCCGATGTCTATCAATATCAGGCGATGGTGACAAATACCTGTAAACCAATTTTGTTTACGGCCCATGGACGCCAGGGGCTGCTCGATATTTACGAGATTTCTTCCCTGGTGGCAGGCGGGGAGCGCGAACTGAGGCTGAAACCTTTCTTTGCCTTATATAATGAGCCCAGTTCTCCTCTTATGCACTCTAAAGAGGCAGCTGAAAAGCTCTTAACCTGTGCGGAGAAGGAAATTCCCATGATTTATGTGCCGGCCACCATGCTTGGAGCAACGGGTCCTGTCACTCCCGCCGGTTCCCTCGTTGTGGCGAATGCTGAACAACTCTCAGGTTTAGTGATCCATCAATTGAAAAAGAAAGGGCCCCTTTTATCTATGGAGGAGGGACTCCGCCCATGGATTTGCGGACCTTTATTTGTTCTTATGGTTCTCCTCAACGAGATTTAGGGTGCACCTCCCTGGTGAAGATTGGCCAATATTATAATCTCCCGACCTTTACCACCGCCGGCTGCAGTGATGCCCATGTTTTCGACCAGCAGGCCGGAATGGAAGCAGGCTTTAACACTTTGATCGCCGGCTTAGCCGGAGGAAACTTAATTCATGATGCCGGCTATATCGGGATCGGACTTATCTCATCACTGGAGATGTTAGTGCTCTGTGACGAAGCAGCGAACAATGTTAAGTATTATCTAAGGGGTGTGGAAGTAAATGCCGAAACCTTAGCCGTGGATGTAATTAAGGCCGTGGGTCCCGGCGGAAATTTCATCGGAGAAGATCACACCATGGATAATTTCCGAAAATACCGTGTTGACACTCATGTCGTCAATCGTTTGAATCTTGATTCTTGGGAAGAAGCTGGGGCCAAGACGTTTGGTGAACTGGCCAACGAGAGAGTCAAGAAACTTTTAGCGGAGCACACGGTTCCATCCTTGCCCGAGGATGTGTTGGCCGGAATCGATGCCGTGGTGCAAAGGGAGAGGAAGCAAGGAGCATGAGCACGAGTGAGACTGTTAAGTCAAAACAAGACAGCGAGGTTCTCTTGCTGACGGGAAAGGATTTGACGCTGGAAACCATCGTCCGTGTGGCACGAGCTGCTCAGCAGGAGACTGGGTTCCCTCAAGTTGGGCTTGATCCTTCGGTTCGAGAACATTTGATCCTTGTGAGGGACTATATTGAAAAAAACTGGCTTAAGGATGATGCGCCGATCATCTATGGTTTTAACTCCGGAGTTGGCAAGTTAAAAGATACTCGGATTGCTCCCGAAGAAAATGATCTCTTTCAGAGGCTGATGATTGAGTCGCACTGTTCAGGAATTGGTGAGGCGGCGAGGGAAGACGTCGTTCGAGCGACCATGCTTATGCGTGCCAATTCTCTGGCTAAAGGGGTTTCGGGAGTGCGCATTCAAGTGGTGGAACGTTTGCTGGAAATGCTTAATCGCGGGGTGCATCCTGTGATTCCTCTTTTAGGTTCAGTTGGCGCCAGCGGAGATTTGGCCCCCATGGCCCATCTAGTGTCCGCTTTAGTGGGTCATCCGGAAGCGGAGGTCTTCTATCAGGGCGAGCGTTTATCCGCTCAGGAGGGGCTGACGCGTGCCGGGATGGAAGCGAGTTTTCAAATGAAGGCCAAAGATGTTCTGGGAATGATCAATGGCTGTACATTCACCTTGGGGATGGCTGTTCTGGCGGCGCATGATGCCCGCAGAGCAGCAAAGTTGGCCGATGTCGCATGTGCCTTGAGTATGGAAGCCATGCGCGGGGAGATGGGAGCGTTTGAACCGAGAATTCAAGAGGTCCGCAATCATCCGGGCCAGATTCGAGCAGCAGAGAACATTCGCCAACTCTTGGCCGGAAGTCAATGGACGACGGATGAAGCGCGCAAAATTAAATTAAAGGAAGAAGTGCGCAGCGGGGAATGGCAGCCTAGAGTTCAGGATGCTTATTCTTTGCGCTGTGTGCCTCAAGTTCATGGAGCTGTTCTGGACGTTTTGGATTTTGTGGATCAGATTTTAGTGCGGGAAGCTAATGCGGCCACAGACAATCCTCTGATGTTCCGCGAAGAGAACGGAGAGTACGTGGGATTAAGCGGCGGAAACTTTCACGGTGAATATTTGGCCTTTGCCATGGATTTCTTAACGGTGGCGGTTCATGAGCTGGGAAATATTTCTGAACGGCGAAGTGCTCGCTTGCTTGACCCAACCATGAGTTATGGTCTGCCGCGCAATTTGGTAGGCACTTCGGTGGGGCTCAATACTGGTTTTACTTTAGCGCAATGTTCGGCAGCGGCGTTGGTCAGTGAGAATAAAACCCTTTGTTATCCGGCTAGTGCGGATTCTATTCCGACGAAGAGCAATCAGGAAGACCATGTGAGCATGGCAACCTGGGCTGCTCGCAAAGCGGGAATGGTGATTTCTAATATGTTTAAGATCCTGGGAATTGAAATTCTCTGTGCGGCTCAAGGGGTTTCCTGTGCTGAGCCGCAGCTTGAGGGTTTGAGTTTGGCACCGAAAACCCGGAAGGTCTATAATCGCCTGCGTCAAGACATACCTGCTACGGGGGATGACCGTTATATGAATAAGCAAATGCGCTTAGCGATTGCCCTCGCGGAAGCAGATGCTTTCCTTTTAGAGGAGTGAGAGAATGAATCCTTTGGTGGAAGTGCTTTCCCGACAAGAGATTGAAATAATTCAGGCATCAACCGTGGAAGTCCTGGAGAGTGTGGGGGTGGAGTTTCATCACGATGAAGCCTTAGCTATTTTGCGCAGTGGTGGGGCGAGAGTGGAGGGCAGTCGGGTGTATTTTCCCCAGGCCCTGCTCCCTCAAGTTTTAGAGAAGGCTCCTGAACGGTTTTTATTAGAGGCAAGAAATCCGGAACGCTCGGTTTGGATTGGGGGCCCTAGTACAGTGTTTGCTCCGCCTGCTGGGTGCGTCTATGTTCAAGACCTTGACGCGGTCAGGCGCCAGGCTGAGCAAAGAGATTATTTCAACCTCCTGCGGATTATCCACCAAAGCTCTTATTTCGACACGAATGGGGGAGGGCTTGTGATGCCTGAGATCCCAGGGGTGTCTGAGCAGGAGACCTTTGCTTGGATGGTTCTGGCGGGCTGCTGGTATTCAGATAAGCCTCAAATGGGGTTGACGATGGGGGGAGATATTGCTCAAACTTCCTTAGAAGTCAGCGAGATTGTTTTTCAGGGGAGGCCGGGCTGCCGCCTGCTGGGAACCGTTAATCCTGATTCCCCTCTAATCTACTCGGAAAAAATGCTGGAAAGTCTGCTGCTTTACGCAAGGGCTGGGCAGGGTCTAATTCTGGCTCCCTGCAGTATGGCTATGGCAACCAGTCCAACGACCTTAGCCGGGACTCTCGTTCAAAATAACGCTGAAATCTTGGCAGGAATTGTACTCTCCCAGCTTATTAATCCGGGCACGCCTGTGGTTTATGGAAACACTTCGACGATTTCGGATATGAAGACCATGTCTATAGCCCTGGGGGCACCGGAACTCGCGCTTTTGGTCGGGGCGGTCAATCAATTGGCGCGTTATTATAAGCTGCCGTCTCGTTCAGGCGGAGCTTTGACGGATGCTAAAACTGCGGATTTTCAAGCAGGAATGGAATCCATGTTGTCCATGGTTTCCACGGTGGCAGCTCAAACGAGTGTTGTTCTGCATTCGGCGGGAATTCTGGATTCTTTTCTGACCTTATCCTTGGAAAAGCTGGTACTGGATGAGGAGATTGGCGGGATGGCTCGGCGGTTCAGTCAAGGGCTAACCATTAATCAGGACACTCTGGCGGTTGCTGAGATTCGCTCCCGAGGTCCTGGGGGTCACTTTTTGGATACGAATCACACCTTAAACCATTTCAGACAAGAATTTTGGAATCCCAGGCTGTGTGATCGGCAGCCTTACGCTCCAAAACGGGATTATCAGCGACTTCTGTTAGAGCGATCGCATAAAGTTTGGCAAGACAGGATTGCCTGTTACGTTCGTCCGGCATTGCCTGAAGGGGTGGAACAAGAACTGCGCCATTACTACAGACATAAGTTCGGTGTTGAGCCTGAACTCACTTAACGTGACTTCTTAATTTTATAAGACCTTAGCTATGCATTTTTGGCTTTACCCGAGCTAAAAAATAATAGTACCTAAGAAAGCTGAAGGAGGATTTAGACATGGAATTTTCAGAGTTGAGTGATTACGTTCTTAAAGGAAATGTGGAAAAGGTTGCCGAGGGTACTAAATGGATGTTAGAGCATGGAACGGACCCCTTAAGGATTATTAATGAAGGTTTGATTGCAGGTATGAATACAGTGGGAGTGCTTTTTAAAAAAGGGGATATGTTTGTTCCTGAAGTGATGCGCTGCGCGAAAGCGATGAGCGGGGGCGTGGCCCTGGTCAAACCGTATATTGCCGATGCAGATATCCCTTCACGCGGGACCGTGATTATGGGGACAGTCAGAGGGGATCTTCATGATATTGGGAAAAACCTTGTCGTCATGATGCTGGAAAGTCAGGGATTTCAAGTGATTGATCTGGGTGTCAATATTACCTCGCAACAATTTGTAGATGCTGTTGGCAAACATCAGCCCCAAGTCATTGGAATGTCAGCATTGCTTACGACGACGATGCCCGGTATGAGTGAAACGATTAAAGCTTTGGAGAAGGCTAACCTTAGAGACAAGGTGAAAGTCATGATTGGAGGGGCGCCCGTTACGCTGGCCTTTGCCAATCAAATTGGTGCGGATGGATATGCTTCAGATGCTGGCAGCGCTGTAGAATTGTGTGGGCGTTTTATAGCTTAGAAGAACGATCATCCTAAAGTGCATTGATATTTTGCTGCAAAATTGAGTTTGCGCTTGCTGTATACCGAGCACTGGGACTGGTTTGTGGTGGATTGCTGGAGCAAAGAATCTATGCACCTCTGCTTCGCTGAACAGGCAGAGGTGCTGATTCCTCAATTGTCCGAAAGTAGGCACAATTCTTGCAACTAAAATTTAGTTTAACCAAGTATCGGTTAACTCTTCTGGGAAACGCCTTGCTGGCACCTCGGATTATTATCTCTGAAAAAGCGTGCTTGCTTTATTTGGATTCTGGTTTTGGCAGCAGAATCATAAGGTATTATAAGGCTGATTTACAGCAGGGATTGAAAAGTCTTAAGGGAAGAGGGGTGACGGCAAGTGACGTTAGAGGATTTTATAAACTTTATAACAAGAAATACCGGGACGATCATTGAGTATTCCAGCAACCACTTTACCCTTGTTCTTACAGCAGTGTTAATTTCGTTAGTGATATGGATACCTGTCGGCTTATTGTTGACAAAAAGTGATAAATGGGCCGCTCGGGTTTTGGCTTTAGCCAATACAATTTTCTGCATTCCCAGCTTGTCGATGTTTGCTATCTTAGTTGCTATTCCTTTCTTTGGCTTAGGGCGAAAGTCTGCTTTGTTTGCTTTAGTTCTTTACGCTATGATGCCTTTAATCCGCAGTGTTTATGATGGGGTAAAAAACGTCGATCGGAATGTGATCGAAGCAGCCAAAGGAATGGGGATGAGTTCGGGAAGGATCATGCGGGAGATTCTTTTGCCCTTAGGCATTCCGATTATTTTTGCCGGTTTCCGAATTACCGTTGTCATGACAACTGGGATTGCGGCAATCGCAACGTACATAGGAGAACGTAATTTAGGACGCTTTATTTCAGAGGGACTTGTTCGTTCCAATACTCCCATGATGGTCACAGGGGCGCTGATTATATCTGTAATAGCTGTTGGCTTAGACACGATTCTTGGGGGAATTGAGAAACTCATTGTTCCTCGGGGATTGAGATTAAACCGTTAAAGCTTATGGTTTTTTTTATATCTGAGACTAGATAACGTTGGCAGAGGGGGATCTTGATGATTGAACTAGAGCAAGTCACAAAGCAATACTCGGGTCAAGCAATTCCAGCCGTGGAACAATTATCTCTTTCTATACCTAAGGGAGAGATTTGCGTTTTAGTCGGCCCCTCGGGCTGCGGGAAAAGTACCACGCTGCGCATGATTAATCGCATGATTGAGCCGACATCCGGGGTGATCAAAATCAACGGCAATGATGTGATGCGCACAGATCCCGATCAATTGAGGATGGGTATTGGATACGTGATTCAGCAGATTGGCCTGCTGCCGCATCGGACGATCGCCGAGAATATCTCCATTGTACCTCGGCTGTATAAATGGCCGAAAGAGAAAATTGCCAAGAGGGTGGAAGAGCTTTTGGTGATGATGGGGCTTGATGTGGAAAAGACCCGGGGGAAATATCCGGCTCAACTAAGCGGCGGGCAAATGCAAAGAGTAGGGGTGGCACGGGCGATGGCTGTCGATCCGCCGATCATGCTGATGGATGAGCCTTTTGGGGCGGTAGATCCGATTGCTCGCAATCATCTCCAAGATGAATTTTTGCGCTTGCAAAAGGAAATTAAGAAGACCATCGTCTTTGTGACTCACGACATTAACGAAGCCATTAAAATGGGGGATAAAATTGCCATTTTCAATACGGGAAAGCTTGTTCAGTTTGGAACCCCTGAAGAGATCCTGACTCGACCGGTGAATGATTTTGTAGAAAACTTTATTGGGCATGATCGGGTTGTGAAAAAGCTGAATCTTTATCGTGTGGAAGAGGCTATGAAACCGATTAGCTGTGTTGTGAAGGAAAGTGAACTGCCCAATGCTGCCCAGAAAATGAAGGACTCTGGGGCTGAAGTAGCCATTTTGTTAAATAATAACGGCAAAGTCTGTGGGCAAATCACGGAAGCCGATCTTAGGGAAGCTGGAAGCGACCTTGACAAGCTCAGAAAAAGAGTGGCTCGAACAGAAAAGGCCTTCGTTCAGACAGCGACGGTTTTGCCGGATGCGCTTTCTCTGCTCCTGGAATTCGATGTGGATTATCTCGGGATCTTGAAGGGTGAAGAATTGTGTGGTGTGCTCTCTTTCAAAGATATTCGGAACCATGTGTACCGAAAAGAGGGTGAGTAAATGAGTTGGGAAAATTTCCGGGTTGCCTTGTTTGAAAAGGCACCAGGTGCCCTATTGGAGCATTCTGAGATTGTTCTCGTCACGGTGACTATAGCGATTTTGATATCTGTACCCCTGGGAATCTTTTTAACTCGGCCTAAATTTAAAAAGTTTGGCTTAGTCTTGCTGAATTTGCTGAATGTTTTACAAGCGATTCCCGGTTTGGCGATTATTGCTTTAGCCTTGCCGATACTCGGAATAGGAATGAAGCCGGCAGTGGTAGCTTTGCTTTTTCAGAGTTTGCTGCCCATCGTGAGAAATACTATTGCCGGTTTGCTAGAAGTGAGTTCGGATGTCAAGGAAGCGGCCTCAGGCATGGGGATGTCCCAAAGAAGAATTCTTTATGAGGTGGAAATTCCCTTGGCGCTGCCGATTATCCTCAGCGGTATCCGAACGGCTACGGTCTATGTCGTCAGTATTGGGGCCTTGGCAGCTTTGATCGGAGCTGGAGGGCTGGGAAATTTGATCATCGGCGGCTTGGCGTTGTTTAGACCGGAATACTTGCTGGTTGGGGCTGGGTTGGGGGCAATTATGGCGATCTTTTTGGATCGAGTCCTTAGTGTCCTCGAGCACCGTATCACTCCTCCCGGTATGCGGGTTGAATAAGTTAACCTGAATCGGAGTCGAAAGGAGGGGGATCAACCGGGCAGGGTGCTAAAGGCTATTATGCTTGAAGATAGATGATCAATACTTATTCTTAGGAAGGAGTATGTACATGAAGAAACGATTTATCTTTGGCTTCGCCATCATCTTAACTCTAGTCTTAGCTTTGGGAGGAGTTGTGGGCTGCGGTTCCCAGGCTCCTGCTTCGGGAACTGCTGCTGATACTGCTAAAAAAGGACCGACGATCAAGATCTCGTCCAAAACCTTCACAGAAGCCTCTCTTCTGGGAACCATGAGTTTACAGTACCTCAAAGGGTTAGGTTACCCTGTAGATAATAAAATGGGTTTAGGAGAACTGGCAGTCATCAGACCTGCTCTGACTTCCGGGCAAATTGACATGTACTGGGAGTACACCGGTACGGGTGTCATCAATTTGATGAATCACGACCCGGTTTTTGATCCTCAAGAAAGTTACAAGCTGATAAAAGACTGGGATGATAAAAACGGAATTGAATGGTTAGACTATGCCCCGCTTAACGACACCTATGGGATTGTCGTACGTCAAGATGTTGCGGCTAAGTACAACCTAAAGACAACCTCGGATTATGTGGCCCAAGTAAAAAAAGGCGAACACCTCAAGTTTGTCAGCTTCCCGGAATGGGATGGCCGAGCGGATGGATTGCCATCCTTTGAAAAGGCCTATGATTTTAAGATGCCGAAAGATGATATCGTGGATGTTGCTATGGGCTTAAACTACGATACACTTAAAGCGCAAAAAGGAGACCTGGCTCTGGCCTTCACTACAGAACCGAGAATCGTGACGGATAAGCTGGTGATACTTGAAGACGACAAAAAGGCCTTCCCCGTGTACAATGCTTGCCCCGTCGTAAGAAAGCAAATTGTGGATGCCTATCCTACCTTAGCTGCTGACCTCAAAAAATTGAGTGATATTCTCGACACCAAAACTATCACAGAATTGAATATGCAAGCGGACGTGGAGAAGAAGTCGGTTGAGGAAGTTTCTACAACCTTCTTAAAGAGCAAAGGGTTGCTCAAGTAACAATGCGTTTTGTAGGCTCATGATCTGTGTTTGTTAAAGCAATTTTATTGTTTTTCCCATACTCAACATTGGCCACTTTGTGCCCTTGAATGCCTCTAGGCTTGGGGGCAGAGGTGGCCAATGATCGTTTCTAATATGAAAGGCAGGATTTTTGATGTCTGAAAATATCTGAAACGCCAGAGGCCTGGATGAAGCCGATCGTGAAAAAGTTCGCTGCCAGGTTTGCCGTGCCTGAGTTTGTTCTGCCGTATCTTAGAAGCTTTGTATCAGAACGGGACATGGATATGGTGGTTCGCTTAGAAGGGCAACGGTGTTCGGCGTCCGAAATTGCTTTAAGGATGGGCTGCCCTGCAGAGGAAATCGAAGAATTTTTAAAGGAATGTTATGTTGGCAAGCTGCTCAATCGAGAGGAACTGAAGGGTGAAATGGTTTATTGGGCAGCGGATTTTTATGAGCGCTTGGACTATTTGTGCAAATTTAATGAGGGTTACAGGACTTTGAATCAAGAACTTCTCCAGGCATTAGACAAGTGGTGTTATGAAATTTATGCAGAGAAAATGGCTCCATACCTTAAAGCGCTCCAAAACGGGGAGCCAGTGGAACGAGCCCCGGAAACCTTTGAGTTGCCGGAAAATCTGGAGGAATTGTTGAAATCAGTTCGTGAGATACGTTTAGTTCCCTGCAACTGCCGAAAATTGGCTGGATGCGGCAAACCAACGGAGACTTGTTTGAGTTTTGATGACTCTATTACGGATCGAACGCTAGGGCGTGCTCTTACGCGGGGAGAAGCCAAGGAAATCATTCTGACGGCTCATAGAGAAGGGTTAATGCATCAGGTCAACAGCGACTGGCGAATCAACGGGCCGGCTTGGTTATGCAATTGTTGCGCATGTTGTTGTTATCCTACACGGCTGGCTCAAGAGAAGGGAACAAAGGGCGTATTTCCGGTTGTCCAATATGCGGCCCGACAGGACCTTGGACTGTGTACGCATTGTGGTGCCTGCACGAAGCGCTGTAATTTTTCTGCGTTTTATTACGGGGAGACCGAGATTGTCGTCAAAGGCAAGGCGCGGAGGAAGGTTGTGTTTGATCCCCAGAAGTGTTGGGGGTGTGGAAGCTGTATCGATGTTTGTCCGAGCGAGGCCATCACAATAGATTCAATGTCAGTTACAGAGGAGGATTTAAGATGAGAAGGATTCGTTCCAACAGTTCAGAGCAGGGGACACCGCTTCTGAGGTGGGTTACAGAGAGTCAATTAGAGGAGATTCATTTTGCCACATTAGAGGTTCTGGAACGTACCGGTGTCGTGGTCGATCACCCGGAGGCCCTGCAGCTGCTGACAGAGGCCGGATGCCTTGTCAAGGAGCATCGTGTTCGGATACTGAGTTGGTTGGTGGAAGAGTGCATTCGTTTAGCTCCGCGCAAGATTGTGGTGGCGAACCGCCAGGGGCAGCGTGTCATGCCTTTGGAAAAAAATCGGACCTATTTTGGGACGGGATCAGATCTTCCCTTTACGATAGATCTCGAAACGGGAGAACGGCGGCGCTCAACCAAGAGAGATGTTGAATTAGCGTGTCGGGTTATGGATTATTTGCCGAACTATGATTTCGTGATGAGTTATGCGATTGCTTCTGATCAGAGCTCTAAAGTGAGCGATTTGCATCAAATGGAGGCCATGGTTTCCAATACGACAAAGCCGCTGATCGTCACGGCCCATGATGAAATCAATATGCGTGCTCAGTTGGAAATGGCGTGTTTGGTCGCCGGCGGCAAAGAGGAATTGCGCAAGAATCCCTTCATGATGTTGTACTCAGAACCCATCTCGCCTTTAGTTCACACAAACGACGGTGTGGGAAAAATGTTTGCTTGTTTCGAATATGGAGTTCCGGTAGTGTACACCCCCGGGATTTTGGCGGGTGCCACAACACCGGTTACCAAAGCGGGTTCCATCGTGCTGATGAACGCTGAGGCTCTGGCGGGTGTGGTGATGGCTCAATTGAAGCAAAAGGGGGCGCCCATTATTATTGGCGGCGGGGCAACGCCTATGGATATGAAGAGTACTGTAACCTTGTATGGATCACCGGAGACGCTCATGAATTATGCCATTATGACTCAGTTATCCCAGTATTATGGAATTCCGAATTTTACGGAGGCTGGGTGTGTCAATGCTCCTGTACCGGATGCCCAAGCCGGGATGGAAGCTGGGAACGGGATTTTAATGGCTCAGTTAATGGGGGCGAATCTCGTACATGATGTGGGCTATCTCGAAGGTGGAAAAACCGGTTCCCTAAGTTTCCTAACGCTGTGCGATGACTTTATCTCAAATGCTCGCTATATGGGTGGAGGTACACCTTTGAACGAGGAGACTTTGGCTGTCGATGTGATTGATGAAGTAGGACCCGGGGGTAACTATGTTGCTCATTCCCATACCTATGAACATTTCCGCGACGAGATATGGGTGCCAAAGCAGTTCAATCGTTTGTTTTGGGAAATCTGGGAAGAAGAGGGAGCAAAAACGGCAGAAGATCGCTCGCAACAATTAGCGCAAGAGATTATCAAGAACCATACTCCGGAATCGCTCGCTGAAGGAATTCATACAGGCCTGATGGAAATTATTGCCGAGACCGAAGAGCGCAAGCAAGCAGTCAGAAGGAAGCAAAGATAAAGGACGTTTGAGAGCGATTGGAGCTTAAGCAGAGAGATTCCAGTAACGTAAATGATCCTAGTACTGAGGAGGTTATGGTATGGGAGTAGGGAGTTCGCATGGAAATGGGCTGTTTTTTCGGACTCTGACAGAAAAACAAGCAGAAGAGATACATTTAGCAAGCTGTAAAATCCTTGAAGAGACAGGGCTGCTTATCCACCACGAGGAGGCAGTGGAGATTTTGCGAAGGGCGGGGGCCTACGTCGAACATGAGAATCGGGTATATTTTCCCTCCCATATGGTGAAACAAGCTCTCCTGTCGGCGCCGTCCCGAGTAACCTTATACAACCGAAAAGGAGATCCGGCTCTTTATCTGGAGGGATCGAAGGTCTATTTCGGCACGGGGTCCGATACGCTCAACTATTTAGATCCTTTCAGCCTGGAACGGCGAAGCTGGCGTCAGGAGGATGTGGCCCAGGCGGTTAGAATCTGTGACTATCTGCCGAATATCGATTTTGTGATGTCCATGGGTTTTCTTTCCGATGTAGATCCGCGTATGATCAACCGCGAACAATATGCTTTGATGGTGCAAAATACTCTGAAACCTCAAGTTGTAATTGCTGAAGACGGGGATACCTTGTCCGATATTATTGAGATGGCGGCAGTGGCCGTCGGAGGAAAAGAACGCTTACGTCAGAAACCCTTATTTATGATTTACACGGAACCAACTTCTCCTCTCCAGCATCCTAAGGAGTCGGTAGATAAACTTTTAGTTGCCGCTGAAAATTGGGTGCCGACAAATTTCGCTTGTGGTGGGGTTGCAGGTGCCTCGGTTCCGACGACCGTTGGGGGGGCTTTAGTCCTGGCGAATGCAGAGGCTTTGAGCGGTCTGATCCTTCACCAATTAAAACAGCCCGGAGCTCCGTTTATTTATGGTTATGGCAATTCTCCTTTGGATATGAGGACCATGCAGGCCGTTTATGCCACTCCTGAAGCGATACTTTTTCAAGGGGGGATGGTTGATCTGGCCCATTACTACCAGCTGCCTTCCTGGGGATATGCGGGATGCTGCAACGCCAAGGTTTGTGACGAACAAGCGTTGATGGAGTCAACTCAATTTACCCTGATGGGTGCTTTGCAAGGCTGTAATATCATGCATGATGTCTTCTACATGGAGTTTGGCTTGACAGGATCTTTGGAGCTGCTCGTGATCTCCAATGAAGTCATTGGGCGAACAAGACGTTTATTGAAGGGAATCGATACGGATCCGGAGTCCTTGGGGATTAAAGCGATCCAGAGGGTAGGACCGGGGAGGAATTTCCTGGGGGATGATCACACTGCCGATCATTTCCGAGAGAACTGGCAGGCAGATCTTTCGGATTTTAATAATTTTGAGGGTTGGTCAGAAAACGGAAGCTTGACAATGATAGAACGTGCTCGGATGAGGATTAAAGATATTTTAGCAGCTTATCAACCCGATCAGGTTTCAGAAGAGGTAAAAGAGGGGATAGCCTCAGTTCTGAGAAAGGCAAGAGAAAAATTTGGAGAACCAGTGTAGCAACGAGCCGCTGTTTCTAGGAGTCCGGTTATTTCCTTTCTGATAGAGATGGAAGAGATATAGCCTTACTGATAGAAATAGAAGATACAGCCTTCAAAAATATAGCGAAAGAAAAAATGACTGCGCGCGTAAAGGAGTGGATGCACGATGGAACGTATGGAATGGAAGAATCTAAACCTCGATATTCGGGAGATTTATCGGAGAATAGGGTTACCGGATGCTGATTCGGAAAGAAGCCTGAGTTTTCGCCCGCTCATAGAACAGGTCCGTTTAAAGGCTTTGGAGCTGATTGATGCCCGCTGTATCTTTAACTATTTTCCCGTGAAGGTGACTAGTGCCGAAGAGATTCTTCTGGATAATCAATTTCAGGTTAGTGCAGCTGCGGCTTTTTTCGAAGGCGCAGAAGAGGTTATGGTGGCTGTACAGACGATTGGTGTGCGGTTAGTTGAAGAATCAGCCCGTTTATTTCAAGAAGGTGAAATGCTCGAAGGAATGATTCTCGATGGATGCGGGACGGTGGCAGTGGATGATGTTTTGGAACTGATGAGAGGTATGGTCATTGAACGAGGGAGGGTACGAGGGCTGCAGACGGGTTATAATTTGTGTCCGGGAGGCCGTCAGGTTCCTCTGGAAGTTCAAAAAACGATCTTTCAATTGTTAGATGGTTCGCAAATCGGGGTGGTTCTGAGTGATACGATGCTGATGTCTCCTGTTAAGTCGCATTCTCTCATCATTCCCTTGGGCAAAAACTTGAGCAAGCCAAATTTATCCTGTGCCATCACCTGTGAGATGTGTTCAGGTCAGCACACCTGCCCGCACAGCCGACTTAAGTTTAAGAAGACCCGGGAATCAGAGGCGTCAGTATAGGATTAGGGGGCGCGCAAATGCTGGAAATAGAAATGACCGTGAATGGTGAGCTTCAAAAAGTAGGGATTAACCCCAAAGACCGTTTGCTCGATGTTCTGCGCGATACGTTGAGGTTAACCGGTGCCAAGGAAGGGTGCAGCGGAGAAGGAGAGTGCGGCGCGTGTACAGTCATCATGGATGGACAGGCGGTTAATTCTTGTTTAGTGTTGGCCTTTCAGGCACGAGGCCGTCATATTATAACGATTGAGGGTTTAGAGGAAAAGGGTGAGCTTGATCGTTTACAACAGGCTTTCATCGATCAAGGGGCTGTTCAATGCGGGTATTGCACACCGGGTATGATTATGTCTGCCAAAGCTTTGCTTATGAACAATCCCTATCCGAGTGAAGCGGAAATTCGGACAGCCATTGCCGGGAATCTTTGTCGTTGTACCGGTTATATCAAAATCATTAACGCGATTCGCCAGGCGGCTGAAGAGAAAGTTCGAAATCTGACTCCGGCTTGTGGAAGCGGAGGCCCGACATGATGGAAAGAGAGTATCGAGGGTTTGATCTATTCGGACCAACGTCGTTGGAAGAGTTAATAACTGGGATTAAGGGGTTCGAAGGAAGGATTGCTTTCTTAGCGGGTGGGACGGATCTGCTTATAGATCTTAAAAGAGGGTATAAAAAGCCTCAACTTGTTGTCGATTTGTCCCAGGTTAAGGAACTCCGCGGGGTGCAGGCGGAGATGGGTATTCTGCACATCGGAAGTATGACTCCCTTCAGCCAGTTGGCGACAGAACCTTTGCTCCTTGACAACGCTTTATGCTTGGCTCAAGCAGCGGGGAAGATTGGTTCGGCACAAATTAGAAATAGAGGGACTTTGGGCGGGAATATAGCCAGCGCTTCTCCGGCGGGGGACAGCCTGCCAGGACTTTTAGTCTTGGAGGCTCAGGTATCGACCCTTGCTCAGGAAGGAGTCCGAAGGCTTCCCATCGCCCAAGTTCTGATTGGCAAAGGGCGGTCTTGTCTCAATCCCCATGAGCTGATTACGGGGATTGAGATTCCCATTGGAGAGAAATCGTTTCTGAGTGGTTTTGAAAAGATCGGGAGTCGAACAGCAGTATCGATTGCCCGTTTAAATATGGCCGTAGCTCTGAACTATGAGGGCGATAGCAAGGTCATCAAGGATGTGCGGATTGCAGTAGGAGCACTTGGTGAAACGGCTTTTCGCTTAAAGGCTTTGGAACGAGTGCTTGAGGGACAGGAGCTGGGATTGCCTCTTCTGCATCGCTGGGAGGAAATGTTGTCGGAAACCGTAGATCAAGCGATTAGGGGGAGAAGCTCCCACCCATACAAACGAGAGGCTATCAAAGGTTTGGCGCGCAATATGGCTTTCAACCTTTGGGGTTCGGAGCCGATCTTGGGAGGGTTGCTCAATGAATGAGAGCTCGCTAAAGTATGTGGGTAAAACTCTGCCCATCCATGATGCATTGGGTAAGGTTTCGGGAAAACTTCGTTACACGGGAGATTTAAAGCTCGATGGCATGCTCTACGCTAAACTGCTTTTCAGCCCGCTGCCTCATGCCAAAATTTTGTCCATTGATGCTTCTGCAGCTTTGGAGATGCCTGGAGTTGTGGGAGTTTTTACTCATGAAAATACCCCCAAGACTTCCTATAACAGTCAGGTTTGGTTTGAAGGGCAGCAGAAGATGGCCTATGAGGATGAGAGGATATTTACGGATACGGTTCGGTATGTTGGAGATAAAGTGGCAGCAGTGCTGGCTGTTGATGAAGGAACAGCTCGGCAGGCTTTGAAGCTAATTAAGGTGGACTATGAGGAATTGCCCTTCGAATTGGACCCTGAAAAGACGTTTGCTCTGGAGGGAATGCTTCATCCGGTTCCAGAACCGTTTTTCAATAAAGAGATAAAATGCGGAAGGCCGGAGGAGGTCTTTGCTCAGGCCGATTTGGTGGCTGAAGACCGAATCGAAACTCCGAAAGTACATCATGCGGCCCTTGAACCTCATGTTTGCCTTGCTTTTCCGGATCACAACGGGAAAATCACGGTCTTGTCGCCTTGCCAAATCATCTATGCGGTTCGCTTAAACGTAGCTAAGGTTCTTGGTTTGCCTTTTAATAAGGTAAGGGTTATTAAAACTCCCATGGGGGGTTCTTTTGGAGGGAAACAGGAAGTCCTCCTGGAACCGCTCTGTGCCTATTTGGCTATGACAACGGGCAGACCTGTCAAGGTAGAGTTGGAGCGGAAGGACTGTATCGTCTCGACTCGTACTCGGACTAAAGTGATTGGATATGTTAAAACAGCGGCCGATCGGGAGGGGAAGATCTTAGCGCGAGATTTCCGGGTGATTGCAGATACTGGTGCCTATACCTCCAACGGGGCAGCGCTTGTGGCGGCGATGGGTAAAAAGCTTTTCCGTCTTTATCGGGTGGAACATCAAAGATATTTGGGAATGGCGGTCCATACGAATACTTCTGTAGCCGGAGCTGCCCGAGGATACGGAACTCCTCAGATTATGGCGATTTCGGAGATCAACCTTGATCACATGGCCGGCAAGTTGGGGTTAGATCCCTTGGAGTTTCGCTTAAAAAACTTAGTCCAAGTCAATGATCCCGATTTAAGCGGAGGGCCATCTCTTGGCGATGCACGAATTATAGAATGCGCTCAGGAAGGAGCTAAGGCCTTTGCTTGGTACGAAAAGCGCCGGAGACCCCAGAGTACGGGACGGTTTCGAAGAGGCGTGGGGATGGCTTGCTGCACCCACGGGAATGGCTATTTCGGAGCGTTCCAGGATTTTGTGACCATGACCTTAAGGATGCTGGAAGATGGGAGCATGATCTTGTTGTCCGGGCTTCATGAATTGGGCTGCGGCACGATCACCTCCATTAAGCAAATCGTAGCGGAAGTCCTGGATATAAACCCTGAACGCATAGAAATGCCTGAAGGGGATACGGAGACAAGTCCGTATGACATCGGATCTCAGGCGAGCCGGGTTATGCATGTATGCGGCGGAGGCGCTTTGAAACTTGCGGAGACGGTCAAGGAGTTTTTTTTGGCGCAGGCTGCCCTGATCCTGGAATGTGCTCAAGATGACGTTGTGATGTGTGAGGAAATGGTTTGGTCGCGTCGAGATCCTGATCGGAAGTATCCCTATGGAGAAATTGCCAGTCAGGCACAGCGACGGAATCAAACGGAAATTATCGTCACGGAAACCTATCGGGCAACGGATAATCCGGGGTCGTATGGCGCAAATTTCGCTGAAGTTGAAGTTGACACTTTGACGGGGCTGGTTAACGTGTCGGAGGTCGTAGCTGCCTTTGATGTTGGGAGAGCCATTAATCCCGGTTTTGTGGAAGGGCAAATTTATGGGGGTATACAAATGGGTTTAGGGATGGCTCTTACAGAAGACCTTGATATCGATCCGTTAACTGGTATAGTAAGAGGGGACAGTTTGGCAAACTATCATATTGTCAATGCGCCAGACATGCCGCCCGTTCGGGTGCTGCTCATAGAAAAAGGGGAAAATAACGGACCGTACGGAGCAAAAAGCATTGGGGAAATTGCAGCTTGCGCTATAGCTCCGGCGGTTGTCAATGCCGTCAACCATGCGCTGGGGACAAGGCTCAAAGTATTGCCTCTGACACCGTCAAGGATCGTGAGCGGTCTGAAAAAGAAGGAGGGTTAAGTGATGAATAGTAATCATGACATCTCACACGCTATGACCATCAAATTAGACGCTGTTTTGCCTGAAGCCAAAGAATTTACCGAAGGAATCCGCAGGGCTCCGGACCGAGGATTTAGCCTTACGGCGGAACAAACGAAGGTTGCTTTAAAAAATGCCCTGCGTTATGTACCTGAGGAGCTTCATGAGACTTTAGCCCCTGAATTTCTGGAGGAACTGCGTACCAGGGGGAGAATTTACGCTTATCGTTATCGCCCGGCCGGAAAATTGTCCGGGAAGCCCATTTCGGAGTATAAAGGTAACTGTATTGAAGGCAAGGCATTTCAAGTGATGATCGACAATAACCTCGACTTTGACGTAGCCTTATATCCCTATGAGCTTGTTACTTATGGAGAAACGGGCAGTGTTTGCCAGAACTGGCTGCAGTATTGTCTGATTAAAAAGTATTTGGAAGTCATGACAGATCACCAGACGTTGGTGATGGAATCCGGTCATCCCGTGGGACTGTTCCCTTCGCGCCCTGAAGCTCCGCGAGTGATCATTACGAATGCCTTAATGGTCGGTATGTTTGACAATCAAAAAGACTGGGAAATTGCTGAACAAATGGTAGTGGCCAATTATGGTCAGATGACAGCGGGCGGCTGGATGTATATTGGACCGCAAGGAATTGTCCACGGTACGTTTAACACCTTGCTTAATGCTGGGCGTATGAAGCTTGGTGTACCGCATGACGGAGATTTGAAGGGCCATTTATTTATCTCCTCGGGTCTTGGCGGGATGAGCGGAGCGCAGGCCAAATCTGTGGAAATTGCTCAAGGCGTCGGAATCATCGCCGAAGTGGACGAGTCGCGTATTCAGACTCGGCACGAACAAGGATGGGTGACAAAGGCTTCGGCAGATTTAGACGAGGTCTTCCGGATTGCCGCTGAATATATGGAGAAAAAGGAACCGATGTCGATTGCTTATCAAGGGAATGTTGTGGACTTACTGGAATATGCCGTCGATAAAAACATCAAGGTGGACCTGCTCTCGGATCAGACTTCCTGCCATGTCGTTTATGAAGGGGGATACTGCCCTCAGGGGGTTACATTTGCTGAGCGGACGAGGATGCTTGCAGAGGATCGCCAAGAATTTAAGAAATGCGTTGATCAAAGTTTAAGACGTCACTATGATTTGATCTCTGCGTTAGTCAAACGTGGGACGTACTTCTTCGACTACGGCAATTCGTTCATGAAAGCGGTCTATGATGCCGGGGTGAAGGAAATCTCTAAAAACGGAGTTGACGAAAAAGACGGCTTTATTTTCCCATCGTATGTGGAGGACATCATGGGACCGGAACTTTTCGACTATGGGTATGGACCTTTCCGCTGGGTCTGCCTGAGCGGAAAGAAAGAAGATTTGCACAAAACGGATGAAGCGGCGATGGCCTGCATTGATCCGAATCGTCGGGGGCAAGACAGGGACAACTATATTTGGATTAGAGATGCTGAGAAAAATAAGCTGGTCGTAGGAACTCAAGCTCGGATTTTATATCAGGATGCCGAAGGACGGATTAAGATCGCTTTGAAATTTAATGAATTAGTTCGTCAAGGTGTGATCGGACCTGTTATGCTGGGTCGGGATCATCATGATGTGAGCGGGACTGATTCTCCGTTTAGAGAAACGGCGAACATCAAAGATGGGAGCAATGTCATGGCTGATATGGCCGTCCAAAGTTTTGCCGGCGATGCCGCCCGTGGAATGAGCTTGGTCTCTCTCCACAACGGCGGGGGTGTGGGAATTGGCAAAGCCATTAACGGCGGGTTTGGCTTAGTGCTCGACGGAAGTGAACGCGTCGACAACGTTATTAAGTCAGCGCTTTTATGGGATGTGATGGGAGGAGTCGCTCGGCGCTCTTGGGCGAGAAATGAACATTCGATCGAGACGAGTATCGAGTTTAACGAACGTTATGCCGGGAAGGGACATATTACCATACCGTTCATTCCCAAGGACGAATTGATAGAGCGGGTGTGCAAGTAGGGGGAGGGTGTGTCACACTTGTTCGGTCGGCGCTCGTCGTGCCAAACTAGGGCTTTAATCCTTGATAAAAGTGGGCAGGGTACCCGGCCAACGCGACGTCCGTGTCGCATGGCCGGCGGGAAACGTCCTGTTTCCCGCCCAGCTTATGAAAGCGGATTAAAGCCGAGTTTGGCTACGACTCGTGCAAAGACCTCTCGCCGTGTGAGCACACCCTCTGGGTCTGAGAAAACGGAGGGAGGGTGTGTCACACTTGTTCGGTTAGCCCTCGTCGTGCTTTTACTTTATGTATTGGAGGGAGCAGAATATTGGCTTTAAAGGATATGAATTTAGGTGAATTTGGACTTGAAGTGGCTTCTTCTTCGCCTGCGCCTGGCGGAGGAAGCGTAGCTGCTTATGCAGGGGTTCAGGGATATGCTCTTGTCGCTATGGTTTGTCGCTTGACGATCGGTAGAGAGAAGTTTGCTGCTGTTCAGGACGAGATGAAATCGCTGCTGGACTTGGCTGAGACGAAACAAGAGATGTTGTTGTCCCTTGTAGATGAAGATACAGAGGGCTTTAACTGTGTGATGGCGGCTTTAGGTCTTCCGAAAAGCAGTGAGGAAGAAAAGAATCTGCGGCGTAAGGCCTTAGAAAATGCCACACTTAAAGCGGCAGATATTCCTTTGCGAACCGCTCGGGAGTGTCTGATTGGGTTGAGCAAGCTTCCCAGTTTATTGGACAAAGGTAATCCCAATGCTTTAAGTGATATGGGCGTAGCAGCCCTGATGTTTAAATCCGGCCTGGAGGGGGCTTTATATAATGTCCAGATTAATGCCATAGGACTGAAGTCGTCGAGCAGAAAAGAAGCTCTGCTAGCAGAATGCCAAGCACTGCGCAGTGATGGGAATTCATTATTTGAAGAATGTCAAGGCAAAGTTTTGGAAGGCTTGAAGTAGGAAGAGTGAATTTCAGTCGGCCATAAATCGGGAGAGAAAAGGCTTCTCTTCCAGACACGAGTTATTTTATGTAATTAAGCAGTTTATATAGTTAAGTGTTATTAAGAGTTGAAGATTTTAGGGGGATTTGTACGTGGTAAAAATCGTAGAATGCATTCCGAATATCAGTGAGGGACGGCGACTGGAGGTTGTCGAGGAGATCCTTGATGAGGTGAGACAAGTAGCCGGTGTTACTCTGCTGGATTACTCCAGCAATGCGGATCACAATAGGACGGTTATCAGTATGATCGGGGAGCCGGAAAAGGTTCTGGAAGCTGCCTGGAAGCTGATTGCCAAAGCGGCGGAAAAGATTGATCTTGACCAGCACCAAGGAGAGCATCCTCGAATGGGGGCCACGGATGTCGTTCCTTTTGTCCCTGTGCGGGGTATGACGATGGAAGAATGTGTGGATCTTGCTAAAAGGCTGGGGGAACGTGTCGGGGGGAGTTATCCATCCCAGTTTATCTCTACGAGAAAGCGGCAACTCGAGCAGAACGACGAAATTTAGCCGATGTGCGCAGAGGACAGTATGAAGGCCTGAAAGAAAGCGTAAAAACTCCTGAGAGGACTCCGGATTACGGCCCTAGTGTTCTGGGAAAAGCCGGAGCTATTGCTATTGGTGCTCGTCCTCCATTGGTGGCGTTTAACGTGAACTTAGGCACAACTAATCTGGAGATTGGCAAGGCAATTGCTAAAGGGATTCGGGGAAGTTCCGGTGGATTTGTCAATGTAAAAGCTTTAGGGATAGATCTTTCCGAGCAAGGGATGGTACAGATCTCTATGAATATGGTAGATACTCAAGGAACGCCCTTGTATCGGGCTTTAGAATTTATTAAAACGGAGGCAGCCCATTATGGAGTGCCTGTTGTTGGCAGTGAAATTGTTGGACTTGTTCCGCTGGATGCCATGCTGGATGCCGCAACTTACTATTTGAAGCTGCATGATTTCTCAAGTGAGCAGATTTTAGAAAAGCGGGTATTTGGATTCTAGGGCTGGAACCTTACAGGATTTTAGATTAGACTTTGAGGAGATGGTCTAATGAAGTATGCTGATCTTTTGATCCATTCCGCTGCCGCTTTGGTGACGATGGCAGGTCACTCAGATAAACCTGCTTGTGGAGAAAAAATGTCGGAGATTGGTTTAATTGAAAACGGTGCTGTTGCCGTCTGCGAGGGCAAGATCGTAGCAGTTGGCTTGTCGGAAGATATTTTAGCCGGTGGTTGGGCTGGGCCCGATACGGTTCAAATAAATGCTATGGGGAAAGTCGTTGCACCGGGTTTTGTAGATCCGCATACACACGTGATCTACGCCGGTTCACGTGAACATGAATTATCCCTAAAGCTTAAAGGAGTTCCCTACCTGGAAATTCTTAAGCAAGGCGGGGGAATTCTTTCTACGGTTCGGAGTACTAAACAAGCGACGGATGAAGAACTCAAAGCGCAAACAAGCCGCCGTCTTAAGACGATGTTAAGTCTCGGAACGACGACCGCTGAAGTAAAGAGTGGGTATGGACTTACGCTTGAGGAAGAGCTTCGAGCCTTGCACCTGATCAAAGAATTGGATAACGAGCAAGCAGTGGATCTTGTGCCGACCTTTATGGGAGCACATGCTGTCCCGCCAGGATATAGCGAAGAAGAATTTACTAATGTTGTTGTGGATGATATGTTGCCTCAAGTTGCCTCCAGCGTTCTTGCTGAGTTTTGCGATGTTTTTTGTGAACCGGGAGTTTTTAGTGTTCAATCAAGCGAAAAGATCTTGAGGAAAGCAAAGGAACTGAACTTAAAGCTAAAGATCCATGCTGATGAATTAGATTCTGCTGGAGGAGCCGAATTAGGGGCAAAACTGGGTGTCACCAGCGCCGATCATCTGTTGCAGGCTTCGGACGAAGGGATCGCAGCTTTAGCAGATCAAGGGGTCATCGCAGTACTTTTACCCGCGACCTCATTTAACCTTGCTAAAAATTCCTATGCAAGGGCGAGGGCCATGATCCAGGCTGGAGTTCCTGTTGCTTTGGCTACGGATTCTAATCCTGGATCTTCTCCCACAGAATCGATGCCGCTTGTCTTGACTCTTGCTTGTCTTTATCTCCGGCTCACTCCTGAAGAGGCGATGACTGCCGCAACTATTAATGCTGCCCATGCTGTTGGCAGGGCAGACCGGGTGGGCAGTCTGGAAGTTGGGAAGCAAGGTGATATCCTAGTTCTTGATGTCCCGAATCTTAACTACTTGCCCTACCATTTTGGGAATAATCCTGTTGACCTAGTGATAAAGCGCGGCAAGATAGCTTGGAGTGTAAAAAAGTAGTATAACAGCAATCAAAAAGCGTCCTCTTTCACTATGAAAAGAGGATGCTTTTTGATTGTAATAACCACCACTTAGTTATTTAGGAACTGAGTTTTCTCAGGCCTCCTGAAAAAACATTTCTCGACTTCGAGATAACTTGGACAGAACTGGTACTCTTAAGAGGGTTGTCCGAAGTTCAAGAACAAGCGACAAGTGTTATTAAGGTAAAAAGAGGAGTTTTATTATTAGCAAAAGAATATTACATATTACGTTCAGTCAGCAAAGAAAGAGGGGATAGGACAGTGCACTATGTGGAATTTTTGAGGATTTTGGAGAAAGAACTTGTCGTTGCCTTAGGATGTACGGAGCCCATGGCGATTGCTTATACAGCTGCCTTAGCTAAAAAGTATGTTAAGGGAGAAGTCGTTTCGTCCGTAAAAGTTATGGCCAGTGCTAACGTTATTAAAAATGCCATGGCTGTCACTATTCCAGGGGCAAAGGGAAGCGGAGTTAATTTAGCGGCTGCCTTAGGAGTTATCGCCGGAGATTCTTCAAAAGGGCTTGAAGTGTTGAACGGACTGACGCCAAGTGACGTTGAAATGGCCAAGGAAATGATTAAAGAAGGCAAAATTTGCGTTGAAGTGGCAGAGACATCGAAAAAACTGTACATTGAAGTAGTTGTTGCAACGGCTCAATCCTACGCAAAAGTTGTTGTTGCTGACGAGCATACTCAGGTGGTTTTCCTGGAAGCTAATGGAGAAACCATCATTAATAGTCTTAACGAAGATGCAAAGGATGACCAGGAAAAGAAAAAGAACTCCTTTTTATCTATTGATTCCATATGGGACTTTGTGCAGGAGGTTAACCTTCGCGACCTAGGCATCATAGAAAAAGCCATTGAACTTAATACAAACATAGGCTTAGAAGGTTTATCGAATGAGTATGGTTTACAAGTTGGTAAAACGATTCGAGAAAGCGTTCGCAAGGGGATATTTGCCGATGACTTGATAACTCAGGCGATGGCCCTGACAGCGGGTGCCTCTGATGCCAGAATGTCAGGGAGCACACTGCCCGTTATGAGCAATTCGGGAAGCGGTAATCAAGGAATTTCTGCCACATTACCGGTTGTGGCTGTTGGGCAGAATTTGAGCGTATCTAATGAGCAGCTAATTCGAGCTGTGACTTTAAGCAATCTGATAGCAATACATATTAAAACAAAAATTGGTCGACTCTCGGCCCTTTGTGGGGCCACTGCATCAGGTACGGGTGCGAGTTGTGGTATTACCTACCTACTTGGAGGAGGTAAAGAAGAAATTAAAACGGCCATTCAGAATATGCAGGGCAATGTCACTGGAATGTTCTGTGATGGAGCAAAAGCCGGGTGCGCCTTAAAACTATCAACTTGTACGAGTACTGCCGTTCAGTCAGCGATTATGGCCATAGAGGGAATAGCCATTCAGTCCACGGATGGAATTATCGAGAGCACTGCCGAGCAAACCATTGAAAACCTCGGACGTCTTGCAACTCAAGGAACCCGTGAAATGGATCGGATTATTCTTGATATAATGGTTAACAAGAAAGTTTGCTAGTGGTCTTTAAGAAGCTTGAGGTAAGGGGCTTGAATATCTTGCTTCATGATTCCGATATTATGACGTTTATTTATATGGGCATATGATTTTATCAGAGCTTCGAGAGATATACATTAGGGTAGACGATTAACGAAAGGGTTATCAACAGACCTTGAGGAGAGAGCCTCATAGCAATGCGACGAAGCCGTATTTGCTATGGGGCTTTTGCGCGAGAATCGTTTCGGAAATCATGATATAATGAGATTACTTGGAGGAACTATAAAATGAACATTATGACGGCTGAGAATTTAACGAAAAATTATGGCGAAAAGGTTCTTTTTAAGGATATTTCTTTTGGGATTGACGAAGGAGAAAAGATCGGGATTATCGGGGTGAATGGAACGGGCAAGTCCACGTTGCTTAAGATTCTGGCAGGAGTTGAGCAGCCTGACCAAGGCCGTGTGACGATGGGAAGTAACGTTCGTATAGAATTTCTTCCCCAAAACCCGGAATTCGAAGACGGGGCTACGGTATTGCAACAAGTTTTCAAAGGGAATTCCTCTGTTATGAAATTGTTGAGAGATTATGAAACTACTCTGGAAAAACTAAATGATCAGCCAGAGAATTCCAGGCTTCAGCAAGCCGTGATATCACTTGGTCAGCAGATGGATGAGTTGGATGCTTGGCAACTGGAAAATGAGGCCAAGACAATTCTCACTAAGCTAGGAATTCCTAAATTTGACCTGTTAGTGGGAACTTTATCTGGGGGACAGAGAAAACGTGTTGCTTTAGCGAGTGCTCTGATCAATCCCACGGATATATTGGTCTTGGATGAGCCGACCAACCATATTGACAATGATACGGTTGATTGGTTGGAACAATATTTAAATAAACGTAAGGGCGCTCTTATTATGGTTACTCATGATCGGTATTTTCTCGACCGGGTTGTAGGGCGGGTTATGGAATTAGATCAAGGAAAGATATATCCTTATCCTGGAAATTATAGCCGATTTTTAGAATTAAAAGTGGAGCGAGAGGAGCAGGCCGAGGCAAGTGAAAGAAAACGCCAAAATCTTTTTCGCAATGAACTAGCCTGGATGCGACGCGGAGCTAAAGCTCGGACAACTAAGCAAAAAGCCAGAATCGAACGCTTTGAAAAGCTTCAGGCAGACAAGCCGTTGGAGCATAATGATCGGCTGGAGATGTTAGCTGGGGCATCTCGTTTAGGAAAAAAAATCCTTGAATGCCGAGAGGTGCAGAAGGGTTTTCCGGACCGGGGCATGGTGATCAAAAACTTTAGTTATGTACTTTTAAGAAATGACCGGATAGGGATCATTGGACCGAATGGAAGCGGGAAAACAACACTGCTTAATTTGCTGGCAGGTTGTTTGACACCGGATCAAGGTGTTATAGATGTGGGTTCGACGGTAAAAATAGGGTACTTCGCCCAGGAAAATGCCTCCTTGAACCCGGATTTGCGTGTGATCGATGAAATAAAAGCTGTGGCTGAAGTGATTCCAACTGCGGATGGTGGCTTTTTATCAGCCTCACAAATGTTGGAACGGTTCTTATTTCCGCCGGCTGCTCAGTGGACCCCGATTAGCAAGCTTTCCGGTGGTGAAAAACGAAGACTTTATCTTTTGAGAATTTTAATGGGGGCTCCGAATGTTCTTTTATTGGATGAGCCTACGAACGATCTGGACATTCAAACTTTGACTGTCTTAGAAAACTATTTGGATGATTTCCCGGGGGCAGTCGTTGCCGTTTCTCATGATCGATATTTTCTCGATCGCGTAACGGATAAGATCTTCTCGTTTGAAGGAGCGGGTTCTATTCGTTCCTATGTAGGGAATTATTCTGACTATCGAGAGCAAGTGTACGCGGCAGTTCAGAACGAAATGCAGGCTGCTCGGCAAGAAGCGCTGCGAGCGACGTTTACAAAATCAACAAAGAATGGAAACAGTGCCACTGACCGTACTACGACCAACGATGGTCAAGAAGATAAGCATGAGTCGGAACGCAAAAAAGAACGTCCGCTAAAGATGACATTTAAAGAACAACAGGATTTTGCCCAAATCGATGCTCAGATAGCTCAGGCCGAAAGGGAATTGGAACAGAATCTTCAAATGATGAATGAGGCGGGCAGTGATTTTGGAAAACTAAATGAGTTAGCGAAACTTCAACAGGATTTAGAATGCAAATTAGACGAGCTAATCGAGAGGTGGACATATCTTAATGAGTTAGCCGAAAAAATTGCTCAGAATAAGGGATAAGTAATCGAGATATTGGCACTAAATAAAGCTCAATTTTGGAGGTTGACGTATGAATGAGAAAAGTTTAGAAGCAATGAAAAAAGTTGTTGCTGAGAAAAAGCTCAAGAGCTCCCAACAGGGCGGACCGATCAAGGCCACGCAGAAGATCGGGGAAAAGAGAAAAGGCATTAAACGACGCAAAGTCGGAGGCATGTTTGATAAGTAAGGAGAGAAGATACGGTCAATGAGCATACTTAATGTTGAAAACGTGAGTCATGGTTTCGGTGGGCGCAAGATTTTGGAAGAAGTTAGTTTTCGCTTATTGAAAGGGGAACATGTAGGTCTCGTGGGGGCCAATGGAGAAGGAAAGTCTACTTTTTTGGATATCATCACGGGGAAATTAATGCCGGATAAAGGGAAAGTGGAATGGTCCAATCGAGTTACTGTCGGATATCTAGATCAACACACAGTTTTAAGCAAAGGGAAGACAATTCGAGATGTTCTCAAGGAAGCTTTTCAAGGAATGTTTAATTTGGAAGCCGAGATCATGACTTTATATGAGCGCATGGGCAGTGTTTCCGAAACAGAAATGGACAAACTTTTAGAGGATGTTGGGGAGATTCAGAGCATTTTAGAACACAATGGGTTTTATACGCTCGATGCCAAAATAGAAGAGGTCGCCAATGGATTAGGTTTGGGGGAAATCGGTCTTGATAAAGAGGTAACGGACTTAAGCGGAGGACAGCGAACGAAGGTTTTGCTTACAAAGCTTTTGCTTCAGAGCCCAAGCATCTTGATTTTGGACGAGCCGACAAATTTCTTGGATGTGGAGCACATAGAGTGGTTAAAACGCTATCTTATTAACTATGAAAATGCCTTTATTCTTGTTTCCCATGATGTCCCATTCTTAAACGATGTGATCAATGTCATTTATCATGTGGAAAACGCTAATTTGACTCGCTACACTGGAAACTATGAACAATTCATGCAGCTCGCCGAAACGCGCAAGCAACAGGAGATTAAGGCTTATGATAAGCAGCAAAAAGAAGTTGATCGCTTAGAGGATTTTATCGCTCGAAATAAAGCAAGGATTTCAACGACAGGCCGAGCAAAGAGTCGTCAGAAACAGTTAGATAAGATGGATTTACTGGAAAGACCCAAGGAAAAGATCACTCCGACGTTTAAGTTCCGAGAAGCGCGGGCGGCTGGAAAGGTAATTTTCGAAGCGAGAGAGATTGTTCTGGGTTATGACGAGCCCCTAACTCGGCCTTTGGATTTAACTCTTGAACGAGGTCAGAAGGTTGCGATTCGCGGGGTTAATGGTCTGGGGAAATCCACGCTTCTCAAGACGCTTCTTGGCTACATCGAACCGATTTCTGGGGTAGTTGAACTTGGAGATTACCTCTATCCAGGTTATTTCGAGCAAGAGTCGAGCCGAAAGAATGAGAAGACGGCTCTAGAGGAAGTTTGGGATGAATATCCCAGCATGGCGAATGCTGAAGTTCGGGGCGCCTTAGCTAGGTGTGGTTTAACCAGCGAGCATATTGCCAGCAAAATGATGGTGTTGAGTGGGGGAGAAAACGCTAAAGTCCGCTTATGCAAACTGATGCTCAAAGACGTGAATTGGCTGGTCCTGGATGAGCCAACCAATCATCTGGATGTTGAGGCTAAAGCAGAGCTGAAGAAAGCGATCATTAACTATAGAGGGACTGTGCTTGTCGTTTCCCACGAACCTGAATTTTATGAGGATTGGGTGACGGATGTTTGGAACTTGGAAGAGTGGACTACAAAGATAGTCTGATTAGTGACTCAATCCGTCAAAGCTGCTGCTAAGCTCAAGGATAACTCAGCTCCTCTGCCAGCGAATTCAAGACGTAGTAGCAAACTTGCTGAAAAGTAAGGACGCAAAGCCATGAGCCTAAGGTGTGGCTACACTATGACAGTCTGGTTGCCAAAGTATGAAACCCTTCAGATACGGTTTTAGCTGTGGCATTTGATGTCACAGCTTTTTGTATTTTTTAATCTTTGGATACCAGTCATGGACAAGCGGCTGCTATAGAAGAAATTACAGCAAGTATTGAGGAAATTACTTCAATGTCAGAGGAATTAGCAATATTGCCAAGATGTTATAGTTTTAGTAAGCTTGATAATAACTGGGTATTTATGTATAATTCAGGTTGCCTAGGTCTTTGGCAGTATACAAGGGGGAGTTGCATGACACGAAAAAGAAACAAATTGGTTAACATTTTCAAAAAGTATGCTTTCCTGCTTATTGGATCCATACTTGCAGCAATCGCTCTGGAGATATTTCTAGTCCCCAACGACATCGTTGATGGGGGTATCACGGGAATTTCTATTATGGCCAGCCACTTGACAAAGCTGCCTCTGGGAGCCTATATTTTTACTCTTAATATCCCTTTTTTAGTTTTAGGTTACTATCAGATTGGAAAGACATTTGTTTTGTCTACCTTGTTTTCAATCACGACACTTTCAATAGGAGTTAGTATCTTACAGCCGGTACCAGGATTAACGAATGATATTTTACTTGCCGCAGTATTCGGCGGTATCATCCTCGGCATTGGAGTAGGATTGGTTGTCCGATATGGAGGCTCTCTCGATGGAACAGAAATTGTAGCAATTGTTGTTTCGAAACAGACCGGGTTTTCAGTTGGTGAGGTTGTCATGTTTTTTAACATCTTCATCCTGAGCAGCGCTGGATTATTATTCGGTTGGGATAGAGCTATGTATTCCCTAATAGCCTATTTTGTCGCCTTCAAAGTAATTGACTTAACGATTCAAGGATTGGATGAATCTAAAGCTGTTATGATTGTTTCAGAAAAACCCGATGAAATTTCATCAGCACTGCTGGCTCGTTTAGGCAGAGGGGTAACTTTCTTAGAAGGTAAAGGCGGGTATTCCGGACAAGCAAAAGGCGTAGTATATTCTGTGATTACCCGTTTAGAGATCGCTAAACTGAAGTCAATTATTGATGAGATAGATGAAGATGCCTTTGTCACGATTCATGATGTTCATGATGTAATTGGCGGAAAACTAAAGAAAAAGGCGATACACTAACTGTATCTCGTATATAATGTTTGGAGTTCAAATTAATAATTCGGATTGCTCCAAAACTTTACAAACTCTATCAAGTGTTTTCCTTCATCCGTAAGTATTTTCCCTTTTCCATGACACTCTTTACAAATAAAAAACATGGGTTCAAGTGGTTGACCTTGCCCTGCATTGTCGTCGACAATTTTTAGTTTTTGAGAATCTACGGTCCGAGACAAACCCTTAAGGCCATTGTGCATATCCCAGTACGGTAACCATGCGGGGTTATCGATCCTGCCAAGTCCAGAACATTTTGGGCATGGTCTGTCAAGTGCATTAAGGTCAATCATTTATCCTACCTCCTGCATAAATTGAATATTCTTCATATTCCTCCTAATACTTCTTTTTCCTGCTTATTTTAGAAATAATAGGTATTAATGATACGAAAGGCCTATCTTATTAGGTCTAAAGCCCTATACAAAGAACTTTGCCCTGAAAATTTAACAAATTACAAAAGCTGGAATCATCTATACAAGCCAAATAGGACGTGCTGCTCCAGCTTTTGTAATTCTGTTTTAAATTTAATTTAAGATTAATTACTCAACAAAGGTATTTTCCCGCCTAACGTTTGATAGATGAGTAAAAGGTTAAGAAACAAGATCAAAATTGCACAAATAATCGAGGAAACGGTTATCCATCGTTTATTAACCAGGACTCCCATAATGTCTTTGCGTTTTGTAAAGTAAATTAAGGTTATAACTGGAATGGGCAAAACGATGCTCAATACCACTTGACTAATGACTAATGTCATAGTGGGGTCAACACCTAATGCCACAATGACAACTGTTGGCAGCATGGTAATAATACGCCTTGCCCAAACCGGTATGGAGAACCCTACGAATCCCTGCATAATCACTTGGCCAGCCATCGTACCGACCACAGAACTTGAAATTCCTGAGAACAACAGCGAAATCAAGAAAACACTTGCTGCTGCCGTCCCAAGGATAGGAGTTAGTGTCTTATAGGCAGATTGAATGTCTGCAACACTGCTATGTCCTGTTGTATGGAATGCTGCTGCAGCCATATACATCATGGCAAGATTGATCAATCCTGCAAAACCCAAGGCAATGAAAACTTCTTTCGTATTAAATTTTTGAAGTTTAATTTTATCGTTATCATTACGAGGGACAATCCTGTTTTGAGTTAACCCAGAGTGCAAATAGATTGCATGGGGCATCACGGTTGCTCCAATAACGCCGACAGCGAGCATAATGCTGTCACTGTTGCCAAGCCAGGGCACAACACTATGATAAGCAATCTGAGCAAAGTCAGGGTGAGAAAGAAACGTTTCTATTAGATAGCATGCCCCGATTAAGAGGGAAAAGCCTGCAATAAATTTCTCCAAAGGTCGGAAGCCAAAGCGATCCAGCATAAGTATGAAATAAGTAGTCAAGCCGGTTAAAATTGTGGCATAAAGCATTGGAATGCCAAATAATAAATTCAGCGCCAGTGATGCACCCAAAAATTCTGCAAGATCCGTCGCCATAGCAGCTAATTCAGAGATCCCCCACATGGTAAGTGAAGTCCATCTGGAAAAGTGTGCTCTGCAAAGCTCCGGTAGGTTTTTGCCGGTGGCAATCCCCAGTTTGGCAGACATGTTTTGCAGGAGCATCGCCATCATGTTGGCGAGTACTGCAACCCACAGCATATTGTAGCCAAATTCCGAACCGCTTGAAATATTAGTGGCAAAATTTCCTGGATCCATGTAAGCGATGGAAGCAACGAAAGCGGGGCCCAAAAACGGGAGCAACGCCCGTATTCCCTTGCTTTTGCCTGCGATCGCGGCTCGGCAAGCCTCTACTGTTTTGTTCGTGTTTAAGTTTAGAGGTATCGATACGTTAGGGGCAACATTTTGATGGATATTCAGCCCATTACTCATTTTGTTTTCCTCCCTTTATTTGAATAGCGGTATCTACTTTCTGCGTGACTTTTTATAAGCAATAATCTTCTTTAGTGTGTAAACAGTACTTTATGGGAAACCAAATCTTAGTTCGGTAAGCTGTCAAGATAGACAATAAACCGAATATAATTAAGTAGCGACTTGATTTAACGAGCAGATAAACATCACTTCCTTTAGGTCGGCAGCTTTATCATTGGGCGTATTTAAAGAAGGGAGCGCTAAATTGCTTACACCCAGCTTGGAGGATTATTTAGAGGAAATCTACCGATTTTCTTTGTCATTGGGCTCTGTTCGAGTAACGGATATCAGTAATAGACTTAAAGTTGCTTTGCCGTCAGTAACTAAAGCTCTCTATAAGTTGCGAGATGAGAGTTACATAAACTACGAACGGTATGGCGAGATTAAGCTAACTGATAAGGGTAAAGAAATCGGTAATTATTTGGTCACGAGATACCAATTGTTGCAGGAGTTTCTCGACCTAATATGTAGCAGATGTGATTTTGCTGCTGAGGCCGAAGCTATGGAACACTATCTGTCAACTGCAACTATCAATGCCATCAAAACTTTTGTCGAGTTCATGAAAACCAATCCAACCTGGAAACAGGCATATAATGACTTTATAACGTCAAAAGACGGTCTTCGATAATCTGGCGGGTTAGCCGAAACTAACTCTGTAGTGTAATTCTGAAATAGAATACGTAAGAAAACAAAAAATGCTACGAATATTTACTGAAAAAATAATATAATTACTAGGCAAATAGATAATCAGCCAGAGCGTTAGGATTGATAATGCTCTGGCTGATTCATTTTGACGTTCTAGACTTCAATCTGCTATTCGCAGATTGAAGTCTGAGGTTTAGACAATTAGATATAAAAAAGGTGAATTTTTACTTGCTACTTGCTACCTTTGACGTAAGCATATAATATATACAAGTGATAGTTACTGAAGAATTTAGTCGGTTATAAAAAACTTATGTTGGGGAAATTTAAAATGTTATCGGACTTGTTTCTTAATGTTACGATTCTAGTATCGTTTCTTTTTGTGTTTGGCTTAGTTTTCCGAAAAAAGGATTTTCGGAATAAACAGTCTCTAAGAATACAAATTTTAATTGGGCTATTGTTCGGGTTTTTAGGACTTATATTAATGTTCTATTCGATTGATGTTTCTAAAGATGTCATTATTGATTTGAGAAACATTGCCATTATAAGTTCTGGAATTTTAGGTGGTCCTATATCAGCTATAGCATCTTCTTTAGTGATCGCTATTTTTAGAATCATCAACTTTGGAATTAATAAGGCATCTATAACTGCTTTTTTTGTGGCATTATTCCTAGGTTCAGTTTCTTCCTTTATGTCCTTGTGTAATTGCTCAAGGTTAAGGAAAATTATTATCTTATTCCTATTTGCCATGGTTATCTCAACAGGTGCCTTGACTTATTTAATTCATGATCAAGGTGAGCTATTTAAAACTCTAGCTTATTATTGGGCAATTTATTCGTTGGGAGCAATATTAACTTACATTGCCCTTGAGTACATAATCATGACGAATTTAACGTTTAAAATTATGTCCACCAACACCCTAATGGCGGAAAATTTACTGGATATGCTATCGACACATAAACCCGATGGCACATATATCAACATTTCGACATCATCTGAGTATTTATTGGGATACTCCCAAGAGGAACTTATAGGGAGTAACATATTAAAACTTATCCATCCAGAGGATATTACGCTGGTTAAACAATTTCTCATACCCGATAAACTGAAGCATCAAACCCAGACTTATAGAATGAGAAGGAAAGATGGTAAGTTCATTTGGGTGGAAACTAATGCCAAAACGATAAATATCAAAGGTGAGATATTACCGGAGATTGTATGTGCTACTCGTGATATTACGGAAAGAAAAGCAGTTGAACAGGAGCTTAAAGATGCCAAGGCAGAGGCGGAAAAGCTGGCCTCCATTGATTATTTAACGGGAATTTTGAATAGAAGAGCATTTATTGAACGACTTAAAGCAGAGTTCAATCGTGCCGAAAGAGAAGACCTTCCGATTAGTTTAATTTTGACTGATATTGATCGTTTCAAAAAAATTAATGATACCTATGGACATAATGTGGGAGACTTAGTTCTAAAGGAATTCACAAATTGTCTTGAAAGTACTTGCCGAACTTATGATTTTCTTGGACGACATGGGGGGAAGAATTTGCAATTTGTCTTCCTCATACAAATTGCGAATTAGCCACGACAATTGCCGAACGCATGAGAAGTAAAGTAGAGCAGCACGTAATTGAATTAATTGGCGTTAGGGAAAGTATTAGAATAACATCAAGCTTCGGAGTTTACTCCTATAAAAAGGGGAATCTACCGATATAGAGTTCTTAATCCAGAAAGCGGATAGTTCCATGTATCAAGCTAAAGAAAATGGGCGAAATAGAGTTTGTTCGATATGCTAATTTGAGTATGCAAGTCCTCACAATGCTGAGGGCTTTTTTAATTTTGCATAGCGCTGCTTATGACGGTCTTAAGTAAATAGACGGTCACTATCATTTAGAGCTTTTGAAATTTTGAGATATGCCCAAGTAACTGCCGTATGCCAGATAAGATAGATTGCTAAGGGTATAATGAGCGTACCCCAGTTCCATACAAAGATACCGAGATTCTGAAGAACATTTGAAAAGAGAACACTGAAAAAGGCGGCTGCAATTGGAAAGATATAAATCCACGGTTTTTCTCTGGGTAATAAATATAGATATAAAACATAATATATCGTCCAAGCAATTAGAGGAAAAAAAGGGATTCCTTTAAAACAAAATGGGCCAAAATTGATGTAACCGCCCAAGCCAATAATTTTGGTAAATAGGATGACCATCATCATGTCGGTGAGGAAACCAAAGACAATGCTATAGCGCAATAAATAACGAATAGCTTGTCTGGGTACAAGTAAATATGTGATTATGAACATGCAAATGGTATAAATCGGATAGATAAAATAAGTAGGCAAATAAGTCCAACCTCTTTTCAATGGTATTTTAATTAGATTGTGTTAATTGCCTGTAATTATTCTGCAATCAAAAAATCTCTTTCATTGACAGATCATAGACAAACCATTAATTGGTTTCAGGCCTTAGGTGATATTATTTCTCCTATTATTGGTAAAGCTGCCAGCGAACTTAGTAATTTAACGATTACAAATCTTTGAGCCAAAATGCTATTGACCTGTAACTTTTAGCTTATCGAATTTACAAAAAAACGGAAAATAAAGCTAATTGTTCCCAATCCGTATACATAAATAAACTTACGATTGATTTAATCATTGAATCATAATAGAATACCTTTAATCGACAATTTTCGAGGATATATTTTCAAGATGGTACTAGTATTGTCTAACTGTTTTTATGAACAATCAGGAGGTTATTTTTTATGAAGCTTAACTCTTATTTAGAAATCATAGGTGAATTACAGGACCTCTTTGATACTGAGACTGCCATCACATTGCTTAATACTGAAAAAGTGCTTGCTGCTTATTCTGGGCCACGTCTAAACTTAAATCTAACTATCGGAGATCTTATCCCGAAAAACACAGCGACGGAAGAGGCACTGAGAACTGGACGACGAATTGTTAAACGTATACCAAAAGAAGTTTTAGGAATACCATATGTTGGAATAGCCCATCCAATACGAGAATATGGGGCTATTGTCGGATGTATTACCGTAAGCATTTCGACCGAGAACTATGATAACTTACTGAAGGCAGGGCAGGAAATTTTTTCAGCGGTGGAGGAGATCTCAGCGATCTCAGAAAACCTTGCAGCTACTTCCGAAGAACTTGCCGCAACTACTAAAGCCATGATCTATGATACAGATAAAGTTACCGTGGAAGTTGAGCATACCCAGAAAGTGACAGCGCAAATTAACAAAATCTCTGCCCAAAGTAACATACTTGGGATTAATTCGTCCATTGAAGCCGCTCGTGCCGGAGAACATGGTAAAGGTTTTTCTGTTGTCGCAAATGAAATAAGAAAGCTGGCCGAGTCTACGAAAAGTTCTACGGATGAAATTGAATCCGATCTTAATGGGGTACGTATTTCAGTCAAAAACTTAGTAGAATCAGTGAAGCAACTGAGTGGAGTGACTGAATCACAGGCCGTTGCTGCGACAGAACTCTCCAACGCTTTATTGCAAATTACTCAAATGGCAGAAAAACTTGTAATGATGGGGAATATCTAGTTCTTAATATGTTGAAGAAGGTGGAACAACTTTGCTCCTCCTTTTTTTTGCTTGCAACTATGGGAGTAGTTATAATTATTGTCGCTTATTTATGGTTGTCTCTTTGTCTTAACCAATTCTTAAGGATAATTAAAGGTTTGTATGGTATCTTCATTAATAGATCGAATAGAATAATCGTTTGATCAGTACTCAGAAATAAGTGTGAGTAAGGAAGTGTTTCAGTTTGCCGATACTATCAGGACAAACCTTGAATAAAGTGACGAAGGCTTTGTTGGCTCCAGTCAGACCGTTCCAGGTTTTTCTAGATGCTCCCAGCCCGACGCATGTTCACTGTTTACAACAAGCATATAATGTACTGGGGAAAGATGGAAGAGAAGATGTAGTAACTTATTTCCGCCCCTATGATGATTGGCTTACAAAAGGGTTGTTTTGGGCAGATCAAGGTTGGAAAAATATCTGCCACTATTTTTTTGACCCCCAAAAACAGGGGAGATTGCACTGGCCAGGGGCGGATGCAGAATGCCAGTACTATTTCAACAAAGCTATTGCCATGTGTCATCAAAACGTACCTAAAGGTATGTTCTATCTAGGGGCTGCTTTACACCTTGTACAAGATATGTGTGTACCTCACCACGCCTTAGGCGTTGTTTTTGACGGGCATCAAGAATTTGAACGATGGACAAGCAATAATCTGCAGTACTTTACTGCCAAGCAAAACGGGATATACAAGCCATTCACACACCCAAGCCAATGGATTAGGTATAATGTTGAAAAGGCCGCACTTTTCTATCCCCTTGTTTCACAGGAAAAAGGGTGTAGCGAAGAGAACTACTATGTCGCCGCTGGAGAACTTCTGCCGCTCACTGTTTACACAACAGCTGGTTTCTTGGTTTTTTCTAAACATTTTTTACAGAGGGCAAAGTTAACTGCTTAACTCTAGCAATTAAATAATTATATTAAAAGATTAGGAGGAAGCTTAAATCATGACGTTTTTGCAAACGCTTATAATAGCGATTGTCCAAGGTGTTACCGAATTGTTTCCAGTAAGTAGTGTAGCACACAGTGTTTTTACCCCTTATGTTTTTCAGTGGAAACTTGATCCTCAGTTTTTACAGGATAACTTTTTACCTTATGTCGTTATGCTCCATTTAGGAACTGCACTAGCCTTACTGGTATTCTTCCGAGATGAATGGATAAGTATAATCCGCTCAATCCTTAACTCCCAGAAACGGGACTCCTTGAGGTTACTTTTGTTGATATTGGCCGGAACTATTCCAGCTGCCATAATTGGCGTTATTTTAGAAAAACCTCTTACACATCTGTTCAGCAACGTAACCAGCGCGTCCATTTTTTTGATGGTCAATGGCCTGTTATTATATTTTGGTGAGAAAATTAAGTCGCGTGGCAAGAAACATATCAATGAGTTAAGCTATGGGCAAGCTATTATAGTTGGCTTGTTTCAATCGTTAGCTTTAGTCCCTGGCTTTTCTCGTTCTGGGGCAAGTATTACTGCTGGCTTTTGGATGGGACTCAAACACGAAGAGGCCGCCCGATTTTCTATGCTGTTAGCAACCCCAATTATTGCTGGGGCCAGTGTCCTTGAGATCCCCAAACTAATTAAACATGGGTCACACGGATTGCTTCTTACCTCTCTTACTGGTGGTTTATTTGCAGGAGTATTTGCCTTCATTGCTGTTTCTATTTTGATGCGTTGGTTTAGAAAGAAAGAAATTAGTGCTATGAAGCCTTTTGCTTATTATTGTTGGATTGTTGGAGGATTAATTTTATTAACTCGGTTGATTTAATTAGTACCCTACAAACCATATTTTGCTCATCACAAAAAAAGTAGTTATCCTTAATTTTGGATAACTACTTTTTTTTGTCTAACGGCAAGGCTTATTTTAACTGAACTTATAGATGTGTTTAATGAGATTAAGGCCTTGAGATATAATGCGTGGGCTGATTTTTTGCGCAAAACTTATGCATGAGTTGACAAAACTCCGGCGAAGTGCAGTATACAACTTTTCATCCTTTTGCCTTATAAAGTCCCAGAGTTCGTCTGCCTTGCAGCTAAGCCCTTTGTCCTCTGCGATATAGATATGAGTGACGGTGATTGCTACCATCATTGAAAGATAGAAAAGCATGTAGCGTTTAAGATTCTCACATTTAATGTCTTTGAAGAGATCGTACGCCTCAATCATCATGCGCGTTACCTTAAGCTGCTGGTCAATCTGTTTAATCATAACCTGCGTGTTGACAGATTGACCAGCCCGGCCAATTAAATAGTGATATGGAGAACAGTCCAGATAAACTAAGCTTTTTACATAGGGCAGAGGTAGATAGGCGAAAAGATTGTCTACATAAAATGTGTGTTCCGGCAGCCTGATGCCACACTGTCGGAGTAATTCCGTTCGGTAAAACATGGAATGCATGAGCATCAGCTGGTCTAAGCGAAAGCGACGCATACTGTCCCATGAAATTACCTTACCCTGTGGGAATATATTACTATAGCGCATGACTTTATGTTTACCGTTATAAGAATATTCGTAGACATAATTTGTGATCAGCAGGTCTACGGCACCGATGCTGCGAAGCAACGAAAGCACCGACATGTAGTCTGAAGTATCCAACCAGTCGTCGCTGTCGACAACTTTGAAATAGATACCCGTGGCTACCTCAAGTCCGCGGTTAACTGCCGAGCCATGGCCACCGTTTTCTTTCTGCTCAAGCCGGACAATTCCAGGAAAGCGCTCGCAGTATTCACGGGCAATTTTCGCCGTGCTGTCTGTGGAACCATCATCCACGACAATAACCTCCACCTCCTGCCCGCCCTGCACTACTGTATCAAGGCAGTGGTGAAGATAGTCCTGCGAATTATAGGATGGTACGACAATTGATAAAAGTTTAATATGATTCATCTCCAAATTAATTATTTTATCCGTTTTAGTGTCAGCCATTTAGTGTCCTTCTGCCGATTTATATGCCACATCTTGGTGAACGCTTTTCCGTATTGCCCGTGAAGGGATTTAATGTAAAGGAAAATGCCCAAAGGGAGGAGTGCAGCATATTGTATTAGATGCAATAACAAGCTCACGGACAGTGCCGTGGTCTGATCGATTCCCAGACCCCCAAGGCCCAGAATTGTTCCGTATTCAAAAAGGCCTATGGCACCCGGCGTTGCCGGTATAAAATTAATGATATTGGTTGCGGCAAACACGGCCAGCGACATGCGAATAGAGGCCATCCATGGGAAGTCGAAGGCCACAAGTCCGAGCCATGTCGACACGAGCAGGAGGATCCATGATAGGATCACCCAAAACATCATTTTTACAGTATCAAAATTTAGATATTCACTGAAATAGCTGCGAAGCCGGGGAAGAAAAACAATGAGAATCATAAACAATATTAACGCGGCAATACAGAGAAATGTAAGAATCCATAGTGCCTTTAATAGGTTTTGGTCCTTGAACCCAGCAAATGGAACTGCGAGAATTGAAAGCATCATAATTGCTGCAAAATCTGCGAAGGCCGGAATAACTAGCAGATTTGTTCGCCGTATAGCACTGTACCCGCTAGGAAAAAAGGCTGCCCGCAACCCCTCGCCGACATGAAATGGCAAAACCATGTTGGCAGCATGTCCTATACCGACGATTTGAAGTGCCGTCATTCTGTCCATGTCTCGGTCAATACCACGTGTATAGGCAAGTCCGCGAATATAGTTGGCGTACACAAAGATTATCACAGAAACTACAGTAAAGCTCCAATTGATGTCCGAGTGGAAAAGACCCTCTACATTAAGGCCTTTAAGTGCCCCAATGGAGTAATAAATAACGATGGCGGTGATGGTTAGACCTATAGAAAGCTTCAGTTTTGTATTAGTGGGCATTCCTTTGCTCCCTTGGTTCAAGATTCTGTAGCGTATTTTTTCACACGCGTCAATTAAATTTATAGACTTTGCGTGCTATGTTATATAATCTGACGGTGATTCTGTTACCGGAACTACCGGGCAGGTTTGCAACCATTCTCAAAAACCTGCTGATTGCATGATGGTAGAGGCCGTTATCGCAGCTAATAAGGAAGGACCAAAGTTTTTGTTCCTTCTCATTGTCTTCCTTAGTGCCGGAAATTCTCAGAAATACGGTGCAAATTGTCATCATCATAGCTAAATAGCTAAGCATATAACTGGACAGCTTTTTGCTGGATATGCTCCCGGGGAGGCGGTGACACCCTATCATGAAGCGAGTTACCTGAAGTTGCTGGTCAATTCTTTTTAGCATTACGCTTTCATTGACAGATTGGTCTTCCCGCCCGATAAAATAATGGTAAAGATCCACATCTAGGTAGTAAATAGCTTTAACAAAGGGAAGTGGCTGATAGGCAAAAATATTGTCGACATAAAAGGTATGTTTTGGCAATTTGAGGTCACATTCGTGCAATAATTTTGTTCTGTAAATCAACGAATGCATAAGAAGATATTTCCATGGAGCAAACCTCTTCATGTCATCCCAACCGAACATCTGATTGCGAGGAAAGACATTGCTATAATTTATAACGTGCCTGGTCCCATCCAGCAACTTTTCGTAGACATAGTTGCATACCATCATATCGGGAGCAGAGTTGTCACCTACTAAAGTTTTAAGGGTTTGCAGCACCTCAATCATACCCGGTCCGTCGATCCAGTCGTCTGAGTCTACAACTTTAAAGTAAAGACCGGAAGCGTTTTTAATGCCGGTATTGACCGCTTCGCCATGTCCTCCGTTTTCTTGATGGATCACCCGTATTATATCAGGGTATTGTTCTGCATACTTGTCGGCAATTGTTCCGGTGTCGTCGGTAGAACCGTCATTTACAATAATAACTTCCGCATCATTTCCGCACGGAAGAAGTGTATCAATACAGCGTTTCATATAAGCCGCTGAATTGTAGCATGGTACAGTGAATGTAATTATCTTCAATTTGGGCGCTCCGTTCTGTAGCTTTGAATGGGTATAAAATAAGATTTTAGAATACTAAGTTCATTTCTCTATTAGGGTGTCGGCAAGCTCCAAGGCCTTCTTAACTATAGCGTCCATGTTGTAGTATTTGTACTCCGCAAGTCTACCCAGTAAGTGAAATTGAGGAAATTCATCGGTAAGTTTACGATATCGTTCGTAAAGGGTGAGATTCTCAGGATTTTGGATTGGGTAATAGGGAGTCTCGCTGTCTGAACCTGTATAAGCCCGTGGATATTCTTTAACTATGGTAGTTCGCCCGTCAAGGGCTTGTCCAGTGAGGTGTTTGAATTCGGTAATGCGGGTATATTCTTGGTCAACTGGATAATTCACAGTCCCCTTGGACTGGTACCATGTGGTATTGTGCGTTTCAAAGACAAAATCTAAAGTCCTGTACGGCAGGCGTCCGTATCGGCAGTCAAACAGTTCATCTGTCGGTCCTGAGTATACTACAGTGCCGTTGAAAGGATGACCGTCAAAGAACACTCCCCCGGATTCTAGCCGGAGTCGCCTACGTGCGTCGGAATTGAGATGGAGCTCAATATTGGGATGATCTAACAGGCGCTCAAAGAGTGAAGTATAGCTCTTAGCGGGGATACCCTGATATGTGTCCTGAAAGTAGCGGTTATCATCTGAGATAACTACAGGCACTCGTGCGGTAACCAGAGAATCGATTTCGTCGGGAGCCAGTCCCCATTGCTTTTGCGTGTAATATAAAAAAATGTTGTTATATATGAAATCCGCGATTTCAGCAAGTTCTGCATCAGGCTGTCGGCGCAGATCCAAGATGGGCACCTTGCTACCGAATCCATAGATGTCGATCAACTTTTGCTCAATGCGCACTGCTTTGCTCGACTCAAAGGCCAAATGGAGCGAATTGAGATTAAAAGGAATGGGTATAAGCTCCCCATGGATATTGCCCACAACCTCGTGGGTGTAATTTCGCCATTGTGTGAACCGTGAGAGATAATCGAATACCCTTTTACTGTTCGTATGAAAGATATGAGGGCCAAACTTATGAACAAAAATTCCGTTTTCATTCATAAAATCATAGGCATTCCCGCCTATATGGTCGCGCGATTCGAGGATCAATACTTTTTTACCTGCCCGTTCCGCCAGTTCACGCGCTATAACCGTGCCTGCCATGCCGCAGCCGATGACAAGACAATCACAAATTGCTCTATTTTTCAACCTAATTCTTCCTTACACATCATAATGTTATCTTTAATATCAATAGCTGAGAACTCAAGATTTTATTACTATGGCCTGATTTATTAAATCACCATACCTCCCTGTTTATGAGTTTTCTGTGTGTGCAAATTTTCATTTTCTCAATCATACCACCAGCTAAACAATACTGCTATACTTAGTAGTGCTGTTAGTATACCGAAGAAACCTTTAATTTCTCTTTGAAGCGAGTAATATTGTTAAATAATTGGTAAGTGATTTTCTTCAACTAAATTGAGCCACTCCCCCCAGTTTGTTTTGACCTAACTTTATCTACCCGATAGAATCGCTCAAAAATATGCCCCAAGTGTTCTGGAGCAATGCCCGCATCGAAGTCACCACTTCATCTGATAAGCGACGCTTTCGTCTTGATTTCCTTTCACCAATTCTAAATTATTAAACTTCCTATTTATAACAACGTACTATGACTAATCCAGTTACAATTCCGACAACTATACCACCCATGACCTCAATCGGACTATGTCCAAGAACCTCTTTTAGGCGCGCTGACTTGATATAGATCTCTGTTCTTAATTCACGATTCAACGTCTCGATGGTTTTTGTTAATTCATTAAGTATTATTGCATGTTGACCGGTCTGCCTTCGTACACCTGCTGCATCATAAATCACTATCATTGTAACCGCTGTCGTAATGGCAAAATATGGATTATTTAAACCATATTTAAGCAAAGTCGTAGTGGTTAATCCCACCATAAGTGCTGTGTGGGAGCTAGGCATTCCTCCCGGGTTCAACGCAGCGCGCCAATTCCAGGAGTGCTGAATCCAATAGTTTATTGGTATTTTCAGGATTTGAGCGACTATTGCAGAAAGTATAGCCGATAAAAGAAGAGGATTATTCAAGCACAAATTACCTCCCGGAGATTTCATAGATTATTTGCTATATTAAGAACTGGCTAATTTGGGTGTGATAGTTAAATGTACAACTGTTCCATCGTCTGTAATTCGGAAAACTTGAATTTGTTCAGCTTTCTCGCTCCATTACAATATTTGATCCTGAGTCGGATTTCATTAATCCAATCCTAATAAGTACCTATTTCTGTGAGAGTGGGTGTTATAGGCGAGCTTATAAAACTCCAAAAGTTGTTCCGCTGACTCATCCCACCCAAAACTACGTGCAACATTATAAGCATTTCTTCCAATTTTCCACCGTATGGTTTTTTCGTTTAATTTTAAAATAGTTTCCTTAAGGCTATTTGGATCATCTGGTAAATATAGCAATCCTGTAGTGCCGTCAACGATCTGCTCAGAACTCGGCCCAGTTCGGGCTGCAACCACGGGTAGTCCCGAAGCCATTGCCTCTAAAATGACTAGCCCCAACGTTTCCGTGATAGAGGGAAAAACAAAAATATCCGCAGAGGCGTAGGCCTTCGCTAGTTTCTCACCATGAAAAAAACCTGTGAAGATACAATTAGTGTCTCGAAAATAGCAACGTAAGGTTTCTTTATGTGGCCCGTCACCGACAAGAGCTAGACAAAGATTTGAAGAACCTTCAAGTACATCGCGAATTCTTTCAATTCCCTTTTCAGCAGCGAGCCTTCCGACATACAAAAGAAGTGTTTTCTCAGGTTGTCCATTCGTTAAATATTCTCTCATGGTTTGATCATAATTTTGAGAGCCGAATTGCTGTACCGCCACGCCACGTTTCCATACATGTAGATTTCGAAATCCTCGGCTTGTTAATTCATCTTTAACAGACTCTGAAGTACACAAGTTCACATCTGCTTGATTATGCAAGATACGAAAGTATTTCCACAATAGAGGCAAAAGAAAAGGTAATCGGTAATAACTAGAATACTGTGCTATATTCGTATGGTATGAGGCGACAAGTGGTAGCCCTAAGCGACGGCTGTAATAAACACCAGATGCTCCTACCAGAGCTGGATTGACAACATGGACTATATCCGGTCGAAATTCTTGCAGATACTTTTTTACTTTATGTGTGGGCAAAGAAAACTTTCGATCCGGGTAAAAGAAAAAGGTACGAGCAGGTACTCCTTTAACTTTAGCGCCCTCGAATTCGTTAATACCTAAGTCTGGAGCGATAATGAGTACTTCGTGTCCGCTCTTTTGGAGCCACTGAATGGTAGCACATAGACGGGTTACGATACCATCGGTTGAAGGTAAAAAAGTCTCCGTGACAATTGCAATTTTCATTCCTATTCACCTGTTCAGGTCCAACTGATGCTCGGTAACACATTTTCGTTGATAAGACGTTCCTTGTGTTCAAGAACAGAGCAAAAGATGCCAGTTAATACTTCATTGGTTAGCAAGTGCGGTTCTAAACCTAGATCATGCAACTTGCTGTGCGCTGCATGATAATAGTGTTCTTCTTTTTCTATCCGAGGATTTTCCAGGTGAATGATTCGAGTGTCAAAACCCTTTGCACAAGCAACCTCTTGAACTTTATGGGCAAGGTCTAAAACGGAGAATTCTTCAGTAAATTGGTTAAAGACGCGGAATTCCCCGTGTTCGGCCGGATTTTCTGCCGCAATTTCAATACAGCGGATGGTGTCCATGATGTTCAGGAAACCGCGCGTTTGGCCACCTTTTCCATAAACTGTTAAGCCTTGTCCAACTGCTGCCTGAGTAAGAAAACGATTTAATACCGTCCCAAACACAGCATCATAATCTAAGCGATTGACTAAAAGGGGGTCCCATAGAGTCTCCTCGGTATGCAAACCATAAACAACACCTTGGTTTAGATCGGTTGCTCGTATCCCCCAGGCTTTGCAAGCGAACATGATGTTATGGCTATCGTGTACTTTGGAAAGATGATAGAAAGAACCGGGCTGTTTTGGGTAAGGTAATATATCTTCCCGGCCATTATGTGTTATTTTAAGATATCCTTCCTCAATATCAATATTTGGTGTTCCATATTCGCCCATGGTACCTAGTTTAATGAGATGGCAATTTGGAACCACTTCTTTAATTCCATAGAGGACGTTAAGAGTACCCACTACGTTATTCACCTGCGTAAAGACGGCATGTTCACGGTCAATCATAGAGTATGGGGCTGAGCGTTGCTCAGCAAAATGAACAAATGCTTCGGGCCTGGTTTGAATTAAAACCTCCCGCAAAAAGTCATAATGGTTTAAGTCTCCAATATAAGTTTTTATTTTTTTACCCGTAAGCTCTTGCCAGCGAGTAACACGTTCATCTAGGGTAGCGATTGGTGTTAAAGAGTTGGAATGGAGTTCATGGTCCCATCTCCGACGCACTAAACTATCAACGATAATGACTTCGTGTCCCTGGTTAGATAAATAGAGTGCAGTTGGCCAGCCACAAAAGCCATCTCCTCCAGCTACGATAATTTTCAATTTAGTTCCTCATTTCTTTCATGTTGTTAACTTTACTTCCTCATAAACTACTACCAAAGATTTTATTAATATTATAGGGATCTATCATATAAATATTTTGTTAATAATTGGCAGGAGAGGCAGGAGAGTAAACTAAGCCGTTTTAGCTCTCTTAAAAACAAAATATTTCATAAACAAGAAGCTGGCGATAGAAGGTGTTACCATCGCCAGTACCTTAGAGATATTTTGGATAAACCACACGGACAATCGACAAAGGGTTAAAAAATGTATACCTCCCAAAAATACTAGATTACTTATTATTAAGCTTACCCCAGCTTGAATAAAGAAATAGACCTTTTCGCGAAAATCTTTACGAGCATGATTTCGGAAAGCAATACGAGAATTCCAGATATAACTGTTCATAATTGCTAAAAGGTAGGCCACTGTATTAAAGATAATGAGTAATGTTGGGTTATTAGTAGGCCAAAGCAATAACGCAATATCTAAAAACCCTAGATCAATGAGAGCATTAAGGCTACCGACTAGAATGAATTGCAGGAATTGTCCCTTTAAAATATTATTATGGCGTCTTGCAGTTAACAATAAATCACTGGCCACTAGTTTCACCTCCACACTAACAATAAACTTTATTCCTTTGAAAACCCTTAGAAATGTATCAAGTATTTGTTAAAATTTTTCTTGTCTTTATCCACTGCCAGGAAACACTTTGAGGTAAGTAATCCACCATTCCAACTAAGTACCCACCATCTGTGTATAATTTTGATCATTAATTTGTTATAACTTTGAAGTCTTTTGATTATTTCTCATTTAATGGAATAGCCATGACAAAGCCGTAGGGTAATTACAAACTGTTATTATGTAAAAGGGAGAGCGTTAAGCCCTCCTTAGTTCGTTTATTCCAATAAGATTAGAAGGTATTTATTACAAGATAACTTCTAAATAATCGGCATAATCGGCTGCTGATTTTATAACTTTGATTGTTAATATTGGTCAAATTGATACTAATACCATCCGTAGGGATATGGGGTATAGGCATAGGGATACGAGGATGGGTAGTAGCGAGGTCTTGCTATAGTAGCCCCTAAACCTAAACCCAGAGCAAAGGGGAGAAATCCAAAACCGAACATGAGATCAACTCCTTCTATATATTATGCTCCATAATATGGTAAATATCAATGTCTTGTGAATGAAGCCCTTTAGAAATGGCTACCACCCTGAATGGATGATAGCCGATACAGCATAATACTTTAGAAAATAACGCCCAAGTGATAGAAACAAAATAGCAATAGCTTTAATTCACATAATTTGGAGCGAAACCAAAAAGGGGAGGGGGTTTTTGTAAGATTATTAATATCACTATTTCTAAGCGTTTTCTAAGATAAAAATGTTAAAGTTGAATTTGAAATGATATAGAGAGGGGACTAAGTGTTGGGAATAATTACTGATATAGGTCGCGATATTGTCATTTTTATCGCTGTGTTATTTAGATCAACCTTTTATTACATAACGAGCACTATGCAACATGCCAATAAATCAAAAATTAATAACTCGATATAAAGAAGAAATATACCCCTATGTCCATTTATACGGGGTTGAATTGAGCTTAGCCCTAATGTCACATAGTTGAACTTCGTATATGATGCAGAAAAATTAATTCAGAGCCAGGATATATTTTAACCTACTGAGGAGAAACAGACATCATGGATTTGCAAAGATTAATCGTAGAGTTTACGTTCTTGTTAATAGTTTCATATATAATTATCCCCAATCTCGTACTACGTTGTGTAGGGATCGATTCTTGGAAAAATCAAAATGCCTATGGTGTTGCCATTACGTTTGATGACGGACCTCATCCGGACTATACTCCTAAAGTTTTAGAAATTCTTGAGCGGTACAAGGTTCCAGCAACCTTTTTCGTTGTCGGAGAAAATGCCGATGCTTATCCTGAGTTGATTAAGGAAATTCAGGGACATGGACATCAACTTGGCATGCACTGCCAACAACATATTTGTTCCTGGTTTCTAAATCCTTGGACAACTTGGAAGAAGTGGGATGAAGGGGTTGCTACCTTAGAACGGTTAACTGGGCAAAAGGTGGAATGGATACGTCCACCGTGGGGAGTTTTCAACTTGGCTCTTTGGTTATGGTTAAAATATCGAAAAAAGAAAGCAGTTCTTTGGAATGTAGAGGGTCATGACTGGCTTGCTCAACGAAGTCCAGAGCAAATTGCAAAACGAGTTCTAAAAAAAATATCTGTAGGATCCATAGTATTGCTGCACGATGCTGGGGGGCAACCGAGAGCACCCGAAAATACTATTTGTGCGTTGGAAAGCATCTTTCGAAATGTTGAAAGCGAGAAAAAGTTGCCTTTTGTTAGTCTGGATTTGTCCAGTTAACTGTTTGTAGGTTGATATAGCAAGTTGGGCGGCCGTCTCTAAGTTGTTGTGAACGAATAAATAAGATGAAATGTCTGATGGAAGGAGAAGAAGAGTTGAACTTTTTGGAAAGTATTAGGATCTCTATCAGAGCTTTGAGAGCAAACAAACTAAGATCAGCTCTGACGATGCTTGGGATGATTATCGGGGTAGCAGCGGTCATAGCCATGGTTGGTATCGGCAATGGAGCAACTGCACAAATCACGTCTCAAATTCAAGGACTAGGTTCAAATCTTCTCACGGTTAGCCCGGGCCAATCTAACTCAGGAGGGGTTAAAGGGGGAGCGGGGAGTTTAACAACCCTGACTATTACGGATTTAGCTAAGATTCAAGTCGGAACGGCCGTGAAAGCAGCAGCACCCTATACAGATAATGACTATCAAGTGGTATATGGCGCGGGAAATACGCTAACCCAGATTAGTGGAACCAATGAGAGTTACCAAGTTATTAAAAACGTTACCATAGCCAGCGGTCGATTTATTACAAAAGAAGATGTTGATAGAAATGCACGGGTTGCAGTACTAGGTCCCACCGTAGTTACAAATCTAATGGGAGATCCTAACGCCAATATCATTGGGAAGACGATCAAGATAAAAGGTGTGCCTTTTCAAGTAATCGGTGTGACAACCAGCACTGGGTCAACTGGCTTTATGAGTAGTGACGATATGATTCTTGCCCCGATTACAACCGTTCAAGAGCGCTTAATTGGAAGAAAGACGTTGCGTAGTATTCTAATCTCAGCTACATCAGCAAATGAGATTCAAACGGCACAAGATGAGATTACCTTAGATATGCGCAGAGCTCATAAGATAAAGGATGGCCAAGCAGATGATTTCACGATTCAGAATCAAGCGGATGTGTTGGCTTCCATGCAAGGAGTCACTCAAACCCTAACAATGCTTCTTGGAGGAATTGCGGGGATTTCACTACTCGTCGGGGGAATCGGGATCATGAATATTATGCTTGTTTCAGTGACAGAACGAACTCGCGAGATTGGTATTCGGAAAGCCATCGGGGCTAAAAACAACGATATTCTATCGCAATTTCTCATCGAGGCAATTGCTTTAAGTATTTTGGGAGGCGGGATTGGTATTATTCTTGGTTCTGCTGGGTCTACTCTCATCGGGTCAGCTCTAAAGATGAGTACTAGTATTTCAATAACGTCAGTGTTAGTAGCCTTTGGCTTTTCGGCCGCGATTGGTATTATTTTTGGGGTATTCCCAGCTCGAAAAGCCGCATCAATGGATCCAATTGACGCGCTAAGGTTCGAGTAAGTTGATTAGGTTCCGAATACGTCCTCTATTTTGTTCTTACCAGCGATATTCAATTAGAATCGCTTAAGGAGACAATCGGATGAATTATCTGAATCAACTGGTTCAGTTAATATCAAGTGATCTGTGGCTTGTCCTATTCAATTGGCTCTTATCGGAAACGATGGGGGCCTTTCGTTATTAACTACTTTGGATCATCATGTTCAATTATTCCATAATGGAATAAGCAAAGTCCAAAGTCTGTGATCGGTTGAAAGAATGAACTAAACTCCAAAAGTAATCGACCGCAGAGCGTACCAATGATAATTCCAGCAATGACACTTTAATTTGCATTAAAAAATTATTAAATCCTTTTTATTTTAGACAGGATAGATTTTAACCAGTAAGCTTCTTAGTTAACCCCAATTGTTTATTAATTTTCCTAGTATATAGAGAGCCACGAATAGGGCTTGTTTTTGTATTCAACAATTTTCACCATTTTTCATCTTGTTTTAATCTTTGAATGGTAAAATAGCATATCCTTGGAGTCTAAGCTATACCTAGTGATTTAGTTAGAAAAGGAGAAGAAGAGTTTTCATGAAAAGCAAGCGCAGAATTCGATTGAAAGCTATTATCGCGTTTTTAGCCTGTAACATTATCCTTGTTGTACTGCTTGCTCCTTTTGTTTTGTTCTGGGGCCCTTTCAGGCACTCAAAGTAATGGCGGTTGGCTCAGTTTATACCTCACGCCATCCTCAGGTTGTCAAGGCTTTTCTTTCCCAAACAGAAATAGACAGGATTATGAATCTTAATAATTCTCAAGGAGTAAGTAACGGTCGAACGATTGGGCGTAAAAAGGTGATGGCTGATACAGGTTCAGGTATTACCATCGAAGATATTCAAGGTCCAAACTTCAAAGGGAAAGTGATGCTGATCAAGGACCCCAAACGAATAAGAGTGGCGGTTACTAAAGAAATTGGGATAACGGGAGAAAGGGTCAGTGATCTTGTTAAGGACACGGGAGCGGTTGCTGGCATTAATGCGGGTGGGTTCTATGACCCAAATGGTAAAGGAAACGGAGCATTTCCAGACGGTTTAACGGTGCACGATGGAAAAATAGTCCACAATAACGTGGATAATAAGACTGTTAATATTGTGGGGTTTAATGATCAAGGGAAATTAATTATTGGAAATATGACAGCGACTCAAATATCAGAGAAACACATCCTTGAAGCTGTTACCTTTGGCCCCAATCTTATCGTAGGTGGAAAACCCGTTATTTCGGGAGACGGTGGCTGGGGGATTGCACCCCGTACAGGGATCGGGCAAATGGCTGATGGGACTGTTATTTTTGTGGTTATCGACGGTCGACAACCGACTTGGAGTATAGGAGCAACCTTACGAGACCTCATGAATGTCTTCGATAATTATCATGCTGTAAATGCAGTCAACCTTGATGGTGGTTCTTCGTCAGAACTTGTCTATAATGGCCAAGTAGAGAACAAGCTTTGGGATATTTTTGGCGAGCGCTATATTCCTACTGCCTTTGTTGTTACCCCGTAGGTTACGGAGTTATCTTAGTTTTCAGGAAGGCTTGAAAAAGGAGAAATCTGGTATGAAGAAGAAACTACGCATCGTTTTCGTTTGGACAATGATCTCAGTACTTTTGCAATATGGAGGTTACTATATTCTAAATAGCCAAGTTCAAAAAGTTATATCCCCTCCGCCCGCGGCTAGCACTCAACCGATTACGACCCAGCTCAAAGCCAATATCCCTGCCATCGATCTTACAGATGTTAAAATTTCTTACGCTAAGGATTACTTGGCTTATGCGGAAAATGGTACCTTGAAAGTTTTTAATCTCAAAAAGAACAAAGTAGTTTTTCAAAAGGCGCCGCCCTCCGACAATGATAAAAGTTTGGGTGTACTTATGTACCAATGGTTGCCAGACCGTAATACATTACTGTATTTTTATGCCAAGAAAAACCCCGATCCAGTAAACTATGTTACTGTTTATCCTCCTAATACTACGATTCAGGTGCCGGCATCAGCTTCTGGTTCAATCTCGGTACTGCCGAAAACAGAAGATCCCAATCAAACAATTGTTCACGAAGTTCCAAAAACAGTAACCAAAGAGGTAACTGCAGCGCCTCATCTTGAAAAACGATATGGAAATCCGCAAATCACAGAGCTATACTCCCTGGATCTCCCCAATAGTGACGAAGATACTGCTCCTGATGATCGGTTTAATCAAACGATTGACGCCTTTCCAGCAGGAGGTAACATTGAAAACTTGGTTGTTTCCACGTCCACCAATTTGATGTACCTCACTGTAAAAGATGCTTCAAGAGAACTGCTATTAGAAATAGACGTGATGAAAAACGTTCGAACCTTAAGTCAATCGGGGGAGACGATTGACAATATGGCTGCCTCAGATCGTTATGGAACTCTTTTTCTGGACAGTAAAGAAGGTGGTATCCATCGGATCATCGCTCTAGATGGCGCAAAGCGTCAAATAATTTCCAGGAATAGTAATGATGGAATATTAGGTATTAAAGATGGAAAAGTGTATATTGGGGAGGTACAAAATAACGAACTCATAAAAATTGAAACAACACCTGACCTTATCCACATGACGAATAACTCTTCACTGACGACTGAGTGGGAAGGTGCGATTCCATTTAACAACAGCTCGTGTACGCTGATTGGTGCTAAAGGACAAGTGATCGTTTATGATCAGCAGAAAGCCTATATTGATACAGCGGGCCGTCTGACAGAGGTTAAATTACACGGGGATGAGAATTACATCTCTGATGATGGCGCTGAGCTCATTCAACTCACAAAGCAAGGAACATCCACTTTAGTAGAGGTACAACCACTCCAGTCCTAAGAGTTATAGAGCCAGCAAGAACTTCCTTCGCTGACTTTAATGTTAGTTTAATCCTCCTTTAATGTTAAAGCATTAAGATTAGCTTAGAAAGGAGATGAATTACATGATTGCATCGATCGGAAGTACCAGTATGTTACCTAAAATGACATTGGTGAACCAAAATGTCACGGCAAGAACGGGCACGAGCGAAGAAGCGAAGGAAAGCATGAGTGAGAGGATATCTGAAGCTCAGTCTTCATCAGCCAAAGCGACAAAAAGTCAAAATCCAACATATCTAGGAAACAAGATTGACCGTCTAGTTTAACTCAGTACGCTGGGGGTTTTCAGAGCCGCATCGTCGTGTGCTCTGGAACCCTTGGCCAGAGGAACATTATTACATTAAGAAGTCCAGGCCTATTAATAGTAAATTATAAGCGGGTTTGGAAGATTAAGATAAAATAAGAATGCTTGAGAAAAAGTTCCAGGTTGAGAGTTAAGGACAACATTTGCAATCGAAATAGTATACGAAGGAGGGGTTATGTGAAGATGATAGAAACAGCTCTCAATATATTATTGATTGAAGACGACCGTGCTATTGCTAAAGTCATAGTCTTGGAATTAGAACATCAAGGACATCGAGTTGCGCTTGCCGCTGATGGTAGGACGGGACTAGATTTGGCCTTAACGCGGGAGTGGGATGTGATTCTTTTAGATCTTATGCTGCCTTTTCTCAATGGTTATGAAATTTGTAAACAAATCCGGACGCGTAAGGATATCCCGATTCTGCTCCTGACCGCCAAAGATGAAGTTCAGGATAAAGTCTTTGGCTTGGATCTTGGTGCGGATGATTATTTGACAAAACCTTTTGCTATGGATGAATTAATGGCTCGGATTCGCGCGGTATTACGGCGTAAAAACCCTCCAGTTAAAAATTCAGGACACTTAAAGTTCCGAGAACTTGAACTTAATACTCAAGCATATCAAGTCTATTTTGGAGGTGAGGAAGTAAGTTTAACGAAAAAGGAATTTGAATTATTGACGTTGTTTTTGGAGCATCCGAACCGTGTTCTATCGAGGGAGCATATTCTGGAAAATGTCTGGGGTTACGATTATTATGGGGAATCAAATGCTGTAGACGTTTACGTTCGTTTTTTACGCGGCAAGATTGATGATCGCTTTCAAGTGCATTATTTCCATACAGTGAGGGGAGTCGGCTATGTCTTGCGCGCCGAAGACTAAGCTAATTGGGAAATTCCGCTTCCCAAAGCTTAAATGGGGTTTAGCCTGGAAAATTACTCTTTGGTATATTCTGCTACTTCTTTTGACGGTGCTCATTCTTTCGGCTATCACGTATTGGGGTAATAGCCAAGACTTACATAAAGAAAAACAACAAGTCCTTGAGAGTACAGTCACTCGCGTCCTTGGCTCGCTGGATGATCAGATGGAAGGGCAGGGTATGGATATTCGTGATCCGGAGGCCTTGAAAGATAATGTACCCAAGGGTGTGACAATACAATTAGCTTCCTTGCAAGGGAAGGTAATACAAAAGGAAGGCAATGTAAGCGTTTTGCTTCCAATCGAACAACAGGCAGGCCCTGAAATCTGCAACTTTAATGGCAAGGATGTCTATTATATGGCCCGTCCGATCATGTCTGGTGGGAAACAAATTGGCACGCTTCAAGGCGCGGCAGATTTGGAAGACGTGGAGCTTGCCCAAACCGTGCTCTTACGCCAGTTACTATGGTTGGGTGGCTCAGCTTCGCTGTTGGCTTCTATCGGAGGATTAATTTTATCTCGGAAAGTACTTGCGCCTTTAGAAGAGTTGAATCGGGAAATTTCCCTGTTAACAGCCAATGATCTTAACCGACGTCTTCCCCTGCGGGGAAATGGGGATGAACTCGATCTAATAGGCCAAAATTTCAATCACATGTTGCAGAGGTTGGAAACTTCTTTTCAGCAGCAAAAGCAATTTGTGGCAAACGCTTCCCATGAACTTCGAACCCCGTTGATGGTTATTCGCGGGCATGCAGATATTTTGCAACGCTGGGGAGCTGAAGATCCTGCCATTGTGCGTGACTCAGCAACAGCTATGATTGAAGAAACAAAGATGATGACGAAATTAGTAGAAAATCTATTGACCTTGGCTCGGGAGGAGTTGCATTTAACCTTGGTTTCTCTTAATTTGAGCGAGCTCATTATTGAAAGCGCTAGGGATTTGCCCTTTCTGTGCTCGTTCGTGGTTAAATATGATCTACTTCCAGATATCGAGTTAAAGGGAGATGCTCTCTACCTTAAACAGCTCATTAGAATAATACTAGAAAATGCTGGAAAATATGTGCCGTCAGGCGGGATAATCCGGATATTTTTACAGAAAGTCGAGGATAAAGTAAGGATTATTATCGAGGATAATGGGCCTGGCTTTCCACCCGATGCTCTGGAGTTGATTTTTGACCGTTTCTACCGGGTTGATGAGGCTCGTTCGCGTAAAATACCGGGACATGGTCTTGGGCTGAGTATTGCAAAGAGAATTGTTCACGCTCATGGAGGAAGAATTTGGGCGGAAAACTTAGAACTGCATGGGGCCCGGTTTTGCGTGGAACTCCCATACAACAATGTTATCGAAGTTTAAGCTGTTTCTCATTTTACTATAATTTATAATAACTCTGAATATAAAAATTCCTTTTTGCATAATCCAAGCTCGGAAAGGAGCTCTTTATGTCTTCAGGTATATTGATTCACCACATCATTTAATATGGTATATGGGCTTTAACATCATACTTGGATTAACGTTGATCTAACCAGGCGAATTTCGCCTGGTTTTATTTATTTAGTTTAAATCATTCGTTCATCTTGCTTTAATCCAGTTGTGTTAAATTGAACTGGAAAGGAGATGATGCACCTGATTACATTATTTCTAAGCCAGAAACGGCTGGACAATGGGAAACATTATCGAGAAGCAAGGAGGTACATAAATGTCTAAAGTAATACCGTTGTTAATTCTTGTCTCTATGATTTCGTCCACAGCTTTACTCGGTGGTTGCGGAACAAACAGTTCTCCTTCCCCAAATACGCCCCCAAATATCACGTCTTCTTCAAATAAAACCAGTACAACGCAGCAGCCTCAAACGGTTGTTGGGACGGGATCAAGCCCAGAAAAACCTGTGGTACCGGAAAAAAATCCAACGGGCGATATACCGGATACTCAAGCGTTTGTAACCTATACTTCCTCATCAGATGGGTATGAACTTGTCGTGCCGGAAGGATGGGGACGCACGACCAAGGATCGTGATGTCCTATTTCAGGATAAATTAAATGGTGTGCAGGTTACCGTTACCCAACAATCTTCCCAACCAACTGTCGTAAGTGTGGGTAACAATCAGGTGGCGGAGTTAAAGAAAACAGGAAGGGCTATCACCATTAATAATGTGAAGCAAGTCAATTTGCCAGGCGGCTCGGCAATCTTGATTACCTATAACTCGAATTCAGCCCCCGATCCGGTAACGGGTAAGCAGGTGCGGTTGGAGAACAGTCATTATCTGTTTTATAAAAATGGAGAGCTGGCGGCTTTGACACTTTGGGCCCCACTGGGAGCTGATAACGTGGATCAGTGGAATCGGATGTCTGCCAGCTTTAAATGGAGGTAAATATGCGCGTCCTTGAAGCGTTTGATCTCTATCGTTTTTATCATACCGGAGATGAGGAAACCTTAGCCTTGCGCGGGGTGAATTTCTATGTGGATTCAGGAGAAATTGTGGCCGTAATGGGACCTTCAGGAAGTGGAAAATCGACCTTATTGGCCTGTCTGGCCGGGTTGGATGAACCGGACGGCGGATATGTGGAGTTGTTGAGCAAACGTTTTACGAGAAGACCAGAAGCGGAACGTGCAGCAATTCGTGCCCAAGAGATAGGAATCGTACTTCAGTCAGGAAATTTATTCAATCACCTGTCTGTGGAAGATAATATTTATTTGCAAATGCAATTCGGACATAAAGTAGATGAACAACGTCTGACAATGCTGCTGAATTTAGTCGGTTTATATGAACGTCGGCAGGCTCGTCCTACCCGGATTTCAGGCGGGGAAACAGCTCGAGCTGCACTTGCGGTGGCTCTTGCTAACGACCCCAAAGTACTCATGGCTGATGAACCGACCGGAGAAGTTGATGCAGAGACAGAAAAAATGATTCTGGACCTGTTCGAAAGTTATCGAAAAAGTGGTGGTGCTGCCATCATAGCAACCCACAGTGAAGCCCTAGCAGCTCACGCTGATCGTATTCTCAGAGTGGTTGACGGGAGGATTGTTAAGTATGCCTGAGCTACTCGCTGAAGCGCAAAACGTCGGCAAGATTTATACACGTGGAGAAGTACAGGAGATTGCGTTGGTGTCTGCAACCTGTTCAGTAAAACCGGGGGATCGAATCGCCTTGGTCGGTCCCTCTGGCAGCGGTAAGTCCACCTTGCTGCATCTTATGGGAGGATTGGATCAACCCACCTCGGGTACTATTTCCTGGCCAGGACTGGGGACTTGCGAAACCCTTCGTCCCCAGAAAATCTGTTTCATTTTTCAGATGCAGAGTTTACTGCCGCCCCTGACAGTGGTCGAAAATGTTGAACTGCCACTGCTTCTGGGGCATGTAGAAGTAACCAAAGCCCGAAAGACTGCTTTGGAAACTCTGAACAGGATGAGACTAAATAACATTGCCAATAAGCTGCCCGAGGAGCTTTCCGGTGGTCAGGCCCAGCGAGTGGCGGTGGCTCGGGCTTTAGCCTGTCGGCCACAGCTCATTCTTGCAGACGAACCAACAGGTCAGCTGGATCATCCTACGGCTCAACATTTGTTCGATGTGCTGCTTGACTCGCTGGAAGGATTTGATACAGCGTTGGTCGTAGCGACTCATGATCAGGCCATCGCCGAGCGGATGAAGACAACTTGGCAGATGCATCATGGTGTCATGGAGGTAGCAGGATGTTAATAACATGGCTAAAGGGGATTTTAACTTATCGCATAGGACGCTTGATAGGAGCCATCACTGGTGTGGCGCTCACCGTCACTTTACTGGCATGTCTGGGAGCCTTTATTGCTTCGGCCGGTGCTTCGATGACCAAAAGTGCTATCCAAGAGGTTCCCGTGGACTGGCAAATTCAACTTTCCCATCTTTCAGATGCCAATACTGTTAAAGAGGCGATCAGTAAGGTAACACCCTACACTGCTTTAGAACAAGTAGGATATGCTGATATCAAAGGGTTGATTGCCAATACTGGTGGGTCAGTTCAAACAACGGGACCAGGGAAAGTACTGGGTATTAGTACAAACTATTTGGCAAAGTTTCCCTTAGAATTTCGGCAACTCGTTGGGGCGGGACAGGGTGTGCTTGTTGCTCAGCAAACAGCAGCGAACCTGCATGTCAAGCCGGGTGATCGGGTGACAATTGAAAGGGTCGGGTTACCCCCTTGTGAAGTAACGGTGGACGGCGTTGTGGATCTTACCAACGCAGACTCTCTCTTTCAAGCCATTGGGTTACCACCCGGAGCAGCACCACAGGCTCCCCCGGATAATGTACTGTTGCTCCCCGAAGCCCAGTGGCAACAGATTTTTGGCCCCCAAGCCGTGGTGCGGCCTGATTCTATGCACACCCAATTTCATGTCCGAATCGGACATGATTTACCAACTGATCCCACTGCCGCCCATCAATTTGTACAACAGTTGGCGAACAATCTGGAGGCACGGATTGCCGGCCGAGGGATAGTTGGAGATATTCTGGCAACTCGTTTAGGAAGTGTTCAAGCTGATGCCTCTTATGGCAAAGTACTCTTTTTGTTTTTAGGTTTGCCGGGTGCCATTCTGGCTGTCCTGCTTACCCTGGCAATTGCGGCGTCAGGAACTAATCGGCGACGCAAGGAACAAGCCTTGCTGCGGATTAGAGGAGCCTCTGTGCGGACAATATTAGGATTGGAGGCTATCGAGGCTCTGATTGTGGCTATAGGAGGTGTAGTGATCGGGAATGCCTTGTCTCTTGGGATTGAACGGACGTTCTTACCGGGAAATGAGCTAATAGGCAGAAGTGCAATGTTTTGGACAATGAGTGCGTCCCTAATTGGCTTCATGTTAGCCATCACTGCTATTGTGTATCCTGCTTGGGTACAGACACACCATTCCTCAGTGGCCTCTGCACAAGCGACAGTGGGCCGTGGGAGCAAAGCTCTTTGGCAGCGAGTCTATCTGGATATTATTTTGCTGGTTATCTCTGGTGTTGAGTTTTGGCGAACGGCCAGTACTGGTTATCAGGTCGTTCTGGCACCGGAAGGAATAACTACAACTTCAGTGCATTATGAAGCGTTTATCGCTCCGTTGTGTCTTTGGATCGGTGCAGTTTTGTTTTCTACTCGCTTCCTGGAAGGGTGGCTGGTCAGAGGACGCAAACTGCTAGCTGGGATGCTCAACCCTATCGCCCGTGACCTTTCCGGAGTAGTGTCTGCCTCATTATCCCGTCAGAGAATATTGATTGCCCACGGTATCATCCTAGTAGCGTTAGCGGTATCGTTTGCAGTATCTACGGCTGTTTTTAATACCACGTATAATGCCCAGTCTCATGTGGATGCTGAATTGACGAATGGTTCTGATGTAACCGTCGCTGGCTTGACAACGTCCGCACCGAGCACCAAATTAAACGAATTAAAAGCCTTACCCGGAGTTGCCGCCATACAGTCCATGCAGCATCGTCTGGTCTATGTGGGTAACGACTTACAGGATATGTATGGTATTGATCCGAAAGCTATCGGTAAAGTGACCAATATTGCTAACGCCTACTTTGTCGGAGGAAACGCTCAGGGGACTTTATCAGAGTTAGCCAAACAACCGGACGGTGTTTTGGTCTCGGAAGAGACGGTGAAGGATTACCAACTTAACCTTGGTGACATAATTAATCTTCGCCTCCAGAATGTTAAGGATCATCAGTATCATGTGGTACCGTTTCATTTTATTGGAATTGTCCGAGAATTTCCTACCGCACCGAAAGATTCTTTTTTGGTAGCGAATAAAAACTATATTGCTCAACAAACCGGATCAGACGCGGCAGAAATTGTGTTGATGCGGGCGACCGGTAATCCTTCGGCGCTTGCTTCGCGGGTACGAACAGAGGTTAGTTCGTTGGCGGGCACAAACGTAACTGATATTAATTCTACCCAACGAGCCATCAGCTCTGGTTTGACGGCAGTGGATCTGCACGGGCTTACTCGTTTGGAATTGGGATTTGCTATCTTGTTAGCCGCCGCATCGACAGGTCTAATCCTAGCTCTTGGTCTGGCTGAACGTCGGCGTACTTTGGCTATCCTTGCTGCTCTGGGAGCTAAGAAGAGACAGCTTGGGGCATTTATTTGGAGTGAAGGTCTGGTTATTTTAACGGGAGGCAGTATTTTAGGCGTCGTATTGGGCTTTGGGGTGGCCCAAATGTTGGTCAAGGTGTTAACAGGAGTCTTTGATCCACCACCTGAAATTCTTTCTATACCTTGGGGCTACCTTATATTATTGACGGCAGCAGCAATGACTTCTACGGTAGTTGCAATTATCGGCATTAATCATATATTTCACCGGCCAGCAGTCGAGGAAATGCGTAACCTGTGAAATTCATAAAAGCAAAAACCTACAGCTAGAGATCAATAAGTTTAGCTGTAGGTTTTTGTTTTACTTCTCAAGCGGGATCTCATCTATTCACGTCTTAGTCAAATAGATGACAATACTCAAAATTATAGCGAGGAATACCGTACTGGTTCTTGCCGTACCTAAATTAATTCCGTCCTGATTGCCAGGCTGTGACAGGTAGTCACCGAGTGAAGCCCCGAGAGGACGGGTCAAGATATAGGCGATCCAGAAGGATAGCACAGAATTTAGCTTTAACATATAATGGGCGATGGTCACCATTCCAATTAGAGCAGCAAATAAGAGCGCTGACTTCCAGTAACCTAAACTGAGGTACTCTGCTATGAGGTCACCGGCTGCTGTACCCAGGGCAAATGTAAAGAGGATTGCCAACCAGTAGAATGCTTCACGCTTGGCCGTGAAAATGGAATGAATAGACAGCGTTTTTTCCCTCATATACCAAGCCGCAAAGGTCACCAACAACGCGAATGTGAAGATAATGGAGGTTGTCATCAGAGAAACCCCAAAATTGTCTGTTAGGTTGTCGGTGATCAGCGTGCCGACAACACTAATCAAGACTACGGTAAGCCAATAGATCTTTGGATCGTACTTCTTTGACCTGAACTGAAAGAACAGGGTGATGAGCAAGAGACCACTCATGACAAAGGTCGTGACAGTCAGACCTAAGTTCAGATTTATGTTGAGGAAGTCTGCAGCAGTCTCGCCTACGGTTGTTGCCACGATCTTTATGATCCAGAACATGAGCGTTATCTTTTGAGTAGTTTTCTATTTTTTTGTCCGTGATAATCTTTAGAACTAGATTTTTAAAATACTGACTCAAGAGTACAGATTTATACTTCTTTTTTATCAAATAAGTAATATCCGGCGGTAAAGAAAATAATACCGTAAGATAAAATGAGTAAAAGTAAGTTCAGTTCTCTTAAATCTTAATTCTTTTTCAAAGAAAGCTGAAATTAGATCTGTCGTGACAGCAGTTTAAAGTAGTATAGCCATAGTATACTAACTCTTGGACATTAGTAATTTTCTTTTTTTGTTTATCCAGTAACCCAATAACATCAAAATTAGAATGCCTACGAATAAATCTAGCCGATGGAATAATGGTTTAAGAGTATTCCAATTCTCACCTAGTTTCTGGCCAACAATAATAAGCATTAGGCACCAGGGTAGAGCTCCAGCGACAGTGTAAATAGCCATTTTGACAGCATTCATTCGTGCTATTCCAGCTGGAAGAGAGATAAACGTTCGTACTACAGGTAATAGTCTACCAATAAACACGGTTAATTCGCCGCGGCGTTCGAACAATCTTTCGGCGTTGGATAATTCTCGATCGTGTATAAAAATATAGCGTCCAAATCTCTTTATGAACGGGCGACCTCCCCATAGTCCGATATAATAAGCAACAAGTGCCCCAAATAGGTTACCTAAAGTGGCCGCTATGGTTGCTTGCCAGAGAGTAAAACGACCTAGAAAGACCATGTAGCCGGTGAAAGGAAGAATGATCTCACTGGGTAAAGGAATACAGGCACTTTCAATGGCCATGGCCAGAAAAACTCCTAGATAACCAAAAAGAGAAATAACACTGATGACAAATTGAGCAAGGTTGGATAAAATTGTTTCCACTTCGATTCTCCTAAGTTAAATTTTCTACGATTTATTTTTAATGTTCTTATTATCCCCTCCATAACGAAAGGATTTTGTCCAAAGTCTGTGATACGTTGAAACAAGTGTCGAACAACAAGTTTTTGGTCCTCTCCACATCTGTGTGGTAAATTTAGTTTGTTCATTAGTAATGATAAATTATCAACCTTTAGTTTTTCTTAGAATTATCCTTTGGATTTAAATTTTATCACATTGCATAGCCATTAAGTATTTGTGAATCTATAGAGCCTTAGGTGGAAAACTTGTCATAAATTTATGAGAGACCCGTATGGCGATTTTTGATCGCAGCAAGGATCATAAATTCTATGAATTGTTAGATTCTGCTGCTCAAGAGGAAGTATTCCAGTTGTACAGTTTACGGTAAGGTTTTATTTCCCTGACATTTGGTCTCTTAGAAGTTGAATCTAATAACTTTGTTTAACAAAGAATAGCTACTGATAGTAGAGCTATTAGGATAGAAAAACTACAGAAAATTATGATACCAATCCAGGATGCTTGAACCCAAATAATTGCGTTAATAGAAGTACCTACTCCAGCACCAATATAATAAAAAAAAGTGTATAAAGATGTTGCTGTTCCTCGATTTTTTACAGTCCAATCCCCAATTAAAGATGTAGCTGTTGATTGTACTGAAAATAGACCTAAAATTGTTAATGTGATACCAATAAGAATAAAGGTTAAGGACGCTGATGTTGTTATCCATAGCCCCATAAGCATCAGGGTAAGAGCAAAACCGAGAACGAAACGACGTCCAATAGAATCGGATAAACGACCGGCTCGTGGAGCAATCAGAGCCCCCAGTAAATAAAGTACATAGATGAGACTTATCTGAGAGTTATTTAAGTTGTAGGGTGCTTGACTCAGTCTAAATGGCAGATAAGTCAACACACTTATAAAACTGGCATGCATTGTAGCTCCTACTAGATAAGCTCCAGCCAGATGGCGATTATGAAGGTGCTCCAAAAAAGATTCAAGAGTTCTTTTAGAGTTTTCCTTCGAACTTACATTACCGACAACTGAAGATATGTTTCCAGTTTGATTTATTTCATTGGGTAGTACTCTGTCAATGAGAATCCAAGCTATTAATGTGGCTAAAGCGGCACTTAAGAAACCAGCTTTCCAGTCTAGGAACTGACTTAACGTACCTACTTCAATTCTCCCTAGAGGTCCAGCTATTGCTGACGCTGCTGCAAAAATTCCCATTCCTGCACCACGTTCCGTTGGGAGAAAAATATCGTTGACATACGAAATAACTGTTGTCATGTATCCAGGCAATAAAAGCCCTTGTAATGCGCGTAAAAAGAGTAGAACGTAGAAATTTGGTGCTATTGTTAATAATAAAGTTGGAATGATTAACCCTACAGTACTCCAACGCATAACTGTCCATCGTCCATATCGGTCTGAGACGCATCCATATAGGAGAGAAAACAATGCAATTAAAATTAAGGGTAAAGATATAATTAAGCTAACTGTTTGAGGAGTTTGATGATAAACTCGAGTCAAAGAGGGAAGGATTGGCTGTGGGCTATAGATATTAGCAAAGACAAATAGGGTTGAAAAAAAGAGAGCTAATTTTTGTTTGCCAGTTAATCCAATTAGGTCGGCTCTATTTGAATTTATTAATTCCAAGAAAAACTCCTCCAAGAACATATCTGTTTTAAAGTTAATATGTCCATTAACTTAGTCTAGTATATTAAAGAAAGATTAAAATCTTGGCTATAATCTTTATTTTGTGGAAATACAGGAATTTATTGTTTGTAATATTTTTTGATCTCTCTATTCAGTTAACTTGGTTATTCAAGGAATCCAAAGGGAGGAAATTGTGGAAAACTTGTAGAATGGCGAAAGTGTTTTGATGATTTTAATAGTAAAACGTTCGAAAATGAAAAGAGCGAACCGCCATATGAAATAAAAATCGTTAATAGTATTAAACAAAAGTACTGGGAATAATGATTCTTAAGCTTATTTTGATCTAAGTTAATGCCTAGGTCCTTTTATTTTATTGTGAGTATAGTTGTTATTAGTTTACTTAAATTTAACAACATATTTACAGAAAATAAATTGTAACACTTGTCACATTTAATTATAATGCATGTAACTGGTATTGCATTACAGCATCTATTTCACCTCAGAAACTCGTATTCTACTTGGCTCAGGGTTAACACCTTACGGAAAGTGAACATTGTAAGACTTAAAGTAAAAGATCGTGAACATCTTGTAAGAACTGAAATCCAAGGTGCGGCAAATATTGCTTTTAGAGCCGTGGGAGCCAAAGTCCCAGAGAGAGTACAAACACTATAACTATTATGCAATCCCAAGAAAAGGGAATTGTGGTGGTACGCGCATTTTTAAAGTTTCGGAGCCCTTGTACTGCAAGGGTTTCAACTTTTTAACTGTCAAGCGCCAGTCTAATTAGTAAGTATAATATTCTCTACATTTTTTGTCATTATGATGTAAGTAGTATTGTTATTCCTGTAAATCGCTGGTTCTTTTTTAATATATTCTTAAGGTTAATTAAAGGTTTGTATAGTATCCTCATTATAGAATGATTGAGGATAGGAGCATTCATGACTATATTGCTCAAAGGAATGTTTATAAACTTCGACGCCGATTGAATAAATGTTACGATTATTACTAAGAAATAAATGTGAGTTAGGGGTGTTTACAGTTTGCAGATTCTATCAGAACAAACTTAAAATAAAGTGACTAAGGCTTTGCTGGCTCCAGTAGGACCGTTTCAGATTCTTTTAGATGCTCCAAGCCCGACGCATGGTTATTGTTTACAAGAAGCTTATAATGTTTTGGAACACGATGGTAAAGAAGAGGTGGTAGCCTATTTTCGACCCTATGATGAGTTGCTTAAGAGAGGGTTGTTTTGGGCAGATCAGGGCTGGAAAAATGTCTGCCACTATTTCTTTGACAGCGAAAAACGGGGGGGATTGCGTTGGCCCGGAGCTGATGCAGAATGTCAATATTATTTCAATAAAGCTATTACCACGTGCCAACAAAATCTATCTAAAGGCATGTTCTATCTAGGTGCAGCTTTACACCTCGTACAAGATATGTGTGTACCTCACCATGCTTTAGGGGTTATTTCAATCATTTGCTTTAGTTCCAGGATTTTCTCGTTCTGGGGCCAGCATTACTGCTGGTTTTTGGATGGGTCTTAAACACGAAGAGGCTGCTCGTTTTTCCATGCTATTGGCTACCCCGATTATTGCCGGGGCCAGTATCCTGGAGATTCCTAAACTAATAAAGCATGGGTCACATGGATTGTTTCTTACATCTCTTACTGGTGGTTTATTTGCAGGAATATTTGCCTACATAGCTGTTTTTATTTTGATGCGTTGGTTTAAAAAGAAGGAAATTAGCGCCATGAAGCCGTTTGCTTATTATTGCTGGATTGTTGGTGGGTTAATTTTGCTGACTCGCTTCATTTAATACAGTCATATGAATTTTGTACATAAGACTCATTCGACACATCGGGATAGTCTTGATATTATACTTTACACACCCGAGGGCTATCGGCATATCTTATACCAATAAATTGTATCAAATTATTGATTATGAGATTGGATGAGGTATATGCAAAGAATCCGAAAAGCTGTTATCCCAGCGGCAGGTCTTGGTACGCGCTTCTTACCGGCTACAAAGGCTCAACCAAAAGAAATGTTACCGATTGTAGATAAACCTACTATTCAGTTTATTGTTGAAGAAGCCGTAAAATCAGGAGTAAATGAAATTATAATCGTTACTGGTCGTGGTAAACGGGCTATAGAAGACCATTTTGACTGTTCGCTAGAACTGGAGACGTTATTAAGAAAGAACAAGAAAAAAGAACTATTGCATATGGTCCAAAACATTTCACGAATGACTGACGTTTATTATGTTCGACAGAAAGAAGCTCGTGGACTTGGTCATGCGATCTATTGTGCACGGCAGTTCATTGGAAATGAACCTTTTGCCGTATTGCTTGGGGATGATGTTATTCATGCCAGAGTTCCTTGCCTAAAGCAAATGATTGATGTTTACGAACGTTATGGTACTAGTGTTGTGGGGGTTCAGGAGGTTCCTTTGAAAGATACCAATAAATATGGTATTGTCGATGGAGAGAAAGCAGGCGAGCGTCTATATAGGGCTCGAGATCTAATCGAGAAACCTAGTCCGGAGGATGCCCCCACTACACGACTAGCCATCATGGGGCGTTATATATTAAATCCAGAGATTTTTAGTATTTTAAAAAACCTATCTCCAGGGAAAGACGAGGAAATACAACTGACTGACGGGTTACGTGAGCTTAATAGATTACAAGGAGTTATCGCGTATGCTTTTGAAGGACATCGCTATGATCTGGGTGACAAACTTGGCTTTATTAAAGCTAATATCGAATACGGTTTGCGTACTGATAATTTGTCTGACGACTTAATGCACTATTTGTGTGAGCTTGTCGAGACATTTCCGAAGAAGTGAAGGAATTAATAAGAAGAAAGATGCCTCAAACCGTTTGAGACATCTTTCTTCTTATTAATTCCTAATCGAGAAGAACGCTTTAAACAAAAGTTCATAGATTTCAACCTTACTTGTTAACTTTCCATCCACCCTCTTGCGGAGTCTCAGAAGTACTTTGATCGCTAATTGTGCTTGTGGCCTCTACGTGATCTTCTTGGTCGTCATCGTCATCGTCATCGTCGCCATCGTCGCCATCGTCGTCGCCGTCGCCATCGTCTTCATTTTCGTCTTCGTCTTCGTCTTCGTCATTCTCATTCTTGACTTCAACCTTAAACTCTTCGAAATCAAACCTAATTACTTCTCCATTTTGAAACTTGACTTTGACTATTCTGACTTCGTTTTCATTCGTCAGAGCCTCGTTTACTTGTTGCAACAATTGTTCTTTGTCCATATCTTTTCACCTTTCTTAACTAAATTTCATGACTATTTCTCCTCGGATTTGACGGAGAATTTATATAGTATATGACTAACTTTCGCTATTGGTGCTGAACAAAATGATTAAGATCGAACAACTCCTTATCAAATAGACGAATATCATTGATCTGTTGTTCTAACCCTTCTTTCAAAGTTGTTGCCGGATTATATTTCAACAGCGTTTGGGCCTTAGTAATATCAGCACAAGTATCCCGCGGTTCTCCCTTAAGTTGTTCCGAAAATTCCAGAATTGCTTTTTCGCAGAGTAAATCCTCTATTATTGATATAACCTCTAGAATAGAGGCCCTCTCCCTACCGCCAATATTGATCGTTTCTCCAATCAAGCCATCGGCATGAAGCGCCGCTGTAGTTCCCGCTATACAATCGCCGATAAAGGTAAAATCCCGTGTTTGATTCCCATCCCCAAATATTTTAATCGGCTCGTGATGGAGTATTCCCTTGATGAATCTGTGAAATGCCATGTCCGATCTTTGTCTTGGTCCATACACGGTGAAATACCTAAGAATAACGATGGGGATTCCATAACTAGCTTGATATACCTTGCATAAATATTCCCCTGTAAGCTTACTTACCCCATATGGAGAAAGGGGAGCAGGAGTAACATTCTCTGTTACTTTCCCCACTTTTTCACCATAGACTGAAGATGTTGAAATATAGATGAATTTTTGAAGCAGAGATTTACGCGCCGCCTCTAATAGTTTCTGGGTGGCTATGATATTGTGCTCGACATAGGCTTGAAAGTCGGGTCCCCAACTTGTACGAACACCGGGCATAGCCGCTAAATGATAGACAACTTGAACACCGTCCAGAAGCTTCTCTAAGTCGGCTTCACGAAGGTCACTCTGATATAGCTGAAAACGGGGATTCTGGAGCAATACTCTAAGATTCCTTTGTTTCGTTTGATTAAGTGTTGGATTGATCAAACCATCGATACCGATGACGTCAATCCCGTCCATTTGGAGCAATCGTTCACAAAGTTGTGAACCAATAAAACCAGCGGCTCCGGTAACAAGTATTTTCATGGTTTTCCTACCCCCAGGTAAATAAATCCTTCATTTCTCACAATTTTCTCATCGATGCAGTTTCTTGCATCAAGGATAATCGAGGCTTTCATTCTCGATTTTACTTCTGACCAATCGCACTCGTGAAATTGTTCCCATTCTGTTGCAATTATCAGGGCATCCGAATTTTTAACCGATTCATACTGGTCATTAAAGTTAGACACGTTTGCTAATTCCTGTTGCACCATCGGATCATACGTGTGCACATAACAGCCTTTTCGGATTAGTTGTTTAATAAGAGCAATTGCTGGAGAGGTGCGAAGATCGTCTGTATGCGGCTTAAAGGTCAAACCCCAAACTGTAATTTGCTTTCCTTCTAGGTTCGGGAGGACTGTCCTTAGCTTTTTCAAGTAGATATCAATTTGAGTATCATTGATCGCCATGACAGCATCAAGCAGCTTTGTCTCCACATTTTGCCTCATAGCTGCATCCTTAAGAGCGCAAAGATCCTTAGGCAGGCATGATCCACCAAACCCTAGCCCCGCATTTAGAAAATGCCTATTAATACGCGGATCAGTTCCTAATCCCTTGGCAACATCGATATAATTGACCTCAAAAGCATCACAGATACGGGCCATTTCATTTGCAAAAGATATTTTCGTCGCCAGAAAGGTGTTACTGGCATATTTGATTAGTTCGGCTCCGGTTAAGCTGGTAAAGATATAGGAAGCTTTACCCTTTTGATATAACTTCTTAAGAATTTTAATCGGCCGCTCTGACCTAGTGCCAAATACAATTTTATTAGGGTGTTTTATATCCCATAAGGCAGTACCTTCGCGTAAAAATTCCGGATTAGAAACGATATCAAATAAATCCTCTTCTACTCCCTTATCTAATAGCATTTGGTAGAGTAGAGCATTGGTTCCCGGTGGAACAGTACTTTTAGTTATGATAAGTTTGTATCCCTTAATGTTTGAGGCAATGGTTTCCACCACACTGTGAATATTACTGAGATTGCTGCTGCCATCTTCCTTGGGAGGGGTGTCGACTGCAATTAGTACAATTGGACTATCTCTAATGTTCTCTTCTACCTGAATTGAAAAATGAAGCCGACCATTTTGGTGGTTGATATTCATTAATTCTTGGAGTCCTTGCTCATAGAAAGGGACCTTACCTTGGCGAAGACTTTCAATTTTTGCCTGATCGATATCCACGCATTGAACCTCATGGCCAAAATCCGCTAATGCTGTTGCGGTTGTGAGGCCAACATAGCCGGCACCTACGACACATATTCTCATTAAACGGTCAACCTACTCTCATTTAATGTCGATTTATTTATTGTATTCGCACATGATAGCGTAGGTTAAAGATTTTGTTAAATTTGACTACTAACATTCAGCGCCTTAGCAGAATAGTTTATGTTATGTATTTATTGAAGCGGAGGCGACAAAATGGCGGAATATTCAATTCACCCATGGGATACTGAAGATTTCCCTTCAAACATTGATTTGGAAATGAACATTCCTCCCGAAATTGACGAATTGGCGCAGAAGGTCGTCAGTTACTACGATATGGATGTTCGTAATAAAACACTAATAACATCAAAACCTGACAAAGGAGGTGTTATATGGAAAATAGAAACCGATCAAGGACCTCGCAGTTTGAAGGTTTTACACCGCAAACCGACGAGAAGCCTCTTTAGCATAGGGGCACAAGATTACATTTTAAAACAAGGCGGCAGAGTCCCAGAATTAAAAAAGACTAAGGAAGGATTGCTCTATGTCGAAAAGGGCGGTAAGTTATGGATCGTCACAGATTGGATTGAATCCCTTAGTCCGGCCAGTAAGGATCTAGAAGGTGCTCGTGCTTTGTGTTACGGTTTGGGAGAGTTTCATAGGCATACCAGGGGATATATTCCACCTATCGGCTCCCAAAAAGCTTCTCGATTGTATGGTTGGCCTGATTACTATCGTAAAATAATTACTAAAATTAAATGGTTTCGGGATATTGCCAAAGCTTACAATGAAATTCCAGGTAGTCAATCACTTCTTTCTTCCATTGAGATCTTTGAACGACAGGCTCTGGATTCATTGTCCCATCTTGAGCAATCATCTTACGTTCAGATGGCCTCGTTGGGTGAAGAGCACTGGGGACTTGTTCATCAGGACTTCGGATGGTCGAACGGACAGCTTGGTCCCGGTGGTCTTTGGGTAATTGATCTAGATGGAGTAGCCTATGATTTTCCGGTTCGTGATCTTCGTAAGCTCATTTCAGGGACGATGGACGACATGGGGAGATGGGATGTCACTTGGATTCATGGTATGCTTGATGCCTACCATCAAGCAAATCCGCTCGATCTAGAAACTTACGAAATTTTATTAAATGATCTTGCATTTCCCAATGAGTTCTATAAGCAAATCAATGAGATGCTGTTTGATCCCGTTAATTTTATCAGTAATAATTTGGAAGGCATTAATGAGCATCTCTTTCTTTTGGAAGAAACAAAGTGTTTAGCTTTGAATGAGCTTCAACAGGATAGACGAAACTTCCTAACAGGCAGTTATGGCCCAAAAACTGTATTTAAAACGGAAACTCTTGAGATGCTGAGAATGAAAGAAAATCTGGAAAACACCGCATTGCAAAGCTTGGAAAGTAAAAAGAATTCCAACCTGAAACCCAGTGAATTCCAAGAAGGTCTTCATATCAAGAATAACACTATACAGTATGAGGTTCGAAGAGATAAAAAGAAGTTACGAACAAACACAGATCATAAATTAAAGGTGTTGATGATTTGTACAGAAAAATTGCCGGTTCCTCCTGTTCGTGGTGGAGCTATTCAAACTTATATTCAGGGAGTCTCCGGAATTTTAAGTACCCAGCATGATTTAACAATCTTAGGGACAACTGACCCTTCTTTACCACAAGAAGAGTATACAGATAATATACGGTATGTAAGAATAGATGGTAGACAAGTCTTCGAAATCTATGCTCAAGAGGTAATTGCTTTCCTTAAATGTAACTCCTTTGATCTTATTCATGTCTTTAACCGACCCCGTCTTATCCCATTAGTTCGTGCAGCTGCTTCTCATTCCCGTATAATTCTCAGCATGCATAACGATATGTTTAATCATGATAAAATCCATTCTAATGATGCACTAACTGCAATCGATGAAGTAGAACGAATTATTACCATTAGTGACTATGTGGGTAATACCATTTGTAATCTCTATCCTCAAGCAGATGGGAAAGTTCATACGATCTATTCTGGAGTAAACCTAAATACTTTTATTCCTTGGGAAAAATCTAATACAGCCGCTCAAATTCGTAATCAATTGAGGCAAAAATATAAGCTTGAATCCAAAACCGTGATTTTATTTGTTGGGCGTTTGACGCCAAAAAAAGGTATAGATGTATTAATTCACGCTTTAAATAAAGCGTATTCATCTGACCCCAATATAGCTTTAGTCGTTGTGGGGGGGACATGGTACAGCGATAATAAGGTCACCGATTACGTGGCTTATGTTCGCACCCTGGCAGACAGAGCCTCTTTTCCTGTGATCACGACAGGTTATGTATCAGCCGATCTCGTTCACCAGTGGTTTTGGGCAGGAGATATCTTTGTGTGTCCTTCTCAGTGGCAGGAACCGCTGGCCCGCGTTCATTACGAGGCTATGGCTGCAGGGTTGCCCTTTCTCACGACGGCACGGGGAGGTAATCCAGAAGTTGTAATCGGGGAAAACGGTCTAATCGTGGAGCAGCCTGAAGATACCAACGAATTTGCTGAAAAACTAAAAATTCTGCTTTCCGATCCCAAACTTCGTCGGATCATGGGCCAAAACGGGAGGCGTTTAGCTGAAATGAGATTTGGTTGGGAGAGGGTAGCACAGGAAATCTTAAAAGTTTGGAAACTAGGTAGCATTCCTATAACAAATATTAAAGGTAATAAAATTCAGAGTTCCAATAAAATTAGAAACTTGGAGGAAAGAGATAATGTTTATGCTGAAGAACTAGTTCAAGAATTAAATAAAACAAATGAATCTGGTTCATCTGGCGTAAGGGTAACCCAGGGAAAATTCATACCATTAGGGAATGATTACAGTTTGATTAATTATGACATTCCATCTGTGGCTAGGATTACCCGTGACATGATCGTTCATTGAATAAATTAGTTGTAAACGTGGATGAGACGATTAATATGTTAATAGATAATTGGAAAAACCGACTCTCAACTACAAATAGAACCGGTTAACGCCTTTCAAGTTGAATATATTGCTCCCTGTCTTCAAAGGCTGATTAGTGTAACATGATTGTTGATCTTGAGAAAGACAGATGAAAAATTGAGTTACAATTTTTCATCTGTCTGAAAGTGAGTTATTAAAAGACAATACCCAATGCGATCAGCAGCAAAATGATAATAACAAGCGATCAATCTATAAAAATGGGGGGACATTAGAAAATGAACAATTTTTCAAAACAAAAAGTGAACCATTTAGGTATTATGGGGGACCCTTAATACCTAAATGGTTCACTATATAAAAGCTAATATCAGTCTATTTTAGTTCTTAATACAGTAATTGACTCTTAGAATATTGTTTTGCTGTGAAAACTCAATATTTTTTATGTACTGACGTATAGCTCGCTGTTTTTCAGACAAAGGAACGGTTGGGTCAATCAGAAGTGAATAAGCATTTTTGAGTTGCCTGCGGAATTCATTAGAATCATAAATTGGATTAACAGTTTTTAACTGTTCAATCCGATTTTTTATGTCCGTTTCTTCTTTTTAAGACGCGACTTGTTTTCCTTGTATTCATCAAGAGTATCTACTCCAGCCTCAAAAGCCTGTTTAATGCGCAGATAGCGATCACGGTAGGGTTGAGATCAAAGAGATATTATAAAAATTTATTCGCAATTGATAAAGAATTCTTAAGGAAATATAAAGATTCTAAGAGTATAGTGGTACAGACAATGATATTTCGGCTAAGTAGATAAGTAACAATCTTAACAAATTTGTAAAGAGAGTAGGTGTACTATGGTTGATCCTGTTTTAGAGCTAAAAGGCATTTCTAAAAAGCTAAAAGGAAGGGAAATACTTAAAAATATTAATCTTACAATTAATCCTTCTGAAATTTTTGGTTTTTTGGGCCCAAATGGTGCGGGAAAAACGACTACGATTCGAATTATAGCAGGGCTGGTTAAACCCACCACGGGAAGCGTAACAATTTGTGGGTATTCCTTAGAAAAAGAATTTAGTAAAGCGTTGTCAAGGGTTGGCTGTATTATAGAAGGTCCGGATATGTACAAATATTTCACTGGAATGGAGAATCTCGAACAATTTGCAGCCATGAAAAATGTTGAGAGAAAAAGGATTTATGAAGTTCTAGAATTAGTGGGGTTACAACATCGAATTAATGATAAAGTTGGTACATACTCACTAGGAATGCGACAACGTATGGGGATTGCTCAAGCATTACTTAGTCGCCCTAAGCTACTTATACTGGATGAGCCAACAAATGGCCTTGATCCGGCTGGAATCGCCGAATTTAGGCAACTAATGAGAAAGCTGGCTTATGAGGAAGGCATGTCTGTCTTTGTATCAAGCCATATTCTTACTGAGTTACAGCTTATGTGTGACACAGTATCGATCGTGAAACAGGGAGAAGTCATTAAGACGGCAAAAGTAGAAGAGATTCAAAGCGACAATGTCGTTGAATGGCAGTTTGAGGATGTCGGTAAGGCTAAGGAAATTCTGAAGTCTAAATTAGGCCTGAATGTAACCCAGACTAAGAAAAATATCATTAGAGCACCTATCGGTAAACTGACCATCGAGGAAATAAACCGTACGTTTATGAATGAAGGACTCGTTATTTCATATTGTACCGCCGTAGGGAGTTCATTAGAGGATTTATTCCTGGATTTAACGGAGGGTGATAAAATTGTATAAACTCGTTAAAAACGAATTTCTAAAAATAGTTGGTAAAAAAAGACTCTATATAACCTTGGCGGTACTATTCATTATGGTTGCCGCCTTTGCTTATGGACAATATGACTCTTTGAATAGAACTAAAATCCAACTTGCTAACAGACTTGGTGTAACGGCCATCACTGATTGGAAAAGTATTGTTGGTCAGCAAATTTTAGACTATCAGGCAAGACTGGACAGTCCTTATCAGGATGAAGACCGTCGTGCCCAAACGAGAGTAAGAATGGAACAATCTCAGTTTTATTTAGATAACAATATCAATACTGTGGATTTAACAGCGGCAAATTTCACAACGAAAATTATCTCCCAGTCAATGTCTTTGTTCTTACCACTTCTCATGATTTTATTAGCAGCTGATCTGGTATCTGGTGAAATGGGTGAGGGGACTATTAAGTTTCTTTTGGTTCAGGGAATCCCGAGATGGAAACTATTACTGAGCAAATATATTGCATTACTTGGACTTGAAACTGTAGTTTTATTCTTTTCATTTATCTTCTCAATTTTGATCTCTGGACTCTTATTCGGGTATGGAGGTTGGTTGGAACCAGTAGCCACCGGATTTAAAATTGTTGGAGGCAAGCTTGATACATCCCATGTTACCTTTGTCGCTCAGTGGGAATATATCCTTATGGCCTTTGGTCTAGCCTATTATGTATCCATCGTAGTCGGAACCATTTCCTTAATGATTTCGGTGTTAGTTAGAAGTTCCATTGCCTCCTTAGGAATTGTGCTTGCATTTTTAATCGGCGGATCACAATTGACAAGTTATTTGGCAACTTGGCAGTTACCGAGATACTTGTTTACCTCTAATTTGAATTTAATGAGTTATATTTCCGGTTCTTTACAATCTATCCAAGGAATGAACATGACGTTTTCTATCACTGTACTTGCCGTTTGGACAATAACAGCACTTGTAGTAAGTTTTGTATATTTCAACAAGCGAGATATTCTTGTATAAGGGGGCGAAAACATTGTACAAAAAAAGTCTCTGGTACATCTCAATATGTATTACTTTTGTTTCTCTTCTTGTTTTTGTGGTTGGTTTTGTAAAGGCAGTATCATTTGCATCGGTTCCAACAACGGGAACAAACCAGTTAGTTTCCCAAAAAGCAACTAGATCCACGAGCGGTGGTTTATCTAATCGTTCCAATGTTTTACATATTGTCCTTATGGGAGACTCCATTGCCAAGGGCACGGGGGATGAGAAAGGTAAAGGAATTGGTGGTTATTTAGTTGATTTATTGAAAAGCCAGACCCCGAAGGATTTACAAGTTGATAATTTAGGGGTAGACGGATACAAGATTCAGGATTTAGCTAATCAACTATCGAGTGGGAAAGACGATAACTTGATTAAAAACGCGGATTTCTTAATTATATCGATCGGCGGCAGCGAGCTTCAACAAATCCAGTCCGCCCAAAGTATCCAGAAGGATCAAAGCTTTCAAACTGAGCAAGGCACCTTTGTTTCAGAACTACAAGACATTCTAAAGAAAATCAGAACCCTAAATAAGACAACTCAAATTATTATGATAGGGAACTATAATCCTTTAAGTGTCGTCAATACAACAGACAATGTGTCTTACCTCGACACTTGGACTTACAAAACACAACTCGTGCTGGCTAACGATGATCGAGCAACGTTTATACCGACTTACAATATATTCAAAAATAATTTAAACCGTTTTATATCTAGTGATAAGCAGAATCCAAATTCTACCGGATATCAGACCATTGCTTATTTGTTAAGCAAATCTGTAGAAAATACTTTGAGTAAACATTGATAAATTGATAATATGGGTTATAGAATCCAGCGACTATATTCAATATTTTTTAAGAATTGATTTAGATAAAGCGAGAGGGGACAAAAGGTGGAAGGATTACAAATCGAATCGCAGATATTGCACCATTTACATTTGTGTTATTTGTATCCACCTGGTACCAAATATAAAAGCAAACACCATTGGTTCAATAGTATTGTTACACGATTCAGGGGAACTTACTCTTTCAATGTCGCTTAGGTTCATAACTGCCAAAATGAAATAATCGCAGACCGAAGTCAGTGATAGGTTGAAATATAGAACTGAATTTCCATAGCAGGCGGCCACAAATCGTCCCGATCACAATTCCCGCAATGACGTCGGTCGACCAATGAACTCCAACATATAGGCGAGCAATTCCGTTGAGTATAGCTAAGAGAGTGAAGCTTATAGTAATCCATTTTGAAGCTTTCCCCAAGGATGCGGCAGCAACTCCAAAACTTCCGGTCGTATGATCACTTGGGAATGAGGCGTCTAGACTGTGAGGAATCAGCTGAGTAATTGTCCTCTTTTTGAGCACCATAAACGGACGTGGCCTAAAGTATATGTGAGAAATAAGGACATTAATAATTAGCCCTAACACACCTGCTAAACCCATGATGAGTAAAGCGTGCCGCTGTTTAGCTTCAGTCTTAGGTAAATTAAACCAGGCTATAATAAAGAGAACGATATAAAGTTCAAGAGATATTGGACAAAAAAAGCGAGTGTTTTGTCAGATAAGCAGTGGAAAATTATTGACTATTTTCATTATGAAATGCTAAGGAAACGGTGGCAGCAAATCTTACATACCAAGCTAAAGAAGAGTCTTCCTAAAACGAGAGAAAATAAGAGGCCAATTGATGAAATGTACCGTCAACAAAAAGAAGGATTCTATGTTCATACGAAGAATCGTATGCATAATGCAAAGGGAGCAGCTAAGTACATAGGAAGATATGTGAGCCGACCGGCCATAGCAAGAATTTTTTTGCAAAGAAATGAGCACCTTAACCGCCGATCATTATTTTTAACGCATTTTTCATTGAAAGTTTATCGAAAAGTAAGGGGGTACGGATAGGGATAGCAATACGAGAATGGATAATAGCTTGATCTCGCTATAGCAGTCCCTATAAGGAGAAGGGGAATGAGAAACATAAGACCAACTCCTTCTACATAAAATATATTGTACATGGGTAAGCTCCGCAAATTCTATTTACCATAAAGGGAGAGCGATTTAAGCTCCCCCTTTAAGATGAGGAATCTATTTTTAGAAGATAACTCCTAAAGCGATAAGGATTAAAATAGCGATAGCAATAATACCCACACCAGCGCCGTAAGTGGCAACTGGGGCAACAGGTGGGCAACAGCATACAGGTGGTCTTACAGGTCCAATGTGTGGTGGAGCCCCAACTGGTGAAATGTTTGGAAAATGACCAGGATATCCGTACATAATATATTCCTCCTTTCCATAAAAATAATGTCTAATTTAAAATACGATTCCCAGTGCGATAAGCAGAAGAATAATTACGACAACAATTGCAATTCCTTCAAATCTTTCGCCACGACGACAATCTACATCAACACCACCGAATGCCATTTGCGCTACCTCCTTTGCTAAGAGATAATACATAATATGTACAAGAGGGCATGAGTGGTACAATTTACCAATAGCATAAACCAATGAAAACTTTGATTAGTTTAATGAAGTATAATATCTAGTTTTTTCATCCCATCTATGGAAGATGTAGCATTTGGACGACTTAGGTAATAAGATATATTGCCATTTGTTAAATCACTTTCCCTTTCAGCCCTCATCGACGATGGGGGCTCTCGCTTAACCAGGTTGTAGGGCGTTGGCCAGCGATCCTCTTTGGAATCGGGTTATTCAATGCCGGTTTCCTCGCATCGATAACTGTTTCTCTTTCCTCTTCCTGGAGCATTGCGGAATTGTTTGGTTGGTCCAAAAGTCTGAATGACAAGATAACGGAGGCACCAAAATTTTACCTAATCTATATTGGAAGTCTTGTCCTTGCAGCACTCACTATTTTGATACCAAATTTACCATTAAATATCATCGCCATCGCGGCACAAGTTATCGGCGGAATTCTCACGGTACCACTACTTATTTTCTTGGTATTGATGACGAGTAACAAAGAATTGATGGGAAAATACAGGACGAAATTGTTTGGTAGGATATGGGGTTGGGCAATGGTTACTCTGCTCGCCGGATTGAGCATCGCTACTTTTTGGCAGATATTCACAAGCATTTAAGTATTCGAGAAGCCAACTGGCTAAAGCTTAATAGCAATTTAAGCTATTAACATTAAAAATGGTTTGCCGTGTAGAATTAGTTTTCTACACGGTTTTATTTTATTTAGAAAGGTTACACTTAATGATAAGGAGCAAGAGCAGATCAAGGCTACTAATATGAAATGCAATAAATAATTGCGAATTGTTCGATGAAAGAAAATAAATTATTTACTGTGAGGATAATATGGCACAGAATAAATACTATCAACATTTTAAAAGTCTTAAAAGTCTTCTATTTATAGTAATGATTCTTGCAACATTGGTAAGCCTAAAATATCCTATAAAATTGGCTAAAATACCCAAAAGCGAATTAAAACAATTACAGGTAAATGTAGGACAATCGCTTACAGGTAACGTGTACGGGAAAAAAGGACCGATTAATGTCTTATTGATTGGAAACAATGCACGGAATGCAGCGACCCCCCTGTCTCTAGGTACAGCAGCGGGGCAAGCAGACCTTTTAATTGTTGCTCACATAGATCCAGATTTACATAAGGTCAGCTTGATTTCCATTCCTCGTGATACGTTGGTTGCTATGCCAGATTACAAAGAGCCCATCCCTAAAATTAAATCTTCATTTGAGTTAGGTCTACAACAAAGTCCGGAAGAAGGACCAAATCAGGCCGTGAAATATGTTTCAAAGCTTACGGGCTTAAAGATTGATTACTACGTCGTAACGGGTTTTAAAGGATTTGCAGATGCCATTGACGCTGTGGGTGGAATACAGGTTAATATTCCTGGACGCCTTTATGATCCTGAATATAGTCAGGCAAACTTTCAACCTGGCTTGCAAACGTTAAATGGTGACCAGGCATTGGCCTATATACGTATTCGTCAAAATATTGCTGGGAATAGTTATCGAACAAATGATTTTCAACGCCAAGATGCCGAACTAGAAATTTTGAATCTGCTAAAAACAAAGCTATTAGCCTCTGGTATTAGCCTTTCAAATATAGAAAAACTTCAAGAAACATGGCGTCATGATGTAGCGACCAATATTCCTACACCCATGCTAATAGGAATGGGCCTAGAAGTATCTGGTTCACAAATGGAGCAAATTCGACTTGGATCCGTTAAAGACTCAATAGATATTACGAACACACCGTTGGATGGGATAAACCAAGAGGGCTATCTATCAGGTGCCTATTATGACGTTCTAGATCCAGAGGAAATTAGTCATACATTAAAACCATATGGTTCTATCGGGGCTTCCACAGGATTATCACCAATACCAAATCCTAAGACCGTTACTATCAATGTGTATGGCTCTCAATCAGTGGGGAATGAACTACAAAAAGCCGGATTTAACACCAGATGGATTAGTCCTGATTCTGGAGGAAGTCAAGTGGAGATCTATTATCCACAGGGACAAATTATGGCTGCTCTTTCTGTAGCACGAATATTAGGAACTGGCAATGAGTTGGTATCGCCATCACAGACGGTAAGCGTGATAACAGTGTATACCCCATAATACTAATAGTAGAAAATGTGTTAGCTCGAAACTTAACGTCTCAGCAATCTATAGAGCGTATCCAAAGAAAATCTAGTCAGGACGACAAAGTATTATTGACAAACATCGTAAATTGGGTTATTATCCTACTTGACAATTAAATTTCTTCGTTAGGTGAGGCTCCTGTATGAACATAGGCCACTGCCCGGAAATGTCGAGAGACGCCAATGGGTAGAACAGGTATTACCGGATTAAGGTTTTACATAATGTGGCTGAATTTTATTCTACGTTATACAGTGCCAAAGCTCAAACGAGTGGAGGAAAGTGAATTTCTATTTTGTATGAGTGCATAACAAAGCTTTCCGTTGTCTAGGAAAGCTTTGTTTTTTTGCGTTTAAGGAGGTGAGACGACTTGAGTACCGATGATGACCCTGATTTATGTGATTACAAAAGATCGAGAGTAATTTTGAAAGTAATTGTTGAGACTGATCGGTTAGCCCAAGTACGTCTCAGCACCTTCTCCCAATTAATTACTCTCACATCCCAAAAGAAGGGAAATATAATACTGTTAACCTGAGCAGTTTTGTATTTTTCGCTTTCTAGATCAAAGGAACTTATGGTTAAAAAGAGATAACCCTTTAATTTCTCTTAAGAAGGAGGTGGTTTTATGGACGCGGGTCCTGAACGAAGTTTAAAGGCATTACTATACGCAGACACGCTCATAAAACTACTTAGATATTGGAGGGATTAATGATGGAACTATTAACAGATCTCTTTGTTAGTGAACTCATTGCTAAAGTTATTGTTGACCGCAGTGGACGTAAACTTGGTAAAGTTAGGGATGTATGGGTAGATTCCGAGAATCCATTCCCAGTTGTTCGGGGACTGATGATCAGGCATGATGGGGAACTCACAGTCATTCCCTGGCAAGATATTTATATGCTTAGTCGACGGGTTGTCGCACTACGGGTGATTGCTTCCGAGGTACACTTTGAAAAGGTATCAAAAAAGCAGATTTATACAAGTGAAATATTGGATCGGCAAATCGTCGATATGAATGGGGCAAAACTCGTACGGGTAAATGATATTAAATTAGCTGGAGACGGCAATGGGGTTCATATTGTGTCGATTGATGTCAGCCTTGTTGGTTTGTTACGCAGACTTCTCCCAAGAGGATGGGTTAAATTACAAACAAGCGCTAAATGGTTACAACCAAACTTCATTACGTGGGACATGGTTCGATCTTTGACAAGTGATGGCGAAAGCTTAGCTCTACGTATCTCAGCTGACAAGTTGTCCAAAATGCATCCAGCAGATTTGGCTGAGATTATGGAGAATATTGGACACAAAGAACGATTGGAGCTTTTTGGGCGCTTAGATCCCGAAATAGCGGCTGACACATTAGCTGAAGTTGACATGGATATGCAAGTATCAATTCTTAGGCAGATGGATAAGGAACGGGCTGCCGATATTCTTGAAGAAATGGAACAAGATGAGGCAGTAGATCTGTTATCTGAGATGAGGGAAAATGATTCTGATCAGCTATTAAGTTTAATGGAAGATGAAGCAGCTTCTGATCTACGTGAACTACTGGAATATGATGAAGGAACTGCGGGCAGTCTGATGACAACAGATTTCTTGGTGTTCTCGGAAGAGCTTACGGCTGATGGAGTCATTCAACGTCTAAGAGAAATAGCCCCAGAGGCAGATTATATTTACTATCTTTATGTGGTTGATTCCGTAGGGCGTTTAAAGGGAGTCGTATCGCTGCGCGAACTTATTATCGCTTCAACCGATTTAAAGATTGGCGAGTTAATGCATACAAAAGTAATTAGCGTCCAGGCTGGAGAGGACGAGAAACAAATTCGACGCTTATTTTCTAAATACAGTCTAATGGCCCTTCCGGTAGTCGATGCATCTGGGAAAGTCATAGGAATTATTACCGTAGATGATGTACTCTCACAAAAAAAGTAGGCCCACAACGAGCCTTCTAACGTATTCGTGATAAATCGTTAAAGGAAGTGAACTACATGTGGAAAAATAAAATTTCATGGCGTACTATCTTAATGTTCTTGGCCATTGTAGGGCCTGGGATTATCACGGCCAATGTGGATAACGATGCCGGTGGAATCACGACCTACGCGGTAGCAGGCGCTCAGTTCGGATATAAGTTCCTTTGGGTTTTCATTCCAATGACCTTAGCATTGATCGTTGTCCAAGAAATGAGCGCCCGTATGGGGGCGGTTACGGGCAAAGGTCTTGCGGATCTTATTCGTGAGAACTTTGGAGTACGATTGACGATCTTCATTTTAATAGGACTCCTTATAGCAGACGTAGGGAATACAGTATCTGAGTTCGCCGGAGTGGCTTCCAGTATGGAGGTCTTCGGAGTCAGTAAATATATCACCGTACCTCTAGGGGCGCTCCTCGTATGGCTCTTGGTTGTAAAAGGAACATACCGACGAGTAGAAAGAGTTTTCCTGATCGCCAGTGCAATTTTTATAACCTATATTTTAGCTGGCTTTCTAGCTCACCCGAATTGGGGTGAAGTAGCAAAAGCTACATTTATTCCGAGCTTTAGTACAAATTCCGAATATCTTGCGATGTTTGTAGGTTTGGTCGGTACGACCATCGCACCGTGGATGCAGTTCTATATTCAGTCAGCCATCGTGGAGAAAGGAGTTACTGTCAAAGATTATAAATTTTCACGTTTAGATGTTATTTTCGGATGTTTCATTACAGATATCGTGGCTATTTTTATCATTGTTACGACTGCAGCGACGATGCATACAGCGGGTGTCTCCATCAATGATGCTAAAGATGCCGCAATTGCTTTACGGCCCCTAGCAGGTCAATACGCTTCTGTACTATTTGCTTTCGGACTTTTCAATGCGTCCATCTTCGCAGCCACAATTTTGCCACTAGCGACGGCTTATTATGTGTGTGAAGCACTGGGATTTGAAGCAGGCGTTGATAAGTCCTACCGCGAGGCACCGCAATTTTATACTTTATATACGATTATCATAATTTTGGGAGCTTTAATCATCCTTATTCCTAATGCACCACTAGTTCTAATTATGCTTTGGTCTCAGGTCATCAATGGTGTCCTTTTACCGTTTGTTCTCGTGTTTATGCTGGTTCTCATCAATAAAAAGAGGATCATGGGAACTTATACAAACTCCAAATTCTTTAATGGGGTTGCATGGAGCACAACGGTGATCATGGTGACCCTAACACTCTTATTGGTAGTAACCACACTTTGGCCAAATCTTTTGGGATAACAAAACACCTAATAAATTAAATAATATGCTTTAGTTTCATATAAGTTAGGCCGCCTGTTTGAAATAAGGCGGCCTTGAAAATTACAGTTTGAAGTTGCTGTTTCTAACGTAATTGAGTTTTTGTTCAGAACTGATGGGAATTTACATGGATTACTTTCATTAGATGGCCAAATAGTCCATCCGCTAGAAGGAAACTCATTAGCAAGTTACTTTATCGTTCGTGATGCTCTCATTATTTCAAACTTTTCGGGGTAGTGGTTTACTTTATTTCTATATTAATTCATGCTGCAAAAGGGAGCTTGAAAAGCCAGTTGAAGTGATTAGTGTGCTAGGGTGGGCGAATTTAGTATTTTTTAACCAAGTTGCCTATTTTATTCAGAACAATAAACTTAAAGGGCCATACTTTTCTTGACGTTGGACACGCTACTTTTGAAGTTTCCCTTAATCCTTTAAATAGGTATTCCTAATCGTTCAAAAATTATAGTAGGAAAGGAGTTCACGGATTATGATGAGATTGCTCATTCGTTTGTTGATTAATGCATTATCGCTAATTTTGATGACACGTTTTGTTCCTGGACTTTACCTTTCGGGTTTCTCGACCGCAATTTGGGCGGCACTCGTTTGGGGTATGGTTAATACTCTTATAAGGCCTATCTTTTCGTTTTTTACCTTTCCTTTGCAACTTTTGACATTAGGATTATTCACCTTAGTTATTAATGGAGTTATGCTCGCCTTGACAGCAAAACTTGTCCCAGGATTTTACATCAAAGGCTTTTCTAGTGCCTTCATCGGTGCATTGGTTCTCAGCATTATCAGTTTAATTCTGAATCATATCTTTTAATAAGCGAAGGACGGGTTTAAACATCTATCAAATTGAACATGTATTAGAACGAGTACAAGCTCTACCCCTCTATGCACATAAAAACGGGTTAATTGAGCATTGCATTTAAAACTGACCTGATTGAACTTCAAACAACTCACTTAACTTTAATGCCCCACCCAGTAAGTATTGCTTGCTGGGTGGGGCGTTGTTATTTATCAATTACCGTAATAATTATGATCGCCTGCTGAAGTCAAGCTTGTGTACGCGCTAGGATCAATAACTAATCATATTACAGCCTTCAATGTAAGAACAGAGGGCCAGAACTTGAGATAATAGGGTACATTTTAAACTCACTTTCTGGACCTCAATATTTGTGAAAAATTGTCACACAGGGAAGAATATTTAAAAAACGTGTTGAAAGATAAGTGATACTGGTTTTTCAATTATTAGATACGTGCTTATAAAACAACAGGGGGTATAATCAGTGGATGCACCAATTCGAATAATGCTACTTCGTGATGCCGATAAATGTGAAATTAACGCTGAATTAATGGATGCAAGAAATAAGTTTAGCATAGGACAATCAGAAAATGAGTATTATCATTGGTTGGATGAATTAATCTAAATAGTGTAAAGTGGCCTCAATCTAAGGTTGCTTTTTTCTTTACTGGAAAGTCATTTCCAATTCCTCTAAGCCATGTTCCATAATTTGTTGTAACGCAGCATCGTTTATCTTTTCTTGTTCTTCCTCCGAGACATAGCCTGAAAGATAAAATTTTTTGACCATTTTATATATGCTATCGTACAGTTCATATTTCTCTTTTAAAGTCTTCTTCCTGAACTGGCGAGAAGCTTTTATTTCGGCAATCATCTCTGGAAAGTCTGTTGCAAAATAAAACTCCCGCCAGAAAGTGTCTTCATCCATGTCTATAGACCTCCTCTTAATGCATGGTTTTTCTCATTTCCTGCCGAGCACGTTCTAACATTTCTTCCATTGCGGCATTTTGGATGCTGATTTTTTCTTCTTCTGAAGGGCCTTCTGAAAGAAAACTGTTCTTGACGAAGGTGTAATACTCATCGAACAATTCCTTCTTTTTAGTCATGTCCATTTTGCGGAATGGACGATCGTTTTTTATATGATCGATCATTTCAGGTAGGTTCGTTTGTAAATCAAGTTCTCGCCGAAAAATGTAGTCATCCATTGTTGAGTCCTCCTAGGTTACATTTTGCAAAGTGTTGCTTTGTTGCTAAATCCAGTGCAAGAGGAGAGGGGGGTGAACTCGAATGAATTGGGTTCCCGATCAAGGAGTTATCGAAAATCGTAAGGCAACCGACATGTTTTGATAATTGATGCCCATCTGGAAGTGGAAGTTTGGTTCCATCAGGAAAGTAATCCCACGTTGGGCAACGATTCATGTAAAAAAGTGCAATAAGGGGTAGTACCAGCGGAGTGTCACCACCAGCAAACGTATAGATTAAATCAGTTACCATACACGGAGGATTTTGGACTTCGAATAATCTAGACAGACTATCTTGAGTTGTGTTACAATTAAAAATAATTAAATATCAAGGGATGAGTGATTCTTTCCTGAGGGAAGGAATTGAAAAGGGAAGTCAGTAGAAGCTGACGCGGTACCCGCCACTGTAAAAGGGAGTTAACTCGCATAGTGTCACTGGGATTTATCCGGGAAGACGTGAGTTGATGATGATCTTGAGCCAGGAGACCTGCTCATACCGAAGTCGAAACTACCTACGGGATGTTAGGGAGGTGTATACTTGTGTTTTTGGTAATCTTACCTGATACTGGTTGAACTTTTAACCCTTCTGTTGGTGAAGGGTTTTTTTATTGTCCTTCTCATAATTTCTTACTTCGAGATCGTTAATTAATTGGAGGTTTTTTGCAATGCATATTGAAGATGGTATTTTATCTCCCTTAGCTTGGGGTTCATGGTACGCTGTCACTACCGCATTTATTATCCCAGGCATAAGAGAAATTAAAAAGAAGGTCAAAGAAAACTTATCCTATAAACCTTTCTTGGCTATGACTGGTGTGGCGGTATTTGTTATTTCGGCGATGCACTTGCCAGTGCCAGTGACAGGTTCTTGTTCCCATCCTTGTGGTACCCCTCTAGCTGCAATTATTGTCGGCCCTTTAGCAACTGCCGTAATTTCCGCTATTGTTCTCTTTTTTCAGGCTATCTTTTTGGGCCATGGTGGTATCACAACCATTGGTGCTAACACCTTTTCCATGGGAATTGTGGGAGGTATTTCTGGTTACTTAAGTTGGAAGATTTTACGTTCCCTACGAAGTCCTCTCTGGTTGGCCGCTGGGGTAGCGGGTTTCGTTGGTGACATATTGACCTATTTAACGAGTTCTTTTGAGCTTGCCCTTAGTTTACACGGTCATGTTCCTTTGCTTAAACAATGGATGATCTTTTTTATGGGTTATGGCCCCACCCAATTGCCTCTAGCCATAGCTGAAGCTGTCTTTACCGCAGCAGTTCTTCAAGTCATGGTTAATCGTCGACCGGATTTGCTGCCTGGGATTAAACTTCGCCAAAAATCCAACCAGGAGGTAAAACTAAATGTCAATCACTAAAGAACAGACATCAAACCAGCAAATTCAATGGTTCGATTCATTTACTAAAATCATGCTATCCGTAATGTTCGTCCTATTGCTTTTCATTTTCGGGGCGGGCAAATATATGGCGAGTCATGACATGGAGGCTGGTGGTACCGATGACTTGGTAAACAATCTAGCCACAAAGGTAACCCAAGGGGAACATCATCCCTTCGCAGAATTACCGGGTGATGCCCAAGTAGGAGCCTTTTCCGTTGCCAACTTCTTTGCTGGCTTAATCGTTGGTCACCATTGGGAAAAGCTTTTCGGCAAACCAACGAATGAAGAACAATCCTTAGAGGTGGAATGACTATGGAATTGGCTGTCTTGGACAAAATTACCGCCGCTGATAGTCCGTTGCATCGTTGGGATGGCCGGGTAAAAACCGTATTATTTCTGAGTGCCATCATTGTCTCAACTCTTCTCAATCATTGGTATTTGGTGGCCGGCCTCTGGCTGGTCACCCTGGCTTCTTTCCGTACTATGAGCCTGCCGTGGCGGCACCTGTTCATCCGCCTATATATCCCTTTCGGGGTAGCTTGGTTGGTATTCCTCAGCCTAATCTTTACGAATGGCAGTCATGCTTTATTGGTTATTTCCCTTGGGCCGTTTAGACTCACTGCCTACCAGGAAGGCTTAACGTTAGGTTTTCTTATAGTACTTCGTATTATGGCTGCTGTAACGTTAGGTAGTATTCTCTCTTTTAGCACTCCCATGATCGAGATTCTAGAAACCCTACGCCTATGTAAAGTTCCTAATCTGATGATTGATCTTGCCGCCATGATGTATCGCTATGTTTTTATTTTGACTGAAACCAGTCATAACATGAGACGAGCACAGCTGAGCCGAATGGGCGACAGTAGCTCATGGCTGCATCAGGCCCGGGATATCGGTAAGGTGGCAGGTTATGTCTTAACGAATTCATTGGATCGTAGTATTAGAATTTATAAAGCAATGCTTTCCAGAGGATACAATGAAGATAGTACCGGTGCTGACTTTTTTACTGTACCTTTATCCGCAACTGATTGGCAGATTGGCTTGCTTGGTCTCGCCTTATTGGTACTCCTAGTGATTTTAAACATAATAATTTAGTAGAAGAAAGGAACAGACATGGAACTTATCAAGGTTTCGGGAGTTAGCTATACTTACAATGACGGTCACCAGGCACTTAAGAATGTCAACCTGAATATATCGAAGGGCGAAAGAATTGCCATTCTGGGACCGAATGGAGCAGGAAAATCAACTCTTTTCCAACTTTTTAATGGTCTATTACAAGCAACCTCCGGGACGGTTACGGTAAAAAACCTACCTGTACAAAAAGAAAATTTACCGGAAATTCGCCGTAGCATTGGTATGGTTTTTCAGGACCCTGATGACCAACTTTTCAATTCGTCGGTTCGTCAGGAAATTGCCTATGGCCTGATGAACATGCGTATTTTCGGTCAAGCTTTAGAAGATGCGATAGCCTGGGCTTTAGAAGTTGTGGGCATGCAGGGTTACGAGGCTAAAAGTCCTCATAATTTAAGCGGAGGTGAGAAAAAGCGAATTGCTCTGGCTAGCGTACTGGCTATGAAACCCGAAGTTTTGGTTTTGGACGAACCTACTGCTGCTCTGGACCCACGTGGTGTTAGTAAACTTATTAGGTTACTCAATACCATTAACCGTGATCTTGGTATTACCCTAATCTTTGCTACCCATGATGTTGATATTGTCCCCTTGCTGGCTGACAGAGTGTATCTTTTAAGCAAAGGGGAAATTGTCTCGGGAGGCACTACAGCAGAGGTTTTTAAACATAAAGAGGTAATTCGTAAGATCGATTTGCGCTTACCTAGGGTAGCGCATTTGGCGGAACTTCTCGCACGGGATGGTTTTTTAAATATAGACAACCTGCCCTTAACTATTGGCCAAGCCAAAAATCTTTTTGAAATAGTATAATTTACAAGGAATTACTGAATGGGTAGAAAATTACTTTCCTCACAAGAGGTACTAAAAATGAAGAATAGAAATATTGCATCAATGCTAAAAGCCCTAGTTGCTGGTGCTTTATTTGGGGCCAGTACTCCAATTTCAAAACTACTTTTGGGTGAAATAGCCCCAACTCTAATGGTATCATTTCTATATCTTGGCAGTGGTATAGGACTCTTTTTACTGAGATACGTCCAAAGTTCAGACACCAGTTTCAGTGCTGAAGCAAGACTTACCAAAAATGATTGGCCATGGATAACCGGTGCTGTACTTGTGGGAGGGATTATAGCTCCGATTGTATTGATGTTCAGTCTTAAGAATACACCTGCAGCCACGGCTTCACTTCTACTAAATTTTGAGGGAGTAGCAACAACCTTAATTGCAGTTGTCGTATTCAAAGAGGCAGTTGGAAAGCGTATATGGAGTGCTGTACTATTGATTACATTGGCGATTATCCTGCTATCATGGAATTCATCCGGACAGTGGGGTCTGTCAATCGGTGCTGTCGGGGTTATCAGTGCTTGTATTCTTTGGGGAATGGATAATAATTTCACACGCAATGTATCTGCAAAAGACCCCCTTTCAATTGTAATGATTAAAGGATTAAGCGCTGGTACTTTCTCTCTTATTTTGTCCCTCGTTTTGGGTTATTCGTTCCCTTCGATTGGTTCTGTTATTGAAGCCATGTTACTCGGCTGCTTCAGTTATGGGTTAAGCATTATTCTGTTTATCCGAGCGATGAGAGAACTGGGGTCGACAAGGGCAAGTGCCTTGTTTGGAGCTGCGCCTTTCGTGGGAACGCTATTATCGGTGGTCATATTTAAAGAAAACCTAACCTCGTTATTTTTCCTCTCACTTCCAATTATGTCTATCGGTGCAGTTCTATTGTTAATGGAAGATCATGATCATTTACACGAACATAAACCCACTGTACATGAACATAGGCATTCTCACGATAGCCACCATATTCATCGTCATCTTAAAGAAGAATTGCCTAAATGGGGAGGCCACTCCCATGTTCATGAACAAGAACTAATCGTTCACAAACATCCTCACACACCTGATATTCACCACAGGCATGAACACTAAAACTAGGGGTAAATACCAGCGAAGCGCAGCAAACATGCGAGCAACTGTTAATACGTTATTGCTTTGACGAAAAATTCCATATTGGTAAAGGTAATTTAATAAAACAATCCAGGTGCCGTTCAAGTTCCGATGATGAATGACGAACGGTTAAAAGAGAAGTTGGGTGAAAATCCCACGCGGTCACGCCACTGTAAAAGAAGAATCCTCCTAGAAGACCACTGGGGAACCGGGAAGGTTAGGAGGGTGATGACGCTTAAGCCAGGAAACCTGCCTGTATTTGTACACCATTACTCTACGTTGTATAGGGGGTGTGAAGTGTGTACCGAACATAGCCAGTGCTATTTTGGAACCTCTTGACATTTACTGTCGGGAGGTTTTTTCGTGTGCGCCACGCATGACGATTAACTAGACGGTGAAAGTCCGATATGGGGGTATGTAGCGACCAACCATTAGCTTAAGGCAAGGGTGTCCATCGTGAGGTGGAATCTGAAGGAAGCCGGCGGCAAAATTCTGACCCGAGGAACACGAACAGCATCAGGCGCAAAACGTGGGGTAAGACTGCACGACAAGTTAAAGCCCAAAAGCTACACAGACACGCCAGCGTAAATGTTGCGGGTACATGGAATGAAAGTGAATCGTCTTACCGTGGGAGGCCTCACGGACGGGTGGAAACAGAGTAAGAAACCCGGTTGAAACAAGATTTATCGTGAGGAGTCAGCAGAAGCCATAGTACAGAGGTGATCTAGACACCGACGGAAGGGCTGAACCAAAGGAGGTGTGGGTCAATGAAAGTTACTGAAAGTGGTAATTTAAAACACAGACAACTTCGAATTGAAGACTATCTGCAAAGGGTATCTGCGGAACAGAAAGAGTATGCAGAAGTGTGCGAGCTACCTAAGATGACTGAAACCGACAACACCAACACAAATGAGCAGACGAATGGGTTGCTTGAGCAAATCCTTAGCACTGAAAATCTAAACCAGGCCTATAGGCAGGTTAAAAGAAACAAGGGCGCAGGTGGAATTGATGGTATGCAGGTAGATGAACTTCTACCCTTTTTGAAAGAACACAAGGATGAACTATTGCAATCTCTCCGGGATGGTAAATACCGTCCAAAACCCGTACGGAGGGTAGAAATACCCAAAGAGAACGGAAAGACCAGAAAACTAGGAATACCCACCGTCTTAGACAGGTTAATTCAACAAGCGATAACTCAAGTTCTAAGTCCCATCTTTGAGAAACAGTTTTCAGACAATAGTTTTGGATTTCGACCGAATCGTAGTGCCCATGGGGCATTAAGAAGATGCCAAACCTATATAACAGTAGGTTACAAATATGTAGTTGATATGGATTTGGCCCAATATTTCGATACGGTAAACCAAAGTAAGCTTATCCAAATTTTGTCGGAGACGATAAGAGATGGCCGGGTCGTATCGCTGATTCACAAATTCCTGAAAGCAGGAGTTATGACCAATGGAATGTTTGAAGAAAGTCCAGAAGGTGTACCACAAGGAGGCCCCCTGAGCCCATTACTTGGCAACATAATGCTTAACGAATGTGACCACGAACTGGGAAAGCGGAAACACCACTTTGTACGTTATGCAGACGATATGATGATCTTCTGCAAAAGTAAAAAGGCGGCAAAACGAACACTTGATCACATTCTCCCTTATATCGAAGGGAAACTATTTCTGAAGGTAAATAGGGAGAAAACGAAGGTCGCTCATGTAAACTATGTCAAGTTTTTGGGATATAGCTTTTACATTTACAGGGGAGAAGGGCGCCTGAGAATCCACCCAAAAAGCATCCAGAAGCTTAAGGATAAAATCCGAGGAGTTACTGGGCGTAGCAATGGGATGGGAATCGAAGAGCGCAGAACTAAACTCAATCAAGTAGTACGAGGCTGGACGAATTACTTCAAACCTGCCGATGCAAAGAACCTACTCAAGGACCTGGATGAATGGACGAGAAGTCGCATACGAATGGCAACTTGGAAGCGATGGAAGAAAACCCGAACAAGGTTTGAGAACCTGAAGAAAGCGGGCATTACCAAGGAACAAGCATGGATGTGGGCAAACACAAGAAAAGGCTATTGGCGCGTTGCCCATAGCCCTATTCTGACAAAAGCTCTATCCAATGAGCGTTTCAGACGAATCGGATACCTTAGTTTTAGTGAATGTTATTCTGCGAAATAATGTATAAACTTTGGAAGCGCCGTATACCGAACGGTACGTACGGTGCTGTGGGAGGTCGGCTGATCAATTAATGATCAGCCTCCTACCCGATTACCTAGATGGCCTATCTTCTGGAGAGTAAGTTGGATCAAATATTATTTATCAGGGATTTTGCCATGTTCGGAATCCTTAGAGCTAGGTAGTGTTACAAGGTTGATGGTTGAAGCGTATAACATTTAATAATGAAGGAGAAATAGCATGCGACAAGGGCTCATTCATATTTATACTGGTACAGGAAAAGGAAAGACGACAGCGGCAGTCGGGTTAGGTATCAGGGCATATGGACAGGGACTTAATGTATTCATGGCTCAGTTTCTAAAAGGATGGTCAACAGGTGAAATGAAGACCATCGCTGACTTAGGACCGCGCTTTCAACTCTTTAAATACAACAAAGAGAATGATAAATTCACCTGGGAAATGACAGCCGAAGAGATGGGCGGAATAAAGGGCGAAATGCGGATTGGTTTGAACTACACTATTGAGGCTGTCATGAGTGGAGAATGGGATTTGATCATCATGGACGAGATTATGGCCGCTGTGAATTGCGGTTTCCTTCCACTAGAGGAAGTAGTCGAGATTCTTAAGATCAAGCCACCAGAACTGGAACTCGTTCTGACAGGGAGGGATGCTCCATTAGAGCTGATCGAGTTGGCTGATTATGTCTCGGAAATAACTGCTCGCAAACATCCCATAAAAAAGGGCATAATGGCGCGAGAAGGAATAGAGTACTAAACGTAAGAGGTAGCTCCTATTAGGGGTAGCTATTTTTGAAGTTAACACTTCAGAACAACGGGTATATATATCCGATATTGACATCGACAATCGTGTGAATGTTTATTAAGAGAGTGAGCATAAAAAGCCGGCTTTCATCTTCCAATATATGTCTTAACGTATATTTCCGTTAAAATGTTGGCGGGACCCCAAGAAGCAATGTTCGTTGTGCATTCCTGCTACGAGGAATTTGGGATTGCCCATACAACAATACAATTTGAATATTGCACTTGTAGTAGCTGTTTTTACAATAAGATTGTTGGCGGGACCCCTATAGAAAACGGTATGAAATGCTATCGACATTGGCGGCGATGACTAAAAATCATCTCCGTCAATGTCTGGTCCAAAATCGTCGTCAGCTAGTGTGATTAACCGTTGCCGTAAGCGGAATACCCGTTACTTTGAAGTCAGAGTTGATTACGAAGGGATCGGCAAAGTCAAACTCTATTACTGTCGTTTTCCTTATCAAAAGAAGTGGCGATTGTTTCTCTCAACGGATACTTCCCTCGGATTCCTAGGCATGATGGAGATTTACAGCGTCCGATGGACTATAGAAGTATTCTTCAAGGAAACTAAACAGTACTTAAAGTTAGGGTCTTGCCAATCGAGGGATTTTGATGCTCAAATTGCCCATGTAACAACCTGCTATATAATCTATAGTCTGTTGGCCTATTTTAGGCGAGTTAACGCCTACGAGTCTTTAGATGGGTTATTTGCCGCTATTAAAGATGACCTCCTTGAGAAGAATTTGGCTGAGCGACTCTGGGAATTATTCGATGAGTTGTTACAAGTCGTAATCACAGGCATCGCCAAGTCTGGTATTGTGGACATTTTGGAATTTAAGAATTCCCCTTAATATCAATACTTGAAAGAGCTTTTCGAGAATTCATTTTTAAATAATCAGCTAAAGAACCTCGAAAAGGCCAGTTAAACTTAATGATGGGCAAAATATCCTTAAATGAAGGCTAACAGGAAATTGTATTTAAGAGATTTTGTAGGGTGCGAAACTCAAATCCTATATTTCCGGAAATACTGTTTTAGGGTAAATATATTTAAGGAGGTTTTATGTTTTGAACAACAAAGATGCAGAAACTTCAGCCAATGAGTTAGAAGAACTTAAAGATAAGTATTCACAGTTGGAACGGGCTTATAATGCATTAAAAGACGATGCTGCTGAAAATCAAGGGAAAACAAAGAGCTCCCCAGTAATTGGCGATACCGTTTTTTGATGAAAGTAAGAAAATATAAGATAAATTCACGCTCTCAGCCATATTGCCGAGAGCTTTTTCTTTGCTTATTTTAAGGTCCGCAAGGTGTAATACTAACCAAAACTATCGTGAGGTGCCCATGAACCTAGACGAAATAAACGCCATGCCTCTACGCTGCCCTCATTGTCATAAATACACCATAGTAAAGCACTGGGTAAAGCTAATATCCACATCTAGCATAAGCTTTATCTGCCCTAATTGTTGGCGGATTTTTAGATGCAGGAGGTTGTTGAGGAGGCCGAAAGTAGATCTTAGCGAAGGCTGAGGTCTATTTATTTTACATAATTAGAACTCCCCACCTTGCGTCCGATGGGGAGTCCGTGAAAAGAAAAGGCGGAGGTACAGTAAGATATTATGATCGAGTTCTTGGTTATTATGCCGGATGTATATGACAAAAAAAGAACTCCTCATCATTTCTGAAGGGAGTTAGAAAGAGGATAAAAGAAGAAAAAATAGGTTAACGACAAGATCATTTTACCTAATATTTAATGTGTTATTCCATTATTAAGTGGAAAACTAAATAGGCCCCCACCATTACTGATGGGAACGATACTGAAATTAGATGGTGCTATCTTAGCTTGCCCGAAGTTGAACTTTTTATGCATAAAAAAACTCCCAACCGTTTCCGATGAGAGCAAAGCATAAAGAGGATATAAAAAAGTAAGTCACAGCAAGATTATTTTACCCGAGATTAGGGTAATTATGCTTACGTACTTACAAAAAAGGCCCCCATCGTCGATGAGGGTTGAAAGGGAAAGTGATTTAACAAATGGCAATATATCTTATTACCTAAGTCGTCCAAATGCTACATCTTCCATAGATGGGATAAAAACTAGATATTACCCATCATCAAACCAAATTCTCATCGGCTTATTTTATTTCCAATTATGTACCATATTTACCATATTGTACATATTATGTACTATCTCTTAGCAAAGGAGGTAACGCAAATGGCATTCGGCGGTGTTGATGTAGATTGCAGACCTAGACACCATTTTGGAGAAGGAATCGCAATCGTTGTTGTAATTATTCTTCTGCTTATCGCATTGGGAATCGTATTCTAATTTAGAAGGAGGAAATATTAATGTACGGAATGGGTTATGGCGGGGCATGTTGCCCTACCCCAGTATATGGCGGCGTTGGTCGTAGCGTAGGGGTAGGAATTATTGCAATTGCAATTTTAATTCTTATCGCCTTAGGAGTTATTTTCTAAAAAATAGACCAAAACTGGAGGCCGCTGAAAAAGTTAATTTGAAAAATAAAAGAGAGCTGGAATTATGAAAATAAGTAATTCCAGCTCTCTTTTTGATACAATTAAAGTACTAACACAAGCGGGTGATTCGATGATAAAAAGGCAAACTAACCTGGTCCTGAGTCCTTACATAGAATTATATGAGTTAATTGTACCAAAAGATAACTTATTGCGTCAGATGAATGAATTGGTGGACTTTACATTTATCTATGACGAGTTAGCAAATGTCTATTGCCAAAATAATGGACGTGGTGCCATCGACCCCGTAAGAATGTTTAAATATCTTTTGCTGAAAAGTATTTTCGACATTTCAGATGTTGATGTCGTTGAACGATCAAAATACGATATGTCATTTAAGTATTTCTTGGGTATGGCCCCAGAAGAAGAAGTTATCGATGCAAGCTCATTAACGAAATTTAGAAGGTTGCGGCTAAAAGATTCAAACTTACTTGATCTATTAATCAATAAGACAGTGGAAATCGCCTTGGAACAAGGAATCATAAAAAGCGAATCTATTATTGTAGATTCCACCCATACAAAGGCTAGATACAATCAGAAATCACCACGGGAAAACCTAGTTGAGTATTCAAAAAGGCTGCGTAAAACAGTCTATGCCATAGATGAAACGATGAAGGAACAATTCCCTCCTAAGGTTAATAATGGATTACTGGAAGATGAACTGGACTATTGCCAAAAGCTAATAGCGGTAATAGAATCTACAGAAGCCATTTCTAGCTATCCTGCTGTTAGGGAAAAGTTAAATATGCTAAAAGAGCTCGTTGAAGATGACATTGAGCGTTTAAGTCTATTGTCAAAAGATACTGATGCTAAGGTTGGTCATAAAACAGCAGATACTTCATTTTTTGGATACAAAACACATATCGCAATGACTAAAGAGAGAATCATAACCGCTGCAGTTGTTACATCCGGTGAAAAACACGATGGTAAGCAACTCCAAGAATTAGCAGAGAAAAGCAAACAGGCAGGTATTAAAGTAAGAGGTATAATAGGCGATACAGCTTATTCAGAGAAAGAGAATATTACCTATGCTAAAAACCACAATATTAACTTAGTCTCTAAATTAAGCAAAACCGTAACCCATGTTAAGGCTGGCCGCACAAATCCCAATGATTTTGAATTTAATAAAGATGCCGATAGGTATGTCTGTAAGGCTGGACATATGAGCTTTAAAAAAACAAGTACTCGCTCCAAAAAGCATGCAAAAGATGGTTTGGGAACTGTTGAATCCTACTTTTTTGATGTAGAAACGTGTAAAACTTGCACTTTTAAGGCTGGATGCTACAAAGAAGGGGCAAAAACAAAATCTTATTCCGTGACGATTAAGCACCATATCCATGAGGAGCAGGCTGCATTTCAAGAAAGTGAGTTCTTCAAAGAAGAATCCAAGGAACGCTATAAGATAGAGGCGAAAAATAGTGAACTAAAACATAGACATGGGTACGATGTTGCATCTGCCTCAGGTCTATCTGGTATGCGTTTACAAGGGGCAACAACAATATTTGCGGTTAATCTGAAGAGAATAATAACCTTAATGAGAGACAAATAGTAAATAAATATTAATCGGGGTTAAAAAGGAACCAGAAGATGAGCAATTCTCCCGAATTGTCCCAGCTCCTGGTTCCTTTTTTATTGGTAGGTTATAAAATTTGATTCTTTTTCAGCGGCCTCCAAAACTGCTCCGGTTTTTCCTGTGTCAGAGTTTTGAACTATCATGGCGCATCCACCTATCTGCTACCAGCACTACCCCCATTTATTTTTAGAGAAAATGCCATTGACAAAACTACTCCTCCTTTTCATTATAGAACGGAAAAGACCTCAGCTTAATTGCTGGGGCCTTACTATTCTATCATTCTACATCGTCCAAAGAAACCACTTACAAGTATTCAGTTCATACTTAAGCTCGAACGGCTTCATCTCTCCGTTAATCTCGCTCTGGCATTTAAAGATAAGCAATAAGATATTGTAATAATTTGGTAAACAAAAATCCTTTACCAAGAACAATCGTTTTGGTAAAATCAGAACATATATTCTATTATTAGTTCTTGGAGGGGAATTTAAATGAAAATAGTTATGGCCCCAATAGAAATGATTGCTTGGTTCGATATTCCAGGGATGCCACGGGCGATCCGCTTCCGGCATGACGGAAATGTCGTTAAGGTTGAGATGATTATCCGAATGTCTGAAGAAAAACTTGCGGGTAACCGGATGAAGGTATATGAGTGCCAGAGCGAGATTCATGGACAAATGAGGCAATTTCAGCTCAAGTACGAATTGAATACCTGCAAATGGTTTCTATATAAGATTTAAAACGTGCGCATTAAAAAGACTCCCACCGTTCGATGGAAGTCCAAGCAGGAAGATTGATTATTACAAGGTCATTTTGCCCGGAGTTCTGGTTATTATACAGTTGTAGGAGAAACACCTGGTTGTAATATGGACAATTTTTTCAAATCCGAGAAATAGCCTATTTTTTACATGATGGGGTTGTGCTATCAACTGAAGAGTTTAGGTATAACTGGTCGTTCCTCGTAGAAGTGGTTGCAAATCAAATCAAACTCATATGGATGGGATACAATGCATAACTACCCAATCCCAGCACATAATAAGCTCATCACACTTTAGGAGATGAGCTAAATGAAACGAATTGCTGGAATCGCACTTATGACAATTACCTTATTACTTGGAACAGCCAGTATCGCCAGTGCCACACCTGCTCCTAATTATAGAATTCCCCAGACAAGAACCTTCCACAATAACAAAAGCACGCATCATCAAAACCAGGCAAGCAGCAAAGCTACTAAGTTAACAGTTCACAAGTCGACTAAGACGGTTAAGCCGACTACAACTAAGTTACGGACAAAGAAATCTACGGCTTACAAAATACATACCTGATACACGAAAAGGCCCTCGGCAATGCCGGGGGCTATTTCATCGCAAAAAAATTCCCTCACTAGGAGGGTAGTATAGGAGGATAGGCAAAAAAAGGTCTATATGTTAACCGCCTAGCGGATAACTGTCTGTTGTTATGATGTTCTTATTCGCTATAAAGCAATGCTCTCGATAAGGAGGGTACAATACCAACCAACAGTAGAAGAATGATTAATTTCATTTATAAACTACATCCTTTTTTGAGAAATTGTTCATGCAAACCTTTATGTATTGTCTATAGTCTCATCATAAACTATAGTTGTTACCATTCTATGAACTTTTAATGAAGAGTGTGTTAAACCTTATAATGGGGAAAGTGGCTCTAATGGTTAGGTCAAAAGTTTATTTCTTCATAAAAGAAGCCCCTCGTGAAGAGGGGTGCATAAGGAGGTTTAAAGGGGAATAGTATGCGTATGTTAATCGCTTAAAAGCGAACAACCATCCATCTATTTAAATATAATCATTATCTTATGATCTTGAAATAGGACATTAGCCCCTTTATTGGTCTTGAATGGAAAAAGCGCCTCTTTCCGGGTAACAAACGACGAGATAACGCGGGCCAACGGGGTAGCGAGAATACGTCACGGTGGATACATTTACGAACTAACCGAGGCCGCACTTGACGAGCTAACAGCCTACAACAACCCAATAACCACATACGAGCTTGCAGCACTAGGAAAGGCCATACCCTTACGCACAGCGCGGTAGTAATCCGAGGCCAGCCGGGGGCCTAGCCCGGCCCATAGAAAGGCGGGAAAACAATTGGAATTGAAGGGGTCGTTGACGATCTTGACATGTTAATTAAAAATTTTTCTCAACCAAATATTCGTAATATCCCCGTGTACGTATGATCTCGATATTACCTAGCCTTTTCGGAAAGTCATCAACGTTGGCGGTAAGAATTATATTACAATTATGTTCGAGAGCTGCGTACATAACGTGAATATCCCCGTGGTCTATATCTGCAAGTTTTTTATCTTCAGCATCTAGGAATTTAACCAGGTCGTCGCGCTTTAGCATGGCCCTCATCCGTTGGAACAGCCTTCCTAATAGAACCTATTACAAATTTAAAATATCTTCATCGCTAAAAACATATATAGATTTGAAAAAACTCCACAACACTGATGCTTATATAAAACCTTTTTTAGCAATAATAATGTTTACATCTGTTTCGATACTATCCCATAGTTTTTTGTTGTTTTCATACATTTCAATGCGTTTTGCTTTTCTCTCGTTTACCAAATCAATATATATATTCGCAAGATGTTTTATATCGTCACTATTATTATCATTGTTTAGAATAGAGATTGCTAGATCAATGTAATGAGAATAAAAATTGTTAATTATTAGCCTCGAAAAATCATCGGATTGGGGATTATCCGGACTACCAAATATTTTTATCTTTTGATGGAGAATGTCAGTAAAACCCATATCGTTCAAGAGATTCATCGTCATATAATCAGATTTTCTATTTTTATTATGTCGCTTAGCTTTTATAATATTATTCTGCTCATCAACAATTTTAAGCGCTAATAGTACGTTAAATTCCTCCTGAGATATTGGAATCACCTCTAATTGACTAGCTATATTTTCGCTATATCCTCCAACATCCATTACGACAATATAGCCTCCATGCTTCAAAATTCTATATTGTTCTTTAAAAAAAGATAAATCTTCCACATGTTGTGCCACTGTGTATGAAGTGGTGATTTCAAAGCTCTCATTAGAAAAAGAAGTATTACAGGCGTCACCGACGGTGTAAGCGATATTGTAGTGATCCCGCGCGGCTATCTCAGTGCAAAAATTAATATAGCCATCGTCTAAATCAAGTCCTTCAACCTGTAAATCCCCTTGAAACCAGTCGTAGACACATCTTGTAAATGAACCAGGTCCACAACCCAAGTCAAGTAATTTCATACCACGTTGTATAGGTAACACTTGTAAATACAGTTCTGAAAATCTGATGTTAAAGCGAAAATCGCGGATTGTTTTTAATGAATCAATTCCGAAAATATTTTTTGACCAAAATGTATTCATAAAAAGAGAAAGACCTCCGATAAATCAGTAATTTAGCCTCTAGGGGTAGGGAAACTATATATATAACTACCCTAAGACATTATTTAACAATACTAGTTGGTTTCCCCATTCTCAGGAAAAGAAAGTAGTATGATATCCACATTTGCCTCATTGTAACTACCCTCTAGATTTGTGATAACATCATGGGTAATTTTGACTAAATCCCCAAAATGTAAATTAGACACTTATTGGGACAACTTCCCCGAAGTTGCCCCATACTTTTATTCTTTAATGTTTGTTAATATTGATGATTAGTTCTAGTCTGTGCGTCTTCTGTTGGGATTGTCTCTTTTTGAACTCTTTCGACATTTCCCATCAGCGCGGACATTCATGTTATATAAACCCCGCACCATCACTCCAAAAAGTATAACGATGGGTATATAAAATAGAGGACTCCGTTAAAAATGGAGTCCTGTAAGCTGTGTATTATAACCACCTGATGGCATTGTTAAGCTAGAGTATCAACTTTTTTACTTGTTACAATAGAATCAGAATCAGCTTTTGCATTAGTCTGTGTTGTCTGACTGCTACTTCTATTTTGGTTGGACCTATTCGATTGGATCTGTTGCATTTGAGCTTGAATTTGTACTATTTTAGCTTGTAATGCTTGAACTTTTGTCTGTTTTGTTTTAGCATCATCCTTACTTTGTCCCTCAGCCGTTACTTGCTTCTGAAGATTTAGGATTTGATTTTGTAGTTGTTTTACTGCGCTGTCATTACCGGACGAAGAAGCGCTTGCTGTAGAAGAAACTGATGAAATGTTCATATAAGCTTCCATTCCTTCCTCTCTTTAGTTTTTCCTACGATTATGTATAAAACCAAAATAATTGTAACATGTGAACATTAAAAATTGATTAATAATCAATGTAAAAATATATTTAGAACTTTAAATGCAAGAAGCTTACCGGAAACAAACCTTTGCCTCTATCTATTAAAAACCAGAAAAATACTAAAACCTGCCGTTTCTGTGGAAGTGCTCATGTTATTACAATTCTTACTAGAAAGATTGAATTCCCATAGACCAAGTGTCGCTCGGCAGACGGTTCAGCACAACCTGAGATTCATGAGGTTCAGTATTCTGCATCAAATTTATTACGTTCCTTTAAGCTATTGACATTAATATCAATAGCTTTTTCTCTATCTTACGAACCTCATAAAACTCTAAAGATTATATGACAATACAGCAGCTGTTCAATAAAACGCTAGTGCTATTTTTTATTGAGTTTGTTGTGGCTTGAATAGCAGCAATAGCCATTGCAAGGAATACTCCGAAGTAGCCAAAAAGTGAAATGATATTAACAACAAATTGAGCAGGTTGGGATAATATTGCTTACAAATCAGACTCTTCTTATTTTTCCTTAATACTCTTTGAAGCGTTTATCGCCATACGAAACAGGTTTTAAGTCCAAGATTAGTTATTGGTTGAAATAAACTGTTAAACTTCCATAATAAACGGCCACAAACGGTACCAATTACAATACCTGACACAGAAAGAATCATATACCATGAACCTTTAATTTTCTTTAGAAACCTATGGAAGTATTCGGTTTATTCTTTGTTAAATAAAGTTATAAAGCTCTTACGAGTATTGATCCATTCGGTATCCGAGTTTAAGGAACTTAATCCACTACGTTTAATATATCGGCTCAAGGGATCTAACTTACTTTTTCTATTAATAAAACGTTCGACAAATGTATAAGGGTAGACAACAAAATTGACATTGCCAAGACCGATTGCCTCTTTATTATTGTAAAACTCTACAGATACGTAACCTTGTTTACTTATAAACTCAACATTAGCAAAGAAAATAGTCCCATGATGGTCAACGTTTTCTAGGGCCTCTAGTTCATAAATAGGATAATAACAATAGTCGTCATTAAGAAGTTGAAATTCATGAGGGTCTAGCTTCTTAAACTCGTTTATCCGATTAGCCAGGTCTAAGTCATAATTACCCATTGGAGCTTCCGAAGATCTAAATGAGTGATGTATTGACATATGAACCATAAGATTTTTGAAGGGGATGGGAAATCCAATATAAATCTTGGAATTAATAATTTTCAAGCGTGACGATACTGCCGCTAAAGTAATTACATTTGATCCAACGGTTAAGGAGTCGGCATCTAATAGTTCGTCAACTGTGGGTAGTCGTCCAACTTTACTAATGCTTTTAAGAACTCCAAGGATTCTTAGTATAAAGTACAAAACTAATGAGTCTGCCAAGAACAAAGCAATAAATAAAATGCTTCGCTCGACAGGCGAAAAAGTATATGCTAAAAGGTTATAAGCAATAATTGTCCAGATAAACGCACAAAAGGCCAACGTGATCTGGGCGAAAATTATAATATTCCTTAAAAAGGTATTCTTTTCATTTATGATTTGCTCATACAAAATGAATTTTCGAAACACCTCTTGCCCAATAGCACCTTTTTCAAGGAATATTTCCTTTTGATAGGGTAATGTGAAAATACTCCATAGAATTTCCCGGCTACGTTGAACATTATGTTGGCTATTCATCGATATAAAGATTGAGATTAGCCCAACTAGAGATAGTAAACCCGAAGTTATGGCTAGTAACATCCCAATTGTTCCACCTGACATAAACTCCCCCCCTATTCCTAAACATCTAAGGTAAACGCACTCTACTTTTACCAACTTGAACTTTTCAGCTTCTTTCGCATAGTATTAAAAATAGTAGTAATACTCTGAGAAAGGTGTTTTATAAATGGCAAACTTACCAACCTTAAGACTAGGTTCTCAAGGTCCGTATGTAAAAAGGCTTGAGATGAATTTAAACGGTTTAGGTAAAAACTATAATAACTTTGTAATAGATTATCTGTTCGATCGAAAAACTGAAGACGTAGTAAAGAATTATCAAGATGATATTAAGTTGGTTAGGGATGGTATTGTGGGTCCTGCCACATGGACTAGTCTAATACAAAGAGTTAAAATGATACAAGTTAAACTAAATTCTTTAGGCTATAATTCAGGAACTCCTGATGGGTGGTTTGGCCCCAAAACCGCAGAGACGGTACTTAGATTCCAGCGCGATCATGCGCTTGTTCAAGAAGGAGTAGTAAACCCAAGAACCCGGATAAGTCTATTTGCTCCCCACTCGGCAGACGAGTTTGAAACCCGACCAAGCTCTACATCTTTAAGTTCGCTTGATCCTTACGTTGCCTCTCTTGCCAGTAAATTTCTGAATTTAACCAGAGCACATAACTTGGACGTCCGAATTACCACTGGATTTAGAAGTTGGGACGAGTCAGCAGGCTATATGCACAAGGTAGAACTTTACCAAGTCCAGTAGTAAGTAATGCCAGAGCCGGAGATGCCTATCATAATTGGGGGTTAGCATTTGACGCTGCACCTTTTGTAAACAACCAAATTTCAAATGATCAAAGGCTATATATCTTAATGGGACATTTAGGAGAACAGGTCGGTCTGGAGTGGGGTGGAACTTTTAAAGCTATTGTGGATTTTCCGCATTATCAATATACCTTTGGGTTAACGACTGAAGACCTCCAAAATGGGAGGAGACCTCCGAGGTAACCATAGTTACAATGATTCTTGGTGAACCAAAAACTATTTTATTACCTGGTTGCCAAGATTATTAAAAGGTAAGCACGAATTGACCTAGTTACACATAGTAAAAAGTACCCTGAAATTAAGGAGATAATCAATTGGATTATCTCCTTAATTATTGGTTAAAATAGAAAATGTATACAAAAAAGGGGGACTTTCTCTGTGAAAAATCATGGATTAATCAATGATAAAACAAATTTCAATGAAGTAAAATCCTTTCACACAATAAGAAAGATGCTTAATAAGGTTCCGGAAATTACCGTATTCTTCTGGCTCATTAAGGTATTGGCAACAACCGTCGGTGAAACAGCTGCTGATTTTCTGAACTCAAACCTAAATTTAGGTTTAACTATTACAACCTTTATAATGAGCGGCCTCTTGATGATTACTTTGTTCTTTCAGTTTAAATTTAGAAAATACGTGCCAAGCATTTACTGGCTTTCAGTTGTTCTAATTAGTGTTGTCGGTACACTGATAACCGATAACCTTGTGGATCATTTTGGTGTACCTTTAGAAATTACAACTATCACATTTTCTGCAGCTCTAATCGTTACCTTTGTCGCTTGGTATGCCAGTGAAAAGACACTATCAATTCATTCTATCTACACTACTAAAAGAGAGGCCTTTTATTGGTTAGCAATTCTCTTTACTTTTGCACTGGGTACTGCTGCAGGCGATTTTGTAGCAGAGCAACTTAATCTAGGTTACTGGAAATCAGCCCTTATGTTTGCCGGTTTGATCGGAGTAGTAACCTTTGCTTTCTATCGCTTTAAGCTAAATTCAGTTCTTGCATTCTGGATCGCTTATATATTAACACGTCCTCTAGGTGCATCCTTGGGTGATTTTCTTTCACAATCCCGAACTGATGGTGGACTTTCTTTAGGAACGATTGATACCAGTTCAATATTTTTAATAACAATATTGAGCATTGTAATTTTCCTGACGATAACAAAGAGAGACCAGAATCTGGTTGGGGAGAATATCGGCTATTTAACAAGTTCCGAATTAAATGAGACCGAGCAATAGGGGATGAAGACATTCTCGTTCATTAATTGAATACATTCTTGTTTCTTGAGCTCAAGCAAGGGAATGGGAGTTAATATGAGAATATTTAATTGTAGAAAAATGTTAGTAGTACTGATGGCGTCTATTTTAATGGTTGGGTGTAGCCGCCAACCTCAATCAGAACAATTTGCGCTATCAGCCCGACCAGTACTATCAGTTCAACCGGTCCAACTAACTCAAGATCTCCAGGAGGGGGATTATAGTTACAGTGTAATATCTGGTAAAGCCAAAATAGCAAAATACACGGGGAAGGGGGGAACTGTAACAATACCAGATACATTAGGTGGATTTCCCGTAACAGGTATCGGGGACAGAGCTTTTTACAATTGCACCGGCTTAACGAGTATTATCATTCCACAAGGGGTAACATATATTGGTGTCGATGCTTTCGATCGGTGTATAAACTTAAATAACATTAGAATTCCCCAAGGAATACCCTATATCAGCTACGGGGTTTTCGCCCATTGTGCAGGTTTAACTCATATAATCATTCCGCGAGGAGTGACATGTATCGAAGATTGGGCTTTTTACGATTGCTCTGGCTTAACTGCCATTAACATTCCTAAAGGAGTAACAATTATCGGCAATGATGCGTTCAGTAGTTGCACACATTTAACTACTATCAATATTCCTGAAGGAGTAAAAAGTATTACCGACGGGACTTTTAGCGGTTGTACAAGCCTAATTAGTGTAAGGATTCCGCGAGGAGTAACAACCATTGGCAATAATGCTTTCAGTCGCTGCACACGCCTATCGACTATAATCATTCCAAAAGAAGTAACAAATATTGGCTACGGGGGATTTGCCAATTGCTCAGGTTTAAGAAGTATTAGATTTAACTCGGCAAAAACGACTATAACATATGATGATCCAGGTGCAATTCCAACCGCAACAAAGATTATTGGATATGCCCCATCTACCGCAAATACATATGCAAAAAAATACAATCGGAAATTCAAAACTATAAAAGAAGTTTAGTCAGGAATTCTGTAGAACTTAATTAAAATGTGACACCAAAGCTTATAACTAGCATCGTTAAGAAAACGGACTGAATGGAGAGCTCATTCAGTCCGCTTCTATTATGGTTTAATATTCATTTGCAGAACCCGTCGAGCTCCTTTGTAGGCGTTCATTAATACGAAGATAAAAGCCAATAGTTACTTTATGGGGCGTGGTATGATTTCGGCTAAAGCGGAGAGCTCAATTTCTTGGAAGGGATGACATTGTGAATTATGAATAGGATATTTTGTTCAGCAAGAAAATCTCAAGACCTTAACATAATTATTTGTTCACAAAAACTTCCTTTTGAAAAATCACACTGCTTAGCTAATATTTTAATACAATTTTAATGCAATTTGGTTAAGAAAGGTAATAATAATTTAAAATAAGTTCAGTAACAAAGGAGGAAATTCAATGTGCGGCATTTGCGGCCAATGGCATATAGAAAGCGGAACGGAGAGAACGCTGGAATTACTGGAGAAGATGACAACCACCCTGTCCCATAGAGGGCCGGATCAAGAAGGTTACTATGAGCAGCATGGTATGGGGCTTGGTTTTCGGCGTTTAGCTATTGTAGATAGTTGCGGAGGGCATCAACCCTTTTCTAATGAAAATGGGCTGATTCGAGTAGTATTTAATGGTGAAATTTATAACTATAGAGAATTAATAAATGAGCTTACAAATCGAGGCCACTTGCTGAATCAAGGCAGTGACGGGGATGTGCTAGCCCATCTTTATGAGGAATGGGGATTTACCCTGGCTAACCGCTTGAGGGGTGTTTTTGCCGCAGCTATTTGGGATGAATGTAAGAGAAGACTGCTGTTGTTCCGTGATCGCTTGGGCGTTAAACCTTTATACTATTGGTTATCACCGGATCAACGGGAATTGAAGTTTGCTTCGGAAATCAAAGCTCTCCTTAAGGGTGGGGTACAGCCTGTGCTAGATCCATTGTCACTAGATCTATATCTGAGTACCCGCTATGTACCAGCTCCCTTTACGATATTCCAAGGGATACGAAAAGTGGAGCCGGGAACCTGCGTGATGGTCCAAGAGAAAGAACATCGATTGGTTTGTCAGAGCTTAGTCTACTGGCAAATGCCTGAAGAGCAGTATATGGTCGATAAAGATATAGCTATTGAGGAAATCCGGCACCATTTATGGGAGTCATGGCGAATTCGCTGGCCGGAAGAAGTACGAGCAGGATATTTTTTTAGTGGAGGGCTCGATTCTTCCGGTTTGGTGGCCATGCACCAAGCGGCAGGATTGGAGCAGGCAAGAACATATGCCGTTGGATTTGAACAGCCCCGGCTGACTAAAGATTTTCGATTTTATTCTGAGTTGGATCAAGCGAAAGCTGTAGCGAAGATCCTAGGGACACAACATTCTGAAAGACTGGTGGGGCGTGCGGAAGTGGAACAACGGTTGCCGGAGATTATTCAAGCTCTTGATGAGCCAATTGCCGATCCCACTGCGATTCCTTTGTACTTTTTGTCTGAAACTGCTACTGTAGCCGGTGAAAAGGTGATCTTCTCCGGTGAAGGAGCAGATGAACTTTTCGGGGGATATTCCGTCTATTGGGAGCCGATTAACCGACGTCTCTATCAGGCAACACCAGCCTGGTTACGGGCCGGGGCCGCAAAATTAATGCCTCAGTTAGATCGGCATTATCAGCGTAATTTGACCGAGCGCTATGCCGGTGTCGGTGGCTTGTTAAATACGGCGGAAAAAAATAGTTTGTACCGCATGGATATACTGCAACAACAATTGAGCAAAGTCAAACAATACTTTGGTTTTGAAGAGCTAACAAATACCTGGAGAGCTGAGGAAGAAAGTATGCTTCGCTTTGACATGCGGTCGTGGTTACCGGAAAACACTCTGATGAAGTCCGATAAAATTACCATGGCGCATAGTTTGGAAATTCGGGTGCCTTATCTGGATCACAAGCTGGTCGAGTATACTATGGGGCTGGAAACCGGCTTAAAAATCCAACGAGGACGAACTAAAGAACTTCTCCGCCAGGCTATGCGTGCATATCTACCGCCTCAATTGTGTCGACAGGCAAAAAACGGTTTTCCTGTACCATTGACAGCCTGGATAGCTGGTGAGTGGCAACATCGCGTTCGGGAGATCGTTTTTGATGCCGGCAATTTGACTGCTGGGGTTTTTAATTTGTCAAAGTTGGAAGTTTTTTTGCAGCAAACCAATTCCCAACGCGCTGCACGTCTACTCTGGGCTCTTTATAGTCTTGAGTTGTATTGGCAATCGTTGAGCAAACAACCACAGAACATGGGCATTCGTCGGCCAAAGCAGAAGTTAGTTAATACGGCACGCTAGAAGTAAAGTAAAAGCTGCCAACAATACAATATTACTAGGTCACAGGAGTGAATTATTAGTACAGGCACCCTAACAAAAACTATTTGAGTTCGGTCAAAACCGTTTAGATTTACAATTAAAGCGATTTTCTATTAATCCCACAAATTAACTGGTTGAAAAAGACTTTTAATCTTAAATTATGTCTTTCTATGTTAATGAAGTCGGGTCGAAAGGAGCATTATGAGTTTAGCTCTTCTTATGCCGGAATATTTGCCTACATTGCGGTTACAATTTTAATGCGTTGGTTTAAAAGAAAAGAAATTAAAGCCATGAAGCCTTTTGCTTATTATTGCTGGATTGTTGGCGGTTTGATATTGTTAACCCGTTTTATTAAGTTTTTTAAAATAACAGTACGTATTTAAGAAACAAAAAGCAGCTTCTACCTAATACGGTCAAAACTGCTTTTGATTTCAATTTAAAGGAATTAAAAACGGTTTATAAATTTTCTGAGGCAGAACATATAAGCGAGACCCTAGAAAATATTATGGTCGATGATGTAAGTCTATTTATTTAATCTTGCAATTTCAACAATGGATGGGAATTTCGCATTAATCGCTGTATAGATTTTAGGATCTTCACCCCCCAAACTCCAAATTGAAATGCCGTTTAGGTTATACTTGTTTACTAGGTCGAGAAGAGGTTGGATAGATGCTTTGTTTTCAAACCATACCGTATGATTGCCTTTAATATCTGAGTAGCTATAATGTGGACCGCTTTTTGGATCATTGGTAACCTTGATGTTATAACGAGTGGCTGTATTTATAGCCTGCAAATAATCTATTCCTATACCTTTAGAGCCCGACCAATTATAGCCGTAATCTGGAATGCCTAATTCGATTTTATTCGGATTAATAACCGATGTCGTATAGGAAATTATGTTATTGACCCAATCCACTGGGGCAATGGGACCGGGACTGGACGTAGACCAAGAATAATCATAGGCCATAATACGGACTTTGTCGGCTGCTTCACCAATGGCCTTGTAATCCTGTCCAGGGTGTTCAGTTGCTGTAGTCTTAGAAGTCAGGGTTACATAAAGAAGCTTATTTTTTTCATGAAGGGCATTTGCTAATTTTTGAACAAATATGGTAAAAGCCTCTTTATCGGATGGTAAAACATTCTCGTAATCAAGGTCTATCCCTGAGTAGTTCTGAGTTATTACTTTGTTGACGATATTTTGGATGTGATTTTGCATCAATACAGGATCATTAACAATGGTGGATATTAAACTTGAGCTGAATTCGTTACTAATTAAGGGTGTGAGAGTTAATTTATTATTCTGAGCGTATTTTATTATTTGAGGATCCTCTGAGTTATTAAGTGGTTTAATATAGCCGCTCTTTGTTGCATCATACCAGAAAGGTGAGATCTCATTAAATACTTCTGGATTATTCTTAACGGAGGTAATAGCTGTTGCTTGATCCCAGTAAGGAATCCAACCGTTAATCGAACGAATTCTCTTAGGAGAGGCGTTCATAGTATTTGTAATAAGAAAAATTGTTGCAGTTAGAATACAAATGACGGTAACTGTGGATAAAAACAGTAAACGTTTGTTTATTTTATACATAGGAATATGCCTTTCTAACTAATAAGCTGCGTTTATTGGCGGATTGTTGGAGTGTATTACTATTTAAATCGACTAATAAAGACAATTTGAGATTGGAACCTGTCAGCATCTCGTTTTGGTGCTAAGTAAATTGTAGCATTATAATTTGAAAAGTTTTTTAAAAAAAGATTAAAATTGAATGAAAATGGCTATTTGAGTCGAATCCTTTACATACATATCGCTACTAGCGGTTTAAGGTAAATAAGGAACACGAGGTTTTATCAGGTTTCTAAGATTCCTAAGATTCCTAAGATTCCACTGAAGGTGACGGATTTAGTAGTAAAGCTGGATTATAAATTTAAAAACGGACTAAATGGATGTTCCATTTAGCCCGTTTTTAAATTTACACTCTAAGGTTACTGAACCCTTCTGGCAGCTTCGTATGCGTTCAACCAGTAAGGTGTAAAGGAGTTAATCATGACCCCTTTGTGGGTAGTTGCACTGATAAATTGCGAGTTGCCAAGGTAAATACCCACATGGCACCGTATTGCGTTTAGCTTTGGTAACCCAGTCAAACCTCTCATCTATAAGCCATTTCAGGAATTTCTTGCAAAGATACCAGCGATCCATAGCAACCCACAGTCTGGCATTGTTCGCCTGACGCACCTCTAAGAGCATTTGTTTTGCAAGATCAAGTTTAGTTTGTTTTTCATTCTCCTGACTGGCTTTGACCCAAAGGCGCCACAGAATCGCTAGAATAATGACAAAATGCCATCCATCGCGATTATGGGGGACTTTCGAAAAAGTCAAGTCTTTTTGGAGATTTACGAGATATTTTTGGATTCTTTTAAAGTTACGAATTGCCCATATATTCCCATGAACTGTATAACTCCTGATTTAATAAAGCCTTTTATTGGTTTTGAGTTCTAGCCCGTCGCCAAGAATCTTAAAGTAGTTCACGTTAATAGGTATAGGATGGCATTAATAAATATCAGTGGAATTATCAAAAACCATTCACCCCGGAATTAGGCTTTTCCTGTATTAAACTAATAACATTTAAATCTTATTGTTTTTTATATATAATCAAATAAAAATCCTGTTTAGATATGGAGAAGAAGATAATGAGTAATAATAAAAAAGTGAACCATTTAGGTATTATGGGTGGGACCTTCGATCCTATTCATTATGGGCATTTAGTTGCTGCAGAAATGGCGCGCAGCAAATTTAATCTGAGTAAGGTGTTATTTATTCCTACTGGGATACCGCCTCATAAAAATCGCAGAGATATTTCTGCGGGGGAACTGCGTTTTGAGATGGTTGAACGTGCTATTCAAGATAATCCGGCTTTTGCCTGTTCTTCCTTGGAAATCGAGAGACAAGGGCCTTCCTACACTGTTGAAACTTTGCGTGTTTTGAGCCGTGCTTGGCCTGAGCATGAGTTGTATTTTATCACAGGAACGGATGCTCTCCGAGAAATTTTTTCTTGGCGTGAAGCAGAGGAAATCCTGACGTTAATTGAATTTATTGGCGCTGCTCGTCCAGGATTTGATGCCAGCGATTTCCTGGAGCATGTTCAAGAGGAACACCCGGATATTATAGGGAAGATTCATTATTTGGAGGTGCCTGCTTTAGCAATATCCTCCACGGATATTCGGTTTCGAGTTAGGCATCGACAACCTATACGCTATTTATTACCGGAATCCGTTCGGTTATTTATTCAGGAACATAATTTATATACTTGAAATTCGATGCCTAATAAAACGAATTAAACAATAAAGAAGGTATTAAACAATTAAAGGTTGGTTCGCATAGTCTTGAAGGATTTGACCATACTAAAAATGAATCAAATTCAAAGAGGTGAAGATTAGCATGACAACACTTTATGTCGGAAATCTCCCGTGGAATACTACTGCGGATGAACTCGGGGAATTCTTTGGCGGCTATGGTCGAGTGGAAAGCAGCCGAATTATAACCGATCGTGAGACAGGCCGCTCCAGGGGGTTTGGCTTTATCGAGGTTGGAGAAGAAGATGCAGCACGTATGGCAGAAGAGTTAAATGGCAAAGATTTTGGTGGAAGGCCATTAACCGTAAATGAAGCTAAACCTAAACAAATGTAATATCCCGCGGACTGGAAGGGAGACCTCTGACAAGCTTGTGGGTCTCCCTTCTTTTTTCCAGCTTTAAAGCCCCTACGTCTATTGTAGCTAAAAATCTTTGCAGTTAATGCTCTTAATTGATAGAATGTAAGATAATGCAAAAAGAAATAGATGATTTGGGTATTTAAGGGGGAATGGGGAAAAATGGAATTGCGGGTCGAAGATGCGATGAGTCTGGCAACACATATGCTTTCAGCTTCAAGATTGAAACATACGCTGGGTGTTGCTGATTATGCCGAGGAATTAGCACGGCGACATGGCGTGGATCCGATTAAAGCGCGTTGTGCAGGATTAGCCCATGATTTATCGAAGGAGCTTCCAGCTCAAGAGCAGTTAGGTTTAGCTCGGTTCTGGAATTTATTCGAATACCCTGAAGACGAACAATACCCGTATGTTTTACATGGACGTCTTTCGGCTTATTGGCTGGAACATTATTTTAAAATAGATGACAGGGACTTGTTGGCAGCTATTGCTAGTCATACTTTGGGGAGACCTGGAATGTCCCGCTTAGAGATGTTGATTTATAGTGCTGATTTGACAGAACCTAACCGTACTTTTCCAGAAGTGGACAAGTTGCGACAATCCTTGTATGATGATTTAGATAGGGGCACGTTAGACTGTGTTGAAGGCACTTTGATATATTTAAAGGAGAGCAACCATCCGATTCATCCCTTAACACAATTAACTTATGATGATTTAAAAAGGAGGCTAACTGTTGGAAATTGATCAAAAAATGCTTACAGAAGTTATTAATATCGTCGAAGATAAAAAAGGTGGCGACATCACTCTACTAAATTTGAAGAGTATCTCTGTGGTCACGGACTACTGTTTAATCGTGACTGGAAATTCGACGACTCAGGTGAAAGCTATCACGAATCATTTGGAGGAGAAATTGCCTGAACTCGGGATTCCGGTTCTACATACTGAAGGATTGCCGGACGCCAAATGGGTACTGATGGATTGCAGTGGAGATTTAGTGATTCATGTAATGACTTCGGACCAGCGCGAATTCTATCAACTGGAGCGCCTCTGGAAGGACGCACAGGTTATTTCATTCGCCGGCTTAAGCTAACGGATTTTATTTCGTCATTATCTCTTTTCGATAGGGGAAATTTTGCAAACAACAAATGAGTGAACTACAAATATTGAAGCTGCTATATAGTAAGGTAATGATAGGGAGCGGTACTAAGGAACCTGCTTTAGAAAGTCGGCGGTTGGTGCAAGCCTCTCGTCCCTTGGGACGGGGGGATTTTTGGTACTAATCAGAAAGTATTATACATGTCTAGAGAATAGAAGTTTATAGGGAGAAGACAGGTAAGGTTGAGTTTTTTCTTGATTATAAGGGGGAAAGGTCAGTGCAAGAGAAGTATTCGTTTACAGAGATCGAACCTAAATGGCAAAAAAAATGGATAGAGGAAAAATCCTATAAAACTGAGGAAAATTCCAGTAAGCCAAAATACTATGCTTTGGCTATGTTTCCTTATCCATCAGGGGATTTACATATGGGACATGTGCGAAACTATTCCATCGCAGATGTTATTGCTCGTTTCAAACGGATGCAGGGCTTTAATGTTCTCCACCCAATCGGCTGGGATTCTTTCGGTCTGCCTGCAGAAAACGCGGCAATTAAGCATCAGACGCCACCGGCAGATTGGACCTGGAAAAATATTGCGAATATGCAGCGTCAACTTAAGGGAATGGGAATTTCCTATGATTGGGATCGGGAAGTAGCGACTTGCCATCCAGGTTATTACAAGTGGACACAGTGGATGTTTTTAGAGTTCTTCAAACATGGATTGGTTTATAAGAAGAAGGCAGCAGTTAACTGGTGCCCGTCCTGCAGTACCGTTTTAGCAAATGAACAAGTTGTGGATGGAGCATGTGAACGGTGTGACACTCTTGTGACCAAGAAAAACTTAGAACAATGGTTTTTCAAAATTACAGATTACGCAGAGACTCTGTTAAAAGATCTGGATGAGTTACCGGGTTGGCCTGAAAAGGTAAAAACCATGCAGCGTAATTGGATTGGCCGTTCAGAAGGGGTCGAAGTTAAATTCGCTTTGGAGGAGCGTCCGGAAAAAATTTCAGTGTACACTACTCGGGTGGATACGCTTTTTGGAGTAAGCTATGTAGTTTTAGCCCCAGAACATCCCCTGGTTCTCGAGTTGGTGCGCGGGACAGAGTATGAGGCAGATGTACTGGCTTTCATTCAGAAGATGAATGGACTTAATGAAATTGCTCGTACTTCGACAGAAGCTGAAAAAGAAGGATTGTTCATTGGATCTTACTGTCTTAATCCTCTAAGCGGGAAGAGACTGCCAATCTGGATTGCCAATTATGTTCTATTTGAATATGGTACTGGTGCAGTTATGGGAGTTCCTGCACATGATGAGCGGGACTTCGAATTTGCGACGAAGTACAATTTAGAGATTAAAACTGTTATTATGCCTCTCGAGAGTTTACCCGAGGAGAAAGACAAGCCGCTCAAAGCAGCTTATACTAGTGCAGGGATTTTGGTCGATTCAGGTTCATTTGATGGTCTGGACAGTGATGAGGCCTGGGAAAGAATTGCGGATGAAGTAGAGCGTTGCGGTGTAGGGCAACGCCAGGTCAATTTCCGTTTGCGCGACTGGCTTATTTCTCGTCAACGTTATTGGGGAGCGCCAATTCCTATGGTTTATTGTGAAGCTTGTGGTACGGTGCCCGTCCCAGAAGATCAATTGCCTGTTATGCTTCCTCCGGATGTCGTGTTTAAATCTGGAGAAAATCCTTTAGCGACCTCCCGATCGTTTACTGAAACAACTTGTCCGAAGTGCGGTGGAGCTGCTCGCCGAGAAACCGATACTATGGATACGTTTGCATGTTCTTCATGGTATTTCCTGAGATACACAGATCCCCGCAATACGGAAGAACCTTTTACCAAATCTGCTGTGGATCAGTGGATGAATGTTGATCAATATGTGGGCGGAGTTGAACACGCGATTCTCCACCTCTTGTATGCGCGGTTTTTTACAAAAGCCTTGCGGGATTTTGGATATTTGAGAGCGAGTGAACCATTTCAAAATTTATTGACTCAGGGTATGGTTTGTATGGATGGCTCTAAAATGTCCAAATCTAAAGGGAATATCGTCAGTCCCGAGGTAATTATCGGAAAATATGGTGCTGACACTGCAAGGTTATTTATTCTCTTTGCAGCCCCGCCAGAAAGAGACCTGGAGTGGAGTGATCAGGGGGTTGAAGGTTGTTACCGTTTCCTTAATCGAGTATGGCGTTTAGTTGCCCAATATGAGCTTCTTATCAAGGGAACGAGAAAGCACATTCCGACTGGATCTGAACAAGGTGGGTTATGGGAGAACCTTGACTCTGCAGGAAAGGAAATGCGACGTCAAACCCATATGGCTATTCAGAGGGTAACAATGGACGTTGGGACGCGTTATAATTTCAACACTGCTATCAGTACGATCATGGAGTGGGTAAACGCGCTGTATCTTTATAAAGAGCAGCCGACTGCTAATCCTTTGGTTGGCAGAGAGGCTGTCGAGGGCATTCTAATACTCCTGGCACCTTTCGCACCGCATATTACGGAGGAGCTTTGGCAGGAAATCGGGCATACAGACAGTATCCATGAACAGTCCTGGCCGAAAGTGGATGAAACAGCTCTCGTTCAAGATGAAGTGACGGTAGTTCTCCAAGTGAACGGAAAGGTCCGGGACCGGATTCAAGTCGCAGCTGAAATGTCCGCAGCCGAATTAGAAAAGATTGTTGTTTCCCAACCAAAAGTTCTTGAATGGACGCAGGGAAAGACAATTATCAAGGTAATTACGGTCCCAGGAAAATTGGTGAATTTGGTAGTGAAGTAAGAGGTCCTGGGTTGAGGATAGGATTAAGTGGTAATTTTTAAGATGCGTGGAAGACGGCGCATTTTATGTGCACCGTCTTGTTTGGGGATGGGGAAGCAGTTTTTCTGCTTCCTCTTCGTTTTTTGTCATGCTTTTAAAGGCATGGCATTTTTTATACTAGTCAGAAAGTATAGCCTTCGGTTGAATACTGCAAGAAGGCTAATTCGTGCGAAGACAGTGTCTTCGTCTGGAAGCATAAGTTCAACTAACGGCTTCTGTCTTCTCAAGCTCGGCACAAGCCGAGTTTTCTTTATTGCGTATCTGTAGGTTGTCATGGTTAGTTCATTATGGAATATAGTTTAAGTGAGACTGGTTTAGCGCTTGGTATGTTACATTGAAGATATTTAGAATATTATGGAATATGATATTAAAAGAGCAGCAAAAGGAAGTGTTATTTTTGCAAAAAGTCTATGTGCTCGATTCCAGCGTGTTATTGCATGATCCCAAAGCAATCTTTCAGTTCCAAGATAATGATGTCACTATTCCCTTTGTGGTTTTAGAGGAAATAGAAAGTAAAAAACGCCTTCAAGACAATGTTGGCCAAGCGGCGAGGGAGGCTATTCGAAACCTTGACCGAATGCGAAATAACGGGCAGCTTTCTCAAGGGGTTAATTTACCCGATGGAGGTAAAATTCGGATTGAGCTTAATCATTATTCAAAGGAAATTTTGCCTGTCAATTCGGACATGAGTATGGCAGACAATCGAATTTTGGCGGTTTCTTTGAGTCTTGCACGTGAAGAAGAACGTACGGTAATATTGGTCACTAAAGATATTGCAATGCGTGTCAAAGCAGATGCCTTAGGGATTTTGACGGAGGATTATTACAACGACAAGGTTACTCTGCCACGGATCAAAGATGAAGTCTTGACTTTGATGCTTAAAGACGATGAGGTAGCCGAGCTTTACCAGAATAACGTGATTCCATGGAAAGAAACGTTGACTCCTAATGGTTGTTTTAAAACTGTTTTGAGTGATCATTGTGTCCTTCCGCTTGTTTCATCGCCGGACGGGCATAAATTAATTAATTGCATGGGGCAAGGCCGAGCTTCTTGGGATATTCGGCCTAAAAATATTGAACAATCATGGGCTTTGGAAATGCTTCACAATCCAGAGATTAAGCTGGTTAATCTGATGGGGCCGGCAGGTACAGGGAAAACCCTTCTAGCGTTAGCAAGCGGTTTAGAACAGACAGTTCATGAAGAAATATATTTGAGAATGCTTTGCGCCAGGCCTATTATTCCTTTTGGTAAGGATATAGGGTTCCTTCCTGGGGAAAAGGAACAAAAAGTTCGCCCATATATGCAGCCTATTTATGATAATCTCGAGTATTTGTTAAGATCTAGAAAAGAGAAGGATCGTGAGAGAAGTGGCGAGTCTATCGTGGAGAGCGCTATTGACCTGCTCGTTAAGAAGAAGCAATTAGAAATAGAGGTTCTGACGTATATACGGGGCCGTAGTATTCCTCATCAATTTCTGATTATCGATGAAGCACAGAATCTTACGGCTCATGAGGTTAAGACGATAATAACTCGTGCTGGGGAAGGAACTAAAATCGTTCTTTGCGGAGATACGGATCAAATCGATCACCCATACCTGGACAAAGAAAGTAATGGTTTAGCGTATATTGCCTCCCGGCTAAAGGGACAATCTTTTTATGGTCAAGTTCATTTGATTCATGGAGAACGGAGCGATCTCGCGACTCGGGCGGCGAGTTTGCTGTAGAGACGTCACTGCATGACCCTGCGTCCCTGGGCTTTAGTCGAGGCGAAGGGATTGGGATGGTTGCTTTGCTTAGGCGTAATTATGAGAGACGGCATAGTTCATTTACGCCGTCTCGATTTTGAGTTGCTAAATAAGGGGGTTTTCCTGAGCAATTCGTCAGTGGGTTTTTGACCTAAATGGGGTGCTTTTGTTTGACGTTCCTTGAAATCATCTTATCCGACAGGATAAACGATACTTCGCGGCAGGAGAAAAAAGGAATGAAACGAATCAAGATAACATTGCTTTCTGGCTAGCGAGGGTATGACATCTGGGGGATAATCTGACGACTTATTGTCAGATATTGAGATTGAGGAAGAAACATAGAGCTAAAGAACCAGGAACTACTGAAGAATTATGGAGGTATCTGTACATGGACCGTAAGCTGCGTTACGTATGGTGGTTTGTCTTGGTTGGGCTTGTGGCTTTGGCCATTTGGAAGCTCTTTTTACCACATGGTTCTAATGCATATCTTCAGAAAACTTCTGCAAGTCGTGAGATTGTGGTTTACGTTGCGGGAGCAGTCGAGTCACCCGGGCTTGTCCATTTACCACTGGATGCTCGCTTGGATGATGCTTTAAAGCAGGTTCGCCTTTTGCCGGAGGCAAATATAGACAGTATGAATCCTGCGGAAAAACTTAAGGATGGACAAAAGGTTACAGTACCTTATAAGAACCTTCCCGCTTCCACTGGGGCTCCGGTTGCGGGAAACCAGTCAGCTGGTGCCAGCGGTGCTCCGGAAAATAATTCTGGTTCAACGAATGGAGCGGGTTCTGGGACTGTTAGCGTTGGAACGATGAGCTCTGGAAGCCTTAGTGCTGTATCAACTGATGGAAAGATTAATATTAATACTGCCGGGTTAGCTGATTTGGACAAGCTCCCGGGTGTTGGACCGTCATTAGCAGGACGGATTATTCAATATCGGACAGAGCATGGACCGTTTGCTCAAGCAGAAGATCTGCAAAATGTCGTGGGTATTGGAGCTAAGACGTATGAGAAAATGGCTTCGCAAGTGACGGTAAGCCCATGAAAGATCCATGGATTGGGCGTTCAGCAGCCCTTCTGAGTGGAGGTCTTTGTGGAGCTTTTTTGGCGGAACAGCTGTGGATATGGGGATTGGGCGTTCTTGTTTTATTGGGGATACGTCTGCTCTTTTGGCGGCCTCGTGACTTTTTTGGCAAGGTGTATCGACCTGAAATACTTCTGCTGTGTGCAAGTTTTTTGCTGGGATTTATGTATGGAGCTTTAGCGGAGCGCACGTTGCCGGAACCGGTTACCTTAGATAATGTCGAGATCGCAGGTGTGTTAAAGGATTGGAACTTAGGAGTTGATAAGAGTTTAGGAACTTTGTTGGTTGAGGATGCTGATACGAGTGTCGGTGAGGTAAGTAAGACCGGTTATAATCCTAAGGATCTAGAGCATGAATTGGCGGGCCAGACGTACCGTCTGACCGTTTATGCCAATAAATTGGGACAGGTTCCCGGTGAGTGGAAAGATGTTCAGCCGGGGGATCATATTCAATTCCAAGGGCGTTTGGAAAGGCCTAAGTCGGTGGGCACTCCAGGTGCTTTTGACTTGCGTTTATACAATAGCGTGAGGGGACTTAGTGGAAGCTTGACTGCAAAAGGAGATGTTAAGTTTCTTTCAGTTGGAACTCCAAGCTTGACGTGGAAAATCCACCAGAACGTGCGATCTCGCTTGGAGGCCTGGGATCCAGAAGAAACCGGGGTTCTGGAAGGGATTTTCTTTGGGGATTCAAGTCGTATTCCGGATGAGATTCAAGAACGCTACAAGGTGACGGGTGTACTGCACGTTTTTGCAGCTTCTGGGTCAAATGTTGCTTTTGTTCTGGGCTTGGTGTGGATGGTTTTATGTTTTATGCCGAAGCAGATACGGATAATCGGTTCCATTTTGGCTTTGCTCCTCTACGCAGCCCTATGTGGGGGAAATGCCCCAATTGTTCGGGCCACAGTGTTAGGAGTTGCTCTTCTTTTAGGCCGCTTTGGCCGAGGGCGAGTGGCTGCGCTGCGCTGGTTGTTCTTAGCTGGGGCGGGACTTTTTATCCTGAATCCCCTGATCATTCGTGATCTTGGGTTTCAGCTTTCCTTTACCGCGGCTTGGGGGATGGTTGTGCTAGCCCCTAGGATTTTGAGGAAAGCGTCGTTGGAACGAGTGCCGACGCTCTTGCGATATCCTCTGGCGAGCACGATTGCCGCTCAAGTGGCCACTTTGCCTCTTTTAATAGCCGCCTTTCACCGATTGTCTCTCATCGGGTTGGTGGCGAATGTGTTCATTCTTTTCGTTTTGGGAAGTGTACTTGAAGTAGGTCTAATAGGAGTGATCGTATCCTTTTCATGGTGGCTGTGTGCTCCTTTTTTCCAGGTCAGTTTATGGCTTTTAGCAGTGACGAACGAAGGCTTAAAGCTGCTGGCTGGCTGCCCATATGCAGATGTTTGGATTATTAATCCAGGCCCGCTTTTTTGGATAATCTGGTATGGAGGTATTGGTATTGCTGTATGGGGAAAAGAACGCGTGTTTTTCCTCATTAAAGTAAAGTTTCTCTACTTGAAGAGACGCTTAGAATTCATTGCTCCAAGGATAGCATCGCGCATCGGTAATAGGCTGCTGGGCTTCAATGCAGAGATGTCTCAGGACGGTTTATTTCATTCAAATCGTTTGTTTTTGCGCTTAGGATGTGTGATATTCATCATTTTTTTACTTTGGAATCCATGGAATACTCCAAACGATTTGGAAGTGGATATCATTGATGTGGGACAAGGGGATGGAATTTTAATTCGTACGCCTGAAAAACACGCTGTATTGCTTGATGCTGGACCTCGGAACGATCAATTCGATGCTGGGGAGCGTATTGTCCTGCCTTATTTACTGCAAATAGGAATACACCATTTGGATGCTGCCCTGATTACCCACGAACATCAGGATCACATTGGGGGAATTCGGGCAGTGGTCGAGAATATTCCCACAGATTGGATTGGGGTGCCTAATGTAGGTGAACGTTTAGAGAGTGAAGAGTGGAGAGCTGGGCTTCCTTTGGGTCTGACGAGTAATTCTCAAGAGATGAAAACTTTGCAAACCGGAGATCGAATCGAGCTGGATTCTGGGGCATGGCTCGATGTATTAGGTCCCCAGCAAGTACTTCATGACACTCATTCGGACCCGAACAACAATTCTTTGGTCATGAAATTAAATTATTTAGGGCAAAATGTATTCCTTACGGCGGATATGGAACAGGAGGAAATGGAGGAGATTGCTGCCACGGGAGTGGATTTGGAAACGGACGTTTTCAAGGAGCCTCACCACGGGAGTCGGTTTTCGCTTGATAAGCCTTGGCTTGATGGAATACATCCTCGCGCTGTCCTAATTTCTGTGGGAAAGAATACATTTGGTCACCCTGCTCCTGAGGTTTTGCAGTATTGGGGAGATCGTCACATTCCAGTCTATCGCACGGATGAACAGGGGACCATAAGGGTATTATTGAGAGAGGGAGGTATAGAAATCATACCTGGCAGATCAAATGCTTCAATAAAAAATAGATAGTTTTTCCCATTTGTGATTACCTATGTATAAAAAGGAAATATTGGGTAACAATAACAAGGAACATCTCTTTTCTCCTCCTCTTTCTTTGCCCCTTCACGGTCCGACGATCGTGGAGGGCTTTTTATTTTACAATGATTTTGCGACGTATAATCTGGCTTTTTTTAGAGGCCTCTATTAAAATAGCAACGGGGGGTGGATTTAATGCGTGAAATCGAACAAATTAAGAAGGATGTAGCGGAGGGTAAAATCCCACCCGTTTATTTATGGTATGGAGAGGATCGTTTCCTAATCCAAGAGGCTTATCATGTCCTTAAATCCTTTTATGATCGGACAGATCCCTCTGGAAGCGGGATTGAGCGCGTTTCTCCTAAAGATTTCTCTCCGGTTGAGATCTGTGATTTAGCTAATTCGATGTCTTTCTTTGCCAACCGTCTGGTGGTTGTTGAAGATGTGACCTATTTCCAAGATGGTCAAACGGTTGATCTCGAACCTTTCCTGGAATATCTGAAAAATCCCAATCCTTCAACTTGTCTTCTATTTATCGCTGAAAGTGTGCATAAAGGACGAAAGTTCTACAAGGCTCTTGATCAAGCAGGGGAAATTCTGGAATTCCGATCTCCGAAACGACAGCAGGAATGGATCGAGTGGGTTCAAGCAGAGGCGAAAACTCACGGGAAACTAATCAGTCATCAGGTCGCGGCTCAATTTATTGAATGGGCAGGACATCAGGCGGGTGTTCTAAACCAAGAGTTGAAAAAACTTGATACGTTTATGGGAGAGCGCAAGACGATTACTGAGGAAGATTTCCAAACGGTTACTCCCCGCACAATTGAGGCAAGTGTTTTTCAACTTTTGGATGCTGTAGCGAGTCGATCCGCTAAGCAAGCGATTAAGGCTTTGCATGAGGTGTTGCGTAAAGAGCACCCTTTGAAGGTTTTAACCTTGCTGGTTCGTCAAGTTCGCCTGCTGCTAGGCTGTAATGCTTTGCGGGAGCGAGGCGGAAGCCTTGCCGAGGTTCCCTCTTCCTTGGGTATTTCACCCTATGAAGCCCAGAAAGTTTGGCAGCAATCCCTTCGTTTATCGACTGAACAATTGTCTCAAGCGTTACATGAATGCTTAAAGACAGATCTGGCCTTAAAGACAAGCGGCGGAGATCCCGGGCTATTACTGGAAATTATGATTGCTAAATTTTGCAGTCAAGGGTAATTTAGTTCTGAGCATACAAAAAAGAGAGCAACGTAATCGTCGCTCTCTTTTTTGGCAGCTATAGCTTAACCCACTTGCGAAAACTGCTTACTAAATCTCTTAGTAAGACGGGATTTCTTGCGAGCTGCTAGGTTCTTATGAATCAAACCCTTGGAGGAGGCTTTATCCAAAGCACGAGTAGCCTTTTTCAAAGCGAGTGCTGCAGTCTCTGAATCTGTGCTGATTGACTCTTCAAAACGGCGAATGGTCGTCCGTAAGGTAGATTTCGCAGCAGCATTCTTAATCATGCGAGCTTTTCCCAACTCAACTCTTTTGATGGCAGATTTAATGTTTGGCACTAATAGTCACCCCCTTTGGTTTCGATATCCTCAGTTGTACACAAACTACATTTTAACATTATGACTTATAATTATCAAGGAAAATAAGGTTTTTATTGATATAAATAAATTTCGGGTTTTTCGTTAAAACTAAGCTCGTACTTTAGGACTGTTTTCAAAAAAAGTGTGAGAATAGGAGGTCTTTCAATGTTAGGAGCGATCGTTCGATTTATCGTATCTGCTGTGGTTTTGTTGTTAGTGAGCTATATTGTTCCGGGTCTCCGAGTGGCTGGTTTCACAGGTGCCCTTATTGCCGCCGTAGTCATTGCTGTTTTGGGGTATCTTGTTGAATTGGCCTTTGGAAACAAGATATCCCGTATGGGGCGTGGTTCTATCGGGTTTGTTACTGCGGCTGTGGTAATTTATTTAAGTCAGTTTATTGTACCAGGTTCTATTTCGGTTTCTATTATCGGGGCTTTACTGGCATCTCTAGTCATTGGTATTGTGGATAGTTTTGTGCCTACAACACTCCGTTAAGTACGTGCCTAATATGAGCTTAGAAGTTAGGAAACATTAATTTTTAGTTCTAGGTTGAGCTTGTCTCTCATACTCCTTCAATAGGAGAAAGGGGGACAAGTTTTTTGTTAGAAGAAGATTTTTATCGCTATCACCGCAAAAAAATCCGAATATGGAGATTTAAAGAATGGGCAAGGGGATTTTTCTTAGTGCTTGTGAGTTGTCTTGTTCTCCTAAGTTTCATATACGCCGTAAAGAGCGAAACTTCTGCACAGTTGGTACGTTTTTTAACCCAGCAATCTTTTCCCTTTGAAGCAGTTCTAATGGAGGGGATTCCGGGATACTCTCAGCCTGAACGGGCACGTTTGGATCAGGTACGGAGTCAAGGCGTAGCAGTTGGCATGTTTTTGTTAACGGGTGTGAACGTGGCAGATCCTCGGACGTTTTTTCTCAGTTATTTCTCTCCTCCGCCTGAAGGACCGGTTTGGTTGGGGTGGGCTTATAATCCGAACGATCCGGAGTTTGAAGGTCCAATTCTTGAACCTATAGAAACTGCGCCAAAATCAGGAGGCAATACGGCAGTCGCTCCTCCTGCGGCTCCGGTCCCGGGATCCAAAGAGATCTTGGTGGGAATTTATAATACTCATAATAGCGAATGTTATACAGGGGACGGAGGTCCTGAACGCAGAACGGGAGAAAACGGAGATGTCGTAACAGTTGCTGAAACCTTAAAAAATGCTCTTGGCCAACAGGGCATCGGGGCCGTTCACTCCCTCCAGATCCACGATGCCGAGCAATTTATGACTGCTTATTCCAGATCAGTCAATACGGCCACCAAGATGCTGGAAGATAATCCATCCATTAAGGTTTTACTTGATATCCACAGAGATGGGTTCCCTCCCGGTGTTCCGAAATCAACCGTTATGGTCAAGGGAAAGCAGGTAAGCAACGTATTAGTGATTATTGGGAAGAAAAATCCCCATTGGCAAAAAAATGAGGCCTTGGCTAAAGAGCTGATTGCACTAGGCAATGAAAAATACCCCGGGCTTTTTGATCAGAATATTAGTTACGCTGCCGATGCCCGCTATAATCAACACTTGTCTGATGGTGGGCTATTGTTAGAATTTGGAAGTCAACTCAATACGTTGGAGGAAGCAAATGGAGCGGCAGAGGCGGTCGCTGAGATTTTGGCAGATTGGCTAAAGTCGCAGTAGGAGCTGTTCCGGCGGGATCGTTACACGTTGATTCTATTCGCTGATTTCCTTTGTTCTCGCTTTTATCCCGGATGGAAAAATGCTATAATGCGGGGGGTAGATTAGGACGACGGGGAGAAGAGGTTAGCTCAATATGTCATCAACCAACCGCACACTTTTAAAGGCTGCCGGATTTTTAATGGCTGCTCAAATGGCTTCGAGAATTTTGGGCTTTTTGCGCGAGACTTTAATTGCAGGCTTTTTCGGGCAAAGCAGAGTCACCGACGCTTATAACACAGCGTTTATTCTTCCTGATCTATTATATTGGCTGCTTGTGGGCGGTGTATTGAGTGCAGCTTTTATTCCTGTCTTCTCGGAATATATCGCTAAAGAGAATGAAGACGAGGGTTGGCGGGTTGCCAGTTCAGTTGTGAACTTGATTTTCCTGACACTTGGTGTGTTTGTTCTGCTTGGCCTTTTTTTCACACCGCAGTTTATTCGGCTGATGGTTCCCGGGTTTAAAGTCCAAGATATTGCGCTTACAACCCATTTGACTCGTATTCTTTTATTGCAGCCTCTTTTTATGGCTTTCAGCGGTCTGACGATGGGAGTTTTAAACTCCTATAAGATTTTCTGGCCGTCAGCTTTAGGGACAGTGCTTTACAATGGGTGCGTCATCTTTTTTGGAACGATTTTGGCCAATCCGGCGAAACCTGAAAGTATTTCCGGATTTGCTGTGGGGGTTGTAGTGGGGGCTATCGTAAACTTTGCTGTTCAGATTCCGGCTTTGCGGAAAGTAAAGGTGCGTTATTATCCGATCATTGATTGGCATCATCCCGGTGTTCGGCGGATTGCTGCCCTTGCCGTTCCCATAATTATGAGTTATTCTTTAAATCAAATTCAAATTGCTGTGAACAACAATTTTGGCTCCATGCTTTTTCCGGGAAGTATTTCGGCAATTTGGTATTCTTCCCGTCTGTTCCAAGTGCCAGTGGGTATCTTTGCTTTAGCTATTGCTGTCGCCGCTTTTCCGACGATGACTGAGCAGGCGGCATTAAACCAATGGGATAAACTGCGCCAAACCATATCCAGAACGATTCGTATGGTGATTTTTATCACAATGCCGATTTCGGTTGGAATGATCGTTTTGCGCTATCCTTTGATTCGAGTACTTTTTCAGCATGGGCATTTTACCGCGGATGACACCTTGAGAACGGCAATTCCTTTGCTGTATTTTGCCCTGGGAATTTCTTCACAGTCTGTGATTCAAATTCTGCCAAGGGCGTTTTATGCTCTGCAGGATACGTGGACACCAGTGATACTGGGAATTGTATCTATGGCCATTGATATTTTGTGCATGTTTTTATTGATACGCCCACTAGCGGTTGGAGGGCTGGCTTTTGCGGACACCATTTCGGCATTTGTCAATATGCTGCTTCTTTTTTACGTATTGCGTAAGCGATTAAGGCAAATAAATGGCAGGAGTTTGTTCTGGACCAGTGTCAAGACTGTGACAGCGTCTCTCCTTATGGCGCTTGTGATCTGGGGATGGAACGAGTGGCTGACTCGTTTAATCGGTGTGCGTACAATCTCTTCAATTACTGTTCTGATCTCAGGAACAGCTATCGGGGTTATTGTCTTTGCAGGGATGGCTTGGCTGCTAAGAATGGAAGAATTTGAACAGACGATGGGTCTAGTGCAACGAAAGATAGGGAGACGTTGATATTCGGAATATCTAGAAAATAAGCGTATTCCGATGGTATCTTAGAGAAGAATAATAATTATGGGCATATTTAAGAGGATACAATGGATTATAGACTGTGACAAATTCCTGATTGTCAGTTACTATATTAACTATTATTAGTGTTAATAAATCGGCAATGAAGCCGTCAAGATGTTGTTAAGATATCTGACGGCTTTTTTTGTTTCTGTTGAAAGGAGGGCATGTTGTGAAAGGTTCTATGTCAGATAGAGCAAAGCCTTCCTTAGAGCGTTCCGCTATCCTTTTAGCTATGACTGAGACACGAGAGGAGGAAGAAAGACTTAAGAAATCTCTTCAGGAGTCTGCAAATTTTCGTTGTGGCGTAACGGAACTTGGAGGAACGGTCTCAACTCTGCAGCATACGGGGAAACTGACGAGTTCAGTGATGTCGGCTGCTTTTAACACGGGCGTGATACCTAAAGAAGACCGAAAAATTCACGCTTTAATCCATGCAACCTTGGAAGCGAGCAACAGCATCTTTATTCATACGAACAGCAATGCCAGCTTCGCCTTAAAAATTGGTTTGACTACCGATACGCAATGGATTGCTGTAGCCATTTTTGGCCGTTCGTCCTTGCACCCTCTTTTAGAGCATGCTCGAGTGGGATTAGGGTTTATGCATCTTTGATTAAAGTAGTTAAGTGTGTCAATATCAGCTCCAGAGTGATCAAGTGTTAGCGATTGAGTGTTGTAGTACCAAACGTGAGGACTTAGGATAAATTTCATATCCGGGCACCAAACCAAGTGAAGGTTTGGAGCGGAAAAGTGTTTTAGAGGGCCCTAAATTGGAAAATAGGGGCCCTCTTTGTCTTTTTCTTGATAGTTATCATGGCAGCCGGTATTTCGAAAAGCGCTGTTGAGTCAGGTTGTTGCTTGCAGACTAAGGGAGGTGAGGCGATGGTATTTTACCTTAGTTCAAGTGAACTGAAGCAAAAGGATCTCGTAGACCAAAATTTGAGGGAGGATGATGATTATGAAGATGATTAGAGCAATTGTTAGACCCGATAAAACGGAGGAGGTAGCTGAAGCATTAGCCCAAGCAGGTATGCCGTCATTGACAAAAATGCACGTTTTCGGCCGAGGCAGGACCAAAGGGATTCGAATCGGAGATGTGGTTTATGACGAATTTCCGAAAACCATGCTTCTCCTGGTCATTGAGGATGAAAAACTGGATGAGGCGATTTCGGTTATCTTGAAGAATGCTAAAACCGGAACGATGGGAGATGGAAAAATTTTTGTGACCGAAGTTGATGAAGCTTATACCGTGAGTAAAGGGACAAAGGGGTTGTAATTAATGAAAGAAATTATGGCATTTGTTCGACGCCATCAGGTTCCTGCCACCAAAAAGATTTTTGAGGATGCTGGTTTTCCGGCTTTGACGATTCAAAGCGTGGAGGGGCGCGGGAAACAAGGGGGAATCGGAGGGTGGGCGGCGGAAGTTGATCCGGAATTGAATTTTGTGATAAACCAAGTACACGCCGATGAACCCCAATTTCATTGGATTCCTAAACGTTTGTTAACGATTGTGGTGCAGGATGATCAGGTAAAAAAGGTTGTGGATTTAATCATCAAGGCAAATCAGACGGGACATATGGGGGATGGGAAAATCTTTGTTTGTCCGCTGAAAGAGGTAGTTCGGGTACGCACCGGGGAAACCGGAGGCGAGGCGGTAGTTTAATTAAGAGAGTTATGTTCGTCTTAGACATTAAGGGTATTAGTTTAAGAACAAAGGTTTAAGAGCAAGGGTTTAAAAGAAAAGAGTTATGGCTTAAGAATTAAAGGTTTGGTTTGAGGTTAGGCAATGAAGATTTAAAGGATCGCTAAATAAATATTCCTGTTGAAAGGTTTGAGATAAAAGGAGATGTATTTTCATGAGGCAAATCGCAATCTATGGCAAAGGCGGTATCGGTAAATCAACGACAACTCAAAACACGGTCGTCGCTCTGGCTGAAATGGGAAGGAAAGTTACGATTGTGGGTTGTGATCCTAAAGCAGATTCCACGCGCTTGATTCTGAATAGTAAGGCTCAGACAACGGTCATGGATCTGGCCCGGGAACGAGGGACTGTCGAAGATCTAGAATTAGAAGATGTTTTAGTAGAAGGCTTTTTAGGCATACGTTGTTCTGAATCGGGGGGCCGGAACCAGGGGTAGGCTGTGCAGGACGAGGGGTTATCACTGCCATTAACTTCTTGGAAGAAAACGGGGCTTATACGTCGGATACCGATTATGTTTTTTACGATGTTTTAGGGGATGTTGTTTGTGGCGGATTTGCCATGCCGATCCGGGAGAATAAGGCGAAGGAAATCTATATTGTAACCTCCGGTGAAATGATGGCTATGTATGCAGCTAATAACATTTCTAAAGGGATCTTAAAGTACGCCTTGACTGGAACCGTGCGCTTGGGCGGCCTGATCTGCAACAGTCGTGTTGTTGATAAGGAACAGGAACTCATTGAAGCCTTGGCTAAAGCTCTAAATACCCAAATGATTCACTTTATGCCCAGAGATAATGAGGTACAACGTGCCGAAGTGCGCAAACAAACGGTGATTCAATATAATCCTACCCATGCTCAGGCAGATCAATATCGAGAGTTGGCCAGAAAGATTGAGAATAACACCAACCTAACCATTCCGACCCCGCTCAGTATGGATGAATTAGAGGCCTTGATGATGGAATTTGGCATTATGGAGATGTAGTATCGGTCAGCGATGGAAATGAGGGAGGACATTCTTATGAGCATAATGGAGACAACAGACTTTAGGAAAAAGGTTGTCGAAGAAGTACTGGAGATTTATCCGCAAAAGGCCCAAAAGAATCGGAGACAACATATTACGGTCAAAGAAAATAATGAGTGCGCCAGTTGTGCCGTTAAATCCAATGCCAAAACAGTTCCGGGTCTTATGACAGCACGGGGATGTGCTTATGCAGGGGCTAAAGGGGTTGTCTGGGGGCCGGTGAAGGACGTTACACATATTTCTCATGGACCTGTCGGGTGTGGCTATTACTCTTGGGCGAACCGCAGGAACTTAGCAGAAGGTGAAGTTGGCATTGATAACTTTGTCCCCTTCTTATTCACTTCCGACTTTCAGGAAAGCGACATCATCTACGGAGGAGACAAAAAGCTGGAGAAGATTATTCACGAGATTGTGGAACTATTTCCGAATACCAAAGGGGTTTCTGTTCTCTCGGAATGTCCTGTCGGATTGATTGGAGATGATATCGAGAGTGTCGCGCGGCGCATGAGTGAGGAATTGAAGCTTCCAGTTATTCCGGTTCGTTGTGAAGGATTTCGAGGAATAAGTCAATCCTTAGGTCATCATATCGCGAATGATGCAATTAGGGATCATCTCTTAGGCAAAGGTCCGGAAAGAGAAGTTGGACCCTACGATATCGGGATTATCGGCGATTACAATATTGGCGGAGATGCTTGGGCCAGTAAAAAAATTCTGGAAGAAATCGGTTTAAACGTTGTCAATATCTGGACAGGAGATTCCACTTTGGAAATGCTTCAGAACGGACATCGCGTCAAGCTGAATCTGATCCACTGTTACCGCAGTATGAATTACATTGCCCGACACATGGAGGAAACCTACGGAACTCCCTGGCTGGAGTTCAACTTCTTTGGACCGACTAAGATCAGAGAATCCATTCTCAAAATTGCTGCGCATTTTGATGACAGCATTATGGAAAAAGCTCAAGCCGTTCTCAAAAAATATGAAACTGAGATGCAAAAGGTCATCGATACCTATCGTCCACGCCTGGAAGGCAAAAAGGTCATGCTTTATGTGGGAGGTCTCCGCCCTCGACACGTAGTGGGAGCTTATGAGGATTTAGGTATGGAGGTTATCGGAACAGGCTACGAATTTGCCCATAGCGAAGATTATGACAAGACCATGGCCAATATTAAAGACGGAACGATCATTTACGATGATGTCACAGCCTATGAGCTTGAAGAGTTTGTCAATAAGCTGAAGCCTGACTTAGTTGGATCGGGGATTAAAGAAAAGTACGTCTTTGAGAAAATGGGTCTGCCCTTCCGACAAATGCATTCCTGGGATTATTCAGGGCCTTATCATGGCTACCAAGGATTTCCGATCTTTGCCCGAGATATGGACATGGCCATTAACAGCCCTACCTGGAAGTCTATCAAAGCTCCCTGGACCAAATAAGCTGGGCAGAAAGGATGACACACATGGAAAGTTGTACAAAGGCAACAAAAAGTTGGCTTAATAGTATGGAATACCGAGAAAAGAATTTTGCCCGTGAAAAGTTGGTCATCAATCCGGCCAAAGCCTGTCAACCCCTTGGCGCCCTGCTTTGTTCTCTGGGGATCGAGGGATGTTTGCCGTTTGTTCATGGTTCTCAAGGATGTGCCGCTTATTTCCGCAGTACGTTATCCCGGCATTTCCGGGAACCTGTTGCGGCTGTATCCGATTCCATGACTGAGGACTCGGCGGTTTTTGGGGGACAGTCAAACTTTCATGAAGGTTTGAAAAACGCTTATACGGTTTACAGTCCCAAAGTGATGGCGGTATTTACAAGCTGTATGGCTGAAGTCATTGGAGACGATATCAAGGCTTATTTAGGGAATGCCAAAGAACAAGAGTCGATACCTAAAGATTTTCCGGTTGCTCTGGCTAATACTCCGAGTTTTAAGGGATCTCATATCACAGGGTATGACTCGATGCTTAAAGGCCTCATCGAATGTTTAGCCGAGCCCAGACAGGAAGAAAAAATCAACGACAGACTCTATGTCGTCCCTGGATTTGATACCTATCCGTCGAATCTTCGTGAATATAAGCGTTATCTCAAAGTTATGGGTGCGCCGTATACCCTGTTACCCGACTATAGTGATGTCTTGGATTCCCCGAATTTAGGCAGCTACGAACTGTTCCCCGGCGGAACACCCATTACAGAAATGAACGAGGCGTTAAATGCCAAGAGTTATTTATGCTTACAATCTTATACTACACCGACTACGGGTAAATATCTTACTGGCAAAGGAGTCCCTGTGGAAACCATTCCTATGCCCATCGGGGTTGGGGGAACGGACAAATTTATTGAGGCGGTTGCCAAATTCACGGGCAAAGAAGTTCCCGAGGAAATTACCATTGAACGAGGACGGGCTGTCGATGCCATGACAGATGCTCATCAATATATTCATGGCAAGAAGTTTGCCCTGTTTGGTGATCCGGATATTCTGATCGGCCTTGTCTCGTTCCTCTTGGAAATGGGAGGAGAACCCGTTCATATCGTATGCACGAACTCCACAGTGCCTTTTAAAAAAGCTATGGAGAAATTACTCTCTTCAAGCCCTTATGGTCAAGGTGCTACTCTCTATCCGGGCAAAGACCTTTGGCACTTGCGTTCTCTGCTGGTTACTGAGCCGGTCGATATGCTGATTGGTGACGGCCATGGCAAGTATGCTGCTCGTGATGCCAATATCCCGTTAGTCAGAATAGGCATACCAATTTACGATCGGGTGAATCTCCATCGCTATCCGATTGTTGGATATTCCGGAGTTATAAACCTGATAACCATGATTGCCAATACGTTTTTGGAGGAAAAGGACCGGAATTCAACGGATACCTATTTTGAATTAATGCGCTAAGAAACGCGTTTTAGAACGGAGGGGTCGTTCATGTTTACCAATCTTACAAAATTGGATCTTAAAGATAAACATTCCCTGGCGGAAGCCGGTTCGCCTAAATTATGCATGAAGGCCCTGCCCGGTGAAGGGGCAGAGCGAAGCTGCGCTTACGATGGGGCAAGGGTTGTGCTTATGCCCATTACGGATGTCGCTCATCTTGTTCATGGACCGATTGCTTGTGCAGGGAACTCATGGGATAACCGAGGAGCTCGCTCCTCTGGTTCCCAACTTTATCGGCGAGGTTTGACGACAGATCTTATGGAAAATGATGTCGTTTACGGCGGAGAGCAGAAGCTCAAAGAGAGTATCTTAGAAATTGCCTTCCAACATCAGCCTAAAGCGATTTTTGTCTATGCGACCTGTGTGTCTGCTCTTATCGGAGACGATGTGAGCAAGATTTGTGAGCAAGCAGAAGCAGAGCTGACGATTCCAGTGATTCCCGTGAACGCTCCCGGCTTTTTAGGAGATAAAAATATTGGAAATCGTATTGCGGGAGAAGTTTTGTTTGAACGGGTTATAGGCACAGGCGGAGGTCCAGAGGAGAAAATCCCTCTTTCTATTAATCTGATTGGGGAGTATAACATTGCCGGCGATCTCTGGGGGATCTTACCGGACTTAAAAAACTTAGGAATCACCTTGCAAACGGCTATTACCGGGGATGCAAAATTCGATGATATACGTTCAGCCCATCGAGCCTGCCTTAACGTCTTGATTTGTTCTAAAAGCTTAACTAATTTAGCGCGGAAGATGGAAATCCGGTATGGGATACCTTTTATTGAGGGATCGTTTTACGGCATTCACGATACTTCCGAAACTTTGCTCAACATTGCCAAAGCACTTCAAGACCCTGATTTGTTGACAAGAACACAGGCCTATGTTCAAAAGCGGGAGCTCGAAACACGAGAGATTATCGCTGAACACAGAAAGCTATTGGAGAATAAACAAGCCATTTTGTTCACCGGGGGAGTTAAAACCTGGTCTATGGTTTCTACCTTGGCTGAATTAGGGATCAATATTTTAGCTGGAGGAACCCAGAATTCCACCCGGAGGATTTTCAACGCATGAAAGAACTTATGGACCCTTCCGCTCAAATTATTGAAGACACCAGTTCAGCGGGTTTTTTAAAGATTATAGCTGAGAAAAAACCGGACCTGATTGTTGCCGGTGGAAAGACAAAGTATTTAGCGCATAAGACGAGAACTCCTTTCCTGGATATTAACCACGGACGAAAACTTCCTTATGCTGGTTATCAAGGAATGGTTACTTTCGCGGAGTCTTTAACGCGCACTGTGCTTAGTCCGGTATGGGGGTATTTAAGAGAAGAATTTCCCCCTGTGGGAGGGTAACATTATGAATATAAAATCATATCAGGGTAATCCCCAAAAAAACAGCCCTGCCTTGGGAGCGACTCTGGCCTTTCTGGGGGTGAATGGGCTTCTGGCCTTACTGCACGGTTCTCAGGGGTGTTCTTCCTTCATTCGCTTACAGCTTTCCAGGCACTTTAAGGAACCGATTCCCTTGAATTCCACTGCTCTTTTAGAAGATTCCGCTATTTTTGGCGGCTGGGAACATCTTAAGAAAGGGATTGCTGTGGCAGCGGATAAATATCGTCCCCAAATTATCGGCGTGATGAGTACAGGTCTTACAGAAACCTTTGGAGACGACATGGTGAGTGCTCTTTCAAGTCTTCGCTCTGAACGAACGGATTTACTTGGTTTACCGGTTGTGCTGGCAAGTACACCCGATTATATCGGTTCTATGCAGGAAGGGTATCAGAGAACAGTAGAATCTTTGCTGACGACGTTAGCAGTTCATACAGAAATTGCGGAAGACCCTACTGACGGAAACAAGGAGGATTTAGACGCAACAATAATTGCTGCGCCTGAAGACGTACCTACAGTCGTGTTATTGCCTGGATGTCATTTGACCCCAGGCGATGTGGATGAACTTAAAGAGATTGTTGTCTTATTCGGCTTCCAACCCCTTACTGTTCCCGACCTCTCGATTTCTCTGGATGGTCATGCTGAACTGGAAGCAGCCCCGGTGGTTCAAGGTGGAACGCTGCTCGGAGATTTTCGACGCTTAGCCAAAGGCAGCGCTTGTTTTTCCTTTGGACTGAGTATGGAGAAAGCAGGAGAGTTTCTCAAGCGAACGTATGCTATTCCTCATGTCAACTTCCCATCATTGACCGGTCTTGCAGCAACTGACTCCTTTGTCTTGACCTTGGCTAAGGCAGCGGGTAAGCCAATACCTGAGAAACTGCTCCGCCAAAGAGATCGTTTACTGGATACTATGGTTGACTTTCATGATCAATTGGGGGGGCTTAAAGTCGCTGTTGCCCTTGAGGCGGATCTCCTGTATAGTTTGGCCTCTTGTCTGGTTGAGGTTGGTTCCGAAATTTCTGCAGCGTTGGCGGCATCCCAGGGAGGGATACACAGACTATCCTTGCCGATTCCCATTGAAGTGGGAGATCTGGAGGATCTCGAAGAACGAGGGAAACGCAGCAGTTTAATCATTGCGAATTCTAATGGACGCCAAGCTGCAACATTGCTCAAGATTCCCCATTTAAGAGCGGGGATGCCAGTCTTTGATCGTGTTGGTTATCCACAAAAGCGATGGATTGGTTATGAAGGCACCCAACAGTTTCTTTTTGATACGTTAAACTCACAAAGTTAGGAGGTATAGGTATGTTTATAGCCTTTGCCAGCAGCAATGGAGAATCCATTGACTCACATTTTGCTTCCGCGCCTTCCTTTGAGCTCTATGAGTTTGGAGGAAATAAGCAAGGTTTTACTCATAGAACCCAAATTCTTGCCCACACCTCTGAAAGTATGGAGAATATGGAGGACTCGGAGGATAAAGTTGATGCCAGGATCAGCAAGTTAAAAGAATGTGCCATAGTCTATTGTACACAGATCGGAGGCCCTGCGGCAGCACGTCTCGTTCAGAGCGGGATTCATCCTTTGAAAGTACCGGAAGGAACGAAGATTTATGATGAGTTAGGCAAATTGATTCAATTGTTCAATTCCGGGAAATTGCCGCCTTGGTTAAAAAAGAAAATGGCTTAATTTAAATAGGTGATTTTAAAGGGGGGACAAAGATTGAGTGAATTACAGGATTATAAAACATTTGGGGGATTGCCTTGGACCCCTTTATATGTCGAAGAGATCGATAAGGACAAATGCTTTGGTTGTGGAAGATGTGTCAAATTATGTGTTCAAAAATGTCTTGGTTTGGAGAGCTTTGAGGATGATGAGGGGACTGAACGTCATGTCGCCATAATCTCTAATAAAGACCAATGCATTGGGTGTCAATCCTGTGGCAGTATTTGTGTGCGGAAGGCTCATTCGTTTAAAGCAAAATCAGCTTGATTTTTTATAAAACAAATGTGATTGGAGGGATTGAGATGCAGATTGAATGTCAACGAGGAAATAGAAACGGACCCCACTTGAATCTTGGGCATCCGTGCTTTGCCACCCATGGACATGGCAAAACCGGGCGGATACATTTGGCTGTGGCGCCTGGATGCAACATTTCTTGTAATTATTGTGTACGCAAATTCGATTGTGCTAATGAATCCCGCCCGGGAGTAACAAGCAGGGTGCAAACCGTCGAAGAAGCGCTGCAAACCGTCAAAGTGGCTAAGGCTTCTGATATCGGAGCAAAGCTGAAGGTTGTCGGAATTGCCGGCCCAGGAGACCCTTTAGCCAACAGTGCAACCTTTGATACTCTCAGAGGAGTAAAAAGAGATTTCCCTGACATGATTCTTTGCTTAAGCACCAATGGGCTGCTGTTGCCGGAAAAAATTAAGGAACTGGCTGAGATCGGAGTGTCTCACCTCACGATTACGATTAATACTTTGGATGAGAAGGTTGGCGCTGAAATTTATGGTTATGTTCGTTGGCAAGGAAAAACTTTGATTGGCCCTAGCGCAGCAAGGATACTGATTAACAATCAATTGCTTGGAATGGAGATGGCCGCAGAGGCGGGGATGACCTTGAAAGTTAACACGGTGCTCATTCCGGGAGTCAATGATAAGCTTCTTTATAGTTTGGGTTTGGAAATCAAAAAAAGAGGTGCCAATATTCACAACATCGTCCCTTTAATTCCTCAGGCAAAGTTTGCTCATCTTAAGGCCCCTTCTAAAGAATTATTAGCGAGCTGCAGGAACAGTATGGTTCAAATTCTGCCTCAGATGCAGCATTGCCAACAATGTCGAGCTGATGCGATTGGTTTGCTTTAAAACAGAAAAGGGGTATCAGGCATGGTTGAACGAATTATGTTATGTGACACTACTTTAAGGGATGGGGAACAAGCGCCGGGTGTAGCGTTTGGGTTCCGGGAAAAGGAGATGATTGCCAGGGCTTTGGCAGATGCCGGGATTGACGAGCTGGAAGTGGGTGTTCCGGCAATGGGGGATTCGGAAACTAAAACAATTTCCCAGTTAGCAGCCCTTCACTTGCCGGCTCGCCTTATAACTTGGAACCGGGCTGTTCTTTCCGATCTCCAAGCAAGTTATAGGACTGGGGTTGAGGGAGTTGCGGTTTCCATTCCCTCTTCGGACCAGCAAATCCGGAACAAGCTGAGAAAAGATCGAGGGTGGGTCCTTGAACAGATGGGGAAATGCATTGTTAATGCCCGAAAAGAAGTGGATTATGTTGTTTTAGGCCTGGAAGATGCCAGCCGGGCGGATTTCATCTTTCTGGCGGAACTATTAGCGGAAGCTGAAAAGTTAGGGGTGGATAGGATACGTTTTGCTGATACGGTGGGAATTCTTGAACCCCTGAAATTGTTTTTTACGCTGCAGGATCTAACAAGGATGTCTTGTGTTCCTATGGAATTTCATGCCCACAACGATTTAGGTATGGCCACGGCTAATTCCCTAGCGGCAGTTCAAGCAGGTTTTAGAGCTCTAAGTGTAACGGTTGGAGGGTTGGGAGAGCGGGCAGGCAATGCAGCCCTTGAAGAAGTGGCGGTGGCGCTCAAATATGCTCTCTATGAGGAGGTGCGAATTGACTTGAAACGTCTGAATTCCATTGGTTTATTGGTAAGCTTGGCGACAGAACGCCAAATTCCTAGGGCAAAACCTATTATTGGGGAGGATGTCTTTACTCATACTTCGTCAATTCACATTGACGGGATAAAAAAAGATTTTGCCAACTATCAAACCTATCCACCCGAAAGCGTCGGACGAAAACACTCGACGTCTTTCGGCAAGTACTCTGGCCGGAAAAGTATCTTACGGCTCCTGAAAGAAAAAGGGATAGAACTTGACCAGGAAACTATCGATGATCTTCTGACTAAAATCTTACAGCGATCTCATGAAATTAAAAGAATCTTGAGAGAAGATGACATTATGGAAATCGTCGTGAGTACATGCTAGATCAAAATCCATACAGCAAAGGCCTTCTTTGAGCATAGCTGCATCGAAAGAAGGCCTTTGCTGAGTTTAGGAGGGTAAGCTGTGAGTGATCGGATCGCGGATTATAGGTTTAGAAAAGCAAAGCAGACCGATATCAGCAGTATGACTAGGCTGCTCGGGGTTTTGTTTTCTATAGAAGCTGATTTTATCATCGATAAGTTGACTCAGAAGCGTGGTTTGGAAATGATGCTGAGTGAGAACAGTGAACGCTGTATTATGGTAGCGGAAGCAGAACAACAAGTCGTGGGTATGTGTTCGGTACAGACTTTAGTCTCTACTGCCGAGGGCGGGATTGTGGCCTTAATTGAAGATTTAGTTGTTGAAGAGGATTGGAGAGGACGAGGTATAGGAAAGGGGCTGCTTGAATCTGTTGAAGCTTGGGCCAGTGCACGGGGTGTGAGTCGTATTCAGTTATTGGCAGACCGGAACAACACTTCGGCCTTAGGTTTTTACCAAAAAATGAATTGGAAATGTACTGAATTGGTGTGTTTGCGCAAAGGGAGGCTCGTGTGACAAAGCCCCTGTCAAGAAGATAATTTCACGATTCTTGCGGAATTCCCTCTATATCTGATATACTTTATGTTTAGGATGACATCGCCTGAATTCAAAACATTACGTCTGGATTAAGAAATGAGGGGGAAGACCTTGGCACAGGCTTCACAACGTATTCGTAACTTTTCTATTATTGCGCATATTGATCATGGCAAATCGACATTAGCGGATCGACTGATTGAATATACTGGAGCTTTAAGCAAACGAGAAATGGAAGAACAGGTCCTTGATTCCATGGATTTAGAGCGTGAGCGTGGGATTACGATTAAACTACAGGCAGTACGTCTGAGTTATAAGGCTAACGATGGCGAGGTTTATGAGCTGAATCTCATTGACACGCCGGGTCATGTCGATTTTACGTATGAGGTATCCAGGAGTTTGGCGGCCTGTGAAGGGGCCTTGCTGGTAGTGGATGCGGTTCAGGGGATCGAGGCCCAAACATTGGCTAATGTTTATTTGGCTTTAGAGAATAACCTGGAAATTATTCCGGTGATTAATAAGATCGATCTTCCCAGCGCTGAGCCTGAGCGGGTTCAGCAGGAGATTGAAGATGTGATTGGTTTGGATGCCAGTGACGCTATTTTAGCTTCCGCAAAGGTTGGAATAGGAGTCGAGGAGATCTTAGAACGAATTGTGACAATGGTTCCTGCTCCTGAAGGAGACGATCAAGCTCCATTAAAGGCTTTGATTTTCGACTCGAAGTTTGATGCCTATAAGGGCGCGATTTCTTATGTCCGAGTGGTTGAAGGACGGGTCGCTAAAGGGACGACGATGAAGATGATGTCTACTGGGAAAGTCTTTGAAGTGACAGAAGTGGGCGTTTTTACGCCTGCTATGAAAATTGTCGAAGAACTGAAAGCCGGACAAGTAGGCTTTATCGCTGCAAGTATCAAGAATGTTAAAGACACCCAGGTGGGCGACACAATTACGGACGCGGAGCGTCCTGCCGCTGAGCCCTTACCTGGTTATCGAAAGTCGACCCCAATGGTGTTCTGCGGACTTTACCCTGTTGAAACAAACGATTACAATCGCTTGCGCGATTCTTTAGAGAAACTTCATTTGAATGATGCAAGCTTAGTGTTTGAACCGGAAACCTCAGCTGCCTTGGGGTTTGGTTTTCGCTGTGGCTTTTTAGGCTTGCTCCACATGGAGATTATTCAGGAACGTTTGGAGCGGGAATACGATTTAAACCTTATTACCACGGCGCCGAGCGTTATCTATAAAGTGAATACTATCCCTGGAGAAGTGCTGGACATTGACAACCCTTCAAATCTCCCGTCTGTGGATCAAATCGTGAGTATCGCAGAGCCTGTAGTTAAAGCGACGATTTTAGTTCCTTCCGAGTTCGTCGGGGCAATTATGGAGCTCAATCAAGAGAAGCGCGGATCGTATTTGGCCATGGATTATGTATCAAAGAGCAGAGTGAAATTATTGTACGAACTTCCCCTAAGTGAGATCGTCTTCGATTATTTTGATGAGCTTAAATCGAGGACTAAAGGATATGCTTCGCTTGATTATGAGTTGTCGGGTTATAAGGAGTCAGATTTAGTCAAAATTGACGTTCTTTTGAACGGCGAAATGGTGGATGCGCTGTCATTCATTGTTCATCGGACGAAATCCTATAATCGGGGAAGAAAACTCGTTGAGAAGCTCCAAGGGATTATTCCGAGGCAGATGTTTGAGATTCCGATTCAGTCAGTAATAGGAAATAGGGTTATAGCTCGGGAGACGGTGCGGGCCATGCGGAAAGATGTCTTGTCCAAATGTTATGGCGGAGACATTTCCCGTAAACGCAAACTTTTGGAGAAGCAAAAAGCAGGGAAAAAACGTATGAAACAAGTTGGAAACGTAGAAATTCCTCAGGACGCGTTTATGGCTGTCTTAAAGATTGAAGATTAGGGTTGAAAATGTACACTAAGGGCTAGAACTACTCTAACAGATACTGAAATTTCTATATTTCGCAGCGTTTCCAGACTAAGCAGTAAGTTTCTAACGTGTTCGAGTCTAAATTAGTAGGAAGAGAGTGTGCTCCTTATGCCTTCTCTGTATGTCCATGTTCCCTTTTGTCTTCAGAAGTGTGATTACTGCGCGTTTTATTCTCATGCGTTGAAGGATTCTTCCCGGGAGCTTGTATCCTTGTATTTAGAGGGTTTAGATGTTGAAATGGCTCATCGACAAAAAGATGCTCCGCAAGGGGTATCTTCTCTTTTTATAGGGGGAGGGACGCCAACGGCACTAAGCCCTGAGAATTTAGGACGACTAATGGGACTGATAACCCATCATTTTTCCTTTTATGAAGGTTCGGAGAAGACGGTTGAAGGAAACCCGGGTACTCTTACACGAGAGAAGTTAGTCCTTCTGCGGCAATGCGGAATAAATCGTTTTTCTCTGGGGGTTCAAGCGTTTGATGATAAGCTCTTAAAAACTGTTGGCCGAGTGCATACTGCTCAGCATGCCCGAGAGGCCATTGAGCTTTTAAGAGACGTAGGATTTAGAAACTTGAATTTAGATTTGATGTTCGGACTTCCGAAACAAGATATGGCGTCTTGGCAAATGTCGCTTGAAGAAGCGTTATCCTTTAAACCTGAACACCTTTCTCTCTATGGGTTGATGTTGGAGGAAGGAACTTCTTTGTATGCTCGTTTCATGGGAGACTCCAAGAGCACAATCTCAGAAAACACTGTAGTTCCCAAAGTATCAACTGAAATTGAGAATTACGGGGAACTGCCCGATGACGAGCTTCAAGCTAAGATGCAGGAATGGGCTGTGAGACATTTGGAAAAAGCAGGCTATATTCAGTATGAGACGTCCAATTTTGCTCTTCCGGGGTTTGAGTGTCGGCATAATTTAGGTTATTGGCGTGGGGAAGACTATTTGGGGTTAGGGCCTGGGGGGTATCTTGTTTGCACGGAGTACGGCAAAAAAATGTGGAAGATGTTCTAATTTATCAAAGCAGTCTTCTAAAAGGAAAAGAACCACTCGATGAAGAGGGCCAGGAAATCTTATCACTTAAAGACTGTATGGCGGAACGCATGATTTTGGGGTTAAGACTTCGAGAAGGGGTGAATTTCACCAGGTTTCGTCAGGATTTTGGTGTTGACCTTAGGGATATTTATGGAGATGTATTGGAACGCTACTGTAATAGGGATATCTTTGAAATAAAAGGTGATAATTTATGTTTGAATTCTAAGTATGCGTTTGTGGCTAATATGATTTTACAGGAGTTTGTATAGGGGACGCAGTGTGACCCAGCGTTCAGTCATACGACGCAGAGCAAACTAACCGTTCAAGCGACTGGGCTGGGGAGCGGGGTTCCCGCCATAAGCGCCGGCAGGGTACTATGCCATCCTTGGCGTACCCTGCACTAGGCACGTCCTGTGCCGTCGTCCATGGCGCTATGGCGGCAGTGAACATCCTTGTTCACTGCCCCGTGTCTGGGGTCGGTCGCTTAAACGGAAGTTTGCTAAGCTGCTTACGTAAAGACGTTCGCGCTTGTGTCACACTGCGTCCTGGTTTGGGGGTGAGGGGGGACGGTCAGAATGAAGTGAATGACTAAGAGGTTTGGGGTGACGGCACATGTTATGTGCAGCGTCTGTAGTGGTATGGTTGAGAGCCAAATATAGTTTCCGGTTATATTAAAAGTCCCTGATTGTATGCCTTATTCGATGCAAAATGATTCTTGACAAAGATAAAAGAGAGTGGTAATGTGAAGACATAAAATGTTAGCACTCATTAGAGGAGAGTGCTAACAACGCTCAGCTAACTGGAAAGGCGGGAAGCATGAAATGCAAATGGACGAACGTAAACAAAAGATTCTTCGAGCGATTGTTCTTGATTATATTGCTACCGCTGAACCGATTGGTTCGCGAACAATTGCTCGAAAATTTGATCTGGGTGTTTCTCCTGCCACGATTCGTAATGAGATGGCGGATTTGGAGGAATTGGGCTTTATCGAGCAGCCTTACACTTCTGCGGGACGAATCCCTTCAGATGCAGGGTATCGATATTTTGTGGATTGTTTGATGGATGCTCAAACTCTTACCGATGAGGACAAGGAGATCATTGAACGAGAAGGTACAAAAAAGATTCATGAAATTCAAGAGGTTGTTTCACATGCAAGCAAGTTACTGTCAGAGTTGACGAACTTGACTAGCATAGTCCTTGGCCCGCATAAAGAGAAAAGCGCGTTTGGTAAGATGCATTTTCTTCCCTATCAACCTGGTCAAGTTATCATGGTCATTGTCAAAGAAAATGGTGTTGTAGAGAATCATATTGTTGATGTGGGAGAAAATCTAACGGCGGAGGATCTTCAGCGTGTGGCTGGGGTGTTCAACCAGAAAATGAGAGGGTACTCTTTAAACCAAGTGAAACGAAGTCTGCTGCATGAAATCTATAGTGAATTATCTCGGCAGCGACATTTGATTGATAATGCCTTGGAAATGCTTGATGCGATCTTAGATGATGATGAGGAAGAAGAAAGAATTTATCTGGGTGGAACTCTCAATATGCTTAATCAGCCCGAATTTCGGGATTTAAATAAAGTCAAAACCCTATTTAGAGTGTTTGAAGAAAATGAACCTCTAAAGAAACTTTTGCTTCCTCACCAAGAAGGACTAAATGTAACGATCGGTGGAGAAAATACTCTGAAGGAATTCCAGGATTGCAGTGTGATTTCGGCAACTTATAAGGTCAATGGAAAGACCATCGGTGCCGTAGGGGTTTTGGGACCAACGCGAATGAATTATGCTAAAGTGATTGCAATTGTGGATTTTATGACGCGAAGTTTAACAGAAGTGTTAGTGCGGGGTAAACCACGGGGTTATTAAGTGGTGTTTGAACCTTTTGGTTCATTCCATATAAATTCTAGTGTACGAGAGGTGATTGTGAATGGAACGAAAGAGAGAAGAAACTCTCAAGGATCAAAAGTCTGAGATAGACGAGGAATTCAAGGAGGATAATCTGAGCGGCTCAGAGGAATTTATCCAAGAAGATAACTTGGATAGTAAGGATATGAACCCTGTCGAGAAGGTTCTGGCTTTAGAAGCTGAGCTTAAACAGGCTAAGGAAAAGTCCGATGAAACTTATGATCAATTGTTGCGCTTGCAGGCAGACTTTGATAACTTTAGAAAACGGACCCTTAAAGAAAAGACTGAACTTATTAAATATGCGTCCGAACATCTTGTAAGTGAGATGCTGCCTGTCCTGGACAATTTTGAACGGGCAGTTAGTTCGGCTCAAAATAACCCCGATTTTTCAGCGTTTTCACAAGGTGTAGAAATGATTCTTCGCCAGCTGCAAACAGCTTTGAGTAAGGAAGGGTTAAAGGCCATGGAAGCTGTGGGGCAACCTTTTGACCCGAATCTCCATGAGGCTGTGCTAAGGGTTGAATCTGATGAACACGAAGAAAATACCGTCGTAGAAGAATTGCAAAAAGGGTACTACCTTAAGGAAAAAGTTTTACGTCCTTGCATGGTCAAAGTGTCAAATTAGCAAATTGAAGGAGGAATTTAACATGAGTAAAATTATTGGTATTGACTTAGGAACTACAAACTCTTGCGTATCCGTTATGGAAGGCGGGGAAGCGGTTGTTATCCCAAATGCGGAAGGCAATCGCACAACTCCATCCGTTGTTGGTTTTTCGAAAACAGGCGAACGTTTAGTGGGTCAAGTGGCCAAGCGTCAATCTGTTTCTAATCCGGATAAGACAGTAAGTTCGATTAAGCGTCATATGGGTTCTGACTATAAAGTGAAAATTGATGATAAATCTTACAGCCCACAAGAAATTTCAGCGATGGTTCTGCAAAAGCTGAAAACCGACGCTGAAGCTTATCTTGGTCAAGGTGTCAGCAAAGCGGTCATTACGGTACCTGCTTACTTCACGGATGCCCAGCGTCAGGCTACTAAAGATGCCGGGGCCATTGCAGGACTTGAAGTTTTACGGATTATTAACGAGCCGACGGCTGCTGCTTTGGCTTATGGCCTGGATAAGGAGCATGACCAAACTGTCTTGGTGTATGACCTTGGAGGCGGAACCTTCGACGTATCCGTCCTTGAATTAAGCCAAGGCATGGTAGAAGTAAAAGCTACAAGTGGTAATAACCATTTAGGCGGCGATGACTTTGACCAACGTTTGATTGATTACATGGTAGCGGAATATAAAAAGAGCAATGGTGTTGATCTTTCCAAAGACCGTGTTGCTTTGCAGCGTCTGAAAGAAGCTGCTGAAAAAGCGAAGATTGAACTTTCCGGTGTCACAACGTCTAATGTAAACCTGCCCTTTATCACAATGACAGAGCAAGGACCTCAACACTTAGATATGAACATCTCGCGGGCCAAATTTGAAGAGATTATTTCTGATCTCGTGGAAGCGACTCTCGGACCCACACGTCAAGCAATAGAAGATGCCAAACTTAGTTGGAAAGAGATTGATCAAATTATTCTTGTAGGTGGTTCAACGCGCGTTCCTTCTGTGCAAGATGCCATTCGCAAATTGAGCGGAAAAGAACCTCACAAAGGTGTAAATCCGGACGAAGTGGTTGCTATGGGTGCGGCAATTCAAGGTGGGGTACTCAGTGGTGAAGTTAAGGACATGATCTTGTTGGATGTTACTCCGCTGTCTTTAGGAATTGAAACCTTGGGTGGAGTGTTCACCAGAATTATTGATCGTAACTCTACGATTCCAACCACAAAATCGCAAACCTTCTCCACAGCTGCTGACAACCAAACTTCCGTTGACATTCATGTATTACAAGGAGAGCGCGAAATGGCCAGTTATAACAAAACTCTCGGTCGCTTCCAACTCTCAGGGATTCCTCCCGCACCCCGCGGTATTCCACAAATTGAAGTGAAATTCGATATTGACGCAAATGGTATCGTACACGTTTCTGCTAAAGATATGGCGACCGGCAACGAACAAAAAGTGACGATCACCTCTTCAACAGGGCTTTCTAAAGATGATATCGAGAAAATGAAACAAGATGCCGAACTCCATGCTGAAGAAGATAAAAAGCATAAAGAATTGATCGATGCTAAAAACCAAGCGGATTCCTTGGCTTATCAAACCGAGAAGACTTTGAAGGATTTTGAAGGTAAAGGCGACGCGGGTGAGCTGGAAACCATTAAGAAAGCCCTCGAAGCTCTTAAGACCGCTGCTGCATCGGACAACGTTGAAGAAATCAATGCCAAATCTGAGGCTTTAACGAAAGTGCTTCATCCGTATATTGAGAAGATGTATCAACAACAAGCTGCTGATGCTCAGAGCGCTGGAGAGCAGCCTGGTGCACAAGGAGCTTCTAAGAAAGATGACGATGTTGTGGATGCGGAGTTCACAGAGGTTGACAAGGATAAATAAAACGATCCAAGCGATGGAGCGGGTTATTGGAGCTCGCTTCACGCTAATTGTTAAAAGAATGCCTAAAGGTGTCTAACCGGCATTATCAATAGTTCAATTTGGGTGCAAGGGTCTTTTGACCTTTTGTGCCCGCATTTGTTTGTAATTGGATATATTTAGAATCCTTATAAAACGATATTTCCTTGTGCTCAAACACGAAGGAACATATAATACTATAGGACTTTAAATAAATCCATAAATTATGTAAGTACGGTTTGATCTTTTTAGAAACAGAAAGAAACATCGTAATGGAAGAAAGCTTAGAATGAGTTGGAATGTCAAAAATGGCAAGCGCGAATGGCTATAGGAGTGATGGAGGAAACCATGAAACGTGATTATTATGAGGTACTTGGGGTTGAACGGTCAGCTGGTGAGCAAGAAATTAAAAAGGCCTACCGAAAACTAGCCCGTCAGCTACACCCAGATGTGAACCCAGGTGATAAAAGTGCCGAGGAAAAGTTCAAGGAAGTCGCTGAGGCTTACGATGTTTTAAATGATCCGGAGAAAAAGGCAAGGTATGATCAATTTGGGCATGCCGGAATGGACCCTAACCAAGGCGGCGGCTTTGGGGATATGGGCGGCTTCGGAGATATTTTTGATATGTTTTTCGGAGGCGGCGGTCAACGTCGTAATGGTCCCCAACGAGGTGCTGACTTGCGTTATGCCATGTCTCTGACGTTTGAAGAGGCGGTGTTTGGGGTCGAGAAAGAAATTCAGATTCCGAGAGACGAAACTTGCACGGATTGTCAGGGTTCAGGAGCGGCTCCTGGTACTCATCCTACGACGTGTTCACAGTGTCATGGCAGTGGGCAAGTCAAGGCAACTCAACGCACACCTTTTGGTCAAATTCAAACGGCTCGGACATGTCCAACTTGTCAAGGGGAAGGCCGTACGATTGGCAGCCCTTGTACGACCTGTCATGGAAAAGGGAAAGTTCGCAAGGTTAAAACGATTAAAGTTAATATACCTGAAGGTTCGGAGGATGGTCTGAATTTAAGGCTTAGTGGAGATGGTGAAGCCGGAGCCAAAGGCGGACCGCCTGGAGACCTTTATATCGTTCTACAAGTGAAACCACACAAGTTTTTTGATCGTGAAGGTAATGATGTTTATTGCGAGATCCCAATTACGTTCATTCAGGCGGCTCTGGGGGCAGAAATTGATGTTCCAACTCTTGATGGAGTCGTTAAAATGAAGGTTCCTGAGGGAACCCAGACTTCTACGATTTTTCGCCTTAAAGGGCATGGAATTCCCTATCGTCGCGGGAGCGGCCGTGGAGATCAGCATGTGCGGGTTATTTTGACGACACCGACGAAGCTCAATGACAAACAAAAACAACTTCTGCGCGAATTTGGTGAGGCTACTCCAGATCATCAACAAATGGGTAAGAAGTCCTTGTTCGAAAAGTTTAAGGAAAACCTTCGGGATGCCATGGGGTAGAATGTAGGTTATCATTTTTAATTGTGTTAGAACTTAGCTTAATAGAAGCATTAAAGGAGCATGACCATGGACTGGCGTGAAGTTGCGGTGACAGTTTCGGCAGAAGGAGAAGAAATTGTTGCCGATCTTTTTTATCAATTAGGCTGCCCAGGAGTGAGTGTCGATGACCCAGAACTTTTACGGGGGTATGTCGAATCGGGAGCATGGGATTACCATGATTTTGGGGAGGTAGAACTTACCGGAACTGCTGTGGTTAAAGGGTATTTTCCAGAGGACGATGAACTTCCTGAGAAGCTGGAGAAGCTGGATCTGGGGCTTAGGGAACTCTTGGAACGCTCCCCGGGTTGGGTCGTCCAAGCCAAAGGAATTTCTTTGAAGGAGGAAGATTGGGCAACTGCCTGGAAGGCCTATTTTAAGCCGACTCGAATCGGAAGCAACTTTCTGATCAAGCCGACTTGGGAGCAGGTGGATCCTTTGCCCGGAGATATTGTGCTCGAACTTGATCCTGGTATGGCTTTTGGAACGGGAACTCATCCTACAACAACGCTTTGTCTAAAAACTTTAGAGACCATTGTGAAACCGGGTCAAAGGATATTTGACTTAGGGACAGGCTCTGGAATTTTGGCAATCGCAGCGGCGAAGCTTGGGGCGATGGTTGAAGCTGTGGATCTCGATTCTGTGGCGGTGAGGGTAGCGCAGGAAAATGTAAACTTAAACCAGGTGAGTGATCGGGTTCGAGTGTCGCGTGGAGATTTAGGGACAGTTCTTCACGGACAGGCGGATGTCGTGATTGCCAATATCATTGCCGATATTATATTATTGCTCCTATCAGATTTAAAACGCATTTTGAGCCCAGATGGAGAATTTCTGGCCTCTGGAATTATTGAGCACCGGGCGTGTGATGTAGAGGAGGGAATGAAAAAAGCCGGCCTGGAGATCCTGGAGCGAGTCGAGGATTCTGGTTGGATTTTATTGCGAGCAAGGTGGGCTAAGCATGAATCGGTTTAAAATCACAGAACTTGGAAAAAACGCTTTCTGGTTACGAGGAACGGAACGGGATCATCTTGTTCGTGTGCTCCGTCTGACTCCTGGGGATAAAGTTTTGGGTTATGATAATAGTGGTATGGAATATACGGGCGTGATTCTCAAAGTCGAAGACAAAAGCGTGACCTGTCGCATTATCAGCAGTGATCACCCAGATGTCGAGGCACATACGTCGGTTTTTATTGTGGCTGGACTTTCCAAAGGAGAGAAAATGGAGTGGGTTATTCAGAAAGGTACGGAGCTGGGCATGGAAGGGCTTCTGCCTCTGCGGACTAAACGTTCGGTCATGCAGCTTGAGGGAAATAAGGCTCAAGACAGGGTAGCGCGTTGGCAAAAGATTGCTGCAGAAGCATCCAAGCAGTCTCATCGAGTAAAAGAACCTCGAATTGGAGAGGTTTGTGATTGGGAAGATTTGCAGGAGAAGCTGCCTATGGGCACTCAATGGCTGATTCCTTATGAAGAAGAGACGACTCAGCGTTTAACTTCTGTACTTAATACATTTGATCCTGAGCTCCCTATTGCTATTTTGATCGGACCGGAGGGCGGGTTTGATGCAGCTGAGGTTGTCAGGGCTCGTGAGCAGCTCGGCGCCCAGAGTGTGTCGTTGGGACCACGGATTTTGCGTACGGAAACGGCTGCCCTAGCGGCGCTGACGTTGGTTTTGGGGTATTTCGGGGACATAGGATGACCCAGCGCTCGGTCATACGACGCAGAGCAAACTAACCGATCAAGCGACTACTATGGGGTGCGGGGTTCCCGTCATAAGCGCCGTCCTTGGCGCTATGGCGGCAGTGAACATCCTTGTTCGCTGCCCGTGTCACCCTACGTCCTGGGCTTGGGAAGAGAAACGTTTAGTTTTGCTTTGAAGATAGTAGAGTTTTCGTTTGGTGACGAGGGTTTTGGGTGACGGCACATTTCATGTGCGCCGTCTGTTTTTAGGAGTAACGCATGAATTGCGATTTTGGTCATTTTCACTAGTCTAGAGGGGTTAGTTCTGATACACTGCATCTTAGAACCTGAACATTGGTAATTTGCAAATTTAAACGATGAACCACGAATCTTGAACCTCGTAAAAGGTGGAGTATTAATGTCTATAGAAATTGGACAAGTTAAAACGAACTCGGCCAAATCTGAACTACAAACCAAAAATCTCGAACCACGAGCAATGACGGTTTGTTTTATGACGCTTGGCTGTAAAGTGAACCAGGCGGAAAGTGAGGCATTGGCACAGCTTTTTAGAGAGGCGAACTATGATGTGGTGAGTGCTTTGGAAGATGCTGACGTGGTGGTTGTCAACACTTGTACTGTGACGAATACCGGTGGCAGCAAGTCACGTCAGGCAATTCGCAGGATGATCAAGGCTCACCCCAGGAGTATTGTGGTGGTAACGGGTTGTTACGCACAGACGGCACCGGGGGAAGTTCTCGATATTGAAGGGGTAGACCTAGTTCTTGGTACTCAGGATCGAAGTAAAATCCTGGAGTGGCTAGAACGGGTTAGACAGGAACGTCGGCCTCAAAATGCTGTGCGTGAGATTGAGGAAGCTGGGGAATTTGAAGAACTTCCTCAGTTAAATGAGGAAAATCGGACGAGGGCGTTTCTCAAGATTCAGGAAGGATGCAATCAATTCTGTACGTATTGTATTATTCCTTATGCCCGGGGTCCGTTGCGGAGTCGACAGCCGGAGAAGGCTATAGCGGAAGCCCGGAGGTTGGTGGAACAAGGATATCCGGAGATTGTACTTACGGGGATTCATACGGGATTTTACGGTCAGGATTTGAATATGGGGTGGAATTTAGCTTGTTTGGTTCAAGAGCTGGTTAAAATTCCGGGATTGAGGCGTTTGCGTTTAAGCTCGATTGAACCGATGGAATACTCTCCGGAGCTGATTGATTGCATCGCTACATCCGACGTTGTTTGTCCTCATGTGCATATGCCCTTGCAAAGCGGCAGTGATGAGATATTATCTCGTATGCACCGCCCTTATTCCCTACAAGATTATCGGGAGTTATTGGTTAGACTAAGACAGAGGATTCCAGACCTTGCTGTTACAACGGACATCATAGTTGGTTTTCCTGGGGAAACAGAAGCGGATCATGTGTCAACGTTAGAATTTGTAAAAGAATGTGGATTCGCGGGGGTTCATGTATTCCCCTACTCAAAACGGCAAGGCACTCCTGCCGCAGATTATCCGGATCAAGTTCCCAAAAAGCTGAAAGATCAGCGGGTAAAGGAGTTAATGGCTGTTGCTCATGCCAGTCAGGAAGCCTATATTCATAGATTTATCGGAAGACCTGTGGAAGTGTTAGTTGAGAAAGTTGATCCGGCAGGCGACGCTGTTGGACATACGCTTCATTATATTGAGGTACACTTACCGAGCCGGAAGGAGAAAGTTTGGAGTTCTCGTCAATTTGTTGAGGTTGTTCTTAAAGAGGATTACATAAACAAATAACTCAACTATTTAGATTGGAAAATTTTCAGAACTTGGTGTTCTGTGGGTGCATTTTAGAGGATAGTTTGAATTATGATAGGGAGGTATGGATCATGTATAATGAGGATTGTATTTTTTGCCAAATCGCCCAGCGAAAAATACCTAGTGAGATCATTTATGAAGATGATGAACTCGTTGTTTTCAAGGATATCCGGCCTTTGGCTCCGGTGCATTTGCTCGTCATACCAAAGAGGCATTTAGGCAGTCTTAATGACGTTATGCCTGAATATGAGGGACTCATAGGGCATCTTTTCGGAGTAATTCGACGATTGGCTCAAGAGTTCGGGGTATCAGAGACAGGCTATAGGGTCGTTACCAATACTGGAGCTGATGGGGGTCAAGTGGTCGGGCATCTTCATTTTCATTTGCTCGGAGGACAGGCTCTCGAAGCTAGGATCGGATAATAAGAATACACGAGTCCCATTTCCAGGAGTAAATTAAGTGAACTTGACGCGCTCCACTTCTTTTAGTATAATTATAAAGTATATTTGTGACGATCCAGTGGAGGGAGGGATAAGACAATGAGTGAAGTCAAAGTTGGTAAAAACGAATCCCTTGATGCCGCACTCCGCAGGTTCAAGCGTACTTGTCAAAAGGCAGGGGTCAGTGCAGAGGCTCGTAAACATGAGGCGTATGAAAAACCGAGTGTGAGAAGAAAGAAAAAGTCTGAAGCTGCACGTAAACGCAAGTTCAAGTAAGGAGTGTCTTGAATTGTCCCTGAAAGATCGCCTCGTTGAGGATATGAAGGTTGCCATGAAGGCCAAAGAGGAGGGGAAGGTAAGACTTTCCGTCATTCGAATGGTTAGGGCTGCTATAAAGAACGCTGAAATCGAGAAGCACGTTGAATTCAATGATGATCAGGTTGTTGAAGTTTTGGCACGAGAATTGAAATTGCGTCGAGATGCGCTAGAAGTATTTGATAAAGCGGATCGCCCTGAAAAGGTAAATGCTTTGAAAGAGGAAATTGCCGTCCTTAAGGAATACCTTCCTCAACAGCTTTCCGAAGGGGAAATTCGCCAACTCGTACAAGAGACCATCATCGCGCTTGGGGCACAGGGCCCCAAAGACCTCGGGAAAGTTATGGGTGCCTTGTCACCTAAGACGAAAGGACGGACAGATGGCAAATTTGTCAATCTGGTCGTGCGTGAAATGCTCGGGGCATAATATTAATGATTGAGAAAAGATCCAGTAGCGTAAGCTGCTGGGTCTTTTTGCAACTTGTTAACAACAATTAGATTATGGGCTTGGACTATTCTGGCTCTTCCCTTCATAGATTTTTACAGAAGGGAGGAGCTTTTATGTTTAAAAAAATTCAAACGAGTGTCGGAGACATTTTGGATTTTCCACCAGATGTTGCTGGAGAGGGTCCGAAGATTACGATAACGGGTAGACAAGAAATTTTGGTCGAGAATTATCGGAGCATTATCAATTTTTCTGAGGAAGAAATCCGCTTAGAAACGGCTGAGGGAGAGGTCTTTTTTACTGGCAAGGAGCTTGTCCTAAAAACTATTTTGTCCACTGAACTGCGGATAGAAGGAGAACTTACTTCTTTGACGTTTGAGAGAGGGGCGAAAAAAAATGTTTGACCGTTTTCGGGCATTTTGGCAGGGGAGAGTATTTTTCCTGGCGCGAGGAGATCAGTTGCCGCGTTTTCTTAACTCTGTCCTGCAAGAGGGTGTGATTCTTTATCATACGCAAAAGTCTGAGCGGGGAATGCGAGCCCAACTCAAACTCGATGATTTCCGGCGTTTGCGTAGGGCGGCACGTTTGACACATACCCGGGTGCATATTGTTGCTAAATATGGCTGGCCATTTGTTGCGGCACGCTGGTGGAGAAGAAAAGGACTAATTGCGGGAATTGTAGTCATTGCAGCGGGCTTAACGATTTTATCACAACTGGTTCTTTTAATTTCTGTTGACGGGAATCGAAACATACAGACTTCGGAAATTTTGACAAGAGCTGAGAAACTTGGATTGAAGACTTGGACATATTCAAAAGGATTAGATTTGAATCTGATCGCCAAAACTCTGCAGGAGGAATTACCGGATGCTGCTTGGATTGGCGTAGAACGGAATGGAACTGAGATCATCATTAATGTTTCAGAAAAAAAGCGTCCGTCAATACCTAAAGAAGCAGGTAATTTGGTAGCAAGCCATGCTGGGCTTGTCAAAGAAATCATGGTGATTCAGGGAATCCCTCAGGTTCATGAAGGAGAAACCGTACGAGCAGGACAAGTTTTGATTACCAAGACCCCTAACCCCACTTTACCGAACAAACCAAGCACTGCGAGTCCGAAAGCTAACCCTGTAAAGAGCTCTGTCCCGACTCCCCCGACATCCGCGGCGAAAGGGTTTGTACGCGGTCGGGTATGGTACAGTGCTGAGCAGCAAACTCCCCTCATTGAAGATAAAGTAGAGGAAAGTGGAAGAGTTGCTGAAGGATGGGGTATAAAATTTGGTTCTCGCGCCATAATGGTAACAATGCAGAATTCTCCGTTCGAACAAGCGGATCAAGAAGTCCTGAGTCATTCTTTTCAATTGTGGAGGAATTGGCGTTTCCCTGTCGAAGTTATACAGGTGAAGTATAAAGAACTACACAAGGTTCATATCCAGCGTTCAGTCGCGGAAGCGCGTCAACTTGCAGAAGAGTCCGCTCGGATTGATGTCATGAAAAAAATTTCTCCTGGAGCACAGATTGTTGAAGAAACTGTAAAAGTTCTGCCGAATAATTCTGGTGCTGAAAAGGTTAGGGTAGAAGTGGAAACTTACGAGGATCTTGCGGTTTATGCTAATCCTTGAAAGTTGGTCTATTGATTTTATGATGCATAAGTTTCTGGGCTAAAAAGTAAGGATGATGGTTTTGAAGATCAAAAAGCTTAAAAGGACTTGGGGGGATTTGCCCAACCGTCTGGATTGGTTTAGACATCACACTTTCTGGCTGCGTGCCATTATCGGGGTGATGTATTTTCTGTTGTTTACAGTTGTATTGTCTTCCAACTTGTTTGTTTCTAAGCTTCATTTGGAAGTCGGTGAACCTAGTCCCCAGCTTATTACTGCTCCGTGGACCAAGGATATTGAGGACACTGAAAAATATGCTCAAGACCAAGAAGCGGCAGCTAATGCTGTTCAGCCAGTGTATAAGCCGGATGAAGAGTTCTTTAATGATCTGACCAGAGATTTAGGGAATGATTTTACGGCTTTGCACAACGCTGCTGCTGCCAGCGGAGATGATAGCGCACGTGTTTCCAAGTTGAAGCAAACTCAGCCCTTCACAACCTTGCCGCAGGGAGTCCTGCTGTCTTTGCTGAAGACATCCGCAGATGTTCTGGATGCGACGGAACAAGTTGGCGGAGATATTATCTTAACTAGAGCTCGGAATGTTGTATCAGGGGCCCGTACGGACGTGGATGTTGCGCCGCTGCGTGAACGTACAAAAACAGATATTGATCAATCGGCCTTGCATGATGATGCCAAAGCTTTTTTTAAAGCGTTTGTTGATCAAGAATTGACTCGTCCGACCTTGGTTGTGGATGTACAAACCACAGAAAAATTGCGCAGTGCCGCTCGTGCTTCCGTTAAACGGGACATTACGCAGTATAAGGCCAATCAAAAGATCGTGGGTCCCGGAGAGATTGTGGATAAGAAGATTTATCAGGTGTTGGTTGACTATGGACTGATCAATAGCCGCAATACTTGGAAGTCTGCTTCTGGGATAGCTTTATTGGTTATTCTCGGAATGGGGACGATTTTAGGGTATTTATATCAATACAAGCGAGATGTTTTACGCTTGACCAACCGTATGGTTTTAATTGGGTTGACCATGATTTTAGTTCTGACCATCGGGAGGGGAGTCATTTCCATCAATCTGGGCGGAAATGATTTTAATTCAATGTCTGGAATGCTGATTCCTGTGGCATGGGCGACGATGTCGGTGGCAATTTTAGTTGATGCGGATGCAGCGTTGCTGGTTTCTGTAGTCTTGGCGATTTTTGTTGCTGTCTTAGTAGACCCAACTCTTTCCACGGCTAATGGTCTACAATCAGGTTTAGTGGCACTTTTTGGCGGGGTTGTCGGGGTGTACAGTGTGTCCCATTTAAGCCAGCGCTCTGATTTAGCACGTGCCGGACTTTTTGTGTCTGCGGCCAATGCTTTTATGGTTAGTTCGATCGCTTTGACTACGGGAATGAGTTTGGTAGTTTGGATCGTAGGCCTAATTCTCGGAATTGTCAACGGAGTAGCATCTTCTTTCTTAACGGTGGGTGCTTTGCATTGGTTTGAGTCTGGATTCCGTATTACTTCGTCAGTTCGGCTTTTGGAATTATCCAATCCTAATCGACCGCTGCTGAAACGGTTATTAATGGAGGCTCCAGGAACTTATCATCATAGCATTTTAGTTGGAAATTTGGCTGAGGCTGCAGCCGAGGCAGTCCGGGCCGATGCCACTTTGGTTCGGGTAGGCGCCATGTATCACGATATTGGTAAATTAAAGCGCCCATATTTTTTTATTGAGAATCAGTTTACCCAAGATAATCCTCATGATAAGATCGCCCCGACATTGAGCGCTCTGATTATTATTTCCCATATTAAAGATGGTTTGGAATTAGCGAAAGAGAATAAGCTCCCGCAGCCGATTCAGGACATCATTGCTCAGCATCATGGAGACGGGCTAGTGAGCTATTTTTATCATAAGGCCCTTGAGGAAAAAGATGATGTGCCTGAGGAAGCGTTTCATTATGAAGGTCCCAAACCTCAAACCAAAGAAGCGGCCCTCGTTTGTTTGGCTGATACTGTGGAAGCCGCTGTACGCTCGATGAAACACCCTACACCTGGACGGGTAGAGGGGTTTGTTCGGAAAATAATTAAGGACAAGCTAAATGATGGACAACTCGATCAATGTGATTTAACCTTTCAAGATTTGGACCGAATCGCCATGGCTTTTGTGAGGGTCTTAAGCGGAATATTCCATTCTCGAGTTGAATATCCGGAGCTGCCCTCGGCGAAGGAGCATGCTCAGAAGAAACTTGCTGGTGATACCGGCAAAACAGCTGTCAAAGGGAGTGCCGAGGAGGCTCATGGTGAGAAACATGAGAGTTCAGAGGAAATTGACGACAAAGATATGCCGGTGACAGAACATCCCGGGAAAGATTCGTAGCCGAGGTTTTTATCAATGGAGGGAGGTAGGGTGCCCCTTAGCTGATTGAGTACTAAGGAACCCGTAAATTGTGATTTTAGATATTTCTTGGGAAGAAGATTCTGTTAGTCTTGAGTTGCGTGAGGAATTGGCTGCAATGTTGAACAGGGCAATTCATAAGGGGATACGTCTATCTGGTGGGTCAGATGAAGCAGAGGTTAGCTTAACCTTGGTTGATGACCAGCGTATCCATGAATTAAATAGGGAATACCGAGGCGTTGATCGTCCGACGGATGTTCTCTCCTTTGCCTTGCAGGAGGAAACTGAAGAGGAACCTGATGTGGAGTTTGAGGATGATATGCTCGGGGATATCGTCATCTCCGTTCCGAGGGCCAGAGAACAAGCTGTAGAATATGGTCATTCTTTTGAACGGGAGATCGTATATTTAGCTGTTCATGGTACTCTCCATTTATTAGGGTATGATCATGAGGACGATGAGGACAAGCAAGAAATGCGTGCGAAAGAAGAAGAGGTCATGAGTGTATTAGGATTAGAGAGATAAGCTTTTTGAAAAAGCGCTTGATTATCAGACGGAGGGGAACATGGGGAGATATCAAAAGCCTGGGTTTTGGCGCAGTTTAAATCAAGCTTGGCGAGGGATCTGTTACACTTGCAGGACGCAGGGACATATGCAGTTTCATATTGCGGCCGGGATTTCCGTCTTGTGTTTGGCCTGGTGGAGTGAGGTCTCGCACTTTGAGTGGCTGATTCTTATTATCGCAATTGGCAGTGTCCTTTGCGCAGAAGTTATGAATTCTGCGCTTGAAATTGTTGTAGATATGGTTCAACCTAATTTCGATCCACTAGCCGGAATGGCCAAGGATGTGGCAGCGGGTGCAGTTTTAGTGACTGCAATCCAAGCTGTTGTAATTGGGTTGATCGTTTTTTTTCCACGGTTTCTTCGTTTGTTAAATTACATTTTTGAAAGTTTTCATGGGCTGGGCATTGGTTTTTTAATGTTGGGCGGGCATTAAAGAAGCAGCAGGGTAATTTCTTATTTATCCATTGCTTAAGAATTAAGAAGGCTGCCTTTCGAAGGAGTTGTTTAGTTTGAGCCAACTTAAATCTCATCCGTCAGAAATTACGGAATCTTCGTTTGAGATAGAAGTCAGAGAAGAACTAATTAGTAGGGCTGTTGCTGCATACCAGCAGGCCTATGTACCGTATTCTCATTATCCCGTCGGTGCGGCCGCACTTTTCTCTTCCGGAAAGATGTATAGTGGATGCAATGTTGAAAATGCCAGTTATGGTTTGACAATTTGTGCAGAGAGAAATGCGATTTTTCAAGCGGTTAGTTTTGGAGAGCGTTCCCTTGAAGTGATTGTAGTTGCTGTACCGACGGATGAGTTTCCATCTCCCTGTGGCGCCTGTCGGCAGGTGATTCGAGAATTTGCCGCGGATTGCTTGGTGATCTTGGTTAATGGTCGCAGGGAGATTCGATGGACAACGCTGAAGAGGTTGTTGCCGGAGTCGTTTGGTCCGGAGTTCTTGGGGTGAGGACTTGTGTGACCCAGCGCTCAGTCGTACGACGCAGAGCAAACTAGCCGTTCAAGCAACTGCTATGTGGAGCGGGGTTCCCGCCATAAGCGCCGTCCATGGCGCTATGGCGGCGGTGAACATCCTTGTTCACCGCCCCGATCTGGGGTCGGTCGCTCTCACGGAGTTTGCTGGGCTGCTTACGTAAAGACGTCGCGCTCGTGTCACACTGCGTCCTGGGCTTGGGTCGAAGGGGGACGTTAGGGTGACGGCACATTTCATGTGCACCGTCTATATCGAGAGTGTCTTTGGTAAGTCGGACGGTCTCTCACGGAGTTTGCTGGGCTGCTTACGTAAAGACGTCGCGCTCGTGTCACACTGCGTCCTGGGCTTGGGTCGAAGGGGGACGTTAGGGTGACGGCACATTTCATGTGCACCGTCTATATCGAGAGTGTCTTTGGTAAGTCGGACGGTCTCTCACGGAGTTTGCTGGGCTGCTTACGTAAAGACGTCGCGCTCGTGTCACACTGCGTCCTGGGCTTGGGTCGAAGGGGGACGTTAGGGTGACGGCACATTTCATGTGCACCGTCTATATCGAGAGTGTCTTTGGTAAGTCGGACGGTCTCTCACGGAGTTTGCTGGGCTGCTTACGTAAAGACGTCGCGCTCGTGTCACACTGCGTCCTGGGCTTGGGTCGAAGGGGGACGTTAGGGTGACGGCACATTTCATGTGCACCGTCTATATCGAGAGTGTCTTTGGTAAGTCGGACGGTCTCTCACGGAGTTTGCTGGGCTGCTTACGTAAAGACGTCGCGCTCGTGTCACACTGCGTCCTGGGCTTGGGTCGAAGGGGGACGTTAGGGTGACGGCACATTTCATGTGCACCGTCTATATCGAGAGTGTCTTTGGTAAGTCGGACGGTCTCTCACGGAGTTTGCTGGGCTGCTTACGTAAAGACGTCGCGCTCGTGTCACACTGCGTCCTGGGCTTGGGTCGAAGGGGGACGTTAGGGTGACGGCACATTTCATGTGCACCGTCTATATCGAGAGTGTCTTTGGTAAGTCGGACGGTCTCTCACGGAGCTTGCTGGGCTGCTTACGTAAAGACGTCGCGCTCGTGTCACACTGCGTCCTGGGCTTGGGTCGAAGGGGGACGTTAGGGTGACGGCACATTTCATGTGCACCGTCTATATCGAGAGTGTCTTTGGTAAGTCGGACGGTCTCTCACGGAGCTTGCTGGGCTGCTTACGTAAAGACGTCGCGCTCGCGTCACACTGCGTCCTGGGCTTGGGTCGAAGGAGGACGTTGGAGTGACGGCACATTTCATGTGCACCGTCTATATCGAGAGTGTCTTTGGTAAGTCGGACGGTCTCTCACGGAGCTTGCTGGGCTGCTTACGTAAAGACGTCGCGCTCGTGTCACATTGCGTCCTGAGCTTGGGCCGAAGGGAGACGGAGGACGTTGGAGTGACGGCACATTTCATGTGCACCGTCTATATGGAGAGTTATCTTTGGTTAGTCAGTTGCTCTTACGGAGTTTGCTGGGCTGCTTACGACGTGCTTGTGTCATAACTGCGTCTTGGGTTTAGGTACGGTTCCTGCACACCCTTCATTGAGGAAACTCTTAAATCGACTCTATGCCTATGATCACGTTATGCTCCAGTAGAACTAGAGCTGAATAGATGCTGTAACTAAAGGTTATGGTAATAAAGAAAAAATAAAAGTATTAAGATAGGGAAGTGCTTCGCTGTTGGTTTCAACATCATCAAAAGAATTTCGTTCTGGTTTCGTCTCGGTAATTGGTAGGCCGAATGCTGGAAAGTCTACTTTGCTTAATCATTTATTGGGTCAAAAGGTTCTGATTATGTCCGATAAGCCCCAGACGACTCGAAATCGCATTCAGTGTATATTGACGGAAGAACGGGGGCAAATTGTCTTTCTGGATACCCCGGGTATACATAAACCTAAGCACAAACTAGGGGAATATATGGTTGGCGCAGCTAAGGAATCAATGCGCGAAGTGGATGTTATTTTATATATGGTGGATCTTGCCTCCGACTATGGTCCCGGAGAAGAGTATATTATTGAGATGCTTAAGCATACTAAGACGCCGATTGTGCTTGTTTTAAATAAGGTTGATCTTCTCGGGAAGGAACAATTGATGCATAAAATCCAGCAGTTTTCTGCTTTGGCCGATTTTAAAGCGATTGTTCCAATCTCGGCTAAAACCGGAGAGAATACCCCTGAATTGCTGAATGTTATTTTTAATCAACTTTCAAAGGGGCCTATGTATTATCCGGAGGATGAAGTTACGGACCAGCCGGAACGCTTTATTATGGCAGAATTAGTTAGAGAAAAAGTTTTGCAGTTGACGCGCGATGAGGTCCCGCATTCGATCGCTGTGGTGATTGAAGAAGTCGAAGAGAAAAAGACTTTGGTTAAAATTCGGGCCTTGATCATTGTGGAACGTGACTCTCAGAAAGGTATTATTATTGGGGCAAAGGGCAAGCAATTGAAAGAGATTGGGAGTTTAGCTCGTCAGGATATAGAGGCTTTGCTGGGAAGCCCTGTGTTTTTGGAACTTTGGGTTAAAGTGAAAAAGGATTGGCGCAATCGGGCTGATAGCCTGCGCAATTACGGATATGGAAAGGATCGTGACGAATAAGATGGGTGAAATTAACTTAGCAAGAATGACAGATCATACGCTTTTAAAGCCACAAGCTTCGGAAAAGGACATCGTCACATTATGCCATGAGGCTCAAGAGCATAAGTTTGCGACGGTTTGTGTGAATCCGTCGTATGTTCAGACGGCAGCAAAGCTTTTGTTTGGCACAGGAATTGGAGTAGCGGCCGTTGTAGGCTTTCCCCTAGGGGCTACTTTCACAGAAGTTAAGGTATCGGAAGTTTTCATGGTTAAGGCCCATGGGGGCAAAGAAGTGGACATGGTGATGAATGTTGGATGGGCAAAGTCGGGTAATTGGGAAGCTGTCGAACGGGATATTGTTCGGGTGGTTGAAGCTGCTCATGCCTGTGGATTGTTGATTAAAGTGATTATCGAAACTTGTTTGCTTACAGAAAGCGAGAAAAAAACCGTGGCTGAGATTGTTAAACGTTCTGGGGCAGATTATATAAAAACTTCAACTGGCTTTGCTGGGGGTGGAGCAACTATTGAAGATGTTCGAAACCTAAAAGAGTGGGTCGGAGAAAATGTTAAAGTGAAGGCCTCAGGAGGTATAAGAACTAAAGAATTTGCCCTTCAGTTAGTGGAGGCAGGGGCAGAGAGATTGGGGACAAGTGCAGTGCTCGCGTGAGGGACTTGTGTCAGACTTAGTCCTGGAACTTTCCTCTATCTGCCTAGCTTCTGCCAGTAGGCATGCATAGTTAGGTTATAGATAACAAAGAATAGAAAGGGTTGAGAGCGTGGCCGTTTATCATGCGGACGCGTTGGTGATTCGCAGCCGGGAATATGGGGAATCGGATCGGGTGCTCACGCTTTTTTCTCGAGAAATGGGGAAGCTTCAGGCTGTGGCTAAAGGAGTACGAAAACCTAAAAGCCGACAACGGGCTGGGGCTCAGATGTTTACCTATGGAGATTTTCTAATCCATCGGGGGAAAACATTAGATACCGTGAGTCAGTGCAGTCCCAAGGAAAGTTTCTCGTACCTGTGGTCAGATTTGGACCGTTCGCTGGCAGCGACGAACATGGCAGAGCTTTTAGATATTTCGACTGTTTTGGGGCAGCCTAATATTAAGCTATTTACTCTCACGTTAACTTGTTTATTCCTTCTTGAACAGTATGATACAACTCTTTTGCTCTGCGCTTATGCTTTGAGATTGATGGTGTTGTTAGGATATCGCCCGCATTTGGGGGATTGCGTAGAGTGTGGGGAGACATTGATCGGAGAGAGATTGTTGTTTAGTTCCGAAGCAGGAGGTACGCTTTGCGAACGTTGCAGAGCGAGCTATTCAGGCCGCATGGTTCGAGCAGGGAGCATCGCCTTTATGCGTCAGCTGATTCAGGCGGATCTTATGAAGCTTGACCGTTTACGGTGGTCAGCTTGGATGAGGGAGGAGGTTCTTGATACACTTCGGCATTATCTGGAGTATAAATTTGAGAGACCTCTTAAATCTTGGAGAATGGGAAACCTTATCAGCGATGGCTCAGGACGACATATTCGACCTTGCAGTGGAAAGGAAGGAAAAGAATTTGAGTGAAGCGTTATGGTCGGAATTAGAAAAGATGGATATTCTGCGTGAACGTATGGGCATTGGGTACGAAGAAGCGCGTGCAGCCTTGAATTTAGCTCAAGGGGATGTTGTCAAGGCTTTAGACTCTCTGGAAAAGGAGCGCGATGGGGTAAAAAGGGATTGCGACGCTTCAGATCGGGGACAGGAGATCTGGGACAGCTTGAAAGGCAAATTGCAGGACTTTCGAAACACCAAGATCAATCTCAAGAAGAATGACACGACCCTTGTAAGTCTTTCGGCTCCGTTGGGCTTAGCTTTAGCGTACTCGGTCTGGAGGAAACCGAGCCTAAGAATGATAGCGCTTGTAGGGGCTGTGGGAGCCGCTCTTAATCATTTTCATGTTGAACTTGATTCGCTGAATAAAACAACATATAATGATGAAGCATTTAATTTTGTTTCAGAAGAGAAATAATTAGGGAAAAAATGGTTTTAACGTTTGACACAATTTTATTTGCAGCATATAATTATCTTTAAGTGAACCTTGGAATACGATGATGGGCCTAAAGTTTGCATAATGTTTCTCCAGAGAGTCCGGTAAGGGTGGAAGCCGGATGAGATAAGCAAATGGGGCAGCCCGGAGTGTTTATAAACGAAGAGGACCCAACTGGGTCAAACAGGGTGGAACCGCGGGAACAAGCTCTCGTCCCTGTAGCTGTAAGGCTACGGGAGTGAGTGCTTTTTTATTTGCCAAAACTCGTCCTCACCGTGGCGAAATTCCCAAGAGGTATTTTGTTGGCAAAATAATTCTAACCTAGGAGGCTGGACTATGAAATTTCAAGATTTAATCCTGACCTTGAATCAATTCTGGGGAGAGCAAGGGTGCATCATTGCCCAACCTTATGATGTGGAAAAAGGGGCTGGGACGATGAATCCTTCCACGTTTTTACGTGCTCTTGGGCCCGAACCATGGAATGTGGCTTATGTCGAGCCGTCACGTCGCCCGACAGATGGTCGGTATGGCGAAAATCCTAATCGTTTACAGCACTATTTTCAGTACCAAGTTATTCTAAAACCATCTCCGGACAACGTTCAAGAACTATATCTGAAAAGTTTAGAACGCATAGGTGTTAATCCTAAAGAGCACGACATTCGTTTCGTAGAAGATAACTGGGAGGCTCCAACCCTTGGCTCTTGGGGATTGGGATGGGAAGTTTGGCTCGATGGCATGGAGGTAACTCAATTTACGTATTTCCAACAGTGTGGAGGAATCGACTGTAAACCGGTTTGCGCCGAAATTACCTATGGCTTAGAGCGGCTGACCACGTACATTCAAGATAAAGACAGCGTATACGATATTGAATGGGTTGGAGACGTAACCTACGGGGATATTTATCTGCAAAATGAAATAGATTACTCCCATTACAATTTTGAGGTGGCAGACATTGAAGCGCTGCAGACCTGGTTTGATATGTATGAACGTGAGGCAAAAAGAGTTGTCGAAAAGGGTTTGGTGCTACCTGCCTACGATTATGTCTTAAAGTGCTCTCATACTTTTAATCTCCTGGACGCTCGTGGGGCTATAAGTGTTACGGAACGTACGAGCTATATCTCCAGAGTGCGGGCTCTTGCTCGTCTTTGTGCCCAGGCTTATGTCGAGCAGCGAGAGAAATTAGGTTTCCCCTTGCTGAAGAAAAATTCCGTGAAAGAGGTGAAATAAGGTGGCTAACGACTTTTTGCTGGAAATTGGGACTGAGGAAATCCCAGCTAAATTCTCCCCAGGAGCTATGAAGCAAATAGAGGAACAGGCGAGCAAGCGTTTGGCGGAACTGCGTTTAAATTATAAAGAACTACAGGTTTATGTTACACCGCGACGTCTTGCGCTCTTAGTTAGAGAGCTTCAGGAAAAACAAGAAGACCTCTTGACGGAAGTTAAAGGTCCTGCTGTAAAAGCAGCTTATGATACGAATGGTTCTCCAACAAAGGCTGCCCAAGGCTTTGCTAAGGGCCAAGGGGTAGCGGTCGAGGATTTATTTGTTCAAGAAGTCAACGCTGTACCGTATGTCTTTGCACGCAAGTCGGAAATGGGAGTTGGGACTCCTGCACTCTTGCCTCAGTTTGCCCAGGATTTAATTCAGGCTCTTCATTTTCCTAAACCAATGCGCTGGGGAGACTTGGATTTTCGTTTTGCAAGACCAATTCGCTGGATCGCAGCTCTGTTCGGAACAGATGTGGTCAATTTTGAACTTGTTGGGCTAAAGTCCGGCCGAAGTTCACGTGGACACCGCACTTTGGCAGGGGATGAGGTGGTGATTGGGAAAGCTTCCGATTATCCCGAGACGCTGCGCAAGGCTTATGTGATTGTCGATCCTAAGGAACGAAAAGAAGCGATCCAAACTCAAATTAAGGCTCTAGCCGAGAACGTCGGTGGAGAAGTACCCGATGATGAAGAACTTCTTGAAGAGGTTATCCATATCGTTGAATATCCAACCGCTTTGTTGGGAGAAGTGGCAGCTAAATATATGCATTTGCCTGAAGCTGTGATAACGACTCCTATGAGAGAGCATCAACGTTATTTTCCTGTCCGCTCAAACGATGGAAAACTTTTGCCCTATTTTATCACGGTGCGTAATGGTGATGCCTTTGCTTTAGATATTGTCAAAGCCGGCAACGAAAAAGTATTAAAGGCTCGCTTGGAAGATGCAGCTTTCTATTATCGTGAGGATCAGAAAATCCCCTTAAGTGAGTTGGTTGCCAAGCTTGGGAAAGTTGTTTACCATGAGAAATTGGGCACAGTAGAGCAACGAGTCGATCGTTTACGCAAGGTATCTCGCTTTATTGCAGAAATGCTGGGTTTTGAAGGGCTTCGCAAGGAAGAGATTGATCGAACGGCTTTTTTAGCGAAGGCAGATCTTGTTACCTTGATGGTCAGCGATTTTCCAGAACTGCAAGGAATTATGGGTGCGGACTATGCGAGAGCTAGTGGAGAGAAACCTGAGGTTTGTCAGGGAATCTACGAACATTATCAGCCTCGCTTTGCTGGAGATGGTTTGCCGGTCTCTGAGGCTGGACGTGTAGTTAGTATTGCGGATAAACTGGATGCCATCGTTGGAGCGTTTGGTATTGGGATTCAACCAACGGGCTCTCAGGATCCCTATGCGCTTAGACGGCAAGCTCAGGGTATTGTGGCTATACTCCTAGACTCTGGATGGGATTTCTCCTTGACAGAACTTTTAAAAGAAGCTTATCGAGTTTTTGAGGAGCAAGGGACATCTCTGTTGCCTATCGATAATATCCTGCTTCTGTTACAGGACTTCTTCCAGCAACGGCTGCGGTTTGTGCTTTTAGAGCAAGGACTGCGCTATGATACTGTGGATGCCGCTTTAGCTCAAGGCGGAGATTTATTGAACCGTGTCGTGAAGAAAGCTCGAACGCTTTCTGAAAAGCGTACAGAAGAGGCGTTTATTCCCTATAGTCAAGCCTATACACGGTGTTTTAATTTAACCAAGAAGGAACCGGTACAAGACTTAAGAGTTTCTTTGTTGGCAGATGAGAGTGAACTTGCGCTGGAGAAAGGGATTGCTCTGCGCAAAGAACGCTTTGAAAAGGCTCAGGCTGAGGGGACTTTTGAGGAAGCGTATAAATTAGCTGGAGAACTTGTTCCTCTTATCGAGGCGCTTTTCCAAGCAGTGATGATTATGGTGGAGGATGTTGACTTGAAAAATAATCGTCTTGCCCTGTTAGGAGAGTGTGTAAAAATGTTAGGTTGTATCGGTGAGTTGAGTATTTTGGCTTAGAAACTGCCTACGTAGAATATCCCAAGGGCTAAGACTTAAGGATGGAGTATTAAAGGGCTCCATCCTTAAGATTTATTCTAGGACTATTTTAGGTAAGAATTCTTCCGTCCGGTTCTTAACTCAAGAAAATTATACTCACTATCTAGTAAAAAAGTAATATGATGTGATATAATCGTGCATGTAAGCCTCATTAGTATGTCACATTTAAGATGAAAGAAACATTAAGAGGTGAAATGGGTTGGAATGGACGGAACGTCAACAGCGGATTGTAGAGATAGTGAAAGCCTCAGGGTCCATCACCGGTGAAAAGATTGCGGCAAAGCTGGATTTGACGCGAGCCACTCTCCGTCCGGATTTAACGATTCTGACGATGTCCGGGGTTTTAGTGGCCAGACCGCGTGTCGGGTATTCGTATCGAGATAATTTCGGACCATCCCCGATTATGGAACGGATGCTTCAGTTGAGAGTTTGCTCGTTTAAATCTATGCCGGTAACTATATTGGAGTCTGCGAGTATTTATGAAGCAGCGGTGACGATGTTCACACAAAATGTTGGAAGCCTGGCAGTTGTTGGGCCAGAGCGGGTTCTCTTAGGAATGATTTCCCGCAAGGATATTATGAAAGCATCTCTTGGCAATGGAGATCTTCAACAAGTTCCCGTCGGTGTTATTATGACGAGAATGCCGAATATCTACATGACAACCCCAGATGAACCTGTCTATAGTGCGGCGAAAAAGCTTGTTCAGCATCAAGTAGACAGCTTGCCAGTTGTAGAAGGGTTTATTGATGAAAACGGGGAAGAGTGTTATGAGGTTGTTGGGCGTTTTACTAAGACGAATGTCACTAAGCTCTTCGTAGAAATTGCAGAAACGAGATCATGATCGTAATTGCACAGCCCAAGTAGAGTACGAGAATGTTTTGTGAACATAGGACAAGGCCTCGGACTTAAGAGGTCAATGGGGGCATAGTACTTAAACATTGGAGAGCGGAAGAAACTTTGGGTTAATGAATAAGTTTGGATTTTAAATAGATACGGAGGTGTGGTCGGTGGACGTGACGGGCCCAATGCCTGTAATATATGTCATTTCAGATGCACTTGGAGAGACAGCTGAGTTTGTAGGTCGGGCGGCTGCAGCACAATTTGTAGGCATTAAGACAAGAATTCGACGAGTCCCTTACGTACGGGATCAAGCGCATCTAGAGGATATCCTGGAAGAGGCAGCAGCTGAGCAAGCTATCTTGGTTTATACTCTGGTACTAAAAGATCTTAGAGATTATCTAGAGAAAAAGGCCGAGGAGAGAGGGCTTAAAACGGTGGATATTTTAGGGCCGCTGATCGGTGCTCTTTCTGAACAAACGGGACTAGAGCCGACACATACACCTAACATTATTCATCGCTTAGATGAACAATATTTTCGAAAAGTCGAAGCGATTGAATTCGCTGTAAAATATGATGATGGAAAAGATTCCCGTGGGGTTCTTTATGCTGATGTTGTTTTAATAGGGGTTTCTCGGACATCGAAAACTCCTCTTAGCATGTACTTAGCCCATAAAGGCCTTAAAGCAGCGAATATCCCGTTGGTTCCGGAAGTTAATCCACCGGACGAACTTTATGGTATCTCTCCGCGAAAGATAATCGGTCTAACCTTGCGTCCGGAACTTTTGAATCAAATACGAACCGAGCGTTTAAAAACTCTCGGATTAGGTGCATCGGCTGATTACGCCAATTTAGAGCGGATCATGCAAGAATTGGAATATGCGCGTGGAATTATGAAGCGTATTGGATGCCCTGTCGTTGACGCAACAGGCAAAGCAGTTGAAGAAACTGCGAGCATCGTGTTAGAAATATTATTTAAGGGGGAGCGAAATGGTTAAGAAGTATGTTTACTTATTCCGTGAGGGAAAAGCGTCCATGCGTGATTTGCTGGGAGGAAAAGGGGCAAATTTGGCAGAGATGACTCAAATTGGATTGCCGGTTCCCCGGGATTTACAATTACGACAGAGGCTTGCAATGGGTATTACGCTAACGGGGAGAACGTTCCTGAAGGGACTTGGGATCAGGTTTGGCCAGCCTTGGCCGACATTGAGGCTGCCACAGGCAAAGTCTTTGGGGATAAGAAAAATCCCTTGCTCGTCTCAGTTAGGTCCGGAGCCAAGTTCTCTATGCCGGGCATGATGGATACAGTACTTAACCTGGGGCTAAATGACGATACCGTGGAAGCGTTAGCTTTAAACACGCAAAATGAGCGATTTGCTTGGGACTGCTATCGTCGCTTTATTCAAATGTTTGGAGATGTAGTTTTAGAAGTTGAACACTACTTATTTGAACAGATCTTAGAGAGCGCTAAAGAGAAGCAGGGGGTTCGCTTTGATTCGGAGCTTTCTCCAGAGAGCCTCAGATGGATGGTCAGCGAATACAAAAAGCGGATTCAACGCAGTACTGGAAAACCGTTTCCGATGGACCCCAAAGAACAGTTACAATTGGCTGTTTTGGCAGTTTTCCGTAGCTGGAATAATGACCGTGCCAATGTTTATCGCATCATCAACAATATTCCTCACGATATTGGAACGGCTGTTAATGTTCAGTCCATGGTGTTTGGCAATATGGGGTCGGACTCCGGGACAGGGGTGGCTTTCACACGTAATCCATCAACCGGAGAGAAGGCACTCTATGGAGAATATCTGATGAATGCTCAAGGGGAAGACGTAGTGGCCGGGATACGAACTCCTCAGCCGATCGCTACCTTGGCTCAGGAAAACTTGGACATATACAATCAGTTTGTGGAGAATTCCCAGCGCTTGGAATTCCACTATCGGGATATGCAAGATATCGAATTCACCATTGAACGAGGTAAATTGTATATGTTGCAGACTCGTAATGGCAAACGAACTGCTTCAGCGGCTATTCGGGTTGCTGTTGACCTTTACCATGAAGGTATGATTTCTAAAGAAGAAGCAGTCATGCGCATTGAACCGGCACAATTGGAGCATTTATTGCATCGTAGGATGGATGGAGCAGCGAAACTTCAAGTTCTGGCAAAAGGGCTTCCGGCTTCCCCAGGCGCTGCATCAGGAAGGATCGTCTTTAGCGCAGAAGAAGCTGAACGGTTAGGGGAAATGGGTGAAAAAGTCATTCTTGTTCGCACGGAAACTACGCCAGATGATATCCGCGGCATTTTAGCGGCTCAAGGGATTTTGACCAGTCGTGGAGGTATGACCAGCCATGCAGCAGTCGTATCTCGTCATATGGGTAAACCGGCTGTATGCGGCTGTGATGCTTTAAAAATAGATTACGCTCAGAAGCTAGTGGCTATCGATGGAGTGGAGTATCCACAGGGAACTCTTTTCTCGATTGATGGTGCAACTGGTCGTGTCATCAAAGGTGAAGTCACGATGGTTGACCCAGAATTAAGTGAGGGGTTTAAAGAGTTCTTAGGCTGGGCAGATGAAATTGCCCGTCTGCGTGTCATGGCCAATGCCGATACTCCGACGGAAGCGACCAATGCCCGTAATTTCGGGGCGGTAGGAATTGGGCTGACCCGAACGGAACATATGTTTATGGATCCTGCACGAATTCCGATCGTTCAAGAGATGATCCTTGCCCAAACTTTGGAAGAACGTGAGGCTGCTCTGGCAAAACTGTTGCCGATGCAAGAAGAAGATTTTTATGGCATTTTGAAAGCGATGCAGGGTTTTCCTGTAACGATTCGTTTATTAGATCCACCTTTGCATGAGTTTCTTCCGCACTCTGAAGAGTTGATTATTGAGATTACGAAACTCCGTATGTCTAAGAGTGATCCGGTGGCTTTAAATGAAAAGGAAAGTTTACTGCGCAAAGTTCGGGCGCTTTCCGAGCTAAACCCTATGCTTGGACACCGTGGCTGCCGTTTAGGAGTTTCTTTCCCTGAAATCACCGTGATGCAGGCAAGGGCTATTTTCCAAGCCAGTGCGCGCTTGATTAAAGAGGGCTGTGACATTCATCCAGAAGTCATGATTCCACTGACCATGGGTAAAGAAGAGTTTATCATGATGCGCAAACTGGTGGATGATACGGCGCAGGCAGTGATGAGCGAACAGAATGTCCAAATAGAGTATCATGTGGGAACCATGATTGAAGTTCCGCGCGCTGCCCTCTTAGCGGATGAGATCGGTAAAGTCGCTGACTTCTTCTCTTTTGGAACGAACGACCTGACCCAGATGACTATGGGCTTATCTCGAGATGATGCTCAAGGCAAGTTCCTGCCTGTTTATTTGGAAAAGAATCTTTTGAAAACAGATCCTTTCGTTGTCCTCGATCGCGAAGGAGTTGGCAGGCTGATAGATATGGCTGTAAAGCTTGGCCGAGGTTCAAATTCAGATCTTAGTTTAGGAATTTGCGGGGAGCATGGCGGAGAACCAAACTCTGTGGAATTTTGCCATATTGTGGGCCTGAATTATGTTTCTTGCTCACCGTTCCGCGTCCCGATTGCACGTTTAGCTGCAGCTCAGGCCGCTGTAAGCAACAAGGGGCAATAAATTGAATCAAGAATTAGTATGAAAATAGCTCTCAAAGCCTTGTACACCAAGGGTTAGGAGGTTTTCTTATAAAAGAAGTATGGGTACTGTCTTTTGAAGAATTTTAGAGACGGTACCCAATTTTTGTTTTTTAGTGTTATCATTTACTAATATCAACTTGTTGGATAATGCTCTAAGTAGAATAATTAAAGTCGATAAAGATCACCCGGGAAAATGACCCGGACCTCATCAAGAAAGTAATCGCGAAACATGATGCACAGGTTCGGGATTTGGAGCAAAGAATCAACGGCATATCGGGAGTCGGCCTGTTCGATTTATTTTGCAGGATATGGATGAAGCCTATTAGCCTATAGTTTTAGACAACGATGGCGTGGCCATTGCCGGTTACATGGCTTCCGTCTGGGGCTATCTTTCAAAAACACAGGCGGTCTTTAAGTGTGGCTTAAAGACCGCCTGTGTTTTTGAAAGATACTTGGCATTATTGCACCTCAGAACTTAAATGGGTTTTCATTGTGTTTTATTTCGGCTGCAATAGTGGTTAATGTTTTCTTTCATTAGATTCTTTGACGTTAACATATACAGGGCAACCCATAATATACATTAAAAGTTGTTTTTTCATTACATGACACCTCCTTTTATTTACACTAAATATCACATACCAAACATTAAATATTTGGTAATAGTTTTTTTGAAATCATAGTAAGAATTCCCTTATGATTCCATATCTATCATCTCTTGGCTTCTGTATCTATTTTAAATCCATTTCGCACATAAGTGAAATATATAGTTGGAATATCTATTATAGCTTTATGGAATAACCTTAAAACCCTGTAAATATCAACTAAGGTTTAGATAGCTCTAAAAGTCACTTCTAGAGCTTCCTTAGGTCCCATAACTAAAGATCGAAGAGTACAGCTTTCATCTTCACAAGAATGCCTAAGAGAGATTTATGATGACATGGTTCTGAATAAATATCACCAATCATTGCAAAAACTAGCAGATGGCAATCTTGCGGTTGCTTTAAATGATTGAACGCAAAGAAGATAGATTTTAAAAGACATAAAACTGGGTGTGGAAGGGTTAAGTATGTTAACAAAACAAGTTTTAGTGATTGCATCGATTGTCGTGTCGTTGTTGATGGTCGTCATAGTTAATTTGGTACGTTTGAAAAACACAAAGAAACCGGCAGTAGCGAAAAAAATTATTTTGCCGCCGCTTTTCATGGCTACTGGTGCGAGTATGTTTATCCTACCAATGTTTAGACCAACATTACCCGAATTTTTAAGTTCCGTTGTAATGGGCATGCTTTTCTCGATTATCTTAATAAAAACTTCTAAATTTGAAGTTCGGGACAACCAAATCTATCTCCAAAGATCAAAGTTGTTTTTGGTAGCCTTGATAGGTCTAGTCGCTTTACGGATGATCGGGAAAATTATCCTTGCTGAGGCCATTCAAATCGACCCTGCCCAAATGAGCGGCATTTTCTTCATCTTAGCTTTTAGCATGATCCTACCCTGGCGAATTAGTATGTATATGGGATTTAGAAGATTAGAAAGACAACTCCATTGAAGTTTAACGGCATTCCAGACCAAGGTTTTGGCTTGAATGAAGATGTCACTAATGGTGCAATTAAAATAGGACCGACTCCGCTGGGGGTCGGTCAATTAATGTGTTTGCAGGGAATATTAACCTTGATGATAAAAGATGGTGTAAGAAAAAAGATACTACACGTATATGTTCAAGCAGTATGTTAGAATAGAGAGAACTCCTAAGATCAATAGAGTTTCTTAGAGTAACTCTGAGTTACTCTAAGGCAACATTTCGGCGAGAATAAAGAATCTTTCAATATCATAGGCCATCTCATCCTTCACATAACAAGGAGGTTAGTGATATGCGTGAAAATAACCTGGAGATTGCAGCAGTGAACCGTTCAACTTTGCATATCCGTGAACGTTCGGAAAGAGAGGAAGAGCGCCTCTCGGTGTATGCTGCCAAAAGTAAGGATGCTGGGCGTGAACGGGAGGAAGAAGAATGTCCGATCCGAACAAAGTTCCAGAGGGATCGTGATCGGATTTTGCACAGTAAACCATTTAGGCGCCTTAAGCACAAGACACAGGTGTATATTGCTCCTACGGGAGATCATTACCGAACTCGTATGACCCATAGTTTAGAAGTTTCCCAAATATGTCGGACAATAGCACGGGGGTTGCAATTAAATGAAGATCTTATAGAGGCAATCGCCTTAGGACATGATGTAGGGCATACTCCTTTTGGGCATGTCGGGGAAGAAGCCTTGAGGAAGATCATTGGTCATTTTGAGCATAATGAACAGTCCATCAGGATTATGAAAGTTCTCGCTCGTGACGGGTTGGGCTTAAATTTAACTAAGCCAGTCCTCGATGGGATTTTACATCATACCGGGGAGGGCGTTCCTTTTACGCTTGAAGGACAGATTGTTAAAACAGGGGATCGGATTGCCTACCTTTGTCATGATTATGACGATGCCTTGCGGGCTGGTTTGCTTGTCCAAGGCGACCTACCCGAAAACGTTAAAAGAACCTTAGGTGAAAAACCAAGCGAGATGATTACGACCATGGTTGTAGATATGATCGAAGCATCAAATGGGCAAAATCAAATCAAACAGTCCCTGGAGGTCAGTAGTGCGATGCAGGAATTTAGACAATTTATGTTTTCTAGGGTGTATAACAGCTCTACCCTGCGTGAGGAGCGTCGCAAGGGGCAGTGCATCGTTCAGGCTTTGTTTGAATATTACAGTAAGGATATAGAAAAACTGCCCAAGAATTATTTAATTTGGGCGGAAGGGAACGAAACTCAAGCAGTCGTTGATTATATTTCAGGCCTGACAGACAATTATGCGATTGATTTATTTACAACGTTATTTGTTCCAAGGTAAAGACCCCAATGGAGAATAATAGTTAACAAACAAGCATCCTAACTCCACTTTAATAATAGTGAAAGGAGGATGCTTGTGTTTGTTGTAATGTTGAGTTTTGGGGGGCCAAACTTTTCATCCTTTTTCTTGTAGCTAGGAAAAAGAAATGCTTAAGAGTCTAGCCTAGTGAAAGTTTTGAGAAATAAGTTTCTTACAGCGGGCAATTCTAATTTATGAGTTAACTAAGTATAAGTTTTAGAGAAGAGAAGTAAACTAAGGTTTAGACATAAGTCTGTACTTATCTTTACAAGAACTGGGTTTAATTTGTTTTGGAAATTAAACTATCATTCTTGGTAAGTGGACCACTGGTATCCAAGCTTCCGAGAATACCATCGAGTTTCTTCCCTTCGAGAAGAAATTGTACACTCTGAACATCCGACAGAGTCGTTATGGTATTCACGATACTATACATAGTCATTACTTCGGCGGCTGATCCGCCACCAAAGTTCTTTTTAAATTCACTTGAAAGATCAAGGGTTGCTACGCCATCCTTAACAGATGCATTCCTTAAGGTTGTTCCTTTAGGGAGCGGATTTTCTAAGCCTGCAGGCGGAGACGACAATTCCTTAAACATTGCTTTAATAACTTCTTGATCGGTAACTTGAACTGTGCGAACAACAGGAACTAAGCCGCTGGCATCAGAATTAGGAAAATAGAGGGTTATCTTTACTGTCTGTGGCGTGGAGCTCGAGGGGGTGCTTTCTGAAGGGGTTGGAGTTGTCGCTGGTACGGAGCTGGCAGGTGGGTTATCCGACGGTTGAACTTGCTGCGTTTTGACCGAATTACATCCTGCGAGAAAAGTTACGATGAGTAACAAGGAAATAATCGAGAAGATATGTATCTTATTGATACGTCTGGACATAACGTCACCTTCCTTTAAATCTAGCTGTTAATACGTATAGTGAACTTAACCATGATGATCCAACATAGTCGGAGTTTATTGCTTATTCTAACATGCTTTTGGATTATGGAAAAGGGCTTGGATAATTCTTCTTTGAGTCCAGTCTGTTAGGCCAGGGCAATCCAGAACAATATAAGAAAATTTTTAGGTAAATATTTGTCGAAGAAAAGAGGAAATATCATCAAAAAGAGAGAATTAAATAGGTCTCGAAAGGATAATTGTGTCCATTTTAAAACTAATTCGTGATCAGGGGTTAAAAAAAGAGGATTCCGTGAATTTTCGGCGAAGAATTGTATAGGGATAGGGTTGACAAACCATATGAAATGTGGCAGCAAATCGAAGGGCGAAAAACGTGGATAATAGAGTTCGTGAGGAATTAATCCCAGAAGAAATTATCGAAGAAGTGCGTTTACGTACTGAAATCGTTGAGGTTATATCTGAATATGTCAGCTTACAGCGCAAGGGTAAAAACTTTTTGGGCCTTTGCCCTTTTCATGCTGAGAAAACTCCTAGTTTTACTGTGACCCCTGAAAAACAAATGTTTTATTGTTTTGGATGTAATACTGGAGGGAACGTTTTCTCCTTTGTCATGAAAAAGGAGAATTGGACGTTTGTCGAGAGTGTCCAGAAGTTAGCACAAAGGTGCGGTGTTGTGCTCCCAGAGAAAGAAATGTCGGCACGAGAGCGGGAAGAAACTCGGCTCCGACGACGCTATGAAGAGATTAATGAATGGGCAGCCAACTACTACCATAATCTCCTGTTGAAGTCACCTGAAGGGGAATCTGGTCGTCGTTATTTCGAGAAGCGTGGTGTAGATTCCGAGACGATGAATCGTTTCCGCTTAGGGTATGCTCCAGATCGTTGGGATGGGTTGCTCCAGTATTTGCAAACGCGTGGGGTACAGCCTCAGGAAGTCGCAGAAGTGGGACTGGCTTTAGCAAGAGGAAAGTCTGACAAGGATGGACGTCAGTTTTATGATCGTTTTCGCAATCGTGTGCTGTTTAGTATTTTAGATCGGCGTAATCAGCCTATTGCTTTCGGTGGACGAGTTCTGGATGATTCGCTTCCAAAGTATCTTAATTCCCCGGAGACAACCTATTTTAATAAAGGACATCACCTCTACGGAATTCATCGCGCGCATCAAGGAATTCGCGAAGAAGGGTACGCCCTTCTGGTTGAGGGTTATATGGATGTCATTGCACTGCAGAATGCTGGGTATCCGAATGCTGTGGCCTCCTTAGGGACCGCTTTAACGCGGGATCAGGCAAACCTCTTACGCAAGTATACCCAGCGTATTATTCTTTTGTATGATTCTGACGATGCTGGTATTCATGCGGCATTACGTGGCGGAGAGATTCTGCGCGACGCTGGGATGCAGGTTGAAGTCCTTACTTTGATGGGAGCAAAAGACCCGGATGAATTCTTGAAAAATCACGGTCGGGAGCAGTTTAATAAACTCCTTCAGCAGGCAGTAACTTTTATTGAGTTTAAATACCGAACGTTAGCCCATCATCAACTTCCCCAGAGCATCTTGGAAAAGGCGGAATTAGTCCATAAACTCGCGCCTGATATTATAAAGGTGACTAGTCCAGTTGAGCGGGAAGGATACGAGAGGTTTTTGAGTTTGGAACTGGGGCTTACGTTAGAAGCAGTACAACGCGAGATCACAAGCTTAGGACAGAAAAGACCTAAAAAAGAACGCTTTGAGGAATATTCTCCTCAAAATCCGGTTAGTTCTGTGAAAAATAGAGATAATATTACTAATACCATTATATGTCAAGATGCACCGGAACTTCCTCAGCCAGCGGTCGACTTGGGGGTCTACCGAGCAGAGCGTATGCTTTTGCGTTTGTTGGTGGAAGATATCTCGTTACTGCAAAGAATCAAGGAAACGTTAGGAACATCCTTTTGGAGAGTTTCAGCACATCAACAGATTTTTGATTATCTCGATCAGGAAGGCTGTGTGCCAACGCACAGCAATGAAATGGTGCAAAGCCGTTTAGCGAGCCTAATCCTGGAAGAGTTGGATAAATCCCAAACCGAGCGGCTTTTTGAAGATTGTACGAAGGGTATACTTGCTGCGAAAGCAGATGAGAATGTGGAGGATCTTCAGGCCCGCATGGTAGCTTTAGAAAAATCCGGTGACATGGCAGGGGCCATGGCTCTGTTGAAAGAGATAGGAGAGCGGTTGAAACGTGGCAAATAGTAAGGTTAAAAGCACTCAAATGAAAGATCCAAGGGAAGGCGGGGGACATGTGAGCGAAGAGCAGCAAATGGACAATGTTCAGGCTCTGATACAAAATGGAAAAAAGAAAGGTTCCCTAACCTATGCAGAGATTATGGATGCGCTCCAAGGGATTGAGCTTTCTGCGGATCAAATTGACGATATTTACCAACAACTTGCTCGAATGGGAATAGACATTGTACCTGAACCAGAGGATGTTGAAAAGGAAGTCCTGAAAAAGGGCAAAGTAGATGATGACGACGATATCGTCGATGATCCAGACGAGGATATTGAAGAAGAAACAGAAGTAGATCTTTCAGTCCCAGAAGGGGTGGGCATTGACGATCCGGTACGGATGTATTTGAAAGAAATCGGACGGGTGCCTTTGCTTTCGGCTGAAGACGAAATTTTATTGGCCAAGGGTATGGAGGCCGGGGATGAAGAGGCCAAACGTCGGCTTGCTGAGGCCAATCTTCGGCTGGTGGTCAGCATTGCTAAACGTTATGTCGGCAGAGGTATGCTCTTTTTGGATTTAATCCAAGAGGGAAACTTAGGGTTAATTAAGGCTGTAGAAAAATTCGATTATACTAAGGGCTATAAGTTCAGTACCTATGCGACATGGTGGATTCGTCAAGCCATCACACGCGCTATCGCCGACCAAGCCCGTACGATCCGGATTCCGGTGCACATGGTTGAAACCATTAACAAACTTATTCGAGTGTCACGACAACTTTTGCAGGAGCTTGGACGAGAACCTGCTCCGGAGGAAATTGCCAAAGTCATGGATATCCCAGTCGAGCGGGTTCGAGAAATCATGAAGATCGCTCAGGAACCAGTATCTCTTGAGACTCCTATAGGTGAAGAAGAAGACTCTCATTTGGGAGATTTCATCCCCGATGATGATGCACCCGCTCCTGCCGAAGCTGCCTCGTTCATTCTTTTAAAAGAACAACTGGAGGAAGTCCTGGAAACCTTGACCCCACGAGAAGAAAAAGTGCTTAGACTCCGTTTTGGCCTTGATGATGGCCGAACCAGAACTTTAGAGGAAGTTGGTCAGGAATTCGGTGTAACTCGGGAACGAATTCGGCAGATTGAAGCTAAAGCCTTGAGAAAATTGCGCCATCCCAGCAGAAGCAAAAAGCTAAAGGATTACCTGGAGTAAATCGATTCAGCCATGATTTTAACAATGATTCAACATTGATTAAGATTTATTCAGATAAAGGCTTGACTATTTAGGATAGATTAACGTATAATAATTCGTGCAAAGGGCATTCCTCGATAGCTCAATGGTGGAGCAACCGGCTGTTAACCGGTAGGTTGTAGGTTCGAGTCCTACTCGGGGAGCCAATTTATTTTTCCCTTTTAGGGCCCATAGCTCAGCGGTAGAGCCCCCCGCTCATAACGGGTTGGTCCTAGGTTCGAATCCTAGTGGGCCCACCAAAATCGAAGTACAATGTGCAGCTGTTCGAGGTTCGAACAGAAAAAAATAAACGGAGTCTAAGACGTGAGGATTTTAGTTCAAGTTGCATTGAGCTATGAATATCGAAATTGGGCGATTAGCTCAGCGGTAGAGCGCATCCTTCACACGGATGAGGCCATTGGTTCGAGACCAATATCGCCCACCAAGGACTGAAATAATGGACTGTGGCAAATGCCGGAGTCCATTTTGTTTTAGGCTAAAATTGGACTGCTTTGTTGACAGCGTTTTGAACATAATAAGAGGCTAAAGGCCCTAAACTTTATGAGGTGAACTATGACCTACTTAATTACACTAGGTCCGCGTCTGCAGACGGTAGCCTCGCTGGTACCGGCGGGTGCTTGGCTCGGCGACATCGGGACCGATCACGCCTATTTGCCTATTGCTCTTTATGAAGCACGTAAGATATTCAAAGCTGTGGCTGTAGATGTCCATGAAGGACCGTTTCAGTCTGCCATGGCTGCGGTTAAAGGAAGGCAATTAGAGCAAATCATTGATGTGAGATTTGGAGATGGATTGATGCCGCTTGAGGCTGGAGAGGTTAATGTATTGACCTTAGCCGGGATGGGCGGAAGAACTATGCTGGAAATTCTAGCAGCTCGACCGGATGTCTTACAATCAGTGACGGATTTGATTGTTCAGCCGCAGGGTGGAGAGGGGGCCGTACGCTCGACTCTGCTGAACGATGGATGGCGACTTAAGACGGAACAGTTGGTTAGAGAAGAGGACCGCACCTATACCGTTATAGCCTTTTCCCGTAACGATGGCTGGAATATGGCTGATTTAGCGACTAAGGCGTGCATTTGGCACCAACGTTTAACTCCTCAAACTGTTAAAGATGAGGTTTCTGCGAAGTTTCCAGAAATCGTGGAGAAATTAGTGTGGCATTTCGGACCTTTGATCCTTGAGGAAGCTACAGATCTCTTGAGAGAGTATCTTGAGGATTACAGCGGGATGCTTAGAAGAAGGCTGGATCAAATGAAACGATCCAATAAACTAGAAATTGCGGAGAAAATAAGGGATGTTTCTGAGGAATTGATCTTGGTGGAGGGAATTCGAACATGGCAGTAACGATCGGTCTAGTGGCACAGCTTATCGAAAAGCTTGCTCCGAAATCTTGGGCTGAGGAGTGGGACAATGTTGGATTATTAGTGGGGAGCGGCTCTGCTCCCGTTGAGCGTATTCTGATAGCTTTAGATGGAACTTTGGAAGTCATTGAGGAAGCCAAAGAATTTGGAGCCCAGCTTATTGTGGCACATCACCCGATTATGTTTCGTCCACTTAAAAATCTGAGGTCAGATAATCCTGCGGCAAGGCTTCCGCTGAGTTTGCTCAACCATCAGATTGGATATTACGCAGCCCACACAAATCTTGACCAATCGAGTATATCCTCCAGTCGAAGCTTAGGAGAACTTCTGGGATTGAAAGAAATGAAATTGTTGGAAGAACAAACATATGATACTAACTCCAGCCATCAATATCTGCTTAATTCTACAAATGCTGCTGATGAGGCGCGGGGGTACGGAGTCATCGGATATTTGGAGTATAAAGAAAGACTCGGAACGATTTGGGAGCGCTTTTTAGACCAACTAGTGACATCAAAGATTTATGCTCACCCATATAATTTGACAGGCGTACGTTTGGCAGGGTCGTTAGAGAAAGAAGTGCGCAAAGTTGCGATTGTCAACGGAAGTGGAGGACGGTTTGTACCGAAAGCACAGTTTAAGGGTGCAGACTTGCTCATTACCGGAGACGTTGACCATCATGCTGTACTCGATGCTCTTGAAGGAGGAATGGCCGTTGGTGATCTCGGGCACTTTTTAACTGAAGCGCCTATGCTTCAGGCATTATACAGGTATCTGTCTTCCGAGAAATCCCTGCAGGGCATTGAGATCAAAGTAAGTGGGTCTAATTCTTCCCCCTGGCAATAGCTAGGGGGTTCCTTTTTAAAGAGATAGTGTTTAAGGAAAAATTAACCAAACCATAAGAAAATTTAAAAAAAGATTGTGAAAGTGATTATTAATACTTGACAAGGGATTGTCGAATCAGGTATTGTTAGTATACAAGGAATAATCAGAAAATAGAGTTTTGTATGAAATGTCTGGCGCGCTATGAATCGTTTCGATCGTAGGATATTTAAGAAACTTATTGAAAGGTGTTGATTGGATTATGAATCGAGCAGAAATCCTCCGTATGGAGCGGGAAAAGGCTTTAACAAACTTTAAAGAAGATAATGTAAACCGTGCAAAATGGTTAACGGCATTAATGGACATTGATGACGAGATGGAAGAAATGGAAAAGAACCAAAACTCTCCATTTGACCAAAACTGATTTTTTTAGTAAGATAACTGAGCGAAGTAAACTTGATGATCGCGGAGGCAGGGACTGAAAGGTCGCCTCTGAGGAAAGTCCGAGCTCCATAGGGCAAGGTGCTGGGTAACGCCCAGTGGGGGTGACCCCAAGGAAAGTGCAACAGAGATATACCGCCGATAACGGAGGTTGGTCGTCAGAGGTCAGAATTAGCAAGCTAGAATTTGGCTTCCGATTTCCGACGACTGACTTCCGAGTAGGTAAGGGTGGAAAGGCGAGGTAAGAGCTCACCGGCAGCCAGGTGACTGGCTGGCCATGTAAACCCCACCTGGAGCAAGACTGAATAGGGGAACGATGAACGGCCCGTTTTTGTTCCCGGGTAAGGTCGCTAGAGGCCGTCGGTAACGGCGGTTCGAGATAGATGATCATCACCTCCGTACGGAGGGACAGAACTCGGCTTATAGGTTTGCTTCGCTACTACTTATGGGAAACTGGTGTGCATACTTGTGCATCGCCGTTTCCCTTCAGCTTAGTATTTAGCCAAAACAGAAAAGTTCTTCACCGTCTGTTTTGGTTTGTAAATGAAAGAACCTGGGATTTACCAGGTTCTTAACTGTATCCTTATAAGGTATTTTACAATGTACGGGATAAGCTTAGAAAAGTTATGGTGCTTTTGAAAGTCAGCATAATCGTTTTGGAAAGGTATTTTTTAACAGGGAGTGATTCTATGCCTATACCGGAATCAAAGGAGAAATATACTTATGCCGATTACTTAACCTGGCCGGAAGAAGAACGGTGGGAAATTATAGACGGAGTACCATATATGCAAGCGGCACCATCTACAGTACATCAGGAAATACTAATGGAAATATCCAGGCAAATAGCTAACCATTTAAAGGATAAATCTTGTAAAGTTTATCCGGCACCTTTCTGTGTAAGGCTAACGAAGGGTGATGAAATATCAAACGAAGATATTAAAAAGGTTGTTGAGCCAGACATTACCATAGTCTGCGACAAATCCAAAGTTGATGAAAAGGGTTGTAATGGGGCACCCGATATGATAGTCGAAATAATTTCCCCTTCATCAATAAAAACTGATAGGATAATAAAATTTAATATGTACGAAAAAGTTGGTGTTAAAGAATACTGGATTGTTGAACCTGAAGTTAAAATAGTAAGTGTTTTTGTACTCCAAGAGAATGGTCGTTATGGAAGACAAGAAGTATATTCGGAAGAAGACCAAATAACCCTGAATATTATCCCGGATCTCACAATAAATTTAAAACTGGTTTTTACAGGTATTTAAGGGCTTAAAATGATATAATATCAAAAACGCAGCACTGAAGTTACAGGTGCTGCGTTTTTGTTTGAATAATTGCAGCTTCTTTCGCGAAAACTTAAAATGTTAATAAAAACAGTTGTTTATGTTTAACCATTGAACATAGACCATTCATCATAGTTAGAAGCAGCGGTTGGTGCTCAAAGAATAATTGGCAAGGAGTACTCTTATGTATCTTATTTCAGAAGTCCCCCCGATGGCTGTAGCCTTGGGATCGATCATGCTGGGAGCTACCGGGCAATTCCTATTTCGCTTAGGCATGTTGACTTACGGCAAAGTCACTGTAACCGGGATTTGGGGGCAACTGGGAGCAATCATTTTTACCCCAGCTATTTTTGCGGGGTTTGTATGCTTCGGGCTAAGTTCATTTCTTTGGCTCGTGGTTATATCAAGATGGGAGTTAAGCTATGCCTACCCTCTTGTAGCATTGGGGTATGTCTTAGCAATATTTTATGGTACCTGTCTCCTTCATGAACACCTTACCTTCCCAAAAATTTTAGGGAGCGTCCTCATTTTGGCGGGGATCAGCGTTTTTGGATTATGGGCTGCGTAAGATTTAGTACAAGCTTGATAAGCTTAATTTTCTCCCGAAAAAGAAAGTTGCAAGCGTAGCATGAATAGGATAAGATAATCTAAACCCAATAGCTTTTTTGGAGTCATAAGACAAGAAAAAGGGGCGTGTGTTGGATGCAGTTTAAAGATTTCGGGCGGGGTGCACGGATCGAGTTATCCAAAATGGCCAAATTACTGGGAATGAAGTTTATCGGTTATAATCCAAAGGATCAACAGGTGTCACTTGAAGTTCATGGTAAAGGAGTTACTTATCCCTTAGAAGAATTTATCCAACAGTATGAAAGGATTTGCCCTATCACTTAGTCGCCAACCTTCCAAGGAGAGTAAATAATAGAGGAGCTCTTACTCGTTTTTTTACGAGAAGAGCTCCTTTTCATCGTACTGTCAGAAAGTATAATTTCGTTGAATACTTTTCTTTATAATTACTGTTTTTGATAAAAGAACGAGGAAACGGCTTTTAGTCCAAGGTGTTTCATCCCAAAGAGGTGCTCCGTGCTTCCGGTAAAAAGGATTCCTCCCGGTCTTAAGGCATCTGTGAACTTTGTATAGAGCAGTTCCTTCGCTTCGTCGGTGAAATATATGACGACATTGCGGCAGGCAATAAAGTCAAAACCTGGCTGGAAGCGGTCGGTGAGAAGATTCTGATGCTGGAAAGTGACGAGACGTTTTACCGAGTCTTTGATTTGATACCCTTTGTCAGATAAGGTAAAATACTTTTGCAGGAACTCAGGGGGAGTACTTGCTAAATCATTTTGTTTATAAAGACCATCTTTAGCCTGTTTTAGGACATTGACATCGATATCTGATCCAGTAACCGTGAATCTAGCAGTTGGGAAATACTCCATCAAGGTCATGGCTAAGGAGTAAGGCTCTTGTCCGCTGGAACAACCTGCACTCCATAATTTCAGAGGGCTTTTGCTCTGCAGGAGCAGGGGGATAATAGAGTCCTTCAAAGTTTTCCACTGGTTAGCGTCTCGAAAAAACTGTGAAACATTAATCGTTAGGTGCTTGAAGAAAGCATCATATAAAATTTGATCTGTGTCCAGAGCTTTAAGAAACTCAGGAAATGTCGTGTGTCCGTGGGAGTTCATAAAACTAAGGATACGCCGCTGCATTTGGTTTTGTTTGTAAAACTTAAGATCAAGTCCGCTCTTAGGATGGAACGCCTTAATAAAGTCTTCATAGGTGTTGGAAATAGGAGCTAAAGCCAAAGGATGACACCTCTTTTCTCAGAAATCTGCGACTATTATTGTATACTAGAAGACATCCATAGTTCCACAAAATAATTATATCGTCTCATACTTTCTAGGCAAAGAGGTCGACGACCAACCCACGAATCTCGTCAATCTTGGTTAAAACTTCAAGGGGTTTCGCTTGTTGATCGAGAAGTTGTTTGCCTAATTCGTCTAAGGCGTGGTCAATTTTAGAGATTCGCGCCATAATTTTTGGACGCCCTTGAAAATCCCAGGAGGATTCTTCCTGCATCTTTCGGCTCTGACCGAAGGTCGAACGAAGGAACGTTTTAACCATATCTCGAAAATCTTTTAAATCACGAATTGAGAGAGATTGAGCTAACTTCTTGCCCTGGATTCCAAGCCGGTCGAGAAAGGTTTGGAGTTCAATCCGTTGGATTTTTTGGGTTTTGGATAAGACTCCGCTAAAATCATTAGTACGCTCTGAGGAGTTTGGGGAATCGAGAGCGGAAGCTGAGGCCTGATGCGGTGTATCGATACGTATAGACATGGACATTCTCCTTTGAGAAAGGATTAATTTATGCAGACGCGCAGAGTTTTTTTAAAAACCTTACTTGGCCTGGGAGCGATCTTTTTGCCTTGGAGTATCTTTCCTGCCCAGTGGGGAGAATGGATCAAGAAAGAAATAGGACACCCGTCCGTTGAGTTGTTGCTGCCGTCCGAACCTAAACCAAGTACCGTGATGAATTCCGAAAGCCTCAATCGAACAGCGATGGATGACATCCTTACTTTAACAACTCCTGAAATGCAAGGCCGGAAAGCAGGTTCAGTGGGCGAAGCAAAAGCGGCGGACTATCTTTCATCTCAGTTAAGTATGTTGGGGCTAAAACCTATGGGCGACCCGAAAACAGGATTTTTCAAAGCATTCACCATTCCGCCGGTTATCGAAACGAAAGTCAATGAGCGGCTGACATTTAGACCAGGAGAGAATCGCAATTTAAGAACTCCGAGTGCTGATCTCTTAGGAGGGCTAATTGGAGAAAACGCCAGCGAGGTGATCCTTCTCTCCGCTCATTACGATCATCTAGGGATTTTTGAAGGGCAAGTCTATCCTGGAGCAAACGACAATGCCTCGGGCGTTGGGTGCATCTTAGATGTAATGAGACGGATATTACGAGAAGGGAAAATTCCGAAACGTACAATAGTTATAGCTTTTTGGAGTGCCGAAGAGATGGGATATGTTGGATCTCTAGCCTTTGTTCGAACTCCGTCGTTCTCCCTGAACCAAATTAAAGCAGTTCTTAATGCAGACACCGTAGGAAATGGGACAATCGGAGATTTTGCGCTCTGGTCGGATGGAGAAAATATTGCTGTGCAGGCAGTGCGCCAAGCTGCCTCAAATTGCGGAGCGAGCGCCTTACTAACACCGACAGGAGGGCATAATAGCGATTCTGTCAGCTTTAGCTCAGCGAACATTCCGGCGGTAACAATTATGGCGAGAGACTGGTTAAACAAGAATCACACACCTGAGGACACTCCAGCTCTGTTGAGGCCGGACCAGATTCATTTAGCCTCTCAAATTCTCTACAAGGCGGTTCACACCTTAGCCTTTTAAGGCTTCACAGGAGTAGTAGGAGTTATCGAGTCAGAGGCTTGGGTCGCTGGCTCAGTGACATCGTACTTAGAACGAAGGATAATGAGGTCAATGCGGCGGTTCTGGGCCTTCCCAGCATCTGTATCATTGGAAGCTATTGGGCGATATTCTCCATAGCCTGTCGCAGAAAGGCGATCAGGAGTAATGCCGTCTTTTTGCAGGATCTCAACAACATTAGTGGCACGAAGGACAGAAAGTTCCCAGTTGCTGGCGAATTGAGGGGTGTGAATCGGCAGATTGTCAGTATGTCCTTCGACCTTGATTTGGTTAGGAGATGAGGCTAAGACTGTCGTAACTTTTTCGAGAATCTCTCGGGCGCGTGCCGTAATATCAGCTGAGCCGCTTTCAAAAAGCAACGTTTCTTGAAGACTGACGACAAGACCTCTTTCTTCGATTGAGGTTATTAATTTCGACTGAATACCATTATCTGCGGCAAATTTATCAAGCTTGGCTTTGATCTCTTCAATACTCATTTTCTCTTCATCGGTATTTCCTTGACCCGCTTTATTATTCTCTGCGCTTGATCCAGGGTCCGTATACGTTGTGTTGTTCGGATCGGTTCCTTTGCCGGGAACCGTGGCTCTTGACGAAGGAGTACCTGCTTGAAAGAGAGAAGGCCCAACGGGGCTATTGGATAATTCGATTTTCGAGGGCGTGCCCCCGCCAAGGGCTTTGTTCAAAGATTCAGCGATGGCCTGGAATCGCTGGGCATCAATCTTACTCATGGAATAAAGTACGACAAAGAAAATCATAAGTAAAGTAATCAAATCTGAATAGGTAAGGAGCCAACGCTCACCATTTTCCTTTTCTGCTTCATGTTCACGTTTTCTACTCATGAGCGTTCCATTGCAGGGGAACCGCTGGGAGCTCCCGAACCCTCTTGATTTTCCGAGATCGTCCCTATATGTGTCTTTAATTTTTCCTTAAGAATAGCAGGATTTTCTCCCGCTTGAATCGATAAAATACCATCGAGAATCATTTCCATAGCCGAAACTTCTATTTTGTCCTTCATTTTAAGTTTTGAGGCAATTGGCAGATAGATAAGGTTCGCGGAAGCCACCCCATAAAGGGTGGCAATGAAAGCTGCCGCGATGGATTTGGAGAGCTCATTAGGATCTGATAGGTTTCCCAATACTTTGACCAGTCCCATAACTGTTCCGATAATCCCCAGGGTTGGCCCAAAACCGCCGGCAGCTTCAAATACGTTGATTCCAACTCTGTGTCGTTTCTCCAAGACCGCAATATTGGATTCCAGAATTTCTTTCGTTATTTCAGGGTCTGTTCCATCTATGACGAGTTGCATTCCTTGACGGGTGAAACGATCAGTCACGCTTTCCAGTTCTTGCTCAAGACTAAGTAAACCTTCACGTCGCGCTTTTTCCGCAAAGCGCACGAGAGTTTCATACGCTTCGGCGGTCCCAAAGGACTGAGACGTAAACGCGACTTTCAGCCAATTTGGGAGGTTCTTAAGAGAAGAAAGGGGAAAACTGGTAATAACCGCCCCGGCTGTTCCGCCGAAAACAATACAAGCGGCAGAAAACTGCCCCAGAGCGCCAACGCTTCCTCCTTCCAATAGATACCCGGCGAGCAATGACCCGATTCCGGCGATAAGTCCTATAACTGTTGATAAATCCATGGTTTCATTTGCCACACTCCAGTTCTTTATAAGCTTGGACTATAATTCCAGCTCTCGAATTTGGAATTGCGACGTACCTCCCTTACTGTTATTAGATAAGTATCTTTCAATAATAATATCGACATTTTTTACCCAATTCCTTAGCCCCATATTTTACACTTTGATTATACAGGAAAAGCGGAATGGGGACTATAATTATTGGATTTGATTTAGCAGTATTTAAATTGCGCTCAATAACTATTACCGGCTATTGACTCATTGTCGGGACAGCTTTGTAGTGTTAACGCACAGGTACTGCAGGTGCCGCCAAACTTTGCCACAGCATAAAGAGATTTTATAGAGGGAAAAATTCTCTTTAGTTTTTGCTAAGCATTTTCGATAGATTAAGTAAGACTTTAAATGTGGAGTGAACGAGATGAAAATAGATCCTACATCCCTGTCTGTTATAAAGGGCATCCAAGCAACAAATCGGATCAATCAGGTAGGGAAGAAAAAAACCTCCTCTGAAGGAGATAAATTAGCGGTTTCAGATAAAGGACAGACTTTCCAGACTCTGCTTCAGAAGGCCAAAGATGCTCCTTCTGTACGCGAGGATAAAGTTCGGACGCTTTCTGAACAAATTGAGCGTGGGGAGTTTCAAGTAAACGGACAAACGATTGCCGAAAATATACTTTCACCGAAATTTTAGGTCCCCATATAAAGGGAGGAGATTTCCTTGACTGAAGTATTACAGAATCTAAATGACAACTTAAAAAAACAAGTTTTACTCTATGGAAAGATCCTCAGCATAGAAGAACGCAAACAAAAGGCCTTACTTGCTAATAATCTGCAGGAGATTGAAGTGACGACAGGACTGGAAGAACAACTTTTGCTTGAAGCAGGCCATCTCGAAAGAGAACGCCTCTCGTGGGCCGAACAGATCGGACAGGCTTTGGGCAAAAAACCTGAAGACCTCACGTTGGCAGAACTGGCAGAGCATTTTCCGGTTCTTCAGGAAGTTCGTCTGGAACTGGAGCAGGTTGTGGGCAGTCTAAAAGAGATTCATGAACTCAACACCCAACTTCTGCAGCAGGCGATGAAAATTGTCGACTTTACCTTAGGGATGATGACTCATCAGGATAAAAATACTTACACACATCCGGGCCGTAAAGAGAAGGATGGAAATAAAGCGGTACACCTTTTGGATTGGAGGGTTTAAACTATGACTTCTACTTTTTTTGGCTTGGAGCTTTCCCAAAGAGCCCTTAATTCGCAACAACTCGCATTAGATGTTACTGGAAATAACATTTCCAATGCCAATACTGCAGGATATACAAGACAGAGCCCTATTCTGGCGGCATCTACACCCTATGTCATTTCGGGTACGGGGAGAAATCTAAGCCTTGGTTCGGGGACAGACCTGAACACAATTACCCGGGCCAGGGATGCGTTTGTGGATAGCCAGTTTCGCTCGGAAACTTCAAAACAGCAGTACTGGGGAGCAAAAGAAGACAGTCTTACAAACGCAGAAAGCATATTGAATGAACCTTCGGACAACAGCTTAAGTAATGACATGAGCCAGTTTTGGACAGCATGGAGTGACCTCTCCAATGATCCTCAGGATGAGGGGGCACGATCAGTTGTTAGTGAGCGAGCTCAGGAGTTGACGGATACCTTTCATAATCTTTCCAAGCAGGTCAGTGATCAACAGAACAATTTGAACTCCTCTGTCAATGTACAGATCACTCAGATAAACACCTATGCTCAACAAATTGGTGAATTGAACCAACAAATTAAACAGGCGGAAGTTGCCGGGGATAATCCAAACGATCTAAGAGATCAACGTGATTCTATCGTGGATAACCTCTCAAAAATAGTTAATGTCAAGGTTGTGGAAACTAAGGATGCAAGTTTCACTGATCGAAATGTAAATGATTACAAAGTGATTATTGGTAACGATAGTCCGAGTTCGACGACTAATAATACACTGGTGGATGGTTCTACAGTTCGCCTTTTAGAGGATCCGCCACCAACCTACACGTCGTCGGATGCCCCGACAGATTCATCCATTGGGTTTTCTAAAGTGGTTTGGAGTGATGACTCAACTGGAACGAGTGTTGATCTAGGAACCAATCTGGGAACATTACAAGCAGATCTGGAAGTACGGGATAATTATCTCCCAAGCTTTCAAGGGCAACTCGATACCTTGGCTCAAGCAATAGCCAGTTCTGTTAACGTGGTTCATCGAACTGGTCAAGGGTTGACCGCAGCGACACAAACAGATACTGTAACAGGAAATACAATCGGAATAGATTTTTTCACAGCCTCAGATTCTAAAGTCGATAGTACAACGGGACTCCCTGTGGTCACAGCTGCGACGATAAATCTAAATTCGGATATTGCAGCTCAGCCGGATAAAATTGCCACAGGAGTACTGAATACAACGACTATAACTGCAGGCGATGGGACGATTGCCCAAAAAATATCTTCCTTATCGACGAGTTGGAATGCTTTAAACGGCTTAATGGCAAATCCTGTTTCTGGGACATCTTTAGGAAATTATTATTCGGCCAATGTTGCCAAGTTAGGTGTGGATGTGCAGCAAGCCACTCGTATGAAGGCAGGAGAAGATGTCTTAGTCACGAATGTAACGAACCAACGAGAATCTTTATCTGGTGTATCCCTTGATGAAGAAATGACCAATCTTGTCCAATACCAAAAATCCTATGCGGCCGCGGCGCGGATGGTGACGATGATGGATAGTATGTTCGATTCAATCATAAGCATGGGAATGACGAAATAGAGGTGAAATTCAATGCGGATAACAAGTAGTATGATGAGTCAAGATTTATTACGTAATTTGCAATCGGCTGAAGAGAAAATGAATAATCTACAGAATCAACTCTCTTCCGGGCATAGGATCAACAAACCCTCGGATGATCCGGTTGGAATTCAAAATGTGATGACGTTTAAGAGTAATATTGCCGCTGTTACACAATGGTCGAGCAACGCTGGTGAAGCGCTGCAGTTTATGAATACTACGGAAGGCGCTTTGCAAAATATCACGTCGATGCTGCAGCGGGTTAGGGATCTAGCGGTGGAAGGGGCCAATGGTACTTTGGATGCAAGTGATCAAAGTGCGGTTGCCGATGAAGTTGGCCAACTCACGGACCAAATAAAGATGATGGCGAATTCACAAGTGGGTTCAAAATACATTTTTTCCGGCACTGCAACAGATCAGAAACTGATACCCACAGATGGAACTAGCACGACTGGTGCAAATGGAAACGATATAACGTTTGAAGTAGGAAATAATTTAAACATCTCTGTTTCTGTTAATGGCCTAAAGCTTTTTGGAGATGGTACAAGTACCAGTGGCAGTGGCGGGGTATTGGATACTTTGGATAAGTTAAGTCAGGCTTTAAAAAACAATGATTCAACAACTGTCAGTAATTTATTAGGAACCATTGACAATAATATCAGTAATGTTATTGCTCAAAATTCCGATTTAGGGGCTCGAATTAACCGAGTGACGGCAATTCAGAGTCAGTTAGATTCGACGTCACTTAATCTGCAAACGAACCTTTCGAGTGTGCAAGATGCGGACATGGCGCAGACGATTACAGATTTTACTAGTCAGCAAAATGTATATCAGGCCGCTTTATCAGTTGGAGCTAAGATCATTCAGCCTTCTTTGGTGGATTTTATGCATTAGGGATGTTTTGCTAACACACGCTCTGCCGTGTTAGATTGGAGGTATTAACGATGTTTAATCCCATTCAACCTAATACTCAGACCACTATGATACCCATGGATGCTTTTTCTGGGCAAAAGCTGGAACGTTCACAGGAAAATCCTCGTCCTGTGGTTGATCGCAAGCAGGAAATTCCTTCCGCTCGAGAAGAAATACCGCGCGAGGAAGTGGAGAAAGCGGCTGAAAAAATGAATCGCCTTATGGGGATTATGAAAAAGCGTTTGAAGTTCAGTGTTCGCAAAAAATCTCGTGGTTTTATGGTCAAAATTGTTGATGAAACAAATGGAGAAGTTCTGGAGGAAATTACACCGGAGCGGATGATAGATATTTTAAATTCGTTAAACCAAAGAAGCAGTGTAATATTTGATGAGCAGGTCTAGGACTGGAGGGAGTCGCTTCCGATGCTTCAACTTAATATCTCTACTCAGACTACTCGTTTAGACTATAACATTCAAAATGCTCGCTTGAACCTGCAAACCACTCGACCTAACCTGCAGATGGAGACAACGCCTTCAACGTTGGAGATGCGTCAACCTTACGGAGAATTGACGATTGACTCAACACCCTGTCGGTATTCCATCGGCTTTAAGAATAATACCGACTTCGCAAGAGATAATGCGGAATTCGGTAGGCAAACCGCTAAAAATGCGATTGCTCGGATAGTGGAAGATGGCGACAAATTAGCGGCAATCCAGAATAAAACCAATGCCATCGCTGACATAGCTGCTAAAAATTCCGCCCATACCGAAATTCCAAGAGTTACTTTAGCTTATGTCGCCTTACCAAATATTTCGTATCATGCTGAACCAGTTCAATTCACTCCAATCGAAGGAAAGATTAACTACAATTTAGAACCCGGCAAGGTCCAAGGTGACTACCAACCTGGGAGTGTTGATATTCGGGTTAGTCAATATCCCAGTGTTGAAATATCAGTTGTGGATGTCAAGGTTTAAAACGACTAGGCAATAAGATCTCCTACAGGAGGCAATACTATGAAAATAAAGTCCGCTCAATTCGGGGAATTAGACGTAACGGAAGATCACCTTATCAAGTTTCCCGATGGTATCCCAGGTTTTCCTGACGAAAAATTGTTCGTTTATATACTTCATGATGCAGAAAGTCCATTCTCGTTTGTGCAGTCGGCTACGGAAGGGAGTCTGATGTTTTTGCTGGTTGATCCCTTCGCATTTTTTAAAGATTATGAATTTGTCCTTGAGGATGAAGTTGCTGAGGAAATGAATATTTCCCCGGAAAATCCTCCTCAGGTGTTTTTGATTGCTACTGTTAAAGAAAAACTTGCTGACATGACCGTAAATCTGATGGCTCCAATTGTGATAAATCCCACCCAGCGGATTGGCAGACAGGTTATTCTCCATAGGTCAGGATATTCGATTGCTGAAAAAATGTTTCCTAACGGATTGCCGAGTGAAACTAAAGGGGGAAAATAATATGTTGGCACTCACTCGCAAAGTTGGCGAGCGCATTGTCATTGGAGACAACATCGTAGTGACAGTGGTCAACATCAAAGGTGACAGCATTCGTGTGACGATTGACGCCCCCAAAGAAATCAAGGTCTATCGTGGCGAGATTTACGATGCGATTGCGGCAGAAAATAAACTAGCTGCTGCTCCAAAGGATTTATTGGAGTTGGAAATGCTAAAGGGAATGCAAATAAAGAAGTGAGCTGTTAAATTTCGGCTTGCTTCTTTATTTATTCAGTGCGAATTGATAAATGCAAAAGACAAAATGTGGAGTAGGATAAGAAGAAAAAACTTGTCCTGAACGCTAAAGTTCTCCTGCATATTTAACGATATATATAGTGACAGATCCAAAAGCTGATTTTCTTTCAACCGGCCGGAGGAAGAGATGAAGCTGGAGGATAATAAATCGGGCAAGGATGCCTGGTGTAAAAATCAAGGAGGAAACAAATTATGATTATCAATACTAATATGGCGGCTCTCAACACCATTCGCCAGTTGGGTATTAATGAAAAGAATACTCAAAGTTCTTTGGCAAAATTATCTTCAGGTCTTCGGATTAACAGCGCAGCTGATGATGCAGCTGGTCTATCTATTTCGGAAAAAATGCGCGGCCAGATCAGTGGGTTAAATCAAGCTTCCAGTAACGCTCAGTCTGGGATTAATTTGGCAGCTACTGCTGAAGGTGCTCTAAACACGTCTACCAGTATTCTTCAACGTATGCGTGAACTGGCTGTTCAGGCTAGCAATGGTACAAATACCACTAGCGATAATACCGCGATGAGCGATGAGTTTAACCAATTAAAGAGTGCACTTGATGACATTGGTAACCAAACCCAATTCAATACCAAAAATCTCCTGGATGGCAGCCAGGCTGGCGCGGCGGGTATTACGAATGGTCAAAACGGTACTACCGGAGCAGTGGTTGGTAAGCTGACCGCTGCAATTATGGGCGCAAGTACTTCTTTGTCTAATGGCGCTGCAATTGCTGCTGCGAACTTTAAATCAGAGACGGTTAATATTGATGGTAGTAATATTACTATTAATTGGCAAAACCTTACTACTGACCAGCAAAACACAATTAATAGTGGTCTTGGTGCGGGTTCCAATGCTACGTCGCAGGCGGCTGCAGCCAGCTTGATAGTCAGTCAAATCAACAGCGCTATCGATGCTAGCGGTACTAACGCTGCCCATGTTACAGGTTATGTCAATGCAGCTCACAGTCTGGTTATTACCAGCGGTTCAAGTGGTACTGGTTCGGATATTAAACTTACTACGGGTGGCGGTGCTGGCTCAGTATTGGATACAACTTTGGGAGCGAACGCTGCTGCTGGCCAAACTGGTACCGACAATTACAATGGTACGTCGGTTCCTAAAGCTAGTGTTTTCAGTATGAATATTAACGGCCAGGTATTGAAGGTATCGGCTGCTGCTACTTCTTATGCTAACGGTTCTGCGATGACTACAATTGCTAAGGAACTGCAAGTAGACCTTAATAATGCTATTACTACTGCAAATGCTTCTGCAGGCGCTGCGAAAATCGGTGATGCAGGCTTTATCTCTCAAGTGAAAGTAAACGCTACAACTGACGGTCGTTTGGAAGTAGTCAGCGAAACTGGCCCGGTTACCTTCAGTGATGCATCAGGAAAAACTTTTACTTCTGACTTGGGACTTAATAATGCTCAGACTTCTTCCGCTAGCAACGGTGGTTTAACCTTCCAGATTGGTGCAAATGCTGGCCAAACCTTGACGTTCGGTATAGACGATATGAGATCTGCTGCGCTGGGTCTCTCCAGTGCTAACGTTGACAGTGTAGCGGCCGCTTCCAGCGCTATCACTGCCATTGATGCGGCTACGGCAAAAGTATCAGCAGAAAGAAGCAAACTCGGTGCTATTCAGAACCGTCTCAACGACACTATCGCCAATCTGGGAACTTCTTCCCAGAACATTACCACTGCTGAAGCTAACATCAGAGATGTAGACATGGCTTCAGAAATGACCAACTTCCAGAAAAATAACGTTCTCCAACAGGCTGCGCAAGCAATGCTGGCACAAGCTAACCAACAGCCTCAAGGAGTTCTGCAGCTTCTTCGTTAATAGTCAGAACTTCTAACTTGACAAGAGCCAGAAGATTTAGTTTCTGGCTCTTGTTCAAATTTCAGAGTGAACTTGGAGGATGCCAGCATGAGACCTGTACTAAGTATCTGTATGATGGTTAAGAATGAAGAAAAGAATATAGAACGTTGTTTACAAAGTTTACAGCCGCTGATGCAAGTTATTTCCTCTGAATTGATTATTGTAGATACCGGCTCGTCAGACCGCACGGTGGAAATTGCTAACCAATTTACAGATAAAGTGCTGTTTCATATGTGGAATAATAACTTTTCCGAGATGCGCAATATTACCATTAGTTATGCTACTGGCCAATGGGTATTGATTATTGATGCTGACGAAGAAATTGAAACGGCCGATGCTTTGATTAGTTTTATAAAAGCTTGTCCCGACAGTCGCATTGGAAGTGCAACAATATTAGTAAAGAATATAACCAACGGTCTTAGCGGGTATTACACCACATCGGTATCACCGCGGCTGTTTCGCCGCAATAAGCATTTTTATTACCGTGGTGTGGTACATAATGAGCCGTTTTTTCAGGGTGGTATTGCCCATCTAGAGAGCAGCATTATTCATTATGGTTATATTGCAAATGATAAGGAGTTAATGGAAGGCAAATTCCAGCGCACAAGTACACTACTGCAGGCAGAACTGGAAAAGAATCCCGAAAATATTTATTACCGTTATCAGTTATCAATCAGCTACTCCATGCACGGAGACTGGCCGGAGGCATTGCAAGAATTACTAAAAATTTATGAAAATCATAAAGATGAAGATGATGAATTTTGGCGCAGGAATTTATACGTTATAGCAGGTTTACTGCAGGCGTGTGCTGTGAACGGGCATTCCAATGATGAAATTATTCAGTTTGGTTTGCGCGGTATTGAATTGGAACCGGAATATGTCGATCTGTATTTCTTTCTAGCACAACTTTATGAAATGCAGGAAAATTTCGAGGATGCATTCGACCATTATTTTAAACATGAAAAACTAATTACAAATTTTTCAAAGTTAAATATTAGCCATAATATGGCTTTACAGCATTATACATTATCACTTCATACGGCTGATTATTATAATATGGGTGTTATTTCCTTTCGTAAAGGAAATTATGGTCAGGCCAGACAGTACTTACAGCAGGTGTTGGCAATTGCTGCTGAGGATGATTTATTTATCAAGCAAGCTCATACTGTTATACTAGGGCTTGATTTTGTTGATAAGAAGTTTGACGATACCCGAATGATCTATGATTCGTTGTTACAAAGAAAATTAGATCAGGAATTGGTGGAAATTGAAGTTGAAATTGAAAAGTTCCTGAAGAACTTGAACGGTGAAGAGCGGCATCGTTTTTACCTTCGGTTTCAAGATTTGCCTAATTTGTATGGTAAGCTCAATGGTTTACGATTATATAACGGCGATATTGGTGACATAGAGTGGGAGTCACTAATCTCAGCTATAAACAATACAGATATGAATAAATTACCGGATTATTATGCACCGGTATTGGCATATAGTATCAAATATTGCCCGCAGGAGGCGTGGAAGATTAGCGCTTGCCTGTCAGAAAAGACTATTGTGTCGTATATGTGTTATCTTGACGAAGTTGGCAAGATGGAATTTGTTGCCATTTGCCGAGATTTCATTTGCGTTGCCACAGATAGTACAGTTAATTCCTACGAAATGGTGCGGTTACAAAAAAACGCAGCCAAATATATATTATTTTCTGGAGCATTAGATAATGCGGAATACCCACTAGTTTTTGCTAATTACGTTGAAAAAGGTACTTCTTTTTTAAAAGGCCTTTATAGCGAAATGATATTTACAAGAGATTGGGTTTATGACTTAAAAAATGTGGAGGAAAATTTCCTGTTCTATATTACGTTGGCGAAAAAAGCAAAGAGTAACCCCAAACAATATATCCTTTTTCTGAAAAAAGCGCTTAGAGAATATCCTGAAATGCATAAGGGTGTGGACATCCTGTTACAATCAGTTCAGACCAATGATACAAGCGCAGAAATGCAGCATTTGCTTGAAGATTTGATCATAAATGTTGATACATTGATTGCTAGTGGCTTGTATAACGAAGCACTTAATATAATCACAGAGTGTGAAAATTTCATAGGTGGTGATCAGCGTTTATTAGCCAAAAAAGCTGAGATTGGTAAATTGAATCTAGACTTGAAGACTGATTAGCTGAATTAATTCATCAATCCATATCATATAAGAAACTATTTAGTAACCGGCTGCTAACACTTCCTAAATACTTCTTTGGTAACTTCGAAGTTCTTTAGCTTGGAATTCTTGATCACCAAGAGGTTAAATTCAAAAAGGGTTTGGTTTCATTTGTTGGGGTTAAGCCCGCCACCTTATTCATGCCTTAGGGTTGTTAAGCCTATGCGGATTGAATGGTATGGAATACAAACTATTTAATATAATATAATTTTGCATCCCATCCGTCATAGGTCAGTAGAAATCCCTAGAAAAAACCGTTTCTATAGGAGAGAATTGCAATGCCGGCAAACTGCTTAGAAGATAAAAAAAATATTCACTTATTACTAACTTATGTAAGTGATCTACTTGAAAAGGGTCGTATAAAAGTTTCAAATAGCAAAGTAGATGCGGTGGAATTAGGAATATTAATAAACCAAGCAACTGATGGTTTTATGAATATTATTAATCTTATTACTATGAATGATAATATTCGCGAAGAATCTGAGAAAGTAGCCTATGATTTTGTAATCTTAATCGAGACATCTAATGAAAGGCGACCGTTGCTTGATGTTTACCTAAAATTATTAAGTAGTTTTAAGAGATTTGCGCTTTTGTTGCTGGAAGATTATAAATTCAACCTAGCTATATATGGATTCAGCAACCTCTCGAACTATTTTGAAGAAGTTTTGGATACTCAAAAAGCAAGGGTTGTTTTATACACAGATAAAAAATGTTCTAAGAAAAATACTGCTCCTAATTTGAAGAGAGTTCTTGAGATTAATAATGTAAATCATGAACTATATGATTATCTCATAATTTGTATTAACGTTCCTGAAGATCAATTGGAAATATTAGGTGTGGACAAAAATAAAATAATTAATCTGTGGAAACTACTCGAGGAATATTTATCAGTATATATGAAAATTTATTTTCTAAATTATAACTACAATCAACTAAACTCAGGGATTAGAAAGGCTAATGGCGATTTTTCTTATGAATTATTTATAACAGGGTTATCATATCCTATGAAGGGTATAAATGAATATTTGCTTCCCAAGAAGTCTGTCAAGCTTACTTCTTCTTCACAAGATTTATATTACGATTATTTATTAGCAAAAAAATTATTAAGTACTTCTCATAACTTCAAATATTGTATTTTAGGATTAGCATATTATTCTTTTAGTTTTGATGTTGCAAAAACATCAGACGCTCCTCGCATTGAAAATACTTTTTATCCAATCATTCAAGACTCGCATGGATATATAATATCTAATGATTATCAACCACCGATTGGAATAGAAAGAATATCGGAGATAGTTTCATTTAACAATCCTATCATTAACGTAGAATTATTGAATAAATGCTTAGAAAATGTATTTGGAGTTAATATAGATTCTCCTATCGATGAAAAAGGTTGGAATAGTCCGTGTGAGAACCTACCAATTAAGCAATTAGGTTATAAACGGGCATTATTCCACAGTAAATTTAATTACAAGGCAACTATAGATGAATATAAGGATATCTTTAAAAAATACCTTGATCTATTGAAACATCACAATGTGCTTCCGATTATTGTTATTTTTCCAACTTCAAGCTACTATTACGACTATTTCAATGAAGATATACGAAATAATTTTTATAACATAATAAATGAGTTTAGGTGCTCATATAAATTCCAATTTTTTGACTTCTTTTATTCTAAGTTATTTGCTCCAGAAGATTTCGCTGATTGTGATCATTTAAATCAACGTGGGGCAGATAAAATGACTAAAATATTAAGCAAGGTTATCTATTGGGCTTAATTCCTTCTGGATTCTAATGGAAACATTTGAGAAGTATATTTAATAAAATATAAATATGTCGGCAGATGAACGCTGTAAATATTTCAGGTGCCGAATAGAGATCCACCAGTAGGGTCAGGAGGTATCATTTGATGGATACTTCCTAAAGATTTGCTTAATTTTTTCCGATAAAGATATTAAGCATAGATAGTTCATCAAAAGGAGGAATTATATGGACATAGCAGCAATGTCAATGACGCTGAATCAAAGCAAGGTTCAGCAACAGGCGAGCCTATCTGTCATGAAAATGGCTATGGGTGTTACAGCGACTAAAGGTGATTTTATAACGTCTTTAGCAAATGAGACTACCAAGGCTATGGAATCATCAGTCCAACCAAACCTGGGTGCGATGCTTGACATACGAGCTTAAGAAAGCCAAAGATTTAGTCCTTGGGTCATTGAAGGTTTCAGTTGATGAACACACAGTCTCGACCTCTGTCATGGAGCTTGAGACTGTATTTTTTCTTTTCCTTGATTAATTCATATGCTTCCTCTGAACAAGAACACTATAGGCCGTAGCGACAACTAGAAAAAATATTGTATGGTGTTAGGGGGACGAAATGTGAACATTAGTGTATGCATGATTGTAAGAAATGAAGAGGCTGTTCTGAAGAGAAGTTTGCAAAGCATACTCGATCTCGTTCCTGAAATCATTATCGTAGATACAGGTTCAACAGACAATACCAAAGGGGTTGCTCGTGAATTCACTGACAAAGTATATGATTTCATCTGGCACAATGATTTTTCGGCAGCGCGAAATTTCTCTCTTGAGAAAGCAACTAAGGACTGGGTACTTGTTTTGGATGCGGACGAAGTCGTAACCTTTTTCAATAGTGATCAACTCCAAAACGCTATTGATCAGAGCGAAGATATTGTCGGACGAATTAAAATAATAAACATGATTGCGGATTCAACTGGAGAAAAACGATATGTCGAAAGAGTAGGCCGTCTGTTTAACCGCAAGAATTTTCATTATGAGGGCATTATTCATGAACAAATTGTAAGCCTAAGTGGGTCATCGTTCGACAGAGTTCCTCTGGAGATTGTAGTAGAACATATCGGCTACACTGCGGGGGTGCTAAAGAGAACAGATAAAATAACAAGAAACATAAAGCTCCTAGAGCTAGCCCTGAGTCAAACCCCGGACAATCCGTATCTTATTTATCAACTAGGTAAATCTTATTACATGCTTAAAGATTTCCAAAGAGCTGTTGGGTATTTTAAAAAAACACTTGTTTTGCCATTGAACTTTAGCCTTGAATATGTAGAAAACTTGATTGAATCCTACGGTTATGCTTTAATCAACAGTGGCTACTATTCGGAAGCCCTGTGTCTAAGCAAGTACGTCAAGTACTATAGTAATTCACCGGATTATCTATTTTTGATGGGACATATTTACATGAATAACGGGATGTTCACTGAGGCGGTAGAAAGCTTTACAAGGTGTATTGGTGAAAAAGAAAGCAAAGCTGAGGGTGTGAATTCTTACTTGCCTAATTACAATATGGGTGTTATTTTTGAATGTTTGGGTGACAATGGAAGGGCAAGGATGTACTACAAGCTGTGCCATCAATATCCTTTAGCACTTAATCGATTAGAATTATTAAAATAATAGGCAATCAACCGAACCTTGGTAATACTATTGATATTAAGGTTTAATATAGAGCTTGGAAGGGCCAGTGGACAATAGTCTCTGGTCTTTTTTCATCTTTTTGGATTTATTCCTAAAGGTTTGTGGGATTTCTTACGATGATATAAATAAATCAGAGGTGTTAGCTTTGGATATTAGTACAATTAACAACCAAGTTAATGTTGGCTCAGCCTATACCACGCAGAGCCCCCCGGATACTCAGGCTGTCGTAAGTAACTCGCTAGCAAATATAGATAATAACGGTAAACCGACAACCGACTCTGCTAATAACCAAAACGCCAAAAAACAGGTCGATCCGCAGAATGTCAAAAAAATGACCGAAGCTATGAATCAATTTATGGAATCCATGAATTCCACTATTCGCTTCAAGATCCATGAAAAAACCAATGAACTAATGGTGCAAGTTGTTGATCAAACGAATAACAAAGTACTTAAAGAGTTTCCACCTCATGAATTTCTCGATACTATTGCGGCAATTCGAAGCTATGTAGGAATGCTGCTGGATAAGAAGATATAGCAAATAATTAGTGTTAGGAGGTTTTGCTTATGACCACCGTTGGATCAACGACTACAACTAGCTCTATAGGGGGGACCTATGGCTTATCCGGTTCGGGTGTTGATGTTGATTCTATTGTCAAGAAGTTAATGGCTGGGCAGCAGGCCGTAGAAGATTCTCTAACGCAAAAACAAACAATTCTTCAATGGCAAAAGTCTGCCTATAATACGGTTTATGATGATCTAAACAGTTTTAAGACGAGTACCGTTTTCAACTTCAAACTCCAAGCTACGTTAAGTCCTAATAAAGTTACCTCCAGTAATACCTTAGTGGCGACAGCAACAGCAAATGCAGGTGCCGCCGATGTGAATCATTCCTTGGTAGTTGCGCAGCTCGCTAGTGGGGTTAACCTTACAAGTACGGCATCCATTTCAACTTCAAATACACTCGGAACACTTGCTCAACAATTTGGGATGACGTCTACAGATCCTTTTAATATAACTATAAAGAATGGTAGCTCTACAAGTCAGCCTATAACCATTAATCCTACTACCGACACCATTAATGATGTTGTCAGTAAAATCAACAGTGCCGGTGTTAATGTACAGGCTAGTTATGACAGTACTTTAGATCGATTTTTCTTGACAACCACAAATACTGGAGCCTCCTCAGGCATTAGTTTTGTAGGTAGTGATCAAGCTGGATTGAATTTTTTAGGTGGGACATTAAAACTTAATGGGGGACTACTGAGAACCCTTCCGGTTCTGGCACCTATACAAGCGTCCCTGTTACTGGTCAAGATGCTGCATTTCAACTGGACGGGGTGGGGTTAACCGAAGCTAATAATACGTTCAGTATCTCCGGTGTTACATACAATCTGACAGGGCTTTCATCAGGAGGTCTGTCATATGATAACACCACTAAGTTATTTAGCGGGCAAGGACAAGCAACTAATGTAAGTGTGTCTAACGACATCGACACTGCAGTGGCTAACGTCCAGTCGTTCGTTGATGCATATAATAAAATCCTTGCAGAGGTAAATGGAGATATAACTCAACCTCGTTATAAGGATTACCCGCCTCTCACGGATAGTCAGAAGTCTTCCATGAGTAGTTCGGATATCACACTTTGGAATCAGAAGGCTCAGAGCGGGATGCTTTACAATGATCCAACTTTAACGAGCCTTGTGAACACTATGCGAAGCGCAATTTCTAGTCCTGTGTCTGGCATTACGGGTTCCTATAATAGTTTATCTTCAATCGGAATTACCACGGGCGACTATACAGAGGGTGGCAAACTATACTTGAATACCGACACCTTGCGGACAGCGTTACAAGCCAATCCCAATGTATTAAATCAGTTGTTTGGTACTGTAGGGACAACGACAACTACTAATGGTGTAACCACGACCAACACTTCAACTCAGGGAGTTGCGGGGCGGTTGTATGATGGTCTTACGAACACCATGAAACAATTACAGCAAATTGCGGGTACAACGGCTACTGCTTCATACGATTCTTCTAGCAACCTTGCCCAAGAGATTACAAATTATACGAAGCAGATCAGCGATGCAAAAGACCAATTTAACACGATGCAAAGTCAATACTATACCCAATATAATGCCATGGAGGTGGCGATCCAACAGATTAGTTCCCAAAGCAGTTGGCTGGCGTCAATGTTGGGAACGAGTACTAGTAGTGGTTGATAGAAATAAGGAGGATTTATCAAATGGTAAATTCACAGATGAATGCCTATAAGAACCAGCAGATAATGACTGCTTCGCCAGCTCAATTGACCTTACTGCTTTATAATGGCGCGCTGCGATTCTTGAATGAAAGTATTATGGCGCTAGAGCAAGGAAATATTCAAAAAGCTCATAATGCTAATATGCGAGTACAGGATATTATTCGAGAATTTGTTCGTACCTTGGATATGAATTATGAAATATCAAAACCTTGGGCACAACTCTATGAATACGTTGAATATTGTCTGATTCAAGGCAATATCAAAAAAGATGTTAAACAATTGCAACAAGCAAAACAGGTTTTGCAGGAACTGCGGGATGCCTGGGAAGGAGCTATGAAGCAAACTCATGTGGAGCGGGCGGTCGCTAAGTAATGGAAGAGAAAATAGTACAAGCTTTATGGCAGGATTATCGATTTCTAACTAAAGAAATGATTAAGTTTTTGTCGAAACAAGATATGGAACTGTTTTACAATCTGATGGAGCAGCGAGGGCGGCTACAATCTAAGATTGAGCATACGACTGATAATGGGTTCAAAGATTCGACAGCTGGCCGGAGTATGCTTGCTGAAATCCAGCAAGATAACCAATTTATTATTGAGCATCTACAGTTGAGACGAAACCGGGTTAAGAAACATCGTCAGGTAATAGATTCCTATGGGGGGCAAGCTCTACATCTGTTAGCCGGACGAATTGGGAACGATAATTGAATACTTTTTGATTTTTACATGTAAATCGTCATCATGGAAAAGAAACAGGATACCATTTGGGGTCCTGTTTCTTTTTTGCCCAAAGGTCCTATACATTTTATCCGGCGAGCTATATACGCTCTTGCAACGAGATGCTACTATAAAGAAGGCAAAAAGAGGTTATAGATGTTTATTTGTTTTTTTGGAGGAATTCTAAAAAAGATGGCGAATAAAAGTAAATCAAAGTATCTTTTAACGAAGGTATTCTAAATATCGAGCTCAAGTAATTTGCTGATACATAACACATTTATATGGAATATGAATAGATCTAGAATTTTTTTAATGGTGGGGTTATCATTAAAGATAGGGGTGGCATTACATGAGCCAAGACAATGACAAAAATCAGGGAGTTGATCTAGGGGAGTTTTTAGAGTTTTACCTGCTAGATTCTCAGGAACAGATTGAAAAGCTCGGAGCGGGACTTCTGCAGCTGGAGAAAGAGGGAGGAAATATCGGTCTAATCAACGATCTCTTCCGTTCGGCACACAGTTTAAAAGGAGCATCTGGGACGATGGGGTTTACCCCGATTGTTGCTTTGACCCATGCGGCTGAGGATCTGCTGGACCGCTTGCGTCAAGGGAAAATGGACGTATCTCTTGAAGTCATCGATGTACTCTTAGCAGTCACTGATCGTGTTAAAGCGATGCTGGAGCAAGTGGAAAAACGTCAGGAAATCACGGTAGGATCAGAGGATCTGGTGGCTTCTATGAAAGCATTGCTAACAGGTGAAGTTCTGGTTGTGGAAGAGCATCTTTCACCTTCTAACGAAATAGAGGAAATCAAGGATGACTTTGTACCTTTGGATTTTGCTCTGAATCCAGAGGAAAGGGCCCAGGTGAAAGATGCTTACAGTTTAGGTCATGGTGTTTATCAAGTTGATATTACCTTAGAGCCTAACACGCTGATGAAAGCAGTGCGAGCTGTGATGGCGACTCAGCGTTTTGAAGGGATCGGAACGGTAGTTAAATTACTGCCGAGTATCGAAGATTTAGAAGCTGGTAAGGTAGATAGTTTTTCTCTTCTTGTGCTTTGTGATGAGCCAATGAACGAAATCCGAAGGGAGTTACTGGAGATTTCCGAATTGAAAGATGTTGTCCTTCACCCCTATCCTGAAGGGACAGAATTTGATGAGGAAGAGCTGCCTAAACCTCCAGCATCCCCGGAAAAGCCCATTAGAGAATCCGAATCGTTTTCTCCCGCTCGGGAAACACAGCATAATGTCATTGAAGAAAAGAAAACTGATTCTGAAGCTAACCAAACACCACATGCCCTAAAAGGGGCAGCTGCAGAGTCTCTGCCAACTCCACAAGCGCCGTCTCGCGCCCCCGAAGCCGCGAACGCTAACGTGGAGGTTAATACTCAAGTACATACCATTAGAGTAGATACAGCTCGTATGGATAATCTGATAAACCTTGTCGGAGAAATGGTGATCACGCGAACACGTTTGGTACAGATTGGTTTAGATTTAAAAGCTCAGTACCAGATGGACAGTATGGTAAACAGTCTGAATGAGGCTAATGTTTATTTGGGTCGTTTAATGAACGATTTACAAGAGAGTGTCATGCGTCTGCGGATGGTAGCCATCGGTACCGTCTTTAGTCGCTTCCCGAGGCTAGTTCGAGATCTAGCCAAGAAAACCGGTAAAGAAATTACCCTTGTCCTTAAGGGCGAAGACACAGAATTAGATAAAACTGTCGTTGAAGTGATCGGTGATCCCTTGATGCACCTAATTCGGAATTCTGTAGACCATGGGATCGAGTCGCCGGAAGTACGCCGTGCCATGGGCAAACCGGAAGAGGGCACAGTAACTTTAGATGCTTATCACGAAGGAAACCATATTGCCATTTTAATTACGGATGATGGCGCAGGCCTTGATCTCGACAAGATTCGCAAAATTGCAGTAGAGAAGGGTTTGATTGGGGAAAGGGAGGATCTCTCAGAACGTGAAATCGCTAACCTTATCTTTTTGCCAGGGTTTAGTACTGCAGACAAGGTTACTGATATTTCAGGTCGAGGGGTCGGGATGGATGTCGTCAAGAAAGCTCTTAATAACCTGGGAGGTATGGTGGATATCACGACCCGTCAAGGTAAGGGTACAACCTTTACGATTCGTTTGCCTCTGACACTAGCGATTATCCAAGCTCTTCTGGTTGAGGTCGGTGACGAGATTTATGCTGTACCACTTTCTTCCGTTTTGGAAACGTTGCTTGTTGACCGTTCAGACATAAAAACGGTTGGCGGGTTGCCGATGGTTCAACTGCGCGGCAATACCTTGCCTCTGATTTCACTGCAAGAGAAGTTTGGTCTGCCCGTGCCTGAAACCTTGAGTGATGAAATTTTTGTTGTGGTCGTTGGCTTTGGAGACAAAGCCCTAGGCCTTATCGTGGACGAATTGCGTGGTCAACAGGAAGTTGTCATTAAATCCTTGGGAGATTTTCTGAGCAATCTTCCAGGAATAGCAGGGGCGACCATTCTTGGTGACGGGAAAGTTACCTTGATTCTTGATATCGGCTCTCTTATGCAGGATGTCTTAGCAATCCGTAAGAGCTAGATTTGGATGGCAAAAAGACTTAAATCTGGACTATGAAATTTATAGTCAAAATTATTTTTAAACAAGAAATATTCTGGTTCGACCAACAATATCGTACTTCGAATATTGATAAAGGGAGGATTTAATATGGCGGAAGAACAATTGGTAACCTTTAGCCTAGGGTCTGAAGAGTTTGGAGTTAACATTATGCTTGTCCAGGAAATTATCCGCATTCCACCTATAACCAGAGTGCCAAAAGCACCTAGTTATGTAGAAGGCGTCATCAATTTGCGGGGGAACGTTATCCCGGTAGTTAGCCTGCGCAATCGATTTGGCATGGATCGAGTGGAGGAAACGGATCTCAGTCGGATTATCGTCTTGCAAGTTGACTCAAAAGTTTTTGGAATCAGGGTAGATGGTGTTACGGAAGTACTGCGCCTGGACAGTGAGTCCATTGAGCCGCCACCGCCAGTGGCTTTGGGTATGGATTCTCAGTTTATACGCGGGGTAGGAAAAATTGGAGACAGGCTGCTGATTCTTTTAGAATTAGAACATATTATGGGTGAGAGTTAAACTATGAATGGAGCGAATAAAACTCCGATAGGAGTTTTGATTGTCGACGATTCCCCCTTTATGCGTTTGACTCTCCAAAAAATACTTAATCAAAATTCGGATATTAAAGTGTTAGATACAGCTCGAGATGGGCGGGAAGGGATTCTAAAACTTCAAGCGCTTCACCCTCAAGTGGTGACTATGGACGTTGAGATGCCTGTGATGGATGGACTCCAAGCCTTGGATGAGATCATGCGCTGGCGGCCGACGCCAGTCATAATTTTGAGTGCTGTGACGACAGAAGGAGCACAAGCAACCTTAAAGGCTCTCGATCTAGGCGCGTTTGATGTTGTAGCCAAGCCTTCAGGAAATCCGGGGGCTGATTTGCAGGCACTTTCTCGTGATTTAGTAGAAAAGGTCAAAGCTGCTGCGGGTGTGAATCCAGCACGTCTAGGACGAGGACGCCAAGGAATCAATGTTGCAACAACACCGCTTGGAGGCGGGACTTCTGCTGGTGGAACAAAAGGAATAGCCTCGAATACTCTGGCAAGCAACGGTTCGGCAAGTTCTTCAGCAGGCAACACTCCAGCAAGTACTCCTATAAGCAGCACTACTGTGGGTACGACGACAGTGCCACAGGCTCAGCGCCTTCCAAGTGCAGGAAAAAACGCCTTCCCCAAGTATCCGGTACAAATTGTAGCCATCGGTACGTCAACGGGCGGACCTTCGGCGCTTCAAGCGGTGCTTCCTGCTCTGCCTGCTAACTTTCCGGTTCCTGTGTTAGTAGCACAGCATATGCCGCCTGGCTTTACTGCTCCACTTGCCCAACGGTTGAATGGGCTGTGTCCGTTAAATGTTCGGGAAGGAATTCATGGAGAAGTGCTGAAGGCTGGAACTGTGTATGTCGCTCCTGCAGGCAAGCAACTCCAAGTTCTGCGCAAATCCGGACAGCTAACTCTAATTATTGGAGAAGAAGCCCCGATACCCACTCTCTATCATCCATCCGTAGATGTGATGTTTCTATCATTAGCCAAGGAAGTCGGGAAGGGCACTCTTGGAGTCGTAATGACTGGAATGGGAAGTGATGGTACGAAAGGTATGAAGGAGCTCAAAGGCGTCGATGGTTTTGCAATTGCAGAATCGGAAGAGACTTGCGTGGTTTATGGAATGCCGAGATCCATCATAGAGGCCGGTATGGCTGATAAGGTTGTGCCTCTGGGGGATATCGGAAAAACGATTGTTGAGTGTGTCATGAGGAGGGGGAGCCTATGAGTTTATTTGATGCCATTGATACCAGTGCTTCTGGGCTAACAGCCCAAAGGCTGCGGATGGATCTTATATCGAATAACATTGCCAATATCAACACAACACGAACCGGGCAATTGACTCCGGCAGGCAATCAAATTCCCTACAGCCGCCAAGTCGCCGTCTTTGTGCCGCGTCCTTCAACGCCGTCTTTTGCGAGTGTTTTAGGGCAGGCTGTTGGAGAAAGCAGCCCTGGTAATGGGGTGCAAGTAGCCAGTATCCAGAACGATGTTCAAAATCCGTTTCGGTTAGACTATAATCCGGATTCCCCAGATGCAGCGAAGGTTGCCGAACAGGGCTTACCTGTCGGGTATGTTCGCCAGCCGAATGTCAATCTCGCCACAGAGATGGTCGATATGATTTCGGCCTCGAGAGCCTACGAGGCTAATGTAACGGCTCTGAATGTCAGCAAGTCGATGGCGGCAAAAGCACTTGAGATCGGAAAGGGGTAAGGATTAAATGAGTAGTATACCACTGATAGCTCCCATTGTACCTTTAAATGTCCTTAGCCCGCTTGCCCCTGCAAATCTCGAAAATACACCCAGTGTAAGTACCGGAGGCGGGGCTCAACAAGCAGGGGCTGATTTTTCAAAGTTCCTCCATGATGCTTTAAGTCAGGTTAATGATCTGCAATCTAAAGCCGATACAGCAAGTCTTCAGCTAGCAACCGGCCAGGTTCAAGATTTATCGTCTGTAATGATTGCATTAGAAAAAGCCAATTTGTCATTATCCACGACGGTTTCCGTACGGGATAAAGTGATTGATGCTTACAATCAAATCATGCGCATGCAATTGTAGCTCGTATCTAATATACAGTACGTAGTTTGTGGCTGTTTTAGGGGGGCATCGAGGCTGTTTATTTGTAGAAGTCCTTATTTAATGAAGAAAAGGGATTATTTTAAGACGATGATGAAGAGGAGGAGCAAAGAATGGATTTTTCTTGGGCTGGAATTAGAAATTCTGTAAGAAATTTTTGGTCAAAGCTTTCTAGCCCACAAAAGATAATTACCGTGGTCGCTCCTCTGGTTGTTGCTGGAGTATTATTTTCTCTGATTGCTTGGGCTAGCACCCCTCAATATGTCGCTATCTTCACAAAATTGAGTGATTCCGATGCTGGGGCGATCGTGACAAAACTCAAAGATTTGAAAGCAGACTATAAGCTGGCTGACAACGGTTCAACGATTATGGTACCACAGCAGTCGGCGGCTGATCTGCGCTTACAGCTGGCTACAGCCGGGCTTCCGCAAGAAAGTAAATTTAGTTTTGATAGTTTAAATACTGTGCATCTCGGTGAGACAGATGCGGATCGGAAATTACGTTATGTTCTCGGATTGCAGAACGAGTTAGAAAATACACTAAAAACTTTAAATGGAGTGCAGGATGCGCGGGTTCATATCGTTATGCCGGACCCTTCGCTCTTTGTCGATAATCAGAAAGCGGCAACGGCAGCGGTCACCTTAAAACTTGTTCCCGGTACGAAATTGCAAGATGACCAAGTTCGGGCGGTTGCCAATCTTTTAGCGGGTTCTGTCGAAGGACTGCAACCGGAGAATGTAACTATTGTAGATACGAATGGAAATGTCCTTTCGGATGTTTTAGGGAAAAACGGGGATTCTCAGCGGATGACGGGTAATCAGTATCAGCTGCAGCAGACTGTGGAAGAGGATACGCGTAAATCAGTGCAAAGTATGTTGGATCGAGTGCTCGGTTCGGGCAAGACTGTAGTTCGAATCAGCGCAGTTTTGGATTTCGATCAAATCAAACGCACGAAACAGACCAATGGGCCGGGTGCTGTTGTAAGTGAACAGAGTACTAATGAAAATGATACTAACAGCACCGGTACCTCACCGGGAGGGATACCCGGTACTAGTGCAAATTCCGTGCCTACCTATGCGGCTGCAAGTACGGGGGGGAATTCTTCGTCGACTAAAAGCACCGAAACTAGAAACTATCAAGTGGACACAACTCAAGAGGAACAAGTGGTAAGCCCTGGAGCAGTCAAACGTCTTTCTGTGTCTGTTATGGCTGATTCGGATAGTATCACCCAAGCCCAGCTTGATCAGATCAAAACGATTGTGGCTTCAGCTGCTGGTGTCGATTCTACACGCGGAGATCAAATTCAAGTCGCCGCTATCCCCTTTAATAAAACTGAGTTAGAGCAAGAAAAATTGGCGATGGACAATGCCCAAAAACGGCAGCAGTTGGTGACCTATGCCGAGATTGGAGCCGCTGCCTTCCTGGGCTTAGTGTTCTTCTTAATCTTCCTTCGCAACCGCGCTAAAAAGGCTCGGGCTGAAAAGCTTCTGGGACTTGAGAGTTCTCAACCGGTTCCTCTGGCAGAAGCAGAGCTGCTTCTAGCCCAGCAAGAGGCAGAAGAAGAGGAAGCGAGGCTTAAGTTAGCTAACAAAAAGATAAAATCGGCTGAAGAAATCCAGAAACAAAAGACGAAAGAGTCAGTTGAACTTTATTCACGCAATAATCCAGATGAGGTTGCTCGCCTCATGAAGACATGGCTATCGGAGGAGAGTTAAATGACGCAAGCTTTAACAGGCATCCAAAAGGCGGCTATTCTCATGATAGTCTTAGGCCCGGAGAATTCCGCCCAGGTGATTAAACATCTCGGGGATACGGAAATCGAACAATTAACCTTGGAAATGGCCAATGTTCGCAAAATATCGCCGGAGCAACGAGATTTTGTGATCGAAGAATTTCACCAAATGTGCATCGCCAACGACTATATTTCTCAAGGTGGGATTGAATATGCTCGGGAAGTCTTGGAGCGAGCTTTAGGAGAGACTCGAGCTTTTGAAATCATTAGTCGCTTATCATCGTCTTTGAAAATGCGTCCTTTTGATCTTGTACGGAGGACGGATCCTAAACAACTTTTTTCTTTTATCCAGGGAGAACACCCTCAGACGATTGCTCTGATCATGACACATCTTCCGCCGGAAAAAGGAGCAACATTGCTGGCCAGCCTTCCTCAAGATCGCCAGGCGGATGTTGCGAAGCGCATCGCTACCATGGGACGGACAAGCCCGGAAGTGCTTAAAGAAATTGAAAAAGTCTTGGAGCGTAAGATCTCAAGTCTTGCTCCGACAGATTATACATCCTCGGGTGGAATTCAAAGTATCGTGGATGTTCTGAATCGCACAGATCCCGGAACGGTAAAAGTGGTGATGGATTCTTTGGAAATGGATGATCCGGATCTGGCTGAACAGATCAAACGCCAGATGTTTGTCTTTGAAGATATTATTATGCTGGATGACCGAGGGATTCAGTTGGTCTTGCGTGAAGTGGAAACTAAGGATCTGGGATTGGCCTTGAAAGGAAGTAATCCTGAGGTTGCACAAAAAATTATGGCCAATATGTCTTCCCGAGCTTCACAAATGCTCAAGGACGACATGGAATTTATGGGTCCTGTGCGTTTGCGTGATGTCGAAGAGGCTCAGCAGCGAATTGTTAAAGTGATTCGCAAACTGGAAGAGAGCGGAGCGATCGTTGTTTCCAGGGGGGGTAGCGATGAAATTATCTATTAACGGCAGAGTCGTTAAATGTCAAGACGTAGAGGTATCTACTCCGCGTCTTGTGGAATGCAACGAAGGGTTTCAACGTTTAGAGGAATATCTCTCTGTTCTAACCGTGGGAGAAGATGTATCAACAGTGCATCCTGATTGGGTTGAGACTGAGACATCTTCCTTGATGAGTGAAGCTCAAGAAAAGGCCGAGGAGATCTTGGCTGAGGCGCAGGCAACTGCTCAGGAAATACGAGAAAAAGCTCAGGCGGATGCGCGCAAGATCCTTGCTGAAGCTCAAGAGGAAATGGATCGCCTCCGTGAGGAGGTGACTCGAACTGCTCAAGCTGAGATCTATCCGTCTGCTCAAGCCGAAGGCTATAGAATCGGTTTGGAAGCAGGAGAGGCGGAAGGAAAAAGACTAACTCAGAACGCCAACCAGCTTTTTCAATTGGCTCAGAGAGCAGTTCAAGAAGAATACGCTAAAGTCGATACAGAGTTACTTCACCTAGCGATTAAGATTGCCGAGCGTTTAGTGCGCTCGAGTCTGGCGGTAGCCCCCCAACGTTTAATGAACATTATTCGGTCCCTCACCTTGCTTCCTCAGGAACAGCAGGGGTGGAGGCTTCATGTGGCCTCCGAGGATGCACACTTGTTGGAAGGGGATCACACTCCTTGTCCATGGGTAATTGATGAATCTCTGGGTTCCGGCGATTGTTACCTTGAGTGCCAAGAGGGTATTTTTGATGCTCGGATGGAAGCTCAGCTAAATAAATTAGAAAATGCCTTACGAGAGGAGCTCGAACATGGGAGCATGGAATTTGTTGGCTCAGACAGTGGAACAAACTGAACCGATTACTTCTCAAGGGCGTGTTTCGAAAATTGTAGGCTTAATGATCGAGGCTGCTGGACCAAGGGCTAGTGTTGGAGAGTATTGTCATATCGTTACGCGCAGCGGTAGGGAGATTCCCTCCGAAGTCGTCGGATTTCGAGACTCAGCCACGTTATTGATGCCCTTAGGAGAACTTGAAGGGATAGCTCCCGGAGACCGAGTGATTCCTCAGGCCCAGAAACTGACGGTTTCAGTGGGACCGGGGCTATTAGGGAGAATTCTCGATGGACTGGGTCAGCCGATGGATCGACGTCCGCTGGCAACGGATGTATCTTACCCTTTGCAAAAATCTCCCCCTAATGCTTTGTTACGCCCTCGGATTCGTGAGGTGCTGAGTGTCGGAGTGAGATCCATTGATGGGCTGATTACACTTGGCCGTGGACAAAGAATGGGGATATTTGCCGGTTCAGGAGTAGGTAAAAGCACCTTGCTTGGTATGATGGCCAGGAACACAGTTGCCGATGTGAATGTAATTTGCCTGGTTGGAGAACGTGGACGTGAACTGCGTGATTTTATTGAAAAAGATCTCGGCCCTGAGGGATTAGCTCGTTCAGTGATCGTTGTAGCAACTTCGGATCAACCGGCTTTAGTACGCTTGAAAGCAGCTTTTACAGCGACGGCTATCGCCGAGTATTTTAGAGATCAGGGTAAAAATGTTCTTTTAATGATGGATTCAGTGACCCGTTTTGCTATGGCGCAGCGGGAGGTTGGGCTGACGGTAGGGGAGCCTCCAGCGACTCGTGGTTACCCACCTTCAGTTTTTGCGTTATTGCCGAAACTCTTGGAACGTTCAGGAATGGCTGAGACCGGAAGCATAACAGGGATTTATACAGTCTTAGTAGACGGAGATGATCATAATGAACCGATTGCTGACTCGGTGCGAGGAATCCTTGATGGACATATCGTTTTGACCCGCGAATTGGCGACACAAAATGAGTATCCTGCGATTGATATTTTACAGTCGGTGAGTCGGGTCATGGCTGATGTTATTAGCTCCGAACATAAGATCTTGGCTGGTAAGATACGAGAACATATGGCAATTTATCGTGAGGCCAAAGATTTGATTGATATAGGCGCTTATATTGCTGGGAGTAATCCCAAAATTGACGCTGCTATTGCGCATCGGGACCGAATTCAAGCGTTTACGCGACAAGGGGTAGACGAAGAGGCTGATTTCAATGAGATGTATCGGCAAATACAGAAAATTATCCAGAACGTCTCCTAGAGTCATAGATTCAGGATAAACCTTCTAAAATAATATAAGCTCTCTAGGGGGTGGTAGCGTGGCACGATTTAAGTTTCGCTTAGAAGTAAGTCTCCGTCTGGCTGAACAGACTTTTAAAACAGCCCAGCGCGAGTTAGCCGAAGAGGTTAGGCACTGGCAAGTTTGCAAGTCGGCCAGCGAAGCTCAACAAAAGACTTTGTTGCAGGCTCAGGAAGAACAGCGTAATGCAGGCCGATGCCATCCTGAAAATCTTGGAATGTGTCAGATCTTCGCTTACGAGCAGCATAAGAGGTTAAGAGAATGTGAAACTAAGCAGATCGAGCAAGAACTTATTTTGGAAAATGCTCGCAACAACTTATTAAAGGCTCACCGAGAGGTGGAGAAATTTCGCAGCCTTAAAGAAAAACGGCTCAAAGCTTTTCGTCTCGCTGAGGTTCAGAAGGAACAAAAAATCTTGGATGAAACCGGGCAAGTACTTTACTGGCGTCAGCAAAGACAAGTTTGAGGAGGGCGAACCATGATTTATGTTACCCGCTTAAATGAAAAGAGATTTGCCATCAATCCTGACTTAATCGAGATTATGGAAGAAACGCCTGATACTGTGATTACCCTCACTAATGGAAGTAAATATGTAGTGTCGGAGGGTATCGATATTCTCATTGACCGGATCACAGAGTTTCGCCGACGTTGTCGCCCGGTATGCAAAGTGGAGGAGCGATAAAATTTATGAATAAAAAATCACTCATTTTTATTATTCTGGCATTAATTATAGGTACAGGCATAGGAGTAGGCGGAACTATAGGCGTTCAGAAATTATTCTTTAAATCGTCAAGTTCAAATGTTTCAGCAGCCTCTGCTGCAAAACAGACTGGACCTCTTCTGCCGCTGGGTGAATTTACTGTGAATTTGCAAGGTGGTGCCTTTCTCAAGACCTCACTTACGGTCGAAGTAGCTGATGCCAAAGCGGAAACTCAATTACAAACAGAAGACGCTTTCTTGAAAGATCGGGTAAATACCGTACTTGCAAACAAATCTCTGGCCGATGTGCAGACCGCTGCCGCTCGTGAGAAATTAAGAGAGGAGCTTATCAAACAGCTTAACGAAGTGGCTAATAATAAAATCAGCGATGTCTTATTTGTGTCGTTAGTCTACCAATAATATAGTTCAAACTGCGAATATCGAACATCGAAATTGAGAGGGGGGATTCTATGGGAGACGTTTTATCCCAAGCAGAAATTGATGCTTTGCTGAGTGCTTTGTCCGATGGGCAAGTTGATGTGGAAGAAATGAAAACAACGAAGACTCAAAAACGGGTTCGAGTCTATGACTTTAAACGCCCCAACAAGTTTTCCAAGGATCAAATTCACTCCCTTCAAAATATTTACGAGAATTATTGCCGTTCGTTGACGACCTATCTTTCTGGGAACTTGCATTCAGTTGTTGAATCTAGCGTTTTGTCGATTGAACAAATAACTTATGATGAGTTTATTCGTTCTCTCCCAAATCCTACGGTTTTAGGGTTGTACGCTTTAAATCCTTTAGAAGGAACTGTTTTGATCGAAATGAGTCCAGCCTTGGCGTTTACGGTCGTGGATCGACTTCTAGGGGGTCAGGGCCCGGGCGGAGAAAAAAATCGGGATTTGACTGAAATTGAGAAGACTATTATTGAAAATCGATTGAAGCAGATAATTTTCATCTCGGAGGAGGCTTGGGCAGAAGTTTATAAGCTTGAACCACAGTTTGTCTCGATGGAGACAAATCCTCAGTTCACGCAAATTGTGGCTCCGAACGAGATGATTGTACTCATAACATTAGAGGTTAAAGTTGGGGATTCAGTGGGAATGATTAATATTTGCATGCCCTACTTGGTGCTTGAACCTATCTTGGATAAACTAAGTACATTTTTCCTTTTTTCCACTCAAGCCAAGGTTTCCTCTCCGGAACAGGTTAAGGCGATTCGGCAGAAAATCGAGTGGGCTAAGGTAGATATGGTTGCCATGCTAGGCCATTCAGAGATTCTTGTACGGGAGCTCTTGGAGTTGTCGCCTGGGGATGTAATTCCACTGAACCAATTAGTCAATGATCCAATTCCGATTTATGTAGGAGAATTTATGAAATTCAAGTCGATACCCGGGCTTCACGGAGAACATCTCGCAGTGCAAGTTATGGAAACCATAAAGGAAGGAGGGGAAGCAGATGGGTAACGGCATGCTCTCTCAAGAAGAGATCGACGCTTTGCTGCGCGGCACTTTGGAAGTTGACGCGGAGCCAGAGGAATTATCCTCGGAAAACAAGTTAGAAGAGATGGAAAAAGATACATTAGGAGAAATAGCAAATATTTCCATGGGGACCGCTGCTACAACTCTATCCCTACTCTTAAGTAAGAAAGTTGAAATTACGACTCCTAAAGTTGATGTAACGACATCTCAACAGATTCGCGAGGAATATCCAATTCCTTCGGTGATATGTGATGTTCGTTATAAAGCAGGGATCGAAGGTTCCAACCTTCTAATACTTTCTCAACGAGATGCTTCAGTGATCGTAGACTTGATGATGGGGGGAGATGGAAAAAATCCTTCACTTGAACTTTCAGAGTTACAAATCAGCGGTGTGTCTGAGGCAATGAATCAGATGATGGGATCAGCAGCCACCTCAATGTCCACAATGTTTAACTCCATGGTGGATATCACCCCGCCGAGTTTAGTGCTCAATGACTTGGCTCAGGGCCGAGATGTTATTCAGGACTTTTTGTCCCCTTCGGATCCTCTTGTGCGGATCTCCTTCAGGATGGTCGTGGAGGATGTTATTGACAGTACCTTGATTCAAGTGATCCCTATTGATATGGCCAAGCGCATGGTCGACAAGCTAATGGGCGTGATGTCAAGTGGACCATCTCAAACGACAACTGCTAAAGAGGCTGCTCCGGCGTTGGACACGCCGCATATCCCAACTCCGACTCCCCCACCTTCAGTAGCTTATCAAACTCCGCCAACTCCAGCGGCCTATCAAACCCCACCGCTATCTCCCTCGCCCGCTTATGAGGCACCACCTTATGCCGCACCAGGGATGGGTTATCCGCCTTATGGCAATGTGCCGGGGAATAACCACAGCGGATTTCAGACTCCAGTTCAGCCAGCTCAGTTTGCACCACTTCAACCGGGACAGCCAATAGCACAACCTGATAATCTCAACTTGATCTTAGATGTTCCTTTGCAAATTAGCGTAGAGCTGGGGCGTGCCAAAAAGACTATCAAAGAAATCCTGGAAATGGGTCCGGGCTCTGTTATAGAATTAGATCGCCTGGCTGGTGAACCTGTGGATATGATTGTAAACGGCAAGTTAATTGCCAAATGCGAAGTTGTCGTTGTCAATGAAACGTTCGGAATTCGCATTACAGATATCGTTCATCCTATGGAACGAATGAATTCGTTAAATTAGAGGAGGAATTTGAGTGAGCGCTACTATAATGATTGTCGATGATGCCGCATTTATGCGTATGATGCTGAAGGATATCCTAAATAAAAATGGTTTTACTGTGGTCGGGGAAGCAGAAAACGGGGCCATAGCCGTGGAGAAATATATGGAATTGCAGCCGAACTTAACCATTATGGACATCACTATGCCTGAAATGGATGGACTGCAGGCAGTCAAAGAAATCCGAAAACGAGATACCAAGGCCCGTATCATTATGTGTAGCGCGATGGGGCAGCAGACGATGGTTATTGAAGCTATCCAATCTGGGGCGAAGGATTTTGTTGTCAAGCCCTTTCAGGCGGAACGTGTGGTCGAGGCTGTTACAAAGGCGTTGAAATAAGATGACAGACCTAGAAAGCCAGCCATTTCCATCAAGCAGCGCGGCTCCGGCAGCCGCATCGTCTGTTTTCTCTTGGTGGGGGCTTATCGGGACGTTGCTGGTTTTCCTTGTAATACTTCTGGTGTCTCTTTGGGTTATACGAAGGCTTAGTCGGGCCAATGTGCGAAGTATGAACGCGCCTTGGGCGAGGGTACTTGACCGACAGGTTTTGGGAGGACAACAAGTTCTGTACCTGGTTGAAGTAGCGGGACAGCTGCAGGTTCTGGGGGGCTCCGACCATAATCTTGTTAAAATTTCGGAAATCAATGATCCTACGATAGCAGCTGAGATTTTGGAAGAAATTGCGACTCGTCCTTCAGAACGAATGGACGGGTGGTTGAAAAGCCTGCAAACCTTCGGACGACGAGGTATTCGCAAAAAGGATTCATTTTCTCAAGAATTGGAACGTTTGCTTGAGGAGGTGGAAAAATGAAGTTTTCTTCCAAGCATTTTATCAAGTGTTTCAACGCAGCTATCATCGGTTTGACAATTGTGGGTTGGGAACTCTTCTTTCGGCCTCAAACAGTTTTAGCGGCAGGGTTAACCCTAGATCTTGGCAGCTCAACGGCGCAGCAAACAAGTACTTCCCTGCAGCTTTTATTTTTAATGACAGTATTGTCCTTGGCTCCGGCAATCCTGATGTTGATGACTTCTTTTACTCGTATTATTATCGTTTTGTCCTTTGTCCGTAATGCGTTGGGAACGCAGCAGCTTCCCCTAATCAAGTACTTGTAGGACTTGCTATGATTCTAACTTTTTTTGTGATGGCTCCGACTTGGAATCAGATTAATGCGGATGCACTCCAGCCTTACATGAAAAACCAGATCACTCAGACGGAGGCTCTGACGAAAGCAGAAGAACCTTTGCGGAATTTTATGTTTAAGCAGACTCGGGAAAAAGATTTAGAGCTTTTTGTGGGGTTATCGAAAATGGAACGTCCTAAAACCTATCGAGATGTTCCCACTTATGTACTTATTCCAGCTTTTGTGATCAGTGAATTAAAAACAGCCTTCCAAATGGGCTTTGCCATATTTATTCCCTTCATAGTTATTGATATGATTGTCTCCAGTACGCTGATGTCTATCGGGATGATGATGCTCCCGCCGATGATGATTTCTTTGCCCTTTAAGCTGTTGCTTTTTGTCTTAGTGGATGGCTGGCACTTAGTTATCCAATCCCTAGTGTCGAGTTTTCATTAGCTAAAGATGATATAGCGTCGTTATCGCCATACCGGATAAGGGGGGATGTTTGTGAGTCAAAATACAGTTCTATTTATGGCAAGGGAGGCTTTAGGTGCGGTTCTGCTCGTCGGAGGGCCAATCCTAGGAGTTAGTTTATTGGTAGGCCTACTCGTCAGTATTTTTCAATCGATGACTCAGATTCAAGAACAGACACTTTCCTTTATTCCTAAGGTTATTGCAGTTGCTGTTATCATGATTTTACTAGGTCCTTGGATGTTGTCAGTCCTGACAGCTTATACGTCAAATTTACTAACCCAAATAGCGACCTTTGGAGCCATGTGATTTTGAGACTTGCAAGAAGAAGTACGATGCAATTGTTCTGTCGAAGCTTCGAACCACGAACATCGAAATTGGGGGAGAGATTTGAGTATAACAGAGGTGCTCCAATGGAACCTCTCCTTGTTTCTGCTGATTTTATTTCGATGGGCCGGGATGATTATGTTAGCCCCAGTATTTGGGGCTCGAGGGGTGCCGTCCATGGTGAAGCTGAGTTTGGCAGGGAGCTTATCTGTGATTATCTATCCTTTGATCTCAGCGACTCATCCCACAATTCCTAATGAGCTGCTGCCTTATATTGCTGTGGTGGTCAAAGAAATATTGGTGGGATTGGTTATCGGATTTGTCATCTATTCCCTGACAGCGATTTTTCAAGGGGCAGGGCAACTGATCGATTTTCAAATGGGCTTTACGATGGGGGCTTCGATTGACCCGGTTTATGGCGTACAAAGTCCCATGATGGGCAATTTTCAGATGGTCTTGGCCACTATGCTTTTGCTTTCGACCAATGCCCATCACTATTTAATAGCAGCCCTGGTCAAAAGCTACGCTTATATCCCCATCAATCCGTCAAATTTGCCCGGCAGCTATATTTATTACATTCAATTGGTCGAACACGTTTTTTCTCTCGGTATACAATTGGCGGTTCCAGTCTTTGGCGCGCTGATGGTTTCTGATGTCGGAGTGGGGCTTTTGTCCAGGACTGTACCCCAATTAAATATTTTCTCGGTTGTTTTTCCTGTTAAGATAATTTTCGGATTTATTCTTTTATTTCTTTCTATCCCGTTTTTTGGTGAGTCGGTAACGCATCTTTTTAACCTCGATATGTCCTGGATTTTGCAACTTTATCAGGGGTGGAAGCAATGAGTGAAAAGAAACATGCGGCTACACCCCGACGAAGGCAAGAGGCGCGTAAAAAAGGTCAGATTTTTAAAAGTCAGGAAGTTATATCGGCATTTATGCTCTTAGGCTTAGTCGCTGTCCTAAAATATTGGATTCCGACAATGTTACTGCGCATGGAGCAATTATTTCCTTATGTCTTAGGACTCTCCTATGACTGGGATGAGCGCTCTGTGGCGAGTCTGATGGTTAACATCCTTTGGCTGGGAATTCAAATCATTTTGCCGATTTTTGGTACAGGATTTCTGATTGCTCTGGCTGCAAATTACATTCAAGTAGGAGTACTTTTTAGCGGGGAATCCATGAAGCCTCAATTATCTCGCTTAAGCCTGATTAGCGGAGCGAAACGGATGTTTGGGACCAGAGCTTGGATTGAGCTGGCAAAATCCTTGCTCAAAGTAATTTTGATAGGCTATTTTCTTTATGCAAGCATTCGTGACCACCTTGATGTTTATCCCGCATTGCAGCAACTGGATGTGGGACAAGGGGCCATTTATTTAGGACAAGCCTTGATGGACTTAGCTTGGAATATTTCAATTTCGTTCTTTGGGTTGGCAGCCTTAGATTATCTCTATCAACGGTGGGAATACGAAAAGAACTTGCGTATGTCCCACGAGGAATTAAAACAGGAGTATAAGCAAACTGAAGGAAATCCGGAGCTCAAAAGTGAAATTAAAAAACGGCAGCGTGCTATAGCTATGCGTCGTATGATGCAAGATATGAAAAAGGCGGATGTCGTCATCACGAACCCAACACACTTTGCAGTTGCCCTGCGCTACGATCTGAAGGTGCAAAGCGCACCCTTTGTCGTTGCTAAAGGACAAGATGAGGTCGCTTTGCGAATGAAAGCATTAGCCAAAGAATATGATCTTGTGATCATGGAAAATAAGCCGCTCGCCCGGGCCCTCTATGCTCAAGTAGAGATTGGTCAAGGCATCCCAGCGGATCTCTATAAAGCAGTCGCCGAGGTTTTGGCATTTGTTTATCGGTTGAAGAAGAAGAGACATGCTTAAGTGAACGAAATCTAATTGTACGGTTCACTTGGCGATTGGTTTAATTCATCGAGTTGGCTAAAAAGAAGGAAAGGGGGGAAACGCTCATGGCAACAGCATTTAGACACCGCTTAATGAATAACAGGGATATTTTAACAGCGATCGTAGTTGTGGGCATTGTTGTCATGATGGTTGTACCCTTGCCTGCAAGTTTGCTGGATATCCTAATCACCTTGAATATTTCGGGGTCAGTGCTTACATTGATGCTTGCGGTTTTCACCATAGAGCCGCTGGAGTTCTCGGCTCTGCCCTCCTTGTTACTGATTATGACTCTGTTCCGCTTGTCTTTGAACATTTCAACGACGCGGCTGGTCCTCTTAGATGGTTATGCCGGACAGGTTATTCAACAGTTTGCTCAGTTTGTCATTCGAGGAAATATGGTGGTTGGTTTCATTGTTTTTGCGATTTTGGTCATTGTTCAATTCATTGTCATCACGAAAGGTGCGGAACGGGTCTCGGAAGTGGCGGCACGTTTTACATTAGATGCTATGCCGGGAAAGCAGATGGCTATTGATGCGGATCTGAATGCGGGTATGATCAATGAACAACAGGCCCGGGAGCGGCGCAAAGTGATTCAGAATGAAGCGGATTTCTATGGGGCAATGGATGGCTCGACGAAATTTATCAAGGGAGATGCCATTGCTGCTATTGTCATCTTGTTTATTAATATTGTCGGAGGGTTTGTTACAGGGGTCGCGATGCAAGGGATGCCCTTGCTTGAAGCCCTCCAAAAGTATACAATGCTGACCATTGGGGACGGCCTTGTTTCCCAGATCCCGGCGCTTCTGATTTCCACCGCGACGGGACTTGTGGTGACCAGAGCCTCTTCAGACAGCAACTTAGGGGAAGATCTGGGTAAACAGATGTTTCAAAACCCGAGAGCCTTATATATTACGGCAGGAGTACTGATCGTTCTAGGCTTTCTCGGCCTGCCTAAATTGCCGATGTTCTTAGTAGCGGCGGTGCTGGTGGGTGCCGGAGTGCTGCTTGATAAGAAATCCCGAGTTTCCAATGTCGTGGATACTGAGGCTGCTCGGACATCGGAGATTGAAGAGAGTAAGAAGCCGGAAAACGTTCTGAACCTTTTACACATCGATCATATGGAACTCGAACTCGGCTATGCCTTGATTGCCTTGGTAGATGTGCAGCAAGGAGGAGATTTGCTCGATAGAATCGTGCTTATTCGCCGTCAAATTGCCAGCGAACTCGGGTTTATTGTTCCAGTTATTCGGGTGAGAGATAATATGAATCTTCAACCGAATCAATACATTATTAAAATTCGCGGAGCAGAAGTGGCGACGGGAGAGATTATGGCTGATCAATATATGGCCATGAGCAACGGTTTTGATGACGAGTCTTTACCAGGCACTCCTACAAAAGAGCCGGCTTTTGGACTTGATGCCAAATGGATTAATGCCATGTATCGAGAACAGGCTGAGCTTAATGGGTGGATGGTTGTCGATGCGCCGACGGTATTGGCTACCCATATCACAGAAGTGATTAAGGCCCAGGCTTGGAATATTCTCAATCGTCAAGACGTAAAAACCCTTGTTGATCACGCTAAAGAGCAAGCCCCTGCCGTGGTTGAGGAACTGATTCCAGATTTGCTTAGTCTTGGGCAAATCCAGAAAGTCCTTACGAACTTGCTGCGCGAGAGAGTTTCGATTCGTGATATGGTTACGATTCTGGAAACTTTGGCCGATCAGGCCCAAACGACTAAAGATACGGATCGCTTGACCGAACATGTCCGGCAAGCTTTAGCACGCCAGATTTTACAACCTCTGTTAGGAAAAGATAAGACATTGCCGGTAATGACCTTAGACCCTCAAGTGGAACAGCAAATTTTGGACAGTATTCAGCCTTCTGATTATGGTACGTATTTGACGCTTGATCCTAAACTATTGCAGGTCTTAATGCAAACTCTTTCCCGAGAGGTCGAAAAAGTGGTGCTCAAAGGATTTACTCCAGTGCTGGTCTGCGCTCCGCTGGTGCGAATTAATTTAAAACGAGTTACGGAGCGGCAACTCCCTCAGCTATTGGTGCTTTCTTATAACGAATTGGTTCAGGATGTCCAAGTTCAAGCTGTAGGAATGGTGGGGATAGAACGTGCGAGTTAGACGATTTGTTGGCGATAACGTGGCTGAAACTATGGGTAAAGTTAAGCGGGAATTGGGCTCGGAAGCAGTCATTCTTCAAACTCGCGAATTTCGAGAGGGAGGATTTTTGGGCCTTTTCGGAAAAATTAAGGTGGAAATTACGGCCGCTATCGAGGAAACTCCTGTTACTGCCGCCGAAACTAAACGTTATGAGAGATCTCCGGAGGAGAAAAAACCGCTTAAAAAAGAACCTGATCCGATCTTATCAGAGCACTCTGATGTTCTTGAAGAAGAACTTAGGTCTATGCGGCTGACCTTAGAGAAAATGAATAAGCACATAGAAGGCCTGGAGGAGGAAAAAAGTATTTGGCCTCCGAATCTTTCTAAGTGGGCAGACCATTTGCGAGCACGTGGCATTAACGACCAGTTTATCAATCGTTTGCTGCGGCAAGTGCAGCAGAACTTGACGGAAGAGGAATGGGGGGATAATGCCAAGGTTTTCAAACGAATAGAGGGTAATGTGCGTCAAATCTGCAGTCAGACTGGGCCGATTCAGCCAGGAATTGACAAGCCTCGGGTTGTGGCCTTAATTGGCCCCACAGGAGTGGGCAAAACGACAACGATCGGTAAGTTAGCTGCAGGATTTAGTATTTTTGATAAACGAAAAGTCGCTCTAATTACCGCTGATACTTATCGGGTTGCGGCAGTGGAGCAACTTAAAACGTTTGGGGACATCATTGGAGTACCTGTCGAGGTGGTCATGACGCCTGCAGGGCTGCGTGAAGCCCTCGACCTTCATGCGGACAAAGAGCTTATTTTCATCGATACAGCGGGAAGAAGCCCACATCACGAATTACATATGTCGGAATTGTGTGCTTTCCTGAATCAGGCAAAACCAGATTTTACGATGCTCGTTATGAGTGCTACGACGCAATTTGATGATCAACTTCAGATATACAAGCATTTCGAGAGTCTCACGACCCATTTCATCTTTACTAAATTGGATGAAACATCACGTGCCGGTTCCTTGATCAATCTGTTAGGTCAAACAACCTTGCCGACGGCTTATTTAACAAATGGACAGAACGTGCCTGATGATATAGAGGTCGCGACTTCAGAACGTATGACATATTATGTTTTGGGGGAGGGATTGCCCCATGCATGATCAGGCGAGTGTCTTGCGGGTTCTGACCAAAAAAGGAAAGAATAAGATGCGTGTTATTGCTGTTACCAGCGGCAAGGGTGGGGTGGGTAAAACAAGCTTCACCGTCAACCTCGCTTTGGCTTTAGCAGAGTATGGACAACGGGTGGTTATTCTCGACGGAGATTTGGGTTTGGCGAACGTGGATGTTGCCTTTGGGCTGACTGCTCGGCATACGATCGAGCATTTGTTATCTGGAGAGAAGACGATAGAACAGATCATGCTGACAGGTCCTCGAGGAATAGGGATCATTCCAGGTGGTTCAGGCGTGCAGAACCTGGCTAATTTAGATCGAGCTAAGTTAGCCAATGTGATTTCAAATCTAGGACGCTTGGAAAAAATGGCCGACCTTTTGATTATTGATACTGGAGCGGGGCTTGGCTATACCGTTACAAATTTCTTACAAGCTTCTGACGATATCATTATGGTAACGACTCCAGAACCTACAGCGCTGACAGATGCTTACGGTTTACTGAAAACGCTCAGGAAAGAAGCAAGTGAAGTCCCGATTCATGTTGTCGTCAATCGAGTGCGTTCAGAAACTGATGCCCAAGCCACTTTTAATCGCTTGGAAACTGCTGTAAGAAAGTTTTTGCAAGGATCACTGAATTTCATGGGTTGGGTTTATGATGATCCCCTTGTGGGACGATCAGTAATGCAGCAAGATCCTTTAGGTATCAGCTTTCCGGAAAGTTCAGCCTACCGCTGTATTCAGTGGATTGCTTCCAGGGTTAGCGGAATTTATCAAAGTCCTCCCCGTCAGGCTGGCGGGATCAAGGGTTTTTTAGGTAAGCTGCTGCGCTCGCTTTAGAGTAAATTCCAGCATTTAAGAATCTTACTCCAAGTGTATTTAATATGTTAACTTAATCAAGTATTCTAATTATGAATATCCAATCGGGGGTGATGATTTGTCTTATAAGAATAAGCTTTTGCCCGGACTTACAGTTGAATTGGCTGTATATGAAGGGGAGTATGAGGGAAAATATCGAACGCGCATTGAAGAAGTTGGGGAAAGACTTCTGATGGTCGGTGCCCCTTACGATAAAGGTGAAATCGTTCCCTTGCGAGAAGGAGTAGTGGTTAGGCTAACATTTTGGGATGAGGTCGCTGCCTATTCGTTTGAGGGGAGGATTATGCAAAGAATCGCGATTCCGGTGCCGATGTTTGTTCTGGAATTGCCCAATTCTGTTGCCAAAGTACAACGCCGCAGTTTTGTCCGAGTTCCTGCCTTCTTTCCCGTGGTATTTCGCACAGTGACCAAAGAAGGGCTCAGTGATCTGAAAAAAGCCACAATGTTGGATTTAAGCGGCGGAGGGATGCGTTTCACGACAGAAGACTATGTGGAAAATAGATCGTTGCTCTATGCTCAATTAAGCCTTCCAAACGGAGAACTTCAAACCCCTGTTCGTGTCTGCCGAGCAGAAAAGATAGAAGACAGCAAACGATATACTATTTCGGTCGAGTTTCACGATCTACCAGAACGTGATCGGGATCGAATCGTTAAATGCGTTTTTGATATACAAAGGGAGATGCGTAAGAAAGGGTTGGTATAAATAATGGAGATCACACAGTTCCAACTTGATGCCTTGCGTGAAATAGGAAATATTGGCTCAGGACATGCGGCGACAGCCTTGTCTACCCTTTTGCAACGTAGAATTGATATGTCTGTCCCAGAGGTTTGGGCGGTCCCGTTTGAAAGGGTTTCTCCAATTATTGGGCAACTGGATTCTCCTCAGGTGACCATCTATGTGAAGGTAGAAGGAACGGCCCCAGGTAAAGCTGTCTTCTTCTTTCCGGTGGAAAGTGCTGAGATTGTCGTCCAGGCTTTGTTTGGAACTAATGAGCCAATGGACCTGTTCACAGATGAAATGGCACAATCAGCTCTGAAAGAAGTCGGTAATATACTAGTGAGTTCATTTCTCATAGCTTTAAGTCAATTTTCCGGCATTCCTCTTCAGCCTTCCGTTCCTGCTATAGCGGTGGATATGATTGGGGCAAGCTTAGATGCAATTTTTCTGGAAGAAGGCATCTTGGATGATACAGTGCTGTTTATTGATACTCAACTCTCGGGAATTCCGAAAATTGAAGGGCAATTTATCTTTTTGCCGGATGATGGATCATTGAAAAAATTGTTGGGGGCTATGGGATTATGAATGGAGTAATCAGTGTAGGGATGGCTGATTTCAAAACGGCAAAATCCCCCGACATTTTACTAACTGCCGGACTCGGGTCTTGCATCGGGATTTGCATTCATGACCCATTTCTTAAGGTAGGGGGGATGGCCCATATCATGCTTCCATCCGCTAACGGGAGTGCCGGAGGAAATCCTGCCAAATACGCAGATACAGCGATGGAATTATTACTTAAAGAGATTTCACTTTTGGGAGCCAAGAGTTCTCGTTTAAGAGCGAAAATTGCAGGCGGTGCCCAGATGTTTTCCTTTCCCGGCAAACCTCCGGTCCTAAAGATTGGAGACAGGAACGCCGAAGCAGTGCAACAAGGATTGAAAAAATATGGAATTCCGCTTTTAAGTGCTGATGTTGGCGGAAGTTTCGGCAGGACGATTCATTTCGACGTAGGGACTGGAGAGCTGAGAGTTCGGACGATAAATCATGGCGAAAAGGTGATTTGATGACCACTCAAATAAGTGAGTTAATTAAAACTTGGACCTTGCGCATCTCTCTTGCTACCGCCTTGATCGTCGCTTTGCTGAGCTGGTTTAACGGTGTGAGATCCTTTGACTTAGTTATTCGGACAGGATTGTCGTTTGGGATTTTGTATCTTTTATTTTCAAGTATTTTAATGGCGTATCAAAAAACTTCCTTGCCTGAGCCACAATTAGAACAAACGAGTCCACCTCCCGAACGTGGTGGTGTGATTGACTTTTCTGTAGGAGATGAGGTCCCGAGCACAGATTCTGATGAATCGTTGTTTCCAGGTCAAGTAGATCCGAGTTTAAGCATAGGGCTTGAGGACAGCAAACGAAAAGCAGATATCGTGCGCCGAATGGGATGGGAATAATCGAAGTTGATATTCGATATTTGAGGTTTGAAGAGTCAAAGGGATTTGTGACGATTTGCAATCCGTGACTTGTTGAAAGCTTTTCTAACCACGCATTGCGAACCACGAATATCGATTAGGAGGTGAGTAAGACTTGATACCGAACGCCTATGAAGTCGCTGCGAGAGGATCTTGGAAGCAGGAGCACATAGAACAATACCTGCCTTTGGTTAAGCGTATTGCGGGTCGTTTAGCCATGTCTCTTCCACCCCATGTCGACGAGGATGATATTATTGGGTATGGTGTCTTTGGGTTACTCGATGCAATAGAACGGTTTGAAGCCGCTCGGGGGTGGAAATTTGAGACGTATGCTTCAATTCGCATTCGGGGGGCTATGATTGATGGGCTCAGAACTATGGATTGGGTTCCTCATTCAGCTAGGCAAAAGGTGAAACGAGTCCAAGATGCCTTTGCCGAATTAGAGTATCGTCTCGGACGAGCAGTTACGGTAGAAGAGGTTGCGAAATTACTTAATACTGAGGTAAAGGAAGTTGAAACGGTTCTGGCTCAGGCCCAGATATTAACCCTAACCTCTTTTGACGATCCCCCTGTCGATGGGACAGGAGATAATAGCGGCGGTACTCCTCTTAATTTGCTCGTGGATCCGGGGCAACCGAAGCTTATCAGGATGTGGAAAAAGAGGAGATAAAACAGATCCTGACTTCCGCAGTGGAGAAATTACCAGAGAAAGAAAAGTTAGTGGTTGCACTGTACTATCAAGAAGAACTTACCTTAAAAGAAATTGCAGCGGTATTAAAGCTTTCCGAATCAAGGATTTCGCAACTGCATTCTCAAGCAATTATCCGTTTGCGAGGAAAGCTTAGCCGTCAGAAGGGTATTTTATTCTAGAGTGGAATCCACTAATGTTTTGGATAAATTATGCCGATAGAATAATTAGTTCGTTTAAGTTTGGAGGTGACGATTAATGGCAGGTATTCATGTCCTTTCGGATTCCCTCAAGAGCGGGGACAAGCTAGGGAAACTAACGACCACGCGAGGGAATAAGGTCACCGATTCTCCTAAGGACGCCGCAACAGTATTTGCAGAGATACTCGGTAGTTCTTTGAATCTAAGCACAGATCCGAAGGGGCAAAACTCTAAAGCAAGTAAACATTTGCATGAGAAACAGGGCCTTGGCGATTCTGTGTCAACACAACAAAACGCTGACGATTCGGCAACTATGTTGGGGTACAGTAATTCCGCATTTCCCTTTCTCATACAGTTGCTTCAGAGTGATTTTCCGGCAGGCAAGGAAGCCAATTCCGGAAGTATTGGTCAGGGAACTGAGAAGGTTTTGTCAGGTGATGCTGCAGAAACGAATTCATTGTACGTATCGTCGAACATCAACCAGAGCTTGACAATGCCCAGCGAAGTTTTTCTGGCTACGGGCGAGGATTTAGCGTCGACAGGGATGGCGACGGCAAAATCTCAAGGTGCGGAATTGGATAATTATAGACAGGTAATTTCAGAACTTTTGGAAGTGCTTTCGGGAGAGATTAGCTCGTCAGAGGGGAAATCATTAAGCCTAGCAGGAGGGACGCAGGTTCTTAATCAGAGCGGTTCTAAGGATTCAGGCGGAGAGGAAACACTGACGACTTTCAGAGCTTTAGCTAATAAGATTATGAATCCCGGTTCCCAAGAGTCTTCTCTAAGTAAAGTAATTGGAACCGGCGAATCTGGTCAGACTGTTGCGAAGAGCGCCCAAGGGGACAAAGCATTAGAACTATTAGCACAACTGGCTAAAGAAGCCACAGAAATCTCAACCCAAGGGGATTCAATATCGGCAGATAGAAATGTCCAGAGCCTAAGTCGAGGTTTGGCAAGCCTTATTCAGACCTGGAAGACATCAGAGATGCCGGAGATATCAAAGATATCGACTAGTAACACGGATGATAACAGCGAGATTTCTGCTAACCCGGAGGGAATCAAAGCGTTGCCTGACGTTCAAGATCAACGGGTCAAGGGTCACAATATTGCCTCAATGACTCAAGAAAATTTGGATGCTCCCTTAAAACAGCTAAAAGAAAACAGTGTCGAACATGTCGTCACACAAGCTAAAGACACGAAATTGTTCACAGCTATTCGACAAAAACCAGAGTCAATGGAGATACAGGCTCCGCAATCTGCTGAATCGCATATAGAGATTGATGCACAAGGGCAGAACCCAAGCAATACCTTGGGGGTTGTGGGCAACACTTCAGTGACTGATGCAGCGAGTGGGAAAACCGTGGCAATTCCTGTATGGAATCAGATTTCAACGGTTCTTCATGAACAGCTCTTAAATCGGCATGAAGAATTAAAAGAGCTGGATATTCAACTTCATCCAGCTGATTTAGGTAAAGTTCATATTAATTTACGATACGAAAATGGTCTGGTCCATCTTGAAGTTCAGGCCTCAGAAGCAGATACTAGACAGGGCCTTCAAAATCACCTTTTAGATTTGCGTAATACCCTTACAGAACAAGGGGTGAACTGTGGAATGCTGCACATGGGAATGGGTGGGGACCAGAAACAAAATCAGCGAAGAAATGAGTTCCAACAAATGGTCCCCCAAAATGCCGCCATTAACGAGGATGAGAATTCTCTCCCAACAATCAACAACCCACTATCCCTTGGACAAGATGGGAATAGTCAAATTGATGTTACAGCATAGGAGGAACCATGAGTACGGTTAATGGAACAAATTCTACTACAGCAGCGGGTTCGTCGAACGGAAGTCAGGGGACATCGAATACGTCCAATGATACGCTGGGAAAAGACGATTTTCTCAAGTTGCTGGTAGCGCAGATGCAAAATCAAGATCCTATGAATCCCATGGATGATACCCAGTCCATCGCGCAAATGGCTCAGTTTAGTTCTCTTGAACAGATGACCAATATCGCTACATCTATGGACGCATTGAGTAAAACCATGACCTACTACTCTCAACAATCGGCAATCCTTGAAGGGGCTGCCTTAATCGGCAAATGGGTGAGTGGGATAGATACGGACGGCAAGACCCAAATTGACGGCACTGTTGAATCGGTAAAATGGGTAGACGGTGATCCTCAACTTCAAATTCGCAAGACCGACGGAACTCTTGCGGATATGGAAGTTGGCTTGATTACCCAGATCCAAAATCAGCAGCCTGCCGATACTTCAGCAACTAATACTTCGACATCTGAAACTTCCCAAACATAAGAAAATGTTTTTCGTAAGCCATGTACACAAAGAGGAGGAATTTGCGCTATGATGCGTTCACTTTATTCGGCGATTTCAGGATTGAAAAACCACCAAACGATGATGGATGTCATAGGAAATAACATAGCTAATGTCAATACAACAGGTTTTAAAAAGAGTCGGGTGACGTTTGCTACGGCCTTGAGCCAATCGTTAAAAGGGGCGTCAGCACCAGATACTGCTTCACCAGCTCTTTTTGGCGGAACAAACCCGATGCAAGTGGGCCTGGGTGCCACTCTAGGATCGATTGACCAAATCATGACTTCGGGGAGTGCTCAGACTACAGGGAATCCCACGGATATGATGATTAACGGAGATAATGGATTCTTTGTCTTGAATAATGCGGGGCAAACTGTTTATTCCCGTGCCGGGGCGTTTACTCTTGATGGTAACGGGAATTTAGTTGATCCGGCGTCTGGCGCACTTGTTCAAGGTCAAGCGTTTTCAGATGATACTACACCAGCTAGCTGGACGGCGCCGGTAACCACCAGTAACGTTGTTATCAAAATCGGCGACACGGCTTATGGCAATACTGGCTCTGATGGAACCTTAGCAAGTTACAGTATCGACCAGAGTGGAGTTATTACCGGAGTTTACACAGATTCAACTACAGGAGTGTCAACGACCCATAAGATCGCTCAAATTGCTGTTGCAAATTTCTCAAATGCTTCCGGTCTGGAGAACCTAGGGGGTAGCTTTTATCGCGAAACAAATAACTCAGGCACGGCAACGGTCGGGGCAGCTGGAACCAATGGAACAGGCACAATTACAACGGGTAGTGTCGAAATGTCCAACGTCGACCTTTCTCAAGAAATGACCAGTATGATCGTGGCTCAACGTGGTTTCCAAGCCAACTCTCGGGTCATTACGGTCTCGGATTCCCTCTTGCAAGAACTGATTGACCTTAAACGGCAATAATTGAGAGGTTGATCTTGGTATGAATCTCAAAACATGGAGGGTTGCTTCATGCGCCTAATCGAAACTGCTGCGTCGGGGATCCGTGCGCAGCAGGTGACTATAGATACGATTGGTAACAATCTGGCAAATGTCAACACACCCGGGTTTAAAGCGAGTCAGGTAGATTTTGCAGAGGCTTTGGCGACAGTGGTTCATTCAGTCAATGAAAAAAACGGAGGAAATGTCGTTGCAGCACCCTTGAGCGTAGGGTCTGGGGTCATATACGCCGCTACTGGGACAAATTTCCAACAGGGCACTCTGGTCCCCTCGGATCAACCTCTGGACTTAAGCATTTCTGGATCGGGGTTCTTCGAGGTCAAGACTCCCGACGGAAATACAGGCTACACTCGTGCAGGTGAGTTTCGTGTGGATGAGTCGGGGCAGCTTACCGATATTCAGGGAAATATCGTACAACCGAGAATTCAAATTCCTTTAGGCGTGACAAACTTGTCCGTAAAAGGGAACGGTGAGATAACAGGGCTTGTTTCAGGAACAGAAACTGTATTCGGTCAAATTACGCTTGCCGGATTTTCAAACCCGGAAGGCTTGCAAACGGACGGGAACAACCTTTTTGTACCTACCGTAAATTCTGGAGCACCTCAAGTAGGACAACCAGGAAGTGCAATCGGTAATCAGACCTTAGGGACAATTCGTGACCAATCTCTGGAGCAATCCAATGTTGATCTGGTTGCCTCCATGACAGATCTCGTACAGGCCCAAAGGGCTTATCAAATGAATGCTCGCTTGGTTTCGGACGGAGATCAGATGATGGGTATTGCTGATACGTTGAGGAGGTAAAGTAAATGTCCGGGTGGTTAGATGGGCCAGTTTTAAACGTTTTGCAGAAGGAGCTTAATGCTTCGGGTACTAGGCAGCAGGTGTTAGCTAATAACGTTGCCAATGCTGATACCCCGAATTTTAAACGCTCGGATGTTGATTTCCAGGCGGTGCTGAAAGAGGCCTTAGGGGATAAGAGTGGGGCTCCTCTCTCCATGAAGATGACAACCCAGAAACACCTTCCGGGGGTTGTTGACAGCCAGGGCTCAGGATCCTCAGGGCCAATGATTGTAACCGATCAATCGACATCAACGCGCAATGATGGAAATAATGTGGATATTGATCGTGAAATGTCTAATGTGGCGGAAAATGGTCTTTATTACGATTCTCTCACCCGCGCGCTCTCGTCACAATTAGATCTGCTGAAGCTGGTTATCAAGTAAAGAGATTAGGAAATTTTGAATAAGTAAAAAGGCGGGGTACAAGGTGATTCGAGGACTATATACTTCTGCCGCGGGAATGTTAGCTGCCGAAACGCAAAGTGAAATTATCGGGGATAATGTTGCCAATACGAAGACCCCTGGTTACAAAGAACAACTTGTCAGTAATAGTTCCTTTCCCTCCATGTTGATCGAACGCTTGGGAGGAAGCCAAGCTTCTGAAGTTGTGCCAATTGGGATGCTAGGGACTGGGGTCGGGGTAGACCGTGCGGGTTTAAATAATATTCAGGGCGCCTTACAATCTACGGACATAAAAACCGATTTGGCTTTAACATCACCAGGGTACTTTGTAGTTCAGACAGCAGGGGGAGTACGCTACACACGTAACGGACACTTCCACCTCGACAGTAACGGGACGCTCGTAACTTCGGATGGCAACGCTTTGTTGGGTGGAAAGGGACCAATTGGTCATCTCAGCTCCGAATTCAGCGTTAAGGCAGATGGAACAATTATTGATAACGGACAGATGGTAGATCAACTGCGTGTTGCAGTGATTCCGACAAATGCTCTAGTACGTGAGGGACAATCCTTGTATAACTCGTCCCAACCAGTCCAAATGTCGGCTGCTCCAAAAGTTCTTCAAGGTTCGGTCGAAGCTTCCAATGTCGATCTTTCAGGACAAATGATCCAAATGATGACGGTCATGAAGGCCTACGAAGCTAATCAAAAAGTAATTCAGACTCAAGATGACATGTTAGGGAAAGCTGTCAATGATGTCGGGAAGATATAGCAGAGGGTGTGGTTAACACGTCGGTTCAAGTTGTCATTTTTACTTTAGGTCAAGAAGAGTATGCGATGCCGATCGAAGTCGTTCGGGAAATTACCTCGTTAAGCGAGGTGCGTACGATTCCAAAAGCGCCTTCCTATGTTCGGGGTCTAATTAATTTGCGGGGTATGGCGATCCCGTTGATTGATTTACACATTCGCTTCGGAGTTGCTAAAACAGAGCAAACTACGTTTGCTTTGATTACTGAGGTTCATGGCAATCAAGTAGGCTTTGCTGTGGACCAGGTTCGTGAAGTTCGGATTTTAGAGAATATTGTTCCACCGCCATCACTGGTTACCGCTCCATTTATCGGCGGAATCGTCAATCTTCCCGATCGAATTATTCTGAAACTCATACCGGAAAAGATCTTGGAAAGTAATGAGGTTCAGGGACTATGTGAACTTACTGCCAGTCGCTAGAAAAGATAAGTTTATTGAGGGTTTAATGAGCATAAGGAGGCTTAATGGATGAATATTGCCCAGATGCTTCTGTTATTACAACATCAGCAGATTAATGCCTCTTGGCAGACTGCTCAAACTGACCAAACCGTGTCAACTATGGGCGCGGGTGGTAGCAGCAATTCCAATTCAGAACTTTTTGCTGCCTTACTTCAAGTTGCTCTTGAGAGTAATATGAATTCTTCACAAGAGTCTAGCGGTTTAGAGAAACAGTTGAGTAACAGTACTCTGACCAATAATCAAAGGTCCTCTTTTCTTAACGATCAAGGTGAAAATGTTGGTTCGACATCGATAGCACAAGCCATTAATTCAATGTCCCAAAAATATGGGGTTGATCCAAGTCTGATTCAACAGGTAGTTAAAGCGGAGTCTGGATACAACTCTCAAGCAACATCACCGACCGGGGCAATGGGTCTAATGCAGTTGATGCCGGGAACTGCTGCTTCTTATGGTGTGCAGAACGCTTATGATGCGGCGCAAAACCTGGATGGAGGAACGCATTTTTTAAAAGATTTACTGGATCGTTACCAAGGAAATATTCCTCTGACTTTAGCCGCTTATAATGCGGGGCCTGGCGCTGTGGAAAAATATCAGGGGATACCCCCTTATAAAGAAACTCAGGCTTATGTACAAAAGATCATGAATGGGTTGAATCAAAACGATTGGGAAGCGTAAATTGGGTGTCCCTTCAAGGAAGGATGGTATCGTGGTTAAGAAAACCCGGTGGCTAGCTTGCCTTTTAACAATTCTAGGAATACTTCTCTCCTCATCACCAGTATCTGCGGCCGCTGCGAACACAGGGAGTACAAGTACAGGGTTTACTATCTGGCCGTCGAAAACTACAACAGAAGTAAATAAGGTCTGGACAATTTCATTTGATAATCCGCTCTTGAGTTCAAGTGTCAATAGCAGCACTATTTACGTCACTGATAGCAAACAAAAGAAGTTTGCAACGACAGCGAAACTTTCTGATGATGGACTTTCTGTGCGAGTTTCGCCGTCGAGCGTCTATACCGCTGGTGATTACAATTTATATATTACAAGTGGAGTAACCTCTGTGACCGGGGCAAAACTTAGTGGAACAATTATAGTCCCCTTCACGGTAACTCCTTTAATTGGTTCAACGCTTGTTGTTACAGTGAATTATGATATAAAACCCAGCTCCCCAAGCGATCTTTCTGGGTCTCTGACTCTTATCGATCCTAATGGAAGTGCTGAAGGTCCCTCTTCGAATGACTACATGAATGGAAAGTATACGTTTAATATCTATGCCAATGGTGATTATTTGCTTAACTATTACAGTGTGTCTAATGGGATACTAACGACTCGATCAATTAAAATACCTAAAATTACGCTGCCTACGTCTGGGGCCTCCTTAGTCAAGACAACGAGTCTGACGTTTCCAACAGAAGCGGGAATAGCAAGCAGCAAATCGGGTACTATTGGCGGCAGTGTGACGCCGGAAACGTTTGGCTTGTCAGTAGAGATATCCAACACTACGACAACTTGGACAACGACTACAGATGCCGATGGAAAATTCTCCGTTAATCTGCCTACTGGAAGCTACACCTTATCTGTTGATGGAAAGGATAATTCGCTTTATAAAAAGCACAGTTACAAATTGACTGTGACGGGAGGACAAATGGCTAGCCCGCTAGACATGATTAATGTGGAAGAACCAATCAATTAACTTGGACTTAGAATTACTAAGCCTGCTCTTGCTCAGGATACGTCATTAGAGATATTAAATGGAATAGATACTAATACGAGCACCATTGAAGGATCGGCCAACAGCGATGCTACGGTCTATATCTATGATACTGTTCCAACGACACCGGTTTTGCTTGCAACGGCCAAACCTAACAAAGACAATGACTTTAGCAAAAATTACCAAGAAAACTGAGCGGGAAGAAACTTTAGCTTAAAGTTGTTGATTTTGCCGGAAATATATATACGCTGGACATGTCCTCACCGTTACAATGATAGGATTAAGTAACTATGCCCGTATCTGAGAAACGATCCGGGTATTTTACTATGTAAGAACATTCCATAAAAATATTGACATTGTCCATGAAAATATATAGAATCTGATTAACTTAAGAATCATTCCTAAATCACTTAGGAATGATTAAAGTAAAACTAAACTCAAGGAGGAAGATCATCATGGCAATTTGGAAATGTACCCAATGTAGTGCTACTTCAGAGGGTCGCTGCCGTCCTAAACAATGTCCGAGTTGCGGTGCTGGCAAGGAACAAATCGCTAAAGCGGAATAGGACGTTTATTTAGGGGTAACACTACCGCTTTTCTAAAGGGGCTAACCATGGTAGATTACTATCATTATCTGTGGAGTACGACCTGGCCAAACATGGTCGTACTCATTTTGATATGGGCCTTTGTCCTCTTCCGAATTGGGTGGAAAGTTCAAAAGACGTTTCGCAGTGAACGTGATGCCTGGGGTTTTCTGGTACTGTTTGGAAAGACAGTAATTTTGGTCAGTATTCTAGGAATTTATACTCAGCTTTTGTTTTTGTCTCAGCCGGATTGGCTGCTCCAACCAGGGTATTTGCAAGGCCTGGTGCAGGGTAAAACGTATGATTCGGTATCCCGGTCCTATTGTTTAGAGGTTCGTACTGGCTCAGAACAAAAGCAGCTGTACGTCGATGAGGTCGTTTATGAAAAATTGAAATTGGATGATCAGGTTAAACTAATGTACCTTCCAGTCCGCAAAGAAGTTATACGCTGTGAGCGTGTTGGAAGTTCGATTTGATTATTCCGTAGTAGGGGCCCCTTTGGTGATTGCCGATGGCTTAAACGGGAAAGACTATGAGAAAGATCGTCAAAATCCATGGATTTAACCGAAAAAGTAATGGCGTAATATGATATAATGGGAATAAGATAGGGTAAGAACTTGATGCGGAAAGGAGAGTGGGGATATGCGTGTACAAAAAGTTAACGAGCATACCATCCGCATCTTTATCTCCTTGACAGAATTAACTGACAGGGATATTACGATGGCTGATTTATTTCAACGGTCAGCAAAAACGGAGCAATTGTTTTGGGAGCTCATTGCGCAAGCAAGAGAAGAAGTCGAATTTAATTTAGATCAACCTTTTTGGATTCAAGCGACAGTGGCAACGAACGACGAATTTGTGATAACCATTATGAAGCAAGAAGATCAACAACTTGAAGGGCTGATCAAGGAAAAGGCCGCTCGCAAACCCGTAAAAGGCCGAGTCACGGAGTTAGTGTATGTTTTTGCTGATTTCGAAGATGTGGTCTCCGCTGTAGGAAGATTGCCGGAATTTAGCCAATTGCGTTCCAGCCTTTATCTATTTGAAAACGAGTATTACCTTATCCTTAGTCGAATGGGAACAAGTAAGAAGAGACTTATGGCTGAAGCTATCCTTGACGAATATGGGGAAATCGTGGCTACGACGAGTGCCTTTTTAACTGAACACGGAAAAGTTATTATTCCAGTTAAGGCCGTGCAAACACTTAATGATTCCTTCAACAAGCTTCCGTAGAATGAAAGAGTCGAGGATATCCATAAGATAGTGGCGAGCTATCTGAAAAACAGAGCCTTCCACAACACTTAAGTGATGGAAGGCTCTTTAACTTTAACCAAAGGAGAACATGGAAGGTATCTGCTGAAGACAACGGGAGCAAACGTTTTTGCCCTTGAAATTATGAACTTTAATAGTTTCGCCGCAGAAAATGCAAGGCTGGAAACGATGTCTTTTGTGTTTAAGCTCGGAAAAGGCAATGATAACAGCTTGTTGGGCTGGCTGTTTTTGTGGTGGGGCTGAGTTAATGCTAGACATGTAATTCCTCCTCGAATAAGCTTGTGCCTATATCATATGCTAACTTGGATGTCGAAATCCTAAAAAGTGTGCGGGCCGATTAAGGTAAATTGAGCGATCGCAAAACGGCCTGTAAGGAGTGTCAGACGGTGGAAGAAGAAAAACAAAGGCGTTTAAGAGCACTTCCCGCGGTTCACGAGGTGTTGCTACGGCTAGAAGGCGAAGCGGAATTCAGTCCCTTCTTGGCGAATAAGAGGGACTTGCCTCGTTTAACAAATTGCGTTCGACAGGTTTTACAAAAAGCAAGAGAAAATGTCAACCGAAATATATCAAATTCATTTGAAGACTATGAATTCGCCCTCTGGCCATGGCTAAAGAGCGAACTTATTCAAGCCTTAATACTTCCTGAAACGAGTTTGCGCCGTGTGATTAATGCGACAGGGGTTGTATTACATACGAATTGTGGCAGAGCGCTTCTGGCACCCGAGGCTGCACACTTCGTTGCGGTGCAAGCGGAAAGGTATAGTAATCTGGAACTGAATATTGAGACAGGGGAACGGGGTTCACGTTATGTCCATGTTGAGCAGCTTCTTTGTGAGCTCACAGGGGCGGAAGCTGCAATGGTGGTCAACAATAATGCAGCGGCTGTACTTTTAATGATGAACACCTTTGCTCTGGGCAAAGACGTGGTTGTTTCCCGCGGCGAATTAGTTGAAGTTGGAGGTTCTTTTCGGATTCCTGAGGTTTTAAAAGCCGGCGGGGCAAAACTCATCGAAGTGGGAAGTACGAACAAGACTTGGTACAAGGATTATGAAGCTGCGATAAGTTCAGAGACAGCACTCTTATTAAAAGTCCATACCAGTAATTACAGAGTGGAAGGGTTCACCCATGCGGTTTCAGGGGCAGAGTTAGTGGAACTTGGAGAAAAATATGGAATTCCAGTGATGGAAGATCTGGGGAGCGGGAGTTTTTTCGATGGGACAAGTCTGGGATTTCCTCTGGAGCCGACAATTCAGCAGACAGTAAAGGCAGGGCTTGCCCTCGTTAGTTTCAGTGGGGATAAACTACTGGGCGGTCCACAGGCGGGGATCATCGTTGGGAAACGGAACTTTATTGAACGTCTGCGGGCAAATCAACTGACAAGAGCATTAAGAATTGATAAGCTGACGTTAGCTGCTTTAGAGGGGACACTCCGCATGTATCAAAATGGGGATGGGGAAAGTATTCCTGTCTGGAGGATGCTTTCCTACTCTTTAGATCGTTTGAAAATTGCTGCCGAAGAGCTGAAATCTGCTCTGGGTTCCAATACTGCGGTTTCTGCCGAAATAAAAGAAGATGTATCTCAAGTGGGAGGCGGGGCATGGCCTACTGTTAATCTTCCCACTTGGGTGTGTGCTCTTCGTCCCAAGCAAGGAAGTGTCGTCGAGTTAGAAAAGTTTTTACGTTTAGGTCCTGTGGCAATTTTAACCCGAATTCAGAAGGATAGGATTCTTATCGATGGCCGGACACTACTCGATGGGGATATTGCGGAGATCGTACAGCGTTTAAAAGAGTGGAAATAGGATTTAAGAGCATTTGTAAGTCAAGTTGATGTATTGTACAATAGATATCATCAGAGAGTGATGTCCTGTGTTCATAAATACTTATGTTGGAGGTGTGTAGAATGGATCTAGGTCTCGGCGCAGTTCAAGATAAAGTTCGACTGACCCAGTTGTCGACGAAGGCGGGCTGAGGATGTAAGATAGGTCCTGCGGACCTGGCACAAGTTTTGTGCCATTTACCTCCAAACCAAGAAGATGCTAATTTGTTAGTAGGATTGGAAACTTCGGATGACGCTGGAGTTTACCGCATAAATGCTGAACAGGCAATCGTGCAAAGTGTCGATTTCTTTACTCCGGTTGTAGATGATCCCTATGCGTTTGGACAGATTGCCGCTGCCAACGCTTTAAGTGATCTCTATGCCATGGGTGCTAAACCGTTAACAGCCATGAATTTAGTATCGTTCCCGGTAGGAAAACTGAAGATGGAAATTCTGGCTAAGATTCTTCAAGGCGGGAGCGAGAAGATTCGAGAGGCCGGAGCAGTTTTAGTCGGCGGGCACTCTATCGACGATTCCGAACCGAAATATGGACTTTCCGTAACCGGCCTTGTTCACCCGGATTATATCCTTTCTAACTCTAAAGCAAAACCAGGGGATTACTTAGTGCTCACGAAACCGCTTGGCATAGGAATTATCACGACTGGAATTAAGCGCGGAATTGTCTCGGCGGATGCGGAACAAGAAGCGATTCGGGTCATGGCTGCTCTGAACAAAGCGGCGGCTGAAGCTGCGATAGAAGTTGGAGTTCACGCAGTTACGGATGTGACGGGTTTTGGACTTTTAGGGCATTTGCATGAGATGCTTTTGGCAAGCGGCTTATGTGCCGATGTGTATGCTGAGGCTGTACCTGCATTAGAGAGTGTATGGGATTGCATTCAGCAAAAGGCGATTCCTGGTGGAACACGCGCGAATCAACGTCATCTGGAAGATAAGGTTGATTTTGCGCAAGATGTACCTGAGGAGCTGCGGCTAGTACTTTGTGACGCCATTACATCGGGAGGGCTCCTTATTGCTGTTCCAGAAGAACGATTGGAACGGTTAATCAGCTTGTTGACGAATTCCCGAACACCGGCGGCTGCGGTCATCGGAAGGGTCAAGGCAGGCCAAGCCGGCAAAATTGCGATTTCTATGCGTGCATGATAAAATACCGTGTACTGGAAGGTAGCGGGGAGGATAGATATGAGAGATCCAATGCAAACCATGGCTACTTGTTTTGAGCAAGTAGCTTCTTTTTTCCCAAGTGGAAATCCTAAGCAACAGGAGAGTTTCCAACGTCGTGCTGAGTATTTAGAGACGAGGAATTACTCAAGAGGACCGCTAGCCGATGGTCTAAAAGCCTATCACGAGATGCTTGGGGCAAATGAAGAAACATTTCAAATGATTGAAGAGTTGAGACTTAAAGAAACATTGGTAGTTATTACTGGCCAACAAGCAGGGATTTTAACGGGTCCGCTGTATACGTTATATAAGGCCATAACTACGATTTGTTTAGCTAAGGAACAGCGAAAAAAACTAGGACGCCCCGTGGTGCCGATTTTTTGGATTGCTAGTGAAGATCACGATTGGTTGGAAATTCAAAAAACTTATTTTTTGAATTCTGAAGGTAAACCGTTTCCTTGTGCTTTACCCGGTGACGGAGGAGGTAAATCTGTAGGTCCACAACCAGTCCCGTCGTGGGAAATAATAGAAGAACAGCTTCTAGAGCTGCCCGACAGTGAATTTAAAGCATACGTACTTAAACATTGTCGGCGCTTCCTGGATCAAGCTGAAAATTTGACCCAATGGTTTGCTTTGACCTTACAATGGCTGCTTAAAAAATGGGGCCTTATCTTTTTCGACCCTATGCTGCCGGAATTCAAACAACTTGCTGCTCCAATGTATGAACAGATCTTAAAAATGCATGAGGATGTTCGAGAAGCTCTGTCCAGACTCACGAAGGCGTGGGTAGAATTAGGCTTTCAGGCTCAGATCCAGCCTTTAGGCGGAGAAGTGAACCTATTCTTGGCAAATCCTGAGCGTCGAGCGATTTTATGTCAAGAACGAGGGTTTTATTTAAGAGGTCAAGAAGAAACATGGGATTTGGATGCTCTGAACATGCTATTAGCTCAAGCTCCGGAACAGTTTTCTCCAAATGTTGTGACTCGTCCGGTTGTTCAGGAGTTCTTGTTTCCTACATTAGCCTACGTTCCAGGCCCCGGGGAGTTGAATTATTGGGCTCAGTTAGGGCAAGTCTTCACAACCTTTGGTTTCATCATGCCGATTTTATTCCCCCGGTTGTCTGGTGTCATCGTTACACCATCTTGGAAGAAAACCTTAAACAAAGAAGGGTTAACCCTTAATGATGTCTATCAAGGATTAGAGGCCCACAAAGAGCGGTGTATTCGAGAACAAGATTCTTTGGATATTGATGATCGCTTACAGGGATTAAGAAATGTGATCGCAAGAGGCTATACTGAACTGGAACCTCTTGAGGAAATTCATGTCAATGTCCACGAATGGCTCATTCGGAACCAGGCAAAGGTTGACTTCCAATTAGAATACTTAAAGAAAAAGTTGTGGCAAGCTCAACGGAAACGGTGCGCTCAGGTCCTTCAGAGGCTGCAAATACTCGAAGACGGAATTACTCCCAACAACTCGAGACAAGAACGGGTATTAAATCCCCTATATTTTGTTATGCTCTTTGGAGATAGTTTCATAGACCGTATCATGAAGCTTCCGTTGACCAGTGATTTTAGAGAGCACGAAATTTTGCCGTAACTCCTTATATTCTAACCTTTTTATACTGTCAGAAAGTATAACTTCGTTGAATACTTTCTACAGCATAAGTGCAACTAGGCAGCCGCTTCGCTAAGGCTTAGCGCCAGCCAAGTTTTCTTTATACTACCAGAAAGTATAAACTTGCGTTATATACTTTCTAAGCATAAGTGCAACTAACCTACCGCTTTCGCCAGAGGCTTAGCGCCAGCTAAGTTTTCTTTATCTCAGAAAATTAATTTTTCTGAGATTTTTTTATTAATCGAGGTAATATGATTCTTCGTTATCATAAAGTTGGTTATAATGGTAGAAAGATGTTATTTTATGATGGAGTTGTTATGAGTGCGAAGAAAATGGATTTCGGTTGCAGCGACTGTTGCAATCTTTGGAATGTTAGTTTTAGGGTTCAATGGGTATAAGGGATTGATGGGTGTCGGAAAAACCTTAGCGGATGGGAGTTTAATTCCAACGTCGAATGGGGAACTCGATAGTCGGGTTAGCGTCTTACTGATTGGGGCAGATCAAAGACCTGAGGAAACGAAATTTAACACGGACTCTATAATTTTGGCCAGCATCGATCCACAAACTCAGAGAATAAGTCTGCTGTCAATTCCACGTGATACGCGGATTGCTCTTGCTGGGCACGGCTTTGTAAAAATTAATGCGGTCTTAGCCTTAACAGATATGGAAACTTTAGAGAAAAGCGTTGAGGATTTGACGGGTGAAGAAATTTCTGGGTACATTCAGACCAACTTTCAAGGGTTCAAGAAGATCATTGATACATTAGGCGGAATTACAGTCAATGTTGAGAAAGATATGTACTATGAGACGGGGGATCAAGAGGATGGATATATCAATTTGCATAAAGGCCTGCAGCGTCTTGATGGATCGAAAGCATTGCAGTACGCCCGTTTCCGTCATGATGCCTTATCTGATATTTCAAGGACAGCCAGACAGCAGGTTGTTCTAAAAGCTGCAGCTAAGGAAATGTTTCAGTTGAGCACATTGCCTAAGCTTCCTTTCCTGGTTCCGCAATTAATGCAGGCGGTCAAGACGAATTTATCGGCTAGGGATATTCTTACTGTAGCTAAGGTTGCCGTAGGGTTTAAGAGCTCGAATGTGATTTCCCAAACTCTTCCCGGATCATTTTTGGAAGTTGATGGGGTGAGTTATTGGCAGGTTGATCCCCTGGAGGTCAAGCAGGTGGCCAGAAACCTAGCCCAAGGGTTGACGACAGATAAAGTGATTGACCAAGAGACTGTGGACCTATTAAAACCTGTTGTGCCTACTCCCAATAAGCCTTTGCCTCAAGTCCCTGGAAACAGCGAAGATCCTAATGGCCGCAAGTCCTCAGGATATCAGATTTTTAATATCTATTAAAATAAAAGTTAAAAAGACTTGGAATAATTCCTCTAATCGGACAGCTTATAGGACTTAAAGCCTATGGGTTGAATGAATAATAACTGGTATGATTACAATAATAGCTTTATGACAAAGAGGGGTAATTGACATGCCAGAAGAGGTTGTTCATGGACATTCCCAAGCTATCTGGTCCGACAACAAATACCTTATCGTTCCTGGAGAAGGAACGAAAATAATCGTTCCATTCGCACAGGCCGGAGAGGTCTTACTCAATGGGACGGTTCAAGGCAGGCCGTTTAAGGCCAAGTCAGGGGATCTCATAGAATTCCACCCAATTACTCAGGCAGAGAGTTTGACCTGGGAGTTGGAGGCTCGCTTTTATGGGATGCTGGTGGTAGCAAAGGTGAAGCATGATTTAGGAGGCCGTTATGTTCTTCCTGAAGACCTCTCTAGTCTTGACGAGATAAGTTTAGAAAAACTTGTAGTCTGGGAAGAGTCCCGAGATCAGGGAGAACTATGGGATGAAGTAAAACTGCTGGATGATCTGAAGACTCTGAAGGTTGTTTATGGATATCGCCCGGAATGCTGGACTGAGATAATGTCTGTTAAGGGGGTTCAGGAAGTTGAGATCGCAGCCGCTAAGGCACCGGAGCCCTCTGAGAACGCCCAGTTGGAAAACTTTGTGGATGCTGATAACTTAGAGGTTCAAGAGGAACAAGGGAAAATCGACTTTTTTGCCTCTAAAGTACAGCTGGTGAAAGAAGGAGCAGTATTAGCACGCAAAATTCCCGCAAAAGCTGGGGTACCTGGAATCAATGTGTTTGGCAAGGTTTACCCTGTCGCTACGGCTAAAGATTTTCAGTTTCGTTTAAAAAAAAATGTCCGTCTTTCCGATGATGGCCTTGAAGTGCTGGCCACTTGCGCAGGTCGTCCGGTTCGTATCGATGAGAAATCCTACATGGTAGAGAATGTTTATGTCCTGAATAACGATGTCGATTTAGCTACCGGAAGCATCGAGTTCCCGGGGGATGTCTATATCGGAGGAAATGTTCAGGACGGTCTGAGAATTTTTGCCGGTGGAACGTTAGAGATCAGAGGGTCAGTAACCCATGCCGAAATTCGCGCCGAGAAAGGGGCTAAAATTCAGCAGAACTTAATCGGCGGAAAAGTTGTGGTCGGAGAAAAATTTGTCGTTCGCTCCGAGCTACTGCGCAGCGTGACGGAATTACGAGATCAATTAAATAGCTGTTTGACACGGACGGTAGAGTTGATAAAATCACCGGGAGCAATCAATGTCAAACCAGGTTTATGCCTTAAACTTGTTCTGGAAAAACAATTTCCTGAACTCCCCAAAATAACCGGCCGCATGGAGAACTTTGTTGTTGAACATACTGACGATGAATTGATCACCGAAGGCTTGATTGTCGCTATCCGAACTGCAAAACGCTTTTTAGCAGGGTTAGGCCCCTTAGAACCTCAATCCTTGTCGTTCTTACCAAAGGTAGATCAAGCCCTAGAGCGATTTATTGAAACCTTAACTCTGGAAGTTCCGGAGAAACTCAGTTTAGTTGTCAACTATATTCAAGGGGCGAACATTAAATGCGGCGGCTCCTTCACTTGTCAGAAAGGGACCTATAATTCAGAGATACAGGTCACTGGGGATGCAGTGATAGAAGGAGTATGTCGCGGAGGAAAACTATTTGCCGGCGGAAAGGCCAGCATCCGTGAGCTTGGAGGCTCAGAGGTCAGCACAACCTTTGTCCAGATTAGTCCTCAAAGTCGTTTGCTCGTGGATTATTGTCATCCTAATGTGATCATCGCAGTGGGAAAAGAAATTATTCGGATTGAGGAAGCCTATCGGAAACTGGAGATCTACCGGGAGAGAGGTAAGACCGAGGTTGAGAAACTTCGTGTTAATCCTCTTTCTTAAGATGTGAAATGGGGACGGTCCTTTTAACACACTGATTTGTTAAAAGGGCCGTCCCCATTTCACATTGTATTCTCTTTGACAATGCCTGAGATTATCGCTACACTAAAGGCAAAATGATAAATAAACGTTCGGAGAGGAAATTAGGGATGGTATGTGTATGAAAGTTATGATCGAATTAGAAGAAGCGAAGGAATTGGTGCTGGAACGAATACACCCAGTTGAACATGAAGCCGTTACATTAGCTAATGCTTTTCAAAGAGTGTTAGCTCAGGATGTAACTGCTCAAATTGATATGCCTCCATTTGATCGCTCACCTTTAGATGGGTATGCTTATTTTGCTCAAGAGACCGATGTCAAACCTCTTCAACTGACGATCGTCAGTGAAATTCCCGCAGGAACTTTTTTAGAGCGGAAGATCGTGTCCGGAGAAGCAGCTCAGATCTTTACAGGCGCTCCGATCCCTCCGGGAGCAAATTGCGTCGTCCGGCAAGAGGATACGGAATCCGACATGGATCAAGTGAAAATCCTGAATCCTGTTGGGCCGGGCTCCAATATTGTCCAGCGAGGAGAGGAGATTAAAAAGGGGGAAGTACTGCTTAAGCGTGGGTCTTATTTAACTCCACCGGCAATAGGTCTTATGGCGGCTGTTGGTTGGGATAAAATCCAGGTTTATCGCAGGCCCCGGGTTGGTTTGCTTGCCACTGGAGCAGAGCTGATGGATGTTGGGGAACCTCTGCTTCCTGCCAAGATTTATAATAGCAATAGTTATACACTTCGTACAATGCTGCAAAAAGCTGGCTGCGAAGTTACTGTGATCCCCATCGTCTCAGATCAAATTGAGGACACCCTCAGAGCTTTAGAAGAGGTGGCAGACGCTGATATGGTGATTACAACCGGAGGAGCATCTGTGGGAGATTATGACATCATGCGTCATGCTTTGGCTCGCTTTGGATGTGACATGCTTTTCTGGAAGCTAAACTTAAAGCCAGGAACCCCAGCTTCTGTAGGTCAAAAAGGGAAACAGCTGTTTTTCTCTCTTTCGGGAAATCCTGCTGCTGCGGTAGTGACGTTTGAACTTCTGGTACGCCCAGCCTTGTCGAAACTTGCAGGATATTCAATGGTCGAAGAGAAAAAGTTCTTAGTGAGGATGGCAAGCGATTTTGGTAAGACCGGAAAGCAACGGCGGTTCTTGCGCGCCCAAGCTGTTTTTCAAGATGGAGAAATATGGGCGGATCTGGCTCCAGCCCAAGGATCAGGAATCCTGCGCTCCATGATTGGCAGTCAACTGTTAGTGGATGTACCGGCCGATCATGGTCCGGTTAAGACGGGAGAATTATTAATGGCAAATTGGATAGCGGATTGGGAGAGCTAATAATGGATATAAAGAACGGAGAATCTCCAATTCCGGTTATTTCAATTGTAGGAGGAGGGTCAAATTCAGGAAAAACAACCCTCTTAGAAAAGATAATTCACGAGTCCAAGCGCCGAGGATGGAGAGTAGGAACCCTGAAACATGATGTTCACAGTTTTGAAATGGATCAGCCGGGCAAGGACACTTGGCGTCATGCTCAAGCGGGTGCGGATATTGTGGCAATCAGTTCGCCTCAAAGGATTGCCGTTTTGGAAAGAGTTACGGAAGATCAACCACTCGATGAGGTGATCTCTCGAATTCGGGGCGTCGATGTGATCTTCACTGAGGGTTATAAATCGGGCAACAAACCCAAAATCGAAGTTTTTCGTTCGGCTGTACACCAAAAGCTTTTCTGTCAACCGGAAGAACTGATTGCTATTGTCAGCGACATGACTTTCGACCTTGAAGTTCCTACTTTCGGTTTGGACGATACCCCTGGGATTTGTGATTTAATCGAGAGTTTGTACGGAGTTAAGCCCAGGAAGATGTAAACGGTTTAGTGAAGAATTCTTTTTAAGAATTGAGTGGCCTTTGGTAAAAGAGGAAACGCTAAAAGAGAAGAAAGTATATTAAAGAGGGTATGTGCATTAGCAACCTGTCGAGAGAGGCTTCCTCCTATGAGGCTGAGTCCTTGGGCCATGGGACCGACAAAAGGCAAGAAAAGCAAAACACCAAAGACATTGAGCAACACATGAAAAACAGCCACTCGTTGGGCAGCCCTTGAACTTACCAGAGCTGCCAGGACGGCAGTAAAACAGGTGCCGATATTGGCGCCGAAAATAAAGGCCAGCGCTGTTGGGAGGGTTATTTGGCCGTTTTCGGTAAGCAGCATAACGATGCCCGTTGTAGCGCTGGAGGAATGAAGCAGGGCCGAAAGCAGTGTTCCGGCAAGAACTCCTTTAAGATGGTTATTACCTAGTTGTTGAAGAAATTGTTGAATGGAAGGTTTGTCGGCTAACGGAGCCATTCCTGATTGCAGCATGCTTAGGGCAAAAAAGAGGAGGCTCAGGCCAAAGACCGCTAAAAATAGATAGCGAATTCGCTTGGGGATGAATAGATAGCCGAGTGCGCCAAGGGCTAAAAGATAGGGGGTTATCTGCTCTAAAGGTAAGGCGAGTAATTGTGTGGTTAGAGTAGAACCGATATTGCTGCCTAAAATCAGGGCTAGAGCATTTTCGAAGGGAAGCAGTTCTGCATCGACAAATGAGACGGCCATGACGGTTAAGGCGGTGCTGGACTGAAGGAAAGCGGTACATATTCCTCCGGCCCAAAAACCTCGGATTGGGGTTGCGGTCATCCAGAGAAGGAGTTGGCGGAGATAGAGTCCTGCGAAAGACTGAAGCCCCTGCCGCAATTCTTTCATTCCCCATAGAAGAAGACCCAGGCCCAAGACCAGAGTGAGCAGATACAAGAGATCACCTTCTTTCAGGAGAAAGTGGGAGCAGCGGTGATGTGCTCGACATTTCGGGTGTGTGTGCCGGATACTATTAACTATATTGAGGAGAAATTACGTCAAGAACTTATTCGCTAACTTAACGACAAATTGACACGCTGTTGTGGAGACCGGCTGCGGAAAAAACGACATTAAAAATATTGCTTTAAAGTGACATGGATTTGACGTATGCATACCTTACTTAAGAGGTGATGTTATGCGAGTGCGTCAAGGGAATCATCGTGATTGGCCTTTTATGTATAGGTTAGGAAAGATTAATATTCCAGACAGTGCTTCCCCCTGGCGTGAACAGCCAATGGAGGAAACTCTCAAATATCGTGAAACTGTTCTCAAAGGATTTTGGACCTGGATTCAGCAAACCGGTTCAATCGTCTTTATTGCCGAGGCCTCTGAAGAAGAGCGGAGTGGGGGGGCAAGCACAGATTCAGGGAAAGAGCAATCGATTGGGTATTTAGTACTCCACCCTTCGTCCCGGGAAGAACTGACAGGAGTTTTACAGGGATGGGTTATGGACTTTGGGGTACTGCCGGAGTGGAGAGGTAAAGGAATTGGCAAAGAGCTTCTTAAAGCTGCGGAAGATTATTGTCGTCAACATGAGGTTTCTTATCTTGGGCTAGCCGTCAGCAGTCATAATCTAACAGCACTCCGCCTTTATGAAAAAGCGGGTTTCGCTGAGGAACGTAAGATTATGGTCAAACCCCTAAAGTAAAGTATAAAAAAGCTTGCGACGATTTTCGTCGCAAGTGAAGTAAAAGAGAGGAGTGGGGATTAAAAAAGAAAAACGTGAGACTAATAAAAGTGTGTCCCGAGGGCTTCATGTTTATACTGGCCTCGGGATATTTTTTCTGTCTGTGGTATAATATCCATATTATTATGGGAACTATTAGGTCAACAATAAGCACGATCGATAACAGGAGGGCAATTGTGGAACAAAAAGAGCTAAGAGCATTCGTTCTCAAGGTATTGACAGAAGCCTCCAAGTTTGAGGGGTATGTCATTGTGCGCGCCCAGTCTCGCCGAGAATGGAGTATGCGTTTAAGTAACGGTCGGTTTGAACGAGTTTCTACGGGTGGGGACAGCGGTTTTGGGGTTCAGGCTTTTACAAAGCGTGGGGCGACAGGCTTTGCCACCTCTGATGTTCTTGAGGAAGGAGCAGGAGGCAAACTTGTCGAAAAGGCGATTCAGTTAGCCACCAGAAATGAAACTCTTGGAACGAAACTCAATTGTCAGATTTGGGAAGCCCCGCAGGTTTTAGCAGAGGAAGCAACTCCTTCCCGAAAGGCTTTTGGAGAAATTCCTCTGGCGGAACTTGAGGAGTTGGTTATGACGCTGCACACGAGATTAAGGAGTGCTTTTCCTCAGGGTGTCTGGCAGACAAGTTATCGGCAAGTAGAAGAGGTTTGGTGCATCGGGAGAACGGATGGAACCCTTGTGTCCTTTGAAGTTCCAAGAGCGGTCCTGATGCATCAGGGAACAGTGCGAGCGCAGGGCAAGGCCCAGAGTACTCTTATTCATCGCAGTGGAATGGATGCCACTGTACTTTATGAGGAACTAAAGGATCAAGTTTTGGAAAAGAAGGCTATGGATCGGGCGGAATTTGCCCACAACATATGCCTTGCCCCGCAGTTGTCGAGCGGTCACTATCCTCTAATCATTGATTATGGTTTAGCTAAAGGCTTGGCCCATGAAGCTTTTGGGCATGCAGTAGAGTCTGATCACATGAGTGAGTCAGTTCTGGGAGAAAACGGGAAACTGCGCAAAGGTCTGCGCGTAGCGAGACCGGGTGTCAATATTATCGATGGTCCGGTGTTGGGTGATTGGGCCTATCAACCCTATTCGGCCAATGGACTTGTAAGGCAGACTGTAACCATTGTACGGGATGGGGTTTTAGAAGCTGGATTAGGCGATGTCTTCTCCGCTGAGGAAGCAGATATGCCAGTTACTGGCGCTGGGCGGGCAGAAAGCTATAACAATGTTCCATTACCTCGCATGAGTAATATCCGACTTCTCGTTGATCGGTTGCTTCCCTTACCTCCTGCGTTGCCCTTGATGGAGGAGGTACGAGCCATTCGTAAAATTCTTTTGGAAAGCGGAGAATTGCTTGAGGGACAGAAAAACCTCCTTTTATTAGGATATAGAGGCGGGCAAGTTAACCCAAAAACGGGAGATTTCGTTTTCCAATGTGATGGAATTGTCGATGTTGCTGATCCGGATCTGCCAATTTACCAGCCTTCGATCTTTAGCGGCAAAATCCTCTCGGCCTTAGAAGCGATTCGCGGCGGACTTGGAGAAGGTTGTTTTGATGCCATTGGAACCTGTGGTAAGGGTGGGCAATCTGTTCCTTCAAGTGGAGGAAGTCATCGTTATCTTCTGATGGATCCTGATCAACAAGTCAGTTTAGGAGGAGCACAGGGATGAAACTCGTTGCGCAGTTAGAGGATCTTTTTTATCAGTTTGAACATGCACCGAAACATGAACATCTCAGGTTGTCAGCTTGGCGCATTTTGGTGCATGAATCAGAGGCTGTATCTTTAGGGATCAAGGATAATTCTCCAGGGAGCGTGTATACCCCGCCAAGTTATCGTCAGGGAGAAAGCGGGGACGTCTTTTTGGTCTGGGCAGATGGAACCTGCAGTCAGGCTATGGTCCAACTGAACCCGCAGCATGGTCAGGAGTTTTGGCAGCAAGAAATGGAACAGTGGAAGCAAGCGTCGTACAAAGATCCTGATGCCGCGCATATTCCGGCCCCCGAGCCACTACCCTTGGTCGCAGTGGAAGATCGGGATATCAAGAACATTCTGGAGGGCAACGACGAAGTACTATTTGATCTTGCTAAAGGATGGCTTAAGGAAAAGCCTGAAAATGCTAAGATGCAGGGCAGTATCCAAGCTGCTTGGGGGTATCGGCATGTTCGGACTTCCACAGGACTTGCTGTGACCTATCAACAATCACAATTCGCATCCTGGTTTTCCTTTGACAGTCTTGTTGGAGGCGGATTTGCCAAACGTCGTCTCAGCCGCTCGGAAGAACAGAGAGAATTGTGGTTACAGACGGTCAATCAATATGCAGGAATGGCTAAAGAGGCACCGGCGATTGGATCAGAGACTCAGGTTATTTTTGTGCCTTCAATGACGGAGGAATTGCTGGGACAGTTTATATTGCCTAATTTTTCCGGAGATCGCGTTATCGAAGGACAGGGGGCATTTTCCCAAGAGAACTTTCAGAATCACAAAGAGGTTTTTTGTTCCCAATTTTCGTTGATCATCGATCCGCTTCGGCCTCTTGAATTAGGGTCATATTTGGTAACTCCTGAGGGGGTACCGGCTACGCAGACGGCTTTAGTCACTGATGGCAGGCTCCAGACCCCTTTTCTCCGTGTGAAGGATGCTGTGCGTTGGGGGAAGCCAACGGCACTGCCTCAAGGTTCCGTAGGGCTATATCTTACACATACTGCTGAGATTCCATGGAATACGGCACTAGAAACTATCGACGACGGAGTCTTGATATTATCGGTATTAGGCTTACATACTCAGGATGCGGTGGCAGGGTCCTATTCACTTAGCGCTCCTCATAGTCTGAGAATTATTAAGGGGCAAATTGTTGGGCGAACCGATGTAAAATTAACGGGAAATTTTTTTAGCGATATGGCTGCGCCCACGACAAGAATTGCTCGGTCAGAGCTGAGCTTACATCCTTACCTTCAAGTAAAAACTGGGGTACAAACGTTATAATATCAGGAGGAGCTAGTTAGAGATGTTAGACTTACATATTCACCTACTTGGACATAACGACCGGGAAGCTAATCGAGAGAACATTCGGGCCTTTTTAGACGAGGCATCCCGACGAGGACTAAAGGAAATCGGGTTTGCAGATCATGATTATTATTGGGAGCAAATGAATTTTCCTTTGATTTGTGAAGTGGCCCAGGAATACCCCAATCTAGCAGTTCGAATCGGCTTGGAAGCGGAATATCGACCTAATGAAGAGGATAGAATTAGAAACCTCCTGGACCAGTATCCCTTCGATTACGTTATAGGTTCCGTTCATGAAATTGCTGGTTGGGTTTTTGATATTCCAGAAGAAGAGCCGAAACATCATCAGAAAGATGCGGATGACCTTTATCGGGAGTATTTCAGTGTGGTGACACAGGCTGCCAAAAGTGGGCTGTTCACGACAATTGGTCATTTCGATCTTATTAAAGTGTTCGGAGTTCGGCCAACATCCGAGGTTACAACTCTTGCCGATGAGGCCTTAACCACAGTTGCCGAGCATGGACTGGTTTTGGAGGTTAACACAAACGGAAGGTACAAACCCATTCAAGAATTTTATCCCGAAAAATGCCTGATGGAGGAAATAAAACGCAGAGGAATAGATTTTACCTTAGGGTCTGATGCCCATTGTGCAGGGGCCGTCGGCAGAGATATTGATGAAGCGAGTGAATTATTGCGTCAGATAGGAGTACGTTCAGTCATAGGTTTTAGGAATCTTGATAAACTTAGCTACACCTTGAAATAGGAGGATCGTGCTGTGTCATATTCCCTTGATGAAAAATGGCTCATCGAAGAAGGTGCTGCTCAAGCCTTAGTGAAACTATTGAATAACCAACAAAATAAAAACTATAGCATTTTGAAACATACGGATCGCCCGGATATTGTTTTAGAAAATCAACAGGATGGCAGTCGTTTAGGAGTAGAAATCACGCACCTTTTTTACGATTCAGAAGAGGCAAGATCCGTGTTTGGACGTTCTCGTGCTCAGAGTCATCCTCCCGAATATATTGAGGAATATATCCGGCGATTAAATGTTTTACTGCAGCAAAAGAGTGAAAAGGCTAGAGGGTATAGTCACCAGGATCCTCTAGCCCTTTTGATTCGAGTCGTTTCTCCAATTTTTCACATGCTTGATTTTGAAACATATGCCTGTAAAATTGCTGTGCCACCGTCGGATTTTGAGATAATTTGGCTATTATTTTTTGACTTCCAAGCGCGGGATTGGACGTTGCTTGAAAGGCTGCGCTAATTAAGAATGGGTTGGCATAGACTTGCCTTTACAGTGCAACACTACAAAATGTAGCCGCTTTGTAAAGGAGACGTGCCAATGCCTTGGATAGAAATTGAAATTAACCCGCAATCGGATTGGAATGAAGAATGTCTTGAAGATTGGGCCTTAGCTCTGGGGGCCTTTCTAACTGAAAAAGGAACTTCGTTGAAACCAGAAATTCATATGTTGCCGGGATATAATGTCGTTCAATTGGGAGAAGAAGGAGCAGGAGCGTTAACCTTGCGCAGCTCAGAAAGACTTGTTCTCATTGATGGATTAGAATTAAAGGGCACAGTTGACTATGATTTTGCCCGCTTTGTGGTTCGGTTCGCCAGTCAGATGGGAGCGGTAGGAGTTTGCGCTTCGATTAATAGTTCGGCAGAACGAAACTTCTGGCGAAAAATGGGGGGATTATCCAACCGGATCCTGTTCCTCTGGAAGGAGAGATTCGACGAGAAAACGTAGACATACAACAACTGGCCAAATTCAGCTTACTCGTGACCTATGAAGAGGAACCGATTCTTTGTCTCGAACCGATTGCGACCAACAGTCATGCCCCGGGAATTATAAGTCTTTCGCAGCGTCGACTGGAAAAATGTATGGCGGAAACCCTTTAGGTTTTGCCAGTTGGAGAGCGGTCCATTGCCCGTGGGCAATTAGCAGAGATCAATGGGATGATTTCTTAGCTTATAGCCGCTTGCAAGCTTTCGATATCTTGGAGGAGCTGGTTTTAAACAGCAAGAGATTTTAAAGATCAGAGTCATTTGTTTCAATCGGCAAAATTTTATATAATATGGACAACATTAGATATAGATATGGGGCTAGGAGGAGTTTTGAAATGGCTGCACATGATTTAGCTCACGAATTGGCTCGTTCACTCAAGGAATCGGACGAATTTAAGCAGTTTCATAAATCAAAGGAAAAAGTTATGAGTGATGCGAATAATCACAAGATGGTTCGTGAGTTTCAATTAAAACAGTGGGAAATCCGCGAAGCTCAAATGTTGGAGAATGAAATCAGCGAGGAGAAACAACAAGAGTTAGAACGTTTATATAGCTTATTAAGTATCAACCCTGCTGCAAGAGAGTATTTAGAAGCAGAGTTTGAAGTATCACGTATGGTTAATGATATTCAGCAAATCATCGGAGAAGCGATCCAAGACGCCATGCCGATCGGTTTTGAAGATATGAGCTCCTGAACGTTAGTCTTTAGGTGGAGTTTATTAGACTATGTTGGATAAAAGAGGGTGCTGATCTATGAAAATCGGAATGGTTTGTTACCCGAGTTATGGAGGAAGCGGGGTTGTTGCGACCGAACTCGGGTATGCATTGGGTGAGCGAGGACATGAAGTCCATTTTATTTCTTCGTCTCGCCCTTTTCGCTTGCATCGCTATCATGAACAGCTTTTTTTTCATGAGGTGACCGATGTAAGCTATCCTCTGTTTAAAACAGCGCCCTATACGTTGCTGCTTGCCAATAAAATCGTTGAAGTTGCCGATTATGTTGGGCTGGATCTGATCCATGCCCATTATGCTATTCCGCACAGTATCAGTGCCTATTTGGCTATTCAGATGATGACGAGGCCTTTGCCTTTAGTGACTACTCTGCATGGAACTGATGTCACATTGGTAGGTGCTTTTGAAGAATTTTTTCAGTTGACACGATTAGCTTTGAGGGTAAGTGATCGGATTACGTCTGTTTCTCAAGCCCTTGCCCGCGAAACAGAAGAGACGTTTGGGAGAACCGATCAAGGGATCGACGTGATCCCAAATTTCATTGATCCGAAGGTGTATTTTCCTTCGGTAGGTCTAATGGGAGGGCGGTGCCGAAAATATTTTGCTCCCCAAGGGGAAAAGATTCTAGCCCACATCTCGAATTTCCGAGAAGTGAAACGGGTAGTCGATGTCGTTAATATTTTTGCTCGAGTCGAAAAGACGATCCCCTGTCGGCTTTTGCTCGTCGGAGATGGTCCTGAGATGAGCAAAGTTGAGCGGGAAGTTCTAAAACTTGGCTTAGAAGGGAAAGTTCAATTTTTAGGAAAGCAGGAGAGTGTCGTTGAAATTCTGCAGATGGTCGATGTGTTCCTTCTTCCTTCGGAACAAGAAAGTTTTGGTTTAGTTGCGCTTGAGGCCATGGCTTGCGGAGTTCCTGTGGTTGCCAGTCGTGTCGGGGGATTGCCGGAGGTCATTCGCCATGGAAAGACCGGTTACCTGGCGGATGTAGGGGATGTACAAGGAATGAGTGAAGCAGTCTTGAGATTACTTACTGATGAAGCGTTGTATAGAGCTTTTTCAGAACAGGCCATTCATTGGGCTAGAGAAACATTTCCCGTAGAACGGGCAGTTATGGGGTATGAGAAAGTGTACAGAGAGGTATGCATGATGCCAGAAGTCCAAAGTCGGAGGCCGGAAGCTGGAAGATAACGGTTACTTTCTCACTAGTAAATGAAGAGGGGGATTTAGATGAGTCAGATGACCCTTGATCAGTTTGAAGAAGCTTTAGAAGATATTGGCTATATCACGGAACAAGATGATCGGATTGCTCTAACGGCATTTCTGGCAACTGAGTTGGGCAAACCACTTTTGGTGTCAGGACCAGCGGGGGTTGGTAAGACGGAAATCGCCAAAGTTCTTAGTCAGGTTTTTAATGCGCCTTTGATTCGTTTACAGTGTTATGAAGGTTTGGACGAGACAAAAGCACTCTATGAATGGAACTATCAACGTCAACTCCTAAAGATCCAGTTGAGCCAGGAAAAATTACAAGAGGAAGATCTATTCTCTAAAGACTACTTACTGCCTCGGCCATTGCTGCAGGCTCTTCTAAGCCAGGAACGAGCTGTTTTGTTAATCGATGAAATTGACAAGACGGATTCTGAGTTTGAAGCATTTTTATTTGAACTTCTCGGAGAATTTCAAGTAACGATTCCTGAGATGGGAACGATAAGGGCTAAAGAGCGGCCAATGGTTGTCCTGACATCGAATGGTGAGAGAGAGCTTTCCGATGGACTGAAACGACGGTGTGTTTTCCTCAATGTAGAGCCTCCATCGGTCAATAAAGAAGTTCGCATTCTTCGGAAGAAAGTACCGGATTTACCGGAACGACTGGCTTTAGAAGTGGCTCGCGCTGTACATATTCTTAGAGAAAAGCTCTCCTTAAATAAGGTTCCTTCTGTTTCAGAAACCATGGATTGGGCTAAAGCTCTGCTTGTCATGGGGAAAACCGGTCTGGACCCTGCCTGGGTGGAAGCGACCTTGACCTTGTTACTGAAGAGTCAGGAGGATGTCGAGCTCTTCTATCGAGAGATGGGGGCAGATCGCCTTCTTTTCGAGTCGAGTAACGTCACCAAAGGAGAAAGGCATGTTCATGGACACCAAGTGTGAGAGAGTGAGTGAATTAGATCGCCACCTGGTGGAATTTGCCCAATTATTGAGATCTGTTGGACTCAAGATAAGCCCATCAGAAATCTACGATGCTACAAGAGGGTTAACCTTACTTGGGATGGTGGAAAAAGACAACGTCGAAGCCGTGCTGCAGGCTACCCTCGTCAAAGATGTTCGTCAAATTCCAGCCTTTAAAGAAGCATTCCGCGCTTATTTTGCCAGTCTCGAACAAAAAGAGGCCTGGCAAAAAGACAGCACTGAAAAAGCAAGCCAATGGAATGAACAAATCGAGAGCGCTCGACAAGACTTGCGTTTTCAAGGCCATGAATTGGAAATCTCTGAAGAACAACGAGCCGTTTATGCTAGCCTTCCGGAGAAAGATAAACAGCGTCTGCGTGATTTTCTCGAAAAATCATCCAATGGTACCCGCAGCGGTATCCCAGTGGATCATACCTATCAACCAATGGTGGAACGGGTTCTGCGCGGGTCTTTGGAATATTGGCGCAAAAAATTAAATGAAGATGAAGCGATTCTTTCTCCGGGTTCCAGCGACGGGATATTTTCAGAAGTGGAGCGCGCACTTCGTGAGCGGGAAGCAGAAGTATTAAGTCGAGATTTGAAGAAGATATCCCCGGAAGAATGGCCGGAAGTTATACGCCTAATTCGTCGCCTCAGTCAGCGTCTTGCCAGTCAAGTTACTCGACGTTATCGAGCAGACCGCAGACGCGGAGGATTAGAAATGCGTACGACGCTGCGTAAAAACCTGCGCTATGGCGGGGTGCTTATTGAACGGAGTTACCGCAGTCGGCGCAGAGGGAGACCGAGAATTGTATTACTTTGTGATATCTCCGGTTCCATGCTTAAGTATACTGAGTTTATCTGGCAATTTGTCTATGGGCTTTCCAAGGTTGTGAGTGGAATCAAGGCCTTTGCCTTTGGAGAAGCCCTGATTCCGTTAACCGGAAAATTGAAAAAAGGTCAAACCTTCGAAGAGATGATTAAGGAAGCTTTGAACCTCTCAGGGAAAGAATGGGGGGAGGGACAAATCTTGCCAAGGCCTTAGAGAGTCTGAAACAAACCTTTCCAGATACTCTTTCCAAGCAAACCCTGTTAATCATCGTTAGCGACGCTCAGACTTTAGAGGGAGAAAAAGCAGCTGCTTTATTAGACTTGATCCATCGTCACGTCCGGGAAGTGCTTTGGCTGAATACCCTTCCTAAGCGTCGTTGGCAAGAAACTCCATATGTCAAAGCATTTCTTCCTTTTTGTCAAATGTATGAATGTTACACCCTAAGTCATTTAACCCAGATTCTGAATCAACAATTCTAGCATTGCGTGTTTATTTTCGGAACAAAAGGGCATACTGTATATAAGTTACTTGTTCTGAATTACACAAAGTGAGGGAAAGAAAATGTTGGAAAGATGTAGAGCGTGCGGTTTTGAACATGAAGATTTAGCACATGTTCTATTCCGAAGAAATCATGTGAGTAACCGGGTTTTACCTTATTGCTCGCATTGTTTGCGTCGATTATATCAAGTGCCATACAGACCTGAACGTGATCTATAATTTGACGTAACATAAATTATAGATCATGCCCAGAATAATCATCTTTTATGCTTGCCTTTTTTCTTTAGCTTTGGTATATTGACTTTGAAGTTGGAGAAAAAGGGGATGTTATTCATGGCATACGTCATCAGTTCTGACTGCATTAGCTGCGGTGCTTGCGAAGGAGAATGCACAGTTTCTGCCATTAGCGAAGGCGATGATAGATTCGTTATCAATGCTGATCTTTGCATTGATTGCGGTTCCTGCGCCAGTGTTTGTCCAGTTGAAGCACCAAATCCAGCTTAATTGGCGATTTGGAAATTGCAAGGTTTGAAAAAGGGGAGTTTTTAACTCTCCTTTTTCCATGCTGTCAGAAAGTATAACCTGCGTTAAATACTTTCTACAGGTCCCTTCTCGCCGTCCTTGGTTTCAGGGACACTTGGCGGCCATCCATGGCCAGCGCATATCAGTGCAACTAACGGCTTGTGCTCTAGCAAGAGTACAAGCCGAGTTTTCTTTATTGACAAATTTCTAATCTTAATTTAAAATTAATTAACAGTAATTTTAAATTAGGAAAGGAGTTCTTGTTTTGGACGCAATTGAAATCCTCAAGCAATTAAAGGATAAAGGTGTCCGCTTCACTCCCCAAAGACAGGCGATTTTAGAATTTCTCCTTGGAACGGAGTCCCATCCTACTGCTGATGAGATTTATCACCATGTAAAAGCGAAATTTCCTGGAGTAAGTTTAGGGACAATTTATAATACACTCAATATGCTTAAGGTACATGGGCATATTCTGGAGTTATCATACGGAGATATGTCCAGTCGTTTTGATGGTAATCCTCAAAATCATTATCACATTGTCTGTTCTAAATGTGGTAAAGTGACGGATTTTCATCGCCCCTTAATGGATGTTGATCGAGAAGCTGAGGAAAAATCGGGCTTTTCAATTATCGGACACCGTTTGGAGTTCTACGGAATTTGTCCTGAATGCAATACAGAGAAACTGAACTAATTGGCACTATGTATAAAACTTATTTCAGAAAACTTGCCTTGTGCCTGACGTTCTGACAGTAAACTAAACCCATTAGGTAAGTGGTGAAGATTTTTACCACTTACCGAGTGGGTTTTATTTTTTCAGGGGCAAGGGTTTTTGAACTTTTGCACGAATAATAATACGAATAAAATTTGAGGACATGAGGGGCTATGTTTAATCGTCGTATCATAATATTTTTAGGTTTATTAGTTTTATTAATCGGAGCACTATGGTGGTTTTGGAACAATCCAACGGGTGTTTCTCTTCAAGCGGGGCACGACGGAATTAGTTCCGGCCGTTATACACAAACATTAAATGGGAGCTGGGACCGATATTCAACATTGCGCCAGGCCTGGACAACAGAGTCTGAACACGCTCAAGGAAAAAATGGCCAATCTTTATTGACTGGAGGGCGTCCCCTAACAATCCCTTCCAGTGAGGCGTTTTCGATAGGAGCAAAACGTTTTCGAGTTCCCGGAGAATGGAGCTCCAGGACGATGCTGCTTACGTTAAGCGGTGTGCAGGGGCATGTGATTGTGTACTTAAATGGGACAACAAGTCCTGAAAAAATTGGAGAATTTGAGGGAAGCGGCGGGTCTGATGTTGTTGAAATTCCCGCAAAAGCGTTTCACTATGGGGAAGATAATATTTTGATTGTTGGCCTTTCTTCCAGTCAAGAGCAACGGACGATGGTTCTTGGCTCAGGCTGGCCGGAATTGGGGCGAATTACAGGAGATATTGCTCTGGAAGCCGTAGCTGAGACGACTTTTACCGCGCCTCAGACGAGTGTTTCCTGGAATGCCACTACTGCTCAAGTTGTTGTGAAGACAGACTTATGGCATCATAGTTTTACTCCGGAAGGAGGCCCTTGGACTATTTATGGAGTGCTCTCAGATGGGTCGGCAGGTGTCGCCGAACAGACGCTTGTGGTACAGCCTCAGGAGAATGCCGATCATCAAACGGTTGCTTTAACATTTGCCGTACCGAATGCTCGGCGCTGGACTCTGCAGGATCCCTTTCTTTATCAGGTTCATATCACTGTGACGAATAGCAACGGTGATATCGATGATCTAGCGTTCCCGATTGGCTTACGGACAATGACTTTTTCTTCTGGAAAGTGGGTTTTAAACGACCAGGCGCTCTCTATTAAAGGGGAAGCTTTAACTCCTGAAGAGGAATATAAAATTCGCCACACCGGCCAGTTGGATTCTTGGCTCAAGGGTGAACGGAGCAAAGGAATAAATCTTATTTACTTTATAGGACAGTCTCCCGACGACTTATGGCTGCAAGCAGCAGATCGAGTAGGTATGGGTGTTTGGGCGGAATTACCGATTGAGGCTATTCCTTCGAGTCGGCTTCCCCAACCAGGGACTATACAAAAAATTTCTTCAGCGAAAATAATGCATCCGTCTCTTTGGGCCTGGACAGTAGGAAAGGGGTTAGATTCAGATCCTGCGGCGCAAGTCTATTTCCGCCAGGCAGCAACAGAGGTCCAACCGGATTTGGCTTTCGCCTTTAAGACCAAGCCGAGCTCTATTACAGGGCTGACAGCTGAGCAGTCTCTGCTGGTTCAAGGAAACAAAATCCAGGGGACTTGGGGGCAGGTTGAGGCAGAAACACCGACGGTTTCGGCTGCTGCTTGGAAAAGGGAACCAATAGTCTCGGGATCTTGGGCCTTGCTCCTGATTTTCTTAGCTTGGATGAATATTCGATCGGTTACCTGGCGATATAAAGAGATAGGTGTTTCTAAACCAAAACGACGCTTGCGCAAAGCATGGCGTTGGAATGGACTGTTTGTTTTAGCCCGGGAGGGCTTAATTGGCGGTTTAATAACCTCAAGCTTATATCGTATTCCTATACATTTCAGTGCCTGGTTCGTTCATCTATGGCCAGGAATTGAGTTATTACAGGCCCAGTCGCCATGGTTGATTTGGGGAATGTTGAGTATGTCAGGGATGCTGCTGCGGTTATTACAAATTGGGGTAGCCGCTCCACATTTGCCTGATGCACCTCATGTTATGGGAGTCATGTATTGGCTGGAACGACGTTATTACTTTTCTGTATTGATCGCTCTTGGTTGGGCTGCATTACCCTGGGGAATGCCAATCTATATTCCGCTTCTTGGATATCTCTTGTTGAGTTGCTTGCTCTTCCCGATCCGTATTCACGATATCCATCGGATTGGCGGACGTTACTTGTCACTTTTATGGGTACCCGGAATTATCGCGGGCATTCTTCTGATTTGGGGGTCGCTCCACTATGCCGATGGGGTTTATTTGTGGCATATACTAAGACCTTAAAGCAATTTATCATCCTATAGCGATTTCTGCTATTATATTAATATTCGATGGACCGCTATTTAAACTGGAAAGAGGTTGGGTAATGAATAACGTTGATTTTAAACCGAATTTTTTAGTCACGGGGGTTGGAAGTGTGCCTCATACTAAGGGTAGTGAGGCTTTAGATTTAATATGGTCTAATGTTTCTCGAGCCCCTCATTGGCCACAACTCCCTGGGCGTGGAGCGGAAAGTTCGTTTGTTGCTCAATATCTCAACGCCTTGCTGGCGACAGGAGTTATTGAAGATGTGAATACTCCGAAGTTTCAGGTTGAAGCGAATGACTGGATGGAACGAATGACGGCTTTTTATGCTCTATATTTAGAGGCTCTGGAGGACGGAGGCCAGACTCTGGATAAATTCGGATTTAGCTCAGAAGGCGGGGAAGGGTTTGAACTGTTTTGTCAAGACCTGGAGATTAATGGCTTGCGTAATGCTGTTCTTTTGAAGGGTCAGCTCAGTGGTTCACTGACTCTGGGAATGCAGATTACAGATAGAAACAGAAGATCCAGTTATTATGACGAAACCTTACGGGATATGCTTGTTAAGAATTTAGCGATGCATGCCGAATGGCAGACCAAACGACTAAAATCCTTCGGGCTTCCGGTCCTGATGACCATCGATGATCCTGGCCTTTACGCCTTTGGAGCTTCGACCCATGTAACTTTAGATAGGACGCAACTGATTGAAGAACTGAATAGTATCGCAGGCGGGATTCTCCACCAAAAGGGAATTCCTGGGGTTCATGTCTGTGCAGGGATGGATTGGACCTTGATTTTTGATTCGGAGATTCAAGTTGTAAATTTTGATGCCTATGAGTATATGCCCAGTATGATGGTTTTGGCTAAGTCGGTCAGTGAATTCCTGGAGCGAGGAGGGATTCTTTCCTGGGGGATTGTTCCCACGAACAATAAAGCCTGGGAGGAAAGTGTTGAAAGCCTCAGGCGCCGCTTGGAAGGGAATATTTCCGAACTTGTTAAGCGGGGCGTGAATGAATCCCAGCTTCGCCAACAAAGCATGCTCACTGCCAGTTGTGGAACTGGAACATTAAGCAAAGAATTAGCGGAACATATTTATAGACTACTGTCAGGTATCGGTTCTGCTTATAATGACTAGCCAATACTAAGGACATTAATGACGATATCCCTAGGCAGCTTCAAGTCTGTTGGTAAGATTTCTAAAGGGGGTACAGAAATGTTGACAAAAGAGATGACAGTCAGTCAGGTGCTGAGATTATATCCTCAAACGATTCAAGTTTTTTTGGAGTTAGGAATGCATTGCTTGGGCTGTCCTTCGTCTGCCACAGAAAGTATCGAGGGTGCCGCATTAACTCACGGTCGGAATGCCGATGAGTTAGTCGCCCAGCTTAACCAAGCGATCGAGCCTTAAGGTTTAGTTACGGGCGGGAACTTTGCTGGATGATAAAAACCGAATTATTCTTGTTAATCTTAAAATAAAAGTAAGAGCTGATCTAATGTCGGCTCTTTTTCTTTTGAGACTAAGAATAATGTAATTATTGTCCATTTTTCACACAACAGCAAAAAAATGGTACAAACTCTTAATTAAATTAAACATCTGAAATATTTTGAGGTTAATTCTTAAAAAAAATCATTTAGAAAAATGGTACATACACAATATACCTGATAATCCATATATTGTTATTAATCAAAGGCAATATCACTTAAATAACAGTCATGATTTAAGTTGTTAAAAGGAGGAAATTAATATGGAATTACGTTCCGTTGCTTATAATCCGACTTTCCCATCAGGTATGGGTGGAATGCAAACTATGCCAGGGATGATGTCCGATGCCCAAGGAATGCAAGGAATGCAAGGAATGCAAGGAATGCAAGGAATGCAGGGCATGCAGGGTATGCAGGGTATGCAGGGCATGCAAGGAATGATGGGAATGTCCGAATCGGATGTAATGGTTCAACAAGGAATGTACAATATGCAAGATCCCTGCTGTCCAATGCCTTGCCCGCCACCTTGCCCGCAGCCTTATGGTGAAGCAATGATGCATCAGCATGCTGTAGTCCAAGAAGCAATGCCAGCTCATGAAGTTTATGTCGTTAAAAAGGGAGACACTGTCTATAAGATCGCCAAACGTTATGGTACCACCATGCAAGCCATTATTCTCGGGAACGACTTGCGTAACCCTGACCTGATTTATCCCGGGCAAATCTTATTTATTCCAGGAGCATCATCCTCTAATTACTACGGTTAAACCCTTCAATAAAATCCTTGAACAGGAACCGAAACCCTGAGGGCATACTTAGGGTTTCGGTATACATGTTATATATTCGGTAAATAGTAAATCTGGTTCGATCAGTCTTAGATTACAATCCAGTCTTAACTTAGCGCTCTTACTCAGTAAAAGCAGGGAAAATGTAATCAAAAGTCGAAAGAATAGAGAAAGAGTGTGGAAGGAGCGTGGTCTAGTGTCTTATCAGGTTGGTATTCTTGGCGGTGGACCGGGTGGATATGTCAGCGCCTTAAGAGCTGCCCAATTAGGTTTATCTGTTGTTTTGATTGAGGGAGAGCGATTAGGGGGTACTTGTTTAAACCAAGGGTGTATTCCCACAAAAGCTCTTGTTAAAAGTGCGGACCTATGGCGTGAGATAGAGAACGCCCAAGAGTTTGGCTTGTTCGTGGGTGAAAAGCACCTGGATTATGCTGCTGTGTTAGCTCGCAAGGATCAAGTAGTTAATGCCCTTGTTGGCGGGGTAGAAAAGCTGATGAAAGCTGCCAATGTTCGTGTACTTAAAGGTTGGGGCGAATTTAAGGAACTGGGACAAATTGATGTAACGACAGATTCAGGAATTGAAAGAATTCAAGTTGATAATGTCGTTTTAGCCACAGGGTCAGTGCCAGTACGCATACCTATTCCTGGAGCTAATCTTCCGGGCGTTGGAACGAGTGATGAACTGTTGCAAGAACAGGAATTGCCTAAGCGTTTGGTCGTCATAGGCGGAGGGGTAATAGGTTTGGAATTTGCCTCTGTTTTCCAGTCCTTCGGAGTTAAAGTTACGGTTGTGGAAATGCTCTCGACCCTCTTGCCGACCGTTGACGAGGAGATACCTAAACGCTTAACCCCTTTGCTGAAACGTAAGGGAATGGACATTTTAACCAAAACAGCCGTTAAAGAGATACGCGAGGAAGGTGGGAACCTCGTTGTTCTAGCTGAAGATGCTAAAGGAATCAAGGAGATTCCTGCCGACCGTGTTCTTTTATCGACAGGGCGCAGACCAAATTTAAAGGGGATTGATGCGGCTAAGCTTGGGTTAGAACTGGAAAGAGGCGCTCTAAAAGTTAATGCGCAAATGCAAACGAACCTTCCGCATGTCTATGCCATTGGAGATGTCGTCGGAGGAATCATGTTAGCGCACGTGGCTTCTGCAGAAGGAATTACAGCAGTGGAGCATATTGCGGGACACTCTGTTGCTATGAGCTATAAAGCTATCCCCAGCGCCATTTTCACGCATCCGGAAATTGCCGCAGTTGGATTTTCGGAGCAGGAACTTAAGGCTTCTGGTGCAGTCTATCGCGCAAGCAAATTTCCCTTTTCCGCGAATGGCAAGGCTTTAGCCCTCGGTGAAAGTGTCGGAATGGTTAAAATTTTAGCGGATGATCAGGGAATCGTTGTCGGAGGGAGTATTATGGGACCTCAGGCCAGCACTTTAATTTCGGAGTTGACCGTGGCTGTGGAAAAAGGGCTTCGCGCAGAGGATCTGGCACGGACCGTACACGCTCATCCAACACTCCCGGAGACCATTATGGAGGCCGCCCACGGAATAGACGGAAAACCACTTCACACAGTTTAAGATTTTTTTGATGCAGTAGACAAGGGAGCGAACTCTTATGTCTATTATTTAAGTGTTCTGGCTTATAAAATGAAATAAGTTGCTTTGGCGCAGAAAAAGGGGCGGTTCTCGAAAGAATAAGAGAACCGTCCCTTTGCTAGTCCCAGTTTACTTAGGACCCTTTTCCTTTTTTTAGAGTTTTTTTAAAAATCCTTGGTGGAGTTGCAGGAAAATCTTTTTGAATGGAGAATAGTGGGATGAAGTGGGGTAAAGTGGGGCGAACAAGATGTTTATGGGGGAGTACATCCATACAATTGATGGAAAAGGCCGGCTAATCATTCCGGTAAAGTTCCGCGATGCCTTAGGAGAACAATTTATTGTGACCAAAGGCTTAGATCATTGTCTGTTTGTCTATCCCATTACTGAATGGAACATTTTGGAACAAAAACTTCGCGCTTTACCATTCACCCAACCTGATGTTCGCGCTTTTGTACGTTTCTTTTTTTCAGGAGCAACGGAATGTGAATTGGACAAGCAGGGTAGAATTCTATTGCCGGCTAATTTGCGAGACTATGCGCAATTGGAAAAGGATTTGGTTTTAGTAGGAGTGTCAAGCAGGGTGGAGATTTGGAGTCAGGCACTTTGGGCAGACTACAGCCGGCAGGCAGAAAATGCTTATGCCAGCGCTGCCGAATCCTTAGTACAGCTAGGTATATAGAAAGGAACGGGTAATTTTGGATTTTCATCATGTTACTGTTTTGTTGAAAGAGACGGTTGACGGAGTGGTTACTGATCCCTCTTGTACTTATGTGGATTGCACCTTAGGTGGGGCTGGGCATAGTCAGAGGGTCTTAGGAAAACTCGACACTAACGGAAAACTAATTTGTTTCGATCAAGATGAGCACGCGATTCGTCATGCCCGAGAAATTTTCGGCAGGGATGAACGTGTTATATTAGTTCAGAGGAATTTCGAAAGTCTGGAGAAGACGCTTGAGGAAAAGTGCCTCCTGCCTGTAAAAGGGATATTGTTCGATTTAGGTGTTTCCTCCCCTCAGTTGGACGAAGCTGAGAGAGGCTTTAGTTACATGCAGGATGCGCCTCTCGATATGCGAATGGATTCGGAAAACCCCAGGACCGCGCGAGATCTTGTGAACCATTGGCCTGAAGGAGAATTGGCCGAAGTCATCTGGAACTATGGGGAAGAAAAATGGGCGAAACGAATCGCGCAATTTATCGTCCGGAAACGCCAAGAGCGTCCGCTGGAAACAACGGGGGACTTAGTGAGCGTGATTAAAGCGGCCGTCCCTGCTGCAGTTCGCCGCGATGGACCTCACCCAGCCAAACGAACGTTTCAGGCTCTCCGGATAGCCGTTAATGATGAGTTAGGAGTTTTAGACCGCGTCTTAGATCAGGCCTTGCGTTGTCTCGACCGAGGAGGCCGAATTGCCGTCATCACGTTTCACTCACTTGAAGACCGGATTGTTAAGGAGAGAATGAAATCCTGGTTAGGACGCTGTACGTGTCCTCCGGAATTGCCAATCTGTCGGTGTAATGCTAAAGCTGTTGCTAAAGTGTTGACCCGAAAACCGATTCTGCCTACTGAAGAAGAAGTTGAGCAAAATCCGCGTGCCAGAAGTGCAAAATTGCGGATCGCTGAGAAAATATAACGGTCTAAAGCAAAAGGAGGAGGAATACCCTTGGTAGTGGCGCAGGAAAAGATGATGTATCAGGAGCCAGTTGACCTTAGGTCGAACGAGAGAAACCAACGAATCGTGGGAAAGCGGAAACGACATTCTTATGGAAAGAGTATTATGCTCTTGGCGTTTATTGTTGGGCTTACTGGCGCTATCGGAGCGGAAACGATTCAGCTGACTGTCGTTAAGGGTGCGCAAGTTCGGGCTTTAGAGAAAGAAATTTCTACGCTTAAGGAACAGAAAGATCTTCTTCAATTAGAGGCCGATAAATTACGTGCAGTTGGTCGGATCGAGAGTGTCGCGCTGTCTATGGGCATGGAAAAGCCTGCGGGAACAGTTTATATGGCGGGTACAATTTCTGAGGCCAAGAATCAAACGGGGTCCGCGGTAAAAAATCAAACGGGAACTCTGCCCCCCAAGCTCCCACTCAAACAGCTGAGGCTGAATCCACTACAGCATTGCATCAGTTTTCGAAGCTATTTACAAGTTTTTTTGCTTCTACACAACGATAGGAAAAAGAGAAGGGCGCTTTGGGTACGCAGAGACCCAGAAAGGCAGGGGTGAGGACGTGTGAGTCCTTTAGTTGTCATGCGTAAACGAATCGCTTTTCTTTTTTTGTGTGTTAGTGCATTTTTGGTCGTTCTGATCATTCGTTTGGGATTTGTGCAGCTAAGTCAAGGAGCTGATTTGCGCAAGAAAGCAGACGATTCCCATTTCCGGGGGGTTCCAGTGGCCCCTAAACGCGGAAATATTGAGGATCGTCAGGGAAATGTCTTAGCCATGAGTGTTAGCAGTGAGACTGTTTATGCTATCCCTGCGGAGGTAAGACAATCGGGCAGAGCGAAGGAAATGGCTCTGACCTTGTCTAAAATCTTGGGAAAGACTGAGGCGGAAATTGAGAGCCGAATTACTAAACGCTCAGCCCTAGAATATATTCAAAAGCAGGTTAAACCGGAAGTGGCAGCCCAAATCAGGGCGTTAGCGCTTCCTGGAATAGGGACTACAGAGGACAGTCAACGGTATTATCCCTCAGGAACCTTAGCCTGTCATATAATCGGATTTGCTGGCATTGACAATCAGGGTCTTGAAGGGATAGAGTTAACCAGAGATTCAGAGCTGAAGGGGATTCCCGGGAGTATACTCCAGGAATTCGGCGCTAATGGAATTCCGCTTCCTGAAGCTGAGCATCAGTATTTAGCTCCTAAGCAAGGAAATACTGTGCGTTTAACCATCGATAAAAACATTCAAGCCTTTGCAGAGAGAGAACTGCAAAAGTTAATGTCTGGCCAGGGTACGAATATGAACGGACAAGTACCAAAAACCGCTTCGATTTTAGTCATGGATCCGAACACAGGAGAGATGCTGGCCTTAGCTTCCGCTCCGTCTTTTGATCCGAATCACTATCAAGATGCGGATCCCAGTGCTCGGAGAAATATTGCCGTTCAAAATGGCTATGAGCCGGGTTCTACCTTTAAGATTATCACCTTGGCTGCTGCCCTTGAAGAAAAGAAAATTAAACCAACAGAACACTTTTTTGACAAAGGTGCTTATACGGTTTTGGGAAAAAATGTACGTTGTTGGAAATCAGGGGGACATGGAGACCAAACCTTTGTGCAAGTGGCTGAGAATTCCTGCAACCCGGGTTTTATTGAAATGGGACAGCGTCTGGGAATGGACAGCTTTTATAAATACTTGCGTGAATTTGGATTTGGGCAGAAGACGGGAATTGAGATGTCCGGGGAGGCCATGGGCATTTTAGCGAATAAGAAAAAGGCGACAGCGTTGGATTTGGCAACAATGTCCATTGGGCAGACAAATAATGTCACGCCGATTCAACTCTTAACAGCTGTTTCCGCCGTTGCTAATGGTGGAACGCTGATGAAACCGCAATTGGTGAAAGAAATTGTCGGACCAAGCGGACGGGTGATCACTCCCTTTAAAAAGGAGGAAGTCCGCCGTGTTATCAGTGAAGACACCTCCAAACTTGAGCGTGAAATTCTTGAATCGGTTGTAACGAATGGGACAGGTCGCAGATCATTTCTTCCCGGCTATCGAGTAGCCGGAAAGACAGGGACTGCTCAAAAGGTGGTTAATGGAGCGTATGTTCAAGGGGACTATGTCGCTTCTTTTGTGGGCTTTGCTCCGGCAGATAATCCGCGTCTGGCGATCTTGGCCGTGGTCGACGGAGTGCCGTTTTATGGAGGAGCGGTTGCTGCGCCGGTCGTTCAGAGTGTCATGCTCGATTCTTTAAAATATCTCGGCGTAAAACCTGATACTCAAGCACCTCTGACCCCTAGCAAACCCATGCCTGGCCTGGAATTCCCACCGATAAAAAAAGCGGCCACCGTTCCTTCTGTCTTGGGTCTGCCCTTAGCCGAGGCTGAGAAGGCTTTAAATCAGGCTGGTTTTAAGGCTTTAACCGAAGGTCAGGGTGAAATGGTCCTAGACCAAATTCCTCATGGGGATGCCCAAGTTGAATCAGGATCGAACGTGCTCCTTTATCTGGGGAAGGATGCCTCTGCCCCGACCCTTGCTCATTGGTGGGAAGATGAGGATGAGGATGTTGAAGCGATCAATGATTTGGCAGGGCGCGTCCCAATTTCGGCCAGTCCCTTAGGTCGATAGTGAGGAGGTCTACCGCTTGCCTGAATTGTCTATAATAATTTTAAGCGGTATAGGGCAAAGCCACGAATTAAAAAGTCATCATGAAAGGATGATTAGGAATGATTACAGTGATGAAATCACTGTCTGAAATAATCGATGAAATTGAGGTGCAAGCTTTATCAGGCGACACTCAAGTTTTGGTTAAAGGAATAGCCATGGATTCTCGGCACGTTCAGTCGGGGGATCTTTATGCTTGTGTACCGGGATTTAAAGTTGATGGACATGATTATGCCTCGGCAGCCATCGCTTCAGGGGCAGTTGCTTTAGTTGTAGAACGTTTTTTGCCTTTGAATGTGCCGCAGGTGAAAGTTGCTAATGTGCGTCAAGTCATGGGGTCAATTGCGGCCATGATTTACGGTCATCCCAGTCAACAATTAGAACTGGTCGGTGTGACTGGGACGAACGGAAAAACGACAATAACGTATTTGATTGAGACGATTGCCAGGAAGCAAAATAAGAAAGTTGGTATTATCGGTACCTTGGGTTCTCGCATCGATGGGCGTGAAATTCCCGGCGAACGAACGACACCGGAAGCGATAGAGATCCAGAGACTTCTGGGGGAAATGGTTTCCGAAGGGGTAAACGTTGCCGCGATGGAAGTATCCTCACATGCTTTGGACCTTGGGAGGGTAGCGGGCTGTGAGTTTGACGTGGGAATTTTTACGAATTTAACACAAGATCACTTAGATTATCATAAAACAATGGAGGAATACCTTAAGGCTAAATCCCGATTGTTTACCGATCTGAGAGGGGAAAAGCAGCCAAAAATAAGTATCTTAAATGGGGATGATCCGGTATTCCCAAAACTTTCTCAGGTATCAAGCGCGCCAGTCGTAAGCTACGGGATACACAATGCCGCAGATTATCGGGCTAAGAATGTGGAGATTACTGCTGAGGGAGTGCGTTTCCAGATACATTTCAAGGAAGGGATTCAGGATATTCAGTATGCTACACCAGGCTTTTTCAGTGTCTATAATGCCCTTGCGGCCTTTGCATGGGCGGTAGAACGGGGGGGGCCCCAAACGTTGTGGCGGAAGCCCTAGCGGAAATCCCCGGTGTTCCGGGACGATTTGAAAGTGTTCGCTGCGGACAACCGTTTCAGGTGATCGTGGATTATGCGCACACGCCGGATGGTCTGGAAAACGTTGTTCGTACTGCCCGAGATTTCACTCAAGGAAAGTTAATAACAATTTTCGGCTGTGGAGGAGACCGGGATCGCGGAAAACGACCGTTGATGGGTGAGGCAGCTTCACGCTGGAGTGATTTTCTCATTGTGACATCAGATAATCCTCGTACAGAAGATCCGGACCTTATTATTAAAGAAGTACTGACGGGAGTTTCGGGAATCGACTATGTTGCTTTGCGGGACAGAAGGGAAGCGATTGAGACGGCTTGCCGTATGGCTAAACCGGGAGACACCCTTTTAATCGCCGGCAAGGGACATGAAACGTATCAGATTTTCGGGTCCGAGGTGCACCCGTTTGACGATCGAGAAGTAGCCCGTGAGGCCTTAGGAGTGTTGGGATATGTCTAAATGGACAGCCGCGACAGTAGCCCAGATCTCGAAGGGGACATTGTACGGTGACTCAGAAATTGAAGTTTGTGGATGCATTCTGGATAGTCGCCAAGCACAGGGCGGGGAGATGTTCTTTGCCCTGCCCGGGGAACGAGTGGACGGCCATGAGTTTATGGATACCGCTTGGAAAAATGGGGCAGCCTTAGTGATCGGAGAAAAGGGATATTTTCAACAACGAACTCAAAAACCATATGCTCCCGAAGGCAAGGCGCTTCTGCTGGTTGATTCCGGGCTGGAGGCGCTTCAGGAACTTGCCCGCGTTTGGCGTTTGGAACTTGGCGCTAAGGTTGTAGGTGTCACTGGAAGCAATGGGAAGACAACGACAAAAGATATGATTACAGCGGTTCTTTCTCAGAACTTTAGTGTCTATCGCAACAAAGAGAATCATAACAATGAATTAGGGCTGCCTTTGACGATTCTGAACGCACCTCAGGGAACGGAAATCTTGGTTCTGGAGATGGGGATGCGTGGCTTAGGTGAAATTAAGGCCTTGTGTAAGATTGGGAAACCTGATATCGGAGTGATCACAAATATTGGTACAACCCATCTGGAACTTCTTTTAACTCAAGATCGGATTGCCCAGGCGAAGTGGGAACTTATCGAAGCTCTTCCGGCAGAGGGTGTTGCCATTTTAAATGCGGAAGATGAGACGTCTGTGCAAAAATCAAGTAGGGATTCGCACAGAGCTCTATTCTACGGTGCGGATGAAGGAATAATCCACCCTGACATTCAAGGATCTCGACTTACTCCCAAAGGGGCGTTGGGAACTGAGTTTGTCGTGAGCTTTCTCGAGCAGAAGGCAGATGCTTATCTCCCGCTGCCTGGAAAGCACAACGTTTTGGACGCACTGGCCGCGCTTGCTGTAGGAACGGTGTTTAACATTCCTTTAGCTGATGGGTGTGTAGGTCTTAGGGAACTGGAAATGTCTAAAATGCGTTTAGAGCTGCGGCCAGGGATTTATGAAACCACGCTGATTAATGATGTCTATAATGCCAATCCAGTCTCCATGCAGGCATCTCTAAGAATTCTTAAAGAACGGGCGAGTGGGAATAAAACCCTGGCAATTTTAGGTGAAATGTACGAATTAGGTACGTCTGCAGTATCCGGACATCGTGAAGTCGGGCAGACCCTCGCCAGACTTGGGATCAGTGCCTTGATTACCGTGGGAAATCTAGCGAAAGATATCGCACATGGCGCGCGTTTAGCCGGATATCCGGAAAACCAGATTTTTATGACAGCGACCCGTGAAGCAGCAGTTAGGATAACCCGGGATCTCCTAGCGGCTGATGGGGCCGGAGCTTGGGTTTTAATTAAAGGGTCTCGGGGAATGAAGATGGAAGAGATCACCGTACAATTAGAAAGATCAGAGAAAAGGATGGATTAGCGCATGTCAGAGCGTTTGGTCATGGCTGGGGGCTTAGCCCTAATTATCACATTAATTTTGGGCCCTTTTTTGATACCTGTCTTAAGGATCCTGAAGTTCGGGCAAACTGTCCGGGATGATGGCCCCAAAAGACATTTAAAAAAGGCCGGAACCCCGACCATGGGTGGGATAATTTTTCTCGTAGGGATTATTGTCAGCGCGCTGTTTTCTGCTGAGCAACCTACCTCTCTCGAAATGGTGACGCTCGTTGGGATAACTTTGGGGTTTGGCCTAATTGGCTTTATTGATGATTTTATTAAAGTTGTTATGCACCGTTCTCTAGGACTTCGTGCTTATCAGAAACTTATTGGACAATTCGGATTATCCTTTGTGCTCATGTGGATATCGGTGCGTTGGTTAGGCAGAGGGACAGATATTTCAATTCCCTTTACCTCGCTGCATTTGGAATTGGGCTGGTTTTACTATATTTTTACTTCTTTAATCATCGTGGTTATGACGAATGCTGTAAATCTAACCGATGGCCTTGACGGACTAGCCGCGGGAAGTACCATGATTGCCGGAATGGGTTATATCGTCATCGCCTTAATGGCTGCTATCCAAGGAGTAGCGGTTCTGGCTCATGAGACAGATATGGCTGTTTTCTCTGCCGCTTTAGCCGGTGGATGCTTGGGATTTTTACGCTTTAATACTCACCCCGCACGTGTGTTTATGGGGGATACGGGCTCTCTGGCCTTGGGCGGGGCCTTGGCTAGTTTGGCAGTTCTTACGAAGAGCGAGTTGGTTCTCATTATTATCGGGGGGCTGTTTGCCGTAGAGGCACTCTCTGTTATCATTCAAGTTGCGTCGTTTCAAACGACTGGAAAGCGGGTTTTTCGCATGAGTCCGCTCCATCATCATTTTGAACTTGGCGGGTGGAGTGAATGGAAGGTGGTCCTTGTTTTTTGGACAGTGGCTTTGGCCTGCGCACTTCTGGGAATCGTTGCTTATATGCCCACATTGAGTTAACACCAGAACCTATAGGAGGAACTTGTGATGGATAAAGAAACTATGTTGGCCACTATTTTAGATTCCTATCCCTACCCCGTCGTTTTTGTGGACTGCGACCATATTATTAGATACATGAATAAAAGGGCAAAATACCATTATTATCAAGAACGAGGATACCGGGAGTTAATTGGCAAATCCCTTTTTGAGTGTCATCAAAATCCCCAATCGAAGGAAATGATTGCAGCGGCCGTTGAGAAACTCAAGAATCATGCCAGTGAAGTTTTTTTGAAAGTCAATGAAAGAAATGAAAGAGTTTACATCGTACCCGTTCGAGACGAGACTGGTGCTATGATTGGTTATTTTGAACGTTTTGAAATGAATATACAGAAATAAGGAAGAAATGTGTTACAAGGCTGCTCGTAACACAAATATTTGTGACGGAGGAAGACTTAACGTGGAATGGATGAATAAGCGTATTTTGGTTATCGGAGCAGGCCTAAGTGGTCAAGCGGCTGTGCGAAATCTTCAGCAATTGGGTGCTGAGGTTTTCCTTACAGACAGAAAGCCGTTGGAACAGTTAGAAGGTGTTGAAGGACTGAGCCTTGATCAGGAGCATTTACTGGTGGGTCATGTGCCGGACTATAAAGAGGTTAGACCTGATCTATTAGTATTGTCGCCTGGGGTATCTCCTCAGCTGCCGCTTGTTCAAAAGGCTCTTAGCGAAGATGTTGAAGTTTGGAGCGAGGTTGAACTGGCTATGTTCGATTGTCCTGCCCTATGCGTTGGGGTCACTGGAACTAATGGAAAAACGACAACGACCTCTTTGATCGGTGAATTGGCGAAGCGAACAGGTCGTCCAGCCGTTGTGGCCGGAAATATTGGCGTTGCTTTGAGCGGACAAGTCGAAAGAATGGATGAAAACAGCATTGTCGTCGCGGAACTATCCAGCTTTCAACTGGAATTCATTCATAAACTTCGTGTCCATATAGGAATCTTGCTGAATCTTACTCCAGACCATCTGGATCGACACGGTTCGATTGAAGCCTATCTTCAGGCAAAAGCTCGCATTTTCGAGAATCAACGGGCTACGGATCTGGCAATTTTGAATTGGGATGACCCTTATGTGCGTGAATTGGGATCGAAATTAAAGGGGAGAGTCTTATATTTTAGCCCGACATCCTTTCTGACGACCGGAATTAGCTTACATCAAGGCAGTATCGTCTATGCCGAAGATGGGAAGATCATTCCAATTATCCCCCGCAAGGATCTCCAATTGCGCGGAGCGCATAATTTAGAGAATGTGATGGCAGCGGCAGCAGCGGCAAAGGCCTTTGGCCTTTCTTGGACTGAGATCGCTGAGGGGCTTGCTGAGTTTCCAGGGGTTGAACACAGAGAGGAAATTGTTGGAACTTTTGACGAAGTCCTTTTCGTCAATGACTCCAAAGGGACAAACACGGACGCTGCCACTAAAGCTTTGTTGGCCTTTGAAGAACCTTTAGTTTTAATTGCTGGGGGAAAAAATAAGGGACTTGATTTTCATGAATTCATGAAAGTTGTCAAAGATAGGGTTAAAAGTCTGGTTTTATTGGGAATGGCCGCTGATGAGATGGAACGGGCAGCCAGGGATGAAGGAGTTGAGCGGATTATTCGGGCAACGAGCTTTGCTGATGGAGTAGAACTGGCAATAGCTGAGGCGGTACCGGGTGATGTTGTACTGTTATCCCCTGCTTGTACAAGTTGGGATATGTTTAAAAGTTATGAGGAAAGAGGGGAATTGTTTAAGGAGTTAGTGCGTAGGCATTATAGGGAACCCATTGAACAATAAAGGGGGAACTCTATGTGCGAAGATATCACCGACCGGATTTGGTCTTGCTGGGTACGATTCTTGCCTTGCTGGGGATAGGTTTTATCATGGTCTACAGTTCAAGTGCTGTTAGAGGGTATATTCAGTTCGACGATCCCTATCATTTTCTAAAGGCGGAAACTATTTGGGTATCTTTAGGCCTTTTAGCCATGTTGGTCAGCTATAGGGTTGATTTGCAAATGCTGCGCCGCTTTGCCAAACCGGCGCTGTATGTCGCCATTGTTTTATTAGTGGCGGTAAAAGTTCCAGGATTGGGACGGAGGGTGAATGGTGCCGATCGTTGGATCGGGCTTGGACCTTTGTCCATACAACCGTCTGAAGTGATCAAGCTTTCTATGGTCTTGGTGATGGCACATATTCTGGCCTTAAACCCCCACAAAATTCAATCCTTCCGCAAAGGTGTTATTCCCATCCTGGGCTTGCTGGGAGTAATCGCAGGGCTGATTATGCTCCAACCTGACCTCGGAACAACTTTAGTAATTGCTGCAACAACCTTTTTTATGCTGATTGCTGCGGGCGCCAGAAAATCGCATATTTTGGGTTTAGGTGGGACTGGGCTGGGCTTAGTCGTAGCGGCAATTGCTGCAGCCCCTTACCGCATGCGCCGCATCTTTGCCTTTCTTGATCCTTGGGCAGATCCTTTAGGAAACGGCTACCAAACGATACAGGCTCTGCTGGCGTTAGGTCCGGGGGGGTTGTTTGGCTTGGGCCTTGGTCAAAGCCGCCAGAAGTTTTTATATTTACCTGAGAATCATACGGATTTTATCTTTGCGATGATTGGTGAAGAACTTGGGTTTGTTGGAGCAACATTAGTTGTATTGCTTTTTTTCTTGTTCGCCTGGCGGGGATTTCGAGTGGCTATGCGAGCACAGGATCCTTTTTCAGGTTTCTTGGCTGTCGGGTTAACCGCTATGATATCCATTCAAGCAATGATTAATATGGGTGTAGTGAGCGGGGTGTTACCGGTAACTGGGATTACTTTGCCGTTTATTAGTTATGGAGGTACATCCCTCGTATTTACAATGTTGGGTGTTGGAGTCTTGCTTAGAGTTTCTCGTGAGATTATGTAAGGAAGGGGTAAACACGGTGCGAGTGATGCTGACAGGCGGAGGAACCGGCGGGCATATTTATCCGGCTTTGGCCATTGCGAAAGGGATTTTAGCTCGAGATCCCGAAACTAAAATTCTTTATGTGGGAATCCATGATGGAATGGAAGCTCGTTTAGTTCCAGAGGCAGGCGTAGATTTTGCTGGGATTTCCGGGAAAGGTCTGCCGCGTAAATTGAGTCTGGAGACGTTTAAAGTTCTAGGCGAAAGCTGTAAAGCTTTTTGGCAGACGAAGCAATTGTTGCGCAAGTTTCATCCGGATTTAGTCGTGGGAACTGGGGGATACGTATCAGGGCCTGTCGTCTTATCAGCTGCCCTATTTAATATTCCGACAATGCTCCACGAACAAAATGCCTTGCCGGGAATAACAAATCGACTTTTGGCTCGAATTGTACGGAGAGTGATGGTCACATTTCCTGAAAGTATAGCCCGTTTCGGAGTCAAAAAGAAGTTGGAATTAGTGGGTCTGCCGGTTCGTCCGGACGTTGGTCAAGTCACTCGCCGAAATGGGGCAAGACATTTTGGCTTGCTGCCGGATCGATTGACGTTACTCGTCACAGGCGGAAGCCGAGGCGCCCGAACGTTGAATCAGGCAATGTCTATGGTTTTAGAGCATCTTGTGCGCCGTTCCGATATCCAAGTGATTTGGGCTACAGGTAAAACAACCTATCAGGAAACCATCGCGCAATTAGAGGAGAGAGGAATACCTTGGAAAAATCCTCATTGGCGGGTTGTCGAGTATTTGAAAGATATGCCGGAAGCCTTGGCCTGCTCAGACCTCTTTATTGGTCGGGCGGGGGCTGCATCGTTGGCTGAGATACAAGTTGCGGGGGTCCCGAGCCTTTTGATTCCTTATCCGTTTGCTGCGGAGAATCATCAGGAACATAATGCTCAAGCGATGGTACAAGCCGGTGCAGCGCGTATGATTCTCGACAAAGAATTAAATGGGGAACGACTATGGAAAGAAGTCGATGAATTAATCTCCAACCCCTCTATATTAAAAGAGATGGGAATAGCCTCACGAACTTTAGCTCAACCTCAGGCGTTAAATAAAATTGTAGATCTTTGCTGGGCGACTGCCTGGCGCTAGTTTTGAACTCGATATTCGTGGCTCGAAGACCGACTCCTAAGGTAAGGAATCAAAATATTGAATATTGAATTCGCTCACACCTTCTTGCTTCTATGCATACCATATGGCAGAAATAAGAAGAGGAGTGAGCAAGGTGTGGCCAAGGCGAAAAGTGCTGTTCATTGCAGCTTCTGGGGCACCAGGAATCGAAGGAGTTCGAAGTCTCTTCAAGGAACTGAATCTTGAGTATTCTGAGGTTGATCCAGCGATTAGTAATTTTAGCCCTCTGCCTGAACAAGGTTGGCTAGAAAACCCGTTTGGTTATGAACATGAGGAAATAAGTCCTGTTACGGAAGGAATCCTTTGGCCTGATGTTGATCGAGACCATTGGTCTGCTCAGGTCTTGGAACAAGGGATACCGCTGCAAACTGTTGCGTCGTTTTTACATACTATTTTGGAAGATGAAATCGTTATACGTCTCCCGAAAAAGACGGTTTTCATTGAAGGTTATCCTTTGATCGGGCACATTTTAAAGGAGGCCGGATTTGAACCTTCTATTCTTTGGCAAACTAATGAGGGTACGTGGAAATGTGAAAGAAAGCTCGGTTTAATTTGGATTTTGCCAGAGACTTGGTTAGCGGAGTTCAGAGTAGAACATACAATGGGAAGAGCGGCAAAAATCGGCATAGATGCTTGTTGGGAAGTTCGTGAATGGGGTATTGACTTTTATCAAGGAGACGGGAAGACCTATATAGGTCATTTGCCCAGGTGGCCAAATCTGGCAGAAGAATGTTTGGCTGCAGACGCTATAGCACAATGCCTTAATTTGGGAGTTTCTTGGCTGGACATTAAGTTAGCACTTGCCCCGATTTGGACTGACAACATAATGACGGATAATTTGAGGTGGAACAATCATGGTATTGGATGGAATGCCGGGGCGAGTGGAGAAAAATTACCCTCTGAAGCAGTTGACCACGTGGAAGATTGGTGGACCTGCTGAGTTTGCCTATTGGCCCCAGACCTTTCAAGATTTGAAGGAGGCTCGACAGCGGGCGATGGCTGCCAAGGTTCCCCTTTGGCTCGTTGGAAGAGGTTCAAATCTTTTACTGCCGGATGAAGGGCTTCCCGGAATAACTCTAGTGACCACGCAATTGCGTTCCATCGACTGGGGAGATTATACGGTCCGGGTAGAAGCGGGGTATCCTTTGGCTCGTCTGGCTCAAGAAGTTGGAGAACGCGGGTGGGGTGGTTTAGAGTTTGCCCGTGGAATTCCCGGTACTGTTGGCGGCGCCGTGATCATGAATGCCGGTGCTCATGGCGGTGAAATAGCCTCATTGATCGAGAGAGTCTCGGCCATAACGGTGAATGGGACTATTCGGACGTTTGAAAGAGCGGAAATAGAGTTTGGTTATCGTTTTTGCTCGTTGCGAGGTGAGGTCTGGATTACGGAAGCCGTGTTGAAGTTTACCCGGGGAGACCGCACAGAAATTCTGCAAATGATGCGGGAAAATCTAAGAAATAGATCGATGAATCAGCCGTTAGAGATACCTAATGCGGGAAGTGTTTTTCGAAATCCGCCCGGTAATTCTGCAGGACGTTTGATCGAGGCTGCTGGTTGGAAGGGAAGAAGCATTGGGGGTGCTCAAGTTTCTAACAAACACGCCAACTTCATTGTCAATACAGGTGGGGCTAAGGCTACTGACGTTCTGGCTTTAATCGCAGAAATCCAGAGAGATGTTCAAGAAAAGTATGGATTTGACTTACAGACAGAAATAGAGTATTTGGGAAAGAAATAGAACGCTATGCCACTAAGTAGTGACACCGAGGAGGAATAGAATTATGGCTATGGATCGTTATGTCATTACGGGAAAACAAACGTTAGAGGGGAGTATTCGAGTAAGTGGGGCGAAAAACTCTTCCCTTCCTTTGCTGGCAGCAACTCTGCTTGTCGAAGGGACTTCTACTCTGCTGGAAATTCCGGCTTTAGCAGATATTACTCATATGATTGAGGTTCTTGAGCACCTTGGCTGCAAGGCGGTGCGTCAGAACGAAGGATTACTCATTGATGCCACAGCTCTAGAATTTTGTGATGTCGATGAAGGGCTTATGCGCCAAATGCGTGCTTCAAATCTGATTTTAGGCCCGTTATTAGCTCGGTACGGAAGGGTGAAAATTTCCAGACCGGGTGGGTGCGCCATTGGTTCTCGCCCGATGGATCAACATATTAAAGGCCTTCAGCAGCTTGGAGTAAAAGTTAAAGAAAGGCATGGTTATATTGAAGCGTGGACAGACCAGCTGGAAGGGGCCGAAGTCTATCTTGATGTTCCGAGTGTAGGGGCTACTGAAAACATCATGATGGCAGCTGTCCTGGCAAAAGGAACGACTGTCATCCGAAATGCTGCGCGCGAGCCGGAAATTGTCGACTTGCAAAATTTCCTTAATAAAATGGGTGCTAAAGTGCGTGGGGCAGGAATGGATGTTCTAAGAATTGACGGAGTTGAAATTCTCCATCCGGCAGAACATACTGTTATTCCGGATCGAATCGAAGCCGGTACTCATATGATCGCTGCGGTCATGACCAAAGGCGATGTAATGATAGAAAATGTCGTACCAGAACATTTAGAGCCCGTCATCGCCAAATTGCGTCAAGCCGGAGCCAAGATTACGCTTTTAGATGATGCTGTTCGAGTACAGCAGAAAGGGAAAATTGGCAGCATAGACCTAAAGACAATGCCGTATCCAGGGTTTCCTACAGATATGCAGCCTCAGTTTATGGCGATGCTGGCTTGCGCAGAAGGAACCAGTATTATCACAGAAACTATCTTTGAAAACCGCTTCCAGCATGTGGATGAGTTAGGTCGGATGGGAGCTCAGATCAAGGTGGAGGGCAGAACTGCTATTATACGAGGCGCAGAAACGTTGGAAGGAGCTTTCGTTGAGGCTACAGATCTTAGGGCTGGGGCAGCGCTCTTTTTAGCCGCATTGGCAGCAGATGAAGCTACTGTCTTGGAAAGAGTAGATTATATTGATCGCGGCTATGAAAATTTAGAAGAGAAGTACCGACATTTGGGAGCAAAACTATTGCGAGTCACTCGTAAAGGATAATAAGATCAAAGAATATTCGAGAAAAACTGGGATTTTTGTCAAGAAAAAATTTTGAAAAAGGCATGACAGAATAGGTTTGTATTCGTTATACTTGGAAACAAGGAGGAAATACTTAATGCAATCCAAGAATACGAATACATCCTTCTTCTATTTGGCAGCCTTGACCATTTTGCTTGCACTAGGGTTAGCCTTGTTCCTTCGCTCCAGTGCTTTTATTATTCAACACGTCACTGTTCAAGGACTAACGGTTATTCCGGAAAATGAGATTTTGAAATTAGCCAATGGGGTTCAGGGGCAGAATCTTTTGCTTTTTGATCAAGAGGAACTGAAGCATAAAATTTGTTTGCATCCACTCGTTCAAGATGTGCAGTTCAAGCGAATGCTGCCCCATACCTTAGTTATACAAGTTATTGAACGAACCCCGGTCGCTTTGGTTGTAGTTCCAAAAGGAGTATTGGAGGTAGATGCCCAGGGAACTTTTTTACGGAGGTTAGAGAGTTGGCCAAAAACAGATCATCCGGTCATTACGGGAATTACATTGGCCGATACGATCGGGCCTGGTCAAAACCTTAGCAATCCTTCTCTAACAGCGGCGCTTAGTTTACTGGGACAAGCTCCCAAGGAATTATTAGGACAGATCGGAGAACTCCATGTCAATGAGATCCAACAGATGACCTTATACTTGACAAGTGGCGTAGAAGTTCGTCTTGGACAGGCCAAAGAATGGAAAGAAAAATTAAATGCTCTTCTGCAATTGATCAGTGACAAAGAGTATAAATCGTTCCAACAAGGGGTACGCTATATTGATTTTACAGCGGCGAAACCAGTCATCGGCCGCTAAGTCGGGAGGATTCTAAAAAAATGTGGTTACCGCTACTAGGCTTAGTATTAGGATTGGCCATTGGGTATGTTAGTCCATTTTCTGTCCCGATAGAATACGCAAAATACTTTTCTGTAGGAATCTTAGCAGCTTTAGATTCCGTTCTAGGCGGCATTCGCTCGGCTCAAGAAGATCATTTCGACAGCACTGTATTTTTAAGCGGTTTTTTCAGTAACATGCTTTTAGCAGCGGCTCTGGCATATGTCGGAGATCGTATTGGTGTCGATCTTTATTTAGCGGCAATCGTAGCCTTTGGTGTGCGTTTGTTCAATAACTTAGGAAGCATTCGGCGCCACCTGTTAAAAAAGTAGCATAGTCTAAAGGAAAACCGAAGTTATTCACTTTGCTGAAAGTTTTTATTTTAAAAAAAAGGGATAATGCTTAAACATATAGAATTTGTAACAAATATGCTTTAGAATGTTCAACGATAGGATGTTAGCTTTTGCACTTTTGGCAGTGAAACGTGCGTTATTGTTGTCAAAAGAAGATCATAACCGAGCCTGAACTGAGAGTTGCAGGCAGAATGAAGCGAGGGGGTTAAGCCTAGATGCTAGAATTTGAGACTGACTTAGACCAAATTGCCGAGATAAGGGTAATTGGAGTCGGTGGAGGAGGAAACAATGCGGTTAATCGGATGATTACTGCTGGGTTACAAGGGGTAAATTTTGTGACTGTCAACACTGATTCGCAGGCTTTACAGCTTTCTCGCGCCAACCAGAAAGTGCAGATTGGGATTAAGTTGACCAAAGGCCTTGGGGCAGGTGCAAACCCTGAGATAGGAGCTAAAGCGGCTGAAGAAAGCCGCGAAGAGCTTGCTAAAGCACTCAAGGGCGCAGATATGGTCTTCGTGACGGCCGGTATGGGTGGCGGTACTGGTACGGGTGGAGCCCCCATCGTTGCTGAAGTAGCTAAGGAAATGGGAGCACTTACGGTGGGTGTCGTTACGAGGCCATTTACGTTTGAAGGCCGCAAAAGGGCTATGCAAGCTGAAAAAGGGATTGCTGAGCTTAAAAGTAAAGTGGATACGCTGATTACCATACCGAATGACCGTTTGCTCCAGGTTGTGGACAAGCATACGACAATCCATGAAGCGTTTCGCATTGCCGATGATGTCCTGCGGCAAGGTGTACAAGGGATTTCGGATTTGATTGCGGTGCCGGGTTTGATCAACCTGGACTTTGCAGATGTTAAAACGATTATGTCGAACACTGGTTCAGCGTTAATGGGAATTGGACAAGCAACAGGGGAAAACCGAGCCGTGGATGCAGCTCGTAAAGCCATTTCCAGCCCATTACTTGAGACTTCGATTGAAGGAGCTAAGGGTGTACTGCTAAACATCACGGGTGGCATCAACTTAACTCTCTTTGAAGTGAACGAGGCTGCTGGGATTATCTCTGATGCTGCAGATCCTGAGGCGAATATTATTTTCGGCGCCGTTATCGATGAAAATCTTAAGGAAGAATTAAGAGTAACCGTGATTGCCACCGGATTTGATCAGCAGTGGGCTGGTTTTGCGGGTGCCCCAAAGGCTCCGGAGGCAACTGTTATTAAACCGGTAACGAAAGAAGTGGATATTGATATTCCTGAGTTCTTAAGGCGTCGCCGATAACCCGTATCTAAATAAAATGTCTAAGACAATGACATAAACTAATACACAATAAAGCACTTCCTCATACAAGGGAAGTGCTTTATTGTGCATTAGTTAATAAAATAGATTCTTTATTTGAATTCTTCCAGTCCTAAAGGAATTGGCATGAAAGTCGATTTATTTGTATTTATTAGAGTACAATGATTATTAAATTCAAGAATAATAAACTTTCTAAAGGAAATAACACGATTCTACTAAGAAAAGAGAGAATCATGAAGAATCTGAGAAAATAGTGTATAATATTTTCAGGTGGGATGAGAACATCATGGCAGAATTTAATTGGGATTAAGGATTTAGGCATTTTCAATTTCCTAGAACTTTCCGGATACAGATTAAGGAGGGTTCTCATACTTACTTAATTTATATCTTAGAGAAGGATGTGCAATATGGGATTATTTAAACGGGAGAATGCCCAAACTTTACCCTTAGGCTCAGATTGTGAAAAAATGTATCATTCTTTAACTCAATGTGATTTTACCAGACCTCTTGAAGTAGAGCTTGCTCCGGCAAGTCCCCTCGCTCCTATACTAGAGTCACTCAATCAAGTCATTACGGAGAGTCAATCCGCGGCATCATCCTCTCTGGGTGATATCAATAGCTCTGTACAGCGGTTGACAGAGATGACCTCCATACGCCAAATGCTGCTCAAGATAACAGAGCAAACCGATCATCTAACGAATCTTGCCGCTCAGTCGGAACAACTGGGGGCTTCCTCCAACCAAGTTGCCCAATCGGCTACGAATTCTGCCAGTTTTGTGGAACAAGCGACAACGGCCGCTGTGTCCGGCGGAGAGAAAATTCATGAGGCGATTCTCTTCGTCGAGCGTTCTTTTGACGAGTTTACATCGGTAAGTCAGCAAGTCCAAGATGTACTTACTTCCATGCGTGACATTGAAAAAATTGTGAGCGTTATTGCTGGTGTAGCCGATCAAACGAATTTGCTGGCTTTGAATGCAGCCATCGAGGCGGCACGGGCAGGCGAGCAAGGCCGAGGATTTGCAGTGGTAGCGGATGAAGTGCGCAAACTTGCAGAACATACAAAAACCTCCGTAACAGATATTCGGCAAAAAATTGCTGGTTTGAGTCAGAATTCCCTGGAAACCACCCAGAAGATTGTGACTCTCTCGCAAACAATGCACAACGGCAAAACCATCATGCAGGAAGCAGCTTCATCGTTAGAGGGAATCATTGAAAATTTTAATTCGATTACTGAAGATATCCAAAGTATTGCTGCAAGCAGTGAAGAACAGAGTGCTGCGGTTCAAGAAGCAGCCAGCAGCTTGTCTACGGTGGCACTGGCCGCTGAGGCGATCGAAGAAATTGCCAAGGTAACAGGGCAGGGAATTTATGATCTCAGCCTGGATTTACAGGCAATTCGTATGGATCAAATCGGCAGAGTATCTGAGTTGTCAACTCGGCAAGCGTTAGAACTCTATAAAACAGACCACCTCTTGTGGACTTGGCGAATTTATAACTTATTATTGGGGTTTGAACATTTAACAGCGGATGAAGTTGGCAACCATAAAGAATGTCGTCTGGGACAATGGGTCGAAAGCAGTAAATCCGAACACTGCCGATCCTTGTCTGTCTTTGGGCAATTGGAAGCTCCCCATAAGCGAGTCCATGACCTCGCGCGTGAGGCAGCCTTGGCCATTGAACAGGGCAATAAAGTCAAGGCCGGAGAACTGCTTGAACGGATGGCTCAAGCATCCCAGGAGGTTGTCATTATACTGCAAGAACTCCAGCAAGAGTGCTAAATCAATGGTTGATCCGTAATTTTTTAACCTGTCAGGATACTTTAGCTTATCCTGACAGGTTTCTTTATTTTTCCATGAGCAAAATAACTACACCACTCGTACTCATTCTCCTAAAAAATCCCACATTGAGCCACTGAAAGCGACAGGTTTTTCCGCCTTTGCTAAGCTATAATTTTTAGTATAGATATAGAAAGGATGCGTCGATGAGCGGAGCTGTGACTTATCTTGATTTGGATATGCTCGTGAATGGGGCGATGGATGCCCTGCTGCTTATTCTAATTGGGCACCTGATCCATTTGCCCGTGAAGCCAAGAAGAATTTTTGTTGGGTCTCTGATTGGAGAAATCCCAGTAATCTTAGTGTGTTATTCTGGTCCACCGTGGACGACTCTGAGCAAATGGGCTATTCCCCTTCTGATGGTCATTGCAGCTTTCCCAATTCGAAGTTTGAACACCTTTCTCAAAGTCTTCGTAGGATTTTGGCTTCTTTCAGCCGGATTAGGAGGGTTTGTTTATGCGCTGTGGGGATGGCTGCAATTTGATAAGGGACAAAGTTATGTTCTGCTTACTCTGGTGAAAGAAACGTTTTGGATTCTGCCGCTATCAGTTATTTTATGGTGGTTTCTACAAAATCGCTGGCAGAGATGGCAGGCAGGAAGGGCGCAGTTAGTGCAAAGTATTTACAATTTAGAAATTGATTTTGATGGTCAAGGACAGAGGATCGTTAATTTAAAGGCATTGTTGGATACAGGAAACCAACTGCGGGATCCCTTAAACGGCAACCCTGTTTTACTTGTGGAAGAGCAGGCCGCTGCTACCTCGATACCTAATGATGTGCAGTGTTTTTACGATATTCCCTGGAAAGAAAGTAAAGATCCTCGACTATTGTTGTGGAAAGATAATCCTGGTTTAATTAAAAGACTTGTTTTTATCCCTTTTCAAACCATTGATCGTCAGAGCTGGCTTCTAGGAATCAGACCTGAACGTATCACCTGTTTTGATGAGAAGGGACCTCGCCAAATCCATGCAACGGTGGCGCTTATCGAGCAAGTGTTAAGTTCAGAGGGTGAATATCAAGCGTTACTGCACCCGGAACTTGTGCAGAAAGGTGGAGATGAATAATTGAAGTGGTGGAGTAATGTTCAAAATACGGTAAGCCGTCTTTGGGTTGTGTTTCGTCAGAAATTTCTTTCAGTAGGCGGGATTTATTATGTCGGAAGCAGTGAAGCCTTGCCGCCTCCTCTAAATTCGGATGAAGAAGGGATACTGTTAGAACGTTTGGAAATGGGTGATCCTTCGATCAGAGATATCCTAATTGAGCGAAATCTTCGGCTCGTAGTCTATATTGCCCGTAAATTTGAGAATACGGGGATCGGGATTGAAGATCTTGTGTCTATTGGAACGATTGGGTTAATCAAGGCAGTCAATACCTTTGATCCTCAAAAAAAGATAAAATTAGCAACCTATGCTTCCCGCTGTATTGAAAATGAGATCTTGATGTATCTTAGACGCAATAACAAGACTCGCTCCGAGGTATCCTTTGACGAGCCGCTTAATATTGATTGGGATGGCAATGAGTTGTTGCTATCGGATGTTTTAGGCACGGAAAACGATGTCATCTCCAAACCAATTGAAGAACAAGTCGATCGTCAATTGTTGCATTTGGCTATGGGAAGGTTAACGAATCGAGAAAAGGTCATTATGGAGTTGAGATTTGGTTTAGATAACGGAGTCGAGAAGACCCAAAAAGAGGTCGCGGATCGACTTGGAATCTCACAATCCTACATTTCTCGACTAGAAAAAAGAATAATTCGCAGATTACGCAAAGAATTTTGTCGTTTGGAATAAGTAAAAGTCTGAGCGGGCATACTTCTCAACAGAATTGGCTGGGGAGGTGCTCTTAATTTGGCATTAAATAAAGTTGAGATCTGTGGCGTGAACACCTCGAAGTTACCTGTGTTATCCAGTGCGAAAATGAAAGAACTGTTTGTGATTTATCAAGCTGGAGACCGCAGTGCAAGGGACAAATTGATTCATGGAAATCTCCGCCTTGTTCTCAGTGTTATTCAGAGGTTCACGAATCGAGGAGAGTATGTTGATGATCTGTTCCAGGTCGGGTGTATTGGGCTGATGAAGGCGATAGACAACTTTGATCTTGGTCAAAACGTTAAGTTTTCAACCTATGCTGTGCCTATGATCATTGGAGAAATCCGCCGTTATTTACGGGACAATAATCCCATTAGGGTGAGTCGCTCGCTGAGAGACATCGCCTATAAGGCCCTACAGGTAAGAGATCAGTTAGTATGTGAATGTTCACGGGAACCAACTGTCTCAGAGATCGCTGGTAAGCTCTCTCTTCCCCGAGAAGACGTTATTTTTGCCTTGGATGCTATACAAGAACCTATTTCTTTGTTCGAACCAATTTATCATGATGGAGGGGACCCAATCTTTGTCATGGATCAAATAGGCGATGATAAGCAATCTGACACGGGATGGGTTGAGGGTCTTGCAGTTCGTGAAGCGCTTCGGCGTCTGAGCGAGCGGGAAAAACTAATTTTGTCTTTAAGGTTTTTCAATGGTAAAACCCAGATGGAAGTTGCCGATGAGATAGGTATATCGCAAGCCCAAGTTTCTCGCCTGGAGAAGGCTGCCATGCAGCATATGCGCAAGTATGTCTAGCCGAAAGCATTGTGAAACTTATGATGCATAATGAAAGCAGGTGCTTCAATACAGAGGCATTATAATAAAGTGTACGATATTTGCGACGTTATACATGCCAAAAATTATAAATTATAGGCTATTCTGAGACCTTCCCTCATATGATGACATAGATGACATAACCGAAGATCCGGGGGTAGCCCAAATTTAAATCCAAACTCGTATCCCGAACTTCGAACATCGAACCTCGATAGGGGGGTCTGACTATGCGAATCTCCGATTTACGCTTATTGGATGTTGTCAATGTAAAAGATGGCCGACGATTAGGGCCGATAAAAGATCTTGACTTGGATCTTGAAAAGGGTATGGTCAAAGGTATGGTTGTGCCGGGGCCGACACGAAGCAGTTGGGGACTTTTCGGCGGGGGCAGGCCGGAGGATTTTATCATTCCCTGGGATCGCGTGAAGAAAATCGGCGTGGATGTTATTTTAGTAGACGCCAACGATTTGCCGGAATTTCATTCTGAAAATGAGGATCGTCGGTAAGTGTATCTTAAGTTACCAATAGGCATAAGTTCATGCTTCTTGAAGAACATGAGCTTATGCTTTATTTATTAATCCCAGTAGGACTAATGGCAGGTTTGTTCTTAGGGTTATTAAATGGTATATTTAAAAGAAATTAAAGGAGTCGGAGGAATGAACTGGAATTGGCGAGCTAAGGGGGATCTGAGCTATCTGACGATTTCGAAATGGCTTGAAGAAGGAATTGACATGGGTTTCTCGACAAGAAAGGGGGGTGTCAGTGACGCTCCGTACGAAGCACTTAATTTAGGGCTTCATGTTGGTGATGATCCGATAGCCGTTGTGGAAAACAGGAAGCGTTGGCTGGAGGCTTGGGGTGTTCCGTGGCCTGAGGCTGTCGTTGGAGAACAAGTACATGGAGCAAACGTCGTTTGGATTCATGAAAGGGATAGAGGCCGAGGGGTTCGTGAATTAGAGTCGGTTATTCCTGCTGTCGATGGTTTCGTTACCCAAGGCTCAGTTGGCCTAATGATGTTTTATGCGGATTGCGTTCCCCTCTTTTTCTATGCTCCAGATATTAAGGCAGTTGGAATTGCTCATGCAGGGTGGAAAGGAACCGTACAAAAAATAGGACTAGGAGTTTTGGAACGCTTTGCAGAGCTTGGAGGGTGCGCTGAGAATGTTTGGGTTGCGATTGGACCAAGTATTGGGCCCTGTTGTTATACGGTCGATGAGCATGTGGCTTGCCAGTTTCGTTCTAACTTTGGTGAGACCCCATTTTTACACTCACTGTCCAACGGACACTATCAACTGGATTTATGGGAGGCCAATAAAAATGTGCTGATAGAAAAAGGGGTCCGTAGGGAAAACATTTCTATGGCAGCTGTTTGTACAAAGGATAACCCGGAGAGTTTTTTTTCACACCGGCGTGATGGCGCACGAACTGGACGAATGGCAGGGTGGATCAGAATGCGAAGCACGAGGCCTTAAGATGTGAGGCATTCGCAACAAGAATGAGGTATGACGCATGCGTAGGGGTAAGAGTTTAAAAGTTATCGAGAGGTACGAAATATTCGGACCTTGTGCCTCGATTAGGGGGTGGATTAGGTGGCAACAATTTTAGTAGTGGACGATGAAGAACCAATTCAAGAACTTTTAAAATTTAATTTGGAAAAAGAAGGATATCGGGTTCGAGTGGCGAAAGATGGACCTGATGCCTTAGCCAGTATCGAGAAGGAACAACCGGATTTGCTCGTTCTCGATGTTATGCTGCCGGTAATGGACGGGTTAGAAGTTTGCCGAAGGCTGCGCTTAAATCCAAAATATCAGCAAATACCGATTATCATGTTAACTGCGAAAGGTGAGGAAATTGACAAAGTTTTAGGTTTAGAGCTTGGCGCAGATGATTATATGACAAAGCCGTTCAGTCCGCGAGAATTGTTGGCACGAATCAAAGCTCGTTTACGCCGTCTAAACATCCAGGAAGACTCTGATGCCATGATCGTACGCAGAGACCTGCGTATTGACATTAATGGTTTTCGCGTTTTGATTCGGGGGGAGGAAACGGAGCTAACGCCCAAAGAATTTGAACTTTTGCGGATCTTTGCTGCCCATCCGGGGAAAGTTTACTCCAGGGACGAGCTTCTGGAACGAATTTGGGGATATGAATATCATGGAGATACCCGTACAGTTGATGTGCATGTGCGGCATTTGCGTCTTAAGATAGAGCAAGATCCCTCGAATCCAGAGTACATTGAAACCCTACGCGGAATTGGCTATCGCTTTAAAGGTTAAACGTATGAGTATAAAATGGCGCTTAACCGGACTCTTTATTGTTATGGCAGGACTGTCCTTGCTTTTGTTTTGGGTGGGAGAAAATGTGAGGTTAGGTTCTGCAGCCCAACAAGTAAACTTTAAAGTGGTATTTCTCGCCCTCTGTCTTCCGGCAGGAGCGGTTTATGCCTATTCTGGGTATTTGTCCAGACGGTTGGAAAAACTTCATTTGGCCACTCAACGCATTGCCAGAGGAGATTATGAACGAATCGATTTCTCAGATTCAACCGATGAAATTGGAGAATTTACGACCGAACTCAATGGTCTTTTAAGGCATGTGGAGATGATCGTGCAAAATGGGACACAAGAAGCTCACAAAATGGAGGCAATTTTAGCAGGAATGCAAGAAGGAGTTGTGGCAGTCGATCAAGTGGGTCGGGTTGTCTTAGTAAATGCTGCAGCTAATAGGATTTTTGAACGCCATGAGACGGATCGTAAGTTGAAATACTTACTTGAGCTAACGTGTGACTCCGAATTAGAACATTTGATTCGTAAAGTGCTTTCAGGAGAACCATCGGTGACTCGAGAAACACGCTTTGGTCAAAAGACGATTCAAAGCCAAGTTAATCCGATCGTGAGTGAATACGGTCAGCCGCGAGGGGCCGTTATTGTCATCCACGATGTAACAGAATTGCGCCGTCTGGAACAAATGCGTACAGAATTTGTTGCTAATGTTTCTCATGAATTGAGGACTCCTCTGACATCTATAAAGGGATTTGTGGAGACACTTCTTGATGGTGCAGCAGATGTTCCCTCTCTGCGTGAGCGTTTCTTAAAGATTATTCAGGCTGAGACTTTGCGTTTGCAACGTCTGATTGAGGATCTATTGACGTTAGCTCATTTCGAGGGACGAGAGAGCAGGGGGGGATTGGGTTCCGGTAAAATTAGTTATCTTCAGGAAGCCTATGAAAAAATAAAGCCTGTAATTCTCAGCTTCGCTCAGATTAAAGGAATTGAAGTGGAAGTTACTCTTCCGGACAATTTGCCACCGCTATCGATGGGTGAAGATTTATTAAGTCAACTCCTCTTAAATCTTTTAGAGAATGCTGTAAAATATACGACTGAAGGACGGGTTTGGTTAAGAGCGCAAATTCTCCAAGAGCACCTTCAGTTAGAATTCGGAGATACCGGTTGTGGTATCCCTGAAGAAATGCTGCCAAGGATTTTTGAGAGGTTTTACCGCGTGGATAAAGCCCGATCACGGGAACAGGGAGGGACAGGGCTGGGGCTAAGTATTGTTAAGCATATGATAGAAGGAGTCGGAGGGACTATCAACGTAACATCCCAGCTTGGAATTGGAACTGTTTTTAAATGCAACTTGCCTAGGGCAAAATAGCGGATATTTGCCCTATAGTTTTTGGAATAGAGGGGTTGAGAAAGAGAATGGTGAACCAGGGAGGGTGACATGGAGAAAAAGAAACAAAAAACAAAACCAAAGAGATATTGGTTTTGGGGGGGGTTATTTCTTATCTTGGTTGGGGGAGTCGTTTGGTCTTATCGATCGAACTTTGCGGCTAAAGATATCAAATTTGCAGTAGCCCAGACCGGAACAATCACTCATGAACGAAAGATCCCCGCAACGTATGCCAATCAGGAGTTGCCAGTTATTGCTCCCTTCTCTGGAACGATTCAATTTATTGGGAATGACGGCCAGCGTTTTCGACGGGGAGAAACTCTCGCTGCACTGCAACAAAATGGAGCTGCACCTGGAACGAAGCAGGGTTCCGCAGCGAACATGGCCATTACAGCCGGTATGGGTGGTCTATTCTTTCATCAAAGCGATGGGTTGGAGACGATCATGACGAGTGATAACTTAATGTCTATGGACCTGCAAAAATTGATTGCTCAGACTTCCGTTGTTAAAAATACCGGACAAGCAGTACAGGAGGGGGAGGTTGTGGGGAAAATTGTCAACAATCTTATGCCGACAATGGCCTTCCTTCAGTTACAGAGCCTTGATGATCTCACGGTCGGAAAAACACTGCGGTTGACGGTAGGAAATCAGACTATGAATGCTAAAATTATGCGCAAATCCGAAAACCCTATGGGAGTTGTTGTTCAATTTCCTCATTATGTCGATGGTTCGGCGTCTAACAGACATCAGGAAGTGACCTGGAGCTATTCTCCCCAGACCAGTGGAGTTCTCGTACCTAAGAGTGCACTTTGGACACAAGGGGAAGAATTGGGGGTCTTTGTTTCCACTGAAGGTGTTGTTCATTTTAAAAAGGTCAAAGTGCTGGACGAAGATGACCAACAAGCTTGTGTTGACAATTTGCCTAGTGGTATTCCTGTTGTGACAAATCCCCAAGATGGGCTTGAAGGGTTAATCGCCAAGGTAAAAAATATCTAGGATAAGGCTTAAGAAGCAGGAAACGGAGGAAAGGGCGTAGAATTCTTTGCGAAGGGGATATTCAGAATATGGCAGATTTGGGTATTCAGCAACGTTTAATTGAAGTCCGTGGGCGAATTCTACGGGCTGTTGAGCGGAGTAATAGGGATAAAGACACTGTTCGGCTACTGGCAGTTTCTAAGACCCAGCCGGTTTTAAATTTGCATGAGGCTTATCTGACTGGCCAACGGGCATTCGCTGAAAACCGAGTTCAAGAATGGATGGAGAAAAATCCGCTTCTGCCCAGCGATTGTGAATGGCATATTGTTGGCAGGTTACAGACTAACAAAGTCAAATATTTAAATGAAAGGGTTGCCTTGATCCATTCTTTGGATCGTTTTTCGCTCTTAGAAACACTGAACGAGCAGGGGCAGAGGCGGGGCCTGACTTGGGCAACATTAGTCCAAGTCAATATCGCAGGTGATAGCTCTAAAGCAGGGTTGGCTCCGGAGGAAGTCCCGGATTTTTTGAACTCTATCGGGGATTATCCGAATGTTCGTGTTCAGGGGTTCATGACCATTGGTGCCCTAGAAGCTAGTTTGCAAGAAACGCGGGAGTTTTTCCGTCAGCTACGGAAGCTTCGGGATTCTTTGCAATCACAAAAATGGACGGGCGTAGATTTACAGGAGCTCTCAATGGGTATGAGCCGAGATTTTGAAGCGGCAATTGAAGAAGGAGCAACTCTTGTCCGTGTGGGACGTCAGATTTTTGGTGAACGTGAGGCGAAAGGCTTTAACTCTAAGTGAAACTGGCTAACCTAAAAAGGGAGGGACAAACCATGGCAAAATTGATTGACAAGATGATTGGTATAATGGGATTTGCTGATGAGGAACCTGAAGAAGAGATTTTTGAGGAAACTGAAAAAGAAAAAGTTGCTCAAGAAGAGGTACGTACCAGCCGCAAGAATGCACCCGTTGTTAGTATCCATACTCAAAAGCAAATGCGAGTAGTCGTGATGGAACCTAATACGTTTGAAGAAGCCCAAAACATTGCAGATCAATTAAAATCTCGCCGACCGGTGATTGTTAACCTGGAGAACGCTGAGAAACTTCTAGCGAAACGTATTGTCGATTTTATCAGTGGGACAACTTATGCCTTGAATGGGAACATGCAAAAAGTTGGAAATGGGATCTTCCTATTTGTGCCTAATAACGTGGACATTTCTGGGGAGATGCGCGATGAGCTGAAAGTTAAAGGTCTGTTCTGGCCAAAATAGGAGGGATTCCAATTTGATTTCTTTAATCGCTCAAATTATTGATAAGGTAATAACAATCCTTATTTTTGCGATCATTATTCGAACCTTCCTGTCATTTGTTCCGCAATTAAAACCAAACCAACTCATTACTATCCTTTATGATGTGACAGATCCTCTATTAAAGCCCTTTCGACGTTTCCAAATAAGCGGTGCGACCATGGGGTTGGATTTTTCTCCTCTGATCGCTATTATTGTGCTGAACTTAATTCAATCGCTGATTGTGAGGCTTTTTTACTAAATGAAACGTTCTGCAGATCGCAGTGTGCTTGGGTATTGGAGCGAGAAAGAAGTGCGTTTGGAAGCTGCTCATCTTCTAGACCAAGTTGATGCGGTGCTCAGGGAAGACTCTAAACAGGTCACTTCTTTTTTGAGTTTTGCGATGCGAGATTGGGCGGAAGCAATTCTGCGTAAGGAGCAACTGGCCTTTTTAGCCGAAGGTGGGTTTCCAGACGCAGAACGCGTTCGGATTATAATAGGTCCTAGGGGAGCAAGTTTAAGCCCTCAAGATGCAAATCTGGAGATTCTTAGAATTCGACCGTTAGACCCCCGTGCCCAATTGGAACACCGTCAGATTTTAGGATCTCTTATTGGCCTCGGCTTTAGGCGGGATGTGCTGGGGGATATTCGGGTTGGCCAGGATGGACAATATCTTGCGATATCGGCCGAGGTTGCTTTGTTTTTAATAAATCAATGGAGATTGGCAGGAAAGGAAAAAGTCGAAGTATCAATTTGTCCTGAAACGCCGGATATCCAGCCAGATTTAGGAGAACAGAAAAGAGTCACCGTAAGCTCATCGCGCTTAGATGCCTTGCTCGCTCATGCTTTTGGTGTTTCAAGGGCATCGGCTCAGGAATGGATAGTACAAGGTAAGGTGCGGCGTGAGGGCCTTGCAGTTAGCAAAGCAGATATCAAACTACAGCCTGGGGAAACAATTTCTTGCCGAGGTTATGGACGGATTAAGCTTTTAGAGTGCATTTCGACCCGCAAGGAACGAATAGCTTGGCAAATCGTACTTTATAAGTCACAACGCCGTTAGGAGGGAACTATAATGCAAATGACTCCTCTTGATATACGCAATAAGGAATTCAGCAAAGGAATTCGGGGGTATCAATGCGGGGAAGTGGAGAAGTTTTTGGAAACTGTAAGTCAAGAATTTGAGTCCGCTTATTCAGAGAATTTTGAACTGCGCGAAAAGAACAAGGCGTTAGAAGCTGAGATCAATCATTTTCGTCAAATTGAGAATACTCTGCAACAGACCTTGATTTTAGCGCAGCAAACGGCAGAAGAAGTGAAACAAACCGCTCGCCATGAGGCCGAACTTTTGCTGAGGGAAGCCGAACAGAAAAAGTTAGAAGAAGTGTCTGAAGCTCAGCAAAAATGGGAAGAAATACAAGGAGAAATTCAAGATCTAATCAGAAAGCGTGACCTGATTCGAACGCAACTAAAATCCTTTTTACTCTCCCATCTTGATTTGGAAACAATGCAAGAGCGAAATGAAGGGATAGCCTAGGGGTCTGGAGTCGTCAGTTGTTGCGAACGCCTCCGGTTTCGTGGTAAAATGTTCTAAAGAGAACTTTGAAAGAGAAGGATTGTCACCAATGAATAGATTAATTAGCGAAATATCTTCTGACTTTCTCATTCAAGGATTTGGCTTGCACGAGGATGAGAAACAGATTTTTATTGGGAAAGTAGGAGGACAAGAGATTCAGCTTTTACCAACCCTCGATGATTTCCCTTTAGAAGCCAAAGATATGAAAATCTTTTGTGTTGGGCTTGCCGAAGCGAGTCATCATTTTCGACCAGGAGATGTTCTGATGACCGGGAGTGATGATTTGCTCGATCGTGCGTTTCAGGTTATGGATGACATCGAGCAACGTTGTGTTGTGGTCAGCTTAACACCTGCTCAAGAGTCAACACATTTATACCTCTCAAAAGAACAAATGGAGCCGTTGGTTCAAGAATGGAGAAGACAGAAAATCTCTTTTTTGTGTCTTTGGATGGTGGATCCCATAGAGTCGGAAGGGAAAGCGAAATTAGTAACGATTTTGCGCAAGGTTATTTTAAAGGACTAATTTATATAGTGTTACGAAATAATAATGGATGAAAGCGTTGACAAGGACTGTTTTTGTCTAGCTCCCTCAACAGCGAACGGGAACTGGTGTAAGCCCGTGAGGAAACGACAAAGAAAATCCCCTTGGAGTGGAGAACTGAACTTTTTCGTAAGTTTCTTTCGGTTGGTCACCGTTAAAAGACTTCCGAGTGGCTGTAGAAAGCGACAAGGGTGGTATGCGAGTGATCTCGTCCCTTTATAGGAGGGGCGGGATTTTAGTTATTTAGGGTAGTCTTGACATCTGTTGGCTTTGAGATTAATAAGGAGGAAGTATTTATGGACTATCGTGAAACCTTAAATCTGCCGGAGACGGACTTTCCAATGCGGGGAAACCTTCCCCAAAGAGAACCGGAAATTCTAAAATCTTGGGAAGAACAAAAACTATATGAAAAAGTACAGCAAGCGCGTGCCGGACGCCCTAAATTTATTCTTCATGATGGGCCGCCTTACGCTAATGGGGATATACACCTGGGGCATGCTATAAACAAAGTCCTAAAGGATATTATCGTAAAATATAAAACCATGATGAACTATGATGCCCCTTATGTACCAGGGTGGGATACCCATGGCCTGCCAATCGAACAGCAGGTGATTAAAAAACTGGGCGTCAACCGTCATGCCGTGTCACCGCTCGAATTTCGACAACAATGTAAGGCTTACGCAGAGAAATATGTTGGCATACAACGTGAGCAATTCAAACGATTGGGTGTCCGCGGAGATTGGGAACATCCCTATCTAACCCTGCAAAAAGACTATGAGGCTGCACAGATCGGGATTTTTGGAAAAATGACGACGAAGGGCTACATTTATAAAGGCCTGAAGCCTGTTTATTGGTGCCCTTCTTGTGAAACAGCTTTAGCAGAGGCAGAGATTGAATATGCTAATAAGCCGGCGACAGCTATTTACGTTAAATTTGCCGTTAAGAATGGTTTGAATGTCCTTACGGAAGAAAATTCCTATGTAGTGATTTGGACCACAACCCCATGGACACTACCTGCTAATCTTGCGATCAGTGTCCATCCGGAATTAAACTATGTTGTTGTCACTGTGGAGAAGGAACATTGGGTTGTGGCAGAGGGGATGCTCGAATCTCTGCGTGCCCTGTGGAAGCTAGAGCTTCCCGTTGAAAAGACTTTTGCAGGCAGAGAACTGGAAGGAGTAATGTGCCGGAATCCCCTCATGGATCGGGACTCTGTGATAATTTGCGGAGAACATGTGACCTTGGAAGCCGGTACAGGCTGCGTCCACACGGCACCTGGGCATGGGGAAGACGACTTCTTGGTCGGAAAAAAATATGGGTTGGACGTACTATGCCCAGTTGACCATCGAGGAAAATTCACCGCCGAAGCGGGAGCGTATACAGGTCTTAAAACTGATAAAGCAAATCCTGTGATCGTGGAAGATCTCAAGAAGACAAGGGACCTTGTACTTGAGGAAACGATAGAACATAGTTACCCCCATTGCTGGAGATGTAAGAGTCCGATTATTTTCCGAGCGACAGAACAATGGTTTGCCTCAATCGATGGATTTCGCCAGGCGGCCTTGGAAGAGATTGAGAAAGTACACTGGATTCCTTCCTGGGGCAGAGATCGGATTTTCAACATGATTGCGGATCGAGGGGACTGGTGTATTTCGAGGCAAAGAACTTGGGGCGTTCCGATTCCCATTTTCTATTGTGAGGACTGCGGCAAGGTCTTGGTCAATGAACAAACTATTGCTAAAGTTCAAGATATATTCCGGCGTGAAGGTTCAGATTCTTGGTTTGCGCACGATGCGGAAAAATTGTTGCCTGAAGGAATTGCCTGTTCCTGCGGAGGTGCAAAATTCCGTAAAGAGCTGGATATTATGGATGTTTGGTTTGATTCGGGAACGAGTCATGCCGGCGTATTGAAACAACGTGAAGCATTGGCCTGGCCAGCAGACCTCTATTTAGAAGGCTCAGACCAACATCGCGGTTGGTTTAACTCCTCTCTTTCCACGGCAGTAGCTGCTTTTGGTCAGGCTCCTTATCGGAATGTCTTGACACATGGGTTTGTCGTTGATGAGCAAGGCCGCAAAATGTCCAAATCCTTGGGCAATGGAGTGGACCCACTTAAAGTTGTTCAAGAATTAGGAGCGGATATTCTTCGCCTGTGGGTCAGCTCTGTCGATTATAAGAACGATGTGGCGGCTTCTCCGCGTATTATGAAGCAAATGTCCGAAGCCTATCGCAAAATCCGCAATACACTTCGTTTCTTGTTGAGCAACTTGAATGATTTTAACCCAGAGAAAGACAAGGTAAGCTATCAGGAGCTTCAAGAGATTGATCGTTGGGCTTTGCTTAAGCTTTCGAAGGTCATCGAAAGAGTGTTATTAGGCTATGATTCCTATGAGTTCCACTGGGTCTATCACACGATTCATAATTTCTGTACCATCGAGTTAAGTGCTATTTATCTTGATATCGTCAAAGACAGACTCTATGTGGAAGGGAAAAACTCCTTGCTTCGCCGTTCCGCCCAAACGGTGTTGTACGAAGTATTGAATGCTCTTGTGCGTCTCTTAGCGCCAATTTTATCGTTCATGACAGAAGAAATCTGGCCGTACATTCCTGGTGAAAAGGCGGAAGAGAATGTTCAAATGGGCGAAATGCCTAAGGTCAATCCAGAGTGGATGGACGAGAGATTAGCCGATCTTTGGGATCAGATCCTCGAATTGCGGACAGACGTTTCCAAAGTGTTGGAAAAAGCACGTCAGGAAAAGACGATTAATCATACATTGACCGCTCATGTGAGTTTTTATCCCACGGCAGAGCAGTATGCTTTCCTGCAAAAAGTTCCGAATCTCGCAGAAATTTTCATTGTCTCTGAGCTGACAGTTCACGAACCTCTTGAAAAAAGGCCTGAAGGTGTACAAGAAGCTGAAGTTCACGAAGGCCTGGGGATCCTGGTACAGCCGGCAAAGGGTCAAAAATGCGAACGATGTTGGATGTTTCATGAGGAAGTCGGAAAAAATGAGAACCACCCGACAATTTGCCCGCGTTGTAGTTCGGTTATTGAACAATTTGCCAAATAGCAGATCAGCTGGATGAACTTAGTATGGCTTGTCGAATTAAGTAATATAAAATTGAAAAAAATCAGTCAAACACTTGAAAAGGGTATAGACTAATTGGGGAAAAAGGCATAGTATAGTAAACAACAATAGTTATATCTATCGGATGATACTAGCAGGAGAGATCTGGTATTCCAGACGCCGAAGGAGAAAACCTTTTGAAGTCGCTTCTCAAGGGGGGAAACTCTCAGGCAAAGGTACGGCTAGTAGACGGTACTCTGGAGAGTTTCTCTCAAAGGGAACACCAAAGGGGAAGCCGGAAACGGCGAATCTCTCAGGTTCAAGGACAGAGAAGGTGCGAAGGTGCATCTTCTCTGTCCTTTTTTATATTGTCGGAAAGTAGCTTCATTAAAATACTTTCCACAGTATAAGCGCACTGAGGCGGCGCTGGCCATGGACGGCCAAGTGTCCCTGAAGCCGCTAAGTTTCCTTTGCATGGGAGGGTTTGTTTCAGTTTTAGGGAAATACTAATCGATGTAAAAGAATTGAGGAGGTGCCAAGATGGTGGAACTGAGGCGAACGCCACTTTATGAGGAACATCAAGCAGCTAAGGCTAAATTAATTGATTTTGGCGGCTGGGAAATGCCTGTGCAGTATACCGGGGTGATCGAAGAACATCATGCGGTGCGAAGAAATGCCGGGCTTTTTGATGTGTCACATATGGGTGAGATCGATGTTCGGGGTAAAGATGCCCTAGCCTTTGTCCAGATGCTGATTACAAACGATGCAAGTAAGCTGGAGAACGGAAAAATCCTCTATTCTCCTATGTGTTATCCGGATGGTGGAATTGTCGACGATCTGCTGGTTTATCGGCATGACCCAGACCATTTCCTGCTCGTCGTGAATGCGTCAAATACGGAGAAAGACTTTGCCTGGATGCTTGAGCAGGTTAAAAGTTTTGAGGTTTCTGTAGAGAATATCTCGGACCAATATGCCCAGCTTGCTTTACAGGGGCCGCAAGCGGAAAAAATATTGCAGCAGCTGACAAGGGTTGATTTGAAGAGTCTAAAATACTATACGTTTACTTATGGAGAGATTGATGGTGTAGAGAGTCTCATTTCCCGTACTGGGTATACTGGAGAAGACGGCTTTGAAATTTACGTTTCACCCCAGTATGGACGACAACTCTGGCGGAAGATTCTGGAGATCGGTTCTGCAGAAGGGATTCAGCCCATTGGACTTGGCGCTCGTGATACGTTGAGGTTTGAAGCTAGACTTCCGCTCTATGGCAATGAATTAGGGGCAGCTATTACTCCGCTGGAAGCTGGGTTGGGTATTTTTGTCAAGCTTGATAAATCGGATTTTATTGGGAAGGACGCTCTTCTAAAGCAAAAAGAGCAAGGTATCCCAAGAAAACTTGTAGGTCTAGAGATGATCGGACGAGGAATTGCTCGTTCCCATTATCCTTTGCAAAAAGATGGTCAGGAGATTGGGTTCGTCACCTCAGGTTCTTTCTCACCAACCTTGGATAAGAATATTGCCCTTGGCCTTGTTCGAGCGGATATCGCGGTTTTGGGCCAAGAGCTGGACGTCATGATTCGGGGAAAGGCTGTTCAGGCCAAGATCATCCCTAGCCTATTTTATAAGCGGAGCTAAAGCAACAGGATGTCTTATAGTCTCGTAGGGTAAAATAATAAAAATTTGAGGAGGATGATATCATGAATCCAGTAGAATTAAAGTATAACAAAGAGCATGAGTATACCAAGGTGGACGGGAACATAGTGACCTTTGGAATCACTGATCATGCTCAAGAAAGCCTCGGAGATGTTGTTTTTGTTGAGCTTCCGGAGGAAGGAGCGACCGTTACTGCGGGAGAATCTTACGGAACTGTTGAATCTGTTAAAGCGGTCTCGGATATTACGGCTTCTGTGAGCGGCAAGGTCGTAGAAGTAAACACTGCGCTGATGGATTCACCTGATTTGCTGAACAGCGATCCTTATGGTGAGGGTTGGCTAATAAAAGTTGAAGCGGAGGATTTGTCGCCTCTAGATTCCTTGATGACAGCTGCCGAATATGAGGAGTTTCTGGCAGAGGAGGAACATTAGAATGAACTTCGTACCGAATACGGACAGCCAAAAAGAGCGCCTCTTAGCCCGTATCGGGGTTAAGTCCGTCGAAGATCTTTTTGCAGATGTGCCCCAAGAAGTCCGCTTAAATCGACCGCTGGACATTCGAGGCGGAATGTCCGAACAAGAACTCGTCAAACATGTCAAAAGGTTGGCAGATCAGAATAAGACCGTTGAAGAGTACATTTCTTTTTTAGGCGCAGGGGCTTATGAACATTATATCCCGAGTTTCGTGGATCAGTTGTTGCTGCGCTCAGAATTTTATACAGCGTATACCCCTTATCAGCCTGAAATCAGTCAAGGGACTCTTCAAGCGATCTACGAATACCAGACTCTGGTCTGTGAATTAACGGGGATGGATGTGGCCAATGCCTCGATGTATGATGGGGCTTCTGCTTTAGCAGAGGCGGCCCTCATGGCCTGCGATGCCACACGTCGGAATAAAGTACTCGTGATGCAGACTGTACATCCGGAATATCGTGATGTTCTCAAAACTTATTTGCCTCCCAGAGGGGTAGAACTTATCGAAATCCCCTCTAAGGACGGAGTAACTGATATGGCGGCTTTAGAGGCTAAGCTCCAAGAGGGTATTGCAGGGGTACTTGTTCAAACTCCAAATTTCTTTGGCAATATCGGAGAAGCGGAAGAAATCACATTGGCTGCCCATGCCAAGGGAGCTCTCATGGTGATGTCTGTTAATCCGGTGTCTTTAGGGCTGTTAAAGACTCCAGGAGAATGTGGTGCAGATATAGTCGTCGGTGAAGGTCAAGCCTTTGGGAATCCTCTTAATTTCGGAGGCCCGTATTTAGGGTTCCTGGCTTGTCGGGATAAGTATGTTCGAAGAATGCCGGGAAGGATTGTCGGCGCAACGACCGATAAAAACGGTAAAAAAGGGTATGTTTTAACGCTGCAAGCCCGCGAACAGCATATTCGAAGGGAAAAAGCCACTTCCAATATTTGTTCGAATGAAGCTCTCTGCGCTTTAGCGTTTACGATGCATTTAAGTGCCTTAGGGAAAACAGGGCTGACAGAATTAGCCTATCTAAATTTACAAAACGCTCACTATGCAGCCAGGGAGATTGCCAAAGTCCCCGGAATGAGTTTAGCGTTTCAGCAACCTTTCTTCCATGAGTTTGTGGTTAAGACAACCATTGAACCAGCGAAGATTAATGAGTCGCTTCTCAAAGATCGAATCATTGGCGGACTTGATTTGGCAAGGTTCTACCCTGAACTAGACCATCATCTTCTTTTCTGTGTAACTGAGACCAAGTGTAAAGCAGAGATTGACCGGCTTGTGGCCAGATTGGGGGAAATCCAATGAAATCATTAGAACCGCTGATTTTTGAACTCAGTGCCAGTGGCCGCAATGCGGTAAGTCTGCCGAAATGTGGTGTTCCAGAAATCCCTGTAGAAATGCTGATTCCCGAGCATATGCTTACCCAGCAAGAACCTCAGCTCCCGGAATTATCCGAAATCGATGTTGTTCGCCATTTTACCCGACTTTCTACCTTTAATCATGGAGTGGATACTGGATTTTATCCTTTAGGATCATGTACAATGAAGTATAATCCTAAAGTTAATGAAACATTGGCACGCTTGCCTGGCTTTTCTTCCATCCATCCTTATCAGCCGGAGGCCTTGACTCAAGGAGCTTTGCAGCTCATGGCCGAGCTTCAGGAAGATCTCTGCGAACTGGCAGGAATGGATGGATTTACGCTTCAGCCCGCCGCCGGCGCTCATGGAGAAATGACGGGGATGCTGATTATTAAAGCGTATCATCAGCACCGCAATGACACGAAACGAACAAAAGTCATCGTTCCGGATTCAGCTCATGGAACAAACCCAGCGACTGCAGCCATGGTGGGTTATGATATTATTCAGGTTCCTTCAACGGAGCGCGGCGGAGTGGATTTGGAAGCCTTAAGGAAGGTTGTCAACGATGAGGTAGCTGCACTGATGTTAACCAACCCGAACACGGTCGGCCTCTTCGATGAAAATATCTTAGAAATCACACGGTTGGTTCATGATGTCGGTGGATTATTGTACTATGACGGGGCGAACACGAACGCAATTATGGGCATAGCTCGCCCTGGCGACATGGGTTTTGATGTAGTTCACCTTAATTTGCATAAAACCTTCTCCACGCCTCACGGAGGAGGAGGACCGGGCGCCGGTCCTGTAGGAGTCAAGGAGTTCCTCCTTCCCTTCCTGCCTAAACCGATTGTGGTTCAAGGTGACGATGGGACCTTCAAATTAGAGGATAATTTACCCCACTCAATTGGCCGGGTTCGCTCATTTTATGCCAATTTTTCCGTCTTGGTTAAAGCTTATGCCTATATCCGCGGCTTAGGCGGAGAAGGGTTAAAGACAGCATCGGAAAATGCTGTACTCAATGCCAATTATTTAATGCATGTTCTAAAAGAGCATTATTTCCTCCCCTTCGATCGAGTTTGCAAGCATGAATTTGTGATTACGCCGAAGACTTTAAAGTCCACAGGCGTGCATACGTTGGATATTGCTAAGCGCTTATTGGATTATGGCTATCACCCGCCGACGATCTACTTCCCGATGATTGTCGAAGAGGCGATGATGATTGAGCCCACGGAAACTGAAAGCGTGGAGACTCTCGATGAATTTGCTCAGGTTCTCATTAAAATCGCCGGAGAAGCCCATGAAGATGCAGATATGGTTAAGAATGCCCCCCATACAACCTTAGTCACCCGTTTGGATGAAGTGGGCGCAGTTCGAAAACCAGATCTGCGTTATCGAAAAAAGTAGTCAAAGCAATTAAGAACGCAGATATCAAATACGTTGTAAAATGCCGCTCGTTTCGGGCGGCTTTTTTCCAAGTAAGTGAGGAAAAAGAGATGGAACAGTATGATGTCTCGAGCCTGATTTGTCAGGCTTGGGAAGTGCGTCAGAAGAATTTTGAGAATGTGATATTTTTCGATTATCCAACTCAAACTGAGAGTATCACCCTTACAGGCCGCTCGTGTGCCCTGAATTGTGCCCACTGTGGCGGGCATTATCTTAAGGGAATGCGGAGTATTGAGGAGATTCAAATCTATGGAGCGCTTAATAATAACTACCCATTTCACAGCGCGCTGATTAGTGGAGGATGTACGCCGGAAGGAAAGGTTCCCTTTCTAGACCATTTGGAATTCCTGCATAATCTTAAGCAGAATGTCCGTTTGAATTTTCACGTAGGCTTATTAGATAATGGGGAGATCCCTTTTTTAAAGAACTTGGCAGATGTAGTTTCTTTTGATTTTGTGGCGGACCCTGAAACGATTCGTGAAGTTTATGGGTTAGAACAAGGTCCTGAAGATTACCGTCGAGTTTTTCTGGCCCTTCGTGAAGTTGTGCCGGTTATGCCGCATTTGACCTTGGGCTTGAAAGGGGGCGAGTGGAGCGGAGAAGCAGCAGCTTTGGAGGCTCTCGATGAGATGCAGGTTGATGGCTTAGTTTTCAATGTCTTTATCCCGACCCCCGAAACGCGATATGCCGACAGGCAACCGCTGCCGGTTGAGGAGGTTATTCGTTTTTTAGCCTTAGCAAGAATCCGTTTTCCCAAGATACCTTTATTTTTGGGATGTATGCGTCCCAAAGGCAGGTATCGCCAGACTTTGGACGAAGCTGCCGTCGCTATGGGCCTGAATCATTTAGTCATGCCGACCCCAGGGGCGCGTCGCAGAGCAGAAGAATTACGGCTTAGGGTCGTTCGTGGAGAGGAGTGTTGTGCGCTATGATTCGATGTTCTTTAGGTACGGCTAAAGTCTTAGGCTTAAAAAAGGTTAAAGTTGATGCCTTGCCAACCACTGCTTACTTAATGGTCGGAGAACGTTGTCGTTTTAACTGCGCGTTTTGTGCTCAGGCACGTGAGAGTGGGGCTCGGGCAGATCTCCTTTCCCGAGTTAGCTGGCCTAATTTTTCCAAAGATGAATTTCTTCAAAGCTTGACTGCTTCAAAAGCATACAACGGTTTGCAGCGAATCTGTTTCCAAGTTGTTCAAGATAGGGCGGCGTTGGAGGAAGTAAAGAGTTTGGTCAAAACAGTACAGAATGAAAGCCAATTGCCAATCTGTGTTTCAGCAGGCCCCCGAACCCTTGAGGAGGTTAAGGAGCTTCTGGAACTTGGAGTTGATCATGTCAGCATTGCTTTGGATGCAGCTACCCCTGGGGTCTACGCCCGAAGCAAAGATGGATCATGGAAGGAACGGATGGACTTGCTCTGTAAGTCCGCCGAAATGTTTCCCGGTCATATGGCGACTCATCTTATCGTGGGTTTAGGGGAAAGTGAAGAGGAAATGGTCCATTGTCTTCAAATCTTATATGATCGGGGAGTGACGGTGGCTTTGTTCGCTTTTACCCCGGTGAAAGGGACAAGGATGGAAAAGGTAGCCCAACCTGAGATGACTCATTACCGCCGCGTCCAGGTTGCTCATGACCTAATTAGGAATCGATTGGCACGGTTTGAAGACTTTAGGTTTGAAAATGGTCAGTTGATAAGCTATGGGATTTCTGCATCCGTGCTCGAGCAGCAAAGAGGAGGAGTGCCGTTTCAAACTTCGGGCTGTACAGGCTGCAATCGCCCATATTATAACGAAACACCTGGGGAGGACTTGTACAATTATCCGACCCCCTTGTCTCAGGAAGAGATTAAAAAGGCCTGGGCGCAAGTTCGTGAACAGTTGGCACTTACAAAAGATTGAGAGGAAGATTCTATGACAACTTGGCGCTACTTGCCCTATGCCGTGTCTACAGGTTCGGAGAATATGGCTGTCGATGAGGCGTTACTAAAGACTATGGCTCAAGCCGCAGACCCCCAACCAGTTCTTCGCTTTTACGGCTGGGAACCGGCAGCCTTATCACTGGGTTATGCTCAAAGTTATGATAAAGAAGTTAATGAAGGAGCTTGTAAGGCAGAAGGAATTGACATTGTTCGTCGGCCAACCGGGGGGAGGGCGGTCCTGCATCAATACGAGCTGACCTATAGTGTTATTGCACCTGAGCAAGATCCTAACGTCTCGGGGAGCGTGACAGAATCGTATTTAAAAATCAGCAAGGCTTTGGTCAAGGGATTCCAAGCGCTGGGGATTCCGGCAGAGATGTCACTTGGCGGAGTAGCGAAAGCAACCAGCACCGCTGCCTGTTTTGATGCGCCTTCCTGGTATGAACTTGTTGTGAATGGGCGCAAATTGGTGGGGAGTGCTCAGATGCGGAAAGAGGGGATGCTTTTGCAGCATGGGTCTATACTTCTCCACTTTGATGCCGATCTTCTCTTTCGGCTTCTGAAGTTCCCCACTGAAGGAGTGCGGGAACGTTTATTAAAAGGTTTTAAGGCAAAAGCTTGTGCTTTGGATGAGGTTTGGACCCGACCCATCGAGAGAGAGGAGTTAGAACGGGAAATTTGTCTTGGTTTCTGCTCGGTTATGGGAATTACCTTGACTACCAGCCAGTTAACGGACGAGGAGAGACGTTTAATGCAAGAGGTACGTTCTAAATACCTAGCTGAAGATTGGACGAAAAAGCGGTAGTTTTTTCAAGAGAAGATTCTCAAATTTAAAGATTGCAAAGATTCTAACTTAAGAATTTATCTCTCGAAATTTATGTCGTTTTAGTACGAAATGGAGTATACTATTTCTTAACGGAATTTCTTTAGACCCGAACTGTTTTTGGGTGACACCGTGAGTGTTCATTTCGTTTAGTAATAGACTATGGAGGGTGATAAGTTCAATGGCTAGTTTTATGGTTACAGTGGGTATTTCTAATCGACACATCCATTTATCCCAACAACATATCGAAGAACTTTTTGGAGCGGGGCATACGTTGACCAGAACGAAAGACTTGAGTCAACCAGGCCAATTTGCTTGTGAAGAAACTGTGACCTTGGTTGGGTCGAAGGGTTCCATGCCGGGGGTTCGTGTCTTGGGTCCGGCTAGAAAGGCTTCTCAAGTCGAGCTAGCAGCGACAGATACTTTTAAATTAGGGATTAAACCTCCGGTTCGTGATTCCGGAAAAATCGAGGGAACACCTGGACTTGATGTTGAGGGTCCGATGGGGAAAGTCCATATGGACGAAGGTGTTATCATTGCTGCTCGTCATATTCACATGACGCCTGAAGATGCTTCGAAACACTCCTTAAACGATGGGGACCATGTTCGGGTGGTTGTCCCGGGCGTTAGAGGCGGGATTCTGGAGCACGTTCTTATCCGCGTCAGCTCAAATTATGCTCTCGATATGCACATTGACACGGACGAAGGGAATGCTTTTGGTTTGGCTAATGGCATGCAGTTGGAAGTTCTTTTGGATTAGGAGGACGAGGTTCGTTCGGGCATGCTACGAGGGTCGCGAGACACTTGTTCAACCATTCGTTCGCCGGTTACGGAGTTGACCCGTCAGTATGTTGAGGAAAATGCTCGTGTAAAATTCGACCAGGCTGAATACCAACTACGCTACGCAAGCTTTGAGGCAAGGTACGAAAAGGCTAAGGGTAGGCTGGAAAAAATCGAAGAACAGCGGCAAGCCCGCCGGATCAAGCGGGAACAACTGGAGACCTTCCTTACGACTTTGTTGCGGCAGGATTCCGCTTTGACGGAGTTTGACGAGGATCTTTGGATTGCGGTTATAGATAAAGTCACGGTCTAAGTTGATGATGACATCCAGTTTACCTTTAGAGATGGGACGGTCATTAAGGTATAATATATTCAAAACCCGCAGAGTTGAGCGCTCAATTGCAGACTTTGCGGGATTTTTCTTTGCATAAATAAAGGATTGTGAGGTAGACCAAATTTATATCTTGCAGAATTTAATATTATAGTTGTCCCGTTTGTTCAATTCGCGTTCTGAAAGTAGATAACGCAGGAGGTAATCTATGGGAAATAAATAAATTGTTTATTCGCATAACGTTATCCTTTATCTTAGGTACTGTATGGCAAAAGAAATGCTCATTTGAAGAAGTTGAAGAGTACCAAACAACGCACAACCAATATTTTTTCTACTATAACCCAGATGATGCTAATTTTCTGGTTCCAAAAGCTAGTGGCTTAGGACGTACAAACAACTGGGCGCATCCAGCTTCAAGTATTATAATTTTTGCGGTTTTAGCACTTGCAGTGTTACATGCAGTTTACAAATGAACTAAGATAAGATACCAATATTGTTAGTAAACAAATTGGTATCTGAAATTATTAAGAACAAGAAAAATCCAAGAGGGCCTGACCTTACTAAAATAGAATGGCCACGATTTGGCTTATGGAAACTGCCAAGTCGTGGCTATTTTGCGTGTTAATTTAACTTTTCAACTCCAAAATGGAACCCCTTAGTATACCCTATTATCTCTTTTTAATGTCCTTAATATATTAAGCAAATGCCAGTTATTCCCTACCTCCATAAAGAGTTTTTAATTCTTCTTCTTTCATTGTGAAACTGTATTGATCATCAGGAAAAAGTTCGTTTCTCACTTCGTTCGCATAGGCCTGTAAGGCATAAATCATTTGTTCATTCACATTTGCATAGGGCTTTACGAATTTTGGGACACGTCCTACTCCGTAAGTGAGAATATCATGATATACGAGTACTTGCCCGTCAGTATGAACACCTGCTCCAATCCCTATTGTTGGAATCGACAGTAGTGATGAAATTTCCTTAGCAAGCTGTTTTGGAACACATTCAAGCGTTATGGCAAACGCTCCTGCTTCTTGACATCGTTTTGCATCCTCGACTATTTTCTTAGCAGCTTCGGCATCCTTTCCCTGAACTTTAAATCCGCCAAGGACTCCCACCGATTGTGGAGTCAGCCCTAGATGGGATACAACAGGGATACCAGCTTTTACAAGTGCCTCGATGTGGAAGAGCACTTCATCAGCCCCTTCCACTTTTACAGCATGAGCACCAGTTTCCTGGATGAGCCTTGCTCCGTTTAATAGAGTATCCCTGACAGATAAATGACAGCTCATAAATGGCATATCAACGACTATGAAAGTGTTACTAGCCCCACGTTTAACCGCCTTAGCATGATGAATCATATCTTCCATCGTCACATAGACGGTTGAATCATAGCCAAGTACAACATTTCCCAGAGAATCACCGACAAGAATCATGTCCACATTGGTTTGCTCGGCTTGCTTGGCGGATGGATAATCGTAGGCGGTTACCATGACAATCTTTTTTCTTTGCTTTTTCATTTCCAAGAAGTCTTTTGTTGATTTCATAAGTTTCTCCTCCTTTTTTCAGGAGAGGTGATAAAACAATGCAAAAAAGTTCCTTCAGTCAGAAGGAACTTTTAATATAAACCGTTTTATCCCTCTGTCCCGGTCCGTAACGGATACAGGCAGTATTAAATAACTATGTTCTACCAAAAGGTGCAGTTCTTATGATACTGCCCAAATTTAGTATATCAAATAATATCTAACTCGGCTACAAAATTGGAGTTTAGGACTCTTCCACCTTATTAATTAATTTTAGATAGCCTAAACCCCACGTTTCCAAAGCGGCAATGATAGGGCGCATGCTGTCGCCCAATTCACTTAACTTATATGATTATCATAATATTGAAGGCTCCAAAAAATCAAGCCTCAAAGTAAAACAAGGAGGACTTAAAATGATTAAGCTAGGTTATTACGTGTTTAAGTTTCTATGGAAATATATTCTGAGGAGTTTTTTGTTTAAGATTCGTACTGTTACACAAGTTTTACAATTTTGCGCAGGAAATTTATGTAGGTAAGTTTTTTTGCGTAAATAGTTATCGCATGGGAACACTAATATTAAACTTTGAATTGGGATATCTTTAAGCGATTAAACTGAGTTTTTTGACTGTGTTAATTTAAGAATTCCTAGTACTAGATATGAGACCGATTATCAATTTGGTCTAACAAGAATTTGAAAGGGGTGGCGAAATGGTTAGAGGGTCTCGTTATAGTAAATTGATTGAAACTCTGCGTGAGGAAAAGCAAAGCCTAATGGAGACAGCAACTGAATTCATCAACGGAGACATGCGAGAGTCTTTAGGTGAACTGTCTGTGGCGGATAACCATCCTGCCGATATAGCGACTGAGGTCTATCAACGTTCGCAGGACATCGCTTATCATGATCGTTCGCTGCATAGGATTGAAGCGATTGACGCTGCCTTAGAGCGTTTTGAGAAAGGGGACTATGGGGTTTGCGAGCACTGTGGGCAGGAAATTCCTTATGAACGTCTTGAATTGGTGCCCTACACTACGGTCTGTACTCGCTGCAGCCAGGAAGAAGAGCGAGAGGAACAGCATTCTTTACACCGGGAACCTGTTGAAGATGAACTTCTTAACCGTCCGTTTTCCCGGACATTTAACGATGGACTGGACCGAGTTGAATTTGATGGTGAAGATGCTTGGCAGGCCGTGGCCCGCTATGGAACATCGGATTCCCTGCAGGATCTTGGAACAAATAGGGATATATCTGATCCCAATGACCTGTATGAGGATTCTGACGAGGTGATTGGTGCAGCTCAATTTATTGAAACCCTTGAGACAGCGAGAGAACCGGAAGGCCGTGGGAATACCATCCATTATAGTCAGGATCATGGTCGTACTTAAAAAGGAAAAAGGAATAATTTGCTCTCGTTTAAGCCCTGTGTTAAGATGAGGAAAAACAGGGGGGTTAAACGGTTGTTGGTATGGCTGGCAATGATCGGAGTATGGGTCATCGATCGCTTGTTAAAAGTATTAATTCAGACAAATTTTATTCCGGGCGAATCACTGAAGGTCATCCCGAAGGTATTTCATTTAACGTTTGTTCTTAACCCAGGAGCGGCCTTCGGCTTGATGGCGGGTCAGACCTGGGTTTTTGTTGTTACCGCGTTTTTGGTGGTGGGAGGGGTAATTTACGGTCAATTCCGTATTCCCCACAAAGAGGTTCTGATGCGTTTAGCTATTGGGATGATTGGGGGAGGGGCTCTCGGAAATCTCTATGATCGTCTGATGATTGGCCGGGTTGTCGATTATCTCGACTTCCAGATTTGGCCGTATGTTTTTAACTTTGCCGACAGTATGATCGTGATCGGAGTTGGACTGCTCATGCTTCGCTTATATTGGGATGAGAAGGCTCGAAAAAAACAGGAAGATGAGCTAAAGCCAACAAGTACTCAGGAATAAGATAAATGCCTACATGAGAAATCAGAAATAGTTGAGGGTGTAAGAGTGGAAAAGGTATTTGAATCTGAGTTGGAAGATCCCGAATTTGACGTCATAGATTCAGCGGGCTCTCAAAAGCTTGAGATTTTGGAATTTGGCCTTTCAGCAGGATTAAGACTTGACGTTGGAGTTACGAGTGTTTTGGCAAAAAGCCGGTCTTTTGTTCAGGACCTCATTGCCAATGGGCATGTTAAAGTAAATGGGCTTATTAAAAAAGGAAATTATAAAGTTCGTGAGGGTGATTGGATCAAAGCGACAATCCCTGTTCCGCGCCCAGCTGGGGCTGAACCGGAAAATATTCCTTTGGAAATCCTTTATGAAGATGAAGATGTCTTGGTCATTAATAAAGCACAGGGCATGGTAGTGCATCCTGCACCAGGTGCCTGGACAGGAACTCTTGTCAATGCTTTGTTGTATCATTGTCAAAATCTTTCCGGTATTAACGGAGTCTTGCGCCCTGGAATCGTCCATCGTATCGATAAAGATACTTCAGGGATTCTGGTAGTGGCCAAAAATGATGATGCCCATCAAAGCCTGGCTGCTCAATTGAAAGCACATAGTATGGAAAGAAACTATCTAGCGGTTGTTCACGGAGTGATAGCGGAACCGTCGGGTACTGTAGATGCGCCCATTGGACGAGATCCAGCGGATCGCAAACGCATGGCCGTAGTTATGCATCATTCTAAAACGGCTGTGACTCATTACACTGTCTTGGAACGTTTTAGGGATGCGACCTATCTGGAAGTGCATCTTGAGACGGGGAGAACTCATCAGATTCGCGTTCATATGAATTATCTGAAACATCCGATTTTAGGGGACCCAGTCTACGGACCTTCCAAAAATCGATTCGGAATTCGAGGACAATTGCTTCATGCGGCACACTTGGGGTTTCAACATCCACGCAGTAGGGATTTAATGAGGTTTGACGTTCCTTTGCCTGAACAATTTGCCGACGTGATTACGAAGCTGAGGGAGGAAGGATCTTAGACAATTGCCCCAAGCTGCAGGGTTCAATGAATGTCATTTTGCGTCTTATCATTGACATTTGGCCTAACCTAAAGTAAACTTAATGACAGTTAAACGGCCTTTAAATGAAGTCCTGCGAGGCTTGGAAAGGCAGACGGAAGTTAGGAAGGACTGTCTGCAATTGGGACGGTCTTATTTGTTCTTGCACCGTTAGAGAGTATAACCTTCGGTTGTATACTTTCTGCAGGTCCTTTCTCACCATCCTTGGCTTCAGGGACACTTGGCCATCCATGGCCTGTGCAGCTGGGCAGCCGCCTTCGCCAAGTTTTCTTTATCGGTCTAATCCGGGTTCCATTGACTTACTCCAAGAGGAAAGGAGATTGTTGCTTTGGAGGGAACGATTAAAAGCAAGATTTTAGATGCAGATGGGATTCGCCGGGCTGTAACTCGAATTGCCCATGAAATTGTAGAAAAAAATAAAGGAACAGATAAGCTGGTCTTAGTGGGAATTCGGAGGCGAGGTGTGCCTCTGGCTGAGCGGATTCAAGAATATATTAAAGAATTTGAAGGGGTAGAGCTTCCGCTTGGAATTTTAGATATTACCCTTTATCGTGACGACCTGAGCACGATTGATGTCCAACCTGTTGTTCATGAAACAGATGTTCCGGTTAGTATCGAAGGAAAAACCGTTATACTTATCGATGATGTCCTTTACACTGGCCGGACAGCCCGAGCAGCGCTAGATGCGACGATGGACTTAGGAAGACCCGAGCGCATCCAGCTCGCCGTCTTGGTAGATCGGGGACATCGAGAGCTGCCCATCCGAGCGGACTTTGTCGGTAAGAACTTGCCCACGTCACGACGAGAAATTGTCGCGGTTCGTTTGCTTGAAGTTGATGCTGAAGAGGACGTCCTGCTATTGGAACGGGAAGACCATAATTAGTAAGCGGTATGAACCTTTCTACTGCTAACTTTTTTTTAATGAAACGTTAAAATAAAATTATGATGACTTAACCCTTTAAATGCCATCCTGAGAGATGGTCAAGGGGCGAGTGGATGTTGGGCTATGCCTATTTTTAAATCCTCTCCCTTCTTAGGGAGAGGATTTTTTATAGTGCCAGAAAGTATAAGCGCAACTAGGCAGGCGCCTGCGCTAAGGCTTAGCGCCAGCCAAGTTTTCTTTACTGCCGGGCCATCGTTTAGGCTTGTATATAAGTTGCAGAGAAGGGGATAAAAAGAAAAGAAGAACTGTCCTTTGTTTAGATCCGCCATTCGTATCAGAAATATTAGGAGGGTTACGATGAAATTGCAGCGTAAAGATGTCTTGGGATTAGAAGAGATGAGCGTGGAGGAAATTCGCCAGATCTTGCACACGGCGAAAGTGATGAAGGGAATTTTAATGCGTCCCATTAAAAAGCTGCCTACCCTTAAAGGGAAATCGGTCGTCAATCTTTTTTATGAGGCCAGCACTCGAACTCGCACGTCGTTTGAAATGGCCGCCAAAGTTTTAGGCGCCGACACGACAAGTATCGCTGTCGCTCAGAGCAGTGTGAGCAAAGGAGAAAGTTTGTATGACACTGCCAAGACGATTCAGGCGATGCGCGCTGATTTGGTGATTATAAGACATTCCAGTTCCGGTTCGGCAAGTTTTTTGGCAGACATTCTCGATGCAGGGGTCATTAATGCGGGAGATGGCCAGCATGAACACCCAACACAGGCTTTGCTGGACATTTTCACGATGGAAGAGAAACTTGGAGACCTAAGCGGGAAAAACATAGTTATTGTCGGCGATGTCTTGCATTCACGTGTGGCTAGAAGCAATGCTTGGGGGCTTCAAAAACTGGGAGTCAATGTTACTTTGGTGGGACCGCCTACTTTAGTGCCAGCTGAGATGGAGGGCCTAGGAGTGAAGCTGACCCATGATCTCGACAAGGCCTTGCCGGGTGCAGATGTCGTGATGGCCTTGCGCTTGCAGTTAGAACGGCAGAAAAGCGGGCTCTTTCCAAGCTTGCGTGAATATAGCCGTCTCTATGGCTTAACAACAGAGCGCTTGAAGAAAACTGAGAAGGAAAGCATCGTTTTACATCCGGGGCCGATGAACCGGGGTGTAGAGATTTCCGATGATGTGGCTGACGGCGCCCAAGCCTTAATTGAGCGCCAGGTCACGAACGGTGTGGCCATTCGTATGGCTTTAATATATTTATTGATTGGAGGGTCCGGCAATGTGGTGGCTTAAAGATGTATGGGTGGTTGACCCGAGTCAGAAATTATCGAGTCCCCAAAGTGTTCTCATCAAAGAGGGGAAAATCTTAGACATCGTTTCCTCGATTACGGAGGAAGAAGTTCTGAGCAAAGCACAGGGGGAGAACGTAGAAACGATCAATGGGCAAGGAAAGTTTCTTTTTCCGGGACTGATCGATGTGCACACACACTTGCGTGAACCGGGTCAAGAAGACAAAGAGGATATTCTCAGCGGTTCCCAGGCTGCTGTACGTGGTGGATTTACCACGATTTTGGCTATGGCCAACACTCAACCTGTGATTGATAAGCGTGCCCTGGTGGAATTTGTCCGGCTTCAAGGAGAACGGGCAGGATACGCTCATGTCTTGCCGATCGGAACCGTCACCAAGGGTATGCAAGGGCAAGAACTTGTAGAAATGGCTGATATGAAAGAAGGCGGAGCCGCTGCCTTTTCTGATGATGGGAAGAACATTCAAAATGCTGAAGTGATGAGGCTGGCTTTAGAGTATGCTAAATTGACTGGATTGGCGATTATCAGTCATTGCGAAGACAAAGATTTAGCAGGAGACGGTCTTATGCGCCGCGGTGTAGCCTCAGGACGGATGGGGTTAAGGGGAATTCCGGCCAGTGCTGAAAGCGTGGTTGTGGCTCGGGACCTGATATTGGCTGAAGAAACGGGTGGAAAGCTGCATTTAGCCCATATTTCCACAGCGGAGAGTGTGGAGCTGATTCGCAGAGCTAAAGCACGCGGAGTTAATGTCAGCGCTGAAGTTAATCCTCACCATCTGATCTTGTGTGATGAAGATATTCATTTAACAGATACTGTTCTCAAGGTCAACCCCCCTCTGGCCTCCAGAAAAGATCGGGAAGCGCTGATCGATGGGCTTCGCGACGGGACAATTGATATGATTGCAACAGATCATGCACCTCATACTCAGGCTGAGAAGTCCCGTCCCTTTGCCGAGGCTCCTTTCGGAATTGCGAGTTTAGAAACAGCTTTGAGTGCGGTATATCAGCATCTGGTGATGCCCGGTAAGCTCACTTGGGAGCGGGTGATCGAGGCTTGGAGTTATTTGCCGGCTCAACGTTTTAGGTTATCTGGCGGAACTCTAATGCCAGGCGCATGCGCGGATGTTGTACTCTTTGACCCGGATCTTAAAGAAGTCATCGAACCGGGCAGTCTCGTTTCCAAAGCTCGAAATACTCCATTTCTGGGGAAAACCCTCCAAGGGTTCCCGGTCATGGTCTGGGTGGAAGGAAAGCTAGTGCAGAAAGACCGTAGGGTGCTGCAACAGAGGAGTCTGCAAAATATTTGAATAGCTATTCTTTAATGAATGAGGGAAAAAGAGAGATGAGAGGAAGTGTCGGAAGGTGGCTTATCTCGTTTTTAAAGATGGTACGACCTTTGGGGGAGAGATGTTTGGAGAGTGGGAGAAACGTTCTGCAGCACTGACAGCACGAGAAGTGGTTTTCAATACGTCTCAAAGCGGATATCAGGAAATGGTCACGGATTTATCGTATGCCGGGCAGATTCTCGTCCTTACTCAACCCCAAATCGGGAATTATGGCTGGCACCATGAAGAAAATGAAGCGGATAAAACCCGTCTCCAAGGGCTCATTGTTCGTGAGCTGTCTCAAGGGGAGGGAAGTCTGCACGCTGAGGGATCCTTAGAGGAGTATTGTCAACAACACGATGTTCAAGGGTTAAAAGACGTTGATACAAGGGCCTTGACGCGCTATCTGCGGGAATTTGGCACGCTGCCGGGGGTTTTGGCGGAAACGAAGGAAGCCGGGCTGGAATTCTGGCGGAATCAGAGAGAAATTACAGCTGATTTTGAGGATAGTAATTCAGATTCCAATGATCTGGGTGACATGAGGGACCATTGGGTTTATCGTTCCACGGTCAAGGAAGTTTATGAAATACCGGGGTCAGGCCCGCTTATAGCGGTACTCGATTTTGGAGTGAAGCGGAACATTCTTCGCTCGCTTCAACAGAGAGGATTTAGGGTTATGGTGTTCCCGGCGGGGTCAACGGCTGAAGAAATTTTATGGCAGCGACCGAGTGGCTTGGTCCTGAGCAATGGTCCTGGAGATCCCAGTGAATTGCCTAAAGGAATTGCCACAGTTCGACAGCTTTATACGAAGCTGCCTGTTTTAGGGATTTGTTTAGGGCATCAACTGTTGGCTTTAGCGGCCGGCGGAGAAACTTACAAGCTCCCCTATGGGCATCGTGGGGGAAATCATCCTGTCATAGATCTTCGTACAGGCAAGGCAACGATGACGTCCCAGAACCACGGCTATGCAGTTAATGACGCTTCCTTGCAAGGCTCCGGTTTTGAAGTGACGATGAGTAATCTTAACGATGGAACCGTTGAAGGAATGGAGCATATAACCTATCCCGTAATATCCGTTCAATTTCACCCTGAAGGGGCTCCGGGACCTGAAGAAAATGCCGAGATTTTTAATCTCTTTAAAGATATGGTGGAAGGAAGTTTGGCGAGGAAGGGGAGATCGTAATGCCCAAGAAGGGATGGAAAAAGGTTCTGGTGATCGGCTCTGGCCCTATTGTGATTGGGCAGGCAGCAGAATTTGATTACGCTGGGACACAAGCCTGTCGAGCCATACGGGAAGAAGGCATTGAAGTCATTTTAGTTAATTCTAATCCGGCAACGATTATGACGGATCGCGAAACTGCAGATCGAGTTTATATTGAACCTTTAACTGTGGAAGCCCTGGAGCGAATCATTGAAAGGGAGAGGCCGGACGGATTAGTCCCCACTATGGGCGGACAAACGGGTCTCAATTTGGCCTATCAGCTGGCTAAGCGCGGGGTGTTGGAACGCTGTGGCGTTGTCTTGATGGGCACTTCCTTAGAGAGTATCGATCAGGCGGAAGATCGGGAAAGCTTCCGGAGCTTAATGCAGAAACTGGGTGAGCCGATCCCGGAGAGCAAAATTGTGGCTAAGATTGAAGAGGCCTTGGAATTTGCCCAAAAAACGGGGTACCCTTTAATTGTGCGTCCGGCTTTCACTTTAGGAGGAACCGGGGGCGGAATTGTCGAAAGTGATGAGGATCTGAAACAAGTTGCCCAAAGTGGTTTGCAAGCGAGTCTCATTGGTCAGATTTTAGTGGAACGAAGCGTGGCCGGCTGGAAAGAAGTTGAGTTTGAAGTTTTGCGTGACGGTATAGGCAACTGTATCACGATTTGTCATATGGAAAATATGGACCCGGTTGGTGTACATACAGGGGATAGTATTGTCGTCGCACCCTGCCAAACCTTGACGGATCGGGAGGTCCAGATGCTGCGCAGCGCATCGCGCAGAATTGTCAATGGCCTGGGGATTGAGGGAGGGTGTAATGTACAATTTGCCCTTCACCCAGAGCGCATGGAATATGTTGTCATCGAAGTGAATCCTCGACTTAGCCGTTCGAGCGCCCTCGCTTCAAAAGCTACAGGATATCCCATCGCTAAAGTTGCTGCCAAGATTGCCTTAGGATATGCCCTTACTGAACTCAAAAATGCTGTCACGGGTAAAACTTCAGCCTGTTTCGAACCCGCTTTGGATTATGTGGTGGTGAAAATCCCACGCTGGCCTTTTGATAAATTTACGGATGCCGATCGCGTGTTAGGCACTCAAATGAAAGCAACAGGCGAAGTCATGGGCATTGGCAGGAACTTGGAAACAGCCCTGCTCAAAGCAATCCGCTCTCTTGACATCAAATTATTTGGAGTTAGCCTGAGAGAACTAGAGCTGGTCTCCGATGATGAACTTGGAAATGCCTGCCGCAAACCCGACGATCGACAATTGTTTGTTCTGGCTGAGGCCTTAAGGCGGAGCTGGAGCATTGAGAAATTGGCGGAATTGACAGGCTGGAACCCCTATTTTCTAATCATTCTCAAACGATTAGTAGATTTCACAGCTGAATTAGCAAGCAGCCCGTGGAATATAGAGGGGCTGCGCAAGGGCAAGCGTTTAGGTTTTGCCGACAAGGAGCTTGCCTCACTCTGGGACAGTACAGAGGATGAGATCTACAAGTTTCGCCGGGAACATAAGATTTTGCCGGTGTTTAAAATGGTGGATACCTGCGCCGGAGAGTTTGAAGCAACAACTCCTTACTTTTATTCCAGCTATGATGTCGAAGATGAAGGGGACGTTCACAGATGCCCCAAAGTGGTCGTTTTAGGTTCGGGCCCAATTCGAATAGGGCAAGGGATTGAGTTCGATTATTGCTCGGTGCATGCTGTCTTAGCCTTAAGAAGAGCGGGCTTTGAAAGTATTATCGTCAATAATAACCCAGAAACCGTTTCAACAGATTTTGATACGGCAGATCGTTTATATTTTGAACCTTTAACCTTGGAGGATGTTTCGGCGATTCTGGATAAAGAGCAGCCTGAGGGCGTCATTGTTCAGTTCGGCGGGCAGACAGCCATCGGTTTAGCGAGCAGTTTGGAACGCCGTGGTTACAAAATTCTGGGTACTACGGTGGAAAATATCGATCGGGCGGAGGAGAGGGGAACCTTTGACCGAGTGCTTCAGAAACTGGGTGCTAAACGACCGCGGGGCGGCGGGGCGACAACGATGGAACAAGTTCGCCAAGTGGCTGAGACTATCGGATTTCCTTTAGTTGTTCGCCCATCCTATGTCTTAGGAGGACGAGCTATGGAGATCGTTTATGAAGAAAAGGAATTAGACCTGGTTGCTAAACGTGCTTTAAGCGCTTCTTCGGATCAAGAGATTTGGATGGACCAATACCTGCTCGGCAAGGAAGTGGAGGTCGACGCGATTTCCGATGGGGAAAATGTCTTCATTCCTGGGATCATGGAGCACTTGGAACGGGCCGGAGTTCATTCCGGCGATTCTATCGCGGTTTATCCTCCCCAGTCCTTGGAACAGAGCATACAGGAACGAATTATCGCTTTGACAGAATCCTTGGCTCGCTCTCTGAAAATAAACGGGTTATTAAATATCCAGTATGTTATCTATCAAAAGGAACTTTATGTTTTAGAAGTCAACCCAAGATCCAGCAGAACCGTCCCTTTTTTAAGCAAAGTCACTGGAGTGCCAATCGTAGATTGGGGTACTCAAGTAATCTTAGGGAGGAAATGGGAGGATATTGGAATTCCTCACGGTCTCTGGCCGATAGGGAATCGAGTCGCTGTCAAAGCGCCTGTGTTTTCCTTCTCTAAGCTTCAGAAGGTCGAACCGTCTTTAGGGCCAGAAATGAAGTCCACAGGGGAGGTCATGGGGATGGACAGAACCTACGAGAAAGCTCTCTACAAAGCACTTTTAGGGGCAGGGCTTACGTTTACCACCTACGGTTCTGTGCTGGTGACCTTGGCCGATCGAGACAAAGCAGAAGGAGTAGAGCTTGTTCGCCGTTTTGTCGAATTGGGATTCCGAATCTTAGCCACTGCAGGAACGGCTCGTTATCTAAAAAATGAGGGGATACGGGTGGAACCGATTGCCAAGCTGCATGATGGCTCCAATGAAATTATTGACGGAATTCGGAAACAGAAGATCCAATATGTGGTTAATTCCACAACTCACGGCCGAGTTCAAGAGAGTGACGGTTTTGCCATCCGCAGAGCAGCTGTTGAGTACGGAATTCCTTGTTTCACCAGTCTCGATACTGCAGCGGCACTGCTTCATGTGTTGGAGAGTATTTCTCCAGGTCTTCTGCCTCTCTAAACAAAATTCAAAATTTGAAGTTCAAAAAATGAAAAAGGGGTATAGTACACGAAATGTGAAGCAAAAACTACATGCTAGGCATTCGTTTCGCTCATACGGCGGGAAAATACATTTCATGAATGGACCATTGAAAGGAGAGGATGCCATGCTCACGATGGGACAAGTCGTTGAACATGAACCTATGGGAAATGAAGATCAAAAGCTTAGACGGTTGGTTCTAAAAGGACCAATCGCTCAAAGTGCCAGGCCTGGACAATTTGTTGCGATTCAAGTTCAGGACTCTGCTCGTGCATCCCTTGATCCTTTATTAAGACGCCCGATTAGTATTGCTGAGATTTCCCCGGAGCGCGACGAGATTGCGCTCCTCTACCGAATCAAAGGGAGAGGAACGGAGATTTTAGCTCAGGCAAGATGTGGAGATAAACTCAGTGTCATGGGTCCGTTGGGAAATGGCTTTTCTCTGCCTAAAGAAGGGGAATTGTGGTTAATCGCCGGGGGAATTGGGATTTTCCCGCTGTATGCTCTAGCCCAAAGTGCGCTTGTTCAGGAGTTGAAGGTGCGCCTGTTCTGGGGAGGAGAAAACCAGTCGTTCTTGGAAAGCGCTGGGTTGCTCCGGTGGCAGAACATGGAGCTTCCAATGTATCTCAGTACGGTGGATGGAAGTTTAGGCGTAAAAGGGTTAGTGATAGAGCAGGTTCGCGAAGAGCTCCTAATGTTGTTTGATCGGTCACAATTAGAAGACGATATGAGAAAGAAGAAGATCAATGTCGCTGCCTGCGGTCCGAAACGAATGATGAAGGCAGTTACAGAGCTCTGCGGAGGTTTTCAAGTTCCGGTAGAAGTTTCTCTTGAGGAACGCATGGGCTGCGCTGTGGGAGCTTGTTTAGGCTGCGTTTGTACGCTCTTAAACAAAGCAGGGCGACCGATTCATAAAAAGGTTTGCGTCGATGGGCCGGTCTTTCGTGGAGAGGAGGTTGTGTGGGATGAGACCTGTTGATTTGACGACTCGAGTTGCCGGAATCACCCTCCGTAATCCTATCCTCACCTCTTCCGGAACTTATGGATTTGGCGAGGAGTATACTACTTATTGTCCTCTCGAAGCTTTAGGAGGGATAACTCTAAAAGGAATCACTCCTTTGCCTCGCTTAGGAAACCCCGTTCCGCGCCTGGCAGAAACTCCGGCAGGATTATTAAATGCCGTTGGTTTGGAAAATCCGGGGCTGGAGGAATTTATGGCGTCCTATCTTCCGAAACTAAGCAAAATGCCTACAACTGTCATTGCCAATATTTCTGGGTTTTCTCTCGAAGATTACGCCTTTATGGCTCGAGCGCTGCGTCAGGGTTCTGGTTTAGCGGCGTTAGAAGTCAATATCTCCTGCCCTAATGTTAAACACGGCGGAATGCATTTTGGCACAGATCCCGAGAGCGCTCAGGAAGTGATCGCAGCCGTTAAAGCCGCAACAGATCTGCCGATCATTGCTAAACTTTCCCCAAACGTCACAGATATCGTGGCTATGGCCCGAGCTGTTCAGCGCGGCGGAGCAGATGCGCTTTCCCTTATTAATACTCTTTTAGGCATGCGTATTGACCTTGATGCCCAGCGTCCTGTCTTGGCGAATACGTTTGGCGGATTATCCGGGCCGGCGATTCGTCCCGTGGCGGTGCGGATGGTTTGGCAAGTGGCCGAAGCCGTTGATTTGCCCATTATCGGAATGGGTGGAATTACTTCGTGGCAAGATGCGGTGGAATTTCTTTTAGCTGGAGCAACGGCGGTCAGTATTGGTACCGGGAATTTCTATAATCCCCAAGCTCCTGTGGAGATTCTGGAGGGTATCAAACATTACTGTGAGCAAAGAGGGTACTCTGCGGTGCGTGAAATCGTTGGATTAGCTCATCGAAGCTAAGCTTAGCAACGATTCTCCCGAGGGAAGTGAATCCCTAAAACATCCTAGGAACTGGAATGAATGGAGGGCTCATGAGTGGATAGAAACTTAAATAAGCGGATTATGGTCGCCCTTGATGTTAAAGGGCGAGAAGAGGCCTTGACTTTAGCAAATGTCCTTCTGGGAAGCGGCTGTTGGCTTAAAGTTGGAATGGAACTCTATGCTTATTCAGGTCCAGCAGTAGTCCGTGAGTTAAAGTCACTGGGGTTTTCGATATTTTTGGATTTAAAATTGCACGATATTCCAACCACTGTTGAGCGGGCGATGCGAGGCTTTGTACAGGCCGGAGCAGATATGATTAATGTTCATTGCAGCGGAGGGTATGACATGATGGTTCGTGCGGCCTCTGCTGCACGTGACGAGGGAAATAAGCTGGGATTAGTACCAAAAGTTATTGGAGTGACTGTCCTGACAAGTATGTCAGAACACCAGTTTCGACAAGAGCTGGGGATAGAACGTCAACTTCAGGAGCATGTCGTGTCATTGGCAAAGCTTGCCGAAAAGGCCAGCCTGGACGGCGTTGTAGCTTCGGCCCAAGAGGCTGGTGCAATCAGAAAAAATACTACTCCCGAATTTTTGATCGTGACCCCGGGGATACGGCCGGCTTGGAGTGAAGCGGATGATCAAATGCGGGTTTTGACCCCGCATGAAGCGTTAGCAGCGGGCAGCTCGTATCTGGTGGTAGGCAGGCCGATAACTCGGGCAGAAGACCCTAGAGAAGCTTTAGAGAGACTCTGGGTCAGATAGAAAAGGAGACGATAAAATGACTGAGAAAAATACTGCGGATAATAGAACTCTTCTTAAGACGGAAGAATACCTTGACTTATTTAAAAAAAGCCAGGCCCTTCTTGATGGACATTTTCTTTTGACTTCCGGAAAACATAGTGCTCAGTATATGCAGTGTGCTCAAGTATTGCAGTACCCTGACAGGGCAGCGATTTTGGCTGAAGGATTAGCAGCCTCTTTCCGAGATCTGGAGATCCAAACCGTCATAGGACCTGCTATGGGTGGTATCCTCGTGGCTCATGAAGTCGCTAAAGCTTTAGGTGTGAGGGCCTTATTCACGGAGCGAGAAAATGGGATTATGCGCTTACGCCGTGGATTTACGCTGGCTCCGGGGGAGCGAGTTTTAGTTGTAGAAGATGTCATTACGACGGGTGGATCGGTGCGCGAGGTTTTGGCGGTAATCCAAGAGATGGGGGCTGTCCCTGTGGGGGTCGGAGTTCTCGTTGATCGAAGCGGTGGAGCGGTGAAGTTCGGCTTGCCGCAGAGTTCCGTTCTCCAGCTTAAGATTCAAGCTTACGAAGCCGAAGAATGCCCCTTGTGTGCTCAAGGAATCCCAGCGATTAAGCCGGGTAGTCGAAAAGTCTAATCTAGCGGTAAACTTTTCAAGACCTTGTCTCGTGTTGGGAATGGTATTCCAGGGTAAGCTAGAGCTTAAGTTGCTGTTTCAAAGGGGCAGGTGAGGTTAATAAGATGATCGTAAAACGGATCTTATTATTTGTTCGGAGTCTCGTAAGGTCAATTATGAAACACAATATTGGGGCTTTGGCAGCAGTGATTGCCTTTTATGGATTTTCTTCGATGATTCCCTTACTTCTTTTGCTGATCTATGGCGCTTCGATTTTTATTCCCCAGGAAACGGTACAGTATTTTATCTCAGAGGTTTTTCAGTCCTACGTTCCGACCCTTCCGGATGCTAAACTCTATCTCGCTCAGAACGTGTCCAGATTAGTCTTATTGGGTTCCAATAAAGTCGGACTGTTTGGGATTCTTGGCTTACTATGGACCACCACGGGCGGCTTTGTATCGTTTCAAAGGATCCTTGATACGATCTGGGAGGTGTCTAAAAGAAGGTCTTTTGTCAGGCAGTATCTTGTGGGGTTCGGGATGCTCGTAATACTCGTAAGTCTCACGATTATTTCTTCGCTGGCGACCATTGTTTCCCTCGCCCTCGTCAAAAATGTTTTTACGAACCAAAGCATTCCACTGTGGTTAGCACTTTTTCATGGAATCTCTCATTTGGCGTTTCCCTTATTACTTTTTTTGACCTGTCATTTTTGTTATCGGTTTTTACCATCCCAGACAATTCGAAATTCTTATCTCTTCGTAGGTGCTTTAGTTTCGACGTTAGGAATATACATCTCTCGGGTGGTATTTGTTTGGTACACTGAGCATTTAGGCAAATATGAGATGATTTACGGAAGTTTGACGTTTATTATGCTCTTTATCTTCTGGGTCTATATTTCTTGCATCATAGTCTTGCTTGGAGCCGAAGTGGCAGTGACATTAAATGCCGTAAAAGGAGCGCAGAAATAATTTAGCTTTTAAACTAGCGTTGAACCAGTATGTCGCTCTTTTGTTTCGTGACAAGAGGGAGACAAGTTTGTTATAATAAATTTTACCAGTAAGTTTGAAGGGGGTCGATCATGAAAAAGGTTATCTTATTTGTGATAGACTCTTTACATCCCGTGGTTCTGGGAAGAATTATATCCGAAGGTAAGGCACCGGCCCTTTGCTTTCTGGCGAAGCATGGGACTTATTACGAACGTGTTGTGTCCACTTTCCCAACGATGACACCTGTGGCGACGAGCTCAATGATCACAGGTACAGGGCCTGACCGCCATGGGGTCCCCGGCTTTATCTGGTATAACGAAGAGATCCGTAAACTGGTCGATTATGGAGCGACTTGGCAAAGCGTTCTTAAAATAGGCCCTAAGAATGTTATTCTGAATCTATTATCAAAGCTTAATACGGAACATCTGGCCCTAGAGACCCCAACGCTCTATGAGAGGTTGGAGGCCGCGGGATTTAGTACTGGGAATGTTAATCTTTTTATGCATCGGGCCGCACACCCGTTTCGAGCGAAACTTCCGTTTTTGATCTCCTTAGCGACTGGCTTTCAGATCCGTGAAAAAGAGATTTTTGGACCTTCCCATTTGACCTTAGGACAACTCGTCCACTTGCCTTTCTCTGGTCGTTTATCTGCTTACCCGAGAGGGGCTTTTTCCCGTTTCGGATTTAATGATGTTTTCTCTGGGGCAGTGGCCCGTCAGCTTGTTCGGGAGGGGAATTTACCTGATTTCACGGTTATTTACTTTCCGGATAACGATAAAAATTCTCACCACTATGGCCCATTGCGTACTGGTCCTTCCATAGAACGGGCAGATCAACAGATTGCTTCGATCCTTGACGAGTTTAGTTCATGGGAGAATGCTCTTGAGGAAACGGTCATGATTGTGACAGGAGATCATGCCCAGTCGACAGTCGGTTTAGGCAAAGACTATTTGATTGATCTGGATCGTGGTCTGAAGTCATTCAAGAGGCTAAGATCTACCGAAGAGGCCATTGAAGATCAGCATGAGATTGCCATTTGTCCTAATGAACGGATGGCTTTTATTTACATATTGCAAAGGCACCATGAGATCCTGCCAAGAGTCGTGGACATTCTCGGAAAAGATGCTCGAAATGCCCAGATTGCCTGGAAAATCGCAGAGAATAGATACAGTGTCATGCAAGGAGGTACTGAGAAGCAACTTTTCTTTTCCCGTGATGGTCTCGTTCATGATGTTTATGGTCAATCATGGTCTTATGATGGAGATTTATCCGTGGTAAATGCTCATGTAACGGAAGATCGGACCATTAAATTTGGAAAATTCCCAGATGCTTTTAGCCGCCTTATCTCGGCTTTAGAGGCGAGAGGAGGAAGTCGAGTCGTCGTTTCGGCAGGATCAGGGTACGAGTATTTTGCGGAGGGAGCTCCAATTCACCCTGGCGGAGGAAGCCATGGCTCTCTGGAAGAAGAAGATTCGACAGTACCAATGATTGTAACCGGCAGACCCTTTGTGTTAGAAAATCCGCGTATTGTGGATTTGTATCCCTTGATTTTGGATCATTTTGAGATAGGAAAGCATTAGCAAGATATATCCTCTAATTATAGAAATAACGATAAGAGTAAGAAGAGCAGAACTTTAGGTTATCTGCTCTTCTTGCTTTTTGTTGCTAAGAACTAGAAAAACGATTGACAATCTCCGATACAATCACAGAATAAAACTTCCAGCATAAATCATTAATTAAGACTCAAAGGAACAGAAGGGGAGTTTTGCAAAAGATTAAGAGATACTGAAACTTGCCTAGGCAGTTAACTATCCTTAACATAGAAAAATGGAAGGAGGGGGAATGGGGATGGACTGGCAAAAAATCGTAATTCACCATACTGCAAGTCCCATAGAGGTGCGTCGTTCAGGGAAGACTGTACCAGTCGATGCTGTTATGATTCGAGAGTGGCATAAAGCCAACGGTTGGAGCGATATAGGGTATAATTTCGTGATAATGCCTGATGGCCGCTGTGAAGATGGAAGGCCATTAGACCAACCGGGGGCGCACTGCAAAGCAGGTAATCGAAATTTTATGGGTATAGGAGTCTGCCTGGTAGGGAATTTTAGCAAGACCGAAGTACCGGAGATCCAATTAAATGGGTTAGTCAATAAAATAGTGCAACTCATGGAGGCTTATAAACTAGGACCTGAAGCCGTTGAGCTGCATCGAGACGTTCCCGGGGCGGCAACAGAATGTCCAGGACGGTATTTTCCGGAGGATGTTCTAAAAAAAGAATTAGAAGAACGATTGACTTAAAGCTGTTGTAATCTATCTGGATATAACTTAAGGATGGGAGACTCTTCAAAAAAAATCTTATTTCGTTTTACGGGGACAAGTCAGCAAACTTGACATCAATGCTTGTACCCTTAGTGACTACTTTTCCGGCCGGGAGGGATTGCTGATTGGCTAAGCCGCTGCCTGTAAAATTAAAGTGAAGTTCTGATTTTTCCAAAGTAATCCCTACTTGGCGCATGGTTAATCCCGTCAAATCAGGTACTGCAACTTCGTCAGCAGAGGGGGTTCGTTCCGGCGTCACAGGTTTGGGGGAGGGCCTGACAGAAGAGTCGCTTGGAGAAATCGAAACGATACTCTTGGTATCTGCCGATACGGGAATGCCATAATATTGGAGAGCCCCTTCAAGGATAACTTTAGCCGGAGGGCCACACAGTGGCCCTCCATCATGTTGCCTGTCCGCCATGTTTGGAGTGTCTAAAATAATCAGCAAGGCAATTTTGGGTTTTTCTGCGGGCGCATAGGCTGCAAATGAAGCTACGTAATCTGTGGCTGAATAATCCCCAGTTTTGGGGTCTATTTTCTGAGCAGTTCCTGTTTTACCTGCTACATTGATGCCGGGGATTTTAGCCAGATACCCAGTGCCGCCGGCAACAACTTGTTCAAGGACATTTGTCATTTGAGATGCTGTCTCTTTCGAGATGACCTGACGAACAGGAGTTGGCTTTTGTTGTTGAACCAACTGACCATCGGGAGTTGTAATTTTATCCACAATATAGGGTCGATACAGTGTCCCTCCATTAGCTATCGCTGAAATAGCAGTCAATAGCTGAATAGGGGTCACTGAATTTGCTTGACCAAAGGACATCGTCGCCAGATCTAGTTCCCTGGCCTTGTCTTGGGGAACAAGGATGCCGCTTTCTTCACCTGAAATATCAATCCCGGTTTTAGAGCCAAACCCAAATGCTTTTAAATACGTATAAAAGTTATTCATGCCTAATTTCATTCCGACCTGAGCGAGGACTACGTTGGAGGAGGATTGCATTCCTTGGGTAAATGTAGTATTTCCTCGTGCTTGTTGGTCAGAATCCCAGTTGGTAATCACCTTGGGTCCAACTTGAAGATACCCAGGATCATAAAACGTCTCATCTGGGGTTATGGCTCCTTCTTCCAGAGCAGCTGATCCTGTAATTGTCTTAAAGGTCGAGCCAGGTTCGTAGGACATGCTTATAGCTAGGTTACGGCGAACATCGGGAGTAACTTTTTGATAATTCGCAGGGTCAAAGGTCGGACGAGATCCCATACCCAAGACACGTCCGGTCATAGGATCCATGGCTAAAATTGTCACGCTTTTAGCTTTAGTCGATTGCTGTAAACTGTCGAGCTGCTGTTCAATTAAATATTGAATGGTTGAATCGAGAGTTAAAGTTAGGTTATCACCTGGGCTGGGCGGTTCATTTTGCGAAGGTGCGCCTAAGATTGAGCGTGCTCGGGTATCCTCCTCCTGGGAAATGAACCCTGGTTTCCCAAATAATTCATTATCATAATAAGATTCGATCCCTTCCACACCATGACCGTCTTGAGTGACAATTCCTAGGGTTGAGGCCGCAAAGCTTCCCATGGGGTTGACACGCTTTGCTTCATCATCTAAACCTACTCCGGGAATTTTTAAAGCCATTACCTTATCTGCTGTTGGGATATCCACTTGGTGAGCAAGGCTAATCCAAGATAAGTTTTTATTGAGACTAGCCAATATATCCTTAGAATCTATTCCTAAAAGAGTTCCGAGTTCTTTGGCTATATCTTCTTTAGTACTTTTAATTTGCTTTTTGGAAATTAAGTCACTTAATGTCTTGGGATCTGCATAGACTTCTTTAACGGGAATACTTTGAGCTAATACGTTCCCCTGGGCATCAAAAATAGTCCCTCTTTGGGGGTGCAGGTTTTGGTCGTTTGTTCGCCGCTCAGTTCCCTTCTCCTGGAGTGCCGAAGCTTGAACAACTTGGAGATCGATAAGCCGGCCAAACACCACAAGCATTAAAGCGGCTAAAAATAGCTGGACCCAACGGTCGCGTGAAAAATATGTAGTACGGTTTTTTTCTGTTCTCAAAGTTGTTTCCTTAACCCGCCCTTCTGGTTACACCAATCATTGAACCGAGGACTAGACAAAAAGTCCTCTCACTCAGGGGAGAAGAGGTCAAAACTGTCTGAAATGAACAATATTCTCTAACTATATTATAGCTCAGATTCGTTCGGCATTGACAACCTTCATATTAAGAAAATGTTAAACCTTATATTGGAAATAAAGACGATTCGTTTAATACATAGGACAGTCTTTTTCTTTGAAAACTGAAAGGAATTAACGTAAAGGGGTCGAAATAAGTACAGGATAACTCGGGTATTTAAATGTGATGTGAATTCAAGCTGACCATAAGCACCCTTAAAAGGTTACTTCTGGCTTTTCACCCTAAAAAGGAGAGTAGGCAATGAACGCTTTATATGCGACAAAAGTCAATTGTCCATACTGCGGCAACGATTTTCAAACCCTTCGAGTGCGTTATCGGCATTCAATTCCTTATAAAATAGACAGCGACTTTTGTCCACATTACAAAGAGGGTGATAGCAATCCTCATTTTTATTACGCTAAAGTATGCCCAGAGTGCGGCTTTGCCTTTACTGAGGAATTCTCAGATAATTTTCCTTTAGGCACTAAAGAACTTATCAAAGTAAAGATAACTGCTGAATGGAGGAAAAAGGAATTCGGACAAGTTAGAGATGTAGAGAAAGCGATTGAATCTCTTAAATTGGCGATCTATTCAGCTACCTTAAAGAGGGAAAAACATTCGGTCTTAGGTGGTTTGTGTATGCGTCTGGCTTGGATATACAGAACTGAGAACAGACAGGAAGAGGAAGAGCGTTTTATGAAGTTAGCTCTTCAAGAATATGAAGAGTCGTATGTACACTCGGATTTTAAAGGGACATCCTTATCTGAAATCAGAGTTTTATTTATCTTAGGAGAGTTAAGCCGACGGTTAGGGCAGTTTTCTAAGGCTATCTCCTATTTTTCGAAAATAGCAGAACACCCCAGACGTTATGAGGAAACGAAGATCTTAGAAATGGCTCGTAAGCAATGGAGAGTTACTGCGGAACAAAATAGGGAACATCATTAAAAAAAGCAGCAAAAGAAAGTCTGCGGATTAGTATAGCCTTAATTTGAGAGCAAGGTGTTAGTTTCAGAATAATGATCAATGCTTATAGAGGATTACCTAAAAGTATTTATATTTTTTTCGCGGTTCAAATAATAAATAGGTTTGGAGATTTTGTGGTTCCGTTCTTAACCTTGTACCTGACCAAAAAGCTGGATTTATCGTTCGAAACGACAGGTGTTATCGTTATGGTCGCTTCAATCTTAAGTATTCCGAGTTCTCTTTTAGGAGGTAACCTTGCAGATCAACTCGGCCGAAAGAAAATTTACATCTTAGCACAGACAATTGCAGGTGTGTTGCTTATCCCCTGTGCTTTTCTAACGAATCCTTCAGTTATTGTAGTTTGTATTTTAGCTGCTACTTTTTTTAATGGAGCCGTAAGACCTGCCATTAATTCTATGATTGCAGACATACTGCCGCCTTATAAAAGGCAATTAGGTTATTCCCTTAATTACTTAGGGGTTAATGTTGGTGTAGCTCTCGGTCCGATCGTCGCAGGGTTTTTATTCAACCATTGTCTGCCAATGCTGTTTATAGGGGATGCTCTAACGTCTTTTATAGCTGTGAGCCTCGTTATATTCCAAGTTACTGAAATTGATCCGCTAACCTCGGAAATTGCTGTGACTGAAGAAGAAAAGGACGAATCCGGGAACCTTCTGCAGGTTCTTATCAGAAGACCTGAAATTATGATTCTTTTATTAATATATATCATTTATTGTGCTGTTTACATTCAGCATAGATTTTCTCTGCCAATCATGCTGGATACTATATTCCAAGCCCAAGGCCCTGAAAAATTTGGCTTACTAATGAGTGTTAATGCTTTAACTGTTATAATTCTGACCATGTGGATTATTAATCTTACAAAACGATTTAAGCCTCTAATGAACATGGCTATCGCTGGCTTTTTATATGCTTTGGGTTTTGGCATGATCGGAAGTATTCGCACATTTTCTCTGCTTGTAGTATCTACGGTATTGTGGACACTGGGAGAAATACTAATGGCCACGAACTTTGGAGTGTATATTGCAAACCATAGTCCTCGAAATTATAGAGCGAGATTCAGTGCTTTATCCACCCTAGATAAAGCGATAGGCGGAGCCCTTGGAACATCGCTTATGGGCGTATACATTGGGTTAAAAGGTGTAAATGCGGTCTGGAGTTTAACCTTTGTGGTATCTTGTATTTCTACAATCCTAATGTTATTGCTGGCTGCCTATTCTGGGAGACGCCATCAGAAGGAGCTGTCTTGATATGAAGAATATCTTCGTTAATGTTGTGGAAATATCAAAAAGAATTTGCCTAACAAAATTACGTGAGGGAGATATAGCGGTTGATTGTACCATGGGAAATGGGAACGATACTGTTTTTTTAGGTCATTTGGTTGGGGAAAAAGGAAAAGTTTATGCTTTTGATATTCAAGAAGAAGCTGTTATTAATACTAAGAAAAAGCTTGAAGAACTGAATTTCCTTGAAAGAGCTGAACTAATTCTCGATGGCCACGAAAACATCGATAACTATAAGATAGAAAATGTTAAACTGGTAATATTTAATCTAGGATATCTCCCGAAGGGAGATCGATGAGATTACTACCAACAAGGAGACTACCCTAGAAGCAGTTCAGAAATGTTTAAGTATACTCCAACCCAATGGCATTATTCTGCTTGTTATATATCCGGGGCATGAAAATGGCAAAGTGGAAAAAGAGGCCTTGAGAGATTTCGCCTCAGAATTAAATCAAAAGGATTATAATGTCGTTAATATTTGTTTTACAAATCAAATCAATCATCCGCCTGAACTTATCTGCATTGAAAAAGTTTGTCCCAAGTAAATAACCCCGAGCCTCCAACTTAAGGCTAAGATATTGCACAAAAAGCCCTCTCGGGCAAAACGCACGAGAGGGCTTGAATTTTCTCGCTTTACTCCGGAAGCTCTTCACTAGCCAGCAGACGTTCGAGGATTTCCGGCTTGGGGGTAAGGAATAAAGTCCAGTTCTGATCATAGATTACCATGCCAGGTTTGGCGGAATTAGGTTTTTTGAGCTGTTTGACATGGGTATAATCCACGGCGACTTGAGAAGAACCTCGTGCTTGGCTGTAATAAATGGCTAAGGCTGCGGCTTCTTCTAAGGTGGCGTCGTCAGGAAATTCTTCTCCTTCGTCGAGGGGTATCAGAACGTGGGAACCCGGAATTTGCTTGACGTGGAGCCATAAATCGTTGGGCTTGCCTTTGCGCAAGGACAGCCAATCGTTTTGAGCGTTATTTTTACCGACATAGATAATTCTGCCCTGACTCGAACGATAGACCCGAGGTTGAATCCTTTCCTTGGGAGATTTAACGTTTGATTTCGCCGAGGAACGTCCTTTTTTAGTCTTTCGTGGTTCCTTTTTTGCAGGTTTACCGGCTAAATAGCCTTGGCCTACGAGTTCAAGATGAATTTCATCGAGTTCAGTCAGTGAGGAGGCCTGCTCTAAACTAACCCTTAAAGAATCCAGATAGTTCACCTCTTCGACAGCACTTTCTTGGAGTTGCTTGGTTTTAAACAAGGTGGCCTTGGCTTTGTTGTAGTATTTGTAATAGCGCTGAGCGTTGTCAATGGCACTGATGTGGGGATCTAGAGGGATAGTTACTAAGGATTGAGAGGGATCATAATAATCTTCTACCATGACTTCTATCGATCCTAAGGGAATTCGATGAAGATTGGCTGTGAGCAGCTCACCCCATCTCTGATAAGCAAGACTGGAATCAGCGTTGGATATGGCTTCTTCATAGACTTTAAGTTTCTTTTGAAAATGAGTTTGTTGTTCTTGAACGATTTTGCGCAAAGAACCGCGTTTGGCTTCTAAGATGTTGGTGATGGATTTTAAATAAAAGAAACTTTCAATTGTCTCATTTAAAGAAGAGAACTTCTCCATTTTTAATTCTTGGTATTGTTGAAAGGGGACAAACGTGAAGGTGGTTGGAGGAGACTGGGGTATGGGCTGATAATAGATGCAGGGTTGGATTTCCCGCGTACCTTCCGGGTTACATAACCTCCTGTATGCTTGGAAAAGTCTTGAAAGGTCAATATCACCGCACTGGTGGAGATGTACATCCTCAGTTAACCCCGCTTGAATTACGATTTCCAAGGCCAATTCTGGACTGACCCCTGCAAAACGGGAGAGTAAGATTTTTGTCATCTGGCGATCGAGATCATCTGTCGAGAAAGCTTGCCGCCAGGTTTCTTCATCTTCAGTGGGCGGCAGCTTTCCTTGGGAAGGAGGGGTGAGGTAAGCTCGTCCCGGTAAGACTTCACGATAGCGGCTTACGGCATGGGAGTACCGTTTCAATCCGTCGAGAATTGTCTTTGTGGTCGGGTCCACCAAGATAAGATTACTGTGTTTACCCATGATTTCTAAATGAAGATGAAGGGTGACGAGATCTCCGCGGTCGTTGTAGTTTTGAATTTCGAAGGTTATGACGCGTTCTAAATCTCTTTGAGATAGGCTGACCAATTTTCCGCCCTCAAGGTGTTTACGCAGGATCATACAAAACATGGGAGGAGAGGGGGGATTTTTTTTGTTTTCTCCGGTAAGGTGAAATCGTGGAGCAGTAGCGCTTGCGTTCAGTAAGAGTCGCCTATTACCTTGAGAGAGGCGCAATTGGATATGGATTTCTTCTTTTTCCGGTTGAAAGATTTTATCGATTCGTGCCCCTCTAAGTTGAGGAGCAAGTTCGTTTACTAAATAGGCCAGAGTCACACCGTCTAAAGCCATGGAGAGAACTCCTTTCATTAATACGAGTCGCTTTTTAGTATAACACACTTGTACTGCTGAGGCATTTTTCAACGTCTTTTGGAATAAGCATGTACTACGAAGAGGACAAAGTAGTATCAAAGCCATTATTGCAAAAGGAGGAGATTGATACATGCGGCAACAGGCATGGCATGTGTTACCTTGGCTTGATGTTGCCAAGGTGTTGGATGTGCATCCAGGCAAGGGGTTGGGTGTAAAAGAAGTTCATCGGAGGTTGCAAGAGGTCGGTAGAAATGTCCTTGCAGCCAAGAAAGGAGTTCATCCTGTCTTTCTGTTCTTGGGACAGTTTAAAGATTTCATGGTGTTAGTTTTATTGGCAGCAACGGTAGTCTCTGGGCTTTTAGGCGAAATAGCAGACGCTATTACAATTCTAACAATCTTAATAGTCAATGCAATTTTAGGATTTGTTCAGGAGTTTCGGGCTGAGCGTTCCATGGAATCCTTGCGCTCCCTTACCGCTCCAGAAGCCCGTGTGCTACGTGAAGGTCTCGAGCAGCGGATACCTGCTGCAGAAGTTGTGCCTGGAGATATTGTGCTTCTGGAAGCAGGGGACCGTATACCAGCGGATGTTCGCTGGATTCAGGCCGTCAATATTCAAGTGGAAGAGTCTGCCCTAACGGGAGAATCCCATCCTGTGGGCAAAAATATTTCACCATTGGTTGATGAGCTTACGCCTATGGCTGATCGAAGAAATATGGGTTATATGGGGACTTCGATTGTCAATGGCCGGGGAGCCGGGGTCGTCGTGGCAACAGGTATGGATACAGAGATGGGCGTCATTGCTGGGATGATCCAAAGCGTGGAAGAAGAAGAGACACCTTTGCAAAAACGTTTGGCCGAGTTGGGAAAATGGTTGGTCTTAGTTAGTGTGCTTGTCTGTGTAGCGGTAGTGATAACCGGGATTTTACGGGGAGAAGATTTCTATAAAATGTTCTTCACGGGTGTGTCTTTGGCGGTAGCAGCAATTCCGGAGGGTCTGCCAGCGATTGTCACTGTAGCTTTGGCTGTGGGCGTGCAGCGAATGGTTAAGCGTCAGGCAATTATTCGAAAGCTTCCGGCTGTGGAAACCTTGGGCTGCGCAACAGTGATCTGTTCAGATAAAACGGGTACGTTAACTCAGAACGAAATGACCGTGCGCCAAATTTACTCGGATGGCAGAAAAATTACGGTTTCCGGTCAGGGGTATGATCCTAAGGGAGATTTCTATGGTGCCGATCCAGAGAAAGAAAAAGACCCTCTTCATGAAGGTTTAATCATCGCAGCACTTTGCAATAATGCAATACTAACCAAAAAAGGGGTTAAAGTAGCGGGGCTTTTTCGTTCTAAAGAAAGCAATGCTCCTTGGGGGATCGAGGGTGACCCAACCGAGGGCGCCATTCTAGTAGCTGCTGCAAAGGCGGGAATTTGGCGCGAGGTGTTGGAACGGAAACAAGAGCGGATTGGGGAATTGCCTTTCGACTCAGACCGTAAAAGAATGAGTGTGGTTTACCAGACTAAGCATGGACGAAGGGCATACGTTAAAGGGGCTCCTGACAAGGTTTTACAACTTTGCCGACAAGAATTGACGTCGGAAGGGGTTGTGGAGCTATCTCCCGCACGTAGGCAAAACATCATGCGGGCAAACGATGAAATGGCTCGGCATGCGCTGCGCATTTTGGCCGTTGCGGAAAAACCTTTATCTGATACCGAACCTCTTAGTGATCAGGTTGAACAAGAGTTAACCTTCGTCGGGTTATTGGGAATGATTGATCCTCCGCGTCCTAGTGCCGTCAAAGCAATTAAAGTCTGCAGGCAAGCCGGGATTAAGCCTGTGATGATTACCGGAGATCATCGTTTGACTGCGGAAGCTGTGGGGCATGAGTTGGGAATCATACGAGGAACAAGCGGCGGAGTCATCTCGGGAGAAGAATTGGAGAGAATGTCTGATCAGGAGTTAAGCGAACGGGTCAGGGATGTTTCCGTTTATGCCCGTGTAACCCCTAAAGATAAGCTAAGAATTGTAAAGGCTTTCAAAAACCGGGGGCAAGTAGTGGCCATGACTGGAGATGGGGTTAATGATGCTCCGGCTGTTAAAGAGGCGGACATTGGAGTTGCTATGGGTGTGACGGGAACAGATGTCACAAAAGAAGCGTCCTCAATGGTTTTGGGAGATGATAATTTTGCAACGATCGTAGCTGCTGTGGAAGAGGGCCGCGGAATTTATGACAACATACGGAAGTTTATTCGCTATTTGCTTTCCTGTAATCTGGGTGAGGTTCTAACCATGTTTTTAGCGACACTCGTGGGCTTACCCCTTCCTCTCCTGCCAATTCAGATTTTATGGGTTAATCTTGTTACTGACGGTCTTCCTGCTATGGCCTTGGGTGTGGATGGTGCGGAACCGGAGATTATGAGCCGTCCGCCGAGAACCCCTGGAGAAAGTATTTTCGCACGAGGGTTAGCAGGCAAGATTGGGATAAGGGGAACGATGATCGGGCTTGGAACGCTCTTAGTTTTCGTCGCGGGGCTATTTATGGGTGTCAATATGTTAGTGGCGCGGACAATGGCCTTTACCACTCTGGTCTTTTCACAGTTGTTTCATGTCTTTGATTGCCGATCTGAAGAACGGGGCATCTTTGAAGTGGGTCTGTTTACAAATCCTTATCTGGTAGGCGCAGTGTTGGTTTCATCAATTATGCAGCTTAGTGTCATATATCTTCCTCCGTTACAAGCGATCTTCAAAACGGCTCCTTTACACAGTTGGCAATGGATCTTTATCCTCTGCGTCGCAGGCGGACCTTCTGTTTTAATAGGATTTGCTCGGCTGCTTAAAAACAGTTGGCAGGGAAAAACGTCGATAGCCAAAGGATGAATTCGGCCCTTTGATTCTCAGTGAGTGTAGGTTCGTTCATCAGATCGTTTTTTTGCTCAGTAAGCAAAAGAACGTATAATGTATAACTTGTTCTTCCATCGTGTATACTTGGTTCGGATGGTTGACCCATTCCACTCGGAGTAGTATCCTTTTAGAAAGATAATGCGTAGGATAGAGGAAAGTCGCTTAGGACCAAGTGCTAAATCTCATATCGTATTCGTTAATCTTATCAGGAGAGAGGAGCAAGCACGATGGAGTTTGTTAAAATGCATGGTCTGGGGAATGATTTTGTTTTCCTGGACCATTTTTCTGTTACATTGGACGGAAATGTGGATTATCCTGAGTTAGCCAGAAAGCTCTGCCACCGTCAATTCGGAGTAGGGGGAGACGGGCTAGTAGTAATTTTACCTTCTAAAGTTGCTGATGCCCGGATGCGGATCATCAATTCGGACGGCTCTGAGCCTGAAATGTGCGGTAATGGTATCCGATGTTTTGCACGGTACGTATATGATCAGGGGATCGTTAAACATAACCCTATGCGCGTGGAGACTCTTGCTGGAGTTTTGACCTTAGGGCTTGATATTCAAGAGGGTCAGGTTCTAGGAGTTCGGGTGGATATGGGTGAGCCCATTTTGAGGGCGGACCTGATACCAGTCCTGGGTCAAGGTGAACCTGTGGTTGGGCAGACACTCCAAGTCTTAGGAGAAACCTTTCATTACACAGCAGTTTCCATGGGGAACCCACACTGCGTTATCTTTGTGAACGATTTTTCCACGTTGGATTTTGAGCGTTTAGGCCCGGCAATTGAGAAACATCCGTTGTTTCCGCGTAAAACCAATGTAGAATTTATCCGAATTGATTCTCCACGTGAGATGACCATGAAGGTTTGGGAACGGGGTGCCGGACCAACACTCGCTTGTGGTACGGGCGCATGCGCCTCCGCGGTTGCCGCCGTACTTAATGAGAAAACAGAACGTGCAGTGACGGTTCATCTGCCCGGGGGAGATTTATTGATTGAATGGGGATCTGACAATCATGTTTATATGACAGGTCCTGCTGCTTACGTGTTTAAGGGTGTCTGGTTAGAACCCTAGGCAAATCGTAAGTTGCTCCTTGTTGAAACGGTTGAGGGAGGATGACTTATATGGAAGAAGCTCAACGAATACAAGCATTGCCCCCCTATTTATTTGCTCGGATTGATGAAAAAATTGCAGCTGCCAAAGTGAAAGGTGTGGATGTTATCAGCCTGGGAATAGGGGACCCTGATCTCCCGACACCGGATCATATCGTTGATGAGTTGGTCAAGGCAGCTTGCAATCCTGCTAATCATCGCTATCCTTCCTATGTTGGGATGTTGGAATTTCGCTCGGCTGTTGCGGAGTGGTATAAACGGCGCTCCAATATAGTCTTGAATCCCCAAAAAGAAGTTGTGACGCTGATTGGATCTAAAGAAGGGATTGCCCACATTGCGTTATGTTATCTAAATCCTGGAGATATTGCTTTGATTCCTGATCCCGGTTATCCCGTTTACGGAGTTGGAACGTTATTAGCCGGTGGGGTTCCCTATACGATGCCTTTGAAAGAGGAAAATGGTTTTTTACCCGACTTAGACCTGATCCCGGAAGACATAGCCCGAAAAGCTAAGCTGATGTTTTTAAACTATCCCAATAATCCTACAGGAGCCGTTGCGGATGAAACCTTCTATTTAAAAGTAATTGCCTTTGCCAAGAAGAACGATATTCTAGTTTGCCATGATGGCCCTTATTCAGAAATTGCCTTCAATGGCTATAAGCCTTTAAGCTTTCTTGAGATCCTGGGGGCCAAGGAAGTCGGAATTGAATTTCATTCCATGTCCAAAACCTATAATATGACTGGGTGGAGAATTGGTTGGGCTGCAGGTAATGCCAGGGTAATTGAGGCTCTCGGTCGTATCAAATCGAACATCGACTCTGGAGTTTTCCAGGCCATTCAAGTGGCTTCAATAGAGGGACTATTAGGGAATCAGGATTTGGTTCGAGAGATGTGTAAGATTTATCAGGAACGGCAAGATATCGTGATCGAAGGATTGAATGCCCTCGGGTGGAAAGTGGAAAAGCCTAAAGCTACGATCTATGTTTGGGCCAAAGTACCAAAAGGGTATACCTCAACTTCTTTTTCTGAATTAGTTTTAGATAAGGCCGGCGTTGTCATTACACCGGGCAACGGGTACGGAGAATATGGTGAGGGTTACTTCCGTATTTCACTGACGATTAATACGGAGAGACTCAGAGAAGCGTTCAGGCGTTTACAGGATAACCTTGGAAAATTTCAATTCTAAGCTTTTAAGTATGAACTAGTGAAACGGATTGTTTAGAAAATCATACCGCGGCAAGCCGTAAGAATTCAGGATTCGGAATTCTGAATCCTGAATTTGAAACGCTCTTGAGACAAAAGTGTGCAAAAAAACAAACTTATTTAGAGGAATTATATAACCTATCAAGAGATGGGAATCGCATCGTTTCGAAGATGCGATTTTTTTATACTGTCAGTAAGCATAGACATCTTTTAAATACTTTCTTCAAGGCCCCTTCCCGCCATCCGTGGCTACAGGGACACTCGGCCATCCATGGCCAGCGCATAAGTGCAACCAACGGATTCGCTTTCGCTATGCTCGGCGAAGCCGGGTTTTTTTTACGTAACAGAAAGTATAAGTTTTGGGGTACCAGTGAGTATGGACCGTATATTCACCAATTTTTAATTTCAATGCCATCTTTTTTGAAGGCTAAATATTTTAAAAGAAGATTAATTGTATTACACACGATAGCGCCACAACCAATCCAACGATAAAAATTTAAGTAATTCATAATATCTTGGGAATAGAAATTAACTACTAAGAACACTATTGCCAAAAATATACTTATCACAAGGAATATGCGACTCATAAATAGTTTTTTATTCATGTCTTTCATCCCTCATTCAAGCTTTCTAGTGAGAAGGCTTAAACTAATTATAACTAGTATTCATCTAAAAACAAAGAACCCGTTGTGTGCAAAAAACTTCTTTTGGTACAACGGGTAATTAATTTTCGATAAGGTACTTTCTCTTAATTCTACCTTACGGATCTTGAATAGAATTTTGAGGTGCCATTCGCAGCAGTTATGCTAATTACAGTGGTCGTGGTAGGTGTTCCAACGTTTTGTATTGATTCATTTGGTAATAATCCGCTGCTGCTTGCCCAGCAATACTGTTATTAAATGCAATGCTTGTAGTTTGATTATACGGATTGCTGAACAGAGTTAAATTTAGTGAGAAAGGAACGGATTAAGTAGGACTATGGAGTGGCCAGAGCAAACTTGACACGGCGTGTTGATTTTAAGTCGCCGGTGAGGGGGGAGAGGGAGTAGGAAGCAAGCAGATCCCTCTTCCCGGACGAATGATTGTAACACACCGGCAAAGTCGGCCTCTAATCCACGCCTTGAACATAAAAGAAGTATTCTTGTAAACAGCTCAATTTTATCCTTCCAGGCGTTAAGAAAGCCTTTGTGGTCTGGCCGTCCCTGGCCAGGGGAACCGTGCCGGATCAAAAGATAAAGGAGTAAAGATTTTTTGTTTCGTTTAATCTTTAGTCAGAGGCCAATTCGAAAATGATTTTGCAATCTGTTATAATATAGAAAGAGGGACGCTATCATTAGAATTTTATACTGTCTTAAGCGTCCGATAAACCGTAAAGGGGTGAACGTCCCGGTTGTAGGTGGTTAAACTGGGTATACATATGGCAAATAGCATGACGGGATTTGGTCGAGGTGAAGCGAGTGGCTATGGTTATCAGTTCACTGTAGAGCTGAAAGCGGTGAATCATCGTTTTTTTGAAGTTGTCGTTCGGCTGCCGCGCAATTTCATTGGATTTGAGGAACGTGTCCGTAAAATTCTACAAGAAAAGTTTCAACGCGGACGCCTAGAAGTACATATCAACATCGTGGAATCTGAAGGAAAAATGAGATTAGCGAAGGTTGACAAAGAATTAGCACTGTCGTATGATAAGGCATTGAAGGATCTCGCCTCAGCTCTTCATACGGCGTATGATACGGATATTTACCGTTTAGTGGCCTTGCCTGAGGTGATTTCTGTTCAGGAACCAGAAATCGAATTGGATACTTTGTGGAATGTGTGTGCTGAGGCTCTTTTGAAAGCGGCTGATGGTTTTGGACAAATGCGCCGAATTGAAGGAGAAAAGTTAACGATCGATCTCCTACGAAGATTAGATCTATTGGCTGAACATTTGCGCGTTATTTCTGAGCGCGCACCGCATGTTGTAAAAGACTATCAGGAACGTCTGCAGGAACGGATTCAAACGCTTTTGGGCGGAGTTGAACTTGATCCTGTTCGATTAGCGAATGAAGTAGCTTATTTTGCGGATCGCGCATCAATCACAGAGGAACTAGTTCGCTTTGACAGCCATCTGGCTCAGAGCCGAGAGGGTTTGCGCAGCAACAACTCCGTGGGCCGCAAACTGGATTTTTTGGTTCAAGAGATGAACCGGGAAATTAATACGATCGGGTCGAAAGCTAATGATTTGAGTATCGGTAAACAGGTTGTGAGCGTCAAAAGCGAATTGGAAAAAGTGCGCGAACAAATTCAAAATTTAGAGTAATGGAGGATTCATTTTGGACATTAAGCTCATTAACATTGGCTTTGGCAATATTGTATCTGCCAATCGAATTATCTCGATTGTGAGTCCGGAATCCGCCCCAATCAAGCGTATTATTCAAGAGGCGCGAGATGCGGGCATGCTGATTGATGCCACTTATGGCCGGCGTACACGTGCAGTCATTATCTGCGACAGCCATCATGTGATCCTGTCTGCAGTTCAGCCTGAGACTGTGGCCCATCGACTTTCCACCAAAGAATCCAGCAATCATGTAGAAGATCCGGCAGATTAGGGGTGTAGCGTGGAAAAGAGTCATGGGTTATTAATTGTCCTTTCGGGTCCTTCCGGGGCGGGTAAAGGAACCCTTTGTCAAGAATTGCTTCGTCAAATTCCTAATTTAAAGTATTCTGTTTCGATGACGACACGCCTGCCTCGTCCTGGTGAAGTGGATGGAGTTCATTATTATTTTCGTTCGCGAGAAGACGTTGAAACTATGATTGCTGGGGATGAACTTTTGGAGTGGGCTGTGTTTTGTGATAATTACTATGGAACACCGAGATTTGCCGTGGAACAAGCCATCAAGGACGGCCAGGATGTCATTTTGGAGATTGAAATTCAAGGTGCCTTGCAAGTCAAAAAGCGTTTTCCCCAGGGAGTCTTTACGTTTATCGTTCCACCTTCACTGGATGCTCTCTCGGAACGCATACATAAACGAGGAACTGAGACTGAGGAGGTCATTCAAAAGCGACTTGCTACCGCCATTCAGGAATTAGAGTATGTGAGTGAATACGATTACGTTGTCGTGAATGATGAAGTTCCTGTGGCTGTCGATAAATTAAAGAGTATTCTTATCGCTGAAAAATGCCGGGTTAAACGAAAACCGTTCGTTTTTAAGGGGGAATCCTAAATGAAACAACCGTCACTAGATAAGCTAATGGGTAAAGTTGACAGCAAATACACCTTGGTTATTGTGGTCGCCAAACGAGCGCGTGCCATTATGGAAGAAGGGAAGCATGAGGACCTGGCTAAAGGCGTCAAGTCCGTCAGTATATCCCTCGAAGAGATTTCTCAATCTAAAAATGCTTATGAATGCATTCCCGACGAGATTTCACCATGTTAACAGGTAAAAAGATCCTAGTTGGAGTCTCCGGCGGAATTGCTGCTTATAAAGCTGCTGACCTCGTGAGCCGTTTAAGGAAGATGCATACTGAAGTTCACGTCGTGATGACAAAATCTGCGACAGAGTTTATTGCTCCGCTCACCTTAAGGAGTTTGTCGGCGAACCCAGTGTATGTAGACATGTTCGAGGAACCAAAATTATGGAACGTTGAACATATTGCTTTAGCAGAGAAGGCTGATGTTGTGGTTGTTGCCCCGGCAACGGCGAACCTTTTGGCAAAAATGGCTATGGGGCTGGCAGATGACTTTCTTTCAACCGTTCTTTTAGCGACGCGTGCGCCGATCTTTGTGGCACCAGCTATGAATCATGCGATGTATCATCATCCCGCCACCCAAAGGAATCTTAAACTCCTGCAGGAGCGCGGGATACATTTGATTGGACCTGATTCCGGTTTTCAAGCGTGTGGTTCTGAAGGGGATGGGCGCATGAGCCAGCCTGAAGAGATCTTACAGACGCTCGTTCGTTTTTTCGTTGGATCAAGTCAGTTAAAAGGAAAAAAGGCCCTTGTGACTGCGGGCGGAACCCAAGAACCTTTAGATCCTGTTCGCTTTCTTGGAAATCGAAGCTCTGGACGAATGGGCTATGCCGTCGCTCAGGCTTTGCAAGAAGCTGGAGCTGAGACTGTTTTAGTCAGCGCGCCTACAGATTTACCAACTCCTGAGGGAGTGACTCGTGTATCTGTGCATACTGCCCTGGAAATGTGCGATGAAGTCCTGTCACGTTTCTCAGAAATGGATGTTGTTGTTAAAGCTGCTGCAGTTGCAGATTATCGTCCGGCTGTACAAGCGGAACAGAAGATTAAAAAAGACGGGTCAAACCGTACGATAGAGTTAGTTCCTAATCCGGACATTTTAGCTGAACTTGGACGAAAAAAAACGTCTCAGGTTCTGATTGGCTTTGCTGCTGAAACGGAAAATCTTTTAGCAAACGCTCAAGAAAAAATGCTTCGCAAGAATGTTAATCTCCTAGTAGCTAATGACGTTACACAGCAGGGAGCTGGATTTGGCAGCCCTACAAATATTGTAAGTTTTCTTTTTCCTGATGGAAGAAAAATAGATTTTCCCCAGATGAGCAAGCTTGAGGTTGCTCGGCATCTCGTTACTGAGATTGCTCACCTCCTCGGGGTAGAAACAAAGGAGTGATTTGTTAATGGCGAAAAAGTTATTTACCTCAGAGTCTGTAACCGAAGGGCATCCCGATAAGATTTGCGACCAAATATCGGATGCTATTCTCGATGCAATTTTTGCTCAAGATCCCAACGCTCGTGTTGCTTGTGAAACGATGGTAACAACTGGCCTAGTGCTCGTCAGCGGTGAGATCACAACAACTTGTTATGTCGATATTCCGCATGTCGTTCGGGAAACGGTTCGGGAAGTGGGCTATACACGAGCTAAATATGGTTTTGATGCAGATACCTGTGCCGTGTTAACCTCGATCGGAGAACAATCGGCGGATATTGCCCTAGGTGTCGATCAGGCTCTGGAATCAAAAACTGGGGAAATGTCGGATCGCGATATTGAAGCCATAGGCGCCGGTGACCAAGGCATGATGTTTGGTTATGCGACAAATGAGACTGAAAGTTATATGCCGCTGCCCGTTGATTTGGCTCATCGCTTGGCCCGTCGTTTGACCGAGGTGCGGAAATCAGAACTTTTGAGTTATTTACGGCCAGACGGCAAGACTCAAGTGACCGTGGAATACGAGGGCAACAAGCCGATTCGAGTCGATACTATTGTTATTTCTACGCAACATCACCCGGATGTTACCCAGGATCAAATCCGCAGGGATTTGCTGCAATATGTCGTCTACCCAACAGTCCCGAAAGAATTGTTAAATGAAGAGACAAAATACTTCATTAATCCTACCGGCCGATTTGTGATTGGCGGCCCTCAGGGGGATTGTGGTCTAACAGGACGAAAAATTATCGTCGATACCTATGGCGGAATGGCTCGCCATGGCGGTGGTGCCTTCTCAGGTAAAGATCCCACAAAGGTTGACCGTTCTGCTGCTTATGCAGCTCGATATGTAGCCAAAAACGTTGTCGCTGCTGGTTTTGCTGATCGCTGTGAGATCCAGATTGCCTATGCCATCGGCGTTGCCCGTCCTGTCTCCGTTTCGATTGAGACCTTTGGTACAGGGAAGCTGCCGGATGATAAAATCGTTGAATTAGTGATGCAGACCTTTGACCTCCGTCCGGCGGGGATTATTAAGAATTTAGATCTTCGTCGTCCAATCTATCGGCAGACAGCGGCTTATGGGCACTTTGGCAGAACTGACCTTGACCTTCCTTGGGAAAGAACTGATAAGGCTGAAGCGTTAAAAAAGCTTGCAGGCTTTTAAATTGTTAAATGTTGAAGAGGGGCTGTACATCTTTTAATGTACAGCCCCTTTGACCTTCTGCGCTGCGTTTGGCGATTTGGGTTCAGCATTTTTGCTTCTATGAATGAAAGGATTCATATTTTTCCTTAACAGGATTAGAGTTCCTATTGTTGCGGAGATAATGGGTTAAATTTGCCTTGTTGAAGTCAGTCGGAAGTTAAAGTTTCTTGACAGGAAGTAAAAGAATTAGGTATTATTATTCAAACTGTATTATAGTACAAAAGAAATTCGGAAACAGTACTAGCAGTATATTTTAGCAGCCCTATAAGAAATTAGAGGTAAAGAGGGATGGTAGTGATGGAAAAACAATGGCTGGAAGGTTTGCGTAGAACGGTAGAGCGGGTGTTGCCGATTCCTTATTATCGAGAGCAGTTTCGAGAATTAGGTATTCATCAAGCTGAAGACATTCGTTCTCTCCATGATTTTCAACGGCTCCCGTTGACAACCAAAGAAGACTTGCGCAAAAATTATCCGTTTGGACTTTTTGCGGAACCTATGGAGAATATCGTTCGGCTTCATGCCTCTTCAGGGACTACAGGCAAACCGACTGTGGTGGGGTATACCCGAAACGATATTAAACTTTGGTCTAAAATTGTTGCCAATGAACTTCGGAGAGTGGGTGTTACCCAAAAGGATGTTGTGCAAATCGCCTATGGATATGGGTTATTTACAGGGGGAATGGGGCTGCATTACGGTTGTGAAGAGCTCGGCGCAGTTGTTGTACCCATTTCAGGTGGAAATACGGCTCGTCAACTCATGTTGATGCGAGACTTTGGAACGACCGTATTGGCTTGTACCCCTTCTTATGCCTTATATTTAGCAGAAAGCCTCGAAGAATCAGGGATTTCCCGTGATGAGTTGAAGCTTAAAATTGGAGTTTTTGGTGCTGAGCCGTGGACCGAGGGTATGAGAGAACAGATTGAAGCCCGGCTGGGCATTAAGGCCTATGATATCTATGGTCTCAGTGAAACGATGGGTCCAGGTGTAGCTATGGAATGTTCCGCTCATGCTGGTTTGCATATTGACGAACATTTTTACCCGGAAGTATTAGATAGTGAAGGAAATCCTGTCGCTGAAGGTGTTCAAGGTGAACTTGTCATTACCAGCATGGAAAAAGAAGGGTTTCCGGTCTTGCGCTACCGAACGAAAGATTTGACGACACTGCATTATGGTCGGTGTTCTTGCGGGCAGACAGGCTGGAAGATGGAACGAGTTTCAGCTCGTGTGGACGATATGTTGATTATTCGGGGAGTTAATGTTTTTCCCAGTCAAGTGGAAGAGGCGATTCTCTCTACAGATGGGTTTGAACCCCATTATTTACTGGTCGTATCTCGTGCGGGAAATTTAGATCAGTTAGAAGTTCAAGTAGAAGTCAACGAAACCAGCTTTTTTGATGAAGTCCGTGAATTAGAGGGACGGCAAGAACGCTTGCAGCAGAGAATTGAAGAGATTTTGGGAATTTCAATTCGTCTCCGTTTGGTAGAACCTAAAAGTATTCCCCGGAGCGAGGGAAAAGCGGTCCGGGTTATCGATAAACGCAAATAGGGAGGGCAAATTATGTTACAATTATCTATTTTTCTGGAGAATTCTAAAGGTCGGTTAGCTGAGGTCATCAGTCTTCTCGCGGAACTTAAGGTAAATTTGCGGGCCCTATCCTTAGCGGACACCAAAGATTATGGAGTCCTGCGAATTATCGTGGATGAACCTGAACATACCACGGAAAAATTGCGCGAACGCAAAGTGGTGGTCTCTCTTACCCAAGTATGGGCACTTAAGGTTCCCGACCGTACGGGCGGGCTTGCAGAGGTGCTTAATCAACTTGTTCAACATGACGTTGTCGTGGAATACATGTATGCTTTTGTGGAAAAGGAAAATGAACAGGCCCAAGTTGTTGTACGAGTCCGGGATCAGGAGACTATGGAAAATGCGCTGAAAAAGCTCAACCTTCCGCTGCTGTGAGATTGGATTTAATTTGTTCTGGCCGATAAGCTTGCTTTAAATATTCTTCACAGTATACGGTATGTAACTAGGCGGATGCCTAGGCTGATTTTTGCCCTTTGAGTACGCGAGGTTTAAAGCGATTCTTGTGCTTTTATATTACCAATGTGAAGTTAAGACTATGTTTATTGAGAATAAAAAGCTATTACAATCTCGTAAAGATTGTAATAGCTTTTTTATAAACCAATACACGGTTTAGGCCGTATTGATTTGTATATTATAATGAGAATGTTTCGGGTTCAGCAGTAAAAGAAGAGATAGTAGCTGTTCCCTTGGTAAAGTATAACACTGCAAAAATTCCATCTCAATGTTATACATAGATTTTATGTCCACTAAAGGGAGTGTCGCAAAACTACTATTTTGAAGTAGCAAGCGATGCTCCCCATTTCTTTTTACTGTGGAAAATATTAAGTGGTTTGATTGCAATGCTCAATCTCTATTTTCTACTTAAATTTGTGTATAGCAAAATAAGCCTTCTAGATGAGACTGTTTTTTCGACCCCTTTTTAAGCCGTTTTTAATGGATGAAGGGGTTTACCAATTCGTTCATTCTGTATTTTAGCGTGAAGTTTATTCACGTTATACCCAAAACACAGCAGCATAAATTCAGTTTTTACACTGTTTTTACCTCGTGTCAAAAAGCGATTAAAGTTATAGTCATTCTTGAGTACCCCAAAGGCTCCTTCGACCTGTATGGATCGATTTACTCTGAGTAGTCTCCCTTTTTCGGTGGTAATGTTTCCGTACGATACCTGGCGTTTGGCCACAAACGTTTTAGATACTTGCATTCTTCGATTGCCTTTAGCTTTTGTACATTGACTTTTACAAGGACAATCACGGCAGTCTTCACATTCATAGATCGTGATTTCAGATCGGTAGCCCGTTGCCGATGTTCGATGGGTAATTCCCACTAGTTTGAGTTGTTTTCCGTTATGACAGGTGTATTCATCCATTTCTGCATTGTAAACCATGTTTTCTCGCTTGCTGATATCCTTTTTGAAGCGTTTCTTTTTCCATTGTTCATAGGTTTGCGGCTTTATGTAGCAGGTCTGCTTTTTCCCTTCGAGATAAAGATAATTCTCCTCACTCTCATAACCAGAGTCTGCAGTAACATTTTCATAATGGGCCTGTAGTTTAGATTCCAGCGTGTTTAAGAAAGGGATGAGTGTGGCTATGTCGTTACGATCCTGGAAAATCCCAACCCCTGTTACATATTCACTTTCCACGCCAATCTGAACATTGTAAGCCGGCTTTAACTGAGCGTTGCGCATATGGTCATCTTTCATATGCATGAAGGTCGCATCAGGATCGGTTTTGGAGTAGCTATTTCTTCCTTCGAAGAATTGGTGATGTCTGTTGTACTTTTCTTGACGGGTATAGAATTCCTTCAGGTCTTCTGTAAACTTTTGTAGCTTTGATTTCCGTTTTCCAATACCATGGACAAATTCAATCTGCTCTTGCTGACGTTTTTCTTCTAGGTAGGAGAGGGCCGCCTTAAGGTCCTTAAGTAACGTTTCTTTGGTTGCCTTGAAGTCCTTTAGATAGGTCAAATTGATCTCCTCAAGACAGGATTGAATTTTCAAGAACATTTTGGTCTCATTCTTAGTAACGACTTTCTTCCAGACAAACGTATAACGGTTAGCATTGGCTTCAATTTTTGTTCCATCGACAAAAAGGTTCTTAAACTCTACTTCCCCAAGCTTGTGTAAATACGTCACCATTTGGAAAAAGAGGTCTTCTATGGATTCCTTTAAATAGTTCTTCCGAAATCGAGCAAGGGTGCTGTGGTCTGGTGCCTTGCATCCTTCCAACAACCACATGAAGTTAATGTCTCTTTTACAAGCAACTTCAATCTTGCGGCTTGAGTAAATGTTGTTCATATAGGCATAGGCTACTACTTTGAACAGGATTTTGGGTTCGACTACAGGTTTTCTTCCAGTGGAAGAGTAGGCCTGATACAACGCTTCGTAATTCAATCCCTCCAAAATGTGGCTTAGCAGTCGAACTGAGTCATCCTCCGGTATTAACACATCAAAATTAAATGGTAGAACTAATTGATAGTGTCCACTTAATTCAGTATAATTTTTAGAGTGTAATTTGGTTGTTAGCATAACTCAAATTATACGACAACTGCGGGTTCTTTGGGACCTGCAGTTTTGTTTCTAGTAGGAAAAGGGGCGTTGCTTACGAACTATTTTAGTTCGTTTTGCAACGCCCCCTTTAATTAATATGGGAGTAGGGAGTTTAATAAAAAGGTTACATTTTATGACAAATTAATACGCAATGATGTGATAGACTTATTTTCAGAAAAAATATGAAAGAAGTGAAATTTTATTATGTCTCTAAAGAAAAAGAGCTTAACGCTATGTTTAATCTTAACTCTTATCATTTTAGTTTTTCCTGTATTAACATTAGCAACTACATCGCCGATAATTACTCGATTAGCAGGTATAGATCGTTACGAAACAGCGTCCCAGATCGCTAAGTCGGGCTGGTCTCAATCTGATTATGCAATATTGGCCTTCGGTGAAGACTATCCCGATGCGCTATCCGCTGCCCCATTAGCCAAGAAATATAATGCCCCCATCTTATTAACAAATACTAGCAGTTTACCAATTACTACAAAACAAACCTTATTAGATTTGCAAGTGAAAAATGTTTTTATTATTGGCGGAACAGGTGTAATATCTCAATCTGTTGAGTCTGAACTTCAAACAATGGGACTTGAGACAACACGGATTTACGGAAGTGATCGTTACGCGACTGCGATTCAGGTTGCCCAACAAGTTACTTCGAGTCCTTCCACATTGTTTGTTGTTACAGGCGAGGACTATCCCGATGCGTTACTAATTGCACCCATTGCTTCTGTTAAGCAAATTCCAATTATTCTAGTACCTAATGATTCTGTACCCGATTCCGTTAAAAATTACATTTCAACACTTAATGTGAGTAAAACCTATGTCATAGGGTATTCGGATATTATTAGCGATCAAGTGGCCCAACAGTTCCCAAATCCAGAACGGATCTTAGGGTCTGATAAATATGCAAGAAATATTGCGGTAAACCAATTATTTAATACTGATTTCAATTCAGACAGCATCTGTATAGCAACGGGTGAAGGCTTTGCTGATGCTTTAACAGGTGCCGCTTATAGTGCTAAAATATCAGAACCTATTATCCTTATTAATAATGATTCTCCGGCCAATACGAGAGATTATTATCAGCAAAGATTTACAAATGCAAGCCATATCTATGTATTTGGTGGAACAGGGATCATTTCTGATCCTGTGATTAATAATTTAAATCCGTCCAATGTTGCTAATGGGGATACCTCTTCACCCCAAGGCGTAAAACTAAATAAAAGCAGCCTAGCCCTAAGCGTAGGAAAAACTGAAACTTTAAGAGCTACACTTGATATGCCGGAAGGTTCTGCAGACGGAAACGATACTAACGTGACTTGGGTGTCAAGTAATCCGGCAGTGGCAACAGTAAACCTTGGAACTGTTGTAGGGCTAAGTGAGGGTACAGCAGTTATTACAGCAAAAACATTCGATGAAAGTTACGCTGCCAATTGTCTGGTTACCGTGAATAACCCAAATGGGAAACATATGACTATGAATTTAAGCAGTTTTATCAAAGCTGGTGCAAACACTACTACTTTCAGATACCAAATCCTTAATGAGATGGGTAAGGACATTACTGCAACAATTCCAGCGTCTCAGTTATCTGCAGTTGCTTCCATAAGATCATCAGTTTCCTTAGATCCAATCAAAGGTATAGGTACGATAACCTATAACTCTTCATCAGATATCAATAAACCCATTATCATTACACTAGTTGACTTAACAAACGGCATAACTGTGAGTCTTGATTCTGCTTCAAGCACAGGCTCTTCAAGTTACACCTACCCCATTTATAATCCCGTGCCTGATATTCCAAGCCCCAGTCAATACTCAGATCAAAAGATCAACAAAATCACGATAACCTCAACGAAACTGGCTTTAGCTGATACTGATGGAAATGATAAGATAGGTTATGCAACATATATTGTGAATGATCAATACGGCAATGATATTACAAACTCATCTCTTGCCGATAATCTAACATTCACAACAGATGTGGGTACAATTACAGGGCGAAATGGTTTACTCGAAGTGAGATTTCGCTCGAACCTTGATCCTGCATCGCTTGCCGAAATTACAATAAATGGTATCGACCCGAATAGCGGGATTACAACGACCGCAACGTTAATGCTAGTACCGATGTTCGGTAAGATTGAGTAGTCTAATGATTGAGGAAAGAGATTATACCCAGCGAAAGCCTATATTGAAGAGATAAGAAAAAACACAGCATCCATAAAGGCGAAAGTTAGGACATCGATTGAATAGCCCAGCAAGGGTATGATCCCTTGCCGGGCTATTTTTATCGTACTTTGAGCCACCTTTTATTAAATTGGCTCAGTTAAACTTTAAGGGGTTCCATTTTGAGTCTTTCAACTCTAAAATGGAACCCCTTAAGTTAAATTGACACACCTATTTTGCGGCCTCTTTAGCGGTATCCAAGGACTCTTTAGCTTCATCCTTGAGAACAAGATTTAAGAAAATTCCTGCTAGAGTTGCGAACATGATACCATGATTAGTTAACCCGATACCTACAGCGAAGATCACCGCTGCGATAATAAGGTTTTTGTTTTGTGAAAAATCGACTTTAGCTTCGATCAACGTGCGGAGTCCGGCTGCACCAATCATTCCGAATAACAGGATGACTACGCCACCCATAACTGGGGTTGGAATGGACATAATCAATGCTTGCAAGGGGTTGAAAGTACTTAGAATAATGGCACTAATAGCTGCAATCCATAGATTGAATGAGCTATATACCTTCGTAATGGCTAATACACCGATATTTTCTGCATACGTTGTTAGTGGAACTCCGCCAAATAAACTGGCGATACCTGTTGCTAAACCATTCCCTAAAACAACTCTATCAAAACCTGGGTCTTGAATTATATCAGTATGAGTAATGTTTCCCAGAATCATCATATGACCTAAATCTTCAATCAGTGTGATGAGAGCTAATGGAGCGAACGTTAGTATAGCGGTTACATTAAAGTTGATTGTGCCAAAACTGCTGAAAGGCAAAACAAATGGAGTTTTAAAAGATGCAATAATCTTGGCTGTATCAACTAATCCCATAAACCCAGCAAGGATATATCCAGCCACAATCGCTATAAGAACTGGTATGACTTTAGGAAACCCTTTAGCATAAACACTGACTAAAATTGCTACTGCTAATGTAAAGATTGCTACAATCCAATTTGCACCTGCCATTGATATTGCTACTGGTGTTAAACTTAATCCGATAATTGCTACAACACTTCCTGCGACAACAGGAGGAATTATTTTGTTGATCCACTTAGTGCCGAATAGACGAAGTATAAAGTAAATGAGAAGATAGGCTATACCTACCGATAAAACTCCTGTCATTGCTGAAGCTAGATTATGCTGATCTTTGACAAATGCCGTTAAACTGGCGATAAAGGCGAAAGATGAACCGAGATAAGCAGGAACTTTACTGCGTGTTAGAAGCAAGAACACTATTGTCCCAATACCTGAACAGAACAAGGCTGTTGCTGGGGATAAGCCGGTCAAGAAAGGTACGAGAATTGTACTTCCTGTCATTGCAAATAAATGCTGCACGCCCAGAGGTATAGCTCTTGTTAGTGGTAATCTTTCGTTAATTTGAACTTCATTCATGTTGTCATCCTCCTCTTTTGCATCAAAAAACCTCTTCCCCGCCCGCAAGCAAGAAAGAGGTGTCCATGTCTAGTTCATGGTCCGCCGTTCCCTTCTTAGTCTCACGGGACTAATTTAAAGGTAGGTTTTGTTTGTTAAGAAAAGCATATCATAAGTTGCTCCAGTTTGACAAGAGTTTTATAATTTGGGCAGAGTTTTGTTTACGCTTGTGTTTGGGATAATTTGGGTGAAATCTTTAATTATATAAGAAGCTAGTAATATGATAAAATAAGAAAAGTATTGCTTTTTCTATGTCAGCTGCTGGTTAAAACCTCAGTAAGATTTAAAAGTTTCCATGAATTTTTGAGGATGAGGAGTCGTCATGTTCCGTTATGCAGAAATCTTGGTAGATGTAGCTAATCGACGCTTAGATCAAAGTTATCACTATCTCGTTCCAGAACACTTTGAGTTAAAAATTGGAATGCGGGTTATGGTTAATCTCCAGAATCGCAAGGTTCAGGGGCTTGTCGTTGCTTTAACCTCAGATCTTCCTCAGGAACTGGAGAATATTACTCTCAAACCGGTCTTGGGGATTATGGATGAAAATAGTCTTATACCGCCTGATCTTATTGAACTAGCGCAATGGTTGGCCAAAACGACACTTTGTTCGGTAGCTCAAAGCTTACATACTGTTTGGCCGCTCCTTAAAGGAAAGATGCAAGAATGGGTGATTCTTCTCGTTTCCTTAGAAGATCCGGATGTGCAGACGTTTCGTTGGCTCAATGAAGACGCTTTTCGAGCCGTTGAGGTCCTTTCCCGTACTCGGAATAAGGAGATTTCCCGAAATGTTCTTTTAAAACGAGCGAACATTTCGGAAGGGACACTCGAACTTTTAATCCAGAAAGGTTGGGTGAGCCAGGAAACTCGTTTTATTTCTGCTGGAGCTGGACGGAAGCAAGAATCTAGTCCCAGCAGATCTCAAGAGGCCAAGGAAAGGACATATGAATTATCTAGTGAGCAGGTCGCTGCCGTGAAAAACGTCACGACAGCCTTGGCCGAGGGTTCGCCTAAAACTATTTTATTGCATGGAGTGACTGGAAGCGGTAAAACAGATGTTTATCGGGAACTTATTGCCCATGTGCTTTCTCAGGGCGGAGATGCGATTCTTTTAGTACCGGAAATTTCTTTAACCACACAGGTTGCCCGTTATTTTGAAACTCAATTCGGGGAGAATGTGATAATATTACATTCTGGTTTACGAGTTCAGGAAAAAATGCAGGCCTGGATTGAAATTCTGAGAGGAAACAAACGGATTGTAATAGGTGCGCGCTCGGCGGTCTTTGCCCCTCTGGCGAATTTGCGGCTAATTATCTTGGATGAGGAACATGATGGTGCCTTCAAACAAGACGAGAATCCTAAATACCATGCCCGAGAGGTAGCCCGTAAAAGGCTGGAGCAGTCGAGAGGGGTCGTTTTGCTGGGAAGTGCAACACCTTCCTTAGAAGCCTATGCCGCGGCAAAATCAGGGAAAATTCATTTATTAAGGATGACTCAGCGCGTTGGAAAAAGCTTGCTTCCTCCTGTCGAAGTAGTAGATATGAGAAAGGAACTGATGGAGGGCAACCGGAGCATGTTTTCAAACCTCTTGCAGCAAAAGCTTCGTGAGCGCTTAGAACTGGGAGAGCAAGCGATGCTCTTCTTAAACCGCCGAGGATATTCCACCTTTGTTGTGTGTCGAGAGTGTGGTTATGTTGTAAGTTGTCCTAACTGTGATGTGGCCTTAACGTATCATAGTCAAGGGCAGTCGATGCGTTGTCATTATTGCGATCATAAAGAGCAGCCGCCGTTGACTTGCCCAAAATGTGGGAGCCGGTATATTCGCTTTTTCGGGCAAGGAACGCAAAGGGTTGAGGAGGAACTCCAGGGATTGTTGCCTGAGACCTCAATTTTACGTTTGGATTTTGATACAACGCGAAACAGTGACGCCCATAGAACCATTTTAGAGAGTTTTCGCCAGCAAAAAGCGTCTATTCTAGTTGGTACACAAATGATGGCGAAAGGGCTGGATTTCCCCAACGTTACGTTAGTGGGGGTCATTGCTGCCGATCAAATGCTTAACATGCCGGATTTTAGGGCCAAGGAGCGAACATTTCAACTGCTAACACAGGTAGCGGGCAGAGCAGGACGAAGCGAGAAAGCAGGAGAAGTGGTGATCCAGACCTATTCTCCGGGAGACGGTGCCATTGAGAAGGCCGCTCGCCATGATTTTGAGGGGTTCTTTTGGGAAGAGATTCGTTATCGCAAGGTTCGCAGATATCCTCCGTTTACTCATATTATTCGTGTTCTGCTTCTTCACGAAAATGAAGAACGAGTTATTATGGGGGCAAATTGGTTAGGAGCTTGCTTACGAGAAAGAATGCAAAATCCTAAATTTGGAAATACTGACTTAGATATCCTAGGGCCGGCGCAAGCTGTTTTATCGAGGCTTAAAAACCATTGGAGATGGCAAGTATCGGTCAGAGGGATGCGCCTCGATGAATTGCGAGAGTTTTTGCATCAAGGACTTCGGGATTTTTTTAAAAGTTCAGCAAGCAGTGGTATTATATTAAATATTGAAGTAGATCCGCTTGCCAATTAATCATCATAGTTTTCTAGTACTGGAGAATACAAACAGGAATAGAGAATGATTTATTAAGAGAAAGGGGTATTAACATGTCAGTCTATCAGATTGTGGAAATTGGTGCAGATATTTTACGAGAAAAAGCTAAAGAAGTTAAAGAGATAAATCCCTCAATCATTAAGCTTTTGGATAACATGGTGGATACAATGATAGCAGCGGATGGTGTGGGTTTGGCGGCACCGCAGATCGGGGTCTCTAAGAGGGTGATTGTCGTTAAAGTGGGAGATGTTCTGCTTGAACTTGTTAATCCGGTAATCCTGGAAAAAGAGGGTGAGGCCGTTGCTGAGGAAGGCTGTCTCAGCATTCCAAATATGACGGGGGATGTTGAGCGCGCGGCGAAAGTTCATGTCCAGGGATTGAATCGTGAAGGCAAAATGCTCGATATTCAGGCGGATCGTTTAATGGCGAGAGCCTTGCAACATGAAATTGATCATCTGGAAGGAATCCTGTTTGTCGACGTTGCCAAGAAGACGTATCGAAAGTAATACGAGGCTTCAGACCTCGCGCTTCGGGTCTCGAACCTCTGAAAGAAGGAGAATGGGTATGCGTATAGTTTTTATGGGTACGCCTGATTTCGCGGTACCCTCTCTGCGGGCTTTGGTAAATCATGGGCATGAAGTTGTTGGGGTTTTTACTCAGCCAGACCGACCGGCAGGACGTGGGAAAAAGTTAAAATCGAGCCCTGTTAAATCTGCAGCTGAAGAGCTGAGCCTGCCAATTTTTCAGCCTGTCAGGCTGAAAACTGCTGAGGAAATTCAACGCCTGCGAGAGTTATCCCCCGATTGCATTATTGTAGTTGCCTATGGGCAGCTTCTCTCTAAGGAAATCTTAGACCTGTCGCCGAAAGGGTGCATCAACGTCCATGCGTCCTTACTCCCGTCCTATCGTGGAGCGGCACCGATTCATTGGGCTCTCATCAATGGGGAAGAGCGCACCGGGGTGACGACAATGCAGATGGATGAAGGACTTGATACAGGGGATATCCTGCTAAAACGAGATATCATAGTTTCTGAAGAAGAGACGATGGGAGAGGTTCATGATAAATTAGCGGTTCTGGGAGGGGACATATTAATTGAGACCTTGCGTGAGCTGGAAAAAGGGACACTAAAACCTACGCCGCAAACCGGGGAATCCAACTATGCTCCACTTTTGAAACGTGAACATGAACGCCTTAATTGGACGTGCCGAGCTGTTGAGTTACACCATCAGATTCGGGGATTGAATCCTTGGCCAGGTGCCTTTACGGTATTTCGAGGAGAAAATCTTAAAGTTTGGCGCAGCGCAGTATTTTCTCCGGAAAAGACTCCGGAAATAGAAAAATCTGTTCATGAGACCCTTGATTCAGGGCAAATTCTCGGAGTATCGGGGGATGGATTACTTGTCCAAACGGTCGATGGAATCCTTTGGATTTTGGAAGTTCAACCTGCAGGGAAACGACCTATGTCAGCACGAGATTTCTTTAATGGCAGGCATGGCCAGGTTGGTGAACAATTCAGCTAAAGCAGCTTCGCAAAGTTGCGGAGCATTTCCTTTAGAAACCATAACTTGGGATTTGGAAAAGGAGGTTTATTTTCATGTTTTGGGATCCCACCATGGTTCTTTTAATCCCGGCTATTCTATTATCCCTATATGCACAATTTAAAATTTCCTCTGCCTATAAATATTATTCGAGAGTTCGCGCCCAGTCAGGCCTTACCGGAGCTCAGGCTGCCAGAGCAATCTTAAACAGCAATGGTCTATATGATGTGCGAGTGGAAGCAATCCAAGGGAATCTCTCAGATCACTATGATCCGCGCTCGCACGTCATCAGCCTGAGCAGCGATGTCTATCATGGAAATTCTCTGGCTTCGGTAGCGGTTGCGGCCCATGAAACCGGTCATGCTCTGCAGCATTCCTCAGGATATTTTCCCTTGCAGCTCAGGTCTTCTTTTGTTCCGGTCGCTAACTTTGGCAGTGGGGCAGGCCCATTGTTGATTCTAATCGGATTGTTTATGCCCAGTTTTGGCTGGCTCCTGCAACTGGGCATTTTGGCATTTGCTTTAGCGGTGTTGTTCCAATTAATTACTTTGCCTGTCGAGTATAACGCCAGTCACAGAGCGTTAGTTCTTTTGAAGGAGGGCGGATTGCTGGGGAACGAGGAAGTGCGTGGTGCCCGTTCGGTGTTAAACGCGGCTGCTTTAACCTATGTTGCAGCAGCCTTAGCAGCAGTGCTCCAGTTAGCACGGTTTGTCTTGATTGCCCAGGGTAGAAGGGATGACTAGAGAAAATGCACGAGAGATGGCTGTCCATATCTTGACCAGGGTTGAGGTGGAAGGGGCCTATGCTAATCTCTTATTACAGAAAACAATTGCAAGATTGTCAGATCCTCGAGAACGCCAATTTGCGACGTTATTAGTTAATGGCGTGTTAAAACATAAGCTAACCTTGGATTATGCGCTGCGCCTTCATCTGAGCAAGCCGATGTCGGCCCTCCCCATGAAGTTCGGGCGATTTTAAGGATTGGAGCCTTTCAGCTGCTTTATGTCGATAGGGTTCCTTCGGCTGTAGCCGTTAATGAAAGTGTGGAGATGTCTAAACCCTTTCCTAAATTCACAGGGTTAGTTAACGTTGTCCTGCGCAAGGTGATGACGAAGGGCTGGGAAATTCCCTGGCCTGATTCCAAGCGGGAAACGGTTCGTTATCTTTCCATACGTTATTCCCACCCTGAATGGATGATTCAGCGTTGGTTAAAACGTTGGGGAAAGGACGAAACTGAAGCTTTATGCCAGGCAAATAACGAACCTTCACAGACTTGGATTCGAGTGAACACCCTCAAAATCTCGCGCGAGGATTTAGCAGAAGAACTTTTCCGAGAAGGTGTCAGCGTTGAGTTTGGAACAAGGGCACCTGAAAGTCTAAGAATCCAAAATTTTGGCGCTATAGAGCGGTTAGAGAGTTTTAAAGCGGGCTTTTTTACGGTGCAGGACGAAAGCTCGCAATTAGTGGCCCATGTTGTGGCGCCCAAACCAGGCCAGTGCGTTCTGGATGCTTGCAGCGCACCGGGTGGTAAGACGACTCATTTGGCCCAGATAATGCGGGATGAAGGAGTTATTCTTGCGTTCGACGTTCATGCCCACAAGCTGGAGCTGGTTGATCAATTAGCCTTGCGATTAGGTATAACCTGTATTGAAACCGAATTAGGTGATGCGAGAGAGCTACCGGGGATAAAGCTTTATTCTCAACAACGCGTTTTAGTGGATGCACCTTGTTCTGGTTTAGGAGTGCTTCGAAGAAGAGCAGATCTTCGTTGGCAAAAGGCAGAACAAGATTTACAGGATTTGCCCTTGCTTCAGGCTGCGATTTTGGAGCGGGCCGCCTCTTGTGTCGAAGTGGGTGGAGATTTAATCTATTCGACCTGTACTATCGAACCGGAAGAGAACTTTGAACTCGTTAAGAAGTTTCGCTCGACACATCCGGAATTTGAACCGGTGAACTTAGTGGATGACTTGCCCTTTGAACTTGAGGAGGCCAGAGACCTTCAACAGGCGACCGAAGGGATGCTTCAGCTTCTGCCTCATCGCCATGGCACAGATGGGTTCTTTCTGGCGAAATTCCGCCGTACCAGTGAGTAAGCAGAAACCCACTAAGAGCAGCGCTGGCCATGGGCGCTTAATAAGTTTTCTTTATCGGGAAGTTTAACTGGAATGAATTGGGTGAATAATAATTAGTATGGAAACGTACGATTTACGAGGTTGCAATGAAGAAGCCTTGATACAAGTCTGTCAAGAGTTAGGGCTAAAGCGTTTTCGGGCTGCGCAGTTGTTTCAATGGGTTCAGCAAAAAGCAGTGCGTTCCTGGAGTGAAATAAGCAACATTGGGAAAGAAGACCGCTCGGTATTATCCGCCCACTTGCAGCTTCATCCGCTGGAACGAATCAAAGAACAGCGCTCGGCTGATGGAACGCGTAAATATTTATTTCGTCTTCATGACGGGGAAATGATTGAATGTGTTCTGATGGATTATGTGCGGGAGCAGTCCAGGGATAGACATACTGTTTGTGTTTCTACTCAGGTTGGTTGTGCGGTGGGGTGCGCGTTTTGTGCTACCGGAATGGAGGGGTTTCGCAGAAACCTGACGATGGGGGAGATTCTGGGTCAAGTATTGGATATTACGTATTTTGTCCGTCAGGAGGATCCGGAGTTTCAAGTGACGAACGTTGTCTTTATGGGTATGGGTGAGCCTTTGCTGAATTATGAACAAGTACTTCAAGCGATTATGCTTATGAATCATGAACGGGGATTAAATATCGGTATGCGGCGGATGACAGTCTCGACGAGCGGTGTTGTTCCTCGAATCCTCCAACTGGCCAAGGATAATCCTCAGGTAGGTTTAGCAGTTTCACTTCATGCAGCGGATGATACTACAAGAAGCCAGTTAGTCCCTATGAATCGTAAGTATCCTTTGGCTCAGCTTATGGAATCATGCCGCGAATACTCAAGGATCACACACCGACGAATTACTTTTGAGGTGGCTTTGACCGCGGACAATGCCAATCAGACGCAAGCAGAGGCTTTCGTCCGATTATTAAAAGGTCAATTGGGACATGTCAATTTGATTCCAGTAAATCCAGTGGCAGGGACAGGCTTAGAACGCCCTGATTTAGAAAAGTTAAAGAAATTTGCTCATGTTTTAGAAGTTGGAGGGATTTCCGTTTCTTGGCGTGAAGAGAAGGGCACTGACATAGATGCAGCCTGCGGTCAACTTCGACGACAGTGGAGGGTGGGAAACAATGAACCTATTGACTCGATTTGAAGGAATGGCTGAATTTCTTTTTACAAGCGCTTTCAAAAAGGGGGGGCTAGGCTTCAACCGGTCGAACTAGCCAAAGAGTTGGCGAAAGCTATGCTTAGAAATAAGCAGATTAGTATTTCTCAAGTATATGTGCCGAATATTTATCGAGTTTATCTTCATTCCAGCGATTGGGGCCCCTTAGCTAGTTTTGGCGAGGTATTCCTCATTGAACTGTCAAAGTATTTGTACGCCGAAGCCCAACGTGAGGGATACACCTTCTTATCCAAACCAGCCATCGAGTTACATTCGGATGATACTGTGAATCCTCGGGAAATGGTTGTGGAAGTCGATTTTGACGATTCGATCGATGTAGATTGGGGAGATGGAGAGGATAAAGGAAATGACTCCCTGAATGAATCGAATTGGCGTGAAAGCACCACGATTTTCAGAGAAAGTGTCAAGACAAACTTAAAGGTCGAGGACAGCTTAAGAAGGATTTCAGATTACTTTCTCGAAATTATAGAAGGGCCGGATCTAGGTCAGTCGTTTAAATTACCCGATTCTGAGGTTTTTATTGGGCGACACGGGCAATGTGATCTTGTTCTCCATGATCCCGAGGTTTCAAGAAGGCACTTAAAGATTGCCTCGGGGGAAAACGGATGGTGGCTCGATGATCTGGGGAGTACAAATGGCTCTTTTGTAAATGGCCAAAGGATTACGCATCAGACAGTAGCTCCAGGAGATCGAATTCAAGTCGGTCAAAGTGTTCTTGTCATTCAAAAAACTCCTCTGCCGTGATGTTTGGAGCTGTCAGATGTACTCTCTGATAAGTGGATTTGGAGGGTTGTATGCAAGTTATTACAGTGATCGGACGACTGGTTTTTGTCGCCTTAATCTATCTTTTTATTTTTAGAATTTTTACAGCTCTTTTAGCAGACCTTCAACTTAAAGGAATGTTTCAACGTTCGAATCAAGAATTTGGACGGTTAGAAGTTTTAACGGGTACTGAGACTCTTCCTAGAGGGCGAATCTTCAAGGTGGATGGAAAAGGACTGCACTTAGGGCGTGGAAAGCATAATGATATTGTTTTACCAGATCATTTTGCTTCAATCGATCATGCCGTTTTTCGCTGCCAAAAAGGACAAACCTTTGTTGAAGATCTTGGAAGCACGAATGGTACATGGGTAAACGGCGAGCAAATTCATTCTCCGGTTCAACTGATTGCTGGAGATTATGTGAAAATTGGAAGTATCACATTCCAATACTCGAGGTGGCAAAATGAGAGTGCTAAGCTTTAGTGAAAAAGGATGTATTCGCAAAAATAATGAGGATTCCTTTTTAGTATTACTCGATTACGGGATTTTCGCCGTAGCCGATGGAATGGGGGGGCATCGGGCAGGAGAAGTTGCTTCTTCGACGGCTCTGCATGAATTGGAAAAGCTCGCTCCCGAGCTGAAAGCTCAAACAGATCATGATTTGGAAAGTTGGCTCGTTGAATCCTTTGCCCAGGCAAATCGGGTAGTTTACGAATCCTCGACGACAGAGCCTGAAAATGCGGGAATGGGTACGACGCTTACAGTGTTGCTTATAAGAGGCGCTTTGGCTATTATTGCCCATGCTGGAGACAGTCGGGCTTACCTGTGGCGCAAGGAAGAATTAACAGCCTTAACGAAAGATCATTCTCTCGTCGGTGAGCTTGTGCGGTTAGGTCAAATTTCTTTGGAAGAAGCTGAGAAACATCCTCAACGCCACGTCTTAATGCGCGCAGTAGGGGCGGATCAGGAAATTGAAGTGGATTGTCAGAGAATTAACCTTCAGCCGGAGGATGTTTTCTTGTTATGTACGGATGGGTTCTCAAATGTGATCAGTGATCAGGAATTGTTTGAAGAATTTAGGGAACCGGGCACTTGGGAAGAACGTTTAGAGAGATTACGGCAGCTTATCTTAGAGCGAGGTGCGCCGGATAATTTCACAGCCTTGTGCTGTATTATGGAGTAAGCCAATGATTCATCGTTTCGTTTCGCGCTTTATAATTATTGGAATGATGTGGCTGGGATTTAGTCTGCTGAAATGGGGAGGAGAAAGAAATCAACTCCTTTGGCAGACCATAATGTTTACGGCCATTGTCCTTTTAGGAAGCTTGCTGGAAGAGGTTCTTAATTACCAAGGGGACCCCTATGTCCTTCCGGTCGTTCAAGCTATTATGGCTTTAGGGCTTGTTTTTTTAGTGCGAATTAGCCCCGAATCCGCGTTGCGTCAGTTTTGGTGGGCTAATATCGGACACTTAATTTTCTATTCCGTATTATGGATTATGCGCGATTATCGACAGTTAGGCAGGTTTCGTTACCTCTGGGGATTGCTGGCCGTGGCCTTGCTGTTGGTGACTCTCATCTTTGGATTCGCGGCGGGTGGCGCAACAAGCTGGCTGAGAATCGCCGGCATTGGGGTTGAGCCTGAGGAGTTTGTGAAACTCGCACTACTCTTATTTATGGCAACGTATTTAGAACAAAATGAAGAATTATTGCGGGTTGGAACGGTTCAATGGGGGAAATTCTCTCTGCCGGATTGGCGAACCTTAGGTCCTTTTCTAGTCATGGCCGGTTTTTCTCTCGGCCTGTTAGGCGCTCAGAAAAGCCTTGGAACTGCCTTAGTTTTTTATGCGCTCTTTGTTTTTATGATATACGTTGTAACAGAACGTGCCCTATACTTGGGAATTTCGGCACCGATTTTTCTTTTGGTCGGAGGCGCCGGGTATATGCTCTTCAGGCACGTACGCGTTAGGGTCTTGGTGTGGTTGAACCCTTGGCAAGATCCAACGGGTATGGGATATCAGATTGCCCAATCTCTGTTTGCCATCAGCGGGGGAAAGATTTTGGGGACAGGATTAGGAAACGGGATAGGGGCTGCGACGGTTCCGGCAGCGAGTACAGACTTTATCTTTTCCGTAATTGCTGAAGAACTTGGTTTTGCCGGGGCCATGGCTGTTCTGGTTCTTTTTCTGATCGTGGTTATGAGGGCTTTCTCAATTAGTTTACGGGCCAAAGACCGCTTTGGACAGATTTTGGCGGCAGGAATTGGAATTCTTCTCGGAACAGAGACCTTAATTATTCTTGCCGGTGTCACAAAATTACTACCCTTGACCGGGATACCACTGCCCTGGGTGAGCTATGGCGGAAGTTCCTTACTTGTTCATTTTATCCTTCTTGGGGTATTGCTGAATATTTCCAATGCCACCGCAGTGGGATCCCAGCGCAGTAAGGTTAGAGGAAGGGAGTATGCAACATAATGCGAGGGGTACGTCGTGTAGCACTTGGTATAGCCTTTAGTTTCTTTGTTTTGAGTTTAGGACTTGTTTATTGGCAAGTTGTCCAAGCGGACACCTTACTGGAAAACCCTGCTAATCGCCGCCTAATTCTCATGGAAAGCAGAGTGACACGTGGAGGAATTTTTGATCGCAACGGCGAAATAATAGCACAAACTCAGACGATCAAAGGAAAAAAAGTTCGTGTCTATCCAAAGGGTGAAATGTACGAGCCCACCCTTGGTTATTCGTCCGTTCAGCTTGGCGCCTCAGGTCTCGAAGGGAGTCTGGCCAATTGGCTTATGGGTATTAAAAACGAGACGGCTACCCAAACGGTCCAACAGCTTTTTTCCTTCCCCGCCAAGGGGATGATGTCGTACTCACGCTGGATTCACATTTGCAGAGTGTTGCCTATAACGCGCTAAAAGGGAAAATGGGGGCAGCTATTGCTCTAGACCCCCAAACTGGCGAAGTGCTTGCTTTAGTGAGCCAACCGGGGTTTGATCCGACAAACTTAGAGAGTCATTGGAAAGACATCATCAATCAGAAGCAGGAGAGGCCTCTGGAAAACCGTGCCTTTTCTCTTTTTCCGCCAGGTTCAATTATGAAGGTAGTAACGTCTGCTGCATTATTTAGGAGCGGAATAAATACTACAGATCTTTACGATTGTAAAGGGTCTACTGTGATTAACGGCCAAGTTATTCCAGAACAAGATGATAAGGCTCATGGCTGGGTTAACTATAACATGGCCTTAGCCGACTCTTGTAACACTTACTTTGCGACCTTTGGAGTTCAGGCAGGGGACAAGAGTTTTCTGTCTGCTGCCAAAGGCTTCGGTTTTGGACAAAAAATTCCTTTCGAACTTAATGTTCCTTTGAGTCAAATAACGAATTCCACTAAAGTGCCAGAGTCTCTGTCAACCAATCTCCTGGCTGCAAGTGCTTTTGGGCAGGGAGAGGTTTTAGTGACACCATTTCAAATGGCTATGATTACGGCAGGCATTGCCAATCATGGGGTTATCATGGCTCCACACCTTGTGGAGAGAGTTCTTGATCCTTCTCAAGCTGTCCAATTTGAACAGCAACCTCAGCCCTGGTTAACTGCACTTTCTAAAGAAGAAGCAGATAAGATTACCAGTGCGATGGTAACGGCTGTAACTGATGGAACAGCTTCTCCCGGGGCATTGCCGGATGTTCAGGTAGCAGCGAAGACGGGTTCGGCAGAACCGGGAGGGGATCAGCCCACCCATGCCTGGTACATTGCGTTTGCGCCGGCTGAGGCCCCCCGAATTGCTGTGGCTGTTTTCGTAGAACATGGTGGAACCGGAGGAGGGGCGGCTGCGCCCATTGCGCGACAAATTATGCAAGAAGCATTAGCCAGAAAGTAGGTGCATATAGTGAGTAAAATCTTCGGAGGACGATATGAGGTTTTAGAGCGAATTGGTGCTGGCGGAATGGCAATTGTTTATAAAGCTAAAGATCAACTGCTGAACCGTGTCGTAACGATCAAGGTGCTTCGGGAGCAGTTTGCCACGGATGAAGACTTTATTCGCCGTTTTCGAAGGGAAGCTCAAGCCGTTGCAAGTTTGTCCCATCCCAATATTGTCTCTGTTTATGACGTCGGTAAGGAAGGGGATACCGAATATATCGTCATGGAATATGTGGAGGGACGAAATCTCAAAGAAATTATCCGAGAGTATGCTCCCTTGTCCACAGATCAAACGATTAATCTTGCCCGACAAATTACTGGAGCTATTCAAAACGCCCACGAGCACCATATTATTCATAGGGATATAAAACCTCATAATATTTTAGTCACTGGGGATGGACGGGCCAAAGTTACGGATTTTGGCATTGCCCGAGCGGTTTCCTCGGCGACTGTAACCCACACAGGGGATATTATTGGCTCTGTTCACTACTTGTCGCCCGAACAAGCTAAAGGGCTGCAAAGTAACGAGCAATCGGACATTTATTCCTTAGGAATTATTCTCTATGAATTAATAACGGGTAGAGTGCCCTATGACGGTGAAACCCCGATTGCTATTGCCCTTAAACACCTTCAGGAACAGCCAACGCTGCCCAGCAAGATTAATCCTCGTGTCGAGAAGGAATTTGAGCGAGTAATTATGAGGGCCATCGCTAAGTCACCGGAACAACGGTATTCTTCAGCTAAAGATCTTTTGGAAGATTTGAACCATATCCTTGCCGGTCGTCCGATTAATCGTCCGGAGGTATTCCCAGCGGATGACTTGGAAGCAACTCAGACGCATCAGGGTATGAGCAAAGTCTTGGCTCCTATCGTTGCGCGTGACCAGGAACTGGAAAAAGACTCTGGCCCCGTGAAGACGAAAAAGAAAAAACGTTGGCTATGGATATCGGGAGGGGTCGCCTTAGTACTTCTTTTGCTTGTCGTAATCGGGTTTAAGAGTTACTTCCTGGGCGGCACGACAAAAGTTCCGGATATTGTTGGCAAGACAGTGCCGATAGCAGGCGACTATATTAAATCGGCGGGATTAAAACTCAGCCCGGATGTCAAGAAAGCCTTCAGTGATAAGGTGGAGAAAGATCTCATTATTGAGCAGGACCCTGTGGCAGGCTCGATAGTTAAAGCTAACAGAGAAATTCAAATTACAATAAGCCAGGGGCCCGAAACCGGGAAGTTCCCGGATGTGACGACTGCTGGGACAATGACCCAAGCCGATGCTACAAACATGATTCAAAACGCTGGTTTCACGGGTAAAATAACTGTTGATACTAAACCCAGTGCGACTGTTCCTAAAGGCAATGTTATGGCGCAAGACCCTATGCCGGATGCGACTTGGGGTAAAAGTGGGCAAATTCATTTGACGATAAGTGATGGTCCCTCTGTGGTGACGATTAACATGCCTAACGTGATTAATAAATCTTCCTCAGATGCCAAGGCTATCCTTGAACAAAATAATTTGGTTCCTTTGGTAGAAACTCAGGATTCTATGACAATTCCTGCGGATATTGTCATCAGCACCACTCCCAATCCCGGAGAAATGGTTCAGCAAGGAAGCCAGGTAACGATGATTGTTTCGCGCGGTCCTGGAGGATCTGTTGCTCAAGAAATTGATAAAAATGCCGCTGTTCTTGCTCAAATTTTGGGCATAGTACCCAGAGGCAATAAAGGTCATGGCAAACACTAAGCTTTATGACCATCGCTGAAAGTGATTAGTGAGGAAACTAGAATGATCGAAGGAGTTTTACTAAAAGGATACGGTGGGTTCTATTATGTCTATGCGGAAGACCGAGTATGGGAATGTTCTCTGCGCGGTCGTTTTCGCATCAAAGATCAGGATTTTTTGCCGGGGGATCGGGTCCGAATCTTACCTGAAGGTGACCAAAAGGCCAGGATTGAGGGTGTGGAACCGAGACTTAATTCTTTAAGCCGGCCTCCAGTTGCCAATGTTGATCAGGCACTGCTTGTCTTTGCCATGACTTCTCCCAAACCCGACTTGAATCTTTTAGATCGTTTATTAATTCAGGTTGCAGACTCGGAGATAAAACCTATCCTGGTTTTCACCAAATTGGACAAATACCTTTCAGAAGCTTCGGATGCCGACTCCAGCGGACAGTATTTTATCGCGGATGTTTACCGACAAATAGGATACACTGTGTTTGAGGTATCCAATAAAACTGAAGAAGGCATACAGGAACTCAGAAACCATTTAACAGAGAAGATTAGTGTCCTAGCTGGTCCGTCCGGCTCGGGTAAGTCAAGTCTCTTTAACGCCTTATCTCAGGGCAAACAATTAAAAACAGGTGAGATAAGTCAGAAGTCTCAGCGAGGTCGCCATACGACGCGCCATGTCGAGTTAATGGTCTGTGCAGGAGGGCTAGTAGCAGATACGCCAGGCTTTTCCTCCCTCTATCTCCCAAAGATGAAGCGACAGGATTTGGCAGGCTACTTTCCCGAATTTGCAGAGCGACGTCGGGAATGCCGCTTTAACACTTGTTTGCATGATAAAGAACCCAATTGCGCCATTAAAGCTGCTCGAGAACATGGGGAGATCTCCAGCACTCGTTATGAACATTATCAAATATTTTTGCAAGAAGTAATAGCTGCTGAAAGGAGATATTAAGATGATTCAACTTGCTCCTTCGATTTTATCTGCCGATTTCTCTCAGTTAGGGGAACAGGTGCGCCTGGTTGAGGAAGCCGGCGCCGAAGTTTTACATATTGATGTTATGGACGGGCATTTTGTCCCGAATCTTACCTTCGGGCCTGCGCTGGTTAAAGCACTCAGGCCGCACTCGAAAATGCGTTTTGATGTTCACTTGATGGTTGAAGAGCCGGAACACTTTATTGCTGATTTTGCTGCCGCTGGCGCAGATCATATTACGTTTCACCTGGAAGCGTCACGTCATGTTCATCGTGTGGTTCAGCAAATTAAAGAACTCGGTCTCACGGCGGGGATTGCTCTTAATCCGGCAACGCAATTAGACGGACTTAAATATATCTTGGAAGATCTGGATATGGTTTTGTTAATGACCGTTAATCCTGGCTTTGGGGGACAAAAATTTATTACGAATGTTCTTCCTAAAATTCAGGTTCTTCATCACCACATCGAGCAAAAGCAATCTTCTTGCCAGATTGAGGTGGATGGGGGAATTAATCTGGAAACAGCAGCGCGAGTTGTTTGGGCGGGAGCGAATATATTGGTTGCTGGGTCTGCTGTGTTTGACCAAACGGATCCGAAGCTTGCCGTTGAAAAGCTCCGTCAGGCGGCGAGCGCAACTCGGAGCGAATAAAATGATCATAGCAGTATTAGCGAATGGTGCCTGGGATTCAGAATGGGGAAAACATGTCCTGGAAGAGGTCGATTATTTGATCTGCGCCGACGGCGGCGCGAATCATGCCATAAGCTTGGGGTTTATGCCAGCTCGGCTTATCGGGGACTTGGATTCGATTTTACCGGAGTATTTGGCTCAATGCGAACAGTCTGGATGCCTAATTGAACGATACCCTCGCGAAAAAGATGAGACGGATCTGGAGTTGGCGCTCTTAGAGGCAAAAAAAAAGGCTTCACTCGTAGGTGAGCGTGATATTTGGCTCTACGGTGGGACTGGTAAACGAATTGATCATTTTATGGGCAACCTATCGCTTATGTTAGCCTATGCTCACCAAGGATATCGTCTTCGCTTAGTTGATCCCTGGCATGAGATGTGGGTTTTTCAAGGGAATGAGGGAGATCCGGACATTTCAGGGACAGGAACTATCTTTGATTGCGCTTTCCGAGAGGGCTGTTGTCAGTACAAAAGGTTTGTACTATCCTTTAAATCATGGTGTTTTGCGTCAGGACATTCCTCGTGGGGTGAGTAATGTTTGTCTCGGAGAGAATGTTGGGATCGAGGTGCATGAAGGGTGGGTTTTACTAGTTTTGCTAAAAGGAAGAAGGGTCGATGGGGGTAAGAATGGGAGAGATGGGTTCTGGAGCGGGGAACATAGGGAACAGGGCTGAAACGCTGCGTTCTCAACGAGGGGCCGTGGGCGTTTTAGGGAATTAAATAATATAATATTTCGGATAAAGGACGAAGACGAATGCAACATGATGAACTTTGGATTGGTACGATGCTTGAAGGGAAGGCACGCTGGGTTGCAGTAAGGACAACGGATACGGTGGAAGAGGCACGGAAACGTCATGGGTTGTCGCCAGTTGCTGCTGCGGCTTTAGGTCGTTTGATGACGGGTACGCTTATTTTAGCGAGCTCACTGAAAGGGGATGAGAGCATTACGCTGCGCCTGCTGGGGGATGGTCCTCTGCAAGGGGTTGTGAGCGTAGGCAATGCTCTTGGAGAAGTCCGGGGGTACACCCGGGAACCGTGGGTGGATTTGCCGTTAAAGCCTTCAGGGAAACTCGATGTAGCAGCTGCTGTGGGAACGGGCGAGTTGGCTGTTAGCCGGAGTTTACAGAATGGTGAAGTTTATACGGGCATGGTCCCTCTGGTGAGTGGGGAAATAGCCGAAGATCTTGTTCATTATTTGTTGACGTCGGAACAGATTCCTTCGGCTATGCTGCTTGGGGTGCTCGTAGAAAAAGATTATCATGTGGCCGGAGCCGGCGGATTTTTGCTCCAGCCGTTGCCAGGAGCCACTGAAGAGGATATTCAAGTTCTAGAAGGGCTGCTTGGACAGTTAAAGGTTGGGATTAGTGAATTAGTGGCTGAAAGTCAAGGTATGGACGAATTAATTGCCAATTTAGTGGGAAGGCTCTCTTATCAAGTATTGGAGCGTCGTTCTGTTGGTTTTTCATGTACATGTTCTAAAGCTAAATTGAGCGATTCTTTAATCTCTCTGGGCAAACAGGAAATTGAAAGCCTACTCACAGATGGAACTGCAGAAATGATTTGTCATTTCTGTAATGAACGATATCTCTTCGATAAAGAGGATTTAGAAGCTCTAAGGGAGAGCGTAGGAAACTAGTGTGGGGAAATGAAAAAAGCCCGACAATTTGTCGGGCTTTTGATTCATTAGCTAGCGCGTTGGACTTTGCCGGAACGTAAGCATCTGGTGCAAACTTTAATCCGGGCAGGAGTACCGTTCACAATAGCATGAACGCTCTGCAGGTTAGGTTTCCAAGTGCGTTTTGTCCTTATATGAGAGTGGCTGACTTGAAATCCGGTGACAACCCCTTTGCCGCATACTGCACAAACATTGGCCATGCTCTAAATCCTCCTTTGCAGCCGAAATGACACTTATATATTTTATCAAAAGTCTGAGAGATTGGCAAGGTTTTCCCACTGAATTTTACCGAATACTAGGATCTTAAACTCTTTTCCTGATTTTTTACTAAATATCTAAACTTTTCTTTGAACATTTTGCATTTACTTGGTAAAATGTGATCTATGTGGACTAAGCTGATAGAGGAGGGTCCTTTATGGGAAAGGAAATAATAAATAGCTTAGGTAAAATCGAGATTTCGGAAGAAGTAATCTCTACAATTGCTGGTGCCACGGCAGTCGAATGTTATGGTTTAGTAGGTATGGCTTCGCGCAAAATTTCCGATGGATTTGTAGACTTGCTGGGCCGTGAGAATTTGGCCAGAGGAGTCGTAGTATCCATAAAAGACAATGAAGTTGTGATTGACCTTCATATTGTTGTAGGGTATGGCGTTAGAATTTCCGAAGTCGCTGCTAATGTTATGGAACGCGTACGTTATACTACGGAGAAACTTACGGGATTAAACGTGTCCCATGTGAATGTGAACGTACAAGGTGTTCGCGTTTTAGAGTAGTGCAAAAGAGTAGGGGGATACTGTTTTGAGACCAGTTTCGAATACAAAGAGTGTTCTGAGCGCGCAAGAATGGAAACAAATGATGGTGGCGGGTGCACAGGCCCTAGAACTTAAGAAGCAGGAAGTCGATGCCTTGAATGTTTTTCCGGTACCTGACGGAGATACGGGAACGAACATGTTCCTGACAATTCAATCCGCTGCAAAAGACGCAGATAAGGTAATCGGAACTTCGATTAGTGATGTCGCTACCGCTGCTTCAATGGGTTCCTTAATGGGTGCGCGTGGAAATTCCGGCGTTATTCTTTCCCAGCTCTTGAGAGGGATCTCCAAGGGACTGGAAGGACTTGTTTCTGCAAATCCTTTTCAACTGGCGCAAGCCTTACAAGCAGGAGTAGATACTGCTTATAAAGCGGTTATGAGACCTGTTGAAGGAACGATCCTTACGGTTTCTCGAGAAACGGCGCGAGCAGCATTAAATAAAGCGAAGGCGGGCGGATCCCTTTTAGAAACCCTGCAAGAGGCTCACAAAAAGGGACTAGAATGTCTCGCCAAAACTCCTGAGATGTTGCCGGCTTTAAGACAAGCTGGCGTGGTGGATGCAGGTGGGCAGGGATTTCTGATCATCTTTGGAGGATGGATTGGGGTTTTGACCGGAGAAACCATTAGGGTAGAAGGATTCCATCAGGAACAAAGGGTCATTCCAGAATCTTCTGAATCCAAAGAATCAAAACAGGACTTTATCCAGGTTGAGAATTTGGAATTCCCGTACTGCACGGAATTTCTGGTTAAGGGAACTGATCTGCATGTAGAGCAAATACGCCAGGATTTATATAACCGTGGAGATTGTTTGCTGGTGGTCGGGACATCTGAGGTGGTAAAAATCCATGTGCATGTAAAAAACCCCGGTAAAATTTTAGATTATGCAATTCAGTGGGGTTCACTGCACGAAGTTCAAATTCACAACATGTTAGAACAAAATGAGGCTATGGCTCATGCTCTGAAGTCGAAATCCGCTGAATCTATGGAGGCACTTAACGCCGAGAAAACTCCCGAAATAGACCAACCCATTAAAGAATATGGTGTGGTTGCAGTTGCCATGGGCCAAGGAATTGCAGATGTTTTTCTTAGTTTAGGTGTTGATGAAGTCGTCTTCGGCGGACAAACCATGAATCCCAGCACAGAAGATCTAGCGAGTGCAGTCCGTAAAGTCCCGGCACGGCAGGTATTTATACTTCCTAACAATGGGAATATTATTTTGGCAGCACGTCAAGTTAAAGATGTGGTGTCCGATCAGAACGTTCACGTAATTCCAAGTAAATCCATACCTCAAGGAATTTCAGCGCTTCTGAATTTAAACCCTGAGGGAGAAGCCGGTGATAACCTTCTGAATATGGAACGCTCTTTAGGGAAGGTTCGTTCTGGAGAAGTGACGTATGCGGTCAGGGATTCCCAATTTGGAGATTTAGCCATTGCTGCTGGAGATATTTTAGGATTAGTAGAGGATACGATTGTCGAAACAGGTCAAACTCTCCTGGAAGTCGCTAAAGCGACCTTGGAAAAAATGGATTGGAAAGACCATGATTTGGTTACTATATTCTATGGAGAAGAGACAGAACTTCAAGAGGTTGAACGGCTTAAAACTTGGCTGCAAGAAGAAAATTCAAATGTGGAAGTTGAGGCCCACCCCGGTAAACAACCACTCTACTATTATATCTTTGGTGTGGAATAGGTTAACCTCCGGAATTTCCGGAGGTTTTTTCTTTATACTAACCAGAAAGTATAAACTTGCGTTATATACTTTCTAAGCATAAGAGCAACTAGGCAGCCGCCTTCGCCAGAGGCTAACAAGTGCGATGACAGTGTCTTCGGACGCCAGCCAAGTTTTCTTTATCGGATCATAACAGCTGCATTTTTAATTTATGAAGAGTTGAGTTGTATTGGGGAGATGGAATAGTGAGTAAAAGTAATGTCTTTGATCTTCTTGGACCGATTATGGTGGGACCATCAAGTTCCCACACGGCCGGTGCCGTTCGCTTAGGTGCGATGGCCAGGAAAATTTTAGGAGAGGAGCCTCTTGAAGGAATTATAACTCTCCATGGCTCGTTTGCTCAAACAGGAAAGGGACATGGAACTAATTTAGCACTGATCGCTGGTCTTTTAGGTATGGCTCCAGATGATGAACGGATTCCTGAGGCGATAGAAATAGCCAAGGAACGTGGTTTCAAGGTTCGATTTGAAACAGCTGACCTTGGGGATGTCCATCCCAACACAGTAAAGTTTAATTTATCTGGCCGAGAAGGAACGATTCAAGTGGTGGGTTCGTCCGTTGGGGGAGGAACCATCTTGGTCCGACAAATCAATAATTTCAAGGTGGAAATTCGGGGGGATTATCCAACTCTAGTCATTCTACATCAGGACTTACCCGGAGTTGTAGCCCAAGTGACCTTGCTCTTAGCCACTGCTCAGATAAATATAGCTCGAATGCGAGTTTCTAGGGAGAAAAAGGGGGCACAGGCACTTATGGTATTGGAGACGGATCAAAAGATTGATGAAGCTGTTCTCGGTTTGACACGGAGACTTCCGAGCATTAAGCAAGCTTTGGTGATTGAACCACTGGAATAGGAGGGTATCAAGATGCGTGCTTATGAAGATTGGGTTGTTGAGGCTGAGGCTAAAGGACTGAAAATCTACAATGTTGTTCTTCAAAATCAAATCGACGAATTAGAACAAACTGAGCTGGCTCTTCTGGAACGTATGGCGAAAAATCTCAAGGTGATGAGGGAGTCTGTAAACGCCGGATTGAGTGGTAAGCGGCGTTCGGCATCTGGTTTAGTTGGGGGGGATGCCGCAAAAGTGGAAGAACGCCGAAGAACTGGAGTAACCTTGATCGGGGAACGAATGAGCGGTGCTATGGCCAAGGCTCTAGCCGTGGCTGAGGTCAATGCCTCCATGGGGAAAATTGTCGCGGCCCCCACGGCTGGCTCTTGTGGGGTTCTGCCTGCCGTTCTTCTGACCGTTGAAGAGGTCCTTCATCCTGACGAAAAGGAACTGTTAGGCGCCCTTTTCACTGCGGCGGGATTAGGAATTATTATTACGGAGCGAGCGAATGTTTCAGGTGCCGAAGGTGGATGTCAGGCGGAGATCGGATCGGCAGCGGCTATGGCTGCGGCTGCGGCAGTGGAATTAGCAGGGGGATCACCAAGACAGACGGCACATGGGGCTGCGATTGCCTTGAAATCCATGCTGGGTTTAGTATGTGATCCTGTTGCCGGGCTGGTAGAAGTCCCTTGTGTCAAACGCAATGCAACAGGAGCGATGATTGCCTTAACGGCGGCCGAGATGGCTCTTGCGGGGGTGAAAAGTGCGATTCCCATTGATGAAGTTATCGATGCAATGGCTGATATTGGTCGCCAAATGTCTTGTTCTTTAAAAGAAACTGCCCAAGGAGGTCTGGCGGTAACTCCAACGGGACGAAAGATACGGACTGATTTTCTATGAACTTGAATCAGATACAACTCGTATTAAACAATTTGCAGAGAGCCCTTTTGGCAGAAGAAAAACAAGGCTTTATGAACACGGGGGTTCTAGGAGGATTTAGTGTTTTTTTACAGGGGATTTTGCCGAGACTCGAACAATTGTTCCCTGGATATGATATGGAACTGTTACGAACATTATCCCAAAATTATCCGACTTGGAGTCCTATTCGCCGTCGTGATGCTTTTTCTGAATTACGGCGTTTTATGCATGAAATGTTGTTGGAAGCACAAAACCGCTATAACCAATGTGATGAAAAGCCTGTCTTCAGGGAAACCAGCACTGATGCTAAGATACTAGTACATAATCAAGGAAATTCTAAGAAGGAAACGAATTCCTCGAACAAATCTGGCGAGGGATCTAAGCCTTTGCAGTACCTCAAAGGGGTAGGCCCGGAAAGAGCAAAACAATTTGAAAAACTAGGAATTCATACTCTCATCGACCTGTTTCTTTACTATCCCCGCAGGTATGAAGATCGCCGCAAGAGGCTGATTTCGGAGATAAAGGACGGAGAAACAGCTACCTTAGCAGGGAAAGTCGTAGCGGGGCAAGTGATTAAAGGCAAACTTAAAGTAGTTAAGTTGAGCATAGAGCAACAAGGACGTTTAATTCATGCGACTTGGTTTAACCAAACGTTTATTCTTAAGCAGTACCCCGTTGGTTCTCAAGTCGTTGTAACGGGAAAAGTTCGCTGGCAGCAGCAGGTGCCGGAACTTTTAGTGACAGATATTGTGATGGACCGAACACGTGGTACAGACGTTTCTTCTGCTCTACCTTCCAGTTCACCGACAATTTTGCCTGTGTATTCTGAAACCGCTCGCTTATCTTCAAAAGCCATTCGCAGTATCATCCAGAATGTGTTGCCTGAGGTTGAGCTAAACTTTCCTGAGATAATTCCGGAGGAGGAACTGAACGACTGGATGGCTCGGCCCAAAGCTCATCGAGAGATTCATGCCCCGAGTGACTATGCAAGTTTAGCTAGAGCAAGAGATCGCTTGGTTTGGGAAGAGGTTTTTCTTTTGCAATTGGCGTTTGCCAGCTTGCGCCAGGGTTTAGTACGTCTTGGCAGCCCGTCGCTTTTGGGCGGGGAGGAACAGATTCAAAGCTTTTACAAGAATCTGCCATTCCAGCTGACAAAAGCCCAACAGCGGGTGATCCAGGAAATATTTGATGATATGGCTAAGCCTCAAGGAATGGCTCGCTTAGTTCAAGGGGATGTTGGTTCAGGTAAAACAGCGGTGGCTATGGCAGCCCTTTTAAAGGCAGTTGGTTCAGGGTATCAAGGGGCTATGATGGCTCCAACTGAGATTTTGGCGGTACAACATCTCCAAGCACTTGAGAAAGTGTTCACTCCTTTAGGGATCACGGTTGTTTGCTTATTAGGCAGCCAGAGTAAAGGGGAGAGGGAAGGGATTCTGGCCAAGATCGAGGATGGCAGGGCTCAGGTTGTTGTGGGAACCCATGCCTTAATTCAAGATACCGTAGTGTTCAAGGACTTGGGGCTAGCCATTACCGATGAGCAGCATCGCTTCGGAGTTCGCCAGAGATCGATGCTTCAGGGCAAAGGGCAGAGTCCTCATGTCTTGGTACTCACGGCTACTCCTATACCCAGGACATTGGCGTTAACACTCTATGGGGATTTACAACTTTCCGTCCTTGACGAGATGCCTGTAGGTAGAAAACCGATCATTACTCGAAAATTAACGGAACGCAGCCGCTCGAAATTAGAGAAATTTCTTGAAGAACAAGTCGAATTGGGCAGGCAAATTTATGTTGTATGCCCGCTTGTTGAAGAATCAGAAACCCTTGATCTCATTTCAGCGACTCAACGGGCGACTGAACTTGGAAAGCGCTATCCCAAATGTCGGGTGGCTTTGTTGCATGGCAAGATGAAAGGTTCGGAGAAGGAAGAGATAATGTCTGAGTTTCAGGCCAGAAACATCGATATCCTGGTCGCTACAACGGTGGTTGAAGTTGGGGTCAATATTCCCAATGCAACTGTTATGGTGATTGAATCTGCGGAACGATTTGGCTTAGCTCAATTACATCAGTTGAGAGGGCGAGTTGGACGGGGCAGTGAACAATCCTATTGTTTTTTATTGTCAGGACAAACTCATAGTCGCCGGCTAGATATTCTTTGCCAGACAGAAGATGGTTTTAAAATCGCTGAAGAAGACATGCGGCTGCGCGGAACGGGCGAACTTTTAGGGACTCGGCAGCATGGACTTGGGCAGTTGCACCTCGCGGATCTTTCCCGAGATGGTCAGCTGGTGGAAAAGGCTTATCAGATAGTCCAGAAAGCCTTAAAGGATCAAAAAAAATACAGATTGCTCTTTCAAGAAGTTCAGCGCTTGTTTCCACCAGAAAGGATTGGTGTACATTAATTAATTTCTTTGCCAAGAATTGCCGAGTATGAATTCCCTTGTTCGAACGAATAATAGAATCAGAAAGAAACGTAAAGAGTTGAGGCGAAGCAGCAGCGATGCAGGTCTGCTGCCTTACTGAATAAATCTATGGAGGTGTAAGCTTTGGCTAAGTCAACAAAACCTATGGTCCAACTCACACCGGAATTAGAGAAATTTAAGTATGAGGTTGCTCAAGAAATTGGGATTGCAAATCGCAAACACAAGAGCTTTCCCAATACGCCACAATAATAATTCTATAGAAAAGGGTCAGGTTTAATTTTCTAACCTGACCCTTTTCTTAATGTATTTTGCTTCAACCGTCTTAAGCTCACTTCATTAACGTTGAAGCTCCTCAAGGTTTTGCAGCTATGATCATCGGTTTATTGCAAATATCTCTCATAGTCCTCGCGGTCAATTCCCGGATGAAGGCTAATGGCCAACGCTCCTGCAATAATTTTGGCAGAAGTTTGAATTAGAGTATCAATTTCTTTGGGCGTAACCATGAGGTTCCCTTGGAAAGGAGAGAGAACTTCATCGATTATATTGCTGAAGGTTTCAGGCTTAATGCCTTTATAAAGTTTATACAAGGAAGGGCTGGTTACGAATTCTTTAAAGATGCCTTCAACGGCATCGTGAGCAATGACGGCGGCATTGAGTACTGTCGGGAGGCCAATGGCAATAACTTTGCAGCCGACGGTTTCTTCATTGATTCCAGCTCTTGGGTTTCCAACTCCGGAACCTGGATGAATGCCGGTATCTGCAAGCTGAATACTTGTGCCAATGCGTTCTAAAGAGCCTGCGGCCAAGGCATCGATAGCAATCACTAAATCAGGTTTGACGTGATCCACAATCCCACGAATGATTTCAGCCGTTTCAATGCCTGTTGTGCCAAGTACTCCGGGTGAAATGGCACTGACTTTGCGCATTTTACCTTGTAAATTTTCGGGAGAAAGTTGGAAAAGGTGACGGGTTACCAGAGTCTTGCTGATCACTTGTGGGCCTAGAGCATCTGGAGTGGCATTCCAGTTTCCTAAACCAATAATCAGAATACTGGCATCTTCCTTTAACTCCATAAGTTCAATTAAGCGATCTGCCAAGATTTGAGTAATACTATCATGAACCGTATAATCATTATTTCTGATTTCCGGAGCATCTATGGTGATATATTGTCCTTTTGGTTTACCGATAGCTTCGACTCCTTCGTCGGTTTCCACAGTGATGATGGTTACTTTAGCATGTTCAAGATTTTGCTCATCCATGATCACGCCGGGGATTTCTTCTCCACTCTCCCCGCGAAGGAGCTGATGGGCTTCAACTGCTAAATCAAGCTGAACGTTAAGTTGGCGATAAAGTTGAGATTTTTTCATTTTCTTTGGCTCCTTTAGTTGGCATTCATACCTATGTAATCGGCAACATTGAAAAAAGTCACTGGGGCTTTGAGAGCTCCCAGTGAACAGAGAGGAAAAACGAAAGGAAGAGCTGGATGGGGGAAGGGTATTCAATGATCATAGTGTAAAATCATCAAATACCAAACATAGTATTGGCAAAAACGAAAATCATATACGGGAATTAAGAAAGAGTTTTTGTCTTGTGTGTTATACTTAACATAAAACATAGTTAATAATCTAATAATTGTGGCTGAAAAGCTTGATAAGCTCTGCTATAATGGACACGGAGGGTTTATGCGAATCATAGCTGGTGAGATGCGCGGACGAATTCTGAAAGCTGTTGAAGGTACACAGACACGTCCAACCTCGGATAAAGTCAAGGGTGCAATGTTTAATGTCTTAGGAGATAGAGTTAAAGACGCTCGTGTTTTAGATTTGTTTTCAGGAACCGGCAATTTAGCTTTTGAGGCCCTTTCCCGCGGAGCTAGTGAAGCTGTACTGGTGGAGAAAGGCCACAGTGCATTTAAAGTGGTTCGTGAAAATATTGAGCATCTCGGATTAGGGTATAAAGCCAAAATAGTATTGATGGATGCCTTTAAGTTTTTAGACAGTTACCGTGACGGAGTCTTTAACCTTATTTTCTTAGATCCCCCTTATCATCAAGAATTAGTTGCAAAGTCTTTATCGATCCTAAGCGAACGTCCGTACTTAGCACCCAACGGCGTTATTGTTGCTGAAACAGCAAAAGATGATCAGCTCAGTGCTGAGATGTTTTCTTTTGAAATTCGTAAAACAAGTCTCTATGGAGATACAAAAGTATGGTATTTACAGAGAATGGATGTATGACGAGGGGGAGGATTTACGTGGAGAACGATATCTTGAGTTTGCTCAATGAGGTGGAAGAGATTGTCGATCATGGACCGAAAATTCCGATGACCGGAAAAGTTCTTGTCGATGATGCTGTTATTTTTGAAATACTTGATCGCGTACGTGCCGCATTGCCAGAGGAGCTGACAAATGCCAAGTGGGTTTTGAAAGAGCGTCAACGTATCTTAGATGAAGCACAAGTCGAGGCTCAAAAGCTCATGGAACGGGGAAAGGCTTATGTGGATAAGATGGCTGTAGAAAATGAAGTCGTAAAACAGGCTCAGACCTATGGAGAAGATATTGTCCGACAAGCCCAATCATTTGCCAATAATGTTAAGGTTGGGGCAATCCAGTACGCCGATGACATGCTTCAACATGTGGAACAGAGTTTGTATGAAACCCTTCAATCATTGCGTAAGAACCGTGAAGAGTTAAAGAGTTTGGCGAAAGAAGACCGAGAACAGGCAGTCAACTATGAAAAAGAGAAGGATGAGTAAACGATGCTCATCCTTCTCTCTTTTCTATAAGACACCATTATTTTTTTTATCGATGGAGGCGTTGACCTAAGGCAAGGGAGAACAGGACAGCGGAGAACCCAATAAAGATGAGAAAACTGAGATGCCAAGTGTTCAGAACTTGAGCAGACAGGTTTGGAGGTTGGAGGGGAAGAGTCGTTGTGGGGATTTTAGCAAAGATTAAAAAGAGTTGACTTAAGCCTAAAGCAAAAATTCCATGGAGTGTTCTCGCCAAGACAAAAGGAGCCACCCGTAAATCTGTGCCACTAATAAATCCGACGACTTGGGCAAATACGGATAGGCCACTCCATCCCATCAGTAAGGCAAGCAGTGCGATCTGTTGGCTGAGAATCGGCACAGATTGGATCGTCTGTTGGCAGCCTATGGTCATTTCCAGAAGACCATTGAAAAACGCTTGTTGAATCGTTATTGGAATGAATCTTATGAGAAAGTGGCTCAGAGTTGCTAAAAGTAACGTAAGGTGCCAAATATTTAAAAGTCGCAGGATCACGGAGAAAAAGGCCATAAAACCACCGACCATTATAACCGTGGTGAAGCTTTGCTTGATTGAATCACTTAAAATTTGTCCGATCGCTCGTTTGTCTTGGAGTTGGGCAGTTTTTAGTTCTTGCCAGGCGCGCTTAAAGGAAGGTAACTTGATCGGTTGAGCAGGGGATGCGGTGATATGGTAAAAACGAAAGAGAAATCCCACCAGGAGATTAGCCAGATAAACCGAGCCGGCGAGAATGATGCCGAGGGTCGGTTTTCCTAACATACCGGAAGCAACTGCTCCAAACATAAAACCTGGGCTGGGGTTATTCGTAAAAGCTAGAAGCCGTTCCCCTTCGATTCGGGTTATCTGGCCTGATTTGCGCAGGCGTGCGGTCAGCACTGCTCCCATTGGGAATCCTGAGGTGTACCCCATGGCGACGACAAAGGCTGCTTGACCTGGAAGACGAAAAACAGGCCGCATAAATGATTCCAGAAATACACCAAGAAAATTGACAAACCCTGAAGCCATCAGGAGTTCTGAGAGAATAAAAAAAGGAAGCAACGCAGGAAGCACAAAACGCCACCATAAACTTAAGCTTGCGCTGGCTGAACTCAACACTTCTTGAGGAAAGAGAAACATGCCGAAGGCAAGGAGACTTAAACTTAGTACACGGATTACGATGGACATGATAAGATCACCTTCCTTTACCTTCTTTCATAATTTATATGGAAGAATGCCAGGCTCTAGAAGTCTGATTGAGGAGGAAATGTCAATGAGTCCTAAAAGAGGGCTGGTATTAGGGGCCGGCGGAGCACGAGGGTTTGCGCATTTGGGATTTTTACAAGTCCTTGAAGACCTTAAATTGGATATTGATATGGTCGTCGGATGTAGCGCAGGCGCGATATTCGGCTCTTTGTGGTGCGCTGGGTTAGATCTTCATCGAATCGAGCGGCTTTTAACCTATCCCGGCTTTCCTAAAAAGCTTCTAGATCCAACAGTATCGAAAGAAGGGCTGGTCAAAGGGGATAAAATACTAGAGGTTCTTCGTTTGTTAACCAGGGATATGGAATTTGCAGATCTGAAAATACCTTTAGCGGTTGTTGCCACGGACATTGAAACCGGAGAACTGGTTGTCTTAAAGGAAGGGAGTGTTGCTCAAGCAGTTCGGGCAAGCATCTCCATCCCGGGTTTCTTCAAACCGTATCGTTACCAAGGGCGGCTTCTTGTTGACGGGGCTGTGAAGAGCCGTTTGCCAGTACATATAGCCCGCGGCATGGGAGCGGAAAAGATTCTGGCGGTTGATGTAAGAAGAGGATTTGCTTCTAAATTGACCAGTGCCATGGATATATTACTCCAATCGGTGGAGATCCTCGAAGATGAGGTATTTCGAGTTCATTGCTCGGATTCCGACTTATTGATTCAACCAGATATTGGACATATTGGAAGCTTTCAGTTTGATCGAGCAGAAGAAGCGATTCAGTTAGGTCGTAGTGAGGCTTTAGCCAAATCTTCTGAAATTAGAAGAATAATGGAGATAGGGGTTGAAATCTCCTAAAAAACTGTGCTACACTCACTTAGTAAAAAGCGAATTTTTAGTTGGGTGGAAAGATATGGAATCATAAATTTGTGAAAAAATACAAGTTTCCGGGAAGACTAAGAGTATCTGAAAAAGAGAATCAAGGAGACTGGAAAAACACAAAGGGGATAAGAAATGAAAATTCTGGTAATAAACTGTGGGAGCTCATCTCTAAAGTATCAGGCCATTGATATGAATACGAAAAACCCAATAGCGAAAGGGCTTGTTGAACGAATCGGCCTTCAAGGGTCAGTCCTTACGCATAGTACGGGTTCAGGAAAAAAGGAAATTATAAAAACGAGCATTCCGAATCATACAGTGGCAATTGAACTTGTCCTTAAATCTTTAATATCACCAGAATATGGTGCTCTTAAAGATTTAAGTGAAATCTATGCTGTTGGTCATAGAGTCGTCCATGGAGGAGAGAAGTTTGCCAATTCGGTGGTTATTGATGATGCTGTAATGGAAGCTCTGAAGGAATGTATAGAATTAGCTCCTTTGCATAATCCGCCGAATATCGCAGGTATTAAAGCGTGCCAGAAACTAATGCCTGAAGTTCCTCAAGTAGCAGTCTTTGATACTGCCTTTCATCAATCGATGAAGTCGGATAGTTATATTTATGGATTGCCTTATGAATTTTATCAAAAATATGGTATTCGGAAATATGGTTTCCACGGCACATCTCATAAGTATGTTAGCCAGAGGGCTGCTATTCTTTTAAAGAAACCTCTCAAAGATTTGAAATTGATTAGTTGTCACTTAGGTAATGGCGCGTCGATAGCCGCTATTAAGGGCGGGAAGTCTGTTGAAACCTCTATGGGTTTCACCCCGTTAGATGGACTGCTGATGGGAACTCGTTCGGGTGCTCTGGACCCAGCCATTGTTACCTATATCATGTGTAAAGAGAACTTTACTGTAGATCAAATGAATGATTTTTTAAATACTAAGTGTGGTGCCTTAGGAGTATCCGGAGTGAGCAGTGACTTTAGAGACATAGAAGTTGCAGCTGGACAAGGAAATTTCCGTGCTAAGTTAGCTTTGGATATTTTTGCCCATGACGTCAAAGAATATATTGGAGCCTACGCTGCTGTCTTGGGCGGGGTCGATGCGATTATCTTTACAGCCGGGGTAGGAGAAAATTCCGCAAGCACTCGGGCTTCAATTTGCGCTAACATGGATTATTTCGGAATTGAGCTCGACTTAGAGAAAAATAAGGTCCGTGGCGAAGAAGTCGACGTCTCTAAAACCAATGCCCGCTGCCGGGTTCTGGTTATTCCTACGAACGAAGAGCTTATGATTGCCTTAGAGGCACGTGAACTGACAGCAAAGTAATTGTCTGTAAAGAGTTTTCCTTGACAAAGAAAAATGTGCCAACTATAATGATGTATGTGTATTGGGGTGGTTTAAGGTGAAAGTGAATGTCGCCCAGGTTCGTTATAGATCTGGTGAAAGTGTCCGTTTTGATTTAGTGGAGGATTTTTCCCCGTTTGACTTAGGAACAGAAGCACTCTCATTTTCAGCGCCTGTACACGTGCAACTTCAGGTAACCAACACAAATAAAGCAGTGATGGTTAGTGGAACTATTGAGACGGAACTGAACGTAATGTGTGGGCGGTGTTTGGAGCCGTTCAACTATCCTCTTGATCTCCCCTACCAAGATGAATGGGTTTTTCCATCGCAGGCAACGGAAGAATTACTAGAATCTGCACTTCTTTTAGAGAAGGATGACGTTGATATCAGCCAACGCATTTTTGAGCAAATTGTGTTAGCTTTGCCGATGAAGTTTATTTGTTCAGATGAGTGTCAGGGGCTATGCCTGACCTGTGGCGCAAATCTAAATCTTACGTCGTGTTCGTGTAAAGAGGATGTTGTTGATCTTCGATTTGCTGCCTTGGCCAAATGGCATTCGCATGACTAATCAATTTTCGAGAACCTAAAGGGGGTGTAATTATGGGTGTTCCGCAACATCGCCAATCAAAATCAAGAGTACGTAAACGTCGGGCTATGTGGAAAATCACTGCACCAAACCACATTGAATGCCCCCAATGCCATAAACCAAAAATGCCTCACTATGTGTGCCCGAACTGTGGATATTATAATTCCAAAGTTGTTATTTCTAAGGAAGCCTAGATTTAGCAGAGAACAAAGAATTCTATTTAGAATTCTTTGTTTTTTTGTGTGCGCCACGCATGACGATTAACTAGACGGTGAAAGTCCGATATGGGGGTATGTAGCGACCAACCATTAGCTTAAGGCAAGGGTGTCCATCGTGAGGTGGAATCTGAAGGAAGCCGGCGGCAAAATTCTGACCCGAGGAACACGAACAGCATCAGGCGCAAAACGTGGGGTAAGACTGCACGACAAGTTAAAGCCCAAAAGCTACACAGACACGCCAGCGTAAATGTTGCGGGTACATGGAATGAAAGTGAATCGTCTTACCGTGGGAGGCCTCACGGACGGGTGGAAACAGAGTAAGAAACCCGGTTGAAACAAGATTTATCGTGAGGAGTCAGCAGAAGCCATAGTACAGAGGTGATCTAGACACCGACGGAAGGGCTGAACCAAAGGAGGTGTGGGTCAATGAAAGTTACTGAAAGTGGTAATTTAAAACACAGACAACTTCGAATTGAAGACTATCTGCAAAGGGTATCTGCGGAACAGAAAGAGTATGCAGAAGTGTGCGAGCTACCTAAGATGACTGAAACCGACAACACCAACACAAATGAGCAGACGAATGGGTTGCTTGAGCAAATCCTTAGCACTGAAAATCTAAACCAGGCCTATAGGCAGGTTAAAAGAAACAAGGGCGCAGGTGGAATTGATGGTATGCAGGTAGATGAACTTCTACCCTTCTTGAAAGAACACAAGGATGAACTATTGCAATCTCTCCGGGATGGTAAATACCGTCCAAAACCCGTACGGAGGGTAGAAATACCCAAAGAGAACGGAAAGACCAGAAAACTAGGAATACCCACCGTCTTAGACAGGTTAATTCAACAAGCGATAACTCAAGTTCTAAGTCCCATCTTTGAGAAACAGTTTTCAGACAATAGTTTTGGATTTCGACCGAATCGTAGTGCCCATGGGGCATTAAGAAGATGCCAAACCTATATAACAGTAGGTTACAAATATGTAGTTGATATGGATTTGGCCCAATATTTCGATACGGTAAACCAAAGTAAGCTTATCCAAATTTTGTCGGAGACGATAAGAGATGGCCGGGTCGTATCGCTGATTCACAAATTCCTGAAAGCAGGAGTTATGACCAATGGAATGTTTGAAGAAAGTCCAGAAGGTGTACCACAAGGAGGCCCCCTGAGCCCATTACTTGGCAACATAATGCTTAACGAATGTGACCACGAACTGGGAAAGCGGAAACACCACTTTGTACGTTATGCAGACGATATGATGATCTTCTGCAAAAGTAAAAAGGCGGCAAAACGAACACTTGATCACATTCTCCCTTATATCGAAGGGAAACTATTTCTGAAGGTAAATAGGGAGAAAACGAAGGTCGCTCATGTAAACTATGTCAAGTTTTTGGGATATAGCTTTTACATTTACAGGGGAGAAGGGCGCCTGAGAATCCACCCAAAAAGCATCCAGAAGCTTAAGGATAAAATCCGAGGAGTTACTGGGCGTAGCAATGGGATGGGAATCGAAGAGCGCAGAACTAAACTCAATCAAGTAGTACGAGGCTGGACGAATTACTTCAAACCTGCCGATGCAAAGAACCTACTCAAGGACCTGGATGAATGGACGAGAAGTCGCATACGAATGGCAACTTGGAAGCGATGGAAGAAAACCCGAACAAGGTTTGAGAACCTGAAGAAAGCGGGCATTACCAAGGAACAAGCATGGATGTGGGCAAACACAAGAAAAGGCTATTGGCGCGTTGCCCATAGCCCTATTCTGACAAAAGCTCTATCCAATGAGCGTTTCAGACGAATCGGATACCTTAGTTTTAGTGAATGTTATTCTGCGAAATAATGTATAAACTTTGGAAGCGCCGTATACCGAACGGTACGTACGGTGCTGTGGGAGGTCGGCTGATCAATTAATGATCAGCCTCCTACCCGATTCCCTCTTTGCCGCAGGACATTCGGCCATCCATTGCCGGCGCAGACCTGTGCAACTAAGGAATCTCTTGCGGGCTGGCAAGTGTGAAGTCAATATAAAGAGCTATCAAACGAAGCTTGTGATCAGACAGGAAGGGGTTGAGTGTCGAAGTCCTAAATCAGCGAGTAAGCCGTGTTTCAAAGGTTTTGCGGATAATGGTGCCGGGCCTTTGTAGGATAAGCTACTTATTTCGACAGGGTAATTTCTTGTAATGGAGCGAGAGATGGTTTATAATTGTGACCAGGTCACAATTCGTTGTGTGATGTTCGAGGATCTATAGTCGAACTTCCACTGATTTCAGCCGGGTGACAATAAATTCGAGGTAGATATGGTGATATAGATGGTTCGATATGATAAAGACGAGCGTCGCAGGATTCTGGGAGAAGAATTAACGAGGCATCCATTTTTTACGGATGAAGAGCTTGCCAAGCGGTTTAAGGTAAGTGTTTCGACCATACGCTTGGATCGCGGTGTGCTGGGAATTCCCGAAGTTAGGGAACGAACGAGAGCATTTGCGCAAGAGGCGTATTCCACGTTAAAATCCTTAGATGATCAAGAAGTGATCGGAGAACTTCAGGAGCTTGTGATTGGGGAAAGTGCCTGTTCGACGATGGTCGTCGAAGAAAGCATGGTCTTGACAAAGGCCCGGGTAGCACGGGGGCATTATTTATTCGCTCAAGCCAATTCCTTGGCAATTGCTTTAGTGGATGCTCCAATGGCCTTGACCGGGAGCGTAGAGCTTAAGTTTATCCGGCCTGTTCAGTTAGGTGAGCTTGTTGTTGCCGAAGGCAGAGTCGCAAAACGAAAAGGAGATAAATATTGGGTCAATGTCGTATTAATGGTTAATACTGAAGTTGTCCTTCGAGGAAGTTGGGTCCTGTTTGCCAAGGACCGAGAGGATGTATGGGAAACGGAGATGGAGTAGATGAGAATTGCTGTGGATGCCATGGGTGGGGACTATGCCCCAGAGGAGGTCGTTAAAGGGGCCCTGAGGGCTGCAGAAGCGAGTTCTGAGGTCCAGCTTAAGCTCGTTGGACAAAAGGCGCGGATTCAGCCTTTCTTGCCTAATTCCTTGCCCCCAAATCTGTCGTTGGTTGAGGCTTCTGAAGTCATTGAAATGGATGAACATCCTGCCAATGCTGTGCGAAAAAAGAAGGATTCGTCGATTGTGGTGGCGACTCGTTTAGTTAAGCGGGGAGAAGCGGATGCTGTTGTAAGTGCCGGGAGCACTGGGGCGCAAATGGCAGCGGCGCTCTTAGGCTTAGGACGAATAAAAGGAATAGAGCGGCCCGCGATCGCGACAGTCCTGCCAACGGCAGAGGGTGGAAAACTAATTCTTGATGTGGGAGCTAATCTGGACGCCTCACCTGAACAGCTTTGCCAGTACGGACTGATGGGAAGCGTTTATGCAGAAAAAATCTTAGGAATCCCTAATCCAAAGGTGGGCCTATTAAATATTGGCAGTGAAGAAGGAAAAGGGAACGACTTAACCCAAAAAGCTTATGACCTATTGAAAAAGGCCCCTCTAAATTTCTTGGGCAATGTTGAAGGTCGGGATGTACCTTATGGCCGCGCTGATGTCGTTGTTTGTGAAGGGTTTGTAGGTAATGTTTTGCTCAAAACGGCAGAAGGACTGGCCGGGGTATTGTTTGACCAAATTAAGGAAAAAATCACCTCAACTGCGATTCGAAAGCTCGGGGCTCTAGCCGTAAAACCAGGCTTAAAAGAAATTGCCCAAATGATGGATTATGCCGAATATGGTGGCGCACCTTTGCTGGGGGTTGACGGAATTAGTATTATTTGTCATGGGAGTTCGAAAAATAAAGCGATCTTTAACGCGATTCGAGTAGCCCGGGAATGTGTGCAAATTCGTTTGATTGAGCAAATTCAGGGAAATTTGCCAAAGTGAACAAAACTTTGAATAAATAAGGGACAGAGGGGATATGAGGCTATGAGGAATGTTGGAATTGTAGGGACTGGTTCGTATGTGCCGGATAAAGTTTTAACCAATGCGGATCTGGAGAAACTCGTGGACACGAATGATGAGTGGATCATCACACGGACAGGAATCAAGGAACGGCATATGGCCCCTGCAGATATGCCGGTGTCGGAATTGTGTTATCAGGCAGCGTTAAAGGCTTTGGAGGACGCCAAGGTCGGGCCGGAAGAGGTTGATCTTGTGATTGTTGCAACAGTCACGGGAGATCATGCGTTTCCTTCAACGTCCTGCATAGTAGCGGATCGTTTGGGCGCTAAAAATGCTGCTGCTTTTGATTTGCAGGCAGGTTGTACAGGCTTTATCTATGGAGTGGCAACCGCAAATCAGTTTATTGCGGCCGGCATGTACAAAACAGTCCTCGTGATTGGCGGGGAAACGTTAAGTAAAATCATTAACTGGGAGGATCGCTCAACCTGTATTCTTTTCGGTGATGGAGCGGGAGCGGCGGTTTTGCAGCCTGTGGAGGAAGGATACGGTTTCCTGAGTTTTGAATTGGGTTCTGACGGTTCAGGTGGAAAGCTGTTAACTCAACCGGCAGGAGGATCGAGATACCCGGCAAGTCAGGATACTGTCGAGAAGAATCTGCACACCATTCAAATGGAAGGTAAAGAAGTCTATAAATTTGCCGTTAAAATCATGGGCGACGTGTCCGTAAATGTCTTAGAAAAGGCTGGATTATCCAAAGAGAAGGTTGACTTGCTGATTCCTCATCAAGCGAACATTCGAATTGTAGAAGCGTCGGTTAAACGCTTGGGGATTTCTCCAGATAAGGTAGTTGTTAACTTGGACAGATATGGAAATATGTCGGCTGCTTCTATTCCTGTAGCTTTAGACGAAGCGATCAGAGCAGGACGCCTGCGTGAAGGGGATATCATGGTTATGGTTGGTTTTGGGGCAGGATTGACATGGGGAGCCTGTGTCTTGAAATGGACGAAAGTGGGAAAAATGCATGATTAAAAAAACGAGAGTTTGTGAATTACTCGGGATCGAATACCCGATCTTCCAAGGTGGAATGGCCTGGGTCGCCACCGGAGAATTAGCGGCTGCAGTTTCAGAAGCTGGAGGATTAGGAATTATTGGTTCGGGACAAGCCCCGGCAGATTGGTTGCGTCAGGAAATTCGCAAAGTAAAAGCAATTACGGATAAGCCTTATGGCGTTAATGTCATGCTCATGTCACCATTTGTCGATGAAGTAATGCAGGTGATTCTCGATGAGCGGGTTCCGGTTATTACGACTGGTGCGGGAAATCCCGGAAAATATGTGCCTACTCTTAAAGAAATTGGCACGAAAGTAATCCCTGTGGTTGCTTCCGTCGCCTTGGCTAAACGTCTCGAGAAGGTCGGCGTAGATGCGCTCATTGCCGAAGGAATGGAGTCCGGGGGACATGTTGGGGAAATAAGTACATTCCCTCTAATCCCTCAAGTCGTTGATGTCGTGGAAATTCCAGTGATTGCTGCTGGCGGAATCGTGGACGGCCGGGGACTCGTCGCCGCTTTAGCCCTTGGAGCGGAAGGGGTACAAATGGGGACACGCTTTATGTGTGCCGAGGAATGCACAATTTCCCCTCTAGTCAAGGACAAGATTATTAAAGCGAAAGATCGTTCCACAGTCATAACAGGACGATCAACAGGACACCCAGTTCGCTGCCTCGATAATCATTTTATGCGTGAATTTGAGCAATATGAGAAAAGACGGCATGGCTGCTGCTGATCTGGAAAAACTTGGTCAAGGAAGACTGCGTTTAGCAATGGTCGACGGAGATTTGGAGAATGGCTCAATTATGGCTGGTCAAATTGCGGGGGCGGTTAAAAAGATTGAACCTGCAGCTTTGATTGTTCAAGATATCATGCAGTCAGCAGAAAAGGAATACACCCGTCTCGCAGCGTTATTCGGGAAGAGGTGAGCCTAAGGTGAGTAAAATGGCTCTGATATTCCCTGGACAGGGTTCTCAGTATGTGGGAATGGGAAAAGATTTATTTCTGACGCCCAGCGGCAAAGAAGCGTTTGAGCTGGCCCGGGAGGTTCTGGGAAATCCGTTTTTAGAACTCCTCCAGAATGGACCTGAAGAAGAACTTCAACAGACGGCGAATACTCAGCCGGCGATATTGCTTGTCAGTGTCGCGGCTTGGCTGCAGGTTCAGGAAGCTGGTGTTAAGCCTGACTATGTAGCGGGACATAGTCTTGGAGAGTATTCTGCCCATGTCGCTGCCGGTAGTTTAAGCCTAGCTGAGGCACTTCGTGTTGTAAGGCGGCGGGGAGAACTCATGCAGAAGGCGGTCCCGACTGGAGGCGGTATGGCAGCAATTCTGGGGCTTTCTGCAGAAAAGGTGGAGGAAGCCTGTCAGCAAGCATCGAAACTCGGCATAGTTGCTCCGGCAAATTTCAATTGTCCTGGTCAAGTAGTTATTTCAGGTGAAATTTCGGCAGTGACTTCAGCGATAGAGGCGGCTAAGGAGTTGGGGGCCAAACGAGCCGTGCCGCTCGTTGTTAGCGGTCCGTTTCATTCCACTCTCATGAAGAAGGCGGGGGAAGAACTTTTTCAGGTATTGATGAACGTTCAGTGGAAATCTCCTCGCTGTCCGATTATTGCCAATGTTGATGCCCGTGAGGTTGTATCTTCCGAGCGAATCGTGCAATCTTTGGTAGAGCAAGTTAGTGGACCTGTTCGCTGGGAACAATCTATTCGCCATCTCGTAGATTTGGGTGTTGACACGTTCATAGAGTGTGGTCCGGGTAAGGTTTTGACAGGGTTGGTGAAGAAAATTGCTCCGGGTGTGAATCTTCTCCGTGTCGAGGATAAGGAGAGCTTAGAAAAGTCACTTGCATATTTGAAGGAGAGTCGTTAAAATGGTGCTGAATGAAAGCGTGGCTATTGTTACGGGTGGGGGGCGAGGAATCGGACGCGCCATCGCTCTGGAATTAGCCGCTGCGGGTGTAAAAGTCGTTGTTAATTATGCTGGCCGTTCTGAAAAAGCGGAAGAAACAGTATCCTTAATCCGCGATGCAGGAGGAGAAAGCATAGCGGTTCAGGCAGATGTCAGCCAAGCGGCTGAGGTAGACCGTTTAGTTCAGACTGCTCTTGAGCATTTTGGAAAAATTGATATTCTTGTCAATAATGCCGGGATAACAAGAGATGGTTTACTGCTCCGCATGAAAGAAGCGGATTGGGATGCAGTGTTGTCAACTAACCTCAAAGGAGTTTTTCTCTGCACCAAAGCGGTCAGCAAAGGAATGCTCAAACAACGGTCAGGGGTTATTGTCAATATTTCTTCTGTCGTGGGTTTATCTGGTAACGCAGGCCAGGCCAATTATGCGGCAGCTAAAGCCGGAATTATTGGATTCTCTAAATCGACGGCCAAAGAGTTGGCTTCTCGAGGAATTCGTGTTAATGTGGTTGCTCCGGGGTATATTTGTACGGATATGACGGAAACATTAGCTGAAGGGGTGCAAAATGAGATTTCCCAAAGGATTCCTTTGGGTCGATTAGGCAAACCGGAGGATGTCGCCAAAGTTGTCCGATTCTTAGTATCTCCAGAATCAGCTTACATAACAGGGCAAACCCTATGTGTTGATGGTGGTATGGAAATGTAAGTCGTGAGTTAATCTGTGAGAGGAGGTGAAGAAGCACCATGGGAGTTTTCGAGCAAGTGAAAGCCATCGTCGTAGAACAGCTTGGAGTAGACGAAGCAACTGTTACCCAGGAGACCTCCTTTGAAGAGCTGAATGCGGATTCTTTGGATATCGTTGAATTGATTATGGCTCTAGAAGAGGCATTCGATATGGATATTCCGGATGAAGAAGCAGAAAAAATCCGGACAGTCGGGGATGCAGTAAATTACATCAAAGAAAACAAATAATCTCAAAAGGTCCCGTACACAGTTGCGGGACTTTCTATTAAAGAATCACTTTTTCCAAGGTTTGACTTAACTTGGAGAGAGTTTAAATAGATGATGCTTATGCTAGGTAGAGGGGTATAATCTTGACAGGAGGAAACATTGTGAAAATACCCGAACTTCGTATTGCCGATTTAGTAGCCAAATTTCCGATTATTCAGGGAGGGATGGCTATTCGAATATCTATGGCTCCACTTGCGGCAGCAGTGGCGGAAGAGGGCGGAATTGGCCTGATTGCCGGAAGTGGCTTGTCTGTAGAAGAATTAATTGAAGAAATCCGTGAAGCTCGAAGACGAACCAAGGGAATTATTGGAGTCAACATCATGTTTGCAGTTCGAGAATTTGCTCAGTTGGTACATGCTGCTTTTGAAGAAAAGATTGATCTTTTAGTTTCAGGAGCGGGATTCTCAAGGGATATGTTTTCTTGGGGAAAGGAAAAGGGTATTCCAGTGGTTCCGATTGTCTCCACCGCCAAATTAGCTAAATTATCCGAAAAACTTGGGGCGGCTGCCGTGATTGTGGAAGGGACAGAAGCTGGCGGCCATCTTGGAACGGATCGCTCTATTCATGAAATCCTTCCTGAAGTTATTTCTGCCGTAACGATTCCAGTGATAGGCGCTGGAGGGGTTACTGATGGACAAGGAGTGGCGGAAATGCTGAAACTCGGCGCAGATGGCGTGCAAATGGGAACCCGTTTCGCGCTCAGTGAGGAGAGCGGTGCCGGCCAAAAATGGAAAGCGGAAATGCTAAAGGCCAAAGAAGAGGATATTGTCATTATTCATAGTCCAGTGGGTTTGCCGGGAAGAGGAATCAGAAGTCCCTTTACTCAAGCGCTTGAGGCTAATGTGAATCTAAGGCCGAAGGTATGCAATCTCTGCCTCAAACACTGCGAGGGGAATTTTTGTATTATGAATCGCTTAGTTAAGGCTCAAGAGGGCGATATACAAGAGGGGTTAATCTTTTCCGGTGCTATGATTCATAAAATTAACGAAGTTCGATCAGTACACGACATTTTTAAAGATATCAAAGAAGGTATAGAGCAGGCTTAAGGAGGAAGAGTTATGAAACACCGCGCAGTTATTACGGGAATGGGTGTTATCTCTCCCGTGGGTAATCGTCTTGAAGAATTTTGGAATAATTTAATGCTTGGTAAATCAGGAATCGGCTTATTAACTCGTTTTGATACGTCAAACTTATCCACAAAAGTGGCAGCAGAGGTGAAGAACTTCGAGCCTACAGAATGGATTGAAAAAAAGAGAGCCGGCATATGGATCGTTTTGCCCAATTTGCTATCGCGGCTGCTAAACTGGCAGTCCAAGATTCGAGGCTTGATTTTGAAAAAGTGAATAAAGAGCGAGCGGGAGCCGTGATGGGATGCGGAATTGGGGGAGTTATTACTTTTGAAGAACAGAAAGAGATTCTCATGAGTAAAGGAAGCGGTCGAGTCAGTCCGTTTTTTGTTCCCATGTTGATTGGCAATATGGCTGCAGGTCATTTGTCCATTGAGTTTGGGCTGCAAGGTCCAAGCATGACCATAGTAACGGCCTGTGCCTCAGCAACAAATGCCATTGGAGAAGCGCTGCGGCTTATTCAGCGCGGAGAGGCTGATGTTGTCTTATGTGGAGGGACTGAGGCTCCAATCACGGCCTTAGCCTTTGCCGGTTTTTGCTCGATGAAAGCTATGTCAACGGAAAAGGAAAATCCAGAGCAAGCCTGCAGACCCTTTGATAAGCGACGCAGCGGTTTTGTCATGGGCGAAGGCGCGGGTGTTTTAGTTTTGGAGTCCTTAGAGCACGCTGAGGCTCGTGGCGCGAGGGTGTATGCTGAACTGGCAGGTTATGGCAGTACATCGGATGCCTATCATATAACTTCCCCGGTTCCGGGTGGTACCGGCGCAGCTCGTGCGATGCAAAAGGCAATCGATGATGCCGGATTAAGTGCTGATGAGATCGATTATATTAATGCGCATGGTACAGGAACCGGCCCCAATGATTCGGCTGAAACAGAGGCCATAAAATCAGTCTTTGGAAGTGCAGCTTCAAAACTGGCGATAAGTTCGACAAAGTCAATGACGGGGCATTTAATGGGGGCTGCCGGGGCCATTGAAGCGATCATTTGTGCCATGGCGATTAATCATGGTGCTATACCGCCCACAACAAACTATGGAGAGCCGGACCCAGAGTGTGATTTGGATTATGTCGCCAATAATTCGCGCCAACAAGAGGTGAAGGCGTCATTGTCCAATTCATTGGGGTTCGGGGGGCACAACGCTACCATTGTTTTAAAGAAATTTGCCTAATGAAGAGGTAAGGAGATCTATATAAATGGTGCAAAAGAACCATAACTCGACGTATAACTCTATGAAGTCAGAGGGAAAATCGGGACGAAAAAAATATGGGCTTTCTCCTAGTAAAAAAGAATTAGGACTGAACTTAGCGAAACGATTGGGATTGGATACCCCTCCCAATCGGCTCTTTATTACTGCCTTGACTCACCCTTCGTATGTCTTTGAGAACCCTCAGTTTGGCCGAGAAAATAACCAGCGGCTGGAGTTCTTAGGTGATGCGATCTTGGATTTTGTAATTGCAGAGTATCTTTATCTTAATTACCCAGATCGACCGGAAGGAGAGCTCACCAAGATGAGGGCCGCTGTTGTGAATGAAACAACATTGGCCCATAAGGCCCATGACATTAGTTTGGGGCAGGAACTCCTGTTAGGAAAAGGAGAACAGGTTTCTGGAGGACGCGAAAGACCTTCAATTTTAGCAGATGCTTGGGAGGCCGTTATCGGCGCGATTTATCTACAGTATGGATTCCAAGAGGCGCGGCGGGTTATTCTGGAAATGTTGAAATCATCCATTGAAGAGGTTGCGCAAGGAAATTACGGTGATTATAAGACAATGCTGCAAGAGAAAGCTCAGCGTCAGGAAATCGAAGTGGGTTATCAAATTTTAGTCGAAGAAGGTCCGGATCATAACAAATCCTTCACGGCAGGTGTTTTTCTCCAGGGGAATCTTATGGGCAAAGGAATAGGCCGTACCAAAAAAGAAGCTGAGCAACATGCCGCCCAGCAGGTCTTGGAGAACTGGGGGAGAGAGAACGATGAGTCCTGAGAATTTTCCCGTGTTCTTGAAGGGAATTCACATTCAAGGATTTAAATCGTTTGCGGATCGCGTCAAATTGGAATTAGGCCATGGCTTAAGCGTCATTGTGGGACCCAACGGGAGCGGAAAAAGTAATGTCGCAGATGCTGTGCGTTGGGTCTTGGGAGAACAGAGCGCTAAAAGTCTCCGGGGTTCGAAAATGGAAGACGTGATTTTTGCAGGAAGTACTCAGCGCCGCCCGGTTGGCATGGCTGAAGTTTCTTTGATTTTTGACAATGAAACGGGTATCTTTCCTTTGGATTTCCGAGAAGTAACGATAACTCGGCGAGTTTATCGCGATGGAGAAGGCCAATATTTAATTAACAAAGCTTCTTGCCGCCTGAGAGATATTCAGGAATTATTTATGGATACCGGCGCCGGCAAGGAAGGATTTTCGATCATTGGGCAGGGGCGGGTTGAGGAAATCTTAAATCTTAAGTCTGAAGAACGTCGCTCGTTGATTGAAGAGACGGCTGGGATTACGAAATTCCGTTACAGGAAGCGCGAAGCCTTAAAGCGTCTTGATGCTACGATCACGAATCTCCAACGTCTTGAAGATATCATCCAAGAGATTGAGGGACAACTGATTCCTCTGGCTGCCCAAGCCCAAGTGGCCGAACAAAGTCTTGCTCTTATAGCTGAGCAAAGATCCCTTGAGATCCAAACCATCGTTTTAGATATTTCGGATGTCAAGCAGAAGTTGGCAATGGTAACACAAGAATCTGAAACCGCGCAATTGGGCCTTATTGAGGCCCAAACGATTTTAAGCCAAATAGAAAGTCAGGATCAAAAACTTAAAATCGAACTAAAAATGTCAGAGGAAGAAATTCAGTCCAAACAGGGAGAAGCTTTTCAGGCTGAACAGGCCTGCAATGCCATAAAACATGAACAAAGCCTTCGTATGGAACGCTCTAAGCACTTCAATGAACAAATTGAGCGTCTCTCCCAAGAGATTCATGAGGGTGAAGAAAAGCTTAATCAAGTGGAGCAAAGGCTGAAAACCTTGTCGGCAAAACAAGCAATTTTAACGTTAACCGTGGAAGAATCTCGCCAGAAGGTTGCAGAGCAAGAATTGAAATTGTCGGACGCAAGAGATAATAAATTGACTGAGGATATTGAGCGTTTAAAGGCAGATCTATTTCAAGCTATGACGGTACAGGCGAATTGTTCGAATGATCTCACGGGGATGCGTCATTCTTTAGCCTCATCAGAACAACAGTTACTCCAAATTCAGCATGAGCAAGAAAAAAAACAACACGAGCTTCAAATGATGAGAGAAGCCCAGGAAGTGCAAGAACAGGATTGTGTCCGGTTGCAGGAACAAGCGCAAGTTTCCCTGCGTGAGGAAAACGGGCTCCGGTCGGAACTGGACAAGCTTAAAGGAGTCCGTCAGGAAAAATCTCTGGAATTACAGAAACAGAGAAGACGAATGGATCAAACTCGTGCTCGGCTGCAGGCGCTGCAGACCTTAGAAGACTCTTTAGAGGGATATCAGCGTGGGGTTCGCGAGGTGATGCTTGCGAAGAAAAAAGGAATTCGTGAGGGATTAGGGCTCTGTGGAACAGTAGCTGACCTTATTTCCGTACCTGAAAACTATGAAATTGCCATAGAAACTGCTTTAGGAGCTGGATTACAAAATGTCGTAGCCGAAAATGAACATTCGGCCAAAGCTGCGATTTCGTATTTAAAAGCCCATCAGTTCGGCAGAGTTACCTTTCTTCCCCTGGATGTGATTCAAGGGAACAGGATGACCATTGCTAAAGCGGTAGAGAACGATCCTGGATTTCTTGGAAACGCTGTCGATTTGGTGGAATATGATCCGAAGTACCAATCTGCTATGGAATTCCTTTTGGGCCGGATTGTGGTTGTCACAGATATGGAGGCCGCGACGCGGATTGCACGCTCAGCAGGGTACAGATTGCGTATTGTCACCGTAGAGGGGGATCAAGTTCATCCCGGGGGTTCCTTGAGTGGAGGGAGTATTCAACGCAAAGGCGGGAATTTACTGGCAAGGGCGCGTGAAATTGAAACATTACGCTCCGAGCTTGTTCAACTAGAAACTGATTTCAAGGAAAAAGAACAAGAATCCTTGGAGTTTGAGAAACTGGAACACGACCTTCAAGAGGACCTCGAAACAATGCGTCATAAGCAGCGTGAGGAAAAAAACCGTTTGGTTGTGCTTAAAGCAGCCTATGACAACTTGTTAAACCAGATGCGACGTATCGAAAATGATTTGCGAGGCTTGGAACAACGAAAACAAGGTACCGTGGTGGAAATAGATGAAATTACTCTTGGCTTAAAGAACAGCATGGAACAATTTGAAGCTGCGGAAAGGACATCTCGCGAGTTGCGCGAAGAATTTAATCGGCGTGAACAAGAGGCTAAAACGACAGCAGAAGAAGCTGAGCTGTGCAGAGAGCAATTGACGAAAGAAAAAGTAAGCTTGGCCAAGTGGGAACAAGAACTAACCCAATGTTTGGAACAAATAGCACAGGACTCAGAGATTCGCCGAGATTATGAGGCAAGTCTCAAACAGAAAAAACAAAGCCGAATGACGTTTCAAAATAATCGACAGGTTGTTAATGATGAGCAAATAGAATTGAACCAGAGTTTAGAGAACCATTCTAAGACCCAGGAGTCATTGCAATACTCTCTAATGAAACGCAGACAGGAGCGGGAAGATCTCTCAGCTAAAGTTCAGGGGTTAGAGCAGGAGATCCATACCCAAAGTCAGAAGGTGCATGCCTTTGAGCAACGTCTTCATGCCAATGACTTGCGGATTGTCCGCTGGGAAACTGAATCTCAAACAGGATTAACCCGTCTTGATGAGGAGTTTGCGCTTAAATGGGAAGAGGCCGTAACTTATCTTACCCAAGAGGATAGGTCCGTACTAGGGAAAAGAGTTCAAGAGTTAAAACGCCAGATCGAAGCCTTTGGCCCTATAAATCAAGCGGCTATTGAAGAATATCCTAAATTACGTGAGAGACAAGAATTTATGTTGGCTCAGCAGAGGGATCTAGTTGAGGCAGATCAGACGCTGCGCCAATTAATTGACGAACTGGACAAAACTATGAGCGAGCGATTTCTGGAAAGCTTTAATGCTGTGAATGCGGCTTTTCAGGAGGTCTTCAAAGAGCTTTTCAATGGCGGTAATGCTGAGCTTTCTTTAGTAGATCCAGATCAATTGCTGGAGACTGGAGTAGAAATTGTCGCCCAGCCGCCTGGTAAAAAACCTCAGCTCCTTTCCCTTCTCTCAGGAGGAGAACGGGCTCTGACGGCAATCGCCCTCTTGTTTGCTCTTTTACGAATTAAACCGAGTCCCTTTTGCATTTTAGATGAGATCGAAGCTTCTTTGGATGATGCCAATGTGCAGAGATTTGCACAATATTTGCACCGCTTATCAGGTTCAACCCAGTTTGTGGTCATCTCACACCGTAAAGGAACCATGGAATCTGCGGATATCTTGTATGGGATTACGATGGAAGAGAGCGGGGTTTCTAAGTTGCTTTCGGTGAGATTGAATGAGCGGGAAGAGGGACTTGCATGAGGGGACTTGCATGACACAGCGCTCAGTCATACGTCGCAGAGCAAACTAGCCGTTCAAGCTCTTTCTCTGGGGTGCGGGGTTCCCGCCATATGCGCCGTCCTTGGCGCAATGGCGGCGGTGCACATCCTTGTGCACCGCCCCGTGTCTGGAGTCGCTTTCACGGAGTTTGCTAATCTGCTTACGTATAGACGTCGCGCTCGTGTCATGCTGCGTCCCGAGCTTGGGTCGGGGAACGTGGGGTGACGATTGGAGACAGGTTTGGGTGACGGCACATAAATGTGCATCGTCTGCTCTGGAGGGGTGCGATGCAGGAGGGATTCTTTGAAATACAAATTAAGGAAGTACTTTCTCCTGGATTGGGCGAGCTACTTTTACGGAGTTTGCTAATCTGCTTACGTATAGACGTCGCGCTCGTGTCATGCTGCGTCCCGAGCTTGGGTCGGGGAACGTGGGGTGACGATTGGAGACAGGTTTGGGTGACGGCACATAAATGTGCATCGTCTGCTCTGGAGGGGTGCGATGCAGGAGGGATTCTTTGAAATACAAATTAAGGAAGTACTTTCTCCTGGATTGGGCGAGCTACTTTTACGGAGTTTGCTAATCTGCTTACGTATAGACGTCGCGCTCGTGTCATGCTGCGTCCCGAGCTTGGGTCGGGGAAACGGGGAGTGACGGTTGGAGACAGAGGTTTGGGTGACGGCACATAAATGTGCGTCGTCTACTCTGGAGGAGTACGATGTAAGGGGGATTCTTTGAGATATGAATTAAGGAAGTGCTTTCTTCCCGATTAGGCCAGCTACTTTCACAGAGTTTGCTAATCTGTTTACGTATAGACGTCGCGCTCGTGTTATGCTGCGTTCCGGGCTTGGGCCGGGGAATGGAGGGTGACAGTTGGAGATGGATTAAGTGACGGCACATAAATGTGCGACGTCTGCTCTGCGGGAGTGAGATGTAAAGGGATTCTTTGAGGTATGAATTAATGAATTTGATCTTCTGAGGATAGAGTCACTTGCTTTTCCTAGAGCTTTGCTAAACTGTTACATATATAAAAATCTCGCACTAATGTCACATTGTGCCGCGGACTGAGGTCAGATAGCGGAAGGTGGCGACTGGATTCGGAAAGATTATTGAGTATAGGCATAAAAATGTTTGTCGTTTGCCTTTAAAAAGGTGCAGACAGCTCAGCAGAAGAGACAGTCCTTTATCTGAAATGGTTAAAAGAATGTCTTTCTGCGTCTAAAGGGCCCAGTTATTATCAGAGTTTGCTGTTCTACTTACATAAAGAAGTAACTTATGTGTCATACTGCCTTTGGGTTTTACTTAAAAAATGTGCAACACATGTGGTCGTTGTGTGATATTCTAGTCTTGGATTCTAACCACGAATTTCGAGTCGAACATCGTTTACGGGAGGATAGAAAAAAGTATGGCAGGATTTTTCGCCCAGCTTAAAGCAGGCCTGACAAAAACACGTCAAAACTTTGTTGAAAAAGTTGAGCAGATCTTTACTGGTTACAAAAAAATTGATGACGATTTATTTGAAGAACTGGAAGAGGTTTTAATTCGTTCTGACGTTGGAGTTAGTACATCCATGGAATTGGTTGAGCGTTTGCGTCAAGAGGTTAAACAGCGCAAGATTTCTGACCCGCAAGAGTTGACCAAAGTTCTGCAGGAGTTAATTGCTGAATTATTAGGGGAAGAAGAGGCGATTTTGTTCGCGGAACGGGGTCCAAGCATTATCCTGGTAGTGGGGGTTAATGGGGTTGGCAAGACGACTACCATTGGTAAACTTGCTCATCGTTTTCGAGACGATGGTAAGCGTGTGATCTTAGCTGCGGGGGATACATTTCGGGCAGCAGCGATTGACCAACTGGAGATTTGGGGAGAACGATCAGGTGTTGAAGTGATTAAACAGCGAGAAGGTGCTGATCCGGCAGCTGTGGCTTACGATGCAGTTCAAGCGGCAAAGTCCCGCAATGTTGATGTTGTACTTGTGGATACTGCAGGCCGTCTCCATAATAAAGTTAATCTTATGGAGGAATTGCGTAAGGTTAAACGCGTGATTGAACGAGAGATCCCGGAGCACCCCACGAAGTGCTGCTTGTCTTAGATGCAACGACAGGCCAGAATGCTTTGCAGCAGGCAAAGTTGTTTCAGGAGGTCGCTGGGGTTACAGGGATCGTCTTAACGAAGCTGGATGGAACAGCTAAAGGGGGCGTTGTCTTAGGAATTCAGGGAGAGACACGGATTCCTGTGAAATGGATCGGGATCGGTGAAGGTATGGAAGATTTGCGTCCATTTGTTCCTAAAGATTTTGCTGAGGCACTTTTTGGCGGGTCCGAGGGGGAGAAGTCTGATTCAGTTCGCGTTAATTGGCGGTACAGGTGTTGAAAACTTTAGTTTAACCGAACAACGTGTGCTTACGGTGGAGACTCCATTTGGAGAAGTTGAGCCGATGGTTGGGAAACTCTCAGGCCGTGAAATTGTTTTTTTAAGTCGGCATGGTCGTGACCATGCCACTCCCCCGCATTTGGTAAATTACAGAGCGAATATTTGGGCGCTGCACGCCTTAGGAGTTCGAAAGGTGTTGGCGACGGCTGCGGTCGGCTCTCTTTCCCCGAATTACCATTTAGGTGAACTGGTCCTCTTGGAGCAGTTTCTGGATTTTACTAAAAGTCGTCCTCAGACCTTTTATGAAGGCGGGGACCGGGGAGTCCTCCATGTAGATATGACTGAACCTTATTGTGCCTCTGTACGAAAGGTTATTTTAGATGTATCCCAAAAAATTGGGATTGTGGTTAAGGATGGAGCGTGTTATGTTTGTACAGAAGGGCCTAGGTTTGAGACGCCTGCAGAGATACGAATGTTTCAAAAACTTGGGGCAGATCTTGTCGGTATGACGAGTGTACCGGAAGTGGTTTTGGCTCGGGAGCTTGGGATGTGTTATGCTTCTATTGGTATGGTAACGAATGAGGCAGCTGGAATTGCTGCTCATTTGTTAAGCCATGCTGAAGTGACGGAGAGCTTAAAAAATTTAAGTTTAAAAGTTACGCGACTTCTTCAGGCAACTTTCGAGGTTTTAGACCCAAGTCAGAGTTGTTGGTGTCCTTCAGCAAATCAGGAAGTTGGTAAGTTTTAGAAAGGCGGTGGGATGATGAAATCAATCGAATGGCTGGGAAACGTCTTGAGAATATTAGATCAGACCAAGCTACCTAGAGAAACGGCCTACCGAGATGCTATGTCTTACGAGGAAGTGGCGGAGGCCATTGAAAACATGGAAGTTCGCGGGGCACCTGCTATAGGGGCAGCAGCGGCTTACGGATATGTGCTCGGAGCACTTGAATACAAGGGCAACAGAGAAGGCTTGGCGAGCTTCATGGATATGGTGCAGGCTCGGTTAGCACAGACACGTCCTACAGCGGTTAATTTGTTCTGGGCATTGCGCCGTATGGAAGATCGTTTGCGTGAGTGCTGGGAAATTGAGGACTTGGACGTGGTATGTAAAGCTTTAATCGAAGAGGCGGACCGTATTGCAGAGGACGATCGACGCATGAATCGTCTGATCGGAGAACTGGGAAATGAGATTGTGCCGGAAAAAGGTAATATTCTAACCCATTGCAATGCAGGAGCCTTAGCTACTGTGGAGTATGGGACGGCCTTAAGCGTGATTCGTATGGCCCACGCATCAGGCAAAGCAATTCATGTCTATGCCGATGAAACTAGGCCTTTATTGCAAGGGGCAAGACTTACGGCCTTAGAACTAATGAATGACAAGATACCAGTAACGCTGATTGCCGATAATATGGCAGGTTCCTTAATGCAGCAGGGAAAGGTTGACCTGGTGATTGTCGGAGCGGACCGCATCGCCGCGAATGGTGATACTGCCAATAAAATCGGGACTTACTCCTTGGCTGTCTTGGCCCAAGCCCATGAGGTTCCATTTTATGTAGCAGCCCCAACGTCAACGATTGACTTAAAAGTACCAACGGGTCAAGAAATTCCGATTGAAGAACGACCTGCTAAAGAAATGAGGGAGTGTTTCGGGGTTCCCATGGCACCAGAAGAAGTTAATGTCTATAATCCTGCGTTTGATGTTACCCCGGCGAAATATATTGCGGGAATCATCACCGAGAAAGGGATTGTCACTGCACCGTATTCTGTCAACCTCCTTAAATTAATGGTTCGTTCGTAGGTTACTTGGTGAGATGTAAGGAGTGATAGAGAATTGTCAAAGATATTAATTAAGGCTATGGTATTGCCTATGACGGGACCTGATGTCTTTTATTCCCGAGGAGAAATTTGTATTGAAGAGGATCGTATCCTATCGGTAGGAGAGGAGGGTTCAGCTCCTGGAAACTTTGTACCTGACCGAATACTCAACTTACCTAACGATGTTGTGATGCCAGGCTTAATTAATACTCATACTCATGCGGCTATGACGCTGCTTAGAAGTTATGCCGACGATCTTCCTCTCATGCCGTGGCTGCATGATAAAGTGTGGCCTTTTGAAGATAAAATGACCGAGCAGGATATCTATTGGGGTACAGCCCTCGCGCTTTGCGAGATGATTCATTCTGGTACCACAACAATGCTTGATATGTATGCTTCCATGGATCAGGTCGCTGAAGCGGTTCTTCAGGCGGGTACACGAGCGGTGCTTTCCCGGGGGCTTATCGGCAATGCGCCAAACGGTGAACGTGCCTTGCAGGAATGCATCGATTTAGTTCAGCAGTATCATGGAGCCGGGGGAGGGAGGCTGAAGGTCATGTTTGGCCCTCATGCTCCTTATACTTGTTCCGGTGAGTACCTTAGACGTGTTAAAGCTGAAGCAGACCGATTAGGTGTGGGGATCCATATTCATGTAGCCGAAACCCTTGATGAGATTGCCATGCTCAAGGAGCAATATGGCAAAACTCCGGTGGAGTGGTTGGACGAATTAGGGCTATTTGGAGGACATGTGGTAGCAGCTCACTGTGTCCACCTAACTCCGAATGATATGGAAATTCTGGCTCGCAGACATGTTTGTGTTGCCCATAATCCTGAAAGCAATATGAAGTTGAACAGTGGAACAGCTCCTATCATCGAACTGCGTCATCGCGGAATCGTTGTAGGGTTGGGAACAGATGGGGCATCAAGCAATAATAATCTTGATCTTTTTGGCGAGATGCGCTCGGCAGCATTTCAACAAAAACTTCAGGTTGATTCTACGGCACTTCCTGCTTATCAAGTGTTGGAGATGGCCACCGTCAACGGTGCACAAACTTTAGGTTTTGAAGATGTGGGGATGTTGGCTCCCGGTTTTAAGGCCGATCTGATCACAGTGGATCTGGATCAACCCCATTTTTATCCGCGGTTTTCTATACCTGCCCATTTAGCTTATGTCGCTCATGCCGGAGACGTACGAACGATGATGGTGGATGGCAGAATACTTATGGAAGAACGAAAAATTCTAACATTAGATGTGCACAGAGTATGTCAGGAAGCAGAGACGCGAGCTAAGCGAATTGCAGCTGAATTGAATTGAATAGATAATCTAGGTTCTTGACAAACTGAGAGTTTTAGTCTAATATTCGGTTGTAAAGTAAAAATGCTTTACAGGGGGATTGATATGGAGAAACTGGCCACCATGGCTCTTTTCGCAGATTTCTACGGTCCTCTGCTTACTGAAAAGCAACGAAACGTTTGGGATCTACACTATCAACAGGACCTTTCGCTTGCTGAAATCGCTGAACTGGAACATATCAGTCGACAAGCTATTCACGATTTACTCAAGCGTACAGAGAGAATACTTAAAGAATATGAGCTTAAACTGGGACTTGTTCAAAGATTCTGGACAGAACGTGAGAAGCTTGCCGAAGTAAAAACCTTGATGCAGAGTTTAACTGAACAAGATTTTTCTAGCCGGACAGCTTGGGAGCGTCATTGTAAAATAGGTATCATGATTGAAGATGTATTTGACATTTGAAAATAAGTTGCTAGAACTGAAGTCTACGAGGCGACGGCACAGGAGGTGTCCAAGACTATGTTTCAAGGTTTGAGTGACAAACTCCAAGAAACATTTAAGAGACTCAAGGGTAAAGGTATATTAAAGGAAACCGATGTCAACGAAGCGATGAGAGAAGTGCGTGTTGCGCTGCTCGAGGCGGATGTTAACTTCAAAGTTGTTAAAGACTTTGTTGCTAAAGTTAAAGAACGTTGCATTGGACAAGATGTTTTGGAATCTCTTTCTCCTGCGCAACAAGTTATTAAAATTGTTCATGAGGAAATGATCGAGCTCATGGGTGGAGCAACTGGGAAAATTCTAGTCGCCTCAAAACCACCCACTGTTATTTTGTTATTGGGGCTGCAAGGAGCAGGAAAGACGACCCATGCGGCGAAGCTCGCTAACATGCTGAAAAAGCAAGGAAAACATCCCCTAATGGTAGCTTGTGATATTTATCGTCCTGCGGCAATCAAGCAATTGGAGGTTTTAGGCGAACAGATCAAAGTGCCCGTATTTTCTATGGGACAGGATCGACCGGCTGATATTGCTGTTGCCAGTATAAAACATGCTTATCAAAATGGACAAGATGTTGTTATTATAGATACTGCCGGTCGATTGCATATCAATGAAGAATTGATGGATGAACTGAAGGATATTAAAACCACTGTTAAACCCCACGAGATTCTCTTGGTAGTGGATGCTATGACAGGTCAGGACGCGGTGAACGTAGCTGAGTCGTTTCACAAGGAACTCGGTCTTGATGGAGTCATTCTAACAAAGCTTGACGGGGACACTCGAGGCGGGGCGGCTTTATCGATTAAGGCAGTGACCGGATGCACTATCAAGTTCGCTGGGACCGGCGAGAAAATGGATGCCTTGGAACCTTTCCATCCTGATCGTATGGCCTCTCGAATTCTGGGGATGGGGGATGTCCTTACCCTGATCGAGAGAGCTCAAGAGTCCTTTGATCAGCAAAAAACAAAAGAGATGGAAATGAAACTGCGCAAGCAGGAATTCACTCTTGATGATTTTCTTGATCAGATGCAGCAAATGAAGAAAATGGGTCCGTTGTCCTCTCTCTTGGAGATGATTCCCGGAGTTGGGAAGCAACTAAAAGATGTAAAAATTGATGAGAAAGATACAGCTCATATCGAAGCGATTATTCAGTCCATGACCCTTGAGGAGCGCCGAAAACCTGCTGTTATTAAGGATTCACGGAAAAAACGAATCGCAAAAGGGAGCGGAACGAGCGTTCAGGAAGTTGGGCGGCTTCTGAAGCAATTTGAACAAATGCAAAAAATGATGAAGCAGTTCAGCTCTGGCGGGATGGGAATGCTCGGGATGGGCAAAAAAGGCAAGAAGGGTAAGAAAGCGGGCTTCAGGGGAGGACTTGTATGACACAGCGCTCAGTCATACGACGCAGAGCAAACTAACCGTTCAAGCTCTTTTTTTGGGGAGCGGGGTGCCCGCCATATGCGCCGTCCTTGGCGCAATGGCGGCGGTGAACATCCGTGTTCACCGCCCCGTGTCTGGGGTCGCTTTCACGGAGTTTGCTAATCTGCTTACGTAAAGACGTCGCGCTTGCGTCATACTGCGTCCTGAGCTTGGGACGGGGAACGACGGGAGCGAGAGACGGTGATCGGGTGGACGGCACATTTCATGTGCGCCGTCCAGCTTTGAAGAAGTAGGTCCAAATCTGAGGGTCTGTTATTCCGTAAATTTGGGTATTCTGTAAAGGAGGTGAAAAGATGGCTACGAAAATTCGTTTGTGCCGTATCGGTGCAAAAAAGAATCCTTTCTATCGTATGGTAATTGCTGAGGCTAAAGCGCCTCGTGATGGACGATTTATTGAACAAATCGGTTATTACGATCCGACGAAAAGCCCAGTTGTTTTAAACATCGACGAGGATAAGGCTTTAAAATGGCTTTCAACAGGAGCACAGCCTTCAAACACTGCTAAGTCTTTGTTGAGTCAAGCAGGTATCCTGACGAAATTCCACGAGTCCAAGAACTAAGAGTAGTGTGTGGGGGGTGGTTCCTGTGAAGGAACTTGTTGAAATCCTCGCGAAAGCGTTGGTCGATCATTCTGACCAGGTTCTTGTTGCCCAGTCTGAGACAGACAAGACCGTGCATTTGCAGCTAACTGTCGCTCCTGAAGACATGGGTAAGGTGATCGGGAAACAAGGGAAGATCGCCAATGCTATTCGTACGCTGGTAAAAGCTGCTGCCGTCAAAGATGGTCGCCGAGTTCATATGGACATTGATCAATGATGATAAGAAGGGCTTAGTGCCCTTCTTAACATTTTAATTTCTGTTGAAAGGGGCAAAGAGAATGAATGAAGTGCTGATTGGAGAAGTTTTGCGTCCTCACGGGGTTGGTGGAGAGCTGAAAGTCTACCCGATTACCACTGACCCGGAGCGGTTTTCCAAGCTTCGCGAGGTTGCCCTGCGTAAGGGCAAGATAGATCAATGCTTTAAAGTTGTCTCTGCCCGGGTTCAGAGGGATCAGGTCTTACTCTCTCTTGAGGGAATTGAGAGTGTTGAACAAGCAGAAAAGTTTCGTGGCTGGGAAGTTAGGATTGATCGCTCAGAAGTTCCGCCTCTTGAAGAAGGCTGGTATTATTTCGAACTTGAAGGGATGAAGGTCTATGAAGGGGATACCTTCCTGGGCATTTTGACTCAGGTATTAGAAACAGGTGCCAACGATGTTTATGTTGTCAAGGGAAGTAAAGGGGAGCTATGTATTCCGGCTCTGAAAAGTGTTGTGAAACAGGTAGATGTCAAGGCTCAGCGCATGGATGTCCTGCTTCCTGCAGGATTGTTGGAGGATTAGCTGATGCCTATGAAAATGACCGTATTAACGTTATTTCCTGAGATGTTTGCTCCTGTCCGCGAAAGTATTCTTAAACGCGCTCAGGAAGCAGGGCTTCTGAAGTTCGACTTCGTGGATTTTAGGGATTATGCCCTTAGCAAGCATAAAAATGTGGATGATGTTCCTTACGGCGGCGGAGCTGGCATGGTGCTCAAGCCGGAACCAATCTATGCGGCTATGCGGAATTTACCTCCAGCGAATGGTCGAAGGAGGACAATCCTTATGTCTCCTCAAGGTCAGGTCTTTCGCCAAGAGACAGCTAAACGATGGTCAGAGTTTGACGAATTAGTATTTCTCTGTGGGCATTATGAAGGTTTTGATGAACGGATTCGCGAGTTGGCTGATGAAGAGGTTTCACTGGGAGATTATGTTCTAACCGGCGGAGAACTGGCAGCAATGGTTATGATGGATGCCGTGGCCCGCTTAGTCCCCGGCGTGCTTGGAGAAGAGGCCTCCACTGAAGAGGAATCTCATAGTGCGATACTATTGGAGTATCCTCAATATACACGCCCAGCAGATTTTGAGGGGAAACAGGTTCCTGAAGTCCTGCTTTCCGGCCATCACGCCATGATTAAGCGATGGCGGAGAAAGGAATCCATACGACGCACCTTTTTGCGGCGCCCCGATTTGTTCGAAGAGGTTCGTTTTGACTCTGATGATTACCCTATATTAGAAGAACTTATCCTTGAGCATCCTGAAATTGCTGCCTGGCGCCCAAAATGGGAACATCTCTGCCCTCCGCCAAAACGTCGTCGGAGGAGTTCCCGAAAAACTTAATTCAATTAGACTACATATAGACTACATAGGGAGATCAGGAGGAATCGTCGTGGCGGATATATACCTGGCTTTAATCCATGCACCAGTTTACAATAAAAATATGGAAACGGTCGCAACGTCAATCACGAATTTAGACTTGCATGATATCGCTCGCAGTTCAACAACTTATGGAATAAAACGTTACTATGTGGTACATCCTGCTGAAGCTCAGCGCCAATTAGCGAAGCGAATTATGGGTTTTTGGCAGGAAGGATACGGAGCGGAATATAATCCGGATCGTCAGGAAGCCTTTTCTAGAGTGAAAATTGCGGAAAATTTGTTGGAAGTATATTCTGAGATCAAAGCTGAGCAAGGGATTGCTCCCTTGAAAGTGGCTACTGATGCCCGGAAATATGCCAATACGGTTTCCTATACACAGCTTCGGAAAGACATAGAAACTTCAGATACTCCAATTCTGCTGTTATTTGGTACGGGCTGGGGATTACTGAAAGAAGATATGAAAACTATGGATCAAATTTTAGAACCTATTTATGGCCCGACGGAGTATAATCATCTCTCCGTTCGTTCAGCGGTAGCAATTATTTTAGATCGTTTAAGGGGACACTAAATAGAGAAAGTGACCGAATAATTACAATTTATAATGGAAGTTGCATAACTATCCAGGTTATGATAATATAAATTGGTCCTATAAGGGATGGTCCGCTCGCTGAAAAACAGTGTATGAACATCTAGGCAAGGAAGGGGGGTAATTTAATAATGGATTATATTCGTATGATTGAAGAAGAGCAAATGAAAAAAGATCTTCCTCACTTCCGTCCTGGTGATACAGTACGTGTACACGTGCGTATTGTCGAGGGTACTCGTGAACGTATTCAAATGTTTGAAGGCCTTGTTATCGCCATGAAAGGTGGCGGCATCAGAGAGACCTTTACAGTTCGACGTGTCTTTGCAGGCGTAGGGGTAGAACGTACATTTCCCTTGCATTCCCCTCGTTTAGATAAGATTGAGGTGGTTCGCCGGGGTGTCGTGCGTCGAGCCAAGCTCTATTACTTGCGTTCTCTTTCAGGAAAGGCGGCGCGGATCCGCGATCGTCGTTCGATCTAAGGTTAAAAATGGGCTGGAGCGATCTGGCTCTTTTTTTTACCAACCAATATTAATATTTTGAGTTATCAGATTTAAATTAGTTATACCGTAAATTATTAATTTTTGACGTATGCTCCGAAGAATCTTGTTCATACTAAGAGTAGTTCAAGAGGGGAGCTATACAATGGAACGATTAAAGTCAAAGAAAAAATGGGTTATTGTTTTTTTTGCCGTTATTTTACTATGCGGCGGAATTTTACGTTGGGGAGTATTACAACCTTACTTAATACCATCGCCATCCATGGAACCAGGTATAGCTCCTGGAGATCGTATTCTTGTGAATCGGTTGGCGTATCGGCTTTGGGCTCCTACTCGCGGCGATATCATTGTCTTTGCTTTTCCGAAAGACACAAAGCGCACCTTTGTAAAACGAGTGATTGCTGTCGAAGGCGAGAAAGTCGAGCTGCGTGATAATCAAGTGTTTGTCAATGGAAAAGTTATTCAAGAGCCATATGTTAAACCCGGAGCTTATCCTCCTTATGGTCCGGAAGTTGTTCCTACGGACAAGGTGTTTGTTTTAGGGGATAATCGCCGTGAAAGTGAAGATTCACGAGAATGGGGACTTCTTCCTAAAACATATCTTTTGGGAAAAGCATGGTTGGTTTATTACCCTTTCCAACGAATAAAGTTTTTTTAATGTGGATTTGGTCTTGGGTTCGAGCTAGAAGGATGGATTTTGATGAGTATACAGTGGTTTCCCGGCCATATGGCCAAAGCCAGACGTCTTCTGACAGATCAGCTAAAATGGGTTGATGTTGTTATAGAGCTTGCCGATGCCAGAATACCGGTTAGCAGCCGTAATCCGATGTTGCATCAAATGCTTGGCAGCAAACCAAGGCTTGTCTTGTTAAATAAGGCTGATTTAGCGGATCCTGTCTGGACAGCAAAATGGCTGGAAAAACTGAGAACCTTGAACCCGGCTTATGCACTGAGTGCTGCCACGGGAGTTGGAGTCAAACAAATTGTACCGGCCTTGGAATCAATGGTGCAGTCGAAGCAAGCAAAGCTTGCTGAAAAAGGAATCCGCCCTCAGATGATCAAAGTAATGATTGTTGGGATTCCCAATATCGGTAAATCTTCGTTAATTAATCAACTGACTGGAGGCTCCCAAGCCAAAGTTGGCAATAAACCTGGTGTGACCCGAGGAAACCAATGGGTACGAATTCATGAACGGGTCGAACTTTTAGATACACCGGGAATGTTGTGGCCTAAGTTTGAAGACCAGGAAGTCGGGCGCAAGCTCGCCGCGTTGGGAGCTATTAAAGATGAAGTCTTTGATCCAGAAGACTTAGCAATTTGGATCATTGATTGGCTTAAAACGAATTCACCAAAGTCTTTAAGCCGTTATCAGAACTCTGAAGAGAATGTTACGTTAGAAACTTTGGGCCGCAAACGAGGTTGTTTGATTCATGGCGGTCGGATAGATACTTTAAAAGCGGCACAGATATTTTTGCGTGAACTCAGAATGGGGCAGCTTGGGCCGATAACGATGGATTGTAATATTGGTTAAGAAGCTCCAAGATCTGGAAAGAATTCAGACGCTCTTAATAAAGGAAATAGACTTTTGATGTCGAACTGAGAAAGAGGAGAATAGGGTGGAACCGTTATCTCAGATGAATGTGCGGGAAGTTGAAATTGCCTTATATAAGGACCCTTCTCCACGAATGCTTGTCGCGTGCCAGAATGATCCACGTCAAGGAGTTCGTCGGCTTGCCGTGCGTCTGATTAAAGAACAACAAGCTCAAACACTGGAAGATGCTCGCGTTCAGGAATTGCTCTTAGAGGAAAAAAAATTATGGCAAAAAGGTTATTTGCTGTTGGCGGGTATTGATGAAGCAGGTCGAGGGCCCCTTGCCGGACCTGTCGTTGCTGCGGCTTGTATCCTGCCGACACAATTTAATTTGCCGGGTCTTAATGATTCAAAAATGTTAACAGAAAGTAAACGGGAAAAATTATTTTCTCAAATCCAGACTCAAGCAATAGATTGTGCCATTGGAAGTGCTGAACCTGCTGAGATCGATGCTCTGAATATATTACAGGCAACGAAATTAGCGATGAAACGAGCTGTCGAGGGTTTGACAGTCCGTCCCCATTACTTATTGATTGATGCGCTCACTTTGCCAGCAGTGAATTTACCACAGCTTCCCCTTGTGGGAGGAGATCGGTTAAGTGCCTCGATTGCTGCCGCTTCGATCTTAGCAAAGGTAACTCGTGATCGATTAATGGTTGAGCTCGATACGCTTTATCCCGAATATACCTTTTCTAAAAATAAAGGGTATGGTACAAGTGAACATATGAAAGTTTTGCGGCGTTTAGGGCCATGTCCTCTTCATCGAAGGAGTTTTGCCCCGGTAAAACAAGGGTCGTCCGCTCTTTAATAATTGGCCGAGGTCTATGACGCCGCTTTACGCTGGATTTATCGAACTGCCTGCAGGCAGACAATAAATCGGCTTATAAATAACATGATTTTTTCAGGAAGGAGGTTAGGAAGATGTCAGCCAACAATTTTGCTGCCGTAGGAGTGTTTCTGGTTGGGGCCATCGCCGTATCCATCATTATGATGCTCATGCCCAAGCTGTTAGCTCCCAATAAGCCACATAAGGAAAAATTGACAACCTATGAGTGTGGGAACGAAACGATTGGACGGACCTGGCTCGGATTTAAGAGTAATTATTTTATGTATGCTCTTGTGTTTACTGCCTTTGATGTTGAAACTGTCTTCTTATATCCTTGGGCGCTCACATTCCAAAAGCTGGGAACATTTGCTTTCGTGGAAATGTTCATCTTTATCGTCATTCTTTTGGTTGGTTTCTGGTATGCTTGGAAAGAAGGTGCTTTAGAGTGGATGTAACTTTAGAAAAACGGCTGCGCGAAGATGAAACGCTGCTGGAAAAGAACATTTTAGTAACCAATATCGATAAGCTTCTTAACTGGGCACGCGGACATTCATTTTGGCCGGTTACGCTTGGATTGGCTTGCTGTGCTATTGAGATGATGGCGACAGGTGGACCGCGCTATGATATTTCTCGCTTTGGGTATGAGGTGTTCCGGGCATCACCACGCCAAGCGGATGTTATGATTGTGGCGGGAACTTGTACTCGCAAGATGGCTCCGCTTTTGCGCCGCATCTATGACCAAATGCCTGAGCCAAAATGGGTGATCGCTATGGGGAGCTGTGCCAATGCCGGAGGACCTTTCGTAGATTCTTATTCAATGTTGGCGGGTGTCGATAAAATCGTTCCCGTAGACGTATACATCCCGGGTTGTCCTCCACGGCCGGAATCCTTGATCTATGGGCTTTTGCAACTTCAATATAAAGTTTCAAATCCCGCTAAGGTGAGGTTAATGCGACATGGAAAATAAAGAAATATTAAAACAACGATTGGAAGAGCTTGCTGACAGGGTTAACGGAGAGGTAGAAGAGAGTTTAGGAGCACTTATTCTTAAAGTTCAAACCCCCTATATTTTAGAAACTCTCACTGCAGCTAAAAACTTCTCCGATGTTCCATGTGATTTTCTCCACGATCTATGTGGGTTAGACCTTGTGGATCACTTGGAGGTTGTTTACCAGCTGACAAGCTTGAACGGTCCGCAGCGCCTGCGCGTAAAGGCTATCGTTGACCGGGAAAACCCGGTGATTGATTCTGTAACACGAATCTGGCAAGGGGCGGACTTTTTAGAGCGCGAAGCTTATGACATGTTTGGCATTCAATTTAAAGGGCATCCCAACCTTAAGCGAATTTACATGTGGGATGACTTTGAAGGCTATCCATTGCGTAAGGACTATGTGACCGAACCTGTTGAGATTCGCAATCTTGTCCGTCAGCGCCAAGAAGGGGAATAGGGGGAAAAACCATGAGTATTGAACAAACTGAAGAACTTATCCTGAACATGGGCCCCCAGCACCCGAGTATGCACGGCTTATTCCGGATGGTGGTTCATTTAGAGGGAGAAACGATCACAAACATTGATCCGAAAATTGGATATTTACATCGTGGAATTGAAAAACTAGCAGAAAGCCGAACCTACTCTCAATTTATTCCCTATACGGATCGGTTAGATTATTTAGCCTCTCCGCATAATAACTGGGGATATGTTCAAACTGTTGAGAAGCTGATGGGCGTTGAAGTTCCTGAAAGAGCAGAGTATCTCCGAATAATCTTTGGCGAACTTGCTCGGATTGCCAGTCATCAGGTCATGATTGCCAGTACTGCCTTGGATATGGCAGGATGGTCTGCTTGGTCTTACGCTTTCCGAGACCGTGAACGTATCCTCGACATGTATGAGATGACAGCGGGAAGCCGATTGACGGTGAACATTATGCGTATCGGCGGAATGAGTTCTGAGCCTCCGGCTGAATTCTGGCCTGCTTTACAATCATTTCTCGACGATACTCCTGAAATGTTAGAGGAATACTACGGGATCTTTTTTGGAAATGAAATAGCCCAAGGCCGTTTGAAAAACGTCGGAATCTTGTCGAAGGAGCTGGCGGAAAATCTCTCGATCACAGGTCCGGTTTTACGGGCGTCCGGGGTTCAATATGATTTGCGCCGAGCAGAACCGTACAGTATCTATGATCGCTTTGACTTTGACATCCCTGTTCGAACGGGTTGCGACAGCTATGATCGAACCTTAATACGGCTCGATGAGATCAAGGAAAGTATCAAGATCATTAAGCAAGCTGTACGTGATATCCCGCAAGGGCCGATCATGGCGAAGGTGCCTAAAGTTATTAAGCCTCCGGTTGGCGAAGTTTATCACCGCGTGGAGAACCCAAAAGGAGAATTGGGATTCTACATCGTCAGTGATGGATCGACGAAACCGTCACGAGTTCGTATTCGTCCAGGTACATTTGTTAACCTACAAATGCTTCCCATTGTAGCTAAAGGGTGGAAGATCCAAGACGTTGTCGCCATCTTTGCAACCTTGGATGCAGTACTGGGTGAAGTGGACAAGTAGAAAATCCAATGAGGGGAGAATAAGATGCAGACTTTAAATAATCTGTTTTTGATTATTGCGGCTTTCATCCGTAGTCTTTTTGCGGATCCCCACTCAGTTTGGGCTGATTTAACCATGGATGTCATCGATTTTATCATCGTGGTTGTAATTGTTGTCCTAGCCGCTCTAATTCTAATTTTACTTGAACGTAAAATTGCAGGCTGGACTTCACAAAGGACAGGGCCCAATCGTCTCGGTCCGCGCGGATGGTTTCAGACAATTGCAGATGCTTTGAAATTAATGGGAAAAGAAGATGTTACTCCCGCTGGTGCTGACAAGTTCCTTTTTAAAGTTGCACCGATGATTGTTTTCTCGTTGCCAATGATGACCTTGGCGGTGATCCCTTATGGAAATGGCTTGGCGCCCATTGATCTCGATTTGGGTATATTCTATTTCCTGGCGGTTTCTGCCATTTCAACCCTCGCTTTTTTAATGGCTGGGTGGGGGTCCAATAATAAGTACTCGTTATTAGGTGGCATGCGCGCAGTCGCTCAAATGATCAGTTACGAAATTCCGTTATTATTCTCACTCTTAGGAGTGATCATGATCACTCAGTCCTTTAATCTAGGTGTCATAGTTGAAGCTCAACATACGGTGCCGTTTATTGTTCTTCAACCATTGGCCTTTGTTATTTACATTATTGCTGGAATTGCTGAGGTCAATCGTGCTCCTTTTGACTTAGTAGAGGCAGACCAAGAGGTCGTTGCCGGACCGTTTACGGAGTATACCGGGCTTCGCTGGGGCTTGTTCTTCCTGGGTGAATATGGGAACATGACGGCTGTGTCAGCTCTAGCTGCAACGGTATTTTTGGGTGGTTGGCAAGGCCCAGGTTTCTTGCCAGGTTATGTTTGGTTTTGGACGAAAGTTGGGATTATCATCTTCTTCATGATGTGGGTGCGTTGGACATTCCCGAGAATTCGGGTTGATCACCTGATGCATTTAGCGTGGAAGGTATTATTGCCGCTTTCGATTTTGAACATTTTCTTAACGGGTCTGGGAATTTATATTTACCGGCTCGTGATGGGAGGGTGACGCAGTGTTTGGTAAAGGTCTGTTTCAAGGGTTAGGCATCACGTTCAAACGCATGGTCGGTCCCAATATCACAGAGTTTTATCCTGAGCAAAAACCCGAGCTTCCTCTTAAGGTCCGAAGTTCTATGGCATTGCAACGGGAAAAATGTATTTCCTGTAATATGTGTGCCATGGCTTGTCCGAACGGGGTTATAAAATTAACCAGCGAAAAGGATGAAAACAACAAAAAGGTCCTGAAAACCTATCAGATGGACCTTGGTCGCTGTCTGTTCTGCGGCATGTGCACAGAGGCCTGCCCAACTAAAGCTTTGACCGTTACACAAGATTACGAAAATGCGGTATTTGAACCTAATGACATGAAATGGGATATGATCGCACGGGCTGAGCGGAAAGGAAAGGAGGGGTAAGCGTGGGCACTATCGTTTTCTTTATCTTCGCAATTATGGCGATTGCCGCAGCTTGGGGAGTAGTCACTTCTAAGAACATCGTGCATAGTGCATTTTATTTGGCACTTTCCTTTTCCGGAGTCGCCGTGCTCTACATTCTCATGAATGCAGATTTCCTTGCTGCCGTTCAGTTGTTAGTCTACACGGGTGCAGTCTCGATCATGGTCGTTTTTGCCGTGATGCTGACCTTGCGTGGCGAGGTCTGTGATAGTAATCCGGATAATCGTAAGTGGGGACGGGGCGCGATTGTTTCAGTCTTAGTGTTCGTGGTTATCGCCTTGGTCGTCCTGACCAATGCGGACTGGCGTATTTTACCCACAGCTTGGACAAGTGGCGGCTCTGCTGAGGATATGTCGTTACTGTTACTTACTCAATTTATGATTCCCTTTGAAGCAGCAGCAGTCTTGCTGACAGTAGCTCTAGCCGGAGCTGTGATCTTAGCGAAGGGAGTGAAGGAAAGCAGATGAATTTAAGTGTAGGGCTTTCTACTTATCTGCTGGTGGGAGCGATGCTTTTTTGCCTGGGTCTCTATGGTGTGTTTTCAAAGAGAAACATCATCGCCATACTGATGTCTATAGAGTTAATGCTGAATGCGGTTAACATTAACTTTGTAGCCTTTAATCGGTTTATCTGGAATCAAAAAGTAGATATCCACTATATTCTTACGGGACACGTAGCGGCACTTTTTGTCATTGTCGTGGCAGCTGCTGAAATCGCTGTCGGACTAGCACTCGTGATTACAATTTATCGCAACCGTCGTTCCACAAATGTGGATGAATTTAATTGGTTGAAGTGGTAAGAGAGACTATGGAGAAGGTAGGTGTTCAAGGAAATGCATGATCTCTTTCGATGGGCATGGTTAATTCCTGCTTTGCCCTTCCTATCGTTTCTACTCATCGCCTTTGTCACGAAACGATCCAAAGGACTGTCTTCCACGGTGTCGATCCTGGCGATTCTAACCGCGTTGGGCTTGGCAATCGCTATAGGCTTAGGCATTATTCAGTCCGGAGCTGAACTAGTGGAACATCCAGCGATCGTTAGCGCGAATTGGCTAAATATTGGGGGATTAAAGATCGATTTTGGAACGGTTGTAGATCCCTTAAGTGGTATGATGTTGTTTGTGGTTACTTTGGTTGCCTCTATGGTGCAAATTTATTCCTTAGGCTATATGCATGGTGATAAAGGTTGGTCACGCTACTATGCCTATCAGTCGTTATTTGCATCCTCTATGCTGGGAATGGTTTTGGCGACTAACTTGCTGCAGCTCTTCATTTTTTGGGAACTCGTTGGCCTTTGTTCTTATTTGCTGATTGGATTTTGGTATTTCAAAGTATCAGCACGCGAGGCCGCCAAAAAAGCGTTCATCACGACACGCGTCGGAGATTTCGGCTTATTACTCGGAATATTATTCTTGTATAACAAATTTGGTACGCTTGATTTTACAGCCCTTTCCGCAGCCTTAAGCACTAATCTGCAAAACATTGCAGTCGTTGGCACTGCGGGGTATATTACCGTCATGGCATTCTTGATCTTTATGGGACCGATGGGCAAATCCGGTCAGTTCCCTTTCCATGTTTGGTTACCCGATGCCATGGAAGGTCCGACACCTGTCAGCGCCCTAATCCACGCAGCAACCATGGTAGTTGCTGGGGTTTATCTTGTTGCTAAAATGTATTTTCTCTTTGCAGCCTCCCCTGCAGCGCTCCAGTTTGTCGCAGGTATTGGTGCCTTTACAGCGATCTTTGCGGCCTCGATTGCCATTGCCCAAGATGACATTAAGCGGATTCTGGCCTATTCAACTTTAAGCCAGTTAGGTTATATGATCTTTGCTCTTGGAGTAGGCGCTTATTCGGGATCGATGTTCCACCTTATGACCCATGCTTTCTTTAAAGCCTTGATGTTCTTAGGTGCAGGTTCCGTGATCCATGCAATGCATGAAAAGCAGAACATCTGGGACATGGGTGGCCTGTGGAAGAAGATGCCGATAACAGGTACAACGTTCTTTATCGGCGTTTTAGCGATTTCAGGCGTTCCGCCTTTTGCAGGATTTTGGTCTAAAGACGAAATCTTGGCTGGTGCCCTGCAAAATGGTCATCCGATTATTTATGCCATCGGATTATTTACGGCCTTCCTAACCGCGTTTTATATGAGTCGGCTGTTCTTTGTCGCTTTTTGCGGACCGGAAAAACCCGAAAATCATCCGCATGAATCTCCCTGGAGCATGACAATACCCCTAATTATTCTTGCTTTCTTTAGTGTTTTAGGAGGCCTGGTATCCTTACCAGAGCAAAACTTTGCCTTCTTTATTCACTTTGGGGAATTTGAGAGAGAAGGTATGAATTGGGGTTTGGCTGGAATTTCGGTCATCGCCGGGTTATTAGGGATAGGTTTAGCCTATTATATCTACATTAAAAAAGCGATTGCAGCCGAGAGTATTGTCGCCCGTTTTCCGGTCGTCTACAGAATCCTTAATAACAAATACTATATTGATGAGCTTTATCTTTGGGTGATTCATCATATCATGGATGGATTAGCTAAAGTGCTCTATTGGTTCGACATTTATATCGTGGACGGGATCATCAATGGAATTGCTTTATTGACACGTGGGAGTGCAAAAGCACTGCGCAGAACGAGTACAGGGCAGCTTCAAACCTATGCCATGGTCTTCTTTATCGCAGTTGTGGTCATTTTCATGGTCTTCGCCTTTGGGGAAGGTCAGCTTTCGTCCCTTAACCCCTTAGCGATGCTGGGAGGTGTGAAATAATGTCAGCACTGCCAACAGGGGGCTCCTATTTACTCCCTTTAATCTTACTAGCGCCGTTATTGGCGATGTTCATTATTGTCTTCTTACCCAAAGAAGAAACAAAAACGATAAAAATTGTAGCGGCTCTGGGGACATTTGTCGCCATGGCGTTTTCGCTCTATGTTTTCTTTGCCTATGATCGCACGACAGGCGGAATGCAGTTCACGCTGACGATTCCTTGGGTTCCTGATCTCGGAGTTAATCTGGCCTTTGGAGTCGATGGAATAAGTTTGCCGATGCTTCTGCTCACGAACCTCATTGGCTTCTCGTCAATTTACGCTTCCTGGAATATGGAAAAGCGCGCCAAAGAATTCTTTATTTTGCTGCTTATCCTTATTACTGGGGTTATGGGAACGTTTATCGCCCGTGATCTGTTCATATTCTTCCTCTTCTATGAAATTGTCGTCATTCCGATCTACATCATGGTGATTATCTGGGGAAGTACCAAGCGAGTCACCAAGGAATACGCCGGGATGAAGCTGACCATTTACCTTCTGATCGGATCGGCGTTTCTTCTCGTCGGAATGGTGGCTCTTTATTTGGCGGCAGGTAAACAGGGTAACCCTACCTTTATGTTTGATCAGTTAGCCGCAAGACAGAATTTGTATAGTGCACCTTTCCAAAAGATTGCCTTTGGTTTAATGCTCTTTGGCTTTGGTTCACTAATATCGATGTTTCCGTTTCACTCATGGTCACCAGACGGTTACGCAGGAGCTCCGACTGCTGTTAGTATGATTCACGCCGGAGTCTTAAAGAAAATCGGAGGATACGGGTTAATCCGTCTCGGCGTTTTCGTTCTGCCCATCGGTGCTAAGTACTGGGCCCCCGTGATAGCAGCTTTGGCCATAGCCAACGTTCTCTATGCTGCCTTTATCGCCTTGGCACAAAAAGATCTCAAGTATGTCATTGGATATTCTTCAGTAAGCCATATGGGCTATGTACTCATTGCGATTGCTGCCTTGAACCCGACGGCTATCGATGGTGCAGTGGCTATGATGTTCGCCCATGGGGTCATGTCCGCCTTATTCTTCTCGATGATTGGGTTTATCTACGAAAAAACTCATACCCGAAACATCCCGGATTTAGGAGGCTTAGCCCATCAAATGCCGCGTTTGGCCATTGGCTTTATTATTGCAGGTATGGCTTCTCTGGGCCTGCCAAGTACGGTCAACTTTATCTCCGAATTTACCATTTTCATGGGTACCATCAAAGTTCTCCCGGTACAAGCGATTCTTGGTATCGCGGGGATTATCTTTACAGCGGTTTACACCCTGAGGGTGATTGCCAATGTTATGTTCGGACCGCGTCGCTCAGAATGGGATCATCTGAAGGACATTCGGGGTCCGGAATTAGTTCCCTTGGTCGTCCTGGGTTTGGTTATTTTTGCCGCCGGGATCTTCCCGAACATTTTATTTGGCCTAGTAAACTCTGGTGTTACCTCCTCAGGCCTTGCGAAGGTTCTTGAGACGGTGAGTCAGGCGAAGATGGGGGGGCTGTTCTAATGGTAGAGTTTAATATCGCTGCAGTACTCACACCCGAAGTTGCGCTTGCCGCATTGGCCTTGATTCTCTTGGCCATTGGACTACTGATTCCGCCAAGCGCGCGCAAAGGCATGATGCCTCTCACCGCATTCTCCTTGATCGGTGTCCTCGGCTATACGCTCTATGATTTTTTCTATCATCCAAAAACCTCGTTTTTGAACGGCCTGTACTGGCACGATCAATTTGCTGTCTATTTTAAAATTCTCTTCTTGTCGGCCGCTCTTCTGGTTGTACTCTCTTCAGGCGGGTATGTGCAGAAATTGCCGAAATACCGCGGTGAATTTTACTCCTTAATTTTGACAGCGACACTTGGTATGATGCTGATGGCTGGTGCCGGCGAATTGATCGCGATGTATGTCGGTTTAGAATTGATGACCATCTCCTTTTACATCCTCGTTGCCTACTTGTCCGAAGACGCGCGATCCTCAGAAGCAGGGATCAAGTATCTTGTACTGGGGGCAACATCGTCTGCCATTTTACTCTATGGGATCAGCCTTATCTACGGGCTGACAGGATCGACACAGCTTTCGGAGGTTGCCAGTGGCCTGGGCGCTACACTTACACCAACCTCGTTCCTGGCAACCGTATTTATTTTAGCTGGGTTAGGCTTTAAGATCTCTCTCGTACCATTTCATCTCTGGGCACCAGATATCTATGAAGGGGCACCAACCCCGGTCACCGCATTTTTGGCGATCGCCTCTAAAGCGGCTGCCTTCGCTGCTCTGATCAGAGTCTATCTCTTAACGATGAACAGTCAAGCCTTTTCACCAACAGGGCAAACCCTGTTAGTTGTCCTGGCTTGCCTTACAATGATTTTAGGTAATTTAGTGGCCATTCCGCAAACGAATATCAAACGACTGCTTGCCTATTCGAGTATTGCTCAAGCAGGCTATCTCATGGTGGGCATCATTGCCGAGTCTCTCGCGGGCGTTAAAGGGGTTCTCTTTTATGCCATGATTTATGTCTTTGCTAACATGGGAGCCTTTGCGGTAGCAACTCATGTGTCGGAGAAACAAGGGAGTGACGAGATTAAGGACTTCGCCGGATTGATTCGACGCTCCCCCTTGGCAGCGGTAGTAATGACTGCATCGTTATTGTCCTTAGCAGGGATTCCTCCTCTCGCGGGTTTTGTAGGGAAATTTTATCTCTTCTCCGCAGTGATGGGTCAAGGCTATACAGCCATTGCTTACATCGGTTTTGTCATGAGTATGGTGTCTGTGTATTATTATCTCTCAGTCGTCAAAGTGATGTTTCTCGGCGAGGGAGAGGGACTGCCCGACATTCCGGTTCAGGGAGCCCTCAAGTTCACGATGCTATTTTCTCTCATCATCACCGTGGCGATTGGGATATACCCGACTCCTCTTGCTCAAATGGCCATTGCGGCTGCACAAAGCCTAGTTCAATAAAGGATCATTATTAGAGTGACTAACTATAATTAGATAATTGTACGGTTATGAGAGGCTCTCAGATTTACTGAGAGCCTCCTTTTATTTGCTGCGCAAATCAGGAAGTAGATTTCGACTTCCTTTATCAAGGATCTTCTGAAAAAGTAAGCGTAGATATTAAAAGGATATCTTAGTTAAGTTGAAGAATTTAAAGGTAGAACCTTAGAGAAGGGGTGAGCAAACATCGGTGATAATAAAAATCAGCTGGGGAAATCCGGGGAAGAACTAGCATCACGCTCAGTGATAGAAGCGGGATTAAAAATCCTAGCCCAAAATTACCGCTGTCCAAAGGGTGAAATGGATATCATTGCTCAAGATCATGAAACCTTAGTGTTTATGGAAGTCAGAACCCGTCGATCTTCTTTTAGGGGGTGGGGGGAAGAGAGCATAACATATCATAAGGCACAACGCCTCAAAGCGATTGCGGCCTATTACGTGATGCAACGCGGGTATACCGCCTGGCCAAATTTGAGATTTGATGTGATGGCCATTCGCTGGTTGGAGAAGCATCCGGAGATATTGTGGATTAAAGCGGCGTTATAATATTCTTCATTTATTTATCACAAAATAACCATGATTACGTGGTAGACTAGAAGCGAATATCCAAGAAATGTCTTGGATAAAGGCTATCAAAGGAGAGTAACGAAGTGGATCCAATTTTAATTGTTGATGATGAAGAAAGAATCCGAAGTCTGGTCAGATTATATCTTGAACGGGAAGGGTATGCTGTCGAAGAAGCTGAGGATGGCAGCGTTGCTTTAGCTAAGTTCAAAGCGGGACAATTTTCTTTATTAATTGTAGATCTAATGATGCCTGAGATCGATGGATGGCGGGTATGCCGAGAAATTCGTGAAAGTTCAGCGATTCCAATTATTATGTTGACGGCACGAGGAGAAGAGTTCGACCGTGTCTTAGGTTTAGAATTAGGTGCGGATGATTATTTAGTTAAACCATTTAGTACGAAAGAATTAGTTGCTCGAGTTAAGGCCTTACTGCGTCGTTCAAGTGGACAACTTCATCCAGTAACCTCAGAATTAACGGCAGGTTTACTCAGCATTGATAAAGAACGTCATAGGGTCACCATTGGCGATGACGTGATTAACTTGACACCGTTAGAGTTTGATTTGCTTTATTTTTTAGCTAAAAACCGAGGGAGGGTTTTCTCGCGTGAACAACTGATGGAAACCGTTTGGGGATATGATTTTTACGGAGATGCTCGAACTGTTGACACTCATGTGAAGAAACTGCGCGAAAAATTAGCACACCCGAGCATTAAGAAAATGTTGATTACGGTATGGGGTGTGGGTTACAAATTTGATCCGGATATGGTGACCTGATGGATAAAAGAAAACGGCGTTCGTGGACGATTTCTATAAAACTATGGTTGGCAATGACGCTTCTGATCCTTGGAGTATTGGGAGGCTTAGGCCTCACAATAACATGGCTTTTCGGAGATTTTTATTTGCATCAGAAGCTTGATTCATTGCGAACCGAAGCATCTGAAATTTCGGCGCAATTGGCCATGGTCCCCAGTTGGAGCGAGCGGCTTAGCTTGTTGGAAAACTTTAAGTTAACCTCTGGGACGCAGTTAGTTTTACTAGACCCCCAAGGGAATATCTTAGTTATCGCAGGCTCAACTTCGACAAAAGCTCAAGGTATTGGCATTAGTGGGCCGCTCGGAGGAATCAGTGGCGGAGTGCTCGGAGGGTGGTCGCGAACGCTTCGCCCTTCAGACTTTTTTACGGATGATAACCTCTCACAGGTACTTGCGGGCAATACCATTTCGATTAAAGCTTTGCCTGTAAATGGGAGCGGTCAGACAATGCTCCTCGCGGCAACTCCTGTTGGATCAAAACCTGTTCAAGCCGTTGTTCTATTAGGAAGTTCTCCTATACCAATTCAAGAAAGCATCGCAACGTTTCGGCGCTTAATTTTTTATGCCTCCTTAGTCGCCGTGTTTTTAGCTACTGTAGTTAGCCTTATTTTTGCTCGACAGGTCACAAGACCTCTTGCATTGATGCAGAGGAGTGCCACGAGAATGGCCAAAGGAGATTTTCTCCCTATTCAAGGAGTAACTAGTCGAGATGAAATTGGTGATTTAGCTGATGTCCTCAATTCTATGGGTGAAAGCTTGAAAAACCATATGGAATGGCTTTCCCAGGAAAAGAATTTACTTCAGGGAATTGTTGAAAGTATTAGTGACGCAGTGGTCATGCTTGGTGCCGATGGTTGTATACTCTACGCTAATGATACCGCTAAAGCATTATGGCAAGAACATGACGTTGAACTTTTGGAGCGTAAGAACCAGATCGAAAGTTTCCTGCGGAACATGAGTCAAAGCTTGGACCTCAGTGAAAATTACACAACATTTACACTGGGTATTCAGGTATTACAGGTAGTGATGGCCCCAATGGCTGAGACAGAGGGATTTCGAGGGCATGTTGCCGTGCTTAGGGATATAACGGCGTCTTTACGGGCAGAAAAGTCACGCCGTGAATTTTTAGCCAGTGTCACTCATGAATTAAGAACACCTTTGCATCTCATACAAGGGTACCTGGAAGCAATTCAGGACGATGTTGTCCCTCAGGATCAACGTGGAGAATATATTGAACTGGTTTTGGATGAGGCCAAACGTTTGGCTCGACTGGTAACAGATCTACAAGACATTAATTGGCTGGAACGGGGTCAGAGCCTACAACCTGTCAAATTAGACTTGGAGAGCTTTTTAAGCGAGGTTTCCCAACGTTTCCAGGGGAGAGCGCATGATTTAGGTTTAACGTTAGAGGTCGCTAAGGGATATGGGGAAATCATTGCAGATCCAGACCGTCTATTACAGGTTTTCATTAATCTTCTAGATAATGCGATGCGCCATACCCCGCGCGGCAAATCGGTTCGAGTCTTATTGGAGACAGAAGAAAATCAGGTTCGATTTGCTATTCGGGATGAAGGAGAGGGGATTCCGCGTGAAGCCTTACCCTATATCTTCGACCGCTTCTTTAGAGTCAATAAAGCACGCTCACGTAAAGATGGGGGGATGGGGCTCGGTTTGGCGATTGTTCGTCAAATCGTGGAGGCTCATGGAGGATGCATTAAAGTGGAAAGTGATATGGGGAAAGGGACAACCTTCTGGATTGTGTTGCCGAAAGAACCTAATAATGTAGCTGTAGAAAAATAACAATATTTAGATTATCAAGGAAGGAATATAGTAAATTTGGGCGAACATTTTCTCTATACCTCATTGCTTAACAACTAAAACTTTGAGGTAACGAGAATTCTTTGAGCCAGATCGAAAGATTCCTCAATTTATTGAGGACGCTTCAGATACTGTTAAATGCTTTACCGAGTTTTCTTTCTTAGGAGGACGATTGATGTTCGCTTCAGTTTATGGTATGACTGTTCTCGGATTACGGGCTCACTTAATTAGAGTAGAAGTTGATGTTTCTAATGGCCTGCCGAGTTTTGACATCGTTGGGCTTGCCAATATAGCTGTAAAAGAGGCCAGAGATCGAGTTCGCTCAGCGATACGAAACTCTGGCTATCAGTTTCCTTTGCAGAGGGTAACTGTTAATTTGGCTCCCGCAGATTTGCGCAAACAGGGATCAGGGCTTGATCTGCCGATTGCTCTGGGAATTCTTGCAGCGACGGAACAATGCCTTTGCTCCGGCCTTGATCATTATGTCTTCTCGGGCGAACTATCATTAGAAGGATCTCTGCGGCCTGTACCCGGTATTCTAACGATGGCCATGACTCTCCATCGGAATAATCAACAACTCGAATCCGAAGAAGAGAAGAAAGTCAAGAAGTTATGTCTGATAGTTCCCCAGGAAAATCTCTCTGAAGCCCGTCTTGTAGGCGGGTTAGAAACACATAGCACCTCAACGTTAAGGCGAGTCGTTCAAGCATTAGAGGAGAACTATAACTTCGAAGATGAAATACTATCTCAAATTGCTCATGTCGAAGAATTATCTAATGAACGACAAGTCGACTGGACAGATATTCAGGGACAGCAGCATGTAAAACGGGCTTTAGAGATTGCCGCCGCAGGGGGACATAACGTCATCTTAGTAGGACCACCGGGATCAGGTAAGACACTGCTCGCCAAAGCTTACTCAGGAATACTCCCTCAACTAAGCGAGACCGAGAGCATTGAAGTTACTCAGCTTTACAGTAGCTGCGGGTTGCTCGCCTGCAATGGCAGATTGATTCAACATCGTCCTTTTCGCAGCCCACACCATACCATCACCAAGGTGGGGATGATCGGAGGTGGGCGTGACTTGCGTCCGGGAGAATTAAGTTTAGCAAATTATGGTGTCTTATTTTTGGATGAACTTCCTGAGTTTTCACGTGAAGTCTTGGAATGTCTCCGGCAACCCTTGGAAGACCGGGAATTGACGATAACTCGCCAATCGGGCAGCATTACCTACCCCGCTCATGTCAGCGTTATTTCTAGTATGAATCCGTGTCCCTGTGGTTTCCTCAGCGATCAGGGAAGAATGTGTCGTTGTACACCTATGCAAATTCAAAATTATCGCGGAAGGATTTCCGGCCCCTTGCTAGATCGCTTTGACATGCATATCGAGGTGCCAAGGTTGAATTACTCGGAGTTAAAGAATATTAGTAAGGAAAGTGAGTCGTCCAGTACCGTAAGAGAACGAGTGATGGCAGCCCGTCAAAGACAATGGGATCGGCTAGGGCCTGCAAAAACCAATGCTGAGATGACGGCTAAAGAAACTAAAGAATTCGGCAGGTTAACTCCAAATGGAGAAGCTCTCTTACAAAGGATCTTTGACAGCCAACACCTAAGCGCCCGTGCGCATGATCGAATCTTAAGAGTTGCTCGAACGGTGGCGGATCTCGGAGGGTTCCCAGATATCCTTCCTGAGCATTTAGCGGAGGCGATACAGTTTCGAGTTTTGGATAAACGTTTAGATATGTAACGTGCGTCAAGCACCTGCCGCAACTGGCGCCGCCGAAGAAGCAGAGCGGATTGAGGGGCGATCATTGAATTTTTATCGAAATGGAAAATACAGGGGGCGTTGCAAAACGAACTAAAATAGTTCGTAAGCAACGCCCCTTTTTCCTACTAGAAACAAAACTGCAGGTCCCAAAGAACCCGCAGTTGTCGTATAATTTGAGTTATGCTAACAACCAAATTACACTCTAAAAATTATACTGAATTAAGTGGACACTATCAATTAGTTCTACCATTTAATTTTGATGTGTTAATACCGGAGGATGACTCAGTTCGACTGCTAAGCCACATTTTGGAGGGATTGAATTACGAAGCGTTGTATCAGGCCTACTCTTCCACTGGAAGAAAACCTGTAGTCGAACCCAAAATCCTGTTCAAAGTAGTAGCCTATGCCTATATGAACAACATTTACTCAAGCCGCAAGATTGAAGTTGCTTGTAAAAGAGACATTAACTTCATGTGGTTGTTGGAAGGATGCAAGGCACCAGACCACAGCACCCTTGCTCGATTTCGGAAGAACTATTTAAAGGAATCCATAGAAGACCTCTTTTTCCAAATGGTGACGTATTTACACAAGCTTGGGGAAGTAGAGTTTAAGAACCTTTTTGTCGATGGAACAAAAATTGAAGCCAATGCTAACCGTTATACGTTTGTCTGGAAGAAAGTCGTTACTAAGAATGAGACCAAAATGTTCTTGAAAATTCAATCCTGTCTTGAGGAGATCAATTTGACCTATCTAAAGGACTTCAAGGCAACCAAAGAAACGTTACTTAAGGACCTTAAGGCGGCCCTCTCCTACCTAGAAGAAAAACGTCAGCAAGAGCAGATTGAATTTGTCCATGGTATTGGAAAACGGAAATCAAAGCTACAAAAGTTTACAGAAGACCTGAAGGAATTCTATACCCGTCAAGAAAAGTACAACAGACATCACCAATTCTTCGAAGGAAGAAATAGCTACTCCAAAACCGATCCTGATGCGACCTTCATGCATATGAAAGATGACCATATGCGCAACGCTCAGTTAAAGCCGGCTTACAATGTTCAGATTGGCGTGGAAAGTGAATATGTAACAGGGGTTGGGATTTTCCAGGATCGTAACGACATAGCCACACTCATCCCTTTCTTAAACACGCTGGAATCTAAACTACAGGCCCATTATGAAAATGTTACTGCAGACTCTGGTTATGAGAGTGAGGAGAATTATCTTTATCTCGAAGGGAAAAAGCAGACCTGCTACATAAAGCCGCAAACCTATGAACAATGGAAAAAGAAACGCTTCAAAAAGGATATCAGCAAGCGAGAAAACATGGTTTACAATGCAGAAATGGATGAATACACCTGTCATAACGGAAAACAACTCAAACTAGTGGGAATTACCCATCGAACATCGGCAACGGGCTACCGATCTGAAATCACGATCTATGAATGTGAAGACTGCCGTGATTGTCCTTGTAAAAGTCAATGTACAAAAGCTAAAGGCAATCGAAGAATGCAAGTATCTAAAACGTTTGTGGCCAAACGCCAGGTATCGTACGGAAACATTACCACCGAAAAAGGGAGACTACTCAGAGTAAATCGATCCATACAGGTCGAAGGAGCCTTTGGGGTACTCAAAAATGACTATAACTTTAATCGCTTTTTGACACGAGGTAAAAACAGTGTAAAAACTGAATTTATGCTGCTGTGTTTTGGGTATAACGTGAATAAACTTCACGCTAAAATACAGAATGAACGAATTGGTAAACCCCTTCATCCATTAAAAACGGCTTAAAAAGGGGTCGAAAAAACAGTCTCATCTAGAAGGCTTATTTTGCTATACACAAATTTAAGTAGAAAATAGAGATTGAGCATTGCAATCAAACCACTTAATATTTTCCACAGTAAAAAGAAATGGGGAGCATCGCTTGCTACTTCAAAATAGTAGTTTTGCGACACTCCCTTCTATGATAGCTCCATCCTGAAATGCCAAATTTGACAAAAAAGACGCTGAACACCAATTAGAGTTACATGTAGCAAGAAGCCCTCCGGTTCACTTGAAACGGAGGGTTAAATTGTGCGAGCCGATAAATTTAGTCTAAGGAATGTTGAATAGCTTCTTCCTGGGTCTGTGTTATTGTACCGGAGGATACCAGGCTGTCTAGTACGGTTTCCAAACTACTGTTATCTGCTCCTGACTGCATAGCTGTTGAGAGAGTACTTTGTATATCATCTTCTTGTGCTTGAGTAATAGTACCTGCAGTTACTAGGCTATCAAGAAGGGTTATTAAGCCGCTGTTACCTGATTCCGGATGTATGGCTGCAGAGAGAGCCTCTTCAATGGCATCTTCTTGATCTTGTGAAAGAGTGCCTGAAGTTACTAAACTATCTAAGGGACTAGCAAAACCATCATTTTTTCCATTTGGGGGGTCACTGGGCTTGAGAGCATTTTGCACAGCCTCTACTTGGGGTTGAGTAATCGTACCGTCAGAGACCAAACTGTCAAGGGCGGAAGTGAAGTTGTCAGTGCCATGACTGCCAATCTCAGCTTTCTGACCCGGAGTTGCCAAATTGTCTAAGGGACTCGTAGATCCGTCGCTATTTCCATTTTGTGGACCACCGGGTCGGAGAGCATTTTGAATAGCATCTTCTTGGGCCTGAGTGATCGTACTTGCGGAAACCAAACTGTCGAGGATAGAAGTGAAGCTGAAATTACTAGGGCCACTTAGGGTGGGTTTGGCATTGTCAAGGGCGCTTTGAATAGCACCCTCCTGATCTTGAGAGAGAGTGCCTGAAGTTACTAAACTATCAAGGACACTTGTAAATCTACCAGAATCCTTTCTTCCGATAGTTTGGTGGACTTGAGAATGGGTTGAATTTTCCTTGATTGGAGTCATTGCAAAAGCAGATGATGCAGTTAGAAGAGTTATAAGTGATACTGCGCCGAACAACATAATAGGTTTTGTTTTCTTCATATTAAAAACCTCCATTTAAAATTCATAGAATTTTTCTCAGATAAAACAATCAATGATGATTTTAACAATGGATAATCAGAATGAAGGAGCCCGTTTATGTATTCGCTGAGTTGTGAAGCTCCTGAGCAAATCAAATTATCTATTCACATAAATTTTAAAACTCCTTTCATAAAATTCTCCTGAACACAATCTAATTCTAGGGGAGCGAACTTAAATAGAACTGAGCGCCAGCTTAAAATTCACTAAATGTTAACTGAAAATATGCTGAAAATGACGATCTGGTCAGCAAGATGCTTCAGCAGAATCTCAAAAACAGACATAGATCATTAGGACTCTGTACCAATCTTTTTGCCTATCGCAATAAGCAGACTAAAGTTATAATATATATAACTACGATAAGCTTTGAACATGCACTTTCAAAGTAAGCCTGTCTTCTGGGGAGGCTCGGTGCGCATAAGCACTCTTTTTATAGCCATCGAGAAGGGTTAGCTTTATATCCTGTTTTGAGCGTTAAGTGAGCTCGTAGAAACGGTTTTGTTAGCAGGAGGTTGTTATGAAGTTCTCAGATGTGCGGATTGTACGATCTTCTTGTCGTATGTGCCATGGGGTGTGTCGGGTTCTCGTGCACATGGAGGGTGACAAAGTCGTTCGAATCACAGGAGATCCTAAAAGCCCAACAAGCAAAGGATATGTTTGTCCAAAAGGCATGGCATCTCCGGAACTGCTGTATCACCAGGAACGTGTTTGGGAGATATTAAAGATGAATATGAAATTTTAAGTACAGTTTCATTTAGAAAATAACTGTACTTTTTTTATTACAGAGGCAAACAGTTAAATTCAATGTTTCCAGATGCACAAAGTAAAACATATGCAAGTACATACAAAGGGGTATCCATAAAATGGTCGTCTGGAGCAATCTCCCTATGTTCCTAGATAAAAAAGTACTTAATGACAGACCTTAATTTATGCAGAGTTTAGGGAATGATAAGCTGAATCCCGGGAACAAATACACTTTGACCCGTTTTCTTTAGATTAGCCTTATCCGTAATAACAAAGGTTTTTCGATTATAATCAATCCGTCAGTTTAATACAGAAGAAATGAGGGTCATTAATAAATTTTAGAATCCTTAGATTTCTTTTTGGAACTTATATTTAGGAGAGAGAAAGTTATGAAACATAAAGGTCTTTCAGCAGGGCATCTTACTATGATGGCCTTAGGAAGTGTTATCGGAGGTTCGTTTTTTTTAGGACATCAGTTGCTATCAATGCCGCAGGACCTTCTATTGTAGTTTCCTTTATTTTAGCGGGAGTGTTAGTTTATTTCATCCTCTTCGCTTTGTCCGAAATGACGGTAGCAAATCCCTACGGGGGTTCATTCAGCACTTTTGCGGCTGAAGAATTGGGAGAGGGAGCCGGATTTGTGGTAGGGTGGTAATATTGGACAGGCACAATTTTCTCAATGTCAAGTGAAGCGACTGCAATACCGATCCTAGTGAGGAATGGTTTCCCAATATATCCATTGCAGGATTAGGCATTGTTATCATTGTATTAGTTACAATACTTAATCTTCTGGGCGCCAATCGTCTAAGCAAGTTGGAGAGCGTCCTTTCTTCTGTCAAAATATTTGCGATCGTTTTCTTTATAATTTTGGCCATGTTACTTATTTTTGGCGTCTTTCCGGGCCCCCCCTATTGGAGCAGGAGAATTACTTGGCGAGCCTTTGATGCCTGGAGGGATAAAAGGAATCGCGGGAAGTATGCTGATTGTCATCTTTGCTTATGCCGGCTTTGAGATTATTGGCTTAGCCGCATCAGACGTAGAAAGGTCCAGAGAAACAATCCCTAAGGCCATTGCTTATACGGTCTTATCACTTGTTGGGCTATATATTCTTTATGCAACGGTTCTTTTGCCGCTAATTCCTACGGCTGATCTAAGTGAAAATATAAGCCCTATGGTTATCTCTCTTAATCGACAGGGAATTCGATGGGCGAGTACAGCTATTAATCTGGTATTAATCTCTGCAAGTCTTTCAGCGATGTTAGCAGCAGTTTTCGGCCTAGGCCGAATGATTAGAGCGCTAACAGATGAAGGATATGCGCCAAAATGGCTAAAAGATAAAAAAGATGTTCCTCATCGAGGAATAGTATTCTCTGGTCTTGCTATGCTCTTAGGGTTAGGCTTTGGTCATTTGTTTCCCAGAGTCTACCTGGTTTTGATCACTTCGGGTGGTTTTGCCCTACTTTTTACTTATGCTGTTATCATGGCCAGCCACATCCGCTTCCGCAAAAAGAAGGGATGTCCTCCAGAGGGAAAATGCCAAATGCCGGGCTATCCATATACCACTTGGATTACTTTAATAAGCATGATTGTTGTCTTTGGCAGTATGCCTTTCATTCCCGGACAAACTGCAGGGCTCGTAACTGGGATCATCATGGTTGTGCTTTATTCCCTTATTTATGTGGGATTGAGGCTTCGTTTGAATTCAACAAGAAACGTTCCGTTGGCTAGAGGCTTAGTCCTGAAGAGAACTCAATCAAGATTCTCGACGGAATTCTCTGAGGAACTAATGAAGGAAATTAGTAAGAGGGATAGAAATAGTTAACATTTAGTTTAACTACAAATCAAGATTGTATATCCAAGTGCTGATAAGGTACTTGGATATATTTTTGTTTCTACATTATTGGATTGTTTCTACTGACATTCTTATTTACAGGAAAATGAAGAAAAATGTAGAATCTAGAAAAAAGGGTTCTAAGTTAATGTTTTGGAGTTCATTTTCACCTCACCTTACCGAGGTGAAGGAATACTGGAAGGTGATATTTATTGGTTGACGTACCAATAAACCAGATGGGTACTCAGAGTATTAATACGCAAAGATTAATTCTCCGCAGGTTTGAAATTACAGATACCCAAAGTACATTTCACAACTGGATAAGTGATCCGGAAGTTCAAAATAACTATGGTGAAGAAACTTGTAATACGATCAGTGATACACGTCAGAAACTCGAAAAATGGATATGCTTGTACAATAATAAGGAGTTTTATAGATGGGCGATAATCCTCAAAGAAACAAATGAGAACATCGGTCAAATTGCCTTTTATCTTGTGGACAGTAAAAATCATAGGGCCGATGTAGAATATTGCATCGGACAATCGTACCAAAGAAATGGCTACGCTCCTGAGGCACTAAAAGCTGTTATTGAGTATGGGTTTAAAAATCTTTGTTTAAATAGAGTTCAGGCCTTTCACAGAAGTAAAAATGGTTCATCAGGAAAAGTATTAAGAAAAGCCGGAATGAAATGTGAGGGGACTTTAAAGCAATATTTAATTCACAATGATGAATTTGATGACTGCATTATGTACGCGATTATACGAGATGAATGGAACAAAATTTAAAGTAATCAAATGTGGAATAACTATTATCTTGATGGAGTTGGGACGGAGTTTGGAAATCTTACACATGTTTAATTTGACGGTAATTCATGGATCTGGGTTATTATTGGAGCTTTCTTAATAGGATTCTCAAAAACAGCAGTAAGTGGATTTACATTGCTCGTCATTCCTATCCTAGCCAATGTATTTGGAGGAAAGGAATCAACAGGCATTATTTTGCCAATGCTCATTGTTATGGGTCCACAGCTTGGTCTTTTTTTATCATAAATTTAACTAAAGTTCCCCTTCAAATTTTTATATGGCAAAATATTTCCGCAAAAAGCATTAGTGTTGCCTGTGTGATGATACCAGCTATAGTCTTAGGCGCTTTGCTGGGAGTAGTAATTATAAAGAGGCTCAACGAAAGGTTTTTCCGCTATGTTGTAATAGCTATTACTGCCGTTGCTGCAGTAAGGCTTTTTATCTGAGCCAAATTCCCAGAATATCCATTGGCTTGAATGGTATTTTAAAAGAGCTCCCATCTTTCTGACGAGAGCTGAAATAGGAGGTAAATCAAACTGCCGAAATAATTCTATTCCCTAGGTCCTCCGCAAATACCTTCAAAAATTAGCCAAAAGCCGCCCCACAGCAAGGACGGCTTTTAGTCTTTTTCATGTAAGTTGTTTTCTATAAGTTATTTCTATCTATAGTCATTGGAAATCCTCTGCTATTAGAATACAAGAAAGTTTTTGATATTTAATCATAATCGTATCAAGAATTTATCAAGATTTGAATGCAGGAGAAATAAGTTACCATCCCTAAGAAGCAGACGATAAAACTATATTCGAGTGCTTATTAAAGTTATTAAAGTGTATTTAAATTTTTTCTAAGCAGAATCTAATTCCCAGATAATGGTTATAATATTCGCTTTAAAGAGACACATTACTTATGAAAAAATGGATTAATAGATAACTCTTTCGACATACTTTACTTCTTCTGCATGAGATAATTATCAAGATGCCAAATTGAAGGAGTGTAGTATCTAATGAGCAAAAGAATATTCACATTAATTCTATGTAGCTGCATTTTTTGGGGAACACCATCTTTTGCCGCTGCCAATGATTTAAGTTCAGCGAGTGATCTAGCCCATATTATTGGTACCAATAGGCTTTCCGGACAAACGAAATATGAGACAGCCAAGGCAATCTCTGAGACTTATGGAAATGTTAAAAGTGTAATCCTTTCAACAGGAAACGATTTTGCAGATGCTTTATCGGCAAGTGTCCTAGCCCATGAGAAAGGAGCCCCTATCCTATTAGTTGATTCCTCTGTTGGCGGTTCTAAGGATGCCTTTGATTATATTATTCAACATTTGGAGCCAACAGGAACGGTTTATATAATTGGCGGATTAGGAATAATAGGCAAGGAATTCGATGCTAAGCTTAAAGACCTGGGATTTGAAAATATTGTTAGAATTGCTGGTCGGGATAGGTATGATACCTCTTATATGCTAGCTAACTCACTGAATGATAGAACTGTATCCACTGTAGTGATCTCCTCAGGGGAACAATACCCCGATGCCTTAAGTATTTCAAGTTTTGCCGCTAATAAAGGCTGGCCCATTCTGCTATCTCCCCACGCTGCACTCCCACAAGAAATGAAAGACTTTTTACAGGAAAGAAAGCCTTCGAAAATATATATAGCTGGAGGATCAGGAGTAATCTCGGACAATGTAAAATCCGAGATAAGCGGATTGTTACCCCAGGCCAGTGTTGAACGTTTGGCAGGACAATCCAGATTCGATACGAATGTTACTATTGCTGAAACATTTGCCCCGAATCCATCAAAGGTCTATCTAGCAACGGGCTACGGTTTTGCAGATGCTTTGGCAGGTAGTGTTGTGGCAGCCGAAAATGGAGATCCCATTATATTGATAGATCCCTTTGAAACAACATTGCCAAAATCTACAGCCAGCTACTTTGGGAAACTAGATGCAAATAATTTATATCCCAATTTAGTTGCTTTTGGGGGAGGTGGAGTTGTATCGGATCAACTAATAAAAAATTCAAGCGACTTAATTTTAGGAATAGCAAAAGAGACCAGCATTTATTCAATAGCTGATATTACTGCTGCAGTAACTCAAAATGAAACTTATTCTTTACCCTCAACGGTTCAGGCCAAGCTTTACAATAGTGAAACGATCGATATGCCTGTTCAATGGAATCCCAAGGTTGCTGATACCAGTAGCATAGGCTTAAGTGTTTATAATGGAACGGTGGACGGATATAACAAAATGATTAAGCTTAATTTAACGGTCAAGGAACCAATACCGATCGCTCAATACTCAACTCACTTTGATGCAACCCTGGTCAATCGAACAGAGAACATTCGCCTTGCTGTAAAAGCTCTCAACGGAAAATTATTAACTCCAGGAGAACGCTTCTCCTTTAATGAGAGTGTCGGGGAACGAACTGCTGAAGCCGGTTATAAAGAGGCTCTGATCATCGAAGGGAACGTCTTTACCCCAGGTCTCGGAGGCGGAATCTGTCAGGTCTCTTCTACTCTCTATAATGCCGTAGTTCTTGCTCATTTAGAAGTTCTTGAAAGGCATCCACATTCTCTCCCCGTAGAATATGTTCCTTCTGGACAGGATGCGACAGTAGCTTTTCCTACTCTCGATTTTAAATTTAGAAATAGTTCAGATGCTTATCTCCTAATCCGAAGTTTTATTGAAGGAAATACCTTAACTTTTCAGCTTTATAGAAAAACCAAGAATTAATTAATTTTAAGTATCAGAAGTGTTGGGGGATTACTCTGTAAGATGAAAATCGTTGATTTAATGTCAGGATATAGATGTTTTGTGGATTATTTTGCTATCCAAGAAGGAAATAAAGAGAATATGTAGAATGCATTAAAAAAGACTGGCATAAGGAACAGAAGATTTTTGGTTATTGTCAGGAACGAGCTTGGATATAACGTGAGGCGCTGTATGTTTCTTATAAATAAAATCAAGTAGGAGGAGAATAGTATGCCAGACTTTGGAAACCCGTTTTCTGGGCTTGCTAAAGAACGCAGATTGACGGAACCGGAATTGATTAGAGCTATTAGATTTATGGTTTCTGCAGAATATGAAGCAATTCAAATGTATATGCAATTAGCTGAATCAACCGATAACAAATTGGCTATAGAAGTATTAAAAGATATAGCTGACGAAGAACGGGTTCACGCAGGTGAATTTTTAAGACTTTTAAAAGAGCTGGCTCCGGATGAAGAAAAATTTTATTTGGAAGGTTCTCAAGAAGTGGAAGAAGAGATTGAAGCGTTAAAAAATAAATAAGGATAGAATCTATTGTTGATTGAGATTAAACCTAAAAATTAGGGCAGCGCGTCTGCCTTTTCTCATTTCTTAAGCTTGAAGAGGATGTTCCTCTATGTTTATACTATTTAATTCTTAGTGAGGAGTTATCCTGTCGTGAAATGTTGCAGCGAAAAGAGAATGGGAAGCAAAAAAAGAATGTGATAAAAAAAGGAGACGTTCCTATGGAGTTTTTTTCGAAAAAACCTTGTTATGAATCTGAACATATTCTGAACTATGTGGAAAAAACGATGCAAGGCTGTGAGGCGGAGGCTCCAAAGATTGAGTACCCAATTCATATTTTATTTTTAAACTACTTTCAAAGGCTTTTTGCCAATGAAAAACAAATGTCCTCATCTACGAAAGAATTATTGACAATTACGGCACTTTTGAGCGGCTTTGATGTTAATATGGCCCATATCTCGAATAAATTGATTGATTTTGCTAAAGAAATGGCGGTTCTGAGTGAGTCGAATTTAGCGGTTGTAGAAGAAACCAATGCCGGAATGAATGAAGTAAATACTACGGTCCAAAACACTTCGGAAACATTGTCTCAGCTCTCTGAAGCTTCAGCTAACTTGGTGAAAGGCAATCAAAACAGCCTTCTTGAACTTAAAGAAGTTAACCAGTTAAAAGAAGATGTCATGGTTGATGCCGGAATCATGAGTCAAAAAGTGGAGCAATTAGTAGAAATGGCTAATAAAATTAGTGAAATTGTTCACGGTGTGGGAGAAATAGCAGATCAAACAAATTTGCTGGCCTTAAATGCATCGATTGAAGCGGCCAGAGCGGGCGAAAATGGAAGAGGATTTGCTGTGGTTGCCGAAGAGATCCGAAAACTGGCCGACAATACCAAGAAGAGCTTGGATGGTATGAAGACTTTTGTGGGAAGTATCCAAAAAGCTGCCCAGGAAGGCAAACAAAGTATGGATAATACGATATCTCTCACCAAAAAAATGAGTCACAAAATTGAAGTGATTACAAGTACCATGGAGCAAAATGTAGATATGCTTCAAACTACGATTGATGATGTACATTTAATTAATCAAGCCATGGAAGGAATCGGAATTTCGACACATGAAATAAATCAGGCAATGGATGTTTCCAGTCGGGAAGCTGAAAATTTAACTCGTATGACCCAAATAATTCATCAAGATGCTATTAGCAGCGCCGAATACGCTAAACAGATTGCTCAAATTGACGATCAGCTCTCGGGAATTGTCAGAAATCAGATGCATTGTCTGCATGGAAGTATAAATGCTATCACTAATCAAGAGTTTTTGGAAAACATCGTCAAAGCCAAAACTGCACATGCTGTATGGCTGGATAATTTAAAACGAATTGTTGATGAAATGACGATTTATCCCTTGCAAACTAATTCAGCAAAGTGCGCCTTTGGTCATTTATATTATTCGATGGATGTGACACATCCGTCGATTGCTGAGGAATGGAAGGAGATTGCTGACGTTCATGATGAGTTCCATCGACTGGGCGAGCAAGTGATTCAAGTCGTGAAAGAGAAACAACAACCTTCCGCCAACAAATTTTATCAGCAAGCTGAAACCCTTTCGCATAAGATTTACGGGTATTTGGATTCCATCGCAGATAAAGTCGAGGAATTAGACAAACAGGGAATTCGTTTATTTGGTGGGCAGAATCCTGAAAGTTGTTCGGAATGTATGAAATGTTGACAATGAGGGCTTAGAACGCCTGCCGAAATTGTCGGAAAGAATTTCCTTCGCTGTCAGAAGTAGAGATCTGTACCGTTATGACAAGAAAGACGATGGATAGAGTTATTAGCATAAGGCGATTAGCGGTTTTTGTCTTTTCTGGCCGCAATCAGATTCAGAAGACGTCGAGTGAAGGAGATCCGTTATGAAAACAACTCAAGGCGAGTTAAGAGAAACATTGAATGCTGAAATTCAGGCTGAGTATGGGTCTTTGGTTCTAAAAAATTTGGCTATTGGTGTATATAGCATTGATGAGAAGAGGCATTGTGTTTTCATCAATGCTGCAGCGTTGTCGATGTTGGGATTTGAAAAGAATGAAGTGTTAGGAAGAGACCAACATCAGCTATTTCATTGTCATCGACCTGACGGATCTGCCTATCCCAACTCCGAGTGTCCTATCTTCAAAACAGTAGAAGATGGAGTATTCAGAGAGACAGAGGAAACATTTATTCGGAAAAGCGGTGAGAGCTTTCCTGTAAAATTGACCGTGACTCCAATTAAGCAGGGCGACGACCTGCTTGGTGCAGTGATTAGCTTTTTTGATATTACTAAACAAAAAGCAATCGAACAACATATGCATAACTTGAATCACTTGGCAGCAGATCGAGCCAAAACAGAAGCCCAACTTCGGCTTTATGCCAAAGTTTTCGAACATAGTCGCGAGGGAATCACGATTACTGATGCAGACGCTGCTATCATCTCAGTGAATCACTCATTTTCTCAGCTAACAGGTTATCGCGAAGATGAGGTCATAGGGCAGAATCCGAGGATTCTTTCATCTGGGCGTCATGATAAAGATTTCTACGACCAAATGTGGAAAGAGATAACTACAAACGGCCATTGGCGCGGAGAGATCTGGAACCGTCGTAAAGACGGCAGCGTCTATGCTGAGTGGCTTTCTGTTAGTCGCATTGTCGATGTATGTGGAGAGGTCACTAACTATATTGGCATTTTTGGTGACATTACAGAACGGAAATCAGCGCAAGATGCCGTAAGAGAAGCAGAGAATAAGTTCCGCTCGCTTTTTGAACGTTCACAGGACGCCATGATGACAATTAACCCGCTTACAGGATTTTTTTCTTCTGGAAATCCGGCAGCCATCAAGTTATTTGGAGTTGCCAATCAAGAAGAATTTATCAAACTTTCGCTTTGTCAAGTGTCTCCAGAGTATCAGCTTGATGGGCAACGCTCTGAAGCTAAGATAAAAGAAATGATTAATATTGCTTCGCATCAGGTATCTCACCTCTTTGAATGGACACATATGCGACTAGATAAGCGAGAATTTCCGGCAACAGTTCTCATGAACATGATGGAAATCCTCGGAGAGCAGGTGATCCAGGCAACCGTGCGGGATATAACTGAACAGAAGAAAGCCGAAGAAGCAAAGTTGGAAGCTCAACAACTTCAGAGAGGTGTCATTGATTTTTTGCCGGATGCAACCTTTGTTATAGATTGTAATGGCGTTGTTTTAGCGTGGAATAAAGCCATTGAGGTCATGACTGGCGTTAAAGCTCAGGATATGATAGGTAAAGGAAATTATGAATATGCCCTTCCTTTTTACAACAGAAGAATGCCTGTTTTAATTGATTTAGCACGAGATTTCGATGCGAAGGGAGTTAAACATTATAAATCAATTAGTTGGAGGCATAGGGGTATTCTTGTCGGAGAATCTTTTGCTCCTTATCTTCCGGCAGGTAAAGCGATTCTATGGGCAAATGCCTCCGTTTTTCGCGATTCCAAAGGAGAAATTATCGCGGCCATAGAGACTATACGTGATATAACTGAACAGAAAGTAGCCGAAGAACAAATTCAACGATTAGCCTATTTTGACGACTTAACCGGTTTGCCCAATCGCACCTTGCTCATGGAAAGTGCTAATGAAACCATCAACCATGCCCGTGATAACAATGAGCCATTAACTCTTATTTTTCTTGACCTTGATCATTTTAAAAATGTTAACGATACACTCGGTCATAGAGTGGGTGACAAATTGTTGGCTCGCGTGGCAGAACGGTTGAAAAGCTCCTTACGTGTACAGGATACCGTTTTTCGTTTAGGCGGAGATGAGTTCATTATCTTAGTAAGAGATACCGCCAGCGAAGGTGCGGCGAACATCGCTGAAAAATTGTTAAATGAATACACAAAACCATTTAATATCGAAGGACATGAATTGACAATCACTCCCTCAATAGGAATTGCCGTTTACCCTAAAGATGGGCAAGATCTCGATACGCTTTATAAATGTGCTGATATTGCTATGTATTTTACTAAGCAAGGGGGTCGCAACTCATACCGATTTTTTATGCCTGACATGAAGGAACATTCTGTCCGGCAATTAGAATTGGAAAACGCTCTCCGCAGAGCCCTAGAACGTCAAGAATTACAGTTGTACTATCAGCCTCAGATTGCTCCGCAGGGAGAAAAGTTCATTGGCGTAGAGGCGTTGTTGCGTTGGCAACATCCAAAGTTTGGTATGGTCTCACCCCTTGAATTTATTCCTCTGGCTGAGGAAAGCGGACTGATTTTACCGATTGGCGAATGGGTACTGCAAACATCCGTCAATCAGATGAAAGTGTGGATGATGCAAGGATTGCCCATCAGAAATATGGCAGTAAATCTTTCAGCGGTTCAATTTCGTCAAAAGAACCTGCCTCAGTTAGTGATTCAACTCTTGAATAAAGCAGGCCTACCTGCAAAATATCTTGAATTGGAATTGACTGAGAGTGTAGCGATGAAGGAACCAGAGAGTGCAGTAGCCATGTTAGACTCGCTTCATGACTATGGAATTCGCATAGCGATTGATGATTTTGGTACAGGCTATTCGTCACTTTCCTATTTAAAACGGTTCCGCGTGAACAAATTGAAAATAGATCAATCCTTCGTACGAAATATTGGAACGAATATGGGCGACGAGGTCATTATTGAAGCAATTATTAGCTTGGCAAAAAGCCTGAACTTGCGGACGCTTGCAGAAGGAGTTGAGACTGAGCAGCAACTCGATTTTCTCCGAAAAAGGGGTTGCGAGGAGATACAAGGATACTATTACAGCCAGCCTATGCCAGCCAAGGATATATCCAAATGGCTGGAAAAACATTTTACAATCTAAAATCAGATCCAAGTGGGTCATCATCAAATGGAAATTTAGACGTATAATACATGTTAATAAAGGGATATGAATCAAAGGATATTATGAAAGACGGCAAAAAGTACCGTCTTTTATTTTTGCTGCAATATTTAAATGAGAAGATAATTTATATCGAATGTAAGGTTGACTTGACAGCGATAAGAAAATAGTGATATATATAATGTAAGGTTAACATTACAGGAGAGATGGATCATGAAAAACCGTTTAAGAGAATTACGAGAGTCTTTTGGATTAACTCAGGAACAATTAGGTGAGCTTGTAGGTGTATCAAGACAGGCAATTAATGCTATCGAAACTGAAAAATTTGAACCATCTATTTGGCTTGCTTATGATATATGTAAAATATTCCATTGTTGGATCGAGGAGGTTTTTCTTTTTGAAGAAAGTGAAAGGAAATCAAGAGCACAGAAAAGCAGAGGTGTAGTTTAAATGGCGCTGCGACAGATCTTGTTATTTGATGATGAACTGTTAAGGAAAAAAAGTAAGATAGTTGAAGTAATTGATGACAAAATAAGACAAACCTTAAATGATATGGCCGATACGATGTATGAAGCCCATGGTGCAGGGTTAGCAGCCCCGCAAATAGGTATATTGAAGCGATTAGTTGTTATTGATATGGGGCAAGGGCTAATGAAATTGGTCAATCCTAAGATAATTGGGCAGGAAGGAACTCAACAAGTGACGGAGGGATGTTGAGCATTCCCAATGTCTTGGGAATGATAAATAGACCTTCAAAGGTCATCGTTGAGGCATTAAATGAAAAAGGGGAAGAAATTACGTTGACAGGTAAGGGAGATTTAGCAAAATGTTTCTGTCATGAAATAGATCATTTAGAGGGTATTCTTTTTACTGATTTTGTTACGGAATATATTAAGAGATAGTAAACTGCCTCTGATTAACTTAATACAGCTCCATCTTGAACACCTTCTGCAATATTATGGTTTGTTTACCATGTTCTACGTAAAAACTTTAGATGTATTTAAAACTAATTATGAAACCGACCAAATTAAACATGAGCACTGCAAGGTTTTGCAGTGCTCATGTTCTATCAAACTACATGATTTCTAATTGTATCAGTGGCAGAAAGAATTTACGATGTTAATGTGTGTGTGGTTACTCATGCTTAACCATTATTGTATTAAATAGAAGATTAAGCACCGTGTTTTTTATTTGATCCTTAATATCAAGTGAAGGGTCAACGGTTTGGAATCATTAAAAGAGATTCTTCATTTTAATCCCGATGCCAACGTATTGATGTGTTCAGCAATGGGGCAAGAAGCTTACATCAAAGAAAGTATGAGATTGGAGCAAAAGGTTTTATTATTAAGCCTATTAATGAGACATTATTCTTAAAAGAAATTGAAAAAGTATTTTCCAATCTGGGGAATGATTAATATTTTGTCGTAATTTATTAACCTAGGGAGGAAATTTGTTCTCTACATAGAAAGTAATCTATACAATATGTAAAAATGGTGTCGGTTACAGGGGGTATGTTAGTAATCATGCAAGAGTTAATCGTAAAGATCCAGACGAGTGAGGGTTGGTTGGTGCAGCAACTGGCAGTTTATCTTAAGAAACGCGGTTATACCAAATATACCTCCACGTTAATAGAAGCTTGGCGGCTGACTATCGCGGGGCTATCTGATTCGATAATCTCTTGTTTAATGGGTGATGTGTCAGTTAATGACTTTGAATTTGATGTCGATCAGGAGGCTGATGGATCATCGTCAGCTTCAATTCCGATTGACAAATTGATCGAGTTCGCCTTAACCGAAGCAGAGCGTTACCGTCAGCATGGTGTAACATTAACGATGTTTATTGGGCTGCTCAAATATTGTCGGTATACTTACCTTGACCTAATTACGGCTAGCTTTGAATTACCAAATCGGTTTACATATTGCAGGCTGATGAATTGTTCCTTCGACAGGATTGAGATGGCTATAACTAGTCGGTGGCTTACCGAAGACGAGCCATCTTTCATTAATAATCTAAAAGAAAGCAACCGACTCCTCGCAAATGGGAAAAATAAATACCTAACGGTTTTCGAAAGTATCCCAGTCCCTGTTCTCTTGCTAGGTCCCAATAAAGAAATAGATAACCTCAACTTGGCTGCTGCTGCCTTATTTGCAGACAGTCCCTCACCGGGCACTCAATATTATGGTACCCCTATCCAAAATACAACGCTACTTTGGCTGGTTGATGAACTAGATAACCTGAAAGAAAACAACAGCACTCTAATTAAGGACTTAGTAACGATCTATGGGATACGGACTTTCGTAGTTAGTTTAAATCATTTATGTGATATTAGCGGGAAATTTAATGGATTTGTCGTGATATTAAATGACGTGACCGAAGCTAATAGAATTGCTGAAGCTCATGACTTTTATCTGCAAATCCTTAATGATTTCCCGTGCTTTATTTGGCGAACTGATGCCCAGGGCAACGTAAACTATTTTAACAGCAATTTGCGTAGATTCCTCGGATTAGACGAACATTCTCTTGATATCATAAATTGGACTTATTACGTTCGACCAGATCAAAGAGCAATAGTCTTATCAGCGTTTAAATCCGCCTTTCAAACACGTTGTTATTGTCAACAGCAATTTCAAGCTCGCCGCTTTGACGGGCAGTATATTTGGCTGCAGAATTCCGGAGTCCCTTACTATGATGCCCACGGCGAATTTGAAGGTTTTATAGGGATCGGACAAGATATCACCGAACAGAAAAGAGCCATCGAAGACCTTCAGCGCAGCGAAGAAGATTACCGGCTCCTGGTTCAGCATTTACCTGACGCTATTTTAGTACATAATGGTTATGAGGTGATTTTTGCCAATTCTGCTGCCCATAAACTATTTGGGCATAAGGATATCGTGAGATACCCTGTGGAGGCGCTAATTCACCCAGACTTTCTGCCGACAGCGCGCCGACGAATAAAGCTGGCTATAGAGCAAGGCGCCATCGGCGAGCTTTTGGAACAAATTATTATGAATGACCGTGGTGAACTTATTGATGTAGAAGGTACCTTAGTACCTATGACCTACCGTGGGCAAAGAGTTATTCAAGTTGTATTACGAGACATAACTGAACGGAAAAAGCAAGCTGAGCAGGCAATTCGTCAGAGTAAATTAGAATCTTTAGGATTGCTGGCTGGAGGTATAGCCCACGACTTTAATAACATTTTGACGATCATAGTTGGCAACATCTCTCTAATTAAACATTTCAAGCTTGCAGATGATAAGATATCCAATATGTTAATCGATATAGAACAAGCTGCTTTGAACGCTAAGAGTTTAACAAGCCAGTTACTAACGTTTGCGAAAGGGGGTGCGCCGCAAAAACAAGTACTTAACCTAGGAAAATTAGTCGCGGCAGGAACCCATTTTGCCCTAAGTGGAGCAAACGTAAATTGCGAACTTTCTATTCCTCCCGATCTTTGGTTTGTCGAAGCGGATGGAAGTCAACTTAATCAAGTTATCAATAACATTGTAATTAATGCTAAAGAGGCTATGCTCAGCGGCGGTACTCTTACCGTAAAAGCCGAAAACTACTTAGATACGGATTCTCAGCCCCCAAAAAGATGGGTCAGACTTACATTTCTTGATAATGGTCCAGGGATACCAACAGAAATATTAGCGAAGATTTTTGATCCCTACTTCACGACAAAAGATACAGGCAGTGGACTTGGGCTCACTACGGCTTATTCAATCATCGCTAAGCATAATGGTACTTTAACTGTCCAGTCGAGCCTTGGTAATGGTGCAATTTTTAACATATGTTTACAGGCTGTGGACTCAGGCACGCCCAGTCTCTCCCAATCAACTAGTCAAGAAGACGTTAAATTTGGGAGCGGAGAAAAAATTCTAGTGATGGATGATGAAGCAAATGTCAGAGAGATCACTGGGGCTATGCTCGCGCATCTTGGCTTTAGGAGTGATTTTGCTCAGGATGGGAAAGAGATGCTGTTCCTGTACCAAAATGCTCTTGTTTTAGGAACGCCTTACATTGCCGTAATTATGGACTTAACAGTACCAGGTGGTTTAGGAGGTAAGGACGCTATCAGAGAATTACTTACAATTGATGTGAATGCTCGAGCGATTGTGGCAAGTGGTTATTCAGATGACCTGGTGATGTCGAAGTACGCTGACTACGGTTTTTGCGGATGTTTACGCAAACCCTATTTGTTAGAAGAATTAGGACAGTCCTTGCAACGTGTGCTTTCGCTTTCAAGGAATGAAATTATCTAACAATATTTTTAATCTATCGGCTATTGGGCGATGACCCTTCGCGCTCCTAAATATCGTGCCGCCCAATATGGATGGTCGATATTGTCATAGGCCACACCATAATCTGAATCATCAATCATGATCCTATTTCCAACATAAATACCTACATGAGAGGCACCGGATGCATAGGTTGAGAAAAAAACTAAATCCCCTGGTTGTAACTTATCTTCGGAAACAGGTTGTCCTTCTTGATATTGATCCCATGTTACCCTATTAAGTTTAACACCAAAGTGTGCGTAAACATATTGTACTAACCCAGAGCAATCAAACCCAGGATTTGGTGTTGTTCCTCCCCAAACATAGGGTGACCCGAGAAAGCTCTCAGCAAACGTCAAAAGCTGTCCGATCGTTCCATTCAGTTTGACAGGCGCCGTAAGTTTGCCAGAAGTCTGATCTGCTCTCTCCTGTGCCGCCTGGTCTTGTTTTGACTTTTCCTGAGATGCCAACTCCGCTTCTCTCTCTTGCGCCGCAATAAGACGTTTTGTTTCCTCAATATCATTTTGTACTTGATTTTGTTTTACTAGTATCTGCTGCTCGGTTTTAGTCAAAGTAGAAATTAAGTTTTCCTTTTTTCCTAATGCCAAATTAAGACTGCCCTCCATTTGTTGCTTGGATTGAACTGTTTGGGTTAATTGCGTGGTCGCTGCCTGCTCTGACTGTTGGTTACTTTGGAGTTCCTTATAATCGGCATTGATTTTATCCTCTAATTTTTTGTAAGCATTAACTAGTGTTCCCATATAGGTCATACGGGTTAATAAGTCATCGAAGGTTTTGGCACCAAGGATCCAACTGATCTGGTCTAAATAGGATGTCCCGCCTTCCTCATATTGGGCGCACAAATAGTTTCCCAATGTTTGAATGTCCTGTTGTCGTTTAATAGTCAATGTTTCTTCTTGAGTTTTAATTTCTGAAAGTGTTTCTTGGTGTTGCTGGATTAAATTATTGTCTTGTTCAACAGCTTTTTGCAAAAGATTTATTGAGGTTTGAAAGGATTGAGCTTGTTGAACTGCCAAAGCTTTCTGTTGGTTTTGTACGGATGCCTGTTGTTTTAGAGTACTCATTTGATCTTGATAGCTATGGAGATTATCCTGAAGATTCGCGGCATGTACAGAATCTGTGGATAGTAAAATTAAAGACATCACAAGAATGGGTATAATAATTCGTTGTAAATTCAAGTTGTCCACACTCCTTTCACATCTTTCTTCGACAAAAAAGAGTGTATTCCTGTCAAATTTGCAAAATATAACAGAGTCTGAGTTTTAACCATCTGGCTCAGAAGACGAAATAGATAACGGGTAAATTTTTTGCAATAAAGCTAACGTTGACGTAAACTCCTTTATGGGCAGGAATCTATATGCTTCCAATGATGATAGGTTTTTTTGTCATGGGTCCCATAAGTGGTTCTTTGTCAGACCGTTACGGCGCCCGCGGATTTGCGACAGTAGGAATGCTGTTGTCGACCTTGGCCTTTGTGCTATTAACCCTTTTACCGGCGGACTTTAGTTATGTGCCATTTGTAGTCATTTTGCTGATTGCGGGTGTTGGAATGGGAATGTTCGCTGCTCCAAATACGACCGCTATCATGAATACTGTAGTTACCCGCCACTGTTCTTCATCAGTTGCCGACAGCCAGCCAGCAACTGATTCTTGGCAAGGTATTCTTTCCGGAATTAATTGCTCCCGCTGTTATGGCCAGACTGAGAATTGCTTTCTACATTTCTGCAATATTATCGATCATTGCTGCAGTAGCGTCCTATATGCGAGGAAAAAGAATAGAACCGCTGCACTAGTTTGACTGGTCAGGATTTGATATCCAAAGGCTTTTAAAAATAAAAATTTCCCAAATAAAATATTTCATACGAGAGGTGGCTGTTTGTTATCTGAAATAAACTCCTGTATCTAAATAGAAAGAGAGTGAAATCTGCGATATTTCTGCAGATTTCACTCTCTTTCTATTTAGAATTTAAAGGCAATTTCAGGAAATCCCTCAGACATAGGCAGCCTGCCTTTTATCACAAAAAAATCGTACTCTTTGGTCTGCAAGTTCTTAATTAAGGACTCGTTGAGCACTAATGTAGGCATTTAACCAGTAGGAAGATGATAAGGAATAAATCGCGACCCCTTTGCTGGTTGTGGCACTGATAAACTGCGAGTTACCGAGGTAAATACCTACATGGTCGATGGTACCGTTTCCGGCGATTGAGAAAAAACTAAATCACCCGGCTTCAGGTTATTGTAGGACACCGCAGTGCCTGATTTAGCTTGATCTTGGCTGGTGCGGGGAAGTGTAATCCCTTGGGATGCAAAAACGTATTGGGTAAAACCAGAACAGTCGAAACCAGACGGGGTTGTCCGCCCCAAAGATATGGTGATCCTATTAGACTGTTAGCTTTAGACATTATCCCGCTGATCTTACTGGAGTTAGTGCTCGTTGGCAAAAGAGTTTGACCTTTCTCTAAAGCCCTTTGGGTCAAAGGACCAGCAATTCCGTCAACTTGGAGATGATCATTTTGTTGAAAAGCTTCCACCGCCGCTATTGTTTTAGACCCATAGATTCCGTCAATCGGGCCAAAAGAGTATCCTAAATTGACTAACTCCCTTTGTAACGTCACGACATCATCGCCGCTGGAGCCCGACTTCATTGTAGGTGCAGCCTGAGCTAATGGAGCGAAAGCAATGATGCCTGAGAGAGCTAATGTACCAAAGAAAAGTATTTTTAGTTCGGTCCACTTTTTCAAAATTATGGTTTTTCGCATCTTGTTTTCCTTTCTAATAAAGTTTTTCACTTTCTCAGAATTCAGTTTTATCATAAAACTGGACAAGACATGCATCAATCTTAACATCTGAAAACTTATTGTCATAGTATAGGTTGTTGGTTGATCTTCAAGAAATTACCACAAAATTATTGTAAGTAAGATTTATTAACAATAATTTCCAATTCAATTCAGAGGGATGTTCACTAGCTCTATCATTTTCGTTTAGTACTGTCGGTAATTCGGGGTGCCAGAATTCTAAGAGCTATTAGGTTTATAAGTTAAGAGCTTAAGGGCTTGCAGGAGTAGTAGAATTAGAAGTAGTGGAATTAGAAGTAGTGGAATTAGAAGTAGTGGAATTAGGAGTACTGGAATTAGGAGTAGTGGAATTAGGAGTAGTAGAATTAGGAGTAGTGGAATTAGGAGTAGTGGAATTAGGAGTAGTAGAATTAGGAGTAGTGGAATTAGGAGTAGTGGAATTAGGAGTAGTAGAATTAGGAGTAGTAGAATTAGGAGTGGTACTATCAGGAGCTGTGGTGTTAGGAGATGTAGGCGTAGGTGTTTGACTCGTTGCTGAGGTCCTTTTATAAATCGCCGCCAAGTTCGAAATAACCGAATTTACTTCATTACTGATAAGGTATTTCTGAATTTGACCATTCTCAATTAAGAATATTTGGTTTGCTGGAGTTCCGTTTCTATCGCTATTGACTAAACCTTGGACGAAAGCATAATCTTGAGCATTAATGGGTAATTGTTGAATTGTACTATTATTGACAAAAAGGATCCAGTATCCAGAGGATATTTCATTATTTCCGTTACCTATAGTCAAGCTGTTATCAACGTTAGGCAGAATTTGGTTAGAATCTCCGGATGAATTTGTGGTATTTGGATCAGAGGTATTAGGTAGGTTAATGTTATCTGAATTTGCTAAACTCGAAGCTGAATTTGCATGAGAGTAAAAATTTGTAAACATATTAGGAAAAAGTATAAAGCCAATAATGCCTACAATAACTACGACAATAAGTAACGGCGGCATTCTAAATCCTGACTGGTGTCCCCAATGATTAGGCATTAATCACTCCTCCTCATGAGCTAACGCAAACGTACCTTCATAGGTGTATATGTTCATATCGAATTCCCTATGCCCGTTATAAATATCTTGATAAATTCTAAATTAGAACCTTATTAAATCGAGTAAGTAAGGTACAGAGATAGGTGAACGTTAGTCAATAATTTTATAGTTTTTTGATACATAGTTGTTAAAAATCTCGGCATGTATGCCGAGATTTTTCTTGGTATGCCGGCGAGGTTTTACGATCCGACTTAATGTTAAAGTTGAAATGTTTTTTTAGAGGCAGGACAGCTTATAACAAATTGTCCCCATCGTTTTACATTATTTTATAAAATTTACGTTGACCTAACATCTTTCACGAATGGAATCCATATAGTAATGTTATAATCTTCAAACCGAGAGATGTTACACAATAAGAATAGATACAAAGAAGGAGGCATAAAGAACTATGACAGGTCAGGAAAAAAGTATCATCGACTCCATTTTGGCTGATGTTGGGTTGGAGTCTTTACATGTTGGAGGAGAGGATGAGCATGAATCAACGTTAAAATTAAAACCTGTGATAATGTCAAAAACAAGATACTAGAAGCGAATACTCAAGAAGTTGAGTATTCGCTTCTGAAATTTTTATAATAAGGAAATACAAGATCGGCCCAGCGAGTCGTATTTGTATTCTGTTATTTTATTTTCTTGGTCTTTATCCAATCAACAATATCGCAAGATGTATTACATGTTCCAATAGAGCCAAGCCCTATCAGTAATCCTTGAATAATGAGTTCCCTCAAGGAACCTTGCAAAAATATAAAACTGCAAATTAATCCAAGAGGAATTGCGAGTAGATGTGCAAATTTCCGGTTTATTCCGAATTTTTCGAGCGTTTCAATGATACTATAAACGAGCACTATGAGCATGCCAATGTCTAACATATTACCCCACCTCTAAAGGATTATTATCTTGTCTATCATATGCATAGAATTATAAGATTGTGGACTAACTTTATTAATTCCTGAATAGTCCAGGAAATTATAAACAGTGAATAAAATAACGCCAAGACATAGTTTAGTAATACAAAAAGTCTGGAAATCTCCAGACTTTTCGCTTGCATGCAATTTGTACAAAGAACCGATTAAAATTAATAGTAAATAAAATAGCACTATATGTCGAAAAAAGGAGAAATATAATTATTGATTTATAATTGTATTAATTATAAAATTAGATTAATAATAATTGACTGATTTACTCTTGATTTCTAGCCTCAATCTTCAAAAATATTTAGGAAAGGAAAGATGCTTTTTGAATTAAACTTTGAACCAAGAAGGAGGGGGTTGGGTTGTCTATGAAATGGTTCTTGGAACAGGTCCAATTAAACACAACGCTGACTATGACAGCTAGCGCAGATCTTTTTGATAGATTTGGAGTCTTATTATTGAGTAAAGGGCAACCGATGACTGCAGCCATAAGGGAACTTCTGGAGAAACGTGAGGTTTTTATCTGGAATCACCAAAAGGATACAAGTCGTATGTCTAAAGAAAGAAAGACTTTCCCAAAGGATGTTTACACAAAATTGGTGGGCTCCTTATGGAGTATTTACCATGATGCCAGATTGATCCAGCCAGAGCATCTAGAAAAAACTGTTTTGTTGGTGGAGACTATTTTAAAAGAACTTAAATCTCAAACCATTCATTTTGAATTTACGGAATTTGATCTTGGCAAGTTCAAACACTATGATCATGGAACGTTTGTACATAGCATTAATGTCGCATTACTAACAGCAGTGACGGGTATGAATCTTGGATATAAAGATCGGAAACTAAAAGATTTGACCCTGGGAGCGTTGTTGCATGATTTGGGAAAATTACGGATCCCGAAGGAAATTCTAAACAAACCAGATAATTTGACCAATGAAGAGTACAACATTATTAAACAGCACCCTCAATTAGGAGTGGAGATGCTAAATAATATTCGTTTATTACCTAGTGTTATTGCGTCGGTCAAAGAACATCATGAACGTTGGAATATCAAGGGTTATCCTCATGGATTAGCAGGAAACAACATTCATCTTGCTGCTCAAATTGTAGCAGTTACTGATGTCTACGAGGCTTTAACTGCTGACAGGCCATATCGACAAGGGATGCCGCCATATCAAGCTTTAGAAATGATTCTTGCTTGGTCAGGAAGGGACTTTAATCCACGCGTTGTTCAGGCCTTTAGGGAATCACTCATTTTATATCCTGAAAATTCAATGGTTACTCTGAATACGGGAGAAATAGGGGTGGTCGTTGCTGTAACTAGGCAATTTCCAACGCGCCCTTTAATCCGTTTATTATTTGATAGCGATGGTAGATTTTACAATGAGGAAGTCTATCTAGATTTACTGCAAAATTTAACCCGGTTCATTGAGCGTGTAGAATTTAAAGAAGAGGCTTGTTAGGCCAAGAATAAATTAGGCTAAGATTTAAATGATCTCGCTATTATTTTATTAGTTTAGGTAGGAGTACGTTATGAAAAGCATAAAGATAAAAATGATTGTATATATAGGAATTCTTTTGTTTTTTGCGTGTTGCGCCTTGGGCTTAGCGTCTTATATAACTGCAGCCAAGGCTATGACATCACAAACTAATCAGACACTTCCACAAGTAGCAGGTCAAGGCGCTAAAATCGTGTCCGAAAGGATGAACGCTTTATTAGAGACTCTTGAAACTATTGCGAATCAAGATCGGATAAAAGATAGTAACAACTCTTGGGAGGACAAAACTATAATTCTCCAAGATGAAGCCAAACGAAATGGGTATTCTTCTATGTTGATCGCCGGACTCGATGGGACGGCAAGAATGACTACAGGAAATGAAATTAATGTTAAAGATAGGGACTATTTTCAAAAGGCCCTTACAGGTAATAGAGCGATATCGGAACCGCTAATTAGCAAAGATGACGGATCTTTAGTTATTGTCTATGCAGTACCAATAAACTATCGAGGTGCAATCGTTGGAGTTCTGGCAGCGCTGAAGAATGGCGATGATTTAAGCAAAATTACAAATGATATCACCTATGGCATGTCAGGCAAAGCGTTTATGATCGATGAGAAGGGTACGAAGATCGCTCATAGTAATCAGGAACTTGTCATTAATAGGGATAATGATTTTGAAAATGTTAAGAACGATTCCAAGCTCGAGCCGTTAGTTTCCCTGGAAAAACAGATGACTGAAGGAAAGACTGGCGTGGGTGAGTATGAGTATAATGGGGTAGTTAAATATCTTGGATATGCACCTGTGGAAGGAACAAATTGGTCGTTGGCAGTGGCTGCTCCTAAGGATGAAGTTATGTCTGGAATACAAACCATGGGTAAGTCAGTTCTTATTTTATCAGCAATCATTTTATTATTAAGCTTAGGAGCAGGATATTTTGTATCCAGGTTAATTTCTAATCCCATTATGTTGGCATCTAAACATCTGAAGTTCATTTCAACAGGGGATTTCACTCAAAGCTCCCCTAAAGAACTTATAGTGAGGAACGATGAAATAGGGGTACTTGCCAAGGCTATTGAGACGATGCAACAAGCAGTTAAAGAAGTTGTCATTGGAGTTATCAACGAATCTCGAAATGTGGAAAAATCGGTAGAAGCCACTGGACAAGCTATCGTAGTGTTAACCCAACAAATTGAAGAGGTGTCGACAACCACAGAGCAACTCTCAGCAGGGATGGAAGAAACTGCTGCATCAAGTGAAGAAATGAGTGCAACGGCAACAGAAATTGAGAGGGCCGTTACTTCAATCGCCTTAGAAGCCCAGCAGGGTGCTGCATCTGCAGGAGAAATAAGCAAAAGAGCAAGTATACTTAAGCAAAAGGCTGTTTCCTCTAAAAGCAGTGCAAGAACTATCTACCTAACTGCTCAGGATAGAACGATCAAGGCAATCGAAGAATCGAAAGCAGTAGAGAAGATCGATGTGCTTTCAAATACGATATTGCAAATTGTTTCACAAACTAATCTTTTGGCATTAAACGCAGCTATTGAGGCGGCAAGGGCTGGAGAAGCAGGAAGAGGCTTTGCGGTGGTAGCTGATGAAATAAGGAAATTAGCTGAAAACTCTAGAAATACTATCAAAGAGATACAAGAAGTAACAAAGCTAGTGGTTACATCCGTGAAAAATCTTGCCGAGAGTTCTTCGATTGTTTTAGAGTTTATAGATGGACAAGTTCTTAACGATTACGACTCCATGGTGAATACCAGTGAACAATATAATGAGGATGCTGAGTTTGTAGATCACCTCGTGACTGATTTCAGTGCAACTGCAGAGGAACTTACTGCTTCCATACAAGAGATAACGAGAGTAATTGAAGAAATTGCTTCTGCTTCAACTGAAGGCGCTGAAGGCACAACGAACATTGCTCAGAAAAGCATGATGATGGTAGAAAAATCGAATGAGGTAATGAAGCAGGCGGGTTTATCCAAGAAAAGCTCTGATAATCTTATCAAGATGGTTTTAAAGTTCAAAGTATGACATTATAAAAGCTGATATCTTTAATAGGCATTCCAATCTTATTAGCTTTGTTCCAAAATGGCAAAGTTTAAGTGGTCCATCATACTAAAGATCATGACCATAATAAAAAGTGTGAAAAAGATGAAAATGATATGCACTGTTAATTATTTATGAAGATAAAGCTTCAAATTCTGCATCAACGCCAAGACCATTTTTATGACCAGTATCTCTGTGACAGTCATTACACCCTTCACCGTTTATAATTTTTTTGGCATGGTTATTAGGCATAAGGGGCGCTTTAGTTTCAGGCTTAAAAACACCTAAATGACAATTAATGCAATTAGAGTCATAGTACACAGATTTTAGGAGAAAAGTATAATCTCCTTTGATATGAATACCTACATCTCGTAAACCACGTATTGTTGTATCAAGCCTATGAAACGGGCCCCTTGTTTCATGACAATCCCGGCAATCAATAGTTTTATGCGCTGAATTTTTCCAGGCAGCGGCATATGGCTCTGCCTCATGGCACTTATTGCACCCTGATGGGTCTGTAAACCAGGCATAGGCGAACCGAAAAGAACTATATAAAACTATAAAGATTAGTCCGAAAGTGATTAGACCCTTCTGATAAAGTTTCATTATCATTACTTCCTTATAATAAATTAAATAACTCGGATCAATAGATCTTGAATAAACATCAGGTCTTACCCAAGTAATATTTACTAAAACGATTTTATTAAAACTGGAACATTTTGTTGTTCATACCACTTTCTAACCTTCTTAAGGTATTTAAATAGGTCCTGCTAGAAATATGAATAAACAATTGGAAAAAGGTTCAAGCATTCTTTCTCGAGCATATATTGAAGTATCCCTTAATAAAGGGGGACGTGAGATTATACGGATGGATTACAGTAGATTAATTGGGACATCCTGCCGTCTCTCTCCTTTAGGCGGAGTCTAACGCCGCTAAATGCAATATTACTATTGCATTGGCCGTTATCTTCTAATCGATTATTGTTTCTTAATGGCAAAAAATAGGAAGGTGATTTTCTAATGTATGGATGCGGATGCCCAATCGTTTGTCCACCACAATATTGTGTACGTGATTATTACACTCCACGGGTAGTACCTGTTATTCACCCTGTTGTTAATGTAAATCGTCCAACATATTGTCAATGTTCCTCAGCATATCTATCAACCAGTAACAAGCAACGTCGTGGTTGACCAAGGTAATCCCGGCACAGCAGGATACGCTGGTGCGGGTTATGACGGATACACGAATCGTCTCTTTTTTTAAGTAATGTGATAATTTAAGTATAAAACACCAGTTAATTATGAACTAGTTCATAACAACTGGTGTTTGTTCATGTTAGTAGGCAATTTGTTCAATTGAATTTAGTAACATTCTGAGATGAGTATATTGCAAAATAGATCAAGAATTCGAGAACTAAAATGGAATGATATGTAAATTTAGTATATTGTGTAACATTTAACTGGAACAGCTGCTTAAGCAGGAAATATACAAATAACGCAGAATAGTAAGAAAATAAGATAAACATCATTTATCTCTGTAATGTTGAATATAAATTAAATTCCTGAAACTATAATTACTTATCAATTACTTATCAAAAATTAGTGGTCACAATCAATCAAATTAAAGGTGGGAATAAGTATGCTTCTTCAAGAAGGTACCAATACCCGAATTTCATATTTAAATCTTGGAGATACGCTTGCCAAGGCTGTAAACATTTTCATGGATCTAAAGATTGCCATTATCCCGGTCTTAGATAGGAATGGCGGACTATTGAGTGTATTTAGTAGAAGCAGCCTTTATCGGGCAATTTTAGACGGTGCAACCAATAAAGACATCATTGACCCTTACCTAATAAAAGAAGTGATCAGTATTTCCGATGATGTCTCAGACGATCAGTTAGCCGATTTTGTGAAAGTTAGCTCGGTCGGCTCAGTTCCCGTTGTAAATAAGGAGGGGAAAGTTCTCGGTCTTTTATGCAAAGCGAATATGGTTATGACCTTATTTAGGCATTCCGAATTACTGAACGTGCAGTTGAAAGCTATTTTAGATTCTATGCACAATGGCGTAATTGCCGTAGATGGTCAAGGACGGGTAACTCACGTTAATATAGGAGCAAGCCGCATACTTGGCCTAAAAGCTAATACTTCGCTTGGCCAGCCCTTCAAAGAGCTGTTGCCAAATTTGGACCTAAACTCAGCATTAATTCACGGCGAAGTTAAAATAGGGTTAAAGTACAGACATAGACACATTACTATGGTTGTAAATATTACTCCCTTGATCATCGAAGGGAATATCGCCGGAGGAATTGTCATTTTTCAAGACCTTACGGATTTAGAGCAAGCCGCTAAAGAATTGGAAACCGTTAAAGCCTTAAACAAGACTTTCGATACAGTTCTCAATATTATCCATGACGGGATCATTGCGGTGGATGAAAGAGGGAAGACCACTCTGGTCAACCAAGCTATGGCGGACTTTTTAACGCTGCGTCCCGAAGAAGTTATTGGGAAACATATTACTGACGTTATGGAGACGAGCAGGTTACACATAGTGGCTAGTACTGGTGTTTCAGAAACGAGCGATGTCCTGACAATACAGGGCAAGCCCTTAATTGTCTCGCGATTGCCCATCATAAGAGAAGGAGATGTTGTTGGCGCAGTTGGAAAAGCAGTATTTCCCCAACTTGCTGAAGTCCGGGAGCTGGCTGAAAAATTACGATTTCTAGAAAATAAAGTGACGTTTTTTCAGGAGGAACTACAGAAAAGCAAGACTGCTCAAGATGTGTTGAAAAGTATCGTTGCTGAAAGTACTGAAATGAAGAAGCTAAAAGAAGAGATAACAATTGTTGCTTTAAGCAGTTCTACCGTGCTAATCACCGGAGAAAGCGGCACAGGAAAAGAAGGAGTGGCCCATGCTGTTCACCTCTGTAGTGACAGATGTAAAGGACCATTTATTAAAGTAAACTGTGCCGCCATTCCGGAAAACTTGATGGAAGCAGAAATGTTTGGTTACGTCGGAGGCGCGTTTACTGGTGCGGCCAAGGCCGGTAAACCGGGTCGGATAGAAATGGCCGATGGCGGAACGCTCTTTTTGGATGAAATCGGAGACATGCCCCTAGCTTTGCAGTCTAAGTTATTAAGGGTGTTGCAAGATCGTGAATTCGAACGATTAGGGGGTACAAAAAGCATTAAGATAAATGTTCGTATTTTAGCGGCTACTAATAAAAACCTTAATAAAGCTATTTCTGAAGGAGAGTTCAGAGCTGATCTCTATTATCGCCTAAATGTCATTAATTTACATTTGCCGCCCTTGCGGGAACGTGCTGAGGATATAGAACCTTTAACTCATTTTTTTATAACAAAGTTTAACCATATTCTTAACGCCAATGTCATGGGCATTGCCGATAACGTCATGAGGATTTTGCTTAACTACTCTTGGCCAGGAAATATACGCGAATTGGAGAATGTTATCGAGAGGGCTGTAAACTATACACGAAGTGGTTTGATCCAATTAACTCACTTGCCGAATCAAATACTTAGCAACAACTCTTCTAGAAGCCAGATAGTGACCGGAACGATTCGTCACCAAGACAAAATTGGTCGAATAGAACGGAACATGATTGTGGTGGCTCTTGAAAAAACCGGGGGCAACAAAACAAAAGCCGCAAAACTTCTCAACCTTAGTAGATCAAGACTTTATGAAAAACTAAATAAATATGATTTGAAAGATTGAGTTTAGTTTTCTCATGTTAATGATTTGATCCCCAAAAACGTCCTGGAATCGGACACACTATGAACGAATGTGTCTGATTTCGGGACGTTTTTTTATATTAAGGTTTGTTTCTGTGATATTGAACATCTGGTTTGGTTACCGATCTATTGGTAAGAATAATCAAACTAGTATGTCAAGGACCGTTAAGCTTCCCTTAACATTATTGATTTTGTTGTAAACTCCTTATTGGCATGTTAATTGCTTAATAATTTCTAGGATTCAGAATAAATAACTATGAGGAATACATTTGGACATAGGAAGGAGGATGAAGGAGTAGACTTCGTTCAATTTAATTTCCAGCACTATAAATTGGTTTCGTCTTCTAGAAACTGAAAGTGGGGGAGATATTATCGCTTTAAAACGCTGGTATCGTGAATACCACTTGAGGAGGAAATAATATGTCTAAGATAGTTCAAACACTTGAAATTACAAGAAAAAGTTATTACAAGAATGCTAAAATAAGCGCTTATGGGGAAAGAAAGCCCGACTATTCGACCATGGGCAGGAAAATCAGTAATGTCTATGCTAAACACCGTGAAGTAGTATGTGTGGAAGCATGCAGAACTCCTTATGGTAAATCACTTGGTGCTTTAGTGGAGTTTGATGCCGCTCAATTGGGAGCTTTAGCTATTAAAGAAGTTATACGCCGAACCGAAGGTAAAGTCGCTCCCAGCGATATTGATTATGTCATTATGGGCCATGTGGTTCAAGCAGGCAGCGGTCAAGTTCCAAGTCGTCAGGCTACTCTACTGGCAGGACTTCCTGAACATGTACCTTCCATCACGGTTAACAAAGTTTGCTCCTCTGGGGTTAAAACCATTGATTTGGGGGTACAAATGATTGCCCTTGGAAGAGCGGAAATTGTTATTGCCGGTGGACAGGAGAGTATGAGCAACATTCCTTTTGCACTTCCCGATATGAGACGGGGAAAAAGATGGGTTTCCTGAATGCGGACTGTGAAGACCTGATGGTAAAAGATGGACTCTGGGATTCTATCTACGACCGTCATATGGCCATTCACGGTTCTGAAGTGGCCGATGAATTTGGTTATAGCCGCGAAGAGCAGGATGAATGGGCACTACATTCTCAGTTGGCGGCCTCAGCTGCTGTGGCAGCCGGAAAACTTGACGGTGAACTTTTCCCAATTGCTATTAAAAAGGGTAAAGAAATTATGGAAAAGGATGAAGGACCTCGAGCAAATTCTACCCTAGAAGGTTTGGCCAAACTTGGCCCGGTGTTTAATCACACAAGTGCTGTCACTGGAAAGCTTGGCAGTGTGACTGCGGGAAACGCACCAGGTACTAACGATGGCGGAGATGTCTGTTTGCTCATGAGTCGCGCTAAAGCTGATGAACTGGGCTTAAAACCACTGTTCACGATTATAGATTATGCCGAAGTATCTCAACCCACGAAAGATATTGCTACAGTTCCCGGCCTTTCCATTAAGAAGGTATTGGATCAAAACAATATGACACTCGATGATGTTAAACTCATTGAAATTAACGAAGCCTTCGCAGCGGTCGCCCTTGTCAGTGCCCGAAGTATTCTAGGGATGACTAAAGAGCAAATGTTTGAAAAGGTCAATGTTAACGGAGGAGCAATTGCTTATGGTCACCCCATCGGTGCAACGGGAGCAAGAATCGTGATGACTTTGGCTTACGAATTGAAACGTCGTGGCGGTGGATATGGAGTTTGTGGAATCTGTGCTGGTCATGCTCAGGGCGATGCTATGCTTATTCGAGTCGACGCTGACTAGGTTTTGAAGACAATCTGATATAAATAGTAAACGGATTGGAGTGGAGTAATATGGAATTCCAACTAAGTGATGAAACTCTTATGGTCAGAGACATGGTGAGGAAATTTGCCAAAAGTCAAGTTGCACCTATAGCGGAAAAACTTGACAAAAGCCATGAGTTTCCTGTGGAAAATTGGAGAAAGATGAGAGAACTGGGTTTAACGGGTTTTCCTATTCCAGAAGAATGGGGCGGAGGCGGTGGAACTTATCTGGACTTTGCTATTATCGTTGAAGAGTTAGCTAAGGCCTGCGCCTCGACTGCGGTTGTTACCAGTGTACACACTGGTCTGGGCTGTATGAGTATTTACCTTTATGGTAGTCAGAGATTAAAAGAAAAATATCTGAAGAGGCTGGCCATCGGTGAGATTATTGGTGCCTATGCACTGACTGAGCCTAACGCCGGATCAGACGCCGCAGCTTTAAAATGTAGGGCTGAAGATAAAGGGGATCATTTCCTAGTCAACGGCAGCAAAATTTTCATAACCAATGGTGGACATGCTACGACTTATTGCACCTTTGTGAAGACGGACCCAAGTCAACCTAAAGGTAAAGGGATTACCTGCCTAATCATAGAAAAAGACACCCCTGGGTTTACTATCAGTAAACCGGTTGAGAAAATGGGTATGCATGCCGACCCAACATGTGAACTTTACTTTGAAAATGTGAAAGTTCCTAAAGAAAATGTCTTAGGGGAAATCAACAATGGTTTTGCGGTCGCTATGGGTCTGTTAGCCGGTGGTCGTATCACGATTGGCGCTCAGGGTTTGGGGATTGCTGAGGGAGCCTTGGAATATACGATCAATTACATTAAGGAAAGAAAACAATTTGATAAACCTCTGGCAGCCAATCAAGGAGTTCAATTCATGATTGCAGAAATGGCTACTAAAATAGAGGCTGCTCAGATGCTGATTTACAAGGCTGCATGGCTCAAAGACAATCATATACCGCATAACAAAGAGGCATCAATGGCTAAGTTCTTTGCCACTGACACTGCTATGGAGGTCACCACTAACTGCGTTCAGTTAATGGGCGGATATGGTTACTGTTCGGAATTCCCTGTTGAACGTATGATGAGAGATGCAAAGATTACCCAAATTTATGAAGGGTCAAATCAGATTCAGCGCATGATTATCGGTCGCGAAGTCATCGGTCGTTTTTAGTTCAAATGAACCACGAACTGGGTAAAATCCAGCTCAAAATAAGATATTTTGAAGGGGGTTGCATAATGGCAAGGCCTAAAATTGTTAGTCTCTCTGAAGCGGTCGGACAGATCCATGATGGGGATATGTTAACATTCGGAGGTTTTACTGTTTGGCGTCGTCCCATGGCCGCTATTTACGAATTGATTCGTCAGAAAAAACGAAATCTTCATCTGGTTGAAGTTAATGGTGGTACCCACGATGACATGCTTGTGGGAGCTGGTTGCGTTGGAATTTGGGAATCGAGCTGGTGTGGACACGAACTCTATGGAAAGTTCGGCAGTAACCTGGCCCGTAAAATTGAAAACGGTGAAATTCTGTATGAAGACTGGGCCCATATTCATGCCTTAAACAGATTGACCGCCGGCTCCAAAGGCCTACCTTTTTTGCCCACTTATTCGGCAATGGGAAGCGACATTCTGAACCCTGAGAATGATAACCTTGGGAAAGCCGGGCTAAGAGATGGATCTAACCGACATATTGGTAAACATAAATACATTACCTATCGAGAGCCGTTCACAGATTCTGAGATTATTCTGATCCCAGCCGCTAATCCGGACTGGTGTATCACTCATGTCCAAATGGTGGGTACTGAGGGGACCGTAAGAGTCGATGGCTTGAAATTCAGCGATCAAGAAGCTATTAAGTCTTCTGGAAAGAATATTATTATCGCAGAACAGGTCGTTCCGGAAGAATACTTGCGGAGAGAACCGACCCGCAATATGTTACCCGGTTACCTGGTGGATTATATTGTTGAATTACCCTGGGGTGCTCACCCAACCGGTTTGTATGGGGTACATGAACCTGACGGAGATTTTATTGCCAACTTCTTTAAATCCACACGTACCCAGGAAGGGTTTGATAAGTGGGCTGATGAATGGATCTTCGGGGTTAAAGACTTCCAAGAATATCTTAACAAGTTAGGCTTTAACCGTTTGGAAGCTCTGAAAGCCAACCCTTCGCTGGGCTATTCATCGACTCTGAAAAGGGGGTCAAGATAATGGAGGGCAAAAAAGGATATTCTAAACCGGGTGAATTTAAACCCATTGACCTTTTGGCATGTGCAGCTGCTCGAGAAGTTCAGGATGGGGAAATAGTTTTTGCGGGTACTGGCTTACCTATGTTGGCTATCATGGTGGCTCAGCATACTCAAGCCCCAACAGCTGTCTGTATTTACGAATCGGGTTCTATTGACGGCAGACCCATAGACTTGCCGACCTCGGTTGCAGATGCTCGCTGCAGCTATCAGGCGGCGGTTGCTGATGGTCTGACCGATGTGTTTGGACAACTACAGTCCGGTAAAGTCGACCTGGCTTATCTAGGCGGAGCTGAAGTAGATCTCTATGGGAACGTTAACTGCACCTTTATGGGCGGACCCACTGGTAAAAGGCTTACCGGCAGTGGTGGGAATACCGATATTCATTCCTTAGCTAAGAGAAGTGTATTGATTATGCCCCAGCTGGGCCAAAAACGTCGTTTTGTAGAAAGAGTCAGCTATATCACTTCACCTGGATGGAAGATTCCTCATTGGCCGGATAAAGAATGGGTTCCCAAAAAGGAAGTCTATGGCCCTGCGTTCAATGGCGGACCCGCTGCCGTTATTTCTGACATGGGCGTTTATCGTTTTGATGAAAACGGGGAAATGTATCTTGATACGTTTCATCCTGGTTTTACTGCTGAGGATTGCCGTGAAAACTGCAGTTTCGATCTTAATATCTCTCGGTGTAAAGGAGAAACTCTTACTCCTACCTATGAAGAGTTAGATCTGCTCTACAAAATCATTGATCCTGAAGGAATTATTATGAAATAGAGTAGTTGTGGTAAGAACCAAGTAGGTATAGGTATGTGACAGCATAAATCAGGCAAAGGACCGGATGCTAAGTGCATTCGGCCCTTTTTTAACGCAAATCACGACATTTTCTGGGCTGCTATAATACTGAGTCACTTAGAGATAAAGTGATTGAAATCACATAACAAAATAGAAGGTTATGATATTATATCGAATTAAGAATGTTCTTAGTATCGTACATAGCTGAGGGCAACTTGACAAGAACTAGGAACAAAATATTAGAAAAGGAGGTTCCCTTAGATGCAACAGACAACTCGGCGCATGAGCGCTCTGTTGGGGATCGGGACAATCCTAGTGTGTGCCTTATTATTTATGGTTTATCGGTTTATCATTGGGCCCCAGGGACTAAGTACGAGCTTGCCAACCTTGAGTGCTGTGACTACAGGAGAAAACAAGGCTTGTGTTGAGTGCCACCAAAAAGAAAACCCGGGGATTATTCAGCAATATCATGACAGCAAACATTCTGGTCGGGGAGTGCAGTGTCTTGACTGTCACAAACCGGCAAAAGGTCAAGAAAACCTGACTAAAGAACATTATAACGTGGCCCTTATCGCCAAACCAACTCCTAACAATTGTGCCCAGTGCCATGCAGAAGAAGTTCAGCAGTTTGAGGACAGCAATCATTCTGCAAAATCATGGTATGCAGTCCAAGGAGCAAAAAATTTCACATCTGCGGAACTAGCTAAGTATCATTTGCTTGATACTAATGGAAATCCCCTCAATTCTGGTAATCCCAACCCTGTCTTTAACCTCATTGGTCAAGATGCCAGTGCACAATCCTGCGAAGTCTGTCATGCTATTGGTCAAAAGAACAGTGATGGAAGTTTTGGGGATTGCACAAAATGTCACCTGCGTCATACATTTGATGTAGCGCAAGCGCGTAAACCGGAAACATGTGCCCAATGTCACTTAGGGCCGGACCACCCTCAAGCAGAGATTTATAACGAGTCTGCGCATGGAGCGTATTATCAAGCGAACCAGTCGAAGTTCAATATGGATGGTCCTCCGGGAACCTTGACGGTTAAAGATTTCCCAGTCCCGACGTGTGCAACTTGTCATATGTCAGCTTTTGGCAGTGTTCAAGGAACCCATGATGTGGGTCAACGCCTTAAATGGACCTTGACACCTGAGATTGCTTCAGTGCGAGTCAATGGAGACGCTCATCAGCAAACGATGAATAAGGTCTGCCTAAATTGCCATGTCCAATCGTTTATTGATGATGTGACGAGCAAGGCGGAGAAAAACATTGCTCTGACGAACCAAAACGTCGCGAAAGGAAAATCAATCGTCCAAGATCTGCGCAATACAGGGTTGCTGGGGACTAAGCCTTTTGGGACTCCAATTGACTTTCTGTACTTTGAACTCTGGCATCACGAAGGCCGCAGAGCGCGTTTCGGGGCAGTCATGGGCGGAGCGGATTACGTGAATTGGAATGGTATTTATGAGCAGGAGAAAGCTCTTGTGGAACTACAAACTCAGGCCGAAGCGCTGACGAAAGCGAAGCATTAGGAGGAGTCCGAGATGATTGAGCGACTATATCGACTAGCTACTTATAAGTCTCCGCTTTTGCTGGGCATGATGGGTTTGAACTTTCTTCTGACGGGTATCGATGTCTTGATTGCCCACTCACAAAATAGTTTTTTCCGTTGGGAACTTATCCCCTTGATTTTCAGTCCCCTGGCAGTTTTAGCCATTCTTGGCCAGCTTATTTTTTCAAGGAATGCTGTTATAAAACGCGTATTTCAAGCTGTCATGTGGATAGGAGTCATTGTCGGGGTCATGGGTACGTTCTTTCATCTGACCGGAAATGCCACTTCGAGCCGGGAAAGTTATTATAACCTCCTAATTACCGGTTCTCCCGTAGCTGCACCCATCGCCTTTGCTGGGATTTCTTGTTACGCTTTAGCCAGCGAACATTACCGTGGATCTTCACGACGATCCAAATTGCTTATCCTAGTCGGCCTAGCATTTTTAGGTGCAGTTTTAGCTGCTTATTTCGACCATGCTCGCCTCGGCTTTAAGCCGATCTATACACTTATTCCTATCCTTTCAGGAACTTTGGCTGCTTTGTCCTGTTTTTATATGGCCAATAGTCAAGCTACCCATCTAGAAAACTATAGTTTCATTTCTATTCTTGGTCTGAATATGATTGTAGGTATGTTAGGATTTGGATTTCATGTATTAGGAAATCTTACAGGAACTCAGACGATTGTTTGGGCTAGGTTTCTTTACCGAAATCCTATCATGGGTCCTCTCCTTTTCTGCAATCTTGCGCTCTTAGGCGGAATAAGCATACTGCCAGAATCTCAACGATTATCTGAAAATGATCATCTAGAATCAATTCACTCTGCTTAAATACATTTTACGTGGAAAGATAATAAAAAAGCGTCAGGACAAACTTGATATGCTATGCTCCCCTTAAAGCACCCTTAAAGCAGACAGATTAAATAATAAAAATCTGTCTGCTTTAAGGGTGCTTTAAGGGGAGCATATCAGTCATTTGTTTTGGCGTTTTTCTTAACTTTATTTCCGGTTTACAATTATCGCCATCATCTTAGGCTAGCCATATCGTTTATTAATGATCGAAAGATTGTATTTTTGCAGTAATTGTCCAAACATCGTACATTCTTCTTCAGACCAATTTTCAAGATTATCGGCTATTTTTGCTAATCGTGCTTGTCTATGAGCGTTATATTCTTTTAATCCCAAATCCGTTATTTGAAAGGAGCATGCTCTTCCATCCAACGGATCAGGAATCCTGTTTACATACCCCTTTTGCTCCAGGGTTGCTGCTTGCCTGCTTATCGTGGAAATATCTAAATGGGATTCATTCGCCAGTGTTTTAACTCCTGCAGATCCATGGGAAATTATTTGATGCATTAAGAGATATGCTGATCGATCCAGATTACCGAACTTACAGCAGGTTGTGATTAAGGAGACACGTCGAATAAGGATCGCCAATTCAAGTTCAATAGTATCCAAAGAATGTTGCATGTACATTACCTCGCTTTTTATCCATACCAAGGCCTATTTTAACAGAAAGCGGATTGTTTTGGAAATGCCACAATGTCATAAACTCTTGTTAATTTGACAAGACCAACAAGTACTTGTAGAATACAACTAGATACTTTCGTGATACAATTTGTTACAAAGTAAAGGAGGATGTTGATGCAGGCTTATGAAATTATGATTAACCGTGTATATAAAGTTAAAAAGAGCGATACAGTTCGCTCTGTAGTCGAAAAATTTTTAGAGTATCGTATTAGCGGCCTGCCTGTAGTAAATGAAAAAAACGAAATTGTCGCTTATGTTAGCGATGGGGACATTATGCGATATATAGGAAAACATGATGATTTTGTCTTTGATTCTTTTTTCTTTATCACTGCGATAAAAGGGGATGACGAGGGGTTTGCGGAGAGGGCACGACGATTATTGGATTTAAATATTATGGATATCGCTATTAAAAAGGTTATCAGCGTTGCTTGGGATGAAGACATAGAAAATATCGCTGCCATCTTGGGAAAAAAGAACATTAAGAAAGTACCCGTAGTGCGTGACGGAACATTGGTTGGAATTATTAGCCGTGGAGATGTCATTCGTTATTCTTTTAAAACAATCCTGTAAATTTCTGTGGATTGTAACTGACAATGATTGATCATCAACCTTTAAGAAACGGTATGGAGGTGTGAAATGGATATTGATAAAACTTTTTACAGGAACCTTATGAAAAGCTTGTTTGCCGATCCCTGTGAAGTTAAGTACTGGGATGGGGAAGTTATTAGGTATGGAGAAGGAACGCCACAGTTCAGGATTGATTTCAACGAGCCTATTGCTAAATCTGAGATAATTAGTGATCCTTCTCTGGCCTTCGGTGAGGGATATATGTTCAAGAAAATCGATATCGAGGGAAGCATTAAACAAGTCATCGAATCTCTTTATAAGAATCAATCAAGCTTCCTTCATCAAAAAACTGTGTTGGACAAACTATATAAAGTATTTTCAAACAGCCTTCGTAAAAGCAAAGAAGATGTACAATTTCATTATGATATAGGAAACGATTTTTATAAATTGTGGTTAGATGAGACTATGACCTATTCCTGCGGTTATTTTAAGACTCCCGAAGATAGCTTATTTCAGGCTCAAAAAAATAAAGTTGCCTATATTTTGCGCAAACTGAATTTACAACCCGGACAAACTTTGCTCGATATCGGGTGTGGATGGGGAGAGCTTATCATTACTGCAGCCAAAACTTTTCAGGTCAAAGTTCTAGGCGTCACACTAAGTTCGGAACAATATGCCAGAGCTATGGAAAGAATTAAAGATGAGGAATTAGAAGATTTGGTAGAAGTTCAGCTTGCAGACTATCGTGAATTAAAGGGCAAGACGTTTGACCGAGTGGTGAGCGTAGGGATGATTGAACATGTAGGAAAAGAAAACCTTGATGGTTATTTCTCAACGGTAAAATCCCTTCTGAATGAAGGCGGTATATCGCTCTTACATTGTATAACGGGATACGAAGAAGCCGGGACAAATAGCTGGATAAACAAATACATTTTCCCGGGCGGCTATATTCCGGCTGTACAAGAATTGGCCACCCTAATAGCCACTAACGGATTCTACTTCCTTGATTTAGAGAGTTTGCGTGAACACTACACTCGAACGCTGGAACACTGGGCTCGGAATTTTGAAGAAGCCCTTCCGTTAATCAGGAAGATGAAAGATGAAACTTTCATCCGGATGTGGCGTCTTTATCTTAACTCATGTGCAGCTTCCTTTCATTCTGGGAATATCGACCTTCATCAGTTCTTATTTACCAAAGGTGTCAATAATACTTTGCCTCTAACCCGGACGTATATGGATTTATAAGCATAACTTTATCACCTATACTGGACATAAATATTAGCTGAAGACCAATTAATGGAGTTAATGGACAACTAGACCCTAATTTATAATCGTATGAACTAAAAAACTGACACCTAAGCGATGTCAGTCCTTGTCTGAATATACGATAGACTATTTTACCATTCAAAGCGTTGAATGACTTGGTGTAAGTGCACAGAAGTTTTAGCTAAATCCGAAGAGATGGCAACGATTTCTTGAGTTGAGGTCATTTGTTGTTCTGCTGCGGTGGCTGATTGAGTTGCTCCTTCTGCAAATTGACTTGCTATAGTCGTTGCTATCCTTTGAGCTTCGGCTAAAAGTTGACTCTGATTTAACAATTGGTTGGCATTTTGAAGATTCTCTTCCACTTTTGACGACGTCGCGTTAATGACTTCGTCAAGAGTGGTGATTGCTTTTCCGGCTTGTTCCATCACTGTTTTGCCCTGGTTTACCACACCCATTCCTTGACTGATATTTTCTACAGTTGCAGCAACCATTTCTTGTACATTGGAAATAAGCTGCATTATTTGATGGGAGGAATGAGCTGAGCTGTCTGCAAGTTTTCGTACTTCTTCAGCTACTACAGAAAACCCTCTGCCATGTTCCCCAGCTCTGGCTGCTTCAATCGCGGCATTGAGGGCTAATAAATTAGTCTGAGCTGAGATTCCATTAATGACTGAAATGATGTCCCCTATCTTTTGTGCTTGCTCGGCTAAATTTAAAATCGAATGATTTGCTTGCTCAGTGACTTGATAAATGACTTCCATCTCACGAATCGCTTCATTGACAGCTAGAGTTCCGTCTTGGCTTGTAGCTTTAGCAGAGGTTGCTAGAGAAAGAACCTCATGAGTACTTGCTAAGATACTCTGAGAAGCGGATTGGATCTCATCCACTTGGATTTGGGCTTTCTCCATGCCTTGAATTTGTTCCGTAGCACCTGCACTAAACTCTTCTAAGGTAGCGGCAAAGGTTTCCTGATTTTCAATTAATGTGCGGGCATGAGTAGCTTGAGTTTGACTCATATCTTGAGCTTTCTCAGAAATAGAGGCCAGATCCGTGATAATGGATGTCATTCCAATGGAGACCTTGTTTACCTCATACGATAAGTTTCCCAATTCATCTTCCGAATGGGCTTTAGCCCTAGTTTTCAAATTCCCCTTAGCAATCGCTTTAGTAACCTTGAATGCTTCCTGTAAAGCAGTTGCTAATTTATTCTTCAGCCAGTAACTATAGAGAGCTTGCATCCCTAAAACGATGATAGTAGTGCAAATGGACATCAATGAAAAAGAACTTAAAATTACCCAGGTTCCACCGAGCAAAAATAGAGGAAGCATCCCTAAGTACACTTGTTTTGTGAGTTGGCCTTTATGAAGAGGAATACCTAGACGTACACCGTAGACATGGTTGCCTTTGACGAAAATTGGGCAGGCAGCGTCAAGTAATACTTCTCCCGTATTACGATGATAAATCTGGGTAATGGGTTGGGTACATTGAGCGCCTTTTAGTTCTGTCTCATTATTAAAATAAAGACCTTCTCTTAAACGATTCGAATGAACGAGAGCTAACCCGTTTAAATCACAAAGTAATAAAAATTCATTATCACCGAGGTTCCGGTCAATCGCTTCTTTTAGTGGTTCGAGGGCACCTTCCCAATCTTCATACTGATCTAAAATGCTCTCTAACTCTTTGGCAATACGCTCAATGATTTCTAAACCACGTTTTTTCTGAAGGATACTCACGTTTGCATTTCTAGCTATGATTCATTACCACCTTTATGTGAAATAGAAATAAAGCATATAATTCACATTTAGAACAAAAAACTTAATTGTATTCATTTGAAGTCTAGCACTTACTAGTGATTTATACAATATAAATCACTCGAATACTGTCGAATTTCAATTAAAATAGTACTTTAGGACTAGAAGGAACATTCATCTTTAAATACTCACTATGGATTAAAGGCGCAGAAATTAAGGAATTTCAAAAAGCTTCCCTACGGCCATGACATTTCATTGACCGTAAAGAAGCTTTTCCTTTGCCCATCTTTAATAAATTATTTGTTTGTGTTCCCTCAAATGCATTGCTTATTGTCAGGTTTGACCTTGCAAACCGTATCATAAAATTCCAGCTTATAATCAATGGTTTTAAGATTTTCTCTCAAGTCATCCATTTGTTTGAGTACTTCTTTGCGATGGTCTATAAACATCTGTCTGCGAATTTCCAGGGTATCATCCCCAAGCAAACACCATTCAATATATTGCTTGATTTGTTTAAGGGGCATTCCGGTGTTTTTCAAACAACAGATGAGCTTCAGCCAGTCAAGGTCGTTGTCTGAAAATTCCCTGTTTCCCGCTTTGCTTCGATCTACAAACGGGAGCAGTCCTTCTTTGTCATAATACCGTATGGTATGTGCAGTAAGATCAAATTTTTCAGCGACTTGGCTAATTGTATACCCCATAGGTAAATCTCCTCTATTTTAGATAGTAATCAATTCATAGTCTTTATTACCCAGACCTAGTTTTACCGCGTGGTCCATTCCTACTCTCCAGTCGGTATTTGGGCCGATATCTGTAAAATGGTCGTGATGGTTGCGGAGGCTTTTTTCAAGAAGACTGCCCGCCATAACAGGCTGACGGTTTACAGCATCAGCGCAAGCAACATCGAGTGCTATCGGGTCAAAAGAGGCAAACATACCTACATTTGGAACAATCGGTATATCGTTCTCAGCATGGCAGTCGCAGAAAGGAGAAACATCAATGACTAAACTGACGTGAAAATGGGGACGTTCATGCAGTACGGCCCAAGTGTATTCCGCCATTTTTTTGTTCAAAATGTCATTAGACTCATCCCAAGCGGCCATAATCGCGCTTGTAGGGCAGATACCAATACAGCGTCCACAACCGACACATTTACTGTGATCAATGGATGCCTTGCGCTCCATAACGGTAATAGCACCATGGGCGCAGATTTTAGTACACATGGCGCAGCCAACACATTGTTCATGAGAAACATGGGGCTTCCCATTGCTGTGCATTTCCATCTTTCCGGCTCGGGATCCACAGCCCATACCTATATTTTTAAGAGCGCCTCCGAAACCGGTTAGCTCATGTCCTTTGAAATGATTCAGGGAAATTAACACATCGGCATCCATAATAGCATGGCCAATTTTTGCCTCTTTGACATATTCGCCGCCTTCAACAGGAACTAAAATTTCATCGGTACCTTTTAATCCATCGCCGATCAGCACATGACAACCTGTAGAGAAGGGTGAAAAACCATTGAGATAAGCAGAATCCAGATGATCAAGCGCATTCTTTCTGCCACCAACATATAAGGTATTGCAATCCGTTAAAAACGGGTTCCCGCCCAGGCCTTTCACAATATCCACCACTGTTTTGGCGAAATTAGGGCGTAGATAGGCTAAATTACCTGGTTCTCCAAAATGAACTTTTATAGCTACATATTTTTTATCAAAATCGATTTGACCAATCCCTGCCGTTTTGATTAAACGGTTCAATTTTTGCTGCAAATTTTCTTTCACTGTTACGTGCAAGTCGGTGAAATACACCTTCGATTTTTCCATAACTTAACAACCTCCAAATATTAAAAGTTAGTATCAATGCTCTGTGTACTCATTACTTCTGAAAGCCAAAAAGAAAGGCAGGTGATGAAACAATAAAACTTCACCCTGATGCCTTTAAGGTTAAATTACGTACAGTTCTTATGATAGCATAAACCTTAGAGTATACTCTAAGTCAAGCGATTTTTTTTGCAACTACTAAAATTTATTAATTAAAAATTTTAGCCTTAGATGCTAAAAAAAATAAAGACCAAAAACAAAAAAACCGCTCTATATTATCCAAGGGTTTAACCTCAACCCTTGACAAATTTATGGGCGAAATGCAGTAGAGCGGCGTATTAACTTTATTGTTTAATCTTGGAATTTAAATGACTTAGTGCATAAATCTTTTCCCGCACTAGAATTTCCAAAGGTTGTTCTCACTATCTCGATATATTCTTCCGGATCTCTTACAGAAGGACTGTAATGCGTGAGCCAAAGCTCCGTTACATGTCCTCGTTTGGCAAGTGATCCAGCTTCAGAAAACATCATATGCTTGTTTTTGACAGCTTTACCATAGTCATCTTCATCGCCATACATTCCTTCACAAATGAAGAGATCTGAGTTTTGAATAAATCTCACTAAGTCCTCAGTTGGCCTTGTATCTGTACAATAGCTAATTTTAATTCCTTTCCTTAGTTCACCAAGAACCATTTCTGGGCTGATAGTCTTTTCTTCTAGTGTTATTGCAAGGCCATGCTGGAGGCTATTCCAATAGTTCATAGGAATTCTAAGGTTCATCGCTTGCTCAACGTTAAATCTTCCTAGCCTTTTGAGTTCGATGCTATAGGATAGGCAAGGAAGGGTATGATCAACCGGTAAGCTTTTGATATTCAGATTACTTAAACAAGTTTCCGTGGGTTCGGTATCTGATAGTTCAAGCAAGCTCAACTCATAGGGTAATGCAGGTGCGATAACAGTTAATCCCTCAACGATTCTTTTTAGACCAGGAGGTCCCATTAAGGTTAAGGGCTCTTCCTTTCCTGAGTTGCCAATCGTAAGCAGCAGTCCGGGCAAGCCGGCGATGTGATCTGCATGATAATGTGTGAATAGGATAGCATCAATCGCTCTGAATCCCCATTGAGCCATTTTCAGCTGGATTTGAGTTCCTTCACCACTTTCAATTAAGATCATTCTTCCATTATGCCTTACAAGAAGGGATGTCAGCCACCTGCCCGGCAATGGCATCATACCCCCTGTTCCCAGCAAACATACATCAAGCATAATATCTCCTCACCAGAACAACCATTAATTACGTTTCAAATGACTGACGCAAAATATCAATATTTATAGTTCCAGCATGAAAAGTATTGCCGCTGTTTAAATTATTTAGCCATACTTCCGCAGGACTAAAAGTTAATGGGTCAAGATCATAGAAATCTCCGCAAGATTGGTATATCTTTTCGAAAGGTTGTCCGTAATCTCGTGAAAAAGACGAAGGAACCTGCTTTACTAGTAATTTCAAGTTCTTATCATCGTCTCGGAGGTGGTAATATACAGTTGAACCATAGAGGATCGCATCATTCGTCCTGCCTAAAGCCCGAAGAGTATCACCTGCTACCGGAGCAAGAGGACAAATACTCCACCCAGAGATGATCTTTCCTAAATCATAGCCCAATAACATCAGCTTAGACAGGCCGGTTTCTAATGCTCTTGCGCTTACCTGAACGGAGCCGACCAAAGATGCAGTGGGGGCTACTAATATGTAGAGACTTTTTGGATCGCATTGGCAGAGGTTGAGAATGTGTTTCAAAGCATCGTCTGTTGGCAGAGTCTCACTTTCCAAACAAATGATTGCAGTATCGGAATTATCTTTGTAGCCTAATCTCTCAAACATTTCACCTGCATGGACTATAGAACGACCCGGACCAGACCCCATGGCTAACTCCTTACCATTTTTAATGGGCCAGCCTGCGTACTGAGATGCAAGGCAAGCTCTAACAGGGTGGTCCGTTATTACTTCAACAGAAGGCCAGCAAAAATCCTTGAAGCTGGACCAATGTAGTTTAACCTTAGCTAGACCTCCTAGGCATACAGACGCATACAAAATCCCTGCTTCCCAGCCACCCGATACCTCTACACCGCAATCAAGAATTGTTATACCATGTTGCTCGATGACGTTAATTCCAAGTTGTACTTTTTTAGTAAGGAGCTGCTCGACGAAAGGGAAGGCTTGGCAGTTGGGACTAAGCTCAGGCAGTTGGTTTAAATGTAATTGCATAACGTTACCTTTCAATAATGAAAGCAGATTTTCTTCAGAAAACCTCTTAAGTATTCCCAATGTCAATCATAAAATTCCTTAAAGCTCTACCACCGGTGACTTATGACTCTTGAAGATATTAAGCCCTCCCTAGGCTTTGACTACTTGAACTATCGGCCAAAAACTATTATAATTTAGTTCGTAGCTAATCTTGATGTAATAGATTAGATAGCAAAGAAGCTATAATTCTCGGTCAAATCGGGATATATAACTTCTTTTTGGTTTATATGCGGAAGAAGAAGGAAATTTCGTCAATAAATTACATATTTTTTAACTTTATGCCGGAAGTTTAGTACGTTTGATGTTATTGTATTTTACGAATGACTTTGTGTTTAACATAATAAATAAAATAGATGTAGTTGAACATATTTTGGTTGCATTGCCATTGGCATTGGCATTTTAAGATATTGATCCGAGATTAGGCGATTTAAAAGTACCAAGGTTAGTTGCGATCAGAGATTTCCACAATACTGTGATTTCTACCGGGACTCATTTCCAAGATTGGGAAACAAAAACGGCAATGCAGCATAAGTTTTTGTGAATTTTAGACTGCCAAGTCAGGAAGAAGGGATGATTAAGAGATTTTTTTCTTTTTTCAAGCAGAGTTATTCTAAAAAATAGGTGGAGGAAAGAGCATGAAAATAACAAAGAAAATAAGCATTCAGATGCTGATCTTCGTCATGATTATGACATTATTGCTCAGCGGATGCTCCCAAGCCAATAAGCCGGCAGCTAGTTCGGATTCCCAAGGAAGCAGCCAGTCTACTGCTCAGAAAATTAAAGTCGCTTTTGTCTATGTTGGACCAGTCGGCGACTTCGGTTATACCTACGCTCAAGATCAGGGCAGAAAATACTTGGAAACGAATATGAAGAACGTTGAAACAACCTATGTTGAAAACGTTCCTGAGACTGCAGACTGTGAACGTGTTTTCACAGATCTTGCTCAAAAGGGCTATAATATTGTTATTGGAACCAGCTATGGTTACATGGATTACATGGTGAATGTATCCAAAAAATTCCCCAATGTAGTCTTTGAACATTGCAGTGGCTACAAAACCACAGACAATTTGGGCACATATTTTAACCGTGATTATCAAGCTCGATATCTCACCGGTATGGTGGCAGGCAAATACACCAAGAGCAATGTTCTCGGATTTCTTGCCCCCTTCGGTACGCCTGAAGTTATTCGCAATATTGATGCCTTTACTCTTGGCGCTCAGTCGGTTAACCCTAAAGTTCAGGTTAAGGTTGTTTGGACTAATTCTTGGAACGATCCTGGGACGGAAAAAACTGCTGCCAATAGTCTGATTGACGCAGGTGCAGACGTACTCGCGATGCATGTTGACTCTCCGACCTTCGCTCAGACAGCCCAAGACAGGGGTGTACTTGCTGTTGGACACGACTCAGATATGTCCAAATTCGCACCTAATTCTATCCTCGTCGGTGATGTATCCAATTGGGGTCCGTACTTTGTTCAAGTTGTTAAGGACGTTATGAACAAAACATGGAAACCAACACAATATTTTGGTGGAATTAAAGATGGCGGCGTCATCGATATAACGCCTTTCAGTTCTAAAGTTGATAAAGACTTCCAAGCTACCGTTACTGCAAAGAGACAAGATATTATCGATGGTAAAGTTGATCCCTTCTCAGGACCGGTTTATGATCAAAGCGGTAGCATGAAGATTAAAGACGGTGATAAGGCTACTGATGAAATGCTTCTTTCCATCAATTGGTTTGTCAAAGGTGTTGTGGGAACAATTCCCAAATCTTAACCAACTATAACAGAAGAATGATGTTATCCGCAAACCGGCGAGATTCTCGCCGGTTTGCGGTAATATTGAAAGGGTGAGATCAATGGGGAATACACCCATGGTGGAAATGCGCAAAATTACAAAAGAATTCCCAGGAATCTTGGCCAATGATCAAGTTTCTTTTAGCGTAAACCCAGGAGAAATTCATGCTCTGCTTGGTGAGAATGGAGCGGGGAAAAGCACGTTAATGAGCGTGCTTACAGGTCTTTATCGGCCTGACGGGGGCGAGGTCTATATTGAAGGGAAAAAGGTTGAATTTTCATCGCCCAAAGATGCTGTCAACAATGGCATTGGTATGGTGCATCAGCATTTCAAACTTGTTAAGCCATTTACAGTAGCGGAAAACGTTATGCTCAGTATAAAAAGCCTGAAACAAATCTATAACTTAAAAGAGATTGAACAACAGATCATTAAGCAATCTGAAGCCTTCGGACTTACTATTAATCCGAAGGCGAAAATTTGGCAGCTTTCGGTTGGTGAGCAACAAAGGGTGGAAATCATCAAATTACTGCTCTTAGGTGCCAAGTTTCTGATCCTTGATGAGCCGACCGCTGTATTGACGCCGCAGGAAGCCAGGTCTCTCTATTCGACACTTCAAAAGATGGCTAAAAGCGGTAAATCCATTGTTATTATTTCTCACAAAATGAATGAAGTTTTAGAAAATACGGATTGCATTACCGTTCTTCGAGATGGTAAATCTATCGGAACCGTTCAGACGAAAGCTACGGATGAAAAAGAGCTAGCCAAAATGATGGTTGGCAGAGATATCTCTGCCAAGACGGAAAAGAAAATTACTTCGAAAATGGATAAGATCATGACCTTGGCTGATGTATCAGCTTTGGGAGACAATGGTTTATTAAAATTGAAGAATATTTCAATCGATATATATGAAGGAGAAATACTCGGTGTTGCCGGTGTTGACGGCAACGGACAAAAGGAACTTGCCGAAACGGTAGCAGGTATGCGCTCAATTAAACAAGGAAGCATTTCTTTCTGTGGGAAGGATTGCACAAAATCCGGACGTAAAAAGCGAATCGATCTTGGAATCAGCTATGTGCCTGAGGATCGTATGACGACAGGACTAGTAACAGACCTTAACGCTTATGAAAATGTAGCCCTTAAAAACTATCGAAAGTATCCTGGTGCCTTTATCTCTTGGGATAAGGTTAAAAGCGACTCTGAACAGCTGATTCGAAAATTTGATGTTCGGCTGGCGAGCACGTCAAATCCAGTTAAAATGATGTCGGGTGGTAACATTCAAAAGTTATTACTTGCGCGTGAAATTGATTCCGACCCACGATTGATCATCGCTGTTTATCCGATGCGTGGCCTTGATATCGGCGCGACGGATTATGTAAAACGATTGCTCATAGGAGAGAGCGAAAAGGGCAAGGCGGTGCTCCTTATTTCGGAAGACTTGGAAGACATTCTTTCCATGACAGATCGTATCTTGGTGATGCACGGAGGAGAAATCATGGGTGTTGTCAAACCGAATGAAACATCACGTGAAGAAATCGGTCTGATGATGGCCGGCAAAAGAAAGGTAGATCTTCATGAATCGTAAACTGTTGGGAAGCTGGGAGATTAAGAAAACAAATTCAAGCTCTGCAGTCAAGAAGGTTGTTATCTCCGTGACCTCGATTGTGCTGGGGCTTATCTTTGCAGGTCTTTTTGTGTTGATCACCGGAAAAGATCCATTGCAGCTTTACAGTGAGATTCTTCAATCCTCCGTAGGCTCAATCTATGGCTTCAGCGAAACGATCGTAGAAATGATTCCACTAGCACTTTGCTCGCTCGGGGTTTCTTTGGCTTTCCGCATGCAATTATGGAATATAGGAGCAGAAGGTCAATTCTATATGGGTGCTTTCGGTGCAACCTATTTTGCTTTATTTTTTTCGGATCTGCCAAAACTAATAATGCTTCCGCTCATGTTGCTCGCCGGTTTTATCTGTGGTGGGCTCTGGGGGTTGATTCCGGCTCTGCCAAAGGCATTTTGGAATGTTAATGAAACTATCAGTTCTCTCTTGCTCAATTATGTGGCCTATTTTTGGATTGCTTACCTTGTTTACGGCCCTTGGAAGGATCCTAAAGGAAACAATTTTCCTCTCACCAAAGAGTTTTCTCAGAGTGCGACGATCCCTGTTTTTGGGAACACGCGCATCAGTTACGCACTTTTTTTGATGCTGATCATTGCCATTGTGCTGTTTTTTATTCTCAAATATTCTAAATGGGGATATGAGATACGCGTCAGTGGTTCCAGTCGTAAAGCAGCCGATTATGCCGGCATGAATTATATTAAAAATGTATTAATGGTAATGTTTTTAAGTGGGGCCCTATCAGGCATAGCCGGAATGGCCGAAGTTTCAGGAGTGCTTCACCGCTTACAACAGACAATATCTCCCGGCTATGGTTATACCGCTATTCTTATTGCTCTGCTTGCTCGACTGAATCCCTTGAGTATCCTTCTCGTATCCTTTTTGATGGGCGGGCTGCTGGTAGGCGGTTTCAGTTTGCAGACCTCAGGTTTTCCTTCGAGTATGGTCTCGATGTTCCAAGGCTCGATTTTATTTTTTGTGCTGGCAGGCGAAATCTTTAATAATTACCGTTTGGTAAGAAAGAAGGCATGACGGTATGAATTTAGACTATCTAATCGCCATCCTGGCAGCTGGAGTTGTTGCAGGCACTCCGATTTTATATGCTTCTCTTGGCGAAGTCATCGCTGAACGCTCAGGCATTTTAAATCTGGGTGTTGAAGGCATGATGCTCGTAGGAGCTGTAAGCGCTTTTTATGTAGGGACCTTTACCCAAAACAAATGGCTTGGTTTGTTAGTAGCTTTGGGTGCGGGCGGACTTATGGCACTAATTCATGCGGTGATCGCGATTGTTTTTCGAGCCAATCAAGTGGCCAGTGGTCTTGCCCTGACCATTTTTGGCACTGGACTTTCTGCTTATCTAGGGCGTACTTTGGTTGGAATTCCGCCCACGTCCACATTTAAGGCGGTTGCTGTCCCAATACTTTCCGAAATTCCAGTTATCGGCAAAATCCTTTTTGATCAGGATCTTATGGTTTACCTGAGTGTGATTCTTGTTATCATACTGTGGTTTGTCTTTTATAAAACTAAAGTTGGCCTTCTTCTCAGAGCGGCGGGGGAAAATCCTTCGGCGGTAGATGCATTAGGGCACAACATCTTCTTCATCCGCTATGCGGCTGTTATTGTAGGGGGTATGCTTGCCGGTGCCGGCGGCGCCTATTTATCACTGGCTTATTCTCCTTCTTGGGTGGAGAATATGTCGGCAGGCCGTGGTTGGATTGCCGTTGCCTTGGTTATTTTCGCGGTCTGGGATCCCGGCCGTGCCCTGTTGGGCGCCTGGCTCTTCGGCGTTATTGCCTCGCTAGGGCTTCATCTCCAGGCTCTTGGAGTTATGATTCCGTCTTATTTTTTACAGATGCTGCCTTATATTTTTACATTTATAGTTTTGGTTCTCACGACTCGGGAAACAAAAAACAGGCGTTCCGGGACACCTGCTGCACTTGGAATCCCTTATTCACGTGAAGAACGATAAGGGGTGTGGAGTGTTGCGAACTTATGAAGAAATCAAGACTGTGCTTGAAGCTGGGTTAAGTTTGATCGATTGTGACCTAAAACTGGAGAATGTAAATCTGGTGAACGTTTATTCGTCCCAGGTATATCCTACCAATATTTATATTAAAGGGAGACGAATTGTTTCCATTGATCCGAAAGCAACATTAAGTGCTGGAGAAACTCTTGATTGTGGCGGAATGTATGCTGTTCCTGGTTTGATTGACGGGCATATGCACTTTGAAACCACTCTGCTCTCCCCGGAGGCCTTGGCAGATGTCCTCGTACCGCACGGTACGACGACAATTATGGCTGATCTCATGGAAATCGCTAATGTGGCGGGAATTGACGGTGTAAAAGTACTGCTTAATTCCATCGCCGGTCTCCCTTATCGAACATTTATTCAAGTATCTTCCAGAGTCCCTACGGCTCCAGGTCTGGAGACTACGGGTGGTATCCTAGGGCTTGCTGAAGTAGAAGAAATTCTGAATTGGCCGGAAAGCATTAGTCTAGGTGAACTAGATCCATCCAAAGTTCTCTTTATTAAAGAGGAATATCTTAAAAAAATTGCTTCAGCTTTGCAGCGCCGCAAAATTGTTAATGGCCATGCTATTGGCCGTGTTGGACAAGAGCTTAACGTCTATGCCAGTGCGGGAATGTCCGATGACCATGAGTGCGTTTCTTATGAGCAGCTCTTAGAGAGAGTGCAGCTAGGAATGACAGTGATGCTTCGGGAAGGTAGCACAGAACGTAATGTTGAAGAGCTGATTGCTGGGGTTCTTAAACATGGCTTAAGCAACGAACATTTGATATTCTGTACAGATGACAAGCATGTTATTGATATTCGCGATGAAGGTCATATTAATTTTAACGTCAATAAGGCAATTTCACTGGGAATGCCGCCAATGCAAGCTATTCAAATGGCAACCTTGAATTCAGCGAGGCATTTTCGTTTGGAGGACGAGATAGGGAGTATCTCCCCTGGCAGAATGGCCGATATCTTGCTTGTTAAAGACTTAGCCAATATCAAGCCGGTCAAGGTTATTTATGAAGGGAAGGTTGTTGCTGAAAAAGGTCATCTCGTGGCGGAAAGCAGACGCGGCAACTATCCTAAATGGATAAAAGAGACTGTTAAACTAAAAGTGCCTATATCTGCCCCTTCCTTTGCTGTTCCTGCCAAAGGTCAGGGGCCGACAACAAGGGTTAATGTGATTCGCATTTATGATGACCAAATTATCAATGAATGGGATCAAGAAGAACTTGCCGTAGCTAACGGAAAAATAGTTAGCAACCTGGAAAAAGATGTTTTAAAACTGGCTATTGTTGAGCGTTATGGCAAGACCGGAGGAGTTGGAATCGGTTTCGTTAAGGGATTCCAGCTGAAAAAGGGCGCCTTAGCCACGTCCATGTCTCATGATCATCATAATATCGTGTGTGTCGGCATTCATGATGAGGATTTGGCTTTGGCAGCAAAGGCGATTTACGAGCTGCAGGGCGGTATGGTGGTCGTTAATGAAGGACAAGTCCTCGCTAAAATGGAACTGCCTATCGGTGGCTTGATGAGCGAGAAACCAGCCGGAGTTGTCCTGAAAGAGCTTGAAGAGATCAATGCGGCAGCCCAACAGCTAGGATGCCGCTTGCCATCCCCGTTTATGAGCCTTTGTTTTATTTCCTTACCAACAGTGCCTAAATTGGGACTGACTGACTTAGGGCTAATAGATGTACTGAATCACAAATTAATTGATGTAGAACTATGCTGATCCCATCAAAAAAAGCAATAGAAAGACTGAGGCTTTGCCTCAGTCTTTTTGTACTAATCAGAAAGTATAACTTTGTTGTATGCTTTCTGAAGCATAAGGGCAACTAAGGCAGCCGCCTGCACCAAGTCGCGGGCATCAGCCTAGTTTTCTTTGCGTTTTAATCATTTTGTAATTATTTTTAAGAATTTTGTAATAAATCAGCGATCTAAAAAGTGTATTGTAAATGTATCATAATTTAGGTTTTCAAAATATCGAGAGAATGCGACAAAAAAAGGAAGTTTTGCACAATTAAGGACGCTGAGAAAATTACCGTTAAGATGCCCAGATGGATTACAATAAAAGAGCAGACATATGTGTAGGTCTTGAAATGTCGAATAAATGGAGTGATCCAATGAACGGGAAAAAGCCAAAAATTCTGGTCGTTGAAGATGAGGAATCGATCAGGCGCTTTATAACTCTTAATCTAAATGCAGCTGGATATCAGGTAGGAGAAGCCGCGACCGGAGAGGAAGCCCTCTCTATGCTAAAAGCATTTGTTCCAGAGGTTGTTGTGCTCGATCTTATGTTGCCTGGTATTAGTGGCTTGGAAGTTTGCCAAAAAGTGCGTGAATCCGTGCCGGAAACATTGGTGATTATGTTAACTGCAAGGGGTCAGGACACCGATAAAATTTTAGGCCTAGAGCTTGGCGCAGACGATTATATGGTTAAGCCATTTAATCCTTTTGAATTAATTGCTCGAATTAAGGCAGTGCTTCGGCGTAGAGTTGTACCCAAGGAAACAAAACGAGTACTTAACTGCAGAGAACTGAGTTTAGATATTACCTCCAATAAATTTTTTAAAGCCGACTTTGAGATTGAGTTAACACCCACCGAATTTGCTTTGTTGAAAGTATTTATGGAGAACCCAGAGAGGGCACTTAAACGAAACGAGATGTTAAATGCTGTCTGGGGGGAAGATTATTTTGGAGATACAAAAACGTTGGACGTGCATATTAGGCGCTTGCGTGAAAAAATTGAAGATAACCCATCTCAACCCAAATATATCAAAACTGTTTGGGGTTCAGGATACCGATGGCAGCAGGAGCCATAAGATGAAAGGGATTAGAGGAAGACTGACAGTCAATTTTATGATCGTGATCATTATCACCGTCACGATCCTTGAAGTATTGCTTATCTATATCGTTCAACAAAATTACTATGGGAGTTTAGAAGGCAGCCTCACCAACCAGATTAGGATATCTGCCGATTTGTACGCTCGGTATTTCTCGAACACCTCCCTGCAGGAAAACGTCCTCTATAATGTTGATGCTTTTTGGAATCAAAGTAACGCTGAAGTAGAGATCGTTGATAAGGAAGGCAACATTGTGATGGACTCACTTGGCGTGATTCCAATGGAAGATCCAGCCATTAATGACGTCAAGGATGCTTTGAACGGCAAAATGGGGAAATGGGTTGGCATTTTAAAAGACCAAAAAGTCATGGCGGTTGCTTATCCTTTAAAATCTAATAATGATATTGTAGGGGCTTTACGCTTCATTACTTCTTTGAAGTTTGTTGATCAGGATATTCAAAATACGGCGTATATCTTTATCTCAATTGGTTTGCTGGTAATTTTAGTCGTCGGGCTTATAAGTGTCTTTCTGGCTAATACGATTATCGTACCTTTAAAAGAAGTTACGAAAACAGCCGAAGAGATGGCTGCGGGGAATTTCCAATCGAGAAGCAAGAAAACCCATGAAGACGAGATCGGAAAGCTTTCGGACACCTTAAATTATATGGCCGATGAAATCGTGAAAAAAGACCAGTTAAAAAACGATTTTATTTCATCAGTGTCACATGAGCTGCGCACTCCGCTTACATCGATAATGGGTTGGGCGATTACTTTACAAAACGAAAAATTTCAACAGAAAGATATGCTTAAAGACGGCCTTAGTATCATCGCCAAAGAGAGTGAGCGCTTAACTCATATGGTTGAAGAACTTCTGGATTTTTCCAAATTTATCTCTGGAAGAATCATCCTTCAGAATGAAGAAATTAATTTAGCGAATCTTATTAACTATATTCACAAACAGTTAACTCCGCGGGCGGTAAGGGAGAATATTAATTTCACCGTTAGGTACCCGGATGCTTTTCCTTATTTTAATGCAGATCCCAACCGGCTTAAGCAGCTGTTTATCAATGTTTTGGACAATGCCTTTAATTTTACGCCTGCCGGCGGCTGGATTGCTATTAGTATCGAGACTGAAAAAGAAGAATTTATTGTCACAATTTCAGATAGCGGATGTGGAATAAGAGCCGATGAACTGCCGATGGTCAAAGAAAAATTCTATAAGGGGAAAAGCTCACATTCAAAAAATGGGATCGGACTATCCATTTGCGAGGAGATTGTAAACTTAATGGGTGGTAAGCTGGAGATTAATAGCGTACTTAATCAAGGGACAAACGTTGTTATTACCCTGCCTACAGGGGAGAGTTTCGATGGCTAAACTATGTAAACTTATGCTAGTCTCACTTTCAATCCTTTTGCTCGGGGGCTGCGCCAATCTTTCATGGACGACAGCTGGTAAGATTATTCCGCCAGCTAATAATGTTTGTCCTTTGGAAGGAAAATGGACGGTGATTCAGGACCTGCATTCCAGCGGACATTCCGGAGAGGGAAATCAACAATGGGTCGGTGATGCAGCTCAATTTACCTCGGAAGCTGCCCTCCTTGGTGATTATATATGGAACAGTCCAACATATAAAATTAAAAAAGTAAATTCGACGGATTATTTGTTGACCAAATACCTTTCGCTCTCAAGTACCTTAGTGCCAACGAATCAAGACGTTGATGTTATCACTGTATCTTCAGCAGAAAACTTCCTGGGAGAATTCATGAAAATCAACGATTCAAAGATTATAGCTTTTGTCCAAAATGATGTGCTGCTCCTTCAAAAAGTTTCTGAACAGGCGGACCATTTTTCAGATGATATAAACCCTAATGTTTTGGATATCAAGAACCAAGGCAGGGCAGGAACGTCCGGCGTCTTGTTAGGGTTGAAAGTGCGGGAAAAAGATAAGGTTGCGTATCAGACGTTATGGTTGGCAGCGGACAACAAACAACTTCACCAGGTTTTAATATGCAATAATATTTTTTTTCCGCGCAGCAGTGGATTTTGGGAGCTACAGGTACACAATCTGCTGAGCGGAGCGGAAGAAGATGATGAATTATCTGCTCACGATGTAACTACTAAGATTTCAAAACTTCAATCGAGAGGCTTGGAGGAAAATCAACTAAAAGCTCAAACAGGGACTCATAAGAGAATCATCGATTATGTAGGGAATGATTATGTAGCTATTGAAAACGATATCAATGGTATTAATCAACTACAGGTCTTGCCGGTAGATAAAATCTCGGCACAGGCGGGAATCAAGGCCTCGGACCTGTTAGAGGACAGTGGTTTTAGTGCCTATAACAAATCTAGGGTCTTAGCACGCCGGGCATTAAGCAATGAAGGATTTACACCGATTGATGAAGATAATTTTGAGGAGAATTTTGGAATCACTCGTAAGAATGGGCATTGGTATCTTCAGGGAAGAATTAATTATTTAAACGAAGGTACCGCCAACTATATGGATTATAACGTCAATTTGATTCCACCCACTAAACTGATTTATTATGACACCTTATGTCTTAACTGGCAAAACATTATTGACAGAGTACCGGATGCACTGGATGCTTTTACTTCACCGAATCGGGATATCGCTCTGGTTATTACGAAAACGAGACTGTATGTTTATGGTATTAGTACTGATCAATTAGATAGCGAGCCTTTGCTTAAACTTGAAATGAAGGATGGAGAGACTGCTATTATGGCGGAATGGGCTACTGGGTCTTATGTCGATAACTGGGAGAAAGCGTTCCTCGCTTATGGTGCCAAAGTTATGTCCGGCAGTAAATCGTGATTGTCATTTTCAGGATGACTTATTAATGGGACAATGATAGTTCAACAATTAAATCAGAGGGAGGGTGTTCCGATGAGCTTTAACTTTTTTGTAACAGCTTCTTTATTTTCAATATTAGGGTATGGGCTATGCTATATTACCGCAGCCCATAAAAAGGAGACAATCAACAAAAATGGGGTTCAGGAATAAAAAAAACAACCCACATATCATGTTGAATGATAGGGGGCTGACATATGATATCTAATCTTATTATAAGAAGGAAAAAGATTATTAAGTCATATTATTTTTGGGCAAATTACGTTCAGCTAATTCAATAGCCATCTTCACCATATTTCCACAGTCTCTTGAAGAAACCCCTCCAAAACCTTCCTGATGAAGGGTCCCAGCAAAACCTAATTCTTGAGCGATCTGTTCTTTAAGTTCATAAGACATGATGCTATTTCGATTACGTCGTCTTGACATGTGGAATCCTCCCTTCGAGTGGTAGTTTCTTTCAACAATTCTGTTTTGATGAAAGTAATCTTAGTATATGTTTTTTAAAAAAAGCTATGTAACTAAAACTTTAATGTTCTGGGAAAATCGGGAAAAAGATATTTTCGAGTAAGTTTTTTGAACCGTCCTGATTGAACAGAACGTTGGCTTTTAAGTAGAAAAAAGATATAATGTGAGAAAAAATAACAACTGGAGTGAATGTTTTGCCATTATTATTTGGAACGGCTGGTGTCCCCTTATCTTCAGCCGATCGATCCAGTGAAGGCGGAGTTCGCCGAATTCATGAGCTAAAGCTCGATGCCATGGAGCTAGAATTTGTACAAGGAGTGAGGATGGGAGAAGAGAAAGCAAGAAAAGTTGGCGCTGTGGCTAAGGAGGAAGGGATAGCTTTAAGCTGTCATGGCCCTTATTATATTAATCTCAATTCTCGTGAACCGGAAAAGATTGCTGCAAGTCGTGATCGAATTATTCATACTGCGCGCATTTCTAAACTACTCGGTGTCCGGAGTGTTATTTTTCATCCGGCCTTCAATCATGAGGATTCTTCAGATGTAGTCTTAGCCAGAGTTGTTAGGGAACTTACGATTACCCGTGAGATTCTCGATGCGGAAGGAAATGATGTAATACTCCGCCCAGAAACGACGGGAAAAGGGACTCAATTTGGAGATTTGGAGCAAACCATTCGAATTGCTCAGGAAGTCCCAGGAGTATTGCCTTGCATTGATTTTAGTCATCTTCATGCCCGGACAAATGGTCGGTTTAATTCTTATGATGAGTTTTGCCAAATTCTTTTCGTAACGGCCAACAGACTGGGAGACCGTTGGGTGAAAAATGTGCATTTCCATATTTCGGGCATTGAATATGGTGCAAAGGGCGAGAAACGACATCTTGTTCTTAAAGAATCTGACCTAAAATTTGAAGAGCTTATGAAAGCTTGTCATTCTTTCGGGGTAGAAGGGTTAGCGATTTGTGAAAGTCCTAACTTAGAGGAGGACGCCTTACTTTTACAACAGACCTATCAATCGGTGGGCTGAACGGAAATCAGAGCCCCTGTTTGGGGGTAAGGAAGAGGGGAAAGAGTTTGGTGAATTATGCTGCGGCGCATCAGGTGGCTTTGGAAAAATTTCGAGCCTGTTCTTTAGAAGATGTGGCTCGTTGCTCAGGGTTTCCTATTGAGGGTAATACAATTTTTATTAATTTTTTAGGTGGACATTACTACGTAGATTATCCTGGCGGAAATTTCCGGTCAGCAACATCAAAGGATGAATTGCCCGTTTTTACTCAGATATTAATTCTTCATTACTTAATAAATCTTACAGAAACTGCTGAAACGGGACAACTAATTTCTTTTAAAGAACTACCTGGAGGAAGCATCTACATTCAGCCGTTTACCCATCGGGCGATTGATCCACTCGTGCGGAGTTTTGGCTCAGACTTAAATAGGCTACTCGAAGCAGCTGCTCGTCTGGGGGGACTGTCGAATGGACTCGGAGATGTGGGGGTTACTGTTAGGATTTTCCCTCGTGTTCCGGTAACATTGATATTATGGAGAGCTGATGATGAGTTCCCGGCTTCTGGAAACATCTTGTTTGACTCTTCAGCTTCTTCGATTTTACCCACTGAGGACTATGCTGTCTTAGCGAGTGTCGTTGTCGGGGCGCTTAAACGCGTTGGCAGTTCAGATTTATAAGGAAAGTGTCTTGTCGAATGATTATTTGCAAATAGCAAAAACACTATCTAACTTTGTTCATACAATGAGCAGAGTTTTTTTATTTTAATACTCAGTTCTCTAAGATTATGATTGCATTAATCCATCCTTTGCGGTTCACACTAAGTCGAGGAGGTGTTTAAAATGCATACATTATGGAAAGGTTCCATTAGTTTCGGCTTAGTAAATGTTCCAGTGAAAATGCACGCGGCAACGGAGTCACAAGAGTTTAAATTTAATTATCTGCATAAAGAATGTCAACAGCGGATTCGATCGATTAAAAAATGCCCTCATTGTGATCAAGAAGTGGATATGGCTGATTTAGTGAAAGGATATGAATACGAAAAGGATCGCTATGTAATTCTTGAGGACGAGGACCTTGCTTCTCTGGAACAACCCATGAGCCGCTCGATTGATATTCTGGATTTTATTAATTTAAACGAGATTGATCCCATATATTATGAAAAATCGTATTATCTCTCCCCTGAAGAGGCTGCCCAAAAGGCCTATCGCCTGCTGAGTAAAGCTATGGAGGAAAGCGGAAAGGTAGCCTTAGCTCGTATCACGATGCGTTCTAAACAGCATTTAGCGTGTCTGAGAGTCTTTGAGGATGGACTAGTTCTGGAAACTATGCATTACCCAAAGGAAATACGCCATATGGATTTAGTCTGGGATCGAATTGTGCCAACGGAAACTGAATTGACTATGGCTCGCCAATTAATTGATAATTTGGCGCATCCCTTTGAACCGGAAAAATACCGCGATGAGCTACATGAACAAATGGCGGAGATGATTGAAAGCAAAGTGGCAGGGGAAAGCTTTAAAGTGGAAGCTCCTGCAAAAGGCGGTCAAGTGGTTGATTTGATGGAAGCTCTGCGGGCTAGTATTGCGATAACCGAACAGGAAAAAGGGAAAATAGAACCTAAGAAATCAACGTTTGACCTTAATGAGAATGAGAGTGAGGCCGATTCCGATCAACTTCAAGAAGACAAGCCTAAATCTACGTTAACTCCAAGGAAACGAGCCTCCCGACGCGCGAAGGGAGCATAACCAACAGTACCTCTTAAATACACAAATGGGCCATATCTCCACACCTCTGCTTTGGGACGAAGTTGTACAAGGAGTAGATCCTAATGATTTTCATTTGCGTTCGTTTCAAGATCGACTAAAAAAGTCGGAGAGCTTAGCGTAATTATGAATAATAATAACAATTTCTCGCCAATCCTGCATTATTTTACCTGAAACAATTAAATTCAACATAATTTTATGCAGGAGATATGTTCTTAAGTCCCGAAAAGGTGGGCAAAGGGGGGGCTTGGCATGGAACATGACAAGGAGAAACTGTTTCGGGCGGCATTCCATACGATAAAAGGAGTAGGAAGTCAGCATTTGCGGCAACTCATTGCTTTCTTTGGAAGTGCAGTTCAAGCCTGGGAAGCTGCCCAAAGCGCTTATTCTCCAATAAGGCCTCAGGGAAAATGGATTAGTGAAGTTCTAAGGAGCAGAAAAACGATCGACCCTTATAAGATAGGAGCGGATCTTCAAGATCAGGGAATCAAGTTGATCACTCCCCGTGAACCCAATTATCCCCCTCTGTTAATTGAGTTGGCAGATGCTCCTCCTCTACTTTATTATCGTGGCAGCCTTAAAGGTAGTATTGAGGTTTTGGCAATTGTTGGATCAAGACAAGCAACCTCTTATGGTAAAGCTTCGGCACGTATGTTAGCCCGAGAGGCAGCATTACAAGGAATGGTTGTCGCCAGCGGACTAGCCCGGGGAATTGATACGGCAGCCCATCAAGGAGCCCTTGAGGGCGGAGGAGTTACCTGGGCCTTTTTGGGATGCGGTCTTGATCAGATTTATCCTCGGGAGAATAGTCGCCTGGCTGAACAAATTATTGAAAAAGGTGCAGTCATTAGTGAGTTCCCCCAGGCACTCCGCCTCTGGCTGCGAACTTTCCGGCGCGTAATCGTTTGATCAGTGGGTGTTCGCAAGGAGTTGTCGTTGTTGAAGCTGCGGAAAAAAGTGGAGCAATGATAACCGTAGACTTTGCCTTAGAGCAAGGGCGGGAAGTTTTTGCAGTCCCTGGGCCGATCTTTAGTCCACAAAGTCGGGGTCCCCACGGCTTGTTGCGGCAAGGCGCCAAAATTGCTGCTGGGTTTGAAGACATCTGGAATGAATTACCGCTTGGTTCTAAGCAAAAGTACAGGCTATTTTCTGACAATCAACCGTCGCCCCGAACCCAACTTCTCGAGAACAATGATCATACGTTAGTTCTTCAACAATTAAGCGATGTTCCTCTTCATATTGATCAACTTGCTGTGCACTCGACCTTGTCCGTAGCTGCCTTGTCACTAGCTTTATTGGAATTGCAATTAGGGGGAAAAATCAAACAATTGCCAGGACAACATTACATATTGGCAAGAGAGTGCTAGACATACGAGGAAAAAGGCGTTAAGATAGGCATTAGTTTTACCCGCATTAAACGATATGCTTAGAAGAATCCAATTTGGAGATAAGTTCCGCTGATTATCGAGGGGTTCATCTGTCAAAGATACAATATAAAAGTTTTGGCGGCGATAATCAAGCGGATGGAAAGAATAAGAGAAATTGAAATAATCAAAGTATTAGTAATTCGAAACGGTCACAGAGATCTGAATAGGATTTTTTAAGTTTGTTTTGAGGTGAAATTATGTCGAAAACGCTTGTAATTGTAGAATCTCCGGCCAAGGCTAAATCGATCAGCAAATTTTTAGGAAATCGTTACACCGTAAAAGCTTCCATGGGGCATTTGCGCGATTTACCTAAAAGCCAGTTGGGAGTGGATCTGGAGCATGACTTTGAACCTAAATATATTGCTATCCGGGGACGAGGAGATTTGATTAAAGATTTGCGTACGGCGGCAAAAGGAGCAGATAAAGTCTTCTTGGCTTCTGACCCCGACCGTGAAGGAGAAGCGATTGCTTGGCATCTTTCCTATCTTCTGGGGCTAGATCAGGGCGACCAAAATCGAATTGAATTCCATGAGATTACCAAATCTGCGATTCAGGCGGCAATTAAGCATCCGCGTGAACTTGATATGAATCGCGTAGATGCCCAGCAAGCCCGTCGAGTTTTAGATAGATTAGTTGGCTACCAGTTAAGTCCGTTGCTCTGGAGAAAAATCAAGAAGGGTTTGAGTGCCGGCAGAGTTCAATCCGTGGCGGTAAGACTTATTGATGATCGTGAAGAGCAGATTCGGTCTTTCGTATCAGAAGAATACTGGAGCTTAACGGCTAACCTTGAGTCTCAAGGCGGCAGATTTGAAGCCAAACTACTGAAAAAAACAGGGCAAAAGGTATCCATTTCCTCGAAAGCAGAAATGGAAATGGTCTTAAACGATATTCAGGGGAAAGATTTTCAAGTTACAGATGTTCGTTCCAGAGAGAAGAAAAAACAGCCTGCACCTCCATTCACAACCAGCAGTTTGCAGCAAGAAGCTCATCGTAAATTAGGGTTTTCACCGAAGCGCACGATGATGTTAGCTCAGCAACTCTATGAGGGACTTGATTTAGGGAAAGAAGGTACTGTTGGTCTAATTACCTATATGCGTACTGATTCAGTAAAAGTAGCCGATGTCGCCCAAGCAGAGGCAAAGGAATGGATTGCAGCGCATTATGGCAATGACTATTATCCCCCAGAACCCCGTCAGTTTGCCAATAAAGGCCGGTCACAAGAAGCTCATGAGGCGATCCGTCCTACTGTGGCTTTGCGTACTCCAGATTTATTGAAAGGAATTTTAACCCGTGATCAATTGCGTTTATATCGCTTGATTTGGGAACGTTTTATTGCCAGTCAAATGAGCGTCGCTATTATGGATACCTTGACTGTTGACATTGGCGTGGGGGATGCTTTATTTCGGGCGAATACCTCGACCATCCGTTTTGCCGGATTTCTGGCAGTTTATGAGGAGGGCAAAGACGAGGGAGAACCTCTTGATGATGAGCAAAGCTCACTGACACTTTCAGTATCTCAAGGGGAAATGTTACAGTTGATTAAAATGCAGGAGAAGCAGCACTTTACGGAGCCTCCACCACGATATACTGAGGCTTCTCTGGTACGAAAATTAGAAGAGGAGGGCATTGGAAGGCCCAGCACCTACGCTCCAACTATAGAAACCATTCAAACCCGGGGTTATGTTGTAAAAGAAGAGAAGCAATTAATCCCCACAGAATTAGGGGACATTGTGATTTCCTTGCTTAAAGAACATTTCCCCGATATTGTAAATCTAGAGTTTACGGCGAATTTAGAAGGAAAGCTCGATCTTGTCGAGGAAGGCAATGTTCCTTGGAAATCTGTCATTAAAGAGTATTATCTTCCTTTCTCCGAGACGCTGGCCCTTGCCGAGGAGAGAATCGGCAAAGTTAAGATTGAGGATCAGGTTTCGGAAGAACTATGCGAGAATTGTGGGCAGAATATGGTCATTAAGATGGGGCGTTATGGTAAATTCTTGGCTTGCCCTGGTTTTCCTGAGTGTAGAAACACTAAACCACTCTTAGAGCAAGTGGGTTCTAATTGTCCTAAATGTGCCAACCCTCTTGTGATTCGCCGCTCTAAGAAGGGCCGCAAATTTTTTGGATGCAGTGCCTATCCAGAGTGTGATTTTGTGTCTTGGGAAATGCCGGCTCCGGAGCCTTGCCCTGAATGCCAGCAGATGATGGTCATAAAATCCTCCAAGCGTCAGAAAAAACATGTATGTACAAACCCAGAGTGCCGATTTACAAAGGTAATTGAAGAAGATTTGGGGTAAACTATCTTCTAACGGAATAGGAGAGACTATATATGCAGAATGTTACCGTTATCGGTGCGGGTCTTGCAGGTGCAGAAGCTGCTTGGCAACTGGCCAAACGCGGTGTGAACGTCGATTTATATGAGATGAGGCCCACTAAATTCACCCCTGCCCATCATACGGAATGGTTCGCGGAATTAGTTTGCAGCAATTCTCTGCGAGCAGCGGGGTTGGAGAATGCCGTAGGCTTATTAAAAGAAGAAATGCGGCGCTTAGATTCCTTAATTATGAGGGCGGCGGATCATACAATGGTGCCTGCCGGAGGAGCCTTGGCTGTAGACCGTAACTTATTTTCCGGTGAGATCACGCGACGGTTGGAGGAACATCCCAATGTTACGATCCATAGAGAAGAGGTACATTTCTTACCGGAAGATGGAATCACGATAGTAGCCAGCGGACCATTAACCTCGGAGGATTTAGCCAAGGATATTTTACGGATAACCGGCGAGGAAGCCCTTTCTTTTTATGATGCGGCGGCACCTATCGTAACCTATGAATCTATCGATTTAGATAAAGCCTTTTGGGCATCGAGGTATGATAAGGGTGAAGCGGATTATTTGAACTGTCCGTTGTCCAAGGAAGAGTATGAGGTTTTTTATCAAGCATTGACAAATGCTGAAACAGCTGAAATTCAGGGCTTTGAACAAGGCGATGTTTTTGAGGGATGCCTACCTATTGAAGTGATGGCTAAACGAGGAATCCAGACCTTAACCTTTGGGCCGCTCAAACCCGTGGGCTTACAGGATCCTCGAACAGGGAAAAAGCCTTTTGCGGTCGTTCAACTTCGTAAAGAGAATCAATCAGGAACCCTTTTTAATCTCGTCGGCTTTCAAACTCATTTAAAATGGGGTGAACAGAAACGAGTGTTTTCTTTAATCCCTGGCTTGGAACGAGCGGAGTTTGCCCGTTTTGGAGTGATGCATCGCAATACCTTTTTGAATGCTCCTAAAGTCCTTAAGGCGGATTTTAGTTTTGCCCGAAAACCATCACTTTTCTTCGCAGGACAAATGACAGGAGTGGAAGGGTATGTAGAATCGGCAGCAAGTGGTCTTCTAGCGGGCCTTAACGCTTGGCGGAGCCTTCATCAGATGGAACCACTCGTGTTCCCAACTGAGACAACGTTAGGGGGATTAGCCCGGCATTTGGAGGGCTCACCCAGTCAGAGTTTTCAGCCGATGAATATTAACTTTGGCCTTTTGCCGCCGTTGAATGAGAGAATACGAGATAAGCGGGAAAAGAACGCTAAGATTTCCCAACGTTCCTTAGAGGTTTTGACTGAATTCTGTTCACAAGAGAATTTAGGGAGGTAAGCAGAGTGCTAGCCGATGAGGCCTTAAGTTTATTCGCGGGTTATCAATATTCCCAAAACCGCTCAGAACATACCGTTGCGGCTTATCAAACCGACCTGGGGCAATTTTTTCGTTTTGCGGCTCAGGAGCTCGGTCAAGAACCCGAAACTCTTGAAGTCGATCAAATTGACGTTTATATTGTTCGAAGTTTTCTAGGGATATTGACGGACCATGGATTATCGCGCAAAAGTATGGCCCGTAAGCTTGCTGCACTTAGGTCCTTATTTAAGTTCTTATGTCGCAAGGAAATCCTCCTTCTCAATCCAATCCAGAGAATTGCTAGTCCGAAAGTGGGGAGAAAACTTCCGCATTTTCTCTATCTGGACCAAGTCGAGGGGTTGCTGAGGGCCTCGGATTGTACCCAACTCTTAGGTTCTCGAGATCAAGTGATCCTGGAACTTCTTTACGGCTCAGGTCTAAGAGTCAGCGAACTGGTCAGCTTAAACCGAGAGAGTCTGGATTTAGACAGTGGATTACTCAGAGTTCTGGGAAAAGGAAGCAAAGAAAGGGTAGTACCTATTACAAATTATGCTCGTCGAGCTATTGAAGGCTACCTCAAGATGCGTGTCGATGCCAATGAAGCTCTGTTATTAAATTATCAAGGAACTCGTTTGTCTGATCGATCAGTTCGACGCATTTTGGATAAACTAGTGACGAGAGTCTCTCTGGAACAGCATGTCAATCCACACATGCTTCGGCATTCTTTTGCCACCCATCTATTAGATGGGGGAGCAGACTTAAGAAGTGTTCAAGAGCTGCTAGGACATCAGAAATTGTCGTCAACCCAAATTTACACTCACTTAACTCGGGAACGTTTAAAAAATGTTTACGGGAAGGCGCATCCCAGAGCGAAAAGGGCAGCAAACCCCTGAGGATAGTGAATTTTCACAAAAAGTTATAAATTGTCTACAATTGAGCTTGACACGCAGAAAATGCCCTAGTAAACTGCATTAAGGAGGGGTTATCATTGTTTCATGCAACGACGATAGTCGCAGTGAAGAGAGGGGAACACGTAGCCATTGCGGGGGATGGACAAGTGACCTTTGGGCAGGCCACTGTGATGAAACATAAAGCCCGGAAAGTACGCCGCTTGTTTCATGGTAAGGTAATTACTGGATTCGCGGGATCTGTAGCGGATGCATTTACACTTTTTGATAAATTCGAACAAAAACTCGAAGAATATCATGGGAATTTGCAACGTGCTGCTGTTGAACTGGCCAAGGAATGGCGAACTGATAAGATGCTCAGGAATCTTGAAGCGCTGCTTCTGGTTGCAGATGCCCAAAATCTCTTGATTGTTTCAGGATCAGGTGAAGTGATTGAGCCTGACGACGGTGTTGCCGCCATTGGGTCCGGGGAAACTATGCTTTAGCTGCCGCTCGTGCCTTAGTTAAGCATACAAATCTATCACCCGTTGAAATTGTACGAGAAGCGATGCTTGTAGCTGCCGGGATTTGTGTTTACACCAATGATCAAATTAATGTTGAAGAGATATAGGAGGTGATACTATGGAAAGCTTGACTCCTCGTGAAATTGTCCGTGAGTTAGACTCATATATTGTGGGACAGGATGCAGGTAAGCGCGCCGTTGCTGTTGCTTTACGCAACCGTTATCGACGTTCTTGTTTGCCTGAACAACTCCAAGAAGATATTATCCCTAAAAACATCTTAATGATTGGACCTACAGGTGTAGGTAAAACAGAGATTGCTCGGCGGTTAGCTAAGCTTGTTCGCGCGCCTTTCATTAAGATCGAAGCAACAAAGTTCACTGAAGTCGGGTATGTAGGCCGGGACGTGGAGGCCATTATCCGAGACTTAGTCGAAATCGCCTTGCGCATGGTCAAGGCTGAGCGTGCCGATACCGTTCAAGCTCAGGCAGCGATCAATGCTGAGAGGCGCTTAATTGAGCTTTTAGTTCCTGTAAAACATTCCGAAAAATCCTCAGCAAATCCCTTTCAAATGTTGTTCGGACAGTCTTCGGAGTCTGAAAAGGAAGTTGATGTGACTCCTGAGATTGAGAAAGAGCGTTCACTGGTTGCCGACCGCTTACGGCGCGGGGAACTCGAAGAGAAAGTGATCGAGATTGCTGTTGAAGAGTCAGCCTCACTTACGGATATGTTAGGCAACAATATGATGGAAATGGGCCTTAATATTCAGGATATGGTTTCGGGAATGCTCCCTAAACGGCATAAGAAGAGGAAAGTAAGTGTCCGAGAAGCACGCAAGATCGTAATTCACGAAGAAACACAAAACCTGATTGATCATGATGAAGCAGTTCAAGAGGCTATTCGCAGAACAGAGCATGAGGGTATTGTATTCCTCGATGAGATAGACAAGATCGCCGGACGGGAAGGGGCGAGCGGTCCTGACGTATCGCGGGGAGGAGTGCAGCGTGATATTCTCCCTATTGTTGAAGGGTCGACTGTCGTTACAAAATATGGCCCTGTTAAAACAGATCACATTCTCTTCATAGCTGCAGGAGCCTTTCATCTCAGCAAGCCTTCCGATCTTATTCCGGAATTGCAGGGAAGATTTCCGATTCGGGTAGAATTGGAGTCTCTAAGCGTTGCAGATTTCAAACGCATTCTAACTGAACCCCAATCGTCGTTAATTAAGCAGTACAGCGCCTTGTTGGGGACAGAAGGGATAAAGGTGGATTTTACAGAGAATGCTATTGAAGAATTAGCTGAAGTGGCCTACAAAGTGAATTCTACCACTGAAAATATTGGCGCTCGGCGCCTTCATACGATTATCGAAAAAGTATTGGAGGAATTGTCCTTTGAAGCGTCAGAACTCCCCGAAGACTATACCGTGACCATTAATCGAGAATATGTTCAGCATCGTTTGGGTAATGTAATTCAAAATCAAGATTTGGCACGTTATATTTTGTAAATGTACAACATGAAGAAGGTTAAAGGAGGGTACCGAAACTTATGGAAACATTATTAGAAAAAACTAGAGCGATTAATAAGTTGATTCAGCGCGCTGCTGGGAATCCGGTCGATTTTGAAGAGATGGCTAAAGTACTCCGCCAGGCTATTATTGCCAATTGTTATATTGTGGGGCGACGAGGAAAAATCTTAGGTTATAGCTTTATGCATCACTTCGTCTGCGGAACAATGGACGATATTGTCATGCACTCCGAACGTTTCCCTGAAAGTTACAATGAAGGTCTTATGAAGATTAGTGAGACAAAGACAAACACGACCCAAGTTGCTAACGGTTGTGTCTTCGATTGTAATACTTCCTGCCATTTTAACAATAAACTGACCACAGTCGTACCGATTTTAGGCGGGGGCGAACGGGTCGGGACACTCGTTTTGGCAAAATACGATGAAGAATTTAAAGAAGAGGATCTTGTACTTGCTGAATACGGTGCCACAGTTGTCGGGATGGAAATTTTAAGGGTGAAAGCGGAACGCGCAGAAGAAGAAGCTCGTAAAAAGGCAGCGGTACAAATTGCCGTTGGGACCTTGTCATACTCTGAGCTTGAAGCTGTGGAACACATCTTTGCTGAATTAGGTGGCGGAGAAGGGTTGCTGGTAGCCAGCAAAATCGCGGATCGTGTAGGAATTACACGTTCGGTTATTGTCAATGCCCTGCGCAAATTTGAATCGGCTGGGGTTATTGAATCGAAGTCCCTTGGTATGAAAGGAACGTATATTCGAGTTCTAAACGATTATTTACTGGATGAGTTAGATAAACATATTAAACATACAAAATAGGCTGCCCAAAATAGGCCGTCGGATTGGAGGTAGTTTCATGGATGAACATGAATATATTTACCAACTGAGACCGCTTGTCATCCCTGGCCTCTTCTTTCTAATTCTATATCCGTTTGTTTTGGGGTGCATCCATCTATTCACTAAGCTGCCGAGTATAGAACTCAGAGTACTTGCTGGGATTTATATTGTTTCTATGCTCGGCATCTTGGCACTATGGGTTATCGGGAAGAGCAAGCGTGTCTTATTCAAAGATCAACAAATTATCTTTCGCTCTTTGTTGGGTGAGCACGTTCTGAAACCGAAAGACATACGCCGAGTAGCTTTTTACTTTGACGGGAAAGGGCAAGAAATTGCGCAAATTCGCACAGGAGATATCTACTATTACATGAGTGAATTTTATTTCCCCTTTCCAGAACTTATGAGTGATTTAGAGAATTTTATACGTCAACACAGTTTACGATCCAATCTGCAGAATTATTCAGGTTTAAACGAATGATTTCTTGGCCAAAGGCATAGGCCTGAAATCAGGAATAGATCCTGGAATTTAGACGTTATTCGTTGCATAAAGACTGATATTGTGCTAATCTATTCCCAGTGTGATTTAATAACACACGCAGCGGGATTTGAACGTTGGTTCCTTACTAGGGTAAGGCACATTCAAAGATGAACCTGCGGAGGAAAAAAACAAAAGAAAGTGGGTATGGTAAAATGGCAGTAATCTCTATGAAACAATTGTTGGAAGCAGGTGTTCATTTCGGACACCAAACTCGTCGTTGGAATCCTAAAATGGCCCGTTATATTTTCACAGAGCGTAACGGGATCTACATTATTGACCTGCAAAAAACTGTGAAAAAAGTAGATGAGGCTTATAACTTTGTTCGCAATCTTGCCACCGAAGGGGGCACTATGCTGTTCGTCGGTACTAAGAAGCAGGCCCAAGAATCTGTCAAAGATGAAGCTGAACGTTGTGGCATGTACTTTGTCAATGAGCGATGGCTCGGAGGGATGCTGACAAACTTCCAAACAATTCAAAAACGGGTAGACCGTTTGCGTGTTCTGGAAAGGATGGAGGCTGAAGGAGTTTTTGAGGTACTCACGAAGAAAGAAGTTTCGGCACTTCGCCATGAGATGGAGAAACTGGAACGTTTCTTGGGTGGTATCAAGAATATGAAGAAACTGCCGGATGCACTATTTATTGTAGACCCTCGTAAAGAGCGAATTGCGGTGGCAGAAGCGCGCCGTTTGAATATTCCAATTGTCGCTATCGTCGATACAAACTGTGACCCTGACGAGATTGATGTTGTGATTCCAGCGAATGATGATGCTATCCGTGCCGTCAAGTTGCTGACTGCAAAAATGGCAGATGCTATCATCGAAGGACAACAAGGAAATGCAGATGAAGTTGAAGAAGCTGGAGAAGTAGCAGAAGGTTAAATTTGAATTCGAAGTTCGAGGCGCGAAGTTCGAATACCGCGCCTCGAACTTTGTGTAAACACAAAGTTCTTCTAATTAAAAATATTGGGTACAGTGTTTGAACATTGTACATCGAATTCGGAGGGTTGACTATGGCAGAAATAACTGCAGCGCTGGTAAAAGAGTTACGGGAGCGAACTGGCGCAGGAATGATGGATTGTAAAAAAGCTTTAACAGAATGCAATGGTGACATGGCTAAAGCAAGTGACTTTTTGCGTGAGAAAGGATTAGCTGCTGCAGCCAAGAAGGAAGGACGAATCGCAGCAGAAGGAACCGTCGAGTCCTACATTCACGGTGGGGGACGTATTGGAGTACTGCTTGAAGTTAACTGTGAAACTGACTTTGTGGCGCGTGGAGAAGAATTCAAGTTGTTGGTTCGTGATGTTGCCATGCATATTGCGGCTGCCAACCCCCAATATCTCAACAAAGAAGATGTGCCGGCAGATGTACTGCAGCATGAACGAGATATTCTAAAGGCTCAAGCTCTTAACGAAGGAAAGCCAGAAAAGATTATTGAGAAAATGGTTGAAGGTCGAATTGAAAAATTTTATAAAGAAGTATGTTTAATGGATCAGGCTTTTGTTAAAGATCCAGATAAGAGCATTCGTGATTTGGTTCTTGATAAAACAGCTAAAATCGGAGAACGCATTGTTATTCGTCGTTTTACACGCTATGAGTTAGGTGCTGGCATTGAGAAACGACAAGATGATTTTGCTTCAGAAGTTATGAAAGAAATAAGCCGATAACTATTAGAAAATCTATCGAGAGAACACCCCGGTGTTCTCTTTTTCGAATGTAAGTCTTTTAAGGTATTGAAATAGGATTGTTGGAGGTTATCCATGGAAAAACCACGATATGATCGAGTCGTTCTTAAAATCAGCGGAGAAGCTTTAGCAGGAAATCAGGGGTTTGGCCTTGAACATAATATGCTGGTTAGTGTTGCTAAGCAAGTAGCGGAAATACGGGATATGGGAGTAGAAGTTTGCTTGGTCGTGGGCGGCGGAAATTTGTGGCGCGGAATTGCAGGAAGTGCTCAAGGAATGGATCGTGCCACAGCAGATTACATGGGAATGCTGGCGACAGTTATGAATGCCCTCGCTTTGCAGGATGCTTTGGAGAAGGCAGGATCCGACACTCGTGTACTGTCGGCTATTGAAATGCGGCAAGTCGCAGAACCCTATATTCGCCGCCGAGCGATTCGTCATATGGAGAAAGGTCGTATTGTTATTTTTGCTGCGGGTACGGGAAATCCCTATTTCTCTACCGACACAACCGCCGCACTGCGGGCAGCAGAGATTGAAGCTCAAGTCATCTTAATGGCTAAAAAGGTAGATGGAGTTTACGATTCCGACCCTGTTAAGAACCATCAAGCCAAAAGATTCGATCAGCTAAGTTATCTCGATGTTCTCAGCAAAGGGTTAGGCGTTATGGATTCCACGGCGACCTCACTTTGTATGGATAATAATATTCCGGTCATCGTTTTCGATTTGACTAAAGAAGGTAATATTCGTCGAGTAGTAATGGGTGAACCTATTGGAACATATGTTGGGAGGGATAGTTAATGATCTCTGAGGTGATTAAAGACGCGGAAGAGCGAATGCACAAGGGAGTCGATGCCTTGCGTAAAGAATATTCGAGCATACGTGCAGGCCGAGCAAATCCCAACGTCTTGGACAAGGTCATGGTGGAATACTATGGTGCTCCTACTCCTATTAACCAGTTGGCGAATGTCTCGGCTCCAGAACCAAGAATGCTGGTCATTCAGCCTTGGGACAGAACAATTTTACCGACGATTGAAAAAGCCATTTTAAAATCTGATCTTGGACTAAATCCCTCGAGCGATGGAACAGTCATTCGCCTGATGATCCCTCAACTGACTGCTCAACGAAGAGCAGAATTGGTCAAGAAAGTTAAAAAAGAAGCTGAAGATGCCCGGGTAGCTGTTCGGAACGTGCGTCGAGATGTCAATGATAAATTAAAAAAATTAGAGAAAGATCATGAAGCATCGGAAGATGAGGTTAAGCGGGCCCAAGATGAGGTTCAGAAGATTACGGATAAAATTATCAAGGAAATCGAACATGTGATGGAAGTTAAGGAAAGCGAAATCACCGAAGTATGACACTTGCTTGGTATGGATTGCGATGGGATGAAGTAAAAAAGGATCTTGAAGCGTTAAATAAACCGTATACTTTTCAAATTACTCACCCACGTGGTAGAATGGAAACGTGGGGTGACTATCGAGTTGTCCGTCTCCGAGACTTTGATGATCGTGTGGACGTTGTTATTGCTCATGAAAAGTTCTCACGTGTGTCAGCATCGACCCCCTAATTGTCAAGGGGGTCTTTAACCTCTCTATGTGATTCTAGTTAACCCGGCAGGCTATTGTCGTAAATATTACTATGGGGTGGAATAATGTGGTTCAAACCTTGGAAGCAAACTAAAGATGATTTACAAGACCAGGTTGCTGTGGACCGCCTCCCTCGGCATATTGCTATTATTATGGATGGGAATGGGCGATGGGCCCAGAAGAGAGCACTCCCTCGGTCTATGGGGCATCGCGCGGGCGTTGAAGCTTTGCGGAAAATAGTTAAGACCTGTTCAAATTTGGGAATTCAGGTCCTGACAGTTTATGCCTTTTCTACAGAAAATTGGAGCAGACCCAAAGATGAAGTGGGTGTACTCATGAAGTTGCTGACCGAGTATCTCAGAAAAGAACTTGATGAGCTGCATCAAAATAAAGTAGTTGTGCGAGCCATTGGAATCCTTAAAGATCTTCCTGTGGAAGCCCAACGCGAATTGGAACGAGCTGTAGAGCGAACCAAGAATAATTCAGGATTAGTTTTAAATCTCGCCTTAAATTATGGCGGACGATCTGAGATCATCGATGCCGTTAAGAAAATAAGTAAAGATGTCTTAGACGGTAAACATCAAGTCGAGGAGATCAATGAGAAATGTTTTAGTGATCTTCTTTTTACGGGAGGACTTCCCGACCCGGATTTGTTAATTAGGACTTCTGGAGAAATGAGATTAAGCAATTTTTTACTGTGGCAGCTAGCTTATACAGAAATCATCGTTGTTGAGGAGTATTGGCCGGATTTTGGACAGAAGTCTTTGCTAGATGCGATTAAAGTGTACCAGAATAGGGACCGCCGATTTGGGGGAATACATACAAATTGAGGAATTGAGATGTTTAAAAGAACCATTAGTGCTTTGGTTGGTGCTCCTCTACTTTTGGGTCTAACGTATTTGGGTGGACCCTATACTGCTTTCTTAGCGGCTGTTTTGGCCTTATTAGCGTTGCGTGAATTTTTGCAAATCGGCGAACATATGGGCTTAAATGTTTGGAACAAGCTGACAACCGTGGCAACAGTTGTTTGGCTAATCATTGTGTTTATTTACGGCCCCAAATGGATTACTCCGGCGATTGTATTCTGGTTACTTATAGCCCTTGGACGTCTTGCTTTGACCTACCCGAAAACACCCTTGGCTGAAGCAAGTTTTAATTTATTGGCAGTGTTGTATCCGGTTGTATTGCTAACACATTTATACTTACTCCGTCAGCTTTCTCATGGGGTTGAGTGGACCTTTCTGACATTTTTTTTGGTATGGGCCACGGATACGGGCGCATATCTTACTGGGAGACAATTTGGCCGCCATTTGTTAGCCCCTCAGGTTAGTCCGAAGAAAACTGTGGAAGGTTCACTTGGTGGATTACTTTTAAGCATTATTGTTGCTGTATTGTTTTGGCGCTTAGTGCATGATACATCGTTAATTACGTATATTATGTTAGGGATCATTATTGGCGTTAGTGCCCAAATAGGTGATTTGTTTGAATCAGCCCTAAAGCGGACCGCAGGGATAAAAGATTCAGGAAACCTTATCCCGGGACACGGGGGGATCTTAGATCGTTTCGATAGCCTTCTTTTTGCCCTCCCTTTGGTATATTACGGTGTAATTTTGTTATCATGAGGTGAAATCTTTTGAGCATTGACCAAAGACATCCTTTATGGGCCAGTATTAATAGACTTGCAGTAGCAACGAGCATACTTGTCTTCTTGAAAATCTTTACATATTTTTTTCAAGTGTTCTTGCCTGTGTTTGGAGATGTTTTAGGGAGAGCCTTCAGCGCATTTTTACCCTTCGTGATAGCCCTTATTCTTGCCTTCTTGCTTGAACCAGTTGTTGTTAGACTGATGAGAACGATCCGAATACGACGTTCTTACGCGTCTGTTTTAACACTGCTCCTGGCGATTGCCCTAATAAGCCTTTTCGTTTTCTTAATTGTCGCTCGTTTATATACGGAGTTGTCTGAATTAGCCGTTACTCTCCCGAATTATGGATATTTCGTGGATCTTGTGACGCGACAAATTGATACTGTCGAAAAATATGTTACAGTCAATCCACAAATTCAAAGTACTTTGACCTCTTCAACAGAAAGTTTGGCAAGAATGCTTCAAGACTGGGCAAAATCTGGAAGCTTATTCCTGCTTGGTTTTCTTACCGCCTTGCCCCGTGTTTTTATTGTTATGATTGTTTCACTTGTGGCAACTTTGATGATGAGTTCAAGTTATCCCAATGTCAAGCGCTTTATCGCTAATTTGTTTCCGCGCCGCTGGCATGTCAGCGCTCAAGCTGTCAGTCAAGACTTAGGGGCAGCCGTTGTTGGTTATATACGGGCCCTAGCTATTTTAATGTCAGTAACGGCATTTACGACAATTATAGGACTGTTGATTATTGGAAATCGCTATGCAGTAACCCTGGGGGTTTTGGCCGGTATACTGGATGCAGTCCCCATTGTGGGAACAGGAATTTTATTTGGCCCCTGGATTATTGGGCTGCTGATTTTTGGTTCTTTCGGAGCTGCTTTTCAGGTAATTATCATGTGGGTCATTACTTTAGTGATTCGGCAATTTCTGGAGCCGAAGATCATGTCTCAAGGGATGGGCCTGCACCCTCTGCCCACTCTGATATCCATGTATGTTGGGCTTGAATTGTTAGGGGTTGTTGGTATTTTAGTAGGCCCAGGAATTGTTATTAGTTACGAAGCTTTACGAAAAGTGGGGATTTTTGGTCATAGAGATTAAAGGTAATCTTAAGTATTCTGCGGGCTACAGGTAATAAGAGGAAGAAGATGATGTTTGAGTTGAAAACGCTAACACTTTTAGGATCAACAGGGTCAATTGGATGTCAGACGTTAGACGTAGTTCAGCATTCTGAAGGACGCCTCAAAATACATGCTTTAGTGGCTGACAAAAATGTTAAGCTAATGGAAGAACAGGCGAGGATGATACGCCCAGAGTCTGTAGTTATGATGGATGAAGGCGCAGCTCGAGAACTTCGAGGGCGGTTAACTGATTTGCCGATTAAGGTAGAGCAAGGTATGGATGGGATGATCGCTGCTGTTGTTGCTCAAAATGTTGATACTGTGGTAACGGCTCTTTCCGGACGGATCGGTTTAGAACCGACTCTTGCTGCCTTGGACGCCGGTAAAGCTATAGCGTTAGCTAACAAAGAAACGCTGGTCGCTGGCGGCGAACTTGTCATGGCAAAGGCTCGAACTATGAATTCTCCTATTATACCAGTCGATAGCGAACATTCGGCAATTTTTCAATGCCTTGAAGAAGACCCTAAAACTATTGAAACCATCATCTTAACTGCCTCTGGAGGCCCTTTTTTTGGTTGGACTAAAGAAGAGTTAGCAAATGTGACCCTAGAAAAGGCATTGCGTCATCCTAACTGGAGCATGGGGGCTAAAATCACGATCGATTCAGCGACCATGATGAACAAAGGCCTTGAAGTCATAGAGGCTCATCATTTATTTGCAATGGATTATGCTAATATTGAAGTTCTCATCCATCCCCAAAGTGTGGTTCATTCGATGGTGCAATATCGTGATGGCTCGGTCCTCGCTCAATTAGGGAAAACGGATATGCGCTTACCTATTCAATATGCCTTAAGTTATCCTACTCGCTGGAAAAACCCCTTTGAACGGCTTGATCTTCGGGGAAAAACGTTAACATTTTATGAGCCTGACTTTGAAGGATTTCCAGCATTGGCTTTAGCCTATCAAGTGGGACGACGAGGCGGAACGCTTCCTGCAGTTATGAATGCTGCTAATGAAGTTGTGGTTGCTGCATTTCTGCAAAAGAAAGTAACGTACTTAAAGATTCATGAAATTGTAGCAGAGGTTTGTGCAGAACATGATGTTTTAGATCATCTGGATTTGGGAAGCATACTCGATGCGGACACTTGGGCACGACACCGCGCTTTGGAACTCATTTAACTATTGGAGCATGAAAGTTTGTGGTTCGATATATAAATTAGGGCTGTGAATAACGATTTTCAAGCAAGTGTTCAATATTTGACAGTTTGAATAGCAGGTTCGTACTTAGAACCTCGAACCTCGGACTTCTACTAGAAGGAGGGTTAAATGTGGTTACAGTACTCGCCATCATTTTCGTTTTTGGAAGTATGGTTATGATTCATGAACTAGGGCATTATATGATCGCCAAATGGATTGGGGTTAGGGTCATAGAGTTTAGCTTTGGTTTTGGACCTAAAATCCTTGGTTATCAAGGAAAGGAAACTCTTTATGCCTGGCGGATCATCCCCTTAGGAGGGTTTGTCAAACTCCATGGCATGGATGCAGAGGTTGATGAAAATGGCCGTACGATCATTGCTCCCATAGATGACAAACAGAGCTTTATGAACAAGCCTGTATGGCAGCGTATGGCAGCCATTGCTGCAGGTCCATTGATGAATTTTGTTTTAGCGATCATCTTATTTATTGGTGTTTTTGCTTATCTGGGAGTGCCTTCACAGAGTAACAGTAACTTAATCGGTTCCCTTGTCAGCGGAAAACCTGCCGCAGCAGCAGGGATACAGCCTGGGGATAAGATCATTGCAGTGAACCAAGAGCAGACACCGGATTGGAATCGTCTGACGGAAGTCATTCACGCCATGCCGAACCAACAGCTCAATCTTACAGTAGAAAGGGCCAATGGAAAGCAGCATCATGTTATCCCTGTAAAAACAGAGAAAGATGCTCAAACAGGATATGGGATGATAGGAATTGCCCCGGAAGTCATTTATATGCATGCCTCGATACTTCAGTCCGCTCAGTTCGGCCTCGAACGAACCTTGGACTTTACTAAATTCATCGTAGTGACGTTAATTCAGATGATAACTGGTAAAATACCAGCCGAAGTAGGTGGCCCTGTGATGATAGCCCAGACAATCAGTGAGGGTGCTCACGAAGGATTGTCAAATCTGCTCGGTTTAACAGGGGTTTTAAGTATCCAGTTAGGACTTATAAACTTATTCCCTATACCGGCATTGGACGGAAGCAGACTAATTTTCTTGTTAATCGAAGGATTACGGGGAAAACCATTAAACCCGGAAAAGGAAAATATGATTCATTTAGTGGGTTTTGTTTTGCTCATGGCCTTAATGATTGCCGTTACATACAAAGATGTCCTCCGCCTTTTTGTTAAGGCTGGCTGAGACGCAGAGCGCTGGAGGTTAGGATGTTACAAAGAAAGAAAACAAAGCCAGTTCAAGTGGGGTCAGTGGTGATAGGCGGAGGAGCTCCTGTCGTCGTACAATCAATGACGAATACGGATACTCGCAATGTTGAACAGACAGTGGCCCAGATCAACAATTTGGCATCAGCCGGATGCGAGGTTGTGCGTCTGGCAGTCCTTGATATGGATGCGGCTAATGCCTTAAAAACGATTGCGATTGCCAGCCCACTCCCAGTAATTGCTGATATTCATTTTGATTATCGCCTTGCACTTCGTGCCGTAGAACAAGGAATTCATGGTTTGCGTCTAAACCCGGGAAACATCGGGGCTCGCTGGAAAGTTCAAGAGGTTGTGAAGGCTGTAAAAGAACAACAGATCCCCATTCGTATCGGTGTAAATGCAGGATCTTTGGAAAAAGAGTTCTTAGATAAATATGGCGGCCCAACGGCTGTCGGAATGGTTGAAAGCGCTCTTGGGCATATTCGATTGTTGGAAGACGAAGGTTATGATAAAATTAAGGTTTCTTTGAAGGCGTCTTCTGTTCCTTTGATGCTTCAGGCCTATCGCCAAATGTCTGAGTGTTTTGATTATCCATTGCATTTAGGCGTCACTGAAGCGGGAACGGTTCGCTCAGGCGTTGTCCGATCGGCGATCGGAATTGGAGCTTTACTTTCTGAAGGAATTGGAGATACGATTCGGGTATCCTTGACAGGTGACCCCGTCCATGAGATCCCCATTGCCTTAGAAATACTGCGTGTTCTTGGCTTAAGACAGCGAAGTGTCGACCTAATTAGTTGCCCGACCTGTGGGCGCACTCAGGTTGATTTGGCTGCCTTGGCTGAAAAGGTGGATGAACGCCTTTCACGGCTCCCTCCTTTGGACAAACCCTTGAAAGTTGCGGTTATGGGGTGTGCCGTCAACGGCCCTGGTGAAGCCCGTGAAGCTGATTTTGGTATTGCGGGTGGCAAAGGAATGGGGCTTTTATTTCGTAAAGGGGAAATTGTCGCCAATTTAAGTGAAGAAGAGTTGTTGCCGGCGTTACTCCAAGAAATCGAGAAATACGTTTTAGCACACAAGAAACAATAACGATTAACTTCTTGTTACATAGAGGAAAGGAATGGGCACAATGCGCGTTAGTCAACTATTAAATCCAACATTACGTGAGGTTCCTGCTGAAGCTGAAATAATTAGTCACCAGCTAATGCTTCGAGCAGGCTTGATTCGAAAGACTGCTGCGGGAATATATACCTATTTACCGTTAGGATTGAGAGTTTTAAAGAAAATTGAAACGATTGTTCGTCACGAGATGGATGATAAAGGCGGTCAAGAGGTTCTTATGCCAATCATGCAACCCGCGGAATTATGGCAAGAAAGTGGGCGCTGGGATGTCTATGGCGACGAGATGTTTCGCTTAAAAGATCGGCATCAGAGAGAATTTTGTTTAGGACCAACTCATGAAGAAATTATTACTGACCTCGTACGGAGTGAAGTTCGGTCGTATAAGCAACTTCCGCTTCTCCTCTATCATATTACGAATAAATATCGTGATGAACGGCGACCGCGCTTTGGTTTGATGCGCGGAAGGGAATTCGTCATGAAAGATTTATATTCCTTCGACCGAGATGAAGCAGGTCTTGATATTAGTTACCGGAAAATGTATGATGCCTATTGCCGGATTTTCTCTCGTTGCGGTTTAACATATCGTCCTGTTGAAGCAGATGCGGGAGCCATCGGCGGTACTGGTGGTACTCATGAATTTATGGTTTTGGCCGATTCAGGCGAAAATTCAGTCGTTTATTGCCCGAATTGTCACTATGCGGCTAATGCAGAAAAAGCAGAATGCCAGCCTCAAGCTATCGAGAGTTTGGGTGGCGAACATCAGCGTCAGTTGGTTCATACGCCCAATGTGAAGACGATTGAAGAGGCTTCAGACTTTCTGAAAGTGCCAAAGACTCATTTTGTGAAGTCATTGCTTTATCAAGGGGATGATAAGATCTTCTTAGTGCTCCTTCGAGGAGACAGGGAGTTAAACGAGATCAAGCTAAACAATGCCTTAGGTGGTTTTATTTCTTTGCAGCTTGCTTCTCCTGAGGTGATTCAGCAATTGTTAGGGTGTGGACCGGGTTCCGTTGGTCCTGTTGAGGTGTCTGAAACGTTGATGGTCATTGCCGATCAAGAAGTTGCCTTAATGGAAAATGCCGTGTGTGGTGCTAACAAAGAGCATTATCACGTTGTCGGAATTGTGCCGAAAAAAGAGTTTCGGATTGACCATGTTTATGATCTAAGGATGATCGTTCCAGGGGAAGCATGTTCTAATTGCGGCACTCCCCTCAAGGAAGCCCGGGGCATCGAAGTGGGTCAAGTCTTCAAATTGGGTACAAAGTACAGTAAAGCTCTTGGGGCCACCTTTTCAGACGAAAACGGAGTGGAAAAGCCCTGCGTCATGGGTTGTTACGGAGTTGGTGTAAGTCGAACGATCGCAGCGGCAATTGAACAAAACTATGATGAGATGGGAATTATCTGGCCTATTCCGATTGCACCTTATCATTGCATTCTTATTCCGGTCAGTACCAAAGATGCCCAAGTTGTTGAAACTACGGAAAGACTCTATCAGGAACTTCAAAACCTGGGAGTTGAAGTGATTTTGGACGACAGGGATGAACGCGCCGGTGTGAAATTTAAGGACGCTGACTTGGTTGGGTACCCTTTGCGTATTACCATTGGGAGTAAGACTCTCGCTAATGGACAAGTTGAGCTAAAAGTGCGCAAAGGCGGAGAAACACAGTTAGTCTTTGTAGAAGAGATCGCTGGGCAGGTTAAAGAGATCATAGAGAAAGCTTTATCATTCTAACTCCGGACCAACTTCCGGCAGATCGTAGGGGACTTTTCCAGCTCGATCCGACGAAAATAGAGCTAAATCGCGTGGAGGTCTTTTCCAAACAAGGGAATAGACCTCCATTTTTTACATTATATAATTTTGAGGAATCCTCTTCGAGTGCATTACAGGCTATATCTCTTAGCGCTCAAACAATTTCTAAGTGATCTTTTTACTCAAGCATCCCTGGGCAGAGGAAAAGATTAAGGCGATGTCTTAGGGAAAAATACTTGACAGAATCAATTAAAAACACTTGATTTTGTCAAGTGTTTTTAATTATAATTAAGCAAATTATGATAAATAATGGAGGCATCCTATGAATACTAACCATATTCCTCTGGTCCGCGGCATTCGCAGATTCAACCGATTTTACACGAATATGCTAGGACTTTTAGATAAACATATGCTGAACAGCGATTTTTCTCTGTCAGAAGCTCGTGTCCTGTACGAAATTGGACAAATAGATGATTGTACCTCCAAAAAGCTAATTGAGGAGCTAAAGATTGACCCTGGCTATCTAAGCAGGATTATAAAAAATTTTGAAAAACAAGGGCTCACTTACAGGATAAAGTCCACGGAGGATGGCCGATTGTATCATTTGTATTTAACGGATCAAGGCAGAGAAATCCTTACCAAATTAGAAGAATCATCGGATCAACAAATTTATCAGATGATCGTTCAATTGCAGGGGGACAATCAAAATGAGCTTCTAGAGGGTATGCAAAGGATCGAAAATGCTCTGTCAGGGGAATCTATTGCTTCAGGAGATAAGTTTAACATTCGTACAGAGCTGAGACCAGGAGACGTTGGCTATCTAATTCATCTGCATGGCTGGATATATGCTGAAGAATGCAGTTATAATCACGTGTTTGAAGGATATGTCTGTAAAACGTTCTATGACTTTTTTCAAAACTATGATTCACAAAAGGATCGATTTTGGTTTGCAGAAGTAAATGGGAAAATCGTTGGTGCTATCGCCATCGTCGGACATGCGGACAAAAAGGCTCAATTGAGATGGTTCATCCTGCATCCAAAATTCAGAGGAATGAGTTTTGGCAATAGGCTGCTGAATGAAGCCATTCAATACTGCGGGGAAAAGGGATACCACAATGTATTTCTGGAGACTACAGAAGATCAGAGAACTGCAATTAAAATGTACATGAAAAAAGGTTTCAGAAAAGTGGCAGAGCATAAAAATCAGACTTGGGGAAAAGATTTGGTTGAGCAGACGTATGAGCTGAATTTGCTATAATTTCAAAAGTTCTACGGTTGCAGATGTTCTGGGGATATGCTATATTAATATAAGGAAATTTGTAGTGATTGCTGGAAAGGAGTGGGTACTAGCCCGCTCCTTCGTTTGTTCAAACCATAGCTAAGTATAACTCGCGAACATCTTCGTTAGAATATACGGAGAACATTTTTTATACTGTCAGAAAGTATAACTTCATTGAATACTTTCAACAGCTCCCTTCTCGCCATCCTTGGCTTCAGGGACACTTGGGCATCCATGACCGGCGCATAAGTGTAACTAGGCAGCCGCCAGCGCTAAGGCTAACAAGTGCGAAGACAGTGCTTTCTGGTGCCAGCCAAGTTTTTTTACTTCTTGAATAAAAAAGGGGCGAATGTCATGAGTAATGGATTAGAACAACAAATTAGTTCACAGGTCGAGCCTTACGTCAAAGAAAAAGGGCTTGAATTAGTGGATGTCGAGTACATAAAGGAAGGTGCACATTGGTATCTACGCCTCTTTATTGATAAAGAAGGGGGTGTGGATATGGATGATTGTGCTGAGGTGAGTCATGCCGTGAGTGACATGCTCGACGAGAAAAACCCTATTCCACAGGCTTATATGTTGGAGGTATCTTCTCCAGGTTTAGAACGCCCCCTTAAGAAGGACGAGGATTTCATCCGTTTTCAAGGGAAGTTGGTTACGGTGCATACAACGACCCTGTTTCAAGGATATAATGAATTTACTGGAAAACTCGTAGGTTTAGTAAATAATGAGATTGTCTTAGACCATGAAGATAATCGGGTTTCAATTCCGCGTGCCTTGGCGAAGAAAACACACCTTGCATTAGAATTTTAGAGGTTGTTGGGACAATAGAATAAGGAGGAACATGGAAAAATGAATATGGACTTCATCGAGGCTCTTCACGAATTGGAAAAAGGACGAGGAATCTCCGCGGAAATTTTGTTCGAAGCAATTGAGGCAGCACTTATTTCTGCCTACAAGAAGAACTTTGGATCGTTACAAAACGTTCGAGTTCTTATTGATCGATTGACTGGAGAGTTCAAAGTATTTGCTCGGAAAACAATTGTCGAGAACGTAGAAGATGCTCGAACTCAAGTTAGTTTGGAAGATGCGCTGAAGCTTAATCCAAACTATCAACTTGAGGATATTGTCGAATATGAAGTAACACCTCGGGACTTTGGGAGAATTGCCGCACAAACAGCTAAGCAAGTTGTCGTACAACGTATAAGAGAAGCCGAACGAGGGATGATTTACGATGAGTACGTCAATCGCGAAGGGGATATCGTCACGGGAGTTGTTCAACGATACGAACAGAAGAATGTCATTGTCGACTTGGGTAAGGTTGAGGCAGTACTCCCTGCTCAAGAACAAATTCCTGGTGAGGTATACCAATCCTTTGAGCGGATAAAAACATATGTTGTAGAAGTTAAAAAAACCACCAAGGGACCTCAAATTATGTTGTCTCGGACCCACCCGGGCTTGATTAAACGCCTCTTCGAACTTGAAGTGCCTGAAATTCACGATGGGGTCGTGGAAATTAAAGGAGTTTCACGGGAGGCAGGCGCCCGTTCCAAGATTGCGGTCTTTTCTCGCGATTCTAACGTAGATCCTGTAGGTGCTTGTGTCGGACCGAAAGGAGCAAGGGTTCAAACCATCGTCACGGAGTTAAAAGGGGAAAAAATTGATATTGTAAACTTTTCGACCGATCCTCATGAATTCGTGGCCAACGCCCTTTCACCCGCCAAAGTAGTGGGAGTTTATCCGAAAACCAGCGAGAAGATTGCAGTTGTTGTCGTTCCCGACTATCAATTATCTCTGGCAATCGGCAAAGAAGGACAAAATGCTCGCTTGGCCGCTAAACTCACGGGATGGAAGATCGATATTAAAAGCGAATCTCAAGCAGTGGCTTTAAATCTAGTCCCGGAAGGCACTGAAGAAAGATATGAAAATTATGAGGACTTCGATGAATATGAAGAGTATTTGGAATATGATGAACTTGCCAATACTGATAATTATCAAGAGTATGATGAACAAGAATATGTTGAGGATGGACAGACATTAGATGATTATACAGATGACGATAGTAAATTTTCTGATTTAAACGAGTATGATGATGAAACTATGGAGCAACTGCCTGATGAAGAAATGAATGATGTTCTAGATTGGGCGGCCAGCGATGACGTGAACGAAAAAGTAAACCTAAAGGAGAAGAAAAAGAAAGGGAAAGGGTGAAGATATGAAAACACGGAAAGTTCCCATGCGGATGTGTTTGGGGTGTCAACAAATGAAACCTAAGAAAGAGCTTCTGAGAATCGTAAGAACCCCAGAGGGAACTGTTGAACTCGATCCAACCGGTAAGAGGAATGGACGCGGGGCATACATCTGCTCTGACCCAGCTTGTTTTCAAACAGCTGTCAAAGAGCGCCGATTCAGGAAAGCGTTTGAAGTGGATGTTGATCCTAAGGTGTTTGCAGATTTAGAAGGGAAGATTTCTCCGTGAATTCAAAAATTCATTCTTTAATCGGAATCGCACGTCGAGCAGGCAAAGTTGCCTCTGGGGATGCTCAAGTTGAAGCACTGTTAAAAAAAAGAATGGGTTATTTACTCATCTTGGCCGAAGACGCGCCTGGAGCGCAAAAGAAGTACGATCTTTGGGCGAACGATTTAAAACTGCCAGTGGTTATCACTGGAACTAAGCAAGAGATAGGACATTGTATAGGACTTTCGCCGCGTTCAGCAGTTCTTATATTAGATCAAGGGTTCGCAAAAGCTATTTTACTAGCAAGGAGCTGATGCTTGGAGCGTAATGGGGAGCCGAATATGTGGGGGTGGTTAAATGAGTATTCGTGTTCATGAATTGGCAAAGGAATTAAACTTTAGCAGCAAAGAAGTGATTACAAGACTCTTAGCTATGGGAACAGATGTTAAAAATCATTTGAGTACCGTCGATCTAAAAGATGCAGATCGTTTGAGGGATCAACTGAAAGGAAAGGAGATAAATTTGGATCATACTGAACGTAAAAATTCTGAAGAAATAAAGCCAAATACCTCTGGAGTAGTTCAAGAAGGACGGACTTCAGAACCTCGTCAAGAAATAGAAGGACGCCCCCAGGGCTCTCGTTTAGGTACAGGAGGACGGACCCCAGCTCCACGCCCAGTTTCTCAAGGTCAGCCACAAGGTCCACGCTCAGGTGTGCAGGGACAATCTCAAACTCCGAGACCAGCCTCTCAAGGCCAACCACAAGGACCGCGCCCTAATACTCAAGGACAATCTCAAGGATCACGCCCAGGCCTTCAAGGCCAACGTCCAGGATACCCCAGTCAAGGGCAGTCACAAGGCCCGCGTCCGGGCTATCAAGGGCAGTCGCAAGGTCCACGACCAGGTTATCAAGGGCAGTCACAAGGTCCACGACCAGGTTATCAAGGGCAGTCACAAGGCCCGCGTCCGGGCTATCAAGGGCAGCCGCAAGGTCCACGACCAGGTTATCAAGGGCAGCCGCAAGGTCCACGACCAGGTTATCAAGGGCAGTCACAAGGTCCGCGTCCGGGCTATCAAGGGCAGCCGCAAGGCCCACGTCCGGGCTATCAAGGGCAGTCGCAAGGTCCACGTCCGGGTTATCAAGGGCAGTCACAAGGCCCGCGTCCCGGCTATCAAGGGCAATCTCAAGGCCCACGCCCTGGTTATCAAGGTCAGCCGCAAGGTCCACGTCCGGGCTATCAAGGGCAGTCGCAAGGCCCGCGTCCCGGTTACCAAGGGCAATCCCAAGGTCCACGTCCTGGTTATCAAGGACAGAACCAGACTCCCCGATCTGGCTTCCAAGGGCAGTCACAAGGTCCCCGTTCTGGTATGGCGCCGCGAGCCGGTGCGAGTGCTCCGACAACGCCAGTGATCGCCGAGCAAGTGAAACGACAAGCTCCCGCTAGCAAGAAGGCTCAAGATAAGGCTTATGAACGAAAACGCGAACTGGAAAAGGAACGGGAGAATGCAATTCGTTCACCGCATAAACGTTTCCAAAAGCAGCCTAAAAAAGAAGTTAAAGATACAACGCCCAAACACATTGTCATTCAGGAATCAATTTCCGTCCAAGATCTAGCGGCTAAAATGAGCCGTAAAGCCGGAGAACTGATAAAGCATCTCATGAACCTGGGAGTTATGGCTACTATCAATCAGGAGCTTGATTCAGAAACAGCAACCATTTTAGCCAATGAAATGGGAGTTACGGTTGAGGTCAAAGCTGAAAAGTCTCTGGCGGTCATTGAAGAGATTGAAGATGATCCGAAAGATCTCTCTTTCCGTCCGCCTGTCGTGACAGTGATGGGGCATGTTGACCATGGGAAAACCTCATTACTGGATGCTATTCGGACAACGAATGTTACTAGTTCTGAAGCTGGGGGGATTACTCAGCATATTGGGGCTTATCAGGTGGAAATTAAAGGCCAAAAGATAACCTTTTTAGATACACCTGGACACGAGGCCTTTACTGCCATGCGTGCACGGGGAGCTCAAGTCACAGATATAGCCGTACTTGTGGTGGCAGCTGATGATGGGATTATGCCTCAAACCGTTGAGGCGATTAATCATGCTAAAGCTGCCGAAGTCCCTATTATCGTAGCTATCAATAAAATTGACAAGGAAAATGCTACCCCCGAAAAAGTCAAACAAGAATTGACAGAGTATGGGTTAGTCGTTGAAGAGTGGGGCGGAGATACCATCGCCGTTCCCGTGTCTGCAAAATCAAAAGTAAATATAGAACAACTTTTGGAGATGATATTACTTGTGGCTGAGGTTCGCGATCTCAAAGCGAATCCTAATCGTCCGGCTGCAGGAACGGTCATCGAAGCGGAGTTGGATAAAGGAAAAGGACCTATTGCAACAGTGCTTGTTTCCAAAGGAACACTCAATGTTGGAGACGTTGCTGTAGCTGGCTGCGCTTTTGGCCGGATTCGAGCTATGGTGGATGACAAGGGACGGCGTGTTAAAAAGGCTGGTCCAGCTATGCCTGTTGAAATTCAGGGCCTTTCAGAAGTCCCTGAAGCAGGAGAGCCATTCTCAGTAGTTTCAGATGAAAAATTAGCCCGCCAAATCACCTCAGCGCGAACTGCAGTGCGCAAAGTGGAAGAATCAAAGCGTACCGTTGGTAAGGTTAGTTTGGAGGATCTTTTTGACAAGATCAAAGAGGGCGAAATTAAAGAGCTGAATATTATCATTAAGGCAGATGTCCAAGGATCAGTAGAAGCACTTCGTCAATCCTTATTGCGGCTCTCCACGGATGAGGTTCGCGTAAATCCGATTCATGGTGGTGTCGGTGCGATCAATGAAAATGACATTATGTTAGCTTCTGCCTCAAACGCTATCATTATTGGCTTTAATGTCCGTGCGGATTCGAATATGAAGGCAACTGCTGACCTTGAAGGCGTCGACTTACGGTTTTACCGAGTTATCTATGATGCCATTGAAGATGTTAAAGCGGCCATGACTGGCCTCTTGGATCCGACGTTCAAGGAAGTCGTTCTCGGAAAAGCTGAGGTCCGCCAAGTCTTTAAAGTGCCTAAGGCTGGAACTGTCGCAGGATGTATGGTTACAGAAGGCAAAATTCCACGCTCCGCGAAGGTACGCATTATAAGGGATGGCATCGTGAATCATGAAGGTGAAATGGAATCTCTGCGACGCTTCAAAGATGACGTAAAAGAGGTACTTGAAGGTTTCGAATGCGGAATTGGCATTGAGAAATACAATGATCTCAAAGAAGGAGATATTATCGAAGCGTTTGCCTTAGAAGAGGTAAAACGAACATTATAGTTAATCCCAGGAGGGATACCTATGTCAAAACATCGTCCTAACCGTTTGGCTGAAACGCTTAAAGAAGAAATTTCTCAGTTAATTTTGGTAGAACTCAAAGATCCTCGCATTGGCTTTGTGACCGTGACCAGTGTCGATGTGGCTAATGATTTAGCCCATGCCAAAGTTTATGTTAGTGTCATGGGCAGCGAGGAGGAAGCAAAAGCGTCTCTGGACACCCTTAATAGAGCTGCAGGTTTTATCAGGAGCGAAATCGGAAAACGCGTACGTTTAAGACACGCACCGGCCATTGTTTTTGTCAACGATCCTTCGATCCAACATGGTGCACATATTGCTAAGTTGTTGCGTGACGTTGGTGTTTCAGATGACTTAGACAAGGATGAATCACATGAATGAACGTTTGTTGACGGAAGAAATCATAGAAGTCCTGAGAAAAGCGCCATCGGTGGCGCTTTTCTCCCATGTCTCACCGGATGGCGATTGCTTAGGATCTATGTTGGCAATTGGACAGGCTTTGGAATTAATGGGAAAAACGGTGACGTTTTTTAATCCCGACTTTGTACCTGCAGCATTGGCTTTTCTGCCGGGTTCGGATCGAATTAAACAATCTCTGCCAGATCCCAAACCCCAAACGTTAGTGTTTGTTGATTGTACGGACTTGCAGCGGGTATCATTAGCGCCAGATTATTTGATGGATAGTACTGTTGTAAATATAGATCATCATATTTCTAATCAACTGTTTGGTCACTTTAATTGGGTTGATGATCAAGCGAGTGCTTGTGCTGAAGTTGCTCTGAGCCTCATAAAACAGCTGGGGGTTACGATTAATCGTGAAATAGCTACGAATCTCTATACTGCTATTGTGACAGATTCGGGATGTTTTCAATACGGCAGCACAACGGCAAACACGCATCGCCTGACAGCAGAACTTATTGAGGTGGGACTCGATTTAGCGTTTATCCATCATAATATCTTTGATCGAAAACCTCTTGCTCAGATAAAGTTGCTGCAAGCGGCTTTGAACACTTTGGAACTTCGTGCCGGGGGGCAGTTAGCAATTATGACCTTAACGACAGAAGACTTTCAAAAAAGTGGTGCAGGGCAGGAACTGAGTGAAGGATTGGTCAATCACGCTCGGAGCATCGAAGGGGTTGAGGTGGCTGTTCTGCTCAAAGAAGTGGGACCGCGAGAAATAAAGGGCGGTCTTCGTTCGAACCTATGGCTGAATGTCAACGAGATTGCTGTTCAGTTTGGTGGCGGAGGGCATAAGCGTGCTGCAGGATGTACCCTAAAAGTTTCCTTGGCAGAGGCTAAACAACGTGTCATCAGAGCCATTGAGGAGGGGTTAGAGATTGGACGGAATCATTAACGTCCTTAAACCACCGGGAATGACCTCTTCGGATGTTGTTGTTTGGATGCGTAAAACTCTAAAGACGAAAAAGATTGGTCATACCGGGACGCTGGATCCCGGAGTCGTAGGAGTACTGCCTCTTTGTGTAGGAAAAGGGACTCGCCTGGCGGAATATATTACTGAACAGGGAAAGGCTTATCTTGCTGAAGTGACCTTTGGGATTATGACGGATACTCAGGATTCTTTTGGCGAAACGATCCAAATTAAACGCCCGAACCTATGTAAAGCAGATGTAGAGCGAGTCTTAATGAAGTTTGAAGGCAGAGTGTCCCAGATACCTCCGATGTTCTCGGCGGTTCGCAAAGATGGCAAACACTTATACGAATATGCTCGGCAAGGAATTGCCATCGAGCGCACGTCACGTGAAATATCCATATACAAGATTGAACTAAAAAATTGGTATGAGGAAGAGTTTCCAAGGGCACTTTTATATATTGAATGTTCTAAAGGAACTTATATCCGAACATTGAGCCATGATCTTGGGCAGGCCTTAGGATGCGGAGCTTTTATGTCTTATTTGCTGCGTGTTCGTTCTGGTCCGTTTGTGATTCAGGAAAGTTGGACACTCGAAGAGATGGAGGAAGCGGTCCTAAAGTCAACATTTCCCTTTCTTTTGCCGTTAACGGCTGGAATTGATCTTCCTAAGGTCTATTTATCTGCCGCCCGGGCACAAGCTTTTCGACATGGGTTATCTACTAAGAGAGAACTTGTCAAAACGTCAGCTCAAGCTCTCACCTCATACGTGCAGGTAATTGAAGGCGAAGAGTTAATCGGAATTGGGGTTTGGCGGGAGGATTCTCTCTATCCGCATAAGGTTATTGGATGATTTAGGAGGTCAAATCCGTGCAAGTTAAAACGAGTTTGCCAACCAATAAAGAACCTTGCGTGTTGGCATTAGGAAATTTTGATGGAGTACACCTTGGACATCGCCGCTTGCTTGAGCATGGATTGAAACAAGCCGAACGTTTAGGGGTAGGTCTAAGTGTTCTGATCTTTGAACCACACCCGTTAAAATTATTGTATCCTGAAAGAGGTATAGAGCTGCTTTCGACGACTCAAGAGCGATTGAGTTATTTTGAGGAGATTGGGGTGGATACTGTCTTTCTTATCCCCTTTACACGCGAGATGGCTAATACGTCTCCAGAAGAGTTTGTTGAGAAGATTCTTATTCCCCTAGGAGTAGTCCGTGTTGTTGTGGGCTTTAACTATTCGTTTGGTGCTCATGGCAAGGGAAACCCTGAACTTATTCAGTCTTTAGGAAAACACCACGGATTTGGAGTCAGCGTTCTTCAGGCCCAAATGATCGGAGGGCGAGTTATTTCCTCAAGCAGTATTCGCAAAGCCCTGCTGCAGGGAGATATTCCTTTGGCAAGCTCTTTACTTGGTCGGTCGCCAAGTTTAAGCGGACCTGTGGTTCATGGGGAAGAACGAGGACGGCTGTTGGGCTATCCGACAGCGAATATTCTCCCTCAGGAGGATGTACTCATTCCAAAACGTGGCGTCTATGCAGTTTGGTCTAATATCGACAATACGTGCGTTTTGGGAATGATGAACATTGGCATGAAACCGACATTTCACGATATGTACGGTACGAGTATTGAAGTTCATTTTTTTGAGTTTACAGGCGATTTGTATGGCCGTGAGTTAACAATTCATATGGAAGAGCGTTTGCGGGATGAACGTAAATTCAACGATGTTAATGAACTTTTGCTGCAATTGAAAACGGATAAAGTAAGAGCTGAGACTCTTCTTAAGACTCGGCTGAGATAAATCTGTGGAAACTTTACAAAAACATTAATACCATGTATACTATTTTAGAACCTACTGGGACCCGCTGACTCGGCTGATACGAAGCTCCAACGTTGAGCTGGGCAGTTGGGAATACTAATTTTGGAGGAAAACTAACATGATGACACCTGAGAGAAAACAAGAGATTATTCTTAAGTATGCACAACACGAAGGTGATACTGGGTCGCCCGAAGTGCAGATTGCTCTTCTAACAGAACGTATTACCTATCTGACAGAACATTTTAAAACCCATAAAAAAGATCACCATTCCCGTCGTGGACTATTAAAAATGGTTGGCTCCAGACGTGCATTATTAAACTATCTTAAGAACGTTAACTTTGATCGTTATCGTAATATTGTTTCAGCACTCGGCCTGAGAAAATAATAGATATAATCACAGTGGAAGTGGATCAACAGATCCACTTCTTTTTTACACTAATAAGGAAGTATAACTTACAGTTGAACACTTTCTGGAAGGTCCCTCTCGTCATCTTTGGCTGCGAGGACACTTGGACATCAGTGACCAGCTAAGTTTTTTAAGCTAATTTGAGTAGATTTTTATCGTAATTACGAATAATCAAGGATATTCGCCTTCAGGAGAGTTTTTTTTGCAATTTGCAGGAAATAATAATAATATGTCGAAGAGGAAACAAGTTGAAAAAGAAGGATTGAAAGTTTTAAGGAGGTTCCATTGTGAAACAGGAAGTATTTGAGAAGTCACTCTCAGTTGGTGGGAGAACTATGACTTTCCAAACTGGGAAAATTGGTAAACAAGCAGGTGGAGCGATTTTTCTTCGTTATGGAGATACGGTGGTATCGGCGTTTGCTACTTGCAGTGCAGCACCTAGGGAAGGCATTGATTTTTTTCCATTAACGGTTGAGTTTGAAGAACGTATGTATGCAGCCGGCAAAATCCCAGGTGGATTTATTAAACGTGAAGGCAGAGCCAGCGAAAAGGCTACACTGTCAGCTCGTCTAATAGATCGTCCCATACGACCATTGTTTCCTGAAGGATTTCGGAATGATGTCCAAGTGGTAGCAACGGTCATGTCTGTTGATCAAGACTGTGCAACAGATATCACGGCCATTAATGCTGCATCAGCCGCTCTAGCGGTCTCAAATATTCCTTTTGAGGGGCCTGTTGCTGCTGTTACGGTAGGACTTGTAGAAGAAGAGTTTATTATTAATCCTACGATTGATCAAAGTGCTAAGAGTCAGATGTTGCTGACTGTGGCAGGGACAGAAGAAGCTGTCATGATGGTGGAAGCGAGTGCTCAAGAGGTGCCTGAGCCATTAATGTTAGAAGCTATTATGTTTGGGCACGCCGAAATCAAAAAGATCGCCAAGTTTATCGCTGACTACCGAGAAGAAGCTTTGTCTCTTGAATTGGCAAAAGACAAAATCGAAGTTCAATTTGATAAAATCCCCGACACGATCGTCGAAGCTGTTAGAACTTATGCCTATAGTAAATTAGATGCCGCAGTTCGTGTCGAGGAGAAAAAAGCACGAGAAAAGGCTATCGATGAAGTCACCGATGACGCGTTAAAATACTTTGAAGAAGAGTTTCCGGAAGATATGAAAGCTGTCAAGACGATTTTAGAGGATACCGTCCATTTGATCGTCCGAAGATTGATTACAGATGAACATATTCGCCCAGATGGCCGAGCCATTAATGAAGTGCGACCGATCAGCGTTGAAGTGGGAATTTTGCCGCGTACCCATGGCTCAGGTCTTTTTACACGGGGACAGACACAAGTACTGACGGTAGCTACGCTCGGCGCTGCAGGTGATGAACAGATTTTGGATGGGTTGGGACTAGAGCGTTCCAAACGGTACATACACCATTATAATTTCCCGCCGTATAGCGTAGGAGAGACTCGCCCTATGCGCGGACCAGGCCGAAGGGAAATCGGACATGGTGCACTTGCTGAAAGAGCTCTTGTTCCAGTGCTGCCGGACGAAAATGAGTTTCCTTACACGATACGCCTAGTGTCAGAAGTGTTAGAATCCAATGGATCAAGTTCTATGGCATCTGTTTGTGGCAGTACCCTATCTCTTATGGACGCAGGTGTTCCAATTACCGCACCGGTTGCCGGGATCGCCATGGGTTTAATTAAAGAAGGGGACCATTTTGCAATTCTCACGGATATTCAGGGATTAGAGGATCATTTTGGAGATATGGATTTCAAAGTTGCCGGTACCAGCAAAGGAGTCACAGCTTTGCAAATGGATATCAAGATCAAAGGAGTTTCACGTGAGGTATTATCCCAAGGGTTAACTCAAGCCAAAGCCGGCCGGCTCTTCATCTTAGAGAAGATGTTAGCTGTTCTTGATAAACCTCGTCCTCAGCTTTCAGTTTATGCGCCAAGAATTATTACGGCAGCGATTCATCCGGATAAAATCCGTGATGTTATAGGACCAGGCGGAAAAACGATTAAAAAGATCATCGACGAAACAGGAGTTAAAATTGATATCGAAGATGATGGCCGCGTCTTTATTTCTTCAATGGATGGAGAAGGCGGAGATCAGGCCTTGAAAATTATTCAGGCTTTAACTCAAGAGGTCGAGATCGGTAAAATCTATCAAGGAAAAGTAACCAGGGTTATGGATTTCGGAGCCTTTGTGGAGGTCATTCCAGGAGTTCTAGGTCTTAGTGGAAAAGAAGGACTGGTGCATATTTCTCAACTTTCTCAGGAACGAGTAGAAAAGGTTGAGGATGTTGTCAAAGTTGGAGATGAAATTATGGTTAAAGCTACGGCTATTGACAAGCAGGGGCGTTTAAATCTTTCTCGAAAGGAAGCTATGGCAAGCCCACGGAAAAAATAATGGGTTAGGCCCAAAATACTTAATAATTATTTTAGAATGACCAGTCTGTGAGTTCCCCTCTGAGCATAAGGTTAGGAAGGGGGAAGCGAATGTTCATTAACTTAAAAATCTCGCGACGAATACTCTCGTTAGGCGGGATTTTCTTTCTATTACTTGTTGGTCTTTTATTTCAGCACTGGATGGTACGTTCAAGTTCTACGGTTTCCAAACCCATGGAACAGATTAATACGGATCAAAAAGTTATGGCGCTGACCATTAATGTGGATTGGGGAGAAGAATACATTCCGGCAATTCTAGATGCCTTGGATAAAGGTCAGGCGCGGGCAACTTTTTTTGTCACGGGCCGATGGGCCAAGAAAAACCCGGAACTGTTGAAACAAATAGCTAGTCGAGGTCATGAGATTGAAAATCATGGCTATTCCCATCCCCATCCAGATCATTTATCCGTAGGTGCCAATCAAGAGGAGATCAAAAAGACTGAAAGTATTATCCAGGGAATTATTGGACGGAAAACGCACTTCTACGCTCCGCCTTATGGTGAAAAAGGGGCTTCCGGTTTAAAAGCTGCGGGCCTCTTAGGTTATCAAACAATTTTATGGACTCTCGATACGGTGGACTGGCGTGCTGAAAGTACTCCTGAGATTATCGCTCAACGAATTATAAACCCTGCTATGAGATTTGGCATCAAGCCGAAGAAAAATGGCGCAATTGTCTTGATGCATCCTAAACTAAATACGGTTAAAGCGTTACCAGTTATTCTTAATCAACTGACACGAGAGGGATTTGCCTTTCAAACCCTCGATGCACTAATAACATTTGATCAGATCGGAGATACTACCTCACGATAAACGTAAAGTTGAGGTGGTTTGATGATCAGTAAAAAGTGGACGCGTGCTTGGTGCTGCGTCTTTCTTTGTATCGTATGTTCCGCTTCTTGCGGAGTAAAACCTGTATATGCTTCTAAATCAAGTCAAACAGTTCAATCGGTTCAAACAGCTAAAAACACTCGAACAAAGCGTCCCGTAAAACCTGCTAAGACCGAAAAAAACCCTAAATTGACAAATATAAAGCAAGGACCAGACAGAATTAGCGCAGATGCTGCTGTACTGATGGATGTGGAGACGGGGGATGTTCTTTTTGGAAAGCAGGCGGACAAACGCCGCCCTCCTGCCAGTACCACTAAAATAATGACCGCGATTTTAGGTTTAGAACTCGGCAGCTCGGATGAAGTAGTTACAGTCAGCCAGAAAGCGGCCAATGTTGGGGAAGCAACTCTGCATCTTGACCCGGGAGAGAAAATTAATCTTTATGAACTAATCACAGGAGCTTTAGTTAAATCTGGAAATGACGCCTGCGTAGCGATTGCCGAACACATCGCCGGAAGCGAAGAACAATTTGTACAATTAATGAATAGTAAAGCTCTAGCCTTAGGTGCCCAAAACACTCATTTCGGAAATACCAATGGGTTGCCTCTTAAAGATCATTATTCCACGGCCTATGATCTCGCGCTTATGGCCCGTCATGGATTATCCATCCCTCAATTTGCCTCGATTACTCGGCAGAAAGAAACTGAAATTCATTTCCTGGAGCCCGATTCACTGATGGATTTACGAAACACCAACAAATTGCTATGGAATTATCCCTACGCAGACGGTGTTAAAACTGGGACGACGACTGCTGCAGGGAAATGTCTTGTTGCATCTGCTACTAAACAAGGACGTCAACTTTTAGTCGTCGTACTAAATGCTCCAGATCGTTTTGGAGACGCTAAGAAATTATTGGAATGGGGCTTTGAAAATACCGAAACCGTTCACTTGGGAAATGCCGGACAGACCATTGCGGAATTTCCTGGGTCTAAAGATCATATCTCTGCTTATATTGAAGCTCCTGTAGAAATTAGCATTCCTAAAGCTGAACATTTGAAACTCCAAACCCGTATTGTATGGGAAAAGACTGGAGATCTCCCTATAAAAGCAGGAGAGAGGTTGGGTCGATGGGAAGTTTGGTTAGGAGAACAAAAGCTAGACAGTGTTCCCCTGTTAAGTGAACGTGACGTGGTAAAGAATCGTTCGTTGATAAGTTTCTTTCCTTTTGGGAAATAAAGGAGTGAATTAGTTGTATCAGAAAATGGTGTTACCTAATGGAGTTAGGATTATTACTGAAGAAATTGAGCATGTGCGATCGGCGGCAATTGGAATCTGGGTGGGAGCTGGATCCCGGGATGAACGGGAAGGATATGAAGGAATCTCACACTTTATGGAGCACATGTTTTTTAAAGGAACAGAACATAGAAACGCCCGTGCCCTGGCGGAATCTCTTGAAGCGGTCGGAGGACAGCTTAATGCTTTTACGACCAAGGAATATACCTGCTACTATGCTAAAATTCTTGATGAAGACCTGGATTTGGCAATTGACGTCCTAAGCGACATGTTTTTCTGTTCGCTTTTTGATGACAAAGAAATCGAAAAAGAGAAAAATGTTGTTATTGAAGAAATCAAGATGTATGAGGATTCGCCCGATGAACTGATTCATGACATTTTTTCCGAACTTGTCTGGAATGATCATCCCCTAGGCAAACCAATTTTGGGTACAGAGGAAAGCATCCGATCCTTAAATCGCGAAAAGATTATGACGTTTCTTTCAGAACATTATGCTCCAGACAATGTCGTGATTTCTGTAGCGGGTAAAGTGAAACATGAGGATATCGTAGCGAAACTTTCGTCCCAATTTGGGACGTTTAGAAGAGGAGGCCGACGGATTTTAGAAGAAACACCCGTTGGTTATCAGGTAGAGCGTTACCAAAAGAAGGAGACAGAACAAATGCATATTCTCATCGGTGTTCCTGGTTTAGGCCAGGATGATGAGGATATTCATGCTATGCATATTTTTAATAATGTTTTAGGCGGAGGGTTGAGTTCTCGCCTATTTCAGGAAATTAGGGAACAGCGTGGACTGGCTTACTCTGTTTATTCCTATCATTCCACGTATGTGGATACTGGATTGTTTGCGGTTTATGCAGGAACAAGTCCGAATAATACCGAAGAAGTTATAGAATGCATTTTAAAAGAAATCAAGAGTATTCAGACTGAAGGTATCACTACAGATGAGCTGGAGAGAACAAAAGCTCAAATCAAAGGTGGGTTATATCTTGGACTGGAATCGGTGAGCAGTCGAATGAGTCGGTTAGGAAAGACGGAATTGACGTATAACCGGGTACTTTCCCCTGAAGAAGTTGTAGAAAAACTTGAAAAGGTGACTTTAGAAGATGTTATACGGGTAATTGGCCGCCTTTGGCAGAAAGATAAGATTAGTATCATGACGTTAGGTCCATCGGGTCATGAAGTAGTGTTAGCAGATTTATTGAAGAAGACGGGTTGGGATGATTAAGATGAGCTCATTTCAGTTAATTATTAAATTAGGTTGGGGTTTCGATGACTGATTCGATCAGTGTAAAAATTAAAAAGCTTTCGTCTCATGCGACTCTTCCTGCCTACGCAACCTCAGCATCTGCCGGCCTAGATTTATGTGCTTGTATTCAAGAAAAGCTCGTCTTGAATCCTGGAGACTATCTCAAGATTCCGACGGGCATAGCCATTGAACTTCCGAGTCAACATCTTGTAGGGTTAGTTTTTGCAAGAAGCGGTCTGGCGAGCCGTTCCGGCATTGGGTTAACCAATGGTGTAGGTGTGATCGATTCTGATTATCGAGGAGAAATCCAAGTATTGATTCAAAACCTCGGATCGCTGCCGGTTACTATAAACCCTGGAGATCGTATTGCCCAAATGGTTTTTATGCCAATATTTCGGGCGCTACTGGAAGAAGTTGCAGAACTAGGGGAAACGCTTCGTGGAGCAGGCGGATTTGGTTCTACCGGAATTTAAAAATGATAAAAAAGGGGACAGTTACTTTGTTTTCATTCTCCGAAAACAGAGTAACTGCCCCTTTTTTGTACTGTCAGAAACCATAACTTCGTTAAATACTTTCCACAGGTCCCTTCTCGCCATCCTTGGCTTTTGGGACAGTTGGCCATCCATAGCCTACGCATAAAGGTTAACTAGGCAGCCGCCAGCGCTAAGGCGAACAACTGCGAAGACGTGTCTTGGGCGTCAGCCAAGTTTCTTTATTTCCTTTATATTGATGAAACAATCTTTCTTCTAGATGTTCTAGAGGACGTCGCCTAGTCATACAATCCCCATGAGGAGGGATGAACATGCAAGCTCTTGGAGTCGTGCTTTTAGTTATAGGCGCTGCAATTTCAGTACGTGAGCGAAAGTTCATGCTGATGTGGCGATCACATCCGCCATCAAATCAGCTGGCAACTGCTTTAAGTCAATTAGTAGGTACCGCAGGGGGAATTTATCTCTCGCTTGAACTATTATTCTCATTTTTGAAGATCCCGGAGAATTGGTGGACTGATTCGGTTTTTTTCGTTGAGCCTTTGGCCGTTCTTTCATTATTATTAGCTATTTTACAGCCTTTTGCTTTAAAGGTTTGGTTCAAATTACGAAAGTCGGGGAGGTGAATGAATGCTGTTAAGTGATCTGGCTGGGAAAGAAATTATCAATTTGCACGATGGGGCAAAATTGGGCTTAGTGGGAGATGCGGATCTTGATATTTCCTTAAATGGAGCGGTTGAATCGATTATCCTTGCTTCTCGAGGAGGTTTTTCGGGGTTTTGGGGCTCGAAAGGAGATCGAGATCGGGACCTATTGGTAATTCCTTGGCAGACTATTAAAAAAGTGGGTTCGGAGGTAATTATTATCGATTTACACGAGAAGTCCGAGAAAAATCGATAATATTCAATTTGACAGAGAACGGGATACCCAATAAAATGAAGGGAAAAGCTTTAACCCCGCATTGCGTTTGGCAACGGGGTTTTGCCTTATTATCGCAGGAGGGGTTTCCTTTGAAGAAAATCCGAGTTTTCGTGGCTGGGGCAAGTGGAAAAATGGGACAGGAAGTGATACGATCGCTCTTAAAAGAAGACGATTTTATTCTAGTTGGAGCTTCAGATACACGACATCAGGGGATGGACGTTGGATTTGTCGTAGGCCTTCCGCGAGTGGGTGTAGATATTTCAGGTCCTATTGAAGTTGAGAATTTGCAGACATTAAGGGCAGATGTTTTAGTGGATTTCACAAATCCTCAATCTTTATTAAAGAATGCTAAAACGGCGATTGTCGCGGGAGTAGTTCCTGTGGTCGGTACGACTGGATTGGATGAAACCGAACTTGAAGAGATTCGAGCTCTGGCTGTAAAAGAGCGGGTAGGGGCATTTATCGCTCCGAATTTCTCACTTGGGGCTATTTTAATGATGAGATTTGCTCGGGAGGCTGCTAAATATTTCCCTAATGTAGATATCCTTGAATTGCATCATGATCAAAAACTTGATGCTCCTTCTGGAACTGCCTTAAAAACTGCCGAATTAATCTCCGAAGTTCGCCCTCCTATGGTCCAAGGACATCCTAATGAATATGAGAAATTCCCTGGAGCTCGTGGCGCAGATATTGGGGGGATTCACATCCATTCTGTACGTTTACCGGGATTAATTGCCCATCAAGAAGTTTTATTTGGCGGATTAGGACAAGCTTTAACGATTCGGCATGATGCTTATACAAGAGAAACCTATATGCCGGGAGTTATGCTGGCGATACGCAAAGCCGTTGGCCTAACAGACCTTGTGGTTGGATTGGAGAATTTCCTCGATTAGGTAATCATTACTCGTAACCGCTGCTCTTATTCCCTCATATAATGGATAGTAGTCAATGGGACACTGTCTCAAAGGGGGCATAAAGATGAGTGCGGGTCTGAAAGGAATTCGCGTGGCCGTGATCGGGGGGGATGAACGGGAACTTTATTTAATTCCCGAACTTCAAAAACAGGGGGCCTACATAGTCGGGGTCGGATTCGAAAAAGCTTCACCCATTTCGGGATTGACACTTGTACCATCGCTTCACGATGCAGTTGGGCAAGTAGACGTGTTGCTTTTTCCGATGTTCGGCACTGATGAACGTGGGGTAGTTAAAGCCAAATACTCGGGTTCTCCCATTGTGCTGAACAAAGAGGTACTTCAAGCAATTCCAACACGCGTTCCTCTAATTATCGGTTTTGCGCGTCCGGCATTGAAGTCAGCTACAGAAAAAATGGGGATCCAATTGGTGGAAACGATATACCTGGATGAACTTGCTATCCTAAATTCTATCCCTTCAGCAGAAGGAGCTATTCAAATGGCTATGGAAGCCACTAGTATCACTATCCACGGAAGTGAGAGTTTCGTTCTGGGTTTAGGACGAACCGGCTGGTCGGTAGCGAGAATGTTGCATGGAATTGGAGCTCATGTGACAGGAGTTGCCCGTAAGCCTCAAGATTTAGCTCGTGCTGTTGAAATGGGACTTAGAGCCGTACATTTTTCAGATCTGGAAGAGGAGATTGGGCGTGCAGAAATCATCTTTAACACAGTTCCTCATCTCATTTTAGATCGAGTGATGCTGGAAAAGGTGGCAAGGGATACAGTCATCGTAGATTTAGCTTCAATCCCGGGAGGAACAGATTTTGAGTTTGCCCAATTACTGGGCATCAAAGCTATCCTCGCTCCGGGTCTCCCTGGTATAGTAGCTCCTAAATCGGCTGGCAGAATTCTTGCTCAAATTTATCCGCAACTTATTCTTCGTCACTTGACCACCATGATTGCCAACGTTCAGTCTTAAACGTGGAGGTGCGAAGGGATGCAGTTTGACGGGTTAAAAATTGGATTTGCTCTTACAGGATCACACTGTATGTTACACGAAGTGGTAAAGGTTATGAAGTGTTTAGTGGATGAGGGTGCAAGTGTGACACCGATTATCTCATATTCCGTGGATACCATGGACACTCGTTTTGGAAAAGCTGAAGACTGGAAGCGTCAATTCCAAGAAATCACGCAAAAGGAACCGATTCACACAATACCTGGTGCGGAGCCGATAGGCCCTAAGAAGATGTTTGATTGTATAGTCATTGCGCCATGTACGGGAAATACCCTAGCCAAGTTGGCCAACGGTATTACAGATTCTCCAGCGCTTATGGCCGCAAAATCCCATCTTCGGAATCAAAGTCCAGTGGTTTTAGCAATTTCAACAAATGACGGATTAGGAATGAATGCACGCAACATTGGTACACTGCTCATCACAAAAAATATTTATCTAGTGCCATTTGGTCAAGATAATCCTGTGACGAAAGCAAATTCTTTAGTTGCCCATATGGATAAAGTACCAGAAACAATTCTAATGGCTTGTGAAGGAAAACAAATCCAACCTGTACTTTGGGATTATCGATAACTAACCTTTAAATTTGGAATTAGGTGCCTTGCCCAAAAAGCAAGGCGCCACCCTGATGAACCCCATACTTACTAAGGAGGAATAGTTGAATGTCAAATGTAGCAATTGTTGGTGCCACGGGTGCAGTCGGGCAAGAATTTCTAAAAATCCTTGCCGAACGTAATTTTCCTGTTGAGGAACTAAGGTTGCTGGCTACCAAACGTTCCGCAGGAAAACGAATTACTTGGCAAGGGCGTGAATTAGAAGTCCAGGAGACAACTCATGAAAGCTTTAAGGGCATCGACATAGCCCTTTTCGCGGGCGGTTCTGCGAGTACAGAATATGCTCGTTCTGCTGTGGAAAGCGGAGCTGTAGTTATTGACAACAGCAGCGCTTTTAGGCTTGATCCTGAAGTGCCTTTAATCGTTCCGGAAGTGAATCCCGAAGATGTCAAAGGACATAAGGGGATTATTGCGAACCCAAACTGTTCAACAATCATTATGGCGGTTGCCCTCAAACCAATTTTTGATTTGGCTGGAATTCGGCGAGTCGTTGTATCTACTTACCAGGCTGTGTCTGGGGCTGGACGCGAGGGGATCGAAGAACTGGAAGCCGAGGTTAAAGCGTGGTCTAAAGGTGATGATATAACCCCTGCAGTTTTTCCGTACCAAATTGCTTTTAATCTTATTCCTCGAATTGACGTATTTCAAGAAGGTGACTATACCAAAGAAGAGTGGAAGATGGTTAAAGAGACTCAGAAGATTTTCCATGCCCCGAATATGGCAATTACAGCAACGACCGTTCGCGTGCCGGTCTTCCGCAGCCATTCAGAATCTATCAATGTTGAGACCGAGAGACCAGTTAGTGTCTCTGAAATTAAGAATGCCTTAAGTAAAGCTGCGGGTGTTATCGTTGATGACGATCCTAGTAATGATCGCTATCCAATGCCTTGGTTCAGTGCTGACACCGATGAGGTTTACGTTGGACGCCTGCGTAAGGATTTTTCCATTGCTCAAGGAATTAATATGTGGGTGGTCGGTGATCAAATACGTAAAGGTGCAGCAACTAACGCTGTGCAAATTGCGGAACTTCTCTTGAAATAAATTGAGTTGTAGCGTATGGATTAAACTAAGATTTATTGAGGATAAAAGAAGCTTTTGCTTTTGTTAAAGTATGGAACTTACAGGAGCGGTGCTCAAGACATACTAAATGATATTGAAAAATACTAGAACCTCGATATTAAGAAAGAGACTGGAAGTAAAGGGTAAGGTTCGAACATCGAATATCGAATATCGAACCTCGAAAGAGGGGATAAGGTTGCGGATATTGGTTCAGAAGTTCGGAGGAACCTCTGTAGCGACGCCCGAACGCAGGGCTCAGGTGGTTTCTAAAGTTTCGGAAGCTGTTCATGGAGGATACTCTCCAGTGGTCGTTGTCTCGGCAATTGGTCGATCAGGAGATCCCTATGCAACAGATACGTTCTTGAGTATGGTTAAAGGAATATATCCGGACCTGCCGAAACGGGAACTAGATTTATTGATGAGCTGTGGTGAAGTGATTTCAGGGACTGTTTTGGTCAGCACCTTGAACAGTTTGGGATTTGAGGCAGTCCTTTTTACAGGAGCTCATGCCGGAATTATCACAAATAACGATTTTGGGGATGCGCGGATTGTTCGGGTGGAGCCAGGAGCTATTTTAGAACAACTAGAAAACGGAAAAGTGGTTGTTGTTACAGGTTTCCAGGGTATAACCGAAGATGGTCAGATTACGACTCTCGGACGTGGAGGAAGCGATACCACTGCTTCGGCACTTGGTGTTGCGCTCGAAGCAGAAACTATAGATATTTATACTGATGTCGATGGAATAATGACAGCTGATCCTCGAATCGTTGAAGATGCTCGGATCATTGACACAGTTACTTATAATGAAATTTGTCAATTAGCGTACCAGGGAGCTAAAGTGATTCACCCTAGAGCAGTGGAGATTGCTATGCAGCGCAATATCCCCCTAAGAATAAAATCTACTTTCTCTGACGCACCAGGGACGTTGGTTACAAACATGCACCCTGATCGAGGGGTTGGAACGGATATTACTAATGACCGCATTATTACGGGAATTGCCCATACCCCCAGCGTAACTCAACTAAGAGTATTAACCGACGATACGCCAGATCTACATCTTACGGACAAACGTATCTTCAAAGCAATGGCTTTGGCAGATATTAGTGTCGACTTTATCAGTGTTCAACCTGAAGCGGTGGTTTTTACGGTATCTGATGAAGTTGCATCTAAAGCTGTTAAAATCCTTCAAAATATGGGCTTTGAGCCAGGCGTTATTCGGAGCTGTGCAAAAGTATCGATTGTCGGAGCTGGAATTGCAGGGGTACCTGGTGTAATGGCGGATATGGTTGAAGCACTTTCCGATGCTGGTGTGACAATCTTGCAATCAGCTGATTCACATACTACTATTTGGGTATTAGTTCATAAGGAAGACATGGTCGCTGCGGTACAGGCTCTACACCAGAAGTTTCAGCTGGGTGTTTGAAAGAACGAAGAGGAATTTGTGTGACGAGGAAAGGATGAGTAAGATGTCTTTTGGAAGAATACTCACGGCCATGGTGACTCCTTTGAATGAGGCGTTGGAGGTAGATTATCAAGAAGCTAAACGCTTGGCTGAGTATTTAATCAACCATGGTTCTGATGGAATTGTTGTTTGTGGAACCACTGGAGAATCTCCTACTGTTACCGAGAACGAAAAAGTCGAACTTTTTAAAATCGTGAAAGAGGCTGTAGGGACCAAAGGAACAGTGATCGCTGGGATTGGCTCAAATTCTACGAAGTCGAGTATTTCTCTGGCCCGCAAAGCTGTTATAACCGGTGTAGATGGCCTAATGGCTGTAGTGCCTTATTATAATAAGCCTTCTCAAGAGGGAATGTACCAGCACTTTAAGGTAATTGCTGAAGCAACGTCTTTGCCTTTAATGTTGTACAATGTGCCTGGGAGAACTTCAGCGAACCTTATGCCTGTAACCGTCAAAAGGTTATCAGAGTTACCGAATATAGTTGCCTTAAAAGAGGCAGCTGGTTCTCTAGATCAAGTAAGCGAACTTAAAAGGATGCTGCCTTCAAGCTTTGCGGTCTATAGTGGAGACGATTCCATGACCTTGCCGATGTTGGCCTTAGGTTGCAGCGGAATTGTGAGCGTAGCTGCCCATGTGATTGGGGACGAAATGAAAGAAATGGTAGATGCATGGTTTGCCGGAGACATCGCTAAAGCGACAGAATGGCATCTTGAACTATTTCCAGTGTTTAAAGGTATTTTTATCACAGCTAACCCCGTCCCTATCAAAGCTCTTTTGAATATGTTCGGTCATAAGGTTGGGGGAGTACGTCTTCCCTTAGTAGAGGCGACGCCTGAGGAAATAAAATTTTTGCAGGACCTCATGGAAAGTGTCAGGCGGGCAGAACCTAAAGAATATAGTAACTCTCAGATTTCCCACGAGCTTAAGGCCGCCTCCGCTAAACCTGTTGCTTCAATAGTTTGACCTCCAAAGCCTTTTCAACGGAAAAAATGACAAATAACCCCGTTCCATTCATTGCATGGTGGCACGGAGTTATTTGTTTTTTATTTAGAAATAACCTGAAGGTTGATCTCTAATTTTTCTTAAGACTAACGTTCCTTTTCAATCAAGAGTAAATTTCCAACCACAGTAGAATTCCTCAGGATGTGGGTCGGGCGGACAGGCTAGGCAAGTTGTTTTAATTCGGGAATCGATTGTAGAGGCGAATAAAGAATACTCTACCTCTCCGACGGGTTTACAGGGATGGTCGGGGAGGTTTTTGCGTTTTCGTGCAGATTGGACACGGCAATCTTTCATTTTGAATATTAAAGTGTGATCATCGGGTCTGAAGCTCTCCTGCAAATTCAGAAACGCGTAGAGGCGAAATTTAAGTGCTCGTTCCAGAGCTTCTAGTCCTCCGTTTGTCGGCAGATTGAGAAAAGACATAATTCGTTTGGCTTCGATAACAGTGAACTTTCGCCAAGCTGCAATGTCATGTTCGACTGCTTCCTCAAGTCCTCGGACTTTTTCAATAGCTTGGAACCAAAGACCGTCATGAGCTAACCATCGTTTTGCGAAATCTTCCAGTAGATCCAGAGCCTGTTCACGGGTCAGGTCGTCTTTTGAGTTTAACATAACTAGCCCTCCTAAATTCTCATATTTAAAGAATATTTTGATTTTTGTGGAGTATTCTATTTTTATACTCTTATTTCCTGCTATAAAAAAATAAAGTCATTACTCCGAGGAGCAATGACTAAATAAATTTAAATCATTGAAAATATAATTATTAATAAGGTTTTTATTTTTCGCTTGGCTCATAAAAGGCACACTCTGCTTCACGATCCATAAGGCTAGAGGTGACACTTAATGTCTCTAACTGACAATGACCATCTTCATTATGGTTACATTGAGTAGCGGAGCAAACTACATTCGTCATAAAATTTAACCCACCTTTCTAAACAATGACAATCTACAAATATATTCTCCAGATTGGGGCGCTTTATTCCAAATTTAAATTTTTATAAAGTGAGCCATTGGGCAGGCGGCAATACTTTACCATGATGCACAGTACAGTGTTTGTTGAGAATTAAAAAGTGTTATCAAAGAGCAACAGTTGTTATTTAAACTTGCTATTGTCGTGAAAGGAATGAAGAAACTTGCCAGTCAGCGTTTTGCACGCTATAATGAATTATATTTGTTGTGCGGCTAGTTTCATAGATGCTTCGAAATACTGACGAATGCTGGACGTCATTGTGTTCGTTTAGAGTATTTCGCTTTTTTTGTTGTCTTTATTTTGGCGTCAAAAGAAACCACGGGGATCTCCTTAGCTTTTAAGGCACAATGCAAGAGATAAAATAATACAGGAGGTAGATTTTATTGCCGAAAGAGCATAAACTACAAATTATTCCCTTGGGCGGGCTCGGGGAAATCGGGAAAAACATGACCGTGATTCGCTATGATAACCAGATGGTTCTTGTCGATGCGGGCTTAGCGTTCCCCGAAGAAGAAATGCTTGGGATTGACATCGTTATACCGGATTATTCCTATTTAATCGAAAACAAGGACATGCTTCTCGGGATACTCTTAACGCACGGTCATGAAGATCATATTGGAGCATTACCATATCTTTTGAGGGATATTGATGTGCCAATTTTCGGAACGCGTTTAACGTTAGGAATTATCCAATCCAAAATGAAAGAGAGTAATTTAAATAATATCAAAGCTACAGTTGTTCAGCCACGTGATATTATTAAGCTAGGAGTATTTCGAATCGAGTTTATTAGGGTTAACCATAGTATTCCTGACTCTGTTGGACTTGCTATTCATACGCCATTAGGGACTATTGTTCATACTGGAGATTTTAAGCTGGATCATACACCCGTATCTGGAGAGATCCTTGACATTCACAAATTTTCTGAGCTGGGAGATAAAGGCGTCTTGTGCCTGCTTTCAGACAGCACAAACGTGGAAAGAGCCGGGTTCACACCTTCTGAAAGAAATGTTGGAGAGATGATTGATGAAGCATTTCGTAATGCAAAGGAGCGAGTGATCTTAGCAAGTTTCGCCTCTAATGTTTACCGTCTGCAGCAGGCAATAACTTCCGCTGTTAAGACCAACCGTAAAGTAGCGGTTGTGGGAAGAAGTATGCTTAATATCGTTGGCATTTCGGCTGAGCTTGGGTATCTGGATATTCCTGATGGTGTGTTAGTAGATATCGATGAAATTATCGGTTTACCGGGGAATCAAGCTTGTATCCTAACAACGGGAAGCCAAGGGGAACCGATGTCTGCGCTCACTAGAATGGCCAATCACGACCACCGTCACGTTGCTATTCAACCAGGGGACACAGTAATTATCTCGGCCAGCCCTATTCCTGGCAATGAAAAGTCTGTAGCTAAAACAGTTGACCAGTTATTTAAACTAGGGGCGAATGTTATCTATGAATCAGCAGAAGGAATGCATGTTTCGGGTCATGCTAGTCAAGAAGAGCAAAAGTTAATGCTAAATATGGTACGACCTAAATATTTCATGCCGGTTCACGGCGAATATCGGATGTTAATTAAACATGCTCAATTAGCTGAACAACTGGGAATACCACGTGAGGATATCTTTGTTTCAGAAAACGGTGGAATTGTTGAGTTCACTCGCCATGGAGCCGCAATAGGTGGCAAGATAACGGCAGGAAAGATTTTAATTGATGGATTAGGTATCGGGGATGTAGGTAACATTGTTTTAAGAGATCGGAAGCAGCTCTCTCAAGATGGCATCTTGATCGTAGTCATGACCATCAGTCGTTCAACTGGAGCGATTGTTTCTGGACCGGATGTAGTAACCCGCGGCTTTGTTTATGTCCGAGAGTCCGAGTCGATGTTGGATGAGGCTAAATTGAAAGTAAAACAGACAATGGCACGGTGTCGTGAAAATCGGATCACAGAATGGGCTGTTCTTAAGAGTCAGATAAGAGACGCTCTAAGTAAACAATTCTATGAAAAAACTCGTCGCCGCCCTATGATTCTGCCAATTATTCAAGAAGTTGAATAATGTAGACGGCTTAGAAGTAAACAATATCGATATCATTGATAGCCTTACTGGGGCGATCTAACTGTTTATAGAACTCATAGGATGCCAAGACTCGAAATACCCAAATAACGGGATTTTTGCAATGGTTTTCTATGGGTTCTTATTTGGCGCTATCTTTGTCATGAAAAAAAGAAATGAATTAGAATAAGTGATTGAAATTAGTTTGGAAAAATTTCATAAAAAGTGTTGACATAACTTACAAAGAAATGGTACTATTACTGAGCGCCACAAAAGGCGACAAAGCTCCTCAAAGTCTCTTAAAAATTGACAATTAAGTGGTTAAAATAATAATTGACAATATTGAGCGAGGATGTTAAAATAAATTTTGTGACCTTAAAGGTCAAGAACCGTGGTCTTTGGTCACCTCCCGCCATCCGTGGCTCCGGTGACACCCAGACCATCCATGGTCTTTGAAAACTAAACAACAAGGACAGCCAATGAGAGGAACTCGCAAGAGTTTCACAAAGAAATCAAGAGCAAGATATCAACTTCAAACAAAGAAGTAGAGATAACTTTTTTGGAGAGTTTGATCCTGGCTCAGGACGAACGCTGGCGGCGTGCCTAACACATGCAAGTCGAACGGAGAATTCAATAAGCTTGCTTAGAGAATTTTTAGTGGCGGACGGGTGAGTAACGCGTGGGTAACCTACCCAACAAACCGGGACAACCCTTGGAAACGAGGGCTAATACCGGATACGCTTAAGCTTTGGCATCAAAGCGTAAGGAAAGATGGCCTCTGAAGATGCTATCGATGATGGATGGACCCGCGTCTGATTAGCTAGTTGGTGGGGTAAAGGCCTACCAAGGCGACGATCAGTAGCCGGCCTGAGAGGGTGAACGGCCACACTGGGACTGAGACACGGCCCAGACTCCTACGGGAGGCAGCAGTGGGGAATCTTCCGCAATGGACGAAAGTCTGACGGAGCAACGCCGCGTGTATGATGAAGGTCTTCGGATTGTAAAGTACTGTCTTTAGGGAAGAACGGTCTTCTTGAAAATATTGAGGGGACATGACGGTACCTAAGGAGGAAGCCCCGGCTAACTACGTGCCAGCAGCCGCGGTAATACGTAGGGGGCGAGCGTTGTCCGGAATTATTGGGCGTAAAGGGCGCGTAGGCGGGTATTTAAGTCCGGTGTGAAAGATCAGGGCTCAACCCTGAGAGTGCATCGGAAACTGGGTATCTTGAGGACAGGAGAGGAAAGTGGAATTCCACGTGTAGCGGTGAAATGCGTAGATATGTGGAGGAACACCAGTGGCGAAGGCGACTTTCTGGACTGTAACTGACGCTGAGGCGCGAAAGCGTGGGGAGCAAACAGGATTAGATACCCTGGTAGTCCACGCCGTAAACGATGAGTGCTAGGTGTAGAGGGTATCGACCCCTTCTGTGCCGGAGTTAACACAATAAGCACTCCGCCTGGGGAGTACGGCCGCAAGGTTGAAACTCAAAGGAATTGACGGGGGCCCGCACAAGCGGTGGAGCATGTGGTTTAATTCGACGCAACGCGAAGAACCTTACCAGGGCTTGACATCCTCTGAATCTCTTGGAAACAAGGGAGTGCCCTTCGGGGAGCAGAGAGACAGGTGGTGCATGGTTGTCGTCAGCTCGTGTCGTGAGATGTTGGGTTAAGTCCCGCAACGAGCGCAACCCCTGTATTTAGTTGCTAACAAGTAAGGTTGAGCACTCTAGATAGACTGCCGGTGATAAACCGGAGGAAGGTGGGGATGACGTCAAATCATCATGCCCCTTATGTCCTGGGCTACACACGTGCTACAATGGCCAGTACAGACGGAAGCGAAGCTGTGAAGTGGAGCCAATCCGAGAAAGCTGGTCTCAGTTCGGATTGCAGGCTGCAACTCGCCTGCATGAAGTCGGAATCGCTAGTAATCGCAGGTCAGCATACTGCGGTGAATACGTTCCCGGGCCTTGTACACACCGCCCGTCACACCACGAAAGTCTGCAACACCCGAAGCCGGTGAGGTAACCCGCAAGGGAGCTAGCCGTCGAAGGTGGGGCCGATGATTGGGGTGAAGTCGTAACAAGGTAGCCGTATCGGAAGGTGCGGCTGGATCACCTCCTTTCTAAGGAGCACGGTTTAGAGCTTAGGCTTTAAACGAACATCCTAGTGGTCGATGCTCGTAGCAAGCAAGGTTGCAAGATCAAGGTTGATACGAGATCAAAACGAGTCGCAAGACTCAGGAGTCTAAGAGACTCCGCCGAGGGATCGGCAACTCATTGGAGAGAGCTGTTGTTTAGTTTTGAGAGACCAGGCGATTTAAAGGGATTTAAGTATTCAATCGATTTAAATCAATAGGGACCTCACTCACAGGATTGAGGAAGGGCAGACATGCTTGAGCCAATCCTTATAGTTTTGATAATTTCCACTGTTCTTTGAAAACTGCATAGAGAAGAAAATCTAGTAAGTCAAAGGAAACATCACCTCAAGCCAGGTTTTTTTGAGAAAGAGAACAGGGATTGAGAAAACCCTAGAGATAGCGAAGACATAGGTCAAGCTATTAAGGGCGTACGGTGGATGCCTAGGCGCTAAGAGTCGAAGAAGGGCGCGGTTAACAGCGAAATGCCACGGGGAGTCGTAAGCAGGCTTTGATCCGTGGATCCCCGAATGGGGCAACCCAACTGGAGTTATGTCCGGTTATCTTTAACTGAATCCATAGGTTAAAGAAGACAACCCGGGGAACTGAAACATCTAAGTACCCGGAGGAAGAGAAAGAATCATCGATTCCCTGAGT
>NZ_CP144211.1:4065000-4427500 GCF_045689965.1 Desulfosporosinus paludis
GCGGATAAGCGCTGAAAGCATCTAAGCGCGAAACCGACCTCAAGATGAGATTTCCCACGAGTGAAAACTCGGTAAGACCCCTGAAAGACGATCAGGTTGATAGGCCAGATGTGGAAGCGCCGTGAGGTGTGGAGCTGACTGGTACTAATCGGTCGAGGGCTTGACCTAACGAATCAGCATCATGAACATGACTAGGGTATAAGTGGCTCAAGGGACTAATGACGAAGCTAGAAAGAAACTCTGTGCAGTTTTGAGAGAACAGCGCAAACGCGAAGAGTGATCTAAGCGAGAGCAAAGGATTCTCAAAGATCTGGTGATCATGCCGGAGGGGTTCCACCCGTTCCCATCTCGAACACGGAAGTTAAGACCTCCAGGGCCAAGGATACTTGGGGCGCAAGCCCCTGGCAAAGTAGGTCATCGCCAGGTAACAAGCGAAAGGCTGCCATAAGGCAGTCTTTCTGTGTTTCATGAAAGAAATTGAAAGCAAAGCACCGGGGTTCCACCCGTTCGATCCACGTTGCAGGAGTATGCGTTACGGGACGCAACGTGGCGAAAGCTCGTCCGCTTTTCGTATCTCGAACACGGAAGTTAAGGATCCACACTGCAGGAGTGCGCGTTACAAGTTGCAGTGTGGCGAAAGTCTCATCCGACTTTCGTTCCAGGGCCAAGGATACTTAGGGCGCAAGCCCCTGGCAAAGTAGGTCATCGCCAGGTAAACAAGCAAGAGGCTATCTTTAAGGAGATAGCTTTTTTGTGTTTTTTTGATGAGCAGTTTGAATGAAGTGAGCTTTGGAAGAATGAAAGCAGAGGGGTTCCACCCGTTCGATCCACACGGCAGGAGTTTTCGTTTGGGGTTGCAGTGTGGCGAAAGGCTCGTCCGCCTTTCGTTCCAGGGCCAAGGATACTTGGGGCGCAAGCCCCTGGCAAAGTAGGTCATCGCCAAGTAAACAAGCGAGAAATAAAATATCTGAAAAGAAAAGAAAAGAAAAGAATAGCTAAAATTATAATTGAAACCTTCTTTGAGTCTTTATAACCTAATGGGTATAAGAATAACTCAAGGAGGTTTTTTTATAAAAACAGTTTTTATATTGACCTGTCTATCACTTCATAGTCTATAGTTGTTTTGGCAAGATTTCTTGCGAAATCCAACGTTAGGAGGTCAATATGGAGATCATTAATATCAATAAAAATCTTTATCTTTTGTTATGCGGCCAGCTCATATCGCAAATCGGTGATAAATTTTATGCTCTTGCGCTTGCGTACTGGGTTCTTCAGACTACACACTCCCCTTCAATGATGGGCCTTGTGCTATTTTCTTCTATGGCTCCCGCAATTGTGGCAGGGTTTTTTTCGGGGGGCTTTATTGATTTTTTTAATAGAAAAACACTCCTGGTTAATACCGACATTATCAGAGGGCTTGTTGTGACCGCGGTAGTTTTTTCATATTCTATAGGAGTGTTAAATATGTTCATTATCATAGTTGCAGAAGTAATGCTCTCAATATATTCAGCGTTTTTCGATCCTACGGTCCAGGCTGTAATTCCTCAAATTGTGAAAAAAGAAGAGTTGGCCAGGGCTAATGCCAAAAGTCAGTTTTTAGGTGGAATCGCACTCGTTGTTGGGCCTTTGCTGGGTGGTCTTTGCGCAGCATGGTTGGGGTATGGTTTTGTCTTTTCATTTAATGCGTTATCTTTTTTTATAGCTTCAATTCTTGCATCTTTACTTGTTCTTGAACCTACCTTGAGAGAAACACATTTTGAAAAACAGATCAAGGAAAATATTTTTGATGGCTTTAAATATGTTTTCCAGAAAAGGAGTATCGTTTCAATTGTATTGATAGTTGCTGCTTTGCATTTTTTTGTAGGTTCAGTTCAGGTAATAATGCCTGTATTTGCCCTAACGTTGAAGGGAAACGGGGCACAAAACTTGGGATACATCGAAGCCTTTTATGGGGCGGGTGTTATTCTAACAGGTTTTCTGTTAAGCTTGGTGAATATAAACAATCAGGAAAAGAAACTTATGTACGGAGGCATCTTCATTATCGGCATAGTATATACGGTATTCGGTATTCTCAGTAATTTGGCTATTCATGATATTTTTCCATACTTTTTCATATTCTTTTCAATGAGCGCCGCGGTTGTTGGGATTAGCACTGGCTATCGTGCCATTTTGCAGAAAAATGTTGAGAATGAAATGGCAGGGAGAGTCTTCGGTATAATAGGCTCAGTGGGTAATTTCACCTATCCTGTTGCAATCCTCGTATTCGGAGTATTGTTAGATTGGTTCAAATATGAACAATTGTTGACGTTCTGTGGAATTATAGTCATAATCTTGAGTCTTGTTTTATATAACCTTAATAGACTTAGTTCGTCTGTCCGGTTGTATGATTAGGTGAACCAACTGTTAATCCGACATAGTTTAAAAGTGACTTTTACAAAAAAATGAAGAGGTATTTATGCTAGTAACTGTTAGCAAAATTGCAGCCAGATTTGGGATTTCCAGGAGTACGTTATTATATTACGATTCAATAGATCTTCTCAAACCCTCTGCAAGAAATGAAGCAGGGTATCGGTTATATAATGATGCAGATATGGAACGGTTAAGAAAAATTATGCTTTTCAGGGAAGCTGGAGTACCGCTGGCTGAAATTGCCGATCTTTTAGACGCAGCAAATTTAGAGGTTACCGCACTGCTTTTGAAGAGACTGGGAGAACTGAACAAAGAAATAGAAGCGGCTAAAAAACAACAGGATGTAATTATAAAATTATTGGAGAATAGTATTTTATATAAAAATTTAAAGAGTATTGATGAAAGCATATGGCTTACAATTTTAAATTCCGCAGGAATTAAAAAGGAAACAGCGGAAAGATGGCATTCCGAATTTGAAAAACATTCGCCCTTGCAACATCATGGTTTTCTTGAACTACTCGGATTTGATGAGGATGAAATACACCAGCAAAGAGAGCATTATGGACGAATGAACAAAAAATAAGTTTCTTGAGCAATTTGTAAAAATGTGTATGAATAATAAGTTTACCCATAAGACTGAAAGAGATTGCTTATAACAAAGCGACATACAACTCTTGCAAAGGAGTATGTCGCTTTTTCAATGTGTTTTGTGGAAAATAATATTACCTCAGCTTAGGCGCTAGTCGAGTTTAGTGATAACGTTTGATAATTCCTCTAAAACATAGATAAAATGTAATTAACTTACCTGACCTACTCGAGAATTAAATCACAAAAAACTGGAAACTTAAATAATCTAACATTAAACAGTATCTGCTCATTGAAATTATGAATTTAAAATGTTCATATTATCACATTTAAAGATTTCAGCATTCGTGTAAATCAGTTTGAGGACTTTGTTAAAAATTTTACACCCTATCCTAAATGGAATCTGTAATTAATATTTTTAATTACGGAAAAATTAGGGGCTGAATTGCATTACTAGACGTAGCGCCTGCGAAAAAATTGTGTAATAATAGTAACGAACATAATGTTTTGCTGAATTTTCATTTTTAAATATGAGAATAATACTGAAATGCATGATGAACTAGTCTAAGTAGATATTACAATACTGCTGTTTCTAAGGAAGAATTATTGTAATAGAAAATGGCAATGTTAAAGAGCTAACTAAACTGAATAATTACTCATTGCCTGGATTCTCTTGACCTATTCATGTATTTCGAAAAGGGGCGATTAACTTTGGAATGCAAGCTCAGTGATTACATTGCCGAAAAAATCGTAGACTTAATTCATCGTACGAGTGGTTATCCTGTTATTGTCTGTGATACAACCGGCACTATCATTGCTGACTCTGCTCAAATAAGAATAGGGGTTAAGCATAAAGGAAGTCAGAAAATATTAACGACTGACTGCACTTCGGTTGAAATCACTGCAGAAGAGGAAACTGCTGATACTTCAGGTCGAATCAAGGAAGGGTTTAATATTGCTATTGAAGCCGAGGGGAAAAAAATTGGAACATTCGGTATTGCCGGACAGCTGGAAATTGTTCGCCCGGTAGCTAAGGTAGCCGCAGGTATGGTTGTGATGATGATTAGGGATGAAGAACTTAAAGAAGTCATTCGCAACCAAGTTCAGATTTTAAGTACTGCTGTTGACCAGGCTGCCAGTGCTGTCCAACAAACTGCCGCTTCAGCCGAAGAAGTTGCTTCTATTAGTCAAAAGATCGCTCAGGAAGCGAAGGATGGAGAAGACCAGCTAAAGTCTACAACCATGATCTTAGACTTGATACATAAGGTTGCCAAACAGACGAATCTATTAGGCCTAAATGCTGCGATCGAAGCTGCCCGTGCGGGAGAACAGGGCCGTGGTTTTTCGGTGGTTGCAGGAGAGGTGCGTAAGTTAGCAGAAGAAAGTAACCGTTCTGCAAATGGGATTAGAGACATTCTGCAAGAATTTCAAGCAATCATTCAAAAGATTGTTGATAGTTCGCTGAGAAATAACGAAATTACGCAAGAACAGGCAAAAGCAAATCAAGAAATTGCTCAGATGATAGATGGTGTGTTTCAAGTTAGTGAGAATTTGAAATCCATTGCTGTTAACTTATAAGGAATTTTTCCAATTACCCTGAATTCAATCAATGCACATTTAAATATACAATAAGCAAAACTCAATTAAAAGGAGAGTATTATTTATGGAAGTTCGTCTTACTTATGGGAAAAATGGTTTAAAAATTAATGTTCCTGACTCCGCGAAGGTTGTTGCACCTAATCCAATTGAACAGCCTGAAGACGATCATCAAATGGTCTTAGATGCTCTCCGAAATCCTATTGGTACGAAACCTCTAAAAGAAATGGTCAGCTCGAAGGATAAGATTGTTATCGTAATTAGTGACATTACACGGCCTACTCCAAATCACAAATTAGTTCCTTGGTTATTGGAGGAACTTTCTCATATCCCCGTAGAAAACTTTACGATCATAAATGGAACAGGAACGCATCGTGATGAAACTAGAGATGAATTAATTGAAATGTTGGGCCAAGAAATTGTAGATACCGTCCGTATCATTAATCATCACTGTCACGAAAAATCCGAACTGGCGCACTTAGGCAGAAGCAGCTTTGGTTGTGAAGTCTATTTAAATAAGGAATACGTTGACGCTGACTTTAGAATTGTAACAGGATTTATTGAACCACACTTTTTTGCTGGTTTCTCAGGAGGCCCAAAAGGAATAATGCCTGGAATCGCAGGGATTGAGACGATACTGACATTTCATAATGCCAAGATGATTGGGCATCCTTTGGCAACTTGGGCGTCTTAGAGGGAAACCCTCTCCAAGAAATGACGAGGGAAGTAAACTCGTTCTGCAAGCCTAATTTTCTTCTTAACGTTGCTTTGAATGGAGATAACGAAATAACCAATGTCTTTGCGGGTGAGCTGGTTTCCGCGCATGAGCAAGGGTGTGCTTTTGTAAAAGACCATGCCATGATTAAATGTGAACGTCGTTTTGATGTGGTAGTTACGACAAATGCTGGCTATCCGCTTGATCAGAATCTCTATCAAGCTGTAAAGGGCATGAATGCAGCTCAAAAGATTGTCAAGCAAGGCGGCACGATTATTTGCGCCGCGGAATGTAGCGAGGGGATGCCCGAACATGGAAATTTCTCAAAAATATTACAGATGCGCAATACACCCAAAGATTTGTTGGAAATGATCAACGATCCGTCATTCCAAATGTTTGACCAATGGGAAGCGCAGAGATTGGCTATGATTCAGGAGTGGGCGGATGTGTATGTTTATTCCACGCTACCTGATGAGTCGGTGGCTATAGCAATGCTTACCCCAACGAAGAATATCGAGACAACGTTAAAGGAACTTCAAGACAAATATGGCAAGGATATGAGTATTGCCGTTTTGCCCTTAGGGCCATTAACGATTCCATATGTTGAAGAGTGAGAAAAGGGTGGGGATTAGGGAGTGAACGATCTTCGAGAGAATTTAGTTGTTCAAGAAATACTTAGAAACCGTGTTTCTTTGCGAAACTATGCAGAACGTCAGCTTGATGAACAAGATATAAATCTAATCATTGAAGCCGCCATGAGAGCACCTACTGCGGGTAATATGATGATGTATTCAATGATTATTGTCTCTGATCAAAACTTAAAAGAGCGACTTAGCGTTACCTGTGATCATCAGCCGTTTATTGCCAAGGCACCTTTGGTTATCATTTTTCTGGCTGACCTTCAGCGTTGGTTCGACTACTATTATAAATCCGGTGTCGAAGATTTTTGCCTTAAACAAGGTCTGGAATTTTCAGGTCCAGATGAGGCGGATTTAATGTTATCAAGCTGTGATGCGCTAATTGCCGCTGAAAATGCTGTCATTGCTGCCGAAGCAATTGGAATTGGATCATGCTATATTGGTGACATCATGGAAAATTACGAAATTCATCAGTCCCTGCTGGATCTTCCGCCTCTGGTATTCCCGATTAGCATGGTATGCTTTGGCTATTACCCGAAGAATGAGCGTCCAAGACCGCGGGAGCGTTTTGATTCCCGCTATATTGTTCATGAAAATAAATACCGGAGATCAGCAAATCAAGACCTGGAAGCTATGCTTGCTTCCAGGTCGGCAGGATTTGATCCGCATAATTCTTTTGGTGCTGAAAATTATGGTCAATGGATGTACGCGAAAAAAACAGGTGCACCTTTCTCAGTTGAGATGGCTCGATCCGTTCGGAGGGCTTTGGAAAATTGGCGTGGAAAACAGTATAAACCAACAGAATAGAAGAAAGGGATGAACGTTTTTAACGATTATCCCTTTCTTCCTTCGGAGTCTTACCGCTTATTACTATTAATTTGTAACAAACGTTATCGCTCCGCTTATCTAGGAGATTCCTATTGTTGACAATCGTGTTGGCCGAGTCACGCCGTCAACAATTCTTTAACTTCAGTCATCAATAATATCTGAACCTTGTTCAGCCATTTCTTTTTCAGCGAAGGTAATCATTTTTTTAACCATATTACCGCCAATCTGTCCGACTTCACGCGTGGTCATATTAGCGAACCCTTTATCTTGAATATCATCGTCTAATTGTAACTCTTCTGCTACTTCCCATTTAAGTTTATCCAACTGACTTTCGGATTCTGGAACTTCAGGCGTATTGCGGCTCATTTTACCATCCTCCTTTTACAGTTGTTTTAGTTACATGCTTAGCGTACCCAACTTATGAAACTCTATACATAAAATTATTGAAAGATATTTAAGGTGAAAATAATATTACGAAGGTCCATTGAGAGACGAAAAGGGATATTCGTTTTCTTTGTCGAATCATTCTGAGAATAATGAAATTAAAGCATTAGACTATATTCCTTGAGATTCCGAGGACCATTCTTCATAAGAAACTTAGTTAAGGAGTGATAAAGTGCATGAAATGTCTTTAATGGGGGGGATTTTTGAAGTGATCGATCGAACTCTCTCCTTACATGATGTAAAAAAAGTCTTACAGGTTAAGATAAAGGTTGGAGAGCTGACGAATGCCGAACCCGATGCTTTATCAATGGCCTTTGAGGCCTATAGTAAAGATACCTTGTGTGAGGGAGCGGAATTGATTGTGGAGCGAGTTCCCTTGCGCGGATGCTGTAAGAACTGTCATTATGAGTTTACTGTTAAGACCATGTATTTTCTCTGCCCTCGCTGTAATTCAACGAGCATCGAAGTGATTCAAGGAGAAGAACTTTTACTGGAAAGTCTGGAGGTTGAATAAATGGATGTCAAACGTCGTGAAATAGAAGTGATGGCAAATTTACTTGATTCTAATGACATGCAGGCTGAAGTAAATCGCGCTCATTTTTGCAAAAATAATTGTCTGGCTGTTAATATTATGGGTTCACCCGGAGCAGGAAAAACATCCCTCTTGGAAAAAACCTTGCCGCTCCTGAATGAGACGTTGCACGTGGCAGTTATCGAAGGAGATATTTTCACCAGCAAGGACGCTGATCGAATCTCGGTTTACGATACCCCAGTCATCCAAATTAATACCGGTGGTGCTTGTCATTTAGACAGCAAAATGATCGGTAAGGTTTTGCCGGAATTTAACTGGAAGAATTTGGATTTAATGATTATTGAAAATGTCGGCAACCTTGTTTGTCCTGCTGATTTTGACCTAGGAGAGTCATTCAAAGTTATCGTTTTAAGTATTGTTGAAGGGGATGATAAGCCAGCAAAATATCCAGTTATCTTTAGAAAGGCTAAAGCCGTTGTTCTCAACAAGATGGATTTGGAAGAATTAACGGATGTGGATATGGAGCGTATGAAACAGGATATCCGGGTTATAAACCCTGACATCCTTATTTTCGAGATTTCTTGCCGGAAGGGTGAAGGGCTGAAGGCTTGGACGAATTGGCTGAATAGTGAAGTTGCTGCCTTTCAGAATGATGCTATTAAAGCATAGAAACATGTAGGCTAAGATGCTGTATCTAATAAAATCAAAGGGCCTTCCGGTTTTTGGAAGGCCCTTTGTAATGTTACGTAACTAAGGGAACCCTGTTGTTTCGTTGTTCTAAAAGAGATCAACTAATATTTAGGCTGTAGGTAAGGTTGAGGTAAATTTTCCCTCACTTCGAATTGAGTCAATTTCAAGTAGAACCAAATCGGCCAGGCGAGGAAATAAGGCCTGAATCTCTGGGCTGATGTCCATCCCCCATTCAAGCTTTTTGGGCTGCACACCGAAAATTAAGGTTTGAGGAGCGTGCCCTAAGACATTCGCCATCGTTAGTACTTCTACGATCCCGATTTGATGAAAGGAAACCTCGTATTGTTCAGGAAATACCTGAATATCGCCCGGTTGAAATCGGAATAAAGCACCAGGTTCAGAATTAGCATTAATAGCATCGACAACAATAAGAAAGTCGACTTCTTGAATCAGATGAACTAGTTCAAGCCCGGCAGTACCTCCTTCAAGGAGTTCCACATTTTCCGGGAGCGACTTCTGAGCCAGTTCATCCAAAAATCGGACTCCTAAACCTTCGTCGGATAGAAGGATGTTGCCAACTCCCATGACCATAATTTTTGGCGAGTTCATGATCAAATTCCCTTCTGATTCCTCATTTTGCCGAAGAACATGAAAAGAAATTGTTCATAGGCTGAGGTAAAGACTAAATAAATATGAACGGCAATAACAGCTAATAATATCCACATTATAAGGTAGTGAAGCCCGCGCACGGCAGCTAATCCACCCAACATGTCTGCCAAGCCTGCCAACTGTTCAGGCTTATATAATATAAATCCGGTAACCGCCTGAAAAACCGCCATGATCGGGAGAGCAATATAAGCGATTTTTTGAAGAGGATTGTATTTTCCCGTTTCGGGGTGTTTGCCGAGAAACAAATAGTACTTTGTTTGAGGCCAAATAGTTTTAACATCTTGCTTGTTGAGCAGAATGGAATCATAATCTTTATATTTTCCAAAAAAGGAATAATAAAAACGTACAATTCCATTGATAAGAAGAAAATACATAAAGAAGAAGTGTAAGCTGCGAATCAGGTTCATTGGCATGCCAGGATGGGGAGAGTGAATAAACCAGCCTGTTAGGGCTAAAACGAAGAAATTAATGAGATTTATCCAATGGCTGATACGCTGGAATAATGGGTGGTCAAGTGGGTTAACCATGTCCTTTCCTCCTTTTCTACCAACCGATCCGGAATTTTTGAACGTCATTGGTTCTTGGATCGATGAGGTGAATCGCACATGCCAGGCATGGGTCATAGGAACGAACGACTCTAACAATGTTAACGGGATTTTCGGTGTCGGGAACAGGTACCCCGATTAAAGCTTGCTCAAGTGGCCCAGGCACTCCTTTGTCATCTCTTGGTGAGAAGTTCCAGGTAGTTGGAACAACCATTTGATAGTTTTCTATTTTGTGATCAGCAACTTTAATAAAGTGACCGAGTGAACCTCGAGGTGCTTCGGTTAAACCTGAACCTTGCCCAGTGGCAGGAGCTTCCCAGTGCTCGGTATCATGAATGCGGAAATTAGATCCCATTTCTTTTTCCAAAGCATCAAGCCAGGTTAACATATCCTTGGCGAGCAGGAGGGTTTCATAGGCACGAGCGGCGTGGCGGGCGACAGCTCCTGGTTTCATGTTATATTTAGCAATAATGTCCATTAGGCCTTTAGGCTGCATAATAAGCATGCGGGCGAGAGGTCCCACTTCCATGGGTTTGCCGTCATAGCGGGGGGCTTTCACAAAGGAGTAGGCATCCTTTTTATCCAGGTCAGGGATGGTATCTTCGCTATAGGGTGTTTTACCATTGGCGCTGGCTTTATACCAGGAATATTGGACATCTTCCGTGATTTTAGATTCATCAATCGGCAGAATCTTGCTTAAATCACCATCCATGATGACTCCAGACTTGAGGAGTAAGTCTTTACCTTCATTGTCTCGGGCAAAGGCTCCGTAGGACATATAATTAAGAGCCCCGCCACCGACTCCAGCCTGAGCCAAGGGAAGAAGTGGCCCGGTACCAAAGGTTAAAACATCTTGCAGATAGACCTTTTCGACAAAATCAAGCTGTTCGAGAAGCATCGAGCGGAATTGCTCTACAACTTCAATGTTCGGAAGCATCGTTACCCCGCCGACGACAATGGAAGATTGGTGAGGCTGTTTTCCGGCAAACAATGCGGACATTTTCTTGGCTTTGGCTTGCATTTCCAAGGCTTTAAGGTAATGGGCAACAGCCATAGTGACTAATTCAGGGTTATTAACGCTAAATTCGTCGGGTTTATAACGTGGAGTTAAAGGAGCAGTATCTCCGGCTGCTACGAGCTTCAAGACTTTATCTTTGACGGCTAATAGTCCAGGATCTTTTCCTTGGTATTGGGCGACTGCCATAACGTCAAGGTAATCAAGGGCACTTAGATGATAAAAGTGCAGCGGATGATCGTGCAGCCACATAGCGCCAAGAATTAGATTGCGGATAATTCGGCCCCCAGCCGGAACGTTAGCCCCGAAGGCTTTATCCAAGGCCAGAGAGGAAGCCCAACCATGGGAACCGGCGCAAACACCGCAAACACGCTCGGTAACATAGGTTGCATCTCGGGGATCCCGTCCCCGCAGCATCGCTTCAATTCCTCTATACATAGTTCCAATGACATGAGCTTCGGAAATTTTGCCATTGTCTACTTCAACTTCAATTCTCAGGTGTCCTTCAATACGGGTTATGGGATCGACAACAATCTTTGTCATCTTATAAATCCTCCTTGTGGCCTTGGTTAGTCAGTCTGCCGCTTGCGGCGGTGGCGATTAAGTGAACCCCTAGGCCGATGGCAGCAGCCCCTCCAATGACGGTTCCAACAGTATCGGCGTTAACCTGACCGATGCCTGGTAGTCTGAAATTCTCTTGCTTGGAATACAAAGGACTAAATTCTTTATAAAAACTCTTCTCGGAACATCCGGAACAGGGAGATCCTGCATTAATGCAAAAGTTAGCATTATCATTCCACCATACTTGAGCACAATCTGTGAATGTCTTCGGGCCCTTGCATCCTTTCAGAAGAAGACAATACTCTTTCTGGGCCGGGTCATTCCAATCCGTTAGGAATTCGCCGTTTTCGAAGTGACCGCGTCGTGGACAGTTATCATGCAATAACGTTCCGTAGAAAGCAACAGGGCGATTTTGTGAGTCAAGAGGCGGAACTTTCTGATAAGTTAGATAATAAAGAATCGTACCGATCAGAGTTGCAGGTTTGACAGGGCAACAGGGAAGGTTGATAAGGGGGGTGTTTATTCCCTCAGCTTTAAGGATCTCAGAAACTCCTACAGCACCTGTAGCACAGGCGCCAGGGATTCCCGCTCCCTCGGAAGCGCAGCTGCCAACTGCGATAATCGCCTGAGCTTTTTTAGCTGTATCGATTAGTGTTTTCTTAAAAGGTTTCCCACCAACCATGCAGTAACGATCTTCCTGCGACGGAGTGGATCCTTCTACGACTAAAATAAATTTATCCTTGAGTGCTTCTTGATAAGCTTCCTCCGATACATTTCCAGATCCAGCCATAATCGTTTCATGATACCGGATCGAGATCATATCTAAAATAAGTTCAGCTGCCGATGGATTTAATGTGGCAATCGCTGACTCTGTACACCCGGTACAATCCATTCCTTCCAACCAAATGACCGGGGGCTTCTTGATTGCTTGTTCCATAGCGGAAGCAGCTTGGGGGACGAAGAGTTCTGGTAACCCGAGCGCGGCTGTTGTTGCTCCAATTAGCTTCATAAAATCACGCCGAGAAACTCCTTTGACTTTGAGTAAATCGAAATTCCCCATAATTTGATGAACACCTCCTATATGCATCTTGTTCTTTTTGTGTACAGGATTAAGGATATAAAAATTCCTTATTATAAAGATATATTCGAGATAACCTACATATTTCCTGCTTGTTAATTAATAATTATTCAGAAAATTTGAAGAAATTCTTATTGTTGTGATATTATTGCAATTAAGTTTTCAATGTTTCTCACTTGTGGAAACTAGAGTGTGGCGTGTACAATGAAGGAAGTTATCAGAAATAACTGCTAAGTAAGAGATCAAACTATATTAAAGATTTTCTTTCGATATTGACTAAAAAACAACCCATTACGAAAAGGAATTAGAAAGCTGGAAGAAGGAAATGAACCTAAATGCCAAGAAGATATATTTAAACGGAATTGTGCAAGGAGTAGGTTTTCGTCCTTTTGTGTTTAACCTAGCTGAAGAACTAAATATTAGCGGATGGGTCAATAATTCAAGCCATGGCGTGACGATACACGCTGAAGGAGAGAATCTAGATTTGTTCTATGAACGTTTATTAGACGAGGCTCCTCCTTTAGCTAAAATTTTAATGGCAAGATCCGAAGAAGTTCCTTATAGTAATTATGGATCCTTTGAAATTATCCAGAGTGAAACTCTGCAAGAAGCAGACGTTTTGATTTCTCCAGATGTCGCCACATGCCCAGAATGTTTACAAGACATGGCGGACAAGAACAGCCGGCGTTTCCAATATCCTTTTACGAATTGCACGAATTGCGGGCCGCGGTATACGATTATCCGTAATGTTCCTTATGACCGGGCCAAAACAACGATGTCCAAGTTCCCCATGTGTCAATCCTGTTCTTTAGAATACCAGAATCCTCGAGACCGACGTTTTCATGCCCAGCCAGTAGCTTGTGGGGAGTGTGGACCAAAGGCTAGACTGGTTGACAATTCAGGTCAACTGCTTCCAGGGATTGGGATTGAACAATTGACACAAGGAGGGATTTTGGCAGTAAAAGGTCTAGGCGGATTTCATCTTGTTTGTGACGCTAGAAATGTACAAGCAGTAAGCCGTTTGCGCAGACTTAAAGAACGGGGCGGTAAACCTTTCGCCGTCATGGCTCGGTCGATAGAAAAAGCGTGTGAAGAGGTCGTGATTGGAAAAACCGAGGAGGAATTGTTGCGAAGTCCAGCGGCTCCAATTGTGATTCTGGAACGAAAACACAGGAATGCCAATTCATTGCCTGAGAACATCGCGCCAGACATTCATACCCTGGGGGTAATGCTTCCTTATACCCCAATTCACCACCTGCTGTTTAACGGGTCTTACGATTTCTTAGTTGTGACCAGCGCCAACCTTAGTGGGCGCCCCTTGATTTATACCAATGAAGAGGCTCTAGTCTCTTTGCAGGGAATCGCAGATTATTTTTTAGTCCACGACCGAGATATTTATCACCCTTGCGATGATTCTGTAGTACAGGTGATTGGAGAAGTTACAGTCTTTTTTCGGCGAGCTCGCGGGTATGTTCCTTTGCCGATTTTAATACCTTCTTCAACGATTAAAAGGCCATTGCTGGGGGTAGGGGGAGATTTGAAGAATGCTTTTTGTTTGGCTGAGGGACAGCGGGCTTTTGTAAGCCAGTATCTTGGGGACCTGGAAGGATACGAAACGATGCAGCGTTTCCACCAAGAACGGGAGTCTTTTCAGAGAGTTACTAACATTGCCCCATTAAGTGTTGCCTATGATCGACATCCAAACTATCAATCAACGAGATTTGCCCTTGAGCAAGTGTTTCCGAAGACCTCAGTTCAACATCATCACGCTCATTTAGTAAGTGTTTTAGGAGAATGGGAACGACAAGAACCGACTCTGGGAATCATTTGTGATGGGACAGGATTTGGAGAGGATGATTGTTTTTGGGGATTTGAAGTGCTCTATGGGAATGCAGCAGGGTATCAGCGCAAAGGGCATCTTGAGTATCTGCCGCTCCCTGGGGGGGACATGGGGATAAAACATCCGTTGCGTATTGCTTACGCTTACCTAAAAACACTTCTTTCCGCTGAAGCTTGGCAACAAACGAAGTCTTTATGGAAATCCTTTTCTCAGAGTGAGTGTCAGATTCTTGATCGTCAGCTAGAAAAGGGCATTCAAGTCTATCAAACCTCGAGTGCAGGACGTCTCTTTGATGCTGTGAGTGGTTTGCTGGGTATTTGTACGAAGGTTACGTACGAAGGGCAAGCTGCGATCGAACTTGAAAGTGCCGCTGCGGTGTTCTTCAAGCAATTTTTAAAAGAGGCAGGCACCAACAAGAAAGAGGATCTCTATGAATATCCCTATGAAGTGAGATTAGAAGGTTCTGAATATATTCTTGGGGTTGGCCCTCTCTTCGAGGCAATCGTGCGAGATATCCTTGAAAAGGTCCCTTACGGGGAAATCGCCTATCGCTTTCACCGAACGATCGCTCGGGCGATTGTCGATTTAGCTCTAAAATTCCAAGTGGAAGGTCCGCTTGTTTTAAGTGGCGGAGTGTTTCAAAATAAACTTTTGACTGAGACAGTCCTGCTAAACTTGGAACAAACGAATTTAAAAGTCTTGCGTTCACGTGCGTTGCCGCCTGGGGATGGTGGACTGGCCTTCGGGCAAGTATTAATTGCGAATGAGGTGTTATAAAAATGTGTTTAGCCATTCCAGCTAAAATTGTCTCTTTGGAAGGTACTATAGCCAAGGTGGATATGATGGGGAATGAACGGATTGTTAGTGTTGACCTAGTGCCCGAGGTTAGGATTGGCGAATATGTTTTAGTCCACGCAGGTTTTGCCATTGGAATTATTGATGATCAGAGCGCTAAAGAAACAGAAGAGCTCTTGCTGGAGGTAGCTGATGCTTATGAAAAAGGGGAGTAAAGAAACCTTGGCTAAAGCGGAAGACTATCTTTCGGAGATTCAGTCTTTAGCAGTAAAACCTTTTACCATCATGGAAGTCTGCGGAACCCATACAGTGGCAATTGCCAAAAATGCTCTGCGTGAATTGCTGCCGCCGTCAGTTCGTTTAATATCCGGTCCAGGGTGTCCGGTCTGCGTCACAGACAGTAGTGACATAGATCGGTATTTGTTTTTGGCCGCTCAGCCCAATGTGATTACAACGACCTTTGGAGATATGATCAGGGTCCCTGGAAGCGAAAAAAATTTGCAGGCTTTGAGGGCTGAAGGTGCGGATATCCGTGTTGTTTACTCAACACAGGATGCTTTGGAAATCGCCCGCAAAAATCCTGAAAAAGACGTTGTCTTTTTGGGAGTCGGTTTTGAAACGACAGCTCCCACGGTCGCTGTAAGTCTTGAAATAGCCAAACGAGAGGGCCTTAATAATTACAGTGTTTTGTCAATGCATAAAATAGTCCCTCCGGTTTTAAGGCTTTTGGCCGAAGATCCAGAACTGGATGTGGACGCTTTTCTGGACCCAGGGCATGTATGTGCGATCATTGGAATTAAACCCATTGAGTTTATGGCCAAAGAATTTGGCAAACCCGGAGTTGTGACAGGATTTGAGGCTCTGGATATTTTAGAGGGTATTGTAATGCTTCTTCGTCAAAGGGCAGAAGGACGTTCAGATATTGAAATTCAATACCATCGAGTTGCTAAGGCCAATGGAAATCCTCATGCCAAGATGGCGGTTGAAAGAGTGTTTAGACCTGTGGATGCATCCTGGCGGGGAATGGGACTAATTCCCGCTAGTGGTTTAGGGATTCGAGAAGAGTTCAGTGCTTGGGATGCAGAGCGGAAATTTTCCTTGCCGGCTTTTCATTCGCCGGATATACCAGGCTGTCAGTGTGGAGAGGTCTTGAAAGGTCGAATTAATCCCAGGAAATGCCCCTTGTATGGCAAACGTTGTACTCCTTTGAAGCCAATAGGACCCTGTATGGTCTCTTCAGAAGGGTCTTGCGCTGCCTATTACAGATATTCGCAAAGGAGCGGAGATTAATGGAACGCATTATGATGGCCCATGGAAGCGGTGGACGACTTAGTCATGAATTAATCCGCACTCTTTTTCAAAAGCACTTAGGGAATTCTTATTTGGATCAAATGAATGACGCTGCCTTATTGCCGGGACAAGCGCAACTGGCGGTAACGACGGATTCTTTCGTAGTTTCTCCTTTGTTTTTTCGCGGCGGCAATATTGGCAAACTTGCTGTATGCGGAACGGTCAACGACCTGGCCGTGAGCGGCGCATCCCCCATGTTTTTGACCTTAGCGCTTATCTTAGAGGAAGGCTTGCCTTTAATGGAATTAGAACAAATCATTCAGAGCGTTGCAGACACGGCGCTGGAAGCCGGAGTCTGTGTCGTCTGTGGAGATACAAAAGTTGTGGAACGAGGAAATGTGGATAAGCTTTTCATAAATACAACGGGTATCGGGTATATTACCAATCGTTTCGTAGGTCCTAAACAGATTCAGCCGGAGGATGTGATTCTTATAACAGGAACAATTGGAGATCATGAGATCGCAATCCTGTCTGAACGAGAAGGACTTGAGTTTCAAACTCCAGTGAGAAGTGACTGTGCTCCTCTTAACAGCCTCATCGATTCTTCTTCCAGCCGGGGGTCCAATGTATGAGAGATCCGACTCGAGGAGGGGTTGCAACGACTTTAAATGAATTAGCCCAACAAGCCGGAGTAAGTATGTTGTTACAAGAGGAAGCGCTGCCAATCAGTCCGGGGGTAGAAGGTGCCTGCAATATGCTAGGGCTTGATCCTCTTTATCTAGCGAATGAGGGAAAGGCTTTAGTGATCGTTAGACCCGAGGCTGCTGAAAACATCCTCCAAGCGATGCGTACTCACCCGTTGGGTCGCCGGGCAGCTCAAATTGGGAAAGTTAATGAAGGAGAACCGGGCCTTGTTCTTTTGGAAACTCCCTTAGGAGGAAAACGAATCGTGGGTATGCTTGAAGGCGAACACCTTCCCCGGATATGCTAACCATGAGGAGGAGGGTACTATGCGAATCGCTGTTATCGATGGACAAGGCGGCGGAATAGGCAAACATATTGTCGAACAGCTGAGAAAACGAATTCCCGAGTTAGAGATTTTGGCCCTGGGAACGAACGCTTTGGCGACAGGGGCCATGTTGAGAGCTGGGGCTACTGAAGGGGCCTCTGGGGAGTCTGCGATCTTTTACAATGTAGAGCGAGTGGATCTTATCGTCGGTTCCGCTGCCATTATTATGGTTTATGGTCTATTGGGAGAAATCACTCCAACTATGGCTAGTGCAATTTCGGACAGTAATGCCGATAAGCTGCTTCTCCCTATTCAGCGTGGGAATATTCAGTTTGTTGGAGTTCCACGAACTCCATTACCTCATTTAATTGAAGCACTGGTCCTAGAAGTTGAGCAGAGGTTTAAAGCGAATTAAATTTATTTTTTGGATAATATTGGGAAATACTTCTATTTGACAAAAGCCTGGTTTGTTGCTACCATTAAAACATAGTAAATTGATATGGATTAGGGGGATTATTATGAACGTCGTCAATTCTATTACAGATTTAATAGGTCAAACTCCATTGGTTCGGTTGCAGCGGATGACAAAACCGGGAATGGCTAATGTCTTTGTTAAGCTCGAAGCATTTAATCCCGGTGGCAGTATTAAAGACCGAATTGCTTTAGGAATGATCAAGGACGCTGAGGAACGAGGAGCACTTCGTCCAGGTGGAACTATTGTCGAGCCAACCAGCGGAAACACCGGGATCGGTTTAGCTATGATTGCCGCTGCGCGTGGTTATCGTCTCATCGTTGTTATGCCGGAAACTATGAGTGTAGAGCGTCGATTGCTGATGTCTGCTTATGGCGCTGAATTCGTATTGACACCAGGTGCACAAGGTATGAATGGTGCGATTGAAGAGGCCAAGCGGTTAGTTAAAGAAAATCCAGATTATTTCATGCCGCAGCAATTTGAAAACCCGGCTAATCCTGAAGCACATCGGAAGAGTACGGTGTTAGAGCTTCTCGATCAGTTGGAGAATATCGATGCTTTTGTCGCTGGAATCGGCACTGGAGGGACGATTACCGGAGTCGGGGAGATTTTAAAAGCCCGTCTTCCCGAGGTGAGAATCATTGGCGTGGAGCCTGCATCTTCTCCAGTAATCTCAGGCGGAAAACCGGGATCTCATAAAATCCAAGGTATTGGCGCTGGTTTTGTACCTAAGGTTCTGAATAAAGGGATTCTTGATGAGCTTATTCAAGTTGTTAACGAAGATGCTTTGGAGACCGCCCGGAAACTTGCGCGTGAAGAGGGATTGCTCGTCGGCATTTCCTCAGGTGCCGCGGTAAGCGCCGCACTTCAGGTCGCAGATTCTTTGGGAGAAGGTAAAAACGTGGTGGTCATCGCCCCAGATACCGGCGAGCGCTATTTAAGCACGGAGCTCTTTGCAAACCGCAGCTAATCAACGGTACTTCTTAATCCGACGGCTTTCTACCAGGAAATTAAAGTCCTTTACAAGGGAATTTGCCCTATGCTAAACTATTGAACAGTGGACTAGCATAAGGAGGAACACACATGTCAGGACATTCAAAATGGGCAAACATTAAGCATAAAAAAGGAAAAGCTGATGCTCAAAAGGGGAAAATGTTTACCAAGCTTGGTCGGGAACTTGTCGTAGCGTCCCGGGCTTGTGGCGGGGATGTTAACAACTTTCGTTTGAAAATAGCCATTGAAAATGCCAAGGCGCAAAATGTGCCTAATGATAATATTCAAAGGGCTATTCAAAAAGGAATGGGCGGCACTGAAGGAGCCGTTTATGAAGAATTGCGTTATGAGGGTTATGGCCCAGGCGGGGTTGCCATTATGATTGATATTCTTACGGACAACCGAAATCGAACAGCGGGGGAAGTACGCCATATATTCTCGAAGAACGGCGGTAATATGGGCGAAACCGGTTGCGTTGGTTGGATGTTTCAGGACAAAGGTCAACTAAGAATCTCACGAGAAGGACTCAAGCTCTCAGAAGATGATCTGATGTTGATTGCCTTGGAAGCAGGGGCTGATGACTTAGAAGCTGACTCGGAAGAGTTTGTGATCTATACCTCTCCGGAAGCTATGGAGAGTGTACGTAAAGTTCTTCAGGATCAAACGATTCCTGTCACTGAATCCGTGCTTAGTCCAATGCCTCAAAATACTATTGAAATATCAGATGCAGACCAAGCTCGAAAGATAGTTCACTTGATGGAGACCCTTGAAGACCACGATGACGTACAAGGGGTTTATTCCAATTTCGAGTTGTCGGATGCTTTGGCAGCAGATTTTTAGAACAGATCAATCTATAATAAAAGAGAACGATTAAACGATGCCCTCCTGGCAAGACTAGAGTTAAGAAGACAATGTCGGGAGGGTTTTAGTTATGTCTCGTTGGAAAATCATGAGTCTCGGACTTATTCTGGGTTTGGGTATCGGTGGTAGTGTACCAATGGCGACGTCTTGGTGGTCAGATAGGATAGAGAGAGGGAATGCCCCTTTTTATAGAGATGTCGCAACACTATCAGCTAATATTCCTTCTTCTAAAGAAGAGATTTACCATTTTGCTCTGAAGAATGATGTCCTTTCCGTTATCGAAGGGAAACTGGGGACAAGCGGTAAGGTTATTTTAACAGGTTTGAATGTCCATAGTTGGCCTAAAGATATGTTAGAGTTAGCGCCAAAAGTCGAGTTCCATTCTTTAGATGAAGTTCAGTCCTTTATTGATACCGTCAACGAACCTTTGTGGCAGGAGTAAAACGTTTATAAATAAAGAAAAGGAATCGTCGGTCTTCTGTCGAACCCTACTATGTTGAAAGGAAGACGCCGATGATTATTTTAGGAATTGATCCTGGAACCGCAATTATGGGTTATGGCCTCATAGAACAACAAGGGAATCGTTTAAAAGCTCTTGCATATTCTTGTTGGCGCACTCCGGCACATACCCCTTTAGCGGAGCGTTTGTTATTATTATATAATCAAATCTCCCCCTTTCTGATAGAAACTCGTCCGGATCACGTCGTAGTTGAGGAGCTTTTTTTTAACCGCAATACTACAACCGCAATAGCTGTCGGACAGGCTCGAGGAATTGTCTTATTGGCAGGGGCTCAACAGGGTATCCCTGTGTACGAATATACCCCGCTGCAAGTAAAACAAGCGGTTGTCGGTTATGGCAGGGCAGATAAGATTCAAGTTCAACAGATGGTTAAAGGTTTGTTAGGGTTGGAGAAAATACCCAAACCGGATGATACGGCTGATGCCCTGGCCTTAGCAATATGTCATGCCCATAGCTTTGCTCTGGAGCGGAGAATGGAGGATTTCCGATGATAGGAATGCTGCGTGGAACAGTGTGGGAAATCCAATCCGAGCGACTTGTGTTGGATGTTCACGGAACCGGGTATCTTTTAAATGTACCGAATGGACTTTTGTCCAAGGCATTTTCCGGACAGGAACTTGTCGTTTACACGCATGTGATGATCCGAGACGATGATCTATCCATCTATGGATTCTCGTCCCTGGAAGAAAAGCAGCTTTTTTTAGAAATGTTAAGCGTTTCCGGGATTGGACCCAGAGCAGCGATATCCTTACTTTCGACCTTTGGTGCTGTTCAGATTGAAAGTGCCATTGTTAGTGAAAATATTAATATATTAACCAAAGTACCGGGAATAGGCAAGAAGACTGCGCAGCGACTTATTTTAGAACTAAAAGAAAAGTTCAAAGGACATAGCTCTTTGACTCTGGGAGATGAACAATTTTCTGCTCCAACGAGCTCCAACAACCAGTCGGAAGCCCTCCAGACATTATTAGCACTAGGTTTTGGCTTAGATGAAGCCAGACAGGCCTTGGGTCACGTCCGAAAAGACGGAGAGAATTTAACCATTGAAGAACAGGTTAAAAAGGCTTTGCGCATGCTTGCCGGAGGATAATTTAGAATCTGTTGAGAGGAGGAATACAAAATAGAAGAACGTTTGGTTGCTCCGCAAGAACAAATTTCAGATCAAGAAGGGGAAGCTCTGCGTCCCAACCGCCTGAATGATTATATTGGGCAAAGAAAGGTTAAAGACAATCTCAGTATTTTTATCCAAGCAGCAGCAACTCGAGGAGAGGCCTTAGACCATGTTTTGTTATATGGACCTCCTGGTTTAGGCAAAACAACCTTAGCGAATATCATCGCTTCGGAAATGGGCGTCAGCATCCGAACCACTTCCGGCCCGGCCATTGAAAGGCCTGGAGACTTGGCCGCTATTTTGACAGCCTTAGAGCCGCGGGATGTGCTGTTTATCGATGAAATTCACCGCTTAAACAGTTCGACCGAGGAAATCCTTTACTCAGCAATGGAAGATGGCTGTTTAGATATTATGATTGGAAAAGGACCTAGTGCTCGCTCTATTCGCTTATCTCTGCCTCCTTTTACTTTAGTCGGAGCTACAACTCGTGCAGGGCAGTTGACCTCACCCCTCAGGGATCGTTTCGGAGTTATAAGCCGACTTGAGTTTTACGAGGTAGATGAGTTGAAGAAAATAATTCTTCGAGCGGCGAGCATCTTAAAATTGAGTATCACGGAAAACGGTGCCGACGAGATTGCTCGTCGTTCGCGAGGTACTCCGCGAGTAGGCAATCGCCTGTTAAAACGAGTCAGGGATTTTGCTTTGGTTTGGGAAGATGGGGTTGTCACGCAAACGATTGCCCAAGAAGCCCTCAATCGCCTAGAAGTCGATCCTATGGGTCTGGACAACATTGACCAAAAGACACTAAAAACTATCATTGAAGTTTTTGCAGGAGGCCCTGTTGGAGTGGATACCTTAGCATCCACCATCGGGGAAGAGGCTGAGACTTTGGAGGATGTCGTTGAGCCGTTTTTATTGCAAATGGGTTTCTTACAGCGTACTCCTCGGGGCCGGATGGCGACAGCGAGAGCCTATCAACATTTTGGATACCCGATACCCCAAAAGTTCACGAATGAAGAGGAACTCTAAGCATATAAGCTAAGAAAAAGGGGTAATCTGAACACGAAAGGGTGTGAACATCATGCTCCGGAGTGTTTGGCGTTGGCCTTTTTTGTTTGTAACAGCGCTCATCTTGCTAATTTGCCAAGCGGAACCGTGTCAAGCAAAAGAGATTTCTATTGAGCTTGTTTGGAGCTATGGACAAGCAGGATGGGTTGAAATTCATGTCGAACAGGGGTCCTATCAACTTATCTTGGAAAAGAAGACTCTCGATTTCCCCAAAGGGTCCACTCTTCAAGTAGGTTGGGGAGGGTGGGGCCCAATTTTACGAATTAACCATAATGATTATCAGATTTTAAGCGGTACTGGGATAGAAATAAAGGGAATAAAGCCGGGCAGTCTTCAGGTGAGAATGCCGATGGGAAAAGCTGCTGCTTATCGTGGTGACCTACTAATGGATTGGCAAAAGGGTCACTGGCAGCTGATTAATCGTCTGGATAGTGAGGACTATCTTAAGGGTGTCGTACCTATTGAGATGAGCAATGAATGGTCTAAAGGTGGACTGGAAGGACTTAAAGCTCAGGCAGTGGCAGCTCGGACATACCTTATTAAACATACTCAGAATGGAGAAACAATTACAGACTCTCCGGATATCGATCAAGCTTATGCGGGAGTTAATGTGGAAGGGGAAGCTTCTGCAGCCGTTGAATCAACTCGAGGGATGATCTTAGTTGATGCCCAAAGCAAGCAGCCTATCGAAGCACTTTATTCATCACATAGTGGAGGATATACTGAAGATGCCAAAAATGTTTGGGGTAATTCCGATAGACACAATGTCGCTCGTCCAGACAAATTTTCCGACGGGGTGGGAGGAGCCGCAGATCGTTGGCACTTTATAATTTCAGCTCCGCTTCTTGGTTCCACCTTTGACCTTGGACCCATTGAAAAAATACGGCTCGATAAATTCCCATCAGGCAGGGTGAAAAACGTGCTGCTGGAAGATGGATTTGGTAATTCCTTGACGATTCCGGGCCGGAAATTTGTTCAAAAGTTTTATCCCTTCGGTCAAGAAATACGAGCAAATGCTTTTTTAGGAAGCCTTTTTGAGGTTTATACTGTTGCAACAAGCCAAAGAGCTTATGAATACATGGGGCTGACTTCATTCCTCAGAACCTTAGGTGACCGGGGATATGAAGAAAGAATTGGATCAATTCACAAGGATTCGGGACCGCTGCTGTCTAAAGTAGCCAGCACTTATTTAGGGGTTCGTGCCGATCCGCAGCCCTATGGTGTCCTTATATTTGAAGGAAGAGGCTGGGGGCATGGTGTTGGCATGTCTCAATGGGGAGCTTATCACATGGCCCAACTTGGATATACTTACCAAGAGATCCTGAATTTTTATTATAGCCATGTGCTTATACAAAAGGCCGAGGGCTGAATTTATTGGGGTCATAATTAAGGAGAAGATAGTGTGAATGTTTCGGAGTTTGATTTTGAGCTGCCGGAGGCTTTAATTGCTCAACATCCGGTAGAGCCGCGGGATGCCTCGCGTTTAATGGTAGTAGATCGGAATAATGGAAGTATAGAACATCATTCCTTCCGAGACCTTGTTTTTCTTCTGGAGGCTGGTGATGTGCTGGTTCTGAATAATACACGCGTCATACCTGCTCGCTTGATTGGAGAAAAAGAAGGTTCCCAAGCGAAAATTGAAGTTCTTCTTTTAAAAAGGCTGGAACTTAATGTGTGGGAAGCTTTGATAAAGCCTGGAAAACGTTTGAAAGTCGGACAGAAAGTAAGCTTTGGTCATGGAATGCTGATTTGTGAACTCCAAGATATTCTGGAGAATGGTAATCGAAAGATTACGTTTACCTACTCGGGAGTTTTTGAAACGATTTTAGATCAACTGGGAGAGATGCCCTTACCTCCCTACATTACAGCCCAATTGGAAGACCAAGAACGTTACCAGACGGTGTATGCCAAAGAGCGTGGGTCAGTTGCCGCGCCTACGGCGGGGCTTCATTTTACACCTGAGCTTCTCAGCGAACTAAGAGCCAAAGGTGTAGAAATTGTAGAGATTCTTCTCCATGTTGGTTTAGGGACGTTTCGCCCAGTTAAAGTAGAGGACATACAGGAACATGTTATGCATTCAGAGTATTACCGAGTGGAAACAGATGCCGCTGATCGAATCAACCGTGCCAGGCTGGAAGGTCGGCGAGTGATTGCCGTAGGGACGACCGCTGCCCGAACTCTCGAATCCGTGGGCAGTCAAGGAAAGGTAATTCCTGGTGAAGGTTGGACAGATATTTTTATTTACCCAGGATATGTATTTAAGGTTGTGGACGCCCTTTTGACGAATTTCCACTTTCCCAAGTCCACTCTTGTTATGTTGGTTAGTGCTTTAGCAGGGCGGGAACTTATTCTAAAGGCCTATAATTTAGCTGTGGCCGAGCAATATCGATTCTACAGTTTTGGTGACGCTATGTTCATTCGTTAAAAATCAGTTCTAGAGTTAGAGAAGGAAGTGAAGGGTTTGCCAGCGGTTCATTTGGAAATACTTAAAGAAGATTCAAGAACGAGAGCACGTTTAGGAAAATTACATACCCCCCACGGTGTAGTTGATACCCCTGTTTTTATGCCGGTTGGCACACAAGGAACCGTTAAATCCATAACCCCGGAAGAGATTAAGGAGATCGGAGCGGGAATTATTTTAAGCAACACCTATCATCTCTTCTTGCGGCCGGGACAAGAGTTAATACGGGAAGCAGGCGGATTGCATCGTTTTATGAATTGGGATGGGGGAATCCTCACAGATAGCGGGGGCTTCCAAGTATTTAGTTTAGGGGATTTGCGCACAATTCAGGAGAGTGGTGTTGAATTTCGTTCTCATATCGACGGCTCACGTCAATTCTTAAGTCCCGAAATTGCGACCCAAGTCCAAATGGCGTTAGGATCTGATATTGTTATGGCCTTTGATGAATGTGCACCGTACCCCAGTTCTCGAGAGTATGTTCAGAATTCTCTAGAGCGGACAACGCGTTGGTTAAAACGATGCAAGGAGACCTTGACTACTACAGAAACCCAATCTCTGTTCGGAATCGTCCAAGGCGGTATGTATGAGGATCTACGGCGTCAAAGTGCGGCTGAAGTTACAGACCTTGACCTTCCAGGTTATGCCGTAGGGGGATTGAGTGTAGGAGAACCAAAAGAAATGATGTACGAGGTCTTAGATTATACAGTGCCTCTATTGCCCAGAGAAAAGCCTCGTTATCTTATGGGTGTAGGTTCACCGGATGCACTTGTTGAAGGGGTCATGCGTGGGATAGATATGTTTGATTGCGTCCTGCCAACTCGTATCGCCAGGAACGGTACAGCAATGACTCGCTATGGAAAAGTAATCATCCGCAACGCCAGCTCTGCCCATGATTTTGGACCGATCGATCCGACCTGCGATTGTTATGCCTGCCGTAACTATTCAAGGGCTTATATCAGGCATTTGCTGAAAGCAGAAGAACTATTAGGCCTGCGCTTAATGACAATACACAATTTGAGATATCTGCAAAACTTAATGCGTGAGATTAGGGAAGCAATAAAAGAAGACCGTTTGCCGGAATTTCGTCAGAAATGTTTCACAGATTATGGATACGAGTAACAGAAGTCTGAGGTCAGAGGCCAGGACCAGAGGTAAGTTTTCAATAGGCAATATTCAAGAAGGATTTTTGCTATGACGTAGGGAATATGTTCAAAGAATAAATTAAGGGGGATTTAAAAATGTCTCAATCGACCATGTCCTTAGTCCTATATTTTGTTGTCTTTTTCGGTATTATGTATTTCCTTATGATTCGTCCGCAACAAAAACAAGCCAAACAACGTCAGGCTTTGCTCAGTGGGATCCGGGTAAAGGATCGCGTCGTCACTTCTGGAGGAATCTATGGTAAAATCACCAAGGTAAAAGACAATTCTGTTATGCTGCAAATTGCGGACAAAGTAGAAATCGAAGTGGCTAAATCAGGGATTACAAGTGTGGAAAACCGTGATATCACTGCCGAGGATTCTAAAAAGAGCGATAAGAAGAACGAGAAGAATGGCAAGAATAAGAACAATCAAAGTGAAAAAGGGATAGATCTGGAAAAGGAAACTTCGGAAGTTGACTCTGAGAGTGAAAAAGCTTAGAAATTCCTAAGTTTTGGGGTATACTAATGACCATGAGACATAGACACGTGCCAAGAACAAGTTGTTTAAAAGCAAGTGGTTAGCTCCACTTGTTTTTTATACTTTATTTTCTTGGTGTTGCGGGAGGAGATTGTTCTGCAAAGAGTCACATTGCAAGATATTAAAGGAGACCCTTATGTCCATGGTTTGATCGAAGCGGGAAACCGTCATTTGGCGGCAATTGGATATACTGAACATGGGCTTAGACATGTGGGGCTGGTTTCCCATATCGCCTCGAATATCTTAGAAAAGCTGGAACGTCCCGAGAGGGAATGTGAATTGGCGGCTATAGCGGCCTACCTTCATGATATTGGAAATGCAGTGAATCGCGTTTCTCATGCTCAGACTGGGGCAATTCTGGCTGCAGGTATTCTCCAACGTCACGGAATGCCTCCTGAGGAAATCGCCGGCATTATTGGAGCCATCGGCAATCATGACGAAACTGACGGGAACCCAGTCAATACTATATCGGCAGCTTTAATTCTAGCCGATAAATCGGATGTGCATCGTTCCCGCGTCCGAAATTTGGATCTTGCCACCTTTGACATCCATGACAGAGTCAACTATGCCGTCGAACGCTCTTTTCTGCGTGTTTATCCGAAAGAGCGCGTTGCGTTGGAACTAACGATTGATACGGAAATATGCCCGGTTATGGAGTATTTCGAAATCTTCCTTGCACGAATGTTATTATGCCGCAAAGCAGCGGGATTTCTAAACACTAAATTTGAATTGAAGATTAATGACGTTAAATTACTATGATATTGGGATGTAGAAGGAGTCTGTTGGTCTGATCAGATTGACATCGGAATCCTGAACGTTTTATAATGAGGATTGGCATGGGCAAGTCCCATTCATACTAAAAGGGAGGAAAGCAGATGAGACGGGGAAACATCATCAAACTCATAACGTTGGTGCTTCTTGTAGCTGCGGCAGTAGCGCTATCGATTAAACCCCTTGTGGATCCCACAAAAGGAATCCCCTTGGGACTTGACCTGCGCGGTGGAGTTCACTTGGTGTTACAAGCTGAGCCCAATAAAAACGGAACTGCAATTACGAACGATGACATGGATAAGGCAAAGGCAATTATCTCCAAGCGGGTCAACGATCTTGGGGTATCCGAACCGATTATCCAAACAGATTATAACAAGAAACGGTTAGTTTTAGACTTGGCTGGGGTTTCCGATCCCGATCAAGCGGTGAATGTTCTGAAAACTACAGCCCAGTTAACGTTTAAGGATCCCCAAGGAAATACGGTCCTACAGGGAGCCGAACTTACAGATGCTAAGGGTGGACAGGATCAAAGCGGTGCGGGTGGTTATGTTGTTAACCTAACCTTCTCCTCCGATGGAGCAAAAAAATTCGCGGATTTAACGACAAAATATATTGGGCAACGGATAGGGATATATTTAGATGACAAATTGTTAACAAATCCGACGGTCAACGTACCGATTACGAATGGTCAAGCGGAGATTACAGGGTATTCAACGCTTGAAGCCGCTGCCAATGACGCTGTTCTGATGCGTTCAGGTTCCTTGCCGGTGAGTATGTCGATTTCCGAAAAACATCAGGTCGGAGCATCCTTAGGAATTGATTCTTTACACAAGAGTATCCAGGCAGGACTGTATGGATTAATCTTCATATTCTTGTTCATGCTTGTATTCTATCGTTTGCCTGGGGTTGTGGCGGACTTTTCCTTGGTTGTTTACGGACTCATAGTACTTTGGGTCTTTTGGATGTTTCGTGTGGTACTTACATTGCCGGGAATCGCAGGATTTATCCTTTCCATCGGGATGGCTGTGGACTTTAATATTATTATTTACGAAAGAGTCAAAGAAGAAGTGCGGGCGGGAAAATCTCTGCGAGCGGGTGTCGAATCCGGTTTCAGCCGTGCTTTTATTACGGTTATTGACGCTCACGTGACAACATTGATTGCTGCTTTGACCTTGTACTACTTTGGAAGCGGTACCATTAAAGGTTTTGCCTTGACCTTAGGAGTTGGGATTGTTGCCAGCTTGTTTACGGCAATTTCCTTTACTCGCCTTGTATTGCGCTTAGTTGTAGGCATGAGCGCAAAAATGAATACGGCCTGGTTTGGCGTTAGGAGGGGTGTATGATGGAAAAGGAGGAAAAGGGGCATCCGGCAACCTATGAAGAAGTTCAAAAAATACATCCGCTCTATTTCAATATTGTCAAAAAGCGTTATTGGTGGTTCGCTCTTTCACTCTTAGTTATTATCCCGGGAATAATTTCCCTCTTTATGCACGGATTGAATTTGGGGATTGATTTCAAAGGCGGAACAATGATTGAAATGACCTTCAAAAAACCTGTGACCCAAAGTGCTGTCACCGATACCCTGCAATCCGTTGGACTTAAGGGAGAGGTGCAATTGTCCAATGGAAATGCATCCGTTTTGATTAGAACAGATGCTCTCCAACCAGATCAGCGCAATAATTTAATGACGGCCTTGCAAAAAAAGGTTGGGGATTATGATAAAACAACTCTGCAAGAGGATGAAGTCGGTCCGGCAATGGGTCAAGAGCTTACCCGCAACGCCTTTTGGTCGTTACTCATTGCTATGGGTCTGATGATTGCTTATATATCGTTCCGATTCCAATTTGTATTTGCTATATCGGGGATTATTGCTTTACTGCACGATGTTTTAGTGGTTTTGGGTTTGTTTTCAATATTTCAGTGGCAAATTGATGCTCCTTTCGTGGCTGCAGTTCTGACCATTTTCGGGTATTCCATCAATGATACTGTAGTTATCTTTGACCGAATTCGCGAGAATGAGACAAGGATGCGACGCGGGGACAGTTATGAAGACATGGTGGATAAGTCCGTTTGGCAAACAATGCGCCGTTCCGTGAATACCGTTGTCACTGTTTTAATCGCCCTTTTCTCAGTGTTTATTCTGGGTGGAGAATCCACGAAAATATTCTCACTCGCTATGCTTATCGGTGTATTTAGCGGAGCGTATTCATCTATTTTCAACGCTAGTCAAATATTAGTGGAAATCAAAACTCATATGAAGAAACCCCCCCGCAAGGGCGGTAAACCAGCTCGCGCTTAACTTTAAACTAAATCATCGTCTATCAGAGCGACCTTGAGAATTATTCTCGAGGTCGTTTTTTGTACTAGTCAGAAAGTATAACCTTCGGTTGAATACTGCAAGAAGGTTAATTCGTGCGAAGACAGTGTCTTCGTCTGGAAGCATAAGTGCAACTAACGGCTTCTGCCTTCGCAAGCTCGGCACAAGCCGAGTCTTCTTTACTCCTATCCCCGGCAAAGTTTAGCGCGGGCGAGTTTTATATAGTTATGGTTCTATGTTTTTAAATTTTGGTAAAAATTTGAGATCAGTCAAAAATATGGTAAACTGTAAATGGCTATTTAAAATCACTGTAAAGGAGCAAGCAATCATGAGGAAAACGATAGGATTGTTGGTCTTAATTGTTTTACTCTTTGGAAACTATGGCTGCTCCTTTGAAAAGCCCTCTCTTACCCAGCATGAGGTTAAACAGCATGAGATAGAGCCAGCCAATTCTTACTCCGTGAATTTCCCGGTAGAATCGTCAAGCGCTTTATCCAAAGGTTCAAGCTGCCAAGAAATCAAGGCACCTTCCCCACCGGTTCCTGTTCTCTATTACCATTCTGTTATGCGAGAAGATAATAATGAAATCAGGATGCCTCCGGAGCAATTTGAGGGACAAATGGCCTATTTGCAGAGCCAAGGATATCATAGCATCTCCTTATATCAGTTATACGAATCGCTGTACCATGAAGGGACACTCCCCGCAAAACCTTTTGTCATAACCTTTGATGATGGGTATGCTGATAATTATTTAACGGCATTTCCTATTCTAAAAAAGTATGGATTTGTGGCGACGATTTTCATGGTTTCCAGCTTTGTCAATGGCAAGGGTTTTTTGACTTGGCCTGAGCTCAAAGAGCTCTCTGAGAATGGTTGGGATATAGAGGACCATACATTGTCTCATCCCTATTTGACGACCTTGAATAGGGTAAGCGTCTTAAAAGAGTTGAAAACCTCCAAGGAAGCACTAGAAAAAGGTCTGGGCCATTCTGTAGATTTTTTCGCCTATCCCTATGGCGACTATAACGATGAAATAGTTGGAGTGGTGAAAAATACAGGGTACGTCATGGCCTTTACCACCCTTCGCGGATGGGCTGATTCCAAAACAGATACATGGCATGTTCATAGGGTTTATTGCTATGCGAATATGGGCCTGAATGAGTTTATCCACCGTATCAGAAATCCTAAGTATTAGTAACTAAACAGGTGTTAAGAAATACTCTCCAGAAAATTAAAATCGGGGAGTATTTTTTTGTATCATCTAAATTTTTGCTCACGGTGCTCTAGTCGAACTTTATGCAATTATTGATCTTAGAGATAAATGATTATCCAAGACCAGCACATCCAGTGTAACCTATAGTTTCCGTTCTCACGAGTTTGGATTCTGGCAAAGTTGCTAAAGTAATTAGATAATAAAAGAATTTATGGTAAACATTAACAATTTATACGTTTTGACATATCTTAAAGTGAGCCCAGAAAAAACATTTCAATTCAAATAGGAGGTTGTTAGGTATGGCTTTCGGCGCAGGTGCTGTTGACGGTGTTGGATGCACACCAAACTTTTTACCAGGGATTGCTGTTGTCGTTGTGATTATCCTTCTCCTGATCGCATTGGGTATTGTGTTTTAATTTCTTAGGAAATGGAATAGGAGGGAATGTAATGTACGGATATGGTGCTGGTTTTTCAGGATATGGAGCTGGATGTTGTGCCCCTGTGGCCCCTGTAGCTCCTGTTGGGCCTGGTGTTGGTGTTGGTGTTGGAATTATAGCAATTGCTATTCTTATTTTGATCGCTTTAGGGGTTATATTCTAAGCATTAAAGAGACTATTAAAGGAGGAAAAAACAATGGCTTTTGGAGCAGCTGGAGTTGGATGTGGAACTGGTTTAGGTGCCGGGATTGCAATCGTTGTCGTAATTATTCTTTTGCTTATTGCATTAGGAATTGTATTCTAAGTAAAACTGTATGACAAATCGGGGGTGATTTAATGTACGGTTATGGTTCTGGAAGCTGTGTAGGGGTTGGAATCATCGCTATTGCAATTTTAATTCTGATTGCTTTAGGAGTTATCTTTTAATTTCGATTTAATAAAATAAATTCAGGAAGGGTGTAACTACTGTTGCCAGTAAGTTACACCCTTTCTTCTTGATAATCTGAAATACGGGCAATAAAAATGACTATGGTGCGCTGTTCATAAATGAAAGCGGCGCACCATAGTTAATTCCAGCAACTGTTGCTGACAAGGAGGAATAGCTATTACGATAGAACTTATTATAAGTTCTGATTATGAGATTAAAATTAAGAAAAGAAAAGGTTGAATATTAGCGGTTTACCACCACCAGCGACGGAAGCCCCACCATGGACCAAATCCAAAACCGAAGCCCCACCCGGGGAAACCCCAGCCCCAACGACCCCACATAGGAATTACCTCCTTCGAATCTAAGCTTTAACCATGTGTTATCTAATATAGATTATGAAGAAGAAGTATATATGTTCCTTATATGTAAATATATAACATATTTTGTTTCGTACTTCCCTTTTCTTACTGTCAATAAGGGGTTGAAATGGGATGTTTAATGAGACTAGATTGGATAAAATTGGGCCATACTAGCTCCATAGTTTTGGTTGGGGGAGAGAGGTTGTTGGGATTCATTCAATTAGTTCTACTTGAGGGTTTACTTCTTTTTTCTGCAGGCATGATCTTCTTTGGCGGGGCGTGGGGAACCATCGCAGCCATGGTAGTCATTTCGGGCTTGAATATACTGATTCATCCCCTTGAACAATTTTGGCGTTGGGAAATGCCTTTACTATTAGGAGGAATTCTTGGGGTTTTATTGCTGCTTTTCATTGGAAAAATGGCCAAACAAAGTAACGTAGTTAGCGGTTTGGTTGGGGGATTAATAGGTCTTGTTCTCTTCGGTGCCTTTTTAACCCCGATGGCAGCTATTGTCCTATGGATCCTAGTCGTTGGGATGGGTATAATACCAAAAAGTCAGAACAAACATATCCTATGGAGCCTGGCCCCGACAATCTTACGTATAATGATTGGTCTTGGGAGTATTATCTTTGGGAACTTTATGACATTCTAAGGATGATAAAACTTGGCTGTCGAGGCAGGAAGTTATGCTTTATGACAGTAAAAAAAACCTTGCTATAAGTTGCACTATTTGGTATCGTAATCATATACTGAAAATCGTCAGGCATTATAGCTGGGCCGCCTAGGTGGGGCAACGGAGAAATCCGTGGGACTTCTTTTTAATAAGGAGTCCTATTTTTTGTACTAGTCAGAAAGTATAACTTTGTTGTATACTTTCTGAAGCATAAGGGCAACTAAGGCAGCCGCCTTCGCCAAGGCTAACAAGTGCGAAGACAGTGTCTTCGGGCGCCAGCCAAGTTTTCTTTATACTAGCGATCGCTGAGGCCTATGAAATGACTGGATCGTAGGGTTCGTCGGAAAGAGGGGATAAACTAGTGAATGAGAGGACTCAAGTTGCAACGTTATCGGTGGCTTCAAATTCCTTTCTGACCTTAGCTAAAATTGTTATTGGATCCATAAGTGGTTCAGTTAGTATTTTGTCAGAAGGGATACATTCTGGGATTGATCTTATAGCTGCATTTATTGCCCTCTTTGCCGTACGGGAATCTGGTAAACCTGCAGATTCACGCCATGCTTATGGACATGGGAAAATTGAGAATGTCTCAGGAACTATAGAGGCAGTTCTTATTTTTATAGCGGCCATTATGATAATCTTCAAGGCAATTCAGAAGGCCTATTCTATTCTAGAGGGCGGAGGCAGTACTTCCGACAATTTAGGAATTGGCATGATCATTATGGGCTTTTCCTCCTTGATAAATTTTTTTGTGTCAAGACAGTTGATGAGGGTCGGGAAAAGAACAGGATCGATAGCGCTTGAAGCCGATGCTCTGCATTTGCGAACCGATGTGTATACGTCTGCCGGTGTTTTCTGCGGGCTTTTACTGATCAAGATTACAGGTTGGGCGATCCTAGATCCACTCGTGGCGATTGGTGTTGCTTTACTGATCTTTAAAACTTCCTTCGAGTTAACTAAGGAAGCTTTCTCGCCGCTTGTCGATGTCAGTTTGCCTGAGGAAGAGTGCGAGATTATTTCCGAGGTTCTGAGACTCCATGCCAATGAATTTGTTGAGTTCCATAAACTTCGAACTCGGAAAGCTGGGGCGGAAAGGCATGTTGATCTGCATTTGGTCGTTGCCAAATATACTCCTGTCGTTGATGTGCATGAGTTATGTGATCGGATTGAATTAGAAATCAACAAAAAACTCCATGGAACTCATATCCTTATTCATGCTGAACCATGCAGCAAACGGGGAGAGGCGTGTCCTGTTGAGGAGGCCACAAGTCCTACTTGCCAGCGTTGTCAGGCAAAGAACGAGAACAAGCGTCAGCGCCTAGACAACTAATGATCTTATTCATTCTGCGTGGGTCATTATAACGGCATGAGAATCTAGTTAACAACAGTCTCTCTGGCATTTGGAGATTGAAAGATCGAACCCCGAGAATGGTTGCTGCAGTTTTCGTTCTGTCATATAATGATAGTCTAGGGGGTATATCGTGAAACGGATATGGGCATTGCAATCATCAATAGGACGGATGTCGAAACTTCTCCGTGATTCTCTGCGAATTTCTAAGATTGTTTCAGATATTTTAGTTCAAAGAAATCTCCAGGAACCTGAAAAGGTCATTGAATTTTTGCATCCGACACTGTTAAGTTTATTTTCACCGTTCTGCTTTCGGCATATGGCGCGAGTTGTTGAACGCTTGACTCTGGCCTTAGAGAAGCAAGAAAAGGTACTAGTCTATGGAGATTATGACGTCGATGGAGTAACTAGTACTGCTTTATTATATAAAGTACTGACCGACCTAGGTTTTCAAGCAGTCGCTTATATTCCTCACCGACAGGACGAAGGGTACGGATTACATGAAGAGGCGATTCAACGAGCAGCGAAAGCGGGGGTCAAAGTACTCATTACCGTTGATTGTGGAGTGACAGCGGTTTCTGAAGTGAACATTGCCCGGAGTTTGGGCATTGATGTCATTATAACAGATCATCATGAGCCGCCAGAATGTCTGCCGGATGCGCTTCGGGTTGTTAAATCCCAAAATTGAGGATTCGGGTTATCCTTTTAGAGATTTAGCGGGCGTGGGGGTGGCCTTCAAATTGGCTCAAGCTCTCCTGCAAGTTTTAGAACACGGAAATGATGTTGACTCGGAAATCAGCTTGCTTGATTTGGTCGCGTTAGGAACCATTGCTGATCTTGTGCCTCTAGTCGGAGAAAACCGGGTTTTTGTCCATCAAGGACTTCAGCAAATGGAAAATACCGTTCACCCAGGGCTAGCTGCTCTTCTCCAAGAGTGCGGGCTTAAGGGCAAAACCCTTAAAGCGGGTCAAATTGGCTTTATGGTGGCTCCAAGGATTAACGCCGCAGGGCGTATGGACAGTGCTCGAGAAGGTCTCGAACTCCTCTTAACTGAAGATTTAGCGAGAGCCGATGAGCTAGCATCTTTATTGACAAAGGAAAATCAATCTCGGCAAGAGACCGAGAAGGAAATTTTAGCAGAAGCGATTTCCTTAATCGAGGGTGAACCTTTACCAAGAGTCATCGTACTTTCTTCAAATCATTGGCACCATGGAGTGATCGGGATTGTAGCCTCTCGTTTAGTTGAACGCTATTATCGTCCTGTGTTTATGATTGCTGAAGAGGGAAAAGAAGCTAAAGGTTCGGCCCGTGGGATTCCGGGCTACCCGGTCTTGGAACAATTAAGAGCACAGGCGGAACTTCTGATGAAATATGGGGGTCATAGCGCAGCTGCAGGTTTTTCGCTTTTAACGGAAAATATCGGACAGCTGAGGCAAGGCCTGAATCGTCAAGCTGCAGCCTTTGAGGAAACGATGTTTCAAGAGGTTCTGCATATCGACCGTCAGATTTCCCTTGATGAGGTTTCAGCGGAATTGCTTCATGAGCTGGAAATGTTGGCACCTTTTGGTTTTGGCAATTCTGGTCCGGTTTTGGCGATTCAAGGGATTAATGTATATTCTGTAAATACAGTGGGTAAGGAACGAAATCATCTTAAATTTCGGTTTGGAAATCATGGTGAACAGGAAGGAATTGCTTTTCGCCTTGGAGATCAGTTCTCTGAACTTAATAGCGCAGCTAAGCTTGACGCAGCCTTTAGTTTGGATTGGAATACTTTTCAAGGACCGGAAAAAGTTCAATTAATGATCAAGGATGTTCAGGTTCAGGCAAGCTGGATCCGCGCTGAAGCTTCTGAGAATGATGAACAAAGAGCTCGGCAGGAAATTGCTGCGGCTCAGGACAGCCTCGACTTTGAATGGCTGGACTGGGGTGAGTTATGTCCTTCAGAATGGACCCCCGCGAACAAGAGGCGAATATGGGTCTGGGACATGAGCGGGTGTGAATCATGCCTGCAGCTTTGGGATGACACGTTGATTCCGAACTATTTTCCACCAGGAACTATAAAAAACAGACAACCCATGAATCAGGTTGGCTTCTCTTTAGGAGAGGACGAGGGTTTGGGCCTTATCCTGGGCCTTCCGCTTTCAGAAGAGGAGTTTACGAAAGGGTTAGAGCAGTTCCAACATTTGGGGATTCATCGTTTGGCCATGGCAGGACACCAAGATCTTCAAGAGGAGAGGGTTCGCAAGAAATGTGGATATTTGATACGTGACGAGCTCATTCGGTTTTATCGCGAGCTTAAGAACAAAGCCTCTGAAAGTAACCCTTTCTATGTCCGTCTTGACAGCAAGGACGACCAAGGTTTTAGATCAGCCCTGAAGATCTTTGAGGAATTGGGGCTTATCCGCTGTCTCGGTGGGAGCGAAAAAATTGCCTTGGAGTGGATTCCGGCCCAGAGTAAGCTGGATCTTGATATCTCACTACGCTATCGCTACAGCAAAGAGCGGTTTGAGCGTGCCTTAAACTTTCAAAAAAAACTTTTAGCAAATTCCCTAATTTACGGAGAGAAACAAAGAAGGGCGGAACGATCATGAATTTTAGCGAACACATTCGCGTCATTGCTGATTTTCCCAAAGAAGGTATTTCGTATAAAGATATCACAACCCTACTTAAAAACGGCGAAGTTTATCGTGCGGCAGTTAATGAGATGGTTGAAAAGATTAGGCCCTGGAAGCCTGAAGTCATCGTCGGCCCTGAGGCTCGAGGATTTTTGTTAGGTGCCCCAGTTGCCTATGCTTTGGGAATAGGCTTCGTACCGGTTCGAAAGCCTGGGAAATTGCCGGCTCAGACTGTTCGCGAAACCTATGCACTGGAATACGGCTCAGATACCTTAGAGGTGCATGCGGACGCTATACACACCGGAGAACGAATTGTGATCGTTGATGATTTATTAGCCACAGGCGGCACTATGCTGGCGACAGCAAATCTGATGAAAAAAATTGGCGCTGAAGTACTGGGAATGGGTTTTTTGATCGAACTTTCTTTTTTAAATGGTCGTCAAAAGCTCGCGGATTATCCTGTTTTTTCACTTGTAGACTACCAAAAGTAATCCTTGCTTGTTATATCGGATGAGAGGAGTTCGCTAATGTCCTTCGCGGAGTTACGGATTAAACTGCAAAAGACGACTCCACAATCACGTTTAGCAATTGTGGACAAAGCCTATCGATTTGCTGAAGTGGCTCATCGTAACCAACTTCGCAATTCCGGAGAAGATTATATTCTGCATCCTTTGGAAGTTGCCCAGATTTTGGCGGATCTGGAAATGGACGAAGCAACGATCGCTGCTGCCTTACTCCATGATGTCGTGGAAGATACATCGTTTACGCTTGCCGATATTGAGAAAGAGTTCGGTTCAGAAGTTGCTTTGCTGGTCGATGGAGTGACTAAGCTTGGCAGGATCGAATATAAGAGCAAGGTTGAGCAACAAGTTGAGAATCTGCGCAAAATGTTTTTGGCTATGGCCAAAGACATCCGCGTTATTCTTATAAAACTCGCGGATCGATTGCATAACATGCGCACGCTGAAGTATCATTCTGTGGAAAAACAAAAAGAAATTGCCCAGGAAACTCTGGAAATTTTTGCTCCGCTGGCCAATCGTTTAGGGATTTTCCGGATTAAATGGGAATTAGAAGATCTTTCGTTCCGTTATCTCAAACCTCAAGAATACTATGATTTGGTTGAAGGAATCGCTTTAAAGCGGCGTGAGCGAGAAGCTTATATTAATGAGGTTATCATTCAAATGCGCCAACGTTTGAACGAAGTGGAAATTTACGCCGACATTGCTGGTCGCCCTAAACATTTTTACAGTATTTACCGCAAGATGACCACACAGCATAAAGAATTAAGTGAAATCTACGATCTGATGGCCATTCGAGTGATTGTTGAATCTGTTAATGATTGTTACGGAGCTTTAGGGATTATCCATACCTTATGGAAGCCGATTCCGGGACGGTTTAAAGACTATATAGCCATGCCTAAGCCTAATATGTATCAGTCCTTGCATACGACCTTAATTGGTGAACATGGAGAGCCTTTTGAGATTCAGATTCGGACTTGTGAAATGCACCGAACATCAGAGTATGGTATTGCTGCGCACTGGAAGTACAAAGAAGCAGGCAACAAGGAAACCGCCAGTAGTGGGAACAAGTCCACGGCTGGGGTCAATTTTGAACAGAAGCTTTCATGGCTGCGCCAATTGCTGGAGTGGCAGCACGATTCCAGAGATGCCGGGGAGTTTATGGAGTCCTTAAAGATTGATCTGTTCTCCGATACGGTTTTTGTCTTTACTCCCAAGGGGGATGTGGTTGAATTACCTGCAGATTCATGTCCCGTCGATTTTGCTTATCGCGTGCATACGGATGTAGGGCATCGCTGCATTGGAGCAAAAATCAACGGACGGATTGTTCCCTTGGACACTAAGCTGGCCAACGGTGACATTTTAGAGATTCTTACTTCCAAGCAAGGTGGTGGCCCAAGTCGAGACTGGCTTGCTTTCGTTAAAACGTCACAGGCCAAAAATAGAATTCGCCAATGGTTCAAGAAAGAGCAGCGCGAGGATAATATTATCCGCGGCCGAGAAAGTCTGGAAAGAGAGGTCCGTAAACTTGGGCTTGATCCAGCCGTTGTTTTAAAGACCGAGAGTCTTGTAGCCATAGGGAAGAGTCAAAACCTCATGGGCCTTGATGATTTGTATGCATCTATTGGAGATGGCGTACTGACTCCCAATAAAGTTTTAATGCGTTTGCGTGAAGAACTTTCCAAAGAAGAGCGAGAAAAGCTGCAATTGGCTGCTCTCCAACAAGGCGAGGGAAAACCAGCCTCCCAAAATCATTACGGGAAGGCGTCTCACGGGGTGCGTGTCAAAGGCGTGGATAACGTTTTAGTGCGTTTTTCGAGGTGCTGTAATCCTTTACCCGGTGATGCGATTATTGGCTATATAACGCGCGGACGGGGAGTTTCCATTCATCGCAAAGACTGCAGTAATTTGCTGACTCACTCTCAAGAGGAGCGCGAACGAGTTGTGGAAGTTGTTTGGGCCGAGCAAGTGGATTCTACCTACCCGGTGGACATTAAGATTTATGGAATGGATAAGCCGCGTTTAGTGACAGAAATTATGAATACGGTTTTAGATACTAGGACACATATTTTAGGGATCAATGCTCGAGTTGGGAAGGACGATGTGGCGCACATTCAATTGCGGGTTGAAATTCGTAACCTCGAACAGCTAAAAATGGTCATGCATAAAATTCGCAAAATCAAAGATATTACGGAGGTTGAGCGGATTCATTCTGGAGGAAAATAACATGCGCAGTGTTGTTCAGCGTGTTAAACGTGCTTCTGTCAAAGTACAGGGGGAAACCGTTGGGAGGATTTCTGCTGGTCTTTTAGTCTTTTTAGGAGTTGGTCAGAAAGATGGAGATCCTGATTTAACTTGGATGATCGATAAACTCAGCGGCTTGAGGATTTTTGAAGACTCGGCAGGAAAAATGAATCGTTCCGTTCTGGATCTTGGCGGGGAAATCTTATTGGTTTCTCAATTCACTCTTTACGGAGATTGCCGAAGCGGGAAACGACCGAGTTTTACCACTGCTGCGCCGCCTGAACGAGCCAAAGTCCTTTTTGAGCAGGTAGAGGAAGGCCTTCGGAGTCGAGGCCTTAACGTGGCCACGGGAGTTTTTCAAGCGGAAATGGAGGTTGAACTGGTCAATGACGGGCCGGTGACCATCCTCTTAGATAGTGAGAAAACGTTCTAAACGGGAGGGATTGTCATGATAGAAGGACGAGCGATGGGACCAATGGGTGCAAACTGTTATCTCTATGCCTGTATGGAGAGTAAGAAAGCCGTATTGATTGATCCAGGTGCTGATGGTAAAAGAATTTATCGTTGGGTTCTGGAGAAGGGACTCAAAGTTGAGTATATTCTTTTGACCCACGGGCATGTAGATCATATCGGAGCCGTGGATGAGTTAAGAGACCTTCTTGGAGATGTCCAGGTAGGAATTCATACGGGGGATTCAGAAATGCTCACGGACGGCAGAAAAAACCTTTCCAGTTATTTTGGCCCTGCTGTGGTGCTGAAGGGTGCGGATTTACTTCTAGAGGATGGACAGGAACTCTTGGTGGGCAAGGAGCGCTTAAAGGTCATCTCTACCCCAGGACATTCCCCAGGCGGAGTTTGCTTTTTGTGCTCCGAAGGATTGTTTAGCGGGGACACGCTATTCGCAGGATCAATCGGCCGTACGGATTTTCCCGGAGGATCTCTGGATTTGCTTCTCCGAGGAATCAAGGAAAAACTGTTTATCCTTCCGGATAGTACAAGAGTCTTCCCTGGTCACGGTGAAGAGACAAGTATCGGAGAGGAAAAACGGGACAATCCTTTTTTAGGATAACTGTCTGAAAAGTGTTACATAACACACAAAAAGATAAGTCCATTGACAAGTATCAATTTTATTTGTTAAAATAATTGGACAAACTATTATGTATACATGAATATCTAAGTCTCAGCTATTCAGGATACTATTCGGAAGATACTGCGTATAACTTTCTGCAGGGAGGGCTAGCATGACTGGAACTGGCCTGAAAGATACGTGATAGGACAGCCGAATGGGATTAGTTGACACTGCGGATGGTCTCGTTAACGACTAAAAAGTGGGCGGATGGATTCCGTCAAAAAGGGTGGCACCACGAGAAGTTCTCGTCCCTTGCGCAAAGCAAGGAACGAGAACTTTTTTTACTAATCAGAAAGCAACTTAACAAACGGTTTCCGATCTCGTGATGCGTGGCAGCAGACGAGTTTTCTCAAATAACCAAATAGCGCTAAGGAGGAAAAACAGTGGCGATTCAACGACCAAAAGGGACTCAAGATTTGTTGCCGGGTACGATCGAACAATGGCAATATCTCGAAGAGACGATTCGGAATGTCTGCCGAGACTTTGGGTATGAAGAAATTCGAACTCCGATGTTTGAGGCAACAGAGCTTTTTCAACGAGGGGTAGGGCAAACAACGGATATCGTTAAAAAGGAAATGTATACGTTTCTCGATAAAGGAGACCGGTCAATGACCTTACGCCCCGAGGGCACGGCCTCTGTCTGTCGGGCCTACGTTGAGAACAAACTCTACGGCCAACCCTTACCGGTGAAATTATATTACGTAGGGCCGATGTTTCGTTATGAACGCCCCCAAAGCGGCCGATTCCGTCAATTTCATCAATTTGGAGTTGAAGTTTTAGGGGCCGATCAACCACTGGTTGATGCGGAGGTGATAAACCTAGTTTGGAATTTATATCAAAGACTTGGATTGGTGGGCTTAGAAGTTCATCTCAATTCCGTAGGCTGTCCCAAATGTCGGGCCACACACCGGGAGCAGCTGCAGAAATTTCTAGCCACGCGGAAAGCTGAGTTGTGCAATGACTGTCAGGAACGTTTTGAACGGAATCCGTTGCGGATTTTGGACTGCAAAAATCCTCATTGTCAGGCTGTGACGGGAGGCGCGCCAACTACGTTAGACACTCTTTGCCCTGACTGCAGCACGCACTTTGAGAAAGTTCTCAGCCTTTTAGCAGGGGCAGGGGTTGCTTATCGGGTCAATCCACGCCTTGTCAGGGGCCTTGATTATTATACAAAAACCGCGTTCGAAGTTATGGTGGAAGAAATCGGGGCCCAGAGCGCCATCTGTGGAGGCGGACGATATGACGGTCTGGTCGAGGAAATTGAGGGACCGGCCACTCCGGGCATTGGCTTTGCGATGGGTCTGGAACGGGTTTTAGCCGCCCTCCAAGTTCAGGGCAAATTTAACAAGAAACAGCCGAAACAATTTGCTATGCTTATCGCTTTGGGAGATAAGGCTCAAAATAGGGGGTTTTCGCTCATGAGCGCTCTGCGCGCCCGAGGAATCCCTATCAGCATGGATCTTCTGGGCCGCAGTTTAAAGGCACAACTTAAAGCAGCGAATCGAGAGGGTGCAGAGTTCGCCCTTATTTTAGGGGAAGAGGAGCTGGAACGAGGGGTTTTTCTCCTCAGAGATTTAACCTCAGGGGATCAAGTTGAGATTCCTTTAGACAAAGCAATTGAAGTAGTTTCTATGAAGCATCAGAGAGGAGTTTAGACAATGACAATATTCTCAGAACGCATTGCTAATGGAGAGTTAGGTTTAGACCAAGTAGGTGAAGTAGTTCGGTTGTTAGGATGGGTTCAGCGCCGTCGAGACCATGGAGGTTTGATTTTTGTTGATCTTCGGGATCGTTCTGGTATCGTACAAGTTGTCTTTGATCCTGAAACGTTGAAAGATAACTTTAGTTTGGCGGAAAGTCTCCGCTCTGAATTTGTTGTTTCTATCTTAGGTCGAGTGATCGCACGTCCCGAAGGGATGATTAATCCAAATTTAGCAACTGGAGACATCGAGGTTGTTGCTGAGAAGCTAGAAGTTCTAAATGGAGCCAAAACTCCTCCTTTCTATCTTGTAGATCAGGTAGATGTTGATGAAACAGTGCGCTTGAAATATCGTTACCTCGATTTACGACGGCCCGAAATGCAGGCTGTCTTCAAAACAAGGCATCAGGTGATGCAAATCATGCGTACTTTTTTTGACAGTCAGGGTTTTTATGAAGTGGAAACACCGGTACTTATCAAATCCTCACCAGAAGGAGCAAGGGACTATCTTGTTCCCAGCCGTGTCCATCCGGGGGAGTTTTACGCCTTACCTCAGTCTCCCCAGATTTTTAAGCAACTTTTAATGGTCGGCGGGATGGAAAAATACTTTCAAATAGCGCGTTGCTTCCGGGATGAAGACCTTAGAGCGGATCGGCAACCGGAATTTACCCAGCTTGACGTGGAGATGTCCTTCGTGGAAGTAGAAGATATCCTTCCCATGATGGAACAATTAATGGTGAGAATCTTCTCAGAAACGATTGGTGAATCGATTACACTGCCTTTCCCACGCCTTACTTATAAAGAAGCGTTGGATCGATTTGGTTCGGATAAACCGGATACGCGTTTCGGGATGGAACTTATTGATGTGGGAGAGATTGTTGGAACGTCAGGGTTTAAAGTTTTTGCCAATGTTGTTGCTAGCGGCGGAAGTGTGAAATGTCTCTGTGCCAAAGGGTGTGCAGGAATGCCGCGACGCGAAATTGATGATTTAGGGAAATTCGTTAGCGCCTACAGAGCTAAAGGTTTAGCTTGGATCGTCTTTTCCGAGGAAGGAATAAAATCACCCATTACGAAATTTTTCTCTGAGCAAGAAATGCAAGCGCTCATTGAGGCTACAAAGGCTGAGACTGGAGATATAGTATTTTTTGTTGCTGATAAATATCCGATTGTCTGTGACGCCTTAGGGCATCTGCGTTTGGAGTTGGGAAAACGTTTAGGACTTATACCTGAGGAGACGTTCAACTTTTTATGGGTTACTGAATTCCCGCTTTTGGAGTATGACGAGGAGGAGCAACGTCATGTAGCCATTCACCATCCATTTACTGCCCCAATGGATGAAGATCTGCCGATTTTGGAGAAGGAGCCTTTGAAAGTACGGGCCAAAGCCTATGATATGGTCCTTAACGGTACTGAACTCGGTGGCGGAAGTATTCGGATTCATCGCCGCAGCGTCCAGGAACAGATTTTCAAGTTAATAGGCTTATCCGAGGAAGAAGCGATCGCTAAATTTGGGTATCTGCTGGAGGCCTTCGAATTTGGGACACCTCCCCACGGCGGGGTTGCCTTTGGAATTGACCGCATGATCATGCTTCTGACAGGAAAAGATAATATTAGAGATGTTATCGCCTTCCCGAAAACGCAAAGTGCCTCAGACCTTATGGTTCAGGCGCCGTCACCAGTTTCAGAGAATCAATTGAAGGAGTTGAGTATTAAGACGGTTTTAAAGTAGAGCCTGTAGCACAATGTATGATATTTCCTGTGAGGTTGTAGCTGCTGTGGGAAAGGTGCACTTGAATTTTTGCTAGGAACCATTTGACATAATTGCAGCGCTTAGATATAATTACATTGTAGCTACCCCCTTAGGGTATCGGAGGAAACCGTATGATAAATTCAACAACTTATTCAGAATCCAAAGAGGATCTCATGCGCCGACTTAAGAAAATTGAAGGCCAAGTTAAAGGAATCCAGCGTATGGTTGAAAGTGACAAATACTGTGTCGATGTACTGATTCAGGTCGCCGCCGTGCGCGCTGCCCTTAACAAAGTTGGAACTATTGTTTTTGAACATCATTCTCGCGGATGTATGCGTAATGCAGTTGAAAGCAATAACCAGGAGGCCGCCATCGAAGAGCTTATCGGGGTGCTAACGAAATTTATTAAGTAATCTTAATTAATTGGGGGGATTATCATGGCAGGTGCAAATGTAAAAACATTTACAACAGCAAATTTTGAATCAGATGTTCTAAAATCTGAGAAACCGGTTTTAGTTGATTTCTGGGCTCCTTGGTGCAGTCCATGCCGGATGGTAGCGCCAGTCGTCGAAGAATTGGCTGATTCTTACGTTGGGAAGATGGTCATTGGTAAGCTCGACGTTGATGAGAATGGGCCTATTGCCAGTAAATATGGAGTCATGAGTATTCCTACGCTTGCAGTGTTCAAAGGCGGAATGTTGGTCGACAAAATCACAGGATTCCGAGGAAAACCAGATCTTGTTAAAATGATTGAAGCTCAGCTTTAATTCTAAAACCGAGAACAGGACTGCAGAACTTAAGATTTATTCAGTTATCGGTCTCCCGCTTCTACAAGTGCGGGTGGGTCCTCGTTGGCTTCAGGTGGGATAGAGTCCCCATCTGGAGCCTCGATGCTCGGCTTTAGCTGAAAACGAGTTCAACTTGGAAGGCTCTAGAAACGAGAGCAGACAAGGGGACGGTTCTGTCTAACTGATGAGACAGAACCGTCCCCTTGTCTGCTTACTATGATTTATCATCGGGGTTAAAATGTTCTCTCCCCATTTCCGAGGGTGTGTAAAAGACTTGCCCTTGAACTTGGGGCGGAAGATAGGTTTGTTTCACCCGGTGATCGGGGTAGTTATGGGGATACAAATATCCTTGACCATTCCCTAATTTCTCCGCGCCGGGATAGCTGCTGCTTCGCAAGTGGATAGGAACCTCTCCGGTGGGATGCTTTTTCACAAAAGCCAGCGCCTTATCGATACTTTGGACAGCGCTGTTGCTTTTTGGGGCAGTCGCAATGGCTAGTACTGCTTGAGCAAGGGGAATTCGTGCTTCCGGCAAGCCGAGCCATTCTAGGGCGTTGGCAGCAGCGTGGGCTTGAAGCATGACCATGGGGTCGGCAAGACCAACATCCTCTGAGGCATGGACGATGATTCTGCGCATAATAAAACGAGGATCTTCTCCGGCTTCGAGTAAAACCGCCAGCCAGTAGAGGGCGGCATCCGGATCTGAGCCGCGCATACTTTTGATAAAAGCGGAAATGATGTCATAATGATTATCTCCGGATTTGTCAAAGCGCAGAGCTCTTTGCTGTATGGATTCTTCAGCTATTTCCAGAGTGATATGCCGGATCCCCTGTTCTGCCGGGGTAGTCATAACAGCCAATTCTAAGGCATTTAGGGCTCTGCGCAAATCTCCGTTGGCATAATTCAGCCAGTGTTGCCAGGCTGAAGAGGATATCTCAACTTGATAGCGGCCTAACCCTCTCTCCGAATCTTGCAGCGCTTTTTCGAGGCCGAGACGAATTTCTGAAGACGTCAAGAGTTCCAAATGAAACAGTGTGGAACGGCTCAGAAGCGCAGAATTCAGTTCGAAGAAGGGATTTTCGGTCGTCGCTCCGATGAAAGTAATGGTCCCATTTTCTACGGAAGGTAAGAGGGCATCTTGTTGTCCTTTATTGAAGCGGTGAACTTCATCACAGAACACTAAGGTTCGTTTTCCATAAAGGTGTAGGTCCTCCGTTGCTTGTAAGGTGATCTCGCGAAGTTCTTTTACACCAGAGGTAACAGCATTAATGCGCACAAAACGAGAAGTAGTTTGTGAGGCAATCACTTGGGCGAGGCTAGTCTTGCCCGTTCCGGGCGGGCCGTAGAGGATCAGAGAGGAAACGCGGTCTGCTTCAATTGCCCGGCGAAGGAGTTTACCAGGACCAAGAATTTGGTGTTGCCCAATATATTCATCAAGTGTTCTTGGGCGCATTCGCTCTGCAAGGGGTGCGACTTGATGTTGATCGAAGGCAGCTGAAAATAGATTCATGAGATTACTGTTCCTTTCTGGAGGAAATATGAAGAAGCATAGAGGTCGTATATCTTCAATTATAACACATGGATTTTTCCAGCGTTAAAGATGATTTCAAGGTTTTCTTGGAGAATAATAAAGTATCGGGGTATAATTCACTATCCTAAAAACAATAGTAAAAGAGTTGGATATAGCCTTGACAAATCCCGACTATTTTAATAAGATATGTTTGAAAAGATCATTACATGATAACTCTTGGAAAGAGGTGAGGGTGTGAAACTCTCAACCAAAGGTCGGTATGGCGTGAGAGCTATGTTTGATCTAGCTCAGCATATGGGTGAGGGGCCTATTTCTTTAAAAAGTATTTCTGAAAGACAAGGGATTTCTGAACATTATTTGGAGCAACTTGTTGCAGGATTGCGTAAAGCAGGATTAGTAAAGAGTGTTCGAGGGGCTCAAGGAGGTTACTTATTAGGCAGAGAACCGGACAAAATAACCGTCGGGGACATAATTCGGGTTTTAGAAGGGCCTATAGCGCCGACAGATTGCGTCTCCGAAGAGGATCCGGAATGCTGCACTAAAGCGGAATATTGCATTACTCGGACAATTTGGGAAAAGGTTCGAGACTCTATTGCTGAAGTTTTAGATTCTATCACTCTTGAAACAATGCTTGAAGATGCCCAAAAGCTCGAATCTGAGCGCAGCTTGTATATGTACTATATCTAACCTTTGTTACCTGACAATAAATTTAAGGGAGTGAGCCCATGCGGCGAGTTTATTTAGACCATAGCGCGACCACTCCGGTTGATCCGGAAGTAGCGGCGTTAATGATGACGTACTACACTGAAAAATACGGCAATCCTTCCAGTGTTCATAGTTTCGGAAGAGAAGCTAAGCAGGCCTTGGAGGAAGCCCGGAGGCAAGTAGCGGAATTGATCGGTGCTGCTCCCTCGGAAGTAACATTTACCAGCGGCGGAACGGAAGCGGATAATCTGGCGATTCTGGGAACCGCGGAAGCGCTGCGGAAAAAAGGCAAGCATATCATTACCTCAGCGGTGGAACATCACGCTGTCCTTGAAACCTGCGAATACTTGGAAAAAAACGGCTTTGACCTAACGATCATTCCGGTAGATGATGAAGGTATCGTTTCGGTAGAAGGCATCAAAAATGCAATTCGCCCAGACACAATTTTGATCACGATGATGCATGCCAATAACGAAGTTGGTGCGATTCAGCCCATTGCTGAGATCGGTAAACTTGCCAAGGAACATGGTATTACATTTCATGTTGATGCCGTGCAATCGTTTGGTAAGATCCCCATTGACGTTCAAGAAATGAACGTAGATCTTCTAACCGTTTCCAGTCATAAGATCTATGGACCTAAAGGAGTTGGGGCGCTCTACATTCGCAAAGGAATCCGAGTGGTTCCGTTAGTCCATGGCGGCGGACAAGAGAAGAAGCGTCGTTCCGGTACAGAAAATACCCAGGAATTATTGGCTTTGGTAAAGCCTGTGAGTTAGCCGGTCAGCGGATGGCCCAAGATGCTCAGTACCAACTGAAACTGCGGGATAAATTAATGAACGGTATTTTAGAGAAAATTGATTATGTTAAAATCAACGGGCCTCTTGGCGAGAAGCGCTTACCGAACAATGTCAATGTCAGCATTCAATATGTTGAAGGAGAGTCCTTATTGCTTTCTCTTGATATGCTTGGGATTGCTGCTTCGAGCGGTTCAGCCTGTACTTCAGGCTCTCTGGATCCTTCTCACGTGTTGCTGGCCATGGGGTTGGTTCACGAGATTGCTCATGGATCCCTCCGCTTTACCTTAGGACGTCAGAATACGGAAGAAGATATTGATTACGTTCTGGAACAATTGCCTAAGATTGTAGAGCGTCTGCGTATGATGTCCCCTCTTTATGATCAAGTGCTTCATGCCAAGCAAGCTCAATAACGTTTCGGCATACTGAATTCGTCAGATTAAGTGGACTTCAAATAGGCATTATACCCTTTAAATGACAGAGACACCCTTAAAAAATCGTGTCCGAAAATCTGATGCTAAGGAGAGGATAAAAAATGTATACGGAAAAAGTGATGGATCATTTTACGAATCCACGCAATGTTGGAGAAATTGAAAATCCCGATGGTGTTGGGGAAGTTGGGAATGCTAAATGTGGGGATATCATGCGTATTTATTTAGATGTTGAAGGGGACGTTATTAAGGACGTAAAGTTTAAGACATTTGGCTGTGGAGCTGCCGTCGCTACGAGCAGTATGGTTACAGAAATGGTTAAAGGAAAAACCATTGAAGAGGCCTTGGTCATTTCCAATGCTGCCGTGGCCGAAGCATTAGGAGGGCTTCCGCCGGCAAAAATGCATTGTTCCAATCTCGCAGCGGATGCCCTTCATGCAGCGATAAAAGACTATCGTGAAAAACAGGAAAAAAAGGAATAGATGAGAATGGCTCTGACTGCAAAGCCTAAAGTAGTGGTGGGTATGAGCGGCGGTGTGGATAGTTCCATGGCCGCCGCTTTACTTAAAGAACAAGGGTATGAGGTGATAGGGGTAACCCTGCAAATCTGGGAATCAGCCGCTCCGGAAGTGGAGGGGGGCTGTTGCTCTATTTCTGCGATTGATGATGCTCGGCGAGTTGCTTCCCAGCTGGGGATACCTCATTATGTTATGAATTTTCGCTCATATTTTCAGGAATCTGTCGTAGATTATTTCACTGAGTCTTATTTGAGGGGAGAGACTCCGAACCCTTGTCTAGCTTGTAATAAGTATGTGAAATTTGGAGAAATGCTGCGCAAAGCACGTGGTTTGGGAGCTGATTACATAGCAACAGGTCATTACGCTCAAGTGCTCCGTGACCCGGACAGCGATCGGTTTCTTTTAAGTAAAAGCTCAGATGAACGTAAGGATCAAACCTATGCCTTGTATATGTTAAATCAAGAACAGCTTGCGCATACTCTCTTCCCTCTGGCTGAGTACACTAAAGATAAGGTCCGCAAAATGGCGGCTGAGCTGGGCTTAGGCGTTGCTTCTAAACCTGACAGCCAGGAGATCTGTTTTGTTCCCGATGATGATTATGCTTCTTTTGTCCGAGAACGATCCCTAAATCGGATTAAACCGGGTAATTTTGTTGATCTTCAAGGAAATATCTTGGGAAAGCATGGCGGGATTATTCATTATACGATTGGGCAGAGGAAAGGATTAGGAGTTGCTTTTGGCAAACCAAAATATGTTATCGGTCTGATTCCCTCTCGTAATGAAGTTGTCTTGGGAGAAGATCGAGATGTATACTCTGATTCGCTGTGGGCAACGGACTTGAACTGGATTTCTATTCCCGAACTAAAGGAACCTGTAAAGGTTGTTGCCAAAATTCGCTATAACTCTTCAGGGGCACCTGCGACAGTGTTTCCTTCAAGCGTTGGCAGAAGTACTAAAGTCATGGTCCGCTTCGATGAACCACAGCGCGCAGTGACGCCAGGGCAAGCTGTTGTTTTTTATGAGGGAAATATAGTCGTTGGCGGAGGTAAAATCAGTTCAGAAACTACCAACTAATTTTACCAATTATGAATGGATTCTTGAGTAGCCGGGAAGAGTATAGATAGAATTTGTTTAGGAGGTGAAATGTATGCGTCGCTCACGGGAAATTGTCGGTCTGCCTGTTCTGGATTTAAACAACGGGGCTTCCATCGGTTGGGTACAGGATTTGGTTTTAGACAATGACAAAGATGAAGTTACTGGAATTCTCCTCGAAGGCGGACATATCTTTCACTCGACTAAGGGAATTCCCCGGAAGGCCATTGTCAATGTCGGCAAGGATGCTGTCACGGTCCAAGAAAAGACGTTGGAAGAACTTAAAGGAACGCGATGGTCTGACAAAATTGGGAACGAAGTCTATACCCAAGCTGGAGACTCAAGAGGAACGATTGAAGATATTTTTGTTGATGATTCCGTAGAAAAGTTGGTAGGCTTTGAGATCTCTGACGGACTCTTCGCTGACCTTCTTCATGGTCGGGGAACGATCCTGCGGCCGCACGTCATGATCGATGGGAAAGATATCTTAATCGTTGATAATCAAGTATCTCCCTTGGATCAAGCAAATGAAGGGGGTTTCTGATCATGAATTGTCCGGTTTGCTCAGGGCGCGCTATAGGCAAAGTAGGGGTTGAACAGTTCTACTGTTGGGATTGTTGTGTTGAGTTTACAACCCAAACTGACAAAGTCGTCATTTATGATTTAGCAGAAGATGGTTCTCTGGTTGCTTGGGAGGACCCAACGTTGGCTCAAGGGGCTTCATGTGCGGTTGCAGATTAATTGTTTGAAGTCAAGGAGGTAAACTATGGGAATAGGGCAAAATTTTAATCGTGTTGTTTCAAGAGGTACTTCTCTAATGGCTGCTCTAGGCTTCAATGTGTTTCCTTCGCGAAAAAGGACTGGGTGGATGCAGCGCGGCGTGAGATTTTTTGGTATCAAGAATTGGCGCTAAGTAGATCTGAATTTCCTAAATGTACATGGCTAAAGCGCGCTTAGCGCGCTTTTTTCTACTAGCAGAAAGTATAAGCTTGAGTTATATACTTTCTAAGGTCCCTTCACGCCATCCTTGGCTTCAGGGACACTTGGCCATCCTTGGCCTGCGCATAAGGGCAACTAAGGCAGCCGCCTTCGCCAAGGCTAACAAGTGCGAAGACAGTGTCTTCGGCACCAGCCAAGTTTTCTTTACATAGTAATCCATAAAACGAACATGAATAAGGGGCTTTTAGAAATTTGGCTACATTTCAATGAGTTCTTAACTGCAGCTTGTTGCATGCACCAAGCTTCCCCTTTTGTCTGTATTAGCCTGTGAGGTAAGTTATTGATGGATGCAAACCTACATCGTTCCTACTGGAGAAGAGTGCCATTAAAATGGATATTTGTCGTTATCTGCCTTATTCTAGGAATGACCTTGCTTTATAGGGTAAAGACGATTCTAGGCCCTTTCTGTTTGGGCTTTTTACTGGCCTATTTGTTGAATCCCTTGGTGGAAGGGTTAGAGAGATACCGTATCAGCCGCTACAAGTCGATTGCTATAGTTTTTGCAGGGATTCTTGCAATGCTAGCCTTGGCAATCTTTTTGATACTTCCCATCGTCTATACGGAACTCAGCAAGTTAGCATTAATTTTACCGGTTACTATTCAGTCGGTGATAGAAAGGATTGAAGAGTTTCGAGAACATTTCAAGGCTAGCGGGCTGCCAAGCCGTGTAGCTCTCGTTCTAGATCAACATTTAGATCAAGGTGAAGTTATCTTGGCGGAACGTCTTAACAAAATTATAAGCAATTTGCCCAATGTATTATCTACAGTGACGCTTTACATATTATCTCCTGTCATTACGATTTATCTCCTGGCAGACTGGAAGAAGATTGGGATTCGATTCTTTCGTTTGGTTCCTCAGCGTCGGCGCCTGGTGTGGAGACGTGTGTGGCAGGACATTAACCATACAGTTCGTCAATTCGTGCGAGGGGACTTGGTTGTTGCAGTGATCGTTGGGGTCCTCATAGGTATTGGTGTAAAATTAGTAGGGATGGATTATGCCTTGCTTATTGGGTTAATATGTGGGGTCTTTGATCTTATTCCTTACTTTGGGCCCGTGATTGGGGCTGTACCATCGGTTCTGCTGGCTTTAACCAAGTCTCCTGGTATGGCTTTAAAAGTCGCCTTGGTTATTTTGGTTATTCAACAAATCGAAGGGAATATAATATCACCGAAACTGATGGGGGACAGCGTTGGTCTTCACCCTCTTTGGGTTATGTTCTCACTTTTGGCGGGTGGTGAGATTGCTGGGTTCTGGGGCATGTTGTTAGCAGTTCCTATAGCGGCTGTGATCCGAGTTCTGTTTAAGCATATCTACAATAAGCTGGTTTCATCGCGAGTGTAAGATGGTTGACAAAGAAGTCATTCCCTGTATATACTTTAGAAACAATGAGAATTCTGTAAAACCAATGAGAATATGTGTTTTTTTAGCCCGAAATTAAGCAGGGTAGTAATTCGAAGATATCTCGTCCCTGACAATTTATGTAGGGAGGAGATTATTTTTATCTCGCTGGAGATCTCAAAGGAGTGTTAATGATGTATACAGGTAATGAACTAAGGGACATGTTTCGCAAATATTTTGAGGATAGAGGGCATAAAATCTTGCCTAGCGCTTCCCTCATTCCCAAAGATGATCCAACGTTATTGCTAACCGTTGCGGGCATGGTTCCTTTTAAGCCATATTTTCAACGTCGCGTTGAGCCTCCTTTTCCACGAGCCACGACAGCCCAAAAATGCGTTCGTACCCCTGATTTGGAAGTGGTAGGGAAAACTGCGCGCCATCATACATATTTTGAAATGTTGGGAAATTTTTCCTTCGGAGATTACTTTAAAAATGAAGCAATTCCTTGGGCTTGGGAGTATATTACTCAAGTTTTGAAAATTTCTACTGAAAAACTTTGGGTTACAATTTATCCCGAAGATGAAGAGGCCAAGAGCATTTGGGTTGAGAAAGCAGGCGTTAAGCCGGAAAGAATCATCGGAGATCCGGAGAATTTTTGGGCGGCGGGTCCCACAGGTCCGTGTGGTCCCTGTTCGGAAATTTATATTGACCTCGGCGAAGCCAGAGGATGTGGTCAGCCTGGCTGCAACGTTGGATGTGATTGTGACCGCTTTTTGGAAATTTGGAATTTAGTGTTCATGCAGTACAACCGAGATGAAGCCGGAGTATTGACTCCGTTGCCCAAACAGAATATAGACACTGGAATGGGTTTGGAACGGATTGCCTCAGTAATGCAAGGCGTGGAGACAAATTTCGATACAGACTTGTTCCGTCCAATCATTGATTTTGTTGCCGGCCTCGCGGGTATAGCCTACAAGGAGAACTCCAAAAGCGATCTGGCCTTGAAAGTGGTGGCGGATCACACACGGGCGGTTTCCTTTATGCTGGCAGATGGAATCCGGCCAAATAATGAAGGGCGTGGCTATGTATTGCGCCGTATTTTACGGCGAGCAGTTCGCTATGCGAAACTTTTAGGGATAGATAAACCTTTTTTAGAATCTGTTTTTCGAATTATCCAAAGGGACTATGCCCACGCCTATCCAGAACTTAAAGAAAATGAGAATTTTATTGTTAATCATTTAAATTTAGAAGAGAAAAATTTTCAAGCAACCCTAGAACAAGGGACGCAAATGCTGCAAGAAAAGGTTAAGGAACTTATAGAGCACGGGGGGACTGTGCTCGCGGGAACTGATGCTTTCTACCTCTATGAGACGTACGGTTTCCCTGTAGAACTCACCGAAGAAATGCTGGAAGAACAGGGGCTTTCAGTGGATATGCCCTCGTTCCAGGCTTCGGCTGAAGAGCATCGCCAGCGAGCCAAGGAACAGTCTCAACAAATGCGCGCTGTGGCAGAGAGCTCAGATTTGGTCCATAAGGTTAAACAGCTTGGGGTAACACCTTTTGTGGGTTACCATAAGGTGTCAAGTAAGGCAAACATCGAGGGATTGTTTGTCGATGGGGAAGAGAGGCAAGATGTTGGTGAAGGAGAAGAGGTCACCATTTTCTTGTCGGAAACTCCGTTTTATGCCGAAAGCGGAGGCCAAGTCACGGATGTAGGTATTCTAAAAACATCACGTGCTGAAGCACGAGTTCTGGACGTAAAAAAAGGAGTCACCGGAACCTTATACCATCGTGCGCAGATCATAACCGGAGTTTTACATGTCGGTGAAACAGTGGAAGCTGTGGTTGATCAAGCGAACCGTCTGGCAACTACTCGGCATCACAGCGCCACCCACCTCCTCCAAGCGGCTCTGCGTTCTGTTCTTGGAGAACACGTTCAACAAGCAGGATCTTTAGTGACCCCGGAACGCTTGCGCTTTGACTTCACCCATTTTTCTCCGCTCACGCCGGATGGTTTGAAAGCAGTTGAGGGTCTGATTAACGAAGCAGTCCTGAAGAATATGACGGTAGAAGCAACTGAAATGTCACTGGATGAGGCCAAGCGGAGTGGTGCTACCGCACTTTTCGGAGAAAAATACGGCGAGACTGTTCGTGTTGTACGGATGGGCACGTTCAGCAAGGAATTATGTGGCGGAACCCATGTGCAAAGCACTGGAGAAATCGGCCTGGTAAAAATTCTTAGTGAAGGCGGAATTGGGGCTGGATTACGCAGGATTGAGGCAGTAGCAGGTTTAGAAGCCTTAGCATATTTACGGTCCCTTGATGAGCAAGTGACCGAAGTTGCTCAACTGCTAAAAGCTCAACCGACTGATGTAGGAAAACGAGTCAATGGGCTTGTCTCCCAAGTGAAAGATTTGGAACGAGAAATCTCTCATCTTCAGGCAAAACTTAGTAAGAATGAAGCGGAGGGGTTACTAAGCCGCATCGCTGATGTTGAAGGAATCCCAGTGCTCGCCGCTCAAGTTCACGTGCCGGATATGGAGGGCCTTCGTCAAATGGCGGACCTTTTACGCAGCAAACTTAATTCTGGAGTGATTGTGCTGGGAGCTGTTAGTGAAGGAAAAGTAAACTTTGTTACTGCCGTCAGTCCGACAGGTTTAAGCGGGCTTCATGCCGGACAGATTATTAAGGAAGTGGCTAAAATTACAGGAGGGAGCGGAGGTGGTCGTCCGGACATGGCTCAGGCAGGTGGGAAAGATCCCAGTAAAGTTGGCGAAGCCATAGATCGGGTGCCGACAATTCTCCGGGGATTTTTAAAGAAATAAAGGAGAAAGAGTAGGACAGCGAGAATATATAACTAGTAGGTTAACAAGGACGGCGAAAGGGGGACAGGAAAATGGATCGTATGGAAGAAACCATGATGTTTAAGGCTGTAGGAGAAGATGTATCTGCTCGCGATGTTTTGCAGAAAGTATATGCTGCGTTACAAGAAAAAGGATATGACCCTATTAACCAAATGGTGGGCTATCTTATGTCGGGTGACCCTGTTTATATAACCAGCCACAATCAGGCTCGGGCAATGATTCGTAAACTTGAACGCTTTGAGCTGATCGAAGAACTTGTTAGGTCCTACTTGCAGGAGAAATAAACCGGCAAAGCCGGTTTGTAATGACCTTCAAAACTCCGCATTACATGATCGTGGTGCGGAGTTTGTTGCTTTGGCCTCATCTATGGAAGGAGATAGAGATGAACCAGGTTAAACTAGGGTCGTGGGGGCCAATGGTGTCCGAGATCTGTTTCGGAAGCCTGGCAATTTCCCCTTTACAAGGGCGAGTCACGGCCACTCAAGGCGCTGAGGTTTTAAAGTATGCTCTTGAACAAGGCATAAACTGGATCGATACAGCGGAAATTTACGATAACTATGATCAAATCGCCCTGGCCACGAAGAATCATCCTCAAGTTCGTATTATAAGCAAATCTTACTCGGTTACAGCTGAGGAAATGCGGAAGAGTATAGAGAAGGCACGTTCGGGACTAAACAGAGATATTCTTGATTTCTTTCTGCTTCATGAACAAGAAAGTGCTTTAACACTGAAAGGTCATTCAAGTGCCTGGGAAGAGCTTATACGAGCTAAGGAAAAAGGCTTGGTACGCTGGATCGGGATTTCGACCCATGCGGTTGAGGGAGTTCGTGCTGGTGCGCTTCAGCCGGGTCTTGATGTGATTCATCCTATTTTAAATTATCAAGGTTTAGGAATTATTGATGGATCTCTGGGCGATATGTTAAGTGCTTTATCGTTTGCCGCAGAACTAGGAATTGGAATCTATGCTATGAAGGTGTTTGGAGGCGGACACTTAAGCCAAGACCCTCAAAAAGCCGTGGATTTTGTAAAAGGGATTCCAGGCGTGCAGGCCATGGCTTTAGGGATGTCGAGTCAAGATGAAGTGGATTACAATCTTCTGTTAGTCTCAGGTCAAAACGTCCCCAGCAATCTGCGGGAGAAGGTTAAACATAAGCCGCGGAAACTTTATATTGCGGACTGGTGTGTTGGATGCGGACGCTGCCAAGAGGCTTGCCCTCAGAATGCTTTGCATATTGAAAAGATTGCTGTTGTTGAACAAGAGGCCTGCGTCCTTTGTGGATATTGCGGGAGGGTTTGTCCGCATTTTTGCTTAAAAATTGTGTAAGAGTGTGGGAGAGCCTAACGAAAAATTTCAGAGCTTTTGCGGGTCGGGGGAACTGCATGGGCTCCGCTTCGCAAACTGTCGTAAATCGCTCAGCTCCGGCCATGCAGCTCCCCCTGCTCATGGGTCTGGACGAGAAATTGTCTGGAGCAAATCGTGCGGCTCTAGCACGTTGGAGGCGGCGAGGTGAGTTGCGTGTTGAGGGAACTGAGCTGTATGGCTCCGCTTTGCAAACTGGTTATGGGAGGAATTTCTTTGCGGATTATGGGTCTGGATTTTGGTTCGAAGACGATTGGGGTGGCTGTGAGCGATGCTTTATTTTGGACAGCTCAAGGGGTTAAGACAATTCGGCGCTCTAATGAGGAAATTGAAGAGCTGCGCAAGCTGATTCAAGAGTATGAGGTGGCTGAAATCGTCATAGGCTATCCGAAGAATATGAATGGAACCTTAGGGCCCCGTTGTGCATTAACGGATGAATTTGTGGAACGATTACGCGCAGAGTTTGGGCTTCCTGTTGAGCTCTGGGATGAGCGTCTAAGCACTGTAGCTGCCCAAAGAACGTTATTGGAAGCCGACATGTCCCGCAGTAAGAGGAAACAAGTGATTGACAAGATGGCAGCTGTTTTTATTCTCCAAGGATATCTGGATCGTCGACATGCAAAGAGAAATATTCCTGATTGAAACCTTGAATATTTGACAATCATTACCTATAATAGTACAATGACCATATTCTTAGATAAGAGGTGAATCACATGACCGACCATACCCATGACCATGACCATGAGCACGATGCTGAGGAGTTTGATACAGTCGTTCTCACAGATGATGAAGGAAAAGACCATGAGTTTCTTCATCTTGACACATTAGAACTTGAAGGCTCGACCTATTTTGTCTTGATGCCTATTTCGGAGGAAGATTCCGAAGATGAAGATGCTGATGAAGCTATTATTCTGAAACTCGGCAAAGATGCCGAGGGAGGCGAAATGCTGCTGGACATTGAAGATGATGAAGAGTGGGAAAAAGTAGCGGATGCCTGGGAGAATTTAGTAGAATCCGAAGAGGACTAATAAGAAATTGTAATTTTGTATCTAGAATGACAGAAGATTTCGCGGAGATTATTCTCACGAAGTCTTCTGTCATTTTTGTTTTACTGGAGAAATTTGGAGATATTTAATTTACAGATAACTGATTCAAGCCTATTGACGGCGATTCGTTTTTAAAAATAATCATGTTTATTTATTAAAGAATCAAATCTTGTCGATAAACCCTGAACTCAAAGGAAATACTAAATCTACAAAAGTGGAGGTGAGGGAATTGAAGAATTTTGAAAAAACAAAGCTGTATGCTTTATGCTTTTTAAAAATCTTGCTAAGTTTTATTTCATGTTGGTTAATCGTGGGGTGCAGTCCGTTCTTTGGTAACTCAAAGTTAAGTTCCCCCGGCCCTTCCACTAAAAATACTGCAAACTCTCAGGATGTTGGCGGTATTGACAGTAAGATTATTTCTCAGGGAACTAAAGTAGATGATCTGGATTTGAGCAATACCCCTGTCTCAGAAGCCCCCATGAAAATCGAGGGTTGGGCGAAGGACAAGCTGGAAGAATCTCGTGTCCTGTTGTACAATGAAACCGAGATTCCAATCACTTTAAAGGAACTGGGTTTTGATTTGGATACGGAAAAAATCGTAGAAGGAACCCAGAACAATCCAAATGCAGTTACGCCTAGCGTGTTGAAAGTGAATTCATTATTGGCAAGCCAAACCCTAAAAGAGAAACTTAAGAAATTTAGCCTGCCGGCTAAAGATGCAGCGTATAAGATTGAAAATGATAAGGTTGTTATTAAGCCGGCCCAAAACGGTCAAGCAGCGGCCATTGATCAGTTAATAGGTGATCTTCAGAAAAGTCCTTTATCTGAGGTGCCTAAACAGATCAAAGTCCCGACTGTTGAGGTTCCCGCTTCTGTTTCCACGGAGGCTGTTAAATCATTAGCCTTTGATTCGGTGATCGGTGAATTTTCTACAAAGTTTGCTGTTCAAGAAACTAACCGCTCCGCAAATTTAACGGCAGCTGCCAAAGCTTTAGACCGTCAAATTATTCAGCCGGGAGCAACGTTTTCGTTCAATAAAACAGTAGGTCCCCGAGAGACTGAGAATGGATACAAAGAGGCCTACATTATCATCAATGGTGAATATGTAAAAGGAACAGGCGGGGGTGTATGTCAAGTATCTTCAACCCTTTACAATGCCGTCTTACTCAGTAATTTAGATGTTGTGGAGCGAAGACCTCATGATGTCGCTGTCAGTTATGTCCCTCCAGGTCTGGACGCAACGGTTAATTACCCCAACGTTGATTTTAAATTCAAGAATAACACTGCGAATTTGGTTTACTTACGAACGGATGTAAATTCAGGGGTGTTAACCATTCGGCTGTATGGTAAAAAAACAGGGCAAATTGTACAACTTGAACGGAAAGTCGAGAAAGTAACCAAATACAGAACGGAAAGACGTAAAGATGCGAGCTTACCGAGAGGGAAAAGGGTTTTAGACCAAAGTGGCAGCAAAGGAATTGTTGTGAATGTGTGGAAAGTAAGGCAGGATGAGAAAGGGAATGTGACGAAGCAGTTCCTGGGTCGTAATTCTTATGCACCGGCTAATCGTATTTGGCGGATTGGGATTTAGACTTGCCTGGGCTATTGAAAGAGAGAGTGGAAATGTGTCCGGAAAGAAAAAGAGTGGTGACTTACTTTCGAGTATTATTTTTCTCCTATTAGTGGGGAGTTTAGGCTTTTTCATGTGGTGGTCTTGGGCTTCCAAGCCCTATTCTGCGACGGGGAATAACGTTAAGATTACAATTACCTCTGGGACAACAACAGATCAACTGGCAGATGAATTAGAACAGAATCATATTATCCGAAGTGCTTGGTTGTTTCGATGGTTAGTACGGTCACAGCAAACAAATTTTAAGATGTATGCTGGTGACTATGAATTAGCGCCGACAATGGCACCTGATGAAATCATCGAACTTTTAATAAGAGGTGCAGAATTACCGGGTTCCATCAGAGTTACCATTCCCGAGGGTTATTCCACAGAACAAATTATTGCGCTTCTCGTACAGAAAGGGCTTGGAAGTAAAGATGAGTATACAAAAGTAGTTACGGAAGATGCGTTCCCCTATTCGTTTCTGGTAGGAGCACCGAAAGGAATTCACCGTTTGGAAGGTTTTCTTTTTCCTAATACCTATTTTATCGATCCAAAGACAAGTCCACATGCCGTAATCGACTTGTTTCTTCAACAGTTTGCCAAGGAACTTACGCCTGAGGCTCAAACTCAGCTGGTTAGCAGCAAACTTACGGTTCCTCAGTGGGTCACGCTTGCTTCTTTAGTCGAAAAAGAAGCAGTGAAAGAATCAGATCGCCCGTTGATTGCTTCTGTATTAATGAATCGTTTAAAGATAAATATGCCTCTTCAAGTTGATGCGACCATTCAATTTTTGCTAGGCACTCCAAAGCCCAAACTTTATAACAAGGACCTTCAAATTCCTTCACCATATAATACCTATCTCAATCGAGGATTGCCGCCAGGGCCGATTGCTAATCCTGGAGATGCCTCCCTGCAAGCGGCATTGAATCCAGCTAAAACGGATTTTCTCTATTATGTGGCCAAAAAAGATGGATATCATGCGTTTGCTAAAACGTATCAGGAGCATTTGAAAAATGTAAAATTGTATCAGTAAACAACAGCATTCAAAAATCAGAAGGAACCCGCTTGGGTTCCTTTTGCTACTTTCTTACCATCAATGTTTTTGATAGCCATTAGGACGGTTACATTAACAATATATTTTCGCGGTCTTGCCCAGATTAGGTTTAATTGTCCGGCATTTCCACGGGTTTCGCCTTCAAGCAAGGATTTGTTAAAGTTCGGTTAAAAGAATTTCAAGCCCTCATTTTGGGGGACAAACAATCGAATTTAGGGTATAGTAATTCTATATAAACTAATTAAATTGATGGGTATAATTACCTGTGATATTAGAAAAGTTAGGGGAATCCAAATGAAAAAACCGGAATTGCTGGCTCCAGCAGGAGATTGGGAAAAATTGATGTATGCGCTGGCTTATGGAGCGGATGCGGTTTATATGGGAGGTCAGGCTTTTGGTCTGCGGGCTTATGCAGGAAATTTCAACTTTGAGGAAATGGAGAGAGCGGTTCACTGGACCCACGAACTAGGGAAGAAGATTTATATTACGGTTAATATTTTCGCCCATGAAGCAGACTTTAGAGAGCTTCCGAGTTATTTGCAACAGTTAGAAGCCTTAGGTGTGGATGGGGCAATTGTTTCAGATCCCGGTGTTATTGCTTTGGCAAAGGAAGTAGCTCCTCGTTTGCCTCTGCATTTAAGTACTCAGGCTAACAATACGAATTCATATTCGGTGCGCTTCTGGCTGAAACAGGGGATCGAAAGGATTGTTCTCGCTCGGGAGCTTTCAGTTGATGAGCTACGGGAAATGCGTTCGAAAGTGGAGGGCGGGCTGGAGGTTTTTATCCACGGCGCCATGTGTATGTCCTATTCAGGCCGGTGTTTATTGAGCAACTACTTGACAGGCCGGGATGCCAATCGAGGGGAATGTACTCAGCCTTGTCGTTGGGGGTACGCCCTGGTCGAGGAGAAGCGCCCGGGGAAAATTTTCCCTATAGAAGAAGACGAACGAGGAACCTATGTCTTTAACTCCCATGATTTGTGCTTGTTGCCTCATTTGCCTTTACTTAAATCTCTCAACCTCGACAGCTATAAAATTGAAGGCCGAATGAAAAGCGTTCACTACGTTGCCAGTACGGTTAAAGTCTATCGAGAAGCCATTGATACCCTCTGGGATGAAGGAGAAAAAGCTTTTCAAGCGAAGCTTCCTGAGTGGTTGGAGGAGATGGGTAAAGTCAGCCACAGGGATTATTCCGCGGGGTTTCTCTTCGGAAAGCCGGGGGCGAAATCACATAACTTAGAGACCTCCCATTACGTGCGGGATTATGATTTTGTGGGAGTGAGCTTAGGAGAAGAAGAGGCTGAACAGATTTCAGTTTCAGATATCACTTTATCTTCTCTAAACCAATGTAAGGAAATGGCTTGGATCGAGCAGCGCAACCATTTTCAGCGGGGAGAAGTTTTAGAAGTTCTGACTCCGCTGGGAGAACCTTGGTCCTTTGAGATTACAACGATGTGGGATATTGAAGGGCAGCCAATTGAAGTGGCCTGCCACGCCCAGCAAACAATTGGGATGGCGGTTCCCCAGAAGATACTGCCCTATAGCATATTGCGACGAGCCAAGAGTGAAAAGAAACAGTAATTTTTCTAGTAAATTAAGTAGGTAAAGAGGAAAAGCTGATGAATTCTAGTATCGAAACGCTAAGTTATAATGTTGCTGAGAGGAAGGACCCCGTAGCATACTCACAGCTTACAGAGTCAGATGTCATCATAAAAGCATGCTTAAATCGCATAGATATGCAAATGTTAGATAAGCTTGTCGAGGGATTAGGGCATCTCGGTATTGTCACCACGACGAACAAGGCCACGGGGGAAGTAATGATCCTATCAACTAAGGACTGCTGGCCTGATTTAAAGAAGGCTATTGAGAAGATGCCATTTAAGATAGAATGGCAGTGAATTCCTTCAGCTAAAGCTGAACATCGAGGTCAGATTGGGATTCCTCTCACCTGAAATTTTCGAAGAACCTGCTTCACCTGTGAAAATGGGGGTCTTGAAGACTGGACGAATTAAAAAATGAAATATAGGAGAATAACCGATGAATGGTTTAGAACATCGAAACAGCCTTCAATTAAAAGATAAGTACAAGGATGCTGACCTTATCATTAACGCTCGAGTTGAACGCTCAGAGATACAAATGCTCTGTAAGCTCGTCGAGGCCTTAGGTCATCTCGGCATAGTTACAACGACAAACAAAGAACTTGGCGAAGTGAAGATTCAAACCACGAAGGATTGTTGGCTGGAATTAAAAACGGTCCTTGCGAAGATGCCGCTTAAAATTGAGTTTATCTAAGTGTCTGCAGTTGACAGTTATCTCGGTAACCTTCACTAGCATTGTATAGGGCGCTTTGAACAATATTTTATGAGTTGCCCATTTGTTTTGAATCACTTTTATTAAATTGTCATTTAAAGTATTTCAATTTATCCTATTGATAATCTTAAAATTAAACGATACTATAAGTATATTGGGATAGGACTAAAGTCCTTGTTAATGAGAATATAAGTTGTAAAAGTTTACAAAAAATGTTTAAAAAGAATTCTGAATGATGTTTATGTCGTACACGATCCTTCTCTGAGCTATGATGCTGTTCTTGAATTTTTGCCTAATAAGTTAATATATGCTTGGTTTTACGAACCATGAAAATACCCTTCTGAATCGAATTTTAAGTATGCCTTATGGAATTGTCTTGCTGACAGGACCCACGGGAAGCGGCAACTCCACAACACTTTACACGATTTTGAAAGAACTAAACACTATTGAGAAAAATATTGTGACAGTCGAAGAACCGGTCGAATATACCTTGTTAGGGATCAATTAGGTTCAAGTGAATACGAAAGCAGGATTCACGTTTGCTTCCAGTTTAAGAAGTATTCTTAGACAAGACCCTGACATCATTATGATTGGGGAGATGCGGGATGAAGAACCTGCCCATATATTGCTGTACGAGCGGCTATCACGGGGCACTTAGTCTTTTCTACTCTCCATACCAATGACGCCCTAGCTCCTTGACTAGGTTAGTGGACATGGGGGTTGCCCCTTACTTAGCTCAAAAATAACTCAGCATACCGAGAAGGTGCTTAGAATAAAACAATGCCTGTCTATACCTTTAGAGCTAAAAACTTAATCGGGGAAGAACTCTCAGGCACTCAAGACTTCAAGCCTTGAGTTAGTAGTGAAAAATATGGATTCTTTTTCGAAAGTACAATATGACCGTTTAGCGGTACGGTGAGGACATGATAAAGCAAAAGTAGCCGGTGTACACTCAATGATTATAGCTATTTGGCATATGTTAACGAATGGCGAAGAATATAAAGATCTAGGCGTCAATTACTGAGTATTGTTTTAAAATGAAAGAATAATAAACTTAACACAGAATGAAAGAGCCCATATTTCCAATTCAAAGATTTAGGAGTTTAAGCGTTTGGCCACTGTAGAAGAAGAACTGAGAATCTGTCGCGACAGAAAAATAGTTTGCTTAATTGGGATTACGGTGTTCTTATTGGAATGTGCAGCCGGTTATTACTACAATGTTTATGTAGGTTATTACCACAGTGATGGGATCAGTCGAGTTGCCAATGCGTTTTACGTTCTATACAGCCGTAATCCCCACCTAGGTGCGATAGGATTTGTGTGGAATCCTTTACCGAGTATGGTAGATTTGGCTTTTTTGTTGTTATATCCATGGATACCGGCAATGGCAACCAAGGGAATTGCTGGTTTGCTAATGAGCGCCATCTTTGCTTCGTTGACTGCTAGTATGCTGGTGCGGTTTTTTATTCAACGTGGCCTTCCACGTTGGTGTGCTGTTGTTTTTTCACTATTATATTCATTAAACCCAATGGTTTTCTTATTTGGGTTTAATGGTTTAAGTGATGCCCCGTTTATATTCTTCGCGATTCTAAGCATCCTATGTTTTTTAGATTGGCTTGACGCATATCGAATTGGCGACTTAGTGGTTGCGAGTTTCGCTCTTGCTTTAGCTTTTTGGTGCCGATATGAAGCGGTTCCCTTTGGTTTAAGCATAATAATCGGCTGTGTCATCACCTCAATGCTAGTTCAGAGAAATGCTATTCCACCCAATGAAAGGCACTTTAGTTACAAGTGGTCTCGAACAGAAGGCATACTTGCGGTTATTGTGACACCACTTTGTTACTCTGTACTTTTGTGGGTTTTGCTGAACGCGATCATCATGCATAACCCTCTATATTTTTTGAATGGAGATTATTCGAATACTGCCCAGATACAGGGCCATTTGAGTTCCTTTGAGTATGCAGCGTTACTTAACAACCCTGTAAAGGCCTGTTTCTTTGCTCTAAGAAAAGTATTGGTGTTTTCCGCCCCCTTAATAGCAATTTTAATTCTCAAACTGCTCAATCGTCGTTTCATGCGCTGGGACACTCTAATCTTGCTGGGAATGTTCATGTCTATGCCAATGTTGCAAATAATTATGTTGATGAAAGGAAGTTCGCTAGGATGGTTAAGGTATTTTATGTATGCGTTACCAGTGTCCATTGCCTGGCTGCCTTATGAGCTGAGTAAGCTAAAGCGTAAGTGGCAGATTGTTATTCCCCTTGTGGCAATGATAGCAAATTTCGTTATTCTCTCTTACGTCATTACCCAACCTTCCATTGCGCCTGATGAAAATACTTTTCTCCAGAATACATTCGGATACCACAATCAGACTTACTATGATGAAAAACAATGGGGCGAGATTTCCAGGTATCTAGATGAAAACTATCCTCATAGTACTATTTTGGTTGATTCATTCTCTGCTTATTTGATTATTTTGGAAAGTCAGTTTTCGAGACGTTTCTATATATCCAGCGATTATTATTTTACTGATGCCATCTCAGACCCGGAAAAATATGGAGTTAGCTATATTCTGATTCCTAAACCTGGATCCTCATCTGTGATCAGCGCGATTAATAATGCTTATCCCAACTTGTTTTATCATGGTGCTGACTGGGCGGAGCTTGTCAAGGACTTTGGCTCAAATTGGAGACTCTATAAGGTAATAAGAAGCACAGGAGGAACTGTCAAATGAATTCGACAGCAATCGAGGTATCTGTAGTCATACCTGTCTGGAATGAAGCTCGGCACTTACAACAAACGCTTAAAACAATTGTTGGATTTATCCGGCAGTCTACCAGCTTTTTTGAACTAATTGTTGTTGACGACGGTTCGACTGATGAAACATGGGATGAACTGCTGGCCATTTGTGCCGAAATTCCTCAGTTGGAAGGTATTCGCCTCAGCCGAAATTTTGGCAAGGAACGAGCACTTTGCGCAGGATTGGAGAATGCAAGAGGACAAGCAGTGATCATTATGGACGGGGATCTTCAGCATCCGCCCGAGCTAATTTCCCGGATGATTGAGTATTGGCGCTCTAATGAAGTAGAAATTATCGAATGTGTAAAGAAGACGCGCGGGCAAGAGTCTTTTAGCTATCGGATGAGTACGAAGTTGTTTTACGGACTACTTCACAATCTCACAAGATATGATTTACACGGAGCATGCGATTATAAGCTTCTTGATCGGAAGGTTGTGGAAGCTTGGGCCAATATGCCAGAACGCATCACGTTTTTTCGCGGTATGACGGCTTGGTTGGGATTTTCTCGAGTCCAAATCGAGTTTGATGTCCCTCCACGCATTGATGGTAAGACAAATTGGGAACTTACAACTCTTGTTAGATTAGCACTTCATGCGGTCGTGACCTTTACATCTTGGCCGCTTCGCTTTGTTACAATTATGGGATTAATATTTTTCGTTGGAGCTATTATCCTTGGGATTCAAACCCTCTATATGAAATTAGCGGGGATAGCTGTTACGGGGTTTACGACGGTTATCCTATTACTGCTTGGCATGAACAGCATGATCATGCTCAGCATTGGGATACTTGGGGAATATATTGCGGCAATTTATGATGAGGTTAAAGGGCGACCAAGATATATAGTCAGCCAGAAGGCTTCGGATGTCCGTTCCAATGACAATAGTCGGTCATTAACATCATTGACAAAAGGAGAAAAGGATGAGCGTACAGAATCCTCTTCGATTAGGCGATATTTTGGTACAAAAAGGGTGGATTTCTGAACAGGATTTGAAAAAAGCATTGGATTATCAGAAAATGCATAGCGGCTTACTGGGAAATATTCTGGTTGATTTTGGCTGGGTTGATGAGTCTAAGGTTTTTGAGGCAACACAGCTGGTTCCCCCGAAAGGCAAACTTGGGGAATTGCTTATTGCGCTCGGTGTTTTGACAGAGGAACAGTTGAACTCAGCTTTAGAATTCCAGCAAAAAAGTGGGGGCGCACTGGGTGAGATACTGTTATCGCTTGGTTTAGTAGATGCACAGACGTTATTTAGAACAGTCGCGTCACAACAGGGAATGGGACGAATCGGGTCTCAATTTTCCATGGATTTTTTACTAAGAATTCCTGAAGAGATAGCAAATCAATTGCAAGCAATCGTTTTGCGCACGAATTTAAATCGGGTTGTTGTGGCAGTGGCTAAAATACTCTCCCAAGATCAGGTTAATCTCTTGGAATCTATGTTTGAAAAAAGAATTGAACAGGTGCTGGCAACTCACGCAGAGATGGAGATGCTTTGGAGCCTGGCCTATGCGAGCGAATTAATGACGATTAGTACCGAAAGGCTGGCTCAGGAAAGGCCTGATCAATCAGCGCAAACTGTTTTCACCAAACAACAAATCATGGGAATTGTAGCGATTTTAGTCACAGTTATTCTTGGCCTATGTTTTGCTCCATTTGCGACAGCATTAATTATCAATATTTTTGTCCAGGTGCTATATTTTATTGTAGTCGTCCTTAAGTTTTTAATGATTATGCGGGGAACTCGTGATGGTGCTCAGATAATAATAACGGACGAAGAAGTTGAATCAGTGGATGAACGCAGTCTCCCAGTATACACTATCCTGGTACCTATGTATAAGGAGAGTGGTGTGATCCCAAACCTGCTGGCACATCTGGAGCGGCTTGATTACCCCAAGCATAAACTCGATATACGCTTATTGATTGAAGAAGACGACGTTGAGGCTCAGGAATTTCTGCGTTCCCAGAATTTAATTTACTCTTATTCAACTATTATCGTACCTCACTATACGACTATTGTCTTACCTCATGCATTTCCTAAGACGAAGCCCAAGGCTTGTAATTATGGACTTATCAATGCACGAGGTGAGTATGTGGTCATTTATGATGCAGAGGATCGGCCTGATCCCGATCAGTTGAAAAAAGTCCACCTTGCCTTTCAGAGAAGCCCAGATTCTTGCTGTTGCATTCAAGCCAAGCTTAACTATTATAATAGCGAGCAGAATATGCTAACTCGCTGGTTTACTCAAGAATACAGCATGTGGTTCGAACTGCTATTGCCTGGTCTTATGAAGTTAAACATTCCGATTCCACTTGGCGGCACATCAAATCATTTTAAAACGGAGACCTTAAAAAAGCTGAACGCCTGGGACCCATACAATGTCACGGAAGATGCTGATTTAGGTATTAGGTTATATGCAGCAGGTTATACGACAGGAATTGTGGACTCGAGGACATGGGAGGAAGCAAACAGTCGGACTGGCAACTGGATCAGACAAAGGTCACGCTGGATTAAAGGATATATGCAGACTTGGTTGGTGCACATGAGGTTCCCCTTACGTCTGTGGCGTCAAGTTGGGACGAGAGGTATGTTGGGAGTACAGGTTATTACCTTAGCAACACCGCTACTCCCGTTAATTAATCCGTTGTTATGGCTGATGGTTTTATTATGGTTCATGACTCATTATCAATTGATTCCGAGGCTATTTCCCGGGCCAATCTATTACCTAGCAGCAGTGGAACTTATTGTTGGAAATTTCCTTTTCGTTTTCAGCAATGTAGTAGGTGCAGTTTGGGTCATAGATGAACTACATGCCAAAGGTGATTATGCGATTTCTTTTCGGTTGGTTAAGTATGCACTCTTAACGCCCATATATTGGGCGCTGATGAGTGTGGCCGCCTATAAAGCAGCTTGGCAACTAATTACTAAACCGTTTTATTGGGAGAAGACAGATCATGGCCTGGTGAATAGCGGGTCTTCTTCCGCTGGCAAACTAAGTGCTTAAACCTATAAACGTAGGGATGTTACAAAAATGAACAATGATCAAGAACCAAGTTTAGAAGTTCCTGTGATTATCCGCTATGGGTTGGTTGGTCTAATGGGCACAATTCTCCATTTTGGAAGCCTTATTTTATTTGTTGAATTTGCCCATTTTGATCCTATTTTGGGATCAGCTTTTGGATTTCTGCTGGTATTAGTGGTTTCTTATATCTTAAATCGAACTTGGACGTTTCGTTCAAGAAGCAGAGGAACACGGCAATTTCTGACTTATTTATTAGTTTCTTTGATCGGACTAGGGTTAAATAGCGCCGTCATGTTCATTAGTGTTCATGTGCTGAAATGGAATTATCTGTATGGGCAATGTCTGGTGGTTATTGTGGTTCCAGTATCAAATTATTTATTGAACCGTTCATGGACCTTCCGCGATTCAAATAACTAGCCATGTACCTAAGATTCTTGTGCATAAAGCGAGCTTTGGAAAGGAGTATGGCAATGAGATTGGTTTTGCTTTCAGGTGGGTCGGGTAAACGCTTGTGGCCGACATCCAATGATTCTCGGTCAAAACAGTTTCTTAGAGTGTTGAACAACGGAAGTGGCGGTCTTGAATCGATGGTTCAAAGAGTATGGGGTCAGTTAAAAGCTTTAGGCTTAGATGATTCTGCCATGATTGTAACAGATCGCTCTCAAGTAGATATTCTTCAAAGCCAATTAGGGGAATCTATAAAGATGGTTGTGGAACCTGGACGAAGAGATACCTATCCGGCGATTACCCTAGCGGCCACTTATCTGTATTCAGTTGAACGTGTTGGAATTCAAGAAGTGGTTGCTGTCATTCCTGCGGATTCGTTTGTGGAAGAACCTTTTTTCGGCGAGTAATGGAATTAGAGAATGCGCTGATTGAAACTGATACAGAGCTTGCTTTAGTGGGTGTTACACCTTCTTACCCTTCTGAAATGTACGGGTATATTGTCCCTGAGCCCAACCAAGGCAAACTTTCATTAATGAAAGTTAGTCATTTTCAGGAAAAACCTACGGAAGTGCAGGCTCGTGTGCTGATTTCGCAGCAAGCGCTTTGGAATTGTGGCGTATTTGCCTTTAGATTGGGTTATATCATCGCTAAAATGGAGGAACGTGGTCTGCCTACAGATTATTCAGAACTGAAAAGGGTGTATGGGATATTGCCCAAAATAAGCTTTGACTATGAAGTCGTTGAAAAAGCCAGGAAGGTTGTGGCGATTAGTTATCAAGGAAAATGGAAAGACCTTGGAACCTGGAATACCTTAACTGAAGAAATAATTTCCCCGCTTACCGGCAAGGGATATTTAAGTGAAGACTCAATAAATACTCATCTTATTAACGAATTAGATATTCCGATAATAGTGCTTGGACTATCAAATGTTGTCGTCGCGGCAAGTCAGGACGGAGTTTTAGTTGCTGATAAAAATGAAAGCCCAAAGGTCAAAAATCTGCTTAATCGATTTATTCAACGGCCAATGTTTGAGGAACGGCGTTGGGGCTGGTACAAAGTACTGGATTATATGAAATATGACGACGGTAAGGAGGTTCTAACCAAACGTGTTAAGATCACATCAGGTAAGAACCTGAGTTACCAAGTGCATTCTCTTCGAAACGAAGTTTGGAATATTGTGATTGGCGAGGGAGAATTCGCACTCGATGATGTGATCTACAAAATCAAACCGGGAGATGTGTTACATATTCCAGTCGGTATAAAACATGGAATCAAGGCGGATACAGACTTAGAGTTTATCGAGGTTCAGACAGGAACTGATTTGAATGAGGAAGATATTATCAGAGTATTTATGACTTGGGAGGAAGTTTCTAGAGTTCTACCCTATTTCAAAAAGGAATAAATTTGAGCACTCTCTTATTGTCTAGGCGTAGTTAGGCGTTCTTCTTTCCTGATCAATTGTTGCAGGTTTTGACGCTTCCATACGCCGCTTATGACCAAATGTCCGTCGATCTATTTTTTCAGAGATGCCATTAACCTGGCGTTTTTGAGAACTGAGCAGAGAGAAATCCACAGGAATGAACGTCCCAGTTTATAAAGGTTTTTCAATGAAACCACCCGAATCGCTAGAGTAATGACAGAATGCTGTCCTTTGCAATTATGGAGGTTTTTCAAAAGGAAATTGACCAATGGATACACCACTGGTTAAGAATGTGCGCGTGGAAGCAATGGAAGAAGGTAAAGACACGAATAAGACAGTTTCGGGCGTATGGCGCTCCAGAATGGATGGGCTTTGGCTATTCGAATACAAGAAAAGGCCCGTGGACTGCGTCCTTACTTCCTAATTCCATCTTAACGAAAAAATACTGGCAGAAGCTCGGATTAGTCAGCCTCACGGACCGATATTTAGAAGTTCGTAACAGTTGGCGAACCGCTGTATATCGAACGGTACGTGGGTAATATGAGAAAACGACGGAGAGACTCCGCCTCTTATCGATTTTAAAAAAAGCCCTCTCAAGGAGGGTTATAGAAAAAAGTTGGAAATATGGGGGAATACGCTTTATGTTAACCGCTTAAGTAGCGAGTAACAGTAGTTTAAATAATCATCGAATATTTATGTTATGCTTAAGTGTCTCTCTTCATGGATAATATTAATACAAATGGATGAAAAAACAAATTCATTATAGTTAAGTGAATCATGACTAAAAGTTATACCTAATGTAGGAATGGATAATGTCTGTAGAAAAAGTAAAAGTAACTGATTTACGTTCTGCTCTGGAACTCTTAAAGACTGTACCAGGCCAATTAATTGAAACTAACGAATTAGTGGACCCACATGCCAGAGTTATCGGGGGTCTATCGATACGTAGGTGCTGGTGAAACGGTGATGCGTCCCATGCAGATTGGTCCGGTCATGATTTTCAACAATGTTAAGGGTCATGACGATGCTAGAGTCGTTATTGGACTTTTAGCCAGTCGTACTAGGGTAGGTCTATTACTTAACACTGAGCCTGAACGTTTAGGCTTCCTTCTGAATGAAGCAGTTAAGAGCCCAATTGCGCCGGTAATCGTAGCTCAAGAAAAGGCACTCTGTCAGGAAATTGTTCATTACGCCGATGAACCACCAACTACTCCATTAGGTTTTAATGAATTGAGTATAGCAGGTGCCATCAGAAAGCAAGCAGTTGAATTGACTCGGTGTCTGACAATCCGCGAAAAGGCCATTGCCAACGCCGAATATGTGATCGAAGGGGAATTGCTTCCCGGGATACGGGTGAGAGAAGACCAAAACACGAACACCGGAAAAGCGATGCCAGAGTTTCCTGGCTATACAGGCCCAGCTTATCCTGAGTTGCCGGTAATAAAAGTCAAAGCCGTGACTCATCGCCGCAATCCCATCATGCAAACTTGTATCGGGCCAAGTGAAGAGCATGTGAATTTAGCAGGTATTCCAACCGAAGCTAGTATCCTACAAATGGTAGAAAAGACTATACCGAGTAGATTATTAAATGTTTACGCCCATACTTCAGGTGGCGGCAAATAAATGGCTGTTTTCAATTCAAGAAGAGTCAGCCTAGCGACGAAGGTCGGCAAAGACAAGCTGCCTTGTTAGCTTTCTCGGCGTTTTCTGAACTTAAGCACGTCATTTTAGTCGACGATGATGTCTGATCTATTTGATAGTAATGATGTGATGTGGGCATTAAACACGCGCTTTCAAGGAGACATCGATACAATATTGATTCCTGGTGTACGTTGTCTCCATTAGACCTTTCGCAGAATCCTGATTATAGCCCAGCAATTAGGGATAGGAGTATTTCCTGTAAGGTTATTTTTGATTGCACAGTTCCATTTCACTTAAAAGATAAGTTTAAGCGAGCAGAATTTAAGAAGGTAGATCCTGCTCGCTTTGCATCGGATTTATTTAAAAATAAGTTTTGATAGTCATTAAGGGTACTGTCGACTTAATATTAATTAGCCAATCATCTTAGCGATGAGCTCAGCAGGATCGACGACTCGAACCGATTGCTTATCACTGTCGACCTTATCTTTGACGCCATCTTCCAACATGGTAATACAGAAGGGGCAATTCGCACCAATCACTTCAGCATTCTTCTCCAGCGCTTGCTCAACTCTCAGGTTATTAACCCTTTGATGGCTTTCTTCCTCTAACCACATGCGGCCGCCGCCTGCTCCACAGCAGAAGCTCTTATTATGGTTGCGGTCCATTTCCACGATCTCCACACCCGGAACCATCTTGAAAAGGGAGCGAGGCGCTTCGAATTCTTGTTGGTAGCGGCCTAAATAACACGAATCATGGTAGACTATTTTTTGAGGCTCGATATCACCCTTAGAATTGAGCACTAATTTGCCGTCCTTAATCAATTGCTCAATGAATTGGGTATGATGAACAACCTCATAGCTGCCGCCGAAATCAGGGTACTCATTCTTCAGGGTATTTAAGCAGTGAGGGCAAGCCGTGATAATTTTCTTCACGTGATAGTTGTTCAAGATTTCTACATTTTCGGCAGCCGCGGTTTGGAAGAGATACTCATTGCCGGATCGACGCACAAAGTCGCCGCAGCATTTCTCTTCCGTGCCTAAGATGGCGAAATTAACGCCCGCTGCCTTCAGAATCTTAGCAACAGCCACCGAGACTTTCTGAGCCCGGCTATCGAAAGAACCGGCACAGCCAACCCAGAAGAGATACTCAACATTCTCCCGCTCGCTGATTAAGGGGATATCTAAGTCAGCAGCCCAATTAGCCCGTTCTGTATAACCAACCCCCCAAGGATTGGCGTTGTTTTCCACATTACGGAAGGAAGTCTGTAACTCTTGTGGGAAGTTACTATCCATCATGACCAGGGATTGGCGCATATTAATAATCTTATTGACGTGTTCATTGGCCACAGGACATTGTACTTGACAGGACATGCACGTAGTGCAAGCCCAAATTTCCTCTTCGGAAACAATATCCCCGATCAGGGACTTTTGTAAAATCTCAGCCGCTTGCGGATCATTCTCAGCGATTTCCGCTAAGGCCTCTGCATGTTCTTCGCCGGTGGAAGAGAGACCTTTGGCATTTAAAACGGCCCCTTTCTCCAGAAGATGCTCTTTCAATTGACGGCTGAGCAAACGCTTCGGATTCAGAGGTTTACCGGAAATGTTGGCGGGACAGTTGTCCATACACCGACCACATTCACCACAAGCAAAACTATCTAAAAGCTGTTTCCAAGTAAAGCTTTCGATGCGGGCAACCCCTAACTCGGTGAGCTCTTCGTTTTCTAAGTCAATCTTTTCGATTTGAGCACCAATAGGTTTCAGCGAAGAGAAGTAAACATTCGGATGGACAGCCACCAGGTGCATATGCTTGGAGTTAGGAATGTAGACCAGGAACCCAAAGACAATGAGCATATGAATCCACCAAAACGTATCTTGGATTGTGACCAAAGTATCCGAGCTAAGTCCTTGGAAGAGATAGGCCACACTATGATACATAATAGCAAGAGCGTAGACACTGTCGTTCCCTAGGGCAACCTTAGCACCACTGGAAATCCACTCTGTGACGATAACACCCAGGATTAAAAGAACAATAATAGCGGCTTCCGGAGTACGATATAAGCGAGCGGGTTTAATGACCCAACGACGAATAATTCCGATGAATAAACCAATGACAACTAAGGCTGTAAGAATATCTTTAATCATATAGAAATAGGGATTGGTTCCGAGGAAGGGAAAAGAATAAGCAGGGAAGAGCCCTTCAAAGATCAAAGGCAGCTCGCCTAAACAGATAAAGATAAAACCCCAAAAAATGATGAAGTGGATGATGCCATAGGGTTCGTTGATCAGTTTACTCTGGCCCAAGACCAACTTAACAAAATTCATAAAACGTTGACCGGGGTTGTCAAAGCGTTCCTCTTTGGCCCCTAAGGTTAAGATACGGATCTTTTTCTTCAAGGCATAACTAAAGGCCAGAACAGAAGCAATAGCAATTACCAGGAAAGCGATAAGCCAAGCTAGACGCATATAAATCCCTCCATTTAAATAGACTCTCGGCATCCGCCGAGGCAATAAGCCACAAGCCACTTCAAGATTTTTTCAACAGTTGACATCGAATCATGTGTGTTACTTCATATCACTAGGCGTTAAACTCCTTTCTAAAGTGTCCAAATTGTCAGATCAGTGAAATAATTCACATATTTATGTGATGTTTTGCACTTGATGAAGCAGAAAGACTAATACTTTTGGAAGCAGTTTGAGGGTAAGTTCGATTGCCTACACTTATAATACTCCTATATTTTCTTTATGGTCAATATCAATATATGGATCTCTTCAAAAAAGATACTTAATTTAGAAACACTTAGAAAAACTGCCGTTCAGCTTGGTTCAAAGTTAATTAACTAAATCTAGGGTAAGCTTCTGACTATTATGATTTATCTTACAAGGATAGTTAGCGATGAACATATTTATCTTGATTATGAGAAGACGAGACGAGGAAAATTGGAGAAAATATCAGTGTAAGTTAAAAATCTAAAGAAAGGAGAATTGGAAATATATAGTTTAAGGGGTGGCAACGTGATTAACAAAAAACGACTATTTAACCGCCTGATCGAGTTGGGGGAGATTGGAAAACAGGAATCTGGAGGTATCACCCGCTTAGCGTTCACTTCAGAAGATCGCGCAGCAAAAAATCTTGCCATTTCTTTTATGAAAGAAGCAGGATTAAATGTACGGGAAGACGCGGTTGGAAATATTATTGGACGCCTGGAAGGCCGCAATCCGGAAGCCCCTGTAATCCTTACTGGTTCTCATATTGATTCAGTGTATAACGGAGGAATCTTCGATGGCGCTTTAGGCATTATCGGAGGAATTGAAGTTCTCCAAACGATGCAGGAACAGGGTATAAAGAGCGAACACCCTATTGAAGTTATTGCTTTCAACGATGAAGAAGGAACTCGTTTTAGTTATAGCATGATGGGGAGCAGGGGGGTAATTGGAGGTCTAAAACCGGAGGATTTAGAACTTAAGGATAAAGAAGGCATCTCAATTGCGAATACTATGAAGGCTCAAGGTTTAGATCCCGCGCTCATACGATGTGCTGCTCGAACTAAGGGAAGTATAAAAGCCTTTATTGAACTGCATATTGAACAAGGTAAAGTGCTTGAAAAAAATAATCATTCAGTAGGTATTGTCACTGGAATTGTTAATGAATTATGGCTTAAGTGTACGTTCAAAGGTGAGGCGGGGCACGCAGGTGCAACACCGATGACCATGCGACATGATGCCTTAGTAGCAGCCGCTGAATTTGTGCAAATCGTTGAAAAGGAAGCTAAAAAAACAGGTACAACCGTCGCCACTGTGGGGAAAATGAATGTTTTACCCGGCGGGATTAACATCATCCCGGGAGCTGTTGAACTCACACTTGATTTAAGGGATATTAACCAAGAAGTCAGTGATCGAGTAGAAGATTGTATTTTTAAAGAAGCAAAACAAATTTGCCGTGAACGAAGTTTGGAACTGCATACTGAAGTATTGCAACGCATACCGCCGGCACCCTGCTCTGAAACGTTTCAACGAGCAGCAGAGGAGGCATTCAGCCATTTAGGCCTTGAGCCTTTTTATCTTCCCAGCGGGGCTGGGCATGATGCGATGCAGCTTGTTAATATCTGTCCGATAGGCATGATTTTCGTACGCTCAAAGGATGGAATTAGTCATAATCCAGCTGAATGGAGTTCACCTGAGGACTGTGCCGATGGAGCTAATGTCCTCTACCACACGCTTTTAAGGTTAGCGAGCTCTTGAGAAGCAAGCAAGAGGGAGTAACTCACTGCAGATTGTGAAGCCGCATAATGTTCTACTTTAATAGATCAATTTAGAATGGAGGGGACATGACTGTGTTTAACCTAGTTATTAAAAATGGTAAGGTTGTAACAACGGACAGGATTTTCGAGGCATCTATTTGTGTGAATGATGGGAGAATAGCAGCGATCGTTGAAGCTGGAAGTGCGATTGAAGCAGAAGAAGTCATAGATGCCCAGGGAAAGTATGTATTTCCTGGAGCAATCGACAGTCACGCACATTTAAATGATCCCGGCTACTGTTGGAGAGAGGACTATGCTCACGGTACTGCAGCTGCAGGGGTAGGAGGTTTTACAACAATCGTTGATATGCCTCTGCAAAATGAACCGGCGTTGACAGATGCTCAGATCTTCGAAAAGAAGAAAGACGTTGTTTCTCCAAACGCTTATGTCGACTATTGTTTCTGGGGCGGTCTGGTAGACTACAATTTGGACAAATTAAAAGAGTTGGATGAAAAAGGATGCGTGGCGTTTAAATCGTTTATCGGTCCTGTTTCTCCAGATTATGTGTCCTTAACGATCGGGCAGGCTAAAGAAGCTTTGGAAATTTTAAGAGATTGCGATGCCCGTGCAGGCTTCCATTGCGAAGATTATTCTATAATCAAATGGGAAGAGGCCAGGGCTCAACGAAAAGAACACAATGATTGGCAGGATTTTCTTAATTCAAGACCTGTCATCGCAGAGTTGATTGCCACACGGAATATTATCGATCTTGCTCGAGAAGTTAATGCTAAAGTTCATATCTGTCACGTAAGTCACCCACGAGTGGCCAAAATCATTCAAGATGCCCAGTTGGAAGGTGTCGATGTAACTGCTGAAACTTGCGGACACTACTTAACGTTTAACGATCAAGATGTCATAAAGAATGGCAGCTTGTTTAAATGTGCACCGCCGTTAAGGGAAGCAGCTGCTGTCGACGAAATGTGGGAGTATGTTAATAATGGAACCTTATGCTGCGTCGGTTCTGACCACTCTCCGTGTGAGTTAAGCGAAAAGAGCGAAGAAAAGCATGGCGTCTTTGGAGCTTGGGGTGGCATTAGTGGGATTCAAAATGTTATGCAGGTTCTGTTTAGCGAAGGGGTAGTCAAGAGAGGCTATAGTCCTACGCTGCTGGCAAGATCTTTAAGCGAAGGCCCAGCTAGAACTTTCGGAATATTCGGCAAAAAGGGTGCGATTGAGATCGGATTTGATGCAGATCTTGTAATTTTAGATCCGGAAAAGAAATGGGAAATCACGCCGGATTCCTTATATTATAAAAATAAGATTTCAGCCTTTGTAGGGCTAAAAGGCGTAGGTCTGCCTATATGCACTTTAGTAAGGGGCCAAGTTGTAGCAAACGATGGGAATTTGGTGGGGCAAAAAGGTTTTGGCAAACTTGTAAAAAAACTAAACAGCCGCAACACTGGAAAATAGTATTAAAGCCTTCGAAAGAATATTGGCAGAATGCTAATTATCGAAAAAATTGGGGGAAATAACTAATGAGTAAACGTTATGACCTAATCGTTCGAAACGGAATCCTCGTTTGTCCGGAAGGTCCGAAAAAAGCGGATGTTGCAGTATATGATGAAAAAATCGTTGAAATAGCTGACGAAATATCAAGTGATGCAAAAGAAACAATTGATGCCGCAGGGAACTATGTATTTCCCGGGACAACAGACGGTCATGTGCATTTTAATGACCCGGGAAGGACAGAGTGGGAAACCATCGCAACAGGAAGCAACGCCCTGGCGGCAGGCGGCGGAGTTGCGTTCTTTGATATGCCGCTTAATTGCAGTCCATGTACCCTTGACGCCAAAAATTTTATGGCAAAACTTGCTGTGGCTCAAAAGGATTCTTTGGTCGATTATGGATTTTGGGGTGGGCTTACTCCCAAAAATTTAGATAAACTTGAAGAGCTTGCAGAGTGCGGCGTAATAGGGTTTAAAGCCTTTTCCTGCTTCAGTGGTATTGACGAATTTGAAAGAATGGACGATTATACGGCCTATGTGGGAATGAAAATGTTAGCAAAGCTCGGTTTGCCCCTTATGGTACATTGTGAGAATGCTGAAATCACAAGGGATTTAACCTCGATTGCGCTGGCAAATAATAAAACAACAGTCCGGGACTATTTCGCCGCACGTCCGCCTATTACGGAAATAGAAAATGTCTCCCGCATGATTTCCTTTGCTGAGGAAACAGGCTGTAAATTAATCATTGCGCACATTAGCACGGCGAAGGCAGTTGAGCTCGTTACCCAGGCGAGAAGCAGAGGAGTCGATGTCAGCTGTGAATCAATTGGGCATTATTTAATTCTTACAGATACGGATGTTGAACGGATGGGAACAGTGGCCAAGTGCTCCCCTCCTATACGCGATCATGAAAACCAGACGAAGATGTGGGCAAAATTGTTAAACGGCGAGATTACTTTCATTTCTTCTGATCATTCTCCCTGCGACCCGAGGCTTAAAGACGGGGAATTTTTGAAAGTTTGGGGTGGAATCTCTGCGTGTCAAACAACTCTTCCGGCCATGCTCACTCATGCCCACCACGCTAGAAAGGTTCCGCTTGGGGATATCGCAAAATTGACATCACAAAATGTTAACGAGATATTTAAAATTCCAGGGAAGGGAAAAATCGCCGTTGGCTACGACGGAGACTTTGCTCTGGTAGAGTTAAATAAGGAATTTACATTACAGGCTGAGACTCTCTTCTATAAACACAAGGTAAGCCCTTATGTTGGGGACAGCTTCCGTGGTGCAGTGACACAAACAATTCTCAGGGGAACAACTGTTTTTAAAGATGGGAAGATTGTGTCAAAGCCTATCGGCAGACATCTAAGACCTAATTTATAAACTCAAAGCATTATCCCAAATACAGTAAACATAAAAAAGGAGTTGGGTGTATGTCGCTAAATTCAGAAAGCAGCGTTACGAAAGAAACGCAGATCCAACACGACCCGGGTGTGGATGATTCATTAAAACCTAGAACCGAAATAAGCAGGACGGTAGGTCCGTTTCCCTATATGTTTATGTGGATAGGAGACGGTGTTAATTTAGGCAATATGACGCTTGGAGCTAGTTTGGTAGTGGCGGGAATTGCAACCCTAAATATCTTTCAGACATTTGCTGCAGCGATCATAGCCATTGGTATTATTTCGTCTGTTTTTGCTCTAAACGACAGGCTCGGATACAGAACGGGGATACCCTATGTTGTCCAGCTCAGAATGTCCTTCGGAATGAAAGGTTCTGTCATATCATCGCTTTTGCGGGGTATTCCTGCCATCGTCTGGTACGGTTTTCAAAGCTGGATTGGAGGGACTGCCCTAAATGAAATTGCGAAGATCCTTACAGGCGGGGCCTTTGACAATGTCGCCATCTGTTTTGTCGTGTTGCAAGTGGTTCAAATCGGGCTTTCGCTATACGGCTTTCATGCCATTAAATGGGTAGAATCCCTAACATCCATTGTTATTATGCTGGCACTTGTCTATGTGTTTGGAGTTCTTCTGAAATCTCATAGTGCGGTTGTTGCCCAAAAATGGGTTCATGCCAAAGGCTCGTGGGGCTTGCCCTTCTTCGGATTTATCATGATGTTTATGGGGAATTATGCAGCTATTTTTTTAAGCGCAGCGGACTATTCAAGAGAACTGAAATCAGGGATTAGCAATGTTAAACGTGGTTTGCTGTACTTTCTGCCTATTTTAGTTGCCTACGGTTTCGTCCTTTGTATTGGCGCAATGCTTGCTTGCGCAACTGGTATCTCAAACCCTGTAAAGGCATTTGCCATAGTGGTAGATAACTCTTATATAACCGTCTTTGTATCAGCATTTATTATTATGGGGGCAGTTGCGACAAACATGGTTGCCAATATTATTCCGCCAACCTATGTAATTACGTTGCTTACAAAATTGAAATACAAAGTTGCAGTTACTATAACTGGAGTCCTCGCTTTAGGGTCATTCCCTTGGGTGCTTGTTCAAGATTCGTCAGCGAAGGGTCTTGGAACGTTCATTCTCATATACTCTGCATTTTTGGGCCCGATTGTCTCAATTCTATTAATTGAATATTATATATTAAGAAGGCAAAAAGTTGATGTCGCAGATTTGTACAAAGAAGATGGCCAATTCGCTGGATATAATCCTGCCGCTGTGCTGGCAATGCTTATCGGAGCGGGCGCTGCTTTCCTAAAAGTAGAGCTGGCATGGATTATCGGCGTTGTTGTGGCAGGAATAGTCTATCTTTTCCTGATGAAGTTTGCCTTTAAAGACTCGAAGTTCAAAAAAGGCACAATTTTCGAGAGATAACTGCAAATATTCCACGTTTAAATGCAAGATGCCGATTCCCTTAATATTAGGAATCGGCTCTTGTTATTAACTATATCCTTATTTGTGAAGGAGGAATTATTGATAGCAAACATTGTTTTACAGCTGTATCTCAAAGGTTACTCCTAGATCGCGGATTTGACAATCACCATCGTAGAGTGGGTTGATAGAATCATCTGTAGTGGCTTTACGTGTTGCAAGAATATAACCAAAAGATTCTTCGACTGGAAGAATAGTTCCGTGCCATATTCCGCGATGAAGGACAAAGGCGGTGTAACTTTCGAGTAAGAAGCAGCGCACAGAATTGGCTGAAGGAAGGGCTTCGAGATCATTAGGGTCAGTTGCCGGGGCGACGCTGATAATAGCTGGTCCACCATAGAGGGGAAAGAATCCTTGAGTAACTTTTAAGTGCCGTTCTAATGATGAAAATCTAAATTCCTTACGCTTAAGCAGAGCATAAACGAATTCAGCTGTACCGTCATCTACTTCAAACGGTATTCTGTCTACAAAAATTGGAGGCACAGTCTTTATCGGCGGAACTCCAGGTTCACGCAAAAGTACATGACCGTAGGGTGCAAAGGCTTCTTTTGTAAAAGGTTCTACTTTAATTATGTGATTCATTCCGAAAATGTCCCCTTTCAATTCAGTTTGGGCAGTAGTATCTTCTGATGTATAATTAGTCGTTTCCATAGTTTTATCCTTTTGCTATTATTGATGATGGTGGTTCCATTTCTTTATCCTAATCTTCTAAGTTAGAACAGCGAAGATTAAATAGGAGATTTTGGGGGATGTGTGGTTTATCCAAGAATGATATTTACAGAGGAACTCTTTTACCCATATATGCTAAAGGTCGCTCGAGACTAAATCACGAATATATGAAACATGTTAAACTTTTATTAGATTTGGAAGGAGAGGTTATCCATGGGTTATCCAAATGAACTTTTAGCAACGAGAGCTATTATTAAGCATGGCAGATATGCCTTAATTCCGCCTGAAGGACGGGTAAAAAACGTTATCCCTAATTTAGAGAATTGTAATACAAGTATCATAGCATCTCCCGAGTTAGGGCCGAAATTTGCCATGTATACCGTTGAAGTATTGCCAGGTGGCGGTACAACCAATGATTTTAAAGAAGATGGCATTGAAACGTTCGTTTATTGCATGGGCGGAGTGGGAACAGTAACCGTAGAGGGTAAAGCTTATGAACTGACAAACGGTGGCTTTGTTTTTGCGCCGGCTTTTTTCGGGTAGGCTTAAAAAACACAAGCAATGAACCTTGGAAGCTTCTTCTTTATAAGCAGCGTTATCGTCCGCTAGCTGGTTATGAAGCAAGAATTGTTGTAGGCAATCTAAATGACATTCCCGATGAGGCATATGATGGTATGGAAAATGTCCGAATCAAAAATGTTCTACCAACAGAGTTAGGTTTCGACGTCAATTTTCATACCCTAAGTTTTCATCCCGGTGGTTGTCATCCTTTTGTGGAAACTCATGTTCAGGAACATGGACTTTATTTTCTGGAGGGGGAAGGCGTCTATTTAATTGATGACAAATGGATTCCAGTAAAAACAGAGGATTTCATTTGGTTTGGGCCTTATGTACCTCAAGCTTATTATGGGGCAGGAAGAACCCCTTCGACCTATATCTACACTAAAGATTGCAACCGTGACATTGAGCTGTAAAATAGAATTAGAACAAGATATGAGGTTCGATCAGGAAATCGAACCTCTATGGACCGCTTTGGAGGTGGTAACACTGGAGATTACAGTAAAAGATGCTTTGAAGATTGGCCCCTTAAGTACGTCAGAAACCGTGGCAGGTCATCAGAAGTTGGACAATGTGGTTAAAGGTGTTACCATCATGGAAGCCCCAGATATTGTAAATTGGCTTGCTGGGGGCGAGTTGCTCCTTACCAGTTTGTATTCCGCTCCTGCTGGTACTTTGAACTATAAAGAATTCATTAAAAAGCTTGCCGATAAAGGTGTAGCAGCTATCGCTATTAAAGTCGGTCGTTTTGTTGAACGTGTTCCAGAAGATATGCTCGAGGCGGCTAATCAATATGGACTGCCCATTTTAGTACTTGACGCCAATGTGCGCTTTGTTGATGTAATGTATCCTATTATGGCCGAACTATTTAATAATCAGGTCGTTAAATTAAATTACTATAAAATTATTCAAGAGCGTTTTACAACGTTAGCGTTGCATTGTCTAGGTCTTGATACGATCACTAAAACGTTGGAAGAATTAATTGGGAACCCGGTGGTTGTTTATGATCGCAATTTCAAATGTATATCTACCACAAATCCTCTGTTAAAAAAGTTTAGCGAAGTAGCAGACCTATTTCAGCGAGAGAGTTTGAATGACAAACTTTCGTTTTATCGTCAAATAGTACAATTTCCAGCCTTAGGTGAGGAAGCAGTTCCTCAAGTTGTCGTACCGATCCAAGCATTTAGTCAGGTGAAGGCGTACCTTACAGTGGTGGAAGTGAATAAAAGGCTTCAAGAAATGGATTTGATTTGTTTAGAACATGCGGCTACCGTAGTAACGCTTGATTTGGTTAAAAAAGTAGCAGTACAGGAAATTGAGCAAAAATTCCAGAATGACCTTTTAGAGAACTTAATAACCGGGAATTCCGCGCTAAATAATACGCTCGAACGAGCGGCCTTAATTGGTTGGGACTTGTCGAGGGCATACACGATTGTGCTTTTTAATATAGATAACATCGACGGAATTTTAGCTAAAAGCAAGCATAGTCCGGATACGATGTTGCAAGGGCTAAAATCTGACGTCGTTTCCATAATTACTAATGCAGTGAGAAACCATACGAAACATTATATTCTAGGGACTAAAAACGACTCGATCATTTTAATGTGGCCTTCGCCCGATGATCAAAACGGGTTTTTAGAATTGATCAAGAAGACGGGTAAAGAGATTCAGGAGCAAATTAAAAAGAAAGTTAAGAAAGTCTCTGTTGCCATAGGAATTGGTGATGTCGCCTTAAACGTTGATGAAATTCCACGGAGCTTCAAAGAAGCTCGAGATGCGATTACCTTTGGTCGGATGATTCAGGGTCAGCACGTTATTGAGGCTTTTTCCGAATTAGGAGTATTTCGCATTCTTTGTAAATTTGCTGAGGGAAATGAATTGAAAAATTTTGTCCCCAAACCACTGCTTAAGTTAATTGAGCACGATAAAAATAATGAAACAGTTCTGTTAAAAACCCTGGAGATTTTTTTGGAATGTAATGGGAATGCCAGCAAGGCGGCCAAAGAGCTATTTATACATTATAAAACGATGCTTTATCGGTTGGAACGTATTAAAGAAATAACTGGGATTGATTTAGAGGCTAATGAACACCGCCTCGAAATTGAGATGGGCTTGAAAATAATACACCTGCTGGGTAATCAGGCTTTGTAACTGAAAACTCCTTGAATCTAGCCTCAAAATTAAAGCGTAGGGTAGACAAGTACTGTATTCGATAAGTTCTGTCTTCGGACAGGGCCTATTTTTTTTATATTGGGACAATTAGATCTTGATGGAATTGGTTAACCTTAAAGTCAAAAAGGGTGATAACAATGAATACGCTTTTATTTGGTATATCGGGTCTTCCACTGGGAAACGGTTCAACTAAGTTTAATTATGCAACTGGGATAGAGTATGCTAAGTCAATAGGGCTTGATGCAATGGAACTTCTTTTTGTCAGAAGCGTTAATGTTACGGATAACAATAAAAGCTTTATCTTAGAAGCTAAGTTAAGAACTGATTTTTACTTATCGGCACATGGCTCGCACTACATAAATTTAAATGCCAATGAGTCAGATAAACAGGAAAAATCGATTGAAAGAATCTTAAAGGCTCAAGAAGGTTTGTCCAAAGTTGGAGGACGGAGTCTAATCTTTCATCCAGGCTTTTATTTAGGAGACACCAAAGAGGACGCCTATCATACCATAAGAGACAATTTGTTACGTCTTCCTATAAGCGGCGTAGATTATAGATTGGAGACAACGGGTAAGGGGACGCAATTCGGCACCCTTGAGGAACTAGTGTCTTTATGTAAAGAAATTAGCTCGTGTAAATTGTGCATTGATTTTTCACATATACACGCGAGATACAACGGTAAGCTAAAAGACTTTAAAGATTTTGCCAAAATACTGCAATATGTCTCGGATGAACTGGGGAAATCGGTTTTGGAAGACTTACACATTCATATGGGAGGAGTGAATTACAATGAGAAAGGTGAGCAAAACCATCTTCCCTTGCTGCAGAGTGACTTCAATTACCTGGATTGTCTGAAGGCAATAAAGTACTACAATGTAAAAGGTTGTATAATATCTGAAGGCCCTATGGTGGAGAAAGATGCCCTGTTGCTAAAGGAAACCTATGAAAGGCTTTGAGATAAGGATCTCGTTAAAATCCAACTTAATAGAAGGTTTTTGTTGAGAATTAAATTTCATAAACTTTGGAAATCCCCTCCTATAATTCAACGTTAGAATCTCAGAGAACAAGAAGTTGTAACGATTAAAGGAATAACAAACAACTTGCCGAAATCTAAACGAGAATAATTGAGGAGGAGAATTCAATGATCGACATTGATTTGGGTGAGATATTTTGTTCTTTTTCTAAAGCCCTCGACCTTTCATTACATGGAATTTCTAATCATCATAAAACAGTGGCCTTAATATCAAACGCTGTCGCTGATGAACTCAATCTACCAGAAGAAGAGCAACGGCTGATCTTTTATAGCGCCTTGGTTCATGACGCCGGGATGGAGCCTGAAGAAGAGCTCCAAAATCTTTTGCCGTTTGAAGATATAAATTCGTTTGAGCATTGCCAAAGAGGTTATGATATATTTCGCCATAGTAAATTAACGGAAAAAGTTGCTGCAATAATACTGCACCATCATGACCATTGGAAAGCCCCCAATGCTTCTGGTTTGATCGAAAGTTCGATTCCTTTAAGCAGTAACATTATTTATCTTGCTGATCGTGTTTCAGTGCTAACAGAGAATATAAAGGGCTATATATTGAATTCCCGCGAGGGTATTGTGGATACCATCTTACGAAAGTCTGGAACAATCTTTAATCCTATTGTCGTAGAGGCCTTTCTGAAAGCTTCAGAAAAAGAATCTTTTTGGCTTGATATCCAGTCTGAATTTATAATAGAATTCATGTATTTAAGAAGACCTCGGCAATACATGCGGGTATCAGTGGAAGAACTTGTTGATCTGGTGAAGTGTTTTTCCAGAATTATTGATAATAAAAGTCCTTTTACTCGGAATCATTCTAAACGAGTAGCTTTAGTGGTTGAGTTTTTAGCTAAAAAAGTCGGTTTTTCAGATTCAGAGCTGAATATGATTAAAATTGCTGGATATCTCCATGATTTAGGTAAGATCTCGATACCCAATTCGATTCTGGATAAACCGTCGAAACTAACAAAAGAAGAAGTAGCAATTGTTAGAAGACATACTTACTATTCCTATCATCTGCTCCAAAGTATTACTGGTTTTGAAAATGTGGCGGCTTGGGGGGCCCATCATCATGAAAAACTTGATGGCAGCGGCTACCCTTTCCACCTTACGGAGAATGAACTTCCACTTGGGTCAAGGCTAATGGCGGTAGCCGATATTTTTACAGCCTTAACTGAAGATAGACCCTATCGAAAAGGAATCAGCAAGCAAGAATGTCTGGCTATATTGAATAAACTTGTAGTGACTAATGCAATTAGCGAACAAGGAGTTAAGCTTGTTGAGGAACATTATGTTGAACTATTAACTTTAATCTCTAATTAAAATCGCACTGCTTTAGTATTTAGCTCACTCAGACATAACTTTATGAATTATGCTGAGTTGCGAATTTTTACGTGCGGCTTTACCAAGAATTTCAACTGGCAACGTCCTCAAGTTTATTTAAGGAAATTGCCAGTTGAAATTATCTGGATTGTCAAAACGAAAAAATCCTATCAGGATAGCCCTCAATTTATCATCTTGGACATGGGGTCTCAGTCATCGATTCGGTTGACACTATCCCATACATAGTTTAGATTGCGTTTAAGTTCCTTTGTATCCTTTATCAAGCTTTTTATGTCGGATTCCATTCTGTTAAGCCTCTCAGTTGCCTTTTTCTGCCCTTCTTGCAATTGCTTAAGAATAGTTAGAATCTCATCATCACTTGTTATGATAATCAACCCCTTTCAATCCTTATTTTACCAGACATTCAAGAGTATTAACAGTATTGAAGATATCTTCCTTAATCATGTATTGCAGCGGTGCCAAAGACTTAAGTCTATTTGAAAAGGCATCAACATGTGCCTCCGAAACATATGATATACCAGTTGCAAGCAGCGTGAAAGGGGATTCGGTATGTTATGAATATTCGATGCAAAATTTGCGGTTCGCTTAAAGATATCGCTCCGACGCATAAAGATTTTCTGCTGGCCAATAAAAACCGTAACTTTCCATATATCTGTGAATTCTGTGCTCGAAAGATTCAGTATGAGTTGCAAGAAGCTAATACTATTTACAAATTTAGCTCTTATCCCAATAATCCACCCATAACCCCATGAATTGACATAGAAAATGATGTTTAGATAATAACGAAAGTCCAATTCTATTCACAATGGTACAATCACCTAACACGAACCAAGCCCGAGTGCAGTTGCTGCAATGGTGATATTGGCAGCCGCACAGGAGGTAGTTTGATGCTCTAAAACATTACATAAATTACAGGATCACAAATTAGTCAAACGTATTCAATATAATGAGATACCTCCAGGTGTTGAATATGAATTAAGTGAATTAGGCCAGGCAATTCATCCTGCCCTGTCTATGTTAGGTCAATGGGGCATTCGATTTAAAATTTAAATACTTGGCTGAAGTGCTTGCTTTTTAACTATGGTATTGACAACGATCAATATAATTAATACAGCCGAAATTGACCCGCAAATTAGAACCCCTATATCGGCTCCCCATTTTTGCGAAATGCTGCCGACAAAAAGATTCCCAATGGGAGTTGTCCCAAGAAAAGCAAAGGGATAGATACTCATCACTCGGCCACGGAATTCAGTGTTGGAATTAAACTGCATTGTTGAGTTAGCGGTTGTAATGAATAGAATATTAGAGAAGCCAATAATCGCCAACATTACGGCAGCTAGAGGTAAAAAGTGTACTAAGTAAAGTAGGGTAAGTAAAGCCGATACAGTGAAAGCGCTGCCAAAAAGCAGGCGTAGTCTAGGTTTACCCTTGGCCCAAGATGCCACCATAAGCGCACCGATCAGGGAGCCGGCACCACTGCAGGACAAGAGAAAACTGTATCCTCCGACGCCTTGTTTTAGCACCTCTCCGGCATATAAAGGAATAACTACGTTATAATTCATTACAAAAGTGCCCACAGCTAATGTACATAAGACAGCACTGCGTAGAGAAACGGAGTGTCTGACATATCTTAGTCCTTCGTAAATTTCCACCAGTACTTTCTTGGGTACTTTTTTATATTCCCGAGGTTCTGTTTTGATTAAGTTGATTGCAATAATCACAGGAATAAAGCTGATTCCGTTCAACAAAAACAATGGACCTGCCCCATACTTGGCCATTAATACCCCGGCAAGGGCCGGGCCAACCATTCGGGCAACATTAAAGATGGACGAATTGAGACCAATAGCACTTCTCAAATCCTTTTTCTCCACTAATTCCGGCATAAATGATTGACGGGTAGGCTGATCGAGAGTATTAACTAGGCCGAGCAAAACTTAATGTCTAAGTGATAAATAATTTGGCATTGTCATCACGACAAGGAGCCATTTAGACTTCATTGTCGTGAGAATAAAGGAATCTCTCTTAATTTGTCGAAATGAGATTGTGATATACATATTTGCGAGAAGAATCAGTGGCAGTGCAGAAAGCGTTCTAAAAGTCATCATAAATTTGGGGGGATGAGCATTGAAGATAAAGAAAAAGTTAATAATAGGTTTTTTGCTTGTCGTGCTCTTGTTTTCAGCAGTTTGTGGATTTGCTCTTTTCAAAATTGCGGACATGGAAAGTAAGGCTAAGGCAATCGATAGTAATTGGATACCTAGCATAGAAATGATGGGCTGGTTTAATGGAGCTGTTTCTAATGTTGCTCGCTTAAACCTGGCAATGGTTTCAGAGAGCGATACCACAGTAGAAGCCAAGCTTGATGATCAGCAAACGAAATTGCTTCAAGAGGTAAACCAAAAACTACAGGTTTATGAAAAGGGAATGATCGGCAATCCCGAGGAGCAAAAATTATTTGGCACATTCAAAAAAGATTGGGAGCTTTACACAGCTAAGATTTTAGCAATCAAAGAGGCTATCAAATCCAATAATACTGTGCTCGCTAAGAAAATGATCGATGATGCAGATCCTTTATGGACACAAGCAAATACTTCAGTTACTGCTATTATTGCGTTCAATAACAATGCTGGGCTCGTGGATTCCAGAAAATCAGTTTCTACTGCGGATTCGGCATATTTATGGGTTTCAATATTTAGTATATGCATTGTAATTTTGGCGCTGGCTTTAGGATGGTTCATAGCCTTGATGATTGCGAATCCGCTAAGTGAGATGGTAGCGAATGTTCAGGAAGTTGCTAATGGTAATCTGGCGATTAAAGAAGTAAAGATTAAATCTAATGATGAGGTCGGATTATTAGGCTCAGCGTTGAATACCATGACTCATAGTCTACGTGCTCTTATCGAAAAAGTATCGGAATCAGCAGAACAAGTAGTAATATCCTCAGAAGAACTTACCTCTACTGCAGAACAGTCAGCGCAGGGTACGTCTCAAATTGCTGCCTCGATTAATGAAATAGCTTCTGGGGCTGAGCAGCAAGTCGCTGCGATAGATGAGACTTCATCTATCGTTGAGCAAATGTCGTCTGGAATTCAACAAATTGCTGCTAGGGCAGCTGAAGTAATGGTATCGGCGAATAAAACTGCTGGTGCATCTCATGATGGCTCCAAAGCAATTACAACAGCTATTGAACAAATGAAAAGCATCGAAGAAACCGTTACATATTCTGCGGAAGTAATTACAAAGTTGGGGCAGCGTTCCAATCAGATAGGCGAGATTGTTGCCACAATATCTGGTATTGCTGGACAGACTAACTTACTGGCATTGAATGCTGCGATTGAGGCGGCCAGAGCAGGTGAACAAGGACGTGGATTTGCGGTCGTTGCTGAAGAAGTAAGAAAGCTTGCTGAGCAGTCTTCAGATGCGGCCAATAAAATTGCCGAATTGATCGGTGAGGTTCAAGGCGATACAGATAAAGCAGTATCTGCCATTGACACAGGGACTACAGAAGTTAAAGTTGGCACTGAGGTTGTAACAGCTGCAGGTCAAGCGTTTAATGATATAGCGACGCTTATCATCCAGGTGTCGGACCAAGTAAAAGAAATCTCTGCCTCAATCCAACTAATAGCTGACCGAAGTCAAGATATCGTAGTTTCAATACGTGAAATTGATAAGATTTCTAAAGATGCCGCCGGTCAGACCCAAACAGTATCAGCGACTACAGAAGAGTACTCTGCATCAGTCGAAGAAATTGCAGCTTCCAGTGAAAGCTTGGCAAAAATGGCTCAGGATCTGCAGTCAGCAGTGAGTATGTTTAGTGTTAAAATAACATGAATAACTATTTAAACTAAAATAACCCCTGTACTGATTTTCTGATCACTACAGGGGTTATTTAGATAAAGCACTGCTTCCTTTTCATATATGCCAAATCAGATTCTTATATACTCCAAACGATTGAGTCCGATAAAAGCTTTTTTATCAAGAGGATCGGACCTTTTTCCTATTAGTTAAACGAATAGAGGATTAAGATCATTTAGGGACAAAATGGATAAAGCTACAAGCGTAAGTTACTACAAATTAACTCGTGGAAAATTTATTTGGAAACTGTAAAAATAGCATAAACCGACAAAACTTTACGTTTAAACTGATTGATGTCAGAGCAATTTTGTTTTAAGATATTAAGGCGTGTTAATAATTTTGAAACGAGGTTTTTCTCTGTGAGATCAACGACCATTGACCGAATCGAAAAATTAAGATTGCAAATGCAAGAAACGGCTACCGGTAAAGATCTGACGGATCCGAGAGTGGTAAAAGCTAGTGAAAAGCTAGATTTATTGATCTTGGATTTTTACCATAGTCTGGAGAAGCAGAAGAAGTATTATAAACTATATCGTTAAGGATAGTAAATGTTTAAAGTTCAGAGCTTTTTTAAGATAAACATTTTTGTCCTATTCTTTAGGCTCCTATCGGTATGATGGGGGCCTCTTTAACGTGCCATTAAATTATAAAAAAATTCTATTTCTTTAATAAATAAAGGTTATTGTCAGAAGGATTTTCCATTAGGTCATCGAAGTGATATATATTATAAAACATATAGTTTTAATATACTTTTGGAGGTGGGATTGTGCATTGAGTCAGAGAGCTTTTAACTCTATATTTATATAGGTCGATAGTAACCTTTGATTGTATCCTTTTAGACAAATTCAACGTTTTAACCTAAAACCAGTAAAAACCTGGTAGATGGCAAAGATCGGCCACCTCCGAGTACTAAGAGAAATATATTGTGACGGAGGAGTTTCAAAATTGATTGCAGCAAGATTCTTTAGCATTAAAAATTGGGAAAAATTTGTAAATATAAAACAAGAATTGATAGAATTAAAGGAACAACGACTTGATTTTCAACGAAGAGTTGATGATTTGGCGGAGAAATTAAAGTTAGAGGCTGAAAAAAGAGAATATCTTGAATACGAAATAACTAAATTAGGACGCCTTAATACTATCGGACAATTAGCAGCGGGTCTTGGACATGAAATTAGAAATCCGATGACCACTATAAGAGGGTTTCTTCAAATGCTACAGAGCAAATCTGATTTGCATACATATAAGAGTTATTTCGAATTGATGATTGAGGAGCTTGACCGGGCGAACTTAATCATTACCGATTACTTATCCCTAGTTAAAGATAAACCCGTAGAGTTTAAACGATTATGTCTAAATAAATTGTTGGATGATATATTTCCCCTGATATTGGCCGATGCCTATACTCAGGGTAAGAAGTGTGTCTTTGAGCCGGGAAAAATAGTGGAACTGGAGATGGTTTCCAATGAGATTACCCAGCTTGTTATAAATTTAGCACGGAATGGTTTTGAAGCAATGCCGCCAGAAGGGTGCCTAACAATTAACACTTATATGGATGCTCAAAGCATAATCCTGAGCGTTAAAGATGAAGGAAAGGGCATTGACAAAGAGCATATTTCAAAACTTGGAACCCCATTTTTTACGACGAAAGAAAACGGCACAGGTTTAGGCCTCCCGATGTGTTATAGGATCGCCGACAGGCATAATGCATTGATAGACGTTAAGACTGGCCCCGATGGAACCACGTTCTTAGTCCGATTCCCTAAGCCAATAGAATGATCAACAATGATTGGAAAGATTGGTATATAAGACATTACAACCATGTCCTCTGAGGGTATATTGATACATAATGTCATACTTTACTTTATCCCCCTGACCGAGTAGCGTGTTTTGACCATACGGAGTGACAATGTGTTGAAATCGATGATACCAACATGAGCGATATTTATGTAATTAATCTTCCCATTTACTTCTGTTCCTACCAAAGTTACAGGTGTTGGGTATAGTGTACTAATAGGGCCTAAATTTCTCTTCATAGGTATAACATCTCTTTTCCTAGAAGATTAATTAATATAATCATAGAGTATTGCTGCAATAACTACAACATAAATGAAGCCTGTTCGCGGCAATCTTAATTTAGTTTTGGCATCGTGAGTAACTATCGCGAATCAAAACTTTTGATGCCCGTGCCTGATCGTCCTGGAAATAACATAATCCAGCTATTGTTCATAAGATATATAAGCATAAATTATATAAGGGTTATGAAAGAAGGGAACCGATGAACGAGCTAACCATTATAGAAAAGGTCTTGGGAGTAATCCAAGGATCTCTGCCTGTTACGGATAGGACTATTGATAATAGCTGCGGTCAAGTCGACAGCGAGGCAATGACTTTAATGGAAGATACAGTGGATGAACAAGCAGTAAAGAGGTTGTCGAGAGATTTTGCCAAAGCTTTGACTGAACGCGATTTTGAGCATTTGGACGGTAGGGCAGAGTATCATCTTTATACTGTGGACCACCTCATAGAGCTCATCAAAAATAATGATGAGCAAAACACTATAAAACTGTTTAACGAAAACAAGATTAAATCTAAATATGAGGACTGTGAGTTTCTCTCGATTACTTTTACTTCGGACCAGGAGCAAGCTGCGGTAGTTTATAACGTAAGGACCTGTTTGGTAAGTGCTGAAGAGAAGTATTTTAAAGAGCTAAACAAAAAGAATAGTAAGAAAAATAGAATTAGCGGAGGAACTCCTTTTAGCACTACTTATACGCTAACAGTCAAAAAGGAGAAGGGAACTTGGAAGATAGACAAGTTTGAAGCATCTGAGGAAAATATAAGAATAGGCAAGAATTAGTCCATTGGTGCAAAAGGCTAAAATCCGTTAAAGTATGCCAGGGCACCGAAGACCGAGAAAAGTGACGTACCTGAGAGGAAGAGACCATGACTCATTAGAATGTCAATTATCTATTAAAGGACCGAGGAGCAAGCCTCGGTTTTCTTGTTCTTAACATCCATTCATTTATCGTTGGCAACAAATGTTTGGTGGATTGACTGCAGCGGGGATGTTTATCTGAAGCTGAATTAAAATGGTCATTTTTTCTTGAACCATCCTGAATTGACCTTCTCCAATAAGTGTATTAGGCAACGATACGCGATCCAGTGCGTCATCCATAGCATTAATCTGACTGTATACAAGTGTACAGCTTGGTAAAGGGTTAAAGAACTCAGTGCTTACCGCGTTAAACTCGGATAGATCGCCAGACATCATCTTATCTTTGGACGAGAACCCGGAAGGAAGCGATGTGCTGCTGAAAAATTCGTATTCATGCTGCTGATTAAAAAGGGTAGGTGGTATAACAAGGGTGCTGCCGAGGTCGACAACACAATTCCAGGGTACATCAATAACAAAATCTTTGATAACACCTTCAATCGTAGTTGCAGTTTGTCGAGTTGCTTCGGAATATTGAATGTCTTTGCGGACAAAACCCCCTAGAAATAACTTGGGAGTATCTTGGGCTTTACAAATTATTGGGGGAGAAGAGTTAAAGAACGGCACTGTGTTAACTTGAGGTTCTTTCGAATCATTTTAATTTCTAACGCTTTTGTAGGCAAGGTAAACACTGCCTCTGCCGGTATGGATACCGTTACCAGTGCTGTCGTTGGACTAGTTTGGATAACTTGCAGAGGGGTGCATGTCGGCAGGGTTGCAGTGCTGGGGAAGATAGGATTAGGAGTCACCGGCTGATTTGGTGGAACACAGGTTGAAGCAGGCATTTCCAGGACCCAATTTGGGGTAAATGTTGAAGTTTGACACCATTGATGAGGGCATTTACATACATTTGTCAGATTACTTCTCCCTTTCAAATAAATTAGTAATTTATACTACTATAAGTTATGTACAACTTTCAGCTGTTGTGCGGACAACCCGTTGGAAAAGTAAAAACCAAAATTTTATGAGTCGTGGACTTGTTCTACTTGCGAAAATAATACTTTTAAAATAGTTCATCTTTTCTATAAAATAATATCTTTGTGTTTGTATTCGTTTGGCACGGTTCCATGGTTGATTATTTGACTAATGTTCGGCCCATTTTCACGATACCTATTGAGTTAGGAATTCCCTTATTGCTATTGTTGGTCGCTCGTTTAAGAAGAATAACCTAGTTTCCGAGCTGTTTCCAGCATTAGTTTCTTGTTAGTAGTAACTAGCAAAAAATTCATTTCAACATATTAATTAATTTCATATTGAAATAAATTTTGCGGTTTGGTATACTCAACATAAAAGTAATCCCCATGGATAAAAAAATTAGGCAAAAGGAAATTAATATGAGTTCAAAAGTAGTAATTGGAAATTCAAAAACCAGAGAAGACCACAAGAGAATAATATTGAACTTTATCCGCAAAAACAAAGTCGTTTCCAGAACGGATATATACCAAAAGACTAATATATCCAAGCCTACTGTCACGAGAGTGATTGAGGATTTGTTGGCAGACAAAATGATACTTGAGAGTGGGGTAGGGGACTCAGGAATAGGTAGAAAACCTGTAAAAATTGAATTGAACTCTTCAGCTTTTTATTGTGTAGGAGTCAATATTTCAAAGAGTGCAATAAGCACATACTTGGTTGATCTTCATATGAATATTAAACAAAAAAAGGTTGTATCAATCAAAAATATTAATACTTCAGCACAATTTTTAGATAAACTAACTAACATAATTAAAGAATTAATGAATGAAAGCAAGATTAATTACGAGAAAATATTGGGAATAGGTATCGGTATACGAGGTGTCTTAGATTATGAGAAAGGAATCCTAATCGATTTTTCAACCTCAGGAGATTTATGCAATGTCCCTATTAAGGAACATCTCGAGAACGAGTTTAAACTTAAAGTATTTATAGATAATAATGCTCACACGCGAGTACTGGGTGAATATTGGTACGGTTATGGTGTTGGATACAAAGATATTATCTTCATTATATGCAGTGAAGGTTTAGGATGCGGGATTATATCAGAAGGTAGGATCATTAGAGGAAAAAGCAATGCAACCCAAAGCTTTGGTCACATGAAAGTGAATATGAACGGAAGACAATGCAGTTGTGGCGGTTATGGTTGTATTGAATCTCAATGTTCTACAGATGCGCTTGAGAAAATTGCAAAAGAAAGTTTAAAAAGTGGGCGGAAAACTATATTAACCGAAAAAGTTAATTTTGATTACGAATCGTTGAACTACAAAAAGATATGTGAATGTGCAGAAGAACAAGATTACTTTTGCCGTCAACTATTGGACGAGGCGGCTCAATATTTAAGTACGGGAATAGCTAATTTAATAGGAATCCTGAATCCAGAGGTGGTTATACTTTCGGGGAATCTTATCGATGCAAGTGAATATTTCCACCAAATTGTCATAGATATGACGAAACAAAAAATAGTGAGTCCTTTGGCTAAAGACGTTATTTTTAAGAAACGGAGAACCAATGATAACCTCTATGAAATAAGTGCAGCCACTATGGTTTTGAGAGAGTTTTTCAAAGCGTAGTCTTGAAAAGTAAAGAGCTGTAATTTCATCATATTGGGAGTAGTTAATTACATGCCGGATTAATTTCATGATGAAATAATAATGGGATTCTTTGTATTTAATTTCAGTATGGAATTAAATCTGAACCTGAAAGTGTTTTTTTTTACTTACAGATGTTAGATCGTGGTTGGTGAATAATTTATGGAAATGCTTCAAGATTACGAGGGGGTGAGTCTATGTAAGAGTGCTGAATAACCTGTATGAGTCTCGTTATAAGTATTGGGACGTTTCTAACAAACACCTTAACCACGATTTATTTGTTTTAATAGAAAGAATGAAGGAATCGAAGGAGGAAGATTATTTTGAAACTTAAAAAGAAAAGTATCTTATTCACAAGCCTGATTATTGTAGCTTCCCTGCTTTTAACAGCATGCGGCAATACCCAGTCGTCGGCTAATTCTGGTAATAAGGCTCAGGAAGTAAAGTATCCAACAAAACCTGTTAAGATAGTGGTTCCTCTAGGTGCAGGCGGAACAGCTGATCTAATAGCCCGAGCTTTAGCCAAGGGGTTTCAAGATCAGACCGGCCAGCCCTTGATAGTTGAAAACTATCCCACTGGCGCTGGTATTCCGGCAATTACGACGCTTATCAAGGAGAAGCCGGATGGCTATAGTCTGCTCTTGACTGGGAGTGCGAAGTTAGATTTATTACCTCTATTACACAAAGTTAATTATTCGTTTCCAGAATACTTTACACCTATTATTGGTGTAGCTGCGACTCAAGATGTTTATGCTGTAAAGAAAGACGCTCCGTATAATACTGTTAGTGAAATGGTTAAGTATTTTAAGGACAAGAGTCAAGAGGTTCGCGTGGGTACCTCCGGTATGGAAACTGACAGTTATTACGAAGCTTCCATGGTTGCCGACAAAACGGGAATAAAGATTCGTCCCATGCCGTTTGACAGTAATAATCAAGTTGTAACGAATCTGCTCGGTGGACATTTGGATTTGGCCGTTGTAACTCTTTCTACCGTATATGACCAGATGAAATCAGGAAATATAAAGTTGCTGGGAGTACCGGCGGCAAAACGTTATGACAATCTTCCAGATGTTCCAACTCTGACTGAAGAAGGCATCGATGTTACCTCTGTAGGTTCCTTCGACATATATGGCCCGGCAAATCTACCTAAAGATATTGCGGATAAACTTCGTGATGTTTTCCTAAAAAGCATGCAGACAGATCAATTTAAATCATATGCTACCAATTCTGACTTGAGCTTGACTAAATTATCCGCAGATGATTTGGCGAAGGAAATCTCGTTCGGTAAACAGCAATATGAAAGTATGATTAAGAAGTAATTTTAAACGAAGGAATGCGTTGGAGGGGCGTGGTCATTGAAGACGGTGTCTTAAAGATACTGTCTTCTCTCCTCCAATAGTAGTTAGATGAAAAGGAGTAACAGAAGTGAATCAACGACTAACTGGCAATTTAATAGAGATTATCGTCACAATCCTTCTGGGTGTCAGTATATTACTCCTCTTGCCATACCAGATTCAGAATCCTTCAGATGGGTCCAATGTAGTAGTTAGCCCACAACTTTTTCCCAGAATGTTTGCCATAGTATTAATCTTAGCCGGCCTTTTTCAACTGATTTCCTATTTTAAAGTAAAGGAGAGAAATGACGAAGACGATGAAAAGGAAGTAGAATTAACCGCTTTATTAGTGGGGATACTTGCTATTTTTATATATGCATTATTGATGCCGATTTTGGGGTTTATAATTGCTACAATCTTGGATATTGTAATTTTTATTTATCTAATCGGTCGACCAAAGCTGTATTTCGCACTTCCAGTTGCCGTTATAGCCACTATAATAATTTGGGCTGTTTTTTCTCAAGTACTAAATGTGCCGTTACCCATAGGCCTTTTGAAAATCTAAATCGGAGGGGAGGAATGAAAAAATATGGAGCACTTTCTAAGTAGTCTACCGCTATTAAGCGATCCGCAAGTCATGCTATATATGGTCATAGGGGTTCTGGCTGGTTTTGTCATCGGTGTGCTGCCAGGTTTAACCGATCCAATGGCGCTTGCGCTTTGTATTCCATTAACCTTTTACATGCAGCCGCTACCGGCAATTCTCTTCTTAATGGGGATTCATATGGCCTGCCTTTATGGAGGATCAATTACGGCTATCATGCTCAATACGCCTGGGAAGCCAGCTGCAGCCGCGACAGCAATTGATGGTTATCCTTTAACTAAGAAAGGTCAGTCACGTAAAGCTCTGCAGATGTCAGCGGTATCTTGCTTGGTTGGGTCTACTATTTCAGTTTTAGCTTTAATTATTTTTGCACCTTTGCTTGGTAGAGTTGCACTTGAATTCGGCCCCTCGGAATACTTTGCAGTGGGGATATTCGGAATTTCCGTGGTGGCGGTTGTTGCAGGTAAGTCTTTACCGAAGGCTTTCGCCGCCGCTGCTTTAGGTATCTTAATATCAACTATTGGTGCCGATCCTCTTTTTGGAATTCCGCGGTTTACTTTTGGTAATCTCAATTTATTGTCGGGCATTGATATAGTTCCAGCCTTAACAGGGTTGTTCGCGGTTAGTGAGATTTTTATCCAGATATCCAGAAAATCACACGGGACTAAAAAGCTAGATCTTCATTTGGAAGGTGAAGGCTTGACTTTAGGAGAGTTTAGAAAATCACTGAAAACCATGATTAAAAGCGGAATAATAGGAGTTCTAGTCGGTTCACACCCTGGGACAGGAGGGGTTCTATCCTCATTCCTTAGCTACAATGAAGCCGTCCGTTCGTCAAAAAATCCGGAGAAGTACGGAAAAGGGGAGTTAGATGGCATTGCTGCGGCTGAGTGTGGAGCTGCAGGTACGGATTCGGCCTCTTTGATCCCGCTTCTAACGTTCGGGGTTCCTGGCGATATGTCCTCAGCCATCCTTCTGGGAGCTTTTATCCTTCACGGTATCAGGGTTGGACCTGATGTATTTACTAACTTTGGGAATGTTATTTACGCCATGTTTATCGGTATTATAATCCTGGAGATCCTGGTGTTCGTCCTAGGTTGGTACGGTTCAACTTTTATCGCTAAAATAGTTCATATACCGCGTCATTTTTTATTTGCAGTGATTACGGTACTTGTTGTGACAGGATCTTTTTCATTAAACAATAGCTTTTATGATGTTTGGATTACTTTGGTTTTTGGCTTGTTGGGTCTAATTATGCGTCACAGGGATTATCCTCTTCCCGCACTATTAATGGGACTGGTTTTAGGCCCAATAATTGAAAAGAACTTTAGCTTAGCCATGTCTTCTACTGGTGGAAACCCAATCCAGTTTTTGATTAGGCCTATAACTCTCATCATACTTGCTTTGGCAGTCATTATGATGTATTTGTCGGTGAAGGTTCAACGGCAGATGCGAAAAGCAACAATAAATCAATTAGGATAAGTTGTATAAGAGAGATGTCTGCAATTAGAAGGAAAATGGTTTATTGCTAATTAAACAATTTATTAAAAAAGGTATTTATAAAATTGCGGCAATAGGATGGTGACCAGAACCAAAATCGGAATTATTTGTGCTGATTCCTTATAGTACTCAAAATAATAAGAGGTGGAAAAAATGAATGTAATCTTTGTAATTTCTGATACTTTCCGTAGGGACAACCTTTCCTGTTATGGACCGACCCTGGTCAAAACTCCAAATCTTGATCGACTGGCTGAAAAATCTTTCGTCTTCAATAATGCTTATTTAGGATCTTTTCCCACTATACCGAATCGTCTAGATATTATGAGTGGTCGCTTTAACTTTATTGACCATGAGTGGTGCCCTCTTCCATCAGATACTGTGACTCTGCAACAAATTCTGAGTGCTTCAGGTATTGTTACCCAGATGGTCTTCGATAATCCGCACCTTGTTGAAAACGGCTTTAACTATGAACGAGGATTTGATGGCTGGGAATGGATACGGGGGCAGGAAACAGATCGTTGGAAATCTATGCCACGCGACGTTAAGCTGCCTGCTGATCCCAATAAATTAAACCATGCTGATTTTGTTCTGCCAAATTATTTACGTAATACTTCCTGGTGGAAATCTAAGGAGGACCGTTTTGCTGCACGGTCAGTTAATGAGGCTTGTAAGTGGTTAGAGGACGGGCAGAATGCCGAGAAATTCTTTATGTACGTCGACCTCTTTGACCCTCATGAACCGTGGGATCCCCCGATGGAATTTCTCGAAATGTATGAGAAGGATTATCAGGGTGAAGAAGTAATCTATCCGGTTTACGATTATTGGAAAAATTTCATGTCCGAAGACGAATTTAAGCATATGCGAGCGCTTTATATGGCGGAAGTCAGCATGGTCGATCACTCGATCGGTGTACTGCGAAATAAAATCGAAAAACTGGGTCTCGAAGAAGATACAGCATTTATTTTCACAAGCGACCACGGTTATCTTTTTGGCGAACACGGAATCGTTGGAAAGTCCTTTAATCCTAAAAATGGCTCTTATGAAACTTGCCGAATGTACAATGATATTCGCCGGATACCTTTAATAATCCACTTGCCGGGACAAAAGAAAGGTGAACATATCAACGCACTAGTACAGTCCCCGGATCTGATGCCGACAATACTCGAAATGAGCGGTTTAGTGGCCACTGAATCGTTTGGTGGTAAAGAAAATATCCAGGCACTGCAATGTGGAGTCTTCTATACTCAGGATTGGCGGTTCAACCCTGAATCGATTCACGGGAAATCCATGATGCCGCTTTTGCGCGGAGAGACAAAACGGTTACGTGATATTGCAGTCAGTTCTAATACCCTCATCCACCACACGCCCATTGTCGCAAAGACTGCGGTGGTAACCGAGGATGGCTGGTGCTTACACTACTCCGGTGCCTATGAAAACGAAATAAAAGAGAGTATCAAAGTTAATAACAAAATGATTTCCCTAGATCCTAAATACGAACGGGTTGAGCCTGCGCTATTCTATCTACCCGATGATCCTAAGGAGGAAAACGATTTAATTAAGGGTCATGAAGAACTGGCAAGGAAAATACACCAGCGTTATGTGGAGTGGCTCGAAGAAGTGGGGACACCGGAAGAGCATCTTAAAGGAAGGCGTTTGTTTAGGGCGGAAGGAGAGGCGGAACTTGACAAATAAGCCGATCTTGCAACCGGGGATTATTGCGCCGGAGTTCACTTTGGAAGCAATTAATCAGGAGCCCGAAGAATCAATAAGATGCTGCTCAACGGGAGTAACGGTCCTTCTCTTTTGGGGCTCTGAAAGGACGAATATAACCGTCTCTCAGTTGGTTGAATATCAAGACCGACTAAAGGATTACATGGCTCGTAATGCAAGACTCATTGGCTTAACGGATGCTTCTCCAGAGGTAATACGAAAACTTGTGGAACAAACTAGAATTGAATTCCCTATCGTTGCTTCCAAACAATCCGTTGATTTAGCGCGTAGTTACGGAGTTCTTGAAAAGGAGCAGATTCTGCCAACTGTGTTCGTAGTCGATCAGGAAGGTTTGATCCGTCGAGTATTTGAGCCCGATCTCGACGAAGGATTGCCAAATCCCGCGATGGTGCTTCGAGCAGTGAATAATCTCTCGAATTCACCGAAACCACCGTTTATCAGGAGCGATGACTGGCGCCTAGGGTCAGCAGATGCCCCTATCATATTCATTGAGTACGGCGATTACCAATGTAGCCACTGCAGGGATCTTTACAAGGTTATAACAGAATTGATGCCTGCCTACCAGGACAAAATTCAGTTTATTTTCCGCCATTTCCCTATGCGCCATGCACATCCTTTTGCGGTAATAGCAGCAAAGGCTGCGGAAGCAGCCGGCGTTCAAGGTAAGTTCTGGGAGATGCACACTCGCCTCTTCGAAGCGGGTAATGCGTTGGAACAGAATGATCTTATGGGCTATGCCCGAGAGATTGGGATCAATATAGATAGATTTAACTTAGATGTAAACAGCGAGGATATAGAAAATGCTGTTATGGATGAGTATCGTGAGGCGACAAGACACAAAATCAAGTCTCCTCCAACATTGTTCATAAACCACATCCTCTTTGACGGATCACAAACAATTGAAACCTTGCGCAATAAAATCGATGGCCTTCTCGCTTGTTTAAACTAAGAGACCAATTGATACAACCTGACATGTTTGAGAATAAGGGCGGGTAGCACCGCCCTTCAAAAAGTAGTGAAAGGAATCTAATAGCGTGAGTGATATAAAAGGATTAGAACAACTTACTTTTCTTGAAGATATTCGATACGATCAGGAACACTCCTGGGCTCGAGCCCAAGGAGAGGAAGTCATCGTAGGAATAAGCGACTTTGCACAGGATCAATTAGGGGAGATCGTTTTTTTAGAGTTGCCGATCATTGGAGATGTCTTTGAAAAAGGAGAGGTTTTTGGACAAGCTGAATCGGTAAAATCTGTGTCAGCACTATATTTACCTATTGGTGGTGAAATAGTGGCTGTTAATGAGAATTTGACAGACTCTCCAGACATCGTCAACAAACATCCTTACGAAAACGGTTGGATGGTAACTGTTAAACCTAATGATTTAAGCGAAATTACAGAGCTACTATCTAAGGAAGAATACTTGAATTTCCTCAGAGATTCAGAAAGTATCTAGTTTTTATCCTATAATATTTAAACTAAATGGCAACCTGAAGTGGATATCAAAGGCTGCTATCTCTAAATGACGGATTTTCATCTTTGACAGTATGGCGGTGAAGCATGTATCGATTATATCCTCGCACGTTCTGCATCAACGTCCAGAAAAACTAGCAGATTCTTATTGGAATTACCGTGTTAAAACCCTTTCCTAGTTGTGGCTTTGCAAGTGTAAGTTCAGCTAAGGAGGGGCATTTTTATTATAACATATCCCATCGTGAATCTTATATGTTATTGGTAGGAAGATCCTTAATATAAGAATTCTTAAAAGTGTCAAAGGACGCTTAAAAGATAATTCAAGGAGGCAACGAATGAAGGTCGAACTTGATCTTACGAGGGTTAGCACATTCATAAGCCAAGACGAAATATATGACTCAATAGAAAAGCATCGTGAATTGATCAAAAAAGTTCTTAAAGCCTCAACAGAGGATCAAGATAATTTAGGTTGGGTTAATCTATCCTCTGTCGCAAACGAACAGCTTATTATAGAAATTAAAGAAAAGGCTGATGAGATTCGAGAAAAGGCTGATGTTTTTGTCCTTATCGGCGTTGGTGGCTCAAATCAAGGGGCTAGAGCTGTCATTGAATCTATGGGAGACAATAACGTCGAAATAATTTATGCCGGCAATAATTTATCGCCTCAATCTATAAATCGAATCATTAGTAAACTTTCCGATAAATCCGTTTACGTTAATGTAATAGCAAAAAATTTCTCGACCCTAGAACCTGGAATCACTTTTAGAGTGTTAAGAAACTACTTAGAGCAAAGGTATGGAGCCACAGGAGCCGCCAAGAGGATTATTGCAACTGCCTCACTAAATAACAGCAGCTTGGAGATTCTCGGAAAAGAAAAGGGTTATACACTGTTGCCCTTTCCTATGGATGTTGGAGGCAGGTTTTCCGTGCTTTCTTCCGTAGGTCTCTTGCCGATTGCCGTGGCCGGAATAGATATTGATGATTTGTTAAAGGGAGCAAAAGATATTAAAGAGGAAATACAATCGCGAAAACCGGAAAACAATTCTGCAGTACTTTATGGTGTTATAAGAAATATTCTGCTCCAGAAAGGTTATAATCTTGAAATTCTAGCTTTTTTCGAACCCTTGCTTTCCTATTTTTCCAAGTGGTGGGTACAACTTTTTGGTGAGAGCGAAGGAAAAGACGGGAAGGGAATATATCCGACAGCTTGTTCCTTTACAGAAGATTTGCATTCCTTAGGACAATATATTCAAGAGGGTCAAAGGATGCTCTTTGAGACGTTTATTAACTTGGAGAATCCAGGAGCCTTCTACAAGATACCCCATGAGGAAACTGACAGCGATGGCTTTCAGTATATCGATAGCCAGGATTTCACATTTTTGAATAAGACCGCTTATAATGCAACGCTGAAAGCACATACAGAAGGTGGCGTTCCTTGTCTTGTTCTCAACATTCCGGAATTATCGTCTTATTATATGGGACAGCTTTTTTACTTTTTCCAATATGCCTGCTATATTTCGGCGTCTTTGCTCGGAGTAAATCCGTTCAATCAGCCGGGCGTAGAAGCCTATAAAAATGTCATGTTTTCTGCCTTAAAAAGCGTCAAGTACAAAAGTGAAAACGATAGTTAATACGAGGTGAAGATTGTGATTGAGATATTTGTCAACCTTAAGCGTTTTGATGTTCCCCGAGAAATGGGCGGGGTCTGTCACTACCAAAACTCTAAGGAGTGGATGGACTGGATTATTGAAACAAGTGTCCAAAAAAATCTTGGAACATTGAAAAATACCGAAGTGACCTTTTTGATCCCTGAAGGATTAATTATCAGTGCCCATGAAAAGCTCTCCTCTTTTCCGGCCGAGAAAACAAAGAGTGTTCATATCGGATGCCAGGGAGTCTATCGGGAGGATGTGACGAAAGGCGGGAACTTTGGGGCTTTTACAACTAATAGACCTGCTGCCGCTGCCAAAAACCTGGGATGTACTTGGGCGATTATAGGTCACTCGGAAGAAATTAAAGATAAATTGGAAACAATGTCTATTTATGATCCGGAAATACTTCAGGATCAAGAGAAACGAAATAAAGCGAAGGGTGCAATCTATTCTATCGTCCGACAAGAAGTACTTTGCGCTTTGCGTACCAATCTGAATGTTCTTTTGTGTTTGGGAGAGACGGCCGAGGAACGAGGGGATGGTTCTCTGGATGAGCAGCATGCAAACGTCAAGAAGGTTTTGAAAAGACAACTTGAAGAAACCCTAAGAGATTTTAAAGACGATTATCCTCAAAACAGATTGGTATTAGCTTATGAACCCCTCTGGGCCATTGGACCCGGTAAAACTCCGCCAGAACCAGACTATATTTCGTTTGTTGCTTCCTATATAAAAGAATCTTTTCGAGAACTTTATGGTTCAGAAGTGAGTGTTGTCTATGGTGGAGGTCTAAAGGAGGAAAATGCAGAGTCTATTGCCCAAATTAAAGCCATTGGCGGAGGACTTGTTGCCTTGACTCGATTCACGGGAGAGATTGGATTTTATCCTGATGACTTAGAGAAAATTATTAAGAACTATGAATCCGTTAATTAACATTAAACGAATTCGGAGGTAATCATGAGTCATTACGACGTAGCAATTATTGGTGCAGGTCCAGGTGGTTATGTAGCTGCTATCAGAGCGGCACAACTAGGCTTAAAAACAGTTGTTGTTGAAAAGGAGCAAGTTGGCGGAACTTGCCTCAACCTAGGATGCATTCCGACAAAAACTTTAATTATGAATGCTGAGATCCTTCAAGAAATTAAACATGCTGAGAAAAGGGGATTGAAAGTACCTAAACCAGAAGTTGATATGCAGGGAACGCAGAAAATGAAAAACCGAGTCATCAACCAGCTGGTGAGTGGGGTAGAATTGCTACTTAAAGGAAATGGTATTGATCTTATCAGAGGGGAAGCCAACGTCTCCTCGGAAAATACGCTGAAGGTTTCCAATCAAGAAATTCATTTTAGTCAATTAATCATTGCTACGGGATCATCAAATTTTATACCGCCTATACCGGGACTCAATGAGGAAGGTATTTTAACGTCTACAGAGCTTTTAGAATTGGATCATGTACCGGAAAAACTTATCATCATTGGCGGCGGAGTCATTGGCTGTGAACTGGCTACAATTTTTAGCAGCTTTGGCAGCAAGGTTACGATAATTGAAATGCAGTCTTATCTTGTTCCTTTAATGGACACAGAGGTTTCAGCAACCCTTATGACCAGTCTCAAGTCAAGCGGGGTTAAAATATTAACTAATTGCAAGGTCGTTGGGGTTCAAAGAGAAACTAGTAACTTTGAAGTGTCAGTCACAGGAGCTAAAGAAGTCGTCTTAGAAGCTGATCAAGTTTTAGTAAGTGTCGGCAGAAAAGCAAATTTAAAGGGATTGGAAGCCCTAAAGCTTGACTTGGAGAGGAACTATATTAAAGTAAACGATCGAATGGAGACGAGCCTAAAGGGTGTTTATGCTGTGGGCGATATTACTGGAAAAATTCAATTGGCTCACGTTGCCAGTAGGCAGGGAATTGTTGCAGCGGAAACTATTGCGGGAAAACAAGCGATGATGTCCTATCGGGTTGTTCCCAGCTGTATTTACACAATTCCGGAAATAGGCTCGGTCGGATTAACAGAGACACAGGCCAAAGAAATGTATAAAGAAATTGCTGTGGGAAAATTCCCCATGAGGGCCTGTGGGAAAGCTTTGGCAATGGGCGCAACAACAGGCTTTGTCAAGATAATTGCAGAAAAGAAGAGTGGAAGAGTCATAGGGTGTCATATCATTGGCCCCAACGCTACAGAAATTATTGGTCAAGTTGCAGCGGTCATGGAACAAGAGGGGACACTTATGGATATAACTCGAACCATTCACGCTCACCCCACTATTAGTGAGACCGTTTTAGAAGCAGCGCACGTTGCTCTTGGTGAACCGATTCACGTGATCAAGGCATAATTAATGAGTGTCTAAGGAGGTTGGCATTATGAAAAAGTTTGCATTTGAATATGGCGAGGGGTTAATGGAGGTTGAATTGCCTGATAATACGGATGTTTTTATTCCGGGAGAGACGGTTCAAGATCCCCCTTTGCTTAGTGATATTGTCGAAAAAACAAAGCAATCGATTCTGAATCCCATTGGTATGGTTCCCATCGCAGAATTGGTAAAGAAGGGCTCCAAAGTGGTGATTGTTTTTCCGGACAGAGTCAAGGGAGGCTTTCAGGAAACTTCCCATCGTAAAGTTGCCATACCCATTATCATTGAGGAGTGTCTAAAAGCCGGGGTAGAAAAGAAAGACATCCAACTCATCTGCAGCAACGGACTCCACCGTAAGAACACGAGGGAAGAGATCAAGCGTATTTTAGGAGAGCAAACCTTCAATGAATTTTGGTGGTCGAATCAAATTAAAAATCATGACAGCGAAAACTGGGATAACTTAGTGGATCTTGGTCGGGATGACATGGGAAATCCGGTGATCATGAACAGAGAAGTTTATGATGCTGATCTCGCAATACTTATTGGCCATGTTTTAGGTAATCCCTATGGGGGATACTCAGGGGGATATAAACATTGTGCTACCGGTATTACACATTGGAGATCTATTGCTTCTCATCACGTACCTCATGTGATGCACCGGGATGATTTTACTCCGGTCAATAATCATAGCTTAATGCGCAGTAAGTTTGACTCTATTGGTCAACATATGGAAACCTGTATGCAGAAAAAATTCTTTACGTGTGATGCTGTTCTGGATACCAGCCAAAGACAAATAGCAATCTTCAGTGGTTATGCCAAAGAAGTTCAGCCCTTGTCTTGGGAAGTAGCGGACAAAAGAACCTATGTGCCCTGGGCCGATAAAAAATATGACGTCGTAGTTTTTGGCATGCCCCAAAGTTTTCACTACGGCAATGGAATGGGAACGAACCCGATCTTGATGATGCAGGCGATTTCCGCGCAGATTATTCGTCACAAGCGAATCTTAAAGGATAATTGCGTAATAATCTGTTCATCCATCTGTAATGGTTATTTTCATGATGAAGAATTCCCAGCCTATCGCACTGTCTATGATCTCTTCCAAAAGGATTATCACAATACCTTGCCCGATCTGGAGAAATACGGCGAATATCTGGCTCTCAATAAGGAATATACGGATAAATACCGTTTTAACTATGGCTATCATCCTTATCATGCATTTTCCATGATTTCATGTGCTCATATCGCGGAAAAGCATTGTGCTGCGATTTATATCGTCGGCGCTTATGAACCTGGCTACGCCCGAAGTATGGGGATGAAAACCCGGGCCTCTTTTGAAGAGGCGCTTAAAGATGCGGAAAAGTATGTTGGCAAGACTCCGAATATCCTTGCTTTGCCCAAAGCCTTCAAAACAGCAAGCGTTCATTTAGGAATGCGGAAAGGGGATTATTAACATGCCGCTTATACCGTTGAGGCCATTACTGGAAACCATTCGAAAATATGGCTTTGCTCAAGGAGCCTTTAATGTCAACAGTGTTGTTCAAGCTGAGGCTGTGATTGAGGTTCATGAAATGTTTCGTTCAGCTGCCATCTTACAAGGGGCAGACCTTGCCAATGCTTTTATGGGTGGAAAAGCAGATTTTATGAAGGGAACTATTGAAGACAAGCGAAAAGGCGCAAAACTTATCGGGGATGCCGTCGCCAAGCTCGCAAAGGATTCCCCAATACCCATCATACTTCACCTGGATCATGGCAAAGACTTTGAGTCGGTTAAAGCAGCGATCGACGGAGGCTACACGTCAGTCATGATTGATGGCTCTCATCTTCCTTTTGCTAAGAATGTTGATCTTACACGTGAGGTTGTTCAATATGCTCATGCCCGAGGAGTTACGGTGGAAGGGGAACTCGGTGTGCTCTCCGGCGTAGAAGATGATGTTTTCTCCGAACATTCAACCTATACCAACCCCCTTAAAGCCGTTGAGTTTTTTCGGAAGACCGGAGTGGACTGTTTAGCTATTTCTTATGGGACAAAGCATGGTGCGGTCAAAGGCGACAATATCCAATTGCGCAAAGAGATTGTCATCGCTACGATGGAGAACCTCAAACATGAAGGAATTTTTGGGGTCTTGGTTTCTCATGGGTCTTCGTCGGTACCTAAATATATTGTTGAAGAGATCAACCAACTCGGCGGGAAACTGGCTCAGGCCAACGGCATACCAATGTCTGAACTGAAACCTGTCATTAAAGCGGGCATTGGCAAAATTAATGTTGATACAGATATTCGCTTAGCAGTAACCAGAAATATACGCGAGTTTATTTATAATCTGACTCACCAAGTAATGAGCCCATCCATCCAAGCTATTCGAGAACGTTTGGAGCAGGCTCCGGAACAATTCGACCCAAGAGCTTATTTAAGTCCGATCATGGCAAGCTTTATTACGGGCGACGATACTAATGATCCTGTGCTGCAAGAGCTTATGATCTGTATCAAGAATGGAGTCAAGGAGGTCGTCGGCTCACAAATCGTGGAATTCGGGTCCGTTGGATATGCTCCTAAAGTAGAGGTTATTGGCTTAGAAGAGATGGCCGAAAGGTATCATAAAGGAGAGGGCAGGATTGAGTAGCATAAGTGAGGACAATTTGCTGATTGTTCATGGCGGAGGCCCCACGGCTGTTATCAACGCCTCTTTGTACGGAGCTATTGAAGAAGCCAAGAGGTACAGGAAAATTACAGGGATCTATGGGGCTATTGGGGGAGTGGAAGGGATACTGCAAGAAACGTATATCGACTTGAAAAAACAAACGTACAGCAGTATTGAACGACTTCCCTTTACCCCTGCTTCAGCCATTGGTACTTCAAGGATACACCTTCGTGAAACGGATTATGAAATCATCCTCACTAATTTGTTGAAAAAGAGGATTAAATATCTTCTCTTTAATGGCGGGAACGGTTCAATGGATACCTGCGGGAAAATCTTCCGCCTTGCCCAGGAGCATGATATTCGTGTCCTAGGAATTCCTAAGACTGTAGATAATGATATCGCCGTGACCGACCATTCCCCCGGTTTCGGCAGTGCTGCGAGATTTATTGCAGCAGCAACAGCCGAGATAGCGCAGGATATTAAGTCCATGCCCATCCATGTCTGCATTATCGAGGCCATGGGAAGGAATGCCGGCTGGATTACCGCCTCATCAATACTTGCCCAGGAAAAGGCAGGAGATGCTCCGCATCTTATTTATGTATCTGAAAGAGCCTTTGATTCTGTAAAGTTTCTTGAGGATGTTCAACAATTGCATAAGGAGTATGGCGGAGTGGTGGTTGTGGTTAGTGAAGGGCTAAAGGACGGTCAGGGCAATTCCATCGTTCCTCCGTTAATGACAAAGGGCAGAGATGTGTATTTTGGAGATGTAGGTACTCATTTAGCCATGTTAGTGATCAAAGAGTTAGGCATCAAAGCTCGCAGCGAAAAACCGGGTATTATGGGGAGAGCCTCTATAGCCTATCAATCTGCGAAAGACCGGGAAGAGGCTATCCTTGCAGGGGCCTATTCTGTACAGTCAGCACTTCAAGGTGAGACGGGAAAGATGGTTGGGTTCAAACGCATTTCTAATCATCCTTATCATTGTGAGCCGTTTTTGATACCCTTAAATGAAGTAATGATGCATGAAAAGAAGTTACCAGATAGCTTTATTAATAGCAGAGGGAATGGTATTACTTCTGAATTTATTGAATACTGCAAGCCTCTAATTGGTGAACCGCTGCCGACTTTCACAAATTATATTATTTGAATAGGCTATAGGTTTTTCAGTTCTTAAAAGTTCACAATCAATGTTCAATACTGAATTTTCTTACGTACCTTTCAATTAAAGAAATAAATAGATAGTTTAATTTTTAACAATTTAATAGGGTAAATGTGACATTAGTAATACCATTCCTTTTTCCTTAGAATTTTTGGAGGTTACTTCGGTAGATAATCCTATAAAACGATAAGATGGTTACATTTTTGTCCTTTCGGCCCCTTGATTAATTCCCAGCGCAGTGGATTAATAAGTCATAATAATGTTCTCAATGAACAATTTTCGGAGGGATAACATAAAGTGGTTAGCCATACTCTAAGGAAATTATTGATCAATGAAGATAAGTAAATTTTCTAAAAGGACAAGGAGGAAATTTTAATGATGCCATACATTTCAGATGTTTATGCCCGTGAAATCTTGGATTCTCGAGGGAATCCGACACTAGAAGTAGAGGTTGTTCTTTCAGATGGGGTTATAGGACGTGCGGCTGTACCTTCAGGTGCTTCTACAGGGGCTTTTGAAGCTGTAGAACTTAGGGACGGAGATGCCACTCGTTATTTAGGTAAAGGGGTATTAAAAGCAGTTGAAAACGTTAACTTATTAATCGGATCAAAAGTTAAAGGATTGAATCCATTCGACCAACCAGGATTAGATCGTCTCTTGATTGAACTTGATAGAACAACAAATAAGGGGAATTTGGGAGCTAACGCGATCCTGGGTGTGTCCTTAGCTGTAGCCAAAGCAGCTGCAGAGTCGCTCGGATTAACCCTCTATCAGTATTTGGGTGGAGTTAATGCTAAAGAGCTTCCAGTACCAATGATGAACATATTAAATGGTGGTAAACATGCGGATAACAATGTGGACATTCAGGAATTCATGATTATGCCTGTCGGAGCGTCTAGCTTTGCTGAAGCCTTGCGTATGGGGACAGAAGTGTACCACAATTTGAAAGCCGTTCTAATCGAAAAAACTCTCGCTACGGCAATCGGAGATGAGGGCGGTTTTGCCCCCAGCCTTGAATCCAACGAAGATGCGCTGCAGTGTATTGTGGACGCGATTCAAAGGGCAGGGTATATTCCTGGAGAACAAATCGCGCTGGCTCTTGATGTAGCAGCCACAGAACTTTTCGAAAATGGAATCTATAATTTGGAAGGAGAAGGACTTAAGAAGACCTCAGATGAGATGATTGATTATTATGAGAGATTGATCAAGCGTTATCCGATTGTCTCCATAGAAGACGGGCTCGATGAAGAAGACTGGGAAGGTTGGAGTAAGCTGACAGAGCATTTGGGGGATCGTGTCCAACTCGTTGGGGACGACTTATTTGTGACAAATCTGGAGCGTTTGGCCCGCGGAATTAAGGAGAAATGTGCCAACTCAATCCTTATCAAATTCAATCAGATTGGTACATTAACTGAAACCCTCGATGCGATCGAAATGGCCAAACGGGCAGGATATACCGCTGTCGTCTCTCATCGTTCTGGGGAAACAGAAGATGTAACTCTAGCACATGTTGCAGTTGCAGTCAATGCTGGTATGATCAAAACGGGGGCTCCAGCTCGAACCGAGAGGGTTGCTAAGTACAACGAATTGCTTCGCATAGAAGAGAAACTTGGGGAATGTGCTATTTATCGCAGGCGAAAAGCGTTAGCCAGGTAAGCATAGGCCTAATATTGACATGAGTATGATTCCTGACTTAGAACGTCGCGCAGAAACTCATCTGTTATGTATTAATCATGTGTCAAATTAATCTTCCTATGTTTAAGGCGGCGCTTTATCGTTAAGAATGTAGATGAAAGTCTATTCTTATTTCTATTGGAGGAACTCGTGAAGAGCGTTGCCAAAAGGATGTTTGGAGTCCTTATTTTAGCATTTGCTACTTTATTTATTGGATGGCATGGGTTAAAGTATTATTTCATGCATGTAAACAGGATCTCTAGTCAAGTTCGTAATAATGTACTCATGAAAATACAAGCTCAGCATAGTCAATTTCTGTCTTACAATGAAATACCCAAAATTTATCGAGAAGCAGTCATTGCTACAGAGGATCGCAGTTTTTCTAGAAATAAAGGAATCGATCTAAAGGGAACTTTAAGAGCTGTCAAAGTTGACATTAGTCGAGAGCAGCCCCTTCAAGGTGGTTCAACGATCACACAGCAATTGATTCATAACACCCTATTAGTAAATACATCAAAATCATTAATGTGGAAGTTGATTGAGAGTGTATACGCAATTGGGCTGTATGACACGATGAGTAAGCAAGAAACATTTTCCTTCTACGCCAATGTCATTTACTTTGGACAAGGTGCTAACGGATTATATCAAGCGGCAGAAATATACTTTGGAAGACCACCTTCGAAGTTGAATGCAGGCGAGCTAACCATGCTTGCGGGTATTCCAAATGCGCCAAGTGACTACGATCCATATTCTAACATAGCGCTAGCCCGCGAACGGCAACATATTGTCATCCAATGTTTGGTCGATAGTGGAGTAATTAATGAATCGCAAGCTCAACAGATTCTTAGTGAACCTATAAATTTAAAGGATTCCCGTCCATCAACTAATAAGCTAAAACTAGCCCTTGTATAGTTTTTTATACGGCTCGCTGAGTATGGCTCGTGTTCGACAGTCCATAGATACGAGAAGTGCCTCAAACGCCTGTGGCTCAAACCTTTTCCGGTGCCTTCCTTGGCTAACTTAATGTAAAGCTTCTTGAATTCTGATTACCTAAGCAGCTTCAGGGACCGTGCAAGTCTCTTTTCCAACTTGATTCTTTCTTCAATATAATATAATTAGATTTGAATGGAATAAGGATAACGATGATTTTGATACTGTTTTCTTGAAATTTGGATCATGCCCTCAGTGATCTGTCTCCATACTAAAAGAGAACCCAATTCTATCTGTAAGTGGGTTCTCTTTCTTTTTAATCGCCTCAAGGTGGATGGAATAGTTATTGTTCAGAAAGTTTTTGAGAAAAGTGAGAACAAGCTTGGAGCCTTTAGGCTCTTCGACAGAAGAAATTTAGAACAGTACCTATCAATGACTTTAAGAATGGACCAACCCAAATATTTGATTTTGAATACCTTGATAGACCAGTGGACGATGACAAAATTATTCAATTGCAATAGAGCACATTGTACTTGAAGCTAACAATTTAGGCTTAGGGACTTGCTGGGTTGCATGGTTTACCCAAGAAGAAATTAGACCAATCTTAAATATTCCTTCTGATAAATATGTTGTTTGCATACTAACCATTGGTTATGCAGATGAATTACCAAAAGCTCGTCCAAGAAAAAATTTGAAGAGATAACCCACTATGAAAGCTGGTAAAGGCAAATACTAACCAAAATTTTAAACACTTTAATTGACTGAGCCGGGTAGTGGAAAAATAGTAGTGGCCGTAAAGTTGGCCCAAGCGTCGAAGTAACCACAGCCACGATCCGAAATTTCTTGTAGAAACCATCAGTACCATAGAGATGGTATGGTATGATAGACAAGATTCTGGGTATGGTTGGGAAAAAAGGTTAAAATTTTAATTCCTGCTGAATTCCAAGGTGAGATTATGTACGCTTACATTGAAGTTTTACTGGCTTCTTTTGTTCTAAGTTAGAGGAATTTAGCAATAAAAGAAGAACTTGAGAAGAGGAAGGATTTTTAACAAGGAATAAGTCTGTGAGAGAGGAAGCCGTTATGTGAATTTGAAGGTCCCGTGCTCGTACGTGTTATGTGAAGATCCTCCACCAAATCATAGGAAGAACAACCAGATGAACGTTGAACTGGAGGAGCATCATGGCTGTTGGTGAAAGCTTTAAGGAATACGTTGTAGATCAACTTGGAAAGTTAGGTTATGTTACGGTCAAGAAGATGTTTGGCGGTGCAGGAATTTACTTTGAAGGTTTGATTTTTGGAATACTGGCCAATGACATCCTATATTTTAAGGTGGGAGACTCAAATAAGTCAGACTACGAAAGATTAGGAATGAAACCATTCCAGCCATTTGATGACAGAAATATGGTAATGCCCTATTATGAAGTTCCTGTTGATATACTGGAAAACAGAGAATTGTTAAAGGAATGGGCTAGAAAATCCTTATTTGTATCTCGAAATAAAAACGCTGAGCGGTAACAAAATCTGAAGTGCGAGAGGATACAATTGGAGCATTTTGGATATAAGAAATGGAGTATGTAAAATGTCTTTTACAATTAAAACTAAAAGTGATGTATTTAAGTTTGCTGTTCCCCTATTTGATTATCTCAGTCAACATGGTCATGCTGAAGAGGCGGAGGATCTTGTTAAACTAGTGGATTCTTGTTATCCTCAGGAAGCCTTAACTTTAGAAGCGCATCGAAGGGCCTATAAACATATCCGAGAAACGGTCCGCGATTTGCCATTAGACTACCTTAATGCTCTTGATGATGCTTTGCGGATTTTGTTAGATTAATTGAGACTCTTTATTTTGACCGTGAAGATTCTTGTTTATTGTAATTGCATTTTATCGTAAAGATGTATTTAGAAGGTGAATATAAGAATGACGTTTGATAATCAAAAATGTAAAATTAAAATCGTAAGGAACGGGCCCTACCTTGTGACAGGGAATGTACCTTTGTCTGAGAAAATTATTGAACCCAAAGGTAAGAGTTATGAATATGAGATGGGGCATTCCTTTCATGAAGCTAAGGAATATGCCCTTTGTCGATGCGGAAAATCCGAAAATTCCCCTTTCTGTGATGGATCTCACGAAGTCTCTAAATTTGATGGAACAGAGTCTGCATCGAGAGAAAAGTATACAGATAGAGCGTCAAAGCAAGAAGGACCCAATTTAGATCTATTAGATGACGATCGTTGTGCCTTTGCTAGGTTCTGCCATAGAGAAGAAGGGAGTGTGTGGGAGCTAGTAGATCATTCCGATAATCCTAAATACAGGGAAGAGGCCATCAAAGCTGCTAGTGATTGCCCTGCAGGCAGGCTCGTTGCCGTAGATAAGGAAGGAAACTTGATCGAACCAAATTTAGAGCCTTCGATCGAAATTCTTCAAGATCCCGAGAGAAGAGTCAGTGGTCCGATTTTTGTTAAGGGAAATATTCCCATTGAATCATCAGAAAACTTCACCTATGAAGTAAGGAATAGAGTCGCCCTTTGTCGCTGTGGTAAATCAAGAAACAAGCCTTTTTGCGATGCTACACATGTCTCAGTAAGATATATCGATCATATGTAGTCAGACTCCGATCTTTTAGAACAGCTAGAAAGTTATGTTGTGTTTTTATATTCCTTACGTGAGATTGATGTAACAAAATGGAAATCCCCAATTAGTGATGGTAAGTGGGCAGCACACGATATTATCAGTCATATTATGATGTGGGACAAGAATTTCCTCGATAATTACATGCCTAAGCTCTTAGATCAAGAGTCCGTTTCACTAGAAGAAGATACAGATGATCAGAAATTTAACAATGGAGCAGTGGCTTACGGAAAAACGCTGACACAACTGCAAGTGATAGATGAAGCTATATATGCAAAATTATCAAACTCGCTCAAGAATGCAAAGGTAAAAAGAGACAGTTAAAGATTCATTTGTGGAAAAATCTATCGATAACAAATTGGTAATGGTCGAAAAAAATGGAGGTCGCTCAACAAGAATAGGGCGATGATGGGTTAATCGCAATAAGTAGATCCATATCATAGATAATCAGCCCTCATCTCAATCGGTGAGGGCTGATATATTCTAATGTTTCAAAGAGTGTATAGAGTTTTTATACCAAAACCACTGCAAACTGAATAATAGGAATTACAGCACCATTCGCTGGGATTATTGTAAGGCATACAAATCTTTATTTTAAATTAGGAATTTCTTGGTTTCCTCCATTAATTGGCTAGCACTTTCTTTTGCCCTCAATACCTGCTCCATAACATCATTAGATTTGTTTTTTACATCTGTGGTTCGATTTGCGATATCCGTAATTCCGATGGCACCTTCATTAGCAGCTTGAGCTACTCCATTAATGGCACCTAAAATAGTTTGAATCGATTCAATAAGTTGCATAGATGTCGAATTAAGTTCTGTAACCAGCTCATCGACAAAATTAGCATCTTCATTATACTTCTCGGCTACATTCAGCATAACCCTATAATCGTTATCAACATCTACAGAAACGAAAGACAACAAACTATCAGAGTTACTCGAGAGATTATCCACTGAGCTTGTTACTTTATGAGTGACATCCTGTATTTGCATGACAGCGCCTTTTGATTGCTCTGCAAGTTTTCTGATTTCTTCTGAAACAACTGAGAAACCTCTACCTGCTTCCCCAGCTCTTGCAGCCTCAATCGCTGCATTTAAGGCAAGCAAGTTAGTTTGTTCCGTTATCTGCATGATGGATTGAGTTAATAAATTAATTTGATTGACTACCTTAGATTCTACTATTGCCTGTTCTAACTTATTTCTAGTATCCACAAAAATATCATAGGCTTTCTTTTGGGCAGCATCAACATTTTTCTTAGTATCATCTGCTCTTTTCGCAATTTTGCTTGCTGAGATTTCCCCTTTCTGAGACTTTTCAGCAATTAACTGAACTGATTTTCCTATCTCCTGTGAAGTCGCTGACATCTCTTCTGTCGATGCAGAAGTTTCTTCCATACTTGCAGCCAATTCTTCGGTTGTAGCAGATATTTCCTCGAGGCTCTTGGTTAACGTCATGACAATGATCATTGCCTCATGGACTTCTTCTTCGATAGTTGAAGATTCGTTCTTGATACTAGTTATCAGATGCTTAATAGAATTTTTTGTTTCAGTTATAGCATTTGTGATAGAACCAATCTCATCTGCTCTGGCTAAGTATTTGGGATCTATCTCCTGCGATAAGTCTCCGCTGGCAACAATTTTTAAATACTCCGAAGACTTTAATATAGGTATTGTAATTCTTCTTGTAGCAATGGTGATTAACAATACGGTAATAAGCAGCATAATTACTGAAACACTTAAAACTATCGTCGATATATTTCTAGCGCTTTGAGTTAGCTCGTTTTCTGACATGAATGACGCTAAAATCCAGTCGGTTCCGGAGACTTTATACGGATTAACTATGTACTTCATTCCATTAATAGTAACATCAAAGGGCTTTAAATCTTTTGACAGGAGATTGCCTAATCCTGAGATATGTGTTTCATCTAATTTCTTAAAATTATTCTTAGGATCATTTCCATCGGCAAGAATAACCCCAGTATTATGGACTATCATATAAAAGCCTGTTTTACCAGGTTTCATTGAGCTTAACATATCGCTAATGACAGACTGTTGAACGTCGATTCCTATTGTTCCTATCAGATGTCCATTAGTATCAGTAAAAGATCGTACATTGCTTGTAATCATTTGATTTGAGATACCATCAATATAGGGTGCCGTTCTTACGATGGATCCATTTCCACTTAAGCCAGCCTTATACCAACCTTTTTCAGGAGGATTGAATTTTGCAGGAATGTTGGTCTCAGGCCACTGAAGATAAGAACTCTTTTCCGTTCCAAAATAGACATACATCGTACCTGGATGAGTTTTTCCATACTGGTTAAAAACATCATAAATTTCTTGTTCAAGTCCCCCATTTTTGGAAGGTGTTATTTTAACTTGTTCACTATTGGCTACATATGACGTAATATTCCCAGTAAGTGCTTGCATTACCAATGGATTTGAAGCCATCATATTAATGTCTTTATCGATTTGGTCATAAAAGATTTTGATTGATTTCTCGGCAATCTTCATCTGTTCGTTGGAATTACTAAAATATTCATTTCTTGCTTGGGTTGTCACCTCGAAGCTTGATATGGCCCCTACAGTTGCTAGTGCAACTACGATAATTGATGAAGAGATCACTAGAAACCGTGATTGAATACTTCTAAACTTCATTCATAAGGCCCTCCTCCTAGATTGATAAGTAAAAGAAATTACGACAATGTCAATATCGCAATAAACACGACAATGTCTTAATATTCAACAATTTATTTAATATATGCTTATCAATTATAGTACCTTTGTCTAAAACTGTAATATACTAAATAGCTATATGGGATATAGCATAACGAAATGTCGCTCATCCTAAGACTTTTACTTCTCATTCACAACATAAAAGAGCGCTCGCTCCCTCAGACCAGGTTATCTATCTCTTTATCCAATTCCGCGATGCGCTGAAAAGTGGATGTGTGGTTTAGATCATTGCTTTGTGCATGGTATTTTTGAAAGATTTTCATCTGGTGAATTAGTTGCTAATCAAATTATCTTACCTTTTCGAATTGTCTTTGGTTTTTAGCTCAGATCGGTCAAAGTATAAGGAAGTACGTTCAAGGACAATGCTATAAAAACTCCACAAGCATTTTTTAAAGGGAAAAAGCCATCTATAGAGAAAGACAGGCAATTATCTAGTGAAAAATAGTACTATGCACAAAATTTGTTTAAAATAGTACGAGCTGCTAGTGACTTTGTCATTTGACGGAGTTATCAATTTCTTCTTATAATTAGTACTAATGATATTAGGGTAAGAAATTACATAGTTAATATTCTCTACTGTTACCAAGTCTGATATTAAACTATTAGAAAGCAAGATGTTGGAGACTTGATTCGGATCAGTCTTAACTAAAGGGAAAAAGTCCTCTTTTGGGACCCTTTAAACTAGAGTATACTGGTTTCGTTCGAAATGGGATCACTACAGTTCAATGAAAGAAATGTTCTAAGTGCAAGCTAAATTGAAAATAGTCTAAAAAGAGAGTCAATTGATAGAGCGTTAACAGGTCCTGTTTTGAGGTTAACATATGCAATTGGCAAAAATGAGTAGGGCTATATCATATATAGATAGCCCTACTTTTGTTTTTTTTACGTGTTTGTGTTGGTTTCCGTTTTCATTTAATGCAGAATTCTATATTGAATTAAAAGGAGTGTTTATAAAATGTTTCGTTCAAAGCTAATTTTAGCAGCAATTTCATTTACACTGTTGCTAAGTGGTTGTTCATCATCATCAATCAGTCAACAACAAACAAGTCAAACGCTTCCCAAATCTATCAATGCGTCGTATGTGTCTAGACCTATAAATGTTCCATCAATAGTAGCGCAAGACAAAAAAATGTTTGAAACAGAATTTGCGAAAGATAATGTGCAATTCAAATGGCATGACTTGACTACTCCTGATAGTCAGTTAGAAGCCCTTGCTTCAGGCTCTTTAGATTTTGCAAATAGCCTTAATAATTTATCAGCTATACTTGCCAAAGCAAATGGTAATGACATTAAGGTTATATCTGCCTATTCAACATTTCCCAAAGGGATAGCATTAGTTGCTAGAACTAATGATGGAATAAATAAGGACGCCGATCTTATAGGGAAAAAAATTGGACTTCAAAGCGGAACTATGCTCTATCAAATGTTAGTTGAGGATTTATCTAAATCAAATCTTAAAGTAAATGACGTTAAATTAGTTAATATGGATTCATCTGCAGCATTAACAGCTCTGATAAGTGGACAAATAGATGCAACAATACTACCAGATCCATTACTTTCAAAAGCAATTGCATCAGGAAAAGCCATCAAAATTCGAAGCGCAGAAGGGTTGATATCCGGATTATCTGTAATTGCAGTTAGAAGTGATTTTGCTGAGAAATATCCAAATCTCGTTAAGCGATTTTTAGCAGTTCATAAGCAATCCATAGATTGGAGTAGAAATAATCTAGATCAAGCACTTCAACTCGCTGCAACTAAAAATCAAATGGATATAAAAGCTGTTAAAAAAATGTATCCCGAATTTTCATTTGATATGAACCTTGATAATGCTAAACAAGATTTAATTCAATCAGCAGAGTTCCTTAAAAAGGAAGGCATGATACAAAGTAGTACAGATACCACGAAACTTATTAATGACTTAGTTGATACAAGCTTCATGCCTTAATAATCAATAAGATGTTAGCTTGAAAATAGGAGTTTACTTTATGTTTAAGCAAGTAAAATTTAGATTGCAAGGGGTTATTTTGCCACTTGCAATCATTCTTATTTGGCAACTAGTAAGTAATTACGGAGTTGTAAATAGTTATGTATTACCTTCACCTTTACATATTTGCTTTCGATGTATTCAGTTAGTTAAAAATGGAAATTTGCAACAAAATATATTAGCAAGTATGATACGAGTTGTCATAGGATTTTTAATAGCCATACTATTTTCGGTACCGCTAGGAATAATAATAGGATTAAATAATAGAGTAAAAGTATTAATAAACCCAATATTAAATTTTTTTCAACAAATTCCTGGTATAGCTTTAATACCAATATTTATACTTTGGCTTGGAATAGAAGAAAGTTCAAAAATAGCCATTATAGTTTATTCTGCAATATTTCCAATTATATTAAATACGATCAATGGAATAGAAACAACGGATAAAAACCTTATAGAAGTCGCTATAATTAACGGAATATCAAACGTTGGACTAGCATATAGAGTGTATCTGCCAAGTATGCTCCCAAGCTTATTTGTTGGAATGAGATTGGGATTAAGTTACTGTTGGCGCTCATTAGTAGCTGTTGAATTACTAGGAGCATCTAAAGGGTTAGGATATCTAATACAACAAGGAAGAGAATTAGCTCAACCAGAAACAATGTTTTTAGGAGTATTAATAATAGGATTAATAGGTATGATCTTCGATAATTTATCAAAGGGAATAGAGCGGAAAACATTTAGATTTAAATATACTAACAATAAAGAGGAATAGCAATGAGTCTATTAGAAGTCAATAATGTATGTAAGTATTTCAAAATAGGAAAAGAATTAGTAAGCGTTCTAAACAACATAACGTTTACAGTGAATAAGGGAGAAATGATATGTCTGTTAGGCGTTAGCGGATGCGGAAAAACTACACTATTAAGATTAATATCAGGATTGGAAAACCAAACTTCTGGACGGATTCTGATAAATGGCAGTAAATTTAAAATAAAAGGCAAAACAGTAAACATGGTATTCCAAGAACCGAGGTTATTCCCATGGCTTTCCGTTAAAGATAATATAAGTTTTGGCTTAAAAGGAAACTATGATACTGAATCAATAAATTATAAAGTTGAAGAGATACTTAATAAACTAGGATTAAGTTCATATAAAAACGAAATGCCATATAAACTTTCTGGAGGAATAGCACAACGAGTATCGGTAGCTAGAGCATTAGTAACAGAACCCGAACTCTTACTTTTGGATGAGCCATTTTCATCCCTTGATTTAATTACTAAAAAAAGTATTATAGAAGACTTACTTAACTTATGGAAATCATTAAATATTACAATCATCCATGTAACCCATAATGTAGATGAAGCAATAATGCTAGCTCAAAAAATAATAGTCCTAAAATATAGACATAGTAATACTGAATTCTTTGATGCAACAGATTTAGCCTATCCAAGAAATCCTGAGAGTCATTACTTTAAAGAATTGAAAAGGAAAATAATTAACAGTTACTAATTTTATAAGATTGACATTAATAAGTCATGATTTTTATGATTCATTAAAACGAAGAGAACCCCTCTGTGTAACGATAATTGTCGCAGGGACTAATGAAGTGAGATTGCCACGCGGGATACTTGGAGGGCCTTAAGAGCCGAGAAGATATGCGCTGGTACCCCATTGACACTAGTGAACAAATAAGCTGAAGGACCGAAAGTACTTTTTATCCGCAGATCACAAAAGTTCCTTCTGGCATGAGCAAATCACAACCCACTCCGTCGCTGAAGGAGTTAAGCTGACAAGGTTCACGGTGCATCGACACCTTTGAATTTTTGAAACAACACGCGATATTGAAATTTAAGCGGCATTGTCGGCCGACCTGTTAAGATGTTTATCCTTTTATGAAAGGCTCTTAGAGCCTTTTTTAAAGTTAATAATTCGTTAAATACTTTAAAAATCCACTAAAATGTTTTATTTATCTACAAAAAACCTTTTTCGTGTACATAAACTTGACAGATGATATCCAGATATTAAACTAAAAGAGTTGCTAGTTCGCACAACAAATTATTTCTAAGAAAGGAGCATCAATCTTAAGTTCTCAAAAATTGTATTATGATTCTTGATCATTATGTTTTAAAAAAGTTATTACCCATTCAGAAACTGGCTTGCAAATCGTTGTATTTTGTTCAATACGTGTGAGTAATTATGGTTTTCCTTGAGATGAAAACTCGTAAACTTCACGATTAAATTTACTAAATCTTAGTTGATCGCGAAGTGATACTTAAGTGTAAAAGTTCACAAAAACAAGTGAAGCTTTTCACTTGTTTAAAAATTCTAAAATTTTAGATATGTTTTGTTAGTCTATTGTAGAGAATGCAATTGTAACAGTTTCGGTTGAGATTCAATAGCAATTATTCAAAGAGATTTACTAAAAAGGTGGTAGAACACGTGGCAAGCAAAGCAAGACAAATGAAAAATTTGTCCAGACGTTCTTTCCTTAAGTTTGTTGGAGGAGCAAGTTTAGTCGGTGTCTCGCTAAACTTGGCTGGTTGTGGCGAAGTAGCTACAGCAGATAAAGCTGTTGGTGGGAAGGGTTGGATACCAACCCAATACAATGCACCAGGCAGCTGGCCAACCAACGTTCGCGGTCGCGTTCCAATTGATCCGGCAAACCCTTCAATTATCAGAGATGACCAAAAGTGTATTCTTTGTGGTCAATGTATTGAAGCATGTGAGAAAGTTCAATCGGTGTATGGAAACTACGAACTGCCGATTAAAAACGAAATTGTTTGTGTAAATTGCGGACAGTGTGTTCAATGGTGTCCTTCTGGAGCAATTTCAGAACGCGATGATATTGATAATGTATATAAAGCTATCGCAGATCCAACTATCACAGTTGTAGTGCAGACTGCACCAGCAACTCGTATTGGTCTTGGCGAAGAATTTGGCATGCCTGTCGGAACTAATGTTCAGGGCAAACAAGTTGCAGCTTTAAGGAAATTAGGGTTTGACGTAATTTTTGATACTAACTTCACAGCTGACCTGACAATTATGGAAGAAGGTACAGAACTTGTTAAACGTGTTAAAGGGGATTTAAAGAAGCCTATTCCACAGCTCACATCATGTTGCCCAGGTTGGGTTAAGTTTGTGGAATATTTTTATCCTGACCTTATTCCTAATTTATCGTCAGCAAAGTCTCCTCAGCAGATGGAAGGAACTTTAATGAAAACCTATTATGCTGAAAAGAAAAATGTTGACGCCAAAAAGATCTTTTCAGTAGCTATCATGCCTTGTACAGCAAAGAAATTTGAATGTCAACGTCCTGAAATGGTTTCAGCCAAAAAAGATTTAAAAGACAATCGTGTTTCACCTGATGTAGATGTAGTTCTTACAACAAGGGAACTTGCCAGAATGATCAAGAGAGCTGGTATCGATTTTACGTCTCTTCCTAACGACCAGTATGATCAGCTGATGGGTTCTGGAACAGGGGCAGGAGCAATTTTCGGTACCACAGGTGGTGTTATGGAAGCTGCAGTTCGTTCTGCCTATTATCTTATAACCGAACAAGAACCACCTTCGGCACTTTGGGCTTTAACACCTGTAAGAGGAATGCAGGGTGTTAAAGAAGCGGCAGTTAATATTCCTGGTGTTGGTGATTTAAAGGTTGCTGTAATTTCCGGTCTGGCCAATGCCAGAAAGGTTATGGATCAGATTAGAGCAGGTAATGCCCCGTGGGCTTTCATTGAAGTTATGGCTTGTCCCGGAGGCTGCGAATATGGTGGAGGACAACCCCGTGCCTCTGCTCCTCCTTCAGACGAAGTTCGTAATAGGCGTGCTGCAGCTTTATATAACATCGACGCTAATGCAAAACTGCGCAACAGTCATGATAATCCGCAAATTAAACAAGTCTATGCAGATTTCTTAACCACTCCGATGAGCGAGAAAGCAGAAGAACTTCTGCATACAAGTTATATTTCCCGGGCTTCAGACCTTGTTGCTAAAAAGTCCGAAAACAATTTATATTAAGCTTAGGAGGTGGAAAAAAATGGCTAAGGGAATACTCGTAGATATACCGAAATGTGTAGGGTGTGAAAGCTGTTCGGTAGCCTGCAAATTGTGGAATGAACTAGAATGGGATCCCCAGGAAAAGACCAAGACTGCTGCAGACAGAGCAAAGGAACCAAACAAAGGCTTATGGCCTGAAGAATGGACATCAATAAATCGTTATGATTTTCAGAAAGACGGCTCCTCAGTCTGGAGGTATGTCAAAACTCAATGTTTTCATTGTGAAGAGCCTGCCTGTGTATCAGCATGTTTTTCAAAGGCATTACAGAAGCTTCCCCAGGGACCGGTCATCTATGATCAGAAGTTGTGCGTAGGTTGCCGCTACTGCATGATGGCATGTCCATTTGACATACTGAGATACGAATGGAAGAAAGCCATTCCCGGAGTAAGGAAATGCCAGATGTGCCCGACAAGAGTCGCTAATAACCAGGAAACGGCGTGTACCTCAGTGTGCCCGACAGGAGCAATTACCTTTGGGGACAGAGACCAATTGTTGGTAGAAGCAAAAAAGAGGATCCGAGAAAACGGTTATGTAAACAGAGTCTTTGGAGAGAATGAAGCAGGGGGAACATCCTGGCTTTATATATCGGATACGCCATTTGAACAGATGAAATTTAGAACGGATGTAACAACCAAACCATTGCCTTCTTACACAGAAGGATATATGAAACTTACACCATTCATAGGAGGCAGCTGGGCGGCCATACTTGCTGGATTATATTTATTTAATAATAAAGACAAGGATCCTCTAGATTAAATACAGTGAAGAATAGAATGGAGGGAAATTCATGGAAATTGTAACTACATTCGTAAGACAAGCAGGAGTGAAATTGACCAACGTGAGATGGAGGTTTAGGATAACCCCCATGAGATTAGTGTTTATGGCCATATCAGCCGCAGCTATAGCAGTAATCCTGGTGCGTTTTATATTAGGTCTGGGAGCGGCAACCAATCTAAACGATCAGTGGCCATGGGGACTATGGATTGCATTTGACGTACTGTTAGGGGTAGCCTTGGCAGGAGGCGGATATGGAACATGCCTTATAGTATACGTACTACGCCGGGATAAGTTTTATGCGATAGCAAGAAGTACAATGCTGACATCATTATTAGGTTATATTGTTGTCGTACTCGGACTATTGATTGAAGTAGGACAATGGTTCAACTTCTGGAGACCATATGTATCATGGGGGCATGCCAGCGTATTGTTTGAAGTTTTCTGGTGCGTTTCATGTTATACAGTGATTCAGATCTTGGAATTTTGCGAAGTAGCCACAGAGAAAGTATTTAAAGGCTTACACAAATACCTTAAGAAAGCAATGCCTGTACTACTGATCATCGGTATTACCCTGCCGACACTCCATCAATCATCGCTGGGCGAACTGTTTTACCTAATGGTAGGCAAAGAGAACCTTCTTTGGTGGTCGGTATTTCTGCCGCCGTTCTTCCTGTTATCATCATTTTTTGTCGGGGCAGGCATGATCATTATCGAAAGCACTCTAGCCGGGAAAGCATTTGATCATAAAGTAGATATCTCTGTCTTAAGAGGGTTGACCAGAATATCCGGTGCAGCAATGCTCTTGTATTTAATCTTAAAGATTGTGGATATAGCGGTAAAAGGAACTTTTGCCAATGTTTTTGCTTTTGATCTGCCCAGTGTCATGTTCCTGATTGAACTGGTTTTTGGTGTAATAATACCAATAATTATAGCATTCAGTTCCTTGTCCGGTACCCGCAAAGGCTTGATCTGGTTTGGAATACTTGATGTAGCAGGAGTAGTTCTGAATAGGTTTGATGTAGTGTTCACTGGAATGGGAAAATATTTGAACCAATACGGAGGACATTATTTTCCTGCTTGGACAGAGATTATAGTCAGCTTAGGATTAGTTTCGATAGCATGTTTAGCATACCTGTTCATAGTAGAAAACTTCAGTATTATCGATCATCAAGGATCAGAATCTGGCGAAGGTTTAATGACTGAAGATATTAATTATGCTTCCACTGCGAAATAAGCTCTTAGCCTTTACCAAAGTTAAACTATTGTTTTTCTAGTGTTTAACTCATTTCAAATTATATCAAATTAGGACATAGCCTTTGTCAGCCTTTTCTTTCTGATGAAATCAGAAGGAAAGAGAGGATGAAATGAGAAATAACTACTTTGCCAAATTGGTAGATAAGAATGTTTGCCAATTGAACGTTTGAATAAGCCTTCGAGTGGAAGAGTAACCCAACTTGTAAGCGCAGGTCAAGTAATTCTGCCTGCGCTATTTGTTTTTTTGCCTAGGATTAAAGTTTTAATGAACTGAATCTGCCTCTTGGACTCAACAGCGTTGTCTATAGAATCATTTTAATAATCTAAACCTCAGTGAGTTCTACTGCTAGGACATTCATTTTCAGGTGAAGTTTTTATATAGGATTTCTGAATAGCTCCTAAATTAGAACATAACGGTTTGCCTAAAAGAGGTGTTAATGATCTATAATTGCCAAATTGTATATAATCACCATAACTGTCTCAATAATAAAAAGGCATTTGTTAATCTTTGCCGGCTATGTATCGATTCCTGTCCCCATCAAGCCATTTCCGTATACGGTGAACTTGATGCTAAACGCTGCACAGAATGCGGGATTTGCATGGCTGTTTGTCCGAGCGATGGATTTGTCTATTGCAACTCCGATAAGCTCTATGAGTATATTCGAAATTCAGAAAAAATTGTTTTGAGCTGCCCACAAGCAATTCCGGCAGGCCATGAAATTCCTTGCCTGGGGATTCTCGATCGGGATTTATGGATGACTCTCATGCTGTATGCCCGGGAGAAGGAATTGACAATATTCACCGGAGTGTGTGCAGATTGTCCGGATAAAAAAGCTTGTGGAACGAGTGTGCAGATTTTTAAAGAAGTGCATAACACATGGAAAGATCATCCGCCGGTATGGATTAAAGTTGCATCTGATGATGGTAACAGTGAATCAGTGATCGGGAAAACATTGTCAGTTCAAACCAAAAACGAGAAAAAGAGCTGGCGGGACATCGGTCGTGAGAAATTTGAAGCAATGTTACCGGGGATCAGTTCCGGTGAAACGTATCTTATTCCGAAGACGCGGCAGTTCTTGGGGGAAACATGGAAATCCCGTGAAGCCACGATTAAGGTACTCCCTATACCGGCATTAAATGTGAGCAAAAGTTGTACAAATTGCGGTGAATGTCCAGAGATTTGTCCTCAAGGAGCTTTGACGAAAAGGGAAAACAAGGAACAGTTAACCTTGATTTATGAACCAATAAAATGCGTCCGTTGTCAAAGATGTGTCAGTATATGCCGCTCTAAAGCTTTAAGCATGGAAATTAAATTGTTATCTTATCGTTTACTAGCAGGTAAAGTTCTTTTGCACCAAGGAAAACGACGGTTTTGCTCTCGGTGTGGAATGCAAGTATTTGATAACTTGGAGCCGCCATTGTGTAGAGTATGTGCCTCAAGTGATCCAAATGAAGGGTTATTTCCCCGACAAGATTGACTTCATAGGCTTTACCAAAACCCGTAGACTTCGAGTTTGTCAGAACCGTGATTAGGACCTATAGATAAATCTGCTCCTGTGTTTTTAATATTCAGTGGAAAAGCACAATTCCTCTCTTTCGAGCATAGTTATGAACATGGTTCGAAAGGGGTGAGAGGGTGTTCACTGAATTCATGTTGGTTACAATTGCCTTGTCTGTTCTAAAAGGAGTAACGTTACTTGTTTCGTATATTAATAACAATGCTTTTCCACAACCTTTAAGTGAATTGGAGGAAGCCCGTTATCTAGCGATTTTAAGTAAAAGCAAAACTCAGCCATTTACCTTAACGCGTGAGGTGGAAAATGCGCGAAATACGTTAGTCGAGCACAATTTACGATTAGTAGCTCACCTAGTCAAGAAATTTGATGGAACAGGTGAAGATGGTGACGACCTAATCTCTATAGGAACAATTGGTTTGATCAAAGGAATCAATACGTTCGATCCTGGGAAAGGAACGAAACTGGCGACCTATGCTGCACGGTGCATTGAAAATGAAATTTTAATGCATTTAAGATCTCTAAAAAAATCGCGGGGTGAAGTTTCGATCTATGATCCCATCGGGATGGATAAAGAAGGGAATGAGATCTCCCTTATCGATGTCCTTGGTTCTAATGAAGAGGATATTTCCGTAAAGGTAGAAAATGACTCTGAACAAAAAGCGTTATTGGAGCTGGTGAAAAAATTAAACAAGAGGGAAAAGATGGTGCTCCAGTTGCGGTATGGTTTGATGAACAGCCCCAAACGGACTCAACGTGAGATTGCTAAGGCGTTAGAGATATCTAGATCCTACGTCTCAAGGATTGAAAAAAAGGCTATTCTTAAATTGATGGAAGAGATGAGTAAGGCAGATTCAAATAAATGATCTCTTGACTTCTGACTTTAGACGTTGTATAACAAAAATGAAGAGTATCTAACCCTGAAGGTCGCTTATTAAAGTGAGTTTCAGGGTATTTTTAGAGTTTTCGCATATTGAAAACAGATCTTCGGGTCGTCCTGTGTTCGTCTGGACCGATGAACACATCAAGGGGCATTTTGCAATGTGCTTCATCTCTCTATGCATGCTTCGGTATGCCCAGTATCTGCTGGGGGAGGCTCATCAAGAGAATGCTTCAGCTGCTAGAATAATAGAAGCTCTTCATGAGCCATTAGTGCTGGTCCAGGGAGAGTACCCTAACAATGTCGTAACTCCTACACAAGTCTCCCAGACTTACCTTGATCTAGCTAAGATTCTGAAACTCCCAGTACTTAAAACCAATATGACTTTGACAAAGTTCCGCTCATGTACCAAGCTGGACCTGACAATAAAAACCTGAAATAATAGGACATTTTAAAATCGCCAAAACGTTTGTATTCCAAACGTTCCGGCGATTTTTGGGCTTGTTTCTCCTAAAGTCAGGAATTATTTATTTGTACATAAGGGCATGATTATCTAGGTGAACTACTATGTGGAATTGACAAAGCATACTTGGGGTAAATTAGAGTAATGTTATTGGAAAGTCCAGATAGAGGGGAGATTACCTGTGAGTGCTGAAATCAAACATATCCATCATGTCGGTCACGTAGTCAAAGATATGGGTGTTGCGTTGGAATTCTATCGAAAGCTTGGCTTTGTTTGCCTAATACCAGCATATCCGATGATGGCCGAAAAAGAAGGTGAGGAACCTAAACCACTTGGCATGGCGAACACACATATTACATTTTTGCGCAACTTCATTGAGATTGCTACTGTTGTGAAAGATGAAGAACGGATTCCTGATAATGCCAACCTCGTTCCCATTCAGGTTCCACCGGCCGTACTTCCTCGAGTTCTTGAGAATATCAAACGTACCATAGATACTGTTTCCAGGTGTCTAGCACGCTACGAAGGAACGCATATTCTTTGCTTTTACACACCTGACGTGGAGGCTTCAGCAGCCAGGTTTGATAAATGTAATATTGGGCATAGCGGTGTCAACGCTGTCCAGCGCCCTGTTGAAACTACTGCTGGCGTGCAGATTATACCTATCAAAGTCTTGGAAATTGATGGAGAAGATGTACCTGAAGGCCGACTCGCTATTGCGGACATTCCACCATTAGAAATTTTACAGGCACAAGCCCATATGGATCATCCGAACGGAGCGGTTGAGCTTGTTGAAGTGATCCTTTGTGTTGCTGATCATGAGATTGATATTTTCATCAATCGATATCAGCGATATCTAGGCCGTGATGTCCGAGCGGATGGACTGACACGTATTATTGATCTGGAAAGTGCGCGAATAACAATTGTTCCTGAGTCTCGGCTGGCCAATATATTGCCAGGTGAAGCGGCACCAACTTTGCCAGGATTTGTCGGATATGTTGTTAAAGTGCGCAACATATCGGCTACCCGGAAATATATTGAAGGAAATGGATTGCCAGTGATGGAAACAACTGTAGGGGATATTTTTGTGCCGGCTTCCGCGGGGCTTGGTACTGTCATAGTCTTTAGACAGGCAGGGAGACACAAGTTTTAGATCTGTAGCATTCACTTGCAAGAGTCGTTTCTGTACATCTTACGGAAAAAAGGCCACAGATGAATCCGAGGAATCCATTAACTGGTCCTCACGTCTTTTCGTGTGAAACGTGTGGGGCAGAAATGTACCCGGAATGGTGGTTAGAGAAGCAAGAGCGTGTGCCCGAATAGGCGCTCTTTTTTACTTTTTTGGATTATTTATACATATCTTAGGAGGGAATGGAAAAAATGTGGAAAGTTGAAACGTATGACCTGGAACCATCAGAGGCATGGAACTTTTGAAGCAGAGTTGGATAGATCATGCAGAAATTACTGTATATATGATAAAAATACCGAGCTATTTCATGTTTACTAATTAATATAGATATTATTTTAAAGAGATTTTATAAAGCTATTCTGGAAATTATCGATCGCAGTATTAAAGGTGTTCTTGAAATCTGTGTTCACATTCTTCGTCTTAAGATTTTGAATAAAAGTTTTATAAGTGGATGTACCATACTGTTTTACTAGGTGTTCGACCGCCATAAAATCTTCGTATTCGACATTATATTGAGCGTTAAGAATATCATTTTCTGACGCAGTTAAAGGGAGTAGAATTCCAGTTTTAGCGGCGTTTCTTACGTCGGTTTCATAATAAGCCATTTCGTAAGAAGCCTTTTGTGAATTTACTTTTTGCATAGCCATGAGCCCGATACGCCAAGCTGTCCCCTCGTTAAGCCAAGTTGGTAGTTGGTCACCATATCCTTGACTTGAAAGACAAGCATGGAAAAGTTCGTGACTGAGAACATTAGCCAGATCACTATTATCTTCAAGATTATATAAAGGAATCCAGATGGATGTGTCGACGGTTAATCCGCCAGTATCAGCGACGATCGATTGTATGGAATTCGGATCAATACCAGCTTTGTTTAGTGAATTAGCGTAGGTTCTAGGTGAAGAGAATAAGACAATATTTATGGTTTTGGTTGGTGATAATCCAACAACAGTATTAATTGTTGGTAAAGAAATATCTTTAATTATTTGATTGGCTTTGGTAAGGCTTGCAGAAGGTACCGCGCTGTCGCCCGCACCTATATAGATATTTGTTGAAACTTCTTGGCCTTTTTGTGTTGTAGGAAGACTACGTAATTTTTTAGCAATACGTTCAGTCTGCCTATATCTAATCGTAGGATGACTTGTTTTTTGAGGGATGGAATTATAAGCTGAGTTATTACCTTGTTGATTAATTTGCGTAGTAATTTGTGATGACTGAGTTCCTTGCCACAGCATTTCAAGTGAGCTTAAAGAAGGTAGATTTCCATGAAGTATGGAGGAAGCAATTAGTACAATTGTAGCTGCTAAAATCTGTACTGTTTTGAAAAGATAATCAAGTAAGCCACTCATATATTTACTCCTTTTCAAGAAGAACAAGTTTATTCATCTGCAACATTATAAATCACTTGGAAAATGGATTGCAAAAGTTGTACCTTCACCCTGTTTACTTTCAACATCGATCATGCCGCCTCGTAAATTCACGATTTCCCACACAATAGCCAATCCTAAGCCGGCGCCACTACCGGCCTTCCTTTCCCTTGATCGGCTGCCACGATAAAAACGCTCGAAAATATAAGGAAGATCCTGAAGGGCAATTCCCTCACCGTTATCTGTCACACAAAGAAATTTTGCTTTATCATTTGTTTCAGTTTTAATAGTAATTTTCCCATTTACAGGAGTATGCTGAATGGCATTATGAATTAGGTTATAGATAATTTGCTTAAGCTCTCCCGGTTCAACCGGCAGGGATATTTCGTCAACTTGGATATCCAATGTTCGGTATTCTAGTAATGATTTAAGCAGGGGTAAGAGTTCTGGAAAAATATTTTGAACGAATGTTTCCGGCTTTGCTTGAGGGTCTTGCCCGATGTGTTTTGTTAAACGGTTGAGGGTCAATAAATCCTCAGTAAGGTTGATTAATCTCTCGGTTTCAACAAGCATTGATTTATGGGCAGAAGTTAAGGTTTCTGTGTCTGTTTCCGGGTTGCGCAACAAGATTTCCAGGAATCCTCGAATAGAAGTCAAAGGGGTTCTTAATTCGTGGGAAGCGTCACCAATAAATCTTGCCATTTGTTCTTTGGCTTCTGTTTCTGTTGCCAAAGATCGATTAAGAGTTTCCAGCATTTGATTTAAAACAGACCGTAAATGCGTGATTTCCGAGGCTGCTGGCTCATGGGGTATTCTTAGGGTGTAATTGCCAGCAGCAATCTTGCCGGATATGTCGGACATGCGTGATAAGGGTTGAAGAGGTTTTTTCAAAATATAAAACGTTAGAAGTCCGCCAAGCACTAGAATGAACAAGGTGCTGACAAGAAAAACCTGAAGTTGGTGGTAGAGAATATTATTAATCTGCGTTAAAGGGGCAGATAGTACGGCATAACCGATTAAGGTGTTGTTTGATGCTAGTTTTGAATTCTGTCCTGTTACATTGGCTGTAGTTTCATAGTTGAGGTAGATCGGTACAGAAATGACCATATAGCGGATTCCTTTGGGGGAAGTTAAAATGGCATTAGTTCGAAGACTGTTTTTTTCAATTTGTTTTTGAAAAAAGGATTTTTCAAGAGCATAAGGATTTTTTGTATTAACTTCCTGGCGGGTAAGGATACCCTTAAGTTTTTTGTCGGGCGAAAAAAAACCGACTACAACACCAGTACTAAGGCTAGGCCAAGCCTTGGGAAACAACTGTTCATGGCCCAACCATAGGTTTAGTTGATTTACATCAAATGAACCTATTTGAGCCTGAAGGTCCTGGGTTTCTCCTTTCATCAAAAATTGATTCAAAGCCTGGTACTGAATTATCCCCATAATCAGAGAAACCAATAAGAGGCTCAACCAAAGCCTTACTAATAGTTTGCCAGTCAGGGAATCCTTCCAATGTGCTTTAACACCAGCTTCTTCCATCCAAACACCTTCCGTCCTCTAAAAAACGTTTTAGTTAATTGTATTTAATTATTTGGTGAAGGAACCAGACGATAACCGGCACCACGCACAGTTTGGATTAATTTGTGTTCTTTGTCGCCGAGCTTATCACGAAGATAACGGATATATACTTCAACGATATTGTCTTCGCCTTCAAAGTCATAACCCCAAACGTGGTTTAAGATGGAATTCTTGCTGAGTACTTGACCGGGGTTCCAAAGCATGTAGGAAAGAAGTTTGTATTCGGTAGGAGAAAGGGAGAGTTGGCAACCGTTAAAAGTAATCGCATGGTGCGCTTCGTCCAGGCAGAAAACGTCTATATAGTACTTTCCAGTCAGCTCTGGATAGCGGTTACGTAATTGAACTTCAATTCTGGCGAGTAGTTCGTCAAAATGGAAAGGTTTGGTCAGATAATCGTTGGCTCCTCGCCTCAAGCCCACAACAATATCCGCAGCTGAATTTTTTGCCGTCAGCATAATCATGGGGGCTTGGCTGATTTCTGGAACAGCCTGACATAAATCATTTCCATCCATGACAGGCATCATTAAATCTAAAATGATCAAGTGTGGTTCAAATTCGGGAATGAGTTCTAAAGCGATTTTACCATTAGCTGCGGTTTTTACAACAAAGCCTTCTTTTCGCAAGCCTAAGTCCAACATTTGTCGTATCGAAGGCTCATCATCGACGACTAAAATACGAAATGAAAATGAAGCCATGAATGCCCACATCCTTTGAAGATTTGTAGGTAGAAAGATTTTAAGATTCGGTAGTGAGTTAGCTGAACTCAAAATGAACAAGAATATGCTTCTGTCTATTATTATATATCATACCAACCGTCCGGAGAAAATCAGCAAGCCAAAACAAGTAAACTGGAGGGTAAGCAATCTAGCCAGCATATCCCAGGCCTTTCCATTACTCCAAAAATGCTTCTTTTTATTGAATCGTTCCAGAAACTCAAAGATGATCATTAGAAGAGCTATATAGAGCCCATAGATAATGTAATGCCACTCTGTTCCGTGCCAAATTCCCATTATAAGAAAAAGCAAGAGGTAACCAATTGCGGATGTAGTGTAGCGACTGGTAAAACGTTTCTTTTTAGCACTGTCCAGAACAAAGCGCATATAGATATAGTCTCTGAACCACATTGATAGAGAAATATGCCAGCGGTTCCAGAAGTCTTTAATATTTTTTGACCAGAAAGGTGCTTTAAAATTTTCGGGGGTCTGAACTCCGTAAAAGTGGCTCACTCCGATAGCAAAGGCGCTGTAACCGGCAAAATCAAAGAAGAGATAAGCACTGTAAGCATACATATATTGAATCGTCGACCATAAACTATGAGCATGATTTAGCGGGATAAGCATATATTGGTTAATCAAATATGCGATAATGAACTTATATAGGAAACCGCGAAAAATGTATTCCAAACCTTCAATGAAATTAGTGATATATTCTTTCCTAGTTATTGTTCTTTGAAGATCCGAGAGAAACCTTCGGTATCGGTCAATAGGTCCTGAGGCAAGAGTAGGGAAAAACAGAACATAACTTATAATATCTCCTAAGTTAACTTCTCTGATTAAGCCATCTCGGATCTCAATCAATGTTCCTAAGATTCTAAAACTCACATAGGATATTCCTAAGAAACCCAGGACGGAATTCTCAGATGATGTCATTTGACCTTGATTAGAGGCGTCTTGTCCCAAGTTTTTGAGGATTTGTGGAAACGTCTGAGAAACTGAAGGGAATTGAGAGTTGAAAAGGGTTTTAGACAAGTTTTGAACGCTTTGGGTAACATGATTGTAATTTTGGGTTATTGGGGTTGCTTCCAAACCTCCTAATAATGTTGTTTGAGCGAAGTGCAAACCTATCAATGGTGCTAATTTTACCAATACTAAGGGTAACAAGCTTCCAGCTATAGCAAGATAAAAGATCAAAGAGCTATTTTGTGTTTTTTTAGATTGACGATAACGTAGATAAAACCAAATAATTAGGTACTCCCAGATAAAATAAACGACAGCTTGGGCTAGATAGGCATGAGGACGCAAAATAAAATATAACATGCCAATGGACGAATGCATAATCCAAAGTGAACGGGTCTTGGGAGATGCTTGGGTTAATCCTAGAATTATTGCTGGTATTACAGGTATGAGTAGCCATAAAAAGAAAGAAGAATTATCATATGGAATCATTTTACCCTCCTTGAAGTGCTTTGCGATCAACCTTGCCGTTCGTTGTCAGTGGTATGCTTTCAATGAAGTTATACCGATGTGGTAACATATAAGCTGGTAATCGTTGCCCTAATTTTTGACGTATTTGCTGACCCATCTCTTGCCGAGCTGATTCCGGATCTTGAGTACAATACTGAAAATCATTGCTAAGTTTGATAAACGCTTGAAGTGCAGCATTTTTCCCCCGCCGCACAATCGGAAGAACAATGGCATTTTCAACCTCAGGTAACTTACGTAATTGTTCTTCTATCTCGCCTAATTCAATTCGATAACCGTGCAATTTAATTTGAAAATCTTTCCGTCCCAAATAATATAACTTCTCATTTAGCCAGTAACCGATGTCGCCGGTACGATAGGCTTGCTGACTGATTCCTTTTTCCTTCCACTTAAAGAAGGCTCGTTGTGTAAGCTCGGGACGGTTAAGATAGCCTATACTTACGTTAGGTCCGGCGATAACAATCTCGCCCCTTTTCCCAGGTGGAAGTGATTTAAGGAACGGCTCCTTCAAATCTACATTGGAGACCTCCCTGTCCAGATCGTCAGGATCACAAATATAGATTTGACAATCTGTAGAATTCTGCCCAACAGGTAGTGGGTCAGAACACTCGAACATTATTGCAGTAATATTTACACCGGATACCGCAACTGTACACTCCGTCGGACCATAAAGGTTTATGACCTGAGCTCTTGGAAAGCGTCCTAAGAGGCTGGAGGCTACAACATTGGGAAGAACTTCACCACAAAAAAGAAAATAACGTAGCTTGGGCAGAAGCTTTTCAGTAAAGCTCGGATCCATGAGGCATATCTCCGCAAATGAAGGTGTAGAAATCCAATAGCTTATTTGCGATTCAAGCAAAGAATAAAATAAGTCCTTAGGATTATTAGTTTGTTCCTGATCCACACTCCACAAAGTTCCCCCATTGCTTAGGGCCATGTATAAATCCATAACTGATAGATCAAAGGAAAACGGGGCCTGATTAAGAAAAACCTCTTCTTGCTGCTTGGGTCGATATTCCCGGTTGACCCAAGAAATAAAACTTTCTAAAGAACTATGGGTAATTTGAACACCTTTTGGTTCCCCGGTACTGCCGGAAGTGAAAATAATATACCATACATCGTCAGTGCCGATATACCATTCTGGGTGGGGTTTGGCATTATGGAGTAAATTAGAGATTGATGGAAGCTGAAGGTGCTCTTGCCAAAATATGCCCTTCATCTTTGCTTTTTCAGGAATACTCGTGGGAGAAAGTATGGCTGCTGCTCCAGAAGATTCAACAATTTTAAGCAAACGCTCAGTGGGAGTGGATTTATCGATAGGAATATAGGGATGCCCTGCTTTAAGGCAAGCTAAAAAGAACACCAGCATTTCACTTTCTTTATGACCGTAGACTATAATGGGGGTTTGTTTTTGCGAATCATGACTTACTTTCTGAAAAAGCCAATAGGCTAAAGCATCAGAATAAGTTTTTAGATCAGCATACGTTAAAACTTGTTCCCTATATTTATGAGCCAACCGTTGCGGAGCTATTTCAGCCCATTGATCGATTCGTTGCAAAAGCATAAACTCACCCTCTCGGATTATTATTGTCTTATAGCGTTCTAAACACAGTACAAAAATATCTCATATTAAAAGCCGTCGTATATAAAAGGTGGAGGGGTATGCTGTTTCTGGACAAAATAGAGAACAAAAAGCCCCATCAATATCAGGTAATAATAGACTACACGGGCGAACCAGGCAGTCTTAGGATTTTTGATGAACGAACTTATCCAGAGTTTCATCAAATTCAAGCCATCCTTTCTCACTGGGATGTGATGGATCATCCATAAAATATTTGTCATACTCGTGAGTGGAAAAATCTGCTAAGGAAAATGCAAAGTGATTCGCCATGTCACGAACCTGGCTATAATACTTTTGACGTTGTTCTTTTGGAAAACCGGTAAAATCATACCAGAGGCCATTAACAGGCTGAATCAGAAATATAGGATCGGCTCCTTCATCCTTTAACACATTCATCAATAGATTAAGATCCGAATATTCCGGAGAAGGATAAAAATGCCCCTTGGTTGCTGAATTCTTTAGGCTTTGTGGGTTTTTAATCTTCTGTTTATAAAAGTTGTTAACGACTCCAAAGGGATTATTGGTTTCATTTTTCTGGACATCGGCAGTGGCTTTCTGCTGCATTTCAGACCAAGTTGGTAAAGCTCTCTGGGAAGTGCCGCTCGAATTTTTGGCAATTTCCTTTGCGGGGAGATGTTGAATAACTTGAATTGTTTTTAATGCGTCCTGAATTTCTAAAGCGGACATTTCTATTCTAGCGGCTGGCCAGTATACTAATTCCATAATGATCGATCCCGGATCTGTTTGTCCATAATATTTAAGCAGCCCATCTAAAATCGGATACGTTTTCTTTACTTCATCAAATTGAATTAGACGTTTTGCTAGATCGCGTTTTGTTTGAAGAGTCAAAGAGGGATTAAATATCATTGAGTATGCTTGTAAAGCAGAAAAATTAGCTGCAAAGGTATTTTGAGGGATCCCGTTACCGCCAAACCACTGAGCAGAAAGTGATAGAACAATTTTCTTGTCTTTTAAATTTTGAGCCCCTGCATAGAGCGCTTGAATGAGATCTAAAGAACCAGCATGCCCAACTAAATAAGGGGTCCAGCCTGTTGGCTGGTCAGCAAAAAGTTTTGTTGGGTTATAGGGACCTCCATGCCCAAATTCAGATGATCCGTACATTGGGACTACGTTAGGATCTTTCAAAGCCTTACTTTGTAATAGTGTCCCCTCGAAAAGGGAAGGTATTTGGCTCTCACTTGCCGTTTCTATCACTCCGGGTTTAATATAGCTGCTTACTAACCATTGAGTGAGCGGTCCAACAGCGAGTATGCTTAGGAAAAAAAGGAAGAGCGCTACCCCTAATGGTGCTAAACGCTTACGGATCATTTACATTTTCTCCTCTAGATATTGAATAATCCTTTCTGGGGTCGACCACGTCTCTCTTTCCACTTCCGTTGGCGCAATATCAATGTCTAGTTGTTCGTGAATCGTCACCATCAATTCAACTAAGCCAAAGGAATCTAAGAGGCCATTGGCAAAAAGGTCTAGATTGGGATTGTTCACAACTTTATCAGTCCCGCAGATTTCTGTAAGAGCGCTAAAAATTGTATTTCTGATGATCGAATGATTACTCATTGCTTATCGCCCCTTATCTTATAATGTAGTTAGGTTAAATCCTTCAGAAGCCAAGTAATATAAAAATCCGCCTAACACTAAAATGATTATATAAACTTCTCCTTAAAATTAGCTGAGAACAGATATAGGAAATAAATCTGCTTTGCGGTGAAGGTAAAAGACTCTGTATTCTTTGCAAGAAATGGATACGATGTAACTGCCTGGCTACTAAAATGAAATTCCCCCTCTTTCCAAAAGAAGGCCCCTTTTGAAGTTGGTGAGATGGTAGGAGTGAAAGAATACTTGTAGCCCCTTACGAAAGCTTGCACTTCGTAACCCTAGAAGAGGTCGACGTGAACTAATGTATCTTAAATAATTGTTTAAAGATAAAGACTACGACCGAGATAGTTAAAACCAAAACTAAAATTCCTTTAAGTCCCATAATCCCCATGAACAAGGTAAGATGATGCATTTGCCACTCTCCTAACGAGTTTGCTAAACTGAAGAAAAGTAATTAACAGAGTAATTAAACAGCCTTAGTCCTTTTGAACCAAGGCTGTTTTTCTATTTAATTGATAAGGTATAGTTCGCAATTTTTGGTTGGAAAGCTTTTGATTTCGACCATAATTAGGAGAAATTTATCCACTCATCCTTACTTTGGGTTAGTTGTTCAGTGGGAGTTGTATTGCACTACTGGTCGTTGTTGTAGGAGGAGTAGTATTTGTATTTCCAATCCCCAATTGTTCATTAACACGATCGACCACCCAATCTGGTAACCCAACAGATCCTCCAAGAACATTAACTTGTGGGGTGACACCGGTATTATGAAGTGTAATGAGATAATCACGTATTGCAGGTGGCAGTTGACCAGCCTTAGGATCAACTAATAAGATAGGTGCATTGTTTTGCGCAGCCAACGTACTGCCGGAAAGAGCGTCGGCAAAATCAAATCCATTAGCTAGATAAATCTGTGTTGGATTGGGGTAAAATTTATACAAAATCTGAGATAAGGTCTCGAATCGATCCTGTCCGCCAAACCGCTGAATTTGGGCGTTAGGCGCAGCACTTTGGAGTTCTGATTGAATGGCATCGTGCAAAACGAACTTTCCTCCGACAATATAAATGTTAGACGGTTGATCCGTGGTAACGAAATCCTTCACAGATTGAGGCAGTTGGTTAGGTCCGCTTAAAAGAATCGGCCACCCCTTGCTTGCAGCTATTGAGGCTACCCCTAAAGCATCTGGGAAATCATAACCGCTGGCAATGACTATCGGAGTTCCAGTTGTGACATTGAGACTCTTGACAATAAGAGCATCTGTTGCAAAACGATCATTTCCTCCCAAACGGGTCACCGTATAACCTGCATTCAGCAACCAGTTTTCAACTTGTCTGGGGACAACGGCAGCCCCACCAACAATCGTGACAGTTCCACCAGATGTCATATGGTTTTTAATAAAATCCAAACTGACTTGGGAATCGTGCATGTTAGTACCTACCAGGATAATTGGGGCTTGAAGCTTTGTCGCCAGAGTGCTTGCTGCTAAAGCATCGGGAAAACTATAAGCAGAAGCAAGAATAATATTTTGCACTTGCTGTCCCTGAAATTCTTGACGAGCGATGGCTATGGATGTTTGGAATCGGTCTTGTCCAGCAAAACGATTGTAATTCGGAGCAGCTTGTACGCTTCCAACTAATGAGAAGAGAAGCAGGGCACTTGTTGTGATCACCGTGGCTAGCTTTATGTTCTTTTTCATTTCTTTTTCCCTCCTGATTTTTGGTATATGAGTAAATATAGCAGGTAAATTAATTATTCCATAGGCCATCCCTCCCGTTTTTGTTTTATGAAAGATTAGGCTTCGCATTTATTTAAGGAGGAGTAAGTATAAAACATACATAGATTAACAAGTAAAGCTGAGAGTTTCCTGAGAAAGAACAGTGAACGTTTGAGGATTGTTATGGTTCGGAAAGTTACAAAAACAAATTAGATAGTATCAGCTGCCAGTTTCTCACCTAACATTTATAGATTATAAGGGAGTTCTGTAAACTAAAAATGCATTGAATGTGAACGGAATGTAAATTTTTCTGTGTCCCTAATAATTTGATCATAGCTCCTTGAACCCGGTAATTATTATAAAGTTTATACTCGTAAATTCTCTCGGAAGGGCTATCCTTACCAACAACATATTGTCGGACAGTGCATGGTCGATAGTAGAGTCATCAGTGAATCACAGGTTGACAGATTATTAGTTGAACCTATCGAATTGAAGGATTTTAGTCCGTCACCTAATAAAGTGAACCTAATTTCAGTTAGGGTTTTGATGTGCGCTGGGTATAACGTGAGTAGCAGTGGGTCTGATTTTTTTACAAAGGTTTAATGGAATGTTTATATATATTTCACGTAATCTTAAAAGATATCGCCTTACTCTATAAGCAAGAGGCAACGCCCACGAAACAAATTGAAAGAGATGGTTTATAAACCACTTTGAAGCTGGTTAAACTTCCGTTATGAAGTGGATTCTTTTGGTCGTGGTATTGAATTGGCGCAGTATGGTAGTGTAGACTAGACTAAATAATTAAGTTCCATTGTATCCTGAAGAGGCGTCAACGATGATGGACTTATACGTCCACGGCATTTTCATAAGGCCAGGAAAATCTTTGGTAGGTAAGATTTAATATTGGAGGGATATATGTGCAATATTCTAAAAATGAACAAGAACATGAAGTAAATCAAAGCTTAACTCCATCTATTAGCGATGCTCATGCCGAACGCATTGATCGAATCGTTGACGATTATAAAAGTCACATTCTCACTCAACTTAATGCCCGAGATCATCGTGAGACGACCCGTTCCGACCTTTTAGCAGACAAAGTAGCATTTTTTGCTGGCAGTTGGAAGTTTATTATCATTTTTACATTATTCCTCACCTTTTGGATGGTGTGGAACAGCCTTACTATAACAACTGCACTCCATTTTGATGCCGCACCATTCATTCTTCTCAATCTCATTCTTTCGTTCACTGCGGCATTTCAAGCTCCCTTCATTATAATGAGTCAAAACCGACAAGCCATTCGTGACAAACACGAAGCAGTCGTCGACTTCTCCATTAACTACAAAGCAGAGTTAGAAATAGACGACGTACAAAAGCATCTTCATCATCTAGAACTTCAAGTTGCAGATATTCATCAGATGCTCCATAAGCTTCACAGTAAACAAAATGAGCCTGAAAAAGAGAAATCATGACAATTTAAAAAAGGCCAAAGGTCTAGGATCAAACTCCGGGCACACCAGGCGGCTTTGAATCCAGGTTGCCGGATTAGGTCATCTGTGTAGATTTAGCACAACTAGACAGCTGCCAACAATTAGAACATATGATACACTATATATGGATTTGTAATCTGTCAAACATTAAAATAACACAAGCACGCAATAGAAAGGCCGTATACGCAATGAAGGATAATGTTCGGGATTTTAAAGTCTATAAAGGTAATGGAAAAACTCCGTCTGTATTAATGCCGCGCTTTATTAGAGATGTAAGAACACCGAATAGCGAACGATATTCAATAATTATGGGAGAGGATTTTGAATTAATAGGTACATTAGATTTGCACATTAGTGATATAATTCAATCCACTTTAGTGATTGTCCCAAACGTTGATCAGGACACCCTGGAATTATTAGTAGGTCTTATCAAAATGGAATTATTGGCACCTTTAGAATTAGATATTGAATCTTTCAATATCTTTAAAGGGGTCTCTGATTTTATAGTATTAGAAGAAGAAGATTTTTTTGATGAAGACGACGATGATTGAGACGTTGATTGCAATAATTGTTCTAGCGACTGGCTCACGAAACTGATCAGCCCCCTCCGTTCATGTCGTGACTTACAAAAATAGACCGCCTGTTTGAAGTCAAGCGGTCTTGCCGGATTATACGCTCGTAAAATTAACCCTTCATTCTACTTGACTATGTTTATCATCAGAGTGATAAATGGTACTCAAGAAATGGAGGGTTTTACTTATGTAAATTAAGATTATTCTTGCTGGGGGTGTTACTAAATATTTCGAACGCCGCTGCAGTTGGATGGATGAAACTTTACACTACCAAGAAGGTAAAATGGTACGCATATGTTCAACACTCTGGGCAGATGCATACAGACAAGCTGGAATAGACCTATGCCCAGGTATAAAATATCCGAGCCCAGGGGATTTGGCCAATTCAAAGTTGCTTCGAAAAATTGGGAGTCTATAATCATACAATTGAATGATTTTACCAGGATAAACGCCTTTAAACGGGCGTTTTTTATGTGTTGAAAGGAGTTGGAGTCCTTGGGTGAACAAGAAGATCTCAAAACTCGTGTGGCTGTCTTAGAAACTAAAAATGAAGCCGCTGAAGTAAGGCTTAACTCGTTAGAGATTGACGTAGGAAAAAAGTTTGACCGCCTTGAAGCCAAACTCGATCAACTATTAAGGGCTGCTCAAGGTAGACCGACATGGACGGTTTCCCTGACTGTCTCTGTGTTGCTCACGATTGTGACCGGATTAATTGTCTATGTCGTAACACAGCATTAAAAAACCATTCGATCCTGTCTTCGTTTATGGGACCAAAAAGAACTGCTTAGCATATCTTGAAAGAAAGGAGAGGACAGGCATGACAGAGGCACATGAAACCATCCGGCACTTAACCGAAGTCGTTATCACCCCAGAACACGCGGAACGCACAGAGTCGGCAGAGTTTCGCCACGCCAAGGAACGATTGAAGACAGACGGACATTTTAAATGTTGGGTGTGCGGAGCAATAGAAAATCTCCAGGTGCACCATTTTGGGGCAGAATGGAGCCTTGAAAATATCACCGACTTTGCAAAATTAAAGGCGTTTTGCGAAGAATGGGACCATATGGATATGGGCGACTTCTGCGGAGTCAGCCAGTAACAACCGTCGATGATGTTCGGAATATGTTGGTTCTCTGTCAACATCATCATACAGGCGGTTCGAAGGATGGTACGGCCAATGGCATCCACGAGATTACGTTTCCTGTATGGGTGATTCAGAAACTAGCTAAACAAGGCGAGGATCCGGTACCGCAGGAGGGGGAGAAGCGGGAACGAATATTATTTGAGACTCACGAATGGACCAAGCTGACAATAAAATGATCATGGAAGAATTGGCTGACATGAGAGAAATCATGGAGGCACCTTAAATTGAATTAACGGAAGAAGGACGTAAAAAATGAAACTTGGAAAAAGACCGTATATCCCAAGTGAAAAAGATCTACTCTACCGTAATTATCGAGGAACAACTTTACCCCCTATTCCTGCATCCTTCGGGCACCAGAGTCTTGTAAGTGACTGGGGGATGCTAGGAAACGACACGGTTGGAGATTGTGTTATCGCGGGGTCCGACCACGAAGCAATGCTTTGGACAGCGGAAGGAAGCACAGAGGCATCCTTTACCGTATCAAATGCTATCAGTGATTACAGTGCAATTACAGGATACAACCCTAATGATCCAAACACCGACCAGGGCACAGATGTTAGGACTGCTTTACAGTACCGCCAAAAGACCGGAACGATTGATGTAAGTGGTAAAAGGCATAAGATAGCAGCCTATTTGTTGTTAGACCAATCGAACCTATTGAATGAATTGCTGGAGTCTGCATATCTATTCAGTGCTGTTGGTATTGGCATTAATTTCCCGGACAGTGCTATGGATCAGTTTAACAACGGACAACCGTGGAGCGTAGTACGAGGCTCTCAAATTGAAGGTGGCCACTATATCCCTGTGGTTGGATATGACGGCTCATATATCTACTGTGTAACTTGGGGGCAAGTACAGAAAATGACCGTCGATTTTTTAACAACTTATTGTGAGGAAGCTTGGGCAATACTGAGCCAGGAGTTTATCAACGGTAAGGGAGTGTCACCTGAAGGATTTAACCTTGCACAGCTGCAGGCTGATTTGGCAGCTATTACTGGTACACCAATACCGGCACCAGTCACATTGACTTCAATTTCCGTTTTACCAACGACATTAAACATCATTGCTGGACAATCCGGAACAATTACAGTCACAGCACACTATTCAGATGGAAGTATAAAAGATGTTTCGCAGTTAGTAACCTATAGCACTGCTGCTACAAACGCCTTGTCTTGCAAGGGAAACACAATTACCTCATTGCAGAATGCTTCCGGTCAATATAATGTCACCGTAAATTATCAAAGCATAAATACTACGCTAGTCGTCAATGTAAGTACGAACCCAAATCCAAAACAAACGTACGATCTGAAAGTAAGCAATTTGGATAAGGCAAAGGCTGATGCCCTGATGACTGCTTTACGGATTTTTGGATTTACAGTGATCGAAGAACAACAGACTTAATGAGTTCTTTGAAAAGGCCCTAAATTCAAGGGTCTTAAATTTTAGATTTAAAGGAGTAAGCAATGTCATCCTCAAAACCTCTAACAATACAGATACCTTCACCAAATTACGGTCTACCACGGGGTACGCTTGGTCGGGCTGGGAACAACGTGATCGCCATTGTCGACCATATTATGAGTGGTACTTTGGTCGGGACAGACAGTTGGTTTCAGAATCCTACCTCTGTGGTAAGCGCGCATTTTGGTGTTGGAAAGAACGGCGAAATTCATCAATATGTAGATATCAACAATGTTGCATGGGCTAATGGGGTGGTAGATAAACCCTCGTGGCCACTACTAATTTCAAATGTAAACCCGAACTACTATACGGTAAGTATCGAGCATGAAGGTCAAAGTGGAGATCAGTTTACGGAGGTCCAGTATCAGGCAACGCTGGGCTTACACCGTTGGCTCATTGATACGTTCGGATTTGAGGTAAACGATAATACGATAATCGGGCATTACCGGCTTGACAGTGTCGACAAGGCTGAATGTCCCGGCCCTGGATTCCCTTGGGCCAGGTTGTTTAAGGATTTGCAAGGAGGAAGCGACGTGTTAAATATAGCCGTTCTATTATATACGAAAGAAGATTACTGGGCCGGCGCTGATGTTGCGGCCAAAAACGGAAACTGTGCTATATTTGTACGTCCTGATGATCATTCAGTTCCGGCGGATGCCAAGAGTGCTAAACAGTTGATTGTTATTGGTGGGCTAACAACAGGGCATCCAAACGAAGTACTGTTATCCGGAAATACAAAGTACGACTCAGCTGCAGCAGTTGCCAAGTACTTGGGGATAAAATAAATAACTTTTCCCATTCCAGCATATTGGGATGAATATAACGCAAAGCAGGTCAGAGAAGGCCTGCTTTTTGATTTAGCTAAAGGAGGAATTATCATGTTACAGCTAATCCAATTATTTATTGCTCCCAAAGTGTTTGTCACGCTGTAAAGCCGAATTTGTTTTTAGCAGTCCATAGAGATTAGACAATTAATTAAGCATATACAATTTGGGGGTAGGGGGAGGTCTAGCCATTTTTAAGGAAAATCAGGCAAAAGGGAGGATAATTCGCAAAATAATTGAAATTAACAATAAAAGATCTGAGTAAATCATACAAAGGCTAAATTGCTGAGAATAACCGGATACTTTTCAATAGTTGAGGTTAAAGAAGACTTTTGGGCGGGTAAGGTCTGGGTCCGGAAAGGTAATTGGTTAGAACATCTTTTTATACTGCCAAAATTTATTGGGAAAAGAATTGGCTCTGAACTGATATCATACACAATTGACATGTGCAGAGAGAAGTCTATTGGACGGTTGTTTATTTTCTCCGATCCAAATGCCAAAAGGGTTTTATGATAAAATAGGAGCCAGATATATTGAGGAATCGCCGTCAAGTATTGAAGGACGTAATGTTTTACTATATGAACTTGTCATATGATGAACCTGCCCTCATCCGGGGGAAAGGTATTCTGGTAAGTCTCCCAGACAACGGAAAGGAAGCATTCGGACACTCGTTAAGGGTAAATAAATTACCGGCGGGAGCGCTGGTGGTGTGGGGTTTGGGACTGGAATTTCAATTATTTGGAGGATGAACAAATGACAGTAATAACCGATGAGTTCATGAAACAAATGATGTCTACAACTAAGACATATAGTATCGTTATATTAAAGGCTGGACCAAAAAGGCATGAGCCTGGGGTTGAACAAATCGTATGGGAACACGGTCGGAGGAATTTTGCTCTCCGTGAAGTTGGGGTATTATCTATTGTTTGCCCAGTTACTGATGGAAGCGACGTAAATGGAATTGGCATATTCAATGTTGATATCGAGGAAGCAAAAAAGATAATGGATGAAGACCCCGGAGTTAAAGAGGGCATTTTTGTCTATGAAGTTCATCCGTGTAGAAGTTTTCCGGGTGATAACCTTCCAAAATAAACCCATTCCCTAACCCCTTACATCACGCAAAGTGTTGCATAAAGGAATCAATTCCCCCGCTTCCCAAAAGAAGGCCCCTTTCGAAGTTGGGTGTGCTGGTTGGGGGGAGTATTTGGTTGACTCGACTTTGGGTTAATAAAACGGTTTTCTATTTAGGCGAACACCGTCGGTGTGGTTGTCAGGTGGAAACAGGTCAGTTTTGCAAATAGGTTAACGAATATAGCCCCTAGTCTTTTCGCTAAGAGCTATCGTTTTTAGTTACCCAACAATGTTCTTTCTTCACTGTGGAGGATTGCAGATACTGCACGGACCATATCCTTCACTTTCTGCATCAGATAGGCTAATCGCGATTTTACTTTTTGATAGGTACCCACATCTATCCCGATGATATTTTTTGCCAGTTTTAGTTATGTAGACAGTTACAGCTTGAGGATTTTGATTTGAGGGAGGAGACGATGTAGCGACAGGAGGCGTTTGGACCTGTTTTGAATCCTTCACTTTAATCGTACTTGTTGCCGGGATAGAATTACTAGAGCATCCGCTAATAGCTAATAATAGTGTGATGAATATACCTGCGATTTTCATGTTCCATGACGTTTTCAAATTATTAATGGTTTTACGACTATTTTATTGCATTTGTTGTACAATATTTAATGAGATTAACTAATGGAATATGGTTGTAGACCACCTTTTCTGGAGGAGAACAGTGATAGATGAAAAATACTTGAAACAGAAATTAGAATGGGTTAAGTATCGATTAAACAGGTTAGACCAGATTGAGACCAAACTAACTGAAATGAGGCAACTGGCCGAATATGCCAGAGACAACGAGCTAAGCTTGAGGCAAATCAAGGCAGTTAATGATAAACTTCATAGATTGCAAAAAGAAGTTACTGAAATAGATGAAGAAAGCAAAACCTTCAAACTCGACGTACAGTAATTACATAAGGAAACCACTACTGATGATGGAGAGTAATAAGTTGAACTTTCGGTCAAGTGAAAAGCTCCTTATAACTAACCGGTTCTGCTGTATTCTTAATCCTAAGTCTTCTCGATGGTGCAATGACACTATGGGGGTTAAGCCTTGGTGTTATCGAAGAAGCGAGTCCAATTATGCAGTTATAATAAATAAAAGCCCAGTGGGACTTATGGAAATTAAGCTATTGTTGCCGATCATTCTGGGCTTTGTGTTTTGGAAAATAAGGAATGGATCGCGTAGGTTTGTTACATATTCCTTAGGGCTAGTTTTGGTTGTTTATGCAACGGTGATGGGGTTTCATGTTTATTGGGTGGTAACTTTTATGTATTGAATAAGGTAGCATTCGGTATCAAGTCGATGGTAAAGTGATTGAGTTAGTGCGATATGGTAGTGTATATTAGGAAAAATTTGAGGCGCTAGTCTGAAGTGGGGTAAAAACTTTAGCCCAACCTGTTCGTTGTTCTGACGCCTAATAAATGTCAGCCAATAAGAATATAATGAACTCGACAAGTTTTTATTTGACTCATATGGAAAAGAACTGAAGAATTAAAGGATTAAGGGATATACTATATCGTAGAAATAGAAAATTTCGTAACGGTGGAGTACAAAATGTTTGAAGAGAAAGATTATTTAATGAGAATGGTTAAAGAATTTACAACTGCCATAAGTAAAATTATGGGATTAAAGGCTGAAAATAAAATCGAAGAGAGTCAAGAGGTTCTAAGTGATACATTAAGACATTTCACTGAACTAAATATAGAAGTAATAGAGGCACTCCCCTATGATATCCTTATCCACAAAGTAAGTGGAAATATGATTAATACTGAAAAGTATCTTATGCTTGGTGAATTATTAATACAACAAGCAGATATTTATAAAATTAAAGGAGAGAAGTCTAGAGCAAAGAATTTATATTCAAAGAGTTTTAGTATCATGATCAATGTTTTACTGAATGATGATGCTCCGGTCTCGGAATTAAATAAAGAAAAGGTTAATGAGCTAATAGATAAAATTGGATGGTTCAATTTACCTAATGAAAGCAAATTATTGTTATTCCAATATTACGAACTCACCAAAAACTATGCAAAGGCTGAGGATGTACTTTTTAATTTAATTGAAACAAATAAGGCAAATAATGACATTTTGGCAAAAGGTATGGCCTTTTATGAAAGATTAACAGATAAAGACCAAGATGAACTTGAAAAAGGAAATTTGCCAATTGATGAAGTGATAGAAGGATTAGCAAATCTAAAAGAATATAAGAATGGATTATAATTCTTTAACTTAAGAATCTGAAGGCCAAACCGCCTGTGGTTTTGTCGGCAGTCCATATTAATTACATTAACCTGCAATACTTTTGTCACAAGATGACCTAATAGTCCCTCCCACCGCCACTCAACAGGCGACAATGACTGTAACCGTCAACATACATAGCAAATCATCTTGAAGCTCTTTGGACCATGGAATAAATTTTTCAATCAGTTCTGGGTGCTGGTCGAAATCGGTATTCGGCATCTGTTTCAATAAATAAACCAGATAGTCATAAACCTTCAGGTCATTGGCCAGCGTAGTCAGAATGATGCTGTAAACCATCGAACTGTCCTGGGCACCGCGATCCGTTTTCATGGTTACCCAATTTTTACGGTTATGCTCTTAAACACATAAACGAAAAAACTGGTTATTCAGTGGAAGTCCAAAAGGAGCTTCGGCAAGTGCTACCGTATACAGCATCATCGAAAGTGCTAAGGCCAATAATCTTAATCCGTATAAATATCTTCAGTTCATCTTCAGCGAGTTACCTGGAGTACAGTTTGGCCAACATCCAGAATTTCTTGAAGATTATCTTCCGTGGAGTCCGGAAGTTCAAGAAGCCTGCCAGTAGAGCAAAAACTCAGTTTACACGAGTTTTTGCTCTTTTTCTATCCACCAGGTTATTTGACGCTTACAATTCAATGTGTATTTAAGAAAATCATTGTCGTTTAATATTTCTCGTAGAACTTCTAAAATTGGGGCGAGAGGTTAAAACGTACTTGGTTGTATTTGACCCTAAGCCAACTGAAGGTGTGCAAAGGCCCTGAAGAAGTTAGACCTTTCATTAAGAGTGAGAGCCTCTTTGCATCCGTGATACCGTTTCCAACATCGATACGATAGATATGAGTCAAGTCGACATTGTAACGATTGGCTTGACTTCGATCTTGTGTCAAAAAATAGGTATAGCCGGAAGATTGGGCAAGTGAAATAAATGATCGCGCAGCATGACCATAAGGAAGTGCGATGACAGTGTCGCTTCGACCTAGATACTTCATAAATAGAGCTTGCTCTTGTTTAGAGTCATTAAGAATTCGTTGGGTATATTCTGAGTCGGATTCCATTCGGCTTTTACCAAGTATATAAATTGGATCAGTCTCAAAGTAAGTTTTGCCTTGTGCTTCTAAAGTTGAATGGGAATTAAACGTATGAGAATGGAACGTAATCAGAGGGTCTTTAGCAAGTTCACTGATTTCAGGCCATGAAAGATAGTCACCCTTAGATGATAGGGAAAATTCACCAATGATAAATTCCGTGCTTGGATATTGGAATTCTTTTAATATCGGTAAAGCATTTTCAGCATAAGTTCGATCCCCGTCGTCAAAGGTTATGACGATGGAGTTCGGAAGAATAGCCTTTTGCCGATTTTGTAAAATTTTCAAGGCATCATCAAGGGCCAGAACGTGGAATCCGTGTTGTTTTAAAAATAAAAGATGGTTACGAAATTGCTGAGGAGTGACAGTTTCAGCAGCATCCCAGGGGTTAGTGAGTTTATCGCTTACACGGTGATAATTTAAGATAACTATTTGTTGACTGTAATTAAGGGGTAAAGCAAGTTGAATTAGAGCAACGAGCAAAGAGAGTAGTAATAGTCCAGCCACAGTAATGATTATAAATTTACCCTTTAATATAGGTGTTCTTTTAAAAAATGATTTATTTAGAACGATTTGCATGCTATTTCATATTGCCTCTTCTTTATTTTTTATACCGAAACAAAATTTAATGGAAAGATAATAACGTTAATCATTATATACTTTTTTTCACTATAAGACATGAACAATTTACCATCCATTATAAAAATTGCTTACTACAACTACTTCTTCTACTTGATTGTATTAAGTGGACATTATGAATGACATGACGGTCATTGGAGTTTATCATATAAAAAAATAGTTCTAAAGCTGTTAAAATCTCAAATATAAACCAGTTAGAGATAAGAACAGGTGTCGTTGGTTAAAATTATAATAGTTGTGGAGTGTCTTCATAATTGGGCATAGGACAATAGTTTTTAGGATTTGCAATAATTGGTAAACTTTGTTACACTAACTTTGCGAATATGCCACTTATTTATTAAGGCTATTTTTTAGGATTAGTTAATGATTCTTATTATGAGCCTCGTGCTTGGTTCATAATAAGAATCGTTAAGTGATTGTGACTAGATCATCGAGTTAATTTAATAAGCTTAGCTGTAGTTTGGAGAAAGCTGATGATTCAACGTTTAAGTATGCGCTTTTTAATTTCAGGAATAATGTGGCTCGGACTTTATCTGCTTCAATGGGAGGGGCACATGAGCCAACTCCTTTTGCCGACTCTAATTTTAACGAGTATCATTCTCCTAGGGAGTTTGATAGAGCAGATCCTCCATTACCAGGGAGATCCCTATATCCTGCCATCTGTTCAGGCCATTTTAGCTATTGGGATTGTATTTATAGTACGAATTAATCCAGAGTCTGCAGTTCATCAACTTTGGTGGGCGAGCATCGGCCAAATAATATTTTACGTTGTTTTATGGTTGATCAGAGATTATCGACAGCTTGGAAAGTATAAATACCTTTCGGGACTATTGGCGGTTGGACTGTTGCTCGTGACCCTCCTGTTTGGCGTTTCATCAGGTGGAGCGAAAAGCTGGCTTAGAATCGCAGGAATCGGGGTTGAACCGGAGGAATTTGTTAAACTAGCCTTGCTGTTATTCCTGACAACGTATTTGGAAGACAATGAGGAACTGTTGAGGGTGGGGACTGTTCAATGGGGTAAACTTTCTTTGCCTGATTGGCGGACCATGGGGCCATTTATGGTGATAGTTGCCTTTGTTCTAGGAATTCTGGCAGCCCAAAAGAGTTTAGGGGTAGCCTTATTATTTTATATGCTCTTTGTGCTTATGCTTTACGTTGTGACAGAAAGGTCAATCTATTTGGGAATATCGCTACCTATTTTTCTTCTTACTGGAACAATAGGCTATAAGCTTTTTGCTCATGTTCGCGTAAGAGTTATGGTGTGGATGAATCCTTGGCAGGATCCAACGGGAATGGGGTACCAAATTGCGCAATCGCTGTTTGCAATAAGTGGTGGTAGAATCCTGGGAACGGGGTTAGGTAATGGCATTGGAGCATGGAGCGTGCCAGTGGCTAGCACGGATTTTATTTTTTCTATCATAGCTGAAGAACTGGGATTTGTCGGGGCCATGGCTGTGCTATCGCTCTTTCTTGTTGTGGTCATGAGAGCCTTTACAGTAAGTCTTAAAGCAAAAGACCGATTTGGGCAGATTTTAGCCGCAGGGATTGGAATTCTCTTAGGATCAGAAACCTTAATTATTCTCGCTGGGGTTACTAAATTACTTCCGTTGACGGGAATACCTCTTCCGTGGGTCAGTTATGGTGGAAGTTCACTTATTGTTCACTTTATCATACTTGGAGTGTTGCTAAATATTTCAAATACCACTGCAGTAGGTTCCTACAGAACCAAACGCAAAGGAAGAGAGTCAGCGATACTACACACGAGGTATATCGAATAGGGGTAAATCTAAGTTTTAATATATCACGACATAATTAAGCAAGATATAATAAAAACATGGAATTCAGTTATTTGGCTAAATGCCCTCTACTGAATTCCATTTTGACATTGAGCCGGATTTAATGGTATTGTAAGGGAAAGAAATTTTAGAGAGGATCATCAACAGATGTCTTTTTTTCAAACCTTTATAATTGCTATAATTCAAGGGATTACAGAATTGTTCCCCATCAGTAGTGTTGCTCATAGCGTTCTCACCCCATATATATTCCACTGGAATCTAGATCCACAATTCTTAAAAGTGAATTTTTTGCCATTTATGGTTATGCTTCATTTAGGGACAGCTTTAGCATTATTTACATATTTCGGACGTGAATGGATTGATATTGTTAAATCAATCTTTAGTTCAAATAGGAAAAGTGCGCGACGACTTCTTCGATTGATAATTATAGGGTCCATTCCAGCTGGGCTGATTGGAGTCATTCTTGAGAAACCATTAACCAATATCTTCTCAAATGTAACAAGCGCCTCATTTTTCCTAATAATCAATGGATTTCTGTTATTTTTTGGAGAAAAAATACGTAAACGCGGGACCCGAGGAATAAAAAAATTATCGTATCGACAGGCGTTTGTTATAGGTTTGTTTCAATCACTGGCTCTTATACCAGGGTTTTCACGTTCTGGTGCTAGTATGTCGGCTGGATTTATGTCGGGTTTAAAGCATGAAGAAGCAGCTCGCTTTTCGATGCTATTGGCAACGCCAATTATACTCGGAGCAAGTCTTCTAGAGATTCCGAAATTGTTTAGATCTGGAGTCCATGGTTTATTACAAATGTCACTGGTCGGCGGTTTACTTGCAGGGATATTTGCTTATATAAGTGTATGGATCTTAATGCGATGGTTTAAGAAAAATGAAATTACTGCAATGCGCCCCTTCGCTTATTATTGCTGGATTGTTGGTGGAGTAATTTTAATAACACGTGTAATATAAGTTGCTTTAAGATGCTTAGCTCTTTGACTGTTTGTAAATGCTCATGAATTCATTTATCGGTGTTAATATTACGGTGCGAAAGTTGAGTAAACAATAAATTGCGCTGCCCGAAAATATACTGTATTAAAAGTAACCCGGCGGAAACCCATTAATGTGGGTATCTGTCGGGTTACTTATGATGGTTGATTCATATGGCCCTCATATTTCATTACGGTTTTTTGGGTTGCTTCGGTTTCTTCTTAGGATTTTTGTCTCCCATCTAATTTCACTCCTTCAACATAAGATATATTTCTCTTTTGTAAAAAAGATTCCTGTTGAAACAGCGAGCTTGTAAAAATGAAAATTTAAGCATGCAAAATCCACCCAAAAAAGTAAACGCCTCACATGAACTAAATAGGTGACGGTATAGCCTTTGTTTCCTTTTATGCCGCTTTCAGTCACTACTTCTCAAGTTCCTCCTAACAAGCTTTCAATCTGTTCTTAGGTTTCTCTGTATTTTAGCTGGTTGTACTTAGCTTTACTAATCGAAAGTGTATTGCTTTTCTCAATTGATGTTGATTTTGTTTTATTATCAGATTCAGCAAATTTTTGGCTTAGAGTTGGATTTTTGGTATTTGTATCTTCAGGAGTAACTGGAACTGATGGAATTGCTTTGTCGTTTGAAGAGTTCGCATCGAGAGTGGTTGGCACTGCTTCCGTAGGTGTTGATTGTTTGGAAAGTCCTGTTGTTAAGGAATAGTGAATATTTTATGAAGTTTCTCAGAAAAGCTGTTATCCATTAAAAATATATACGATAGTAAAAAAGGAAGCTAAATGAAAGGAGCAAAGCAAATGAGTAGTATCAATCCTGTTTCTTCCCAATATTCGAATGTTACACAAAGCCAGCAGACAGATCAAACTAGTACTGTAAAAAAACATCACCATCATCTTAAAAGCCAACAAGCATCGGATACCCAGAGTTCTTCTAGTTCTTCTTCCCCAAAAGATATTTTGGACCTTGGGAGTCAAAATAATAGCCAGCCAATTACTTATTCAAAACCAGTAAATCAAGCATAAGCAGTTCGAAATGTAATTGTTCCGATCTCAGAATATATATTAGCGCTGGGTAAGAATAGGTCCCCTTGTCTAATTGAACGAGGGGACCTATTCTTATTCATAATATTTGTATTGAACACAAATTTTTAATGTCAGTCGGGTGATGGACAGCCTCCAATTTCAATTCATATTGTGAGTTACGTCTATTACAACACTTGATTCTAATCGTAGAACTGAGTAGCTACTTACATTTAAAGTCGAGAGATCAGAGCCTGTATATTAACTAGGTCTGGCTAACAATGCCATCAACGATGGATATTATTCATTTCTCTAATAGAAATAGTTATCTTGTAAAGAATTGTTACTATCAACATACCTATAGAATATACTCCGGCAATAATAGCGATCTCATTCCCTGTCGGAAAATATTCCGTTACCCGATCAAAGGGATTCGGAACAAATCCGGCAAGAATGAGGACTATCCCTTTGTCGATCCAATTTGCAACGTAAATAGATAAAAGGGCTATTGGTAAGAGTACTTTATTCTTACGAGAAGGAAAAATTAACAAAAAAATCCCTAAAAAAGCAAGTATTGTTGCCGTCCACATAAAAGGAACAAGACTTGTATGCCCATCGATTCCCCAAAATACATACTTAAAGGATGCCACTTCATCCGGTACATTACTATAAAGGGCTGTGAATACTTCACATAAGTAGAAGAAGACGTTGGCGATCATGGCATAGCGAATGATCTTAACCAGTGATTGAATCGCTCCGAGACCTGGGTCGGGGTCAAATTTACTTACATTTCTTACTAATAAAGCTAACAGAATTAGGAGTGATGGCCCTGCAGCGAAAGCAGAAGCTAAAAACCGTGCAGCCATGATAGCGGATAGCCAAAAATGTCTGCCCGGGAGACCAGCATATAAGAAAGCAGTCACTGTATGAATACTAAACGCCCAAGGAATTGAAAGATAAATTATTGGCTTAACCCATTTTGGTGCCGGAAACCCTTTGCGTTCAGACCCAAGGGTGGTCCACCCAACTACTAGATTTATGGCTAGATAACCACATAAAGCACACATGTCATAAAACATCACTGAATGTAATTGAGGGTAAAGGAGCACATTCAGAACTCGCATAGGTTGTCCAAGATCAACAAAGATAAACAAAATGCACATGATCACAGCTGCTATGGCTAAGAATTCTCCCAAGATGATCAATTTCCCAAATCGTTTGAAGTCATGAAGGTAATAAGGTGTAACGACCATAACAGCTGATGCAGCAACGCCCACCAGAAAGGTGAATTGAGCAATGTACAAGCCCCATGAAACATCTCTGCTCATACCAGTGAGCCCTAGACCATAATTATACTGCCTAAGGTATGCGTGAAAGCCAACGAAAATTACTATCAGAAGGAGGATAATCCAAGCCCAGTATCTCTTACTGCCAGTCAACGCTTTTTCAAGCATTTTCTCTTCCTCCTATAAGGTAGTAAACGCTGGGCTGAGTTCCCAATTCAGTTTTGCGGCGTATCGTGTATCGGCTACTGATGATTTTTCTAACCTCAGAATTAGGATCATTCAAATCACCAAAGATTAATCCACCATTTGAAGCTTCTACACAAGCTGGCATTAGCCCTTTAGCCAATCGTTCCACACAAAAAATGCATTTTTCAACAACCCCTTGAGTTCTCGTGGGAAAATCAGAATTAATCTTTTTGATAAAAGGTCTAGGATCCCTATAGTTGAAACTTCGCGCTCCATAAGGACACGCAGCCATGCAAAACCTGCAACCAATACAGCGATGAAAATCCATCGCGACAATTCCATCGGGTCTTTTAAAGGTTGCTGCCGTAGGACATGCTTTAACACAAGGGGGGTTCTCACAGTGATTACATAATACGATAAAAGGTAGTTTCTTAAAATTCTCCGTCAGATATTCATTACTTGGTTCAGTGAAGGTATGCTCGTAATCATCCTCCCAAATCCATTTAATTTCATCTTTTAAATTACCAAGGTCGGGAATATTATGGATAGTGTTGCATGCTTGAATGACTCTAGTAAAATCATCCTTTGTTTTAAATTTGCTCATATCAACAATCATTGCCCAACGTTTTGCAAGCAGAGCTTGTTGTGGTAACTCATATTCGGGTGTCTTTGCGCGCGCTTCCTTATTGATCCCCGCAATAGCAGAAATGCCGCCAAATCCTAATGCGGTAAAAATACCAGCTTTTCTCAAAAACTTTCTTCTATTTATGCTCATTAAGTGGCCCCCTTTGGCCCAAGATGGCACTTCCAGCATGTAAGTTTGACACCTGAATAATTATGGCATGAAACACAGAATTGATTTGATGTGCTTAAAGTAGGATCAGAGTGACAATTTAAGCATGTATCAAGCCCAATTTTAAATGACCTTCCTTGACTATTGATATATACAGTTTTTCCATCGCGTACATATTCATCTCTCCATTTATAGAGAAGTTGCATGTGACTTGCACTCATATATTGCGTTGACTCCACGCACTGCTTATCGGCTAATTGCTGGATTACTGGGGTATTTAGCTCTATCACGGGTCCTGATTTGGGCCCTTCAATATTATGCAGAAATGGGATAGCAAAGAGAGCAACAATGATAATGAGTAAGGCGATTATTCTACCACCTTTATACATTTCCCGTTATACTCCCTGGTAATTTCATGTTCATTTTAATCACTCCAAGCGCTTTGTTCCTTATATTATCTCAAATATGAAGGCTATTATGTAAACAGATAATGTCTACCACGTAACTATAAATCCATAAGGTTTATGAGTCCAAGCATATTACACGGATGAAATAAGAATGCGAAAGAGTTAGATATTGTGCGTTTTATGTGTCTATTGAATCGGGTTAGGCCCAATTTCTTGGCTGCTGGAGTTAAATAGATTCTACGTTCCTTATTCCCTTTGCCAACGACACTAATAACTTCATTATCTACTTGGTCGATATTTAAACTTGCCAATTCGGATAAACGTAAAGCACAGTTAAGAAAAATAGTTATTATGCCATGATCACGTGGAGACTTCTCGTATTGAATTAGAAGTCTGACTGATTATACTTAGGCTAATAATGGGCAGTTCCGAATTATGCGTGTTATTAGCAAAAATGGGAAGCGGATCTAAGTATTTGTTGGGCGGAGAAATGGTTATTTATTTGGCTAAATCTCATCTAGGAGGATAAATTTATGTTTTATGAAAGTGAAGTCAGAATCGAAAGTATAGGTGAATACCTTGATGACAAATGTAGTGTACTTTGATGGGCACGAGGTAAAGCCTTATTGCGAAACCGGGAAAATCGTTTATCACTATACCTCTCCGGACAGCTTTCTTTCCATAGTTAAAAATAAAAATCTATGGTTCAGTGATAGCCAATTCATGAATGACCGATCTGAGTATGTGCATATAAAGAATATATTCAAACAAGCTGCAAAAGGGACATCTCATGAGGATAACGATGAATTTGTTGATTATCTGATGGGGGTTCCTTATGGAGATATTACAACTCAGCATGCAATTTCAGGTAAAGGCTCATTTAGTCGTGGAATTATACGGACGTGTTATTATCTTTTTTGCACTTCACTAGACCCGGACAGTCATAGTATGTGGAATTACTACGTCAAGAATGGCTACTATCAGGGCTACAACTTCGGCCTGTCAGTGGATGCATTGATGTATTCTATACCCCAATTAGGGCAGAAGTTAACCCATGGCAAAGTGAATTATAATGTTGAAGAACAGATACTGCATACTCATAATAAGATTATGGAGTTGAGCAAGGAATTTGATTACAATATTAAAGCAGGAAATGATGAAGAGTTGTGCATTGAGTGTTATCAAGAGAAACTTGCAGAATATCTTTTGCAACGGTGTATGTTTTATAAGAACCGTGCTTTTAAACATGAAGAAGAGTATCGGTTTCTTATTGAGGCGCCAGAAATTACGACAGATAGTGGAGGCACTGTTGATCATCATGTTGGTGGAGGCGGTTTGATTGTGCCCCACTTAGTAGTAACTTTTGATCCAATTCAATCTATTCGAAGCATAACGTTAGCACCCATGATGGAACCAGAAGTAGCAAAGCAAGGCGTACAAAGACTATTGGTGAATAAAATACCTGAAATCAAATCTCAAATCAACATCGATTTTTCTCAGATTAGTGTGCGCTTTTAAACAAACGTTGCATTTCCCTTTATGTTTATAACCAACTAAAACGCTTCAAGTTGAGAGCTTCCCATCATCCATATACTGGGACTATCCAAACCTACTCACTATAAATAAACCTCCCTTGGCTAACTGAGCTGCCCCCTGTCAAGTAGACAGTGGAAATAAAGAAAACTAGAGAACGACTCTGGGGTTGACTTGACATGGGACCCCACATCGGATGCTTCAATGGGTCGAGGGATGTGGCTAAAAGGATGTATTCCTTTTGGGTTAGCCCCATCCCCTGATTTAGGGTAGCATCCGCTGTCCCCATGTCAAGTCTGATCTGGGGTCAACCGAATGTTTTTTGATATTAGCTTAAGCGGCTAAAGCCCTGAATTCCATTGGGCTAAGGCCGTTTATTCTTTTTTGTAATCTCTTGGTATTATAGAAGTAAATATAATCATCTATCGCCTGGCTTAAATCTTTAAAAGTATGATATTTATGAATATAGTATTTTTCACACTTAAGGATACCCCAGAAAGCTTCCATTGGACCATTGTCAATACATTTGCCAACTCGTGACATACTCTGTTTTATTCCAGCAGCATCCAGTCTGTGTTTAAAACCATATGATGTATAATCGACTAAAGAAAAGGGATTACTCCCTTTCCGTCGTCTAAGAACCGTACGTGAGAGTTTCCCGCTCATACGGCTCAAGCATTTCTTCACCATTTCTGGCGGCGACAAGTCTTTTTAATTTCAGTTTTCTTATCTCAAAGTAGTCATTGTATATAAAAGGATTTTTAGAAATCTGTAATTTAGGGTGTCGGATGATATCGATCCTTCTCAGATTTATAAGGCTATACTCATCCGTCATGAACAACCACCTCTTTCCATTCTTTTCGTGCCAATATTTATTTAATCTCCACCATTTATTTTTATTGGGATGTCGGTGTTTTGCCCATTGTTGCAATAAAAGATATAGTGTGTTGTTGACGTAAGAGAATGCTCGACTTGACACAACATGCCTGTGATAATTTGTCCACCCTCTAATCACTTGATTTAGTCTTCGGATTAATTCAGATTGAGTGTGTGCCTTTCCTTCTTTCAGGATAATGGAAGCACATTTACTTATCAGAGTTTTAATTGAATTCTTCGATGGTTTGACAATGAGTTTTCCCTTGAACTTTCGAAATGTCCATCCAAGAAAGTCGAAGCCGTTATCTATATGCGTTATTATTGTTTTTTCTTCGGATAGCGTTAGCCCCCGGTTTCCAAGGAATTGACTAACAATATCTTTGAGTTCTTCGGCGATTTCTTTCGTGTTTGCGGTAATAATAAAGTCATCGGCGTATCGAACCAGATTTACTTTGGTCTTTGCCCGATAGTGATTCTCTATATTACCCTTGGAATTACGATGGTATTTGTCTTGAATCAATCTTTCAAGACCATCTAATGTCATGTTCGCATATAGACTTGAGATAGCCCCACCTTGTGGTGAACCTCTGTCCGTCGGAAATAGATTGCCTTCATAAATGAACCTCGATTTTAGAAATTGGTTCATTATTCTGGTTCTTCCCATAGTTAGTTGAAATTAATGCCGAGCCATAATATAATTGAATACTCTGAGATATCGAAACGAGGCTATTCTATGGATGAATTTATTAAGTTATTAGATAGAAATTTAGAGTACGTCAGTCATAAGGTCATTGACGATACGATTTATATCAGTGTCGTGTCAACAAGAAAAGAGATAGTCTGTCCTTTTTGTGGACAACCTTCATCAAATACTCATTCCCGTTATGACAGAAGTTTTCAAGACCTACCAATACAGAACAAAAAAGTCATTGTAATTCTTAGCAACCGAAAGATGTTTTGCCACAATCCAGATTGTGAACATACAACGTTTGCTGAAGCTTTCGATTTCTTAACGGCCAAAGCCAAAAAGACAAAACGCCTGGAAGATGAAATACTTAATATATCCATGAATGTAAGCTCTCTAACAGCATCTTCGATATTAAGCACGAGGGTTGCAAAAGTAGGTAAAAGTACTATTTGTAATCTCTTAAAAAAAAGGCACACCAATCATTGATAAGACATCAGTTTCAATGGTTTGTATCGATGACTTTGCGATCAGGAAAAGGGAATCCTATGGAACAATCATGGTTGATATCAATACGCACCGGGTGATCGATTTAATCCCATCAAGAGAATGCAAGGATGTAGTAGAATGGTTGAAGACCTATCCAAACCTTAAAGTCGTTTAAGAGATGGTTCTATTACATACCACAATGCTATAACTGCAGCACATCCTGAGGCGGTACAAGTAAGTGACAGATTTCATCTACTTAAGAATCTAACTGCCTATTGTAAAGATTATCTTATGAGCTATTTTAAGGCGAAAGTAACCATTAAGGTATCTGAAAAGCCCCAGATTGATGAGAGGCAAACGGTGGATGTATCAATAATGGATGAGGAAGAACGTAATCGATATGTAAAAAATAATATCGAACAGTCCCATGAGCAAAAAGTGTTAAAAAAGCAGAAACTTATAAATACTGTTAGAGATATGCATGAGAAGAAGTTTTCTATCAGAGCAATCTCCAAAGAGCTACAATTATCTAGGCAAACGGTCACACGATATCTTGATGAAGGAATCACAGCCATCCATGGAAACTATAGCGTTAAGAGAACTAGTATTTTAGATCAATACCTAGGTGAAATAAATACGTTGATCGATAAAGGCATTGCCTCGACTGTCATTGAAGCAAAAATTCGCCAAAAAGGATATACTGGTTCTTCCTCTACACTAAGGAATTACGCGGCGGGCCGTAAAAAACTGATTCAGAGTAGTTACAATGCCAATAATATGAAGCCCGAAAACACTCAAATTGTTGAACGTAAATTTGTTGATAACGCTGTTATTCAAACGGTTGGAGAAAATCAAAGGACTGGACAACGAATGTTTAGACAGAGTCAATGGTCAATATCCTCGGTACAAGGAGTTAGTAGACATAGTTAAGGAATTCAAGAAAATGTTGTTGGATAAAAATGTTGGCAGGATTGAGCAGTGGATGCGCAGGGCGTCAGAATTCATTTATAAAAGGCATAGCCAGGGATATTATTGCTGTAAAAAATGCCATTAAATATGACTACAATAACGGACTTGCTGAAGGCAGTGTAAATAAGCTTAAGGTTGTTAAGAGGATAATGTATGGCCGCAATAGTTTTGAAATGTTAAGGAAAAAGCTGTTACGGCTTGAAAAAAGACGTAAATTCAACTAACTATGGAAAGAACCACTATTATGTTAGCACTACTACCATACATTGAAAGTACCTCAATTTCTTTTGAAACGATTGTTCCGTCCATTGAGGAAATGAAGACAAGAATTAGTCGAAAAGATAGCACAGTTCAATAACGTAGGCTATAAATTTGGTCAATGGCATGATGTGGGGTGGTGGGAGTTGTTTCTTAAACATCATAATCCTAACCCCGGCGAACCAATTCCATTGAACACTATAGAACAATATAAGATTATTGAGGTTCTTAGTTAACATTTATCCTGAACACTTCTTCAATACCAAATCCCCACGCCAGTTGCGCCTTGCCAAGTTCAAGAAGAACATGGGGTTTAAAACCGCCAATTTGATAAAGCCTAGCTAGCAGTCTTGTGCCAAGAACGTGTTCGAAGAACACGATGCTGTATCCGTGATGAAGGTAGATCCTTCGAAACCGGTTTATAGGAATTGGTTTCAAACAGCCGTATGCTGCTTCAGACCGAAAGGCTGCGGTGGTGAACGTTACGGTCAAAAGCCGAGAATGATCTCGGCATGTATGGATTAGAGAGACGAATGAAAGTGAACCCCTGATTAAGCATCGAAAGCTAGGTAGGATGACATCAAAACCGAAGACTGACTGCTTCTTCGGGATTAGCATGGAAGTAACCTATTTACTGGCCATGTGGTGTCCGGTGTATAAGGGGCGTGAATCTAATCTAGGCGCGGATACGGAACTTGGGAACTCTTCATGTGATGTTAAGGGAAAACTCTATAAGTGTAGACCACGAAGGGGGAAAGTACCGATGCACATGAAGGGGGCGGAACATCCCGTAGTAGTGATGAAGCTCTTGTAATGAGAGTAGAGCAAAGGGGATGTATCAGCTCAAAGGAAGTTCTGGCCAACCGAGAAATCGGGAGGAGCGTTCAACTTTCTGCGTCGTCTTGCAGCCGTAAGGCTTCAAGAGAAAGGCTGGTACGAGCCGTGTAAATCGAGAGGTTTATGCACGGTTCTGTAGGAGGCTGGAGGTGAAATTCCTCCGGCCTACCTGGCAAGTGCCGGGTCTTGCGTGGTGCATGGTATAACGTGTACAGTGAAGCGAAGTAGGCCGGAACAAATTGGATTGGATAACTAGCCCCGAAATTGTCCAGCCGAGGAGCGTTGGGGGCGTGGGAACTTTAATACGTGTGGGACTTGCACATAAGTAGGAAGTTATGATTTAGAGATTTTATTTAATGGGGATGGTAATAAAAAATGAATATTGATAGTATTATTTTTGATTTAGATGGCACTCTTTGGAATTCAATAGAAGGGATTTGTGAGGCATGGAATACGATATTAGCGAACTATCCAAATATTACAAGAGTAGTAACACCTGAAGATATGGAGGGATGCATGGGGCTCCCAATAAATGAAATAGGCAAAAAGTTATTTCTGGATTTAGAAGAAAATTTTCAAATGAAATTGCCAGAGTGAGATCGATGGGGAGTTGAAAGTGTTCGAATTGAAGTATGAGGTAAATAGCTGCAAGTGGTATTTATGGAAAATGTAAATAGAGGATATTTTATGGGAAGGAACATAATAGATAAACAATTATACGATGAGGATGAGGAAGAGGTCTCACTTCATTATTCTGGTGTCCTCTTTAATATATTCTAAAAAATCTGGGCTTTGAAAGAGTACCATAACGTTTAAACATTACTGAATTATTCGCCATTCTCTGAAAACAGAGTGAATGTAGTTTAAAGAGAAAACAGCAGATTCTACCTCGAGCGATTGGCTACCTGTCATTTCTGCGATTCTATGAACAACTCGAAGTGTTTTCATAGGAAAGATCGTCATAATGTTTTAAGCCTTTGTTTACTACTTTCAAAAGTATTTTATACTCGTTAATGTGGTTCTCGATGATTTACTGGCAGAGTATGATCTGGCGGCGCTCCGGAATGGTGTTTTCCCCGAGAAGGCATAAGTCGATATTCCATTTGATGTAATCGATGGACATGTCCGTGGCACACATGCAGCAGACAATTCGAAGCCATTAGAGATCTGCATCGTTGTAAAGCCGGTATCGGGCTTTTATGTCGATAAAATCTGTCGTTAATTTTACTCATTCTATTAATATCGCTGTGAAGTTGCAGAAATGAAACATGCGAATCCAGGATTAATCAAACTCAGAAAAAGTTATAAAGTTATTACCCAGCAAGAGCTGCGAGTTGAAAAAGAAAAAAACACCTTACTATATCCATACAAACCTTACAAGGGCTAATTGACTATTCACGAGGTTTAGAGTATATTTATATTAATGGTACGTACATCATGACGTTACGACTATTGCGTTATTACAATTGTGGATCATTAATATGGCAAAAGAATGAGAGAGTCTAATACCTAGCGCAATATCCAACCGTCAAGTCCTTCTTTCACTAAGGAATTAAGGTTCTAGTTGGAGATGGTAAGATTATATCAAAAGAGATGATCAATGATTAGCAGACCAAGGGGTTTCATTAATCTATAAGTGAGATGATGTATTATAGATCTAATTGTGCAACAAGTAACTTACCCTTTACTTGACATATGGAAGATAGTTTTTAGAAAAAGTATTGTGGTTTGTTATTTACCAGTTTCACCTTGGTGTTTTAATTTGGATTGGGAGAGGATGGATTATAATGTCGAACAAAAAAGTGGCTATTTTCGTAGAGGATAATTACAATGAGATTGAATTTTGGTATCCTTACTATCGCATGAAGGAAGCGGGATTTGAAGTTATAGTAGTTGGATCAGGGAGAAAGGATACTTTTAAAAGTAAGCTAGGTACTCTGACCAATGGCGTAGATCCCGCAACAGTTAAAATTGATGATTTAGAGGCAGTGATTATTCCTGGAGGTTATGCGCCAGATAGAATGCGGGTAAGCCCCCACATGTTGAGGATTGTTCGTGAGATGTTTCAAGCTGGTAAGGTGGTAGCGGCAATCTGCCATGCAAGTTGGGTACTCTCCTCAGCAGGTATATTAAAAGGTAAAAAAGTTACAGCGTGTGAAATGATTAAAGATGATTTGGTGAATGCCGGTTCTGAATTTCTGAACCAAGAAGTGGTAGTTGATGGGAACTTAATCACATCTAGGGTACCTGATGATGTTCCCGCTTTTTCACGGGAGATTCTAAGACAATTACTTTGAGCTTAGATACTGTATGAAGTTGACAAGATACCTTTAAAATCAAGACCTCTATCTCGGCTAAAACATTGTTTTGAACATGGCACAGATTTTTAAGATCTTTAGATTGACGGTGTTTATTGTCTAGGTGTTGACATATACACTAACGAAAAAGGTTAATAGCGGACGGATCATCCAGTAATAAACTGGTAAAATCCATCCGTCAGTTAGCATGACTACGGAATATTCGGAAATAACTTTTTGATATTTGCGAATGTGTTGGGGATTGGAAAATGGGGTCTTTTATCGTCCTTGATTTATAAGTGGCTTAAATTAAAGAAGCATCCCAGTCTTTAAAACTAAGACGTTGAAACTTAGCTAGGTTGATTTCTTGTTTTAGGGAAGCTCATCCATGATTTATGGCGAATATAGGATTATCTTCCCTCAAAAGAGTGGGCGTAATGGAGGATGTTCGTACTAATAGTAACCTATCTTTGAGATGTCTCTAATGAAGATGTCATGACCGCAGTTTAGGCAAGGCTACCTTATGATCTTCTGAAGAGTATATCATTCTGGATTATGGAGAGAAGTGCGGAAACGATCAAGAGTCATCACAATGTCGGTCTATGTCGGAAAATATCCATTTTGAATTAATTGGGCCTCGCAGATGCTATACAAGGTCGAGGTGCGGGAGTTAATAATCAATTGGGAATGAGTGAGGAAAATAGTCTGGTTTCAACCTTACCCGGACCAGCGTTCTGCCTGAAGCGGAGACAATCCTTTTTGGAAGGAATTCCTCATTTAGAATTTTTTGTAATTTACTTGATGGTGGTTTTGTTTCCTACCCTTTTGGGTATATTTAAACCACTGTTTTTTATCAACTTGACAAAAATCTTGGAGTTGTTATGATAAAGAATGATAACCACTTAGCTACTATATTAATTATAAGATAAATGACTAGGCGGGGTGATTCAACATGGAATTAAAGGCCAATAGTCAATTGCCATTACATGTTCAAATAAAGGACTGTCTCAAGAACGAGATTTTGCAGGGGAATCTTGAGAGAAAAATACCAAGTGAAAAGGAACTTATGGATATTTTCTCTGTAAGTAGAACTACTATTCGAGAGGCAATTGGGGCATTAGATCGAGAAGGAGTAGTTAAAAAAATACACGGCAAAGGGACGTTTGTAACCTTGAGGCCTATTCAAGAACAATGGATGGGGAATATTAGTACTTTCTCAGAAACAATTGAACGTGCGGGAATGAAACCGGGAGCCAAGTTGATTTCCAAGGGAATTAAGTCTTCGCCTCAATTTATTTCGGATATGTTTGGTGGACAGGAATATTATGTAATTGAAAGGTTGAGGACTGCCAATGACAGAATAATGGCTGTTGAGCGAAAGTGTTTCGAAGTGGGAATTGGGCTGAAATTGGAAAACTATGATTTAAATTCCAATATTTATAAGCTGTTGGAATTCAACATTGGAATTAAACCATGGACGGCTAAGGAAGTGGTCACTAGTAATAACCCTTCAAAGGAAGATGCTGCCTTGTTGGGTATTCCAAAGGCATCAAGCGTGCTTGTAATTGAGAGATCGACTTGGGATCCCGAAGGTGTACTGATTGAGTTTGTTAGTACGATTTTCCGAGCTGATAAATATTCCGTAAATATTAATATGTCGAGACATTAACGTTGTAGGTAATTTTAACTGGAGTAGGTCGATTGTTTAGTTGATCGAGATAACAATATCATCATAGAAAGAAACTAGGTATTAATTCTTAAGAATTAATACCTAGTCAGGACATCGACAAACCCCGTGTTTTAGACAAGACACAGGGTTTTCATTTTATCTGTAAAACGATATAAAAGAACACATTTGAGAAACATCAAAAAGATCAGGGCGATCTATTTGATGTTCTGAGCCGCGGCGCTTAGAAAGCTTTGCTCACGCATGTTGGGTAATCCACGCATGCGGACAAAGCGCAACCCGTGCAGCTCTTTCCCATCTGCAAAGTAGCGTTCAATCGTCTCTTTTCTCCATCGCTACCGTTTCCCAGCCGGGGTTTGGTAAAGGCCTTAACAGAATCCAATTCATCCTGCCACACATGATGAGTTACCAACCTTCTCGTTGCTTTTTCACTGAAGCATTCCTTTCGCTGTGGACAATTCTTGCAGAGTTTTCCGTCGCTCCAGTACTCTCGATAGCCTTCTCGGTTGGTGGTCTTCATTTCAGTTCCTGTTTCTGAGGGTAGAGATAGATGTTTCTTTACAGATTGTATGCAAATCGATATTTACCCAAGTGTTCCCCTTTATGCGTATGCCGAGGATACACACACTGGTGCATTATGATGGCCTGTATCAAGGCCCATGTAGTTCGGTAAGTAACCTATACGAGTTTTGATCTGAGTGAGAATTTCACTAAGTGGATCGACATCATTGATATTAACTGGGGTGACATGCACATTGACAATGAGATTATTCTTGCTGTCCACCGTGCGATGCTTGTTGTAATAGAAGCCATCTGGTTTGCCTTCCTTGTGCAATTGGCCACTGTCCAGATCAGTCTTGCTCTGCTGGATCGTTCTTGTATGAGGGTCATCTTTCCCTTCATCTCGGTCAAACGGGGATTTTTCCAGTCCCTTTCGGTCAATGTCCACTTGTTCGTCTAAAGCTTTTATGAAAGCTTTGGGGGTGATGCTCACTGTCACCGCCTGTTTTTTGTGTTTATTGGCCTTGGCTTTAACGTGGGTAGAATCGGTATAAAGGATCTGTCCTCCGATCAATCCCTTCTCTATGGCCTGACGCGAGATTTCGTTAAAGATCTTCTCCGCGATGTCATTATCTTGGAACTTCCGCCTGCAGTTTACGCTGATCGTACTGCTGTCTGGAGCTTTCTCTGTTAAGGTCAACTAGCAGAACCACTTGTAAGCTACATTAAAATTGACTTCTTCCTCGAGTCGACGCTCTGATCGGATACCTTATAGGTAACCGACCAGCAGCATTCTAAAAAGGATCTCTGGATCGATATCTGATCTTCCATTGTCTTCGCAATAAAGCGGGACGCAGAGCTTGTGAATGAAGCTGAAATCGATGGCGGCATCAATTTTTCGCAGGAAATAATCCTTTGGTACCAACATGTCATAGGTTACCAGCTCCATGCTTTCTTGCTTATCGCGATCGTTTTTCAGCATATCATTCAATCTGTATACTTTCCATAAAATCCCTATTCTGACGAAGATAGGCTGTTGACTATCTTTGTCAACAACCTGAACTGGGTATTAATTCTTAAGAATTAATGCCCAGTTTCTTTTTGTGATATTGTTTAAAAATCATCTCCTTCAGTATCAGGATCGTTTATCGATAAGATAGTTGTATACCGGATAACTATATAATTTTCGCACGCAACTGGTACGTACGTCACGACATAGGTATGTCGACGGCTGTTTTACGATTAAAAAATAACAAATCAGAGAGACATAAATCTCCTTAGGCATCAGGATTATTTATCGATAAGATAGACATCTTATATTGACTTGTATTCCGGATAACCTTATAATCTTCTCATGCAACTGGTACGTACGTCATGACATAGGTATGTCTCCGGCTGTATTACGATTAAAAAATAACAAATTAGGAGGACAAGAGAAAAATGGCAAAGGTCAAAATGACACCGAGTGAAGCTATTTGTGAGACTCTGCTAGCGGAAGGCGTTGACCATGTTACTGGTATTCTTGGTTCAGCGTTTATGGATCTACTTGACTTATTTCCGACAGCTGGAATTAAATTTATTCCGGTTCGTCATGAGCAATCTGCGGGTCATATGGAGGATGCTTACTGCCGCGTTACAGGTAAGTGTGGTGTAATCATTGGTCAAAATGGCCCAGGAATCACCAACATGGTTACATCTGTTGCTGCCGCTAATTCGGCACATACTCCGATGGTTATTATTTGTCCATCTGCTGGTACACCTACTATTGGTTGGGATGGCTTCCAAGAAGCTGACACTGTGCAAATTTTTAAGGCTATCACAAAAGCTACAATAAGAGTTCCGCATCCTAAGCGTGCTGCAGATTGCTTAAGAACGGCATTTCGCATTGCCTATGCAGAACGTGGACCTGTTCTTTATGATATCCCACGAGATTACTTTTACGGAGAAGTTGAAGAACAAATCTTAGAACCCCACGAATATCGGGTAGATAACCGAGGCTGTGGTTCTATTGAATCTCTTGATCAGGCTGCCGAAATTCTCCTTTCCGCTAAGACTCCTGTAATTGTTTCCGGACGTGGAGTCGTAGATACTAAGTCCGCTGATATTGTTGCGAAAATTGCCGAACTCTTAACTGCTCCGGTTGCTTGTACTTATATGCATAATGATGCCTTCCCGTGTGATCATCCTCTCTGGGTTGGCCCTATCGGTTATATGGGGTCTAAAGCAGCCATGCACTCATTAGCTGAAGCAGATGTAATCCTTGCACTTGGGACTAGATTATCCGTTTTTGGTACTTTACCGCAATACGATATCAACTATTTCCCAGAAAGTGCAAAGATTATTCAAGTCGATATTAACCCTAGGAATATCGCTCGTACACATCCAGTGGAAGTGGGCATTATTGGTGACGCTAAGGAAGCTGCTGTCGAGATCCTTAAGCGATTAAAAGTAAAAGTTCCTTCTCCGAAGGCATGTCAAACTCGATTAAGCACAATCCAAGCTCGTGTAAAGGATTGGAGAGATGAACTTGTTAGATTGGCCATGGTTGATGGGGTACCAATTAATCCACGCCGTGCATTGTTAGAAATTCAAAAAGTCTTGCCTGAGAATGCGATTGTTGCTACTGATATTGGAAACGTTGCTTCAACGTCGAACAGTTATCTTGAGTTTAAGGGGGAAGGAAAGCATATTGCAGCACTTACCTTTGGGAACACAGGATTTTCTTATCCAGCAGCACTAGGGGCACAAATGGCTAATCCGGATGCACCGTGTATTTCGATCGTAGGTGATGGAGCATGGGGCATGAGTTTGCATGAAGTGAGTACCGCGGTTGAACACAATTTACCCGTTGTAGCGATTGTCTTTAGAAATGGAGCATGGTGTGCCGAAAAGAAAAATCAAGTTGACTTCTATAATAATCGCTTTGTTGGTTCGGAAATCCCTAATCCAGAAAGTTTTGTACCAGTTGCTATTGCTATGGGTGCCGAAGGAGTCCGTGTGAACAAACCAGAAGATGTTGGACCTGCTTTAGAGAGAGCGATAAGCTTACGTAAGCCATTCGTGTTAGAAATAGTTTGTGATGGGACCCAACTTGCTCCCCCTTTTAGAAAAGATGCATTGCAAATGCCTACCCGGTTTCTCCCCAAATACCTGCATCTTGATGCAAAAAACTGGTAATTAATTATTAAGGCGTGCGTGACATGACCATGAGGCTGCATTCATTCACGCCTACAAACTAGAAAATAGAATTTAATGAATAGAAATGAACAAATATTCTTAAAAATAACTAAAATTTTAATATAAAAAAATACAGACAAAAGGTTGAAGAATAGGGTTCGTAGGAATTTTAAAGCTAAAGAGAACAACTTACAGAAGGGAGTCTTAATAATGAGTGATGAACCAGTCGTCGATACGAAGATAATTGTGCAAGAGCTAATAACTAAAGGGCGAGTGGCCATGGAAGAAATCAAGAATTATACACAGGCCCAAGCAAATACGTTGGTTCAAGCAGTTGCTTGGGCTATTTACCAGCAGGAACATGCTGAAGAACTAGCCCGTATTTCTATTCGCGATACTGGATTAGGTAATTATGAAGATAAGGTAATTAAAAATAAGCGAAAAACATTTGGTACATTACGTGATTTGTTGGACCAGGAAGCAAAGTCAGTAGGAGTCATTAATGTCGATCAGGCTAAAGGGATCACGGAAATTGCTAAACCTGTAGGCATTGTTGCGGCAATAGTACCTTCCACTAACCCTGGTGCAACCCCGGCAAACATAGCAATGATGGCTTTGAAAGGGCGTAATGCTATAATCATAGCTCCATCGCCTAAAGGGGCTTCTACTACAGATAAACTTCTTGAATACATTCATGCAGAACTAACTAAAATCGGTGCACCTGTTAATCTTGTACAAGCTTTACCAACGCCTGTTTCCAAAGAATCTACAGGAGAACTGATGAAACAAGCTAATATAGTAACTGTTACTGGGTCAGGAAATAATGTTAGGCTTGGTCAAACCTGTGGCACACCTAATGTATGCGTAAGTGCAGGTAACGTTGTTTCTGTAGTCGATGCAACGGCTGATTTGCAAGAGGCTGCGCACAGAATCATGTTGAGTAAGACGTTTGATAACGCTACGAGTTGTTCAAGTGATAATGCGGTTGTTATAGAAGCTGTAGTTTACGATCAGATGATTGAAGCCTTGAAAAAGGAAGGTGGCTACTTCTGTAATGCCGAGGAAAAAGTGCAAATGCATAAAGCAATGTGGGATGAAAACGGTAAACGAAAAGGAGCCACTACTGCAAAATCTGCTGAAGTAATGGCAGCTGAAGCTCGTTTGACTTCTGTAGAGGCAAAAAAAGCTAAATTCTTTATGGTAGAGGAAACAGAAGTAGGAAAAGCATTTCCCTTTTCCGGTGAGAAACTTTCCTTAGTATTGACGGTTTATAAGGTTGAAAATTTTGAAGAGGCCTTAGGTATGACTAAGCGTATTTTGAATTTCGTGGGGCGTGGGCACTCCTGTGGTTTGCATACAAATGATGAATCCCATATTGAGCGAATTGGATATGAGATGGATGTTTGTCGTCTCTTAATCAACCAGGTTCAATGTTTCGGTAATGGTGGGAACTTCAACAACGGTCTTAACTTTACGCTTTCCATGGGTGGAGGTACATGGGCTGGCAACAATATTAAGGAAAACCTTTCTTATAAGCATTTTATCAATATTACGAAAGTTTCTAGGGTGATTCCGGAAGTTGTCCCTTCTGAAGTGGAGTTATTTGAGTCGTATTGGACTAAATATGGTCGCTAAAATAAGGAGGGCAGAAAAATGAAACTGTTTGAATATCAAGCAAAGGAACTATTTAATGAGCTGGGAATTCCTGTTCCGACTAGCACTCTCATTAGTGATATAGGCGAATTGGACAAAGCTCTAGCTGTGATCGGTCTTCCTTGTGTACTTAAAGCCCAAGTTTTGCAAGGTGGTCGAGGTAAAGCTGGATTGGTGAAATTTGTTAGAACTATAGAAGAGGCAAGTATCGAAGCTGAACGTATCCTTAATGCTACTAGTAAGAAACTGTTGGTTGAAGGTGCAGTTGAGTTCGAAAAGGAAATGTATTTGGCAATCACGATCGATCCGGTCAGTGGATCAGCACTTGTCATGGCATGTCTCGATGGTGGGGTAGAGATTGAAGTAACCGCACGAACGACGCCGGAAAAAATTATTAAGGAAAAAGTCGATCTTGGAAAGGGTCTGATGCCGTTCCAGGCTAGTAATGTTATGTACTCTTTGGGACTTAACAAAGATCAGACCGCAGCAGGAAGTAAAGTGCTTCTGAAACTTTATGAGCTGTTCGTAAAATTTGACGCAGAACTCGTAGAGATTAATCCTCTGATGATTCTTAAAGATGGATCCATGATAGCTGCCGACGGAAAGATCAACATTGATGATAATGCCCTATTTAAACATAACCGCTATTCAATAACTCGAGACTATTATAAAAATGATTTTGAATTTCAAGCGGCTCAGGATGGGATCCCCTATATCCAATTTGATGGAGATATCGGCTTAATGGTGGCGGGAGCGGGTCTGGCTAACGTAGTTTATGATTTGATTAGCTATTATGGGGGCACTGTGGCAAACTATCTTGAGTTTGGTGGACCTAACTATCATAAAGCTCAAAAGTGTATGAAGATGATGCTTGATAATAGACCAAAGTGCATCCTAATTGCTACCTTTGGAACAATTGCCCGTGCCGATATTATGGCTCAAGGAATTGTCGATGCAGTAAAAGAGTTAAAACCAGATATTCCGATCGTTGCTGTTATTCGTGGTACGGGTGAAGAAGAGGCGCAGGAGTTGTTAAGAAGTGTTGGATTGAAGCCACTTAATGATACGGAAGAGGCTGTTAAGAAAGCAGTGGAGTTAGCGGGAGGTGGTTCCAGATGAGTGTAATCATTGATTCCGGCACAAGAGTTCTTATACAGGGGATTACAGGCAAAGAAGGTAGTTTTTGGGCAAAACACATGAAAGACTATGGGACGAATGTTGTCGTAGGTGTTACTCCGGGAAAAGAGGGGCAGGATGTTGACGAGGTACCCGTTTACCACACAGTTCGCAGGGCCGTTGAAAAGTATCAAGTCGATGCATCCTTACTTTTCGTTCCACCGCGCTTTGCTAAAGGTGCCATATTTGAGGCTTTGGACGCTGGTATTAAAACAATTGTAGTGACTGCTGAAGGAATCCCACTCCATGAAATGGTTCAAATCCGAAAAGCAGCCCTTTCTGAGGGTGCCATGGTCATCGGGGGAAATACGACCGGTATCATTTCCACAGGTAAAGCCATGATGGGTTTCTTTCCTTATTGGTTAGAGAGGGTATACAAACCTGGTCGAATCGGAGTAATGACAAGAAGCGGTTCCTTAACTAACGAGGTTACAGCGGAAATTGTCAAAGCTGGTTACGGTTCAAGCTCTGTTATCGGTGTTGGTGGAGATCCCATACCTTTCACACGTTTTGCGGAAGTATTACCACTTTTTGAAAAGGACCCGGATACAGATGCAGTTGTTATGATTGGTGAAATCGGAGGGACAATGGAAGAGGAAGTTGCAGAAGCTATTGAAAATGGTATCTTTACTAAGCCGTTAATTGGTTTTATGGGCGGCAGAACAGCCCCAAAAGGACAAAAAATGGGTCATGCCGGAGCAATCATTACAGCTGGCAAGGGAACAGTAGCAGATAAAGTTGAAGCATTAGCCGCAGTTGGTGCACTTGTGGCTGATCGACCAAGTGTGATCGGAACATTGCTCAAATCCATCCTTTAAATAGTATGTGGTGAACGGCTCTTCATTGAGTCTAGTCTAGAAATTCTGAGGCTTGAAGCGGAGGAACATAATCTATTAGTTCCTCCGGGGCACTTGCACTTGTAGTGAGCTTACTTTCCGTAATGATCTATTTAAGAGCTAAGAAGTGAGTCTAGTTGTTTAAAGTTTAGCTGCATTAAGAGTAACTCTGTCTGGGAGGCCTAGTAGTTGCCGTAAGATAAATGTACTCACTTATTCAGGGGTATAATTCTTAATGAGTGTGCAAACTTTCACTAAGTCCTGCATGAGTTTAAACGTCGTTGGTATTTCAAACGGGAATAAGAATTAATGGAGGTATATTATATGACAAAAGGCAAGAAATATTATTTACTTACCCTGATTTGTCTGCTTTTCCTTATTTCCTACTTAGACAGAGTAATAATCTCAATTACGGCTCCGTCAATGATGAAAGAGTTTAAATTCGATGCGGGAACAATGGGGCTTATCTTCTCCGCCTTTGCTTATCCGTATGCACTACTACAAATGGTTGGTGGGTCCTTAGGCGATAAGTTCGGACCGCGCAAAGTGCTGACAGGTTTAATGGCTTGGTGGTCTCTATTTTGCATCGCTACGGGACAAGCTTGGAGTTTTATCTCGCTCTTTATCTACCGATTAGCTTTCGGGTTTGGTGAGGCGGGTGGTTTTCCTGTTGCGACAAGAGCTATTAGGGGATTATACGGACAGGAAAAAAATGGATTTATGCAAGGACTGACTCATGCGGCTTCTCGTTTCGGAGGTGCAATCGCTCCACCAATTGTAGTGTTTATTATGATCAAATGGAACTGGAGAGCACCTTTTTACTTCTTAGGAGCCCTAGGACTTATATGGGCACTTCTCTTCTGGATTTCATTTCGTGAGGAGAAACCCTCAGGTGTTGAAGAGAAAAAAGCTGAAAAGTTACCATGGAAAGCGTTACTGTGTAACAAGAATATGTGGATGCTGGTCTTTACAGATTTCTGTTACGGATATAGTCTTTGGATATACTTGACCTGGATGCCTACCTACCTGACTGGACAAAGACATTTTAGTATTCTGAACATGGGTTTCTATGCCTCGCTTCCACTTACACTTGGTATTTTTGGTGATCTTCTCGGTGGTTGGGTTTCCGACTTCATATATAAAGTTAATGGTAATTTGCGTCTTGCCCGTCGACTTCCGATTGCTGTTGCCTTCCCCATGGCAAGCGCTTTGGTATGGTTGGGTTTAAACACAAACAGTGGTATCGCTGCAGTATGGTTTTTAGCCGGAGCGTTCTTCTTTCTTGAACTTGCCAATGCTAATCTCTGGGCTACTTCCATGGATGTTGGTGGCAAAAAATTCTCAGGTTCTGCTTCAGGTATGATGAATACGGGATTCGGCTTAGCCGGTATTATCAGCCCAATGGTCTTTGGTTACCTTCTTAAATATACCGGTTCATGGAGCTATCCTTTCTATGTTGGAGTTGGATTGTTATTGCTGGGCACTATCTCAATATTCTTGGTAGATCCGACGAAGAGTTTGGACTCTGGGGAAAATGTTACTTATCAGAATGGTGTTAATATCTAGAATAAACCAGAAAACAACGAGCGGGAAAAATAAGATTGTTTTATTTGATAATAACGAAGAGTTGGTTTTGCGGCCTACTCTTCGTTATTAATGATTAATGTGAAAAGGGAAACATGCCTCATAAATGGTAACACTAAAAGGGTAATAAAATTGATTAATCGTAAATGATAAATATCGAATTTCTAGGGGGAGATAAACTTTTAAAATCAAAAAATTGGCTCTTCAATTGTCTAAGACAAAGGGCAAACTTCGTAAAGGCTAGTACACATAGCAATGAGTCTTCGTATAAATAGATAAATTTCTTTGAGTAATGGCAATATAAGGGGGCGAATGATATTTGAAACTTAGGACAAAGCTTTTTCTGATTATTTTATCGACAAGTCTTATACCCTTGTTATTGTTTTCTGCTATATCAATAATTTCATTCAATAGCAATACCCGGAAAGCAAGTTATCAAATTGCGCATGATAAAGCTAGTACCGCACAAGTTCAGATTGACGATTTGATTAAGAATGACTTTACTACATTAAAGCTAATGTCTCAGCAGACTGATATTCGTTCATTGAATATCGAGAAAACGAAGACACTGCTTGTTGACACGACAAAGGTAAATCCTGACCTACTTATAACACTTGTTGATGTAAACGGACAACAAATAGTCAAAAGCAACAACGATGCCTTACAAAAAGTAAATGACAGGGATTATTTTAAGGAAGCTATAAAAGGCAGTGAGGAGTATGTTTCTGAAATCCTCGTTTCTAAAGCTACTGGGCATCTAATAGTCTTTATCTCTACTCCTGTCAGGGAAAACGGAACAGATAAAATTGTGGGGGCACTAACTGCTAGCATTGAAGTTGCTCAAATTAGTAATTTTGTTAAAGAACTTTCACAAAACGGTTCACTTGTGTATGTGGTTTCAAAAGATGGTAAAGTACTTGCCCATCCGAATATTCAATATGCAACAAAACAAACGGATTTGAGTAAACTTCCTTACATAAAGGCAGCATTAGCAGGCGACGATAATACTTTAGAAGCTACTAATGAACAAGGGCAGAAGGTAATAGCTAGTTATATACATGACAAAAACACGAGCTGGCTTATTTGTGTTGAAACGCCATACAATGTTGCTATGGGTGCAAGCCTATCTCTTTTTTATAATCTTATAGTTATGCTCGGTATTGTATTGCTGATCCTAATTGCTTTAGGTCTTTATATTTCAGGGAGTTTTACAAAACCATTAGTTGAATTATCGAATGTAGCACATAAGATTGCCAATGGTGACTTAACTGAATTTAAGCTAAGTATTGAGACTAAAGATGAAATTGGATTGCTTGCCAAAGACTTTAGGACAATGAGTTATAGCCTTGGACAGTTAATTAAGAGGGTACAAGAACTCGCAACTACTTTGACTTTAAATTCACAACAGTTAGCAGCCACGACCAAAGAAACTGACTTAACTCTTACTCAAGTAGTTACAACTATTAGTGAAATGGCACAAGGAAATATTTCGCAGTCAGAAATGATTCAAAACTTAAATAATGCAATTTCTAATGTAACATCACTAGTTAAAGAAGCCGCTCTGATGACGGGCAAAGGGGCAGAACAGGCTAAAGAATCCTTGAAGCTTGCCGAAAATGGACAACAGGTGGTTGAGTTACAGAACCAAAAAATAATCCAAAACAACAAAATCGCTGAGGATGTAGCCGAATCTGTTCAAGAGTTAGTAATAATGACAAGTGAAATCCAAAATATTGTTGGGGTAATTAATGCGATTGCTGGAAAAACCAATTTGCTTGCCCTGAACGCTTCGATTGAGGCAGCTAGGGCAGGAGATCATGGACGTGGCTTTGCTGTTGTGGCAGAAGAAATCCGTAAACTTGCCGAACAATCTAGAACTTCGACTAAGGAAATAGAAACTATCGTTCGTAAGATTGATAGCAAAGTTGGTATTACGGTTAATAAACTTGCAGATGTTAAATCCATTATTGAAGAATTATGTAATATTGGAGTAAAGACTAAGATAAGCTTTGATCAGATATTTGTTTCGGTGATAGAAGAAGTAGAAAACTCGAAGCAGATAGCATCAGCATTAATCGGAGTCAATAGCCAGGCAAAACACGTGGAGAATGAATCAAGTAATATTTCAGTAGTAATGGAACAAGCATCCACTAGCATGCAAGAAGTCTCAACATCATCCGAAGAGCAATTGGCGTCAATAGAAACAATTACGTTAATGTCAAAAGAGTTATTAGATATTGCCCAAGATTTGATGAGTAAAGTAGCCACATTTAAGATATAAGTCTTTGTGAGTTTATTACAACAATCTCACCATAATTTTTGTGGGTTAGCATAGAAAAATGTTGATGGATGGTGTCGTGTGCTTTAGACGGATACGGAGAATGAAGTGGATATTTTCTTAGGTATACCAAGGGTACTCATTAAGAATTGTAGGGTATAAATTTAGTCATAAATTATTAGATAGAGAACAATTTCCTTATCAATAAAGTCTAAATCCCAAATTAAGGAAGATAAGCAACATTTTGAAATTAGGACGTACATGATTTTGAAACCTCTTCTCTGTTTAAGGTAAAAATTGAATCAACATCTAGCTTAACGCTCAATTGAGAAATAATTGTAGAAGTATTATTCAGATTAGCACATTATTCCCAATCTAATGGAGGAGGGCAAATATATGTCTGAAATCGAGAAACTATTAAAGCAAGTCGAAGAATTGCACTTAAGCATGATCAAAATAAAAGAACGTAAATCTTTGATAGATTCAGGAGTCATAATCGAAAGTCAAATATTAGATGTTATTCTAAGTAATTACAGAGAAACATTAAGTAGGATTAGAAACTAAAGAGGCTCAGGCTTTGATTCGCGATGCTCCTTTTTGTCATTTCATCTCTGTATAGTGCTTTGTATCATCCCACATTTGCTCAAACTCATAGTTCCACCTTGTCGTTTACCATAGAATTATGTTTAGTTAGGTAACACCTTAAGTTACTGCATAAGCCGAATTTTAACACAGCAAATTATATCAAAAAAGCTTGTATTTTTTGCAATTCACTCATGTAGTTAGTGGCCTCGCTTTGTCCTTATGAATCTTAAATTGTAAAAATTGTGTCTTGACAAACGGTATACTGTTTTTGGCCTTTTACTATCAAACTAACGTAATTTAATCTATCAAGGACATAAATTCTAAAGGGGAGAAGGAAGTGGAACATCGGTTTTTACCCGTTAAATTTGATGACATGGGTCATATCTGTAATTCAGTGTTTGTAATTCTGAGAAATGCCATTCTTGATAAAAAACTAGAACCGGGACAGAGGCTGGTTGAACGTATTATTGCAGAACAACTGGAGGTTAGTAGAACTCCGGTGCGCGAAGCAATTCGCAAGCTTGAAATAGAAAGGTTAGTCACTCATATCCCACGGAAAGGGGTCGTGGTTTCTGGATTCACTAAAGTGGATATTGTAGAGATACTGCTCATAAGAACGTCTTTGGAAGCGCTTATGAGCAGTATTGCAGCTACTAAAATTATACCCGAAGAAGTTGAACGTTTAGGATCGATAGCTAAGGAGATTTCGAATGAACAAGAAAAAGGAAATTTTAAAAAATCTAACCAATTAAACGATAAGTTTCATGAAATAATCTATAGAGCTGCTGATAGCCCAAGGTTGTACAATTTAATCAAAACTTTACACGAATATATTACAAAATTCATGCAAGAGGCAAATTCTAAACTAGGCCGACCTGAAGAAATATGGACGGAACACAATGAGATCATTGAAGCGCTGCGTAGCCATGATAGCTCTATGGCTGATGCAGTTGCGAAAAAACACGCGGAAAATTCAAGCAAAGCGTTTTTGGAAATGGCTTTTTGGAATAAATAATAATTATAGAATATGGTATGCAAATACGTTGAATCATGAGGTTAAGATGCTGTTTCTGAAACTCGTCTAAATTAACTTGTCTACGCGTCATTTATAAACTTATTTCGGAATTGCGGTTACTATAATGAATTTAAGGAAAAAAATGGTTATTTTACTAAAGCCATTTCATGAAACAATTAGAAGTAAAGGGGAAACTATGAAAATATTTATAGAAATATTTATTGTCTTCTTCAAAATCGGCTGTTTAGCCTTTGGCGGAGGCTATGCTGTTATAGGCATATTGCAAAAGGAAGTGGTCGAATTAAAACAATGGATTGACAATAACGAATTGACAGATATCATGGCTATTTCCCAGACCCTCCCAGGGATCATTACTGTCAATTCGGCGACGATGATTGGCTATCGAAAAAAAGGTATTCTAGGCGCTATGATTGCCACCATCTCTTCCATCCTACCAACTTTTTTTTTGATACTGATTCTAACCTTTTTTATATGGGGATTCACGGATAATATCATTGTCCATAAAGCTTTTATGGGAATTCTCCTGGGAGTCACTGCCTTGATTCTTAATTCTGTTAAGAAAACCTGGAAAACGGCGGTTAAACATTACTCAGATATAATCTTGGCCCTCTTGGCTACTCTTCTGCTTTTTACCAACGTTAACGTCGTTTTGATTCTTCTGTTTCTGGCCGGGCTTGGCTTTGGCAAGAACCTGTATTATATGCGAGTGGAGTGCAAGAAAAATGAACCTCATTGAACTATTTCTCGTATTTCTAAAAATTGGAGCTGTCAGTTTTGGTGGCGGCTATGCAATGGTTCCGTTCCTTTAGACAGAGATGGCATCCCATAACGGGGTGTCATTTGCTGACTACGTCAAAGTAATAGCTATTGCACAGGTGTTTCCGGTCCTTTTGCCATTTATCTTCTTACATCGGCTTCAAAGTATCAGGCGATATTCTTCATATCGCTTTTGCAATTTCTGCAACAGGAGTATATTCCAAAACTAATTTACTGAAGCCATCTTAAATTGACGATCATAACTTCTTCTGCTCATAAACTGTCACCTGTTCTCTTAATTTAGCGACCAATTCATCATATTATTCCAATTTCGGGATTTTATACCGTCCGTTATTTGGAATTTAGTCACATTTTCAATAATGCTTTGGGTTGGCTATTCAATGCTGTATTTACAGCGGTAAAGCTGTCACTTCAGGCAAATTCAATACCTTGGCTGCATTCTTGCACATCACTTTTTCGAGAACATTAGGTTTGAAAGGAAGTTTTTCATAGTTCTTAAGGGCTTCTTTGAAGTCCACAAAAGGGTGGGCGCTTGCATAGAGAACTTTATCACTAATAATTGTATTGGCCGCTTGAATGTAAGCTTCTGATTGAGGGAAGAATTCGTATTCGGATAATTCGAGGTACACGTTGGCATTACGTTGGACTATCATAATCATTTCATTGACCCAAGGATATCCGCCATGACTGATAATAATTTTTAACTCGGGGAAATCTCTAGCGACAAAATCAATATATCTGGGGGCAACGTGATCGATTACGGCATTCGGCACTAAAGTGCCTGGGCCTGTAGTAACTATGATCGGGATATTTAATTCGCAGCATTTGGAATAGATGGGATAGTATTTGGCATCGTTAACATAAATTTGGGCAAGGTAAGGATCGATCGCTGCTCCTTTTAAATTGTGTTCGTAAACTGCGGTCTTAATTTCTTCAATAGCGCTCATGCCCTTATGAGGATCGAGTCCAGCGAAACCGATAAATTTATTTGGAAAATTACTTACGAAATTAATCACACTTTTGTTATTTGATTTTGAGCCATACGTAGTTTCGCAATCTCTACCGGTCACAACGGCTTTTACCACATTGTGCTTATCCAGTTCTTGAACCACTTCCTCCACGGTCTGAGGCAACATCTTGGAAAAATCGATGGAAGCGCAAAGTCCTTTGAAGGCGGGGTTGTTAGAGATTCCTGACAACGTGTCTTCAGTATTTGGTCTGAATCTAAAATCAATGATGTTCATGAATATCCTCCTTTTTGTCAAGCCCAACAAACTTGAACGATAGACATTGCAAGATTTATGCCAATAGAAAAATACTTGGGTAGCATTGATATTTCTTATCGAAGTATGCTAAGCTCGTTGTAGAATTGCAACAAATCTGTATTCTCTAAAAGAAGTGCTACCGGGCTAACAACCTTAAACCTTGTGAAATAGAGTATTTATTTAATATTGTTGCAATCTGTTTTGTTTTTGCAACGATACGATTGGAGGACAATGGTTATGAGTAAATTGTTAGATACGATCGATATGGAGAAACTTCATGAAGGGATTCTGGATGTTTTGAGTGATGGGATCTACGTTTCAGATGCGAGTGGAAAGACACTGAAAGTTAATAAGATGTACGAACAATTGACAGGATTAAAAAGAGAAGAAATAATAGGTAAATTCGTTACTGATTTGAGAAATCAGGGGAGTTTTGATGTAGTCTTAAACCCAGAGATTGTAAGTACAGGTCAAAAGAAAAGCTCCGTTCAAGTGACAAAAGAAGGCAGAAGGGTAATTTTAAATGGTTATCCTGTATTTGACGAATCAGGTAAGGTCGCTCTAGTCGTAACGTTTGTCCGGGATGTCACGTTACTGTGTCAACTGAAAGATCAAATCGCTAATCAACAAGAAGTGATTGATAAATTTCGTGAAGTTCAACATCGGGATAAGAAGATGCAAAAAAGCACAGTTGTCTATGAAAGTCAAGAAATGGTTAAATTGATCAATTTGTTGGATAAAGTAGCTAAAACCGATGCTACGGTATTACTGCTTGGGGAAACAGGAGCGGGTAAGGATGTTCTCTGCAGACTCATACACGAACATAGCCAGAGAAAAAATGAACCTTTTTTTAAAGTTGATTGTTCGACGATTCCGGAAAGCCTTATCGAATCAGAGCTTTTTGGGTATGAATCGGGGGCTTTTTCAGGAGCAAATACGAAAGGCAAACCAGGGCTCTTTGAAATGGCTGATAAAGGGACTTTGTTCTTAGATGAGATTGGGGAGCTGCCGCTTCTAATGCAGTCCAAGTTACTTCGTGCCTTACAGGATCAAGAATTGATCCGTGTGGGATCGACAAAGGTTAGAAAATTTGATGTTCGGTTTATTGCAGCAACTAATAAGGATTTAGAAGAAGAGGTTAAACATGGCCGTTTCAGAAGCGATTTATACTATAGACTTCGGGTTGCTGTTTTACAAATACCTCCTTTAAGGGAAAGACGAGGGGATATTCTGCCTTTGATCCGCTTCTTTTCTGAGAAATATAATGCGAAATACAGAAAAGAAGTAACGTATACTAACGAAGTTTGCAAAACCTTTGAAAATTATAAATGGCCGGGCAATGTGAGGGAGATGGACAATTTTATTCAAAGTCTTATTGTTACTTGTGAACAAGAGACTCTTGATGTTTCAGATTTGCCCCATTACATGCTCCGAGATGCTTTCAATATGGATCAATCAGCTACTATGATTGATAATAATAAAACATTAGATGAGTTAATGTCTGATTACGAAAAAAACCTTATTAAGAAAGCACTGGATGCTCATGGCTCAGTGGCGAAAGTGGCGAAACTTTTAAAAGTAGATCGAACCACCATATTTCGAAAGGCAAAAAAGTATTCACTTCTATAAGTGATATGTTGCAGCTAAACAACAGGCGTTGCGTGATCGCAACGCCTGTAAAGTTCTATAAGTAGGTATTTAAGCTGCTCAATTCGGAGAATCTTGTTGCAGAGTCGCACAAAACTATTAAAATATTGCACTATCTTGCAAATTTATCTGCATTTCGAGCATCTTCAGGGTTGGCATAGCTTTTGCAATCATAGGAAGATGCAAACACATCATTAACTTTTCCTATAGCAAGAGGAGGTAAAAGCTAGTCGGATGCTGTTAAGCCAAGAAAGCAGGGGGTGAATTTGCAAGGGAATGTGCATGTACTCACAAGAATTAAGTTATTAATTTTAATGGAGGTAGGTATATGAGTGACAATAAGGCTGCGATCAGGCGAGTAGCGATTTCCAGTATTATTGGTGCAACGATTGAATGGTATGATTTCTTTTTATATGGTGTTGTCGCTGGACTCGTGTTCAACAAGCTATATTTTCCCACAGGTGACCCAATGATTTCCACGATGCTTGCTTATGTAACCTTTGCTGTTGGATTTGTAGCCCGCCCTATTGGTGGAATTCTTTTTGGCCACTTCGGAGACAAGATTGGACGTAAAAGCATGCTTGTCTTGACAATGATGATTATGGGTCTTTCTACTGTAATGGTTGCCATAATTCCAACATATGCTCAGATTGGAGTCTGGGCTCCGATTTCGTTGTTGGTTCTTAGGGTAATACAAGGGATTGGCTTGGGTGGAGAATGGGGCGGTTCAGTGCTCATGGTTTATGAATATGCGCCAGAATCTAAACGGGGTTTCTATGCAAGTTTGCCACAAATCGGGCTCTCGATAGGACTTTGTTTATCTTCAGGGGTTGTCGGATTATTGTCCCTTTTCTCGACAGATGCTCAATTCATGGCGTGGGGATGGCGTGTCGCTTTCGGTATTAGTATTCTGCTGGTTGCTGTAGGGTCTTGGGTCCGCACACACGTTGTCGAGACTCCAGAGTTCCAAATGGTAAAGGAGAAGAAAAGCGAAGCAAAGATTCCATTTTTCGAAATGTGGCACACTCATACTGGCAACATTCTTGCAGGTATGGGTGCTAGGTATATTGATGGAGTTTTCTTTAATATCTTTGGTGTTTTCTCAATCACGTATCTCACACAAACAATTAAGATTAACCGCACTGAGGCCTTGCTGGGCGTTACGATAGCCGCTATAGTGATGTGCTTCTTTATTCCGTTTTTCGGTCATCTTTCTGATCGAATGGGCAGAACTAAGATTTATACGATTGCTAGTTTTCTTTGTGGCATTGTAGCTTTCCCTGCGTTTTGGCTTATGGGACATGGCGGAGGGAGTAATACCCTCGTCTGGTTATCTATTATTATTCCATTCGGGATTTTTTACGCTGCCGTGTATGGGCCAGAGGCTGCTCTATTCTCTGAACTGTTTGATGCAAAAGTACGTTACACAGGGGTCTCATTTGTATATCAGTTTTCGGGAATCTTCGCAAGTGGTATCACCCCGATCGTTGCCACTGCATTGCTGAAATATGGAAATGGAGGTCCAAAATATTTATGCGCTTACGTTCTTTTTGCGGGTGTGATCAGTGCACTTTCTGCATGGTGGATTGGCGCAAATAATAGGAGAGCGGAAACAAGCGTTAACCTGCAGTTCGAAAACGGTCGTTAGGTAAATTTATTCTACGATAGTTTTTGCTCGCCCTGTAGTTCTCTAAGATTTGAGAAGGCAAGCAATAGTATATTAACCGTAAATTTTAACTACTTGAAAGGAGAAACTGACAAATATGACTACGACATGTTGTTTATCCCCGCATGAACAAAGAATCCAAGAGGAACAATTGGGTAAGAAAGATTTCGCAGGCCGCGAAAGAGTCTTTGAAATATTAACGAGTTTTCAAAACCTGCGCCCTAAAATTGACGTAGAAAGAGCTAAATATTTCACGCAATCTTTTATGGAGACGGAAGGTCAGCCCCTCGTGTTAAGATGGGCCAAAGCTTTAAAACACATTGCAGAAAATATCACTGTCTACATTGATGATTATCAACTTCTAGTCGGAAGAGCTGGCTATCAAGGGCGCTATGGGATTCTCTTTCCTGAATTGGACGGGGATTTCTTGGATGCCGCTATTGAACAACTCCCGAACCGGGTCGAGTCTCCTTTTGACATCACTCCAGAGGATGCACAGGTTATTATTAAAGAAATTGCCCCGTATTGGAAGGGCAAAACATTTCATGAAAATTTGGCAAAAGCTCTCCCGGAAGATACTCTTAAATTAACATATGATCCTGAGAACACTTTGAATTCGAGATTTCTCGTGAATGAAACAGCTACCTTCCGTTCCTCTATCCAGTGGGTTCATGATTATGAAAAGATACTAAAAAGAGGTTTTAAAGGAATCAAAGAAGAAGCTCAGAAAAAGCTTGAAGGCCTTGATTCGATGAGCCCAGTCGATAATATGGAGAAAAAGCCCTTTCTAGAAGCTGTCCTTATCACCTGTGATGCTATCGTTCTTTGGGCTAAGAGACATGCGAAGTTAGCCGCTGAGATGGCTCAAAAAGAAACAGACCCTAAAAGGGAAAAAGAATTACAGGATATTGCCCAAAGATGCGAATGGGTCCCGGAAAACCCTGCTCGTGATTTCCGTGAAGCAGTTCAATCCCAGTGGTTCACGCAAATGTTCTCGAGAATTGAACAAAAAACTGGTACGATTATTTCTAACGGTCGGATGGATCAATATTTGTATCCTTATTATAAGAAAGATCTTGAAGAAGGCCGTATCAATGAAGAGCAAGCGACTGAATTACTCGAATGCATGTGGGTCGCTATGGCTCAGTTCATCGATCTCTATCTTTCTCCAACAGGTGGCGCTTTCAATGAAGGGTATGCCCACTGGGAAGCCGTAACCGTCGGTGGTCAAACCTCGGACGGTAGGGATGCTACCAATGACCTGACGTATATCTTCTTAAACTCCAAGCAGGAATTCCCTCTCAATTATCCCGACCTTGCTGCTCGGATCCATTCTCGTGCTCCAGAACGGTATCTCTTTGAAGTGGCGGAAACCATTAAAGAAGGAACCGGTTTCCCTAAACTCATCAACGACGAAGAAGTTGTACCGCTCTTACTTGCTAAGGGTGCCTGCTTCGAAGAAGCTTATGACTATGCGGTGTCAGGTTGTGCGGAATGTAGGATGCCAAATCGCGATACCTATACTAGCGGTAACCCATATGTGAATTTTGCCGCAACCGTAGAGTTAACGCTTTACAATGGCAAAATGCTCAAATTTGGGGATGATATTATTGGTCTTCAAACTGGAGATCCAAGTAGCTTCAAAACTTGGGATGAGTTCTGGAATGCTTATCTTGCTCAACAAACGAACTTCCTGAAACATGCTTTCATCCAACAGCACATTATTATCAATATGCGGCCCTATCATTTTGCTACCCCGCTCGGTTCTTTGATGCATGACCTTTGCATGGAGACCTGTAAGGATCTGCATACTCCAGTAATCGAAGGCGGCATTGATCTAGGTTACTTCGAATTAATGGGATATGGTACGGTTGTCGACTCTCTAGCGGCTGTTAAGAAACTGGTCTTTGAAGATAAAAAATTAAGCATGTCCGAACTCATTGCAGCCATGAAGAGTAACTTTGAAGGCTACGAAGCGCTTCGCGAGATGGTCATGAATGCCCCTAAATATGGCAACAACGATTCTTACACCGATACTATTGCTAAAGATGTCGACAGAGAGGCCCTGAAATTCACAAAGAAATACTCAAAAGAGCTTGGAGTTCATCTGGATCTAAGGCTTGTACCTTTCACTTCTCACGTTCCCTTCGGCAAAGTCGTTAGTGCTACACCGAATGGCAGAAAAGCATGGACCCCTCTTTCTGATGGATCTTCTGCATCCCATGGTGCAGATATCAATGGTCCTACAGCCGTTCTCATGTCAAACTTCAACTCAAAGAACTATAACTTCAGAGATCGGGCGGCTAGATTATTGAACATCAAGTTAAGCCCATCGTGTGTAACTGGAGAAGAAGGGACTGAGAAGTTAGTCTCCTTTATCCGGACTTGGTGCGATTTAAAATTGTGGCATATACAATTCAACATTGTTAACAGAGAGACGTTGATTGCTGCTAAAAAGGATCCTTCAAAATACCGTGGACTGATCGTACGGGTTGCTGGATATAGTGCCTACTTTGTCGAGTTGTCCCCTGATTTACAAGATGACATCATCGCAAGAACGGAGCATAGTACGATCTAAATGAATCCTTGAAAGTCCTGCTTTCCTAAGCAGGGCTTACATTCATCGTAGTTAGGAGGCAACTATGGGGGAAATGATTTTATTTGACCCAAAAAACTATGGGTATGTGTTTAATATCCAACATTATTCAGTCCATGATGGTCCTGGTATAAGAACTATCGTTTTCTTAAAGGGATGTCCTTTAAGATGTAAGTGGTGTAGTAACCCAGAATCTCAGCAGCCGAACCCTGAATTAGGCTATAACCCCAACAAGTGTATAGGAATCAATAGTTGTTTAAGATGTGCTGAAGTGTGTATCTATGGAGCAGTCAAGCAAGATCAAGATGAAAATGACAAGATAGCAATTGACCGTCAACTTTGTAAGGAATGTTTGCTATGTACGGATGCCTGTCCCTCTAAAGCGCTCGAAGTCTTTGGAAAACAAACGAGTATTGAAGATATTATTCAAGCAGTGGAGAAAGATAGTGCTTTTTATTCACGGTCAGGCGGCGGGTTAACCTTTAGTGGTGGGGAACCTCTGATGCAAGCTGAATTTGTTACTGAGGTTCTAAAAGTTGCTCATCGCAGAAGAATAAATACGACGATAGAAACTTGTGGCTACGCGGATTGGTCACAACTTGAAAGGGTATGCCAACATCTTAATTCCTTGATTATGGATATTAAGTGTATTGATTCAGAAAAACACAAGGCGTTTACGAACGTTTCGAGTGAACTCATCCTGGAAAACTTTACAAATCTATGCGAGAAATTTCCTAACTTGCCGAAACTTATTCGAACACCAGTTATCCCTGGATTCAACGATACGCAAGAGGATATACAAGCCATCGTTGATTTTATAAAAGATCGTCCTAATGTTCGCTATGAACTTTTGCCATATCATCGGCTAGGTCAGCAAAAATACACCTACTTAGGTAAAGAATATTCTTTAGAAGGTATGAAGTTAGATGATGAAAGGTTCAATCAACTTAAGGGGATTTCAAACTTTAGATAGTTAATTAGAACCCAACTACCTAACTATGAGAAAAATGTAGCGAAATGTCCATCTTGTCTGTGAAGTGCGACGGCCACGATCTAAAAAGCAAAGAAAAGCAGTCTAAAAATGAAAATTTTAGGCTGTTTTTCTTTGCTTTTTAGAGAGGAGTAGTAGGTATAAAGCAATGCAAAGTATGAGTAATGCAGGAAAATGTTTCGATAACGCGCTGATGAAATCATTTTTTCTACGTTAAAGAAAGAAAAAATCTACAAGTATAAAACCGAAGCTATGAGCATGAAAGCAGTTAAATGTATGGTCTTTCGGTTCTCTGCGAAAAAACCTAGTGCTTTTTTCAGAATATCATTAGCCGATTCAAACTCTTTGAGTTTCTTTTCCAATGCTTTGACTTCTGCTGTTTTAGAATCTAAACGCTGATGTCCGCTACCTACAAAGGCCATATTACCATGTTTCTTTAATTTGTTGCGCCAGGTGTAAAGCGTAGTAATAGGTACGCCCAATTGGTCCGAGGCTTTTGTTGGTCCTATTTCATAGGACAATTTGATAGCTTCTTCTCGATTTGGCCGATAGTCAAAAGGTTGCTTAGAGGAGTAGGGTATGAAGATTATGATGCTGCCAATCGAGATGATCGCATGGTTTAAAGAGAACGGCTGGTTAACGCCGATCCGGCTCAAAAAAGAAAGTGCAGTCTTTAAGGTAGAGCAAGTCTGTCAGATGTCTGACGAAAAGTTGGTTAGAAATTGGATGATTCTCTATCGATGCCAGAGCGTCTTTAATGAAATATTACCCACTGGAGCGTTTTGGCGCTCCGGTTTTTCAAATGTAAAATTTTATAAATTACGCCGTTGGATGATAAATTCGAAATTGATGATTACTATTGCAAGAAGAGTGATTATACCACCAACAAGCTGAATCGGTAAAACACGTTCATTCAAAATGAGGTAACCACTGAGCACTCCCACAACAGGGATCAGATTTAAATAAATTGTTGTTAAGGTCACATCTAAATGCTTTAAAGCGAATGTATATAATAAATAGCCTCCAAATGAACAAAAAACAGCCAAAAATAGAATATTTCCTAAGGCTGTTAGAGAAAACAGCTTCCATTCTTTGTACTCAAATAGTGAGAGAGGAATGAAAGATAAGGTTGCAAAAATAGTTTGGTAAGTAGTTAAAAATAATCCGGAATATTTCACCTGAAGAGATTTATTTACCAAAGTAAAAAATGCCCATGATAGCATCGCACAAAGCATTAATATATTCCCTAAAAAATGGACAGAATTTAGTTCGACCTTTCCATTAGCAGTAACGGCCAAATATGAGCCTAAAACGGCTATCACAATTCCTAATATCTTCATTAACGATATTCTGCTATGAAAGAGTAATACATCCAGTACAATCGTAATAATTGGTACGACTGAAACAATCAGTGAAGCATTAGTTGCTGAGGACATTTTAACTCCAATATTTTCAAAGATAAAATATAGGGTAATGCCCAAAATCCCTCCTAAAATCATTTTCGGAAGATCCGATTTATCCAGTTTTGTCTGGGGTTCAACCTTGCGAAGAATAATTCTTAACATGATGGAGGCTATCGCGAAACGGATAAGTGCCATCGTGATAGGGGGAATTTCCACGACCGTTACCTTAATGCTAACATAAGAAATTCCCCAAAATATTATTACAGCAATCATGGCTATATTTGCGCTTAATTGTTTTCTAGAAAGAATGGGAGAAAATGCCCTACTTTCATGCATTTTTTCATTCAAGACACTTTTCATAATAATACCTCTGTTTCTCTACCGACTATCAGAGTGATAATTGGCATTTCAATTTTAAGGATAATAGTTCAGCAAGTCTGATACAATTTGTGATTATCACTCTCATTTTTTGTTGGAAATCTCTCCTTTGAAATTTCTTTTTTATAAGTGGTAGAAATTCGAGGTTATCTACTAAACTCCTTTATTTTTATAGTTACACTTATTCGGGCTGAGTCCTTGTTCAAATACCAACGGAGTTATTAGAAGTCGCGTCTGTTTAATTGGATAAAATCTTGTGGATTATAGACTGCTGGTACTATTGTCATGATCTTCCTTATCGGATTCAAGGGAACCTTAAATCTTCATATCTTTGGGACTAGGAGTTTCTCCCTTCAATTCTTTTCATTGATCATTTATCCAACTTTTCGCACCATGAAGATTCCCTCGCAAAGGGTATGGTCTATTCCAGGGTGAACGCTAATATTTTAGTATTGATTTATGACTCACTTATGCGAAGTTGAATTCATCACCAGTTCAAACCGGGTATGACACGAGACACAAGATTTCACAAGGCTTACTTGTGTAGCCACAGCCCCAACGGGGGCTTGTTATGCTAGAGTTTGGGTGATTAGGAGTGGCATTGGGACAGCCTACTTTGACAACGTTAAGCTAGTAACCCGTAACACATCAATGTACACCTATGACAGTAAAGGAAATTATGCGACTGTTTCCGAAGATGCGCTTGGCAAGCAGAATAAACAGACTATAATCCGGACATTGGCACCTTAACGAACTCTGCCGATGCATTAAGTGAAGGTGGAGCTTGAATCAGTGAAGGGGTTGAAGTATGGGTGATATGGAGATGAATGCCAAAGTGAGACGCCAGATGAGGTTAAAATTCCTTTGACGGGCATTTGTATAGTAAGTTTATGGAGATATAGCATAAGGTGTGGAATGGTTTATTGTAGTGGATACAAAAAACTAATCCTAATACATAATATGACAAGATCGGCAACGTTTATGTTGTAAAATATAACAATAGTAAGAATTATGGTTGGAGGAGTTAAACTAAAACGATCGTTTTCTTTTATTCTATTTTGCTTATGGCAAGTACTCTGGTAGGACGTGAGCTACAGGAGCGGGAAAATTTATAAATGAGAAGGATAGGACAAAGTATATTAAATTAATATCTGGAGGAAAAGTTATTTCGGAAGTCCGTCTGGCAGTTACAGCGGAACCTATACTATTAATGGAAACAATATAAAAATGGATTTCGAGGTGTATTCTACTAAAGGTACCATAAATGGAAATACACTCACCCTATCTGGTTCATCGAAAAGGATGAAATAATGTAATAGGTATTGAAGACCTTTAATGATTGGAAGAACCAATAAAGATCTGACCAAAACATTGTTGAATCTAATGAATGACTTAAATATTTCTTTCTGGTATGCATATGCATATCTCCGATTTACTATTAAAGCAACAAGATAATGACTATGGATTGCTGTATCCCAGACCGGTGCAATAACGTCTATTCCTCCACCTCGGTTAACCGAACGGTAACAATAAGTTTCGCTCAGAGTGTGGGCATGAAAAGTTTGGTCGAGATTGTTTATTGTAAGAATTGCGGCTATAAATTTGAATAATTTGAGAAGAGGACGGGTTTGCGTAAAATGCTGGAAAAGATTGAGGACAAAAACTTAACAGTGAACACTCACTAAGATTTAATTCATTTCGTAATTTTAAGAGGAAGCTGGTGATCTAATGCGAAAAATGGTTAAACGTCTAGGCATATTATTGCTAATAATTAGCTTGTCTTTTGCTTTTAGCCCCCCATTAATCTCAAAGGCAGATGTATCTGCAAATTCAACATTTAGAATGGCGGGAAATGATCGTTATCAGACTGCTGTAGAAGTTTCAAAGAATGGTTGGCCGACAGGATCCAATTCTCTGATTCTTGCATATGGCGAGAATTTTCCAGATGCACTTAGTGCAGCGTCACTGGCGAAAAAAATGAGTGCACCGATCCTTCTTACCCCAAGAAACGAATTGGATTCAAATACTGCAAACGAAATAATACGCCTTGGTACAAAGCAGGTCTATATCGTGGGAGGAACTGGAGTCGTTTCAGGCAACGTGGCCGACAAACTAATTAGTATGGGTATTACTGTCGAACGGATTGCCGGATATGACAGATTTGAAACATCAGTATGTGTAGCCCAAAAGTTAGGATCCTGTAGTGAAGCTTTTATAGTAACAGGCGAAGATTTTCCTGATGCATTAAGTGTCGCACCTATTGCGGCAAAGAAGGGCATACCCATACTACTAGTTGCAAAGGATTATCTCCCTGACTCAGTTAAAAATTACCTATCGGAAAAAAATATTGCAAAAACCTATGTAGTTGGTGGTTCTGACATTATTGACAGTAACGTTGTTGCTCAGCTCCCAAACCCAGAAATAATAAATGGGTCAGATAGATATGACCGAAATGTAAATATTATCAATAAATTTTCTTCGGATATTGATTTTTCGAATGTTTATTTAGCAACAGGAGAAAACTTCCCAGATGCTCTAGCGGGTGCAGCCCTTGCCCCTAATACATCCTCACCTATTATTTTGATTATAACAACGCCTAGTTATGGGACAAATAAATTGATATTTGATAAATCATCGTTAATCAAGAGTATAAGAGTATTGGGTGGAACTGCAGTAGTTACTGATAAAACTTTGAGTGATTTAGGTAGTGATCCAGACAAAGCTAGTAATGTTGTAGATAACAGCACAGGGAATATAAACTATGATCAGTGGATTATTAACCAAGCAACTTTAAGAATTCTGGCGAAACAAGCAGAAGAAAAACGTAAAGAATGGGATTCTTATACTACTGATCAAAAATACAATAGAACCTATAAACAATATGTTGATAAATTAGCAGACTATAATAAGGAATTTAACATCTTAAAAGGAATGGCTGATGATAAACCTGACAAAATAATTAGTGATCAAGCCGATGTATTAAAAGATAAAATTTCTAACACTAGTAGTGAAATATCAGATATTACACCTATAGAAAACTCTGGTGATAGTAAATTATATTTACAGAAGAGCTGTGAAGCTTTGAAGTCCGTTGTCGAAAAAGTGAACTGGTATAGCTTTTACAAAAGTATAAATGATGTAACCCAAATAAATGAAGCTACAAAAGAGCTGAATGATGCAGTGACAACGTTTAACGAGGATTTTTCAAAGAGCTATAATTACTCTATTATTACAGAAAATAATGGATTTAATGCCACTGAAATAAACCAAGCGAATACGGAATTATACAAATTCTTAACAGAGTATACAACAAAATTTGAAAAAGCTTATGACAATTTGAAGACTGCATATGACTCAATGAAAAATGGAAAAGCACAGATTGATTTAATGAAGGTTGCAAAAGAAAACATATGCAAACCCGGATATTTTGATAGCTTTACTTCTGGAAAAGAAGAAGTATCCAAAATTATGGATACATATAATTGTGGTACTGAAGCCTATAAAACATTAGAACAATATAGCTATGACGTTATTACCGGAGATAATGGCAGTGATGGAAATGCCGCTGAAAAACTGAGTGCATTTAAAACAAAAGTGGACGAATTGAAATCTGATCTTACAAAAATGGAAGCAAATAATACAGCCATTCAATCAGTAGTTGATCACAGTGTACAAGATGCAAAAGAAGCAGAGCTAGAGTTCTTAGAAGATAAAGGATTTAGTTCTATGGAAGAATATCAAAAGGCATTAGAGGAACAGGAAAAATCAACGACAGCCAAGCAAATAGCTGATGAAGCTGAAAATATTAGTGCAGAAATGAAAAAACAGGAAGAAGAAAAAAAGCTGCTATTGAAGCTGCCCATAAACGATGGCTAGACGAAAGAATTGTTTTTGCTAAGGGTCAATCTAATCAAAATTATGATAAGTCTTTTTACATGACCAAAGTACAAAAAAGCATAATAAGCACTTCTGTTTTGAGTAAATATTTAGGGACTGTTTTAATGGAAAAACAATCAGAAGCATATGATTCCATGTGGAGTATTGTAAATAATGAAAATGGAGATTTAAACTTATTACAACAATTATATGATGAACACCCTAATGATTTTATTGATATAGTATTTTTATATAGAACTCAAAAATAATTTAGTGCATATAGAAATTATGTAAAAAATGGAGTTGCTTATTAAACATAGAAATGTAGAATGTTATTGAAACGGCTTAATTTACAACGTTCTTATTGTGACCCGGTGTAGGATAATGCAGTTATAGACTAAACAATAAGTAGTAAATTGGTAGGCCTCCCCAGCTTTATACACCGGAGCAGATTGATCCATTATTTCGGATTATTAAAGGTCATCTCTGGAATTTTTGAACCTACTTTTCGGCTTGGGAGCCAGTTTCTATCTGTGTTTAAAGCAATCATATTTTAAAACTATGTCAAGGACTGGCCCGCAGGGTGAGCGATAGAGGATCCTTGAGATGGTTTTTAAAATATGGATGATTATGCCGCTGTATATTTCTGGCATATTTTCCAGTACTCAGCTTGCAAAAGCGGGGAAATTTCATTTGCAAAAAACCGGCAGGATTTCATACCCTATACTCACTAAAGAAAAGGAGCTTGATAAAATCAATCATCAAGCTCGCGTAAAAGCGACGAACACCCTCTGAAAGGTTTTCGTTTATTATCTTTAAAAATACATGAAGAATGCCATGCCATCAGTGTGTTGCACAGGATCGTCTGTTATACTTCTCACGTGTAAGACTTGACCGCCAAAGGAACGAGCCTGATTATCGACGACGTACGCGTAATCGTTTTTTCCTGGATTAACCCAGCCCATGAACAAATAGGTATGGGTCAACCCTTGAGTGAAAACAATGTCCCCCGGCCTTAGATTCCCGACGTTAGTATCTTTTTTGAATTTTAATTGCGTTAGCAAATTGCTAAATTGGATGGTGTTTGCCATCGAATCGCTAATATTAAAGCCTATTCTTCTCAGGGCTTCGGATTGAAAATAGACACAGTTATTGCTGGTTATCCCGCCATGGAGCGCTAAGGCTCTGTTGTGAACAGACACCTCGTTATCTTGATTGAGCATGTAGTAATACAATTTGTATTCTACTGATGAATGAAAACTACTATACGAATAGATATATTTGTAAGTGTTAATATTGAACCAATAGTTTTTATTGGGTAACGCATAGATGGGTAAACCGCCAAAATTCAACCTGGGGTCAACCGTTGTGATATTAAATAAAGGCGACTGGATTTGGCCGTTTAAAAGATTGGCAACATTGTTGACGACCTCATCTGGTACTACAACCGAACCTCCGAGGGCGGTAATGATTGGATTTGCACCATCGTTATGCAGCTGTGATAAATACGCTGCAATACTATCAGGCACTAATGGTGAAGTGGGGTCAACCAGTAGAATAGGGTCACCATTAGTGCCTGCTAAAATTGTACCCGACAAAGCATCTGGATAACTTAAGCCTGATGCAATATAGATATTCTTTGGGTTTGTAGCCAATTGGCTATACTCTAGTGAAGCTGTATCAAATCTTGTTTGGCCTGCAAATCGTGTAATTTTACTCGTTTTAGGTAAAAGAGATTTGATTTCATTTTCAACTTCACTTGATACAACAGCAGTACCTCCAGAAATATAAATCTGGTTTGGTTGTTTGCTCTTGAGGTATTCTTGTACTTCTATTGATAAAGCAGCGGTTTGAGTCAATAGAATGGGTGAATTAGTATGACTTGCAAAACTAGCAATGCCCAATGCATCGGGGAAATTTTCACCATTGGCAATAAAAACTGTGTCACTTGTTGTGTTTAATTCATTAACGGTTAGTAGGTTGGTGTCATACCTATCTATACCGCCAAGCCGTTTTACACTGTAACCTTTGTTAGTTAAATTGGTGTCAAAGTCAGGACCGATAATAGCTTGTCCACCGATGATGTAAACCGTACCATTTGCTTGTAAATGGGTTCCAATATAACTCAAAGCATTCGCAGAAGTTTGGGTATGACTATTGACCAATAAGATTGGTGCATTTAATTTATGAGCCAAGACACTGGCCGACAGTGCATCAGGGAAGCCGTTTCCTGATGCTAAAACGACATTACTAACCGTTTGATTGGAAAACTGGTTCGCTATGGCCGTTGAGGTTTCGTATTGATCTGAACCATAAAGGCGAGGATTGATGCTAACATCAGCCAGAGATGGAGTTACTGTTGTTGCAATTATAATTGTTACTAATAGGGGTACAATAGCTAAACGAATAAAGTTACAATGCTTCATCTCGGCCTCCTGTTATGGTTATTTTTGCTCACTTTTACACAAATGGAGTTTAAGTGTATCACATACTTGATACTTTTTAACCTAAAAATTTTTTCCATCTCATGATTAAAAGCTCTACGTTTTTTATATAAAAAAAGATACAGACCGTATATTAAAACGGTTTGTATCTTTCTCTTCCAGATAAGTTTTGGGGGGTGAGGCCTATGAGCGTATATCAAACGCTCTCGCTAATGATTGCATTTGCGACGTTAGTCGTTTTGATGCTCTAAGAAATAAGGAAAGTAGTCCCTCCTCACTGAACTGCCTCCTGTCATGTAGACAGGGGAAATTAATAAGGCTTTTTTACTCAATGTCCATTTATAGGGGCTCAATACATATTGACGGTGCTGTTGTGCTGATTATGGCCTTGGATAGAGCGCTAAGGCATCAAGACGATGGTGGTAGCATCTACGATAAACAAGGGCTTTTAATCCGTAACTTAGATTAGAAACTGCCTGACATTTCGGCTAATTTCTTAGCTGTCGCGTTTAAATTTTCCATTGCGGCATCAATCTCTTCTAACATAGTCGTTTGTTCTTGAGAAATCGCATTTGACTCTTCAATGTTTTTGTCAATCTGTAGCACAGATTTTTGGATGTTGATGAGAACATCTTCAACCTTTTTAATCGACTCGCTACTGGAGATCGATAGTTTCCGTATTTCATCCGCGACCACTCCAAAACCTCTACCATTCTCACCGGCCCTAGCCGATTCAATAGAAGCATTCAATCCCAAGAGGTTTGTTTGAGTGGCAATATTTTTAATGAATTGGATCACATGGTCTGTTTTCTTAGTTTCTTCCGCGGTGGCATTTGCATTGTCTAAAATGTTCGAATTGGTTGCAGCCAAGGTTTGAGAAGCCTTGGTCAGTTGAAGCAGGGCATTTGTAATTTGATTCGAAGTGTTGGCTAATTCCTTAGATACATCTAATATCTCACCCTGTTTTTTTAAACTGCTTAAAACTGTAATAGCGCCAATAATAGCTCCATCCTCGTCTTTAAGCGGAATAACTATAGACCTACAAGGAAAGCCGAAGGCTTCTTTGGGGATAATCTGGTTCGTTATCTTTCCAGAGTTCATAGAGTCGATAATTCCACGATGTCTTTGGGTAAATGGATCTCCATCTTTTATAGATATAGGGAAGTTAGGATTAGGAATCGTTTTTAGAAATTTTTGATGGTCGATTATCGAAATAATAACATCCTCATCAAAAAGATTTAGAAAATATGGTTTAAACGTATCAAAGGCGATCAATATTTGATTTAGAGCTTCATCATTCATATATCTTGTCCTTTCAAAGTAGATAGTGGTGGATATTCGATAAATTATTGGATGTTTCCTGCTTCGGAAATGTCAAGAAATTTATAAGACTAGAATTCTGCTACATTAAAGGAGGTCATTTCATCTGAAGTTTACTCAAGGCATCAAATTCTTTTCGGACAAGGTTTCGATGACTACATCCAGCGTTTCTTAAGCGGTGAAGATGTTCCAATTTAAACTTACCTGGTCAAGCTGCTTCCGAATCTTGGTGTCTACTTACAGTTAAGACGGGATGGACGACGAAAATGCAGCTTGAATTGACTGGGCAATGAAGAAAGATCCAATAGAGCCTAGAGATGATGAGTTTTTTGGTGAACGAGGCTTTTAAAAAGGTTGGACATTTTTAATCGGCTAGGCTAAGCTGGACTGATTAGTTTGTTTTTTACATATGTAGATTTTATTGGACATATTTTGAAAGTAAGTAGAGCAACTGAAGAAATTATAGGTACAATTGCTAATGTCGCGGAAAGCGCATCACAGCCGGCAGAACTGACGGAGCAAAGTAATAACTCTGTTAAGGATGGTTGTTCAAGGATTAAATCGCATAACATTAAATACGGTTTGTATCAATGAGCCCGCCTGAAAAATAAGTAGGGTCCGGAAATTGGACCCTACTTACAATTAGTTTTATCTTATCACTTTTTTAGCACCGACATATGCTTTCCACCAATATGAACTGAAGCTACTAATTGTTACACCCCTGTGACTGGTGGCATTAATGAATTTACCGTTGCCGAGATAGATACCAACATGAGTTACAGTATGCTGTGAATTAAAGCTGAAGAAAACTAGATCGCCTGGTGCAAGTCGACTTGCTGGGACATAAGTTCCTATTTTATACTGGCTGGTACTAGTACGTGGGAGATAAATCCCTGCTGCCTTATAAGCGTTCATCGTTAGTCCAGAACAATCAATACCTCGATAGCTTGTCCCACCTAAAACATATCTGGTTCCGATATAACTTTCGGATTTTACTATAACTCGATGTATTTCTTCGGAACGAATACTTGTAGATGCATTTGCAACCGGAACAAAACATAAAACACTCATTAAGATTGATATAATTAATGTTGTGATTTTCTTCATCATGTTAAACCTCCAAGAATTTAATTTGTCCTTGAGGGAACATGATCAAGAATAACATACTAACAACTTCATTTACATTAGTAGGTTGTTGGTTATACATGCATTCCTTGGAAAGTCTCTAAAATCACTCACGAAAATTTTGAGTTAAAAAAGTCAGTTAATTTGGGAAAATTTATTAGGTTAGATCTGATCTGAGGCCATAAGGCCTAATTTGATGTTGAGATTGACTACAAAAGCGGATATACCCTGAAACAATTTCTAAGGAACTTTATAAAGAGTTCCTTAGAAATTTGGGGATTGAGAGTCAGAGTGAATCTTAGTAACCATCCTTAATTCTTATGGTTAGCTTTTATTTTTAGGAACAATCTTACCTAAGGTGCTTTTAGTTCCAGACGCGACAGTTTTTCCAGATGTACCTGTTGTTCTGGTAGTACTTGGTGATGCAGGTTTGTAGGCCGGAATAGGAGTTTTCAACCAGGATATACTTAGGGGCTCCCCATTCAGAGCTTTAGTTAAGTCAGCTATACCTAAATTTTGTTTTTGAATGATGGTCAGCAACTTTAAAAGTTCCTGATCGAGTCCCGGTTCCCAATGCAAAAGAATAATATCTCCGGATTTTAGTCTCTGGCCGCTTCTTGTACTAAACGTGGAGTTTTTCATTTCTGCATCCCACATTACGATATGTTTTATCCCGGAATCTTTTGCAGCTTGTCCGACTTCGGAATTGAAATCCCCGTATGGTGGTCGCAACTCATCTGGTGGTGAACCGTACTGGCGGAAATAACCAATAGGTTGAGAAATTTGGCTTATTTGATCAACCCGGGATAAATGAGTCAGAAAAGGGTGGCTAAATGTATGGTCTTCAATATGCCCGCCAGCAGTTACGAATTCGTGCCAAAAATCAGGATGCTTTTCGGCAGCCTGTTCTATAAGATAAGTAGTTACTGGCAGATGATATTGTTTCATAAGCTTTAAGACATCTTGGTTAGGATACCAGCCGTCATCAATCGTGATATATACGACTGGTTGGTTTACAGGGAGTTCGTATATCACTTTAATTGGCTCCGTCGAAGTCATGGAGGGGCTAAGTTGATCCATGGATTCGGAACCTTTGTTATTCAAAGCCATATTAGCTGATATGTTTACTGGTTGAGGATTATTAGGTATAGTGCTAGTTTTATGATTAAATACTTTAAAGGCAAGGCCAATAACAATAACAAATAGTAATAAACCAAGTCGAAAATAGTTTAATAAGAGTTTGCTGGAAACAAGCCCCCGCGAACTTGTTTTAACGCCTATCATGTTGGCTTCATCTTCTCCCTAATATTATTCTGCACTTGTTTAATTCGACAAATTGCAGAATATATCCTCCAGGAATCTAGAAATTTTGCACGAAAAGACATTATGGTGGACGCAAGTGATAAGCGTGTTTAATCTAAACTAGAACCGTTTCATTCCGATTTTTCCCTACATTGAAGAACCTCCTATCGTAGTTTCTTCCCTACGACAGGAGGCTTTTTTGCTCAATGTCCATTTTTCAGGGTTAATACACTTTTGGGGGAGTTCGCTTAGCTAACTCCGTAAGGGTTTATTTTGGATTCTCTTGACAAACTCTGCCATGATATTCGAAATATTACATAACTAATCAATCCAAATCTTCAAATCATTCTTATGCTCAAGTATTTTCTCAGCGATTTTTGTTCCAACATATTGAAAGTAATTTTCGCTCTCAAAATTTTGATTTTCGAAAAATTTTTCACCAGAATTAATTCTGTGAAGTAAAGGAAGACGATTGGTTTTATTGATATCAAAGTTCTGAATTGCTTTGCCAAACATATCACCTAAGATAGCATTCCCCCAATAAACAGGACCCTTCTCCGGCTTAACTTTGAAGACGCGCCGTAAGAATTCATAGGGAAAAGCCCCAAACGAGATAATTATTTTTGGTTTGTATTCTAAGACAATTTCTCGGAATAGCTTAATTTCTTCACCGACTTCAATACCCCACCAATTCATAGTATTGGGCACAATTCCGCTATCAATGACTGCGTTCCTGATATATAAATTCGTTGTATCAATTCTATTTTGAATTCTTCTATATACTTTGTCCTGTATTTCGGAAAGTACTGGGGTCCAAATTTGGTGGCGAACTGCAGGATATTTTGGATTTACCACTAGCCAGATTGGATAGTTTTTATCTCCTGCTTCACGCTTGGCTTTTTCAGTTTGCGAAATATAATTTCGACTCATAAGGCTAGACAATTAAATTCACCTTTTCTGTATTTAAGATAAATATCGGGCATTTTCATTTATCACTCGATTGATGAACTGCTGCAACGGCTCAAACTCGCAAAAGTCTATAAGCACTAAAATTGAAAAATAAAACCGTCCTTTTAATGTCTTGGAAATTTTTTGTTTAGCTGCAGCAAAGGGAAGCTATCTGAATTACGTTAGATAGCAAAAGTGATCCCTGATCCCTTTATGGGAATAGCAAGATTTTCAGGTACATTATGAATAATCTGTTAGATATGCACTTTTAGAGAGAACTAGCATCATTCAACCCTGAAATATAGTTCGTTATTGTCCGCCCTGCCGATTTTTTAGCATTAATTTTTCCATTTCCATTTAATGCTTCTCTTGCTCTTTCCAAGCAACTAGTAGATGAGGCAAAGATTTCATTCTCTTCGATGAAAATATTGTCTGCTCCAATATCGGAAGTAACATTCGTATTCTCAAGCATTGAACTAAGTTCTTGCCTTACACCACTGATAATAAGAATTCCTCCAGCTTCCTTTACATTCCTTATAAACACTTTCAAAGTGCTCAGCGATGTTAAATCAATCGTAGTAACATACTTCATTTTTAAAATAAACGCCCTGGATTTATCAAGTATTTTATCAAGCTTCTCTCCAAGGTCAGTTGCTCCGCCAAAGTAAAGATTCCCTTCCAATTGAATAACTAAAACATCAACCTTATCCTTGATCGCTTTAACTTCTTGAAGAACAACTTGATCCCCCTCACCCGGTGATGGGATAAGAAATTTGATTGGTGCTTTATTGGTATCTTTTAAATACAAAACAATGGATAGGGCTATTCCGGCATAAATTGCATAGTCAATATTTAGTAATACAATGACTAAGACACAGGTTACCCACATAGCTATTGAATCCGAAGTTAATATACCAGCTTTGATGACTTTCTTTATTTCTTTTTTGTCAATTAAGCCATATCCTGTCACTATGAGGACTCCAGCAAGACATGGGCTGGGTATATACTTTGCATAGGGGGCGAAGAATAGAAGAATTATAGCCACAAACACCCCTGACAGGATACCGGAGAATCTAGTGACTGCTCCGTTGACATAATTGATCGCAGATCGCGAAAAGGAACCGGATGAGGGGAAACACTGGAAGAACGATGATACGATATTTGCTATTCCTTGTCCAATAAATTCCTGATTAGAATCGATTTTTTGTCGTGTGTTTGTTGCTATTGCTTTTGAGATTGATATGGCTTCTACCAATCCTATGATTGAAATGGCAAAAGCTCCGCTGAGCATATCCTTTATCGAAGTAAGACTAAATTGTACCATTTTGAAGGGGGGCAGGGAGGAAGGAATCGCACCTGTAAGTTTTACTCCTTTCTTTTCCAAAGCGAACGTAATGATAAAAAAGATTGGAACCGTAATCCCGATTAGTGCTCCAGGAAGATTCTTACTTATCTTTTTGCAAATTACGATGATCGCCATCGTCAACACTCCAAGGCCAAGAGCATACATGTTTGTCTGGTTTATATGGGTTGCAATGTAATACATTTTTTCCATCGTTGACATAGCTGCCGAATTCTTGATATTTATGCTCAAAAGTGTATTCACTTGGCCAAGCGCAATTAACACACCTGCGCCGGCAGTGAAACCTACTAATACGGAATGAGAGACGAAATCTATAATCTTACCCAGCTTAACGGCCCCATAAATTATTTGTAGAACGCCCACGAGAAACGTCATTAGAAAAAGCATTTGATAAGCATTAGGAAGTCCCATATACCTAATCATAGCGCTTGCTGTGATTAAACATATAGCGTTGGTCGGACCAGTGACCAGTTGATTTGAGCACCCAAATGCTGAACCAATAATGCAGGCTATTATACCCGAATACAGGCCATAAACCGGGTTAACACCCGCAATCAGTGCATAAGCCATGTACTGTGGAATGCCCACGACTGTGACTGTTAAGGCAGCAATAATATCCCTCTTGATATATTCCTTCTTATAGCTTCTCATTGTTTCGACGAAAGGAAGCAATCTATTGATTGTTAAGGTAGACATAAATCCCCGACCTTTCAATAATTAAAGTTATTTCTGCATGAATCTACTAAAGGCCGATTAAGATACTGGATAGAATGAATCTAGTACCATTCGACAAAGATGTGGTTATTTTAAAATATAATAATTAGTTATTTTTTTCACATGATTACTGGCTTATTATTTAAATAGTCACATTTTTTAGCGGTCTTAAAGACAGCTTTTTTTAATTATAATGTTATTAGGGGTCTAAAAGTATTAATTTGATTTCATCACCTGACTTTCTTTATTTTTAGCATGCCTTAAATATTATTTATATCACGAGTAAAGAATAGCATTTTGATTGGAATTCTGTCTATGTGAAATCAATATGTTATTCATCGATATTTCATATGGTTGATTTGGAAACTTTGTCTAAGGGGCTTGAGTAATGAATTGGATTAGGGGTCAAAGAGAATTGGGGGAATTATTATGTCAATTGCTGCACAGACCAATTTGCTTGCTCTTAATGTGGCGATCGAGGCAGCACTGACTGGGGAGCAAGGAAGAGGGATTGCCGTTGTGGCCGAGGACGTGCACAAGCTGGCCGAACAATCTAAGGTAGTTGCAGAAAAGTTACTTTATTTATACAATAACCAGATAAAAAACAACGGACAATAGTTCAGTAAATCTGACATAAAGTGTGATTATCAAGGTCATTTTACTAAAGGTATAGCGATTTCACCAATATCCTCCTGTAAAACAAGTGTTAGAATCCATAAGCAATGTGAGAATAGAATGAGCTAGGAGATTATTAAATGATCTCGTAGCTCATTTCAATTTCTAAGATCCAGAAGGATATTGGCGAAAAATGTAGAATTTTGATTTGATAATGAAAATATAAAAGGAAACATCTTAGGGGTCTTAAGATGGAGTTAGGAAAAAGTTATAAAATGGGGTGTATAAATGAAAAGCAGCAAGGGGATAGGTACAAAACTGTACGCACTCATAGGATTTGTTCTGGTATTTATAATTTATGTCTGTGGCTTTTCTTGGTTTACGTTTAAGAGTTTAAACGAGAAGGAGATAATTAGACTACAAACAACTGCTGGCTTTATTAATATGGTTGATGAGGCTAGACAAGCCCAAGTAGATTTTAAGAAACAAGTTCAAGAATGGAAAGATACGTTATTAAGAGGTAATGATCCCGCGTCGTTTAATACATATTACTCCCAATTTCAACAAGAAAATGATAATGTTGATACTCAGCTAAAAAAACTCAAGGGAGATATGGTGAAACAAGGATTAGACACAACTTCTGTTGAAGCATTATTAATTACTCATAAAGAGCTATATGATAAATACAATACAGCTCTTAAAAGCTATGACCAAAGTAATCCGTTAAGTTACCATCTTGTAGATGGACTGGTTAAAGGTGTTGACAGAAAACCTACTGATGATATGGATGCGTTAGTAAAACAAATTCAAGATAGAGCAAAATTGGAGACAACAAAGATGGAAAAACAGTCCGAAAGTGATGCTAGGGGTTTTAACCAAAGACTGATGGCTATTGCTATTATCGGTATACTCTTAACGGTTTTCTTTACAATCTTAATTAGATTTACATATAGAGAAATCATAAAGTTTATAGAACAATTTACAACATTATTAGAACGGGCAGAAGGTGGAGACCTTACCATCCAAGGTGAAATATATAAAAAGGATGAGCTTGGACAACTTATTGATCGATTCAATCACTTTATTGATAAGATTAGAATCTTGATAACTGACGCAAAGGAGACGAGTGTGACTGTAGCATCTTCATCTAACGAAATAATGAAAACTTCTGATGAAGTCAGTAGAGCAGCCGAAGAAATTTCAGGTACTATTGCTAATATGGCGGAAAGCGCGTCTCAGCAGGCGGTGCTTGCAGAACAAAGCAATAACTCTGTTAACGGTGTTGTTGAAGGATTAAATCGAATAACAGAAAATACATTCTATATAGATGAACTTGCCAATAAATCAATAGAAACTGTATCTATGGGAACTGCAAGCCTTAAGGACCAATATGAAAAAATGGCAAAAACAAAAAATGCATCCCAAAATGTTACAAAAGTTATTTCTGACCTATCCACGAAATCAGATAAGATTGGTAAAGTTCTAGAGTTTATAAATGGGATTACTGGGCAGATAAATCTTTTAGCCCTGAATGCTTCGATAGAAGCAGCCAGAGCAGGTGAAGCTGGTAGGGGTTTCTCAGTAGTGGCAGATGAAGTGAAAAAGTTGGCGCAACTTTCGGAAGAATCAACCCAAAAGATAAATATTCTTATTAAAGAAGTTCAAATGGATATTAATAAAGCAGTGGTTGAAGTAAGTAATACAAAGCACTTAGCTGATGAACAAGCGACTGCACTTAAGCAAACAGATGAATCGTTCAATCTTATTCAACAATCCATTTCTGAAGTCGCAAATAAAATAAAAGAAGTCGCGGATGAAACAAAAAACATTAATGAAAATGCAGTATCGGTAAAAGAAATCATAAATAATGTTACCAGCATATTTGAAAAGAATGCTATTGGTACTGAAGAAGTTGCCTCAGCTACAGAAGTGCAGACTGCTTCTAGTCAAGAAGTAACTGCCTCTATAAGTCATCTTGCAGAGCTGTCAGAAAGTTTGCAAAAGGCGATTACTAAGTTTAAAGTTTAAAATATGAAACATATGAAGTATATGAAGTATGCTCAGTAAGAGAGAACCATATTTTGGAATATAAATGGGATGAATTAGGTATCTCCATTAAACAAGAGGACTTTTCCGATTACGAGGGCTTGCAAGCATTATGAAAGTTACGAACGGTAATTTTGGCCTCATTCACCGTCTATTTACTCAAATTGAACGTATTCTCCAAATCAATCACCTTACATCAATTACCACTGAGTAGTAGACGCAGCAATTTCTAATGGCTTGGTGGTGACACTAATATTTTTTCTAATACGATAGGCTAGAATGTTTTACGTTATCTTATGGATAACCTTGGTAAGTAATACATATTAGTGTTTAGGATCATAGGCATATTCTAACGTACTCCCTCATCAAGGATGGGGGACTTTTCTTGCGGAAAATTCTAGAAAGGAAGGACTTCGTTTTAAGTTAGGGCTAAATATTTAAGTAATATACGATTTGTCTTTCTCAAACTAAGATGTCAATATTGTAAGAGTCTTTGGGCTCGAGGACAGTCAGCCAATCACTATCCGTGGTTGATGTGTAAAAATACTTTGTAAGTGTATTAAGTATCTTTTAGGAATGGGATGTAGCATATCCCTCAATCCCAAAGCGTTTGTGGGTTATAAAAAATAATAACATCTACGACAATATTAAAAAATGAAAATCAGAAAGAGCCTCTCTGTAGGCTCCGGTTTTATAGGAAAGCGGGTTAAATATGCACAGAGAACATATTAAAGAATTAGACGTCCTAAGAGTGATTGGCTTTGTATTCGTTGTAGCCCAGCACGTTTTTGGCGCGTTTGCCTGGCGGGAAGGATCTGGCTTTGCTGAATCACTAATCTTGAGCTTGTTTTACGTCATTGCTCAATCTGCTGTGCCTATGTTTGTTATGATTGCTGCGATCAGCCTATTCTATAACCATGGGGAAAAAGTGAATATCCTAACTTTTTATAAAAAGCGTATCTGTTATATTTTTCTGCCGTATGTAGTTTGGACAATAATTAATATATTGGATGCCAAACAATATGACGAGCCTTCTTATGGCAATTTTATTGGACAACTAGCAGCCGGAACCGGAAGGTATCATCTATGGTATATGTCAATGGTTTTAAGAATTTATCTCTTCTTTCCATTAATATTATGGTTGACTAAACGAATACTGCGGATGGCCAGGCTTTACAAAGTAGGTTTTTTAGTAACTTATTTTGTGTTTTATTTAATATTGCTCGAAAATAATGGAATTACGAAGTTGATCGGCAAGGTCTTATTTGGAACCTCAACGTTTAATGAACAGAAATTCCTTGATCGAACGCCTTTATTGTGGTCGATATATTTTGTTATTGGAGCGTATGTCATCTTCGGATATCCCCATTTGTTGGTGTGGCTCCAGCGTTGTCAAAAACAAATATTACTAGCTTACGTACCGTTGATGCTCTACAATTATTACGTTGAAATAAGCCCGCATCTTCCCGGACATAACAATATTTCGAGTGGGTACCTATACTGTTTCCTAAAAGTATCATTCATGATTTTGTCAATCTTTGTGTTTTATAGTTTATCATGCTACATTTCAAGCCAAAAACCAAAGCTTTATCGTCAGATTAAAGAGGCAGCTACATATTCTTATTCTTGTTATTTGGGGCATGTTATTGTGCTCCAAGCTGTGGCGATGGAATTATGCAAGGTATATACCGTAAAAAGTATCTTGGTGTCAAGCATAATAATCTTTTTGCTAACTATTGTGTTAACCATAAAAATGATGCAGTTATTGAGCATGTTGCCACTTTCAAAATATTATTTGGGTACGAAGTATAAATACCTCCCCAAATTTTTTAACAAGAGGGATTCAACTTTCACATTAACAGAACGAGGTTAACCCAAATTGAGATTGAGTGCGAGGATGTATGTTAGCAATCTGAAGAAAATATGAGTAAGGCAAATAAACTTGCCCCTTGTTTATTGTGCTATTGACCAAATTAACCAGGTCGCTCTTAACATGATTATTAATTCTTCTCAAGCTATTAAAGAACTAGTTGACAACGGTACAACTATTAAGGGTATGATTCAAATTCAAACAGAATATAAGGAACCTAATATTTGTATAACTTTTAGTGATACTGGAAAAGGGATTCCTCATTCGATAATCTCAAAGATATTTGATCCTTTCTTTACAACTAAAGAAGTGGGTAAAGGCACTGGTCAAGGTCTAGCTATAGCTTATGACATTATTGTAAATAAGCACCATGGCACTATTGAGGTCAATTCAGAGGAGGGAAAAGGAGCCACATTTATCGTGACGCTTCCAGTAAAACATGATGAATTAAGTGAGGCTAATCAAATAAAATAAGGTTTTTGGTTCTATTTATTTATACTATTTCACGATGATTTCACTGCACAATCATACTAAAATTGTTACAATTCAACAATATTCTAGAGAAACTAGTAAACATGGGAAATATATCCTTCCATCTCCTTTACTCCTCCTAGCGAGGATTTTTTTATGCATCATTTTATATAGAAGCTTTATTGTAAGAATTTATTATTTTGGCCTTATTTTTGTAATTGGAAAATGTTATACTAGGTTTTGTTGCGCGATTGATATAATTTTTCCATCGACAAATAATTAGAAACTGCTGCTTGTTTTGAACTAATATTCCTTTTTTAATATCGTAACTATAGGAGTTCATAAAATGTTAAAAGACCTTTTTTTTAATGCATCCATACTTATTGCTGCGATAAGTATAGGCAACCAGATACTAATAAATAAAGACATATCACCGACCTCTCCTTTGGAATTAAGACTATTTTTTAGCCTAACAGCCGGTATCTTGGGAATAATCCTTATGGCAAGCAGCATTCAAATTTTACCAGGCGTAATTATGGATTTTCGAAATATTGCAATAATGTTAGCAGCAATATACTGCGGCTTAACATCTGCTCTTATAACAGGTCTTATAATTGGAGTTTTTCGATTACTTTACGCAGGTCTTACTTATCAATCAATAATAGCTACAATACCAGTAGTTGTCATTAGTTTTGGTTGCGGATATACTTCTTATCTGGGCATGAGTAAATTTAAGAAATGGTTAACTATGTATCTTTTTACATTAATAGTTCCAAGTATTGCATTTATTATTTTGATCAATGACCGAGTTTTGTTATTCAAAACAATCATTATTTACTGGCTTTGTACCGGCCTAGTTTCAACCTTTATATATCTCTATATTTCATATCTTGACTTATCGAAATTTATATACAGAAAATATCAACTCGATTCATCAAAGGATCACCGTACAGGTTTAAATAATGTCAGACAGTTTGATATCGAGTTAAATAAGATAATAAATGGACTGACAAGTGAAAGTCTAGTAACTATGCTTTTTATCGATATCGATTTTTTCAAGAAAGTAAATGATACTTATGGACATCAAAATGGCGACAAAGTCCTTGAGGATTTAAGTAAAATCTTATTAAGCTCAAGTAGTCATACAGATGTCGTATCTCGAAATGGAGGAGAAGAATTTTCAGTATTGATGACGGATTGTCCCAGAGATAAAGTTATAGAAGTTGCTGAGAGGATTAGGTTGGCAGTACAAGACCATAAGTTCTATCTAATTGACGGTCGATCCATTTCCATCACAGTCTCTATTGGTATTGCTATCTATCCAGACTCTGTTAATGATATAAACTTAATAGTAGAAAGGGCAGACTCAGCACTCTATGAGGCTAAGCGAACTGGTAGAAATAGAGTTACAATAGCTAGAGCGTCGGAAGAAAAATAGAGCACTCTTTTGATTATAAATGACCGTTTGAGTTTAGGCCTGCTTAATAATGTTTAAATTAGCTCAGTAGCATAAAGTTGCTAAAGCCTCCAGAAGAACTGTACAATTCATGTCCAGAAGTAAAAGAACCTAGATTAAATCATTTAGTAACATTAGGCTGACAGACCGTTAGCCTCTTGTTTTTGCAGTATGTTTCAGAATCGCTGCCGAGCATTGTATTAGTCCTTATCCACATTTTTTTAGAGTTATGGGCTGGATGTTTAGAAGATCTCGTTACTATAAAAAAGGTCATCCATCTCTCCAGAAGGCATTTGTTCCAAAGTTTCTTTATAGACTCGTTCCGAATCTTGTCGCTGGCGTCCTTTTGTTGGGGGGCCTTTTCTGTAAAGTTTTTGCACAAAGGAGGTAAAGGGTTCGTATAAACACGTTGTTAAGAGTCATTAAATATCGAGCGAAGGACCTTGGTAGGCCAATCTACGGGACTTAACGTTTCGGCTAATTTTTTGCCAAAGATCTTGAGATAAAATGGGGCCTAACAATTGAAAAAATGTGAATTTCGTGGTATTCATCGTGACCTTGCTACCAAATCATAACTGTTGGAATCTAAATTAAGGTAGGTTATGTTTTTGCTTATTGGAGTTATAATTGAGGTATATGGATAAAATCCACCTTAAAGATAAGTCTTGAATGGAGAAAGTTCTTAAGAGTTCTATCGTAAACATAGATATTTTTTTCAGAATTAGACAAGGAATTTTGCAAGCTTCGAAAGTAAATCCTATAAGAAAGAACTAAAATGGTTAGGTGGAGAAAAATGATTGACTTTAAAGAAATAGAACTTCACGATAAGAAATGGATAGAACCCCTTCTCACAATTGCTGACATGCGTGGCAGTCATCAAAATTTTACAAACATATTTGCTTGGTCGAAAATTTATAACTATCGTGTTGCACAGGTAGCGGGTTATCTTGTAGTCAAAGGGGTTGTTGATGATATCCCCTATTATTTTTATCCTGCAGGTTCGGGGAATCTCAAGTCTGTATTTGAGGTTATGAAACAAGACGCAGTTTCCTGCAAGCACGAATTTGTACTAGCTGGAATTTCGCCCGAAGATATTTTGATGATAAATCGCGAGTATCCTGAGCATTTCGAATATAAAGAGATGCGGGACAGCTTTGATTATGTTTATTTCCTGGACAAGCTTGTTACGCTTTCAGGAAATTCACTTCACTCCAAACGGAATTATCTCAATCGATTTATGAAGGAGAATCATGATTGGTTTTTTGAACCAATCAACCGAGATAATCTATCTGAGTGTTGGGAAATGAATCAAGAGTGGTGTAAGATTAATCCTTGCGATGAAGGTAGTATTTACAAGGAAAACTGTGCAGTACGTCGTTGTTTTAATCATTTTCCAGAACTGGGTTTAGAGGGTGGACTTATTCGAGTGGAGGGGAAGGTGATCGCCTACACTATGGGAGAAAAACTAAATTCAGACACCTATGTCATACATATTGAAAAGGCCTTTGGCAATATCGTGGGTGCCTATCAAATGATCAATCATGAATTTGCTTCGTTAATTAAAAAGAATTATCCTAATCTGATTTATGTAAACCGTGAGGAGGATATGGGTGTTGAAGGACTACGAAAGGCTAAATTATCCTACCATCCGGACAGAATGGAAGAAAAATACATGGCAACCTATTTTGAGGGGTAAAGAACAAGGTGGAGAATAAAATTAAGATGCAAGAAATAAGACTGGCTCAAAAAGGCGACGTAGATCGCCAAAAAGAGATATGGCAACTTTGTTTTGGTGACCCTGTCAGTTATATTGATTTCTACTATTCCAATCGGTATAAGAACGATGAAACAGCTGTATTGCTTCATGAAGGAGAGATTGCAGCTATGCTTACAATGATGCCAGTCAGGACAGTGAGGCATGATAAATATAGCTTTAGCACCTCCATGATATACGCAATCGCAACCGATCCTCAACATCAAAACAAAGGTTTTGCTACCCAACTAATAAATTTTAGCGACCAATATCTTAGAGCTTGCCAGACTGAACTTTCGGTATTAGTACCAGCCAATCCCCGGCTTTTTGACTATTATTGTAAACAAGGATACCGCAACGGATTCTATATCAAGGAGACTCGACTTTTTTCCCATAGTTTAGATAGCCTCCCTATTAATAAACAGTGCACTTGTACTATCACATCAATAACCCCTCAAGAGTATAACCGTCGAAGAAATAGCCAACTAAACGGCAGACTCTATATTTCGTATCCTGATGAAGACATTGCGTATCAGAAGAAACTGTCTCAACTATCTGGCGCAGATATTTATGCCGTCGATATTGAAGATATTGGGGGTTGTTTTGCGGTTGAAAGAATTAGCCCAGACAAGGTGCTAATCAAAGAAATCTTACTCCCTGAGGATTTTATAAACGTAGCTATAAAACAGATAGTTCAACTTGTATCAGCTAATGAATACATTTTTCGCATACCACCATACTTAGGCGAGCATTTAAGAGGCACTTTACGACCTTTCGGGATGTTTAAGACACATAAAAAATCGGATTGGATTATTAGCCCTGGTGACTTAGGATATTTGGGATTTGCCTTTGATTAGTAATGTGGGAAATTAATACAAGTAAATATCCAAATTCAAACCTGAAACGGACTCAACGTAAGATTGCTAAAGCTTTGGAGATTTCCAGATCCTACGTCTCAAGGACTAAAAAAAGCTATTCTAAAATTGATGGAAGAGATGAGGAAAGTAGATTCAAATAAATGATCCCTCGACTTGCCCTGGAACCATTCTCTAAGGTATAATTATGAAAAGTCTACACTTGGAGGGTTCAATGTTTGACTATTTTCGACCGACACTTCAAGCTCTTTCTTTAGATTGTATTGTGGTTGAGCAACTTGTTCAAGATGGAATCAAGGGGCTAATTATAGACTTAGACAACACTATGACGCCCTGGAATGATCTCGAAGTGGGTCCAAAGGTTGCAGAATGGTTTATTAAGGTTAAAGCAGCTGGTATTTCAGCATGCGTCGTGTCGAATAATAAAAAGCGACAACGCGTTGCAGCTGTTGCTGAGCAGTTACAAATTCCTTTTGTTTTTGGAGCGACAAAACCACGTGGAAGGGCTTTTCGTGCGGGAATGAAGCTTCTTGGAACAGGGCATAAGGATACTGCTGTTATTGGAGATCAGTTGTTTACAGATATTTTAGGTGGAAACAGACTTGGTCTCTATACAATTTTGGTAATTCCCATTAATGATCGTGAATTTTTAGGGACACGGATTATGCGTCGTTTGGAAAGAGTGCTTGTCTGGATGATGAAGCATTTTGCTTCCGCGAAACCGGCAAGTCCTAAGATCCATTAATAAAATCCATTTAGATGAGAAGCAACGAGGGAATGGCCAGCCATTCCTTTTTCTCTACCGTATTGCCTGGGAATTCACCTTTTACGTTGCTTAAGCATTTTGTAAAGGAAGTTTGCTATGGAGAAGCATTATGCAGTTATAGGGGACCCTATCGAGCATTCCTATTCGCCAGGGATGCACAATGCTGGATATAACTATTTAGGTATTGATGCGGTTTACCATCGCTTTCATGTTCACCCGGCTCATCTAGCTGAGGCGGTCAATGGACTGTGTGCTTTGGGGTTTGCTGGGTGGAACGTGACCTTGCCTCATAAAGAGAGTATTATAGCTTACCTTGATATCCTTACTCCTCAAGCTCGGCGCGCAGGAGCCGTGAACACTGTAAAGATCCACGAAGGCAAAAAGATAGGCCATAATACGGATGGAGATGGATTTGTCTGCTCAATAGAGGGAGATCTTCAAAGTTTGGCGGGCAAAAAGGCAGTCCTTCTCGGTGCTGGCGGAGCTTCCAAAGGAATTGCCTTAGCTCTTGCTGAACGGGGAATGCATATACATATTCTTAATCGTACTCCTGAAAAGGCTATGGATTTAGCCCGTTTTGTTCAGCGACAGGGGGGAAAAGGAAGTACAGGATCATTTGAACCCGGTGATTGGCTCAAGGATGTGGATCTATTGGTTCAAACCACTTCATTAGGGCTGCACGGTGAGCCTTTTCCGTTTACCTTAGCAGGGATTTCCGAGCAGGCACTCGTGGTGGATATTATAGTTAATGCCAGGGAAACAGCCTTTGTACAGGAGGCCAGGAAACAGGGATGTCGTACATTAGACGGAGTAGGCATGCTGCTTTATCAAGGGGCCTTGGCCTGGGAGTTTTGGCTGGGAGGACAAGCTCCCCTGGAGGCTATGCGCAAGGGTTTGAAGGATCAACTGCTGCAAAAGATGTTTTATAAAGGGTAAGGAAAAAAGCCATGTCTAAGATAAGCGATGAAGAGCACGGATTTACCCTTCTGGAAATGCTGCTTGTTTTAACTCTTGTGGCGAGTGCGGGTTTTGTACTCTTGCTTAAGCCCCCTATCCATATAGAGAGGGATCGCCTGGCTTTTATGACGACTCAATTATTAGAAGAAATACGAGATACCCGTCAGGCAGCCTTGGCGGAGAATGATTGGTATCAGGTTAAGTTTTATCCGCAGGCCGGAGACCATCATTATCAGATTTTCCGCGAAGGAACAAGAATTAAGGATATTCATTTAAAGGATGGGGTTCAATTTCTGGGTCAACCCGAAAATTTATTATTCAACGCATCGGGAAGAAGTGTGGGCACAACGATTACTTTAACCAACTCTTTAGGTGAGCACAGAAGTGTCGTTATTGCACCTGTCGGCATGCGGATTAAAGAAAAGTAATCTTTTAAGTAGTGAATCTGATTAACGAACTCTTTGTAGAACATTTTCATCATAGAATTTGAGGGAGGGGATAAGTATGCGCTTTTTAACGGCAGGGGAATCTCACGGTCAAAAGCTAATCGGAATTATAGAAGGACTTCCCTCGGGAATGAAGATTTCCAAAGATCTTGTCGATCAAGCCCTCAAGAAACGCCAGCAAGGGCCGGGACGCGGAGGTCGTATGGCTATTGAGCAAGATAAGGTTCATTTTCTCTCCGGTGTGCGTGGAGGACTCAGCACAGGAGCTCCCCTGGCTATGGAGGTTTTAAATCGAGATTGGGAAAACTGGGAGAAAATCATGGCTTGGGGAGAAGAGGCTGATTTAGAAAGTCGTAAAGTAATGACTCCTCGGCCAGGTCATGCTGATCTGACTGGCGCCCTTAAATATCGGACGGAGGTTCGGAACATCCTTGAGAGGGCGAGCGCTCGTGAGACTGCTATGCGCGTGGCGATCGGCAGCGTTGTAAGACAAGGATTGTCCAAACTGGGTGTGGAGATTCGAGGGCGGGTTCTTGCCGTAGGCGGAATTCAGGCCAGATTGTCCGATGACGATGACTACTGGGAGCGGGTTCAAAAATCGGAGTGGTCCGCGGGTGACCCTGACGCTGAACGTAAAATGGGAGAACGACTGCTTGAAGCACGAGAATTGGGTGAATCCCTGGGAGGAATGTTAGAAGTTCAAGTTCTGCATCTTCCTGCTGGATTAGGCTCGCACGTGCAATGGGACCGCAAACTTGACGGGAAATTGGCTCAAGCGGTTCTTTCCGTTCAAGCGATCAAAGGAGTGTCTTTTGGAATAGGGTTCGATGTTGGAGCCAAAATGGGTTCGCTGGTTCATGATCCGATAGAGTATACTCAGGGGCAGGGTTATCATAGAGCTTCCAATCATGCGGGCGGAATTGAAGGAGGGATGAGTAACGGAGAACCGATTATCCTTCAAGCCGTTATGAAACCAATCCCCACTCTCTATCAGCCTCTAAATACGGTCCATTTGGAAACGAAAGAGATCGTTAAGGCCAGTGTAGAGCGTTCAGATGTCTGCGCAGTTCCTGCAGCCTTGGTAGTTTTAGAACATGTAGTGGCTTGGGTTATCGCAGAGGCAGTCCTGGAGAAATTTCCTGCAGACAGTTTTATGGAATTAGAAACAGCTTGGGAAGAGTATAAAGAGTATCTGAAATTATAAAGAGTGAGAGGAGGGATCTCCATGCGAAACATTGTTCTCATCGGGTTTATGGGAACCGGCAAAAGCACAGTTGGTAGGCGCCTGGCACAGTCGCTTGCTTGGAACTTTGCCGATACAGATTGTGAAATTGGAGAAGTGACGAAATTAAGTGTGAGTGAAATTTTTCGCCGGCATGGAGAGACTCGCTTTCGATCGGAAGAAAGAATCGTTGTCGATCGGCTGTCTCAGGAAGATAAACTTGTCATTGCAACGGGTGGCGGTACTGTGCTGAATCCGGTAAATTGGGAAGCCTTGGCTAAGAACGGGATCATCATTAGTTTGTATGCCACCCTAGAGGTTATTCTCAATCGGATCGGTCATAAAAATGACCGCCCACTCCTCAAAAGCTCTAGAGAAGAGATTGAAAAACTATGGTTAGTACGGCAGCCCTATTACGAAAAGGCTGACTTTACGGTGGATACCACGCTTAAAACGATTGATGAAGTTGTGAGTGAGATTCTCGCCCAACTTGGAAGGATGGCTATTCATGAGTTCAGCAGAGTGGCAAAAAATTGAAGTATTAGCGGATAGAAGCTATCCGGTTTATTTAGGAGCTCCCCTCGAAGAATTGGGTGACTATCTGCATTCTCTGCCCGAAAAGGTCGAGCATATTCTGATAATCTCGCACCAAACGGTTTTAGACTTATATGCTAAGCGGCTTATGAAAGGTTTGGAAGATTATCGCGTTAATTTGTTGGTCGTACCTGCCGGGGAGACAGAAAAGTCCTTAGAGCGTTTGAGCCAGTTGACTACGGCGGCGTTACGTTATGGTGCTGATCGTAAAACGTTGGTCGTCGCTCTTGGCGGTGGGGTGATCGGAGATCTGGCTGGTTTTTTTGCAAGTGTATTTATGCGAGGAATTCGCTTGATACAAGTTCCTACCACGTTGTTGGCGCAGGTGGACAGCAGTATTGGTGGTAAAGTTGCAGTCAATCATCCAGCAGGCAAAAACATTTTAGGTGCATTTCACCCTCCCCAAGCTGTTTGGACAGATTTTACGACCTTAGAAAGTTTACCCTGGATTGAAGTGGAAAACGGCTTAGCGGAAAGTATTAAACATGCCTTGATTGCAGACTCAGATCTTTTTGACTTTTTTGAAACTCAAGTTGACGGCATAAAGCGGCGTGACCCTTCGATTTGGCGAATGATGGTGACAAGGTCTTCCTCTGTTAAAGTTAGGATTGTGTCGCAAGATGAGCGAGAACAAGGGATTCGTGGATTGTTGAATTTGGGGCACAGCTTTGGGCATGCCTTAGAAACCCAGATGAACTATCGAGGTGTAACGCATGGTCAAGGAGTTAGTATTGGTATCGTTGCAGCTGCCCATCTTGCCAATGCCAAAGGACTCATCACCTTAGACGAGGTGGAGAAAATAGAACAATTGTTGCAACATTATGGATTACCGACGACAATCTCGGGCCAAGATCCTCAGGCCTTGCTGCAACGAATGCAAGCAGACAAAAAAAATCAAGGAGGACGTAAAATTCTAATTTTGCCACAAGGGATCGGAAACGCTGTGATTTCCAAAGATTGTTTGGATAGTGAGATCTTAGCTGCTTGGCACCATGTCATTTCAGATTAAATTGAGCAGTTGCTGAAAGCTTATTAACTTTTTACATAGGTTGGATAAAGGTCTGACAGGAATTAAGAGATTCTTGTCGGATCTTTTGTTTTATTTTCTTGAAGAGATAAAAATTGATTGAATTCAGTGATTAATCAGATAAAAATACTAATGATTACTAATCTTATAAACATATGTCGATTGAAGAAGGAGTTTTATGACGGACAGAGAAAGTTTACAAAAAAATGAGTCAATTTCGAGGAGAATGCTGAATAATGGCTTGCGTGGCTGGGATGGATAGATTAAAGAAGGGTAGGCAAGCGGGTTATAGCCTATGGGAACTTGCGTTGGTTCTATTTTTAATGGGCGTTCTGCTTTCCCTAGTTGTGCCGCACTTTAGTTCGTCGTCGTACTATGTTCGGCAGCAAGTCGATCTAGCCAATAAGCAGAGGATTGAAGGCGCTGCACAGATTTATCGCCTGGATGTTGGAAATTTTCCAGTGCATGTTTCTGATTTAGTTTACTTACCGACGGGGATAAGCGGATGGCGGGGACCTTATTTAAAGGAAATACCTATAAACCCCTTTAACTCAGCCCAAAGTTATCAAATCGACGCCCTTGGGCAGGTAAAATAGAAAGGAGAGTGGATACAACCAAGTTACTTGAGTGTTCCTGACTGATAGGTTGAGTTAATGACACATGGGAGGAGATGGCAACGAAGAGATATAAACGATCTGAGGGTTATATATTGTTTGATGTGCTGCTGGCGATCTTTCTTTATTCCTTGGGCTTTACTGTTTTGTATGGGCTGACAGAGGAAGCAATTTTCGAAACTCATCAGGTTTCGTCTCTAATAGAAGGAGCTAACCTTGCCCAGAGCATCATGGATCAATTGGCAGCTCATAGCTGGAGGGACAATATCGCATCTCAGGCCTGCATACCCGGAGGAGTTGTACAGGGGAGCGAAGGAGTTTTTCATTGGTTCATACGTTCCGACTGGGCTGACATGCCTCAACTCCTGAAAATTAGTGTGGAGGTGCATTGGGCAGAACGGGGGAATGAAGGCCGGTATCAGTTGGAGAGTCTTTATGAAGTTGAATAGTGTTCGAGCTGATATCGGCATGACCCTGTTGGAAGTGATTTTTGCCTTACTTATTGTCAGTATTCTCTTAACAAGTACCTTGAGTTTACTGATAGAGCAATGGAAGGGTGCCAATGCTCTGAAAAACCAACTGGAAGCGCATTACGCTTCAATGACCGCAGGAAAAACAATCGCCGCTGAAATTCGACGAGCAAAAACCGTCCAATGGCTTTCGGATCGGAAGGAATTAACGATTCTGCCTCTGCCCGATGATGATAATCCTACCCCGACTCAGGATTCTTATTTCATTGCTGATTTGGATAATGACGGAACGAAGGATTTATACTGGAAACACTTGGGGGTATCTCAGCCTATCGCCAGCTATTTGACAAGTTGGGAAAGCTTGGAGGTGGAACCAGGACTATGGGAGGTTTCTTTGCATATCAATGTCCAAGGACAAAACGCGAGCTGGAAAATGGCCATACGACAACGTGTATCTGCAAAGATATCTTCTGTGTGCAGAGATTCAAGGAGGGTTTTATCAGTCTGCTCATCCTTATTTTGCTAACAGCCTTCTCTGGACTCGGAATGGAAGTGTATCTAAAGGCAAATGTGGAGAAGAGGATGCTTAAACGAGAACTTCAGAGCAGACAGGCGCTTTACGTGGCAGAAGGAGGAATTGAGTGGGCAAAAGCCCATTTGCAAGAAAATCCTGGGTTACGGCGAGGAGATCTATCCCTCGACACTGGGCAGGCAACAATCGTGATTGTCTCAAGTAGTGGTAGGTATCAAGTGATTTCAGAAGGGCATTCTGGTTTCGCTGTTCGTAAAATTGAGGAAACTCTTCAACTTGAGGAAGGAAAATGGAGTAGTATTAGTTATAAGGAGTTACATAAGTAATATGAAAAAAGGAGATGAATTTGTCCAATATCTGCTTACCTACATTAATCTCGACCTTAAAGAAATAACCCAAGAATTGGGGCGTGAGCTAAGTGTTGAAGATGTATCAGGAGAGGATCTCGTACAGAGGGGACTCCTGTCTAAAAAGCAGTTGGCTGAAGCGATGCGCAGATACCTCGGTATCCCTGAGATTTCGTTGACTCAAGTCATCTTTGACCCTGGGATTGTTGGATTAGTTCCTGAAGAGATGGCTCGTCGCTATACGCTTATCCCTTTTCAGCGTCAGGCTGGAATTTTAAGGGTTGCCATGGTTGATCCTACAAATGAACGTGCTCTCCGAGACCTTCATGTGATCACAGGGTTAGAGATTGACCCGGTTTTCTCCAGCGCTGAGGAAATTCAAACAGCTATTCGGCAGCATCTTACGGTTGAACAGTCTGTCGCTAAACTCAATCATCTGGTTAATCATACCTTGGAAGAACCAGGAGTGTGGAAAGAGAACAGAGACTATGACTTTCAGGAAGAGGATGCACCTACCCTAAAATTGGTCTACTCTGTGCTTCAAGAGGCAGTTGTGCAAGGAGTTAGCGACATTCATTGGGAGCCTCGTCAAAAGGATTTTGTGGTTCGCTATCGAATTGATGGAAAGCTTATTCGGAAACATACTTTTTCCTCTCATGTCGCTCGGAGCATCGTATCGTCTCTCAAGGTTATGTCTCAGATGGATGTCGCGGAACGGCGGCTGCCCCAAGATGGACGAATGACCTTTAGTGTCGGAGTAAGGCGCGTAGATATGCGGATGTCCTCTCTTCCTACCGTTCACGGGGAGAAAATTGTGATTCGCATCTTAGATCCTGAGATGGCTCAGCGTTCCTTAAAAGATTTAGGTATGCGTTCAGAGGTGGAGGCGGGAGTCCAGGGGTTACTGAAGCATTCGAACGGTTTGATTCTGATCGTCGGGCCGACAGGCAGTGGTAAAACAACGACGTTATATGCACTTTTGCGGGAATTAAACGCTGAGGAGCAAAACGTCATTTCAATCGAAGAGCCTGTCGAATATCAACTTGCGGGAATTAACCAAGTTCAAGTGAATCTTCCTGCAGGTCTTAGTTTCGCAGTTGGATTGAGACATATATTGCGTCAGGATCCAGATGTGATCATGATCGGGGAAATCCGTGATGAAGAGACGGCACGAATAGCGATTACCGCATCCCTTACAGGTCATTTGGTCTTATCAACCTTACATACGAATACTGCAGCAGAGGCCTTGGCACGCCTTATAGATATGGGAATAGAACCATATTTACTGGCATCTGCAGTGAGTGGAGTTTTATCACAACGTTTAGTTCGCCGCTTATGTGATGCCTGCAAGATAAGTTATCAGGTATCTGAGGTTGAGAAACAAGTGCTGCGCTTGCCAATTTCCACAACTCACCTTTATCAACCTCAGGGATGTCTCAAATGCTTAGGAACAGGTTTTCGAGGAAGGATTGGAATTCATGAGTTTTTACCTTATAGCCAGGAGATTAAGGAATTAGTCCTTACACAACATAATACGCGTGACATCGAGCAGCAGGCGCTGGTTTCGGGAATGATGACAGTCTACGAAGATGGCCTTTTGAAAGTTATACAAGGTTTAACGACTGTGGAGGAGGTACTGTTTACAACTTCCAAGATTGATGAGTAAGAGGAGAGAACAAGACAAAATGGTTTCAATTCAAGAACTTTTGCATGCAGCTGGAGAAAAAAAGGCCTCTGATGTTCATTTGACAGTAGAAAGTGCACCAGTTTTGCGCGTGGATGGATCAATGGTACATTTGCCAATGGATAAGCTGTCACAGTCGGATTTAGAATCCTTTGCTCGTGCACTCATGAATGATGAGCAGAGTAAACGATTTAAGGAATTGGGAGAACTGGACTTATCCTATAGTTTGCCTGGTGTTGGACGTTTTCGTGTTAACGTTTTCCGCCAGAGAGGATCAATTGGGATAGTCATCCGCTTAATTCCCTTTGTCATTCCGACTCCGGAAAGTTTAGGTTTGCCCGCTGTAAGTGTTGAGCTTGCCAAGCTACCTAAAGGCTTGGTTCTAGTGACCGGCCCCACCGGAAGTGGTAAATCGACAACCCTTGCCTCACTTGTAGATTATATTAATCGAACAAGAGCATGTCATATTGTTACCATAGAGGACCCAATAGAGTATTTACATAGGCATAAATTAAGCCTAGTTAATCAACGGGAAGTCGGCAACGATACTTATTCATTTTCCAATGCTTTGCGTGCCGTCCTGCGACAAGACCCAGATGTGATCTTAGTCGGTGAGATGAGAGACCTCGAAACGATTGCTACGGCAATAACGGCTGCGGAAACTGGACATTTAGTGTTTAGTACCTTACATACAAACGATGCAACCCAATCCGTGGACCGCATGATTGACGTCTTTCCACCACATCAACAGCAGCAAATTCGTGTTCAACTGGCGGCTGTTTTACAAGGGATTATGTCACAACAATTGTTTCTTAGAGCAGATCATAAAGGACGTGTGGCCGCTATTGAGGTCATGTTGGCGAATCCCGCAGTTCGCAGCCTGATTCGTGAGGGCAAAACCCATCAACTTCCCACGGTTATTCAAACCAATGGCAAACTAGGTATGCAAACGATGGACAAAGCCATTATGGAGCTCGTTCAAAAAGGTGTTGTAGCTTATGAAATTGCCAAAGAAAAACTACAGAGCCCTGATAGTATTCGGAGATGAGCAAACACTGGTTTACATGGAAAGCGTTGGATAATGAGCAAACTATGATAGGCGGTTTGTGGGTAGGGGACGATGCTGCGGAGATTCAAGCACGTCTAAGAAATGAAGGATTTTTCCCAGTGGCAATACGAAGACGACAGAAGCCCCTAAGAGAGTTCTTGATGCATCGAGCTCAAATACGATGGAGCTTTCAAACCCGCCGATTAGCGAATCTTTTAGAAGCTGGAATACCTTTTCTTCAAGCCTTGGAAATTATGACCTCACAAAAAGGTGAACTGACTTTCGAACAGAAACAATGGCTGAGAGTTAAAGATCGTGTGATGGCAGGGAGTGATTTATCGGAAGCCTTACAGGATCTGGATTCACCTCCGACCCCCTACGTGCTTTCTATGATTAAAGCAGGAGAACATGCTGGAAACCTCGGCAAGGCTCTTAATGAAGTAGCGGATGAGCTGGAGCAGGATGATGCCTTTCGCCTAAAGATACATACGGCTCTGGCTTATCCTATGCTTTTGTTAATAGCTGTCCTGGTAGCGCTTTTCGTTCTTTCAACTGAAGTGCTGCCAATGTATGAGAAACTGTTTGTGAGTATGGATGTGGAATTGCCATTTATGACCCAAGTCATTCTTATGGTTGGGCGAAAACTGCCCTTTATTTTAGCAAGTTTATTTTTAATAGCTATAGGAGGGATTCTTGTCCTAAGGTTTCGTAACCCTAATGATTGGAAAATAAACCTTAAAGGTTTAATGAGGTATCTTCCTCTTCTAAACAAGATCTATCGTTTAAACGGATTGGTTCAATTCACCCGTATCCTGGGCCGTCTGCTGACCACAGGAATCCCCTTGTTGGAAGCCTTGCGTTTAACGGCAGATACATGTCGCGGTTCAGACATGTTGAAGTTGACAGAGCAGCTTATACAAAGTGTCCGACAGGGACAGCGCATGGCTTATATCTTAAATACCAGCGAAGTTTTTCCGAGAGAAGGGGCTGAAATGTTGGCCGTTGCTGAGGAAACCGGACAGCTGGATATGATGCTGTATCATATTACGCGTCTATTTCGCAGAGATCTTGAGTGCCAGCTCGAACGGTTGACCCGTATGATAGAGCCTGCACTTATACTCTTACTGGCAGGATTAATAGGTTTAGTGGCTGGGGGAGTTATGCTTCCAATTTTCGAACTTAGTTCACATATTGAATAAGGAACTCGTTGGATTTGGAGGGAGAAAGAATGAAAGGGATGAATAAGCTCAAAAATGCAGACGGTTTTACGTTGCTGGAAGTTATGGCTGTGGTCATTATAATGGGCATTATCGTAGCCATAATTATTCCTAAATTAACCTTAAGTACGGCTAATGCACGGAGAAAAGCCGATGTAGCAACGGCACACCAGATTAAAGCGGCCTTTGACCGCTATCAAGTTGAAAATGGAATTTATCCTAAAAAAACGGAGGTTACAATAAAGGAAACCGGTGAGGTCGATAGCGTGAAATTGATTCCGAAGTATATCGGAAAGTTGGACAGATCGACGACACAACAGGTTGTTGCAGATGAGAATAAAGGGTTCGGGATTGCAGAGCTAAAGGCCGATGCCGCAGATAGCTCGCTCTATCTCATCCCGGAACCTAAAGCGGGTGACACAATCCATTCAGTGATGATTTATTTGACAAATGATGGCTTAGCGGCCGAAGTTCGAACTTATGATGATGATTTAAAAAATGTCCTTTGGACATCAGCAAATTAAACATTGTGAACGTGTTTCTGTATTCATTGTCAGTCTCCTAAACTGAAGAGGTGGGCACATTGTTGTTTTTATTGCTAGTGAATATAATGCTTGGAGTTCTTGGCCTCCTAATCGGCAGCTTTTTAAATGTTGTAATTTATCGGGTTCCTCGTGGAGAATCGGTTGTATCCCCTGGTTCACACTGCCCGAAGTGCGGCCATGCTCTTCGGGCTTGGGAGCTCATTCCTGTGGTTAGTTTTCTGATTCAAGGTGGACAGTGTAGAAGCTGCCAGTCGCCTATCTCCTGGCGCTATCCCATCGTCGAACTACTTACGGGTTTTCTCTTTTACCTAACAGGTGAGCTAGCTTTCAATATGGCTCTCCATCCGGCACGATTATTATTGGATCTAGTGTTTATATCGGTGCTGATTGCTTTATCGTTGATTGATTTAGATACATTCTGTTTGCCGGATGTTCTCACTTTGCCGCTTTGGGGACTTGGCATTTTAGGTGCCTTTCTTCTGCCGGGGAGTCCGAACGGCTGGGAAAGTGTCTTAAGTTCTCTAGGTGCTGGTGGGCTTTTCTGGGTGATTGCCAAGGTTTACCCACAAGGAATGGGGTTTGGAGATGTTAAGCTGGTAGCTGCCTTAGGTGCATTTTTAGGTTTTCCCTCTATTTTTCTGGCGATCTTCTCAGGGAGTTTTCTGGGAGCCCTTATAGGGATTTTTTATATCCTGACAGGTCATAAAAGTTTTCGGCAACAGATCCCTTTTGGACCTTATCTCTCACTTGGAGGGGTCTTAGCGCTGCTGTGGGGAGTACGAATTTTCGATTGGTATTGGATATGGGTTCGATAACGGGAGGGTGACTCGATGAGTAGAGAGTCTGTAATCTATGAGGTGACAGATCATGAAATACGAGTTTTTAAATCCCCACTTCCCTTGTTTAGAAATTTTAAGCTAAAATCCGAGGCCGCAGAAGTTCAATTTGATCGCATTCCAATTTTTGGTGTGGTCGAACAAGGGGTTGTTCGTGACGAAGAGGCCCTGTTCGAAATTCTAACAAATTATTGTTCAGAGCATTCATGTAAAAACCATCAGGCTTATTTGGCAATCCCTTTGCAAACAGGGATTGTGCGCTCTTTCGTAATACCTTGGCTTTCAAAGCGGAACCGAAGATCGGCAATATCTCTCTTAACCGCAGAAGAGATGCCGAGTCAATCAGATATAATTTATGATTATTTTGTCCTAGCTGAAGAAAAGCACCAAAACCTAAAGGTATTGTTAGGGGCTGTGCGAAGGAGCTTATTAGAACGATATATAATAATTTTTAAACGAGCGAACATTGAGATTGTGGGCATAAATTTTTCGTTGGCAATTTTGGGACAAAGCCTGGGGTTTGAATCCAATGAAGATGTACTCTATTTACAAGGTGAATCTGAAGGGCTTCAATTGGCAATATTCCGAGGAATCATACCAGAAAATATGCGTAGACTGCGCTCAGCGCGAGAATCACATTTTCCCCCCCATGACGAGCAAGGTCAAGTGAGCTTAGATAAACCCTTGGAGGAGTGGGAAAATGAAATCCGGCGATTTCTCGTATATCATAGGACACAGCATCCGGATCTTAATTTCCAACGACTTGTTTGGAATGGCGACTCAAGCGTTCAGTCTGTAGCCCAGGCTCTGTTGAGATCCAATCTTGTTTCAGCTGTTGAGAAAGCTGAGCTAAAGTCAGTGCCTGAGGCCTGGAAAAAGGTCCTGGAGGACTATGAGGGAGGGAGTGAGGTGGCGGTTGGATACGGAATCCTAGCCTTCTCACACCGACCTGTTCTTAATCTATGGCGACAGCGGAAAAGAGAACAGACAGTAGAACGAAGGTATCAAGTGCTGGCTTTTGTTCTTTGCGGGCTCTTTTTGCTGGGAAATATAGTTTGGTACTCACTTTATCTAAAGTCCTCATTCTTAGAAAAAGAAGTCGTAGAGCTTGCCAAACAAGGTGAACGGATCGAAGCGGAGATAAAATATCAGAATGATCTAGGAACGGCTTGGAACAACGTTAAAATTCACTCGGAGAAAATTGGGGAAGATTTGAGCCAAGTGCAAGCGTTATCTGGGCCGGAGTTAGAGATTGGACAAATCGTCTTCAAACAAGGAACCATGTTCTTGCATGGCAGGGCAAAGAATGCGCGCAGCATAGAGACTTTAATCACAACCCTGAAGGTGATGGGCTGGGATGAACCTGCTCTGTCAAGTTATCAATTGACATCACTTAACAGCATTGAATTTTCTTTAAACACCAAACGAGCGAAGAAGGAACGGGATTAACCTCGAGTAGAGGAGGTTAAGTATTGTCTTATTTCTCAAAGAAAACTTACGATTCAGGACTTAAAATTTCGATGATCTCTCATCCAAGGAAGATTCCTATAAAAAAAGTCAAAGGTATTGTTGTAGCATTGCTGCTTTGCACAACTTTGGGGTTTGCTTTGCTTTGGCAACCAGCATATGATCACTTACAGGGTCTGAAAAAGGAAAAAAACTATTGGCAGAAGGTATTAAAAACAGGTGTTGATGACACTGGCGGTTTGTCTAGGGGCATGATTCCGAGCATGGATCAATTGCCTGACATTATTGAGCAATGTCAAGATGCTTTCGGCAAAGAAGGCGTTAAAGTGGCAGCGCTAAATGTTGAACGGTTTGGAGAGCGCAATGAGAGCAGCCTTGGAGTAAGTTTCGATTATACTATGGTACGACTGCATTTGCAGGGGAAATGGGAAAATATTGTCCCGTCTCTTAACACTCTGGAAGACCTGCGAGAAGGTATCATTCATGTCCAAGAGGTTGTTTTAGATGCGGAAGGGGGAGAAGTATTGCTTCAGATTTATTGTTATACAGGGAAGTAAATTTCTGAAATTATATCCATATGAGGGATATATAGTAACGTGACATTCCTTCTCTTACATACGTTAAAGAAGAGGAGGGATTTTAGGTGATTAAAGAATACATTCTTCAGCCGGGAGATAATTTTCATGGTCTGGCACAGCGATGGGGGTGCTCCTGTGATGATTTTATACAAGCCAATCCAAATCTTGACCCCTGGAAGCTTCAGATAGGACAAAAAATCGTTCTTCCTGACTTCAAAGGTGGTCTCAAGGGGACCGAGCACTATGCTGATATTGGTGTGGCCCAAGGCCAAGAATTCGTAGGCGATTATCTCGATAATGTCGAAATTGAAGTTGAAGGAGTCCATTTTCGTCTTCGGCGGATCGGAGAGCCCAAGATTCCCCATGAGATTCATTTTATTCTTCCCCGTACGGAGATTCATAAAACTCAACCTTCCGGTGAAGGGGGACCCACCGAACTGCAAATTATGCTCAGCAATTTAGATGTTGTGCTCTCTCCGCGTCTAGTAAGCGGAGAAGGGGATAAGGCTGAAAAGATCAAAGCCACGCCCCAATCTACGATTCAAACCAAAGTTCAGCAAAGTTCACAATCACCCCAACAGTTTCCTCAGATTCAAGCACAACACGAAGCCCGTCTTGAAGAAAGGCTTGCCTGAGTTCAGTTGATCAAAGCTCTGCCTCCGTATAACGGAGGTTTTTGTTTGGAATAGTAACTATTAACTTTGCTACTCTCCTAAATTGTGATAATATTTTGGGTAAAGACGAGGAAGTGATGAATTGGCAAGTATTTGGGTATTTCATGGTCCTAACTTGAACTTATTGGGAGTACGAGAACCACAACATTATGGTTCACGCACTTTAGCAGAGATAAATCAAGAGGTGCTTGAGATCGCCAAGCTCGCTGGACTAAACGCAGAATGTCGGCAAACGAATCATGAAGGAGATCTGATTGACTGGATTCAAGCTCTAACCCCAGCGGATTTTTTAATACTCAATCCAGGAGCCTGGACTCATACCAGTTATGCAATTCGGGATGCCATAAGTGCAGTCAAGGTACCTGCTGTGGAAGTTCACCTTTCGAACATTCATGCTCGTGAAGCTTTTAGATCGAGTTCCCTGATTGCGCCTGTTTGTCTTGGACAAATATCGGGGCTGGGAGCGGATGGTTACGCCTTGGCAACACGTTATGCTGTTGATTACCAAATTCGTCGTCAACAAAAATAAAGGAGGTTGCATCAATGAATCGGTTAGAACGGATGCGCCAACGAATGCAGGAAGATAAGATTGATGCCTATGTAGTTCTTCGCCCGGAAAACGGACGGTATTTAAGCGGTTTTACTGGCGGAGAAGCGACATTGATCGTTACCCTCGATAAGGCTTTTTTGTTAACAGATTTTAGATACATAGAACAAGCGAAAGAACAAGCCCCTGACTTCGAAATTGTAAAGACTGGACATGACCACTTTTTAACACTTGTGGAAATTGGGCTTCAGTCAAAACGAGTGGGTTTTGAGGGGGACTTTATTACTTATTCTGACTATGGAAAGCTAAGACAGTCATTTCTCCAGAGCGAACTCTTGTCGTTGCCTAGCTTCGTAAATGACCTCCGTTCTATTAAAGACGAGCAGGAGATTAATTTAATCCGGCAAGCTGTTCGAATTGCCGATGATGCTTTTGCCGAAGTTTTGAAAACGATTGAAATCGGACAGACTGAACAGGAGATTGGACTCAATTTAGAGTTTTTCATGCGTCGGCTGGGAGCTAACGGCGGTTCCTTTGAATTTATTATCGCCTCAGGAAATCGTTCTGCTCTGCCGCATGGCACAGCAAGCCCGAAGCAGGTACAAGCCGGAGAGTTTCTGACGATGGACTTTGGAGCAATTTATCAAGGATACTGTTCAGATATTACTCGTACTATCTTCTTAGGTGAGCCTACAGAAAAACAACGGGAAATTTATGCGCTTGTTTTGGAAGCTCAACGAGCTGGTATTGCAGCTGTTACTCCTGGACGAACTGGAAAAGAAGTCGATGCGGTTGCCCGTAAAATTATTGAGGATGCAGGATATGGGGAATACTTTGGACATGGACTGGGACATTCTGTGGGTTTAGCAATTCATGAAGGTCCGAATTTTAATATGCGGGAAGAACGCGTGATAGAGCCGGGTATGGTGGTTACCGTGGAGCCAGGTATTTATATCCCGGATTGGGGTGGCGTACGAATTGAAGATATAATTCTAGTCACTGAAAACGGCTGTGAAGTCTTGACCAAGGCCCCGAAAGAATTTATTATTTTAGAGTAGTTATCTTGCTTTTTTTCTTTAAAATTAAAAATTATTCAGAACTAGTTGCACTTGGGTTATCCGGAAGTTATACTTTCGTTGGTACAAAAGAATTTTAGGGGGAACGATCGATTTATGATTTCATCGAACGATTTTAAGACAGGGCTTACCATTGAAATTGATGGAGATGTTTTTTCAGTTGTTGAGTTTCAACATGTTAAGCCTGGAAAAGGAGCAGCCTTTGTCCGCACAAAATTGAAAAATGTACGGACTGGTGGGGTCGTTGAGCGGAGGTTTAATGCTGGCGAAAAGGTGAATAAAGCGCACGTGGAGCGCCGCGAAATGCAGTACCTCTATAAAGATTCTGATCATTACATTGTAATGGACAACGAAACTTATGAACAAGTTTCCTTGACGGAGGATCAAATAGGCGACGGTGTGAAATGGTTAAAAGAAAATATGAGCTTAGGGGTTCTCTTCTATGAAGTAGAAGTTATCGGTGTCGATGTGCCAAATTCTGTTCAACTCGTTGTGACTGCCACTGAGCCTGGAGTCAAAGGAGATACGGCTACTGGGGGAACAAAACCAGCAACTCTGGAGACCGGTGCGGTTGTGCAAGTACCTTTCTTTGTTAATGAAGGGGATGTACTGATTATTGATACCAGAACAGGAAACTATGTTCAGCGGGCTTAATTAAAAACATGTTATCACCTCCTATGGGACAAACTAGATTTAGTTGTACCATAGGAGGTGATTTTGTGTTATCCCCAAAGACTTCAAAACTTAGTGTAATTCCCCTCGGGGGGACTGGAGAGATAGGGAAAAACTTACTTGTTTTTGAATATGAAGACTCGATTATTATCATTGATGGAGGTGTGAAATTTCCAGGTGAAGAATTGTTAGGGATCGATTTAGTGATTCCGGACATATCTTATTTGGAAAAAAACCGTGATCGTATTAAAGGTCTCTTTATCACACATGGTCACGAGGATCATATTGGTGGACTTCCTTTTATTTTGCCTAAATTAGATATCCCTATCTATGGGACGAAGCTAACCTTAGGATTAGTTATGGCAAAGTTTCAGGAACGCGCTTCCTACCCAGAATCTTTGGTCCACTGTATTGAACCAGGTGAACTTATTCAGGCTGGGGCTTTTCAAGTGGAAGCGTTTCGGGTAACACACAGTATTCCAGATGCAGTTGGCTATTCGTTGCTCACTCCTGTCGGCAGAGTGGTCTATACAGGGGATTTTAAGGTTGATTATACACCGATTGATGGGCAAAATATGGATCTTGGAAAACTTGCTGCCTGGGGAGAAGAAGGAATTTTGGCCTTGCTTTGCGACTCGACCAACGCGGAACGACCTGGTGTCACGATGTCTGAAATGGTCGTAGGAAAAACATTGCGGGAGTGGTTTGAACGTGCCGAAGGCAAAATTATCATGGCTTCCTTCGCTTCCAATGTGCATCGGATTCAGCAAGCCGTCGATGCGGCGGCAGACATCGGCCGCAAAGTTTGTGTTGTTGGCAGGAGTATGGAGAGTGTCGTGCGAACGGCTATTGGGATGGGCTATTTAAAGCTTCCCTATGAAGAGGTTTTAGTGGATAGTTCGGAGGTAGAGAATGTCCCTGCATCGAAGTTGTTAGTTCTGACGACGGGGAGTCAGGGAGAGCCTTTAGCGGCTTTGACTCGGATGGCCACAGGCAGTCACCGGCAAATTAAGGTTGAGGTTGGAGATATGGTTATCATTGCTGCAACTCCAATTCCTGGGAATGAGAAACTTGTAGGTAAAACCATCAATCATCTTTATCAAATCGGGGCGGAAGTTGTCACTAAAGAAATGGGCCAAGTACATGTCTCCGGCCATGCCAATCAAGAAGAGCTTAAACTTATTATTCGGCTTGCCCGTCCGCGTTACCTTATCCCTCACCACGGTGAAATTAGGCATCAGGTTGCCTTACGCAGGATAGGACAAACGCTTGGCTATGCTGATAAGGATATTGCTTTAACGCAACTCGGTTCTCGCGTGGAACTAAGCGCGGATCGCATGGAATTTGGAGAAAGTGTGGAAGCTGGGAGTGTCAATATCGACGGATTAGGGATAGGTGATGTGGGGCAGATTGTCCTGCGGGATCGTCAGCAGCTTGCTCAGGACGGCGTAGTTGTAGTGATAGCGGCTCTTTCCAAAGGAAAGCCCTATACCCTTCTATCTGGGCCGGATATTATCTCACGGGGATTTACCTTTATGAAGGAAGCAGGTGAGTTAGTGGATGAGGCCAAAAAGGTGGGGAGCAACACGCTAACAACTCAGCTTCAGAAGGATCAGTTGGAATGGAGCACTTTAAAATCCGCCCTTCGAGACAGTCTGGGAAATTATTTTTGGGAAAAGACTCATAGACGCCCGATGATCTTGCCAGTTTTACTCTCAATTTAAAAGATTAGAGCTCTTTTTCGAACGAAGAGTGCAACGGTTGTTTTAACCTAGACTGAGGCACTCTTTATTTTTTTCTTTAGTTTGATTTCGGACTAATTTGTACAAAGTTTCGTTTATTTGCAGGGAATTTCCGCCTTTTGGAGAATATCATCACCAGAAGGGAGTCCTTGCAAATGGGCCTAAGAATAAGGAGATTGAAGTCAAAAAAGCATACGTTCCGCAGCATCTCACCTTTAAAGGTGGCAATTCTCTATATTGTGGTCAGTGGAGGTTGGATTCTTTTTTCAAATCGTTTTTTAGAGATGACCGTTACAAATCAATGGTTATTTTTTGAATTAGCAACCATTAAAGGCTCGCTTTCAGTTTTATTAACGGCAGTTCTGCTTTATTTTTTGCTCCGGTGGGGATTCCAAGAGCTAACCCATGAAACTCATCACGATTCCTTAACAGGTCTGCCCAATCGCTTGCTCTTTAATGAACTTTTGAAACAGGCTTTAGCTCAGGCCAGACGTAAGCGTGGCCAGCTAGCTGTTTTATTTTTGGACTTAGATCGTTTTAAATTAATCAATGATACGATGGGGCATAACCTTGGAGACCTGCTGCTGAAAGCTGTCGCGGAACGAATACGTGAAACGCTGCGTGAAGGGGATACGATTGCTAGGCAAGGCGGAGATGAATTTTTAGTACTCCTTTCTGAGATCAGTCATGATCAAGAGGCTCTGAGAGTTTCAGAGCGGATCTTAGGAGCTTTCACTCAACCATTTGTTTTAGAGGATAATGAAGTGTATATGAGTACGAGTATCGGGATCGGCCTATATCCGAGCGGGGGCAGCGATATTGAATCTTTAGTAAAGCAAGCTGATACAGCCATGTATTATGCCAAAGAATTGGGCCGGAACAATTGTCAGCTCTTTACCAATGGTCTTAACATTAAAGCGAATGAACGGCTTTCGACGGAGAATAGTTTGCGCAAGGCGCTAGCGCGTAAAGAGTTTGTTCTTCATTATCAGCCCCAGGTGGATTTTAACAAGGGTTGTATCGTGGGACTTGAGGCTTTAGTGCGTTGGAATTCTAAAGAACATGGCCTTGTTTCACCCTTGTCATTTATTCCTATCGCAGAAGAAACAGGGTTAATTGTTCCGATTGGAGAATGGGTTTTAGAGACAGCTTGCAGGCAAAATATGGCTTGGAGGGCCCAAGGGTACCCGCTTATGCGTATGGCTGTGAACATATCTGCCCGTCAATTTCGCGAACCAAATTTCATTAAACGGGTGGCGGAGATCTTGGAAGAAACCGGAATGGAACCACAATGGTTAGAACTGGAGATTACAGAAAGCATCGCTATGGAGAACGGTGAAACATCGCTTGAAATGTTAAGACGTTTCAAGGAGTTGGGAGTACGAATTTCCATCGATGATTTTGGAACGGGGTTCTCTTCCCTGAATTATTTGCGTCGTATGCCAATTGATACCTTGAAAATAGATCAGTCATTTGTTCGGGATATCAGCACGGGTGACAACGGAAAGGAGATTGTTACGGCCATTATTCAACTCGCCAAAAACCTCCGGCTAAAGGTCGTTGCGGAAGGTGTGGAAACGAATTCACAATGGTCCTTTCTTAAAGATAAACGGTGCGATGAAATGCAAGGGTTTCTCTTTAGCAAAGCGATCACTCCTCAGGAAATGGAATTGTTGCTTAGCCGGCTAGGCTAATATCAAGTTGAACCTATGTATAGAATGCTCTCTTCATAAACCTTAGATTTTCTCAAGAGTTTCTTTTGACCAATTGAAGCGAAGTTATTAGCCGGGTACATGTAGTTGTGTGCCCGGCTTTTTGTGTGGGGAAAATTACTTTTTCCATCCTAAACATGTCTAAAATTGCTAAGGTGGACATACCTTCAATTAAGGGGGGGCAAAGACGTGTCGCTGCATTATCAGTTATCTGTCATCCGAACGAAAAAAGTGCTATCTGCAGCATCTAAACCTTCAGTGTCTAATCAAAATGTACCAATATGGGGAGATATGGCCAAGTGGTTTGGAGAGACCATCTGTTTAATCTTAAATAAAATTCAAGCTCTCGGAGTTCAGGAAGTTGAAGAAATTCGCTTAAGAGCTGGGCAGCCATTCCTGCTCAGAACATCGGATAAGGATCTTTTTTTAAACCGTGAGGGTCAAATTACGGCACCGGATAAAGCTTATATAGTAACGATAGGAGATCTGGCAGCAACTTTAGAAAGGATGACTCAAAGTTCGGTTTATGCAGTTGAAGAAGATCTGAGACAAGGCTTTTTAACCCTTCCTGGAGGAAATCGAGTAGGAGTAACAGGAGAAGCTGTCCTCCAACAAGGCAAAATACAAAAGCTAAAGCATATTTCCTCTTTGAACATTCGCATTGCTCATGACATTAAAGGTCGAGGTATTTGTATTTTACCTAAGCTTTTTAGAAATGACGGATTACTTTGTCATACTTTGTTAATCTCTCCCCCTCGGGCGGGAAAGACAACTCTCCTAAGAGATCTGATTCGTTTAATTAGTAATGGGGTTCCTCGTTTGGGGTTCGAAGGGCAAAGTGTGGGAGTTATCGATGAACGTGGTGAACTCGCTGGTATGTGGCAGGGGATGCCCACCTACAATTTAGGTTGCCGCACAGATGTCCTAGATGGATGCCCAAAAGTATCTGGTTTAAGCATGCTCATTCGTTCTATGGCCCCTCAAGTTATTGTTATGGATGAGTTGGGGCATCGTGACGAAGTTGTGGCTTTGAAAGACGCCTTGCGTACAGGGGTGAGAATTTTAAGTACGGCCCATGCAAGTTCTTTGGAAGAGGCCAAAAACAGGCCAAGTTTGGCCCAGTTGCTTGAGGAAGGAGTGTTTGAGCGTTTGGTAGTGTTGAGCAGACAAGCCGGTCCGGGAACGATCGAAGGAATTTACGACCTTAAAACTGGGAGGAGCCTGTAATGATACTATTTGGGTGTATAGCGCTTATCGCCGGCTGTGGATCTATGGGATTATGGCTAGCTCATCGAATTCGACGCAGACCAGAAGAATTGCGAGAATGTCTAGTCGCTCTAACTCTTTTGGATACGGAAATTGTTTGGGGAGCGACCCCTTTACCAGAGGCATTTTGCGTTTTGAAAGAACGGACAGACATACCTTGGCAAGGATTTTTCTCCGAATTGGAAAAACGCTTAGAACGAGGGGAGCCTGCAGGTGAAGCTTGGAATAATGAGATTTCCCAACAAAGTTCTCGATTCTGTCTGAAACAGGAAGATTGGCGGGTGATTCGTGATATTGGCAAAGGATTAGGGCGCTCAGACAGTCAAGAACAGCACAAACAACTGGAACTTGTCTTGCGTCAGCTTTCCATGTTGAAAGACCAAGTTGGAATTTGGTCGGAAAAGCAGGCCAAAATGTGGTCCTATCTAGGGTTCCTCTGTGGGATCGCAGGAGTGCTCATTTTAATATAACCAAGAGAGGAGTCGATCGAATGAGCTTTAATCTAATCATCACCGTTGCAGGAATTGGAATTTTGGTCGGGGTACTTGCTTCCGTTTTAAATCAATCCGGACGAGGGGAAATGGCTCAAGGTGTAACCATTGTAGGGGTTATCGTGGTTCTTTATATCGTCGTCCAGTCAATCTCAGAACTATTCACCTTGGTCAAGAGTGTTTTTAACCTGTATTAGGGGGCTAAAACGTGGAGATATGGCAAATAGTGGGACTAGCCCTTATTGTAACAATAATAAGTGTTGTTTTAAAACAGTTTCGGCCTGAAATAGCCTTACAGCTTTCAATTTTGGCTGGTGCGACGATATTTATTCTGATTCTAAGTAAAATCAAAGTTGTTATTGATCTGCTCCAAACCTTAGCGGACCAAGCCAATATCAGCTCTTATTACTTGCTGATTGTCTTAAAGATTGTTGGTGTGGCCTATTTAGCAGAGTTTGGAGCACAAATTTGTCGCGATGCAGGGGAAGGCGCTTTAGCTACAAAGATTGAAATTGCGGCTAAAGTTGGGGTTATTGTCTTAGCAATTCCAATCATTGTAGCCATTACCGAGTCACTAGTTCGACTCGTTCCGTGAGGTGATGCATTTGAGGGTGTCGATGGTTAAATTGATTCTTTTGATAGTTGTCCTGTTGTGTGGGATAACTCCTCCTGTATTAGCTGATGAAATCCCTTCACAGTCGCAGCAGACCGCTGAAATTTCCCAAGAGATCGATTTAAGTCAGCTGCAAGGGTTTTTAGATCAATTGGATCGTGATGCGCAAACAGGGACTTCGAATTTCTCCTTAGCACAGGTCTTTACGGACCTGAAGAGCGGCAAATTGGATTTATCACCGGAAAAATTCGGTCAGATGCTCCTGGGGATCTTAATGCGGGAGATATCAAATAGCGTTCCCTTAATTGGAAAGCTGCTTATTCTGGCAGCGCTCAGCGGTATTTTGGGACAACTTCAAATAGCTTTTGGCGGAAGCGTCGGAAAAACTGCCCAAATTATGACTTATCTCGTTTTGCTTAGTATTGCGCTTACGTCCTTCCGTGAGGCCTTGACCATTGCGACGAGTGTCATTGATCAGATGGTAGGTTTAATGCAAACCTTATTTCCGGTAATGTTGACGTTATTGATTACGATGGGAAACATCACAAGCGCAGCGTTATTCAAACCACTTATCATGGGTAGTTTAACCGTCTTAGCGACATTGATTAAAACGATTATTTTACCACTGTTCTTTCTGGCAGCGGTGTTAAAACTATTCAATCATATCTCTACGGAATTCAAGCTTAGTAAGCTAGCCGGACTTTTTGAATTTGTGGGAAAAATCGCCCTTGGTGTGGTCATGACAATATTTATCGGAGTTATGACCGTTCAAGGGGTAACAGGCGGCGTGGCTGATAGTGTTGTTTTTCGGACCGCTAAATATTCAGCCGATCTTGTTCCAGTTGCAGGGAAGTTTTTCAAGGATGCGGTCGAACTAGTGATAACCTCCGGGTTACTGTTGAAAAATGCCGTTGGAATTATTGCCTTGTTAGCGATCGTTATTATCTGTATAGGCCCTATCATTAAACTTTTAACGATGATCCTCGTGTTTCGAGTTTCTGCTGCTCTTGTAGAACCTCTTGGTGAAAAAGGTTTGGCAGACAGCCTTCAGGACATGTCTAAAAGTCTAATATTCATCATAGTAACCGTTGCTTCAGTTGCGATCATGTTTTTCATGATGGTTGCCGTCGTGATTGGTACAGGGACATTTTCCGTGATGTTGCACTAAGGAGGAGAGCATTACGCAAACCTTACAAAACCTGGTACGAAACTTAGCTCTGATTTTATTAGTGGCAACCTTTCTGGAAATGCTTTTACCAAACAAATCAATGCGTGGATTTGTCCAGATGGTCATGGGATTGTTTGTGATTTCCGCCGTGCTTGCTCCGATAACATCATTGCTGCACACTCCATTGTCAATGGAGATACCCGCTTGGAGCGATGCTGCTCCTCAGGATCTTCCAGTCATCGCAGAGGGGCAAGGAGTTAAAGTTGGACGGGATGCTGTTCAAGAACAATATCGAAAGATTCTTGTAAACCAGATTCAAGCACTTGCTCTAAGTACTAAAGGCGTTGAATCTGCCCTGGTGGATATAAAATTTGAAGAGGGAGCAGGTGGTGTCATCGATCAACCCAAAATATCAGAGGTAAACGTAACTTTAACGGCATCTAAAGAAGAGATAGAACCTGTCCAACCGATTACCATAGGGCCTAAGCCTCTGGATCAAAAACAATCTCCTAAAAGTGACGAAGTTCGAGATAAAATCTCAGTCTTTATGAGCTTGTCAAAAGATGCAATTCATGTTCAAGAACGTTAATTTTATTTTTTGTAGGAGGTAACTGTCTGTGAAAATGCTAAAACTTATTTCTTCAGAGAAAATGTTAGTAGGTTTAGTAGCACTCATCGCGGTGGGAATGTCCTTTATATATCTGGGAAAAGGACCAGAAACTACTGTACAAGGGCTGCAAACCAAGTCAGCTAGTTCGCCAATAGCTATGACGAATACTAAAATCAGCGCTTTAGAAAAGGAGTTGGAAAGCAAACTGCAAGCCAACATCTTGTTAATGGATGGCGTAGGGAAAGTTCAAGTATCTGTAAGTTTATCCACAGGGTTAAAAAGTGAGTATGCCCGTAATCAAAGTGTCACGAAGAATACTTCCAAAGAAACGGATAAAGCTGGGGAACACGAGAGACAACGCAGGTAACTGAGAATAACCAAATGGTTATGCCTAACGGTTCCTCTCAGCCTGTCATGGTGATGGAAGATCGTCCGGAGGTTGCTGGAGTTTTAGTCATCGCCGAGGGAGCCCGTGATCCTAAAGTCAGGGAAGCGATCCACACGGCAGTTCAAACACTCCTGAATATTCCAAGTGCTAAAATTACTGTTGTGCCAATGGGAGGAGTATAATGAATGGTGAAGGAAAAACTAAAACCTGAATTCTTGTTTAATGACCAACTGCTCCGTCTAGGGAAGCTGTTAGGATTTCTTGCCAGTCTGGTGCTGATCCTGGGGGCATTTTGGGTATGGCTCAACGCTCCACAACGTCATTCAGCTGTTTCAACCTTATCTACCCAATCTACAAGAGCTTCTACAGTTGATCCTAATATTAAAATTCAGTTTGAAACTATTAAACCAGATGGGACTGGGGAAAACTATTTTGTAAATTATCGGTTGAAGCGGGAACAGTTTCGTCAAGAAACCAAAGCCATGCTCTCTGAATTACTCAATTCTACGGTAGAAAAAACTAAAATCCAAGCCCAAGAAAAATGGTTGGAACTCAGTACCAAAATCCAAAAAGAAGATGAAATCGAAAATCTCTTAAAAATCAAAGGCTTTAAAGATGTAGTCACTGATGTCAACCCCGACAATGTCACGTTGATCGTTTATGCCCTAAGCTTAACTCCCAATGAAGTCAGCTTAATTCAAACGATTGTTCTTTGCGAAACTAATATACAATTGGATAAAATCATGATTTCTGTTGAAAATTAAGGATTATTGACAATAATAAAGTTCTTTTATAAAAAGTTCTTTACCTTGAGCAGGAAAATGTTACTTAAGAGCGAACTATAAGGGATAGGACTAAAGTCCTGGTTAAGAGGGAGAGGACTCCGAGAATGAACAGAATCTTAATTGCAGATGATGCAAGCTTTATGCGCTTAATGATTTGTCAAATTCTAGCGCGTAAAGGTCTTAAGGACATCGTAGAAGCTGAAAATGGCCGTCAGGCTGTTGAACTTTACAAGTCTTATAGGCCAATTTTGACATTCATGGATATTACAATGCCTGAACTAGATGGGTTGTCAGCCCTTGATGAAATCTTAGAGATTGATCCCTCAGCCAAGGTGATCATCTGCAGTGCTGTGGCGCATGAAACGATGGTAGTAGAAGCTTTACAGCGGGGGGCAGTTGACTTTGTTTCCAAACCTTTTCGCCCAGATGAACTTTTGAGAATCGTAAATAAGCACCTTAACTAAACAGCCTGAAAGAATTTTATTGAGCTGGCACTGGGTGACAGCTTTTTAATTTGCCCAAAATACAATATACTTACTTCTAGTGCGTTGAAAATGGTTTCGTTGCCCCATATAATAAGACATATGTTTTACTTGGGAAAGTATTGTCTCCTTGAACAAGAGGCTTATCCAAGAATATATCCTATTAAAGGGTTTTTTGATGGGGTTATAGAGAGAGGGGTACGGCAGTGAAACCAGTTAAGATTACGGATACGACACTTAGAGATGCTCATCAAAGCCTTTGGGCTACTCGAATGCGTACAGAAGATATGCTGCCGATTTTAGAAGAACTAGACGAGGCAGGATTTTTCTCACTTGAAGTATGGGGAGGAGCCACCTTTGATGTCTGTCTTCGTTTCTTAGGAGAGGATCCTTGGGAACGTTTGCGCGAGATTAAACGTCGGGTTCATAAGACTCCGTTGCAAATGCTTCTTCGAGCACAGTCCTTAGTTGGCTATCAACATTATCCAGACGATGTGGTACGAGAGTTCGTTTCTCTGAGCGTGAAAAATGGCATTGATATTATTCGGATCTTTGATGCACTCAATGATGTAAGAAATATGGTTGTTCCTATGGAAGCTGCTAAAAAAGCAGGGGCACATGTTCAGGCATCGGTCGTTTACACAATGAGTCCGGTTCATACAATAAAGCATTATCTGGAAACTGCAACAGCACTCGCCGAGCTGGGCGCAGACTCAATTTGCATTAAAGATATGGCTGGGCTTCTTACACCTTTCAAGGCTTATGAATTAGTCTCTTTATTAAAGAAAGAACTTGGGATTATGATTCATTTGCATAGCCATTACATCGGAGGAATGGCAGTAGGCGCCTATCTAAAGGCGGCAGAAGCTGGTGTCGATGTCATTGATACTGCGAGTGTCCCCTTGGCCTTCGGTGCAAGTCAACCTCCTGTAGAAACTGTCGTCCGTGCATTTCAAGACTCGGCCTATGATACGGGTTTGAACCTAAGAAACCTGTTTCATATCGCAAAGTATTTTGAAGCATTGCGTAAAAGTCGAGGTTTTGAGCGTGGGATAACCCGAATCTCTGATATGAGAGTCTTTGAACACCAGGTTCCTGGTGGTATGATCTCTAATCTAGTGTCTCAATTAGAAGAACAAAGGGCCCTTGATCGCATCCATGATGTCTTGGACGAAATTCCTAAAATTCGAGCCGAGCTGGGGTATCCTCCCTTAGTCACACCGACCAGCCAAATCGTGGGGACACAGGCTGTATTAAATGTCCTCAGCGGGGCAAGATATAAATTAGTGCCTGGCGAAGTTAAGGCTTATGTCCGTGGCTTATATGGCCGTCCTCCTGCTTCAATCGATCCTGAAATTCAGAAGAAGATTATCGGTGATGAAGAGCCTATGACCGTTCGCCCAGCAGATAAACTAGAACCCGGAATGGAGAAAGCAAAACGAGATAGTTCCGGATTTGCCCATTCTCCAGAAGATGTTATAAACTTTGCCATTTTTCCTCAAATAGCTAAGAAATTTTATGAGGAGAGAAAGCAAGGGGTTCTTCCTAAAAAAGAAACTCAAAACACCTTGAACGAAACGAAATCAACGAAAGAAATGTGGTCGATGGGATTGTCTAAGGAGGATTCGAAAATGAACTTAAATGAGATTAAAGAACTAATCAAGATTATTGATAAAACTGAAATTAGTGAGCTGAATCTTGAAAGTGATGGAGTAAAAATCTGTATCCGCAAAGGTTCAAATGCGGCACCTGGCGTACCTGTTATAGCAGCTGCACGTCAAGACGTGAAAATGAGCGCATATGAGAGTCCTAGCGTACAATCTGATGTAAGTAGTGAGGCTCCGATTAAGTCTTCAGATTCAGTTGTACGGCAAAATACCGAAACCATCACTGCACCTATGGTAGGAACGTTCTATAATGCTCAATCTCCTGAAGCAGACCCTTATGTCGAAGTGGGTCAGCGAATCAGTGTTGGTCAGCCTGTTTGTATTATTGAAGCCATGAAGCTAATGAATGAGATAGAGTCAGATGTTGAAGGAAAGCTTATTCAAGTTCTTGTTGAGAATGGGCAGCCTGTTGAATATGGTCAGCCATTGTTTATCATTGAAAAATAAGGAGAAAATACATGTTTAAAAAAATCCTGATTGCCAACCGTGGAGAAATTGCTCTTCGCATCATTCGGGCATGTCGTGAGCTTGATATTGAGACTGTCGCAGTATTTTCTGAAGGAGATCGGGAGGCTTTGCATGTGAAGGCTGCTGATGAGGCAGTATGCGTTGGACCAGTAGCAAGTGCCAAGAGTTACCTGAATATTCCCAATATCATCAGTGCTGCAGAATTGACGGGGGTCGATGCTATCCATCCGGGATATGGTTTCTTGTCTGAAAATGCTCGCTTCGCTGAAATTTGCGAGTCATGTGGGATGACCTTTATTGGACCATCAGCTCAAGCTATTGAAACGATGGGAGATAAGGCTAAGGCTCGAAAAACAATGATTGAGTCCGGAGTCCCTGTCGTCCCGGGTCAAAAGATATTATTAAAGATGAACAAACGGCTGAGAAAGTTGCGGAAAGTATCGGATATCCGGTGCTGATTAAAGCGTCGGCTGGTGGTGGAGGCAAAGGGATGCGAGTTGCTCAAAATGTTAAGGAACTGAGCAAAGCGGTCCAAGCAGCTCAGAACGAAGCTCAGGCAGCTTTTGGCAATTCTGATGTTTACTTAGAAAAATACGTTGAGGAACCTAGGCATATTGAAATCCAAATCCTGGGTGATAAATATGGCCAAGTAGTGCATCTTGGGGAAAGAGATTGTTCTTTACAACGCCGTCATCAAAAGCTATTGGAAGAATCACCATCTGTTGCCTTGAGTCCGGAGCTAAGGGCTAAGATGGGTGCGGTAGCAGTCAAGGCTGCGAAATCAGCAAATTATTCGAGCGCGGGTACCATTGAATTTTTACTGGATCGCCATGGAAACTTTTACTTTATCGAAATGAACACCAGGATTCAGGTAGAGCACCCGGTCACTGAACTGGTAACTGGACTTGATTTGGTGAAGGAACAAATACGCTTAGCCGCCGGCGAGGCGTTAGGATATACTCAAGAGGATATCCAAATTCGTGGTTGGTCGATTGAGTGCAGAATCAATGCAGAAGATCCGGACAAAAACTTTATGCCTTCACCGGGCACTTTGAAAATTTATCATGCTCCCGGCGGCCCGGGTGTGCGGGTTGACAGTGCAGCATATCAGGGATATACTGTCTCACCTTATTATGACTCTATGGTCGGAAAGCTGATAGTTTGGGGTGCTACTCGAGACGAAGCCATCCAGAGAATGAAACGCGCTCTCGAAGAGTTTGTTATTGAAGGAATCCATACAACAATACCTTTTCATCTGAGAGTTTTAGAAAATGCTTTTTATCGTCGAGGGGAAGTTTACACAAATTTCATTCAACGTCGTATCCTCGGAGAGTAATTTAGATTTAATAGGTTGAAGAATTTTATAAGACAGCCAGTCACTTGATGGGGTGTTCGCAAAGATAAGTGGAATAATCTTTGCCAGAATGCCCTTGATTTGTTATAATAGCAACGATATAGTGGATGGATTGATGACATTGTAAGCTTTGAGCTAATCTTATCCAGGGGTTAGATGAGCGTTGTGCGATACTCCGACCTCGGACTTCGAACCTCAAATATCGAATTATCGAAGATCGATTTTAGTAGGAGGTGAGGAAATGGAAAGCTTGGGAACTGAGAACTCCCTTGGTTCTATTCGGATCGCCGATGAAGTTGTCGAAGTTATTGCTGGATTAGCGGCTTCTGAGGTCGAGGGTGTAGTTGGTATGAGCGGAGGTCTTGTGGGAGATCTTGCGCACATGTTAGGAAGAAATAAAAACCTCTCCAAAGGGGTCAAGGTTGAAGTTGGCGAACATGAGGTTGCTGTAGATCTCTTTATTGTGGTAGATTATGGCGTATCAATTCCTGATGTTGCCTTTAAGGTGCAAGAAGCAGTTAAGGAAGCCATTGAAAGCATGACGGGACTTAAAGTTGTTGAAGCTAATGTACATGTTCAAGGGGTTAATTTTAAACCTCTACCGGAAATCAAAGAGGAAGACTTCCGTCTGAAGTAGATTAGGCCCCCCCTGGAAATACCAGGGGGGGCTTCTGAAAGGAGGACGACAATGTTAGCCTTTACTTTGGGAGTTCTCATGGTTCTGGGGGCACTTTGGATATTTGCCATGGCCACAGGGTGGGGACTCCCTTATGCATTATTAATTAAAGGGATCGATTGGCTTAGATGGAATCCTTGGGATAGTCTAATTGTAGCCGTTTTATTGCTTTTGGGGGGACTGCTTCTTCTTGTACGACCGCGGGGAACTTCCAATCGAACGTTCCGAACCCCTTCTAGTGGAGGGGATGTGCGAATATCCCAGGAAGCTTTAGAAGAGATTATTGCCCGGAGCGCGACAACATTAACTGGTGTGATGCAGGTACAATCAAGTCTTCGGGAGCGTGAAGCAGGTCTGCAAATTACCGTATCATGTCAATATGAACAGGGGGTTCAAATACCTCAGATCTCTAAAGAACTGAAGGAGAAGGTAAAACAGGATGTTGAGCTCTATACCGGAATTATTGTAACAGAGGTGAAAGTGTTAGTGCGGCGTCTGGAAAAGGTGCACACGGCACGTGTTCGATGAGCAGTATTTGGCAGGGTATTGGAGAGAAGCTTTCCAGGTTTATTCTTTGGGCCTTGGAGCATCATCCTGGGAAATTTATTGGAACCTCTATCGGTTTTGTACTGGGATTATTAATGGTGACCCTCGGATTTTGGCGGACCATGGTTCTAGTCTTATTTGCTATTCTAGGATTTATTTTAGGTAAGCGCCAAGATGATCATCAGGATATTATTGCTTGGTTAGAAAAAAATATTAACAAGTACTAGGAGGAATTTCCTTGAGCCGAAGATTAGCTCGTGAAACGGCATTACAAGTGCTTTTCCAGAGGGATTTAACAAAAGAAACTCTGTCTACGAAGGGAGAAGTTCAGCGTTGGGCGGAAGAATTTAAAGTTCCCGAGGCCAGTAAAGCATTTGCCCAAGCACTTGTAGACGAGACAGTAGCCCATCTGGAGGAGATTGATAAGACTATAGCAACCTTCGCTCAAGACTGGGCAATTAAACGGATGGCCAATGTTGATCGCAACGTAATGCGTTTGGCTACCTACGAGATCCTTTTCCGCCCCGACATTCCTGGACGTGTAAGCCTTAATGAGGCTATTGAATTGGCCAAACGCTTCGGTGGAGAAGAATCGGCAAAGTTTGTTAACGGAATTCTTGATAGAATTGTGGACAGTGTGGCTAAAAACTCTGTTAATGTGGCCCTCGGATCTAACTCCGAGTCATCGAAGCCACAGAACAATGTCTAATTAATGGATAGGACATTTTAGTAAAATAAGAACATTTTTCTTGGATAAAACAATTATTAAGAGAATGTCAACGATAGTTTTTTCTAATTCTCTGATGTATTTAATTCTTTTAAATTTAATGTAATATTGTTGAAGGAAATCGCTCAAAGATCTCGAATAGTCATAAAATGCGAGCAAAATTACTGGACATTGAGGAGGAGTCAAATGTACCGGATCGTTAAAAAAAGACTCTTGGCACAGGGCATTGCCTTGCTGGAAGTCGAAGCGTCGGCCGTGGCTGCGAAAGTGGAGCCAGGCCAATTTGTAATTGTTCGTGTTGACGAGGTTGGTGAGCGAATTCCGCTCACTGTTATGGACTTTAATCGCGAAAAAGGCACAATTACAATTGTCGTCCAAGATGTCGGATACTCTTCGGCGATCATCACTAGGATGAACGAAGGGGATGAATTCCAAGATTTCGTGGGCCCTCTTGGAGTTGCTTCTGAAATCGAAAACTATGGAACGGTTGTATGTATTGGAGGGGGACTTGGTATTGCCCCGATCCATCCGATTGCTAGAGCATTAAAAGATGCGGGCAATCACGTAATTTCCGTTTTAGGCTCAAGGAGCGCAGATCTTCTGATATTGGAAGACGAAATGCGTGCTGTCAGTAGTGAGGTAGTTATTGCCACTAATGATGGTACTGCCGGGGTCAAAGGATTTGTAACAGATGGTCTGGCGAAAGTCTTAAACGAGGGGCATAAGGTTGCAGCCATTTGGGCAATTGGTCCGATGGTCATGATGAAGGCGGTTGTAGAATATACTCGGCCTTTAGGATTGAAAACAATTGTCAGTATGAACCCAATCATGGTGGATGGAACGGGTATGTGCGGTGCCTGCAGGATAAGTGTTGGCAACGAAACAAAGTTTGCCTGCGTTGATGGTCCTGAGTTTGATGGTCATTTAGTGGATTTCGACTTAGCAATGAAACGTCTCGCCTTTTATAAGGATGAAGAAAATCGTGCTAAGGCTCGTTTAGAATGTAATCATGAAGGAGGGCATCATTAATGGCAGCGAAAGTTAAAATCCCCCGTCACGAAATGCCCTGCCAAGATTCTAAGGTCAGAGCGCATAATTTTGAAGAGGTCGCTTTAGGTTATACTCGAGAAATGGCTGTTGAAGAAGCCCAGCGCTGCTTACAGTGCAAAAAGCCTTTATGCCGTACCGGTTGCCCAGTAGAAGTACTTATCCCTGATTTTATTAAACAAATCGCAGAGGAAAACTTCGAGGAAGCTGCCAGGGTTCTGAAAATAAAGAATTCCTTACCTGCTGTTTGCGGACGGGTTTGTCCTCAAGAATCCCAGTGCGAGAGCAAATGTATTTTGGGAATCAAGGGAGAGTCAGTGGCTATCGGTCGTCTTGAACGCTTTGCTGCAGACTTTGGTATGACATCGAAAAAAGCAGAAATAGAAAAAGTGGAACCGAGCGGTAAGCGAGTGGCTATTATAGGTGCTGGACCAGCAGGTTTGGCCTGTGCAGGGGATTTAGCCAAAGCCGGGCACGCTGTCACAGTTTTTGAAGCGCTGCACGTTGCGGGCGGAGTTCTGATGTATGGAATTCCTCAGTTCCGACTTCCTAAAGATATTGTGCAAGCAGAAATCGATACCTTGAAGCAGATGGGGGTTGAAATCCTCACTAACCAAGTTGTTGGTAAAGTAACCTCTGTGGATGAACTGATGGCAAAGGGCTATGATGCTGTGTTTATCGGCACTGGAGCTGGTCTTCCGTATTTCATGGATATTCCGGGTGAAAATCTGAATGGTGTGTATTCTGCGAACGAATTCCTGACCAGAACCAATTTAATGAAAGGGTATAAGTTCCCGGATTATGCGACCCCTGTTAAAGTAGGCAAGAACGTTGCAGTACTGGGTGCAGGCAATGTGGCCATGGACTCTGCACGTACAGCCTTACGGCTCGGCGCTGAGAATGTCTATATTATTTATCGCCGTTCACGTGATGAAATGCCAGCTCGGAAAGAAGAACTTGAACATGCTGAAGAGGAAGGTATCCAATTCCGACTTCTAACCAATCCGGTTTCTATTCAGGGAGATGAGCGTGGTTGGGTTAAGAGCTTAACCTGCTTACGCTATGAACTGGGAGAACCTGATGCTTCTGGACGGCGTGCTCCAGTGGCCATTCCCGGCTCGGAATTCGAGATTGAAATGGACACAGTCGTCGTGGCGATTGGTCAAGGCCCGAATCCTTTGGTGACCACCTCAACACCCGGTTTGGAGTTAAACAGACGGGGTAACATCGTCGCAGATTCGGAAAGCTTGATGACTTCGAAACCAGGTGTTTTTGCAGGTGGAGATATCGTCACGGGTGCAGCGACTGTAATTCTGGCGATGGGTGCTGGCAAAAAGGCCGCTGCTGGTATCGATGCCTATCTGAAAACAAAATAATTGATCTCTCTAGGCTGAATCTGGTTTGAGAAGAGCTGATTCAGCCTAAATTAAAACTAGAAATTTCAGTTTTTTAATAATCTTGAGACTAGTGGCTTAACTTATCTTGTCTTGTGATTGGCGGAACAAGGTGAATTATAATTCTGAAAGGAGTGTGTCAAATTGGCTCAGCTATTAGATGGAAAAGCAGTAGCAAAAGTTCTCAAAGAGGAAATTCGTGAGGAGATTGTTCAATGGAAAGAAAAAGGTGTACAGCCGAAGCTTGCCGTAATCTTAGTTGGGGATGATCCGGCTTCTGTGGTATACGCGCGTTCAAAGCAAAAAGTCAGTGAGAGTTTAGGTATGGCCTTTGAACTCTTTGTAATGCCAGGCAGTACACCCGAAACTGAAGTTCTGGCTCGGATTGAAACGCTGAATCAAGACCAGAATGTTCACGGAATTATGATTGAACTTCCGTTGCCCAAAGGTATTTCTAAGGAAAAAGTTATGGCGGCAGTTCGCCCGGATAAAGATGTTGATGGGGTACATCCCATTAATCGTGGGTATATACTAAGCGGTGAAGAAGGGTTATTCCCAGCGACACCGCAAAGTTGTATTGAGCTGCTTCTGCGCTCAGGCGTGCAAATTTCCGGAAAACATGTTGTTATTGTCGGCCGAGGAGAAACCGTTGGCAAGCCCTTAGTGTTTCTTATCCTAAAACATAATGCTACCGTTACGATTTGCCACTCCAAAACCCCAGATTTAGGAGCCTTTACTCGTCAGGCAGATATTTTGATTGCCGCAGTTGGGCGCGCCAAGCTGATCAAGAAAGAAATGATTAAACCAGGTGCCATTGTTGTTGATGCAGGAATCAATGAAACTCCGGAAGGAATTTGTGGGGACGTAGATTTTGAAGCTGCTCAAGACGTCGCTGAATTGATCTCACCTGTTCCAGGCGGAGTTGGTTCACTAACGACTGCTTTAATTATGCGCAACGTTCTCAAAGGTATCGTGTTGCAGGGAGGGAAACGGTAATGGATTCAAATCAAATATGGCAATGGACCACTGAAGAATTCCTGACGGTATCAGCCAGCTCCTCGCCAACGCCGGGTGGCGGAAGCGTTTCCGCGTATGTTGGGGCGCTCGCAGCCTCGATGACTTGTATGGTTGCTAATTTGACGATTGGAAAAGAAAAGTACAAAGAGGTAGAACCAAAGGTTAAAGAGATCCTGGCACAGGCAGACATGGTATTGGACCTACTGAAAAAGGGACTCAGCCAAGATATTGCGGAATTCTCCAATTTCATGGCCGTCTTAAAATTACCCAAAGAAACCGAAGAGGAAAAAACGGTTCGGGCTGGTAAGCTCCAAGAAGTCTTGGTTTCTGCCACAAACACACCCCTGGGGATTGCCCAAAATTGTTTCAAAGTTCTGCAATTGGCTCAGGAATTAGCTCCTATAGGAAATAAAGGGGCTATCAGCGATGTAGGCGTTGCTGCTTATTTAGCGGAAAACGCTCTGAAATCAGCGATGCTCAGTGTCGACATTAATCTTCCCCAGATTAAAGATCAAGGCTATCAGGAAAAAGTTAAGACCGAACGGACAAGATTGTTCGAACAGGCCGCAGCGATTTGCGCTGAAACTGTTGGAGTTGTACAAAGCAGACTTTAAGATCAATTTTAGATCGAAGACTCGTTGAAGTAAGGGCAAGGAATAAGTTCCTTGCCCTTTTTTTGTACTAATCAGAAAGTATAACTTTGTTGTATACTTTCTGAAGCATATGGGCAACTAAGGCAGCCGCCTTCGCTAAGGCTAACAAGTGCGAAGACAGTGTCTTCGAAGCGCCAGCCAAGTTTTCTTTAGAAAATTTTCTGCGAAAGAGGAGCTTTGACTCCGGCTTAGACGAAGAATCTCCTCCTTCCAAGCTTGACTCCAGCCAGATTTCTAATGGTATAATAGGCAAGAGGTGAAGGCTGTGCCCAAAATATGGTCGGTGTCAGAGCTTGTTGGTCAAATTAGCCAAGTCCTACAGGAGCATATGGATTTTCAAAATTGTTGGATTAGCGGTGAACTTTCTAATTTTAAAAATCATCGAGCCTCAGGACACTGGTATTTTACTCTGAAGGACGAGCAATCAAGTCTTAAAGGAGTTATGTTTAAGAGTCGATCCGAACGCGTTCGTTTTGTTCCGACAGATGGCTTGAAGGTCATAACACGTGGCAATATTCGTATTTACGAGCGTGAGGGAACGATTCAATTTTACGCCGAAGAGATGGAACCAAGTGGGCTTGGCCAACTCTACTTAGCCTTTGAACAGCTTAAAAAAAAGCTCGCTGCGGAAGGACTGTTTGATTCCGAACGAAAAAAGAGATTCCACGTTATCCCCGAAGTATTGGGATCGTTACAAGTCCGACTGGAGCTGTCATTCGAGATATTATTAATGTCGTGGGGCGTCGCCATCCGAACATGTCCTGGGTTTTGGCCCCAGCAGCAGTACAGGGGGAAACGGCATCAAGAGAAATCTCCGAAGCAATTGATCGCCTGAATCGCTCGGACGCTGTCGATGTTATTATAGTTGGTCGTGGAGGAGGGTCTTTAGAAGAACTATGGGCCTTTAATACGGAAATAGTTGCCAGGGCGATTGCCGCTTCAAGAATACCTATCATTTCGGCTGTAGGGCACGAAACGGACGTAACTATTGCAGATTATGCAGCGGATTTGCGAGCACCAACTCCTTCAGCGGCCGCTGAACTAGCGGTCCCCATACTCAGCGATTTACAGTTCCAAGTGGACCAATTTCGCGCCCGATTAGCAGGTGCTTTAGAGTCCCAGATCGAGCGGAAGCGCCAACGTCTTGAAGGAATTGCCAATAAAGGGCCTCTTAAAGATCCGTTTTGGAGAATAGATCAGAACCGTCAACGTTTGGATGCACTTCATATGCGCCTCCAAGAGGGTATGACTAGATTTGTCGATGATAAAAATGGTATACTAAATCTATTGGCCGCGAAATTGAATTTATTAAGTCCGCTGACAATTTTAGGTCGCGGCTATTCATTAGTTTACAATGAGGAAGGACATCTTCTTCGTTCCGTTGAGAATGTCGAGCTGCTGCAACAGATCTGCGTTCAGTTAAATGAGGGACGCCTGCGTTGTCAAGTAACAGAGAAGGAGATTTAATCAAATGATTAATGAAGAATGGTTAGAGAACCTTTTCTCTGAAGGTTCGTTGGGTCATGTTAACAGACAAGAAAAGCCATCGATTTCCCTGGAAGAAGGCTTTGAGCAATTGGAGACTATTGTCAAAGCGCTTGAACAAAAAGATCTTCCTTTAGAAAAGGCTTTGGATTATTTTAAGGTGGGTGTTACTCTCGTCCAGCATTGTTCAGCGGTATTAAATCAGGCGGAAAAGCAGATGCAAGTCTTGCTTGAAGCTCCCGATGGACAATTGCAATTTAATCCTATAAGTTTTGAAGTGAAAGGGTGAAGATCTGTGTTCAAAGAAACCCTTCAACGTTATATCTCCATGATTGAGCAATATATTGCCCAAATATCGTGGGGGAAGGATAGTTTAAGTGAGAGCATGTCTTATTCACTGGTCGGCGGAGGCAAACGCATTCGGCCGGTGTTAGCCTTGGCATCGGCGGAAACTATGGGCGGTAACCCTGAAAAGATTTTACCCGCTGCTGCAGCTTTAGAATTGATTCATACCTATTCTTTAATTCATGATGACTTACCGGCTTTGGATAATGACGACTATCGAAGGGGAAGATTATCAAATCATAAAGTATTTGGAGAGGCTAACGCAATTTTAGCCGGAGATGGTTTGTTGACGTACGCTTTTGAATTCTTGGCGGATCCAACTCTCGGACAGCCGGAACAACAGCTACGAGTCGTTCGAGAAGTTGCTGTGGCTGCAGGAAAGAGCGGAATGGTGGGAGGACAAGTTTTGGACCTTGCCGGTGAAGGAAAGCAACTTTCCCTTGAAGAGATTGAAGAAATACATAAAGGCAAAACGGGGGCTTTATTAACGGTTTCTGCGCGACTCGGCGGAATTTTAGCGGGCGGTACAGAGTCAGAGATTGAAGCCTTGACCGATTACGCTCAGGCTTTGGGATTAGCGTTCCAAATTAAAGACGACATTTTAGACGTCGTAGGAGACAGTGAGACTCTCGGTAAGCCAGCCGGCAGTGACCTTCGGCAAGGAAAATCAACTTATGTTTCTTTACTTGGACTTGAAGAGGCAACCCGGCAGTTGCATTTTCAAATTCAGAAAGCTCAATCTGCTTTAAAATTGTTGGATAAAAATTCAGCTTTTTTAAGTGAACTTGCTGTTTATATAGAACAACGCCAGCATTGAAAGAGGTTGTTACTATGCCAATTTTCCCGGGGATTTTCTATAATGCAATTCTTGTTTCAGCTGTAACAGCTTGGCTTATCGCCCAACTTCTGAAAGTTGCTGTAAGCCTTATTGTGGCCCGGAAGCTTAATCCCCAATTAATATTTAGCTCCGGTGGTTTTCCAAGTTCTCACTCGGCATCCGTAAGTGCGTTAGCCTTGGGGATTGGGAAATATTACGGATGGAATTCTCCCATATTTGCAGTTTCGGCTGTCTATGGTATGGTTGTATTATATGATGCAGCGGGAGTACGGCGAGCAGCGGGCAAGCAGGCTGAGGTTCTCAATCAGCTGGTCGAACGTTTTTCTCAAGGGTCTGATCTCGCTCAAGAACGCCTAAAAGAGCTGATTGGCCATACTCCGTTCGAGGTCTTTGGAGGGGTCATCGTGGGGATTATCGTGGGGCTTCTGATCTAAGTTTGGTGAGGAGGTTTACGAATCATTGGTTCGCAAACGTAAAAGCTGGAAACATCTTAGCTTTGTTTTTGTTGGAAGCTTTTTGATCGCAGCTATCGTTGGAATTGGTTCAGAGTTGTTGATGCGCAAGACAGCGTCGTTGTGGGTTGCCATGGTTTTACTCTTGACTGTCATCGGGGTGCATATTTTTTTTGATGTTATAGGAATCGCAGCGACAGCCGCTCAGGAAGCACCTCATCATGCCAGAGCAGCGAATCGAGTCAGGGGCGCACGCCAAACGGTTTATCTAGTGCGGCATGCTGATCTGGTTGCAAATATGGCGAATGATGTTGTGGGTGATGTCACAGGGACACTAAGTGGAGTTTTGGCCGCAGCGATTGTCATAGATATTGTTCGGTTATATCCGTCCTTGGGAACCAATGAAATTTGGGTAACTTCGATGATATTGGCTTTGGTTGCGTCGATAACTGTTACAGGTAAAGCCATAGGAAAATCTCTGGCTATCCAAGAAGCCAACGAAGTTATTGCCTGGGTCGGGAGCATTATTGCTGCTTTCGAACAAATTACAGGGTGGAACCTGATTGGACCGAAGAAACGAGGGGGCAAAAGGGATGGGACTACTCGAAAAAATTCATGATCCTAAGGACTTACGAGCCCTAGGCATGACCGAACTTAAAAATCTTGCTCAAGAGATTCGGCAGCAGATGATTGAGGTGGTCTCTAAAAATGGTGGGCATTTGGCGCCGAATCTTGGAGTTGTGGAACTAACCATAGCCTTGCACAGGATTTTTGACAGTCCTCAAGACAAGATTGTTTGGGATGTTGGTCATCAGACCTATGTCCATAAATTATTAACAGGTCGTATGGATCGATTTTATTCTCTACGCCAATATCAAGGTTTGTCCGGTTTCCCCAAACGGTCGGAAAGTGCTCATGATTGCTTTGAAACAGGTCATTCAAGTACCTCTATTTCCGCAGCAGTGGGCTTTGCTAAAGCTCGGGATGTACTTGGCGAACATCACCATGTCGTCGCCGTGATCGGAGATGGCGCCATGACCGGCGGCATGGCCTATGAAGCCTTAAATCACGCCGGACATAATGAAACCAATATGATTGTTGTTCTAAACGATAATGAAATGTCCATTTCTCCAAATGTAGGCGCTATGTCTTCTTATCTCAATAGACTAAGAACTGATCCTCTTTATGACAAACGTAAAGAAGAAATTGAAGAGTTGTTGAAACGTATTCCAGGAATCGGCTCTAAGGTTGCTAAAATGGTTGCCAAGGCTAAAGACAGCCTGAAATATCTTTTGGTCCCAGGATTAATTTTTGAAGAATTGGGATTCACCTATTTAGGCCCAATTGATGGTCATGATCAAGCCTTATTGGAAGAAGTTTTAGATCAGGCTAAACACAAAAATGGGCCGGTGCTTGTTCATGTGTTGACCTGCAAAGGAAAAGGATTCAAACCCGCAGAGGAGAACCCGGACATCTTCCATGGAGTGGGTCCATTTGACCCCGACACCGGAAAGATCATTAAAAAATCAGCACCTCCGACATACACGGCAGTATTCGGAGATACTCTCAGTACCCTGGCGAAGGATAATCCTAACATTGTGGCCATCAGTGCTGCTATGCCGAGCGGAACAGGTCTTAATGCCTTTGCTAAACAGTTTCCCGAACGGTTTTTTGATGTCGGTATAGCTGAACAACATGCTGTAACCTTTGCTGCCGGCTTAGCTTTCGGTGGACTAAAGCCGGTTGTAGCCATTTATTCTACGTTTTATCAAAGGGCTTATGACCAAGTTCTTCATGACGTTTGCCTGCAAAATGCTAATGTCGTCCTAGCAATCGATCGGGCTGGAGTTGTCGGGGATGACGGGCCCACCCATCATGGAGTTTTCGATATCTCCTTTTTCAGGATTATTCCGAACCTAGTTTTCATGGCCCCTAAGGATGAGAATGAGCTGCGCCATATGCTTTATACGGCAATCCAGCAGGATGGTCCAGTCGCCATACGTTATCCAAGATCAGCTGGGCAGGGTGTTTCAATGGAGGAACCCTTACAGAAGCTTCCCCTTGGGAAAGCTGAAGTGTTGCGAGATGGGAAAGACGTGGCTCTTATTGGGATTGGCCCGATGGTTCAACTTTGCCTTTCAGCGGCTCAGGAATTGAGGCACCGCGGAATTGATGCTGCGGTGATTAACTTGCGCTTTATTACTCCTCTTGATCGGGAATTGCTGTTGCATTATGCGCGTTTAACGAAGCGTTTTGTTACTGTAGAGGACCATGTTCTAAAAGGTGGTATGGGCAGCGCCATCCTAGAACTTTTGGAAGAGGAAGGGGTAGAAGGAGTAAGTATCGAACGTTTGGGTTATTCTGGTTTTGTAGAACAAGGTTCGATTCCCCAACTACATATGGCCCAGGGGCTGTCGGTAAAAGGAATTATACAGGCCACAGAGCGTTTAAAGTTAGTCCGCCGCATTGCGCAATCCTAGGAGAAAGTGTCCGATGGGCAGATGAAGGGACGGAAGGAATACCATTGTCTAAAGGAAAAGAACGCGTTGATGTTCTGATGGTGAGAAATGGATTAACAACAAGCCGAGAGAAAGCGAAAGCCATGATCATGGCTGGGATTGTGTTTGTCAGCGGACAACGTGTGGATAAACCTGGGGTAGAATTACCTGATGAGGTCTTGATCGAACTAAAAGGAGAAACCCTGCCTTACGTTTCGAGAGGTGGACTGAAACTTGCTAAAGCCGTTGAAGTGTTTTCTCTTCAATTTGAGGATCAAGTTGTTGTCGATATCGGGGCCTCAACGGGTGGTTTTACAGATTGTGTTTTGCAAAATGGAGCGAAACGCGTTTACGCAGTGGACGTTGGGTATGGACAGTTGGACTGGAAGCTTAGAACCGACCCTCGAGTTATCTCCATGGAACGGGTAAATGCTCGCTATTTAGCTAAAGATTCTTTACCAGAAGCCGTGGATTGGGTTGTTTCCGATGTAGCATTCATTTCAATTACCAAAATATTTCCGGCGATGCGAGAAATTTTAAAGGATCATGGTCAGGTGCTCACCCTAATAAAGCCTCAATTTGAAGCTGGAAGAGAGCATGTAGGCAAAAAGGGTGTCGTTAAAGATATCATGGTACATAGACAAGTTCTTCAGAATGTCCTTAGTCAAGCCGAAGGTTTTGGGTTCCAAGTATTGGGCTTAGATTATTCGCCAATTCGTGGTCCAGAAGGAAATATCGAATATTTGGCCTGGCTTAAGTTAATGTCCCCGTTAGGGATAGATTGGCAGAATGAGCTTGAGCTTCTCGTTGATCATGCTCAGAAAGAGACGGAATGATAAATGGAAAGAGTCGTGGGTTTATGGCTCAATAAGAGTAAATCAGAAGCCACAGCATTAGCCGATGAGATAAAACACTGGTTTCAAAAACGTAACTGGATGGTTTTATCACAGTGGCAAGATATCGTTGAGCATCGAACGCCTTTTTTGATTTCTTTAGGAGGAGATGGGACTCTTCTGCAAGCAGCTCGCGAAGGGGCGCCGTACGGGATTCCGGTCCTGGGTGTGAATTTTGGCCGCCTGGGATTTCTCTGTGAAATTGAAAAAGTTGATGTGTTTGAGGCACTGGAAAAGGTCCTCAACGGGGAATATCAAATTCAAGAACGTTTAATGTTACAAGCCGTAGTTAATAGAAACCAAGCTGAGGATTGCTTGCAAATGGCTTTAAATGATGTTGTTTTCTTTCGGGAGGGAAGGGAAGGGGTCATCACTCTCCAAGCAAATCTTTCTGGGGAACCTTCGGTGAGTTATCCAGCAGATGGCTTGATAGTAGCAACTCCCACGGGTTCTACAGCTTATTCCCTTTCTGCTGGCGGCCCGATTCTGAGTCCTAACGTCCAAGCGGTCTTACTAACCCCTTTAGCTGCTCACACATTATCCGCTCGACCTCTGCTTGTTTCAGATCAGGAAGAGATCCAAATCTTTTTATCAAGCGGAGATCAGTGTGTTGTAAGTTTCGATGGGCGAAACAGCATTACACTTCATTCTGGAGAGTCGGTAACCATTAAAAAGGCATCCATTCGAGCAAAGCTTATTCGCTTGGGAAATCGAAGCTTTACCCAAGTGGTTCGAGAAAAGCTAAGAGATCGTTGGCATGAGTGAAGAACCATAGACTATCGAAAAGGGAATTAAGACAGGAGGCCTGTGCATGAAAGCTCGTCGCCAGATGAAAGTTCAAGAAATTATCACCAAGGAGATTATTCGTACTCAGGAAGACCTTGCCGATAAATTACATCTAGCCGGCTTTGATGTCACTCAGGCAACGGTCTCTCGAGATATTAAGGAAATGGGTTTAATAAAAATCCCCACAGCAGATGATGATTATCGCTACGCGATTCCCACAGAAGTACATCCGATGAATCTCCAAGATCGTCTTAAGCGCCTATTGCGTGAAACTGTGATCTCTATAAACGATACGGAAAGTCTTATTGTGATTCGAACGATTCCAGGAAATGCTCATGCCCTGGCTGCAGTCATGGACAATACCAATTGGGACGAGGTTATAGGAACTGTGGCAGGGGACGATACAATACTTCTGGTTATTAAGCCTAAAGAAGCTGTTACAACTGTCCTGGAACGGATGACTACCTTGCTTGGATAGGAGGGAGACTATGATTGAGGAGTTGCATGTCGAAAATTTCGGTCTGATGGAAGATGTTCGCTTAACCTTTGAACAAGGCTTGACAGTATTTACTGGGGAAACTGGGGCCGGAAAATCAATGCTGATCGATGCCTTGGGAGTACTATTAGGTGGACGCGCGAGCTCAGAGCTTATTCGGCATGGCGAGAAACAGGCCAAAATTGAAGGGATTTTCCAAGATCTAGCGCCTGAATGCCTATTGAGACTGGAAGCCGCTGGCTACCCAGTGGAAGAAGGTCAGCTGTTTCTTTACCGAGAAATGAATTCCTCAGGTAAGAACCTTTGCCGTGTTCAAGGACGGACGATCCCTTTGACTCTTTATCGTTCGCTCTGTGAAGGGCTGGTGGATATTCATGGCCAAATTGAACATTTGTCGCTCTTTAATTCAGATACTCACCGTGCACTTCTAGATGCCTTAGGTGGTCTTCAAGATGAGCTTAACTCAGTAAATGATGTGGCAAAGTCTTTTCAGGCGATCCTTCGCAATGAACGAAAACTATCTATTTCCGAAGAGGATCGCCTTAAGAGGGAAGAAATCTTACGTTATCAAATTGAAGAAATTAATAACATTAATCCTCTTCCGGGTGAAGAAGAGGAACTTCTGCAGGAAAAGAAGCGCCTAAGCAACGCGGAACGTATTACAAATCTCGTGAGTGAAGCTTATAGTTCTCTCTATGAAGGATCTGCGGGGAAGCTTGCAGCTATTGATCTGTTGGCCCAAGCGTTAAAAGCGCTTCAGGAGCTGGCTCGTTGGGATGAGGAGTTTAATCTTTCTGAATCTATGGAGTCAATCTACTATGCGGCAGAAGATTTATCCAATCAAGTTCGAATATATAAAGATAACTTAGAATTCGAACCAGGAAGGTTGGATCAAATTGAAGAGCGTCTAGTCCAACTAACGAAGCTTCGAAAGTACGGATCAACTCTGGAGGAAGTTTTAACGAAACGAGTTGAGCTGCTTCAAGAAATGGATCAAATAACTCATTTCCAAGAGCAGTTTGAGGAAATCCAAAAAGAAAAAGAAAAAGTCCATCAAACCTATGCAGCGGCGGCGAAAGAACTTAGCTTGAAAAGACGAGACATCGCGGAACGTATTGAGAAGGGATTATCCCTTGAACTTGCCGATCTAGGCTTAGAGAGAAGCCGTTTTGAAGTGAGGTTTATGCCAAACGATGAACCTACATTATATGGAGCAGAAACCATCGAATTTTATTTCTCAGCAAATCCGGGAGAGCCTCCTAAACCATTGGCTAAAGTTGCTTCAGGGGGGGAAATGTCTCGCCTTATGTTGGCTTTAAAAAGCTTGCTGGCAAAGGTGGAATCAGTAGGGACTTTTATTTTCGATGAGGTAGACAGTGGAGTTGGAGGAAGGACTATCCACAAAGTGGGTGAAAAACTCGCTAAAATTGCTCATAACAAACAAGTTTTTTGTATTACTCATGCGGCACAGGTGGCAGCGTTTGCCGATGTCCATTATGGTATTGTTAAAGACGTTAATAATGACAGGACGCGAACTATGGTGGAACCTTTATCGGAAGAGGATCGGCTGGAGGAGTTGGCCAGAATGCTCGGAGGCGGAGAAGCCGACATTACCCGACAACACGCTCGTGAATTATGGGAGCGTTCTAGACGTCATGGCTCGTGAAATCGAGACTACTTGCTGCAGGTGCATGAACCTGAAGATTGGACGATTTATAAAACTCGACGCCCTTTGTGATCCTGAGGGATGCTTGGGATAAAGAAAGGGTCTTTAATAAAATAAAATTTTTTAGGTTTTTAAAGACTGCTTTAAGCAGTCTTTATTATTTTTGTCTTGGTTGCCAATGTTTTTAAAAATATGGAATGAAATTTACAGGATGAAACACGAGAGATTTGGATAATTTAAGATTAGAATTCACTTCAAATCATTAAAACACTCTAAAACGAGGAAAAAGGAAGAAAAATGGGGAGACTAGAGTGGAGGGTGATAAGAGAGTGAGAATAAGGAGAATCTTTGTTTTATTCAGTCTCATGTTCTGCACCTTCCTTTGCCTGAATCCTAGTTTTCAACAGTTGGTGGAGTTTCCTGAGCAAAATCTAGTTCAACTTAATCAAACAGAGCCTCAATTTACTGGTTTTTGGTCAAAAATCGTGAAGGAAGAAAAAGTTATATCCAATCCAACAATTTCAGTCTCTTCAGGTTTGAATTCCGACCTATCGGAAAAATTAGATGTTGTTTATAAACTATTTGGTATTTTTCCGATAAGATCTGGTGAGATCGAAGTTATGTCTCCAATGAAATTAATTCCGGGCGGACAATCCATTGGTGTTTCGTTGCAGACAAAAGGGGTTTTGGTAGTTGGTCAAGCACCTGTCGTTGACCAAAACGGACGAAAAGTATATCCAGCAAAAGAGGCCGGCATCGAAGTAGGAGACATTCTCTTGAAAATTGACAATCAAGAAGTTCGTACCGATCAAGATGTTTCTAATGCAGTTCATTTAGCAGGGGAACAAAAAGGTCAAGCAGATGTTCTTTTCAAACACCAAGATCAGATTTTGGAGAAGGTTATCAAACCAGTATTTTGTACTGAAACCGGACGCTATAGAATGGGGCTATTTGTGAGGGATGAAGCTGCAGGTGTTGGCACACTTTCTTTTATTGATCCCATAACAAAACAATACGGTGCCCTAGGACATGTAATCACAGATGCTGATACGAACCAGAAAATTGAGGTGTATAACGGAAAAATTATGGCCTCAACAATTTATGCTATTGAAAAAGGGAAACGTGGACATCCAGGCGAGAAAATCGGATCTTTCGTTACGAATTCTCCATTTTCAGGGACCATCGAGAAGAATACCCTGACAGGTATTTTTGGTAAAATCAATGGTCAAATAGCCAACCCATTTTATAAAGAGCCGATCCCAGTAGGATGGGAAACTGAAGTAAAAACCGGTCCCGCCAAAATTTATACGGTAATACAAGGGGAAAAAGTTGAAGAATTTGATGTGAATATTGATAGAATCATGCATAATCGTACGGACAGTAAGAATATGATTGTGCGAGTAACTGATCCCCGGCTTCTTGAAGCTACAGGTGGTATCATACAAGGAATGAGTGGAAGCCCAATTATTCAAAACGGAAAAATAATCGGGGCAATTACTCACGTTTTTGTCAATGACAGTCAACGGGGTTATGGAGTATTTATCCAAAATATGATTAGTGAAGGTATCGATAGAAAGCAAGCTGCCTAAGTTTTTTAAAAGGAAGTGACGGTTAAAGTCACTTCCTTTGCTATCTTTTTGTATAAATGGGAATGAGATGTGGGGGAGTTGATTTGGGGACTCGACATAAGCTGAATTAAAAAGTAGGATTTCTGCTATATAAAAGAAGGAGTATGGGAAACAATTGTCGAAATTATAAATCGATATCTAGAATGAGGAGGATCCTGGGAATGCAAAGGCCTATACGAGTCTTACTAGCAGATGACAACCGGGAATTTGTAGAGATTGTTAAAGAATTTATTGAGCGGCAAGAAGATATGAGCCTGGTGGGGGTTGCGTATCATGGAAATGAGGCTCTTGAATTAATTGCACGTGAAGAACCACATGTAGTACTTTTGGACATAATTATGCCACATTTAGATGGTCTAGGGGTTCTGGAGAAGCTTCAAAACGTAAGCCTTAGACCAAAAATTATTATTTTAACAGCTTTTGGTCAAGAATCAATGACTCAACGTGCAGTAAACCTCGGAGCTAACTATTACATACTTAAACCGTTCGATTTGGATACTCTTGGAAAGCGTATTCGTCAATTACAAGATGATTTCCCTGACCCATTGAATTCTGCCCAGATTTCGAATACGGCCTCCAATAATAAAACGATAACAAATAACCCGGTTCCAACCAGTATTCTTCCACCCACTTCTAAAAATCTTGAGGTTGAAGTTACACGCATGATTCATCAAATGGGAGTGCCGGCCCATGTTAAAGGATATCAGTATTTAAGAGACGCCATAGTCAGTGTTGTTATTGATGTCTCCCTGCTTGGCGCGGTTACTAAAGAGCTCTATCCGATGATCGCAGAGAAATACCAGACCACTCCCAGCCGTGTAGAAAGGGCAATTCGTCATGCTATTGAATTGGCCTGGGATCGGGGAAATGTGGATTTCATGAATCGATTTTTTGGCTATACGATTAACATCGACCGAGGCAAGCCTACAAATTCGGAATTTGTGGCGATGGTTGCTGACAAACTGCGGATGTCCATCATGTATTAAACATATATAATTAATTTTGCTGTGAAGAGGACGGTTTTAAACCGTCCTTTTATGATTTAGTGCTTCGTCCCCAAGGGATTGCTGCAAGATATTGCAAAGCAGGATTTTGCAATTCGTTTAACGAATAAGAGGAGTACATAATGTGTATGACTGCTCCAGAGAAGGGGGATGGGCATGTTTAGACGTCGTGAGTTTGAGAGAATGGCAGCAGAAATGAATCAAGGGGTTATTGGAATCAATCTCTTAAATGAAATTGTGATCTGCAACGCTTTGGCCGCCAAATTCTTCGAGTTATCGCCTGAAGAGATACTCGGTAAAGATTTATGGCAACTTGTACCGGATGACCCTTTGCCTTATATTCGAGAGTCGCAGACGATGGAGTTTAATAGGTTTAGTCGAATAGGGAATAAAATGATCATAGCCAGTCGGATACCTTTTCAAGATGAACGAGGAAGGGTTATCGGTGCTGTTGCTTTGTTGCAAGACATGACCGAATATGAAGAACTTAAAGCTAAGGTTGTCTCGCTGCAAGAACTTAGAATTCTGCTGACTGCAATCATCGATTCCACGCAGGACGCCATATCCGTTGTTGATGAAAATGGGCTTGGGTTTCTAATTAATCAAGCCTATACTCGTTTAACGGGTTTTACGGCGGAGGAGGTCATTGGCAAACCTCCAACCGTTGATATCGCCGAAGGAGAAAGCATGCACATCCAGGTTGCTAAAACGCGCCAATCCGTTAAAGGAGTTTTGATGAAGGTTGGGCCAAAACGGAGAGAAGTCATCGTCAATGTTGCTCCGATTATGATATCGGGACAGTTTCGAGGAACTGTGGGTGTGCTTCATGATATTTCCGAAATTCATAAACTCTCAGAAGAATTAGAAAGAGCGAAACGAATCATTCGTCATTTAGAGGCGAAATATACGTTTAGTGACATCATAGGCGAAAGCGAGGCGATCAAGGCAACGATTGGTCAAGCGGGACGTGCGGCCGTGACCCCGGCTACAGTCTTGCTGCGAGGGGAGAGCGGTACGGGCAAGGAACTATTTGCCCATGCGATTCACCGCTCGAGCGACCGTCAAAGAGGCCAATTTATACGGGTGAACTGCGCAGCGCTAGCCGATAATTTGCTGGAGAGTGAGTTGTTTGGTTATGTTGAAGGAGCTTTTACCGGAGCAAAACGCGGAGGGAAAATTGGCCTTTTCGAAGAGGCCAATGGAGGGACTATTTTTCTTGATGAGATTGGAGAAATTAGTTTAAATTTACAAGCTAAACTTTTACGGGTTCTTCAAGAACGGGAAATTGTCAAAGTCGGAGATAATCGGCCGTTTAATGTAGATGTCCGCGTCATTGCAGCCACCAACGCCAATCTTGAGGCCGAACTGCGGGCAGGAAGGTTTCGGGAGGATTTGTATTATCGCTTAAACGTTGTTCCGGTAATTATTCCGCCTCTTAGACAAAGAAGAGAAGACATTCCCTTGCTGGTTCACCATCTTATTGCAAGTTTTAATCAGGAATACGGCCGATGTGTGGAGCGAATCAATCAAGAAGCTTTGCAAATTTTGATTGGCTATCATTGGCCGGGAAATGTACGTGAACTGGAAAATATTTTAGGTCGGGCAATCATTAATATGCGAATCAATGAAACGATCATAGAATCCCATCATTTGCCGGTTTTGGCTCTTCCCGACGTGAATTCTTCAGAATCTCGTTTTCTCGATGTTCCCCATCTTTCCTCATCAGAGGAAGAAGGCGGATTCGAAGCGTTACAAAGACAATGGGAACGTGACTTGCTTCTTGCTACCCTGCAAAGAACTGAAGGAAACAAAACGAGGGCCGCCAAACAATTAAAGATGTCAATCCGGAATTTTTATTATAAGCTCGAACGACATGCTCTAATCTAGCATTCTGATTTCAATACAAACCAATTTGAAGATATAAACTCAAAAGGCGAATAATGTATCTGCAAATAACTGCATATATCATATGAAAATTCATGCTTGCTTATTTTTGCAAGCATGAATTATTTTGCAGCCTAATAATTTATCCAAGCGATCTCAAGGTTCTCTTGCAGCTGTTAAAAGGATACCTTAAAAGGCTGTAAAATCAAGAAATCAGGACACACAGCTCCTCGCCTTAAAATTAATAACATTCAGGGAATTCTGGCACTCTTATTGCAAGTTAATTTTAGCAGAGATGCTCTTCAAAATGACCTAAGGAGGAACGACAGTGAAAATTTTAGAATACTTAGAAAACTATGATTATGAGCAATTGGTGATTTGTCAGGATCGGACATCGGGTTTAAAAGCAATCATTTGCATTCATGACACAACCTTAGGGCCGGCACTTGGGGGAACCCGGATGTGGAATTACGCTAGTGAAGAAGAGGCGATTCTTGATGCCTTGCGACTTGCTCGAGGGATGACGTATAAAAACGCTGCGGCTGGTTTAAATCTTGGCGGTGGGAAAACGGTGATCATCGGAGATTCCCGTACTCAAAAAAGCGAAGAATTATTCCGTGCCTTTGGACGATATGTGCAATCTTTAAACGGAAGATATATCACGGCAGAAGATGTGGGTACGACAGTACGTGATATGGATTGGGTACATCTTGAGACTGAGTTTGTAACAGGAGCCTCTTCTTCTGGAGCTTCCGGTGATCCTTCTCCGATGACTGCACGGGGAGTTTGGAGGGGGATGAAAGCTGCTGCTAAAGAGGCCTTTGGGGATGATTCTCTTCGAGGAAAAACAATTGCTATCCAGGGATTGGGACATGTCGGCTACTGCTTAGCCAAGCATTTACACGAAGAAGGTGCCAAACTTATCGTCACAGACATTCACGAAGATGCTATAAAACACTTGATCAATGAAATGGAAGCCGTCGTTGTGCGCCCTGAAGAAATTTTTGGAGTTGAGGCTGATATTTATGCCCCTTGCGCGATGGGTGCAGTAATTAATGATGAAACCATACCTCAGTTTAAGTTTAAAGTAATCGCTGGAGCAGCAAATAATGTACTACAGGAAGAACGCCATGGGGATAAGCTTCATGACCTAGGGATTCTTTATGCACCGGACTATGTTATTAACTCAGGCGGCGTCATAAACGTTGCTGATGAGTTGGAAGGATATGATTATCAAAGAGCTTTGCAAAAGGTTGAAATGGTCTATGATAACGTTGCTAAGGTTCTGCAAATCGCTAAACAAATGAACATTCCCACCTATAAGGCTGCCGATCGAATGGCTGAGCAAAGGATCGAGCGCTTGGGACAAATTCGTTCCAATTATTTAAGAAAATAGTTAACTTATTCAATGAAACTGAAATAGATAAAATGAAATCGGTAAAAGAAAGGGTGCCGTACCTGGTCATGGGATGGCACCTCTTTACACTCGTGGAACTCTTGTGGGAAGGAGGGGGAGAACTTTGGTACAGATAGAAATATACACGGGCCATTTTGGCAGCGGTAAGACAGAGGTTGTTCTTAACCGCGCCTTGGCATATTCAAGGCAAGGAGAAACCGTTCATTTGGTGGATTTGGATATTGTAAAACCTTATTTTCGCTCGCGAGAAGTTCATCACCTTCTTCAGGAAGCGGGAATACACTTAATTACGCCCGGTGGGGATTTGGAAAATGCCGATCTGCCTGTCATGAGTCCTAAAGTTTTAGGTACACTGACGAGTGCTCAGGGAAAAATATTGTTCGATGTCGGAGGAGACCCCATGGGGGCTACAGCTCTGGGTGCCTTTGCCCAATTACTTAAAAACAAGACCTATGAAATGTTTCTGGTACTAAATCCTTTTCGGCCCTTTACAAGGGACAGAACTTCTGTTGAGAAGATGCAAGAAGAGATAGAAGCTGTTTCTCACCTGAAGATGACTGGTATCATTAGTAATCCGAACCTTGGAAAGCTGACGTCCCCTGAAGACTTGAACTGTGGTCTTTTGGCTGTTCGGAAGATGGCTGAAGCGCTGGGGCTGCCCATTGTGCTGACCTCCATAACAGAGAACCATGCCGCGGATTTTGCTTCTTCTATTGAGGGGCCTGTGTTAAAACTAAGAACTTACCTTCTTCCTCCTTGGGAACAGGAAGAAGGGCAAGTTTTTCAGATTGGATCGTCTTTGAAGATGTCGTAAAAGGAGGGATTTTAAATGCTGAAAGTTGAGTTTGATGAAGACCGGTGCAAAGGTTGTGAACTCTGTATGGATGCTTGTCCAAAGCATCTTGTAAGTATGGCAGAGCATTTAAATAGTATGGGTTTTCATCCTGCAGCCGTTCGCGATCAGGAAAAATGTATTTCCTGCGGTTTTTGTGCAAGGATGTGTCCGGATGTTGTAATTACCGTGCGAAAGGAGGAAAAAGGGAATGGGTAAAGTGCTCATGAAAGGAAATGAAGCATTGGGAGAAGCGGCGGTTCGTGCTGGCTGTCGTTTCTTTTTTGGATACCCAATTACCCCGCAAAATGAGATCCCTCATTATTTGGCAAAACGTCTTCCTGAGGTAGGCGGGGTATTTGTTCAAGCTGAGTCGGAAATTGCGGCCATTAATATGGTTTATGGTGCTGCTGGAAGCGGAGCACGAGTTATGACCTCTTCGTCAGGTCCGGGAATAAGCCTTAAACAAGAAGGAATAACTTATATCGCAGGCGCGGAACTACCTTGTGTTATCGTCAACATGCAGCGGGGAGGGCCAGGCCTTGGCGGTATTCAACCAGCTCAGTCCGATTATTTTCAAGCGGTCAAGGGCGGCGGGCATGGAGATTATAAACTGCTCGTTTTAGCCCCGGCAACTATACAAGAAATGGTGGATTTGATGGGGAGGGCCTTTGCTTTAGCGGATGAATACCGCAACCCTGTGATGATTTTAGGAGATGGGATTCTCGGTCAAATGATGGAAGCTGTTGAATTACCGGCCGAAGGTGAGATTCCGGAAATTCCTCCAAAGCCTTGGGCCACCACTGGAGCTGAGGGGAGAAGTCCCAACCTTATCAATTCCTTGTTTCTGGATCCGAGTGACTTGGAAAAACATAATCTCCATCTGCAAGAAAAATATCGACGGATGAGTAAAGAAGCTCTTTGGGAAAATTATAAAACGGATGATGCTGAATTAGTGATTGTTGGTTATGGCTCTTCAGCTCGGGTAGCCAAAGCGGTCGTGGATCAAGCAAGAGCCCTGGGTTTAAAAGTCGGGCTATTCCGTCCCATCACGTTATTTCCTTTTCCTAAACATGCGTTACAAGAGGCCTGTCAGCAGGCAAGTCACGTTTTAACCGTTGAGATGAGCCTGGGACAGCTCGTTGAGGACGTGCGTTATAATTTAGAGTTTAAAGTGCCTGTCCATTTTTATGGACGTGTCGGTGGCATGGTTCCGACAACCCGTGCTGTCCTGGAAGAGGTTAAGCGTTGGTTGAACATTGAACAGAGGAGGGGAGAAGTATGATGACTGTTTTTGAACGCCCGAAGTCACTAACCCCTGCTAAGACTCACTATTGTCCTGGATGCACCCATGGAATTATTCATCGTCTTATTGCCGAAGTGATTGATGAACTGGGGGTCCGTGAAAAAACGATTGGAGTTTCTCCGGTAGGATGCTCTGTTCTGGCCTATAACTATTTTAATCTAGACATGCAGCAAGCCGCCCACGGCAGGGCTCCTGCAGTGGCGACGGGAATTAAACGGGTCAATCAAGATAAAATAGTCTTTACCTATCAGGGTGATGGTGATCTTGCTTCCATCGGAACCGCTGAAATCATCCATGCTGCGACGAGAGGAGAAAAGTTTACCACAGTCTTTGTTAATAATGCGATTTACGGAATGACAGGGGGACAAATGGCTCCAACTACGATCCTCGAACAAGTGAGTCAGACCTCTCCTCTAGGGAGAGATCCTTTAACCCAAGGCTATCCTATTCGAATGTCGGAAATGCTGGCTACGATCGAGGGCGCTGCCTATATTGCCCGTGTCTCTGTCCACAACCCGCAGGAAGTTCTCAAGGCCAAAAAGGCCATAAAGACAGCGTTTGAACTTCAAATCGCTGGACGGGGGTTTACTTTGGTTGAAGTTTTATCGACCTGTCCAACCAACTGGGGTTACACTCCTAAGGAAGCGTTAAAATGGTTAGTTGATAAAATGATTCCCGTTTATCCGCTTGGCGTTAAAAAAACGCTCGAGGAGGGGAAAATCTGATGCTGCAAGAAATCATCCTGGCTGGTTTCGGTGGGCAAGGGGTTATGTCCATGGGACAACTACTGGCGTATGCAGGCCTCGAGGAGGATAAGTTTGTTAGTTGGATTCCTTCTTACGGTCCGGAAATGAGAGGAGGGACTGCTAATTGTTCGGTTACCATATCTGATCAAGAGGTCAGTTCTCCAATTATTACGGAACCGAATACCTTAATAGTTCTAAATCGTCCATCCCTGGAGAAGTTTGAAAGGGATGTCCAACCTAATGGATGGATACTTCTCAATTCGTCGCTCATCGATCTGGAGCCGCGCCGCCAAGATCTAAATGTCTTGAAAATTCCGGCTATGGACATCGCCAGTGAAACATTAAATAATACCCGTGTCGCCAATATGATTATTCTCGGGGCATTTGTTCAGTTAACGTCCGCTGTGTCTCTGGAATCAGTCATAGGCGCGCTGAAAAAGGTTCTGCCAGAGTATCGCCACCATCTGATTCCGCTTAATCGCCAAGCTTTGGAGTTGGGAATAGAGTTAGCCTTAAATGCTTTTTAGCATTGAAGCATAGCCTTGGAAAAGCAGTTAGTCATTTTGATTAGCTGCTTTTTAATGTGCTGTATTTGGGGGTGCAATTGGAGTAAACTATCACTAGATGATCTGAAAGAAGGGTTGCTCATGAACGATAAGCTAAAATTGTCTGAAACACGGATCCGGGGAGAGGTGCTCTTTGAAGGTCGTATGCTGCGGCTGGAACGGGATATAGTACGTCTGCCGAATGGGGCGGAGGCATCACGCGAAGTGATCAGACACCCGGGGGCAGTTGCAATTATAGCTTTGCAGGATCAGGAGGTTCTCTTGGTTCGACAATATCGCTACGCCATAGGCAGAGAAACTTTAGAAATCCCTGCAGGAAAAATCGACCCTCAAGAATCACCTTTGTCGTGTGCGGTTCGCGAACTCCGCGAAGAAACAGGGTACAGTGGGGTTATGGAACTTATAGGAACCTTTTACACAACTCCGGGTTTCACAGACGAAGTGATGCACATCTTTCTGGCACGGGATTTGGTCTGGGATCCTTTAGAGACGGACGATGATGAGTTTCTAGCCGTGGAGAAAATTCCTTGGAATGAGGCTCTTAGACGTGCCCAACAAAATGAGTTTATTGATGCTAAGACCATTCTTGGAATTCTACTCGTCCAGGGGAAGATTTAATGATTTATGCAGATCTACATATACATATCGGGCAAAGTTTGGATGGAAAAGCAGTCAAAATCACCGCCTCCAAATCCTTGACGCTGCCCAATATTCTGGAAGTCGCTCGTGATATTAAAGGGCTGAACCTTATCGGGATCGTAGACGCTCATTCTTTAGGTGTTCGGCAGGATTTCAAAACTCTGTTGGCCTCTGGCCGGCTTCGTTCATTAGCGGAGGGTGGATATGCTTCAGGTAGTTTAACAATCATTCCTGGCCACGAAATCGAATTGTCAATAGGCGATGGGAATGCTCATTTCTTGGCCTATTTTCCTTCTCTTGAACACGTTGAAAAATATGTCCAAGAGTTAAGAACAACTACAAAAAATTGGCAGCTTAGTACCCAAAAGGGACATGTTTCTATTGATAGGTGGATAGAGGCTGTCTATAAGGCGGAAGGAATATGGTTCCCGGCCCATGCTTTTACTCCTCACAAGGGTATCTATGGAAATTGCTGCCGCCGCCTGAGTGATGTTTTATCAATCTTGCCTCAAGCTTTGGAAATCGGACTAAGTGCTGATCGAGCAATGGCACAGAGTATTAATGAACTAAAGTCGGTAGTTTTGTTTAGCAATTCTGATGCCCATTCTCTGCCGAATATTGCCCGAGAATACAATTCTTTGACAGGTGTTAATTCTTCTTTTGGGGGACTGAGGGATATATTGCGGGAGAACACTAAAAAGGCTGTACGAAATTATGGGTTGCCCCCTAAAGTGGGTAAATATCATCGGACGTATTGTTTGAGCTGTGAACGTATAGTCACGGCCTCTCCGCCGCAATTATCCTGTCCGGCATGTGGAAGTCAACACGTTGTAATGGGGGTCTTGGATCGCTTGATAAGCATTGCTGATAACGAAATAGAGGATTGTGATCCCTCCGGCTATGTATATCAGGTTCCACTTCAGCGGCTTCCGGGAATTGGGCCTAAAATGTATCAGAGATTGTTGAAGTGTTTCGGAACTGAAATGGCTATTCTGCATAATGTGCCCGAAGAAGACCTGCTCCCTATAGCCGGAGAAAAAGTAACTTACTGGATCTTGCAGGCTCGAGGTAATGCATTGACCTTTCTTTCTGGCGGCGGGGGTGTATTTGGCAGAGTTGTGGACATACTTTCCCCTAAAGAGGAATAAAATTCCATAGGATGGAATGGGAAGGGGAATAGGTATGTGGAAACAATTGGCTGAACATATTCGTAAATACTGGGTAATCTACCTGACACTTTCGAGCGTCTATTTAGCGGGTGTGGTGTTTGGCGCGTTGGGAGTTAAGGCCTTGGGAGATTCAGCAACGTCTCAATTAGGGAAATTTCTGGATACACTTTTAAAAAACCAACCAGTGAGTTTAAATCCAACATTTCTTGGACAATTGGCCAGAGATATGTTTATAGTAATGGCAGGAATCTGGATCTTAGGACTTACCATTATAGGAGCTCCTTTAATTTACCTTATCGTTTTCACGCGAGGTTTTATTCTTGGATTTACGGTTAGTTTTATTATTGGTCTCAAAGGAATGTTGGGCCTTGGCTTAATTTTAACCTCCGTATTCATTCCGGCGCTTTTAGGAGCTCCGTTGCTGCTTCTAGGTGCTGGTCTAGCAACAATCTTTTCATTCCTGTTGCTCAGGGGAAAGCTAGAGGGGAATCTTTGCGCAGAGAATTCTTGTATTACACAGTGGCAGCCGCTTTTGTTTCTCTTGGCGCAGTTTTTGTGGGCGTGACACAGGGATATCTTTCAGTATTAGGTGTTCGTGTTTTTGGTTTGTAAGAAAAGAATATTATCAGTGTTTAGTAGAGAATGATTTGCGTCCTAAACCCTTATAATGAGAGGAAAAAGTGCAATATTATGCACTGCATAAATCTGCATGCATATTCATGCAGATTTAAATGAGGGTTTTGGGGTATAACTAGGGTTGCTTGGCTTTCCAGAAAGCTTGATTATTCAAACAAATCCCTTCTGAAGAGCTCTCGGGCGCTAAATATTAATCTGCTTGCTTCTGGCACAATATTTGCATTATAATAGCAAAAGCAAGGATCAATGATAATGATTAAGATTAAGATTAAGATGGAGGTTTGCATTATGCTGATTGGAGTACCGAAAGAGATTAAAAACAATGAAAACCGTGTAGCTATTACACCCGCAGGTGTCCATGCTTTTACTCTGACTGGGCATCAGGTAGTTGTGGAAAAGTCCGCCGGTGAAGGCAGTGGAATTACCGACGAAGAGTATGTTGCGGCTGGTGCCCAAATTTTAGATTCTGCGGCCGATGTCTGGAATGCGGATATGATTATTAAAGTCAAGGAGCCATTGGCTCCTGAATATGATTATTTCAAGCCGGGACAGATTTTGTTTACTTACTTGCATTTGGCCAATGAACTGGAATTAACCAAAGCACTCATGGAGAAACAGGTCGTTGGAATTGCTTATGAGACGATTCAGTTAGACAATGGCTCCTTGCCTCTGCTTGTTCCCATGAGTGAAGTGGCTGGACGTATGTCAATCCAAATCGGTGCACAATTCTTGGAGAAGCATTATGGCGGAAAAGGAACGTTGCTCGGAGGAGTTCCTGGAGTGTCGCCAGCCAAAGTTACAATTATTGGTGGAGGAATTGTTGGGACGAACGCAGCTAAAATGGCGGTCGGACTTGGCGCTAATGTCATTCTGATTGAAAAGAGCGCGCAGCGGCTCCGGGAAATTGATGATCTTTTTAACGGTCGGGTTAAAACTCTCATGTCTAATCCATATAATATTGCTGCCAGTGTCGCCAGGGCAGATCTATTAGTTGGAGCGGTGCTCATTCCTGGTGCCCGCGCCCCGCATCTCGTCACAGAAGAGATGGTAAAAGCTATGACACCGGGAAGCGTAATCGTTGACGTGGCTATTGATCAGGGCGGAAGTATCGCTACGATCGATCGTGTCACGACGCATAGCGATCCTGTCTATATCAAACATGGAGTAGTGCATTATTCTGTAGCGAATATGCCTGGAGCCGTGGCCAGGACATCAACATTTGCTTTAACCAACGTTACTATGGGTTATGCGCTGGACATTGCCAACAAAGGGTATTTTAAAGCAATTCAAGAAAATCGCTCCTTACGCAAAGGAATTAATGTCATTAACGGCAAATTAACGTATAAAGCTGTAGCCGAGTCTTTGAATATTATGTATACGCCATTAGAAGAAGCTTTGCTCTAGTCCATTAGAGTGATGGTTTACAGATATAGTCTTTGAAACGTAATTTGTATGAGTGGAATTCGTTCAGCGAGTTCCACTCTTTTTATTGAGGCTTCTGGAGAGGCCAACTTTCACTCAATAGTTATAGGAATATAATGGAAATGTAAAGCTTTACTGAAATTTTATGAGTCAACAAGGAGTGAAAGGCATTGTATCATACTCATACGCAGATGGTTCCTATATATGGACATTATCCGAATCAGGTGCATTGGTATCCTATAAATTATATGGGAGGGTACGAACCCGCCTGGTGGGAACGATTTGAAGAACAGTTTGAACCCCGTTGGATCAAAACCATGGAAAAACGCCTTGGCTTTTTGCCGGGTAGGGAACCGCTTTGGTGGGAACTCTTTGAAGAAAATTTTGAACCTGCTTGGTTACAGCGGCTGGAACGTAAAATGGGAATTCCCCAACCCTTTAATCCACGTTATGATCTGCCAAGAAGGCATTATTAAGCAACTAGGAAATAATTGTTCGCTAGTTTCAAGGATTTATGTCTTTAAAATTATCATGAATTGGGACCGAGTAAAACTAACGGTCCTTACTTTTTTGGGGATAAGGACAATCGGGAGATGCATAGGCTTTAAGGATAGGGGGTAGAGTTATGTCGAAGAAACGTTGGAGAGATTTTTTCTTGTATTTGGGAAGGGTATTTCTCCTCCTGATTATCCTTGCTATGCTGCTGCCGAGATTAGCAGTTGTATGTAATATTTGGATTTCGTCATTTCTGCATGATGATCACAAACCGATGGGTAACCCCATGCGGGTTGAGGCACCAGGTTGGACTAAGTCTGTACTGCAATTGTTTCCGATTTCCCAGAAAGAGTGATAATTTTCCACAGAACATAGGGCGAACAAGGAAAAGCACCTATCTATGTAGAATTGAAAAACGTAGTTTAAAAGGGGGGATTCTATGACCTCCATGGAGCGGCTATTGAAGCAGTACTTAACATTTCTGCATGTCGAACGAGGGCTTTCCCTGAACACCCGACAGTCGTATGAACGTGATTTACGGCAGCTTTTGGTTTTCCTTGAGCAGAGGGGAACTGATGTTATCAGCTGCGAGTCCAATGACCTCTTCTTATTCCTTTTTCAGTGGAAAGAACAGGGTAAATCCCCTCGAAGCATTGCTAGGTGCAACGCAACCTTGCGAGGATTTTTTGCGTTTTTATTGGATGAAGGACAGCGAAACGACAATCCAAGTACGTATCTCGTGACGCCGAAGTTAAATCAATCTCTTCCGAAAGTGTTGTCCGAAAAGACAATGGATACACTATTAACAACAAGTGAAGACTCCGATTCCAGTTTGCGAGATTTAGCAATGCTGGAAATTCTCTATGGAAGTGGATTGCGGGTTTCTGAATTAATAAATCTCCAAGTTAGCGATGTATCGCTGGACGTAGGGTATATCCGATGCCTCGGCAAAGGAAGTAAGGAGCGGATAGTGCCCTTAGGAGAGCCCGCGATACGGGCGGTTAAGAGTTATATCAGCGGACCAAGAAAGCGTTTATGCGGAAAGAAAACGACGGATATCTTATTTTTAAATGCCCATGGATCTCCTCTGACTCGTCAAGGAGTGACCTTTATTCTCAAAAAATGGGGAGCATCTCATGATGTTAAAAGAGCAATTTCTCCCCATATGTTCCGGCATAGTTTTGCAACCCATCTTCTGGATCATGGTGCTGATTTACGTTCAGTCCAAGAATTATTAGGACATGCAGACATTGCCACGACTCAAATTTACACTCATTTGACAAGGAAACGCCTGTTAGATGTCTTTAATAAATCACACCCCCGTGCTGATGGATCATAGCAAGTTATTGATTAATGGGATGAATGCTTGAGGAGGTTAGACTATGACACGTAGTATTATTATTGTCTTAGATAGTGTCGGCATCGGAGAAATGCCGGATGCAGGTAAGTATGGAGATGTGGGAAGCCACACTCTGGGCAATATAGCTAAGTACATTGGAGGATTGGAGCTTCCCAATCTTGCCAAGCTGGGTTTGGGCAACATCGACAAGATCCAAGGGGTTCAGGCTCAGGCGGAGCCTATAGGAAGTTATGGCAAAATGGCAGAGGCTTCGTTGGGAAAGGACACAACCAGCGGGCATTGGGAAATAGCTGGAGTCATTTTAGATAAGGCGCTCCCGACGTTTCCGCAAGGCTTTCCTCAAGAGTTTATCAGGCGCTACGAGCAGGCTATCGGCCGAGGCGTGATTGGGAATGAAGTGGCCTCAGGAACTGAAATTATCCAGCGTTTGGGAGAAGAACATGTGAGAACGGGTAAACCGATTGTGTACACTTCCGCTGATTCGGTCTTTCAAGTTGCTGCCCATGAAGACGTCATACCGCTGCAGGAACTTATGCGTTTTTGCCGGCTTGCCCGTGAGCTGTTAACGGATGAGTTACAGGTGGGTAGGGTCATTGCCCGGCCATTTTTAGGACAAGCCGGCCAGTTTTATCGCACCCCTAATCGTCATGATTTCGCCCTGGAACCTCCTGGCAAAACCTTATTAGATTATATTACGGATCATGGCCTCGCAGTTAATGCGGTCGGAAAAATTCGTGATATCTATGCAGGCAGGGGAATTACGGATTTTATACCGACAAAGAACAACATGGAGGGTGTCGATAAGACCTTAGAGTACATGACAACAACCAGCGGAGGTCTGATTATGGCCAATCTTGTGGATTTTGATATGGTATATGGCCACCGCAATAATGTGCAAGGGTACGCTGAGGCTCTGCAGGCTTTTGATCAACGTCTGCCAGAACTATTATCACGTCTGCGTCCCGACGATTTGCTGATCATTACCGCCGATCATGGTTGCGATCCAACGACGCAGGGAACAGATCACACCCGGGAATATGTTCCTCTGCTTGCTTATGGTCACAAGATAAAAAATGGCGTAAATTTAGGTGTAAGATCGACCTTTGCCGATTTAGGTGCGACTGTCGCGGAGTATTTAGAGGTCGAACCTCTGTCCGTTGGAACGAGTTTTTGGCCTGAAATACGAAAAGATTAAGGTGAATGCAGAAAAGGGACGATATAGGGGAGTGATTTCTATGAGAATGGTAGATATTATTCAAAAGAAAAAACATGGCGAGATTCTCGCCGAAAATGAGATTAATTTTGTCGTAAATGGGTATGTCAATGAGGAAATACCAGATTATCAGATGTCAGCGTTTCTCATGGCAGTTTATTTTAAGGGCATGAATAAGAGAGAGATTGCCGACCTCACTTTAGCATTTGTTGACTCAGGGGATAAGAATGATTTATCAAACATTCAGGGAATTAAAGTCGACAAGCATTCTTCAGGTGGAGTAGGAGATAAACTAAGCCTTGTTATTATTCCTCTTGTTGCCTCGGTAGGAATACCTGTAGCAAAAATGTCTGGCAGGGGGTTGGGTCATACAGGCGGCACCATCGACAAATTAGAGTCCATAGAAGGCTTTAAGACGGTGTTAGATCGGGAAACATTTGTTAACAATGTTAATACACATAAGATGGCTATAGTAGGTCAGAGCGCCAATTTAACGCCGGCCGATAAGAAAATTTATGCCCTTAGAGATGTGACAGCAACCGTAGACAGCATTCCTTTGATTGCCAGCAGTATTATGAGCAAGAAAATAGCCTCTGGTGCTGACTGTATCGTTCTAGATGTTAAAGTTGGTTCTGGGGCATTTATGAAAACAGTGGATGAAGCGATTGAATTGGCTAAGACCATGGTTGAGATAGGAAAATCGTTAAATAGAAAAACAATTGCCGTCGTCACTGATATGAGTCAACCCCTTGGACATGAAGTTGGGAATGCCAATGAAGTTAAAGAGGCCATAGAAATCTTGAAGGGAAATGGAGCAGAGGATGAGACGACGATAGCATTAACCCTGGCATCTTATATGGTCGTTTTAGGTGGGGCCTATAAAGACTTTTCAACGGCTTACGATGAACTTAGTAAGATCATTAAATCGGGTGCGGCAATTAAAAAGTTTAAGGAGTTAGTTCAAATCCAAGGTGGAAATCCAGAATTGGTTGACAATCCTAATATGCTACCCCAAAGCAAGTATCATCTTGAAATTAAAGCATCAGAGAGCGGGTATGTTTCAGCCATTGATGCTGAAAAGATAGGAATTACTGCAATGCTGCTGGGTGCCGGGAGAAAAAAGAAAGAGGATACGATAGATTTTTCAGCAGGAGTTACTATGGTGAAAAAGGTTGGAGATAACGTTAAAGCAGGAGATGTACTCTGTATTTTGCATACGAATATTGAAGAACAGCAAGAGGCTGGGGAACTATCTAAAAAAGCTTATTCTTTTACGGATATGGAACCAAAATCTCTCAGATACATTTATGAAGTAATACAATGATACTTGCTTAAACATAAATTCCCCTTCCTTACGTATATGATAGAGAAGGCACAGGGAAGGGGGAATCTGTATGGCGCGGGAGAAAACAATTTATCCTTTCGTTGAAGGGTTGACTACGGGAGATACTTATGCAGTTCTAGGAAATGCCCAAAAATTCAAAACTCATAAACATGCATGGAAAGTTTGGCGGGCTTTAAAAGAATGTGGCTGTTTAGTCTATCCTGTAGCTGAGGATTTAAAGCGGATTGATGGGAGTAAAGTGTATCCAAGTGTGGCTGAACTCCAGGATAAGGTCACGGTAATTGTACCTTGCTTGTTACCGGAGATGCTGACGTCTCTCGTGACAGAAGCCTCGATGGCCGGAGCGAGCAAGATTTGGTTCCAAGAGCAGACTTGGAGCGAAACTTTCCAAAAGGAATGCGAGGAGCTTGGAATTCAAGTTTTTCGGGGATGCGTACTTCGGCATAAACTATATCCTCCCATGAGCTTGCGTTACCTCAATCCTTGTTACTGGCATGGATTAAAGGATCTAAAAGTTCCGTCGAAACGCTATCTAAGGTATTAATGAGGAAGTTTTTTAAAGCCTCTTATCGAATATAAAGCTCCCATTCCTAAAAGTTGAAGTAAACTATGTAATTTTAAATTTGCTGGTATCTGTAATCGAACGGAAGATAAGGGGTACGATGATGTTCTGGAGATTATTCCAAGACCTGGCGCTTAATATCAGCGTGATCGTGACGATTGCTTACGTCATGAGCCGGACGAAGCTCTTTAAAAGAATGTTGCGTGGCAAGGCTAATATCCAAGAGAAGATGTTCTTGGTGATTCTTTTTGGAAGTATTGGAATTGCCGGTACCTATTCAGGCGTTGAAATAAAAGGTGCTCTGGCAAATTCTCGGGTTGTCGGAGTTGCTGTCGGAGGAATGCTCGGAGGCCCTTTGGTCGGAATTGCTGCTGGGATTTTGGCTGGTGGACATAGAGCCATTCTAGGAGGTTTTACCGCTGTCGCCTGTGGGATAGCAACGATTGTCGAAGGTGGGATTGCAGGTTTTTTCGGACGGAAATTCTCAGGAAATTTGTCTTGGAAACGATCTTTGCTCGTTGGCATGGGGATTGAAATAGTCCAAATGCTCCTTATTTTGATAATTGCCAAACCATTTTTGGCTGCCTGGGACTTAGTGAAGGATATTGGCTTACCGATGATTATCATGAATGGGGTCGGTATATCAATTTTTACCACCGTGATTCATGGATCCTTGGAAGAAGAAGAAAGAATCGGTGCAGTACAAGCCCAAAAGGCTTTGCATATAGCCAATTTAACCCTGCCAATCTTACGGTTAGGGTTGACGAAGGAAACGGCGAGTCGAGTTGCCCAAATTATTTATGAACAAACGGATGTCGCAGCCGTGGCGTTGACGGACCGGGAACAAATTTTGGCGCATGTAGGTAAAGCTTCAGACCACCATGAGGCAGGGCATAAAATCCAGACGATGGCTACGCATCAGGCTTTGGAATCTGGTGATCTAAAACTTGCTGCGACTAGGGTGGAAATTGGTTGTCCTGAACCAAATTGTCCTTTGTTTTCAGCCTTAGTAGTACCACTCCATTTCCAACAGTCCATTGTGGGCACCTTGAAAATTTATCGGGAACGTGCTCGGGCGATAAGTCCTGTGGATTGGGAATTTGGTGCCGGCTTAGGCATGCTTTTTTCGACTCAATTAGAATTAGCTTCGTTGGAAGCCAGAGCACGATTGGTGAATAGAGCTGAACTAAAGGCTCTTCAGGCTCAAGTGAACCCACATTTCTTATTTAACGCTTTAAATACTGTGATCTCGTTTAGCCGAACAGATCCTGAAAAGGCTCGTCACCTTTTATTGCAACTGGGAGATTTTTTCCGCAAGAATCTCAAAAGTGGGGAAAAATTTGTAACCCTGCGCGAAGAGTGCGAACATATCCGTGCTTATCTGGCAATCGAATTAGCCCGTTTTTCTGAACGGCTTACTGTGCGCGAAGAGATCACTGACGAGGCCTTAAATTGGAGGCTACCGGGGCTTACGTTGCAGCCTTTGGTTGAAAATGCGATTAAACACGGGATTTACCCGCTGAATATTCCTGGCGAAGTCGTTATTTCTGCTCGTGTCGAAGAAGACATGTTGCTGATAAGGATTGGGGATGATGGTGTAGGAATCTCACCCGAAAAATTATCCTGTATTCAGGCCGGAGGTGAAGTAGCGACGTCAGGGTTAGGAATTGGCCTTCAGAATGTCGCTCAACGTCTGAATATTTTATATGGACAAAAGGCTGAGTTTAAAATAAAAAGCAAAAGAAATGAGGGAACGGAAGTTGTTTTGAAAATTCCTCCCGTAGCGGCTGCTGATCGTTTGGATATTAACGAAGAGGGGTGAGGTTTTTGCGTGTCATGGTAGTTGATGATGAGCGTCCCGCAAGGGACGAGCTTTGTTTTTTGTTACGTGAAATCCCCGATATGGAGGTTGTCGGAGAAGCTGGATCTCGTGAGGAAACAATTAGGAAGTTTCTCGAGTTACGCCCTGATGCCATTTTTCTTGATATTCAAATGCCTGATGCCTCAGGAGTGGATGTGGCACGAGAATTACTTCAAATGGGTTATTCTCCAGCCATTGTCTTTGCGACGGCCTATGATCAATTTGCGATTGACGCCTTTGATATTAATGCAGTAGATTATCTTTTAAAACCGTTTCATGAAGAACGTTTAGCTGAAACAATGCAGCGACTGAAGAAACGTATCGAAGGTAAGAATCTGAATAGTACGTCATTCCCAGAAACAAACCACGAATTCCTAACAAAATTAGATCACATTTATTCATCCTTGAATGCAGTGAAAGAACGTGAAGGTAAGCTGAAGGTTGAAGAGAATGGCATGATATTTCTCATCCCTATTGGGGATATTATCTATGCCACGATAGAAGAACGATCCGTGCGGGTGGTTACGAGAGATCGGAGTTATCTGACGAACTATACTTTGACTCAATTAGAAGGGTTACTTAAGTCGCCATTTTTAAGAGTTCACAAAAGCTATTTAGCTCAAATAGACCAGATTCGATCGATCATTCCTTGGTTTAACAATACCTATAATTTGATTATGACGGATAATAGCAAGATTCCTGTAAGCCGAACCTATGTAAAAGCGTTTCGAGAACGAATGGGAATATAGACTCTTTATGCTGCTCTAGTCAAGGGACAAACCAGTGAGAGACTATAAGAATTAAATAATGTCTGCATGTTACACAAGGTTTACGGTAGAACACACTGTAAATCTTGTGTTTTTTGTTGAAATCAACCCTAGAAAACTCTTCAACTGTATACTGGGCACAGAGATAAGTTAAAAAATTAAATTTCTGTGAAAGGAGTAACAAAATGAACGCTTTAACCCTTATCATTGCTTCAGCACTAATTCTTATGTTGGCGTATCGCTTTTACGGTGCTTTTATTTCGGCAAAAGTATTGGCCCTTGATTCCAATGTTCCAACTCCGGCTATGCGCATGGAGGATGGAAAAGATTATGTCCCTACGAACAAGTGGGTTGTTTTTGGCCATCATTTTGCAGCCATAGCAGGGGCGGGGCCTCTGGTTGGTCCAGTCTTAGCTGCTCAATTCGGTTATTTGCCGGGTGCCCTTTGGATTTTGATCGGAGCGGTACTAGGCGGCGCAGTCCACGATGCAGTGGTACTATTTGCCTCAGTGCGTTATAACGGGAAAAGTCTTTCGGATATTGCCAAAGAGGAAGTTGGCCCAATCACTGGATTTATTACAGGGATAGCAATTCTGTTTATTATCACCATAACGATGGCAGGCCTAGCTATGGTTATTGTCAATGCCTTGTATCAAAACTCCTGGGGTGTTTTTACAATCTCAATGACGATTCCGATTGCCGTATTCGTGGGTATCTATATGCACAAACTTCGGCCTGGTAAATTAGGCGAGGCTTCTGTCATTGGTGTGGCTTTAATCCTATTGGCTGTTGCCCTGGGTCCGGTTATCAAAAATTCTCCACTGGCCTTTTTGTTCTTTTATGATTCCAAAACCTTAGAACTAATTCTTCCTATCTATGGTTTCATTGCTGCGGCACTCCCAGTTTGGATTCTCTTGGCACCGCGGGATTATCTCAGTTCTTATATGAAAATTGGTACGATTACTGCTTTAGCGTTAGGAATTGTATTCGTCCATCCACAACTACAGATGCCGGCATTTACACAATTTGTTAATGGCGGCGGTCCAATCATTAATGGTAAAGTTTGGCCCTTCCTATTTATTACAATTGCCTGCGGGGCAGTTTCGGGATTCCACGCTTTAATCGCCTCGGGTACGACGCCAAAAATGCTCAAGAACGAAGGAGATATTAAACTGATCGGGTATGGCGGTATGATCATGGAGGCTTTTGTAGCCATGATGGCCCTTATTGCCGCCACGGTTTTAGCCCCTGGAGATTACTTTGCAATTAACACGTCTCCAGCAATCTTTGCCCATCTGGGTATGCAGATTAAAGACTTGCCGATCCTTTCGCAAATGGTAGGAGAGAATGTGGCTGGCCGACCAGGCGGTGCCGTAAGTTTAGCAGTGGGTATGGCTCATATATTCTCCAGTATACCTGGCTTAAAAGGATTAATGGCTTATTGGTATCAGTTTGCCATCATGTTTGAAGCGCTCTTTATTTTGACAACCATTGATGCAGGGACTCGTGTCGCCCGTTATATTGCCCAAGACTTTTTGGGTTTAGTATTTAAACCAATAAGAACATCTAAATCTGTGGTGTTGTCCATTGTTTTAAGTGCTTTTGTTTCCTTTGCTTGGGGTTATCTGCTTTATGGAGGGGATATAGCCACCATTTGGCCGATCTTTGGGGTTTCCAATCAGTTATTGGCAACATTAGCTCTAGCAATTGGTTCAAATATGATTTTAAGGCGATCCCAAAAAATCAGTTACACTCTAACAACATTTTTGCCCATGCTTTTTATGGGAATAACCTCTACCGTCGCTGGGTATTTGACGATTGTAAACACTTATATTCCGAAACATCAAACCTTACCAGCGGTTTTGGCGGGGTTAATGATTATCTTGGCAGTGATCATAGTTTTTGACTCGATTCGTAAACTGTTCCGGACGCATTCTTCCATTGTGAAGGGTCTTATCCCAAAAGTTGCTGCAAAATAACCAAGAAAACATTTTCTTAATAATTCAAGTCTTAATAATTCAAGTCTTTAGGTCGCCAGTCGGCGTCCTAAAGACTTTTTTAATGCTGTCAGAAAGCATCACTTCGTCCAATACTTTCTACAGGTCCCTTCTCGCCATCCTTGGCTTTTCATAATTACTTTTAACTTTAACATGTAATCCCGATATAATTTTCCTTTTCGGGAATAATAACAATAAATTTAACGAGGAGGAGTCAAAATGCGAAAAGGATTAGCCATTGTTCTTGCTTTAATGCTTGTGCTCGGCAACATCGGCTTTGCTAATGTCCGGTCTGTATTGGGAGCGGAGATTGAGACCGAAGCTACGAGTGCTATTTTGATGGACGCAGCCTCAGGTCAAATTCTTTATGAGAAAGATTCGCATAAAGAATTGCCACCGGCAAGTGTTACCAAGCTAATGACATTACTCGTGGCAGCAGAGGCTGTTGAGTCCGGGAAAGTCAAATTAACAGATAAAGTGACTGCCAGTGAAAACGCCAGTAAATTAGGCGGCTCACAAATTTATCTTGAACCTGGAGAAACATTAACCTTGGAGCAACTGTTAATTGCCATCGCCGTGGGGTCCGCAAATGACGGTTGTGTCGCTGTAGCAGAACATATCGATGGAACTCATGAAGCATTCGTGGAAGAGATGAATCGTAAGGCCCAAGCCCTAGGCCTGAAAAATACGCATTTTGTCAATGCCTATGGATTGCCGGCCGAGGGGCATTATACGAGTGCCTACGATTTGGCCGTAATTGCGAGAGAAACTCTAAAATACCCCTTGATTCGAAAATTAACAAGTATTAAAGAGTATGATTTGCGCGATGGTAAATTTAAGCTCTGGAATACGAATAAACTGCTCTGGTGGTATCCAGGCGCAGATGGATTTAAAACCGGTTGGACAAATGAGGCCAAGTACTGTCTCGCCTCTACCGTTGAAAGAAATGGTTTAAGGCTAATTTGTGTCGTAATGGGGGTTCCGCAAGTGCGAGGACATTTTGCGGAATCTATGAAAATCTATAATTATGGTTTTGCTAAATATCAGTTCAAAGCGTTTGCTCCAGCCGGACAAAAACAGGGCACTGTTAAAGTTCAGAAAGGGATGGCAGATGAAGTAAATGCAGTTACAGAGAAAGCCTTGGGAGCTACTACTGAAAAAGGAAATGATAAAAATTTCTGGGTCGAAACTAAGCTCAACCCAGAAATAAGTGCTCCGATTCAGAAAGGGCAAAAATTAGGCGAGATTCTGTTGTATCGAAATGATGTTTTGCAATCAAGTGTCAATTTAATCGCTGAGAATTCCGTAGAAAAGGCCGGATTAGCAGAACAGATGAAGCGTACTCTGAGAGGCGTCATTGGATATTAGTCTAAGCGCTTCTTGGATGAATCTTCGGAATCAGAGTTTGACGCTGAGTTAGAATCAGATTTAGAACTAGAGTCAGAATGTTCATCAATCCTGGATAATTCGCGAATTCTCAGGAGAGCTGCTCGCTCAATCCTAGAAATTTGAACTTGCGAGAGATTTAAGAGACTGGCGATTTGACTTTGGGTTTTGTCTTCAAAGAAGCGCATCAAGAGCACACGCTTTTCTCGCTCGGGCAATTTATCCAAAACTTCATTGAGGGCAATTTTATCAAACCAGCTAGGGTCGGGCCCCTTTTCGGTGGAGAGTTGATCGAGTACATAGATGGGATCGGAGTCATCCTGGTAAAGGGTATCATAAATGGAGGTTGGGCTTTGAATGGCTTCCAGGGCAGCAACGATCTCATCTCGGTCAACCCCTATGTTGGCGGCGATTTCCCCGATAGTTGCCTCGCGGCCTAAGGTTGAAGAAAGTTCATCACGTGCACGATTTACTTTGTACACTAATTCCTTGTAAGAACGAGGAACTTTCAAGGGGTGATCGTCACGGAGGAAACGACGTATTTCTCCGATAATCATCGGTACGGCATAGGTCGAAAACTTAACACCGTAGGAGAAGTCGAATTTATCAATTGCTTTAATGAGGCCTATGGTTCCAATTTGAAAGAGGTCTTCCATTTCGTACCCACGATGAGCAAAACGTTGAACAAGATTGAAAATCAGTTTCAAGTTGCAATTAATTAGACGCTCTCGCGCTTGGACATCTCCATCTTTGGCAGCACGGAGGTTCTCCATCATCTCTTGATCAGAGAGAAGCGGGAAGTGAGGAAGATTCATATCCGTTAATCGTTGAATCATATCACGCCCCCCTAATGAGAAGCGCTGGATGATTGTTTAAGTTGCTTCATCATTGTCACGGTTGTTCCTATGTCAACAACAGAATCGACTTGGAGATCATCCATAAACGATTGCATAAAAACAAAGCCTAGGCCCATTCGTTCAGGATCCGTGCTAAATGCAGGCTGCATAGCCTGTTCTACATCTGGGATTCCACATCCTTCATCTTTTACAACAATCTTGAGGAGATCGCCCGCGACTTCTAGATTGAGATAAACAATCCGATTTGACTGATTGTGGTAACCGTGGATGATGGCATTAGAAACCGCTTCGGAGACCGCAACTTTTAGTTCTTCAATATCATTGAGAGGCAGGTCCAACTGCCCTCCCACTGAAGCTATGAGCAACCGCGCAATGCCGACATTTTCTGAAATACTCGAAAATGTTAGGGCTAATTGATTCGATTTCATTTAAGCTCGCCTTCCTTCCTCATAAGCATGGGCTTCATCTTCATAGAAGCTAATGATCTTAGGCAACCCCGACAATTCCATGATTTTGTAAACGTTTGGAGGTACGTTGGTAATTTTAAGTTTCCCCCCTAAGGACAGCAGCTTCTTGTACCTCCCAAGAATAACTCCAAGTCCGGAACTATCGATAAATTGAACGTTCTGGAGGTTGAGAATGACTGTACGAATCCCTCTTTTCTCAATCTCAATGTCTATAGCTTGTCTTACGGTGGCTGAAGTGTGCATATCCAGTTCTCCGTCTAAGCGCAAGAACAGGGTAAGGCGCTCTATCTTTTTATCAAGGTTCAAGACCATCCCCCCTAAATTGAATTCATAACGGTGACCTGTATCGCGAAGTTTGATTTATAGTTAGGTCTGATTTCGGAAGAGGAACGTTATTAATGAAGTGGAGCATTCTCTTAGTTTTTAGCTTGCAGGGCTTGCTCTAATCGATGACCTTTAATAAATTCGTTATTACCCATAATTTTCCTGCTTAGGATTTAAAGTGTTCTTGGCAAGCTCTGTCGAAATATCTGCAATTTTTAATGAGTCTAGAGTTTTCTAAGTATAATTTAGCCACTTTTCATTAATAATACAAATTAGTCTGTATAAGGGAGGCAGCTGAATGGCTAATCAAACTCTTCGCCCGCCAACCATTTCAATTTCTCCGGAACAATATAAAACGTTATCTCAAAAGTATACCCCAAAGCCTACCGTAGCGAAAAATATGTTGCGGGCATTCTTCGTTGGAGGAATTATTTGTGCAATAGGTCAGGTCATCATCAATTTATTTTCGTCCTTTGGGTTGACACGTGTAGAATCATCAAATGCGGCGACGGCCACAATGATTTTTTTAGGTGCTTTACTGACGGGATTAGGTGTTTATGATGAAATCGGAAAATTCGGGGGGGCCGGGTCGATTGTTCCAGTGACTGGTTTTGCAAATTCGATCGTTTCTCCTGCTATGGAATTTAAACGTGAAGGGTATGTTCAAGGAGTGGGGGCAAGGCTGTTTACCGTTGCCGGACCTGTACTTGTCTATGGCATTGCTGCATCGATCGTGATCGGTGTCATAACCTATTTTGTGCGTTAAAGATTAAGACTAATGTTATGTAAGAAAACTTTGATTCTGGGTTGCGAATGGGGATGAATATATGTCATGGATTTAAAACGAATAGGTAATCAGACCGTGGTGTTTGCCAATCCTCCGGTGATACTATCGTCTTATTCGGTAGTTGGTCCTAAAGAAGGACAAGGTCCGCTTGGAAAAACATTCGGCAATGTTTGGAAGGACCAGTTGAATGGTGAAAAATCCTGGGAACTGGCAGAAAGCAAAATGCTTCAGGAAGCGCTGCAAGGAAGTATTGATCAGTCAGGCATCTCCAAAGAGCAAATTGAGTTTATGCTGGCAGGGGATTTGCTTAATCAAATTGTCTCCTCAAATTTTGCTGCGCGACAAATTGCGCTGCCATTTATCGGTGTCTATGGCGCTTGCTCAACAATGGCCTTAAGCCTGGCGATTGGAAGTATGTTGATTGACGGTGGATTCGCTCAGCATGTCCTGATTGGAGTATCCAGTCATCATGACACGGCAGAACGACAATTTCGTTTGCCAACCGAACAGGGCAACCAAAGAGCGATGAGTGCTCAGTGGACTGTGACGGGAGCTGGCAGTGTACTCCTTGGCAAACAGGGGGTGGGGCCAAAAATTACTTCAGCAACCATAGGCAGAGTTATAGATTATGGGGAGACTGATGCCAACAATATGGGCGCAGCGATGGCTCCTGCGGTTGCCGATACAATCCTCAATCACCTGCAAGATTTACAGCGTACAGTTCAAGATTACGATTTAATAGCTTCTGGGGATTTAGGTGCAGTGGGCCTAGCTCTTGCCGGTGAAGTACTTAAAAAGAGTGGTGTAGATATGGGCACAGGATTCACGGATTGCGGAGTTAAGATTTTTGATTCAACGCAGGATGTTCACGCCGGAGCTAGCGGTTGTGCCTGTTCTGCCGTTGTTTTTGCCGGTGATATTATGCAGAAACTTAAGGCAAGTGAGTTGAAGCGAGTTATGCTGATTGGGAGTGGTGCTCTACATAGTCCTACATCTGCAATGCAAGGAGAATCAATACCAGGAATAGGACATGCGGTAGTTATCGAAGCCTGAAAGGAGCAATTCTATGTTTAATATGATTGTACCAGCCTTTATCGTTGGTGGATTGATCTGTGTTATAGGCCAATTATTGATGGACTTGACCAAACCGTCATTTACTCCTGCCCATGTATTAGTCTCATATGTAACCGGCGGAGCAATTCTTGGAGCATTAGGATTGTATGAACCGTTAGTGAGACTGGCAGGAGCAGGAGCGACGATTCCTTTATCCGGATTTGGGTACAGTCTAGCCAAGGGGGCTATGGATGCTGTCGGAAAACGTGGGATTATTGGGGCATTTTCGGGTGGTATTGAAGCAACAGCCGTTGGAATTGCCGCAGCCGTATTTTTTGGGTATGTGATGTCTGTCACGTTCAATCCTAAAGGCTAGAGCATTAGAAATTGAGATTACTTGATGATTAAACCGTGATCTTAGAACCGTGCAGAAGGAGGTAAGGTATGGATAATAATTCAAGTGAGAAAAACACCCCGGTTAGTAAAAATTACCAGGAGAATGTTGATTACCTCAATAAGGAATTAGGAGTTCCGGATAATTTCGATATAGTCCTTCGAGAGATGTCCATTGGCGGTAAAAGGATAGCCATTTATTCTGTTAACGGGATGGTTGACACGCATGTAGCCAGTTATATCTTAGATGCCTTGATTGACCTGGAACGTTCAGACCTAATTGTTAATGCCTTAGATAAATTGGTTAAAGGACGCATTGTGGATTTGCAGGTCTCAGAGGTCCAAACGATGGATAAGGTATTCTATTTTGTTTTGTCGGGTCCAATGGCAATCTTTGTTGAAGGACAAGATAAGGCAATTATTGTTGATGCCAGGACCTATCCTTCTCGTCAGCCTTCCGAACCAGATATTGAACGTGTTACCCGAGGGTCCCGTGATGGATTTACAGAGACTCTTGTCATGAATACAGCCTTAATTCGCAGACGCTTGCGTGACCCAAAACTGCGTATGAAATTGGTTCAAGTAGGAGGACGCTCCAAAACAGATGTTTGTATTTCTTACATCGAAGATATTACCAACCCAGAGATGGTCAAGAAAATCCAGGAAGATCTTCAAGCAATAAAAATTGACGGGATTCCCATGGCCGAAAAAAGCGTGGAAGAATTCATTCTCGGGAGTAAATTCTGGAATCCTTATCCCCGTGTGCGTTATACCGAACGTCCGGATGTTGCAGCAATTCATTTACTGGAAGGCCACGTCGCGATTATTGTCGATACCTCACCCTCCGTTATAATGGCACCGACGACGTTTTGGAGTCATCTGCAGCATGCGGAAGAATATCGCCAGGAACCAATTGTCGGAGCATATCTCCGCTGGATACGTTTCGCGGGTGTTTTTGCCGCTCTGTTTTTGCTTCCCCTCTGGTTGGGTGCAGCTCTAAACCCTCAATTACTTCCGGATTGGCTTCAGTTTATCGGTGTTTCAAAAGCTGCAAAAATCGGCTTGCTTCCCCAAGTATTAATGGCGGAATTTGGAGTGGATCTCCTGAGGATGGCAGCAGTTCACACTCCGGCCCCCTTGGCGACAGCGTTAGGTTTGATCGCCGCTTTTATGTTAGGGGACATAGCCGTTAAAGTTGGAATGTTTTCTCCCGAAGTCATTCTCTATGTTGCCGTGGCTACAGTAGCAACGTTTGCGACACCGAGTTATGAGTTGGGTTTGGCCAATAGACTGGCTCGTTTGTTTATCATTATTATGACCGGACTTTTTAACTTCTGGGGATTCTTAATCGGAGCGTTTCTCGTACTCTTTCTTTTATGGAGAACAAAATCCTTTGGAGTGCCTTATCTTTGGCCTCTCTTGCCTTTAAATATTAAAGCCTTGGGAACAGTACTGGTTCGGTCACCAGTTCCAATTAAGAATACGCGCCCAAGTGTTTTAAAGCCTCAGGATCCTATCCGGCAGCCGGAGGGTAAGGATAAATAGATTAAGAAAGGATGCCATAAGTGTGAAAATAGGGTTTCCGCGTGCTCTTTTTTATTATGATTATTTTCCTTTTTGGGCCGGCTTTTTTTATCGGCTCGGTATAGAGGTTGTTACTTCCCCTCCAACAAATCGTCAAATTATGGAGGACGGCCTCAAGAAAACCAGTGACGAAACGTGTTTACCGCTTAAGCTGCTGGCTGGACATATGCAGACCTTAAAGGATGTCGATGCGATTTTTTTGCCTCGTATGGTCAGTATAGAAGCAAATACCTACAATTGTCCGAAGTTCTTAGGTATACCAGAAAGCTTGCTACCTGCAGTCCCTCCTGGAATTCCGGTACTAAGTGCCGTCATCAATTGGCGCAAGGGCCAGCGTCAGGTCCTCAAAGACCTCCAAATTTTTGGTTTAGAAGTTGGCAAAAGTAAGGGAGAGATTCGTGCCGCCTTCATGGAAGGGCAAAAATGGCAGCAGTGCTATCAAGATTCCAGAGGAAAAGGGTGGGATTTTGAGGAGGAAATGCGTGAAATCGAGCAGCTCACAAGGGGACAGATGCCCTCCTCAAATTCTCCTAAACCCGGACAAGGGACCAAAAGAGAGGCTTTTTCGTCTTCCTTGAGACAAATCAGCGAAACTAATCATCGTTTAAGAATTACCTTAATCGGACATTCCTATCTAATCCAAGAATGCTATGCGAACCTGAATCTGCTGGGACGCCTTCGTGATAAAGCGGAAGTGAACTTAATCCAACATGTTGAACAGGACGAAATTGAAGTGAATTTATCGGGGCTGCGCAAGAAACTATTTTGGAGTCATGCCAAGCAAATCTATGGTGCCGGGAACAAATTTGCTCAAGATCAAACCATCGATGGGATTATTTACCTCACATGTTTTGGATGTGGTACAGATTCTATGGTTCAAGAATTAGTAGCGCGAAAAGTACGAGACCAACATAAGCCTTACATGGTGATAACCCTCGACGAACATACTGGCGAAGCTGGGTTGGTGACTCGCCTTGAGGCCTTTCTGGACATGGTCGAAAGGAGGAAGGCTCGTGAAGGTTACATTTCCACACATGGGGAACGCATGGATCGTTATTCAAACTCTCTTTGAATCTCTCAATGTTGAGGTGGTTGTTCCTCCCATCAATAATAAACAAACGTTAACGCTGGGTACTAAGCTGGCACCTGAAGCAGCGTGTTTGCCTTTGAAACTGAATCTTGGTAATTACATCGAAGCAGCGCAGGAAGGCGCAGATACGATCGTTATCACTGGGGGAATTGGTCCTTGCCGATTTGGTTATTATGGGGAAATAGAAGGGCAGATTCTCAGAGATGCTGGTTACAGTTTGGATGTTGTGACTCTTGAACCTCCCGATGGAAGTTTGAGAGGTCTGGCTCAACGTATTAGGTATTTAGCCGGAACGAGAAATTCTTGGGCATCGATTCTTAAAGCCTTGCGCTTTGCCTATCTGAAATGTGTAGCGTTAGATCAAATTGAAGATTTAATCCATGCTGCACGACCGAGATTGCCTAATCCCCAAGAAACCGAACTTCTTTACGAGGAAGGTAAGAAACGCTTAGCAGAGACGATGACAGTAAAAGGGATACAGGATATAGTGCGTTGGCTGCAGGAGTGTATTCGTGATCGTCAATCTGCGGGAAACATGGTTTCTGAGAAACAGCAAAAGCCCCTGCGCATAGGAATCATTGGAGAAATTTATACCATTTTAGATCCCTACACATCCGTAGGAATAGAAGAGCAACTGGGGCATCTTGGAGTAGAGGTGGACCGCTCTATTTATCTTTCCGGCTGGGTGGGGAATCATATCTTTCAAGGTCTGGCTCCAGGTTATCGATCAATCCGTTCTTACCATAACCACGCCAAACCGTTTTTGCCGCATTTTGTGGGAGGACATGGACAAGAAACTGTTGGCGCCGCAGTCAAATTTGCCAGAGAAGGATTCGATGGGATTATTCAACTGTTTCCTCTTTCTTGTATGCCTGAGATTGTGGCAGCCAGCGTATTGCCTCGAGTTCAAGAAACCTATCAAGTACCCATTATGACACTCATTGTTGATGAACATACTGGGCACGCGGGGGTACAGACTCGTTTGGAAGCGTTTGTTGACTTATTAGAAAGACCACGACACAAACGTATTCCAGAAAACACTAGAGAGGGTGTGTCGGTTGTTGGGGGAAGATAGCTTTTATTTAGGTGCAGATGTTGGTTCGGTCAGCACAAATTTAGTGTTGCTGACCGAGGATGATAACGTGGCCTTAACCCTTTACTTGCGTACTCAAGGGCGTCCTATGCAAACGATTCAAGAAGGAATGAAACTTTTAAGGTCAAAAATCGGAAATTCGGCAAAAATACTAGGGGTAGGAACAACGGGAAGTGCACGGCAACTGGCGGCTACGTTGCTAGGAGCAGATGTTATCAAAAATGAAATTACAGCCCACGCTGTAGCTGCCTCTCGAGTGGACCCTTCGGTACAAACGATTCTCGAAATTGGAGGACAAGACTCCAAGATCATTATTCTTCGCGATGGGGTTGTTTCTGACTTTGCTATGAATACCGTCTGTGCCGCCGGAACGGGATCTTTTCTTGATCAGCAAGCAGCGAGACTAGGTATACCCATTGAAGAATTTGGCCGATTAGCCCTCGAAGCAAAAAATCCCGTAAAGATTGCTGGGCGCTGTTCAGTTTTTGCCGAATCAGATATGATTCACAAACAGCAGTTAGGGCATGCTCTTCCTGATATTTTAGCTGGCCTTTGTCAAGCGATGGTTCGAAATTACCTGAACAATGTAGGTAAGAATAAGGATATACGAGGGCCAATTTTTTTCCAAGGTGGTGTAGCTGCTAATCCAGGGATATGTAAAGCTTTTGAAGCAGAGTTAGGACAACCTGTCCTTGTCCCTGAACATTATGGGGTTATGGGTGCCTTAGGAGCTGCTTACTTAGCACAGGAAAAAATAGGATTGAACCCTGGGCATAGGACACAGTTTCGAGGGCTGCATTTAGGAGAAACCCAATTTAATGCCAAAAGCTTTGAATGTTCCGGGTGTGCTAACCGCTGTGAAGTGATCGAAATTTTACAAGACGGGTCAAGCTTGGCTCGATGGGGAGATCGCTGCGGCAAGTGGTCAAACGCACTTGGAGTAAGTACAAGTAAGGAAAAATCCCAAGATGAGGGAGAACAACGCGGGGCATAATGAACTCTAAGATTCGATGATCCTACATCCTCCCCTAAAAATGTTTTGACCTTCAATCGGAAGTCTGATATAATTATTTAAATTTCATATGCCTCATCTCTTTGGAGGTGCGGTAGAGGCGCGAATGACAATAGTACCGTGGAGAAGGCTGCGACAACTGATGAGCCCATGGAAAAGGGGATTTCGCCGAAGCCCAAAAAAAAGCGTGATTTTTGGTGCTGGTCCTACAGTAAAGAATTGTGGGACTGTCACACGATGCTTTTGATTACATCGTGTGGAGAACTACTCCCAACAGGAGAAGAGGGTCAATGTTTGCGTGCAGTTGTGCGGCAACAGAGGACCTCCTTCTGTTGCCGTTCGTATTTAAACGGTTGAAGAGTATAGCTATTAGTGATTGGGGAGGAAGAAACATGAGACTGCACGGTACTCAACAAATCAATGAACAAGGACATTTGGAAATCGGTGGGCGTGATACTACAAAATTAGCTCAACAATTTGGGACTCCTTTATATATCATGGATGAGACTCATATTCGGGAGATATGCAGACGCTATTACAAATCGTTTGTCGAAGGCCTGAAAAATGCGGAAGTTATCTATGCCTCTAAGGCTTTTTCGACCCTAGCTATGTGTCGAATCGTTGATCAAGAGGGGTTAGGTTTAGATGTCGTTTCAGGGGGAGAACTATATACAGCACTGCAGGCTGAATTTCCGGCTGAGCGTATCTATTTTCATGGCAACAATAAGTCACGAGAAGAATTGACCATGGCCCTAAAGGTTGGCGTTGGACGTATTGTTGTAGATAATTTTTACGAAATGGATCTTTTAAACGAACTTGCTCAAGACATGCAGCAATCCGTGAACATACTTCTTCGAGTAACCCCAGGTATTGAAGCCCATACCCATGAATACATTCAAACCGGTCAAATTGATTCTAAGTTTGGTTTTACGCTTTCGAATGGCACCGCAGATCGGGCCTTAGATTTAGCATTGTCCTATTCAAACCTAGCAGTCAAAGGAATCCACGCTCATATTGGGTCGCAAATTTTCGAATTGGACTCTTTTAGTCATGAAGTCCAGGTTATGATTCAATATATGGCTGATATTCTTGAACGTACAGGATACCTTTTGCAGGAATTAAACTTAGGTGGAGGATTCGGAATTTATTATGCCTCAGGTGATGCTCCAGCTCAAATTGAGGATTATGCCAGAACGGTCCATAATGCCCTTGAGACCGCCTGTGAGACACACAAATTTCCGCTTCCGAAAATTATTATTGAACCCGGCCGTTCGATTGTCGGGACTGCCGGTACTACGCTTTATACGATTGGGTCCATCAAGGAGATTCCTGGGATACGAAAATATATTGCCGTTGACGGGGGGATGGCGGATAATCCACGCCCTGCGCTCTATCAAGCTCGTTACGAAGCAGTTTTGGCCAATCGTGCCAATGAAGAAACCGCTGAAGAAGTTTCGGTTACCGGAAAATGCTGTGAATCTGGAGATATGTTGATTTGGGATATCAACTTACCAAAAGCTCACTCTGGTGACTTATTAGCAATATCTTGTACAGGTGCTTATAATTACTCCATGTCTTCAAATTACAACCGCCTTGCTAGGCCAGGTGTGGTATTGGTGGAGGGCGGTCATGCAGATGTCATTGTGAAACGTGAAAATCATTCGGATTTATTGAGGAATGATGTTCTCCCTGAGCGATTAACCTATTTGCCAATGGCTAGTCGATAAAACAATGATAAAGGACTCGTGTACGTTATGACGTTCACGGGTCCTTTTTTATCCTGATCAGAAAGTATAACTTACGTTACATACTTTCTGATCAGGATAAGTGCAAAGACAGTGTCTCGGGTGTCGGCCAAAGTTTTCTTGACTTAATACCCTTTCTGAGGTCGTACGAATGTTAGGTCAAGAGCAACTAAAAGTAGAATAGCGATTAAAATCAAGGTTAAACCATTAGGAGAACCCGGGACTGAATACGTTCTATCAGGAACGTAAACTGATGGGTAAGCTATAGATAAAGGCGGCATGCTTCCTAGTACAGTGGGCTGATAAGAATAAGATTGGTAATTAGAGGGTGAAGTAGCTGGAACAGGGAAGCGGCGTTGTTCGTACGGTGAGAAACGTGGTACGGAGGTGGTTACAGGATATGGTGAATAATTTTGTGGAATTGGATAGTGACTGTGATTTGATAATGAGTTGTTTTGATGAAAGAGCAAAGGTGCCCTCATTACGGGTGCATAAATACGGGCGTTGCCAGGATTCAAAGCAGCTCCCCCTTTCCAATAATTCACCCGTTTATCAAATGACCGATGGTTGACGATATATGATTATTATTGGGGACTTAAAGGAGTTGAATCTTGATCTTGAGTTTGATGGCTGCCTTTGTGAAAAAGTCCAACATATTCTTGATTTGGAGACCAAGCCTCATTTTCGTACAAGAATTCCGGAGGTTCTGACTGAGATCGTTGAAAGCGGAAGAATTTATTCATAAGATTAACAGATGTCCTTGGCAAATTATTATCGCCTAATTCTATTTCTTCTTCTTCGCTGGCAACGTTGTTCTCCGTTGTTTCTTGTACCACGTTATTGTCCGAAGCTTTGGCAATAAAGAGCTTAGAAAGTAGTCGTTTAAGAATATCCATAACTATACACCTCGCATGGTATTATATGTAATATTTTTAACGATGTACCTTTGAGAGAGCACAAAAATTGCTAAAAAATTACATCTGAATTCTGGAATATTTTTAAAGGAATTGTTTGATGCTAGAAAGTAGAATTTTGCTTTTTAGCGAGGTGGACTCGGTTGCAGAAAAAAAAATATGGATCATTTTTCCGGGTCTGCAAAGTATATGGCTTACTTTTTCTGTTCGGGGTTTTTCTTGGAGTTGGGTTTGTGTTAAGCCCTGTCATTTTTGGCCAATTTTCAGGGGAAGCAAGAACCCTAAAGGCTTCAGAACACGCGAAAGAAAACCCGTCCGCTCTGGTGGAAGAAAAACATGAGTCTGCCCCTGAAGGTAATCAAATGCAGCAAGATTCCGGTTCAAGTTCTCCAGCGGATCTCCCAGATCCCCCACATCTCCAGCAGTCCCCCTGCAGCTCCTTCAAGCGATTCAGCCCCTATCCCTAAAAATAAACGTGTCACGATACTCCTAGTAGGTGTTGACCGTCGTCCTAATGAAAAATCGTTAAGCAACACGGATACGTTAGTAGTCGCCAGCATTAACACAGAAAATGGGAAAATAGCTCTTATCTCTATACCGCGTGATACTCAAATCATGATTCCAGGCTACGGTAAGAGTAAAATCAATGCAGCTGCAAGAATTGGCAAAGGGCTTAATACGACCTCTGCATTGATTGAAGGATTAATAGGTCAACCAATCGACGGTTATGTTCTTACGAACTTTACGGGCTTTAAAGATATTATCGATACCTTGGGAGGAATCACGATTACGGTTGAAAAAGATATGCATTATGTGACTGGAGACAAAGTCGATGGGATTATTGATTTAAAGAAAGGGACTCAGCGTTTAAATGGTGCACAGGCCTTGCAATATGCCAGATTTCGTCAAGATGCTTTAGCGGATATAGCTAGGACAGCCCGGCAACAGGCCGTTTTAAAAGCAATAGAGAAAGAATTGCTTCAAGTAAAAACGATTCCAAAATTGCCGTGGCTAATTCCTCAATTCATGAAATCTGTTGAAACAAATCTCTCCTTAAGCCAGATATGGGCCTTATCGAATGTCTTATTTCGGATCGGAACACCGGAGATTTCTTCACAAACATTGCCGGGGGATTTTTTGACTGAGGATGGGATTAGTTATTGGAAGGTCGATTCCCAGAGGACGCAGGCAGTATCCAAAAGAGTGTTTGAAGAAGGAAAGACAACATCTGCGTTTTTTAAGTAATAACCACTTTTTGAAGTTTTAACGTCAACTTACTAAGGAGTCAAGAACTGCATAATATCTTCCTGTGAGCTTAGGTTTTCCTTCAAGAGAAATCGGCAAAAGCAGATAATTCTTGTGATTTTAGCGAAATAGAGATATACTATTTAAGTCAAATCAGAAGGCGATTTTTTTGGAGGGTGAACATTGGAAAAACTATTTGATAAATTGAAAGAATACTTACACATGGATTCTGAAATACCCTTTGAGGAGTTTACGGAGTATTATCGAAGTTTAATCGCGGAACTTAATCAAACCTTTAACGAACTAGATAAGGACATGCGAATTAAAGCTCTATATATCTGTTCAATAGTTCAGTCCAATGCAGACGCAAGAGCTAAAACGAATAAAGCCAATGCTAAAATGTATAAAAAAATTAGTGCTAAGTGTGCCTTTTGGGCGGATGCCATCAAATTTAACCTAGGAAAAGATGGTGTATCCAATGAGGAAATTGAAAAAGCTACTGAAGAAATTAACAATAGTATCTAGTTGATTTAAAAACATAATTTCAAGATATAATTTTGGCATGGGTAAAACTCCGCATTTTTATTTGCGGAGTTTCTTTTTTAGCCTTCTATATAATGTCCAAACTATAAGGCTGAAATTTTTTTGGGTTTGAAACATTTAAACCCTCCTCAGCGTATTAAAAGTGTTGAACAAAATTATACAACAACGTATTGGGAGGAAAATAATGTGACTGAGAGATTATATCGTTCTGAACATGTAAAAATGTTAGGAGGGGTTTGTGGAGGTCTGGCTGATTATTTTAGCGTTGACGTCACTTTGGTCCGACTCTTCGTTTTAGTGGCCATGTTTGCAGGAGGGGTCGGAATTGTGGCCTATCTGGCCGCTTGGATAATAATTCCGATAAATCCTGGAGAGATAGGCAGAAGTTCTGAAGCTCATAATCATGGGATAGGGAATGTCTTAAAAGATTCGGTTGCAGATATCGAGGTTGAAACAAAAGAATTTGACAGACAGGATCGGCATGAGAATCGATCAAAATTTGCCGGGGGAATCTTAGTAACGTTAGGCGTATTCTTTCTGCTGGAACGTATTCTTCCCCGATGGTTTGATATGAGTAAAATGTGGCCGTTGTTCCTGATTGTCATTGGTCTGGCTATTATCTTTCGGGGAGGGAGAAAATGAGACGAGGGTTTGATCCGATAAGCAGAGGGTTGCTTTTAATTACCTTAGGGATCGTTTTTTTGCTAATAAATTATGGGCTGTTGTCTTGGAGTTTTTGGGTGCATGTTGTTGACTTGTGGCCGTTAATTCTTATTTTGGCCGGTATCGGCTTATTATTTAATCGTCGGATACCATTCAGCGCTGTTTTACTCGTCTTTCTTTTATGTATGGTTGTTTACTCTTTAGTCCTGGGAGACCGACCAATGCCTTGGTCGATAAATACCCCTTTTCAGAGCTCCGCGACAAAGGAAAAACCCTTTAATGTCCCCTTACCCTCTGATGTAGAAAAAGCCAACAATATTCAATAATGCTCAAACGTTCTGCATGGGGAAACAGGATATTTGGCAACAAGTTGCTGTTCGTAGGCCTAAGATGATATAATTTAAAAATAACACTTAAAAATAAAGAATTTAGGGTGTAAGATGGATATTATTTTAGCGCATCGTCAAATTGATTTTGATGCCTTGGCTTCCATGGTCGCAGCACAAAAACTTTATCCGAACAGTGTTTTGGTTATTGATGGTAAGCCGAACGTTTATGTTCAGGACTTTTTAGCCTTATCAAAAGATCAGCTGAGATTTCTCAAGTCCCAGGAAGTTAAAATAGAAGAGGTTAGCAAAGTTATCCTGGTCGATACCCACGACTTAAAACGGGCAGGTTTACTTGGAGAAAAGGTTGCTCAAATTCCCGGTTTAGACATCGAAATCTATGATCATCATCCTTATTCCGGCGCCTTAAAACCAGGAATGGTCGTTGATCTTGTTGGTGCTTGTGCGACACTTCTTGTTGAAAAGTTAGCTGGCTTTGGTTTACCTTTAAGTAGCTTTGAAGCAACGTTGATTGCCATCGGTATTTATGATGATACAGGGAGTTTATTGTTTGATAGTACGACGGTACGTGATGTTCGTGCCGTTGCCTATTTGCTTGATCAAGGGGCAAATTTGGGAGTTATTGCTGAATACTTGCGCAAGCCTCTTGTAGAAGAACAAAAAGAATTATTACAACAATTGCTTGATCAAGGGCAAACAGAATTCTTTGATGGCTTACCGGTTTATCTTTCGTATGCGGAATCTGAAGAGTATGTCGGCGGACTGGCCTTGTTGGCTCACCGAGTTGGTGAACTCGAAAGTGCCGATACTTGGTTTTTGCTGGTGAAAATGGATCAAAGGGTGTATATTGTTGGCCGTTCCAGAGGAAGAGGCCTGCCTGTCAATCCCTTAGTACAAATTTTTGGCGGGGCTGGACATGCGAGAGCAGCCTCAGCGACGATCAAAGACGGTGACCTTTCACTGATCCTCAAACAGCTGCGCTCCGCCATTAGGAGCCGTGCTACGCGCCCTCACCTGGTTCGAGACATGATGAGTTATCCGGTCAAGACGGTGACTCCGGAGACTCGTTTGGCTGAGGTCGAAAAGATCTTGCTGCGGTATGGTCATACAGGAGTGCCTGTGACAGAGGATCAGGAGTTAGTGGGAATAATTTCTCGTCGCGATGTTGATAAAGCAATCAGACATGGACTTCAGCACGCACCAGTTAAAGGGTTTATGACCAGAAATGTCGTTACTGTGGAGGCAGAGGCTACACTGGATGAAGTACAACGGGTAATGGTACAGAACGATATAGGACGTCTTCCTGTGGTCCAAGAAGGTAACTTGGTTGGCATTGTTTCCAGGTCCGATGTTTTACGATTAATACACGGTGGGGCAGTACCTATCGAGACTCAATTAGTTCGAGAACGTAGTATCGCTATGCGTCAGGATATTTTAGATTTAATAGACCGACTGTCTGATGGAGAACGAAAGATCCTTGAAGCTGTACGAGATACAGCTCAGGACGAAGGGTGTTCCGTTTATTTAGTGGGAGGGTTTGTCAGAGATTTGCTCCTGTCAGTCCCTACACAAGATTTGGATTTTGTTGTGGAAGGTAATGGCGGTCAATTTGCCGAAGCTTTAATAAAGCAATTGCCAGAGGGCAAGCTGACTCAGCACGTGAAGTTCGGCACAGCCCAAATTTCTTTTCCCAATGGCAGCCATTTGGATGTTGCCAGTACCCGTGTGGAATACTACTCTTTTCCTGGTGCCCTTCCGCAAGTGGAAGAGTCATGCTTGCGCGAAGATTTATTCCGGCGTGACTTTACGATTAACTCTATGGCAATATGCTTGAATTCCGACCGTTTTGGAGAACTTGTCGATTATTATGGGGGTAAGCGAGATTTACAGCAGGGGAAAATCCGTTTTTTACATAACCTGAGTTTTATTGAAGACCCCACTCGAATGTTGAGGGCCATTCGTTTTGCCGGCCGATATCGGTTTAAACTAGCCAAAGAGACTTTGGAAGCTTTGTATACTGCAATTGACACAGGAGTCCTCTTAAAATTAAGTATTGAACGCTTTACAGAAGAATTGTTACTCATCTACAAAGAAGAAAACTATCTGATAATGGGACAAAAGCTCATTCGAAGTGGTTTGTTTAGGGCCTGGTTTGGAGAAGATTATACTTGGAACTTTAATTTAACCGATTTTAAAGAAAGTGCAAATTGGCAGTTAACGATCAAGTGGCTGAATTCTATCTCGAAAATGAAATCCTCAGACATTGAGAAACTAATGAATCGCTTAAGTTTAAATAGAACCTTGCGGGACGAAACTCGACTTTTTCTCGATCTGAGGGAAGCTTTGTTGAAAACGGTTACCTTAAACGAATTGGACCAATTGTTAATCAAAACTTCCCAAGCTGTTATTTGGGTTTTAGCTCGAGATGAGCGTTTTAATCAACGTATCAAGGATTGCCTGGAAGCAGAGCAAAGAATTCACATGACTCTCGACGGAAACGCTCTCTTGCAGATGGGACTTAAACAAGGACCGGAAATTGGGAAAATCCTTGAACAAGTGCGGGCGGCTTGGCTTGAAGGACGGATTAACACATCAGAAGAAGAGGAAAAAATTGCTCGCCAGTGGATAGATTCCATGCGCTAGGAGGAGGCACTTATTTGTTTGGATTTGATTTAACAACCGTCATTGCGAATATTCCTGCGTTAATGATAGGTTTTGCTTTCCATGAGTATGCCCATGCCTGGGTCGCAGATCGGTTAGGGGACCCAACACCTCAAAGTCAAGGGCGGTTAACCTTAAATCCTCTTGTCCATCTCGATCTTTTTGGCACTCTCATGGCCCTCTTGTACCAATTTGGGTGGGCTAAGCCGGTTATGATCAACCCCCACTATTTTAAAGGAAACAAACAGCGGGGGAGAATGCTCGTTGCTTTGGCAGGACCGGCTATGAACTTGGTGATGGCGTTTATAGCCTTGTTTTTATGGTATTTCACGATGCATTGGATTCACGGTACAGAATGGAGCTACGTCATTCAGATGGTATTTAGATCCATCGTCTTGATGAATTTAGGCTTAGGGATTTTTAATCTTCTACCGATACCTCCTTTAGATGGTTTTGCCGTTCTCATGGGGATTTTACCAGGCCGTTTAGCACATCGGCTTTTGATACTGGAACAATATGGTATGATTATTCTCGTGATACTTCTCTTTACGGATATTCTTAATAACGTTTTGTTTCCTGCAATGAATGGAATTGCGTTTGCTTATCAGACGATCCTCACCATGCTCTTAACTCCGTTATTTGGCCAATTGTGGTTGAGTTAAGCATTGGTCGCTTGGAAAGACACAAATTAAAGGAGTGTATTGTAGTGAAAGGAAGAATATTAAGTGGAATGCGTCCCACAGGGGCGTTGCATATTGGGCATCTGAGTGTTATCCAAAACTGGGTGGCCCTGCAGGAAGACTATGAATGTTATTTTTCTGTCGTAGACCTGCATGCCTTGACCTCAGGCTATGAAGATCATCTGGATTTTTCGCGTCTCCGGCGAGATATCGCCTTAGATTGGCTGAGTGTGGGAATCAATCCCGAGAAAAGTGCTGTTTTTGTTCAATCTCAGGTTAAGGAACATGCAGAACTACATCTCCTTTTTTCTATGTTTACGCCCTTATCTTGGCTGGAACGTGTTCCTACGTATAAAGATCAAATTCAACAATTAAGCTTACAAGGAAAAGACTTGGGAACGTATGGATTCTTAGGCTATCCTCTTTTAATGGCAGCCGATATTTTGGTATATAAAGCAAGTGTCGTTCCAGTGGGGGAAGACCAGCTTCCTCATGTTGAACTTTGCCGGGAAGTTGCCCGTCGGTTTAATCATCTTTACGGCTCGGTATTCCCCGAGCCTAAAGACCTCGTGGGCAAAGTACCACTTTTGCCAGGGGTGGATGGGCGTAAGATGAGTAAAAGCTACCATAATGCTATTTCGCTAACAGCATCCACTGAAGAGATTAAGACCCGTGTCCAACAAATGATCACTGATCCGGCACGGCTCCGTAAAGATGACCCAGGTCATCCGGAAGTCTGCATTGTCGATAAATTCCATCAAATCTACACGTCCAATGTTGCCGAAGTGGAAGAAAGCTGCCGCTCAGGAAAAGTCGGTTGTGTCGCTTGTAAACGTTACCTTGCAGAGAATTTGGAGAAATTATTAAGCCCGTTCAGGGAGCGGCGTGTCTATTGGGAGGAACCGGGCCGGGTCGAGAAGGTTCTGGAAGAAGGTGCACAACGTGCCCGCGAGGCGGCCTCGGTGACTATGAAAGAAGTCCGTTGTGCCATGGGACTGTAAATGGAAAGCGGGAATAACAGTCCGCAGATCGAATTGCCCGCCTATCATGGTCCTTTGGACTTGCTTTTAGCCTTAATTCAGCAAGAAAAAGTAGATATTTATGACATTCCCATTGCCCGAATTGCCGATCAGTTTGTTGGAGTCGTCCGACAAATGGAGTCTTTGGACATGGAGGTTACGACAGAGTTCCTGGTGTTGGCTGCTCAGTTGCTCCTTATGAAGTCAAGAGATCTCCTGCCTAAGCCTGCAAAGAATGGACAAGGTCAAGCAGAAGAGGATGACCTGCGTCAAGAACTGGCCGAACGTCTTTTGGAGTATAAGACTTACAAGCAGGCAGCTCAAATGTTGGAAAAGTTAGAAATAGCCTCCGGACGTTCCTTCGATAGGGAGATTGATGTTGAGGGCTTGTTAGGTGACGTACAGCCAGGAGATCCGCTTCAAGGAATAGCCTTCGAAGATCTTTGGTTAGCCTTCTGTAAAGTTATTGAACGAGTGGAAAAAGGGGAGGAAATTCAGCAGGTTGAGCCTGACGAAATTGCCATTAATGTCATGCTTGCCGATGTCATGCGTCGAGTACTTCTCCACCCGAAGGGGCTGCGTTTTGCTCAGCTTATACGAAGTGGATCGCGGATGGAGACGGTCGTTTCTTTTTTAGCGTTATTGGAACTCTTGAAATCTGGTAAGGTTCGTGCTGAACAATCTGCTTTGCTCAGTGAAATTATGATATTCCCAACAAAAAAGGCCTGGGAATTCATCGAAGAGGAGTCGATATAATGCTGTTTCGAGAGCCGGAAATGGCGGCCTTAGAGGCTCTATTATTTGTTGCTAAGAATCCTCTGACCTTAGAATTGCTCGAAGAGGTTCTTGAATTAGACCGTCAAACGATTGAGGAACTGCTGAACGATCTTCGAAGCCGTTACTCAGTGGAGTCCTGCGGTTTAATGTTGTTAGAAATCGAAGGAGGATTTAAATTAGCAACGAAACCCGAAGTAGCACGCTATATAGAAACGTTATATAAGCAGCCGGCTCAGACCCTCTCCAATGCAGCGCTCGAAGTGCTTTCGATTATTGCCTATAAACAACCTGTGACGCGGGGAGAAGTGGATTTCATTCGCGGCGTTCAGTCTGACCGAGCTTTGACAACCTTAGTAGAGAAAGGACTTGTCAAGGATGTTGGGCGTAAGGAAGGTCCTGGACGTCCTATTCTTTATGGAACGACAGAACAGTTCCTCCTGCATTTTGGGCTGAGTTCAATTGAGGATTTGCCTAATCTTGAGGTTTTCAGCCTAAGTGAAAGTGAGGCCGCAACTACCGGCGAAAAGGAATTAGGAGAATGACGATGAGATTATTTATTGGGATCGATTTGCCTGATGAGATCAAGCAATCTGTGCTTAAGCTGCAATCTGAATTAAGGCAACTTGGAGTCGAAGGTTCTTGGAAATCCAAAGATAATTTTCATATTACCTTAGAATTTTTAGGTGAACTAGATTCCAAGACGATACCGATGATTACTGAAAGCTTGTCTTCAGCCAGTAAGAATCATAAATCTTTTATGCTAACTCTTGGAGGGTTAGGGGCCTTTCCATCCTTTAAACGGCCTCACACCTTGTGGACTGCAATTGGTGGATGTTTAAGTGAACTAAATCAGTTACGAGATGAGATACACACGCTACTTACCCAAAAGGGATTTAGCCTGGAGAACAGGCAATTCAGACCGCATATTACCCTAGCTTCTCGTCCTGATCTTAACGAAATCGAATTAGCAGACTTTCAGATGAGGAAATTAGGTGAATTCAGGGTTGAAGGGGTTAATCTTTTCCAAAGTTCAGTGATTCAAGGAAAGAGAACTTACACAAGTTTGAGTCATAAAAGGCTACAGTAAATAAAGGGGCCATTTCAAAAAATGAGTGTTTTATTTTGCCGGGATTGTGGCGTTGATATTTCAGGTGATCCGCTGTTTAGGCGAGTGAGTTTTGCATTGGAAAATGGGGAAAAAGCTGCCCTGGTTGGTCCGAATGGCGCGGGAAAAACAACGTTGATCAGAGCATGTTTAGGGGACATTCGCCTCGAAAGCGGCGAGGTTCAACTTCTCGGTTCCTACGGTTACTTGCCTCAAACTCCGATTGTCGAGGATGAGGGGACCGTATTTCAATGTATGCTTCAGGAACGTGCCGATTTGTTGGAAATGCAGAGACAACTCCGTGAGTTAGAGAAGAAGATGGCACTTACGTCAAGTGATAAGGTTATGGAACAATATGCTGCTTTGACAGAGGTCTTTGAAGGTCAAGGCGGCTATGCCTTAGAGGCCCTGGTCCGCAGGATTTTGGCAGGATTGGGACTTGAGGCGGAAATTAATTCTCTTGTTACGAACTTAAGTGGTGGTCAGAAAACTCGCTTGGCTTTGTGCAAGCTCTTGTTGCGCTCACCGGAACTTTTAATCTTAGATGAACCGACGAACCACTTAGATGTCTCGGCGCTGGAATGGTTGGAGGGGTACCTGCGGGAATATCCTGGAGCACTTCTTCTCGTTTCGCATGACCGTTATTTCTTAGATCGTACTGTGTCCCGAGTTTTTTGCCTGGAAAATGGGTCTCTTAAAGGGTATAGCGGAAACTATTCCGAATATGAACTCCAACGAGTTTTAGAAAGCAAAACCATTAGTCGAGAAGCTGAACGGTTAGAGAAAAAAATAGCGAAACTTGAGGAATATGTCCGACGAAACAAGGCAGGTGTCAATTCGAAGCAAGCCCGTGGACGTGAAAGTCAGCTTAATAAGCTAAAACCTATACAAGTAACCAAGTCAGACCACAAGCTGTCAATATCCTTGGGACATGGAGGCCGCAGCGGGGATCGCGTTTTGCTTATGGAGGATCTTTCGATTACCTTCGGAACCCGAACTTTATTTCAGAATGTGCAATTAGATTTACGACGCGGAGATCGCGTTGCTTTGTTAGGGAAAAATGGGGTTGGCAAGACCTCAATTTTGAAGGGAATTCTCCATCAGGTTCCCTATAACGGGACTATACGCCTGGGTGCTAATGTTAAAGTTGCTTATTATTCTCAAGAACATGAGAATCTGGGAAACTCGGGGACAGTTATGGACGAGATTCGAGATGCCTCGAATTTGAAAGACCCGGAAATCAGAAATCTACTTGCCCGCTATGGTTTTAGGAAAGATGATGTCTTCAAGCTCATTACTGTACTAAGCGGAGGGGAAAAGAGCCGATTGGCCTTATGCAAGTTATTCCTTGAGCAAGGAAACTTATTGCTGCTTGATGAGCCTACAAACCATTTGGACACTGAAACACGCAGCATGTTGGAAGAAGCACTCCAGGAATATGAAGGAAGTGTCCTTGTTGTTTCCCATGACCGTTACTTTTTGGATAAAGTCGTTCATAAAATCGCCGAACTGACCATTCAAGGTCTGACAATTTTTGAGGGCGATTATACAAGTTACCGGGATTTAAAACAACAGGAAGAATCCTCCAATGCACCGCTCGAGCGAAGTGCCAAGCCCAGTTATCAAGGCCAGCAAGAGACACGCAATCAAGCACGTGAGAAAAAGCGAATGAAGCAATTGGAACAAGAAATTGAAGATCTTGAAGAAACCCTTAAAGGGCTGGACCATGAACTGGCCGCCGCAGGAACAAATTATGAACTAGCCATGAAACTCCATGAGGAGTATGAAGCGGTTAAGAAACATAGGGATATCGTGTTGGAGGAATGGATCGCCGGGAATGATTGATTTCACCAATTAACGCTTTCACCCATATATTATCCTGAAGTCGAAGGTGGAGGGATACATATATGGGAGTTGCTTTGCTTATGGCTGTGGCTTTAAGTTTGGATGGTTTTGGCGTAGGATTGGCTTACAGACTGCGCCGCATCCGTATACCGGTGAGTTCTCTGATTGTCATTGCTATGTGTACGGTTTTCGCCATGGGGGTATCTATGCTTTTCGGAAGCCTAGTGAGACTTTGGCTTACGTTTATTCCGGCAAAGTTATTGGGAGCTTTAATATTGTTAGCTCTGGGAATCTTTCAATTAGTCAGGGCACTTTTGAATGGAAAGCAAGATAGCTTACCGGATGCGGTTCCAGCGATAGCTCTTGTTCAGCAAAAGCCTGCTCTGGAGCCCGAGTTTCGCTTTCAATTGGAATTCCTCGGGTTTGTAATACAGGTTTTAAAGACGCCTCAAATTGCGGATGTTGATGGATCAGGCGGGATTAGTCTTAAGGAGAGCCTTCTATTAGGAAGCGCCTTGGCAATGGATGCTTTTGCCAGTGGGATTGGGGCAGCTATGGCCGGTATGACCTTATCTGTTATTGGCATAGTCGCTTTGACACAGATCATTATGTTATGTTTAGGACAACAGATGGCTGGTAAAATCCCTGAGAATTGGACTAGTAAGGCAGAATATTTGCCAGGAACTGTGTTAATATTAGTGGGGCTGGGCAAATTGATTTGAGGTGAGGTTCTTGTTAACAATTGGCCTGACAGGAGGAATTGGGAGCGGGAAGTCGACAGTCTCCCGGTGGTTCGAAAATCTTGGGGTTCCAGTGATTGACGCGGACAAAATAGTACACCATTTGTTTCAGTCGGACTCTTTGCTAATTTCCGAGCTGATCAATGCTTTCGGCCCAGACATTGTGCAAGAAAATGGAGAGATTGATCGTTCCCAGCTTGGCAAACGAGTTTTCGCCAAAGAAGAAGCCAGGAAAAGACTCGAAAGTATTGTCCATCCGCAGGTGATCGAAGGCATGAAGCATGCTCGGGATGAACTGCGAAGCTCTGGGGCTAAAGTTTGCGTATGGGATGTACCACTACTTTTTGAAACAGGATTTGAGAAGTATGTTGATCAGGCTTGGGTTGTATGGGTACCTCGAGATATTCAGATTCAACGTGTTCTTCTGCGGGACAACTTGGATTTACATGAGGTAGAAGCCCGAATCGCGGCCCAAGGGCTGTTGGAGGAAAAGTGTCAGCGAGCGGATGTGGTCATTGACAATTCCGGGAATATCTCGGAGACGATACGCCAACTTAATGAAGCCTGGGAAAAATTAATAAAACATATTTAAGAGATAACTAGGATATATTTTTGGTATCAGTTCTAACTGAGACGAGGAGATGTGATGATTAAAAAGAAGAGAACACTTGTGACAGTAGGCAAAAAGCTTCTAATAGTTTTAGCAATCGCAGTCTTGATAGGTTATTGCCTGCTAACCATACCAGCTTTAGAGAAAGTCCTATATCCTTATCCCAACCAGAAGATCGTGGAAAAGTATGCTGCTCAATATGGGGTAGATCCATTATTTGTAGTGGCTATTATTAGGGAAGAAAGTAAGTTTTTCCCTCAATCTCAGTCACATAAAGGAGCAATAGGTTTAATGCAGCTCATGCCAACCACGGCACAATCTATTGCAGAGAGCCTAGGAGATAAGAAATACACTAATGAAGATTTACTAAACCCTGAAAAAAATATTCAGTATGGGACCTGGTATCTCTCCAGCTTAGAAAAAGTCTTCTCAAATAATCTGATTCTAGTGATAGCTGCTTATAATGGAGGAAGAGGACATGTTCAAGAATGGATTGCAACCGGGCAAATTGATCCTAACAATATCCGTCAAGAGGACATCCCGTTTAAAGAGACAAGGGATTACGTGAGCCGTGTCTTGAAAAGTTATCAAAAATATATTAGACTTTACCGTACATAAGTTGTGTTGCCTTAAGTTCCATGCGTTTGAGCAAAACAGAATGGAGAGAACCATTGTGAAAGATGTGGATCAAGCTGAAACTAATAATATCATAACTCGACTTAAAACGGTTCGCGGCCATATTGCAGGGGTCGAACGTATGATCGCGGAAGAAAAACCTTGTGAGGATATACTGTTACAGCTTGTGGCTGTACGTTCGGCAGTACAGAAAGTATCCGTGATCGTTGCTCAACATTATGCCAACTCCTGCGTAGTCGAGGCTCTCGACAAAGGGGAAAACCGCCAAGAGGTCTTGAACAAAGCTATAGAAACTCTCATGAAACTGAATCAGTAGAAACTATATCCAACACATTTCAAGGGGATTTCACGCCATATTAACTCGATACGCATTGCCTGTTTAGTGAATGTTATGAGATAGGAACAGCATACTCTGATGGTGTTGATGTTCCCTAAATTATTTCAAATCGCTAATGATTCGCCTGACAGAATATCCTAGTTCTCTGACAAAGAGGGCTAGGATTATGTCTTTGTTCGGACATAGACATTTGAGAGAATCTGCATGACTTTGGCGTGAGTTAGCTTCGGCTGGAGGTATAATGTTCTCGGCGAATAGCGTTGCCACTGATTGGAGCGAGCCCAGGTCTCACTCGTTCGCTTTAATAGCTAAAAACTTGATTATTCTAACGATTTTGGTTATACTTGAATTGAGCATATGCCCAAAAGGAGCTGATGCAATGCCAAGGCGACGTTGTTGTGGCCGAATTGATGAGACAATAGTCTGCCAAACGTTTATTCCTCAGGGATACTCACGTTGGCCTGAAGTAGTGGTTCAGCTTGAAGAACTAGAGGCTATCCGCCTAAAAGACAAACTAGGGCTCGATCAAGCTGAGTGTGCAGCGTCCATGGGAACTTCCAGGGCTACATTTCAGCGAATCCTTGGAGCAGCTAGGGAGAAAATTGCCATTGCCTTAGTAGAAGGCAGGCCGATTATTATTCAAGGAGGTAATTATACAATAAAAAATAGGGTCTTTGAGTGCCTTAATTGCCAACATGTTTGGGAAGAGGAACCCTGTTCCGCTGGCGGGAGACACGGTTATGAAATAGCTTGTCCCCGATGTGGTGACCTCAAGAAAAGGCGCTTGGATAATGGGATCAGACGCCCTTGTGGTAGTCACCCGCGTAAAGAAAATCAGAGTGACTGTTGTGAAGAAGGATCTTAAACGAAATGTTTTATAAAGGAGGGTTTTTTATGTCTAAAAAAATTGCTATTCCAACAAACGGTGAAGTCTTAGATGCTCATTTTGGAAGGGCAGCAGGATTTACCGTATTTGAAATTGAGGGTACGTCAGCCCGTTTTGTCGAAGAGCTTAGCACGATAGGTCTTCAGCACCAGCACGAAGGACTTGCTAATATGTTTAAAAATAAAGGTGTAGAGGTTCTTGTTTGTGGTGGAATTGGTGGCGGAATGATCAATGGCCTTAATGCAGTAGGGTTAAAAGTAGTTTCTGGAGCTTCAGGCAGAGTGGCTGATGTAGCTCAAGCGTATGCTGAAGGCAAGATTATAAGCTCTGGATCGGTGTGCCAACATGACCATGGACATGACCATAGTCATGGGCATGAGTGCCATTGAGTTAAGATCTCTAAAAGTGGGCAAACTTGACAAAGCAAGAATTAGCGGAGTAAGATGAATTGATTATTACCCTTTGGTGGGTAGACTGTTATTTAGAAAGGGAGGCAGTACCGTGAGTGAGGCGTGTAATAGCTGTTCCGCAGCAGGTTCCTGTACTCAGGATAGTTGTTCTAGTGAGCCGAAATTAACAGATGCTCAAAAAGCCAGCCATATTGACAAGGTTATTGCTATTATGAGCGGCAAAGGAGGAGTCGGTAAATCCTCTGTTACTGGCATGATAGCCGTGAGTTTGATGCGTCAGGGATTCAAAGTCGGCATTTTAGATGCTGATATAACCGGGCCTAGTATTCCTAAGATTTTTGGAGTTTCAGGAAAAGCAGGTGTCAGTAAGACTGGAATTCTTGCTCCCCAAAGCCGTGGCGGAATTAAAGTTATGTCTTTAAATCTTATGATTGAAACTGAAGATGATCCGGTTATTTTAAGAGGACCACTTATTACGCAAATTGTTAATCAGTTTTATACTGAAGTAATTTGGGGTGATCTTGATTATCTCTTAATCGACTTACCGCCTGGTACAGGAGATGTTCCTATTACGGTATTCCAATCGTTGCCGATCGATGGGGTTGTTATGGTAACAAGCCCGCAATCATTAGCCAATATGGTTGTTCGTAAAGCCATTAAAATGGTGCGCAACTATAAACCTCCAATTTATGGCTTAGTTGAAAACATGGCTTATGTCCAATGTTCAGATTGTAATCACAGAATCGAAGTCTTTGGCAAACCTCAAGGACGGGAAGAGGCGGAGCGGACGTCTATTCCGTTTTTGGGAGAACTTCCCCTCGATCCGGCATTAGCTACATTATCGGATGCGGGACATATTGAAGATTATCAGTCACCGATTTTCGATGAAATAGCTAAACGTCTAGCTGAAGAAGTCAGGAAACATAGCGGTGAGAAGTTAGCTTAATTAAACATAACCAAGACCAAGAGCGTCTCTTAAGGGCAGCTCTTGGTCTTTCTTAATACTATCCTATAAATGTCAGCGTCTTAGGGTTGCTTTAAGGCGCTGAGGTTTTATGAGCAAACCAAAAGCATCGTCGATAGTATTGACAATCAAATCCGCTGACAGCAACGTTTGCATACTGGCTCCCTCGTGCCCGATCACACCTATGCCTAAAAATGCCCGCTCAAGCATTAATTGATCGTTAGAACCGTTTCCTATCGCGGCCACATGATGTAAGTTGAATTTTGAGAGATAGTCAGCCTTTTCTTGGGTATGGTCCATGCTTTCCAAGACTTTTACCTGTACGGACAAGCCTTGACACTGACTCTCAACAGTGCCGAAGGTATCAGAAGTAATAATATGAATCTCCAGAAATGGAGATAATCGGACGAGACTTTCTTTGACCGATTCTAATAGTTTGCCGTCCAAGGCTATCGTCCCGTTAAAATCTAAAATTAATGCTTCCAGGACCATGGTGTCCCTGCCGGAAATCTCAATCACCAGCATAGAGTTTCCCTCCTTCTGCCCAATTCTCAAGAATAACCTTGAAAAAACTAATAAACAATTATACCTAATACATCAATAATTTTATTGAAATTAGTTATATAATACCATATAATGTGTTCATTAGTTTAAGTGGTGGTGAAAAGATGTATTCGCAAAAGGTTATTGAGCTAAATAAAAATCCGGAAAACCTTGGCCAAATGCGCGATCCGGATGGTGAAGGAACTGTCGAAGATCCACAAAGCGGAGATACTTATACTATATATCTAAAAGTGGAATTTGGAATCATAACTAAGATTAATTTTTGGATTAGTAGTGCCTCAGTGGAGATGGCCGGTTGCAGTATGGCAACTATTTTAGCAAAGGGCAAGCATCTGGCCGATGCCTTAAAAATAACTGAGCAAGATGTTATAGATGCTTTGGAATGGGTGTCTGCGTCAAATCAACAGAGCGTAAATATGATTTTAAGTTCATTGGGAAGAGCAATCGATAATTATCTGATGAGGCGGGGAATTTATCACATTCAGTTTCAGAAATCGGAAACTTGAAATTCCTAAACAATTTTAATTCCAAATTATCTTTCCACAAACCATATTTAAACATTATTTGGAAGTGATAAATAATGATTGATGAGGATCAAGGATTGTATACGATCGGTACAGTAGCCGAACTGATTGAAGAACATCCGGAGACCTTAAGAGTTTGGGAACGAAATGACCTGATACACCCTGACAGAAAAGGATACCAGCGAAGATATTCTAATAATGATGTTAAGAGACTCCAGTTTATAAAATATTTAATCGATAAAAAAGGCCTAAACATTGCCGGAGTCAAGCACCTAATCTCCATGTACTCTTGCTGGTACAATCGCAACTGTAAAGGCGGGGCCTATCAAAACAGTCCTATATCGGTAAATGAAGCGAAAGCTTGTTGGAAGACTAAAGGTACCTATTGTCTCGTGGCCAGCGATAAGGCCGAAATGTGCAATTCTTGTGCTCTTTTAAGGAGTTGTACGGAAGGCAAGGAGTTGTAAAGATAGGAGTTATGCTGTATAGAAAAATATCGCGCCATCAAGTCCAAAAACTTCGAAATGATGGCAAGTGTCTATAATATCTGATAATCATGAAAAGAAAGTTCCTTTAACTTTCAAGAGTAAAGATTAAAATCTGCAGAATCATCGCTGATTTTAATCTTACTTGTTTTTAGGAATACCAAAAAGAGGATTCTTTGAATAGCTCTGAAATTTTGTTATTAGAGATCATACAAATTCAGGGAACTTTTATTCTATTTTCGTTTCATCAATTCAGCTTTTAGTTCTGCGATGGATTGGGTTAATGCAGCAGTCTTAGATTCGTATTTTTTGACTACGTGACCAGGGAGATGTAACCCAGTCTGCTTTAAGACATAGCTTCTCTCCTCTTCCAACTCTTCGAGTTCCTCGCCTAATGTCTGTATTCTTCTTGTTAAGTCTTCCACGCGTAACGTTTTTAGATCGTCCATAAGTATCGCCCCTCACTTAAAGCTATTTTGCTAACCTAAATTATAACACGAGAATAATGTGGTATCGCTGTTCTCCAGTTAAATTCAAAAAAGGTAAAAAAGGTTTTATGAGGAGAACTGAACAAGTTATAGGAGGCTAATTATCTAAGTGAAGCAACGTGTTGACCTATTTCTTGTTTAGTTGTATTCTGAAAGAAAGACAGCCCATATACCTGCCTGGGGTATATATCAAGCTTTCTCAATATTTTTGATCGTTTATTCAGTTAAAGAGCCTTAAGTTACGCTTTAAGTTACTTTTTATATTCTCTTAAACAATCGCCTTTTCCTTAAGTTCCCTAAGTTATTAAATCAATACACCCAATTGGTACTGAGGATGGTAGTAAGATGATTGATAAAGTCGACTGATTTGTGCACTGAGGAGCAAGCTTAGATTATACTTCCACTGTGGGGATATTGTTTCATCAAGGAAAAGGAAGGGAGAGAAGCTTTGTGAAAAATGTAGATCCTGAAGAAACGAAAATGATCCTTACTCGACTCAAAACGGTGCAAGGACATATTTCAGGAGTAGAACGAATGTTGACTGAAGAAAAGAAATGTGAGGAAATATTTTTACAACTAGTGGCTATCCGTTCTGCCATTCATAAAATATCGGTTATCGTTGCTCAAAGGTATGCCCACACCTGTATGACAGATGCTATTGAAGAAGGAGAGGACCTTCAAGCCGTAATGAACAGAGCAATTGAAGCACTCCTGAAACTGAATCAATAAGACGAATATGGACCGTCATTCTTTTAATATTAAAGGGATGGCGGTTTTTTATTTTTCTGATAACCATGTTAATGAGAAGGTAATTTTCTTTTAAACATATTGACCTAGTCATAGCTTAATGGTATTCTAGTTTCAAATGACCCCGTATCCAGGGGGGGTGGGGACCAACGTTCGATTAGCAATAAATGAGGAGTGAAGAGTATGTCAGTCATAAATGAAAAGGTCGCAACCAGGCTACAAGAGATTTTTAGCGGCAGAATGAAGGTAGACCGAGTTGAACGGAAACTTTATTCGTATGACGTCGGTGCCCTGCCTTCCCTGATTAAGCCCTTTGTACCTGTTGGGATTGCAGGAGCGGTGGTCAGGCCCATGACAGAAGCAGAAATAGTTCAATTAGTAAAGCTTGCTGTGCAGGAGAAACTTCAATTAGTTCCCAGAGGATCAGCTACATCTGGCTACGGTGGAGCCTTGCCGGCTGAGGGGGCTGTTGTAGTGGATATGAGCGGTATGAATAAGCTTATTGTTATAGATCCTGCCCAACAAACAGTTCGCGTTCAGCCAGGTATGATTTGGGAACAACTGCAAAAACAAATCAACAAGAAAAAACTGGATTTGTGTCTATATCCAACTTCTCTTCCTGCCTCAACCGTTGGAGGTTGGTTAGCACAAGGCGGTTCTGGTTTTGGTTCTTATGAGTACGGCCAGTTTAAGGAAAATGTTCTGGCGGTCAGAGTGGTTATGCCTTCCGGAGAGCTACAGAATTTTAGCGGTCAGGAATTAGCCAATTATATTGCGGATGCCGAGGGCATTACCGGAATCATTACCGAAGTGACTCTCAAAGTTCGTGATTTGATGCCGGAGGTGCACAGGGCCTTTATGTTTAAAGACTCTAAATCAATTGGTGATGCTCTAAAGGCTATATCACAAAAAAAATTGCCCATCTGGTCCATTACTTTTCTCAATCCGGAATCTCTGCGGTTGAAGAAAAAACTCCCCCACAAACACGGCCACCCCTACGAGGAAGCGAATCCGCATGTTGCTCCTAAGCTCCCGGAAGCCTATGTAACGATCATAGCTTATCCCGAAAATCGCCGTTCAGCCATTGATACCTCTTTGGTAGGAATCGTCAAGGCCAATAGAGGTGAAGAATTATCTTCCGAAGTAGCTGAGCACGAATGGGACCTGCGTTTTGCTCCTATGCGTTTAAAACGGATTGGCCCTTCAATTATTACAACTGAAGTTATTGTGCCTACGGAAAACTTAACAGATGTTTTGGATGATATCGCCAGGAAAATCAAACAACCCTTTGTTGCTGAAGGTATGGTTGGAAAAGGTGATAAAGTAACTATCCTGGGTTTTATTCCACATGATGAACGTTCATTGGCCTTTAACCCGGCCTATGCTTTGGCTCTGTCTGTAATCAACATTGCCAAGAAATACGACGGTACTGCCTACTCCACAGGTTTATATTTCAAAGGTGAAGCTAAGAACGTTTTGGGTCTAGACCGCTTTCAGAAACTAACCAGATACAAGGCCAAAGTGGATCCTCAAAACTTATTTAATCCCAACAAGGTTATTGGTTCTGGTTTTATCAATCGAATTATGGGCTTAGCTTCCGCATTTGAGCCTATAATTCGTCCCATTGCCAATGCCGCCACTGCTCCTACAGGGGATCTTTCGGAAAGAACCAAAGAGAAAAACGGTATTCCAGGAAGTGTAGCTTTCTTCGCAACAGCCTGTGCCCGTTGCGGTTATTGTGTCTCTACCTGTGAGCAGTTCTCGGGCCGTGGCTGGGAGTCTCATTCTCCCCGCGGTAAATACGCTTACCTGAGAGAGGTGCTGGCGGGACGGGAAAAATTTGACCAAGAGATGGTCAATAAGTTTCTCATGTGCACCACTTGTGAGGTATGCAATACCCGTTGCCAGTTAAACATACCTGTCGAGCATAACTGGATGGCTATGCGCGGTAAGTTAATAACTGATGAAAAGCGTATGACCTTCCCGCCCTTTGAAATGATGGCTGCCTCTCTCAGAGGAGAAAACAATATTTGGGCCGGTAAACGTGAAAAAAGAGCTGACTGGATTCCACAAGAGATTAAGCCTAAGATTAAAGAAAAAGCCGATGTTCTTTATTTTGCCGGGTGTACAGCGTCGATGGTAAACAGTGATGTGGCAATATCAAGTGTACGCATTTTGGATAAGGCAGGTATTGAGTTTACCTATATGGGTACCGACGAAGCCTGCTGCGGTATTCCGATGAAGATAGCAGGTAAGTGGGATCTCTTTGAAGAAATTTTTGAGCACAATGTAACTGAAGCAAAAAAGCGCGGTGCGAAAACTATCGTTACTTCCTGTCCGGCCTGTGGTCTGGCTTGGAAAGAGCTTTATCCTAGTTTGGCACGTAAGAAAGGGATTGACTATCCTTTTGAAATCAAGCATTATTCTGAGGTGGCTGCTGAAGCTTTAGCCAAAGGCGATTTGAGGTTTGAGCATGAGATTAAGGCCAAAATTGCCTTCCATGATTCCTGTCATGCCGGTCGTGCTCAGGGTATCTACGAACCGCCCCGTGAACTGATTGCCGCTATTCCGGGTGTTGAGCTGGTGGAAATGGAGCATAACCGTGAAACTGGCCTCTGCTGCGGGTCTGTTTTAACACTGATAGGTGAAATGCCTGTTGCTCCTAAGCTTGGAGGGATGCGGATTCAAGAAGCCATTGATGTTGACGCTGATGCTTTATTGGCTCTGTGCCCGTGCTGTCAGGTTCAGTTGAGAAAAGCCGCCAAGACCAATAATATGGATATCCCGATAACTGATTTGGCGCGGTTTATCGCTAAAGGTTTAGGCTTTGAAACCGAAGATAAAACTGAATACTCGATGGAAATGTGGGGTTACTTCGAGAAATTTATTATTCTTATGTACCCTGAAAACATGGCTAAGATTATGGGCGCACTATTGCCGCAGATGTTTGCTAACATGCCTGCCGGCATGGTGCCCATGATGAACGCTATGAAACACATCCCTGGCGGCCTGGCCTTGATGGTAAAAATGATGCCTATAATGATGCCGATGTTAGTCCCCGGGATCATGCCCAAGGTTATGCCAGATATGCTTGCTGAGGTTTCGCGCCGCGTAGGTCCTCTTCCAAAAGATATGGAGGAATTGATGCCTGACTTGCTGCCCAAAACTATGGATTCTTTAATGTCTAACATGCTGCCCCTTCTTGTACCTTATATTACTCCTATGATGATCGAATATATTAAAACTGGGCGGATCCTTACTACTGCTTTTCCGGTTGCTGAAATAGCCGCAGTCAAAAACAAAAAAAATGCTGCTAAATAGCTAACCCATACGCATGTCGTTGGCTAAAGCCTTCTGAAGATGATAAAGAAGCCCGAAAACTTATATGTTTTTTGGGCTTCTTTTCTATTTTACTTGTAATTAACCGTATAAAATCCCATTTTTTCTGAATTTCAGGGTTGTAGACACAAAAGTCTGCAAAATAGCAGTAGGAGAAACTCAAGATGCGGGAAGAAATGTTAAGGTGAACGGTTGACAAACGGAATCTAGTTGAATATATTAATAATGTAATACATATACCTCACGCGGGTATAAGGGGGTGAGTGTACATCGAAACCAAAGGCTATTAAATTATATTAACTAAAATTGTGAACATTTTATCAAAGGGGTGAGGAGCAAAAGTGAAAAAGAAAGATCTGTCCTTATTAGCCTTAATTTTTGGCATCTCAAGCATCGTACTCATGGGGTCTTTTTGGTTGTCGACTCCAAAAGATGTCCAGGCGGCCTGTGGAGCATCCACTTCCTCCTGTAAAACCTGTCATGAGGTTCAAGGAGCAGACCCTGTCTCTAAAAAGGGAGATTGGCATACCCAGCACTCCTTCGGAGATTTTTGTCAAGCTTGTCACCTTGGCGTAGCAACGGAAACAGATAAGACAAAAGCTCATGCAGGGGTTGTCGCCAAACCCTTAGCGCAACCAGATCAATCCTGTGCCTCTTGTCACCCTGCAGACACAGCTGCTCGGGTTTCAAAATATGGAGGAGCTGTAACGAGCTCAAATTCCACAGGAAATAATTCTGCAGCGCCCAGCCCCTCTGCTTCAGGAACAGCTCCCTCGACAGGGAATGGAGCGGTTGCTCCGTCTCAGGCAGCTACTCAGGTCCCGCCAAGCTCTAATCCAAACTTCGATCTTATTGATTTTAACAGCAATGGTAAGTTATCCTGGCTTGCCTGGGCTATCATTATAGCAGACATTTTGGCACTCTTCGTTTTAGCGATTCTGTTTTGGAAGTGGAAAAAAGGGTTATGGCCATGGGCCTTTGTGAAAGGTAGGCATAAGAATGTTCCCTTTAATACTCTGCCACCGGAAGTTCAAGACGTGTTCACTCAACTGTTAAAAGGAGATATGCAAACTGTCCTGGCGCTTAAAACAGTCCTCGAAGGTCAACATGGACGGCAATTGTTGCAAGCCTTGACTCAATTGCCTGAAGATATTGTCCTCCAGCTTCAAACAATGGGTAAAGAGGAACTGAAGTCGTTAGTTTTACTGGCCAAGAAGAATGGGAAGGGGGAAGATTAATTGTGTCCTTTAATGAGAAAATGAAGGAAAAAGTGTGGTCCCCTTGGGCTGCGGGAGTTCTTTTGGGATTAACGGCTGTTGCCTCCTATGTTTTAGTTGACAAAACCATCGGCTCTTCAGGGGGTATCGAAAGTATAGACAGCATTTTGCTCAAAAAATTCCATTTCAGCTTGGCTAACTCGATGTATTTTAAATTTCAGATGCCCCCCGTTGTTAGTTTTCAAATTATCTTATTTTTTGGCATGCTTCTGGGAGCCTTTGTGTCGAGTAAATGGTCCAAGGATTTCAAGCTTCGCACGATGCCCGATCAGCAGTGGACACAGAACTTTGGCCCCAGTAAGCTTAAACGATGGGGATTGATCTTTATCGGTGGGATCATTATCGAATACTCTGCCGGTATTGCGGGCGGGTGCACGAGTGGGCTGGCGATTTCAGGCACAATGCAGCTTTCACCAGCCGGGCTTCTCTTTATTGTTGGGTTATTCGTGTCTGGAATCATTACGACCAAAATTTTATATGGAGGTGATTATTAAAATGACGACGTATGTTATCCCCTTAATTATCGGGTTTTTCTTCGCCTTTACCTTGCAGAAAGCTGGATTAGGTCATTACCATCGGATTGTTAACCAATTTCGATTCAAAGATAATACGGTCATGAAATTCATGATGACAGGGATCTCTGTGGGACTTGTTGGTCTCTATACTCTGAAGGACCTTGGCTTTATCCAGTTGGATCAAGTGTCCTCCACTTATATAGTTGGAAACCTGCTGGGCGGACTTTTATTTGGAGTCGGGATGGCCTTAGCCGGCACATGACCGGGTACGTTGATCACAGGTTGTGGTCAGGGAAATTTGGATTATTTAATTCCTGGTGTTTTAGGTTTTCTAGTCGGCGGAGTCATTTTCGGGGCCACCTACCAGTCTGTTTTTCTAAAAATATCGACCATCGGTTCTTACGGTCAACAAACTTTGGAAGAACTACTCCACGTTAATCATTGGATCTTTATTTCCCTTTTTGTCCTGTGCACGCTCGTATTTTATGTGGGTTCGAAAATCGCTGAGAAGTCTCAAGAGGTTTCCGGAAAGCAAAGCAGGAACTTAAACGTGAATTAAAAGTCTATTGAATAAAGAAAGTATACAACCAAAGGTTATACTTTCTGACAGTGTGAAATAGTCGAAATGAAAGGAGGCCTCAATGTGTCCAAAGTCTTCACTTGGGACCAATTGTTCAGCCGCCGTCAGTTTATTAAAGGTACTGCCGCGGGCGCGGCACTCGGTGCGACTGCAGGGCTTGGGCTTCTGACACCGGGTAAGACTTTTGCCGTGGATCAGCGTTCGGCCCAGGCAGGAGCTGCGGGTACAGGGACCAAGAAAGTTACTACAATTTGTGAGCAATGTGTCTGGCGGTGCGGAGTGATAGCTAAGGTCGAAAACGGTGTTGTGAAAAAATTAGAAGGAAATCCGGATCACCCGAATAATGTCGGAAAGCTCTGTCCCCGAGGGAATGCCGGGATCGAGATGATGTACAGCCCTGATCGTTTAAAATTTCCACTCATTCGGGCGGGGGCGCGGGGAAGCGGGTTGTGGCGCAGGGCTTCCTGGGATGAAGCGTTAAGCTATACCGCCGAGCAAATGAAGAAGATTAAAGAGAAGTATGGCGCGAAAGCTATGATGTTTAATTCCACGGACAACTTGTCCCAACCCTTTTTTGAGATATTGCTCAAAGCTTATGGTTCCCCTAACTATGGTACGCAGAGAAGCTTATGTTTCAATGCCATGACCACGGGTTTTCTTTACACCTATGGAGTGCCGCAGCCGGGGACGGATTACAAAAATTGCAAGTATATGATCTTCATGGGACGAAATCTGGCTGAGGGGATTTCCAATAATGAAACTCAGGAAATGATCGAGATGATTGCCAGAGGGACAAAGGTTGTCGTTCTTGATCCGCGTTTTAGCAAGACGGCAGCTAAAGCTGCGGAATGGCTGCCAACACGCCCTGGTACGGATTCTGCGTTTTTCTTAGCAATGATCCATGTGATTATTAAGGAAAAACTGTACAATACAAACTTCCTTGCCGCTTATACTCAAGGCTTTGAAGAGCTTGCCTCGGAAGTGAAAGACTATATTCCGGAATGGGCAGAACAGAAGTGCGAGATTCCGGCGGCGACGATTCGACGGATTGCCCGGGAGTTCGCGGCTGCTGCTCCGGCGGCTATTGCCCACCCCAACTGGCGAACTTCGAATTTCCAAAATTCATTTCAAACTGAGCGGGCCATTGCTGTGCTTAATGCTCTGATCGGTAATTGGGCCCAGCCGGGCGGCCTTATTCCAGATCAGGAAATCAATACAGCAAAGCTTGGAGTTTTGTCTCATCCCCCCTTCCCGGCGGCTCAGGGAATGCGGCTCGATGGAGTTCCTTGGCAATACCCTATGGTGCCCCTGTCCTATGGCGTCATTCAAACAATGCGGGATAACATCTTGTCGGGGAAACCTTATGAGGCTAAAGGGTGGCTGATCTCGCGGCAAAATCCTATCCTTTCGATCCCCGAACGGCAAAAGACCATTAATGCTTTTATGAAATTGGATTTTGTAGCCGTTATCGATATTCAAGCCAGTGATACGGCATATTATGCGGATGTAATCCTGCCGGAATCCAGCTATCTGGAACGCTATGATGGCTTGGTCCCCATAGGAAACAAAATCTTTATTCGCCAGCCGGTTATTGAGCCTTTATATGATACCAAAAGCAGCTTGATGATCTATAAAGAGCTTGCGGATAAGTTAGGGCTGGGAGATTTTCTGCCCTATAAGGATGAGAAGGATCTTTTGACTCAGCAGCTCAAGCCGTTCCCGATCAGTTTAGAAGAGTTACAAAGAGCTGGACATTATGTTGTGCAAACTATGAAGGAAGATCATTCCAAAGACTTTGAATTTCAGACGAGCAGCGGAAAAATTGAAATTTCCTCAAGCATTATGGCTCAGATGGGCAAAAAATCAGTGCCCACCTGGAATGAGCCACCCCGCCCTTCAGAGGATCACTATTATCTTTTGACGGGAAAAACGGCACAGCACACTCAGATGTTTACCCAGAACAACCGCTGGTTATTGGAAGTCTTTCCGGAAAATCGGGCCTGGCTGAATACCTCAGTGGCGGCTAAACTCGGAGTCAAAACGGATGATGACGTCGTGCTGGAAAGTGAAGTCGGCAAGGTTACTGTTAAAGCCTATGTCACTGAGGGTATTCGATCGGACTGTATCTTTATGGTGGGAGGGTTTGGGCATGTGAGTAAAGGATTAAAGTCAGCTTATAAGCGCGGGGCAAGTGATTCTGCTCTGCACAAGACGATTACGGACCCGCTCTCGGGAAGTTCAGCGTTAAGTGAAACCTTTGTCACAGTGAATAAGGCGTAGGAGGGAGTAACGAATGGCAGTACGGATGGGATTTGTCATCATCACTTCGCGCTGTATCGACTGCGATGCCTGTATGGTGGCGTGCCGAGCGGAAAATGATGTACCGATTGGCAAGACGCGCAATTGGGTGAAAAGCAGTGGAGTTCAGGGTAAGTTCCCCATAGTTAAGGAAGTCTTTCAACCGGGAAATTGCATGCATTGTGAGCATCCCCCTTGTGTCTCTGTATGTCCCACAGGGGCCTCCCAAAAACGTGCCGATGGTATCGTCATTGTCGAAAACAACAAATGTATTGGGTGCAAATATTGTCTTACCGCTTGTCCCTATGAGGCCCGCTTTGCTAACCCGGAAACAGGAAAAGCGGATAAGTGTACCTTCTGTTTACAACGTTTAGAGCAAGGGCTTGAGCCTGCTTGTGTACAAACTTGCCTTGGAAAAGCTCGCCAGGCAGGCGATCTCAATGATCCGAAGAGTGTTGTTTCCCAATTAATTGCTCAATATCCAACTCGTCAACTGCTTAAACAAGTAGGAACGGGCCCCAATATCTATTATATTGACGACTTGGTTCCGGAAATACCCGAAGGCAAATAACAGGCTTAGGAGGAGGGATTCTTACGTGGAGATAACTTGGGGCTTACTGATTGTTATTTATCTCTTCACAGCGGGTGTGAGCGCGGGAGCCATGGTCACGTCCAATTTGGCCTTGCTCTATGGCGGTCAAGACTTCGAACGTGTTGGACGCTGGGGCGCCTTTATCTCACCGTTCCCAATTTCTTTGGGTTTAGGCGTACTTTTGCTTGATTTAGGGAGCCCATTTAATTTCTATCGCTTATTTATGACGTTAAAGGTCAGATCACCTATGTCTTATGGAAGTTGGGCGATCCTGCTCTTCACCATTTTGAGCGTTATTTATCTCTATCTTTGGCTTCCAGAGAAACTGCGAATTTTTGGAAAAACGAAGTCCCTGGAAACATGGAAACGGCGCCAAGCCAAAGTAATGCCTTTCTTATCCGTAGGGGTGGCATCATATACCGGGCTGCTTCTTAATGCCGCCGTACGTCCTTTATGGACGGCACCTTTGCTTCCAGTGCTCTTTTTAGTGTCGGCTTTGTCCACAGGAGTAGCCTCCGTAATTCTAATCTCGGCCCTAAGCCCTTGGCAGCGTGCCAGGCACAGGGAACTGCATGTTTTGACTAAAGCAGATGCTTTACTCATAGCTCTGGAATGTTTTATACTGTTAGCGATGATTATAATGGGCAGACTAAGTTCGCTGAGCGTCTCGGACGCTTTTGGCAGTCTACTCTATGGAGAGTTTGCGCTGATTTTCTGGCTTCTGATTGTTGGACTCGGACTGCTTGTCCCCTTTTCCTTGGAGTACCTGGAATTGAAAGACAAAATTCCAGTGCGTTGGACATTGACGGCAACGATTGGCAGCAGTTTTCTGGTTCTTTTTGGCGGTTTTTTTGTTCGCTATATTATAACCTATGCCGGGCAATGGAGCCGTTGGTTTTAGAGTTACTATCGATTTGAGGAAAGGGAGGCTGAGGGAAGACGATGACAAGGCAATTAATTTGGTCGAGACGAGCGGTATTGCGCTTGGCTTGGGCAGGGGTTGTCGCGGGCAGCGCCTTGACCGTCAGGCCTCTCGTTCAGTATTTAACGAGTAAGGAGGATCGACCGCGCTCTCCTCTTGTGTTTTATGATAAGGTGCCTGAGGAAAACACTGATTGGCAGCATGTTCCTAGTTCACGGGTATGGGTTAAAAGGGACCATCAGGGAATTATGGCTTTAGTGGCGACCTGTACTCATCTCGGTTGTGAAGTGAATTATCACCAGGAAAAGCAAGAATGGCTTTGCCCTTGTCATGGCAGCATTTATGACGCAGAGGGCAGGCCCTTATCAGGACCTGCTCCTAAAGCGTTGCCGAGGGTGGCTGTGGAACGAAAAGCGGATGGATCTCTAATTATTAATACAGCGAAACAAGTTGGATTGGATGTAAGACTATGAATAATTTTGTGAATCATATAAGACCGCGATTTGTTCCAAGTCGAGTGCTTTCCGTTTTTTACACCTTTTGTCTTGGAGGCTTGTCTTTTCTGGCATTTATCATGCTTGGGATCACGGGACTCCTTTTAATGTTTCATTATCAGCCTGGAGAGAACACGGGTTTCAGCAGTGTTCTTACGATAGGAACTGTGATTCCTTACGGGGGAATCATTCGTAATTTACATTATTGGTCCGCTCAAATCATGGTCGTAACTGTTAATTTGCATATGCTGCGGGTGGTCTGGACGCATTCCTACAAGCCGCCGAGACAGCTTAATTGGCTTGTAGGGGTCGGATTGCTTATTCTCGTTTTAGTGTTAGATTTTACCGGTTTCCTTCTTATCGGTTCCCAAGAAAGCGGTGCGGCGGCGACCGTCGCTTCAAATATACTTAGACTAATTCCGGGTTTGGGTACGGGACTGGCACAAATTTTTCTGGGCGAACCTTCAGCCTTAAGCGGCAGTACTCTGATGGTCTATGTTTGGCACTGTGTAGGTTTGCCATTCATAGCTTTATTCCTGCAGTTTTACCACTTCTGGCGGATTCGTCGCGACGGCGGAGTACGCCCGCTTTAGTTCTGTATGTTTCTTCTAATAGGAGGGGGATAGAATGGCTCATTCACCTATGAACGACCTAAAAGAAAATGAAGGAATCGCTGCGCTGATCTTTCTGATCGTTTGTACTGTCCTGGCTTTAAAGTTCACGCCCAACGTCGGAACAAGCAATTTGGCTCCTGCTGTTTCACATGCGGCGGCGCCTTGGATTTTTGGGCCGCTCCAAGTTCTTCTGCTGTATCTTCCTCCCTGGCTGGGAGTTTTAGTAGTTCCGGCGTTTATCATCATGGGGTTTGCAGGGTTGCCCTGGTTAGCCAAATATTTCGGAGATAAATGGGGAAGGGGAATTTTCAGCGTTCTTTTTGGATTGGTTGCAATTCTTTTGCTCTGGTATACAGTTAAGGAATTGTGGTGGGTGTAATTATGAAAAAGACATTCGTGCTGACCAGTCTATTACTAATCCTTGTTGCTCTGATCGCCCTAATAGAGGTCAGTACTCCAAGCTGGTCTCAATACCAAAAAGAGTATTTTAAAGAGCAGATTGCAAGCTTGCAGGTTCAACTGGGATCGGCCAAGGACAACGCGAAGAAAGGTCAGCTTCAAGAAGAAATCGCCAGCTATCAGAAGCGAAAACCTGAAATCATCGACCTTGTTCTTCCCGACGGGAAAGTCGAGCGCTGTAAAACCTGCCATATCGGCATTGAAGAAATATCAAGCTCCCATCCCAGCAACACCTTTGGCTGCACTGTTTGCCATGGCGGAAACCCTCTCTCCCTGGACAAAGCGATGGCCCATGCTCAAATGTATGGAGGAGGGCATCCAGGTTCACTTGATGTGGCTTCTTTAAGCTGCGGAGGAACTGGAGAAAATAATGTCGCCTGTCACGCAGGGAACCCTGAACAGGCTAAAAATGAAGTTGATCTCGTGAAAACCTCAATTATGTCCACAAAAGCCGGAGAGCTAAGCGCCGTGCGCAGGATGTTCGGATACGATAAGACTAACGATATTCCGGGATTGACCAAGGGACAAGTGGCAGCTCTTTATCCCAATCCGCTGCAGGGACGAGCAAATCAGAAGGACTTCCAACAGAACTGTCTTAGCCAATGTCATCAAAGCGGAGGGGATCTTCCAGTTTCAACCACTACAAATAATGTTTCCTTGAAAGGCACACAAGAACAAGATGGTACACAAGTCAAAGGACAGGCCGAGACGCAGAGTAAAATTCAAGGAAACGGCTGCGAGACATGTCATGTTTTAACTAATCCAACGCATACCTACATTGGTACTGATACGACTATGAAAACCAATAATATTGGGTACGGAATGACCCATAGTCTAACAACCCAAATTCTTTATACGCAGTGCAATCAGTGTCATAACCAAGGGAACCATGACCCTTTAAAAATGAGTTTTGCATTTCGCTCAGATATGACTAAGGTTATAAATGACTGGAAATCTGGGGTTACGAATTGGCTGGATCGTGTCCAGGATTATTATTTACCCGGGGAAATTTTTGCTAAATGTGAAGTGAGTCTGGATTGCATCGATTGTCACACGAGGCAAGATGTAATGGGAGACAACAAACTCCACACTTCGCAGTATGATGCTGTCCACCTGCAGTGCCAAGATTGTCATGGCACCAAGGAAACCCTCCCGAAAACCAAGCAAATTGTCGATCCCAATGATTTAGCCTTTGAGGAGCAAATAACCAACCCTAAGTTTCCAAAGTTAAAAATCGGAGACGAGATCCTTGTAACAGGAAAAGGAGAGGAATTGCCGTTTATCCGCCATCAAGGAAATGATTGGATACAGAACAGCCGTGTGACAGGCCAGACGTTCCAAATTCCTTTAGTCTATGGAAGCAAGTGCCAGCAATCCCTTCTGGAGCAGGGTGCGGATTCGTGTCATAAATGTCATGACCGAAGTGCTACACACCCTTAAGCGGGGTTCCCACATTAATTTTAAAAGAATTAGCTAGAAACAATATGTTTTTGGGGCTTAATACACGTTTAAGACACCCACTTCTTGTAAGTGGGTGTTCCCATTGGGAAGGCCGCTTTGGAGTTAGTCTCAACCGGAGACTATCGTCACTGAAGACTAGTTATCAGCTTTAGCTGAATGAGTTTACCTTTGATGACGATAAAAGCTCTAGCACTGGGTAGAGTAAATAATCGGCAAAGAGAAAGAATATTGGCAAACTAGGGTTGACAAATGAAAGAGATGCGAATATATTGAAATTGAAACATACCCTTGCTGGGTATAGGGGTTTATCCGTTAAAGAGTGGCTGACGTTGAATTAGATTATTATAGCGAAGATCTACTAAAGATGGGTTATTAAGGGGGAAGTAAAATGCCTAGTTATGATTTAGTTTGCCAATCCTGTGCCTATAAGTTCTCAGTCTTCTGCAGCATGAGCCAAAAAGACCATCAAGTTTGTCCGCAATGTGGAAGCGATCAAATTAAACAGCGTTTTACGGCGGTTAATGTCGTGGGCAAACGTTCGGGAGGAGGAGCTTCTGAAGGTTCAAACCCTGCTCCCCAGCGCTTTGGCTGAGCAGGCTGCTAAGCGAGGAACCGGGTGTTTCTCTCAGTGTTTGGGTGTTTAAGCTAAAGGAGGACAAATCATGGGTAAAAAAGTCTTAATTATAGGGGGAGTGGCTGGCGGAGCCTCTGCAGCAGCCAGATTGAGAAGATTGGATGAAAAAGCTGAGATTATTCTTTTTGAAAGGGATGAGTACATTTCCTTCGCCAATTGTGGGTTGCCCTACTACATTGGGGGAACGATTCAGGAAAGGGAAAAGCTTCTAGTTCAAACCCCTGAAAGTATGAAGAGTCGGTTTAATATCGACGTCAGAGTGAACAGCGAAGTGATCAATCTGGATACTCATAAAAAGACCGTGACAGTGAGAAGCAAAGACAATGGCATGTACCTGGAGACGTATGATTACATCGTTTTATCACCTGGAGCAAGAGCGATCAAACCCTATATTGAGGGGATTAATAGTAAGAGAATCTTGACCTTAAGAAATATACCGGACACAGATAGTATCAAGGCTTATGTCGATGACCAAGGAATAAATAGGGCAGTCGTCATCGGAGGTGGCTTTGTTGGCGTCGAGATGGCTGAGAATTTAAAGCAACGCGGGCTTAACGTTACATTAGTCGAAGCTGCGCCCCATGTCCTGGCTCCCTTCGATGCAGATATTGTGACAGCCGTGGAAAAGGAAATTAGGGATAATGGGGTCCGGCTTATTCTAAATGATGGAGTTAAGTCCTTTGAGGATCAGGTAAATGAAGTTGAAATCACTCTCACTAGTGAGAAAAAGTTGAAGGCTGATCTAGTGATCTTAGCCATTGGAGTGATTCCAGATACTGAATTCCTCAAAGAGAGTGGAATTAAGCTGGGAGCAAAGGGGCATATTTTAATCAACGAAAACATGTCCACGAATGTCGAAAATGTCTATGCAGTGGGAGACGCAATCGAAGTCGTAGATTTTGTTAACAAAGAAAATACGGCAGTTCCTCTGGCTGGCCCCGCTAATAAGCAAGGCCGCATCGCAGCGGACAATATTGCAGGTTTAAAAACAACGTACAAAGGGACACAAGGAACTTCAATTATTAAAGTCTTCGGCTTAACAGCGGCCAGTACCGGTAATAATGAACGAACTCTAAAACGTCTGAACATCCTCTATAAAACGATTACCGTTCATCCTGCTGCCCATGCATCTTACTATCCAGGAGCCTTAATGATGACTTTGAAGCTGATTTTCAGCGAAGAGGGCAAGATATTAGGTGCCCAGGGCATCGGCAGTGTTGGGGTGGATAAGAGAATCGATGTTATAGCAACGGTTCTTCGCCTAGGGGGAACGGTCACGGATTTGACAGAATTGGAGCTGTGTTACGCGCCGCCGTTTTCTTCTGCTAAAGATCCCGTAAATATGGTTGGGTATGCCGCGGAAAATCTCTTAGCAGGCCGAGTAGAGGTCCTATCGACTGAGCATTTTATGTCTTATGATCGCGAAAACACGATCTTATTAGACGTGCGTACCGATGTCGAATTCAATGCGGGGCACATCGAGGGGGCTCTCCACATCCCAGTGGACAGTTTGAGGGAACGCTTGGGGGAACTTGACAAGGATAAAGAAATTTTAGAATATTGTCAGATTGGACTGAGAGGGTATGTTGCTTCTAGAATCTTGACCCAAAATGGATTTCACGTTAAGAATCTTAATGGAGGGTTTAAATCCTGTCTGCTATCTCCGCTGAAACCGGTAATAGCAAATCCTGCAGAGACATCGGAACCTCAGCCACTAATCGATCCAGAGACTCAAGTGGTAAAAGGTGAAGAAAGGAAAGAAGTCAGTGATTATAGAAAAAACCATCGCGATTGCGGAATGTGCACAACGTCCAGCGGTTTTGACACACTAAAATGATAGCTCAATTGAGTCAGTCCCAATCACGTGGTAATATTTGTACCAAATTGTTGGGCGATCTTCCATAGGGTATCACCTGGTTTTACAGTATAGTATTGTGAAAGGGAAGGTATAACCAGAGCTAGACCAGCAACGAGGTATTGATCGGGAAGACCATTAATTTGTATTATATTTGCTGTGTTTATACCATAAGTACTTGTAATCTGTCCAAGTGTTTCCCCTTGCTGTACAACATGGATTTTCATAGTACCCCCCACAATGTTTTTGTACAGCGTATGCGAAAAATCTGAAGTATGGAAAAAAGATAGTTTGTCTCACGTGACAATTCTGTGCTACAGTTTAACCTTTCTACAAAGCAGGAAAGTTGACAAATGAAAGGGAAAAGAATATATTGAAATCACCCATATACCCTAATGGGGTATATGGGTGATTTCAATGTTCTTAAAGTTGAGGAGGAGAAGAAATGTCAGCGTTCATCTTGGAAAAACTTTGTCGGGGGTGCAAACGCTGTGTTAATAGCTGTCCGGAAGAAGCGATTGCCATGTTGTCACATCTGGCAGTTGTTGACCCTGCGAAATGTGTGGAGTGTGAAGCTTGCATGGAAGCTTGTATGCATGGTGCAATCACCTTTGTGGAGATGGGAGAGAAGAAACCGAATGGATGATAAAAGTCAGGCACAAGAACAACAACTTAAACGACAGGAGCTTCAGCTTCAATTGAACGAGATCGAAAACAAGCTGGCCGATCTTAAAGCCCGCTGGCCTTACCATTCTGTACAACCTAGGATGGTAGCGGAACGCGAAGACTTGGAAGAGGAACGGGAGCGTTTGTTAGGCCTAATTAATTCACTGTGAGTTCAAGGTATCTATTTTTCATAGATTAATATCAAATTGACAGAAAGAACATCAATGTGAGAAATTCCTTAAATTATCAAAATATTCATTCTAAAATCTATTGACTTTATTAACTGGTTTCATATGACGATTTTGTTAAAATGGAGGAAAATTCTAAAGACTGTTTCCTCCAAGCAAAAACTTGGGACGACGTAAAGAGCAGGTTGGTATAGTCTTGGATGGAGAACTGGCAATACAGTAAAATAGCGGGAAGGAAAAACCTCTCCAGGTCATCCTTCTCGCTATTTCTTTTTCGGCAGACTACTTTGAGACATCCCTGTTTTCTTAGCAAATTATAAATAGGGCTTGCTGAATAGCTCCAAAATCGCGAACAACAAGGTTTTCAGAGTCTTTATGTCGAATTCTAATGCAAGGAACTATTGAAAAACAGATTAAAAACCTTGCACTTATGAGGATGACCATGTACCGTCAACCGAGTGGTCAAATGAACATAGAAGACTTTATTTTGCCCTTTGAAGGGAAGCTTAATCCTGAGAATCGTTGGGTTAAGTTAGCTAAGCTTATTCCTTGGGAAAAGATTGAGAAGAACTGATAAGTTAATGAAAGAGTCGGCTTAATAGCTTGAACGATTACAACAATCAAGAGCATTGTTGTAAAAATAAAGATATTTCTGACACTATCGATATTTAGTTGTGTAAAGGCTTCCTTAAGAGACAATATTTATCACATCCTATCTATTTCATTTTAGCCTTTCTGAATTTGCGGAGTAAGTATTTTATCGCCCTCCTTAATCTCTCCGATTACTAATTACATGCTTAGGGGCGAATATATACCCAACCTTCTACTTGTTTTTTCACTATTTCACCAACGCCAGCGGAAACGACAGTCACAAAATCAAGCAATTCCTCTTTTTGAATACCTAAATCACGCATAGCATTGGCACATGCGCATAATACAACCTTCTTTTCTGCTAATTCCTTAAGCGCTGTCTCAAATACATTGGTATTCCTTACAAGCATCTTCACTGCTTCGCTATTAGCCACCATTTCAATGTTTAAATTTTCCTCACCAAGATCAGCAATTAAATTGCTAATATTATGGAGCACTAAACCAGCTTTATTCTGCTCATCGATATGAAAGATCACCTTGAAATTATCCATCATTTACCTCCTAGCCTTCTGAGACCATTTTACCCAAAATATATCACAGTTTATTTATGTTTTGAGAAATCTTTAGTTATCTTTAGTTATCCTCTTAAATGGTTATCATTTAAACCTTTGTTTTCTGATGATGGAAAATCGTTAAGGCCCGTAGATCGTATCTTCTTATTTTCAATGAAAGATCGGCTCCATCACTTATGGCCTCGACGGCCATTGCCATTACCTTGTAATCGTCTTTAAAGCTATACTTATCATTGTCTTTTAATTCTTTGAAGGCCTTATTCGAGTTATTCCCTATAGCTATAAATCGTCAAATTCGATTACATTTTCGATTCCATCCACATTATAGGATAATTTCTTATCTGGGATATGGTTTATCTATGAAACTGACCGTTTGCCTATGCTACGATGAAAACTGTCCAAATACGATTTATCCTTGGCAAGAGCTAAAGTGGCTGGCGAATTTGTATTTTATGCTTGCTGAACGTATGGAGTCTAGTCATTTGTGTATTAAAGATAAATGGCGTGTCTCGGAAAGTGGGATTCTGTTTTTTAAAAGTTTTCCATTTACAATTCCTGAAGCGGTATTCCAAATGACAATGATAAAGCATATCCATAAAATACTTAATTGTACGGTATTGGCAATTGCAAAAAAATTGCTTCCAGTAAGTTTTTCTAAAGCGTAAGTTCCATTAGTAAAGCTTCCAATAGGAAACACATAACTCCACCAACCTAAATCGAAAGGAATTCCTTCGCCGGACTTGCGTAAGTGAAGCATGGTATGCAAGGCTGACATTATGATCCACCACCAGCCCACTCCCCATAACGATCCGGCAAAAAGCAGTGCAACAGGGCGCAGGAGAGGGGCTAACTGTCCCAAACTCCCGGTCTGAAAGGTTAAACCACAAACGGTAGACATGGCCATACCGATCGGGCCGATTTCTACCCATAAACTCGGTACTGTTTGCCCAGATAAGCGGCTATGATAGACAAGGCGGAAATAGACCAGACCGCTCACCATAATAAATAAAAAGAAAGTAACTCCAAACAAGGCGATAATGAAAAAAGTCATGGGTATTTGCAGTGAACCGGCATAGGGCAATAAATTCACACCACTTGCAGCAGCGACAATGGGTGGAACAACAGGAATCAACCAACTTGCTAAAGCATCCTCTGGTTTTACTTCGTGCTTAACAAATAACAAAAATGGGATGGTAATGACCGAAAAACAAGAAACGGCAACTCCAATTAACCATAGGAATTTGCTGATGGCTAAAGCTTGATTTAAAGGCAAGAGATGGGTCCCAACAAGAAAATAAGCGTTCCCGACAACATTAATTGCCATTGCCAGAGCACCATAAAAGATGGCTCGTGATGGGTGGCTAAAATCAGCAAGTGCACAATCCGTATGCAAAATCCAGCGCATGGACCAAAGTAACAGAGAAATGAGGAAAACAACATTAAGCAGGATAAATAGAAGGATGCCAATTTGATGTTGTCCTGGCAAGACTAAAGGGAACGTATAAGTTAAAACCGAGACAATCCCAATTCCCATAACCGTCGTAAACCAGTTAGTACCGAAGCTCCTTGTAAATGACACGATTAAATCACCTCTATAGTTATTTGACTATCTATAGGTTATGCCTTAAACTTTAATAAGTAAAATTGTTAGTTGTTATCCAATTAATAAGAATAGCTTATTAGTGTTGGTGACGTAAATATTTAAAGAAATCAAAGGGCTGCGTTTTTGAAAGAAGGGAATAGATTTGGACCAGCGTCTTCTTACGTTTGTAACGGTGGCGGAAGAAAAAAGCTTTACTCGGGCTGCCACTGTCTTGCATATTACTCAACCGGCAGTTACACAGCATATTCAGAATTTGGAGTCCGACTATAATGTCACTTTATTGGAACGGGGCAAACGTTCGGTTAGCCTCACAAAAGCAGGTGAACTAGTGTTTCACCAGGCCAAGCAAATTCTGGCTCACGATAAAGAGACGAAGCGCTTGGTTGATGAATTGCTCTACGGTGAATGTGGCAGTATAGTTATCAGTGCCAGTTTTACTTTTGGTGAATATATTTTGCCGTACGTTCTGCGACGATTTCAGAAATTATATCCACAAATAGCCTTTATGGTTAACATCGTAAATAGTGATGAAGTAATTCATCAAGTACAGAGTCGTGAGGCCGATATTGGTATTATTGAAACCGAATTTTCCAGCGAGAGTTTAAAGGTGGTTCCTTTTGCCCAAGATACGGTTAGCTTTATAGCTGCTTCAAATCACGATTTTTATCTTGGCGAGGTACCTACGGTAGAAGAACTGGCAAGGCAAACATGGATTCTGCGTGAAAAAGGGTCGGGAACCAGACATATAGCAGAAAAGGCCCTTGAAGAGCTTAATATTGCCCCTGCCCATGTTTTGGAATTGGGGAGTATTCAAATTATTAAAGGAACTGTTGAAGCTGGATTAGGCATTTCGGTTCTTTCCAATTGGACGGTTCGTAAAGAGCTTTCTTTGAACACTTTAAAGATAATCAATCCGGAAGGCGTGGCCTTGACCAGATCGTTTTCATATATTTATTTGCCAATAGAGTGGCAAACTAAAACGATCCAATTATTTGCCGGTTGCTTAACGGAAATTTCGAGCTTCCAGCCAAGATAATGGGTTAAATAATTTTTCGACATATCAAAATAATTAACTCGTAGAATTAACATGCCTAGCAAATTAGTATTCAAATTTTAATACAATTAATGAACATAAAAAGTCCTTAATACTGGGCTTTTCGGCTTTGTGAGCAAATTGAGCATCGTGAAATTAATGAACAAGTTGATATGCACCTGTTGGGTGCAGTTGATTTACGCCACAATTTTCAGCAAAAAACAAAAAGCCCAAAACCATATAAAAGAGGTTGAGGGAGTTTTTTATCTGATTTTTCGGCAGAAGTCGAAAAAAGTGTTTCTGGTATTTCAATAATAGATTATTATCAAAAGTGACGCAAAACCAATGAAGCCGCCATTCGTGCTACACGGGGAGCACTAAATGAGGACAATCGCGAAGCGGCGTCCCAATATATTGTTAAATTAATTGAAGAAAAACGCATCGACAAGGAAACGGCATTACTCGCGCAAGCGCATATTCGTCGTATGGAAGTTGCCGTTACCAATCGGTCGAGATTTAGATTATTGATAATTTGGACGTTATTAAAGAGAATCTTATACCAAAGCAGTCAGATATTAATGCCTGAGAATCATGAATCATGCAATTGGCACCCTGTATTTACATTTCAAATTGTGGTAAAGAGGTTAAAAGCTCTCGTAAAGGCAATCTCAGGGTGATAATGCTAATAAGGAAGGGAGTGTTTAATTTGAAACTCTGGATGTTATCAATTGGTCTTGCGGCTATTCTTCTTCTCGGTGGTTGTAGCGGAAATGTGTCCAATACAAGCAAAACACAAGTAAGTGAACAAGGAAAAAATAATCCTGAGAATACGCAAAAGGATACTAATCAAAACAGCAACACAGCTTTCTCCCAGACACCTGTGAATTCGAAGACTAATGAACTAATGTTTAGTGACATGAAGGTCGGAGACCTTACATTAGGGCAAACCCTCGAAAGTGTTCAGTCAAAGTTTGGAGATCCTGAGCTTAAAACAATCGCTCATGGAAATGGCGATCCACAATGGGAATACAACAAGCAAGGTTTTGTTGTCATTGGGTCAAGGATATGGAAAATCAGAGTTTTTAGTGGTTTTGCAGGAAGCACTCCGCGAGGAATTCATATTGGCAGTACGGAGCAAGATGTAAAGAATGCATATCCATTTCTTAAGCTAGTACAAAAAGGAACCCAACTTTTCGGAGAAACGTCGGATAAGAAATATAGCATAGATTTTATGCTTTCCCAAGGAATAGTTACTCAAATCATAATGTCAGACGAAAACCCTTGAAGATGTAAGAGGCTGTCTCAAAATGATGTCTACGACATCACGAAGAGGCAGCCTCTTTTCAATATTTGGGGAAAAATAAGTTGAGATTGTGAAATCACAAGGGAGTATTCCTGATTTCACAATCTTATTGTTATATTTGGGAACGCTAAAAGAGCACTCTCTAAAACTCCCTAATTAAAAGGCATAAGCAGATTACGCAACCTCTATTTTATGTAACGAACAGCCACATCTGTCTTGTTGTATTTTGTTGTGCAACTTATTGATGTTAAAACCAAAGCTCAAAAGCAAAAATTCAGTTTCAACATTCTTTTTACCACGCATTACAAATCTTCGGAAGCTATGATCTTCCTTCAGAATTCCAAAAGCCCCTTCAACCTGGATGGAACGATTCATTCTTAGTAGGATACCTTCAGCCGTTGTGATATTATGTAAGGATTCTTCTCGTTTCTCCAAAAATACTTTTGATACAGATAGTTTCTTATTACCCGCTGCTTTTGTGCATTGTTTTTTGAATGAACAGCCTCCACAACTCTCACACTCATAGAGAGTTACATCCGATTTATAACCACTTTTCGAAGTTCTTGTCGTCTTTCCGACAGCCACTAGTTTTTTATTATTTGCACAAAGATATTCGTCTTTGACTGCATCATAGACCATATTTTCCCGTTTACCAATGATCTTACTAAAGCTTTTTTTCTTCATTACTTCATAGGTCTGTGGCTTAATGAAAGGCTTTAGTCCTTGTTTCTCAAAATAAACATAGTTTTCTTCACTTTCGTAGCCTGCATCAGCAATGACATTATGATATCTTTTAGGTAAGTTCTCAATTAGCTTTTCTAAAAAAGAAATAAGAGTCAATTGATCGGAGCGCTCACTCGAAATGGCCAATCCAACGATATATTCAGCCTCTACGCCAATCTGCACATTGTATCCTGGCTTTAGCTGAGAATTTCTCATATGATCTTCCTTCATATGCATAAAAGTGGCATCCGTATCCGTCTTTGAGAAGCTATTTCTACCATCAAAAAGCTCGTTATAACGATCATATCTCGTTTGTTTTTCCAAGAATTCTTCTAGTGTCTCTGTTGCCCTTTGCAGATTAGTCTTGCGTTTTCCCTTTCCAGAAACAAACTCTATTTTTTCGGCTTGTTGCTTCTCCTTCAGAAAAGCAATGTAATTCTGAAGGGTTTCCACTGTGATTGCCGACTCGCTTAATGGAATACCAGTTTCGATTTCTTTATTGAGTTTCACAAGAAATGCCCTGGCTTTTTCTTGCAGTTTCTGTTCATTTTTGATGGTGGTTTTCTTCCATACGAATGTATATTTATTGGCATAGGCCTCAATTTTTGTACCATCTATAAAAATATTTTCATACTGGATCTCACCCAGTTCACCTAGTTTAACGACCAATTGGTTGAAGAGCCCTTCGATAATTCCTTTAATCCGACCGTTGCGGAAACGAGCAATCGTATTATGGTCGGGCACCTTCTGTCCTTGGAGCAACCACATGAAATTAATATCTCTCCTACAGGCTTCCTCTATTTTTCTGCTTGTGTAAATGTCGTTCATGTAAGCATACACCAATACTCGGAATAATGTCTTGGGTGTGACTGCTGGATTTCTTCCCTTGGAAGAGTACGCCTTGTTTAAATTTGTATAATCTAATCCCTCCGTCATATGGCATAGCAGTCTCACCGAGTCATCTTCTGGTATTAATACTTCCATGTTTAGTGGGAGCACGAGTTGATAAACCCCACTATTTTCGTTATAATTTTTGCGTATAGTTTTGTTTTGTAGCATAAACTAATTATACCGAAAAGACGGGTCTTTGGACTTGTCTTTTTGTATTTTTACACAGAAAGGGGCTGCCTCTCCATAGAAATTATATTTCTATTTTGAGACAGCCTCTTGTATTCTCGTTTCAAAATCTTGGTTGGGGATTAGTAGACATCAAGGTGTAATAAATGTTGGCGCAGTAATTTACTGGTCCTCCGGTGTAATTAGCATAGTAACCTTGCCCTAATGCTTGGACTGCAGTACTAAATCCTGCAAGCCTGGTTCTAGCATCGTTCATTTCAGAAAAACAAGCCGAGGGTGATGAACAAAGCCAAGTTCGTCATGCTTAAAGGAACGACTACGTTCGTCTAGTGGGCTATAGGAAGTTGAGCGGAGAAGGGCAGGCGTCTACTTTAAGATATCCCGAATAATTTCATTAATCAGGTTCGGAACAATCTGGCAAGAGTAAACAATCTCAGTCCGTTCGTGCTTCTTGTGAGCATCAAGGCCATAAGGGCCGATACAGATCACGGGAACATTAAGGTCCCGGATATTCTGATAGTTTACATAGTGTTTGGTTCCCCAGGCCGGATTATTTAAAGTTGCCGCTCGAATTCCCGCTTCGTTGTCGCTTAGTGCCACAAAACTCATGTCCGAAATATAAGGGAAGAAATTACGGGTGACTATGGGGTTCGGATAGGCTGGCTGAATTTTGGCAATGGCCTTTTCGAGAGCATCAATCAATTGCTGTTCCTGCTCATTTTTACCGGTAACTTCAACTCGCGGAGAATAGAGAGATGAGTAAAACAGGACCATAGCCGGACTTTTATCCTGCATAAATTTCCAGGCTTCCTCAACTACCCTCGCTGAATACATGCGTAGATCCAAGGTAGAGTCAGTGAGAAGATCCGCGGTAAACTCTTTCATATGAGCGAGATAAGCCTCTCCGTTTTGCTCCACCAACTGCCTGTGAAATTCTTCATAGGTGAATACCCGCACCTTCCAGGGAACAGGATGGGAGGTTTCCCCGCTAAGTCGGCAATAAGCCTGATAGCGCTCGGTGAAGGTATCCAAAGCTCTTTTGAAGGCGATTTCAGCATGATGCTTGAGCCTTTCCAGGACCTCTTTGGGACTCCAAGAATGTATTAAAAAATTATAGTAGACGAATGCGGATAGAGCAGTTTGAACCGTATAAGACGGTTTTAGATCTGTTTGTTTCAGGGAAACCGGCGGAGCGGGCGTCTCACCGTAAGCTTTGTCGATGAGGAGAGGATTGTAGTTAATTTCCCTGGTTAGTTCGGCAGCTAAAAAGTTTGGGTCGAAGCCTTCGAAACAAGAGCCGACGTGTGTTTCTTTTCCCGTGATAAAGAATGAAGGCAAGAGTTTGCCAACAGACCCTTTATAAATATAGCGATTTTTGTCCCCTTCATAGCGAGGAGAGACAAAATCGGCATTGATTGCTGCTGCATAGTTGAAATGATAGGTTTCTTTCCACTTCTTAAGGATTTTTAAGGCTGAGAGAATGCCGTGGGAACTGTCTTCTTCATCGCACTCTGCTACCAACAAAAGGTTTCCAGCGAGATCCTCGGGGTGTTCGGCATAATGTTGGAGCAAATAAAGGTGACTTGCTAAGCCACTTTTCATATCTAAAACTCCCCGGCCAAACAGCCATTCTCCTGAGTTTAAGTGCTGTTCTATGTTGGCGGGGAGTTTTTCTGATAAATAGGCCTTACTTAATTTATCAGGATGACAAGCTAAATCCTTAAATTGAGCAAAGTCATCGATCCCGACTGTGTCAATATGCCCCAGAAGGATTACTGTTTTATCCGAGGAGCATTTAGTTCCTTTGACAAAAGCTGTGATATTATAGCGTTCGACCTCATCGTCGGTGGTACGGGACATCATTAAATGCTCGGGATTAGCGATAAAATATGGAAGAGTCCTTAACTGGTGGTAGATGGCTGCAGCCAAGGCTTTTTCTCCAGAAGTGTTCACGATGCTTGGGATATTCACTAATTTTTTTGTGATTCGCAAGACATCATCAAGGCAATTTAACATAACCAAAATCTCCTTGTTCCTTAATGCTTTTTAATTAAACAAAGCGACTACACATCCTCGTTCTTACCTGAAACTAAGGGGGAGACGCTTTATAGTATCGTTCCATTTCTGGATAACAGTTGACCAGCATTGATTTCTTTGACGATTCCATTATCTAAGACGACGTTGCCATTAACGATGGTATATCGTACTCCGCTCGCCATAGTTCGTGGGTTCAGAGGGTCAATTTCCTCGTTAGTGGGATATCGGAAATGATCCGGATCAAGGATTACTATATCGGCAGCGTTACCTTTAGCTAAAACCCCTCGACCCTTTAATCGGAACTGTTGAGCCGGAAAAGACGTTACCCTTCGGATAACCTCTTCTAGGGAAAGCCCTTTTTGTTTGCATAAGTCAAAATAAATAGGAAACGCACCTTTTCGGAATAATTCATACCAGTCGTATGGGTCGTGAAGGTTTCCAAAGATCCTGTCTGAGCCTACCATGACGAGAGGGTTATGGGCAACATCATCAGGGTAAGGGGTTCCTGGAAAGTCCCAACGGTTTAGTCCTCCCTGACAGAAGGTTAGTTTAGGATTGTTATTGGCCAAGAGTTGGAGAATTAAATCGTCGACAGCCGTCCTTTTTTCATCAGCTATGCCTTTGAGAGTTCGACGTTCCATCTCAGGATCGGCAGTGTGAAACACCATAAGATTATCTTTAAATCTAATTTTTTTAAGCAGTTTCCGGTTGATTTTATGCGCACTATCGGTATCTTGCAGCACATTTCGATTCAGCTCATAGGTCTGAGATATTGAAGGCAACATAAACTGAAGAAATCTGTCCCATCTCTTAAAGTGCCCACTGCTTTTGGGGATTGTGTCAACGGCAATCTCCAGGCCCCGATTCCTCGCAGTCAGGATTTCAACGAAAGCCTCAGGACAACTCGGGGTTAGATGGGAGATCTGTACTCTTATATCGGCGGCTTCGCCAATTTGTATTGCTTCTTTAACGGCTTCGAGAATCCCGAGATAGGTTCGGAGATGGGACGTATAGATCCCGTCGTATTTTTGGGTTATCTTAGCGAGTTGAATAAGCTCATCCGTAGCGGCATGTTTGCTGGGTCTATAAGCTAAGCCTGTAGATAGACCTAGAGCCCCCTGTTCCATGCCTTCTTCAATTAAGCGGCTAAGTTCTTTGTACTCCTCGACATTCGGAGTCCTGGCATTTGTTTTACCCATAACGCTCCAGCGTAAAGAGCCATGGCCTAAAAGAAACCCCATATTCAAATTAGTGCTTCTGCTTTTAATAGTATCGATATAACTAGAAAAACTGTTCCAGGCAGGCACGGAACGTTTATATCGTTCTTCTTCCTCAGGGGAAATCAGCCCACTTGTAGTCATATACCGATAGATATTATCTGACGAATAAGGAGTTATAGAATGTCCGCAGTTCCCATTGATTGTAGTGGTCACACCTTGGCGCAGATAGTCCTCAAACGCCCCGCTTGTCAAAACGGCAAGCTCGGCATGAACGTGTGGGTCGATAAACCCCGGACTTACCACAAGCCCAAAAGCGTCAATGATTCGCCCAGCGGTGCACTCAAGTTTAGAGGCAACTCCCATGATTTTTCCCTTACTTATGGCTAGGTCTGCATAAAAACCTGGTTTTCCTGTGCCATCAATGATGAAACCATTGATGATCAAAAGATCACAATCCATTCTTTGTCCACCCTAAAACTGTAAAATGTTTCCCTCTAATTACATTAACACATTCCACGTAACTGACAAGTCCAGATTTTATTTCTGGGAGTTATAAGCCATCTACCGCGATTAATACTCGTGTGTTGAACAATGTTAGTATATTGATGACATTTGGGGAACACTTTCATCTATGGAACAGCAATACTGGAGGTGTAAGGAATTGTCAGAGGATATTCAGACTCTTAAAGATCACTATGAACTTGCCATTGTGGGATGTGGACCAGCAGGGATGGCTGCAGCACTCAATGCCAAGATCAGAAATCGGGATTTCATTTTGCTGGGCTCGGAATTCTGTAGTCCAAAACTCTCCAAAGCGCCTCAAATTGATAATTGGCTCGGTTTTCCCGAAATTAGCGGAGAGGATTTAAGACAGCGATTTTTAAATCATCTTAGGGAGAAGGACATTCCTATCGTTCCCTTCAAAATAACCAATATTTATCCCGGTCCACCTTTCACCTTAGTTGGAAAGGAGAAATCTCTGGAAGCGGATGCTCTTATTTTAGCAACGGGTGTATCAATTAGTAAACTTTTTCCCGGAGAGGCTGAATTACTTGGCCTGGGTTTAGGGTATTGTGCAACATGCGACGGACCGCTCTATAAAAATAAAAGGACAGCGATTATTTCCTATAATCAAGAAGGCGAAGATGAAGCCAATTTTATGGCCAATATTTGTTCGAAAGTTTATTATATACCTTATTACAGCAATCCTTTACAGCTCGACTCACGAGTTGAGGTTAAAAAGAGCAAGGTTCAAGGAATCATCGGCAGTCAAAGCGTGGAAAAACTTGATTTCGGTGAAGAACAATTGGCAGTGGATGGAGTATTTATCATCAGAGAAAATCTGCCTGCTGAGCAGCTTGTCTCCGGTTTGGAAATGGAAAATGGAAGCATTAAGGTGAATCATAACTTGGAAACAAATTTACCTGGTTTATTTGCAGCAGGAGATTGTACCGGTCAACCCTATCAATTAATTAAAGCTGCTGGAGAAGGCGGTACTGCGGCGCTGCAGGCCGTAAAATATCTTGATAGCTTAAATTCTCCGGAACGCAAGGCTCAAGGGGGAACTGTATTTTCTGAGAATACTTTAGCCAGCAGATAGCAGCAAGGGTAAAAATTTTGCTTCTGGTGGAAACAGGGTTTTATCTATCCAAAAGTCAAATCCTTAGGCTTTAGTGGGTACCGTTTAAAGGCTTTTTATCCAGAAGATAAATTAATATAGGGTAGGATTTCCCTACCCTAAGCCAAGTTATTGAGATACGAACGTAATATTCCTAAACGGGATACGAACTACCGGACGAAGTCCATCAATAGGAGTGCCAATATTGGAAAACAACTGGGCATTGGTTAATAAGGCTACGCCATCTTGTAAACCGCCAAAGTTTCCAACCCAGAAGCCAGAGTCCATGCCAATCGCTAACCGTGCTCCGATGGGGTAAGAGTCGAATAGGCCGATTCTGGAAGGTCCGCAAGGTCCGCAAGGTCCTCCTAACGATGAAAACGGTGACCCAAATAGCATATCGGTGATCCCCTTTCTGTTTATTAGCCACAAGGGCTATAAGAAGTAGAAAACTTACGGGGATTTGCCATTTGGAATATTACTAGTACAACATATTCGAACAAGTCCTTTAGTGCTACAAAACTACGAGGCTATCGTAATTTCTTATGAGCTTAAGACTTCAATGTCGGGTATTTTGAGGTTTACTGACTTATAGAATATTCAGCTCCACAGGTATCAATATCGAGAACAATGGTCTGAGCTTTCGTGCCGTGTTGCTCCATAATGTTTAACATGGCATGACCTACGGAAATTTTTAAAGTCTCGGGGATAAGGGCAATCAGGGTAGGGCCGGAACCACTTAGTGCAGCTCCATATGCACCGGCATTCAGGGCCGCTTCTAACGTTGCTAACAGGCCCGGAATGAGAACTGCCCGTTGGTTTTGGTGAAGCATGTCACGCATCCCTTCTTTTAAGAGGGAATACTCTTCGCGAATAAAAGCATCAATTAAAAGTCCAACGTGAGAGATATTAAAAACTGCTTCCTGCCTAGATACTTGGGGAGGTAAAATTCCCCGCGCTTTTTCTGTTTTCAGTCGCAGGTCGGGAATGAGAACTACTGCTTTTAAACTTCGTGCCTGACCTAAGACTCTTGGGAGAATGCCCTCTTCTGTGGGGATTGATAAGGTGATTCCGCCATACAAAGCAGGGGTGACGTTATCAGGATGTCCTTCAAGGGTATTGGCAATTTGCAGCAGCTCTAATTTTGTTAAAGGTGATCCAGCTAGGGCATTGGCTGCAACAAGGCCGCCGACGATTGCTGCCGAACTGCTGCCAAGGCCGCGAGCAGGAGGAATGTGATTTTCCAGGGTCAGGGCGACAGAAGGAGTTGGGTAATCAATACTCGCCCAAAGATGGCACATCGTTCGCCACACCAAGTTGCTTTCATCTGTGGAGATTCCCTCGCTGTAAGTCCCTGTCAAGGAGATTTGGAAGGGCTGTCCCACTTCAACCTTGATAGAATTGTACAATTGAAGTGCTAGTCCCAGACAGTCAAAACCAGGTCCTAGATTTGCGGAGGTGGCAGGGATTTTAACAATCATGACTTTGAATCCTCCCCTTTTTCAAAGCGAATGACATTATGAATATTGAGTACTTTGCTATACGCCCGGACAGAGTCCAGAGCTTCTTGAAGTGCACCTTCACGGCAAGGGTGTGTCACAAGCACAATTTCGGCCTGTTGTTCGCCGCGAGGTTTTTGGATAATTGAGGCGAAGCTGATATTGGCTTCGGCAAAAAGCAGTGCTAAGGTGGCAAGGACGCGCGGTTCATCTTTGACCAGGAGGCGGATATAGAATGCCGTATGGAACTCTGAGGCAGCTTTGAGCCCAAGATTACGGTAACAGGTGCAGTTGATAACAGACGTTGAGTTGGACTGGATGTTGCGAATGACCCGGATGATGTCGGAGACGATGGCACTGCCTGTCGGGAGAGAGCCTGCTCCCCGACCATAAAACATGGTTTCGCCGACGGCATCCCCAACGACGTAAATGGCATTAAAGACGCCCTTGACAGAGGCAAGAGGGTGGTTGTTAGGCAAAATTGCAGGATGGACTCGGACTTCGATTCCTTCCTCTTGATGTTTGGCAATGGCCAATAATTTAATGGTGCAGCCAAGTTCCGCTGCATACGCTAAATCTTCCCGCGTAATTTTCGATATGCCCTCTACAAAAACATCCTGAATCGTAACCCGTGAATTAAAGGCGATGGAAGATAGGATGGCTAACTTACGCGCCGCATCTAAGCCATCGACATCGGCAGCGGGGTTGGCTTCGGCATATCCTAAGCTTTGGGCTTCGGCCAGTACTTCAGAATACTCACGGTCCTGTTCTGCCATGGCAGTCAGAATATAGTTTGTTGTCCCATTAATAATTCCCAGCAACGCCGTAATTCGATTGGCGGCAAGAGCATGCTTGAGCGCGGCAATGATCGGAATACCTCCTGCAACGCTCGCTTCAAAATGGAGATCTTTGCCGGCAGCATTGGCCGCATCAAGAAGTTCCTGACCATGTAAAGCCAATAAATCCTTATTCGCCGTAACAACATGTTTTCCTTGGCGTAACGCTTCTAATATATAAGAACGAGCCGGTTCAATTCCACCGATTACTTCGACGACAATATCAATGTCTGGGTCGTGGAGGATATCATCCGCTTGATCTGTGAGCAGAAAATCTCCCTGCACCTCGCGAGGAGTAAGAAGGTTTCGGACAAGAATTCGTTTAATATGAATCTCGCTTTGGGTACGAGTTTGAATATCTTCAGCATTTTGCTGCAATATGCTAACTACGCCGCTTCCGACAGTTCCAAGGCCTAATATGCCGATGTCAATGGACATTTTGTGACAGCTCCCCTCAATAAAAACAAATGTGTTGCCATAGTGGACATTATACCGCTTTATATCAACTTTTGACAAGGGATTCCTGAAGTAATTGTTAATTTAAGAGAAAAAGGGTTGACACTGAGGATTGTATTCTGTATCATATACACAAAGTTAGCAATAAGGATGTCTTATAACAGAAGAGGAAGTGTATCTAGGGTTCCGGGGCAGCCTGTCTGGTCCAAGCGATACAGAATCCAATCAAGGATTTACACCGTGGGTAGAAAAAACCCAAGCGGAAAGTTCCACGTTGCTAGGGACTCGGCTTGGGTTTTTAATTGTCTGAATTATTTAGGGAAAGGGGTAGATCGAATGGGACTCGTTATTTATTGTAATGGCGCTTTCGTTTCGGAGGAAGAGGCGAAAGTATCGATTTTTGACCATGGCTTTTTATATGGGGATGGTATCTTCGAAGGAATACGTGCTTATCATGGCCGCGTGTTTAAATTAGCTGAACATTTAAAGCGCCTCTACGATTCTGCAAAATCAATTGGATTGTCAATTGGGATAACTAAGGACCAAATGCAGGAGATCGTCTTAGAAACATTACGCAAAAATAGCTTAAGCAATGCTTATATTCGTTTAATTGTTTCTCGTGGTAAAGGAGATTTAGGCCTGGATCCTAATAAATGTCCACAAGCAGCGATTTACTGTATCGCAGATCAAATAAAAATTTTTGAGCCGCTTATGTATGAAAAAGGTTTGCAAGTTAAAACTGCAGCTACCCGCAGGAACAATCCGGACTCCTTAAACCCGAGAATAAAATCTCTGAACTATCTAAATAATATTCTTGCCAAAATCGAAGCGAACCAAGCAGGAGTCGTTGAAGGGATCATGTTGACACAAGAAGGCTATGTTGCCGAAGGGACTTCGGACAATATTTTCATCTATCGGAATGGAGTATTATTAACTCCTCCATTATCGGCTGGAGTTCTGGAAGGTATTACTAGAAATTCGGTACTAGACCTTGCTCGTGAACTGGGAATAAAGACTGCCGAAGAATTATTCACTCGACATGATCTTTATACAGCCAGTGAGTGTTTTCTCACCGGTACAGCCGCCGAATTAATTCCTGTCGTCAATGTTGATGGACGGGAAATTGAAGATGGAGTCCCTGGAGAAGTGTTTAAAAAACTTCTTACAGCTTTTAGGGCTTTAACCATGGTAAATGGTCCTAAAATTTATAACGTAACGAGTGCAACGGCTCGATAATTTAGGAGGGACAGAGGACTATGACTGAAGAAAAGAAGGGATTAACAGGAGCAACAATTTTATTAAACGCCTTGCAAGAGGAAGGTGTTGAAATTATCTTCGGCTATCCTGGCGGGGTGTTGCTGCCATTATATGACGCTATGCTGGACAGCCCGATACGGCACGTCTTAGGTCGTCATGAGCAAGGGGTAGTTTTTGCAGCGGACGGTTACGCTCGTGTGAGTGGTAAAGTTGGGGTTTGTCTGGCAACGTCTGGCCCAGGGGCTACAAATTTGGTAACTGGTATTACGAATGCTTTTTCCGATTCTATCCCCCTTGTGGTTTTGACGGGTCAGGTGCCCACCAGTTCGCTCGGATCAGACTCGTTTCAGGAAGTAGACATTATCGGGATCACCATGCCGATAACGAAGCATTCTTATTTAGTGAAAGATCCTCGGGAACTTCCTAGGATTGTTAAAGAAGCTTTCTATCTTGCTCGAACCGGACGTCCCGGCCCCGTACTCATCGACCTGCCTAAAGACGTCTTGGCCCAGGAAAATGTCGAGCCTTTTCCCAATGATATGAAGTTGAAGGGGTATAAAATCTTCGGAAGGGGTAATAACAGTAAAATTGAAGAAATTGTGCAGGCCCTTTCGAAATCCCAAAAACCTGTCTTGTATGCAGGTGGGGGGGTTGTGACCGCTAATGCTGAGGGAGCTCTCCGCCAATTTGCCGAAAAAGCAAATTTACCGGTTGTCACCACCTTGATGGGTATTGGAAGCCTGCCTTTTGGCCATCCCAATCTGTTAGGAATGGTCGGAATGCATGGAACGGTAACGGCAAACTATACGGTCGATGATTGTGATCTATTGATTGCTGTTGGAGTTCGTTTTGATGATCGAGTAACAAGTGGTTTGGGCCATAAATTTGCGACGAAAGCAACAGTCATTCATATTGACATTGATCCGGTGGAAATTAGCAAAGTCGTTAAAACTCACATGCGGATTGTTGGAGACGCACGTAAAATTCTTGAAGAGGTACTGGAGGTTCTGCCGGAGTATCCACTTCCTGAACTCTCCGATTGGTGGGGGCAAGTGCGCAAGTGGCAGTATGATCATCCTTTAAGCTGCGATTTAGACAACCTTACTCCTCAGATGGTCATAAAATGTCTTGGCGAGCTGGCCGGTGGAGAGTCGGTTGTTGTAACGGATGTTGGTCAACATCAAATGTGGGTCGCTCAATTCTATCCGACAGCCCACATGCGCAATTATGCAACGAGTTGTGGCTTGGGAGTTATGGGGTATGGCCTTCCGGCTTCTGTCGGGGCCCAATTAGCTCGTCCCATGGATAAGGTCTTTTTAGTAACTGGGGACGGTTCCTTGCAAATGTCTATTCAGGAACTGGGGACGATTGCTCAGAACAAACTCCCGATAAAGATCATCTTACTGAATAACGGCGTTCTTGGTATGGTTCGTCAAATGCAAAAAATGTTTTATGAAGGACGGTATAACCAAATTCAACTGGAAGGGAATCCGGACTTCGTCAAAGTCGCGGAGGCTTATGGCATCCATGGTATTCATGTAAACTCTATTGATCAGGTGCGTGCTGCGATTACAGAGGCTATCGATCATCCTGGTCCGGTATTACTGGATTTTGTGATTTCTCCGGATGAAAATGTTTTGCCGTTAGTTCCTCCGGGTAAGGTCATTACTGAAATGATTGTGAGGTAAGAATATGTTGCATACACTGGCAGTTCTGGTGGAAAATCATCCGGGTGTTTTGATCAGAGTGGCAGGGCTTTTTGCCCGCAGGGCATACAATATTGATAGCCTGACAGTTTGTCAGACCGAGGACCCAGAGGTATCAAGGATGACGATTGTTGTGGCCGGAGATGATCAAGTCATTGAACAAGTGAGGAATCAACTTAGTAAACTTGTAGTTGTTCACTTGGTTGTGGATTTAACTGAAAAGAGTGTCGTCGATCGGGAGTTGGCCTTGATTAGGATTGAGTTCAACTCGGAAACTCGCTCTGATGTATTTCAGACGGTTGATGTTTTCCGGGGGCGGGTTGTTGATATGGGAAGAAGCAATATGACCGTGGAGTTGACAGGGGACATTGAGAAAATTGATGCCTTTGTGCATGCCATACGTCCGTATGGGTTATTAGAACTCGTGCGTACGGGCAAAATAGCTATTATGCGATCCGAAGCCTGAGGTGTATAATAGATACTGTTTGCAGTTTGGTTTACTACAATAGTTTAGAGATGGAGAGGAAGATTTATAATGGCAAAAATGTATTATGAAGTTGATGCAAATCTGGAATTACTCAAAGGAAAAGTCATTGCGGTCATGGGTTACGGAAGTCAAGGACACGCTCAAGCTCAAAACCTTAAGGATTCCGGTCTTAAGGTATTAATTGGTCTGCGTCCCGGCAGTGCTCGTTGGGAGCGCGCTGAGGCGGCAGGATTCGAAGTGATGACAGTCACTGAGGCAGCCGCTCGTGCAGATGTCATTCAAATTCTCCTTCCAGATGAAACCCAAAGTAAAGTCTACGAAACAGAAATAAAACAACATCTGACGTCAGGAAAAGCTCTCGTTTTTTCACACGGGTTCAACATTCATTTTGGACAAATCGTGCCTCCTAAAGATGTTGACGTCTTTATGGTTGCTCCGAAGAGCCCGGGGCATTTGGTCCGTCGCACGTATACCGAAGGGGCAGGTGTACCGTCTTTAATTGCTGTTCACCAAGACGCTTCCGGGAAAGCAAAGGAGTTAGCCTTAGCTTATGCTAAGGGTATCGGTTCCACCAAAGCCGGAGTTTTGGAAACAACGTTTGGTGAGGAAACAGAAACAGACTTATTCGGAGAGCAAGCAGTTCTTTGCGGAGGGACTTCTGAACTGGTTAAAGCAGGTTTTGATACTCTTGTGGAAGCAGGATATCAACCAGAAATTGCTTACTTTGAATGTTTACACGAACTCAAATTGATCGTGGACTTAATGTATGAAGGCGGGCTGAGCTGGATGCGTTATTCAGTTTCCGATACTGCCCAATATGGAGATATGACGGTTGGAAAACGGATTGTCAATGAGGAGACTCGCAAAGAAATGAAAAAGGTCCTGGCGGAAATCCAAAATGGGACTTTTGCCAAGAACTGGTTATTGGAAAATCAAGCCAATCGTCCCGCCTTTAATGCTACGGCTCGTCGTGAGGAAAACCATCTTATTGAAAAGGTCGGTCAAGAACTAAGAGGTATGATGAGCTGGCTGAAGAAGCACGAGTAGGCGAATTGCATAGAGATATTATAAAAGGAGGGAGTAAGAGCTATGTCCATGACGATAACAGAAAAAATTTTGGCAAAACATGCCGGATTGGATGAAGTGGTTCCTGGTCAATTAATTACAGCCAAGTTGGACCTTGTTTTAGCCAATGATGTCACAGGCCCGGTCGCGATCCGCGAGTTTGCCAAGTTCGGGACTGAAAATGTGTTTGACCCCCATAAGGTGGCTCTTGTTCCAGACCATTTCGCCCCCAATAAAGATATTTCTTCTGCTGAACAATGTAAGATGATGCGAGATTTTGCTCGAACCCAACAAATTGAACATTATTTTGAGGTTGGAAAGATGGGGATTGAGCATTGCCTTTTGCCGGAACAGGGACTTACCTTGCCCGGTGATTTGATTATTGGCGCTGATTCTCATACCTGTACCTATGGGGCTGTCGGAGCGTTTGCTACCGGAGTTGGCAGTACAGATTTAGCTGCAGGTATGGCCACAGGAGAGGCTTGGTTCCGTGTTCCTGAATCCATGAAGTTTGTGTTCCATGGAACCAATTTCCAAAAGTATGTGGGCGGGAAAGATCTTATTCTTTATCTCATTGGCAAGATCGGGGTAGATGGCGCACGCTATCGAGCCATGGAATTTACCGGAGATGGAATTTCGGCCCTCTCCATGGATAATCGTTTTACCATGTGTAATATGGCCATTGAAGCAGGAGCGAAGAATGGAATTATAGCCCCTGATGAAAAGACCTTTGCCTATTTAGAAGGGCGGGCTCGACGTTCCTATCCCCGTTATTATAGTGATGATGATGCCCAGTACGTTGAGGTCCAGAACTTCAATGTAGCTGATATTCCCCTGCAAGTTGCTTTCCCGCACTTGCCGGAAAACACAAAATCCGTACAAGAAGCCAGCGGTATTAAAGTGGATCAAGTTGTGATCGGGTCCTGTACGAATGGACGCTTGGAAGATTTGCGAATTGCCGCAGACATTCTGCGAGGAAAGAAAGTCCATCCTGAGATTCGTCTTTTGATTTTTCCTGGGACGCAAACCATTTATCGCGATGCCATGAAAGAAGGTATTATCGAAACCTTAATCGACGCCGGGGCGGCTGTAAGTACACCAACCTGCGGACCGTGTTTGGGTGGTCATATGGGTATTTTGGCGAAAGGGGAGAGGGCTATCTCCACTACGAACCGAAATTTCGTAGGGCGCATGGGTCATGTCGAAAGCGAAGTTTACCTGGCTAATCCGGCAGTGGCTGCAGCATCGGCAATTAAAGGACAAATCGCCCATCCAGAGGAGGTATCTTAAGATGGGAAAAGCTTGGAAGTATGGACATGACATCGATACGGATGTTATTATTCCAGCACGTTATTTAAATCAGTCCACTCCGGAACATCTTGCCGCACACTGCATGGAAGATGCGGGTACCAAGTTTGCTGAAGAAGTACAGTCAGGGGACATTATGATCGGGGGTAAAAACTTCGGTTGCGGTTCTTCCCGTGAGCATGCTCCGATTGCCATTAAAGCTTGTGGGGTTAAAGTCGTTATCGCTGAGTCCTTCGCTAGGATTTTTTACCGCAATGCTTTGAATATCGGCTTGCCAATCTTGGAATGCCCTGAAGCAGTGTCAGGAATCTCTCAGGGGGATGACGTTGAAGTTGACCTGGAATCCGGCAAGATTGAAAACAAAACAACGGGTCTGCAATTTCAGGCCCGCACCTTTCCACCGTTTATGCAGGAATTGATTCGCGCCGGCGGACTGATTCCCTACGTGCGGGGGAGGGAACAGAATGCCTAAAGTGGTTGTCCTGCCGGGAGATGGTATTGGTCAAGAAATAACGCCTGAAGTGATTAAGGTGTTACAAGCAGTTTTGAAAGATAGTTCCATGAACTTAGAGTTTGAAAACCATTTAATTGGTGGGGCAGCGATTGACGAAGTCGGAAAAGCTCTCCCTGATGACACACTTCAAGCAGCGTTAGCTGCGGATGCTGTTCTCTTGGGCTCAGTGGGCGGACCTAAGTGGGATACCTTACCAGCCCCGCAACGCCCGGAATTAGGAGGTCTTCTGGCTATTCGCAAGGCCTTGAGTCTCTTTGCGAATATTCGTCCTGTCAAAATGCTTCCCATGTTAGTTGAGGCTTCAACCCTTCGCGCTGATGTTGTGCAGAACGTCGACCTTGTGGTTTTGCGGGAATTAACGGGCGGGCTCTATTTCGGGGAGAAAGGACGAACAACGAATCCGCCAAGTGCATATGATACGTTGATATATTCTGATGAGGAAATTCGTCGTATTGTCGATTTAGGCTTCCAGATGGCTCGTCAGCGCCGCGGTAAGCTCTGTTCTGTGGATAAGGCAAATGTTCTGGAATCCTCTCGTTTTTGGCGAGAAATTACCCTGGAAGTAGCCCGAGAGTATCCGGATGTTGAATTAACCCATATGTATGTTGATAATGCGGCAATGCAGTTAGTTCGTTACCCGACTCAATTTGATGTGATTGTCACCGAGAACATGTTTGGAGACATTCTCACAGATTTAGCATCTATGCTGATGGGATCCATCGGTATGATTTCTTCTGCAAGCTTAAACGGAAAAAAAGGACTATATGAACCGGCCCACGGGTCAGCTCCAGACATTGCAGGTAAGAATATTGCCAATCCTTTAGCCACAATCTTATCGGGTGCCTTAATGTTGAGGTATTCTTTCGGCTTAGAGGATGAAGCGAAAACCATCGAGCGAGCCGTCGAAAAAGTATTACAAGAGGGTTATCGCACATCGGATCTCGCTAAACCGGGGGATAAGGTTTTGGGAACTCGGGAGATGGGTGACGCAGTCGTGGCAGCACTTGGCAAGAACTAACTTATTAATGCAAAATTATTGGAATGATCCAGAGATAGATGGATATTCATGAGTCCCGGATTTTCGGAATCTCAAATAATTGGTTGATATTTTGCTTCTCCTAGGTTAGAGTATAGTCAACTGGATAATGAAACGTCGAAGATCGACCCAGTATGATGACAGTGGCGTTCAGAGAGAAGAACATGAGCTGAGAGTTTTTTCGCCAAGTTATCAGAAACCCAGTCGTGAGACTCTGATGATGAATCAGACGGTTTCCACCGTTATGAGGATGGTTTATCGGATTAGTCTGGTAACGTTGAGTTGGCATGGCAATAAAGGTGGTACCGCGGAAGGCTTCTTTCGTCCTTAATAAGGATGAAAGGAGCCTTTTTTTAGTGGCAAAAGTATAACTTCGTTGAATACTTTCTCCAGCATAAGGGCAACTAGGCGGCCGCTTGCACCAAAGGCTAATAGGTGCGAAACAGTCCGCAGACACAGGCCAAGTTGTTTTTATGGTAGAAGGAAGTAAATATTGCTTGATGTTGAGGCGAAATAGCAACGGTTAGTGCTAATAAAAGGTTTTAGAGACAGACAGAATAAAGAGAACGAGTTCAGATCCCAATTTCTATATTTGATGAGGCTAAAGCGAATTATTCGTAGTTCAGAAAAGTGGGGCAGGTAATGAGTTAATGAAAGGGTGTAGGATATGAAACTAAGTGTTGGCTTCATCGGGGCAGGAAATATAGCAGAGGCTATGATTAGTGGTTTAACAAAAGTGGAAAAAGATATTCAAATTCGAGTGACGAATCAATCAAATCATGAGAGATTGCAACACTTAGTTGCAAAATATGGGATTATAGCTACCCAACTAAAGGAGCTCGTAGAAAACTCCGGAGTTCTAATTATCGCGGTAAAACCTAAAAACGTTGTCGATGTGCTTAAGCATTTAAAAAACTATCCTTTAGGGGATAAACTTATCATCAGTGTAGCGGCAGGTATACCTCTGAGGCTACTCAATCAATATTTGCCTGGGGTTGCAGTTATTCGGGCGATGCCCAATACGTCAACAGCCGTACTGCATTCCATGACCGGGTTGGTGCGGGGTGAAAATGTCACACCGGAACAGACGGAGATAGGTGAACAGATCTTTTCAGCGGTTGGGAAGATTTTATGGATTCCAGAGGAAAAAATGAATGCCCTTACCGCGATTAGTGGCAGCGGTCCTGCGTATTTCTATTTATTTATTGAAAGCCTAATTCTCGCTGGGGTTCAGCTGGGGTTAAGCGAAGAAGAGGCAGAAACTTTAGTGTTGGAGACATCTATTGGAGCAGGGAAAATGATTGCAGAGAGTGGCAAGTCGCCAGGGAGATTGCGTAAGGAAGTGACATCTCCCAATGGCACTACCTATGCGGCAATAAGTGTATTCACAGAAGAAAAGTTAGCTGAAATCGCGCTCAAGGCCGCAAAAGCCTGCGCCCGGCGCTCAGAAGATATGGAAGGAGAGTATTCGGTGTGACAACATTTTCGGTTCGGCGAATTGTTTTAAAAATTGGAAGCAGCAGTCTAAATCATCCGCAGGGAGGTTTAGATGAGCAAGCTATTGCTGAAGTCGTCGACGTGATTGCTGATTTGAAACAGAGGGGCATAGAGTGTGTTTTAGTAACTTCGGGCGCAGTGGCGGCTGGTATGGGGAAACTGGGGTTGCAAGCCCGACCGCGTGATATTGCGGCTAAACAAGCAGTAGCGGCCGTCGGACAGGGTGTACTCATTGAAAAATATGCTCAAAATCTGGATCGACATGGCCTTGTAGGGGCGCAAATTCTTTTGTCGCGGATCGATTTAGCAGAAGTGTCACGTTATCATAACGCCCAAAATACCCTGGAAAAATTATTGAGGCTGCAAGTGGTTCCAATTATCAATGAAAATGACACGGTTGCTGTTGAAGAACTTTGTTTTGGGGATAATGATAGTCTGTCAGCGCTGGTTTCGGGGCTTGTTCATGCTGAGCTATTAGTCATCCTCACGGATGTGGATGGCCTATACACAGCGAATCCCAAAAAGGACCCTTCAGCTCAACTTATCAGAGAGGTTCCGGAAGTGTCTGCGGTAGAAATGTTGGCCGGAGGGGCAGGGAGTATATTGGGGACCGGGGGAATGGTGACAAAACTTAGGGCTGCTAAAATCGCTACCCGTTTTGGTATAGGGATGCTCCTCCTGAACTTCACAAGGATAAGAGAACTTCTTAATCTTAACGAAAGCCTGGAGGTAAAAGGGACTTATTTTCAACCAGTTAAGCACCGTCTGGCGGGACGGAAACGTTGGATTGCTTATGCAGGGCTATCTGAAGGAAGTATCCGCATAGACGAAGGCGCGGAGAAAGCTTTGGTGGAAGAAGGAAAAAGTCTTCTGGCCAAAGGAATCAAATCTACAGAAGGAACTTGGGAACGCAAAGAGATTGTTCGTATTATTAACCAGCAAGGAGAGGAAGTTGCCAGAGGAGTTGTGGAATTAAGCAGTGAGGAAGTGGAACGCGTCAAAGGTTTGCATTCTGAAAGAATGCACCAAATCATTCCCGATGTAACCGGAGAAGAAGTAGTTCATCGCGACAATATGACATTGATGTTGGATCTATGATTGATTAAGAAAAATGGAGAATATGTTCAATTTAGAACGAGTTGTTCGAATTGTATTCGTTGGTTATATCCAAGTGATCTATATTGTGGTTAGTGAATTAGTAATCTTAAATTAAAGATTAGGAGGGATTCTTATGATTCAGCAGGAATTGTTGGAAATTGGACGACGAGCTAAACAGGCCGCCCGTCAATTGGCGTATGCCAGTACAGAGTCTAAAAACAAGGCCCTTCTCGCAATGGCTGAGGCTTTGCTGGAAAATGAATATGAAATCCTTCAAGCCAATACTCTAGATATTCAAGCAGCCGAGGAAAAGGGCATGAATAAAAGCCTTATTAACCGTTTAAGACTAACATCGGTGGGAATTTCGCACATTAGTAAAGCTTTAAATGATGTGGTCGTTTTGCGAGATCCCGTAGGAGAAGGAGAAGTTTGGACTAGACCCAATGGTTTACGCATCCAACAGACCCGGGTTCCTTTAGGGGTTGTTGCGATGATTTATGAAGCGCGGCCTAATGTAACGGTTGACGCTGCAGCATTATGTCTGAAATCCGGTAACTCGGTGATCCTTAGAGGAGGTTCTGAAGCCTTAGAAAGTAATAAAGTTTTGGCAAAAGTAATCGCAGAAGCCGCTGAAGCGAGCGGGATGCCGCTAGGGTCTATTCAATTGATTACTGAGACCAATCGAGAATGGGTTCAACAATTAATGCGCATGAACGATTATGTTGATGTCATTATTCCAAGAGGAGGAGCTGGGCTGATTCAAACTGTTGTGCAAAATGCCACAGTGCCCGTCATAGAAACAGGCACAGGGATGTGTCATGCTTTTGTTGACCGAGACGCAGATTACTCAAAGGCGATTCCTATTGTTATCAATGCGAAAACACAAAATCCTGGAGTATGTAATGCTTTAGAAACACTTTTGGTCGATGAGACGATTGCTGAAGATTTTCTCCCTCTGATAGGTGAGGAGTTGATAAAGCATCATGTTGAATTAAAGGGATGCCCTAGGACATGTCAAATTTTGCCTTACGCTCGGCCCGCTGAAGAAGACGATTGGATTTCTGAACACTTAGACCTTATCCTCAGCGTAAAAGTGGTAACTCATTTAGATGCTGCTCTCGATCATATTTATCAATACAGTACTAAGCATTCAGAGACGATTATCACTGAGAATTACTCGAAGGCTCAACGTTTCCTAAGAGAGGTTGACGCGGCAGTAGCTTATGTTAACGCCTCCACTCGTTTTACTGACGGCGGTCGATTTGGGTTTGGAGCAGAAATTGGAATCAGTACCCAAAAGCTGCATGCCCGTGGACCAATGGGGCTTAAAGAATTGACGACGATTAAGTATATGGTCTATGGAGACGGACAGATCGTTCTGTAATTAGCCTTTGGGTGAACGCATCGAGCGTAAGGCAGCGCGATACTCTTTGTCAGTATGCTTTGCTGTCGATGAAACAGGAGATCCTGACTTTTTCTGGACATGGTATTGACGCAAAGTGTTTCTATATTCCTGATCAGATAGATTTAGGACAGGATCTTTTTTATCAAGTATCGGTTCTTCCTGATTTTTGTCAAAAGCCTTATGCTCAATATCTAACCTAGGTTCATTTGCCGCAGCCTTGTCCTCAGGATGGATGGTTTGTACCGTTTCCGTTCGATTAAAGGAACGTATATTAAATGTCAAGAGAAGGGCTACGACAATTAAAGCGATAATCCCAAAAGCAATAAGAGAAAGCATTTAATCCACCCCTTTTTCAAATTTAATAAGGAACCTTGAAAGCAGATTGTTCTAAAAAGACTTGGAGTTTCCAAGTCTTTTTACTTTGATTAAACAAAAAAAATGTCCCTTACATGTCGTTTAAATAATCTTCATGATGCGAATCAGGAGCGAAACTTCTGAAGAGTTTCTGCGACACGTTTGCCGAGAGCTTTTCCTAAAGCCAGATCCGATTCAGTTGGCATATTGGGAGGACTATCAGGGTCACTTTCAACGGGACAAGTAATTCCTGCTCCATAATAGGACCCGTAAAGAGCGTTTTCCGGAATAGTTCCGGGTAAACCAACGATGAGCATCCCTTGATGAAGCATGGGAGTCAGAAGATTAAGCAGTGTTGATTCTATCCCACCGTGAACCGTTGCGGTCGTACAAAAAACTGCACCGACCTTGTTGATTAGCTTACCTTCCGCCCAGAGATTGCCTAAATTATCAATCCATTTCTTTAAATTTGCGCTTATCGTTCCAAAATGCCCAGGACATCCCCAGATAATAGCATCCATCTCGGCTAAATCCTCCGGCTGGCTTTCAGATATATGTTTAAAATAGATTTGAGTATCTTTTACACTCTCGGCACCCTCGGCGATTGCTTTAGCAAGCATTTCAGTATGCCCGCTCTCACTGTCATATACGATGTAGACTTTCATTCCTATTAAGCCTCCTTTTGACAAACATCTCTAGTTAGATTTCCAATTTCACTTAATTGCTATGCAAGCATCCAAGTTGATTAGTTACCTAATATTCCCTGACATAGTAACTCACCATCTATCGAAAACTAGCGACAGTTAAATTTTGATGCCTTTTCTATAACTTTTCGAAAGGTCATTGTTCCAGCATAGCATGATTAGTCGAATAAATTACCTTAACACAAAATACTTTATGGAGGTCTGACAGTATGAGTAATGGACGCGCAGTGAATGCCAGCAGAGTAATTTTGATTAATATTATCGTTTTGGTCCTCCTGATAGGTGGAGGGTTTGCAGTTTATTATTACTATAATCAATCCTACTATTATGTATCTACAGATAATGCACGAATTGATGGGCAACTGATAACCATCAGTGCCTTAGGAAATGGCAAAATCCTTGATTGGAATGCCGCAGTAAACAATCGAATCAACGCAGGACAACGTCTGGGAGGAATTCAATTAGTGGGAGGAACATCACCTTCTGCTTCAGCAGATATAACTATGCCGGTCAATGGGACAATCGTTCAACAAAATGTCATTCCCAATGGCTTTGTGGCAGCGGGAACGCCATTAGCTTATGCCTATAACATGGATAATTTATGGATAAGTGCAAACTTGAATGAAACAGCTATCAATAACATCCAACAAAATCAAGCGGTTGATGTTTATGTGGACGCTTATCCCGGCACAACTCTGTCAGGAAAGATCAGCCAAATTGGACTCACTACGGCTGCACTGTTCTCTCTTATTCCTCAACAAAATACAACTGCAAATTTCACAAAAGTAACGCAAGTGATCCCAATAACAATCACGCTAGATGGGTATAAGGGGCTGAATCTCAGTCCTGGCATGAGTGTAACAGCACGAATACATATTAGATAAAGGGAGTCAATATTATGATTATTCTAGCGTTCGGTTATAGTTTGCTGGGCATTGTGCTGTTGGTATTTGTTAATATGGCCTTAATCCGTCAAAAAAGCGCCGGCATAAATCAAAAAAACGAAAATCAACAGATATTAGTCAAACCTGCTTTCGTAGAGCCGTCGTTAACTTCCACTTCAAATATTTCCGGCCCTGTTCAAGCACCGATTATACCGCCACGCACCAAGCCTGTGCAGAATTCTGGTGTCCCGGAATTTAATACCCTTCAAATTCTTACGGTGCTGATGTTAGGAGCCTTTGTATCCATTCTTAACCAAACATTAGATAACGTAGCCATACCGCATATGATGTTAGATTTTAATGTTTCGGCGAGTACCATTCAATGGATTGTTACAGGCTATATGCTTGTTAACGGAGTTCTGATTCCTATCACTGCCTACCTTATGGAGTCCGTAGGAAGTCGGAAGCTTGTTTTTGCGGCTATGAGTTCTTTCAGTTTAGGTTCGTTTATTTGTGCCTTGGCGCCAACATTTCCGGTATTTATGATTGGTAGGATTATTCAAGGGATTGGCGCGGGAATTCTGATGCCCTTATTAACCAATGTGTTTCTGAGTATTTTCCCCCCATCAAAGAGGTAAAGCTTTAGGCACAATGGGAATTGTCATGGTTTTTGCTCCCGCTATTGGTCCGACACTCGGAGGATGGGTAGTTCAAACCTACTCTTGGCGGCTTCTCTTTTCTGCTCTTGTTCCTATCGGTGTACTGGATTTATTTCTGGCAGTAATATGGATGAAAGATGTCTTACCATTGAGCTTTCCAGAGTTTGATTTCTGGGGTGCAGTATTTTCTACCATCGGGTTAGGAAGCTTGCTTTATGGAGTAAGCGAAGCAGGCAACAAAGGGTGGAGCGACATAGAAGTTGTTATCTTTTTAGCCATAGGAATCTTGGCAATTCTGCTGTTTATACGCCGAGAATTGACTGTAGATAAACCGATGCTGGAATTAAGAGTTTATAAATATCGAATTTTCTCTTTAACGATTATTATTAATGCTGTAGTTACGACGGTTATGTACGCTGCTATGATGCTGCTCCCAATCTACTTGCAAAACATCCGAGGTTTTACCCCTTTACAATCTGGCTTTCTTTTATTACCGGGCGCTTTATTAATGGGAATTATGGGGCCGATTGCGGGAGCAGTATTCGATCGTATTGGTTTGAGAGTTCTGGCTGTTGTAGGATTAATGATCACTGCAATGGCGACCTGGGAATTTACCAGATTGACATCCGACACAATGTACGGCAATATATTGCTGCTCTATACTGTTCGTTCTTTAGGAGTCTCCTTAATCATGATGCCACTTATGACTGCTGGCCTCAATCAATTGCCGAGACGATTGAATAGTCACGGCACGGCAATGTTCAATACAATGCGCCAAGTCTCAGGTTCTCTGGGTACTGCAGTTTTAGTTACGATCATGACGACAAGATCAACGATTCATTTAGCTACGTATGCCAGCACAATTACTTCCACCAATCCGTCTATTCTTAGCCAGCTAGGCAATCTTGTCCAGCGTTTGGCTCTTTCTCCCCAGAGAGGACGTGCTCTTGCTATCCAGGAGATTTACGGACTGGTATCTCAACAAGCCACCATTCAAGGGATTAATGATTCGTTTCTTGTGGCAACAGTTCTGGCAATTGTCGGTTTAATACCAGCCCTTTTCATCAGGAAGGCTATAGTATCTAAGTCTGATCCCGCTTCTTGATACAGAAGCGGTTTCTGCTTTGTCTGTAATGTCGGTAGATAATCAAATCTTGAACGTACCCCAAATTTATTTTAGAAGGAGCATGGAAAGGCCAGGGCTCCTTTTCTATTAGTGCCCTTTATCTGATCCCCTAAACTAATAAGAACGTTAATTCAGTATCCTTGGTCTCATAAACAGGCGTTGAACAATCCAAGGTAAAATGATTTGCTGAGAGGTTATTTATCTCAAATGTAGAATATATAAGAAAACTACCACTATTCATGAGCACCTGAACTTCTAAATGCCAGGGAATTAAGCAAAATCTGCTTTTTTAACGGAGTAATTCCGTCTGCTGGGAACACGGCATTCATTTAACTGCCTTAAAATGAATTTTGCAAAGAAATGGTGATAGTATGATTATTTCATGCAGTGCCGAACAAAAAGTTTTGGAGATACCTTGTGAAGGCACAGCAATTATTGCTGGATATTGGAGCCCTAAACTCGGTTTGAACTCTCAGCCTGGGTTAGTAAAGTGGAAGGAAGGTAAAGTAAGCAGCCTAAACCCTGTTAATGAATCGGAACCCCTTGATGATAACATTCTGCATTGGGGTTCATACTATCTTCAACCAGGGTGGCTCGATGCGCATGTGCATTTGGCCCTAGATAGTATTGACTTCTATCAATGTTTAAAAAATTGGGAGAATCCTGAGTTGATTGAGGAGAAAGTTCAAGGATTTTTAAAAGACTACCTTAAGTTAGGGATTGTTGCTGTCAGAGATGGCGGAGATTTACCTGGATTTTCATGGCTGGCAAGAAATAGAGTTCAAAAAGATAGTTGGCTCGGGCCGAAGGTCATTTCTGTTCGCGAAGCGATAAATCGTAAAGGTATGTATGGCCGTTTCCTAGGTCGTGGTTTTGACGGTATAGCAGATTGGCAAGAAGGGACGAGGGACTTTTATAATCAGGGTCTAGATCAGCTTAAGGTGATTGTTACTGGATTGATTCGATTTGATAAGTATCAAGTTGTAGGCCCAACTCAATGGACAGCCAATGAACTGAGAGAAATTGTGGAAACTGCACATCAGCGCGGGATTCTTGTGATGGCCCACGCGAGCGGAGAAGAAGGCATTTCGGTGGCCATCGCTGCGGGTGTGGATTCTATTGAGCACGGATATTATATGACTTCTAAACATTTGGAGCAAATGAAAAGGCAAAGTATAGCTTGGGTACCGACCGTTGCTCCTATAGGCAATATTTTAAAATACCCAACGGACCGTTATTCGAGACAAGAAGTGGATACGTTAAAACGGATTCTGGAGAGTCAAATGACTAAGATTTATGAAGCATATCAACTGAATATTCGGATTGGAGTCGGAACAGATGCGGGTGCATACCTTGTACCACATGGTAAAAGCCTATTTGATGAAATGGATTGGCTGGTTCAAGCCGGAATTCCAAGGTTAGAGGTTTATGCTAGGGCTACTCAGGAAAATGCCCGGATTTTGGGGAGACAAGATTTGGGAATGTTAGACATTGGAACGGTAATAAATTCTTTGCAGCTGGTTAAGCAGGACTTTTACTAAAATTAGGGTTAGCCTACTCTATTGCAAGTAAGAGATTATAGTATATAGAGATAATCTCTATCGTGAGTATAAGAGATTCTAGTAGTATTAACCGTCAAAAGTGGCGTTAAGTATTATGATGTTAGTTTGAAATTTCGGAGGTAACTAGGCTTATGGTATTACAGTTGGGAATTCCTGTTGTTGAAACTATTAAAAAGAGAGTTTCTGTAAGAACATATGATGAAAAATCACCACTGTCCTGTGAAACAAAAGAAAAGCTAAGCAAATTTTTTCCTTTGCTTAAGGGTCCTTTTGGAGAATCGCTAAGATTTGAAATGATTGAAAGTGATATTGCACGAAAAAATGACAATGTTCGACTGGGAACCTACGGAGTTATTAAGGGCGCTACAACGTATGCTGTTGCGGTAGTAAAAAAAGGGGAAAATGATTTGGAGGAATTTGGTTATGTCTTGGAATCTTTAACTTTATACGCAACTTCGTTAGGCCTGGGTACATGTTGGCTTGGAGGTACTTTTAAAAAAAGCGAATTTTCTAAAGCTATTCAGCAAAAGGAAGATGAAATCTTGCCCTGCATTACCCCAATTGGCTTTCCCAATGCACGAAGAAGTTTGCTGGAATCAGCTATGAGATTAGCAGCTGGCTCTGATAAGAGGAAAAGTTGGGAAGAGTTGTTTTTTCAAAGAGATTTCCGAAAAGGTTTAACGAAAGCTGAGGCTGAAAAGTATGCTGTACCTTTAGAAATGGTTCGCTTAGCGCCCTCAGCTTCTAATAAGCAACCATGGAGAATTGTCAAAGACCAAAATACCTATCATTTTTATCTGCAACATACCAAAGGATATGCCAAACATCTTGGCTATGATATACAGAGAGTGGACCTTGGAATTGCAATGTCTCATTTTGAACATACCGCCAGAGAGCTGGGTATTCATGGGAAGTGGTTGCTCATCACTCCAAAAGACATCTTTTTACCACAGAATACCGAGTATGTAGTTAGTTGGAAAGATGAGTAGTTCATAAAGGAGAAACGCTTCATCAATAGGTCGGCAAATGAAAAGCAGTAATCTTTCATAAATACTCTGCCTTAGTATGGGTGGAGTATTTTTTTATTTAATCGGTTTCCATAGGAAAAGGATAAATATACTGAATATAATGTACGCGAGGGGTGTACATTGCGTGGTAAATATGATAATTTATAGGTAAAAAGATGGGATATAGCCCGCTTATAGCGACTTAATGTACACACAGAGAGGACAATTGATTTTCCTGGACTTATTGAACAAAGAACATTTTTTTGAACTCTATTATTTGAAAGGAGTTTCAGTATGGGAAAGAGTATTCTTGAAAATTTCTTACAAGAGAATATTGAGGATTTAAAAAGCAAAGGGTTATTCAATGTCATTGATCCTTTAGAAAGTGCCAATGGACCAATGATTAGAATTTCAGGTCTGGACCTTATAAATTTATCCTCGAATAACTATTTGGGTTTGGCCACTGATTCGAGATTGAAAGCTGCAGCGATTGAGGCAATCAATAAGTATGGAGTTGGCGCTGGTGCTGTGAGGACAATCAATGGCACTTTGAAGTTGCACGTGCAACTAGAAGAACGAATTTCAGCGTTTAAACATACTGAGGCCGCTATTGTTTTTCAGTCAGGTTTCAACTGTAACATGGGTGCTATTTCAGCAGTTATGGATAAGTATGATGCGATCCTGTCGGATGAATTAAATCATGCCTCCATTATCGATGGGTGTCGCTTATCCAGAGCAACCATCATTGCTTATAAGCATTCAGACATGGCCGATTTAAGAAGCAAAGCTAAACAAGCTAAAGAATCCGGCCTATATAAGAAGATCATGGTGATTACTGACGGAGTTTTTTCGATGGATGGGGATGTTGCCAAACTGCCGGAAATTGCCAATATAGCCGAAGAATTTGATCTTATTACTTATGTAGATGATGCCCATGGATCAGGTGTCTTAGGAGAAGGAGCAGGTACTGTTAAACATTTTGGGTTATCTCAGAAGATTGATTTTCAAATGGGTACACTCTCTAAAGCGCTTGGGGTTATCGGGGGATACGTAGCCGGAAAGAAAGAACTCATCGAATGGTTGAGAGTCAGAAGCAGACCTTTCCTGTTTTCTACGGCTCTAACTCCGGGAGATGTTGCTGCCTCAATTAAAGCTGTTGAAATTCTCTCAAATAGTACTGAGTTACAAAAAAAACTTTGGGAGAACGGAAACTATTTGAAAAACGGACTCCAAACCTTGGGCTTTAATATCGGGGCAAGCCAAACTCCGATTACGCCTTGTATTATCGGAGATGAAAACTTGACTCAAAGATTCAGCAGAAAGCTCTATGAGAACGGGGTATATGCCAAAGCTATTACTTTTCCTACAGTTCCTAAAGGAACGGGGCGAGTCAGAAACATGCCTACTGCAGCTCATACGAGAGAGATGCTCGATAAAGCATTGAACATTTATAGGCAAGTGGGAAAAGACTTGGGGATTATATAGAGGGCTAGATTTATTAAGAGAAAGAACGGGGGGATTACCGTGAAAAGAATCTTAGTTACGGGTGCGCTTGGTCAAATTGGGTCGGAACTTGTCCCAAAATTGCGGGATATTTATGGTGATAATAACGTAATAGCTACTGATATTAAGAATGAAAAACAGTACTGGCAAACTCAGTCGGGCCCTTATGAGAGTCTGGATGTGTCAAATGGTCAAGCTCTATTCAATTTAAGCAAAAAATATCAAGTTGATACGATCATTCACTTAGCAGCCCTGTTGTCTGCGACAGCGGAAAAAAAGCCATTATTGGCTTGGAACCTAAATATGGGTGGCTTAGTTAATGCTTTGGAAACTGCAAAAGAGCTGAAGTGTCAGTTTTTCACACCAAGTTCGATCGGTGCCTTTGGGCCGAGCACGCCTAAAGAAAAAACTCCCCAAGTAACAATACAAAGGCCGACAACTATGTATGGGGTTAGCAAGGTATCAGGAGAACTATTATGTGACTATTATCATTTGAAATTTGGAGTCGATACCAGAGGAGTACGTTTTCCGGGGCTAATTTCTTATGTAGCTCCTCCAGGAGGGGGCACCACAGATTATGCTGTTGAGATATTTTATGAAGCACTTCTCGGAATGAAATATACTTGCTATATTGCTAAGGACACGTATATGGACATGATGTATATGCCGGACGCTTTAAATGCAATTATCCAGCTTATGGAAGGTGATCCTGATAAACTGTTCCATCGAAACGCTTATAATGTTACCGCAATAAGTGTTCAACCGGGAGATTTTGAGAAAGCCATTAAAAAGTTTCTTCCCGATTTTAGATTGGACTATAAAATCGATCCGATTCGCCAAGCAATTGCGGAGAGTTGGCCTAACTCTATCGATCCAACGGTAGCCAAACAGGAGTGGGGTT
>NZ_CP144211.1:4432500-4902500 GCF_045689965.1 Desulfosporosinus paludis
GTTGGGCTGTTCGCCCATTAAAGCGGTACGTGAGCTGGGTTCAGAACGTCGTGAGACAGTTCGGTCCCTATCCGTCGCAGGCGCAGGAAATTTGAGAGGATCTGTCCCTAGTACGAGAGGACCGGGATGGACGAATCACTGGTGTACCAGTTGTCTCGCCAGAGGCATCGCTGGGTAGCTATATTCGGAGCGGATAAGCGCTGAAAGCATCTAAGCGCGAAACCGACCTCAAGATGAGATTTCCCACGAGTGAAAACTCGGTAAGACCCCTGAAAGACGATCAGGTTGATAGGCCAGATGTGGAAGCGCCGTGAGGTGTGGAGCTGACTGGTACTAATCGGTCGAGGGCTTGACCTAACGAATCAGCATCATGAACATGACTAGGGTAAAAGTGGCTCAAGGGACTAATGACGAAGCTAGAAAGAAACTCTGTGCAGTTTTGAGAGAACAGCGTTCGCAAGGACGAGACGATCTCAAAGATCTGGTGATCATGCCGGAGGGGTTCCACCCGTTCCCATCTCGAACACGGAAGTTAAGACCTCCAGGGCCAAGGATACTTGGGGCGCAAGCCCCTGGCAAAGTAGGTCATCGCCAGGTAACAAGCGAAAGGCTGCCATAAGGCAGTCTTTCTGTGTTTCATGAAAGAAATTGAAAGCAAAGCACCGGGGTTCCACCCGTTCGATCCACGTTGCAGGAGTATGCGTTACGGGACGCAACGTGGCGAAAAGCTCGTCCGCTTTTCGTATCTCGAACACGGAAGTTAAGGATCCACACTGCAGGAGTGCGCGTTACAAGTTGCAGTGTGGCGAAAAGCTCATCCGCTTTTCGTTCCAGAGCCAAGGATACTTGGGGCGCAAGCCCCTGGCAAAGTAGGTCATCGCCAGGTAACAAGCGAGAGGCTATCTCTAAGGAGATAGTCTCTTTGTGTTCGTGTAAGTAAAATAATAAGAATGAAAGCGGATTTCACCTGTTCAGATAAGGTGAGAGTTGGTTTAAGTAGGTCTGTTAACAAGTTACATCTTGATCCATAAATATGGTTGTACGGAACGTTTCATTGGGTCGCTTTAATTACGCACGCCATCTTTATCTTACTTCGGATATATAACGTATTGCTTTACCAAGGATACGAACATCTCTCATTTCTTTTTTGGTGTATATTTGATCGGGATAGTTTGGGTTTTCTGCCCTAAGAATAACTGCCCCGTTAATCTTATAAACACGCTTCAAAGTGGCATCTTGTCCGTCGATTAAAACAGCTGCGATCTCTCCTGCCTCAACATCGGGTTGTTGGCGAATAAAGACTAAGGACCCATCAAAAATGTATGCTCCAATCATACTATCTCCTTTAATTCGCAGGCAAAAATCTACATCAAGGTTCTCGGGTACATATTCGAAACCCTCAATATTTTCCTGAGCAAGAATGGGTACTCCTGCTGCGATAACACCTAAAATAGGAATTCTCTTTGCTGCTTCCGTTGCTTCTGGATACTTGCCTTCGCCATCAATTCCCATTAGCCAAGAAGGTCTTATTCCATACTTATCAGCTATCGCTTGGACTGTAGGGATTTTTGGAGCCATGTCACCTGTTGTGTAGCGAGATATTGCCGAAGGACTCAAATGTAAGTATTTCGCCAAGCTATAAGTAGTATCGCTATTGTCTTTCATAGTTTCTAAAAGTCTTTGCCTAAACAGATCCTTGTTGAAATAATCATTCATCAAGATCATCCCCTTGTGTTCTTTGTTCAGATGTTATTATATTTCTAAATGTATATAAAAGCAATAACCACACAGGAAAATACATAGAATTTATTGCGAAACTCATTGACACAATTCGAGAGGATGCTATAATGAAATTGTTGAGAAACGCATTGTAGAATAGGAGGTGCACTAAAATGCCGAAACTCAGAAAATACCCTGAGCTTGACTCCGTGAAAGACCAAATAAGGGGGCAAAATACTTCTTATCGAAAGTTTTGCAGCATAAACAGGTATAGCAGTGGTCACTCTGCCAATAAGATCAATGGTATTTGTTTTATGAAGTATCCCTGAGGTAGAGGTGATTACGGTATTTTTAGTAATACCGCCGAAGAAATGAGATAAATACTATTTCCCATTTACGTTGCTAAACTCAGCAGTATCTGCCTAAGCCATTAAAAATATGGTTACACAATGGGAGGGGATTTATCAAGATGACAAAAAACAGACCGCAATATTGGCTAGGGTAATCAATCTCAAGATGGCTGGTGTGGCATGAATATCTTGAACATTATTTACAATGATGAGTATAGGTCTTATGGAAACGCGAACAAAAAAAGCCTCCGCGCCAACGGAAGCTCTACAGAAAATATCTTAACCTGATTATACTATAAATTTGACTAAACTCGAATCTTTGATCGGGCCTGAACGTGTGAATCGTTCACTAGTAATAATTTGAGAAATGAGGATTAGATATGAACGAAATAAAACTCCCTGAAATGGAGTGGAGGAATTTCAAAGGAATTAAGGATATGCCTTTTAATGAGACTAAAATAGTTACAGTGGAAAAGAAGAAACGAGAGAAGCCGGTGTGGTACCAAAAAACAGTCCGCAGATTTACCACTTATACTCAAGATAAACTGCGGCTGCAAATCCTTACAGCCCGGCTTGAGAGGGAATTTCCCAGCAATACGGCTCAGATTAGTTTAAGCAATGGTCACTCCATCGGAAGTACAAGTGATCAAACCGGAGAATATGGTACAAAACGATTGGAACTTGAAATTGAAATAAATGACCTGATATTGAAGATTCAAGAGGTCGATACTTTTCTTAATTCCTTGGGGACAAGAGAAAGGGAGCTAATTGAACTTAAGTATCTCCAGAGATTTAATAAAGATTTTTGGATAGCTGGAGAAATTATGGTGGCAGTGAGATCTTATTATCGTATGAAGGATGAACTTATAATTTTGGCAGCGCAGATGTTTGGGTACGTCAAGAGAGAGCAGATTAAGTTTTGAGGAGTTGGGATTTTTGTGAATTGCTTAATTTTATCATTAATTACTTAGAATTTCATTGGCAGTAATGTGGCAAAATGTTGGCAGATTTCCACCCTAAATCCATGATATTATGTTATAAAGAAAGTCGTCCGAAAGGGCGGCTTTTGTTATGCTATTATCGACAGTTCATGGTATGGACTCCACAATCAATTAGGTAAGGGGAGTGAATTGTTCAATGCTTTTGGCGATGATCCGAATTAAGTGCTTAAGAAAATCTGGCAGTAACATGGCAGTGAGCTGGCAGATTTCCACCCTAAATCCATGATATTATGTTATAAAGAAAGTCGTCCGAAAGGGCGGCTTTTGTTATGCTATTATCGACAGTTCATGGTATGGACTCCACAATCAATTAGGTAAGGGGAGTGAATTGTTCAATGCTTTTGGTGATGATCCGAATTAAGTGCTTAAGAAAATCTGGCAGTAACATGGCAGTGAGTTGGCAGATTTCCACCTAAAATCCATGGTATTATGTTATAAAGAAAGTCGTCCGTAAGGGGGGCTTTTATTTTATTGTTAGAAACCTTCGGAAGGTATTATTTCATGGACAAGCCTCATTACTTGGACTCATGTATCTTTTTATAAAAAGACATTTGCCTCAAGATAATTTTTTGATTTGTATCAGATGATCAAGATTTTCTAAACTCTATTGATCAAAAGTCTTATAGTTTCGACTCTTTTAGGGGGAATAGGAGGGAGAACAATGATAAAGAAAACGAATCCTAAAAAAGAACCGATTAAACCCCCACCAAAGATTAAGTATGAGGATACAAAGAGGTTTGAAGTTTTTGATCGGATGATGAGGACGAATAAAGGGATAATGCTGGATTAAAGAAAAAGAGCTTGTTTCAGCTCCAAAAGGAGAAATTAGTTTATAGCTGCTTAAGGCAATCGTTAATGATACCCAGGTACTAAGATTTCAATTGTGTCAGATATAAACTTGTTTCACATATTCCGACACTGACAATCTGTATGAGAGCAAAAATAACTTCTTAATGATCAACGCACTTGCCGAAAGCATGACATAAAAGATGTCATCTGGGAAAAAGCAAACCAATCCTGCCTCAGCGTGGATTGCCAATGAATCGTTCTCATATGGTTCGGCTCTCTGGAAAGGAGGTGAAAAATGGGAATCATAACAAACACCATCGAAAGATGCTTTTTAAGAACATTATCAAGCTCAAGCCAAAAACTAATAGATTGGTTTGAAGGAGGCAGTGCATCTAAGGCGAGCTCCATACTCAGCGTAAAAACAGCCATGCAGTTTGTGGCTGTTTTTACTATTTATCATCATAAGCACATGAGGCGAACAGCTTTATATTTAATCTTATCGCCCAGTGGGTGGATAAAAGGCCTATACCCCAAACGGTTATGGCATTGGAAAAGGTTGGCCAGGGAACCCACAAGAAGTTGTAAATTTTATTCAGTTAGCAAAGGTAGAAGGTGAAGTAAATGGGACTGAAGGTAATTACACCGCCAGCAATGGAACCCCTGAGCCTAGAGGAAGCGAAACACCATCTGCGAATTAGTGGGGATGATGATGATGCGATTATAACCAGCCTGATAACCCAAGCCCGTGAGTATTGCGAAGGTTATCAGAAACGCAGGTATATCACTCAAACGATCGAGTTGGTGTTGGATAGTTTTCCGAGTGAAAACTATATCGAATTCACGAGCTTCTCTCCCATTCAAAGCGTTGTAAGCGTTAAATACTATGGAACAGACGGAGCGGAATACATCTTCGATGCTGAAAACTACATCGTAGACACGGATAGCCTTGTGAATCGAATTGCCCTGGGCTATAACAAACAATGGCCCTCAACCGCCCTTCAACCGATCAATGCCGTGAGAATTCGGTTTGTCGCCGGCTACGGCGATGCTTCAGAAGTTCCAGAGTCAGTCAAGTGGGCGATGGTCATGCAAATGAGATTAGCCTACGACGACTATTCGCCGGATGAACGCACAAAGATTGAAAATGTCCGGGATGCCTTTCTCTATTTGAATAGTGTGGTGCCGGTATGAAGTCTGTAAAATTTAACAAAAAGATTGATATTCAGAACTATGCCAGAGTGGAAAATGAAGTCGGCGAAGAGATGAAGCAATGGCAATCTTTTGCTAAGGTTTGGGCTCATTTTCTCAAGAGTTATATAAAGATCGATGAACCACTAAAAGCAGAAAAAAACGTTGAAAATATCTATTGCGAGATCGTAATCAGGTATCGTGAAGATATTGATACGGCTATGCGTGTAGTTTACCAAGAGAAATCCTACAGCATAGACCACGTCGTCAACGACAAAGAGCAGAACATCGAAACTCATTTATTTTGCACCCTGATAGAAGAAGGTGTTTATAATGAGTAGTTTTGAAATCAGAGGATTAACCGAGTTTGAGAGATATCTTACCAGGGTCATTGGTGAGACATACCCTGCTGAAGCAAAAAGGTTCATGCAGAAACAAGCCAATGACGTCAAAACTCAAGCCATGCATGACACTCCAGATGACGTTACAAAGGCACACTGGAAAACAGCGACGCAAAGCAAAAGAGGAGCGTCTGCAGATTTCATTGAATCGACAGTGACGAATCATGCCCCTCTTTCCTACGTAAACGAAAATGGGCACAGAATTGTAAATCAGGACGGGGAATATGGTTTTTCTCCTGGTGTCCATATGCTTGAGAAGGCGATGATAAAGAAGGAGACTGAATTTAGCGGTGAGTTGAACGTCTTCATCAGCCGGACCTTGGAGGAATTAGAACTATGATCGGATACGTTGATATTAAGAAATCTGTAATTGATGTCCTGAAGCTAAATGTCGGTACTGTGAAGGTAGTCGCCAATGAGGAAATGAGTGGGTTCAAACCACCTGCATTTTTTGTCCAAATGATACCCATTAGCGATACACCTTATATCGACTACGAAGAAAAACTTCTAACGGTCAATATCCATTACTTTTCAGCAGAAAAGACAGATCTGGCTAACCTAAAAATGCTTGACCAGTTAAACATGGCTTTTTTTAATAACCTGAAAATAGGAGATCGGACCATTACTTTGAAGAATAAGAGGCATCAAATCATCGACAACGTCTTACAATTCAAGTTTGACCTGGAATTTTTAAATGACGTCGATGAGGAAGAAGTCAATAGCCAGTGGGTAATGATGACCGAGATTGACGAAAGCTTGGGTTATACCGAGGGAGAAATAGAACTGATGCAAGAATTAGAAATCAAGGAGGAATAAAAACTATGGGATTGCCTGAAATAAATATCCAGTTTCAGACCTTAGCTGCAACTGCAATCGCCAGAAGCGCGAGAGGTATTGTCGCCCTAATCTTGAAGGACTCAACAAGGAGCACATTCGACACGAAAATCTATACGGATGCCACCCAGATCGATCCTTTGGATTGGACAGCTGCAAACCTGGATTATATCAATAAGACCTTTCTGGGTGCTCCGACAAAGGTTATCGTTGAACGAATCGATGCGGCAGTTGTGGATTACAGCGATGTGCTAGCAAGATTAATCAATAAGAAATGGAATTATCTCGCGGTTCCCGAAATAGCTGAAGGTGACGTTGCTACGGTATCGACTTGGATCAAGTCGCAGAGAGATACCGACAAAAAGACGTTTAAAGCGGTATTGCCGAACAGTATTTCGGACCATGAGGGGGTCATAAACTTTGCCGGAACAGGCATTAAAGTCGGTGAAGCAACTTATACAACAGCGGCTTATTGCGCCAGAATCGCAGGGATATTAGCCGGTCTGCCCTTCATCCAAAGCTCGACCTATTACGTTTTGCCTGAAGTTGACAGCATCACTGAAACAGCCACTCCAGATGATGACATCGACGCCGGAAAGCTTATCTTGGTCAATGACGGTGAGCATATCAAGATAGGCAGAGGTGTAAACAGTCTAACCACTACAACGGCAACAAAAGGAGCCAAGTTTAAGAAGATCAAAATCATGGAAGCCATTGATCTGATCCGCGACGATATTCGGGATGCATTTGAAAACGAATATGTTGGTAAAGTTAACAATTTCTACGATAACAAGGTCCTGTTTATTGCCTATATCAATCTCTATTTCAAAGGATTGCAAAAAGATGAGGTTTTGGACCCGGATTTTGACGCTGTAGCCGAAATCGATGTTGATGCTCAAACTGAATACCTGCAGTCAATTGGCGTTGATGTCACAAATTTGCAGACTGCGCAAATCAAGGAATACAACACGGGAAGTAAAGTCTTTATTAAAGCAAGCGGCAGCCCGCTTGACGCTATGGAAGACCTGGATTTCTCGATGTTAATTGTATAGGAGGGATAACTCATGGCAAAAATTAGAGGCAATAATCAAATCAATGGTTCCTGGGGTCAGGTTTGGTGGGACGGTGAGTTAGTATTTGAATTAGAAAGCTTTGAGGCCAAGGTAACTGCCGAAAGGGAAGATGTCGTCATCGGCATGAACAAGGATTCGAAACTTGTGGGCCTAAAGGGTGAAGGGTCTATGAAGGTCAAGAAGGTATTTAGCAGAGGAAAGAAGAATCTGCTGGAAGCTTGGAAAAAAGGTGAAGATCCGCGCAGTACGCTTGTAGGAAAACTAAAAGATCCGGATACGGTTGGGAAACAATCCGAGCGTATTTCTATAGGAAACGTATGGTTTGACGAATTAACCTTAATGCAATTCGAAAACGGTAAGAAGGGCGAAGATGAATACAAATTCGGATTCACTGCCGATGATGCCGACTTCATTGACACGATTGACGTGCAATAAAGAAGAAGAGGAATGTTACTATGGAAGTTAAGAAAAAATTAAGCATTGCTGATTTAATCGCAAATGCGGATAAAATTAAGGCCAGAAAGGCTGAAACTCGAGAGTTATATGTTAAATCCCTAAATGCAACTGTAACGATTGTTAAACCAAGCCGGGCAGCGGTTCTTGACAGCTATGAGATCGGAGAAGGCGCTGGAAACTCCTACCTAGTGTATGAGTGCGTGACTGAACCAAGTTTTAAGGACACAGCTTTACAAGCCGCCTACAATGCTACCGGATACGAGGTACTGGATCAAATCTTAGACTCTGGCGAAATCGATTCCATTGCCAAAGAAATCATTGGATTCGCTGGATATGGCACTGATTCCGTAAGTGTTGTCGAAGATGTAAAAAACTGATAAAAGGTAATTCAGAGTTGTACTTTATGCACTATTATTTGCAGAAAGGATTCACGCTGGATTACCTTTTGAATTTATCCAATCAAGGAAAGTTCTTCCTTTTAGCGAGCATGAAGTTAGCGTTTGAAGAAAAGGCAGAGGAATGGAAGCAAGGTCATTTGGTTTATTTAGCCAAGTGACCCTTGTCTTTAAGGGGGTGAGAGCATGGCAGGAAATATCGTTATTGGAGCTACATTAACACTTAGAGATAATATGAGCGCCACGCTAAAAGGGGTAAGAAGTGAGCTGTCAGTCTTTAGCCGAAATGTAGAAACAACGCGCAAGGCGCTGGAAAGAATGGCCCGGCAACGCAATGAGGTTAGGATAGATACGGCGTCCGCTATCAAAAGTATATCGAGGATCCGCTCTTCAATTGAGCCTTTGAAGGATAGAATTGTGATTCGGGCAGCGGTACAGGACGACGCTACCGGAGAAATACGAAGAATCCGAGATGAGGCAGCTGAACTGGGCAACCAAGCCGTAGCTCCTGTAGTTCGTGTTAAGGATGAAGCAAGCAATGCCGTAAAGGGCATAAAAAGCAAATTTGAAGCGCTTAAACCTCTGGCGTCAGGGATTATGACAGTAGGCTCAGCGGTCTGGGACGGAGTTTCAACTGTCATGAAGAGTGGTGCGACACTGGAAGATCAGCAATTAGCCGTACAACATTCTATAGGTGTAAATAATCCTGGTAAGAGTGCTGCTGATGTAGCGGGCATAAGTGCCGATTTCATGAAGGATTTAAGAAATAACTCCAATGACACACATATTCTAACCTCAGACGTTGTTGGCGCCGGAGCCAGTGCCGTAAGCGTCACGGGTGGAGATACCAAAGGAGCAATGGAGCTAGTAAAGCTCTCTGAGGATATGGCTGCCCTAAATCCTGGGAAAACGATCAGCGAGGCTATGGAGGCCTTAGCTAGCGCCAAAAATGGATCAATGGATGGCCTGCAGGAATTTGGCGTTAAGGTAAGCGAGGATGAATTTAAAAGTTATGCTGGTAAAGGTAAGGATGACAACATGTCGGAGTCGGATACCAAGACGGCTTTCGGTATGCTTGTCGATAAAAAATTAAGCCCCTCCTTTAAAGGTGGAGCGACGGAGCAAGCAGACACTGGCACAGGTCTTGTGAGTGCAGTCGTGGGAAAAACAGGCTCATTGATTCAGGATACAGGTCTTAAAATGTTGGAAAGACTTAAACCAGCCATGAAGAGTGTTATTGCTCTTATTGACCAATACAGCCCTCAAATTGAAAAGCTTGGTCTTAAGATAGCCGATGGGATAGGATTTGCAGTAAGTAAGTTGCCGGCTTTGAAGCAGCACTTAATAGATGCGTTTGAAGCGTCAAAACCAACTATTGCATGGATTACTAACGTAGGATTTCCAAAGATAAGCGAACTCCTTGTAAAAGTTGGGACAGGATTAAAAAATACCTTTGAATTCCTAAAGCCTGGTCTTGTGTGGATGGGCACGGTTGGCCTACCCGCTATCGTGGATATACTTGGCGGTGTAATGGATAAGGCTGCACTTGCTTATAACTTTTTCAAAACAAACTGGTCAACATTAAAGCCCTTTATTGAAGGGATAGCTATTGCTTTTGGGGCTTATAAAGTCGTGATGGGGGCAATAGAATTGAAAACAATTGCAGTAACTGCCGCACAATCAGCCTTAAACTTTGCAATGAATCTAAATCCGATCGGTCTTATTATATTAAGTATCGGTCTACTAATTGGTGGATTAATCTTGCTCTACAATAACTTTGACACAGTCAAGACAAAGGTTAGCGAAGTCGGGGTAGCAATTAAAAATGGATTTATTATGGGTGTAAACGGAGCCATCGATTTAATTAATGGTTTAATTGGAGCTCTTAAAAATATCCCAGGCTTCGGTAATATACCTTTGATAGGCAAGATTGCCTTAGACACTTCAGGCAATAGCACGGCTGATGGGATGCAAGCAGTAAGGGGTAGCCATGCGAACGGCCTTGATTACGTTCCCTTTGACGGATATATTGCCGAGCTGCACAAAGGCGAGAGAGTGCAAAGAGCCAGCGAAAACCCTTACAACGGCACCCGAAGTTCATCGAGTGCGAGCAGCAAGTCAAACGGGAAAAGTCTCTCTATCGCAAAGCTTGCAGATACGATTATAGTTCGCGAAGAAGCGGACATTGATAAGATCGCCAATGCGCTGCTGCTAAAGATCAACGAAACAGCACTGAATATGGCTTAGATAAGGGGGATATGGCAATGGAATTTTGGCTAATCCAGGGTGATGAAAAATTACAACTTCCCGTTCCTCCACCGACATATTCGATTAAAAGGTCTCAAAATAACAGCACTGCTATCGTAGAAGGTATCGGTGAAGTGAGTTTTATAGGAAAAGCGAAATTGTCCGAGATCCCAACAATAGAATCCTTCTTCCCTAACCATGCGTATAGCTTTTGCCAATATAGCCCTTTACCGACACCGAAGGAGTGTACAGATCTGATCGAAAAATGGATGTTAAGTGGGAAACCAATTAGGTACCTGGTAACCGGAGCAATCAATACAGAATGTACCATAGAAGACTTTGAATATGGTGAGCATGACGGAACAGGAGATGTATATTTTAGTCTAAACCTAAAGGAGTACAGGACAATAACCCTAACTTGATAGGCAGGGTGGGATAGAACTATGATTAAACTTTACAGTCTTTACAACGGGGTCGTAAGAGATATAACCAATGCCATTAAGAGCATAAGCAGCACCGGGGACAAAGCACAGGTTGCGAGAAAATTAGACATCGCTCTCGCTTATCCTATTTGGGATAGGAGTCAGCCGAGAGCACAAATCAGACCAGGCACAAAGGTTTGGCTGCTAATGGATGGCAAAGAAATATTCAGAGGTTTAGCTTGGGACAGAGAAATCAATTCTGATTCCGAGGAACTAACCTTTCCTGCTTATGATTATTTAATCTACCTAACCAAATCCAAGGTGACCTATAATTTCGTTAACATTACGCCAGAAGATGCAACTCGCCAGATATGTTTTGAACTAGGAGTGGAGACTGGGGATATTGCGAGCACCGGAATTAAGGTAAATAGACTCTTAGCTCAAAAAACAGGTTATGAAGCTATCATGGAAATGTACACTCAAGCCTCTAAAACAAATGGTAAAAAGTATATTCCTGTGATGGACGGCGCAAAGCTGTGTGTCATCGAAAAGGGTAAAGTGGTGACCAACTACACTCTAAGGTCCCAATTTGACGACACGAATAATAACGTCTTAAGCACCAGTTACAAGGATACGTTGGATGGCATGGTTAACAAGGTGAAAATCTACGACAGTGAAAATAATTATGTCGGAGAAGTCTGCAACAGTAGTTGGATCAATGAATATGGCTTAATCCAAGAAAATTACATCAAAGAGGCCGACAAAGACAGTGATTCAGTTGCCAATGGAATGTTGACAGACCTACAGACTGATGTAACCATTTCTGCCTTAGGAAATTGGGATTGCCGAACCGGTTATGCCGTAAACAGTAAAATATTTTATGTCAGCACGTTACAAAACACGGTGATGTACATTGAGGGAGATACACACACTTGGGAACCTGCCACGGGCAAATACACGATGTCTTTAAACCTGAGCTTTAAAAATCAGATGGACAGTAAGGGGGATTAGCAAGTGAGAAACCCATACAGCGCACTCCTTAACCACATGAGAACTCAAGGGAGTAAAAATAACACACCCTATGTCCAGATAGGTTTGGTTGTTTCTCTTAATCCGCTAACTCTTAAGCTGGGAGACTTGCAAATCGGAAAGGAGAATCTCTTGGCTGCGGATTATGTACTGCCGAACTATGAACGGAAAATCAATATTCCAACGACTCCGGCCAGCGGAAGCACAACGGAGGGAAGTGTCACCAGCGTGGGGGTGCCTGATGGAGAAATCAAATTTACGGATGGTTTGAGGGTTGATGATCTTGTGGCCTTAATCCCAACGTTGGACGAGCAGACCTACATCATATTGGCAAAGGTGGTGAGTCCATGAGTATATTTCCAACGGAAACTATCAATGTGAGCGACCTCATTCAGGCGACAGTGATTGCTTCGGCTGATTTACCACTTGCTAAGGAATACGCATGGGATTTTGATAGGAATGATTTTTTGCTGGTTAATGGGAAAAATGTGATTGTCATGGGTAAGGAAGCAGTTAAGGTGTGGATATGGAAAGCCCTGCACACTCCGAAAAACAGGTATCGAGCTTATAGCTCAAGTTACGGCAATGAACTAGGATCTTTAATCGGCCAGGGACTTTCAGTTAGTGCTTTAAGATCCGAGCTGGAACGGTATCTGAAAGAATCATTGCTCATTAACACATACATTACAGGTGTTAAAAATATCGACATAAGTATCGATGGCAGTAAGATGGATGTTGGCTTTACCGTAACAACGACCTATGGGGAGGAAAACATCAATGTTTAGCGAGACAAGTTCGACGATATTAAATAGGATGCTGGGTAATGTTCCTTCTGATATAGACAAATCAGAAGGTTCTTTGATTTATGACGCACTTTCTCCAGCAAGCCAAGAGGTTGCTCAAAGTGAAATGCAACTTGACGAAGTCCTTAATATGGTCTTCGCTCAAAGCGCGGCTGCCAATGGATATTCAACACAGCTGGATTTAAGGTGTGGTGAATTTGGACTAACTAGAAAACCCGGTACCGCCGCGACTGGTGAAGCAACCTTTACCGGCACGGAGGCAACGCCTATTCCTCTGGGTACAACAGTTCAAACGCCAGGGGGATTGAGGTACACTACGACAGCGCCGGGAGTCATTGTTGGGGGCCTAGCAACTATAAATATTCAAGCCGTCAATGTTGGCATTGCTTACAATGTACCCGCTGCAACAATAACGCAGATCCCAACAGTCATAAGTGGAATCACAGGGGTCAATAACTTAAGTCCTATTATCGGGGGGAACGATGTTGAAACAGATGAAGCGCTACTTCAAAGACTTTTAATTCAAGTTCAATCCCCCCCGACCAGCGGCAATGTTGCCCATTATAGTCAGTGGGCATTGCAAGTTCCGGGTATAGGAGGAGCGCAAGTATTTCCCTTGTGGAACGGTGCCGGTACTGTCAAAGTCTGTGCCATTGACAGCAACATGCAGCCTCTTTCAGATCCATTACTAACTAAGCTAAGTGGTTATGTAGAATCCCAACGGCCTATAGGGGTAATAGTAACCTATGAAAGTGCAGCTGCCCTGCCGATAAACATAAGTGTTAATGTTGTGAGAAATACCGCCTATACACAGGCGCAGATTCAAACAGCGGTGATCACTGAGATCTGGAATTATTTAAAAGAGATTGCCTTCAAACAGAACTATGTAAGCTTCGCAGTCATAGGCTCCTTAATTTTAGCCACGCCAGGAGTGACCGATTACAACACATTAACCGTGAATGGTGGCACAGCTAATGTAACAATCGGGAGCGAGCAAATAGCAACGATAGGAACTGTAACAGTAAATGCTCCTTAAGGATTATTTACCACCAGCCATAGCCAATACCAGGATTTTTTCAACTCTCCTAAATGCAGAACAATTGGAAATAGATACTTTGGATAATTCCATTCAAGATATCGTAAATCAATGCTTCGTAAATACAGCAACATGGGGCTTGGACAATTGGGAGAGTTTACTCGGAATTAGCACGGATCACAGCAAGGATATAAATTACCGGAGGACTGTTGTCACTGCCAAGCTAAGGGGTTCAGGGAGCGTAACGGTAAATCTGATTCAAAATGTTGCCGGCAGTTTCAGCAACGGTAAGGTGGCTGTCATCGAGCATCCAAGTATCTATTCCTTTGAAGTCATGTTCGTAGGGACTATAGGTATTCCGCCAAATTTATCCGATTTACAGGATGTTATAAACCAAATTAAGCCGGCTCATTTAGCAGTTACTTACACTTTTTTGTACACCCAGTGGAGCAAGGTGAAAACCACAACCTGGGCAACCGTAAAGACCGGTACATGGGACGGAATAATAAATGGGAGGGTGATATAATTGTCAACCTTAACAACAAATTTGAACTTAGTTAAGCCTGCTTTAACAGATAATGCTGATATAACGGTTATCAATACGAACATGGATTTAATTGATGCAGCTATAGCCACTAAAGAAACACCGATAGGTGCACAGGCCAAGGCGAACACTGCTGAAACGAATTCAAAAGGATATACCGATACAAAAATAGCTGCACTTGTTGCGGCTGCTCCTGGGGCTTTAGACACCTTGAAAGAATTATCCGATGCCCTTGGCGATGACCCGAATTTTGCAACCACAATGACTAACCTAATAGCAAGTAAGGCCGATCAAACTACCGTTACTGCACATTTGGCGGATAATGTGAACCACGTACCTTATTCGGCAGCTACCGGTGCCGCTAATACCTATATTGTAGCATTGAATCCTGCCCCTACGTCTTATGTTGACGGGATCGCCGTGGCCATAAAGATTAATGTCAATTCTACGGGAGCATCAACCCTGAATGTAAATGGATTGGGTGCAAAAACAATTTTAGATTCCCTTGGCAACGCAATTACTTCCGGAGGTTTAAAGGCAGGAATCATTTACTCTATGCGCTACAACTCCACCACAGGAAATTTTATTGTACAGGGTAAAGGAGGTGGAGGAAATGCAACAGCAGCGCAACTATTAAATGGCGCAACAGCTACAGTAGATATTGGACAGATTACAGGAACCATGCCTAGTAAGTCTGCACAGACATATACGCCTGGGACAGCAGCGCAAACAATTGCCGCAGGGGAGTATCTCTCTGGTGCGCAAACAATAGCTGGTGATGCGAACTTAGTAACTTCGAATATTAAAAAAGGGATAAGTATTTTTGGAGTGTCAGGTAAGTCTACAGTTGTAGATGTGTCTGACACTACTGTTGATACGGTAGGACATGTTCTTAATGGATTAAATTTTTATGGCAGCGATGGAAATAAATATGCAGGTTCAATGCCTAACCATTCTAGTGCAGATAGCCCTGCTAATAGTATCGCAGGCACTGGGGCTGGAAGGATATATGTTAGGCCACAAGCTGGGTATTATGATGGTTCGGTTGCCTCTTATGTAGATGATGGTAATTTTCAGCCCTATAACATTGTTTTTGGAACAAGTATTCTTGGGATAGCAGGATCGGCAATACCACAAAATTTTTATAGCTCTAAAGTGAGTGCTCTTGTTCAAAATGCAACGATCACTCCGATTCAGGTAATAAGCGTTGCTGGTCCTGGAACACTTGACTGGGCCAACACTTACTTTAGTGTAAGTGGTGCAATTTCAAGTGTAATGGATATATACATTGATGGTACTCTATTTACCACCTTCGGTGCTAATGGTGCTGGTATTTATTCTTACTTGTATGGAGAGGGTGGTGGCTCAACTCCTACAACAGTAAACATTAGATTCACAACTAGCCTCGTTGTAAATCTATATAAAAACAACTCGACTGCTGGTACTGCATCTGGGCAGGTGGGTTATTCCAATTAATCATAGGGGGAGTCTTAATGTCTGTGAAATCTTATATCAGTCCTGTATATACCAATAGTGGTACAATACCCACTACAGTGCTTTCTGTCACAGGTAAAGGTACTATTGACTGGGCACGAGTTTATCTTAACGTAAATGCTGTAGTGTCCGGAGTATGTGATATATATGTGGATGGCGTTCTATATGGTTCTATTTACTCTTCTGCTTTAGTTGAGAAATATTATTGTGCTGGGGTCTCGTCTACTGTACCAGTGACGACTAGAATCAATTTTAAAACAGGCTTCTATATCAATCTTTATAAAAACAATTCACCTACTGGTGATGCTACCTGCAGAGTAGGGTATACCTTATATAGTTAATAACATCTATAGACCGATTATAATACGATTTTAGACGGCGATCCTGACGAGACTATGGCTTCGTGGATGGGGGAACATCTTGCCAAGAAAGATTGTCCACTTGTAATTTTCTTTGTGATCTGTTGAATCTAATTAACAAGGATCATTGTGTTAAAGCAATTGAGCCAGATGAAGGCAAAAATGTAACATTCAAATGTACAGTAGACGCATTAAATGAAGCAAACGCCTTTGAATTAGGGCTGTTTTTTTGGCCATTTTTTTATGCCCAAAAAGGAGTGAGACGGGGCTATGACAGCGGAAAACTCAGTAACAGAGCAAGCCTGCGAAAGAACGCACAAAGGGCTGGACAAGCAGATGGAGACAGCAGAGCAGAGGATAAACGCTCATTCCGAGACTATTACAGACTTAAAGATTATTGTAGGCCAACTGACGCAATTGTTAGAGAACTCAACAAAGGCTTTGGAAACAATGGAAAAACGAGTTTCTTCTCTGGAGATAGCCCAGGAAAATGCGGAAAAGGCTAACGGGTTCTGGAATTCCCCAGGCGGACAGTGGGTTATTAAGGGAACAGTGACTTTGGCGGTTATCGTTACACTTGCAGCGATAGGCCATAACGTAAACCCTGAATTTCTACCGAATCTATTTGGAAAATGAAGAAGGTGTTAACGTGAGTGATTTAATTGATTTAATCTTCGATCCCGGCCACGGTGGTGCAGATCCGGGAGCTGTAGGTTTGACAACACAAGAAAAAAATAACGTTCTAATGTTAGCCCAAAAAACAGCGGCGTATCTAGTGCCAACTGGCAGGTTCCAGGTAAGGTTCACTAGGGAAACGGACAAAGACTTCTGTTCAGATTCATACAGTGAAACGCTAGATCTAAAGAATCGGGTGAATGTGGCTAATACTTTGGGAGGAAAAGTATTCATCGCCTTTCACAACAACTCCGCCGTCGTAAACGCTTTTGGCAATGAAGTGTATGCTTCAGCCCCTGGAGGGGAAGGAGAGAAGCTGGCCAGGGCTATTTGTGGCCGAATGGCATCTCAGCTTGGGATGGTAGACCGTGGCCTGAGATTTGCTGGGTGGTATGTGTGTAAAGAGACGGATATGCCAGCATCGTTGGTTGAGTACGGCTTTATCAATTCTGAAGAAGCCACGATCTTGGCCAAGATGGATCAGGCTGCACTAGCAATTGCCCAGGGAATTGGAGATTACTTCGGAGTAAGTGTCAACGCACAGAAAAAGGAGGAATATGACGTGAAGGAAGCTGTTTTGGCCTTTGGAATTGATGATTATCTTTTAGCGGCACGCAAAGAATCCATCAAATTAGGAAACTGTGCCGTTTTTATTAGGTTGGATGATCAAAAACCTCCTGCAGACGTTTTTAAGGCAGAGCATCTGACCATTATCGGCGGCGGGACAGTCGGGCATCACAATGAAACAATTCTGTCAGGAAAAACGTGGGGAGATACCTCAGTTGCAGTGAGTGCAACTGGTGCGTAATACTTCTGTCAAATACTTGAATGGGGGAAACGAGTCATGAATACTCAAACGATAACCTTGTTAATTGGTATTCTGAGTTTAATGTGTTTCTTTGGGATGATGTTCGGAATACAGGTTTTAGTTAAACAAGGTAAGGATCCAAGCAAAGAGATGCAGATTGCTGATGCCATCGTGGATACGGCGGAGAAAACTAACACCGCGCTTAAAACGTTCATTCCTTCACCTGTTGAGAATATCATTGATATGGTCCTAAAAGTAACACAGGCCGGCGTACACTCAGCGCAACAACTTTATAATAGTGGTCAACTTCCTCCGGATTTAAGAAAGGAACAGGCTACTCAATACGCGGTGGATATGATTAAATTAAGTGGCCGTGAATTAACCCCTGCGCTGGAACAATCCATCCGGGACACGGCAGAAGCTGCAGTATATATTATGAAGCAGAGCGAACAGAGGCTGGTCCAATAGTATCGGTACTAATACAGGAGACAAGCTTCGATAACTAGACGGCAATTAAGCCTTAGCTCGTTGAAAGTCCGGCCCAAAATCAATATAGACAATAGACAAATGCCTCAGCTTAATGCTGGGGCCTTTGTCTATTGTTTGTGGTTTATCTATTTATTAAGTTAGAGAAATGCAGGTTCAGATCACCTCAATTACGAGGGACATCTGGACCGGGAGGCATCGCTCTTTGGCACTTCTCATCAAATATTCCCAGTAATTAATTACCCGGAAAATTCTAGCTCACTTCAATTGACTTAGCACGTAATTTAAAGCTCATAACTATTCCAGACAATGTTTCGACTGAATGTCCCAAAGATATTTAGCAGTGAGACATGTGCATCGTACGATACGCATCGTGCGTATTCGACAAAGCAATAGGTTCATATTCCAAAAGTACCTAACAATAAGGACGAGTTAAATTGTGGGGATAGGCGGCAACATCGAATATGGCGCAAAAGGGGAAGAGAGCTTGGGGGGCAATTAAATCAGGGATCAGCAAGGATTATCTCGCGTCCATAGAAAAGGGCAGAGGGCGCCAGAAAATATAGTTAGTGGGTATGACAGTGGAAAGTCTTGAAATAGATTAGAAGCTTTGCAAAAGGATAGCCCAGAAAGAATAATGCGTAATTCGACACACCGGAAGCAATATGCAGCGACAAAATACCCCTTGCAAGCCACAAGAACATGTGTTCTAATGGATAGATAAAACGTTCTCATTTGAGGTGACGTCCGTCTTGGAAATAAAGATCTTTAAATGAATGGATATGGAAGTGATAGGTAAATATACAGGTAAGTTTTTTTGTAATGGGCGTGAGATATGATATGGAGCGGAGAGTAATTAAATATGGTTTCTGGATGAAGAAATATTTTAGTTACCAAGGCATGATGGCCTGGTGACCTGGTGGCCTAAGAATAGAACTGCAAGAAGTCAATTAGTAAGAGGCACCCACTAGACGTAATAGAAAATTCACAAGGAAGCCCAACACCCCAGCAAGAGTTTTCGGACTTCCTTCCCAAAAACCGCTTCCGAAGAAGAGATTCCTGATGCTGCAATTATATCCAATAATAACCTCCTTCGGCAAGCGAATTTAAGGAGGAATAATGATGGTTGAGACTGAAGAACGTATTTTTGTGGACGCTTACAAGTTGGTTTTAAAGAACGCTACCTATAGGAAACACGTAGAAAGAATGATTGAATTAGGACGTAAAATAATGGAGCGACTCGGACCATCATCTTCACTCATGCTTGAGTATGAGATATCAGCTAATTTAGCGAAAGGTATTCGGCTAGAAATCGTTTACCAACTCGGAGTAGAAGATGGATTAGCACAATCAAAGGGAACCACTCTTAAACAGATTTAAAAATATTGAGGCTTCAATATCTAAACTTGTTTCAAAGGAGTAAACAATATGAAAATAAGGGTAATGTCAATTGAAGACTATGACAAAGTATATCAACTTTGGACAAATACAGAAGGTATGGGCATGCGTAGTTTAGATGACTCACTCGAAGGTATAGAAAAATTTCTGAAAAGAAATCCTACCACAAATTATATCGCACAAATTGAAAATCGGATTATAGGTGTAATATTATGTGGACACGATGGAAGAAGAGGATATATTTATCATACAGCAGTTAGCCCTGATTTTCGTGGAAAGGGAATTGGAAAAGCTTTGGTTAATGCCACACTAAGTGCATTGAGATTGGAAGAAATAAATAAAGTTGCACTTGTTGCATTTGCTTCAAATGATTTAGGAAACAAATTTTGGGAATCTATTGGCTTTATTAAACGAAATGATTTGATTTATAGAAATCTCAGTATTAATGAAATGAATGCCTAATTCCCATATTGGTTTATCTATGGTTCACTTGACTCATGTAACTGTTTCTGCCTTACAAAAGTCAAGTGATACTGTTAAACCAAGTTCGACCCACGTAGCACCCCCTCAGAATGTTATGTGCAATTGGTTGCAAGGACCGCGTCGTCATGGCACGGATTAGAAAGTAGTGTTTGAGAAGAAGCTAGTTATGATAAACAAGTGGGCTAAAGGCTGAAATTCTGGCGTTAATGGAGGCAAAACTTTAAATATAATTACTAAAATTTAAATAGAGGTTAATCAGGCGTAGGGAAAGGCGCCATCAGGTGCACAGCGTAGGATATTGTAGATAAATATACAATATCCTACGCTTTTTTTCGTTATATTACACTACCCTAGCATCTAAGGGTGATGAAATTAATCAAGTAGATAATCTATAAAAGAAAATGGCCTGATACGGCAATTCTTTCAGGTTGGGAAATTTTATTAAAGTCTATGTTAAAGATTATCTTCCGTGGCATGAATCTTGCGATAAATTACAGGCAGATGACAGGTACTGTTGATGGACAGTGAAATTCAAAAGGAAAAGGAGGTAAGGTCAAGGTCAAGAGAAATATGCCAGGGAAAATTCGTGAACATGGAAGGAGAAAGGCGATGAGTGATACCCAGAAAACCGCGGAAAAGCTGGAGATTGATAAAGTCTTGTATCTCACACCAATTATTTTGATCATGGCGGTTTGCGCTTATCTAGGTATGAATCTAAAAAGGGCTAGCGAAATAATCGATAAATCTTTTGCCTTTGTCACTGGTAATTTTAGCTGGTTATATCAGTTTTTTACCTTTGGCTGTTTGTTAGTTTGTTTATATTTGATCTTTGGCAAATACAGGAATCTTAGATTTGGCAGTGAAAAACCTGAATTCTCCACGTTTAGCTGGCTTTCTATGATTTTCACTGCTGCTTTAGGCGGATCGGTAGTTTTGTGGGCGACCATTGAACCATTTTATTATCTTATAGGACCTCCCTTTAACGTAAAACCATATTCTTACGAAGCCTTCCAATGGGCAACCGCTTATCCCTTGTTTCACTGGGGTTTTACCGGCAACTCCATGTATTGTGCCTTGGGCGCGGCCTTCGCTTATATGTTCTGGGTTAAAAAGAAAGATGTGAATAGAGCCAGCAGTGCCGCCTCCATGCTCTTGGGCGAAAAAATTACTCGCGGTTGGGTGGGCAAGGTGATTGACGTTCTGCTGATCCTTTCTATTGTGGGCGGGATTGCCACAACCTTGGGTTTGGCGACACCATTGGCCAGCGAACTGATTGTTTCTGTTTTCGGCATTCCGCGGACGATGGCCATGGATGTCAGCTTAATCATTTTCTGGATCATCGCCATCTCTCTTTGCGTTTACAGCGGACTACATAAAGGGATTAAATGGATCAGCAACATTCGGATGTGGTTGATCTTTGCGGTTTTGGCTTTTGTATTCCTTGTCGGACCTAAAGTCTTCATGCTGAATAATTTCTGCGAAGGCTTGGGTAATATGATGCAAGGCTTCTTTAAAATGAGCTTTTACACCGAACCTTTTGCCAACAAAAGTTTTAACGGTTTTCCTCAATGGTGGACTATTTTCTACTGGGCTTGGTGGGCCAGCTATGCCTCACAAATGGGTATTTATTTTGCCCGGATTTCCAAAGGGCGTACGGTTAGGGAATTTTGTATTGCTATTTTAACCGCAACAGGGTTTGGTGTCTGGATTTTCTTCGCCGTTTTTGGCAATTACACCTTGCACACTTTTATCAGTGAGCGGCTGCCGCAGTTGGCAGATACTTTGAACAATTTGGGTAATGCACCTGCGGTAGTTCAAGTGTGGGCAACGCTGCCTATTCCTAAGATGTTCCTTTTTGCTATGCTCTTAATGACCCTGTTAGCAACGATTACCTTATTAAACGGCACTGCATACACCTTAGCCATCCTGAGCACCAAGAAAATAACGGGTGAGCAGGAGCCGGCTGGCTGGAACCGGATTTCCTGGGTTTTCGTTTTGGGAATCCTGGCCTTGGTTCTCATGGCCATCGGCGGATTGAAAGCGGTGCAAACCTCCAGCGTTCTGGTATCATTACCCATGCTGTTTATCTTTATGATCATCATCGTTGGTTTCTTTAAGGTGATTAAGGCAGATGATTGGGGAGATTTCCACCGGGGTGCCCTAAAAGCTGCACCGCCGGTCATTGAAGGCAGCGCTGTGAAGAACTCCGATGTCAAATCCTGTTAAGTAAAGAGGGAGAATTGTGATGGGTGTGAGAACATTAAGATCGGGTATTCCTATGATGTCTGGTTTTAGTTTAAATACGTTTACCGAAGAGCAATTGGAATTGATTCATTTCGCTAGTTTGGAAATTTTACGGGATGTGGGGGTCAAGGTTGAGCTGGAAGAAGCGACGCAAATCTTTGCCGCCGCCGGCTGTATGGAGGAGAAACATGGTGATTATTCTATTGTGAAGATTCCTTCCTATGTGGTTGAAGATTGCCTGCGTTGGGCGCCAAGCAGTATCGTTTTTTATGGCCGTGACCAGAAGGATGATTATGCTGTGGATGGCAAACGAACTGGCGTTAGTCCTTTTGGCGAGAATGTCCAGGTGATCGACCGGAAAAGCAGGAGGGTGCGGAGATCGGTCAAGCAGGATTTGGCCCAGGCTACCTTGTTGTGCGATTACTATGACCAGGTGCCTATGGTGGAGCGGGCACTGTGTTCCGGCGATCAAATCCCCAGAGCTCAAACCCTGCATAATTTTGAAGCTATGGTCACTAATACCTCCAAGCATATTCTCCTCTCCTTTGGTATGGGAACTAGCGCCGAAAAAGTCCTGGAAATGGCCTATGCGGTGGCTGGAAGCAGGGAAGCTTTTGAGAAACGCCCATTTGTCACCGCCTTCGTTTGTCCTACCAGTCCTTTAGTTTTAGTCAGACAGTGCTGTGAAGGCACGATCACTGCGGCGAGAGGCGGCGCGGGTGTGGCAATCATCCCCATGGCGCTGAGCGGTGCAACCGCGCCGGCAACCCTAGGCGGAACCTTGGTGCAGCATAATGCCGAGGTTCTAAGCACGTTGGTTTTGGCTCAATTGACCAGGAAGGGCACGCCCACTATGTACTGCACCTGCAGTACGATTATGGACTTGCGTTTTACCATGGCTGCGGTAGGGGCGCCGGAATGGGGCATACTGAGCGCTGCTTTGGCCAGAGTAGCCCAGTATTACAAGCTGCCTTTCTGGGGGAACGGCGGACAGACCGATAGCAAATTGGTTGATGCTCAAGCCGGCTACGAATCTTCACTTACGATGCTGTTGACCACCTTGTCCGGCGCGAATATAACTTATGGGGCAGGCTGTCTGGAATCCGGTCTAACCTTTGATTTTGCCAAATTTGTTCTGGATATCGAAAACTTTACCCGGGTGCGCAAAGTGATTGCCGGGATCGATTTAAGCGACGAGTCCTTAGCCCTGGATATTATAAAAGAAGTTGGTCCGGGGGAGAATTCATGACCCATCCTCATACCTTTAAACACATGAGAGAAATGTCCATAGCCAACATCTTTGACCGGCGCAATCGTGAAGTCTGGATGGATTTGACCGGCGGCCAAGATGTCACTGAACGTGCTTATGTTGAAGCCGAGAGAATTATAAAGGAGCATAAAGTAGCGCCGTTATCAGAAGCTGCCATCAGTATCATGGATGGAGTCATAAAAGAGTTTGAATCTCAATTAGAGAAATAAGAACACAAATTCTTAGGGCTTTAGCAGTAAAGCAGACGGTTTTAACATGCCTATGTTAAACCGTCTGTTTTTATAATGTGTTTTTGTTCAGCTTCAACAAAAATCAAGGGTGTTGCTTTAACGAATCTCCTTATAAGAAGCAAAGTTAAAAATACTAATTAGATAATTCTAAAAATTATCTACAACCACTATTTTTTAGTATATAATAATCTTGTATGATGTTGGCTTAAAGCCAATAAAGATTCTTTAATGCCTTGTAGCAGCGGCTCTGTTCCACGATTTTGGCAGGAAGTGCAGGGGAATCTGAATAGGTAAAAGCAAATCATGTATTGATGCGAGCGAAAATTGATGTAAAGCAGGTGGCCTAATGGTAAAGAATTGCTCTATGATTAAAGATGTGTTTGGAGCATTCATTCCAGACATACATCAGGGATTAGCTGTCATTGATTCAAGAGGGATAGTGGAAATTTGCAATCCGCGTTTTGCTGAAATATTGCAGAAAGACCGGTCATTTTTAACGAATAGAAAAATTTCGGAAATCATCCCCGGATTTCAGGAGCATTGTTATGGGACTGAGACATTTGTCAATCTTCACCCATATAAAAACATTGGCCTTAAAACACTGCCTATCGGCAATGAAATCATCGGTACATATTTTTTGCTTATTCTGTCTGAGAACCAGGGCATGGAAAGGACGTTATTTCTGGATGAGGCATTCAGAACCATTCTGGATAATATTGACGAAGGGGTGATGGTAGTTGATTCTGACAATAGAATCGTTTACTGTAATAAGGTCCAGTTGGAATTTGACGGACTAAAACTCGAGAATATTATGGGCCGACATACCCCGGAAGTATATAACTTCGATCCGGAAATCAGTACGCTGGGGAAATGTTTAAAAAGGGAAGAGTCCTTAGGTAATTATGTGCAATACTATTGCTCAAATTACGGACAGCATGTTCGGGTCACCGGAAATAATTTTCCCGTCAAACAAGGTGAAAAAACTACAGGAGCAGTGGCTGTCTACAGAAATTTGCAGGAGAGCGAAGAAATGGTTGGCAAAGTCGTTGACTTGCAAAAGAGCTTGAAACTTGAGCAGCAAGATTTATTAAGTGTCCTGGTCAGTGGTACGTCGGCAAAAGAACGGAATTTTACCTTTGACCACATTCTTGGTGACAGTGTTCGTATTCGTGACAGCATTTCTTGGGCTAAAAGTGCGGCAAAATCGGATTCACCGGTTTTTATTTACGGGGAAACCGGGACCGGCAAAGAGATGTTCGCCCAGAGCATTCACAGCGGCAGCAGTCGCAGCCCCAAACCCCTGGTGTCCATTAACTGTGCTGCCATCCCTGAAACATTGCTGGAGGGCATTATTTTTGGTACGGTCAAAGGTGTGTTTACCGGCGCAATTGACCGGAAAGGTTTATTTGAGGAAGCGGACGGTGGCACCCTGTTTTTAGATGAGATCAATTCCATGCCCCTCGGCCTGCAGTGCAAATTGCTCCGCGCCTTGGAAGAAAGAAAAATTAGGCGGCTGGGGGGAAAGAACGAGATTCCCGTCGATGTACGCATCATTAGTACCTGCAATATTGAGCCCATGGAAGTCATCCGTCAGAACCTTTTGCGCAGCGATTTATATTACCGGCTGGCGGTAATTAATTTGGAAATCCCGCCTTTGCGTACGCGGAAAGAGGACATTAATCTCCTGGTCCGTTTTTTTGTGAAAGGTTTTAATGTCAAAATGAAAAAAAACATTTGCGAAGTTTCTCCGGATATTTTTACGTTAGTGGAAAGCCACGATTGGCCGGGCAATGTCAGACAGTTAAAACACTGGATTGAAGCGGCGATGAACATGATTCCGGAGGACGAACCTGTTTTTAGCCTGAAATATATCCCCCGAAATTTTAAGTCCTTTATGGGTACTATGTCCATAAGCAATGAAAAAATAAAGCAGGGCGAAGTGTTTACGGAGATTAGGGAGCAGGAATGTGCCAGGCTGATCAACGCTTTGAAACGGCATGGCGGTAATATCACCAAGGCGGCCAACGAATTGAATATCAGCCGGCAGGTCCTCTATTATCGGATACGCAAACTGGGCATCAAATAGAAAACTATTTTGAATGAAAGCAGTGTAGAAATCTGTAGCAAAAAAATGCTACGTAATTCTACACTGCTTTCTATTTTTGACGGTATAAAAGGCGTATAAGACAGATGAGATCAAGTGAAAGGAAACAATTTAAGGGAAAAAGATGAGCAAAATCCGCTGTTTAAGAGCTGCTGCCAGAAGTTAATCCAATGGGTTTGAAGGTATTGGGTTGGTATAACTTTTGCAATAGCTTTAGAGCCAGATGGCAGTTGTTGCTGATCGAAAAAGAAATTCGAACGGAGGTTGAGAAAATGTCCAGAAATGCACATGCCACCTTTACCAGGATGGGCGGTTTTGGGGTCAATGTCTTTTCAGAGGACGAGCTTTATGCTATTCATTGTGCGACCCTCGATGTGTTGCAGCATGTGGGCGTGCGAGTGGACAGCCGGGAAGCTCAGGAAATATTTGGCTCCGCGGGGGCCAAGGTGGACCCCAAGTCAGACATCGTGAAAATTCCTCCCCATATTGTTGAGGAGGCGGTCCGCTCAGCACCGAGTACTATTTTGCTTGCAGCCAGGGACCCCAAGAAGGATTATATTTTGGAAAGCAACCGGGTGGGCTTTGTTAATTTCGGTGAAGGAGTTAATGTTATCGATCCGGTTACCAGGAAATATCGCCGCAGCAATAAGCAAGATGTCGCCAATGCGGCCAAAATGAGCGATTACCTTTCGGAAATGGATATCAGCTACCGAGCGGTGGTGGCCCAGGAGTACCCGGGACCGGTTCAGGCCTTGCATAATGCGGAAGCAATTTTCCCTAATACCAGCAAGCACTTTTTCATCGGCGCTGACGGGGTGAGAAACGCGCGGAAATTGATTGACATGGCGGCGGCGGTAGCCGGTGGCCGCGAACAATTAAAGGAAAGACCTTTAATTAGTTTTAACGTTTGCCCGACCAGTCTGCTCAAGCTGATTCCGGAATGCACGGACGTGGTGATTGAAGCTGCCCGGGCGGGAATCCCGGTAAATATTATCTCTATGGCTTTGGCGGGCGCGACGTCACCTGTGACCTTAGCGGGGACGTTGATCACACACAACGCAGAAGTGTTGAGCGCCATCGTTCTCAGTCAATTGGCCTGCAAAGGAGCGCCCTGCATTTACGGCTGTTCAACGACGATCATGGATATGCGGCACACCACGGCGCCGGTGGGGTCCCCTGAGTTGGGGATGATCAGCGCCTCGGTAGCCAGAATGGCCCAATACTATAATCTGCCCAGCTTTGTTGCCGGTGGGTAGGCAGACAGTAAAATACCCGATGCGCAAGCTGCTCATGAAAAAACTCTGACAGGTCTCCTCGCTGCCCAGGGTGGCGCGAATCTGATCTACGGAGCGGGCATGCTCGACATGGGGATGACCTTCGACTTCGCCCAGTTTGTCATGGACAATGAAATATTCAAGATGATCAGGAAGGTTATTGGCGGTATTGAGGTATCTGACCGGAACATGGCTGTGGACATAATCAAGGAGATTGGTCCCGGCGGTGAGTTTGTCAGTCATCAGCATACCTTCGATCATTTTAAGGCGGAACAGTCCCATACCAAACTGTTTGACAGGTCTATGCGGGAAACCTGGGTGCTTGATGGGGAGACGAATTTGACCGAACGGGCCTACGCCGAGGCCAATTTTATCCTGAACAATCACACTCCCTTGCCCTTGGCAGCTAGTATCCTGCAAACCATTAGAAGTATCGTGGAGGAAGCGGAAAAAGAATATGCGGTGGAAAAAAGTGATGGTTGACACGCTATAAAAAAAGAATAACGGGAGGAATTATCATGGCTGACGAAGAGATTTTGCAAAGAATCATGGAGGGTGTTCGAGAAGGCGACGAGACTCTGGTAACAGAATGGACCGGAAAAGCAATTACGGCGGGGCTCGAACCCCTTGTTGTGATCAATGACGGCCTTACTAAAGGAATACAGGCTGTAGGTACCTTGTTTGGCAACGGAACCTATTTCTTGCCGGATCTATTGTTAGGGGCTAAAGCCATGGATGCCGGAATCAAAGTAATCGAGCCGCTGATGGCCGGTAAGAAAAGAGAATTTCTAGGCCGGGTGCTGATGGGAACCGTTCAGGGCGATCTGCATGAAATCGGCAAAAACATCGTAATTATGATGCTTAAGACGGCGGGATTTGAGGTCTTGGACTTAGGGGTCGACGTACCGGCCCAACGATTTATTGAACAAACTCTGGAGTTTAAGCCGGATATCATTGGAATTTCCGCGCTTTTGACAACGACTGTCGGACGGCAGAAGGAAATTGTTGAACTTCTGCAAGAAGAAGGGCTCAGAGAAAAGGTTAAAGTGATGATTGGCGGTGCGCCGATCAACCAGAACTGGGCCGATACTATTGGAGCCGACGGATATGCCGAGGATGCTTCGGTAGCTGTCGAGGTTGCAAAACGTCTTTTAGGAATGTCAGTCGGGTAATTGGCGGAAAGTCATAGAAAATGGAGGTAGAACGATGAGATTTGATTATTATTCTGAAGAGCAACTTTTGAAGGTTCATGAGGCAAGCCTCGATCTCCTGAAAAAAGTGGGAATTAGCACCAGTTCAGAAAGGTTTCGGACTCTGCTTTTAGATCATGGCTGCCTGGAAAAGGGGAAGAGGATTCTTTTCACTCAGGATGTTATTGACAAAGGGATGAAGACTGTACCGGCTGTTTTCAATCTCTATGGCCGAAACGGGCTGCATCAATTGGAAATCGGCAGTAAAAAAGCTTACTGTCAGACCTTGGTCGGTGCTCCCTCCGTGATTGATATGGAGAGCGGGAAGCGCAGGGATGCTCTGCTCAAAGATTTGGAGGATATAACCCGCCTGGCGGATGCTCTGGACCATGTTCATATTATCTCGCCTCTCTTTCCCAGGGATGTGCCCCAGGAAATCATTCTGACGGTTGAGACGGCCACCTGTTTGCGCAGTACTTCCAAACCCCTGAGTATCTGCGTGGAGTCCTCCCGGGAATTAAAATTTATTAAAGAATTGTTGGTGGCGGCGGCAGGCAGCGAGAAGGCTCTCAGGGAAAAACCTTTGGCTACCTTACCTGTTTCGCCGGTCAGTCCTTTGGAGTATGGCTTTGGTCCTGCGGAAGCACTGTTGGATGTGGTGGAGGCAGGTTTGCCTTTAGGTGTGGAGCCTTGTCCACAAATGGGGGCTACCGGTCCGATGAGCATGAATGGTCTTGTGGCTATGCACAATGCGGAAATCCTTGCCGGCGTGATCGCGGCCCAACTTTTCAAGCCCGGCTGTCCTTTAACAATGTCCTCCCGTGCGACATTTATGGATATGAGGACGGGTCTCGGATTATGGGCGATGCCGGAAATGGGTATGATGTCCGCCGGGTTGAATCAATTGGGACGTTACTATCATATCCCCGTTGCCCCCGGCGGATATTGTGGAAGTTCCAAGACTGCGGATATGCAGAGCGGATATGAACATCTTTACAATGCCTTAATGGAGGCGCTGGCCGGCAGTGACATCATTGGTTCGGCCGGTTCGCTGGATAATGCCTTAGTGGAGTGTTTTACCATGCTGGTCATGGATAACGAGATTTCTTCAGTGGTGCAAAGAACCATAAGGGAATTTGAAGTTAACGAAGATAACCTGGCAGTGGATGTTGTGGCTGAAATAGTAGAAAACCACGATAATTTTCTCGGTCATAAACATACCAGAAAATATCTGCGCTCCGGGGAACTGTGGGTACCGACCATCAGCCAGAGACAGACATTCGAACAATGGGCTGTTAAGAGTCAGAAAATTGAGGATGTAGCCAAGGAAAAAGCCAAGGATCTGGTGGCCAGCCATCAACCGGCGCCTTTGGGCGACCAGGTTGAAAAAGAATTCACCCAGATAATAGCCGCTGCCCAAAAGGCCTTGATGTAAAGCGTGTTTTAGTATTCTTAGGAAAGAGGAGGAATCTTATCATGGCAACCTATGCGCAGCTTGCCCAAAGTGTTATTGCCGGACAGAGAGATCAGGTTAAAGACCAGGTTGAGAGTCTTATCGCGGCAGGAAATAACCCTTTGGAGATTGTGAGTGAGGGTTTGATTGCCGGAATGGACGTGGTGGGCGTTCGCTTTAAGGCTGGGGATATGTATGTGCCGGAGGTGCTCATGTCCGCGAAAAGTATGAGTGGAGGGCTGGAGATTGTTAAACCGTTAATTGCTGCGGCCGACCAGAAAAACAATGGGAAGATTCTGATTGGGACGGTAAAGGGGATCTCCACGATATCGGAAAGAATCTTGTCGGCATGCTGATCGAAAGTGGTGGTTTTGCGGTGATAAATATGGGGGTAGATGTCTCTGCTGAAGACTTCATTGACGCTATTGTTGAGCACGAACCGGATATTATTGCCTTGTCGGCGCTGTTAACCACGACTATGCCGGCTATGAGAGAGATCATTGAGTTGTTACAAGAAGAGGACTTAAGAGATAAAGTTAAGGTGATTATCGGGGGAGCACCGGTTTCTCAAGAGTACGCCGACACTATTGGAGCTGACGGTTATGCTCCGGACGCCGGTTCAGCGGTAGAGCTTTGTAAGCGGCTTCTGGCATTGAGGTAGAGAGAATTAGGGATTGATCTAATACGGGGAGGAAACGAAATGATCATTGTAGGCGAATTGATTAATGCCAGTCGCAAAGCCATGGGAGAGGCCATCAAAGCCCAAGATGCTGAATGCATCCAAAAGGTAGCGATGGATGAGTTCGCTGCTGGGGCAAATTACATTGATGTTAACGCAGGTATCTTTGTCGGTAAGGAACTGGAATACTTAGAATGGCTTGTCAAAAAGGTTCAAGAGGTTGTTGACGCACCTTGTTGTATAGACAGCCCCGACCCAAAGGCGATTGAGGCCGCCTTGTCCGTTCATAAAGGCATTGCGATGATTAATTCCATATCTTTAGAAAAGGATCGTTATAATGCCTTGATTCCCGTCATTGCCGGCACAGATTTAAAGGTTGTGGCCTTATGCATGAGTGATGAAGGAATGCCTGAGACGATGGATGATCGGCTAAGAATTGCTGATAAGCTCATAAATGGGCTCGTCCAAAACAATTTGCCGCTTGATCATATTTATGTAGATCCGCTGGTACAACCGATCTCCGTAAACAGCACTTTCGCTGTAGAATTCATGAATTCCGTAGAAGCCATTATGACGAGATTCACAGGGGTTCATACGATGTGCGGTTTGTCGAATATATCCTACGGTCTTCCGGGAAGAAAATTCATGAATCATGCCTTTGCGATTATGGCCATTGCCAAAGGCTTAGATGGTCTGATTATTAACCCCTTGGACAAGATGATGATGGCAAGTTTGATCACGGCGGAGACACTGGCCGGCCGTGACGACTATTGTGGCAAATATCTCAAGGCTTATCGCAACAAACAATTCGAGCTGTAGAAACAGACCCGAGGGTGTGCAACGGCGGTCAAACCGTAATCACAGCCGCTTTGAGGAATGCTTGAAAATGGTGTACCACTGTGCATGTTGGTTCACCATTTTCAACGTTTGCAGAGTTACATGATTATGTAATGAAAATCGTCAGTATAACAATACGAATTCTTATTGGACATCAAACACCTATTATATTTAGTGTTTAGCCGAATCTTATAAGGGTCGATCGTTATCTAGATTAGGGGAAGGTGATGGAAATATGGAAACGACGTTGGAGGATCTAGAATTTAATCCTTTTCTTAAAAAACTGATCATCATGTCGAGCGGCGGTCCTTTTCTGGATGGGTATATTATGGTTATTATCGGGCTGGCACTCACTCAATTGGGCCCCCGACTTCATTTGGATGTTTTCTGGACGGGTTTAATTGGGGCATCTGCCCTTGCAGGCTTGTTTGTTGGCGGGTTAGTTTTCGGATATGTCACTGATTTAGTAGGGCGCCAGCTTATGTTCACCATTGATTTAATCGCGATAATAATCCTTTCAATTATGCAGATATTTATTACTACTCAACTGGAGCTGTTCATATTAAGATTTGCAGTTGGGATTGTCGTAGGGGCCGACTATCCGATAGCAACCTCCCTAATCGTGGAATTTACACCCCGCAAGTATCGGGCTATGTCTATGGGATTTATCGCAGCGGTCTGGTATGTAGGGGCAACCGTGGCGGATATCGTAGGGTACTTCTTACTTGATGTGAGTGGCGGCTGGCGATGGATGCTGGGGAGTGCCGCTATACCCGCGTTAATACTTGTAATAGGTCGTTTAGGAACACCGGAATCTCCTCGGTGGTTGGTGAGTAAAGGACGACATGATGAGGCGCGTGTCATTGTGAAAAGGATATTTGGCCCTGGTGCGGAGCCTATCCTGGATGAACAGATCGCCAGGACACAGTTTCGTAAACTATTTGAAGCAGGCTATTTTAAAAAATTGCTATTTATTGTCATCTTATATACAGCTCAGGTTCTGCCTATGTATGCCCTTTATACCTTTGGCCCTCAGATATTGGATGCTTTTGGCCTGGGATCGGGAAATATGGCCGTATTAGGCGACGTAGTAATCAGCGCTGTTTTCTTGATTGGCTGTATTCCGGCAATGTTTTGGCTGGAATCAGTCGGTCGACGCTCGCTGTGCCTTATAAGCTTTGTCATCATGTCCTTGGCAATGCTGGCTCTAGGCTTGTTCCCAACTACTTCCCTGATTATCATCATTGGCTCCTTTTCGCTTTATGCATTCTTCTCGGGTGGCCCCGGTATTTTGGAATGGCTTTATCCCAATGAGCTTTTCCCAACGGAGGTTCGGGCCACGGCGATAGGCATCGCAGTAGCTTTCAGTAAAATTTGTACGTTTATCGCTATGTTTGCTCTGCCTTATAGTTTAAAGGAGTACGGAATCGGAACAACAATGCTTATTGGTGCCGTAATAACGATTATCGGTCTGGCCGCATCAATAGCCTGGGCTCCTGAAACTAAGGGCATGACCTTAACCCAATCCTCAAAGTTAATTTCCAAATAGCCAAGCTTTATCTCGCCAATGAGGAGATTTGAAAGACTCAAAAACAAATGGCCTGAATGAATGTGTTTGGGGCGCCATGTGTCCATGCGGATTCCCCAATGGGCTTTGTTGTCATATTCTAGGAAAATTGTCCGGTGAGTGGTATCATTATAATGATAAGTTTTTAGCTTTCTTGGAATATAATGTCAAGCAATAGCTTTAAAATGTTGTTTGTTCAGATACTTCACTGGACGGGTTTGCATTCATCGTTTATAGTAGAGCAAAGAAGTATTATTTATGACTGAATCCTCCATACTAAACGAGAAACCTTTAAACGCTGATAATCAGAAATGGAATATTAGCGAGCGATGTTCTCGAATGTGAAGGAGGTAAAACGATCAGTGTTTTCAAATAAAACTAGCTTAACAGAGGAAGAGACGAATGAACCAACAGATACCATTAAAGAACTAGGTCAAGTTCAAATTCCAGAAGCTACTGAGAGAATTTTTTGTTTGCCGATTATTGGGCAAATCGAAGGGCATCAAATGTTGCCCGCTCAAACAAAGACAACAAAATATGAGCATCTTATTCCCCAATTGCTTGCGGTTGAACAGAACCCCAAGGTTGAAGGAGTATTAGTCATTTTAAACACAGCCGGTGGTGATGTAGAGGCTGGATTGGCAATCGCTGAGATGTTGAGTAGTTTGAGCAAACCCTCTGTTTCCTTAGTTCTTGGCGGCGGACATAGTATTGGGATTCCAATTGCCGTAAGTTGTACCAAAAGCCTTATCGCTCCGACGGGCACAATGACGGTTCATCCGATTCGATATACGGGATTAGTCATTAACGGTCATCAGCAATTTGATTATTTGAGGAAAATGCAAGAACGAATCGATCAATTTATCTATTCCCATTCGCAAATAGGTAAAGAGAAATTAGAACGGCTTATGTTCCAGACCGGAGAATTGGCACAGGATATCGGAACCATCCTAATTGGCCAAGAAGCTGTCGAGGCTGGTTTAATCCAAGCAGTTGGAGGACTTCGGGACGCCTTCAAAGAACTAAATAGCTTAATTACTCCTACATAATGCGGGTTCTTTGGATTATAAGCGGCGAAAGTCGCTTTTTTAGATGTATTTATGGGATGAAGGAAAACTCCTGCCAATGTGGAACTTAACATAGGCAGGATGAAAAAAATATAAGGTTTGGGGGATTGGTGCGTGGCGAAAAAGACAAAACGCCGCAAATTAAATAAAAAGGTCGATATGAGAGCGGTTACTTTGGGAGAGACTATACGCAATGAAGTCATTGGAGTCTTCGTGGTTGGTCTGGCCTGTTTAGGGCTTGTGGCTTTGTACTCGGAGAGAAGCGGCGTGGTTGGAGGAGAAATTAGTCGACTTTTGACCATGTTAGCTGGTGGTGGCAGGGTCGGGATACCCATAATGCTGGGTATCTGGGGTATTGCTTTCATGAATAAGCAAACTCCGCGCCTTGGGTCAAAGGCTGTGGGGATCGTTCTCCTTTGGCTCGTCTTCATCGGAATCCTTCACCTTCAGTTACCTGGTATCGAAGCTTATTCTCAATATGATATGTTTCATGAAGGGCAACTTGGTCACGGCGGCGGCCTTGTTGGTGCAGCCATTGTTTTTATCTTGAAATCAATGCTTGGTATTTCAGGATGCTATGTTATTTTAATTACATGTGCTATCATTGGCGCTTTATTGATTACGAATCGCTCCCTGATAGAAGGGGTACGAGAAGCAAAACAAATGGGAAAAGAATCTGGAGTATGGATGAAACACCATGTTGAGGATTTTAGAGAAGCGTTGAAAAATGCTGATGATGAGAAATCCAATAATTTAGGGAATGAAGAAGAACATTCCAAACCAGTCAAAGATGCTAAAATGCCTAAGAAATCATCGTTTACAAAACCCATACTCGATCCGGATATTGTCGAACGTCCTTTAGTTATTAAAACGCTTGAAGATCAAAATGAAAGCCCTGCTGAGGTAACCATAGAGGCAGCTGTCCCTGAAACCCTTCCAAAAGGACAATTGGATTTTGAGAAAACCCCAGTCCCAACTCCTCCGAGTCCAATGGTACCGGGTAAAGTGACCAGTACCCCTATTTCTCGTCAGACTCGTGAGGATGGGAACTATCAGCTTCCACAAGTTTCATTACTCCATAAATCCTTAAAAGTCAAAAACCCCAGGCTAAATAAAGACTTAGCGGATAATGTGCGAATACTTGAGGAAACATTGGCTAGTTTCGGGGTTAAAGTTAAAGTGACTCAAGTGACTCAAGGACCAGCGATTACCCGATATGAAGCCCAACCTGCCCCAGGTGTTAAAGTGAGTAAAATAACGAACTTAGCCGATGATATTGCCTTAAGCTTAGCTTCTGCTGATGTGCGTATTGAGGCACCCATTCCCGGAAAATCCGTGGTAGGGATTGAAGTTCCCAATAAAGAAATTGCCATGGTACATTTTCGCGAAGTTTTAGAGACGCCTGAATTTCAGGGACAGACCAATAAGTTGATCTTGTGTTTAGGCAAAGACATAACAGGAGCACCGGTGATAGCTGATTTAACAAGAATGCCTCATCTGTTAATTGCAGGAGCAACTGGTTCTGGTAAATCTGTGTGTATAAATACGTTGATTCATAGTATTCTTTTTAAGGCTCGCCCTGACGAAGTTAAGTTTTTGCTTGTTGATCCCAAAATGGTTGAATTGGCCAATTATAACGGAATTCCACATCTGATCGCACCCGTTGTTACTGATTCCCGTAAGGCAGCTGGCGCTTTGAAATGGATTGTGACAGAAATGGAGACTCGTTATGAGCTTTTTGCAAGCTCAGGTGTTAGAGATATTGTGCGTTACAATTTTCTGCGTTCACAGGAAAAGAAGAGCGAGCATCCGCCTTTACCCTATGTTGTGGTCATCATCGATGAGTTGGCAGATTTGATGATGGTCGCGCCGGGTGATGTTGAAGATGCCATTTGTCGCTTAGCACAAATGGCGCGCGCTGCCGGAATTCACTTGATTGTAGCGACTCAAAGACCCTCAGTTGATGTTATTACTGGACTTATTAAAGCAAATATCCCGTCTCGAATTGCCTTTTCTGTTTCCTCCCAAACAGATTCAAGAACGATCTTGGATCTGAATGGTGCGGAGAAATTGATGGGACGTGGGGATATGTTGTATTATCCAATGGGCGCTAGTAAACCTGTACGTGTACAGGGATGTTATTTGGGTGATAAAGAGGTGGAGAATGTCGTGGAGTTTCTCCAAAATCAGGCCAAACCGGAATACCAAGACATACCCAATATAGATATTGGCAACGCTCCTAAGGATGATTTAGAAGATGAATTATTTTATCAAGCCGCCCAACTTTTCATCGAAAGTGGAACTGCTTCAGTTTCTCTCTTGCAGCGTCGATTAAGAATCGGCTATACACGTGCAGCACGTTTGATGGATTTCTTAGAGGGAAAAGGGGTTGTTGGAGGGTATGAAGGCTCAAAGCCGCGTGAAGTCTTGATGACGAGAGGACAATTTGAACTGAAGTTTGGCCCGTGGAAAGACGAGATTGCATATTAGTTGCATAAAATTTTGTTAGGATTTATGATAGATGTAGAGAATATCCGAACTGAGGGAATTATTAATGATTAAGGAAATTCAGGTGAGTGATCTTAAAATGTTAGATCACGCGGTATTGGTTGATGTGCGCTCTGAGGGAGAATTTGCGGAGGCGACAATCCCAGGTTCTGTCAATCTTCCTCTTTTTAATAATCAAGAACGGGCTGAGGTTGGAACAGTATACACGCAGTCATCGCCGAGTCTGGCCCGCGAACTTGGTTTGAGTATTGTCAGTCCCAAGCTTCCAGATCTCCTTAAAGAGGTCGAGGAACTATCTAAAAAAGGCCCCCTGGTACTTTTTTGCTGGCGGGGTGGGATGCGCAGCAAGTCGCTCGCTGCGGTTGCAGAATTAATGGGTATCCCCATTTATCGACTGCAAGGAGGATATAAAGCTTACCGTAATCAAGTGGTTGAATACTTTCAAAAGGAACTGCCTTTTAAGGTTGTAGTGCTCCGCGGCAATACCGGAGTCGGGAAGACTGAGCTTCTCAAAAAACTGCGTGGAGAGGGGTATCCGGCGATAGACCTTGAGAACCTAGCAAATAATCGAGGATCTGTTTTTGGTGCCATGGGCTTAGGAAATCCACCTTCTCAGAAGAAATTCGAGGGATTGTTGTATGAGGAGCTAGATTCTTTAAAGGAATTTCCGTATATCATTGTAGAATGTGAAAGCAAACGCATTGGAAGAGTAACCTTGCCAGCGACATTTTTTAGCGCCATGCAGCAGGGCATTCAGATACTGCATTGTGATTCATTGCCAAATCGGGTACAACGCCTAATAAGAGAGTATACAGCGGTACCCGATGCACGCGAGGAAATAAGGCTTGCTTTGGAGAAATTGATCAAGACCTTAGGTCGCGTTAAAGTTCAGGAATTAAAAGCCCTTTTAGAAACTAACAGTTTAGAGGAATTCACGGAGCAGCTCCTGGTCGAATATTACGATAAACTATATGCCTACCCGAATGAGCCGAGTGCAGAGTATGATTATTTTTTTGATTATCGAGAGCCTACTAAAGCGTTGAGGGAGTTGGAACGCTATCTTGATGAGATGGCCTGCGCAGGTAGAGAATCTGCTGTATTTGGAATACGATATTCAGCAAAATAAACCGGGATTGTTCGGAGCCGTGACGACTCTGATTGGTATGCTGGACCTTAATATTTTAACAGTCACTGGCATTGGGCCGACTCGGCGAGGGCTTCTTTTGGAGACTCATTCGGATGCTAAGGTAAGAGCGCTGCATGATGCCTTGATCGAAGTCGAGGCCATAAGAGTGACGGCGTTTCGTATGCCCACGTTGTTAGACCGGATAGCCTTGCGCCACGGTAAGCGTCTGGACATGGCTGAAATTAATCCGCCAACTTATCGATTTGTTCGTGAAGAATTAGGAGTGCTAGTTGACTTTTTAGGAGATACTCTACTTGAGGGTGGAAATCGAATCATTGGAATTCGGGGAATGCCACGTGTGGGAAAAACCGAAGCGGCAATCGCAGCCTGTGTTTATGCCAACAAGCGTTGGATATTATTATCTTCAACGATCATTCGGCAAACCATTCGCACTGAGTTATTACTCGATGAGTCAAATAACAGCATTTTTCTCATCGACGGAATCACTAGCACCACACGAGGAAATGATGCCCATTGGTCGTTGCTCAAAAAAGTGATAGAAATGCCTACGCTGAAGATTGTTGAACATCCAGATGTTCTTTTAAGAGATGGCCGTTTGGATATTGACTTCGATTTTATCATCGAAATACGCCATCATGATGATGACGTGATTCGATGCGAGGATATTGCAATGAGTTTTTCTGCCTTCGATTTAAGCTAACGATGATAATAGGGGGGGTATCAATGGCAGGAGAAGGACAAATGCTCCGGGCCGCGCGTGAGGAGAAACAATGGAGCCTAAGATTTACCGAAGACACTACTAAGATTCGCATTCGTTATATTCAAGCACTTGAAGATGAGGATTATGGGATACTTCCAGGGACGACCTATGTCAAAGGTTATTTACGTACCTATGCCAAACATCTAGGTTTAAACCCAGATGAGATTATTCAATGCTATAATGACTCAGAGGTACCGGAAACAATAAAAGTTCTCGAAACACCTGACCACCATATCCCTTTAAAAAAACGTCCGTTTTGGGTTAGACCCTTGGTTGCAGGGGTTACGGCTGTTTTGGCGATAGGTTTGGTTGTTGGAATCGCTGAATGGAGCCATCGCACACCCGAGAAGCTCTCCAATTCAGCTTATTCGCCTACGGCGCTGCCGAGTGCACCTCCGCAGACTGAGACAGTTACACCGAAGCAGAATACTCAAGAAACGACTCCAAGCGCTCCTCCTTCAGTGGCCGCAGCAACTCAGGATGGATTAACCGCTCAATTAGTTTTCACCCAACCGTGTTGGATTGTGGTGCAAGCCGATGGTCAGCCTTCGTTTCAGGGAACATTTGCTGCAGGGACAACCAAGGAAGTTAAAGGGATGAGTAAAATTGAACTCGTTACTGTTGGAAACGCAGGTGGAGTTACAGTAACGTTAAATGGTAAGGCCTTGCCGAGTTTAGGGAATTCTGGGCAAGTCCTTCGTAACGTCATCTTTACTCCAGACACTTTGAAAACACTTTAAAAATTTGAGAGGAGAAGTTAGGTTGGCTAAAGATTCTTCATTTGACATTGTCTCCAAGGTGGATTTGCCTGAGGTTTCCAATGCGGTACAGCAGGCGCAAAAAGAGCTCGCCCAGAGGTTTGATTTTAAGAACAGTAAATCATCAATTAAGTTGGAAGATGAAAAGATTATCCTAATTTCAGATGATGATTTTAAGTTACGCAATGTTGTTGATATTTTAGAAAGCAAACTTGTTAAACGAGGAATTTCTTTAAGAGCGTTGGAATACGGAAAGTCTCAAGCGGCTGCCGGTGATACCGTCCGGCAAGAGGTAAAAATGGTTCAGGGAATTGCTCAGGACAAGGCTAAACTAATTAATAAAGCTCTTAAAGATAGTAAGATCAAGGTGGTTAGCTCCATTCAAGGTGATGAGCTAAGAGTATCCGGTAAAAATAAGGATGATTTGCAAGCGGCTATTGCCCTTCTGCGAAAAGAGGACTTTGGCATCGAATTACAATTTATTAATTATAGATAGAGGGGTTGGCCCCTCTTTTCTTTATACTAACCAGAAAGTATAAACTTGCGTTATATACTTTCTAAGCATAAGAGCAACTAGGCAGCCGCCTTCGCCAGAGGCTTGGCGCCAGCCAAGTTTTCTTTATACTGAATGCAGAGATAGATTCTTTTTTAGCTACAGGTGGCTAGAGTCCTCATCTGCAGGCTTGATGTTCAGCATAGCTGAACGAATTCACTAGCGTGTCTTTTACAAGAAAGGTGAGAATATGCGTATACGAAGCTTTTTGCCCATGAATCGAACAGAAATGAAAACTCGAGGTTGGTCCGAACTTGATTTTTTATTAATTACTGGAGATGCTTATGTGGATCATCCGAGTTTTGGAATTTCTGTCATTGCTCGTATCTTAGAGAATCAAAATTTCCGTGTAGGTATTTTGGCTCAGCCTGATTGGAAGGATCTCCAAGCTTTTGGAGTTATGGGAAAGCCTCGTTTAGCTTGTTTAATTACGGGGGGAAATCTCGATTCCATGGTTGATCATTATACCGCCGCCAAAAAGAAACGACAGAAGGATGTTTATTCTCCCGGAGGAGAGGCGGGACTACGACCTGACCGGGCAACTATCGTGTATTCTAATAGGGTGCGGGAAGCATTTCCTGGAGTACCAGTTGTTATTGGGGGAATTGAGGCTTCCTTAAGACGTTTTGCTCATTACGATTATTGGAGTAACGAGGTGCGCCGATCTATTCTTTTAGACAGTCAGGCTGATTTGCTGGTCTTCGGAATGGGTGAAAAAGCAATTGTTGAAATAGCAGAGCGACTCCAGAATGGAGAAACGATGGCTCAGATCACCAATGTCAGGGGTACTATGGTGCCTTATAGTCCGGAGAATATTGATAAAGAAGTTTTAGTTCTTCCGAGCTTTGAGGAAGTTGTGGCTGATAAGAAAAAGTATGCTGAGGCTTTTTGGGTTCAATATAACCAACAAGATCCTTTCCGAGGCAAACCAATGCTGCAAGTCCATAACCGCAAAGGCGTGCTGCAAAATCGGCCCTCGCTACCCTTAAATCAGGCTGAGATGGATGCCATCTATGCGTTACCTTTTATGGGATCGTATCATCCGTCTTATGAAGAGAAGGGCGGAGTACCGGCGATTGAAGAAGTCGAATTTAGCCTAACCAGCGCTCGGGGATGTTATGGGGCTTGTTCGTTTTGTGCTTTAACCTTCCATCAAGGACGGATCATTCAAAGCCGAAGCGCTGAATCAATTATTCAAGAAGCTGAGCAAATGATTTGGAATAGTCGTTTTAAAGGCTATATTCATGATGTAGGAGGGCCTACGGCCAACTTCCGTCGCCCCTCATGCCAAAAACAGTTAAAAAGCGGAACCTGTTCCCATAAACAATGTTTATTTCCCAAACCATGTGATAAACTGGATATCGATCATGAAGAATATTTGAGTCTGTTACGACGTTTGCGGAGTTTGCCAAAAGTCAAAAAGGTGTTTGTTCGCTCAGGTATTCGCTATGATGCAGTTCTGGCGGATGTCAAGTCAGAGTTCATTCGAGAACTTTGTGAACATCATGTTTCCGGTCAATTGAAAGTCGCCCCAGAACATGTTAGCGACGAAGTTCTTCGCTATATGGGTAAACCGGGTAAAAAGGTCTATGAAAAGTTTGTCCAACGCTTTAAAGAGGAAAATGAAAAGCTGGGGAAAAAGCAGTATCTTGTTCCCTATCTGATGTCCTCTCATCCAGGCAGCACTTTGAAAGAGGCTATAGAATTGGCTGAATATGTGCGTGATATGGGTGTAAATCCTGAACAAGTCCAGGATTTTATTCCTACGCCTGGAACTCTTTCGACCTGCATGTATTATACGGGTCTTGATCCCCATACTATGGAAAAAGTGTATGTGCCACGCAGTATGCATGAGAAAGCGATGCAGAGAGCGTTAATTCAGTATAGAAATCCGAAAAACTATGAGTTAGTTAGGGAAGCACTGCTTTTAGCTCACCGGGAGGATTTAATTGGGTATGGCCCTAAATGCCTTATTCGTCCCCTAAAAATAGTGGCTGAAGACAGAAATAAGCAGGGTATCAAGTCAAAGAAAGGGCCTACGAGACGATCGGGTATGAAGAATAAACGATCGGAACATAAAAGCACCCCAGAAAGAGCGGGGCGAAGAGGGCGAAGTAAAGCAGGAGGCAAGTAAGGCAGCGCTCTGAAGGAAAACTGGATACTAAATTCATCAATTTTGACGATAAGTTTGCGTAATTGTGTTGCGATTAATTTAGGGATGGTTCAAAAATGAACCATCCCTAGTTTGCGTGTGCGCCACGCATGACGATTAACTAGACGGTGAAAGTCCGATATGGGGGTATGTAGCGACCAACCATTAGCTTAAGGCAAGGGTGTCCATCGTGAGGTGGAATCTGAAGGAAGCCGGCGGCAAAATTCTGACCCGAGGAACACGAACAGCATCAGGCGCAAAACGTGGGGTAAGACTGCACGACAAGTTAAAGCCCAAAAGCTACACAGACACGCCAGCGTAAATGTTGCGGGTACATGGAATGAAAGTGAATCGTCTTACCGTGGGAGGCCTCACGGACGGGTGGAAACAGAGTAAGAAACCCGGTTGAAACAAGATTTATCGTGAGGAGTCAGCAGAAGCCATAGTACAGAGGTGATCTAGACACCGACGGAAGGGCTGAACCAAAGGAGGTGTGGGTCAATGAAAGTTACTGAAAGTGGTAATTTAAAACACAGACAACTTCGAATTGAAGACTATCTGCAAAGGGTATCTGCGGAACAGAAAGAGTATGCAGAAGTGTGCGAGCTACCTAAGATGACTGAAACCGACAACACCAACACAAATGAGCAGACGAATGGGTTGCTTGAGCAAATCCTTAGCACTGAAAATCTAAACCAGGCCTATAGGCAGGTTAAAAGAAACAAGGGCGCAGGTGGAATTGATGGTATGCAGGTAGATGAACTTCTACCCTTCTTGAAAGAACACAAGGATGAACTATTGCAATCTCTCCGGGATGGTAAATACCGTCCAAAACCCGTACGGAGGGTAGAAATACCCAAAGAGAACGGAAAGACCAGAAAACTAGGAATACCCACCGTCTTAGACAGGTTAATTCAACAAGCGATAACTCAAGTTCTAAGTCCCATCTTTGAGAAACAGTTTTCAGACAATAGTTTTGGATTTCGACCGAATCGTAGTGCCCATGGGGCATTAAGAAGATGCCAAACCTATATAACAGTAGGTTACAAATATGTAGTTGATATGGATTTGGCCCAATATTTCGATACGGTAAACCAAAGTAAGCTTATCCAAATTTTGTCGGAGACGATAAGAGATGGCCGGGTCGTATCGCTGATTCACAAATTCCTGAAAGCAGGAGTTATGACCAATGGAATGTTTGAAGAAAGTCCAGAAGGTGTACCACAAGGAGGCCCCCTGAGCCCATTACTTGGCAACATAATGCTTAACGAATGTGACCACGAACTGGGAAAGCGGAAACACCACTTTGTACGTTATGCAGACGATATGATGATCTTCTGCAAAAGTAAAAAGGCGGCAAAACGAACACTTGATCACATTCTCCCTTATATCGAAGGGAAACTATTTCTGAAGGTAAATAGGGAGAAAACGAAGGTCGCTCATGTAAACTATGTCAAGTTTTTGGGATATAGCTTTTACATTTACAGGGGAGAAGGGCGCCTGAGAATCCACCCAAAAAGCATCCAGAAGCTTAAGGATAAAATCCGAGGAGTTACTGGGCGTAGCAATGGGATGGGAATCGAAGAGCGCAGAACTAAACTCAATCAAGTAGTACGAGGCTGGACGAATTACTTCAAACCTGCCGATGCAAAGAACCTACTCAAGGACCTGGATGAATGGACGAGAAGTCGCATACGAATGGCAACTTGGAAGCGATGGAAGAAAACCCGAACAAGGTTTGAGAACCTGAAGAAAGCGGGCATTACCAAGGAACAAGCATGGATGTGGGCAAACACAAGAAAAGGCTATTGGCGCGTTGCCCATAGCCCTATTCTGACAAAAGCTCTATCCAATGAGCGTTTCAGACGAATCGGATACCTTAGTTTTAGTGAATGTTATTCTGCGAAATAATGTATAAACTTTGGAAGCGCCGTATACCGAACGGTACGTACGGTGCTGTGGGAGGTCGGCTGATCAATTAATGATCAGCCTCCTACCCGATTTTCAACGATTCGTTGTCCACTCTCCAAATTCATCAATCAGAATGTCTTCAACGTCATCGAGTACGACTCGACCAATTTCTTTAACATAGCCGCTTTCCGACCAATCTAAGAAATCCTCATAGGTCAAGTTTGGTTCTTCAAAATAAAACTTTAAAAAAGAGAACCATAATCCGTTATTCTCGGAGTTATCGTCTTCATAACGTATGATGTAAAATTCCGTGTTTTCGAGTGTGCTTTGTAAAAAGATTGCTTCACCAGGGACGACAAAAATAACTTGAGCATCTTCATACACGCGATTTGTAAATTTGAACGTGAAGGCTTCTAAGATGGTCTGCTGATGGTTTTGTAAGCCCTTCGATTCTTCTTGGCTGGACGCCCAGGCATAGACGGCTTTTAAAGCGAGTGTTTTTTCCATTTCTTCAGCAATATCTTCTAGGCGGCGTGAAACCAGGGGAGGGAGGGTATACTCTTCACAAGATGCGGCCTGACAATGATAGACTGGGACATTATCAATGTGCCCTACTCCGTGAGCTAAATCTATAGGGATGGTTCGAGTTGTCAAATAGCCTATATCTCCACAACCGCAGGTATCGATCGGGTCAATTGAATCAAACACATAGAACACCTCACATCTATTATCCAAATGCTGATTCGACAGAAAATCATAAAAACCTTTAAAACTTTTCCACATTAAATATTGCCATTTAACACAAACTTTACACAACGATAATTTAGCCTTAAACATGGTGTGTTACATTACTCTTAGATCAAGAAAATATCCGACAGGAGGAAAAAATTAAATGTTTGGTAAAAGAGGTAAACTTCTAACAGGTATACTAGCAGGTGTTTTAGCCATTTCTCTCGCAGGGTGCGGAACTCAGAGTCCGAGTCCAAGTTCCAGTAGTGGTACTTCGTCAGCCCAAGAGAAGGCCGAGCCAGTGACGCTTACCGGAGCGGGAAGCACCTTTGTCTACCCATTATTAAATCAACAAATCGAAGAGTATCGAAAAAATAATCCGACTGTAACGATTAACTATCAGGGCGTTGGCAGTGGCGCAGGAATTCAGCAGATTTCTGGACAGACTATTGACTTTGGTGGAACTGATGGTCCGATGACAGATGCTCAGCTTAAGGATGCCAAAGGTGGAAAAATCCTTCATATTCCTTTGACACTTGGCGCAACAGCCGTTACTTATAGTTTCCCTAATGCGCCTAAAGATCTTAAGATTGCTCCTACAGTGCTTGCTGATATTTTCCTCGGAAAAATTACGAACTGGAATGATCCCCGAATAGTTGCCGATAATCCGGGTGTGACGTTGCCGGATCTGAAAATTACAGTCGCTCATCGTTCGGATGGAAGCGGAACAACCTATATTTTCACAGACTATCTAAGTAATGTGAGTCCAGACTGGTCTGCAAAAGTGGGCAAAGGCACATCGGTCAATTGGCCCGTTGGAGTTGGCGGTAAAGGAAGTGCCGGTGTAGCCGGTGTTGTTCAGCAAACCCCAGGTTCCATTGGCTATGTGGAACTCGCTTATGCAGTTCAAAATAATTTGCCTTATGCGATGATGCAGAATAAGGATGGAAAATGGTTGGCGCCATCACTGCAAGGAGCGTCGGCAGCGGCAGCAGCATCGACAATACCAGATGATATGCGCGTATCCATCGTCAATGCCTCGGGGGCCGATGCGTATCCCATTTCAGGGTTCAGTTGGGGATTGATTTATCAGGATCAAACAGATAAATCGAAAGGAACAGCATTGGTTAATTTTCTGAACTGGGAGATTCATGACGGACAGAACCTTTCTGAGGGACTGCAATACGCTAAGTTGCCCGCGAACCTAATTAGCCGAGAAGAGGCTATGCTTAAGTCGGTCACTTATCAAGGTCAACCCTTACTAAAATAGACATGGCTTGGAGAATGAATTCTTATATAGTGGAAAAGCTCAGCAGCGGCTGGGCTCTTTCCGCTGTTTAATACAAAAAGGCAAATGGGGAAGGGGAAAGGATCTGAAGATATGAGTAAGACAAATAAACTCACAACTTCAATTGGGGATCAGGCCATGCGGCTGTTAACCCTGTTAATGGCCCTTGGTGTTCTCGTGCTTATGGTTTGGATCGGGTGGCAAATGTTCGACTCTGCGCGTCCAAGCATCCAAAAGTTTGGTTTTGGCTTCATTACGAATCGTGTATGGGACCCGGTGAAAGAAGAGTTTGGAGCATTTCCCTTTATTTACGGAACTTTGGTTACCTCACTTTTGGCCTTGCTTATTGCGGGTCCCGTCGGTGTGGGTGTGGCCATTTTCTTAAACGAAATGGCTCCATCCAGGATTCGAAAGATCATAGCTTTTTTAGTCGATTTGCTTGCTGCGATTCCTAGTGTGGTTTATGGCCTATGGGGAATTTTTGTATTAGCCCCCTGGCTGAGGGAGACTGTAGAACCTGGCTTAGCTAAATGGTTTGGATTCTCGCCCCTCTTTCAAGGTCCTCCTCTAGGTCTGGGTATGCTCGCAGGTGGCTTGATTCTGGCTGTGATGATACTTCCGACCATCGCCGCGATTTCCAGAGAAGTTATGGCTGCAGTACCGGATTCACAACGTGAAGCTGCGCTGGCTTTAGGCGCGACAAAGTGGGAAATGATTCGTATTTCCGTTCTCGCCTATGCGAGATCAGGTATTCTTGGCGGAGTTATGTTGGGCTTAGGGCGTGCCCTCGGTGAGACGATGGCGGTCACGATGGTTATCGGAAATCGTCCGGACATCCTTCCCTCGCTTTTTGCTCCGGCTTATTCGATGGCAGCGGTGATTGCCAATGAATTTACAGAAGCGACCTATAGCCTTTACCTTAGCGCTCTAGTTGAAATCGGACTCATTCTTTTTGGAATTACGCTTATTCTTAATATTTTAGCCCGCTTGCTGGTTTGGTCCGTTGCTCGTGGCCCTAAAGGGGGACATTTGGTATGAATTATACTCTCCGAAAATATCGCAACTATTTGATGTTGGGCATTTTTATCCTGACAACGGTGATCGCTTTGATTCCATTGTTTGGTGTGTTAGGATATGTTATAAAAAATGGCATTGGGTCGTTAAATCTAGAATTTTTCACAAGCCTTCCTAAGGCGATGGGCATGGCAGGAGGCGGAATGGCCAACGCAATCGTTGGTACGTTAGTCATGGTAGCAATCGCTAGTATCATTGGGATTCCAGTAGGTATTTTGGCCGCGATTTATCTCACGGAGTACGATAGAGATAGCTGGCTTAGTACAGGAGTTCGATTTACGACCGATGTTTTAACCGGAATTCCATCCATCATTATTGGAATTGTTATTTACACGGCACTTGTGCTTAAAATGAAGCATTTTTCGGCCATCGCTGGAGGGCTTTCTTTAGCGATAATTATGATTCCGTTGATTATCCGTTCCACTGAGGAAATGTTAAAGCTCGTCTCGCACACAATTCGTGAAGCGGGGTACGCGTTGGGAATTCCAAAATGGAGGACTATCTTACACATTGTTCTTCCTACGGCTGCCAAGGGAATCATCACTGGAGCGATGCTGGCAGTCGCCCGTGTATCAGGAGAAACTGCACCGCTATTGTTTACAGCCTTAGGGAATCAATACTGGGCCCATTCCTTAAACGAGCCCATAGCTGCCTTGCCTGTTCAAATTTATCAGTATGCCACATCTCCCTACAAAGAATGGCATCAACAAGCTTGGGCAGGATCATTGGTTTTGATTGCCATGGTGCTGATTTTAAACTTAATCGCGCGCTTGGCATTCAGATCTAAGAATAACTAGGATAAAGGGGGCTTTTAATCATGGAACGAAATTTAAGTGTTCGTGAGCTTGAAGCGTGGTACGGATCAAATAGAACTCTTAAAGGAATAAATATCGAAATAACGTCGAATCAAGTAACAGCAATTATTGGACCGTCAGGTTGCGGCAAATCAACCTTTGTCCGATGTATAAACCGAATGCACGAGACTCTGCCAGGTTCGAAAGTAAAAGGGGATATTATTTTAAATGGAAAAAGTATTTATGACCAGGATCCTGTTTCTCTACGAAAAATGGTAGGAATGGTCTTTCAAAAACCAAATCCATTTCCATCCATGAGCATTTTTGAAAATGTGATAGCCGGAGTTAAGCTTAATGGCATGAGGAATAAGCAAAACCTCCAAGATATTGCCGAAAAAAGCTTGCGTATGGCTGCATTATGGGATGAAGTCAAGGATCGGTTAAATTATTCAGGTATGAGTCTGTCGGGCGGTCAACAACAGCGTCTTTGTATCGCACGTGCTTTAGCGGTAGAACCTTCGGTCCTCTTAATGGACGAACCTGCTTCTGCCTTGGATCCCATTGCAACGATGCATATCGAAGAATTAGTCCGACAGCTCAAAAAAGATTATACGATCGTGATTGTGACACATAATATGCAGCAGGCAGCCAGAATTGCTGACTCTACGGCATTTTTCCTGAGTGGCGAGCTGGTAGAACATGGGCCAACTTCGGAGATTTTCACTAATCCCACAGATAAACGGACTGAAGATTACATTACAGGACGGTTTGGATAATTAAGGAGGGGACAGCTATGCGGCAGTCATTAAATGAGGGCCAACTGGAGTTAATAAAGTTATTAAAGGAAATGGGCGAAGAGGTTGAAAGAATCATCCAAGGGAGTATGCAGGCCTTAATCTCTCTGGACCGTACTCAAGCGGAATTCTGGATAGGAGAGGACCAGAAAGTCAATGATTATGAGAGACAAGTTGATGATATAGGTGTATTGCTAATTGCTACTCAGCAACCCGTAGCCAAAGATTTGCGGAAAATTATTTCAGCAATGAAGATTTCTACAGACCTGGAGCGCATGGCAGATTTGGGGATTGATATAGCAAAAGTTGTTCGCAGAATTGATGGCCCCCTTTGTAAACCGCTTGTTGATATCCCATTGATGGCCCAAAAGGCTCTTGTGATGATGGACCAGGGATTAGAGGCCTATGAGCGTGAAGATATGGAGCTAGCTCAAGGGTTGGCCAATCTAGATGATGAAATTGATCATCAATACAATCGAGTGGTTCGCGATTTATTAGAGATTATGTCTCGTCAGTCCGAATATTTAGATCAAGGGTTACACCTGACGTTTGTTGCTCGCTATCTCGAAAGAATTGCTGATCACGCCACGAATATTGGAGAAAATGTCATTTATATTGCCACAGCTGAACGAAAAGATCTTAATAAATAGCAAATGGGTATTAACCGCATTAGGTTAATACCCATTTGCTATGCCTCAAAAGCTATCCTTTTTATAGGAATAATTTTGACCTTGTTGAAGTGTTGGTTTATACTAAGATAGGTAAAACGGTGATTTGAGGTGTAACCTTGGCAAAAAAAGTAGCAGTTGTCACTTTAGGATGTCCGAAAAATCAAGTTGATAGTGAAGTCATGGCAGGGTTTTTAGCTCAGAATTACTCGCTGACGGATTCTCCTGAACAGGCAGATATCATAGTTGTGAATACATGTACTTTTATTCAATCGGCTAAGGAAGAGTCCATAGAAACAATTTTTGAGATGGCAGGTTATAAGGGATCGTCAAAGTGTCATACTTTAATAGCGACTGGTTGCTTAGCTCAACGTTATGGGTCTGAATTAATGCAAGAAATTCCCGAGCTTGACGGTGTTTTAGGGACGGGAAACATAGATGAAATCGCAGCGATTGTTCAAGCTGCGGAAAAAAAACGAACGAATCTCATAAAAGCAGGGGCTCCGAATTTCTTGCATCATGAGCTAATGCCCAGGAAACGATCTACGCCTGACTATTTAGCCTATGTGAAGGTTGCGGAAGGCTGCGACAATTACTGTACGTATTGTGTTATACCCTATGTGCGCGGGCATTTTCGCAGCCGCTCAGAAGAATCTGTGATTCATGAAGTGCAGGAGATGGCAGCTCAGGGAGTTAAGGAAATTATGGTCATGGCGCAGGATACTACCCGCTTCGGGCAAGACCTGGAAGGAAAACTCCTCCTCCCACGGCTCATTAGGCGGCTTGCTCAAATTGAGGGAATTGAATGGATTCGTTTGATGTATTGTTACCCTGAGCGTTTTACAGACGAGCTCATAGAAACCATGCGTCAGGAACCTAAGGTATGTAAATACATTGACTTGCCGTTGCAGCACGCGGATAATAAAATCCTTAAAGAGATGAATCGCCAGGGAACAATTGAACAGGCTGAGGAGTTAATCAGGAAATTACGCGCAGCAATGCCGGAGTTGACTCTTCGTACGACCATGATCACCGGGTTTCCCGGAGAAACAGAACAAGAATTTGAGACAATGGTTAAGTTTATCCAACGTGTTCAATTTGATCGTCTCGGAGTTTTTGCCTATTCTCAAGAAGAGAATACCCCTGCTGGCAAACGTGAGGATCAGGTTCCGATTGAGGTACGGGAGCGGCGGCGGGATCAGATGATGCAACTGCAGCAAGATATATCGTGGCAGAGGCAACAACGCTGGGTTAACCAGATCGTTACGGTGCTGCTGGAACAAAGGCTTCCGGATGGACAGTGGATGGGACGAACAGAAGGAGATGCTCCGGAAATTGATGGGCAGGTCTACATCACCCAAACAAGTGGGCAATTCCCTCTTCATGTTGGGGATATGATCAAAGTTCGCATTCTTGAGGCGGATAGTTACGATTTAATAGGAGAGGTTGTCTCGTGAATTTACCCAATCGTTTAACTCTAGCGCGCATTATCTTAATACCAGTGTTTATGGCCTTCTTGCTTCTCCAAGTGCCTAAAGGCCAAACTCTATTCCCTCATCAAGAAGTGGTCGCAGCTATCATTTTTATTTTAGCTTCCGCCACCGATGGATTAGACGGCTATATCGCCCGTAAGCGTCATCAAGTTACAAATCTCGGTAAATTTATGGATCCGTTAGCAGATAAACTTTTAGTTTCTGCTGCTTTGATTTCCCTTGTCGAACTGGGGGAAGTAAATGCTTGGGTGGCTTGGATAGTTTTAGCAAGAGAGTTTGCTGTGACAGGACTTCGGGCCATAGCTGCAGTAGACCGGGTCGTAATTAGCGCAAGTAAACTTGGTAAAATCAAAACCATTACCCAGGTCACTGCTATTTCCGCCATTTTGCTCCATGATTGGCCTTTTTCCCTCGTTGGTCTGCACATAGGACAACCACTTTTGTATTTGGCTTTATTCTTTACTGTAATTTCAGGCCTCGATTATTTGCTCAAATCCCGAAAATTATTACATAAATAAAGGTTTTTAAACTTCTAAATGCTTCTTTTTTACATTGAAAACTTTAGAAATAAGGGAGAGCTTTCCGGCAGAAAGCTCTCCCTTAAACAATTTCATAGATTTAGCATAAATTACCTTTCAAGGATAAATCTTAAATTTCTATACGATATACTGCGTGCTATAATGTTGATATAGCATAAAGTATTGCAGACGGAGGAAAATGCGTATGACAAAACAGCGAATATTAGTCATTAGCTTTGTTGGACTAATCATATTCGGCTTATTATTAGGAGGAAAGCTTCTTTATCAGAAAAAATGGGTCGATTCATCCATTTTAACTCGAAGTCAAAAAATTACTGGAGTAGTCTCGGCTAAAACAATCCAAGTCAATGGTCAAGATGAGATGGACGTTACTACCCAACATATCGTTAATTTACGTCAAGTAAGTTTGGACTTAGAGACAATTGCTGGCAAAGAACCTATACGATATTTGGATCAGAGAAATGATTCCCTCAGTACATTATTTGAACAAATGCAGTTCGCTATCCAAGAAGGAATTTCTCGCGGAAATTTTACTGAAATGGCTCAAAGCATTCAAACAATGGCGGAAAAGTCAGGTGTCCAGCTTGAATTGGAAATGGATAGTGACGCAATTTATATTTTGCTGAATCAAGGAAATGCTCAATTGATCGAAGTCGTCGAACGTCATGGTCAAGGGCAGTTTCTGGAAAGTAAAAAAGAATAAACTTAAGTTGTTTGTGTAAGTTAGCAAACCAATTAGTATGCTGTGAGGAGGAGACTATGTGAGACGAGACATCCTTATCGGTTTAGGTATAGGTATATTGGCCTTTATGCTAGTCATCGGCTATAATGTTTTACCTATCGTGTTGTTGGGTTTCGGAGGATATTTTCTATGGACTTTTGGGATTTCACGTCAAGTCATTAAAAATGGCCAAGGCGTGGCTATCACATCGACAATGGTTAATTTCGAGGATATTGGCGGACAAAGTATTGCCAAAAAGGAACTTCAGGAGGCCTTGGATTTTCTGCGTTACTCTGATCGGATGAAGGCGTTAGGAATTCGTCCTTTGAAAGGGATTTTATTATCGGGGCCTACGGGAACGGGAAAAACATTGTTAGCTAAAGCAGCTGCTAAATATACCGATTCTTCGTTCTTGTCAGTTTCGGGAAGTGAGTTTGTGGAAATGTACGCAGGTGTTGGCGCTGAGCGGGTACGAAGTTTATTCAGAAGAGCACGGGAAATGGTCAAGAGAGAAAAAAAATCAAGTGCCATTATCTTCATCGATGAAATGGATATTCTGGGGGCAAAGCGTGGCAGCAATGTTTCCCATCACGAATACGACCAGACCCTTAATCAGTTGTTGATTGAAATGGATGGTCTTAAAACCGATCAAGGCCCTCATATTTTGGTAATGGCTGCAACAAACCGCCCGGAAGCGCTGGATCCTGCGATACTTCGCCCAGGACGTTTTGATCGTCAAGTTAAAGTTGATCTTCCCGATAAAGAGGGAAGAGTAGCTATCTTGAAAATTCATACTAAAAACAAACCCTTAGCTTCTGATGTGGACTTAGAAGCAATTGCCCATGAAACGTTCGGTTTTTCAGGTGCACATTTGGAGAGCGTTACGAATGAAGCGGCCATTTTTGCTTTGAGAGATCAAGTCAATGAGATTACAGGACGTCATTTACATGAGGCCGTTGAAAAGGTAATGCTCGGAGAGAAACTTGATCGAAAACCGACTGCAGAGGAATTACGTCGTATTGCCATTCACGAAAGTGGACATGCCATGCTTGCGGAAACAGTAAGACCAAACTCAGTTTCTCAAGTTTCGATACGTTCAAGGGGAAACGCTTTAGGGTATGTCCGTCATTACCCGAAAGATGATCTATATCTCTATACCCAAGCCATGTTAGAAGAACAGATCATGGTTGCCCTAGCGGGAGCTTTAGCGGAAGAGGAAATTCTAGGAACTCGGAGTACAGGTGCAGCAGGAGATTATGAGCAAGCTCTAAATCTGGTAGAAAAAATGCTTCTAGCGGGCATGTCTTCTTTAGGAGTAACCGATGTCTCTCTATTAAGTGCTGAACAACGTCAACCCGTAACAAAAGATATCTTAGCTGAACTGGAAAAACGTACAATGTTTATTATACAGCAGAACAGGGATACCTTGCTGCGGATTACCGGGATTTTGCAAGAAGAGGAAAGTTTAAGCGGGGATACTTTGCGAATTTATTTACAAAATGCTGCCTAATGGTTTAGAATCTCATTTTGAGGTTCTTTTTTTTTCTTTTTGAAGGATAACTTAATAAGAGGTGAGAAATAACTAAGCAAGCATAACTAACGTGGATATATTTGCGTTGATACTAGGAGAGTGATAGAATAAAATGAAAGCTGAAATTGTAGCTACTGGGACGGAGTTGTTACTTGGAGAAACACTTAATACAAGTGCTCACTACTTAACTGGAAAACTTTCCTCTTTAGGCATCGAGGTAGACTATCATACTACAGTTGGAGATAATTCAGAACGCTTAGAGCAAGTTTTACGCCAAGCGATAGATCGTTCAGACCTTTTAATTACAACCGGAGGGTTGGGACCGACGGCAGATGATCTGACGAAGGAACTTGTTGCTAAGGTTTTGGATTTGCAAATGGAGTTAGACCAAGCCAGTTTGCAACAGATTGTTCAGTTCTTTGGTCGACGGAAAGCTCCAATGCCTTCTAGTAATGAGAAACAAGCCTATTTCCCCAAAGGCTCTAAGATATTGCCCAATCCTATTGGTACAGCACCTGGCGCAATCATTGAAAAGAATGGTAAGACAGCTATTATATTGCCAGGTCCTCCATTTGAAATGAAACCGATGTTCGATGATTATGTCTGGTCCGAGTTGCAACGAATGATTGGGCCAGATTCTGAACGCATGAATGAACGCGTCGTAAAGGTTTTTGGTATCGGAGAATCTGCTATTGAGGAAGTACTGGATGACCTCATGCATCTTCCAGATGTATCAATTGCATTATTAGCGAAACGAGCGGAAATGCATATTCGTTTAGTGGCGAGAGGGACGGAAACGACATCGAGAATTGCAGAGGATTCTTTAAATCATGCGGAGGATGAAATCCGACAACGTCTTGGAGACAAAGTTTTTGGCCGTGACCAGGAGACAATGCTGGGCATTGTAGGGCAAACTCTTAAAAAGAATCATTGGACGATTGCTACAGCCGAGTCTTGCACTGGAGGCTTACTTGGTGCGACCCTAACTCAAGAATCGGGCAGTTCAGAGTTTTATCTTGGAGGGGTTGTAAGTTATTCGAATTCTTTAAAACAACAACTTCTAGGGGTCCAAGAAAAGACCCTTAATCAGTTTGGTGCCGTAAGCGAAGAGGTGGCGAGAGAAATGGCTGAGGGTATTCGGCTTAAATCGGGATCAGATCTCGCTATCTCAACGACAGGTATTGCTGGTCCGGGTGGAGGCAGTGACTTAAAACCGGTGGGGTTGGTTTATATTGGGATTGCTTCACCGGAGGGAGTTTATGCGCAAAAGTTTCAGTTTTATGGAGAACGGGAGTCTGTGCGTCAATTAACCGTTCAAGCCGCCCTGAATGGGATAAGGCAGTACATGTTGAACAAGGAAAGGGGATTATTATTAGGTGATGGTTGAACGTTTACAATCGTTTGGAGATATTCAGTTAAGTAAGCATATCGTACAGGCTTTGTCGGAAATGGGATTTGAGGAGCCTTCCCCAATTCAGCAACAGGCAATTCCTGTTGCCCTCGAAAATGTCGACGTTATCGGTCAAGCTCAGACTGGTACAGGTAAAACAGCTGCTTTTGGAATTCCAATAACGGAAAAGGTGAATTCAAAGTTTCAAGCTGTACAAGCCCTCATTGTCACGCCTACTCGCGAACTTGCCATACAAGTCGCAGAGGAAATTGCTAAAATCGGAAAGTACAAGCATGTAAAACCTTTGCCAATCTATGGTGGACAACCAATTGATCGGCAAATACGTGCCTTGCGGATGGGGTACCAAGTTGTCGTTGGAACCCCGGGAAGGTTGTTAGATCACCTAAATAGAGGTACATTACGATTGCAGCATGTCAAGATGGTCGTTTTAGATGAAGCAGATGAAATGCTGGATATGGGATTTGTTGAAGATATCGAGAGCCTTTTAAAGGCAGTTCCTGAAGAAGGCCGCCAGGTTATGCTTTTTTCCGCGACGATGCCCCAGGCGATTCGCAAGTTAGCCCAGACTTATATGAAAGATCCCCGTTCCGTGACTGTAAGCAGAGATGAATTAACGGTTCCGCTCATTGACCAAGTATTTTATGAGACAAGAGAGAGCATTAAAGTTGACGCTCTCTGTCGAATCATTGACATGGAGGATATTGGGCAGGGGATTACATTTTGTCGAACGAAACGAGGCGTGGATGAGCTTGTTGTAGCTCTTGAAGCCCGCGGATATGTGGCAGATGCTTTGCATGGAGACTTAAGCCAGCAACAGCGGGACCGTGTTATGAAACGTTTCAGAGATGGAAAGACGGAACTGCTTGTCGCCACGGATGTTGCAGCTCGGGGGTTGGATATTAATAATTTGACGCATGTCATAAACTTTGATATACCTCAGGACCCTGTTTCGTATGTGCATAGAATTGGGCGTACGGGACGTGTTGGCCGACGTGGACAAGCGATAACCTTGATTTCCCCAAAGGAATACCGTCAGCTCCGTTTGATCGAAAACTTAATCAAGACACGAATACGACGCCAAGAGCTTCCTTCGTTAGCCGATATTAGTGAGCGCCAAGCAGAGAGTCTGAAGAACCAACTCGTTAAATTTATTCAAAACAATCGCTTAGGAAACTATCGTGCGATTGTTGGAGATCTGCTCGAAGAATATGATTCTACCGATGTTGCTGCGGCTGCCTTAAAATTTGCGGTCGAGGGAGCCAATGCTGAAGAACGAATTGACGACAATGATCAGGATATTAATTCTTTCGGAAATACTGGAGCTGCACCAGGTATGGTTCGGTTCTTCATGAATATCGGCAGAGTTCAACAAATTCGCCCGCAGGATATTATTCGCTGGATTGCTGAAGAAAGTGGGATTCCAGGAAAGATTATTGGGATGATCAATATCTATGATAAATTTACCTTTGTAGAGGTTCCTGAAGAATATGCTTCAAGGGTGTTAAGCTGTATGCATCAAGCGATGATTAAAGGGCGAAGAGTTAGCGTTGAACCGGCTAAAGCTCGTGAAAACACTGAATATTAGGCCTGACGAAAACATCGAAGGAAAAAGCTAGTCTGTTAAGACTTAGCTTTTTCTATTATTGTCAGGGTTATGGATTTTTGATTAGAATAATAGCCTAGCCTTACTGTCGAATAGAATGATAAACAAATTGACAAGTATCGAGGCTAACCTCTATAATGATAATCGAACAGATGTTTTGCAAGCGCGAAAACGCGTTTTAATTAAGTTGAGGAGGACGGCAAATGGCTGAAACAAATAAGCTAAAGGCGCTGGATGTTGCGTTAGCACAGATTGAAAAGCAGTTTGGCAAAGGTTCCATTATGAAACTAGGAGAATCTTCAACTGGAATGGCGATAGATGTTATACCTACGGGTTCTCTGGCCTTAGATCTGGCATTAGGGGTCGGTGGAGTGCCGCGTGGTCGAGTCATAGAAATATTTGGACCTGAGTCTTCCGGCAAAACAACGGTCGCCTTACATATTATTGCTGAGGCCCAAAAACTGGGTGGAGTGGCTGCTTTTATCGATGCAGAACATGCCCTTGACCCTGTATACGCTAAAGCTCTGGGAGTTAATATTGAGGAACTGTTAGTTTCACAGCCAGATACTGGCGAGCAAGGGTTGGAAATTTGCGAAGCGTTGGTACGAAGTGCTGCCGTTGATGTTATTGTTCTTGATTCGGTGGCGGCTTTAGTACCTCGGGCGGAAATAGAGGGAGAAATGGGCGATAACCATGTCGGTTTGCATGCCCGCCTTATGTCTCAGGCCCTGCGCAAGCTAACCGGGTCAATCAGTAAGAGTAACACCTGCGTTGTGTTTATTAATCAAATTCGTGAAAAGATTGGCGTAATGTTTGGCAGTCCAGAAACCACAACAGGGGGGCGGGCCTTGAAATTTTATGCCACGATCCGAATTGACATTCGTCGCCAAGAAGCACTCAAGCAAGGGCAAGACATTATCGGCAATAAAACTCGGATTAAAGTAGTGAAGAATAAAGTTGCTCCTCCTTTTAAATCTGCTGATTTTGACATAATGTATGGTGAAGGGATTTCTAAGGAAGGAAGTATTGTAGATATCGGCACGGAAATGGAGATAATATCCAAATCAGGTGCCTGGTACTCATTTAATGGTGAACGTTTAGGGCAAGGCCGGGAAAATGTCAAGGAATATCTCAAGCAGCATCCAGATATTGCCCTTACCCTTGAAACGTTGATCCGTTCTAATATGAACGCCTCTGTCACATCCACTACGGCAGAAGATGGTTCGCTTGACGAATTATAAACTTCAGAAAAGTGCTTGGGACACCGCTTTGGATTGTTTATCGAGAAGGGCATTGACGAATCACGAACTGGAGACCCGTCTCAGTGATAAAGGATTTGAAATAGAAGAAATTCATAAGGCGATGCATAAACTGGAGAATTATGGTTACCTGAATGACCAAGAGCTTGCTTTAAACTATTCCAAAGGCCGCCTTAAACGATATTCGCGTCGAAGAGTTATCGCAGATATGCAGAATCGAGGAATCGCTCCCCACTTAATAGAGCAAGTGTTGGGGGAAGTCTATTCTAGAGATGAGGAATCTCAACAGTGTTTGTCTCTTGCCCGAAAATGGTGGGCACAAGAGGAGCAGCATTGGGAGGAAAAGGTTTCTAAAGAGACTAATAGGAAATTTGTTCCCGTTAAACTATGGGTACAGCAAAAAGTTGCCCGGAAACTTATGCAACGGGGATATTCTTCAGATATGGTTAGAGACGTAATTGCAGAAATTCAATCGCTTCGGAACAATGAGATGACAGATTTTTAGTCTTAATAACCGTAGATTTCTTTAGAAAATCTGAATAGAATTTACCCATTTAGGACAAGCTTGACATTAATTGCAAATGATATTAAAATCTTAACAGAGACCTGTCTCTGTTAAGATTTAGCCTTTAATGGTTTTCTTATAGATTTCGTGAATAGTCAGTTTTATATTGTTTTTTGACTAACGAGAGTTGTAGGAAGCGGGAGAGGACTTCCGTCTTAAAGGTTTGCTTAAGAGACTGGTTTTGGAAACCAGTTTTTTTTATTTAAGAATAAAATTTAGAATTTTTACAAACAAGGAGGTGTGACGTATGATCGCAATATTTATTACAGGGTTAGTTGCCATATTAGTGGGATTAGGTCTAGGGGCCTTAGTTGGCTGGCATATTCGTAGAAATACTGCAGAGAAGGTTATCGGAACCGCAGAAGAAGAAGCAAAACGGATCGTTGAAAATGCGCTGTCTGCTGCAGAAAGCAAAAAACGAGAATCAATTATCGCTGCAAAAGAAGAAGTCATGCATATCCACAATGAGGTGGAAAAGGAAACCCGGGAACGTCGTAATGAACTGCAGCGGCTGGAACGACGCCTATTACAAAAAGAAGAAAGTTTAGACCGAAAAATTGAGTCCCTTGAACGTAAAGAAGAGACTTTGCATCGTAAGGAAGCCGAAGTGGACTCTCTTAAAGATGAGTTGAATCAGCTTGTAGACAAAGAACAAGCTGAACTAGAGCGTTTATCCGGCATGACCTCGGAAGAAGCCAAGCAGCTTCTTTTGAAAAGAGTTGAGGAAGAAGTTCGCTATGAGTCAGCGATCATGATTAAAGAAATTGAGACTCGCGCTAAAGAAGAAGCCGAAAAAAGAGCTAAGAACGTTATTTCTTTGGCTATCCAGCGGTGTGCCGCTGATCATGTCGCTGAGACGACAGTATCTGTTGTGGCCCTGCCCAGTGATGAAATGAAAGGGCGGATTATTGGCCGCGAAGGACGCAATATTCGAACTTTGGAAACTTTGACCGGAATCGATCTTATTATTGATGATACACCTGAAGCGGTAATTTTATCCGGTTTTGACCCCATCCGCCGCGAAGTAGCTCGTATTGCTTTGGAAAAATTGATTGCTGATGGCCGTATCCACCCAGCTCGTATTGAGGAAATGGTGGAAAAAGCTCAGAAAGAAGTCGATCAAAAAATCCGCGAAGAAGGAGAGCAAGCTACCTTTGAGACTGGGGTTCATGGACTTCATCCTGAATTGATTCGTTTGCTTGGACGCTTAAAATTCCGTACTAGCTATGGCCAAAATGTCTTGAAGCATTCGACGGAGGTTTCCCACCTCGCCGGATTAATGGCAGCCGAGTTAGGAGTGGACGTTCAATTAGCAAAACGTGCAGGGTTGCTGCATGATATCGGTAAAGCGGTTGATCACGATCTAGAAGGAACTCATGTTCAAATCGGAGTAGACTTAGCGAGAAAATATAAGGAATCTAGTGATGTTATCCATGCTATTGAAGCTCACCATAATGATGTAGAGCCAAAAAGTATAGTAGCTGTTTTAGTTGCTGCGGCTGATGCAGTTTCCGCAGCTCGTCCCGGTGCGCGTCGTGAAACGTTGGAAACGTATATCAAGCGTTTGCAAAAACTTGAAGATATTGCAGAAAGCTTTGAAGGAGTAGAAAAATGTTTTGCTATTCAGGCTGGACGGGAAGTTCGGATTATTGTTAAGCCAGACAAGATTGATGACGTGCTTGCTCCGCGAGTGGCACGGGAGATTAGTAAACGTATTGAAGAAGAACTTGAATATCCGGGACAAATTAAAGTCGTTGTTATACGTGAAACTAGGGCGGTTGACTTTGCCAAGTAATTATAATGGAATCTTTGATCAGGCGATCGGAAAGATCGCCTGATTTTTGCTTTATGGACTTCCGCTCGCAGAGCCTCTAAGGCTAAATATTAAACATAAAAGTGATTGAAAAAAGAATTTTGCAGGAGATTGTGCCCTTTTGCCGAATAATTCTCTTGATAGGACAGAGCAAAAGAGAGGATTGACAACGGTGTTTAATAATCTACCCAACGATGTAAGACGTGGTTCCGATGGAGTTGATTTGTTGACTTCAATTTTGATGAGATATTCTGAATTAGGTGCTGTTCATTATTGGTATGAGCAACATGCCCTAAAGTTTACATTTATGATCAAACAGCAGATAGACCTTGCTTCCTTAGAAGATATCCTTAGACCTGCTCTGGAGTTTTACCATCATCTTGAAGGACAGAAAATACGTGTTTTGGAAATAACTTGCCGAAACGAAGAAAACGTTAGTGTTCTGACAATAGTACGTGATCTAGAAAGCGTTAGCCAACGTGAAGTAGGACTGATTGTAGAACTCCTGAAACGTAAGTTCGGAAAACAGTTAGTATATGATGAAACAAATCTGGCAGACGAAGAATTAGCGTTCCAGGAAGAAGTAATAAGTCAAATGCTAACCTCTATTAAATTTATGGATATCCAAAGAAACGTCATTGCCTTGAGAGACGAAGGCCGTGTTTTAGTCTTTAATAATTAGTTTAAGAGAGCTCCAAAGGGGGAACAGTATCAAAATATCGATGAATCGATCGGTAGTTTGGAACTCGCAGAAGGAGGTTTATGGGTTGCGCTTACTTTTTGTCGGAGATATAGTCGGTAAGCCTGGAAGAGAAGGAATCAAACGTTTTTTAAAGCCACTTCAGCTGGACTATGATATTGATGTGACGATCGCGAATGCTGAGAATGCTGCTTCAGGAAAAGGGCTGACCAAAGAAATAGCTGAAGAACTTTTTGATTATGGAATCCAATTTTTCACCATGGGGAATCATGTCTGGGATAATCGCGATATTCTGAATTTCATAGATCGTGAGACAAGGATGATTCGCCCTGCCAATTATCCTATAGGGGCACCTGGGCAAGGATACGGCTTTATACGAACCAAGGGCTATAAGATTGGAGTTTTAAACCTATCAGGGCGGATATTTATGAACCCTTTAGATGATCCTTTCAGTGGCGCTATTCGCTGGATTAACCAACTTAAACAGGAGACCCCCATCGTTCTTGTCGACTTTCATGCAGAAGCTACTTCAGAAAAAGTTGCCTTAGGATGGTTTCTCGATGGAAAAGTCAGTGCAGTCGTTGGAACTCATACTCATATTCAAACTGCTGATTCTAGAGTTCTCCCTCAAGGAACGGCTTATATTACCGATGTAGGAATGACAGGACCAAGAGATTCGGTCTTGGGGATTAAGAAAGAAATTATAATCAATCGATTTTTAACTCAGCTTCCTGCAAAATTTGAATTGGCGAATGGACCAATTCAAATAAATGCTGTAGCGATTGAAATTGATGAAGGATCAGGCAGGGCATTGAAGATTGAACCGATTCAACGTTTCATCGAGGTATAAAGTAATTTTTCCATAAAAGTCAGAAAACTTAGTTAGAAAAAGAGGATTTCTTCTGCTCACTCTCGAATACATATATTCATAGTTGTGGTAATACCTGTAAACGAATCGAGCAGGAGGATGAATTATGGATGTATTAAAAGTTTCAGCAAAATCAAGTCCCAATGCTGTTGCAGGAGCTCTCGCAGGAGTTCTGCGTGAAAGTGGCGGAGCGGAGTTACAAGCTATTGGGGCTGGGGCCTTAAATCAAGCCGTTAAAGCTGTAGCTATTGCACGCGGTTTTGTGGCGCCGGGTGGCGTTGATCTTGTTTGCATTCCGGCTTTTACAGATGTTGTGATTGATGGAGAAGAGAGAACAGCGATTAAGTTAATCGTTCAGCCGCGCTAAGTTGTGTAAAGGCACCTGTTTGCATGATTAACGAGCAAACAGGTGCTTATTTATTTGAATTTAGCCCCTTAAACATTAGGAGAAGAGGTGCTACTTTGGAGAACTATTTTATAGTTGACGGACATTGTGATAGTATCGCTCATTATGTCAACCATGAGAGGACATTGTCAGCGCCCACGGAAGGCGGTCACTGGGATATTCCTAGAGCCAGAAACGCTAATGTATCTCTCCAGTTTTTAGCGGCTTTTATAGAAACTCAGTATAAACCGTCAAAGGCGACTTGGAGAGGTTTAGAACTTATCGAGGGAGTTCATCGTTTTGTCGAGGCACATTCAGATCAGGTTTTTCTTATTCGGGAAAAATTGGACTTAAATAGAATACCCGAGCCAACAAAGATTGGAGTTTTGTTAAGCGTTGAAGGCGGAGAAATCCTCGGGGAAAATTTATTCATGGTTGATACGATTTTCAGACTAGGAGTAAGATCTTTGGGGTTAACTTGGAATCAACGAAATGCTTTAGCAGATGGAGTGGGGGAAAAAGAAACCCACAGTAAATTGACGCATTTGGGTCAAGCAGTCGTCAAGCGTATGAATCAATTAGGTATGCTGATTGACGTTTCACATTTGAATGAAGAAGGGTTTTGGCATGTTTTAGACCTTACAGAATATCCTGTAGCGGCCACTCATTCTTGTGCACAATCACTTTGCCCCCATCCACGCAATTTGACAGATCCTCAACTGCGCGCTTTAGCGAAGCAAAAGGGAATTGTGGGAGTGAACTTTTATCCTGAATTCTTAAAAGGGAACAGCCCTGTGACTCGACAAGATGTTGTTCGTCATATAAGTCATATTGCTGAGGTAGCCGGCGTAGAGACGGTGGGTTTTGGATCGGATTTTGACGGAATCGATGCGACACCTAAAGGTCTGGAAAATGTTAGTGACTACACATATCTCATTGAGGATTTAGAAAAAATCGGATTTTCAAACAAGGAAATAGAACAGATTTCAGGTGGGAATTTTATCCGAGTATTATCAGACGTGCTAAAGTGAATGAAGCTACGATTGTTTGGGAAAAGGGGTAGAAGCATTGGATTCAGCAATTGATCTCTACGATGTTGATTTACATTGCCATACGACGGCATCTGACGGATTACTATCACCAACTGAAGTTATTCGCTCTGCCGCAGCGTTGGGGTTAAAAGGGATTGGCATTACTGACCATGACACAATTCAGGGTTGGCAAGAAGCTGAAATAGCCGGAAGAAACTATCAAATTAAGCTGGTGAGGGGGATTGAATTAAACACTGATTGGAAGGGACGAGAGGTTCATATTCTTGGTTATGAGCTTGATGGCTCGTCGGATTATTTAAATAGACAGTTAAAAGGTCTGCGTAAGGCACGTGAACAAAGAATGCTTGAAATTCTCGATCGTTTTAACCATTTAGGTGTTCAGATAACCTTCCAGGAAGTTCAGCAATTTGCTCTAGGTGAATCAATTGGCCGTCCTCATATTGCTCAAGTACTTTTAGAACGCGGCTATGTCAGCAGTATTAAAGAAGCTTTTGAACGTTTTATTGGAAGAGGTGCTCCGGCTTATGTCCCTCTTTATAAACTGACTCCAGAAGAAGGGATCGGCCTAATTAGAGAAGCGCATGGGGTTGCAGTTTTGGCCCATCCAGGGGTCCGTCGCCTTGAAGATGGAATCCCAGCTTGGATTGATGTTGGGCTGCAGGGGATTGAAGTTTCGCATTCTGAACACAATCATGAAGATGAACAGAGATATCGCACTTTGGCGAAAGAGTATAACTTACTCATGACAGGTGGATCAGATTTCCACGGTGAAGCTCGTAAACCTGGAGTGAAAATTGGGTATTGGGGAGTCGATGAAGAAGTAATTCTACAAATCTTCGACCTAGCGCAGCGTAATTAAGTGCTAAATAAAGAGCATCAGGGTTAAAATACGATCCCTCGGCATAGAATATTATTGAAGAACAAGTCGGGGGGCGTTAGGCAGTGGATTCTACGGATGAAATACGATTACTACGGGCACGTGTTGGAGAATTGGAACAACGTGTTGAACATTTAAGAGTAAGTCGGCGAGTCTTGATGAACTTATTAGAAAAAGTTGAACGCGAAAAGGTTTCTCTAGTTCATCAACTAGAGAAAGAGAATGTTCGATTGCAGCGGGACAATAAACGATTTGCCAAATGGATATTCTCGAAAAACAAAGAAATCGTTGAGCTTAAGGAAATAGTTGAATCATCAATACAAAAAGCATGAGTCGAAAGATACTTCTCATGCTTTTTAATGTTCATTATCTGCCTTATGGAGCATCTGGCCGAGTTTAGTGCTTGGAGTATGGTGCTCGCGAATGAGTAGGCATATTCTGGGATTTAGCCCGATTTTATGAGCTAAATTACCGCCCCAAAGCGCATGATGCTTAGCTATTTTTAATGGAGCTGCCAAGAATGCCGGACCATTTTCTACACGAATCCATAGGGATTTTGGCATTTGCTGCATCAGAACTATAAATACGCGCTGCCATAGCCGGATAGTGACGAGAGATTTGCCACAATCATGCAGAAGTGCAGCAGTCACTAGATCAAGATAATCAGAAGAAGAAAGAATATCTTGATAGTCCAGCAGACTTTGGGCAACTGAGAGAGCGTGTCGTTGTTCGGCAGGAGATTGTTGAAGAAAGAGTGATTTGGCCTTAGGGGATAAAAATCTTATTGCTTCGAAGGTTTCTGAAGGATGAATACGGGGAAAAAATGCTTGAACAAATTGATGGACTCGATAGAACATGTTGATTCCTCCTTTCTCCATCATAAAGAACTAGAATCTAGTTGACAAGCACGCTGGAGTATTTTCCTTGATTTATGGGAAATATATGCATGATAGGGCGTTGATTTTCAAGGACGCAATGATAGTATCCTGTCTCTGAATAGAAAGCACAAATATTAGAGGAAACGCTGTTTTAATCATAGAATATCTGATATACTAATTAGAAAACTATTTGGAAAGGGAGCTAGTCATGCAGTCCAATCGTATTATCCAAGAAGCCCTTACGTTTGATGATGTTCTTGTCGTACCCGCAAAGTCAGAGATTCTCCCACGGGACGTTGATGTTAGCACTTATCTCACTAAGAAAATCAAACTCAATATACCGCTTATGAGCGCAGGAATGGATACTGTAACGGATTCCCGTATGGCAATTTCTGTGGCTAGAGAAGGCGGCATAGGGATTATTCATAAAAATATGAGCATTGATCAACAAGCTTTAGAAGTTGACAAAGTCAAACGATCAGAACACGGGGTTATTACAGATCCTATCTATTTGAAACCGGATGATAAAATTATTGATGCCTTAAAACTCATGGAACGATATCGGATCTCTGGAGTACCTATTACTGTTGAGGGAAAATTAGTCGGGATATTAACGAACCGTGATTTGCGATTTGAGAAGAATTATGATCGTCTAATATCAGAGGTCATGACGAAGACAAATTTAGTGACGGCTCCTGCGGGTACTACCCTTGAACATGCTAAAGAACTATTAGGTCAACATAAAATTGAGAAATTGCCAATCGTTGATGCAGAAGGAATGCTTAAAGGCTTAATTACGATTAAAGATATTGAAAAATCCAGGCAATATCCGAATTCAGCGAAAGATGAAAGAGGCCGATTGCGAGTTGGTGCTGCTGTTGGAGTGACAGCCGATACTCTGCAGCGCGCAGAGGCCTTAGTTAAGGCAGGAGTCGATGTTATTGTACTCGATACAGCACATGGACACTCCAAAGGGGTCATCGAAACAGTAAGAACTCTAAGACAAAGTTTCCCGGATACGCAGTTAATCGCAGGGAATGTCGCTACAGCGGAAGCAACTCGTGAATTAATCGAAGCAGGTGCGGATGCAATTAAAGTAGGCATCGGCCCAGGGTCCATCTGCACAACGAGAGTGGTGGCGGGGATTGGTGTTCCTCAAATTACAGCTGTTATGAATTGTGCTGAAGAAGCGGATAAGTATGGTATACCTGTCATTGCTGATGGAGGAATCAAGTTTTCAGGTGACATTGTCAAAGCCTTAGCAGCCGGAGCTCGTATTGTTATGATAGGCAGTCTTTTTGCTGGGACAGAGGAGAGCCCTGGAGACATGGAAATCTTTCAAGGACGGAGTTTCAAAGTATATCGGGGTATGGGATCAATTGGCGCTATGAAGGAAGGCAGCCGTGATCGATATTTCCAAGAAAAAGACCAGAAACTTGTTCCAGAAGGTATTGAAGGTCGAGTCCCTTACAAAGGTCCTGTTTCAGAAACGATTTATCAGATGATTGGTGGCTTGCGTGCTGGAATGGGATATTGCGGAACGGCAACGATTGAAGCCTTGAGAACGCAAACTCAATTTATTCGCATAACAGCAGCAGGACTTCGTGAGAGTCATCCGCACGATGTGACCATCACGAAAGAAGCACCAAATTATAGCTAGCCCTTCGCTAATTTCTTTAAATCCTCGAGACAGTTCAAGGGATATTATCACGGCAACATTCATTTAAAGCGAGATGAAACTAGTAGGAGAGAGTTTCTTTCAGACTCTCTCCTTGTTTTACGGGAGGTAACCATGAATACTGCTTTCTGGCGATACTTACTCCTCTTAGGCTTGCTCTTCTTTTTTTGGAGCGAGTTTTTTGTTTCGAGCGGTGTACTGAGTCAATTGGCGTTTAATTTTGCTCTTTTTTATCCTCTTGGCTTTTTAGTAGGGTATCGTCCTCGGCAAGAAAATCTTTATATCGCCTACCTCGCAGGTTTTCTTTTTAATGCCTTCTCGTATTATGTTGCGTACATCTATGGAATTCCTATTGAAAGTTGGATCATGGTAATTCTGGACTTCAGCAGTTTCATAATATTTGTTAAACTAGGAGCTGTCATCGGAAAACGTGCACAATCTAAGGATTAGGAGTGAGAAACATGAGAATCGTAATTGCCCCTGACTCATTCAAAGGTTGCTTGAATGCCTTTAATGTCGCGTTAGCTATGCAAAGAGGAGCTCGTAAAGTTTATCCGGAATGCTTCGTGGATCTTATCCCCATGGCCGATGGAGGAGAGGGCACTGTGGAAGCTATTCTAAGTGCTGTGCAAGGGAGAAAAGTAGAAGTAAGGGTAAAAGATCCGCTCGGACGTCTGACATCAGTAGCTTATGGGCTTATTGATCAGGATAAAACTGCGATCATTGAAATGGCAGCGGCTTCTGGGTTGCCTCTTCTAAGAGTAGAGGAAAGAGATCCGCGAATCACATCAACTCAAGGAACTGGAGAACTAATTCGGGATGCCTTAGATCGGGGAGTGAATAAGATTCTTCTTGGTATTGGAGGCAGCGCCACAAACGACGGCGGGGCAGGCTTAGCGGTCGCCTTGGGAGCCAAATTATTGGACGCCCAGGGAAAGGAGTTGCCTCCGGGGGGAGCGGCTTTAGCGAATCTTAAAAAAATTGACCTCTCAGAACTTGATCCGCGTCTCCCTGAGGTACAGTTTGAGGTTGCCTGCGATGTCCAGAATCCATTATGCGGTCCTGAAGGAGCAAGTGCGGTATATGGCCCTCAAAAGGGCGCTAATCCTGAGGATATTCGGGTTTTAGACGCCGCACTCTTTAATTTTGGGGAAAAGTTGAGTGCTCTCTCTGGGGTTAACCTCTTAGATTTGCCGGGTGGCGGAGCCGCAGGTGGATTAGGTGGAGGTCTCGTTGGCTTTTTAGGAGCAAAATTACGACCAGGGTCACAAATGATTCTTGACGTAGCGAATGCGGATAATAAAATTCGACATGCTGATTTAGTCCTGACAGGTGAAGGAAGGACTGACTTTCAGACTGCCTATGGAAAAGTACCGGTAGGGGTTGCCGCCTTAGCCAGAAAATACGAAGTTCCGGTGCTCGTTATTTCTGGTGCGGTAGAGGGCTATCCAGATCTCCTCTCAGAACATGGAGTTAGTTGTTCTTTTAGTGTCTCAGAGGGACCAGGAACGTTAGAAGAAGCGTTTTCTAAAGGGGAAGAACAACTGGAGAGGGCAGTTTGGAGGATTTTAACAGTTTGGAAATTAGGAGCTGCAGCTGCCAATAAGAAACGATAACAATTGATTAGATTTATCTGTGTAACCCCCTTTTTTCAGGAGGAAATATTTGGTATGTGGCGAATGAGTACTTATAAAGTAGTGATTTGCTGTATCCGAATATAAAGGGGGAATAATGGTGGCTGACTTGTCTCGAAGAGAGCGAAAGAAAAAGGAGACTCGTGAGAAGATTTATTCGAATGCCATGAAACTCTTTCGCCTGCAAGGGTTTGTAGCGACGTCTATTGAACAGATTACTCAACATGCCGATGTTGGAAAAGGAACCTTTTATAACTATTTTTCAACAAAAGAAGCGGTAGTACTGGAATTCTCCAGGCGAACTTGCCAAGACCTTGTCGACACAGGGCGTCGCAATCCTGGACTAACTACAAGACAACGTTTAGAAAGTATTCTTCACGATTGGACTGATTTCATGGTTCAAGATCGGGAAATTGCCTGGGTAACAATACGTAGTCGTGACGGAGCGGATTACGATATGAGTTTGCATTATGCCCTACTTGCCATCCTGGCTGTTGGGCAAAAAAATGGTGAGATCAATCTTGATTTTGATCCTGCCTTTTTAGCGGAAAGTCTTGAAGGAATGGTAATTCATCACTTTATTCGTTGGTTTGTTTCTGGCAGCGGAATTTTACATGAAGAGGTGAATAAGGCACTTAGCGTTTTCTTAGATGGACTTTCAGAAAGGCAGCAGGAAGCATGATGGGGTATACCATTTGAATTCCCGGCGTGATGTGATATAGTAAAACCAACTTTTAGACATGGAGGGGGTACAGTGTCAGTTTTTCATGCATTAGTTTTAGGTATTGTTCAAGGTCTGGGTGAATTTCTTCCCATTTCCAGCTCGGCACACCTAGTACTTATCCCCTGGCTATTCGGCTGGGAAGATCCTGGTTTAACCTTCGATGTTGCACTTCACATGGGTACTCTTTTAGCTGTAGTTCTTTATTTCTGGAAAGATTGGCTTCGCTTAATTCAGGCAGTATTTCAACGAAAGGCTTCGGACGAGAAAAGAATTTTCTGGTACTTAGTGGTGGCAACGATCCCAGGGGGCTTATTTGGACTGGCGTTAGAAAAAAAAGCAGAGACTACGTTTCGTTCTCCTCTGCTCATTGGCATCATGATGATTGTGATGGGGATTCTTCTTTATTTAGCCGATAGAAAGCGTCAAATTCGTAAAATGGATACGATGACGATGGCTGACGCTCTTTGGATCGGGCTTTCCCAAGCCTTAGCAATTATACCCGGAGTATCCCGTTCTGGAAGTACGATGACAACTGCTCGTTTTTTAGATATAAAAAGGGAGGACGCCGCTCGATTCTCTTTCCTTATGTCAACACCCATTATATTAGGAGCTGGAGTGCTTAAACTAAGACATTTAACAATGGCAGCCATAAATTTACCTTTTGCTGTAGGGGTGATTTCCTCCTTCATCGTTGGAATTATAAGTATCTCATTTTTACTTCAATATTTAAAAACAAGTAACTTTGGGCTTTTTGTAGGATATCGTTTTTTGATTGGGGTAATTGTCATCGGATTAGTATTAGCAGGACATTGAAGGTTCTCATTTGGTCCACTAAATCAGTAAATCATTCATATCCTTCCGTTGTTGCCCATAGTGTAACATGGAGGGATTTTTAATGTCTAAAAGAGCCTCACCGAGAAGTTTAGGACTTTGGCTGGGACAGATGCCAGTCGGTACGTTTAATGATATTACGGATGTTCCGGGAGTAAAAGTAGGCAATGTATCCCTTATCAAAGGAACAGGTCCCTTAGTTCCTCCTGGTGAAGGCCCGGTAAGAACAGGTGTAACAGCGATCATCCCTCGTCCGGAAAATTTATATCTTCAACCCTGTTGGGCTGGGATCGAAGTTATCAATGGTTATGGAAAATCAATGGGTGTTCCATTTATTCAAGAGATGGGGTTTCTGAACTGTCCAATTTTACTTACAAATACTTTGAGTGTAAGCGATGTAGGCCATGGGGTGGTTACATTTATGCTGCAGCAAAATCCTGAAATTGGTAATGATGCGCGGACGTCAAATGTGGTCGTTATGGAATGTGATGATTCGTTTTTAAATGATATAAGAGGGCGGCATGTCAAACCATGGGATGCCTTACTTGCTCTGCAACGCGCTGGAGGTGGACCTATACCTCAGGGAAATGTCGGCGCTGGGGTTGGGATGTCCTGCTACCAATTGAAAGGCGGCATTGGAAGTTCTTCCCGTCTTATAAAATGTCAACGAGGGGTTTATACCCTTGGCATGTTGGCCTTGGCGAACTTCGGACAATTGAGAGACTTAATTATCTCCGGTGTTCCAGTTGGGGAATTGCTTTCTGTTCAAACAGTGGGATATATACCCGGTTCTTTAATTCTGATAGGTATTACTGATGCACCTTTATCGAGGTGGCAATTAAAGCAGCTTGCACGTCGAGCAAGCTTAGGAATGGCTCGCACAGGGTCTATCTCTATGACTGGAAGCGGAGATTTTTGTTTAATGGTTTCTACGTCACCTTTTGAAAATCACCATTATCTATCCGATTGGCAGCTTGATGACTTCTTTCGGGCGGTCGTTGAGGCAACGGCTGAAAGTATCTGGAATGCGCTATTTTTAGCTGAAACCATGGAAGGAAGAAAAGGAAATATTCGCCACGCTCTTCCGATCGAGAAAACGCTGCAACTTATCAGAAACTGGAAAGGTGGTCGGGTTTAGACCTAGAGAAATAATGCTCCCATAGAATATATTCAAGATAAGTATTCGAAGAATTTGTCATGAATTTCGTTTTCAGTGCGTAAACATGCTAAGGGAGAAAAGCTAAGGGAGGTTCATTGTGAGTATCACCTGGCATACGATCTGGGAAGCTCATCCAGAGGTGTTTATTGCACAGAATTGGGTGGAATGCCCTGAAGACAAAAAGAAAGCAAATCGTCTCCCAACCCAATACTCCTATTTTATGGGTGGAGAGACGACGTTAAGAGTTGGCATTATTGCCAGTTCTTCAATTTTACGAGAAGAAGAATTTTTACTTGCAGGGGTATTATGGGGAAATAGGCTAAGTAATGGTGCCAAAACAATTATTTATTATGTTGCCCCTGATTTTTCAATGGCGTTCTTAAAAAGTATTTCTAAGATTGGTGGTAGTATTTCTGCTAGGGCCGTCTACTGGCGTGAAAGGCTCACTCCCAGTTTATATTTGATACCAGAGGAACGTCACAGTATCCAGCCGCGATATTCCATAGGTGAAGAGCGTCCAGACTGGGTACGATGGGGTCAAGGGCTAAACCCTGTTGCACGACAACAACTAATGATTATTAATAAATTCTTCGCAGAATTAAGCTATCGAAGAATACATGTGGAATTTAAACAACAGCATATAGCCTTTCTTTGGGGAAATTTCGAGATAGCGGAAGTTCGCCGTAATGGCAAAAAATTCGAACTAAGCAGTAAGCTTAAGTGGTTAAAAGATCATAACCTGCTTGCAAAGTGGCAAAAGCAGGGATGGGTAGACGCCTCTGGATCTATAAACAACGAATTTTGTATGGCCATCTACAATATTTTAGAACATCTAGAATCACTCGAGAATGAAGGAAAACTTCGTTCACAGGATCTGCTCGCTCTATGGCTTCATGAGGGCGAGGGTGTCTTAAAATCCCTTTGGGGAAGTCCCTGGCCTTGGCCATGGCTTCCTAAAGAACGGTGTGAAAACTCAGTGCTGGAGTTAGAACAGTGGTATTATTTTCAAGGTAATGGACAGTTGAGTGTTGTTTGTCCGATTTTTGAAAAGCCGCTTATGAAGGCTGCCCGAAGTATTATATTATCGAGCGTATTGGAACGAAGTCTTTTGCTCACGAATGCTAAGGACGAATCTGGGAATTCATTAGTTTGGGACGGTCGAATACATTGGCTAACAACTCTTGGTATGGAGGATGAGCTTAGGCGATGGTATTGTTGGATCAATAATATCGATAATTTTCCGATTTGGACTTTACCGGAAAATTGGAAAGAAAAGGGCATTTACGAAATCAACTGTCGTGCCCCATTCAATCAATCCCTTACGCCGAAAGACTATTTGTGAAATCTTCTAAACGAGGTAAATCGATCATCACCTCTGTTCCACATAGATGGGAAGAATCTTTAAAATGCAACTTGCCGTGATGCGCAAGTACGATCCTTTGAGCAATAGTAAGTCCAAGCCCAGTCCCTTCTTTTTGGGTGAAAAATGGATCAAGTACACGCTGACGAAGGTCTTCTGGAATCCCTTGACCATTGTCAATAACACTGACTCTAACGTATTGATCATAAACAGTAAGACGGATGGTCACCATTCCACCCTGAGGAGAAGCTTCAATAGCATTATTTAACAAAGAAAGAAATGCTTCAGAAAGTTGCTCTTGATCGCCCAGGACATATACCGGTTCTAAGGTGAGATCAAGAATAACTGTAACTCTTTCAATTTGGCTGAATGGTTCAATGGTTTGTGCAATAGTTTGGAGGGTTTCTGTTAGATTTATGAGCTTTAGCTGAGGGGCTGAAGGACTCGTTGTCAAAACAAATTTATTGAGGATTTGATCGATGGTCTGGATTTCATCAAGTAATAATTGTTGATAAGGGCGAAACGATTCAGGCCATTGATCGGGTGTGATTAATTGCATGAACCCTTTTATTGTCGTCAGAGGGTTGCGGATTTCATGTGCCAAGCCTGCGGATACCTGATTAATAATAGAAAGTTTAGCATATTGTACAGACGCTTCCGAGCGTTTTTTTTCTTCGCTGATATCGAAGAGAGTTAAAAGAATTCCGTATGGCCTGTCATGATCAAGCAGAGGCTGTGTTTGAAAGCGTAAGTGTTTAATATCGTCGAGGGGAGTTTTCCAGGTGAATTCTCCATACTCTCGGGTGGTGGTCGACTGACCATTGGGAAGAATACCTAAAATTTCCGAAATGGGATGACCGACTAATGAGGATTCGGGCAGCATTAAAAGAAGATTGGAAAGATGGTTAGATTCTAGAATAATTCCTGTATTAGCAAGGATCATGATGGCTTGGCGTGTGTAGTCTACAGTTGGAATTATCGTAGTTTTTTGATGGAGTAAAACTTGTATTGCCTTAAGATGACGTTGGTGGAGCCTTTTTTGTTGAATTTGGTTTCGATCATAGAGATACATCATTGCAAGCATAAAAATTAAGAAAAAGACATGTACTAAATATAGTCGAAGCGAAGGAGCCTTATAATAAACCAATGCAAACCCTAAAAGAAGGGTTGTAGCTAAGATCCAGGCTTTACCCCAGGCGGTTGCCCAGAGATTAAACCATAAAATGATTCCAACAAAAGGCAGAATGACAAGAATGGAATCAAAGATAATGTTAAGTGTCAATGCGGAAATAATTAAGATGTCTAGTATAAGAAGGAAAGATAGGATTAGTAAGGCGCTATGACGATGGAGTATGCGAAATTGAAGCGAAAACACAATCAAATCTCCTTCCAGAATTAACAATCAACCCTGAAATAGTGTATCATAATAACGCGTAGAAAATTGTAAGAATAAGTAGACGTCTTCTCTGATATAATTTGGTGGTAAGTGTCAAAAACCCTCTGAATACAAACATAGTTAGAACAAGTAAGGAAAAAAGTATTCGACAAATTCAGCCGACTATTAAGTCAGCTTTAGTCTATGCTAAATTTTAAGATGAAAAAATATAATGTTTGTTGTATAATTATGCGAGAGAGAAAGGAGACACAGTCATGAAATTACGTAAGGCAAAGATAGCCGATGTAGAAGAGATGATGTCGTTAATTAATAGTAATGCTGAACTAGGACTGATGCTTCCGCGATCAAGGAATATGCTCTATGAGAATATTCGTGAATTTATGTTGGCGGAGGAAGAAGGTCAAATAGTAGGGATCGCCTCACTTCATATTTTATGGAGTGATTTAGCTGAGATACGCGCCTTGGCTGTTTCCAATAATCATAAAAGAAAGGGGATAGGGACCAAGATTGTAAAAGCCTTAGAAGACGAGGCTAGAGAATTGGGTTGTTCTCGGCTATTTGCTTTAACCTATCAACGGGAATTCTTTAGATACTGTGGTTATGAAGAGGTTAGTAAAGATCAGATGCCTCAAAAAGTTTGGACAGAATGTATAAATTGTATTAAATTCCCAAATTGTGACGAAATAGCTGTTAGTCATATGTTGTAAGAATCACTTAAGTCTAATTAGGCAAATACAACGTTAAAATCCATCGCTAGTTGATTAGCGATGGATTTTTTAGATATAGGGTTTATTCTTTATATTTATAATTGGCCTGATTTTGAAGGAGTTTTAAGGTTGATGATGACCATTTAAGAATGTTGCTGGAGTATCGTTCGAAGGAATTTCCACTGAAAGTCTAGGTAGGCGCTGGTCATCTCATATTCACTTAATCCTTTGGACTGAAGAAATTCACGGGAGGAAATTTCGAATTCGCGTATAAATCCTAGAATATCATCTGCATGAGTTGACAACATTTTTCACCCTCCATTCGAAACCTGATTAGTATTGTCTCAATTTGCCATAATGTCCAACCTCAATCTTATTATAAAAAAATACTTTTAAAAATTCTGTTGCAATTGGGAGCCGGATGCTGAATTTAAATAGAAAGAATGAAGAATTAAAGAGAATTATTGTAGTTTCTTGCAGAATCAATGGGTTCGGGTTGGTAATAACGCCATAGTGAAACATCAAAGAGCAATAGGTTTCCCGCCCAGTAATGTCGTTTTGCTTTTGAGGCGTCTTCCATGATCATGTAACAATCAGCTAAAGCATGATGAATACTGGCAGTATAGCCGAATATTAATAATTTCTTTGTAAACCAGTGGGCACCATTGTCCGGAAATCCGTTTCGTTTCGCAGAGCACAAACTGCGTTCCAACATTTTAATCGCTTCAGGGACTTTACCTATTTTTTGGAGGACAATTCCTTGGGTGGCAAGCATGAGTGGGTCTATTTGTGAATGAGGGTTATCTCGAATGATGTAAAGTGCTCGTTTAGCTTTGCCTTCTTTAAGAAGAATGTCACAAAGGGTAGTGCAGAGCAAAGGGTCGTGACATGGAAGAAATTTTTCAAGTAGTGAGATTGCCTGAGTTGGTTCGTGAAAATAATAGTAAAGTTGGCTGGCAAAACGAGAAAGGGACAACGGACTGGTGTCTTGCGAAATGGTATGGGCCATGCGCCGGGCGGTGATTTTTTTCTCGGGAGGGGCAAAGGCTTTTTTCTTTACCATCGCAAAATATGATGTGACAAGGCCACTTGCCAGTGTGAGCAGCCCAATTCGTAATCCGAATCTCCAGAGGGCGAAAACAAAACCAAATAGTGTTAAGGTTGATAAGAACATAAAGAAATAGATCTTTTGGACGTAAAGTACTTCTAAATCAACTTGTACACCTTGCATTCCACCCCCCCTTTTTATATATTACGAGAGTCTTCAGACAAATAGACCATGCACTCAAAAGAAGGTGAAAATAACCCAGGGATGATTTCCCTGAGTTAAGACTTTTGTCTCGCATCCTTACCCAATGAGACTTTTCAGAAGTTGATACTTTTCTGAACTGGTATAACACCAGGCCAATTTTACCATTATAAGGTTTAACATATTCTTCACACAAAGTTCATGGTTGGATAATGAATATAGTTTATGATAATTTTAGTGGATAACTCTCGCTAGCTTAGCGGTTTACATAAAAGTGTTTTCTTCATTTTCCTCCTTCCTTTTTTATACCTCTCTAAGCGAGGGGATTTTTTTTTGTACATGAAAAGGCCCTCGGCAATTTGCAATTTGCCGGGGGCCTTTTCATGTATCAGGTATGTGTTATATGAGCAGTAGATTTCTTTGCCTGTAACTTAGTTGTAGTAACTTTGGCTGTTTTAGCCGATTTCTGGACCGTCTTCTTAGTCAATTTTTTAGCCTGATGATGTGTGCTTTTTGTTGAGGTTTGTGAAATTTTGGCATGATGCACTGGGGAAGCGGTTTGAGCGCTGGCGACACCAGCTGTTCCTAATAGTAGACCAAACATTGTTATAAGTGCAATACTAACTTTGACACGTTTCATTTAGCTCATCTCCTAAAATGTGATGAACTTATTATGTGCTAGAGTTGGGTAGTTATGCATCTTTCCTTGCCTATTTTGTGAGAAACTTTTTGTGCATTTTCCATAACACATACTTGCTGAAAAAATAGAAGCGGTGTTCTCTCAAACCCGCTTCTATTAAGGCTTTTTTGGTGGAGGTAAGCGGGATCGAACCGCTGGCCTCTAAAATGCGAATCTAGCGCTCTCCCAGCTGAGCTATACCCCCAATAATTATTTATTATAATCCAAAGGTTAAAAAATGCAAGTACTTTAGATCATATATCAAAATTACTTTTTGAATATCTGAAAATTGGCCGGAGGATTTCCGCGTCCAGAAATCCTCATCTGCGCAAGGTCCAGAGAGTGAAGTCTACTAGACTTTACTGGTTTAAACATAACGCAAACTTTGTCGAAAATCAATGTGTAATTTAATAGAGGATTTAAATTTGATCTTCCACGGAAAAAAATACGTTAGTTTAATCAGGTTTTCTTAGCAAAGTTAATAAGAATGAATGAGAACAATCTTAATCATAATATTTGCAATTTTTGACCAGTACATATTGTATTTTGAAGGCAGATATTTTACAATAGTGGTATGATGGTCTGACCATCGAATTCTTCTTTTTTGTCTAAATCAAGCTAAGAGAGAATTGAAATTATTTTTGAGGAGGATGCCTCTATGGCAAATGCTCGTTCTGCTGAATTATATGAAAGATTTAAAGCAAAACTAGAAGCGGTGTCTGGGGAATGTTATCGCGTGCAAACGGAAAAGGAAGCGGGAAAACTTATTGGAACTGTCTTAAAACAAAAAGGTGTTCAGAATGTCGCCCTTCTAGAAGGGGAAGTCTCCAGAAAAGGGAATTTTATACAGCAATTAACGTCTATGGACATAAAGGTTATGTGCGACCATTTTCGAGAAGTTACACCGGATGCTCATGCTGGAATCACTCAAGTTTCTTACGGGATTGCTGAATTGGGCACTTTGGTACAGGCAGATGAAGATGCTAATGTCGACCAACGTTTATGTTCTACACTCGTCCCGATTCATGTTGCTGTGGTTAGGACTTCGACACTCCTGCCGAGTTTAGCAGAAACAATGTCAACAATTCATTCACTTCCTAAAATTCCTGGATTTGTGGGTTTTATCACAGGACCTAGCAGAACATCTGATATTGAACGGGTTTTAACGATTGGAGTTCATGGGGCTAAACAGCTTATTGTTGTCTTTGTTGATGAACAGGGAGAGGGAGTGGCCTAAATGGCAGATAAACAATTCAAAAAGAAAATTTCTGATGCTCTCGGGAATGATGTTCTCCGAGGGGCTTTGGGTCGTTTTGGAGATGCTTATAGTGCTGCACGTGAAAAAGCGTATGAGGGATATGATTTCCCGTCCATTCGAGAAAATATTGTTAAGGTCAAATCTTATGCCGCGAGTCACCTTGATGAGATGATCGATCAATTTGAAAAAGCGGCCACTGCCAGGGGAGCTAAAGTTTATCGCGCTGCCACAGGTGAGGACGCCAAAAAGTATATTAGCGAATTAGCAAAACGACAAGGTGTTAAACGTATTGTTAAATCAAAATCCATGGCCTCTGAAGAAATTTTGCTTAATAAAGCGCTCATGGCACAAGGAATAGATGTTCAGGAAACTGACCTGGGTGAGTGGATACTTCAGCTAGCCGGGCAACATCCATCACACATGGTAATGCCTGCTATTCATATGACAAAAGAAGAGGTGGCTGATGTTTTTTCGGGACACTTACATAAGCTAAGTCAGCCCGTAATTACTGAACTTGTTAAAACAGCTCGGGAAGAACTGCGCAAGAAATTTCTTGAAGCAGATATGGGGATTTCCGGGGCGAACATGGCCATTGCCGAAACGGGTACCTTAATGATGGTTACTAATGAGGGCAATGGGCGGCTTACATCCACATTGCCTCCGGTTCATGTTTTTCTTGTGGGTATAGAAAAACTCGTCCCTAAGTTTGAAGATGCTACGCATATTTTGCAGGCCTTGCCCAGAAGTGCGACGGCACAACAGATTACAAGTTATGTATCTATGGTTACCGGCCCTACTCCTGCATACTATGCGGATGGAACTGTTAAGGATAAGGAGTTCCACATTATCCTTATGGATAACGGGCGCCGCGAGATGTATAACGATCCTAAATTTAAAAAAACATTTCAGTGTATACGCTGCGCCTCCTGTCTTAATGTCTGTCCTGCATTCCAACTCGTAGGCGGACATGTCTATGGGCATATCTATACCGGCGGAATCGGCACCATTTTGACCAATTTTTTAAACTCGGAAAACGATGCCAAAAATCCTCAAAACCTCTGTCTCCAATGTGGAAAATGTGCTGAAGTTTGTCCAGGGAACTTGGATATTCCTGAAATGATTTTGGAATTGCGCAATCGCATGGGGGAAAAACAAGGGCTTCCTTTCACTCAAAAATTCGCTCTAGATGTTGTCTCAAATCGGCGCTTGTTCCATTCATTATTACGTGTTGCATCCAAAGCACAGAAACCATTTTCTAAAGGTCAGCCAGTTATTCGTCATTTGCCGTTATTTTTATCGGGGATGACTGAAAAGAAAAGTTTACCGGCGGTTGCAGATATACCATTTCGTGATGTGTTTAAAACTATTAAACAGGATATTAAGAAACCGAAAGGAAAGGTTGCCTTTTTTGGAGGGTGTTTAATTGACTTTGTATATCCTAGGATTGGCGAAGGAGTTATAAGTGCTCTCAATGAAAAAGGCTATGAAGTTGTATTTCCAGAGGGACAATCTTGCTGTGGAGCTCCGGCGACCTATATGGGTGATCGGAATAATGCCCGAAAACTGGCAATCATGAACATTGAAGCCCTTGGAGCGGAGAATGTTGACTACGTGGTTAGTGCCTGCCCTACTTGTACCCATGCACTAAAAGAGAGTTTTCAGGAGCTTGTTCATGATGACCCGGCCTTAGCCAAACGTGCTGTAGAATTGAGCCGGAAATCGAGTGATTTCTCTAAGCTGCTTTCGGATTTAGGCGGCCTGAATCCTGGGGGAGATGGCGTTCCTCTTAAAGTAACATATCATGATTCCTGTCACTTAAAACGAAAAATGGGAGTTTACGCTGAACAGAGGAAACTCTTAAGCGACACGGCTGGGATTCAACTCGTAGAAATGAAAGAGTCAGATCGTTGTTGCGGGTTTGCAGGATCATACTCAATTAAGTTTCCAGAGCTTTCTGGGCCTATTCTGGAACGAAAGCTTGTTAACATTGAGGCTACGGGAGCTGACGTTGTTGCAGTTGATTGCCCAGGATGTTTAATGCAAATCTCGGGTGGCTTAGATAAACGCAATCCTGACATTAAGGTGATTCATACAGCTGAGCTTCTCTTAGAAAAACGAAAGAAAGCCCCTAAAAAGAGCAAGAAGTAGTTTCTTCAACAGTATTTGCGAAAAAGTTATATTTTTCTTCCAAGGATTTTATCGTCTGCACCACGAAGTAATAATCTGGAAATGGATACTTTGTTCGGAAAAAGCAGGCTAGGTATTAGCCTCGAAAGCGAGCGAAATCGCATGGACAAAGATAACTTCAGTTCCTAGATCGATGTTTCCAGGGAAGTCATTCTTTTTCTCAAGTGCTGCAGCATATGAGAAAAGAAATCTCAGTATTGCACCTCTGCAAAACAGAGTGAGTCGTATAGCAATTACTGGGAGCTATGGTTGAAGCCCCCGAGGAGAAATTTCTCAGGGGCTTTTTTTATGTATGTATAGCATATTTGATCTTGGGGAACTTCTAAGTCCCGGAAGGAATTTGAGGGAGAAAGTAGAATAATAGCGTTTATAATTAATATTAGTTACTATTCCGGTTTACTAAAAATCATGAATTATACATGAAAGGGAGGATAAGTTTGGGAATACATTGCCAACCTATATTCCCAAAAACAACATCACCTCTAAATCTTCCGGTACCTTCGGCACGTATTGCTCAACTATTCTATGAATTTCTTAGGCGTTATTATGAATGGAAAAGTGCTAAGATCCAAGAAGTAATCGGAATGCTTATATTGTTGATCATTGGGGCAGGTATCATAAGCATTCCTTGGATGATACCTAATATTGGAGTGATATTAAGCCTGGCTCTTCTCGCTTTATTCTATTTTGCTGCAAAACATTATCTAACGGTCAATGAAAGGGTATGTCACTTATATGTTAATGTACATATTTTGCACCATCATTTAATTGGAAAACTTGAGGTAGGATTTTGCGATCATCATGAGCCTTGTCACTGTGTCGAGGAATTTTTAGACTATGTTTCTAAAAACTATCATATAGATCTAGACGGAGGGTTCCTAACTTAATTATAAGGCCTATCTTAAGTAGCGATTTTTAAATAATAATGATAAAATGATAATGTTTATTTACAAGACTAAAATTGGAGGTATTTTAATGAAAAAGTATGTATGCAGCGTTTGCGGTTATGTCTATGATCCCGAAGTTGGAGATCCGGATTCCGGCATTGAGCCAGGAACCGCCTTTGAGGATATTCCGGATGATTGGGTATGTCCACTTTGTGGTGTAAGTAAAAGTGAGTTCGAAGTTGCTGATTAAGGTAACAATTTAGTCGAGCTTTGTCAAAAGGTCTATACACAACAAGGGGATGTAATAAGCTATTTATTCCATCCCCTTGTTATTCTATAATCTCAATTATTTAATATTATTGATTCACTAAGTTAAACAGGTGACTGCTTTTAAGGCAATCACCGTTTTTATTCTCAGGCCATATTTGTTCCCTAGTTCGGGTTACAGTTCCATAATTGCGGCCTCATCTCGATCTAATTTGTCCATGCAAGTTTTAAGGCGGGATCTCAAAACGGAATCGCTGACAGCGTCGCGCATTTGGCGCAAGAGGTCAATTGTCCGGCGGAAGACACTGATGATATCTCCTTCGTCGAGATTGCACATCGTTTGAATTTCCGCAAAAGGTTGGCCCTGACTCCAAGCATAGGTAATTCCTGAGACGCGAGCATCATATCGCACTGAATCTTCTCCGCATATACTCTGAATGTAAGCGATGATTTCCATAATAGGTGTGGAATCAAAGACCGTAGTTCGTTGAAAGTAATCATTTTTCCGAGCTTCAAAATCAATGCTTGATAGTAAGGCGTTGAGCTGATCATCATCAAGCTGGGTAAAAACCTCGGAGTAGATCAATTCAGTCACGAGGAGTTCTTGGACATAGATACGGCTGGCGCATGCTCCTCGAGGCAATAACTCATCGGCGCGCAGATAACCAATTTGACGAAGATGGTTTTTTTTGTATTCATACTCATGCAGAAAAGCATTTTCTTCAGGTAGGGCTTCCAGCGCAGTCAAAAGTTCTTTGTGTTGTTGATTTAAAGCAAGGAAGGTTTTGCTTTGGTTTTTGCAATAATTAAGCTGTTCAGAGTGACAAGTTTTGGGGCTTTGAGACAATAGTTTCTCCCATGATCGAATCTTTCGGGCCATTTCTCGCCCATAGGAGCGGGTTTGTTTACGAGGCCCTAAAGCTTTATACGCTCTGCGAAGCCGCTCTAGCTCTTTTTGCTTGGGCAGATGTTTAATGGGACATTTAAATGATCCAACTTCCTCACATAAGTTCTTTTTGGCCCCTTCGAGTTGTTGTTCGATATGGGCCAAATCGGAGTGAAGCTGATCAGAGTTCAATCGGTAACTATAGGCGGCAAAACTCTTTTGAAAATATGTCTCAATTTGTTCAGGTGTTAGAGTCGAAGTGAGATTTAATACAGTATTGTAGGTTAGGCGGAACTGACTTGTTAATGGCTCAAGTCTGTTCAACTGAAATTTGGGGGAGGGCTTTTTTCCATGAAAGCCAAGTCCACGATAGCAAATGAATACCCTTTTTTATCAATGCCCCGACGTCCGGCACGTCCAGACATTTGGAAAAATTCATGGTTAGCTAACGGCCGAAAATTGCGGCCATCATACTTATTTAAAGAATCAAAACAGACAGCTTTAACCGGATAATTAATTCCCACACTAAATGTTTCGGTGCAATAAAGTACTTTGATAAGTCGTTCTAAGAATAGTTCTTCGACAACTACTTTTTGAGAAGGAAGCAAGCCTGCGTGATGATAGGCAATTCCCTTAGAACATAAACGTTTTAGTTGTCGAGTCGATGGAAACCAATCGGATTCCGGACCAAAGTACTGAAGGAATTTATCTTCAACAATTCGCCGTTCCGGAGCTTTCAGATAATTGGCTATGGTAGCTAATTCCATCGCTTTTAAAGCACATTGCTTACGACTGAAAACAAAGAAAAGTGCTGGGAGATTGTTGCGCTGGATTGTACGGATGAGGTCTAAATGAGTTGTAGCGCTGAAAGGGTTTTCATCATTTTTTTTATTCTTTAATTGTTGGCGATAATAACGCCATAAGTGATCATAGTCGACGAGTCCGGTGTCTTTGGTATAGTAAAAATACTCCAGTGGTACGATCCGCTTGGTTTCTTCTATTAAGGCGACCTCTTCATGGCGAATAGATTCGATCCAATCAACTAAATGCCGGGCATTAGCAATGGTGGCACTTAAACCAAGAATCTTCATCTTTGACGGAGCAAGAATAATCGACTCTTCCCAGACAGTCCCACGTTCCTCGTCGTTAAGCCAGTGAATTTCATCAAAGACGATGTGTGAAACATATTCAAGATTGGGGTCTTCAGTAATTACCTGGTTGCGAAAAACTTCTGTTGTCATAATAAGAAGGGGGGCAGTCGGATTTAATACGACATCCCCAGTCATAATGCCTACGGAGTTTTCCCCAAACTGAGCTTTAAAATCACGATATTTTTGATTGCTCAAGGCTTTTATCGGAGCCGTATAGATAACTTTTAGATGTTCGCTCATTGCTTTTTCGATGAGATAATCAGCCACTAGCGTTTTGCCGGTGCCAGTGGGTGCTGCCACAATAACCGATTTTCCAGCATCAATAGCCTCTAAGGCCTCTTCTTGAAATGGGTCAAGGGTATATTCGTGATAGGTGCGCTCAGACATGTTAGTCAGCTCGTTTCTGATGTAATTTTACTTATTTTAACAAAAGGGATATTGATGGTCAACTTTAAGCAAGGGATGGTCTGAATTAGCACCAGAATCCATATGATGAAACAAGAGACAAGGCAAGGAGGGATTGGTGTGTCTTCGCTGAGATTAGAGATAGAGCAGACTATGGGACTCAAGTTTCCTGAGCGAAACGGAGCAGCGATTGTCAAGTTTGAGGAATCTTTAGAAATTCCCCGTGCAGCTGAAACGTTGATGCGGGGGTTATACCGAGATCCTGAGAGTCTGCGTCAGGGATTTAAGCGATTACATCAAGAAACTGGATCAATGATTGATCTTTTGATGCCAAGGCGTTCGCGTTTGCGGGAATGGTCAGACTCACTTCCTGAACGCCCCAGGGATGCCGAAGCTTTCTTAAAAGAAACAACCGACCAGCTGATGATTAGAGAACAACGCTTGGTTCAGACCCAACGAGAATTAATGGATCAATTACAAGAGAGCGGATTGGAAGACATTTTTCCGATTTCTCTATCAGCTTTTGGGATTTGTACCTATCGTGATCCATGTGTAAAACTCTTCCTTAAACCTTTAGGGAGGTTAGCAGAAATCCTCCAATTGAATCCTGAATCATTGCGTCAGGCAGTTCGATTGCATTTTCTTTGCCTGCTTCTGATTATCGCCGGAGTGGATCTCGATGGACAAGTATATACACGGGGAGTTGATGAGGAGACGATCCATTGGCTTTCCAGTATCTATGCAATTCGCTATTTAAAGCGCCAATCTACGGAACTGATTCAATGTTACCTTGAATGGGTTAAAGCCTGGGGAGGTAAGATTCCCAATCAAAGTATGCTCAGCGATAAAGTAAACGAAAAAACACGAGCCGCTATGATCTTTTGGCGCCGTCAATTGAATATAAGCTGGGCTGAATGTTGGCATATTATTAGCCAATTTGAATCTGAGAGTTCGAAAGACGTAGGAATTGATTAGGGCCAGTCGGCTAATTCATAAGGCTTAAGAATCTCCAACCGATCATCTGTCAGTTTAATGATGCCTGCTTTCTTCCAACCGTTGATGGCCCGGTTGACGCACTCTCGGCTTGTACCAATCATGCTTGCAAGGTCACGGTGGGTGAGAGAGGCATCAATATAAATAGGTTTCCCAGGGCCGGGTGCAGGTTGGGCAAGTCGTAGAAAAAGCGCGGCTAGAATTCCTGTTGTAGAACGGTTGGTTAATATACGTATGAACTCTTGAGCAAGCCTTAAGCGGCGGCTTAGTGTCCGGATAAGGGCTAAAGAAAGTGAGGGACTTACCTCAAGGATTCGTGGCATGATCTCATTATGTAAAACAAAAAGAGTACTATCTTGGAGAACTTCAGCTGTTGCTGGGTAAGGACCGGCTTCTAAAAGTAAAACTTCAGCAAAGCTGTCATAGGGTCCATACCAATCTAGAATTTGTTCATCACCTTCTGGTGTTGACTTGCTGAGCTTGACTTGACCAGAATGCACAAAATATACACATGATCCTATCTCTCCTTCAACAAATAGGAGCTGTCCCCGACGATAACGTCGTTCTTGGAAATGAGGGAGGAGAGGAGTGACATCTTCTGCACTTAAAGATGAGAACAGAGAAAAACGCAGAAGTTCTTCAGGTGTTAGCATGATAAGACCTCATTTCAGCAGTTCTCTCCGAACTTGTTTATCTGATACAGAATCAAACATGTTATAATTATATAGGAGAGATTTTCAATCGCTATGTAATAAGAATCACTGAAAACGAAAGAAGGGCATACACTGATATGGGAGGAATGCGTATGCTCGGAAATGAATTTACCCTCGTTCGTATTCGATCTGTTGTTAATACTCCCTTTCGAGTAGTAACCTTATTTGTTATTTTATTCTTAGTTGTAATCATTATCATCAATTCGGTATAAATGTAAGGCAACTTATTTTCCAAAGGCTTATGCTAATTGTTGCTGAAGCTTATTGGTTATTGGGGTGCGAAGGAGTGGCACTAACTTGCTGAGCAGCTCGGACTACTTCGGCCATGATACGCGCTTGATCCGGAAGTGCTTGAGATTCTATTTGTGTCAAGATCTCCCCTTGCAAAGAAACGAAGTACCGTGCTGGTAATCGGTTTAACGTTAAAGCCATAATATCTGCCTGACAATGTTCACAAGAACAAGTTATTGTATTTTGACGCAAATAATCTTGGAGCGCTTGTTGAACGACAATTTCCATATGATTCTTTAACTCATACATTGCTGTCATCTCCTTATTTTCCCTAATCATTTTTAATAATAAGCGTAATTCTCTAAAAGAACAAGAGGAAAAGAAGCACCCACTAATGGATGCCCCATTGATCAAAGCTCTATTTTTTTAGTTTGCTTGTTACTCCTTGCCAGAACCGACTCGTTTCATACCCGAGACGCCAGATAGCAATGCCCCGCAAACGATAACTTTTGACAAAGCCGAGACGGATTTTTGTGGAAAGCTCATTTTCAAACCACACACTGTGTCGTGCTCGGCCATGCCAATAGTAAAAATAAGGTTCAACAGCTGTATCTGACCAAAGAATACGGGCATTCGTTTTAGCTGCTAAATTAGGAACATCACGCATTGGAACAAGGCGCGTTGGTTCATTGGACCAATCGTAACCGTAAGCAGGTATCCCCAGTAAAATTTTCTCCTGGGGAAGATAACGTATAGCATAATCAAGAGCCTGGGTCATCCACGGCAAGCTGGCAATTGCGCCAGGAGACCCGCCTGAAAAATGTTCATCATATGTCATGAGGGTGATTGCGTCACATAACCTTCCTATCCCTGCGAAATCATAACCAGGGGCCTCCCATTCGGAACGTTTAGCAGGTATGGCAATGGTTAACAGCAAACCTTTATCATGTAAGGTAGCTCTAAGGGATTCCAGAAATGATAAAAAGGGAATCCGGTAAGAGGCTTCAACTCCTTCGAAATCGACGTGTACACCGGCTGCTGAGGGAGGAAGTAAGTTCATCATTTGATGAATGCAATTTTTCTGGGAGGTTGGCGAAGAAAGGACTGCACGTAAGGGTATAGGATCGAAAATTCGTCCATTAAAATTATGGAAAAGTATCAGGGGAGCAATGTCTTGTGCTAAGCTCTCCTGTAATGCGAGATTATTAATTTGACCGGTGAACAGCCCCTCAGCCTGAAGCTGAAAGGCAAAGTCGGCATAAACGTCGATGTGAGATCCCTGCTGACGGAGTGTGTCAATGGCTCTTAAATCGCCTTGGAAATCGTCAGAAACATAGCCAAGAATCCATACGCGCTTATCAATAAGCCGCCGCACAATGGGTGTCCAAGTTGGATTCAAATAGACCTCCTCCTCTTGATGCAATACTCTTAGGATAAGATATGAGGAAAAAGAAAATTAATCTTACTTTTTTGTGTGGGAAAATAAGGGAAGGGAGATGGAATAATTTGAACTGGGAATTTATCAAAAGACTTCAGGATGTTTATGAAATTTTGGATAAAATAGAACTGCAAACAATGGAGAGAGATTACCCGATCATCTGGGAAAAAGTGCATGCCACAAGCTGTGCTCAGATCGGCAGGATGTTGGCGCAAAAAAGACAGGTTGATGTCGAACAGGCTGCTTTGGCGTGTGCCTTACATGATAGTGGACGATGGGTGACTGGAAGACAAGAAAATCACGCTCCAAAAGGAGAGGAACTAACCCGTCGCTTCCTAGAGAAACAAAGCTTCCCACGTGACATACAGGAGCTGATCGTTAAGGCAGTTATTCATCATTCGAAAAAGGAAGAAATAGGAACACCTCTTGAGGAACTGGTGAAGGATGCGGATATATTGGATTGCTATTGGTATGGAGATTCAATCACCAAGAAGTTTCATGTTGCTCGGGTTCAGAAAGTTCTCTATGACTTGAAAATAGTGTCATCAATGGAGGGGTAGAGTTGAATAAGGTACTTCTTATAGCCACAGGCGGAACTATTGCTATGAGAAAAGATGAAGCCGGTAAGGTAGTTCCGGCAGTAAGTGGGCATGAACTGTTGGAAAGCCTTCCGGAGCTTACGAAGCAAGCAGAGTGGGATATCTGCGACTTTAGCAATGTTGCAAGTTGTAATATGAACCCTGCTCAGATGAGAAACCTAGCTAAAATCATCGAACAGCGTTTTTCCAACGATTCATCGTTACGAGGAATTGTCATTACTCATGGCACAGATACTCTCGAAGAGACTGCTTACTTTTTAGATATCGCTATTAAAGATCCAAGACCGGTAATTTTAACGGCTTCTCAGAGAGATGCGTCAGAAACTGATTCGGACGGACCCCGTAATTTGTGGAGCGCTATGCGTATCGCTCTGGATCCTCGTGCCGTGGGTCGTGGCGTCGTTATTGCACTTAATGAAGAAATTCATGCGGCTCGTGATGTCAGAAAACTGCATACCAATCACGTTGATGCTTTCAATTCTGGTGAAAAAGGAGCTTTGGGAACGATCGATACCGGGGAGGTTATATGGCATCGTAAACCGGAGCAAACGATTAAACTTGGAGTTCCCGAAAAGCTGGCGAAGGTTGGGATATGTAAGGTTTATACAGGTATGACGGGAAGCACTTTGCGTGCTATAGCTCAAGAGGCCTCTGAAGCTTTAGTTATTGAAGCTTTTGGTCGAGGGAATTTGCCGCCCCAGCTTGTGCCGGAGATGGCCGAGATGATAAAAAGGGGTATTCCCGTTGTGATAACCTCACGTTGTTTATTTGGACGAACCTCTCCCATCTATGGATATCCTGGTGGCGGTGCAGATCTTGAACGGGTGGGTGCCTGGTTTTCAGCCGATTTATCGACGGAAAAAGCTCGCTTATTCATAAGTATTGCTCTAGGTCAGGGAATGGCTCCAAAGACCTTAAAAGATATTCTAACAAATGGGGCCATTAATCTTGTTTGATTCTTCGAGTAACTATATGCGACGTAATCCTGTTATGGCAGGTTATTATATCTTCTATTTTGCCGCAGTAGGTATCTATTTGCCCTTTTTACCATTGTTTTTAACATATTCTCATATGAATACTCTTCAGCTCGGCTGCCTAATGTCAATTGGCCCACTGGCTGGTATTTTCGCTCAAACGATTTGGGGGATATTAGCTGATCGATATCATCGCAGCAAGGAATACCTCATGCTTGCATTATTTTTAACAGCTCTAATTTGTTTTTTATTTTCCTTAGCTAAAGATTTTAGCACATTTGCCTGTTTATTATTTTTCTATGCAGCTACGAACTCTCCAATTACACCGCTTTCAGATGCCTTAGTCCTCAATACGTTAAAAGATCGCAGAGATTATGGTAAAATTCGGCGTTGGGGTTCGTTCGGTTTTGCTTTAACGGCTGCTCTGGGGGGACTGATTTTTTCCTATTTTGAGTTATCATGGTTTGGGGCAATTGAAGGTATTATTCTTTTGAGTTGTTTATTATGGGCAAAATATTTGCCCAATCCACGTGATATAACTCCAATTGCATCCGGTAAACCTGCACCTTTCACCAGTGTCACCAAAGCTCCCGGATTGGCTGTCTTTTTGATCATTACAATGATGTTTATGATTCCGTATAACGCTTATTCGGCTTTTTTTGGCTGGCATATGCAGACGTTAGGGGCAAGCCGTTTCTGGATTGGCTTAGGGTGGACGATTGCAGCCTTGAGCGAAATGCTGGTATTCAGTAAAGGGAATACCTGGTTGACATGGTTTCCACCTCAAAAATTGATAGTTGTGTCCGGATGCATTTTTGCTTTGCGCTGGCTACTTTATAGTTTCGTTCAAGATTATCACTGGATAGTTCTCTTACAAATATCTCAGTGTATTAGTTTTGCTTTGTTTTATTTAGCGGGTGTTGAGTATTTAAATCTGCTTTTGCCGGCATATCTTCAAGGAAGCGCCCAATCAGCATTTAATGCCGTTAGTTTCGGAATTAGTGCAATGGTAGGAACCTCAGGCGCAGGTTGGCTTTTGGGAATGGGTGACATCGGTTTGTTATATAGAGTTTCTGCTCTTCTCACTGTCGGTGGTGTAATTATTGCGCTTACCTTCTTGAAAAAAAAGTAAATGGACCTACAAGGTCCAGTATCAGCCTAGGTGGCCCTTGGAGAGTTTACCCTTCTTCGGCAATAGATGGAGGCTCCTCTTAATTCCATATTGACAGGGTCAGAAAAGTGGAGTATGCTATAAACAAATGAGATACATTCTCAACTAAGGTGTAAGATTTTATTGATAATGATTATCAATAACAGTCGGGAGGGATAAACAATGGAACGCGACCTTGGGGATCTAAAACCCGGAGAACGGGCATGTGTAGAGCGTATTGATGGTGGAGGGGCATTGCGCCGCCGGATGATGGATATGGGAATTGTGCCGGGAGTAGAACTGGAGGTTGTCCGTTGTGCTCCTATGGGAGGTCCACTACAGATTCGCCTTAAGGGCTACTATTTAGCAATGCGCCGAGGGGAATGCGCTAAGATAATTGTTTCAGAGAAACAGCAGGAATGGATTGAACATTCCTTAGCCAGTCGTTGATCGATTGAAATAGATAATTGATTCTCGTTGCCGCTTAGACATATTGATCAATGCTTTATAAGGGGAGGCGGCTTGCCATGAAAATTGCTCTTGTGGGCAATCCGAATGTCGGAAAGAGTACGGTTTTTAATGCTCTGACAGGGTCTAATCAACAGGTTGGAAACTGGGCAGGAAAAACTGTAGAACGTAAGTCAGGGATTATTTATAGAGACAATCGTGAAATTGAATTAATTGACCTTCCCGGAACCTATAGTTTAACAGCTTATACACAAGAAGAAATTGTAACTCGGGAATATATTCTGCGTGAAAAACCGGACGTTGTCATGGCCATGGTCGATGCTTCCAATATTGAACGCAATCTCTATCTGGTGCTCCAGCTACTTGAGCTAGCGCCTCGTGTAGTTATCGGACTTAATATGATGGATCTGGCGAAGTCCGGAGGAATAATCATACATACCGCTGAATTGGCAAAAGCCTTAAATGTAACAGCGGTAGAGATCGTAGCGGCTAAAGGGATAGGCATCGAAGAGTTTTTATCAGAAGCAATTAGAATTGGATCATTGGAGAATGATCCTTTAACAAGTGAAGTGCCGTATCCTGATGAACTTGAACAGAAGATTCAGGCAATGGAAGATCTGTTGAAGAAAACATCTTGGGCCTCAAGGTATCCTTTGCGTTGGCTGGCTCTTAAACGCTTAGAGAGAGATCCTGAGGTTGGACAGGAGTGGAAGTCAATTGCTCCTGCTAAGTCTTCAAGTCGCAAGGACCATGAATCTTGCTGCGATCCTGGTGATGCTCTAAAGTATGAACTGCAAGAAGTTACAGAGCTTCCGGGAGAAGACTTACTTCAGGCATATGAGGAAGAAGGATGGACTAAAGATCATTTCGAAATGGCTTTTGCAGACGCTAAATACCGTTATATATCTAGGATTCTTCCAAAGTTCATGACCCAGGAAACTCTTAAGAGACCTACCCGCACGGATTCTTTAGATCGTTGGATTCTTTCTCCGGTCTGGGGTTATCCAATCATGATCGTTATTCTTGCCCTTGTGTTTTGGGCGTCCTTTATCGCCAGTGCCCCTCTAGGTGAGGCTGTTTCCCAAAGTATGGCCTGGGTCTCTGACCTTTTAGTGAACGTATTACAATTGATCCATGCTCCTGATTTTCTTTTGAGTTTAATACGAGATGGGATCTTTGCAGGAGTTGGTGCAGTTTTAGCTTTCGTCCCTCAAATTGCCATCTTTTTTGCTTTCTTTTCTTTTTTACAAGATAGCGGCTATTTAGCACGGGCGGCTTTTTTAGGAGATCGTCTGATGCAATTAATGGGCCTGCATGGGAAATCTTTCTTTTCTTTGGTATCGAGTTTTGGATGTAACGTTCCGGGTATCATGGCAACAAGAACCCTTGAAGACCCTAAGGATCGCTTAGTTACTATGCTCTTAAATCCTTTGATCCCCTGTGTTCCTCGCTTAGGAGTTATGAGCGCTGTCGTAGCAGCGTTTTTTCCAGGTACTCGTGGGGCAATAATCATGTTAAGCCTTTTGTTTATCAGTATGTTGCTCGTTATGATCTCAGCGCTATTGATGAGAAGAGTCGTTAATCAAAAGGAACGTTCTGCTTTTGTTATGGAGTTGCCTTTATATCATCTGCCCACTCTGCGCAATGTTTTATGGCCAACTTGGCATAAAACTTACAGCTTTCTTAAGAGAGCTTGGACATTTATCTTAGCTGCTTCGATTGTGGTCTGGATGCTAAGTTCTTTCCCCCAAGGGGTTTCTATGGACTTGACCTGGGCCGGTAAAATGGGAGGCTGGTTAGCATTCATTGGGCGGCCTTTAGGTTTTGACTGGAGGATTATGGTTGCCATTGTTTTTGGTTTTACGGCAAAGGAAACGACCTTATCAACCCTCGGGATCTTGTATGGTGTCGCTGCCAATGCTTCGCAGTCAATTGCCCAAGCGATGACGGGGGCCATGTCTCCTTTAAGGGCCTATACTTTTCTGGTAGTGTACATGCTTTACATTCCGTGTCTGGCATCGGTAGTAACAACGTATAAAGAATCTGGAAGCCTGCGCTGGACCGGTTTTGGAGTTGCTTATAACTTGATTTTGAGTTTTATTATGGGATGGATTGTTTTTCACGCAGGTCTTGCTTTAGGATTTCGATAATCGACTCAAACCATCTGGAGGGTGAGTTCATTGCTGACCAGCATCTTGAATGTTTTAGCTCGTAAAGAATCGTTATCTATGACTCAATTGGCGCATGAGCTGAATTCTTCGCCAAGAGAACTTGAAAGTGCGTTAGAACAAATGGAACATATGGGTTATGTTCGCAGGGAGACGTATGGACAGTCCTGCGGCAACAATTGCAGTCCAAACAAATCCGGCAGTCACTGTGAAGGATGTGGATTTGCTTCCTCTGAAACATTCGCTTTCTGGGCACTTACCGAGCGCGGGGAATCTCTTGCTGATATCAGGCAAAAGTGAAGTATTTGAGAAAGTTTAGAAATATGATATGATCTAACTGGTATCCGTCGCGCGAGTTTGTTGTGAGTGAGAAGGGAGCCCGGTTCTGAATGAGTAGACCCCGTGAGGAAAAATATCAAGCGATTTTAGATGCTGCAACAGAGGCATTCGCTGAATATGGTTTTTTCAACAGTCAGATATCAAAGATTGCAAAATTAGCTGGCGTTGCTGATGGAACAATCTATTTATATTTCAAGAATAAGGAAGACATTCTGATTAGCCTTTTTCAAGAACGAATGGGGCAATTTATTAATGAGATTCATCAGGAAACGGCCAAGTGTCAAACTACTCAGGAGCGATTAATGTGCATTATCCGAACTCACTTAAGATATATGCAAGAAAATCGATCCTTAGCAATGTTTACTCAAATCGAGCTCAGGCAGTCCAATCCGGACATCAGAGAGGCTATTTCTGGGCCATTGCGGGAATATTTCCATATCATCGAACAGGTTTTAACTGAAGGTGTTAACCAGCGTGTCATGATTTTAAGCGATGTGAAAGTTGGACGACAGATGTTTTTTGGAACACTCGATGCGATGATTAGTGATTGGGTTATTTCTAAAAAACCACGGTCTTTGCAGGGAATGGAGGCCGTTGTTTTCGATCTTATGTGCGGTGCGTTCAAGATCCAAGATCAACAAGCTGAGCTCCTAATAAAATAATGAATTTGATATTGCAAAATGAAAGAGAAGGAAGGACTGCCTGAGCATATCCTACCTTCTCTTTCATTCGTTTAATCGCACAAGCCAAAGCGGCCTAGACAATGGGTAAATGATCGCGTATTATTTATAGGAATGTCTAATACTATAGAGAACATGATCAAACGATAGGGAGAAAGCATATGGATTTTTCAGGTAAAGATAAAGCTACATATGTTCGAGAGACGTTTAATACGATTGCCGGTCATTACGATTTGATGAATAGCTTAATGAGTTTGGGAATGGATAAACGTTGGCGGCGCATAGCAGTTCAACGAGTAGGTGCTCGAAGAGGTATGAATATTCTTGATGTTTGCTGCGGAACAGGTCAACTTTCCACAGAACTAGGTAAAGCGGTAGGAAGTGAAGGCAGCGTGATTGGCTTAGACTTCTCCCGAAAAATGCTTGATGTGGCCCGACATGCTCTGGAGCAATCCCAAGAAAAGAAGCCGATCCAATTTATCCAGGGGGATGCAATGGAACTTCCCTTTCCCGATCATTCATTTGATGGTGTCACCGTAGGCTGGGGCCTGCGTAATCTGCCGGATTTGCGGCGAGGTATTCGAGAGATGACACGAGTCGTAAAGCCGGGTGGAAAGGTAGTTTCGTTAGATATGGCTAAACCAACCCTTCCAGGTTTTAAACAGGTATACTGGTTATACTTTGAGAAGTTGGTTCCCTTGATGGGCCAAATTTGGGCTAAAAAAGCAAGTGCTTATCAATACTTGCATGATTCTGCCGTGGAATTTCCGTCCCAGCAAGAACTTGTGAGGATCTTCTCCGAGTGCGGTCTCAGTGAAACAAGGTTTTTAAATTTGGCAGGTGGTGTTGTAGCTATCGTATCAGGGACAAAGCCTAAACATGGTTAGCCACTCTTTTTGAGCTGTTATTCAGCTCTTTTTATTTGATTAAAAATACTCCTTAAATAACCAAGCATGGTTTTGATAAGAATGTACATAATAAAATTGTTCAAAAAAAGTTTAGGAGGGACTAGCATGAAAGTTCGTGATGTCATGACCAGTACTGTTGATTGGGTAGGACCCAAAGCCTCGGTTGTTGAGGTAGCTCAACTGATGAAAAAAGACGATGTTGGATCAATTCCGATTTGTGATGACAATAAAGTAATGGGTATCATTACGGATAGAGATATTGTGTTAAATGTTATTGCAGCAGGACAAGATTGTAAAAATACTTTGGCCCAAGACATCATGAGTAAGAACGTTGTCAGTGTTTCTACTGATCAAGATGTCCATGAAGCGGCTGATTTAATGTCAAAGTATCAGGTTAGACGATTACCTGTTATTGATCAGGGCAAATTAGTAGGAATTCTTGCTATAGGTGATATGGCAGTTGAAAGAATTCACGTTAATGAGGCAGGAGATGCCCTGAGCGATATTTCGCAAGGTGCTCACCAAAGCTGGAACTAAAGGAAAGGGTGATACGTAATGGCCGAATTGCGTGATCGCATTGATTTAGGAACTTGGGGAGCGTTTCGAACTGGTTGGTGGGTCTTGCATGTCGTGGGTATTGTGGTAGTAGGTTATATCGGTTTTTGGCTAGCTAAAATGTAATCTTGACAACCGAAAGATCTCTGATAGAGTTTAAAGTAGTGTTGTGATTAGTTCACACACTACTTTGTTATGTGATAGAATAAATTTAAATCTAGCTAAGGATGTGTTTGGAGTGACAATACATATTGGCGCAAAAGGACATGCTCAAACAATGGTAACGCTATCAAATACGGCTAAGGTTATGGGGAGCGGGAACTTGGAAGTATTTGCTACACCTGCCATGGTTGCGCTTATGGAACAGGCAGCTGTTAATGCCCTTGAATTACCCGAACAGCAATCAACTGTGGGGACATCTTTAACGATCAAACACACTGCTGCGACCCCTATCGGAATTAAAGTAACTGCAACGGCAGAACTTATAGAAATAGACCGCAGACATTTAGTGTTTTCAGTGGAAGCATGTGATGAAGCTGGACAGATCGGAGTTGGCAAACACGAACGATTCATTGTTGATATCGAACCGTTCTTGGCTAAGGCTCAGAATAGGAATAAGGGGTCATAACCGTGGAAGGTTTTTTTACGCTCCCTCAGAAAATAATTGCAGAACAAACTATTGATAAATCTCGTTTTATTGGCATTGGTGTGCCGGTTCAAACAATTGAGGAAATAAATTCTGCAATGATTGCCATTCAACAGGACTTTCCGAATGCGCGTCATTATGTTTACGCTTATCGCTTGCATGATGGAACTATAGAAAAAGCCTCGGATGATGGAGAACCGCAAGGGACGGGTGGGCGCCCAGTTTTAGACTTCCTTCAACATCAAAATGTATGGAATGTTTTACTAGTCGTAGTAAGGTATTTTGGAGGGGTACTTCTGGGTACAGGTGGTTTAACGAGGGCCTATGGCAGTACCGCTCGGCAAGTTTTGAGCGAAGTAGAATTAGTGAAGTTGACTCTTTTTCGACAATACCGATTGTGCGTTCCTTACGAATGGTATGAATTGCTTAAATATCAATTTAAGCAGCGTTGTTGGAGTATCCGAAATGAAGAATTTAGTGAAACAATAGACCTTACAATTTCTATCCCTAAAATTCAGGCTGAATTATTTCTAAAATGGATAGAAGATTTTACCCGAAAGCAAGTGAAATGTGAAGACAACGGAACGGCCTGGGGATAAGAATTATATCGAAAATAAAAATTATTTTAAAAGAGTTAGAATTTGGGAAAGTGAATACTATCACTTTCCTTCTTGCATTTTTCCTGCTTCTGAACTCCGCCTTCTAAGCGGATTTCTTTGATATTCGGTGTAGCTGAGGTATTACATCAATCCTTGAAACCTTGAGAGGTAGTCTTGCTATTACTCATAAACACTCTGATTCCGCCCTGTCTTTTTTGCTTTATAAAGTGCGTGATCAGCGCGGGCGATTATACTATTTGGTGAGTCAGAAGTATGCCATAAAGTTACACCAATACTTACAGTAACCGACACTTCTTGATTCGTCTGAACATTAAGAACTCGTGTTTTTTCAACAACTTCTCTAATTTTCTCACTGATATGAAGCATAATTTTTTCAGTCGCCTCTGGTATAAGTACAACAAATTCTTCCCCGCCATATCGAGCAATCAAGTCTTCTTCTCGTAAATTCTTGCGAAGTTCCCGAACAATAGAAACGAGTACGGTATCACCAAACTGATGACCATAGCGGTCATTAAATAGCTTAAAATTATCAACATCAATAATAAGCAGACCAAAGGTCACAGAACGTTTTCGTCGTTGACAGAGTGAGATGTGTTCTCGTAAGCGTTTTTGAAAATAACGATGGTCGTAAATATGGGTTAGTCCATCCGTAATTGATTCGCGTTCGACAATAGCATAAAGGAGGGCGTTTCCCAGAGCAGAAGAAGCATGACCAGCAACTGTTTCCAGAAACTCCATTTGTTCCGAAGTAATTTCGGGTTGACGAATGGCATGAATGTTGATGCTCCCAATTTTATGTTGAGCATTTTGTAGCGGAAGACAGCATATCCAATCCCATTCCAGAGAGTTTTGTGGTGTACGATAAAACGTGCGCCCGTTTGCTAATACTTGCTTGAGAAATGAAAAATCGAGATAAGAAGGTATGATCGGCGAAAGTGTCCCAGAGTCAAAGACTCCGATAACTTCGAAGTCTTGACTTTTTTCGTTGTAAAGACAAACGCTGGCTCGATCGATACTTATTAGAGAGACAATCGCGCTAATGATATTGGCTGCGATAACTCTTGTATCTAGGGAAGCGTTCAAGGCACGAGCAATGTCTAATAAGACATGTGTCTGTAAACGAATCTCTTCTAGTTGGTTCTCCAAACTTTGAATCTTCTGTTTTAGACTAGTTTCGTCATCTTGAACAGCTGGTTGAGATTCTAACATAAAGACGCCCCCAAATCCAATGGTCTAACGAGAAGCCGCTTACTCGATTGATCGAAGAATAAAATTTCACGGCAACAATAGTTCTTTCTATAAAATACATAATTTCAATATAGTATTATAGTATTCTCTTTAACTTTCAAAAATCCTTCGCAATGGTCGTCTTCATCTTAAGGATTGCCGTGCAAACAATAGCCTTAGAAGAAGGAGAAAGTAAACTTCTGTCGAATCTTAAAATAGAGATTGTACAGGATGAAGGGGGTACTCATATTCTGGCATATGAAATTATGGTTTTTTTGGGGAGTATTCCATTTATCGCCTTTATGATTTGGCGAGCTGCCATTTGGGGATTAACCAAACGGAGTGCTTTTTTTATAGGCCTCTTTTTGTGTGGCGATGTCATGGTTTTCCCGAGAGCTCTTCAATCTGGGCGGGTAAGTTGGTGGCTCATTTCAATAGCTATTCTGATTATTGCGGGCGCTTCCTGGCCGAGTATCATGAAAGTTATGATAAACCATAAAAAATATTCCCAAACAGACAACTATGCAGAAACAAAGAACAACCAACACATAGCTGAACAAATTAAATCAAACTTGATAAATTCGGAGATTATAGACAATGTCATCGAGACAGAAATTGTTGACCTAGAGTCCACGGGAGCTTTAGAGTCTCCTGAGATGATAGATAAGGCTGAACTTAATATGTTAGATAATGCTGAACTTCAGACGATTGATAGGTTTGAAGAACTACACATGATAGCTGAAAACGAGGAATTAGCATCAAGCGTTTTTGAGGATTCTTCCGATGTGTTATCTCTGGATGAACTCCTTGAGTTAGGTTTTAATGAGAAATATTCCGAGAATTTTGCTCAAGCGGCAACTTATTTTATGCGCGCTTTAGCCTTGGAACCGGGACCAGACATGGCCTTTTACTTAATCTTAGATTGCCATTGGCTTTGGAAAAATATCGGTGAAACTAATGATGCGCTTCCTCGAATTATGGTTTATGCTAAAAAATACTTTCCGCAATTTAGTGCGGATTTACAACGTCAATTTGAGGTCTGGCTAATGAAAGAAGATCTCGACAAATATTTTAAATAAATAGGGGGCTGGTTTACAAATGAAACCATCAAAAGAAATTATCGGGTTAAGGATTATCAGTATTTCAGATGGTACTCAAATAGGTGTCGTGAAGGATTTTGTTCTTAACCCTCAAGGAAAAACTTTAGATTTTATGATTGTTGATCAGCCCACAGATTATTTTGGCGCCAAGATCATCGCCTTTACAGATATTTTGGGTTTGGGTGAATTCGCAATTACTATTCCTCACCCTGGTGTGATTCAAGATGTTGCCCAAAATGTCGACGCCCAGAAGTTATTGAATTTAAACACTCGTGTAATCGGGACAAAAGTGTTAACTAAAAAAGGGCAGCTGATTGGAGAAGTTGCAGAAATTTTAATTGATGAGGAAACAGGCCGAATCTCTGAATGTATCTTCGAAGCTAATGGGGAAGTGCTCGAAATAGAAGCTGAGCAAGTAATTACTTTGGGCAAAGAATTACTCATTGTGGAAGGTTTCCCCGCAGTCGGCGGTGAAGAGATTAGGCAGCCGGAAAATGTAGAATTAGACTCTTCTTCGCAAACGGTAACTTTTGAGCCTGAGCCTGAATTTGAACCTGATCCTGAGCCAGAGCTGAAGGAAGAGGCTGTTTCGAGAGAAACTGAGATAGATTCGGGGTTTAACCTTTTTGAACAACGCCAATTGCAATATTTTGTTGGCAAAGGGGTCGAAAAAGATATAACCCTCGACAATGGGAACGTTTTAAGAGCAGGCGAAAGAATAACTCCGGAAATGATAACCTTTATTAAAACGCGCAGCACTCTGATGGAAATTACATCTCACTTAAAGAAAAATTAAGGAACCAAAAAATAGATGAAAAAGGCTGGGTTCATTCTGACCGCGTTATTGGTTCAATTCTGTGTAACCCTAAGTCTAGGGAGCGTTGTAGCCTATGTAAGTACACATGATCGAGCGCCGTCAGGTTTAATAATTTGGGGTCAAGACTTTTCAGGTTTAAATCGAGCCGAAGTTGCCTCTAAATTAAAAGAGGAGATACCAACTGCTGTCATATACCAAGGGAAGGTTTTTCCCTTAAAATTAGATCGATCTTATACTAAAATCGACAGCTCGTTAGACTCGATATTCCCACGTACCTCAGGAATTTGGTTTGTGGATATTTTGCAAAGTTTAACTCGTAAAACTGTTTTGAAACCTGATCTAGAATTAGATCAACAAGACATTGTTTCCCAATTAAAGACAATAAGTACTCGGATTGATAAACCAATGCTTCCAGCCACAATTTCTTATTCGAACCATAGTTTAGATAAGACGGTGGGACAAGAAGGTCAAAGTTTAGATGTCGAAGCAACTTGGCATAAGATCGCCAATGAACATTTAAGCAAAAAAGTTGAAGCAGTGGTTCAAGTAATCCCAGTCCAACCTGATCCGAAGAAAATCACAGAAGTTAAGGATGTCTTAGGGGATTATACTACTTTTTTTAATCCTCAAGATAGTTCTCGGACAAAAAATGTGCGTTTGGCAGCCAATGCCTTGAATAATCATTTGGTTGCCCCTGGTGACGTTTTTTCGTTTAACAATGTTGTGGGAGAACGGACGGAAGCCGTAGGGTACTTACCAGCGTATATTTTTGTGGATCAGGAAGTAGTCAAAGGGGATGGAGGAGGCATCTGTCAAGACTCCAGCACACTATTTCAAGCTGTCCGTCAGGCAAATCTGAAAGTAGAAGAAAAACATAGTCACTCTCTGCCTGTATCCTATGTGTTAAAGGGGCAAGATGCGACTGTTGCTTATGGGATGCTTGATTTTCGCTTTCAAAACAATACGAGCGGTTATCTTTTAATCAGCGCGCGCACCGGTGATAATTGGTTGAGAGTCCGACTATTCGGGGTGGCAGATGCTACCCACTCTGTCCTTTCAGTGCCGGATGGTTATCCTATACGTCCTAGCGATTCAGACGCAGATCTGAAGTAGTTTTCGATACTTGCAGATTTTGAGCTTCTAAGAAAAACATTGATTGGGATCTCAGCAAGGCTCCCTAGTCGAAAAGGTAATGTAGGCCTTAGACTGGGGAGCACTCTATTTTCCAGTCATAGAACTTGGTATATACTAAAGACACTAGAATAATGGATTCAATGCTTACACGTATTGAAAAATTAGTTTGGCAGCGACTAAGAGTGACATTGTAATAAAGATTGGCTTTACAAGGACGGCTCCCCGATGAATTGCGAGTTTTGTCCCAAGTAGGGAACCGAGAATCATGAAGAGAGCCATTGGGATACCGTATGAGAAAAGAATTTTGCCATTCCAAGCAAAGAGCAAAAGCGAGATGAAATTACTTCCGAAATTTAACACTTTAGAATTTGCCGAGGCTATAACAAAATCAAAACCGAAAAGAGCAATAAAGGAGAAAATTAAGAAAGAGCCTGTTCCTGGTCCAAAGAATCCATCATAAAATCCTAAGGCCAGGGCAAAAAAGCAGCCTGCACTTAGATTTAGGGGATGTAATCCCTGAAATTTATTTTCCATGCCTAAGTTTTTGTGAAGCATCGTATAAATTCCAACGATTAGAATCATGACTAAGACAGCTTTATTAAGAAATTCAGAGCTGACGCTGAGAACGGCCCAAACGCCAAGGGCAGCTCCAATGAAGGTAAACGGGATTTGCCATTTTACCAAAGGGACATGGACTTTTCCAGAACGGGCGAAGGTTATGGAGCTATTTAATGAAGCCATAGAAGCCGCAAATTTATTAGTTCCCAAGGCAAGATGGGGAGGCACACCAATCATTAGCAATGCGGGAAGACTTATGAGACCGCCTCCTCCGGCAATAGCATCTATTGCCGCAGCTAAGAAACCCAGAACACAGATAATTAAAAGATTGAACCACATACTGATACCTCACTTATGTCATTTTGCTTCGTGCTCTTAAAGTATACCCCTATGAAATAAATTCGTCATCATATTTTGATAACTCCAAGTGATTCTGTATGTTATAGAAGGGAGCCAATATCTAAGTGCGGCAAGTAAGTGTTAAAACATTGACGATTGGTGAAATTTTAGGTAAGACCATTTATTCAAGTTCAGGAAGAGTTCTCTTAGGCAAAGGAGTTAAGCTTACCTCCTTGTATATCGCTAAATTGAGAGATATGGGAATTTCCATAGTTTATATTGAAGATGATCGTTTTGATGATGTGGTTGTTGAAGACGTTATCTCCGAAGAACATCGCCGTGAAGCGATGGAAGTCCTAGAAAAAAGCAGCCGATCTGTTCGTTTAGGAAAAGACCTAAATGGTTTCGAATTGAAAAAAGTGATCAATAAAATTGTTCAAGAGATATTATTCAAAAAAGATATTCTTGTGAACATGATGGATATGCGCAGTTTGGACAATCAAATGTTTGCTCATTCTGTGAATGTTTGTGTACTTGCCACGGTTTTAGGGAAGGCCATGTTCTTGGATCAAGAGAGACTCGAATCTTTGGCTGTTGGTGCGCTTCTGCATGATATTGGCAAGGTGCAGCTAGACCCGAAACTCATCAATGGAAAGTCTCCTTTAACCCCAGAAGAAGTGGAGCTGCTTAAAACGCATACCACTCTTGGCTTCGACGATCTTAGGAAACGCAAAGATCTCAACTTAGTCATAGCCCATATCGCCTTTCAGCATCACGAACATATGAATGGCACAGGATATCCAAGGCATATCAAAGAAGGAGAGATCCATCCGCTGGCTCAAATTGTGGGAATAGCTGATCTCTATGATAAGTTTACATCAGATAATAGCGGTGTAAAACGCGTGATGCCACATGAAGCGTGCGAGATCCTTATGGGACTGGCAGGGAGTCTCTATCCTCTGGAAATGGTACGCTTGTTTCTTAAGAATATTGCAGCGTACCCAACTGGAGTCACCGTAAGATTAAATACGGATGAAATTGGGGTTGTCGTCGATCAGAATTTGAGCATGCCGGCTCGACCGATTGTTCGAGTCTTTGACGAATCGGAATTTGGTTCGAACGCCGCTAAGGAATATGACATGGTGGAAAAGCGAACCATATTTATCGAGGAAGTTATCTCCTAAGTACGACGATGGAGGAATCAATGAACAAAAACAGAATGATCAATACTTCAAATTCAGAGTTTATTTATGAATCGTTACAGAAAGAGTTCCCTGGTGCCCACTGCGAGCTTGAGTTTCAAACTCCTTTTGAACTTCTAATTGCGACAATTTTATCTGCTCAATGTAAAGATGAGAGAGTAAATCAGGTTACTGCAATCTTATTCTCGGAAGCGAATACCCCCGAGGGTATCATTGCTTTAGGCTTAAAGGAACTTGAAAACAAAATTCGTTCGTTGGGACTATACCGTAATAAAGCAAAAAGTATCTTCCTTGCCTCTCAAATCCTTGTCAAAGAGTATGCGGGGAAAGTTCCGGAAGATGTCGAATTATTAAGGAGACTTCCCGGTGTTGGACGTAAAACAGCGAATGTTGTAGTGAGTAATGCCTTCGGGATTCCGGCCTTAGCGGTTGATACCCATGTTTTTCGAGTGGCTCACCGTTTAGGATTAGCCGAAGGGAATACCCCAGAAAAGGTTGAAGAACAGTTAATGAAAGTTTTTCCGCGGGAACGTTGGTCTTCGATTCATCATCTTCTAATTTTTTTGGGCAGAAGAATCTGTGCTGCCCGAAAACCAAACTGTACAGAATGCCCTGTCGCATCGGTTTGCAAGATGTTTCAAGGAGATATTGCCGAACCATAATTTATTAAGATCTTCTCTTCAAGGGCCATTCGTGTTAGAATATATTTCGAAACACGAAGAAGGTGACAGAGCTGTCCTATGTTCAATTTTTCGAGAAGTGCCCTCGGAATGCTAAACTCTTTTTACTTATTACTTTTGTCACATCTCTAAGTACAAATGCTTTTAACATGCTTTTTGGAATTGTAATCTTGGGCACCGGAGGTAATGAGAGCTTTCTTGGAGAGGTTTTGGCTATCGGTTTACTTGCAACAGGCGGATTTTCTTTACCCTTGGGAATTTTAACTGATCAGTGGGGAAAAAACATTCGTTACTATGGGCACTTAGTTTAACAGGATTAGGTTTATTAGGGCAAGCTGCTCTACCTTTCGGGAATCTTACCTTGGGGTTCTCGATTATTTTTGGGATTGGGCAAGCTATGCTTGCAGTAGTAACGCTGCCTTTGCTTATGGAAATGAGTCTTCCGGAATATCGGACACAGCTTTTCAGCCTCAACTTTTCTATCTCCATGGCTGCTCAGGTCTTGGGTAGTTTAGTCGCGGAAAAGCTCCGGATCTTTTTTCGGCTCATCTTGTCTTAATTGGTTTTGCTTTACTTCAAGTAATCGCAATTGTCATTGCTCTGACTATCGAAGAGGAGGAACGCAAGTCAAAACCGCCGCAGTTTGCCAGCACTCTTAATAACTATTTGAAAATTGTTTGGACATCAGTTCTTATTAAAGAAGTATTTTGTTACAATTCCCTGATTGGATTTGGAGCGGGTCTTGTCATTCCTTTTTTTAATGTTTTTCTTACCCAACGACTTAAAGCTCCAACGTCTATTGTGGGAATCGTTATGTCCTCTTCGCAAATAGGAATGGCTCTGACAGGCCTTCTCGCGCCGTTTTTAATTGCAAAATTGGGGAAAGTCAATGCTGTAGTAGTTTCTCAATTAGCTTCAATTCCTTTCTTGTTAATGATAGCACTTCCTCAGTCGCTGGGGATTGTGATTCTTTCCTTTTTACTCCGCAGTGCGCTAATGAATATGAGCAGCCCTATCAGTTCAGGGTTCACAATGGAAATCACTCCCTCGGAACAGAGAGCCACTGTTTCAAGTCTCATTGGTATGGCGCAAAACTTAAGCCGGGCGGTAAGCGCGGCCCTGGGAGGATGGCTTATGCAAGTAACCAATTATAGCGTTCCCTACTTTCTGACGTCAGTACTATATCTTCTGGCTAGCCTGTATTATTGGAAAGTGTTTAATCCTCGCGAGAAGGAAATTTACCGTCTGAAGAGAATAGGATAGGCAAGTCCATCAGAAAATAGAAAGGGTCGATGAGCATGAAATTCGTGCGTTTTTTGAATCATAACGACGAAATCAGATTCGGAGTAATCAACGAGGAAAAAATTCAGTTATTGGATAGAACCTTCTTAGATCCTAACAGTCAACCGACCGATAGCGTTTTAAACCTTGAAGAGGTTCGTTTACTGGCTCCTGTTGAGCCAAGCAAAGTGATCTGTGTTGGATTAAATTATGCATTGCACATCGAAGAATTAGGTCATTCCTTGCCTGACGATCCAGTTATCTTTATTAAACCCCAAACCAGCGTGATCGGACCTGAAGCAACGATCATTCACCCAAAAATCAGTCAACGTGTAGATTTTGAAGCTGAACTTGCGGTGATTATTGGCCGAACGATTAAAGATGTGACAGAGGAGGAAGCGACGAAAGCTATTTTTGGCTATACTTGTGCTAATGATGTCACCGCAAGAGATTTGCAAAAAAAGGATGGTCAATGGACTCGAGCTAAGTCCTTCGATACCTTTTGCCCGATCGGGCCTTGGGTTGTTTCGGATATTGATCCGAGCGCCTTGGATATTCAACTTTTACTGAATGGTGTTGTTAAGCAGTCTTCGAATACGAAATATTTCATTACGCCGATACCTAAACTTATCAGTTTTATTTCTCAGGTTATGACGCTTTACCCTGGAGATGTGATACTAACTGGTACTCCTGAAGGAGTTGGACCGATGCAGCCAGGGGATGAGGTTGTGGTAAAGATTCCGGCTATTGGAGAGCTGCACAATACCATTGCATTATAGGCCTGGTCAATAACTAAGAAGTATATATCCATGAGATGGATATAACTCATAGGGGGTATTCGCATGATTCGCATTGGACATAACCCTAATACAAACATGTTACCGATGTTTTATTTTTTGCCTAAGGAGCATCCTCTTTTAGAATCAATCACGGCGGAACCCACCGGGCATAATGCCATGTTGGCCGATGGGCGGATCGATATGGCTCCAATAAGTGCTTTTTCCTATGGGGAGCATTGGCAAGATTATGTTATCTTGCCGAACTTATCAGTCTCGACTAAAGGGCGAGTCGGGTCTATCCTTTTATTTTCCAAAGTTCCTTTAGAAAACCTGGATGGCTTGACCGTTGCCCTGACAGATATGTCAGCGACATCTGTCAACCTAACGAAGATATTACTGCATCAATTCTATGGAGTTGTTCCAAAGTACGTAACAATGACTTCGAATTTACAGGCAATGTTCGCCAAGGCGGATGCGGCCCTCTTGATTGCTGATTCCGCTATCCAAGCAGCCCAAAAACACCCCGATTGTTTTATTTATGATCTTGGCGCGGAGTGGTTGAAACAAACGGGTCATTCTATGACTTATGCAGTTTGGGCCTTCCCCAAAAAGTTGCTTACTAGGCAGTCTGAAGAGCTCAAGGTTGTCTATCATTTGCTATTAGAGGCTAAATCTAAGGCACTCGATAACATGGAGGATATCGTTAATACTTGCCAAATAATGCTTGGAAGCTCACTAGAGTTTTGGAAGGATTATTTCGCTCAGTTTCATTATGATTTAGATGCGACATTAATGTCAGGGCTGCAAAAATACTTGGATTTGTGTTATGAGCAGAATCTGCTGCCGAGTCGTCCAGTTATCGGGTTTTGGCCCAAGGAGTAGAGTATGGGATATTGGGTGTATCTTGCCCGTTGCGGAGATAATACGATCTACACTGGTGCAACTACGGATCTCAAGCGGAGAGTGCGGGAACATAACAGAGTGGGCTCTCGAGGACAAGGTGCCAAGTACACAGCGTCTCACCTTCCAGTATCCTTGGCTCAGGCTTGGGAGGTGGATTCGTGGAGTGATGCTCTGCGTTTAGAGTATGCGATCAAGAGATGTCATCGAGCGGAGAAAGTTCGTTTAATTGAAGAACCTTGGGATATTAACCGAATTGCTGAGAGACGAAAGTTCACGTTTATTATTTCCTCAGCAACTCAAGAATTACTCCATCAATTGAATGATTAACCTATGGCAAACCATAAGAGCTTAAGTATGTAGTTTTAGCGGCATGAGAGCATGGCTAACAGATGCTGCTTTAAGAAAGGAGTGGATGACTTTGAAAATAGCCTTGGTTGCACATGACGAAAAAAAGGCTGAAATGATTGAGTTTGCCAAAACTCATAAAGATCTTCTGGCTCAGTGTCAATTGACTGCGACGGGAACAACTGGGAAATTAATTCAGCAGCACGTGGGATTACCTGTGACGGCCCTTTTGTCAGGACCTATTGGAGGAGATCAACAAATTGGCAGTCTTGTAGCTACCCAAAATCTCGATATGATTATTTTTTTACGGGATCCTTTAACTGCTCAAGCTCATGAACCAGACATTGCTGCTTTATTGAGAGTTTGTGATGTTCACAATGTTCCGTTAGCGACGAACCGGCAAAGCGCAGAAATATTAATGGCCTATGTCAAACTTTGTCTAGAAGCGGCTGAAAATCACTCTGATCCCATAAATTGAGTTAAAGGGCCATAGTTGCAAAAAACATAGCTGATAAATCAAAAACTCCGCTTTTACGAGCGGAGTTTTATGTCGAGTGCCATGTAATGTGCTGATGTAAAGATAGTCTCAGACTAATATTGGCATTAGACCTTATAAGCACTGCCTCCCAAAAATTCTCTGAGAATGGAGGTAAAAGGAATCGTGGCAACATCCAAGGGACTAAAAAAAGAAAGTAATGTCAAAAGATGCGTTGCTGTTTTATAGTGAGCGCAATCCGGAGTTATCGAAAGCAGCAATTGTTCAGCATGCGGGCGAAGTGCATTTAATTCATATAAAAGGCTGGAGTTGAACATAACATCGGCTTCTTCTTGATAGGGGAAAATATTGTTGTTTTCCCCACGACGAACACTCTCCCATTGACCTAGTGTTCGTTCAGGATTAATACCGCGAAATTGGTTATCTCTGACCAAACGGCGTATGAGTCTCACTTCTGTAGTGGGGACTCGATTATAGTCATCAATGTTGAGCTGAAACAGAGCACTGACATAGATCTTAAACATCTGGTTGCGGTCAAGCGTGGGAACCAAACAGGGATTAAGGGCATGAATTCCTTCAATAACCAGGATCTCGTCAGAACTCAGTTGCATTGGTTTTCCAACGGGAGATCGCTGGCCACAGACAAAATCGAAGATTGGGGTTTCAACGTTTTCTCCTCGAATCAGTGCGTTCAAATGAGTAGCTAATAAAGGCAGGTCTAACGCATTTAAGGACTCAAAATCATATTGACCATTAGCATCAAGAGGAGTTTCTTCCCTGGAAAGGAAGTAGTTGTCGAGTGAGAGGGCAATTGGACGTAAACCATTGACACGAAGCTGGGTAGATAATCGTTGTGCAAAGGTCGTTTTTCCAGAGGAAGATGGGCCAGATATTAGGATGATGCGGATATTGCGACGCTGTTCAAAAATTCGATCGGCGATGGAGGATACCTTCTTTTCGTGCAAGGCTTCAGCCAGGCATATAAGGTCGTGTGAGCCATCAGCAGATATGATAGAGTTTACATCCTGAACTTTAGCAAGATGTAAGTTTTCCAGCCAACGTTGAGTTTCGGAAAAGGTTGCCGAAAGTTTCTCAGGAGGCACAAACGGGGCAAGTGTTTCAGGGTGATTAGCATTAGGAAAGAGTAAGATAAACCCGGGAGGAAAATGGATCAGTTGGAAGTACTTTAAAGTACCTGCACGTTCGAGAGGAGGATAAATGGTTTTAATCTCAAGATTGTCAAAATAGCAATGATACAATCGATCTTGTCTCGTTTCGTAGGAAATGGTCTGATCTGCGAGAACCCAGCGCTGCAAATCCTCTTCAATTTTGATGACTTCCCGTGATGAAAGCAAAGAGTCCTCAAGCTCACAATAAACTCCATCAAGGATGGAGTGAGTAATTTTAAGCTGCTCATCCGGAAATAGTTTTTTGACCACACCAATAAGACCAAGAATTAAACTTTGACGATATCTGCGAATCGAGTAATCAGACATTTAGGCACCGCCTTTCTTGATATGAGGATTGTAATTATGATATTCAACATAATATCTCTACTTTCCTCCGAAAAAATAGCGAGAATGACTAGGAATTTGCAAATCACGGGAGTCGGGTTGTCAATTTAAGAAGGAATTTAATCGCTTACAGCGAATATACTGCGAATAGATTGTAAATAAATAAAAATTAAGATCAAGGAGGGAAATGAAATGTACGAAAGCACACGCGGTAATTTATCGGATCAAAGCGCTTCACAAGCGATAGCATTAGGCATGGTACCAAGCGGAGGACTCTTTGTTCCTTCAACGTTTCCCACCTTGGATTGGCAGGAACTTCGAGGATTCTCGTATCGTGAGGTAGCCAAACGTGTCATGATGCCCTATTTAACGGATTTTTCCGAGTCAACTCTTGCTGAAATTGTGAATGTTTATTCTGATGGGACTTTTGACGGACCGAATCCGGCACCTTTAGTTTCCGTAGGAAATTTTGGAGTACTTGAACTTTGGCATGGCCCGACTTCTGCTTTTAAGGACATGGCTTTACAAGTATTACCCGACTTATTGAAAGTCAGTCTAAAACAAATTGAACTTGACGCAGAGGTCCTGATATTAGTGGCAACTTCTGGGGATACAGGGAAAGCCGCTTTGGAAGGATTCAAAAACAGAGAAGGCATGAATATCGTCGTGTTCTATCCTGAAGGTGGTGTCAGCCATGTTCAGGAGCGCCAGATGACGACAACTGAAGGGACCAATACCCATGTTGTGGCAGTAAAAGGTAATTTTGATCAATGTCAGACAGCTGTCAAGAGAATATTTGCTTCGGAATCCCTAAAAGCTCGATTGTGGGAAAATAAACTGGTTTTCTCTTCAGCTAACTCCATTAATTGGGGAGGCTCCTGCCTCAGATTGTTTATTATTTCTGGGCCTATTTACAAGCTGTAGAACAGGGTAACGTCAATTCAGGAAGCGCTGTTAATGTGGTTGTACCTACTGGGAATTTTGGAAATTTATTGGCAGCTTATTATGCTAAACGAATGGGTCTGCCGATAGCAAAAATAGTTTGTGCTTCTAATAAGAATAATGTACTGGCGAATTTTTTTGCCACGGGTGAATATCAAAGCCAACGTGATTTTTTCCAAACGATTTCTCCCTCGATGGATATTCTGGTTTCCAGTAATTTTGAACGATTCTTATATGAGATGAGTGGCCGAAACGCTGGCGCTATCAAGGATTGGTATGATCAGAAAAACCAAGGGAGCTTTAAAGTTGATCCGGCAACTCTTAAAAACTGTCAAGATCTCGTCTACGCAGGCTGGGCTAATGAAGAGGAGACGCTCGATACGATTTCTCGCAGTTTTAAGACTTATCAGTATGTATTTGATCCTCATACTGCGGTTGGAATGAAGGTCTATGAGGATTATTACGCTTCTAGCCAAGACCAAACATTTACTATAATTGCTTCAACTGCCAGTCCCTTTAAATTTGCTCCGAATGTTTTAATTGGTCTAGAAGGTCCTTTGGAGAAGCCAAGGGATGAATGGCAAGCCTTGGAGGATTTAAGTCAGTTAACGGGCTGGCAAATTCCTTTAGGCTTACAAGGCTTAAATAAAAAGAAAGCAAGAACAGTGGATTTGTGTCACCCTGACGGAATTGAAGAAGCATTACTGAAATTATTTACCTAAATGTATTTTTTATATGCAATTCTAACGGAACGGTTTAAAAATTATGTCAATAAAGAATCGGAAAGACGGTTTTGGGAAATTGAGAATTTTGGAAGAGTCTCCTGTGGGGGAACTCATCTCAGAACTACAGGTGAAGTCGGGGAAATCAAATTGAAGCGAGACAATATTGGGAGAAATAGAGAGCTTATTGAAATTGTTCTAGTTTAAACAGTTGATAACAAAGAGCCTTCCTGCGTCAAAAGTTTGATGTCATGGAAGGCTCTTGCATATTAGTGGTTTACAAAGGGTTCGGTAAGGATCACTTTTCAATAGTGCTAATTTCTTAAAATACAGTTTCACCTGGAAGCGCTTTGGGATAGGAACCTAATAGTTTCACCGTGATGTTTTCTTGTTGGAGTGCCCAGAGGACTTCTTGGATTGGAGGAGCAAAAACATAACCATCAACATCAACAAAAAATACATACTCGCCGAGTTTACGTTTCGAGGGGCGAGATTCAATCCGACTGAGATTTATGTGGCGTTCGGAAAATTCCCCCAGTATTGAGTACAGGGACCCCGGGGTATTTTTAGCGACGATTAGCAGTGAGGTTTTATCCTCTCCATCGGACATATCCGCCAGGCGATGACCGACAAGAATGAACCTAGTAGGATTCAGGACAACATCCTGAATACGTTCTTTAAGGAGATGAAGGTTATAGAGGCCGGCAGCCCGTTTTGGTCCAATAGCAGCCCAATTTTCGCGAATCGAAGAAATTTTCAAAGCTGCATCGGCTGTACTAAGACAAGTGATCTGTTCAACGTGTGGAAGGTATTTCTCGAGAAACTCCCGACATTGTCCAATCGCTTGTTCATGTGAATAAACACGCTCGATTTGTTCGAGGGGCATAGGCTCATGTGTCAAAAGACATTGGTCAATTGGCTGGATAAACTCATCGCTGATAAAGAGATGTTCGGTCTGTCCAAGAAGATCCATGGTAACGCCAACTTGTCCTTCCGTTGAATTCTCTAAAGGAACGAATGCCCAATCTATCTCTTTTTCATCACAAGCGATAAGCAAACGGGAGATCGTGGGGAAAGGGATCAACTGGGGCGGGGAAAGATTAAATTCAGGGTGATTAGCTAAAAAAAGATGGATTGCCTCTTCAGAAAAACTTCCTTTGGGGCCCAAATATCCCATCGTTGTCATAACGTTGTCTCCTACCTTTATAATAAAATGATCTGTCTCGCCTTCATTTTCGAACGAAACAGAACCTCAGGGGAAATATCTCATGGCTGTTGCAGTTAAGTCCTTAACACTTGAAATTTATCATCTCCTATCATAATACAGATAGATAATACCAGCAAGACGTGCTTTAAAAGTTGGTCAAAAAATCTTCATGATTATCATAAGATACTTGCGTAGGTGCTAAGAATTTAGTAAAATTAATCTAGAAGGTTGGGGAACCTTCTAGGGGATCAGTGGACAAGGTGAAGAAGCAGGCAGTGGAACGTACGCTGCCTGCTTCACTATTCTTCGGGACCTTCATTATGGGTTCCTCACCGAGGTCCCGATATTTAGCTTAAGCTGAACGAGTTCACTCGGACGCAGGGGAGATGATGTCTTGGGATTGGAAATTGAACGGAAATTTTTAGTCAGACAAGAGGATTTACCGGAACTAAAGGGAGGGCAATACATAATTCAAGGGTATTTATCAGAAGAACCGGCAGTACGCTACCGTATACTCGGAGCTTCTATCAAGATAACGATAAAGGAAGTACGCAGTGATGGAAGTCGTATGGAAATTGAAACAGTAAAACATAAAGCAACTTCCGATGAACGAGCGGCTTTGAAACGATTATCCATTGTGACTCCCATTGAAAAAATAAGGTATCGTATCCCCTACAAAGGGCTAATCTGGGAAATTGATAATTATCAAAAAGAAAATTTAGGATTAGTTACGGTGGATGTAGAAATCCCGGAGATTGGCTATCCCCTAATTTTCCCCAGTTGGGTTAATTTTGAACAAGAAATTACAGCAGATTCAAGGTATTTTAATATAAACTTGGGCAGAAAACCATATTCTAAATGGTAGGGCTTTGAAAATCAAACGTTGCTGATATAAAAAATAAATTCTTGACCCATTTCTGAATACTTGCTAAACTTAATGACATAAGCTGTTCGAGGTCCTACGACTGAAGAAGAGAACAGAGCCTGCAGAATCAGAGTGTCACTAGGTAAAGAGATGGAGGGGAAATGAAGAATGAAAAAATCAAGGTTTCTAAGTAGTCTGGTTGTCGTACTTACATTGGCCGTCGCTCTTGTTGGTTGCGCTAACACGACGTCGTCCAAGCCCGCTGAATCCGCAAAGAAGGAATTCAAAGTTGGCTTAGTGACGGACGTAGGAGGGCTTAATGACCACAGCTTTAACTTCCTTGCCAACAAAGGGTTGGAAAAGGCCGTAGCTGATCTGGGTGTCACTAAGGGTGTTGTAGAATCTAAACAAATGACGGACTATGAAACGAATTTAACACGCTTTGCTCAAGATAAATATAACTTGGTCATTGCTGTTGGCTTCCTAATGCAAGATGCCGTTGAAAAAGTTTCTAAAGATTACCCCGATACCAAATTTATGATTATTGATTCCTCAATTACTGATCGCCCTAATGTTGCCTCAGCAATGTTTAAAACGGAACAATGTGGTTATTTGGCAGGTGTGTTAGCGGGAATGATGGAGAAGACACCTGGAATTCCAAATGCACTTGGCAAGAATACAGTCGGGTTAGTCGGAGGTATGAAAATTCCCCCTGTTGACGACTATATTGCTGGATTTATCCAAGGGGCTAGAAGTGTAGACTCCGATGTGCACATCAATCTAATTTACACGAACAAATTTGATGATCCTGCTTTAGGGAAACAAACAGCACTTTCTCAAATTGCCGGTGGCGCTGATATTATTTTCCCTGTCGCTGGCGGAACTGGTACGGGCGTTATCGATGCGGCTAAGGAGAAAAATGTCTACGCTATCGGTGTTGATGCCGATCAAAATTACATGGCTCCGGATACAGTTATTACCAGTGCTCTTAAGGGTATGGATGTAGCTACTTATGATATCATCAAGAATACTATGGATGGAAACTTTAAGAGCGGAGATGTGCTCTTTGATTTAAGTAATAATGGAGTTGGTTTTGCTTCGCCTACAAAAGTTGTTCCTAAAGACGTCGTTGACAAGGTGAATGATGCTGCCAAGCAAATAAAAGATGGGAAAATAACGGTAACAAACAAAATGCCGGCTGGGTTCTAATTAGAATTCAGAGTTCTTGAGGGGCGTTACGACAAGTGGATTGCTTCATGACTGTATGAAGCAATCCCTTTCTAATACTGTCAGAAAGTATAACTTCGTTGAATACTTTTTAGCTAAGTTTTCTTAGGGAGGGGACTATGCGTACTTGTTTGGAAGTTAGAGACATTACCAAATCATTTCCTGGGGTAATCGCTAATGATCACGTGAATTTTAGTGTGCGAGATGGGGAGATCCACGCTATTTTAGGTGAAAACGGTGCAGGGAAATCCACGCTGATGAAAATAATCTATGGACTTTACAAACCGGATTCGGGGAGCATAAAGCTTTACGACCAAGAACTCAACTTCACAAGTCCTCGTCAAGCGATACAATCGGGAATCGGAATGGTTCATCAGCATTTTATGCTGATTCCTGCTTTGACGGTCGCAGAGAATGTCGTCCTTGGTGGGGAACCTGGCAAGATTCATTATCGTCGTCACGAAAACATTGAGATGGTGCGACAACTTGCCAAACAATATCATATGGATATTGATCCTAGTGCAAAGGTAGAGGATCTTTCTGTAGGACTTCAACAACGTGTGGAAATCCTAAAAGTCTTTTATCGCAAGGCGAAGCTGCTTATTCTTGATGAGCCAACTGCAATGCTTACTCCCCAAGAAGTCGAAGAATTAATCTTAGTTATGGAACGTCTTCGTTCACAGGGAATTCCCATTATCTTCATTAGCCATAAGCTTGATGAGGTAAAGCGAATTTCTGATCGTGTAACAGTTATGAGGGCCGGAAAGACGGTAAATACCGTTCAGACCAAGACAAGCACTGCTCAAGAACTCGCCAATCTAATGGTTGGACGAGAAGTCGTTCTTCATGTTTCAAAACCACCTCAAGAACCTGGAGAACCTATTTTGAAGGTTGAAGAGGTCGCTGTCTCGGTTGGACGGAATGAGAAAGTTAAAGGAGTTAGTTTCCAAGTTCATCGCGGAGAAATTTTTGGTTTAGCTGGAATTGATGGAAATGGTCAATTCGAATTGATCGAAGCAATCACCGGTTTGATTGCCTGCAAGCGCGGGCGGATTCAATTTCTGGGAAAAGATATAACGTCTTCAACTGTGCGTCAGCGGACCAAGGCAGGCATTGCTTATATTCCCCAAGATCGTCAATTAGATGGTCTGGTGATGGATTTCGAGCTCACGGAGAATTTCGTACTTCGTGACTTCTTTAAAGCCCCCTATGCCAAACTAGGTCAATTACAAAAGAAATCTATCGAAGAGTATTCCTCACGTTTATCAGAGGCTTTTGACGTTCGACCCCGTAGAATTCATGCTTTGGCCAGAAATCTTTCCGGAGGGAACCAACAAAAAGTTATTTTGGCCCGAGAAGTCTCTCGAAATCCCGAATTTTTGATCGCAGCACAACCGACGCGAGGCTTGGATGTTGGGGCTATTCAGTTTATACATAACAAACTTTTAGAGCTGCGTGCCAATGGAAAAGGTATTCTTTTGGTTTCTCTCGAATTAGACGAGATCATGTCCCTATCAGATCGTATTGGGGTTATTCACGATGGACGGCTAATGGCAATTTTGCCGGGCGGACAGGCAACTCGTGAACAACTTGGCTTACTTATGACAGGTGTGGACATGGAAAAGGAGGGGTGAAAATGCAGAAAACAATAGAAGGCCTGATTACCCCTTTAGCTGCGATATTCATCGCAGTGATCATTGGCGCGGGTGTTATGTTAATAACGGGGCATAACCCAATTATGGCCTATGGAGCACTATTTTCGGGTGCATTTGGTTCAACTGTAGATTTCTCAAATACCTTAGCCAATGCAATTCCCCTAATCCTCTCAGGTTTAGGTGTTGCCATTGCTTTTAAGTCTGGACTGTTTAACATCGGCGCAGAAGGTCAATATTGGATTGGCAGTATGGTGGCCGTCTGGATAGGGTACTCTGTTCATGGACTCCCCTCTGTTATACATATATCGTTCTCTATTCTTATGGCCATGTTGGCTGCAGGGCTTTGGGCCGGAATCATCCCCGGTCTGGCTAAAGCTTTCGTTGGCGCTCATGAAGTTATTACAACAATGATGATGAGTTATATTGCTATTTTTTTAAGCCACTATATGCTCGAAAATGGCCCAATGATGCAACAAGGGTATACGCCACAATCTCCGGTGATTTTACCTTCTGCCACGATAGGGAATATTGTTGAGCGTACGCAATTGTCATGGGGACTCATGATTGCTTTACTTGCTTGTGTAATTGTCTATTGGATGCTCTATAAGACAACCTTGGGTTATCGCTTGCGAACCGTGGGACTGAATCCTCGGGCTGCCAAGTATGCTGGGATCAATGTTCCTTTGCATCTTATCTTAGCTTTATTCATTAGCGGGATGCTGGCCGGTTTGGCTGGTGCTGTGCAAATGCTGGGAGTACAGCATCGGTTGTATGACAGTTTCTCCTCAGGCTATGGTTTTACGGCGATTGTTGTTGCTCTTTTGGCCAATAATAATCCCTTTGGAGTTATTCTGGCTTCGATTTTCTTTGCGGCATTGTCTTCTGGTGGGCAATCTATGCAATTAGTTTCCGGAGTACCGGCTAATTTAACCGATGTCATTTCCGGGATTATCATTTTTCTCGTTGCGACGAAGGATATTGTCCAAATGGTTCAAAAACGCTGGCGTAAGGATCAAACACTTGTGCCGGGTAAGGAGGTTTAACTATGCTTTGGGCTGCATTGATGAGACCTGACCTCTGGGCGGCGACGTTAGCAATGGCCACGCCAATAGCTCTACCCGCGCTGGGAGGAACTTTTTCTGAACGTAGTGGGGTTGTAAACATTGCCATGGAAGGAATTATGCTAATTGGAGCATTTTTCGGTGTTTTGTTTTCCCATTATACAAATAGTGCTTGGCTAGGATTGTTGGGAGCATTGCTAATGGGCGCTTTAATCTCAGCCCTTTTCGCTTATGTCACGGTAAACCTGAGTGCCGATCAAGTGATTGTGGGAATGGGTATCAACATTTTTGCCGCTGGATTAACTGCGTTTTTATTAAATACGATATTTGGTTACGGTGGGACTCCGCGAGATACCCCGGCGCTTCCCAATCTAACATTGCCTGGACTAAGCCATATTCCTATTGTCGGACCTATCTTTGGGTCTCAAAATGTGCTTGTCTATCTAATGTTAGTCTTGGTCTTCTGTTCACATTATTTCCTGTTTCATACGAATTTGGGTCTGCGGATCAGAGCAGTAGGGGAAAACCCACAAGCCGCAGACACTGCAGGGTTAAATGTGCGAAGTTTACGATATTTAGGGGTAATTATTGGAGGGATGCTTTCCAGTCTAGGTGGAGTTTATCTGTCTCTTGGTCTCTTGAATAGTTTTGAAGTAAATATGAGTGGTGGTCGGGGGTACATCGCTCTCGCAGCTATGATTTTTGGTAAATGGACCCCACTAGGTTCATTGGGAGCAGCTTTGTTGTTTGGCTTTTCTATGGCTTTGAGCATGGTTTTGCAGGGTGGGGGGATTTCCTCGAATATTATCCAGATGCTTCCGTATGCTTTGACTATCCTGGCTTTAGCTGGGCTAGTTGGAAGAAGCACTGCCCCTGCGGCAGATGGAATTCCCTATAACCCAAACAAATAACTAAATTAGGAGGGATCATCGTCGATGGGACGTATACATCAGAGTGGAAAATCCCTCTCCGATCTTGTCCGCTTAGAACTTTTGGATGAAATCCGACGAGGGAAGTATCTAGTTAACAGCAGACTTCCCAATGAAGAGCAATTAGCCAAAGAACTCGGTGTTAGTCGCAATACTCTGCGCGAAGCGCTACGTGTTTTGGAATCAAATGGAGTTGTAGAAAAAAAACAAGGCTTGGGAACGTTTGTCCGTGGAGAGTCTTCTCCTAAAGCTAAACCGGGATTAGAGGTGTTGTTCCGGGTAACGGATGCGATATTAGAACTTGGTTCGAGCCCAGGAACAAGTGAGGCAACCTTTGAAACAGCATCTGCCGATGCCCGAGTAGCGGAAAAGTTAGGGGTCGATATAGGGACTCTTGTGAATCATATGCGTAGAGTACGCACAGCAGATGGTATTCCGGTGGTTTATTGTATTGATATGTTTTCGCCGATGATCGGTGACCTTGAGGTCGAAAAAATGAAATCATCCGTTTTCAGTTATTTGGAAGAAGTTAAGGGCATTCGTATTTCTTATGCTTCCACAGACATTCGTCCTATTGTTGCCGGCAAAGAATTAGCCGATAAATTATTAGTATCTGCCGCAAGCCCTTTGCTTCTGCTCGATGAAGTCCATTTTGACAAATCAGATCAACCGATTCTTTACTCTCGTCTCTTTTTCCGTTCCGATTATTTTGTTTTTCATGTTTTACGGTCTCGCTAAAGCTTGGTGTCGGCGATAAGATATGAATTGCTCTTATTCAGGGGCAGCTACTTTTGGAAATTCAAAAGTGACTAGGAACCGGCTTGTAGAATATGCTCGCAGAATTAAATAGGTGGGTCTTCGGACTCATCTTTTTGCTTTTTTAAAAGAAAAAGGCTACGTCGCCCATAAAAATGATACTTGAGACAGTCCTTTCTAATACTAATATGGTAAGACTTACTGAGAAATGGTAATTTTTCATAAGCATGTATATAATAATAACGATGGATAATTGCAAGGAGGGTACAATTGTGGAACATCAACGACTAAAGTCAAGAGAAGAGCTTCCTGAAGATACGAAATGGCGCTTGGAAGATATTTTCGCCGACAATGATCTCTGGGAAAGGGAGTTCGCTCAAATAGAGACACTTTTAAATGAGGGCAGAAAATTTGAAGGACATCTCGGAGATTCATTAGACGTCCTGATTTCATGTTTTGAGTGGATGGACGATCTCAGTTTACGGATTGGAGAGGTATACTCTTACGCTCGAATGCGTCGAGATGAGGACAACAGAAAGGCTGATTATCAAGCATTAACAGATCGTGCTGGAGCGCTTGCTGTCAAAGTGAGCAGTGCAACGGCCTTTGTTGTTCCGGAATTGTTGGCAATGCCCGATGGAAAATTGGAAGAGTTTCGTACATCGTCTGAAAAATTAAAACTATATCATCAAGCACTCGAAGATATCCTACGTAAAAAGGAGCACATACTAAGCTCCAATGAAGAAAAATTGTTAGCAGGAGTCGGTGAACTGGCGGAGGCACCAAGTGCCATATTTACAATGGCTAATAATGCGGATCTGAAATTCCCAACTATTGAAGATGAAACCGGGCAATTGGTTGAGCTGACTAAAGGAAACTTTATACAGTTCATGGAGAACCCCAAGCAGAACGTCCGCAAAGCAGCTTTCACGACGCTCTACAGCACTTATGGAAAACAACGTAATACTTGGGCAGCTACCCTCAACTCCAGTATTAAATCCGATGTCTTTTTTGCCAAAGCGCACAAATATTCTTCGGCTATCGCGGCTTCCTTAGACGATGACCGAGTTCCCTTAAAAGTTTACGATTCCTTAATTGATACAGTTCATGAATTTCTTCCCCAGATGCATCGATATGTACGGCTGCGCAAGAAAGCCTTAAATCTTCCTGAATTACATATGTACGACATATATGTACCAATCGTTCCCGAAACCTCCATGACGATCCCATATGAAGAAGCAAAAGCAATGGTACTTGAGGGTTTGAAACCCTTAGGTACAGAATATCTCAAGATTCTGCAGGAAGGATTTGAAAAACGCTGGATTGATGTCTATGAAAATGAAGGTAAGACAAGTGGAGCATATTCTTGGGGTACGTACCGCTCACACCCTTACGTTCTGCTGAATCATCAAGATACGTTAGATTCCATGTTTACTCTCGCCCATGAAATGGGACATTCGCTGCATACTTATTTTTCCAATAGAACACAACCTCATCTTTATGCAGGCTATAAGATATTCGTGGCTGAAGTCGCTTCTACCTTAAACGAAGCGCTTGTGATGGAGCATCTCTTGGAAAAAACTAAAGACGCAAAATTACTGGCCTACTTGGTAAATCATTATCTTGAGCAATTTAGAGGAACAATCTTTCGGCAAACAATGTTTGCCGAATTTGAAAAGAAAACCCATGCTATTGTTGAAGAAGGCGGGGCCTTAACAGCAGATCAGTTTTCTGATATTTATCGTGACTTAAATTCTGCCTATTATGGAGAAGAGGTTGTTTTAGATCCGGAGATAGCCTTAGAATGGGCACGTATCCCGCATTTCTATAATTCTTTTTATGTTTATAAATATGCAACGGGTTTTTCAGCAGCAATCGCCTTTGCGAGGGCAATTTTAAAAGAAGGTGAACCGGCTGTAGCTCGTTATCTTAAGTTTCTAAGCGGAGGCAGTTCAGATTATCCTATTGAATTGTTACGTAAGGCTGGTGTTGATATGGAGACACCTGTACCTGTTCGTGAAGCTCTGCAAGTTTTCGTCGGACTTGTTGAACGTTTGGAAAATCTCCTGAGTTAACTTAAGGCTTGATTAGAGCTTGAAAACGTGGATTCTCTTGAACGGGGGCGAAATCTTTTTCCTCACGAGCAACTTCTTTAACATCAGGATTAAGAGCTATGGCTGGTTGTAAATATTCAAGAACTTTGTCAATATTCCCGAGGCGACCGTAGATACTGGCAATACCGTAATAACTCCAGGTATCGTGCTGATCCAATTGCAAGGCCTTTTGATATGCTTCTATAGCGGCATTCCAGCGTCCTGCAAGTTCATTGGCTAATCCCTGATTGAAATTTCCGTAAACAAACAAAGGATTGATCTCAAGGGCTTGTTGAATGAGGGCAAGCCCTTGATCATAATTTCCTTGAAAAGCAAGAGTGGCGCCTTTGCCATTGAGAGCCTCGTAACATTGGGGGTCAATCATTAGAGCCTCATTAAAAAGCTTAAGTGCTTGTGGAAATTGGCGTTGATAATAAAGTTCAAGCCCTCGTTTGTAGAGTTCCAGGGCACGAGAATTCGACGTATGAATTGTAGCAGGCCTTGAGGTTGAAGTCTGGGAGTTTGTTTGGGGCTGATTTACAGGTTTAGGATTCTCGGACAGGGAGGACGACGCAGGAACTGAGTTATCGACTGGTGGCATCGTCGGGGATGATCTGTTCCACGTCAGGGCGTATAAAACAGTTGCTATAGAGAGAATTAGAAAAGGACTTACGATAAGTAAGATCTTTAATTTACTGCCTTTATGCATAGGCTCTCCTTTCTGACCTGCAAGTGGCTTCAACTGAAATCTAAGACTTTGTTTCATTATATCATTTTAACAGAATATAATAATGAATTTCCCGAAGGTTCAACTAGTTCTGTTCCCAGAAAGAGACAAGCTTGACAAGGCCAGAATTTGGGGAGTAAGATGAATTAAAGTTATGGACATGTAAACTATCGAGGTTATGCTGAATGGGAGGTGGGCATATGGTTTCTGAAACAGCTCAAGACCACTTACAGCAGGTTGTACACATAGCGAGGGGTTTTTATGCACGAAAAGATCGAGCGCATGATTTAGAACATGCTTTAAGGGTAAGAGAATGGGGCATAAAATTGGCCATGGCCGAAGGCGCAGACGTTACTGTGGTTGAATTAGCCGCTTTGCTGCATGACATTGGGCGTTCGGGCGCTGTTGAAAAAACACATGCGGAAAGCAGTGCGGGGCTTGCTGTCAATATTTTACGCAAAGCAGGATATTCTGAGGAAATAATTATAAAAGTTAAAAAAGCGATCATCGCCCATTCTCGTGAAGCTGGGTACGAACCAGAAACTCTCGAGGCCAAAATACTCTATGATGCCGATAAATTAGACTTTGTGGGTGCTATTGGCTTAGGTCGCTTATTTACATTAGGTGGGGTAAAAGGCTGGCCTCTTATCGGAGAAAATTCCTGTGAATCGTTTTATCAAGAGAAAATTCGAGGGTATCATGAGCATTTGTTTACAAAATCAGCTTTAACCCTTTTTAAGCCACTGTTTCATTATATGGAGGAATTTTGGCAAGAGTTACATACTGAAACGATTTAAAAGCTCTCTTTCTGGGTAAGCTAGTTTTATATAAGCTTATTCGGGAAGGATGACTCAAGATGCGTTGGCTTTGGCGTGTTTTATTGTTAGGAATGTTTCTGTTTTTAATAAAAACTCTTACTTTGTCAGAACCTAAAACCTTTATTACTTGGCCAGAGGGACAGAACTTGGTCCAGAAAATTAACTTTGAAGTAAAACATTGGCAAAGTATGACGCAGGATCTTCCCGCGAGTTTAGAAGTTGAAGTGCGTCAATTATTGAAGGATTTTCAATCCAATGGAAGCGGCCAAGAAGTTTAATTTAAGATCAAGGGTAAATGTTTCTAGTTTTAGTGAATTTATCTTGCGAAAAGGAAAAAGTATGGTATATTAAAGATTAGCGAGAAGAAAAGGAGTGAGATTTTTGGTAGAAATAACTGAACTCGCAGCTCAAAAAGTTAAAGAAGTGCTTAAAAGTCAAAACAAAGAAAACGCATTTCTTCGCCTTTATTTAGTAGGCGTTGGCTGAGGTGGGCCGAATTTCGGCATGACTCTGGATGAGTCAAAGACAGATGATGATATCTTGGATGAAGGATATGGTGTATCCTTATTGACGGACAAAAAACTTTCCTCATACTTAGAGGGCGCAACCGTTGACTTTATCGAATCCAAGCAGGGCGGAGGATTTGAAATTCGAACAGCAAATCCTGGCAGTGGATGCGGCGGAAGTTGTGGCGGAAGTTGTTAATAAGAAAGAATTTCTAAGGAGAGCTCATTTGAGCTCTCTTTTATTTTACTGTCAGAAAGTATAACTTTGTTGAATACTTTGCACCACCGGCCTTCCATCCTCGGCATCGCTAAAACATGGAATATCCTGTTCAAGTTGTATAAATTCAAGTGCACAATCATAAATTTTTAGGCAACGTTCGTACAAAGATGTAGCATGAGAAAAGACTTGAGTATACAAAGTAAATATGTTAGTCTAAGGTCCATAATCTAAATACAAACGTCTGTTAAGGGAGGAAAAACTATGTCATTGCCTCGGGAAGAGTCTAATCGGGCCATAATTACTGTAATAGGCCGTGATCAAATAGGAATAATTGCTTGGGTTTCGACACGCCTTGCTGAGTATAACGTTAACATTTTGGATATTAGTCAAACGATTCTCGATGAATTTTTTACGATGATCATGGTAGTCGATATGGAACCAGCGACTTTGGAGCTCGTCGAGTTAGCGAATACCCTTGAGCAAGAGGGTCTTAAGAAAGGCTTACAAGTCAAAGTTCAGCACGAAGATATTTTTACGTTTATGCATCGCATTTAGGTAATACTAGAATATGTTTGAAGGGAATTGTGGAGGGAAATCACGGTATGACGATTACTTTTGCTCGTGAAGAGGTTCAACAGACTATCAAGATGATTCATGAGGAAAATCTTGATATAAGAACGATCACCATGGGAATTAGCCTGCTCGATTGTATAGCAGAGGATATTAACCGTTTGGAACAGAAAATTTATGATAAGATCGTTAGGAATGCCAGTCAGCTTGTAACGGTGGGTGAACAAATATCGTCGCGATTTGGGATTCCAATTATTAACAAGCGCGTTTCTGTTACTCCTGTGGCCATTGCGGCAGCTCATTTGACTTCAGAGGGAATGGTCCGGGTCGCCAAGGCTTTAGATCGAGCCGCTCGTGAACTGGGAATTAATTTCATTGGCGGTTTTTCGGCATTGGTACAAAAGGGATTCACAGCGGGAGATATGGCACTTATCGAGGCTATTCCTCAGGCTTTAAGTGAGACAAATTTTGTTTGCTCATCGGTTAACATTGGGACGACTAAAGCAGGAATCAATATGGATGCAGTTCTGAAAATGGGAGAAGTTATTCTTAACAGTGCGCTCAAAACAGCTGACCAGGATGGTATAGCTGCAGCTAAACTTGTTGTTTTTTGTAATGCTCCGGAAGATAACCCTTTCATGGCAGGTGCTTTCCATGGGGTTGGAGAGCCGGAATGTGTCATCAATGTCGGAGTTAGCGGCCCGGGGGTTGTGGCTAAAGTTGTTAAAGAATATCCAAATGCAGATTTTGGTGAACTGTCCAATCTTATTAAACAAACAGCCTTTAAAATCACTCGGATGGGGGAATTAATTGGCAGAGCGGCCTCAAAGGCTATGAACGTTCCTTTTGGGATTGTTGACTTGTCGTTGGCCCCAACCCCGGCGATTGGTGATAGTGTGGCGGAAATTCTTGAGAATATGGGTCTTGAACGGTGTGGAACTCATGGTACAACCGCCGCTTTGGCCTTACTGAATGATGCGGTTAAAAAAGGAGGGGCTATGGCTTCTTCTCACGTTGGAGGGCTTAGCGGAGCTTTTATCCCGGTGTCGGAGGATGCTGGAATGGTTAATGCGGTGGAACTTGGAGCCTTGACCTTAGATAAACTTGAAGCAATGACATGTGTCTGTTCAGTTGGTTTAGATATGATTGCTCTGCCAGGGGACGTGAGTGCAGAAACCATCTCAGCGATCATTGCAGATGAAGCTGCCATCGGCATGATCAATAAAAAGACAACCGCAGTGCGAATTATCCCGGCTATCGGCAAAAAGGCTGGGGAGCGTGTAGAATTCGGAGGGTTACTGGGCGGAGCTCCAGTCATGGATGTTCACCCCTTTTCATCCAGGATGTTTGTCCGGCGTGGAGGTCGAATTCCTGCTCCAATTACAAGTTTATCAAATTAAATAGCCTTAAGATTACAAAATGGTTAATTTAAGGATTTTAAAGTAAAATAATTAGATTTTAAGGCCAAAAAAACCGTTATTAATGGTTATACTCAATTACTCTAGCGTATAGATAGCCAAAAGGATTTTTACAAACTCATAGTAATCGGGTACAATAAGCAATGTAATTTCATTATTAATTTTCCTTTAGGTTATGGAGCGTTATTCTAGTGCACGATTGGCAATCGAAGGCGGGCCTAATAATCCGCCGAGGGCATACCGATGAAGTTCCTGGTGGTGGCTTTCGACGCCCAGTCAAGGGTTGCTGCTGGGAGTTAAGGATGAGGGGGATCCGCAATGGCATGCGGGCGTGACCCTTTTCCGTGGAGGCCTAAGTGCGTGGCTGCAACAGCTACGGCTTAGGGTAGAACCTGCATTAGGAAGGAACTTAGTGCAGCGTAGCCTGCCTTGAGGTGGAAAAGTTGGGAAGGCTAAAAAAGGTCTGGATTGTGTTGGCCGATACTTTTCAGACTGCCGGAAATGCTTTTCTGCAAAAGAGGCTAGATTGTCTAGGAGTGTTAAGGAAACTTCTAGAACGTCAACTAATGGGGATTGAAGTGGGGACTAAGTGGTGATCAAGTTCTGGTGATGGTGACATTCCAGGCTGAGGAAAAGGAGAAATCGCCTGACGGGAAACCGAAGGAACTCAGTGGGAAAACCTACTTGACCTAAGCCTCAATATTGACTCTTTAGCTTCCTAAGGCCTAATGGAAAGCACGCCTCTCAAATTTGAGAGGCGTTTGTTTTTAAAAAAAATTTTCAAGGGAGATATTTCCATGGTTTTTTGCAGGATTTTTAAGACATGATGGCGAATAGACTCTATATATATAATATATAACTAGCTGAATCCTAACTTGTTAGGAACGGGGGATTCTTTTGGGGTGAATCACGAACTTTCGTGTAGGGCTTACACCTTGGCCCGAATCCGTCAACTAACCTCGTAAGCTAATGAAAGGTGGATTTCTTCTTGCTGATTGCCTCATCTACACGGATGTGGTTGGGAAGTGGAGTCTTGGCGGGTTTGATTTTAGCGAGCAGCCTTCCAGCTTTCGCTACAACCCAAATTGCTTCAGCCAGCCCAAGATCCGTGGCTTCGATTCTCGTAAAAACGAGATCCTATCCTAAAGCTGTCCGCACACAATTACAGTGGAAACCGAGTTCCTTATCTTCTCTGGAGGAGATAGATTCAACACCTGCAACATCACTTGCGAAATCTCAACCAACAGCCCAGGCAGTCGCCAATAGCCCTAGACCCATTCAAGTCGCAGCCACGTCCTCAAAACAAATCTCACGATCGGATAGTTCAGTATTAGTTGATCACGCTTTAAGCCTGCAGGGTGTTCCCTATCAGTTTGGAGGAACAAACCGAAGTGGTTTTGATTGTTCGGGGTTTACGCAATATGTTTATATGGGATCTAATACTTCTCTGCCAAGGACTGCCTCAGAACAATTCAACGTTGGATCATCTGTCAGCCGTGGTCAGCTGCAACCGGGTGACTTAGTGTTTTTTTCCACGTATGCTCAAGGGGCCTCCCACGTGGGTATTTATATTGGCGGCGGACGCTTTGTTCATGCTTCGAATACAGGTGTTCGTATTACGAGCCTGAGTGATAGTTATTACTCGGCTCGTTATCTAGGGGCTCGCCGAGTCAATTAGAGTTTAATATCTTATTGGCTTTGGTTACAACAAAACGGAAGCGTCTTTCTTTCACTTTCACAGTGAAAGAAAGACGCTTCCGTTTTGTTTGTTGTAGCCGCTTCGAATTTTGGAAAGTTTTCTTTCTCTTAACAACGTGGCAGCCAAGGAATGGGCCTGTACTGAATACATTCTCCGCTTGGCTTTGTAGAGAAAGGCCTTGAATTATGAATATACGAATCCGTCATTACACATTGCTGGGTACGTTTGTAATAACATTTCCGGCATAGTTCCACTCTGTAATTTAAAATCATGGGATAGACCTCTCCTCTTGCGCTGAAATTTGGGAAGGCGACGGGTGAAAATGTTCGAAGATAGCCAGAGCACTACTTTGGGGGAGTCCTGTTGACTGAAGTTCCTCCACGGAAGCCTGTCGGATATCGTCAAGCGAAGAATAATGCTGTAATAGATGCTGCTTACGTTTAGGACCAATTCCAGTGATACCGTCCAACGCAGACAGTGTCATATTTTTAGTACGTTGTTGACGGTGAAAGGTGATGGCGAAACGGTGAACTTCGTTTTGAATTCTGCCTAACAACAAGAACGTTGGATGATTTCTCGGCAGAGGAAGGGAATTACCCGTACTATCCATAAGCTCATTGGTCTGATGGTGGTCATTTTTAACCATTCCGGCTACGGGAATTGCTAGGCCAAGCTCGTTTAATTCTTTCAAGGCTGCATGTATTTGCCCTTTGCCGCCGTCAACTAGGATCAGGTTGGGCAGAGGGCCGTCTTCTGAAGCAAGGCGGGCATATCTGCGCCTAATAACTTGCCCCATGGAAGCAGTATCATCGGAAGTCTCCATCGGTTGAATTTTATACTTACGGTATCCGTTGCGCTGAGGCTTACCCTCAATGAACTGAACCATACCGGCCACAGAATGAGTACCGGCGGTATTCGAAATATCAAAAGCCTCGATTCGACGAGGAACAGGGATTTTCAAAAGATCTCCAAGTGTCGTAAGAGCTTGGAGATTCTCCGATTGTTGGCGTACTTCAAGAGTAATCTGCTCATGGAGTGTGGTTTGGGCATTGGACATAGCCATAAGGACTAAATCCCTCTTTTTGCCTTTCTGAGGAATTGAGATTGGGAAAAGACTAGTTAAAGCCTGGGCTTCTAAAGGTGGAACTAAGATCTCCTGTGGCCAAACTTTTCGTTCCAGATAGAATTGAGCTATAAAAGAAATAAAAGCTTCTTCTGGATCTTCAAAGTAAGGGAAAACAAAATTATCCCGGGCAAGTAATTTACCTTGCCGCAGATAAAAGACTTGTATACACAGTTGGTCAGTCGTTTTAGCATACCCTATAACATCTCGGTCGATAAAATCATTGAGGGTAATGTTTTGCTTCTCTCCAAGGCGTTTTAAGTCTTCGATCAAGTCCCGATATTCTTTGGCCCTTTCGAACTGTAAGGATTCCGATGCCTTTTGCATTTTTTCCGTCAATAGATTAAGGATCTGACTTTGGTCACCGTTTAGAAACGTAGAGGCATTCTTAGAGATTTCTTCATAGGCATTGGGAGAAATGTCACGAACGCAGGGTGCGAGACACTGCTCAAGATGATGATAAAGGCAAGAGCGAGTTGGAATTTGACGACATTTTCGAAAAGGAAAAAGGCGATTAAGCAGACGAGCTGCTTCTTTTGCGGCCGTTGCATTGGGGTAAGGACCATAATATTTTCCGGAGCCTTTTTTAATTTGACGCGTCACTATAATTCGTGGATGCCTTTCATGGGTAATCATTAAATAAGGGTAAGTTTTATCGTCCCTTAATAGTATATTGTACTTAGGGTTATGTTTTTTAATCAAATTGCATTCTAAAACGAGGGCTTCAACCTCAGAGTCTGTTAAGATATATTCAAAATCAGTGATATGACTAACTAAACGTGCAGTCTTACCATCATGCGACCCGGTAAAATAGGATTTCACTCTATGTTTTAATTGCTTGGCTTTACCGACATAGATAATCTGACCCTGGTGGTCTTTCATGAGATAAACACCTGGTTTTTCAGGCAGCAAGGTCAATTTCTGTCGAAGCAGATCCATTTTTCCCACCTCTGTTCCTATTTTAGAACTCGGGTTCGTAAGATGCAAGTATCTCGATACATATCTTCGTTCATCCAAACGTATATATGCTTTAAGTAAGCTCATTTATGAGTGATGGGAACAGAGGATTGGGGGGAGAGATTATGCCAGGTAGCTGGGGGAGACCACCGCGAAATGAATTATGGCAGGATTTACAAGCCTTAGCCCTTTGGATTCTAATTATTGGAGTAGTAGGTTATATACTTTTCCCTAATTTTTTTAAAGATATCTACACTCGTTTATCAGATCCTGCAGCTCAAACCAGTAGTTTAAATGATAACTATACATTAAATAACACGACTGATCAAACGTCGGATGCAAGCAATCCGCAAACCGTTATTGGTCAAGATTTTTCAAGTGTGACAAATTCTCTCTATAATGCCAAAAGCGAAGTTTCTTCGGGTTACTGGGTTATTTTTGTGGCCAATGGAGAATTCAAACAACTTCCTGTAAGTAGTGAAGCTTATGCCTTCTTAGTTCGGCTTATTGAAAATGACCAAAATGCTGCGGGAAAAAACACAGTAATCCTTGCCTCAAATGGTCAAATACGCAAAGTAGTTGTCAGTGAAGAAATTTATGCAATTATCACCAATTTAGCCGTTATCGGGGCCCGTTCCAGTTCTTGACAATGATTAGCGAAAAAGGAGTTTAGCCCCTGCAGCAAATAAGAATATTCCTGCAAACTGCCAAGGGTTCCATGGAAGTCGATTGGCGCCAAACCAACCGAAATGGTCGATGAGTACTGCCATACTGACTTGACCAATAATGATTGCTGTAGTGGCATTGCATACCCCTACTTTAGGGATACTTACAGCCACGAGCCCGACGATAAGAACACTTAATAATCCTCCAAGATAAAGATACCAAGGAACTGTCAGCCAATGATATTTTAATATTGGAATCCTGCATACCAGAAGAGCGATCAAAGCAATTAGAGTTCCAATGATGTGCACGATAAAAGTAGCAGACAATAACGAAGTCTTCTCACTTAATAGAGAATTCAGGGTGCCCTGGATAGCCATGATAATACCGGATATTCCAGCAACGACAAAAGGTAAAGAGAATAATTTTGACATTGTTACCTCCTCATAATTTCAGTTTTAAACTGTAAGATATCACCAGATTCGTAAAGAACTAATCAGTATTCATTAGAACGGTTGAGGGAAAAATGAAAATATCAAACTAAGATATCAAAATAAAGTGGAGGTGCGTCATGGATATCGATTACAACTTGATTCAACGCGCCCAAATGCTGCTGACCCTTGATCATCCTTTGACTCAAGTCCGGGATATACTTTTGCGAGAAGGATATCCACAAGAACAAGTGGTAGAGTTAATGGATGCTACAGAAGAGGTTTTAAATTACCTTGTTCCACCTCAATACGATGAACATAAAATTGGGATTGACATTTTACACCCGGGAGAGAAAGCAGAAGGCCGAAAACCTACCGTCGATATTTTGATAGATAAGCGATCAGGAAAATTAGAGTTAATCACTCCCCACCTGCCGGAAACTTGGCGTGTTGCTAATGAGGTTCGAAAAGCTATTAAACGGCAACGCTATTCTATGAACTATTTCCATTAGATTCCATGGAGGATTGCTTGGGAAACCTTGCAGTCCTTTTCTGCTCTTAGCTTTTCTCCAATTTCGAGAATTATGTTATAATATATCGATAAATCAAGTTCAGGAAAGAAGGGTCTGGAGTGGATTTTACGCCAATATATCATGGATTGGATCATGTTTATCATAAATTAGTATCTGATCAACGACTTGACAAACAAGATGGTTTAAAACTTTTGCAGACAACGAATCTCTTAGGGTTAGCTTATCTTGCCAATGAGCAGAGACGCGTAAAGACTAGTAATCAGGTATTCTTCAATAATAATGCTCATATTAACTATAGTAATGTTTGTAAAGTTCGTTGCGGACTTTGCGCTTTCGCAAAAGACAGCGGGGAAAAAGGATCCTATACCATGACTATTGAGGAAATAGTGGATAAAGCTGGACATTATGCTGATCAGGGAGTTACTGAAATTCATATAGTAGGAGGAATACACCCTGATTTACCATTTTCCTATTATTTGGAGATGGTCAGACAAGTCAAAAAGAGAGCTCCTCAAGTTAGGATTAAAGCTTTCACAGCTGCAGAATATGATTATTTCTCACAAATAGAAAATCGCTCAGTTGTTGACATTTTAAAGTCATTTAAAGAAGCAGGTTTAAGCTTTATTCCTGGGGGTGGAGCTGAAAATTTTAGTTCAAGAGTGAGGGAGATCATCTGCCCTGGAAAGTTAAGCGGTCAGAGGTGGCTTGAGATACATCGTCAAGCGCATTTACTTAATATCCCTACAAATGCTAATATGCTCTATGGACTCATTGAAACGGACGAAGAACTGATTGATCATTTACTGGCATTACGAGACCTGCAAGATGAAACTAATGGTTTCTATGCTCTCATACCTACCGCTTTTCATCCTAAAAACACGAAATTTGAAGATATATCGCCAGCAAGCGCGGTACGTACTCTAAAAATTATTGCTGTGGCGCGTTTAATGTTGGATAATTTTAACTATATAAAAGCTTATTGGGTTTCTTCAAGCCCGCAAGTAGCTCAAATGGCGCTTTCGTTTGGGGCAAATGATCTGGACGGAGTCGTACGTGAAGAGAAGATTTATCATACTGCAGGTTCAAATAGTCCTCAAATGCAAAGTGAACAACAACTGATTCGTCTGATCCATGAATCAGGTCTGGAAGCAGTTGAGAGAGATTCTAATTATAATGTGCTCCATAGGTATCCTGCCAACGTATAAAAATTCAAGAGGTGTGTCCTATGCATATTGCCGTGCTGTCCGATACCCATTTAAGAGAGGGAAGATCCTTATCCAAGTTCTTATGGGAACAGTTGCTTGAGGCTGATCTCATCCTTCATGCAGGCGACTTAACTCATGTTAGTTTAATTGAGGAATTGGCACTTATGGCTCCTGTGAAAGCCGTATGCGGAAATTGCGACAGTTGGGATGTAAACCTCCCTAATCAAGAGTGGATTAAGTGTGAATCTTTTAAAATAGGTTTAATTCACGGACATCAGGGCCAAGGAAAAACCACGTTGGAACGCGCGTTTCATGCCTTCGAAAAGGAACCTGTCGATGTGATTGTCTTTGGACATAGCCATACTCCAACCTTGGAATGGTATAATGGAATACTTATGTTTAATCCAGGTTCACCAACCGATAAACGACGTGAACCTCACTATTCATTCGGCTGGTTAGATGTGCAAGCGGGTCAGATCAATGCAAGGCATTGTTATTTCTGAAAGCGGTGGAAGATGAAATATCGCAAAAATAAAGTCAAACGTGAACACGGTATTATACGTAATGCATTAGACTGGCTTGAACAATTAAGTTGCTTAGCAGAGGTCACCGATATTATACCAGGTGTTATAGACGTTAATCATTCTCCAGAACGTGGAATTGTTTATAAATATAAAACCAAAACGGGATGTAAGTTATTACTCAAAAGCAATGGTTCCATCCAAGAGGTTTTCGTAGTTACCAAAAACCCTTCTGTCGTACAAGCATGGGTGAGCAAAGAATTTCCTTACGAAAGTTCTGAAGCTAACCTCAAAACAGAACCTCCCAAACGGATGGAGATCTCTAAAAAGAAACTTTCCAAAACTTCAGTTAGAACTGAGAAACGATTCGGACATGTTCATTCACATGAGTCACAGAAAGGAGTTTCTAAGAAACGTTCAAAGATGATGACTTTAAAACCTTTTCTGGAAAATGTTGAACCAGAGGCAACAAAAATTGCCGATGTTCTAGATCGTACAACCTTTAAAAAGTTAAGCCTATTAAAACAATCTCTTAAGAGCTACAATAAAAAACCAAAGTCCAATTATTAGAGCACAATAGAACAGCTTAGGAAGCTTATCCTAAGCTGTTTTAGCAATCAGTTTTAAGATGGTTAAAATTGTAAGAATTTTAATATAAGGAGGCTTTTCATGGAAGTCACTGCTATTCTAAAATCAGGGTTGCTGAATGATCTTAAAGCTAGGCAATGGCAACCTGGGGAGCGGCTCCTGGTTGAGGTCATTCAAAAAAACAGTGAAAGTGAAGGAACGATACAGGTTAAAGGGGTTGTCTTATCGGCAGCTCTAGAGACTTCGACTCATGTGGGAGATAAATTCTGGGTGCAAGTTGGTGAGTTAAAAGCAGGCTACTTATTGTTGATACGAGAACCTCAATCGGAAAAAGTCCAGGATATTCCCGCGAATCCTGGGCAATTTCAGAAACTTACGGAAAGAGGGCTGCCATCAACTCAAGAGCTCTTAACTCTAGTACGGGAGTTTCCCATAAGTGGAAGTGAAGCTTCCTTATTAGAAATGATTCAGGGAAGCCTGCCCGAGGAATTTATCATCAATTTACGGAAATCCCTGCCAAAATTGGAATCCTTATTAGAAGAAAACGGCGCGGAAAAGATTGTCGAGTGCTTGCGTAAGTTAGGCATAGACTATGAACAACGCATTCAACAAATGAATAAACTGGATTCTAAAGCTAAAGAAGCAGAAAAAGAAAGCTTAAGAAATACATTGAAGTCTGTTGTTTTAGAAGCAGTTCAGAAACAAAGAGAAGAAAATCTTAATGGGGATTCTTCGGGAATGTTTGCTCGTCTTTTAGCGAAAATAACAGGACAGCAATTGTGGTTTAAAACCGGAACGTTCAATAATGGGTACGTGTTACTAGATTTACCGATAGTGGATCAAGAAGAATTTATGCCAATTAGAATTGGGATGGAAAGTGCTCGTAAAGGCTCCAAAATGGATGAGAGACATTGCCGGGTGGCTATACAATTGGAGACTAAAGGATTAGGTGTGATTGGGGTGGATGCATTTTTTGATCAGGATTCATTGACGATTAACGTCCTTGCTCATGACCATTTAAGCCTTTCTAAATTACTTGAGAAAGTTTTACCGGAAACAAAGGCGCAATTTGCCAAGCTGGGATTTAAGGTAATGAAGGTAAGCTTAGGAGATCTAGACCAAAACATAGAATTTCAAAACTTCCTTCAAGGATTTAGGAGAAGTGGAGTGGATATTGAGGGATGAATAAAAAATCTGTGGATAAAGCGGCAGCCTTGAAATATGACCAGACTGGAGCACCTCGAGTCGTAGCGAAGGGGAAGGGAGTGGTTGCGCAGAAAATGATCCAAACTGCTGAGGCCGAAGGGATACCTATCCAGAAAAATGAAGATCTCGTTGATGCATTAATGCAAATTGACTTAACGAAGGAAATACCACCCCAACTATATCGAGCCGTTGCTGAACTATTAGCCTTTATTTATCGCTTAGATAAAGTAAAAGCCAGCGAGACTTCTTCGTCTTCAGACACATAATTTCAGGGTTATTCCACAAACTATCCAGACTTAATCAACAGGGAGGTTAGGATATGGATAGATCTTTTGAGGTCTTAAATAGAATTTTAGAAGGCGAGCATATGGCAATCGAACAATATCAAGCATGCATTGATACCCTTTCGGACGGTCCGATCCGCAACCATCTCACAGCGATTCTTACGGATCATAAAAACCACGCAACAAGGATAGCTTATTACATCCAAACAAATGGAGGGCATGTCCAAGAAGGAGCAGGCTTGATCGATATACTGAATTTGAAAAATCGAGTCGGTAATTTTGGCAAGGAAAAGCCCGACGAAATGCTTGAACGTCTTTATTCAGGCGAGAACAAAGGGCTCGTGCAAGCTGTGCAGTTCGCGGAACAGAATTTAACAAGTGCCGAAAAAGAAGTATTGGAACCAATTTTCGCAGACGAGCATGATCATTTGAAGCAGCTACAAAAACTTAAAGAAGGGCTCTACTATCACTGAGCTATGGACAATAAAAAAAGCGGCCATAGCCGCTTTTAAGATCATGCATCCTTTTCTCGATGTTTCTTAGTCAAACGTTTGCGGGCCAACATATTAGCAACCCTTCCATTGTCTCCGAGAACAATTCCCTGCAGTCTCCATTCTCGGAAAGTCTGCCAAAACTGTTGTTCAGATATGCGGCGGGTAATTCGCTCAGACTCTTCATCATAGGGCCAGAATACATCGACCCATAAGGTCCCGTTGTTGCTTAGCACTAGCAAAAAATGAACGAGCTCTGGGTTTGGCGACTCGGAATCACGTATTAATATGTGTGAACGGCCATTAGGGAAATCTGTACGTATATAAGTAAGCTTCATTCAAATTATCCCCCTTTGCGCACTTTCAGTTGAGTCTTGACGTTCAATTAAGTATAGCATGAAATGGGAAATAAAACGAAACCTTTGAATCATGTCAAAACTCAAAACTATGAAAATGTTAACTTTCTCAAATTCTCTGCATTTTAAGATATGCTATCGTTGGGGCAAAGGTTCTTAAGATATGAAGTATGCTGGAATACTGTTCCGGGTAAACTACCAAAGAAAAAGAAGTTCAATGGAGGTACACTTATGCTCACTGTAATACATACCTTTGATGGCCCAGATACTGATCGAATATTGGGAGAAGTGCGATCAGGAATTCGCTCTTTCGAAGATATTGATGGGTTTAAATTTGCATCAGTCAATCAACAGCAAGATACCTCAGAAATTATGCTCTTTTCGAAATGGGAAAACCGCAATGCCTTTGAAAACTGGACTAACACCGTCGGAGAGAATAAAGCCTTTAAATCTTCAACTCCACAAATATTTGAGGTTCTCGAAGAAAAATATTAGCCTGTAGGTGTCAGGAGCAACCTGACACCTTTAATTTTACCCAAATTAAAGAGTTTCGGAGGCAATTAGCTCCTTAAAGGATATTTCGAGTCGTCTCATCACAGAATTTTCAGAACCAGGGGAAGAAACGTCAAAAGCAGCGTGATCTACAGATCTCACCGGCATAATCCCCATCAGGGCATTGGTCATAAAAATTTCGGCAGCGGACAGAAGGTCTGATATGGTGTAAAACCCTTCTTCAACAGGGATGTCGAGCTTATGAGCTAGTTCTAAAATAAGCTGACGGCGAGTACCGGGCAAACACCCGCTAGAGAGCGACGGGGTAAAAAGTTTGCCTCTATTTATGAAAAAAAGATTGCTCATTGTACCTTCGGCAAGGTAACCCTGAGAATTAAGCCATATACCTTCGTCAGCCCCAAACTTAGAAGCATCCTCTTTAGCTAAAATGTTTTCTATATAATTAGTAGATTTCACGGAAACTAGAGGAGAATGTTCGTTACGTGGGTTGGGCAAAAGGTGAAGATTGATTCCCGTATGATATTGTTCAGAAAAGTAAGGTAGGGGTCTCACATTAAAAAAGAGTTGGGATGGAAGGTTGATTGTTGGAGATCCTCCGCTAAGTGTTACTCGAAGAGCGTAGGGGGTGGAATCCGGAGTTTGACGAAGAAATTCTCGTAGGGACTCGATCCATTCGTCTTTTTTAGGGAGTTTGAGATTTAATAATTTCGCTCCTTGGCACATGCGATCCCAATGAAGGTCTAGAAAGAGGGGTCCCGTTTCCTGAACCAAAAGTGTTTCGAAAATTCCAAACCCAAACAAGGCTAATCGATCAAGAGCGGATATTGATTTACTGGGGATCATATAATTTTCCTTCCAAAACCCTGAATAGGGCTTTTGCTTTATCAAGTGTCTCTTTGTACTCATCTTCAGGTAAGGAATCCGCTACGATACCTCCGCCAGCATGAACAAAAGCTTTTCCATGCTTCAAGATGATCGTACGAATCACAATATTTAAATCCCAAGCACCATCAAAACCTATATAGCCAATACTTCCTGTGTAAATTCCACGGCGGTAAGGTTCCAATTCATCGATAATTTCCATAGCTCTAATTTTTGGAGCTCCTGTAATAGATCCGCCTGGAAAAACAGCTTGTAAAACAGCGCTGGGCAGAAGCCCTTTATGAAGCTGACCGGTGATGGTCGAGGCGAGATGCCAAACCGTCGGATATTTTTCCAGGGATATTAGATCAGGAACTTTAACGCTTCCGAATTCACAAATACGTCCCAAATCGTTACGCTCTAAATCAATAATCATAGTCAATTCGGCACGGTCTTTTAGGCTGTTCTGAAGGGCAAGAGCCTGAGATTCATCATCAATCGGTGACATTTCGCGTGGTCGAGTTCCCTTTATTGGTCGAGTTTCAATGTGGCCGTTCTTCTTAATGCGAATGAATCGTTCGGGGGAACTGCAAAGTACTTGAAAGTCATCATAAGGAAGAAAAGCGGCAAAAGGCGCAGGATTCTGACGATGTAATTTCGTATAGAGTTCCCAGGCATCGCCATCCCAAGCCATGGAAAATCGTTGGGTGAGGTTAGCTTGGTAAATATCCCCGGCGTAAATGTACTCAATGACCCGTTTTAAATCTCGAATATAATTCTCTTTTGAGACTGAAGGGTGGATAAGGGAAGGGGTTTGGCTTCCTAAAGGGAAGGGTTCCGGTAGTTTTATCTGCGCCTGAAGTATATAAGAGTTGAGAAGCTGTTCTAAATGTCGAATACGAGCGTGGGCCAAATCAGCCTGGCAAGTTCCAGTTTCGTCCATCCCGCAGGCGACAAGCCAGTAGTTCTTTTGGCGGTGATCATAAACTAAAATTCCATCGTACCAAGCAAAACGCCATAGAGGCAATCCTAAGTCATCCTCTGAGAGGTACGGCAACTGCTCGATTTCGTTTTTAAGATCATAGCTAATAAAACCGACGGCTCCCCCGGAAAAGGGAAAAGGAGCATTAGAGACATGGTATTTGCAAAACGATTTATCGAGAAAGTCAAAACTTCCAGAGGATTGTGAAGGGTTAATATCTTTTTGCAAGCGATTTGGCTGGTAAATTTCAAGCTTATCAGGATAGGCTGTGGCCTCTAAAAATGGGGAAGCCCCCATAAAAGAATAGCAGCCAAGTTCTTCATAATCGTTGCCGCTATCAAGAAAAAAGGGAGAGGGCTCTTCTTTAAACGCTTGAAACAAGTCAGAAGGTGGAAAAGAAATACTTAAAGGTTTTACAATCCATTCTGAGGGCCGGTTCAATGTTTTCCACATCACTGCCTGATCAAGAGCATTTTTCAAAAGTTGGCGGCCTGAATGTGTAAGGATTGCTTCAGGATGAAACTGAATCCCTTCGACCGGCATGCCTACGTGACGGACCCCCATGATTTCGCCGTCCTCAGTCTCGGCGCTTATGATCAATTCTTCAGGAAGGGATGATCGTTCGATGATTAAAGAGTGATACCTTGTTACCACTAGTGGGTTCGGCAAATCAGTGAAGACTCCAAGACCATCATGGCGGATAGATTCAGTTTTGCCATGAATCGGCCGCTTTGCCCGTACTATGTTCCCGCCAAAAAGTTGACCAATGGCTTGATGTCCAAGACATACTCCCAGAATAGGTATTTTTCCTTTAAAATGATCGATGATAGCTAAAGAAAGCGGGGATTCCGAGGGGGTGCAGGGACCTGGAGAGATCACAATGAGATCAGGATGTAATTCTTCGATTTCAATCAAAGTACATGTATCTTGGCGCTTGACAACGATATCTTCACCTAGTTCGCCAAAGTATTGGTAAAGGTTATACGTAAAAGAATCGTAGTTGTCCAACATAAATATCATGGTTAATTCCCCTTAAGTTTAGCCTCACTACGCTGATCAGACTAGCTTGTACGAATCATAAGCCGCTAATCGGAATTATGTAGCATTTTGATGAGTTCCTCAAAAGCTGGTTGAAGGTTAGGATCGTTAATTCCTTGCAAGACCAAGGTACGATTAATAGTAACTTGTCCTACATTAGCCCCTTCAACTTCTATTTGGAGTGATTGAACATCAAGGGTAAGAACATGCCCATCGACGACAAAGGACATTCGTTTTGGTTGGGGATAATTGGCTTGCAAACTGACAGTTGTTGTTGGTGGTGGATCTGACTTGGCTAACTCTTGGGGGCTAGGGGTGTGTAAATCACTTAAAACAAAGGAAGATTCTAAAAGTAATTTTTGCATAACAGCCATGTTCGCATTCCAAGGTAATTGAACTAATTCAGATTGAGTCATACCGGAAGGGGAAACAGTAAGAATTACGTAGGAGCCGTCTTGTGTTAGATAAGGTTTATCAGAGCATCCGCCAAGGAACAAACTTGAGCATAAAACAATTAAGCTGAGTGCCAATGTTGAAAATGTTCGTCTCAACAACAATGGGGTAGCCTTCTTCCTTAAACAAGATTGTCTACACATATCTTCTGATTTCTCAATACTATTATTCGCTGCTCAATCCATAAATCCTGCTTTTTCGTTGCTTCCTTCCTCAGGATTGGGTACAATGGCTCAAGAGAGGGGTCAACGGTATTGCGCAAAGACATCGTTTTTTTAACTATGGTGACGACGTTTCTTGAGGGCAAGGAGGAAGATATCTTAGAATTCGCCGCCCTGCGAATACATGATGGACAATTTCAAAAATCATGTTTCTTTCTTGTACGCCCAGAACAAGCTTACAAAATAGAAGCCCATTCCAGTATACTAGCCGAAGATTCAATTTGTGCATTACGGTATTTAGAGCATCGTCAAGAAATATTAGATTTTTTTGAGGATGCTGTTTTGGTTAGTCATCAGGGTGCATCCTATCTGCAAATATTAGAGAGAATATTAGGTACATCCTTTCGGTATACATCTTGGGATACGCAGGAATTGGCTCAAATTTTATTTCCGACGATGCATCATTATCAGTTGTCCTATTTGACCGAGAAACTTAATCTAGTCGGTGAGGAAGAACCGAGTGTTCATCTCTCGGAGCGAAAAGCCTACTTAACCTGGAAGCTTTTCGAAGCTTGTCAAAACAAAGGTTTGGGATTCGATCTTAGTTTCTTCGATCAGGCTCAGGGTTTTCTGGAAGGCTGGTCGGGAAAAAGTTTTTTTGATGATTTACGCCGGGAAATAATACGTCAATTTCCGGACCGCCGAATTCAGACGGATCTCGTTCTTTCAGCATTGTCCGAAGGGTTATTTGTTCAGGGACAAACTTCAGCTCAGAAAATACCGGATTCCATAAATTGGGTCATCGAAAGCTTTTCTGAAGGAGGAATTCTTGAACAATCCTTGCCAGGGTATGAATGCCGCCGTGGTCAGACAAAAATGGCTCAGCTTATTGCTGAAGGTCTCACATCTGCTCAGCATATTGTTGTTGAGGCTGGGACAGGGACGGGAAAGTCCTTTGCCTATTTAATCCCAAGTTTATGGTATGCTCGAAAAACTGGACGAAAGGTTGTTGTTGCCACCCACACAATACCTCTTCAAGAGCAGCTGCAGAAAAAAGATATCCCGATGCTTGACAAAGCTCTTCCTTTTTCGTTTCGCACCTCAGTTTTGAAAGGCAAAGGTAATTATTGTTGTCTGAAACGATGGCTTAGCTGCTTGACGAATCCTCATGAAATTGTCAGCCAAGAGCAAAAACTTGCAGTTTTAAGTACCTTGATCTGGCTGAGAGAAACACAAACAGGGGATATCCAGGAGCTTTCCAAAGTGCCGGGGTTAATGGCGGTCTGGCCGAGCTTAAGTGCGGATAATGAGTTGTGCAATCCAAGCAAATGTTCGAAATCAGGGGTCTGTTTTCTGCTTAGAGCACGTAAAAAGGCCGAAGAAGCAGATGTCTTAATCGTAAATCATTCGTTATTGTTTTCAGATCTGAAGACAGATTATAATGTTTTGCCGGAATATCATCAATTAGTGATCGATGAGGCTCATCAGATATACCAAACGGCACTTCAAAATTTAGGCTCCGAACTATGTTTCGAGGCGCTCTCGCGGACTATTGATACTATTTATCGGCAGTCCGGAGCAAACTTTTACGGAACAACAAAACTTCGAGTAGAGCCGCTTCGCTTTAGTGTTCCCGCAGTCCCCTGGGACACATTCGCTCAGCGTCTGGATAATATTCCGGAGCTGTGTCTTAAAGTATTAGAACAAGCGAAAGAACTGTTTCAGTTATTAGAGGATCTTCTAGGATTAGATCGTACCTTCCGTTTTGTTGCCAGTCATACAAATCTTCCTTGGTGGGGACCACTTGTTATTCAATTTGAAAATTTATTAGGACGCCTTAAATCCCTAGTCACCGTCTTACAAAGCTTAACGAGTGCTTTAAGCGGAGAAGAGGCTGATGAAGTTGAAGAGCTAAGGTATGTTATCAACACTCATCAAAGAGAACTGCAAGAAATTCAAGATACTCTTGTCCTGGCGATTAACGTTACTGATCCCAAACAAGTAACTTGGTTAGAACGAAGTTCGCGGCTTTACTTGAAATCTTCTCCCCTTGAAGTGAATGAAATTTTAAAGGAAAAAATATTTTCACGCCTTAATACGGTCATTTTAACCTCTGCAACGTTAAGTATTGCCAATTCATTTAACCATTTTCTTCAAGATATCGGCTTGCCATTAACAACAAAAACGGCCGTGGTAGATTCTCCCTTTAATTTTGATGCCCAGATGCGATTTTTTATCCTGAACAAAGGTATCAACTCTGCCCGTTCTGATGAGGAAAGAGTCGGAGCTTTATCTGAATTGATCTTCAACGTTGCCGAGCGCATGCAAGGGCGCACTTTGGTCTTGTTTACAGCACACAAATTATTACGAGAGACCTACGCGGATTTAAAGCCTCGCTTGACAAAGATTAATATAGATACGTTAGCCCAAGGGGTCCAAGGAGAACGAACTACATTACTGGAAGCTTTTAAAAGAAATCCTAAAAGTGTCTTACTGGGAGCTAATAGTTTTTGGGAGGGAATTGACATTCCTGGTGAGACGCTGTCCTGTGTTATTTTAGTTAAATTACCGTTCTGGCCTCCTTCACTCCCTTTAATCGAAGCTCGTTCAGAATTCTTGAAATCTCAAGGGCGTGATCCTTTCCGAGAGTTTCTTTTGCCAGAAGCAGTTATCCGTTTCAAACAAGGATTTGGGCGGCTAATCCGGTCGAAAGAGGATCGAGGATTCGTAATTTTGCTGGATGATCGGGTCATAGGCAAATATTACGGTCGGTATTTTCTAAGCTCTTTACCCATCCAAACTCATTATAGGGCGGATGATAGACAACTTTTCCAGAAAATTAATGATTGGAAGTTTAGGGAATTGATCTGATATAGGTGCTTTAATAATCGTCATAAAAATGGTAAACTAGAGAAAATCGAGAGGAGGTTACTTTTTCGGTGAAACAATATCCCATTTCATGCGATGGTTGGGTTATAGGGAGAGTGAGTAAAGAATGAGTGGAAGACCGATTCCCGCTCGAATGATCCCGAGCATGTTTACTTTGGCAAATCTGCTCTTCGGTTTTCTTGCCTTAGTATGGGTGCTGGAGGGAAATTTTGATTTAGCCTCAGCCATGATTTTACTCTCTGTACTCATGGATAGTTTAGATGGTAAAGTTGCTCGCAGACTTTCAGTAAGTTCAGATTTCGGCAAAGAGCTTGACTCGCTAAGTGACCTAGTCTCTTTCGGTGTTGCTCCGGCTATCCTAACGTATCAAGCCACTCTCCAACCGCTTCAGCCTGAATCTATGAAGTATATCGGCTTGGGGATTGCAGTGGTTTTTGCCTTATGTGGAGCAGTTCGTTTAGCACGTTTTAATATGCTTAACATCACAACCTATTTCGTCGGAGTTCCTATTACGTTTGCTGGGGGTTTCATGGCCTTATTAATGTTTCTGCGCAGCATGCTGCCGTGGTATGTCTATCCATTGAGTATGGTGATTCTTGCTTTTCTAATGGTTTCTACGTTTAAAGTCCCTAAGCTTGGCAAATAGAGCTCGCCTTCCGGAATTATTGCTTAATTTTATAAATAATTTGCAAAAACGAGCAGGAAAGAATAGCCTTTCCTGCTCGTTTTTGCACCCCTTAAGAGGGTCTGGCATATAGTATGGCACAGGACTGTGAACACTAAGGAGGAAGCATTTAATGGATAGTCAACATGTTAGTTGGAATAATGTGGGATTGCGTATGGTTCAAGGTCTAACGACGACGATCGATGTAGTACGCCAGCTTGATGTTCAAGAAGCTTCTTTGGTCATGCGTTTGCTTGGAAAAAGCTGCACACGGATGGTGAAAGATGGGGTAGGACATCAATTTGGAATCGCCCTTATTGAAACAAGCGCTCAATTGGCAATGAAAGAATCCTTAGTATTAGAAGATGTTCTCAAAGTCATTACCGGCATCATTGGCCGCCTATATTTCACAGCGAATACTGAGGAAGAACGTCAGCTGGTCGCTCAACTCGAAGAAGCAGTCAAGAATTACCAGGCGGTTTAGCTTGGCATTCGCAGCCTTGTAAGCATACATTACCATTAGGTGTGTTTAGAATCAAAAATGGAGGAGGAAACTTTAATGAGAATTTACTATGTACGATTGCCAGAGTTTGTACTTAATGTATTACGAAAAGTTTTTGGTTAAAGTGGAATGAAAAGGACATTTCCCTCCTAGAATGGTAGTAGAGACAAGCAAGGGAGGGAAACTATGCGTCACAGTCGTTATGTATGGATCTTGGGTTTATCGATCGTTTGTTTAGTTACCATTATTACCTTTCAAACTCCTCAAACTGTAATTACAACAATGGCAGATCCTCATTATCAAAAAGATTCAAGGACAACGATTCAGCATTTCTGGTCGCTTATGGATTTGCGTCAAACTGATCTTGCCAAAGAACTCCTGATGTTACCAGAGGGATCTTTGGATGATCAAGAGTTCAAAGCCTGGGAGGTTACGCTGAATAAAGACCCGTTGTTATCTTTGCAAAAAGTTGAGTTCTTGAATTCTGATCTGCCCAGTACCCAAGGAATCATTGTGCGAGTCTATTGGTCATCAGCGATTCAAAAAGCACAAAATGTTACGTATTTAATGAGCTTAAAATCCACTGAAAATGGGTGGCGTATTCAACAATTTAAGAGAATAAATTATCCCGCGGTGCCCTCTTGACTAATCTAGAAGTTATCGGTTACCAATTTGAAAATTGCATGGATTAAGAACACGGTCTTTCCCAGCTTTGGGTAGCGTGTTCTATTTTTTTGCCATGATGACTGAAAAATTCTCCGACCAGAAAAAACCGATTCTGAAATTTCCAGAACACATCGTTGTGATTCTTTAACTAAACTTATTAATAGAATACCTCGGAAATTACGGATCAAACAAAATGAAGAACTATTCAAAAATGCGTAAAAGTTTTTTGTATACATGCAGGTAATTTAATGAAAATGTAGAATACTAATGCTAATTCGGGATTCTCTAAATTATTAAGGAGGGCTAAGGAAAGTGAGAAAAAACAGAAGTCTTACGGCAGTAGTCGCTATAACCCTTATTTTAGGGTTAGTCCTAACGGGCTGTGGCACTGCCAGCAACAGTGGTAGCGGAGGAACTTCTGCTGCCAAGGAAATGAAAATGAGTTTTGCCCCAGGCGGCGAACCGAAAACTCTCGATCCTCAAATGTCAAATGGTATTCCTGAGGCTATCATGGAAATGGCTATGTTTGAAGGCATCATGCGTCTGGACAAAGATAATGTCCCCCAGTTGGCTGTTGCTGACAGTGTTGAGGTTTCCCCCGACGGTTTGAAATACACGATCAAATTGAAAGACACAAAATTCAGCAACGGAGATCCGCTGACTGCATCTGATTTCAAAGCTTCTTGGATGCATGCCCTTGATCCGGCTGCTGCTGCTGAGTATGCTTACCAATTGTACTATATCAAAAATGCTGAAGCTTATAACTCCAAAAAGGCTAAAGCCGAAGATGTCGGCATTAATGCGGTAGATCCGAAGACACTGGAAGTCACCTTGGAGGCTCCGTGTCCATATTTTAAATCCCTCTTGGCTTTCCCCACATATTTCCCTGTGGATCAAAAGAATGCCCAAGCGAATAAGAACTGGAATACAGATGCGGCAACCTTTGTCAGCAACGGCCCGTTCATGGTGAAGACCTGGAGCCACAATGACAAGATGGTTTTGGTGAAAAACCCTAACTATTACGATGCTGCCAACGTAAAATTAACCGAATTGGATTTCAATCTCGTTGAAGACGGCAAAGCAGCAACCACTGCCTTTGAAGCTGGACAATTGGACGGACACGATAACCTCGTTCCTGAAGATATCGTACGCTTCAAAAAAGATGGCACCTTAAAACAAGCTCCGATGCTGGGTACCTATTTCTATCGCTTCAATACCACCAAAAAACCCCTTAATGATCCTCGTGTGCGCCAAGCTTTGGCTATAGCTCTAGATCGTCAAGATCTTATTGACAATGTCTTTAAAGGCGGCCAAACCCCGGCCTTCGCTTTCGTACCCGGTGCGGTTCCTGACGCTACCCCAGGTAAAGATTTCCGTACTACTGGAGGAAATTTCTTCAAGGAAGACATTGCAAAGGCTAAACAACTTCTTGCCGATGCAGGTTATCCTGATGGTAAAAATTTCCCAAGTTTAACAATCCTTTACAATACCAACGGTACTCACCAACTACCTGCTCAAGCAATTCAGGATTACTGGCAAAAGAACCTTGGCATCACTGTTAAACTCCAAGGTCAAGAATGGGCGGTTTATCAACAAAGTGAGCAAGGTTTACAGTATGATATAGCTCGTGCTGGCTGGATTGGTGACTACGTTGATCCGATGACCTTTTTGGATGAGTTTGTAACGAATGGCGGCAATAACCAAACTGGTTGGTCCAACGCTGCTTATGACAAAGATATCGACACAGCTAAGAAGAGTGCTGATCAAACTGTACGTATGCAGGCTATGCACGATGCTGAGAAAATCCTCATGACTGAAATGCCTGTTATGCCGATTTATTTCTACGTACAAAACTATGTGTTAAAAGACAATATCAAAGGTGTCATAGTTTCCCCGCTTGGTTTCTTCGACTTCAAGAATGCCACAGTACAATAAAAAATCATAAAGTTTAAGCACGAAAGTTAAGGGGCAAGTTTCCAAAACTTGTCTCTTAACTATGCCTGCATGTTGTGCTAAAATTTTTCTATTAGGTCGAATTAAGGGGGAAGGTTATGGTACGGTATTTGTTAGGGCGAATTATTGCGGCGATTTTTGTAGTCTGGCTGGTTATTACCCTGACGTTTTTTTTAATGCACTCAATTCCTGGCGGCCCATTTTCTTCAGAAAAGGTTTTGCCACCGCAGGTTATGGCGAATATTAATGCTCGTTATCACTTAAATGATCCTTTGATCAAACAATACACAGATTATTTAAAAAATGTTGCTCATTTTGATTTTGGCCCAACGTTTAGGTATCAAGGGCGAACTGTTAATGACTTGTTCAAAGAAGGTTTGCCAAGAACTGCAACCTTAGGTTTGATGGCCACAATTTTGGCTTTGGTTTGCGGAACTGGTATGGGTGTTGCCGCTGCTTTAAGGCAAAATAAAGCTGTCGATTATGTTGCCACATTTTTGGCGACCATCGGAGTTTCGGTCCCGAGCTTTGTGATTGCGACTTTTTTGCAATACTACGTCGGTTTCAAACTTCACCTTTTCCCCCCCATTGGCTGGGGTGAACTTAAAAATGTTTTCTTGCCGGCCATTGCCTTAAGTGCTTACCCGGTGGCTCAGATCACACGCTTGACTAGGACAAGCATGCTGGACGTGCTGAACCAGGATTACATCAGGACCGCTAAGTCAAAAGGGTTGCCTGGTTATCTGATCGTGACTCGTCACGCCATGAGAAACGCCTTGATTCCCTTACTGACATTTTTTGGGCCATTTTTTGCATATATCTTAACTGGTAATTTTGTGGTGGAATATGTTTTCAATATTCCTGGTATTGGTCAATTCTTTGTCTCCAGTATTACGGCTCGTGATTACCCCGTGATCATGGGAACGACAATTCTCTTTGCCACTCTGCTGGTTGTCTTCAATTTGCTGGTAGACATTGCCTATACAATTGTTGACCCCCGCATCAAACTTACCGGACAAAAGGGGGCCTGAACATGAGTATACAAGCAGAGCCTTTTTCACCAGTACAACAAACTGCCAAAGCTGAAGTCATTAACCGCCCAAGTACGACCTTGTGGCAAGACGCCCGGCGCCGATTCCGCATGAATCCGTTGGCTATGGGCGGGTTGTTTGTGCTTATCCTGATCATCTTGTACGCTCTCCTTGGGCCGTTCCTTAGCCACTTTAACTATTACTCTAACGATCTTCATGCAACGTTGATACCACCTAGTTGGGCTCACCCCTTTGGTACGGATGAATTAGGTCGCGATATCTTGACGAGAACGATGTATGGAACAAGGATCTCTCTCGTTATTGGTTTTGGCTCGGTGCTGATCAATCTTACCATCGGGATCTTCTATGGAGGAATTTCTGGATATTTCGGTGGCAGAATTGATAATTTTATGCAGAGGCTGATCGACATCATCTTCAGTATTCCTGATCTGTTGTATGTTATCTTGTTAATGGTTACCCTCGGCGCAGGCTTGAAAAATATTTTTATCGTACTTGGCTTAGTGAACTGGGTACCCATGGCTCGGATCGTGAGAGGGCAAATTCTGGCTCTAAGAGAGCAAGAATTTGTTCTGGCAGCTCGGACTTTAGGAGCAAGTACCCGCAGGATTTTAATGAAGCATCTGTTGCCTAATAGTATTGGTCAGATCATCGTTGTGGCCGCTTTACAGGTACCGGCAGCAATCTTCATGGAAGCGTTTCTAAGTTTCATCGGATTAGGGATTCAGCCGCCACTCGTCAGCCTTGGTTATATGGCTGCCGAAGGCCGTGTGGATATTCCGGCCTATCCCTTTGCTTTGTTCTTCCCGGCAGTTTTGATTGCTATATTAATGCTGGCATTTAACTTTGTCGGCGACGGGTTGCGAGATGCTTTCGACCCGAAAATGCGTAAGTAAGGAGGAATTACTGTGGCAACTTTACTAGAAGTAGAAAACCTCAGCACCTCTTTCTTTACGTACGCCGGAGAAGTACAGTCTGTCTCCGGAGTAAGTTTTCATGTAGATGAAGGAGAAGCAATAGGTATAGTCGGTGAATCGGGCTGCGGCAAATCTGTAACTGTTCAGTCCATAATGCGTCTGATTCCCAACCCGCCCGGAAAAATAAAAAATGGGCATATCCATTTTATGGGTAAAGATTTAGTAAAGATTTCAGAAAAAGAGATGCAGAATATTCGGGGTAAGGAAATTAGTATGATCTTTCAAGACCCCATGACGAGTCTTAACCCTGTCCTAACGGTTGGACGTCAAATGACAGAAGTCCTGCAGCGCCACGAAGGAATTAGCAAACAGGAAGCCTTAGCCCGTTCTGAAAAATATTTGGAAATGGTAGGAATTCCCAATGCTGGGCGACGCCTTCATCAATATCCGCATGAGTTTTCTGGAGGTATGAGACAAAGGGTCATGATTGCTATGTCCTTGCTTTGCAACCCAAAGTTGCTTATTGCGGATGAACCAACAACGGCTTTGGATGTTACAATTCAGGCTCAGATCCTTGAACTGATGAGAGACCTCAAAGAGAAGATTAATACTTCCATTATCTTGATAACCCATGATCTAGGGGTTGTTGCCGGTCTTTGTTCAAGAATTGTTGTCATGTATGGCGGCAAGGTTGTCGAAAGCGGACTTGTCTCAGAGCTCTTCAATAATCCACAGCATCCCTATACCTGGGGCTTGCTGAACAGCGTCCCGCGTTTGGATGCTAAAAGCCGTGGAAAATTAATTCCAATCAAAGGTTCTCCGCCGGATTTGCTGAATCCTCCGCGAGGCTGTGGTTTTTCGGCCAGATGTCCCCACGCGATGAATATTTGCCTCGAACAACCACCTGCTTATACTGAACAGTCCACAAGTCACAAAGTTGCATGCTGGTTAAAAGATCCGCGAGCTCCGAAGGTGACCCGTGTTTCGGGTGCGCAACAGGAGGTAGTTGTATGAAGGATGAAGTCATTCTTGAGGTTTCAGACCTAGTCAAACATTTCCCGATCCAGCAAGGGCTTTTTTCACGCAACAGTTCTAAGGTTCATGCTGTCAACGGTATCTCTTTCAAGCTAAAACGCGGGGAAACCTTGGGGTTAGTTGGTGAGAGCGGCTGCGGTAAATCAACGGTTGGCAGAACAATTACGCGGCTTTATGAGCCCACTTCAGGCAAGGCCATCCTTGGTGGAAAGAATTTGTTTGAGTTGAATAGTCAAGATATGCTGATAATGCGTCGGCGTATACAGATGATCTTTCAGGATCCCTATGCCTCCTTAAACCCTCGTATGACTGTCGGTGACATTATCGGTGAACCATTGGATATTCATCATCTGGCCCAAGGGCAGAAACGTACAGATCGAATTTACGGATTGTTAGAAACAGTGGGTCTGAATTCCGAGCACGCTAATCGTTTCCCCCATGAATTTTCCGGGGGACAAAGACAACGTATCGGTATTGCCAGAGCCCTTGCTGTTGATCCGGAAATTATTATTTGTGATGAGCCGATTTCTGCTTTGGACGTTTCTATCCAGGCTCAGATTGTTAATATGCTTGAGGATTTACAAGATCGATTGGGTCTAACCTATCTCTTTATCGCCCATGATCTTTCGATGGTTAAGCATATCTCCCACCGTATTGCGGTCATGTATTTGGGTAAAATAGTGGAACTCACGGAGAGCTTTAAGCTTTACGAGTCACCTTTGCACCCTTACACTCAGGCCCTATTGAGCGCGATTCCAATCCCAGATCCTGAGGTAGAACGCACCAGGCAGCGTATTGTTTTGCAAGGTGGTGTACCAAGCCCAATCGATCCGCCTAGCGGCTGTTATTTCCGCACGCGCTGCCCTAAGGCTATGGATATTTGTGCTTCTCAGACGCCGGAAATGGTAGATATGGGCAACGAGCACTTTGTAGCCTGTCATCTTTATAGCAATAAATAAGTTAGAGGTAATTTGGATTGCCTGAATTGATGCCGTCTAGGCGTCAAATATGAAGTAAGCCTATAGAGTCAGAATACCGGACAATGATTGTCTGGTATTCTTTTTTAGTATTGTCAGAAAATTGACTTCGTTAAATGTTCAGTATCAGTGCAACTGACGGCTTCTGAACTCGCAAGCCAACAAGTGCGAAGACATTGTCTTCGGGCACAAGCCGAGTTTCTTTAGTTGCTGAATAGTTTCTATGCAATCCGTTTAAACTGAAGATTAATTGATCAGATTAAGGGGTGCTGAAATGCACACGAAAAATGTGTGTTAAGTCACACTGCCCCCGAGGTTAGCATGTTAGACTAGGATCATAAAGAAGGAGGCAATGATAATGGAAAACGTTAAAAAACAAGCTCCAGAGCTTGAGTGCGATCAGTGTGGAACAACCAGTGAATTAACGCCTATCTTGACATATGTCCATCAGGGTGAAGAAAAGCATGTTTGTACGCATTGCTTGCCAATGCTCATACATGGTTAGGAGAAGGATATGCGCTTTACACTCGATATGAAGTTAAAAGATATTATGACCGCTAACCCGAAGACTGCGGAGGCAATGCAGGAATTGGGGCTACATTGTCTAGGCTGTGCTTTTTCAGTCAATGAAACCCTTGCCAATGCTGCTCAAATGCATCAACTCGATCCTAACCTATTGTTAGAAAAAGTTAATGCCGTGGAACAAGGAGAGATCTCTCCTGAGGCAGCGGCCAAAGCTCAACCGGCGGGTTCTATTCTCCAAATGGATAAGAAGACGTATTCAATAGCTCCTCATATTCCGGCTGGAGTTGTTACCCCGGATATATTGCGCAAAATCGCCGATGTCGCGGAAAAATATCATGCCCAAGCTTTAAAAGTTACTTCAGCGCAACGGATAGCTATTGTTGGTTTACAACCGGAAGATGTTCCCAAGGTATGGGAAGACCTGGGGATGGACCCAGGTCATGCTGTTGGATTGTGCGTGAGGAGTGTGAAAGTCTGTCCGGGTGATACATTCTGTAAACGTGGACTGCAAGAAACCTTAGCTTTAGGAATGGAAATTGATAAACGTTATCATGGTTTAGAATTACCTTCTAAATTTAAAATTGGGGTTGCTGGCTGTCCGAATAAGTGTACAGATGCTGCTTCAGTGGATCTTGGCCTGATGGGGACAAGTAAGGGTTATCATCTCTATGTTGGAGGTAATGGTGGTGTTAAACCGAGACAAGGTAACATCCTTTTAGAAAACCTCCAAAGAGAACAGATTATGCCGGCAGTAGATGCTGTAATCAACTACTACAAGGAAAATGCGAAGCCTCAAGAGAGAATAGGCCGACTACTCGATCGAATAGGTTTAGATGGTCTTCGCGAATACGCTGAAAAACAAATAATAGTTTGATAAGATAGTAAAAGCGGATGTTCACCATCCGCTTTTACTATCTTATTTGCCTTTAAACCATTTAAACTTAATCCTACAATAATGCTGCTATTTTACAGATATAGCATCGACCGGACAGCCTTCTTCAGCTTCTTTAGCGGCATCTTCTACTTCACTGGGAACTGGGTTAGTATAAGCTGTTGCTAGGCCATCATCTTCCATCTTGAAGACTTCTGGACAGAATTCAGGACAAGCTCCACACCCAATGCAAGTATCTTTATCGACTTCAGCAAACATTATGTACCCTCCTTCACCTAATCTAAAGATATTCTGCCCTTGTAAAAGTTGTCTATTCACGATAATTTAAATAAAGAGAATTTCTTAGTAGTTTTCACGAAGCATTTCATTTAAAGAGAGGAGTCATTTAAAGGTGTGTACGAAAGTTATAATACGCAAGGCTGAAAGACAGGATCTGGAACGATTAAGGAGGATATATAATTGGGCTGTTTTGAACTCTGTAGCAACATTTGACCTTGAAGAGCGGACGATTGATCAGAACGAACAATGGTTCACTGATCACCAACGTTCCATCTATCCCTTATTTGTCGCTATGGATCAAGATATGGTCTTAGGTTGGGGGAGTATTTCTCCGTTTCATCCCAGACCTGCTTATCGTCCAACAGGAGAATTCTCGATTTACATTGCTCCTGAATTTCAGGGAAAGGGGATTGGGGATTTGCTCCTTAGACATCTCTGCCAATGCGCCGAAACATTGGAATATCATTCTTTGATAGGTCTAATTACAGGTACGAATAAAGCCAGTTTATGTTTAGCGGAGAAACATGGATTTGTACAGGTCGGTCATTATCGCGAAGTAGGAATTAAATTTGGGCAATGGCTCGATGTTATATCCGTTCAAAAAATTATACGTCCGATTACGAAGGTTTGAGTCAATTTCATGTGAGCAATCTCGCTATTGTTCACATTATTTCGTTCTCGAAAGATGTTATTTCCTTCTCTTGGAAAATACAGGGATATTTTGCGTCAAAAAAAATACCAATAATACCCAAAAATCCTTTGCCTATCAGCCTTTCTCCAACTTGAACTACTTAATAAAGTTGCCTTATTATTTGCGATTTCGACATTGCCCATAACGTATAATAAGGGCACCGGAGTTTCCACAGACAAAAGGTTTAAACCGGAATACTTTTAAGGCGGGATGATGGTCGAATGGGTAAGAAAATAAAAATAATTGTCGCGGATGATAACCGTAATTTATGTCAAATGCTACAGAACTATCTTCAGAGTCAGGAAGATGTAGTTATTGTTGGTGTTGCCAATAACGGTTTAGAAGCTTGGGAACTTATTCAGACTCAGGAACCGGATTTGATTATTTTAGACTTGGTTATGCCTAATTTAGATGGGCTCGGGGTTCTAGAGCGCGTTAATAGTCGAACATCAATGGTCCGCCCCAAGATCATTATGTTGACTGCCTTTGGTCAAGAGTCTCTAACCCATCAGGCCATGCTGCTTGGAGTAGACTATTTTATTCTTAAACCCTTTGATTTAGATATCTTGAGTAAGCGAATTCGTTCCCTGACTCAAGATATGCCGACTGCTGCTCCTGCCCAGTTTAACACATCCTCTCCTGTGGTGACCACAGTTGGCAGCGGTCTTAATTTGAGCGTAGAGGTCACCACAATGATGCATCAAATTGGTATTCCCGCTCACGTGAAAGGGTATCAATATATTCGCGACGCTATTTTAATGGTTGTCGAAGATGTTTCTCTGTTAGGGGCAGTTACCAAGGAACTTTACCCGGGAATCGCCAAAAAATTTGATACAGCACCTAGCCGGGTGGAACGAGGAATTCGCCATGCTATAGAATTAGCTTGGGAACGCGGACATACGGACACTCTTAAACGAATTTTCGGTTATTCCATGAACATAGAGCGTCAGAAACCAACAAACTCAGAGTTCATTGCTCTTTTAGCCGACAAATTAAGAGTTATGAGTAAAGTCAGCTAAATAAATAACTTACTTAACTCTGCACGGATGTTCGAAATGCCTACAACTTTTCTAAGCGTTAGAGAAGTTGTAGGCATTTCGTCTAATAATAGAACTTGAGGAGAATTTTGTAACATTATTACTTGAATCCTAGGGACGAGGAAGTGTAATATAGGTTGAGTGAAGATCTAATTTAGAAGAAGGAGGTGCTTTTCTTTGAGGGGGAAGCTTATCGTTATAGAGGCAGGGGATGGTTGTGGAAAAGCAACTCAAACCAAATTGCTTTACGACAGACTTAAGGCGGAGAATTATAATGTGAAAAAAATCGAATTTCCCGATTATGAAAGTGATTCCTCTGCCCTGATAAAGATGTATTTAAATGGGGATTTTGGGACAGATCCCGCTGATGTTAATCCATACGCTGCTTCTGCGTTCTATACTGTGGATAGGTATGCATCCTATAAGAAAGGATGGGAGAGTTTTTACCAACAAGGCGGGATAATCTTGGCAGATCGCTATACTACTTCAAATATGGTGCATCAGGCAGCCAAAATAAACAACAAAGAAGAGCGAAAAGCCTATCTAAATTGGCTTACGGATTTGGAATTTGAAAAATTCAAGCTCCCGGTTCCGGACTGTGTTATTTTCCTTGATATGCATCCCAGCTTTAGTCAAACGTTAATAAATAGTCGCCTTAATAAAACGGGGAGCTCAGAAAAGGATATCCATGAAAATAACTATGAATATCTGGAGCGTTCCTATATTAATGCCTGCGAGATCAGAACAGAAAACGGGTGGAAGATCGTCGAGTGCGTGCATAATGATCAACTTAGAAGTATAGAAGAAATTCATGCAGATATTTATAAAACAGTGATCAAGTTAATTGAGGATAAGCCTCGATAATATAAACGATAAAGCCACAACTTTTGTTGTTGTGGCTTAACATATGTATTGAGTTATTAGCTCGTGTGAGATGCAAACGAACCCCAGGTAAAAAAGTATTCCACAAAGTGAAACTAAAAACAAAAAGAAGCCAACTGCATTCGCAATCGACTTCCCAGATACATATTTGGTGCGCCCGGCGGGATTTGAACCTGCGACCTCCGGCTTCGGAAACCGTCACTCTATCCACTGAGCTACGAGCGCATAAGAGGACACTTCTTTACTTTACTCAATTAGTAATAGATTGTCAAGGCTAAAATTATCCAGCATGACCACAAGTTGTCTCCTTGAAGACTCTGCAGTATAATGCAACAAGGATAACAACTCGGATACAATGGAGAAATGAGGGAATTCGTTTGCAATGGCGAGATTTGAAGGCTAGGCTTTCTTGGCAGTTTTTAAAACACCTCTTGGGAATAATACTTGGTTCCTCAATTGTGAGTATCAGTATTAATACATTAATTATCCCCAATCAAATTGCTGACGGTGGGGTTACAGGTATCGCAATTATTCTGCACTATCTTTTTAAATGGCCAGTTAGCTGGATGATTATAGCATTAAACTTACCATTATTTATCTTAGGTCTTAAGTTGGTTGGGCGCAATTTCTTGTTGTTTAGTGTCCTCGGTGTCGGAATTCTTTCGGCAACTCTCTCATTAACCTCACATTTGCCGCCTTTAACCCACGATATCTTGCTGGCGTCTATCTCCGGCGGAGTTCTTTCCGGAATCGGGATGGGTATTATCTTTCGCTCAAGAGGTTCACTCGGCGGGACAGATATTTTAGCGGTCCTGTTTGCCAGAACAACTCCTTTTAGCGTCGGACAAATTTTGCTTGGTATTGATGCGGTTATTTTTCTAGTAGCAGCTCTGTTATTTAAGCCTGAAGTGGCGATGTATGCCATGATCTATATGTTTATAGCAACTCGAGTTGTCGATTTGGTTCAGGAAGGTTTGAGCCATTCAAAGTCGGTAATGGTTGTGACCGTAAGGCCTCAGGAAATTGCTAATGAGATTATGGCTAAGCTAGAACGGGGGGTGACTCTTTTTCAGGCGACCGGCGCTTATTCAGGAGATGCTAAACAAGTCGTTTATTGTGTTATTAGCCGGACAGAATTGTCCCAGATCAAAGAGATTGTCCGAGTGCAAGATCCTTTGGCTTTTGTAGCCATTTCCGAGGTCCCCGAGGTTGTTGGGGAAGGCTTTTCAAATTGGAAGGGACATTAATTTAACAAGCGCTAAATTAATGTCCCTATCGTTTTAAATGGTTGATCATGAACTTAATTACTGGTCTTACTAGATGGAACAGCGGAGTTGTTCGTAAGTTTACTTTCTGGAGGCCAAGTTCCGCTGGCTTCGGATAGTAGTTTTCCCACAGGCATAAGCGTGTATCCTTTAAGCTTAAGACGTTCAATAACTGTGGGTAAAGCTTGAATCGTGTCCGGTGCAGAGTCTGAAGCATGGAAGAGAATGATGTCTCCTGCTTTGGCCCCTCCTCCTGAGCGTATTCCATTGAGGACATTATTGACCACGGCATCAGGACCAGGACGTTTCCAGTCAAGAGAATCGACGCTCCATTGTATAACACGATATCCGAGTTTATTAGCGACAGAAATTACCTTATTGTCATAGGCTCCGTTTGGTGCGCGAATTAATCGTACTTTTTGGCCGGAGACTCGCTCCAAAACCTGTTGAGATGTGGAGATCTCATTCTCGATTTCGCCAGCTCCCAAGGTGTTGAGATCGATATGGCGGTTTCCGTGAGAGCCGATTTCATGGCCTTCTTTAACCATTCGCTGAACTAAGGCTTGATGTTTTTCCGCCCAAGGACTTGAAAGAAAAAAAGTCGCATGAATTCCTTCGCGTTTAAGAATATCTAGAATCGGTTCTGCTGTTTTTTCTCCCCAACTGATATCAAAGGTTAGACCAATTGCTTGTGTGTTAACAGTTGCCGAGTAAATAGGTTTTAGCTTGCCGGAGAAAACAGAAGTTACATTCTCGCGGTAGCTGATCAAGACCAGCAGTAGGATTCCCCAAAGGGCAAGGTTACGCCATGATGGACGTTTGAAAATTATTATTCGCATTTGGAATTCCTCCTTTGGGTTAAAGATATTCGTTTGAAACCCAGATCATGAGGTAAAAAACAAAAAAACGCCTTTAAGTAGGCGTTCTAATAAAAAAATTCACTCTTTAATTAACGATAGCATTTATCACGTTTTATTTAGCGCTTATCTAGCGTTTAAATAAACGTGTACCAAATACTGCTCGAAACAAATCCATTTTAAACAGCAATTTAAGAAACAAATGGAGTACAATGAAGGAAGTGGTAATAATTACCATAATACGTATTAGGAAAAAAGCGATAGCGAATAGCCATGTAAAAACTTTACCCAAGATTACCGCGGAAAGAAAGAGACCTAGAACGAGTATGAGAAGCTTGATTGCAACCGTCCAGTAATTAGAAGACTGAGATGGGCGATAAGTATTCAAGGTCTAAACACCCCCTTCTACATAGAGATTATCATATTTCGACTTTTATGTCTAGGTTACAAGCTTGTTCGTTCTAAAGTTCCTTTGAGCCTTAATTCTTACGCTTTGATACCCAATAAATTGAATCGTGCATATTATGGAACAGACATGGAGGGGATAATATGTACGAAAGAGAATTATCCATCTGGCGGAACCTGATGGAAGATGGTACTCAATGCCTTGGAGAGGAACAATATAGAAACGCAGAAAAATATTATTCCCAGGCCCTTCTCTTAGCCCATCAATTTTCGGTTCCTGAGCTTACAGCGTTTACATTACGACTATTAGCGACTGTGAGAGTTCGCTTAGGGTATCTTGAATTAGCTGAAGAAGGGTTTCAATCGGCTCTTCTTATTTGTCAAGAAGTCCAGAATGCTAAAGGTATGTCTGAAGCGTGGGCCGGTTTAGCCAGCGTTTCAGTGAAAAGGGGAAAGTTCAAAGTTGCCAGTCATGAATATGAACAAGCAATCACTATTTATCCAACGACATCTCCACCGTTAAGGCTGGGTATGTTATATGCTGATCTCGGTCAAGTTTACGCGACACTTGCTGAGTGGAATAGAGCCCAGGATGCTTATTCAGAGGCTCAGAAAATTTGCCGCGCGAATGGTTTCCTTAAAGGTGAGGGTGAATTGGATGTACTCATTGGAGAATTGTGTTTTCGGCAAAAGAAAAAGGAAGAAGCAACTAAAAGTTTACAGCAAGCCTGTCAGGTATTTATTGGAATTTCGGATATTGTTGCTTTAACGAATGCCCTCCAATATCTCGCCTTAATGTATTTTGAGCAAAATAAAATGCGTCTCGCCTTTGAGTGTCAGCAAAGAGCTGTCGCGCTCTGCTTAAAATTTGATACGAAACATGTCCTCAGTGAAAGCTGTTTTTTCTTGAGTAGAATCGAACAGTCCTTAGATTTACTAGAGGAGGCGAAATATTACTTAGAATTGTCCATCCGATTTTATCCGGAACAGGATATCGAGTTGGCACTGCGCTATCAAAGCATGGCAAACTTATTACTTCTCACGATGGATTATTCGAAGGCAGAGCTATATTATCTAAAAGCATTGAGCCTTTATGAATCTTTGGGAGATGAGCTCCATATAGGGGAAGTCTGTGAAGCCTTGGTTGTTTTAAAAGAATCTCGGAAGAGCGGTGAGGAGTCTCGGGAAAGTAAAGAAGAGATTGAAACTCAGGCCAAAATGCTTGGGGGTTTTCCTATAGAGGCCCTAATCAGGTTGGCAGAATTCTATGAGGAACGGCGTAACTATAGAAATGCTTTAGAGTGTTATTGGAGAGTCTTGGAAATGGGACGTGATGCTCAAATTACGACAGGTTGGATTGAAGCTAGGGTTCAAAAAGTATCGAAGCACATTCGTCGCAAAAGGTCAGTGTACTAATTCTTGCCAAATTTCGCAAAGTGACTTTATAAATTGTGACAGTTCAGATAAAATAGAGGTATAATACTCTCACTAATAAGCGAGATAGGATGGAGGGGAATCTATGCGTGAGGAAGATTCGATACTCCTCGAATGTTTGGAAGATGTTTACCATAACTTTGAAAAAGCCTTGAGGAAAGTGCAAAAGGTTCGCTCAATTCACGTCCGAAAATTTGAGCAGCTTTTTGACGAGCTGCTAAGTGAGCGAAGGGTTTTCGAAGACATTTCCATCCCAGCTCGATTAATCATTGAACAACTCTTGGAGTCACAGTTTAAGGTTGGACAGGTCGCTTTAGAAGCGGAATATTTGAGGCAGCCGTTTGCTAGTGTCGACTATGTCAAAATCGAGGAGTTTGGTATTATACGAGTAAAACTTGGGGATGTTGAAGTTAAATGGCGGGATGGAAGCTACTCTTACTATTTCTATCCGGATAAGGTAGAATTGCGAGCCACAGACGAGAAGTCCTCAATTAAATTATTTTTTTCTATTCCGTTTAATCAGCAGACCCTAGAGAGGTTTCCGGAAATCCTCAAGTCTCCTAATGTTGTCTACGTACATCCACAACTCGAAACATGGATACGGAAGGTGTTATGATGTCAAATATTGACAAAGGATTAATTCAGGTGTATACAGGAAATGGCAAAGGAAAAACAACTGCCGCTTTGGGGCTCACAATTCGGGCCATCGGTCATGGTTTTAAGGTCTACATGATTCAATTCATGAAGGGCAGCGCTGATTACGGAGAATTGGAGGGGCTAAAGCGTCTCTTCCCTGAATGTCAGCTCGAAAGCTACGGGGGTAAAGGGTGGGTTCACAAAGGTCTTCAAGAGGAAGAGCATATCCTTGAAGCCCAAAAGGCCTTTAAACGGGCTCGAGAGATTATTACCTCAGGGAAATGGGATATAGTCATTCTCGATGAAATTCTCAATGCGCTTTGGTTTGAGCTTTTACCGGAACCTGACATCTTAGACTTGCTGGATTCAAAACCATCTCATGTCGAGCTAGTGTTAACGGGCCGCAATGCCTCAGAGCGAATCATAGAAAAAGCAGATTTGGTGACAGAAATGGTTCAAAAAAAGCATCCCTTTGAACAAGGAATCATGGCTCGAAAAGGGATTGAATATTAAAGTAGCCCTAAAGCATTGTAAATACTCTGGACACTGAGTATACTAGAATTTAAGATTAAGGACAAGGTCGTCCATGCACAACCAAATAGGGTTAATGCATGGGCGTTTATCGTACTGTCAGAAAGTATAACTTCGTTAAATACTTTCTACAGCATAAGTGCAACTAGGAAGTCGCCTGCGCTAAGGCTTGGCGCCAGCCAAGTTTTCTTTATTTCGGAAACTTGAAAGGAGAGATTTGCTATGATGTTGACCAAAGATGACGTCCTCCGGGAAGCTCAGGAAAAAGGGGTTAAGTTTATTCGTTTACAATTTACAGACATCTTTGGAATACTTAAAAATGTTGCCATAACTATTGAACAATTGGAAAAAGCTTTAGATGGTCAGCTAATGTTTGATGGTTCTTCGATTGAGGGATTTGCCCGTATTGAAGAATCCGATATGTATTTAAGGCCAGATCCTAATACCTTTGTGGTGTTTCCTTGGCGTCCCAAAGAAGGTGGAGTTGCCCGTCTTATTTGTGATGTTTACAATCCCGATGGGACTTCTTTTGGGGGGTGTCCGCGAAGCGCGCTGAAAAATGTTTTGAAAGAAGCCGCTGAGCTTGGCTACACATTAAATGTTGGTCCGGAATTAGAATTTTTTCTTTTCCATACAGATCCAGAAGGGCGTCCGACCACAATTACCCATGACAAGGCCGGCTATTTCGACTTAACCCCTGTCGATTTGGGAGAGAACGCTCGTCGTGATATGGTTTTAACCCTGGAACAAATGGGATATGAAATCGAAGCCTCACATCATGAGGTAGCTCCCGGACAACACGAAATCGACTTCAAATATTCTGATGCTTTGGATATTGCGGATAAAATTGCTACATTCCGGTTCGTTGTTCGTACGATAGCTCAGCATCATGGCCTGCATGCCACATTTATGCCTAAACCGATCTTCGGCATTAATGGTTCAGGAATGCACAGCAATCAATCCCTTTTTAGAGCAGGCAAAAATGTGTTTTACGATCCGAGCGATCCTCTGGAGCTTTCAGAGATTGCTTATCAATATATCGCCGGCCTAATGAAACACGCTCATTCTTTTACAGCAGTTACCAATCCGACGATCAATTCTTATAAACGATTAGTTCCAGGATACGAAGCACCTTGTTATATAGCTTGGTCTGGACGAAACAGAAGCCCACTGATTAGGATACCTGCCAAAAGAGGTTCTTCGACCCGTATTGAATTAAGGAGTCCTGACCCGTCGTGTAACCCATACTTGGCTCTTGCGGTTCAATTAAAAGCTGGTTTAGATGGAATTAAGAATAAGCTCACTCCTCCGCCTGCAGTTGACTTAAATATCTACGCGATGACGAATGAAGAACGTGCCAAACATAATATTGCCTCGCTGCCCGGAAATTTAAAAGAGGCTTTGGATGAGTTAGCAAAAGCGCCGGTTATTCAGGAGGCGCTCGGAGATCACATCTATCATCGCTTTCTTGAGGCCAAAACGGAGGAATGGGATAGTTTTCGTGTAACAGTTACACGCTGGGAATTAGATCGTTATCTGGAGCTCTATTAAAACTTTACCGTAAAGAAAAGGTCCGCATTACATTTGATGTAGTGCGGATCTTATAGAATATAGTACCTTCATGATTCATAATCCTGATAGAGAATCTCAATGCATTTGTGAAACAATTTACATAACAAAGAATATACTGAAGTATAAAGTATCCAAATAAGATTTTCAATATTCTAAATTGTCCTAGATTAAATCTCAGAACTATGTTAATATAAATTAACACAATAGCAATATACATAAAAGGAGGGGATATCATGATATTTGCGTTGAATCGTGATTCCGTACTGGGCTCTTCCTTTCGAACTCAACAAAAGTTTAAAGTTGGGGATCGAGTCACGACGAGCAATCGTTGCTTGGGGACGGTTGTTCGGATAGATCGAGATGAGGTTGGAGAGTTTATTGTAGCCCGTTTAGATATTTTACCAGGTGAATTTGCCTATGATCCTTGGGATCTGGATAAGCTTGAATAAGTTTAAAGTTAATCAAATATAGTCTGCAGCAGAACACTCTTTAGGGGTGTTCTTTAATTTTCAGGCATAAAGAAATTTTAGTATATGCCTTATCTAGGGCGACAAGGCATATACTAGAACTATACTTTGTTAAACCTGGCTGATGTAGAGAAGGGAGGGCTATCATGGAAGTCATCAAGTGGTTGCGCGAATATCGCGAAATAGAGGCTTCATTAGAATGGAAGGGAACGTTTGCAGATTATTTGCAAATGGTTATTAAAAATCCGAATTTAGCTCTGCATGCTCATGCACGAATTTATGCTATGATCAAAGCAGCCGGAGTTGAAACCAACGGAGACCAAAAAAAGTATCACTTCTTTGACAAGGAACTTTTCGGGCTAGATAAAACGTTGGAGCGTCTCATTGAGGAATATTTCCATAGTGCAGCGAAACGGTTAGATGTTCGTAAACGGATTCTCTTATTAATGGGACCTGTAAGTGGTGGAAAGTCAACGATTGTAAGTTTATTGAAACGCGGATTAGAGGAATTTACGAGAACTGAAGATGGTGCGGTTTACGCTATTGAAGGGTGTCCAATGCATGAGGACCCTCTGCATCTGTTGCCGATGTCGCTACGGCCACAATTTGAAAAGGAATATGGTATTCGAATTGAAGGAAATCTCTGTCCGGTTTGTCGTTTACGTCTAGATGAAGAATTTTATGGAGAAGTTGAGCGTTTTCCTGTAAAACGAATTATCTTTTCTGAAGAACAAAGAGTAGGAATTGGAACATTTACTCCTTCAGATCCAAAATCACAGGATATCGCTGACTTGACAGGAAGCATTGACTTTTCCTCGATTACAGAATATGGATCAGAATCTGATCCTCGTGCCTATCGTTTTGACGGTGAACTAAATAAGGCGAATAGGGGTTTAATGGAATTTCAAGAAATGCTGAAATCTGACGAGAAATTTCTTTGGAATCTTTTAAGTTTATCCCAAGAAGGAAATTTCAAAGCTGGGAGGTTCGCTCTAATATCTGCCGATGAATTAGTCATCGCTCATACTAATGAGAATGAGTACCGGACCTTTGTCGCCAACAAGAAAAATGAAGCCTTACAATCAAGGATTATCGTCATGCATGTTCCCTATAACCTCCGGGTTAGTGATGAAATTAAAATTTATGAAAAATTAATTAGTCAGAGTGATATTCGGAATGTCCATATTGCCCCCCATAGTCTCTGGGCCACTTCAGTTTTTGGAGTTCTGTCCCGTTTAAAACCTTCCAAAAAGCAAGGCATGGACCTGGTCAAGAAAATGAGAATTTATGACGGGGAAGATGTTGAAGGATTTAATCAAAAAGATTTAAAAGAGTTAATGATTGAGGGTGAAGAGCAAGGTGAAGGGATGAGCGGGGTTGATCCACGCTATGTGATTAATCGAATTTCTACTGCTCTAATTCGCGATGAACATGCTTGCATTAACGCTTTAGATATCCTGAGAGCTCTTAAAGACGGTTTATCTCAGCATACGTCAATCATGAAGGAGGAAAAGGAAAATCTATTAAATCTAATCTCAGTAGCACGTCGTGAATACGATGAAATGGCTAAGAAAGAGGTTCAGAAGGCCTTCGTTTACGCTTATGAGGAATCAGCGAAATCTCTTTTGAATAATTATCTCGATAACGTCGAAGCCTTTTGCAATTCTACCAAGCTGATGGACCCTATCACCGGTGAGGAATTACCTCCAGATGAGCAATTAATGCGCAGTATTGAGGAGCATGTTGGAGTATCTGAGAATGCTAAGAAAACGTTTCGCGAGGAAATCTTAATTCGGATATCTATGTACGCCCGTAAAGGGAAAACCTTTAACTATGAGTCTCATGAGCGTCTGAAAGAGGCGATCGAGAAAAAATTATTTGCAGACCTTAAAGACATTGTTAAAATTACCACGTCTGTGGAACATCCTGATCAAGAACAACTTAGGAGAATTAATAATGTCATGGACCGTCTTGTCAATGAGCATGGATATTGCCCGATCTGTGCTAATGAGATTGTCAAATATGTAGGGGCCCTCCTTAACCGCTAGAGAAAATAGGGGGGATGAAGGTGTCGGATGATAGTATTGTAAGTCGTGATGATTGGAGTTTGCATCGCAAAGGGTATTTGGATCAAACAAGGCATAAAGAAAAAGTTGAAGAAGCCATTAAACAACAATTGGGAGACCTAATCGTTGATGAAAGTATCATATTATCAAATGGTAAGAAAAGCACAAAAATTCCCATGCGATCCCTTGAAGAGTTTCGGTTCCGATATGATTTTAATAAAAAAAATCATACAGGTCAGGGGACGAAAAAGATGTCGCCGGGGGACATCTTGGGACGTGAGCAGGGTAAAGGTAAGGGAGCTTCAGGAAGCGGAGCAGGAGAAGAACCTGGTGAAGATATTTATGACGCTGAAGTCACCTATGATGATCTGGCCAATATCTTGTTTGCAGAATTAAAGCTTCCAAATCTGGATGATAAAAAACGTCCTCTAATTGCTCATGATCGACCGGAATTCAATGATGTTCGTAAAACTGGGCTTATGGCCAATGTTGATAAAAAACGTACGTTATTAGAAAGTATCAAAAGGCAGGCCAGAAAAGAGAATTATAATAAAGAGGAACGTTTAAGGATTAGCCCGGAAGATTTGCGCTTTAAGACTTGGGAAACACGGCCAAATTTTGAGACAAATGCTGTTATCTTAGCCATGATGGATACGTCAGGTTCCATGGGACAATTCGAAAAGTATATTTCGCGGACGTTTTTCTTCTGGATGGTTCGGTTTCTGCGCTTAAAATATGAAAATGTGGAGATTCGTTTTTTAGCTCATCATACGGAGGCTAAAGAAGTTAGTGAAGAGGAGTTCTTTACTCGAGGAGAAAGCGGTGGAACGCGTTGTTCTTCGGTGTATAAATATGCTTTGGATTTAATTGAACGAGAATATCCACCAGCTCATTATAATATCTATCCCGTTCATTTTACGGATGGCGACAATATTGGCTCGGATAATGCACGAGCCATGGGGCTTATGAAAAATCTTGTAGACGTTAGTCGGGTGGTTGGATATGGAGAAATTTTAAGAACTCACTATTCAAGTACGTTAATGTCAACTTTGAAAAGAATCACGGATCCTAAGCTTAGGTTAGTGACAATTCGAGATCGCAACGAAGTATACGATGCTCTAAAGACAGTTTTCTCTTAAAATCAAGGAGCCTTTAACCCACCTCGACTTCTGCTCAGCACCTGAGACCTTAATAAAAGGGGGGAAGTCATGGACAATGAGATCAGAGACTTAACTGCATTTGCCCAAGAAATTGCTCACGTGGCACGAGGAATGGGGCTTGATTTTTATCCTGTTAATTTTGAAGTTGTTCCGGCAGAGGCTTTGTATACCTTCGGTGCCTATGGAATGCCCGTACGATTTACGCACTGGAGTTTTGGCAAAGCATTTTATCGAATGAAAACTCAGTACGACCTAAACTTGAGCAGGATTTATGAACTTGTGATTAACACGAATCCAGCCTATGCCTTTTTACTTGAAGGAAATCGCTTAACCCAGAACAAATTGGTGATAGGGCATGTTTATGCTCACGTTGATTTCTTCAAGAATAATTACTATTTCTCCCGTACTCCAAAAGATATGGTGGAGCGAATGGCTGCTCATGCCGAAAAACTTAGAGAATACGAATCGTTGTATGGCCGGGAAAAGGTTGAGGCTACTCTTGATGCAGTACTGGCAATTCAAGAACATGTTGATTTTCGCTCCCATATCGGGCCAGACTATAAAATCGACAATCATGCCAAAGGAAATTCCCAAAATAAACAGCCTTTAAAGCATTCCTGTCAAACGTCGAATTGTCAAAGCCAAGCTTGTTCTTCAAAAGGAACTTGTGGAACTTGTCAACAAACCACAAGTATGATTAATGAGCCCAAAGTAACGATTAGAAAAAAAAGAACGTCACAGCCCTATGAAGACTTATGGGATGAGTTAGCTGACAAAGAATCTGAGTTTGAAACTCAACAAGAGTATGAGGATCTTCTGTATTATCTGATAGAATTTTCGCCGGGATTGGAAGAATGGCAGAAGGATATTGTAAGCATCGTTCGTGAAGAGTCACTCTACTTTTCTCCACAAATTGAAACAAAAATAATTAACGAAGGATGGGCAACGTTCTGGCATGCTAAAATAATGCGTGAACTGGATCTTAGTGAGAGTGAATCTCTTGAATTTTCTTTAATGCACAGTCAAGTCGTTCAACCATCACGTATGGGGTTAAATCCTTATTATCTTGGAGTAAAGATATGGGAGAATATTGCTGAAAAAAGATCCCCAGAGGAACTTTTCGAATTACGAGAGACAGAAAACGATCTATCCTTTATTCGCAATCACCTGACCAAAGATTTGGTGGAAGAGCTCAATCTGTTTAATTTTCGTAAAGTAGGGGCCCATTGGCAGGTGACTGAAAACGATTGGGAGAAAGTCAGAAATAATTTGGTCCAACAACTTGTTAACGGCGGAAATCCGCGGATTGTAGTTCTAGAAGGGGATTATGAAGGTAAAGGCGGGCTCTATCTTAAGCATCGTCATGAAGGAGCAGACCTCGATGTTGTTTACCTGGAAAAGACCCTTTCCCTGGTTCAGTCTCTTTGGGGAAAGGCTGCTGCCTTAGAAACGGTGATTGATGGCAAGAAGATCATCTATGAAGCGTCTGATGGACTGGTCAGTCGTCGTCAGTTAGGTAAAGCAGAATAGGTTTTTGGATTTATAAGGGCGAAGTTGTGACCAAAGCAGATCTGTGAAATTCAGCTGCTTTGGTCTCTTCTTGGAACGATCAACCTAGAGAAATCTTTAAAGAAACTGGTAAAGAGCAAAAGTCTATGGTAAAATACCCACGGTATGATGAATAGTCACGAATGTCAGGAGGTATAGTTTGGAAACAATTATTACCCAACTTGGAGGATTCGTCGTACATATTATTTCTTCCTTCGGTTATGCAGGAGTATTTTTGGCAATGGCTATAGAAAGCGCTTGTATACCTTTACCGAGCGAAATCATTCTTCCATTTACGGGATACATGGTTTTTAGCGGCCATTTCGGCTTTTGGCAAGCAACCATTGCTGCCACCTTAGGTAACCTTTTCGGGGCGTTAGTAGCCTATTACGTGGGGGTGTGGGGAGGCCGACCTTTTCTAAAACGCTATGGTAAGTATTTTTTCATAAATGCTAAAGAATTAGCCTGGACAGAACGTATTTTTGAGCGTAACGGAGAAATTACGGTCTTTATTGGTCGTGTCTTGCCGGTTATCCGCACATTTATTTCCTTACCTGCAGGGATTGCCCGGATGAGCCCGTTTAAAATGGCTACCTATACAACCATAGGGGCATTTCTTTGGTGTACATTATTAGTTTTTATCGGTCAAAAATTAGGCGAGAATTGGAATACCCTTAAACCGCTGTTTCATCGTGCCGATATTATCATTGGTGGAGCTATTATTATTGTGCTAATTTACTTTGTATGGAAACACATCTCAAGTAAAAAACGCTAAGACTAAGGTCGATGGCTCAAAGGAATCTGAAGGATTCAGCTGGGAATGGAAGCAAAGGAAGGTAGGCTAGGCATGCATGGATTAGAACACTATGTAATGAGCATAATTTTTCACTATCGTTATGCCGGCTTATTTATCTTGCTTATGGGTGGCATGGTTGGTATTCCAGTTCCCGATGAATTTTTAATGACCTTTAGTGGCTTTCAAACGACCTTGGGACGAATGAACTTCGAAAAGACCCTTTTAGTCGCTTCTTTAGGGAGCTTTATGGGAATGAATTTAAGCTATTGGATTGGAAGAACGTTAGGAATCCCCTTTCTTCATAAAGTTGCCCCGATTCTTCACTTCAACACAAAAAAAATCACAAGCGCTGAACATTGGTTTCAGCGCTTTGGGGATCGACTGATCGTAATCGGATATTTTTTTCCTGGATTCCGTCATTTTACGGCCTATTTTTCAGGTATGAGTAAACTTAATTATGCCCGTTACTCCGTCTTAGCGGCAACTGGTGCTACCCTTTGGGCTTTTACCTTTATTACTCTTGGCCGAATTTTAGGTGAGCATTGGGAGAAAATCACCTTCATATTGCATCGTTATCTGGCAAGAGGGGGAATTGTTCTCGCTTTGATCGTATTCTTGATTTATCTATACAGTATCAAACGTGGAAAAGCGGGTTTAGAAAACTGAAGGCGGATGTTCTTTGAAGCCTTCCTCCGACTGACAGTGTGGACAAAGGCCGAAAAAACGAAGCCAGTGATTCTGGATACGGTAACCACTTTGGGATTCGATGGCATGGGCTAAGTTCCTTATTGGACAGTCACCCAATTCTTTGCTTTGACCGCACTTTGTACAAACAAGCTGGTGGGCATGTTGGTTGGCAGAGTTTACGAGACAAAAACGCTCTCCTCCACTCCCGAATTCTTCCTTCTGAACCAGGCCAATGCTATTGAGCATTTCCAGGACACGATAGATAGAAACAATGCCAACGTGAATGTCAGCTTGCTCCAGGATGTGATGAATATCATAGGCCCCAAGATAAGCGGAATTTTGACAAAGCACCTCAACGACGTGTTTTCGGGCCGATGTGAGGCGATACCCACGCTGTTGGATATACTGAAGGATTTCTTCATAGTTCATGATATTATCTCCTATAAGGGGCGGTGGTTAAGGCCGCTTATTTTTATACTGTCAAAAGTATAACTTCGTTGAATACTTTTAACAGCATAAGGGCAACTAAGGCTTCTGCTCTCGCGAGCTCGGCACAGCCGAGTTTTCCTTATACTTTTAAATAACTTACTTAAGACCAAAGCTTCGCCTCAGTGGCTGACGCTGAGAGGAAAAAAGAAAACTTATAAAAAAGAATACGGCTGCTGTTAAAGCAATACTTGCGCCTGAGGCGACATTGAAGTAGTAGGAAATATACAGTCCAATGACAGCACTTGTTAAGCCAAAAAGAATCGCCAGCAGGAGAAGTCTTTTTAAGGAACGCGTCCATTGTTGGGCAGCAGCCGCAGGAATAATCAGAAGTGCGGTAACCAAGATAATTCCAACGGTTTGAGAGGCAATAACTACGGTAACAGCGGTCATAATCAGCATGGCATAATGAAGTTTTGTGCGTGATAAACCTGCCACTTCAGCCATTTCCGGATCAAAAGCATAAAAGACAAATTCTTTGTAGAAGAGAATAATCATTGATAAAATGACAACGGATGCTCCTAAGATAATCTTCAGGTCAAAGGGCGTGATTGCTAAAACAGACCCAAATAAATAGCCTGTAAGATCCGTTGTATAAAATTTCATGCTGCTAATTAAAGCGATTCCTAAAGCCATAGACGTTGAAAATAAGATCCCTATGGCCGTGTCTAAAGTGACTTTGGCTTTTTCATGGACTAAGCCAATCAGAAGCGCTAAGCCGATAGTGTAGAAATTGGCCGAAAGGTAAAGATCCCACTGCAAAAGATAACCAATGGCTAGACCTGCAAGAGAGCCGTGGGCTAATCCTTCACCGATAAAGGCTAGGCGAAGCAGGACAACAAAGCTTCCGATAACGGCACATAAGATACCGATTGACACAGTTCCGATCAAGGCATTCTGCATGAAGGCGTAATGGAGTGGATCTAAGAGCAAGTGCATGAACAAGAATCCTCCTTAACTGCGGGTACGGTATCTTCTTCAACGAGACGGTGCGGCCAGGGAAGTCCCGAAAACGTCTTCGTTAAAATTTCCGGCGTCAGCACCTTCTCAGGCGGACCAAAGGCAATAATTTGCTCATTTAGGCATAGGATTCGACCAAAATGGTGAAAATCTAAGGCTAAGAGATCATGGGTGGTTGTTAAGGTTGTTATCCCATCTACGTGAAGCTGTTCGAGAAGTTCATAGATGCTTTGTTGAGTGGGAATATCCAGCCCTGTTGCAGGTTCATCAAGCAGCAAGAGTTTTGATTCTTGAGCTAGGGCCCGGGCGATAAAACTCGCTGCTGTTGTCCGCCTGAAAGTTGACCAATTGGCCGATCTGCCATTTCGATCATTTTCACACGCTTTAGAGATTCTTCAACGACACGATGGTCCTCCTTTTTGGGAAAATGCAATACCCCAAGACGTCCCACGCGACCTAACATGACCACTTCATAGACTGAGATAGGAAATTCTTTATCGATGGATTTAAGCTGCGGAACATAGCCTATTTGGTGTTGACGACGCCACGATCGGTGGGGCTTTTCCCCAAAGACTCGAACAGTTCCACGCGAGGGTCTGTTTAGCCCCACGATACTGCGGATGAGGGAGGTTTTCCCGGATCCATTAGGTCCGATAATTCCGATGCAGGAACCACCAGGAATTCGCAGGTGAATATCATTCAGGATTTGACGCTCGCCATAGTTTAGGAAAAAATGGTCAAATTCAACGACATGGTTATCTGACATGTTCTTGGAACCTACTCTCTTTGTTCATTATTTTAGGGCTGAAACAATGGCGGCAGTGTTCGATTTCATCATCGCTATATAGGAATTTGACTCTGAAGTATCTCCAAGAGTGTCATCGTGAAGAGAATCAATAAATTTCACACCGGTTTCAGAAGCCAGTTGTTGAGCCAGTTTAGGGTTAAATCCTGCTTCACTGAATACGGCGTGAATATTTTGCTCACGAATTAGTTTAATAAGGTCGGCATAGTCTTTGGCGGAAGGCTCTGCTTCACCGGTATGGAGCAAAGGCTGTACAAAAACTAACCCATATTGTTTGGCATAATAAGTCCAGGCATCGTGCAAAACGACCATTTTGCGGGATTCAGGCGGAAGGCTTGAGATTTGGGTTCTAATCCATTGATCTAAGTCCGTCAGTTTTGTGAGGTAGGCTGCGGCATTTTGAGTGAAGTATTGCTTATCTTCAGGATAGGTCTCGGATAGTTGATCACGAATCGTTTCGACATAATGTTTGGCATTTTGAACATCCAGCCAGAGATGGGGATTGCCCGCTCCTCCTTGATCTTTTCCTAATATGGGCAGGCCATCCGATAAGATAATGGTACGGAGATTAGGGTTTGCAGCATTAGAGATAATTTTATCTAAATATAGTTCTTCTCCAACCCCATTGGCGAAAAAAAGGCTGGAAGCAGCAACTTCACGCACATCAGAGGGTTTAGGTTCAAATTCATGAGGATCACTTCCAGCAGGGACGAGATTGATCACTTTAATTTTATCGCCACCCACTTGTCGTATTAGATCTGCTAGGGGAGAGATACTTGTAATAACGGTTTTAGATTGGACTGTTGCAGCAGGAGCCTGAGAGCTGCATCCGTTAAGTAAAACCAGAGAACTAAGCAGCAGAAGAAATAAAAGATAATAACGTTTGGGGAACATTGAGGCACACTCCTTAATGATATAATGTTTCAATAAGGAGTGTAATACAGGAACTGGTAAATGTCAAATAGATAGAAAATAGGCGTGATTCCCAAAGCATTAGGCGAAAGTTAACTGCGGTGGTATAATTTAAAAGGATAAATAACCCAAAACATAAAGGAGGTCACACTCGTGACAAATGAAAGCACACAAGACTTAGACCAAAATAAGAATCCAATCGTTACCATTGAAATGGATAACGGCAATCTCATTAAAATTGAACTATATCCCAACGTGGCCCCAGAGACGGTCAAGAACTTTGTCACTCTTGTATCTGAGGGCTTCTACGATGGCCTTATTTTCCACAGAGTTATTCCAGGTTTTATGATTCAAGGTGGAGATCCTAATGGAACTGGGATGGGAGGAAGCAAACAAACGATTCGAGGAGAGTTCACGGGCAATGGGGTTAAAAACGATTTAAAACATGATCGTGGAGTTATTTCCATGGCTCGTACTTCAAATCCTAATTCAGCCAGTTCTCAGTTTTTTATTGTAGTCAAAGCAGCAAGTCATTTAGATGGACAATATGCTTCCTTTGGAAAAGTCATTGAGGGCATGGAAGAAGTTGATCGTATTGTCAATGTAGCGAGAGATCGCGCAGATAAACCCATGGAAGACCAACGAATGAAAAAAGTGACCCTTTAAGGGCTTCTTTCTCCCGTTAGGTAATTTGCACTATAGCGGAAAAGGAGGGCTCAGCCCTCTTTTTCCCTCTAAGAGGAGACAGGGTTATGTTCGATCTGATGCGTTTGTTTGCTCAAGTTGTAGAAGAACAGAGTTTTACAGTCGTTGCTCGCAAATTAGAGATCAGTCAACCGGCGGTCTCTAATCAAATGCGAGCGCTCGAAGAAAAGCTAGGTGTTAAACTGATTTATCGTAAAGGAAAGGGTTTTGCCTTAACTCAAGAAGGGGAGATCTTCTATCGGCATACAAAACATATGCTGGATGCCTGGTCTGACCTAATACAAGAAATTGGGAATTCCGAACGAGTTATGAGCGGAAAAATACATATTGGAGCTTCCCACATCCCTGGGGAATACCTGCTGCCAACATACTTAGCTTCTTTTCGAGTTTTATACCCAGATATAACCTTTAAGTTGACGATTGGGGATAGTCTGGAGATCGCTGAAAAAGTCTTAGCCCATGAGGTGGATTTTGCTGTGGTAGGAGCGGTCTTCGATACGGAAAAACTGACCTCAGAATATTGGCTGAAGGATGAGCTGGCTTTACTAGTTGCCAAGGATCATCCGCTTAGTTCAGAGCATAATACGAATCTGCACACCCTCCAAGCATATCCGATGGTTCTCAGAGAAACTGGATCTGGTCATCGCAGGGCTTTTGAGGAAGCACTTGTCAAACGCGGTTTAGATTTTAACAATTTCAATGTTGTGTTGGAAGTTGGAAGTACAGAAGGAGTTAAGAACTCCGTACGTTCTGGGTTAGGATATTCTTTTTTATCCAGACATGCCATTGTGCATGGAGAAAAACTTGGTTTGGTTGAACTGACCGTTGATGATTTTAAGATCGAACGCAGTTTCTACCTCTTAACTCGCCGCAATAAATCTCTTTCCGGCATAGCTGAGGAGTGCTATAGGTATTTGTCAAATCAGAAACCGGATCAGATAACTGTTTAAAGGAAAAAGGAGAATCATGCTTGGACTGGTTTTTAAGCGATTTTAATATCAAGGCATGGCGACTTGTCAAACGTTATAGAATGGGAAAAGCTCCAAGCATGATCCTGATTTATGGGCCGCCTGGCGTTGGAAAATCTTCTCTCTTGAATTACCTTGGACAACAATGGCAAAAAGATGGGAGGATTATGACGGATGCTGCCTCTTTTTCCCGTCAATATGCTTACGCCTCTCAAGAAGGCAAGCTCACGCAGTTCCGGCAGCGCTATCGTACGACTCCATTGTTGTTGATGGATGATCTGCAATATCTGACGGGTAAAAAACAAACGATTGAGGAACTCCATTATACCTACGAATACATCCTTCTTAATGGAGGGAAGATGATAGCGACACTAGAAACGGATTTGCTGAATTTGAATTTTTTAGGCGATCGATTAGCGTCGCGTTTTTTAAGTGGAATCGTTATGCCCCTATCTCAGCCGCAAAATCATGAAATTGAACGTTTTGTGGCAGAATATTCTCGTGAATTGAAGCTCTTCATGGACCATTCGATTCCGGAGATCATTGCACAGCGAACTGAAAACCTCACTGAGGCCAAAAAGGCAATTCATCAATTCATCGAGTTTGCCGAACGTCATAATGACGAATTGAGTCTGCAATGTTTTCTGTCCTATTGGCAAGAAAAAGCAAGAACTCAACATAAGATTATAAACCCCATGAATATTCTTTATGCAACAGCTCAAACGATGAATCTCCCTATCGAGGAATTACTCGGGTCTACTCAAAAAGCGACGGTCAATGAAGCCCGGCAACTGGCAATTTATACGATACGAACCCTTTGTAACATTTCATATCCTGCTATAGCGTCTTATTTTAATCGCCGACATTCAAGTATCCTTATGTCGTATAAAAAAATGCAGGAAAAGTTGGCCCAGGATCAAGAATTATATAAACGTTATCAAGAAATCGCAGGTATATTTAAAGATAGTGAGAAGGAGTGATCCGATGTCAGGGGCAATTCAAAGGATTGGAGTACTTACGAGTGGCGGAGATGCGCCTGGAATGAATGCCGCCGTTCGAGCAGTCGTTCGTAAAGGAATCTTTCATGGTTTGAACGTTTTTGGGATTAGCAGAGGTTATGAGGGGCTAATCCATGGCGAAATTCATGAGATGAGTATTGGTTCAGTCGCAGATATTGTCTTGCGGGGCGGAACTGTATTAAAAACTGCCCGCTCAGAAGAAATGAGAACTCTGTCCGGTCAACAAAAAGCCTTAGCTCAACTGCAAAAATTAAACATTGACGCCCTAGTTGTTATCGGAGGAGACGGATCATTTCGAGGTGCTCAAACTCTTGCGGCTCAGGGGGTTCGGATTGTAGGAATTCCCGGCACCATCGACAATGATATCGCCGGAACTGATTTGACGATCGGATTTGATACTGCTATGAATACAGTTGTTGATGCCGTTAGTAAAATTCGTGATACTGCTTCTTCCCACGATCGAACATTTATTGTGGAGGTCATGGGCAGAAATTGCGGAAATATTGCCTTACAGGCAGGCTTAGCCTGTGGAGCAGAATCCATTCTGGTACCTGAGATTCCGTATGACTTAGATGAGATCAGCAATAAATTGAAACGCGGCCACCAACGTGGTAAAAACCACAGCATTATCTTAGTTGCAGAAGGGGTAGGGAGTGCATATAAAATCGGTGAAGAGCTGCACGCACGTTCAGGTTTTGAGACTAGGATTACGGTTCTTGGACATTTACAGCGCGGGGAAACCCCAGTGCTCTCGACGCAGTGATAGCCGCTGCCATGGGGGGAAAAGCAATCGAGATCATTTTAGCGCAAGAAACGAACAAAATGACTGCCTACATTGATCAAAACGTAATTTCCCGCCCGCTTGATGATGCTTATGGCAGCCGTCGTCCCCTTAACCGAGAGCTCTATGATTTGGCCAATGAGTTATCTATTTAGCCAATGCGTCGATGCCTTAAATTTCTGGAGAAATGAGGTGTTTAGTCATGTCTGCTGAGAACTCAAAACTAACCATTGATTATACGGGGATGATGTATTCCAGCCAAAATCCTAACGGGTTTTTAAGAGAAGAATTAGAAGGCCTTCAAACGTCGCTGGACAAGGCACAAACGTCACTCTCTGCTTTAAGAGAGACAGGGAACATGGACTTTTCCAAACTTTTGCCTAATATGAAAACTCAACTTCCTGAACTGTTGGCATACGCTGATCAAGCAGCTTCCAAATTTGAGAATTTTGTGGTTCTGGGCATTGGTGGGTCGGCCCTTGGCCCGTTAGCAGTTCACCAAGCTTTGAATCATTATTACTATAATGAACTAACACCAGAAAATCGTTCCTACCGACCTCGTTTTTACGTCCTGGACAATATTGATCCCGTTCGATTTCAGGAGTTATGTCAAGTCCTTAATCCTAACAAAACCTTGTTTAATGTCATTTCCAAATCGGGCAATACTTCGGAAACAATGGCCCAATTTCTAATTGTCCGTGATAATCTCCGTCGTCTTTGCGGGGAGAACTATGCAGAGCATCTTGTTGTGACAACGGATCAAGCAAAGGGTAATCTATTGCCGATTGCCATTAAGGAAGGATTTAAACGGTTTGTTATCCCAACAGGTATCGGAGGGCGGTTTTCCGAATTAACCCCAGTTGGTTTGCTTGCGGCAGCTATCTGTGGGATTAACGTCGAGGAGCTTTTAGCAGGGGCTTTGCAGATGGATCAGTGGATTAGAGAAACAAGCGGAGTGTTTTCTAACCCTGCACAACTGAAAGCAGCTTTGTCGTATTTGTCCTGGCAAAAAGGGAAGAACATTTCTGTATTTATGCCCTATGTCGATGGCCTGAAAACAATAGCTGATTGGTACGCCCAGTTATGGGCTGAGAGTTTGGGAAAACGTAATAATCGCTCAGGACAGGTGGTCTCTCTCGGGCAAACACCTGTGAAGGCTTTGGGGGTAACAGATCAACACTCTCAAGTCCAGCTTTATACGGAAGGACCTGATGACAAGGTTATCACGTTCTTAACGCTTGAAAAATTTAAACGAACTCAGGAAATCCCAATTGATCCGGATTTGCCCGAGGATATTCAATTTTTGGGTGGCCGAACTTTAGACGAGCTGTTGTTTGCGGAGCAAAAAGCGACAGAATATGCACTGACTTTAGCAGGACGGCAACATCAGAAGATCATTCTAGCGGACTTAAATGCTCGTACTCTGGGTGAATTACTTCTTCTGCTTGAATGGGAGACTGCCTATATGGGCGAATTGCTGGACATCAATGCTTTTGACCAGCCGGGGGTTGAGGAAGGGAAAAACGGTACTTATGGTTTAATGGGGCGCGTAGGTTATGAAAGTAAGAGACAACAAATAGAAGAGTTTGGCAAAGAAAAACACCTATTAAGCCAAATCTAACTTTGAATAAACCTCTGCTTATCCCAACAAGGTAAGTAGGGGTTTGTTTATGTATTTTAGAGAAGGATTTTAGTCATTAAGGTCGAATTTATTCCTAAAGAAGAGGTGAAACGAGTGGAACCGATTTTTGCCTTAGATATAGGAACACGAATGGTCATGGGCTTAGTGATGACCAAAGACAAGGATCAAAGGTATGAAATTTTGGCGAGCGCTCACACTGAACATCGTCAACGGGCAATGTATGATGGTCAGGTTCATGATGTGAATGAAGTAGCCAGGGCCGTAACAACCGTGAAAGAGATCCTTGAGAAAAAATTCGACATCACTTTGAAACAAGTTGCTGTAGCAGCTGCAGGCAGAGCATTGCGGACTGAAGTTGCCAGCGCTGAACATCAAGAATTGTTTCCGGTTCGTTGGGAACGCGAAGATATCTTGGCCTTAGAATTAGAAGCGGTCCATCAAGCTCTGCGTCAACTTCAAGCAACGACAGAGAATGATGCAACCCATTATCATTGTGTTGGATATAGTACAATAGCCAGTTGGAATGAAGAAGAGGAAATCTCCAATCTTATCGGTCAACGAGGGAAAAAGGCTAAGGTATCGGTGATTGCTACTTTCCTGCCGAGGACTGTCGTGGACGGTTTGGTTGCTGTACTTGGCAACGTCGGATTAGAAATGACAAGCCTGACTTTAGAACCCATAGCGGCAGGGCAAGCGGCGATTCCACATAATATGCGGCGCCTAAACCTAGCTCTCGTTGATGTAGGGGCTGGAACGGCGGATATTGCCCTGACCCGCGAAGGATCTTTTTTTGCCTATGGTATGGTTCCCATGGCCGGCGACGAGGTCACAGAAGCAATTTGTGAGCATTATCTGCTTGATTTTAAGGTAGGCGAGAAAATCAAGCGGGACATAAGTAGCAAGTCTCAGCTTAAGTTTACAGACTTTCTGGGAACCAAAGTGGTTGCCGAAAAACAAGAAGTATTAGCAGTTATTCAGCCGACGGTCAATAAATTAGCTGAGAATATTTCCAACGAGATTATTAGACTTAATCAAACGATTCCTCAAGCGATCATCCTGATAGGCGGAGGAAGTCTAACGCCAATGCTTCCAGAGATGTTATCTGAAACTCTAGGTATTTCTCCAAAGCGAGTAGGAATTCAAGTCAGAGAACGCTTAGGGGATATTCAGGGAGAGAAAAGTCTAAAGGGACCAGAGAGCATAACTCCAATTGGTATTGGTATATCTGCTCTTGAAGGAACTGGGCTTCAGTACTATACGGTAACGGTCAACAAAATACCGATACCAATTTTTGAAGTGCAATTAACGACGGTTGCAGAGGCCTTGCTCGCTGCCGGCATACCTCCCCGTTCCTTTGTTGGGAAGCCAGGAGCCGCCCTAACCTTTGAGTGGAATAAGGATATGCGAATGATCAAAGGATCGATGGGTACTCCAGCAAAATTAACGGTAAACTCTCAACCAGGCAGATTTGAACAGACTTTGATGGACGGAGATCATATTGAATTTATTCCCGGAGTTTCAGGGGAAGATGCTCAAGCGACTGTTGAGGAGGTTATGCCACCTCACGAAACAAAGTGGATTTTATGGAACGGTCAGCGCGAAGAATACTCACCCCAGGTGTTGCTTAATAACCTTGCTTTAAAGAAAACGGATAAGATCCAAGATGGATATAAATTGACCTACATCTCCAATAACGACCTCCAAGATCTTCTGGAACAAAAGAAGGCTTTGCAACAGACCCAAGTTTTACTAACGGAAACCTTAACAGTCCATATTAATGGAGAAGTCCAAACCCTGGTTCTCAGTCACGAGATATGGGTGAGTGGCCATCGAATAGAAGGTAACTGTCCAATCAAGAATGGGGATGCGATCGAGGTTTGTTTCCAACGAAAGACGGTGGCCGATCTTTGTCTCCAACCAAAGCCGATGATGTTCACTCTAAATGGTGAAAAAATTGAATATCCTCCTCAAATTACGGAGATCTTATTCCACGGGAGACCTGTATCAAATAGCCAACTGCTTGAGGATGGAATGGACCTGAGAGTTAAAGGCTATAAACAAATGCCTATTCTTTCCGATCTTTTACCTTTTGTCAAATTTCCTAACGAGCTGCCCTCAGGGGTTTCCTTGAAATTAAAAGTGAATGGGCAAGATGCAGAATTTACAACGATTTTGCACCCTGGTGATCGTCTTTCTGCCAGTTTTGAGTAAAGACACAACAACCATGAGAAAATGAACACTTGACATTCTCGCATCAGGCCATAAAATGGTAATGGAGGTGTAATAATTATGCTCTTTCAATGGTTAGTGGTTCTAATTGCAGTTGCTACTTTAATAGTTACTGTCTATTCAGATGCCTTAACGGGTAAAAAGAAACATTCGAACTATTTCTTAGCAGTTCAAAAACCGCTGGGAAAAAAGGAACGAGAGGCTGCTATACCTAATCCCAACGAACATGATCGCTTTTTTGCAAAACTGAATAGCTTCTAAAAGCTTAACAGATCCGATGAAAAACATCGGATCTGTCATATTTTTCAGAGCTGAATTTTAACTGCTTGATGGAGCAAAAGGCAGCCCTTGAGAACCTCATAATTTACGGATATAATAAAATGAAGTTTGGCCATAATTTGGCTATAATAGTCTTAACAATAAATAATTAACAATTCAACAATCAGGGAACTTATCCATTGAGTGGAGGAAAAATTTAATGCATCAATTTTGGTTTTTTATTGGAAGTTTCCCCATACGTGCTTATGGCACGCTTTTTGCCTTAGCTTTCATTTTGGGCGTTGGAGTGACCTTATACTTCGTCAAAGCCGAAAAACGAGAAGAATACATGGAGACCATGCTCGATTTGGCGCCTCTCTTGCTGCTTTCAGGTTTACTGGGGGCTCGCATCTGGCAAGTGTTTTTTTTCGATTGGTCGTTCTACAGCAAATATCCAGGGGAAATTATTGCCATATGGCATGGTGGGCTTTCTATTCAAGGTGGTGTGGTCGGAGCATTGTTGGCGGGAGGAATCTATGTTTGGCGTAAAAAGTTACCCTTTTGGGATTTAGCAGATTTGGCAGCTCCCGGCCTTATGCTCGCCCAGGCGATAGGCAGGGATGCCAATCTAATGAATGGTGATGCTTTTGGTGGGCCAACGGGAGGAGACTTTGGGATACTCTATCCTGCCGGGACAATAGCGCGCGATACGTTTGGGAATCAACCGCTCTGGCCTGCGGAAGTATGGGAAGGCCAAGTCGATGTGATTATCTTTGCGATACTTGTGATATTGAAGTTGCGAAAATGGCCATCGGGTACAATTTTTCTGCTCTACATGGTATTTTACAATCTCTCGAGGCTCTTTCTGGAGGGACTGAGAGGGGATAGCCCGAGGTTTTTGTTCCATTGGACAGCGGCTCAATGGAGTAGTATGATCGCAGTAATCATCGCTCTGGTGTTGTTGGCATGGAGAGTATGGAAAGATCGGAAACGCGGGACGGCATTATAGGAGAAGTTAATCTTTGCGGATCGTGCAAAACATTGATTCATCAGTTCCCAGGATAAACTGAATGGCTTCTAACGTTGCATTCTGTTTCTCGCGTGTACTTAAATGTTCCGGAATGACAAGGTGTTCGATGATGTCTGGTTGTATCGAAATTTCCACTCTAACCGGAGTGCCAGAATATTCGAAGCGATACTTATGAAGTTTCTTCTCATCGACAGTCAAGGTTCCTCGGCCATATGTGGCATGGTTTAAGACTTGAAAAGCATCAAGAGCACAAGAATGGGTCTGTGCCGTAACGATCAGTTCTGTGCTGGGTGTAGGCTTTATTCCTAATTCACGCATAGCGATTTGAGCAATTCGGTATCCTAAGGAGATTTGCGGGCAAGTATGACCATGAAAATCAATAACTTGTTCCCAAGGAGTTTTTTCGATGCACATCAAGACATTCCCCCTCTGTTGCTACAGTTTCTTATTTGAGGTTATTGTATAACTATGGAGATTAAATGAAAAGGGTTTGAGTTTATATTTTGTAGTTTAGAGTTTTAATTGCAGGAATTTTCAAGCAGGAAATAGAAAGTAGAGGGAAATCTCTTTGCGAGACTTCCCTCTCTTAATCAAGAATTATAATTGTCAACCTATGCGAAATTTCTTGATTTTAAGGAAACAGTACTCCGATAATTCCGCCCACTCCGCCTGCTGCCAAAGCTATAATTGCTTTTTCGCCCATTCTTAACCAGGATGGAGCATCTGACCATAAGACTGCCGATAGGACAAGAACAACAAGAACCAAGCCAAGCCCGACAGCGAGTCCATAGTATAAGCCTTTAGTACCAGCATGATGGGCGGTTATGAAGGATGCAACGAAAACACTGAGACCAAAAATGATGTTAAGGAAAAGGTCCGACTCTGGAAGAGATGTGTAGGAGAGTACGATGCCAAAGAATACGGACAACAACAGGGCCAACACGGTTGCTAAGAGAATTCCTTTTATAATCAGATTAAACTGAAAGGATTTAGCCATAGTATCCCTCCTTTAATTGATAACTACCTATGCCTCATTTTCCAAGAGTATGACAACACCCTGAAATAAAGACGATAAATATTTGAGGAGGAATTGTATCATGAAGAAAATGATTCCTGATTTTGAAAGAATGAAACATAACGGCGAGAAAATTAGCATGTTAACTGCATATGATTATCCCTCCGCTAAATTAGTCGAAGCTGCAGAGGTTGATACAATCCTTGTTGGAGATTCTTTAGGAATGGTAGTTTTAGGGTACGATTCAACGGTTCCGGTGACAATGGATGAAATGCTCCATCATACAAAAGCAGTGCGGCGCGGAGCACCTCAAACCTTTGTAATAACAGATATGCCCTTTATGAGTTATGCTACGTTGGATCTTGCTTTAGCGAATGCGGGAAGACTGATTAAGGAAGGCGGAGCGGATGCTGTAAAACTTGAAGGAGGGAGTTACATAGCTCCTATCGTACAAGCTCTTACTCGGGTCGGAATACCAGTCGTTGGACATATTGGGCTGACTCCTCAAACGGCAAGCCAACTCGGCGGGTTTAAAGTTCAAGGACGGGATGTCGAGAGTGCCAAGGAATTAGTCGCAGATGCCCAGGCCATCGAACAAGCTGGTGCCTTCTTAGTGGTTCTTGAAGCCATACCGAGACAGCTGGCAGGACATATTACATCCAGCCTGTCGATTCCCACCATTGGGATCGGTGCCGGCCTGGATTGTGATGGACAAGTTTTGGTGTATCACGATATTCTGGGCCTTTTCGAGCGGTTTAAACCGAAATTTGTTAAACAATATGCTCAGTTGGGGCAGGAAGCAATTCAAGCTATTCAGTCCTATAACAAAGAAGTTAAAGCAAGCAATTTTCCAACAGAAGAACATACTTTTGGATTATCCGATGGAGTAATTCAAAAACTATATGGGGATAAGTGATTCTTTATAAATGTGTTTAAAACTTAACATTTAAAAATAATTTATTGTATAGCTTTTTATTTTAAATTTGCTATAATATAAATTATTCTTTAGCGATTCAATATTTGTTGTGGAAGGATGGACCAGCTTTGAGATTAAAGGAAAAGACACATAGAAAATTTGTTGAATTCTTTGAGAAGATTTCTACTATGTATCAAGGGCAAGATTTCGAATTAGCATATTCAGATATTCAAAGAGAAACTGGAGCTGCGAGTGTCACGTTAAAACGTGCCATTCAAGCTTTAGCAGAAGATGGCGTGCTGGAAGTTAATCCTGGTCGAAACTCCAGATATGCACGTTTTCGCTATCTTCTAGCATCCCAAACACCTGAGGATACTGTAGAACTTTTGTCTGAGCAAAGACAAGCAAATGAAGATCCTGATCAGGATGAGAAGCGAGCTGATTATGACGGAATTAAGGACAACGTTCTTGAACTTCTTCAACTGGTTGATCACCTTCGCCGCCGCGTACGTAATCAGGAAATGTCCATTGCCTTACTACAGGATAGATTGGCGGAAATTGAGGATAAACTGCGAAAACGATAATTTCCAAGCATTTGCTAGAGATTTTTTTAACCCATGGTGATATAATACAAATACAGCCTGCCTTGTGCGTACAGATTATCATGGTTTTGATCCTATTAAGTGACACGGGAATCAAATGCCAAGTGAGTACAACAAGCCCTTTTAGAGGGAAGTTGGAAAGTTTGGACTAGATGCCCACCTGCGAAAGCGGGGTCAGAAACCTGAAGTCTTACGGCAAGTTGGGGAAGGGTAGGGAGAAGTTCCTACCCTTGTTATTATACTAGCCAGAAAGTATAAACTTCGTTTGTATACTTTCTTACAGCATAAGCGCAACTAGGCGACCGACTGCGCCAGATGGCTAACAAGTGCGAAGACAGTGTCTTCGGCCGTTAGCCAAGTTTTCTTTATAAGGGGTGTATTTATGACTAGGATAATTTTAACCCGTCATGGTCAGACCTTATGGAACATTGAAGGACGTGTACAAGGGCGGCTTGATTCTCCGCTTACCGAAAAAGGATTGCTTCAAGCTCGTTCTTTAGCCTGCAGACTCTGCAACGAGGGAATTCAGCATATATACTCTAGTGATGCTCCCAGAGCTCGAGGAACTGCTGAAGAAATTTTACGAGAGCTTAGTTTGGATAAAATAAACGTGAACCCTGCCTTGCGCGAGTTTTCATTCGGAGATTGGGAAGGGCGTGTTTGGGGGGAATTACGGGAGGCTTATCCGGAAATTTTTAAAATATGGGATGTTTCTCCTCATTTGGTGACAACGCCTAATGGTGAGAGTATGGAAATGGTACTTAATCGGTCATGGAATTTTATACAACGGGTTCTTCAGGACCATTCTGGAGAAACCGTTTGTCTGGTAACTCATGGTTTAACTCTGAAACTTTTGGTGACGAAAGCTTTAGGCTTCGAAATCTCTGATTGGGCTCAAACTCCCTGGCAGCATAATACAGCCTTGAATATTTTTGATGTCAATGGCCAAGAATGGGAACCAAAGTTGGTTGGGGATTGCCAACATTTGGAAGAGATAATAGATCCCAAACCATAATCTTAGATCAGACTTGTCAGTTAAAAGCCACCCTTGGCTATGCCTTGGGTGGCTTGTTTATAGTGGAAGCTAGGTTAATTATGGCTTACTCTTGTCCCAATCCTGTTGAAACACCTGGGCTAACTTTACGGAAGCTGTCGGTGAGGGTATGGTAATCGAAAACTCATGATTGACAACAAAAGAATATCGTGTCCATTCGGAACTGCTCATCAGGAATGATTTACTATCAATAATCGCCAGACGAATTCCTAGAGAAGTCTGACTTGGATAATAGCGTATAGATATCCCGCTGGCTTTCAATTTTTCCAAGGTGACGGGTGTTTGGGTAGCCACACTGGAATCAACGATAATCCGAATGTCACGCCCTTTCCCTGCAGCATCAATTAGGGCTTGAACCAAATCCGGTTCGGTAATTTCCGAGTTTTCAATCCAAATTGTTTTTGTGCTGCTGGAAATCTGCTCAAGCAGTTGTTGTTTCACGTTGGCATTGGTAGCCAGGATAATATTGTCGTCAGGAAGGGTTGTGGTTTTTGGTACATTTAATGGAAATGTTGTCGTGAATTCCCAATCCTTGGAGTAAAGGCCTGCGGCTTTCCAAGCTGATTTTCCAGAGAGCTCCACAGCTAAGTCATGAGCTTGAAACCCTTTGGCAGTCCACGAAGGCCCATAAATGAGTGCTTTTCCTTGGTCAACAATTAGCATTTTGGTATGATCGCTTTGTCCTTTTTGTGCCGGGTAATACTGAACTGAAACGTTTTGACTTTTTAATTGGTCCAGAGTAGACCAATTTTGTTTTTGCCATTGATCTAATAAAATGCGTACATCAAGGCCTGCACGAGATTTATCGAGCAGGAGCTGAATAAGGCGAGGGTCGTCAAACTCGAATTGTTCAATATAGATAGAAGACTGAGCAGATTGGATCAAGCTTAATGTGCGGTTATAGATGGCATTGTTATCAAGAAAAAGTGCCTCTGGGGACAGAGTCGATGTTGGAGCAGGTTTCGAAAAGGGTTTAGGAATTTTAATGGAACATCCGCTTAGAAAGAGTAAACAGAATAACATTAAGAATGACGTGATTAAGTACAAATTTCGCTTCGGCATGGCACTTACTTCTCCCAAGGTCAAAAGTATTGTTTTCATTATAACATATGTGTCTAAAAGGTTAAAAGGATTGGAGAGGCATAACCCCAAGAAGTTTTTCATAAGAATGGGCAAGTGAGTTTTACTCTTGGAAAGGGCATGGGGCTATGAAGTTTATTAAGACAAGTAGAATGATACTCCTGCTGATAATTGTCAGCGTTCTCGTCATATTGGGGTTTATAACTTTGCAAACCAAAGATACCCCACGTTCTCAGGGATCCAGCGGTGAATTCTCCTCAACCTCAGCCTTTGAGCATGTCAAGTACCTTGCTGAAAAAATTGGCCCTCGTCCGGCCGGAAGTAAAGCAGAGTTAAAAGCGGCGCAATATATTGAATATGTCTTGAATCAAAATGGCTGGAAAGTTCGAGAACAGCCTTTTAGTAAAGTGATTGTTCGGAATGCTTCTGTACAGCAACCGGATCAACAAGTCGAATTGATCAACAGTCAAAATATCATTGCGGAGCTGCCAGGAACATTACCAGATACTGTCGTTATTGGGGCCCATTACGATACAGCGACAATGAATGTGCCCGGTGCCGTTGATAATGCTTCAGGTGTGGGAGTTTTGCTTGAACTTGCGCGCGTTTTAAGCAAGGAACCTCATCAAAAAACATATCAATTAGTGTTTTTTGGCGCGGAAGAGAATGGGCTTGTCGGTTCTAAATTTTACACCTCACAAGCCGATTTGTCAGCTATTCAATGGATGCTCAATGTCGATATGGTTGGGACTCCTTTGGAAATTGATGGTGCCGGCAAAATATCCGCTCCGCCGGAGCTGTTAAAACAAGCCTCGGCCTTGGCTAAAGAAAGCCACATCCCATTTCATATAAGCCGAGACTTTATGACGATGACTCGGGATAGTTCTCAGGGAGGGTCAAGCGATTTCAGTTCTTTCTTAGATGAGGGTATCCCCGCCCTTGGGTTAGGTATTTATGGAAGACCCGCCGGGTACTTCCACAGACCTGAAGATCGTTTAGACCATGTTTCTTTGGAAGATATGCAGACAGTCGGCAATTTTGCCCATCTGTTAGTAAGTCAGGTTTCCTTGAAAAAGTTGGGACCTGAGGTATGGGATGAGTTGTACTTATCGTTTCAAGTAGGTGGAAATGTTTTTGTTCTGCCTAGTTATGGGCTTCGAGGGTTCATTATCGTCGTTTTTTTAGTAACCGTTTTGATCTTAAGCAGATTCCTGAGAAATAGCAAAGGCCAATCTAATTTCAATTGGAAGACTATCTTAGTGATTTTAGGAATCATTATGCTTTCAAGCGTTGTAATTATTGGGGTAAGCGGGCTAGGAGAGAACCTCTGGCAACGCTTAAAACAGACCCAAGTATTATACTTTGCTCATCCTGAACTGTATCTTATAGCCCGTATCGGCATTGGACTAAGTCTTACTCTCTTTCTTGCTAATTGGTTTAATAAACTTCCAGTCAAACGGGATCCTAACCTTTATTGGTTTACAGGTGTACTCCTGCTCATAATCGGCAGTCTGATTTTAGCACTTGTCCGCATTGACCTTGCCTTTCCCTTCGTTTTTTGGCTGTTATGTATGGACTTACAGTACTTTTTCCCCAGTTTGAGTTTAGTGTTAATGGGTCCCTATTTTCTTTACTGGATGCATTATGAATTATTAAATTCTGAGCAATGGTTAAGTTACTACGATGCGATTCATAAATATCCAATAGTTTTCCTGGGGGTTTACTCATTACTTCTTATTCCCTTCCTGTTAGCTTGCTGTCATGTCGCCTTGAGCAGACCCGTCCGCCTGAAAAAAATCTTGGCTTACTTGAAAATGCCGGCTCTGGCTGGAACCGGCCTAATGATACTTTCTTTAGGTTTAGTGCCTACTTACACGAAAGAGTATCCCCAGCCAGTGATCGTTCGTGAAGAATGGATGGGTAGTCGGGACGGGAAAATACAGATAGTTTCAGATAACCGTCTGCCTAGTCAGTTAGTCAGGGATCTAAGCGGGCAGGAAGGGAAAAGCATCGTTGTTCCCATACAAAATGATAAACCGCCTCTGAATGTTGTTTCCACAGTTGAGGAGAAGAGTTCGAGTACCCAAAGAATCCTGGATATTTCCTTTAAACTTAATTATCTTCAGGAACCCTATTTAATAAGTCTAAAACTGGTAAGCGGTCACCCTTTTGAAGTTAAAACAGATGAATTCTTACCTATGGCCAAACTCCCCAAAAAAATTCAACTGATTGGGGTTCGCCAACCCGAGGGAAACTATTCTCTTCTGATCCAAAGAACTCCACCTCAGAGAACTACCATTCATTTGACCGTTGAAACTCAAGGAATTCTCACTTGCTCCCTCGAAGGAATCTTTCCATATTTGAAGCCACAGCTGCAAATTCAAAACGAAATGTTATCTACAGATTACCAAATCCAGTTCAAAGAAAACTATACTTTTTAAGGAAAAACATCTCAGGATAGGATGAATTTCAGATGGAGAAACTAAAAATAATTCGAAGAGAGGGGAAAAAAATGTATAAATTAGTAGCAGTTGAGGATGGTCTTACAAATGTTACTCAGGCTCTTAATGCGGCAGGATTTAAAACCACTCCTTTAGAAGGAAAGGCATTGTATAATATCCAGGCCGTCATTGTTAAAGGGAATGGAACGGATTCTCTGGCTCCTGATTGGCCAATTAAAATGCCGGTAATAAACGCTTCTGGGCGGAGTGCAGAAGAAGTTGTTGAAGTTCTTAGAGATCGATTTTCCTAATAAATATCAATCTGTAGGCCATCCTTAAATGGATGGCTTTTTTTGTCATTATCGAAATGATTCCATATAATGGATAGTAGGTTATTTTGGTTTGGAAGGAGTGCTATTACTATGTTTTTCGGGGTTTTGCCCTTCGCTTTAGGTTTTGGCTTAGGAACTTTGGCTGCACCAAGTTATGTTCCCTATCCGGCTTATCCACCATACCCGCCATATCCTTACGCATACCCTTATATGGGATGGTAGAAACTATCTTATAGAACTTTGAAAGAAAAGGGAAGTAAAAGCTTTCCTTTCTTTCATTTTCACGGTATATTTTTAAGGACATAAGAGTTATTGAAGGCAGTTCTGGAAAGTGAGGAAAATACCATGTCTATACCACGAGCTTTTCTTATAAAGAGCAGAAAGAGGAGACTGGAGCAAGGACATCCCTGGGTTTATCCCGGAGAAATTGAAAGAATCGAAGGAGAACCACTAGGTGGGGATATTGTACATATTTTAAATCACGACGGACATTTTTTAGCCCAAGGATTTTACAACCCTGTGTCACAATTAGTCATTAGGGTTATATCGTATTCTGAAAAAACCATTGATGAAGACTTATTCTTAGAAAAAATTCAGCGCGCTTGGAGGCGTAGACAATGGCTTTTGCCCGCAGCCTCGTCCTGTCGGGTTGTCCATGGAGAAGCAGATTTCTTGCCGGGTTTAATCATCGATAAATATGAAGATGTTCTAGTAGTTCAAATTCTTGCCTTAGGGATGGAGGTTCGACGCCAATGGATTATTAATGCTTTAAAGAAGATTTTCAATCCTCGGGGGATTTATGAACGAAGTGATGTTTCTGTAAGGCGGTTAGAAGGACTGGAAGAAAGAGTGGGTTTCGTGGAAGCCGCTTTTGATACTCAAATAACCTTACTGGAAAATGAGTTAAAAATTATGGTGGATGTTGCTGAAGGACAAAAGACCGGTTATTTTTTCGATCAACGTGAAAACCGGGCCTCCCTGAAACCCTTAATGACGGGATGGGGAGAAAAACATGGGATCACTAAGGACAAAGAAGGCTGCCTGCGAGATGCGAGGGGAAAAGAAATCAAGAATCCTTTCTGGGATGGTGCTGAGGTTTTAGATTGTTTTTCGCATACAGGGTCTTTCATGTTGCACGCCTGCTTGTATGGTGCCAAAAGGGTAACTTGCCTAGATATATCTGAAAAAGCCATGGAAATGGCCAAAAGAAACGCTTTGCTCAATGGATTCCTGCATCGCACGGATTTTGTTGCAGCCAATGCCTTCGACTTTTTAAGAGAGCAGGTTAAAGATAAAAAGACATGGGATGTCGTTATTCTAGATCCTCCTGCTTTCGCCAAAAATCGTCAGGCCTTAGAAGGAGCACTAAGAGGATACAAAGAAATTAATCTTCAAGGAATGAAGCTAGTGCGAGATGGGGGAATTTTGGTAACTGCTTCTTGCTCCTATCATTTAAGTGCCGCACGCTTTTTGAAAATGATTCAAGAGGCCGCAACAGACGCGCATAAAGTCTTGCGTCTTGTCGAATTTCGCCGTGCAGGCAAAGATCATCCTGTTCTTTTAGGAAGCGAAGAAACGGACTACCTAAAGTTCGCCATCTACGAAGTCTATGACCGTTAATAATTATTATTGAGAGACTCTTTGCAAATTAAGAGCTTTGTCTTATAATAGGGAATATATGGAGGAGGGCACAGGGTGGAAGATCTAAAAACGTTTGAAAATATCTGCAATCTATTGCGCAATCACTCATATAAAATAACCCCTCAACGACAGACAATTTTACACATGTTTGTTGAAAATCTCGATCGCCACTTAAGCGCGGAAGAAGTATATATGCTTGTTAAAAACGAGAATCCCGAAATTGGTCTTGCTACAGTTTATCGAACGTTAGACATTTTGGCAGAAATTGGAGTTTTAATGAAGAACGATTTCGGGGATGGCCGAAGCCGATATGAATTTAGCCGGAAAGATGAACATCATCATCACCATCATCTTATCTGCTTAGGTTGTGGGAATGTTTCGGAATTTGACGACGATTTATTAGAATCTTTAGAAGCCGTCATTTTGAAGCGGAATCACTTTAAAGTATTAGATCATGATCTGAAATTTTATGGTTATTGTTCGAAGTGTGAAGAGGCGCAATAGGCGCCTCTTTTAGTTTCTTGTTAAATCATAAAAAATAATTTATTTCCAACGTGGCATTGATGGTCTTAAACCCGAAGAAAAGAAGTAAGAGGGAGTGAAGATGAAATAACCAATGCAGGAATAGGTAATATGTAAGAATTAAATACTATCATGTTTAAATTTTAAGCGATACTTCGCTAATCTGACGAGGCTGGGAGAAAATGCAACGCTATTTAAAGAATAAACGCGTAAATACAAGGCATTTGGCGTTCGATTCTTAACACCGGCAGAAGGAGATAGAGGAGAGAAGGAGAATGATATAATGGTAAAATAAGTAAATAAAGGGGCTGAGATTATGGGTATACCTTTGGCCTCGAGCGTCAAACAAAAAAGGCCATCCCTTCGGAAGACATATTTGTGGAATTCTTTGCAAGCTAAATGGCATTTTTGGGTGGGCAAAACTGATCTGGCCATCCAAGAATGGGTAGATTTATTAAACCAAGAGTCCGAGAAGCCTCGGTTAAAAGAAGCTGAACATTTGATCGAAGTCCAGGCATTTCAAGAAGCCAGGGATTACTTGGAAAACCTTGAAAGAAATTATGATGAAGAATCGGCATCAATATGTGGCCTGTTGGCACGATGTTATCTTGGACAAGCTCTGATTCCACAAGCAAAATGTATGATTGAAGAGGCTCTTAAGTTAAGGCCGCAAAATTCCAGGTTCTGGGATATACTTGCCGATTGCCATTTAGAATTGGGTGATTGGAAAGAAGGCGTCAAGGCGCTGGACAATTCTTGCCGCGCTGCACCTAAAAATGCCGAAACCTATTATCGTCTTGGGATTATTTATGCTTATCACGAGGAGTACCTTGAAGCCTTGCGCTGTTTCCAAGGTTGTTGTCAGTTGGAACCCCGCGAATCTCAATATTGGGAAGTCAAGGCCGAAATGCATTTGAAATTAGAACAAATGTCCGATGCCTGCAGGAGTTTTGATCGGGCACTTCGCTATGGAGGGACTCCCGATTTAGCCGCGAGATTAGCCTATTGTTATATTCAGACCGGTCAGATAAAGAAAGGAATTCAATATTATAAATTCACTCTCAAGTATGAACCGGACCATTATGATTGCTTAAGTAACCTCGCAGCTGTTTATCAAAATCAAGGGCAGACTCAGGAAGCTATAACTCTTTTAGATCGAGCCATTAAAATCTATCCCAAGGATCCTATCTTACTCAATAATTTAGCCTTTACTCTTGTTCATCAAGGGCGCACCAGAAAGGCTGCAGAGTACTACAGACAAGCCTTAGAATTAAGCCCCAATCATCCTCTAATTCTCTATAACTTAAGCGTATGTCTGTCTCGTAAAGGAAATTGGCAGGAAAGTATTCAATCACTGAATCAACTTATAGAAATAGACCCCAATCATTCGGCGGGCTGGGCCTTATTGGGGAATATCTACGATCAAATGGATCAATACGACACGGCTATTGATTGTTACAATAAAGCACTTAAATTAGCTTGAAGAGGAGGGGAAACCCTTCTCTTTTTCATGACTAATTTTCATTTTTCTTTTATAGATAAAAATGTTAATATAGATACTAATATGTCAAATAAGGAGTTTAATATGTTTCAGGTATGTGTTCAGGCGCATTTCGATGCGGCCCATTTTATTCGTAACTATAATGGTAAGTGTGCCAATTTGCATGGCCATCGTTGGAACGTTGTTGTTTGTATCGAGGGAAACGAATTAGATGAATTGGGAATGTTAGTAGATTTCAGTGATGTTAAGAAGACTATCCGAAAAACTCTGGACGTCTTAGACCATAAATTGCTGAACGATTTGCCAACTTTTGGGCCAGAAGGAGTTAACCCGACAGCAGAACGTTTGGCTCAATATTTGTTTCGCGATTTCAATAAAAATTTCGTATTAAGAGAAAAGCGCTTAGCATGGGTGAAGGTCTTCGAATCTCCTGATGCTTGGGCAATCTATAAGGAGGACTGACTTTTGGCTGCTATTGTTTTATTATCAGGCGGATTAGATTCATCCGTGTCTTTGGCCCTTTACTTAGAAACGTCAAAAGTAGATCTTGCCCTAACGTTTGATTATGGTCAAAGGGCCAAGACTAAGGAGATTGATGCGTCGCGCAGGATTGCAGAACATTACAACATTCCGCACCAAATAGTGTCTTTGCCCTTTCTCCAGGAGCAGACTCATTCGGCACTTGTCAATCGTTCCACAGAATTACCACGCTTAGAGTTTGAAGAATTGGACGATCTTGAAGGGGTGACCCGCAAAAGTGCGCAACAAGTTTGGGTTCCCAACCGCAATGGTTTATTTCTGAACATTGCCGCTGTTTACGCTGAGAATATGGGTGAAGCTACGACGTTAATCACAGGTTTCAATCGGGAGGAAGCAGCTACTTTTCCGGACAACACTCAGGGCTTCATGACGTCAGTTGATCATTGTTTTAAGTATTCAACCCAAAATGAGGTTACGGTTGCCAGCCCTACAGTAACGTTTTCCAAATCGGAAATTGTCAGAGAAGGATTGCGACTTGCACTGCCGTTTGAAAAGATATGGAGCTGCTACGAGAGCGGGGAGCAATTATGCGGACAGTGTGAGAGCTGCTTAAGATTGAAGCGCGCCTTAATCCATAACGAAGCTCAGGATTTGCTTAACACGTTGTTTGCTGATATCTAAGACGTTTATCAAGAGTTTTTAGAATTTTGAATACCAGAGACTCAAGAAAAGAGGGAATAATCTTGCAATACCATATTCAGCGTGATCCTCTGAATTATGATGGCAGTCAACTTCAGTCATTGTTCACTTACAAAAACTTTGGTCTAATGGGAGACAGTGTCCTTGTATTTAGAGGTTCCTGCACCGTTGAACAAAATGAAATGGTGGACATGGAAGATGTCGTAGCCCAGGACTGGATTCATAGTGAGGACATGCTGCATTTTATCGTTGAACATTTTGACATGGATTTAGAAAAGACCATCATTCGACAACGCTTATTAATAGCCACGATCAAGGATGAACTGGAAAAACGCGGTGTATTTTCTCTGAGACGGAGCGGAGATGACCTTTATGAAGAGGACAAGAAGCTTTCTGTGAGCATCGCTACTCTTTCTCCCGTCTCGACGCTCATTCACTGTGGTCTAAACGTTTCAAATCATAATACGCCCATACCTACCGTTGGCTTGACAAATCTTAAGATTCATGACGTCTTTGAATTTGGGGAGAGCGTCGCTCAACATTATTGTGCTGAGGTTTTGTCTATGCGACTTGCACGTTGTAAAGTTCGAGGGGTTTCATGATGCTCAAGATACCTGTTTCAGAGATTTTCTCGTCGATTCAAGGGGAAGGTCCTTATGTTGGAACCCGCCAAATATTCCTGAGGTTGCCTAAGTGCAATTTGAAGTGTCCCTATTGTGATACTAAGACTTCGGTTCCAGATAAATTTCCGATGGAAACAATTCCAGGCTCAAGATGCTTTGACGAGATGAACAATCCTATTGCTATCGACGAGTTGGTTCGCTTGCTTCTATCTTATGATTTTTCCTTGCATCACTCTTTAAGTATTACTGGCGGAGAACCTCTTATCTGGGCAGATGAACTTCAGGCCCTTTTGCCCTTAATCATTCAAAATAAGCTCGCTATTTATTTAGAGACCAATGGAACTTTACCGTCCCAACTTCACAAAATATTGCCACTTGTCGATATTATTAGTATGGATATTAAATTGCCTTTCGGAGATCAGGTTTTCTGGGACATTCATGAATCTTTCCTTCGCGAAAGTCTAAGCAAGGAAGTATTCATTAAGATTGTTGTTGACGAAAAAACATCAATTCAAGATCTTTTGAAAGCTCGAGATTTAATTGCTGGAGTTAACCCATTGCTATTAACCATACTTCAGCCCGTTACAAAAATAAATGATATCAACTCACCCAAACCTCGCCAGCTTCTAGATTGGCAACGCTTATTTTTAGAAAAACTTATTAATGTTCGGGTTATTCCTCAGACACATGTTTTTATGGGACAACTTTAGGGAAACGTTAAAGAGAGGGACCATCGAACAAAGGAGAAACGATTATGGGGATGGATTTAGAAAAAATTGAACAAGCCGTATATATGATACTCGAGGCTATAGGAGAAGACCCTGAGCGAGAGGGGCTTCAAGATACACCGAAGCGTGTAGCCAGGATGTACGCTGAAGTGTTTGCAGGCTTACACGAAGACCCTAGCCGACATTTGAAAGTGCAATTTTCAGAAGAACATGAGGAAATGGTGATTGTTAAGGATATTCCGGTTTATTCCATGTGCGAACATCATCTTGTACCATTCTATGGTAAAGCTCATGTTGCATATATTCCTAGAAAGGGTAAAATTACCGGACTTTCAAAATTTGCTCGAGTTGTCGAAGGCTTTGCCCGCAGACCTCAACTTCAGGAACGTTTAACATCTCAAATTGCCGACGCAATTATGGGGAACTCTCTCCGTTAGGGGTTCTGGTCGTCATTGAAGCAGAGCATATGTGTATGACTATGCGTGGCGTTAAAAAGGCGGGTTCTAAAACTTTGACCTCAGCTGTCCGGGGCATTTTTAAGACGAATTCCATTACAAGGTCAGAAGCTTTTTCCCTAATTCAAGGTAACAGACGATAAGAAAGAGGCAATCTATGGATGACAACCTGAAGAACCCTATGCCAGGACCTCAAGGAAAACTTGAACTAATGGCGACACAAAAAATTAGCGCAAACCGTGAGCTTTACAAAGTTGTTGATTTTCTCAATAAGAACTTAAAAGACTATCGGCTTATGTTCGGTTTAACCAAAAAAGATGATAAAATGATTATATCGATTTATGAAGTGGAGTGATTAGAGTAACGATATGCATATTCTGCTAACTAATGATGATGGCTATAATGCTCCTGGAATCCAAGAATTATATCGAGTTCTTAAAACTAAAACCAAACACGATGTAAGTATTGCCGCTCCAGAAGGCCAGCGTTCTGCTACGGGTCACTCAATAACCTTATTTACCCCTTTATTCGTGACAGAACATTCCCTTGAAGGACCTTGCAAGGGGTTTTCTATAAGTGGGACACCTTCTGACTGTGTAAAACTTGCCATACAAGGAAAACTCATTCCTAAACCTGATCTTTTGATCTCAGGGATCAATCAGGGAGCTAATTTAGGTACGGATATCTTTTATTCAGGCACGGTTTCTGCAGCTATGGAAGGGGTATTACTTGGAGTTCCGTCCATAGCTGTTTCTTTAGCAAACTTTGAGTATAAGGATTTTGGACCTTCTGCGACCTATCTCGCAGACCATTTAGACTTGTTGCTCAAACTTCAGCATAAAGGGTTAATGAATTTAAACTTTCCGGGGAAACCACAGACACAGTGGCGGGGCCTTAAAGTAACCCGGTTGGGTAAAGCTATTTACGAAAATATTTTTGAGAAACGATCTGACCCTCGTGGCAGAGTCTATTTTTGGCAAAGTGGAAATCTGATTCGGGACTGTGAAGATGACACAGATCTAACGGCGATTCAGGATGACTTTATTTCTGTGACTCCAATGCATAGCGACTTAACAGATTTTGCTTCCTTACAAGCTTGGAAAGATTTTTTCAGTGACAAGCTATAAAGGAGTACAGATTTCTCTGTACTCCTTTTTGCTAAATGATTAAACGGGTGTGTTGAGAGATTCTTTGGCTCGACGAATCATAGTTTTAACCATGCTTCCGCCGATTCTGCCGCCAACATGACCACATTCTCGGGATGTCATGTTTTCCCATCCTTGAGTTTTGATTTTATCGCTGAGTCCCAATTCATCAGCAACCTCCCATTTGAATTGATCTAAAACAGATTGGGGTAAAATATTAGCATTACTTTTATTTCTACGACTCATATTTAAATCTCCTCCCTTTTTGTTTATCCGTACAATGATAGTATTTACATTTTCTTAAGGTTTATAGTGCTTAAATATTGGATATACTATGTCTTTTTGTTAAGAGAGGAAGTTGTCATGATTCTTGGAACTTTTATCGTTTATGTTTTAATTTTTGGCCTAATCATTTCCTATCCCGGATTGGCCAGTAAAGATCGTTCGAGTTCAGTCGTTAAATTATTGGCAGCACCTGTATTGTTGGGAGCTGTTTTGTCTTTTTTGACGGTTATAAGAATTTACTTTATCTATAAGTTCTTTATCCTCCTATTTATCGCAGTGACTTTTTTGCTTTCCTATTGGCAGTGGGGAAGTAAAATTCGTCGCTGGTGGAGATGATCCTTAAAATTTAAAATATTTTCCGATCCAAGGCAGCCGCTTAATATCTGAGACCGAGATCCCTCCATTAAACATTAAAATAAGAGTATAAAGTACGAATCCGCACGAAAATTCACAGAGATACCCAATAACGTGTCCTCCTAAGATAGGATCTAATATATGAAATATAAGCAGCATACCTATTCCTCCACTGAAGGGCTGGAGGAGAAAACGCTGAAGGTCAAGAGCCATGCCGCTTGTTCTGGAGATCGCCAGAAGGTTTAAGATCGCAGTAATAACAAAGCCAATGACATAAGCCCAAGCTGTGCCTCTAAGACCCCATTGCGGAAGACCAGTTAGGTAGACTAAGATCGGAATCCTCAGTATGGCCGCAATAATGGAATGAAACACTGGCAGATGAACTTTATCGAGACCTTGCAAAATTCCTGTTGTTGTTTGCTGGATATAGGAAAATATTCCTCCTAAAGCTAAGATACGCAAAATTGGGGAGATGTCCGAGCTCTTAAAAAACGCTGTAAGGGGACGAGAAAAATAAAAGAGGATAATCAGACAGGGGATTCCTATGATGATGGTTAAACGAATTGCTTCGACGCTTCGAGCACGAACAATGTGAAACTGGCGCTGAGCAGCTGCTTCGGAGATAGACGGTACCAACGATGTTGCCAAGGCAAACGTGAAGACGCTGGGAAACGTGAGCAAGGTGAAGGCAGACCCTCCAAGCTGCCCGAATAAGGTTGTTGCCTCACGGGCACTGTAGCCGGCTGCATAAAGACGCTGAGGGATGATCATGGCATCCAGAGCAGATAGTCCTGTAGCAAATAGTCTGCCAAGAGTAACAGGCGAAGCGAGGTGCCATAGCTGTTTTAAAATATGCTCTGTGGAATAATGAGAAGTGGTGCTTTCTGTAGAGGTTACTTGAGCTCTTTGGTAATGCAGGACAATCACCAATAGGCCAACTGCTTCCCCTGCTAACATGCCAATAGCCAATCCGGCTGCGGCCCATTCTACGCCATCTCCAAGAAGTCGAAGCGCCGCCGTATACCCAACAACAACGCGAATAATCTGTTCGCAAATTTGGCTGACTGCTGTTGGAACCATATTTTGCAGCCCTTGAAAATATCCGCGAAAGACTGAAGAGATGGAAACAATGAAAATCGCAGGTGTGCAAATCTGAAAAATGGTAAGCACCCTGGGGTCAGGAAAAATTTTATGTGCTAAATAGGGAGTCAAGAAATAGAGAGCTGAGGAAACGACAGCTCCTGAGATAGTGAGAAGCCAGAAGGCCAGATGGAAAATTGATCGAGCCTGATATGGCCGGCCTAAGGATACCTCTTCTGCAACCATTTTAGCGATCGCAAGCGGAATTCCAGCCGTTGTAAAAACTAAAGCCAACATGTAGATGGGAAATACCATATTAAACAGGCCATACGCTTCCCCGCCAATGTGAGTCATAATCAGATATTGATAAGCAAAGCCTAAAAGTCGATTTAATAAATTAGCGCCTAATAAAATAGTCGCTCCATAGACAAAGGTCCTTCTTGGCATGTCAACCTCCACAAATATGGCAAAATCGTTTACTTCTAACCATATGCTTGTGGAAATAAGGAAATGCTTAAGAAATTTTCACTTATTTCCAAATCAGAAAGGAATTTGCCAACCTCATAGAGAAAATATTTTCCTGTAATGGATATGATATTAAAAGTGGGGGCATTCTACCTCTAGGGAGGAATTATGATGTGGCAACTTCTTAAGAATGCTAAAATTCATAGTCCAAAATTAATAGAGGATACGGATGTTATCATTGTCGGGACAAGTATTGCAGCGATCGGGAAGGATCTTCGACTCCCGGACTTTATTAAAGGAGAAGAGTTTGATCTTCAGGGAATGATCTTGGCTCCCGGCTTTATTGATGCACATGTGCATATCTGTGGCGGCGGAGGAGAAGCCGGCCCGGCCTCACGAACACCAGAAATTCATCTATCTCAACTTACATTAGGCGGGACCACCACAGTTGTAGGTTGTTTAGGTACGGATTCTATTTCCCGCTCAATGTCTGAGCTCCTGACGAAAGCATATGCCCTTGAAGATGAGGGAATAAGTACGTTTGTGTATAGTGGCGCTTATCAAGTACCCACACGAACGCTTCTGCCGACCTTACAACAAGACTTAGCTTTGATAGAGAAAGCGATTGGCGCAGGTGAAATCGCCATATCGGATCATCGTTCTGCGCAACCACAAATCGCTGAACTTGAACGCTTAGCTGCAGAGGCTCGAGTTGGAGGAATGCTTGGAGGAAAAGCTGGGGTGGTTCATCTTCATCTTGGGGAAGGCAAGAGCGGACTAGATCCTATATGGAAGATCCTGGAGAAAACAGAGATTCCTATCACCCAATTTATGCCTACTCACATTAATCGAACCCATTCTTTATTAGAGCAAGGAATTCAGTTTCTCCAAGCAGGAGGACACATTGACCTCACTGCAGGGTGTGACGATTTTCCTGTTGAACTTCAAGTGCCCGCAGTACTTTCTATGTTAGAGCAGCGAAAACTCCTTAATGAGCGAATTACCGTGACATCAGACGGAAATGGAAGCATGCCTGAATATAACGAGGAGGGTGTTCTCGTTGGTATGGGTGTTGGATCCGTCGAAGTACTGTGGCGTGATGTTAGGGAATCTGTACTGCATTATGGAATTTCACTTGAGAGGGCTTTAAGCACGATAACTGCGAATGCAGCGAAAGTACTGGCCCTTAAAAATAAAGGTTTGATTCGCGTCGGATTTGACGCTGACCTTGTGGTCCTGGATGAATCTTTACAGGTTCATGATGTTTGGGCTAAGGGAAAGTATATGGTAAAAAATAAGCAGCCTTTGGTATGGGGGACTTACGAAACGAAAAAAAAGTAAGGCATCGAGAATACTTGACCTGCTCGGCTCAATAAACTAATTTAAATATGTTTCTTCAGACTAACATGGAAACTCCAGAAAACTGTTGCAAGTAAAAGGCAAGGACCTTTTTCTTAATAACATTACTAGGAGGAGATCGTCTTGAAGACCTATGACACAGAACATCTTCGCAACATCTGTTTGGTCGGCCACGGTGGAGTGGGAAAGACTTCCCTATCGGAAACTTTTCTTTTCAATTCAGGTGTGATCAATCGTATCGGCAAAATTGTTGAAGGAAACACAGTCTCGGATTTTTTGCCAGAAGAAGTTAAACACAAGGTGTCGATTAGTACGAGTCTTATTCCCATTGAATGGCAAGGAGTTAAGGTCAACGTTCTCGATACTCCAGGATATTCCGATTTTTTCGGGGAAGTCATGAGTGCCTTGAGAGTCGCTGAGTGCGGGGTATTAGTACTCAATGGTGTAGCAGGTTTAGAGGTCCAGGCAGAAATTGTTTGGGATGTTATGGATCAGCAAAAGTTGCCTAGAGTTATCTTCGTTAATAAATTGGATCGAGAAAATGCCAGTTTTAGCAAGGTCTTAGAACAACTTCGTCAAATGTATCCCGATGCCAGATTTGCTCCCTTACAAATTCCAATTGGACAGGAAGCCAGTTTTCACGGAGTCGTTGATATTATTGAAAATAGGTTTTATGACTATGAAACCAATGGAAGCGGCAAGTTTATCGTTCAAACGGTTCCTGAAGAATTTCAGACTGAATCAGATCGTCTTCGAGAGCAACTAGGAGAGGCAGTTGCCGAAGCTGATGATGAAATTCTAACCAAATATCTTGAAGGGGAAAGTCTAACAGTTGATGATTTAAAAACCGCTTTGCAGCTGGCAATAAAACAAAATCTTGTAATCCCAATTCTTTGCGGTTCAGCGTGTAAGAATATTGGAATTGCTAATCTTATTAATTTCTTTGCTGATTTTCTTCCTTCCCCAGAAGTTATCCCCCAAAAGGCTGCTTTAATATTTAAAACCCTAGCAGATCCCTATGTTGGAAAGATGTCTTTCTTCCGCGTTTATGGAGGTAAATTTAATGCTGAATCATTAGTCTATAATTCAAGTCGGGATGTTGAAGAAAAGATAGGTCAACCTTTTTATTTAAGAGGTAAAGCCCAGGAGCCGATCCCTTCCGTTTCGGCAGGAGATATTGCTGTCGTTGCCAAACTGCAGGATGTAAAAACAGGAGATACGTTATGTGGCAAAGACCACCCAGTTAAACTAGAGGGTATAGATTTCCCGATACCTACATTGTCTATGGCTATTGAACCTAAGAGCAAGGGGGACGAAGATAAACTTGGCAACTCTTTAGCACGCTTAGTCGAAGAAGATCCAACAATTAGGCTTAGCAAGAACTTGGAAACGAAGGAATTGCTATTAACAGGTTTAGGCGAGATGCATCTGGAAATTCTTCAGGAAAAGTTAACCCGCAAATTTGGGGTTGCAGTAGTCATTAAAGTTCCTCGAGTACCTTATCGTGAGACTATTCGTAAAGCAGTGAAAGTGGAAGGTAAACATAAAAAACAAACAGGCGGACATGGACAATATGGTCATGTTTGGATCAACCTGGAGCCCCTGAACGGCAAAGATTTTGAGTTCACAGAGGAAATATTTGGCGGTTCAGTACCTAAACAGTATATTCCAGCGGTTGAAAAAGGAATTCGCGAAGCTATGACTGAAGGAGCTATGGTTGGATATCCTGTGACGGATATTAAGGTCACGCTTTGTGACGGCTCCTATCATGCGGTTGATTCCTCAGAGATGGCTTTTAAATTAGCAGCAATAATTGCTTTTCGTAAAGGAGTCGAGCTGGCGAAACCGGCTTTGCTCGAACCGGTCGTCGAAGTGGAAGTTAGAGTGCCCGAAGACTTCATGGGAGATGTCATCGGAGACCTCAATGCCAAACGGGGTAAGGTATTAGGAATGGATGTTGGCGGAAAGTATCAAATCATCAAGGCACATGTCCCCCAGGCTGAAATGATGCGCTATGCCATAGATTTAAGAGCCCTTACTCAAGGCAGGGGAACATTTACCCTAAAATTCCTGCAGTATGAAGAGGTTCCTGACAGAATCAGTGAGACTTTAGTGAATCAATTAAAGGTAGCCCATAATCACTAAATACACTTAGTTTTATGTTGACTCAATGAGCAGAACTGATACCTCATCTATGGAGGTATCAGTTCTGCTGTTAAATTGACCTTATGCGCAACTGTTCATGCCTAATGAAAAACCGTCCTTACGGACGGAATCAATAGTCATTTTTACCCCAGGCTTTGCCCAACCATACAGCAGCCCCTATCCCAATAGTATGAATAATCAGCGATCGCGGACTCAGAAAACTATTTTTATGTTTCATCATTCCCATGCTCTTAAGCCTCCTTACAATCTTATTAACAAATCTAGTTTTTCTAATTTTCATCATAACAATACTATCTAAAATTTGTAAAAAATCTTGATAAATTTGGCATCCATTTACCCCCCATTTAGATTTCCATAAGAACGAGAGGGTTCTGATGATATAGTATTCAGCATGTCCGTTAGATGTTCTGTGAAAGCAGATTAAGATTATTAGGAATCAAAAACGAATTAATCCAGTATATTTTGGATAAGCGGTATAAGAAAAAAATTTTAGCCATTGGAAGAAACTTGCTTGTAAAACTTAGTATAAGCCTAGGCAAAGTTATAAAGTTATTCTGAAAAAATGTTAATGATTTTGAGAAAGAGGGGTAAAATGGGGGATGTCATAAAATTCAAGTCAAAACCAATGAAAGATAAACGAGTCACAGACTTTTTAGCAGAATTGAGTTATCTGCGAGATTTATTCCTGCAAGGAGAGATAGAGAATGTCATCGTGATCGCCAATGGAAAAGGTGATAAATGTTGTACATCGAGTGGAGTTAATATAGCAGAAGCAAAGGAAATGTGCAGGGATTTTATACGGAACACTAAAGAATATTTTGATTAACCGCAGGCAGTAAGCTCTCGCTTAAGGGTATCGAAAGCTCAATATATAAGATATAAGAAAGCCTAGGAATAATTATACCTAGGCTAAAATCCAAGCGTTATTTTAGAAAGGGTTGCATGGATTAGGTGGAAAGGGTGGTCTGAGTGGTCTTCGGAGTCTCCATATCTCCCAGATGATTATTAATAATAAAACAATAATGATAATTAATGCTGTCAGAATCATATAATTCACTCCTTTATTTTTAAATACATAAGTGCGAGATTCTTAATACATGCTATTCGGCGTGTCCCTTAAATGTTCATAGTGATGTTTATAGGGCTGTTTATTATTTTCCCAAAATAGGCGATATTAGCTCTTAGTTTGGAGCTTTAAATAGACTCATGGGAACCCTAGCTTCCTATCATGTCCTAGCGTTTTCCCAAAATAAGACGAAGGCCCTGGCAATCGCCAGGGCCTTATAATAACGTTAGGTTTATAAATTCAATAAATTACCAAAATACTATTTAACACAAATATGTAAATTTATAGTATAATGTGTCGAAAGCAATTTTAGCTTTTTTCATGTAGTGACGTTTAATTTTTATCCTTCCAACGTTTGACGGAAGGATCTTTTTCGAAAATTTTGTCCCATTTTTATAGGGTTTAACCCTAATGGGGCATTGCGCAGAAGACCTCCGGACGCGGTGGTCTTCTTTTTTTAACAAAGGTTTAATGGATTTTTAATAAAATGTTCATAAAAACGTAAGAAATATAATTTATGCTTATAGGCAAGGGAAGTCACCCCTTAATGAATTTTGAAAGAGTGCTGAAAATGAAACTAATTATTACCTTGGTATCATGTGGCTTACTATTTTCCTTAATTAGAAGTTTTGCTATTTAAGTTAAACTAATAAAGTTTGATCGCTAAGGTGGTGTTATGATGGTCATGGAACAACAAAGCGGAAACCTAAGGCAGAAAATCATTCGAGCCGAGTCAATGAAAGATTTTGAGGAGACGGGGATAATTAAAGTAAGTGATAAGCTTGACAAACTAATTAACCAATTTATAAGTGAGTCACGAAAGGTCTGAAATTGGAAGTCAAGAATCCTATTACTTCACTTAATCTCTGTGTAATTCTTTGTATCATCCCACATCTGCTCAAACTCGTCGGCCCAATTCGAGGCAATCTTTGAGTCGTGGATCACAACTAGTACTTCATCGTTATCGGTTGAAGCGTTTTGCGTGTAGTTGTAGGAGCCAGTGGTCACTACAGATTTATCGATGATGGAAACCTTCATATGCATCAATCCGGAATGAGTATCCTCTTTTATGGGGATGTTAGCTTTTTTTAGTAATAACAGCTCACTTGCCTGTGTTTTTGTTTTGGCCTCTGTACGGTCAGTAATGATTCGCACGTATACTCCACGTTTCTTGGCAGAGATAATTGATTCTACAATGTCTTTTTTAGTTAAACTATAAATGGCGATATCAAGGGATGTTTTAGCGCTATTTATTTGGGACTCTAAAGCTTGCTCAGGGTGCTGATGTGCCCTGGTGAAAAAGTATTCAACTTGGGATTCTGATTGTGAAGCGGCAAAAGACTGAGGGGCAGCGGATGCCCCGCATCCAGAGAGAGAAAGGGTAACGCAAAGCAGTAGGGGAATGATGATTTTTTTCATACTCCATCTTCCTTTTTAAGTCTGTAACGCAAGGATTCGATGGGGGCATAATTTTCTCCTGCAATCGTTGAATTAAAACAGTCCTCTGCTTTTAAATATCATGGCCAATGTCAAGCAAAGCCAATGTGAAAAGGCCTAGGCAAAAAATACCTAAGCCTAATTTCCGAAACCATTAGAGAAGTGTTTGGGTGGGGCAGGGCGGATGCGGTGGAGGAAGTCTTCGAAGTCTTCGCAGTTCTCCAATAATTATTAACAATAAGATGATGATAATAATCAATGCCGCTAGAATCATATAGTTTTCAACTCCTTACTATTTCGGTTTTTATAGGTGCGAGATAATTCCCAATACATGCTATTCAGCGTGTCCTTTAAATGTTCATGTGGAGAATAATGAACTACTGGCGTAAAAGATTGAGGCCTAAAAGTTGAACAAAATAAGAAGCTAAGGTGGTCAAGAAGACTGAAAATTGTTTTTGAAGTTTTAACGGTTATTCCCCAAGAAGCTATTGTAAACTAAAAAATACTATATTATAATTAATCAAATAAAATAATTAGACTAAGCTAAAATAAAACAAAAGAGTTGATTAAAATGAAATTAATTATTACCTTGGTATCGTGTGGGATTATATTTAGCTTGTTGAAAAGTTTTGCTATCGGCGATCACTAGGAATCGAGCTGATTCGAGGTGCATAAAAACCTCACGCTAGTTATAGCGGTTAAATATAAAAGTTTTTCACGTTCCTCCTCCTTCATCTCCCCCTCCTAGCGAGGGGATTTTTTTGCAAGGAAAAAATAAGCTTTAGAACTCTCAACGCATTTAGTGAGTATCATACAATGCAACGCTCCCAAATAACCCGAAAAAGGGATATAAGTCGCCTATAGAGAATGACAGGCAATTACACATGGAAAATGAATGCTTTTCGTACGATTAATGAAATATAGTACAAACAGCTAGGGACTTTGATAATTGACGGAGTTATCCCTCTTTTCTTATAATTAGCAATAGTATAATTGGATTACGAAGAAAGGGACGTTGTCTAGTGTCTATCACCGTTACCAGGTCAGGTATCGAAATCGCCAGCGAACAAAATGTTGGAGAACTGGATCGATACGATTTAAATGTAAGAGAAGATGTTTCGCCATTAGTACCTTTTATACAGGAATGTACTATGTGTCACTCGATCTGGGACTACTACAGTGAAATGACCGAATGCCCAAAGTGTAAAACTAAGTTCAAAATACTCTAAAAAAAAGAGCCAAATGGATCGAACAGGATCCTCCGGCTTTTTTTGTGTTCCTTTTTAATGGAATTTTTTACGTAAGACGTTTTACTCTTATACAAGCATAGAAGGCCCTCGGCGCAGCCAAGGGCCTTTAGCCATATTATTGGCTGACAAAAGTAATTGAGCGGATAGGAATACGCACGACAGGACGGATCCCATCAATTGGGGTTCCAACGTTAGAGAAAAGTTGTGCATTGGTTAAAAGAGCAATACCGCATTGAATTCCTCCAAAGTTACCAACCCAGAAACCGGAATCCTCGCCTATCGCGAGTCTTGCTCCAATAGGATAAGTGTCAAACAGTCCCAAAATAGATGGAGATGCTCCAAAGCTCATTTAGATAACCCCCTTTTGAATTTTGACCATCTAAGTGGCCTAGAAGAAAGAACCTACCATATCTTCTTTCAGGGGTTATCTTCACTTTCTACTTCATAGTATGTTTCTTGTCCTGAAATGTGCAGGCGCTAGAAGCAGAGAGCGCTTAATCCAGTGCATTTTTAATCCGATTTATTTACTCTACATCAAGGATTAAAATTTGCCCCTATTGTAGAGACTTCTGAAATGCTGATAACATAAAATGCAACGATCATAGTTTGCATAATAAAATCTTTAATCAATTTGCCTGAGTTGCAGCGAGAGACTGAGACAGAGAGTCAGAGGAAGAAAGGGGATAATCCCCTTAGATTCACACAATAAAAAATATTTATTATGAACATAGGTAAATTATATCGACAAAAGACTAAAACAGTGATAGTCTTTAAGTAACTTAAAGTTCATCCTTGGCACCTTTAACCTTCATTTTAACTCCCATCGGTAAGGATGGGAGTTCTTTTTTTGCATTGTTTTAAAATTTTACAGGTTTCCCCTTAAGGAATGTTATGAGATAATTAGGTAATCTTGAGTTTATCCCAGCATTTTCTTGAGCGTCGCTCAGGTATTGGTATATTCATTCGGGAAAGAGGGACGTTATACAGGAGAGAACCTGATTCCGTGGTGTTGCTGTAAAAAGGAGGTTTATATGAACGCTGAAAGCTTCAGAGTAAGGAAAGCACAAAAAGAAGATTGTGATAAGGTTCTTGCCCTTATGCGCGAGTTTGCAGAATATGTAAACTTAACAGAGTACTTAATTGTTGACCGACAAAAGCTTGAAAATGAACTCTTTGAACACAATGCAGCAGAAGTATTGCTTGCTGAAGTTGGGGAAGAACCGATAGGGTATGCCTTATATTTTAATATTTTTTCCTCTTTTTCCGGTACAAGAGGTGTATATTTGGATGATCTATATATTTCCAAGGCACATAGAAATAAAGGTTATGGGAAGGCCCTACTGAGAACCTTGGTCAGTGAGACTGTTGAGAAGGGGTTTGAACGTCTTGAATGGAAATGTCTAAACTGGAACACTTTAGCTCAAGAGTTTTATAAATCCTTCGGAGCTAACTCACACGACGATTCAATGACTTTTAGCCTTGAAGGTAATTCGTTAAACAAGTTTTCAAGGCACTGATGAATGAAATAATACTCTGGCGTGGCATAACGAAAGAGGATATTTTTAGATCTTGTAGTGGATTGTTTTATTGAATGAAATTTTAGGTTGGTTCGCTTTATAAAAATTCTCCCACTCGTGGAGAGACATAGTCTGCCAATACCCACATTTTCGACATAACACGATTTCGCGACTATTTATATAGGTGTAATAATACTTCTCACTTTTGCATTTTGGGCATACTAGTACCATAGAAAAAACCCCTTTCGGTAACTCTTTTTCCACTTATCTGCCAATGAAACTTCAATTTAACCATTCTAATCTAGTATGTCCCTAAATTTCCCCTAAACGTTAATCTTATACGGTCAATGTATATAACAAAAGACACCGCAAATCCTTGCGGTGTCTTACTTTCTATTGGAAGGGGATGAAGAAGTTGATCCCTCACTGACGGTTTTGGAGAGCGAGATTCATCATGTTTTAACTTTGTGTAGTTTGATATAACCCTTGGTATATCTAGATTTGTCCGCACTGTCATATATTAACTTATTGTGTTTATTGGCTACTATTTGTGTCGTTAGTAGCCAAATAGTAGCCAACTTTTAAAAGAAAAATCGCAGTGTCTGAGTAAAAATTGACGCTGCGATTATCTTTATGCTTCTTTCGGACTTTCACTTGTTTTTTTCTTAAAAAGGTTCTGAAGTTTATCGGCCGCTTCCTGATCAGGTCTTTTTAGGAAATGGCTATATATACTAGTCGTAGTCGTTGCTTTGGTGTGACCTAGCCTCTTAGCGACTGTCTGCACATCCACACCCTGGCCTATAAGCAGAGAGGCATTGGTGTGTCGGAGCCCGTGAAATTTAACATCTGGAAGGTTATGCTTTCTCCTAAATTCACGGTACCAGGTAGAAGGTGTCGTTGGGAAAATAGGTTTTCCATTCCATTTGGTGAATAGACGGTCATGATCCTCCCAAATGTCTCCGCATTTAAGGCGTTCTTGGTTTTGCCAAACCCTATATTCCTTTAGAAGATCCATTACTAATGGAGGCATAGCGATAACTCGTTTGCTGCTTTCATTCTTCGGGCCTTTCGTGAAAATTCCCTTGCCGGGGATATACTGAGAGGCGCGACAAACTTGCAAAAGGTTCTTATCGAAGTCAATGTCTGACCATTCTAGGCCTGATACCTCACCAAGACGGCTTCCGGAGTAAACGGCCAAATAGACCATTGTTTTGTATTTGAGCGGTTCGTCATCGAGTAAGGAAAGCATGAATTCAGTCATGTCCTCCTCGAGATGAGCCGCTTCTTTTTTGTCAACTTTCGGAGGTTTTACTCGTTCGGCAGGATTACTGATAAGGCATTGCCATTGAACAGCACAAGTTAAGATTGAACTGATAAGACGGTGATGATGCTTAACACTTTGACCAGAGAGCGGCCCTGATTCCTGTGCCAAGAAAAGTGTTTCTAGTTTGACTTCAAGGGCTTTACATAAAGCAGTTGCAGTCTTGGTAGTGATCGTTTTTCCGGATCGCATTCTCCTGATGGTATCATCAGAGACACCGGACTTTCTACAAAGATCCACTAACCTTAATTTTTTCTGCTTTATCAGATCTTCGAATTCAGGCTTAACAGAATACTTCACATCTCGCCTGATACCAGCCTCTCCCAAGTTGTCATAGAATTGGAGAAGGTGAGTAGGTTGCAGCTTTCCTAGCTTAATATGTCCCAATGCCGGCAGAATTCTAGATTTAAGCATATCATCATATCGGTGATATGTTTTAGGTTCTAACTGTTTTTCAGCATAATCCTTACGCCATCGCTCAGTAAATTCAGTGAATGTTATCTTGGAGCCGTCTAAATAGGTCCCATTCTCGACCTCCCGCTCAAACAAAGCCGCTTGTTTTTGAAGCTCTTTGTCTGCTAGTTTTGGTGTAAGCCCAGGGTCAATTGTAATAGTTTTAGTTTTGACTATTTTTTTTCCTGCACCATCATATCCGCATGAAACAGTTATCTGGTATGAGTTTTCGCCTCGTTTTTTGATGGATGCCATATCAATTATGCACCTCCAATTTACTAATGGCCTCGGTGAATTCATCCGGGGATGTGTTGTTTTCAATTGCTTTATCTCGCTCAACTCTTGCGGCATTCAACCAAGTTTCGAAGTCTTTTGGGGATATTTTTCTGTTTGTCCGCCTTGCATACATTCTTTTATAAGTTCGATTATAAATTTCATGAATTTTGCTTCCGCTAATATTTCTCTTATAAACATTAGTACTTCCTATTTCGAGGCATGTTTTACCAGTTTCTTTATCTATGTTATCGCAGTATATGGAATCGGGGCGCCCACTTGGTACAAAATAAAGGCCACAGTTTTTACATTGTTTTACTGGGATATTTAATTGGATTATTTTCTGGAACTCATAAAATAAAAAACTTTGATAATTTTTCACACTAATGTATTCTATATATTTTGGTTCAATATTTAGTATTGAAATAAAATCCTTATTTATCGTATCAGGATCATCCTTAAGAATAGAAGTTAAGTCTGAAGTTGAATTATCTTTAGAACTTAAAGAAGAAATCAATTTAGAATACCATCCATAATTTATTTCATAAGAAATATCTAATTCACTAATGAAGTCCTTGTTTTTTGATAAAAAATATAAAAATCTCCTACTGGGCGTAAATAATTTATGAGCTTGTTTCATAAATTTATGCTCGGATTTAATACCTTGATTTTCCAAAAACAAATCACTAAAACAAACGAAAAACAACTCTTTAAAAAGTTCATTTATCTTGCTAAAAAGTTCTTGTTGTGGCACAAGATATAAATTATTTAATTTCTCGTAAACACCATAAACAGGTCCTCGATATTTTTGAAATAGATCATAATTTGAGTTAACAAAATTACTTAAATGTTCACCTATGGCATGCGTTTGATTTCCATAGCGTATTTTTTTTGCGATTAGATCAAGCTCTATTATAGTAGTAGGCATGTAAGGAACTCCTCTTTGATAGAAAATAGATAATACTTATTTATAGTTCTAAATATAGCTCGAAATTTGGCTATTGTCAATAGCCGTGGAACGATATAGAATAAAAATAGAAAACCGATATAAGATATATATTTTCTAAATAGAGAGGGGTGAATGAGAATGCACAAGTTAAAAGAAATATTAAAGATCAAGGGGTTAAGTCAATCGAAAGTTTCTCGATTAGCTGATATCCCACAATCAAATTTTAACCTTATTTGTAACGGTAAGGGATACGTCCCACCGGCTTGGCGTAAACGAATAGCTATTGTCCTAAACGTGGACGAAACTGACATATTCCCGACTGAAAGAGAGGCGAACTAACCATGACCGCGAGAATGCGGAGTATCAAGCAAGCCATTCAGGTCATAAGGGATCAAGACCCGGAGAGCTGTATTTCTGAATGGTGGCTGAGACAACTTGTTAATAGTGGTAAATTAAAGTGTCATCGAGCAGGAAATAAGGTGTTAATCGATCTAGATTTCTTGGAAGAATTCCTAAGAAACCCGCCAGTTGATAAAGAAATTAAGCAACCAATAGGGGTGCTTAGGAAAATAATTACTTAAACAAAAGTAAATTAAGAATACCAAATAATTTGAAGAGCATGGCTTGACGTAAATTAATTGGTAATCAAGGAGGGCAACACATGCCAATTAGCGAGGCAAGGAAAGCCAAGAATCGGGAAGCTCGACATCGTGGGGCTTTTATGCGTAGTGTCGAAAGGGATTACCTAGTTATTGAAAAACACCTAGATAATAAACTCATGAGAAAGAATGAATTTAATGCCCCAGACCCAACACCATGGGAAGCTTCTCTTAAATTACATGTACATGAAAATAAGGTTTTAAGTATTTAAAAAACCGTCTCAATCTGAGCCGGTTTTTATTTTGGGCAAAAAAATAACCCGACTTGCCGGAGCCGGGCAGAATCGAGGCGATTAAGACGAATAATTCACTTTATTCTAGTTTACCACACAATGAAAACATTTTCGATTTAGCAAAGCAAATTCCACTAGAGGATGTATTCCGGAAATATTACACTAAGGATCTCACTATACACGGTAATCGGATTAAAGCTAAGTGTTTCCAACATGGTCCGGACAAGCATCCATCCCTAACGACTAAAGGGGATCATTGGCGTTGTTGGACCTGTGGAATCGGCGGTGATTGCATTGATTTATTGTCTCAGCTTTGGGGTGTTTCCTCTTTGGTGGCCGCAAAAACTATATGCATCGATTTTGGTCTTATAGTAGAAATAGGGCAGCCACTAAGCCCGGAAGAGCTAAAGCAGATTCGAGTAAAGCAGGAAAAGAGAAAACTTGAACAACTGTGGCGACAAGGAGTAAATATTCTTTTTCGGGCCGCATGTGATATGAAAGATGCCTTACTGACTATAACTTTACCTGATGATTCAGAGTCTATTGAAACATTAGCTCAACTAGAAAACTTAATCGATGTGTTGATTTATGGGATTTTCGAAGACATCATGTGCGTTCTGAAAGGCGGCTGGTATTATGGCCACACTTGCTGAGAAATTGGCAGAAGCCCAAAAAATTGCCGCTGAAAACAAAGATCTACAGGCCCAGGAACATGCAAAAAAAATATTAGAATGGCCTGAGCCCGAAGAGCTAAGGGAAGAAAGCTTAAGGCCAGTTCAGTCAATTATACCAACAATGATTCCAGAAGTTTTCAGGCCATGGCTAACTGACATTTCTAATCGTATGCAATGCCCTCTGGAGTTTGTGGCTGCTGCCTCAATAGTAGTAAGTAGCGCTTTGATTGGTGCCGGTTGCGGAATAAGACCAAAACAGCGGGATGATTGGACTGTTATCCCTAATCTTTGGGGTGGCATTATTGCTAGGCCCTCAATGTTAAAAACTCCAAGCTTAGCGGAAGTAATGAAACCGCTGGGGAGACTGGAAGCTGAAGCAAAAGAGCAATTCGAAGAAAATCTCTTATATTACGAAGCTGATCTTGAGATACACAAAGCACAAAGAGAAGCATTAAAAAGTGAAATGCAAGCGGTTGCGAAGGGCAAGAAAAATGCTCCGACTAAAAGCATGGATGTCCTAAAGGGTGAACTTATTGAACTTGAAATACCTGAAACACCAGTAAGGAAACGTTACAGAACTAATGACTCTACCATTGAAAAACTGGGGGAACTGCTTAATGAAAACCCCAGAGGTTTACTTGTATTCCGTGATGAATTAATTGGCTTGCTTTGCTCATGGGATCGGGAAGACAGGGCTCAGGACCGAGCATTTTACCTAGAAGCTTGGAATGGCAATGGAAGCTTTACAACCGATAGAATCGGTAGAGGAACTCTTGATGTTAAAAACTGTTGCGTTTCTCTCCTAGGAGGAATTCAGCCCGCAAAGCTTACAGGATATCTTCAACAAGCGATTAGCGATGTTGCTAATGATGGGTTACTCCAAAGATTCCAATTACTAGTTTACCCCGATGAACCTAAGAAATGGGAACTCATAGATGAATGGCCTGACAAGAATGCAAAGGACATAGCTTGGAAAGCAATAAAGGAACTGGCCGCAATGGATTTTCTAGCTGCTGGAGCAGAGTTAATGGATGAAGAGAAAATTCCCTTCTTCCGGTTTTCTTCCGGGGGACAAGCTATCTTTAATGACTGGATAACAGAATTGGAATATGAACTTCGCTCTGAAGAAATGCCTCTCATGGTTGAGCACTTAGCTAAATATCGAAGCTTAATGCCTTCTCTATCGCTAATATTTCACCTATTGGATATTACGACTGGTAAGCCAGGCGGACCAATTACAGAACAAGCCGCGCTGATGGCTGCAGCATGGACAGAATTCCTTGAACAACATGCTCGAAGAATTTACGCGATAGTAGAAGACGTTAGTATTAGAGCAACCGCGAATCTGGCAAACAAAATTAGGACCAGGAAAGTATCTGACGGGTTTACTGTCCGAGATGTATATCCAAAGGGGTGGACTCTATTAGACACAAAGGAAAAAGTTGAGGCAGCGTGCAGAGAACTGGTGGAAGCAAATTGGCTAAGACCGGATCAAGTTGAGATCCCGGGGCGACAAGCAAAGAAAGTTTACAGAGTAAATCCAAAAATATTTTCCTCAAACGAATAACATACGAACCAACATAGGTTACGTTGCCCAACTAGGGATATGAATTTAAGCAGTTAACAAGACCAATGTAACCTATGTATGTTCACACTAAGTAAAGTTTAAAGGAAAATAACTGGAGATGGTTTTGTGAGTAAGTGGTTGTCACAGCTTGAAAAACAAACAATTACCCCAAAAGCGTTCGGTCATCTTGGTATAAAGTTGAAATATAACGAACTCCTTATGCGTGAAAAAGCCGGGGAGATATGGCTAGATGATCCAGTGAGGACAAATGAAGAGCTGATTAAGGGATCGGCATTATTTAACGACATACTGCGGCAGCTTAATAGGATCATCGATCAAATTGGACGGAAAAATTGCACCGAGGAAGAACGCATGAATGGATTTAATATAATACCACTCTTAGGGAAGGAAGTGTCACTTGATGAACTTCCATCTCAATGGAAATAAATTTTTCACCAAAAGCCTAAGGGTATGAACTTACGTTGGATACATTGGCCCGACCTGTGTAACCAATGTAGGTACGTATGTCTATGCATTTAGATAAAAAAGGAGTGTAAAAAACGAAAGGCAAAATCATTCAAATATGCCCGGCACCAAGTAACCTATATTCGGTCTATAACACGGGAAAGAAAGACGAGGCTGAGCCTGTCTTATGTCTTGCCTTAACGGATGAAGGTGAAATTTTAATTATGGATACGGATGGGGATGGATACATTGAAGACCCCAGAGATTCAAAGTATTTTAAGGAATTCAAATGGAAACAACGCTAAAAAACTCGTCTGGTTACAACAGGCGAGTTTTTGATTTAAGGGGGTGATGTTCTTAACTAAATTCTCGATGAAAGGAGGTGGATCAAGATGAAAATGAAAGACTTAAGAAAGAGTAATCTCAAACAATACCAAAACATGCTGACATTATGCGCGTCGATGGGAATTACTGCTGATGACAACACTGTGGTATCTGATATTCAAGCTCTCTATAAAATTTGGGAGGCCACACAAGGGCTTGAACACGTGAATATCAAGAACAGTGGTTCGTTTGATATAAGTGGCAAAAGGCTAACGATAGCTGAAAATATTGCTAATAAGGCAAACGAAATCCTAAGCAGTTCAAAGAAATCGGCCGATGAGCAGCAAAAACAAACTAAGGTATCAACCGCAGAATCTATTGCAAATTTCGCTAATCAGATTCTAGCTCGAAAACGCTAAACAAACTGGAATCACGCTCCATTAAAAATTAGGAGGCAAAACATATGAAAATATTTTCCCAAAATCAAGAAAGACCGGACATAAAAGAAAAAACCATCTCAGAGGCCGTAAACGAGTTAATTAACCAAATTCATTCCCGCGAAGCCTCTATAAAAAACAAAATCTCTGAACTCCAGGCACAAGCAACCAAAGAAAAAACTCTCATTTCTCAGCTTACAAGAGACCTTGTTACCGCCGAAATGGCAGGAGACGGAAAAGCGCAATTAGATATTAATAATCAGCTGATTAAATGCAAGCAAAATTATGACGGTCTGAGCGACAGAATAAAGGGCTATGAGGACGCTCTTAATGATAAGGGCTTTATTCGCCTCCAGCTGCCAGGTATCTTTGAGGTTTTGGATAGAGGAAAAGAAAAGCTTGCTCAAGAACGCCAAGCCAAGTCGAAAGAACTTGAGGATATTCTTGAGGGCATTAAGCATCTTGAGGAACAAGCAAATGTACTAAGGAGAGAGGCACAAACATTTACTTATCAATCAAGTTCAATCGAGAATACCGTGGCGTCATTGGTTAAGTATGTTGAGCCTAGAAGGGTAGAACGAGGCCATGAGCTCGATTACTTGAGATTGTTCTCTGAAGGATCAAAGGCAGAGTACCTGGAGGCATTTATAGAGAAACCGGCAGATAATCGACCGGCTCCAATACCTCATCAAACCTTTGGTGTTGTTAAAGCTAATCCTTTTAGCCAGGAAATAAAACAACCTTCTGAGCCACGTAATTTAATGATGTCTGAGCACCATCGAGTGTAACTGGAGGAATTAAAGTGAAAATCTTAGCTCGTGAAACAAACATTATCAATACTGTGGATGTACTAATTCAGGAGATTAACCAAAATGTCCACAATGATGTGAGGGCTTTGCTTAGGGATAAATTACCCGGAATCATCAAGTTTGCCGGACAATGGGAAGATCAGCGTGAAAAATCCCTAAGAGGCAAAACCTCAGAATTAAAAAGAGTTAATCATGAGATTGCCGATCTTCAAAAAAAGCAGGATGCCATTATTCGAAGAATTGACACTTTGAAACAGACCATAAAGGACATTGACGACTGGGGGCAGACGTACCAAAATCAATCGGAATTAGTTCTCAAAAAACTATTGTCACTACTTCCTTACATCGAAAAAAAACCTATTGAGCCAGGCAAAGAGATTGCCTATCTGGCAGCATTCTCAGAGGGCGTAAGTGACAACTATCTTGAAGCCTTTATAGTCAAGCAAGGGGGGTGAAGAAATTTGAGTTCGTCGTATGAAATCTTGTTAGAGATAGCCGGTAAACTTTCTCCTAGCCTCAATACATCCCTTTCAGGAGCATCCAAAACACTTTCTGGAATTCAGAAAACATCTGATAAGGTAACTGGAGGCGTTTCAAAGGGATTTGGTTCCCTAACTAAGGTTATCGCAGGTGCGGGCGCAGCCATTGGGGTATCCATGGGATTTAAGACTATGATGGACGCAGCTAGCAATACACAGAATACCACAAAGCAGTTGGAAACTGTTTTAAAATCAACGGGCGGTGCAGCTGGAATCACTGAACAGGCTGCTCTAAATTTAGCCGGTAGCTTAAGTAATGTAACGACATTTAGTAAAAATGCTGTTTTAGGCTCCGAGAACTTACTCTTAACATTCACCAAGATCGGCAAAGACGTTATGCCAGACGCCACGGAAACCGTCTTAAATATGAGTCAGGCATTGGGACAGGATACTAAATCATCTGCAATCCAATTGGGCAAAGCTTTGCAGGACCCGATTTCTGGAGTTTCTGCATTACAGCGTGTCGGCGTAACCTTTAACGAACAGCAAAAGAATCAGATCAAAACCCTCGTTGAATCAGGCAAAACTATGGATGCACAGAAACTTATTCTCAAGGAGCTAGGTACCGAATTTGGAGGTAGTGCGAGGGCAGCAGGGCAGACGTTTTCAGGTCAGATGGAGATTGCAAAAAATAAAATAACAGGCGTTATGGGTAGTATTGGTTTGGCACTTATGCCAACAATCCAGAACCTTTTGCCTAAGCTTATGGACGGATTAGGAAAAGTGGCTAATTTTATAACAACCCATCAACCCGATATTCAGAAACTAGCCTCAACCATTTCAAGCACTGGACAAGCCGTGTTAAATGACGTTTTGCCTGTTGCTAAAAATCTGTTCAATTTTATTACTAATCATGGTGAGGCCTCAAAAAACATTGTCTTAGGCCTTGGAGCTGCATTCGTTGGTTTCAAGGCTATAAGTGGAACAATAGGTGTCGTAAAAGGTGTGCAAGACGCTATTGGAGGGGTCGGAAAGGCCATTACTTTTTTAAAAGACTCACAAATCCTTCAAAATGCTGCGCAATTAGCCAGTAATGCCGCCACACTTATTGGAACAGGTATCTCAAAGGCTGCTGCTGCAGCGCAGTTATTATTTAATGCGGCCTTAGACGCCAATCCTATAGGTTTAGTGGTCATAGGTATAGGTGGACTAATTGCCGCCGGTGTTGCCCTTTATAAGAACTGGGACACTGTAACTGCAGCGTTAAAGACTGCATGGGTGGATATTGAAAACTTCTTTACTGGTGGCGTAAATAAGGTAATAGACCTTATTGATAGTCTTATAGGAGGATTAAACAAAATACCTGGTGTTAACATTCCTATGATCCAAAAGATAGGTTTGAATGTTAGTGGTAATACAACTGCAGATGGCATGAAGGCGGCCCATAATGCTCTCGGTACTGACAATTGGCGCGGTGGATTAACGTGGGTTGGTGAAAAAGGTCCAGAGCTAATTAATCTTGCGAAAGGTGCTCAAGTAATACCGAATAACAAATCTCGTGGACTCGCTGCCAGTCTTAGTGAAGGTAAGTCTGGAGGGATTAGTCAAGGTGCTGGGAACAATAACAGCGGTGGAAACAACTTTACTTATTCTCCAGTCTTTAACATTGGTGCAGGTGCAAACGTACAAGACTTTAAACAGGCTGCCAGTGATGCACAAAGAGAATGGGAAACGAGAATGCAAACCTGGCAGAGGAATCAACGTAGAGTGAGTTTTGCCCAATAAACAGTCAGGGCAAGGGTTTAATGCCCTTGCCCAATCCTAAATAGAGGTAATTAAGAAAATGATTGAAATTAGCGTTGACAATCTTAAACAAGTCCAAGAAGCCTTTAAAGATACTCCGAAAAGAGTAAATACCGTACTGGCCAGAGCAGTAAATAGAGCAGTCACTAATGCTAAAGCAAATATGGCCAAGGAGGCTTCAAGTAAATACGTAGTTAAGTCTCGAGATGTCAAACTCACAATTGATACTGTTAAGGCAACTGCCGCTAACCCTTCAGGAACTGTAAGGTCAAAAGGGAATCGAATTGATTTCGTAGACTTTAAACTTTCTCCAAAGAATCTATTCAAAGGAGCGAATGATTATAAAATCCAGATTACACGATCCGGTGGATGGAAGAAAGTTCCGGGCTTTGCTGCTGAAAGCACCAAGTGGGGATTATGCGTGCGTCAAGGAATAGCCAGATACCCATGGAGACGCCTCATGGGTCCATCTGTGCCACAAATGATTGGCAATAAAGAAGTTATAGGTGTTATAGAAAGAGAAGCCGAGCTTACTCTTAATGCACGTATAGCAGCTGAACTTAATTACGAATTGAATGTAAAAAGTAAGAAATAAGGTTTGCATGTCATATAGGGCAAATATGAGTAGTCTCAGAGAAATTATTGCTAAAATCAGCACAATATAAAAACGATAGGTTCTTCTGGAACATGGAACCCAGATGCGCAAGCGAAACGCCCGTTTATTTTTTAGGTGTAAATTTTTTTCAACTGATTTTCTTTCCAAAAAGGAGTTTGATTAAAAATGGATCAACATCTAAATACCTCAGACCTCGCGCAGATTCTACGTTTGACGCCTCAAAGAGTTAACCAACTTGTTAAGGAAAATATCTTAAAACGCGAACAAGATGGGAAATTTAATGCTCCAGATTCCCTAGAGGCTTATTACAAATTCAAATATCAAAAGGATACAGAATTAAGCTTCGAGCGAGAGAGAGCCGGCCATGAAAAAGCAAAGAGAGAAATAGCTGAACTTGAGCTAAAACAGCTAAAAAACGGCCTCGTTTACGCCTCTGACATAGACACAGGCATGCATGACTTGATAGTTAATGCAAAGGAAACGTTTGAACCACTGGTTGAAAGATGTGCTGTTAAGGTCATTGGATTACGTGATCCGGGAGTAGTGGCTGGAATCCTCAGAGAAGAGATTTATGCCGCTTTGACTACCCTTTCACAAACGCTTAATTAATTAAATTTTGGAGGTAATTTAAGATGTTCGAAGATAAAAAATTAACCTGTAAAACATGTCATCAACAATTCACATTTACCGCACCAGAACAGGAGTTTTTCGCGAAAAAAGAGTTTAGTGAACCCCAACGTTGTCCTGAATGTCGTTACGAGAAGCGAGTGCGTGAAGAAAAACGCGAAGTATTTCCTGCTATTTGTGCAAAATGTGGCAGAGAAACGGTCATTCCATTCCAGCCGATAGAGGAAAGGCCAGTATTCTGCCGCAATTGCTTCTATCCATCGAGACGTGAGTTTAAAGGAGAAATCCAATGATCGAGTTAGAAAAGAGCCGGAACCCTGGACATTTTGATCTAATGATTCAGCCATTGAAAGCATCTCACAACGTGGAAACCTATGAAAAGTGTCAGGTGGCTGATGCCGATGGGTCAACCGCTAACGATCTCTTTGGATTAATGATCCTGTTAAATAAAAATAATTATGTTCTGGTAGAATCAGAGAAGTATAGCCAATTTGCAATTCAAACTAAGCTTATTGTAAGGGCTAAGAATAGTTGTTCTTAAGGTGAGGGTCCATTTAGTAAAAAATTTTCCCCAAATGCATAGGGATGCTAACTGACATTACTGACATAAGAAAACAGCTCCCTTCAGATTTGAGGGGGGCTGTTTAGATTAGGTCAAATTATTTTGCCAATTGTTCTTCCGCAAACAGGCACATATTTTCTTCAGGTGTAAACTTATCCTGGCCGCTGGCCTTTCTGCACATCATACATAATGACTGCCCTTCGTAAACTTTTGCGTACAGATCTTCCTGGGGGACAAAGGGTTTTAAACATTTTTGACATTGAAACATTACGTCCATTTAATTAATCTCCTTCTCTTTATTGATAATGAAGGAGTATTTCTCCACTTTATGGAATTATCCTTTAATGTATGTAAATTTATGCAGGAAATAACACCAATTCATAGAAAATATTTTATTAATTATCTGAGAAAGGTAGGGTTTTATGAAAAAAAATAAGGATAAAAAAGATAAACATCATTATATATCACAATGCTATTTAGAATTCTTTACTGATCCATTAACCCCTCCATTGCATACGCCATATGTATGGATTTTAGATAAAAAGAATGAATCTATTACTAACAAAGCACCGAATAATTTTGCTTTTATAAAGGGGTATAATGATATATATGATAAAGATGGTAATAAATCTGATATTGTAGAAAAACAGTTTGGGAAAATAGAAGGTGAAGCTAAAAACGTACTTAGGAAAATTAAACAATTGAAGTATATCTCTAAGACTGAGCGATATCTACTAAGTGAATTTGTTTTTTCTATGATGTTAAGGGTGCCAAAATTTCGTGATACCTTTAGGAAACTGGTTATGGAAGGATATATAAATGAGCTTTCAGACGGTAAATTTAAGGATATAGAAATTTCCTCAGAAATATCAATGGACTCGGTTATTAGAACAACGCACGTAGCAAGTCAACTTCTTCAAGGAATGGCTTGGTCACTACTAATTGCACCAGATCATTCACATTTTATCACGTCCGATAACCCTGTAGTTGTAAGGATTCCAGATGATCCAAATTGGCTTTTTATAGGTTTTGGTCATGCAGGAGCACAGATAACTTTTCCGTTAAATCCTAAGATGTGCTTATTTGGAGAATGGGAACGATCTAGAAAAATTATTGAAAAAGTTGATGCCGATGAAGTTAATGACATAAACTTTGAAACGTACAAGTATTCGGACAAATTTGTTTATTCTAATTCAAAATATTTTATGAAAGAAATACTTTTAGTAAATCATTTAGTGAATAAAGGACTAATTAATTAGAAATACGGAAAGGGGTCAACTCCCCTTAATTTTACGCCCATCCCATTTGTTGGGTAAGTAGTTAAGCCCGGACTTAAAATCCGGGCTTTTGCTTGTCTAAAAAACGAACAACTTAACGAACAAACGCTGGACAGGCGGTAAGTCGTTCGTTGGACAATCAGTAAGTCATTCGCTAAAACGAACATAGAAAATCATGTGGACACCATTAAAGACTAAGACGCAGGATAAAAAATCCTTCAGTAAAAGAAGTAGATGTCAAATAAAAAGTAATGAAATATAAAAGCGCAGCGACCACTGGCCGCGCGATTTTTTTTGCTGGGCTCAAATCTGAGCCGAGTAACACGGAATCAGAAAATCCAAAAATGGATTTTCAACTTAGCGGACATTTGCGCTGAGTAAACCAAAGGAAATTCCCGTTGGTTCAACCTCCCCAGATTTGGGGGCGTTAAATAAAACCAGCTCAAATTTAAGCTGGTTATTATATCTAAATTAGAATTTATTATTTTTCTTTAATCCATTCAATTTTATATCCAATTACTTCGGCAATTTCTTGAGCCTCTTTGTATTTTAGGGTTTCTCTTGAAAGTTTATTGCTTAAATTTTGGGTAGTAGTTTGGTTTTCTGCATCACGTTTTTTATTTATTTCACTAACTACACGGCTCATTGTATAACCTGACTCAACTATACGAGCTTTTATTTCATCTTTCATCGTCACGGCTTATTCCTCCTCACCGTTATTATACTTGGTAGTTTACTGTTATTCAATATAATCTATTTTTACACTGTCTAGTGTTGACGTAATTCACCATAGAGTGTATAATTAAACTATCGAGTGTAAAACAATAAGATAGAGAGAGGAGATAAAAAGATGAAAACCCAAGAAGAACTTCAACATGAATTATTTATGCAAACTTCAGAGGTGGAAAGCGCTTTATTGAAGCTCGATAAGGCCAACATGCTATTAGGTCATTGGATGCATGAGTATGCGTTCCGCGAAATACCAGACCCATATAAGGCTATACAATGTCAGTCAACAAAATCGCCTGAAGAAAGAAGTAAAAAGGAGCAGCACTTTAAATGGTTCTACGATTATACCAAAATTGTTGGATTTATTGACATTGTGGCTGATTACGTTTATGAGAGCAGAATTCTCTTAGAAAAAGTGGTAAACGGCAAGGAAGATAACGCGGCTTAATTCAAATTCGCAAGCGCTTGCCAATTTAACAACGGAGGTATAACACAAATGTTCATTCAAGATGATTCTTCACTTAAAGATTGCATTATGAATCTATTTGATGAGCGATCAGGGGAGTGTGACTATTACAAGTCAGGGGACTATGGAAGGCACGTTGACAAGGCTATATTGCTAGATAAGAAACTTAGAAAGCAGTTAAGCAAAAAACAATTGAAAAAATTGTGGTGGTACATTTCTGGTGTTGATGCAGTAACCGGTGAAAAGCTTGCTGGTCTCCAAGAATCATCATATAAGAGAGGATTTAACGATGCTTTGATTTTAATGGGCGAGATTGAAAGAGCTAAGAATGGACTTCCAAGTATTTTTAGTTAAAGGTATTCCCAACTTGGGAATACCTTGGGAGGAGTGACGATATGCCAGATAAAAAGGTTAATCCTGACATCATCGGCGTGACAGCTTCACTCATTACCTGGGCAATAAAACAATTCAAGAAAGACAGCATTCGTGACGTTATAACCGGCACTCACTTACAAAATAAAGAAGAGCAAAGGCCAGTTCTCATAAAGGAACACAAAACAGATTCCGGTAAAGATTACGTCTTTGCTCTGCCGGCCGGAGTGGATCGGACCGACTTTGAGACTAACCGGCATTACTTTGAGTCTTATCTTAATTCCATTGTGGACATAGAAGCCAAGGGCAGGAAGCTGATTCTCAAGACTTATAAGGGGGAATTACCCACAATGGTTCCATTTAACTTTAATCCTTCCCTTTACCCTGGCATGATCGCGCCTTTCCCAGTTGGCATTACTCCGGACGGAAAACTGCTTGTAGAGGACCTTTATTCTTTACCTCATATGATGGTTGGTGGTATAACCGGCTTTGGTAAAACTTCATTCCTTCTGGTCCTGATGGTTTCCTTTCTCTTTAAAGGCGTTAAGGTGTCGGCAATAGATAGAAAAGGAATGGATTTCCCGCGATTTGCTCCCTGGGTTAACCTTGCCTTAACGGATGCCGAGACTGAGGATTTATTGCATAAACACATTGAGGAAATGCATAGGCGGCAAAAAATACTTAGGGATGCCGGGTGCCAGAACTTCGCAGAGTACGCAGAAAATCATAATGATTTACCGTATTTAGTCTTATTCGTTGACGAACTAACGCAGATAAAAAATAAAGCATGTTTTGAGGTATTGGGGACCTTTCAGTTTTGTCTAGGTCCAGTGGTATAAGCATGATTCTTGCCACTCAGAAACCAAGTGCAAAAATATGGGACGGATTCACGGACGTTAGATCACAACTCAGCGGGGCAATGTGTTTTTATGTCAGAGATCAAACTGACAGCCAGATCGTACTAGGATCAGGCAACACGAGGGGCGCAGAACTTCCTAAAATGCCCGGTAGAGGCGTTTGGAATAACGACCATGACCAGATAGTCCAGTCAATGTATTTAAGCGCAAAAGAGGCTCAAAGTCTCTTGTCTGAGCGTGTTCCAAAGGGGGTGTATGAGTTTGTCAGTAATGACAAATGCCCAGAAAGGCTCATACCGGGTTAAGGCTATTTTAGATGCCATTACTATTTGTAAGGTCATAGACACAAACCAGATTGCTGAATTATATTTCAGATTTCCCTCTGGATTAAGAAAGTGTCAGGCCGTTATGAAAACTCTTTATGATAAAAAACTTGTGAAGAAAACTAGATTGTCCTTGGATACTGCAACGATTTATTACAAAGGCCGATTGCCTGAAAATCTAGAACACGCGCTCGCGCTTACATGGTGTTATGCCTGGATGAAACAAAGACCAGGGGAAACCCTTCTAACTTGGGAGCTGGAACAACTTAAAGAGTTTGGTAATATCCTTCGCGCAGATGCTCTATGTTCAGTCAGAATTGATATGACTAAGGAAATACGGTGGTACTGCGTTGAAATGGATCGAGGTTCCATCAACCGTAATAAGTTCGATAAGATTGATAAGTATATAGCCCTTTACAATCGGGAAGGTGTGCCAGGTTCACCATTACTGAAAAGATTAGATAACCCCTTGAGATTCCCCAAAATTATTATAGTGACTGATGATGTACGCAGAGGCCAAAAGATTAGAGAAATGATTGCCAACGCTAACACAAGGCTAAAGTTCGAAGTTCATCTTTTAGCTTCTATTAAAGAGAGGAGCGATAACTTATGCCAGTCGTAAATCCTTTTATTAAAATCATGATGCTTATTCTAGCCGGTACCTTTGTTCTTTCTCCAGTGACAACGCAGAACCAGCAAGCAGGAAAAATTACATCCACAATAACAAAAAAGATTATTGATGATGCAACAGAAAAGAGAAAACAGCTTGAAAATCCAAACTATAAGCCTAAAAAGAAAAAGCTTCCTATTATAGCAGGATTTAAACTAGGGCATGATCCTTTGCCGAAGGGAACGAACCCAAAACAAACTTATAAAAATTTATGGCTCACATTGAAGAATGATTTAGGACTGAAATAAAGAGGAGGACATTATGAACGAAGCACGAACCATTGAAAAGGCTAAACAACTCAGGAAGGAACTAGGTGGAACAATCTTTGCTTTTCCACTGGAAGAGGATAACCCTTTTTCACCTTATGGGGTTGTCGTATTCGCTGGAGGACAATACTTTGCCTATCCGAATGCAACAGATATTTCAGAGGCGGCAGCTGGTGTACTTACCATTTTAGAAGAAATGAAGAAACATGGGTTTGACACCGATTATGAAAGAAATGTTCGTTTAATTTCTTATCAAGCCCAAATGGATGCTCCTAGCGTTCCCATGAGGCGATTAAGGAAGAGTAGTCATCATTAGGGAGACGTTGAAAAATGACTTAGGATTTAAGGGAGAGGCATATGCCTCTCTTCTTATTTGTAGGTATTAATTTAGACAAGTTTCCCCTTACTTCGCGAAAAAATTATGAGATTATAAGAAAAATTGAACTAAATTACAAAGGGGGAGTTGAATATTAGCTTTCAAATAGATTGGATAGCAATTTTAAAATGGACATTATTAATATTAAAAAATATAGTAACCAGAATCCCATGGTGGCTTTGGATTTTGATCGTAGTAGCTGTTGGGGTAAATCTAATAGCACGAAGATTTACAAAACGTTAGTTTTCTTTAATTCACTAAGGTGTATATTATATAGTGAAAGGTGATCGAAAAATATTTTGGAAACAAAACAACAGTTTGAGTTACTTAAGACTATTTCTATTGCAGTTGGTGTTATCCTTTTAATTTTTTTTCCATTATTTTTAGACCATTTTATTTTTGGAAATAATATTTTCTCAAATATAAACAATGGCGAATGGGCTAGTTTCTTAGGTAGTTATACTGGCGGAATTTTAGGGGGGATAGCCACTCTTTTTGCAGTCCTAATAAGCTTAAATAAAGGGAAAACAATTCAGCAAGAATCAGAAATTAGGGAAAATGCATTAATTGTATACTATGATTTATTTTTGGGATTAAGTGATCTTAAAAAGCTTTATATACATGAATTAAATCCAAATTACATGGATATTCCTTCTAGAATGTATTTTAGCAATGAATGGATTAAAAATGTTGCTATAATCGCCAATAAATTAGATAGTAATGTGGATATAATCTATAAGTTGTATGGTGATTTAGAGACTCTCCGTGATTTGACAAAAGATATGAGCGAATTTGATTTTTTAGGAGATAGCAATGATTTAAATAGAACAGTTTATTTTTCATCGGCTATTAAAAAGTTGTCGAATAAAGTTTTCAGTGATAGTTTCCTTCATAAAAACCTGACTTCTTTTACAGAATTCGGTGATATTGAGCTAGACATAGAAAGAGACCTTGATGAGACTTATAAAAACTTAATATATGATCTATCTAATCTGAAATCAAAATATGCTAATTAGTTAATTCTTGCCTACTTATAAATGACAGGACCCATCTTCTAAGTCTCAAAGATTACTAAAGTTATATTACAGTATCTTTAAGTAGCCTTTTGTATCTTTAGTAGCCAAATAGTAGCCAATTGACATTCAGTAGCCAAATTCAATAAACTAAAAAACACCGCAAATTCCTTGCGGTGTCTTATTATTTCTTTGGCAGGGGATGCAAGAGTCGAACTCGCACTGACGGTTTTGGAGACCGCTGTTCTACCATTAAACTAATCCCCTATGATTTTTGCGACGAAATGAATTATATCCTAAAACGAGAAATGTGTCAATAATAATTATATAATAATTATGAGACTACATAAAAAGAATAATAATAGTCACTAGCAGGATTTTTAAAGAAAAACCAGAATAGGCATTATTAAGATAAGCCAATGTGAGGGAGGAGATTTCTTGAGGATTGATCTACACGTCCATACTCAAGAATCTGACGGGTCACTTACAGTCGAAGAGGTTGTAAATCTCGCCCATTCTAATAATATTAAGGTACTTGCTATTACGGATCACGAGAGTACTGAAGGAATCTCGAAGGCAGAAGAATTGGGTAGGGATCTAGAGATTGAAATAATTCCTGGTGTTGAGTTATTGACAAATTTCCATGGTCAAGAAGTTCATCTTCTGGGGTATTTTAAAGATGTTCATAATCCAGTTTTGCAGGCTCGCTTAAGTGAGATTCGTAAACAGCGGACAGCTCTAGCCCGCGATGTGGTGCTCAGTCTTCAGAAAGGCGGAGTTTCCCTAGAATGGAATGATGTCGAACGTGAGGTGAGTTCGGAAGGCGCTGTGAGCAAGGGGCATATCATGAGGGCAATATTTCACCGATGTGATGCTCATAATCCGAAAAGTTGGCAGGATATTGCAACGTACTTTCGTCCCGGTGGAATCGCTTATCTCCCGTATCTTGGACATAGATTTGAAGATGCTGTGGATTTGATTTTTGAATCGGGCGGTTTTCCAGTTGTGGCCCATCCCGGATTATTGCGTGAGCCCAAAATAGTCTTTGATTTGTTGGCTTATCGGCCTATAGGGCTTGAAGTGTATTATGGCTACTGGGAAGAACAAACAAGCCTAATTTCTTATTATGCAGAAGTTGCTGCTCAATTTGCCCAATTAGCCACGGGTGGAAGTGATTATCACGGACCGTTTGGAAAAATTCAGATTGGCCAGATGAATGTTCCAATTGAGGGGGTTCATAAATTGCGGACGATTCTTACTAAAGGCTAATCTAGTCTGTTTGCAGAAGAAAGAAAGTGAATTTGTTGGGTCGGCGTATTGGACTTGCCTTTTTAGCGTTACTGTTTACACTCTCTTTTGGCACAGTGGGGTTAATATTAACGGAACATCTCAGTTTGACACAAGCTTTTTATTTTACCGTGGAAACCATTACCACAGTTGGTTACGGGGATATTAAACTGAAATCTGATGCAGGGCATGTTTTTTCAATTATTCTCATGCTCGGTGGAGCAGGAGTCATGCTCTATTTTGCTGGGTTAATGATGGCTTTCTTGGTGGAAGGCCAGTTAGCTGGGGTGTATGGGAGAAGAAAGATGAATAAAAAGATCGAACAGCTTCAAGACCATATCATTGTCTGCGGAGCAGGGCGTGTTGGTCGACAGGTACTTTATCGACTCCGAAAAGAAGTATATCCCTGCGTGGTTATCGAGCAACAAGAGGATCTCGTCCAACAATTTATTGAGGAAGGTTATCTTGTAATCCATAATGACGCGACACAAGATGAGGTCCTGAAAAAGGCGGGAATTGAAAGAGCGAAAGGGCTAATTACTGCTCTGCCTGAGGATTCGTTGAATGTTTTTGTGACGCTGACAGCCAAAGGATTAAACCCAAATGTCCAGGTAGTTGCTCGAATGGACCAATTAGAGTCCGAGAATAAATTGTTGCGGGCTGGAGCAGACAAGGTAATTTCTCCGGCAATCTTGGGCGGATGGCGAATGGCCATGTCCATTCTTAAACCAATTAGTATTGAGTACATCGAAACAGTGATACATGATCACAATATTGAAATGAAAATAATGGAACTAAGAGTTGATCAGGGGTCCTGTCTGATTGGGAGGACGTTGTCAAAGAGTGGGATAAAACAGCAAACGGGTGCTATGGTTTTAGCAATTTTGCGCGATAAGCTTGTCATTAGTAACCCAGATGCTCAAGAGGTGATCATGGAAGGGGATCTTTTAATTGTTTTAGGTTTAAGAGAACAACTGCACCGACTAGAAGAAGTTGCAGCGAATCAAACAAAATTACAGCCTTCAGAAGTTGGGTAGATTAAAAGAGGAAGTCTTGGGATAAAATACCCTCTGAGTATGAAAAACAACAGTTTCATGGTGGAGGGAGATTTATGCGTAATTCACGGTCAGAACAAGACATTCTTCGTGATATCAAAAGACTTATTCATACACATTTTGGAGAAAGTGGACAAGGAATCCATGTGGAAGTCAAAGGGGACCGAGCAACAATTTGGGGAATGGTCGACAGCTTGGTTGAAAAAGATTTCTTCGGGAGTCGTGTAGGGCGGATTGACGGTGTTCGTGAATTAGATAACTCTTTAACTGTTGCTAATGACGGTAATATCCTAGATAAAGACGTTGAACAAGGAATTATCGAACGTTTTAGAGGATCTAACTTTGAAGATCTCACTCATTTGGGATGTCGAGTGAGTCGTGGGATTGCGACGTTGCTTGGACATGTTGAAACTCAAAGTACGGAGCGCTTGGCTAAACGACTTGCCTCTCAAGTGCGAGGTGTCAAAGAAATTCGCAGTGAAATACAATTTTTAGAAAAGGCTGTCGACGATGCTACCCTCGTTAATCGAGTGGAAAATGCCTTAGTTGCTTCCCCCTGGGTTAATGCTCATGAAATTCAAACTGCAGCCCGCAATGGTTTGATTTCGTTAAGTGGGCTCGTGGATACCCAAGAAGAAATGGAGTGGGCTGTGGAAACTGCTTACCAGGTTCCGGGCGTCAAAGCAGTGGTCAGTGAGATCATGACTCGTCATCGTTCTCAGGGAGAAGATCTATGGCTTACTGAACAACTTGTCTCTAAGTTGGGGCAGCATCGCTTGAATTCAGGACAGATACGGGCATTTGTCCAAGACGGTATCGCCTTTTTGACAGGGGAGGTTTATACCGAGGAGGATCGCGAGTTGGCTGAGGAAATGATTAAAAACATCCCGGAAATTCATAATATCAATAATTCAATAAAAGTAGCTGCCCACGCCAGTAAAGGTTAATTCGAATTACTGATTCATTGCAGCGAATGATAACTCCGCATACTTTATGCGGAGTTATTCGTGTGTCTGAAGATGGAAAATGAGGAAATGAAATTTGAGTTGCCGCAAAAACTTTATGCTATAATAGTAGTGTTATAGTCTGTAGAACTTTAATTCATTGAAGGAGGGCAATAATGGATCCGATCACTCATGGACTTGTTGGGATTGCCTTAAGTACTTTTTCTGGTCACAGTATGCAATTAAATGATCCGGTATTCTTAGGTTGCACATTAGGTGCAATGCTTCCTGACATTGATATTGTCGCCCATCTCAAAGGTCGTTTGAATTATTTGTTAAATCATAGAGGAGCGAGCCATTCCCTGATCGCCTTAACTGGTATGGCTCTGGGTCTAGGGTCAGCTCTGTATTTAGTTTTCCCAAGCACCTCCTGGTGGACTGTCGTTATTTGGACACTTCTCGGAACAATGTCCCATAGTATTTTGGACTTATTAAATTCTTTCGGGGCTGAATTATTGTGGCCATTTTCACGAAAGAAAATTACCTTTGACATGATAATGCTCACTGACCCCATTGTTTCTTGCTTGTTTCTGGGATCATCTATGATCTCACTCTATTCTCCGGATTTATCCAGATCTTCTGCCTTGATGGCCTTTTTCTTAAGTATCTTGTATTTAGGAAACCGTCATATAGGACGATTAAAAACGCGTGATCGTTTAATGGCTGTCTATGCCCTTAAAGAAAAGGATCAAGTCAAAGTCCTTCCAGCGATGTATCATCCGTTTGCGTGGAACTTTATTTTATTTCAAGGAGATACCGTACGTTTTGGTATCATTCGTAACCAGACCCCTTCCATTTGCAGGGTTCTGCCAAAAATCGATAAGGATAATCCTTCAGTTTCCAACGCACTTGAAGGGACGTTAGCGGAACTCTTCTGTCAATTTACACCATATTATCACATTATAGCTCACGATTCTGATTCGGAAGAGTGTAATGTGGAATTTTTAGATCTCCGTTATTGGACCAAAGGTGATTTTCTCTATACAGGTAATGTGTTTTTAAATCAAGATGGTGAAATATCGCATGAAATCTTTCATCCCTTGCCCAATCAAGAAGGTATACTCTTAAGTTACTGATAAATATTATCAGATCCAAAAAAACCTTTTGACATTCTCATAGCTTATCAACCATAATGAGTATAGCATGGGGGTGAAAAGGTGCGGACCAGCAAAAAGGGCCCAAATACGTTTGGCTTAAAATTGATAAGTATCATATTATTACTATTTTCACTATTGGGGCTTTTAGGTGGCCTCGGCTTTGTTATCGGGAAAAAGATTTTTTCCGTGGTTGCAACGATTCTGGGGAATCATTTTGCTTGGGTTGGGCTTTTCTTTTGTCTTATTATTGCTTTAGTTTTATGGGTCTTTTCAGCAAATTTAATAACGCTACGCTTTCGAACAACCTCTAAGATTGTTCAATCAAAGGCGGTCACTAAAACTCATTCCAAGAGGCAGATTGAACGGGAGACCTCGAAACAGAGGGCCACGAACTTTAAGCCTAATGAGGAAGGTATACCACTGCCAGCTGGAAAACTCATTAATTTGCAAGGGTTTAATCAATATTTCTCCTCTCCTGAATGGGTTGAAATTAAAGAAATCGACCAACAGCAAGCAACGGAAATGAATGAATTGGGGAAGGATTTTCCATCCTATTTCGGATCGGGAGAGACCTTTTTTCTAAAAGACCTCATAAGATGACCCTCCTAAAGGGACTTGAAGCTTACTTTGAGGATGTAGATCAAGAAATGGGACAATTGTTGCACGTAATTCCCCAACCCGTAAAGAATACTTCATCGATGTTTTCTGGAACCTTAAAGGAAAAAACTCCTACACCTATTGCTAAACCGATCTTCAAATCTCAAGCAGATCAAGAAGAGTTTTTAGCACAGTTTAAATTCAATAGTAACTCTGCTCATATGGAAACTCCGGAAGTTGATAATTTATCGACAGAAAATGGATTGCCAGAACAAAAGGAAGTTGCCGTTGAAAGTAAGCCCGATGAAACTGAAGGTGAACCCGAGGAAACTGAGAATAAACCTGAGAATAAACCTGAGCCGGCGTTTAACAGTGATGTTACGAGTGAATTCGAAACTAACGTTGTCGGTGAATTGAATCTTAAACCGGAAGAGAATTCTGGGAGCCAACTCGAAGAACGATTGGCAATTTACGAAGAGGAAGAGAATGAAGTAAAACTTCTGACTTTTGAGCAAGAGGATACGGATCTTGAGCCTGAGCCTGAGCTGTTAACGGAGCATCAAGAACCTACCAAGTCCGTCGATGATTCTCAGCCAAGAAGTCCCCAGTGGAATCCTCCCGGTCTTAATTTGCTGGATTCGGTGCCGCAACATGCTCCTATACAAGATCTGGAAACACCTAAATTATTGGATAAAGTGCTATCAGATTTCGGTGTCAAAGCAAAAGTTATTCGAGTCACGAGAGGTCCCGTAATTACTCGTTATGAACTCGCACCGGCTCCAGGAGTTAAAATCAGTAAGATCGTTAATCTGGCGGATGATATTGCCCTGGGATTAGCAGCGCGTGACGTTCGCATTGAGGCTCCGATTCCCGGAAAAGCAGCCATCGGAATTGAAGTTCCCAATAAACAAGCTCGTTCGGTGCCATTTCGCGAAGTACTTGAAACAACCACTTTTGAGCAATATCCCTCTAAACTTAAGGTTGCCTTAGGAAAAGATATTGCCAATCAGCCTATTGTTGCAGATTTGATTAAAATGCCGCACCTTTTAGTTGCCGGAGCGACTGGTTCGGGTAAGAGCGTTTGTATCACCTCGGTCATCAATTCGATTTTATTTAATGCTACTCCAGATGAAGTGAAATTTTTACTTGTAGACCCTAAAATGGTTGAACTAAGTCAATATAATGGAATTCCCCATCTCTTGGCCCCAGTTGTCATTGATCCTAAGAAAGCGGCCAGCGCGCTAAAATGGATCGTTAAAGAGATGGAAAACAGGTATGAGCTGTTTGCTGCTGCAGGGGTACGTGATGTCGATCGTTATAATAAATTAAAATCAGCTGATTTAGCGAGATCATCACTCGCCTTACCGTTTATTGTTGTGATCATTGATGAGCTAGCCGATCTAATGTTAGTAGCTGCCGGGGAAGTTGAGGAAGCCATTTGTCGCTTAGCCCAAATGGCACGAGCGGCGGGGATTCACCTTGTCATCGCTACGCAGCGGCCTTCTGTCGATGTGATTACAGGAGTCATCAAAGCGAATATTCCCAGCCGAATTTCCTTTGCAGTATCGTCCCAAATTGATTCGCGCACGATCCTGGATGCTACTGGAGCTGAAAAACTCCTCGGCAGAGGCGACATGCTTTATTCTCCCTTAGGTGAAAACAAAGCATTACGTGTGCAAGGCTGCTTGGTTACGGATGAGGAGGTCCAAAGAATTATCACTCATTGGAAAAGTATGGGAAAACCGGAGTATCTTGATCCGGAACGGCTTTTTTCGGAAACCACAGAAAAGAATGATGAAGGCAGTGGACCTGATGACGCCTTGTTTTTTGAGGCGGGACAGCTTTTCATCAGGACCGGTATGGCATCAGTCTCTTTCTTGCAGCGACGCCTGAAATTAGGGTATACTAGAGCGGCACGCTTAATGGATATGCTCGAGGAGCAAGGTGTTGTAGGTGCCTTTGAAGGGAGCAAACCTAGACAAGTACTTATAACTATGGATGAATTTATGGAACGGTTTGGTTGAATTCCAACATAATACAAACACTAACAATAAACACCCTAGCTGTAAAGAACGGCTAGGGTTTTATTGTTTGATGAATGAAGTGGGAGGGATTGGGAATAATGCAATAATGATGCTTAAAAAATGACAAACGGAGACGAACAATGAAGTTTTTCGAACGGTCTATGATTAAGGAAAAACCCTATAAAGATATTGCCCTCCATGGGGAAGATCTGCTTAAGCATGCCGAAGAAATTGCCCATTCCACCTCGAATCAGAGTGCTCATTTTCCGAAACGTACTCTCTTGCCAAGGGTTAAACAAAATATAAAATTTTTAGAACGGGCCTATCATGAAATTTCGGATTACACTGCCCGCACTAAAGATACAGTCCCTGCGACAGAATGGCTGCTAGACAATTATTACAGTTTAAGAAGCCTAAAGGAAGAGATTCCCCGGAGCTTGCCTCAGAAATTTGAGCGCCAATTGCCAAGAAACTCTAGCGGTGATTTTATGGGCTACCCTAGAGTATATGGTTTATTAGTGGAATTAATCGAGCATACGGACAGTCAATTGCAACGAGACACCTTAAAAGCGTTTATTAACGCTTATCAGGTTCAAATCCCTTTGTCAAGCGGTGAACTATGGGCAATCCCAACGATGCTTAGAATCGTAATCCTGGAGAACATCAGGAGATTAACGGAACTTATATTATTTACCCAAGCAGAAAGGGAAAGGGCAGATCATTGGGTTTTACCTCTTTTAGAAACTGACCATGATAAAATGAATTGGGATGAAATTCTAAAAAATTTAACTCCTCAGGAAGAATACTCCTCGGCCTATGCGGAACAGATCTTGAGGCGGATGAGGGAACATGGCGTTGAGGGAGCACCATTGCTGCACTGGATCGATCGAGCAATTGCCAAACAGGATACAACGATAGAGGAATTAGCAAAGCTTGAACGTCAGCATCAGACCATGTATCAGGTTTCAATGGGACACGCTATCTCGAGTATACATTTTATTTCTGCAGAGGATTGGCCGAGATTTTTTGAGGAAGTCAGTCTCGTGGAAAGTGTCTTTGAAAAAGATCCGAGTAATGTCTATTGCCAAATGGATTTTGATTCACGTGATGCCTATCGTCATGAGGTAGAAAAAATTGCTCGGCAGTTTAAACTTTCTGAATTAGTTGTGGCGCGAAAAGTTCTCACACGAGCAGAAACGGCCCAGCAACGAGGCGATTTTTTGTCTGCTCATGTTGGCTATGATTTAATGGGCTCAGGTCGTTCAGACTTAGAGGAAGAATTGAAACGAGATTTCGGTTCGAATTCAAGTGTTCTTTATCGGTTTCGTCAGGAGATTCGAAAAAAGCCCGAATTATATTATTTCGGAAGTATGCTCATCGGAGTTTTATTGCTTAGTGCTTGGGTTATTTCCTATGCTCAAAACGTCCCTCCCTTTTCGATTCTCTATACAGCCTTGCTTTTGGGAGTGCTTATATGGGCGAGCAGTTTGATGATACCAACGTTAAACTGGATTGTTACAAAACTTTTCCCCCCGACCTTTTTGCCTAAGCTGGAGTTGAGAGAAGGAATTCCTGAAGAATTTAAGACCATGGTCGTAGTGCCCACTCTTTTGACTAGTATCGAGAGAGTGAAGGAACTCATCGCGGAAATGGAAGTTTATTTTTTGGCCAATCGAGATAATAACTTACATTTTGCTTTACTGGGAGATTTCGCGGATGCCCCTTCTCAGACGATCCCGGGTGATGATGAAATCATTGCTGCCGCCACGGAGGCCATAGAAAATCTCAATCATAAGTATGAACAGGATAGGTTCTATTTTTTTCATCGTTTACGCCTCTTTAATCCTTCAGAGGGGGTTTGGATGGGCTGGGAACGCAAACGGGGAAAATTAGCTGAGTTTAACGCATTATTACGTCAAGAAGGTGCAACTAGTTATAATGTAAAAATTGGAAATTTGACAATTCTGCCAAGCATCTGCTATGTAATAACCCTCGATGCAGATACCAAATTGCCTCAAGGAACCGCTAAAAAACTTATTGGAACTCTCGCTCATCCTTTGAATTCTCCGCACCTCAATGATGCAAAAACAAGAGTTGTTCAAGGGTATGGCGTACTTCAGCCGCGGGTAGGGGTTTCTATTCTGAGCGCCGGAGCGTCTGAATTTGCTCAACTCTACTCTGGCAGAGTAGGTGTTGATCCTTATACAACCGCCATATCCGATCTTTATCAGGACTTGTTTGGCGAAGGTATTTTCACGGGCAAAGGGATCTATGATGTTGAGGTCTTTCATCAAGTAACCCATCAGACGTTTCCAGAGAATACGATTCTTAGCCACGATTTGATCGAAGGAATCTATGCAAGAGCAGGTCTCGTGACAGATATTGAATTGGTGGACGGTTACCCATCCACCTATCGGTCTTATCTCCGCCGTCAACATCGCTGGGTCCGTGGCGACTGGCAGCTTGTACCTTGGCTTTTCAAATCAATACCTTTTATTTCGAAATGGAAGATCTTTGACAACTTAAGGAGAAGCTTAGAAAATCCGGCCCAGTTGCTGCTTATGACCTTAGGAATCTCCTTCCTTCCTGGAAACCCTTGGGTGTGGATTGGGCTGGCTACCTTGAGTGTCCTTTGGCCTATGATTCTATGTATGCTGAACATGCTCTTGGCTACAAGCAAAGAAAGGAGTAATGTAGCTCAAGATTCTTTGACTGTTGCCAAGCAGTTTGGACTGCAGTTTATCTTACTGCCCGTACAAACGTTCAGTATGCTTGATGCCATCTTGCGAAGCAGTTATCGCCAGCTGATTTCTCATCGTCATATGTTGGAATGGGAAACTGCAGCAGATACAGAGAAGCGTATCGATCTTAGTTTGAAAGCGACGTTATGGTCGATGGGTTCGGTCATCGTCTACATTATTCTCGCTGGTTTACTTGTTGGCTTCATGTTTCCTTCCAAGCTTACGGGGTTTATACCTCTAGGAATCTTATGGCTGCTTTCAATTTGGTGCACTTATCGTGTAAGCCTGCCTAAACATTCTAAGAAAGAATTACTTTCTCTTTCGGAACAGCTTGCCTTAAGACTTTGGGCCAGAAAAATCTGGGCTTTTTTTGAGGAATATGTGAATGATGCTGAGCATTGGCTTCCTCCTGATAATGTCCAAATTGATCCGCCCAATGGAGTTGCTCACAGAACCTCCCCGACAAATATTGGTTTAGCCTTACTGGCGAATATTGCATCAAGAGATTTCGGTTATATTTCTATCACGACAGCATTGCAGCGCATCGAAAAGATGCTCCTTACCATTAGAGAACTAGAACATTGGAAAGGGCATCTTTACAACTGGTATGATACCCAGAGTCTGGAACCCTTGGAACCGCGCTATATATCTACGGTTGATAGCGGGAACTTTGTCATGTATTTGCTGACGTTGAAAGCCGGGCTTTCTGAGTCCTTAGAAAAACCACTCCTGGGTTCGGAATACGTCTCTGCTCTTCAAGATACCTTTATGCTGTTAAAACGGACTGTCGGAGAAGATGATCTTAAAGAGCTGGCTGGATTTGAAAGTGCACTTAAGGAAGCCTTAGAGAGCTCCAACGAGACCTGCAACCTTCGGACCTTGGTGAGTCTCTTATTGTCCTGGCCACAAAATTATTCACTTCAGGAATGGCCGGAAGAAGCCAAGTACTGGGGCGCTCGGATCGAAGAGATGATTGTTTCTTTCAAACAGGAGATACGAGACTATTTGCCGTGGACCAATGATTCATTTCTCTTGGAAGATAAGAATCTACAAACTATCAATGATCTTGAATCCTTTAATGTTTATGAATTAGGACGATACTATACACAAGAGCTGGAGAACGGGAATTTCAGTGCGGAAATCAGCAAAATAATCAGACCTGCGCTGCTTAAGATTCAGAATATCATCCATAAATCCAAAGAACTGCAGCAATGGCTCGAAGAGATGGTTTTAGTGACAGATTTTCAGCCTTTGTTTGATGAGAACCGTCAGCTTTTTTCCATTGGTTACCGAATCGGAGAAAGTATGCTTGATAAGTCTTACTATGATTTATTAGCATCTGAGGCTCGTCAGGCGAGTTTTATTGCCATTGCGAAAGGAGATGTGCCACATAGTCATTGGTTTAGACTGGGGCGCACCTTGACTTTGGCTCAGGGAAAAAGAAGTCTCGTTTCTTGGAGCGGAACTATGTTTGAGTTTTTGATGCCCTTGCTCGTCATGAGAAACTATTCGGGAACTTTGTTGGATGAGACATATAAGTCCGTTGTAGAGGTACAAAAAAAGTACGCAGCCGAACATAATTTACCTTGGGGAATATCCGAGTCAGGATTTTATGCCTTTGACCCTCAACTCAACTATCAATATAAAGCCTTCGGTGTTCCAGGCCTGGGCCTGAAAAGGGGATTGATCCAAGATCTTGTCATTGCGCCTTATGCCAGCTTTTTGGGATTGATGGTTTCCCCCCGGGAGGCCTTATCCAATATTTCGCTCATGGAACATCGTGGTTTTGGCGGTCGCTATGGATTATATGAAGCCGTCGATTTTACAGCAGATCGTATCCCAGTAGGGAAGTCCCATAGGCTGATCCAGAGTTTTATGGCCCATCATCAGGGGATGAGCTTTTTAGCCTTGGATAATGTCTTATTTGACAACAGAATGCAGACACGTTTACACAGCGAGGCACTTATTCAAGCCATGGAACTGCTCTTGCAGGAACGAATACCGTCGGCAACCCCTCTTATTTCACAACCAGAGGGTGAACAGACTGTCTCTGGCCGACAATCTAAGAGTTCCCCTCCTGAGAAGAGTCAGTCGATTTTTATGAATACAGCGATGAGTCCGATTCCGGTGACGCATTGTATCTCGAACGGACAGTATTCAGTGATGCTGACAAATTCAGGGGCTGGCTTTAGTCGTTTTCAAAAAATATGTTTATCTCGCTGGCGGGAAGATGTAACCAGGGATGCTTGGGGAATGTATTTCTACATCCAAAACCTGAATTCAGGGGATGTTTGGTCAGCGACGTATCAACCATGTCTAAATTCTGGTGAGGATTATAAAGTCACCTTCGCTCCAGATCGGGTTGAATACTTCCGCAAGGACGGCAATCTGACGACCCGCACCGAAATCGTTGTCTCACCGGAAGATCAAACAGAAATCCGTCGTATTTCGTTGACAAATCGTAGTAAGTTTGAGCGAGTTATTGAAATCACCAGCTATTTTGAAGTGGTTTTGGCCAGGGCGAATGATGATTTAGCCCATCCTGCCTTTGGAAATCTGTTTATTCAAACCGACTATCAAAATGAAGTGTTATTTGCTTCACGACGTCCTCGTAAAGAAAAGCAGCCGCGTTTATGGCTGATGCATACTGTAGCGACAGAGGGAGACACGGTCGGTACCCTGCAATATGAAACAGATCGAGCTCGGTTCATTGGACGGGGCAGAAGCCTTTCGAAACCACAAGCTTTGGATGCCAACCACCCCTTATCCAATACGGTTGGTGCGGTCCTTGATCCTATCATGAGTCTGAGACAGAGAGTGAGAGTTGCTCCTGGGCAAACGGCGAGGGTTTCTTTCTCCGTCGGTTATGCAGACAACCAAGAGGACATCATCCGTATTTCTGAAAAATATCGGGACCCGCTCTCAGTAAATAGGGCTTTTGAACTGGCTTGGACTCACTGCAAAATGGAGCTACGTCATCTGAATTTGACGGTCGGGCAGGCCAACGAGGCTCTCAGTCTTGGTGGTCATCTGCTTTATCTCAGTCCATGCCGCCGAGATGTAGCGGAATACATCGCCACTAATTGCAAAGGGCAGTCAGCTTTGTGGCCCTATGCGATTTCAGGAGATCTTCCGATTGTTCTAGTTCGAGTCGATAGGCCTGAACATATGGAGTTAGTTCGACGTTTGCTGACAATTCATGAATACTGGAGTCTTAAGGGATTATATGTAGATTTAGTAATTCTCAATGAAGATGAGAGCGGTTACGTTCAGGCTTTTCAAGATAGCTTGAGAGACTTGATTTCTATGGGACACGCGCGGGATCGTTTAAATCAGCCAGGCGGTGTTTTTATACTGCAAAAAGATCATGTTCAAGTCGATGATCTGAGACTGCTCTATACCGTAGCTCGAATCATTTTTAATGGTGAAGGAGGTTCTTGTTCAGTTCAGGTTAGAAAGAAGAGTAAACTTATTAATGGGGACGGTACGGCCGGAGGAAATGATACCCCTTCTGAGCTGGAAGACTCCTTATTAGAAACCTCTCAGGACAACATACTCCATGAACCAGCGGAACAGATGATGAGCCAATTGACGTTTGCCAATGGATATGGAGGATTTAGTCAAGATGGGAAAGAATATGTAATTAAGCTTCAGGAGGGCAGGAATACCCCTCTTCCCTGGATTAATGTTATTGCTAACCCGACATTTGGTTTCCAAGTTTCTGAGGTAGGAGCAGGTTATACATGGTCCAACAATAGTCGGGAGTATAAGCTTACTCCTTGGTCCAATGATTCGATCCTTGATCCCACAGGAGAAGCGCTTTATTTGAGGAAGGAAGATACCGGCGAGTTTTGGTCAGTGACTGCCAAGCCAAGGCGGGAGAAAGGGTCTTACACGATAAGGCATGGTCAGGGATATTCAGTCTTTGAACATTGCAGTCATGGTCTGAAGCAATCACTGAGGCTTTTTGTACCAGTAAAGGAACCTGTTAAAATTGTCGATGTATCAATTGCCAACACAACAGAACAGGAGATACGCTTGAGCTTAGTCTATTACGTGGAATGGGTCTTGGGAGTGGCCCGTGAGCTGACTGCCCCGTATTTGGTGACGGAATATGATGAGAAATACCCGGCTCTGTTAATTCGCAACACTTACCAAGAAGAATTTAGCGGACGGATAGGATTTCTGGCGGTTATGGGAGCCAACGTCGTCAGCTATACGGGTGATCGGTCTGAATTTATCGGTCGTAATGGGAGTTTGGCAGATCCAGCGGGATTAAAGTTGGAGAGTTTCTCAGATTCCGTCGGTGCCGGCTTCGATCCTTGTTCGGCCATGCAAATCCATTTAGCGATTGCCGCTGGAGAAACCCGAACAGTTACTCTCTTTTTAGGAGAAACCACAAATCGAGAAGAGATAGGGCAAATTCTTTCGGCGTATAGGAACCCAGAGAGAGTTAATGAAGAACTCGATAAAGTAAGAGACTACTGGGACGGTTTATTGAGCAAAATCCAAGTTGAAACCCCCGATATATCGATGAATTTACTCATGAACCGGTGGCTGCTCTATCAAACTGCGGTTTGTCGAATATGGGCGAGATCAGCGTTTTATCAGTCAGGCGGAGCCTATGGTTTCAGAGATCAACTTCAAGACGTAATGGCTCTTGTTTATACCGCCCCTGAGGTTAGCAGAAAACAAATACTCCTTCATTGCGGTCATCAATTTAAAGAAGGTGATGTGCAGCATTGGTGGCATGAAGGAAAAAGTAAAGGAATACGAACAAAATTCTCCGATGATCTTTTATGGCTCCCATTTGTGACAGCGCATTATATTGAGCGTACAGGTGATAGTTCCGTACTCGATGAGGTGATCCCTTTCCTCGAAGATGAGCCGCTGAAAGAGGGCGAAGATGAACGCTATTCAGTTCCCGGAATTTCTGACGAGTGTGGAAATGTCTATGAACATTGCCTGCGAGCCATCGAAAGAGGGCTGCGTTTTGGTGAACATGGATTACCGCTCATTGGTTCTGGAGACTGGAACGACGGCTTTAGTCAAATTGGTCCCCAAGGCAGAGGAGAAAGTGTATGGCTGGGCTGGTTTCTCCACTTGACCCTGACGCGTTTCTCTTCCATCTGCCGAGAGCGTCAGGATAAGGAGAGAGAAGAACGTTATCGCCATGTCTCGGAAGAACTTCAACAGAATTTGGAGAAGTACGGCTGGGATGGAGGATGGTATCGACGGGCATATTTTGATGACGGAACTCCTTTAGGATCAACACGAAACACAGAATGTCAGATTGACGCCATCGCACAATCATGGGCAGTAATTTCCGGAGCTGCAAAACCCAGCCGAGCACAAGATGCTATGCTGGCTTTAGAACACTATTTGTGGCGAAAAGAAGATGGAATTCTTATGTTGCTTACACCGCCTTTTGACAAATCTCTGCCTGACCCCGGCTATATCAAAGGGTATGTACCTGGGGTACGTGAAAATGGAGGGCAGTATACCCATGGGGCCATCTGGGCCATATCAGCATACACAACTCTAGGAGAAGGAGATAAGGCTATGGAGTTGTTTCAAATGCTAAATCCCATCAATCATGCTCAAACAGAACATGAAGCTAATCGCTATAAAGTTGAGCCCTACGTAGTTGCAGCCGATGTTTATGCTATCCACCCCCATGTAGGCCGCGGCGGATGGACATGGTACACTGGAGCGGCAGGGTGGTTGTATCAAACTGGGCTTGAAGGGGTTTTGGGTTTCAAATGTCAAGGGGATAAACTGATCCTCAAACCCTGCATACCGAGTCACTGGAAAGGCTATCGCATGGTCTATCATTATCATTCTTCAAAATACGAAATAGTTGTTGATAATCCCAAGGGTCGAATGACAGGGTTTGAACAGCTTACTTGCGATGAAGAACCATTAGAAGAACCTGTCATTTCCCTTAGGGATGACGGTCAGTCTCACACCATTCGTTTGACACTGTAAAGAAAATGAGCAGGACAGATTAGTCTAAGCTATAGAGAGAAGGAGGGGATAGAGCTTGGAGTTTTATCAGATTTTATCCGAATATTACGATGAAATTTTCCCATTAAAGGAGGCCCAAAAGACATTTCTCCAGAATTACTTAAGACAAGAAGCCATGAATTCAGTGCTTGATGTTGGGTGTGGAACAGGTACTCTGGCGATAGAACTGAGTCGGGGAGGGATTTCGGCTTACGGTGTGGATCTGAGTGCAGAAATGATTGAAATCGCCAGAAAAAAGGCTCGAGACATAGGCAGCTCATCAACGTTTTCAGTAGCGGACATGCGTAATCTCAGTAGTATAGAGAAGGAATTTGATGGAATTGTCTGCTTGGGAAACACCCTTGCGCATGTGTCCGGAGAAGCTGAGTTAAAACAGGTTCTGGCTCAGTTTAAACTAAAAGCGCCTCGCGTGTTGGTGCAAACCGTGAACTATGACCGGATCATTGCCAAGCAAATTAAGGAATTACCCCTGATCAAAACTTCTAGTTTGATGTTTCAGCGTTACTATACGTTTTGTTCAGATGGCAGCTTGGAGTTCACTATGAAGATTACCTTCCCTGATTCCAGAGAGGAGGTATCTGGCACTAATCGTTTATACCCTGTTGCCTGTTCAGGTTTGATGAAAGCTTTTGAGGAAGAGGGTTGGGAAATAGCAGGACTATGGGGGAATTTCGAAAAAGAACCATGGACGTATGATTCTCCTGCAACGGTTATATCAGCTAGAGCGGCAAAAGCCGTAAAATAAACGCCAAAGGCCAGGGCTTAAGATAAAGCTCTGGCCTTTAGCGCTATGCCAAATAAACTATGCAGTAGTGGTACAGTGTCCATCAAGGAATCAAGATTCAGAACGGCTGTAACCTTTACGGTTCAACGAGAGGAGTCCAGCAAAAATAGCGATCGCCATGGAGGTTAACATAACAATATGGTAAGCCCCAACAAAAGCATTCGCCTGCTGAGCTGGGGTAGGGGAACTGATTCCTGCAAGAAAGGCCGCATTGCGGTTTTCGAATAATGATACAGAATAGGCAATGCCGATGACCATACCAACATTACGGACCAGTGCGTTAATCCCGCCTGCAACGCCTAATTTTATCGGAGGGACAGAACTCATGACGCTGCTGTTATTAGGAGATTGGAAAAGGCCTGAGCCCAGACCTATCAACAACAAACCAGGCACAATCTGCCAAGCCAGTGAGTGGGCGTTGAGATTGGATAAATACAAAAAACCCAATGCTGAGACGAACAAACCGCTGGTGGTCAGGATGATAGGGCCGATTCTGTCTGAAAGATGTCCGCTGACTGGAGCTGCAACCGCCATCATGAGAGGAAAGGAGGTCATAAGTAATCCGACTTGGGTGGGATTATAATTCAAGACGTGCTGCAAGTAAAAGGGCATCAGCATTGTATTGGCAAACATTGCCACGAAGGAGAGTAAACCAGTAATATTGCCTACAAAAAAAGGCCGAATTCGGAACAATGACAAATCAATCATCGGGTTAGTTACACGGATTTCAGCAACAAAGAAGGCCGATAACAAGATAATGCCGAGCAGTATCCCGCCAATGATGGGATAGGTTCCCCATCCCCAATCTTGACCATTACTGAGAGAAAACAAGACACTGATCATGCCGCTGGTAAAAAACAATGCACCGACAAAATCAAACGTTTCATGATTTTGTAAGGGCTTATCATGGGGAAGAATAAAGCGCGCGGCCAGATATCCCAAGATTCCTATGGGTACATTAATGTAAAAAATGGCCCGCCAGTTTAAGAGTCCTACTAATATTCCCCGATAGCCGGTCCGGTAAGACTTCCTAAAGCGACAACCGTCCCAGTTAAGCCTAAGGCCCTCCCTCGCTCCTTGGGCGGGAAATTAGCGGTAACAATGGCAGCACTGTTAGCCATCAGCATGGAGGCCCCGATAGCCTGGAGGACACGCATTCCAATTAGAAACCAGATATTTGCTGCAATTCCGCAAAGTGCTGAACCGATGGTAAAGACGATAAATCCGAAAGAATAAATCCGTCTGCGGCCGATAAGATCAGCTAATCTTCCGAAAACCGGAAGCAAACTGGAAATGGTTAATAAGTAGGCAGTTACTACCCATTGAAGTGTCGAAAGATCAGCATTTAGCTTGCCTGAAATTGTCGGTAAGGCTACGTTGACAATACTGCTATCTAAAGTTGCCATAAACGTTCCGATAGAAACGGTCGCTAAAATATACCAGCGGTATTTTTGTGAGGCTTTTAAGCGGCCCGAAATAGTGCTGTTGCCTGGGTTCACGTAGTTTGCTCCTTCCATGTTATGTATTGTGTTAACCTTTAATATATCATAACAAAAATAGTTTGGATACTAGTATTCAAGGTGGTGCCTCAAAGTAAGAGGCTGTCTCAAAATAGAAATATAATTTCTATGGAGAGGCAGCCCCTTTCTGTGTAAAAATACAAAAAGACAAGTCCAAAGACCCGTCTTTTCGGTATAATTAGTTTATGCTACAAAACAAAACTATACGCAAAAATTATAACGAAAATAGTGGGGTTTATCAACTCGTGCTCCCACTAAACATGGAAGTATTAATACCAGAAGATGACTCGGTGAGACTGCTATGCCATATGACGGAGGGATTAGATTATACAAATTTAAACAAGGCGTACTCTTCCAAGGGAAGAAATCCAGCAGTCACACCCAAGACATTATTCCGAGTATTGGTGTATGCTTACATGAACGACATTTACACAAGCAGAAAAATAGAGGAAGCCTGTAGGAGAGATATTAATTTCATGTGGTTGCTCCAAGGACAGAAGGTGCCCGACCATAATACGATTGCTCGTTTCCGCAACGGTCGGATTAAAGGAATTATCGAAGGGCTCTTCAACCAATTGGTCGTTAAACTAGGTGAACTGGGTGAGATCCAGTATGAAAATATTTTTATAGATGGTACAAAAATTGAGGCCTATGCCAATAAATATACATTCGTATGGAAGAAAACCACCATCAAAAATGAACAGAAACTGCAAGAAAAAGCCAGGGCATTTCTTGTGAAACTCAATAAAGAAATCGAAACTGGTATTCCATTAAGCGAGTCGGCAATCACAGTGGAAACCCTTCAGAATTACATTGCTTTTCTGAAGGAGAAGCAACAAGCCGAAAAAATAGAGTTTGTTTCTGGAAAGGGAAAACGCAAGACTAATCTGCAAAGGGCAACAGAGACACTAGAAGAATTCTTGGAAAAACAAACGAGATATGATCGTTATAACGAGCTTTTTGATGGTAGAAATAGCTTCTCAAAGACGGATACGGATGCCACTTTTATGCATATGAAGGAAGATCATATGAGAAATTCTCAGCTAAAGCCAGGATACAATGTGCAGATTGGCGTAGAGGCTGAATATATCGTTGGATTGGCCATTTCGAGTGAGCGCTCCGATCAATTGACTCTTATTTCTTTTTTAGAAAAGCTAATTGAGAACTTACCTAAAAGATATCATAATGTCATTGCTGATGCAGGCTACGAAAGTGAAGAAAACTATGTTTATTTTGAGAAACAAGGACTAAAGCCTTTCATTAAGCCACAGACCTATGAAGTAATGAAGAAAAAAAGCTTTAGTAAGATCATTGGTAAACGGGAAAATATGGTCTATGATGCAGTCAAAGACGAATATCTTTGTGCAAATAATAAAAAACTAGTGGCTGTCGGAAAGACGACAAGAACTTCGAAAAGTGGTTATAAATCGGATGTAACTCTCTATGAGTGTGAGAGTTGTGGAGGCTGTTCATTCAAAAAACAATGCACAAAAGCAGCGGGTAATAAGAAACTATCTGTATCAAAAGTATTTTTGGAGAAACGAGAAGAATCCTTACATAATATCACAACGGCTGAAGGTATCCTACTAAGAATGAATCGTTCCATCCAGGTTGAAGGGGCTTTTGGAATTCTGAAGGAAGATCATAGCTTCCGAAGATTTGTAATGCGTGGTAAAAAGAATGTTGAAACTGAATTTTTGCTTTTGAGCTTTGGTTTTAACATCAATAAGTTGCACAACAAAATACAACAAGACAGATGTGGCTGTTCGTTACATAAAATAGAGGTTGCGTAATCTGCTTATGCCTTTTAATTAGGGAGTTTTAGAGAGTGCTCTTTTAGCGTTCCCAAATATAACAATAAGATTGTGAAATCAGGAATACTCCCTTGTGATTTCACAATCTCAACTTATTTTTCCCCAAATATTGAAAAGAGGCTGCCTCTTCGTGATGTCGTAGACATCATTTTGAGACAGCCTCTATAAATAATATCTAGGATGGAGTATGCCTAGGCAATACCGTTAAGGTTCGCGTAGATTGCTTCGCGGGCCCCGACCATCAGTACGACGATTAGATTTTCTGGAGCAAAAATGGTATAGATGACGCGATATTCTTTTAAACCGCTTCTGAAAGAGACCCGATATGTTTCATAATAAGGTCCTCTCAAACGTTTGAAGGCCAAAGGGTCTTGTTCAATGTGACTAAATACAGTCGGGATTTCTTTTAGTTCTTTTTCATGAAGGAGGGCTAAATCATGAATTCCGCGTGTGGTAATCACAACGTCATAAGAACCATGAGGTGTTTTCTCCCAGCCAAGAGAGACAAGGCTCTGAACTTTTCGCCACTTGACGGATTGCGAATTTTTATGCGCTCTATGTGCTTCCTCTGACATTCGATCAAGGACAGTACTTAACTTTAATTTGCGTTCCAGCAGTTTACGCTTAAGCTCATCTCCAGTACATCCTATTCCATGTAATTCTCCAATGATTAAATCCTCGAAGAAATCAGAAAGAGGTCCAACGGAACGTTCGGCTGTTCGCACGAAAACTTTACCTTCGGAGTCAACACACAAATCTAAGGTGTCCTCTGCAACCAAACCAAAGAGGCTTCGCAATTCCGGGGGTAAAACGATTTCCCCTTCTGCTCCGACCTTCACCCGATAAGTTTCCATAGTTTCTCCGCCCCCTTTTTGTATTATACTAAGATTTTATCGTACGCTTAATATTAAGGATTTCAACAAAGAATTGAATTATCCTTCCGCATTGAGACTACTATTTAGATTATTCTGTATAATATATTAGTATGTGTGACGCAGTGTAAAGGGAACGGTCATAACACGTTGTTTAGTTTCTACGACCTAGGGTTTATAATAGTATTATGTGATCAGAGACAAGCTCCAAACCATAAAAAAGGGAGAGGCTTCTTTGGGGAAGAAAAATTATTATGTTGTTAAAGAAGGGTACACAAAAGGTCTGTTTAATAACTGGCCGGAATGTCAGGCAGCAGTCAAAGGGTATAAAGGAGCAATTTATAAAGGGTTCGAGACGAAAGCCGAAGCGCTTGCTTGGGAAAATAACAAGGAAAGCTTGGCAACAAGAAAACCCCTTGAAGAAGGTCAAGAGGTCGAGTTAGTTCAATCGGCAGCAGCTGGCTATGATTATGAAGTTTATACCGATGGCAGTTATAAGAATGGCAAGTATTCTTATGGCTACGTCTTTGTTAAAGAGGGACAAATTATTTCAGAAGGCAACGGAGTTGGAGAAAATCTGGAAGCTGCCGTCATGAGAAATGTAGCCGGAGAAATCGCTGGGGTGATTCATGCCGTAAAAAAGGCCAAAGATTTAAAGGCACGCATAAAAATCTATCATGATTATTCCGGTATCTCCCATTGGGTTAGCGGAGACTGGCAAGCTAAGAACAAATTCACCCAAGCATACGTAACATTTATGAAAGAGCACGAAGGCCTCTATAGCTTTGAAAAAGTAGCCGGCCACAGTGGAAATCAGTTTAATGATTATGTTGACCGGCTAGCAAAGCAAGCCTTGGGAATCGGCACATAGTGGTAAATTAAATGAATAGTTGCATGTCGGAATCTAAGGCATCCTTTAAGTATTCTTTGGCAGTGATGATTTTGACTTCAGGCAGCAGCTCATCTTCTTTAAAACCCATGACATCCACAGATAGCTTGCATCCAAAAAATGTTACTCCTTTTTTTCTGGCGCCATTAAGAAAATCAGTCAGACTAGGTGTTTGGTCATCGTCCATCATCTCTAAAAGCATTTGTTTTCCTAAACCTGCCATGTTCATTCGGGAAAGAGGTAATTCTTCAGGTCCCTTGGGAGTCACCATACCAAACATTTTTTCAAAGGCAGTTTTATCTTCAGTAGAAGCCTTTGCAGGATCTCGTACCAAAAATAGGCCCCAGAACGCAAAAAACATGCTCACATTAACTCCCAATTCTTTGGCGGTATTTGCCAGTATGAGCGCAGCTAGAGCTTTATCGTAGTCACCGCTGAACATGAGAATATTCATTTTCTTCTCCAACATTTACACCCCTTAAATTTGTTATCCAAAACCTAGTATAAGTAGAAATTCAAATAGTATAACAGCTAGTAAATGTTTGTTGTGGGGTGCCTAATGATTTGCTCAAGTGTTTCAAGCAGAACATTTATTTCATGAAGATTATTATAGAGACCAAAACTGACTCTGACGATGCCAGGACGGGAGAATCTCCGTTCTTCTTGTAAAACTCCATTTGCTTAGAGGTAATAGATAATAATTTTTGGATATAAGGTTGAGTACAGAAACAGCCCGTCCTGACTGCAATACCTGCTTCGTGGGACAAAATTGAGGCGATCCGTTCATGATGTATACCTCTGACGTTGAAAGGGATAACCCCTATGCGCCGTTCACCTGGGCTAAAGTGTGAATAAAGAGTAATGCCAGGAATCGATCTAAGCCCAGAATAAGCGTACTCTGCAAGCTGATATTCATAGTCATCGATTCTTCTCATGCCCAAGGCGGAGAGAGTTTTAATTGCAGCGACTAAGGCCACAACTCCCATAACATTAGGGGAACCTGCTTCATCCTTATGAGGAGGGTCATTCCATAGGACCCAATCATGAGTTACGACCTGAGCTGTACCTCCTCCCACCATCTCAGAGACTCCCTGCCGAAACGTTTCACGGGGACCTATAAGTACACCGATACCAAAAGGTGCATACATCTTATGAGCGGAAAACGCCAGATAATCTATGCGTTGAAGTGGATTTTGAGGTCTCATGTTGACAATGGTATGAGGTACCATTTGTGCCCCATCAACAAGAATTTTAGCGTGATAGCGATGTGCCAGTTCGGCAATTTTATGTATTGGATTAAGATAGCCTGTGACGTTCGAAGCTCCGGTAACAGCAACCAGTTTTACTTTACCCCGATAATGAATTAATTTACGTTCGAGATCTTCAAGGCTTAGTTTACCCTGTGGATTCACTTGGACATAATCAACTAGGAATTTATTTCTCCAGGGTAAGTCGTTAGAATGGTGTTCCATCCAGGTTGATAAAATGATGCCTTTCTTAGTTTCTTCCCGAAGACGATAGGATAATTTATTAATGGCTTCGGTAGTGTTTTTGACAAAAATGACGGTATCATTATTAGGATCTGCATTTACGAATTTTAGGACGGTTGATCTTGCTTCTTCGAATAGCTGGGAGGAATATTGTGATTTATATCCCGTGCCACGATGAATCGAGGAATACATACAAGAAAATTGATTAATTTCTTCCATAACGGAAACCAAAGGTGGAGTTGAAGCAGCATTATCGAAGTTGATGCAAGTTGCCCATTGCCCATTAAATAAAGGGATTTTAGTATCTGTGCCAACAACAAGATGTCTGTAATCAGATTCAGGCAGCTTATAATTCATGTGATCATCTCTTTCGGGTAAAATTATGTTCCTCCTTCAGCATAATATTATGGTTGAAAAAAAAGGTGACAATCGAATTAAGCTACATGATATCGATGCCCCTGTAACATACTAGACATGAAAACTCGCATGTCGAAAGTTATGGAGGTAAGCATGAAAAAGTCAGGTGAAATCCAAAAACGAGCCAAAGGACGCGCGAGCGCTAAGTATGATTCACGAAGCGCAGAATTTAAACAAGAGCAGAAGAAGGCCAAGGAAGTAAAAGATAACTTAGACACTGAAGTTTAATTCTCAGGCCTCAAACCTTTTGGGTTTGAGGCTTAATTACTGGAATAGAAATTATGCTCAAGGATTGGTTGCAATCATAGTTTTTAATCGCTATAGTTAGAACAGTAAAAGGTTAATTTATAGTTTGTGAGAAGAAGATTTAACGTCAAACAATTACATGGAGGATTCATGATGAAGACAGTTACCGAGAGATTTCTAAAGTATGTAAACTATGATACTCAGTCTAGTGAAGAAATGACGGTTAACACTACGCCAGGACAGATTGAGTTAGCCCGATACCTTGTTGAAGAGCTAAAGGCCTTGGAGTTAGAAGATATTTCCTTAGACGAAAATGGTTATGTTTTAGCAAACTTGCCCGCAAATACAGAGAAACAAATTCCTGCTCTAGGTTTTATTGCTCACTTGGATACGAGTCCAGATATGACGGGTAGGGATGTAAAACCGAAGCTTATCGAGAATTACGATGGTGGGGAGATTGTCCTGAATAGTGACAAGGATATTGTTCTATCTCCACGTGATTTTCCAGAGCTGTTAAAGTATCAAGGAAAAACGTTAATTACCACAGACGGTACCACCTTGTTAGGTGCTGATGATAAAGCGGGAATTGCCGAAATAATGACTGCTCTAGATTATCTTCAGAGTCATAGAGACATTCCCCATGGAAAATTATGTATCGCCTTTACACCGAATGAAGAAGTTGGCAGAGGAGCAGACCATTTTGATATTCAGAGATTTGGTGCAGATTACGCCTATACAATAGATGGTGGCCCCATCGGGGAATTGGAATATGAAAATTTCAACGCGGCAGAAGTTAAGATTAAGATTCAAGGCAGAAATGTTCATCCCGGATATTCTAAGGGCAAAATGATTAATTCTATTTTGCTTGCCCAAGAATTTATCGAGCAGCTCCCAAAATCTGAAATCCCTGCAAATACTGATGGGTATGAAGGATTTTACCACCTGACAGACTTTCAAGGGAATGTTGAAGAAACAAAGCTGAACTATATCATTCGTGACTTTGATATGGCTTCATTTAAGAGAAGAAAAGACAACATATGCCAGATTGCGTTTAATCTTAATGTAAAGCATGGACAAGGGACATTTGTAATGGACCTTAAAGATCAATACTTTAATATGAAAGAAAAGATTGAACCCGTAAAACATATTATCGACAATGCGGAAAGAGCTATGAAGGAGGTGGGAGTTGTACCGGATGTTCGTCCGATTCGAGGTGGTACAGACGGAGCCAGACTTTCCTTTATGGGCTTACCGACTCCGAATATTTTTGCCGGAGGGCATAACTTCCATGGTAAATTTGAATTTATTCCTACGTTTGCCATGGAGAAAGCGGTGGAAGTTATTTTGAAAATTATCAATATCTCCACGAATTCCTAATCACTAAATTCTGAAGTCTTGTCAAGATCGCTCAAAGTGAACTTCAATGTTCAGCTAACTGAACATTGAAGTTCAATCTCATAGTAGATTGTCAGAATTCTCTTTGGCCTGACTTGTTCAATTAAGCATAGGCTTCTTTCGAGGAAGAGGGGTTCAGATGTTGAATGGGAAGCATGAAAAGATAGCTCACAGAGTGCGGGCATTACTAAACTTGGCGCGTAACGGCGGAGATCCTAGCAGCAACGAGGCACAGACTGCCCTTTTAACGGCTCAGCGAATTATGGCAGAATATGGGCTTGAAGAAGCCGAGCTTAAGGACGCAGGTGAAGGACTCCGGACAAAAGAAGTGCTGGATGACTATGCTACGGACTTTGAAAAATTATCTTGGTGGAAAAAACGTCTGGGAAAGGTCATCGGACAGAATTTCCGCTGCTATTCATATTTGAATAAATGTGATGGGTACACGAGGTTGGCATTTATTGGGCTTAAAGATGACGTGGAAATTGCCAGGGAGTTATTTGCCTTTGCCACCGATTTTATCCGGGCTGGGGCAGATCAATATATGAAGACGTATCGCCGGGATTTTCTGTTACATCAGGGGTTTCGGGCCGGTATATCTCTGCAGAGGGGAGTGCGTAATAATTATGTGGAGGGGTGGATTTCGGGCTTAGATTCCCAATATACCGAGCAAATAACGAAAGAAGGCTGGGGGCTAGTTCTAACCAAGGATGCCTTGGTTGTTGAGGCTTATAAGAACTTGGGTTTGGAACGTGGAAAATCTTCAGCCCACTCGGTGAGTCAGGGTTCTGCCAGTCAAGCAGCTTATGCTCGGGGGTATAGTGATGGTAAGAGTTTCAGAGCCACTCATAAAAGAATAAGCTGAGACCGAGCATTGTTTTCAGATGAGTTAAACGATCATTTGTTGGCTAGACTAGGTAATAACTATATTTGCATAGGAGGCTTCGTTCATAATGGATCAAATAGAGCAAATCTTGCAAAAAGGTATTGAGCTTGGAACATTAATCGCTCAAACAGAGATCTATAAGGATTTTAAAAAAGCAGAGTATGATCTCCTTCATAATCCGGAGGCTCGGAAATTAGTCGAAGATTTACAAAAGCTTAAGCAAGAGCATTATCGTAAAAAACTAGCTGGACAAGAATTAACAAATAAAGAAACAGAAACTATGCAGAGCATGGAAGTTAAGTGTTTGAAAGACCCTCAAGTTTTTAGATCGAATGATGCCAACACTAAGTTCCAGAAATTTATGGAGGAGATATCACGTAAAATAAAAGAAGGTATCCAAAGCGTGGATACTCCCCAATAAAACTACTTATGAATTAGTTAACCTTGAGAACGTTTGTTCCCAGTGTATTCTATCAAAGACAGAAAATTACAACTGGATTAATTAGCTTGCTATTGTCATTTCTAAAACGTATAGTAGAAAGGCTATCCGATAAGGTAAGTTTAGATGGTAAAATTGAGGGGTTGAATCCAGATGGCAAAAATTCAGCTAATTGCAACAGCTGCTTTTGGTTTAGAATCCATTGTTGCGCGAGAATTAAAAACACTGGGATACTTTGATCAAAGTGTCGAAAATGGAAAGGTAACTTTTTCAGCGGATGAGTTGGGGGTTTGCCGATCGAACCTTTGGCTGCGTAGTTCTGATCGTGTTTTATTGAAAATGGGAACATTCCAAGCTTTGACATTTGAAGAGCTTTTTCAGGGAACCAAAAAATTGCCTTGGGAGGATTGGCTGCCCAAAGACGCCAATTTTCCCGTACAGGGAAAATCCATCAAATCAAAGCTATTCAGTGTATCTGATTGTCAAGCGATTGTTAAAAAGGCGATCGTTGAACGTTTAAAGGAAAAATATCGCCAAGATTGGTTTGAAGAGACAGGACCTCGCTATCAAATTGAGGTTGCCCTCTTAAATGATCAGGCTACCCTAACCATTGATACTTCAGGACTTGGCCTGCATAAGCGGGGCTATCGAAAGCTTGCGGGACAAGCACCGCTCAAAGAAACTTTAGCGGCAGCGATGATTCAATTAAGCCATTGGCACAAGGATCGCACGTTATTAGATCCTTTTTGTGGAACAGGAACGATTCCGATAGAAGCGGCTTTGATTGCCCAAAATCGGGCGCCTGGCCTTAAACGCAGCTTTGCTGCCGAGAAATGGCCGCGTATTTCTAAAGAGTACTGGCAAGAGGCTTGGCAAGAAGCACTTGATCTTCAGGAACACAACAAAAGTCTTCATATTTATGGTTCAGATATTGACCCCAAGGCGTTGTCTTTAGCGCGAACACATGCCCTAGAAGCAGGTGTTGACGATATTATTCATTTTCAGCGTTTACCTGTAGCAGAGGTGAAATCGCGATTTAATTACGGGCATTTAATCGCTAATCCACCTTATGGCGAGCGCCTTGGCGAGACAAAAGACGTGGAACCACTATATTTAGAGCTTGGCGAAACGTTTAAACGTTTAGAGAATTGGTCCCTGCATCTTCTTACTACTCAGCAAGCCCCCGAACGCTTTATTGGGCGGCGTTGGGATAAAAGCAGAAAATTGTATAACGGCCGATTAGAATGTCATTACTATCAATTCTTTGGTGCTCGACCGCCGAGAGAACGCAAAGGAATCAACCCACAAGATTAACAAGGACTAATCGATTTTCATCAAGAACCAAAGTAAAGAAAACGAGGATTATTTGCCACAGTTAGGTGAATAATCCTCGTTTTAATTAATACGTGTTGAGATTTCGCTTAAAATAAGAAGTTTTTTTCAATCTCTTTATTTAAGGGTTTTTAGTTAACGGTTAAGGAATAACCAATATTATTGCACAGAAACAGGTGGTTCTCCTTTTAAAGAATGGATATCCCGGAGAGCGCGTTGAACTTCTTCATCAAGTCCTTCAATGGCAATTATAACGGCTCCTTCTGAGCCATCAACTCCACCAGCAGCAATACAACGGGCTTCCACGTCATATAATGTTTCTAATGCTGTCAATTCAGTGACAGGAGTTGCTCCTAACATTGGTATGAGCCCGACTTTATGCCCCATCGATTCGTCGAGAGGTGATTTTGTCATAAATTCAACAGCTTGGCGAACATCAGGAATCATCTTTTCGAGCCCGATTGGAACAAGAAGTTTTACGCCACGGGCATATAAAAGTCCTTGAGCAGCACCAATAGTTCCCCCAAGGGAATCTGAAACCATCACTGCTGTTAAACCGGTAGGGTCCAAGGCGTTTCCTCCTTTAATAAAAATATCACCAGCTTTCAATTTCGGCAGATATTCTTTCCATGGAGTTTCAACAATATTCCCTTCAACGATGACATAAGGAGATTTCCTCTTCGTTGAATGACTTACTCCCAATTCTCCCTTGGTTACGATGCCCATAGTGTATCCTGTCTTGTCTTCAATGGTAATACCGAGTAATTCCTCAGCAACAAAAGCGTTTGTCGTACCTCCTGCGACAATAACGGCATGCTTTTGCAAGGCATTTTGAACACAGGACATTCCTTTGATTCCTCTGGCGATTAGGCGCTTTGACTCACTGGTAGTTAATGTAATTAATGCTTTCATCGTGTTTCCTCCTTGAAATTATAGGTTTTTAATAAGGATTTAGTATATGTTATACGAAAAAGTCAATTAGTAAAAGCAGAATATAAATTTTCCTTAAAAGTGTTAGCATTATTAAGAAATATCAGACCATTAAGCTTTTTTTGAATTAAAAATAAGATATGTGCGTGGTTAAGATACAATCATATAATGATATGGTGAGATAAAAAATGATAATTTTACAAGCTATAGTAACTCACATACACTAAACGTGATAATAATAACAAAGGAGGTTGACGGTTTTGTTTCTAAGTATTATTGCATATTTGTCCATACTCCTTTTTCTCGGAATTTCCGCTCATAAGGCCTATCAGTTTTCAAAATTGCCCTTACATGGGCGGATGGAACTATATCCTGTGCCCAAAGAAAAGGGCTATGAACATGGAGGTTCTTTTTATGAGGAGGTTTCTTGGTGGAATAAACCTCATGAAGTCTCTCATGCCCGGGAAATCATCGAAATGCTCAAGGAAATACTCTTTATTAAAACGTTGTTCGAGAATCAACGTCCTTTCTGGTGGCTTTCCTACGCTCTTCATTTAGGAATCTATTTTATTGTAGCTTGGACAGTATTGTTAGTTGCTGGGGCAATCTCTGTACTTAATGGAGTTGTTGTGGCAGCCAACAGTACAAGTGCTTGGGGCCTTTTGTTATTCTATTTAACATTTGCGACCGGTATTCTTGGACTTATTTTAGCAACCTTAGGTTCTGGGTTATTAGTTCTTCGCCGCATGTTTGACAATACCCTGAAAAAATTCACAACTCCTCAAGAATATTTTAATCTTTTGCTCATCTTTGCCGCTCTTATAACGGGGATTATTACATGGAGCAGTGATTTTTCATTTACTGCTGCCCGCGAAGTGACCGCTAACCTCCTCACCTTTACGCCTTTTGCCGCCAATGGCATCTTAATCCTGCACATTATCTTAGTCGGAATTATGCTGACGTATATACCTCTCAGTAAAATGAGTCATTACGTTGGAAAGTATTTTACCTTCCATACGGTACTGTGGGATAATAGCCCAAATCTGAGAGGGAGTGCGATAGAGCAACGAGTAAAAAAGGCTACTGCTTATCGCCCAACCCACTCTTGGTCTGCCCCCCATATTAAGAAACCTACCTCCCCTAAGGAATAGCATCGAATTCCAGAGTGAACTTTGTGGAAAGAGGAGAGCTATATGTTAAATCAAAAAGATTTGCGCCCTAAGGATATGGGACGTCCGGATGAGCAGTTGATTAAATTAGAAGCTTATCAACTTATGCCCTTATTGGCTCCGTACGATCAGCCAGGCATGCAACCGCCGCTTACGGATCCTAAACCAGCGTGGAGAGATAAGTATTGTACTTCTTTAGATGGATATATTGGACTTGATACCCTAACTCGCCCCAACACTAAAGAAGAAGAGGACGAATTTGTCCGCAAGTTTCTTAGCGGTCTGGAGAAAATTTTCACTGATGCGAATAACGGCGTGTTGGAACCCCTTTTATTATCCTTTGATTATTGTGCAAAATGCAACACCTGTTCAGAGGCATGTCATATCTATAAAGCTACTGGAGATCATGAACTCTATCGCCCGATTTTCCGTTCTGAAGTCCTTCGCAAAATCGTCAAGAAGTATTTTACGAAGAGCGGCAAGTTGCTAGGAAGCTTCGTGGGCGCTGATATCGACGTAAACTGGGAAACGATCGCACGTCTGGGTGAATTGGCTTATCGCTGCAATCTATGTCGACGTTGTGCTCAAACATGTCCATTAGGTTTAGATAATTCTATTCTTGCTAAAGAAATTCGTAAGATTTTTAGTCAGGAAATGGGGATTGCTCCTACCCCCCTTCACAATAAAGGTACTATGCTGCAAATCAAAACCGGTTCATCGACAGGATTAAGCAAGCCGGCTTTCTTGGATACTCTTGAGTTTTTGGAAGAAGATACTGAAGAGAAGTATGGTATCAAACTGAAGTTCCCTGTCGACAAAAAAGGTGCCGACATTTTAGTGTTGCATAACGCTGGAGAATTCATCGCTTGGCCGGAAAATCCCGTTGCTTTTGCAATTTTATTTAACGAAGCCGGCTTGAATTGGACACTCAGCAGCGAAATCATGGGTTATGATAGTGTCAATTATGGTTTGTGGTATGATGACTATCAAGCGAAGCAAATAGCTTTAATGCAGATGAAAGTGGCTAAAGAATTCGGAGTTAATCGCATTGTCGTAGGGGAGTGCGGTCACGCCCATAAAGCATCGATCATTGTCGGTGATCGTATGGCCTATGGTGATGCCAAAGTCCCTGTTGAAAGTTGTTTACCGCTTCTCTGGGATCTGGTCAAAACAAAACGTTTAAAGCTAGATCCTAGCCGTAATAATTTCCCGGTGACTCTCCACGATCCTTGTAACGTTGTGCGTCAAATGGGAATCGTTGAGCCTCAGAGAAATGTTTTAAAGGAAATATGCCCGCAGTTTAGAGAAATGACGCCTCATGGGGTTAATAACTATTGTTGTGGCGGAGGCAGCGGCTTCGCTATTATGAACTCGCACAATTTCCCTCAGTTTAGAGATAATGTAGCTTCACGCATGAAATTCAACCAAATTCTAGGAGCCTTCAAGGGAGTCATGGAAGACGCTTCTTTACCTAAATACATCTGCGCACCCTGTTCGAACTGTAAAGGAGCTATGAGGGCTATTCTAGAGCATTTTGAGGCAACAGAAAAATACAACCTTCAATATGGCGGTTTAGTTGAACTCATGGTAAATGCATTAGTAAGTATGAAGAAGCCTTTCCTCGAATTTTTAGAATAAAAGACAGAAGTTGATCCTTGGATTTTTATGGGCCATTTCAGTTACTTGAGATGGTCCATAATCTAGTTGAAATTTAAATATTTAATGTTACACTATAATTAGATAAATTGAAAAGACAAAAATGACCGTGGTGGTTACCTAAAGTCGAAGTTTAAGCGCGTTTTGCGCCTGCTTCAGGAACATACGTTCCCAGGACATTTGCCGAAACATCCCACGAACCCTAGGGAGAGGAGGCCTGAAAATTCAGTTCGGGCTAATACCACTTTGACATCAGCTATTGATAGTTAGTCAAGTGATGTATATTTAAGTCAAATTTTGTGATATGAATTATAATCAGTTTTGCATATTGTACAATCGTGATTATGTATTGTACGGATAGAATACAAGGTGTTAAATTAAGAATATGAACTAGTGTTAATTTACACAAGAAGATTTTCTCCTAATAATCCTCACAATGTCCTTTTTTTTGATACTTCTCTTTTAAGTTAAGGAGGTGTAATTAGTGTTTATCGTATCAATTGATGAAGATCAGTGCTCTGGTTGCAATTCATGTACCGAAGGATGCCCAGCTCACCTGCTTGGCTTTAGTGATGACAAAGCACAAGTAATCGGCGACGAATCAGAATGCATGGGTTGTGAAAGCTGCATTTCTGTTTGTCCGACGGGTGCTATCACTATTAGTGAAATGTAAAAAAACCTCATAAATTATAAAGACGGAGGGTGTGCAATGACCGAAAAGAAAACGCCGCTACTGGACGAACTGGAAAAAGGGAAATGGCCCAGTTTTGTGACGGAAATGAAACGTGCTGCAGTTAAAAGCAAATCTGCAGGCGAATTGCTCCAAGTCTTGGAAAGATCTTATGTGGAGCACAGAGGACACTGGAAACACGGTGGAATTGTAGGAGTTAGAGGTTATGGCGGTGGCGTTATCGGTCGTTATGTCGATGAGCCAGAAACCTATCCAAATGTTGCTGAATTCCACACAGTCCGTATTAATCAACCATCAGGATTTTTCTACAACACGAAAACACTTCGTACCATTTGTGATATTTGGGAGAAATATGGCAGTGGCTTAACCAACATGCACGGTTCTACCGGGGACGTAATTTTACTTGGCTGTAAAACAGAGGATATTCAAACTATCTTCGATGAGTATAGTGAAGCAGGTTTTGATTTGGGCGGATCTGGTTCCTGCCTGAGAACCACTAACTGCTGCGTAGGACCAGGACGATGCGAGTATGCTTGTTATGACACTCTTGAGGCTTGTTATAACATTACGAATGAATTCATGGATGAGTTACATCGTCCAATGTGGCCATATAAGAGCAAAATTAAATTCTCAGGTTGCGCTAATGACTGCACTGGAGCAATTGCTCGTGCCGATATCTCTGTAATCGGAACATGGCGTGACTCGATCCAGTTTAATCAAGCTGCAGTAAAAGAATATGCTGCTAAAAACTTTGATATTCAGGGTCAGGTTTGTGACAAATGTCCAACCAAGTGCCTGACTTATAACAAGGAGACTCAAGAGCTTTCTGTTGTTGCTGAAGATTGCACACGCTGTATGCACTGCATCAACATGATGCCTAAAGCTGTTAAAGCTGGTAAAGAAAGAGGCGCAAGTCTTTTAGTCGGTGGTAAGTCGACAATCGTTCAATCTGCATTCATGTCCTCAGTTATCGTGCCTTTCATCAAAATGGATCCTGAAAATGATTTTGAAGAATTTAAAGATGTTGTTCGTCGTATTTGGGAATGGTGGGATGAAAACGGTAAGTCCCGTGAACGTATCGGTGAAACAATCTTCCGTCTTGGAATGGGCAAATTCCTGCGTGAAGTTGAAATCCCACCGGTACCGCAACAAGTCTTACGTCCACGTGCTAACCCATATGTGTTCTGGCAACAAGATGACCTTGATAAGTCTGGGACTGCTCTTGATGGATCGAAACTCTAATTAAAAATAAGTAGCTTACGAGAGGTGGATAATCATGGCAAAATTAGACCAAGGACCTCCTAATTATAAAGAGATGCTTCCTCCTGCAATTTTAGAAAACTATGGAAAATGGCAATATCATGAGATCCCACAACCAGGTGTACTCAAACACGTTGCCGAAAGCGGCGCTGCACTTTACAGTGTACGTGTAGGTTCTCCTCGTTTGGTGAGCATTGATTTTATCCGTGACATTTGTAATATTGCTGACCAATACTGTGATGGCTGCCTGCGTTTCACAACACGTAACAATGTAGAATTCTTAGTATCCGATGAGTCAAAACTAAATCCTCTCCTCGAAACATTAAATGCTCAAGGATATGCTGTTGGTGGTACAGGTGCTTCTATCAGCAATATCATCCATACTCAAGGTTGGGTACACTGCCATACTCCTGCAACTGATGCTTCGGGTGTTGTTAAGGCCGTTATGGATGACTTATATGAGTATTTTAATACTATGAAACTTCCTGCAAAATTAAAAATGGGTCTAGCATGCTGCTTAAACATGTGCGGATCCACACACTGCAGTGACATTGGAATTGTTGGTGTTCACCGTACTCCTCCTCGTATTGACCACGAGAAACTGCGTAAAACTACCGAAATTCCTACACTTGTAGCAAGTTGCCCAACTGGTGCTATTCGTCCAGATCCGAAGAACAAGAGCGTTATCGTTAACGAAGATAAATGCATGTATTGCGGAAACTGCTACACGATGTCACCGGCTATGGAAATTTATGATCCAAGAAATGATGGAATTGCTATTCTCATCGGAGGAAAAGTTTCCAATGCACGTACTGCACCGAGCTTTTCACGCATGGTTATTCCGTTCCTTCCAAACAATCCTCCTCGTTGGCCAGAAGTTACAGAAGCTATTCGTAGTATTCTTGAACTCTGGATTGCAAATGCTAATAAAGGCGAACGTTTAGGCGAGTGGATTGAGCGCATTGGTTGGGAAAGATTCTTCAGCTTAAGCGGACTTCCTTTCTCGGAGATGCTTATTGATGATTATATCTTTGCGAGAGAGACATTCCGTACTGCTGCTGGATTCAAGTTCTAATCATTTGCAAAATAAAATTAAGGGGGTATAGCCTTATGGGAAGAGGTCCTGCGAACCCCGAAATTAAGGCCAAAATTCTTGAGTACCTTGCGAAAGTTCAAAAAGCTAAAAGTAGAGACGTTGCGGTAGCCATCGGGGAGAAAAAAAGCGATGTAGATGATGCCGTAAAAGAACTAACAGCTGAGGATCTTGTTGAATACCTCTATATTACGACCACCTATATTTGTCTAAAAGGAAAAGTCCAAACTCCAAATGAATAGACGAATGATCGACGAGATCACATCCTGACTTTCAGTTTAAACCATGACCATCCTTCTCCCATGCCCTCTGTTTCTGCTGATTATTCGATCAAGCATACTCGGGTATGGAAGATGGATGGTCAATTTTCATCCATGATGTCCCACGGTATCCTAATAACAAATTGCTCGCGAAAGGTGTGGATGATATGTTGCCGTTGTCAGAAAGTACATCAGTTAAAATAGAGCAGAGTGACTTAAACGTTCCACGCTTAGTTATTGGGGCACCGCAAGGGAGAAGTGGAAAGACAACCTTCACCTTAGGTTTATTAAGAGCCTTTGCAAATCAAGGTTTCAAGATTCAGCCTTTCAAAAAGGGACCGGATTATATCGATACGAATTGGCATTCTGTTGCGGCGAGGAACACTAGTCGAAATTTGGACTCTTATTTTATGAACCATCATCAGATATGTAAGTCCGTATTGGATCATTCCAAGGACAAGGGCCTTGTCCTTATAGAAGGCGCGATGGGTCTATATGATGGGTCAGATCTGAAAGGAAGCAGCTCGACTGCAGAGATTGCTAAAATAACTCGTTCTCCAGTATTGCTAGTTGTGGATGCAACTCGTATGACGCGTAGTATCGCCGCTATGGTTATGGGTTATCAACACTTTGACCCTGAGGTACAAATAGTTGGTGTAGTTCTTAATAAAGTTGCCCGGAATCGTCATGAAAAAATTGCTCGAGAAGCTATTGAAGAATTCTGTAAAATTCCGGTAGTTGGGGCAATCCCTAAAGATATAAAGTTAACCATTCCAGATCGTCATCTTGGACTGGTTACCAGTGGAGAATTTAATGAAACGGACAAGTTGCTGGATTACTTCGCTGACGTGATTGCAAAGCATGTTGACTTGGAATTAATCCTTGAATTGGCTCATAGAGCTCTCGAACTACCATGTATTTCTGAAAAGTCGCCGCTTAATTATAATTTTGCGCTTAAATCAAAGAACGTATCGCCGAAAATTGGGGTAATCCAGGATGCTGCTTTTAGTTTCTATTATCCTGAAAATCTAGAGGCTTTAAAACAAATGGGGGCTGATCTTATTCCCATTCAGGCTCTTCGTGACAGTAAACTTCCGAGCGATTTGGATGCTCTCTATATAGGTGGTGGCTTTCCGGAAATTTTCGCTGCAGAATTAGAAAAAAACAAGACAATCCGTGAAGAAATCCGAAGTTATGGTGAAAAGGGGCTCCCTATATATGCCGAATGTGGAGGGTTAATGTTTTTGGGACGCTCTATACGCACCGCTTCTCGAACCTACGAGATGGTTGGATTACTTCCTTTTGATACACAAATGGAACCTAAACCACAAGGTCATGGCTATACCTTGATGCAAGTCAACGAGGGGCAGCCCTGGTTTGAAAAAGATACGGAAATAAAAGGACATGAGTTTCATAATTCGCGAATTATGAACTTATCCTCTGATATAAAATTTGGCTTGCATGTTAAACGCGGACATGGTATTGATGGACAGCATGATGGAATCTGTTATAAGAATGTCTTCGCCTCTTATAATCACCTTCATGCCTCAGGGTGCCCTATTTGGGCCGAACGAATGGTTCATCTAGCTTCGGTTTACAACCAAACGAAATGGGCATCTATTGAAAAAGTTGCCGGACAAAATTAAGTTGCTTTTAAACATGAAATTGCTGAGGATTCTCCGCATTTAAATGAGTGTTTGATACGAATCGTTTTGTTTGATTTAACTATCTTACTGGTCTAAGAATTATAAAAGACTCCGCAGAGCTAATGTAATGCGGAGTCTTTAAATTCGGTGCTTTTGATAATTCATTTAGGAAAAGATAGATTGATTGTCTGGCGGAATCTTTCTGCGAATGGTATTATAAAGATATGCGATAGCCATCTTGCATAATTTTTATCTTGTTCAAACTAACGTAAGTGATTGGCGAAGAATCTTTATTGATATATAAGATCTAGGAGGGAGAAATAACCATCATGGAACAACACTTTCTTGTATTTAAAGAAGTGGCAGAAACTAAAAACATTACGCTCTCTGCGAAGAAACTCCATATGAGCCAACCTAGTATTAGTTTGCAGATTCAGAACTTAGAGAATCAATATGGTGCTCGCTTTTTCGACAGAACCAACAAAGGTGTAACCCTTACGAAAGAGGGGGAAATATTCTACACACACGTTCGAAGTGTTCTAGATATCCTCTTAAATGCCAAAGAACAAATCAGTGCTCTATCCAAGGGTCGTAGGGGACTTATTTATTTAGGGGCAACGCTAACGATAGGAGAATATATTCTTCCTAATATTTTGGCATATTTATACAGGAATCATCCTGACGTAGATTTCAAGGTTAAGATTGCTAACACTGATTCGATTTCTCAAGATGTTCTAGAAAAAAAGATTCATATTGGATTGATTGAAGGGCCTGTTCCTCGGCATAAAGATTTATATGTCGAAAAATTCTGGGAAGATGAGTTAGTGGTTGTACTTCCGTATTTTCATCCTTGGGCTTCGAGAGAAAGCATAACTCTTGCTGAACTGCCTCACGAACGTTTAGTGACCCGCGAAGACGGTTCTGGAACGCGCAGAGTTATGGAAATGGCTCTGAAAGAGAGAGGGCTTGATCCTGATCAATTAAATATCAGTATGGAATTAGGGAGTACCCAGGCGATTAAGGAAGTCGTAGCTGCAGGTCTAGGCATCACGATTATTTCTTCACTTACGGTTCGTCGTGAATGCGATCAGAAAATCTTCAAATCTTTGAAGATACAGGATGCCCCAGTTTATCGACCCTTAAGTATTCTTACGAATGCTCAGGCTACCCAAACAACTCAGACTAAAGATGAACGCCTGTTAATTGATTTACTTCATGATCATAGATTATTAACGAATATTCTTAGCAGGGATTATAATGAATTGGATAATATCGAGTGAATAAAGATTAACGACAATTTATTTACTGGCTTATAATGAGTTGGAAGACGAGGTATATAAAATGAAACAAGACTGTCGGATAGGCCTAGTTCAGATGGAATCTCATGTTGGAGAGAGCGAGCTTAATTATATGAGAATAGCACATCTTGCACAGGTCGCTAGTCAGCAGGAAATTTCTTTTTTATGCTTTCCTGAATGTGCCTTAGATGGTTATTCGCCACAAGATGCTTCGGAAATTGGTGATTCTCTCAAAAGTTCAAGAATATCCCGTTTGAGAGAGTGTGCAGAAGATCTAAAAATCACATTATTAGTAGGTTTGGTAGAACAAGATGTAGATAAGAAAAAGCCTTACATTTCCCAAGTAATTTTATCTCCGGGACAAGAGGATATGGTTTATCGGAAAGTTCATTTAGGTCGGAGTGAACAAGATTTTTTTTCTCCCGGTGACAAGTTTCCGATTTTTACGGCACATGGTACTAGTTTTGCAGTAGGAATATGTTGGGATTGGCATTTTCCGGAAATGGCTGCCATCTATTCTCTAAAGGGTGCTGAACTTATCTTTGCACCGCATGCCTCACCGATAATCGCTGGTGATCGTAAAGAGATTTGGCTAAGATATCTTGGGGCGAGAGCCTATGATAACTCAGTGTACCTTGGAGCATGTAATTTGATAGGAAGCAACGGTAAAAATAAAGAGTTTAGCGGCGGGACTTTAGTCGTCGGTCCCAAAGGAGAAGTGATTGATCAAATTACCCCATCAGAATTAATGGGACAAGGTATAGTTACAGCTACTCTTTCTGCAGAGCGAATTAATCGAGTACGTCGCTTCGACCGGGCTTCCATGCGGGATAGTTTTTTTCTAGCAGACCGGCGAAAAGAACTTTATCATGAACTCATTCAACTTGATGTTCGCCAACAACCTCTAAGGGACTAAATTCATACAATCTGGTATAAGAATAAGTAGGCTTATGAACATTCCTTTCGTATGTTTTCAACTTGTCTAAAGTAAGAAGTTTATTTAAAATAAAAGACCTTTCTAGTCTGACTAGAAAGGTCTTTCGATGTTATTGAGTTCGCAGCTGGTTACCAGTTACTGCGTGAACGCGGTTGGTAGCAGTCTCGGCAATATACCGGTTTATCACCAGATGGTTGAAATGGTACAGTGGTTTCCTTTCCGCAAGTGGCACAGACAGCAGGGAACATTTCACGTGGTTGGCGGGAATATCCACCACCACCGCTATTTCTATTTTGTGCTTTTCTAGCAGCACGACATTCAGGGCAACGACCGGGTTCATTGGTAAACCCTTTCTCAGCATAGAACTCCTGTTCAGATGCAGTAAATTCGAACTCACGACCGCATTCCTTACAACTTAAAATTTTGTCGCTGAACATAAATACCTCCACGATTTTTATTACCCGCTACATGGGAAGTTCAGAAAAATCTTCCCATAGCCTGAGGCAATCGAGAAGGTCTGTGCAAATCCACAAGTACGAACGAGTTTAATTAAGTATAACTAAAATAGAAATATAAGTCAATTATTAAACGTTATTTCCAAGTAAAAATTTACCTGAAGTTATCCAGAAGATGGGGATCTTCTAAAACTGCCCCACCATAATAAACAAATCCTGAAACGCATAAGTTATTGATACAATCTTAGATTTCAGCGAGATAGGAGATGATGGGATTTGAAGTCTCTTGGTGATGAGACAATGCCGAAACGTATCCAAGGTATGTTAAGACTCGAAGAGATATTTAATCAGAATGGTTATTTAGTCTGCCAGTCGACTGGAAAAAGAATATATGACTTTGAGGAGGTCGTGGCGGTTTTCATCCCACTTAATTCTACAAGCGACCAGATCATGGCAGTACATCGTGATCACGCGAAATTATTCCTTCAGAGCAACGTTTCATCACTTCATTTTGAATGATTGTATGGTAAGCAGCTTTAAGTTTATACCTTTATAGGGTTTCGTAGAATTTAGTAAAGACATTGGCCATAGCTAAGTGGTCTTTTACACCACCTAGTTCTCGTACTGAATGCATGGCTAGAATTGGGCTTCCAATATCCACAGATCGAAAATCAAGGTGTGTGCTTGTGATAGGACCAATCGTTGATCCACCACGTTCGTCAGAACGATTGACAAATTTTTGTACAGGAGTATCAGCGCTTAGGCAAAGTGAGGTGAAAATACCCGCAGATTCTGCATCTGTGGTGTAACTCTGGTTGGCGCTATATTTTATGACGGGACCACCATTGAGGATAGGATGATGTATTGGGTCATGCTTTTCCCCTGCGTTGGGATGAAGGGCATGAGCCATGTCTGCTGAAATAAAGAAAGAACGTGCCATGGCCTGGTAGTATGCTTCCGGGTCTTTTTTCAACGCTAGGAGAATTCGCTTGAGAACATTTGCTAAAAATGGAGAAGCTGCGCCTTGTTTCGAGGTACTGCCACATTCCTCGTGGTCAAAGCAGGCTAACACTTGTGTAACTGGAGCTGATTTCGCTTTGATTAAAGCTGAAATCCCTGCATGGACCATGGCCAAATCATCGAGTCGTCCACTAGAGATAAACTCTTTTTGCAGGCCAACAAAACACCCCTTTTGAGTGTCATAGAGGAAAAGATCAAAATCTAATATATCCTCTTTTGAACATTGCAACGTTTCGGCGAGGTGTTCAACGAGGATCCCTTCCTTTTGCAAACCCTCTCGGATTTGAGTCAGTAAGGGGAGGAGGTCTTTTTGTTTGTTCAATTCGATACCTTCGTTTATTTTTCGATTCATATGAATTGCCAGATTGGGAATAACGAGCAAGGGGCGCTCACTGCAGAAAAGTCTACTTTGTGGGCGGAAAGGAGAGGCTCCGCGCAGGATGACACGACCAGCTAAAGAGAGGGGGCGGTCTAACCAAGTATTAAGAATTGGTCCGCCATAGGTCTCGACATTTAGTTTGAGGTATCCCTCCTGCAAAATCTCCGGTAGAGGCTTAACTCGAAAACTCGGACTATCTGTATGCGTGCCGACAAGATGAAAACCATAAGTCTCCAGCTCTCCAGAGCCGATGGTAAAAGCAATGATTGCCGAATTATTGCGAGTTACAAAATATTTCCCCCGGGGACTAATGACCATTTTTCTTCCGGGTTAAGGTCAGTAAAACCGATCGGTGTGAGTATTTTTTTGATACTTTCTACAGTATGGAAAGGTGAGGGGCATTCGTCGATGAACTGAAGCAGTTCTTGGGAAAATTCAAGTTCCTCAGTGGTTATATTGGAAGTTTGCATTGTTTAGCCGCCTTTCTTCATTTCACGAACATATCTTACCATTATTATCAAAAATAAATGATCTCTCCTATATGATATCAGCCTATTTCATTTTGTAAAATCTCTTAAACTTTAAGCAGGAAATTCGTTAATTATAGAGAACTATTCTGGGTTTGAAGGTTAGAAATCTTTAAAAAGAAAAGTGAGTTTAAATTATGGAAACTATTAGGTTAATGACATTGGAAAACGTTAACATAGATGACTTGGTGGAGATATGGAACCGTTGTTGGCAAGGGTACTATTACGATATGGCTTATACCCGAGAACATATGAGGTTCTGGCTGGAACTTGGTCAAGTAGTTTTAGCGAATTCCCTTGCAATTTGTACCCAAAATCAAATAGTGGGGTTTGCTTTGTTAGCGGTAAGTAATGATGAGGGCTGGATTGCCGGGACGTGCATTGATCCAAATTATCGAGGGAAAGGTCTTTTTGCCCCGTTGATGCGTTCTCAGTTGGACTTAGCTGCGCGCAGCGGACTTAAAAAAGTCTATTTAGAGGTTCTAACTCAGAATCATGCCCAGAAAGTTTATCAGACTGTTGGTTTTACGAACATACGTCAACTTCAAATATTTCGTATCGGTGCTGAAATGAATATTTCGGCTCAACTCACCAAAACGAGTCCCATTAAACAAGTTCTCTTGCCTGAATACTTTGAAAATCGTAAGCGGGCATCATTTAATCCGGCTTGGCAGCGCCGTCAGGGATATTTGGAACGTTATGGTAAGACAACGGCTTTAATAAATTCAGAAGGAACCGCAGGAATCCTTATCTCACCCAAAAAAAATGCTCCTTTGCTCGATGTCTGGGGCTCGACTGCAATTGGTGCCGAAGAGATTATCTCGATAGCATTTCATATTCGCAGTCAAGGGTTTTCCCTGATCAATCAGCCGGAAGATTGGATTGTAGCAGTTCTTAGGGTCAAGGGAATTAAACCTAATGCTCAGCAGTATGAAATGTGTATTGAACTGGTATAATCCTGCCGTCGCCGTCATATATTGTTAAGGTCCGGTGATTTCAGGAAATATGGGTCGTTTCGTTACGATTGCTGAGACGTCTCTATCTAAATGAGGGAGTTTTAAAAAGTCTTGTAATAGTTGGAAAAAAAGTATATACTAGTATAGTAATCTATTTTCTAATGAAAGGAGAATTTTATGACGCAAAAAGAACAACTTATGATCAATGCAATTTTAGAGTCGATTGGGCTTGAATCAATAAGGTCACCCAAGACTCGAAGGCCAGTTCATGAAGAAGGATAAGTAGTTACAGAAAGGGAGCGGTATTTTGACCCGAATTCTAATCCTCAATTGTAACCTGATAGACTTAGATTCATTCAGGAACCAAATCTGAAAGCGAGTTTCTTATTATTTAAGAAGCTCGCTTTTGTATTTGGGATGAGAAAAGAGTTTCAATTGAAACTTAGGTCTTATTATCGTTCTGCTGGCTGGAAATTCCTCATAGGTTATCTAACATAGGTTGAGGGATACCGATGACGTTCGAGCTGTTCTAACCTGTTGGAGTATGCTATACTCACCTAATAGGGAACATTATCCAACGTAGATTGAGTATTGAAGGAGGAATATGTTTAGTATGAGTTTTCAAGATCGCTATCGAATATGGTCAGAAAATCCCTACTTTGATGAAGAGACGCGACAGGAATTAAGACAAACCAGCGATCAGCAAGAGATTGAGGATCGTTTTTATAAGGATTTAGAATTCGGTACAGGCGGCCTAAGGGGAATTATGGCTGCAGGGACAAATCGGATGAATAAATACGTTATTCGGAAAGTGACCCAAGGTTTAGCAGAGTATATTTGTGATCATGGCCCCGATGGAATGAAGCATGGGGTCGTGATCGCCTACGATTCCCGCAAGTTCTCATCAGACTTTGCCCTTGAAGCTGCCTTAATTCTGGCCCAAAATGGAGTTAAAGCCTATTTGTTTGATGCCTTGCGGCCCACCCCTGAGTTATCTTTTGCGGTTCGGGAACTTGGAACGATTGCAGGAATCGTCGTTACAGCCAGCCACAATCCCAAAGCCTATAACGGTTATAAGGTTTACTGGGAAGATGGTGGTCAAGTTCCTCCAGCCAAAGCTGATGAAATCCTGGCCCGTATTGAAGCTCGTGAGAGTTGGCTGGGCATCGAGCCAATGGACCATGATGAGGCTAAAAGACAAGGTCTGCTCCAGATAATTGGGGAAGAGATTGATAACCGCTATCTTTCAAGAGTAAAAGAACTTGCCCTTCATCCTAATCTTGACGCCCAGTACGGAAAAGAAGTTTCTATTGTCTATACTCCTTTGCACGGTGCAGGAAATAAACTTGTGCGCAGGGCTTTAACCGAGTTAGGTTTTAGTTCTCTTACGGTAGTCCGTGAACAAGAATTGCCCGATCCCGACTTCACGACGGTTCCATATCCGAACCCTGAAATCTCTACAACCTTTGATTTAGCACGCAGCTATGGACAGAAAGTGAATGCAGAGCTGCTTATAGCGACGGATCCGGACTCTGATCGCCTAGGCGTAGTCTTAAGGGACAATAATGGAAATTATATTCAGCTTACTGGTAATCAGATCGGAGTATTATTAACCTATTACATTCTTTCTCAAAAAAAGGACCTAGGAATCCTTCCTCAAAATGCAACGATCATCAAAACGGTGGCTTCTACAGACTTGGCCGATTTAGTTGCTCAATCTTTCCAAGTTGCCGTAGAAAATGTCTTAACCGGTTTTAAATTCATTGCCGAAAAAGAAAAAGAGATGGAAGATGGTGGCTGGGGTACCTTTCAATTTGGTTTTGAAGAAAGTTACGGCTATTTGGCCGGAGACTTTGTTCGTGATAAAGATGGGGTCGTTGCCGCTGTTCTTCTGGCAGAAGCAGCTCTCTATTATCAGCGGATTGAACAACGCAATCTTTTTGAAGTTTTGGATAGTATTTATCAGAAATTTGGTTATTTTCTTGATTCCCAGGAATCCATCACTTTAGAAGGTTTACAAGGTCACGAAGAGATGGAGCGGATTATGGACTCACTGCGTCAAGAAGAAATTTCCGAACTTTGTGGCATCCCGATTGTTACGATTGATGACTATGAACGTCAAATTGGCAGGAATCTCTTGACAGGCGAATCATATCCTCTAACCCTTCCTCGTTCAAATGTTCTGAGGTTTTCCTTTGAGGGAGGCGGATTTGCCATGGTTCGTCCATCTGGCACAGAGCCAAAAATCAAGTTCTATTTTTCTGTCAAGGCAAGCACCTTCTCAGAAGCAGAAGAATCTCTCCGCCAAATAAGAGGGGATGTTATGAACCGAATTTCCGCAATCCGTTCCCAATAAAACGCTTGTATATCCGGGGTGATCCTGTCAACACAACCTTTTGTGTTGAAGGATCACCCCTTTAACATTTGGATAAACCATAAGCAGAGGTACATACTAATCTTTGACACAGCGTGAGACATTATCTCTTGTCTAGTGTCTGCTTATTTCTGAAAAAAAGAAAAAAGGATTAGTAATAATGAACACATTAACATTGACTCAGATTCAAGAAGCTTATACGAACATTCGCTCTTTAGTCCAACACACGCCTCTAGACTATTCCGGCAGTTTTAGCAGCTTGACATCTTCAGAAATCTATCTTAAGTTAGAGAACTTGCAAAAAACAGGATCTTTTAAAGTGCGTGGGGCCGCCAATAAAATTTCTAAGCTCACCCTTCAAGATAAGAGCCGCGGTGTTTTAGCTTCGTCCGCTGGAAATCACGCTCAGGGAGTGGCTCTAGCCGCCTCACGAAGGGGCATTCCGGCCACGATAGTCATGCCCGTCGGAGCACCGCTGACAAAGGTAGAAGCGACGAAGGGATATGGAGCAAATGTGGTTCTATATGGCAATGTTTATGATGATGCTTATGAAAAAGCCAAAGAAATCCAAGTTGAGTCAGGCGCAAAGTTTATACATCCCTTTGATGATCTGGATGTCATGGCAGGTCAAGGAACAATCGGTTTAGAAATTCTCCAAGATCTGCCGGAAGTGAATACGGTTCTTGTGCCAATCGGTGGCGGAGGGTTGATTTCCGGAATTGCCGTAGCCATTAAGAGTCTTAAGCCAGAGGTGCGAGTTCTTGGTGTTCAGGCTTCTGAGGCCGCATCTATGAGAGATGCTCTGAAACATGGGCATCCACTGACGATCAAAACTGCCAATACTATCGCCGATGGGATTGCAGTCAAACGGGCTGGAAATCTAACCTTTGAACATATTAAACATTGGGTCGATGATATCGTAACAGTCTCTGAAGATGAAATCAGCGCTGCTATTCTTACGTTCCTTGAGAGAGCTAAAGGCATTTCCGAAGGGGCAGGAGCAGTTGCCCTTGCCGCTGCACTGCAGGGTAAAGTGAATCTTGCAGGGCAAAAAACTGTGTTAGTGATGAGTGGCGGAAACATAGATGTCAATTTCCTGGCCCAGATTATCGAACGTGGATTGCGTACGATAGGGCGTTCAATGGTCGTGCGAACAGTTCTTCCCGATAAGCCTGGGAGTTTGGAAAAATTATTGAATCTCGTAGCGGAAGAACAGGCTAATGTCGTTACGGTTGAGCAAGTGCGGTATGATTTAAGTGTGCCGTTACGTTACGTTAGAGTTACTATGACCTTGGAGACACAAAACTATAGCCATCAGGAGAAACTCTTGCAACGATTTCGTGAATCCGGTTATCCTTATTAAAGGATATTGTACAATTAGCGTCGAATTCTCCCGAGTTAAGTTAGATGAATGCATTTCTGCGACAAGATCTAGCCAAAAGGGAGACTAAAGGATGTTAGATGAGGGAGCTTGGTATGCCGTTGTAAACCCGCATTCAGCAGGTGGCTGTACAGGGAAACGGTGGCCCGAATTTTTAAAACGGTTGGAGCATGAAGGGTATTCTGTCGAGTTTGAATACACTTCCGGACCAGGCGATGCTACGGATCTTACACGGAAAATTTTGCAAGCAGGGTATAAACATATTATTTCTGTTGGAGGAGACGGAACTATGAACGAAGTCGTTAATGGCTTCTTCTCCGACGGTCACCTGATTAATTCCAATGCTGATCTTGCTCTTCTTTCGCACGGTACAGGCGGAGATTTCATTCGATCTCTCATGATGCCCAAAGGAATCGAGGGTTTTTTGAAAATCCTTCGCCAGGGTTATAAAAGGAGCATTGATGTTGGAGAAGTTCAATTTAAGAGTGAAAGCGAACAAGCTCAGCGTTATTTCTTAAATGTTGCTGATGTCGGATTGGGTGGGGAGACGGTTGCTCGTGTTAATCAGCAGAACAAATTGCTCGGTGGGAAATTATCATTTTTATTAGGTGCAATCTTGAGTATCTTGCATTACCGTAATAAAAACATGGTTTGTGTTATAGACGGCAAGGATCGTATCGAAGGACGACTCAACAGCATCATGGTAGCGAACGGACGATATTTTGGCGGAGGCATGATGATTGCGCCAAACGCAGAAATTGATGATGGATTTTTCGATGTTATTATTTTAGGTGATTTCTCCACCTGGACATTATTAAAGCATTTGCCAAAGATTTATAGAGGCGAGCATCTCAAGATTCCTGGTGTCACAGAGCGACGCGGAGGTTCTGTAGCTATTAGTTCTGAGGAGAAGGCACTTTTGGATATTGACGGTGAGCAACCAGGCCAGGCACCGGTTACGTTTATTATTCATCGAAAGCTCCTCCAGTTATGGGGATGATCAAGAGCTTAGCTGCTCTTTACATGGAAGAATTCCTAATCCAGGTAAGTATTTGGCAACTAATTTCCAAATACTTACCTTTTTTCTTTACTATTAGAGATAGTTTCCTAACTAATAATTCTTAAAAAAATATCTGACCATTATTGACCTTCGTCAAAAAAGAGAATATAATCTAATTGTCAAGGAAAAATAAAACCAATATATCCCAGACTCGCAACGCTGAGTAGGGTAAACTAACTTATAAATTAAAATGGGCTAAGAGTATGAGCATTTGAGGTGAAACTATGGATTTTAAAGATTACTACGAAAGCTTGGGGGTTTCTCCTGAAGCGGATGAAAAAACAATCAAGAAGGCTTATCAAAAGCTTGCCAAAAAATATCATCCTGATGTGAATCCCGGGGATAAAGCAGCGGAAGCCAAGTTCAAAGAGGTTACTGAAGCATATCAAGCGATCAGCGATCCTGAGAAACGGCGAAAATATGATGAACTGAGGCAGGATTATCAACAATGGCAAACCCGTGGAGGACGTGGAGATTTTGATTGGGGTCGATGGCAGGCAAATCCCGGAGCGGGAGGACAGCAGACCTATACTATGTCACCCGAAGAATTCGCTGAAATATTTGGCGGCTCGGCTCGCTCGGGGGATTCCACAGTACCGATGGCTTTTCGGATTTCTTCTCGACCCTTTTTGGAGGGAGTGGAGGGCAAGGATTCGGATTTGGTGGGAGCTCTGCAGGAGTAAAAGCTCGAGCCGGACAAGATCTTGAAGTGGAAGTACAAGTAACCCTGGAAGAGGCTTACCACGGAACAAAACGAGTGGTTCGAACAGGGGAAAAACAAATTGAGGCTAAGATTCCCAAGGGTGTACGGACGGGTTCCAAAGTGCGGTTAGCAGGTCAAGGCGGCCCTGGAATTTCTGGTGGTCCTGCAGGAAATCTCTATTTAACTATTACAGTAAGCTCAGATGCACGCTTTACACGGGATGGAGACGACTTAAAAGTAACCTGCCCTGTTAATTTTTATAAAGCAATCATAGGCGGAGAGGTCAGTGTTCAAACCTTCGGAGGAGAGGTCCTTCTTAAGATCCCGCCCATGTCGCAAAGCGGCAAAAAATTCCGTCTGAAAGGAAAAGGAATGCCGAATTTGGAACAACCGAACCAATATGGAGCTCTTTTTGCAGAGTTGTCGATCGTGTTACCTGGAGATCTGAACCAACAAGAGCTTGCTACATTGCGTGAATTGGCCCAAAAACGAGGGATAAGCTAGAATTATTATTCAATATCATGTCAGTACTTGAGAGGAGAGTGTGAGAAAATGTCCTTTGATACCAATCGATTTACTCAAAAGTCCCAAGAAGCGATCGCTGAAGCTCAAATAATGACGGAACGCAACGGGAACAGCCAAGTTGAGCCCGAACACCTTTTGCTCTCTCTCTTGGAGCAAGGAGATGGTGTCGTTCCTCAAGTATTAGCGAAATTAAATATGGCCGTTGGTGCCCTTATTCAAACGATGCGGCAAGAAATTAATCGTTTCCCGCGGATAAGCGGTGGGAACGTCCAGATTACCATTTCTCCCCGCTTACGGACTGTGTTGGTTGCAGCTCACGATGAAATGTCAACCTTCGGAGATGAGTACGTCAGCACAGAGCATATCCTTTTAGCTACCTTGGAGAAATCAGGAGGAGCTGCTGAAAAGGCTCTTAAACAAGCCGGCTTAACCCGGGAGAGCCTCCTGCAAGCATTGCGTGAGGTGAGAGGAACCCAACGTGTAACAAGTCCAAATCCAGAGGGAACTTATGCCGCTCTCGAACAATACGGGCTGAACTTAGTTGAACAGGCTAAACGCGGTCGCCTTGATCCCGTTATTGGGAGGGATGAAATAATCCGCCGCGTTATTCAGACCTTATCCAGACGAACAAAAAATAATCCTGTCTTAATCGGAGAACCGGGCGTAGGCAAGACAGCGATTGTTGAAGGCTTAGCCCAGAGAATCGTTCGCGGAGACGTTCCAGAGGCTATTAAAGATAAACAAGTGATAGCTCTCGATCTTGGAACCATGATAGCCGGAGCTAAATATCGCGGAGAATTCGAAGAACGATTAAAAGCGGTGCTCAAGGAAATTAAAGATCGTGAAGATGTTATCCTATTTATTGATGAACTGCATACTGTTGTAGGTGCAGGAGCAGCTGAGGGGGCTATGGATGCCAGCAATATGCTCAAGCCAATGCTAGCCCGTGGTGAACTAAGCATGCTGGGCGCAACCACTCTGGCTGAATACCGTAAGCATATCGAGAAAGATGCGGCCCTTGAACGGCGGTTTCAACCGATCATGGTCGATGCGCCAAGTGTCGAAGATACTATCTCTATTTTGCGTGGTTTGAAAGAACGCTATGAGACTCATCATGGAGTCCGCATAACGGATGGAGCTATTATCGCCGCTGCAGTACTCTCGGATCGCTATATCAGTGATCGATTTCTGCCGGATAAGGCGATAGACTTGATCGATGAAGCCGGGGCAAGAATGCGGATGGAAATTACGAGTGATCCTTATGAACTTGATCAGATTAAACGCCGAGTCATGCAATTGGAAATCGAGCGTGAGGCCTTAAAAAAGGAAAAAGATGAGGCCAGCAAAGAACGCTTGCTTAAAATCGAAGAAGAGCTGGCGAATCTTAAAGAGGAACGATCGGGGCTTGAGGCTCAGCTTCAGGGTGAGCGGGAAATCTTAGCTAAAATTCAACAACTCAAAGAAGAAGTTGATCGGTCCCGTACTCTTATGGAGCAAGCACAGCAACAATTGGATTACAACAAGGCTGCTGAATTGCAATACGGAATTATTCCCAGCTTAGAGAAAGACTTAAAAAATGCGGAGGAAAAACTGCAGTCAAAGCAAAATTCTTTATTGAAGCAAGAAGTTGTTGAACAAGATATCGCAGAAATTGTAGCCACATGGACCCATGTTCCTGTTTCCAAACTAATGGAGAGCGAGATGGAGAAACTGGTTCAAATGGAGGAGCGAATACATCAGCGAGTGATCGGTCAAGATGAAGCTGTGCGAGCAGTCTCCGATGCAGTACGTCGGGCACGTGCCGGTCTGCAAGACCCCAATCGCCCTCTGGGATCGTTCCTCTTCTTAGGACCTACAGGTGTCGGTAAAACAGAGTTAGCCCGTGCCCTCGCTGAATTTCTCTTTGATGATGAACAAGCTCTGATTCGGATAGACATGTCCGAATATATGGAGAAACACACGGTCGCTCGTCTTATCGGAGCGCCTCCCGGCTATGTTGGCTATGAAGAAGGGGGGCAATTAACGGAGGCTGTTCGCCGTAAGCCGTATAGCGTCATTCTTTTTGATGAAACCGAGAAGGCGCATAGTGACGTCACCAATGTTCTCTTACAACTCCTTGATGACGGTCGTCTTACAGATGGGCAAGGAAGGATTGTCAACTTCAAAAATACAGTCGTCATTTTAACCAGTAACATTGCCAGCCCTTTGATTCAAGAAATGTCCCGACGAAATGCCTCTCAGGAAGAGGTCCGTTCGACGATTAATGAAGAACTCCGACAGCATTTCCGCCCGGAATTTCTCAACCGTTTGGATGAAGTTATCGTCTTCCATCCCCTCGATCGTTCCCATATTGGAAAAATTATTGAGATTCAGCTGGGTCTCTTGCGTAAACGCTTGAGCGAACGCAAGATAACCTTGGAATTAACCGATCAGGCGCTTCACCAGCTTGCTAACGAAGGGTATGATCCAATCTATGGCGCAAGACCGCTTAAACGGGTGATTCAACAACGCCTTCAGAATCCTGTGGCGCTCAAGCTATTACAAGGTGAGATCAAAGATGGACAAAGGATTTTAGTGGACACAGACAACGTCACGGGAGATTATAGTTTAGTAGTTTAACAGCATAAGGGGTACCACGAATAGAAATTAGATTTCTAAAGCGTGGTGCCCCTTTTTCCTTTTGAGACAGCCCCTGAATGTTTTTGTTTCAAAAACTTGTCTATAATAAAGAACAAAATGTATAATGAAGCCGAACATAAAAGTTATAAGTGGGGGAATTATCCATGCTCTTAGATAACCTTGCCCATTTAAAGTTGTGGCAATGGCAAGAAGGAGAAGGACGCTGTCAGATATTTTTAACCCTTATTGATACTGGTAATGGCCTCCAAGGCCTTTTAACTGGGGGCGAAAAACCACATGTCGGCGGAGTTGTCCTGGCCCTTCCTCGCCCAAGCTTGAGCGGAGAGGGTTGGAGTTCGGATGTTTATATTACACCTGTTCCGGGGCACAAAGACGTTGATGTTGGCCGAGCGACGGCTGAAATACTGGCCCAGGAACTCGTGCTTCCAGTGACAATTACTTCAGGCATTCATTCCGACCACTTAAATCCGAAGGAATTACGTGAAATTATTCAAAACTGTAACAGTGCTACTCAGGAAGCTGTAAAGTTATTAAAATCAATCGAGAAATCGTGGCCGAGTTCCTGCTAAATCTACTATAATATTAACCTTAATCATGAAATCTTTTTAGAAGGTGAATTATGCATAAAAATTTACGTCAATTTATTGATACGCTTAAAAAAGAAAAGCAAATCATTGAGATTGAAGCAGAAGTGGACCCTTATCTTGAACTTGCTGAGATTCATCGTCGTGTCATTGAGAACGAAGGACCAGCCTTATTTTTCAAACGTGTTAAAGGCAGCGATTTTCCAGTAGTCACGAATTTGTTTGGTACTCGACGAAGAGTGGATCTCGCGATAGGGCCTAAACCGGAAGAAACTGTTCAGCGAGCGGTTTCAGCTCTGAATCACCTGCTCCCTCCGAAACCCTCGATACTTTGGCAAGAAAGAGAGTGGATCATGTCGCTGGCTAAAAGTGGCTTGCGTTATTCAAAGCCAGACAAAGCTCCAGTTCTAGAGATCCAGGAGAATTCCGTGGATCTAACTCGTCTTCCTGTATTAACAAGTTGGCCGGAGGATGGAGGTCCTTTTGTGACCTTGCCTTTGATCTACACTGAGCACCCTAAAACTGGAGAACATAATCTGGGTATGTATCGAATTCAAATCTATAATCAACAACAGACAGGTATCCATTGGCAAATACATAAAGGGGGAGGTTTTCATTATTATGAAGCAGAACGACTTGGGCAAGATCTCCCAACGACACTTTTTTTAGGCGGACCACCAGCTCTGATTCTTTCTGCGATAGCGCCTCTTCCTGAAATGTTACCGGAGCTGATTTTTACCTCCTTTTTAATGGGAGAAAAACTATCCCGAGTGAATGTCCCTTCCCATCCCCATGCCTTGATCTCCGAAGCCGAATTTGCTCTATGCGGTACCGTGTCTGCCCATATTCGCAAACCGGAAGGACCTTTTGGCGATCACTATGGTTATTATTCCTTAACTCACGATTTTCCAGTGTTTAATGTCCGTACTGTTTACCATCGACGGGACGCAATTTATCCGGCCACAGTCGTGGGTAAACCGCGTCAAGAAGATTATTTTATTGGCGAATACTTACAATCGTTGTTATCCCCAATGTTTCCTGTCGTAATGACAGGGGTAAAAGCACTTTGGACGTATGCTGAAACTGGTTTTCACGCTCTTGCCGCAGCCATAGTTCGGGAAAGCTACCGACGGGAGGCTTTAGCTCATGCCTTTAGAATACTAGGGGAAGGGCAGCTCACCTTAACAAAATTCCTAATTCTAACAGATGTCCAACTTGATTTAAAGAATTTCAAAACTTTACTAGAGACTGTACTCGCGCGTTTTGAACCAGAATCCGATCTCATGATCTTAAATGAAACCTCCATGGATACCTTAGACTACACTGGGCGCAGACTTAATCATGGAAGCAAGGCAATTATGCTTGGATTGGGCAGTTCCAAACGGGATTTGCCTCGTCAATTTGGAGGTGAAAACCTGCCCGGTATATCTAACATCAAACCGTTTTGTGCTGGCTGCTTGCTTTTGGAGGCTCCTCCTTTTAGAGAGGCACCAGACTTTGCTCAAGAGATTTTGCCCCATCTTCTCGGCGAAGACTTCAAGAATTGGCCCCTAGCTGTCTTAGTTGATGACCTTGATTTAGCCCTTGATACCACGGGCTTTCTATGGCAGGTTTTTACTCGCTTTGATCCTGCTCACGATATCTATGCAGAAACCGAGATTTGCCGGCATAGCCTAATCTATCACGGATCTATCTTAATTGATGCGCGTATGAAACCTGATTATCCCGGGGAAGTGCTTCCTGATGAGGCAACAATCCAACTTGTTGATCAGCGCTGGAAGGACTATGGATTAACGATGGCTTAAGTTTTGCAGAGGAGTGAGTGAGGAAATGATTGAGGAGAATTGGACGTTCCTCTGTGGTGTAAACCAGGATCAAGAAGCAGATATTATTGTCGCTCTATTAAACCAAGAGAGTATCCCATCACTTAAAAAGTATCCGGAAGCTGGAGGTTTTTTGAAAATCGCCTATGGATTAACAGCGGGCGTAGATCTTTATGTCCCAAGCCATTTACGTTTAAAGGCCCTTGAATTAGTTCAAGAGCCTTTAAGCGCTGTTGAAGGAGATAGTGACGAGTTGGAAAACTTATTAAGGCTAGAGAGAGAAGAGGAACAAGAAACTGTTTCAGCGGGTTCTTCCAATCCTTCTCGGGTAATCCTATGGGGGATAGTGTTGGCAATAATGTTGCTAATCTTTGGGCGCGCTCTAAATTCCCATATCTCATGGTAATGAGAAGAAGAATATTATTCCTTCGGTCCTTCAATGGTCGTTGGATAATCCCTCAATAACCGTTGCACAATCTCCAGATGCTGAATGCTTTGCTCTACCAGAGCCTGAAGCTTAGTCTTTCTCTCAATTAGATCCTGTATTTGTTCCTCAATGGTAATAACTGATTGCCTTTTTTCAATAAGTATTGACTCGATTTCTGTTTCCTTGAGTTCTGAAAGACGAGTTGCTTCATTGATGATGGCTTTACTTTCCGCACGGGCTGATTCTATCAGCTCTTCTGCATTTTTAGAAGCTTCTTCACGTACCTGAGTGGAGATTCGCTGAGCATTTAGCAAAGCGTCTCGCAAGTCTTTTTCAATGGCCTCATAGTCCTTAAGACGATTACCCCACTCTGAATTTTGTTCTTTTAATTTATTAATTTGGAAGCGAAGTTCTTTATTTGCCTCATTCGCTTCAGATAATTGACGATTCGCTTCTGTCCACGCTTGGTCGACTGATTCGGGCTCATAACCACGGATGACTCGCTTAAAATCTGGCATCTCCAAATTTTGAAGCCTCCTCTTTGATTTGATAGAAATTTAAGGTTTGTGAATAATTTGAGCGTTTTTTCACATCCTGAGACTGTTATATGGAATTAGTTTCTAATGAATGAAAAGGAGGGACCAAGATGCAACTCAACGAGATGGAAATGAAGAAACTTCTAGATCAAGGAATGTTGACGCGAAGTATTATTGAAAACGAAACAGCTTTGAAAAAATGCCAAATGTATTATGACATGGCCAAAGACCCTACTGTAAAAGGATTTTTCAAAGAGCAGGCTAAAGGTTTGGAAGACGTAATAGGATATTTCAAAAAAGGAATAGCTGAATTGCAATAGAAAGGGGGTTTTAGAATGAGTCAATTCACAGATTTGGATATGCTCTATGATTATGAAAAAGACGCTGCGACTGCAGCTATGGGTTATATGACCTTGGCTACGCGGGCTCATCATGGTGATCTGAGAAATATCTACTTACGATTAGCCAACGAAGCCACTAACGCACATAGTAAGGTCAGCAAGTTGATTAATCAGAATGGTGGCATTGCCTAAAAGATCTCATTTAAAGAAAACTTGGCTGGCGCCCGAAGACACTGTCTTCGCACTTGTTAGCCTCTGGCGAAGGCGGCTGCCTAGTTGCTCTTATGCGCAGGCCAAGGATGGCCAAGTGTCCCTGAAGCCAAGGATGGCGTGAAGGGACCTTAGAGAGTATATAACACAAGTTTATACTTTCTGATAGTACAAAGGTAAAGGAAAGGGCTGTAACAAACGTCTCCAATTGTTACAGCCCATTTTATTATGAATTTTACAATTTTTCAAGATTATTCATTAAGTTGGAAGTTCTATTTCCACCATCCTGGAGCCATGCCTTCGGTGATTTGAGTAAATGTATAAACTGTGGCCTCATTGATATGAAATAACTGTTGGCCAAATCGAACAATCCCTTTGTCCGGATAGTATTGCAGAGCATAATCTTCCTCTGGATGATATTTGGATGATGCCCTATGGAGTGTGAAATATTGAATCTTAAGATTCTCCAACGTATTTGTGGGTATCTCAGATGTGGAAATGGGAGTAGAGCGTTGTAAGTTACGCATTAATTCGCTAATCTTAGCTTTGTTTGTGTAGTAATAGGGGTGAAATGGATCATCAGAATTAAGCATCCCTACCATCGTGATAGCATGGGGGTGAAGCTCCCGATTGGCTACATTAAGGGTACTAAAAGGGTCAAGCCAGCTTTCTGAATACAAAGGTGGCCCTAAAATAATTGCTAAAACAAGGACAATCAAACTTAAACTGACGGCTAATTTGTGGTTTCTTAACTTTGAAAGGCGCATTCGCCACGAAAAAACGAAACTTGAAAACGAAAGCATCAGTAACTTCCTCCAAGTGGTTGATTTAACCAGCCATTTGTCGAGATCGATAGAGTACTGTTTTTCGTCGAATTCGTTGGATTGCATTGTCTAAAGATTTAGGGTGGAGTCCCAGCTGCTCGGATACTTCCCGTTGCTTAAATCCCTTAAGAAAATAGTGTTCAAATACGAGGCGTTCAAGCTTGGAAAGCTCCTGGTTTAATTCATCAATGATTGAACGAGCTTCTTCATTGGCTATAACCGTTGTGGCAGGGTCTTCAGCGTTGGGGAGAAGGGAAATAAAGCTGGTTTCCTCAGATTCCGCTACAACATTGTTAAGGGAATAAGCATTGTTTAGATTAACGTGTTTATTACGGGTATATTTACGAATGCTATCAATCAATTTGCGTTTTACGACCATTCTTAAAAAATGAAGAAAAGGAATATCCAAACGTTCATCATAATCAAGAACTGCTCTATAAATAGCGATTCGTCCTTCTTGAATGAGATCTTCATAATCCGCTCTCGGCAAAAAGTATTTACAAGCGATCATCCGGACTTCAGGTTCATAATGTTCGATCAGTTGGTTCAATGCCTCTTTATTGCCTGAGCGCGCTGCCTCAAGCATAGACGTCTCAATGGCGCTTTCTTGGAAAGACATGGCACTCAACTCCTTGTCAAAAATTTGTCAAAGTCCTTCTTCATGAGTCTAATAAAAATTGATCTTTTTGACAAGGAGTTTTTAGTGGACAATCATCCATATCTTGTTAAACACTTTAAAGAATTAATTTAAAAAGATTTTAATAAATTTGCCGTCTCAATGGCTGTCATTGCTGCATCAAAACCTTTGTTTCCTGCTTTCGTTCCTGCCCGTTCAATGGCTTGTTCAATGCTGTCAGTAGATAATACACCGAAAATGACGGGAATTCCGCTTTGTAAACCGACTTGAGCGATCCCTTTACTAACTTCATTACTGACTAAGTCGAAATGTGGTGTTGCACCACGAATAACCGCTCCAAGACAAATTACAGCATCATACTTCTTAGAGTTCGCCATTCTTTGGGCCACGAGTGGAATTTCAAAAGCTCCTGGAACCCAAGCCAATTCTATATTTTCCTCAACAGCGCCATGGCGGCGTAAGGCATCTAGAGCACCGCTTACAAGTTTGCTTGTGATAAATTCATTAAAACGAGCAGCAATAATACCAATTTTAAGTTCTTGAGCCAGCAAATTTCCTTCTAAAGTTTTCATAAGATCCAAACATCCTTTCTTTTTTGTACTGTCAGAAAGTATAACTTCGTTAAATACTTTCTACAGCATAAGTGCAACTAGGCAGTCGCCTGCGCTAAGGCTAACAAGTGCGAAGACAGTGTCTGCATGAAGGCTAATACGTGCGAAGACAGTGTCTTCGTGGGCGCCAGCCAAGTTTTCTTTAGATAATCTTTTTACAGCTTTTTAAACGTTAGTTATTGAACAGCGGATAAATAATGACCTAATTTGGTCTTCTTCGTACAGAGGTAACGTGAGTTTTCAGGTTTCGAGGGGATTTCTACAGGAACTCGTTCGACTACATTTAAGCCATATCCTTCAAGTCCTACAATTTTGCGTGGATTATTAGTCATTAAACGAACTTTGGAAATGCCGAGGTCGGCTAAAATTTGAGCGCCGACACCGTAATCTCGAAGGTCTTCCGGAAACCCTAAAGCCAGATTTGCCTCAACGGTGTCTTTTCCTTCTTCTTGGAGTTTGTAAGCCCTAAGCTTGTTTAAAAGGCCGATTCCGCGGCCTTCTTGTCTCATGTAAAGCAAAACTCCGCGCCCCTCATGTTCAATTTCTTCTAAGGCTGCTACAAGCTGGTCGCCGCAATCACAGCGACGGGAATGGAAAACATCTCCTGTGAGACACTCCGAGTGCACCCGTACTAGTACGGGTTCTCCGTCATTCACAGTGCCTTTTACTAAAGCTAGGTGCTCTTTTTGATCAGTAATACTGAGGTAGCCGACGGCTCGGAAGTCGCCAAAATCTGTTGGAAGATGGATAGTTTCTCCTCTTTCAATGAGCTTTTCCGACTGACGGCGATAGGCGATAAGATCTTTAAGAGTCACGATTTTCAGATTGTGTTTTTGGACAAAAAGCTGTAAATCCGGTACACGTGCCATGGTTCCATTTTCATTCATGATCTCACAAATGACCCCAGCCGGTTTCAATCCGGCAAGTCTCGCCAAATCTACGGCTCCCTCAGTGTGGCCAGCTCGAACTAATACTCCGCCTTCCCGAGCTTGAAGTGGAAAGATATGCCCAGGGCGGTGCAAATCGTTAGGTACGCTGTTAGGGTCCATAAGAACTTTTACAGTTTGGGCGCGTTCAAACGCAGAAATCCCCGTCGAACTATCGGAAGAATCCACGCTAACTGTAAAAGCGGTTCCGTGAGGGTCTGTATTCTGAGTAACCATCGGTTCGAGTTGTAAGGCTTGAATTCGCTCTTTAGTCATGGGCACGCAAATAAGCCCTCGGCCATAAGTGGCCATAAAATTGATGGACTCAGGGGTCGCCATTTCAGCGGCCATGACTAAATCCCCTTCGTTCTCCCGGTCTTCGTCATCCACCATGACGATCATTTTACCTTGACGGATATCTTCGATGGCTTCTTCAATTGTATTAAATGACATGATCATTCACTCCTTTGAAATTTGGTGTTCGACAAATTTATTTATTTCTAAACAAAACCGTGTTCGGTTAGAAAAGCTAAGGAAAGGTCTTCTTTAGAATCTTGAGTTGAAACTTTATGTCCCATAAATCGGGCAACGTATTTTCCAATGAGATCTGTTTCTAAATTAACACTTGACCCCACTTTTTTTAATCCTAACGTAGTTTCCTCGAACGTGTGAGGAATCAGAGAGACTGTAAAGTAATCCTCTTCAACATCAATAACGGTTAGAGAAATCCCGTCAATAGCAATAGAACCCTTGGGCAGAATAAAGGAAAGAAGAGTAGATAGTGCACTGATTTCGAAAACTTGAGCAATACCCCAAGGGGTTATCCTGCGTATACGCCCAACACCGTCAACATGCCCGCTTACTAAATGTCCTCCAAGACGAGTCTGAAGTTGTAATGCCCGTTCTAAATTAACGTAGTTACCGCTTTTTAAATTACCAAGATTTGTTTTGGCCAGAGTTTCTGCCATAACATCTACTGTAAATTCATCGCCAGTTTGATCGATAACTGTCAGACATACTCCATTAACAGCTATGCTATCACCCAATTGCGTACCCTCAAGGACTTTTTTTCCTTGAAGAGTGAGCTTCCCTGAGTCTGGTAAAAGGCGAAGAGTGCGGACAATACCCAGTTCTTCCACAATTCCGGTAAACACTTGAATCCCCCTTTAAGGCATCTTCGTCAGTGAACCGATTTAATCACGTCTTAGATATCCCGTTACATGAATATCCCCCAAGTTCATATCGACATGAAGATCAGAAAGCTCAATAGCTTCACTCATCCATCGGATATGCAATCCACTGAGCGGAGAGGGACCATTCCCTCCGACTAACTTGGGCGCAATGAAACAGTCTAATTTATCAACACAATGTTCCTGGATAAGAGCACCAGCTAGTCGACCTCCGCCTTCCAGCAAAACGCTTATCCATCCCCGCTGAACCAGGTCTTGCAGCATTTTCTTAAGCGGAACATGCCGTGGCGCATCATACTGCCAGATTTCAACATGCTTAAGATCTTTTAGGCGCTTAAGCTTGTCGGTTGGGGCTGCGTTGGTTGTGGCAATGATGCAAGGGCTAGAGGTGGAGGATGTTAGGACGTGAGAGCTTTCAGGCAGACGCAATTCCCCGTCAACAATGAGGCGAACCGGATCTCGTCCATTAGGTAAACGGCAGGTAAGTGCAGGATTATCGCTAAGAACAGTTTCGCTTCCTACGAGAATCACGTCGTAATGATCGCGCAATTGTTGGACGTATCGGCGTGACTCTTCATTGCTTACCCAGCGGGAATCTCCAGTTTCGGTGGCAATCTTTCCATCCAGGGTCATGGCCGTCTTATATACCACGAAGGGCAAGTTTGTTGTAATTGCTTTGCAAAATGCTTCATTCAATGTAGCAGCCTCATGGCATAATACTCCAACGTCGACTTGAATTCCAGCTTCACGCAATCGATCTATGCCGCGGCCCGCCACTAAGGGATTAGGATCTTTCATAGCGACAACAACTCGCTTAATTCCAGCGCGTATCAGGGCATCTGCGCAAGGCGGGGTTCTACCAAAGTGTGAGCAGGGTTCCAAGGTAACGTAGGCCGTTGCGCCGAGGGCTCGATCCTGAGCTTTTTCCAGTGCGTGGACTTCAGCGTGAGGCGTACCTGCTTTCTGGTGATATCCCTCGCCAACAATTTGGCTGTTCTTGACGATAACACACCCTACGATAGGATTAGGGCTGGTTCTTCCCATAGCTTGACTCGCTAGTTCCAGAGCTTTGCGCATAAATTTTTCGTCGTCTAATTTTAGAGAAGTTTCTTCGTTCATAAGAATCCTTTCTTACTTCGATATCTAGTGTCCCCCAAAAAAATCGGAAAAACTCGATTAGGCAAAATAAAAAACACTCGCTTATCCTCGAGTGTTGAGCCAAAGTCATAGCTAAAAAAGCGTGCCAAAACACATCTTTTATCTATTCCTCTTCTCATCCAGACTTTACTGTCGGCCCCGGAATCTAACCGGATCTGCCAGAAGGCTCGCGGGCTTTACCGCCGATAGGGAATTTCACCCAACCCCAGAGGATACTATCTTATTAAATTGATTATAGTTTACTCCAGGCCGTTAGATTTAGCAACCTATAATTTCCCGTGTAGAGTGAGAAACTCATCACGTAATAACCCCATGAGTACAGCATCATGATAATTTCCTAAAACAAAACGAGCCTCTCGCTGACGGCCTTCAATTTTAAAACCAACTTTTTCATAAGCTCTGATAGCTCGAAGGTTTTCATCCCAAGTGTCTAGTGAAATTCTATGAAAGTTCCATTGGGTAAAAAGAAAGCGTACAAAGGTAATAGTGGCATCAGTCCCATACCCCTGACCCCAGTATGGTTTATTTCCTATGACGATAAAAAGGGTCGCTGAACGGCTAGGAACATTGATTTCTCTAAACCCAATTGTTCCAATCAATGAATCGTTCTCATTTAAAATAGCGTATCGATAACTATCCGGTGGACTGTCCAGAAACTTTTCGATTAATTGTTCTTTCGTTTGAAGGGAATTCAACGGCCAAGCCCCACTAGACCAATAATTAACTTCCTCATCATTGGACCATTGAAATAACATGTCAATATCATCTTCTTCAAGAGGGCGAATTTTAATTCTTTTACCCGTTAACATTTTATGCTCCTTCACTTAACCTTCGTTTGAATAATAATAACTATTCTATCATGTGCTTTGAGAGAAGGAAAATGAATTTGTACAAGATCCACTTGTTTCAAGAGGTTGATTTTAATGCTAAACCATACTAGAATGTCAGTAAATATTAAAATTATTCAATTGATTTAACAACAATCAGGAGGTCATTAAATTTGAAACTTGATTCTTACTTAGAAATTGCCGGTGAATTGCAGGACCTCTTTGATGCAGAAACAGCTATCACGTTATTAGATACAGAAAAGGTACTGGCTGCTTATCCTGGACCACAACTCAATTTAAAGCTAATGACCGGAGATCTTATACCCCAGAATACGGCCACAGAAGAAGCACTTCAGACAGGCAGCCGCATTGTGAAACGTATCTCTAAAGAAGTCTTAGGCATACCTTACGTTGGGATAGCCAATCCAATACGAGAGAATGGAACGATTATTGGATGTATTACAGTAAGTATATCAACCGAGCACTATGATAACTTACTAAAAGCCGGGCAGGAGATTCTTTCAGCAGTAGAGGAGATTTCAGCAATTTCCGAAAATCTTACAGCGACTTCAGAAGAACTAGCAGCGACTACGAAGGCCATGATCGATGAGACAGACAAAGTTACTCTGGAAGTTGAACATACCAATAAAGTAACCGCTAAAATTAATAAAATCTCAGCTCAAAGTAACATTCTTGGTATTAATTCGTCGATTGAGGCGGCCCGCGCCGGAGAACATGGCAAAGGTTTTTCGGTAGTCGCCAATGAAATAAGAAAGCTGGCCGAGTCAACCAAAAATTCTACGAATGAAATTGAGGCTGATCTCAATGGTGTACGTATTTCCGTTAATAATCTGGTGGAATCTGTGAAGCAACTGAGTGGAGTCACTGAATCACAGGCCACTGCAGCGACAGAACTAACTAATGCTTTATTACAAATTACCCAAATGGCTGAGAAACTTGTAATGATGGGTAATGTGTAGTTCTCATGAACTTCCCTTGTCGTCAAGAAGGCCTCTTTAACCACTTTATCATTCATCTTTCTAATAGATAATATGTATCTTGTACCGTAATATTCAAGCTCTTGGACCGTAGTTTGTACGCACGAGGATCCCTCTCGCCGTAATGGCGGGAGGGGTTTTGCGTTATAAAGTTTAACGTATTCTTTACTGAACGTTTATGGAAAGGTAACAAACATGATTTATACTAAGTACAACAACACGCAGCCTTACTTGCCCCTCCTAGAGAGGGGATTTTTTGTATATAGATAGGCATTTGACTCTTATAACGATGGGAGTCTTACATTTTATCAGACAAGTTTCCCCAGACAACACCTTGCTGGCATAATTCAGAAACCTTACGCCCAAATGTCGGCTGGATCTCCTTTCCAAAGTTCATCGGTTTCAAATATGGCTCTCTAATGATTTGATATAGGTAGGAGTCTATAAATTCAGACGCTCCAGTTAGGCAATATTTTCACAACCACTATGTAATAATTTAACTGTAATCTTTCTTTTTGAAAGGTGCACCCTTTAAAACCTTTGTACCTTCTTCTATACTCCTATCCTTACCATAGGAGTTCTTTTTGTTCAATAAATAGCCCTTCGGCATTGTGGTAAAACGAAGGAGATAAAAATGTTTACTATCACCTAAGGGCAGCAAGGATTAGTTGCGGTTATACAATAGAAGAGGTAGCTGGGTATTGCGAGATCTCATCAAGAACATTGGAAGAATATGAAATGGATGCTTCTTTAATTTCATGTAATATAATAGGTCGAATTGGCAAAACTCCTTAATATCCCCTTGCCATTAATCTTCATAGGGGAAGAATCGGAATTTTTTATGCATAATAGAATTGAGCACCGCAAACAGCCATAGACAAAATAAATCATGAACATACTGAAATCCTATCGACAAACTGATAAAAACCATGTTACTATTTTAACAAGCAAAGCTTCTTTAAAAAAAGAGAGTCAAAAGATAAAAAATAAAGGGATTCCAGCGATGGAATCCCAGTAATATCAATGGTCGGGGCGACAGGATTCGAACCTGCGGCCTCTTGGTCCCGAACCAAGCGCGCTACCAAACTGCGCTACGCCCCGCTACCCTGTTTATTAGAACGAGTATTATGATAACAAACCACTTTAGTCCTGTCAACCTTTATTCGAGGTACAAGCAAATCAATCAAAAATTTTGGTTCTTGATTTGCTGTTTTATGCCTATTTGCTTAGATTGCTAGGCCTAATATTTTAGGATATACTGGATACAAGATGTAATTTACAGATAATTTAGGTTTTTGATTTAGAGGAGAGAGCAACTTGAGAAAAATAGGAATCGTTATGGATTCTACTGGATATTTAACTCCCGATATCCTGCAGCAATTCCAGATTCTTGTCGTACCCCTCGCTGTTACTATTGGAATGGAAACGTATCCAGAAACCGAGTTATCGAATAAGAGTTATTTTGAAAAGCTCAATCGTATTGATGGTTTATCAACGACTTCACAACCTTCTGTTGGAGCTTTCCTCGAGGCCTATGAAACGTTATTCTCCCAAGGCTATGAGGAGATCATCAGTCTTCATCTCTCAAGTGCCATAAGTGGAACATTACGTTCAGCCCAAATGGCCATCAACTTAGCCACAAATAAGAGAATTCATAGTTTTGACTCTCAATCATCGGCATTAGGACTTGGCACATTAGCTTGGGCGGCTGCAGAATGGTCGGAACAAGGGTTAAGTGTTCCGGAAATTATGGTAAACTTAACGACTTTGAGAGAACAGACGGAATTATATTTTATTGTTAATACTCTGGAAAATCTGCGTAAGGGCGGGAGAATAGGCGGTGCTGCAGCCTTATTGGGCACTTTACTGCAGATAAAACCAATTCTATATTTTAATCAACAAGGTGAGATCGATGTTTTTGATAAAGTACGGTCTCGTTCAAGAGCTTGGCAGAGTGTACTAGAAAAGTTGACAAGAGCGTTATCAAGCGGAAGGCGTTTTCGAATTTGTATAATGCATGTCAATATACCAAGTGAAGGGACGGCTCTTCTTGCAGAACTGAAGCATCTTTTTCCTGAACATGATATTCGTCTATTTGAAGCGGGGGCTGTAATTGCGACTCATGTCGGAACAGGAGCGTTTGGCCTAGTGTTTCATCCTTGGCCAATATAATATAGTTTAGTTCTTACTTTAGAAATGCTAAACCTAATGGTTCATCCCCTCAAACGTTCTTTCAAGGGGATTCGGACTATAGATTTTCCGCTGAGGCCTTTGATTTAAAGTGAGTAAGATATTTAATGCACAAGATAGGAATAATGATTTTTTTAGCGAATAATATCAAAGGTCAATAATTACAAATTTGTATCTGTCTACCAAAAATAAAACGAATAAGCATTGAACTGAATATTGGATATTCACAGAATATTTAAATTAATTATAATATTCTGAGTCAAAAATAATAAAATCATTAATAAAAATAATGTTAATATTAAAATAAATTCAGAAAGTTTGCAGGATTAAGCAAATAAAAAAAGAATATATCTATAACCACAGAATAGTTCCCAGATATGTTGCTAAATTGCACCATAAAGGAGTGGAGGACATTTGAAAATCGCAATCTCCGGTAAAGGTGGTGTCGGAAAAACCACTTTTACTGCAAATTTTGCTCGTTGGTTAGTACAAAAAGGGATTACCGTTCTGGCAGTTGATGCAGACCCCGATGCAAGTTTAGGGACAATACTGGGAATTTCGGACGATGTATTGACGGATCTGAAACCAATTGTCGATATGAAGGAGCTCATTGAGGAACGCATGGGAGGAAGCGGAGCTTTTTACCCGCTTAACCCCAATGTCGATGATATTTTAGATGATTACAGCGTATCTGTTGGACAACTTCGCTTTTTTAGGATGGGGAATATCAAAGGGGGAGGAACCTCTTGCTATTGCAAGGAAAATAGTTTTCTCCAAGCATTGGTAAATTCTCTGATATTAGGGGAAAAAGATACTGTAATTCTGGATATGGGAGCAGGTATTGAACAGCTAACTCGCGGTACAGCGTTGGGTGTTGATGTTTTAGTGATTGTTACAGAACCATCTAAAGTCAGTGTGCAAACAGTTCATGTCATTCAACAGCTTGCTAATGAACTTGGTATTCCTCGTGTCGTCGTTATTGGTAATAAAGTTCGCAACTCAAACGATGAAAATTTTCTTAGAGACCGCTTTTCTTCAGAACAGCTTATTGGCATCATCCCTTACAGCGACGAACTGTTGGAAATGTCCATTAATACAGGCAGTGATGTATTGCCTGAAGGGTCTCTGGGAGTTCAGCTCAATAAAATCTATGGAAAAATAACCGAGGAAGGAGATGACTGAGGCTTTCTTTTGTAGCAATAAGAGTATGAGAAGGGGATCTTAATAAAGAGGAGGTTGTAACATGCCTAGATATCGGGATTTAACCCATACTGCCCGACCATCGGATGCACCACGAGTTGTTGATCCTAAGAATCCTGTTCGTACGTCAGATCCGGGTACCCTGCAAATGTTAAAAATGTTGGAAGGTAAAAATATTGAAACAGTTTTTGACCGTGTAGTGGCACAACAACCGCAGTGTACCTTTGGATATAAAGGTGTATGCTGCAGAATTTGTATTGCAGGTCCTTGTCGTGTGAAAAAAGAAGAGGGACCTGGCAGTCGAGGGATTTGTGGAGCATCTGCCTATACCATTGTTTCTCGTAATCTTGTACGCCTAATTGCCGGAGGAACTGCATCTCATTCTGAGCACGCACGTCATGTCTTACACACTGCTCACGCTTTGGTTGACGGTCATGCTCCCGACTACGAAATTAAATCATCAGCCAAACTTCATAAATTAGCACAGAAATTGGGAATTTCTACCCTTGACCGGGAGGACAAAGAGATTCTTAGAGATGTGGTCGAACTTGGTTATGCTGATTTTGGTCGCTACCAAGATCGCCCGTTAGCCTTTCTTGATTCCTTTTTGACGGAAGGACGCCGTAAAAAATTCCAGCATACTAACGTAATGCCCAAAGCAATTGACGGCACAGTCACTGAGCTAATTGCTCAAACTGCCATGGGAGTTGACAATGATCCTGTCAATATAATATTTGGAGGGCTTAAAGCCGCGCTGGCCGATTTGGGTGGGGAGTATATTGGAACTAATTTAAGTGACGTTTTATTTGGAGTACCCGAACCCATTGTTTCTGAAGCTAACCTCGGTGTCATTGATCCGAAGATGGTCAATATCGCTGTCCATGGACACAATCCTGTTCTGAGTGAAATGGTGGTAGCAGCGGCCCGGAAAATGAAAGCAGAAGCTCAAAAAGCAGGTGCTGAAGGGATCAACGTCGTTGGAATCTGTTGCACTGGTAACGAGTTGCTTATGAGAGAAGGAGTTTATTTAGCAACTTCCTCCGCATCCCAAGAGATGGCTATTATGACCGGTGCTCTTGATGCGATGGTTGTTGACATCCAATGCATTTATCCATCCGTACAAACCGCTGCGGAATGTTACCACACGAAAGTGATAACAACTGAAGCGATTATGAAAACTCCTGGAGCACAGCACGTTGCCTTTAAAACAGAAACCGCTATGGAGGATGCTCAGAAACTTGTTGGAATTGCGATTGAAGCTTATAAACATCGTGATCCAAAGAAAATTTCTATTCCTGCGGAACGTCATAAACTTGTTGCTGGGTTCAGTATTGAAGCGCTTACTGAGATCTTCGCAAAAATTTGCCCTGAACGGCCAATCTCCGTATTAACGGATGCCATCTTAAGTGGACAACTTAAGGGAGTTGCTTTGATGGCCGGATGCAATAACCTCAAGCGAACGCAGGATGAAGGGCATGTCACTGTCTTAAAAGAACTTGTTAAAAATGACGTATTTGTGATTGCAACGGGTTGTTCGGCCGGTGCCTATGCCAAATTTGGACTTATGTCACCTTTGGCAGTGGATGCCTATGCCGGAGAAGGACTTAAATCTTTCCTTAAAACACTTGAAGAAGCCAATCCACAACTTTCCACTGGCTTACCGCTGGTCTTCCACGTTGGGTCCTGTGTGGACAACAGCCGCGGTATTGATTTAGCGATGGCTATGGCCAACGAACTCGGCGTCGATGTTCCAAAAGTACCGTTCGTGGCTTCTGCCCCAGAAGCCATGCATGAAAAGGCAGTCGCGATTGGTACGTGGGCTGTAACCATGGGATTACCGACTCACGTTGGTTCTTTGCCTCCTGTCGAAGGCAGCGATCTCATCTATGGTATTACCACCCAAATTGCTCATGATGTCTTTGGAGGAAACTTCATTTTTGAAGTAGATCCGGTCATTGGAGCTCAGAAACTTCTGAATGCTTTGGAGTACCGAACTTGGAAACTCAATATTCATAAAAAGACAGCCGAAAAAAATGAAACCCCAATAGCCCAAGGTTGGTAAGAAAGGAGGAATGTCTGATGTCTATGGAACAAATATACGAAGAAGCAATTAAGGATCCTAATAATCAACCGAAAAAATTATTGCGCAAAGCCTATGATGGAACTGTTATCGCCATGACTTATGCTGAAATTCTTCTTAATCGAGCTATTAAAGATTACGGAACAGCTCAAACCATTGGTTATCCTGACACGGCTTACCATCTCCCGGTCATCACATGTCTTTCTGGTGAAAAGGTGACCACTTTGGGTGAATTGGTTCCGATCTTAAACCGCATGCGTAGTCAGGTTCGCACGGAACTCACGTTTGAAAATGCTAGACTTTGGGGTGAATCTGTTCTTTATGCCGCTGAGATTATTGAGACAATTCATTATCTTTGCGGAGATGAACCAAAGGTGAAACCGTGGACAGGATTTTTGGGAGACCCAGTCGTACGGAAACACGGGATTAAGATGGTCGACTGGACCATCCCTGGTGTTGCTGTTATTCTTGGACGTGCCAAAGATTCTAAAGCAGCTAAGAAAATCATTGATAATTTAATGGGTAAAGGGTTTATGATCTTCCTTTGTGATGAGGTCATTGAACAATTACTCGAAGAGAACGTTAAAATCGGGGAAGATTACATTGCTTTCCCCTTAGGAAACTTCACTCAGGTAATTCATGCTGTAAACTACGCCTTCAGGGCAGGTCTCGCTTTCGGTGGAATTCCTGCTGGAGAACGAGAAAACCATCGTGATTATCAGCGTCGTCGGGTCCGGGCTTTTGTACTCCATCTTGGAGAACTCGACGATGTCAAAGTAGCTGCTGAAATGGGCGCAATTTTTATGGGCTTCCCTGTTCTGACAGATCAAGAACTTGGCGAAGATATGCAGATCCCGGACTGGTATATTTCAGAACCTGATTATGAGAAAATAGTGCCGCTAGCTTTGGAAGTTCGTGGAATTAAATTGACAAACGTCGAATTACCGATTCCGGTTAACTTTGGTCCAGCCTTCGAAGGTGAGACGATTCGTAAAGGGGATACCTACGTCGAATTTGGTGGTGGACGAACCACTGCTTTCGAACTTGTCCAAATGGTAGGGCCCGAGAATATCGTAGATGGCCAGGTGACTGTTATAGGCCCCGATATTGACAGTGTTCCAGAAGGATCCAAACTTCCTTTGGGAATTAAAATTGATATCTATGGACGAAAAATGCAAGCAGACTTCGAAGGTGTTTTTGAACGAAGAATCCACTATTTTGCTAACTATGGTGAAGGCGTATGGCACGTGGCTCAACGTGATTTGTGTTGGGTACGGATCTCTAAAGATGCTCGAGCAAAAGGTTTCTTAATGAAGCACTTCGGTGAACTGTTAATTGCCAAGCTGAAAGAAGAATTCCCCGCTATTATTGACCGGGTCGAAGTCACGATTATGCTTGATCAAGCGGCAGTCGATGAAGGTATCATTCTTGCCCGCGAACGTTATAGGGCTCGCGACGACCGTATGAGGAGCCTGACGGATGAATCTGTTGAAGACTTTTATTCCTGTCTGCTCTGCCAATCCTTTGCCCCCAACCATGTCTGTATTGTTACACCGGAACGGGTTGGTCTTTGCGGCGCGGTGAGTTGGTTAGATGCCAAAGCATCCCATGAAATTGCGTCGAATGGTCCTAATCAGCCAATTCCCAAAGGACCTGCGATTGATGAATTAAAAGGTATGTGGCAAAGTACCAATGATTACCTATATAAGGCTTCAAACAATACGTTGGAGGAAGTTAACCTCTACACATTAATGGACAAACCGATGACTTCCTGCGGTTGCTTCGAGGCAATTATGGCGATTGTTCCGGAAGCCAATGGTCTTATGCTCACGACTCGCGAACATTCAGGAATGACACCTTCTGGTATGACATTCTCTACACTGGCAGGAACCTGTGGTGGTGGTATGCAAACACCGGGCTTTATGGGTATCGGGCGTACGTATCTCCTTAGTAAGAAATTTATTCCCGCGGACGGCGGTATTGCTCGTATAGTCTGGATGCCTAAAGAATTAAAAGAATTCTTGCGTGAGGATTTTGTCCAACGTTCGATTGATGAAGGGTTAGGTGCAGATTTCATCGACAAGATTGCGGACGAGTCCATTGGAACCACAGCTGAGGAAATAGTACCGTTCCTTGAAGAAAATGGACACCCATGCTTTAATCTTGAACCATTAATGTAAGAAGTATGATGACTCTAGGCCCCATAGTTTCTGCTGAAGGGGCCTTAGAGTCTGCTTACTTACTAAAGTCAAAAAGAAAGGGGTTTCAATATGGCTCTAACAGGTTTAGAAATTTATAAGCAATTACCTAAGAAAAACTGCGGAGAGTGTGGAGTACCGACTTGTCTGGCCTTTGCTATGGCTTTAGCTTCCGGCAAAGCATCGTTAGACACCTGCCAATATGTCACGGCAGCCGCCAAAGAGGCGCTGGATTCTGCCTCCGCCCCCCCTATTAAAGCAATTAAATTCGGAAAAGATTCCATTCTTGGCGATGAAAACGTTCTCTTCCGTCATGATAAAACCTTTTATCATCCAACAACTTTATTAATCAGAGTGTCTGATACCTTAAGTGACGCAGAATTAGAGGCTAAGATCCAAGAAATCAATGGTCTGGAGTTTGACCGAGTAGGTTTACATTATTCTATTGATGGCGTCGCTGTTGTAAACGAATCAGGGGAAGCAGCTCGCTTTGAGAAAGTCGCTGGTATTGTAGCGGCAGGGACAGATAAATCTTTACTCTTGCTTAGCAGTGACCCAGCGGCATTGAAAGCAGCTCTTGGACCCCTGGCAGCTCGTAAACCTCTGATAGGTGAGGCTACAGCAGATAATTATGAAGCGGTTGTCAATCTTGCCAAGGAAAATTCTGTTCCAGTTATCTTGAAAGCCGAAGGACTCGATGCTCTTAACGACCTTGTCGAGAAAGCTCAAGCCTTGGGTTATAAAGAGTTCGTCTTAGATCCAGGGGCAAGAAGCTCGGTTGAAACCTTAGCTAACTTGACCCATATGCGTCGCTTAGCCATCAAGAAAAAATTCCGGCCGTTTGGTTATCCGGTGATCGCATATTCCAGTCAACCAGAACCTCTCGATGAAATTATGGAAGCGTCAGTCTATGTTGCTAAATATGCTAGTGCAGTCGTGTTAAATACGAGTGCCAAGGCTCATATTTTGCCGCTAATGACGTTACGCCAGAACCTCTACACAGATCCGCAGAAGCCGATTCAAGTTGAACCAAAACTACATTCTGTGGGAGATGTCAATGAGAATTCTCCGCTGTATATCACGACGAACTTCTCCTTAACGTACTACAGCGTTGAAGGTGAAGTTGAAGCCACCAAAATACCTAGTTATATTCTTCCTATTGATACAGATGGAACTTCTGTGCTTACTGCTTATGCAGCCGGTAAATTTGAGCCGGATAAAATTTCCGACGCAATGACTGCTAGTGGGATTACCGATAAAGTGACCCATCGCAATGTGATTATTCCAGGTTATGTGGCTGTAATCTCGGGTAAACTAGCCGAACTGACCGGTTGGAAAGTTGTTGTTGGTCCCCGTGAATCAAGCGGAATCATGGCGTTTTCTAAATCTCAATTGTCATAATGACAGTCTTGTTAGAGTCTAGTCCTTAAAAGAGAGCACTGTTATATCTTTTACAAGGCTTGTAAAAGGGATTTCTTGGTAGATTAAGGAAGTGAAAGCGATGCCCCTATTTCAAATTAAATTCATGCCCGAGAACCGCATTATTCAAGTTGAAAGTGGTACTACGCTGCTCAATGCAGCTGCACAAGCAGAAATACTCATTAAATCAGGGTGCGGAGGTAAGGGAACGTGCGGTGCCTGTAAAGTAGTCGTTTTAAGCGGGGAGCCCCAAGTGACGGGAACTGGAAACCTCACGCCGGAACAACTTTCCAAGGGGGTGCGGCTAGCCTGCAAAACAATTATTCAAGGCGACTTGACGATTGAGGTGCCTCCTGAGTCCCGTTTACAAGAGCATCAGGTTTTATTGGGGGACACCCAAACAGGACTTTTACAGGAGAGCGAACATGATTTACTCGAAAAGTTTGGGCATCACCCTTTGGCAACGAAACAAAGAATAGTGCTGTCAGTTCCGACTTTGACGGAAAACACCAGCGATTGGGCTCGTCTACATTTGGAACTCCGCCGCGTTTTGAAGGCCGGAGAAAACCCCATCCACATTCCTTTATCTGTTCTTCAACACTTACCCGAGACTTTGCGGAAAGCAGATTGGGACGTATCAGTCACTTTAACAGATCTCGGCTCAGGGTTTACTGTGACTCACCTTGAAGCCGGCAACGATAGCCCTCCGTATGGACTAGCTATTGATATCGGTACAACGACAGTGGTTGTCTATGTAGTAAATTTATTGACTGGTGAGACTATTGATCAGCAGGGATCTTACAATAAGCAGGCGAGATATGGAGATGATGTCATTTCCCGTATCGTATATGCTGTTGAAAACAAGGAACACTTGCAGGAAATTCGTCACGCTGTTGTGGAAACGCTCAATGAGCTGATTGATAAAATCCTTAGTCGACGATCAATAAAGCCAACTGATATCGCTAGTGCGATGGTGGCAGGGAATACAACGATGACCCAGTTGTTCTTGGGAGTTGATCCAAAATACATTAGGCTGGAGCCATATATTCCGACGATGTCAACAATTCCTCCAGTTTCCGCTCGGGAGATTGGGCTGCACATGTTACCTGAGGCCTTAGTCCACTGCTATCCATCGGTAGCAAGTTATGTTGGCGGAGATATTGTTGCAGGAACTCTAGTCACAGATTTGGCCAATGGAGAGGATATCATTCTTTTTATCGATATTGGGACAAACGGAGAAATTGTTCTTGGAAACCAGGATTGGCTCGTGGCATGCGCTTGTTCAGCAGGTCCGAGTTTTGAGGGAGGCGGGATTACCTTTGGTATGAGAGCGATGCCTGGAGCAATTGAACGAGTTGTCATCGATTCTGAGACACTTGATGTATCCTTGAAGGTGGTTGGCAAGGGCCTGCCTGTTGGCATTTGCGGATCTGGACTCGTTGATTGCATGGCTAAACTTCTTAGCGCGGGTATTATCGATCGTGCTGGAAATTTCCAACTTGGACATCCTTCAGGCTCTCCGCGTTTACGAGCAACGGAAGATGACAAAGAGTTTGTCCTGGCCTGGGCTCTTCAAGCGGGTGGACAAAAAGATGTCGTCATTACCGAAAATGATGTCAAAAATATCATCCGTGCCAAAGGGGCTATTTACGCAGGAATTCGCTCATTGCTCAATATGGTCGCAGTAGATATTGACATGATCAGTCGAATTGTTATTGCAGGCGGTTTTGGTAATTACCTCAATGTGCATGATTCCGTACAAATAGGGTTACTGCCAGACCTTGAGCCGGAACGTTTTGAGTTTATTGGGAATTCTTCTGTGAAAGGTGCGCGATTAGCTCTTTTATCCCAAGCGGCATGGCACGAAGCAGAAGAGTTGGGACGTAAAATGACTTACATTGAACTATCAGTTGGGGCAACCTTTATGGATGAGTACGTTTCTGCTCTGTTTTTGCCTCATACAGACTTAGCCCTATTCCCTTCTTGTCATTAACGTTATAAATGGAGGTCTACTTAAATGGCAAAATATATTGCAGTTGCAGGTAAAGGCGGAGTAGGGAAAACCACATTCACCGCGTTATTATTGAGGCAAATGGTTCAACAAAAGCGAGGGATTTCTATTCTTGCCGTGGACGCTGATCCGAACGCAAATCTCGATGAGGCTTTAGGTCTAAAAGTTACAGGGACAATTTCAGAGTTGCTGGAACAAAGTAAAGACCCCAAAGCGATTCCTAATGGGATGCCTAAAAATATCTTTATCGAGTATAAGCTTCAACAAGCGTTGGTGGAGACTAAGGATATTGATCTTCTCGTCATGGGTGGGCCTCAGGGAGCAGGATGCTATTGCTATCCTAATGATATCCTGCGCAAGCATATCGAGAACATCGGAGAAAACTATGACTTTGTAGCGGTGGACTCTGAAGCAGGTCTCGAGCATATTAGCCGGCGAACGATTCCCCATATTGATGTCATGTTTGTTATCAGCGATTCTTCGGCGCGAGGGATTCGTTCAGCAGGACGGGTTCATGATCTCATTCGAGGACTTAAATCCGCAGTAGGAAAATTATATCTGATCGTAACTAAGACGAATGAGGGAAGTTTGGAATCCCTTAACGAAGAAATTGAACACACAGGCCTCACTGTACTGGGTGATATCCCGCTTGATCCTCTGGTTGCGGAATATGACCTTGCAGGAAAGCCATTATTCGAATTACCAGATGATGCCGTCTCGGTCAAAGCTGTAGCAAGTATTTTGAACCGTGCCGGAATCTTCAACTAGAAAGGAGAGAAGTTCATGTCCGTTACATTAGTGAAAGAAAGATATTCTAGTAAGGTCGGAGAAGTTGTTCTCGGCGCAACTCCTGAACAAGGAGGAACACGAACTTCAACTGTAACAGTAGGCGGAGACAGTGCTTTACCATTTCTTCACTTTGAAGGCGAAATGCAAAATCGTCCAGTGATTGCTATGGAGGTCAACGACATCGTACCTTCTTGGAATGATAATATTATCAGCCAATTCGGAAATGTTCTCAGTGATCCTGCTGCCTGGGCCAAAAAATGTGTCGACGAGTTTAAAGCAGATTTGATTTATTTGAAATTTATCGGTGCAGACCCAGATGGTGAAAATCGTTCCCCAGAAGATTGCGCACGCATTGTTAAAGAAGTTTTGGCCGCAGTTGGGGTTCCACTCATCGTTGCCGGGTGTGACAATGACCAAAAAAACAATGAAATTATCGCTGCAATCGCAGAAGCTACCTCAGGGGAAAACCTTCTCCTTGGCCTGGCGGAGCAAGATAACTATAAATCTATAACCGCTGCCGCAATGGTTCATAAGCATACCGTCATTGCTCGCTCTCCGCTGGATATCAATATTTGTAAACAGTTGAACATTTTAATTAATGAAATGGGCTTGCCTCTCAATAAAATTGTAATTGACCCCATGATCGGCGGTCTTGGATTTGGAATTGAGTATGCTTATTCGATCATGGAACGTGCTCGCCTAGGTTCTTTGGCCAATGATAAAATGCTTTCGATGCCCATGATCTGTACTGTTGGTTATGAGGCTAATCGGTGCAAGGAAGCCAACGCCTCTGCAGATGAATTCCCGGGCTGGGGCGATCTTCAAGATCGAGGGGTACTATGGGAAGCAATGACCGCTTCGGCTATGCTCCAAGTTGGAGCCAGTATTCTCGTGATGCGCAATCCTTCATCGGTCCGTCTCGTACAGAAAAATATTGCCAGTTTAACGAATAAATAATAATCTGTACAATTTTAAGATCAAAGGTTTTGACTCTCTTATATACCTTCGATAATAATGAAAGGTCGTGACTAGATGCTTATTTTTGGAGAACGTATTAATGGAATGTTTACTGATATTGGAAATGCTCTTCGCAGTAAAGATCCAAAGCCATTGCAATACTGGGCAGTAAAACAGCAAGAAGGCGGTGCCCATTACCTCGACGTTAACTCTGGACCTGCAATTCCTACTGAGGAACGTGTCGAAGCCTATGAATGGATGGTTAATGTAATACAAGAAGTTTCTGATTTGCCGCTCGTTTTAGATTCAACCAATTACAATGCCATTGAGGCAGGTTTAAAGGTATGCAAACGCCCTGCAATCATTAACTCTTGCCCCGCTGAGCAAGTCAAAATTGAACGAGTATTTCCTATGGCTATTCAATATAATGCTGGCGTCATCGGATTAACTATGGACAAAAAGGGTATTCCCAAAGACGCTGAAAACCGAGTAGCCTTTGCCATGGAATTAGTAGCTGCAGCTGATGAATATGGTCTGAGAATGGAAGACCTCTTTATTGATCCTTTAATTCTCCCAGTCAACGTCGCTCAAGAACATGCCCCGGAAGTTCTTGAAAGCTTACGCCAAGTGAAAATGTTAGCTAATCCGGCCCCTCGTACAGTTCTTGGTTTATCAAACGTTTCTCAAAAATCACCGGACCGTAACTTGATTAATAGAACATATCTGGCAATGGCTATTGCTTCAGGTCTAGATGCTGCCATAATGGACGCAAATGACGATGCCTTGGTTGACGTAGCTGCTACGGCTCAAATCTTACTCAATAAGAGCATTTATGCTGATTCTTATTTGAAAGTTTTCCGCTCTCGCTAAGTCAGACCTTCTCGTCCCAGCCAAAACTCCTCAGACAACATCTGAGGAGTTTTGCATTGTACGCCCAATGTAATGGATTATTCATGGATTATATTCATACCATTTAAGAAACAAGCATAGCTATCTACAGATATCAAAATCTGGAGGTGGATTTTTTTGGAAACTTATTTTCATAATGACTCGCGTATCTCTGAATGGATTGATCAAATCACGGAAAAAGTATTTACAGTTTGCCTTTTAAAAGGAGCAGATGCTGAAACAGAATTTAATAAGGGATGTCAAATTGTCACTAAGTTAACCACTCTGCTTCAGGGCATCTCAACATTTCCGCCAGAATATTTGGAAGATGGAGTAAAACAGCTCGTCGAACAACAACTTCCCGATGCGCGGATTATCAATAACTTTCCATCTTTTCACGATATCAAAAAACGTATGCTTGATGAAGGAATAGCCAAGGGGATAACTAAGGGAATAACTAAGGGAATAACGACTCAAATCGACGAAGAAATTCCTCACTTGGCGAATTCAATGGATTCTCGAGAGCTTGCATTTGAAGTAGCAGATCAGAAAATCGTTTCTGAAGATGGAGAGATAATCGACGTGGGAATTTCTTTGAACCAAGAGGAAGAAAACGATAGGCAACCTATAGAAGGGCTAATTCAAGAGGAAGAGCTAAGCCCAGCAGAAGAGCAAGCCTCAGTTGAAGAGTTAGCTTCAACTGAAGAACTAGCCCCAGCTTTCGCTGCTTTCAATCGAGCAAGCTCACTGCATCAAGAAGCTGAACAAGAAAATCCATTCCTTGAACAAGAAGTATTTAGCAGGGATGTGTCTGGCTTTGATCAAGAAGAACAATCTGATAATCTCCGAGAGGAGTTGACTAGGCCGGAGAGCACAATGAAAAAGGGGCTGGCAATTGCTCCCGACGTTGTGGAGGCGCATGATCGTGGCGTAAGTCCAAGTCAAGCACTTCATGAACCTGAACAGCAAAAGTGCTTAGACTATGTATTGTCAAAAATCTATCCCCAAAAAGCAATCCGCTGGAACATTAAAGTAGCTGATCAGCTTGTTTTTGCACAAATTGCGGATTTACTGGTTTGCTTAAATGATCCCAACATTCCTTGCAATACTCAAAAAATGAGTCGCGAAGGTTGGAAGGTTTATGTTTGCAGTAATGAAGATTTAATGTTTCCGCGCAGGGTGGAAAGAGGGATCCGACAAATATTACGAGAGAGCAAACAAAGATTGTCAGTGGATTAAGGGAATTTTATTAGTAGGTAGTAGGAAATACCATTTCTTTGTCGAATTCTAATATAGAAAATCACATAGCTAGTGATTTAGCTATGGATTCGATAACATCGACAGTGAAATGAGGAATAATTTTTGTCTGATCAGTTGGGAGAAATTTTAAAGAAAACCTTAGCGGCAATTGAATCAGGAAAAGAGGAAATTTTCTTTATAGCAGAAACTTCACGGAATGAGACCCTTCGGTTGACAAATGAACTCTCTCAGCTTAAATCGGATATTTCTGAGATCATTTCACAAGTAAATAGTCAAGAAAAGGTCGATAGACAAAAGCGTATAAGGCTTATGGAAGTTAATAGAGCCTTTCAGAGATATACTCAAAAAGAAATGATTGAAGCTTATGCAGAGGCTAAAGATGCACAAGTAAATTTGCAACTTTTGCAAGCAAAAGAAGTGCAACTGCGTAAGCGAAGGGATGAGCTGGAACGTTCTTTGCATCAAATGGAAGCGACAATCGAACGGGCTCAGAATTTGATGACACAGGTCGGTATGGCTATTAGTTTAATAAAAGGTGAGATTGAAGGAGCACTAAATAGCCAGAATCATGAACAGCGACAAGAATTGGGTTTAAGAGTGATAAAAGCCCAAGAGGATGAAAGACGTCGCGTCGCCAGAGAAATACATGACGGGCCGGCTCAAACACTTGCCAATATAGTATTACGCTTAGAGATTGCTGAAAGGTTACTGGAATTTGATCCCCAACGAGTAAAGGCCGAGCTGCTGGATCTAAAGAATTTAGTTCGGGCAAATCTTCAAGATATCCGCAGAATCATATTTGACCTTCGACCTATGGCCCTAGACGATCTGGGATTAATACCTGCGATTACTAAATATCTTAAAAATTTTCGTGAAAACTATGGAATTGAATGTGAATTACGGATTGAAGGTCGAGTGAAAAGGCTTCTTCCTGCAGTAGAAGTTGCCCTTTTTCGCTTAGTTCAAGAAGTTATGACGAACGTTGCAAAACATGCTCACTCTCCGAAAGTTAGTATGTACCTGAATTTTCAAGACGATTGGACTTTAGCTCGAATCCAGGATTTTGGGAAAGGTTTTGAAGTCGAATCTGCAATGATGACTCCAGGAGAACATTTTGGCCTCATAGGTATGCAAGAACGAGTAGAAATGTTCGCCGGGCGATTTTCTATTCAATCGACCTACGGGAAGGGGACAACGATCGAATTTTCGATTCCATCCAGGCATGAGGGAGGCACAAACCATGATTCGGATCGTCATTGCCGATGATCACCCGCTGTTGAGAGAGGGATTACGCCGTATTTTAGAATTTGAAGATGGGATTGAAGTCATTGCGGAAGTCGGAGACGGTCAAGGTGCTATTAATGTAGCGCGAAATGTGGAATTTGATATTTTATTAATGGATCTCAATATGCCTGGAGTAAATGGCTTAGAAGCCGGGCGAGTAATTCGCCGCGAAAAACCCGATATTGGTATCTTAGTTCTTACAGTTGATGATTCCGATGACAAGGTTTTTCAGGTCCTTCAAATTGGAGTTGCCGGTTATTTGCTCAAAGATGTTGACTCTAAAACCTTGATTCAGTCCATCCACAAAGTATTTAATGGCGAACCCATTTTATCTCCAGCTGTCACAGGAAAATTACTGGGTCAACTATCCCATCCACCTGTCAAGAACACATGTGGTCTCAGCGAGAGGGAATTGGAAATTCTTCACTATGTAGTACGAGGATCTTCAAATAGAGAAATAGGTACAGCTCTATTTATCAGCGAAAAAACGGTAAAAAACCATTTGTCGAGCATTTATAGAAAACTAGAGGTTGAGGATAGGACTCAGGCTGCACTTAAAGCCGTTAAACTTAAATTTATACATTTGGATTAATAAAATTAGCTGGGTTATTTCATTGCTAAACATGCTTTAAAAAGGTAATATAGTATAAACTGATCCAACGAACTAAATTCCTCTGGAGGCTCCAAACAACCACTTTATCAGAGAATCTATTATCTAAATAATTAAATTGAAATTCGGGTCGATTAGCGCTGGATTTATGAGTGGAGGATTGTCAATGAAAATAAGCTTTTTTGGTGCAGCTCAAGTTGTAACTGGGTCATCGTTTCTCGTAGAATCTGGTGAATCTCGAATTTTGATTGATTGTGGAATGTTTCAAGGATCAAAGGCGCTTAAAGAGCTCAATTACGGAGACTTTCCCTTTAATCCTGCCAGTTTGGATGCCGTTATCTTGACCCATGCTCATACTGATCACTCAGGAATGCTTCCTAAGTTAGTGAAAGCCGGCTTTAAGGGACGCATTTGGGCTACACCGGAAACAATTAAGTTATGCTCTATAATGCTGCCTGACAGTGGTCACATTCAAGAAATGGAGGTAGAACGGAAAAATAGGAAACGTCTCAGAGCAGGACTTTCCCCGCTCGTCCCAATTTATACGGTCCAAGATGCTCTGAACACGATTCCATATTTTCAAGCCATAACTTACCAAGAGCTTGGTGAACTCGTTCCTACTGTGTCGTTTCAAATGTTTGATGCCGGTCATATTTTAGGATCAGCACATGTAGTGCTTCACGTAAAAGAATCAGATTTCAATAAGTCGATCGTATTTTCTGGCGATATTGGTAATGTTAATCAACCGTATCTTGAAGACCCCAGCATTTTAAGTGATGCTGAAATTGTTATCATGGAAACAACGTATGGAGACCGTCTCCATGATGACGGCGGTAAGAAACCAGATCGAGTAGAACAGCTGGCTGAAACGATACGTTCAACCTATGAGGCTGGAGGAAATCTAGTTATTCCTGCATTTGCCATAGAACGTACGCAGGATCTGCTTTATTATTTACGTAAACTGCAGGATGAACATCGTATACCTACTTTACCTGTATATATAGATAGTCCTTTAGCGATTGCAGCAACAAAGATATTTCAAGAAAATACAGAGCATTTCGATATAGAAACGCGTGAACTTATTAAGCACGGCAGCAGCCCATTTAATATGGCCAATGTTCATTTTAGTCAAACAGCTGAGGAGTCAATGGCCCTAAATGAGATAAATGGTGGTGCCATAATTATCGCTGCCAGTGGAATGGCTGATGCAGGACGAATTAAGCATCATCTTAAACATAATCTTTGGCGCGAGAATGCTACAGTTTTGTTTGTAGGCTATCAGGCCCAAGGAACTCTCGGCAGGCTTCTTTCCGAAGGAGCTGAAACTGTTACGATCCATGGGGAGAAAGTTGCAGTTAAAGCTCGAATAAGTCACATGGATGGTTTGTCAGCCCATGCTGATCAGGCTGAACTTCTTCATTGGCTTTCCCTTTTAGGGAAAAACGCAGAGCAAATTGTTCTTATCCACGGAGAATTCGAGGCTCAATCCGTTTTTTCAAATAAGGTTCAAGAAGCCTTTGGAAAAACCCCAGTTATTCCTCAATTGGGTGAAATGTTTGAATATAGATTAAATGAGATCGTCCGACATGCACCTCAAAAGGCCTGGATAGCAGAGGAGCCTTCCAATCAGCCGCAAGAGGCCCAACAGGGACATCCATCTAAGAGCTTTATCAAGGAATCTATACCTCAATCTGCTCCTATCCCAACAAAACCAACAAGACGTCTTGAAACTCACCATACTCGGGCTCAGTTCAATCGTGCCTACATTCGACTGCGACATCATCTTAAGAGGCTCTTGGATGAAGGTCAACGTACTCATAATTATGACCGGGCGGTTTATCTGCTCGATGGCTTAAACCATTGGCTTGAAGAGCAAGAGCGAGCAAGCGGCCGTAATTCTTAACTGCTCGTAAGAAATACCTGCAAATTCAAATCCAGGCAAACTCTGCGGTTTGTCGTTTTATACCAGCTAGAAAACGAAGAGTTTCTTCTCGACGCTTAATAGCTAAACGTTTCCCTGCTTTGGTGGATACTTTATCAGGCAGTGCATCAGCGAAGAGACGAGCTCTGTCAACGGCTTGCTCAGGTGTTTGGATCAGCTCATCTTGTCCCACTAAGCTAAATAATCTCATCAAGCCGATATTTCCTAAATTATCCAGAATGTCAGATTCTCGCAAATATACCGCCTCATCGCTCCTGCCTGGCTCAGAATAATACATGTGGTTTTCAACAGCATCTAAAACCAGAGGCAGTTTATCCGCTGAAAACATAAGCTGTTGTAAAAGATTTGCCGAGACTCCTTTAGATCGTAAAGCGTGGTCAACATTTTTTATGGCATAGATAGGATATTTTCCTGTATCATGGAGCATTGCGGCAGTAAATAAGGCTTCATCATCGAGTGTCAAATGAGTGGAAAGTTCTTTTGCCAAATGATATACTCTAAAGCAATGTTTAATTCCCCAGGCTGGATGCGCACCTGATTTGTCAACGATTTGGATAAGTTCTTGCCGGAACTCCATAAATTTGGCCTCCTTAGTTTCTTTTCCAGACTATATACGCCAAAGGGTCCCTAAAATCCTCCTAAAATATGGTAATAAATTGACTTAAAATCACCCTCTAATATAGTAAATTAGACATTTTATAGCTTAATAAGCTTAGTAACTTGTTTTTAGGAAGGATAGCTTGCAAAAGAGAGAATATGCTATGAATTATTTAATGGATATACCTAGGGAGTGATATTAATGAATAAGGTAAGTGTTTATGGGAGCTTCACACAAGCTCTTTTCTTTTCCGGTGTCGTTTCAGTTCCCAAATACCTTTTGACTCACTATAAAGTCATTGGTTTAACAGATCGTGAAGTTATGATCTTGCTTCAAATTTTATGTGATGCTGAGATGAATCCCTATCCTTCGTTAGCGTCCCTAGCAGCTCGTATGACTGCTTCATTATCCGACATTGAAGAGAGTGTAGGTCATCTGGTAGAACAAAATTTATTGTCAATTGAACGATATTGGAGTCCTACTGAAGAAAAATGGTTAAATAGTTATCGTTTCGTCGGATTGATTGATGAACTAGCTGAACTATGGGCTATTGAACGTTCCCAACAATTAGAGGAAGAACGAGTTCTACGTCAGACTCAATCGATGTCAAATACTTCTCCGGCTATGCCTGTGAAATCATCAATGGAAAATTTAGTTCGAGTTTTTGAGTCAGAGTTAGGCAGGCCTCTGACAAGTATCGAGTGTGAGAATTTTGATCGTTGGTTGTCGTCCCATTTTTCGGAAGAACTTATTATTGAAGCCTTAAGAAGAGGAGTCAGTGCGGGGATTCGAAATTTTCGCTACTTGGATTCAATACTTCGGGAATGGGAAAAAAAGGGATTACGCACAAAAGCTGAGATTGAAGCGGAAGATGCCTATTTTCAATCCCGGCAGGAAAAGAAAACCTCTAGACCGAAAAAACAAGGACCTAAAACTTCTTCTAACAAATATGATAACTTTTATCTCTAGTTCATAGAGTTGTAATTTTGTTTGGGAGGGTTTTAAGATGAAACGTGTCAAAGATCTCTTAAATAATAATGCCCTGGTTACAGAAGCCGAAATTAAGTCTGATTTAGTTAGGACTTTGAATCTTCAATCAAAGTCTTTAACACCCAATAAGCTTCCCGAAACAGGGCAGGACGCTCCATCTAACGAAAAGTACAAATGTCCACTTTGCCAGGATCGAGGGATCTTGCTCGAAGGAGATGTAGCTTACCCTTGTAGTTGTATGAACATAAGAAAATTAGAGAATCAATTTCGCACTGCTCGAATTTCACGAGATTTGAAAAAATGTCGGTTCGAAAATTTCAGATTTGATTATTATCTTTCTGATGCAGACGATCACCTTCACCGTGAAAGTGCCATAAAAGCTCTGAGGGCGGCCCAAAGTTTTGTGGATGAATGCCGTTATAATCCTAATGCTCTTGGGTTAATGTTTTCCGGTCCTGTAGGGTCGGGAAAAACCTTTCTGGCAGCAGCAATTGCCAATGAGCTCATGGAGGCTCAGCATCAGGTCCTCTTTTTGGTTGTCCCAGATCTCTTAGATGAATTAAGAGCAACTTTTAAGTCGGATGTCAATGAATTTGATTTACTTGACACTGCCCGATCGATTCCAATACTGATTCTGGATGACTTAGGGGCTCATAATTACACCGATTGGACCCGTAACCGTTTGTATTCGATTATTAACTACCGGATGAATGAACAGTTACCAACGATTATCACTTCAAATCTATCACTTGAGGAAATGGAAGAGTATTTAGGGGTACGTACAACTTCAAGAATTATTCAGTCAACGCGCATTTTTCGTTTAACAGTTCACAAAGATATACGGCATCAGCTATATCAAGAACGTGAAAGTAAACCGAAAAAGTAAATTAAATTTTATGATAAAATTTTCAAAACGTATGCATGTCTTTAAACGGACATGCATACGTTTTTTATAGAAAAATTAATATAGGAGGTTTTCAGCTTTGACCAAAATTGTAGCGCTCAACCGCAAATACATCGCTTTGGTGACCTGTGTTTTACTAATTGGTCTAATAGGTATCGCGGGGTATTCACTTTGGCAGAATAAGCAAGCAAGTGTCTCTAAGATTAATGGTACGCCTGAAATTCAAATGTTAGGAGTCGCTGTGGAACCAACCTCAATTGTCAAAGATCTAACGTATGGCAATGTTACTCTCAAAGGGGTGCAGGTTATTACCAGTAAAACGTTTGATTTAATTGTAACGGTTCAAAATACGACTGCTAAAAAAATCACTAATATTCCAGTTGAGCTGCAAGTATCACTGGCTGGGGATGAGACCAAGAAAGTAACGTCACCAGGGACGCTGCCTTCTTTAGAACCAGGCGCGACAGCTCGTGTTGCATTTCGTCAGATCAAATGTTTAGGGGATGCTTTAGGAAAAAGTGCTACTGCTGGGCAGCATATAATGACGGTAAGGATTAAATCAAATCCCGTTGGAGGCCTAGACCAAGCTACTGAAGCAAGCTTCCGTTTCGTAGTAGATTCAACCGTTAAGGCTCCTGCAGCAGCAGGTAAACGTTAGACAAATCAAGTATGAAGCAATATTGTTCTTTGGGAAGAGGATTATACCAAATTTGGTATAGTCCTTTTTCAGTGTGTAGACTGCTCCGATCAAGTCAACTTTGCTTAAAAACTTTCGATGGTGTTATAATAATCTGGAGGTGTTGCATTATGGAGATGCTAGTAGATCTACATACACATACTATTTCAAGCGGGCATGCTTATAGCACTATTTCAGAAAATGCTTTAGCTGCTTCGCGTAAAGGACTAAAACTTTTAGGAATGACAGATCATGGTCCCAGTATGCTAGGGGCTCCGTCTCTTTACCATTTTGGAAATCTATCGATTTTACCACAGGAACTTTATGGGGTCGCGATTTTACCAGGGGTAGAGGCCAACATTATCAGCCATGAAGGAGAATTAGATATACCAGCTAACTATTTGGTTCGGATGAAACTTGTTCTCGCCGGACTTCATGAGTTTTGTTATCCTGGTGGAACCGTTGAACAAAATACTCAAGCATACATCAAGGCGATGGAAAATCCTTTTACAGATATGATGGTTCACCCGGGACGTCCAGAATTCGAACTAGACCTTGAAAAAATTGCTCATAAGTCGGCTCAATTAAATGTGCCTGTGGAGATTAACAACAGTTCTCTGTCTTCCGGTAAAAAAATTACTCAAGAAAATTGTCATCGCTTTGCGAGATATATGGCAAAATACAAGGGACCTGTCATTTTAGGAAGTGACGCTCACTATTGGGATCGTGTCGGAGTATTCGATCGTTCTCTTGAACTGATTCGAGACGTCGGAATTAAGGATGATCAAGTATTTAATACATCACCAGATCGGGTTCTTGATTATTTAGTCATGAGGCGCAAAAAACGTTTTAACACACAGAGTGCCTGATTCCATATAAGAAAAGAAGAGTTATCATGAAGATTGTTGAAAAAGAAGGCACTTGGCCTTCTTTTTCAATAGGCTGATCTTATAGTGATTTTACAAAAAATTTGTTTCACAAAATTATTTATAGTACAATGAGTTTTGTGGTTAAACTAGAAGAACTAATAATTATAGTTTTTAAGAAGTAAGAAAAGGACGTGTCAGAGTTGTTTAATAAAGAAAGGCAGATCGATCGTGAACGCTTGGCTGGAGCTATCATAATCATGAGTTTATTGGTGATCTTCCTGTCAATGCTAAGTATCAGGTATCTGGATGTGAAAATATCGAATATCGAAGTGGTTGACGGCGATTTATACACTGTTGTCACGGATAACGGCCCTATAAATGTAGACAAAAGTGAGATTTTGAGGATAGAAAAGACTTATACGAAAGCTAGTATTACAGGTACTCCTGTAGAACTGGATAAAATTTATACGACACAGGGTTTTATTTATTTTTCGTCGCTGGATTCGTTTTATAAAATTGGGCAACAACTTATTAAATCCGTCGACAATGAAAAAAAACCGGTTTGGATTCTTTCTGATAAAACGACGATCACGGATGCTACGCCGAACGAACTGCAAAACGCCAATCTTAAACTCATTCAACCATTTAGTTATGCTATCGGTACTCCATCTAACCTTATTTCCATCGTTTTCACGCTGATATTTTTGCAATATCTGGCGTTCGCTTTTGGTGGGATTGCTCTCTTTGTCTTGATTTTCCCGCTTAAAATTGATTCTGCAAAACATACTGTTTCTTCAGTTCAACAAGATTCTGAATTTTGCTCAACGGACGAACATATTGGTGCAGTAGCTAAATAATAATTATTTGAAAAGAACGCTCTTCGCGAGCGTTTTTTCATACTGTCATGACTAATAAATACCAAAGACAGCATCAATCAATGTCCCTAACTAAAAGATCTAAAAATCTAACATACATTCATAAACTTTCTGGAAACATAAGTTCAGTGAACTCGATATCTATCTCATACGTATGAGTTGATGACAGTGCCAATATCATCCGCCAAGTTCTCTAGCAGGGAAATGAGTAGTCATTGTCGAAGAAATTAATACAATTGTTAACTCTCAACTACTAACTACGGAATTGAAATGGGTGATTTCGAATGAAAAGGGCTATATTAGTATCTGGAAAAGCTTCATTGATCCAGGAAATAAAATCCATGTTGCCCTTAGCTAATTATCAACTCCTAGCTACAACCGATAATGGTATGGAAGCCTTACGTTTTATTCACCGCTTTGAGCCGGATCTTATTATTATGGGATGGAACCTTCGGGGACTAAGTTCGTCAGAAGTTCTCCAAAATCTTGTATTACAGCATCTTTGTCCTATCGTCGTTGTCCTAAATCAAGAAGAGCATTATCTTCTTTCAGAAGTAATAGAAGCAGATGCTCACCATGTGATTGTATACCCCTGGCGCGTGTTAGAAATGGTAGCCGGTATACAGATGGCTGAGCATCGTTATCAGCGAGAATCTGAGCACCTACAGCAGATACAGCGCTTAGAAGATGAACTCAAAACACGTAAGCTAATTTTTCAGGCAATGTTGTTCATTATTCAAGAGCAAGGAATTACAGAACAGGCTGCCTATAAAGCGCTTCGTAATCAGGCGATGGCAACACGTAAATCTTTGAGAACTGTAGCTCAAGATGTCATAAAAGGGGTATGGTTACCAAGTATTAACGAATGATTTTCGAGTTTTTAAACGAAGCTTGCGGATGGAAATTTATGTAAAAAGGAGTGCTTTTTATGAAAGTGTCTGTAAAACATATTAAAGGGATGCATTTTCAAGGTGAAGGAAGTTCCAAAATGGTTACTCATATTGATACAGCTGTGACGGCCGGAGGATCAGGACACGGTTCTAATCCAATGGAACTGTTATTAATGGCTATAGCGGGTTGCAGTGGTATGGATATAGTATCAATACTTGGCAAAATGCAAGTTAAATTTCAACGGTTTGAGACGACGGTAGAAGGAGAAAGGGCTAGCGATCATCCAAAAGTATTCAAGGATATTGAAGTAGTCTATAAGTTTTGGGGCGAATCTCTTCCTGAAGATAAATTGCAGCGAGCCGTTCAGCTTTCCATGAAGAAATATTGCAGTGTGGCGAATATGGTCGATAAAGCAGCAAATTTAACCTATCGGATTGAAGTAAATCCTGATCAAGAATAGAACTCGGCGCAAGCCGAGTTTTTTCTACTGTCAGGAAGTATTACTTCGTTGAATACTTCCTTCCCATAAGGTTAGTTCGGCGGCCCTGGCTGCAGATTGCCGAGTATCCATTGAGCCAAGTATGACGAGAAGGACCGGCTGCGCCAAAGGCTAACGAGTGCGACGATAGTGTCTTGGGCACCAGCAAAGTTTTTTGTGTAATAAATGTTCCCAATGGATACCTCAAAGACAATCCTTGCTTGAGTTAATATGTTTTGTTATACTTATTACGGTGTACCACCATATTTTGATGACGAATGAGGATGAAGAATGTCAATAATACTGATGGTCTTAAGAAGCATATTTATTATCTCTGTAGCGCTTTATCTCTACTACTTTACTAAAAGAAAAAAACATAATGTCTCAATTTATTTATGGGTCATCATTATTGTCGGTATGACCTCGGGATTACTCATCCAACTTCTTGGAGTTTATCTTGGAACTGCTCAATGGTCTTCTATTCAGATTAGCAGTTACTTTTATCTGGCATTAATTATTTATTCTATATGGAAGCTAATCGATGAACTGAAAAAACGAGGTCAATAAGGGTTTGAGGCCGCAAAACTGCGGCTTTGTTTTTTGAAGAGTTTATTCGTTGATAAACTTACAGTTTAAATTTTCATGAGATTAGAGAAGGAGAAAAGGGATTATATGAAGAAAAAGCGTACTGTCAGAATGAAAAAGATTTTGGCCTTTGTAGGCTATAATCTAATTTTTGCTGCTGTTCTTTCTCCGTTTATTCTGTTCTGGGGACCATTCCAGGCACTCAAAACTGTTGCCGTGGGTTCTGTTTATACTTCGCGTCATCCACAGGTTGTCAAAGCCTTTTTATCACAAGATGAGATTGATAAAATTATGAATAGTAATAATGGCAGCGGAGTCAGCACAGGTCAAGACATTTCACGGAATAGTGTTGTCAATGATACAACTTCAGGAATTACGATCGAAGATATACAAGGTCCAAGCTTTAAAGGTAAAGTAATGTTGATTAAAGATCCTAAACGTGTAAAGTTGGCAGTGACTAAAGAAATTGGCACGACAGGGGAGCGAGTCAGTGATCTTGTTCAAGATATGGGAGCGATCGCGGGAATTAATGCCGGAGGATTTTATGATCCTAACGGTAAAGGAAACGGAGCCTTCCCTGATGGACTGACTGTCCAAAATGGTAAATTAGTTCATAATAATGTTGGCAATCAAACTGTTAATATTGTAGGGTTTGATGACCAAGGGAATTTGGTGATCGGTGATATGACCGCCAGCCAGATCGAAGAGAAACACATCCAAGAGGCGGTGTCTTTTGAACCGAATTTAATAGTAAATGGCAAGTCAGTGATTTCTGGAGATGGAGGATGGGGGATTGCTCCACGGACAGGAATAGGACAAATGGCCGATGGAACTGTGATCTTCGTAGTAATCGATGGCCGTCAGCCAACGTGGAGCATCGGAGCAACCCTGAGAGATCTCATGAATGTCTTTAATGATTATCATGCTGTCAATGCTGTTAATCTGGATGGAGGTTCTTCTTCAGAACTCGTCTATAATGGGAAAGTCCAAAACAAGCTTTGGGATATTTTTGGTGAACGTTATATCCCAACTGCGTTTGTCGTCACCCCTTAAACTTGAATCTCTGTGAAAAAGGAGAAATCTCATGAAGAAGAAACTGCGAATTATCACCGTCTGGACATTAATTTCCTTGCTTTTGCAATATGGGGCATATTCTTATTTAAACAATAAAGTTAAACAAGTTATGAATCCCAAAACAAACACCGCTCCAATCACCCTTCAACTCAAAGCTGAAATCCCAGGATCAAACCTGACTAATATTCAAGTTTCCTATGCAAAGGATTATATTGCCTATACTGAAAGTGGTACTTTCAAAGTCTTTAATCTTAAAAAGGAAAAGGTTGTTTTTGAAAAAGCGGCCCCTTCAAACGACAAATCGTTGGGAGTCTTAACCTACCAATGGTTGCCTGACAGAAATACGCTGTTGTATTTTTATGCTAAGAAAAACCCTAATCCCGTAAGCTATGTTACCGTTTATCCTACCAAAACTGAACCGCAAAAAACCACTCAGACACAGACTACGACACAGACTCCTACAAGTACAGATCCTAAAACGGAAGACCCCAATGAAAAAACCAATAGTAAAACTAATGATAAAAGCACGTCCAAAGAACCGGCCAAGGTTGAAACTAAGGAAACGCCGGCACAACCTCATGTTGAGAAACGTTATAACAACCCACAAATTACTGAGTTGTATTCCCTGGAACTTCCAGATAGTGATGACGTCACCACTGCACCGGATGATCGTTTCAATCAAACGATTGATAGTTTTCCTGCAGGTGGTAAAATCGAGGAATTAGTGGTTTCCACCTTCACCAATCTGATGTACCTCACAGTAAAAAGTGAATCGTCCGAATTACTTCTTGAAATCGATGTCATGAAAAATGTTAAAACCTTGAGCAAATCAGGAGAAACTATTGATAACATGTCGGCCTCCGACCGATATGGAACCCTTTATATTGACAGTAAAGTAGGATCTACTCATCAGGTTTTGGCCTTAGATAGTTCAAAACGTGTTACCATTTCCAAAAACAATTCCGACCAGATCTTGGGTATTAGAGACGGAAATGTTTATATCGGTGAAGTGAAAGACAATCAATTGGTCAAAATTAAAACGACCGATGACCTTACCCACGTGACCAGTAACCCTTCCTTAAAAACCGAATGGGAAGGTACCATCCCCTTTGATGATTCTGTACGAACTCTCATCGGAGCAGATGGCCAAGTTGTAGTTTATGACAATCAAACTGCCTACATTGTTACCAATGGTAAGCTTTCAGAAGTTAAATTGCATGGAGATGAAAACTACGTTTCAGTTGATGGTGCAGAATTAATTCAACTTACAAAGGACGGGAATTCTACCATTGCTGAGCTGCAGCCGCTCAAATCTAATTAAGATAAGAGTAGTTTAAACTATGACTTAAAGAAAAGGAGCCGATGAAGGCTCCTTTTCTTGATTAGCTAAGTCTCACTGAAGTCAAGTTATATGGATAAGAGATGAGTTATAACGCATTTGGTCATTGAGCAGGATTTGGTGAATTCTGTATGTCTTTAAGTTGAGTTTCCAAATTATCAAGTATGTCACGGATCTGATTCATTTGATCAAGAATCGAAGAGATGGATTGTGATTGATTCGCTGGAGTTTGGGTTTGTGGCGGTGTAATTGGCTGAGAAGCACTTTGTCCAGGTGTCGTTGGCTGTGGCGTTCCCTCTCCGAAAATCTGAGTCAATGCTGAACCTAAATTTTCAGTCATAACTAATTGATCTTGATAGGCGAGCACGACTCGTTTCATTTCAGGGATACTCCCTCCCTTATCGGATTGGAGAAAAATAGGTTCGACATATAGGAAGTTTCCTCCAATAGGAAGGGCTAAAATATTTCCTCGGATGACACTGGAACCTTTTTGATCCCAGAGGGCAAGCTGCTTGGAAATATCTGGATCCTGATCGATGCGGGATTCAATTTGCAAAGGGCCATCGACCTCAATATTTTTCGGAAGTTTAAAGAGTAATAATTGGCCATAATGGCTACCGTCCATTCGTGCTGCCATCCAAGAGACCATGTTATTCCGAGAATTAGAAGAGCTTGAGGCAGGAGTAAAAGGTAACATGAGTACAAACTCTGGTTTTGTTTCTCCGGGAAGCGTCATAATCGTATAATAAGGATCAACATTTTGGGGATTGGATTGGTAAAGTTCTTTGGCAATGTCCCACGCATCTTCTTTATTATAGAATACTGAGGAATCTGTCATGTGAAATGTTTTTAGCATATTACTTTGGACATTAAAGAGCGTTTCAGGATATCTCAGGTGGCTTTTTAATGACGCAGGGAAATTTGTAAAATCTTTAAATACACCGGGGAAAATACTCATGTATGTTCTTAGGATTGGATCTTGAGGATCAATAGCATAAAAATCAACAGTTCCGTCATTAGCATCGATAACGACCTTCACGGAGTTTCGAATATAATTAAAATCTTGGTCTAAGTATTTGTTTGAATAAGGTAAAGCAGCCGAGGTGGTGTAGGCATCAATAATCCATTTTAGCCGGCCATTATCAATGACCATGTAAGGGTCAGAGTCATACGTTAGAAAGGGAGCCAGTTTTTGAACTCGTTCTTTAATGTTGCGATAAATCAGCATTTTACTACTTGAGGTCACTTCATTCGCCAGATAAAATCGCGCAGTACCATGGCTTAAGGAGAGCATTAATTTGTTAATAGGGGTAAAGGGAATGCCTGTTTTGCCTGTATAAGATGTTTCTGAATTGGTATCCCCTTGAGGGTAATCAAACTCTTTGACCGAAGTATCAGCAACAACCCAGTCATTTGTTAGTTCTCCATAGTATATCCGCGGTTCTTTGAGTTTGAGTTCCGGGAAATCCGTAACCGGAGGCACGTCACGAATGGCGAAAGATGGAAGTCCTTCAGTGCTGACTGCATTGGCAAATGAGGCAGCAACGCCGTAACCATGAGTATATTTGAACCTTAAATTAACAAAGGTTTGAGCCTTTGGATCTAAATCAGGTGTGGAAATTTCGCGGGGTCCCAGCATAACCTGTCGATATTCCCCATTTATAGTGTAACGGTCAATATCTATATCATTAAATTTATAGTAAAGGCGAATTCCTTGCTTCTGAGTGAACGTTTGCAGCAATGGACGGGTATCGTTAAGCCGGATATTATTGAGAGTTCCTTGATCAGACTTTAAAGCGTTTATGGTTATTGGTGTATTGCCAGGGTAATCAATTTCTGAGATATGGTTCAAACCATATCCATATCGGGTCATTTCAATTTCGTGCTGGATGTAGGGTTGTTCTTTTGTCAGCTCATTAGGAATAACAATAAACGATTGCAGTAATGTTGGAAAAATACCGTAAATTAGAATTCCTATCGTAAAGATTCCCGCAACCGGAACGGTTAACAAGCGAGGGTCTTTAAATGTTTGGGCAATGATCGCTGAGGTAAACCCGACAATGCTGATACCTATCAGAACTTTAAGTGCGGGTAATGTCGCTGTTAAATCAGCCCAGCCTGCACCAACGACATGCCCGTGGACGGAATAAAGTAGCTGAAATATGTCAAGATAATAACCAAAGGCTTTGAGAGCAAAAAGAATACCAATTAATAGGGCAAGATGTTTTCGAGCACTTGCAGTTATATCCACAGACCCTTTGCGCCAAAATTTCAGCGAGTGGAATTTTAATACTCTTGTAACGAAATAAAAGATTGCGGTAAATAGGGTGAGAAGAAACAGAGGACCAAAAAAGGCATTAAATAATGTTTTCAAAAAAGGCAATTGAAAGAAATAAAACGCTAAATCCTTACCAAATATGGGATCTGCCTGCCCAAAGGGTGTAGCGTGAATAAAGGATAAAACGTCTAACCAGCCGGTAAAACCGGCAACAAAGCTTACGCCGAAACTTACTATAGCCGAAATAACGAGTAACCAAACGGTCACTTTTCGTTGGCTTAGGCTCAGAACTGGCCGATTCATATCGTGCACCAAACGTAAACGAAGCCTTAGACGTTCATTGACAAACGTCACTATGGCATGGCGTACAGAGAATAGAGTTCCGGCTATGAAAATGAAAAGTATTGTCCCATTAACAGCTTGGAAAAGCACCTTACTTAAGAGAGGTGTCCAAAACAGTTGAGGATAGCCAAGATCTTTAAACCACAGCCAATTTTCAAATAACCCGCTTGATGCTGTTAGCAAAACAACAATTAGGAAAAGGCCAATAATAATTTTGGCAAAACGTTGCAACAAAAATACCTCCTTCAAACCCAATCAATAAAATAATATTCTAATGGATTGTATTGGTTATATTCTTCCCAACAAATAAAAATCCCTCCCAAAATTTTTAGAAATGTGATTTGAGTTCTTTCAAAATTTAGTATTATTATGCTATAATATTTCATAATACCCATAAGGGGTATGTATTGGAACTCAAAGAGGAGTGTTTATGAATGTATGACGTTCTTATCGTGGGAGCGGGTCCCGCAGGCCTGACAGCAGGAATTTATGCCTCTCGTGGAGGACTTAAAGCAGCTATTGTTGAGTTAGCAATGCCAGGTGGACAGGCAGCTTCAACAGAGAAGATTGAAAACTATCCAGGATTTCCGGAGGGGGTTAATGGATATGAACTTATGAATGCGTTTCATCAGCAAGCTTTGTCCTTTGGTGTAGAATTTATATTTGAAGAAGTCCAAACCCTTGATCTCAAGGACACAGTGAAGAAACTTCAAACAGACAGCAGAGTCTTAGAAGCAAAATCAATTATAATTGCTGCAGGCTCCAAACCACGCTTGTTAGCTGTTCCTGGCGAAGATTTCTTTAAAGGAAGGGGAGTCTCCTATTGCGCAACGTGTGACGGAGCTTTCTTCCGGGAAGAAGGTTGTCGTAGTTGGCGGCGGAGATGCAGCCATCGAAGAAGGAGTATACCTTACAAGGTTTGCAGATGAAGTTATCATTATTCATCGTCGTGAAGGTTTCCGTGCTTCCCAGATTGTCATAAATCGAGCAAAAGAGAATCCGAAAATTCGATTTGAACTAAATTATGTTGTTGAGGAAATCCTTGGTTCGGATCATGTTGAAGGTGTCCGAATTTGTAATGTTCTTGACTCAACCAAGCAGGAAATTCCAGCTGATGGAGTATTCATTTATGTTGGAACAGATCCTAATGTGCAATTTATTCACGGTGAGATAAAAACAGATGAAAGAGGGTATATTTATACTAATCAATACTTACAAACCAATATTGAGGGGGTGTACGCAGCAGGCGATATTCGCAACACTCCATTGCGTCAAGTTGCGACGGCGGTAGGCGATGGTGCATTAGCTGCCAATGAGGTTGAGAAGTATCTTTCAGAGATGCAAAACAAGTAAGTGATACGTCAAATGAACTTTTAGTATCATGGAGTAGTGTAAACCTTGATATTTCAGATAGTATGTACTATGCTGTAATGTAGCTGAAATAATAATTTCATATCAAACAATTAAAACTATTAATTAATAGAGGGGGGAAGTTCTATGCATTTTGTAGTCTGCCTAAAACAAGTACCAGATACATCTGAAGTACGAATCGATCCGAATACCAATACCCTCATGCGGGAGGGGGTACCTTCTATCATCAATCCATATGATGCCCATGGTTTAGAAGAAGCAATTCGTTTAAAAGAAAAAGTTGGAGGTAAAGTAACTATCGTCAGTATGGGCCCCCCACAAGCCAAAGAAGCTTTGAAAAAAGCCATGTCTTTTGGGGCTGATCGTGCAGTTCTCCTAAGTGATCGTTCATTCGGCGGCTCAGATTCCTTGGCAACTGCCTATATTCTTTCATCTGCCCTTAAGAAGATTCATGAAACTGAACCGATTGATTTAGTTTTCGCCGGAAAAGAGGCGATCGATGGCGATACAGCTCAAACAGGTCCTGGTATCGCCCAACGACTTGGCTTTTCCCAATTGACCTATGCAATTAAAGTTAAGGATCTGACCGAAACAACAGTAACTGTGGAGCGAAAGACAGAAAGCGGCCGTCAAATAGTTGAGGCCCAGCTGCCTGCTCTAATTACTGTTGAAAAGGAATTAAATGATTTGCGTTATGCATCCCTTCCCAATATGATGAAAGCCGCTGCTTATGAACCAGAAATGTGGAATGTTAACTCCCTGCCTTTTGATATGACACAAATGGGCCTTAAAGGATCTCCAACGAGTGTCTCCCGTATTTTTGCACCTCCTGGACGCTCTGGCGGAGAGATTATTGACGGTACGAAAGACCCTTCGGGGATTGCTGCATCGGTCGTTCAAAAACTTTTCCAACAAAATGTCATCATGGTCAATCCCCTCATGAAGGGAGGTAAACACTAATGACGGTAGCTGTTGATAAAACAAAATGTATCGGTTGTGGAGCCTGTGTCATGGAATGCTCACTTGAAGCCATTGATCTTGTCGATGGACTCGCAGTTCCTGATCCTAAGAAGTGTAAAGACCTCGGGGCTTGTGTTAAAGTGTGCCCGACGAACGCCTTATCCCTTTCCATTCAACACCAGGCAAACCCTGAACAGATTTCCCCTGAAGCAGGTTCAAAGTTTAATCTGAAAGACCCCTGCCTGATTCTGTCAGTGATTATTCCCAAGGTAATGAGAAGAAGACGATCCGTTCTCAAGTGCCTCCCGTTGCAGGCGGGGATGTGTGGAGTGGAGTTTGGGTTATCATTGAATACAGCAACGGAAGGGTTGCCCCTGTATCCTGGGAGTTGCTGGGTGAAGGCCGTAAGCTTGCTGATTCACTGGGCTGCGAACTTTGCGGAGTAATCACAGGGTACCAGGTTGAGGGCGTGATTCCCGAAGCGTTTGCTTATGGTGCTGAGAAAGTTTATGTTATAGATCATCCAGTACTTAAGGATTATCGTACAGAACCTTATGCCGAAGCAATTACGGATTTGGTTCGCAAATATCAACCAGAAATTATTTTGATGGGTGCGACTTCAATGGGACGAGATGTCTTCCCCGCTGTTGCCACGAAAATGCAAACAGGTCTAACGGCTGATTGCACAGTCTTAGGAATTGATCCCGAGACGAAGCTTCTCCAACAAACCCGGCCTGCGTTTGGCGGGAACATTATGGCGACGATACTTTGCCGCACAAGACGCCCTCAAATGGCAACCGTTCGGCCTAGGGTTATGGAAATGCCTGCCCGAGTTGAAGGTCGAACAGGGGAACTTATTCATGAAGAATTCACGTTAACAGAGAGTGATTTCCGTACAAAAGTTTTAGAGTTTATTCCAGCAGATGCTAAGAGCGCTTTTTTGGATAAAGCTGAAATTATTGTCGCTGTAGGCCTGGGAATTGCCGCCAAACGTAATTTGGTTTTGGCAGAAGAATTGGCGGACGCTTTAGGTGCCACTCTTGCCGGATCCCGTGGAGCTGTTGAGGCCGGATGGCTAAACCATGATCAACAAGTTGGGCAATCAGGAGTTACGGTTCGCCCCAAGGTATATATTGCTATTGGGATTTCCGGAGCGATTCAACATTTAGTAGGCATGGAAACTTCAGATTTCATTATTGCCATTAACAATGACCCAGAGGCACCAATTTTAAGGGTCGCTAATTATGGTATTGTTGGAGACCTTTTTCAAATAGTACCGGCATTGACAGCGGAATTCAAAAAACGCCTTCAACACGGCGTGGCTAATTAAGGAGGGGCAACCATGGAAAACTTTGATGTGATCATCGTCGGAGGCGGTCCTGCTGGCCTATCTGCCGCAATTAGTGCTGCTAATGCAGGTATGAAAACATTAGTCATTGAACGCGGGGATTATCCTGGCACGAAGAATGTAATGGGCGGTATTCTCTATACCAAAGCAACAGATATGGTTGTACCCGAGTTTTGGAAAGAGGCACCGCTGGAGCGGCCGATTATCGAACAGAGAATTGCTATGTTAAGTGGAGATGAGTCTATTCTCGCCGGCTATCGAGATCCGGCATGGGCAGCGGAGCCTTATAATGCTCATTCGATCTTGCGCGTTAAGTTTGACCGCTGGCTGGCTCAGCAGGCGGAAAAAGCCGGCGTTATGATCATCACGGAAACCCTCGTTGAAGATCTTCTTTATCAAAATGGGAATGTCGTGGGGGTTCGCACAGGGCGCTCAGAAGGAGATTTAGGCGCTAAAGTTGTGATTATCGCTGAAGGGGTTAATAACTTTTTGGCGGTTAAAGCAGGACTGGCAAAGTCCTTAAAACCTGCTTCAGTTGCTGTGACTGCTAAAGAAGTCATTGCTCTGCCGAAAGAAAAGATTGAAGATCGTTTCTGTCTCGATGAGGGACAAGGAGCTACCATAGAATTATATGGAGACTCTACTGCAGGTATGATGGGTGTTGGATTTATTTACACAAACAAGGATTCAATATCCATTGGAGTTGGAGCAATACTGGATCGCCTGATTCGAGAACAGTGGACTCCTAACGATCTTTTAGAGAACCTGAAATCTAAACCGTATGTTAAACGACTTTTACAAGGGGGCGAAACCAAGGAATATTTAGCCCATCTAATACCAGAGGGTGGCTATACGCAAGTTCCTAGGCTGCACCGTCAGGGAGTCATGGTCGTTGGTGATACTGCCATGCTGATGAACTCACTCAACCGAGAAGGGTCTAATCTTGCCATGGTATCCGGTAAAATTGCCGGTGAAGTCGCGGCCCAAGCCATCAAAGCCGGAGATTTGAGCGACCAAGCCATGGCTGTCTACGAAACTCGTTTGCGCGATTCCTTTGTGCTTAAGGACCTTTATCATTATCGACATATGGGCGAATTCTTTGAAAATAACCCTCATCTTTTAAAACTTTATCCCAAAATGTTTTCCAAAGCTGCTAAAATGTATTTATCGGCAGATGGGACCCCAAAGAAACAACGCCAAAAGGAAATTATCAACATGCTTTTTGAACATCGATCCAAGGGCGGACTTCTTAAAGATATCTATGGGGCATGGAGGGCCTTGCTATGAAATTAGATGATAAACTTTATTTAGTGCGATTTAATACCGACAAGCTGAATCATATCAAAATTAGTGACCCCAAAGTTTGCTTGAATCAATGCCAAGATAAACCCTGCACACGTTTCTGCCCAGCCCACGTCTATGATTGGGATGATGAAGAAAAGCGTATTTCAGTGGGGTACGAAGGCTGCCTCGAGTGTGGTACCTGTTTGATTGGTTGTCCCTATGGCAACATCAATTGGAGGTACCCAAGAGGTGGGTTCGGTGTTTCTTGGAAAAATGGCTAAATTAATCGGGATTAACCTGAGTAAATCGTCAATTCATATGGGTTCAATTAGAGCAGGGAAGTTATAAAACTGACCCTGTTCTATTTTTTAACGAAACTCCGCAAATTACGTTTTTAGAATTTCGATTCTAAAGTTTCTTTGACAGGCATTTAAACGATAGGTAGAATAGAGTGGAAGGGAGCAAAACCATGGTATTAAAACTTAGTGCAGAAACTTTGAAGAAGGAAATCCAACTTATCGAACTCCTAAAATCTTTTAAAAGCGTTATGGTAGCCTTTTCGGGAGGAGTAGATTCTACATATCTTATGGCAATTGCCCAAGAGGCTTTAGGACAAAACTGTAGGGGTATTTTTGCACGTGGGGCAATGATTTCTACTCAAGAGCAAAGGTTAACTCTCTCTTTAGCTCAAACGTATCAATTTCCTTTGGAAATAGTTGATATAAACGTAATGGAGTTACAGGAATTCCGAGATAATCCACCTGAAAGATGTTACTTTTGCAAAAAGAAACTATTTAAAACTTTCTTAGCGTTATGTAGGGAATTGGGTTATACTACCTTAATCGAAGGTACAAATGCCTCTGATGCCCAAGATTATCGCCCGGGAAGAAAGGCTTTGGAGGAATTAAAGGTTAAAAGTCCATTGTTGGAAGTTGGACTTACTAAAGACGAGATACGAGCATTATCTCAGCGTCGAAATTTAATGACCTGGAATAAGCCTTCGATGGCCTGTCTTGCTTCAAGGGTACCATATGGAGATACAATAACCCTTGAATTATTATCTAAAATTGCCCAAGCTGAAACGATCCTTTTTAGCAACGGTTTTGCAGAGTGTCGTGTTAGGGTACATGGTGAAATAGCGCGCATCGAGATCCCTATCCAGGAGTTCCTTCCTTTCGTTCAAAAACACTCCGAGATTGTTAACTCACTTAAAATGCTGGGTTTCCGATTTGTAACATTAGACTTAGGCGGACTTCGCTCAGGAAGTTTAAATCCGAACCTGAGGGAGGAATTGCAATATGAATGAGGAGACCATTAAAGCTCTTCTCGAGGCAGTCAAGGAGGGTTCATGCACTCCTCAAGAAGCTTTGGGCCAATTGAAAGAACTACCTTTTGAAGACTTAGGATTTGCTCGTTTGGATCATCATAGAGGGTTGCGAACAGGTCAATCCGAAGTTATTTTTTGTCAAGGGAAACAACCGGAACAGATTATCTCGATCTTAAGGCATTTAGGTGCTAAATCTAAAAATGTCTTGGCGACACGTCTCATCCCAGAACATGCTGATTTGATCCTGCCTCATTTTCCCCAGGCTCAGTATGACCCTCTAGCACGGTGTCTTCTGCTATGTCCTTTAGAAGAACCAACAATTCCGGGTAAAATTTTAATCATGACGGCAGGCACTGCAGATTTGCCGGTTGCCCGGGAAGCATGGATAACAGCCCGTTATATGGGTCATGAAGTTGATACAATTTACGATGTTGGAGTTGCGGGCATACACCGTCTTCTTGCCCAGCGTGAGACGATGGACAGCGCAGAGGTCCTGATCGTCGTCGCTGGTATGGAAGGAGCACTGGCCAGTGTTGTCGGCGGATTAGTCGAGCAACCCGTCATAGCCGTCCCGACAAGTGTGGGCTATGGCGCACACTTTCAAGGGTTAGCAGCATTACTCAGTATGTTGAACAGTTGCGCCTCTGGGATAGGAGTCGTTAATATTGATAATGGTTTTGGTGCTGCTTCTTTAGCGTCAACCATTATTCACAGAATATCTAAACATCATTTGAGAGGAGCTTCAACTTGAGAATTCTTTATTGGGACACATTTGCTGGTATCAGCGGAGATATGGCCTTAGGTTCATTAATTGCTCTGGGTGCGGATTCTGAAGCGATCGTAGAGCAATTGCATTCTATGGGTTTAACAGAATTTAAACTAGATATTCGTTCCCGTCAAGTCCAGGGCATCCAAGCGACTGACATTGATGTTATTATTCATGATCATCTTGATAAGCATCATCATGCCGATGATCAGTCTGAACATGAACATCACCACCATCACGATCGGAGACTTCCTGATATTCAGAAAATGATCTTGAGCGGAACTTTATCCGAACGTTCCCAAAAAAATGCTTTACAGGTTTTTAACGTCTTAGCTGAAGCAGAAGCCCAGGTCCATGGAACGACTCTTGACCAAGTCCACTTTCATGAAGTTGGGGCAGTGGATTCTCTCGTCGATATTGTAGGTACTTGCATCGCTCTTGATCAGTTAAATATTGAGGAGATTCGGATATCCACACTTCCGTGGTCAAAAGGATTTGTACAATGTGCTCATGGGACGTTGCCCTTGCCCGCTCCAGCAACTCTTATGTTGTTACGTGGGTTCAAATTCCGGGATTCTGGAATTACAGGCGAACTTATTACCCCTACAGGAGCGGCTCTTATTAGAGCTTTAGCCCAGCAAACAGAATTTCCGGAAATGGTTATCCATAACGTTGGCTATGGTTCTGGTAAAAATGACTATGGAATACCGAGCCTGCTTCGTGGGGTTATTGGAGAGATATAGAGCAAGGAGATGCCATGTTAGAACAAATTACCTCTAACCTCAGACAATCTGGCTGGAGCGTTAGAATTTTTGAGGACAACTGGGTTTGTGCCACTCACGACTCTCTGCAGCGGGGGCTTCTTTTCGGGTATTTAAGTGAGTTGCCTGCGGATTTCAGGCCTAAGGTTTCCGAATTTGCCGGTATGTCAAAATGGGATGCTATCGTTTTTTGCCCTTCGGGAGTTGACTCCTCAGAGTTGAAGAAACATCGTTTCCCGGACATTCAATTATGGTATTGGGATTTGAAACTAGGCAATTTGTTCCCGTATCCTCCTTCGCAAAAACAAGAAATTCCCCGCCTGCTTCGGCAGATTGCCAGCGGTTCTCCAATCTCGCTGGAGCCTGGGCCACAAGACCGAAATCATAGCACTCCCTATGTCACATTTACTTTTTTAGGAATTAACCTTATTGTTTTTTTGCTTATGACATTAGCAGGTGGATCGACAAATCAACTTGTTCTGATTACCTTTGGGGCGAAAGTGAATTCCTTGATTCAAGCCGGTCAAGTGTGGCGTTTATTAACGAGCATGTTTATCCATATAGGAGTCATGCATCTAGCCTTTAATTTATACTCATTATGGGCCCTGGGACCTTTGACCGAAGAAAGTTATGGACATTGGAAGTATTTTGCGATTTACATTCTAAGCGGGCTAGGAGGATCTCTGGCAAGCTATATATTTTCTCCGGCACTTTCGGCCGGAGCCTCCGGGGCGATTTTCGGTCTTTTGGGTGCCCAGTTAGTTTATAGTTACCAACGACCGTATCTTTGGAAATCCGGCTTGGGATTAAATCTTGTAATTGTTATCTTAGTAAATTTCGGGTTTGGAATTTCTCAACCGGGAATTGACAATTTTGCTCATTTAGGCGGACTTCTTTCTGGAGTGGCAATGGGTTTTTTATTATCTCAGCTTTTAAATGTTAAAACCTAAGTGTACCAAACTTTCATAAATATACCTCTTCTTAACAGGCATAGTTTCCACCCAACTGAGGGCAAAATACCATCAAGAGCTTACGGTTTCTTAGCGAGGTGGCTTTAATAATGCCATCGTTAGTTAAGATAACGTAAGCTCTTTTGACGGTTTACTTTTTTCAGTTATTACTCTTAAGTATTGGTTTGTTGAGCTGTGCGATGAATTTCAATGAAAAATTCACTCACTTCTTGTGGTGTGGGAATATGTTGATCGACATGGCCTAACTCCTTAGTAACCGTGGCAAAAGCGTTTAACCAAGCCATAGTAATACGTGTCGCAATCTCCTGAGGACTGTTCATAACAAAACTCCCTTCTGCTTTTTTTCTATAGCTTATGATGTTTATAATAATCCGTGCGCATAGTTCGCTTATTTCTTAAGTTTAAAAAGGGGCTAGGAAGTGAGTGTTTAAATGCTATAATGAACAAAAGGAGGGTGGAGAGCTTTTTGAAAAAAAGGGACAAGCGCATTATAAACTATTTTGCACGTGATCGATGGGTCCATATCGGGCTGTTTCTTCTGGTTTTCCTAGTAGTAGGGAGGCTTATTGTTCTGCAAGTTGTTCAGGCATCTGATCTTCAGGCTAAGGGAATTCAACGTCGGACAACAGATCAAAGTCTCCAGCCTGAACGTGGAACAATTTACGATTCACAGGGAAATGTGTTAGCCCAGAGTATTCCCGTGAAAGAAATTTATGCTGACCCTAAAACTTTAAGTAATTTAATGTCCCAAAAAAAATTCAAAGATACTAAAGAGAATGTGGCCAAAGAACTCGGGGGAATATTAGAAATTGACTCCAAGGATATTCTTGATAAATTGAATAAGAATTTGTCTTGGATTAGCCTAGCTCATCAAGTGGACCTTCAAAAAGCGGATCAAATCATGGCGCTGAAAATTCCGGGGGTAGGAATAAATGAGGAAGAAAAACGTGTTTATCCTATGGGAAGCTTAGCAGCGGCAGCTCTTGGTATCGTTAATCTGGAAGGCCATGGGGTAGAAGGTATAGAGTCTTATTATGATAAAGTACTGTTTGGTAAACCGGGTTTTCAGTCACAGGAACAAGACACCCGGGCCCGTTCCATTCTTGAAGCCAATGATCAAGGTGCTCCTTCTCGTCCGGGAAATTCTCTGACACTTACCTTAGATTCAACGATTCAATACTTAATCGAGCAACAATTAGATAATTTACAACATACGACTCAGGCTAACAGCGTGACAATTCTAGCTATGGATCCTATGACGGGACGTCTTTTGGGAATGGGCTCCCGGCCAACGTTTGATCCGACCAATTACTCAAAAGCATCTCCTGAAGACCGACGAAATTTAGCCATCAGCATGTCTTATGAACCTGGTTCAACCTTTAAAATTATCACGGGGTCCAGCGCCTTAGAAGAAGGTGTGATCAGCCCCGATGAAACGTTTCCCGATCCCGGTTATCTGCGGGTAGGTCCCCGCCTAATTACGAATTGGGACTCAGACCAAAAACCACATGGAAACCCTACATTCACCCAAGGGATGCAGCTATCCTCAAATGTTGTACTGGCTCAAGTAGGTATGAAATTAACAAAGAATACCTTTTATACGTATTTAAAAGCCTTTGGGTTTGGTTCGAAAACCGGTATTGACATCTCAGGCGAGGAAAGTGGTTTGCTTGTGCCGCAAGATAAAGCTAGGGATCTGGAACTAGCAACCATGTCCTTTGGACAAGCTAATCTGGTGACACCCATTCAATTATTGACTGGAATATCAGCAGTTGCCAATGGCGGAACTTTATATCGACCCTATATCGTGGATAAAATTACTACTCCGAATGGCCAAGTGGTTCAACAACAAAAACCTATTCCAATTCGTCAAGTGATATCGAAAGCGACAGCTTCACAGATGTCCGGTATCCTTGAACAAGTTGTATCAGGGGGGACAGGTCATCTTGCTCAAATTCCCGGCATCAATGTTGCTGGTAAAACTGGAACTGCTCAAAAGGTGGATCCTAAGACCGGGGAATATTCGACGACAGACTTCGTAGCTTCCTTCGCAGCGTATGCCCCAGCAGAGAATCCTAAAATAGCGGTTCTAGTGATCCTTGATACACCTAAAAGCGCCGAAGGGCATCAAGGTGGAACTTTAGGAGGCCCTCCAGCTAAAGCCATTATAGAAGGGGCTTTGCAATATTATGGTTTACCGGTAGCTAAAGATACTCAAAGCACGGTTACTATATCTTCCGGCGATTCTCCGGTAAGACCTTCTCCGAAATCTGTCACCCCAGACCGCTCGCCAGTTGGCGGAGAAGTTGTTACTCCTGACCTAACAGGAATGACTATGCGTCAGGCAGGTGATATACTGGCAAAGTCCGAACTTCATTTTAACTTTTCAGGTAGTGGCCTAGTAGCTGAACAAAATCCTCAGGCAGGAAAAGTAGTGACCAAAGGTACAACAATTAATGTTAAGTTTTCAACGTTAACGCCTTAGTTCTTGGTTTGTAGGTCAGAGTTTCCTGTGATGCAACTTCATTTACCAAGCTGGGTATGATAGGATGAATTAAGAACAACATTAAAAGACGGAGGAATGATTGATAATGCGTCTCGAAGATCAAATTGACAAGATGAAAGAAGACATAGTTTCAGCTGTCCAAGCTTGTATTCGAATTAAGAGTGTTAAAGACGATGCCCACGCCGCTCAAGGAGCTCCCTTTGGGCCTGGAATAAGAGAAGCTTTAGAGTGGACTTTGAGATTAGGTGAAAAGCTTGGTTTTGATGTTAAAAATGTCGATGGTTATGCAGGTCATATAGAAATGGGTTCTGGAGATCTCTTGGGAATATTGGGTCACTTAGATGTTGTTCCAGAAGGGGACGGTTGGTCTGTTCCACCCTATAGTGCAACGATTAAAGATGGAAAAATTTATGGGCGGGGCGCTTTGGATGATAAAGGACCGTCTTTGGCCGCTCTATTTGCCATGAAAGCAATAAAAGATGCTAAAATACCTTTGAATAAGCGAGTTCGTTTGATACTTGGCACGGATGAGGAATCTGGCTGGGCTGACATGGATTATTATCTTCAAAAAGAAGAAGTTCCCTATATGGGTTTTGCACCCGACGCTGAGTTCCCATTGATCCATGCCGAAAAAGGGATACTTCATCTTGAATTTAAAAAATCTTTTGCAGCCGCTTTGCCGCATCTTGTCAGTATCCGGGGCGGAGAACGGGCCAATGTTGTTCCGGATGTATGTGAAGTTATTTTGACTGGACTTGATCGCGACAGTGTTGCCCAATCCTTAAAGGAATTTGCTTTTCCGGAGGATGTCAACGGGCAATTGCAAGATCAACAAGCCGGACAGGAAATGAAGCTTATTTTTAAGGGTGTTGGCGCTCATGGAAGTCTTCCTCAACACGGTAAGAATGCGGTTCTCTATGCTTTGAAATTTTTGCGGCTTTTGCCTCTGAGCGCGGAAGAGCAAGAAACTCTCGATTTTATTTTAACGTATCCGGGCACAGGCTTCTTTGGAGAAGGTTTCGAGATTGCCTTACGTGATGAACCCTCAGGTCAACTATCTCTCAACCTAGGTATTCTAGAATTGACGTCCGGTGAGATACGTTTCGTTCTTGATATACGCTATCCTGTAACGTATGGGCGGGACGATGTGGTATTGCCTATTGAGAAAGTTGCCCAGAAAGGAGGTTATAGTCTTCAAGTGATCAACCATCAGAAGGCCCATCATGTCCCTAAAGATAGTGCCTTAGTTCAATCCCTGCTTAAAGCTTATGCTGATGTCACTGGGCTTGAACCCTATGCCTTTGCCATTGGGGGTGGGACATATGCCAAAGCACTGCCTCAAGGAGTTGCTTTTGGTCCTGTTTTTCCGGGAGAACCCGAAGTAATTCATTGTGCAGATGAATACATTTCCATTGACAATATTCTTTTAACGACAAAGGTATACGCTCAGGCTATTTTAAATATAGCCAGCGATCCTGAATATCGTTAATTGACTAAGAAACTACTTAGAAAATGGTCTTAAATAGTCAGAATTGAAAGATCGACAAAAGGCTTGACTATTCTAAGATCCTTGGGTATACTAGAGACTGTTCTTCTAATTGCGCCACTAGCTCAGCTGGTAGAGCATCCGACTCTTAATCGGCAGGTCCCTGGTTCGAATCCTGGGTGGCGCACCAATAAAGTCTTACTCCCGCAAGTAATTGCGGGTTTTTATTTTTGCTTAGGAAAGTATATAATTGGCGACCTGTGGATAACTGCTCTGAGCGCGTGCGATAGCACGCTTTTTTCTTGATGGGCAAGCTATGTGTGACTGGGAAAAGGGCTACAAAAGGTACGTGACAAGTAAGATTTGGATTTTTGGAATGGACCCCAAAGCGTGGCCAAACTTTCTAAAAGAATACGTTTGGCAGGTAGTAGAGGACATGGGTTATGATGAAATGGCTGAGAGATATGTTAAACCTACTGGTCGGCTACTAGCCTCAACACCGATCGAGCGAATGGTCTACGCGGAAAAGTTGTAAGACATCTTCCTTTCCGTCCCTTGAAGCATCCGGCGTAGGTTCCCCGGTCAAGTTAGCTCCAGATTTCTCTGCCGTGGATGAGTTCTTTAAAATAACCTATAAAATTAATGAGTTAGCGCCAACTATAATGACAAACACTGTATAAAATAAGTAAACAGTGTAACAGTTTAAGACGATTTTTTATTTTATAATGACTCAATAGTGGACAAGTGTCACTAAAAGAGACATAATTAATTCAGGGTTAAATTAAAAGGTCCGTATTTTGAGGGAACGTGTGATTGGTACTGTTTTTGCAAGAGAGTATATATTTAGAAGTTTAAGGATTAGTCAGGAGGTTTAGTCATGAACGCTGTAGTTGCTAAACAATTAAGCTTTCGGCAAAACGACAGGTTAAGGTTAATTCTGGACAATCCCTTTGAAGGTATTATGGCGATCGACAACACAGGAACCATCTTTTTTATTAACTCGTTTTTCCTGGAAATTCTTAATTACGCTGAGAAGGATGTATTGGAGAAAAAAATTTGGGATGTAATTCCTAACTGCAGGTTATTTGAGACAGTTGGTCAAGGCTATTCTATTTGGGGAGAGACACTGAAGATCAATGCCAGAGAATTTCTGGTGGCCCGTTTCCCCTTAAAAATTGACGGCCAGATTATTGGGGCGATGGTCAAAACGTTGTTCCCCGATCAAACCATCGCCAAGGAAATCGTGCAAAAACTAGCGCGGCCGGGTAAACCGGAAAGCACTGCGCGGATGCTTTGTACTTGCCGGGATATTATGGGCGAAACACCTCCTATGTTATATGTGAAAAAACTAGCCCGGAAAGCTTCCCGAACCAGCTCGACCTTACTAATTACCGGGGAAAGCGGTACCGGCAAAGAAATTATTGCCCAAGCGATTCACACCCGCTCGGTCAGGCGGGAGGGCCCTTTTATAAGTGTTAACTGTGGCGCAATACCGGAAAACCTTCTCGAATCCGAATTATTTGGCTATGTTGAGGGGGCGTTTACGGGAGCTAAAAAGGGAGGAAACCCAGGTAAGTTTGAGTTGGCTGACGGTGGCACCATTTTATTGGATGAAATAGGCGATATGCCTCACTATATGCAGGTTAAGCTGCTCAGGGTCTTGCAGGAAAGGGAAGTATGGCGAATTGGAGCCACCTCTCCCACCAAGCTGGATGTCCGGGTTATTGCTTCAACTCATTTGGATTTAAAAAAGCTGGTCAAAGAAAAGAAGTTTCGTGAAGACCTTTACTACCGTTTAAATGTATTGGAAATTATTATGCCGCCTCTGCGGGATAGAGTTGAAGACTTACCTCTCTTAGTAGAGGCCTTGATTACTCGGATCAACTTGAGAATTGGTGCTGATGCCAAAGGCTTAACCCCGGAATCCCTGAAGATTATGAAAGCTTATCACTGGCCAGGAAATGTGCGGGAACTGGAAAATATTCTTGAGCAAGCGATTAACTGGAGTCAGGATTCGATCATCGACATTCGCAATATTCCGATCAGGCCTTGGGAGAATGAGCCCGGCCCGGGAAATTCGACCGTGATTGAATGCCAAAGTTTTCGCAGTCATATCGCCGACACCGAACGCGACATGATTCTGCATGTTTTACAACAAACGAACGGCAACAAGGCTAAGGCAGCACGAGTATTAAATATGCAGCGTTCTGTATTGTATAGAAAGATGGAAAAACTGAATCTAATATAAATCTTAAGTGAAGGTTTTTGCGACACCTGTCCTCTAAAGTCACAGCAAAAAAGCTCCTGGAATAGACAACCAGGGGCTTTTTTATTACAAACACTCTGATTGCTGCTGTATACGTCTTTGGCATGGTTATTGCATCAATATGAAGATGCTGATGGCCATCAGTTTTAAACCAACGAAAGATTACGATTTTGTGGAGGGAATGTAAGTGTCCAAATTTGCAAACAAACTTAAATCTATAGATGAAGCACTAAGCGTTATCCCCCAAAACGGCGCTACCATTATGATGGGAGGATTTGTTGGTGCCGGAGAACCCACTTGTTGTATTGAGTGGTTGATCAAAAACCAAATACGTGAAATTACCCTGATTACCAATGAACCCGGCTTAAGCGGTTTCGGCAGGGCCATGTTATACAAGAACGGTTTAGTAAAAGAAATTATTTCATCTCACGTTGGAACGACCCAAGAATCGACTGACGAATACCTGAAGGGCAACTTGAAAGTGGAACAGTTTTACCCGATGGGTACCTGGATTGAAAAAGTCCGGGCCGGTGCCATGGGACTTGGCGGTGTCCTTGTTCCTGTTGGTGTAGGCATTCTGAACGATCCAGCACTCTTCCCTGAGTTGAAAGAACCGAAACAAGTGGTAGATGTCAACGGGATTAAATGCTTTATTGAACCTGCTCTAAGAGCGCCGGTCGGCCTGGTCAAAGCATGGCGCGCCGATGAGATGGGTAATTTGGAGTATCGTCATACCAGCATGAATTGTAACCCGATGGTTGCCATGGCCTGTGATTATACAGTGGCCGAAGTGGAAGAGATTGTTCCTGTTGGTACCATTGCTCCGGAGCGGGTAGGAACCCCGGCTCCTTTTGTTCAAGCGGTGTTTAAAGGATTAAGCCTGGAAGAACATGACGAGATTTATCGCCGGCATTGGCTCAAAATCGGAAAATTGACCCTTGAAGAATAGGAACTTTTAGACGAAAGTCTCCGGTACGATACTGTCCGGGGGACAGTATCGCCGAAGGCGCTACTTCTTAGGAACGCTACCGCCTGAGGATAGACTTTTGCCGAAATTGCAAGCTCTCAAAGAATAGCTTAACAATTGAGGAGGAACTAACATGGATCCGAGAATATTAATTGCAAAACGCGTCGCACATGAAATGAAAGACGGACAACTTGTCAATTTAGGATTTGGCATGCCAACCCAGGCTTCAAATTATTTGCCTGAGGGCGTTAAGGTTATGTTTCATGCGGAAAATGGCGTTTTTGGGGTTGGGCCCAAACCGAAAGCCTCAGCAGCTCAAGCTGATATGACCAATGCCGGTTCGGAACCCGTGACTCTTTTACCTGGGGCAGCCATTATGGATTTGGCGACTTCATTAGGAGCAATGCGCAGCGGGATCTTGGATATTACCGTCTTGGGTGCGCTGGAAGTTGACCAGTTAGGTAACGTTGCCAACTGGGCGGTTCAACGCAACGGCAAGTGGTGGCCAGGGATCGGGGAGCTATGGATCTCTGCTATGGCACAGAACAAGTGATTGCGTGCCTTATGCATACCGACAAAAGAGGGGAATCCAAGATTCTTAAAAAATGCACCCTCCCACTTACGGGGAAAAGCTGTGTAAAGACGATCATCACCGAAAAGGCTGTGTTTGATATCGGAGAAAATGTCCTTATTTTAAAAGAACATGCCCCGAGTGTAACCCTCCAAGAGATTAAAGCATGTACTGAGGCTGACTTTATCGTTGCCGATACTTTCTGTGAAATGAAATTGTAATCTGTTCAAAAGGAGGTGGATTTATGAACGTTTCAGAAAATGAAGCATGTAGTGATGTTATAGAGAGAACCAGGATATTCTGTAAAAATCACCTCCGGCCTATTGCCAGGGATCTTGATCTAGAGTGTAGGTTCCCGAGTGAATTGTCAGGTACGATGGCCGAAGAGGGATTCTTTGGGATGAATTATCCCACTGAGTACGGCGGTGGTGGCTGTGATTCCGTGACAACCCATATGTTTGCTAAAGAATTGGCCAAAGCGAGTGCCGGGGTAGCCCTAACCTTTCATGTTCATTGGATGGCGGTTGACGTCCTCTTGAAATTTGGAACCGAGGCCCAAAAACAGAAATACTTGCCCGATCTTCTTCAGGGTAAAAAAATTGCCGCCTATGATATCAGTGAGGCTCAGGCCGGTTCTGATGCTGCCGGAATTAAATCTGTGGCTGCAAATACCGATGCCGGCTGGGTTTTGAATGGAGCTAAATATTTTTGCACCAATGGCGGGTTAGCCGATATTTATCTCGTCGCTTTTAAGACCGATGTGGATGCCGGAGCAAAAGGCATCAGCATGTTCGTCGTAGAAAAAGGGATGCCTGGTTTTGCGATTGGCGCTCCGGAAGAAAAAATGGGCTGCCGTAGTTCCTATACCACAGGATTAAGCTTTAAGGATTGCGTCATCCCCCATGACAACATTATCGGCAAAATAAATGACGGTTTTAAAATCGCCATGTACGGTTTAGTAGGGGGACGTCTTGGAATGGCCTCCATGGGGCTGGGCATAGCCGAAGGCGCCTTGGAGACTGCAGCGGAATATTCAAACAGGAGAAACGCCTTCGGCAAACCACTGAACACACTTTTTTCGGTTCAGGAAATGTTAGCGGATATGTATGTAAAATTAGAAGCCGCTAACTTGCTGGTCTTTGCAACGGCAAAGAAAAGAGATAGCGGAAAGGACTACGCTTTGGATACTTCTGTGGCAAAAATATTTGTAGCTGAAGTCGTTAATGAAGTTTGTTACAAGGCCCTGCAAATATTTGGCGGTCACGGCTACATGAAGTACAACGATTTGGAACGCTATGCACGGGATGCAAGACTGCTCGATATCGGGATGGGCACATCGGAAGTGCTGAAGATGGTTGTGGGTTCAGCTGTCGCAAAGATGAAAGGCGGAGTAAATTGCTAATCTATTGGAAGATAGCTTATGGATTATATCGAAACAGGCATGTTAGAGACAATAACAGTGCTATATCTAGGTTAAGTAAAAACCTTGATATTAGTCGGTCGTAGAAGTAGAATAGGACGTTATTGTAATGCTAATGTCAGCTGACAGTAAATCGCTGGCGAGCGGAGTGTACAGGAAACTTGCACGCTCCGTTCTGAGAGGGGCATCTGGAGAAGTACTATTATAGGATAGCAACTCGCTGGGTGCCTACTCTACTTCAAGTCCGGTTCCGTGAGAAGTTAAGGGCGAAATTCCCTTGGCTTACTCGACTGAGAAGCTCGGGGTGAAAGTCCTCGGGTTTACTCGACTTGGGTAGGTTGGGGTGGAGTGAAGGGATAGTGGGTGACTTAGAGGTGTGGGTATGTTGCTAGATTAGATCGAACCACGCCGGGAGTGTTGGCGGGCGAAAAGGAACCCTAACGGGTAATGCCGCCGATGTCCTTACCCATTGGATAACCAAAGGCGCTCCCCCTTACCAAACCGGTAAAGCTGGAGGATGAGAGATGCGTCACATTGGCTAAATTTCTTGCGTACTAATATTAGTAAATCACCTGAATGTCATACTTTCGAAAAAGTTCCATCCATACACTGGCTGGTTCACGGTCAGTAACGATATAATTAAAGCTATCAAACTCGAAAAGCTTTACAAAAGAAGTTTTATCAAATTTGCTATGGTCCACAAGCAGAATAGTCTTTTCTGCCTGTTGGATCATCTTTTTTTTAATCTCACCTTCAGGTTCATTAGATTCCATTATCCCTTTGTCTAGAGATAGGCTCTTGCAGCTCATGATAGCAATATCTACATAATAATTTTCAATCGTGCTTTGGGCTACAGGTCCTGTCAGGGCAAAGGAATGTGCACGAAGCGTTCCACCTGTGGAAATAATATTAAATTTAGAGGAAATAAAATCGCATGGTATTTTTACAGAGTTTGTAATGACTGTCAGGTCAACTTTGCTCTTTCCCAGAGTCTGCATCAGTTCTGAACAGGTAGTGCTGGCATCTATGGCAATTGTGTCACCGTCGTTGATTAAAGTTGCTGCTTTTGCAGCAATCACCTGTTTGCTTTCTAGATTCATGGTTGTTCTTAAGGGGAATGGCAAATCTTCATTGGTATGTTGACTAGTTATAGCGCCTCCATAAGTTCGGGTCAATAACCCTTCACTTTCAAGCTTTTCTAAGTCACGGCGGATGGTCTCTTCCGTGACGCTGAAGAGCTGACTTAAGTCTGATACATATACTTTCCTATCCTTATGAATTATTTCTGCGATTTTTTGTCGACGCACTATGGCAAGCATTAATGGGACCCCCTTTAAAAAATGTCATACTAACTTAATTATAACTATAGTAAACCAAAAACAAACAAAATAACAGATTAATTTTACGGAAAGCTGCTAAAAGTACTTAAAAATACTTTTAAAAGCAGATAAACTCTATAAATTTATGAGTAGTAAACAATTAATTCCTCATCTCAAACAATCATTATCTGGCGGAGAGTGAAATCAACATAGAATAACACCACTAGGGTGGAAACTGGACGGAGGATGGAAAATATCCAACATAAACAAAGACAACAAAAGAAAAATTTATTGATTTGTGTTGACAATGTTTAAAAACGAGTTAAAATAAAGGTGTTGGGATTACAGAATATTCGTATTCAAGACAAAATACAGACAAAACACTCTGGGGATAGTTTCTTACAAACAAAATATATTTGGAGATCATAGAGATTTTGTCTAGCTGAGGGGTGATTGAAGACGAAGAATCATATTGCAGTGGATATAGGTGCCTCGAGTGGCCGTTTGGTGCTCGGAACTCTTACCAACGAAAAAATTAATTTGATGGAAATCTACCGTTTTGAAAACAAGATCATTGAACAAAACGGAAACTGCTTCTGGGATATCGAAAAGATATTGAGCGAAATTCTAATAGGCTTAAAAGTTGCAAAAGAATTAGGCGTTCTTGAATGCACCTTAGGCATTGATACATGGGCGGTAGATTATGCTTTGGTGGCAAGAGACGGAAGCCTGGTCAGTGAAGTTTATGCCTATCGTGATGGTCGAACCAAAAATGCCATCAAAGACTTTCAAAACTTAAAAGCACTTACAGAAGTTTATAAAACAACGGGAATTCAGATCTTGAATTTTAACACCTTATTTCAATTGTATGTCCATGATAAGGAACAACTTCATAAGACAAGTAAGATACTCCTGATTCCTGATTATCTGAACTATTGTTTGTCCGGAAAGATGATTAGCGAGAAGACCAACGCTTCCACGACGCAATTGCTGAATATTCAAACCAAAGATTATGATGAAGATTTATTGAGAATTATTGGTGTGCGGCGTGAACAATTTGCCAGTCTCAGAGAACCTGGAGAAATGGTGGGACCCATCCGAGAAACACTGCGTAAGCAATATGATCTGCCTCAATGTGAACTGGTTTGTGTGGCCTCGCATGATACAGCTTCTGCTATTCTTGGGGTACCAGGAGTAGACGAACAATTTGCCTATCTTAGCAGCGGAACTTGGTCGTTGATCGGTGTGGAAAATACTTTTCCGATCATCAGTGAACTTTCGCAGGCTAACAATTACACGAACGAATGGGGTGCTTACGGAACATACCGCTTTTTGAAGAATATTATGGGGCTTTGGTTAATACAAGAAGTTCGCCGCTGTTTAGGCCATCAACCGTCGTTTGCTGCTCTGGCAGCCGAAGCAGAGACTATAGAGCCCTTTAAGTTTTTGATTGATTGCAATGCCGAACGTTTCTTAAAACCTGCCAACATGATCCTGGAAATTCAACAATATTGCCGCGAAACAGGACAGGTTATTCCAGAAACGGGGGGAACTTGCCCGCTGCATATTCGACAGTCTTGCTTTGATGTACCGTAAAACACTGGAGGATATTTCCACAATGACTGGTCACCCCATTCGCTCGTTGCATGTTGTCGGTGGGGGAGTACAAAATCATCTGTTATGCCAACTCACAGCAGATGTCGTGGAACGCACAGTGTTCGCCGGTCCGGTGGAGTCCGCGGCGCTGGGGAATATTTTGGTCCAAATGATCTATTCCGGTGAGCTGGAAAATATCAAAGCGGCAAGAGAACTGGTGATGGTTTCTTTCGATATCAAAGTGTACCAACCCAGAAAGATTCCGAACCTAGACGAAGTCTTTGAGAAGTTTAACCGGCTGGTCTCTGCATAGCGTAACTTCAATGAAGAGGATGATATATGGCTATAATTAGAAGAAAATATATTCGAAAAGTAAAAAACTCAGGAGATAAGGGGAGACAAACGTGGATCAACTGTTGAAAAATCAATATGAACAGGCAAAAGTGCTTTATGCCAAACTCGGTACGGACACGGATGCAGTGTTAGAAAAATTGAAGAGAGTCAAGATTTCCTTGCACTGCTGGCAAGGGGATGATGTACATGGATTTCTCAAAAACGAAGCATTGTCAGGAGGAATTTCAGTTACCGGCAATTACCCGGGAGCTGCTCATACGCCAGAACAGCTCCGTCAAGATCTAGAAAAAGCATTGTCGCTAATTCCAGGTACGCACAAGGTTAATTTGCATGCAATTTATGCCGATAGTACCGAAAAAGTTGAGGTTGATGAGTTGCAACCTGAACATTTTTTAAAATGGGTAGAATGGGCCAAAGAGAGGGGTCTGGGACTAGATTTCAACCCAACTTGTTTTTCTCACCCCAACTTCCGCGACGGATTTACTATCAGCCATCCGGACCCCAAAATTCGGCAGTTCTGGATTAAACACTGTAAAACTGCCCGTAAAATTGGAGAATATTTTGGCAAGGAACTAGGAGAAGTTTGTATTACTAACTTTTGGTTTCCAGATGGATCTAAAGAAAAGCCAGTGGATAGTATGGCACCCAGAAAACGGATGAAGGAAGCCTTGGATGAAATATTCTCCGAGAAAATCGACCCGCAATATAATTTGGATGCTGTTGAAAGTAAATTGTTCGGCATTGGCTCAGAAAGCTATGTCGTTGGCTCCCATGAATTTTGCCTGGGTTATGCCCTCAGTCACGATAAGTTGGTTTGCCTGGATGCAGGTCATTTTCATCCAACCGAAAAGATTTCCCAAAAAATCTCCAGTGTTGCCTTGTTCGACACCAAGATTCTTCTCCACGTGAGTCGGCCGGTTCGCTGGGATAGCGACCATGTTGTCATAATGGATGACGAACTACAGGCCATCGCCCACGAACTTGTGCGTAACAATCTGTTGGACAAGACTTTTATTGGGCTGGATTATTTTGATGCCAGCATCAATCGAATTGCTGCCTGGGTGATTGGAGCACGCAACATACTCAAAGCCTTGCTTCTAGCTATGCTTGAGCCAACGGAAAAACTAAAGGAAGCGGAAGCGGAATTCGATTTCACAACCCGCTTGGCTATGCTGGAAGAATTAAAATCCTATCCCTTCGGTTCGGTCTGGGATTATTATTGTGCAAAGATGGATATTCCTGTGCGGGAAACGTGGCTGGTGGACGTGAAACAATATGAGAGTGAAATATTAATGAAACGATATCCAACAAGGAAGTCGTGATCTGTAGAAGATGGGGAGGAATACAAGTGAGTTCGATAATGATTCAAAATGAAATCCCTTTTGTAAGGGAGATGATGGAAGTTACACGCAATATGTGGGTAATGGGTTGGGATGAACGCAACGGTGGTAATATCAGCTATATTCTTGATGAGGCCGAAATCAAAAAGTACATTGACATAAATAATGTCAAATGTACCTACCCCTTGCAGTTTCCGGTGGGCGAACTGGCGGGAAAATATTTCATTGTGACTGGGACCGGTAAGTATTTTAAGAATGTGAGCCTAAATCCTGAAGAAAATCTTGGTATAATACGCGTTACAAAGGACGGAAACGGCATAGAAATTTTGTGGGGATATGCAGACGGCTGCCGGCCGACCAGTGAGTTGGCGGCCCATTTCATGAGCCATATTGAGCGCTTAAAAAGAGATCCACAACATCGCGTTATCATTCATAGCCACGCAACTAATGTGCTGGCAATGACCTTTGTTCATGAACTCGATGAAAAATCCTTCACAAAGACATTATGGAAAATGTGTACCGAATGTCTTGTTGTTTTTCCAGACGGAATTGGGGTAATTCCATGGATTGTTCCAGGGACCAATGAGATAGGACGTGCCACTGCGGATAAGATGAAAGATTGTCGTTTGGTTGTATGGCCCCAGCACGGAATTCTTGGGGCTGGAACAACCATGGATGAAACATTCGGACTGATTGAGACCGTCGAGAAAGCAGCGAAAATTTTTATGCTTGTCAATCAACATAAAGAGATCGTACAGCCTATGACCGATCAAAACTTGCTTGAGCTGGCCGAAGCTTTTGGAGTTACTCCTGTAAAAGGTATTTTGAACGTCTGATATGACAGGCAGAGGGCTATTTGCGAGAAAGGGGTAACAAGAATGTTGCGTAAGGCATTCATTATGAAATTGCTTCCAGGTAATAATAGGGAGTATGAAAAAAGGCACGCTGAAATATGGCCTGACATGGTAAGGATGCTAAAAGAGAATGGTGCCAACAATTATTCTATCCACCTTGATCCGAACGCTAATACCTTGTTTGCCTACCTGGAAATTGAAGATGAGGAAAAATGGAAGTTGAGCGCGGAAACAGAAATCTGTCAAAATTGGTGGGCTTATATGAAGGATATTATGGAAACCAATTCGGACAATTCGCCGGTAACTATCGACTTGAAAGAGGTCTTTTACTTGAAGTGACAACTAAAGACTGAGAACAGGTAATCCACTTTCATCCAATCGTAAGACTCCCACTTCTACAAGTGGGAGTGGGTCCTCCGTACTCTGCTTCGGTGGGTAGAGTCCCACCGAAGTCTCGATGTTCAGCTTAGGCTGAACGAGTTCACTACTAAGGAGGTGTTGGTAATGGCATCAGAATATTTTGTTAAATTAAAGAATATCAGCAAAACCTTCGGGGGAATAAAAGCCTTGGACGAGGTTTCTTTAGAGATTAAAAAAGGTGAAGTGCATGCTTTAGTCGGTGAAAATGGTGCTGGAAAATCTACTTTAATTAAGGTTCTGGCTGGTGTCCATTTTCCTGATGAAGGTGCAGAGATATATATTAATGGAAAGCAAGCCATTATCAAGAATCCATTAGACTCAATACGCAAAGGGATTTCGGTCATTTACCAGGATATTAGCTTGTTTCCGAACCTAACCGTTGCAGAAAACATTTGTATAGGCAACAATTCCATTTGGCGGAAAAAGCTGGATTGGGGGAAGATCACGCAACTGGCGGAGGCGGCAATTGACAAGGTGGGCTTCAAATTAAATCCCGCCACGATTTTGAAAGATTTAAATGTTGCATCGCAACAAATCGTCGCAATTGCCAGGGCGATCAGTTTTAACGCCAGTTTAATTATTATGGATGAACCAACATCGAGCTTGTCATCTCGCGAAGTTGAAAATCTATATAAGATTATTGATAACCTCAGGAAAGCGAACATTGCCATATTATTCATTAGTCACAAATTTGACGAAATATATCGAGTGGCGGATCGTGTTACCGTTTTGCGAGATGGTAAATATATTGCTTCACACGCTATTGACGAGGTTAATGAGCAGGAATTGATCCGACTAATGGTTGGCCGTGATGTTGCCTATCAGCAAATGAATGCACGAACTGCTTACAATGAAGATATCTTACTGGTAAAAAGTTTGAACAAAAAGGGAAATTTCCGCAACATATCTTTTAGCCTCAAAAAGGGAGAAATCTTGGGTATTACAGGTCTGGTAGGGTCGGGACGGACTGAACTGGCTAAAGCTCTATTTGGTTTAAACAAGCCGGATTCAGGAGAAATTTTCATTGAAGGCAACCCAGTGACTGTCAGTTCTCCTTCAGATGCTTTGACCCATGGAATCGGCTATGTACCAGAAAATAGGCAATTAGAGGGGCTCATTCTCAAAGATTCCGTGTTTAGAAATATTACTTTGCCGATATTGGATAAGATATGCCATCGTATGTTTATCGACAGGAAAAAAAGTTTGAAAATAGCTGAGGAATATATTGAAAAGCTCGATCTAAGACCTCATGATCCTTTGAAAGAAACTAGATTTCTTAGTGGAGGCAACCAACAAAAAGTGGTTCTGGCAAAATGGCTGGTGACTTCACCAAGAATTTTAATTACGGATGAACCCACAAATGGAGTAGATATCGGCGCGAAGATCGAAATTCATAAAGTTCTGCGCGAGTTAGCGGATAACGGTATCGGGGTAATTGTTATTTCCTCAGAGCTTCCTGAAATATTAGCGCTCAGTGATCGCGTATTAATCATGCGTCAAGGAACCGTTGCGGGTATTGTTGCTAAAAATGAAGCAACTCAGGAGTCTATCATGGCAAAAGCGTTGGGTGCCTAATGCGTTGCAGCTAAAATAAGGAAAGGAGCTCACGAAATGAAAAATTTGCTGAAAAATCGTGAGTTTGTCATGTTTCTGATATTATTGGCTATCGGTGGGGGTATTTCGTTAGTAGCACCCTCATTCCTGGCTCCATCCAATTTATTAAGTATTGTCATGAATAACATCATTCTGGCAATTATGGCCATGGGTATGACATTGGTTGTAGTAACTGCGGGCATCGATGTTTCGGTCGGGTCTCAATTGGGCTTTGCGGCCATCTTTGTTGGGCTTATGGCCTTACAGCCGTCTTCTAATATTTTTACGGTTCTATTAATTGGTATTGTTTGTGGAATTTTGCTGGGTCTGGTCAATGGAATCTTGATTACGGTTGCTGAGATTCCGGCAATAGTGGTGACACTGGGTACGTTAAATGTTTTTCGGGGGAGTTTGTTGCTTTACACCAATGGCAGGTGGGTGACTTCAATGCCTGCTTGGTATACAAATTTGTATAACACAAAGATCTTAATGATACCTATGCCAATTGTGATTTTTGTTGCGGTCTTGGCTCTAACCCACTTCTTGGTTAAATACACCACGCTGGGAAGGAGTGTATATGCCTTAGGAGGTAATTCTATCGCGGCCACTCGCGTGGGTATCAATACTGGCTTGGTGACGCTGTTCGTGTTTGCCTATATGGGTGCATTAACTGGGATCTCCAGTGTACTCTACGGAGCACAGCTGGGGACGATTGATCCGAATGGTGGCACAGGTTTCGAAATGACAGTCATTGCGGCGGTAGTTATCGGTGGCGCTAATGTTCTCGGTGGGAGTGGCAGTTTATTGGGCACATTGATTGGCGTATTGATTCTTGGAACGCTCCAAAATGGAATAATTATGATGCATATTGAACCTTATTGGCAAAACGTAGTAATGGGACTGATCATCATCATTGCTGTGACGTTTGACGTGATCAACAATCGAAAGAATGAGATGAGCAGGCAAATTATTGATGTTGCCGATGATGTAAAGGCGGGAAGCAGCCTATGAAAAAGATTAAACTTACTCACGAAGTAATTTTGCTTGTGCTTTTCCTGGTGTTAATGTCAGTCATGTCAATATTGTCGCCTTATTTCTTATCGATTAATAATCTGATGGCGGTAACGCAACAAATGTCGGAACTCGGAATCATGGCCTTGGGTGTTACGGTCATCATAATTACAGCCGGAATTGATCTTTCGGTCGGATCGATCGCGGGACTCACGACTGTCGTGATAGCGGTATCCTATGGCGCCTCCGGCAATTTAGGGCTGGCTATACTTGCCGGCATTGTTACCGGTGTGTTATGCGGTTTGTTTAATGGCATTCTGATTGCCCGCATAGGCGTCCCGCCTATTTTGGTGACCCTTGGCACTATGACATTCTTTAACGGAATTGCACTTGTAATCAGTAAAGGAAATGCCATTTCCAAATTTCCTGATGGATACTATTTTTGGGGACAGGGATATCTCTTTGGCAACATACCGGTCCAAACAGTGATCTTTGCCGTTCTGGCCATTGTTACATCGGTTCTAATGTCCCATACCCCGTGGGGGCAAAGAGTATATTCCATTGGTAATAACAGGGTTGCCTCTGTTTACTCAGGAGTTAAAGTTGAGCGGGTACTGATGTATGTATATGTGTTTGGCGGGTTGATGGCCGCTGTTTCGGGTCTTATTATCTCGTCGCGGGTTTCTACTGCCAGGGCCGATCTGGGTTCTGTTTACGTAATGCAGTGCATCGCGGCTGCTGTTTTAGGTGGAACAAGTATTGCCGGTGGATCAGGTACAATTGGAGGTACGGTGATTGGGGTATGCCTTTTCGCGGTTCTATCGAACGGGTTGAATTTATTAGGTGTGAGCCCGTTTGCCCAAAATTTGATGATGGGTTTGGCCCTAATAGTAATCCTATTGATCAGCAATCATGCCATCATCAGAAATAAGTTTGCAATCTTTACCCAACTCTACTTCAAGTAAAGGTGGTGGAAAATAAGGAGGACTGAAAAACTTCGAAGAAATTCCTTTAGCGCAAAGGAGGTAGATGTTGAGTAAAGAAACCGGAAAGATAATCCAGACTTTTATAAATAATTAAGAGGAGTGATAATAAATGTCAAGAAAGACGATAGCCCTATTTGTGGCCACTTTATTGGCAATGGCAACTTTGCTGAGTGGGTGTGGTAATAGTGTTGCTAATAATACTACCGGTCAGCAGCAAACAGCTAAGTCGGGCGAGAAAACGGTAGCTATGGTTCCTAAGGTAATTGGCAGCCCTTATTTTGATACTGCTGCAGATGCGGCTAAGAAAGCGGCTGCTCAATTAGGTATGAAATTTACTTATACCGGGCCAACCACAGCAGACGCAGCTCAGCAAGTCAACGTAATCCAAGATTTAATTAATAAAAAAGTAGATGTTCTCATTGTTTCAGCGAATGACCCAGACGCCGTAGCACCTGTTTTGAAGAAAGCTATGAGTGCTGGAATTAAGGTCATAACCTATGATGCTGATTCCAACCCCGATGCGCGTGATCTTTTTGTAAACCAAACCACTCCCGAAATACTGGGGCGACACATCATGGACAATGTTGCCAAGGAAATCGGTGGGAAAGGTGAGTTCGCGATTCTAACGGCATCTTTGACAGCCTCGAATCAAAATGTTTGGATTAATTGGATGAAGGATCAACTGGCTGCTAAGTATCCTGATATCAAGCTGGATACGATTGCTCCCAGTGAAGAAGATCAACAAAAGGCTTTCGCTCAGACGCAAAACCTTGTTAAAGCATACCCGAATTTAAAAGCAATTGCGGCTTTATCAACGGTTGCCGAACCGGGTGCTGCCCAGGCTATTGAACAGATGGGACTCGATGGTAAAGTTAAACTGGTCGGTCTTGCAACTCCTAACGGTATGAAGCAATATTTGAAAAGTGGCGCGGCGCAAAGTGCCACCCTGTGGGATGTAGGAAAGCTTGGCGAGCTAACCATTTATATGGCCAAGCAACTGCTCGATGGGCAGACTGTAGCGAATGATATGGATGTTCCAAATGTAGGAAAAATCCAATATGTAGCGGGCAATAAAGAAGTTATTATGGGTGCTCCTTTGGACTTTACGAAAGATAACGTTGATCAATTTAATTTCTAATTCATTGTTTCATCTAAGAACAGTATGTCTTCATGATTATGGGGGTTCCTATCTCGAAAATGTGGGGTGTGGAACCTTCCATTGACTAAGAAAAAAACGAGCTAAGGCTCAGAAAAACTGTTGTCATAATATGCAAAATGAAGATTGGAGGATTAAGGATGAAACAATATCAAATGTTCATAGATGGTGAGTTTGTGTCAAAGCTTTCCGGGAAGATGATATCTGTCATAAATCCAGCAACTGAAGAAGTTATTTCCGAAGTTCCAGCAGGAACGGTGGAAGATGTAGGTGATGCAGTAGCTGCTGCAGAAAAAGCTCAAAGATCCTGGGCCAAAATGCCTGCAATAGAACGTGCAGGGTACTTGCACAAGATTGCCGATGGCCTACGGGAAAATGTTGATAATTTGGCGAGAACTATTGCTGAAGAACAGGGAAAAGTCATCCAGTTAGCACGGGTAGAAGTTAATTTTTCCGCAGATTATATGGACTATATGGCTGAATTTGCCCGCCGGTATGAAGGAGAAATCATTCAAAGTGATCGTCCAAATGAAAATATTTTCCTTTACAAAATGCCCATTGGCGTTGTTGCGGGAATACTGCCCTGGAACTTTCCTTTCTTCTTGATTGCCAGAAAGATGGCTCCGGCCTTAGTTACAGGAAATACGATCGTGATTAAGCCAAGTTCTGAGACGCCTAATAATGCTTTTGAATTTGCCAAGATCGTTGAAAAAGCGTTATTGCCGAAAGGTGTTTTCAACTTGGTATCTGGGTCAGGTGGAGTAGTGGGCGAGGCCCTTGCAAGTCACCCGAAGGTTGGTCTGGTAAGCCTTACCGGAAGTGTTGAGGGTGGTATTAAAGTAATGAGGGCTGCCGCCAATAATGTGACCAAAGTATCCTTAGAACTGGGAGGGAAAGCGCCGGCAATCGTAATGGCGGATGCCGATTTGGATTTAGCTGCCAAAGCCATTCGCGATTCGCGGGTTATCAACACGGGTCAGGTGTGTAACTGTGCAGAAAGAGTTTATGTCCATGAGTCCGTTGCAGAGAGGTTTATTGAAAAAGTAACTCGTGAAATGCAGAACACTAAGTATGGAAATCCTTTGACGGAATCAGATCTCGATATGGGGCCTCTAGTAAGCAAACAACAACTTGATAACGTCGATGCAGCTGTGAAACAGGCTATCAAAGATGGTGCCAGACTCATTTTGGGCGGCAAGCTTTCCGAACGTCCAAAAGGTTATTTTTATGAGCCTACTGTGCTCACGAACTGTAACCACGACACGGATATTATGAGAAATGAGATTTTTGGACCTGTTCTTCCAATTACAACGTTCAAAGATTTAGACGAGGCCATTGAGATGGCTAACGATTGCGAGTTCGGGCTCACTTCATCTATTTATACGCAGAATATAGATGTTGCAATGCGAGCAAGCAATGAAATTAAATTTGGTGAAACTTATATTAATAGAGAGAACTTCGAGGCAATGCAAGGGTTTCATGCTGGGTGGCGTAAGTCAGGTATTGGTGGTGCCGATGGGAAGCATGGTTTAGAAGAATATCTCCAGACCCATGTGGTTTATCTACAATACAATCAACAGGCGAAGTAGAGTTACATGGATTGAATAATTATAATTAAGGTACCTTCGGACTTTTGCTGGGAAACTAACCAGTCATCCCCGGCAATATTAGTTGAGTTAACAACATTTAGGCCGCCTGTTTGAAGTCAGGCGGCCTTGCCAAATAACAATGAAGAAGTTTTAATATAAATTTATCTATCAAAAATGACTAAAGGCATCCCCAATGGGATGCCTTTAGTTGATTAATATCTAAATCCAACCTCTTTGGCCATTGTCACAAAGTGATCTTTGTGACAATCGACTTTGATGTTAAACTGAGACAGTTTCTTAAAGCGGGTATCAGTACATTCCTGGTTTTCAACCTGCCACTGAATCCCTTGAGCTCTGGCGAAAGTAAGAATCTTTGCCAAGTGCTCTAAACTTACATTAACTAACCCCATAGGAGTTATATTCTCACCATTATGAGTAACAATTCTGTTGATGACTTGTACATCCATTCCTTCGGGGATTTCTCCATGGATATCCATGTGCCTTGTAATTAGGTCCTTGAATATTGCTTGATACTCTTCAAGTTCATGTTTCTGTAGTTCCCTTATGCTGCTATCCTGTCCTGTTGAAGTAAATCTATTACTTAACTCATCACACGTTTTCATGGTATAACCTCCTAATTTAGAGATCTACTCGAAGTGTTTCTTAGGATAATCCGCTAGAACATACTAATCTTAAACCTGTTTTTGCACCTTAGCTGAAAATTTAACCAATCATTTTAGCGATGAGCTCAGCAGGATCGACGACTCGAACCGATTGCTTATCACTGTCGACCTTATCTTTGACGCCATCTTCCAACATGGTAATACAGAAGGGGCAATTCGCACCAATCACTTCAGCATTCTTCTCCAACGCTTGCTCAACTCTCAGGTTATTAACCCTTTGATGGCTTTCTTCCTCTAACCACATGCGGCCGCCGCCTGCTCCACAGCAGAAGCTCTTATTATGGTTGCGGTCCATTTCCACGATCTCCACACCCGGAACCATCTTGAAAAGGGAGCGAGGCGCTTCGAATTCTTGTTGGTAGCGGCCTAAATAACAGGAATCATGGTAGACTATTTTTTGAGGCTCGATATCACCCTTAGAATTGAGCACTAATTTGCCGTCCTTAATCAATTGCTCAATGAATTGGGTATGATGAACAACCTCATAGCTGCCGCCGAAATCAGGGTACTCATTCTTCAGGGTATTTAAGCAGTGAGGGCAAGCCGTGATAATTTTCTTCACGTGATAGTTGTTCAAGATTTCTACATTTTCGGCAGCCGCGGTTTGGAAGAGATACTCATTGCCGGATCGACGCACAAAGTCGCCGCAGCATTTCTCTTCCGTGCCTAAGATGGCGAAATTAACGCCCGCTGCCTTCAGAATCTTAGCAACAGCCACCGAGACTTTCTGAGCCCGGCTATCGAAAGAACCGGCACAGCCAACCCAGAAGAGATACTCAACATTCTCCCGCTCGCTGATTAAGGGGATATCCAAGTCAGCAGCCCAATTAGCCCGCTCTGTATAACCAACTCCCCAAGGATTGGCGTTGTTTTCCACATTACGGAAGGAAGTCTGTAACTCTTGTGGGAAGTTACTATCCATCATGACCAGGGATTGGCGCATATTAATAATCTTATTGACGTGTTCATTGGCCACAGGACATTGTACTTGACAGGACATGCACGTAGTGCAAGCCCAAATTTCCTCTTCGGAAACAATATCCCCGATCAGGGACTTTTGTAAAATCTCAGCCGCTTGCGGATCATTCTCAGCGATTTCCGCTAAGGCCTCTGCATGTTCTTCGCCGGTGGAAGAGAGACCTTTGGCATTTAAAACGGCCCCTTTCTCCAGAAGATGCTCTTTCAATTGACGGCTGAGCAAACGCTTCGGATTCAGAGGTTTACCGGAAATGTTGGCGGGACAGTTGTCCATACACCGACCACATTCACCACAAGCAAAACTATCTAAGAGCTGTTTCCAAGTAAAGCTTTCGATGCGGGCAACCCCTAACTCGGTGAGCTCTTCGTTTTCTAAGTCAATCTTTTCGATTTGAGCACCAATAGGTTTCAGCGAAGAGAAGTAAACATTCGGATGGACAGCCACCAGGTGCATATGCTTGGAGTTAGGAATGTAGACCAGGAACCCAAAGACAATGAGCATATGAATCCACCAAAACGTATCTTGGATCGTGACCAAAGTATCCGAGCTAAGTCCTTGGAAGAGATAGGCTACACTATGATACATAATAGCAAGAGCATAAACACTGTCGTTCCCTAGGGCAACCTTAGCACCACTGGAAATCCACTCTGTGACGATAACACCCAGGATTAAAAGAACAATAATAGCGGCTTCCGGGGTACGATATAAACGAGCAGGTTTAATGACCCAACGACGAATAATTCCGATGAATAGACCAATGACAACTAAGGCTGTAAGAATATCTTTAATCATATAGAAATAGGGATTGGTTCCGAGGAAGGGAAAAGAATAAGCAGGGAAGAGCCCTTCAAAGATCAAAGGCAGCTCGCCTAAACAGATAAAGATAAAACCCCAAAAAATGATGAAGTGGATGATGCCATAGGGTTCGTTGATCAGTTTACTCTGGCCCAAGACCAACTTAACAAAATTCATAAAACGTTGACCGGGGTTGTCAAAGCGTTCCTCTTTGGCCCCTAAGGTTAAGATACGGATCTTTTTCTTCAAGGCATAACTAAAGGCCAGAACAGAAGCAATAGCAATTACCAGGAAAGCGATAAGCCAAGCTAGACGCATATAAATCCCTCCATTTAAATAGACTCTCGGCATCCGCCGAGGCAATAAGCCACAAGCCACTTCAAGATTTTTTCAACAGTTGACATCGAATCATGTGTGTTACTTCATATCACTAGGCGTTAACCTCTCCTTCTAAGTAGTCTGAAATGCCTAATAAGTGTAATTCACCAATTGTGAACTTTTACACTTATTACTTAAAGAATTGGGCCGGTGCAGTAGATTTGTTTTAATAGATTATTAATAATACACCAGCTATTTAGTTATAGACAAAGACTAACATTGGGGTCGTATTATGTCAACATCCTCGATATTAAGATAATATATGGCGGTTTTGCACTTAAATGCAATATTTATGTCTAAAATTGGGAGAAAATTTTAAAATTTCAGAATATGAACTAAAATTAGATAGTCTTGTTTGGTTGAATAATAATCCGGAATCATGAATTCTTTAATTCTGGAGAACTATTTGTAGTTTTCGAGCCCAAGAAAAACCTGTTGCTTGGTTTGAAGAGTTTATTCTCAAAAAATAGGAAGAAAGGTGGTCGTTAATTGATGCTTGATCCATAACAAAAATCTATACTACACTTAGGGCGAAACTATTATTGGCTAATATATTGTTTAAAGTCTTAAGAGTATTAATCAACGTAATATAAATCCAACCCAAAACCTGCAAAAGATTGCAGGTTTTGGGTTGGATCATTGTATGAAGCTAGCCATCGAATAACTGCCAACAATGCCGCATCTCGGCTTGAAATAAGGTACATTTTCTAAAAAGCCCCATATCTTAAATAAGAGGGGGGGTTAAAAAATGAGCAATACGACAACTCCCTTGCCTTGTGGGGAAGCATTGCCTCTGTCGAGCTCTTGTGGACCGGTTACTTCTCAAGGCGATTGTCCCAAAGAACCTTTGAATTTTGGTATTTCAATCTTTACTCCCGTTAGTTCAGTGCCGGGAAGCTCTTCGCTTTTTTTCTTACAGCCATTGTTTACGGGGAAAGTGTTTGCATCCTTAGGGATTCTTAGTGTCGCTCAACTTTTTCTTTTCTTCATTAGCCGGATACTTGATGTTCAATCGCCAACGCTTAGTCCAGGCACTGTCATTTCACCGGACCAAACGGTACGAATGTCGGTCAGTGATTTGCAAGATTTTCTGACTTCAGTATCGAGTAACTATGTCCAGCCTACAACCGATCAACCTGGCGTTACTTCTGGGACACTTGAAACTCCGGAAGCTCCACTTGTGGTTGCCTTAACTGTTTGGGGGGATTTTGCAGATGTGCCTTATGGTCCGACTGTCTTTCTTCTTTTTCCTGTTTTTACCTTCCCTGGCGTTCGAGGAGCTTTACCTATGTTAATCTTAGAAATCTTGGCAACTATTTTTGTCCGAGCTGTTGTCCCCCCTCAAACAACAGGTTCCAAGCCTTTAACAGATCCGGTTTCTGGAGGACCTAATATATTACAATTTACACCGGAGAATTTATTGAACCTTTTAAATCGTTTCAGTAAACATTTTTAGAAATTTGAGCTAAATAGAGTACGCAAGCATTTATGATTTGAAGTGGCGTTAAGGCACTTTTTTTTTTGAAAGAATTTATCTATAATATTGATGGAACCTATATGAAAAGGATTTAGTAAAAATAGCCGGAGTAGAATTTTAGTTGGGATAAGATTTGAAATTAATTTAGACGGAGCGTATAACATGAATGTAGCTTTTTTCCTAATACCTAAAAAGGATATTGTCTTCCTAAAAGAAAACTCGACAATGCGTCAAGCTTTAGAAAGGATGGAGTATCACAGTTACTCAGCAGTACCCCTTATTAATGAAGATGGAAAATATGTAGGGACTATAACCGAAGGGGATTTGCTTTGGAAGCTTAAAAATACCGCGGGTTTGACATTTTATAACACTCAAGATATTTATCTTAGAGATGTGGAGCAACATGTTCAGAATTTACCAGTCACGATCGATGCTCAGATAGAGGATTTGATTTCCAGAGCCGTGGTTCAAAATTTTGTACCAGTTGTAGACGACCAGCAAATTTTTATCGGAATTGTACGTCGCCGTGAAATGATAGAATATTGTTCAAAATTATTGCTGCAACTGAAAAATGATTCCCCGAATTAGGGAATATGTAACTTGATGATCTTCACTGTTTATGAATGAGGGACTGCCTTATAATGATGTCTGAGGACATTTATGAAAAGTCAGTTCCTTTTTACTTTTAGAGGATTACCGGTCTTTACAGGACTAAACTATTTTATACTAATCAGAAAGTATAACTTTGTTGTATACTTTCTGAAGCATAAGGGTAACTAAGGCAGCCGCCTTCACCAGGCTAACAAGTGCGAAGACAGTGTCTTCGGGCGCCAGCCAAGTTTTCTTTATCTAGTTAAGCTTTCTAATTGATTAACTGCAAAATCTAAAAAACCAGCTGTAGTGGCAATAGTCAGTGGAATTAAAGTTTCAGCCGCCTTGAGGTAACTCGACTCTGAGGCTCCTTTACTGAGAGCCACCAAAGGAAATAGAGTTTCAGAAATTCTGGCATTGTGCTCAATCCACTGAATAGTATGAGTAAAGGTTAAATATTGTCCTTTAGTGGCTTTAAACTTATCACAATGCTGAGTTGCCCAAGTTTCAAACTCTTTATGACCATCGAAAATTATTCCTAGGGAGTGGTGAGGCACACACATATCTTGAACGAGGTGTAGCGCTGCACCCAAAAAAAACATGCTTTTGGGTATGTCATGGGGAAAGTAGTACAGAGCTTTATTAAAATAGAACTGACATTCAGCGGTTGCTCCTGGCCAATGGATTCTTCCCCGCCTATCTGCATGACTGTAAAAATGATTAACGTTTTTCCATCCCCGATCAGCCCAAAACAACCCTTTCGAGAGTAAGGGATGATATGGCCTAAGCATCTGGGAAACAGAAGCTTTACCATCGTTTTCTAAGGAAATATATGCCTGTTCCAGACAATGACCATGAGTTAGACCAGGGGAGTCTAAGAAATATTGCAAGGGGGCTACAGGTGCAAGAAACATTTTTGTTATCGTACCAAGTGTCTGACCGATAATGCTTTCATACATTCCTTCATACTCCTCTCCTCTGTTTACGAGTAGTTTAAGGCATGAATGTTAAGAACATATTACAGCAAGGTAAAGGAATAAGGAGTTAAAGTTATGTTTTCGTAAATTAGCGTTAGGGCAGGGGCTTTAAAACAATTAACCAAAAATTTACCTGAAGAACATAGTAATTTTACATTCAACGAGTACTATAGAAAGAGCAGTGTCAGGGTCCTGCCAAAATTGCCACTATTGATTGGATTACTTCTACTATATATAAATTTCTGATATAATATTGGCAAATTATTTATGGCTGTAGAGTTAATGTAAAACAAAGGAGAGGGGGGCTAGAGATGCCGACGCGTCAGAAATTTGATCATGATCTGGAAGATCTCTGCTTAAATATCTTAGATTTAGGCAAGATGGTCGATGAACGGATTGGTTTAGCAGTGAAGTCCTTAATTGATCAAGATCGAGATTTGGCGAATCGTGTTATAACTGGGGATTCCATCGTCAACGATCTGCAAGCGAGCATTGAAGAACACTGTATTCTCTTGATTGCTACCCAGCAACCCTTTGCGCGTGATTTGCGCAAGGTAGTAGCTTGCTTAAAAATTTCTATTTATCTGGAAAGAATGGGCGATCTGTCCGTTGATCTAGCAAAGTTAACTCACAGAATAGGCCAAGAGCCATTTATTAAGCCATTAGTCGACATTCCCAAAATGAGCGCGTTGGTACAAGAAATGCTTGAACTCGGATTAAAAGCGTATGTCCAAGAGGATTGTGAAGCTGCTGCAGCTATGGCTCTCATGGATGATGATGTCGATAAAATTTATTCTGGGGTTTTTGATGAACTGAAAGTTATTATGATGACGAAGCCACAGCAGGTTAATCAAGCGAATTATTTACTGTTCGCATGCAGGTTTTTGGAACGCCTTGGAGACTATTGTACGAATATTTCCGAAGAAGTCGTTTACATTTGTTCTGGTAAAAGAGTCGATTTGAACGCGTAAATAAGAAGGGGATGGAGAAAATCCATCCTCTTCGTTAGTGTGCGCCACGCATGACGATTAACTAGACGGTGAAAGTCCGATATGGGGGTATGTAGCGACCAACCATTAGCTTAAGGCAAGGGTGTCCATCGTGAGGTGGAATCTGAAGGAAGCCGGCGGCAAAATTCTGACCCGAGGAACACGAACAGCATCAGGCGCAAAACGTGGGGTAAGACTGCACGACAAGTTAAAGCCCAAAAGCTACACAGACACGCCAGCGTAAATGTTGCGGGTACATGGAATGAAAGTGAATCGTCTTACCGTGGGAGGCCTCACGGACGGGTGGAAACAGAGTAAGAAACCCGGTTGAAACAAGATTTATCGTGAGGAGTCAGCAGAAGCCATAGTACAGAGGTGATCTAGACACCGACGGAAGGGCTGAACCAAAGGAGGTGTGGGTCAATGAAAGTTACTGAAAGTGGTAATTTAAAACACAGACAACTTCGAATTGAAGACTATCTGCAAAGGGTATCTGCGGAACAGAAAGAGTATGCAGAAGTGTGCGAGCTACCTAAGATGACTGAAACCGACAACACCAACACAAATGAGCAGACGAATGGGTTGCTTGAGCAAATCCTTAGCACTGAAAATCTAAACCAGGCCTATAGGCAGGTTAAAAGAAACAAGGGCGCAGGTGGAATTGATGGTATGCAGGTAGATGAACTTCTACCCTTCTTGAAAGAACACAAGGATGAACTATTGCAATCTCTCCGGGATGGTAAATACCGTCCAAAACCCGTACGGAGGGTAGAAATACCCAAAGAGAACGGAAAGACCAGAAAACTAGGAATACCCACCGTCTTAGACAGGTTAATTCAACAAGCGATAACTCAAGTTCTAAGTCCCATCTTTGAGAAACAGTTTTCAGACAATAGTTTTGGATTTCGACCGAATCGTAGTGCCCATGGGGCATTAAGAAGATGCCAAACCTATATAACAGTAGGTTACAAATATGTAGTTGATATGGATTTGGCCCAATATTTCGATACGGTAAACCAAAGTAAGCTTATCCAAATTTTGTCGGAGACGATAAGAGATGGCCGGGTCGTATCGCTGATTCACAAATTCCTGAAAGCAGGAGTTATGACCAATGGAATGTTTGAAGAAAGTCCAGAAGGTGTACCACAAGGAGGCCCCCTGAGCCCATTACTTGGCAACATAATGCTTAACGAATGTGACCACGAACTGGGAAAGCGGAAACACCACTTTGTACGTTATGCAGACGATATGATGATCTTCTGCAAAAGTAAAAAGGCGGCAAAACGAACACTTGATCACATTCTCCCTTATATCGAAGGGAAACTATTTCTGAAGGTAAATAGGGAGAAAACGAAGGTCGCTCATGTAAACTATGTCAAGTTTTTGGGATATAGCTTTTACATTTACAGGGGAGAAGGGCGCCTGAGAATCCACCCAAAAAGCATCCAGAAGCTTAAGGATAAAATCCGAGGAGTTACTGGGCGTAGCAATGGGATGGGAATCGAAGAGCGCAGAACTAAACTCAATCAAGTAGTACGAGGCTGGACGAATTACTTCAAACCTGCCGATGCAAAGAACCTACTCAAGGACCTGGATGAATGGACGAGAAGTCGCATACGAATGGCAACTTGGAAGCGATGGAAGAAAACCCGAACAAGGTTTGAGAACCTGAAGAAAGCGGGCATTACCAAGGAACAAGCATGGATGTGGGCAAACACAAGAAAAGGCTATTGGCGCGTTGCCCATAGCCCTATTCTGACAAAAGCTCTATCCAATGAGCGTTTCAGACGAATCGGATACCTTAGTTTTAGTGAATGTTATTCTGCGAAATAATGTATAAACTTTGGAAGCGCCGTATACCGAACGGTACGTACGGTGCTGTGGCAGGTCGGCTGATCAATTAATGATCAGCCTCCTACCCGATTAAATGTTATCTATGTTGTTTTTGTTGCTTAGATTTTCTTTAGCTGTCATTGTGATCAAAAACACACTGTTATGCAGGTGTTTTTGTTAAACTAATCCTAGTTGAGCAGCTTGAAGTTAATGACAAAAAATTCTGGGGAATATCTATGCAACAGAATGGGTTTCAGATTGAACATTGCCGATCGAACTGTCCAAAATCCGCTTGTGACTGGCAAAACCTTTTAGTTATGTTGACACAAAGACTAACGGAACTGAATCTTCAACAAACTTTGATTAAAAAATTTAATCCTGTACAATATCATCATCTGCCTAAAGTCAGCTTGGCCGGGTGCCCTAATGGATGCTCTCTGCCTAATATCAAAGATTTCGGTGTATCCGGTTACGTTGTTCCCCTGATTACTGATGCGCCATGCTTAGAGTGTGATGCCTGCATCAGGGCATGTTTGGAGGAAGCCATAACCCGAAAGTCCCAGGGAATTGTGATAAATATTGCGCGTTGTATTTCGTGCGGGGATTGTTTGCGCGTCTGTCCTACGGGTACCCTGTCAGCTGGAGAACGAGGATGGACTGTACGATACGGCGGACGCGTTGGTCGTCACCCACAATTTGCTAAGTCTGCCGGCCATGTCGTAACCGATGCTGAGGTGGTTATGTGGATTTGCGAGACACTGCAGCGTTATATTGACCAGGGACAGCCCCAAGAGCGATTAACACATTTTTTAGATTCACATGATTTTAGTCTAGCGAAGAACGAGAACGAGCAGAACGCTCGTGAATCCAAAGACGCAATTTTTTAGGATCGCAGACAGTGATACTTTTCTTTTCAACCTCGATCAAATGAGTGTCCTTAAGTTCGCTCAAAATTCGACTCACAGACTCTCTTGCTAAGCTGCACATACTGGCAAGTTCTGTGGCGGATAAAGGAATTTTAATTAATATTCCTTCAGAAGTTGATTGCCCATGAACATGGGCTAAGGCATAAAGCTTGGCTCCTAAGCGCAATCGTGCATCACCAATGGAGAGATTCCTGATTTGACGGTAAGAACGACGTAAATCCAAAGCTAAAATTTTGTAAAAGAACCATAGCATTGTAGGGTTACTTTCGATGAAACGAATCAAGGTTTCACGATTTAGTGCTAAAACTTCTGTTTCCTCGATACAAAGGGCGGCATGGGGATAAGGCCTGCCATCTAAAACTACTTCGGGAAAGAAGTTTGGGGACTTAAGACTCGAATGATTTTTTCCGTGAACTCTCCCATTAAATATAATCTGATTCTTCCCGATAAGAGGAAATAGACAGTGTTTCCTTCATCCCCTGCAAAGTAGAGATACTGTTTGGGTGCATAGTGGCGCGTTCGTCCATGGACTAGGCAGAAATCGATAAAATTGGCGGGTAGCGTTGAAAAAGGTTTGTATGTGAATAGTTCTCGAATTTGCAGCTCTTTAGACACATTACACCTCCATTTTAAAGGTCTATTTCAAGATACTTTTCATTATAGCGCAATAGGATAAATTATTTGAACCAAGTTATCATATTTTGGCACACCAATGAAATTTATTTCAATATTATTCCGAGCAGCGCTGTTTAATATCAAGGATAAAGACTTAATTTCTTGGAAAAACTATAATTAGTTAATTTTTGATTCAATGGGAGGGAAGGATATGGGTGCTCGAAAGAAAGTTTCACGACCGAAATCTCCAGTTACCATACAAGACCCCCACTTTACTGAGTTTGATACACAAAAGGAACGAAATATTCAAAAGCCTCTTCCGAGAAGAGTAAGTAAGTAAGGAAATAGGCGAACAATTAGGGTGATTATTTTAAAGGAGTGTGCTTCGCAGCACACTCCTTTAAGTACCCTTGTACCACAAGGGTTTCAGCTAATAAAGGCATTATTTGAAAAAGTGCGGCACTACTTTTCGATTTTTAGTCCAATTTTGGGGAGACATCGAGGCTAGGAACCCGCATGGGAAGCGGTTATTGCATTTTAATTGTAATCTTTTTAGGGGCTTAGCTGTCAAACGGGAGTCAAAACAGCTCTAGTTTCGTCGAATCCATTAGAACGTCATCTTATCTAACGAAGAAGGATTCACTATTTTTCTGTCGAATAGCACTGACTATACAGAAATTTCGGGAGGTTTGGCGATGTTGCTGGAGGGACAATCCGTTACAATTTCGATAGAAGAAATACTTGATAATACCAATAATGCCGTCATCGCGGTTAATCCCGAAGGGCAAATAATCTATGCTAACCGTGCAGTTTATAATATCTTGCAAATTACGGATCGAGATCTTGTCGGGCAGTCGATCACAACCTATTTTCCCGGCACGGGGTTATTAAGAGTTTTCGAAAACGGTATTGCTGAGTTGGGACAGCAGATGACGATCAACAATATCGTTTTATTAAGCAACCGTACGCCCATCTATGTACAAGGTGAATTAGTCGGTGCTGTTGCAGTATTTCAGGATATTACCATTCTCCAAAACCTTATAGATAATCTTGTCATTGAACATGAGAAAACGAAACAACTCCAGCGTACGCTTGAAGTCGTTCTAAATACAGCTTATGATGGACTTATTGTCGTTAATGACAAAGGAATAGTGACCATGACCAATCAAGCCTTTGCCAATTTTTTCAACAGGTTTCCCGAGGACATGATTGGAAAACACATCATGGAAGTTTATCAGAATCCAAAATTTACAGATGTACTGGAAACAGGACAACCCGTTCATGGATACATTCATGATTTAAACGGTCATGAAATCATTGCCAGTAGAATTCCCATTACTCAAGATGGAAAAATTGTTGGAGCTTTGGGGAAGGTTGTTTTTAAAGATGTTGATGAACTGTATGCTTTAACTAAAAAAGTTAATTCATTGCGTTCAGAACTTGATTATTATAAGAAAACTGTTTTAGAGAAAAACTTTTCTGCCTTGGAGCTTTTAAAAGGTAAGAATACCCACATGATTTCCTTGGTACAAACTGCTTTGCGAGTGGCGAAATCTGGGTCAACGGTTCTCTTGAGAGGGGAAAGCGGAACAGGAAAAGAATTATTTGCCCAATTACTTCATTCAGAAAGTTTGAATAGACACGGTCCCTTTATTAAAGTAAATTGCGCTGCAGTACCAGAAAATCTGCTCGAATCTGAATTGTTCGGCTATGAAGACGGTGCTTTTACAGGCGCTCGTAAAGGGGGGAAGATTGGAAAGTTCGAACTGGCGGATGGCGGAACCCTGTTTCTAGATGAAATCGGAGATATGGAAATAGCTATGCAAGTTAAATTGTTGCGTGTTATTCAAGAACGTGAAATTGAGCGTCTCGGAAGCAATAAGCCCCGGAAAATTAATGTTAGGCTTGTAGCTGCTACTAACCGTGATCTGGAAACGATGATTCGTGAGAAACAGTTTCGGGAAGATCTTTATTATCGCTTAAATGTGGTTACGTTAACGATCCCGCCATTAAGAGAGAGAATCGATGATTTAGAAGCCCTGATTGAGACCTTTATTAAAAAGTTCAATCTACAATTCGCCCAATCTGTGACAGGCGTAACAGAGGAAACTAAAAGCGTGTTCATGAAATATCGATGGCCTGGCAATGTTCGTGAACTCGAGAACATTATTGAGCGAGCATTTAACATGCTTGATGGATCTGAAATCCAACTAAAACATTTACCAAACTATTTGCAGATCCTAGCAGGCCATGATACTCGTCCATTTTCAGGTGGGTCACTGGATAACATCTTGAATGCTGTTGAAAAAGAAGCTCTAGTTTATGCATTAGATGCTGCTAATGGGAATAAGGTACAAGCAGCAAAGAGTTTAGGGTTATCGCGTGCGGGTCTGTACAAAAAACTAATAAAGCATAACCTTCACTAATTAATTTAAAGTTTATTCCAAGATAAACTCCATGGTCAGAATATTTAAACTCAATATGTTAACAAATACAGACATGTCCACTTTTGTAGACATACCTACCAGCGTAAGGACATGATCAGGAATGACTTAAGACTCATTTTGATAGTGTCAACAAAAGTATACAGTCCGATTGCTGATGTTATAATCATGCCTATGGAACATCAATGGAAAAGCTTGTCATATCAGGGATTCAAGATTCAGAATCTATTGAATAATAAGTGGCACAAAAATTGCATTTAGATTCGGTCGATTCGGGAATCACCCATTTCTGCGGGATCATAAATTTGAATAGAAAAAAGGAGGAGCACTAGTGAAAACAATCATGGTTATCGGGGCAGGACAAATGGGTGGCGGGATCGCCCAGGTTGCGGCTCAAGCGGGTTACAAAGTAATCTTGAACGACATCAAAGAAGAATTCGTAAATCGCGGCCTCGGAATTATTGAGAAGAACCTAAATCGTTCGGTAGAAAAAGGCAAACTAAAGGCGGAGGAAAAAGAAGCTATCTTAGGCCTTGTTACAAGATCAACTTCTTTACAAGATGCCGCTGGAGCGGATTTAGTGATTGAAGCTGCTGTAGAAAATATGGCAATTAAGGTTCAGGTGTTTTCTCAACTTGATGTTATTTGCCCCGAACATACGATCCTGGCAACGAATACTTCGTCACTCCCAATTACTGAGATTGCGGCATGCACTAAGCGCCCAGATCGGGTAATAGGGATGCATTTTATGAATCCTGTTCCCGTTATGAAACTTGTTGAGGTTATTCGCGGGTTAGCGACGAGTGATGAAGTCTATAACCTGATCGAAGACTTGAGTTTAAAAATGGGTAAAACTCCTGTTGAGGTTAACGATGCTCCGGGTTTTGTCGCCAATCGTGTTTTGATTCCTATGCTTAATGAAGCTGTTTATACGCTCTATGAAGGAATCGCAACCGTTGAAGCGATTGATAACGTTATGAAATTAGGGATGAATCATCCAATGGGACCTCTTGCATTAGCAGATTTGATTGGTCTCGATACCGTCTTGTCCATCATGGAAGTACTTCATGAAGGACTAGGCGATAAATATCGTCCGTGCCCGTTACTCCGAAAATATGTCAAGGCTGGATGGCTCGGACGTAAGACAGGTCGAGGTTTTTACCAATACGAGGCCTAAGATCCAAGCTCGTGTAACTTTCTGATACAAACCTTTGGAGGGATGTTATCTCTTTCCACGAAAAGATAATGATCTTTCATTGAGATTTGTAAAAACAAGGAGGTCAAAGCGTGGAGTACACAAATCTTTTACTAGAACGTCATGATAATGTTGCTATCCTAACGATCAATCGTCCGAAAGCCTTGAATGCTTTAAACAGTGACACATTGACGGAACTGTCCACTGCTCTTGATGAGTTAGGGAGAGATTCTGGTGTCAAGGCTGTAATTATCACCGGGAGTGGTGAAAAGGCCTTTATTGCAGGAGCGGATATTTCACAAATGAAAGATTTTACTCCTTTAGAAGGCCGGCGTTTTGCTCAATTGGGACACGCAGCGTTCCGCAAGCTTGAACTCTTACCTCAGCCCGTAATTGCTGCTGTCAATGGTTTCGCTTTAGGCGGAGGATGCGAATTAGCGATGGCTTGCGACATCCGTCTCGCCAGCGAAAATGCTAAATTTGGTCAACCAGAAGTAACGTTAGGACTTACTGCTGGATTCGGAGGTACACAAAGGTTGCCTCGTTTAGTTGGGACAGGGCTTGCCAGTGGATTATTGTTTACTGGCGATATCATCGATGCTCAAGAGGCTTATCGAATCGGGCTTGTGAATCGGGTTTATCCCTTAGAGTCTCTAATGGAAGAAGCCCAAAAACTTGCTCAGCGAATTGCCGGACGGGCCCCTGTGGCGGTCCAGTTAACAAAGACTGCCATACAACGAGGAGTTAATTTGGATTTAGACAGTGCACAAGCTTATGAAGCGGAAGTTTTTGGCCTTACTTTTAGTACGTCGGATCAAAAAGAGGGCTGCACTGCATTTATAGAAAAACGAAAACCTGCTTTTGAAGGCCGTTAGAAACGTTTATTAGAGAGATGGAGGATGAAAATTATGAATTTTGATTTAACTGAAGACCATGTCATGATGCGGAAAATGGTACGTGATTTCGCAGAAAAAGAATGCGCACCAGGTGCAGAACATCGTGATGAGACAGAAGAATTTTCTGTAGAGATCTGGAAGAAGGCTGGGGAGCTCGGTCTTGCCGGTATTACCTTTCCTGAAGAATATGGCGGTGTAGGTGCGGACTATATCTCTTATGCTATTGCTGTTGAGGAGCTCTCAAGAGTTGATGCTTCTGTGGGAGTAACGATTTCTGCACACTCCAGCCTTTGTGCCAATCCTATTTATAAATTTGGTACGGAAGCACAAAAGAAAAAATATCTTACCCCATTAGCTACAGGTGAAAAACTTGGAGCTTTTGGTTTAACAGAACCTATGGCAGGTTCGGACGCTTCCGGAACGAGAACAACGGCTGTTCGTCAAGGTGATGAATACATCTTAAATGGCAGCAAAATATTTATTACCAATGCCTATTATGCTGATACTTATGTCGTCACAGCTCAAATGGATAAGAGCAAGGGGAATCGTGGAATTGCTGCCTTCATAGTCGAAAAGGGAATGCCAGGGTTTTCTTTCGGTAAAAAAGAAATGAAAATGGGGATTCGTTCATCGGCAACCTATGAATTAGTTTTTGAAGATGTTCATGTACCGGCTGAGAATTTATTGGGCGAAGAGGGCCATGGGTTTAAAATTGCTATGCAAACACTTGACTTCGGTAGAATCGGCATTGCATCCCAGGCTTTAGGAATTGCCCAAGGTGCCTATGAGCAATGCATGAAGTATACGAAAGAGCGTGTGCAATTCGGTAAATCCATTTCAGAATTTCAAAATACCCAGTTTAAATTAGCCGATATGGCAACCCAAATTGAAGCTGCTCGTTTGCTTGTTTATAAAGCTTGCAGAATGGCTGATCAACATGTTCCTGTTTCCAAAGTTTCGGCGATGGCTAAATTATTTGCTTCTGAAACGGCAATGGCTGTAACCACCATGGGAGTTCAACTCCATGGAGGATATGGTTATACTCGTGAGTATCCTGCTGAGCGCATGATGCGGGATGCTAAAATTACCGAGATTTATGAAGGTACTAATGAAATTCAACGCGTCGTTATCAGCAGCCTTGTTCTAAAAGGATAAGATAATCGTCATTAGAGTTTATAAAATATTGCTGTAGGAGATGACTTAATGAGAGACGTTGTTATCGTTAGCGCAGTTCGCACACCAGTAGGTTCTTTTTGTGGGACATTAGGACAAATCCCTGCCGCAGAATTAGGGGCAATTGTCATTAAAGAGGCGATTAATAGAGCTGGAATTACTCCTGACCAAGTTGACGAGGTTATTTTCGGCAACGTTCTGCAAGGCGGACTGGGACAGAATCCTGCTCGGCAAGCAGCAATCAAGGCTGGAATTCCCCAAGAAGTTCCTTCATGGACCCTAAATAAAGTCTGTGGTTCTGGTATCAAATCTGTTGTTTGTGCTGCTCAAGCTATTATTGCAGGGGACGCGGATACGGTCATCGCAGGAGGAATGGAGAGCATGTCTCTAGCTCCCTATGTTCTCCCCAAAGCACGAACTGGATATCGAATGGGAAATGGAAATTTAGTCGATCTAATGATTAACGATGGGCTAACTGATGCTTTTGACAATATTCACATGGGTATTACTGCGGAAAATATTGCAGAGCAGTTCGGCATTTCTCGTGAAGAACAGGATCGATATGCTGTATCAAGCCAGAATCGTGCGGAAGCGGCGATTAAAGCCGGGAAGTTCGATGAAGAGATCGTATCGGTTTCTATCCCGCAGCGCAAGGGAGATCCCGTTATCGTTTCCAAAGATGAATTTCCACGTTTTGGGGCAACGTACGAGTCAGTAGCTAAGCTTCGAGGAGCGTTTAAAAAAGACGGGACGGTTACAGCTGCAAATGCATCAGGTATCAATGATGGTGCAGCTGCCGTGGTTGTTATGTCCAAGGAGAAGGCTCTGGAACTAGGATTAACTCCTTTAGTTACGATTAAATCCTGGGCTTCAGCTGGAGTAGACCCTCGTATCATGGGTACAGGTCCAATTCCTGCAAGCCGCAAGGCCTTGGAAAAGGCTGGTTTGAAGATTGAGGATATTGACCTTGTTGAAGCTAATGAGGCCTTTGCTTCTCAAACGTTGGAAGTAGCCAAAGAGTTAAACCTCAATATGGAAAAAACAAACGTCAACGGAGGAGCCATCGCCTTAGGTCATCCGGTTGGAGCTTCAGGGACACGGATTTTGGTTACGTTACTTCATGAAATGAAACATAGGAATGCTCAACGCGGTTTGGCTACGCTGTGTATCGGCGGCGGACAAGGAATCGCTTTAATTGTTGAACGATAGGATTTTAACGAAGGAATAATCTTGAAATAGGTTTGTAACAACCTTAGTTACAAGCCTATTTCTTTTTTGTACTGTCAGAAAGTATAATTTCGTTGAATACTTTCTACAGCATAAGTGCAACTAACAGCTTCTGCTTTCGCAAGCTCGGCATAAGCCGAGTTTTCTTTATAGCCTTCTAACATCTAAGTAAGTCTGCAAGTTTTTGTTCTGTTTAGGGAATCCTAAACATAAACAAATAAATGTGTAAATAAACATTTCGGATAGCAGGAATTTGTTTATTTGCACAGAATAAATGTTAATTAGCATATATATGCATCATCCAGCCTTAACGTTGGATAATTAAGAGGAGGTTTATAACATGAGTTTACGCGTGGCAATTAATGGGTTCGGTAGAATTGGCAGACTTACACTTCGTGCTGCCCTTAAACAATCACTTCCTTTTGAGGTAGTGGCTATCAATGATTTAGGGAGTCCTGATTTGTTGGCTCATCTCTTCAAGTATGATTCTGTTCATGGCATCCTTCCAAATTCCGTCGAAATCGATGGCCGTACTATGATCATCGATGGAAAACGTATTGAGATTTTGGCTGAGAGAAATCCGTTAGATTTACCCTGGTCTAAGCTGGGCGTTGATCTTGTCATTGAATCAACGGGCCGTTTCACTAAGCGCGATGCGGCGGCACAACATCTTACTGCTGGAGCTAAAAAAGTAGTTATCTCTGCACCGGCGAAAAACGAAGATATAACTATCGTTATGGGTGTTAATGATGACAAATACGATCCCAAAAATCATCACATTATCTCCAATGCTTCTTGTACAACAAACTGCCTTGCGCCAGTTGCCAAAGTATTACTTGATGCTTTCGGAATTGAACAAGGGATGATGACGACGACTCATTCAGTGACTAATGATCAGCGTATTTTGGACTTAGAGCACTCCGATTGGCGCAGGTCAAGAGCCGCTTATCAATCTATGATCCCAACAACTACAGGTGCGGCGAAAGCGGTGACACTTGTACTTCCAGAATTGGTAGGGAAGATGAATGGGCTTGCTGTACGAGTTCCAACACCTAATGTTTCCTTAGTAGATTTTGTTGCTAATTTGAGTAAGCCAACCACCAAGGAAGACGTTAATTCAACCTTGCGCCAAGCAGCTAATAATGAGTTGAAAGGAATCCTTGAGTATACAGATCTGCCCCTCGTCTCACACGATTTTAACGGGAACCCAGCAAGCTCAATTGTAGACGGTTTGTCAACGATGATGATGGGGGATCGAATGGTTAAGGTATTGTCTTGGTACGATAATGAGTGGGGTTACTCCAACCGTATTGTGGATTTGGTAAAACTTATTGCAGCCAAAGGTCTGTAATCAGGAGGAAATACAGCATGAGAAGGACTAAGATTGTTTGCACGATAGGTCCGGCAAGTGAGTCTAAAGAAAATGTTCAAGCACTTCTAGCGGCGGGAATGGACGTTGCACGCTTAAATTTCTCGCATGGAACACATGAGGAACATGGTCGAAGAATTTCTGTTTTGAAAGAAGAAGCTGCTAAAGTAGGCAAGCATTTAGGTATTCTTCTCGATACGAAAGGCCCAGAAGTGCGCACCGGAATGGTTCCGGGTGAAGGAATTAAGCTGGAAAATGGAGCTTCTTACTCCCTAAGTACTGATCTCAGCCTAGGGGATCAGGAGCGAGTTGGAATAACTCATAAAACTCTATGGCAAAGTGTTAAACCAGGAACCCATATTTTAATTGACGACGGTCAGATCGATTTGGAAGTAAGCTCTGTAGAAAATGAAACGATTCGAACTATTGTTCGAAATGGCGGAGTCCTCAAGTCTCAAAAAGGAGTAAATGTACCAGGTATCCACGTGGATTTACCGGCAGTTACAGATAAAGATATCGAGGATATACGCTTTGGGATTTCCCAGGGAATTGATTTCATTGCAGCATCCTTTACTCAGAAGGCAGTTGATATTTTAGATGTACGTAGAATTGTTGAAGAAATGGGAGCAACTGTCCATATCATCGCTAAAATAGAAAGTCAGGAAGGGCTTGCAAATTTAGATTCAATTTTGGAAGTTGCCGATGGTTTGATGGTTGCACGCGGAGATTTAGGCGTAGAAATTCCCGTTGAAGAGGTCCCAATTCATCAAAAAGAGATGATTTCCAAATGCAATTTGCTTGGAAAACCTGTGATCGTTGCCACTCAGATGCTGGATTCTATGATTCGGCAGCCACGTCCTACGCGGGCAGAAGCCAGCGATGTTGCTAATGCAATCTGGGATGGAACAGACGCAATTATGCTTTCAGGTGAAACAGCTGCAGGCCTTTTCCCGTTACAAGCGGTCCAAATGATGGATAAAATTGCGCGGCGTACAGAAACAACGTCTTTAGGAAATCAAGCAACTCGTCACCCTCAGCTAAATGTAGCCGAAGCAATAAGTTTTGCAAGCTATACGATTGCTAAGGATTTGGAAGCTGCTGCCATTCTTACACCCACACATTCTGGATTGACAGCACGAATGATTTCCAAATATCGTCCTAAAGCCTTAATTGTGGCGGCAACTCCCTTTGCTACAACAGCAAGAAAACTGTCTCTGCAATGGGGAGTTCAACCCCTTGTCGTTCCTGAAAGTTCCGGAACAGATCAAATGCTATCCGTTGCCGTAAATACTGCCTTAAACAGAAATTACATCAGCTCTGGTGATGTCGTTGTGATTACTGCAGGTGTACCTATTGGAAAAGTTGGCTCAACGAATATGATTAAAGTTCAAATCATAGGCAACATACTCTCTAGAGGTATAGGAATTGGGCGTAAATCTTATTCGGGATTGGCTAAGAAAGTTAAGGATCCGACTCAGGATACGATTAATCAAGGGGATATTTTAGTTGCCGAGAGTACGGATGCCAGGTTTGTATCCCTCATAGCCCGAGCTGGCGCACTCGTTGTCGAAGAGGGAGGATTGACCTCACATGCGGCGATTGCGGCTTTACAATATGGAATACCGGCAATTGTCGGCGTACCGGAGGCTTTTTCGAAGGTAGGAAATGGGCAATTGGTAACTGTTGATGCGCTGACAGGCATAATGTATGAAGGTTCGGTGAGTATTCTGTAAGTAATGTGAAAGGGGGGAGATCGTGAGTTCTGAAAGGCAGGATGAAATTCATCATTTACTCCAAACGCATGGAAATTTAACCGTTATTGAGTTGGCCAAGAGGTTTAATGTATCGGAGATGACGATCCGTCGAGATCTTAAGAACTTGGCAGCGATGGGTTTAATTCAACGCGAGCACGGACGAGCGATCTATCCTCCAGTTCCTATAATGGACACTTTGCTTAATATGGGAGAAGCCGAACAGGAAAAGGCAAGAATAGGTCATTTAGCAGCGACGCTTATTTCTGAAGGAGATTCGATTATCCTGGATGCCGGTACCACGACGTTAGCCGTTGCCCAGGCTCTGAATACTAAATGCACCGTAATTACCAATTCAATTCCCATCGCAAGTGTCTTAGGGAATCGGGATGAAATTACCGTCTTGATGACTGGAGGGGAAGTCCGGAGCGGGACATTTGCCTTAGCTGGGCCTGTGACACGATCGGTCTTAAAGGGTTTTAACGCTGATAAACTGTTTTTAGGAGCCACGGGTGTAACGATTGAACGTGGTTTGTCAACTGCCAATATGCTGGAATCTGAAGTTAAACAAGTTATGCTAAAAGTTGCCAAAGAAGTCATTCTTGTAGCTCACAGTGCAAAAATCGGGCAAATTTATTTTCATACATTTGCTCGATGGGATAGTATACAGACATTAGTTACGGATGCCGGTTTAGCTGAACCTGTTCGAGAGAAACTTAACTCTTTAGGTGTCAAGGTTCTGCTGGCGTAACCCAAAATAATAAAAAAATTCCGCGCCAACACAAGTCGGTGCGGAATTTTTTTATTATTTTGGAAGAGTTAAGCTGTCTTTAGAGTGTCTTTTAAAACCTTTAATTTCATGAGCAAAACTTCCTGTATTCGTCATTTGATCATCAATTGTGTCTTTATCAATAGTACTTTGAGAGCGGTCATTTAAAACATCAATAAGCCCGGCACTTTGTAATTCACTGGCAATTTCAAACAATGAATCTCGTTTCTTGAATGGCAAACGATTAACAAATCGGTTAATTTTTACTGGAGGAACAAGGTTGCGGATTTTAACTCCTCCAAATTTTAGAATTCGTTCCGGCATAAGGATCCTCCTCCTTATCGAAAATCAATTCTTCATCACTTAGTATTTGTCAAATGGTCAAAAAAATACATTCAATCATTTTATAAGTTTATTTATCAAGCCAAAAAGGTATTTTAGTCTTTCTGTCGAACAAACTATAGAAATTAGCGAAAGAAAGAACGTGCTCTGCTCATCATAACTAGCAATCATAATATGACGACAGAAAGCACGTTTACCATTGGGATGGGGGAAATAGTTTAGTGTTAGTAACTGATGGTATTCATTTGATAGATGGGGTAAAAGGAGCCCATGTTTATCTTGTGACAGGTTCGCGTATTTTTTTGGTTGATTCGGGATTACCTGGACAAGAGGATCGAATCTTAAAGTATATTACCAATATCGGACTGGATCCCGCGACACTCGAAGGAATAATTCTTACTCATTACGACGTCGACCATGTCGGAAGTGCGGTAAAATTGCAAAACGTGGCGCATTGTCCCATCTATGCACATATACTGGAGATACCTTATATTATTGGACAAGAGCAACGACTTGGCATTAAGCGCTGGCTGCCCTTGCTAACTCGACCTATTTATGGGGCGTTAAATCCTCCTAAGGAGATTAGCCCTTTAGAAGACGGAAAAATATTTGAGGATTGGGAAATCATTCATACACCTGGTCATACACCAGGTCACATCGTTCTTTATCGAAATGGTATTGCTATCGTTGGAGACCTTTTTCAGGGCGGAGAGATTTGTTTAGCGCCAAATGTTTTTTCTTGGAGTCTTGAAACATTAAGAGAGTCGGCACAATTGGTTATAGAACGTCCTTTACGCTGGATTTTACCAGGGCATGGGCCCGCAACCCCCGCATCAAATCATTGGCTGGACAAACTACAAAAGTCCATCAATGGCAAAATCCAATAATCAGGGCAAATATTATTGAACAGGAAGATCATCAACTATTTTTACTTTGCTCAGTGTTTCTTTGACTTGGCCCCGGATGAATGACAAATACTCTTGACGCAGAACCTCTTGTTCAGCCTTTTCCCATTCTTCAAGGCCCTCAGTTTTTTGCTTTTTGGAAAGTTCATTAATGCGCTTAATAAGTATGTTAATTGGTGTGGTACTCACGAGAAATTTCTCCCTTCGTCAACATCTGTCTAAAATTGTAACACCATATTATAACATGATGCGAAAAATAATGACAGATTGTACTCTTGCTCAGGGATGAATGATATAATGTTCTACAACAGATAACGAATGGGGGATTGGATGAAAAAGATAAGCCAACAAACGTTGAAAACCTATATTCTAAAGCTAGCAGCACGCCTACAACTTAGTGTCAAACCTACTTTTTTAAAAATTAAATTATGGACTAAGCCAAAATTTAGCGATATAACTTGGGAGTCACCGAAAGTAATAGCGGGTACAGTAATTCTTGTATTCCTTATTGTCGGTTCAAGTGTTTATTTGAGTAGTTCAAGCTCTGCCGATTATCTAATCTTGAACGGCCAGAAGATAGGAATTGTCAAAAGTGAAAAATCAGGCCAACAAATGGTTGATGATATCTTGAATAGCCGAGGGCAGGCGATCGGTAAGCTTGCAAAGACCCATGACCAAATTACCTTTGAACCGGTACGTGTAAATAAAGCGGCTTTAATTCAAGAAGTTACAACTAAAAAAGAACTGCAAAATACGTTAACGGCCTATATAGATGGAATTTCTTTAGAAATTGCTGATGTTCAGATTGCCATTTTACCCAGCAAAGAGGATGTTCAAGAAGTTCTGAAAGAATATCAGGATTTATATGCCAAAGCGACTGACAATAACAAAGTATCCGGTGTGGAATTTAGCGAAACCGTATCTACGAAGCCTATTGAGGCTCAGCCAGATCAAGTAAAACTTCCCGAAGAAGTTTTTAAGGAATTAAAAGATGGTAAGGTTACAACGACAGATTATACCGTGCAAGCTAATGATTCTTGGTGGCTGATCGCACGCAAAAATAATATGAAAACCAAAGAAGTTTTAGCGGGTAATCCGGGGATGACAGAAGATAGTACGTTACAAAGTGGACAAAAGATCAAACTGGTTTCGGTGACACCATATCTCAACGTGATTAGTAAAGGTATCCGAACTGACACAGAGATTGTCGCCTTTGATGTGATTACGAATACCAATACTCAACTGCCAACTGGTACGACAGTGATCAAACAACAAGGCAGTGATGGATCAAAATTTGTGACTTACTCCTATATTCAAAAAAACGGAGTAGATGTCACAAAACAAGTGGTTGATGAGAAAGAAATCAAGACACCTGTTGATCAAGTCGTTGACAGAGGCCCAAGTCGTGTCCCTGTCAATGTCGCCTATTCATGGTCTAGAGGATCTGGGGCTATTTCAGGAATTGCTTGGCCTTTAAGAGGTTCAATTAATTCTTACTATGGATCTCGCTCGGGGGGATTCCATACCGGGATTGATATTGGCGGGGATACTGGCGAGCCTTATACAGCGGCTGCATCAGGAACAGTCGTTGCAGCCGGATGGAGCGGCGGATATGGCAATATGATCTTAATTGATCACGGTAATGGTGTTATGACTCGCTATGGTCATTCGTCAAAACTTCTGGTTTCTGTCGGACAAAAAGTGAGCCAGGGACAAACCATTGGTCTTGTCGGTGCAACAGGGAATGCCACAGGCCCTCATCTTCATTTTGAGATTATTCAAAACGGCGACACAGTGAATCCTTTAAACTATTTGCATTAAACTTAAGAGCGCCAGGGGCGCTCTTAAGTTTAATGCCAGAAGTACAACTTCGTTGAAAATTTTGCCGAGGATTGGCAAGCAGGGACTTTAACCATGGATGGCGAGCGTCCCTGCTTCTTTACAGATAAACATGACTAAGAAGCCAAAGATACAGGCAATAATACAAGTTACAAGGCAAAGGAGGGGCTCCCTTATGGGATTGAGAGGAAAAACTCAGCTGCGAGTTCGTTATGCCGAAACCGACCAAATGGGTATAGTCTATCACTCGAATTATCTTATCTGGTTTGAAGTTGGTAGATCAGAGCTTTTTCGTGAAATAGATCTTCCGTACACAAGGTTTGAGGAACAAGGCTTTGGTCTGGCAGTTATAGAAGCAAGCTGCCGCTATCGTAAACCCGCCCGCTACGATGATGAATTGGAGATTATCACGGAGATAGAGAAAATAACATCACGATCCGTTTCTTTTTCCTATCAAGTATTCCGAGAGGGCTTCCTTTTAGCTCAAGGCAAAACAGCTCACTTGTTTATTAACAGGGAAGGTCATCATGCGGATATTCGTGATACTGTTCTTTGGGCACAGCTCCAATTGATTGTAAACAGAAAAATTAATGATGTCTAAGTCTAAAGGATCCTTGGGATAACTTGTTTTTTATCATGTATTATGGTATTATGTATACATAATACATCTGAGAGAAGGGGATTCTATGTTTCTTGTAACTTGGATTGAAGGCGAAGAAGTAAATTATCGGTTAGTTAAGAAGCAGGAACTTCCAAAATTGATGGCCACTGTGGGACAACATGCAATTATCCAACGTTTAGCCTCCTAGTTCGGCATCGATATAACCGCTGATTTTTAGTGATAGAATAAATGTCCAGTGCAGAAAGGCATGGGCATTTATTTTTTTCGTTCTGCAGGATAATATAATCCTATATCGAATTATAATAAGTCGTATCGTCTTCGTTAGGGAGGTATAATTATGTCCTTCAAAGTTCTTGTTGATAGTGCGTCCGACATACCTTTTGATCGCGCGATCGCAGCAGGTATTGATACAATTCCCATGCCGGTCACCATCGACGGTAATACCTATCTTGAAGGAGTTAACCTTAAAACCCAAGATTTTTATACTGAATTTAATCACTTCAAAGAATTACCTAAAACATCTCAGCCTAACCCGAACACCCTCTTAGAACATTATGAGCGTTTCTTGTCGGAAGGCCACGAGGTAGTGGCAATCCATCTTTCTTCAGGCTTGAGCTCAACATTTGCTACCGCTCAGATTATGCGGGACACTACCTCGGCACCTGAACGAGTTCATATTATTGATAGTTTAGGAGCATCCTTTGGTTATGGACTGCTTGCCATGTCTGCACAACAAATTTTGACGATATCTTCATCATGGCAGGAAGCTGAAGCAAGAATTCTTGACATTCGCAAAAAAATGCGTTATGTATTTACTCTAGATACCTTAGAGTTCCTGGTTAAAGGAGGTAGAGTCAGTAAAACTGCTGGATTCATCGGAGGTTTGCTTGATGTCAAACCTGTTTTACATATGACTCCAGACGGGAAAATTGAACCTTTAGCCAAAGTTCGGTCTAGGCGAGCGGCAATTCGAAAATTGATTGAACTTTTAGAACAGGAAATTGATCAACCTGAACAACAAGTCATCGGAATTTCTCATTCCGCATGTTATGAAGAGGCAGTGATGCTAGCCCAAGAAATCCGTCAGCACGTTTCGGTAAAAGACGTGTGGATCAGTGAAATTGGCTGTGTTATCGGCAGTCATACAGGCCCAGGCACACTGGCACTATTTTATCAGCGCAAAGTATAACAAGAATAGGAGGTTTCACTTCCTTGAAATTCATCATGGTCATATTACTGGCGTTGTCGATGGTCCTGAGTAATTCACCGGCAACCTATGCTGAGGACAAGCCTACCGGTCTGGAACCTTTACCTCAGGTGCGCGGCGAGGGTGCTTATTTAATTGATGTCCAGTCTGGACAAACTCTATTTTCTAAAAATCCCAATGAGCAGTTAGCCCCGGCCAGCACTACAAAAATTATGACCGGGCTGTTAGCCTTCGAACGAGGAAATCTAAATGATATTGTAACAGTTTCATCGACCATGCTTAATAGTAAGCTTGTTTATGGGACTCAAGTTTATTTAGAGCCTGGGGAAAAGATGTCGCTCCAGGACCTGCTTTACGCTATGCTTTTGAACTCTGCAAATGATGCTGCTGTTACAGTAGCTGAACATATCGGGGGAGACGTACAGAGCTTTGTCGACCTAATGAATCAACGAGCTCTGGAAATTGGGGCTACTCAAACGCATTTTGTCAATCCAAGCGGATTAACCGAGAAAGGTCATGTAACGACAGCTCATGATCTGGCCTTAATTGCTCGGGTTGCTTATCAAAACCCCCTATTCGCACAGTACGTTCGTACTAAATCCCATGGAATCAGTAGATCAAAGCCAGATTTACCTACTCAAATGGTTAACGAAAATAAATTATTGTGGCAAGATTCTGATGTTGACGGCATTAAAACAGGATACACGTCAGCAGCAGAAAACTGTCTTGTCGCTTCAATGACCAAAGATGGGCGTCAACTGATCGGGGTTATCCTAAAATCTCCTGGTCGTGAAATTTATACGGACATGCAGAATCTGTTTGATTATGGGTATACAAATTATGCTGACAAGATTTTAAAACCTGCTGGTTCAGTACTATCCACGGTAATGGTAAATAATGAACCTGTTGATTTAAAAATAGATCGTCCCATTTACTTGACACAAAATCTCGCCGATCAGACTCCTTCGTCTTTAACCCTCAAAGTGATCCCTTCTGCCGGTAAGCTAACTACAATTAAAGAGGGGCAGGAGGTTGCTCAAATGGAGGTTTATGATGGAAGCACTCTTTTAGACACCTTGACTCTTAAAGCAGCACGTACTATTATACCGCAGCCACCCATTAAGAGTTCCAACCCTAACTATCTTTCTTGGCTTGTGGGTATTACCCTCACGGGAGTTCTTTTTTTAGTTCTGTTTCGTCGGAAGATTGATGCTGAACGTCGGTCACGAAGACGAATTTTGCTCACGAGGAGAAGGGAGTCTAATTAGTGAACCAGGTTACGAAACTATTTTTAAATCGAAGTTTGAAGTTTTTAGTTTTTTGGCTGGTCATTGGCATTTTCATCTATCTGGTTGGACGCTTTAGTTACCTTTTCTTGCCATTTATTTTGGCATTCATAATGACCGTAACCATAAGTCCGCTTAAAAATTTCTTAATAAGAAAAGTCCACCTACCTCAAGTTGCAGCTGTTATTGCCGCAATGGTTCTAGAGATTGGAGGCTTGGGTGTCTTAATTATCCTTTTGGTAGTTCGGCTGATTCGAGAAGTTCAAGAAATCTATATTCATTGGCCGTTTTATAACCAGCTCATTCAACATTTTATTACGCATTGGCTTACGAGGGTTGAGGTTTATTATTTAAAGCTCCCTGGTACGGATGATAGTATCAATAACACGGTCAAAGAATTTGTGAGCAGAGTACCGGCTGTCCTAACCGGTGTGTTGTCTATCGCTGCAAAGATTCCAGAGATTGTCATTATCATTGTTATTGCGCTGGTTGCTACTTTTTTCATGTCTAAAGGGACTAAACGCTATCTAAACGACTTCTTGAATGTCTTTCCTTGGGAATGGCGTGAGGATCTCAGAGGATTGGGATTAGATTTTTCGCGGGCATTTGCGGGATTTGTTCGGGCAGAAGCTATTGTTTTCTTGATAACTCTCTTTTGTTCCATCGTTGGATTGTGGATAATCCATCCTAAATATGCCATTATTATAGGTACGATTACAGGGATATTTGGAATTCTCCCAGTATTAGGAGTTGGGATTGTTTTGATCCCTTGGTCACTTTTAGCGTATGTCAGCGGGCATAGTTTCTTGGCTCTTGAATTAATCCTCTTAACATCGATTATTACAATACTGAGACACGTTATCGAACCTAAAATATTAGGTGATAACGTTGGACTTGACCCACTGTTTGTCTTGATAAGTATGTATATTGGCTTAGCTTCAATGGGAATTGTCGGCTTAATTTTGGGACCGTTTATTCTTATCGCCTATTATGCCTTGAGCAGGGCTGGAGTTTTTCGCAATCTTTGATTTTTTTTTCGTTGATTGTTCATTATAATAAATTTTAGGTAATATGTGTTTTAGGAGTTGACTCTTTTGGAAAAAGAAAAGAAAGTAGTAACCATAACATATGGCTGTCAGATGTCGGAGCGTGATGCCGAAACCTTAACTGAAATTACGCGCCAAGAAGGATACACAAGTTCCAATGACCTTGAAAACGCCGACTTGGTCATCGTTAACACTTGTTGTGTCAGGGAAAGCGCAGAAAATAGAATTCTAGGCAAGATTGGTGAACTCAAGAAACTTAAAGAGAGAAACCCAGGCTTGAAGATCGCCATTAGCGGTTGTATGGTTCAGCAACCTGGAGCTTTAGAGCGCCTGCAGAAGCGCGCACCCCACGTGGATATTTGGACAGGTACACATAATTTGCATGATTTTTCCGAACTACTGCATCGTTCTGAGACTGAAAAAAGAATCGCGGAAATTTGGCAAGAATCACACCAAACCATGGAATCTACCCCTTTGGCCGAAAAAGGGAAACTGCAGGCAAATGTGAATATCATGTACGGCTGCGATAATTTTTGCTCGTATTGTATTGTTCCGCATGTTCGGGGCCGAGAGCGGAGCCGCCAACCTCAGGACATCATCCGTGAAATTAAAGCTCTTGCCGCTAATGGGTGCAAGGAGGTTACTCTTTTGGGACAAAATGTAAACTCCTATGGCAAAGAGTTTGATCCAACCTTTGATTTTGCTGATTTACTTCAGGAAGTAGATCAAATTTCGGAGCTTTTACGCGTTCGTTTTATCACCTCCCATCCCAAGGACTTATCCGATAAATTAATTATGACAATTGCTCGTGGAGATAAGTTATGCGAACATTTTCATCTTCCTCTTCAATCGGGCAGTAATTCTATCTTAGAGTGCATGAATCGCCAATATACAAGGGAATACTATTTGAGCAGAGTTCGTAAAATTCGTGAGCTTCTTCCTCAGGCTACTTTGACAACAGATATAATTGTTGGCTTCCCTGGCGAATCTGAGGAAGATTTCGAACAAACCCTTGAGATGATTAATTCAGTACATTATAGCCAAGCGTTTACATTCATGTACTCAAAACGCTCAGGGACTTCAGCAGCTGATATGCCCGATCAGATTCCGCTGGACATTAAAAAACGGCGTCTCCAAAGATTGATGAGTGTTCAAAATGAAGAAAGTTATCTATTGAGACAAAGTATGATCGGGAAACGTTATGAAATTCTAGTAGAAGGGCCCAGTAAGACGAACCCTAATCGTCTAACAGGTCGCACACGCGGAAACATTTTGGTTGTATTTAACGGTCTTCCGGAAGTCATCGGGTCATTAGTTACCTTAAAGATTGTCGAAGCAGGATCTTGGACACTAGTGGGAGAACTCGAAAATTAGAATGACTATGAAACACTTTTTAATTTTAGTGAGGCAGGAATTGAGTTGTTAAATGTAGAATGTAGCGTTATGGAGGTGTAAAAAATGACAAATGAAGTTACAGAGAAGGCTCAGCTTTTAGCAGACGCAATTGCTCGGAGCCCGGAACTGGCCGAATTGCACAGCATGGAAGATGCTATGACTGCTGATGAGTCCGCTCAACAATTGATTGCAGAGTTACAGAAAGCTCAAGAACGGTTTATGGAAATGCAACAAAACAATCAAGAGCTTTCTGAAGAGGATAAAAAAGTAGTCGATGAAATTGAAGCCCGAGTAGAGGCTAACCCTGCCATTGCGGCCTATATGAAAGCGCAGGATAAGTTTACTCAAATGCTGGACAGCGTCAATGCCATATTAGCGGGTGCTATTGCTAGCTCTTCGGATAGTTGTTCCTGTGATGACGGCAGCTGTGATAGTGCAGGATGCGGAGGCTGCAGTTGCGGGCATTAACCCAAGACGAAGGTTCGAGATGATCTAAGGGAAGGGCTAAATCTATAGCTCTTCCCTTTTTAGGATTTAAGCTGTTTTGAGCAAAATGATGGGCAAGAGGGAGAGTACAAGGGATGACTACCCCGATGATGAAACAATATCGAGGAATTAAAGCTAAGGTGCCTGATGCGATACTCTTTTATCGACTCGGCGATTTTTATGAGATGTTTGGAGAGGATGCTGAGCTAGCTGCCCCAATTTTACAAATAGCTCTAACGAGTCGTGATGCAGGGGAAGGTAAACGAATCGCTATGTGTGGCGTTCCTTATCATGCAGTTGATGGCTATTTAATAAAACTAGTCAGCTCCGGCCATAAGGTCGCCATTTGCGAACAAGTTGAAGATCCTAAAATGACGAAGGGTATTGTCAAACGAGACATAATTCGCATTGTTTCTCCTGGCACCTTAACGGAATCGATTTCTGAACGCAGCAATCATTATCTAGCCAGTGTCTATTACGATGTTCAGTGGGGGTTGTCCTTTTTAGATTTATCGACTGGAGAATTTACGATTTTTCAGACATCCGAATCGGAGGTTCTATTCGCTGAGCTTTCTCGGATTAATCCGGCCGAAATTCTGCTTCCCCCTGAACTTATCAAGAAAGCCAAACAATGGGCCGGATATTTTTGCAGCGTCCGTGATCGTCAATCGTATCATAGCCTAGCTTTGCAACAATATTTCTCAGACCAAGCGCCATTACTTGAGGAATTCCCTGTAGCGGCTTTAGCTGCTGCAGCTTTATGGGACTATTTGCTTGAAACCATGCCAGGCGTAAATCCGTCTCACATCGTTGAGATTAAAACTTATCGATCGGAACAATGGATGTTTCTGGATCAATGGACGCGTCGAAACCTTGAACTTACAGAATCTCTGAGAGGTCAAGATAAAAAAGGCACGCTCCTTTCTGTGCTCGATTTGACAAAAACAGCTTTGGGCGGGAGATTATTAAAGCATTGGATTGATAAACCGATGCTTTTGCCCGATGCTATTGAACACCGTTTAAACACGGTTGAAGAGTTAACCTCAGATTCTTTTTTGCGCAAAGATTTGATAAAGATTCTGGATCAGGTCTATGATCTGGAACGTTTAATGGGAAAAGTTTCTTATGGCACAGCCAATGCCAAGGACTTATTATCCTTGACACATACCTTGGCGCTCCTGCCTGAACTGCGTTTGCTCCTTACCTCTAGTACGGCTGAGACCTTAAAGACGAAAGTCCCATTTTTAGACGGTCTTGACCTTTTAGTCGATAAGCTTTTAAGGGCTATAAATCCTACACCTCCGCTATCGCTGCGTGATGGCAACATCATCAAATCGGGGTATTCTGAAGAAGTGGATGAATTACGCTCGATTGCCTCGGGGGGGAAAGAGTGGGTAGCCCAGCTAGAGAACGCCGAACGAGAGAGAACTGGAATTCGATCCTTAAAAATTGGCTATACCAAAGTTTTCGGCTATTATATAGAAATTACCCATTCCAATGCTCACCTGGTGCCTGCTGATTATTTGCGCAAACAAACTTTGTCAAACGCTGAACGTTTCATTACCCCGGACCTCAAAGACTATGAACAAAAAATATTGGGAGCGGAAGAACGCCTGAAAGAATTGGAATATGAACTTCTGTTAATGCTTAGAGAGGATGTTCGTTTCCATACTCAAAGTATACTTAGGGTGGCGGATATTCTCGCCGAACTTGATGTGTTTGTCAGTTTAGCCGAAGTTGCCGTGCGTAATCGGTATGTTCGTCCCCAGATCACAAATGATGGGCAAATTTCCATCGCCGAGGGGCGTCATCCGGTTGTAGAAGAAATGTTAGAAGCAGGCGTATTTGTGCCTAATGATACACAGCTAAGTGAGGATCATCATTTAGCCATCATTACGGGACCCAATATGGCAGGAAAGTCTACCTACATGCGTCAAGTTGCTTTAATCGTCCTAATGGCTCACATCGGGTCTTTTGTGCCGGCTAAACAAGCAACCATTAGCATGGTTGACCGTATTTTCACACGCGTGGGGGCTTCTGATGACCTAGCAGCAGGCCAAAGTACCTTTATGGTAGAAATGCATGAAGTAGCACATATTTTGAAATATGCTACGAGAAATAGCTTGATCATTTTAGACGAGATTGGACGGGGAACCGCAACCTTTGATGGACTGAGCATTGCTTGGGCTGTCGCAGAATATTTAGTCCAACATTCCAATTTTAGCCCTAAAACTCTCTTTGCAACCCATTATCATGAGTTGACACAACTTCAAGAAGATTTTTCAGGACTGTTTAACCTTCATGTTGGCGTGAAGGAACGAGGAGAGGATATAGTCTTTTTACATAAGATTTTACCCGGCAGAGCAGACCGAAGTTACGGAATTCAAGTTGCTCGTTTGGCCGGCCTTCCCCTGAACTTCTCCAGCGAGCTAAAACTCTGCTGCTTGAATTAGAAACTGCCAAGCCAGTACCTTCTTTAGCGGATTCTTCTCAGGTTGTAACCCAGTTCGCTCTCTTTGACATACCCCAGCCCCATCCACTTTTGCAAGAAATTGCTCAGCTGCAGTTAGAAGAGATGACAGCACGTCAGGCACTGCAATATCTCTTTGAGCTTCGTGACCGTATTCAAAGCACAGAAATTTAATTACAAATGTAACACATAGTAACATGAAATATCGATAGGAGGGATTAAAATGTCTTGTCGCGTAGGCATTGATGTGGGAGGTACCTATACTGACGCTGTATATGTCGATCATGGTCAAATTCTACGGACGGCAAAAGTTCCTACTCGAGAGGAGAATTTAGTAGAAACCATTTTGGATGCCCTAAAAACATTAACGCTGGATAATGTTAAAACGATTGATCAAATTACCGTGAGTACCACACTCGTAACAAATGCTATTCTCCAAAAACGACTGCCGTCGGTTGATTTGTTATTGTTTCCCGGAAATGGAATGAGCCTGAACGCACTTCCTTGGCCGGTACAGTATAGTGAACTCTCTGGAGAAATGGATTTTCGAGGCCGAGAAGTTCGGCCATCAGACCCCAGTGAGTGGAAGCAGTTCCCCTGGGTCAAACGGTCTGGAAATCCTGAGTTAGTGGCTATTGTAGGGAAGTTTTCTCACAGAAATAATCTTCATGAGATACAACTTGCCGACTATCTAAAAAAATCATACCCCAATTGTCAGATTGCCTTAGGGCATGAATGGGGCCAAGCAAACTTTTACCGCCGCAGCTTAACCACCTGTCTCAATCTTGGTGTCACAGGCTTATACCATCAATTTGCCCAGCAACTACAAGCTGCCGTATCAGATCTCAAGATACAGGCTCCGATTTTGATTTTAAAAGCGGATGGCGGCAGCTTGCCGCTTCCTAAGCTTCGACCGATACATTCCATTTATTCAGGTCCGGCGGCCAGCGTTTTGGCGGCTTTGACTCAGAGTGAACCCTCTGATTCTTCAATCATTGTGGATATCGGCGGAACAACGACCGATTTGGGCCTTATTCTCTCTGGGACGCCTTTGCTCAGTTCACGCGGGGCTCAAATTGGTCCCTATTCTACGTTAGTACGTTCGCTGGCTGTTCGTTCAATTCCGGTAGGCGGTGACTCAGTCGTTCGGCCATCAGAACAAGGTTTTGTCCTGGAAAATTACCGACTTGGTCCTGCCTATTGTCTCGGAGGTAAGGCTCTAACCCCAACGGATGCTTTGCGTTATCTCGAACTGATTGACTATGGAAATAAGAATTTGGCGGAAGAAGCTCTGGCATCCATCTTACCTTCCGAGCGGAGAACGCCTGAATTTTATCGGAAACTTGCCCGTGAGATTATCGACACCGTTGTCGACCGGATTTCTGAAGCAGTTGACTCCTTAAAGCGAGAATGGCAAGAAGAGCCTGCTTATAAAGTTTGGGAGGTCCTTCATCCTCATGAAGCCCGGACCTTTAAAACTTTGGTAAGTGGAGGAGGGGCCCAAGGATTGGCGAAGGCCTTAGGAAAACGCCTGGAGATCCCTGTTCAATTGGGAGTTTATCCAGAGGTTTCCAATGCTCTGGGAGCAGCCATGGCTCGGCCAACTTTCGACTGCACCTTTCATATTGATACTTATATAAAACGTTATCATGTTGAAGAAACAGGTGAACAAGGAAAATGGCAGGGATCTCCGCGGCCTTATCGTGAGGTTGAAGGTTTCTTAGATGGTTTAGTTCAGAAACAGGCAGAATACTTGGGAATAGAAATTCAAGATTTGGAGAAAGAGCCCTTTGATTTCTTCCCTATAGTACAGAACTATCAGTCAGTAGGCCAAATTATCCGTGGGGCCGCCCATCTGCGACCTGGAGTAATAGGGAGGGTTGTCAAGTGAGTCGCACAGGAATTTTATTTTTCCCTGCTTTTGATTGGTCATTAGGAAGCTCTCACCCTGAACGAGAAGAACGTCTTCTTTATACTCAGGAACAACTCTTTGAAGAAGGTATTCTCGATCTTCCTCAAATCAAGCAATTTGCGCCTCGTGTCGCCTCCTTGTCTGAAGTACTGCAAGCTCAAGCTTTATTTCCCAGCCCCTCATTGTATCCGGAGACCTTGGATGCTCATCTGATTGCTGCAGGGAGCGCTATCTTACTTGGTGAAGCACGAATGAAAGAGGAGATAAGGAACGGTTTCGTACTCGTTCGCCCGCCAGGACATCATTCAGGAGCCACTGTCTGGGGAAACCGGGGATTTTGTACGTTAAATAATGAAGCCATACTCGTGAATCAGTTAAGAGCACGTTTTGGGATTAAGAAAATAGCGATCGTCGATACGGATGTTCATCATGGGGACGGTACGCAAGATATCTTTTATCATGATCCCAATGTTCTATTTATTTCCCTTCATCAGGATGGCCGCACCCTCTATCCAGGCAGTGGTTTCAGCGATGAGCAGGGAGGACCTAATGCCTGGGGGCAGACTTTGAATATTCCGCTTCCTCCTGGCACAGGTGACGAGGGCTACCACTATGTTTTAGAGACTTGGGTTTTGCCTCGTCTTCAAGCCTTTGGGCCAGAATTGATCATCAACTCCGCAGGTCAAGACAATCATTTTACAGATCCTTTGGCATCGATGAATCTCACAGCTTCAGGATACGGACGGATCACTGAGCTGCTTAAACCAGATCTGGCCGTTTTAGAAGGCGGATATTCAATCGAGGGAGCACTTCCCTATGTAAATTTAGCTATTTTGCTTGCCTTGGCGGGTGAAGACTATCATCATGTTCGAGAACCTCAAACATTAGGGCGTTCGAGTTTACCTTTAGCAACGTTAAAACCATATATTGAGACTCTGAAAAAACAACATCAAACCATAAAACCAAATTTTACGATTCAGAATAAGGGATTTTTCCCGGCAGGAAATTGGGTTCACATTCCTCATTCTGTTTTTTATGATACAGAAGGGTTTCAGGAAACAAGGCACGATTACGTTCGAGAATGCAGTCATTGCGCTGGAACGGTTTACATTGAGAGCCAGCGATCTCATTCCCAAAAGTCAATCTTGGTTCGTATTCCATTTCAAGCGTGTTCAGCCTGTGAACAGGCGGGTTATGATTTGTGGGAACATATCCGGCTGCAGCATGACGATTTTAAAAGCGGCCTGCTGCAAAATCAACTCCATAATCAACATGATGTATGGCAGAGAAAGAAGGATTGAGGTTTGACATCCGTAATTCATATCCTTGATTCACATTCTGCGAATCAGATAGCAGCTGGAGAAGTTGTCGAACGACCAGTCTCTGTGGTAAAGGAGCTGGTTGAGAATGCTCTCGATGCTGGAGCGAAGCATATTGACATTTCCATCGAAGAGAACGGAGTTCCCTTAATCAGGGTGAGGGATGATGGCAGGGGAATGGGTGAGGAGGATTTGCCCTTAGCGGTTCTTCGGCATGCTACCAGCAAAATAACGAAGATCCAAGACCTTGATTCTTTGCAAACCCTTGGTTTTCGAGGAGAGGCTTTAGCAAGTATTGCTTCGGTTTCAACTTTGGAGATTACCTCGCGTCCACCTTCAGAAATCTCCGGTTTGTCTTTTTCCCTCACAGGAGGGGAGCCTGGGGTACTTCAGGAAGTAGGATGCCCTCCTGGCACGTCGGTGACAGTCCGAAATCTTTTCTTCAATACTCCTGCGCGTCTGAAATTCCTTAAATCGAAAGCAACAGAATTTGGCTTAATCAGCGATACTGTGGGCCGAATTGCTCTCGCCCATCCCAAGATCGCCTTTTCTTTAGCACACCCTACGCAAGTCGTTTTACAAACCTCCGGACGAGGAGATTTAAAAGAAACGATGGGAGCAATTTTTGGACAGGCAATCGCCCGTCAACTTATTTCTATCAATGTGCAAAATGAAGACTGGAAACTGGAGGGTTTAATCAGTCCACCGGAACTGGTTCGATCGACAAAACAAGCTCAGACCTTTATGATCAACGGACGGGTAGTTCGCTCTTCGTTCTTGAGTAATGCCTTGGAAGAAGGATATCGGACTCTGATTCCCGTCAAGCTTCATCCTATCGTGGCCCTTCATTTATATGGATCCCCTTCAGACTATGATGTCAATGTTCATCCAACAAAAATGGATGTTAAATTTAAAAATGAACCGGATTTATCCTCCTTTATTAGTCAGGCTGTTTTTCAAACTCTGCTCAAAAGTAAACCGCTGCCTTCTTTTCACAGCCGCACCGAGCCTATCCTGAAACCTAAGCCGGACACTTCAGGTCAGTTAAATCCTTATGCTCCTCAGGTGAATCCCGAACGTCTTAAAGCAAACAATATGTTGCGGGAGATAAAAGCCGAGAGCGAGTTTGCCCCGCCGAAAAATTTCTCCGCAATAAGTGAAGAAAATACCTTAGCGCCATTATCTGAAGAAGCAGGCTCTACTGATGATACGAAAGGATTAAACCAGCAAATAAATCTCTTCCCTGGACCTACCCCAATTCGGAAACCTATAGTTAGCTTTCCGGAAATCCAAAGTGCTGGAGAGCAGGAAGGGCAGTCCACCACTGAAACAGATGAGACTGAAGCTAAGGTTAAAGCAGATGAAACTCAAGATGTTCTCAGCTCATTCTGGCCGATTGGACAGTTGTTCAACACCTACATTTTAGCAACGAATGGCGACGTTCTGCTGATGATTGATCAACATGCTGCTCACGAACGAATTAACTATGAACGCATCCTAGCTCAGTTCCAACAAAGGAAACAATCAAGTCAGGCTCTTTTAATTCCCACTCCTATGGAATTTACGCTTCAAGAAGAACAGGTCTTACTTGAGCATTTGTGGATACTCTCCGAAATGGGATTTCTGCTCGAACAATTTGGTAGTCAGACCTATTTATTGCGTGGGGTTCCCGTTCAAACGGGGAATTTTCCTGCGGATCAACTTCTCCGTCAATTCATTGAAGAGGTCTTACAAAAGAATGCATCCCCAAGTTATGACAAGCTCTTAAAAGAATGGATTTATCTCTTAGCTTGTAAAGAATCTATCAAAGCTCAAGATTCCCTAACTCTGTTGGAAATGGAGCAATTAATTTCTCGCTTGCGTCAAACGGAGAACCCCTATACTTGCCCTCACGGCCGCCCGACAACCATTAAAATAACCCGTGCAGAGTTGGAGAGACGTTTTTATCGAGTTTTATAAATAGTTTGAGGGCAGCGCAGGAAGGGCATACTACTTGGTAATAGGAGGAAAATAATGGTTATGACTTCTCGCTGGAAAATTTATTGGAGGATTCATGCTTAAGGAACGCCCAATTATGTTAAAAGCAACTCATCCTGATTCAGAACTATACGAAAGAATCAAATGGTTTCAGCATCAGCCAGGATGTATCTGGGTCGACTCGGAGGATAAGGTAGGGCCTCTTCCGGAACTGAAGATTACTAGGCGTGGCGTAAAACTTATTCAAGGCCCTGAAAGTGTATCATTTCACCCCAATATGGCCCTAATTCGGGCGATCAATATTTTACGCGGCGCTTCGGATCGTTTCCTTGAGGCAACTCTGTTAAAACCAGGAGATACTCTTCTGGATGCCACCTTAGGTCTTGGCTCCGATGCTCTGATAGGGGCCCTGGCGGTTGGAGATCAGGGTAAAGTTTTAGGACTTGAAAAATCTCCAATTCTAGCAGCAGTTATTAAGGATGGACTAAATCATATCACTGAAAATAGTTCCAAGGCTAACACTGAGCATAAAAAAAGAGCCTGGGAAGCTTTAGCTGGAGCAGCCGGGAGAATTGAAGTTCATTGGGCAGAACACGGCGATTTTTTCCGACATATGCAGTCCAAGTCTGTTGATGTCGTTTACTTCGATCCCATGTTTCGCTCAACCCTTCGTCAATCAGATTCCATCCAATCCTTACACCAATGGTCTGAACATAATCCCTTGGATCTTGAGGCCGTGCAGGAAGCCTCCCGGATTGCCCGAAACAGAGTGGTGCTTAAAGAACGCAAAAATAGCACCGAGTTTAGCCGCCTCGGTTTTGAAATAGTACCTGGGGGACGATATAGTTCCATCGATTATGGTGTGATTCTTGTTTAATGGGGGAGTTGTCGTGTTACCACTTGTTGTCATCATTGGGCCAACCGGTATTGGCAAGTCTTCATTGGGTTTGGCCTTAGCCCAGCAAATCGATGGAGAAATAATTTCTGGAGATTCTGTTCAAGTTTATCAAAAACTTGATATTGGATCAGCAAAACCAACCACACAGGAACTTCGACTTGTTCCGCATCATTTGATTGATTGCTTGGATCCGAAGGAACCTTTTACAGCGGCTCAGTTTAAAGAGTTAGCAAGTTCCCGCATCGAGGAAATACGCGGCCGGGGTCACGTTCCGATTGTGGTTGGAGGGACAGGCCTATACATTCGTTCCTTACTTGATCCCTATGATTTCGCGGAACATGGCTCTGAACAGATACGTTTTCATTGGAAAGAGTATGCACTTAAACATGGAAACTTAGCGCTCCATAAAGTCTTAGAACAACGAGATCCGGAAACTTCCCGGCTTCTGCATCCGAATAATGTCCTGCGAATTATTCGTGCTTTGGAAGTCCAGGAATTAACCGGTAAACCCTTTTCGAGTCAGCGTCAATTTAAGGATGACGAATACCAACCTCTGAATCCGGCGGTTCTGTATATTGGGCTGACGGCTCCGCGTCAAGTGATTTATGATCGGATTAATCGCCGCTGTGAGATCATGCTTGAAGAGGGGTTGCTTGAAGAAACTCTTAATCTACTCAACATGGGCTATTCATCAACCCTAAAACCAATGCAAAGTATTGGCTACCGTCATGCCCTTTGGTGTTTAAAGGGACTTGTTACTAAGTCGGAAATGCTGCGTCTCCTGCAAAGGGATACTCGTCATTTCGCTAAACGTCAGTTAACTTGGTTTCGACGTGATCCCAGGATTAGCTGGCATGATACCGAAGGCGGATTGGATCCGATTCTCAAAGTACTAATCCGGACTTGCAGAGCCTATCAAACTCGTGTAGAATAGATTGCGTAGAAATATAAGGTGATGGAGGGAAATATATGAATAAATCGCCCATCAATTTACAAGATACCTTTTTAAATCAGGTACGTAAGGAAAACCTTCCAGTGACCATTTATTTGGTTAACGGATTTCAACTTAAAGGACTTATCAAAGGTTTTGATAATTTCACGGTTGTGATTGAATTCGAAGGTAGACAACAGATGGTTTATAAACATGCCATCTCCACAGTAATGCCTATACGGCCGATTAATTTAGCAACGGCCACCCCCGTAGAATAATATACAATCTTCAAGCTCCTTACAAATTTATGAGTTTTGACGAAAAGGACTAAGTTTGAAATGATCGAACTTGGTTCTTTTTACTTGAATTCAATACTTAACTATGATATCTTAACTTTATATGCGTTTATAATGGTGAAAGAAAGGAACTAAAGTCCAACTATGGAAACTCGAAATTTAAGAAACATTGCAATTATCGCTCACGTAGATCATGGGAAAACGACGCTTGTTGATGCTATGCTGAAGCAAAGTGGTACCTTCCGATCGAATCAACAGGTTATGGAACGGGTTATGGATTCCAATGATCTAGAACGAGAGCGTGGAATTACCATTTTATCTAAAAACACTGCAGTTCATTGGCAAGGGACAAAAATTAACATTATTGATACACCTGGCCACGCAGATTTTGGTGGAGAGGTCGAGCGGGTCTTACAAATGGTCAATGGGGTACTCCTGATCGTAGATTCCTTTGAGGGCCCTATGCCTCAAACTCGTTTTGTCTTGAGAAAAGCTTTAGAACTTAAACTCATTCCAATTGTCGTCATTAATAAGATTGACCGTCCTGATGCTCGTCCGGCCGAAGTCGTCGATGAGGTCTTAGATCTGTTTATTGAACTTGGTGCTGAAGACGATCAGTTGGATTTTCCCGTAGTCTATGCTTCGGCCCGTGCTGGGATTGCAGGGCTTTCCCCTGATTCGCTCTCCGATACTTTGGTGCCTTTGTTCTCAGTGATTTTAGACCATATTCCGGCGCCTGTGGTAGATCTTGATGCTCCTTTCCAAATGCTTGTCACTACCCTTGATTATGATGATTATGTTGGTAAAATTGTTGTCGGCAGAATTGTCAGAGGGACGGTTCACCAAAACGAAAGCATAACCCTTATTAAACGGGATGAAAGCTTTGAACGAGCAAAAGTTGGTAAGGTTATGGTCTTCGAAGGACTTAAACGCCAAGATGTCCTTGAAGCATCTGCGGGTGAAATCGTTGCTCTGACGGGATTAACAAGTGCGAATATTGGGGAGACTGTAGCTTGTGCTCTTAATCCTGAAGCTTTGCCTACAATCGAAGTTGATGAGCCAACATTGTCCATGAATTTTATGGTTAACACGAGTCCATTTGCCGGCCGGGAAGGGCACTTTGTAACCTCACGCAAGCTTAGAGAACGACTTTGGAAAGAAGTCGAGACCAATGTTAGTTTAAGAGTTGAAGAAACAGACTCGGCAGACTGTTTTAAAGTCTCCGGCAGAGGAGAACTTCATCTCTCGATCCTCATCGAAAACATGCGCCGTGAAGGGTATGAACTGCAAGTTTCTAAACCTGAAGTCATCTATAAGATGATTGACGGGGTAAAATGCGAACCGATGGAGTTTTTAATCTGTGACGTTCATGAAAAATCTCTGGGACCAGTCATGGAACTTCTAGGCAAGAGAAAAGCAGAAATGGCTAATATGACGAGCCTTTCGGAAACGCAGCTGCGCATTGAGTTTAAAATACCTGCCCGAGGCCTCATTGGTTTTCGCGGGGAGTTTCTCTCTGAAACACGAGGTGAAGGTATGATGAGTCACGTCTTCAATGGGTATGAACCTTATAAAGGAGATATTCCGGGAAGAACGAGAGGCGCATTGATCGCTTTTGAAGAGGGTGAGACGACTACCTATGGGTTGTACTCAGCTCAAGAAAGAGGTACCTTGTTTGTAGATCCTGGCCTTCATGTTTATGCAGGCATGATTGTCGGGGAAAATAACCGTGAGCAGGATATTGAAGTGAATGTTGCTAAGAAAAAGCATCTGACCAATATGAGAACAAGTGCAGCCGATGATGCTTTGCGACTGGAAAAGCCCCGGGAATTTTCTTTGGAGCAATCCTTGGAGTTTATCAATGATGATGAGCTTGTGGAAATAACCCCTAAAAGTGTTCGTCTAAGGAAGAAATTTTTAGACCATGCCTCACGAGTTCGTTATGCCAAAAGTTTAACAGGAAAATAATAACATTTGAGAATCAGGACACCTTTCGTCCTTACGCGCGTATAGTAGTAAGGATGGGAGGTGTGCCTGTACTTATGACGATCCGTGTAACGTTTCGGCCGGACAATCTTCAGCCCCCGGTCATTCAAACACCAACGCCCCCCAACCCTGCGCCAAGTTCTAATTCAACGGAGGGGACGGGAATAGGACGCGTCCGTAAGAATAATCTCACTTCAACCGAAAGAGATAAAGACAAAATCGCGGAAATTCTCGCTGAATTAGAATCCTATATTGGGCTCGAAACGGTAAAACGTTTCATTAAAGATTTACAGGCCTATGTTGAAATTCAAAAGCGTCGTGTTCAAGAAAAGCTCATTTCCGAACCCCTAGTTCTGCATATGATTTTCCGGGGAAATCCTGGAACGGGCAAAACAACCGTTGCGCGCTTAGTCGGTAGATTGTATAAAGAAATGGGAGTTCTCCAAAAGGGGCATGTTATTGAATGTGAACGAGCAGATCTTGTCGGTGAATATATCGGGCATACTGCGCAAAAAACTAGAGAACAAATAAAAAAAGCTTTGGGTGGGGTCCTCTTTATTGACGAAGCCTACTCCTTAGCTCGCGGCGGAGAAAAAGATTTTGGTAAAGAAGCCATCGATGCTTTAGTCAAAGCAATGGAGGACAACAAAGATAATCTTGTCTTAATCTTAGCAGGCTACCGTCAGGAAATGGACTGGTTCCTTCAGACAAATCCTGGACTTCGCTCACGTTTTCCGATACATATCGATTTTCCTGATTATACACTCGATGAATTGTTATCCATTGGGAATCTAATGTTTAAGACTAGGCAATATGAGTTGACGAAAGAAGCCAATGACTCTCTGCGCAATTACTTACAGACCCTTCTGCATTCCCATCCTTATGCCGGAAATGCCAGATTGGTGCGTAATCTCGTAGAGAAAACGGTTCGCAAGCAGGCTGTCCGCTTGTATCAAAAAACCAGCTCAAGCCGGGAAGAACTCATTAGAATTTTACCAGAGGATATCAATATCGAAACGGTCTAACCCTCTAAAAGGACTATTTTAAAATTGAAGGTTTAAAGGTGAGGTTTTGAACTATGGACATCTCGGGCGACTTGTCTGGGATCAGAGCCAGCCAGATTGTCGAACTTAAAAAACTATCAGAATTTCAAACAGAACGGGATGAATTAATTCATCCCGAAATTCTTGACGGGCTAATTCGGTTGACACACCTATGGAATCGAGAAATCTGCATCTATCTTTCTCGCTCAGGGGTTTTGATAGCTGCAGCTGTAGGACAACATGCGACAGTCACTCTTCCGCCACTCAAAGGAAGATCTCAGGGAAAACATTTGCGTTGTATCCATACTCATCCCAATGGGGATCCAAGATTAAGTCCGCTTGATTATACTGCCTTATCTTCATTGAAACTTGAAAGTATGACTGCTATTGGAGTACGTCAAGGTAAACTAACGGGTCTGCAATTAGCCTACCGCACGAGTGGGAGCGCCCCTTTGCTTGTTGACCTAAGACCCAATGACTGGCGGGAATTCAACTATTCTGAATCTCTGGATAGTCTTTTGCATGACAAGACTGCTGGAAAAAAGACTGAGACAAAGGCTGGAAAAGAGCGCGCTTTTCTCATTGCGCTTCAAGACGGAGACCAAGAGATTAATGAGGATTTAGAGGAACTGGGGGAGCTGGCACTTACGGCAGGCGTCGATGTCGTTGGTCAACTTGTCCAGTTGCGTCGTTATGGTCAGTCCCGAAGTTATCTTGGGAGCGGCAAACTAGAAGAATTACTTCATCGACTTCAGGAAACTCAAGCTGACGTTGTCATCAGTGATGATGAATTATCTGCGACTCAATTGCGAACCTTAGAAATGGAGACAGGCCTTAAAGTATTGGATCGTACGGGTTTAATTTTAGATATTTTTGCTCAGCGGGCTCGTTCCCGGGAAGGGAAACTGCAAGTTGAATTGGCCCAGCTTCAGCATTTATTGCCGTATTTAACAGGTCAGGGACAAGCCCTATCCCGTTTAGGTGCCGGTATTGGTTCCCGTGGCCCTGGAGAAACAAAATTGGAGCTCGACCGGAGGCGGATGCGTGAGCGAATAACTCTCCTTGACAAAGAATTAAAACTTGTCCTTCAGCATCGAGAGATACAGCGGCGTCAGCGTACTAAAAGCGGTTTGCCAACTGTTGCCTTGGTTGGTTATACTAATGCCGGGAAAACAACGTTTATGAAAAATGCCATGCTGCAATCTGGCCTTCGTACGGATATTCCTGCTGGTGAAAATAAATTGTTTGCTACCTTGGACCCCATTGTTCGTAGAATAAAACTTAACTCATCCCTAGAAATTCTTCTGAGTGATACAGTGGGATTCATCCGAAAATTACCGACACAGTTACTTAAGGCATTTTTGGCAACCCTTGAAGAAGTTCAACAGGCGGATATCCTCATCCATGTTTTAGATGTTAGTCATCCTCAGGCGCATCAGCAAGCTGAAACTGTTCACGAAGTTTTGGGACAATTGAAATGTCGGGAAAAACCAATCATTACGTTGCTTAACAAAGTGGACAAAGTAGAGGATGACCATGAAATTTCGAAACTTGCAGAGCAGTTGCCTTACCCCACAGCGCTATCTCTTAAACGCGGGGATTCACTAAAGCCTGTTTGGACTGTCCTGGAATCATTACTAGAGTAACTGGTAATTTTAAAGTTACTAAGGAGGAACATCGTGAATCTGAATCCTAATTGGCCGGAGCCTATAGTCCGAGCGATATTAGAAGCGGAGCAAGCTCTCCAACAACAATTACCTCATCTGCAAGATACTGCGGTACGTAATCATGAAAAGGTTCTGCGGGCCTTCCAAGAAGAGTGTGTTTCTTCGTATCATCTCCAAGGAACAACAGGATATGGACTCGGCGATGCAGGACGTGAAGTCCTTGATCGAGTGGTCGCTCGCATACTAGGAACTGAGGCAGCTCTTGTCCGTGGGCAGTTCGTTTCGGGTACTCATGCCATTGCTGCCGCCTTATTCGGCGTGCTACGTCCTGGGGATGAGCTGATTTCCGTCAGTGGCACACCTTATGACACTCTCGAAGAAGTGATCGGACTTAGAGGAGAAGGACAAGGAAGTTTGAAGGATTTCGGGGTCACGTATCAAGAAATCCCCCTGGATGATCAGGGAAACTTGCAGTATTCTTTACTAAAAGATACGATAACCGCTAAAACCAAAATGCTTATTGTTCAGCGTTCACGTGGTTATGCCTGGAGAAACTCCTTGACGATTGCTCAACTTAAGGGATTTATAGATTTTGTGAGAGAACATTACCCTCAGATGATCATTTTCGTAGATAATTGCTATGGCGAATTAGTAGAAGCTCTCGAACCGGGTGACATTGGTGTCGATTTAATGGCTGGTTCCCTGATTAAAAATCTGGGCGGGAGTTTAGCCCCAACGGGGGGGTATGTTGCTGGACGAGCTGATTTAGTGAGATTGGCATCACAGCGGTTGACAGCTCCTGGTATCGGTGACCACATGGGTGCGACCCTGGAGTGGGAGCGTTTGTTCTATCAAGGGCTATTTTTCAGCCCCTTAACAGTCTCCGAAGCTTTAAAAGGAGCTGTTTTTTCGGCCGCTTTTTGGAGGGCTTTAGGATTTGAAGTTCATCCCGAACCTGAGTCACCGCGTACTGATCTGATTCAAGCGGTAAAACTAGGATCAAGGACCAAGATGATCGCCTTTTGCCAGGGGCTTCAGAAAGGTTCTCCCCTTGATTCTCACATTAAACCAATTCCTTCGGAAATGCCGGGGTATGAAGACGAGATCATTATGGCGGGAGGAACCTTTATTCAAGGCTCAACGAGCGAGTTTTCGGCTGATGGTCCCCTGAGAGAACCTTATATTGTTTACCAACAAGGAGGTATTTCTCAGTCCTATATACAGATTGGTAATATTCAGGCTGCCCTGAATTTATGGCAGGAAGGTCTTTTAGGATAACGATTGCATGACAATGTTTAGGGCGTCAGCCAAGTTTTCTTTATACCATTGATATTTGGAACATTGGAGATCCTATGATAATATAAGAAGGCAGAAAGAGGTGGATTATGGAAGAGTTAGAATCAAAGAAAAGCACTACTCGGTTTTTTATAGAATTGCTTGAAATCGTACTTGTGGCCTTCGCACTTTCTTGGGTTTTACGAACCTATGTTGTAGAAGCACGTAAGATTCCAACTGGTTCAATGCTTCCGACGATTCAACTTCAAGACCGAGTCATTGTGGATAAGTTTTTCTTTAAGGAGTTTGGTCATCTTAGTCCGGGGGACATTGTGGTTTTTAGGCCACCGCCGAGTGCACATGCAACCGAAGACTTTATTAAACGGGTGGTTGCTTTGCCCGGAGATAAGTTGGAGATTAAAAATCACACGACTTACGTTAACGACCAGCCTCTCTATGAACCCTATGTTTTAGAGAAGTCTAAAAATGATTTCGGCCCAGTTGTTGTTCCGAAAGATTCCGTTTTCGTTATGGGAGACAACCGAAATAATAGCGATGACTCAAGGGTTTGGGGTTTCTTACCGATTCAAAATATTACAGGTCGAACTCTATTTCGCTATTGGCCACTTGATCATTTTGGTGCTCTCGCCCGATAGGGGGAGCTTTTTTCTATTAACGTCATATACTATATGGGAGTTACTTTCTTGAATAACACTAGGTAACATAATTTACAGTGATTTAATATTACTTATAGAGAGGGTGGAGGATTTTGGGTGACCAGAAAATTCGTGTGGTTCTATTATTTGGCGGACGTTCGGGAGAACATGAAGTTTCTCTAAATTCAGCACAATCTGTTTTTAAAGCGATCGATCGCAACCGCTATCAAATTGAAACTATCGGTATAAATAAACAGGGGCAATGGCTCTGGGGATTGCAGCCTCAAGATGTCCTTGATAAGGGGTTTCCGGAAACAGACCAGGCTCCTCAGGTAACTCTTGTTGTCGATCCGTCCAATCCGCGTTTTATAGCCTTGGATGGCCGACCACTGCCTGATGACGGTAAGTTCGATGTTATTTTCCCTGTTCTCCACGGGCCCTATGGTGAAGATGGAACGCTGCAGGGACTTTTAGAGATGGCCAATGTACCCTATGTGGGCTCAGGAGTATTGGGTTCTTCGTTGGGGATGGATAAGGATCGCATGAAAGTCGTATTTTTAGAAAAACAACTTCCCTTGGCTCGCTATGTTACTTTTCTTCGTTCGGATTATTTTAAGGAATCAGAGTCCTGTATCGCAGATATTGAAACCAAACTAGGATATCCTTGCTTTGTAAAGCCCGCCAATTTAGGGTCGAGTGTGGGGATCTCTAAGGCACATCACCGCTCAGAATTGATAGAGGCTTTAAATGTTGCCGCAGCGTTTGACCGTAAACTTGTTGTTGAGGAGAATATTACGGGACGGGAAATTGAAGTTGCAGTGTTAGGCAATGATGACCCGAAGGCGTCGTTACCAGGAGAAATCCTGCCCGCAGAGGAATTCTACTCCTACGAGGCCAAATATTCCGACATAGGTTCCAGTTTAAAGATACCGGCACCACTTGACGAATCAGTCGTTAAACAATTACAAGGTATGGCGATTGATGCCTTCCGTGCCGTAGAAGCAAGTGGCCTTAGCCGAGTGGATTTCTTTGTGACCGATGAGAATCAAATTTTCCTGAATGAAATTAATACCTTGCCGGGGTTTACCGAAATTTCTATGTACCCAAAATTGTGGGGTGCTACAGGTATTCATTACTCTAATCTTATTGATCATTTAATTGATCTTGGTATAGAACGTTTCCAAGATAAACAAAACAGTAAAATATCTCGCGATTAAGAATATGGTAACCATGGTACAAAAAAATAAGGGGCTGAAACTATTCCTGAATAGTTTCAGCCCCTTATTTTTCAAAATTAGCACCATAGTTTTACGCCCAAGTGAATAGAATCTAAGTAAGTTATAAGGTGTATATCCTAGTATAAGTTTAATGAAGCGTGCGAAAAACCCCCATAACTTTCCCGAGTATTGAAACATCCTGAGAATAGATGGGTTCCATTGCCGAGTTTTCAGGCTGTAGACGAATGAGTGTTCTTTCTTTAAAGAATCGTTTGACAGTTGCTTCGTCTCCGATCAAAGCAACAACAATCTCCCCATTGCGGGCATCTTGTTGTTGATGGACGATGATTAGATCTCCGTCTAGGATTCCAGCCTCAATCATACTATCTCCCTGAACTCGAAGCATAAAAACGTTATCATCACGGACTAAATCTGCTGGCAATGGAAACGAACCCTCAACGTTTTCAACAGCCAAGATCGGTTGTCCAGCAGTCACGCGGCCGATAATTGGAATATGTACGACTTTCCTCGAATCAAGAGTGTCACTGGAACTATCTAAGATCTCGATAGCCCTGGGTTTTGTGGGATCTCTTCGGATGTATCCTTTATCCTCAAGAGTTTGGAGATGTCCATGAACTGTTGAACTCGACAATAATCCAACGGCTTCGCCGATTTCCCGAACAGACGGAGGATACCCTTTTTTTTGCAGCTCTTGTTTAATAAACTCTAAAATCTTGGATTGACGCTCTGATAAATCTGGGAACATTATTTCACACCCCTATCTTTTCATGATATATTTTACCATTCTCGAAAATAAAGTGCAAACAAATGTTCGCGGGAGAGATAAATAAAGAACTAAAGGCTGAAAGGAGTGATTGATCATGCGAACTAAACGTCAATTGCATTCTTTAAAAGTCCTAGCTCAGATCATTCTCCTTACGTTAGCTGCCTTTGCTTTTTGGGGGCTGCTTCATCGTTTGCCCACCCAGGAGAAGGAGGTCTATCCGTATTTGCTTTCAATTTCTCCAAACCTTGTCCAACAATGCGCTCAAGAAATTCGGGCAAAAAAATCAGTTCCCTGGGAGGATCTATTGGCAATACGCTCAACGCTTACAGAAGAAAATGCTCAACCACTAATAGAACAACTACAGAATAGGATTCCTTTTTCAGATTTGAAATGGGGAGCTCTTTCGGGACAGACTTTGAAGGATTTGCAAAAGCATCGAGAAATATTAATCCGATATCCCATTTTAACGCCCAGCAGGTATAAATTTCCAGTTATCGGAAAAACGTGGTTTGAGGATAGTTTTGGAGCAGATCGAGAAGGCGGCAAACGCAGACATGAAGGTACAGATCTGTTCGGCGCTGAAGGCACACCGATTATCAATTGTTGTGGGGGAATAGTGGAACAATTAGGCTGGAATCGTTTAGGCGGGGAAAGGGTTGGTGTACGTGGTGATGATGGCAACTACTATTATTATGCTCACTTACAAACCATTTCCTCAAAGTTGGTTAAAGGTAAGCGTATCGAAGCAGGAGAGCCGATAGGAAGTATGGGGCATACGGGTGATGCTCTGACTACCCCAGATCATCTTCATTTTGGTATAGAACTTCCTAACGGACAATGGATTGATCCGTACTCTTTCTTGGCTGTATGGCAATATTGGGGCTTGAATCAGGCCGAAAATGGATAAAATAATTCTATAACTAGAGACGAAGACCTTGATGCGGCTCATCAAGCCAAGGATTTTTAAGTCAAAGACTCAGAACGAAGATTTTATGATATGATTGTATTAATCAAGACCAAACAACGTTTTTTATTAAGTTATGATACGAATTAAAATAATTGAGGGATGATGAGCTTGAGAACAATCGGTAAACCATGTATTCTGGAAGAGCGTACTTGTACTAATTGCGGAGAGTGCGAACGATGTGATCTTGATCCGACCAAACAATGCGATAATTGTTGTCGGTGTATTGATGTTCCTGACGGGGATTATGCTGAAATTGGAATTGACGATATCTTATTAAATGATGAGGATCGTCCTTCCGGAAATCGACATAAAGGGCAGAGCTTGAGATATAGGTTTAAACATTAACAAAGAACTTAAACAACAAGATCTCACGAGTTTAACTCGGGAGGTCTTGTTTTACTTAAATGATTTGTCCGGGAGACTTAAGAGTAATCCAAGGCTTTAAAATCCCTAGAGGAAAGTGTCATATCCAAATTATAAAAATTATTATTAAATAAAGAAGGTAATTAAGAAATTGGGACGAATAAGTAATAAATATACGATGTAATTGATATTAGATTTTGATTAACCATTTTAAATTAATTGATATCGTTCTATTGGAATTAAGGATGTGCAATACTATGCAGAAAAAGAAAGCAACTCTTGTCACCGTCGTTACGAGTTTGGGTGTGTTAGTCCTTGGTTTAGCAATTTGGGGAACGATGTTTTTGAGTTATGGGAATATGTCGACCAAAGCTTTGAGCCCAATCCAAGTGTCAGGAGACACCGCGAAAGTACCTGAGGTTATACCTCCAATACAGGATAGTGGAGCTGAGAATCTTGATAGTTCTTCTCCTAACTCGGCAGAGCCCTCCCCCCAACCTGTTCGTTCTTCTACTCCTGAGCAGAGCTCAGCGGCCAAGCCTGATATGAGCGGATCGCTGAGTCAATCTAAACAAGCTGCTCAGCTTGTCGGATCAGCAGCCGATGTTGTCTGGTCTTTACCCACAACAGCCAGCGCTGTGTTTATTACGGTGGACGATGGCTGGTATCCTAGTGATTCTGTGCTGGCGATTATGCGTACGCAGCATGTGCCAATATCTGCTTTTCTAATTGAAAATGCAGTTCAAGGGCACCCCGATTTTTGGCGGGAATTTTTGGCGGCTGGGGGAGATATCGAAAATCACACATTGTCTCACCTGGATCTGACGAAGGCATCCACTCAAGAAGTTGTAAATCAAATCGAGACAGCACAAAAGTATCTATCCTCATTCTCTGCGCCGACGCTCTTCCGACCACCCTACGGTGATTATGATCAAACGGTCTGTCAGGCAGTGTATCAGGCCGGGATAAAGCACGTGATCATGTGGAATGCGACAATGAGCAACAATGTCTTGCAGACCTATAATGGCAAGCCTCTCGAACCGGGGAGTATTATTCTTTTGCATTGGGAGCCTGATTTAAGTTCGGAATTACAGAAGTTGCTTGGTATTTTAAAACAGGAACATTTAGGTCTGGCATCACTTCCTTATGCCTTAAATCATCCAAATAACTTTCCAATCATCTGGCCTTTGCCTGAGGCAGAAGATTAAGCACGCTAAAGAGTATAAGCATTGGCACAGCAAAATAAAACAGCTTGTAAATAATAATTATAATGATATAATAATTATTAAATAGGCTTTAAAACAAAAATGAGCAAATGAATCAGATGGCTCATAGGAAAGGGTGGCGAGAAGATGTTCAAAAGAATTTTAGTACCTACAGATGTTTCGGAGGCTTCTCATCAGGCTTTGATAACAGCACTTCAACTGGCAAAGCAGTTTAACTCTGAAGTGGAGCTTTTCCATGTAATGTACAATCCGGAGGCATATTGGGGTTATGCTGTTTCTTATGGTTTTTATATGTCCCCAGAGCAGTTGGAAGAAGGTGGGGATGCTGCCTTGGAGGCGGCTTTAACGGGGATTAACGTGGGTAACGTATCTGTACTAAAGAAGAAAACTTCGGGGCATCCTGCATCCGAGATTATTGAGGAGAGCAAAAGAGACTTTGATTTAATAGTAATGGGGAGACATGGCCATGGACCGATTATAGACACAGTAATCGGAAGCGTGACTCAGAGGGTTCTGGCCCATGCTCAATGTCCGGTGCTTGTAGTAAAGTAAAAAGCCGTATGAGTACATCGTTAACCATGGCAAGGTTATTGTAACCGACAGAGAAAAGGAGGAAGGAAAATGCTGAGGAAATTTAATTTTGAAATCATGCCCGAGATTAAAGAAAGATGGTCGCCCAGAGCATTCGATAGTCAGGCGATTTCGAGGGATGAGATTATGGCGGTGCTCGAGGCAGCCAGATTCGCTCCATCTTGTTTTAATGAACAGCCATGGCGATTTATCATAGCCGATGAAGAAGAATCTCTGCAAAAAATGCGTGAAGCTTTAACACCATCGAATCAAGAATGGGCCAATAAAGCTCCGGTATTGATTCTAATTGCTTCAAAGAAGACGTTTACATTAAATGGTAAAGGGAATTTCTGGCACATGTTTGATGCTGGCACGGCGTGGGGATATCTCTCGCTGGAGGCTCAAAGACGCGGCTTGATTACTCACGCCATGGGCGGCTTTAATCGAGAAAAAGCGAGAGTGGAATTTCACATACCGGAGGATTACGACATTATTACAGTCATAGCGGTTGGTCATTACGGCCAAAAAGATTGCTTGAGTGGAGAACTGCAAGATCGTGAGCATCCGGAAGACAGAGTGGAACTCAGGGAACTTATAATGGATGAGGGTTTGCATACAAACGAGTAGAAACGTGAATTCAGTTCTTGTTGGATATTTAATGACATTCTAAAACCATGCTAGCACTCCTTTTAGTGTCAGCATGGTTTTTTAAGTCTGAAACTTCATTAAATTGTTTTTTATCGGATAATTCCGAAGGCAGGAAATTGAAGCACGATGTGGAATTGTTGAATATGGAATTTGCGGATAACGTCTAAGAGGAGGAATAGAGCAATGCGAGAAGTGGTCATTACTAGCGCTCAGCGTACCCCTATCGGAGATTTCCTGGGCGCTTTGAGCGATATCTCTGCAGTTGAACTCGGGGTAATCGCTTTGAAAGCAGCTCTTGCAAAAACACAGTTAGCTGTTTCACAAATCGAGGAAGTCGTGGCTGGAAATGTGTTTCAGGCTGGATTAAAGGGGAACCCTGCCAGACAAGTTGCGCTTAAAGCTGGGTGTTCTTTAGAGACTGTGGCAGTTACGATTAACCAGCTTTGCCCTTCGTCTATGCGCGCAACAGAAATACTCGCCCAAGAGATCGCCTTAGGTAAGGTTGATATTGGCGCAGCTGTTGGCATGGAGAGTATGTCAAATGTTCCTTACCTTCTGCCAAAAGCTCGCAGCGGCTACCGTATGGGAAATGCTGAAATGCTTGATTCGATGCTGAATGACGGCTTATTTGATGCATTTTATGATTATCATATGGGTTTAACTGCAGAAAACCTGGCAGAAATGTATAAAGTCTCGCGCGAGGAGCAAGATGAGTTGGCCTTTTTAAGTCATCAGCGGGCAATTGCGGCTATGCAACAAGGGAAATTTACGGATGAAATCGTTCCTGTTGAAGTCAAGACCAAAAAGGGGACTGTGGTCGTTAGCACCGATGAACATCCAAACTCTGCTACAAGTCTTGAATCCTTAAAGAAACTAAAGCCCGTATTTAAGAAAGATGGAACTGTAACCGCCGGTAATGCCTCAGGACTGAACGATGGCGGCTCGGCTTTGATCTTGATGGCTTCAGAAAAGGCCGCAGAACTTGGAATTAAGCCTTTGGCTAAAATTTGCTCGACGGCCTCGGCTGCCGTGGACCCGAAAATCATGGGTATTGGTGTTGTACCTGCAGTGATGAAGGCTTTAAAGTTCGCTCAACTCCAGCGTGAGGATATTGATTATTGGGAATTAAATGAGGCCTTCGCCGCCCAATTTTTGGCTGTAAATCGTGAATTGAAACTGAATATGGATAAAGTTAATGCCAATGGCTCCGGTATTTCTTTAGGTCACCCGGTTGGAGATACAGGGATTCGTTTAATCGTCACTCTTTTACATGAACTTCAGCGCCGTGGGGCACGTTATGGCTGTGCATCACTCTGCGCTGGAGGTGGACCAGCTGCCGCTACGATTGTGGAATTGTTATAAACGAAGCGATTATTCGAACCCATTATTTAGGGATACTATAAATTGAAGAGGTCCATATAGTCGGCCTCAATATTTGTAAGGCTAACGAAAAAGCCCAATAGATTGATTTTTATTAGATCAAACTAATGGGCTTTGTTTAATGCCTCAAAAGTAGAACATTTGTTACATAATTTTACAATATATCTGAAGGTAATCATTGGGTATTCGGCGAAATAGATTTTGGAAATTCCATGAGAGTGATAACAATCAAGAATACTTGATAAAATTTCCAAACTTAGATTAGAGGTGGACTTTACCTATGATTACGAGCATCCTGGAATCTTGTCAAAGGATTAATTTCGAAATTAATTTATTTGGATTACTTAAAGGCCTGTCTATTTTAGTCTTGATAATAGTTGTTGTTTTATTGGAAAAGAAGATCGTCAGTATCGTAAAGAAAGAAAGTATCATAGATGAGCGGGTGAGGGAAACGAGTGCCAGAATAGCGCGTATTGTCTCAGAAATGGAGGAATTCAAGGAGCGTTCAGATGTGGGGGAAGAGAGAATAGAAACAATGCAGCCCCAAACCCAAACACAATCACAAACTTCAGAGGAAACTCCGAATGAACTCGATACAAGCAGCCAAAGAGATTCAGACAAAGTTCCAAAAGTGAAGAAGACACGAGCTATGTCGATGGAGGAAAGGTGGGCTGATTTTGATAAAAAGAGGGCAATACGTAATACCGCCTAAAGTGCCTTCTTAGAAACAAAAGTGATTTGGGATGGTCGGCACAAATTGAAAACACTAAATCTAAAGATAGCATGTGAAAATCTTAATGAAATACTCTACACACACCATTAACGGTCACAGATAGATGAAAGTTAGATCATGAAGGAGGGGGAAATATGCCTCAGGAAAGCTATGATCTAAAATGTAAAGCAAAGGAACAATTAAAAGGTTATTGGCTGCAGGCAATCATTGTATGTTTCCTTACCTGGCTACTTACGATAGCTATTAAAGAAGATGGTCCAGTTTATGCTGTTAGAAATATTTTCTTGAATGGGAGAGTAGCAAATGTGCCTTCAGCAAACCCTTTTAGTAGTGTTAGTGGTTTTATTAAGTTCATTTTGATTGGTCAGATGCATTGGGGCGATTTGCTTAGCTTGATTTTGATAGGTCCATTAACACTTGGAGTATCGGGTTTCTTTCTCAAGTTGATCAGGAATGAAGGCCCCGACATTAAAGATCTGGGAGAGGGATTTAAATCCTTCCTAAAATCTTTTATCCTGAATCTCCTAATTAAGGTTTTTACAACTTTATGGAGTTTACTGCTAATTATCCCAGGAATTATAGCTGGTTTTAGATATTCAATGGCTTACTATATAATGATGGATAACCCCCATTTGAGTGCCTTTGAAGCATTGAAACAAAGTAAAAATATGATGGTTGGGCATAAATTTGAATTATTTGTGTTAGAACTTAGCTTTTTAGGTTGGTTTCTATTAGGCACATTAACATGTGGTTTAGCATTACTGTGGGTCAATCCCTACTATGAGGCTACCAAGGCCAATTTTTACCAAGACTTGAAAGCAAATTCAATCATAGTATAGCTTTAGTCGTAATAAACCTATACACAAACAAAAATTAATAATTGTTTGATTCATAAACTCGGACATCTAACGTGTGGAAATTGTTCACTTAGGATGGACATAGTCTAAATTAATATTTCATACATTAGAAATTGAAGAGGGAGATTATAAAATGGATAACCAATTGGAAGTTTCGGTTGACTTAACGAATCAGAAGGTTCAATTTGCTGGGGTAACAAGAACAAATCCAGCAATTATTATTGACTGCATACCACCTCTAGGAGATGGACAAGGTTATACACCACTTGAATTGCTACTAGTAAGTCTAGCTTCTTGTAGTGGAACTACGATTGTGACGTTGCTTAGAAGGATGAGAAAGAACATCTCTGGGCTTAAGGTTAAGGCAAAAGGTATAAGGCGAGAGCAAAACCCAACTTCATTTCAGAAGATTATTCTTGAATATGTAATAAGTTCTGAGGATGTTCAAAGTTCAGAAGTGGAGAAGGCGATTAAGCTTACCGAAGAAACATATTGTCCTGTATGGACGATGTTGAAGAATAACGTTGAGGTTATTCCAGAATTTCGCATTGTCACTCAATAACGGTTATATATATTTATGAAACCTCAAATTATTAACACTACGAATTATAGCCCTTGTATACTTATTGTGAATGCTGGTGTTATTACATAACGCTCACTATCGGATCCGATGCGGAATAATTTTTGTCCACTTAAAGCGGACAAGTCTCAAAAACTGGTAGTATTTACGGTTTATAAAGCATAGAGAAATGAAGCAATAAAGAGTGGCAGATAACATATTTAATCAGAAACACCGAAATGCCAGAATTTAAAAACACCAAAATCAGCCCATCAAGCCTGATTTTGGTGTTTTTTGAGCAGTGGATGGTCTATCAACTTGCGAACTTCATGCTGTAGCCCAAATAAATGGAATGACAAAGTTTTAATCAATTTCGGACAAGTGGCAGAAAAATTTCATCTACCACTTTCTCTAAGAATCCCTGCGTAATTACATCATGGCTTATAAGCATTTCCGCAAAAGCTTACTCCTCCTCGGGTTATGACCAGCGAAGGGAAAATATTAACCGATCCGGGCTGGACACCTTTATTTCATTCAATTAAAGCCTTAGTTGTTGAAGTGGGTGGTATGATGACTCACGGCTCCGTTATTGCCAGGGAATATGGCATTCCTGCTGTTGTTGGGGTGGAAAATGTTACGAAATTATTATCGAACTAGCACGTCAGGGTGGGGCACACAACATAATCACTTAATGTTGTCCAACAGCTTAATATCCTTTTAGCCGTACCTTTTATAGTTTTAAAAGCAAAGGAATTTAATTTTATATGTCGAAATATTCAAATATATGTTGTGAAGGGAGTCGGGCCTTATGATTTCTAACATTGAAACAAATGATTCTCAGAAAATCTGTGACGCCCACATTCATCTTTTTCCGGATCGCCTCATGAAGGTTATTTTAGACTGGTTCATCCAACAAAAATGGACTATGCCTTATCATCAACAGCCCATTGAAACCCTTATAAAGTATCTTGAAGGTATTGGGGTAACATCAGCGTTTGTTTTAGGGTATGTACATAAAAAGGGTATGGCTTCAGGAATTAACGTATGGCTCAAAGACCTATGCGATAATCATTCCTGGTTACACCCTTTTGCTGCTATTCATCAGGATGATGAGCAAGTAGAGGAAATTCTGAGTCAAGCACTCGATGAATGGAATTTTCCAGGTGTGAAAGTTCATACCTTCGTTCAAAAGGTAGCCGCAAATGATAAGCGGTTGTGGCCTATGTACCGAATGTTAAACGAGAGACAAAAAGGTCTAATCCTCCATACAAGCGCGATGCCCGTAGCAGGCCCCTATACCCGAGTTGAATTACTTGCCGATGTGCTTAGGTCCTTCCCAAATTTAAAGGTAACCATAGCGCACATGGGTCTTCCCAATGACTTCACCCTAGCAATTAAATTGGCTGCTTCATATCCGAATGTTTACCTTGATACTGCTTTTATCTTAGGTAATCCTCGGTTTCCTATCCAAGAAGAATGGCTAAAAGCCATTGAACTTTATTCCGATAAATTTATTTTTGGATCAGACTTTCCGGTCATGGATTACTCCCCCAGTGACGCTATCAAAACCCTGACTAAACTCCCTTTGTCATCAGATGTCAAAACCAAATTGCTATGGGATAATGCCATGAAATTTCTTCAAAATTAACTATCATCTTAACTCTTGCCGCTGACCTCTGACCTGCAAGATAACTTCCAGACACAATAAACAGTAAGGGACTCACTACCTCAATGTTTTCAACCTACGTCCACGGGAACATGTCGCCTGTTTTATTTTACATAATATAGTTTTATAGGTAACAACTATTGTATTTGAGCAGCGCCGTGCTATGGGGAAATTTCATATCACGGCGTGCAGCAGGAGGAAGGTAGAGATAATATCAAAAGCTCATTATTGCTATTCCTTCCTGGTTAAAATGGGTCAAAATCCTCCAAAACGGGTTACGTTATAATATTTGCTACAGAGTTACATTATTTTTTTGTGTGTTTAGAAGGGTTAGTACTATTTGTAACGAACTAATAGTATTTGATAGAACGTATTTGGAGGGTTTACTATGTCAGAGCAGGCTGCACCAAGAGGAGCTTTTATTCAAAGGGATAAAAAAACCTATGCCATTGTCCCACGAACCCCGGTTGGTGTGTTACCCCTGAATTACTAGAAAACATCGCTAATGTAGCAAAAAAATACGAAATCCCCATCATTAAGATTACTTCCGCTCAGAGGATCGCTTTAGTGGGAATGAAACCTGAGATTGTCGAATCTGTATGGGAAGAGTTAGGTACCGGTATTGGGCCTGCAGTTGAAAAATGTGTTCATTATCGTAGGAAAAGCAACTGAACAAGATTTGATTGAGATGGGGTACACCAGCATCGAATCCCTAAAAGGACAAGACCCACAAGTTATGTATGACAAGCATTGTTCAATTAAGGGGTGTCAGGTGGATAGATGTCAATTGTATGTGTTTCGCTGTGCGGTATACTATGCCGAAAATGAAATGCATGAGCCTGAAAAACTTAAATGTGGAGTTAAGTTTATGAAAATAAAGAAGGAAATATTACAATGATTATTGATCTGTCTTCAAACTCGAAAACAATTCCAGCTTGTCCCATTTGTCAGCGGATGGGGCAGAAAGTACGTAAGGAAACAGTCGAACATCAGGTAAACCAAGGCATAAAAGTTTTAGGTGAACAGTTCTTCTTGTGTAGAACTCCCGAATGCAAAGTCGCATACTACTCTCAAGATGAGAAAAAGCCAATCTTTCAAGATCAATTGCATAATAAGATTTGGTTTAAGAAAGTTCCTCCTCCTGTTCCAATTTGTTATTGTGCAAATGTCACAGAAGAAGAAATCTTATATCATGTTGCTGTGGCTAAGTGTTGCTCTACTTTGGAAGATATTAAAAAACATACAGGGGCCAATACTGGATGTGAATGCCTGACTAAAAACCCTGCTGGTGGCTGATGTTCATCTGTTGTGCAATCGGTGATTGCCAAAGGTCTTGCTGAGAGGGATAAATAACTATGCTGTTGAAACTATCCAACATCTCCATACACCACACCTCCAAAGAATTCCCCCGCTTCCCAAAGAAGGCCCCTCGATAATGTTAACAACACCAAGCTGGTTTATATTTCCTGTCATTATCGATACCAAATTACAACACCGGGAGTGTTAGGGTGCTAGGAGGTAGGTGCGTATGTTTAGAATCGAAAATTTTGAACATAGACAAAGAGGGTAGCATCCGGCATTGTGTTCACAGGGTGATTTCAACTTGATAAGGTAAATGAATACTTAAAAAGGAAGCATTATTATGATTAAGCAGATAAAAATTCGTAGAAGTATAAGAAAATATCTGGATAAGCCAGTTGATGATGAATTAATCATGCAATTGCTAGAAAGCGCAAGACTAGCCCCATCTGGTGATAATACACAACCTTGGCATTTCATTATAGTTAAATCGGAACTTAAGAGACAAAAATTAGTTGAAGTGTCTAATAATCAAAAATGGATGCTCACAGCTCCAGTTTTTATTGTTTGTGTAGCAGATATACGGTCTAGAATAACCGACAATGTCCAAATGTCGCTAAATGAAGACAGTCCACAGCTTGAACTTAAACAAATTATCAGAGATACATCTATTGCAATAGAGCATGTTGTACTTGAAGCAAATAATTTAGGCTTAGGTACATGTTGGGTTGCTTGGTTTACCCAAGAAGAAATTAGACCAATTTTAAATATTCCTGCTGACAAATATGTAGTCTGTATTCTTACCCTTGGTTATGCAAGCGAATCTCCAAAAGATCGTCCTAGAAAGAAACTTGAAGAAATGATGCACTATGAAAGTTGGTAGAAGAATAAATACCGCGCCGGGAGCGTTGGAAGCAGTGGGATGAAGGAAAGATGTTAACGTATTAAAAAAAATTTTACGCGATTGATTGATAGGAGAAAATATTATGCTTGGGTTAAAACGAAATACAGTACAACTTCAAAACCATGATCCCGCCTGGAGCCATGAGTATTAAAGGTGTAATTGGACGAATGAAAAAGAATAATTTGCCGAAGGAATGAAGTTTATGCTTTTCAAGAAGTCCTTCGAATAACCCTATGCTGATTAGTTGGCTGGAATCTAGTTACCTCGTTGATACCAAATCACCACGCAGGAGTGTTTGGTGACGGGTGTCAGGGCTTTGTTAATTGCAAGAAGGAGTACTCTCGATGTCAGATGAACTAATAGCTTATTGTGGTCTTTATTGTGGTGCATGCAGCTTTAAAGTTGGTTTTGAGGAAGACAACAAAGAACATATTATGCGTATGCCCTCAAAGTATGATAAATTTAAAAGCCAACCACTTGAATTTTGCCCTGGTTGTCGATTAGAAAACCTATGTGGAGACTGTGATATAAGAGATTGTGCAAGAGGTAAGAAAATCGAATATTGTAGCTTATGCAACGATTTTCCTTGTAAGAAATTGATAGATTTTAGTAGTGATGGAAAGCCACATCATGCCGAATCGATAATAAACCTTATTTTGATAAAAGACATTGGTAAAGAAAAATGGCTAGAAGGGCAAAAACAACAGTGGATTTGTAAAAAGTGTAATTCTAGATTTTCATGGTATCTTAAAAAATGTGAAAGATGTAACGGATGATACCCCAAGAATCGTACTTTGCTGAACTGTGGGTATCCTAACAACCTCAAGCTGAATCCAGCCTCCCCATCGAAACCCAATCACCACGTCGGTTGCGCTCTGCTAAGTTCAAGAAGAACATACGGTTTGAAATAGCCGTCTTGATAAAGCCTAGCCAGCAGTCAAGTACCGACTCTTGCGTGGTGCGGGGGGATTCGGGTGGCGGTGTTAGGCCGCAGGACGTGGACTTTCTTACCGGAAAGCGTTGGGGGATGTTTGGAAGCGGGGAAATGAAAAATGAATATACGACTTTTACTTTTACACTTGGACTATAGTATTTACAGGGAAAAAGAATATTCTAGTGCAAAAAAGCGTTTATTAGTATCATTTATGAAACGCCGGTCGGGGTTGAGGTAACTTTGACCGGCAGTTTTCATTACCTTACGCCTTTTTATTGCAGAGTGTATGAGGTAATAGTTCTTATTGTTTTTCCATTATAGCTAACCGTAAAACCCTGATGCCGCTCTTGATTCAATAGAAAAATAATCAAACCGAATATTTTTAACTCCATTCTTCACGATGAAAAGACCTTCGTAAGTAGCTATGAAACAATTATTAATAATCCAATATATGAAAATACCTTTTTATTGTTTGAAGAAGCATACCCCGGAAAAGGAAATAAACAAAGTTGCAGAGTAAACCAAAAAGAATTGTCAGCCCTAAGAGATTTAGAGACGTGAAGATATTTATCACTAATTTTAGAACTTTTAACGGATTGGTAAACAATATCCAGGAATTTATGTGTTCAAATCTCCCCAGTACCAATCCGAAAGCTACAAGGAAATTAAAAAATACCAACCAAGTACCTCTTCTTTTTTTGAAAACATTGGCCCGGTCTATAACCTTCTCAAATGGAAGAAATGAAAAAACGAACGTTATTATTCCGAACAATTCCAGCAGTATATACTGCACAAGAAGTAGCATGTGACCAGGCAGAGACACAGTATTATTCCATTGATAAATTATATGTCCCAGATCAGTGAATAGATAAGCTGTATTTGGCAAAAAGAGCAGCCATAATAAGCCGAAGACAAATTTTACGACTCTCGATCTGATACGTAAAAAACGCAAAAAGAGGTACGCAAATCCTAGAGAGAGAAGTGCGACGTAACAATTTGAAACTTCGATTTTGATCCATTTAGGCTTTACTACTCCACAAATCAAGAGGAACAACAAGAAAATCACGATTAAAATACCCCACCAGGTCATATACCATACGGGCTTTGAGTTTGCAATTGGCTTGTTCATAATACCACCTTCCTAGAAGCCACACTAAACCACTGAATGAATGTCGGCAGAAAAAGAATCAGGCCAACAACTACCGCTTGCAAGGCAGTTATGAACCATTCCCACCACTAAAGGCAATGCGAACACAACAGATAATTGTTTCTGGACGATGGTCCACGGACTGAACCCCTGACTCGGGATGATATTGAGATACTGCATAACAACTTGTCCTACGGCTGGACTATCTTGATAAAGGAGGGAATAGGGCATTTTGAATTTGGGTTATCTCCTCATTACCTAAATAAAGTGTTAATGATGCTCCTGCAGACTAGATGGTTACTGCACTTAATATAGCAATAATGGCATATCAATTACTCCAAAAGCAATTCGTACTTAGTAGTATACTACTTTTGGCAATCAAGAAAAAATTAAGGTAATTATAGAGCCATCCAGGTACGTCGAGGAACACTTCATGAAACAATTTCAAAAACAGTACCTTGGTTAAAATCAGTCACTTTCATAGAGCCATAAACCCCTAAATATAGTCTGGTTTGATCCAGATTCGTTCCCAAACTAACATAAAAAGCCGATTGAGACCCAAAATTATAATCGGTTTCAATAACATTAAAATCATTTAGTTTACAATCTGTTCTTACCCTGGTATAAGCTAAAACCCCTCTAACGGTCGTTTGGGATTTTTCACGCCGGGCAAAATCGGTAAACACAACGCTTCCCGTTAAATCGGGGATTCCATTCCCCATATATGGCTGGACTCCTGTAAGTGCAGTTCCTCCAAACTTATCGGGTCGGGGATCTTTATGAAAATAACTAATTTGAGGCTGAAGACGCCGCCCTGAAGTTTTTACTGCGTCATTGTAATAAGCAATTGTTTCCTCATGCAAAGTCGGATTTGTAGAGCAGCTCCTTATAATCGAAGCAGGAAATGCACCTTCCCACCCTCGCCAGCCAAAGTTAATAAATCCTTCTTGGTCAGGTTCAGATCTCATTAAAGAAGCATGAATTAGGTGAGTAACCGGTATTGGTTTATAATGAACGAATGAAAAAATCGACTCTACCAGATCCTGTCCGACATTTCCTACATATTTAATATACTGATTAAAGAACCATTGAAATGAAATACCTGGTATATTGCGAACCCCTTTGGCAATTACCGTAAGCGTTTCCTGAATAGGTACGGGAAGTTCATTAAAACGTGTAACTACGGGTGGATTATTGATAAATGTATTCTTAACTACATCAATTTCAATTATTTTACCGGCGATTTCCATATCATTCTGGCTTAAATTAAATGGATCATAGCCTGAGCCACCATCTCCGGTTGTTAAAACTAGTTTTCCTGTTTCAGGTGAAAAGTTTAAGCTGTTGACACCATTATGATTAAAAAACGGTCTTCTTAAATTAAGTAATGCCCGCCTTTTTTGAGGTTGATTCGAGTGGAAAATCCATTCTTCAACTGTATCAATATGATCATATTGAATTTCTCTATTTATCCACTTTAGGTTTAAGGTTCTGGGGTCACATGGGTTAGGCTTAAAAGATTCAGGAGGGGCACCAGGAAGAGCACCTGGACCTTGTGTTCCAGCTACTGAATAATGAAGATAGAAAAGGCCGTTATAATAAAATTCGGGATGAAACGCTAGACCTAGCAATCCCCGTTCATCATATCCACGACCAGAAGCGCCAAGTTTTATAATTTGCGGGCTAATATCTAAAAAAGTCCCTATAACTCCGTTTCCAATGTGAAAGATCTCTCCTGTCTGGGTTGCAATAAATAATCTTTCGATTGATTCACCCGGAAGTATAGCTGTTTTTAAGACTGTCGGTAAATTTATCTTACTAAGTATGGGCCGTAAACGAACTTTAATCAACTAACTTTATACTCCTTCATATTGTTATTTTTCATAAGATATGATTAGAGCTATTCTGTTAGTACTTAATAAGAACCATAACATTTCATTAATAGCAATAGGAGAGATTGTCAGCAGTTCAAAATAAATGTCTCCCCATAACCACATTAAATTGACGACATATTGACGACAATATGGGGCAATTGGCTGAAAGAGTCCGTCGGCTTTTCCCAGAACCGGGCTGGAAAATTGATGCGCCTCTACGAGGAGTTTGGGAGTCTACAGTCCGCTTTAGGCGACGCCGGAGCCTTGGGCCGGGAACTGCCGAACTTGAGTTATACCCACGCCCTCATTCTCTTGGGGGTGCCGGAAGAAGACCGGGCGCAATTCATCAGCGACATAGATATTGAAGGAATGACAACCCGTGAGCTGGAGCAGGCGGTTAATGACCTGAAACAATCCAAACAGGAGAAGGAAGGTCTCCAGAAAGCCCTGGCTGAGGAAAAAGAGAATAACATCCGGCTGGCCCAGGAGCGGGACAACCTGAAAAAGGAAACCAACGATTTGCGGAAGTCCAAGCAAGAACTGCAGCAGGATGTTGAGAAAAAGGCCATGGAAAATAAGAAGCTAGCGGAAAATTCAAATTTGAAGAGCTACCAAAGGGTGAGCAATGAGCTGGCGGCTGCCCAGATCAAGTTGCTCACCGCTAAAATCGCTTTTTGCTACGAGAGCTTGGATAAAGTGTTCAAAGAACTGACTTATGAGATGGATTTGCTGGCAAAGGTTGATTCCCAGGTGCATGGGGAGTATAAGAAGATGCTGAATGGTTTTTTGATTAAGGCTATGGAGGCGAGGATGGGGGGTAGAAAGGGGGGGGGTGAATAGCGTTCGAAGAATGGGCCGGGCTGGGCATGAGTGGAGAGGGGTCAGGACCAGCAGAGGAAACAGGCGCAGGAATCCGCTGAGTTTGGGGTATCAACAGTTCAGGAGAGCCGGAGCACACAAGAGAGTGTTGGAGCGATTGCTGGAATTGGGGCCGGATCAGATTATCTATGTTTCCTGTGATCCTGGGGCATTGGCACGGGATCTGGGGATTCTGCAGAGCGGGGGATACTGGTGGCTGAGGTGCAGCCGGTAGATATGTTTCCGTGGTCGGTGCACATAGAGACGGTAGTTCTCCTCAATAGAAAACAAACCACAAGATGATGTGTAAACCCAGTCATACCAACACTATATGTTGTGGTAGCGATGAAAATGGATATGTTTCCGTGGACTTAAGGGGTAGAGTGGGGAGACATGTTTTTAATGCTGGGCTTTTCAGCTTCTATGGGTAATTTAAAACATTGCTTTTTACGATGTAATTTCTATTTCGAACCCTAATTGTTAAAGATCTAATCCGAACCGGATAAAATGTACCCCCATAGAATTTGAGGTTCAATCGAAAAAAAGCAATTAAGATTAACGACCAGTCCTGGGAAAAAATTTCTCAGGGCTTTTCTGTTTTATTGTTTATGAATATTGGCCAAACAGTCACTAATAGTTATCTCTTAAATAGATAAACCAACCAATGGTAAGCTAGGAGGTAATTAGAAATTTCACTAAGTTGGAATGAGATAACGACTCGGGCCTTGAGTTTTTCTAGAAAATGGCGTAATACAAGCGGAGAAGCTTCAGAATCTCAAAGCTTTTTAAATGATTTTTTTAATGTTTTTGGTATTGACCGCAAGCGGGTTGCTACCTTCGAAACAAAAGTTCCGATGGGAAGACATAGAAACGGCTATATTGACCTTCTTTGGCAAGGTGTAATCCTCATCGAGATGAAATCGATTGGAAAGAGTCTAGACAAGGCTTTTGGACAGGCAAGAGACTACGCTTTTCACCTAGAGGATGAAGAACTTCCGGAATACATAATGGTCTGTAACTTTTTAAACATTAGACTCTACCGTCTGTTTACAGGACAGCAGTGGGAGTTCAAAACTGCACATTTACATAAAAACGTTAAGTTGTTCTCCGATTTGGCCGGATACAAAACTTTTGCCCAACTGCCTACCGACAACAAAGAAGTTGACATCAAAGCGGCTGAAAAAATGGCAAAACTGCATGATATTTTAAAATCGCACGGCTATGAAGGGCACCAGCTTGAGGTTTACTTGGTACGGTTGTTATTCTGCATGTTTGCCGATGATACCGGCATTTTTGAAAAGAAAATATTCTACGAATATATCTTAAAAACAAAATCAGATGGATCGAATCTATCATCCCGTATGGCCCGGTTATTTGAAGTATTGGACACACCACCGGAACAGAGAATCAAACAGACAATGCTCTCAGATGAATTAAAGCGTTTTGCCTATATCAATGGTAAGCTCTTTTCTGAACACCTACCTTTTGCCGATTTTAATTCTAAAATGCGCAAGATCCTACTTGAATGCAGCAGTCTCAATTGGGGTTATATTTCTCCGGCCATATTTGGAGCGATGTTTCAAGGGGTTATGAATACTCAGGAAAGAAGGGAATTTGGAGCCCATTACACAAGCGAAGAAAACATTCTTAAAGTAATTAAACCTTTATTCTTAGACGATCTATGGGCTGAATTTGAACGGATTAAGGGCAACAGTACGCAATTGGAGCAATTTCATAACAAATTAGGGAAACTTAAATTTTTAGATCCGGCCTGTGGCTGCGGTAATTTCTTAATCGTTACTTATAGAGAACTCCGCCGGATTGAGCTAGAAGTGCTGAAAATGCGGGTAGATGTAGGCCAGCAGATGATTATTGATATTCCGTCATATTGCAAAATTAACGTAAACCAGTTTTATGGCATTGAGTATGAAGAATTTCCTTGCCAGATCGCCCAGGTCGGCATGTGGCTGATTGACCACCAGATGAACACTTTGATTGCTGAATACTTTGGCCTTTATTTTGCTCGCCTACCATTAATCAATTCAGCCACAATAATTAACGGTAATGCTTTAACCGTTGATTGGGTAAATATTGTCCCGAGATATGATTTGAATTTTATTTTAGGAAATCCACCTTTTGTTGGTTATTCAAACCAATCAGAAGAGCAAAAACGGGATATTACCAATGTTTTCGTGAATTATCAGGGCAAACCAATTAAAAACTCAGGAAAAATTGATTATGTGACAGGGTGGTATTATAAAGCCGCCAGATATATTCAAAACACAAGCATTCGGGTAGCATTTGTTTCAACAAATTCTATCGTGCAGGGTGAGCAGGTTACACCAATCTGGGAAACTCTCATGAATATGTTTAGGATTGTAATTAATTTCGCCTACCGTACTTTCGTATGGAGCAATGAAGCAAAAGGTAAAGCAGCAGTTCATTGTGTTATAATTGGTTTTTCGTTATACAACACTGGGAAGAAAGTTATTCTAGATGGGGATAAAAAGGAAATAGTAGAAAATATTAACCCTTATCTAATAAATGCACCCAATGTTTTTATTGAGAGTAGAACAAAGCCAATATGTAATGTTCCCGAGATGGTTTACGGTAATAAGCCAGCTGATGGTGGTCATCTCATCATTGAAGCAGACGAATACGAAGATTTTGTTAGAAACGAACCTGAAAGTAAAAAGTATATTAAGCAAATAATGGGTGCTGTAGAATTTATTAATAATCTGCCTAGATGGTGTTTATGGTTAGTTAATGCCGAACCTGCAGAAATTAAGAAAATGCCGTTGGTTCTAGAACGAATAGAATTAGTTCGTAAATTTCGTTTATCTAGCCCGAAGAAAGCTACACAAATGTGTGCTTTAACTCCCTCGCTTTTTATGGAAATAAGACAACCAAATAGTAATTACATAATTATACCTAGACATTCCTCGGAGAAACGAGCTTATGTTCCAATAGGCTTTGTTGATAAAGAAATCATTGTAAATGATGCAGTACATATATTACCAAATGCAACACTTTATCATTTCGGTATTCTCACATCTAAGATCCACATGATTTGGGTCAAAACTGTCTGCGGAAGGATTAAGAGCGATTTTCGTTATTCAAAGGATATTGTGTATAATAACTTTCCTTGGCCAGATCCCACAGAAAAGCAAAAAGTTGATATTGAAAAAGCGGCCTCAGAGATCCTTAATGCTAGATCATTATATCCAAACAGTTCTCTGGCAGATTTATATGACCCCTTAACTATGCCAAGCGACCTGATTAAGGCGCACAATAATTTGGATAGAGCTGTAGTGGCTGCTTATGAGGGCAAAGGATTTAAAAAAGAAGAGGAAAGAGTAGCTGATTTGATGGAAAGATATCTGCAATTAGTCAGTAAAAAGTGAAATGATTTAATCAGTTCAATACAAACAACAAATCATCATGCTGATCAAGTAGATTAGTGGTCCTATTTTTAGATTTTGGTAATGCTCGCATTTTTCATATTTATTTCTGAGTTTTGCTTGCAAACTAAACTTCAAAAATTTAAAGCAATACAAAATAAAGTAGACCTTGCTTCTGAATGGGGCTTACGCAGTATGGGTGAATAATTCTTATTGGAGAGGTGGCTCGAACAAACAATGCTGTAACGGTGACTCATGTATTTTTCCGTGGACGCAGCACATTGAAACATTCGTCGTGATAGAGCGGAAGTAGCTTGGTATCAGTGGTTTTCAGGGTATTGGGATAATCCTAGGTGTGCTTTATGTTCCCGTGGATGTAAGAAAACAATACTTTTTAGACCACAGGGGGTACACTTTACGCAAATTTTGGGTGTACCTTATGGGGGTATAAGGGGTGTTTTGCGTAATTGTATATGGAATTTTGGAAAAAGGAACCCGCTGAAGAGGACTCCATTTTGGTAGTCCTCATTTTTGTATGTTGGATGGAAATACTATCACTAAATAGGTTGGGAGGGATGCTTGTGTCTGAATTAGATAAAATAATTGGTCAAATTGAAGAATTGCGCTCAAGTACCATTAATGTACAGAAATATAATTCCTCTGCGGATCCTGAAACTGTGGCAGTATGCCACGAATTACATACTGCCTAGGATAGATACCAAGGAATAATTATGAGGATAAAGAGGACAGATGATTGAGATAAAGTGGTCTTCAAATTGAGCCGGGTCTAAGAGACATTATTTTTTGAACATGTACCCATGAACGCAGCACGTTGAGACCGTGGTAAGTTTGAAAACGCTCACATTCTAGAAGCTGCTTGTGACAAGGGTTTCTGAAGATGGGATTTTTTTGAAATGAGCTAAAAATGTCATGAATATGTAAAGTGCCCGTACACGGAAACATATTGGGGATAAAAATAGCGTTTTTTAGGCAAATATTCTAATAAAATATGTCACAGTGTCGAGGGGGCCTTGAAACTATGAAATTGTGTTTTATGTAATTTATGGCAATATGTGTAGTAATTTGTGGGTATGAGGAAATACAATATAGCACAATAAATATACAGCAGTTGCGGAAGCTGTAACATGACGAAAGCCCACTTCCTTGATTGGAGGTGAGCTTTTTCTACGTTTTAACGTATTTTTTAGACAAATTTCACGGGATTGTAACAATCATAGTTTATTATTAATACAGTAGATAATCACAATAGATGTTACCCGCTAAGCGGTTAACATATAGAGCCTTTTTTGCCCATCCTCCTATAATATCCCTCCACGTGAGGGAATTTTTTTGAACGGAATATCATAACTTTTGCTCATGCTTAACTTAACAATAATGAATTTTACTTTATTATTCGTAAGGGTTAATATTAAGCAAACATGGTTATTTCGCTAATTTTAACGGTTAATATAAATGGCATTTTAATCAGTCCACCTTTCTTTACTATACCCCCTCTTTGTGAGGAGAATTTTTTTTTGCAAATAAAAAGCCTCCAAATTCGGAGGCTTTTTGTTTTATAAGATAATCCAATAATTGGTGTACATAGCTATTAAAGCTTGTAACAGCTTTATGTTAATTCCATATTATGTAATATCCGATGCGTATCGGAATTGAATAATAAGGAGGAACAAAAATGGCAGCAGGAATAGCAATTGTAGTTGTAATCATTCTTCTGCTTATCGCTATGGGCATTGTTTTTTAATTCTATAATCTATAATTCTCATCGAAATTCATGCTATTAAGGGGTGAACAAGAATGTTTGGTTGTGTAGGAGTAGGTATCATAGCTATAGCCATCTTAATCCTGATAGCTTTGGGTGTTATCTTTTAATAATGGATCTGGAAAAGGGATTTTAAACAATGAAAGGAGACAGTTAAGATATGCCAATGTTCAATCGTTTTGGTTTTGGTTTTGGGGGATTTCCTTTTTTTCCATTTTTCTTTAATCCGTTTGAAAGGTTTGAGAGATTTGGAATACGGGATCCATTTGAGAGATTCGAATTCGATCCATTTGAAAGATTTGAAATGAGAAGACGCCGTTTTTAATTCTAAAGTAATATAAAGTATAGTCTTAGTTTGAGGCTAGAGATTTTATATGTATTGATACTCCTCCTGCGTTTAACCGTTAAGGAGGGGTTTCTTAATTGACTTTCTTATATAGCAGCAAGAAAGTCAATAGATAGCTTGTCGTAAGTAATTCAAAGGCTAAAAATGAGCTTGTTTCTAAATATGGTATAACCTCAGATGGGTTTCTTTGGGGTGGAGTCGCTTATCACGAGATGAGATTGAGACTAATGAAAACATATCTTGATGATAACAATCTAGATAATAAAAAGATTAAGATGTTAATAGAACTTCTCAATAAGAAATCTGAAAAGAATCAGCCTGCTGGACTAGTTGGAGCTGGGTTATTGTTAGCAATATTCGTTCCCCTATGGACGCAATTTTTAAGTTGGTTGTTTAAGTCGCCAGGTACTTTTGAGCAAGCTCTATACCTATTTTTATCTATACTAATAATTCTTCAAATGATAGTAATGATTTTGCGGATGATACAAGTAATGGTAATTGATATAGTAGATAAAGAACATGAGACTCTTAAAAGTATTGCCTGGATGCTTGAGGAGATACTAATAACATAATGTATTTAAATAATTGCGCAATTGGATTCCCTTAAGACTGTTATTGATTTAGAAAACAGTTAGGGATATGAATCGCCAGATTGTTCCATATTTTATGGGCGGTCTGGCTTTTTTGTTTTATTTTGAATTATTTTTGCTTATCTTGGATGAAATAGGCGGATTAGCAAAGTAACCCGCCCCTTCCCGAACCGTACAAGCGACTTTCACCGCATACGGCTCTCCATATTCCAAATGAGTTATCGTCGTTTCAACTGATTGAGCTGAAATCTGTCAGCTTCGACATTGGCAAAGCAGTGTCCGCATAAAGGAATTTGTCTCCGGTTGATGTCCAGCATGACAGTGACCCATCCCCCATTTTACAGACACCCTAAACACCAAGTACAATAAAAATAAGAGGTGTTTGTAATTGGCCAAAAACTTTGATCAAGCGTATAAGCTGGAAATCTGTAAAAGAGTGGTAGAAAACAAAGAATCAGTGGCGGTAGTAGCCCGAGAAGTAGGGATTCATGCAAACACAATTTACGGGTGGGTAGAGAGATACCATCAGAACAGCAGCAAGCCCTTTGTCGGCAGCGGACATATCAAACCAGAAGATGAGGAAATGAAGCGACTCCTAAAAGAAAACAAAGAACTTAAAGAAGAAATAGAAATATTAAAAAAAGCGGCAGCTTACTTCGCCAAGAATCAGAAATAGAAAAATATAAGTTTATCAAAGCTGAATCCGTAAATTATAAAATAGCGAAGCTATGCAGAATACTTCATGTTCCAAGAAGCACATATTATGCATGGGATAAACGACCAGAAAGCAAAAGAAGCATACGTAGGAAAGAACTGACCGAAGCAGTAAAGAACAATTTCTATGAAAATAAAAGAATCCCAGGTTCGTCAAAAATTGCAGAAAACCTAAGCAAACCCGAAACGCCGGTGAATCGAAAACTTGTAGCAAAAATCATGAAAGAGAACGGACTAAAGTCAAAAGTAGTAAAGAAATATAAGGCGACAACCAATTCCAATCATAACCTGCCGGTTGCTGAAAACATACTAAACAGAGATTTTACTGCGGAAAAACCCAATCAAAAATGGGTAAGCGATATAACCTATGTGCCGACAGATGAAGGCTGGTTATACGTTGCGGGAATACTGGATCTATTTGGGAAAGAAATTGCCGGCTGGGCCATGGATGAAAGAATGACCAAAGATTTAGTAATAAGATGCTTTAATCAAGCCTTAGGAAAGCGTGGCAACCCCAAAAACGTATTGATACATTCAGATAGAGGATCGCAATATTGCAGCCATGAATACCAAAATCTATTAAAAGAAACTCACTTCACCTGCTCAATGAGCCGGAAAGGAAACTGCTGGGATAATGCGCCGATGGAAAGCTTTTGGGGTAAACTGAAACAAGAATGGCTTAACGACCAGCACTTCAGGACACGAGAGCAGGCAAAATCCGAAATATTCTGGTATATTGAGGTTTACTACAGAAGAAAAAGGCTTCATGCCGGCAACGGATACAAAACTCCGGAGGAGTATACGAAGCTCGCCGCAAATTTTTGAAGTTCCATTCCGCTACGCTCCATTACACTTCAAAAATTTACAGAAGACTGAAAAAATAAGCATAATTACGTCACAAGAAGGTTTCTTGATGTTTTGGGTGTCTAACGGTCTGGGAAAGGGTCATCTATAACGAAAGGAGACAGTTAAGATATGCCCATGTTCAATCGTTTTGGTTTTGGGAGATTCCCTTTTTTTCCGTTTTTCTTTAATCCTTTTGAAAGGTTCGAGAGATTTGGGATAAGAGATCCATTTGAGAGATTTGAATTCGATCCATTTGAGAGATTTGAGATGAGAAGGTTTCGCCGTTTCTAATTCAAAGTAATGTAAAGCTAGGTATTAGTTTTAGTAGGGCGAGAGATTTCTTATGCATTTGGGGAAGGGTGTACCAGCTTGGCAAAGAGGAACTGAGGCGGTTCAGGGATGTGCTGGGTGTGGTGGAGTATGTGGTTGGGGTGAGTATGGGGCTGGACTTCAGGGAACAAACAAAGTAAGGAGAGCTTTGCGCTCTCCTTACTTTGTTTACACATAGAAGTATTTTTAGTAACAGCTAGAACTGCGACCTTTATATTTGACTAATTGTCGATATAGTTAAAAACTAATACCATCCATAGGGATAAGGAGCATAGGCATAGGGATACGCTGATGGGTAATAACGAGGCCTCGCTATAGTAGCCCCTAAACCGAAACCCAGAGCTAAGGGGAGAAATCCAAAACCAAACATAAGATCAACTCCTTCAATAAGAACTGGCTATCACCAATTAAGATGATAGCCTTTAAATAGTATTTATTAGAAGATTACGCCTAGAGCGATAAGAATCAAAATAGCAATAGCGATAATTCCTACGCCGACCCCAGCCCCAACACCAGCCACAGGAGCGACAGGTGCTGGACAACATGCTCCACCCATTCCGTAACCTGCTGCACCACCATAACCCATTCCGTACATCAAATTTCCTCCTTTCTAAATTAGAATACGATTCCAAGTGCGATAAGCAGAAGAATGATCACTACGACTGCAGCAATTCCTGCACCAAAGCCACGTCCTGTTCCACAAGCACCGCCATCGACACCAACTCCGCCAAATGCCATTGACTTTTCCTCCTTTATCAAGAGATATCACATAATATGTTTTGATTGAAATATATGGAATAATGTGGGATTTAAACATTTTGTACTAGCACCAATAAATCTTCTTTGGCATAATTTGGAGCGTAGTTACCAGATGGAAAGGGGATTTATATCAATGTATCATCATGTTCGCAAAGGTGAAACTTTGCATCATATAGCGAGACATTATAGGACTCATGTTCATCATTTAATCTCTTTAAATCCACACATTCATAATCCTCATATGATTTATCCTGGCCAAAGAATTAGAGTTCATTAATAGGCCAGCGATCCAGCTTTTTTTGGTAAGGGACATTAACGGTATAGAATATATTAAGACCCTAGCACATGCTAGGGCCTCAGACCGTAGACAAAAAGGAGGTTACGCAAAGCGTAACGCTCTTTTTTGTTTTAGAATGAACCGTAAATGATGTATATGTTGAATCCACTTTTTAAGAAAAACCGAAATCAAGGGGAGCATCCCTTTTCTTCTTTTCCATGTGGCTAACTTCTTTAAATTCATGCAGGCAAAGGTAAGCGTGACCTGCATCTTGGCTTTTTCCAGTCCACGCAACTGCGTGTAGCGCATTCCATGCTTTTCTTTCGCATCCGCAAACACTTGCTCGATGGTTTCTTTTCTTTGCTTATAGATGGTCCGGTATTACAGAGTATGTCGGTAATCTTCCGCCGTCTCCATATACGGTTCCCACACATGCCGGGTTACGACTTTCTGGCACGCCCGACTCGCGGTACACTCATTCCTTCGGCTACACTCCCGACACCCTTCCGGATTGCTTTTATACTCTCGGTACCCTTCCCGGTTGGTTATGCTATACTTTAAGATCTGGTTCTCCGGACAGAGGATGCAGTCGTAATATTGGTCATAGACATACTCCCCTTTTTAGAAAATCCTTTCTTCGTCATGGGGCGTTTGTATGGTACAGCCGGGATTCGTTGACTGTCGATGATTTGTTTCATAATCCAGGCGTTTTATAGGCAGAATCCACGGTAATTACTTTCACCTCGGGAACCTTCACCAAGAGCTTTTCATACAGTTCGTCAAACATGACGCTGTCATGGAGATTCCCCGCTCCCACCACGAAGTCTACGACAAAGTTATGCTGATCACAAGCCGTATTGGCTACATAGGCGAAGCGCTTCTTGTGCTTTCCTTTATGGGACAGCCCGCTTTCCGGGTCCACTTGGCTTTGTAAAACCGTTTTGGTCTCTGGGGTCGAGGGCGTTGTATCATCATCGGAGCCGTCTTTTTTCAGGGGCTTTTTCCCATGTTCTGCTCGGTCCCGTTCAATTTCTTCTTCCAATTGCTTTGGTAGCGTTTGGCCTGTTTTTCCACCACCACTTGAGTCGCTTTGTGTCGGTTGGCACTGGCTTTGATATGGGTTCCATCGATAAAGAGCGCCTGGGCATCCACAAAGCCACATTGGACGGCTTCCTGAAGGATATGTTCAAAGATGCGTTGGAAGACATCGGTTCCTTGAAACCGTCGGCTGTAATTCTTGCCGAAGGTGGAGAAGTGGGGAATGTTTTCTCCAAGGTCATACCCAATAAACCAACGGTAAGCCATGTTTACTTCAATTTCTTTGATGGTCTGACGCATGCTTCGTATCCCATAGAGGTGCTGGATAAATTTTGAACAGGGAGACTGGATCAATGCCGGGTTTTCCCCATTCAAGCTCCGAATAGAGCCCTTTGACTTCCTCATAGATGAAATTAAAGTACAGTCTGAAGGCACACACAGTGTGGCTTTTGACATCAACTCTTAATTAATATTATATCAATAAAATCTGTGATAATTCTCTTTTGGTAGAAATTTAAGGATTGCAGGCATATTTTTACTGATAATATCGTACTTGTCGCATATAATTTCCCTGATTACCCACAGGCTTTTGTAATGGTCTTTACCGCATGATTTTGTGTCATAATCGCAAATTTCGTTTGTTCTCCAAACTTCACAGCCCTGGAATGGGTTAGCCGTTCCAAGGTATAGCTTTTCATGGCTGTCTACATAGAGTATTCTTCCGCCATAATTATTCGGTTTATTAAGCCCATTCAGGAAAATTGAACTGAAATGAACGCCGTCCTCGGAGATATACAAATCAAATCCTAGTGGATATTTAATACCTCTTAATATTCCTACAACACTCATATATATTTCTATTAATAAGTTTGTTACGGTTTTACCAATTAGTTGCTCTAATGCAAGTTTGTTTGCCAAAAGAGTATCAAGAATCACTTCCATATTGCTGGAATCATCAAAAGTACTGATAAGCAGTTTGCCATCATATTCCTGTATCTGCCAAGCATACACATTAAATGGATTATTAAACCCCGAACCAAGGCCTGAAACGCCTTTTTGTACGCCTCCTGAGGATGCCGTTAGAGGTAAAAATGGGTTTCCGCCTACTATTAATATCCATTCGTCATTCTTGCTTATTCTTATTATGTCGCAGCCCATTGGCATAAACCAAGCTAACGGCAATTCTTTTGTACCGCTTACATAAAGATGGTTTTTAAATACACCAAAGCTTAGTGCATACTTATTTGCAGGATCTCCAAAACCTTTATCAACAATAAGTGTCCAGTCATTCAGTTTTGGTTCTGGTCCATTTGTTCTCCAAACTTGAGCTCCACTTGAATTACTTATGCCAACGTATATCTTGTTGTTAAATACAGCCATATTACTTATAGCACCTGTTGGGTTTTTAGAAGGGTCAAAGCCCGGTGCGTTAACGTCTATAAGACTTTCCCATGGGTAAAATTCTGGATCCTTACTGTTATATAGCTGAGGAGTTGGAGTTCGGCTTTCCTCATCTATGGTAGAAACATATACCTTGCCTTTCTGTATCACCATAGCTCTTGATGAGGTTCCCTGCAAAACGTTGTCAGGCAAGATAAACCAATTTACGCCGTTAGTGGTTTTTAATATTTGCACTTTGTTCCCGAAAGTCGCTGCAAAAAGGCAAGGGCTGCCTCCAAAAGGTTCATGCTTAATCATAAATCTGAAACCTGAAATGCCAGAGCCGTCTGGCGCTTTATAAACTCTTTGCCATGGCTGATACCCATCCTTTTTAAATCCCCAAATTTCAGCTCGATTATCTATCGGGTCTGGCTTAATTAGAACAGGCAGTTGAGTCATCGTCTCAATGGATTTAATTATATCTATCGGTATATTTCTGCCGGTACCTACATAGATAAAATCTCCCAGGTTGCTCATGGACCATGCGTAATTATTTTGCCTTGCATTGTTAAGGTTACTAAAATCAAATCCATTCACTCGAGTTAAATTATGAAAAGGTGACATTTTTGTCCTCCATACTTACAAATATCGCCATTAGTAATGTATGAAAAAGGAGGGACATAGTTTACTGACTGTACGTGGGAGGATGTTTGTTCCACAACTTAATTACTCTAAATGCGTTTTCAAAACCGACATTTTGACAACCCTATGACCGTTTCGAGTATAGAAACACTTACATTTTGAAAAGTCGCCTATCATAGCTGGTTTCAGGAATAGGGTGTAAATTGATTAATAATTCAAATAGGACTACTCTTGAGACCGTAGATAATTAAGAAAACAGTAGGGGGAATTGCCAGATCATTTTGCATGGTCTGGTGTTTCCTTTTTTGCAACTGATATTTTGATGGTGTAAATGATACCAGGGCCATAAGGAATTCGGAAATTATAACCATTGAAGCCAATGGTGAAGGAAACCGTGGAGCCTGTTGTTAAGGCCTGCCCGTGATGTTGGCGAAGTGACAATGGAATGGCCAAAGGAGAGTGCCGGGACAAGATTCTTCCGTCTGTCTATACGGGAGTAATAAAGATAGAACTTAAAAGATAATCAAAACCTGTGAAATGTATTCATTTTTCCTCGAAAGTAGACACATAAGGAAAATTATGTAAATATACTATTTCTAAAGGACAGATTTCGATTATAGTCGATGAAGTAGCTTTGGAGGGAAACGTATGTTGTATTGGAACTCGGCTTATGAATGTATGTCGAGAAGCGAAATGATTGAAGTCCAAACTGAAAGACTTAGAAATACCGTTAACAGGGTTTATTGTAATGTGCCATTTTACCGTGAGAGGATGCAAAAAGCCGGAATTGAGCCAGGAGACATAAAATCATTGGAGGACTTGAAAAACCTGCCGTTCACTAACAAAGAGGATTTGAGAGACACTTATCCCTACGAGATGTTTGCAGTACCCATGAGTGATATAGTGAGGATACATGCATCTTCCGGAACTACAGGGAAACAGACGGTTGTGGGTTATACACGGAGGGATTTGGATTCCTGGTCTGAAGTTGTGGCAAGGGCATTGTGCAGCGCAGGAGCCAATAAAGAGTCCATTGTACAAGTTGCTTACGGATACGGCCTGTTTACCGGGGGGCTCGGACTTCACTATGGCGTTGAAAAAATAGGTGCATCTGTTATACCTATTTCGGGTAGCAATACCAAACGGCAGTTAATGGTGATGAAGGACTTCGGAACTACTATCCTGGCATGTACCCCATCGTATGCCCTTAATATTGCGGAGACAATGGAGGAAATGGGAATCCGCAAAAGCGACCTGAAGCTTAAGGCCGGAATTTTTGGCGCAGAACCGTGGTCCGACAACATGAGGAAGGAAATAGAGGAGCGCCTAGGTATTACGGCCATTGATATATATGGCCTTAGTGAAATAATGGGACCTGGAGTATCTGTCGGCTGCAACTGCAGGAATGGCCTGCACATCCAGGAAGACCATTTCATACCTGAAATTATTAATCCCCAAACCCAGGAGGTGCTGCCTGAAGAGACAACCGGAGAGCTTGTTTTCACCACCATAACCAAAGAAGGCATTCCGCTTATTAGATACAAGACACACGATATATCCTCGCTAAAATATAAAAAATGCGAGTGCGGGAGAACCCTAGTAAGAATGAGCAAGGTTACCGGAAGAAGTGATGATATGCTCATAGTTAGAGGTGTAAATGTGTTTCCGTCTCAGATAGAGAGTGTACTTCTGGAAACCGGTGAAACGGCGCCTCATTACCTTTTGATGGTCGATAGGGTTGATAATCTGGATATACTGGAGATATGGGTAGAAATGTCACAGAACATGTTTTCGGATAAGGTCAGGAAAATCGAAGAGCTTGAGGTTAAAATCAGAAAAAATATCGTTAGTGCACTGGGCATTAACGCAAGAGTCAGGCTTGTAGAGCCTAAGACTATAGAACGAAGTGAAGGCAAGGCGAAAAGGGTTATCGACAAACGAAGGATATAGTCACAATTATTTTTGCCAGGAAGTATCGCAAAACTACTTTTTTGTAGTAGTTGGCGGTACTCCCCCTTTGCTTTTTAATGGAAAAAATAATTTAGAGATTGATTTAATAGTTAAATTAGATTTTCCCAAATTAAGAGCATGGCAAAATAAGCCTTTTAGCTCCGGCATTTTTTTATCTTTATTAGTCCGTTTTTAATGAATGAGGGGATTTTCCCAATTCGCCCGCATTATATTTTTCTTGAAGTTAATATCAATGGGAGCTCAAGGGAATGTCTCCTAATGGATAGTATAACTATTCACTGATAGGAACTCTTCGTAATAAAAATCCACCCAGTAACTAAATTGCTGGGTGGTGATGGAAAGCTCTTTTTTATGGTTCTTGACAAAGGGTACAATTTACCCCTGGACTATTGCTTACAGCCTTCCATCAGTTCACTTTTCATCTTGTTTAGGAGTTTCTCAAGAAACTTCCTGGTGATGGAACCTTTGTAATATCCGGTTGCAAGCGTCAATATCCCGTTATAGCTGGATGCAACAATCAGAAGTCCAGGTGCACGTATTACCGGCGGAATAATATAAGCGTCTGAGACTACATGCTCACCAAATTTTATTAAAGACTTTGAAATAAGGCCTACGTTGGACAATCCCGGAGAGCAAAAAATGCTTATTTGCGACAGGATTTCGGAGGCCTTTGACGCCAATCTGGAAAAAGCCAGAAACTGATGGAAACTTAAGATTTCTGTCCGTTCTGCACCTGAAGCGGACTGATAACCGGGGTTTGCTTTCTTTTTGCGATTCATTACGGAAACTACCCTGGATAATGTTCCCTCAAAGGACTCACCGTGAATTCTTGGGATTCTCAAAATAATTCCGCCTGAAAAATTCCGGATTGCCTGAGCTTTGTTGTCAGGGAGGTAGCGGCGCAAATCCACTGTAAGGCCAATATCCATAGGAATTCCGTATTGAGGCCGGGATGATTTAAACATTGCCCTGTAAATAGCGGCAAGTATTAAATCATTAATTGTAGCGCACCGTTCTTTTGCATACCTGGACAATATATCCAAATGCCCTGCGGGGAGCCTGCAAATCACAAAGGGAGTGACATTCTTACATCCTCCCGACTTCCATGGGAAAGGCCAGACGGTCCTTGGGCTTTCTACTACTGAATTGTCAAGTTCCGGGTTTTCTATGCCTAGGGTATTTAATGCCCGTTCATGATCTTCCCTGCTGCGCACGCTTGGTTTTGGTACATACTCCCCATTTTCGCTGTCGATGCAGGAATAAATATGCGCCAGAAGATGGATGTACTCCTTTGTTCCGGCGCCATCACTGCATGTGTGGTTAAGCTTAATACCTATTGTGTCATACTCCTGCGAACGTATGAGTTTTACTTTAACCATAGGGTCATGGTCCATATCCAAGCGGTTCTCTAAAAACCGTTGGACAGCTTCTTCTACGTTGGTGGTCTCCTCCATGGAGCAGAACTCCGTTTTATCAATATCCTCCAGCCGTTTCCAATATGGAGGGTCATCCTCGACAAACCGGCAGCCCAGAACCGGCTCAACATCAACGGATAATCTTACTGCTCTTGACAACTTGTCGAAGTCTATTCTGCCGTCCAGCTTCATTATAACCTGGATCTGAAAATTTCCCATTCCGTAACGGGCAACATAATTGCAAAAATCATGAGCGTAGGCGGGCATAATATCAGATCCGGCATCATAATCCAGCTTTTTGATCTTGGGGAATTTAGACATTGATTTCACTTGTAACCGCTCCTTTTAGAAAATTTTCTAAGGCTCTCTGACTTTGCAGTGATTATTTTAGATAATATTGAAAGTGATTTGCAATTTGCTTGCAGTACCATATTATGGATGAACACGTCCAAATGTCACAGTTATACAATTATGTTAATCGAATTGATAATAATTTGTATGTTACTGCCCCCAAAGCAAAAATAAATAGTTAACACAAGAGATTAAATGTAACGCTTGTGGCCAAACTTCCATAATATGGCATTATGAAACATGTTTTACTATCTGGTGTACCCTTATGTATCCATGACAGGGAAAAGTATTTTATTCTGTGAATCTTATAAAAGGAGTGGGGTAAGTATGAAAATCAAATTAGGTGAAGTCTCAATTGAGATTCCAAATGAGAAACGTTTTAAAACAATGTTTTCAAGGCCCAATCCGGAATTCTTCAAGGATTTGTTCAAACTGACTCATACAAGTTATACCAATTATCTTGAAGAATGTGTAAAGTGCGCGGAAAAGTATGTAAAAACCGGTAAATCCGACAAAGGCAAGGACGAATAATGTAATGGCAACAGAAACAAGTCTCCAGGTTAAATATATCGAAGTTGATAGGATGGGCATTGTACACCATTCAATCTATCCGCTTTGGTTCGAAAAAGGTAGAACGGATTATTTGAGGAAGGCGGGAGCTTCCAATTCGCAAATAGGCGGCAGGGGCTTCTACCTTCCGCTTACCGAAATGGAATGTAGGTTTAAAAGTCCTGCAAGGCATGGCGACAAGGTTACAGTCATTACAAGAATATCCCATATGTCCTGTGTTAAGGTAAAGTTTGAATATGAAGTGCTTGAAAAGGAAAAAGGGAGGCTCCTTGCTGCGGGAAAAACAGTCCATGTATGGACAAACCGAAGGATTGAACCAATCAATATTGAAAAGGAGGCTCCCGAAATTTACCAACGGCTAAGGCAGTTTTCCGAGTCTTGCAGTACCGGATAGTCCGGGAGCAGTGAAACTGTCTAATAAATCATTCTGAAAGGAAGATGATTATGGAAAAGGGAGAGCTGCTAGGTAAAGGAATGACAGCCGACGTATATATGTGGGGACAGGATAAAGTATTAAAGCTTTACAAGGAAGGATACCCTGAGGAATGGATAAAGCGGGAGGCCGCAACCGGACGGAAGATACTTGAAGCTGGAGTACCTTCTCCTGCTGTTTTCGATATGGTAGAGATTGACGGCCTTAAAGGGATAATACTTCAAAGGATAGTCGGCAAATCAATGCTAGCTATTCTCGAGAAGGAGCCCTGGCGGTTTCACAGCTTTGTACAGGAATTGGCAGGCTTTCAACACAAAATTCATAAATGCTCCAGTGAAGGATTACCATCTCAAAAGGAAAAATTCTCGCTGGCAATTGCACTTTCTTCAGGAATACTGGGAGACAAGGCGAAAAGAATTATAGACTTTGTCGATACGTTACCGGAAGGGGACAGCATTTGCCATGGAGATTTATATCTGGACAAAATAATTGTCTCCAACGATAAGCTTGTTGCTATAGATTGGAGCGGAGCGTACAGGGGAGACCCTTCAGGGGATGTTGCCAGGACATGTCTCATAATCAATTCACCGGTAGTACCCCCCGGAATTCCCGATATTGCGGGTACCATGTCCGCTTTCCCTAAATGGATGACATGCCGGCTTTACCTGAATGAGTATATGAGAGCTTCAAAGGCTAAGCTGGAAAATCTCGATGCATGGATGCTTCCGTTGGCGGCGGCCAGGTTGAGTGCCAGGATACCAGGAGAAGAAAAATGGCTAATGGAAATAATAAATAAGCGGTTACAAAAACTGAAACTATGCCATACTCAAATATTAAGCCCCACGCTTTGTGTGGGAGAACTGAACTGGGAGTGCCGTGAGGCATGATGTTAAAAAGTCCTCCTTTGCTATGATGAGAAATGGTTTCGCTAGCCAAATCTCAAGCAAAGGAGGGCGGAACCCATGGGTGCGAAAAGCTTATCCCACACCCGTTGGATTATAGTTATCACATCATATTTATCCCGAAATATCGCCGAAAATCTTCTTTAAGGAGATCAGAAGGGAAGTTGGGAAATATAAAGGACGTTATGCGAGTATAAAATTTTGGAGTTGGGCGATTGAAGCATCAGTGTTGATCACGTACATTTGTATGTGAAAATCACTGAGTGTATCCGAATTTATAGGGTATCTCAAGGGAAAGAGTGCGCATATGGTATTCAATCGTTTTCCTCAAATGAAACAAGGGAGCGGAAGACATCTTTGGGCAAGAGGGTATTATGTAAGTACGATTGGAATTAATAAGGATGTCATTCGAGAGTATATTCAGAAACAAGAAGAGGCGGACATCATTGAAGACAAGGCAAATAGATAACCTCCTTAGGAGTAGCCAGTAAAAAGGCTGGCGAAATTGCCTCTAGGCGCAGCCGGTATCATGCCATTAGACTTTTTATATTTTGGAAGGGACTGAGAAATGTGGAGATCAAAATTAAACTCGGAGATGCTAAAATAAAAATATCTTATGAAGGCTTATTTAAAAAACTCGCTAGAGGTGAAAACCTTTTTGAAGCCATGCTTCCCTTGTTCCATTTGGACCATTACTATAAATTCTACGAGAATCTGCCACTTTATATGGTGAGCTATTATAAGGAACTGGGAAAGGTCTTTGAGAAGTACCTGGATATCAACAAGCCCGGAATAGGGAAGATACCGGACAGTCCGGATGTCCTGCCGGCAAACGGACATGACATATATAATTATATTGCTCGTTACGGAATGGGAAATTTTCATCCTCAAGCCATCTTGAGACTCGATGGGAGATTGGATTTTGACAGGCTGGTTAAAGCAGTAAGGTTGTCAGTTGATGCAGAGCCTGTTTTGGGATGCAGGTTCGTTGAAGGGAATCCACCCTATTGGAAAAGATCGGAAAACATCGATGAAGTGATGTTTTGTTCTCTTGAGGAAGTCCCAGATGCCAATACGACTGTTCAGAGGTTTTTAGAAAGCCCTTTGGATATGGATAATGACCCCAAGGTAAAAGTAAAGCTGATCCGTTCGGATGAATGTGATATCGTGGGAATAAAAGTTAACCACGCATGCTGTGATGGAACGGGAATCAAGGAGTATGTCCAGTTGGTCTCGGACATATATTCCAGGCTCGACGGCTCCGGGAAGGCATTTGTACCAATACAGTCAATAAGAGGAAGAGGGGACCAGGACAGACTGTTTAAAAGTCTTGGTATAGCGGACCCGGACTCTTTGTGGATTCCAGGGTCGGATATCCTGATACCAACATGGGCATTTCCATGGAAGCAGGATACATCCAGCACTACCCGCATTGCTGCCTGCAGGATTTCACCAGACCAGGTGGATGCTATAAACAGCTATGTAAAATCCAGGGGAGCCACGATTAATGACATGATTCTTGCAGCGTATTACAGAGCTATGCTTAAAATGGGGCAGCCGGTATACGGCGTACCCATGGGGATAAATCTCACTGTCGATTTACGGCGATATTTACCTGATAATAAGACCGAAGCCTTACGTAATTTCTCCGGCTCGGTGAATACCTGGCTTTCCATGGTAGAAAACGAGTCTTTTGATGAGACGCTGTCCAGGGTCGTCTATATGATGAATGATATAAAAAGGGGTTATCCCGGCTTACAAAGCGCTATCGGCCTGGAACGCCTGGAAAAGATCAGCTTTAAGGAAGCTCTCGCCTATTACCAGGCTACAACAGGAATAGGTAAAAACAGAGCAAAATGCCCTGTCTACACTGGCAACAGATGTATAGCCTCACTATCCAACATTGGAATCCTGTCAAAGGAATTAATAAAAATGGGTGATGTTATTGTTTCCGATTATTATATTATTCCTCCGGTTGTCAGTGCGCCAGGACTGCTGCTGGTTGCTAACACCTATAACGGAATAATGAGACTGGCTGCAGGATTTTTTAAAGATACGGTTCTTTCCTCTGATGTAGAAATGCTACTGAACAATATAAAGAACGAAATGCTGGAAGGCTGCAGGCAATAGAAGGAAACCGCCCCAAAAAGCAGGTGTTTTGCCTGCAACCCTTCAAATATTCTGTTCGGAAGCTTCAGGCTTAATGGGCCAGATATCCTCCATCAACTATTATTGATGTCCCTGTTATAAATCTTGATGCATCACTTAATAAAAATGCGGCTGCATAGGCGACATCCTCCGGTTCCCCGATACCCATTATCTGCCTTTTTTTCAGGTCTTCCTCAAAATTATTGTTATTGACAATTTCTTTAAGTCCGTCATATATCTGGGTCTTTATCATGCCTGGTGCTATGGAGTTTATTCTTATCCCCTTTGGAGCAAGATCCAGTGCCATTGACCTAATGGCGCTGTCCAGAGCCCCTTTGCTTGCGCAATACGCAGTCAGGCCTCTTGCACCAACTTTACTTGAAATAGACGATATGGCTACTATGCTTCCCCCATTATCATTGTTCTTCCGCCTAGAAAATTGTTTTACAAGTTCGATAAAGGAATAAAAGTTAACAGTCATGATATTGTTCAAATCTTCCAGTTTCAAGTACTGCAAAGACACAGTCCTTGATATGCCGGCTGAATGTACAAGGCCGTTAAGCTTTAAACCTCCGCTGCATACATTGTCCATCCTTTTCCCTATTCCAGTAGGATCATTCAGATCGAACAAAAAGTAGGAGTGATTGCCGGGCTCCAGTTCCTTGAGAACTGCCTTGAGCCTTTCTTCATTTCTTGCCACCATAATGACATTGGCACCCATTTTGCTCAAGAATATTGCGATACTTTTTCCAATGCCGGAAGAGGCACCAGTTACCATAATGTTTTTGCCGTTTAAATTCATTGGATTCATAATTGATTCTCAGCTTCCTGTATAGTAGTCGTTGGTGTATATCATTGGCAGGCAGACGGATCTGTCCATTTCGAGATATATTCCGCCCCAGGATAATCCTACGCCGAATCCACACAGCAAGAGTTTTATAGGTTCTTTTGACTCCTCATTTCCCAAAGCATCCACCAGTGTTAGCGGTATTGATTCTCCGCTTGTATTTCCGTACCTGTCTATTGAGACAGCCACTTTTTCCATCGGTATACCCAGCTTCTTTGACACATGCTTCAGAATAAAAAGGTTGGCTTGGTGGAATACGTACATATCCACACCGTCCTTGTCAATGTTGTATTGGGACATGAAGCTTTTAAGGGTCCGTGGGATATCTGTAATGCTAAAGGTAAAAATATCTGAACCGCTCATAGCTAATAAATATTCCGAGGCTTCCAGATTTGTCTTACTCCTGCTCCTGGCATGTCCTGCGGGGACAATAATATGCTTGAAACCACTGCCCTTGGTTTTCAGGAAGTACTTTAGGCTTTTACCTTCGGTTCTTTCCAAAGCTGTTGCTGAACCTCCATCACCGAATATCATGGCTGTAGCACTGTCGTTTTGATTTATTCCATAGTTGCTGGTGTCTCCAACGAGCAGAAGAACCCTGTTTATGCCTTGTGTAGCAATCATTGTTGCGGTAAGCCAAATTCCATAAACATAGGCTGAGCATCCGAGGTTGACGTCAAAAGCGATACAGTCTTCGGAAGTCCCAGCCTGTGCTGAAGGACACAGGCCGTTGCTGGTATTGCATAATCCGGCGTTTGTGTAATAAATATCAATGCATCAATGGAAGAAGGCTCCCATGCCAATTTATTAAGCAGACTTTTTGCCGCAACATAACATAAATCAGAGGCGCACTGCTCTTCCAAAGCAACATATCTTTTTTTTACGCCTGTCATTTTGATAAACTTCTGGACACTTTCTTCGCCAAATACGTCATTGTATTCCTCAATTTTTCTTACGTTGTCGGGTACCGCACCTGCAATGCCCTTAATTTCCACATTATTCAATATCCCTACTGCCAAAAGAGTTCACCTCATTCCATTTTAGCCATGATGTCATTTACGGTAACAAAACCCTTTACTTCATCGGTTGTGATAATTTTGCCGAAGTCACTGTCAAACATTGCAATGATGGATATAACGGCCAAGGAATCCCATTCGCTGAGATATTTCAGCTCAGTGTCCTCACTGAGGGTATCCTTTTCGATGTCCAGCAGTTCTTCCAGAAGGTTTAATTTTTCTTTGTTTTTCATAGCTAAAGCCCCCTTTTTGTCAAATTGAGAATCGGTTGGTTGTATAAAATGTAGAAAAATCCAGGACTATATTTCCATAATAATCGTATGCTGATTATGGAAAATACGTGAATTGTTTTACAAATCTATTGTAATGGGGTCAAGATCTAAAAAGTATAACTCAATTTAAATTGGAAACATATTATGTGTTAATACATTCAACGATGTTGCTGAATACCTGTGAATAATCCGTATTGAGGTGTGAAAATGACAACTATTACAAAGTCACGAGCTTCTTGAAATGAAAGGGAAATTGCGGACACCAAGAATGGCTAGTATATACGATTCAGCTGTCGGATTGTCACTTGCTACTAAACCAATTAGGTAAGAGTTGTCATAATTTTATTTGAGAGGAGGTACTGAAAATGGCTCTCGAGCAGGTTATAAGTAAAATAAAAGAACTTTTCGAAATAGCTCTGGAAACTAAAGGACGGGTAATTTCAATAGAAAAACAAGAGGATGGCTGGCGTGCCATAGTAGAAACAGTGGAAGTTTCGGATTATAAGCGCCAACGTTCTCTAAATGATATTGTTGGTTTATATCAAATTAAAATAAATAAACACCTAGAAGTAATTTCTTATAAAAGAATTAGTTTGCGTGAGCGAATATCGCTTGGGATAGAGGATGAAGATAATGATATTTAAAGGGAGGGTATTAGTTTGTATTACGGTTACGGAATACTTGCCAAAGATAGTCTTAACACTAGCGAAATTCCTAATTAGATTGAAGAAGATATTAAATCATTATATTTCTGAAGGACTGTTGGCCATCTTATGTGGCTTAACTGACCAGATAAAGCCCACTGTAGTAGGAATTCGCCACTATAATAAGTAGTGTCTATGCCATTTAGTTAAATATAGAACTATAATTCCTCGTAGGTATGGTACAGCTTCTGATACTAAAGATGAAATTCATAATGTTTAAGAAAAAATGAATTTAATAAGTTGCATGGGAAATTCAGCGGAATGTTTGAAGTAGAGCAAGAATTGCAAGTTAATTGCAAGTGAGATGGTAGATATATTTTTAAATGAATATTATAACAGAAGTTTCGGTCAACCGAGGAAGGAATACTGCTAAGAGTAAACCGATCCATACAGGTCGAAGGAGCTTTTGGAGTACTCAAAAATGACTATCACTTCAACCGTTTTTTAACACGGGGCAAAACCAGTGTAAAAACCGAATTTATGCTGCTGTGTTTTGGGTATAACGTGAATAAACTTCATGCTAAGATACAAAACGAACGAATTGGGAAACCCCTTCATCCACTAAAAATGGCTTAAAAGGGTACAAAAAAACAGCCTAATCTGGAAGGCTTAATTTTTCATACCTATATTTAGATAGATAAATAGAGCTTGAACATTTTAATCCAACCACTAAATATCTTTCACAGGATAAAAGAATAGGGAGCATCGCTTACTACTTCAAAAAAGTAGTTTTTGCGACACTCCCTTTTTTTATTTTCCAAGTGCCAGGTCCAAACCTTCGCCTTTATGCAAACAGCTTTAGCATGATTACTTTTCGAACAACAGGACATCATTCACCTAAGAGGTGAGTGATATGGCCGATAATCAAAGAGGTAGTCACACGATATATGGCATAAAATACCATTTGGCATGGGTAACGAAGTATTGATACCAAGTTCTGAATGATGAAGGAGGATTAAGATTACGAGAATTAATCCGGTAAAGTTGTCTAAGCCGAGGTATAACGATAATAAAAGATAGTATTGGCAAAGGCTGAAGGAAAAATAATCGAATACTTTTAAATAATACGGTAAAGATAAGATGATGGTTAGGAAGAGTTGACGTACTTTATCATACGTTGCTGAATCGGCTATAAACATTCAAACTTGCTTTATCAAAAGAGGGTAATTTATAATCTCTATTCTTATCCCACTTAGGCAAAGGAAAGGGGATAATAAATCCCGAACTTAAGCGTTAAACGTAAAGAAATTTACTAAAGGGATTTACATTTAATGGTTACGTCTTTGCATTATTTGTTTATTGAGAAGATCATGAGCAAAGAGGCTCTAAAAAAGTATTTATACTTTTTTGAACCTCCTTTTGTTTTTATCGGGCGATAAGAGGCAGGAAGGATATTTGATGTATCCGTTTGTGATGGAAAAATCACAGCTTAGTTGAAGCTGGTCGTTGTGAAAAGAGGTGAAAATCGTGAGGTTAACTCCCCGTGAACAGGAAAAACTATTGATCTATTTGGCTGCTCAATTAGCCAAAGATCGTAAGGAGAGAGGCCTAAAACTTAATTATCCGGAGGCTGTGGCAATAATTTCCTCAGCTATCCAGGAAGGTGCAAGAGATGGTAAAACAGTAGCTGAGCTAATGCAATTTGGTGGGCATATTTTAACCAAAGAAGATGTTATGGATGGGGTAAGTGAAATGATCGATGAGATTCAAATTGAAGCCACATTTATTGACGGAACCAAGCTGGTCACAGTTCATCATCCAATAAGGTAGGTGATATTTTATGAAACCCGGAGAATATATATTAGCCACCGGTGAAATAAAAGGCAATACCGGACGGAAAACAGAATTAATGATTGTTGCCAATACTGGCGATAGGCCGATTCAGGTAGGATCTCATTTTCACTTCTTTGAAGTAAATAAGGCCCTTGAATTTGATCGAGCAAAGTCCTTTGGCATGAGATTAAATATTCCTGCCGGAACGGCAGTGCGATTTGAACCGGGTGAAGAAAAAGAAGTGCCTTTAGTTGAGTTAGGAGGTAAAAAAACCGTCTATGGTTTAAATAACTTAACTAACGGTTCCTTGGGTTCAGAGGTTCAACTTAAGGAAAGTTTACTCAAAGCAAATTCGGGAGGCTTTAAAGGGAGCCACCCGAGCGCTGCACAAAGCGGAAAAACTGCTGCAAATCTCGCATTTGATAAAGAGAATAATGCCTTGTTAACAATGACACATCAAGAGTATGCCGGAATGTTTGGACCAACTGTCGGGGACAAGGTTCGTTTGGCCGATACCAATTTAATCATTGAGGTAGAAGAAGATTGTACAATTTATGGCGACGAATGTAAATTTGGTGGGGGTAAAGTTCTCCGTGATGGAATGGGACAGAGCACAAATGCAACCAGAGAAGCCGGAGCACTCGATGTAGTAATAACCAATGCTCTTATTCTTGACCATTGGGGTATAGTTAAAGCTGATATTGGTATCAGAGATGGGAAAATAGTAGGTATCGGTAAAGCTGGGAATCCGAATTTGATGGATGGTGTACATAGTGCCTTGGTTGTAGGAGCATCAACAGAAGTAATTGCAGGTGAGGGAATGATTGTAACTCCGGGTGGTGTTGATTCTCATATACACTTTATTTCACCGCAACAGATCGAGACTGCAATTGCTTCCGGTATTACAACTATGATCGGCGGGGGAACTGGACCGGCTACAGGTACTAATGCCACTACGTGTACACCCGGTGCTTGGAACATTCATAGGATGTTGCAAGCTGCGGAAGAGTTTCCGATGAACTTGGGTTTTTTAGGTAAGGGTAATGCTTCATCAGAACATCCTTTGGTTGAACAGGTCAGAGCAGGTGCCATGGGATTAAAGCTGCATGAAGATTGGGGCAGTACTCCGGCAGCGATAAATACAAGCTTACAGGTTGCAGATGCTTATGATGTTCAAGTAGCGATCCATACAGATACATTAAATGAGGCAGGCTTTGTCGAGGATACCATAGCTGCTATAAACGGCCGGACAATACATACTTATCATACAGAAGGAGCTGGGGGTGGACATGCTCCAGATATTATAAAAATTGCCGGTGAGCCCAATATCCTACCCTCTTCTACGAATCCCACCAGGCCTTATACACTTAATACAATCGATGAGCATTTGGATATGCTTATGGTTTGTCATCATCTGGACTCAAAAGTTCCGGAAGATGTGGCTTTCGCCGATTCAAGGATTCGTGCTGAAACTATCGCTGCTGAAGATATCCTCCATGACCTTGGTGTTTTTAGTATGGTGAGCTCTGATTCTCAAGCGATGGGAAGAGTAGGTGAGGTAATAATCCGAACTTGGCAAACCGCTGATAAAATGAAAAAGCAGCGCGGTCGTTTGGCTGAGGAAGCAGGTGAAAATGACAATTTCCGGGCTAAACGTTTTATAGCGAAATACACGATCAATCCAGCTATTACCCATGGTATCAGCGAATATGTAGGCTCGTTGGAAGTAGGTAAAGTAGCAGACATCGTTATGTGGCAACCCAAATTTTTCGGGGTTAAACCAGAGCTGGTCCTAAAAGGCGGTATGATTGCTTATAGTCAGATGGGAGACGCCAATGCTTCGATTCCAACACCCCAGCCGGTTATGTCCAGGCCCATGTTTGGAGCATTGGGAAAGGCTAAATATAAGACTTGTTTAACATTTGTTTCCGAGTATGCATTTAATCATAGTATCCAAAAAATCCTGGGCTTGGAAAAAGAGGTTGTCCCCGTAAGGAATTGCCGTAATATTACGAAAAGGCATATGCTGCACAATGATGCTTTGCCTAATATACAGGTCGATCCAGAGACCTACGAGGTTAAAGTAAATGGGGAAATTTTAATGTGTGAGCCTGCTAAGGAGTTACCTTTAGCCCAAAGGTATTTCTTGTTTTGATTGAAGAGAGTAAGTTCTTGTGCCGGAAACGGTGTTAAGAAGATTATCAACTCGAATTACAAGAGGAAAGTGATAACAGATGCTTCTTAAAGAGGTAATAGGAAATTTGCAGGATCTGGATTTAACCGGTAAGATCGTCGAAAAGATAGAGTTGGAATGGTTTGAACTTGATAAGAGGCTAATACGCAGGGTTACGGATAAAGGAACTGAAGTTGGAATTTCTCTGGATGGATCTTATTGCTTAGGATCGGGTGATGTACTCTATAAAGATGATAAAAAGGTTATCGCTATAGAACTAATTCCTACCCAAGCAATTGTCCTTGAGCCTCAGACTATGAAGGAGATGGCCCATATTTGTTATCAGCTCGGCAATAGGCATGCCCCAATTTTTTTAGAGGGTAATCAAATACTGATTCCGTTTGATCCTACAATTTTAGAGTTTTTTAATAAACTTAGCATTGGTACCAAAGTAGAAAAAAGGAGACTGGAGCATGTTCTCCAACCAGCATCTCGTCACCATCACTGAAGAAGGAATTCTTTCATTATTACAAATCAGCGATAGTTTTTTTCCAACCGGGTCTTTCAGTCATTCCTATGGGCTAGAAACGTATGTTCAGAAAGAATTAATTAATTCCAAAGAAACCCTTGCCCAATTTCTTAAAGTTTATTTACTGGAGTCTATCGCTACATCAGATTGTTTGGCCTTGACCTTAGCTCATAGAGCTGCTGAAATAGCTGATTTGGCAGAAATACTTAAACTTGATCAGATTCTATCAGCTCAAAAGCTTGCCAGAGAAAGCAGGGAAGCAAGCATTAAAACCGGAAACCGAATGATGCGGGTTGTAAGTCTGGTAACAAATAACGTTATGTTATTAGATTTTTGTACCCTTGTCTTGGAAGGCAAGACTCATGGACATCATGCTGTAGTATTTGGTTTAGCCGCACAAGTTCTTGGTCTTGGGATTAAAGAAGCAGCCTTAGCCTATATTTATAATGCTATGGCTGGAATGGTAAATAATGCAGTTCGCCTTGTTCCTCTAGGACAAAACGAGGGTCAGCTGGTCTTAACGTCATTGCAAGGAACTATGCTGGAGACTGTAAACACGAGTCTAAAACTTCATATCGAAGACTTAGGGTCTGCCACCCCTGCATTGGAGATTAGATCCATGCAGCATGAACGATTATATTCCAGACTCTTTATGTCGTAATCTGTTTAACCTTTAAGTGGTTGAAGTAGCCTAGTATGAAGCAGGGACTTCCTGAGAAATTGATTATAATTCTTGTTAATTTTAGGGAGATGGAGGTTTTATAAGCTGATATGACTACAAAGATAAGGGATTTTGTAAGACCAGTTAGAATCGGAATAGGGGGACCTGTAGGTTCAGGTAAGACGGCTCTGATAGAAAAACTTACTCGTAATCTATATAAAGAATTCAGTTTGGCTGTTGTGACCAATGATATTTACACCAAGGAAGATGCAGAATTTTTAGTGCGAAATGGTGTGCTGCCGGCCGAAAGAATTGTAGGTGTTGAGACAGGTGGGTGTCCTCATACGGCAATTCGTGAAGATGCTTCTATGAACTTGGAGGCTATAGATAATCTCATTAAAAGGTTTCCCGACCTAGATATTATTTTTGTGGAAAGCGGGGGGGATAATCTCTCGGCTACCTTCAGTCCGGAATTGGTAGACGTATTTATTTTTGTTATTGATGTCTCGGAAGGAGATAAGATACCTAGAAAGGGTGGACCGGCTATTACCCGGTCCGACCTGATGGTGATTAATAAAATTGATTTAGCTCCATATGTTAAGGCGGATTTGGAAGTAATGGCTCGCGATTCTCAAAAGATGCGAGGAAATAGGCCATTTGTTTTCACTAATCTGTTTAAAGAAGAAGGTATATCTGAAGTGATTTCTTGGATTAAGAAGAATGCTTTAATGGAAGATTTGGTATGTTAGGCATTTCGGACTTATCTCAGCTCCCAGGTAAACGTGGTGAACTTAAACTCCGCCTCGGGCCTCAAGATGGCCGAACTGTTATTAAAGATATTTACAACCGTGTACCCCTTAAAGTAGCTAAACCATTTTACTTTGAGCCGGAGACCGGTGAGATATTCATCTATCAGATGAATCCCGCAGGTGGAATGGTCCAAGGTGATAACTATCATCTGGAATTAGATTTGGAAGCAGAAGCACGGGTTTTTCTGACAACTCAATCAGCTACAAAAGTTTACCGTTCACCAGATTCATTTGCTTGCCAACTGAATTTGTTTAAACTTGGTAGTAACTCAATTTTAGAGTATTTTCCTGATCCGGTGATACCCTTTGCTGGCTCAAATTTTGTAGGCGAGACGGAAGTTTATCTGCATCAAGGTTCGGTTGCTTTCTTGAGCGAAGTTGTTACTCCTGGAAGAGTAAAGAGTGATGAGGTCTTTCAGTTTCAATCTTATCATTCAAAGACAAAAGTTTATTTTAATGGTGATTTGATTTTTTGGGACAATTGGAGGATTATCCCTAGCCGGCAGGAAATTCTTTCTCTGGGAATGTATGATCAATACATTTATCAGGGAAATCTCTATATTTTTTCCGAAAATGTAAGTCAGGATTTAGCGGATAGAATACATCAAATATGTGCTGATAAACCTCATTTACTCGCCAGCGCTAGCTTAACTACAAGAAATGGAATTGCGGTACGACTATTAAGTAATAGTTCTCTTGTTTTAGAAAAGGCAATTACGTCCTGTTGGGACTTAGCTCGTCAAAAATTGTTGGGGCAGCATAGACCTCGAATAAGAAAATATTGAGAATAAGTCAGGAGGTTTCTCATTACTCCCTGCCTTGTGTCTGCACAACATTTTAATACGAGTATAAGAATTTTCGGGATTGAACAAAAAGCAGGCGAAATGTTTTCTAGGTGCGTTCGCGGAAACAGTGTATAGGGGAAAACCGGCCCCAACATAGTAATTTATGTTTATAACTCAGCTAGATCGTTTTACGGTCTAGCTGAGTTATGTTTCCTATGAAAGGAAGGTTTTTAAATGTTAATTATTAATCGGCACTTTGTATTTTCTCAAAAGAGGTTTCAAAAACTTGCAGGAGTTTTGAATTCTCTGTAGAATACATATACAAACAGAAACGAACATTAGAAAACAGAAATAATCACTAATTGAGGATGATGCTTGTGCTTACAGGTGAAAGAAGAAAAGGGATCTTGGAGTTTGTTACCAGAGAAGGCCGGGCAGAAGTAATGGAATTGGCAGAATACTTTGGGGTATCTACCATGACCATCCGGCGGGATTTAAACTTTCTTAACGCTAAAAGGCTGCTCGAACGAGAACGGGGAGGAGCATTGGCGAATGAAGGACTTGTTAAGGAGATTCCTTATCGCGTAAAGGTGGCGTCAAACGTCACTATTAAGCAGAATATTGCCAAGGAGGCGGTTAAATTAGTACAAGAAGGCGATGCCATCATACTTGATGCCGGCTCAACCACTCTGGAAATAGCCATACAATTAAAAATCTGCAAAAAGTCTATCGCTGTCGTCACTAATGATTTGAATATTGCTCTGGAATTAGCAGACGCTCCCCATATTAATGTCATCACAACGGGGGGGCAGGTTCAGCCAAAAACTTATTGTTTATTGGGTGCGGAATCTATCAACTTTTTGAAACAGGTTAGTGCGAATGTGGTTTTCCTGGGGGGAGGCGCAATCGACTCAAGCGGTATTTATACCCCGACCCTTGAAAAAGCCCATCTTAAGAGAGCAATGATCAATAACGGAGCAAAGGTCGTTTTAGTTGCCGATCACACCAAGTTTGGCTGTCGTGCCTTTGCCAAAATATGCGACTTTGACGATGTCGACGTTATTATCAGCGATAACGCGTTAGACCCCGCGATAGTCAGTCAAATTGTAAACAAAGAAATAGAACTAGTTTTGTGTAAAACGGAGATTGAATAAGATGGCAGTATTTGCAGTGGTCGCCGATGATATGACCGGGGCTAACGGGTCAGGCGTTCTTTTGGTGCAGAATGGCTTTAAAGTAATTAGTATCGTCGATTATCAAAACCTGGATCGCAGGATGTATGAGGCATATGACGGATTGGTCTTAAATACGTGCAGCCGGGGAATTCCCGCTCCTGAGGCCAAATGCCGCGTTCAAGCGGTTATCCAAACATTGATGGCCTCAGGGATTCGTTATTTCAGCAAACGGATCGACAGCACCTTAAGGGGTAATCTGGGAGCCGAAATAGAAGGAGCCTTAAGCGTTTTACCTTTAGATTATGCCGCTATTGTGGTACCGGCCTACCCCAGTTCAGGCAGGGTTACGGTTGGCGGCTATCAATTGGTTCATAACGTACCCGTTCAACAAACCAAAGCAGGGTGTGACCCCAAAAATCCTGTGTTAAGTTCCGGCGTGGCGGTGGAAATATCACGCCAGACCGATTTGCCGGTTGCTAGCATTGGGCTTAGCGCTGTACTGGCTGGAATGGAAACTATTAAGAAGGAATTAAATAATCACTTAGCAGCCGGTAAAAAAATAATTATCCTGGACGCGACTTCCGAAGAAGAAATCGATGGTATTGCCCAGGCTGTCAAAGAATTAAATATTCAATTTATTGCAATTGATCCCGGTCCCTTTAGCAAAGCGGTGATGACTAAATGCTTGGACGGCATGCATTCCAAAACAATAAGTAAAGTGATGGTTGTCGCCGGGAGTGCTTCAGAGTTAACCTCATTGCAACTGGATCATTTGCAGCGGGAGTACGGCGACTGCTTAGTCGGGGTAGATGTTTTGAACATTTTAGAGGGTGGTATGAGTGCCCCGGAAGAAGCTCAAGTAGTAAATAAAATCTACGCTATGAGTCAACGCTCTCGGGTTTTTGGAATTAGCGTTTCTTCAGAAGAAAGTACTCCACTGGATTTGGAAGCCTTGGCCGTGATAAAAAAAGTGACTTCCGAAGAGCTGGCAGGACAGATCACTTCAACGATAGCTAAGCTTGCCTGCAAAGTCCTGGAACGCGATATTGAGAATCTAAAGGGATTCTACCTGACCGGCGGCGACATGGCAGTGGATTTCTGCAACCTGATCGGGGCCCGGGTAATCGAATTAAAAGATCAGGTTATGCCCCTGGTCTCGTATGGATTAATTGCCGATGGAAAATATTCCGGCCTGTCGGTGGTTACGAAAGGAGGGTTGGTTGGCGTGGCGGACAGCGCACAAATGTGTGTGGAATATCTTTTAAATTCAAAAGAATAAGGACATAAAGGAGAAATGATAGTTGATGAATTCATTAAATCAAAGATCCGTTGTAGGCGTCACGATGGGAGATCCGGCCGGAATAGGTCCGGAAATCGTCGTTAAAGCGCTTGCGAACAAGCGGATTTTTGACATCGCCAAACCACTTGTGATAGGAAATGCTGAAATCCTACAAAAGATGATTGCCCAATTAGGTCTTGAATTACGCGTGCATCCTGTTCAGCGGGCGGAGGAGGCCCAATTTCAATACGGTGTTGTCGATGTTATCGAAGCGACGCCGGTGACCAGTGATTTAATCAAAATGGGTGAGATCCAAAAACTGGGCGGTCAAGCAGCCTTTGATTGTATTAAGAAATCCGTTGATTTGGGATTGGCTAAAGAAATTGATGTAATTGCGACAAGTCCAATCAATAAGGAAGCCATTAAGGAAGCGGGAATCCATTTTATCGGTCATACCGAAATATATCAGGAATTAACGGGGGCCGAATATGCTTTAACCATGTTTGCAGTACGCAACCTCAGGGTCTTTTTCTTAACGCGTCACTTATCCCTGAGACAGGCTTGCAAACAAGTAACAACATCGAATGTTTTAGAATCTCTGATTCAGATTAAAATTGAATTATCAAAATTGGGGTTTGACAACCCGAAAATTGCAGTAGCTTCTTTAAATCCGCACGCCGGAGACGGTGGTTTATTTGGGGATGAGGATCAACGCGAAGTGAGTCCTGCTATCGCAGAGGCCAACAGGTTAAACATTAACGCGGTTGGACCGATCCCGGCAGACAGCGTTTTTCATTTAGGCCTGCAGAATAAATTTGACGCTATCTTGTCGCTGTATCATGATCAGGGACATATCGCTACGAAAACTTTAGATTTTGAGAGAACGATTAGCGTAACACTCGGCTTGCCGTTTATCAGAACTTCCGTAGACCACGGAACGGCCTTTGATATTGCGGGTAAGGGAATTGCAAGCTGTGTAAGTATGGAAGAGGCCGTTATACTTGCCGCAAAATATAGCATAATGCAAAAGGGTGAAGGTATTTTGAATAGTCATAGTTAATTTTAGTAACTACATCCCGAGATCTTGGAAAGGTATGCTGGAAATTGATTCGCAGTTGCTTAAAACTTCAACCAACGAAGTTGTCGAGCCTTGGCAATCTGGCGTGTCAGAAGATTGTGTGGATTCTGCTTTTTGTTAAGAAAAATTTTTGACAAAAGAGGTGGTGTAAGAAATCCTGATACTGGCAGTAGTCACGCTAAGAAAGGAGGCTGTTGACATTGTCCGGGATTAAAAAGCCGGGAGAAAAGTGAAAAGATACCGGTTTACGTATTCCTCCGCAAAAAGCAATGCGTAAAACCGATATCTATTGAAAAGAGTATCTTTTATCATTTTAACAAGGGGATTAAATAAAGACAATACTACGTTTAATTTAATACTAGCACCGTTAGTGTATTTAATGCCTGTGCCAGATGAAATAATCCAGTTGGTAATTCAACCAAGAATATTGCTCATTTGGAAGAGAAGGAGAATAATTATGGAATTATCAAAGAGTAAAAGCTGGATAATTACCCTCGTTTTGGGTTTAACATGGTTGATTGGCTACTTCGATAAGGCGGCTATTAACATCGCTTTATTGCCCATCGCTAAGGAGTTTGGCTTAAAAACTACTGAAATGGGTATTGTCATGAGCAGCTTTTTTGTAAGTTACGCCGTGATGGTTTTAGTGGGTGGCTATTTAGCCGATAAGTATGGGGCTAAAAAGGTTATCGTTTTGTCTCTTGTCGCTTGGTCGATATTAACAGGGACAACCGGACTTGCCTGGTCGCTTGTTTCCTTGGCGGTTATCCGTTTCTTCTTTGGTTTTGCTGAAGCAAGTTTTCCGCCTGCCAGTACTGTCATGGTTAGAGATCTTTTCCCCATGGAAGGACGCGCAAAAGCCAAGTCCTTTATTGTGTCTTCGGCTATGCTGGGAAGCGCAGTCGGCTCGATTGCCATAGGCATTTTGTGTGCGAAATTTGGCTGGCGCATTGGGTTTTGGCTGCTGTCCGGAATCAGTATTCTCGTTGTACCAATATTATTGTACGTGGGAAGAGGCCTCCAGCCTAAAGTTGTCTTAAAAGAAAAGACTAAGACTGATAAAGCCCTTCTGTTTGATGTGATAAAAATACCTATTGTGTGGAAGACCATTGTAATCCAGATCTGCGTAGGGGTTTTCTCCTGGGGTATGACTTCATGGATGCCTTATTATTGGGTCACAGTCAAAGGACTAAAACTAGCATCTGTAGGTTTTGCTACTGCAGTACCCTATATTGCCAGCTTTATCTGGATGAATATTGCCGGCTGGGCTTTAGACAAGTTTTTTGTAGGTCGGGAAAGAATATTTATTGTTTTCAGTTTAATTCTCTCAGCCTTGTTTGTTTACCTTACCTTTAGTGCAACGACGGTTGCTATGGGAGTTGCCTATATGACACTGGCCACTGTAGCTTCCAGCACATTAGCGGCAATACCCGGAATTTTACTGCTCAAGTATGTTAGACAAGACGTAATTGGCCTCGGCCTAGGTATTGGCTCTTTCGGACAACAGGTAATGGGTATCATTACGCCTACGTTAATGGGTTATTTAATCGCAACGACTAATTCCTATACTGCTATTATGGCGCTGGTTATGGGAATACAAATGATAGCTGCAATTACTTCCTGGACAATTAATACTAAAGGCGGGTTTATAAAAGAAGATAGCCTTACTGTAAAATAATTTTATTTGCGTATAATCCTGTTTGGTATCAAGATATGAAGACATCCTTGAAACTTCATATCTTGGTACCATTCAATGACCAGATCATCGTTTTTTGACAAACGAATCTTAATCATGAATCAAATGGGGGAGAGGAAATGAAAAAGCAATGGTATCAAAAACAGCTGCGTATGGTGCAAACTGTATTGAGAGAACCGGATATTATCAATTATGATGCAAGGGCAGTGGTCGACTATTTGGATAGAGTAAAAGCCAACTGTATCATTATTAATGCCGGCGGGGTTATTGATTTCTTTAAAAGTGATTTGGAAATGGCCAAACCCAATCAATTTATGACTACGGAGAATGTTTTAGGGGATTTGGTCAAAGAGGCACATAAAAGGAATATCAAAGTGTTGGTTAGGGTCGATTTCAGGGGGGTAGAAAGGGAGAGGTATGAGCAAAAACCGGCCTGGTTTGGTAAAAACCTTGATGGGACAGGCATGCAGGGCATTACTTCCCTCCAGATTAAAAATGATGGAACCAAAACGCGTCCGTTTGAAATATATAGTCCTTGTTACAATGGTTATTATGCGAATCAGCATGCAGTAAAGTTCATTCAATATCTCATGGATCATTATGATATTGATGGGGTCTGGGAGAATGCGCTTTGTTTTAGTATAGGTCCCTGTTATTGCGAAACCTGTCGCGAAAAGTACAAAAAGGATACCGGAAAGGATATTCCCGTGGGAGACGATTATACATCCGGTGAATTTAATGAATACAGGAATTGGAAGGCCGGCTGTGTTGATAGCCATATCAAACTGTTGAGGGATACAGTAAAAAGTTATGGAGAAGACAAAGCCTTTTGCGCTGAAATATTCGGGATGTTTCACCATTCGTTAGCATTTTATTGTTCTGTTGATTTGTATAACGCCAAAAAACATTTCGATTTTCTGGTAAGTCCGGCCTTTTTATCCCATCATCATCCCAACAGGGTTTATGACATCCTGTCTTATTCCGCATCCAGCGTGCGATTTATGAAGTCGCTTAATAAAAATATGCAAACAGTTTTGTTATACGGCAACCATGGGCAACTTTGGAGATACGTCAAAGATCCGCAACTTGAAAACAAGATCTGGTTATGGGAAGCCGTTAGTGTCGGCGGCAACTTCTGGAACTGTATGTTTAACGGGCAGCATCCAGATGCAACTTTTGATAGACGCAGCGCCTATTTGGAAGCGGATGTTTTTAGCTATCTTGCAGATAATGAAGAACTATTAGATGGCCAAACACCGGTTGAAGACATCGGGATATATTTTTCAAAGCCGAGCCGGGATGCTTTGGCCAAGGATGATGAGAATGTTGACGGCTATGGCGTTTTTATCAAAGGTGTGGAAAGGGTTCTTGTTGATAACCATATCCAATATAACTTTATCTTAGACATCGATTTAAGCTTAGAGAAAATTAAAGACTTAAAACTTCTTATTTTGCCTAATGCTGCGTTTATTTCCGACGAACAAATCAATATTATTAAAGAATACGTGAAAAATGGCGGAGGACTAATCGCATCTTACGAAACCTCGCTCTATGATGAAAAGGGAAACAGGCGTGAGGATTTTGGTTTAAAGGATTTGTTTGGATGCAGCTATACCGGGACGGTAAAAAACACGTCAGCGGATTGCTATCAAATGATTCACTCAGAGGATCATCCTGTTTTGGCTGGAATTAACAATACTGCTCTTCTTATGAATGGCGGAAGTATGCTGCTTTGTACTGCTAATAATCAAGAAGGTTATGATCAAGTATGTAACTATATCCCCATAATACCTAATCAGCCTCCGGAGTACGCTTGGCTTGAAGATATGAAAACGGAGTTCCCCACGATAATGGCAGGGACATATGGTTTGGGCAAAGTTGTCTATTTTGCCAACCAAACAGATAAATTATGCCATACCAACGGACACGAGGATTTTATCGATACTTTCTTCAACGCCATAAAATGGACTCTCCAAGGAAAATTGTCATTAACAACAAACGCCCCAAACAGCGTTCATATTGCGCTTACTGAGAATAATGAAGGGTATGTATTATCGCTCATTAACCTGACTTCAGGGCCGACAAAACCAATAAGGCAACTGCAGCCCGTATATAACTTTTTTATAGATATATCTTCGGGTATCGGTATAAATCCTGGAACCAAGGTGCTCAAGCAGGATGGGGATATTAAGGCACATTTAATTGAAAGAGAAGATGGAGAAAAGGTTCTAAGGATAGAAGTGTCCATGATTAGGGAATTTACTAGTATTTATCTAAAACGGCAATAAGTATTTTAAATAATGTCCGGCGGGCGCCGGCTAACGCCTCGCTTTCGGGGTCAAACCCAAAGTCATCAGGTTATCAATCACACGATTATGCACAGGAGGTAGCATATTCTAGTCACATCCGGACTACCAAACTTTAGGTTCAGGTAGACTTATTAAGTTATAATCCTGCAATACCTGGTGTGCAGCAAGAACAGGGTATTATGGTTTTAACAATCTCGAAACATCAATACCTAAAAAATCATTAGTAGCTATTTCTTGTTATATTTTATCTTGCTCGACTGATTGAGCACGTGGATACCGTAATAAGTTTAAGTAATACAATCACAATCAAAAAAGCCGCTCTACAAGCGGATTTTTTGATTGTGTAACAATTTATAGGGCTACCTTGAGACTGAAGCTGTTTTGAAAACAGTTAACTTAATACTAATGGTTAAAGGCTTAGAGGTGACAGCGCAGGTATATGAGGAAAAACCGAAATACTTCCATTTAAAAGGCTAAGTCTAATTTGTATATGTGTATTGACAGTAATTATCCTCCAAAATATAATTAGCATAGCAATAATTGTTGCAACAAGAAAATGGGAGGACATATGTATGTATATATCTTATGATGAATCTATAGGTCAACTGACAAATCAAACTAATAAAAAAATGATGCGCTATTTAAACTCAAAACTTGAAGTGCATAATATTACTCTTGAGCAGTGGAATGTATTATTGAAACTATCACAGCAAGATAAAATTAAACAGAAGCAGTTAGCTGAAAATGTGGATAAAGATCAACCTACATTAGCAAGAATATTGGATATCTTAGAACGGAAAAAGCTTGTTATAAGGAAACCTAGTGAAAAAGATAAAAGAGCATTTAGTGTACAAATAACGGAGGAAGGAATAAACCTTAAGAAACAAGTGGGACCTTCTCTAGAAAGTTTCTTTCAAACAATAATCGAGGGAATCTCAGATGAAGAAATAGAAACTTATAGACGTGTTCTCTTGAAAATGAACAACAATATAAATTCACAAGAGAAGGTGGAGAGATAATTGAAAGAAAAAAGTTTAAATTTTTCGGACAAACTTTGGACGAAAAATTATATAGTCATTTTAATAATAAATTTATTTGTTTATATAGCTTTTTATTTATTGGTGCCAACTTTACCTGCATTTGCCAAACAGGTTGGCGGAAATAATTTGCAAGCCAGTCTTGTTGTTAGTGGATTTTCTATATCTTCACTTGTGTGCAGGGCGGTTACTGGACATATAGCTGATAAAATTAATAGGGAGCCTCTTTTATTAATTGGTCTCTTTATTTTAGCTTTATGCACTTTTTCTTACATGTTTCTTCCTATATCAGCAGTAATAGTAGTACGTATTCTTCAAGGCGTCGGTTGGGGGATGTCATCTACAGCTATTGCTGCCGTAATTTCGGAAATGGTTCCCCGTAAACTTAGAGGTGAAGGAATGGGATATTACTCACTATCTATGATAATTTCAATGTCTTTAGCGCCAATTATAGCAATTATGGTTATGAATAGTTATAAGTTCAATGTAGTAGCTGTGGTTTCTATAATCTTGGTTGGTATTGCAATGCTATTATTACAATTAGTGTCGATTTCTCAAAATAAGGTGCAAAGGTTAGGTGCTAAAAAAGAGAAAATTATTTCATTGAGGGGTTTAATTGAAAAGAGAGCGCTGCTCCCGTCGTTTCTTTGTTTTTTATTAGCAATTCCTTTGTGTGGAATTATGAGTTATATAATGTTATTTGGTAAGGAAGTTAAGCTATCTAATATATGGGTATATTTTATAGGACATGTCGCAATGATTTTAGTTACAAGATCTTTTGTGGGAAAGTTATTTGATAGAAAAGGTCATGCTGTAGTAGTTATACCCGGAGCGATATCAATGATCATTGGACTTATTATACTCTCCTACGTAGACTCTGTTACTACTCTGATTATTGCTTCACTATTTTATGGGTTTGGATATGGTGCAGTTCAACCATCTTTACAGGCATGGGCAGTAAACAGATCACCAGTTGAGCGTATAGGTGCAGCTAATGGAACATTTCTATCCTCAATGGATTTAAGCTTTACAATTGGCTCAATATTATTAAGCCTCATTGCAGAAAGTAAGAGTTATGCTATGATGTATCGGTTTTCTGCCATCTTTATGGTTATTTTTATGCTGGTATATGCAATTGCCTTGTTGAAGGAAAGGAAAACTGAAACCTATAAAGAAGAGATACTTGAAAACGCAAGCTAAATCTTAAATAATGTATATTTACTAGAGTATGATTATTGCAAACCATTTCTTTCGTTCTGCAACTTCCGTGGAAAAAGCAACAGCGGAAGGATACCTCACTGAGGAGCTTTACCAGATATACCGAAATCGCTGAAGGCGGTGTCGGTACGATTATTACAGGATATACCTTTGTACGTTAGGCTGAATTGGTCGTTGCTGTTTCCAATGCTGGGGGCATGATTTGCAACAGATTCCGTTTACGACGGAAAAGAAGCACTTTTGTATATTTCCAATAAGGAATACCAACTCATCATTTTAGACTTGATGTTGCCTAAAGTTGATGGTCAGGAAGTCTTGCGCAAAATCCGGGAAAAAAAACAATTCCAGTGATTATCCTGTCCGCCAAAGATAGAGAAATGGATAAAATAATGGGTTTAGGGCTTGGGGCGGATGATTATATCATCAAACCGTTTACGATAGGAGAGTTGATCGCAAGAGTCAAAGCCCAGCTTCGTCGTTACATGGATTTCAATCAGGATGCTAATGGGGCCGGGTCTAGGGTCTTGAAGTACGGAGATTTGGAGCTTGATCTAGTGACTTATGAGGTCACCGTGGGCGGACAGAAAAAGTCTTTGACCGCCAAGGAGTTCGCCATTCTGAATCTGTTCCTGTCCAATCCCACTCGCGTCTTTACCAAATCCTAGATTTTCCAGGCCGTTTGGCAGGAAGAGAGTATGACCGATGACAATACCGTCATGGTTCATATCAGCAGGCTCCGGACGAAAATAGAGAAAGACCTATCGAACCCCCTGTATCTTCAGACCGTCTGGGGTTTTGGCTATAAACTGGGCGAGGGGTGTTAGCATGCTGAACCTCGCTTTTTTTCTTGCTTTCATATCCATCATCCTTTTTCTCCTGCTGCGATACTTCCATCTGCTTTTAAAAGGTTTGAAAGAACTGTAATGTATACTGTGCTTCGAAAGGAGTGATATCCGTGGGCTTTTGTTTACGAACCCATCATTTGACCAAACGCTACGGAGAAAAAGCAGTAGTTCACGACCTCAACCTTAACATTAGGATTGGAGACATCTACGGTTTTTTGGGGCAAAACGGTGCAGGCAAGACGACGACCCTTCGGATGCTAATGGGACTGATCCGTCCATCAGCGGGAGAGATCGAATTGTTCGGCGCAGGATTGAATGGCGGCAGGGCCATGGCTCTGGAGCGCATCGGCGCTATTATCGAGTACCCAGGGTTTTATCTCAACCTGAGTGCAACAGAAAACCTGGAGATCCATCGCCGCCTCATGGGCATGGGCAACAAGAAATGCATTGACGAGGTTCTGATTACTGTTGGCTTGCTCGATGCAAAACATCAAAAAGTGAAGAATTATTCCCTGGGAATGAAGCAGAGACTGGGAATTGCCCGTGCTCTACTTCATCATCCGGAATTCCTAATCTTGGACGAACCGACCAACGGTTTAGATCCGGTAGGCATCAAGGAAATCCGGCTGCTCTTTTTGGATCTGGCTAGACAACGCGGCATCACCTTTTTAATCTCCAGTCATTTGTTAAGTGAGATCGAGCAGGTGGCCACCAGGATCGGTATCATTCATCAGGGAAGGCTGCTTGAGGAGATAGACTATGAGACCCTGCAGGAAAAGACCAGGCACTATCTTGAAATTAAGGTCGATGATGAGCAGCGGGCAGCCTATGTTTTGGAGCAAAAGCTTGGAGTGACCGATTATCTCGTAGCCGGACCCGGCATCCTTCGCCTTTACGAACGTTTGGATAAATCGGCAATGGTTAATTCTACGCTGGCTAGTCATGGTATTGGCGTTAAGGAAAGTGTGCTGTCGGGGAAAGCCTGGAAGATTATTTTCTCAAAATCACCGGAGGTGCTGGGCTTGTTTAGCGTTATTTATACTGAAATGATGAAGCTTAAAAATACCAAGATTCTTTGGATGGTTCTTATTGGCGCATTACCGGCAAATCTTGTGAGCTTGTTGGCATTATTACCAAAAGTATCTCCTGCAGGTGCTCCTGTAGGTATTAACCTGCAGGACATGTTTTATCGCCAGGGGCAGGTGATAACAATACTGGGGCCAGCTTTGTTTGCTCTGATGACTGCCTATATCATAGCACGTGAGTATCAGGAGCGTACAATTACAATTAATCAACTGTTTTCCTATCCGGTCTCGCGTGTGGGATTCCTCGCGGGTAAACTGTCGGCCGTATTTTTGCTCATTGCTATAACTACAGCACTCTCGTGTGTGACTGTGTTGGTAATTGGTTCCATGCTGTTTTTAAAGCATCAAATTAACGTTGATGTAATCTGGTTGGGAATGCGAATGAATTTGATGATTGTTGTACTCTCGTTTGGCACGATTCCTGTGGCAGCAGCTTTAAGTATGGTCGGAAAAAGTGTTATTCCTATGACAGTTTTAGGGGTGTTTGTCACAGTCATCACAGTTATCGGTGAAGCTGGACATGGCCTAAGTGGTATCCTTTTTCCCTGGTTGGTTCCTTATTGGCCTGTCCGGCAACTAGCCCAAGGCATAGCCCAAAATTCCAGCCCGAACCCTTATGCGCCCCCTGCGCTGGTTATCCTAGCACTTACCTTTTTTGTCTCGCTAATCTTTTGCATCGTATACTACGTCAGAGCGGATGTCCACAGTGGATCTTGAATGAACGGCGAATGGAGAGATGATATTGACTCGCGTGTTAAAAGGAAATCATGTGAAAACAAGTACATTTGTTTTGAAAAAGTACTATAAACCAGAAAGTTCTATTATGGATTGGCTTTGTCGTGATTCAGATAGTCAGTTTTCTGCTTTTCACACGGTTTCAGGCTCTATCGAAAGCCTATGCGTACTTGGCAAACGGGTTAATCCCAAATCTTCTAACAAGTGAAGGAGCGCTTATTTTTATAGTACTTGGCATTTTTATGTATGTTTTTAGAAATAATCGCCTAAAATTTTCAGTTATGTATATCATCTTTTCCGTCTTAATGTTTGCAAGCGCAGGTTTAGGCGGATTCACAGCTCAAAATCTGTTCTATGGGAATTACCAATGGATGATGATAATAGCCCTTCCGTTGATGCTTTCCTATAACGGCGAAAGGGGAAAAGGTCTAAAATATTTCTTTTATGCGTTTTATCCTTTGCATATTTGGATTTTGTTCTTAATCGCAAACTTGATACAAAGGAAATAAAGTATTATTTCCGGTAGTATGCAATATCTGCCGTGAAAATGGTAAGACGCCGATTTCCGGCTGTTGGTATTACAACCGGCTGCGCTGCGGCATAAAAGTCGCCCTATCAACTAAACTTTAAAGCCTGCCCTAATGGCAGGTTTTTCTTCTCCATATTTCACCTGAGAAATGATTTTTTAAGTAATGCAATGCCTAAATTTTTTCAAGGCTTTCTACTGTTCTCTCATTTATTACATTGCCTGTATTTAAAGTAGTCTTCGCTTCAATAAGCATTACCTGAACCTCTTTTTCGGCAGCAGGCATATGCTCGATTCCTCTGGGGATTACTATGCATTCCCCTTCATGGAGCAGTACATCTTTCTCTCTAAACTTAATTGTCAATACTCCCTTAAGTACGTAAAACATTTCATCCTCATTTTCATGAGTGTGCCAGATAAAATCTCCTTTAAATTTGGCCAACTTTACATAGGACTCATTGACTACCCCGATAATTCTGGGACTCCAGTATTCATTGAAAAGGCTAAGTTTTTCTTGGACATTAATCTTCTCCATATAAAATACCTCCAATTCTATATACTGTGAAACGAAGATGAATAAATAAGTTGGTTTAAGCAGAGCAATTGTATTGTTCTATTTTTGTCTTGCTTTTATGAAATGAAAATAAGGCGAGGCCAACTAATGTGATTACTATGCCCACTCCCTGCCGCCAAGAGATAACCTCTCCTAAAATGAAATAAGCAAGAATGCAGGTTCCGATTATTTCTCCCAGCATACTCATGGAGATAACCGCTGTACTCAACCATTTCAGCAGCCAGTTAAAAACCATTTGTCCCAAAATCGTCGCAATTACGGTTAAACCGATAAAGGCTTTCCATGTCTGCAGAGGATAAGCAGTGAAAGACACCTGCCGGCTCAGCGCATAGATTGCCAGGAAAAATGCGCTGCCTGTATAGCCTAAGATTGAATAAGGAACAACCGGCAATTGTTTTCGCATGTGCTGCCCGATAAAAAAATAGGCAGTTATAATCCCGGCAGCTATAAAGGCAAGAACATCCCCGCATAAAGCCTGATAATTGATTTGCAAGTCTCCCCAACCGATAATAATACAGCCAATCATGGAAATCAAAGAGCTGGCGATTACGCTCTTACTGACTCGTTCCTTAAACAGGAAGTGTCCCCCGGCAAATGAAAACAGAGGCTGCAATGTGACGATAACGGTTGAACTTGCGACGGATGTGTAGTTCAGGGATTCAAACCATAACACATAGTGGATTGCCAAAAACAAGCCTGATAGGAACCCTAATCCCCATTGTTTCTTAGACAAAGAGAAAAGAGCTTGCCGGTTTTCTCTTTTGAAGACTAAAAGCGGCAGCAGTATCAGCACTGCAAAGAAAAGGCGATAGAAAGCAGTGATTGAGGAGGGAGCATCAGCCAGTTTTACAAAAATCGCTGAAGTAGATAGGGCAAATACTCCTAAAATTAAAGAACCATAACGGATAATTCCTAATTGCATCAGATACCTCCAAGTGTTTGTGTGCTATAAAATACATGGTACAATATAACGCACAGAAATTATTATATTATAGTTAAATAATAAATTACAGGCTTTCTCTTGGAAATACATTATGTCAGTACAAATTGGGGAAAAAGCGCGTTATTGTGGAAAGGGAGATAGTATGAGCTATCATCGCCTGGGACAAACGGTTATGAGTTACCGGAAGAAAAAAAGAATGACAATTCGTGAGTTTGCAGATTACCCCGGCATTATCTTAAGCGGCGGGTGAAGCCCCCGGAAAATTAAAGACTCTGACGGATTTGTCCGTCGGAGCTTTAATAATAAATCCTTCAAATTAAGCGGCTGCCGAGCGAATAAGAAGCAGCGCCAAAAACTTGATTTGCTACCTTAATTATATCAAAAAAGAGCTAGAATTACCTTATAACCAGTAATTCTAGCTCTTTTTAAAAGCATATAATACAGGGACTTTTTCAGTGGCCTCGTCAAAACGGCAACCTTTATCGAAATTATTTACCCTTGAGGTTTAAATGTTTGGCAGATTGTATCATCAGAAGTATGAGCTTTGTTGCTTTGGTTATTTACCTCGATACCGTCTGCGGCACAATGGTTACCGGTTCCCCAGTAATGGCAGGTATCTACTGTACATTTCAAATTTGGCATTGCCATAAAATCACCTCCAGGTGTAATATTGCCAGACGTGTACGAGTTTATGTATATTTTGCTATAGCCAAATATTTTAAAGGTCTCCTTTTAATCCAATACCCTCCGCCACATTTTGCATTCCTTTGATTGTTTCTCCGATGATATAGTCAAGCTCCATCCCCAACATTTTTGTGCCTTGTTCAATGACTTCACGGTTTACTCCTGCTGCAAAGCTTTTCTGTTTCCATTTCTTTTTAACAGATTTGACCTCCAGATCGAGAATGCTCTTGCTTGGCCGCAGGAGAGCAGTTGCAGCAATTAAACCCGTTAATTCATCGATGGTGAATAATAGTTTCTCCATTCTATGTATAGGTTCGACATTACAGCATAATCCCCAACCATGACTTTGCACGGCATGGATATAGTCTTCGGGCAAGTTGTGTTCTGTCAGTATTTCCCGGGCTTTTGTGCAGTGTTGTTCAGGGTACATTTCATAATCGACATCGTGTAACAATCCGATGATGCCCCACTTTTCCTTATCAGGTTCTCCAAGAATATCGGCAAAATGAAGCATGACAGCTTCAACAGCCATGGCGTGCATGATCAGGCTGTCAGTTTTATTATACTTAGTCAGAAGATCATAGGCTTGGTCTCTTGTTGGTATAGTTTGTTCCACGCTAAATGCCTCTTTCATTGCTTTTAAAAAAAATACTAATCGTTTATCCTTTCGATGTCAACCTCTGTGGCTGAGCACTCATTGATGTTCATAATGGATATGAGTATAATAGAACATAAGTTCGTATAATATCCAAATGAATGTACTGTGAGAATAAATGTCCAGTAATAGGAGGAGTAAATCGATGGCGAAACAATATATTTTCCATATTGATGCGAATTCAGCCTACCTATCATGGGAAGCTTCATACCGACTCCAACATGGAGACCCACTAGATTTAAGGACAGTTCCGTCGGTCGTTGGGGGTGATCCAACCACTCGTCATGGTATTGTGCTTGCAAAATCAATACCGGCTAAAAGATTTAACATTACGACTGGTGAAACGCTTTATTCGGCCTGCCAAAAGTGCCCTGATCTTATGATTGTGCGTCCGAATTATGCTCTTTATCGTCAGTGTAGTGATGCCATGGTCGAGATTCTCAGGGAATATAGTCCATCCATTCAGCGGTTTTCCGTCGATGAGTGTTTTCTGGATTTTTCAGGAATGGGGCTGCATTCCAACAATCCCGTTAAAACCGCCCACGAAATTAAGGACAAGATAAAAAATGAACTAGGCTTTACAGCGAATATCGGAATTTCCACGAATAAGCTCTTGGCTAAGATGGCTGGAGAGCTTAAGAAGCCAGATATGGTCCATACGATCTTTCCCTGAAGAAGTACCAACTAAAATGTGGCCTTTACCGATCGAGGAACTTTTCATGATCGGAAGAGCGACCTCTCAAAAGCTTAGATCTAGAGGGATTCGAACGATTGGAGAACTTGCTAATTTTGACTTGAAACTGATTAAACTGTTTCTAAAGTCATATGGGGTTCTCGTCTGGAACTACGCAAACGGCATAGATTATTCTCCTGTCCGAACAGGGGATACCATTGAAGTAAAAGGCATGGGGAATTCTACGACGATTCCCTTTGATATAGAAGACCGAACAAATGCCTATCACGTACTTCTTTCACTCGTCGAATCAGTAAGTGCTCGACTGCGTCAAGCTAATATATTGGCTCGGCTGGTATCAGTATCATTTCAAACGAATGAATTTTATGGTTGTTCACATCAAAGAAAGCTCTATAACGCCACTGATTGCACCGATGAAATTTGGGAAATAGCCTGCCAGCTTTTCGATGAATTATGGAACGGTCAACCCCTTAGACATATGGGGCTGCGCGTATCGGAGCTTTGCCAAAACGACTTCTATCAAACTTCTTTATTTGGCAAGAATTTCGATAAACGACGTAAGGTTGATAGTGCAGTTGACGTAATTAGGGCAAAATTCGGTTCTTCTGCCGTTTTCAGGTCGGCATTCCTTAATAGCAGGCTCCGTCCAATTACTGGAGGTGTCATTGAAAATGAAGATTATCCATTGATGAGCAGTCTCCTTTAGGAAGCTGTCTTTAAGTATAATGTATTTATTATTGTCCTTATTGGACTTAAAAAGGAATTTGTCTATGTGCATTGAATATCAAGGAAATGAAGGATATATAATGAGCAAGAATCTTTGCTCATTATGGTATACTAACTTGTATACGTCTCAACTAGGAATTGGTTAACAGATGGTGTGTTATTAATCCTAATCATTGCACGTCAATTGAGGGGAGACAGACTGGTATAACGTCCCTTGGAAAGAATAGAAAATTAAGTTTACAAAGTGGGGGAGTGGTGGGATGAAACGAATATTTCTTGTAATATTCATTGTAGGAATATTATTATCCGTTGGAATTTATTTGTGGCAATCACAAATGTTCAAAACAAACCAGATACCGGATATTACCCCCAATCAATTACAACAAAAAATAGATAGTGGTGAGAATTTTTATGTCTATTTTTATTCGCCAACCTGTGAACAATGTATTAAGTCCGAACCTAAGTTGATACAGGCAGTGAAGGAACTTACGATCAAAACTATTGTCAAAGTCGATGTGCAAAAATATGATTATTTGCGCAAAGAGTTTCAAATACAGGGGACCCCTTCGATTTTCGTCTATAATAATCATAAATTAGTTAAAGGTATTACCGGAGGTTTTGAAACCGTTGAGGAGTATAAGAAATTTTTTCAAGAAACAGGTGGAACAAATTGATATTAAGAGTACTGCTTGCGGGAATTTACATATTCGCGGGAGGGTCAAAGCTTTTTAACTTGTACCTTTTTAAAGCAACTATTTTGGCTTATTATCCCTTTTTGCCGGCATTAATAGCTTTATTGATTGCCATTGTATTTCCTTGGTTGGAAATATTAGCAGGTTTATCCTTAGTTTTAAATTGGAAATCGAAGTATTCCAGTATTTTTTTACTTTTGCTGTCTTTAGTTTTTCTTATTCAAATAACTCTAAACTATAGTAATGTTCTACCCTATGGCTGTGGATGTTTTGGATTTGGCGGGCCAGAGAAAATTAGCCTTTACTATGTACTTAGGGATTTTTTTATTCTGATTTTAGCCGGTATTGTTTGTTGGAAAGAATGGAAAAGCTGCTAATTGCAGAGCTTTTGGACCGAGAAGATTATTTGGATGAATCCTTCTGTTTTGGATAAACTAGCTTTGAGGTGAAGAGCATGCCCAGAAAAGATGGCAATAAGGATAAATTTGAAGACCTAAAAAAGCTGGAATTAACCATCCAAAACATTCATAAAAATGAAGAATTCTTAGAGGAAAATGCTGAAGAACTTTCGGCGCACCAAATTAAAGATGTTAAAGCTCAACTGGCCTCAAAGAAAAAACACTTGGAAGAAACTGATGGTACGATTAAATAGGAGCGAAAAGCTCCTTTTTTGCTATTCGTAACTTCATTGCATAATGTTTATTGTGTTCAGGGGGTGTTAAAATTATAGTTATTTAAGAGTAAAATTAACAAGAAGGATATCTTACGATATCCTTCTTGTTTAGATGCCATGTTAGCTGGCTAAACGTTAGATTCTTGCTCCGCCTTTGAGATGCTCTTCAGCGAATTGAATCATGCGTTTGGTCATTTGACCGCCGACAGAACCGTTTTCACGACTAGTGCGGTCACCGCCGAGTTGGAGTCCCATTTCATTCGCAACTTCATACTTGAATTGATCCAATTGTTGTGAAGCACCTTGAGCTGCTGGTGTGTTTGTATTTCTTTCTCCTGCCATGATAGGAACCCTCCTTTAAAATGTGTTTGTGTACTGGAACATTCTTATTATGTCTTAGAGCGCTGTTATTACTCAGGTAATTATTGCTACAATATAAATTGCTTACCTTTTTTGTAAGTTTGTTAAACTCAAGAACCATTATGAATACCTACAGGTTGTGATGTTGATTTTGCTTTAGGTAAGGTTTACAATTATAGCCAGTAAACATACATAGGTTTAGGAGGCTTTCCAATGAGTTTAAAGATGAAAGAACCAGTCAACACGTGGACACATTTTGTCCCTTTTATGGCAGCTATTGTTGGTCTTATATTCTTGATCATTAATTGCAAAGACAATATCTCTAAACTCATTACTATGACGATTTATGGTATTAGTGTGATTATGCTTTATGGGGCGAGTTCTGTTTATCATTGGGTTCGAACGACTCCCAAAAAGGAGCTTCTCTTAAAGAAAATTGATCATATTGCTATCTATTTTCTTATTGCAGGCTCCTATACCCCGGTCTTTTATTTTGGCCTTGCAGGGGCTTGGCGTTGGGCAATGCTTATATCCGTTTGGGTTTTGGCGTTAATTGGAATGGCCTTAAAATTATGGCTCATCCATGCTCCTCGGTATGTATCAACGGCTTTTTATGTTTCCCTAGGATGGATTGCCTTAGTACCTTTTTTGCAGCTCATTCATCACCTCCCCAAAGGTGCAATCATCCTTATGGCCGTAGGCGGCGTAGCTTATACTATAGGTGCGGTTATTTATGCGACTAAAATCTTTGATTTTTTTCCTAAACGGTTTGGATTTCATGAGATATTTCATCTCTTTATTGCGGTGGGGAGTCTGGTCCATTTTATTATGATGCTGATCTATATTGTGCCCATGACTGCATAGTGAAGGAGTGGCAAATTTGCCACTCCTTTTTAGTACTAATCTGAAAGTATAACTTTGTTGTATACTGCAAGAAGGTTAATTCGTGCGAAGACAGTGTCTTCGTCTGAAGCATATGGGCAACTAAGGCAGCCGCCTTCGCCAAGGCTAACAAGTGCGAAGACAGTGTCTTCGGGCGCCAGCCAAGTTTTCTTTATTTTCGTTAAGCATTTTCTTCATTGCAATATGCTGCAGCTTCTTCAGCACTATAGTCTTCATAGACAAGTTTCATTAAACCAGGATAGTAAGTGTCAAAACCGAGAACACCGTTCCAGACTATGTTTAAAATCTGATCTTTGGAGGGCTCTGCATCGGCAAGATCCAGAAACGTGCGAAAACGGATTTCACCGTTATCCATATCCATTTCAAAATTACCGTTAGCAAGTTCATAATTCACGCGGCTCATGAAATCACATACGACAAGGCGTTTGGCATGAGGAATTTTCTGATTAATATGTGTATTGCAAAGTAAGGATTCTTGCTCTTCATCAACTAAAAGAAAAGCATGAAAATTAGCGTTAACCCCTCGAATCTCAAGTTTGATGATTTCATTCTTCGTGTCAAAGTCAAAATCCCAGCCGTTTTGACTTAGAATTTCATAGAGCACCTGAAACAAAGACATGGTTAGCACCCTCCTTTTTCCGCGGTTGTTAACTAATGAATTCCACGTGAAGATGCTCAATTCCTGCCCTAAAAAAAGCTCCGATTAAAAAATACTCATTTGGAAAACGAGTATAATAGTGGAATTAAATCATATCAAAAGAATAAGGAAATTGCCTTTCTCATGAGGAGGGGTTGAGGTGCGTTCACTTAAACATCAAATTGTCTTGCTTATGCTTGGTTCTCTGATTCTTTTAGCGACGAGTTTCATTTTTGTTTTCGGGTGGTACATGAAGGAACGAGCTGTGGAGGCTGCTATCGTGAAAGCGAAGACGGATCTAGCAACTTGCATGGAAATTATTAACGTTAGTATTCCTGGGCAGTGGCAGATAAAAGCAGGAACTTTGTATAAGGGAGACGTTTTAATTTCATATCAAACAAACCTAGTGGATCATTTATCAGAACTGACGGGTGATACGGTCACCCTATTTCTTGGAGATACTCGTACAGCCACGACGGTGCGTGGAGTTAACGGAGAACGAGCGATTGGAACTAAAGTTTCCGACGCTGTAGCTCAGACTGTTTTGAAAAACGGCCAAATCTATCTTGGAGAAGCCAATGTTGTGGGTCAGCTGTTTCAAACTGCTTATGAGCCAATTCGAGATAATCAGGGAGATATAATAGGGATTTTTTATGTTGGAATATCTAAAAGCTACACCCAGTCCTTCGTAGTAAATTCGTTGATCCGACTCAGTGTTTTGGGTTTAGGGCTGACGTTGATGGTGATTTTGTTAACATGGTTTTTTATCCAAAAAATGATTATCCGGCCCCTTCATGAGATTACTTTGGGTACACGAGATGTAGCAACAGGACATGCGACTGAAAAGGTTAATGTTACTGGATCCAAAGAGATCGGGGATTTAGCTGCCGCTTTTAACCAGATGGTCGAGCGGCTAAGCAATATTGCAGACGAAATGAGTAAAGTGACTGTTGATAGGGACAGAGGGGCAGCAATGCTCCAAGCTGAGGAGGTAAGACCGTCTGACGATAGTCTTGAAATTAAAGAATCAAATTCCGGGACACATCTAAGCTTAATTAACGTTTATGAACAGAAATATAGGGTGCAAGAGGATTTACCGAAAGGTTTAAATGTCGTTACCCTGAAACAAATTCTAGCGTTTTTATTGGAAACGCCTGAGCATGTCTCGGCTGAAAAGGTTGCCGAGGGTGTTAAACTTACGAGGGTTACAGTTCGCCGTTATTTGGATTATTTAGAAATGTGCGGAGTTTTGGCCACCGAGTTAAAATATGGGACAGTTGGAAGACCGGTCAAATTGTTTTATCCTATTCGTAATTAAGTGCTTGCTGCCTCCTGAAAAGGAGGCATTTTCTATTTACATTAACTTTTCTTTATTTACTTAATGAACATAATGAAGACATGGACTTAAAAGGAGGATAGAATAATATCAATATTCGGAGAATTACCAATTGCGAAAACTTTCACTCATCCTTTTCTAGCATTAAGCACGCCTTAAACCTTTGTTATAAATATTCCCGGTATACCTTTGAAACTGCTGAAAAAATTACAGGAATTCCGGCGTCTAAAATTAAAGAAATTGCGGATCTGTTCTGTAAAAGTAGGCCGGGAACCATTCTTTATGCACTAGGGATGACTCAACATACCACCGGTACTCAGGGAATTCGCGCAGGGACTCCGGAGTACAAAGTGTGTTTGGTCAATGTAAGGAGGGCTTAGGAATGACGAAAAAAATGGTGTTCGTGGATACCTCGAAATGTACGGGGTGTAAAGCGTGCTCCGTGGCCTGCAAGGAATGGAATGGACTCTCCGCAGAGAAAACCCAGCTGGTAACAAGCTACCAGGCGCAGAAGGACTTTACGCCCAAGACCTGGACGTACATGACGTTTATAGAAACTTACGAGAATCAGACCATGAATTTTCTAATGCGCAAGGCCCAATGTTTTCACTGTGCAGACCCTGCCTGTTTGAAAGCCTGTTCTTCTAAAGCGATTACCCAGACGGAATCAGGGTTTGTCGTAATCGATCGCAAGAAATGTATTGGGTGTGGGTATTGCGCCGAAAACTGTCCCTTTGGAGTTCCGAAGGTCGATCAAGCTCTGCAGAAGTCCTTTAAATGCACAGGGTGTATTGATCGGGTCGAAAACAATCTGAAGCCAGCCTGCGTACAGACGTGTCAGCCGGGTGCTTTAGAGTTTGGAGAATACGATATGTTACTAGGGCAAGCGAAAAAACGCCTTACCGAGATTCGAAAAACTCACCCCAAGTCGCAACTTTATGGAGAAAAAGAAATGGGTGGCACGACCTATCTCTATCTTTTATTGGATCGCCCGGAAGTTTATGGTCTTCCTGCCAATCCAACGGTTCCGCTTTCCCTGACACTCTGGAAAGATGTCATTCGTCCCGTGGGCGGGATTGCGGTTGGAGGAGCTGCGGCTGCGGTTGTGATTGGAGCTTTTGCCAATTTCTTAAAAGGTGCTTATCGCTCCGGCGACGATCAAGCTAAGATGACTGCTTCGAGTCAAAGGGATCATAAAAAGAGGGAGAAAGACTGATGGGCATTAATACTCAAACTAAAAGACAGATACGCCAACCGATTAACTTAAATAGAGTTTTGCGATTTACTAAGGGTGAACGTATTAGTCACTGGGTTCATGCCATTGCTTTTTTTCTGTTGCTTTTTACGGGTTTGGGAATTCTCAACCCCTCGTTTCAACCCCTCATGACAGTATTTGGAGGGATACAAATAGCCAGGTTAATCCATCGTGGGTGTGCAATCGTCTTTGTAGTTATAGTGGGGCTGATGTTTATTGTCGGAAATCCTAGTCACCATTGGGAATGGTTAAAATCCGTCTTCAAATTCACGAAAGCAGATTGGCAACACATTAGTGCATTTCCCAAGGAGTTCTTCGGCGGACATGGCGATTATCCTCCGCAGGATAAATATAACGGAGGAGAAAAAATTAACTCATTGATTACGATTTTTGGGTCCTTCTTTATTACTTTAAGTGGAACCGTGATGTGGTTAGCACCGTGGCTTCCGCCAGGTTTAGTCCGCTGGGCATATCCCATTCATGATTTATCAATGTTTATGATGGTTGCGGCGGCACTCGGGCATATATATTTAGGAGTTTTACACCCTGATTCGAGGGCTGCTTTGCCTGGAATGCTGAATGGGTATGTATCGACAAAATTTGCACGTACTCACCACGCTAAATGGTATGAGCGTGTTCAAAATGAACAAAAAATCTCTTAAATGGATAGACAACATATTTACAACGTACAACAAAGTTAGTGGGGAGAGAACCCTTTATGAATGAATTGAAGAAAATGGTGGTTGACGTTGCAGAGGATAATGCTTTAGGAGAAGCTTATCAAACCTATACGTTACTCAAGGAAGAGATTAGAGCATGGCGGGAGGAGCGAGGATCATTTTGGCTGGAAAAGCTAAATCCTGCCGATATTCCCCCCTACTTTCCATTGGGGAATCTACCGGAAACTGCAATTTTCGAACTTTGGTTAAAGTTAAATCGGGTTATGGGAGAAGATACATCGGAATTCATCTTAAGGGAAACCTGGTTGAACCTCAAAGTGGGACGATCTATCGTTGATGTTGAGCTGTTAAGTACACTTCGATTGGCTCTAAGTGGTATAGCTCAGCTCGCCCGATCATCAATCATTCTTGAGAATAGGAATGATTTTGTAGGTCGACAGTTAGAGCCTAATGGGATCAACGGTTATGAAGGAACAAGTTGTCCGGTTTGTGGCGAAAAGGCCACACTTTCTGTGCTGACTCCGCCTCAGGGAAAGCGCTTTCTGCACTGCAGCTTATGTGGGCAAGAATGGCCAATGATGCGCGTTGGGTGTATTAGGTGCGGATGGAAAGAAGCGTCTGAACAAAATTATTTGTACACTAAGGATTATCCGGGGATTGACTTAGTGACCTGTGAAGCTTGTGGGCAGTATTTTAAGGAATTTGATTTGCGTCAGCTTACGGTGGAAGATTTAGTTTGGGAAGACATGAAAACATTACCTTTAAATTACGCCGCTGAACAATGGCTCTCTGAGCATGCCCACTTGGAAAAAATTCAGTAATGGGAATTTTATAGCCTAAACTGAAAACGAAGCATCAGAATTAGTTCTGTGTGCTTCGTTTTTGTTTTGTTTTAAATGTAATACTCGTTAGCTACAGAATAATTTTAGAGTGATCATTAAGGATATCATATCAACCTAAGAAGAGACTTAAGACGAATTATTTGAGGATTTAGCTCAGGGCATGTTATAATAATATTTTGAAATGAAATTTTAATAGTTTATTAGCGTTCTAAAGAACTGGTTGTATCTTGTAACGTCTAAGATTTATAGTGAACTGGAAAAATGCCTAAAGAAAATAGAGAATGGGTATTTGATGAGTAACACAGGGTATTATTATTTGACAGATTAAGGAGCTAAAGACATTGAACCAAGCGGATTTAATTTCGGAAATTAGTTCTCGTAAAACCTTCGCCATTATATCTCACCCTGATGCTGGTAAGACCACACTAACAGAAAAGCTCCTTCTATTTGGAGGTGCAATTCATGAGGCTGGCTCGGTAAAAGCACGAAAGGCGGAGCGTTATGCGACGTCAGACTGGATGGAACTTGAGCGGCAAAGAGGGATCTCCATCACTTCAAGTGCTCTCCAATTTAAGTATCAGGGTTATGTTATTAATATTTTGGATACGCCTGGACACCAAGACTTTAGTGAAGACACCTACCGTACCTTGACTGCAGCGGACAGCGCTGTCATGTTAATTGACGCTGCCAAAGGGATTGAGGCTCAGACCAAGAAATTATTTCATGTTTGTCGGCAAAGAGGGATTCCAATTTTTACGTTTATCAATAAATTTGATCGCGATGCCAAGGATCCTCTTGATCTAATGGACGAAGTCGAAAAAGTTTTAGGAATTGAATCCTACGCCATGAATTGGCCGATTGGGATGGGTCAAGATTTTAAAGGAATTTATGATCGAAAAACCGGTATGGTTGAGCGTTTTACGCCTGGGAGCAGTAAGACGAGCGCCAAACCCCCTGTTTCCGGAAATCTCAGTGATCCGAACGTTCAAGAAGGGATTGGAGACGCGCTTCTTAAGCAACTCCACGAAGAAATTGATCTTCTCGATATGGCGGGCAACGTTTTTTCCCAGGAGCGAGTGGATCATGGAGAAGTTACTCCTGTTTTTTTTGGAAGTGCGCTTAATAATTTTGGCGTTCCGAATTTTCTGCGCAGTTTTCTAGAATTCGCCCCAGCGCCACAGCCGCGCAGCACGAATATGGGGGTACTGGCTCCGGAGACCGAAAGCTTTTCTGGTTATATCTTTAAGATTCAAGCGAATATGAATGCTCAACATCGCGATCGTATCGCCTTTATCCGAATTTGTTCCGGACGTTATGAACGAGGGATGAATGTTATTCATACTCGTTCCCATCGTCGCCTCAGGCTTGCCCAACCTCAGCAATTGTTTGCACAGGAACGAACGATTCTCGAGGAGGCTTTTGCCGGAGATATTATTGGCGTTCACGATAGCGGGCTTTTAAGGATAGGGGATGTATTGACGGAAAAAGATGGGCTACAATTTGAAGCGATGCCATTTTTCAGTCCTGAAAATTTTGCGCGCATTAACATTGCCAATGCTTTAAAACGCAAGCAATTTATTAAAGGAATCCAAGAATTGCAAGAAGAGGGGGCCATCCATGTCTTTCGAGATCTCCATGTCGGTGTTGAAGCTCCAATTGTTGGCGTGGTCGGGCAGCTGCAATTCGAAGTCCTGGAATATCGGCTGCGGGAAGAGTATGGAGTCAAGGTAGATATTCAGCACCTTCCCTATGAAATTGTGCGCTGGGTCGATAAGAATGAAAAAACAATCAAACTTCTAACCGAGTCAAGTATGAGTACCGTCGTTTTAGATAAAGATGAGAACTATGCTGTTTTACTCTTGGACGACTGGAAGGCAAAATGGTTGAGTGATCGTTATGAGATAGAATTCTACCAGCAGCCAAAAGAGTTTACTGTGGATCAAATATAATTTCGCCTTGAAACTACCATGAAGGTAAAGCTCCACATTTACCTTACTATTTACAAAACTAAGCATCCTCTTTTTCACTGTGATAGTGAAAGGAGGATGCTTTTTTGGTTACCTTCAACTAAAGTAAAAAAATACGCCGACGTTAGCCAGCGTAAATTAAGGAGGGGATAAAGTGGAGTTTGAAAACATTTAAAAAGAATAGAAATACAAATTATTAAAAGGCGATACATTGGCCACAATTCCCGCGATCAGGACATTGTGAACATGTCGGAGGATACAAAGTGGATTTATTAGCGGGTGTAGTAACATTGAGATTAATCGGCTGCATTAATTGGCCTCCTCTTATACAGTTAACGAATCTAACTATTATTATACTACAGATTAACAAAAAGACAATATCTGTTTTGGAATTTATTTGTAAAATATTTCAGTTATACAACAGAGTTCTTAAAGGGACTTTTTCATCGACTTATATCTTAATTTCCTTCGTAAAAGGTCTAAGTGGCAGTTTAAATAGAATGTGATGTGGATTAATCAAGTTGAAATTACGAATAAGTATTCAAGACGTGATCAAGGAGAATATGCCCTCCGATTGAATCCCCATATTCACCATCGATTAAAATACGAACGCCACTAATTCCTGGTAATTGCACCATCGACCAAACGATGGATTTAATCGTGATATCTTCCTCCAAGGCTCCACCGATGAAGTCCTCGCGAATGTCCTTGCTGAAATTAAGTGTAATAACATCATTCTGAAGAGTGATGGAGAGTATCTTGGTATTTGGAGAAAGGGTACGCGTGTGATCTGGAGAGATCGAGCCCTTGATTAGATCGGTTAAGACTAGATTTGCTTTCTGGGTAAGGTTCAGTTGACTCCATTTTGTAGGATTGATGATTCTGTCCTCGGGAATTAAACCGTCCAAGTTAGAATTTGAGAAGTAAACCTTATACCCATTTCCTCTGACTGGTGAGGGTCCCTCTTGACTTGTTGCGGTTTGACTCTCTTCACGAATTTCTTTTGGAACGTCGAAATAATTTGCGATACCTTCGGCAATTGCCTTAGCGATGGAGTCGCGGTAGTCATTTGACAACAAGAGCTTTCGTTCGCGTGGATTGGAAATAAATCCGACCTCTACGATAACGGCAGGCATTTTTGACTGATTGATAAGGTAATAATCTCCTGCTTTTGCTTGGCGTTTATTTTCAGGCTGAAGTTGGGTGAGGCTTTTTTGAATTTGTTCCGCTAAGATTTTTCCGGTGGGTGATTTCTGATGATAATAGGTTTCCATTCCATAGGTACTTCGTTGCGGGAAGCTGTTGGTATGAACACTGATAAACAAGTCTGCGTTATTTGAGGATGCTAAATCAATTCTATGATTTAATTCTGTTCGTTTGGCTAATCGTCCTTTTACAAAACCAGGAAGGTAAAAATCTTTATCAACCTCACGGGTAAGAATCACTGTACAGCCTTTGGATTCTAAGACTTTGCGCAATCGAAGTGAAATATCCAAATTGATGTCCTTTTCATTTAACCCCGAACTTTGTGCACCAGGATCAGCTCCACCATGGCCTGGGTCGATAACAATAACTTTATTCTTTAGATTTGAAGAGAAAGCAGTTTTTAATTTTAACGACCCGGTCCCAAACGCCAATAAAACGACTAAGATTATCAGGCCTGTAAACCAAGGTTTACGGATGAATAATATGATAGGACGTTGAAACATTCGGCTGCACGCTCCTCTAGTTAGAGTCATAATCTATGTATATTGTGAGATGTTATCTCGTAAACATAGTTCATAAAAAAGATTATGTTTCTCAGTCAATTCTATTTGGAAGGATGTAAGAGATGATTTGGCTCTTTGCGGTGATAATCGTAGTTTTATTAAATATCCCTTTTGGTTATTGGCGAGAAAACGTGAAAAAGTTTTCTCTGTCATGGTTTTTATCAGTTCACGTTCCTGTGCCTATGATCATTTTTCTCCGTATTCGTTTAGGGCTTGGTTGGGAACTCACAACATATCCTTTTTTAATCGGCTCGTATTTTATTGGGCAGCTATTAGGCGCTAGGACATACCTATATTTCAGAAAGACTATGCGGGTAAGCAGCTGTTTGTTTTATGATATTATTCGGTCTCGGTGGGTCATTATCATATCTCGATAAAGTGTTTTAATATAAGTTCTGCATATAAAAATTGTTAGGACCCCAAAAATAAGATTGATACATCTTTAATATGCATAAAAGATAAAATTCGAGAAATAATAGTTGACAGTACATCATCAATAATGGTACTATAACTGAGCGCCACTTAAGGCGATGATGCCTCTCAAAAACAAGTCAATTAAACAGTAAAAATAATGATTGACAATGTTAAATGAGAGTGTTAAACTGAAGCTTGTGACTCAAAAGGTCAAAAGCAAAAAGTCAAAACCGTGGTCTTTGAAAACTAAACAACAAGGACAGCCAATGAGAGGAACTCGCAAGAGTTCCACAAAGAATCAAGAGCAAGACATCAACTTCAAACAAAGAAGTAGAGATAACTTTTTTGGAGAGTTTGATCCTGGCTCAGGACGAACGCTGGCGGCGTGCCTAACACATGCAAGTCGAACGGAGAATTCAATAAGTTTACTTAGAGAATTTTTAGTGGCGGACGGGTGAGTAACGCGTGGGTAACCTACCCAACAAACCGGGACAACCCTTGGAAACGAGGGCTAATACCGGATACGCTTAAGCTTTGGCATCAAAGCGTAAGGAAAGATGGCCTCTGAAGATGCTATCGATGATGGATGGACCCGCGTCTGATTAGCTGGTTGGTGGGGTAAAGGCCTACCAAGGCGACGATCAGTAGCCGGCCTGAGAGGGTGAACGGCCACACTGGGACTGAGACACGGCCCAGACTCCTACGGGAGGCAGCAGTGGGGAATCTTCCGCAATGGACGAAAGTCTGACGGAGCAACGCCGCGTGTATGATGAAGGTCTTCGGATTGTAAAGTACTGTCTTTAGGGAAGAACGGTCTTCTTGAAAATATTGAGGGGACATGACGGTACCTAAGGAGGAAGCCCCGGCTAACTACGTGCCAGCAGCCGCGGTAATACGTAGGGGGCGAGCGTTGTCCGGAATTATTGGGCGTAAAGGGCGCGTAGGCGGGTATTTAAGTCCGGTGTGAAAGATCAGGGCTCAACCCTGAGAGTGCATCGGAAACTGGGTATCTTGAGGACAGGAGAGGAAAGTGGAATTCCACGTGTAGCGGTGAAATGCGTAGATATGTGGAGGAACACCAGTGGCGAAGGCGACTTTCTGGACTGTAACTGACGCTGAGGCGCGAAAGCGTGGGGAGCAAACAGGATTAGATACCCTGGTAGTCCACGCCGTAAACGATGAGTGCTAGGTGTAGAGGGTATCGACCCCTTCTGTGCCGGAGTTAACACAATAAGCACTCCGCCTGGGGAGTACGGCCGCAAGGTTGAAACTCAAAGGAATTGACGGGGGCCCGCACAAGCGGTGGAGCATGTGGTTTAATTCGACGCAACGCGAAGAACCTTACCAGGGCTTGACATCCTCTGAATCTCTTGGAAACAAGGGAGTGCCCTTCGGGGA
>NZ_CP144211.1:4907500-5250000 GCF_045689965.1 Desulfosporosinus paludis
ATTATTTATCCGAACGCATCCGACAATTTACTGATCCAGAACCGACATACATAAAGTGAGAAAATTTATCCACACAAAAAGCCGAGAACCTGGTGAGTGATAAAAACTACACCAAAAGATATTGGTGTAAGTTCCTGTACCGATTACTGAAATGGCGAATTCACCGGAAAAGCATTCATAGCAAGGCTTTAATACATTATGATTTTATATGAAATGACTTTGAGACCATTCCTCCGCTTAATATTTTGGCATCAACCTCAACTTCCACGCTAGCCCTACGGAAACTTTCCCGCCAGTCAGGGGCAATCTCCGCCCAAGCGGATGGCTGGTAGCGATGGAATTTCTCCATCAGGCCGAGAAAATCGGCATCATATTCCTTGGCTTTAGCAATCGTTTTTAACGGAAGTTCACGGACTTTCGCCGCAATGATTTGTTCAAGCACTTTAACTTCTTCCGAAGTGAGATCTAGGTTGTCGTTTTCATTTACAATGCCTTGTGTTTGAATGATGATCTTAAATGAAGGGTTACCGTCTACCGTTTGAGGTTCAATCTTGCTTTTGAACCCGGTTAGCCAATAAGTTAACATCTTGTCATCCTTGATAAAGTAAACCGGTATTTGGGCATTGCTGAGCTTTTGGGTGATCAATAGATATCCCCTAGATTCATCCGCGTTTAACCAACCGACAAGGTGAGCGCCCTGGAAAACACCGAAATCTCGGACAATTACGGATGGAGGAACCGTTTCGCCCTTTTTCGGTTCAACCGGTTCTATTTCCGGTAAAACAGCGTCCCGGTCAGGACTGAGCAGCCATTCGTCAAATTCACGGGCAGTAACCCCGCACGACAAACCGGCATTTAGGGCAGTTGTCTCAGCCTGTTTCTTAATTTGTTTGGAAAGGGTAGAGGCTGCGGTAGGTTCCATTTGTAGAAGCCGGGAAGCTTCTCCTTTCGTGACAAAATAGAAATCTCCCGGCCGTTCCTCAGGGTATCTGAGGTTGGCTTCTGCAGCTTCTGCTGCTTTTTCTCTAGCAAAGCGTTCCCCAAAAATGACGGCCTGAACTTGTCCAAAGAAAGGCGAGCGTGGTGTCCGGCTCATAAAGTCCATGATGGCATCCTGCAATGTCGTACCCGTACCTGTCAACAAAATATCGGAAGATTTGCTGCCGGTAGTTTGGGTATCCTGGTTATCCTTTTTTGGCGGACGCATTAATCTAGTCCAGATCTGATATTTGTCAGTTCCATTTACCGTTACCCGGTCCCAGCTCCACAGAGTAACCACTGCTAAATCTTCTACTTCCTTGGTCGCGCACCCGGAGGTGATAATGGATGAACAAAGGAAGAGCGTTGACAGGAAGATGATCATAAACCTTCGTTTCATGGGGCCATCACTCCCTGTCTTTTTTTTCTTAGAGCAGCAATCATGAGCAGGAGTAATGGCAATACAACTTCGAACACTAACCCCAAAGGTGGCCAGTATTTATTCAGGACATCATAAAGTTGGAACATGTTACCAAATAGAAAGGTTGCTGCCATTATTTGCACTGGAGCAAAGACGCAGACTACAGTTTTATGTGTTTTTAAACCTAAAACCTGGGCCGTCGCCAAACAAGCTAAATAGTAGAATACAGTGGACTTAACCACAACTCCGGTGATCCATAAAGGAAAAACCAAACCCTCAATCCGTTGGATATAGCTTTTGAATTCTATAGCTCTGGCCAAGTACCATAATGGAAACAGCAAATGGCCCATCAGATCCGGACCAATGACAGTCAGCATAATTAAAGTGCCAAGGGCTGAAAACCCCGTAATCGCCAAGAGGGTATATAATGCTTTACGCCGGACTTCCTGAGGATGATTGACAATTGGCAGGAGCATAACGAGGACTACAATTTCACCATAGAAGGAAGCCGGGACAATTGAACCTGAGAAGATTGGTTGGAACCCTCCTTCGAAAAGCGGAAGCAGTTTTTCCAAATCGACATTAGGTACCGCCAGAGTAAATAAGAATAGGAAAGAGAAGACAAACAGGGGCAACACAAATTGGGCCATCCTTATAATAACCTCGATCCCTTTGAACGCTCCGTACCCGCTCACCAGAACAATAGCCGTGTTTAGGATTAACATCGAAGTCCCGATCGACAGGCTGTTAGTCAAAAACTCGGAGAATTCCCGGTTCACCAGGATATTTACCGTAAGGAAAAACAGAACATATGCGGCTGAGATAATTTTTCCGGATATTTTGCCAAGAATGATTTCGCTGTACTGAGGTAAAGTTAAGCGGGGAAAACGCTGACCAAGCTTGCTAATGATCCAGAGCGCGGTCAGGCCCGTGAGAGAAGAACTTATGAATACAAGCCAGGCTGATTGCCTGACTGTCTGAGCGACAATCCCTGGCACAAACAGAATGTCTGTAGCTGTAATCACCAGAAACAGCAACATAGCAACCTGAGTGCTGGAAATTCTTTCTTTGTCTATTGTTCGTTACCCCCCTCTCCTGGTTTCGCAGGACCTTGCTCACTACCTTGCCGGACATGCTCCTTGGACCCAATCAGGCGCGGACGAGTAGACATAGCCCACCAGGGCGCCCGGACGAAGGTATCTTTTAGATCACTTGGACTTAAGGGAGAAATTGGCGATAAATAGGGCACGCCAAAGGAGCGCAGGTCACAAAGATGGATCAGAATTGCCATTAGGCCCAACATAATTCCAGTGATCCCTAGAAAACTAGCCAAGAGGATCAGGCCAAACCGCAAAATCCTAAGACTGGTTCCTACAGCATAATCAGGAAATGTAAAAGAAGCAATGGCAGTTACACTAACGATGATAACCGAAATAGGGCTAACAATTCCGGCGGTAACCGCGGCCTGACCGATTACCAAGCCTCCTACCGTACTTATGGCTTGACCAACGGTTCTTGGCAAGCGAACTCCGGCCTCCCGCAGGAGTTCAAAGGCTAATTCCATCAAGATAATTTCCACGGAAATAGGAAAAGGCAAATCCTCACGGGCCCCGGCAACCGTGCCGAGAAAAGTAATGGGAATTAATTCCGAATTGGAGGAAAAGACCGCGATGGTAATCGCCGGTGCCAAAAGAGCAATGTTAATGGCGATGAAACGCCCCAGTCTGATAAAAGTAGCGAAAAACGAAGCATTATAGTAATCTTCGGCGGCTTGTAAAAGGGAGATAAATGTACAGGGTACAATTAATATTGAGGGGGTGTTATCGGTAATCACAGCAATTTTCCCTTCAAACATTGAAGCAGCTGTCCGATCCGGACGTTCGGTGTTTTGGACCAGAGGGAAAATAGTAAACGGTTCATCGGCAATAAACTCTTCAATATAGCCACCGTCCAAGATGCTGTCCGTATTAATCTTTTGTAACCGCCCCTTTACCTCTTGCACAATTTTCTCGTTGGCAATTCCTTCTATATAGCAAACAGCGACCTTGGTTCTGGATATCCTTCCCAGTGACATCGTCTCGACTTTCAGACGACTGGAGCGGATCCGACGCCGCAGCAAGCTGACGTTTGTTGTTAAACTTTCAACAAAACCGTCTTTAGGTCCCCGGATATTCTGTTCGGAGGACGGTTCATTTACTGTTCTTTGTTCGTAGCCTTGAACAGCTGCGACGATCGCGGTTGAATAACCGTCGATAACCAAAATAAGATTACCGTCAAGTACAAAGTCTGTAAGTTCCAGAATATCAGACACCATTTGAGCTTTGAGATTCGTTAATAGCCGTTCCAGAATAAATTGAGGCGGCTGGACATTCAGGGTTTCTTTTCCGGGTAGTTGGGCGCTAGTTTCCAGCATTATTGATTTAAGAATTGATTCATTGATTAAAACCGGGTCGCACAGGCTGTCGGCATAGACGATGAAAGCTCGTATAGGAGCTGGTAGAGTGAGTTGAAACTCCCGGAAGACAATATCGGAACAAGACTGAAAGGCCTTCTGCAAGACTTGTAAATTGGCATCGATATTTAAGGTTAAGGGCTGTTTTCCCTGAATATCGCCGATGGAAAGGGAGTTGGCAGCCTGTCTATGTCGATGTAGTGTTTTAGTTACCAGCTTCTTTAACATCTGCTTCTCTCCCGTCAATTTCTTAACATATGAATAGTATTCTCTTTTGAACAGTAATTATTAAATTAAAGTTCCGCACTAAAGCTCCGAGCATATCATAATCAGGCAAATGCTCTGTGTCCAACCAATTGAGCGCCAAAAACATAGGAACCCATGGCCGGCTACAGGCCCAAGGCCTTAATTGGCTATTTACCAAGACTTAGTGGCAATTGCTGAGTTACTATATGGAAATCACCGATTCGATGTTATCGGCTCTTCCAGAGATACCGGATCATGATATGCAAGGTTAAGGCCTCAATGGAAGACTTCCGTCGTCATGCCAAATGGCAGGAATATCTTGCATATTGTGATGCGTTCTATTTCTTGAACTCACTATTTTAGGAACTTTGCTTGGAGGGGAAATCTGAAGAGAAATTGGGAACTGGACGAATTAATTGAGCATTTTACGATTATGCCAGGTGAAATGAAGTCGATTTAGAACAAGACAGGGGAAACCCGGTTAGGTTTTGCGGTATTACTTAAATATTTCCAGAATGAAGCTAGATTCCCAAGCCATAAATATGAAGTTCCTGAAGATGTGATTGCTTATATTGCTAAGCAAATCTATACGGAGCCTGCATTATATGCACAGTAAAAACCATTTTCCTCTGTGATTATCTTCATTCCGAAGAACTGCGCCAGGAGATTCATAAAGGACTAAATGTCGTAGAAAACTGGAACAGCGCAAACAGCTTTATCTTTTATGGCAATGGTGGAGAGATATCGACAAATAGATTAGAGGATCAGGAAATAGCTGTTCTGTCATTACACCTATTACAGAATTGTTTGGTGTATATCAACACGATTATGCTCCAGAACATCCTGTCAAATCCAAAATGGTTTAATCTAATGACTCAGGAAGACTTTCGTGCTCTAACGCCTCTTGTATATACCCATATTAATCCGTATGGAACGTTCAAGCTAAACATGAGTGAACGACTTCCGCTGGAAGAAGGTGTGATCGCATTACTGAAAAAAGAACTTCGGCTAAAAAGAAAGCAAAGGAGCTGGTAAAGTATCTCCGGGGAGAATGGCCCGACTATGCCTATCTAAGATGCTTATTCCAACTCCTGAGGGCTGAGTTGGAAATAGAAATACCTAAAACGTCCAAGAAGTTGCCTTATGTACCTACTGAAGAAGAGTTAAAACGATATTACGATGTGGTTTGGAATATTGTATCAGACGAAAAAATGGAGAAAGCGTAAGTATAGAAGGAAGCTGATAAAAATTATTATGTTAACATCATTTTGGAAACTGAAATCGAAAATAAACCATGTTAAACATTGTCGAAGAAGATTATAGTCATACTCCTTATGTTAAATTCTAAATTTTTTAACAAGGATTTTAGCGGTTTGTGGCGAATTCTTTGTGAAAAGGTTTCATGAGGAGTTTGATTCATGAGAATAAGAAAAGATTTACTGTTGTACAAGTCAGCAGTCGTCAGTGCTATAGGGGTCTTTTTATTGACAGCTTCAGTTATTCCAGTGCAGGCAGATGATTTACATCAACAGTTAAATGAGTCTCAGCAACAACTTCAACAGTTGAATGGCACCTTGGGTGCTCAAAAAGATAAAGTTGCAAGCGCTACAGCCCAAGTTTCAGGTTTAAAACAATCTATCCAAGCATTGAACAATAGCATCGCCCGAGAGCAAACATTGTTAAATCAGGAACAAAGCCATCTTCAGGATCTGGAGGATCAGCAAACGAAGTTGGAGAATCAGCGGCAGGAGCATGTCAAGGCGTTGGGTCAGTTTTTGAAAGGCAACTATGAAGATGGTGTATCAAGTTACCTGGCAGTTTTACTTGATGCTACGAGTTTGTCAGATTTTATTGATCGTGCAGATAAGATTCAGATGATCGTTGGAACTTACAGTAAGCTCCAGAATGATATTACTACCTTAAACAATACTTTGGATGATCAAAAGACACTAATCAATCAAAAGAAAGAGACGATTCAGACCGCATTACAAGAAAAAACACAGTCTCAGCAGTCTGTTCAGCAAGCGCTCGACAAACAGCAGACCATTCTTGCACAATTAAGCTCAGCGGAAAAGGCAACACTCAATCAATCATTAAATGCCCAAGCAAAGGTTAATCGGATTCAACAATTAATCCAACAACAAGAGTTAGAGGCAGCAAACGCAGCGAAAGATAATGGCGCAATTGGACGGGGAGAAACTGGCGGAGTGTCTGGGACAGTTAATGTTACGGGCGGAGCCAAACAGGTTTTAAGCTATGCCTCCCAATTTCTTGGTATCCCTTATGTCTGGGGGGAACATCTCCCTCACCGGGATTTGATTGTTCCGGGTATATCCAATATGTCTATAGTCACTTTGGTATTTCATTAAGTCGGACGTCTGAACAACAATTTAATAACGGGGTAGCGGTTTCTCGCTCAAATCTACAACCGGGTGATTTAGTCTTTTTCCATACGTATGCCTCAGATGCTTCTCACGTAGGAATTTATGTTGGTAATAATACAATGATTAATTCTTCTAACGGTGGGGTATCTTACGATGATATGACAAATTCATATTGGGCACCTCGTTATTTAGGGGCTCGACGTGTAATCGCTCAATAAAGTAAAAGCGCCTTGTAAATTGGCAAGTTAAGGGTCTGTGACTTGTCTGTTTATAGGGCGTATTTCTTTATTGTCACAGCAGGCTTTATTTTAAGTTTAAATGTTTAGAAGAAAGTGATCTTGATCTTTTTAGAGAAATGAGCTGTTCGAGTATTAATTTAGGAGGAGAAGTAATGAACAATTACAATGAGATTCTTAAAAATTTTGGGCAAAGGGCCTTAGATTATAGACTCAGCTCAACTCATGGGAATCCAGTGGACTTAGAAAGAATGATCAATCTTCTTAAACCAACCTTAGATACTACTGCCTTAGATGTTGCCACCGGAGGGGGACATACCGCTTTAGCTTTAGCAAAATTCGTAAACAACGTGATGGCGATTGATATTACTCCGGAGATGTTGTCAGAGGCGAAAAAAGCTGCGCTAGCTCTACAAATGAACAATATTGATTTTAAGATGGAAGATATACACTCGTTGAGCTTTTTATATGAACAATTTGACGTGGTTGTTTCACGATTTGCCATTCATCATTTTTCCAATGTACAAAAAGCCCTGAGCGAAATGTGCAGAGTCTTAAAACCTGGCGGTAAGTTTTATGTACTGGACTGTTCCGTTTTTGATGGAGAAGAATCGGAAAGAGAACTTAATCAGGTCGAACTATTAAGAGACAGCTCTCATCAATGCTCTTATTCGCCGCGACAATGGAATGAATTATTGAAACAACTTCCGTTGAAAGTCGAACACACGTCTCTTCTCCAAGAACAATATCAATTGCCGCAGTGGTTTGACAGAATGAGCACAGATCAAACGAATAGGCAAGAAATTTTCCGTGTACTTAACGGTCTATCGGAAGAGTGTAAAAGCCACTATTCTTTTGGGCCTGATTTTATCACAACCTATCGTTTTGAAATTTTAGCGACAAAATTATGAATTTAATAGCTCTCTTGTCTTTCTTGAGTTTCTGGCAATTGACTTAATGATAAAATTAAGCTTGTATTAAATGGCGATAAATTGGTTCAAATGGGGGTTGGAACAAACTATTTAGAGTTTGTTCCAACCCCTATTTAATGACTTGCTTCTCCTTGGATCTACAGAAAGCATTACTTTTTTCATATTTATGTTATAATTAAAGAACGTTTAATTTGATGAACATTACGTTGATTAACGTAAAGCTACAAGGTCTTTTAGGTTTGAATGGGTTGTTGCCTTATTAAAAATAGATTAGTCCGAGTTAAATTGAGTTTTGAACCATGCAAAATAAGAGAATTTTATGAGGGGGATGGGTATTGAGAGTACTCGTCATAAATCCAGGGTCAACATCGACAAAAGTAGCAGTCTATGAGAATGAAACGTGTCTCTGGAAAGAGGGAATTGAGCATTCGGCCGATGAAATTAGACAGTTCGCTCGAGTAGGAGATCAGTATGACTATAGAATTAGCTCCATTTTAAAGGTTCTTAATGAAAAACATGCCGCCCTGGAATCCTTTAACGCTGTGGTTGGTCGGGGCGGTTTGCTTAATCCTTTAGTTGGGGGCACTTATCTGGTGGACAATCATCTTGTTTGTAGTTTACAGAATGCGCCAGGTGGGGAACATGCTTCGAATTTAGGTGGGATTATAGCCTATCATTTGGGGCAAAAGATTCAAGTTCCTGCCTTTATCGTTGATCCAGTCGCTGTAGATGAGATGGAACCTCTTGCGCGACTTTCCGGGTTGCCGGAATTGCCTCGTTTAAGTCAATCTCACGCCTTGAATATGAAGGCTGTAGCTCGTAAGGTTGCTCGCCAATTGGAAAAGACTTATGGTGATGTTACTCTAATTGTGGCCCATCTAGGAAGTGGGATTTCCGTTGCTCCTCATTTAAAAGGCAAAATGATTGACGTTAATAATGCTAATAATGAAGGCCCTTTTTCCTTGGAGCGATGTGGGACTTTACCAGCGTCTCAGCTTGTCAAACTTTGCTATTCCGGTAAATATACTGAAGAAGAAATGTTGACAAAGATCCTCAGAGAGGGTGGTATGTTCGCTTATCTTCAGACCAAAGACGCTCGCTTAGTTGAAAAGCGGATGAATGAAGGAGATGCTAAGGCTAAGCTGGTTTTAGAAGGACTTTGTTATCAAGTGGCTAAGGAAATTGGGGCTATGGCTACTGTCTTGGCAGGTAAGGTCGATCGAATCGTTTTAACAGGCGGACTCGCTCATTCGGAATTTATCACCCGAGAAATTAGTCGACGGGTGTCCTTTATTGCTCCAATTGAAGTGGTTCCCGGAGAAGAGGAAATGGAAGCTTTGGCTTTAGGAGCCTTAAGAGTTCTGCAAGGCGAAGAGCAAGCGCTATTTTACAAGGCATAAAGCCTTTGGGCTAAAAATGGGGTGATTACAATTCGGTATACTGGGTTTGAGTCCCTACTCGATCAGGCCAAAAGTAGGGGGCGTACAAAAGTGGCGGTTGCAGCAGCAGCAGATAAAGAAGTTTTAGAAGCAATTAAGCTCGCTGAAATGGAAGGCTTGATTACTCCTGTTCTTATCGGTGATGTTGAAGTAATAAAACAACTAGCCTTAGAAATTGAGTTAAAGTTAGATCGTACGGAGTTAATTCATGAACCTAATCCGATTGAAGCTGCCCATAAAGCCGTAGATGCAGTTGTTGATGGTCAGGCTCATTTCTTAATGAAAGGCCTAATTAACAGTTCGGATTTTTTACGGGCAGTTTTACGGCCAGAACGAGGTTTGAGAACAGGCCGCTTGCTTAGTCATTTAGCCGCTTTTCAAATTCCCGGTTTTTCTCGGCTGCTTTTCGTAACAGATGGAGGAATGAATATAGCTCCAGAATTGGGACAGAAAAAGGAAATTTTGGAGAATAGCTTGTTGTATTTGAAGGTTATTGGGATGGATTTGGTGAATGTAATAGCATTAGCGGCCAATGAAGCTGTAAGCCCCAAAATGCCGACAACGATAGATGCCAAAGCCTTAGCTGATATGAATCAAAAGGGAGAGTTTCCTAATGCCATTGTGGAGGGGCCCCTTGCCCTCGATGGGGCAGTCAGTGCTGTTGCTTTGAAACATAAGGGGATTTCCAGTCGGATCAATGGAGATGTTGACTTGTTTTTAGTTCCTACGATAGAGGTTGGAAATGTATTGGGTAAATCCTTAGTCTATTTTGCCGGGGCAACAATGGCCGGGATATTGCTGGGGTCTCAGGTTCCGATTGTCTTAACATCGAGGAATGATACCCCAAGGAGCAAGTTGATGGCCATAACTTTGGCATCATTGGGACAAAAGGTCTTACATCTATGATTTATTGAGGGTTTTAAGTTTCTTGACAAGGAGGTAAAAAACACGTCTGAAATAAATTTTCTCGATCGCAGAGTCTTGGTCTTAATAGGAGGCTATGGCGCTGGAAAAACTCAACTTTCGATCAGTTTGGCCTTTCAGTGGGCGAAGGCAAGTAAACGTGTTGCTTTAGCAGACCTTGATTTAATCAATCCTTACTTCCGTTCACGTGAAGTTGCTGTCCCTTTAGAAAAAGCAGGAGTAGAAGTCATTCGTCCGCAGGGAGATTTAGCTTTTGCTGAGAATCCCTCCCTTACACCTCAAATTGAGGGAGCGTTGAGAGATTCATCGAAACGAGTCATACTTGATGTTGGCGGCAATGAAACAGGTGCTACGATCGTGGGAAGATATCATGCCTTATTACAAGGAAATGATGTGGCAGTTCTCCAGGTGGTCAACATTTTCCGCCCTTTTAGTACGCTTGAAGAAATAGATAATCTTCGACTGGATATGGAAAGAAAATCGCACTTAAACGTACACGGTTGGATTAACAACTCTAATCTTCAAGATTGGACGACGGTGGAAGATTGGCAGAAATCAGAAGAGCTTATCCAAACCCTTGTGGCGAAAACCAGAATACCTAAAGTTGCCTGTGGCGTAAATCCGCAATGGGCTGAAAAAGCAGGACTTTTATGGGAAGCAGATTGGATCCCGGTTCAGCGACATTTGAATCTCGGCTGGAAAAGCCAAGCTAAAGGTTAACAAGCATTGGAGGGGGAAAAGTGTGATGAAGAATTTCGTCAAGATTAACGCGGAACGCTGTAAGAGCTGCGGACTCTGTGTTCATTCATGTCCGAAAAAGATCTTGAGTATTGGAGAGATCGCTAACAGCAAGGGATATTATTCCGTGGAAATGAACGATCAAAGTGCCTGCATTGGATGTGCTTTTTGTGCTTTAATCTGTCCGGATCTAGCGTTAGAAGTTTATCGTGAGGAGAAAGGAGAGTGAGTCTGAGATGGCGATATTAATGAAGGGAAATGAAGCAATTGCTGAAGCAGCGATTCAAGCGGGTTGCCGTCTGTTTTATGGGTACCCTATCACTCCGTCAACGGAAATACCAGAGTATATGTCTAAAAAAATGAAAAGCTCGGGCGGAACGTATCTTCAAGCAGAGAGTGAAGTGGCTGCAATATATATGGTCTATGGAGCGGGTGCTGTGGGAGAACGGGTTATGACGGGTACGTCAAGTCCTGGTTTTAGTTTAATGCAAGAGGGACTTTCGTTTCTGTTTGCCGCTGAAATTCCTTGTGTAATCGTAGACGTTATGAGAGGTGGCCCTGGTTTGGGGGGATTAGGACCTACCCAGGCAGACTATTTCCAATTGACAAAAGGCGGCGGTCATGGGGATTACCATGGCGTCGTTCTGGCACCATCGTCTGTTCAGGAAATGGTTGATTTAACAAAAGAAGCGTTCGATATTGCAGACTATTATCGCAATCTGGTCATCGTTGCTGTGGATGGGATTTTGGGACAAATGATGGAACCCGTTGAGTTTCCGCCTTATGAAGGCAGGAAGCTCAGTCCTAAAACTTGGGCTGCAAGTGGAGCTGAAGGACGGCCTAAGAATAATGTGATTAGTTATTATCTTACTCCGGATCTCGGGGAATCAGAGAATCTCCGTTGGGGCCAGAAAATGTCCTTAATCAAGGACTCGGAACAACGTTATGCAGAGTATCTGATGGACGATGCAGACTATGCATTCGTGGCCTTTGGCACAAGTGCGCGAATCACGGAAACCGCTGTGGATATGCTTAGGGATGAGGGTATTAAAGTAGGACTTTTTAGGCCGATTACCCTGTGGCCGTTTCCCGAGAAAGGCTTAGCAGCGAGATTATCTCAGATTAAAGGCTGGATGAGCGTGGAACTGAGCGCAGGGCAAATGGTGGATGACGTAAAACTTATTGTTAATGGTCAAGCTCCAGTTGGGTTCTGCAGTCGTCAGGGTGGTATGACACCAGAGCCAGAAGAAGTGGTAGCTGCCTTTAAGGCACAGTTGTTAGGGAGGGTGTAGGGATGAAAGCGATTTTTACTAAGACTTCCGGTCTAACTGAACGCCCCTTTCATTATTGTCCAGGATGTACGCATGGAATTATCCATCGTTTAATCGGAGAACTGCTGGAAGAAATGAACTTGATCGAAAAAACGATTGGGGTCGCTCCGGTCGGTTGTGCTGGCTTTTGTGAAAACTACTTTTCCTGTGATATGATTGGTGCCGCCCACGGGAGAGCCGTTGCTGTGGCGACAGGTGCCAAGCGGGCACGTCCGGATCGTTTCGTCTTTACCTATCAGGGGGATGGTGACGGAGCTTCGATTGGGCTTGCTGAGACGGTGTCAGCAGCAGCTCGTGGTGAAAAGATAACATCAATTTTTGTGAATAATGCAATTTATGGTATGACAGGCGGCCAAATGGCTCCTACCTCGTTGGTAGGTCAGAGAACTTCTACCTCTCCTTACGGTCGGGACGCAGGGACTATGGGTTTTCCTTTAGATCTGCCTAAAGTTTTGACCCAAGTCGAAGGTGCAGTTTATGTTGCTTCCGTATCTGTAGACAGTCCACAAGCAATAAAAGAAGCCAAGAAAGTTCTTAGAAAAGCTTTTCAAATTCAATTAGAAGGATTAGGATACTCCTTTGTCAGCATACTTTCAACCTGTCCAACTAATTGGGGGGTTAATCCGGTTGAAGCTTTAGATTGGTTAAATACTAAGATGAAACCACAATTTGCTTTGGGTGAACTGAAAGTTCCTACTCTTGAAGGGGGGAACAAGCATGAGTAGTTCAATGACAAAATATCTGTTTGCGGGTTTTGGTGGTCAGGGAGTTTTGTTCATTGGAAAAGTTATGGCTCAGGCAGGGATGCTTGCTAAGCGTCAAGTAACCTGGATTCCGGCTTATGGACCGGAAATGCGCGGAGGTACTGCAAACTGCTCGGTGATTATTTCGAATAAACGAATAGGGTCCCCAACCGTAGGGAAACCTGATATTGCCTTAGTCATGAACGAGGCGTCTTATCATAAATTTTTGGGCAGCGTCGTACCTGGTGGAACTTTGTACGTGAATTCCTCGATGGTACCGGAATTACCGGGCAGAGAAGATATTCGGGTTGTACGAGTTCCGGTTAATGATATTGCCCATGAAATGGGTGAAGCGAAAGTTGCGAATATTGTTATGTTAGGCGTAATTCAAGCTGTAACCCCTACACTTGATGATGATATTATCGTAAGTGCTCTGAAGGAACTGGCGGGTAAAAAGCCTGAATTGGCCGATTTAAATGCCAGAGCTTTGAATGCGGGAGTGGAGTATGCGAAAAAACACGTTTAAGGTTTTGTAAATTTGCTGAAACGACTAAGCCTTCCATGACGATTTAGCGTGATGGAAGGCTCTTCTTTATAAGTCGATAATAGTTTAACATTAAGACGGTTGTTGTTTTGATAAATTCTTTGACTTGAAGTTCGATAAGTCTTGAGTCAGATGACTTAAGGCTTATTTAGTTCTTGGGTTCTTGTTTTCTTTTAATCGTCCTGCTTTGCGTACGGCATCTTTAAGCAGATATTCGATATGGGCATTGACACTTCGAAATTCATCAGCAGACCATCGTTCAAGGGCAGCATAGAGTTTAGGGTCCATTCGCAGCAAAAATTATTTTTTTTAGCATCTATATTCCACATTTATCCTATAGCTTGAATTGTGTTTACGAATTGCTGAAATGGGTCATTTTAACTATTGATGATGAAAAACGATATAGTTACTTCAAATAAGGAAGGAGCTCGTATCAATGACCCAGATGAAACAACCGAAACCTACATTTCCTGCGCAACACCAAGAACAGCAGCCAGGACTTGAAACGCTCATGAATCCTAAACCCTTGGCGGAAGACCCGGCCTATAAGGGGAGTGAAAAGTTAAAGGGAAAAGTAGCGATAGTAACCGGAGGAGACAGCGGCATAGGAAGAGCTGTTTCCATCGCTTTTGCCAAAGAAGGTGCAGATCTTGTGGTGGTCTATTATAATGAAGACACTGATGCCAATGAAACAAAAGGGCGAATTGAAGAATTAGGACGTCGCTGTTTAGTGCTGGCTGGAGACGTTGGTGATGAAACATTCTGTGAGTCCGTTGTCCAGAATACTCTTCAGACTTTCGCCAAAATTGATATTTTGGTCAACAATGCTGGGGAACAACATCCCCAAAACAGTCTCTTGGATATAACAAGTTCCCAGCTGGAAAGAACCTTTCGCACAAATATATTTGGCTGTTTTTACTTGAGTAAGGCTGTTTTACCCCACCTTAAATCGGGAAGCACCATTATTAACACGACTTCGATAACAGCTTATGAAGGGCATGATCAACTTATTGATTACTCTGCCAGCAAAGGGGCTGTTGTTTCCTTCACCCGTTCTCTTTCAGAATCCCTCTGCAAATTGGGAATTCGAGTCAATGGAATTGCTCCTGGTCCAATTTGGACGCCCTTAATTCCGTCGACGTTTCAAGCGGATCAGGTTGCAACGTTTGGTAGCACAGCCCCGATGCAGCGTGCAGGTCAACCCAAAGAGTTAGCTCCTGCCTATGTGTTTTTAGCCTCAGCAGATTCTTCCTATATTTCTGGACAGATCTTGCATATCAATGGGGGAACTATCATCAATAACTAATAGTCATTGTCATTTGCTTGAGAACTTTCCAGATTCGATTTAAGCCTAAGAAATATTTAATCAACTGTTTTAAAACAGGTCATTCATTATCGGGATGACCTGTTTTAAATGAGCTCCACTATTTTTATAATGAGAGCTTAATGAATTAAGTTGTGACTCATATCACATAGCGACAACGATTATTTTGGTATAGTAACCATGGACATTCGCTAAAAAGATTATAGAAAAGAGGGACTTCATGGCTTCGAAACTAAAAAAACTACTTTCATGGAGACATGGTGTTCAATTCGCTTTTGCTTTGATTGCAGTTTATATCGGTATAGGGTTTATCATGTTTGTTGATCAGTTAACAAGTCAGTCCACATCGGTCCTAAGCAGACCCTCTGGGGTTGAAGCTTTTTTGCCTTTGAGCGCTTTAGTTGGTCTGAGAGCGTGGTTGGCTACAGGTGTTTTTGACTCGATTCATCCTGCGGGACTCATAATTTTTCTGGCTGCAATTACCGTCTCTTTATTGCTTAAGAGATCTTTTTGTTCCTGGATCTGCCCAATAGGAACTCTTTCTGAGGGCCTTGGAAAAATCGGGCGAATGATTTTTGGACGGAATTTCAAAATACCTGTGTGGTTGGACCTCATATTCCGGTCCCTGAAATATCTGTTGTTGATATTCTTCCTCTTTGCGATTTTTCTCGGTATGAGCGGAACAGATGCCGTTAGTTTTGTTCAGTCTCCCTATAATAGAATGTCCGACGTTATGATGCTGGAATTTATGGAACATTTATCCGTAACTGGTTTGTCGGTGTTTGGTATGTTAGCCTTATTCGCGCTCTTGTTTGAAAATTTTTGGTGTCGATATCTCTGTCCCTACGGTGCACTTCTAGGACTTTTCAGCTCTCTTAGTCCTTTTAAAATAACTCGTAATAACAGTGCCTGCATCCAATGTGGAAAATGTACGAAAAGTTGCCCCAGTCATATTCTCATTGACAAAGCTGATCGTATCTGGTCTCCTGAGTGTACCGGGTGTTTAAATTGCGTTCAACAGTGCCCAGTCCAGGACGCCTTGACGTTCAAAGCACCCAAAGGTTTGCCCAAACTTTCATATCGTATCCTTGCCATAAGCATCATAGGTATTTGGTTTTTATGGATTGTAATTGCTAAACTAACGGGTCATTGGGAGAGTGGCATGACTATGGAAAGTTACAGACAATTGCTGCCTCTAATTTAACAATCATTTGGGTAATGCTTATAAGAATAAGGTTGATTACTCCATAAAGGGTAACAATTCTTTGAAAGAATAGCTGCAACAAACAAGTATGCTGGTTTGTTGCAGCTATTTCTGCGTGTAAGCTAGTCTATCAGGGCAAAAAAAATTGTAAGTATCATCGAAAGTAAGTTAATAATGACTTATGAAAGTACTTTAAGTTTTGAACAATTGGAATTTTTCTCAAACAACTCTGCAAGAGCATCTGAAATATTAAAAGGATAAGACACTCAAGCCAGTGAATTTCCTCAGTTCTAGGTGTGCCCAGGAAGGCTCAAATAGAATCAAAATAAGAAGAAGATCTTTCTTAGAGTTTGGCACAGAACTTGCATCTATAGGTATAGGGCCTTATTGATTGTATCGTCGGAAAGCATAAGTTTCGGGAGGCATAAATGCACCAAAGAGTTCCACCGGCGCCTGTGGCTTGGCCCAAGCCAGGTTTTCTTTATCGGGTGAAAGGAGGGCAGTTGTCTATAGCCTTGATAAGTATGAAGTGATTCATCTGAAAATCAAAAGGAGGTTTTTTTATGACAACGGAGACTCAACTAGTCCCCCCGGAACTAATGGAAATCCGCATTTATCCAGAGTATTAAAACCGATTCATTTATGGGCTCTTGCTGTAGGCTTGGTGATATCAGGTGACTATTTCGGCTGGAGCTACGGATTTGGCGTAGGTGGTCCTTGGGGATTAGCTATAGCCCTTATACCGGTGACGTTATTTTATGTTACTTTTATTTTGTGTTACTCTGAGCTTGCAACCGCTATACCGCATGCAGGAGGCCCTTCTGCTTATGCACGAAGAGCCATGGGACCTTTTATGGGCTATTTGACGGGTATGAGTTGCTTAATCGAATTTATCTTTGCACCACCTGCTGTCGCATTAGCGATCGGTAGTTATATACACTTTGTTGTTCCGGCCATTCCGGCAATGCCTACTTCCGTAGCTTCATTTATATTATTCATCTTCATTAACTACCTAGGAATGAAAACCTCAGCTACGTTCGAATTAATCATCACAATTATTGCATCTGCAGGCTTAGTAGTTTTTGCATTTGCTGCAGCACCTCACTTTTCAATGGCTCGTCTGACAACCGGTCCATTGCTTCCTTTCGGATGGACAGGTGTTATGGCAGCAGTTCCATTTGCAGTCTGGTTCTATCTCGCCATTGAAGGTGGAGCGATGGCTGCCGAAGAATGTGTGAATCCTCAAAAAGATATTCCTAAGGGTTTCTTGGGCGGAATGGGAACCTTGTTGGTCATGGCGTTCGTGGTTCTCTTCCTGACTGCAGGTATTGCAGACTATAATTTAGTTACCTCTGTGGATTTTCCATTGCCTATTGCTTTGGCTCAGATCTTCGGCGATGGTTCATTTATTGTCATCTTGATCAGTGGAGCAGGGTTGTTTGGGTTAGTTGCGTCACTCCACGGAATTGTCATTGGAGCTTCCCGTCAGACCTATGCAATGGCTCGGTCGGGATATTTGCCCAAATTCTTGGCGTATGTCGATCCAAAACACCATTCGCCCGTCATGGCACTCTTGTTGTCAGGAGTGATTGGGATCGCAGTAACGCTAACAGGGTTGACTGCAATGGCTATTACCATTTCATGTTTTGGTTCAATTATGCTTTATTTCCTCAGCCTAATTAGTCTATTTGTCTTACGTGCCAAAGAGCCAAGCCTCAAAAGACCCTTCAGAGTATGGTACCCAGTTGTTCCAATCGTCAGCGTTCTACTTGCTGTATTCTGCTTAATTAGCGTTGTCATCACAGCAGTTCAGGCACTTGAATACACGTTGATCATTTATGCAATTGCTATTGTGTACTACTTCATCTGGGGTAACAAGAAAATCCGCCCATTCGATGAAGAGTTCGGTATTTTAGACGAACTGGACGCTTAATCTCTATCCAGGGAGGAGCCTTCTCAAAAAGAATGGCGTTAAAGAAACATTATGGCAAAAGAGCTAACGTTAGTCAGCGTCGGGATTGATGTTGGAACGACAACGACTCAATTAGTCATTTCGCAGCTCACCCTAGTCAATGTAATGCCTGGTAGCCAAGTGCCAAAAGTTGAAATCACTCATAAAAGTGTTACGTATATGGGTAATGTTCACTATACTCCATTTGAAGATCGCCAACATATTGACGGTGCTGCACTTCGTAAAATTATCGCGAAGGAATATGAGAAGGCGGGAGTGAAGCCAGAGCAGATTGATACTGGGGCCATTATTATTACTGGGGAGACCGCAAAAAAAGAGAATGCCTCGGAAATCATCCATGCTTTAGCAGATTATGCGGGAGATTTTGTTGTAGCAACTGCTGGACCAGATCTCGAAAGTGTGATCGCTGGAAAAGGGTCGGGAGCCGAGGCGCTCTCCAAGCGCTTAAATGCATGTATTGCCAATATCGATATCGGTGGAGGGACTACAAATATTGCTTATTTTGATCGGGGGAAGTGCATAGGGACGGCATGTATTAATGTCGGTGGCCGACTATTTGAGATAGATACCATGACTCACCGCTTAACTTATATTTCCGCCCCAGGTCGGGTGATAATGAATCATTGCTGTTCGAACAATGCCTTAGCCCAAAGTGAGGATGAATTGACTTTGATCCGAACCTGCTTGCAAAGTATGGTAGAATGCGTCGATCGAGTCATTTTTCAGGAATCTCTACTTCCTCAGGACAGATGCTTAGTGATAACGAATTTGTTGCCGAATGTTAAGCTCGATGGGGTAGTCTTTTCCGGAGGGGTTGCAAAGTATGTCTATCTTCCTGGAATCGAGGAATGGTGGATTCATGGGGATGTTGGGCCGCTTTTGGCAGAAGCATTTCAAGAAAGTCGGATTTATTCATCCTTTCCCGTACTCGAAGCTTCCGAGATGATTCATGCTACAGTACTCGGGGCAGGAGCTCATACCGTGAATGTATCAGGATCAACAATTACGGTTAGTAAGCATGCACTGCCGTTACGTAACGTACCGGCAGTCTTCCCGGAAGCGGGGACGTCGGGAAAGTTTTCGTGGCTTAAATCAGCTGAGAATTATAGCGACTCTCACTACCATACCGTTGCACTGGTTGTTCCTCCATTGCCAGATACGGACTTTCTAACAATTCTCGCCCTAGCAGAAACTCTAGCCTGTGAACTGCCTTTAATTAAGGGAGAGCCTAAAGTGATTATCGCCCAACAAGATATTGCAAAAGTGTTGGGACAAACCCTGCAAAGACTTCTTCATTCTATTCCTCTCGTTTGTTTGGATGGTATCGAGCTTGTTTTTGGGGATTTCCTAGATATTGCTAAACCGTTACCTCATCAAGATGCAGTGCCTGTAGTTGTCAAGACTTTAGTTTTTGCCCATTAAAAATCACAATAGAAAGGATGTGAAATTCGTGAATCTGAAGACAAGGCTTTTTGGTCAAAGCTTCAAATTTAAAGATGTCAAAGATGTTCTGGCGAAAGCAAACGAAATTAAGTCAGGAGATATTCTCGCTGGAATTGCAGCTGAAGACGCGCAGGAGCGGATCGCCGCAAAACGGGTCTTATCGGAATTAACTTTGGAAGATTTGCGAAGGAATCCAGTCGTTCCACTTGAGGAAGACGAGGTATCACGCGTTATTGATGCCGATGTCAATGAACCTATCTATAGCACGATTAAGAACTGGAGTGTTGCAGAGTTCCGAGAGTATATTCTGAGAACTGAAGTCACTGGGTCTACCCTACACAGGATTAGTCGAGGTCTCACCTCAGAGATGGTTGCTGCCGTTGCCAAACTTATGAGTAATCTGGATTTGATATTAGGAGCAGCCAAAATTCAAAATCTGGCTCATTGTAATACAACGATTGGAAGGGCAGGCTGCCTTGCTTCCCGGCTTCAGCCGAATCATCCAACGGATGGGGTTGATGGGATATTGGCCAGTGTGCGTGAAGGCTTATCTTATGGTGTGGGAGATGCTGTGATTGGACTCAATCCTGTTGACGATTCCGTACCCGCTACCATTCGCAGCTTGGAAACCCTTTATCAGTTCGTTGAGGAGTGGAGGATTCCAACTCAAATTTGTGTTCTAGCACATATAACTACCCAAATGAAGGCTTTGCGAAAGAACTCGTCCATCTTTTATTCCAATCCATTGCGGGGTCACAAACAGGCAACGAAGCATTTGGAGTTACTAAAGACATACTTGATGAGGCTTATGCTCTTGGACTGAAAGAGGGCCGCGCAACTGGCCCCAATATTATGTATTTCGAAACAGGACAAGGCTCAGAACTCTCGTCTGAGGCACACCATGGTGCTGACCAGGTGACTCTGGAGGCTCGGTGTTACGGCTTAGCCCGCCACTATAATCCGTTTTTGGTGAATACTGTTGTTGGCTTTATCGGCCCAGAATACCTCTATGACACACGCCAAGTTACGCGGGCAGGTCTCGAGGATCATTTTATGGGGAAACTCTCTGGTTTGCCGATGGGGGTTGATGCTTGTTACACCAACCATATGAAAGCAGATCAGAATGATGTTGAAAATCTTGCGACTCTCCTTTCTGCAGCAGGCTGCACGTATTTTATGGGGATCCCAATGGGGGATGATGTCATGTTAAATTACCAATGTACTAGTTACCATGATGTCGCGACCTTAAGAGAACTGTTTAACCTACGACCAATCCCTGAGTTTGAGGCTTGGGCGGAATCAATGGGAATCTTGGCCAAGGGTAAACTTACGGCCTGTGCTGGTGATGCAACGATATTTACAAGGTAAGGGGGGATGAAAATGAGCTTAGAAGAAAGTGTTCGCCAGATCGTGGAAGAATTGATCAAAGGAATGGAGAAGGGAAAGAACCAAAATACAAACAGAGCTTCGCTGCCGGCAGCCCCGCCGATTATGGACGAATATCCTATAACAGATTTAGCAGAAATTGATTTGCAACGTTATTTGCAAGTACCTAATCCAGTCAAGAAGGCACTCTATGAAGAGATGAAGCTTTCAACTCCTGCTCGAATCGGGGTTTGGCGCAGTGGCCCCCGTCCATTGACGGATACGTTGCTGCGATTTCGTGCAGATCATGCAGTAGCTCAAGACTCTGTACTTGGTGAAGTTCCGGAAGAATTTCCAGGAAACTATAATATGGTTTCCATACAAACTCTTTGCCAGTCGAAAGATGAATATCTTACACGCCCAGACTTGGGAAGAACACTTGATGATGAGAATTTAGAGATTATCTCTAAGAGGTGCCCAAAAGGTGCCATGGTCCAAATCATAGTTTCCGACGGACTTTCTAGTAAAGCAGTCGAAGCTAATATTCCCAATCTCCTTCCGGCCTTAACCCAAGGTCTAGAAGGTATGGGTGTGAAATTAGGGACAACAATTTTTGTTCGACATGGTAGAGTGGCTGTGATGGATACAATTGGTGAAGCGTTGAAACCTGAAGTTGCCGTGATCTTGATTGGAGAACGCCCCGGTCTGGGAACTGCTGAGAGTATGAGTGCCTATATGGGATATAATCCAAGACTAGGTATGGTAGAGAGCGAGCGAACTGTGATCAGCAATATCCATAAAGGTGGTACTCCTGCAGCTGAAGCGGGTGCTCACTTAGCCAGTTTAATCAAAAAGATACTCGATGCTAAAGCTTCGGGTGTGGAGCTTGAGTAAAACTAATAATTCATGTAGGCTATAGATTTTCGACAGATTATCGTATATTTCACCAATGATGCAACAGAAATCGGCTTCAGAAGAGTATTAGTCTGAAGCCGATTTTTTTACTGATGCCCACATGTTTGATACATTTTATAGGCGCTGTCAACTTGAATAAAATTGTTAAATTGTATGGCTACAAACAAATTCCGACATATTTGAATATTACGTCGAAAATAACTGATAGAATTTTTAGAATATTGAATTGACATAAATCCTTTAACTTGATATTCTTTTATCTACAAATGAAAGGAGGAATGGTATGTCAGATCAAAGTTCAAAGGCTCGTTGGGGGCAGCCCTTATCCGGAATCTTAGCTACGGTATCTTTTTTACTCATCGCACTAATAACATGGTACATTTTTTCTTCACCCTTGGGAGTTTTCAAATTCTATGAACACCCTATGATTGAGTTCTTAGCTTGGATGATCTTGGTAGGCGCATGGCAACATATTGTATTTGGTAATTGGCCTTTTGAAAAGCTTAAACCTATTACACGGGGAATTGTGATGACTTTGGTCAATATTGCGGCAAGTTATGTCATTGTTTATGGTGTCTTCCAAGGTTTTTTAGGGAAAGTAATACTTCCGCTCTGGAGTGTTGATGCTTTAGTGGCACGTGGACTTAGCGAGGAACTTGCTGTCGAATATGCCGGCGGTGCTATCGTTATGTTTGTGTTAATGGGTTTTGTCACTTATACGTTTTGGTCTATTCTCTTTAAAAAATGGCCTTGGGGTGGGAAGTTGACTCAGCCGGCCTTGGGTTTGGCTGAATGGGGCTTAACGACGGTGATCACGCTTTTAGCGTATGGTATGTTAATCTATCCCTTTTATGTAGCAGTAGTTTTCAAGCAGCCTCTGGCAGCGCAAGCGCCATGGTGGGGAGGAATTGATGGAGTTTCACACTTAAACTATGTCGTGGGGATCTGGGAGTGGATGGTAGTTTACTTATTTATGACCGCAAATGTCTGGTCAGGCAAGCCATTCCACCTGATAAAAAAACAACCTTGGAGCGGTCTGGTGGCGATTATTTCAATAGTGATTTTGTCCTATGTTACCGTCAAAGTTTTAATATTCGGCATGGGTGCCGTCTGGGGAGCCGTAGATCCGAAATCTGCTGATGGGCCGACCTCCCTGGCTTGGCGTTATTACCACACTGCTTCGATTGCAGGGTTTATGTTGTTTCCATTTTTGATTTGGAATCATTACTTCGACAACTGGCCTCAGAAATGGGGATCTGTTGCCGGATGGTTTGTACGTACTATCGGGGTATATATACTAGGTGCCGCTTCATACTTTATTTATTATATGGTTTGTCAGCCTTTGCTTGGACTTAAGCCGGAACTGTCGAATCATATCAATAAACCCTTGGTCTGGTTATTCTGGGCAATTATTCCATTACTTTTCAATGATTGGTTTATGGGGAAAGTTCCTTTTTATACTTCCTCAGATCAGCATTCAGTCAAGGTATCCGCTTCAAACGTGTCTAAAGGACGTTCCTCTTAATATTCATAAAGCAACATAAATCTTGCTCAACAGTCAATTCACTTGGCTGTTGAGCATTTTTATTGATAAGAGAAATAAGTTATTTGTGACTGAATAGAGTCTATGATGACTTGGGATCGAGAAGAGAGGTCTTAAAATAACTGATTTTAGAAAGATGATCTACGATATAAGTCCGAAATTAATTGGATATATAGGGCTTCCGACTGTTTTGAGCTAATATATGGCAAATACTTTCGGATTGGCATCAAACTTGCATATTAATTTAATTATCTCGATGAGAAAGATATGGGGGGTAGATCGAATTGATCGCGTGGACTCTAAATCCGCGTAGACGGGTGAAACTCCCGTACTCCTCGCCAGAAACTTCGTTTTGCTAAGAGCAAAACATAGGGGCTTCGGTAGGAGGTTTTCTCCTTCGAAGCCCAATATACGTCCTCTATTACGAAGCGTTAGGTCGTTGGAGAAGATGACTTGGGGGGTAGGGCATTGAAGATTACATGGACTTTAATTCAGAAGCAGAGATTAATCGAGCTTAACGCCACTGAAACACAGCAAGACATGTATTTCGAATCAGTTCAAGACCGTGATCGTACGTTTCAAGAACAGGAACACCAATTGGTCGTACATGGAAAGCAGCGTTTGCAGGAACTCCGTGATATCAAAAGGAGACCATCTTTATGTATTCTCGAACAACAACTTGTTTCAGCTTTAACTCAGCGAGGCTTTGTACAAGTCGTTACTCCAACGATTATTACAAAAGGCGCTTTGGCTAAGATGTCCGTTTCAGATGAACACCCGCTTTTTTTCCAAGTATTTTGGCTTGATTCAAAGCGTTGCCTCCGTCCTATGCTCGCCCCCAATTTATATACCGTTTGGAAAGACTTGTTGAGGATATGGGAAAAACCTATAAAGATCTTCGAAATCGGGACGTGTTACAGAAAAGAATCCCAAGGTTCACTCCATTTAAATGAATTTACCATGCTTAATTTAACCGAACTAGGTTTGCCGGAAGAGCAGAGACTGGAGCACTTAAAAGAATACGCAGCTTTGGTCATGGATACCGCCGGGATCACAGGTTATGAGTTGGAAATGACGAATTCAGTCGTTTATGGAGATGCTTTGGATGTCGTCAAAGGGATTGAATTAGGCTCAAGTGCGATGGGACCACATCCCTTAGATGATAAATGGGGAATTATTGATCCGTGGGTTGGCATCGGTTTTGGACTTGAACGTTTACTTAAGGTCAGAGATGAAGCTCAAAATGTGCAAAGTGTTGGCAGAAGTCTTAGCTATCTTGATGGTGTCCGCTTAAATATCTAAGGGATAATCACCTGAAATTCTTGGATGTTTAAGACAAAAAATTCCATATAAAACAGGAGGAAAGCAGTGTGAATGAACAAGTTTTGATCGAGCCCTCCATCTCATTGGAGCATATTGGACGATTGTACAAACTGATTAGCGAAGTTCCCTTTTTTGAAAATGCCAGAATCAGCAGTATTAAGATCTTACCCGGAGGGCTTACAAACAGTAACTATAAGCTGACAATTGATGCTGTGACCTATGCTGTCAGACTCGCAGGAGAAGGAACTATGGAATACCTGAATCGACCCGCAGAAAAACACAATGCCCGGCTTATGGCTGACATCGGCATAAGTGCCCCAATTATTTATTATGATGAAGCGAGTGGAAATCAGGTTTGCAAGTATATTGACGATAGTAAAACATTGCACATTCCAGACTTCAAAGAGAATCATTATCTTAGTCTGGCAGCTCATGTTTTTCGGAAATATCACGATTGCCAAAAAGAATTTATTTCTGAATTTAATCCATTAAAAGAAATTGAGGCCTATATTCAATTATTGGCAGAGAAAAATTTTGAGTTTTACGAAGGTTCTGCTGTAATGCAGGAGAAAATTCAGGAAATCAGGGAGTTATTTAAAAAGAATCCTCCTGTTTTAGCACCTTGTCATAATGATCCTCTGTGTGAAAATTGGTTGGACGATCAAAAAAATTTCTATCTTATTGATTGGGAATATGGAGGAATGAACGATCCCTTGTTTGATTTGGGGGCCCTTGCTATTGAAGCGGAGCTTACTGACGAGCAAGAACGATTTTTCCTAAAGGAATATTATGGTGGGGAATTGACTGAAAAACAATTAGGTTCTCTTATTATTAATAAATTCCTTTGCGATGCCTTATGGTCCTATTGGGCTGTACTTCAAATTGCCATGGGAAAATCAAGAGAAGAGTACTGGCCCTATGGTTTGAATCGTTACAATAGAGCGTACGCCTTAATTCACAATGGGAGCTTAGATCATTCAATTAAAGTAAATCAATAGTGACCGGTATCAATCAGTAAGTTTAAGGGGCTGTAACAAATTTTAACTTAAAATTTGCTACAAGCCCCTTTATTGAGGAAACATGTTTATAAATTCACGACTTCCGAAGAGATAATCCTTTTAGAAATTATATTCCATTAAAACCTTAAAGCACTCGGTTAAGTTAATTACGACTTATTGGAGTTTTACTCGACTTGAAAGTTTCGAATTTCTAAGGATACTCAGGAAACCTGTATAGGAGTAACAGCTGATTCTAAGGCGAACGTTGAGGGAGGAATTCCCTTAAGTTATGCGGTTCCTTGGAGCTGGGTAAAGATTTCGAGATTTATAAGACGTTAGGCCTGAATACTGGCATAAAATTTGCAATAATAACCCAACAATTCCTGGACTTATAAATAAAGAAGGTGGCTGGATGGGAACGGATCAGACAGCAAATTTGGATAAGATTCTGGAAAAAGCAACTCAAGAAATCCCTTTAGAGAGACATGAATTGATGGTTTTATTAGAGTTGAATCAGGAACAAGATCTTGCCAAAGTGTTTGAAGCAGCACGTCATCTCCGGACTCGTTATTTTAAGAACAAAATTTTCTCCTATGGTTTTGTCTATTTTTCGACGTATTGCAGAAATGAGTGCGCTTTTTGCTTATATCGCAAGTCTAATCAATCCCTAGAGAGATATAGAAAATCTGACACTGAAATAATGGAGACGGCTCTTAGCCTCGTAGAATCCGGGGTACACTTACTTGATCTAACGATGGGAGAAGATCCATTGTACTTTACTAAAGGCTTTGAGCCTTTAATAACGTTGGTGGAAAAGATTAAACAAACGACAAAAATACGAATCATGCTTTCAGCTGGAGTGCTTTCGGAAGAAAATCTTGGGAAATTCAGAAGAGCTGGGGTGGACTGGTATGCTACGTATCAGGAAACTCACAGTATCGAACTTTACGATAAACTTAGGCTTGGTCAAAGCTATGAAGAGCGAATGAAACAAAAATATGTTGCTCGCAACATGGGATTTTTAATTGAAGAAGGTTTACTTACGGGTATTGGCGACTCGAAAGAAGATTTAATACGTTCTTTGGAAGAAATGAAACGTTTAGAGGCTGACCAAATTCGAGTGATGAGCTTCATTCCTCAAATGAATACGCCAATGCAAAGTTTTCCATCGGTACCTCGTCTAAGAGAATTGTTGCTGATTGCTGTCATGCGTCTTGTTTTTCCAGATCGATTGATACCTGCATCATTAGATGTTGACGGTTTGAATGGATTGACGGACCGTCTTAATGCTGGAGCAAACGTTGTGACTTCAATTATACCCCCTCAATCAGGTTTAGCAGGGGTATCCAATCATTCTTTAGATATTGACGATGGAAATAGAACGATTTCTAGAATCCTGCCTGTTTTAGAACGAAATGGACTCGTGCTGGCAAACCGTTATGAGTATGATGAGTGGGTTCAGCGACGTCAATAACATTTTCTTAGACATGAGAGGGGCATTGACATGCGGGTAGCAGTAGTAGGAGGGAAGCTACAAGGGCTTGAAGCGGCCTATCTAGCCAAAAAAGCTGGGTGGGAAGTAGTTCTCATTGATAAGAATAATCAGGTTCCAGCTCTAAAACTCTGTGATCAATTCTACAAAAATGATGTAACGAAAATCGTAGAATGGATTCCCATATTAAAAAAGATTGATTTAATTATTCCTGCTTTGGAAAATCAGGAGGCATTAAATAGTCTTGTAAGAAGTGCACATTATGCGAATGTTCCGTTGCTTTTTGACGGGGATGCCTATGTCATTTCATCTTCTAAGCTCGTATCTAACGAGATGTTTGCTCGCTCTGGTGTACCGGCACCCATCCCATGGCCGGAATGTGGCTTTCCAATCATCGTGAAACCATCGGACTCCAGTGGGAGTCAAGGGGTCTATAAAATTAACAGCGCTTTAGAGTTTCAGCGTTTATTTGAAAAAGGGCTTACGGATTGGGTGATTGAAGAGTATTTAGAAGGTCCGTCATATTCCTTAGAAGTGATTGGTTATGCAGGGATTTATAAGGCTTTGCAAATCACAGAGCTTGAGATGGATGACGTCTATGATTGTAAGCGTGTTTTAGGTTCTCCAACTCTGCCGGTGAAACTGAGAGAAGAGTTTGTACAACTGGGGCTGCGCTTGGCTCGAAATCTAAAGTTAAATGGAATTATGGATATTGAGACGATTTTGCATCGAGATACTTTAAAAGTTTTAGAAATTGATGCTCGCCTTCCGAGTCAAACTCCGATTGCCGTTTACCATGCCACAGGGACTAACATACTGGAGATTTTGGGCAAGGCATTTGCAGAGGGAAAACCTTGGGCAGACTTCGAGATTCAACCAAAACAAAGTGTAGTCTTTGAGCATATCCACGTCAGCAAGAACAGGTTAGAAGTTGCCGGAGAACATATCATCTCTAATGCAGGTCCACTCACTTTGTGTAAAAATTTCTTTGGAGCGGATGAAGCGCTTACAAATTTCACACCGGGTCGAACGGAATGGGTCGCAACTCTCATCATGACTGGAGAAAGTAATCAGGAAGCGTGGGATAGGCGTTGTAGAGTTATTCAAGAAATCGTTAAAGAGATAGGAATTGCTCAGTATATAGACCGGTATCCTGCGCAAAGAGAATTAGAGATCTAGAGCTTCGGTAATTTAGTGATGAGTGAATGTAACTAGGGGGAGTTGATCATTTTGACACGACTCAAAGAGGATGACATTGACGAAATTTCAGCAACCCTATCAAAGTACGATCAAGAACTTTTATCCAAGACCGGTTATAAGCTGTCTGAGCTTGCTGCCTATGCAGTTGGTGGAGATTTAAACCAGGCTAACCATGAGTCACTGCAAATTGCCGTGATACCGCTGACTTGTGGTCAGGGAATTATTGGGGGGTTTGCTGACTCTGTGGCCAGCATCATTAATCATCTGGGATTTAGTGCTTGGGTTACTAAGTTACCAGATGCTGGTGGGGTTGCCGAAGCAGTTCAAAATGGTGCAGACGTTCTCTTTATGGCTGATGATCAACGTTTTGTGGCGATCAATCTTCACACGAGAGTTGTTTCAGAAAATGGGGCCGCTACGGGTAGGGGATATGCTGCAGGTTTAGAGCGAATGAATCATGGTTTAAAAGGAGAAGAGGTGCTGATACTTGGAGCTGGCCCAGTCGGAACAAGCGCGGCATTTTCCTTGGCTCAATATGGAGCAAAGATCTCTATATATGAACCGGATTTAGCAGCAGGTCGAACCTTAATGGAGAGATTTAGGGAATCCGGGCATTCATTGAGCCTAGAAAGTGACCTGAATCTTGCCCTCCAACACCATCATCTGATTGTAGATGCTTGCCCAGCGGATAATATTATTTTGCAATACCATCTAAGGGAAGATACGATGATCGCTGCTCCAGGAATTCCGCTCGGGATAGAATTGACAGGTATTAAGCAAATATCGCCTCGTTTAATTCATGACCCTTTGCAAATCGGTGTGGCTGTCATGATGTTTGAAGCCATTTCGGAGGATAGGAGTTGAGATTCGTGACGACAGATGCTGCGAAAAAGAAACGTTACTATCGCAAAAACGTTGATTTCTTTAAGTTCGTTGAAAAAGTTAAACTTTGGCCATCCAGAAGCGGAACTCTTCATGGTATTAAAATCATCACCATTAGAGGAAATATTGCTGAAATCACGACACATTGTAATGAAACCTTTCAGGTTTACAATTCCAGGCACAGTCGCGCGGCTCGTTGCCTTCGCAATAAATTGTTTTTTCAGGCGTGCTCGACCTGCAAAATACCTAAGTGGAAGTTAGAAAAATATTCTTCAACCTACGTTAATCAGAATTACGGTTCTCATTTGTGAATGTTTTCCTGTGAATAATGCTTGTTCTCTTCCAGGGTGAAAAGACAGGCTTTATTATTAAGATCCTTAACAGTGAGAAATTTTCAAAGCAAGGTTGTACTCAAAATGTTAGGGTTAAACTTATCAATTTGAAAAAGGAGGATTTTGGAATGGCTACCTATGCTGAACTGGCCCAAAGTGTCATCAGTGGACAAAAGGATTTGGTAATGGATCAAGTAAATAGTCTTATTGCTGCAGGAAATAGCCCATTAGAAATTGTTAATGAGGGTTTGATCCAGGGGATGAATGTCGTAGGCGTTCGCTTTAAGGCTGGGGACATGTATGTACCTGAGGTTTTAATGTCCGCAAAAAGTATGAGCAGTGGTTTGGAGCTTGTAAAACCGCTAATCGCTGAGACTGACCAAAAAGGGAAAGGGAAAATAGTGCTTGGTACTGTAAAAGGTGATCTTCATGACATTGGCAAAAATCTTGTAGGTATGCTGATTGAAAGTGGCGGACTTGAAGTTATCAACATGGGCGTTGACGTTTCAGCCGATGATTTTATCGACGCGGTCATTGAGCATAAACCGGATATCTTAGCTTTATCGGCGCTATTAACAACGACGATGCCTGCTATGAAAGATATTATTGAATATCTTGAAGACGAAGGTCTGCGTGATCAAGTTAAGGTTATTATTGGCGGAGCGCCTGTTTCCAGAGAATATGCTGAGACGATTGGCGCTGATGGTTATGCCCCTGATGCCGGATCTGCAGTGGCCTTGTGTAAAGAGTTGCTGGCTGAAAAGGAAGCTAAGTAAACAACCAAAACCAAATGGTAACCTGTTAGTTCTTTAAGGAGGTGACCGAACACTCTTTTTTCTGCTTAGTTCTTCAATAATGACAAAAATTTGGAGGTGATTTATTTGACATTCAGAGGTATACATGCCGGTTCCACCCGAATGGATGGCATCGGACTGAAAATGTTTACCAACGATGAGTTGTATGATGTCCATTTAGCGACATTGGATCTGCTCTGGGATATTGGAGTAAGAGTCGAGAGTGAAGAAGCACGTGAAATATTCTATAGTCACGGCTGTATCGTCAATCCTGAAACGAATGTCGTTAAAATTCCAGCACACTTAGTGGAAGATGCCATTCGCTCGATCCCTAAAACATTTCGAGCATGCGGCAGAAAGCGCGAAAATGACTGGCTCAATGAAGGAAATCGGACTGGTTTCGTTAACTTTGGTGAAGCCATTCGCATGATCGACCCTTATACCAAACAACTTCGTAAACCCTTTAAAAAAGATGTTGATGATGTGACACGCTTCTGTGAAGCAATGGATCAAATTATCGTCTATGAAAGAGCCTTGGGCCCCTCTGAAGTTGATCCGGACGTTTCCCAAGTTCACATTGCAGAATCCTTTTATAACTATTCCACTAAGCATGCTTATATAGGTATGAATCGCCCGGAAAATATGCGTGCTGCCGCGAAAATGGGGTATGTGGTTTCCGGAGGGGAAGATAAATTCCGGGAAAGACCCTTATTCTCTCAAAGTACAGATCCTGTAGCCCCCCTTGTACACGCCAAAGGCGCAACGGATACTCTGCTCCAGGCTATTCGCTTAGGGGTTCCGGCGAAAATTAATTCTATGGGTCTAGCCGGCGGAACAACTTGTGTTCATCTCGCCAGCACCTTAGTAACCCATAATGCTGAGATCCTGAGTATGTTTGTTTTAGGTCAGCTTGTAAAGAGAGGGTATCCGATGGTCTATGGAACGTCCACGACGATGATGGACTTACGGACTACCGTAGCTTGTGTGGGTACTCCAGAACTGGCACTCTTCAGCGCAGCTTGTGCAAAACTGGCCCAATTCTATAATATTCCTGTCTGGGTGGCCGGTGGGTAGACGGATAGCAAAGTACCGGATGCCCAAGCAGCCCATGAGTTTACCCTGACCGCTTTATTACCAGCGTTAGCAGGTGCTAACATGATATATGGTCTGGGAATGCTCGAAGGTGGCTTGACTTGGGACTACGCTCAAATGGTGATGCAAAATGAAATGGCCCGTATGATTTTGCATACCATTAAAGGGATACCGATAAGTGATGAGAAAATGGCTTTGGAAGTTGTCCGTTCGGTAGGTATCGGCGGAGAATTCATTAGCTGTGACCACACTTACGCCCATTACAAAGAGCTTTCAAAATCGGAGTTGTTGGATCGCAGGAATCGAGAAAACTGGGAAGCGGCCGGCAGTAAGGATATTGTCGCTACTTCCTATGAAAAATCGATCGATATTCTTGAGAACTATAAGAATCAGAACCCTCTTCCAGAAGATATTCAACGTCAGTTGAAAGAGATTGTTTTAGAAGCGGAAGCTGAAACTACAGAAATCAAGGCGAAAGAAAAAGAAGCCCGCAGGAGGCCTCGGAAGCCTAGATTCTAATTGGCGCATACAGGAGTCGGTGTTACACCGACTCCTTAGACTATTTTACGATCAACGGTTAGTTTTGAGATAGGGTTTCGAATTGAATCTGACTTGCATTCAAGTCACGGTTGACTCAAGAGGTTATTCAAGTTCTTTTCTAAGGTGCAGGAATCAGGCCAATGGAGGGTCTTTAAACTGAGAGACCGCCCTGAAGTTCCCTTGGCAAGGTTCTTGCATATAGGGTCTATTATGAAAATTCAGAAACATGTTGCAAATATAGTTTCGGCTGAGTTTGTACGTCGGGGCAGGGTATCCGTCGTCCTTAACAGTTAAACAAATAACCTCTGAGGTAAAAAGGGAGGGGATAGAAAGATAGTTGTGGATGAATCAAGGCAACGACATTCTCGATTAAAAATGCTATCATTTATGTTGTACCATTAACCTACTATTCTCAAAGCTGTCATTGTCAACTTACCATAGTTAAAATGAAGGAGTGAGCGAAGAATGGGTAGTTCCGACGTTAGTCCATTATGGTACTGGTTCGTGTTTTTCCTGTATATTGCATTCCTAATTTCCGTTGGCTTAAATGCTTATAGAAAGCAAAAATCTAGTGCTAATGCTGAAGAAGAGAGTAATGATTACTGGATCACAGGTCGTAGCCAACCAGCCTACATGGTAGGCATGTCTGTTGCATCAGGATGGATGTTAATTGGAATGATTACATGGATGACATGGGCGACCTACGACTTAGGTATATCAGGTTTATGGGTCGTTGCTATTCCTTGGTTTATTTCAAACATATGGCAATTTTTAATGGCTCGACCTTTAAGAAGGATTAAAGCTATTTCCCAATGTCAGATGCTGCAAAATCGATTTGGACTACCAGCACGAATTCTTTCTGCTCCAATTAATATTTTCTCTTACACGATCTGGTCTGCTGCAGAATTATATGCAGCATCTCTGATTATGGCTCCCGCACTTGGGATTTCGATTGAGACAATGATTATTGTTTATGCTATCCCGATCGCTTTGTACATGTGGATGGGTGGTTTCCGATCCGTTATTAATGCCAATGTTGTACAGTTTTTTATGGGTGCTATCATCTTGATTGTCACGTCAGTCGCAATTTTCTTAACGTCACATGGCATTGCAGCTGCTCATCACACGACAGTTTGGGGCATGCTACAGGCTCAGCCGATTGTCAATAGTCTCGCCTACCCTGTAGATCCTGCTCAACATTCAACAAGCTTTTTCGCCTACGTATCCATATCCTTTCCTATAATTGTTATGTTGGGGCTTGTTCCCGGTTGGGCGGCAGCTGAAGATTTCTGGTTAAAAGCCCAGGCTGCCAGGAGTACTCATGAAGCTCGCATGGGCGGAATTTACAGTATTATTTTTAATACCTTTGTTATCGTCATTCCGGCAGCTATTATTGGAGTATTAGGGCTTATCGTTTTCCCACCGGAAACGAAAGACGGAGTTTTATCTGCAGCTGCAGTTTTGGGAGATAAAGGTGCCTATAATATCATTTCGACCTATATTAACACCTATATGCCCCCATTGCTCAAGGGTTTACTTATATTCTTGCTCTCTGCTCATACTATGTCTACAGTTGCAAATTACAGCAATATTTGTGCCATGAACCTGTCCTATGATGTGCTGCAACCACTTATCTACAAAAAGAGAAACTGGACGGACGAAAGGATCGTCAAATGGTCACGTTTAGTTACAGTTTTCATGATTATCGTCAACATTCTTCTCGCTGAGCTCTACAACAGCCCAGTTTTCGGTGCAACTTTGAATGATGCCTACTTCTTATCCTCAGGCCTATTGACTGCCGGTATTTCTGTGATGTTGTATGTCCTATGGTGGAAACGTGCTAATTTACTCGGAGTTATGTTAGGTGGATTGGCTGGGACCTTAGGAACATTCATTTTCTTCATCCTGGAAAATAAAATTTGGAAAAACTCATACTATACCCCAATTTGGGATTCAATTTTCGGTGCAGGTGCAATGGCCAACTCCTATTTAGGGTATTGTGTTATTGGTTTGGTGTGCGGTATTGTAGGTGTAATAGTGGGAACGTATGTCGGCAAGCCTCCTTCACAAGAACTACTTTCAGCTATTGCAGATCAACCGATCGACAATAACGAAGAATTTTTCTCGGGTATTAATGCTTAATAGCAATCAATTGTTAAAGAGTTTTCTGTTCTAAAAAATGGCTGGGAGTTAGGTCCCAGCCATTTTTTTAAACACCAAATATGAAGTTACCGCTTTGATAGTTTATTTTAGAATTATATCCACATTTATCCTTGAAGGGGTTTGTAATATCATTTAGAATTAATAAATAAATAGCTATAATTTTGCCATAAGAGAGAAGGGCTTAGAGATGTTAACAGTTCATTTTGCAAGGACAGTTCTAATACCGTTTTTTGTCATAAATATGGCGGCAATCGTCATAACGATGCGAATTAAGAAAAATATACGACCGGAGTTCTCGGGGAATCTAAATATCCTGTTTTTTACAGAGAATATTATTGGAATCATTATTTGCCTATCTTTAGGATATATAGGTTTCTTTGTTAAACACTAAAGAAATTATTCACTATTCTCCGAGGGTAAGTATTTACGGATTAAACGACTTGCTTTACTTTGACTGATATCAAGAAATTTTGCCACTTCATAAGAACTTCCCAATTTCTTATAGGCTTGAATAATTAGATTTTTTTCCACATCGCTGACTGCATCGTCAAGTGATAGAGGACGAGGAATTAGGGGGGGAATTGGTGGCAAAGAATGATTTGTACCGATATGAAAGGACTGTGGAAGGTCCTGCTCGTCAATGATTTTTGCTTGGGTTACGACAGTTAAGCGTTCAATAATGTTTTCCATTTCTCGGACATTTCCTGGCCACGAATATTGTTCAAAGAGTTCATAGCATCTCTGACTAATTTCACGTTCCATTTTATATTTCTTGTTGAATTTAGTTAGGATATACTGAGCCAAAGGAATGATTTCCTCTTTTCGTTCTCTTAAGGGAGGAAGAATAAGTTCGAAAATATTGAGTCGATAGTACAAATCTTCACGAAAATCTCCTTTCTTAATCATTTCTTGCAGGTTGCGATTTGTAGCAGCTATCACTCGGCAATTGACTTTCTGAACCTCCCGACCCCCGACCTTGAAATATTGGTTTTCGTGAAGTACCTGCAGTAGTTTAGCCTGCATACGCGGAGATAATTCAGCAATTTCATCTAAGAAAAGGGTTCCTTCATTAGCTAACTCGATTAAACCAATATTTCCTTTAGCATTGGCGCCTGTAAAAGCTCCTTTGGAGTAACCGAACATTTCGGCCTCCATCAGTTCTGACGGAATAGAAGCGCAATTAACCGTTATAAAGGGACCATCTTTGCGCGAACTGTGATTGTGTATATATTTAGCCATATGACCTTTGCCCGAACCGGATTCTCCTAGAAGCAATACCGTCGAATCCACAGGGGCAATACGATTGACCAATTCCATTAATGCTTCCATTTTGCGGCATTGACAGATAAAGTCTGGAATATTTGTTTCTATCTTACGCAGGACGGCAACCTCTTTTTTATACCGTTTCAGCAATTGAGTACTCTTCTCAAGTTCGTGCCTAATTCCTTCGGATTCTGTAACATCTCTCGAGTTTTCAATAATCAGTTCAATATCTCCTTGAGAGTTAAAGACAGGAGTTGCGGTTGTAAGTAAAGTTTTACCTGTACAGGTCTTTTGTTCAAGGGTGATACTCATCTTCTTATCTATCGCAATGGGACTGATTCGTGGCCCCCAATATTTCTTCTCTGAGATTTCTCTTGACTTTTTGCCTATGATTTCCGAAGCTTTGACTCCGTAATGTTTTTCACAGACATTATTGACATAAATGACGATTCCCGCAGCATTCGTGACATAAATTTCATCGTGGGAATTGTCTAATATTTTTTTCAATGTCTCAAAATCAAGCTCAGTTACTTTTGCATCCATGCATTTACCCCCTCATAGTAAGTGGCGTTACATAGTTCTGCGGCAAGATCTCTTTCTATTTTATGTTATTACATGGCTTGATTCAAATCATTTTTGACTTATCGAAAAATAATTCGTTTCAGAAGAACTAAACCTCCTTAATTATGAAAATATTTGTTACTTTTTATAATAGTTTGTCACCTTAGGTCATAGTAAACAATTTCAGCAGAGAACACAAGAATAATTTTGACTCACAAGAAGTCAAGGCTGACTTATCAATGAGATAAAGTGAGGATTAATGGTCGCATTATTAGGAGCTTCATTAGGATTAAGTGTATTTATAATAGTGGCATGGTTTTTGCATTGATAGGTAAAAGAATTTGCAGTCGTCCACCTTACCTTATATTCCCATAAATTAGCGAGATAATGAAAGGAGACTAAAAAATGGCTACAAGAGATGATCTCGTTGCACTAGGCATGGTCGAAACCCGGGGAGTTGTCGGGGCCATTGAAGCGGCCGATGCCATGGTCAAAGCAGCGAATGTGACCTTAATCGGCAAGGTCAAAGTAGGAGGAGCCTTAGTAACCGTCATGGTGCGGGGTGATGTCGGTGCCGTCAAAGCGTCTGTGGACGCCGGAGCAGCCGCAGCGGAACGAGTCGGAGAACTCATCAGCTGCCATGTCATTCCGCGCCCTCATCCAGAACTCGAACAAATCTTACCGAAGTTACCCGTTATCGAAGAAAAGCCCAAAACCAAAAACGTAGAAAATAAATAACCCGTCGGAACTAACCAAGTGTTCCGGACGTAATGAGGAGGGTCAGCATGATCGAGCCCATTAAACCTAAGGTACTAGCCGTCCGATTGATACCCAACGTGTCCCCAGACTTAGCCGAGAAATTAGGCCTCACTCGCGACCAACGATCCATCGGCATGATCACCGCCGACATCGACGACTCCACCTATGCCGCTTTAGATGAAGCCACTAAAAAAGCTGAGGTTGAAGTCGTCTATGCCAAAAGTTTCTATTGTGGAGCCGCCCGTGCCTCAGGCCCATTATCCGGAGAAATCATCGGCATCCTAGCCGGGCCTAACCCGGCAGAAGTCCGGGCCGGAGTTGATGCCTGCATCGACCATCTGGAAAATGAATGTTTTTTCTACACTTGTGACGGCGGAAAAACCGCCTGGTTTCCCCATACCATCTCCCGAACGGGGAGTTATCTTTCCAAAATCGCCGGCATACCAGAAGGCGAGCCTCTAGCCTATCTCATCGCTCCGCCCATCGAGGCCATGTTCGGGCTGGATGCTGCTCTTAAAGCCGCCGAAGTCACCATGCAAGCCTTTTACGGTCCTCCGACAGAAACCAACTTTGGGGGTGGACTCCTCACTGGATCGCAAAGTGCGTGTAAATCCGCCTGTGAAGCCTTTCAGCGCGCCGTCGTCGACGTCGCCGAAAACGGCCTAAAATTCTAGGAAGGGGAGTGCCGCTAAGCCATGGAACTTGATCGGGATTTATGTTCCCTACAGGAAGCCAGAAATTTAGTCACCGCAGCGCGCAAGGCCCAAGAGGTATTAAAAAGTTTTAGCCAAGAACAAGTCGATCGGATCATTGACCTGATGCGCGAAGCCGGAGAAGCCAATGCCGCCCGTTTAGCCATGATGGCTGTCTCCGAAACCGGCATGGGGAATTATGAGGACAAATGCTTTAAGAACTATTTTGCCTCCCGAACCGTCTACGAATCGATTAAAGACCTGAAAACCGTGGGCATTATCCGGGAAGACCCCCAGCAAAAACTCTGGGAAATCGCCGAACCCGTGGGCGTGATCGCCGGGATCGTCCCGACCACCAACCCTACCTCCACGGTGATCTATAAAGCGATGATCGCATTAAAATCACGCAACGCGATTGTCTTCTCGCCGCATCCTTCGGCCGTACGCTGCACCCATGAAGCAGCCAAAGTGATGCTCCAAGCAGCAGTATCGGCAGGAGCCCCTGAAGGGGTTATTGGCTGTATTTTAAACGTCTCCATGGGAGCCACGCAAGAGCTCATGAAACATCCCAGTGTGGCTATGATCCTGGCGACGGGGGGAAGTGCCTTAGTAAAAGCCGCTTACAGCAGTGGTAAACCAGCTCTCGGCGTCGGACCGGGAAATGTGCCCGCCTTCGTGGAACGAAGTGCCGACCTGGCTAAAGCAGCAGAATATATCGTCATGGGGAAAACCTTTGACAACGGAACCATCTGCGCCTCAGAACAAGCCATCGTGGCCGAAGAATGTATCGCTGACGAACTCATCAGCCATCTCAAAGGTCAAGGGGCCCACTTTCTCGACCCCGACGAAATCCAGAAAGTCTCCAAAGTCGTGATGCTCCCCAGTGGAGGCGTCAACCCCAAAGTCGTAGGCAAAGATCCAAAAGTTATCGCCCAAATGGCCGGAATACCCATCCCGGAGCGCACTCGCTGTTTAGTAGCGCCACTTGGCGGCGTTGGCCCCCAATGGCCGCTCTCCTACGAAAAGCTGACCACGGTCCTGGGCTTCTACCGAGTGCCGGATTGGCATGTCGGGTGTGAACGCTGCTTCCAACTCTTAGAGGCAGGAGGGATCGGACATAGTCTAGCCATTCATAGCCAAAACGAAGAGATCATCCGGGAATTCGCCCTTAAGAAACCGATCAACCGCGTCCTAGTGAACACCCCGGCAGCCATGGGAGGAGTCGGAGCCACGACGGGCCTAGCACCGTCCTTCACCCTCGGGTGCGGCACCTGGGCCGGATCCAGCGTCTCGGAAAATGTCACCCCTCGTCACTTGCTGAACATCAAGCGAGTCGCCTGGCATCTGGGCATCCCGAAACGAAGCCCCGTCCAACCCCTGAACTCCGCCTCACCAGCTCCCCTAGAGCCAACAGCCCCACCCCCAGTTGATGCTCAGCTTGTCCAAGACATCGTCAGCCAAGTCCTGCAACACATTAAGGGCATAACATGCGGGAGATAAACTGGGTTGAGTTCATGATTCTTTCCCTGATCCTGTAATCCATGTAATATCATAAAAATCTAGCATTAAGACTAGAAAGCACAACAAAAGAAAACAAATTAAGGAGGGAAAACTTATGGCCCAAGATCGAAGTGTTATAGCTCTCGGAATGATAGAAACCAAAGGATTAATTCCCGCCATCGAAGCGGCTGACCAAATGCTAAAGGCGGCTAATGTCACACTCTGTGGAAAAGAGCACGTCACAGGCGGACTTGTCTCCGTCATGGTGCGAGGCGATGTCGGAGCCGTCAAATCGGCCGTTGATGCCGGAGCCGCTGCCGCGCAGCGCGTGGGAGAACTGCTCAGTGTCCACGTCATTCCCCGGCCACATCAGGACGTTGAGTACATCCTGCCTGTGGGCGACAACAAAAGCTATGGTGAAAAGTAAGACAGGCTACTAACAAAAAGTCATTGAAGTTTCAGTGGAGACTCTACTCCAGTTAAAGACATAAAAACCACTGATGGAAGCAGCGATATTGATAAAAGGAACTTGAGTCGGTATTTAGTCATTAATTATTATTTGATATTTAAATTGGTATATTTTAGACCGATTTCTGATCTTTTGCTTCTAAATCTCTGACTTCTGAAGTGTGAGGTGAGGACTTGATTGTTACAGAGTATGAACTAAGAGCAAACTGGCATAAAACTAAAGCCAAAATCATGACCCTGCCGCCGGGGAGTGTCATCACCCCCTCTGCCCGAGACTTTATCCGTTCCAAAGGCATTGATGTGCGCATCGAAGGAAATGGAAGCTTGGACATCAACAAAGCCAACTTCTCCAACACCCACCAAACCGTTTTGCCTTCGAAATCCTGTGTGGACGACCTGCCTCAGGTCCCAGCGTCAACTCAAGCTCCAAGTCAGGCACAAAACCCGGCAGGCTTCAAACCGGAACATATGACCCATCTGCACCAAGGAGCGTTAACCCCTAAAACCCACCCTATTATCGCGTACCGAGGGCAACTCGACCTCTTTCAATGTGAACTCGTGGAGGCCCAAGGGTACTTTGAACAAACGGGGGAACAAGAACTCATCCTCCACTTGGAGGAAATCGCCGCCTTTGCTCGAGCCCTGATGGTCAGCGAAGTCAAGGAAGAGCCCTTTCAGTGGGCAACTCTCCTCGGCTTAAAGCCTGAAGAACTGCGGGAACATTCCCATCATCCCCAAACCTACTTTGGGGTAGGGCATACCCCCCTCAGCTATACTCACGGTCCCATTGTCGGTAAACTCCAGCATCTCCGGGCCAAAGCCCGCGAAGTGGAACTCTACGCCAATCGAGCGTTCACGGATGACTCAGGAAACTGCAGCCGAACAGACCTGATCCAGGCCTTAAACCGCCTGTCCAGCGCCTTCTACATTCTGGCCTGTCAAGTCCGAGCCCGCAAAACGCCTCCAAATACCTTGATCCAGCCATCGTTGCACCAGCCATCACAGTACCCTCAGCAACAGCCGCCCGTCCACTCACCGAAACTTGTTCCCATTGGAATCTCCAACCGCCATATCCATCTTTCTCAAGCAGACATAACCACTCTTTTTGGAGAAAACTATACCCTGACTAAGAAGAAAGAACTCTCTCAAACCGGACAATACGCAGCCGAAGAAACCGTCACTCTTCTTGGTCCTAAAGGAAGCCTTGAGAAGGTTCGTATTCTCGGTCCCGCCCGCACGAAAACACAAGCCGAGATTAGCGTCTCGGATTGCTACGGCTTAGGGATTAAGGCTGTTCTAAGAGATTCCGGGCAACACGAAGGAACCCCTGGGCTCCGGGTCCTTGGCCCCGCAGGGCAAGTCGATCTGGAATCTGGAGTCATGGTAGCCAGTCGCCATCTTCACATGAACACTGAAGAAGCCGCTGAGTGGAGCCTCAAGGATGGGGATCGAGTGAGCATTAAGGTCGCAAGCCCCCGCCCTACGATCTTTCAAGACGTCTTAGTTCGAGTAAGTGACCTCTACCGCAAAGAGTTGCATCTTGACTTGGACGAAGCCAATGCTGCCCTGCTTAATACCCAAAGCCAAGGCAGACTTCTCAGAGGACATACGGGGGGTACACCATGAATGATGAACTGATTCGAACTATCGTCCGGCAGCTTCTTTCGGAACCGGCCATTCAGGCAATTCTGCAAGGAAGCGGAACCCCGGCTGCCCCAGGAACGTCTACCCCGCGAAACCCCGATGCTCTCGTCCTAATGAACTATGTGCCGGACTTGCCAACGCTCCTCATCACCCTCCAAAAGCGTTGGGGAAGCAGCTATACCATGTACCTTCTCCCCAGCGAGAGCGTGGGGAGGGCCCAACCCAACCTACCGGAAGGTCTGAACTGGATCAGCCCCGAGGATGCTTTAAGCCGAACGGATTGGCCAAGCATCCTCCTGCCCGCCTGTTCTCTCAACACCTTGGCTAAAATGGCTTTGGGAATACGGGATAACCCCTTCACCGAACTCCTCGGCCGAGGGATCGCCCAGGGAATCCCAATCAAACTTGTCAGCGAGCACTTCGGGTTAACCGCCTCAGCCCCGTCTGTCTACCGAAACCTCTATGCCGGTTATCTCCAAACAGTACAGAGCTATGGAGTACGAGTTTATACCACCTTAGCCAGTGACAGACCTCAGGAAAACCAAATGAGATCCGAAGTCATCAAGGAAAACAATCAGAATGAAATCCTCGCACCACTAGAGATCCAACGCCAGCACGAAAAAGAGTCAGTAACTCTCGACCCAAGAGGACTAGGCCAGTCCCTAGCTCAACCCGAGAATGTCCTACGCTTTACGAAGAAGTATCTCGCCGATAAAGATGCCTACAGTTTCCCCGAAGGCTCTAAAGTACTGATCCCCCAAAGGACCGTTCTATCTCCGCTGGCCCGCGACACCTTAAGAATGCGGCGAATAGAGTTATGTCAAGAGAGGGAGGGAGGATTATGCTATTAGCCCGAGTCATAGGCCACGTGTGGTCAACGCGCAAAGAAGAATCCCTCCGAGGTCTGAAGTTTCTGGTCGTACAGCCGGTTACGCTGTCCTACAATGATGAAGGGAAAGCAGAGCTCACAGAACATGGCCATTCCCTCATTGCAGCAGACCAAATCGGAGCAGGAGAAAGCGAAATTGTCATGGTTGCCAGCGGGTCTTCAGCCCGACAGGGTCTTGCCAACAACAACATTCCCATTGATGCCATCATCGTTGGGATTATTGATAAGGAAACCTTTGAAGCGTAATGCTGAAGTGGGTGAAAGATTAAATGGATAATAATTATAACGTTAATAACTCTGATAATGACAGCGAAATAACGCTGAAAATCAATCTTCAAACTCTTAGCGCTGAGAATATTCGTAAGAACGTCAGGGAAGCCGGTGTCGTGGGAGCAGGCGGCGCTGGTTTTCCAACCCATGTCAAACTTTCCGCTCAAGCAGAAATCGTAGTAGTCAATGGAGCCGAATGTGAACCGTTGCTGAAAACGGACCAACAATTGGCAGCTAAGTTCGCTGAAGAAGTGGTTCAAGGGCTTCAGTTAGAATTAAAAGCCACAGGGGCCAAACTAGGGATCATCGCCTTAAAAGGGAAATATTCTGCAGCAATTACTGCTCTTAAACCGTATCTCACGGAAACGATTCAGATTAAAATTCTCCCGGATATCTATCCAGCCGGTGATGAAGTCTTTACCATTTGGTTTACTACCGGGCGACGCGTCCCACCGGGCGGCATCCCCATTAATATTGGGGTTGTGGTCAATAACCTTCAGACTCTCATCAACATAGCTCGGGCTAACAAAGGTGTTCCAGTAACTACACGGACACTCACGGTCACTGGTGCAGTAAATCGGCCCATTACAGTGACAGTACCCATCGGAACATCTCTGGAGGAGGTACTTGTTCTGGCAGGAGGCGGACGAGGCGATGATCTGGCCTATATCCTAGGTGGTCCTATGATGGGAAACTTAGTAACAGATTTTACGATTCCCGTTACGAAGGTTACTGGCGGACTTATCGCGCTCCCCAAAGATCATCCACTCATTCGGCGTAAACAAATGTCTTTAGAGAACGTTCTGAAAATCGCCAGAACTGTGTGTGAACAATGCAGTTTCTGTACAGAACTTTGCCCTCGCCATATGATTGGCCACGAACTTTTACCACATCGCTTGATCCGAGCGGTAAATTATAGAGCTATGGGAGATCTTGCTACGTTAAGTTCGGCCCTGATCTGCTCGGAATGCGGGGTATGTGAAGCCTACGCTTGCCCGGTCGGTATATCTCCTATGAGGGTCAATCGGGCTTTAAAATCTGAACTTCGTGCTCAAGGGATGAAGTATCAGGGAGACATCAGGAAAGAAGATCCTATGGCCCAGCATCGATTGATACCCTCTGCTCGCCTAATGGATCGGCTGAACTTGAGGCCATGGTATAAAGAAGCGCCTTTAGCTGCTGAAGTCTATGAACCATGTGAAGTTACACTCAAGCTTCAACAGCATATTGGGGCTCCAGCTATCCCTGTCGTTAATGAAGGAGAAATCGTACACCTTGGTCAGGTCATCGGAGAGATCCCGGAAGGAGCCTTAGGGGCGCGAGTCCATGCCAGTCTTGCTGGGACCGTGCTTAAAATCACGCCCCAGAGCATCACGATAGGGAAAGGGGGAGCATCCACGTGATTCACGCTATAGGACTCGTTGAGTTTACCAGTATAGCTCAAGGAATAGAATGTGCCGACATTATGGCCAAAACGGCTGACGTCAACATTTTAGTGGCCAAAACCACGTGTCCCGGTAAATATATCGTCTTAATCAGCGGAGATGTCTCCGCCATACAACAATCTGTGAACGCCGGGATTGAGCTGGGGGCAGATACAGTCGTAGATTCCTTCGTGATTCCCAACGTCCATCCCTCGATTCTCCCTGCAATTAGCGGAGCAAACTCCTTGAAAGATATTAAAGCTCTAGGGATCATCGAAACCTATAGTGTTGCCTCCTTAATAGAAGCAGCAGATAGTGCCGTTAAAGCAGGGGATGTCGAACCATTACTCCTGCATTTGGCCTTTGGTATAGGTGGAAAAAGCTATACTATCGTTACCGGAGAGGTCGCTTCTGTCAAAGCAGCTGTAGAAGCCGGCAGCACCGTGGCTAGTGATAAAGGGTTACTCATACGAAAGGTCGTTATACCCCGTCCTTCAAAACAACTCATTGAAAGCCTAAGATGATTTCAATCATTATCAAATGAGAAGATCAAATCTCGATCTAAAAATTATATAGTCAATAACAAGCAGTGAGCCCAAAAGCTCATAATTCGAACCTCGAGCTTCGAGTCTCGAGCATCGATTAAGGAGGTGTATTCATGGGACGATTTATCTCGGCGGCTGTTTTACGTGATATGGCCAAAGTGGATAAGCATATTGTTTTAGACGATGATAGTGTCCTTACCCCCTCCGCTAAGGATCTGGCCAAGGAGTTAGGGATTACAATTACCAAAGGACGGCAAGAAATCGTCAATCAGTGTGCCATTGGACAAACAACAGGTGGCTTGTCAGTGATGTCGGCTCAACCTGTTGAGAAGCTATCCTGTGAAGTTCTTAACTCAGATTTAAAAAAGACGGTACAAAAAATTGTGGAAGAAGTCTTCAAGCCCGCCTGTGAAAATCCCCGTGCGACCCATGTCAAAGGAGAAAACGTCGTTATTCAACCCTTTCCGGAAGCACCGCCAGGACAAAGAGTCGGGCTCGTTGATGTGATAACTTCCCGCGAAGGCAATTTGTGTTCCGGCTTTATGACCTTTGACCATTCGAAATTGCCTTGGTTTCTGAACTACGATGAAGTCGATTATGTAATAGAGGGAGATTTTGTTCTGGAAGTGGAAGACAAGGTCTTCCGAGCGAAAGCAGGTGACGTGGTTTATATTCCGAAGGGGAGCAGAGTTGTCTTTTCTTCGCCGACGTTCTGTAAAGTGTTTTACGCAACCTATCCCGCGAACTGGGCAGATTTTTGCGAATAAGGACTTCAAGTCAGATTGGGGGAAATGCGATGATATTAAAGGCGAAAGTATACAACAAAATCTTTGAATTTAAAAACCTAAAAGATGTGCTGGCTAAGGCTAATGAAGAAAAGTCTGGGGATGAATTGGTCGGCATTGCAGCGACTTCTGCTTCGGAACGGGTTGCCGCAAAATTAGTTTTGAGCAATCTGACGCTGGAAGATATCTATAATAATCCTGTAATTCCTTATGAAGAGGACGAAGTAACTCGGGCAATCTACGACGGTCTGAACCTTAGAATCTTTCAAGAAATAAAGAGCTGGACGGTTGGCTATTTGCGTGAATATATTCTAGACCATAAGACGACTGGGGAGAATTTGGCGCACATCAGTCGAGGGCTGACGAGTGAAATGATTGCCGCAGTGGCCAAATTAATGTCTACGATTGATCTCGTCTACGGTGCTAAGAAAATGCGCATTCAATCCCATTGCAATACGACCCTTGGACTGCCAGGTACTCTAGCTTTTCGTTGTCAGCCTAATCATCCTACGGATAGTGTTGAAGGGATTATGGCTTCTCTTAAAGAAGGATTGTCCTATGGATCAGGCGATGCCGTTATTGGAATCAATCCGGTGGAAGACAACGTAGAAACCGTCACTCGTCTTTTGGATACTGTTAAGAATTTCATGACGAAATGGGCGATCCCGACTCAAAACTGTGTCTTAGCCCATGTAACGACCCAAATGAAGGCGATAGAAAAAGGTGCACCCGTTGATCTTGTTTTCCAAAGTATTGCCGGAACGCAAAAGGCTAATGACGCTTTTGGGGTCAGTTCGGCCATACTCGATGAGGCATTTGCTCTTGTAAAGAAGAAAGGAACTGCAACAGGACCGAACCTTATGTATTTTGAGACGGGACAGGGCTCAGAGGTTTCTCTCGATGCGCATTTAGGCGTGGATATGATGACTCTGGAAGCTCGAACCTATGGCTACGCTCGTGTTTATCAGCCGTTTATGACCAACAATGTATCAGGGTTTATTGGACCTGAAACTATTTATTCCGGGCGGGAAGTGATTCGTGCAGATTTGGAGGACCTATTTATGGGTAAATTGCATGGACTCCCCATGGGTATTGCGCCCTGTTACACCAACCATATGAAAGCAGACCAAAATGATCAAGAAATGGGAACTCTTCTCTGCGCCATGGCCGGATCGAGTTACTTTATGGGAGTACCTGGCGGTGACGACGTCATGTTGAGTTATCAAGATACCAGTTATCATGATGATGCCAGTACTCGAGAAATTCTAGGTCTCCGCCCACTTCCGGAGTTCGAAAAATGGTTGGAGAAGTTGGGAATTATCGAAAATGGGGTACTGACCGAGAGAGCAGGAGATCCATCTATTTTTGATTAATAGGGGGTGAATAAGTATGGCAGTTGCCAATAATGAATTAGAACAAGTCATTATCCACAGTGTTTTGGAGGAATTGGCGAAAAAAGGGTTGCTGGCTGTTAAGGGCAAAGATCATGTCATGTCAGCGGCCATGATGGACAGACCCTTGGCTAATGTCTCAGCTAATGAGATGGTAACGTTTCCGCCTGTAGAAGAAATGCAGATCGAAAACCCGGTCAATGCGGATGCAGTTAAAGCCATGAAGAAGACGACCCCAGCTCGTATTGGGATTGGCAGAGCCGGTGCGCGCTCCAAAACGATGTCTTGGTTAAGATTCCTTGCGGATCATGCTGTCGCGCAGGATGCCGTGTTTCTCGATGTCTCAGAGGAATTTCTTCAACGGATGAATTTAATGTCGGTACAAAGCGCTGCAGCGAATAAAGATGAGTTTCTCACTCGGCCGGATTTAGGGCGTCGCTTATCGCCAGAAGCCATCAAGAAAATCTCCGAGACGTGTGAAAAAGGTGTTCAAGTTCAGATCTTGATTGTTGATGGCTTAAGTTCCAGTGCGATTGAAGCCAATATCCCGGATCTTTTGCCAGCCTTAATGCAGGGGCTGAAATCAGCAGGCATTAAAGTTGGGGCACCGTTTTTTGTGAAATATGGACGTGTATGGGTTCAGGATCATGTCGCAGCACTTGTCAATTCAGAGGTGATCATATCTTTGATCGGAGAGCGGCCCGGCTTAGGAACAGCAGAAAGTCTCAGTGCCTACATGATTTATCGTCCGAATGAGAAAACAGTAGAAGCGGATCGGACGGTAATCTCCAATATCCATAAAGGTGGTATACCTCCAGCTGAAGCCGGAGCACATCTCACAGATGTTATCAAGCAGATCTTAAGCGTCAAAGCCAGTGGGGTAAAATTAAACCAGCAAAAATAAGGGTGGTGATATAATGCCCGAATCGAATATGCAAACGATCACAAGTGTGGGCATTGATATTGGAACCACTACGACCCAACTGGTGATTAGCCGTTTGACCATCGAAAATACGGCCTCCGGGACGTTTGTGCCGCGAGTTGAGATCACCGATAAAGAAGTTATTCACCGCAGCCGAATCTATTTTACTCCTCTTTTGGATCGCGAGTTAATTAATGCAGTTGCGGTCTCCAAGATTGTTGAAGGGGAATATTCGGCTGCGGGTTTAACCCCAGAACAGATTGACACCGGAGCAGTTATTATTACGGGGGAGACTGCTAAGAAGGAAAACGCCAAAGCTATTATTGACGCTCTGGCAGGTTTTGCCGGCGACTTTGTGGTGGCCACTGCCGGGGCAAATTTAGAGTCGATCTTTGCTGGAAAAGGTTCAGGAGCGGCGATGTACTCAGCTCAGAAGCACCAAGTAGTCGTCAATATCGATGTTGGCGGAGGAACTTCCAACTTTGCCACCTTTTATGAGGGTAAAGCTGTCGACACTGCCTGTTTAAATGTCGGCGGCCATCTTATTGAGTTTGAACCCCATGGGGATCGAATTACGTATTTATCAAAACCGGCTAAAGTCGCTTTGCTGTCAACCGGGCAAAGACTTTCAGAAGGGGAACGCGTGGCCCTTCCCCAACTGCGTCCGATTGTAAAGGTTATGGCTGAAACTGTGGTCAACCTACTGCAAACGCCTGCACCGACAGGCTTAACAGAGAAGCTGCTCATGACCTCTCCCTTAAGCTTAGAAGTACCAATCAGGAAAGTTATGATTTCAGGCGGGGTTGCCGACTACGTTTACGCCCAAAAGGGGCCGGAAACTATGACTGAAGTGACAGCTTACGGAGACTTTGGTCCCTTACTGGGGTGGGAACTCAAGAAAAGTCTTGAGGCCGCAGGATTCGATCTGGAGAAACCCAAGGAAACCGTTCGGGCAACAGTCATAGGGACAGGGACTCAGTCCGTGAATTTAAGTGGAAGTACGATCCATCTTCAAGAAACAACGTTACCCTTAAGAAATGTTCTGGTCGTATCTCCTTTTCACAAGACGATTCCAGATACAGCGCAAGGAATTGCTGAAGTCGTCCGTCAAGAGCTGCATCATCTGGAGCTGGAAAGTTCTCAAGGTACAACCATAGCTATAACTTTAAAGGGCCCTCGCTCAATGTCTTTTACAGACATTCAGTGTTTAGCTCAGGGGCTTTTACAAGGTATGGAAGGCTATTTGGCGGAGAATAATGTTCTAATTCTTGTCTTGGAAGCAGATTGCGGCAAAGTCCTGGGGCAATGCCTAAGGGCTTTAACCGAATATCCCTTAGAATTAATTTGCCTCGACCAGCTGGAGGTCGAGGATTGTGATTACATTGATATCGGCAAACCCCTGATGGGGGGAAGAGTCGTACCTGTAGTCTTGAAAACGTTAGTGTTTAATCGCTGAGTAAGACAGGAAAATGCCTTGATTTATCGTGATGGAAGGGTGAGTTGGATGCGAGAGCCATTAGATTCTAACCTTCTAGATCCAAATTATCTTGAAGAGATCTTAGGTAGTTTTCATCAGGCTACCGGTTTGCATATTGAGGCGATCAACAACGATGGAGTCACCTTCTCTGTGTTGGGGAAATTAGAACGCAGCGATTTTTGCCGCTATATTCGCTGTCAGCCTGAAGGAGAAAAAAAGTGCCTGGACTCCTATAAACGTGCTAGCTTAGAAGCAGCAAAATGGGAAGAACCCTACTTTTTTCGCTGTCATGCAGGGCTCGTTATTTGGGCTGTTCCGATTATGATCAAAGGGGTATCTTTAGGAAGTATTATCTGCGGTCAAGTACTGATGTGGGAGCCTGATCATTTCTTCTTCCAAGAACTTGAGAAACTGAACGTCGGCGTAGAGAATATCGAGGTTCTAAAAACAAAAGCCAGTAAACTTGAAGTCATCTCTCCTGCAAGATCTCAAGCCGCTGCAGATATGCTTTTTGTCGTTGTTAACCATATTGTAAAGCGGGATATCAACAGTTTAAAAGAAATTGATGCCACGAGATTACAACAGCAGCAAATTCGTCAGGAAATTGAGGAAAGGAAGCGCAAGCGTCTGCCCGACCTTAGTGATTACGATGCCTATCTAAAAAAAGAACGTAAGTTTTTACGCTATATTCGCTTAGGTGATCGGACGAGAGCGAACCAAACTCTGCAAAGTCTTCTTACAGATCTCTATACAAAAACAGTGGGAGATCTTGAAACGGTGAAAGTAAGAATCTTGGAATTAGCCACGTTGACCTCCAGAGCGGCCGTAGAAGGCGGAGCTAATGCCGATAGGATTATGATCTTGCTTAAAGAATTCAATAAAGAGATTGACGGAATCGAGCGTGTTGAAAAATTCTTTTATAAAATTCAACGAATTGTTGAGACCTTCTTAGAAGGGATTTTTACCTTAGCTAATAAAAAACACCTGGCGATTGTCAAAGATGCTCGGGATTTTATTATGGAAAACTATGCCTTGCCTCTCACGGTTAACAGTGTAGCAGAGCATCTTTTTATCAGTCCCTCCCACCTATCACGTTTGTTTCGGGAGGAATTGGATTGTACGATTAACGACTATCTAACAAGAGTAAGAGTTGAGCAAGCGGTTGAAATCATGAAGAAACCCGAATTAAGTGTCGCTCAAGTCTCGAAAGCCGTTGGCTTTCAGAACCAAAGTTATTTTGCCAAGGTGTTTCGTAAATATATCGGGGTTACCCCTATAATCTATAAGAACAGCTTGTATTAGAGGGGGAGACAAGTGATTTTTCAAGGTATCATTAAATCTATCGTCGCAGGAAAAGCCGAGGAATGCTTGGTTCTGACGAAGCATGCCTTAACGCAAGGTTTCACGGCCGAATCTGTTCTGGAAAAGGGTTTAATTGCCGGCATGGACCGTGTAGCCGATAAATTTCGTGATCAACGAGTGATGGTGCCGGAAGTTCTGATGGCTTCCCGGGCCATGCATGCGGGGTTAAGTCTTGTAGAACCGTTACTCAAAGATGCTGAGAAAAAAATCTCCGGCAAGATTGTTATGGGTACTGTTGCCGGGGATCTCCATGATATTGGACTAAGCTTGGTCAAAATGATGATCATGTCAACGGGAGCACAGGTCATCAATTTAGGTGTGGATGTCACTCCTAAAAAATTTGCCAGTGTCGTACGGAAAGAAAAACCAGATATCCTCATGATGTCGGCTTTACTCACCACAACGATGACGGTCATGAAAGAAGTCATTGATGAATTGGAAGGTCAAAATCTTCGAAAAAACCTGATCATAATCGTTGGAGGGGCGCCTGTAGATTCCGGATACGCCAAAAGGATTGGCGCTGATTATTACTTCGAAGACGCCTTCGAGGTTAGATTATTTATCGAAGAAAATCTTACGAAATTAATGAACAAAAGAAACCGTTAATTCGCCAGTGTTCTAAATATTATCCTTGCTTACGGCAAGGATTTATTAATTTCGACAATAAATCAGAATATTCAATTGATCGTAATGCGTCAAAACGAGCAGAGATGTATTAGGCTATGGTTCGTTTCTAAATGATATGATGAAGGTACAAATAAACAAACGCCTCTTCATACTCGATGAATTTTGAATAATGAAACAAAAAGTATGATGGTGTTAAGAGGAGGATCGAGATGAACATAAGTAAAATGAGACACCTCGAAGAACAGAGTGTTGGACAAACATTTGCTCTCTTTGTCCAAAGCGCAGACCTAAAAAATATTGCTGCAAATTTCTTCGAATCAATGGAAACAGCCCTCATTCGAAATCAGATCGTTGACGCACTCAAACACTATGACCTAGGAACCCTTACAGATATCTATGAAATATTCGGTGGTTATGTTAACCGAAGTTTTGGGATACTTACTGAGAAAGACGGTGTGCAATATGAGTATTTTGTTCGCAAGTACAAATATGGCATAACGGAAAAGGAAATTTTATTTGAACATTCTATGATTGACTATTCAATTGCCAATGGTCTAGATATTGCTGCAGGGTTGATTCGCACTATAGACGGCCCAACCTTTATTAAACAGACTGAAGGAACGAATGGCAATCAGGCAGATATTTATTTTGCAGTCTATCAATTTCTTCAAGGTGACGATTTGTATACTTGGGACAACCCTACGTTAAACGATGCAGAATACGCCAGTGCTGCTGCGGTTCTAGCAACGTTTCATAATGCTGCCCGGGATTTTGATCCGCAGGGTTTAGAGAGAGTGGAACCGAGGATTATGGAATTTCTTCCAACCTTACCTGAGACATATCGAGGCTTTGCCCAAAATGATAAGGACACCAAGTTCCATAACTATTACAGAGAAAATCTGGAGTCGATTTTAGAGGTTATCGAAAGCTCGCAAATTCCTCCTGACGTGCTGGAAAAGATGCCGCTCACGCCATGTCATAACGATTTTCATCCGGGCAATTTGAAATATATAGATAGTAACGTCGTAGGAATCTTCGACTTTGACTGGTCTAAGATTGATTATCGGCTGTTTGATGTTTGCTTGGCACTGGCCTATTGCTGCAGCTGTTGGCAGGATGAAAAAGATGGTGTCTTATTGCTGGATAAATGTGCGATCTTTTTAACATCTTATCAGCAAAAACTTAAACAGCTTGGGAAACTTGCTCCTTTAAATGTCGTTGAACTGGAAAACTTGCCGATTATGATTGCTGCAGCGAATATTTACTTGATTAATTGGGATGTTACCGCTTACTATGCTGGTACAAACTTAAATGAGTACGAGTATATGGCCTATTTACAGCATAACGTCCGTTTAATGAAGTGGATTGAAAATCACAAAGCAGAGATTTTAGAACTGGCTATGTCCATACTATAACTTTAACTTTATAACGTTCTGCAAAAATAATGATTATACATGTCTGAAGAGGAAAGGGGATAGGATTGTGGAATTTGTCAAATCATTTAGTCTAGCTGAAGTGGAGCGGGTACATGAAGCTTCCTTGGAAATCCTCGAAAATGTTGGGATGTTGGTCCGCAATGAAAAGGCCTTGGCAATCTTTGAAAAAAATGGCTGCCAGGTCAATAAGGAGACCATGATTGTTAAGTTTCCTCGCCAAGTTGTGGAAAAAGCCAGGGAAACATTTGTTCCTAACTACACATTTACCGCCCAAGATCCAAAATACGATGTTACAATGCCTGGCGACCGCCCCATCGTTGTTACAGGAAGTTCGGCTCCCAATATCATTGATCCCAAAACTGGTGAGGAAAGAAGAGCGACCTCAAAGGATATTGCTAACATTGCTTATCTGATTAATGAACTGCCTGGTTTTGATGTCTTCTCAATCTCAACCTTAGCTGATGATGCACCTGAGGGGCAGTTTAGCTTGTCACGGTTTTATCCCGCTTTAAAAAATTGCAAAAAACCTGTACGCAGCAACACTCCCAATATGGATGACCTGAAAAAAGTATTGGAGTTAGGCTACCTAATTGCAGGCAGTGAAGAAGAATACCGTAAACGTCCTTTTATCAATCATCATTATTGTCCTGTTGTTTCTCCCCTGACCTTTGATGTGGAGTCTACAGAAGCTGTTATTTACCTTCTTGAACAAGGGCTGCCTGTATATGGCACGATCGTTCCCAATGCCGGGATGACCTCCCCTCTTAGTCTGATGGGTACTTTAACCTTAGGGAATGCTGAATTCTTGGGATTGGCAACCTTAACCCAAATGATCCGTCCTGGTGCCCCGATGATCTATGCTGTATTGTCAACGGTAGCTGATATGCGTACCGGAGCGTATGCCCCTGGAGCCATCGAGACGGGCATGCTGCAAATGGCCCATACAGAAATGGCCAGATTCTATGATGTACCGTCAGGCGGTTATATCGGTTTAACAAATGCGCACTCCAATGATGCGCAATCTGGGTATGAAACGGGAATGAATACCACGGGTGCCTTGTTGGCAGGAGCGGACTTATTTAATATGGGCGGGTTGTTGGGCAGCTTAATGTCCTTTGATTTTGCCAAGGCAGTCATTGACAATGAAATTGCTTTAATGCTTAAACGGATGAAAAAAGGCTATGAGTACAGTGAAGAAAATCTCTGCTTAGATCTCATAGCTAAGGTTGGACCTGGCGGAAGTTACATGGACCTTGATCATACAATGAAGAATATGCGCACGATTGCTGTTCTTCCAAAAATAGCGACCCGTGAAATGCGTCGCCGCTGGGAAGATCAAGGCAAACCGGATGCTCATAGTCGGGCGCTGAAGGAAGCCAATAAGATTCTCAGCAAACCGAACAAATCTCGCTTCTCGGACGAATTAGATGCTAAAGTCCGCAGTCACTTCCCTGGTCTTGTACCTGGGGATGCGGAATGGAGTCTGTAAGAGAACATTAGAGAAAAAAACGAACAGGGCTTAAGTTTTGATTGGCCCAGAGGAAAGGAAGAGAAACATGAGTGTACAAGAAATTTATGACGGTGTCGTCGAATTTGACATTGAAAAAGTGGTTGGCTTAGTGAAACAAGAAGTAAGTCTGGGAACAGATGTATCGGAAATTCTATCTCAAGGTCTTATCGGAGCTATGGATGAAGTAGGGCAACGGTATACAGAAGGCGAATTTTTTGTTCCGGAAATGTTAATGGCGGCTAAAGCGATGAAAGCAGGACTCGAAGTCCTCAAACCGTTGTTATCCCAAGGAGATAACGAGAAAAAAGGTACGATCGTTATTGGAACTGTCAAAGGGGACTTGCATGACATCGGCAAGAACCTTGTTGCCATGATGATGGAAGGGGCAGGGTTTGAAGTTGTTGATCTGGGGCCGGACGTTGATACGGAAAAATTCCTGGCTACCGCCAAAGAAAAAAATGCCGATATTATTTGTATGTCAGCTCTTTTAACCACAACCATGCCCGCCATGGAAGTAACCGTCAAGGCGATTCGGGAACAGGGACTAACCTACAAAACCATGGTTGGAGGAGCTCCTGTATCGGAAGATTTCGCCAAGAAAATCGGTGCCGACGGGTGGAGTTCAGACGCTCCTGGTGCTGTAGAAATGGCTCGTCAACTTTTAGCTAAGTAGCGCTTAATAAGTTAGAACGTTAGATTTGGGTAATATCAACGTATTTTTATAATCTTTAATTTGATCAGATCAGAGAGAACCCTATTTAGGGAGACAGTGATCAATCCATTTATTGAGGGAGGAAAAAGCATGTTAGTTGTTGGAGAATTAATTAATGCCAGCCGTAAGGCTATCGGGGAAGCGATCCGGGCTCAAGATGTGGAATATATCCAAAAGGTTGCCAAAGATGAGGTAGAAGCTGGAGCCGATTATATCGATGTCAATGCTGGAATTTTCGTTGGTAAGGAGCCGGAGTATCTGCAGTGGTTGGTTCAAAATGTTCAAGCAGTTGTTGATGCCCCCTGTTGCATCGACAGCCCAGATCCGAAAGCGATCGAAGCTGCCTTATCTGTCCATAAAGGTGTTGCTATGATCAACTCTATATCCTTAGAAAAAGCTCGGTACGATGCCTTACTTCCAGTCGTTGCGGGAACTGACCTTAAAGTAGTTGCTCTCTGTATGAGTGATGAAGGGATGCCTGAAACCACGGATGCCCGCCTAAAAATTGCCGAAAAGTTAATCGACGGACTTGTCAAAAATAATGTCCCGCTTTCTAATATCTATGTTGACCCTCTTGTTCAACCAGTCTCTACAAACAGTACCTTTGCCGTTGAGTTTATTAACTCAGTAGAAGCTATCATGACTCGCTTCAAAGGAGTTCATACAATTTGCGGACTTTCCAATGTATCCTATGGGTTGCCCGTTCGAAAGTTCATGAATCACGCCTTTGCTATCATGGCAATTGGTAAAGGATTGGATGGCTTGATCATTAATCCTCTTGATAATATGATGATGGCTAGTTTAATTACGGCTGAAACTTTGGCAGGCAGGGATGATTACTGCGTTAAATATCTTAAAGCCTATAGAAATAAGCAATTTGATTTCTTAGGATAATAAATAAGGTTCAGAGTCCCCTTCTCTAATCAGAGAAGGGGATGTTTTTGATACTGATCAGAAAGTATAACTTACGTTACATACTTTCTGTAGCATAAAGTGCAACTAAGGCAGCCGCCTTCGCCAAGGCTCAGCGCCAGCTAAGTTTTCTTTATATTTTATGCAAGGAACAAATAGTATCGCTTTTAGATTAAGAATTAGGAGGATTATTAGAGTGGCTCTCGTAATGTTTGATTATGACGGCGTGATTGTAGACTCCCTTGATGTTTTTACCTTACGTTTCTCACAAGCTTGTCGCGAACATGGATTTGAGCAAATTAAGGCACCGAAGGATGTCATCAGCCTATTTGAAGGTAATGTCTACGAGACCATGAGAAAGTGTGGTTTAGATGAGGAAATCATTGATGCGATTCTTAAGAGATATGAAGCTTTGCAAGGTGTACAATTGGGAAACCTCCAACTCTTTGAAGGGATTCCGGAAGCCTTAGAGCAAATTTCGAAAAAACACGATATTTATGTGATTACATCAAACCTTTCTAGTGCCACAATACAGGTTTTGAAACAAAATGGAATTTCCTCGTTTAGGGATGTCATTGGGGCAGAGAAAGAAAAAAGCAAAATACGGAAAATTTTATCGGTTATGTCCCTGCATCCCGGAACTCCGGCTTATTATGTCGGAGATACCAAAGGAGATATGATTGAGGGCAAAAAGGCTGGGACACTGACAATTGGGGTCGCCTGGGGTTGGCATACCCCCGAAAAGATCAAGGAAGGTTTACCGGATCATCTCGTCGGAACTCCGAGGGAATTAGCAGAGTTTTTGATGTATGTTTGATCATAAAGAGAACTAGAGGAGAAGGGATTAGAGAGGAAAGAGCGAATAACTAAAAATAAATATCTTCGCTGTTCAATGAGGAAATTTCACGCTCAACGCTCTTAGAAGTATCAAATTCCGCTGACTTTATCCCTAGAATTTGTAGCTCTGCTATTTATTAAGGTGTGAAGGGGAGATGCTCATGAAGATTAAACTTATCGGATGTGATACAGCGGTTATAACCGCGGAAAGCAATGAGACCTTAATGGATGCCTTGGTTCGCCATCGTCTGCCGGTACAAAATATATGTAATGGCAAGGGAACCTGTGGTAAATGTAAGGTTCGCCTGACGGATATAGTTTCCCCACCCACTGAACGTGATCGAGTGCATCTGAGCGAAACGGATCTTAAGGCCGGGATACGCCTTGCCTGTGCCGTCATGCCGGAAGAGGGAATGACGATTGAACTTAATTTCGTGGAAAGTCATGATCGAAAAGAAGCTGCTCTCCTCGGAATGCAGGTTTCCACTTTAGATGCGGGAATTGAAAAAGTCTTTATAACTCTAAATAAACCAACCTTGGAGGACGAGCGGGGAGACTGGGACCGTACCGCGGATGAGTTGAATAAGGTTACGGGCAGAAGCCTCAGTAATTCCGACTTTCAAGTTATCCGCAAGGCCCCGGACGTTATCCGAGCAAAAAACTATCAATTGACTGCTACGGTCACCGAGCGTAAGATTTTAGACATTGAAGCAGGGGATACAAGATCAAGATTATATGGCGCAGCTGTTGATATTGGAACAACGAGTGTCGCTGTTGCTTTAGTTGATCTCTTACAAGGATCTGTTCTGAAGGTTGTTTCAACCGAAAATGAACAGACAGCTTTTGGGGCTGATGTGATTTCTCGTATTTCCTTCGCCAATGAGAGTAAGGAGAATTCTGCCGCCTTAAAACAGGCCATCCAACGAACGATTAATCATTTACTTAACGAACTTGAACTTAAAACAGACGTAAAACTGTCTGAAATTATAAAAATGACGATTGTTGGCAACACCACAATGCATCATCTCTTTACAGGCCTAGATGTGTCTCATCTTGCTGTTTTCCCCTTTGTCTCTGTCTGCAATCGACCGTTAGAATTTTCGGCAAATGAACTTGGCCTGGTCTTGAGCCCTCAAGCTCAGGTATTACTCTTTCCGAATATCGGGAGTTTTGTAGGAGGTGATACTCTAGGGGCTATCGTTGGTTCTCCAGAGGTTTTAGAACCAGGCAATCATTTATTAATTGATCTTGGCACGAATTGTGAGTTGTTTTTAAAGACGAAGGATACAATGATGGCCTGTTCGACAGCCGCCGGTCCGGCATTTGAAGGTGCCGGAATCAAACACGGAATGAGGGCCAAAAAGGGAGCTATTGAAAGTATCAGCCTTTCGGATCAGGGAGTAAGTTGTCAAGTCATTGGAGAGCAAACTCCCACTGGAATATGTGGATCAGGCCTGATCGAAGGTATTGATGAGATGAGACAAGCCGGTGTGATAAATAAGCAAGGGAAGATCGGAGATCCGGAAAAAATCTCATCACTGCCTCCAGAATTACAACGTCGGATTCGGCCGGCTGAAAAAGGAAATGAATTTGTCTTAGCTTATAGTTTAGATCAAAACGGTGATATTACGATTAATCAAAAAGATGTTGCCGAGTTGCAGTTTGCTAAAGGGGCTGTGTGCGCAGGGATAAAAACTTTAGTTCAAATGGCAGGTTTATCGGTATCCGACCTTGATTCAGTGATTTTATCGGGAACATTTGCCACCTATCTTAAGGCTGAAAATATCTTGAATATCGGTCTTGTTCCGAATATTCCGCCGGAAAAAATTAAGGCGGTTGGAAACGCTGCCCATATGGGAGCAATTCGCGCTCTCCTCGATCAGCATGAGTTTGCCCTTGCCGTGGAATTATACCGTAAAATTCAGCACGTTGAACTTGGCGGGAGTGTAACATTCTCCAATTATTTCATGAATAGTATGTACCTTGAACGACTGAATTGATTGAATGTTATAAAGAAGCCTGAAATTTTACTTAAATTATTACCCAAGAAGAGGTATAATGAAGCTATAGTGGCAAAGTATGTAAAAGTTGTTTAGAAATATTGAGAAAAGGGGAGGAACTAGGATATGGAAAACAAATTTAAAGAATCTTTGCTTGACAAAAGTACGTTATCGGTAACCTGGGAGTTAGTACCTGGTCGAGGAGCCTATGAAAAGGCTCAGGAAACCGCCCTCGCCTCTGCGGAACAGGCTGCCAAGGGAGGCAGGGTGCACGCTCTGACGATCACGGATAATCCAGGGGGGAATCCAGCAATTCTTGCTGATTATTTAGGAATGGAAATCCTCAAGCTTGGGATTGAGCCTCTAGTTCATTTCACCTGCAAAGATAAGAATCGGAATCAGATGGAAAGCCAACTTTATGCCCTAGACAGAGCAAACGTTCGCAATCTCCTGGTCATGACTGGGGATTACACAGTATCTGGTTTTAAAGGACGTCCTAAACCGGTATTTGACCTTGACCCTTCGAATACACTTCAACTCATCTCAGAAATGAATAAAGGTCTGGAAGTTCAAGGTATGAAGGGACCTACCTATCACAAGCCCAGTGACTTTTTTGCTGGTGCTGCTGTTTCTCCCTTTAAAGCAACAGAGGCTGAACAAATGATTCAGTATTATAAAATGAAAAAGAAAATTGCTGGCGGTGCGCAGTTTATTGTCACTCAACTCGGATATGATGCGCGAAAGTTTCACGAAGTGCTGCAGTTTTTGAAAGTCAATAAGCTCGATATTCCTGTGGTAGGGAACATTTATATTCTTCCTTACGGTGCCGCTCGGGTCATGAACCAAAATCAGTTGCCCGGATGTGTTGTAACAGACAAGCTGTTAGCCGAACTGGATGCAGAAAAAGGTGCTGAAGATAAGGGAGTCGGCGCGCGCATGTTAAGAGCTGCCAAGATGTACGCGATCATGAAAGGAATGGGTTTCGCAGGGGTGCATATTGGCGGACATAACATTAAATACGAACAAGTGGAGTTTATTCTCGATAAAGGGGAAGAACTTAGCGGAAACTGGCAGGATTATGTGCGAGAATTTGACTACCCTCAAACCAACGGCTTCTATTATTTTGAAAAAGATGAGAAAACGGGGCTGAATACAGACCGTCCTGCAAGTCGTGCTAACCTTCCACTCGATGCGCCCGCAGGTTTGGGCTACTCGATGATGCGTGGAATGCACTCCCTGTTGTTTACTCCGAACAAGAAACTATTTCCCGTCATGAGAAGCTTCTATAACTCAATTGAAGGAAAGAAAAAAACAGAGAAACGATTCCATTCTTTTGAGCATATTGCCAAAGTTGTTATGCTGGACTGCAAGGACTGTGGAGATTGTGCTATGTTTGATATAGCTTACCTCTGTCCAATGTCTCAATGCCCTAAAAACCAACGCAATGGGGCTTGTGGGGGAAGTTTAAATGGTTGGTGTGAAGTTTTTCCCAATGAGAAGAAATGTATCTGGGTGCGAGCCTACGCCCGACTTAAGAAGTACGGAGAAGAGGCCAGTCTCGATGTTCCGCCGGTTCCGCCCGCTAATTGGGATTTCTATCAAACATCATCTTGGTCTAATTTCTATTTAGGAAAGGATCACTCGGCACCTATTTTAGGGATTAAACGACCTGAGAGTAAGATACCTCAAGCCAAGAAATAGAGAACTGACTGCAAGGGGGACATAGAGATGGCGACAGGGGTCATTCACAGTGGAATTTGCGGATTTACGATCAATGTTAAAGCGACAAACGAGGACGGTCATACTGTTTCTTTAGAAATATCGAGTGATTGCCCAAATTACCAAAAGATTGCCAAGGAACTTACAAAGGTCGATGCCTACAAAGAAATGTTTAATAAACTCCATACCGGACAGGTCTATGAAGTGTTTTCCAAGTACAGTCCTCATCCCAGTTGCCCAGGGATTTCGGGCATTCTTAAAACGATAGAAGTTGCCGCGAGTTTAGCCTTGCCACAAACGGCAAGCATCACGATCACCAAAGAGTGAATAACGATAGAGACCTATGCATGAAACGATAACCATGCATAGGTCTTTTTAAATGCTGCAGGAAAGTTCCTTTGAATACTTTCTGCATCACAAGGGCACCTAACGGCTTTTGCTCTCGCAAGCCAACAAGTGCAAGGCACAGTCTTTGGGTACAAGACAAGTTTTTTTGGTAGTTGACAAGTCGGACGAGAATGGATAATAAATAATAATAGAAGAGGGTTATACACAGCGGAGTAGTGTATAACCCTCTTCTATTAAATCCATTGGTTAAAAATAAGGTTGTAACAGAGCTGGTTAAAGTCTTTGTTACAACCTTAAAGATTGCGAGTTTAGAGCATAAATAACATTTGAGAGTAGGTAGGCATTGGCCAAAGCTCAGCATCAATCATACTTTCGAGCAAGTCGCCGTCTTGACGCAGGGCGCCCATAGCTTTAAACACAACGTCGCGGTAGAAGACTCCGTGGTCATAAGCTTCCGCGGTCATGTCAGCAGCTTCTTGGGTCTTTTTCTCAAGATCGGTCAGTTTTGCTTGGAACGATGCCAAGGTAGCGCAGACATCTTTAAGAAGAGATTCTTGGACAGAAACATTTACAGCATTGGAAGCAGATTTAATAGTATTGATCGAGTTTGCTAATTGAGTGGAGTATTTGACAGCGGCTGGAATGATTTGGTGTTTAGCCATGTCAATCATCGTCAATGCTTCGATATTAATTTGTTTGCAATATTGTTCTAAGTTGATTTCATAGCGTGATTCAAGTTCGGTTTTATTAAGGACTTTGTGTTTTTCATATAAATCAATGGTGGATTGACGCTTAAGAACAAGAGAGGCATCAACAGTCGAGGTAATATTCGGCAACCCCCGACGAGTTGCTTCTTCTACCCACTCATCGGAATAACCATTGCCATCGAAAAGGATCCGTTGGTGGTTTTTAGCTGTTTCTTTCAGAATTAGGTTAAGTTCTTGCTCGAACTTGTCGGCTTTTTCCAAACGATCTGCAAATTGAGAAAGTACTTCGGCTGCAATCAGGTTGAGCACGACATTAGGACCTGAGATCGATTGAGAGGAGGCCACCATGCGGAATTCAAACTTATTCCCTGTAAAGGCAAAAGGAGAAGTACGGTTGCGATCCGTTGAATCTTTACTGAAAGCAGGAAGAGTTTCAACCCCACTTAATAATTTATCACCTTGAAGGGATCGTTTGAGTCCGCCGTTCTGAAGCTGGTTAAAGATATCGGTGAGTTGATCGCCTAAGAAGATTGAAATAATTGCAGGAGGTGCTTCGTTGGCACCGAGGCGATGGTCATTACCGGGAGTGGCAGCGGATAATCGCAGAATCTCAGCATAATCATCAACAGCTTTAATGACTGCGGAGATCATGGTAAGGAATTGGTAATTTTCGTGAGGGGTTTTACCAGGATCGAGAAGATTGAGACCATCGTTGGTGGACATGGACCAGTTATTATGTTTACCAGATCCATTGACTCCAGCGAAAGGCTTCTCATGAAGCAAGCAAACTAAGTCGTGCTTGAGGGCTACTTTTTTCATCGTGTCCATTACAAGCTGATTATGGTCAGTAGCAATATTTGTGGTACCGAAGAGAGGAGCAAGTTCAAACTGCCCAGGAGCAACTTCGTTATGTTGGGTTTTGGCAAGCACACCCAATTTCCAAAGCTCTACATTCAAATCATGCATGAATGAAGCGACTCGGGTTTTGAGGCTTCCAAAATAGTGATCTTCAAGTTCTTGACCTTTAGGAGCCATGGCTCCAAAGAGTGTACGGCCAGTGAGCAGAAGGTCAAGACGTTTATCGAAGAACTTTTTGTCCACAAGGAAATATTCCTGTTCGGCGCCAACCGTGCTGGTGACTTGGGTTGATGTCGTATTGCCAAAAAGTTTCAAAATGCGCAAGGCTTGTTTGGAAAGTGCCTGCATAGAACGCAGAAGAGGAGTTTTCTTATCGAGGGCTTCTCCAGTGTACGAACAAAACGCCGTAGGAATACATAAGGTCAGTGCTCCAGCATCTTCTTTCAGAAAGGCAGGGGATGTGCAATCCCAGGCAGTATAACCTCTTGCTTCAAACGTGGCACGAATTCCGCCACTAGGAAAGGAAGAAGCATCGGGCTCACCTTTGATTAGTTCTTTACCGGAAAACTCCATAACAACCCGTCCATCATTCGTTGGGGAAATAAAGGAATCGTGTTTTTCTGCGGTGATACCTGTTAAAGGTTGAAACCAATGGGTAAAATGGGTGGCACCTTTTTCGATGGCCCAATCTTTCATAGCATTTGCAACAATATCTGCAACATTGGGATCCAAAGGTAGACCTTCTTCAATGGTTTTGCGCAAGGACTTGTAAGCGGTCTTGGGTAAACGTGCTTTCATTACTGCATCATTAAAAACGTTTTCGCCAAAAATATCCATGACTCTTTCCCCTTCCTAACTCTCAAATTGCTCAGATAAACAAAAAGACTCCCCCCTAAAGATTATTTATCAAATCTTCAAGAAGAGCGTCATTGCCCCATCCAATATATCCTTAATTTATCACGTTACAGTAAATCTGACAAGAGAAAAATCAAAAGAATACTGTATGCTATTAGTCTGCGGAACTATTGTTTTGAATAGTATCATCGGATTAATTATTTAACAAAATGATATGAAAATTTCAACTTCTAAAAGTTATTATAATAGGTAGGATTTTTAATCTTGACCACGAATATTCTAATAATTAAAATAAATGATACCTGCTTTTGAATTCCTCGTGGGGAGGTTAAATCATGTCATATAAGGTTAGGGTCGGTATCGTTGGAATGGGTCGAGAAGGTTCGACCGTTTATAGAACACTGCGTGGTATTGAGCATATCGAAATTGCCATGGTTTGCGATCTGGTAAACACTTCTGGTATGGAAATGGCTAGAATCGATAGTATTCCAACTTGTGTTTCTTTAGATGAATTTTTTAAGGAAGAAAATTTGGATGTAATTATTGAAGCGACTGGAGTTCAAAGCGTTCAGCTAGAGTTAGAGCTTCACAAGAGAGCGTCCACTACCGTCATCGAAGCACAAGGCGCTAATCTCATGATGTATATTATTGAAGAAAAAGAAAAGTTGGCAGATATCCGCCGTTACAAAGGAGAGCTGGATGCAATTTTAAATTCCGTGCAGGAAGCCATAGAAGTTGCAGGGATAGACGGTAAAATCAAATATGTGAACCCGTCCTTTAGTCGTGTGACGTCGATTCCTGCTGGGCAGAGAATAGGGAACAATATTTTCGATGTTTCACCTAATGGAGCTTTAGCGCGTTCATTGCGAACTCACGAACCAGTTTTTGCTTACCGTTCCTTAGTTGGAGGGACAAATGTGGAGGTGATCTCCAATTCTGCGCCAATTGTGGTTGACGGAAAAATGGAAGGGGCAGTTGTCGTCTTTCAACCCCTTACCGATATTTATAAATTGATGGAACAATTACGTGCTTCCAATCAAGTAATTCATGAATTACAAAGTCGAATTAACCAAATTTCCACGAGTTCCTATACCTTCGATGACTTAATTGGGAGTCACCCGGAATTCGAATGTGCCCTTGATTTTGCGCGCAAAGCAGCAAAGAGCAACTCAACCATTCTAATTACAGGAGAGTCCGGTACAGGTAAAGAATTATTTGCCCATGCTATTCATGGAGCAAGTTTGCGCTGGGACAAGCCATTTATTAAAGTTAATTGTGCTGCTATTCCAGAGACATTACTGGAAAGCGAATTTTTTGGACATGAAAAAGGTGCTTTTACAGGGGCCTTGAAAACCAAACTAGGGAAGATGGAGTTGGCGAATGGGGGAACTATTTTTCTAGATGAGATTGGAGATATGAATCCCTATTTGCAGGCTAAACTTTTGCGTGTCTTACAAGAAATGGAGTTCGAACGTGTCGGTGGAACTCAAACCATAAAAGTGGATGTTCGTGTAATTGCGGCAACCAATCGTAACTTGCTTGAAATGGCGAAACGGGGAGATTTTCGTGATGATTTATATTATCGACTAAACGTTTTGGAACTGCGGCTTCCGCCTTTGCGGCGGCACAAAGAAGATATTCCCGCTTATGTTCAATCTCTCATCGTCAAATTCAATCGAAAGTTCGGCAAACATGTAACCGGTTTGACCTCACAAGCGGAAGAAATGCTTATGAACTATAATTGGCCTGGAAATATCCGAGAAATTCAAAATGTTCTTGAGCGGGCGATGGTTTCCGTGGAAGGGGAAATTATCACCCATAAACACATCCTTAATCTCATTAATCCTCAAAGTATCAAGGAAAATGAGCCAATTGCTGAAGGAATTATACCTTTAGAAGAGATGGAAAAACAAATGATTCAAAGAGCCTTAAAACAATATGGCAATTCCGTGGAAGGGAAAAAAGAGGCTGCAAAAGCCTTAAAAATTTCTTTAGCTACCCTTTACAATAAACTAAAGACCATATCCTGATAACGAGATACCAAAGAGTATTACGGTGAATATATTCTACATTTTAGAAACCATTTGCCTAATTTCTAGAAAGTAGAATCAAATAAACCTCCGAGTTGCTTCTAATGATAGTGAGCAGCTCATTTTTTTATTCCAAGGCAGCCCTGGGAAGTGGCTTGAACTAAACAAAGAATCCAAGTCCAAATCAAAGTTAAAATTTTCAGAAGATAGCATTTATTCCGACCGATTTGGCATAAGTATTGCTTATTCTTTATTTTAGAAACAATCAATGGGGGTGGCTGACTTAAGCGTAGTTTCAACTAAAAAGAAGGACAGTAGAACCGACGTATCATGAGAGAGGATGAGAGGGGAGAGAATTATACATTATGAGCACAATAGAGAAACCATATCACTTTCTAGTTCGTAGAGTACATTCTATCTTAGGGTTGTTTCCTATCGGTGTATTTCTAATCTTTCACATGATTCTAAATTTAACGGCTCGCGGTGGTGCCGCGCAATATGATCGAGTCATTAATGCGATGCGAAGTTTTCCGGGGATTTTCCTTGTAGAATTAATCATTATATTTATCCCCATCACTTTGCACGCTGTTTACGGGACCTGGGTTGTCTATACTGGGCAAAGCAATGTTTTGCGTTATAAATACGCTCGAAACTGGTTTTATATTGTCCAGAGGATTTCCGGTCTTTATACTGTCATATTTATCGTCATTCATGTTTATTTACTGCGTTTTGGCGAAGCTAATTTTTTGGCGCTGCATAATTTTGTCAGTCAACCTTTAGGCCTAATTTTTTATGCCCTAGGTATTTTGTTGGCGATCTTCCATTTTATGAATGGTTTGTGGGCTTTTGCTATTACTTGGGGTTTAACCGTTGGACCTCACTCGCAAAAGATCTGGTCGTATGCCTTGGCTGTCCTTTTCTTAGTGTTATCGGCGGTAGGTTTGACAGATTTAACCGCCTTCTTATAAAAAAGCTCATTTTATTTAAGTTTAGGCTTTTGAGGTTTATTAAATAAGTCAAGTATTGGTGTTGAGAAGATTTCCAAAGATCTTTGTGATTTTTCAGGTGATTGAAAGTGTATTTAGAAAAGTGTATTTAGATAAGAAGAAAGTAGGGGGTCTTGAGATGAGTAACGTCATCGTTGTGGGTGGAGGCCTTGCTGGGTTGATGGCCACGATCAAGATGGCCGAAAATGGCACGCACGTTGATTTGTTTTCACTAGTACCTGTCAAACGGTCACACTCCGTTTGTGCCCAAGGGGGTATTAACGGAGCAGTTAATACCAAAGGCGAAGGGGATTCCACGTGGTTGCACTTTGATGATTCCATTTATGGCGGAGACTTCTTGGCGAACCAGCCACCTGTTAAAGCCATGTGTGATGAGGCTCCCGGGATTATTCATCTGATGGACAGGATGGGGGTTATGTTTAGCCGAACCTCAGAAGGACTTCTGGATTTTCGTCGTTTCGGGGGAACTAAGTTTCATAGGACAGCTTTTGCCGGAGCTACAACAGGTCAGCAGCTTCTCTATGCTCTCGATGAACAGGTTCGTCGGTATGAGTCCGAAGGCTTAGTTAAGAAGTTCGAACATTGGGAGCTTCTCTCGGCTGTCATCGATGAGGGAGTTTGTCAAGGAATTATCGCTCAAAATTTGAGAGATCTGAGCATCAATGCTTTTCCAGCGGATGCTGTAATCATCGCTACAGGAGGTTTGGGTGCGGTCTTCGGCAAAAGCACAAATTCTACGATTTGTACCGGAGCTGCAAGCTCAGCGTTATACCAACAAGGGGTGCGCTATGCTAATGGTGAATTCATTCAGATTCATCCTACTGCAATACCAGGTGATGACAAGCTTCGTTTGATGTCTGAATCTGCTCGAGGAGAAGGTGGACGAATCTGGACTTATAAAGATGGAAAACCGTGGTATTTCCTTGAAGAAATGTTTCCCGCTTATGGGAATCTCGTGCCGCGAGATATTGCGACCCGCGCTATTTACCAAGTTGTTTATGATATGGGCCTGGGTATCAACGGTGAGAACATGGTCTATCTGGACCTTTCCCATATTGATCCTCAGCTTCTGCAACTCAAACTGGGAGGGATCTTGGAAATCTACGAAAAGTTCGTTGGCGACGATCCCAAGAAAGTTCCGATGCGGATTTTCCCGGCGGTTCATTATTCAATGGGTGGACTTTGGGTTGATTATGATCAAATGACCAACATTCCAGGGCTCTTCGCTGCAGGAGAGTGTGAGTATCAGTATCATGGCGCCAACCGTTTAGGAGCGAACTCCTTACTTTCGGCGATTTACGGCGGAATGGTCGCTGGGCCAAAAGCTATGGAATATATTAATAAACGTCAAAAAAAGCAGACTCCGAGTGGCGACGAATCTGCTTTCACGAAAGAACGACAACGTCAGGAAAGTCTTTGGAGCAAAGTGATGTCGATGAAGGGAACGGAAAATCCTTACCTTCTGCATAAAGAGCTAGGAGATATTATGACCTTAAATGTAACAGTTGTGCGCTACAATGACAAACTGGCTGAAACCGATGCCTACTTACAAGAACTCATGAAGCGCTGGCATAATATCGGTCGACGGGACAACGTAGAATGGGGAACTCAGGAAGGAACGTTTATCCGTCAACTTTGGAACATGCTTGAGTTAGCAAGAGTTATTACACTTGGGGCACTGCGGCGAAATGAGAGCCGGGGAGCGCATTACAAACCAGAGTTTCCGAACCGTGATGATGAGAATTGGTTAAAGACGACGATTGCTACATGGACGCCAAGTGGTCCGGAATTTAGCTATGAGCCAGTTGATGTGTCACTGATTCCGCTTCGGGCCCGCCGTTATGATATTGATAAGTAGGAGGGGGTTTTAAGATGGCTGAGCAAAAAGTAATCCGCTTAAAAATCCGTCGCCAAGACGGTCCGAATAAACCCTTTCATTGGGAAGAGTTCGAATTACCCTATCGAGAGAAATCCAACGTCATTTCTTGTTTAATGGAAATTCAGAAAAACCCTGTCACCGTCGACGGAAAAAGACGACTCCCGTGGTTTGGGAGTGTAACTGCTTAGAGGAGGTATGCGGGGCTTGTACCATGAATATCAATGGTCAAGGCAAGCAAGCTTGTTCCGCCCTGGTAGACCATTTAGACCAGCCAATTGTGCTTGAACCTTTGACGAAATTTCCCTTGGTGAGAGATTTAATGGTTGACCGTCAAATTATGTTTGACAACCTTAAAAAAGTTCATGCCTGGATACCGATCGATGGGACGTATAATTTGGGCCCTGGTCCGCGTCTGGCTGAAGTTAAGCGTCAATGGGCCTATGAACTGTCCAAGTGTATGACTTGTGGGTGTTGCATGGAGGCCTGTCCTCAAGTGAACGCACGCTCTAAGTTTATTGGGCCTTCTGCCATATCACAAGTTCGTCTCTTCAATGCTCATCCTACAGGTGAAATGAATAAACACGAGCGGTTGGCTGCTTTGTTGGATGAGGGCGGGATCGCCGATTGCGGCAATGCCCAAAACTGTGTGCGGGCTTGTCCGAAAGAAATCCCTTTAACGGCAAGTCTGGCAGATTTAAATCGCGAAACCAACAAATTTGCGCTGGATCGATGGCTGCGAAGGTAATTTCCTGCGTTCAAATCAAATAAACAACGTTTCAGCGTATCCAGGAATTTTTCGGGCGCCTTGGATGTTCGCGCCACACGAATAAATAAGGTTATGAAAGCCGCCGGCGCGGAGCAAAACAGACCCTGAAGAGATTGCTAAGAAAGTTTGGGTTATTCGTCCGGAATAATCGGCGAGATTTGGTTATAAGGGCAAAAATTGCACCATGCGCCTCACTTCGTTATAATGAGTGTGGTATGGTGCTTTTATTAATGTAAGGATATTTTTGACTTTGAGGAGAGGGACGGGAAAGATGGTCGCAACGTTTGCAGTCGTAGATGATGATCCGGCATCTCAACGTATGCTTTCAGATATTTTAAATACCAAAGGGGACGTAATTGCTGAATTTTCTTCCGGGCATGAGGCCTTGAAGTTTTTCGAGAGCGGCAACAAGGTGGATGTGCGCTTTATAGACCTCTTAATGCCGGATATCTCCGGTATTGAAGTGGTAGAAAAAGTCCTTCCGCTTTTCCCTCTGACGCTCTTTGTGATGGTGTCACAGGTTGAGGCCAAGACATTAATGGCCAATGCCTATGCAGTTGGGATTGAGTTTTTTATTCATAAACCGATTAATCGCAAAGAGATTTTGGCGATTGCAGATCGGGTATTAGAAAAGCAGCGACTGAAATCTACTCTCGAACAGATCGAAAAATCCTTGGCTGAGGTTCGTTTTCCGAAACCGTTAAGAACCCAAGGGGCTAATGAGTTAACCTTAAAAAAGAGGTTTCAAGTCATTTTTTCGGATCTGGGGATTCTTGGGGAGACAGGAAGCCGAGAACTGCAAGCAATTGTTTTGAAATTCAAGAATTGTGAAGACGAGTTGGCGAATCTTCCTTTGCGTTCAATCTATCAAGGGATCGCAGGAAATGAAGAAGAAATACAAAGCATCGAACAAAGGATTCGTCGGGTCATAAGGCAAGCTCTGGGAAACATTGCTCTGCGCGGTTTAGATGATTTCTATGACGAATATTTTGAACGTTATGCCTCAAAATATTTCGATTTTGCCGAAGTCCGTGAACGAGTTTTGGAGTTACGGCAAAATCGAACAAGCTCGGCCAGAATTAATATTCGTAAATTTCTTATAGCTTTATTTACGGATGTGTTTCGCGAGATATAACCTTTGGATTTTTCCGAGTTGGTTGTCAGTTACTGTCGGATTCTGTAGTACCTATTGTATAGTGTTATCAGAAACTTTCACAAAATTATAAAAAAGGAGGAGTTCTGATGACAAAAGGTAAAAAAGTCGGACTGGCAACTAAAATCATCATCGGTCTAGCCTTGGGAGTTCTTTACGGATACTTTTTCAGGAATTATTCTGGATGGCTCAAACCAGTCGGGGACATGTTTATTCGCTCGATTAAGATGATCGTTGTCCCAATTGTTTTCTCCACGATTGTCATAGGGATTGCCGGAGTCGGCGATTTAAAAAAGGTGGGAAAACTCGGGGGAAAACACTTATTTATTTTGAAATTATTACGACGATTGCTATTTTGCTTGGTGTCACCGTCGCAAATTTAACGAAGCCCGGAATTGGGATTAATTTAAGTAAAATCACGAAAGTTGATATTAGTGCTTATACCGGTACAGCAACCCATCATACTGCCACGGACTTATTTGTAAACCTTATCCCAACCAATATTGTAGATTCTTTAGCTCGTGCAGATTTGTTACAAGTTATCTTCTTTGCGGTACTTTTTGGTGTAGCCTTAGCCTCAATTGGAGAAGTCGGCAAACCTGTTCTGCACTTTTTCCAAGGAGTTGCCGAGACGATGTTTAAACTCACAAACATTATCATGACGGCTGCACCCTATGGAGTTTTTGCTTTAATGGGTTTTACCGTATCCCAGTTTGGATTGGCGGTACTTCTTCCTTTGGGCAAGTTGGTCGGAATTCTTTATCTTACGATGGCCTTCTTCGTGGTGGTCGTCTTTGGGCTTGTCGCTAAGCTTGCGGGTATTAATTTATTCACTATGCTCAGAAACCTTAGTGCTGAGATGTTAATCGCTTTCTCCACCGACAGTTCAGAATCTGTTTTTCCGAGAATCCTCAAGAAAATGGAGCAGTTCGGGGTTCCGAAAGCCATTGTCTCGTTTGTCGTTCCAACGGGATATACGTTTAACTTAGACGGCAGTGCACTTTATCAAGGATTAGCGGTACCATTCATCGCCCAAATGTATGGAATTCACTTGACATTCACGCATACCTTGACAATTATTGCTGTACTTATGATCACATCTAAAGGAATGGCTGGTGTACCTGGTGTATCCTTTGTTGTGCTGGCCTCGACGTTGGCATCGACTGGGCTCCCTGTTGAAGGGTTAGCTTTGATTGCCGGTGTGGACAGGATCATGGACATGGGTCGTACGGTAGTGAATGTCATCGGGGTTTCCCTTGCTTCCGTCGTCATGGCCAGAATTGAAGGAGTTTTCGACCGTTCAAGGGCAACCTATCCTTTGCAGCCGTTACCGGAGGATTTAGAAATTAGCAGTGAAGATCTCGATCTTGCTGGTCAAGGTTCGAGTATAACTGAATCGTTTGCTAAGTAAATTACTCTTAATTACATCAATTTTCACTGGAATGCATATCATTTAAATACTGTTATTATGAGGATGTAGACAGGAATTTTCCTTGCTGCATCCTCTTGCCTATTGGAGTGTTGTGATTGAACCTGGAAAAATGGCTGGATTGGCTATCAAATCTGGAAGAAAAGATGCCCTTTGACACCATGCGAGTCTTTTTAATTGTGGGAACCTATGTCTTGGGGAAGTCGGAATCTTTCCCTTTGGTTCTTCATTTCGTTTAGGTCTAGGAAGTGTTTTTTATGTCCTCTGTCTCTATAGTTTCCCGAGGTTATCGACTCTCAGCAACGGCTGTTTGACAGGGATAGCCGTCGTCATATTTAGAGTACTGGCCGACCGTCTTATTTACGCCCAACCTATATCTCTGCTAACACTCTTCTTGGATAATGCTCCAGCTCTGCTCTATTATTTGGCCCTGACAACTGGAATTATTCTTTCGAGGGTTAAGGATAAAATCGCTAATCCGGTCAGAACAAGTTTATATTTCATGACGTTTGACTTTATCGCTAATGTTCTAGAACTTGCCTTTACTGCGGATTTCCGCACTAATTGGCATAGTATGGATGTTCTAATCCTGGGAGCTGGAGTCAAGGGGCTGTTTTTCTTAGCCTTTATGGCAACCACGGAACTATTTCGGCAGCGGATTTTGAGGGAAAAAGAACGAGAGAAATTTCAAGGCGAACTTTTAATGGGAGCAACGCTTTATGCTGAGGGATATTTTTTAAAGAAAATCATGAAAGAAATTGAACAGGCCACCGAAAAAAGTTTTCAACTCTATCAGGAATCTAACTTAGAGTCTTTTGGTAATGGACAGCAGATTGAGTTGTTAAGGTTGGCGGAGAAAATTCATGAAATAAAAAAGGATACGCAAAGGGTATTTAGTAGTCTAAAGGCTTTAATAGAACCTAACGATTATACGAGAATTGATTTGAATGAATTAATGAATCTCGTGATTGAAAGTCAGCAGCGATATGCCCAGATCCATCACAAAGAGATACTGTGGCAAAGGTCCTTGAGGTCTGGTCGTTGTTTTGTTGATAATTTCCTTCCGATTTTAGTAGTGGTTAATAATATCTTGGCCAATGGGATTGACGCAATCCAAACTCAGGGCAAAATTGCCGTGATATGGCATGTGAAAGATCATGGCTTGTTCTTGCATCTGGGCAACACAGGCAGTCCTATCTCTCCCAGTGATCGGGAATTTATCTTCTTGCCGGGTTTTACGACAAAGTACTCAGATTCCGGTAATGCTTCTACTGGGATTGGACTTACTCACGTGCATCATGTTCTATCAGAAGTCAATGGAACAGTCAAGATTACTCAAGCAAGCGGCCGTGAAACCTGGACATGGTTTCATATCCATCTTCCTCTGCGTCAAGAGTGCGTAAATTTGTCTCCAGCTTAAGTTGCGTATATAATAAACCTTAAATGTTAGGAAAAGGCCGTATATACTAGCGGTTTTGTTTCTGAATGCAAAGGAGTTCCTAATTGTGATCGAAATTGGCAAATTTAATCAACTTAAAATTAATAATTTCACCTCGTTCGGGGCCTATTTGGATGCCGGAACGGGAGTAAGACATGACAATATCCTTCTGCCGATCAAACAAGTGCCAGAGGGTGCTAAAGAAGGAGAACTACTTGAGGTTTTTATTTATAGGGATTCCGAAGAACGGTTAATTGCTACACGACAAAAACCCTTTGCTCAATTAGGTGATTTAGCTTATCTGAAGGTCAACGCCAAAACTAAAATAGGAGCCTTTCTCGATATTGGTTTAGAACGGGGGTTGTTTTTGCCGTTCCATGAACAGAAATTCCCCATCGAAGTGGGTAAGAGTTATTTGGTCAAGGTCTATTTAGACAAGAGCCAAAGATTGTGCGCTACTACTGAGATTTATGAGTATTTATCAACGGATTCACCCTATCAAAAAAATGACAAGGTCCTAGGAGCGGTTTATCGCATAAACCTCGCCATGGGCATTTTTGTCGCAGTTGATAATAAATATTTTGGCTTGATTCCTAACAATGAGTGTTTTACAGAACTTCATGAGGGGGATCAAGTTGAAGCCCGAGTCATTCGAGTCCGTGACGATGGAAAGCTGGATCTTTCCATTAGAGAACTTTCCTATCTGCAAATGGATAAAGATTCTTCAACAATTTTACAAGAAATTCAGAATGGAGAAGGTTTTCTGCCGCTGAGCGATAAAAGCAGTCCTCTAGAAATCGAAAGTCGGCTTAAAATGAGTAAAGCGGCGTTCAAAAGGGCTGTGGGTAAATTGCTTAAAGAAAATAAGGTTGTAAAGTCAGAAGATGGTCTTAGGGAGAAGAGATAGTCTTGAAAATTATTGTCGATGCTGATGCCTGTCCAAGGTCCGTCTTGCAGATTTGCGGCAGGATTGCCGGAGAACATTCCCTGGAAGTGTGGACTGTTGCTAGTTTCAACCACAATATTGAGTCGGATTTTCATGTGATGGTCGGAAATGCTTCTCAAGAGGCAGATATACGCTTGATGAATCTCGCTCAGATAGGTGATATAGCCGTGACCCAAGATTGGGGCTTAGCAGCTATGTTACTGGCTAAGGGTGTTCGATGTTTAAATCCGATGGGCAGGGAATTCAGTAATCAAAACATAGAATTTTTGCTGGAAGAGCGGGAAGTTAAAGCAAAGTTTCGCCGGAACGGTGGAAGAACTAAAGGACCTCACAAACGAAAGCCCGAAGATGATCGTGAATTTGAGATTAGTTTGCAGAGAATACTTAGTGAAAGTTAAAACTGTTCACGGGATCAGGACGAGTGCTGTCTCAGCTAGGGTGGCGGATTGGGAATGCGGACAAAAAATGTAAAATAAAGTACGTGAAAGGCTTTGCACTTTTGGTCAAAGTTGATTAAACTAAGGAGGGAGACTGTTGGAATAGTCTCCTTAACAATGATTTTTAAATGGAGGGTCAACTAGTGAGTACGGTAGTAGAAACAAAAGAATTTCAAACAGAAATTCGGCAATTATTGGACATAGTCATTCACTCTCTTTACACTGAACGTGAGATTTTCTTGAGGGAACTTATTTCTAACTCCGCGGATGCTATGGAAAAACTCCGTTACACGCAATTGACAGGTCAAGAAGTTCAGGATAAGGATTTGTTATTAGAGATTCATATTGAAACCTCAGAGGAGGATCATACCTTAACGATCATAGATGCAGGGGTTGGCATGACCAGGGACGAACTCGTCGAAAACTTAGGGACGATCGCTCATTCTGGGTCTAAAGAATTTATTCAGCACTTAAGTGCCAAGGGAGATCAAAAAGATCTGAACCTGATCGGTCAATTTGGGGTCGGATTTTATTCTGCCTTTATGGTTGCTGATCGAGTGACCTTATATACACGAACTTTTCTGCCTGAAGGAGATAGTTTAATCTGGGAATCCGATGGGGTGGGGAGTTACACCATAAAACCAGGCGAAAATTTACAGCGCGGTACCAAAATGGTCCTTCACTTAAAAGAGGATGCTTATGATTTTGCTAAAGCCGAAACCATTCAGCGAGTTATTAAACAATATTCGAGTTTTGTGCCTTATCCCGTGACCGTTAATGGAGAAAAAGTGAACACGGTCGACGCTCTCTGGACGAAAAATAAGAATGAAATTACAGATAACGACTATAACGAGTTTTACAAGTTTATCGCTAATGCCAATGACGAACCACTTTTCAGATTGCATTTTTCCTCGGACGCACCTTTAAATATCAACACCTTGCTTTTTGTTCCCCAAGATAACTTCGAACAATTTGGATTTGGACGAATGGAACCAGGAGTCAATCTTTATTGCAAAAAAGTTCTGATTCAAGAGAAATCCACAGCAATTTTACCTGAATGGCTGCGGTTTTTAAGAGGCGTCATGGACAGTGAAGAACTTCCTTTGAATATTTCTCGGGAGACCATGCAAGACAGCGCCTTGATCGGAAAACTCAACAAAGTGGTGACGACCCGTTTTCTTAAATTCCTCGAAGCTCAGTCTACCTCAGAACCAGAAAAGTATAAAACGTTTTGGGAAAAATTCAACCTCTTCATTAAAGAAGGGGCAGCCAATGACTTTACTCACCGTAATGACTTAGTTAAACTGTTGCAATATGAATCTTCCAATACGAAGTCCGGTGAATTGATTTCTCTCGCGCAATATGTTTCTCGCATGAAAGAGGGACAAACAGCTATTTATTACGTTAACGGCCCATCGCGCGAAGTTATAGAATCCGGGCCGTATCTGGAAATATTCCGGGATAAAGGATTGGAAGTGCTTTATACTTACGCAGCTATCGACGACTACATCTTTGGTACACTTGGAGAGTATGACGGAAAACGTCTTGTTTCCGCCGACGAAGCAAACTTAGATTTAGTCGATAAAGACCAGAAAGATAGAAGCGAACAAGCGCTGTCTGAAGAAAATGTTGCAGCCCTAACCGGTTGGCTTAAAGAAGTTCTAGGTTCTAAAGTCACTGAAGTAAGGGAATCAAAACGGTTGGTCGATAGCCCGGCTGTCGTTTTGAGTCCCTATGGAACCAACAGTATGCAGCGCATGATGCAATTGATGAATAAAGATATTAACAGTGTTGGACCCAGTGTTTTAGAAATCAATGCAGCTCATCCGATGATTAAACGACTAGATGATGCCAGAATCAACGAGGATTCATTCGCTAAGGTTGCTGCAGAGCAAATCTTTGAAAATGCCCAGATCGCTGCTGGACTTATTTTAGATCCCAGAAGTATGGTCAACCGACTTAATGAAATTTTAGAGCGAGCTTTAAGCAAGTAGCCTAAATAGTCTAATGTAATGGTCATTTCTGAGTCTTTGCCAAAGAGAAAGAACCATTGTTAGTCTTCATTGTTCTTTCTCTTTTGGTATTAAATATCAATATGGACAGCAGGCTTGAAATAGCAAGAACCTGATGAAGATCCGGCAAAATCCCTGTTTATGCCATGCTTAGACTTATATTACTATGTAATTATCTAATAGTACAATTAGGAATAAGAATTTTACAAGCACGCTAAAAGTCCTTAAACTGAAAGTGATAATAAGAACAAACACAATCCGAATAGTGAAACATCTCCAAATTCAGATGGTGAATAACCATTGCCCCTAGTGATCAAACTTGGAGAGTCAAATAATTCTGAAGACGTTTAAGGGGGAAGGTCGGTGTTGGATGGAGAACATGCGCCATTCGGCATCGACTCAATTGTCTTAAGCAAAATTTCGACGAGGAGTGGTCATCATGGATTTAATGCTAAAAGACCTTTTAGCGAAAAAGAGATCTGAACTTGTTTCAAAGTGGATTGATGAAATATTGAATACGTATCCTAATGACCCGTCAGGTATGTTACGCAAGCAAAGAGATAAGTTTCAAAATCCTGTAGGTCATACTATTTCCGTCGGAACAGACAAACTTTTCGAAGCGTTGCTTGAAGAAAAAGCTTTTGTTGAGGGTATGCCATTTCTTGATGATATTATTCGAGTCCGGGCGGTGCAGGATTTTTCCCCTTCTAAAGCAATGAGCTTTATTTTTATGCTTAAAAAAGTAATAAGAGAAGAACTGGGAAAGGAAATCAGGCAAAACCAGATCTATGAGGAACTGTTAAAGTTTGAGTCCAAAATTGATGATCTGGCCCTTTTTGCCTTTGATATATATTCAGGTTGCCGGGAACAACTCAACGAACTCAAGACGGAAGAACTCAAACGAATGACATTCTCACTACTCAAAAAGGCAAATTTAATGTACGAAATCCCAGCTCAAGAGGTTGAGCAAAAAGACCCAGCTCAAGAGTTTGAGCACAAAGAACTAGAATTTAATATCTAAAGGAAGGAGGTCGTAGAGTGAAAGCCTTTTATTCTTTCCTCGCAGTCATCGTTCTTATCCTTGTCGCCGCAATAGGTGGTAGTATAGCAAATCTACACTTTGTTTTTGGGATTGTTATCCCGTATGTGGCCTTTGTCCTGTTTGTGGGTGGATTCATTTGTCGTGTAATAAAGTGGGGTCGTTCTCCAGTTCCTTACCGGATTCCGACAACGGGTGGTCAACAAAAATCTCTTCCTTGGATCAAACAAGATAAGATTCAGAACCCAACGACTGCTTTGGGCGTCATTGTCAGAATGGCTTTAGAAGTACTCTTGTTTCGATCATTGTTTGGAAACTTAAAGACTGAATTAAGGGAAGGTGCTAATGGGGCGGAGATATCCTACGGCTCGGCAAAATGGCTTTGGTTAGGAAGTTTAGCGTTTCACTGGTCGTTCCTGATCATTATCTTCCGACATCTGAGATTCTTCTTAGAACCTATCCCTTCAGCTGTACAAGTTGTTGACAGTGTTGATAGCATGCTTCAAATTGGTTTACCGCCAATTTATATTACGGATTTGTTATTTATCGTGGCAATTACTTTCCTCTTCGTCCGCAGAATTGTGATTCCAAGAGTTAAGTACATTTCTCAACCAGCAGATTATTTTCCCCTTCTATTGATTTTCAGCATTGCATGTTCAGGGATATTAATGAGATATTTCTATAAAGTTGATATCGTTTCGGTTAAAGAACTAGCCTTAAGTTTGGCAATGCTTCATCCCGTGCTTCCAACAGGAGTAGGTGCGATTTTTTATGTGCATTTATTCTTAGTTTGTACTCTCTTTGTGTATTTTCCAACAAGCAAACTGATGCATATGGGTGGTATTTTCCTCAGCCCGACAAGAAATATGCTCAACAATAGTCGTATGGTTCGACATATAAATCCTTGGAATCATCCTGTTGAAGTGCATACCTATGAGCAGTATGAAGATGAATTCAGAGAAAAAATGAAAAAAGCTGGTATACCGGTGGAAAAGGAGTGATCGTGGATGGCACCGAAAGTTAAACTTCCTAAACCTGGAGAATTATCGAATATCAGTTATAATACTCCAGCAACGGATTGGATGGATACTCCCGTCGATTTCAAACCGGGTACCTATGCTTGGGGGGCAAAAGAGAAGGATCTTCTGACCCTAGGCTTACCGAACCCAAGACAATGGTCACCAGCTGAGGAAGACTGGAAACTTCCTGAAGGCTGGGAATCGACAATTCTTGATGGAATCGCAGAGAGGTTAAGTAAATACCGTTCTTTTAAAATTTTCATGGATATTTGTGTTCGCTGTGGAGCATGTGCCGATAAATGCCATTTCTATATCGGTTCGGGTGATCCCAAGAACATGCCTGTTCTTCGGGCTGAATTACTGAGATCAGTCTACAAAAAATATTTTACAAAATCCGGGAAGTTTCTTGGGCGTTTGGCTGGGGCAAGAGAACTTACAGAAGATGTATTGAAAGAATGGTGGTATTATTTCTTCCAATGCACAGAATGTCGTCGTTGCTCAGTATTCTGTCCTTATGGGATTGACCAGGCTGAGATCACAATCATTGGTCGGGAGCTTTTGAATTTAGTGGGTTTGAACCTTGACTGGATCGCGGGTCCGGCGGCTGCTTGTTATATGAAAGGCAATCACTTAGGACTTGAACCGCATGCCATTAAGGGAAACATTGAAACTATGCTTGATGACATCGAGGATCTTACAGGTATTACGATTGAGCCGAGCTTCAACCGTAAAGGTGCTGAAATTCTCTTTGTTACGCCTTCTGGAGACCTGTTAGGAGATCCGGGAATTTATACGAATATGGGTTATTTAATGCTCTTCCATGAGCTGGGATTGGATTATACCTGGAGCACCTATGCTTCAGAAGGTGGAAACTTTGGCTTCTTCACTTCAAATGACACCGCTAAGAGATTGAATTACAAGATATATGCTGAGGCTAAGCGTTTAGGCGTTAAATACATCATTGGCGGAGAATGTGGTCATATGTGGAGGGTTCTGAATCAGTATATGGACACTTGGCATGGACCTGCTGATTTCCTTGAAGTACCAAAATCCCCAATCACGGGAACGGTCTTTGAAAATGCGAAGTCGACGAAGATGATTCATATCACGGAATTTACAGCAGACTTAATCAAGAACAATAAACTGAAATTAGATCCCAGCAGAAATGATCATCTTAAAGTTACCTTCCATGACTCGTGCAATACTTCCAGAGGTATGGGATTATTAGAGGAGCCACGTTATATCATTAAGGCTGCTTGTAATAATTTCTATGAAATGCCTGAGAATACAATCCGTGAAAAAACATTCTGTTGTGGCAGCGGATCAGGATTAAATGCTACTGAAAATATGGAAGAACGTATGAGAGGCGGTTTTGCCCGTGCTAATGCCGTCAAATATGTTCGAGAAAAACATGGCGTAAACGTGCTTGCCAACATTTGTGCGGTTGATCGTGCTGCACTCCCAACTCTCATGGACTATTGGGTACCTGGAGTATCTGTTTATGGTACTCATGAGCTGCTCGCTAATGCTTTAGTCATGAAAGGTGAGAAAGAAAGAACCACAGATTTACGCGGTGACGATTTACCCGGAAAGGAGGGCAATGACTAATGTATAAAGGCGGAAGAATCATTGCTTCGCTTGTTGTCTTTGTGGCTATTCTAGCGATTCCTTTCTTCTATAATTTAGGCAGAGCAAGTGCTGGTCCAGTCTTAAACCTTCCGACGAACAGTCAGTGCGTCGAACCAGCTGCTTATATGAGAGCGAATCATATGCAGCTCCTTAACCAATGGAGAGACGCATATGTACGTGACGGTCAGACAGTGTACGTCAATAGTCAAGGAAAATCGTTTGATATTAATATTGACACTTGCACAAAGTGTCACTATTCTAATAGTACAGCATCTAGTACAACATCTACTGCAGCATCAAGTGCAACAGGAGTGAGTAACCCGGCGGTAAATTCGTCCGATCAATTCTGTGTTACATGTCATAATTATGCATCAGTTAAGCCTACCTGCTGGAGTTGCCATAATGAACCAGGGGGGGCGAAACAATGAGCATCAATAGACGTCAATTTCTGAGAAGAGCTGGGGCTTTAACAGCGCTCGGACTCGGAGGTTCATTTGTAATCACTGGATTTAAGGGCAAAAAGGTCGTGGCAGCCTCTGCGTATGAGGCTCCTAAAAATGCTGAAACTATTAAGCATTGGGCCATGGTTGTTGATGTGAGTAAGTTCAAATCCGAAGACGACTTTACTCGAGTTATTCAAGCGTGTGATTCGATTCACAATATCCCTGATTTTGGCAATACAAAAGATGAGATTAAGTGGATCTGGAAAGATGATTACGAGCATACTTTTGCGGATTCTGTGAACGAATATATGGATGAAAACTTCAAGAAGCTGCCATTTGTTATAACTTGTAATCACTGTGAGAACCCACCTTGTGTCAGAGCCTGTCCTACAGGTGCAACGTTCAAACGCCCTGACGGGATCGTAACAATGGATTTTCATCGTTGTATTGGCTGTAGATTTTGTATGGGTGCCTGCCCCTTTGGCGCACGTAGTTTCAACTTCCGAGATCCGAGACCGTTTATTAAAACCTTTAACCCTGATTTCCCTACCAGAACTCCAGGAGTTGTCGAAAAATGCTTAGGTTGTTATGAGCGATTAGAAAAAGGCTTGCAACCGGCTTGCGTGGAGGCATCAAATGGAGGGTTGATCTTCGGTGATCTGGATGATCCTAATTCAGAGGTGCGCAAAATCGTCAGTACTCAATTCACCATTCGCCGTAAAACGGAATTGGGGACCCAACCGAGTGTTTACTACTTGGTAGGAGGTGAAGAGCATGCTTGAAAAGGCTCTGTCAGGTAGTAAGAAGTATTGGGCTTGGATTATTTTCTTGCTTGCTGTGATTGTTGTAGGCTTTTTCTCCTATATGAGACAGTTTAATTACGGTCTCGGACTTACAGGTATGAGTCGGGATGTTTCCTGGGGCTTGTATATCGCCCAGTTCACCTTTTTAGTGGGTGTAGCCGCCTCTGCTGTAATGCTTGTGACTCCATATTATCTTCATGATTTCAAACGCTTTGGCAGAATGGTCATTTTAGGTGAATTTCTGGCAATTGGTGCCGTGATTATGTGTATCTTGTTCATCTTTGTTGACGTAGGGCAGCCAATGCGTATTCTAAACGTACTTTTGTATCCACAATTACACTCGGTTATGTTTTATGACATGTGTGTTTTGTGTGGTTATCTGGCCATTAACCTTATTGTAGGCTGGACAACGCTTGGCGCAGAACGAAAAGGAGTTCATTACCCGAACTGGGTAAAACCGATCATTTACCTGTCGATTCCTTGGGCTTTCAGTATTCATACTGTGACGGCCTTCTTATATGCAGGTTTGCCGGGAAGACATTTTTGGTTGACTGCTATCATGGCTGCCCGCTTCTTGGCTTCTGCTTTTGCAGCTGGTCCGTCTCTCTTAATCATCTTAGCGTTAATTGTTCGTAAAGTTAGCAAATTCGATCCTGATCCGGACCGTAACGCTATACCATCTCTTGTTAAAATCATCCGCTATGCGATGATTGCGAATGTTTTCTTCTACCTGTGTGAAGTGTTTACAGCGATGTATAGTCATATTCCAGATGAAATGGCTGCTTTCAAGTATATTTTCGTAGGTATTGACGGACATACTAGTTTAGTACCTTTCATGTGGACAGCTGCTGTTCTCGCTTTTCTGGGTATTGGTTTGTTGATTTTCCCGACTCGTAAAAGTCCAGTTTTTCTGCCTATTGCTCTTTTAGCAATTTACTTTGCAAACTGGATTGATAAAGGAATTGTTTTAATCCTAGCCGGATTTGTTCCCAATTCCTTCGATCGTGTGGTAGAATATTTCCCAACAGCCAATGAAATCTCTATAGTTTTGGCGATCTATGCCATAGGTGCATTGATTGTCACAGTTCTCTATAAAGTTGCGATCTCAGTTCGGGAACAATCAGAAGTCTAAAACTTGTTATTTTTATTGATAATTGTTTGAGTGGACAACTTAACGTCTAATCTCAACAATATCAATTTTATAAACTCATAAAGGAGGATAATTAAAATGGCTCAACTTGTTGTAGGGGATTTAGTTGTAGAATTGGATGAAGATGGTTTCCTAGAGGATCATAAAGTGTGGACTGAAGATGTTGCTAAGGCCCTCGCCAGCACTGAGGAAGTATCTGAACTTACAGAGGAACACTGGAAAATGATCAATTACCTCAGAGATTATTATGATCAATTTGGGGTAGCTCCAATGGTTCGTAAAATGTGCAAAGACACAGGATACGATCAAAAGAAAATTTATGAACTCTTCCCTGCTGGTCCTGGGAAGGGAGCTTGTAAAATCGCTGGTTTACCAAAACCGACGGGTTGCGTGTAAAAACCAACGTGTTTACAAACTTATCAGCTTAGAATGATATTGATAAGCTTGTGCTTTAAAGAGCCGATCACATTAGTGATCGGCTCTTTTCCGTCAACAGGTATTCCCGAGATGAGCAGGAATTCCTTAAAACAACGTAGAATACTATATATTAGTCTTTTAGGAGATGGTCGTATGAACTATCCCAGGGACGGTCAGAATAATTAAAGTTAACACGCCTAGTTTACTGATAGCTTTCTTATTATTCCTCTAAGCTTAAAGTATATCATGATCGTGCAGGACTATCTTAACTAAGGAGCGGTTGTTTTGGAGAGCACACGATTAAAGCAACAAATTGAATTTATTGTCGAGATAGATCGCTTAAAAAGAGTCTTTAGACAAAATGTCGTCATAGGTACGGCCGAACAAGAAAACGATGCGGAACATTCCTGGCATCTAGCTGTTATGGCAATGTTACTGTTGGAATACTCATCCGAAAAATTAAATAGTTCAAAGGTGTTAAAAATGCTTCTTATCCACGATCTCGTGGAAATTCATGCAGGTGACACTTTTTGCTATGATAAAGAAGGCAATCTTGATAAGTTAGAGCGTGAACAAAGGGCAGCGGATAAACTGTTTAATATTCTCCCATCTGATCAAGCCCAAGAGATCATGGATTTGTGGGAAGAATTCGAGGCAGTGGAAACACCTGAAGCTCGTTATGCAGCAAGCCTTGATCGTCTGCAGCCGTTGCTTCTGAATTACAATACGTTCGGACATACCTGGAAAAGACCTGGGATCACAAGTAAAAATGTCCTGCAACGAAATCAGCTTTTAGAGAAGCCGGTTCCTGAACTTTGGGATTTGGCTCAAGAAATCATTGAGGATTCTATTCAGAAAGGTTACCTTAAAAGGTCATGATTTTTTATGCTGTTTTTGCTCAATGAGTAGCCTTAACTAATACTTTTATAAAGAAAACTTGGCTGGCGCCCGAAGACACTGTCTTCGCACTTGTTAGCCTTAGCGCAGGCGGCTGCCTAGTTGCTCTTATGCTGTAGAAAGTATTTAACCAAGTTATACTTTCTGACAGTAGAACAAAATTATGGCTGAAGAAATCAAAGGAGTAATAAATGAATCAAATCATGAATGCCCGTCAGAAAGTCGTGGAAAAAGGAGTTCAAATCCTGGAAACTAGCTTAACAGTGGGAACCTGGGGAAATATAAGCTGCCGAATTCCTTCAGAAGATTGTTTTGCTATCACACCTTCAGGGATGAATTATGAAACGTTAAAACCTGAAGATGTCGTGATTGTGGATTTTAACGGAAAGATCCTCAATGGCACAAGAAAACCTTCTATTGAATTACCCTTACACTTAGCAATTTATCATGCGCGTCAGGATATACAGGCTATCATTCATACTCATAGTGCTTATGCAACTGCCATGGCCACAGCAAGAAAAGGAATTCCGGGTGCAGTAGAAGACTTAGTGCAAATTGTAGGTGGAGATGTTCGGGTAAATGAATACGCTTTGCCCGGAACACCACAACTAGGAATAAATACGGTTAAAGCGTTAGAAGGACGAAATGCAGTTTTGCTTGCGAACCATGGGATGCTGGGGGTTGGAAAGGATTTAGATGAAGCCCTGAGGGTTTGTCAAGTGGTTGAAAAATCTGCTAAGATCATTCTATTTGCCCGCCTTATGGGGGGAGCCATCGAACTCTCGCAAGAAGATATTACAGGAATGAGAAATTTCTACCTTAACGACTATGGACAGAAGTAAGTTTGGACTTTGTTAGTTAGCTGCAGTGAAAAGATTTAGAAATAGAGTATAATATAACCTTAGAAATAGAAAGAGGGTATAAGCACATGCTATCAACCATTCGAGACTTATCTTTAGCACCTTTAGGACAGAGTAAAATTGATTGGGTCGCTCCAAGAATGCAAGTTCTGAATATGGTTCGTCAAGAATTTGAGAAAAAGCAACCCTTTGCAGGTAAAAACGTCGTCATCTGCCTGCATTTAGAAGCCAAAACAGCCTATTTAGCTCACGTGGTACGAGCAGGAGGCGCTAAAGTAACTGTGGTGGCCAGCAACCCACTCTCAACTCAGGATGATGTGGTAGCCGCTCTCGTGCAGCAGGGAATAGAAGCCCATGCTTGGTACAATGCAACGGATGAAGAATATAAACAACATCTTCAATTAGCTCTTGATACTGAGCCGGATTTCATTATTGATGACGGAGGAGATCTCGTCTCGACAATTCACACCACACGACCTGAACTGCTGCAAAAAGTTAAGGGTGGAGCAGAAGAAACGACGACAGGCGTTTTGAGGCTGCATTCGATGGCCAAAGATGGAGCCCTAAAATTTCCAATGGTAGCGGTTAATGATGCCCAGTGCAAGTATTTGTTTGACAATCGCTATGGCACTGGTCAATCTGTTTGGGATGGAATTATGCGAACAACAAACTTAGTCGTCGCCGGTAAAACTGCAGTTATTGCTGGATATGGCTGGTGTGGCAAAGGTGTTGCTCTGAGAGCAAAGGGTCTGGGGGCCCGCGTCATTATTTGTGAAATCAATCCGATCAAAGCCAATGAAGCCTTAATGGATGGTTTCGAAGTTATGCCTATGTCTGAAGCAGCTGAGTTCGGGGATTTTTTTATAACTGTTACAGGCAATACCAATGTTATCAATAAGGAACACTTTGTCGTTATGAAATCTGGCGCAATTCTTTGTAATGCGGGTCATTTTGATGTGGAGGTTAATGTAGCTCAACTCAAAGAAATTGCCGTTTCGGAAAGAGGAGCTCGAACAAATATTACAGAATACGCGCTTCCCAGTGGTCAAAAACTATATCTGCTGGCTGAGGGCCGCCTCGTTAACCTGGCTGCAGGAGATGGACATCCAGCTGAAGTTATGGATATGACCTTTGCTCTTCAAGCCCTTTCCCTTGAGTACGTTGCGTTAAACTATGACAAACTTACGCCTGGTGTTTATCAAGTCAATACTGAGATTGATGAGAAGGTAGCGCAGTTAAAACTTCGATCTCTTGGTTTATCGATTGATACCTTAACACAGGAACAAATGGGGTATCTGGCATCGTGGAGTCCCGAAGAGGTTTAACCCTGATTTTTCTATAAGCGTTAATACTAGAAAACACCGTTTTCGTTAACGGTGTTTTTTAATTTCATGAGATAGTAGCTTTTATCATAATCATTTGGATTAAGATTTTAGCTTTACTATAATCTATCAATCTATTAAGGTATAATTAGTGGGTAAGTAAAAAATTGGTATTTCTCATATCAGAGGTAAGCGTAACCAAGGATAAAGATATGGAGGCTAACGGCGTGGGGAAAAGACTCATCATCGCAGAGAAGCCGTCTCAAGCTCGCGAATATGCCAAGGCTTTGGGCGTTCGAACTAGAGGAGATGGCTTCTTAGAGAATGAGCAATATGTCATCACCTGGTGTTTTGGCCATCTTTTAGAGCTTGAACGCCCAGAGGTTTATATGAACCTGGATCAAGTCGGAAAACGCTGGAGTTTAAGGAGGTTGCCCGTACTTCCAAAATTAAACGAGTTTCGGAGAACCATTAAGTCTGGGGCTGCCAAACAATTTCAGGTAGTGCAGCGCTTATTGAAGTCTTCTGAGATCCAGGAAGTCATCTGTGGAACTGATGCAGATCGAGAAGGTCAGCTGCTTTTTCAAGAAGTGTGGGAAGCATCCCGTTGCCAAAAACCTTTGACTCGACTCTGGATATCCTCATTGACAGCGGTTTCTATCCGTGAAGGTATGGAACAGCTTCGATCGGCACAATCTATGGCAGGTTTAGCGGCCGCAGGGAATGGCAGAGCGTATGCTGATTGGGACTTTGGCATGAACCTGACAGAAGGATTCACCTCCTTGTTCGGAAGTTATGATGCGGTCCGAAAAAAACCTAATGTCATTTCAATTGGACGGGTACAGACACCAACGTTAGCCTTAATCGTGGAGCGAGAATGGGAAATAGATTCCTTTATTCCACAGCCATTCTTTGAAGTTCGAGCTGAGTTTGCAACAATTCAGGGAGAATATCAAGGGAAGTGGTTTGATTTTAAAGACGAATCCAGACGATTGTTGAAGCTTCAAGATGCCGAGGAGATTGTCAAGAAGACTCAAAATAAGCCCGCTAATATTGCGGTACTTACCCGTAAAGACGTACAAGAACCACCCCCTCTTCTTTTTGATTTAACGTCCTTGACAATCGCTGCATCCAAAAAATATGGTTTTAGTGCTGAAAGAGTCTTGCAATTAGCCCAATCTCTTTATGAAAAAAAGGGGATAACCTATCCTCGCACCGATTGTACTTACCTGTCGGAGGATCTGGTGCCTAAGTTACCTGCTCATTTAAATGCCGTCCTCCAAGAACCCTATATCAAGTTTGCAGAGGAAGCCAGTCGTTATGGAGTGCCCAAAGGAAAACGTGTGATTAATACTATTTCCGCTCACCATGCAATTATTCCGACAACCGAGAAAATTCCCCTGGCAAGGCTCTCCGAGGATGAACAGAAACTTTATGACTTGATCGTTCGGCGTTTTCTCGCGGTCTGGTTTCCTTCAGCCCACTATGATCAGACTGACGTAGTTACAGTTATCGAAGGGGAGCATTTCCGCACAAAAGGCCGAGTCTTACTCAGCCCTGGCTGGAAAGCTGTTTACGGTCTAGAGGGCGAGGAAAGAGTTGTTCAGACGAAGAGAAAGATTAAATCGGACGATGAATCGGAGCAAGGTAAAGACGAAAATATTTCTCTTCCCCCTTGAACAAGGGGGAGGAGGTCATCACAAAACAAGTATTTATCGAAGAGAAATCGACTAAACCACTCAAACGATATACACAAGGAGATTTGCTTAAAGCAATGGAAGGAGCAGGTAAACAAATTGATGATGAGATTCTTCGACAGCAATTAAAAGGCAAAGGCTTGGGAACTGTAGCGACTCGGCCGGCAATAATCGAGAGTTTGATTGATCGAGGATATATTTTCCAGGAACAGAGGGTCCTAAAACCTACATCGAAAGGATCAGAACTTATTCGACTTATTAAGGATCGGCTGCCTAAGGCCCAACTCCTGATAAGTGCTGAAATGACCGGACAAATGGAGTTTAATCTTTCAAAAGTTGAAAAAGGACAACGAACCTTGGAAGAGTACATATCAGAGGTTGAAATCGCCATTCGTCAGATCATTGATGAACTTCACTTGTTCGAGCAGCAGTATGGCAGGGTTCCTTTAGCATTAGCCCCTAAGCCCCCGTCGCCTCGATCATCCAAACGACCAGAAACTATGACTAGGGGCACAGGAACGAAAAAATCCCTTGTCTCTTATAGTGTAGACAGAGCAAACAAAGAAGATGTTAAGTCAGCAATGAAAAATCAGGCTGGTGCCCTAGGGATATGTCCATGGTGTGGCAGTGAGGTCATTGAAGGACAAAAAGGGTTCGGGTGTTCAAATTGGAAAAATGGCTGTCATTTTGTAGTATGGAAGAAGCAATTTTGCGGGAAGACAATCACTCCCAATCAAATGAAAAGCCTCTTAAAAAAAGGTAAGACCCCTTTGATAAAAGGATTCAAATCTAAAACTGGCAAGACATTTGCGGCGTATTTAGTTTGGGAAAATATAAAAGAGGGTAAATTAAAATTGGAATTTAAGGAATAGGAAAGAACGTATACTGAATATCAGACATAGATTGTCCCTGTGGTATCCGCTAAAATAATCAGATAGGACGGAGATCGCCAATGCCAACATCCTTTCTTCAGCTCGGACTTGATCAATCATTAGTGCTTGCCTTGAGTAAGCAAGGAATTAATGAACCGACAGTAATCCAAGAACAAACGATACCTTTACTTTTAGAAACTAATGATCTTGTCGGACAATCAGAAACTGGAACTGGTAAAACGCTAGCTTATCTTTTGCCGATTTTCCAGAAAATCAATGTTTTAAAGAAAGAGACTCAAGCATTGATCTTAACTCCAACCCATGAGCTTGCTCTGCAAATTCAGCGTGAAATGGAGATGCTAGCCCAAAATTCCGGCCTGACTGTTACTTCAACAGCAATAATAGGCAATGTGAATATCTCAAGGCAAATTGAAAAATTACGGGAGAAGCAACATATCATTGTAGGATCCAGTGGTCGGATTCTCGAATTGATTCAAAAACGAAAAATCTCAGCGCAAACCGTTAAGACCATTGTGCTTGATGAGGCAGACCGCCTATTGGATGAACAGAATTTACAGGCTGTCAAAGCAGTTATTAAAACTACTTTGAAAGATACGCAGCTTGTTTTATTTTCCGCCACGCTTACCCCAGCTGCTCTGCAGCGTGCTGAAGGGCTCTTAAAAAACCCTAAGGTTATTCGGGTTAGCACTCGAGTAATGATTGCTCCAACCATTTCACACATGTACTTTCTTGCTGAGCAAAGAGATAAAATTGAAGTTTTGAGAAAGCTTATACGTTTAATCGCTCCGCCAAGAGCCTTAATTTTCATCAATAAAAGTGAGGAAATCGAAAAGACGGTTGAAAAGCTTAGATATCATAGTTTGGAGGCAGAAGGAATTTATGGGGGGGCAAGCAAAGCAAGCCGCAGTAAGGCCATGGAAGAGTTCAAACATGGGAAAATAAGTCTGCTTGTAGCTTCAGATCTAGCAGCTAGAGGTTTGGACATCAAAGGAATTACCCATATTTTTAACCTCGACTTGCCCGAAGACCCACAGCTTTATCTTCACAGAGTGGGCCGAACTGGGAGGGCCGGAGAACGTGGGGTTGCAATATCACTGGTAACAAGGCTTGAAGTTCCTTATATTAAAAAACTGGAAAAAACTTATGGTATAAACATTTCTTCCAAAGAGATGGCTTATGGGAAAATCCTAAACTCTTCTCCCCAAAAATCCTCCGTTGTGAGAACCCCAAAAAGTTTAACCAATACAAAGCAACGCAAAAGAACGTCTAAAGGTTAGCTAGGAGTCTGAATGATTTCTAAGATTCAACGTTTAATGCTAACTTCTTTACAGGAAATTGTAGTATAATTATTTATAATGGATTATTGTTTCTTGTCAAAACTTTAAGTCATCCCGCACGGCAGATCATGTCGTCTTCCTAGATCGAGATAAAGGTCGCCTTTTTAGTGGTGATCTTTTTCTTCATCACAAAACTCGAATTGTGCGTCGTCATGTCTATTATGCTCATGCAGGAGTAGTCAAGAACCTTTTCCCTTAAAGCCCCTAGGTTACCTATTTTAGCCTTGGTCAATCTTCCTCGTATCATCTTGTACGTTCTTTTATAGAAAATAGGTAATCATAACAAGAGATTGGGAGGGGCAGAGAGTTTAAAATAATGGCTATAAATTACTCTTAAGGAGGCAAGAAATGCATACATCTCCTTGGGAATTAACCCAGGCTTTAGAAAAAGAAGGATATTTAATTGACCAAGAAACTGCAACGACGCTTTTTTTAGCCTTGACCTTAAAAAAACCCTGCTTAATTGAAGGACCGGCAGGAGTTGGTAAGACACAACTGGCCCTTGCCTTGGCACGGGCGAAACGAAGAAGATTGATAAGGCTGCAGTGTTATGAAGGTTTAGATATTACGAAAGCATTATACGATTGGAACTATGCTAAGCAGCTTTTGCGCTTACAGATGTCCAGAACGGATGATTGGGAAAAGATTAAGTTTGATTTATTTTCAGAGGAGTTTTTACTTTCCCGTCCCCTATTGGAATCCATTCGCTCAAAGGAACCTGTTCTTTTGTTAATTGATGAATTAGATAAAAGCGATGAAGAATTCGAAAGCTTTCTTTTAGAGTTACTGGCGGAACAACAAGTCACCATTCCAGAGATGGGGACAATTTTTTCCCAGTCAAGTCCGATTGTAATGTTAACGAGCAACAACAGCCGCGATTTTAGTGATGCTCTAAGGCGGCGCTGTATTCATATTTATTTATCCTATCCTGCTATAGAACGCGAAATTTCTATTCTTAACTCTCAGGCTCCTGAGTTATCAGATCGTCTTGTGAAAGATGTCTGCGAGTTTGTGGCCAAAGTTCGGAAGTTGCCCTTGCAAAAATTGCCAAGTGTTTCAGAATCCATCGATTTTGCCCGTTCGCTCAATGCGCTTCAGAAAGAGACTGTTAATTATGGTGAACTGATGGGAACACTCAATGTATTATTGAAGTATCCCAAAGATATCGCCAAATTGGAAGAACGTCTTAAAAAATGGGATTCTGAAGCATCCCAACGACGTTAAACCATGAACGTTGTAGAGTTAGGATGGGCTGCTGAATGAATGGGTGGAATTTTCTGAAGCTTATACATGCCCTGAGACAAGTTTCCATATCGGTTTCTTCCCAGGATGTCTATGAGATTCAACGTTGTTTAGTGCGTTTTCCCTATATATCCGAAAAACAGATTTTCAAAGCACTCCTAATTCGCAAACCTCAAGATGTCCTAACCTTTGAAACGATTTGGAGAATTATCGTTGATTCTGCAACTACGGATGATGAAACGAGGCGAGACAAGGAAGCTTTGTCGCTGCTCGAAAAGGAGAATGAGAGCAGTCCGAATATTGGTGGGTTGGGAATCGGGTGTGGCTTCGGTGGGGTTAGCCTGACGAACTCCTCGAACCTAATTAACTCTCTAAAAATTAATCCTCTGAAACTGGAAAAATTAATGGATCAAGGCGTAGATTTTGAAAGTCTCGTGAATACGGTTTTAACAGATATGGACTACTTTACTTGGGTTAATTCCTATGATTTAGCATACCAGCGCGGAACTCTGACAGAAGAGGAGTGGTACACACATCAGACGAAGCGATCGCAAATTATGGAAGAGATTAAACATCAGGTTTTGGCAGTTCAGGTAAACCAAGAAAATAGCTGGCAGCCCCTTGTGAGGCAGCATTGGCTCTTTAAACCTTTAAGCACGCTTTCAGATCAAGAAAAAAGCTTGGTTAAATCAAGTATTCGTAAATGGGCTCGTAAATTAGCCATTCGACCTGGACAACGCTGGAAAACAGGCCATCGAGGGATGATTGATGTTGCTCGCATTGTCCAACAAAGCGCCCAGTGGAACGGTTTGATTTTTCGCCTTAGTTATCACCGGAAAATCCCTCGTGCACCAGAATTGGTAGTTTTATGTGATGTATCAAATTCCATGGCAGCGTATGTTGAGTTTGTAATATTTTTAGTTTCATGCTTAAGAGGACGTTTTCGGAAAGTCAGAGTTTACTTTTTCATTGATACGGTATGGGATGTTTCGGAGTTTGTTTGGAATGAAGATCTCGAAGAAGTGAAGCAAGAGATTAAAAGTTGGGGGCATAAAATTAGTCTTGGGTTCTCAGATTATGGGGCAGTTTTTAAGGAACTCGCTGAAAACTATTTAAAAGATGTCTCATCAAGGGCGACAATTGTATTATTAGGAGATGGTAAAAATAATTATCGTTCTTCTCAAAAAGAATACATCGCTCAAATCTCTGAAAATGTAAAGCACATTTTTTGGCTAAATCCATTAGACGTCGAAGAGTGGAATGAACCGGATAATATTATGAAAGAATACCAACCCTATTTTACGAGAGCGTATCGCTGCCGCTTAGCTAACGACTTACAGAACGTCGTAAAGGATGTTTTTTGAGGAGGGTCATTTATTTTCATTCTGCTGATAACGATTGTCTTAATAACCTTCGCCCAGCTTATTACCCTCGGATCCGTAGTCTTTTTAGAAAATAGAGATCCGACCAAGACGATTATTTGGTTATTAATTTTAGGAGTTCTGCCAATTTTAGGAGCTCTAATATACTTAATGTTAGGCAGAGTGGTTCGAAAACATCAGCTTTCTCGGCATAAACAACTTCTCCAAGGACCGATCGAAGAAATTCTGAAGGAAAGACAAATAAGACCGAGTGAAGAAGATGATGATGATTATACTAAAAATATTCCAATTAAGCAGAAACTTGCCCGAGTTTTACTTAATGATGCCTCTGCACCTATCACGATTAATAATCGGTCTGAGGTACTTACTAATGGCATCGATACCTTTGATTCCATTATTGCTGCGTTACAAAGCGCTACGGATCATATCCATCTTGAGTTTTTTATCTTTCACAATGACAGCATCGGTCAAGATATCCTGAATTTGTTGATTTGTAAAGCATCTGAAGGAGTGAAAGTACGTGTTTTGGTCGATGGTTTAGTTAATCGTTCTGTAAGGAAACGGTTTGGGGAATTAAGAAAAGCTGGCGTTGAAGCCGAAGTATTTTATCCAGTTCGTTTTCCATTCCTATCCCGTCGGCTCAATTTGCGCAACCATCGCAAGATTATTGTTGTCGATGGGCGCATAGGTTTTCTAGGCGGTTTAAATGTAGGAGACGAATACTTATCGCGCAATCTACGTATCGGTTTTTGGCGGGATACGTTTCTTAAGTTAGAAGGAGATTCCGTAAATTTTCTTCAGGCCGTATTTTTGAATGACTGGAATGGTACTACACGTCAGGCTGTTTTCGAACCGGAATACTATCCTCAATCCGAACAATTCTCCATCCAGATGACTCAAATTGCTGCTACCGGTCCGGATTCGGATTGGGGGTCGATGTTGGAAATATTTTTTGTCGCACTGACGAGCGCTGAGAAAACCATATTCATCGAAACCCCTTATTTTGTTCCGGATGAAGGGTCAATTATGGCTTTGAAAACTGCGGCCCTCAGTGGATTAGATGTGAGAATTATACTCCAAGGAGTCCCCGATCATAAAATTACCTATTGGGCGTCTCTTTCTTACGTTGAGGAGTTATTAGCATCAGGTGTTCGGATCTACCAGTATCAGAAAGGGATTCTGCATGCAAAAATTTTAATACTTGATGGAGAAATTGGTGTCATTGGATCTACTAATTTTGATATTCGTAGTTTTAGCCTGAATTTTGAGATTAGTGCTTTTATCTATGATGAGCCCTTGGCACAGCGTTTAGAACGGGATTTTTATCAGGATCTTAAAGACAGCAGGGAGTTAATTCTTGAAGAATACCAAACCCGTCCATTATTGAATCGACTGAAAGAGTCCAGTGCTCGCCTGTTTTCTCCTCTTTTGTAATGGAGGAACGTCGCTTTTAAGCAGATTTACTTGGATTAGCCCCTCATACACGGTATGAGGGGCTGCTTTTTGTGTGCATATCTGAAAGTGTTAGCTTAGGGGGGGTACGTAAGTTAAAATTAAGCGGCCGGCTGCGCTAAGGAAGCAAGAGCGAAGGCAGTGTCTCCGCCTGCCAGCAAAATTTTCTTGATCAGGTATGTTGTGAGAGGTTATAGATGCAAATATCTTCAAGTAAATTAAGGTGTAAAAAGTTTAAGGATGTGAGTGAAGGATATTGGTCAATAGGCAGCGAAATGATTAGATACTATTCAGACTTATCTTAAAAATATAATTTATTTAAAAAAATGCAAATCAAGGTTTCATTAGTGTTTTTTAGGACGTTAATTCTCATTGGGAGCTCAAATAATTTAATATCTAAGGGGGATGGTTGAGTTTTGGTACTAGCAGTGCAAACAGCAACGGTTGTCGTTAGTCAGGATTGGTGCAAAAAATGTGGGATATGTATCGCGTTTTGTCCCAAAAAAGTGCTGGAAGGGGATGAATTTGGCAAAGCTGTCGTCGCTAAGCCTGATCAGTGCATAGCTTGTAAAATTTGCGAGAGACTTTGCCCTGACTTTGCGATAAATATTGAGGTGACGAAAGATGCATGAAGCACGATTGATGCAAGGTAACGAAGCTGTTGCCGAGGGAGCTTTAACTGCAGGCGTACTTTTTTACGCTGGATACCCAATTACACCTTCTACGGAGATTGCAGAAATTATGGCTGAGAAATTACCGTTGCGGGGTGGTACCTTTATCCAAATGGAAGATGAAATCGGAAGTATGGCTGCCATAATTGGGGCTTCATTAACTGGTCTCAAATCTCTCACTGCAACAAGCGGACCAGGGTTTTCTCTAAAACAGGAGAATCTGGGGTATGCCATTGCCACAGAAGTCCCTTGTGTCGTTGTAAATGTTCAGCGCGGCGGCCCCAGTACGGGCTTGCCGACTTCCCCTGCACAAGCCGACGTAATGCAAGCTCGTTGGGGTACGCATGGAGACCATTCAATCATTGCCCTGACACCTTCTTCCGTACAAGAGTGCTATGAGTTAACGGTGAAAGCCTTCAACTTATCTGAGGAGTTTCGAACCCCAGTCATTCTCTTGATGGATGAAGTAGTGGGGCATTTACGAGAAAAAATCCTCGTGCCGGAAATGATCACCATCGTTGATCGAAAAAAGCCGACGGTTCCTCCGGGTGACTATATTGCTTACGAAAATAACGCTAGCATGATTCCGGCCATGGCTAATTTCGGAGAGGGCTACCGCTACCACGTAACAGGATTAACCCATAATGAAAAAGGTTTGCCGACAAGCAGTCCTGCTGTGGTGAAAAAGTTTATGCAACGCCTAACTCAAAAGTTAAATCCATGCTTGGAGAGGATCCAACTCATCGAAGAGATCGAGCTTGAAGATGCAGAATTGGTAGTCATTGCCTATGGATGTTCTGCCCGTTCAGCTATGGAAGCGGTTTATTCTGCACGTGCCGAAGGGTTGAAGGCAGGCCTTTTTCGACCGATTACAATCTGGCCATTTCCCCAGCGTCAACTTAGGAGACTGTCCAAGCGCAAGTATTTAGTCGTAGAAATGAACAGCGGACAACTGGTAGGAGAAGTTGAAAAGCTCTTTGGTTACCAAACGGTCGATCGTCTTAATCGGATGGATGGTGAGTTAATCACTCCCAACGAAATTTTAGACAGAATTCGGGAGGTCATATAGAATGTTCAGCGACATCGCCCAGTATTTTCGCATTGAAACATTACCGCACATTTGGTGCCCTGGTTGTGGAATTGGAACGATCACAGCTGCCATCATTCGGGCTATTAAGACACTGCAGCTTGATCAGAATAACGTGATTTTCGTCTCAGGAATTGGCTGTTCTTCCAGAATGCCTGGGTATTTGGATTTCAACACCATCCATACGACCCATGGGAGAGCTTTACCTTTTGCTACCGGAATTAAGGCTGCTCGCCCCGAGTTAGATGTCTTTGTAATTATGGGAGATGGAGATTCGACGGCTATTGGCGGCAATCATTTAATTCATGCTGCCAGGCGCAATATTGATCTGACAGCCATAGTAATAAATAACAGCATTTATGGAATGACAGGTGGACAGACTTCGCCCTTAACCCCTCATGATAAAAGGGGGACTACGTCACCTTTTGGAAATTTGGAAAGACCTTTTCAAATATTGGAGCTATGTAAGGCTGCGGGGGCAACTTATGGAGGGAGAGCAACTGCTTACCACAATCAACTTCTAACCAAAATAATCATTGATGCATATAACAATCCAGGATTTTCTATTGTTGAAGCAATTTCTCAGTGTCCAGTTTCTTATGGTCGGAGAAACAGCTTTAAAACACCGGTCGATATGCTGCTTTGGCAGAAAGAACATGCCATAAAAATCGGTCAAGAAATTGTGAGCGATGAAGATTTTCAAATCGGTGAGATTTTTAAGCACCAGAGACCGGAGTATACTCATGAATATGAGAAGCTGAGACAAAAATTAAAGGAGGGGAGCATCAATGGCTAAACAGAGATTCCTCTTAACCGGGACCGGGGGGCAAGGGTTAATCTTGGCAGCGATTATCTTAGCTGAGGCCGGAATTAAGGCCGATAGAAATGTTGCCCAGAGCCAGAGCTATGGCCCTGAGGCAAGGGGAGGTGCCTGTCGGGCCGAAGTCATTATTGGCAACGAAATTATTCATTATCCAAAAGTGGAAAAGCCGGATTTTGCTTTGACTCTCAGTCAAGAAGCTTACAAAAAGTACGGTTTAAATCTTAATGAAGAGGCTGTACTGATCGTAGATAATTCCTATGTTCCAGAGGTTAAACCGCGCCTAAGAAATCTTTACTCACTCCCGATAACAAGAACAGCACGGAATGAGTTCGGTTCGGAACAAAGTGCTAATATGGTTGCTTTGGGAGCTGTGACTGTTTTAAGCGGGGTAGTCCCTTTCGAAAATATCCAAGAAGCCGTCCGTCAACGAGCTCCAAAAGGGACGGTAGACAGAAATTTGAAAGCCTTGAAACTCGGGTGGAATCTTGGTCTGGAAGAGGGGGCAATCCTTATCCCGAAGCAAGGTCTAATTGAAGGTGATCAGCAGTGTCGGATTTAATTCAAAAGGAGTGGGTCCAAACTGATTTATCCAAATTAGAGGACGAGCTTGCCGTCGTTTTGTTAGAGGAATGGGGCGGACCAAGAAGCCCCATGGCCTTAAAATATATTGATGAGACAATAATTCCAGATCTTGTCTATTGTTTTTGTAATAATGCAGATTTATTGACGAACGTCACATTTGGAGAAATTCTTCAATGGAAGTTGAAAAACCAATTTGCAAATCCTTCTGCTGTAGTTGCAGATTTGGCGAAGGATTTGCTTTCACCTGCTCAAAAAATAATAAAGCGCCCACAACTTATCGATCCTAAGGAGCCCTGGCGACGGGTTTTTCGCCTTTGGATTTGCGATGAATCCCTGCCTAGTATCGCCGAAAGAATGGGATATCCCTTAGATTATTTAGATTTGCTCCTACTAAGATTCAAAAAGGTAAAAGCCTTTACCCTGAGTCACCGGGTGAGCCTTCTAGAATGCCTCCAGGATTCTGAGCTAAGAGACTTTGGCAAAGAGCAATTAAGTTTCTTTTACCAGTTCCATACTTCCCTGGCCGGCGAACCTTTATTTAAAGAACGTTTAATTTTGGAGCAAGTAATCATCGATTTGGGGTTACCTTTGCAAGTGTCTGATTTAGTAACTCTTTTGGAGATTATTCATACCCATGAAGGTCACCTGGATGAAGACGACCTGATTTCGTCTTTAGGTGAGGTTTCGGGGATTCTTGGATCTGTTCTTGGGTCTTCCGGTGGGCACCGTGTTAATCTATTTTCTTGTGTTATCGATGGCTTGACAACGATGCACTATATTCAAAAAAATAAAGCAGGGAAATTAACTCTCAGTGAAAGGAGTGCCCAAACTATTGCCAACTTTCTCCTGCCTAAGTTAGGAGAACAATTAAAAAGGGCTTTAATCGTTCAGGATTTTGAGCGAGCTAAAGAAATTTTACTAAATCAAAATGAGGAAGTTTTAATTAGATTATTAGATTGGACCTTAAATGAGTTAAGTCAGGAACAGGTCTTGGAGCTACATAAGAGTATTTTAAAAAAAATCAGCCGCCGGGTTGATATTTATTTAATTAAAGGGTTCGCCAACATTCCAGAGGCTCATGAACTCCTTCTGAAATGCTTGAGTGACAATGACAGTTTAATTCGAGCGAATGCTTGTCAGGCCTTAGGGCAACTCAGAAATAAAGCTGCGGCATTTTCCCTCATTCAACTGCTTAAAGACCCTGTAGCTAGTGTGAAAGAAATGGCAGCTCAAGCACTTGGGGAAATTGGAGCAGCAGCGGCTGTCAAAGAATTGGGCAGAGTTGCCGAAGATTATGGTGAATCTCTCAACGTCCGAGAACGCGCCCGGACAGCCTTACGAAAGATTGAGAGCACTAATTTCAAAGGCTAATAAGGCAGCTCCAAGTGCTGCAGTGATACTTGGTTCTTTAAACACTAACAGAGGACAGCCCAACTGTTTGGCTAAGGAATTTACGACACCATGATTATGGGCTACTCCACCCGTAAAAACAATGTCCGGTTCAAGGCCTGTACGCCTGATCATAGATGCCACTCTGCTGGCAACCGAGTCACAAACTCCCGCTAAAATATCTGATTTTGAAGTTCCCGATGCTACTTGGGAAATGACTTCAGACTCAGCAAATACCGTGCAAAAGGACGAAATTTTTGTTGGGTTCTTTGCGGCTTCCACTAAATCTCCGATACCTGACATTTCAACTTCCAAGGCAGAGGCCATGACCTCAAGAAATCGCCCTGTTCCTGCGGCGCATTTATCATTCATGGCAAAATCTGCGACTTTACCATTGGATAATAATTTAATGACTTTACTGTCCTGACCGCCGATATCAATGATCGTACGAGCCGAGGGAAAAAGAAAACTAATCCCTTTAGCTTGACACGTAATTTCAGAGACCTCCCGATCTGATGGAAAGGTGACCCTGCCATACCCTGTGGCCACCGTCGTACATATTTCGGAGGGCGATAGCTTTATCTCAGTAAGAAGCTGCTCAATTAAGCGGTTGGCAACCTCCCGCCCATTGTAACCTGCCCGGGCAACAGTTTCACCTAAAATGTCCTTATGCTGGTTTATTAGTACAATTTTAACAGTGAGAGAACCAATATCAAACACCTAAATAATAGTTTTCCATTCCATTCCTCCTAAGATAAACTCATCTTAATCAAATGTTTCTAAAAAAGCCTGAACTCGATTGCGAACAGCCTCAGCAGCGTAAGCTCTGGGATCAGCCATGTCTGCTTCGATCATTAACCCCGGTACTCCGGTTTCACGCATAACTTTCCGACGGATGACTTTTTGAACTAAAGAGTAGGGTTTACAAGAACGGTTTGAGTGCATTACAAAACCATTGGCCTTGTACTCTCTAATTAGGTTAATTAACTGATTGGCCCGAAAATCGGGACAACGGTTGAGGAAAACTTCAGTATAAGTAGCTGCTAAGCTTTCCATAGGGGTTCCAGGGGCGTGATCAACAGCCCAGCCACCACTATAAGTGTCGGTTACAAAACAGGCACCTCTTTCTGAAAATAGTTTGTTGAAAGCAAAAACTTGAGGCCAAATGGCGATATTGTCCCATACTAAGCGAATACGTTCATTTTCGACGGCTCCTTGCGATTTTGTGACACGATCTTTGACTTCTTCCTTGAGCTGATGGTAATAATCGATTCCTTTTTGTGATCCTCGTAGGACGACAATAGGCGCCATATGAATGAAAAGATCAGGAGCATTGAGCGGAGAGGGAACAGCTTGACAAAATTGCCGGGTCTCTTTCCAAAGCGAGGTGATTTCGCTGCTAAGACGCATTTGCTGAGCTAAGTCCTTTTCCTTGAATTTTCGACCTGTGATTTTCTCTAATTCTGAGACCATGTTATGCAATTGATTGAGCACATACTCTTTCGCTTGAGAGGTTAATTCCCCAGTGAGAAACGGCGTGTCCAAGACCAAGAGCGGAACATCAAAATAGCGGGCCAAGACTTCATACCATTTGAGCACAGTCCCACAAATATTGTTGCAGGCAACTAAAAGATCTGGTTTAGGCATGCCTCCATAGGGAGCGAGATCCGGCCGCAGAACTCCTCCGATATTTGAACGAGCGTAGGAACAGAGGTCCAAAGAATACCCTTCTGTTTCAGCGGCTTCGCATAACGCGACTGTAGCTTTATGCGTGCTGTAGATGGCAGCATATTGTTCGGGGTAGGCTGGATGAATTTTAAAAGCCCTTAACAGTTCTACAGGTGCACCGCTCGTCACCCAGGCCAAAGGACGGTTTAGAGGCTTGCCCCAGTAGCGATGATAATTTGTCAAAGCATAGTAGCGGCCCATAGTTTTTTTAAGAGCAGCACTACTGACCAAGGGGCGGTAATTTCGTCGTTTAGCTTGGCGTTCCGATGCTGCGCCTTGTGTGTTTATGTTAGATTTTGACAATTTATCCATAATTCGCGTTCTCCTTTATACAATCGAGATCTTACGCCAAACTTTCCAGGAAGGCTTGGAGTCTTGTTCTTTCTTGTCCGCCAACGTCTGCCCCTTCTAGTTCTAAAACCAAGGTGCGAAGACCGCTATTTTGGAGTTGATGCGAAAGAGATACAGAATCCCAGGCGTGTGGTTCACAGAATTTACGAATAACAAGAATTGCGGCTTTAGCTTTTCTCTGTTGGGCTAGAGCTTCTATATAATTGTACCGTTCATCTAAGCCGCGGTGTTTACAAGGGCAGGGGGGCATTTCCGTATAACGCTGCACAATATCTTTCAGCGGATTTTCCATTCCTGAAACCGTTTGACCGGAATAGTGACGATACCCGGTACAAGTATCATCAGCCACAACTCTGCCGCCCAAGTCTTCGATCATAGCGAAGAGACGATCATTTTCCAAGACTGCTCCGCTAATCAGGATACCTACCCTTTGCCCTTGAGGAGCCACCATATCTTGGATCATTGAAAAACATGATCCCAGGGCTTTAATATATTCGGAACGCGGCATTAGCTGTCCGGCTCTGAGGAAAGCAGAAACCAAAGGGGAGGGTAGTTGTGGGCGGAGCGCATCAAGCTGGGACGCTAATTCACGTGCTCGGTTGCATACATCTATGCCAGCGCGTATCTTGGCTTTGGTTATCTCTATATGAGTTAAGGTCTTCAGTTGGTCAATAAGAGACTCAAGTTCAGAGAGATAATATTGAGAGGCGCCTTGAGCCTTTAACATGACAGGTGGGACAAGATCGACTGTTTTTGTACGACCGGCTCCAGCCCAAATTCCGCTGAGACATTGCATTGTGTCACACGTGTGAGTAAAACCAACTCCGACAAGATCTTGCCATTGACCGCTCAGTTCCATATCGAGTGTCCCTCTGGCCAAAGAACAGCAGTAACTCGGAAGTTCGGCGGGGGTTAAGTTTCCGCTGTCAGGCAGCAGGCGAATTGGCTCTAGATCTGCGGCCAGTAGAAGCTCTTCTGGAAAATAGGAGCAAAAATAGCCGAAAAATCTTTGATGAGGGTAGCGATTTCTTCGAGCGGCCCCTTTAAGAGCTGCTTCTTCTTGAAGAAGTTCAAATGCTTCAGTTGCTCCTTCTTGTCTATCATTGTTGGACATTTAAGAGCTCCTCTCTTTAAAGATTTAGATTTTACCAATCGCGGTTATCGGGAGATCCGGACGAATTTCAGCCTTAAACCCACCTGTGATAATCAAGGCAACCTCAAGAATCATAATAGTCTCTCCAAGGAAAGAATATATCAGCTGTCGTATTGACCATCGACCTACCTCCTTATCAGTTCAATTCAGTTCTAGCGAGCGCTCATAAAGAGACGCTTGTAATTTTATTATAATAAAAATTAGAATAAAGAAACAGTTATTAGTTTAAATATTCAGTAAAATATAATATAATCCAGAATAGTCAATAAACAACTAAGCTAATGTTGTTATCTTATTAACTAAGAAGGAAATTCTTGTCCACTGAAGAATATTGAATACTATGGAAGGTTAAGCTTAAAGAAAAGGAGGCATAATTGAATGACCAATTTAAGAGAACTTTATGTCTGCAGTGTTTGCGGAAATGTTGTTGAGGTAGTTAATCCTGGGGCGCCTGCATTAGTCTGCTGTAGCAAACCCATGAACAAGCTTGAAGCAGGTGTTGTAGATGCAAGTTTAGAAAAACATGTTCCTGTATATGAAGTAGTGGACAGTGGAATTAAAGTTAAGGTAGGCAGCGTTGTTCATCCAATGGAGGAAAAACATTTTATTAGATTTATAGAAGTTTTAACAAAAAATCAGGTCCTAAGAGCTGAATTATCACCTGGTCAAGCACCAGAAGCTTTCTTCATGGTTAATGTTGACGATGTGGTAGAAGTTAGAGAGTACTGTACGATACATGGGCTTTGGAAAGCGGGCAAGTAATTGAAAGGTCCCGCAAAGTCAGAGATGTAGTGCAGGGTTTAGGGTTAATGAAAGGAGATTTAAAATAACTTGTTAGCGACTGATAAAAATTCAAACGTTGGTTTTGTAGGAACTGGGGTTATGGGAAAAAGCATGGCTGGTCATCTATTAAAGGCCGGTTATCAAGTGAATATTTACACCCGCACTAAGGATAAAGCAGATGAACTCCTTAAAATGGGGGCGGTTTGGCAAGAAACTGTTGCGGATCTGGCTAAGAATAGCGATATTATTATCTCTATGGTAGGCTATCCTAAAGATGTCGAAGAGATCTATCTCGGAGAACAAGGCATTATTAATCATGCCAAGAGCGGCAGCTATTTAATAGATATGACAACTTCCTCGCCATCGTTAGCGAAGAAAATATATCAAGCAGCCCGCGCGAAAGATATGCATGCCATAGATGCTCCTGTTTCTGGCGGAGACGTCGGGGCTAAAGAAGCTCGTCTGGCAATTATGGTTGGCGGGGACGAGGAAGTCTTTAAAGCCTTAGTTCCTATCCTGAGTTACTTAGGGAAAAACATTGTTTATCAAGGGAGCGCTGGGGCAGGCCAACATACGAAAATGTGCAATCAAATCGCAATTGCCTCCAATATGATAGGAGTATGTGAAGCGATCGCATATGCCCAAAAATCAGGCTTAAATCCTGAAACCGTCCTTAAAAGCATCGAATCAGGTGCAGCTGGGAGTTGGTCATTAAGCAATTTGGCTCCACGAATGTTGGCTAATGATTTTGCCCCCGGCTTTTATGTAAAACATTTTATTAAAGATATGACAATCGCTCTGGATTCTGCCAAAGAAATGGGTTTACTTACTCCAGGCCTTGAACTTGCGAAATCACTCTATGATAAATTGGCCGCTGAAGGAGAAGAAAATAGTGGTACCCAGAGCCTTTATAAACTCTATACTTCCATTTAACCGGAACCACGGGGCTAACTTTCAGTTACCCCGTGGTTTTTAATAGCTAATAAGGGTTTTATTAATTCTACAATTCGTTATTATTATGGCAACCTTCGTCGTGTTTACCTGATCCAGGAAATATCTGAATAAGCTAAGCTTATATAAGGGGAAAAATCCTATTGTATAATCATAAATTTCGAGAATTCGATTCATATCGACATGTAAATATATATACCCATTTTCTTAAAAGATTTGCTATTTGAATTTCCAATAGAATTATCCATAAAATTAATTCACTATATAATATATTAATTATAGTAATATTGACTTATTGTGACCCCAGTGCTAATCTTAATTATGAAAACAAACCGTCTAAGCGTTGAAATAACTGAGGTTTATCGCTTTAAGAGCACTTCAAAAGAGTTTTTTGGTGTTACTTATTTTTTTTAATCCTATATGTGAAAGTATTCATATTCCTCATTATAGTGGTGATTATTAACCTTTAATTTTAAAGACTTTAAAGTTTACAATAGTCTTAAATTTACAATAATTTTCTTGGTATGAAGTATATTAGCCATTAAAAGCAAATATCCTCCATAAATCATGCTGGAGGAGTGCTATACGGTTGGTTCAGGGCAACTTGGCCAACTGGCTCGACATTCGTCGAGAGTTTATTGGCATATAAGGGAGGTAAAAGGATGGCTTATAAGAGTATTCTGGTGGTTGGAGGGGGAATCAGCGGTCTTACCGCCGCAGTGGAAGCTTCCGAAGCAGGAAGTGAGGTTTATCTGGTCGAAGAGAACGCCTATTTAGGTGGACGAGTAGCCCAGATGAATCAGTATTTTCCGAAGTTATGCCCCCCGAACTGCGGGTTAGAGATTAACTTTCGCAGAATAAAGCAGAATCCCCGCATCAAGTTCTTCACCCTGGCTGAAGTCGAATCGATTGAGGGAGAAGAAGGGGATTTTACGGTCACGGTGAAAGCCAAGCCGCGTTTTGTCAACCAGAATTGTACAGCATGCGGGAAGTGCACAGAGGTTTGTCCCGTAGAGAGAGCAAACGAATTTAATTACGGTATGGATAAAACCAAAGCCATTTACAAGGCCCACGCTTTTGCGTTTCCGATGAAGTACCTCATCGATGGAGAGGCATGTCCCGGAGCAGAATGTGGAAAATGTGTCAGCGTCTGTGATTATGGAGCCATTGAGCTGGACATGGAACCCAAAAGCTTTAAACTCAACGTTGGCTCGGTTGTCTGGGCCACAGGCTGGGAACCTTATGATGCTGCAAAGATATCCTACTACGGGTTTGGACGGCATCAAAATGTCATCACGAATGTCATGATGGAGCGAATGGCTGCCCATAATGGACCCACAGCAGGGAAGATCGTCCGTCCGTCGGATGGCAAAGAAGTTAAGACGATCGCGTTTGTTCAATGTGCTGGGTCCCGCGACGAGAATCATTTGTCCTACTGTTCGGGTGTCTGCTGTATGGCATCCCTGAAACAAGCTACCTACGTCTTAAAACAAACTCCGGATGCCAAGGTATCGATGTTCTATATTGATGTTCGGGCGATGGGGAAATATGAAGACTTTTATACAAAGGTACAAAACGACATTAACCTGATCAAAGGCAAGGTGGGAGAGATCACCGAGGATGCCGAGACGAAGGATTTGATCGTACAAGTTGAGAACCAAGCAACCGGAGAAATCATGAAGGAACGAGTGGACATGGTGGTCTTGGCGACAGGCATGGTACCCTCCACCGTCGGATCAAAAGTACCGGTTGAGCTAGCGTATGATGAGGACGGATTTATTGCTTCTGAATCAGAACGACCTGGGATCTATGGCGCTGGAAGCGTGAAGAAGCCATTGGATGTAGCCTCATCGGCAAAAGATGCTACAGCTGCAGCACTAAAAGCCCTACAATCTACGGTGAGGAGGTAGCTCAATGGATAAAAAAACAGGGGTATATATCTGTACCGGCTGTGGAATTGGAGAAGCCTTAGACATAGCGGCGCTGTCCAAGGTTGCCACCAAGGAAGGCAAGGTTCCAGTATGTAAGACACATGCTTTTCTCTGTGGAGAAGAAGGCGCAGCCCAAATTAAACGTGATATAGAGAACGAAGAGGTAAACGCGGTGGTCATCGCCGGTTGTTCCTCTCGCGTGAATTATGATGTATTTGACTTTGGGCCCTCGATCATCACGGAACGGGCCAATTTGCGGGAGCAAGTCATCTGGTGCCATCCGGCGGAAGATGAAGATACCCAAATGATGGCTGAAGACAGTCTGCGGATGAGCCTGGCCAAAGCGAAGCATATCGAAGTACCGGAAGGGTTCCATGGGGAAAACATGGTTAAGACCATCCTCGTGGTCGGTGGCGGACTGACAGGAATCACGGCTGCTCTGGAAGGAGCCAAAGCAGGTTATAAAACCGTCCTCGTCGAGAAGAGTCCGGTGCTCGGCGGCTGGATGAACAGCTTATTTAAACAAGCGCCGTTAAAAGCTCCTTATACAGATCCGGAAGAAGTGGACATTGCGGTCCGGATTCAAGAATTGGAAGCTAACCCTGACGTTACGATCTACACCAGTGCTGAAATCAAAGAAATTGCTGGTGCACCAGGAATGTTTGATGTGAGCATCGAGCAAAACGGCAGCGTTGTGAACGAACGGATTGGGTCGGTGGTTTTAGCCACAGGAGCAGTACCGTATGATGCCTCGAAATTGGAACACCTTGGATATGGCAACTATGCCAACGTAATTACCGGTCAGGCCTTTGAAGAACTGGCCAAAAACGGTAAAATCGTACGCCCGGGAGACGGCAAAGAAGTTCAAAGCATCGCCTTCCTGCAATGTTCCGGATCACGGGATGCTAATCACTTGGCATATTGCTCTTCCGTCTGTTGTATAGAATCCCTAAAACAAGCAACGTATCTGAAAGAACAAAACCCGGAAGCAGCGATCTACATTTTCCATAAAGACATTCGAACCCCTGGTCAATATGAAAAACTCTACAAACGAGTCCAGAGAGACGGAGGCATTTTCGTACGCGGAGAAGTCACAGGCATCACGGAAGACGATGAGAAGAACCTGCTGATCGAAGCAGCGGATGTCCTGACAGGCTCGACCATCAGCACAGAAGGTGTAGACTTAGTCGTCCTGGCCACAGGGATGGTGCCAACCACAGCTATTGGAGAAAGCCTCGTAGCCAAGGCAGAGGGCGAAGAAGCGAAAGAAGAAGAAAAGCCTCAAGGCGACACCATCATTCGCTCGAATCTTTTGAACCTGGCCTATCGACAAGGCCCTGAGATGCCCACGTTAAAATATGGATTTTCTGATTCGCATTTTATCTGCTTCCCGTATGAAACACGTCGAACCGGGATTTATGCGGCAGGAAGCGTCAGGGCGCCGATGGATGCTCTCTCGAGCATTGAAGATGCTACAGGGGCAGCCATGAAAGCCATCCAATGTATCGAACTGAGCGAACTCGGTTCAGCGGTACATCCTAGGGTGGGGATCTTTCCTTCCCGAGTTTTGCTATGCAGCGCTGCACCCAATGTAAGCGTTGTACGGTAGAATGTCCTTTCGGAGCGATCAACGAAGACGATAAATTCAACCCACTGCCGAATCCAACCCGTTGCCGACGGTGCGGGATTTGTATGGGGGCCTGCCCAGAACGGATCATCTCCTTCAAAAACTACTCCGTACCGATGATCGGGAACATGATTAAAGCGATCGAAGTACCGGAAGAGGATGAAGAAAAGCCAAGAATTGTTGTCTTTGCCTGTGAAAACGATGCCATACCGGCCTTAGATATGGCAGGCATAAATCGACTGAATTACAACGCTTGGGTACGGGTCATTCCCGTAAGGTGCTTAGGTTCCATGAGCCTGGTGTGGATCGCGGATACGTTATCCAAAGGAATTGATGGCATATTACTCCTGGGATGTAAGCATGGCGACGACTATCAATGCCACTTCATCAAAGGGAGCGAATTAGCGGAAACCCGACTCTCCAAAGTGGCAGAAACCTTAGACCGCTTGTCGCTGGAGTCGGAACGTGTACGGATGGATCAAATATCCATTATGGACTACGATCAAATACCGGGAATTTTGGACGGCTTTGCCGAGAGACTAGAAGAACTGGGTCCAAACCCCTATAAAGGGTTCTAAGTCCTTGAATAGCAAAGGAGCATTAGTATGGAAGAAATAAAAAGTGTATCTCTGGAGATGAAAGATTATATTGTTTCTTCAGGGGCGGAGACGCTCAGCTGGTGTATGCAGTGCGGACTCTGTACCAACCTTTGTCCTTGGCGTTTAGTCCCCGGAGAAGTCAGCGAAGCATTTAACATTCGGAAGATGCAGCGCCTGGGTCAGCTGGGATTAGAAGGCTTCGAAGAAGAAGAAGTGCTGTTTGCCTGTGCGACCTGCGGCATGTGTCAGGTCAATTGCCCACGAAAAGTAGAGATCATCAACAATGTGCGCTCGATGAGGAACACCACCGTAGGCGCAGGGTTTTTACCCGCGCATCTGCGCCCGATTGCGGGAAGCATCCATGCCAATGGAAATCCTTGGTCGGGAGAACAAGAGAAACGCGCCGAGTGGCAAGAAGGACTGGATATTCCGGCCTTCACGGAAGACACGGAATATTTGCTGTATGTCTGTTGTACGTCTTGTTATGATACCCGAAGCAAGAAGATTGCCAAAAGTATCGTAACCCTCTTAAAACAGGCGGGGGTAAACTTTGGAGTGTTGACCGCAGAAGAGAATTGCTGTGGAGAGACTGTCCGGAAACTCGGAGACGAAGAACTGTTCCAAAAACTAGCCGAATCCAACATTAAGCTGTTTAACAGCAAAGGTGTCAAAAAGATTATTACGACATCCCCGCACTGCTTGTACGCCTTTAAGAAGGATTATCCGGAATACGGCGGAGAGTATGAAGTGATGCATTATTCCGAAGTTCTAAGCGAGCTGTTAAAGGAAGGGAAGCTGACCTTTAAAGAGGAATTGGGGAAGAAAGTCACATTCCACGATCCCTGTTATTTAGGAAGACATAATGAAGTATACGATGCTCCACGGGAGCTGATCCAAGCGATCCCGGGTGTAGAGCTGGTAGAACTGGAACGCAATAAGAGTAAGAGCCTATGCTGCGCCGGCGGCGGCGGACGAGTCTGGGCTGAAGTCCCGATGGGGCAGCGGTTTGGCGAGTTCCGGATTACGGATGCCGTAGAGAAACAAGCCGATATTCTGGTCACGGCATGTCCTTACTGCATTTTGATGCTGGACGATGCCTGTGCTGGTTTGGAAAAGAAAGATGTCCTGGAAGTCATGGAAATGTCTGAACTCCTTTGTTCCGCTAGCAAGCCTTAATACTTTAATGGTGATGCCATTTCCCCACATAGGGGAGGTGTCCAAATAATATAATTTTAAATGAGCCTTTGACAAAATAGGAAAGTTAGGAGGAGAAAGCATGAACATCATCGTTTGCATCAAACAAACATTTGATACCGAGGCTAAAATTGTTCTTGATGGTAATGGCAAAATCGATCCCAATGGGGTCAACCTAATTATTAATCCTTACGATGAGTACGCTATTGAAGAGGGAATCCGTCTGAAGGAGAAATTAGGTGGCGAAGTTACAGTAGTCACTATGGGTGGCCCTCGTGCTCAAGAAGCTGTTCGCACAGCTTTAGCCATGGGAGCGGACAAAGGGGTAGTTGTAAACGATCCTATCTTAGGAAGTACCGATGAATGGGCCAATGCTGAAATTCTCGCTAAAGCAGTAGCTCAACTTCCATATGACATTATCTTAACTGGTCGTATTGCCATTGATGATGGTGCCAGTCAAATTGCAGTACGTTTAGGAGAAGCCTTAAATATTCCTTCGATCAGCAGCATTCTTAAACTTGATGTTGCTGGAACTCAAGCCACTGCAACCCGTGAAATTGATGGTGGAACAGAAGTCATCGAAGTTGCTTTGCCAGTTGTAGTTACCGCTCAAAAAGGTCTCAATGAACCCCGTTATCCATCCGTAGCTGGAATCATGAAGGCTAAAAAGAAACCTTTAAAAACAATGTCAGTTGCTGATCTTGGATTATCTGCCGGTGATTTAGCCGCTAAAATGAGTGTTGAGAAATTCACCTTACCTAATGCACGCCAAGCAGGACAAAAAATTCCTGGAGAAGCTGCTCAAGCCGCTAAAGAATTAGCACGATTATTGCACGAAGAAGCTAAAGTTCTGTAGAAGGAGGAATAAACATGGCAAAAGGTATATGGGTTGTAGTTGAACAACGCGACCTACAAATTCGTAAAGTTTCATTAGAACTTCTTGGACAAGGACGGAAAATGGCCGATGAAACCGGCGAGCCTTTGGTAGCTGTCGTACTTGGTCAAGGAATTGAAGGACTCGCGCAAACTCTAGCTGCTAATGGAGCAGACAAAGTTATTCTCATTGAAGATGCGAAACTGGCTGAATATACGACTGGAGCCTATACTTCAGTATTAAACAAACTAATTAGCAAAGAAGAGCCTCAAGCAGTTCTCATGGGAAATACCGCCGTAGGAAAGGACCTTGCTCCTCGTTTAGCTCAACGTTTAGGCGTTGGTCTTGCCTCCGACTGCACGGGTATTGAACTTAATTCCGCCAGCTTCATGACCTTTAAGCGTCCTATTTATGCTGGTAAGGCATTTGAATATCTTAATTCAAACGTCCGCCCCATCTTAGCAACAATTCGTCCTAACACATTTACTTTACCTGTAGCTGATGATTCCCGCAAGGCTGACGTTGTTAAGGAAACTGCCGAAATCGACAGCGCAGACTTACGGGCCATTCTTAAAGAAGTAGCTATTGCGGCATCTAAACGCCCTGAACTAACTGAGGCTAACATCATTGTTTCTGGCGGGCGCGGGATGAAAGGTCCTGAGAATTATGCGATCTTAGAAGAATTAGCTGACGTCATTGGTGCAGCTGTAGGTGCATCACGTGCGGCAGTTGATTCAGGCTGGAGAGAGCAGAAGTTCCAGGTCGGACAAACCGGAAAAACAGTTGCTCCTACCCTTTACATTGCCTGCGGTATTTCTGGAGCTATTCAACACCTTGCAGGTATGGGCTCTTCCAAATTCATTGTTGCAATTAACAAAGATCCTGAAGCAAATATCTTTAACGTTGCAGACTATGGAATCGTTGGAGATCTTTTCGAAGTCGTTCCTGTTCTGACTGAAGAATTCAAGAAAATTGTCAACGGATAATAACCTTCCCCCTAAGAGGATGTTATTTGAAAACTGAATAAATTTAGTTTAGCGAAGCGCCTTTAAAAGGTGCTTCGCTAAATGAACAAGGAGAGATGAGAATGGCCACACGTCAAGTGTATTGGAACATTGAAGGAGAGCATTGGCTTTATTTATTCTTCATCATTGCACTTATTTTCTTCGGTTACGGAGTGTACAAACGATTGTCACTTTGGAAATTAGGACAACCTGAGAATCGCTGGAAAGACGTATGGCAAGGCATAAAAGATATTCTAGTATATGGATTTGGTCACAAACGAATCCTAAAAGATTCTTATCCAGGCTTAATGCATTTTTGTATTTTTTGGGGATTTGTATTTTTAGCATTCGCAACAGCTATGATTACACTTCAAGCTGATTTTGGACTACATATTTTTCATGGCTGGCTTTATCTATTTATCAAGTTAACTGCTAACTTATTTGGTTTAGCTGCTATCGTTGGCATTCTAGTGGCAGCTTATCGTCGCTATATACAAAGACCTGATCGATTGGACAACAAAAACGATGATGCAATCACACTAGCATTAATATTTGTAATTCTGTTGACAGGTTTTGTTATTGAAGGAGTTCGTATTGCTGCAACACCTGATCCATGGGCCGGATGGGGATTCATTGGACAATGGATATCTATTCCACTCAAGGCATCTCTCAATGAAGCACAATTATTGTCATTGCACAGATTTCTTTGGTGGTTTCATCTCTTTTTAGCGATGACTTTCATCGGATATTTCCCCTATTCGAAGTTATTCCATGTAATACTTGGTCCTTTAAATATGTTCTTTCGTCATCGAGGACCTGTTGGAATTCCTGAACCCATTGATTTTGAAGATGAAAGTATTGAAACATTTGGGAAAAGTCAACTACGTGAGTTTTCTTGGAAAACTCTTTTTAACACGGATGCTTGCTTACGTTGCGGACGTTGTCAGGATAACTGTCCAGCATACTTAAGCGGAAAGCATTTGAGCCCCAAAAGAATCATTCAAGATATGCGTGTTCTAATGGAGGAAACGGGTGCGGCCCTTAAAGCTTCACAAAAATTGGCTGTTAGTAGTCAAAGTGCTGACATGGAAAGCGCTGCCGCAGAGGAGTCCGAAGAACTGACAGGACGATCTCTTATTGGGGAAGTGATTCCAGAAGAAGACTTATGGTCATGCACAACTTGTCGCTCTTGCGAACAGCAATGCCCGGTCTTTGTTGAACATGTCGATAAGACCATTGACATGCGTCGGAACTTAGTTCTCATGGAAACTCGATTCCCAGCTGAAGCTCAATTAGCTTTTAGAAATATGGAGAATAACGGCAATCCTTGGGGGATTGGTTGGACCACTCGTGCTGATTTCTTGACGGGATTAGGCGTTAAGACCTTCGAAGAAGACCCGAATTCAGAATATTTGTACTGGCCTGGTTGTTCAGGCGCCTTTGATGCACGTAACCAAAAAGTATCGGCTGCGTTAGTGAAGTTGATGCAAACAGCTGGTGTTCATTTTGCAATCTTAGGCAACGAAGAGAAATGCTGCGGAGATTCAGCTCGTAAACTTGGGAATGAATATCTGTTCTATACTTTAGCCTCTGAAAACATTGAAGTCATGAAGGGGTATGGAGTCAAAAAGATCATTACCCAGTGCCCGCACTGCTTCAATATCCTTAAGAATGAGTATCCTCAACTGGGCGGAGATTTCGAAGTTATTCACCACGCCGTCTTCTTGTTGGATCTAGTAAAATCAGGAAAACTCAAATTGAATAACGTTGCAGGCAAATCGGTTACCTACCACGACTCATGTTATTTAGGACGTTATAATCAGATTTATGATCAGCCGCGCGAATTGCTTAAAGCCGTTGGTTTAACTATTAAGGAAATGGTTCATACCGGTGAAAAGAGCTTTTGCTGCGGAGCTGGTGGCGGACGTATGTGGCTTGAAGAACATGAAGGTGAACGCATTAACGTAATGCGAACCGATGAAGCAATCGCTGCTAAAACTGATTATGTCGGTACTGCATGCCCATTCTGTTTAACCATGATTGTCGATGGAATAGCGACACGTGAAGTAGGAGAGGCCTTAAAAGCTTTTGATATTTCAGAAATTTTGGAAAAGACAATATAGTTTATAAAGTTGATCTTGTTTATTTATTCTGTTTATTTATTATAATAATAAGAATGATGGAGGTTAAACAAATGCCAAGTTTTGTAATTGCAGAAAAGTGTGACGGATGCAAAGGGCAAGATAAAACAGCTTGCATGTATGCGTGCCCAAATGACCTGATGTTGTTAGACAAAGAAAGAATGAAAGCTGTAAACCTTGATCCTAGCCAATGTTGGGAATGCCTCTGCTGCGTAAAAGCTTGCCCGCAACAAGCAATGGACCTTCGTGGTTATGCTGACTTCGTTCCACTCGGAGCTTCTTGTGTACCTCTCCGTGGTTCTGACAGCATCATGTGGACGGTTAAATTCCGTAATGGCATGACCAAACGCTTCAAGTTCCCCATCCGTACAACTGAAGAAGGCTCCGCTGTTCCCGATGGCGGTTATGTTGAAGAAAATACCGATATCAACAGCATCGAACTCTTCACCGAGCCTTCATCCATGAAAATGCCAATCTGGACTTATAAGAAATAAGTACTTGCAATAAGGAATAAAATAGGGAGGTTAAAATCAATGCCAATGAACTTTGAAACAGTAGAAGTAACAACCGACCTTCTGATCATCGGAGGCGGAATGGGAGCCTGTGGCGCAGCTGTAGAAGCAGCTCACTGGGCCAAAAAACACGGACTTAAAGTAACCTTAGTTGATAAAGCATCCATGCCACGTTCTGGGGCAGTCGGAATGGGCTTGTCCGCGATCAACCTGTATGTTGGTCTTGCTGAAGGCCGAGCCACGGTTCAAGATTATGTCCGCTACGTTAAAGGGGATATGATGGGAATTTCCCGTGACGACTTAGTCGCCAACATTGCCCGTCACGTAGACAGCTCCGTGCATATGTTTGAAAAATGGGGCCTTCCATTATGGAAAGACGAAGAAGGCAACTATGTTCACGAAGGTAAATGGCAACTAATGATCAGCGGTGAATCCTATAAAGTCATCGTTGCTGAAGCAGCTAAGACTGCTTTAGGTGAAGAAAACATTTATGAGAGAGTTTTCATCACCGAGCCACTCTTAAAAGACGGCAAATGCGTAGGAGCTGTTGGTTTCAGTGTCCGTGAAAACAAATTCTATGTTTTCAAAGCAAAAGCAACACTGTGTGCCATGGGTGGAACGGTTGGAGTCTTCAAACCTAAATCCACAGGTGAAGGTGCCGGACGTTCTTGGTATCCTCCATTCTCCACAGGATCTTCTGCTTACTTCACCATGAAGGCCGGAGCAGAGATGAGCAGCCAAGAAGTACGCTTTGTACCGATTCGGTTCAAAGATGCTTATGGTCCGGTTGGAGCTTGGTTCTTACTCTTCAAATCCCGTGCAACCAATGCTTTGGGCGAGAACTACATGGAAACCCGCGCCGATGAGTTGAAAAACTGGGGCGTATACGGTTCCATTAAACCGATTCCTGCAAACCTCCGTAACCATCTCGGTTTGTTAGATGTACAAGAGGGCAAAGGACCTCTCTTCATGCGCACAGAGGAAGCGATCGCCAATCTGGCAAAAGCGTATGAAGGAGACGACAAAGCCTTCAAAAAGAAAATGAAATCATTGGAGAATGAAGCTTGGGAAGACTTCCTGGATATGACAATTGCACAAGCCTTACTTTGGGCCGCAACCAACGTACAACCAGAAGAAAGATCTTCCGAAATTGCTGCAGCAGAGCCATACTTCATCAGCTCGCACTCTGGTTCATCAGGCGCTTGGATCTCTGGTCCAGAAGACCTCTCTGCCGGAACAGACTACTTCTGGGGTTATGCCAGCATGACAACCGTTCCTGCTCTCTTTGCTGCTGGAGACGCTTCAGGAAACTGCCCACACAAATTCTCCTCAGGAACCCATGCTGAAGGACGTATTGCGGCTAAATCGGCTTGTAAATATATCATAGAGAACAATACGCTGCTCGAAGTGGATGCGAAAGTTATTGAAGAAATGAAAGCTATGACTTACAAACCACTGGAAGTCTACGAACAATATAAAGACTTCAGTACCGATCCAACTGTAAACCCGAACTATATTCTTCCTAAACAATTTATGTTCCGTTTACAAAAGCTGATGGATGAGTATGTCGGTGGAGCAAACGTTTATTTCTGCATGAACAAAGCCTCCTTAGAAAGAGCCTCAGAACTCTTCGTATTCCTCAAAGAAGACTCCGAGAAACTGGCTGCTAAGGACATTTATGAACTGTTAAGAGTTTGGGAAAACAAACACAGAATGTGGCAAGCTGAATCGCATCTTCGTGCCGTAAGCTTCCGTGAAGAAACCCGTTGGCCTGGATACTATATCAGAACAGACATACCAGCTCTTGACGAAGAAAACTGGCATTGTTTTGTTAACATGAAGTGGGATCCTGAAACCAACGAATGGTCTGTCTTCAAACGCCCAGTCATCGATATGTTTGATGTTAAATTCTAAGAAATATTTCTAGAAACGAGATTAACATGTTACAATGGGTCTGACTAGTCCAGAGAAGGGATGGGTACAATTTTCTTAAGCCAGAAAATGTACTCATCCCTAGATTTAAATATCGTAAACATGCTTAGAATACAATTTGGAGCATGTTTACGATGTTTAGCTCAGATTCGTGCCTTTGCTATCATCATACTAAATTTTCTCAAATTATTTAAAACTACTCGAATCGAACTAAGGAGGACTTACTAATGGATCAACAACAATTTGAAGAGATTATGCAAAAATGTGCTGAATTAGGTAAGCTAATTGGGAAAACTTCCGTGTATCAAGAATTTAAGAAGGCTGAGTATAACCTTCTCAATAACCCTCAAGCACGAAAATTAGTAGAAGACTTACAAAAAATGAAACAGTCCCATTATCTAAAAAAGATGTCCGGAACTGGAATAACTAAAGATGATGAAGAAAAAATGAAAGAATTCGAAAATACTTGTTTAACTAATTCGCAAGTTTTCAATTCAAATAATGCTAACAATAATTTTCAGGAATTAATGGAAAGAATTTCCGGAAAAATTAGGGAAGGCATCAAAAGTGGCGAAGAATAAACAAATTTCTAACTATTCATAGTTTTCTGTATTCCTGTCCTTAATACATTATTGTTATGGCTATGATTTCATTTTTATACGTAATATGCTTATCTGATTTCATGCTGAATTAAGTTGTCTTCCTTAAACTGGCGACAAGCTTTCTTAAAAGATGAAACAACTCTTAAGAAAGTTAATTATTTGTGCAAAAAAGTTTATTATCGGAGACTTTTAATAAGGTTATAAGAAAGCTAACGCACTATCTTGGTTGCCTAAAGTTGGATATGACAACTTAATTGCCAAGCAGTAGTTGCTTGGGTATATAAGATATTAATTGTAGTCATATTGACGTATTATGACTTCAGTGCTAATCTAATTTGTGAGAAAATTAATTAAGTGAATTTTTTTTAACATACTTTGTGTAATTTGTTACGATTAAAAATTAAGTCTTGCTTTTAAAATGAAGAAAAGAGGTAAAAGGATGGCTTATAAGAGTATTCTGGTGGTTGGAGGGGGAATCAGCGGTCTTACCGCCGCAGTGGAAGCTTCCGAAGCAGGAAGTGAGGTTTATCTGGTCGAAGAGAACGCCTATTTAGGTGGACGAGTAGCCCAGATGAATCAGTATTTTCCGAAGTTATGCCCCCCGAACTGCGGGTTAGAGATTAACTTTCGCAGAATAAAGCAGAATCCCCGCATCAAGTTCTTCACCCTGGCTGAAGTCGAATCGATTGAGGGAGAAGAAGGGGATTTTACGGTCACGGTGAAAGCCAAGCCGCGTTTTGTCAACCAGAATTGTACAGCATGCGGGAAGTGCACAGAGGTTTGTCCCGTAGAGAGAGCAAACGAATTTAATTACGGTATGGATAAAACCAAAGCCATTTACAAGGCCCACGCTTTTGCGTTTCCGATGAAGTACCTCATCGATGGAGAGGCATGTCCCGGAGCAGAATGTGGAAAATGTGTCAGCGTCTGTGATTATGGAGCCATTGAGCTGGACATGGAACCCAAAAGCTTTAAACTCAACGTTGGCTCGGTTGTCTGGGCCACAGGCTGGGAACCTTATGATGCTGCAAAGATATCCTACTACGGGTTTGGACGGCATCAAAATGTCATCACGAATGTCATGATGGAGCGAATGGCTGCCCATAATGGACCCACAGCAGGGAAGATCGTCCGTCCGTCGGATGGCAAAGAAGTTAAGACGATCGCGTTTGTTCAATGTGCTGGGTCCCGCGACGAGAATCATTTGTCCTACTGTTCGGGTGTCTGCTGTATGGCATCCCTGAAACAAGCTACCTACGTCTTAAAACAAACTCCGGATGCCAAGGTATCGATGTTCTATATTGATGTTCGGGCGATGGGGAAATATGAAGACTTTTATACAAAGGTACAAAACGACATTAACCTGATCAAAGGCAAGGTGGGAGAGATCACCGAGGATGCCGAGACGAAGGATTTGATCGTACAAGTTGAGAACCAAGCAACCGGAGAAATCATGAAGGAACGAGTGGACATGGTGGTCTTGGCGACAGGCATGGTACCCTCCACCGTCGGATCAAAAGTACCGGTTGAGCTAGCGTATGATGAGGACGGATTTATTGCTTCTGAATCAGAACGACCTGGGATCTATGGCGCTGGAAGCGTGAAGAAGCCATTGGATGTAGCCTCATCGGCAAAAGATGCTACAGCTGCAGCACTAAAAGCCCTACAATCTACGGTGAGGAGGTAGCTCAATGGATAAAAAAACAGGGGTATATATCTGTACCGGCTGTGGAATTGGAGAAGCCTTAGACATAGCGGCGCTGTCCAAGGTTGCCACCAAGGAAGGCAAGGTTCCAGTATGTAAGACACATGCTTTTCTCTGTGGAGAAGAAGGCGCAGCCCAAATTAAACGTGATATAGAGAACGAAGAGGTAAACGCGGTGGTCATCGCCGGTTGTTCCTCTCGCGTGAATTATGATGTATTTGACTTTGGGCCCTCGATCATCACGGAACGGGCCAATTTGCGGGAGCAAGTCATCTGGTGCCATCCGGCGGAAGATGAAGATACCCAAATGATGGCTGAAGACAGTCTGCGGATGAGCCTGGCCAAAGCGAAGCATATCGAAGTACCGGAAGGGTTCCATGGGGAAAACATGGTTAAGACCATCCTCGTGGTCGGTGGCGGACTGACAGGAATCACGGCTGCTCTGGAAGGAGCCAAAGCAGGTTATAAAACCGTCCTCGTCGAGAAGAGTCCGGTGCTCGGCGGCTGGATGAACAGCTTATTTAAACAAGCGCCGTTAAAAGCTCCTTATACAGATCCGGAAGAAGTGGACATTGCGGTCCGGATTCAAGAATTGGAAGCTAACCCTGACGTTACGATCTACACCAGTGCTGAAATCAAAGAAATTGCTGGTGCACCAGGAATGTTTGATGTGAGCATCGAGCAAAACGGCAGCGTTGTGAACGAACGGATTGGGTCGGTGGTTTTAGCCACAGGAGCAGTACCGTATGATGCCTCGAAATTGGAACACCTTGGATATGGCAACTATGCCAACGTAATTACCGGTCAGGCCTTTGAAGAACTGGCCAAAAACGGTAAAATCGTACGCCCGGGAGACGGCAAAGAAGTTCAAAGCATCGCCTTCCTGCAATGTTCCGGATCACGGGATGCTAATCACTTGGCATATTGCTCTTCCGTCTGTTGTATAGAATCCCTAAAACAAGCAACGTATCTGAAAGAACAAAACCCGGAAGCAGCGATCTACATTTTCCATAAAGACATTCGAACCCCTGGTCAATATGAAAAACTCTACAAACGAGTCCAGAGAGACGGAGGCATTTTCGTACGCGGAGAAGTCACAGGCATCACGGAAGACGATGAGAAGAACCTGCTGATCGAAGCAGCGGATGTCCTGACAGGCTCGACCATCAGCACAGAAGGTGTAGACTTAGTCGTCCTGGCCACAGGGATGGTGCCAACCACAGCTATTGGAGAAAGCCTCGTAGCCAAGGCAGAGGGCGAAGAAGCGAAAGAAGAAGAAAAGCCTCAAGGCGACACCATCATTCGCTCGAATCTTTTGAACCTGGCCTATCGACAAGGCCCTGAGATGCCCACGTTAAAATATGGATTTTCTGATTCGCATTTTATCTGCTTCCCGTATGAAACACGTCGAACCGGGATTTATGCGGCAGGAAGCGTCAGGGCGCCGATGGATGCTCTCTCGAGCATTGAAGATGCTACAGGGGCAGCCATGAAAGCCATCCAATGTATCGAACTGAGCGAACTCGGTTCAGCGGTACATCCTAGGGTGGGGGATCTTTCCTTCCCGAGTTTTGCTATGCAGCGCTGCACCCAATGTAAGCGTTGTACGGTAGAATGTCCTTTCGGAGCGATCAACGAAGACGATAAATTCAACCCACTGCCGAATCCAACCCGTTGCCGACGGTGCGGGATTTGTATGGGGGCCTGCCCAGAACGGATCATCTCCTTCAAAAACTACTCCGTACCGATGATCGGGAACATGATTAAAGCGATCGAAGTACCGGAAGAGGATGAAGAAAAGCCAAGAATTGTTGTCTTTGCCTGTGAAAACGATGCCATACCGGCCTTAGATATGGCAGGCATAAATCGACTGAATTACAACGCTTGGGTACGGGTCATTCCCGTAAGGTGCTTAGGTTCCATGAGCCTGGTGTGGATCGCGGATACGTTATCCAAAGGAATTGATGGCATATTACTCCTGGGATGTAAGCATGGCGACGACTATCAATGCCACTTCATCAAAGGGAGCGAATTAGCGGAAACCCGACTCTCCAAAGTGGCAGAAACCTTAGACCGCTTGTCGCTGGAGTCGGAACGTGTACGGATGGATCAAATATCCATTATGGACTACGATCAAATACCGGGAATTTTGGACGGCTTTGCCGAGAGACTAGAAGAACTGGGTCCAAACCCCTATAAAGGGTTCTAAGTCCTTGAATAGCAAAGGAGCATTAGTATGGAAGAAATAAAAAGTGTATCTCTGGAGATGAAAGATTATATTGTTTCTTCAGGGGCGGAGACGCTCAGCTGGTGTATGCAGTGCGGACTCTGTACCAACCTTTGTCCTTGGCGTTTAGTCCCCGGAGAAGTCAGCGAAGCATTTAACATTCGGAAGATGCAGCGCCTGGGTCAGCTGGGATTAGAAGGCTTCGAAGAAGAAGAAGTGCTGTTTGCCTGTGCGACCTGCGGCATGTGTCAGGTCAATTGCCCACGAAAAGTAGAGATCATCAACAATGTGCGCTCGATGAGGAACACCACCGTAGGCGCAGGGTTTTTACCCGCGCATCTGCGCCCGATTGCGGGAAGCATCCATGCCAATGGAAATCCTTGGTCGGGAGAACAAGAGAAACGCGCCGAGTGGCAAGAAGGACTGGATATTCCGGCCTTCACGGAAGACACGGAATATTTGCTGTATGTCTGTTGTACGTCTTGTTATGATACCCGAAGCAAGAAGATTGCCAAAAGTATCGTAACCCTCTTAAAACAGGCGGGGGTAAACTTTGGAGTGTTGACCGCAGAAGAGAATTGCTGTGGAGAGACTGTCCGGAAACTCGGAGACGAAGAACTGTTCCAAAAACTAGCCGAATCCAACATTAAGCTGTTTAACAGCAAAGGTGTCAAAAAGATTATTACGACATCCCCGCACTGCTTGTACGCCTTTAAGAAGGATTATCCGGAATACGGCGGAGAGTATGAAGTGATGCATTATTCCGAAGTTCTAAGCGAGCTGTTAAAGGAAGGGAAGCTGACCTTTAAAGAGGAATTGGGGAAGAAAGTCACATTCCACGATCCCTGTTATTTAGGAAGACATAATGAAGTATACGATGCTCCACGGGAGCTGATCCAAGCGATCCCGGGTGTAGAGCTGGTAGAACTGGAACGCAATAAGAGTAAGAGCCTATGCTGCGCCGGCGGCGGCGGACGAGTCTGGGCTGAAGTCCCGATGGGGCAGCGGTTTGGCGAGTTCCGGATTACGGATGCCGTAGAGAAACAAGCCGATATTCTGGTCACGGCATGTCCTTACTGCATTTTGATGCTGGACGATGCCTGTGCTGGTTTGGAAAAGAAAGATGTCCTGGAAGTCATGGAAATGTCTGAACTCCTTTGTTCCGCTAGCAAGCCTTAATATCCTGTAAATAAATTAGGAGATGGTTCCTAAGATCTGCCGGATTAAGGCTAGGCTTAGTGATAGTGTTCTCTATGACATAGTATTCGAAGGGGGGGATGCCGGAAATCCTTCGATGCTGTAACGGACAGCAAATTTATTGTGGACTCTGGAAAATTTTAAAAACCAATTTTGTAGTAGACCCAATTAAGAAAATAGATAGAGGAGGACTTAATAATGTCAAAGTTAGTACAACCCCATGGCGGAAAATTAACCCCGGTATTACTTCCTGATTCCCAACGTGCTGAGGCTCTGGCAAAGGCCAAAACATTACCAGTGATTCGTATGACGTCAAGAGAAACATCAGACGTTTTGATGATTGGTATGGGTGCTTTCAGTCCTTTAACAGGATTCATGGATAAAGCTAACTATGAAAGTGTCGTAGAAACTAAACACTTAACCAACGGTTTAGCTTGGCCTCTTCCAATCACTCTTTCTGTTACCAAAGAACAAGCTGGATCCCTTAAAATTGGCCAAGAAGTTGCAGTCGTTGATGATGAAACTGATACCTATGTCGGAATCTTGACAATCAGTGACATGTATGAGTATGACAAAGTTAAAGAGTGCAAAGCTGTATTCTTCACCGATGATGCTGAACACGATGGTGTTAAAAAAGTAATGGCCCAAGGAGATATCAATGTCGGTGGTTCGCTAGTAACCTTCAGCCAATTGGGATATGCTTCCAAATACGGTGAATACTATGCTACTCCAGAACAAACCAGAAAAATCTTTGATGAAAAAGGCTGGGCAACCGTTGCTGCTTTCCAAACGCGTAACCCACTGCATCGTTCCCATGAGTTTCTCTGCAAGATGGGAAATGAAGTTTGTGATGGACTCTTAATTCATCCAATCGTAGGAAAACTTAAATCTGGGGATATTCCTGCCGAAGTGCGTTTAGAGTGCTACGAAGTTCTCTTAAAGAATTATTTCAATGAGAAAAACGTCGTAATGAAAGTTTATCCGATGGAAATGCGTTATGCAGGTCCTAGTGAAGCAATTCTTCACGCTATTTTCCGCCAAAACTTTGGTTGCAGCCATATCCTGGTAGGCCGTGACCATGCTGGTGTAGGCGACTATTACACTGCTTATCAAGCTCAAGAAATCTTTGATCAATTCAAACCCGGTGAAATTCTCTGCCAACCTATTAAAGTAACCGCAGCTATGTATTGTAACAAATGCGGAGGTATGACCACAGAAAAAACCTGCCCACACGGAAAAGAAGATCACCTGAAAATCAGTGGTACTAAATTAAGAGCAATGTTAGGAGCTGGAGAAGTACCACCTAGTAACTTCAGCCGCCCAGAAGTTCTGCAAATCTTGCTCAAATATTATGGCTCATTAAATAAATAAATCTCGGTTGAAAATTAAACGAAAGATTTAATTTCTTAAGTTTAGTTTCAAAAATATAAGAATGATGGAGGTTAAACAAATGCCAAGTTTTGTAATTGCAGAAAAGTGTGACGGATGCAAAGGGCAAGATAAAACAGCTTGCATGTATGCGTGCCCAAATGACCTGATGTTGTTAGACAAAGAAAGAATGAAAGCTGTAAACCTTGATCCTAGCCAATGTTGGGAATGCCTCTGCTGCGTAAAAGCTTGCCCGCAACAAGCAATGGACCTTCGTGGTTATGCTGACTTCGTTCCACTCGGAGCTTCTTGTGTACCTCTCCGTGGTTCTGACAGCATCATGTGGACGGTTAAATTCCGTAATGGCATGACCAAACGCTTCAAGTTCCCCATCCGTACAACTGAAGAAGGCTCCGCTGTTCCCGATGGCGGTTATGTTGAAGAAAATACCGATATCAACAGCATCGAACTCTTCACCGAGCCTTCATCCATGAAAATGCCAATCTGGACTTATAAGAAATAAGTACTTGCAATAAGGAATAAAATAGGGAGGTTAAAATCAATGCCAATGAACTTTGAAACAGTAGAAGTAACAACCGACCTTCTGATCATCGGAGGCGGAATGGGAGCCTGTGGCGCAGCTGTAGAAGCAGCTCACTGGGCCAAAAAACACGGACTTAAAGTAACCTTAGTTGATAAAGCATCCATGCCACGTTCTGGGGCAGTCGGAATGGGCTTGTCCGCGATCAACCTGTATGTTGGTCTTGCTGAAGGCCGAGCCACGGTTCAAGATTATGTCCGCTACGTTAAAGGGGATATGATGGGAATTTCCCGTGACGACTTAGTCGCCAACATTGCCCGTCACGTAGACAGCTCCGTGCATATGTTTGAAAAATGGGGCCTTCCATTATGGAAAGACGAAGAAGGCAACTATGTTCACGAAGGTAAATGGCAACTAATGATCAGCGGTGAATCCTATAAAGTCATCGTTGCTGAAGCAGCTAAGACTGCTTTAGGTGAAGAAAACATTTATGAGAGAGTTTTCATCACCGAGCCACTCTTAAAAGACGGCAAATGCGTAGGAGCTGTTGGTTTCAGTGTCCGTGAAAACAAATTCTATGTTTTCAAAGCAAAAGCAACACTGTGTGCCATGGGTGGAACGGTTGGAGTCTTCAAACCTAAATCCACAGGTGAAGGTGCCGGACGTTCTTGGTATCCTCCATTCTCCACAGGATCTTCTGCTTACTTCACCATGAAGGCCGGAGCAGAGATGAGCAGCCAAGAAGTACGCTTTGTACCGATTCGGTTCAAAGATGCTTATGGTCCGGTTGGAGCTTGGTTCTTACTCTTCAAATCCCGTGCAACCAATGCTTTGGGCGAGAACTACATGGAAACCCGCGCCGATGAGTTGAAAAACTGGGGCGTATACGGTTCCATTAAACCGATTCCTGCAAACCTCCGTAACCATCTCGGTTTGTTAGATGTACAAGAGGGCAAAGGACCTCTCTTCATGCGCACAGAGGAAGCGATCGCCAATCTGGCAAAAGCGTATGAAGGAGACGACAAAGCCTTCAAAAAGAAAATGAAATCATTGGAGAATGAAGCTTGGGAAGACTTCCTGGATATGACAATTGCACAAGCCTTACTTTGGGCCGCAACCAACGTACAACCAGAAGAAAGATCTTCCGAAATTGCTGCAGCAGAGCCATACTTCATCAGCTCGCACTCTGGTTCATCAGGCGCTTGGATCTCTGGTCCAGAAGACCTCTCTGCCGGAACAGACTACTTCTGGGGTTATGCCAGCATGACAACCGTTCCTGCTCTCTTTGCTGCTGGAGACGCTTCAGGAAACTGCCCACACAAATTCTCCTCAGGAACCCATGCTGAAGGACGTATTGCGGCTAAATCGGCTTGTAAATATATCATAGAGAACAATACGCTGCTCGAAGTGGATGCGAAAGTTATTGAAGAAATGAAAGCTATGACTTACAAACCACTGGAAGTCTACGAACAATATAAAGACTTCAGTACCGATCCAACTGTAAACCCGAACTATATTCTTCCTAAACAATTTATGTTCCGTTTACAAAAGCTGATGGATGAGTATGTCGGTGGAGCAAACGTTTATTTCTGCATGAACAAAGCCTCCTTAGAAAGAGCCTCAGAACTCTTCGTATTCCTCAAAGAAGACTCCGAGAAACTGGCTGCTAAGGACATTTATGAACTGTTAAGAGTTTGGGAAAACAAACACAGAATGTGGCAAGCTGAATCGCATCTTCGTGCCGTAAGCTTCCGTGAAGAAACCCGTTGGCCTGGATACTATATCAGAACAGACATACCAGCTCTTGACGAAGAAAACTGGCATTGTTTTGTTAACATGAAGTGGGATCCTGAAACCAACGAATGGTCTGTCTTCAAACGCCCAGTCATCGATATGTTTGACGTTAAATTCTAAGAAACAGTTTGTAAAAACTACTAATTATTATCCATAAATGGATAAATATAGGGGACGAGTATAACTTTTCGTATTGAAGAGTTCATACTCGTCCTTTTCATATTATAAAGCTACTATTATTTTGCACACAAAATAATAACATACAACTCGGTAATAACTCAACAATTTTATATGCCATAATATTTGCGCATTGTGAAATACCTACAAAATTCCCGGCAAGAAGGATTTGAGAAATAATTATATCTTCAAACGAGTTAAAAAACGCTCGTTAGGCGAATTAGAACGGTTGTCAATACATTAAAAGAGTATATTGGAACTATATTGGAGGCTTAATTTAGAAATTAGACAATAATTATGGCGGATTTATCTCATAGAGAATTATAAAGAATTAATATAAAATCAAGGTGCCATTACATATATTAATTACGACCATATTGACTAGAAATAATCCCGGTGATAATCTTAAATCATAAATCAACGTTGAAATTTCTAGAAGTCCCTTAATAACAGGATTTACAGAGTTTATGAGTCCGCAAATTTCGAACTAATAAAGTCTGTTTTTGCCAAAAACCGCTACAAAGGCTGTTCGTTCGTAATCAATTTATGCGATTGAAGAAGAGAAAAACATACTCCTTATAGTTTAGTTAGCTTAACTGTTTACCCTTTGGAGATTAAGTGAAAATTATTGCTATTACAATCGATTATTAAATATTTCACAAGCTTTTATTTAAAAGAATAACACTCTGAGCATAGATGGGAGGGTTTTACCATAGCATAAATGCTTAAAACAAATTACTTAATAACTTATTAAAAACTTGTCAAAATTGCTGATTGCAATGGGAGGTGTTTAACGTGAAGAAGAGCAAAATTTCTTTCAAATTTCTATTTGAGATATTTATGATTTTTTTCAAGATTTCTCCGATTACGTTTGGTGGCGGATTTGCTATGATTCCAATCATGGAAGAAGATATCGTTCATAAGAAGAAATGGATGGCTAAGGAAAACTTAATCGACATCTTTGCAGTTTCACAGTCGTTACCAGGTGCCATCGCGGTTAACTCTGCTACTTTTGTCGGATACCAGATTGGAGGTGTCCCAGGGGCACTGGCAGCTTTATTCGGTATCATAATCCCAACTTTCGTCATTATTGTTATACTAGGGGCTTTACTTGGTTCGTTTCAGCATAATATACATGTCCAGGCCGCTTTGGAGGGAATTAGGCCAATTGTAGTAGCTCTGATAGCATCCGCTGCCTTTAAGATGGGGCGTGTTTCCTTAGTTGATAAAATCTGTGTAGCAATTTGTAGCATTTGTATTCTATCATTGTTGGTTTTCAAAAATCTTAACTTAATCTTAGTAATCTTTTTAGGTGCTTTTATAGGTATCGTGATAATGAAAGTGAAAGGGTTACAAGATAAGCACTTAGATCAAAAGAAAGCAAGTGGTGAAACATTATGAGTTTGTATTTAGAAATGCTTATAACCTTTTTTAAACTCGGACTAGTGAGTTTTGGAGGGGGATATGCTATGATCCCACTGATTCAAACAGAAATGCAGAATCACCATTGGCTGGATATTAACCAATTTACAGACATGATTGCTGTATCTGCGATGGCACCGGGTCCTATCGCTAGTAATACAGCTACGATCGTGGGCGATAAATTAGCGGGACTATTTGGAGCTGTGGTCGCTTGTGTTGGCGTTACCCTTCCTTCGTTGCTGCTTATTCTTTTAGTAGGAAAGCTATTTTTCAAATTTCAGGAGCATCCTATCGTGAAATCAGCTTTTTATGGACTCAGACCTACAATAATTGGGGTAATCGCCTACGCTGCAATAAAATTTGCTGTAAGCAATGGGATCATTGGAGGAAGTAATTTTATTGATATCAAAAGCAGTATATTATTAGTTGCAGCGTTTATCTTATTGGTTAAAACAAAAATTCATCCGGCATATTTAATTCTAGCATCAGGAATAATCGGAGTACTTTTATTCTAATAAAAATTGAATTGGTAAATCTTTGAACTAATAAGCCTTAGAGAGATTATGCCCTCTGGGGCTTACGCTCATAGTACCCCATGTAATATTAGATACTAGGTATTTCCCTAAGCATATAGGCCTTGAGGCTCACTAGATTAATAACGAAAGAGGTATTTGTATGAATGATTCTAAATTTAAGGTACTTCTCTACTCCGATGGATCCCATCAAGCCTTTTCAGCAGCAGTATATACAGCCACGCTTTTAAGAAAGATCCCAAATATGGACTTGACAATCTTACAAGTTCAAGAGACTAATGATGGATCAGAAGGAACAGAATATAGTTGGTTAGAATTACGCCCTAAATACAAACGTTATCATTGGGGTCGAACCTCTGAGAATAACTATAGTTGGATTGATTCTTGGCCAGCTAATCCTAGTTTCGAATGGATGAATGGCGTTTTAAAGGAATCTGAGTCAAGCTCAGAAGCTCAAGAACAATATGCAAGAATTCTAAAGAAGACAAACGAAATCTATTTGAAACGATCACATAATGTGAAGCATCAAATGCTATACTTAAATACTAGTCTCAATGAAACAAAGAGTATTTCCGAAGCTGTCAAAATGATTCTCGATTATGCTGAAAAAAATCATTTTGAACTAATCATTATGGGTACGCGAGGCCTTTCGGCGATAAAAGGTTTGATGTTTGGTAGTTTAGCCCATGCCGTTCTTGATAAATCTAAATTGCCGGTATTATTAATCAAAAAACTTCCTCAAGACTTCATCGAAAATTACCTAGTAATTCCCGTTAGCTAAAAACTATTATCAAAATTAGTCTTCAAATTTTCATTGGTAATTAGGAATCTTGATTAAGCATAAACAGTATTTATGCTTATTTTTTTTATTATGTTAATAATCTCAGACTTAGGTGACAACCGATCATTTTATCGCTCCTATTCATGCCCTATACTTTAGGCTAATCTGCTCAGCAGAGCTTATATTTGATTAAGATATGTACAGAAGTTAATTTGTCGTTATTAGTTATATTAATTATGAACATATTGATTAGATATAGACACCGCGCTAATACAATGCTAATCTGTACTTGTTAGGAAAGTCACAAGAAAATAGGGGGTGAACTTACAGCAATTGAGATCCATTTAAATCTTCTAACAAAGAACTTTATAACAAATTTTACTCATTGGAAGTTTATAAATCAGCATAAAAAAAACAGCCTTGAAAGGCTGCTAAGAAATTTGACATGTTTATTATACCATAAAGAAATAGGAAATGTTTCGTCTTGGCAAGAATTTAATAGTCATCAACAGGGAAATAGCTTAATCCCAGTTGTTCGAGCTAGTAACGTATAAGAGATTAATAAGTGCATAATATCACTAGCTCACAGCAACAAGTTATCTTGAGAAAGGGGCTATTTAGATGAAAGATTCTAAGTTTAATGTCCTGCTCTATTCCGATGGATCTCATCAGGCATTCTCTGCAGCAGTATATACAGCAACATTATTAAGAAATATTCCCAATATGCATTTAACAATTCTTCAAATACAAGAAAGTCACGAAGGTTTTATGGGGACAGAATATAGTTGGATTGAACTAAGGCCAAAGTATAAAAGATATTACTGGGGAACTGAATCAGCTGTTAATTGGTCGGATACGTGTCCGCCAGAGTCAAAGGTAGACTGGTTCAAACGTATGCTTTCATCAGAGTCGGAGTCTAAAGATCAATATACTCAAATTCTTTCCAAAACAAATCAGATTTTCAAAGAAAACACTTCGAACATTAAACATCAAATCTTATGCTCCAATGTTAGCAAGACAGATATAACAGATACTGCAGACATGATTCTCGATTATTCCAGAAAAAACTCCTTTAATTTAATAATTATGGGCACTCACGGTTTGTCAACATTAAAAGGTTTAATTTTTGGAGGATTAGCTCATAAGGTCCTAAATAAGTCAGCAATCCCAGTACTACTCATTAAAAAACTCCCTCAAGACTTTATTAATAGTTATTTGTCTGATGAAACGTTTGAAATCACAAGTGATATACCCCAAATAATAGAGGGTCGACCAGTTAATGTATTATTTTGAACGTAACGAGGTCGAGGGCAAGATCACAATTATGGATAAGCCTTAAATGTAGATGAATACGAACAAAATCTTTATATACTGAAAGAGGGGATTAACTTGTCTTCCATTAATATAAAAGAAGATGATCTATCTGTTGAAGAAGTGCAAAGAGAAACGGGAGATAAATCATATCCTATTTGGCTATTAGTAAATCCAAAACATCCGGCTGTGCGGCACAATATTTGGGCACCTGTGCTTTCTGAGATTCAAGATAAGGTTTATCGAGATCTGCACACTAGAGTTGATACCGCGAATATCTATACCAGAAAGGTTGTTTCTGATAGCCGAATTATCCCTAATACCCTGAATTGGTGGGGTACTGAATTAGCTAAGGAGATCGAGCTTTTTAGGGAGATCGTAGTGGAATATCAGCCCAAAATATTAATCTCATTTGGCTCTTTTCCGTTTGAATTCGTTCGAAGAGTTTACGAAATATATCCTGAAAAAGGGCCCAAATTCTGGGGCACTTCAAACTTAGGGGACGAATTTGGAAAAGCAATTGAGAATTTTGATATCACAAAAACAAATCGTATCCCGTTATTACGCAGAGTCGTAAAAAGCGGCAGATTTATTGAAGATCATAACTATTATGGTGAAAATTATTTTCAATACGTAGGCAAAAAAATTGCTGAGCAAATTATTGAAAATAAAGATAACCTCAAGATATGGATAGAGTAGAGGGTAAACTCAACTTCAAGAATATCAATTGCTCCGAGGAGACAAAACTTCTTCGGAGCTTTTGTTTTGGTAAAATCGTAAGGACATTGATCGAATCGATGTCTTCATAATTAAGAAATTAGCTTTTAGAATTAGTTCTTATCACAAAAATTCTGTTTTTAAGCTAGAATTTATTTAAAGTATTTAACAGCTGAAGCTTATATCATTTAAAAAAATAATAATAAAGTTCGCACTATCTGTGAACACTGATGTTCACAGATGATTTATAACCTAGCAGTAGCAGCGCTTCTTTCATTAACATTAACGTTATTACTTCGTAAAGCCTGCCTCTAGAAGCCTATTTAAGCTTGATTTTAACGATTGAAATCTTAAGGCATGACATAACGTTATATTATTTTATAGTTTAGAGATTAGAAATAATAACGACATTAAAGTACAACAACTTGAAAACGAAGCAAATTTAATAAAATGGAGATTAGTTCCATAGGTTATTTTGATTACGATCATATTGTCTTGTTATAGACATTATCTTAACACAATGATAATCTTTAATTGTGAGGATAAGTACATAGTAGTGAGGGAGGATTGAGAATGGAAAAATAATTAACCTACAGTAAAGAGACTAGAAGGAAAAATAGCTTCCCAATAAGGGGTGCTAAGAAATTTGATCTCGAACTATTACTAAGCTTGTTGTCATGCGTGTAACGCTAATCACAGTAATTATACCCATGAAAATTGATATCGTATCAGCTTTTATCCTGAAAGGAGGGATTCATATGGCTAACCTAACACTTAAAAGATATATACCAGTTGTCGAGAAGCCTAAGCAAGAGACAGGCGAAAGAGGTTATCCCATTTGGCTTCTTGTTAATCCCAAACACCCAGCAGTTCGTCATAATATTTGGACCCCGGTATTAGCTGAGATACAGGATAAAGTATTTCGTGAGTTACATTCAAGAATTGATACCTCAAATATCTATATTAGGAATGCTGTGAAAGACAGCGAACTTGTCCCAAATACTTTAAATTGGTGGGGCGTTGAAGCGGCCGAAGAAATAGAACTATTTAAGGAAATTGTTACAGAACACAAACCAAAAATGATTATTTCCTTTGGAGCATTTCCTTTTGAGTTTTTAAGAAGAGCGTATCAAGTTAAACCCGAAAAAGGGCCTAAATTTTGGAGTACTTCCAATTTAGGAAACGAATTTGGAAAAGCAATTGAGAATTTTGATATTGCTAAAACTAATCGAATCCCCTTGCTTCGCAGAGTTATAGAGACTGCAAAGTTTACGGTAGATCCCAATTATTCAGGTAGGCAAGATGGCGAAACCTACTTTCACTATGTTGGAACAAAAATCGCGGATAAGATTATCGAGCATAAGGATAGTCTAAATATCTGGATTTAAGCAATGACGTCATCATACCACAATTAATCATAGTTTCAACAATCATCATTAACATATTGGGCGTTTGTTGAAAAATCCATTGATTTAAAGGTGGGATTCTTTTGTACCTTACGCGATTTAAATATCTGTCTTTTATCGCAACGATCAAGAATTATAGATTTGATTACCTAAGCAAGGACTTCATGGCAGCGTTAACTGGAGTTGTCGTTGCAATTCCTCAGTGTATGGCCTATGCGCTTATTGCTGGACTTAATCCCGTCTATGGTCTCTATACCGCGATTGTATCAGCAATTTTCGGCGCAACCTTTGGAAGTTCGAAACATTTGATTACGGGTCCTACAAATTCATCGGCCTTACTAGTAGCTAGCGTCATGAAGAACTATATGGGACTTGACAATGCCTATCAAATGGTTTTTCTTTTGACATTTCTCGTTGGTACTCTAAAAATACTCTTTGGAATCCTGAAACTTGGTAAATTGATTACTTATGTATCTCATACTGTTATTATTGGTTTTACAACTGGAGCCGGCTGTTTAATTGCCCTTGGCCAACTGAGCACGCTACTGAGTATTCCAATTAAAAATTCAGCACAAATGGCTACAACAGAAAAACTATATTATGTGCTGACTCATTTACAACAAACCAATCTTTTTGCACTTGGAATGGGGCTATTAACGATTGCTATTATCCTAATTTGTAAAAAAATTAACAAGAACTTACCTGGTGCATTGATTGGAATTATTATCCCCATCATTTTCATTGTTGTTTTTTCATTAGATAAGTATGGCGTCCAGCTAACGGGGAATATACCTACGTCCTTACCACCCTTTAAGATGGTGAAATTCGATCTGAGCTTTATCCAGAATGTTTTTAGTGGGGCGTTATCCATTGCTATCATCGGATGTGTTGAAGCAATTTCAAGTGCCAAGTCCATTTCCACGTTATCAAGGCAAAAAATCGATCCAAATCAAGAATTTATTGGACAAGGTATTGCAAATATCGCGTCATCGTTTTTCCAAGGATTCCCTGGATCTGGTTCATTTACACGAACAGCCATCAATTATCATAGTGGCGCAGTTTCGAGATTTGCCGGAATTCTCCAGGGTATAATTATGGCTCTCGTTCTCCTGTTTTTTGCTCCTTATGCCAAATACATTCCAACGGCTTGCCTTGCTGGGGTCATGATGGTAACTGCGTATAATTTAGTGAACAAAGAGGAGATCAAGAAAGTTGTAAGCTTAGGCAAAATGAAATCTGATTCAATAGCTATGTGGGTCACATGCTTGGCAACCATTTTATTACCTAACCTTTCGTATGCCATCTATACGGGTATTGCCCTAACAATTATGCTATATTTAAAAGAAACGAACAAAGTGCCTATTAAAATTCTTATTCCTACACAAGAGGAAGATTCTAAAATTATTGAAAAGGAAATTGACGTTATAAAGGAAAACGTTGATATTTTAATTATTGAATTAGAAGGTAGTCTTTATTTTGGGTCCGCAGAGAATCTAGAAATGAAACTGGAAAGCCTTGTAGATAAATCTAAAGTATTTATCTTACGAATGAAACACGTATCCAGTATCGACGTTACATCACTTAATGCCTTAAAAGCGTTTAACAGGTCAGTTAAAGAAAACGGGGGAAGTGTAATTATTTGCGGTGTTAGAACAAACATCGACTCAATTCTTGTTAAATCACATTTTGATACTGATATTGGATCTGATAATAAATTTATTTCGGAGAATGAAACTTTTGCCTTTTCTTCGAAAGATTTAGAACGAGCGAAAGCAGTATTAAACTGTGAGGTAACGAACCCGGATGGCAAGTCTATTGCTTGTGACTTATTAGCTAGTTCTTTTTGATTGACCTCATAACAATCGCTAAAATAATCATACTTTAACGAAATCAGTAACGTTTCAATAAAATTATTTTAGGACAAAGCCTTGGAATCACAAATATGCTTTGGGCGGAAAATCACTAAAGACCTGTAGATCGTGTAGTTCTACAGGTCTTATTATTTTCAAGAAGCTAAATTGAATCGTAATGTAAATATGTTCCATATAGAAAATCAATTATGAACATATTGTTATGCTATAGACAGAAAGCAAAGACAAATGATATCTTATTTGTGAGAACACTCACATACTAATGCAAGGAGGCCTAAGATAACTAGTAATAGATCTTTAAAATTAAGCGATTAAAGACGAAGGCGTCTAGAAATTATAATCTAACATAGGAGGTCCAAAACATGATAGGACAATTTTTCGCCCATACTAGTTCAATATTCTCTTCAACCACTGTTGCTGTGGCGAAAGCTGCCAGCACGCCTGGAGTACCCTGGTGGGTATGGCCGCTGGCCTTACTGGGAACAACTTTTTTAATCGGTATTGTGTCTGCATTAGCTGGAATTGGAGGCAGTACACTATTTGTACCCATAGTCGGTAGTTTCTTCCCTTTTAACTTTGATTTTATTCGTGGTACTGGCTTGTTTGTTGCTCTGGCATGTTCGTTGTCTGCTGGGCCTAAACTTCTAAAAGCCAATATGGCAAGTTTACGTTTAGTAATTCCTCTAGCTTTGATTGCTTCTTCCTCAAGTATTCTTGGTGCTTATTTAGGACTTTCTTTACCACAAAGCCTTCTCAAAATACTATTAGGCGTCTTGATAACAGCAATTGCTATGGTCTTTGTTTTTTCAAAAAATAGTGAAATCCCCAAAATCGGCCATCCTGATTCATTGGCTCGCTATTTTAATATCGGAGGCTCTTATTATGAATCTTCCAGCGGCAAAGATGTTAATTGGTCAGTTTGGAGACTTCCCCAAGGCCTCATACTTTTCTGTGGAATCGGTATTATTGCAGGGATGTTCGGAATAGGTGCAGGTTGGGCTAACGTTCCGGTTTTGAATCTTCTTCTTGGAACACCTTTAAAAATCGCCGTAGGCACAAGCATGTCTCTCTTAGCAATTACTGATACTTCGGCTGCATGGATCTATTTAAACCAAGGAGCTGTGCTTGCAATTATTACGATTCCTTCAGTTCTTGGCATCATGATAGGTTCACGAGTGGGAGTCAGGATCCTTAATATTACCAAACCAAAATCAATCCGTTACATCGTGATCCTCATGTTATTATTTGCTGGATTGAAATCTTTATTAGATGGATTAGGATGGGGGTAAAAAATCATGAATAGTCAAGCATCTGTTTCTAACAGTCATCCACAAAGTGTTGTCGGAACCTCTAATGATGTTCAAAGTAGTTCGAAAGTTAGTCCCGAACAGAATCGTTATGCTACTATCCTATTAGTTTGTTCTTGGGCCGGCATAGTTATTATGGTAATTACGTTTGTTCTTTATATGGCAGGCTTATTCAATCCTTCTATTGCACCCTCGCAGATGCCGCAGTACTGGGGACTTACAGTGCATGAATATGCTAAAGTGACGCATGCTCCATCTGGCTGGAACTGGTTGTCAATGATAAATCACTCGGATTATTTGAATTTAGTTGGGTTAGCCTTTTTGGGATTAGTTTCAGTTCTAGGTTATATTTCATTATTCATGAATTATACGATAAAAAAAGATTTTCCCTATGCAATCATGGTTGGCCTAGAAATTGTTATTATCATTTTAGCAGCTTCAGGTGTTTTTCATGTTGCCGGTTAATGATTAGTGTATGAGTGTGAAAGCTGAATCCCTTTATAGCGGGTGATTCAGCTTTTTTCTTTGCAAGATTGAGCGAATTCTGAGATAAAATTCTGTCAAACCCTTCTTCGAAATAATTATTCAAACGTAACTCGCTTAGAGACTAAGTGCTATTATTATGTTACAATATAATGTAATATTATTTTTAAGAGAGGTTGATGTTATGAACGATTCTCAGTTTAAAGTTCTTCTTTACTCTGATGGCTCACAACAGGCTTTTTCTGCGGCTGTCTATACAGCAACTCTTCTTGAAAACATGCCAGATATGCATTTGACCGTTTTACGGGTCTTAGAGAATGATGAAGTTTCCTTGACTAATCACTATAATTGGGCAAATACTTGGCCTTTAAGCCCTACATCCGAGTGGATGAAACACGTTCTTTCAGATTCCGATCATGAAACTGAGCTTGAGTATCATAGGATTCTAAATAAAACAAACAGAATTTTCTTTAATCAGAACTACCAGGTTATACATCGCGAATTATACTCAAAGAGTACTATTGGGAATGATTCCGATACTTCACACATTGAGGATGTTATTCTTGATTATGCTAAACAACATTCATTTGATTTAATTATTATCGGAACTCGAGGGCTATCAACGTTAAAAGGTTTAATATTTGGTAGTTTAGCGCACAATTTACTTAACAAGTCCACGATTCCTGTCATGTTAATTAAAAAACTACCGCAAGAATTTATTGATAGTTATTTGGCTGAATAGACAGTAACTAATACAGCCTCGAAGAGAAACAACATATTTCTATTCGAGGCTGTACGTGTATTGGACTTTGATAACCTGACCTTATTCATGGAGACAGAGCACCTCCTAATTTTTGATCAGCTACATTTCAAACCATTTTGTAAGAATTAAGAACAAAGAAAAGAGGTTTTGATATGACTGATAAACTGTTTAAAGTACTTTTATATTCTGATGGATCACACCAAGCTTTTTCAGCGGCGGTTTATACTGCTACTCTGCTAAATAAAATGCCTAATATGCATTTGACGGTTGTACAAGTTCAAGAGAGTGATGAAGGTGCTGTAAATCCAGAAATCAATTGGGCGGAGAATTGGCCGATTAGCCCAACGTCTGAATGGAAAAAACGAGTTGTTGATCAATCAGATCAAGCCACAAAAAGCCAGTACGAAAAAATCCTTTCCCGAACTAAAGATATTTTTACAGAGAGAGAGGAGAACATTAGCTTTCAAGTAATTTATTGTAATCCGAGCATTTCTGAAACCGTGGAAGCACTGATTGATTACGCCACTCAAAGATCCTTCAAGCTGATCATTATGGGGACGAGAGGACTTACGACCTTAAAAGGTCTAATTTTTGGATGTTTGGCACATAACCTGCTTAATAGGTCTCCTATACCTGTGCTTTTAGTTAAGAAACTCCCCCAAGAATTCATAGAGAGTTATTGCTATAACTCTAAGCCATAAGTGGTTATAGGCCTGAAGAGAACAAATCCTCTTCAGGATTTTTTTTTGAATCATTCATTCGGCATCGTTAATAATTATTGGCTAATTACCGCTATCCACTTGTTCAGTCTAGTCCAATAATGTCAACATATATATCAATTTCGACCTATTATGTAGAAATACGTAGATTTACGAGCTTTCTTAGGTGCAATTAGTTAATTCTATTTGAACAATAAGTTTTTATGTGATCAAAATCGTGAGCTAATGACTAGGATAGGATAGTCTTATATGCAATTATTTACATTTTAGCCATAGCATTAATCGATGGTGAGCATATTGATTTCCCATAGACAGAATAGAAACATAATGTTACCCTTTAGTCATAGATCGTGAAAAATTTAATTTGGAGGTGAAAGGTATGGTAAGTGGTGTAATGGCAATCATCGTCATCGTAGCTACTTTTGGGATCGTTTTGGTTGATCATTTTAACCAACAAACGGGAGGGAGAGAGCATGTTTAAATGGGTAGCCTTACTACAAGAAAAGTCTTCTCAGACAATTATTCAAGAAACAAACAGATAAAAAAAGCAGCCTCGAAGGCCGCTAAAAAATGTGACTATAACTATTATATCAGACTCTTTTAGATTTATCCACACGAAACAAAACAGCAGTTTTGTCATAAACATGCTGGTCGGAAAGATATAAGCAAGTAGTTTGGTTGCAGTTAATTTAATGTTAGCTGCAACCAAGCCCCAAACAAAAATTACTAAGTGTTTAATCCTTCGCTGGCGGTTATAAGTCTATGTTGACCAATAGCCTCTTAGACTTATACTGTATCAGCCTAAGTTTTTTGTTGCCAAAATTGGGGGATTTGTGCTTATAGTCTTTGAAGCTTAGGGAAAGGTGGGATTCACGTTGTACCTTACACGATTTAAATATATCCCTCTTATTGGAACGGTAAAAAATTACAAGAAGGAATATTTCAGTAAAGATTTAATTGCCGCTTTAACAGTTGCCGTTGTAGCTATTCCTCAATCTATGGCGTATGCGTTGATCGCAGGAGTTAATCCTGTTTATGGTCTCTATACCGCGATAATTACGTCGATTCTTGGCTCAGCATTTGGAAGTTCAAAGCATTTAGTCACCGGGCCAACCAATGCTATCTGTTTACTTGTAGCTGGCAGCATGAGAAACTACATGGGACTTGACAATGCTTATCAGATGCTCTTTCTCATGACATTCCTCGTGGGAGCCTTGCAAATGTTTTATGGGATAGTTAAACTCGGCAAGGTCATAAATTTTGTATCTCATAGTGTTATCGTAGGTTTTACTGCAGGTGCTGGAGTGTTGATCGCCTTAGGGCAATTGAATACATTACTGAGTATTTCAATAAAGAATTCTGCACAAATGCCAACTATGGAAAAAGTGTACTATGTTTTAAATCACATAAACCAAACGAATCTCTACGCACTCGGGCTCGGAATTTTAACGATTGTTATTATTCTGGTTTGCAAAAGAATCAACAAGAACTTACCAGGTGCCTTGATCGGTATCGTTATACCCATCATAATTATCGTCATGTTTGCTTTAGATCAGAAAGGCGTTAAACTTACTGGTTATATCCCTTCATCCTTGCCTCCTTTTAAAATGGTTCAATTCAATCTTAATTCAGCTAGTAAAGTATTCAGTGGTGCAATTGCTATTTCCGTCATAGGACTGGTAGAAGCTATCTCGATCTCCAAATCCATTTCGAGCACCTCACGCCAGAGAATTGATGCTAATCAGGAATTCATCGGACAGGGTATTTCAAATATGGCATCATCATTCTTCCAATGTTTTCCTTCATCAGGCTCCTTTACACGCTCTGCCATCAACTATCACAACGGTGCCGTCAGTCGTTTTTCTGGAATTATGTCTGGTGTCGTTATTGCATTAGTTCTCTTGTTCTTTGCACCTTATGCTCAATATATTCCGAATCCATGTCTAGCCGGAGTGATATTAGTTACAGCTTATAGTTTGATTGATCAAGAGGAAATTAAAAAAGTATTGAAATTAGGTAAATTAAATTCCGATTCCATAGCAATGTCTGTAACCTTTTTAGCGACAATATTAATGCCGGACCTAGATTATGCGATTTACACGGGGATTGTATTATCCATCATCCTCTATCTCAAGGATACAAATAAAACTCCCATTAGAATGTTTGTTCCTTTACAGGGTCGAGATTCAAAGATTATCCGACAAGAGCTCAGCGTAGTCGATAACAAAATTGACGCACTGATAATTCAATTAGAGGGGCATTTATATTTTGGCTCAGCATATGACCTAGAGGAAAAGCTCGACGGCCTAGTTGAGAAAGCTAATGTCTTTATTCTTGAGATGGAGAATGTTATTTCAATTGATGTCACATCTCTTAATGCCATGAAGGTATTTGTTAAATCAGTCCAAAGATCTGGCGGAAACGTGATTATCTGTGGAGTAAGGTCAGATATTAACTCCGTACTTTTAAAAGCGAATTTTGACACAGAGATTGGAATGGATAGCAAGTTTACGTTGTCTGAGGAAGAGCTTTTCAAGACCAGCACAATTGATATTGAAAGGGCACGACTTGTAGCCTCTTGTGAAAACGATAACTCAGAAAATACCTTCGCCTATCACCTATTACAATCGGTCACAAATTTCAATGGTGGGAATAGTTCAAATAAGAAAGCAAGCACACTCTAAAAATTATGCCGGCACCTACAGTTGATTTGAGTTATCAAGTGTAGGGTGCGTGTTCGAATATTTTATAATTCAGAAGGGTGGGGTCCGAATTGTCTAGCCTAATGCGCCATAATTATATATCGCAAACTGAGAAAGCCAAACGAGAAACTGGAGATAAAAACTATCCTATATGGCTCTTGGTAAATCCAAAATATCCTGCTGTTCGCCATCATATTTGGACACCAGTACTCGCAGAAATTCAGGATAAAGTATACCGAGAAATTCAAACAAGGATTGATACAACGAATATTTATATTAGAAACGCTGTAGTCGATAGTGGAATTGTTCCCAATACGCTTAACTGGTGGGGTATTGAAGTAGGGGAAGAGATAGAGATGTTCCGAGAAATTGTCTTAGAATATAAACCCAAAATTATTATCACTTTCGGTGCGTTTCCTTATGAGTTCTTGCGTCGTGTCTTTAAAATTAAGCCTGAGAAGGGACCTGTTTATTGGGGGAATGCTATTTTAGGAGATGAATTTGGTAAAGCGATTCAAAACTTTGACATGTCAAAAATCAATCGAATTCCTTTACTTCATCGAGTTAATGCAAGTGGGAAGTTTTTTGAAAATCAGAATTTTTTCGGAGAGAATTACTTCCACTATGTAGGGACTAGAATTGCTGAGAAAATTATCGAGCATAAGGATAATCTGAAGATTTGGATTGAATAGTATGGATAAGTGTTAAATTTAAAACAGACGTTTCATGAACCTCATGAAGCGTCTGTTTTTTGAGTGTGCCAAAGTTTTCATCAATCTTAACGTTTTCGATTGGCTGGATAATGCCTTTAATAATCAGAAGGTTATAAGCTTGAAGGTTTTTAGCACATCCTCTATAATATTATTATAATTATGTTTAGTCTGAAAATTAAGACGAAAACGATTGCTCTAGATTCTTAATATCTGGTGTGAGACTAAGTTTCCAGGAGCATTAAGGGAGGCGGCAGATAGAATGAGTTTTGAAGAGAGTTTAATGAAAGATACTTTAATAGAAGCTTTAGGAATTAAAATGTTGGAAATTAGCCCAGATAAGGTTGTAGCCACTATGTCTGTCAATGGGGCTACTAGACAGCCAGCAGGAATGCTGCATGGGGGGCTTCTGTAGCTCTGGCTGAAACTGTGGCGAGTGTTGGGACTTTCAATTTAATCGATCAGAAAAATCAAATGACCGTGGGATTAGAGATCAACGCAAATCATATTCGAGGGAAAAGGGATGGAATAGTGACGGCAGTCGCAGTTCCCCTTCACAAAGGGCGAACGACGATGGTATGGGATATTAAAATTTCCGATGAAGAGGGAAAATTAATTTGTGTTTCAAGATGTACCATGGCCATCGTCGATAAGAAACCTTCAACTTAGGAAATGTTTAATGCTTTCAACAAATCGTCTGTACTTTGCTCCATATCTTTAAAACGCGAAATTACCGTTGTTGAAGACAAGGATTTTTTCACCTTCCAACGTTTCTCCAATAATCTCTAAATCTCTGGTTCCGATCATAAAGTCAACATGGGTGAGGGAATCATTAACTCCTATTTTCTGTAATTCTTCCGGACTCATGTTATCGCCGTTCTTAATACACACAGGGTAGGCCTTTCCTATGGCTAAATGGCAGGAAGCATTTTCGTCAAAAAGAGTGTTGAAAAATAGAATATTAGAGGCAGATATTGGAGAATCATACGGCACCAAGGCAACTTCACCGAGATAATGGGAACCTTCATCGGTTTCAATTAGGGTTTTAAGGGTTTCATATCCTTTTTCTGCACTAAAGTCAACAATTTTTCCACGTTTAAACGTCAGAGAGAACTGATCAATAAGGTTTCCGTTGTAATTTAATGGTTTTGAACTGACAGCTTTGCCATTTACTCCACTTTTCAGAGGTAAGGTAAACACTTCTTCCGTCGGCATATTGGGGAAAAATTCTAATCCGTCCGGTGTACTCTCGGAGCCGCCAAGCCATTGGTGATTTTTCGGCAGCTCAATGGTCAAATCAGTGCCAATGGAGTTCTTATAATGAAGAGCTTTAAAGGAACAACCATTTAAAAAGTTTATTCTCGTTCTGAGACTGGCTCGATGTTCATTCCAGGACCTGATTGGATCGTCTGTATCAACACGTACGGTCATAACTATAGTTTCCCATAATTTATCAAGAGCTTCATCTTCCTGGAGAGCAGGGAACACTTTTCGTGCCCAAGCTGAGGTAGGAATGGAGATAACACTCCACACATTTTTATTGCTCATGAGCCGCTCGCGATATTCTTTGAGAGCAGTACTGCTGGCTTTTTGTGCTTTCATCATTCTCTTGGGTTCGACATCGTGCATTAATTCAGGATCTGAGGCAGAAATGCTTAAAAAAGCAGCTCCCTGACGAACATAGGAGATATAAAACTCCTTTTGCCAGTCTGGAAATTCCTCGAATATTTCCTCAGGCGCATAAAGAAAGCGAATTTTTGAAAATAGTTCATCACGCCATTGAATAACGACATCCCTTGCGCCTTCTTGATAGGCGGTTTGAGCGAGTAAGCGCGTAAAGGGTGTACATTCAATAGGGGAAGTTATCACCAGAATCTGATTGGGTTGAAGATTTAGACTAGTTTTGACGATAAGCGAAGCATATTTTTCAAGGTTAAGTGTATTCACAATGATGGTCCTTCCTTTTCAATTTATTCCAATTAGAGTTTAACAAATAAAAGGATTAATGTCATGTCGACAGAGCTCATTTTTTAACCCTAACCCTCGGTCTGAGATCGTGAATATGATATAATTTAGTCAACATAAAGGAGGGCTATAAAATGTTAAAGCATGTAGATTCACTGAAAAAAGAAACCGTTTTTGAACGATTTGGAGGAAAAGGTGAACTCCAAATAACCCACTTTTTAGAGGGTGACGAATTTAATGGGAAGGGTAGATTATTTGCCAAAAATGTTTTGCTCCCAGGGGCATCACTTGGCCTACATCAACATAACGGAGATTTTGAAACCTATGTGATCCTAAGCGGAGAAGGCCAACTAAACGATAATGGAGAACTAAAGGCTGTCAAACCGGGAGATGTTGTCATTACTAATAATGGGGAAAAGCACTCTCTTGAAAACACGGGATCCGGAAACTTGGAATTTCTTGCTTTAGTCATATTTAACTAAGCCTAAGTTCTCAATGGTAACAGCTCGCTAGGTTAATTCCCTAGCGAGCTGTTTTGCATACATACATTAAAAAGAAGAGATCATTATGTTTGCTTATGCTTGTCTTAATATGGTAAACTTCACTTAATCCGTCGATAATTCGTAGACTTTTCTATAGTAATGGAAAAGTAGGGAAATAAGTGGCTGTAAGACTTAGTAAAGGGCAAAAGGTTGATCTAACCAAGAGTAATCCTGAGTTGCGAGAGATCATCGTTGGTTTAGGCTGGGCCTCTAATAATTCGACAAATAACTATAATTATGATTTAGATGCATCAGCTTTTTTGTTAGGACCAAATGGGATGGTAAATGATGAAAATGATTTTGTCTTCTATAATAACCCATCGGGTGGTCAAGGTTCTGTAAACCATAGTGGAGACAATAAAAAAGGCTCAGGGAGTGGAGATGACGAGCAGATACGCATAATTCTTACCGCTGTGCCTTCCTATATTGAGAGAATTGCGTTCACGATTACTATCAACGAAGCCCAATCAAAACGACAAAGTTTTGGAGATATAAAAAGCTCATACGTACGAATTGTTAATGCCGAGACGAATGAGTTACTTCTTAACTATGATCTCGGTCAGGATTTTTCCGTTGAAACAGCTATTGTGGCTGCTGAAATTTATCGCCATGCAGGGGAGTGGAAGTTTCATGCCATAGCGAGTGGTTTCCAAGGCGGTTTGGCCGCCCTCTGCCGAAATTTTGGTTTGGAAGTGGAAGAAGAACGTCCAGTAACCAATCATAACAGTGCAGCTTCAGATTATGGCAGTACAAGGCAATCTAGTTATGGTCATCGAGATCAAGGGTATATCGGTTCTGAAAATTCAAGTTCAAGCAGATCAGCAGCACCTTTCGCAACAACAAATTATCCAACGTATGAGCAATCCCTAAATGTAGGATATAGAAGGGATCATGAAGGTATAGTCTGCCCTCGTTGCCATTCGACTCAGATAACAGCTGGCAAAAAAGGATTTGGAATCGGTAAGGCCTTTGTAGGAGGTATTCTGTTAGGACCTGTAGGAGTGTTAGCCGGCTTTATCGGAAGTAAAAACATGGAATTTGTCTGTTTGAACTGCCGCGAGCGCTGGAACGCTGCAAGCAACACTAATACCGCACAGTGGCTGCAACAACAAACGGAAAATGCCCGAAATGTTGTGAGCAAGTATATGGGGAAAGATCTTACTGAAGCTTTAGTGGCAGGCAGTGCTCTCGTAGCTATGGCCGATGGGATCATCGATCCTTCGGAAAGAGAAAAGCTCATGGAGTATTTCCGTACCAGCCGGGAAATGCGGGGAATTAATATTAATGAGGTGGATAGCCGCTTCAATTACTATATACAGCGAATTAAAAGTGATCAACTATTGGGAAAAGCAGAGGCATTGCGAGCGGTCGGCAAAATAGCCAACAAACCCGAGGCAGCCCGTTTGATGGTTCGTTTGTGCTGTGCTATCGGTTTCGCAGATGGAGAATTTGCCCCTGTAGAAAAGAATATTGTAGCTGAGATTTGTCATGAAGTTCACTTGGATCCTAAGGAATTTATCTTCTAACGGCTCCTAACGAAGATTGTTGTCGTCTATAAAATATTGTTATACAATAATGTAAATGTTTTCAATCAACAGTGATTGCTTATGCATAGCCCGATAGTTGTAGAGGAGGAGAACTTTGAGAGCAATTATTCTCGGTATTTTAGCGTCGTTCTTTTTTGCCGTTACATTTGTGCTTAATCGGGCAATGAATCTCTCCGGCGGCAGTTGGATATGGAGCGCAGTTCTTCGCTATGGGTTTATGGTGCCGCCTCTGCTGTTAATAGTTATGATTCGAGGTAATCTAAAAGCACTCCTCAACGATCTAATAAAAAGGCCTAAATTATGGCTTGGTTGGAGTACTGTTGGCTTCGGTTTGTTTTACGCTCCGTTATGTTTTGCAGCTGCTTATGGACCAGCTTGGTTAGTGGCTAGTATGTGGCAAATCACTATTGTCGCGGGTTCTTTACTGGCCCCATTTTTTTTTGAGGTAGTTCCTTCTGACAGTGGGCCTAAAAAAGTCCGGGCAAAAATTCCGCTTAAAGGATTGTGGATCTCTTTACTTATCCTTGCTGGAGTCGCCGTTATTCAATTACAACAACTTCAGCAACTGACACTCAAACAGATAATACTTGGAGTTATTCCTGTTGTTTTAGCCGCTTTCGCCTATCCTTTAGGAAACCGAAAAATGATGACAGCATGTGGAAGCAACTTTGATACTTATCAAAGAGTCCTAGGAATGACTTTGGCAAGTCTGCCTTTTTGGTTTATCCTGGGGATTTATGGACTCATGAACGCTGGACTTCCTAGTTACCAGCAAATGAATCAATCTTTGATTGTCGCACTGTCTTCCGGTGTCATCGCAACTGTCCTCTTTTTTACAGCTACAGATCTTACTAAGGGAGATCTTCATAAACTGGCGGCAGTAGAATCAACTCAATCCGGTGAAATTATTTTTTCACTTTTGGGAGAAATTTTTGTTTTGAACGGCAAAAGCCCCACGATCTCATCATTCATCGGAATGGGGCTTGTGATCCTTGGAATGACACTGCACAGTTTCTTCACAGGAGGAACAAGAAATGATCAATCAGTTTAAACTGATTGATCATTGGTAAGGAATACAAGTTTTGTGATTGATATAGAATACAAGTATTAGTTGGAATGAATAATGTCATAATTTAAGCACCGAGTACGGTAAGGGGAATAAATTCAAAATGAATATTCAAATATTTGGAGTAAAGAAATGCTTTGACACTAAAAAAGCAGAACGCTATTTTAAAGAAAGAAGAATCAAATACCAATTTATTGATTTAACACAATTTAGTTTAAGCAAAGGAGAATTACAAAGTGTTAAATCCGCCGTTGGTTTGGCAGACCTTATTAATTGTGATGCTAAGGATTACAGGACGTTAAATATGGATCGAATTATAACGTCAAGTGGCAGAGAAGAAGTGTTATTCAATAATCCTAGTCTTTATAAAACTCCTATCGTACGCAATGGTAAACTAGCGACAGTAGGGTATAAACCTGAGGTTTGGTCGTCTTGGGAATAGAAACTAAGGCGGCTTTGGTTTGAGGAGTGAGAAAGTGTGGAGACAAACCGCAATGATGAAAAGCTCTTAAAGCAAACTGATATGATATTTAAGGAACTACTGTCTCCTCTGAACGAACGAGGAAGGAGTTCTTCCAATTATTTTTACCGTATTATTGGGTGTTCTGACGATCAAAACGAGTTCCTGACTGAGATCGCACATCTTGATGAAAAGCTTCGCTCTTTAAATAATTACATTCTTTTTGATATGGTCATCCCTTTGACGAATGATTCACTTTTAATCGAGAAAACTAAAAAGGTTCTAGAGCCCGTCTCTCTCAAAGATTATAACAACGGTGCCCTTTTAAACATCCTGGAAGCAAAAGGGTATTTTTCGTTAACCGCAGATCATTCGGTCAATCAAACGATCAGAGAGGCTTTTGGAATTGTTCTGAATTTATATAGGCTCAATGAGCCACCGAGTAATATCAGTATATCTATTAATTTCGTCACTAAAATTTTGCTCTGGTTTTCAGATTATGGCCGACAAAGTCTGGAAAGAAACCTCTATAATCCAAAAATTCTATACTGGGGAAGCCCTAAGACGCATGAAATATACTTTCTTATCCTTTTGTCCGAATTGGGATGCGATGTATTGGTGGTAAATACCTCCTTCGATGATCGCTTCAAAAAAGTAGATCAACAAAATAAATTTTCCCTTCCTATTATGATGTCTAAAGAACGTCCCATCTCTGCTTTTCCCCAGAAACGAGCAACTATAGAGCCTCGGTCAAAGGATATCCCTTCCCTTCAGCCAAAAACATCAATAGCCCAAGAACCTTTAAACTTGAACTCACTAAAAAACACCGATCCCTTGATCGTTATTAAATTAAAGCGCTCGGATACTCCTCTTGAAGATATACTTGTTCCAATGCCAAAACGTAGTGGTTATATTTCTGGACCGTTTCCGATTTTTCCCACGTTCTTTGTACGTTATATTGGAGTGCCTGTTTCTTCAGACGATTGGGAAGCGGAATACTATAACACCCTTTATAACCTAGATCGAACACTGCAAATTTCAGGCCACTATTTAAAGTTTCTTGAAGGAATCCCAGTTCCCAGTCCTGTGGAAATTGCCTTAATTCCTCAGCAATTTAATCATAATACTTTTGAAAATCGAGGGGGAATCTTAGAACACATTCTTCAAGTCAATCTTCTGCCACGCACGAAGGACCCGCTCTTTAATAACACTGTCAGACAGTCATATATTGACACTGTGAAACTCTTCAGCGAGAAACAGAGCAATCTCACGTCTACTATTCTCCTGAACTTTTCGTTAAAGCTTGTGATATGGGTAAATCGCTATATACCGAAACTTTTAGAGAGCAGGGAGCCAGTTCAAAGAAATGGGGAAGAGGGATTAAGTCAGAATTATCATTTTAAGGTCCTCTTTTATGGTTCTATCCGACCCCATGAAATTTACTTGCTGAACTTCTTTCATAAAATAGGATCTGATGTACTTTTTATTCATTCAGAGTTGGAAGGAGATCTATCGTTTCATAGCATCGATGAAGATGATACACTGACTCAAGTGATCAGGAACTTGCATAGTTTACCTTTGGTCCCTTTTCCAGTTGGAGAACAATTGATCCGTAGAAGCACGATTGCCTATAGTGCTTCTAAAGAAATCGAAGAAGTTATCTATAGTGAAGAGGTTGGATTATATAAACCTTGGCAATTCGAAAATTACATGACTCAACCTATTACGCTGAAGGCGACGTATGACGAACTCAAAATCCTCTGGCGCGAACCCTCTAAAGTCAGACCTGAGTTCAAAGTCCAAAACAAGAAAGTTTACATTCCCAATCTCTTTGCCAAGATTAATGGTGTCAATGAAGATCTCGATGCCTATTGGCAAGACCTCAAAGCTTTTTCAACGGCTCCGAACACTCGACTGATCGAATCTGCTCCATTTAGCAGGGTATGCTATACCCGACAAGAACTTTATCAAGCAGATTATTTGTTAAACGAGCAAGGTAATGTCGATGAACTGAAGGTAATGAAAAGTCCCCATTACAAATTCGGATATCTGCGAACGCCCTTGCAGCATTTTTTGATTGCTAAATTAAATGAGCTTTTAGTTTCTAAGATGCTCCTCTTTGAGATCGATGAAAAAATGAAGCTTAAGATTTTAATGACGATCTTGACTATGGATGATTCTCTGATCAAGCTGATCGAAAGTTTTGATTTCCCGCAAGAAATCCCTAAGATTATTGTTTATGATCGCGACAAGGAAAGCTTTTCGGACATTGATGCAATTTTGCTGGCCTATTTTAATCTTGTCGGACTTGATATCCTCATTTTTACGCCAACAAAGTACAATACGCTTGAACAATGGATTAACCCTAGTCTATTTGATGTTCATCAGCTGCCCTTGGTCAAATATGAGCTTGACCTTTCGCCTCTGTATAGCATCGTTTCTCCTCCGGCCAAAAAAACGGGTCTGCTGGCACGCTTCTTTAATGGCCGCTAAGTGTAGTGTGAGAATCAGAAAATTATAGGTTATTTGATTAGGCCCAGAAAACTGCAAGGCAGTCTGGACGTTAAAAATACGTCTTCAATTTGGGATAGAGAAAGGGGTATGTACCATGGAGATTCAAGGTTTCACAACAACATTAACAGAGGATAAAAGCTTAGTTCCGGCACCTATTCCAGAGTTTAATGTTGAACAGACTAAGAACGAAATTATGGCTAAAGTGAAAGAAAGCCCGGAAGTTCGCAGTATTGTGCGCCAAATTAACATCGAAGATGTAGGTTCGATTATGTCGTTTGGCAAAAACACTGCGGAAGAGGTTTCCAGATTCTCTGACGCGATCCTGCATTCTATGCAAACGACAAAAGTTGAGGACTCAGGAGAGCTGTTGCTACAACTTAATAAGATTATGGATAAGTTTGATATCAAGGATTTTGAAGAAAAGCAACCGGGTTTTCTGGGAAAAATGTTTTCTAAAGCAAAAAATTCAGTGGAAGCCCTGTTCCATAAATATAACTCTATGGGAGATGAAGTTGATAAAGTCTTTGTGACCTTAAAAAAGTATGAGGCGGAGATAAATGTCGCTAATAAGCATTTGGAAGACATGTTTGTCAGAAACACAGAATATTATGAGCAGTTGGGGCAATATATCTATGCAGGTCAAGTAGTTCTGGCGGAACTGAAAAATAATATTATCCCTACAGCCCAGGCCAAAGCGAATCAGACAGGAAACCAGCTTGACCAAATAAATGTCAATAATTTATTGCAGATTCAAGAAATCATGGAGCAACGAATCTATGATTTACAGTTGGCGGAAAATGTTGCCGTACAAAGTATGCCGACCATTAAGTCAATCGAATACGGAAATTACAATTTAGTCCGCAAAATTAATTCGGCTTTCGTCATTACCATGCCGATTTTCAAACAGTGCTTAGTTCAAGCAATCATGTTGAAGCGACAATCCGTCCAAGCCAAAGCTATGAGTGCTTTAGATGAAAAGACCAATGAGCTGCTGCTGCGCAACGCAGAAAACACAGCCCTACAATCGAAAATGGTCGCTAAACTCGCCTCAGGAAGTTCCGTCAGCATTGAGACCTTGGAAAAATCATGGCAAACAATCGTGAGAGGGATTGAAGAGACGAAAGCGATTCAGGAGGAAATGAGACAAAAACGTATTGATGGAACCAAGAGATTAGAGGTCCTCAAACAGGACTTTATCAATCGGGGGATTATCCGCTAAATATTGAGGAGGAAAAGGGGGCGTTGCAAAACGAACTAAAATAGTTCGTAAGCAACGCCCCTTTTCCTACTAGAAACAAAACTGCAGGTCCCAAAGAACCCGCAGTTGTCGTATAATTTGAGTTATGCTAACAACCAAATTACACTCTAAAAATTATACTGAATTAAGTGGACACTATCAATTAGTTCTACCATTTAATTTTGATGTGTTAATACCGGAGGATGACTCAGTTCGACTGCTAAGCCACATTTTGGAGGGATTGAATTACGAAGCGTTGTATCAGGCCTACTCTTCCACTGGAAGAAAACCTGTAGTCGAACCCAAAATCCTGTTCAAAGTAGTAGCCTATGCCTATATGAACAACATTTACTCAAGCCGCAAGATTGAAGTTGCTTGTAAAAGAGACATTAACTTCATGTGGTTGTTGGAAGGATGCAAGGCACCAGACCACAGCACCCTTGCTCGATTTCGGAAGAACTATTTAAAGGAATCCATAGAAGACCTCTTTTTCCAAATGGTGACGTATTTACACAAGCTTGGGGAAGTAGAGTTTAAGAACCTTTTTGTCGATGGAACAAAAATTGAAGCCAATGCTAACCGTTATACGTTTGTCTGGAAGAAAGTCGTTACTAAGAATGAGACCAAAATGTTCTTGAAAATTCAATCCTGTCTTGAGGAGATCAATTTGACCTATCTAAAGGACTTCAAGGCAACCAAAGAAACGTTACTTAAGGACCTTAAGGCGGCCCTCTCCTACCTAGAAGAAAAACGTCAGCAAGAGCAGATTGAATTTGTCCATGGTATTGGAAAACGGAAATCAAAGCTACAAAAGTTTACAGAAGACCTGAAGGAATTCTATACCCGTCAAGAAAAGTACAACAGACATCACCAATTCTTCGAAGGAAGAAATAGCTACTCCAAAACCGATCCTGATGCGACCTTCATGCATATGAAAGATGACCATATGCGCAACGCTCAGTTAAAGCCGGCTTACAATGTTCAGATTGGCGTGGAAAGTGAATATGTAACAGGGGTTGGAATTTTCCAGGATCGTAACGACATAGCCACACTCATCCCTTTCTTAAACACGCTGGAATCTAAACTACAGGCCCATTATGAAAATGTTACTGCAGACTCTGGTTATGAGAGTGAGGAGAATTATCTTTATCTCGAAGGGAAAAAGCAGACCTGCTACATAAAGCCGCAAACCTATGAACAATGGAAAAAGAAACGCTTCAAAAAGGATATCAGCAAGCGAGAAAACATGGTTTACAATGCAGAAATGGATGAATACACCTGTCATAACGGAAAACAACTCAAACTAGTGGGAATTACCCATCGAACATCGGCAACGGGCTACCGATCTGAAATCACGATCTATGAATGTGAAGACTGCCGTGATTGTCCTTGTAAAAGTCAATGTACAAAAGCTAAAGGCAATCGAAGAATGCAAGTATCTAAAACGTTTGTGGCCAAACGCCAGGTATCGTACGGAAACATTACCACCGAAAAAGGGAGACTACTCAGAGTAAATCGATCCATACAGGTCGAAGGAGCCTTTGGGGTACTCAAAAATGACTATAACTTTAATCGCTTTTTGACACGAGGTAAAAACAGTGTAAAAACTGAATTTATGCTGCTGTGTTTTGGGTATAACGTGAATAAACTTCACGCTAAAATACAGAATGAACGAATTGGTAAACCCCTTCATCCATTAAAAACGGCTTAAAAAGGGGTCGAAAAAACAGTCTCATCTAGAAGGCTTATTTTGCTATACACAAATTTAAGTAGAAAATAGAGATTGAGCATTGCAATCAAACCACTTAATATTTTCCACAGTAAAAAGAAATGGGGAGCATCGCTTGCTACTTCAAAATAGTAGTTTTGCGACACTCCCTTTTTGTACGCAAGAAAATTTTAATTGCTAGAGGATTTAAAGCGTCCGTGGGTCGGCTTGGTAAGCAACTTAGGCACGAATATTTTAGCCGCATACTCTTTGCTTTATCTTCCGCATAACTAACTGTACTTTGGCTCTATCTTTATGCTGTATTTACAGTATTATCCAGGTTCGATTTTTTCATATAAGGATCGAGGGGAAACAGATCGCAGCACTTATAATGGTAACGAGCGGAACTGTGCTCGCAAGTGGACTCTATGCCGAGGCCAAGGGAGCATCGATAACAGGATTTTGTCTTGCGGTAGGATCAGCCATTTGTTATACGTTATATAATTTAGCGGGAGAAGTAGCCCTAGCCGAAGTCTCTCCGCTGACGGTGATGAGTTATACGCAATTAATCTCATCATTAGGTTTGATTGCCTTTTTATTTCTGGCATCACTTTTTTCTGCTATTCTCAGAGACAACAGACCATTTGACATAAAGAAAAAAAATTAGCTACATAACGCCAGGTTTTTTCGTCATTTGATGCTACATTATTGTCGTTATTGATTTAATAAGGTAATAAATTGTAGCAATATCAAATGAAGGAACGTAAGAAACCAACAAATTTCGCTTAAGTACGGTGATACAATGTATCCGTTGGTAGCGGAATTGTATCTTCGTACTTAGCTGTAAAGGGGGAGGGGTAATTTCATATCGAAAAACTTAATAAGTATAGAGAGGTTCTCAATGCACTATGCCCTGACTTGGAGCTGCTGAGGCTGTTTAGAAATAACTGGGGCTGAATTATCTGATGATGGTTCAGTTTATTGAAGGGTAAGGGTATTAGGGGTCTTAGTTATGTCAATGTGAGATGATGTCTATATTTGGGAAACAAATCACAATATTTTAAATATTAAACGTTAGGAGGGAAGGAAATGTCAGATAATTTTGCCGCAGTAGGATTGTTGCTTGCGTTTGCAGTAGGTTTACCAATTGTAGTCATGGCTGTTGCTCATCTATTGGCACCCCATAAGCCACATAAGGAAAAGTTAACAACCTATGAATGTGGTAATGAGCCAATTGGCAGGGCGTGGATCGGATTCAAGAGCAACTACTTTCTTTATGCTATTGTCTTTACCGCCTTCGATGTAGAAACAATTTTTTTGTATCCATGGGCATTGACGTTCCGTAAACTTGGAACCTTTGCTTTTGCTGAAATGTTTATCTTCATGACCATTCTCATAGTTGGTTTTTGGTATGCTTGGAAAGAAGGTGCTTTGGAGTGGACGTAAAAAGGGAGAAAGCGCTGCGTGACGCTGAGGCCACAGCTGAAAAGAATATTCTGCTTACCAGTGTCGAGAAGTTCTTGAACTGGGGTCGAGTGCATTCTTTCTGGCCTTGCTCTTTCGGTCTGGCTTGTTGTGCTATTGAGATGGCATCATCAGGAGGTCCTCGTTATGACTTGTCGCGTTTCGGCTATGAGGTGTTCCAGGCTTCACCGAGACAAGCAGATTTAATGATTGTGGCAGGGACTTTGACCCGGAAAATGGCTCCAATAGCGCGCCGTATCTATGATCAAATGCCAGAGCCTAAATGGGTCATTGCCATGGGGAATTGTGCCTGCTCAGGTGGTCCGTTCGCAGATTCTTACGCCGTAGTACCGGGGGCGGATAGCATTGTTCCGATCGATGTCTATATCCCTGGCTGCCCACCAAGACCGGAATCCTTGATTTTTGGGATGTTGCAACTCAAACGGAAGATACAAAATCCTGCTAAGGCGAGGTTAATTAAGCATGTTAAATAATATTTTGAGAGCACAAGTGGCCGAGTTGGCAGGCAGAGTTAACGGACAAGTTGAAGAGAGCCTTGGCGTACTTGAATTAACCGTAAATTACCCATATGCACTAGAAGCGTTGACGGTTGCTAAGGATTTCGCAGATGTTCCGTGTGATTTCTTGCATGACCTAGCTGGAATGGATTTAGAGGATCACCTTGAAGTTGTTTACCAGTTATCCAGTCTGCGCGGTCCACAGCGTTTACGTATTATAGCTAGAGTCGAACGGGAAAATCCTGTGATTGATTCGGCTACTCCCCTTTGGAAGGGGGCAGACTTTTTAGAGCGTGAAGCCTTCGATATGTTCGGCATTGTATTCAGAGGACATCCCAATTTGAAGCGTATCTATATGTGGGACGATTTTGAAGGGCATCCAATGCGGAAAGATTATGTTATTGAGAGTCGTGAACAACGAGCGGTAATGCGAGTAAGAAAAGAAGGAGAATAGGTGGGGGAAACTATGACGATTAAAGGAACTCAAGAGTATTCTGTGAACATGGGCCCCCAACACCCGAGTACGCATGGCGTGTTTCGTATGGTGGTCCATTTGGATGGAGAAGTTGTTACTAACGTTGAACCCAAAATTGGGTATCTCCATCGTGGTCTGGAAAAAATGGCGGAAAGTCGTACATATAATCAGTTTATTCCGTACACTGACCGTCTGGATTATCTGGCAGGTCCGCATAACAGTTTAGGTTACGTCCAAGCCGTTGAAAAATTAATGGATATAGAAGTCCCCGAACGCGCAGAGTACCTCCGCGTTATCTTTGCGGAATTGGGTCGGATTGCTAGTCATTTGGTCATGATCGCGAGTGGATCTCTAGATATTTGCGGTTGGACTCCCTGGAGTTATTGTTTCCGTGACCGCGAACGAATTCTCGACTTTTTTGAGATGACAGCGGGCAATCGTATGACTCCGAATTATTTCCGAATTGGTGGAGTCAGCCATGATGTTCCGGACGAATTTATCCCTGCACTCAAGAGTTTTCTCGATGATATGCCTGAGATGCTTGAGGAGTACCATGGCATCTTTTTCGGTAATGAGATTGCTCAATCACGTATGAAAAGTGTGGGTATTCTCCCGAAGGAATTAGCAGAGAATCTGCTCATTACGGGAGCGAATCTACGGGCTTCCGGAGTACAGTATGACGTACGGAAAGCCGAACCTTATGGTATTTACGATAGGTTTGATTTTAATGTCCCGGTGTTGTATGGCTGTGATACCTATGATCGGCACTTTATTCGGCTTCTTGAGATTCAAGAAAGCAGAAGAATTATTCGACAGGCGCTGAGAGACATCCCAGAAGGGCCTGTGATGGCGAAGGTTCCGAAGATAATTAAGCCTCCAGCCGGCAAAGTTTATCATCGAGTTGAGAACCCAAAGGGAGAAATGGGTTGGTACATAGTTAGTAATGGGACGGCGAAACCGGCCCGGGTACGTATACGTGCCGGAGCATTTGTTAACGTTCAAATGCTTCCTGCTATAGTGGTCGGCTGGAAGATTCAAGACCTTGTGACTATTTTCGCATCTATGGATCTTGTCTTAGGTGAAGTGGATAAGTAGGAATTTTCAATGAAGGGAGAAGAAGATGGACGCTTTAAACAATGTGTTTGTAAATATTGCGGCCGCCATACGTGGACTGTTTATGGATTCCCACTCGATCGGGGCTGATTTGACGATTAATATCATCGTGTTTATTATACTCTTTTTGATTATGGTCGTCGCAGCGTTGTTTCTTAGTTTGGTGGAACGCAAATTTGCCCACTGGGTCTCACAGAGATCAGGTCCTAACCGACTAGGGCCGCACGGTTGGTTTCAATTTATTGCCGATGCGGTGAAAATGTTGGGTAAGGAAGATATCTACCCTGCCAATGTAGATAAATTCCTTTTTAAAATGGCTCCAATGATGCTCGTAGGGGTTACCCTGATGGCCTTTGGCGTTATTCCTTTTGGTAAGGGAATGGTGGCAATTAATCTTGACTTGGGAATATTCTACTTTTTGGCAATTTCATCAATTTCAACGCTTGCGCTGCTGATGGCCGGGTGGGCATCCAATAATAAGTTTTCTCTGCTAGGGGGATTGCGGGCAGTTGCCCAAATGATAAGTTATGAAATCCCTTTGCTCTTTTCTTTGTTAGGTGTTGTAATGATTACTCAGACCTTCAACCTATCATCTATTATTGAGGCACAGAAAACTATTCCCTTTATATTCCTGCAACCCTTGGCTTTTCTTATTTATTTGATAGCCGGTATAGCAGAAACTAACAGGGCTCCTTTTGACCAAGTTCAAGGGGAGCAGGAGATTGTCGCCGGACCTTTCACGGAGTACTCCGGACTCAGGTGGGGATTGTTCATGCTCGCGGAATACGGCAATGTGGTCGCTACATCTGCAATCGCTGTTTCAATGTTCTTGGGTGGTTGGTACGGCCCTGGATTTCTGCCAGGATGGCTATGGTTTATTCTCAAGATATGGCTCGTGATTTTCTTAATGATGTGGGTCCGTTGGACCTTTGTCCGGATGAGAGTTGATCATCTTATGCATTTTGCTTGGAAAATCTTGCTTCCTTTATCGTTGGCGAACATCTTTTTAACAGGTCTGGGCATTTATATTTACCAGCTGCTCATTCCGCGGATTGGAGGGTAAAAGAGTGTTTGGTAAAGGATTAATAAAAGGCTTGCGCATTACGCTTAAACGTTTCTATGGACCCAATCTTACAGAGTATTATCCTGAAGTAAAACCGAAGCTTTCTCCCCGTACACGGAGTTCCATGGCTCTTGAACCCGAGAAGTGTATTTCTTGTGGGCTTTGTGTAAACGTTTGTCCGAATCAAGTCATTAATCTCACGAGCGAAAAGGATGAGAACAATAAAAAAGTATTAAAGACTTACCATATGAATATTGGTCGCTGCCTTATTTGTGGGTTATGTACGGAAACCTGCCCGACCGGTGCGCTTAGACTTTCCCAAGAGTATGAAAATGCGGTTTACCATCGCGAAGAATTACTATGGGATATGATTGAGCGGTCTAAGCAATTGAACAGGCCAAGCGGAAAGGAGGGGTAAGCGTGGGCACTATCGTTTTCTTTATCTTCGCAATTATGGCGATTGCCGCAGCTTGGGGAGTAGTCACTTCTAAGAACATCGTGCATAGTGCATTTTATTTGGCACTTTCCTTTTCCGGAGTCGCCGTGCTCTACATTCTCATGAATGCAGATTTCCTTGCTGCCGTTCAGTTGTTAGTCTACACGGGTGCAGTCTCGATCATGGTCGTTTTTGCCGTGATGCTGACCTTGCGTGGCGAGGTCTGTGATAGTAATCCGGATAATCGTAAGTGGGGACGGGGCGCGATTGTTTCAGTCTTAGTGTTCGTGGTTATCGCCTTGGTCGTCCTGACCAATGCGGACTGGCGTATTTTACCCACAGCTTGGACAAGTGGCGGCTCTGCTGAGGATATGTCGTTACTGTTACTTACTCAATTTATGATTCCCTTTGAAGCAGCAGCAGTCTTGCTGACAGTAGCTCTAGCCGGAGCTGTGATCTTAGCGAAGGGAGTGAAGGAAAGCAGATGAATTTAAGTGTAGGGCTTTCTACTTATCTGCTGGTGGGAGCGATGCTTTTTTGCCTGGGTCTCTATGGTGTGTTTTCAAAGAGAAACATCATCGCCATACTGATGTCTATAGAGTTAATGCTGAATGCGGTTAACATTAACTTTGTAGCCTTTAATCGGTTTATCTGGAATCAAAAAGTAGATATCCACTATATTCTTACGGGACACGTAGCGGCACTTTTTGTCATTGTCGTGGCAGCTGCTGAAATCGCTGTCGGACTAGCACTCGTGATTACAATTTATCGCAACCGTCGTTCCACAAATGTGGATGAATTTAATTGGTTGAAGTGGTAAGAGAGACTATGGAGAAGGTAGGTGTTCAAGGAAATGCATGATCTCTTTCGATGGGCATGGTTAATTCCTGCTTTGCCCTTCCTATCGTTTCTACTCATCGCCTTTGTCACGAAACGATCCAAAGGACTGTCTTCCACGGTGTCGATTCTGGCGATTCTAACCGCGTTGGGCTTGGCAATCGCTATAGGCTTAGGCATTATTCAGTCCGGAGCTGAACTAGTGGAACATCCAGCGATCGTTAGCGCGAATTGGCTAAATATTGGGGGATTAAAGATCGATTTTGGAACGGTTGTAGATCCCTTAAGTGGTATGATGTTGTTTGTGGTTACTTTGGTTGCCTCTATGGTGCAAATTTATTCCTTAGGCTATATGCATGGTGATAAAGGTTGGTCACGCTACTATGCCTATCAGTCGTTATTTGCATCCTCTATGCTGGGAATGGTTTTGGCGACTAACTTGCTGCAGCTCTTCATTTTTTGGGAACTCGTTGGCCTTTGTTCTTATTTGCTGATTGGATTTTGGTATTTCAAAGTATCAGCACGCGAGGCCGCCAAAAAAGCGTTCATCACGACACGCGTCGGAGATTTCGGCTTATTACTCGGAATATTATTCTTGTATAACAAATTTGGTACGCTTGATTTTACAGCCCTTTCCGCAGCCTTAAGCACTAATCTGCAAAACATTGCAGTCGTTGGCACTGCGGGGTATATTACCGTCATGGCATTCTTGATCTTTATGGGACCGATGGGCAAATCCGGTCAGTTCCCTTTCCATGTTTGGTTACCCGATGCCATGGAAGGTCCGACACCTGTCAGCGCCCTAATCCACGCAGCAACCATGGTAGTTGCTGGGGTTTATCTTGTTGCTAAAATGTATTTTCTCTTTGCAGCCTCCCCTGCAGCGCTCCAGTTTGTCGCAGGTATTGGTGCCTTTACAGCGATCTTTGCGGCCTCGATTGCCATTGCCCAAGATGACATTAAGCGGATTCTGGCCTATTCAACTTTAAGCCAGTTAGGTTATATGATCTTTGCTCTTGGAGTAGGCGCTTATTCGGGATCGATGTTCCACCTTATGACCCATGCTTTCTTTAAAGCCTTGATGTTCTTAGGTGCAGGTTCCGTGATCCATGCAATGCATGAAAAGCAGAACATCTGGGACATGGGTGGCCTGTGGAAGAAGATGCCGATAACAGGTACAACGTTCTTTATCGGCGTTTTAGCGATTTCAGGGGTTCCGCCTTTTGCAGGATTTTGGTCTAAAGACGAAATCTTGGCTGGTGCCCTGCAAAATGGTCATCCGATTATTTATGCCATCGGATTATTTACGGCCTTCCTAACCGCGTTTTATATGAGTCGGCTGTTCTTTGTCGCTTTTTGCGGACCGGAAAAACCCGAAAATCATCCGCATGAATCTCCCTGGAGCATGACAATACCCCTAATTATTCTTGCTTTCTTTAGTGTTTTAGGAGGCCTGGTATCCTTACCAGAGCAAAACTTTGCCTTCTTTATTCACTTTGGGGAATTTGAGAGAGAAGGTATGAATTGGGGTTTGGCTGGAATTTCGGTCATCGCCGGGTTATTAGGGATAGGTTTAGCCTATTATATCTACATTAAAAAAGCGATTGCAGCCGAGAGTATTGTCGCCCGTTTTCCGGTCGTCTACAGAATCCTTAATAACAAATACTATATTGATGAGCTTTATCTTTGGGTGATTCATCATATCATGGATGGATTAGCTAAAGTGCTCTATTGGTTCGACATTTATATCGTGGACGGGATCATCAATGGAATTGCTTTATTGACACGTGGGAGTGCAAAAGCACTGCGCAGAACGAGTACAGGGCAGCTTCAAACCTATGCCATGGTCTTCTTTATCGCAGTTGTGGTCATTTTCATGGTCTTCGCCTTTGGGGAAGGTCAGCTTTCGTCCCTTAACCCCTTAGCGATGCTGGGAGGTGTGAAATAATGTCAGCACTGCCAACAGGGGGCTCCTATTTACTCCCTTTAATCTTACTAGCGCCGTTATTGGCGATGTTCATTATTGTCTTCTTACCCAAAGAAGAAACAAAAACGATAAAAATTGTAGCGGCTCTGGGGACATTTGTCGCCATGGCGTTTTCGCTCTATGTTTTCTTTGCCTATGATCGCACGACAGGCGGAATGCAGTTCACGCTGACGATTCCTTGGGTTCCTGATCTCGGAGTTAATCTGGCCTTTGGAGTCGATGGAATAAGTTTGCCGATGCTTCTGCTCACGAACCTCATTGGCTTCTCGTCAATTTACGCTTCCTGGAATATGGAAAAGCGCGCCAAAGAATTCTTTATTTTGCTGCTTATCCTTATTACTGGGGTTATGGGAACGTTTATCGCCCGTGATCTGTTCATATTCTTCCTCTTCTATGAAATTGTCGTCATTCCGATCTACATCATGGTGATTATCTGGGGAAGTACCAAGCGAGTCACCAAGGAATACGCCGGGATGAAGCTGACCATTTACCTTCTGATCGGATCGGCGTTTCTTCTCGTCGGAATGGTGGCTCTTTATTTGGCGGCAGGTAAACAGGGTAACCCTACCTTTATGTTTGATCAGTTAGCCGCAAGACAGAATTTGTATAGTGCACCTTTCCAAAAGATTGCCTTTGGTTTAATGCTCTTTGGCTTTGGTTCACTAATATCGATGTTTCCGTTTCACTCATGGTCACCAGACGGTTACGCAGGAGCTCCGACTGCTGTTAGTATGATTCACGCCGGAGTCTTAAAGAAAATCGGAGGATACGGGTTAATCCGTCTCGGCGTTTTCGTTCTGCCCATCGGTGCTAAGTACTGGGCCCCCGTGATAGCAGCTTTGGCCATAGCCAACGTTCTCTATGCTGCCTTTATCGCCTTGGCACAAAAAGATCTCAAGTATGTCATTGGATATTCTTCAGTAAGCCATATGGGCTATGTACTCATTGCGATTGCTGCCTTGAACCCGACGGCTATCGATGGTGCAGTGGCTATGATGTTCGCCCATGGGGTCATGTCCGCCTTATTCTTCTCGATGATTGGGTTTATCTACGAAAAAACTCATACCCGAAACATCCCGGATTTAGGAGGCTTAGCCCATCAAATGCCGCGTTTGGCCATTGGCTTTATTATTGCAGGTATGGCTTCTCTGGGCCTGCCAAGTACGGTCAACTTTATCTCCGAATTTACCATTTTCATGGGTACCATCAAAGTTCTCCCGGTACAAGCGATTCTTGGTATCGCGGGGATTATCTTTACAGCGGTTTACACCCTGAGGGTGATTGCCAATGTTATGTTCGGACCGCGTCGCTCAGAATGGGATCATCTGAAGGACATTCGGGGTCCGGAATTAGTTCCCTTGGTCGTCCTGGGTTTGGTTATTTTTGCCGCCGGGATCTTCCCGAACATTTTATTTGGCCTAGTAAACTCTGGTGTTACCTCCTCAGGCCTTGCGAAGGTTCTTGAGACGGTGAGTCAGGCGAAGATGGGGGGCTGTTCTAATGGTAGAGTTTAATATCGCTGCAGTACTCACACCCGAAGTTGCGCTTGCCGCATTGGCCTTGATTCTCTTGGCCATTGGACTACTGATTCCGCCAAGCGCGCGCAAAGGCATGATGCCTCTCACCGCATTCTCCTTGATCGGTGTCCTCGGCTATACGCTCTATGATTTTTTCTATCATCCAAAAACCTCGTTTTTGAACGGCCTCTACTGGCACGATCAATTTGCTGTCTATTTTAAAATTCTCTTCTTGTCGGCCGCTCTTCTGGTTGTACTCTCTTCAGGCGGGTATGTGCAGAAATTGCCGAAATACCGCGGTGAATTTTACTCCTTAATTTTGACAGCGACACTTGGTATGATGCTGATGGCTGGTGCCGGCGAATTGATCGCGATGTATGTCGGTTTAGAATTGATGACCATCTCCTTTTACATCCTCGTTGCCTACTTGTCCGAAGACGCGCGATCCTCAGAAGCAGGGATCAAGTATCTTGTACTGGGGGCAACATCGTCTGCCATTTTACTCTATGGGATCAGCCTTATCTACGGGCTGACAGGATCGACACAGCTTTCGGAGGTTGCCAGTGGCCTGGGCGCTACACTTACACCAACCTCGTTCCTGGCAACCGTATTTATTTTAGCTGGGTTAGGCTTTAAGATCTCTCTCGTACCATTTCATCTCTGGGCACCAGATATCTATGAAGGGGCACCAACCCCGGTCACCGCATTTTTGGCGATCGCCTCTAAAGCGGCTGCCTTCGCTGCTCTGATCAGAGTCTATCTCTTAACGATGAACAGTCAAGCCTTTTCACCAACAGGGCAAACCCTGTTAGTTGTCCTGGCTTGCCTTACAATGATTTTAGGTAATTTAGTGGCCATTCCGCAAACGAATATCAAACGACTGCTTGCCTATTCGAGTATTGCTCAAGCAGGCTATCTCATGGTGGGCATCATTGCCGAGTCTCTCGCGGGCGTTAAAGGGGTTCTCTTTTATGCCATGATTTATGTCTTTGCTAACATGGGAGCCTTTGCGGTAGCAACTCATGTGTCGGAGAAACAAGGGAGTGACGAGATTAAGGACTTCGCCGGATTGATTCGACGCTCCCCCTTGGCAGCGGTAGTAATGACTGCATCGTTATTGTCCTTAGCAGGGATTCCTCCTCTCGCGGGTTTTGTAGGGAAATTTTATCTCTTCTCCGCAGTGATGGGTCAAGGCTATACAGCCATTGCTTACATCGGTTTTGTCATGAGTATGGTGTCTGTGTATTATTATCTCTCAGTCGTCAAAGTGATGTTTCTCGGCGAGGGAGAGGGACTGCCCGACATTCCGGTTCAGGGAGCCCTCAAGTTCACGATGCTATTTTCTCTCATCATCACCGTGGCGATTGGGATATACCCGACTCCTCTTGCTCAAATGGCCATTGCGGCTGCACAAAGCCTAGTTCAATAAAGGATCATTATTAGAGTGACTAACTATAATTAGATAATTGTACGGTTATGAGGGAGTGTCGCAAAACTACTATTTTGAAGTAGCAAGCGATGCTCCCCATTTCTTTTTACTGTGGAAAATATTAAGTGGTTTGATTGCAATGCTCAATCTCTATTTTCTACTTAAATTTGTGTATAGCAAAATAAGCCTTCTAGATGAGACTGTTTTTTCGACCCCTTTTTAAGCCGTTTTTAATGGATGAAGGGGTTTACCAATTCGTTCATTCTGTATTTTAGCGTGAAGTTTATTCACGTTATACCCAAAACACAGCAGCATAAATTCAGTTTTTACACTGTTTTTACCTCGTGTCAAAAAGCGATTAAAGTTATAGTCATTTTTGAGTACCCCAAAGGCTCCTTCGACCTGTATGGATCGATTTACTCTGAGTAGTCTCCCTTTTTCGGTGGTAATGTTTCCGTACGATACCTGGCGTTTGGCCACAAACGTTTTAGATACTTGCATTCTTCGATTGCCTTTAGCTTTTGTACATTGACTTTTACAAGGACAATCACGGCAGTCTTCACATTCATAGATCGTGATTTCAGATCGGTAGCCCGTTGCCGATGTTCGATGGGTAATTCCCACTAGTTTGAGTTGTTTTCCGTTATGACAGGTGTATTCATCCATTTCTGCATTGTAAACCATGTTTTCTCGCTTGCTGATATCCTTTTTGAAGCGTTTCTTTTTCCATTGTTCATAGGTTTGCGGCTTTATGTAGCAGGTCTGCTTTTTCCCTTCGAGATAAAGATAATTCTCCTCACTCTCATAACCAGAGTCTGCAGTAACATTTTCATAATGGGCCTGTAGTTTAGATTCCAGCGTGTTTAAGAAAGGGATGAGTGTGGCTATGTCGTTACGATCCTGGAAAATTCCAACCCCTGTTACATATTCACTTTCCACGCCAATCTGAACATTGTAAGCCGGCTTTAACTGAGCGTTGCGCATATGGTCATCTTTCATATGCATGAAGGTCGCATCAGGATCGGTTTTGGAGTAGCTATTTCTTCCTTCGAAGAATTGGTGATGTCTGTTGTACTTTTCTTGACGGGTATAGAATTCCTTCAGGTCTTCTGTAAACTTTTGTAGCTTTGATTTCCGTTTTCCAATACCATGGACAAATTCAATCTGCTCTTGCTGACGTTTTTCTTCTAGGTAGGAGAGGGCCGCCTTAAGGTCCTTAAGTAACGTTTCTTTGGTTGCCTTGAAGTCCTTTAGATAGGTCAAATTGATCTCCTCAAGACAGGATTGAATTTTCAAGAACATTTTGGTCTCATTCTTAGTAACGACTTTCTTCCAGACAAACGTATAACGGTTAGCATTGGCTTCAATTTTTGTTCCATCGACAAAAAGGTTCTTAAACTCTACTTCCCCAAGCTTGTGTAAATACGTCACCATTTGGAAAAAGAGGTCTTCTATGGATTCCTTTAAATAGTTCTTCCGAAATCGAGCAAGGGTGCTGTGGTCTGGTGCCTTGCATCCTTCCAACAACCACATGAAGTTAATGTCTCTTTTACAAGCAACTTCAATCTTGCGGCTTGAGTAAATGTTGTTCATATAGGCATAGGCTACTACTTTGAACAGGATTTTGGGTTCGACTACAGGTTTTCTTCCAGTGGAAGAGTAGGCCTGATACAACGCTTCGTAATTCAATCCCTCCAAAATGTGGCTTAGCAGTCGAACTGAGTCATCCTCCGGTATTAACACATCAAAATTAAATGGTAGAACTAATTGATAGTGTCCACTTAATTCAGTATAATTTTTAGAGTGTAATTTGGTTGTTAGCATAACTCAAATTATACGACAACTGCGGGTTCTTTGGGACCTGCAGTTTTGTTTCTAGTAGGAAAAAGGGGCGTTGCTTACGAACTATTTTAGTTCGTTTTGCAACGCCCCCCTTTTATGTGGGCTAGGCATGGGTGATGAATACATGGGACCACTGAACTGAGTCGCTGACATCTGTCCTAGATTAGAAATTTTTTATAATTCTCAATATAATGTATATTGAAACAAAGAAGAAATTCGGATATACTATTATTAAAAATGTTTGTATACCATTAATACGAACACAAATAAAATTTATGAGGTGCCTGAATGGACGAAACGTACACTGATAACGAAACTAGTCCCTCTAAATATATCTGTTATAAACTCAGTCGTGTCATGAGAAAAATCAACCGTTATTACGAAAGCAACCTCTCACATTATGGACTTACGCCGTCGCAATTCTACGTATTAAGCGTAGTTTGGGAACATGACGGACTTAAGTTTAAAGATCTTGCGAAACGTTTAGAAATGGATGGATCTACGCTTACCTCCATCTTGGATCGCATGGAGCGGCAGGATCTGGTAGAGAGGAGGGACGATCCCGAAGACAGACGCTCGCTCTTGGTGTTTCTGAAACAGAAAGCTCTGGAGAACATATCCGAGATTACTTACCTCGCCGAGAAAATGGATCAAGGAATAAAGGGACGCTTTTCGGAAGAAGAGTATGCTACTTTTGAGAACGTTCTTGAAAGGCTTTTTCAAGATTAGAAAATCAAACATATCATTTAGACTGTTCGAAGAGAAAGCGTCAGAAGAAAATATAATGATGAAAAAGAACAACAAAGAGGAGGATATTTTGATGTCCCTATTATTTTCTCCTGCCCAGATAGGCACTCTTCGAGTGCGCAATCGCTTGATTATGACTCCTATGCATTTAGGGTATAGTCCTGAAGGAGAAGTTACTGACCGACTGATCGAGTTTTATCGTGCTCGGGCCCGTGGAGGAGTAGGGCTGATCATTGTCGGTGGATGCGGTATTGATAAGATTGGTAATGCCTTTGGCATGACTCAACTCGATGATGATCGCTGCATTCCAGGGCTGCGTCAATTGGTGGACGCCGTTCACGCAGAAGGTGCGAAAATTGTTCCCCAGCTTTACCAGGCTGGCCGATATGCCCATTCAGCGCATACCGGTCAACCTTGTGTAGCTCCCTCACCAATTCCTTCTCGACTTACCGGTCAAACGCCTGTGGAATTGACTGAAGAGAAAATATCTGAAATCATTGCTTCCTATGAAAGTGCTGCTAAACGTGCCCAGACAGCGGGCTTTGATGGCGTTGAAATTTTAGCCAGCGCAGGTTACCTGATATCTCAGTTCCTCTCCCCCTTGACAAACCATCGCACAGATCGCTATGGCGGAGACCTTCAGGCTCGGATGACGTTTGGACTGGAAGTGGTTGGAGCCGTTCGTCGTGCTGTCGGTCCAGATTATCCTATCATTGTTCGGGTAGCCGGAAATGACTTTATGCCCGGCAGTCACACGAATACGGAAGCGTGCCTGTTTTGTCAAGCCCTTGAGAAAGCTGGAGTGAATGCGCTCAATGTGACAGGGGGATGGCATGAAACTTCTGTACCTCAACTGACTATGAATGTACCTCTCGGAGCTTACACTTATTTGGCCTCTGGAATTAAGCAAGTTGTTTCTATTCCTGTCATCGCCTGCAATCGAATCAACACACCCGAGCTTGCCGAGAAAATTCTTCAAGAGGGAAAAGCAGATTTCATTGGCATGGCCCGACAGCTCATGGCAGATCCTGAACTCCCTAATAAAGCAATGGGTGGGAATTTCGAAACTATTCGTCCTTGTATCGGCTGTAATCAAGGATGTCTCGACAATGTCTTTCGGCTAAAACCGGTAGCCTGTTTAGTGAATGCTGAAGCGGGACGAGAAGTCGAGCTAGGCTCACTTGAGCCAACTTCAAGTCCCCAAAAGCTTTTAGTGATCGGTGCTGGGGTTTCCGGATTAGAATATGCTCGAGTTGCCGCACTGCGCGGACATATGGTCACTATATGGGAGGAACAACAAGAGCCAGGAGGACAGTTGACCCTAGCCGCAGCCCCTCCAGGACGGAAGGATTTTCTCTATCTTGGAAAGTACTTGGAGAAGGCTTGTTTGCAGTTGGGAGTAACGATTCACTACGGAATCACAGCTACTCCGGAAAGTATCATAACCGCAGTTGAAGAAGGAGTCTTTGATAAGGTTGTTGTTGCCACAGGATCATACCCCATCATCCCTTCTATTCCAAATCAGGGAACGATTAAAATTCTTCAGGCCTGGAATGTTCTTAAAGGCCATGAAAAAACTGGATCAAACATCCTGATCGTGGGCGGCGGAGCCGTTGGAGTAGAGACAGCTCTCTACTTAGCGGAAGCAAGCACCTTAGACAATGAAACCCTCCGTTTCCTCATGCTGGAGCACGCGGAATCAGAAAAAGAACTTTACCGCCTATTAACCCAAGGAAATAAAAAAATAACCATTTTAGAAATGGCCAAAGGAATTGGGCGAGATATTGGTCCTAGTACTCGCTGGTCAATGTTAGCCGATTTGAAGCGCTACGGAGTCAAGTGCTTGGATGAAACAAAAGTGGCAGAGGTATCTTCAGATGGGGTCTTAGTGGAAGGCGCAGGGGGACAAAACTTACTACCCGCTGACACAGTGATCTTTGCTATAGGCTCGCGATCTCGAAACGAGCTTTACCTAGCCCTTGAGGGAAGAGTTAAGGAATTGATAATCATAGGAGATGCCGTGAATCCCCGGAAAGCTTTAGATGCTATTCACAACGCTTATGCAGAGGCTATTCATCAGTAAGTTTTTAAAGGAGGGTTATTATGGGACACTTGATCAATACCAAAGAAGAGGTCTATCAAGCTTTAGCAGAAAGACTCAGCAGGACACCAGAAGGTGCACCGATTAACGAAGACTTAATGGCTATACTTCATCGGCTATACACTGAAGCTGAAGCGCTGGTGGGCAGCCAATTTCCTGCTCTGCCAATGACCTTGGATAAAGTTTCTGAGATCACGGGAATTGAGGTGCAAGAGCTCAAGCTAATTCTTGAGGGCATGTCGGATAAGGGGCTAGTGTTGGACATTCCCCGCAAGAATACGATTTACTACATGTTGTCCCCTATGCTCGTAGGATTCTTTGAGTACACCTTTATGCGGACAGGAGATCACCTCACCTTAAAAGAGTTAGCCGAGTTATTTGAAACGTATTTCCACAGTGAAGGTGTCCTGAAGGAGATCGCGGGTTATGACACTAAAGTCATGCGTGCACTAGTTTATGAAAATCTTCTGCCCTTAGCGGTGGAAACTGAAGTCTTAGATTACGAGCGAGCCTCAGAAATCATAAAGCAAGCTGGTGGCGGGGCTATTACGATGTGCGCCTGCCGTCATGAGGCCTCTCATTTGGGAACTGCTTGTGATGCGCCTCTTGAAGTATGTATGTCCCTTGGAGGAGCTGCTGAATGGATTGTGCGCAAAGGTCTGGGAAAACCCGCTAGTGTGGAAGATTTATTGCAAATCCTAAAACAAACGGAAGACCTAGGATTGGTTCACCTCTGTGATAACGTTATGAATAAGCCCACTTATATCTGCAGCTGCTGTGGCTGTTGCTGTAAAGTTCTCCGCGGAATCAATGAGCAACAAATCTTTGCCACTCACCCCAGCAATTTCATGCCTATAGTTAATGCAGAAGAATGTATTGGATGTGGCCTATGTGTTGATAAATGTCACATCAAGGCGATCTCTCTGACAGAACAAGCAAATGGAATGGAACAGCCTATTGTAAACATTGACCTTTGCATTGGCTGCGGAGTTTGTTCTTCTGCTTGTCCAAGCGGCGCTATGACTATGACCCGTCGACCTATTTTATTGGTTCCACCTGAGAACGGTCGGGAAAAATTAAAGCGTATGGCCCAAGAAAAAGGACGCATGTCTTAAAATAGATCACTCACGCTGACAGTTTGGTGTCTCATAAGCTTTAAATATCAGCAACTTTAAGCATCAATAGCTGAGGTGTGATTTAATCAGGCCTCAGTTATTAATTCCAACTGGTTTTTATCGATCTATTGAGGATGTTCCTGGAAAAGTGTGATACATTTCACAGCGCCTCTGCTTCGGAATTCCTATAATAAGTATCAAAGAAGAGCAGGGGGTGTGGTATTGGAATTATTGACCCGCTACATATCTAAAATGAAAGGCTACAAAAGAACAACCCCTTTGGAATCTCCTCCACCATTGGATATGATGATTACTTGGTTAGGTGCTTTTTCGGGAATAATTGCCATTGTCTTATTATCCCATCAGTTTGATTTGCCGATTGTGGCTTCCTTTGGTGCCTCAGCGGTGCTAATTTATGGAGTCCCTGACGCGCCATTGTCTCAGCCTCGAAACGTTATTCTCGGACATACAATTTCTGCCACAATTGGGGTTGCCACCTACATGACGTTTGGCTTAACATGGTGGTCCCCGGCTTTGGGTACGGCATTGGCTTTGGTGGCGATTATGCTCACGAAAACGACACACCCACCTGGAGGTGCAACAGCGTTATTTGCCGTATTAAGCAAAGCCCATCCTATTTACATCCTGACTCCAATTGCCTTGGGAGCAATCACTATGGTTATGATCGGATTACTCGTCAATAATCTCTCTCCCAATCGACATTATCCCAGGTATTGGTTTTAACGTTCCAATTAGATACCGAGAAAGGAGAACGTATGTTCAAAACTATTTTGGTTCCGACAGACGCTTCCGAATCAGCCCGGCGTGCCTTAATGACAGCTCTGGAAATTGCCCAAGAGCTTGGTTCTCAGATTGTTCTCCTGCACGTGGTTTATACTCCAGAGGCTTTAGGTTATACGTTATCAAGCGGAGTTGCCGTACCCCAGGAAGAAATAAGCATCTACGGGAGAGAAGCCTTGACAGCAGCCCTCGCTGGAATTGACACTGGGAACATAGAGATTATGCCAAAACAACTGCCGGGGCATCCTGCCGCTGCTATCCTAAAGGAGCTTGAGAGTGGACATTATGATCTAGTTATTATGGGAAGTCGTGGGTATGGACCTATATCGGGCTCATTGCTTGGAAGCATCAGTCAGAGGGTTTTAGGTAAAGCGAGCTGTCCTGTGATGATTGTTAAGTAACAAGTTTTTGATTTATATTAAATATCCTTAAGTATCCATAAATGTCCATGAATACCCCAAAATATGCCAAATTATCCCCTCTGAGGGCGTATGCAAAATGTGCTGTCGCTTCACTTGGAGAGGATTTTTATATTTAGTAACTAGACAAAGAGGAGAGACAGGTGATATTGTACATAATGTCAAATGTAGAGTAAAACACTTCGGAGGTGAATTGTTTGTCTTCAAATCAGTATAACGCTGCATCCATACAAGTATTAGAGGGCCTGGAGGCCGTGCGTCGACGTCCTGGCATGTACATAGGGTCTACCGGAAGCAAAGGGCTTCACCATCTCGCCTATGAAATTATTGACAATGCTATCGATGAAGCAGGAGCAGGATTTTGTGATCGCATTTCTGTTACTCTAAATCGAGACGGATCAATTGCCATTGAAGACAATGGCCGAGGGATTCCTGTGGATATTCATACAGGAAAAAATATTTCAGCAGTGCGCTTAGCCTTTGAAACGCTCCATGCTGGTGGTAAGTTTGACGGAGATACTTATAAGACGTCTGGGGGGCTGCACGGTGTCGGGGCCAGCGTTGTCAATGCGCTGTCCGAGTCTTTGACTGTAGAGATTAAACGCGATGGCAAGCTTTATCGAGTGGAATATGTTCATGGCGGGGAATTAAAGTCTGATCTGAAAATCGTAGGGAAAAAGATAAAAGGAACTGGAACAACTGTGGTCTTTAAGCCGGATCCTTTAATTTTTAAAGAAACTACCATTTTTAAATATGCCACCTTGAGAAGCCGTTTGATGGAGTTATCGTTTCTTAATAAAGGACTAACGATAATCCTTACGGATCAGCGAGGGGAGATGAAGTCGGAAACTTTTTCTCAGCAACAGGGAATTATTGGTTTTGTTGAGCATTTAATCATGGAGGCCGGAGTTTCATCTGTCCATAAAAAACCAATTTATTTTATGGGCGAGAAAGAGGATGTCATTGTGGAGTGTGCCCTTCAGTATAATGATGGAGAGGATGAATCATTGCACTCTTATGTCAACAACATCCCGACCGACGAGGGAGGCACTCATGAATCTGGATTTCGCACAGCCTTAACAAAGGCGTTTAATAATTACGGCCGAAAAAATAATCTCTTTAAAAAAGATGAGAGTCTTATCGGGGACGACCTTCGAGATGGCTTGACATGTATACTATCCCTGAAAGTGAAAGATCCTCAATTTGAGGGGCAGACTAAAACAAAACTTTCCAATCTTGAAGTTGAGGGAATTGTCCAATCTCTTACCAATGAGGGGATAAGTCAATTCTTGGAACAAAACCCCTCTCTGGCCAAACAAGTGATTAACCGAACCTTAACGACCTGCTTGCTCAGACTTGCTGCGAAAAAGGCCAAAGAACTTAAAAAGAAAGCCCGTGATGCTGAGGTTAAAGCTTTAAGCGGTAAATTAGCAGCTTGCAGCGGTAAAGATAAAGCCCGCAATGAACTTTTTTTAGTTGAAGGAGACAGCGCTGGCGGTTCAGCTAAAATGGGTAGGGACCGACGTTTTCAGGCCATACTTCCTTTGCGTGGGAAAGTTATCAATACCTACCGGGCTAAATTAGACAGGGTTCTGGAAAACGAAGAAATCCGAAGTATTATTACAGCGGTGGGTTCGGGGATTGGCAAAGAGTTTGATTTAGAGAAGGGCAACTATGCTCGTGTCTGCATCATGACAGATGCTGATATTGATGGAGCGCACATCCGGTGTCTGTTGTTGACATTTTTCTACCGTTATATGAAACCGCTAATTATAAACGGCCGGGTTTATATTGCTCAATCGCCTCTTTACAAAGTTGAAAAAGAACGCGGTAAGATTACTCGTTACGCTTTCGATGATGAGGAGTTAAAGAAACAACTTAAGGAATTGGGAAAAACGGCGAAGATTTCGCGCTATAAAGGACTTGGAGAAATGAACCCTGAACAACTTTGGGAAACAACCCTGAATCCTGCAAACCGACGCATGGTTCAAGTAACTATAGACGATACCTTAGAGGCGGAACGCAAACTCAGAATTCTGATGGGTGAACAAGTTGAACCTCGGCGTGATTTTCTAATGGAGAATATCGTCTTTACCGACGATGATATGTGATGTGAAAAGGGGAGTAACACCCAATGAATACGATAGAAGAAACAATTAGTCAACGCCCATTGGAAGAAGTTCTGCCTGAGGCATATTTAGGCTATTCAAAACATGTGATTTTGCAGAGGGCAGTTCCGGATGTTCGAGATGGGCTTAAACCTGTGCATCGCAGAATTCTCTATTCAATGGATGAAATTGGGATGACTGCGGACAAGCCTTACAGCAAGTCCGCTCGTCTGGTTGGAGATTGTATGGGGAAATACCATCCTCATGGTGACTCGTCCATCTATGATTCTGCAGTTCGCATGGCTCAGCCCTGGGCCATAAGATATCCTTTAGTCGATGGGCAAGGAAATTTTGGTTCGATTGATGGAGATAATGCAGCAGCCATGCGTTATACAGAAATGAGAATGACTCCCTTATCTCAACTAATGACTCAAGACCTTGATAAAAATACTGTTCTTTTCAAAGCCAACTATGATCAACGGCTGAAAGAACCTGTCGTTCTTCCGAGCCCTTTCCCCAATCTTTTAATCAATGGGGGCTCAGGAATTGCCGTTGGAATGATGTCGAACATCCCACCACATAATTTACGAGAAGTTGTTGCCGGTGTTATTCTGCAAATTGATCGGCCTGAAGTGAACATCGAAGACCTCTTAGAGAAGGTCCAAGGACCAGATTTCCCCACTGGTGGGTTGATTATTGGCAGCGAGGGAATTGTCAACGCCTATACAACTGGACGCGGAAAGGTTACGATGCGTGGTAAGGCAGTGATTGAACCAAGCAGAAATGGCAAAAATTCTATCATTATTACTGAAATCCCTTTTCAAGTTAATAAATCAACCTTAGCTGCAAAGATCGAGGCTCTTGCCGATTCCGGAAAGATCAACGGGATCAGTGAGGTCCGAGATGAATCGGATCGTGAAGGAATCAGACTTGTTGTCGAATGCCGCAAAGATGTAGATCCCCTTGTTATTTTGCGCAGCCTTTATAAGTTCACTCAAATGGAAGAGACTTTTGGAATCATCAATCTTGTAATCACAGCTGATGGAACACCGAAAGTCCTAGGGCTAAAAGAAATTAATGCAGCATTTATCGAACATCGCAAAATAGTAGTTACCAAACGAACAGAGTTCGATTTAGAAAAGGCTCGTCATAAGATCCATCTCCTTGAAGGTTTAGTGATTGCCATAAATCATCTCGATGAAGTGATTGCCATTATTCGCTCCAGTAAAACACCAGCATTGGCTAAAGCAGCACTCATCACGCGTTTTGAATTCTCGGAAGTTCAGGCCCAAGCAATCCTTGATATGAAGCTCCAGACCCTCACAAATTATGAGCTTGAGGGGATACGTGCAGAGCACGCAGAAACTTTACGACTTATTTCGGAATTAGAAGGGATACTTGCCGACGTATCTAAGGTCTACCAAATTATTAAAAATGAACTAAAAGAGATTGCCGAAAAGCATGGGGATGAACGAAGGACCCTTATTTTACCGGAAGAAATGAGGGAAGAGTTTGACCTAAGTTCCTTTGAGGAAGCTGAACACCCCTTTGAGGTCCTGCTTACCAAACAAGGATTTATTAAACGAATTCCGCTGTCACTCAAGAAAGCCAAAACAACTTCTTCGCTGACTTTCAAGGATGGCGACAGTTTAGCTGCCAGAATCTCTGCCACGGATCGGGAAACACTCTATTTCTTTACTCAGTCGGGAAATTTCTACAGTATAAAAGCTAAAACAGTTCCAGAAGCAGGGCCAAAAGAGAAAGGAAGCTCGCTGAACAATTTACTCCAACTACCTGCGAAAGAAACTGTTATTTCCATTGTTTCTTTAAAAGAGGGAACGGACCAGAGTTACTTTATTTTTGTAACCAAAGATGGATTAGTTATGAGGAGTCCGGTCAGTGATTTTGTTAACGCGCGTAATACCGAAGGCATGGGAATAAAAGAAGGAGATGCTTTAGTAAAGGTAATTTTAAGTACTGATCAAGAGGAATTATTCCTTGCTACCTATAAAGGGCAAGCGATTCGTTACCCACTGGCGGATATCAATCCTATGGGGCGTAAAGCTCGTGGCCTCAAGGGGATCACCTTGAATGAGAACGACCGGGTTGTCGATGCCTTAGTATTAACAATGTTACCTGAAATTCCTCAAGGCGACCTGGTAACTCTCACTGAACGAGGATTTATCAAACGAACGTCCTTCGAAGAGTTTAAACCCCAAGGTCGAGCCGGGAAGGGAATAATGATTGCTAAAGTAAATCCTGATGAGATTGGCTTCATCGTTGGAATCGTTCAAGCCAAAGAGGAGGATGTGCTTCAACATTCTTCAAATGGACGGTAATGTTACAAAACTTGAGATGAAAAACCTTAAAACTGAGTCCCGAGCAAAAGCTGGAACACAGTGGGTACCAGTTTTGCAAAACAATTATACGGTGGGGATTTTTTAGAAGTTTGATCTTTCGGCGAGAGAAATCTTGAATAAGTAGATTGTTGCAGCAACATACTATGGACAAAACGTCGGTTAACGGGGGGATGAAACGAATGGAAATTTCCGATGTTACAGTTAACGGTTCAGGGTTTGATCCAGAATACAACTTTAACAACTATGCTCTAACTCTCGTCTTTCAAAACAACGGAAATGAAAAAACTGTAAGGGCCAATTTAAGGTATTATCCCGCAAGCCGTGACTGGGATCTAAATCCTATTTTTTACGAGTATTCGGAGGAAGAAAAGAAAGAATTAATTACACAGATCATTGAGAACGAGAATTTTAAAACAGTTTTCGAAGATCAAGCCCATACCTTAATGGGATAAATCATGAGAATGGAAGAATGGGAGCCAAACAGGAGGAAGTATATGAGTCTAAACACCTCCGTTTGGCTCCCGTTTTGCTATTTTACATGTCATCATCTTTAAATGGAGTAAGAATAAAACATTAGACAATTAAGTGATCCACAATATAGAACTAAAAAAAGGATTTAGCGGATAGTTATCGAATAAAATAAAGTTTCATAAATTCATGTAGAGGATTGGTGCCTTCTGACACAAAATGACGACAACTTAGCTTTCAATCCATCACGCTTAACGTCTCCAACGGGTTATTTAGCAAATAAACAAGGGAGTCGCTGGAAAGCCGGATTAATTTGGCTTAAGGAAAACATCTTCTTTTCTTTCGTCACAACTCTGACACTATTAGCGAAGTTCATCTTGTTTCTAGGGCTTGTAAATAATGATAATGCTTCTAAATTCGATTTAACCAAAGCATTGTTTAGTTTCAGCTCGCCCCCTCCGCTCCTTGTCTATGTTTCCATGATCCTAGTCCCTATAAGTCTTGGTTTCTTATTTCGGGGACGCTCGCGTTTCTGGTTTCTACAGATATGTAACTTTTTGATAACCCTATTACTTATTGCCGATTTAATGTATTATCGTGGATTCAATAGCTTTTTATCTCCCTATATTCTTAGTCAAACCACGAATCTTGATAATTTGTCGAGCAGTATTGTTTCCATGCTGCGTCCCGTTGATTTATTAATGATCTCTGATCTCACGATATTCTTAATAATCGGAATCATTTGGAGAACATATTCTCGACGAGCACTACGCAGCCCATCTGCCTTTTTAATGACTTTGGTGCTTGCTATATCCTATATTTATTATCAACATGTTCAACTTGATCTGCAAGGAAAAGGGGAACAAATGTTATTTAGAGTCTCCTGGTCTCCGAATCAAACGATGTCTAATCTTTCTCCTTTAGGCTACCATGCGTATGATCTTTATAATTATTATGAAAACAAGCAAACACGAAAAGTCAGCCAAGAACAAACTGCAGAAATCAAGGATTGGTTTAAGCAAAAACAAGAAAATCTGCCACCAAATCAATTCGCCGGATTGTTCAAGGGCCAAAACCTTATTGTTATTCAAGTTGAGTCCCTCGAAAACTTTGTGCTTAACCAAAAAGTTAATGCCCAAGTAATAACCCCAAACGTCAATAAGCTCTTAGCTAACAGTTTATATTTTTCCAATTTCTACGAACAAGTTAATAATGGCACGAGCTCGGATGCTGATCTTATGACCAACACTTCCGTATATCCCATACGAACAGGTGCTACTTTTTTCCGTTTTCCTAATAATACATATAATTCGTTACCTAAAATGTTGGCGGAGAAAAAGTATAATACGATAGCCATCCATCCTGACAAAGGAGCATATTGGAATTGGATGCCTGCCTTAAAGGCCATAGGCTTTCAACAAACGATCGATGTTACTCATTTTAACCAGGATGAAAAAATCGGATTAGGGATCAGCGATGGGAGTTACCTGAAACAAATCGAACCTATGTTAGAAAAGGAAGAAACGGAAAAGCAACCTTTCTATAATTTTATCGTCACATTGACGAGCCATAACCCTTTTGATTTACCGACGCAATATCGTAAACTTAACTTAAGTGAAGAAATGAATCAATCGAAACTGGGCGGATATTTTCAAAGCATTCACTACACAGATGAACAGCTTGGCTATTTTTTAAAGGCCCTTGATCAAAGTGGAGTATTGGACAATTCTGTCGTCGTTATTTATGGTGATCATACAGGAGTTCACAAATATTATAATGACGAAGTTAAGCAAGTCCAACCTCAAGAAACATGGTGGCTGGATGACAGTAAACGAATCCCACTGATCATTTACCATAAAGGAATGTCAGGTCAGCACTTTACGGTCACTGGGGGGCAAATTGATACTTTGCCTACAATAGCTTATTTGATGGGAATTGATGAAGGTAGTTATACGAATACTGCTTTTGGACGAAATCTTCTTAATACTAAAAAGGATTTTGCCGTCTTGGCAAATAAACAATATATAGGGCAAGCAGCTGCGCAAAGCGAGAAGGATCGAGAAATTATGGGCATAGATCTCGCCAATCTCGTGATTGAAAGAAATTACTTTAAAGACTTGGGATATAAATGAGCAGGACTTTGCCGGTTTTCGACGAAATGATCATGAAGTAATTGTATTAAATAAGGAGTGGTGGTTTGCTTGACGGAAAAACAACGTGTTATTCAAGAATACGTTCCTGGAAAACAGGTCACGATGGCACATATTATACCGAATCCTCAAGGAGATATTCATGAGCGTCTGGGGATCTCAACAACGGGTGCGATTGGGATTATGACCATTACTCCTAGTGAAGCCGCTATTATTGCCGCTGATGCTGCCAGTAAAGCTGGGGATATTGAATTAGGTTTTTTAGACCGCTTTACAGGCTCCTTAGTGATTACGGGGGATGTTTCCAGTGTTGAAGCAGCTCTTCATGCCGCTGTTAATACCCTTGTCAATATTCTTGGGTTCTCAGCTACCGAAGTGACTAGAAGCTAATGGGTAAGATCTTACTCATAGGCGGCATTGGAGCAGGGAAGACTTCGTTAAAACAAATGCTTATGAATGAACAGGTCAGCTATCAAAAAACCCAAATGCTTAATTTTTCCCAAACTTTTATTGATTGCCCCGGAGAATATCTGGAGATACCCCGCTATTATCATGTCTTAATTGATGCAAGTCACCAAGTCACTGAAATTTGGGCTTTACAAGATGCTACGAAACAAAGAACCTTTTATCCCCCTAAATTTGCTAAAGTTTTTAATAAACCCGTTGTTGGCGTTATTACCAAAATTGATCTACCTAAGTCCAGTCTTGAGCAGGCAACTTCTTATTTGACTTACGCAGGAATCAAAACGCCCTTTTGTCCGGTATCAATTATTACAGGAGAAGGGATTGAGCTTTTGCGTCAGCGATTGGAAGGGTTGAATGGATTGTCAAACCATTGAACGATTATGCACTGAGTATACGAATTTAACCAAGTCCCGCGAACTGGGCAGATTTTTGCGAATAGGCGCTAATAGCTAAAGGCCTAACATGAATGCTTAAGCTAAACGTCGGTTTTCCTATAAAGGGTAGCACCAGCGAAGCTGTCACTTCGCTGGTGCTACCCTTTATAGATCACCCAATAGTGTTTAACAACCCCAACTAAAAATAGTACAACATATTTACGAACAATTATATTGACTTAATATTTATAATTAGTATAATATTAATTAAATAAATAATACATAAATGTTCAATTGCATAACAGAACCAACGTTAATCGTAAAACGAAAGGAGGGATACTAGCATAATTGCTCAACAAATAAGTATACAAATTATTAGGGGATATTTTAAAACGGAGGTGCCGTGATGACTGAACTCATTTTATCTAGATTACAGTTCGCAGTGGTTTCATCCTATCATTTCTTGTTTGTACCCTTGACACTGGGGCTGAGTGTTTTAGTGGCCATGATGGAGACATGGTATGTACGGACCGGTAATGAGACGTACAAAAAAATGACAAAGTTTTGGGGGAAATTATTCCTCATTAACTTTGCCATGGGTGTTGTGACCGGATTAGTGCAGGAATTTTTATTTGGAATGAACTGGTCTGAGTATTCACGATTTGTTGGGGATATCTTCGGAGCACCTTTAGCCGTTGAAGCTTTACTTGCTTTCTTTATAGAATCAACCTTCTTAGGTTTCTGGGTTTTCGGCTGGGATAAATTGTCCAAAAAGGTACATGTCCTAAGCATTTGGCTTGTAGCTATTGCTACAAATATATCAGCACTCTGGATTTTGATTGCCAATTCCTTTATGCAAGAACCAGTAGGATATGTTTTACGCAATGGCCGTGCAGAGATGACCGATTTCTTAGCCCTGATTACTAATCCACATGTTTTTTATCAGTTTCCCCATACCGTGCTTAGTGGTTTTGTAACGGGAGCCTTTTTTGTCATGGGAATCAGCGCTTACCATTTATTGAAAAAGAACCATCAGGAAGTTTTCCGGCGTTCGTTTCATATGGCTGTGATTTTTGGTTTAATCAGTGCCTTCGGAGTTGCAGGAGTAGGGCATTTACAAGCTATGCATCTTGTGCAAGCACAGCCCATGAAAATGGCTGCCGCAGAAGCTCATTGGGAGACAGAAAATCCGGCTGGGTTATTGCTCTTCGCCTCCATCGATGAGCAAAATCACAAGAACAATTCCGGTCTTGAAATCCCTGGCTTGCTAAGCTTCCTTTCTTACGATAGTTTTACTGGGGAAGTTAAGGGAATTAATGAGCTTCAGGCTGCTGACATCCAACAGTATGGCCCAGGCAGCTATATCCCACCGGTAACTCCTTTGTTCTGGAGTTTCCGAATTATGTTGGCAGCCGGAATGTGGTTGGTTTTGGTCCCTCTCCTAGGGCTGTATTTCTACAAAACAAAACGTTTAGACCAAAAGACCTGGTTCTTAAAGGTTTTACTATGGACAATTCCTATACCTTATATCGCCAATACCTCGGGTTGGTTCATGGCTGAAGTTGGACGCCAGCCTTGGATAGTTTACGGACTACAAAAGGCGGAGGCAGGTCTATCCACCTCAGTTTCGGCAACATCTGTTCTAATCACTTTTATTGGCTTCATCGTAATTTATGGAGTCTTGGCGGTGGCTGACGTTTACCTCTTACTTAAGTATATAAAGAAGGGACCGCAAGAGGCTGACACGAAACAATCGCCGATAAGTGGAGTAAAGGGGGCGTCATTGTGGACTTAAACATCCTCTGGTTCATACTCATCACCGTCTTGTTTGTAGGATTCTTCTTTCTGGAAGGATTTGATTTCGGCGTAGGGATTCTGCTTCCTTTCCTAGGGAAAAACGATGCGGAGCGTAGAGTGATCATCAATACCATCGGGCCTGTTTGGGACGGAAACGAGGTCTGGATGATTACGGCCGGTGGAGCCATGTTTGCCGCATTTCCCAATTGGTACGCAACGTTATTTAGTGGCTTTTATCTGGCTTTGTTTTTAGTCTTATTCGCTTTGATTATCCGTGGTGTTGCCTTTGAATTTCGCAGCAGCGACAGCAGTCCCCGTTGGCGAAGAAGCTGGGATCGGATGATCTTCACAGGAAGTTTTTTATCCGCGCTCCTCTGGGGAGTTGCCATGACAAATATCGTGAAGGGCGTGCCGATTGACGCCAAAATGCAATACGTTGGGACCTTCTTTACCCTGCTTAATCCTTATGCCCTCGTTGGCGGTTTGACCACGCTGTTGGTTTTCACGCTTCATGGCGCCTTGTATCTCAATTTAAAGGCTACAAGTGAGATTGCTGACCGGTCATCGCAAATTGCCAAGAAAGTTGCCTTGATTGGAATCCCCGTTGTTCTCCTGTTTGCGGCATTAACCTATTTTCAGACGGATCTGTTTGCTAATCCGGGAGCCGGTATCACTTTACTTGCAGCCGGAGCAGCACTTATCTTAACCAATATAATGATACGTTCTCAAAAAGGTGGCTGGGCTTTTATTACCAATAGTTTAACGATTCTTCTGTTTACTGTAGCTTTGTTCTGGGGGCTTTTCCCACGTGTGATGATTTCCAGTCTAAATCCCCAATGGAGCCTAACCATCTATAATGCCTCGTCCAGTCCCTACACACTGAAAATTATGACGATCGTTGCCTTAACCTTAGTTCCGATTGTACTTTTATATCAGGGCTGGAGCTATTGGGTCTTTCGTAAACGCGTCACCGAAAAAGAGCTTCACTATTAAATCCGTATCCTATAGAATGAGGGGGCAAGAAGAGTCTTGCTCCTTCATTTTCGCTTGATTTTCCTAATTACAACGGTATGCTTAAGGGCGAGTTGATAGAGGGTTGATAACTATTGCTTCTCCTCCTGGATGAAGTGAGGTAAAAGCGCCAAAGATATGATAATAAAAAAGCAACAAAGAAAGCACAGACTGGGAAACTGGCGACTAAGGGGATGAGGAAATGTTTGATAAACGGTTAATTCGAGAGGGGAGACCGGTCCGAAGATATTTGCTGCTTACAATCGGGACGGGAATCGTGATCGCCTTGTTGGCTGTCGCCCAAGCCTGGTTTTTCTCCCGCATCGTGGCCGGGGTCTTCCTAGAGGGAGCTACCCTCAGGATCGTCTGGAATCCCCTTCTGCTGATCCTGGTCATCATTGTATTAAGGTCAGTTTTCCAATGGCTCGCTGAAATAAGCATTCATGAAGCGGCTTCAAGTATCAAGGCGAGTTTACGAAAACGTTTAATGAGCCATATTGTTTCTCTAGGACCTATATATGCTCATGGAGAAAGGACAGGGGAGTTAATCACAACTGCGGTGGATGGAATTGAATCTCTCGAAGAATACTTTACCAAGTACCTTCCTCAACTAATTCTAGCTGCAGGAATACCTCTTCTTATCTTAGGATTTGTCTTTCCCCTGGATTGGAAATCAGGCCTAATTCTTCTTTTGACGGGACCGCTTATTCCAATTTTTATGATGTTGATTGGAAAGCTGGCAGAGAAAAAGTCCTTAGCGCAATGGCAAAGTTTAAGCTGGATGAGCGCTCATTTCTTAGATGTTTTGCAGGGCATGACAACACTTAAGGTGTTTGGAAGAGCGAAAGATCAAACACGGGTAATAGCCCGAGTCAGTGACTCTTTTCGGATCGCCACACTTAATGTTTTACGGATTGCTTTTTTGTCTGCACTTGTTTTAGAGCTTTTGGCTACAATGAGTACAGCCTTAGTGGCCGTATCTATTGGTTTAAGACTAGTCTATGGAACTCTTTCCTTTTCAGTGGGTCTGTTTCTTTTGCTCCTAGCGCCTGAATTTTATACCCCCTTAAGAACCCTTGGTTTGAATTTCCACGCTGGGTTGTCTGGAGTTAACGCAGGTATACGGATTTTTGAGATTCTCGATCTCCCTCTGATGGAAAATCACGATTCAGATAAAACGATCCCTGAAAAGAATAGCTCCCTTAATGATAGCGATGATCTTCATATTACGTTTCAACAAGTAAGTTTAACCTATGAACAGGGAGAAACTCCTGCTTTACAAGGAATTAACTTATCTCTGCTGTCTGGAGAAAGGATTGCCCTCGTCGGACCAAGCGGTGCCGGCAAATCATCCGTTGCTCAGCTTTTATTGCGCTTTATTGAGCCTTCAGACGGTAAAATTCTTGTTAACGGAAAGTACCTTGAAACAATTTCGTTAGATCACTGGCGGCAGCAAATTGCTTATGTCCCCCAAAATCCCTACCTTTTTTCAGGAAGTATTGCGGAAAACATTCTGATCGGCAAGCCTTCCGCAACAAACGAAGAACTTATAAGAGCTGCACAACAGAGTTATGCCCACCAATTTATTATGAAGCTGCCAGACGGGTATCAAACCCTTCTGGGCGAGGGAGGGACTCGCTTAAGCGGCGGACAGGCTCAAAGACTGGCAATTGCCAGGGCATTCTTAAAAGATGCGCCCCTGCTTATCTTAGATGAAATGACGTCATCCCTTGATTCAGAAAGTGAGCATGAGATCCAGCAAGCTTTACAAGGTCTTTTACAGGGCAAAACTGCTTTAATCATCGCTCATCGACTCACGACGGTTCGTCAGGCAGACCGGATCATCGTGATGGAACAGGGGCAAATTAGAGAACAAGGCAATCACGAAGAATTGATGGCGAAGCGGGGACTCTATAGCCGTATGGTTGCTGAATATCGGGGTGAAGCGCTTTGAAGAGTATGAAGTGGTTAATCGGTCTAATGCTGCCTTTTTGGCGCCGAATTCTGCTGGCCACAGTGTTAAGTACACTCGCAATCTCGAGTCATATCGGCCTCATGGCAACATCGGCTTATCTACTGTCCCGGGCAGCACTTCATCCACCCGTCCTTGACCTGATGGTGACTATTGTTGGAGTGCGCTTTTTTGGACTTGCCCGTTCGGTTTTTCGCTACTTAGAACGCTACATGTCTCATGACGTAACCTTTCGGGTCTTAAGCCAAATCCGGGTGAAGTTTTACCAAGGGTTGGAGCCGCTGGCTCCGGCACGGTTGTTAAACTTTCGCAGTGGAGATCTGTTAAGCCGAATTGTAGCGGACGTAGAAACTCAGCAGAACCTCTACTTGCGGGTTTTTGCACCACCCATTGTCGCTTTATTTGTCCTCTTGGGATATGGGTTCTTTTTGGCTCATTATGATGAACGTTTTGCTTTTATTCTCGCAGCCTGCTTTCTGCTGGGTGGGCTTGTAATTCCTTATGCAGTCAAATTTCTTAGTCAGGGTTCCGGACATCAAATCGTCCATTTAAAAGCAGAGCTTGCTGCTCAGGTCGCTGATAGTCTTCTAGGGATGACTGAACTTGTAGCCTATGGTCAGGCACAAACACACTTAAACAAAATTCAGGGTACGGGCCAGGAACTAAGGTCGGTACAACGCAGAATCGCTTGGCTTTCCGCCCTGTCTTCCGCTTTGACTGGACTGGTTGCCAATCTTGGCCTATGGCTCGTGCTCGTTCTGGGAATTCTTCTTGTAGAACAAAGAAACGTCAGTGGAGTCGACTTAGGGATGTTGGCTCTGGGCACCTTTAGCAGCTTTGAAGCTCTCTTTCCGCTAGCCCTTGTTCCGCATTATTTTGAACAAAACCGTGCCGCTGCAGATCGCTTGTTAGAGTGTATCAATGCCGAACCTGCCATTCAAAATAACAGTCCTGTTTCTCTCATACCTGAAGACATGAGTCTTTCGTTCCAAGATGTGAGCTTTCGCTATGAGCAAGACGAACCATGGGCTTTGAATCAACTATCGTTTCAGATTCCCCACCAAGGCAAGGTAGCCATCGTTGGTCCAAGTGGGGCCGGCAAGACGAGTGTGGTAAATCTCCTTCTTCGTTTTTGGGAATATGATCAAGGAAGCATTTTATTGGGTGGGCATTCGCTGCGGGAATATTCTCCCGAAGAAGTTAGGAATTTTATCGGTGTAGTGACTCAACGAACCCATATATTTAACGCTACGATCCGTGAGAATCTTCTTATGGCAAAACCTGAGGGAACGGAGGAAGAACTCATTCAAGCGGCCCGGCAAGCTAAACTCCATGAGTTCATTTTATCTCTGCCTTTAGGATATGACAGCTACGTCGGTGAAGGGGGATTTAAGCTCTCAGGGGGGCAGCGACAGCGTTTAGCGATTGCTCGGGTTTTATTAAAGAACGCTCCGATCTTAATCCTGGATGAAGCGATGGCCGGCCTTGATCCCTTGACTGAACGAGAAGTCATGGATGAAATCTATCAACTCATGGAGGGACGCACTACCTTAGTGATCACGCATTCCCTTTTTGGATTAGAAACGATGGATGAGATTCTAGTTCTGGAATATGGGCAAATGGTCGAACATGGAAAACATGCAGAGCTCCTCAAACACACTGACCTTTATCGGAAGCTGTGGAGCTACAACGATTTTGGGTCAATTTGACTACTCTTCACTCTCAGTTCCCGGCCCTAAAAGCAAGTCAGCCTCATGGGAGGGGAGAGTCTGAACATCTTTCAGCTTACGCGCAATAGTCCGAGATTTTCGAGTTGCCGTATCGATAGTGTTACTGGCTTCTTGAAGTTTCTTTTGGGTTTTTTCTAATATATCCACAAATTTACCAAATTCGGTTTTTACCGCTCCAAGTAAGTTCCATACTTCGCTGGAGCGTTTTTCAATGGCTAACGTCCTGAAGCCCATTTGCAGGCTGTTCAAAAGGGCCGCTAGAGTGGTAGGACCAGTAATAATGACTTTATAGTCTCGTTGAAGCAATTCACATAAACCCGGGCGGCGCAAAACTTCGGCGAATAATCCTTCAACAGGTAAGAACAAAATACCGAAATCCGTGGTGTTGGGGGGATCAAGATATTTATCGTGAATACTCTTACCCTCTGACCTTATACGGTTTTCCAACGATTTGCCCAGCTCTTCAATGCGCGGAACATTAGCTTGTTCTTGAGCTTCCATCAATCGCTCATAGTCTTCCAAGGGAAATTTAGCATCGATTGGCAGCCAAAGGATACTGTCTTGGCCATCGCGCGCCGGAAGCCTTATGGCATATTCAACGCGGTCATTGCTGCCGGCTTTCGTTATAACGTTGGTATCATATTGTTCGGGCGTAAGGAGTTGCTCAAGCAAATTCCCAAGCTGAATCTCACCCATAATCCCTCTTGTTTTAACATTTGTTAGGACTTTCTTTAAATCTCCAACTCCAGAGGCCAGAGTATGCATTTCTCCAAGCCCTTTGTGCACCGCTTCAAGTCTTTCACTGACTAACTTAAAAGATTCCCCTAATCGTTGTTCAAGCGTGGCACTAAGTTTTTCATCGACGGTGGCACGCATCTGGTCCAATTTCTGGGCGTTATCTTGTTGAATCTGGAAAAGTCGTTCCTCCACAGTCTGGCGCAAGCGTTCTAATTTTAGATCATTGGTTTTCGTGAGAGAACCTAACTGAGCAGAAAAGATGTCCAATTGGCTGCGCTCAAGAGCTGCGATTTCAGCCATACGTGCCAGTATGGAATCGTTGAATGAATGGACGGTTTGGATAAGCTCTTCACGGGCCTGCCGAGCATTAAGCGTTGATTCTTCACGATTTCTGGAAATTTCCCCATTAACAAGCCGCTCGCTGCGCTCAAGACTCTTCTCAAGCAAGTCAAAATTACTTCGGAATTGAACAAAGGAATTCCTCGACGATCGATATACAAGGAGTATCAGAAGGACTATTGAAATACAAACAAGAACAATTAGGGCGGTAAGTACTAGATCTTCCATTAAGAATGCCTCCTAGATTAATAGTCTCAGTAATACATTAACACACTCGGGAGACAATTCTGGGTTTATAAAAAAATTCCTTCTTGATGTGAAGTTATACACCGGAACTTTTAATTCGTTGGCAAAGTTGGGATACCAGATCGTATCCTGTTTAAGACGGGGCGTCTTACAAGTCATGAATTTCTAGAAATGCAGCGGCATTGTGAAATTGGACACCGCATTGCCCAATCCGCCCCGAACTTGCTGTCTATCGCTGATTTTATATTACGGCATCGCGAATGCTGGAATGGGGAAGGTTATCCTTTGGGGCCCAAAGAGGACGCGACCCCTATCGTATGCCGCATTTTGGCTATTGCTGATGCTTATGATGCTTATGAGGGAAGGAATCGTATGAATTTTTTAAGGAATTGACTTTGAGCATTTTCCATGTTAGATTTAAAAAAACTAATATCGCATTGGCAGGGGAGCTAGAGAGGCTGGCTGAGATTTAGACCCCAAAAAGTCTAAGACCCTATAAACCTGATCTGGATAATGCCAGCGTAGGTAAGCAGTTTCTCTTTTCTCTTCTTCTAAGGAAAGATTTAAGAGCTCAAATCCTATTCTGGAATTTGGGCTCTTTTTGCATGGAAATTTTTGCCAAGATAAGGAGGAGGACTATGAAAAAGGTACTGACGATCGCAGGTTCTGACAGCAGTGGGGGAGCAGGAATCCAGGCCGATCTCAAAACGTTTTCTGCTCATGGAGTCTTCGGTATGAGTGTCATTACAGCTGTAACCGCTCAAAACACCCAAGGAGTCTTTGCTGTTCAGGACATTTCTAGTGACGTGATTGCCGCGCAGATTAAGGCAGTTTTCGAGGATATTGAAGTAGATGGGGTAAAGGTTGGAATGGTCTCTCAAATTCCAACAATCGAGGTGATCGCCGAACAGCTGAGGTTATATGCTCCGCGGACCATTGTAATTGACCCAGTCATGGTATCTAAAAGTGGTTACCATTTGTTAAACCCTGAGGCAGAGTCAACCTTGATTCATGAACTTTTGCCTTTAGCTACGGTTGTAACCCCCAATATTCCAGAGGCCGAAGTCATAACGAAAATGGCAATTCACACCACGGCCCAAATGGAAAATGCTGCCAAGGAAATCTATCAAATGGGAGCCAAGAACGTTCTTCTTAAGGGGGGACACCTTGAAGGCGCATCTACGGATATCTTGTACGATGGCCAGAGTTTCAGATATTTTACCACAGCACGCATACAGACTAAGAATACTCATGGAACGGGCTGCACCTTGTCGTCGGCCATAACCTCTAACCTCGCTCTTTGCTATCCTCTTTACGAAGCAGTTGCCCAAGCGAAAGAGTACATTACCATAGCAATTGAACATTCTTTAGATATTGGGAAAGGTGTGGGGCCTACCCATCACTTTTATACACTTTACAAGAAGGCGGGAATTATTAAGTGAGTGAACCTGTAAAAAATAATGTAACCTGGTTTAACTTCACCACGCTCTGGTTTGGCGCAGCCATATCCGTCGCTGAGATCTTAGCAGGCGGATTATTGGCACCCTTGGGCTTTAAGATGGGAGCTCTTGCCATCATATTAGGACATATCGTTGGAACGACTCTTTTAGTACTTGGCGGAATTATCGGTACAAATGAGCGAATTCCAGCCTTGGTTTCGACCAGAATTTCTTTTGGACAATACGGGTCTTACGTATTCTCCATCTTAAATGTTTTACAGTTATTGGGTTGGACAGCTGTTATGATTATCGCTGGGGCCAGATCCGTTAATCAGATCACAAAGCTTTTATGGTCCTTCGATAATATTACGATCTGGAGCTTAGTGATAGGGGCTTTTGTCCTGGTCTGGGTATGGTTGGGAAAAGACAGCGGTTGGAAAAAAGCCAATCATATTGCCGTTATCTTACTGTTCCTCTTGACTCTTGTTCTGAGTGTGCTTATCTTCCGCAATCACGATTTATTCAGTAAACAAGTGACCGGAGAAATGACCTTCGGTTCTGCTTTGGAGTTAGCTGTAGTTATGCCTCTGTCTTGGTTGCCTTTGATCTCCGATTATACTCGTTTTGCTAAAACAAAACACGGCGGAGCTGGGGGAAGTTGGCTAGGCTACTTCTTTGGCAGCAGTTGGATGTACATTATTGGTTTAGGGGCCGCTATCATTGCATCAGATCCAGATCCTTCGGCAATGCTCTTGGCTGCTAATCTTGGCATGGTAGCGTTGGGTATTATCGTTTTGGCTACGGTGACAACCACCTTTCTGGACGCGTATTCAGCCGGGGTAACCTTATTGAATATTTTCCCTAAGTTAAATGAAAAGAAAATAGCCTTGATCATGACAGCGATTGGCACAGGATTAGCCATTATCGTAAATATTGAGCAATATCAAGATTTTCTCTACGCGATCGGTTCAGTCTTTGCGCCTTTATTTGCCATTCTCTTAACCGACTATTTCCTATTTAAAAACAAGACAATACAAAAAGACCTTTTAATCAATTGGGCTGCCTTGATCTTTTGTATCATAGGAACAATCCTCTACTATCAGTTTATCAAGTTCGATTTCTTTTTTGGATCTACCATTCCGGTTATGTTGCTTATTAGCATACTATATTCTTTAACATGGAGGTTGACAAAGACATGGAAATACGTGAGAAAATCTTAACAAATCTCAAAGCTGTCAAAGAACGGAACCCTTTGATACACCATATTACAAACTATGTAACGGTCAATGATTGTGCGAATATTGTACTTGCCCTGGGAGGCTCCCCAGTTATGGCAGATGATCACGAAGAAGTTGCTGAAATGGTGGGATTTGCTTCAGCTTTAGTCTTGAATATCGGAACTCTGAATTCAAGAACCATTGAGAGCATGCTGATAGCAGGTAAACGAGCTAAGGATATAGGGGTTCCGATAATTCTGGACCCGGTAGGTGTCGGTGCAACACAATTGCGAACTAAAACTGCCCAGAAACTGATACAAGAGCTCAATCCCAACGTTATCCGTGGAAATATGTCCGAAATCAGCGTCTTAGCAGGCCAAGAGGTTGCCATTAAAGGAGTGGATTCCTTGGCTGATGAACAAGACAGTACTGTTATTGCCAAGAAGCTCGCCTCAGCCCTAAATTGCGTCATTGCTATTACAGGTAAGACTGATGTTGTCTCTGACGGAAAGCAACTTTGTTTATTAGACAACGGGCATCGGATTCTGGCGGATGTTACAGGAACAGGATGCATGACCACTTCTTTAGTTGGCACGTATTGTGGCGCAACTACAGACTATTTCTCCGCAGCAGTAGCCGGAATAGCAAGTATGGGTTTAGCAGGCGAGATTGCCCAGGCCTCTCTCCATCACGGTGAAGGGATTGGAACCTTTCGGGCCCGAATGTTCGATAGTATCTATAATCTGACACCTGAACAACTTGCTCAGGAAAGTAAGATCCGCCATGAGTAAGATGAGCGCAGACTATAGTTTATATTTGGTCACGGATCGAATCCAACTTGGCAAACGTGATTTGGCCCACAGTGTGGAACTAGCTATCCAGGGCGGAGTCACTCTTGTTCAGCTCCGAGAAAAATCCATATCAACTCGAGAATTTCTAGAAATAGCCTATCAAGTGAAAGAGATCACTTCGCGCTATAAAATCCCCTTGTTTATTAATGATCGTTTGGATATTGCCCTGGCCGTAGACGCTGATGGCTTGCATATTGGTCAAGATGACCTCCCCTTAACTAAAGCAAAAGAACTCTTTCCCAATAAACTAATAGGAGTCTCTGCCAGCAACCTAGCAGAAGCTCTTTTGGCTGCAGAACAGGGTGCAGACTATTTAGGAGTTGGAGCGATGTATAGTACCTCAACAAAATCCGATGCTAAACTAGTCAGTCTTGATGAGTTGGAACTCATTAAAAAATCAGTATCAATCCCTGTCGTAGCGATTGGTGGAATTAATCAGCAAAATGTTCAGCAAATCATGGATACCCGGATCGATGGAGTCGCTATTGTATCGGCCATTCTGGCTCAAGACGATATCCTTCAAGCTGCCCATGATTTCCAAACGCTCCTAAAATCAAATCGTTAATTTTAATGATAGAAACGGAGTCCTTAGGAAGGGCTCCGTTTCTGCCTTGAATCTTAATCCGTTTAGGTTAAGCCAACCTGAATTAGGCTTGTAGAGTCTTAAACGGTGCGATATACTTGAAAACATACATATTGGATAAGGATATTATCACACAAGGAGGAGTCTAAATGCTGCAAGGAAACGTTGCTTTAATAACTGGTGGAGGGACTGGGATTGGCAAAGCGATCGCTTTGATTCTCGCTAAGTCAGGAGTTGATATTGCGATTAATTATTCTCGTTCGGAAGTCGATGCTTTGACGACCCGCGCTGAGGTTGAAGGCTTGGGGGTTCGCTGTTTAATATATCAGGCAGATGTATCAAACGATGCCGAGGTTAGATCCATGGTAAACAAGGTCATCACTGATTTTGGCAAACTGGACATTCTTGTGAACAATGCAGGTATGACACACTTTGTTGACCACGTTGATCTCGATGGTTTAAAAGAAGAGTATTGGGATGATATTATGGGGGTCAATGTAAAGGGAACGTTCTTTTGTTCAAGGGCTGCAGCCCCCGAACTCAAAAAGGCCCATGGATGTATTGTGAATATGGCATCCATTGCCGGTCTTACGGGTTTAGGCAGTTCCATCGCCTATTCCGCTTCTAAAGCTGCAGTGATCAGTGTCAATAAATCGTTAGCACGAGTTCTTGCTCCTGAAGTCCGGGTTAATGCGGTTGCCCCCGGTATTGTGCAAACCCGATGGGTGGAAGGAAAGGACGAACATATCGCCCATCTTGCTGCAGGTACTCCACTCGGGCGAGTGGCCACTCCAGAAGATATTGCAGAAGTTGTTTATTCACTTATCGCTCATGCTGGCTTCGTAACTGGGCAAACTATTGTCGTCGATGGAGGAAATTTCATCTAAACTTCGGACAGGCAGGCAAGAAGGAGGGAAGCCCGGATGTTCCGTAAGTCACTGATCTTACTAGTTATACTTAGCCTTCTCAGTTTCCCCATGAACATGCTCTCTCCTCAGCCTGCAGAAGCCAGGATAAATGCATCCCTTTGAATTACAATTTATTGCAAGGTCATTCTGATCCTCATCCTACTCAGCTAGGACATCGCCTAATATTCCAAACACTTTCCACCTTGTTCGAACTGGCCAATGCCATTCCCTGGGACAATAAAATGAAAGCTCCGCCAGGCTCGTACTGTCTCCTAATCAAAAATGGATTACCTGCTCGGAATGGTAAGACACTTGAGAAAAGCGTGTGTATGAATTTCACAGTGGAATAATAAGGCACTTGACAAAAGGTTGAATTTGATTATAATAAAAGTATAAAGATTAATAGTTAAATTCAGTTATAAACTCGTTGGGGCATGCTAGGTAACGTTTCGATTCATCGGAGGTTTCAGCATTGCAATCTGTAGTATGAATGCTGAATTCGAAGAATTAGAAACTACCTAGAAGGTAGTTTTTCCTTGTTCAAAGAGAGTTTTCCCGCAAGGTTCCTCCGTGTTTCTCTGTTGAGTAAGTCTGAGTAAATTTTCCTCGGTAACCAGTTCATTCGTTGATTCTGCTAGGAAATTGGGTCCAGATTTCAGAGGGTTGCCCCTAAACACATTTCATCAGAAGTAGTGGAGGATTTGTCGAGATTAGTTTGCTAACCTGTTTTTCCGGTTCACACTTAACTTTAATAAAGGTTATTAATGATTAATCCAGAGCCGTTTATCCATTAATTCTGGGGGAACTTTGCGGGATATATTAGAGTTTAAGCCACTTTGCAAGTGGCTTTTTCTTTTTCTCTGGATTTTCTTGAGGAATTCTTGACATAATCACACAACGATATTGACAATTTTAGTGTATTCTATGACTATGGTTTTACTTAAATAGATATAAGGCACATGAAAAAGACGAAAGGCCGTCCTTGCTGTGGGACGGTCTTTCAATTTAGAAGAGATGGCGACTCAAGAGGATCGCAGAAGAAAATTCCATATTGTGGACAGATCAGGATTGAATCGGTTAAAATAAGGATTAACCAAACTATTTGATGAAGTAAGGAGAATGTTAATGAGTATACATATTGGTGCCAAAGTAGGGGAGATTGCTAATACAGTTCTTTTACCCGGAGATCCACTGCGAGCAAAATTTATTGCCGAAACGTTTTTGGAAAGTCCCGTTTGTTACAATGAAGTAAGAGGAATGTACGGATTCACAGGAACTTACCAAGGAAAACGTATTTCTGTCCAAGGAACAGGAATGGGGATGCCTTCAATATCAATCTACGTCAACGAACTCATCACTGAGTATAAGGTTCAGAATTTAATCCGCATTGGAACATGTGGAGGTATGCAGGAGGACATCCACCTTAAAGATGTCATTTTAGCGATGAGTGCTTCTACAGATTCGAACATGAACAAGCTGAGATTCAATAACATGGACTTTGCACCTACTGCTAACTTTTCTTTACTCATGAAAGCCTATAATAATGCTCTGAAATTAGGAATTCCAGTTCGAGTGGGGAACATATTAAGTACGGATACCTTTTATGGAGATCAACCCGACGATTGGAAACAATGGGCCAAGTTTGGAGTTTTAGCTGTGGAAATGGAAGCAGCAGCATTATATACGTTAGCTGCTAAATTTAACGTCAAGGCCCTCGGAATTATGACAGTCAGTGATAGTCTTGTGACACACGAAATCACAACATCTGAAGAACGCCAGAAAACCTTCCGCAACATGATTGAGATTGCGCTGGAAACTGCACTGGAATTTGCAGAATAACAGCACTTGAGTAAATACTTAGTATTCATTCACAAGGAGGTAAACGTATGATTTTGACGACAACTCCATCGATTGAAGGTCACCATATTACTTCGTATTTAGGTATTATAACGGGAGAAGCTATTATGGGAGCTAACATCATGCGTGATCTATTTGCCAGTATTACCGATATTATCGGCGGGCGTTCAGGGGCATATGAAGAAAAATTACAAGATGCCCGAAGTGTGGCCTTAAAGGAATTGGAAGAACGTGCCGCAAGAATCGGTGCCAATGCAGTGGTTGGGATCGATTTGGATTATGAAGTAGTAGGGCAAAATGGCAGTATGCTGATGGTTAGCGCCTCTGGTACTGCAGTTAGAGTGGAATAACATTTTATAAACAATGGCCCCGATGAGGAGGATTTATGCCGAAATTCTATAAAATACTATGGTCTATCGCAATTTTAGTGATCTTAGTGACAATAATCAGCTTCACCTTTGGATTCCTTTTAATTGGAGTTTCCATAGCCGGATTGATCGGGATTTATCGTTATTACTGGGGCAGGAAGCATTCCAAAAGTTTTCAAAATCGGCCGAGGAATTTCTCTTCTGGCGAAGTAATAGACATTACCCCTAAGCCGTCATCAGACAATTTGGGACTAAAGCCGTAATTACATCTCATAAAAACAGCCTCCTCGATATGAGGAGGTTGTTTTTTAAACTTAAAATTTTGCAACTTAGCGTCCTTTTCTAAAGGGCATTTGGGGAGCAGCTTGCATTCGATTTGAAAGGTCATCATAGGAGTTGATCCCTTTTTTAGCTAAAAAACGTTGCATACCTGCCGGCATCGGTCGATTAGCTTGATTTAGGAACTGGGTGTTCTCTCCCGCATCTTGACCTCCAAGATCTCCCCCTTGATTTAATGAGCGATTTCTTCCAAGAAACATTTTTATGGCACCTCCTCAGTTACCATTATATGCCATTATTTGAGCGTTTGTTTTAGATGCCAAAAAATTACAGAGCAATATGGTTGCAATTGCAACTAATAAAAACTATAATAAGGATTGCTGTTGGCATTGCAACTAATTAGAAATAGTTAATTTAGATCAATGATTGAGTTCCTTAAAAATGGAGGTGGTAACTTTGAATGAGGAGTTTTCAATTCGACGATATATTTCCATTCTTTATCGATATGGTAAGTCCCATATTGCTAAAAGATTAGAATCCCTAAATATCGGCAGCGGCTACATTTTCTTGATGACTCTCTATCGTCAAGGCGGGATAAGTCAAGAGGAGCTATCTAACTTCTTAAAAATGGATAAAGGTACGACGGCTAAAGCTATTAAGAAATTGGAAGATGAAGGCTACTTAATCAGAGAAATTGACGTTAACGATCGACGTGCCTACAACGTTTTTCTTACGCCTAAAGGATTAGACGTCATTCCAAAAATTCAAAGTGCTATTAAAGACTGGGAAAGAATTATCACTTCCGGCTTTACAGAAGAAGAGGTTTATATGTCCGAACAGATTTTATACAAAATGGCTGAAAATGCAGCAAATTTTAAAGTAGAAGATGAGGAGAACTAAATGAAACAAGTGGATTACAAATGGATAGCGTTATCGTGCACCTCGCTTGGTGCTCTGCTTTCCGTATTGAGCAGCAATACCCTAATAATTGCTCTGCCTGATATCATGAAAGAATTACATGCCAGCATGAATTCTATTATTTGGACCGTCATGATCTATATGTTAGCCATTACCATTCTTGTTCCTTCAATTGGCAGGATTGCCGATATGATCGGTCGCAAAAAACTTTTTGTCGGCGGGTTTATTATCTTTACCATTGGATCTGTCTTATGTGGATTTTCGGCAACGGCTTGGCAGCTAATTCTTTTTAGGCTGATTCAATCGATTGGAGGAGCATTGCTTTTGGCCGTAAGTACACCGATCGTTGCTGACGCTTTTTCTCGCGGTGAACTTGGAAAAGCCCTTGGTATCAACGGCATGATTATTAGCGTTGGTTCAGTTATTGGACCGATTTTGGGAGGGGCCTTTGTTTCAATTGGCTGGAGATGGATATTCTACATTAACCTGCCGATAGGAATTATCGGAACTATTTGGGCATGGTCTCAGCTTAAAGAAGTCGAACGACTTCCTCAAAAACAAAAATTTGACTGGCTGGGAACCTTATTTTTTACCATTGGAATGCTTACTTTATTAGTAGCCTTAACTTTAGGTGGATTCAAAGGATGGCTAAATTCTTCCACGATTATTCTATTTGCTTTAGCGATATTTTTTATGGTTGCCTTTGTTAACATTGAAAACAAAATTGACGAGCCTATGCTCGATCTAAGCCTCTTTAAAAGCCGAATCTTAGCATTTGCCTTTACCAGTAACTTATTAAACGGAATTGCGCGAGGTGCTGTCACTTTCTTGTTAGTGTTTTACTTTCAGGGGATAAAAGGAATTGATCCCGTCATGGCTGGAATTCTCTTAACGCCCTTTGCTATCTCTATGATGATCATGGCTCCAATCAGTGGCAGATTATCTGACCGTTATGGCTCAAGAGTCCTCAGTTCATTAGGGTTGCTGATTTCAGCGTTGGGACTTATCGGGATGATGGAAATAAAAGAAAGCACCTCCATCCTAGAATTAGCTATTTGGATGTTTATAGCCGGACTTGGCTCAGGAATGTTTTTCTCCCCGAATACCAGTGCTATTATGGGTGCAGTTGCACCTGAGAGACGAGGGATAGCGGGCGGTGTCCGAACTATGATGAATAACGCTGGTAGTGTGATTAGCATGGCACTATCTATGGCCATTATATCTTCGAGCATAACCCCCGAAGCCTTGCAAGGACTTTTTGCCGGTACTCAAGTTGGTTCACAAGGTATTGCCATTGCCCAGTTTATTACCGGGCTAAGAACAGCCTTCGCTATTTCATTTTTCATGAGTCTTCTAGCCGCCGTTATTTCCTATATGCGGGGGAGCGAGCGTTCAGCGTTGGCACCGGAAAATTGAAAATGCTTAAATAAGAAGAGGCCGGAGAATATTTCATCAGTAAAGCGCAGACTCTAAATAAGATCAACCATCAGAAGTAAGATCAAGAAAGTTCAGGTGGGTAAATGGGAAAAGTGATCATTGTGGAAGGGAAAACGGATAAACAACGTTTACAACAACTTCTGGCTGAACCTGTTGAAATCGCCTGCACTAATGGCACGATCGGGGAAGACAAATTGGAAGAATTGATCTCTGAGTATAGCGAAGATGAAGTGTTTGTCCTTTTAGATGCCGACTATTCCGGTGACAAAGTTAGACGTTTATTTAAACAAGACTTCCCTAACGTTCGCCACTTGTACACCCACAGGATGTACCGAGAAGTGGCAACCACTCCATGGCATGTTTTGGCTCAAATCCTTGAGGGGGCACACTTTGAAGTCCAAATACCTGATGACGAAGAAACTTAAAGAATGGAACCTTAAAAGCGGCTGTAACAAATCTTTTTTTAGATTTATTACTGCCGCCTTTAATATAACAAAATAAATTAAAAAAATTATCCCTGCACAAGCAATGTTAGATTAGCTTATATTTATTTACAGGACGTCCTACGGAGCCATATTGACTTTAAAGGGTGGAAAAAGCGGAATGGTAAAACAATTAATAAAAAAGTAGTTCTTTTAGCTGACTTAGGAGCAGCCCTAATAAAAGCCCGTAAGGAAGGAATTAATATAATAATCAATGCGATCAGCGTATGGAATACAGTTTATTAGCTAAAAGCCATAAAGCTTAGGAAGGACAGAGGGAATCTAAAAGAGGAGCTACTGAATCGTATTTCGCCTCTTGGATGGGAATTTGAGAAAGGTCGAGAAACTTTTGGTGGTAGGAGAAAATATCTTGTTCTTATGATATATAATGTTAAACATTCTGTAGAAACCTAATCCTTCTATTGGAATACAGACAATTCCCGAATTACTGATAACCGAAAACCCAGAAACTATAGAGACTCCTAAACCGGCGCTTACCGCTTGTTTTACTGCTTCAGTATTATTTAATTCTAGAGCAATACTTACCTTTAAGCCATGATTGGCAAGGATATTCTCGATAATTGATCGAGTGCTTGAACCGCGCTCTCTAAAGATAAATTGTTCACTTTCTAAGTCTTTTACGTGAACGCTGGCTCTGTTAACCCACGGATGCTTAACTGGAACAACTAAAAACAATTCATCTTTCAGCCAGGGTTCTACATTGAGCTCTGGCGGACAAATTATTTCTTCTCCGATGATGCCGATATCAAGCATATTTGTATTAACCATCTCTACTATTCTTTGACTGTTAGCTATCTCTAATTTAGGAACTATTTCTGGATAAATAGATTTGAAATTACCCAAAATCTTAGGTAATAAATAGACACCCGGAGTTGTGCTTGCACCTATTAATAACCTACCTTTGTGGCATCCTTTTAGTTCTTCAATGGCATGTACTCCTTCGTCAATTAAGGAAAAGATCTTTTGAGAATAAAGGAAAAGTGTCATTCCAGCCTCAGTTAAAACTATTTTCTTACCCAGTTGCTCGAAGAGACTGACCGCTAGGTACTCTTCGAGCTTTTTTATTTGGATAGAAACTGATGATTGGCTAGTATAAAGTTCTTCGGCAGCCCTTGAAAAACTAAGGTTATTTGCGACGCAATTAAAAACCATCAGGTGATTCGCATTGATCACTTGTTGACTACCTCCCATCTCTTTTGAGTATAGATATTATACTATTTATATATTTTTAATATAACACTTATCAAGGTATGATTAAATAAGAAACATTCATTGGATAGGAGTGGAAGATGATGTTAAACAAAGAGAAATTTACACTTACTCAGATGGTCAGTTGTGCGGGTTGAGCAGCAAAAATAAGTCCTCAGGACTTGGCGCAGGTCCTGCGCCAATTACCACAAATTAATGATCCTAACATACTAGTAGGCACTAACACAGCTGACGATGCTGCGGTTTATAAGGTGAATGATTCTCTAGCCATTGTACAAACGGTTGATTATTTCACGCCGGTAGTTGATGATCCATATACATTTGGTTTAATCACAGCTGCTAATTCTTTAAGCGACATTTATGCGATGGGTGCCCAGCCTCTTTTTGCCCTAAACATTGTCGGCTTTCCTTCTAAGAAACTTTCCATGGACGTGCTTGCTGAGATTTTAAAGGGTGGAGCTGCGAAGGCCGCTGAAGCTAGGATTAGCGTTATAGGCGGTCACACTATCGAAGATCCCGAGCCTAAATATGGAATGGTTGTTACAGCAGTCATTAATCCAGCTCAGGTAGTCACCAACGCGGGAGCCAAAGCGGGTGATATGCTCGTCCTAACCAAGCCTTTAGGGCTGGGAATCATAACCACAGCTATGAAAAAAGGCCTTGCTAGCCCGGAGGTAATAGCTGAAGCAATTGAGGTCATGAGTACCCTTAATAAGGGTGCGGCTGAAGCTATGGTTAAAGTAGGAGTTAACGCTTGTACTGACATTACTGGTTTTGGGTTTCTTGGACATTTACATGAAATGGCTAGAGCGAGCCATCTGGGAGCTAAGATTTTCCTGGCTGACGTGCCAGTTATCCCAGAGACCTGGAATTTGATTAAGAATCAGCCGGGAGTAGTACCCGGTGGCACTCGAAAGAACTTAGAATTCCTAAAAGAAGACCTAATTATTAACCCAGGTATATCTGAAGTCGATTTGCTCGCTTTGGCAGACGCCCAGACCTCTGGAGGTTTATTGATCTCTGTCCCTGAAGAAAAGTTACCAGACCTTCTCCATGGCTTGAAAGAAGCTGGAATTCAAACAATCGCTGTTGTGGGTAAAATGGTACAGAATGATGCATTTAAGTTGGAAATATCTAAGTAATCGAGGGTCTAACTATGACGACTTTATTGCTCTTCGTTCTTTTTGCCCTTGGATTAATAGGAGGCTTTTTTTCTGGACTTTTGGGGATTGGTGGAGGGATCATCATGGTCCCCTTGTTGCTTTATGTGCCTTCATTAATCGGTCTTGAAGCTATTCCCATGAAAACGGCTGCCGCAATTACAATAGTCCAGAGTATGGCAGGTTCTTTTTCAGGGTTAATGGTTCATAAAAAAAATGATTTTGTTCACACGAAACTTATTATTTATATGGGTAGTGGAGTTGTTTTAGGTTCGCTAGTAGGTTCGTTCTTCTCCAAGCAGATACAAGGAGAAGTAATGCTGGGAATTTTTGCAGGTATGGCACTAATAGCTACAGTATTGATGTATATACCTCGTAAAAAGGATGATGATTTACCGGTTGAAAATGTTGAGTTAAATAAATTTCTCGCTTTTTTCGTTGCCTTGTTAGTAGGCATACTAGGAGGGATTGTCGGCCAGGGTGGTGCTTTCATTTTAATTCCGCTGATGCTATATGTTCTTAAAATACCTACAAGGATTGCACTTGGCAGTTCAGTGGCTATAACGTTTCTTTCCGCGTTGGCTGGATTTATTGGAAAGTGGGGAACGGGACAAATCCCCTTCGTAATGGCTATAGTTCTAGTTGTCGGTGCATTAATAGGGGCACAGCTGGGGGGACGTTTAAGTAACCGGTTGCAAACGGCAAGTCTTCGAACAATTTTGAGCGCCGTTATTACAATAACAGCTTTGAAGATGTGGTTTGAATTAAACCCTATTGTAGGCTACCTTCTCACTATTGGGTCAGTGCTATTCTTGTTAGTATTCTTTCTTAACGGCAAGAGGAAACAAAAAAATCCGGATTCAAGCAACATAACGCTTAAAACTTAAACTAACAACGAAACTCGTTTATCCTGGCGGCCCGGGGAAGAAAAAACTCTACAAGCACTTTTTAAGGAGAGAAAAATACGACCGGAAAGAATACGCCCAAGAAAGCTGATCGGAAAGTATGGTCTTCAGACGCTTGTCTCTCTTGGTAAACTAATGGCCGGAGTTCTACACTACAAGTCTTTTATTTATATATTGTTTTAGGATTGATCGCCAGATTTAACGGATTTGGGATCTGGCAATTCATTAAAAATATTAAAGAAGAAATGTTCATCGTTGCACAAGTTGTATTAAGAATTATGAAGCATAGTAGGAATACAAAAGTTTATGGAGAATAAATAGGAGAAGCCGCATTGATCCGAAAAAAGATCGAGAGCCGGTCTATAATCTTGCCCATGACTTTCACGATCGTTTCTCCAACCAATTCGGAGGGACATGTTGTCGAGTGTTAAACCCTCACGACTTTGATTCATCGGAGCATCTCAGGCCTTGCTTAAAACTAACTGGGGGAACTGCCAAACTTCTTATGTGGAAAAAGAGTTAGTATTACTTAGGGAGTAAGAGTTTACATCTCAAGCAATTGATTACTTAAGATGAGGATTGCTAATAGCTCCGATCTTCTAGTGAGATGGGAGTTTTTTAGTGGATATTCTCGGCCTTTTAGGTGAGATTATACCAAGAAGAAAAACTAAGTCCGCATTCAGAAAGGAGTCATTTCAAATGAACTATGATTTTGACAAACTATATGATCGTCGCCGGACAGGTTCGATAAAATGGGACTTTAATCAAAGAATCTTTGGTCGAGAGGATGTCTTGCCTCTCTGGGTAGCGGATATGGATTTTCTGGCGCCGGAAGCTGTGGTAGAGGCCTTGGTAAATCGTGCAAAACACGGAATTTATGGCTATACGGACGGAATGGATGAGTATTATGATTCTTTAACAGCCTGGATGGCAGAGCGCCATAGTTGGCAAATTCAGCGGGACTGGATTGTGTTTAGCCCGGGAATTGTTCCGGCTCTCAATGAATTAGTACGTGCCCTAACGAAACCCGGGGATAAAATTCTGCTTCAGTCTCCGGTGTACCCCCCTTTTTTTCAGGCAATTAAGAATCATGGCCGTGAGTTAGTCAACAGTCAGCTAAACCTAGTCAACGGCAAATATGTTATGAATTTTGAAGACTTAGAGGAGAAATTTGCGCACGGTGTAAAGATGATGATTTTGTGCAGTCCGCACAATCCGGTTGGGCGAGTTTGGCAGCGTGAAGAACTTGAGCGCTTGGGTCGTCTTTGCCTAACTTATGATGTTTTGGTTATTTCCGATGAAATTCATTCCGATCTTATTTATAACGGATATCGTCATATACCTTTGTCCTCCCTTACGCCAGAGCTGGCTTCTCAGTCAATTGTCTGCACTGCTCCCAGCAAGACGTTTAACTTGGCCGGTTTACAAACCTCAAACTTAATCATTCCGAACAAAAAGTATCGAGAGGCCTATAAATCCTCAGCAAACTTAACCGGCATCCATCATCCAAATCTCTTTGGAATAACCGCCCTAGAAACGGCCTATCGGGAGGGCAGGGAATGGTTGGAGCAGTTAATGCTTTACCTGCAGGGCAACTTAGAATTTCTTACGTCATTCATAGCCCGTGAGTTGCCGCAAATTGGCGTCATTCAACCTGAAGGAACTTATTTAGTTTGGCTTGATTTTAGAGCCTTAGACTTAGAACCTAAGACTTTACAGGAATTCTTAGTCCACAAGGCCGGTGTGGGATTAAACGCAGGTTATGCTTTCGGGGCAGGTGGAGAAGGTTTTGAACGGATAAATATAGGGTGTCCACGCTCAGTCTTAGAGGAAGGGCTAGAGAGAATCAAAAAGGCCTTAAATTGGTAACATTGAATGAGCTAGAAGACTTTTGGTGAGCGTCAAATCCAGAGTATTGACCATTTTGACTTTAATTTATTTCAGAATCATGGTATTATGCAAGCTAAGAGATATCATTGCATCAATGGGGATGCGTTAAACATTTGATGACGAGGTCATAGACTAAGTGCTATGGCCTTAACATATTTTGTCATAACTCAGCGTCAGGACTCTAAGGGATAACCTAAATAACGATTTATAGGAACAACGAGGGAGGTCATTATGGAATCACAATCTGTCAAGAGAATTTATGTTGAAAAAAAACCTGGTTACGATATTGAGGCTCGGGGTTTATTAAGTGATTTACGAGAAAACTTGGGTATCAAATCGTTAAAAGGTTTGCGAATTATTAACCGCTATGATATTTCCGGAATTACGGATGAGGAATACAGACAGTCTCGTCCGATTATTTTTGCCGAACCCCCTCTCGATTTAATGTATGATGAAAATCTGGACATCCCTAGCCAAGAAAGAGTTTTTGCCATGGAATACCTGCCTGGGCAATATGACCAACGGGCGGACTCTGCAGCTCAATGTATTCAAATTCTCACTCAAAAAGAGCGGCCTAATATCGCTTCCGCGAAAGTCATCGTTTTACAAGGCCCCCTAAAAGAAGAGGATTTCCAGGCAATCAAGCGTTATTGTATAAATCCTGTGGAATCAAGAGAAGCTTCTTTGGAAAAACCGGCTGATCTGGAATTGGAGCCTGTCATCCCTCCAGACGTGGAAATTATCTCTGGTTTCATTCTTAAAACATCTGAGGAACTCCAAGAGTTTTTTCAAGAATCCGGCTTGGCCATGAGTTTTGAGGACTTAACCTTTTGCCAGACTTATTTCCGAGAGACTGAAAAGCGGAATCCAACGTTGACGGAAATTCGAGTCATTGACACTTATTGGTCTGATCATTGTCGTCATACAACCTTTAATACCAGAATTGAAGAAGTCACTATTCCCGAAGGGGACTTTGCCGCCCCTTTGAATCGTTCTTACCAAGAGTACCTTAAATCGCGGGACTATGTCTATGCCGAAAAAGCACTAAAACGGGATATCTGTCTTATGGATCTTGGTACTTTAGGAATGAAGGAATTAAAGAAGAGAGGGTTACTTCAAGACCTTGATGAATCTGACGAGATAAATGCCTGCAGTATCATCGTCAAGACAGATGTGGACGGCCAAACTGAAGAGTGGCTTGTGATGTTTAAAAATGAAACTCACAATCATCCTACAGAAATCGAACCTTTTGGAGGAGCTGCAACCTGTTTGGGAGGAGCCATTCGCGATCCTTTGTCGGGGCGAACCTACGTCTATCAAGCGATGCGCGTGACGGGAAGCGGAGATCCCAGGAGTAAACTGGAAGATACCTTGACCGGCAAATTGCCACAACGAAAAATCACCCAAGGTGCTGCCTCCGGTTATAGTTCCTACGGTAATCAGATTGGTCTCGCCACAGGTCAAGTCACTGAGGTCTATGATGAAGGTTTTATCGCGAAACGTATGGAAATCGGGGCAGTTATCGCAGCGGCTCCGCGCAAAAATGTAAGGCGTGAAGCTCCTCAGCCAGGGGATATTGTCGTCCTGGTTGGAGGAAGAACCGGTCGTGACGGATGTGGCGGGGCAACGGGATCTTCCAAAGAACATACTTCTGAATCCTTGTTAACATGTGGTGCGGAAGTTCAGAAAGGAAACCCTCCCACCGAACGCAAAATTCAGCGGCTCTTCCGCAAACCAGAGGTCAGCACAATGATTAAACGCTGCAATGACTTTGGAGCCGGCGGAGTTTCTGTGGCAATCGGAGAATTAACCGATGGATTAGAAATTAACCTGGACGCCGTTCCTAAAAAATACGAAGGGCTTGATGGAACAGAACTGGCAATTTCCGAGTCGCAGGAGCGCATGGCAGTTGTCATTAATTCCGAAAATCTGGAGAGATTTATCAATTTTGCTCAAGAGGAAAACTTGGAAGCTACGTTAGTGGCTCAAGTAAGTTCTAAACCAAGGCTTAAAATGACCTGGAGAGATCAGGTTATCGTTGATTTAAGCAGAGAGTTTCTGAATACCAATGGGATTAAACAAACTACAAAAGTTCAAGTCAATTTACCGGATGCAGACAGTAATTACTTTAAAGAATTACCCGGTGCTCTAACATCCTTCATAAATGAAGAACCCGCTTCATCCTCAGTTGCACAAGCTTGGTTAGCGAACTTACAGGATTTGAACGTCTGCAGTCAAAAAGGCCTTGCAGAAAGGTTCGACAGCAGTATTGGAATGTCTACCGTCCTGATGCCTCTAGGCGGTAAATATCAAATCACTCCTGCCGAAGGCATGGTAGCTAAGCTCCCAGTTTTATCCGGAGATTCCAAGCTTGCCACGATGATGACCTTTGGCTATAATCCTCAGTTGGCGAAATGGAGCCCATTTCACGGAGCCCTTTATGCTGTGGTGGATGCGGTTACAAAAATCGTAGCTTTAGGTGGAGATTATCGTCAAGTCCGTCTGACACTCCAAGAGTATTTTGAAAAACTCGGTTCCGATCCTGAAAAGTGGGGAAAACCTTTCAGCGCTCTGCTAGGGGCTTTTTATGCCCAGAAAAAGCTCCAAATTCCGGCCATCGGCGGAAAGGACAGCATGTCCGGTACTTTCATGGATTTAAACGTCCCCCCAACTTTAGTGACGTTTGCCGTTGCTGTCCTAGACGTCGACAACGTTGTATCTCAGGAGTTCAAAAAGCCAGGCAGTCAGGTTGTCTTAGTTTCAGTTTCTCGGGATCCGCAGGAGATTCCTGACTTTGAGCAATTGACGAGAAATTATAAGAAAGTCCATGAGTTAATTCAAGCAGGTGTCGTTTTATCCTCGCACACCATTCGAATGGGAGGGCTGGCCGCAGCTCTCAGCAAAATGTCCTTCGGAAATCGAATTGGAATCACGCTTAAGGAATCCATCGACTTCTCGAGTCTTTTCACGGCAGATTATGGTTCGCTGGTTTTAGAAATCACTGAAACTGCCAATTTAAACGATATTTTCGGAGATGTGGCCTATAAACTGCTCGGTTCAACCCACAACAATCCCGTCATAACGGTCAATGGGGCAACTATTGAGCTGGAAACCGCTCAGCGAGCCTGGGAGCAGCCCTTGGAAAAAATCTTTCCAACTCAAGCTGAAACAATACCTGTTCCAACGCTTCGAAGTTATAAATTGCGCAATACGCAAAAGCCATCCTTTAAACTAGCAAAACCTAAAATCTTTATCCCGGTCTTTCCAGGAACGAACTGCGAATATGATTCGGCCAAAGCTTTTGAGAAGGCCGGAGGATCTGTGGAAACGCTGGTCATCCGGAACTTAAGCCCCGCCGACGTAGAACAATCTATCCAGAAGATGGCCCAAATGATAACTCAAGCTCAAATTGTTATGTTGCCTGGTGGCTTTAGTGCCGGGGATGAACCTGACGGTTCCGGCAAATTTATCGCTACAATGTTCAGAAACCCTCGGATTAAAGAAGCTATTTTTGAACTGTTAAATAAACGAGATGGACTCATGCTGGGAATCTGTAATGGTTTTCAAGCGTTGATCAAACTTGGTTTAGTTCCTTACGGTGAGATCTTGGACTTAACCGATGAAGCTCCAACTCTTACCTATAACAAAATCGGGCGACACGTTTCCTGTATGGTCCAAACAAAAGTTGTGTCCGTTTTATCTCCGTGGTTTAGTGGGGTCAAACTCGGAGAGGTTCATACAGTCCCTGTATCCCATGGAGAAGGACGATTTGTTGCTAGTCAAAACATCATCGACACCTTGGCTGCTAATGGACAAATTGCTACCCAGTACGTTGATTTCAACGGCAACCCGAGCAGCAATATTCTCCACAATCCGAACGGTTCTTTTGAAGCTATCGAAGGGATTACCAGTACTGACGGACGGATCTTGGGCAAGATGGCCCATTCTGAACGTACTGGCCACGGAGTGGCAAGCAATATTCCGGGCAATAAATACCAACCTATTTTCGAAGGCGGCGTGAATTATTTCAGAGGGTAATGCTTCAAGCTTGCCATTCGATTCAACGATCGCACAGATATAAGCAATCTTTGTGTATTAGTTTAGAAAGCATTTCGTTTGCAGGGTTTCAGGTGTGTATGTCGAAAACATTAAATAGAGCACTAATTGATTTCCAAGATTATTGTAAAGGGCAGAACGAATGACGTTTAATCAAAAATAATTAGGAGATGAACTTCATGGAATCTAAATTCGAAGCAGCAGTCGTAACAGAACAGGGTAAAACCATTGCGGTGGTTTCCGTCCAGCCTTCCATATTTCATAATTCGAATAACGCTACGATGATTATTAAAGCCTTGCTGCCGGTCTTTCCAGGAATGCCGGTTGTTCTAATGACCCTCGATAACCAAGGGACTCCGGCTTATTATGGCAGATCAGATCTAATTCTTTTACTAGAAACTGTTAACATTAAAGAAGCGCCTTGGAAGGAAGTTACGGCCGAAATAGACTTGAGCAAGTCTTGTCCGACAAAAGAGGTGGAGGATGTGTAAAGGGTTTTGATCTTCCTGCACCCAAAAAAGTAGAGGAGGAATTAGCTTGGAAAAATTTTTATTTGTGCTGAGTCGAGGACTTGAAGATCCCGTCCGTGCTACACGGGCCTTTCAACTGGCCAAGGTTGCCAAGGAAAAAGGGCATGAAGTTAATATTTTCTTAGTTGATGACGCTGTTTCTTATGCAATTTTGGGATTAGCCGACAGTGTGATGGCACCTACAGGAGATAATGCGAAACAGTACCTTGACTATCTCGTTAGCCAAAATGTACCGTTTTTTGTCTGCACTCCCTGTGCTCGGACTAGACTCTTCGGGGAAGATCAATTTATCGAAGGCGCTAAATTGTCTACAGCAGGCCATCTGATCGATTTAGCAGCCGAGTCAAAAGTATTTAGTTTTTAATGAATTCTAATTACTAAAGACACCATGGTACTCTGACCTTATGTCTCAAAGCAGCTTTGATAAGTGACAGTCCGATGCCCCATATAGAGGGAAACAAGCAAAGCAGGTTATTCTATTTAGGAATAGCCTGCTTTTTTATCGACATACAACTCGAAGTTTTTGAGAACTCTCACCCAGGGGGGTGGTCTTGTAGGTGCTTAAATCCTCATTTACTTAGGCGATTTCCTAAAAGGTGGGTACGGTTAATATTCCATATCTTTGGGTTAAACTGGATATGGGTAAAAATGAATACCACTCTGTTTATGAGGAGAATCTCTATGACAAAACCATCAATCTGTAACTACGCAGTATTGCTTGTTTTAGCTATCGCCCTTGGCGGCTGTGCGATGTCAATCCCTAACCCCGATAACTCATTGCTAATTCCAGAAGATCCTTCTGTTCAACAAGCAATATCTATCCCTGTCTATCAGCGAAATGAGTTAGTATCCTCGCCAGAAGAAGCATTGCAACTCCTTTTAGAGGGGAACCAGCGATTTAAATCAGGACAAATTTTAAATAAAGATTTAAGTTTTACAAGACGCTCAGAGTTATTGAAAAAGGGACAACATCCCTTTGCGGCCATTGTAAGTTGTTCAGATTCAAGAGTGCCTCCAGAATTATTATTTGACCAAGCTCTCGGTGATATATTTGTTATCCGTGTAGCCGGAAATATTGTAACTCAGGCTGAATTAGGGAGTATAGAGTACGCTGTCGAACATTTTAAGGTACCCCTTGTTATGGTGCTTGGTCATGAAGGCTGCGGCGCTGTGACAGCTGCCGTTGAAGGAGGGGAAACTCATGGAAGCATCTCTGCAATTGTTAATAAGATTAAGCCCGCCGTCATTGAAGCCAAATCAGGAGACCTGACAGGGAGCGCCTTAATCGAAAAGTGTTCAGACCTCAATATCCAGAATTCGCTTAAAGATATCATTAAAAGTTCGATTATTAAAGAATATTTGGAAACAAAACGACTGCGAATCGTAGGCTGCAAGTATGATCTAGATGAAGGCGGAATATCGTTCGTTGACTAATGAAAGTTGCCGTACTGTTCTAGTGTATAGCGAACTTATTGATCGCGATTATTGATACTTCAGTAAGAAGGAGATGCAATGATAAAGCCTATCATTACATCTCTTTTTTGTCATATAAAAGATTGATTAGGTAAATAAACATTGATAATTTTGTTAGAGATTGCATCTTGCTCAAGCATTTGGGATAACGCAAAAAATGTTATTTAAAGTCGATAAATTCTTTTGCCAGAAAATCGAACGTCTAAGCGTCTATATTCTATAATAAGAGATAACCAATCAAACAAGCTCTTATTTTAAGAGGAGGGAAATGGGATTTTATAGTTGAGTATGCTCAAAATTTATTCCCAGGTTAGGGCGTAAATTAACGATTTGATGGGAGAAATAAAACTAAGAGAAAGAAGGGGAGATAAGAGAATGTATAAAAAATACAGGAAAGCCATGGCGGGAATTATGTCTATGATATTTTTTTTACAAATAAGTTCTTCACCGGTTTTAGCAGCGGATAAAATTTCTGAACCTCTCTCCCAAACAATTGCTTCGCCTGAAATCAGTTTAGAAAAAGCAATCCAGATCGTGAAAACTAATTTTGAAATTCCGTCTGAATTAAGCAACTTTACTTCCAACTATAATACGAGCGACGAGCGGCAGGCCTGGTCACTTCATTGGAATAACCCAGGGAAGCCAGGAGATTTTTCCGCTGAGGTCAATGCTGTCAATGGGGATATTCTAAGTTTAAACTATTGGAGAAATGACGACTCTGCGGCAACTACGACCCTTCCGGTACTTACGAAGACAAGTGCACAAAAAATCAGTGATGATCTTCTAACTCGTCTCTTAGGAGATCGAGCAGGGCAGATAAAGCTTCTTACAAATAATCAAGAAATTTTACCCCTTAATAATTATGGTCCAATTAGCTATTCATTCCAATATCAACGACTTATTAATGATATCCCGATGTTAGGTAATGGCGTAAATGTACAAGTATCCAGTGACGATGGACACATCATCTCTTACAACCTCAATTGGAGTGATCTTAAAGTTCCTGAGAACAAAGGGGTAATTAGCGCTGGCCAAGCAGAACAAGCTTTAGCCTCGGCTCCATTCTTCAAACTTCTCTATTGGCTTCCCACTCCTTATCGGATTCTCGACATCGGCCAAAAACAAGAAGCCAAACTCGTTTACCAGTTAAGCGGGCAAACTGGTGGAGCCATTGACGCCTTTACCGGGGAACCCCTTAAGTTAAATCCCGGAGATTGGATTGCTCAAACATCGCTCAATGTTGGAATAGGAAGTAAGGGAGGTCTAGCCGGATCGGCAGCCAGTCAACCTCCGGTCCTTACTCCTCAAGAACAGCAAGAAGTTGATCGAACAGCCAAACTTCTTAAGCAAGACGAAGCGATTGCGGCGGTTCAGCGTTGGATTGGTATTCCTGATAATTTAACCTTGAGAAGTGCCAATTTAAGCACTGATTGGAGAAGTGCGGATAATCGCGTTTGGAGTTTTGACTGGTCTAACCCTAATGCGGAAAGTACAGACGGTAAAGCTCAATACTTAAGTGCCAGAATTGACGCCTCTAATGGCGAGCTTCTTGGTTTCAATCTTACTTATCCGCAAACTGATAAAAAGTCTACCGAGCTAGACCGTACTGCCATGCAAAAACTAGCCGAAGATTTTCTTAAAAAAGTTCAGCCCAGTCGTTTTAGCCAGGTAGCTTTAGATTCTGATTCTGATACTGGTTCAGGGGTTGTCAGTGATCAGGTGAAAATTATTGGACCTATTTCAACCTGCAATTTCTCCTATCATCGTATAGTCAATGGAGTTGACTTCCCGAATAACACCATGACCGTCGATGTTGAACCATCAACCGGGACGATTACCGGTTACGAACTTAATTGGTCAGATCTTGATTTTCCGACTACCTCCGGAATACTGAGCAAAGATCAAGCAGTTAAGGCCTTTTTGGCGTTACGCCCCATGACCTTGACTTACGTTCGAATATACTCAAACGGAGTTCCTGGAGAGGTCCGTTTAGTCTATCTTCTTTTAAATCAGGATCAAAGTACCCAGAACTCCAACATTATCGATGCTAGGAGCGGAGAGATGCTCGATTATCAAGGGCAACCGTTAGAAAAGAGTCCTAAGCCCTATAGTTTCACGGATATATCAAGGATTGAGGGTGAACAAGAAATCATGGCCCTTGGACAAGCGGGATTATTTGGAGATTTTGGGAACAGTTTCAAGCCGAATGAGACGATGAGCCTTGCCTCATTATTGCGGGCCATGTATCTGAGCCGGTTTGGTCTAGGGAAAACTCTTCTCTGTCAAATGCCGAAATTTTGGCGAAAGCTAAAGAACAGGGTTGGTTAAAAGAAGATTTACAACCAAGTGATCCCGTTAAACGAGAGCTTTTGTGTAAACTCCTTCTCCGCTATCTACAGCTCAATAAGCTAGCTGAACTGAAAAATATATATCAGGTTGATTTCCAGGATGCGGATCAAATTACTCCAGATGCTTTGGGATACGTTGCTCTGGCAACAAGCAGCGGGATCTTGAAGATTAAAGGACAAGACTTCGCCCCAGGCGAAGCAGTAAATCGTTCCGAGGCCGCAATAGCGTTGTTTAGAACTCTAAGTTGGCGCAGCTAATGCAGAGTTACAAATAATTTAAGTTAGTCATGGAGTCTTTCGTCTGTGCGGACAAAAGACTCCATGTTTTCTTTATACCTTATCAAATATCGACATATAATCTTAGATCCTTTAGGATTGCTTCACGTCACGGGCTTAAAGGCCTTTGACCGCCCTCAAACATAGCCAGCAGGAATTAGACCAAAATTGTTGAATTATAGATAGTAACCTGGAAGGACATGTTATCATAGAAACAACTTATAAAAGAACAAAGAAATCCTTAAAAAAGAGAGGGAAATGACAAATGCTCAATCATCAACGATTGATCGCTGAATTCTTAGAACTCGTCAAAATTGATTCCCCGACGCGTAAAGAGCGACAAATTGCCGAAATCCTTAAAGATCGCCTGATGGACTTAGGGATGGATGTTAGCGAGGATCAAACCGGTACTGCCATTGGCGGCAACTGCGGAAATGTCTTTGGATATCTGAAGGGAAATCTTCCAGAGGCGCCGACACTATTGCTTTCAGCGCATATGGACACGGTTGCCCCCTGTCTTAATGTTGAGCCGATCCTTGAAGAAGGAATCATAAGATCTGCAGGAGCAACCATCTTAGGGGCAGATGATAAATCTGGGATTGTACCAATTTTAGAGGCCCTGAGAGTCATTAAGGAACATGATATTTCCCACGGAAATATCCAAGTCATCTTTAGTGTAGCTGAAGAAGGCGGTCTCAACGGCTCTAAAAATCTTGATCAATCCCAGTTAAAAGCGAATTTTGGATTTGTGCTGGATTCTGGAGGAGCACCTGGTAGAATTATTCTTGAAGCTCCTGGTCAGGACCGAATAAACGTAACGATAAAAGGCAAAGCATCCCATGCAGGAATTGCTCCTGAAGAGGGGCTTAGTGCAATTGTTGTGGCTGCGAAGGCGATAGCTAAGATGACGACAGGACGCCTTGACGAGGAAACTACCTCGAATGTCGGAACGATTCAGGGCGGTCTGGCAACAAATATTGTTGCTGAAACCGTGACGATTGCTTGCGAATCAAGAAGCCGCGACATAAACAAGCTGGAACGCCATACTGCTCAGATGAGTGAGACATTCCGACAAACAGCGGAAGAGATGGGAGCTAAGGCAGAAATTGAAGTGCGACGGCTCTATGCACCGTTTAAACTATCCAGAGAATCGCAAGTGGCAAGTCTAGCGGCTGAAGCAGCACAGTCAGCTGGATTAAATCCGGAATTTGCAGCAACGGGCGGCGGCAGTGACGCAAATTACTATAATTCCTATGGGATTCCTTGTGTCGTATTATCTACCGGTATGCAAAAGCTCCATACAACGGAGGAATATATCAAAGAAGAGGATCTCTTCAGTACGACTGAACTGGTCCTGGAAATCATCAAAGCTGCCGGATTGAGAACTATAACTAAACGTTAAGTAATGATACGATTAAGTCAAAACTTATTGAAATTGGAGTTTGATAATGGGTAATCAACAAAAACAATCTCTTAGCATGGGTGTTATTCTAATTTTTGTTTCTACGTTAGGGTTCAGTGTCTATCCGATTCTTGGGAAATTTGTTTTTGCTGGTGGCGCTGCCTTGTCCACGGTTTTATTCGTCCGCTTTGTTCTTGCGGCCCTAATTTTTTGGACGATCGTTTTCCTTCGCGAAGGATTTCCACGGCTGCCCAGAAAAACCTGGGTAACCTTATGGGGCATGGGGGGATTGGTTATTCCTTAATGGCCGGACTCTATTTGACTTCAGTACGTTATATTCCGGCTTCTTTAGCGGCTTTGCTTCTCTATGCTTATCCAATCATTGTTACGGTCTTAGCGGTATTAACCCATCAAGAGGAATTTTCCACTCCAAAGCTCGTTGGCTTAGTATTATCAACACTAGGTCTCGTTTTGGTCTTAGGCCTTGCCATAAAAGGGATTAACCCTCTAGGGATCGCTTTGGCCCTTGGAGCAGCTTTTGTTTATGCTATTTACATTCTTTTTGGAAATCATATTTTACAGACAACAACTCCATTAGTAAGTACCTCTATCATTTCTACTTCAGCTGCTGTGACTTATGGAGTTGTAGGACTAGCGATCGGTGAAACGACTTGGACCCTGTCATGGGGGACTTGGCTGGGGATAGGCGGAATAACTCTCTTTTCTACGATCATTGCCATGTTGACATTTTTTCAAGGTATGAAACTGATCGGAGCTACTTCATCTTCAATTATCAGCACTTTAGAACCGGTCATGACTGTGAGTTTAGCCGTCCTCCTGTTTGGTGAACATCTCTCACTATTACAAATGGCAGGAGGGCTATTTGTGGTCTTAGGCGGCGTACTGGCAGTCCTGTCTCCTGCTTCTATGACTTGTTTGAGTGAGAAAACCGAACAAGTTGAGTCGAGACAATGAACTAAGGTGTCTGTCCTTACTAAAACAGAACCCAACACCCACTTTGTCGAAGTGGGTGTCTTAGACGTGGATTTTAGACGCGTATTTTGCTGACCAGTAAACGGAAAGCAAAAAAGGAATATAAATATATCTGTCGAAATAATAAAAGTTATGCTGTAAAAATGAACGATTAAGAAATAAGGAGTGTCAAGAAAACATGCAAAAACGAAGTCTCTGGTTCAAAGTAATCCCAGTTGTCCTTGGTTTAACTTTATTGGCCTCAGGATGCGCAACTGCTCCCTCGTCCTCCACAAATCAACCTTCGACAGCGGCAAGTAAACCTGTAAAAATCGGGGTATTGCCAATTGAAGATAACCTGCCATTCTATGTTGCGGAAAAGGATGGGTTATACACGAAAGAAGGCGTTCAAGTTCAGCTGGTCAATTTCGCCAGCGCTGTGGAACGTGACACAGCTTTGCAAGCCGGTCAAATTGATGGCGAAGTTGCAGATATGGTTGCCGTGGCCTTGTTAAAGAAAGGCGGAACTGATGTAAAAATTGCGGCCATTGGTCTCGGGGCAACTCCAAAAGAAGGTCGTTTTGCCATTCTGTCGTCACCGAAATCGAATATCCGAGATTTAAATGCCCTAAAAGGAGCAACATTGGGAATCTCTGAAAACTCAATTATTGATTATGTAAGTGATCAGATGCTCGGCGATAAAGGGGTTACGTTAAAGGATGTCAAAAAAATGTCCATTCCCAAAATGCCCGTACGCCTTGACATGTTGCTTTCGGATCAGATTAATGCCGCCTGCTTGCCAGATCCTTTAGCATCACTAGCTGAAGCCAAGGGAGCACATTTAATTGCCGATGACACCTATCGAAACATATCTCAAACTGTGTTCTTGTTCAGGACCAAAAGCATTCAAGATAACCCAGCGGGCATAAAAGCTGCCGTTCAAGTTTATGGCCTAGCCGGACAGGCCTTGAGCAATCATCCCGACCAATATCATAGTCTGTTTTTGGAAAAAGCTCAAATTCCGTCTGATATTCAACAAAGTTACAAAACTCCAACCTTTTCTAAACTCCAATTGCCTACACAAGATGAAATTGATAGTGTGATGAAATGGATGGTGGATAAGAAACTTATTCCTCAAGCCTATAGCTATAAGGATCTTGTAGACAGCAGTCTTCTGCCCCAATAACGCAATATAGGCTCCATAGAACCTTACCTCAAATCTGGCCTCCGGCCTCGGACTCCCGACTTCAGGAATAAGGAGATAGTGACCAGTGATTGAAGTAGTGAATTGCGATCTGGCCTATGGACAAGGGGCAATACCGGTCAAAGTCTACGCCGATTTTAATTTAAACATTGCTCCTGGGGAAAGCCTCGTACTGATTGGCCCGTCAGGGTGTGGAAAAAGCACTCTTCTTTATCTTCTATCTGGGTTATTACAACCCAGCGGCGGAGAAATCAGAATTTGGGGAGAACCTTTGAAAAGGACTCGACAGAAGACGGCCATAATTCTTCAAGAATATGGGCTCTTTCCCTGGCTAAATGTTGAGCAGAATGTCCGCTTAGGGCTAAAAGTACGGCATCAGCCTAAAAGGATTTACCAAAGCGTTGTCAATGAAATGATCCACAAAATGGGCCTGACTGAAGTAAAGCATCATTTTCCCAGCCAACTAAGCGGCGGGCAGAAACAAAGAGTTGCTTTAGCCAGAGCTTTAACGTTAAAACCTGATTTACTTCTGATGGATGAACCATTATCTGCTCTCGATGCTCTGACCAGAGAACGGCTCCAGAAACTTTTATTGGAAATCTGGCAAGAGCAGAAATTAACGACGGTTCTGGTAACACACAGTATAGAAGAGGCCGTATTTTTAGGAAGCCGCATCCTTGTCCTTAAAAATGGACGTCCTACTCAAATCGTGGGAGAAATCCTCAATCCTCAAGTCGGGCAAAATGGTTATCGTCAATCCTCTGAGTTTTTTCAGAAGGCAAGTTATATTCGCTCTCTTTTAGAAGGAGGAAACGCAGAATGACCCACCGCAAAAGAGAGCTTCAAAAACAACTTTTAGGATATTTCGGGGCTGGGTTATTTTTACTTATACTTTGGCAGTATGCCTCTTGGGCCTTAAAAACACCACTATTTCCAACACCTGGATCTGCAATCAGAGCTACGGCACGTTTATTGAATGACAATCTTGGGAAACACCTTTGGGTCAGTACTTATCGAGTTGTGGCTTCGACTTTAATTTCTTTGCTTCTCGGACTTCCCCTTGGTTTAATGATGGGGTATGAACGACGAATTGATCGTTTCTTAGCCCCTCTGATTTATATTCTGTACCCGATCCCGAAAATTGTCTTTCTTCCTTTAATTCTCTTGTTCTTGGGACTGGGAGATCAATCCAAAATTTTCCTAATTACGTTTATTGTTTTTTTTCAAATTCTGGTTACGACTCGGGATGCTGTGCGTAAAGTACCTGCAGAAACAATATCTTCTCTGCGTTCTCTAGGAGGGAGCCGAGGACAAGTCTATCGCTATGTACTTTTGCCGGCAAGTTTACCGGATGTTCTGACCTCCTTGCGTCTTAGCATGGGAACTGCTATCGCAGTTTTGTTCTTTGCTGAATCCTTTGCAACCACAGAAGGCCTGGGCTATTTCATTATGGATGCCTGGAGTCGGGCTGCACCGGATGAAATGTTCGCCGGAATTATCATGATGGCCTTACTAGGTGTAGGTTTGTTCATCATTGTTGATCTCCTGGAAACTGTCCTTTGCCGTTGGCAACATTTGAGAAAACCTTAATCGGAAGGATACCGGTATTCGCCATTTGAGATTAAGAATTGAGGATTAGGTTTAAGCTAGACGGGGAATCCAGCAGTGTTTTGATATACTGCCTTATACTAAAGGAGTTGAATTTATGGCTGAATTAAAGGAATTAACCACGTCTCAAGATTTAGAAGCAGCCCTGGAGGAATCTTGCCGTCGGAAGGTTCTGATTTTTAAACATAGCACTCAATGTCCCATCAGTGCACATGCCTGGCAGGAAGTCAGAAATTACATCCAACAAACTTCTGATGATGTCCAAGTTGCCATGATCAAAGTTATCGAGTCTCGTTCAGTTTCAAATCAAGCTGCTAAGGATTTAGGCGTCAAGCATGAATCCCCTCAAGTAATCCTCTTGAACAATAAGAATGTAGTCTGGCATACTTCGCACCAGGCAATTACTCTAATTAACCTCATCCAGGCCTTAAACAACAAGTACTAGTATCCAGAAGCCTCTCAATCCGCTCAGGAGTGAGAGGCTTCCTAAATCTTCAAGGAGCACTTTCTATAGTTCTAGCTCAATCAACTGAGGAACAGACAAGCCCTTTTATGTTATAATTTTAGCCATCAATGCTGCAAACTTTCTTTTACTAGGAATAGAATAGTTGTCGACAATTAACAACTATTATCCTAATACGAGAGGAGAGAATATGCGTCTTTTTAAAGATTTGATGTGGTTTTTTAAATTAGAGAAAAAAAGCTACGGTCTAGGGATCATTGTATTAGTCTTTGTTGCTTTGCTCAATTTGTTCCCGCCTTACGTGGTACGAGTGATTGTTGACGGCGTAAGTCACGGCAGTTTAACTTCAAAATCCCTGTTTCAATGGAGTGGGCTGCTTGTAGGGACAGGATTCCTAGTTTATAGTTTACGCTTTGCCTGGCGATTAATGATTTTTGGCGCCTCAAGCCGTTTAAGCAGATTGTTGAGAAAACAACTCTTTGATCACTTCACCCTCATGTCTCCGCAATTTTATCAACAGCACCGTACCGGTGATTTAATGGCCCATGCAACCAACGACATTCAAGCCATAGAAGCGACAGCAGGTATGGGGGTATTGACCCTGGTGGATTCCCTGACAACTGGCGGCCTGGTGATTCTTTCCATGGCCATATTTATCAGTTGGAAGCTTACCCTAATCACCTTATTGCCCATGCCGTTAATGGCTTGGTCTACCAGCCGCTATGGTACGATGCTCCACAAACGATTTCATCGAGCACAAGCGGCCTTCTCCGATCTTAATGATAAAGTACTGGAAAACATCACCGGAGTTAGAGTGGTAAAGGCTTTCGGGGAAGAAGAAGCAGAAATAGAAGCCTTTCGGGCGTTGTCTGCAGATGTCGTTGAGAAGAATATCGCCGTTGCCAAAGTGGATGCGCTCTTTGATCCTACGATCCAGTTGATTATCGGGTTTTCATTTTTTCTGGCGCTTGTTTTTGGGGCCAATGATGTGGTTAAAGGAAGTTTGACCTTTGGTCAACTCACTCAGTTTACAATTTATCTGGGACAGTTCATTTGGCCTATGTTAGCTTTTGGCTGGCTATTTAACATCCTGGAACGCGGCAGAGCTTCTTATGACCGGGTACATAGTTTACTGAACATTAACTCGGAAATTCGCGAACAAGAAGGAGCAAGATCCTCTTTTCCCATTGGGGATGTCGCCTTTTTGAAAGCCTCGTTTACTTATCCCGGAACATGCACGCCCGTTTTAAAGGACATAAATGTCCTGGTACAGTCTGGTCAAACTTTAGGGGTTGTTGGCAAAACGGGGAGTGGCAAGACAACCTTCCTGCGACTTCTCCTGCGAGAGTTTGACCTTTCCAGCGGGGACCTTCAAATCGGCGGAACCTCAATTTACGATCTCACATTAGATGCATTACGTAGGGCCATCGGCTATGTGCCTCAAGATCATTTTCTCTTTTCTACCTCAATCTCCGAAAATATTTCCTTTGGAAAACCAGAGGCTTCCTTGGCCGAAATTCATAGGGCAGCAAGAATTGCAGATATACATCAAGATATTGAGCGTTTTGAAGAAAACTATAACACCCTAGTCGGAGACCGGGGCGTCACCCTGTCCGGAGGCCAAAAGCAAAGGATATCGATAGCTAGAGCTATCTTGGTGGAACCAGAAATACTCATATTAGATGATTCTTTATCAGCAGTAGATGCCAAGACAGAAAAATCGATCTTACAGGGTTTGCGAGAAATTCGGACTCAAAAAACGACCTTTATATCCTCCCATCGTTTAAGTGCCGTTGAGCACGCAGATTTGATCATCGTCCTTAGAGAAGGGCAAATTTCTGAGCAAGGTTCCCATTCGGAACTCATGGAACTCGACGGTTGGTACGCCTCAACTTATCGAAGTCAACAGATAGAATCGTTGATCGAAGAAGGGGAGAGCAATTAAAATGGTGATTCGACGCTTGCTGAGATATCTAATTCCCCACAAAAAAACCTTAACGCTTGCTTCCTTAATCCTCTTACTGGCTACGTTTGCCGATGTCATTGGTCCAATTCTGGTCAGAATTTTCCTCGATCAGCATTTGGTCCCGCGCTCCTTTGACCGCCCGACTCTCGTGCTGCTTGGAACCGGATATTTAGGCCTAAACATTCTTTCTGCCGGATTACATTACCGTCAGTTGGTCAGCTTCAATCAAATAGCCCTTAAGGTAGTCCAACAACTGCGGATTGATGTTTTTACCCATGTTCAGCATCTGGAATTCAAAGTTTTTGACAAGACACCGACCGGCGCCTTAATTTCTCGGATAACCAACGATACTGAAGCTATTAAAGAACTATTCGTCGGAGTTTTGTCGGCCCTTGTCCAAAATATTGTCTTTATACTAGGGGTCTTTGCGGCAATGTTTTGTTTGGATATACGGCTGGCAACCTTTTGTCTGGTTTTGCTTCCTATAGTTATCGGTCTGATGTATCTATACAGGAGAGTCAGCACCAAGGTTTATCGGACCATGCGCAAAGAGCTAAGCCACCTCAATGCTAAACTAAATGAATCGATACAAGGCATGTTTATCATTCAGGCCATGCGGCAGGAGAAACGTTTCCGCGCTGAATTTCAAGCAATCAATAATGCCTACTATCGGGCAGCGATAACCAACATCCGCTTGGAAAGTCTTTTTGTTCGTCCGGCCGTTGACTTGATCTATACCTTTGCTCTCATCCTCGTTTTAGATTATTTCGGGTTCAGATCGCTGTTTGGGCCCATTCAAATCGGTGTGCTTTACGCCTTTATCAATTACCTTGATCGCTTCTTTGAACCCATTAACATGGTGATGCAGAGATTATCTCAATTCCAGCAATCCTTGGTTGCCGCTGAACGAGTTTTTGAATTGTTAGATGATCAACGAATAGCGGCAAACGTCAGCTCGAACCCTTTACAGTTCATTGATCAGGGAAAGATAGAATTTAAGAATGTCAGTTTCTCCTATGACGGTGTCGAACATGGTGGGACTGATGTCTTGCAATCCATCAATTTTACCGCCTATCCTGGTCAAACAGTGGCTTTAGTCGGACACACCGGCAGCGGTAAAAGTACTGTTGCTAATCTCCTCATGCGTTTTTATCCCATCACTCGGGGGGAGATTCTTATAGACGAGATCCCTCTTACTGAGGTGTCTGATCAGGAACTGCGAAGTAAAGTGGGCCTTGTAGCTCAAGACCCGTTTTTATTCGTGGGAAATATTTCGAGCAACATTGCCCTGGCCAGACCAACTGTCCAAGAGAAAGAGGTTGAAGAAGCACTTTCTTTTGTTCAAGCAGAGGAATTTATACGAAAACTCCCCCAAGGATTTCAAGAACCGGTGGGGAACGAGGGGCAACCTTGTCCAATGGGCAACGTCAGCTAATCTGTTTTGCTCGAACCATAGCCGGTAACCCCAAAATTCTAGTCTTAGATGAAGCAACAGCAAACGTCGATACAGAAACGGAAGAAGCGATTCAAACTGCCTTAAATAAAATGCGGAAAGGTCGTACAACCATCGCTATCGCCCACCGACTTTCGACCATTCAGGACGCTGATCTGATTTTAGTACTCCACCACGGGAGAATTGCAGAAAGAGGTAAACATGCAGAACTTTTGGCCAAAGAAGGATTGTACCATAAAATGTTTATGCTTCAACAAGGAGAGAATCAAACGAAAAACAGCTAGGAAATCTCATTTTGATTTTTCCCAGCCATTCTAAAATTCTATAAAGTTTTGATTAGTTTTTTATTACGCTTTATCACTTGGAATAATGAACCATGCTACTAGATAAGCCAGAAAACCTGTCCCCCCTACCAGGAGAAGAAGTAAAGCTCCTATCCGAACAAGACTAGGATCAAGGTCTAAGTACTCCGCAATCCCGCCACAAACCCCTCCAAGCTGCTTGTCGTGACTAGATCTATACAAACGTCTGGACATTCTTTTTCCTCCTTTTATCATTTGCCAAAGTACATCTGGTATTTCAGGTAAAAGGTAACCTCTCCACCCTTAATACGCAAATACTGACCCAAATGTTACAGGCAGGAAAAAATGCAAAAGTATAAGGCTTGTCTTTTCGAGCAAGCCTTATACTTATAATTCAAAAATTCTGTTGAAAAAGTTAATTTTGAATTACTCTGGAAGAAACGTTGCGCAGTCTGTCATCTCAGTGCTTTGGGCATTAGGGGATTGAACTTCGATCTTATCCGCATGACAATGATCCCCTGTACCATAGTAATGACAGGTGTTAACAAGACATTTAATTCCACCATTAGGCTGAGGCATTTTCTTAGCTTGTCCAGACATATTAAAATTCCTCCTTAAATTAAAATTCTCTATTATAATCTCCAGATCGTTAGATTTTATAAATCCATATATTTACATAGAGGAGTGAATGATATAATAATGGTATAACGTTTTACTTTAAAGCATTATACCTAACAAAAAACTTTTTGAATTATTATAAGTTGCGCGAACTATAGACTAGAAGGAGAGATATCATGAAAAAGATCTTAGGAATAGTTGCTTCGCAAAGGAAATTGGCCAATGGCGAAATCTTAATTAAAGAAACGGCTGCCTCAATTGGAGAAGAAGTAAAACTTGATCTTCTCAAGCTGCCAGAATTAAACCTTCGGCCCTGCAAAGCGTGTTATGCCTGTTTAGTCCCAGATCAACCATGTCCTCTTATCGATGATTTATATTCAGTATTCGAAAGAATAAAAGAAGCTGATGGAATCATTTTATCAGCTCCATGCTACGCCTTAGGCCCTGCTGGGATAACCAAACTGTTAGGTGATAGGATTATCGCCCTTGCACAACATATCGATGAAATCTGGGGAAAACCTTGTGTGATCATTGGTACTGCAGGAATCAAAGGTTGGGAAGGGTATACCCTATCTGCTTTAATCGCCAATGCTCGATTTCTGGGTCTGGAGGTTAAAGATGCCCATATGTTTATTGGCGCCCTGCCCGGTGAGGCTTTATTACAGTCAGAAGTGAAGGAACGAATACAAGCTCTTGGAAACTCGTTATTCGGTGAACCTCGCCCATTAGAAGCCGGTCAATGTCCTACCTGTTGGTCCGACCTCTGGAAGTTCCCCAGACCTAATCATGCTGTCTGCCCGTTTTGCGGTCAGGAAGCGGAGATTCGTTCATTGGACAACGGAACGAATTTGCATTGGGAGTTTGGTCCTAAAGCCAGTCGCTTTAACAAAAGTGATTTGAAAGAACATTTTCAGGTCTGGTTGAACGATCAAGTTCGAGAGTTTGGTAAACGCCGTAAAGAGCTGGCGGTTATACGAAATCGCTACAAAGGTTAGGTACACTGAAATACACTAGTCACGACGCGGAAGAAGATTCAAAAAAGTCTTGTAATCTAGTCCTTCATGGATTAAAATACGATTAATTCAATAATTATTTTTATAGGTGCCCTTAAATGGGGAGAATAGGGAACTGGGTGAAAATCCCGGACGGACCCACCACTGTAAAAGAGGAGACTTGTACATTAACCACTGGGAAACCGGGAAGGGGTATAAGTTGCTGATTCTAAGTCAGGAGACCTGCCTATAATGTAAGTGACCTGGATCAAGGTAAAGTTCATGGTCAATTTTCTTATTCATAAAGGATAGAAAATTGATTGTGAACTTTTGTTTTTTATAGGAAAGGGGGTGGAAACATTGGGATATCAGGGGCGGGATATCGAAGTAGTTTCGATAAACCCAGAACAATATCTTGTAGCTTCTTGTGATTCCTGCGGGGCGATTGGCCTAAAAAGTTTTGACATAGTTCAGGTTGCCTGGTCCATCACAGGGAGGCTGACGGCACGAGTAGCCTTATTGGAAATTTTAGCCGTGGGAGCGACGCCTAAGGTCATGACCGTGGCGATTTCTAATGAACCATACCCGACAGGTGAAGAATTATTAAAGGGGGTGAAGGAAGAGCTGATATCCGCCGGTCTGGCACTCCCTTTAGCCATCAGCACAGAAAAGAACATGGTGACACAAGAAACTGCACTCGGTATCAGTGTCGTAGGAATAGTAATGAAACATCAATTGCGGCTTGGAACTTCCCAACCTGGAGATGACGTCTTTTGTTTAGGTCTGCCCAAAGTTGGCCCTGAAGCCAGTAACCCTGAGGATCCTGAAATTATCCAGATAAAGCATCTGAATAAGCTTTTAGGAATCTCAGAAATTCATGACATGATACCCGTTGGATCGAGAGGAATCCGCACGGAGGCAGAGCAGCTTGCCTTAAATAGCCATAGCCGGCTGTTGTTCTACCCGTCTTGTAGCTTAAATATGGACAAATCGGCCGGACCTTCTACCTGCCTAATCATTTCGTCGCCTCGCCCGGTTACAAATCTTGTTTTTTCAGATCTTAAACAACTACCTATTCATAAGATTGGAACGCTAGTCTAACCACTTTTATTAAAGAGCATCACTTACTTATTTCTACTGAAACGACCACTTAATTTAAGGAGGAGTAAACTTATGAGTCAAATTAACACCGAATCTAAGGAAGTTAAACTTTCTGCTTGGAATGTCAAAAGACTTTCCATCATGGCCATTTTCATTGCCTTAAGTGCTGTAGGTGCATTGATTAAAATTCCAAGTCCTGTCGGAACAATTGGCATGGATTCAGCTCCAGGATTTTTCAGTGCCTTAGCCTTTGGAGGCATTGAAGGTGCGGTTGTTATTTCCTTTGGGCATTTGTTAACATCGGCGGTGGTCGGATTCCCTTTAACTATTCCTGTCCATCTTTATATTGCTTTCCAGATGGCTTTATGGGCTTTGGCCTATCGCTGGGTAAACAAAACGCTGGGTCTTATACCGGCAGTCATCGTAGGTATCATCCTCAATGGGGTTGTATCTTCTTTTGCCATGGTTCCCATCATGGGAATGGGGGGCGCTCTGGGAGTACTGCCTTTTCTCGTCGTCGGATCAGCACTTAATGTCATTGTTTCCGCGATTGCTTATAAAGCCATTAAGGGAAGCCGCTTAATTTAAACTCATAAGGAGGAAACCTTAGAAACCGTGGGAATTGAAAGAGCTGACAAAGACTTAGAAAATAAGAATGCCATTGAACTTACGAATGTCTCATATTATTATCCAAACGCTGTAGAAGCAAGTTTAAAAACCATATCCTTAACCGTGGAAAAGGGAAAGTTCATCGTTTTAATGGGAGAAACCGGAGCAGGAAAAACGACCCTTAGTTTGTGTCTTAACGGGCTGATTCCACAACTTCTTGAAGGTAAGCTGACAGGTCAAGTGGTCGTGGCCGGTCAGGATGTAAGGAAGACTCCTGTACAATTGATGTCCAAATTTTTGGGGCTCGTCCTCCAGGACCCGGAGAGTCAGCTTATTGGTCGAACGGTGGAGGAAGACACCGCTTTTGGCCCCCGTAACATTTCAGTACCTTTAGAAGAGATCCAACAGAGAGTTAATGGTACTTTAGAGAAAGTAAGACTTCAAGGCTATAATCAACGATTGACAGAAGAGTTATCCGGTGGGGAGAAACAACGTTTGGCGATTGCTGGAGTCCTGGCGATGGAACCTGAAATCTTAGTGCTCGATGAACCGACCTCGGAACTCGATCCAATAGGTCGATCAGAAATTTTCACGACCTTAGATGACTTGCGCAGGAAGAAGGATTTAACCATTATGTTGGTCGAACATTCCAGCGAAGATGTGCTCAAAACGGCAGATGAGGTCGTCGTAATCAATCAAGGAGAAATAATTTGGCGTGGTGAACCTGTTCAACTTTTTCGCAATGTTCCTCTCCTGCAACAGTATGGAATTAAACCCTTACCCGTCAGTCTTATGGGCTGGAACCTCTATGAAAAAGGATGGATTTCAATCGACGCTATCCCTTTAGACCTACCGTCTGCGGAACACTTAATCAGGACCTTGCTCTCCAACCATGGTCAGCACAAAAGTAACCCACTCCTACCGTTACGGAAAAAAGAATTAAGCTCCTCTCAGGGAGAAAGAGCTGTGCAGATTAACGATCTTTTTTATCAATATAACTCAAATCAGCCTGCTTTGCGGAGCATAAACCTAACGATAGAGAGCGGCGAGTTTGTGGCCCTAATTGGACAAAACGGTGCCGGCAAAACCACGTTAGTCAGACATTTGAATGGACTCTTGAAACCAACACGGGGAGACGTCATTATTCGAGGTATGAATACGAAGCAGTATGATACGTCTCATTTAGCCAGAACCGTTGGCTATGTATTTCAGAACCCAGATCACCAGATTTTTTCTGCCACCGTTGAGAAAGAGCTGGAATATGGTTTGAAAAATGCAGGTTTTAGAGGTCCTGAAGTCCGAAAACGGATTAACCAAGTTCTTGAAGATACCGGTTTGGAGCAATATCGTAATGTTCACCCCTTCACTTTAGGAAAAGGGGAGCGGCAGATGATCGCCGTGGCTTCAATCCTGGTATTGAAACCTCAAATTCTGATCATTGATGAACCGACGACAGGTTCAGATTGGTCTGGGGTTCAGGCAATCATGACCTTGATCCACCAACTCCATCTTGCTGGAACCACAATTATCATGATCAGCCATGACATGGACCTCGTTGCTCAATATGCTCAACGTGTGATTGTCTTAAAAGAGGGTGATATTTTGCTTGATGGGCATCCCCATGAAGTTTTTGCCAACGAAAAGGTTCTCCTTGACGCCGCAATAGTTCCACCTCAGCTTTGTCGGCTTTCCTTGCGTTTGAGTGACATCTTATTACAAGAGGTTCTGCTCGAGCCAAAGGAATTCACGGCACTGTTTGAAAGCGGGGAAACGCCATAATGTTTATGGATTACTCACCAGGAGATACGCTTATCCATCGTTTAGATGTTCGAGCGAAAATGCTTGGATTCTTAGGAATTATAATTCTTTCTTTTTTGTTTCAAAATCCATTTTATCAGCTTGTAATCCTAGCTATTGCCAGTCTGTTAGCTTTATGGATAAATATTCCTCTGCAGAAGATTGGAGGAATGATAATTCCTTTAATGCCAATCGTTATTTCAATTATTCTTATCACAGGATTTTCTTTGCCTCCTCAGCACTTCGAACAGGCCTCCAGTCAGAAAATCCTCTTCTATGCTTTACCCGGTAATCGCTTCGGGGCAACGATTGGGGGATTTTTGCTCGGTACAACATTTCTTCTCCGCTTATGGAGCATGTTAATAGCTTCCTCAATACTAACTTCAACAACATCTATGGAAGATTTTACTCAATTCTTTCATAGGATGAAGGTTCCTGCAGAGATATCCATGATGATTACAACTGCCCTACGCTTTATACCAACATTAGATAAAAAACGTCGGCTTATTATGGAAGCGCAAAAAGCAAGAGGAACAAAATTCAATGACAAGGGTATAGCCAGCTCGATTCGCTCCTATATACCAATTATGATTCCTTTGTTTATTAATTCAATCTTAATGGCCAATTCCTTATCCATGGCTATGCTTAACAGAGGGTACGGAATGACCCGGGCTTGGTCTCCCAGTAGCGAAAAATCCTTTGCCTTAAGAGACTTCTGGACAATATTTCTTATTATCTTAGCAACGACGGCAGCAATTTTTGCGCGTTTTAAACTGCGTCTTGGAGTTTTATAATCAGTTGCACTTCAGTAGATCATAACTTATACTTTCTTTATCGCTTATTAGAATTGGCACATTATTTGGCCGAATAAGATAGAGGAGCTTCTTGAACGCTCCAAAGTTTGACACTTAGGAAAAACTTTGAAATGGGAGTAAGATTATGGCTCGAAATAAAGATCGACATACCTGGCGGGAGGGATATACGACCGGAAGTTGTGCTGCTGGTGCTGCTAAAACAGCATGTCTTCTCCTTCAAGGAGATAGTTTGCCCGAACATGTGGAAATTCCGTTACCAAATAAAGCACGTTTAACGATGCCTATCCATTCTGGAAAACTAAGAAATTCAGAGGCCACAGCGTGTATTCTAAAGGATGGCGGGGATGATGCAGATATCACGGACGGTTTGGAGATTCGTGCTTTGGTGCGTCGTCTTTCATCTCAAGGGGATGTCCATATTCGGGGGGGGCAGGGCGTAGGAACCGTTACTAAAAAAGGATTGGCTCAAGCTGTGGGGGAGAGTGCCATCAACCCGGTCCCGCGAGCTATGATACGGGACGCTGTACGAGAAGTTTTCCCCCAGGACGAGCTTGAAATCACGATAGAAGTTCCTGAAGGAGAGACAGCCGCCTTGCACACTCTCAACCCTCGGTTGGGTATCGTCGGAGGAATTTCGATTTTAGGGACAAGCGGGATTGTCCGTCCGATGTCTGAAGAAGCCTTTAAAACCTCGATCTTACCGGAGTTAGACCAAGCCTTAGCTTACGGACATAAAACGATTGTTCTGACTCCTGGGCATTACGGGTTTCGAGTCGCAACAGAACGTTTTAAAATTCCGACCGAGGCTGTTATCCAAATGAGCAATTTTGTAGGGTTTCTACTCGAAGAAGCTGCTTATCGGGGGATCGAAGGAGTCATTTTATTGGGGCACATTGGTAAGTTAATTAAAGTCGCCGGCGGGATTTTCCATACTCACAATCGTGTTGCTGATGCCCGCACGGAAGTGTTATTGGCCCATGCTGCACTTGCCGGAATGAAGACTGACACGTTAAAGTATCTTGCCGAGTTTCCAACAACCGAAGGGGCCACTATAGAACTTTTAAATCTGGGTCAGCAGACCCTGCTCCATCAATTAGCTCACTTGGCCAGTAAACGTGCTCAAGCCTTCACCTTTGATCGACTGAAAGTCGGAACAATTATGACCCTGCTGAATGGGCAGCCCATCGGTTGGGACACGACAGCGGAAGAAATTATGAAAGATCAGGGTTGGACGTGGTCTGTCGACCCTTAACGGACTCCCTGATAGCCACAGTAAATAAAAGGAAGCTCCAAGACGCAAGAGCGCAGGGCTTCCTTTTATTTATTGTGTTAAACATAAACATTATGGAAGAGTTTCAATATCGTCTGGATGGGCTATTTCTGAGGATTCAACAGGATTTATTTGAATTTCTGGCTCCGCAGAGGTCTCTTCAGGAACAGACTGAGCAAGATCAATGTAGCCAACTTTATTAGGTCTTAAGTCGTGAAATAGCATTTGGAGATCTGTTTTTATTTTCTTTCCTTTATTAATTAGGTCAGTACTTTTTTGCTTTAGTACCTCCGCGTGTTGAGATGTAGAATCTTCTACTTGTTCGATAAGAACTTCGGCTTTATTTTGAATATCTTTGCGTAATGCTTTGCCGCTTTTTGGGGCGATCATTAAGCTGACAAAGGCTCCTGCCGCTCCTCCGACGAGTGCAGCTATTGCAACCGTACCGATATTTTTGTTTTTGGGCATTTATCATGAGCTCCTTTCTTTGCACGCTTATGCATGATATTTTATTCTGCACCTATCATTGAAGTGATAGTTTCTTTTTGGTAAAATATTTAAAATAAGGTAATAATCAATAATGATACGCAAACTTTTTTACCTTTATATGACTTAAATCAAAACATTTGTCATTCTATTTTTAAATTCTTTGAAAAAGAGGAATTTAGTATATACTTATAGAATACTCAAACTTAAGTCGAATTCATGACAATTCAATATGAAATACTTAAGGCTCCTCTGCAATTGAGGATTCAAAAGGGGAAGTCGGTGAAAATCCGATACGGTCCCGCCACTGTGAACAGGGAGTTCTTTTTCGAATCGTTTAGCTCTGGCTATGATATTCGGAAAGAATGATGATCTGAAGTCAGGAAACCTTCCTTAAGTAAATCACAAACCTACGAGCGATAGGAGATGTGTGTGTTTATAAGGGTAAACCATACGAGCCGCTCAGGGGCTCGTTTTTCGTGTGCGCCACGCATGACGATTAACTAGACGGTGAAAGTCCGATATGGGGGTATGTAGCGACCAACCATTAGCTTAAGGCAAGGGTGTCCATCGTGAGGTGGAATCTGAAGGAAGCCGGCGGCAAAATTCTGACCCGAGGAACACGAACAGCATCAGGCGCAAAACGTGGGGTAAGACTGCACGACAAGTTAAAGCCCAAAAGCTACACAGACACGCCAGCGTAAATGTTGCGGGTACATGGAATGAAAGTGAATCGTCTTACCGTGGGAGGCCTCACGGACGGGTGGAAACAGAGTAAGAAACCCGGTTGAAACAAGATTTATCGTGAGGAGTCAGCAGAAGCCATAGTACAGAGGTGATCTAGACACCGACGGAAGGGCTGAACCAAAGGAGGTGTGGGTCAATGAAAGTTACTGAAAGTGGTAATTTAAAACACAGACAACTTCGAATTGAAGACTATCTGCAAAGGGTATCTGCGGAACAGAAAGAGTATGCAGAAGTGTGCGAGCTACCTAAGATGACTGAAACCGACAACACCAACACAAATGAGCAGACGAATGGGTTGCTTGAGCAAATCCTTAGCACTGAAAATCTAAACCAGGCCTATAGGCAGGTTAAAAGAAACAAGGGCGCAGGTGGAATTGATGGTATGCAGGTAGATGAACTTCTACCCTTCTTGAAAGAACACAAGGATGAACTATTGCAATCTCTCCGGGATGGTAAATACCGTCCAAAACCCGTACGGAGGGTAGAAATACCCAAAGAGAACGGAAAGACCAGAAAACTAGGAATACCCACCGTCTTAGACAGGTTAATTCAACAAGCGATAACTCAAGTTCTAAGTCCCATCTTTGAGAAACAGTTTTCAGACAATAGTTTTGGATTTCGACCGAATCGTAGTGCCCATGGGGCATTAAGAAGATGCCAAACCTATATAACAGTAGGTTACAAATATGTAGTTGATATGGATTTGGCCCAATATTTCGATACGGTAAACCAAAGTAAGCTTATCCAAATTTTGTCGGAGACGATAAGAGATGGCCGGGTCGTATCGCTGATTCACAAATTCCTGAAAGCAGGAGTTATGACCAATGGAATGTTTGAAGAAAGTCCAGAAGGTGTACCACAAGGAGGCCCCCTGAGCCCATTACTTGGCAACATAATGCTTAACGAATGTGACCACGAACTGGGAAAGCGGAAACACCACTTTGTACGTTATGCAGACGATATGATGATCTTCTGCAAAAGTAAAAAGGCGGCAAAACGAACACTTGATCACATTCTCCCTTATATCGAAGGGAAACTATTTCTGAAGGTAAATAGGGAGAAAACGAAGGTCGCTCATGTAAACTATGTCAAGTTTTTGGGATATAGCTTTTACATTTACAGGGGAGAAGGGCGCCTGAGAATCCACCCAAAAAGCATCCAGAAGCTTAAGGATAAAATCCGAGGAGTTACTGGGCGTAGCAATGGGATGGGAATCGAAGAGCGCAGAACTAAACTCAATCAAGTAGTACGAGGCTGGACGAATTACTTCAAACCTGCCGATGCAAAGAACCTACTCAAGGACCTGGATGAATGGACGAGAAGTCGCATACGAATGGCAACTTGGAAGCGATGGAAGAAAACCCGAACAAGGTTTGAGAACCTGAAGAAAGCGGGCATTACCAAGGAACAAGCATGGATGTGGGCAAACACAAGAAAAGGCTATTGGCGCGTTGCCCATAGCCCTATTCTGACAAAAGCTCTATCCAATGAGCGTTTCAGACGAATCGGATACCTTAGTTTTAGTGAATGTTATTCTGCGAAATAATGTATAAACTTTGGAAGCGCCGTATACCGAACGGTACGTACGGTGCTGTGGGAGGTCGGCTGATCAATTAATGATCAGCCTCCTACCCGATTCTATAACCTATGGAAGAAGGGTAATGAATGATACAGGTGATCGGTATTGGCCCTGGAAGGCCGGAATGGTTGCCTCCGGCCATCAATGAACTCGTGAAGCACTGCAATGTTTTAATTGGAGGATCACGAGCCCTTAAACTCTTTCCTGATTTTTCGGGAAACCAGTACTGTCTGTCAGGTGATCTTAACGCCAGCCTTTCAGTGATCAAAAATGCTCTTTTGGAAGAAAATGTGGTAGGGGTACTCGTCTCGGGAGACCCAGGATTTTTTAGTTTTTTGCCGAGACTTAAAAAAGAATTTCCTGAAGAACGTATTGAAGTCTATCCCGGGATCAGTTCTCTCCAATTCGCCTTCGCCAGAGCAGGGCTTCCTTGGCAGGAGGCCAGCTTTGTAAGTGTCCATGGGCGGGAATTATCGGTGCTTCCCGAAATCATCACTCGTCCAACAGGGGTTTTGACAGGCGGGGATAATACTCCCCAAAAAGTCGCTCAATTCTATTGGGAGCAAGGCTATAATCTTAATATTTCAGTAGGCAATGCCCTTGCATACCCCGAAGAAGTCTGGCTCACAATGGATGCAGAGCATTTGGCTCAGGAACAAACAATATTAAAAAATGCGATTATGATCCTCTATCCGACATTGGTTCCACAAACAAGGCCAGAAACCAGGCACAACGCTGAATCGGCTCTTGGATTTCGAATCGGCATCCCCGACCAAGAGTTTTTAAGAGGCAAAGTACCGATGACCAAGTCAGAAATTCGAGTCCAAGTGCTTGCGAAAGCGCAGATTTCCAGATCCGACTGTGTTGTGGACATTGGCGCGGGAACAGGAAGCATCAGTATTGAAGCTGCTGGATTCGCTTCAGAGGGAGTTGTTTATGCCATTGAACATAATCCCGAAGCTCAGGCCCTGATTTTAGCAAATCAACGAAAATTCCATGTCCCTAACCTTCAGCTGATCTTGGGAGCCGCACCCGATGTCTTCGGGGAACTCCCTCCAGTTAATGTCTGTATTATTGGCGGGAGCAATGGTCGTTTACAGGATATTTTACTAAATCTCCCTCTCATTGAAGGGGGAAGGATTGTTATGACAGCCGTAACCATCGAAACTATGGCCCAAGGTTTAAAATTGCTCAAAGAACTTAACTACCAGGATATTGATGTGGTTTCTATTCAAGCGGTCCGTTGGCAGCCCGTTCAGACTCTGCATATGGCCCAAGCCTTAAATCCGGTCTTTATACTATCAGCACGAAAAGGGGTAATATCATGACAATAACGTGGGGTAAATTTTATGGAGTTGGAGTCGGACCAGGAGACCCTCGTCTTTTGACCCTCCAAGCAGTCGAAGTCTTACAAGCTGTGGATCTGGTAGCAATTCCAAAATCGAAGATGGAACGGGAAAGTGTCGCTTGGGATATCGCAAGGGTTCATTGTCCAGCCAACGTCCGACTCCTCGAACTCGAAATGCCGATGACATCCGATCAGCAAGTCTTAGCCAAAGCTTGGCAAGATGGAGCGGAGACGTTGTTAAACGAACTTAAAGCGGGCAAATCCATCGCCTTTATCACTTTGGGAGATCCCTCTCTCTATAGCACATACAGCTACCTTCTCAACATTCTTCAAGAAAAATTGCCTCGGGAATTAATTACCACCGTTCCTGGAATTACAGCGATGGCTGCTGCTGCAGCAAAGGTTAATTTACCTCTTGCCACGGGGGACGAGCCTCTTCTTATCTTGCCCAGTACAGATGATGTGGGGCAGTTTCTCGATTTCCCCAATTTAGTTCTGATGAAAGTTTCGCGCAGACTTCCTGAAATATTAACCCTGCTCGAAGAACGGGAAAGAAAGGCTGTTTTGTTAACACGCTTGGGTCAGCCTGGGGAACAAATTCGCTGGGAACCTAAACCCCAAGATTTTGCGTCGGATAAAGTCGATTATCTCAGTCTGCTCCTCGTCAAGAAGGAGTTATTAGGGAGGGAGAACAGTGAGTCGAAATAAAGCTGGTGGAGAAGTAATTTTCGTTGGTGCCGGGCCAGGAGATCCAGAACTGATCACTCTTAAAGGGGCTAGGGCTTTGGAACGTGCTGATCGGGTGATTTATGCCGGGTCTTTAGTTAATCCGGAACTGCTTAGGATGTGCCGACCTGGAACACCTTGTCATGACAGTGCTTCACTTACCCTAGAAGAAGTGCTCAGTTTAATGGTCGAGGGAACTAAGCATGGAGAAATGATTGTTCGTCTTCATACCGGAGACCCAAGCATGTACGGGGCTATTAAAGAACAGTTTGACTACTTAGAGCAACACTCAATTCTCTATTCCGTGGTTCCGGGGGTTAGTTCTGTCTTTGCTGCTGCAGCAACCGTTAAACGCGAGTTCACATTACCCGATATCAGTCAAACCTTAATTCTCACCCGCTTAGCCGGCAGAACCCCGGTGCCTGAGCGTGAAGCACTTGCCCAATTGGCAAAGCATCAAACCAGTATGGCGATTTTCCTGAGTGTCCAGGACATGGGGTCCGTGGTCGAGGCCCTGCTTGAGGGAGGCTACTCTTCCTCTACTCCGATTGCTGTTGTCGCCAAAGCCAGCTGGCCTGATGAAGAAGTTCTGTTCGGGACCCTAGAAACTATTGTTGCCAAAGTGAAAGCCGCGGGAATCAGAAAACAAGCCCAAATCCTCGTCGGAGATTTCTTAGATCCAACAGGGGGGTATGCCCGTTCTAAGCTCTATGATCCGTCCTTTACCCATGAATACCGCCAGGGAACAGACACGTGAATATAGCACTATTAGCCCTAACAGACCGGGGGATGGCTACGGCCTTACGGATCGGAGAGGGCCTTCCAAATTCGGCGGTTCGGGCGCTCTACATCCATGAAAAAGCTTTACTTTCGGATAATAGTCAAAATCAGGGTCTTTGGCAGGGGCGAACATTTCGCCGTTTGAGTGATCTCGTGCCTTTTCTCTGGCAAGAATATTCTGTTCTCATATTTGTGATGGCGACAGGAATCGTTGTTCGTCAAATAGCTCCCCTGATCGATAGAAAAGACCGAGACCCAGCCGTATTAGTTTTGGACGAGGAAGGGAAGTTCGTGATTCCCTTGCTTTCCGGTCATTTAGGCGGTGCAAATGCCTGGGCCAGGCAGGTTGCCCAGCAAATCAAGGCACAAGCTGTTATCACCACTGCTACAGATGGCCGTGGCTTGGTGGCTCCTGATGAATACGCTCGAAGGTTTGGTTGGAAAGTTGAACCTGTCGACCATTTACCTGCCGTCAACCGTTTACTTTTAGAGCAGGGGTTTCTCAAGGTTTTCACTGATTATCCTCTTGAACCGGAACACGCTTGGGTAACGGATTCTCACTATCATTTTTTACCTGCTCAGGAGAATGATAAAGCCAATGTAATTCTGAGTGCATTTCCAAGCAACCATATTAAAGAAGATTGTCTCTATCTGATTCCTCCAGTCTTAAGTGTCGGAGTTGGATGTCGCCGGGGGATTTCCAGTTCAGTAATCTTAGAAAGGATCTTTTGGGCCTTCGGCCAGATAGGTGCTTCTTTGAAAGGTTTGTCCGGAATTTACAGTATCGATTTAAAATCCAATGAAATGGGTCTGGTGGAAGCGGCGGAACACCTCGGGGTTCCGTTCCGAACCTTTTCGGCAGATGAGCTTCAAGAAGTTAACCAACAAGAAAAGTTGCGTCGATCGAATTTTGTAAAAGAAACGATAGGAGTGGACGGAGTATGCGAAGCAGCGAGTTTACTGGGAGCACACAGGGGACGGCTAGTTCTGCCCAAGATCAAGGGACAGGGAGTCACAGTAGCCATCAGCATGGAAAACTCTTTGTCGTCGGTCTTGGACCTGGGGATGCCGATCATATGACGGCTCGGGTTCAGTCCGTATTAAATGAAGCAGAATATATCGTTGGTTATAAAACTTATATCGAATTGATACGACCCTTTCTAACTCATCAGCAAGTGGTTGCCACAGGCATGCGGCAAGAAATTGACCGTTGTCGAGAAGCGATTCGCTTGGCAGGGGAAGGGCATCGGGTTGCCGTTGTGAGCAGTGGAGATGCCGGGGTTTACGGTATGGCTGGAATTATTATCGAGTGTTTGGAGCAAGAAGGACTTCTTGATATTCCTCTCGAGATTATCCCGGGAGTTACTGCCGCATCCGCTGCGGCTTCTATGCTTGGGGCACCTTTAATGCACGATTTTGCAGTGATCAGCTTAAGTGATCTCCTGACTCCTTGGGAAGTCATCGAGAAACGAGTACGCCTGGCAGCTGAAGGAGATTTCATTTTAGCAATCTATAACCCGAAAAGCCTTGGGCGCACACAACATATTGAAACTGTACGGGAAATTCTTCTGCGTTCTCGTCACCCCTACACTCCGGTCGGCCTCGTTCGGGAAGCCTTGCGCGGCGAGGAATCCAGTGTCCAAATTACGAACCTCGCTGATTTCACAAATCTTCCCATTGACATGTTGACAACTGTCATCATCGGGAACTCTCAAACTCGTATTGTCGGGTCTTATATGGTTACACCTCGAGGATATAAGCTGTGAAGCTTTTAGTCATGGCTGGAACTGAGGATGGACGCAAGCTGGCCGAAGCTTTAAAAAGTCAGGGACATGATGTCCTTGTTTCCACCCTGACCGCATACGGAGCAGATCTGGTGTCAGAGCAAGGACTGTCGGCGCGTTCAGGTGCAATGAATGCAGAGCTTCTTACGGATCTTCTAAAGAGTGGTTCCTATGCAGCCCTCGTAGATGCCACTCACCCTTATGCAGTGCGCGTAAAAGAACTGGCCCAAAGGGTTTGCGCGGAACTTAAAGTACCTTACCTTCGCTGGCAGCGCTCACCCCTTGAACTTAAAGCTCACCCCCTGATCCATTGGGTTGAGAATATTTCTGCGGCGGCTCAAGCCGCTGCAAATCTAGGCAATCGCATTCTGCTTACCACTGGAAGCAATTCTTTGCCCGATTGGACGTCACAACCCTGTTTGAACAACAAAATCCTCTTTATCCGAGTCTTACCGACTTCTCAGGTCTTGACACGCTGTGAAGCCTTAGGGTTTAGACCTAATCAAATCATTGCTGCTCAAGGGCCATTTTCAGAAGAATGGGATGCAGCAATGTTTAAACAATTAAATATCGAGGTTGTGGTCGCCAAAGAAAGTGGTCAAGTGGGCGGAACTGGAGAAAAAGTTCAAGCTTGTCTTTCTTTAAACATCCCTTTAGTAATTCTAAAACGACCACCCACTGAAATTTCCAATAGTCGACTCATCCAAACCATATCGTCCAGCTCAATTCCGGAGTTTATAAAACAGATGGAGGAACTCTTATGAAAACTGAGATCATTCTTTTAGGACACGGCAGCCGTCGTGCTGAAGCAAATCAAGGGCTATTAGTGGTCGCGGAGAAAGTAAGTTCGTTACTTGGACAGCCAGTAACGCCTGCCTATATGGCCCATGACCGCCCCAGCCTTCCAGAAGCAGTGGCGGGAAAAATCAACGAAGGCGCATCTCGTATTGTCATCATGCCTCTGTTTCTTTTTCGGGGAATCCACGTCACCATAGATATTCATGAAGAATTGAGTGAACTCTGCGCACAACATCCCAATGTCGAAATTGTCTACACCAAAGAACTGGGAGCGGATGACAGCATAGCAAGTTTGGCCTGCGAACGCATCAAGGAGGCCATAGTAGAATGACAGAGTTTATCTTGGATCCCGGTCAAATCGAGATGGAAAGCATGCGCATTATTCGCGCAGGTCTCAAGCGTCCGTGGCTAAACAAAGAATATCCTGTTGTTGAACGCTTAATTCACACGAGTGGAGATCCGTCTTTAGAACAGGTCATCGCCATTCATCCTCAAGCGATTGATTGCGGTCTTAAAGCTCTTAAAGAAGGCACGACCGTCATAACGGATGTTGAAATGGTCCGAGCCGGCATTTCCAAAGAGAAACTTAAAATGTTAGGTGGATCGGTTGAATGCAATCTAAATGCTCCAGAGATTGCTGAACAAGCCAAAGAGTGGGGAATCACCCGATCGATGACCGCTTTTCGAATGCATCCGGAGCGACTAAAAGGGGCAATCGTCGCCATCGGCAACGCCCCTACAGCTCTGCTCGAAGTCCTTCGTTTAGCTCAGCAGCCTGAGACACGCCCTGCCTTAATCATTGGGATTCCTGTTGGGTTCGTCGGCGCAAAGGAGTCGAAGGATATACTTTGGGAACGTCAGGACATCCCGTCGGTGACTGTTTTAGGAACACGAGGGGGAAGCCCACTCGCAGCAACAGTCGTTAATGCTTTAATTTATACGGCGTTGCGAGAGGGTAATTGATTAAATTACACCACCTTAGAAAAGAGGGTGAAGAAATGTTGACACAGAAACCGCCGGCGGCAAAACTTATGATCCAAGGGACCTCTTCCAGCGTAGGGAAAAGCGTATTAGCAGCCGCTTTTTGCCGGATATTTTATCAAGAAGGCTACAGAGTGAGTCCCTTTAAAGCGCAAAATATGGCTCTCAACTCTTTCGTCACTGCGGCTGGGGGAGAAATGGGCAGGGCACAGGTAGTTCAAGCCCAAGCCGCTGGAATAGAACCTGATGTACGCATGAATCCTATTTTGCTTAAGCCCAGTGGACCAACGGGTTCTCAAGTGGTCATTATGGGGGTCTCTCAGGGAAATGTGACAGCCTTACGTTATCACGGGGAATACCAGCGCATGACTTGGCCCTATGCCCAAGAAGCCCTGCACGGTTTACTCAATGACTATGAAATTGTCGTTATCGAAGGCGCCGGAAGTCCTGCCGAAGTAAATCTAAAATCCAACGATATCGTCAATATGCGTGTCGCGATGGAAGCAAACTCTCCTGTTTTGCTCGTCGCCGATATTGATCGCGGCGGAGCTTTGGCTTCTGTCGTCGGAACCTTAGAACTACTGGAACCAGAGGAACGCGCTCTGATTAAAGGGATTATCTTCAATAAATTCCGGGGAGAAATTGCCCTGCTTCAGCCTGCTCTTGATTTTATTGAAGAAAGAACCGGGATCCCTGTCGTTGGAGTCGTTCCCTATTTCAAAATACGCATACCGGACGAAGATTCTGTCGCTATCAATGAGGCAGTAGAAAAGCCTTTCGTATCCACAGCCGATCAACTGGATATCGCAGTGATTCGCTTACCGTATATTTCCAATTTTACAGACTTTGATGCGCTTCAAGACGAACCCGACGTTTCTGTACGCTATGTCACGGAACTCGATAACTTAGGCAACCCGGATCTTGTCATTATTCCAGGAAGTAAAAACACACTTGCCGATTTGCGTTTTATTCACGAAAGTGGATTAGGTGCACAAGTCTATAAGTTCTGGAAAGAGGATGTCCCGATCATTGGAATCTGCGGAGGGTACCAAATCATGGGGCGCTTAGTAAAAGATCCATTGCATACAGAGTCCGATCTGGAAGAAGTTTCCGGACTGGGAATTCTCCCCATGGTGACGGAATTTTATCCCCAGAAGCATACTGTCCAGAGCAAAGGGACGATTCTGTCGACTCAAAGCTTTTTTCAAGCATGCTTGGGAGAGCCTGTCGAAGGGTATGAGATTCATATGGGACGGTCTATGCCTGATGAAGGACATCAGCCTCTTTTTGAATTGACTTCCAACGGAGTATCATACCCTGATGGTTTACAGGCAGGTAATGCTTATGGGACTTATTTGCACGGGATTTTTGATAATGATAGTTTAAGAATGTCTCTTTTGAATTGGCTCTGGCAGCGCAAAGACCGCGTAAGGCCCTGTACAGCGACCCAATCTCAGGCGGCGCTGCGAGAATCCGCTTTTAACGAATTAGCAGATTTGGTTCGTAAAAGCGTCGATCTTGAGCGCATCCGGGTAATAATGGGCTTATCATCACATGTGGGATTAAGAACTTCGGCAGATGTACAAAAGACCATTGAAAGAATCGACCTGGTAGAAGGATGACAGGATGACGGAAAAAATCAGTTTTCTTACACTTGCAGTTTTTTTCGGATTCCTCTTCGACCAATTGATCGGGGACCCGCGAAATTGGCCCCATCCCGTTGTGATTATCGGGAAAGTCATAGCCTGCTTGGAGCGACGTCTTAATCACGGAACCTCGAAGGCGAGACGGGTTTGGGGGGGGGCTAACCTTTTTCGTCGTGAGCGGAAGTTATCTTGTGACTTGGGCGCTGATTTCAGGCGCGAATTTTCTCCATCCCATATTCGGACTGGGAGTCAGTGCCTATTTCATATTTACGACCTTAGCGAGCAAATCTCTCTTAGATGCAGGACAGAGCGTTCTGATCCCCTTAACTCAAGGGGATATCCAAGAAGCACGGAAAAAGCTCTCTTGGTTTGTCAGCAGAGACACAGGGAATCTTGCCGAAGGAGAGATTGTGCGAGGAACCATTGAAACCCTCGCTGAAAACTTCGTCGATGGAATTTTATCTCCGCTCTTTTATGCAGCTCTTGGCGGTGCGCCTCTGGCAATGGCCTTTAAAGCCATTAGCACCTTGGATTCTATGGTTGGGTATCGGAATGAGCAGTATGAAGACTTTGGCTGGTTCTCAGCTCGAACCGACGATTGGGCAAATTATCTTCCTGCCCGTTTATCCGTACCTATCTTGCTTTTAGCCGGCTGGTTGAGGAGAATGCCTGTCCGCAGAGCCTTTAAGGTCTGGAAGCGGGATGCTGCCGGACATCCCAGCCCCAATGGAGGAAACCCGGAAAGTGTTGTTGCCGGATTATTGGGAGTTCAGCTTGGCGGTTTCAATAGTTATCACGGACAAGTTCATCATCGGGCAGAAATGGGAGATAGCTTGCATCCATCAAGCTCTTCAGATATTGTTGGTTGTCAAAGGCTGGTTCGAACTGCGACTTGGTTATCTCTTATGCCCGCGCTCAGCATAGCCTATTTGATAAGTTTAAAGGCCTTTTAAAAATAATAACTGAACAAAAGTTATGGCAGGATATCAATGATTTCCTGGTAAACACGAATTGTTATCTGCTAAATTTTAAGAGTTAAGAAGAGGGAGAGTTAATGTGAAGATTCCTCGAATTGTCCTAGCGGGTACGCATAGCGGAGTGGGAAAAACAACTCTGGCAACTGGATTAATGGCCGCTTTGAATAGACGCCAGCGGCCAATTCAAGGGTATAAGGTCGGACCGGATTACATTGATCCCAGCTATCATACCGCTGCAACCGGAAGACCATCCCGCAATCTTGACCGCTGGTTATTGGGAGAACGTCTTCCTTCGGTCTTTGTTCAGAGTACGGAGGAGCGTTGGGCCGTCATTGAAGGAGTGATGGGGCTTTTTGACGGTATGAGTGGAACTGCAGGTTTTGGAAGTACAGCAGATGTAGCTAAACTTCTCAATGCCCCCATTCTCCTGATCGTCGATGCTTCTTCCATGTCCCGCAGCGTTGCGGCATTGGTCCACGGTTTTAAAACATACGATCCTGAGGTTAGCCTTCAAGGAGTCATCCTTAACCGGGTAAAATCGACTGCTCAGGAAAAAATTCTCAGAGAAGCACTTTCAGAGCTTCAAGTACCTGTACTCGGCGTACTTCCAAAGGAAACATCGCTTCATCTGCCGGAACGACATTTAGGGTTAATTCCCGTCGGGGAAGGTGGATTGCTTGAAGGGTTTATCGATACACTCTCTAAGCTCATCACAGACCACATTGATCTGGATCAAGTGGAACGAATCATGCTTAGTGCCCCTAACCTTAACCGCTCTGTTTTTGCTAACACGAACCCTGGAGCACATTCTCAACCAAGCCAAGGCGATAAATTCCGTCTGGGTTTAGCCTGGGATGAAGCCTTTCTCTTTTATTACCAAGATGCCTTAGATTTAGCCGAACGCTTAAATGGCACTATTGTGCCCTTTAGCCCCCTGCACGATCACTCTCTGCCGGAAAACCTCGATGGGATTTTTCTTGGAGGTGGTTTTCCCGAACTTCATCTTAAAGAATTGAGCAGAAATACCCTTTTCTTAAACTCCCTTCGCGCTTATGCGGCAAGCGGGAAACCTCTTTACGCCGAATGTGGGGGATACATGTATCTAGGAAGGTCAATTACTGATTTTGAGGGACAAGAACTTCCGATGGCAGATCTTATTCCCATGAAAGCCGAAATGACCAAACGCTTACAGGGAATTGGCTATCGACGAGGGATTTTCCGGAAAGATAATTTTCTCGGTCCTAGGGGAACAGTGGTTCAAGGCCATGAATTTCATTATTCAAAAGTCACTTATGAGGCGGACGTTCCGGCTGCTTACGAGTTGTTTAAAGGTGACCAGGCAGATCGAATGGAGGGGTATGCTCAGGATAACCTGATCGCTTCCTACCTTCACCTTAACTTCGCCGGCCACCCGGAATTGCTGGAACACTGGTTTAGATCACCTCGCCAGAGAAGAGGAACATAAATGATCACTGTCTATACCGGTCAGGGAAAAGGAAAAACGACCTCAGCTATCGGCGAGGCTTTGTTAGCCTACTCGGAAGGCAAGAGCATTCTCATGGTCCAATTTCTTAAAGGAAGTACGTACAGCGGAGAATTAGTAGGTCTCAGCAGGCTGGGGATACCACTTCTTCAGTTTGGTGTAGGATGCAGATGGTCGGGAATGATTCGTACCGGTTTGAAACATTGCTCTGGGTGCGGCGAATGCTTCCGTCAGAACCGAGATCCGGAGATCGCCTTGGATTTGGTAACAATGGCCTACGAGTTTCTTCTCACTGAAGTTAGAGGAAACACTTATCAGGTCATTATTCTAGATGAAATCAGTCATGCGCTAAACAGAGGTTTTTTAAAGATTGATCAATTGCGAGAGCTCCTGGTGACAGGTTCTTCCCTGAGCTGGATCCTAACAGGCCGCGGGATGCCTGAGGCTATAAAGCCCTGGGTGGATTCTTGGTGGGACTTGAACTTATTAAAACATCCTTTTTCCAAAGGGGTACACAGTCGTAGGGGGATTGAGTATTAATGAACACGGTCGGTTTGGCTCGGTGTCCAGGGACATGTGGAGAATGGGTACAAGGGGCTCGCGATGGAGTTCCTTTTCTTGTCGATTGTCCAATTGATCGATTTTCAGAGGTCAAAGTAGCCCTTGACATACATGCCGAAAATTGGGATATCCCCCTTAGGAAATCGAAAGCTCTCCAAGTGCTGGAGTTACTCAAAGAAGATTTAGAGCTGCCCACACTAGGCGGTCGTGTTGACTTCCTTCGGCAGCTTCCTGAGGGGAAAGGCATGGCTAGTTCGACAGCCGACATCGCTGCCGTGGCAGCTGCAGCTTTGCTAGCTTTAGGTCAAGATCCCACCCCAGTACGTCTGGCAAAACTCGCTTTACGGATCGAACCGAGCGACAGTGTGATGTTTCCGGGAATTACGGAAATAGAACATGTTCATGGGCATAATCATCGTGTGCTGGGCCCCTCGATACCGGCTCTATTTTTAGCCTTGGATTGGGGAGGAACTATTGATACAAAGGTCTTTAACGCTCGTCCTGGACTCGGTGAACATTATCGCCGCTGGGAAAGAGAAATCCGAAAAGCTCACAAGATAGCTTTAGAAGGAATTAAGCAGGAGGATTTAGAGAAATTAGCAGCTGCAGGGACAATTAGTGCTCAATGCAATCTGGAGATGAATCCCAAATTGCTATTTAAACCGTTTCTGGATTGGGTTCTGCAAAATGGTGGGTACGGAGTCGTTACGGCTCATAGCGGAACACTGCTGGCCGGAGTTTTTCCCCAATCTAAAGCAGTGGAGAGGGAGGTTCGCAGTCATTTACAAGGGGAAGCGCAGCAGCGCTTTAATCCCGTTTACCTAGACCTCTTTAACAGCCATCCTGGCGGAATCCTCACGAATGCTTTAGAGTATAAAGAAAACTTGGCTGGCGCTGAGCCTTGGAGAAGGCGGCTGCCTTAGTTGCACTTATACTTTCTGATCAGTATCAAGAAAACTTGGCTGACGCCCGAAGACTGACAGTATAAAGAAAATGCGGGGTGAGTTCATGCATGGAGGAAATCTTAGAAAAGCTCAAGAAATTTATGGCTTAAAAAACTTTATTGATTTGTCGGCAAACATAAATCCTTTTGGCCCGCCTCAAGGAGTCTGGGATTCCTTACAAAAAAGCCTTAAGGATATTGTGAGTTACCCTGATCCTGAAAGTGTTGTTTTGAGAAGGGCCTTGTCTGATCATTTAAACCAGCCTATTGAAGAAATAATGATTGGTAATGGGGCCGGAGAACTGATTTTCACGATTGTTAATGCCTTGAAACCCCGAAAAGTTGCGATCCCTCTGCCAACCTTCAGTGAATATGAACGGGCAGCACGTTCCGTGGGGGCTGAAGTGTGTTATATTCCTTTAGGAGCAGACGGCTGGAGAAAGTATCAGCTCAACCCTGAGGAAGGGAAGGGAAGCCTGGACAAAGCCGAGTTTAATCGACTCTGGAAGGACTATCTTAAGGGATGTGAACTCTTATTTCTGTGTTCTCCCCATAATCCAACGGGGAGTGTCCTAGGATTGGAAACATTTGAACAGCTCCTCAAGCTCACACGAGAAATAGGCTGCAAAATTCTCTTTGATGAATCATTTTTGGATTTTCTTCCGGACGAACTGCGGAAATCTGCTCGGTCCTACCTGGCTGTCAATGAGCATCTCGTCGTCTTATATTCCTTGACAAAATTCTACAGTTTACCGGGATTACGTTTAGGTACTGTTTTTGCCTCAAAGACAATGTTAACCCACTTTGAACAATATCGTGATCCATGGTCTGTCAATGTCCTTGCTCAAAGTGCTGGAATAACAGCTCTCCAGGATAGTAACTATGCCGATGAGGTAAGAGAAAAGTTAGAAGAAAGCAGATCCTACTTTTATCGCGAATTTGAGGGATGTGGTTTTCATCATCTGCGGCTGGTTTCTACCGCGGTAAATTTCTCCTTAATAGAGATCATTGACTCTTCACCTCCGGAGTTAATTCAGCATCTCGGAAATAGTGGAATCCTTGTTCGTGATTGCAAAAACTTCGCCGGCCTGACCGGCAATTATATTAGAATCGCTATTAAGGACATTTCAGCGATGCAAAAACTCATCGGGGCTCTCAAAACTTTCTATCATTAACCTTGTCTCTAAAAATTTGCCTCTGATATTTTAAAGTGGTATATTTGAGAATTTCCAAGAATAATCTCCCTTAAGAGAAGGATATTACCGCCTGATGTAGAATAGATGCGCAGGCTCATGAATGTTATAAGGACTTACAATTCTCTGTCCTTAACATGCGAGGTGAATCATTCAATGGGAGAACGAGATCTGAACGGGTTTCATGTTAACCGCAAACAATTTGAGCAAGAAATTGCTCGTTTAGACCGCCTGAACTTAGTCGGAGAAATGGCAGCAGGGATTAGTCATGAAATACGAAATCCCTTGACAACCGTACGAGGTTTTCTGCAATTTTTAAGCAATAAAGAGGATATTGAGCATTACAAATCGTACATTGCTCTGATGATTGATGAATTGGATCGGGCAAACTCGATTATTTCCGAATTTTTATCCTTCGGTAAAACAAAACCTACAGAATTTAAACTTCGGAATCTCAATAAGATCGTTCAGGCCTTAGCTCCTTTAATCGAAGCAGATGCTCGTTGCTATGACAAATATCTCGAGCTAGATTTAAATGACCTGCCAGACTTGCTGCTTGATGAGGAACAGATACGCCAGATTATCCTAAATTTGGCCCGCAATGGTTTAGAGGCCATGGACCCTGGCAAAACATTAACTATAAAAACAACGGCTATTGACGATACAGTAATTTTAGCGGTTAAAGATCAAGGTAAGGAGATCGAACCTCGTATACTGGAGAAACTCGGCACGCCGTTTTTTACAACCAAAGAACACGGAACAGGACTCGGGTTGGCTACCTGCTTCGGAATTGCTGCTCGACACAACGGCAACTTGGTTATCACGACAGGTTCATCCGGTTCAACATTCTCATTGAAAATTCCTTTAAGCTGAGACTTCGAACAAGCTTTTCTCACGGACAGTGAGAGAAGCTTTTATTTTGCCTATAGAATTTGATGACTAAGTAGAATTATTAACTAGGTTTCAAGTGCTTTAATTAAAAAGGATTGTGAGTGTGCATAATACCAAAGGCATCTCTTCCTACAAACAATCAACAATGCGCTCGTCTGTAATATTCTTGAGGCGGTGAAACGATGGTATGGATTTTTTTGTTACTAATCCTTCAAGTGTTGTTATTTGGAACGGTTATTCTCTTGGAAAATAGAGATCCCGGTAAAACAGTGGCTTGGCTTTTTATTCTCAGTCTTTTTCCTCTGATAGGTTTTATTCTTTATATTCTTTTAGGCCGAAAACAGCGAAACCGAATGTTTCAACATAAACATCTTCCGAGTAATCGACTGGACCAGACAGTACATCAACAACAAACTACTCTGAACGCTGAACGTTATAGTTCTCCAAACGATCAAACCTCTGATCCTAAATTAGTCAATCTTCTTCTTAACAGTGGTTATGCTCCCTTAAATCTTCATAACCAAGCAGAAGTTCTTATTAATGGCGGAGAGAAATTTGAAGCATTGTTTCAATCTTTAGAAAATGCCACAAATCACATCCACCTTAGTTATTATATTTTTAAAGGGGATGAGATTGGCCAGGACGTCGTAAAAATTCTAGCACGTAAAGTTTCGGAAGGAGTGGAGGTTCGAGTCCTGCTTGATGGTATAGGAAGCCTTTCCCTGTCAGGCAAGTTCATGGATACTATGCGTCATGCGGGAATACAAGCCCATTGGTCTTTTCCCGTGCGCTTTCCTTTTCTAAGCCCGAAACTTAATTTGCGTTACCATCGTAAAATCGTGGTCGTTGATGGCCGTACCGGGTATATGGGGGGCTTAATATTGGGGACGAATACCTATCCCGTGATCCAGAGCTAGGCTTTTGGCGAGATACTCATCTGAAATTATCAGGAGAATCCGTGCATAGCCTGCAAGCTATATTCTTAAATGATTGGTATTTTGTGACTCATCAAGAACTTCAGGGGGATAATTACTTTCCGAACGTGACTATTTCCGGCGTTCTCCCGGTGCAGATCGGCGCCAGCGGCCCTGATTCCCATTGGGCTTCCATTCTGCAGGGTTTTTTTATGTCCATATCTATGGCTAGGAAGAGCATAAGAATTGAAACTCCCTACTTTATTCCTGATGAAAGTTTGATTATGGCCCTTAAAACCGCCGCCCTCTCCGGTATCGACGTGCAAGTCATTATCCAGGGAATCCCCGAGCATAAGCTGACATACTGGGCCATGAACTCCTATCTCGAAGAACTCCTTCAGGCAGGGGTTAAGATTTATAAGTATATGAAAGGTATTATTCACGCCAAGATCCTCATCATCGATCAACAATTAGGCTCAATAGGCTCTGCCAATATGGACGTGCGAAGTTTTTCTCTCGATTTTGAAATCTGTGCTTTTCTATACGACCAACGTATCATTGGGAATCTAAACGAAAACTTCGAGATTGACTTACAAGATTGCCAGACGATTCAACTTGAGGTGTTCCAAACCCGCCCATTCTCTGAACGTCTAAAAGAATCTTTCGCTCGCTTATTTTCACCCTTATTGTGATCATAGAATACATGGAAAAATAGCTTGTATAAACTATGGGGATGACGTTTGCCTATCGGCATATCGTCATCCTTTTTTCTGACTATTTTAGCTTCCTAGAGGATCTTCTCAACTCTAAAGGTTGGTATTATTTTTTAAGTCATAACCATCAGAAAAGGCATCTGAGATTCGTCTATAGAATAGTACTGATTAGCCAATTTTACATTCTAGGTATCTAAGTTATAAAAAGATTAAAATAACAATCGAGGGGAGGAGAACTGCCAGGTGGAAGCAGATTCATCCTTTGATGAAATCTATGAAAAGATATTCCCGATCATTTACAGGTTTGTTTCAATCCGTGTCCCTAAGTCAGATGTCGAAGATGTTACCGCCGAAATTATCGTTAAAGTTTGGAGGGCTCTGCCAGAGCTCGTTAAGAAAGAGGCTTTAAAAGCCTGGGCACTGAAAATTGCCGTCCGTCAAATCGCAGATTTTTACAGGACTCATAAAAATTCTTCCAGAATACTTCTGGAAGAACGGCCAAAATCCTTTCTTAAAGATTCTGACCAAAGTGACACTTGGGCCACTATTTTAAGTGTTGGAGAAGCATTAGCGATGCTTTCCCCCCAACAGGTTAACGTTATCCAGCTTCGCTTAATTGAAGGGTTCAGTGCAGGAGAAGTTGCAGAAATCTTAGGAACATCTCAACAGGCAGTGGACAGCCTTTTATACCGCGCTAAGAAAGGGTTCCGTAAAATCTACCAGGGGGATCCTGACAAAGGGGGGAGAGGCTGATGAAGAGCTTTAAGAGAACAAATCTCATATCTTTTTGGGAAGAAGATGGTGATTTAGAACAAATGAGAACATTTTTTAAAGCCATCCAGTCTGATTCCGAAAACAATAAGCAGATTAAACAAAGTATTAAACAAAAAGCTCTGGAAAAAATGGCCGCGGAACAAAGGGAAGAGGTATCTGCTCCTATTAAGAAAAGCCTAGTTGTTCGTTTGAGAACAAGGTGGTCCACGGTTAACTTGATCAGCCATTGGAAACTGGGGTTCACAGTTATTGGCCTAACTCTCTTATTTATCGTAGGACAAACCACCTTGAATGGCTCATGGCATGTATTTCCACAAATGGGTAGTGCTGTTCCTCAAAAACAAATGTCTCAAGTGGCAGCTGGAAGCTCAGCGCCATCACCGTCAGCTGAAGATAGAGTCAGTAAGAATACCATCTCTTCCGAAAACACCGCCCCTCTTTCGGCAAAAATCTCGGCTGCAGCGCCGCAAACCCCTGTTCAAAACGATGCGGGCCCAACAAATACTTCAGTTCCCCGCAAAATAACCCAGGACGTTACTCTAACTCTGGAAGTCGCTAATATTTCCAATACCTTTTCCCAGATCAGCCAAAAAGTTCAGCAAATGGGCGGTTATATCGCTGAATCTCAGCAGAACAACTCAGAAAACCAGTCTTCAGCCCGTATGACTGTAAAGATTCCTGCCGATAAACTAGATGCCTTAAACGACTCATTGATTTCCTGGGGTAAGATTCTTGATCAGCACACCATAGCCAATGACATTACCAACCAATACTACGATTCCCAAAACCGCCTGCAAACTCTTCAAGCTGAAGAAAAGCGCTATCTTGAGATTTTAAATCAAGCTAAAACCGTTGATGATGTCCTCAAGGTCGAAAATGCCTTGAGTGATATCCGCCAGCAAATCGAACAACTAGAAGGGCAGCTTAAACTTTGGAACAATCAGGTAGACTATTCCACAGTAAACCTTCAACTCGTTGTTAACTCAGGTCCAAATTTAGCGATCAAAAACCCTTGGCAGCCCGTCTCTTGGCAAAACACTTGGGAAGCTGCTCAGAATGCCTTCTTAAAAACCATCAGCAGTGCCTGGAATTTCCTTAATTATTTGGTGGTAGGTCTAGGGTATGTCTTCCCGTATTTGATTCTTGGCCTAGTTGGTTGGATTTGCTATCTCCGGAAAATAAAACGATAGACTGTCGGATTTGGCTTCACTTTACTTTACTTCTTATGAGATGTCTGTATAATATTATTAATATCACTTAATAAAGAGCATTAAATCCAAGTATCGAACCTCCCCAGAACTCTTCAAGAGGCAGGGGAGGTTTGATTTATCAAATGTGATCTTTATACCAACGAATTATATGGAGGGTATCGCATGAAGTTATCGAAGCGCACCAAATCTATCAGTGGAATTATCGCCATCGCAGTTGGAGCGATTATTGCTGCTTACGGGGTTCAGGCCTTTATTGTCCCTTCCGGACTAAGTGGCGGTGGAGTGGGCGGTATTGCTCTGCTTCTTTACTATACGCTCAAACTTCCTATCGGGCTGATGACGTTCTTATTGAATATTCCCTTATTCATTTTAGGTTGGCGGGAAATTAATAAGCATTTTGTCTTTAAAACCATTTGGGGATTGGTCATCTATTCTATCTTCTTGGACCTTTTTAAAGGGATCCAGCCTGTTGCGATTAATGACATTTTTCTTGGTGCACTCTATGGCGGAGTATTTTCAGGAATTTCTTCAAGCCTTGTTTTTCGTTTCGGAGGAAGCCTTGGCGGTACGGATATCGTTTCCAAAGTCATTCAACGAAGGTATGGCGTGCCGATGGGAACATCAGCTCTGGCGATAAACAGCGTTATCATTATGATCTCCTGGGCTATGTTAGGTTCAAAAGTAGCTCTCTATACACTAGTAACCCTTTTTGTTTACGGACGGGTTCTAGACTTGATTCAAAGTGGAGTTCCATCGAAGTCTATAACCATCATTTCCGACCAATCTGAAGCTTTAGTTGATCGGATTATGGAGGATTTGGGTAGGGGAGCAACCTTTTTAAGCGGCCGCGGAGCATACTCTAACGAGTCCAAAAACGTCATCATTTGTGTTGTTAGTCTTCCCGAATTAGGTCGCTTAAAGCAAGCCGTGCGGGAAGTAGACCCCCAAGCCTTTATGATCGTTACCAATGCAGGAGAAGTTCTGGGCAGAGGATTTGTGAAAAATGAATAATTTATTTGAAGCAGTGATAACCCAGCAGGATTTAGCTGAAAGAACTAGAATTATACAATGATGTATAAATTGTAATTGATAACCAGTTATAGAACAGAGGGGACGACCGATGACGGGAGAGAAGAAGAGAATTGACAGAATGAAAGCATCACCCGTTTCAAATCATAAACTTTGGGCATTAGGCATGATTTGCTTAATGTCCATTCTAGCAGCCATCATAATTCTTGCGGGGGATAAAAGTATTTTTTTGATATCCTTTTTTTTCCTCATGGTAACACTTATTGCTTTGTATTTTCCCTGGAAACTATTAATAATGCAAATCGCCATTGCCTCATTATTAACCTTCATCATTTTATATAAACATACCCATCTCCTGACACTCGTCCAATGGGCTATGTATACATTTGTTTATCTCTTCATAGGTATAGCCGTCAATCGAGAAATCAGCGCAATCCGTCAAATTCAACGCCATGAGGTGGAAATGTCGGCGCTGTCAAGCATCTCAGCCTCGTTAACGAAAACCCTTGATCTATGTGAATTAACCAATCAAGTCGTCGATCAAATTTTCTCCTTGTTTCAGGCCGACGGCTGTACAATATATTTGATGGACGAGGGGAAAAATCATTACGGGTTAGCAGTGCTCGTGAAAGTCAGAACGACCCAGCGATTCTCGCCTCTATTTTTAATAACCATCCTCGAGTAGGTTTCGGAATGGTTGGATGGGTAGCAGCAACCGGAGAATCCATTCTTTCAGGGGACGCGGAACATGACCCCAGGGCTTTGCATATTCAGGGCACCCCCTATGACGATGAATCCGTGATGGGAATCCCTCTTCAGCTTGAAAGGGAAACCTTCGGGGTCCTTTGGATTTATAAGTTAAGTTTAGAGGCCTTTAGCAAAGATGACCTTCAACTAGCTCAGATTTTTGCTAACCAAGTCAGTGTTGCTTTAGCAAATGCTCGCTTATATGAACATGTCCGTTGTCTTTCTGAAACAGACAGTTTAACAGGGCTTTTAAATTCTCGTTCCCTTACGGATTTAACGGAAGGGGCTATAAATCATGCCCAGACAACCGAGGGGAATGTCTCCCTTCTCTTTATAGATTGTGATGATTTCAAGGGGATTAACGATCAGTTTGGCCACCCTGTAGGCGATCAATTTCTGCGGTTTTTTGCAACACTTTTGCTGGAAGGGGTCAGAGAAGGGGACTCAGTCGTGCGCTATGCCGGGGATGAATTTGTCATTCTCCTGCCTAATACCCACATCGAAGCCGCAATCAGCATCGGAGAACGATTATTGGAAGCTACACGGATTAGAACTTTAGGGAATAATCCGGCCTTGCACACCACTGTTTCCTTGGGCCTGGCCACTTATCCTCAACACGCCTCGACGGCAGAAGAGCTTATTAAACATGCTGACGAAGCCCTTTATGTTTCCAAACGTAATGGCAAAGACCGGTTAAGCGTCTATAATAAAGAGAGTGCCACTGTTTTTAAGACAATAAATAGACACTAGCAGTTACTTAAGCTCAGTATCGAGGGCTTTCATTTCACTTAAAGTGACAAAGCGATAACCTTGTTTTTTTAGAGAGTCGATAATTTTCGCCAAGGACTTGACAGTTTGAGTTCGGTGAAATCCCCCATCGTGCAGAAGAATAATCGCTCCTGGAAATACGTTATCCAGAACATTTTTAACAATTTGATTGACTCCGGGATTGCGCCAGTCTTTACTGTCCACACTCCAAAGAGCAACAATATGACCGTTTTTCTTGATGTTTTCTAGCTGCCATTTTGTCAAAAAACCTCCCGGCGGACGATAAAAATGAGTGTGAGTGCCTGTTGCAGCATAGACCTCTTGGTCCGTTTGATTTATCTCTGTCAAAAGTTGATGTTGCTGATAATCATGGTTAAAGCTGTGATTCTCGATTTCATGCCCTTCTTTTGCCAAACGTTTTAACAGATTCGGGTTTTCCTGAACCGCCTGACCTAAAACAAAAAATGTAGCCCGTACACCTTTTTCTTTAAGGATATCCAAAACTTCTGGCGTATCGATGGGGTCTGGACCATCATCAAAGGTTAAGGCTACTACTTTTTCCTGCGTATGAGCCATATAATAAGTGCCTGGTGCCCGAACTAAAGAGGGTGCTGTCAAAGAATCGGCTGTTAGGTAGCTAATAACTCCTATAATGATCATTACCGAAAGGCCCAAGATTATTTTTCGGCGAGTTAGAACATAAATCAGCACCCCATCCACCTCCAATTGCTTCTATAATACCTATGGATAAATAGCTTGATCCATACCTTGACTCTGTTAAATATAACGAATTTGGTTAAAGGCATTTTTTACATAACGAAAACTAGGCTGGCGCCCGAAGACACTGTGTTCGCACTTGTTAGCCTTAGCGAAGGCAGCTGCTTAGTTGCCCTTATGCTGTAGAAAGTATTTAACGAAGTTATACTTTCTGACAGTACTAGAAAACTAGGCAAGGTCCTATGTTATAAGGCAGTGGAAAAGCGGTTTGACCGTTGTTCTCCACTGCTTTTATGATTGATATCATGTTATAATTTTAGTTGAAATCCATTTCTGAACCTGCAGTTATGGCATTGATAAGGCACTCAAAATCAAACACATTCAAAAAACTTTAATAACAAAGCCATGGTATTGATATAGCATTAGAATTAGAAGAGGAAGTGATCAGATGGGAGTAAAAATCGGAGTGGATGGCGGAGGAAGCAAGACAGAAATTGTTGCGCTTGATTCTACCAAACAAATATTATGGTCTCAGCGCAACCCTTCAAGCAACTATCATGTCGTTGGTATGACGCAAGCAGTTCGAAACATTGTTTCCGGAATTCGCGACTCACTTCAAGATGAGCCATTAGAGGGTATCGGGATTAGTCTAGCCGGTATAGATACCTCGGAGGACTGGAACATCATGGCCAATGGTATACGGGAAGAATTAATCATTCTGGAGAACGAACGAGGAATATCTTTCCGGAATATTCCGGTTGTCATGGAAAATGATGCTTTTGGAGCACTAATGTCCGTGAGAGGAACGTTTAGCGGAAATGTTTTGGCGGTTGGCACAGGAACCGTTGCTTTAGGAGTTAACAGTGAAGGGAAGGCTTATCGAATTGGCGGATGGGGGCATCTAATTGGTGACCAGGGCAGCGGCTATGATATTGGGAGAAAAGCACTGGCAGCTATGGTCGCCTCTTTTGATGGGTACGGTTCCAAAAGCATCCTTGAATCTTTAGTAACAAACCATTTAAAATTAAACCAAGTGCGCGAAATCGTCGACTGGCTGAATCAAGACAAGCGCACGAACAAGGACGTCGCTGCGCTGGTCCCTATTGTCGTGGAGGCTGCACGCATCGGGGACTCTGCGGCTCAGGCAATCCTTCAGGAGGCAGGACGGGATTTAGGCTTAGTGACTCAGGCACTTCTACGCAAAACCCGAGGGCATGAACTAGGTCTTGTTGGTGGGATCGTCCATATTTGGGAATTCATCAAACCTTCCTTCCAGTCAACCATCCAAGAAGAATTCCCCATTCTTCAGTTTCTTAAACCTAGTTATCCGCCTTCTGTCGGAGCGGCACTCTTAAGTGAGATCAGCCAGGTGCGCCATATTGAGTTTTAGGAGGAGATTGATTTGAGCCTCAGAGTGATCATTGGTCGAGCAGGAAGCGGTAAAAGCACTCTGTGCTTGGAAGAAATCCGCCGCGAACTTCGAAATCAGCCCTGGGGAGCTCCCATAATCCTCCTGGTCCCAGAACAAGCGACCTATCAAATGGAAATGGCCTTGGCTAATACACCAGAATTAGGGGGAAGTCTCCGGGCACAGGTCCTGAGTTTCCGGAGGATGGGCTGGCGAATCTTTGCAGAAACCGGTGGAGGGCTAAAAACACTGATAGGGGCAACCGGCAAACGAATGCTTCTGCGCCGGATTCTCTTAAAACACCGTCTTAAACTAAAAGCCTTTGCACGTTCAGCAACTCGACCCGGTATGGCTGATTTGCTGGCTCAGGCTATTGGAGAATTTAAACTCTATCGCATTACCCCCAATGATTTGCGTCAGGTTAAAAACGCCTATGAGATTTTAGAAGATAAGCTTAATGACTTGGCATTAATTTATGAAGAATTTCAAACCTCCCTGGGACAAGCTGTGCTTGATCCAGATGATGAGCTATCTATCTTGGCAGAAAAAATTCCTTGCGCACCTCTTATTCATGGGGCTCAAATATGGGTCGACGGCTTTATCGGGTATACTCCTCAGGAACTTGAAGTTTTAAGAACTCTTCTAATCACAGCTGCAGAGGTTGTGGTAACAATTCCTCTGGATCCGTATTTATTAAATGTTGAACAACATCGGGAAGAAGGATCTTTAAAAGTCGGAGAGGAATTATTTACAGGTCCTTGGCAAACATTTCAATCTCTGCAGCGACTGGCGGCAGAAACGGGTATCCCAGTCCACCCACCTACCTTGCTCGAGACAACGAAACGTTTTAAACATCCTTGGCTTTGGTATTTAGAAAAGAATTATACTGCTTATCCGACAAAACCTTATCCAGAGGTTCCTGATTTGTTCCCTGAAATTGCTGCTTCGTATGATTCTGACCTTTATCTCAAGCCGGGGATTCAAATTATATCTGCCGTCAATCGACGGGCAGAAGTGGAGGGTAGCCCGAGAATTGCGGCGTTTAGCCAGGGATGAGGCGCTGTGTTGGAAAGATATGTCCGTAATGACGCGTGATCTTTCAGGGTATCACGAACTGATTTCTCAAGTTTTTACCTCTTATGAAGTTCCGTTTTACATCGATCATAAACATTCCATTCTCCATCATCCCTTGATTGAATTAGTGCTCTCTATTTTAGAAGTAGCAGCGAGCAACTGGGGGTATGAACCTCTCTTCCGTTGCCTAAAAACGGACTTTTTCCCTCTTCAAAGAGATGCCATAGATCGTCTGGAAAACTATGTTCTTGAACACGGGATACGCGGAGGAAACTGGAGTAACAATGTTCCTTGGCGTTACCATCGCCAATGGTCACTTGGGCGTAATGAAGAGCAACACGATCTTGAACTAGAATTACAATCCCAGCTTAATTCCTACAGAGCAACTATCTATGAACTTATAGCCCCCCTTTGCAACGTATTGGAACTTAAGAGCGAAAAGGAAGGTTTGACCGTTCGAGAGATTACGGTAACTCTGTTCGAGTTTTTAGAAAACCTCAAGGTAGCCTCAACCTTAAAAATATGGGCGGACAAAGCTCAAGAAGCGGGAGAATTGAGCGAGGCCCGATTGCACGAACAACTCTGGCCGGCCGTTATACAAGTCTTCGATGAAGTAGTGACTAGCTTAGGGGATGAACAACTGGAACTTGAAGAATATTCCTTAATTCTGGCTTCGGGTATCGAGGGACTGGAACTTGGCCAAATCCCCCCTGGACTTGACCAAGTTCTTGTGGGGTCCTTCGACCGTTCCCGAAATCCGGAGGTGCGAGTTCAATTTCTCCTCGGAGCTAACGAAGGAATTCTTCCGGCTAGACCTGTTTCCGAAGGAGTTCTCGATTATGAAGAACGAAAACTCTTAGAAAAAGAAGGAGTGGCCTTGGCTCCCAAGGGAAAGGCCCAAACCTTTGAGGAACAATTTTTTATCTATACCGCCTTCACTCGGGCTACCGAAAAACTCGTGGTCTCTTATCCGCTGACAGACGAAGAGGGGAAAGGTCTCACAGTTTCCTCAGTTATCCTTCGTCTAAAACAACTCTTCCCAATTTCCGAAGATTATTTGGGCAATCAGGAATCGATAGATCGTATCAGCCAAGCAGATACTGCCCTCCAATATTATGCCGAACAAATACGCACTTTGCGCCTGGGAGAGAGCCTGTCTCCCTTATGGGAAGCTGCCGAAAAGTGGCTAAGCCAAGATCCTCATCAACAGGCCAAACTAAACTATATCCGATCCAGTCTCTATGCTAAGAATCAAGAAGATCGAATTCAACGGCCTCTAGCTCGCCGTCTCTATGGCAAACGCCTAATGGCTAGTGTTTCCCGCTTAGAACAATTCTCTAAGTGTCCTTTTGGGCATTTTGCCCGTTATGGGCTTAAGCTGCGTGAACGCCCCACATATCAGCTTTCTAAACCGGATATGGGCCAATTCTTTCATGCACTTTTACACGATTTTGCCCTTCAACTCCAAGAAAAGGGCTTAGTTTGGGGGAAATTGACAAAGGAAGAATCATGGGCTCTTATCAGTGAATTATCGGATCAGTTAGCTCCTAGTCTGCAGCATGAGATCCTTTTAAGCAGTGCCCGTTACCGATACTTAACCCATAAACTCAAACGAACCGTTCATCACGCCGTACGAGTGCTTGGAGAACACGCCCGGCGAGGAGTATTTATTCCTATCCAATTGGAGGTCAAATTCGGTCCCAATGAAACACTCCCGGGTGTCGAAATCCCCCTCTCTGATGGGGATACCTTGCTTTTATCCGGGCAAATTGATCGTGTTGATGCTGCATTTCTCAATGGGCAAGTGTTCTTAAGAATCCTTGATTATAAATCCCGCGAACAATCTTTAGCTTTGGATACAATTTATTACGGGCTTAATCTTCAATTGATCACGTATCTTAATGTGGCTTTACAGGGTGCGGAGGTTTTGCTGAATACGGTCTCACCTATGTTTGAATCTAAAGAGGGGAATAATCCGACATCTCTAAGCGCGACACCCGCCGGTTTTCTCTATTTTCCTGTACTTGAGCCTCAGCTCGAAGAAAAAGCGCCTCTCAGTGCAGAAGAGTTAGAGCTGCACCGTGTCAAGGCCGTCAAGATCAGTGGATATTTACTAGCAAATCCTCAAGTTTTGGAAGCGATGGACTCATCTTTCTCCTCAGGGCATTCTGATTTGCTCGGTCTCAGATTAAATAAAGACGGAACGTTTCGTAAAGGAGCCAACGTCCTTACAGAAGATCAGTTTTCTTTGCTCCAGAACTATCTTACTCATACGCTGCGGCAAACAGGCGAAGATATTTTTTCTGGGAATATTTCCTTATCTCCTTACCGTCGAGGTAAAAGTACGGGCTGTCAGTATTGTTCCTATCGGCCTGTGTGCCACTTCGATCCTTATCTTACAGAAAATCAATATAGGGACCTGCTTACATTAAACCAAGAGGAAATCTGGAAACGATTAGAAAACTTCAAATCTCATAAAATGACCAATCCTCCTCAAGAAGACACTTCAGCCAAGGGAGGGTTACATTGGTTGGAAGGAGGAGGTCTCGATGAGTAAACCCTTATGGACTGTTGAACAACGGGCTGCCATTACCTTGCGCGGCCAACTTTTAGTTGCCGCAGCCGCCGGCTCCGGCAAAACGGCCGTTTTAGTGGAACGGATCATTCATCAAATGACAGATTCTGCAAAACCGGTCGATGTGGATCGCTTTCTAGTCGTAACGTTCACCAAAGCAGCCGCAAACGAAATGCGCGAGCGAATCGGTAAAGCTCTCGATGAGGCCTTGCTTTTAGAACATGACCTTCTGGAATTAGAGCGCCTCCTTCATCAGCGTACTCTCCTGCAGAGTGCCAACATCACCACCTTGCACTCGTTTTGCTTAGAGTTAATCCGCAAATATTTTTATCAACTTGATCTTGATCCTGCATTTCGGGTTGCCGATCAGGCAGAGATAACCCTCTTGCGACAAGACGTCGTCGAAGATCTTTTTGAAACTCATTATGAACGAGGAGACCTGGACTTTATTCAGCTCATCGAGGCCTTCAGTTCAGATCGCGATGATCAAATGGTTATGGAGCATATCCTGCGTCTTTTCGAATTTGCGCAAAGCCAGCCAAACCCAACGGAATGGCTTAATACACTTGATCAGGCCTATCTATGGGATGATCTTGAAACTCTGATGAAGAGCGAATGGGGACAAACTATCCGCCAAGGACTCTTAGACTCAGTCAACGAGGGTTTGAGTCTCTTGGAAAACGCTGAACAAATTGCTCAGCGACCGGAAGGACCGATTCAGTATGCAAAAACATTACAAGATGATCTTAACCGTGCAGGCTTACTGAGCCGACTCGTGACCTCTGGAACATGGGCACAGATTGAAGCACAGTATCAGGAGACCATCAACTTTCCTAAGCTTGCGGCGACACGTTCCAAAGCTGATAAATCTTTACAAGAAGAATGTAAAAAACTAAGGGATGAGGCTAAGAAAAAACTCCAAACCCTCAAAGACGAACTCTTTGCCTATCCTCTGGCACACCAGTTTCTGGCCTTACGTGATATGGGGAAACTGGCCCAGACCGTCGGTCATTTAGTTCTGGAATTTTCTCAGAGCTATACGGAAGCCAAAAGACGACGCAATGTGGTGGATTTTTCAGACCTGGAGCATTTTGCCCTCTGCTTGTTGGCAGATGAGGAGCAGCCTACGCTGATTGCTCAAGGATTAAAGGAGTTTTTTGCCGAAGTTTTGGTGGATGAATATCAAGACATCAATCCAGTTCAAGAGCATATTTTACAACTCGTATCTCGCCAGGGAGACATCTCCAACCTCTTTATGGTTGGAGATGTTAAGCAGAGCATTTATCGTTTTCGTATGGCGGACCCCAGCTTATTTCTCGCGAAGTATCATGACTTGCCTCATTGGAACCCTGAAAAACAGAGTGAATCTCCTGACCGCATGGTCATTGATTTAAATCGTAATTTTCGCAGTCGCCGGGAAATCGTCAGCGGCGTCAACTTTCTCTTCCGTCAGATAATGACTGAGGGGACGGGAGAAATTTCCTACGACGATCAAGCCGCTTTACAATATGGAGCCTCATATGTTAATGGACAAGATCTAATCCGCACGGCTGAAGGTCCCATCGAAGTCCATCTGATAGATTTAAAAGAGATAAAAAACTCCTTAAACTTAAATCCTAAAACCTCGACTATGGAAAGTCCCCAAGGCCCCGAAGAGGACTTGGCTGAAGCGAAGGAGGAAATATCCTCTGAAGATTTTGATAAGGCCAGAGTAGAGGCTCGATTTGTCAGTGAACGAATCCAAGCCTTGGTCAAGAGTTCTGAGTTTCAGATTCATGATAAGAAACTGGGAAATTTCCGCCCTGTCCGTTATTCAGATATTGTCATTTTAATGCGTTCCTATTCTGCGGTGGCTCCGATCTATGTTGAGGAATTTCAAACTGCCGGCATTCCTGTCTATGCTGAAACGTCCTCAGGTTACTTCGGGGCCAGCGAAGTAGAAACGATGCTGTCTCTTCTGAAAGTCATCGATAATCCACGCCTGGATATTCCTTTGGCCGCAGTTCTGCGTTCTCCTCTCGTCGGCCTTAATGGGAGTGAGCTCGGAAAACTGCGGACGATGCTACCTGAAGGCGACTTTTATGAAGCATTAACCCTCGCTGTATGGGCTGGCCTAAGTGCTGAAACAGTACCCGGCAATCAGATCGAGACATTTGGCCAGATATTGGGACTTTATGAAGACGGCTTACCGCTGAGAATTGAAAAAGCGCGAGATTTATTAACAACGGCTCCAGGATTAAAGGAGAAACTCATTGATTTCTGGAACAATCTTCAAACATGGCGAACCCGATCTCGTCATACATCTCTTGCTGATTTGCTCTGGTCTCTCTATGAAGAGTCCGGGTATTTTGCTTATGTAGGGACTTTGCCGGCAGGTGTACAGCGTCAAGCCAATCTTAGGGTGCTTTATGATCGGGCAAAACGCTATGAGGCAACGAGATACCGCGGTTTGTTTCGTTTTCTGCGTTTTTTAGAACGATTTCAGGGACAGGGTAATGATCTGGGGAATGCTCGAGCCTTAGGGGAAAATGAAGATGTTGTCCGCTTAATTACCGTCCATGCCAGCAAAGGCTTAGAATTCCCTGTCGTATTTGTTGTCGGCCTGGGCAGAACCTTTAACACCCAAGGGCTGAGAGGTAAAATGCTCCTGCACACCAAATTAGGGCTTGGTATGCCTATTATTGATGTAGAAAATAACGTTCGTTATCCCTCGTTGATCCAATACGCAGTTCAGCAGCGCTTGACACAAGAATCTTTGGCTGAAGAATTGCGCATCCTCTATGTAGCCCTAACGCGTGCTAAGGAACGTTTATTCCTCTATGGGAATGTGGAAAACTTGGAGAATACCCTTCTGAAATGGCAGCGTATTTCAGATTGGCAAGGTGTCGCCTTGCCTGATGGCCAACTCCGAAGTGCCAAGTCCTTTCTCGATTGGATCGGCCCAGCACTAATTCGACATCCTCAGCTGCACATTGGGGAGGCTCGAGATTTATCCGTCATAACCATCCCTGAAACCGATTCAAGTTGGGAGATCATCTGCCATCGCGACCTACTAATATCGGATGAGGAAACAAGCTGCAAAGATCTTCAGTTATCACAGGAAGAGAATGACAAGGTTAACCTTCTTACAGGGGATTCCGCTGAAACTAAATCTTTTGAACAATGGTATGATGAAATCAATCGCCGACTAAGCTGGAAATACCCCCATCTAGTCAACCAAGTGGCAAAAACCAGTGTTTCGGAATTAAAACGTCTGCACAACTGGTATATGCACGAAGATGCTGAGCAGCATCCTACCATCCGTTCTCAAATGGATCAGCCGGTTCGACCAAAATTTATGCAGTCGGCACACCCTTTAACAGCATCAGAACGAGGGACCGCCATGCATACCGTTATGCAGCATTTGCCTTTCCAAGGATTGGGCAACATTTGGTCAACTCTGACACAAACTGCCCAGATTGATGCCATTCAGGAATTCTTAATCAAACTTGAAGAACGTGAAATTCTTAGTACGGACCAAAAAAGTGTCATCCAGCCTCTGCAAATTGTCCACTTACTGAACACTCCCTTGGGTTTACGTCTGTTCAATTCTGAACAGCTCCTGCGTGAAGTTCCCTTTACCATAACTTTTCCAACTCAAAAACATGCTCAAGCGAATATCTTGGTCCAAGGTGTCATAGATGTAGTAATGATCTGCAAAAAGGAAGATGAAATTTTCGCGGAAATTCTAGACTATAAAACAGACTCTCTGCGTGAGAGTAGAAAGGACTCGGATCAGCTTTTAAGGGACAGGTATGCTCTTCAGCTCACACTTTATGCTCTGGCAATTGAACGGCTCATGGGCATCCAAGTTACTCAATGTTCACTATATTCTTTTACCTTGGGCCGCGAAATTGTCATCCCAAATGCGCGACGTCTGGAAATTCAGCAATCACTTGAGAATCAACTATTTTTATGATACTATTAGGATTCTTTTATTGAATAATTACATTTTTCTATAATATTTCGGCATTTTGAGAGAGGATTTTTAACTTATTTGGCGAATTATTTATTTGTTGTACCTTGTGATTGTTGTAACTATTGCAAAGAACAAAGGTAAAGAGTAAGGATGAAAGAGGTGTTAAAATGAGTCAAAATAAAATCGGTGCTGTCATGATCGTAGGCGCCGGAATTGCCGGCATTCAATCTGCTCTTGATTTGGCAGAGTCGGGGTACTTGGTTCATTTGGTAGAAGAATCGTCAGCCATTGGCGGAACCATGCCAATGTTGGATAAGACATTCCCTACGAATGATTGTTCCATGTGTATTTTGTCTCCAAAATTAGTCGAATGCGGGCGGCATCTCAATGTGCGCATTTACACGAATTCCCAGGTTATTAAAACTGAGGGAGAAGCAGGGAACTTTAAAGTTACCATTAAACAACAACCACGCTTTATCGACGTTGACAAATGTACGGGTTGTGGATCTTGCGCAGCAGTATGTCCTGTAAAAGTCGATGATGAATTTAATCAAGGAATAGGAAAACGTAAAGCTGTTTTCAAACAGTATTCTCAAGCTTTTCCTAATGCCTATGCTATCGATGCTAAAAAATGTTTATTTCAAACAACCGGAAAAGCTAAAGGTAAGGACATTTGCAAAAAGTGCGTCAAGGCCTGTCAAGCCGGTGCCATTGATCACGAAATGGAAGCCAAGGAAATTGAGATTGAAGTTGGTTCAATGATCCTCAATCCAGGCTTTAAAGTCTTCGATGCAGGTTCCTTAGATTATTATGGGTATGGCAAAATCAAAAGTGTCGTCACCAGCCTTGAATTTGAACGCTTATTGAGTGCTTCTGGACCCTTTGATGGACATTTGGTTCGCCCCTTTGACCAGAAAGAACCTCAAAAGATTGCCTGGATTCAGTGCGTGGGTTCTAGAAACTCCAAACTTAAAAAGAATTATTGCTCTGGGGTTTGCTGTATGTACGCCATTAAAGAAGCAGTGATAGCCAAAGAGCATAGCCATATTCCGGTGGACACTACGATCTTCTATATGGATATGAGAACCCATGGGAAAGACTTCGAAAAATATTACGATAATGCTAAGAATAATCAAGGGGTTCGCTTCGTTCGTTCTCGTATCTATGAGGTAACCGAAGCAAAAGACGGCTCAGGAGATGCAGTCATTCGTTATTCTAATGAAGATGGCCAAATCTCTACAGAGCAATTCGATCTGGTCGTTCTTTCCGTTGGCTTGGAGCCTGGGGACAGTTCTAAAGTTTTGGCGCAAACCTTAGATCTAAAGGTCAATAAGTTCGGTTTTGCTGAACTCGAACCGCTCAGCGGCGTTAATACTTCCCGTGAAGGGATCTATGCCGCAGGTGCTTTCAGCGGGCCGCGCGATATTCCAGAGACTGTAATGCAAGCTAGTGCTGCAGCAGGTGCGGCTTCTGCCTTATTAGCTCAAGAACGCGGCACTTTAGTCAGTGAAAAAGAATATCCTCCCGAGAAAGAAGTTGCCGGAGATGTCATTCGCACCGGAGTCTTCATCTGCCACTGCGGGGTTAACATTGGCAGTGTCGTCAATGTACCGTCAGTCGTAGAGTATGCCAAAACGCTGCCTACCGTTGTTTACGCAACCGACAAGATTTACGCTTGTTCTCAGGACGCCCAGGCTTCCATGAAAGCGATGATAGAGGAACACAAATTAAACAGAATTGTCGTTTCTTCTTGCAGCCCGCGAACCCATGAACCCTTATTCCAAGAAACTTTAAAAGAGGCCGGTTTAAATGCTCACCTCTTTGATATGGCCAATATCCGAGACCAATGTTCATGGGTACACATGAATGAGCCGGAAAAAGCGACTGAAAAAGCTAAAGATCTTACCCGTTTGGCCATTGTCCGGGCTTCAATGCAACAGCCTGTACAACCCGTGTTTATGGACATGAATCACGCTGCCTTAGTCATTGGTGGTGGGGTCGCCGGGATGACCAGTGCTTTATCCTTGGCAGATCAAGGGTATGAAGTTCATCTGGTTGAAAAATCTCCAGAGCTTGGCGGCTTTGGCAAACGCTTCTCAACAGGATTCAGAGGAGAAGATGTAAAGGCCTTTATTACTGGACTCATGGAACGTGTCGGCCAACATCCGAAAATCACTCTGCATGTAGGCAAGGAAATTCAAGACGTTGGCGGCTTCTTAGGGAGCTTCACAACAACCTTAAACGACGGAGAACAAATTCGACATGGGGTTGCCCTGATTGCCATCGGTGGACAGGAATATCAACCGCAAGAGTATCTCTACGGCCAAGATTCCCGTGTCATGACTCAAATTCAATTAGATGAAGCTTTAGTCCGGCATGATGACCTTGTGAACAAGGCCCAAAATTACGTCTTCATCCAATGTGTCGGATCTCGCTGTGAGGAGAACCCTTACTGCAGCCGCACTTGCTGTACAAAATCTGTTAAATTGGCCTTAAAAGTTAAAGCAAAGAATCCGTCTGCTAATGTCTTCGTTCTCTATCGTGACATGAGAACCTACAGCTATTTTGAAGAAGACTATGAGCTCGCTCGCAGAAGCGGAATTCTCTTTGTTCGCTATAGTGAAAAGGATAAGCCTGTTGTTACGAAAGAAGGGGAAACTCTTGTTGTAACGGCGAGAGATCATGTCTTAGATCGCCCGATTGAAATAGAGGCTGATGTCATCTGCCTTGCGGCTGCCATTAAAGCTCCGGAAGACGGCAAAAAACTGTCCAAGTGGTTCAAAGTGCCTCTGAATAACGAAGGATTCTTCTTAGAGGCTCATATGAAATTGAGACCTGTTGATTTCAGTACGGATGGTGTCTACATGGCAGGTATCGCTCATAGTCCGAAAAATATGGAAGAAGTTATTGCCCAAGCTAAAGCAGCTGCCGGACGAGCAGGCGTGGCCTTGTCTAAAGAAAAAGTTGCGTCCGCCGGCTTAAATGCCTTTGTTAACAAACGTAAGTGCACTGCTTGTGGAACCTGCGAAGCCGTATGTTCAGCCAAGGCTGTTACTGTGGATATGGAGAACCGCGTAGCCGTGGTGAATGATGCACTGTGTAAAGGGTGCGGAGCATGTGCCTCCAGTTGCCGCTGCGGTGCCATCAATCTTAGAGGATGTACTAATGAACAAATCGTAGAAATGTTAAACTTCTTCTAAAATTGAAGTGCTTTAATAAGGCTAAGGAAAGGTAGATGTTTATGGAAGAATGTCAAGTAAACGTATCTGATACGGAAAATAAACCGTTCGAGCCTAAAATTGCCGCCTTTTTGTGCAACTGGTGCAGTTATGCAGGAGCAGATTTGGCGGGTGTCAGCCGATTTCAATACCCTGCAACGATCAGAACAATTCGTGTTCCATGTTCAGGGAGAATAAATCCTTTATACCTCTTAAAAGCCATGGCCAATGGGGCTGACGGAGTCTTAGTTTCCGGATGCCACCCAGGTGATTGCCATTATATCAGCGGGAATTTCGTCGCACGCCGAAAATTCGCACTGATCAAATCTCTTCTGAAGCATGTAGGATTAGAAGAAGACAGGATTAGTTTCTCTTGGGTATCTGCTGCTGAGGGTGTGCGATTTGCCGAAGTAGTGAAAGGGGTTACAGAACGCGTTGCTGCACTGGGGCCTAATAATAGTGTATTTAAAGTAAAGGACGGGGGTGGAACGGATGAGTAGCATTATTGAAGATATCCGAGAAACAGCCCGCCAATTACTGGCCGACGGGAAAGTCGACGTTGTCATTGGATATGAAAAAGGTTCCTTGCCGCTCAAAGCGACGCCATGCTTTGTACGTACAGCGCAGGATGCCGAAAAACTTATTTGGGATGAAACCTGTGAAAACAATTTGGCAGCATTCACCAATAAATTTCCCGGGAAAAAGGCCATTATCGCTAAAGGGTGTGACAGCCGGGCCTTAGTCGTACTCATGCAGGAAAACCAATTGGTAAGAGATGATTTATACATCGTCGGCGTTTCCTGTCAAGGGGTTGTCGACAAGAGAAAGATTGAGGCTGAACTCGGAGAAATTATCGAAGCAACACTTGCAGATGGAAAAGTTTCCATCAAAGGTATGTCCGGGGATGGTGTGTTTACCTTAGCTGAAGTTAAAGATGCTACCTGCCAAACCTGCCGTTATCCTAATCCTGTGATCGAAGATGTTCATCTCGGAGCAACCATCGAAGTTCCTCAACAATCTGTCCCCTTTGCCGATGTTGTCGCCATGGAAAACAAATCGGACAGTGAGCGAGAGGCTTATTTTGGAGAGCAGATGGATAAATGTATCCGTTGCTATTCTTGCCGCAATGCCTGTCCGTTGTGTTATTGTCAGGAATGTTTTGTGGATTGCAATACTCCCCGCTGGTTGACGGGCGGAGTCGATCGGGCTGAAAACCTCCTTTTCCAAGCAGGACGTGTTCTCCATTTAGCCGGACGATGTGTTGATTGCGGAGCATGCAGCAGGGCATGTCCGCAAGGTGTTGATATTCGTGCTTTAAATCGCAAAATGAGTCGAGATGTTTTAGAAATGTATCACCATGAATCCGGTATTGGCGAAGATGTTAAACCAGCTCTCAACGTATACAGCGGGGATGACCCTGAAGCGTTTTTGGTAAAGGAGTGAGGTGAAGAAATGAAGATAAGTAAAGAAAAATTCGGCCAGTCCTTAGATGCTTTGTCCTCAGATTATCAACTAATTGCTCCTGTAAGTGAAGCAGGCGGAGTCAATTACAAAACGATCAAAAGCTTTTCTGACATCAAGCAAGATTATCTGAATTCCAAACTTCCTCCTAAATCAATCTTCTTTCCTCAACACGAAAAACTTCTGTCCTATGTGAAAGAAGGCAAAAACGTTACCGTTAAAAACGAACTCCAAGCAGAGAAAACCATCCTTTTCGGCATGAGGCCTTGTGATGCCAAAGGTCTGCTCCTGCTTGATAAAGTCTTTAAAAATGACCAGTATCAAGATCCTTATTATTATGAACGACGAGATAATACCGTCATTATCGGTGTCGCTTGCCGTAAAATTGCCCCTACCTGTTTCTGCTCCTCCATGGGCTTATCTCCTGCCAGCAGCGAAGGCGCAGATATTTTCCTGATCGATTTAGGGGATTCCTATGACGTCGAAGTCATCACCGAAAAGGGGAACGCTTTATTCAGTGATTTAAGGCTCTCTGAATTAACGGCTCAGGAACAAGCACTTGTGGATGCCATTAAAAGTGCTCAAACAACAAGTCAAGTGGACGTTTCAACGATTACCAGTAAACTCGATAAAATGTTCAACAATGCTTATTGGGACAGTCTTCAAGAAAAATGCTTAGGCTGCAACACCTGTTCCTTCTCCTGCCCAACCTGCCATTGTTTTGATATCTCCGAAGAAGTACACCAAAATGCAGGGAGCCGCGTAAGAACCTGGGATGCCTGCATGGCGCCACTCTTTACACTGCACGGTTCTGGTCATAATCCTCGAAATTCTCAAGATGCTCGCTGGCGTCAACGGATGATGCACAAATTTAACTATTTTGTGCATAACAATGGGGATATGGCCTGTGTTGGCTGTGGCCGCTGCATTCGAAGTTGCCCTGTAAATCTGGATATGCGCCAAGCCATTGATGGCGTCAACAAAGCAGAATTGGTGGTGGAATAATGCAACAAAATCCTTATCTCCCGATAACGATGAGACTCGCTAAGAATTTAGTTGAGACCGAAGACAGAAACATTAATACCTTTACCTTAGAATATCTCAATAAGCAAGATGAAGAAAACTTCAAATATATGCCCGGTCAGTTTGCAGAGCTCAGTGCTTTTGGGTATGGAGAAGCTCCTTTCGGAATTGCTACATCCCCCACTGAACCTGGTGTTCTGAAATTCTCTGTTGCTAAAGTCGGATGCGTGTCTAATGCCCTTCACCTCATGGAAGAAGGAACGATGGTGGGGGTCAGGGGACCGATGGGTAACTATTATCCAGTTGAAGAGTTCAAAGGAAAAAATCTTGTCATTATCGGTGGAGGTTTTGCCTTTACAACACTTCGTTCCTTGGCTGTCTATATGCTGGATGAAAAACATCGCGGCGACTATGGTGATATTACGGTTATCTACGGAGCTAGAAATCCTGGTTTATTGCTCTACAAAGAAGAATTAGCTGAATGGGAAAAGAATCCCAATATTAATCTCGTGACAACGATTGATCGTCCGGCAGAAGGATGGACCAAACACGTCGGCTTTATCCCATCGATTACTGAACAAGTTGCTCCATCGTCTGTTAATACCTATGCGGTAGTTTGTGGACCACCGGCCATGATCAAATTCACATTACCTGTTTTAGAAAAGCTGAACTTCCCACCTGAAAGAATTTATACCTCTCTGGAAATGCGCATGAAATGCGGTCTGGGAATCTGCGGACGCTGCAATATCGGAACCGAGTATGTCTGTAAAGACGGACCTGTCTTTTCCATGGCCCAATTAAAAGAATTACCTAATGAATATTAATTCAAATATCGGAGGTGATAGTGAATGGCAGAACCCATTAGAGTTAAAAGTCTAGATCCAACTCTGCGTGATGAAGTAGCTGGTATGTTAAAAGGCTATGATTTTTCCAACTGTCTTACCTGTGGTATGTGTACCGCTGGTTGCAAGTATAGCGATATATGGGAAAATAACGATCCCCGTAAATTTATTCGTAAAGTAGCTCTTGGCCTGCGAGAAGAAGTGGAAAACGATCCGTTCGTTTGGAACTGCAATATGTGTGAACGGTGTACTGTAGAGTGCCCAATGGGCGTGAACATTGCAGCAATTACAAGAGCCTTTCGCGGAAAAACTCCCGTTCCTCCCGGACATCTACAAATTATTGCTGATGACCATGTCAGAACGGGTAACCAAATGGCAGTAGAACAAATCGATTATGATGAGACCTTAGAATGGCTGGAAGAGGAACTCCAGAACGAATTGAAAGATCCTACCTATAAAATTCCTATTGACGTACCGAATGCTGATTTTATGTTCGGCTTTAATGCCAGAGAAGTTAAGCATTATCCGAATGAACTTCAAACAATATTACATGTCTTCGCAGCCGCTAAAGTTAATTACACACTTAGCAGTAAGCGCTGGGATGCAACCAATATCTGTCTCTTCACAGGGAAAAATGATCAATTTCAAGAAATTACCCGCCCTCTCTTCGAAGAAGTAGAGAGATTAAATGCTAAAGAGCTTGTAGTTACGGAGTGTGGCCATGCTTTCCGTTCTTGTAGAATGTTCAAGCGTTCTTATTGGAAAGGCAAGGATTTTCCAGTACGCCACATTGTCGAGAAATATGCCGAATGGATTAAAGAGGGCAGATTAAAACTAGATAAGACTAAAAATCCTCTCCCGGTAACGATGCACGACCCCTGTAATACTGTTCGTAAAGAAGGAGTCTATGAACCACAACGTTATGTGATTAAAAATGTCGTCATGGATTATCGCGAGATGAATCCCGAGGGCAAGTATAACATTTGTTGTGGAGCTGGTGGAGGAGCTTTAGCAGTAGCCGCAACTAGAGCGCAGCGTATGGAAAAAGCTAAACCAAAAGTAGAGCAATTAATAGCTACTGGGGCTAAAATAGGCTGCATTCCCTGTCATAACTGTATCGATCAGTTTAATGACATGAATAAGTTCTATAAGCTCGGTATGAAAATGCATCACCTTAGCACCCTCGTCGAAAATGCCTTAGTTCCGGATGATGCAGTCGAAGGAGCAGAGGCTGGAGAGAACTAGAAGTACTCAATAAAATCTCGGCTGTTGTTACGACTACAAGATTATTGCAGTACAAGGTCAATAAGCCCCGTTGGGCGGTACAACCGCCCGTCGGGGCTTAATATTTACACAATACCCTGTATACATAGAAAAACTCAAATTGTTGCAGGAAATAAACAATTTGAGTAGAAATTATACCAATTAGTATTTATATATTAGAGATAGTAGGAAATACTAAAATGATTGGAGATTAAGAAAGAAGGGGTCATATCGTGCCTAATAAAGAAATGCTGCTTATCCCGGGACCTACACCCGTTGTGGATGAAATTTATGATGCTTTATCCAGCGAAACCTATGCTCATACGGATCCGCGATTCGTTAAAGTTTTTAAAAATAGTTTAGATTTAACAAAAAAACTATTTAACACTGATGGAGAAGTTTTTGTGATTGCCGGTTCAGGAACACTTGCTATGGAAATTGCGATTATTAATACGGTCGCTCCCGGTGAGAAATTACTAGTCATCAGTCATGGCTACTTCGGTGACCGCTTCATTCCTTTAGCTAAGTCTTTTGGTATTCAGGTCGAGACCATTCAAGCGGAATGGGGACAGCACGTTCGTAAAGAGTTAATTGAAGAAAAATTAGCTGAAGGTGGCTTCGAAGCTGTCACCGTAACACATGTCGATACTTCAACTGGGATCATGGCAAATCTGGATGAATTAGTTCCTGTTGTCAAAAAATCCGGAGCGCTTTTTATTCTCGATGGTGTGTGTGCTGCCGCAGCAATTGAGGAAGACATGCAGAAAACTTACGGTGATCCGGCTTACACCATAGACGTTGTGTTAACAGGCTCTCAAAAAGCGATTGGTGTTCCTCCCGGACTGGCTATTGTTGCCTTTGGATCGAAAGCTTTAGCAGCGCGAGAGGCTATGCCCACAGTTACTGGTTATTACTCAGATATCAAAAACTGGCTTCCAATCATGAACGATCCGGGTAAATATTATGCCACCCCTCCTGTTAACATGATTTATGCTTTTAATAAAGGTATGGAAATCGTCATGGCTGAAGGATTAAGTAAACGCTATCAACGTCATACAGCGATAGGGCGAGCCATGAGAGCCGGATTGACGGTCTATGGTATGAAACCCTTGGCTTCTGAAGAAATTGCAGCTCCAACTTTAAGTTGTATTCTCTATCCTGAAGGAGTAATAGATGCTGAATTTCGTGCTCGTTTAGCAGGGAAAGGCATGGTTATTGCCGGAGCCTTGGCTTCATTATCCGGAAAGGCATTCCGTATTGGACATATGGGGAATACCACAGAAAAAATGTTTGTTAAAGCTCTTGAACTCGTTGGCGAAACACTTAAAGAAATGGGACACGAGGCTAATATTGAAAAAGCAGTTGATGAGTTTACAAAGGTATATCATACACGATAAAAACTATTTTATAGTTACGGTGTTAATCACTCGACTCCTTTCTTAATCTAATGTCATTATTTTTATTAACTAAGGAAATTAGTAAATGTTCCTATTACTGATATAAGTATAATAATGGGGGTTGTACAAAACTTGAAGGTCAAGTTAAGTACAGCCTCTATTTTTTATTATCATATGCCGATTCGTCTCACCTCTCCAGGAGGTAAAGCTGGTGAGACCATAGGTAAGCCTCCAGTGGAGATTCACATATGCAGCATTGAATATAGTTGCCAGCTCTACCGGAAGCCCAGATCCTGCAGGGAAAACAGTGTTTTCACTTGTCGAAGTGTGAGTGGGGAGGTTCACTGAATACATAATACATGTCCAAAAATGATTTACTTTTGCCTGATTTTCGAATTTAATTATAACAATAGGCTTAATTCTAAACTTTAAAGAACGGATGGGGTATTTGATGGCAATTGAAATAAAGCTTCCTCCTGTGCTGGAAATCATACGAGGTAATATTTTGAAGCACGGTAATCCATTAGCTATGAAGGGCTCTGAGGTTGCTGCCTGGGCTAAAGGGCTTAAGTTGCCGGAGCATGGGGAAATGCTATTCTACACGGGAGGAGAATATCAGCTCCTCCCTTTTATCGACTCTTTAGTAAATACTATGACGATCATGGATCAAGGTAGTAAAGTTTTTTCTTTCATGATGGGGGCTCGTAATATTATCAATAAAACAGGGATCAATGCTGAAAAACTCTATGCCTCTGTTCTGGCCAAGGACCGTGAGCGTTTTAATTCGATCTCTTACAAGGCCGCCGTCATTCTCCAAAAACTAGGTTATGATTTCTGCTATTCAGGGGATAAAGAACTCTACAGTGGAGCTTTACTCACTGAATTGGGCTTTAATATTGACATGCAAACTTATGCACTTAAAGTAACGAAAGTGATTCGAGAGAGCAGAGCTAAGACGATTGTATGTCTGTCTCCGCATGCTGCTGAAGTGCTTAAGTTTGTATATCCAAAACTCGTTCAGGACTTTGATTATGAGATTAAAACCTTCGTTGAATTAGTTTGGGAAAAAAAGAACATTCTTCCTAAACTTGACTCTGTGAAAACTGTTGTCATCCATGACTCCTGTCGCTTAGCTCGTGAAATGGAGATCACGGAAGAACTTCGGGATATTTTAAGCAGTATGGGGGTTTCTTTCCAAGAAGCTGGCAGCAATCGCCAATGGACAACGTGTTGTGGCGGTCCCAACAAATTTCTCTATCCTGAAATATCCCATACAATCGCAGCACGCCGCGTAAAAGAACTAGAGGAAACTGGTGCCGATATTATCTTAACATCTTGCCCTTACTGCTTAGCATCCTTGCAAGGCGGGCAAGCCAAGGACGACAATACCGTAGTAGAAGACCTTATCGAATATCTCTATAGGGGGTTTAACTCGTAATGGCTGATCTGAAAAAAGAATTCAACACCTACACAAAAGATATAAATATAGCCGGCAAAGATGAAAATATTGAGAAAGCCATTACACGCGCAGTTAAGGCCTATCGTCAAACTATCGCAGAAACTTTAGAACGCTTTCCACACACGCCGGAACTGGCCGGAGAAGTTCGAGAAATCAAGGCAAGATCCATTGCCAATCAGCAGGCTTTGCTTAAACAAGCCATGGAATCTGTCGAACGTAACAAAGGTAAAGCCTTTTACGCTAAAGACAAACAAGAAGCTCTGGAAATAGCAGCAGGTATCATAGGTTCGGGTAAAACGATCGTAAAAGGGAAAAGTATGTTGGGAGAAGAGCTTTCTCTCAGAGAATACCTCGAAGAGATTGGCAATGAAGTTTGGGAAACTGATTTAGGGGAGTTTATCTTACAACTTAATAAAGAGAGGCCCATGCACATTCTCTCGCCTTCCGTTCATGTACCTAGAGAACGGGTAGCAGAAATATTCACAAAGTTTTTTGGCAAAGAAGTCCCCCGGATATTGCCCAAGAGGTAGCAGCTGTTCGGGATTTCATGAGAGAAAAATATTTTAAGGCCGATGTCGGAATAAGTGGGGCAAATGTAGTTGCTGCAGATACGGGTGCAATGGTTATTATTGAAAATGAGGGTAATGTACGCCTCGCAACTGGAGCTCCCCCTGTCCATGTTCTTTTAGTTGGGATTGAAAAAATTGTTCCAACGTTTCAAGAAGCTATGAAAGTCGCTGAAGTCACGTGGCGTTATGCGCAATACGGGGTGCCCGGGTATGTCAATATTATCAGCGGTCCAAGTAAAACCGGGGATATAGAAAAAGTCACAACCTTTGGCGCCCATGGACCTAAAGAATTCAATGTAATTTTTGTCGATAATGGGCGTAGTAATATGGCGAAGGAAGATGCCTTCAAAAATGCCCTTCATTGCCTTCGCTGCGGGGGATGCATGTATGAATGCCCTGTTTTCCAAATTACTGCGGGCCACTTTGGGCATATTTACATGAGTGGAATCGGGGCAGTTTGGACAGCATTTGTCTCAGGCGGTATAGAGAAAGCTGCACCACTTGTTTTCACCTGCTTGCGTTGTGGGCGTTGTGTTGAACGCTGTCCTATGCAAATAAACGTTCCTTCAATGGTACAAAAACTTAGGGAGAAAGTAGTGAATGGCTAGAGAATAATACTTCTTTCCGTTATCTCCTGTTTCTCTTAAAAAAGCAAGGGAGTGTCGCAAAACTACTATTTTGAAGTAGCAAGCGATGCTCCCCATTTCTTTTTACTGTGGAAAATATTAAGTGGTTTGATTGCAATGCTCAATCTCTATTTTCTACTTAAATTTGTGTATAGCAAAATAAGCCTTCTAGATGAGACTGTTTTTTCGACCCCTTTTTAAGCCGTTTTTAATGGATGAAGGGGTTTACCAATTCGTTCATTCTGTATTTTAGCGTGAAGTTTATTCACGTTATACCCAAAACACAGCAGCATAAATTCAGTTTTTACACTGTTTTTACCTCGTGTCAAAAAGCGATTAAAGTTATAGTCATTTTTGAGTACCCCAAAGGCTCCTTCGACCTGTATGGATCGATTTACTCTGAGTAGTCTCCCTTTTTCGGTGGTAATGTTTCCGTACGATACCTGGCGTTTGGCCACAAACGTTTTAGATACTTGCATTCTTCGATTGCCTTTAGCTTTTGTACATTGACTTTTACAAGGACAATCACGGCAGTCTTCACATTCATAGATCGTGATTTCAGATCGGTAGCCCGTTGCCGATGTTCGATGGGTAATTCCCACTAGTTTGAGTTGTTTTCCGTTATGACAGGTGTATTCATCCATTTCTGCATTGTAAACCATGTTTTCTCGCTTGCTGATATCCTTTTTGAAGCGTTTCTTTTTCCATTGTTCATAGGTTTGCGGCTTTATGTAGCAGGTCTGCTTTTTCCCTTCGAGATAAAGATAATTCTCCTCACTCTCATAACCAGAGTCTGCAGTAACATTTTCATAATGGGCCTGTAGTTTAGATTCCAGCGTGTTTAAGAAAGGGATGAGTGTGGCTATGTCGTTACGATCCTGGAAAATTCCAACCCCTGTTACATATTCACTTTCCACGCCAATCTGAACATTGTAAGCCGGCTTTAACTGAGCGTTGCGCATATGGTCATCTTTCATATGCATGAAGGTCGCATCAGGATCGGTTTTGGAGTAGCTATTTCTTCCTTCGAAGAATTGGTGATGTCTGTTGTACTTTTCTTGACGGGTATAGAATTCCTTCAGGTCTTCTGTAAACTTTTGTAGCTTTGATTTCCGTTTTCCAATACCATGGACAAATTCAATCTGCTCTTGCTGACGTTTTTCTTCTAGGTAGGAGAGGGCCGCCTTAAGGTCCTTAAGTAACGTTTCTTTGGTTGCCTTGAAGTCCTTTAGATAGGTCAAATTGATCTCCTCAAGACAGGATTGAATTTTCAAGAACATTTTGGTCTCATTCTTAGTAACGACTTTCTTCCAGACAAACGTATAACGGTTAGCATTGGCTTCAATTTTTGTTCCATCGACAAAAAGGTTCTTAAACTCTACTTCCCCAAGCTTGTGTAAATACGTCACCATTTGGAAAAAGAGGTCTTCTATGGATTCCTTTAAATAGTTCTTCCGAAATCGAGCAAGGGTGCTGTGGTCTGGTGCCTTGCATCCTTCCAACAACCACATGAAGTTAATGTCTCTTTTACAAGCAACTTCAATCTTGCGGCTTGAGTAAATGTTGTTCATATAGGCATAGGCTACTACTTTGAACAGGATTTTGGGTTCGACTACAGGTTTTCTTCCAGTGGAAGAGTAGGCCTGATACAACGCTTCGTAATTCAATCCCTCCAAAATGTGGCTTAGCAGTCGAACTGAGTCATCCTCCGGTATTAACACATCAAAATTAAATGGTAGAACTAATTGATAGTGTCCACTTAATTCAGTATAATTTTTAGAGTGTAATTTGGTTGTTAGCATAACTCAAATTATACGACAACTGCGGGTTCTTTGGGACCTGCAGTTTTGTTTCTAGTAGGAAAAGGGGCGTTGCTTACGAACTATTTTAGTTCGTTTTGCAACGCCCCCTTGCTTTTTTAAGCAGCAAACAACTGTCAGTAGGTTAATTCTTGGAATATAATACCATATATTTTATAAGGAAGGGGTGAGCCTTTGGGAAACAGTAAACGAGTCGAAGACATGAATTATTTTGAACTGATAGCTTGGTTGGGGGTAGGGAGTTCCCATCCAGGAGGCTTTCCCGCTACCAAACAAAATTTAGAAGCCATGCAGATAAGCTCTGAAGATTTCGTGCTCGATGCTGGATGCGGAAGCGGTCTTACAGCTTGTCATGTAGCCAAAACGATTGGCTGCAAAATCATTGGGATTGATATTAATCCTCTAATGGTGGAAAAAGCCAGAAATAGAGCCGAGAAGGAAGGACTTTCCCATCTCGTGAAGTTTGAGGCAGCAGATGTCTATCAGCTGCCTTTCGATGACAACCTCTTCGACTTAGTCATAGCAGAATCTATCACAGTATTTCTAGATAAAGTCAAAGTATACCGAGAATTTTACCGAGTTCTAAGGCCTGAAGGACGGGTCGCTGATTTAGAAATGGCTCTCATTAAAGAATTGCCGCCTCATCTCAGAAAACAAATGGAGATCTGCTTCGGTTCAGGAACTAATCCTTTGCCTTTTGAAGAATGGCTTAAAGCCTTAACAGAAGCCGGATTCGAAGATGTAACGATAAAAAACCCGCAGCCCATGAGAAATAACGGCAATATGCTCTTACGCGAACTAAAGAAAGATTGGCTATTGATCAAAGACCTACCACAAAAGATCAAACATCAACCCGGCTTAATCAACCGATTGCAAAGAAACGCCAATTTTATGAAGCAAAATCTGGGATTCTTTGGTTTCGGCCTTGTATCAGGTCAAAAGCCAATACCAACGGTTCCCCCTAAAAAAACGTTTAGAGATTGGATACGAAAGATTCTCTTTCGAAAATAGCTGCTGGAACGTTTTTCAATAACCAGAACATACAGGATCTGGTTATTTGTTTTAATTAAAGAAAAGCCAAAGTTCCTTAAAGATATTTATCTTCTGATTTTACTAAATATATTGACTCTTTTGATTTATTGAATTAAAATTAAGATGGGGTAAGGGTAGGAGACCACTTGATACAATAAGGGCAATATGATAAGATACAATCATAGTAACCATAATGAAACTGAGTTTTATTATGTGAAACAAATTTGTTGTGAGTATCAGATTCTAACAATTCAACTGAAGATGGTAATAGTTTAAGGAGGTGAATCAGCATGACTCATGGCAGAGATGACGTAAAAGGGAACTCTGAATGGAGAAAATCCCAAGATTCGGCACCAAACTATAGTGATTGGCAAAAGGGAAATCGAGGAATTTATTCAGATCACAGGAATGATTTACATCCCAGACAAGCACGTGAGATCGAAGCATATGACCTTTGTTACGATTGTGAAACAGGGTTTCATTATATGAAATAGATTGAGTATTAATTTGAATTTTCAAGAATCCCTGTAAGCGTTGTTAACAGGGATTCTTTTTATTGAGTATTACTAAAATTATTTAAGACAATGCAATAATTTGGAAAATAAGAATGAAAATGAGTATGATTGATTAAAGAGTTTGAAAGGCTTGGTTAGTTTGGAAATGTATCAATTATCCAGAATTGGATATCGTATATAACATCCTCCTGATTTTTGGGTCCTATCTAAATTGTTTTTAGATAGGACCCTTTTCAAGGACATAACACCTAACCATCATCATTGTCGAATATATTCATAGAAGTTAGAGGAATTCCTCTGTTTGATGACGTTTAGAGTGGAGCGTGATCACTATTCTATTTAAGAAAACGATCCTAATTGGCAACAAAATACCTAAGGATTATATAATGACCAAAGGATTTGGGGACACAGATTTGGGTTGGGGAGCAGACCCCTGGGAAGCTGGAGCCTTTGATTTAGCATTGATAACTGCAGGTGTTAAGGACTTCAATTTTGTTCGGTATTCTTCAATATTACCACCAGAGGCCACTGAAATCTCCATAGAAAGTGCTAGGTCCTGTTATCATCACGGTGCAGTCATGGATTCAATTATAGCCCAAATGAACGGTAAAAGGGGAGAACGAGTTTGCGCAGGGATAGGTAGAGTTCACGTTCGAAGAAAGTATGACGGAGTGCTCATGGGGGGATACGTTGCGGAATACAAGGGCAATGATAGTGAACTGCAAGCCAAGGAATATCTCCATAATTTATTGGCAGCAGTTGTCAATAGGCGTTACAATCCGGAGGAATATGCTCTATATGACGAGAAGATGGTAATTCAAGAACATGTAATAAAGCACAAGTATGGAACGGTAATTGCTTTGATAGGCTTTTTGAGTTATATCTATCCAATCATGGGAAGATTTTAACGGAACCGATATGTGACAAATTTATCTTTCCGGAATGAAATTATCGGCTACTTGACAAAATAAGCCATATCGCTTAAATAGAAAGGAATTTAGAGATGACCTATCAGGATTTACCAAGTAATAAACTTAATGACAAGCCGGGCTTGATACCCCGCCAAATGATGCCTGAAAATATGGAGTCGCCCCTTAATAATATCCTAACTTGGATTACTCCAAACGAACTCTTTTATACCAGAAACCATTTACCCTATCCCACGATAAATCTCGAATCTTGGGTTTTATCCTTAGGTGGTGACTTCGAGAAACCGATCAGCTTTTCATACGCTCAACTCAAACAAATGCCCAAAGTTGATAGATATGTAACCATTGAATGTTCCGGTAATAAACGAGGTCTTATGGAGCCTCCTGTCCCAGGGGAGCAATGGCAAATCGGTGCTGTTGGAAATGCAAAATGGACTGGAGTACCTTTGACCTATATTCTTGATCAGGCTCAGATTAAGGATACGGCAGTGGAACTTGTTTTTACAGGAGCTGATTCAGGGATTCGCCCAGATATGGATACTAACGTGAATTTCGAACGCAGCTTACCACTAGACAAAACCTTATTAAGTGAATGTATTTTAGCATGGAAAATGAACGATGAGCCAATTCCTTATAAGCACGGATTTCCGTTACGCTTGATTGTCCCTGGCTGGTATGGAATGGCTCATGTTAAATGGATCTCTCGAATCACAGCCACCTCTAGTCCTTTTAAAGGTCCATTCCAAGCAATCGATTATGTATATATTACAAACGAGGGAGATTATGACAACGCTTTACCAGTAACGGAAATGAAAGTGAATTCAATTATTACTTGGCCCTCCAAAGGAGAAAGAATTCATCTTGGACAACATACACTCCGTGGTCTCGCTTGGACCGGCAAAGGGACAATAAGTAGAGTAGAAATAAGCATGGATGATGGAATGAGTTGGAATGCCGCCAGGTTAACCAGCCCTGAACATGAGCCCTTTACATGGACGTTCTGGGAGTACCTCTGGGATATTTCTATTCCCGGCCATTATTCTTTACTGGTCAGGGCCTTTGACAATAAAGGTCAAATTCAACCGAAAGCTGCTCCCTGGAATGCTAAGGGATATGGTAATAATTCCATTCATCAAATTTCTATCACAGTACCTCAAATTCTCCATTAAAGCAAAAACAATATAAAAATTTATTGCAATTATTGAAACTATGAGTTTTGTAAGAACAATTAATATTAGCTTTTGATAGTACCCATGATTATCCAGATATATATTTTATCCTTTAGGAAATATTACATTAGGTTGAAATTTAATTCGAGGAGGGTTTAATTAAATGAGCACTAGCAAAGATGGGATTAAAGAAATGAAAGCTATTGTAATGGAAGAAGCTAAAACGGATATGGAAGTGGCTAATGAATTAGGCCAGTTAAAAGACAGATTCTATCAGATGGAACAAATGCTTTCGAGTATAAAGAATCAATCTACTCAGAACCAGACTTCGCAGAACCAACCTCAACAACAAGCTCAAGGACAACAATTAAATCAGTTAGTACAACAAATGACACAATTTAAAAATCAATCGCAGCAACAACAACAGCAAGCCTTTACTCAATTACAACAAAGCATTCAACAAGGCATGCAGGCTTTAAGTCAGGCAGATCAATATATTCAATCTGCTCAAGTGCTTAGCCAAATGAACACTTTTATTGAGCAGGCTCAACAACAGCTTCAAACTATGACTCAGAATCAACAGAATCAACAGGGACAACAAGGCAAGCAACTACAGCAGCAACAAAGTCAAGGTCAACAAAACCTACAAGGCTACGGTTGGTCAAATCAACCACAATATCAATAATTAATCAAAATGATCGCAAGAATTTAATGATTACTTCATAATTAACACAACTCAAAGAAATGCCTCAGAGCTCTTAATACTGAGGCATTTCTTTACTATTACTTACTTTTAATGCTTAGGGTTTTGCTATGATCGTTTCAATCGAGGTACCGATCCTCTCAGAGATGGCTTGATATCCTGATGAATTAGGGTGCAGGCCATCCTTAGCAAGATATCGGCTTAAATTAAATTTCATAAGATCATAGGTTGGGATAAAAATTCCCTTAGCGTCGTCTTCAATAAGCTGTTGTGTCTTATAGTTCCAAGTTGATAAAAATTTAGTATCTTCACTGCTGGTTACTTTCTCATAGGGGTTATAGAGGCCTAGAAACACAACCTCAGAATTAGGATTGGTTTTGTTGATAATATCAAGTATTTGTTTTAAGTTGCTTAAATAGCTGTTTAATCGCGTGTTAAAGGCATCCTCTTGGGCAAGGCTATTCAAGGTAAGAATACTTCTTAGATCATTCCCCCGATAGAAACTAGAATCATATCTGAATCGGTGATTAGTTTCTTAATTTTACTGTCTTGGAGTTGTTCAAGAAGACCTTTGCTTTCCAGCCCGTCGATTCCAGTGTCATCCATTTGAATCTCTTTAGAGGTACTATTTTTAAAATAGTCGGATAGATAACCCGAAAAACCCTTACCTTTTTCATCCCCTGTTCCTTTCGCAATTGAATCTCCCAGAATAAGCACATTGAAAGCGTTGGAGGTTTGGGAATGTCCTGCTGTTGAATCTCCTATAGTTTGCGCCATTGTGGTCTGAGCGGAGGGCTGAGGGTTAGATAGCGTGGTGACGCTGATCGCTTGATAGAAACCAACCGATAAAACAATAACACCCAGAAAAGTAATAAGAAGAATGGAGTGCCATACGCTCTTTTTAAACATTGATTTCTCCTTAAACCAAGATATCTTGTTTTGTAAAATAGACAAAGCTTACAATCATCGCCGCAATTGCCCAACCTAAAAGGACTTTGACCGAAAAAAGCATCGTCATCCCTTCGATCGGTTGGAATGAGCCTGATAAATAATCCGTAAGCCTCAGATTAACCATGAACAAATAGCGGGTGATTTTCCAATCTGAGAGAAAGTAGCTGATGAAATTACCCGCTATGAGTGTCGACATGATAATCCCGATCGAAGCCGCCGTGCTTTTAACGAGCACAGAGATCATAAAGGAAATACTTCCTACAACGATAGCCACAAAAAAAGCCACAGCATAAACCATTAGGGCGTACTGCCACTGGGGAACGTTGAGAACGGTGGACGTATCTAATTGCCCTGCCAATACTTTAAAGCCGGTTGCTACGGGAGCTTGCCATCCTCCAAATCCAAAGAAGCACCCCGAAATAAGCGCAGAAATTACAAACGTGAAAAAAACAACGACAACCTCAAAAAGGATCAGAGTTAAATATTTACTGAGAAGAATCTTCCATCTTGGGACGCTCCTGACAAGAAGCAGTTTGATGGTTCCACTTGAAGACTCCCCGGAAACCATATCAGCAGCCAACATAATAATTAAAAGAGGCAGGAATAAGAAAATTGCTTGTTCCATGAATTTGGTCGTGAATTTTGCTGCCGAGAGATCCAGGGGGTTAATATTATTATCCAGATTATATTGAAGCTGCTCGATTTTGACCCGAAGTGAAGACTTACTTTTCTCATCCATATAAGGGCTGGCCAGCCTGTTTTTCATATCGATGATCTGTTGATCCGCCATCTTGTGCCAATCATCGGCAGCCGTTATTCCCATACGTTGAGAAAGCTGAGCTTGAGTTCTTGCTTGAGTTTGTTTTTGACCATAGGCAAAGACCGAGATTAACACAATAAGAATAGCCAAAACAAAGAGGAGTCGCTTTTTAGAAATCATTTTAACAACTTCATTTTCAATCAGATTAAACAATTTGATCACCTTCAGTCAGGTCAAGAAATAACTCTTCTAACGAGTTTTCCTGTGCCGAGCAATAGGTTAGGGCTATTCCTTCTCTGATGAGAAATTCATTGATTACAGCTAGAGATTGCTGATTTAGGCCCGCACTGATCGTATTCTTTTTTAATTGAACAGCTTCAATATTCCAATGTTCTCTGAGAAGGGTTTTTGCCCTATCAGGATCATCTAACTGCCATTCTATCCGATCACCTTGTAAGATGTCCTGAACATTAGCAGTTTTAATCACACTACCTTGCTTGATGATAGAGACGATATCACACATCTGCTGAATTTCCAATAATAAATGGCTTGAGACAAAAACCGTCATGCCCTCTTCATAGGCTAGTTTTCGAATCAGATTTCGGAACTCAGTAATACCGGCAGGATCAAGGCCGTTTGTGGGTTCGTCAAGAATTAACAGTTTTGGTCTTGCCAAGATGGCTTGAGCTATACCAAGACGTTGGCGCATTCCTAAGGAATAGGTGCTTACTTTGTCCTTAATTCGATTCTGAAGACTCACCATTTCAACAACGTCCTTGACCCTCTCTTGAGTTATTGTTTTGTTCATAGCGGCAAATTGCAGGAGATTTTCCATACCCGTTAAAAATTTGTACATATCAGGGCTCTCAATAATACAGCCAATATTGGAAATAGCTTTTACAAAACTATGAGCTAAGGAATAACCGCAGATTGTTACCGACCCTGATGTCGGTTTAATTAAACCGACAATCATGCGGATCGTCGTTGTTTTTCCAGCGCCATTAGGACCCAAAAACCCAAAGATCTGGGAAGGGTAGAGCGTTAGATTAACCCCTCTGACGATTTCTTTTCCTTTAATGGTTTTTCTTACGTTATTAAGTTCAAGTACTGCAGTTTGTGACATAACTACTCCTTTAAGTCCGTTAATTTCCTTAGGACATGTCTATTATAAATAAAAAAAGCTTAAATAAAAAGTGGATTTCCCACAATTATCAAAGCTTTAAACTAGGGGTTCTATAGAAAATTCTCAGAGGTCGTATTAATAACATTACTGAATTACTTCAAAAACAAGCTGAGGAATTCACCATACCCTTCTTTTTGAAGTTGTTCTTTCGGAATAAAACGCAGCGCAGCCGAATTAATGCAATAACGCAATCCCGTCGGTTGGGGGCCATCTGTAAAAACATGTCCGAGATGGGCTCCGCCTTGAGTACTAACTATTTCAGTACGATGCATGGAATGACTAAAATCAGGTTTCTCCCGGATAGCCTCAGACTTGAGCGGTTTATTAAAGCTCGGCCAACCGCACCCGGAATCAAATTTATCCAGAGAGCTGAAAAGGGGTTCTCCAGAAATGATATCGACATAAATACCTTCTGATTGATTATCCCAATATTCATTATTGAAGGGAGGCTCAGTTCCTTTATTTTGAGTGACCTCATACTGCATTTTCGTCAGTTTGGGCTTCAGAAGTTCTTTTTCCACTGCTTCATCCCAATGTAATTTGATAAAGGCGTCTCGGCCAGATCCTCGGCGGTAAGCATCATATCTTAAAGGATTTTTTCGATGATAATCTTGATGATAATCTTCGGCCTTATAAAATTCTTTGGCCGGAAGGATTTGTGTCACTATTTCTTTAGCAAACCGACCACTTTCCTCCAGTGCTTGTTTCGATCGTTGAGCTTCTATAAGTTGATCCTGCGTATGATAAAAAATTGCTGTTTGATAAGACGGCCCGCGATCAGCAAATTGACCCTCTGGATTTGTTGGATCAATCTGTTGCCAATAAATCTCTAAGAGTCTCTTATAAGCAAGTATTTCTGGATCAAAAGTAATTTGTACAGCTTCAAAGTGACCAGTGTCTCGGTAACAGACATCCTCATAGGTAGGGCTTTTTAAATCTCCTCCTGTATAGCCGGATACTACTTCAATCACACCGGGCAGCTCTTCAAATGGTTTAACCATGCACCAAAAACATCCTCCGGCAAATGTAGCATACTGATATTCTCCCTTAGCCATTAACCTTATTTCCCTCCATAAAAATTTATCCCAACTATTATGCATTAGTGAACGATACTTTATCCATTTTGCAGAGATGCCTTAAAGATGCACTCTATACCTTAAGAAATCTGATCTTATTACTTAAACTTAATTAATTCTGCAGCGCGCTTAAGTTGTTCGTCGAGAACCTTGGCATAAATCCTTGTCGTTCGCGGATCAGAATGCCCTAAGGCATCCTGGACAATGGCCAGATTATCGGTTTCACGCAACAGTAAGGTTGCAAAGGTTGAACGCATCTTATGAGCACTGAAACCATCTGTGTTATGACCAAGACCCTTCAGGATCGTCATATATTTTAAAATAAGATTTTGTACTGCCCTTTTGCTGATACGCTTTCCCTGTATCGAAAGAAAAAGAGCATCCGAATCCCCAGAAGCATAACGAGGACGTTCATGCAAGATATAATCCGTAAGAGCCTCGGAAATTTCACGATTAAAATATATAACCGTTTCTTTATTACCTTTGCGCGTTACCTCAAAGCAGCCTTTATTAAAGTTAGTGGTGCTTAAGTTGAGATGACAAAGTTCTGACAATCGCAAGCCCGTGCCGATTAGAGTGAGGATTATAGCATAGTCGCGTTTTTCGGTATAAGCGTAGTATTTTAATTGACCCGGAGTTAAGCCAATGCCGGTTTCCATAACATCTGTTAAATCGGCAATCTGCTCCGGTTCTAATGCTTTAGGAAGTTTCTGAGTAACATTGATAGGATCCAATTTAATCGTAACATCTTTTGGTATCAAATCTTCACGAAGCAAGTAGTGAAAAAATGATTTTATAGCTGCTTGTTTACGCGCTAAAGCGCGAGCTCCGTTATTTCGCTGGTCACTGACCCAGCTTAGGTAAGCCTCAATATGCCGATGACTAATCTTTCCAATAAAGGATAAATCAATGTCCTGAGGAGAAGAGGGGAAGTCAGGTAAGAAATCACATAAATAATTAAAAAACAAGCGCAGTTCAAGAGTATAGGCAACTTGAGTTGATTTTGATTTATTGGTAACCGCTAAGTGGTTAATAAAATCTCGCGCTAATATGGGCAGGGGGAAGGAGTATGATCGATTATCCAAGGCTTTACCTCCATCTTCCAACTTCAATGTACGTCAATTTAAATATTTGATATCCAGAATTTAACTCTTTAATTATACTTGGCACAAGCTCTAAATACAATCAATCGCAATTTAGCGCAGCTCAGTGACCTAGTTAAATAGTTTAAGAGCCTAAAGACATCAGAATACTTTATATTTAGATATCAATGCTAGTTAGATACCCTTGAAATATAGTAAAATGAAGTATCTCTAAAGAGGTTAAGTGAAAACCTTGGTAAGCTAAATAGGGTTTAAGTTTGAAGGTGAGGTTATGACTCTGAGCGTACGTTTTTTGCAATGTTCCGGCTGCCGTTTTGACAGTCCTTTTTGGGAAGGGCCAGCGGGATGGGCAATGCAGCGAAATCATGATTTATGGCAGACCTTTGAAACTGTTCTCTTGCTTTGTCAATCGGAGAACGTCGAATTTCTTTTTCTGACCGGTGATTTATTCGAACAAGAGTATGTTCGGAAAACAACTGTAGAGCGAGTGGCTCAATCATTGGGCAGGTTGAAGAGTACGAAAATTTTCATCGTTCCAGGAGAAAAAGATCCTTTTGTTGCGACATCTGCCTACCGTCTCGCAGTATGGCCGAGTAATGCCCATATATTCTCTGCCGGGATCAGCCATGTGAAAATCCCGGCTCAAAATGTAACAGTCTATGGAGCGGGATGGACCGCTTATCAGCAAGAAAAACCTTTTCTCGAGGGCTTTCAGGTGGTAGAAGACGGAACAATCCCACTTATGCTTCTCCATGCTGAGGTGGCCTCTACCAAAAGCACTGAAGGATTTATCCCACTCCAGACTGAGCATATTTCGTCAAGTGGTTTAAGCTATTTAGCTTTGGGGCACCAGCAAAAGTGGACCGGCATTCAGAAGGCAGGAAAAACTGCCTGGGCGGATAGTGGGGTTCTCGAAGCACGAGGTTTTAGCGAGAGCGGTCCTCATGGAGTGATTATCGGAGAAATTGGACATGGTTCCACCCAATTTGAATTTCGGGAACTGGGACAGCGCCGCTACATTGAAAAAGCCTTGCCAATTCAGGTCAATATAGAATCCCTTGCTTCTATACTTTTGTCAGAAACAGCCCCCGAAGAACGGGAAAGGGATTTATTCAGAATTAAGTTAACTGGAGCATCTGCAAATGCAGAGGAAGTGGTTCGCCCTTTGCAAAGGTTATTGGCAGACACCTTTCGTTTTATCGAAGTTATATATAGTCAAGGAGAGACGACCTCGCAACTTAGGCCGGATTTTAGGACACTGACGGAAACAACGGTTGGAGAGGAACGCGGCTATCTAACTCTAACCCAAATATTTCTTCAAAAACTCCAAGAGCGTCAAAGCGCTGCGTTGAGCAAAGCAGACCAAGATCACTGGGATCTGGTGAGAAAAATTGCTCTCACCGCACTAGATCAGGGGCGGATAGACGATGAGAATTGAACGAATAAAAGTCAGTAGAGAGGATCTAGGGGATGTTGACTGGATATGTCCTGCGGGTCCAGCTTTCCTTTTCCTTGAGGAAAAAGGTCAACAAAGACTTCTGGGAAAGTTGTTGCTGGAACTATTTTATCAAGATTCACTAAGTTCTTTAATATCTGAGATTAGCACAGGATTATTGGAGGCCTGGGTAGTTGGAGAAAATGCCCGGTTTTACATCCAAAGAAACTACCCGCCACGAGACAATGATTGCAGGCAAATTCTAACTCAGGTAACTGAAATGATAACAGGGCAGACAATATCCTTGCCAGAAAGTATTTCCTTAGGGGACTACATATTCGGAGTAAATCTACAGTCTTTTTGTCAAGGGGTGATAGTAGATTGGCCGAAGAAAAATAGCCTTGATCAGCTGCACCAAAGAATCGATAATCTTCGTCAAGGCGGCGATGAAGAGGTATCGCTTATCGATGCTCAAGCCTCTCTGGCTGGAGCCCAAAAGAAAGTCGGTGAACAACTGGGAAACATGACTCTCATACAGACTGAGTATACCGCCTTGAGGCGTGATTGGGAAGCATCGCGCCGCCGGCAAGATGAAGAACGCTTGCTCCAAATAGAAATTAAGAAACTGCAAGAAAACGAAGCGATTTTGTCTGAAAAAATCCAGTCTGCCCTCCTTCTGCAGGAACGTTTGGCCTTGCTGAGCCAAAACCCTGATTATCGGGAATTGCGTCAACTTCAAACAGAAATAATTCAGTTTGAAGAACAGATTCGAAATGCAGAATCAAATCTAACGGTTATTACGAGTAACTCTGAAGTAGATTGGGCTTTGATTGAGGGTTTGCGGGAGGAATGCCTTGAGTGGGCAAATCTTCAAGAGCAAGTTGATCAATTCTCCAATATCATCCAATATAAGTCAGATAACGTTACGCAACTTCAAGGTTCTTTACAAACATGCGGATACGCGGTGTTCTCCAAGGACGACGTTCAACGTTTACAGAGAGCGGTGGAGGAAAGGGATGCGGCAGAAAAAGAGCTTAACAATTTCTTGAACACAAACGCTGAGCTAGAACGTTCTCAAGTTCAATACTCTAATGAAGCAGTTCGACTTCGAGAGCTTGATGATATCGCTGACGTAACAGAGGAAGATGAGCTCAAGGTTAGAGAATGGGAAAGACAATTAGCAAAGTGGCAAAACTCAAGGCTTGGCAGCTCCCTTGATCGCACGTTACGAAGCTATTTTAACGGCACAAGTATTGGAGAAAAGTTAGCGTCCCGTCTTGCTCGTTATTATGACCGTTATCATGTCTCAAACTTTGAGGAATTTGCAAGTAGACTTAAAAACTTTCGTACCCAGCAAATGCTCGTGGAAAAACTTCAGATTCAAGTTGAAGGGTTGCAAAAAAATGTCGCTAGGGAAGATAGTCTGCACAACATTGTATATTCCCGCACTAAGCTTTTGAATCGGGCATTACTCGCGACCAATGTTGAAGATTTTCTGGCATGGCTGAAGGGTTGGAAAGATTACCAAATAAAAAAGCAGCAGCTTTCCAATATGATGGAAGAGCTGCAGTCTTTGCATGAAGAATCTTCAAAAAAAGAAACTAAGTTACGCAGTGTTATTGAACAATTGCGAGAGAAGTTAAACAATTGGGAAACAACTGCCACAAATAGAGAAGAAGTTTTAGCAACAGTATTTAATGTTGCCGCTGAACTAAGGATGAGAGACGACGCAGAGAGGAAAATTGCTGAGCTTTCCCAGAGGTTCAAGGACTTGCTAGGATCACGAAACATGGAAGTACTTGTTAATAAACTGGAACCTTTAGCAGAGTTGGAACATGAAGCACGAGTTTCCGATGATGATCGACTAAAGATACTGACTGCTTGGCAAAAAGAACAGTCAGAAATTCACAAGCTGCTTATAGAGGCGGAACAACGCCTTCCGTCACGCCAAAATTATCCTTCATTGGCTGTTTTAGAGGAGAAGATAGAGTCTGTTAAGCAGGAGTGGATGACTTATGAAAGCTTACAGCGGGCCATACAGGGCACTCAAGGGTTATTGGAAGCATCTTTAAAGGAATGGCAAACAAAGTATGGAAACTTGCTTAACTATGAAATGAATAAGATTTTAAGCAGTATTTCCTCCTCGCAGGGCCAAAAGATGCAGCATAGTAATCTCAAAAAAACAAACAGTGATTACTTTGCTTATCGTATGGCTATCGCGAAGTTAGTTCTATGCAGCTACAGAGAAGTGCCTTTGTTATTTTCAGTGGGAGAAATCAATGAAAGAGAACGATTCTGGGACGGTGTCATAGGGTATTTAAAAAAGCTATCCCTTGAAAGACAGATAATTTTCACCACAACAGACCTTAAACTGAGAGAAAAACTCAATGGACTTGGATGGTCTTCAATATAGTATTAACCATTGGTAGTAAGAGGCAGCTGGATAGTAAACTGGGTCCCAACTCCAACCTTACTTTCAACAGCAACATTTCCTCTCATTCCTCTCAAGGACTCAGCCTCATAAACAGGCTCCAAGCGCTGTATAAGAGCACCAAGATCGACGCTCTCCAGGGTGATATCACCCTTATCTAAAGTTGCTATTTGCAGCAACCCGGAAATTACCTTCTCCATCCGGTGGACCTGACGACCAATCGCCGGTAAGGCTTGTTTTAAGCGCTCGGGGTGGTCGGTAATAACATCTTGGTAGGCCCGCAGAGTGGCCAAGTTTTTATTTGATTGTTCACCTCCCCTTTAATATGTTTGACTTCCTGAAAAATATCAGAAGTTTAAGCTAAGCCTTGACTATGACGTTAGTCGTTTGATCGAGCCGCCGATTGTAATTAAACCATATTAAGGTTTAGATTCAATCCAAGGTTTGATTAAGAAATCTACTCCATGCTTAAGGGAGTGAACTCGTTCAACTAAAGATAAAAGACCCTCCAAAACCGAGTAATCGGCTGGAGGGCAGCTTTAGGTCATAAACTCAAAATCTATTGGCGGTTTTGGTTACCAAAAATGTTCCGCCGAACTAACCATCTTGAACCGAACAAAACAGCCACAGCAACAATCGTGACGACGCGGGACATTAAAAGAAAGATGTCTGTTGGCAAACTAATAGCCATAATAATGTGTACTACTGCATCAGCGAGGAGCACTAATCCGGCCACCGTGGTGATGATCGCCATTTGCTTTAAGCTGAACCGTTGGTCCGACATCGAGTGGCCGAATCCCTCAGAAGCTTTGGGTATAAATAGCTTAATTAACGTTGAAAGTAAAGGCTTTTTTATCGCCGCCGAGATCAGGCAAGCTAGCCCTATAGTGCCGGTTACTATAGGACGATAGAGTTTAAACGGCAAAGAGCTTCCACCTAGGAGAAGCGAAAACGTTAGGCCAATCGTGAAGCTGATGACACCCCCTACACTAATCCAGTCAACTCGACGACGCCAAACGAATAGTGCTACAGTCCTTATGAGGGGAATAACTCCAACAATGGTCAGGGCGATTGTATCACTAAACAAATAAGGACGTAACACCATATATAATACCCACGGAACAAGCCAACTGAAAATCAAGCTTAACCCTAATTTTCTTTGCAGCGCACCAACTTGAAGATTCATTCCTTCTGACTGAGAGATTCTCATGACTACCTCCTATCAACAATGCCTAGTTTTAGTTTAGTTTCCGATTTCAAGTACTACGTTATTGTGTGCTTGATGTTTTTTGTTACTCTTAATTTTTAACATAAATAATTTGCTCAAACATCTATCTGAAGAGAGAACTTTACGCTTCGGACTATATCTACGGATATAAGAATCTATTGATTAACTAGGTAGAGAGCTTTATAATTTAGTTTGTATTGTTTTAGAAGTACGGTCCATTTTAGTGTTTGTTTTTTGTTGTTTGGAAGAACGGGAGGAAAGAGAAAATGCCCATTACAGAATTTTTAGCGCGAAATGCCAAGATCTATGGACAAGAACTATGTTTAAGTGAGATTAATTTAGATCTTCAAGAGAGTCATAATGTCACCTGGCGTGAGTACGAATTAATTGAAAACAACCCGGCAGGGGAATATCGACGGGAAATGACTTGGGGCGTTTTTGATGAGAAAGCAAATCGACTGGCTAATCTGCTGTTAAAAAGAGGGATAAAAAAAGGGGATAAAGTTGCTATTCTGTTAATGAATTGTCTAGAGTGGCTGCCAATTTATTTTGGAATATTAAAGGCCGGAGCAATTGCAGTACCCTTAAACTTTCGCTATACAGCCGAAGAAATAAAATATTGTTTAGGTTTATCTGACACTATTGCTTTGATTTTCGGGCCTGAATTTATCGGACGGGTAGAAATGATTTATGATCAAATACCTAAAGTAAAGACACTTTTCTTTGCGGGGAAAACCGTCCTTCTTTTGCAGAAAATTATGACCGCCTGACTGCCAACTGTTCCTCTGACGCCCCAAATATCGAGCTTTCAGACGAAGATGATGCCGCAGTATATTTCTCCTCGGGAACTACGGGCTTTCCAAAGGCAATTCTGCATACCCACCGGAGCTTGATGTCAGCATGTTATACAGAAAACAATCACCATGAGCAAACGCGGGAAGATAATTTTTTGTGTATTCCGCCGCTGTACCACACAGGTGCCAAAATGCACTGGTTCGGTAGTTTGCTGTCTGGGAGCAAAGCGGTATTACTTCGGGGAGTCAAGCCTGAATGGATACTTAAAACAGTTTCTGAAGAAAAGATTACAATTGTTTGGCTTTTAGTTCCATGGGCACAAGACATCCTGGATGCCATAGATCGAGGAGATGTAAAACTGGAAGATTATGATCTTGCTCAGTGGAGGCTGATGCATATCGGGGCGCAGCCAGTCCCTCCCAGCCTAATTCGTCGTTGGAAAAAATGTTTTCCCAACCACCTTTATGATACAAATTATGGTTTGAGTGAATCAATTGGTCCAGGCTGTGTCCATTTGGGTACTGAGAATATTCATAAAGTAGGTGCTATCGGAATACCCGGTCACAACTGGGAAGTCAAGATTACCGATGAGAATGGATGCTCTGTAACCCTAGGACAGGTTGGAGAATTAGTTGTCAGAGGACCAGGCGTGATGAAATGTTACTACAACGATGCTGAAGCAACTGCAGCTGCACTCAAAAATGGCTGGTTGTTTACCGGAGATATGGCCCGGATGGATAAAGACGGCTTTATTTATTTGGTTGACCGAAAAAAAGATGTGATTATTAGTGGGGGAGAGAATCTCTATCCGGTACAGATTGAAGATTTTATCCGCGCACATAATGCCATTAAAGATGTCGCGGTCATTGGTTTGCCGGATGAGCGCCTGGGTGAAATCGCCGCCGCAATTATTGAACTAAAGCCGGACTTTAAGTGTTCAGAAGAAGAAATAACCTCATTTTGTGCCCCTCTGCCGCGATACAAGCGTCCGCGTGAAATTATTTTCGACAAAGTTCCCCGCAATCCCACAGGCAAGATTGAAAAGCCACGTTTGAGGGATAAATACGGTGGATCAAGTTTAGTGGCTATTCAAACGGAGAAATAAAATCATAGTTTTGCATCATAACAGCAACTGCTTTATAGCGCTTAGAAAGAACGAATTGCTGTCTTTATAAAGAAGGAATAAAACCGGACTGGACGTTATTACGATCCGACCGGTTTTATTTTTGGGGAACTGTTCATTCAAAGTCACTTTCAACTTATTCAAAGGTAAAATGTCTCTTAGCTTCGATAGTATTGAGGTGCTTGTTTAGAAAACCATCGAAGGTGTTTATTTTTTTACTCAAACTCAACTCAAACTCAAATAGAGGAATTCCTAGTTTTAAATGGAAGTATAATGGCAATGCAGACAAACACTTAGCTTTGAGGAGGGGTTGGATATGTCAATTCATGATATTCGTTCAAAGGTAATTCCAAGGGTTATTTCCTTGGTTCCTTCGGCAACTGAGATTTTATATTTTCTAGGCCTAGAGGAACGTGTAGTAGGGATAACAGAACACTGTAATTATCCAGAGGCAACAATATTTAAATATAAAGTTGGCACGTTTGCTCACCCTCAACTATCGAAAATTCTTTCACTTCAGCCCGACATTGTTTTAGCCGATATGGCTTTGCATAAAAAACTTATAGAAGAACTGCAATACAATAACATTAATATTCTCTCGGCCACCCCTACCAATGTAGAAGATGTCTTTATTTTCATGAATAAATTAGCACAGCTTTGTCAAACGGAAATTACCGTACAACCGATCATAAGGCTTTTGAAAGAAAGAATTGATAACCTTAGCCAAAAAACTAATATTCGTCATCCAAGGGTTTTTCGCCTAATGAATACCGATCCCTTTTTTACACCAGGACCAAGGTCTTTTCAATATGATGCCTTACGGCTTGCTGGAGCTCACTTGATGGATTTCCAGTCCAATGATTCCTACGTCAAGGTCAGTTGGAATCAAATTAAAGAATTCGACCCGGAAGTGATCCTGTTTTGTGGCATAGAAAAAGGACAAGAGAAGCCTCTAAAATGTAAAGGGTGTACTTCCAAGTACCCTATTTGCCAGAGAAGTGTGGATGACATTATTACTGCGGAATGGGAGAGCATTACAGCGGTTCGAGAGAATAAAGTTTATCCAATTTCTTGCGGTGCTATATGCAGACCTGGACCAAGGCTAATTGATGGAATAGAGAATCTTCACAGACTGTTTTCTTGTTCTCACGGGTAGGTGGTGGTATAGTTTATTTAGGAAAGCTTGAAAGAGGGGAAATGATTCAATGAAGAAAAAATTAGCATCAATGTTTCTAACGATAATATTCACATTCTCCACGGTGCTACCAACGCTTGCCGCAACCAGTACAACAACCATTTCTCCTACACTAAATAGAATTTCAGGTCAAGATCGCTACGAAACATCAGCTGCGATTGCCAAACAAGGTTGGCCAAATGGTTCAGCAAACTGTATTTTAGCATTTGGAGGCGGTTATACCGATAGCCTCACAGCAGCACCCTTAGCCAAGAAAGATGATGCGCCAATTTTATTAACCGAGAGTGCTTCACTTACACCAATTACAAAACAAACCTTAATCGATTTGAAAACTAAAAATGTCACCATTATAGGTGGTACCGGGGTTATTTCATCCTCAGTAGATACAGAATTGCAGTCAATGGGAATAACAACAACGAGAGTATTCGGGTTCGATAAATATGAAACATCGATTGCAGTAGCTAAACAAGTCACTTCGACCCCTTCAATAATCTTCGTTTGTACATCGGATGATTTCTCGGATGCGCTTTCGGTTTCGCCAATTGCCTCTATTCAACAAGATCCAATAATTCTGGTGCCTAAGAATAATATCCCGGACTCGGTTAAGGATTACTTATCTGATTATAAGAATATCGCCAAGTCCTACGTTATTGGCTCAACGGAGGAAATTGACGATACTATTGCTAATCAATTTCCTAATTACGAAAGAGTTTTAGGAAATGACAGGTACAGCACAAATATTGCAGTCAACGAGAAATTTGAAACTGTTTTTAATCCGAACATTACAACCTTAGCTTCAGGCGAGCAATTTCCTGATGCATTAAGCGGAAGTGCTCTGGCTACGAAACTATCTGCTCCTATCATTTTAGTAAATAATGATTCACCGACTGATACGAAACTTTATTATCAGCAACGATTAGCAAATGTTAGTCATATTGGCAGCACGATTCCTAGTGTTTACGTTTTTGGAGGGCCTGCTGTTGTTTCTGATGATTTATTGCAAGGCTTGAGCCAGCCGATTACTGTAAGCCACTTAAGTGCCGTAAATGTAACAACAACGGCAGGAACTGCTCCGGTGTTGCCATCTACAGTAACTGCCACATTGAGTGATGGCACGACAAAAACAGTTAATGTCACTTGGCCAATTGTCACATCAAGTCAATATACAGCTCCAGGAGCTTTTGTTGTTATCGGTACCATCGCTGAATCAACGACGGCCAAGGCAACAGCCACAGTGACCGTTGCTGATGTGAATTCGGTTCTTCCTTCGAGCATTGAGCAAGTTCAGCAAGATATATTAGGTACATGGAAAACTTCAGATGGTAAGTATACCTTGGAATTTAAGGATGACGGCACGTTAGTAGAGACTCAAATACTTACCGGATATACCACGGTCTATAACGATAACTATTCCTTCACGAATCCCACACTGATTAGAATCAAGAATTCCAATTGGACTGAAGAAGACAATTTCGCCTTAACTGGAAGTCGATTAGAAATTTTCAACTTGGGTATTACCCGTTTTGCTGGAAATACTAATAATATTATTGATCCTAATGAGTTTAATTATTATCCTATTAGTTCCAGTAATTCCCCTAATTCTTTTAATTATGTATTCAATAAGGTTAATTAAACGTTAACTGACGCCCACTAATGTATGGACCAGGACATTTTGATGTTCTGGTCTTTTTCTTTAAATAGGTGCTGAATTAAGGCCGAGAAGCGGCTGACCTCATTGATAATTTTTCAGGCGTAGGCCTGCCTGTTCCTTCGGGAATTCCTCAAAAATCTATGGACATAATTATATTGGGTAATAAATTTTGAGGAGTTTAAAAATGAACGAAACTAATGTGGAATCTCCGAGTGACTTTGACGATGCATCTATATTTGAAGGCTTTGATATCGAACTCCATAGAAAAGATGTCCAACGCATTGATCGTTTAGTTAATGATTATGAAAAAAGTATCTTAAACCGACTTGAGGAGGAATATTCCAGTAAAACAACCTATCCCGACCGTCTTGCCGATCGTATCGCTCAGTTCGGCGGAAGCTGGAAGTTCATTCTTTGTTTCAGCGTGTTTTTAGCTGCCTGGATAGTTTGGAATATCCTTGTATTGACCAAATCTCTCCATTTTGATGAACCACCCTTTATTCTTTTGAATTTATGCTTGTCTTTTATCGCTGCTTTCCAAGCCCCAGTCATTATGATGAGCCAGAATCGACAAACTGCTCGTGATAAACATGAATCCGTAATTGATTTTGCCATTAATTATAAAGCAGAGCTGGAAATTGATGATATTCAAAGTCATTTGCACCGTATTGAAGCAGAAGAAAAGAAAAACCTACTAAACATCAAATCTGAGTATTTACAGATAAAGGTACTTCTTGAATCTATTGAATCCAAGCTGGAAAATCATATAAAATAAAACCAGGCAACCTCTTGCCTGGTCGTATGAATACTTGAAAAACCCCAGTTTATTCTGAAAAACTGCGGTAAAATAGTAGCTAGAGTGCACCAACACCCGAGATCAGAGATTAGAAATTAGAAAACAATACCCATGGCAATAAGCATAAGAATTGCAACAACTACTATAGCTACGCCAGCGCCAAATATCAACATCTGCACATCCCCCTTTTCCATATATTACATAATATTCCCGCTTCAGCTATCTGATACAAATGGAAAAGGAGGGGATGATAAAAGGCTCCCTTAGTAAATTAACTAAGGAAGCCTTTCTATATGAAGCTGATTTAACTTAACTTGCAGTAATTATAGTCTGCTGCCGCCTTTAAGATGCTCTTCTGCAAATTGAATCATACGTTTCGTCATTTGGCCGCCTACAGAACCGTTTTCACGACTTGTGCGGTCACCGCCAAGTTGAACTCCCATTTCGTTGGCTACCTCATACTTAAATTGATCCAATTGCTGCGAAGCTCCTTGAACTGCTGGTGTATTTGTGTTGCGTTCTCCTGCCATAAATTTGTGCCCCCTTTTCGAATTAAGTAATAGATTCTGAATTTATTTTAACCAGATAATCGTTCTTAACTCCTGGAAATGTTATCAAGATAAAGATCTTTACCATTCCTCATAGTTTAAGAGAAGTGGGGGACCTGATGAATAGATTAAATTCGAGTAAAATTTCTCTAGTCTTTTAACTTTCGCTCATATTTTTGACCGAGGTTACATTCTTAAAAACAAGTGAGGAATTTGCGATAAAAATAAATCTTACAATAACCCAAAGTATCTATAGGGCAAGCTTTCCGTGCCTATTAAGCGATCCTTAACTATTCCCTTGTTTATTACGATTTCGACATGCTCTATAACGTATAATAGGAAATACTGGCGAGGCATTAGAAGAAAAATGCAGACCGGAATATATAAAAGGGCGGGAAATCAAGAATGAATAACCAGGTAAAAATTGTCGTAGCTGATGATAACCAGAGTTTCTGTAAATTATTACAAAAATTTCTTCAAGCTCAAGAAGATTTCCAGATAGTAGGTATAGCTTATAATGGATTGGAAGCTTGGGAATTAATCAAATCACAAGAGCCGGATTTAGTGATACTTGATCAAATAATGCCTAATTTAGACGGGCTAGGTATATTGGAACGTATTAATAATCATACAACTATGAAACGACCCAAAATAATTATGCAGACGGCTTTCGGTCAGGAATTTCTTACTCACGAAGCTATATTACATGGTGTGGATTACTTTATTCTTAAACCTTTCGATTTGGAAGTTTTACGAAACCGAATCTGTTCCTTGACTCAAGAGATGTCTTCAGTAACAGCGACGCAAATCCCCAAAACCTCTCCCGCCGCTATGACACAGAATAGAGACGTCAATTTAAATGTGGATGTAACCAAGGTTATGCACCAAATTGGTATTCCAGCCCATGTTAAAGGATATCATTACATTCGCGAAGCAATTCAAATGGTTGTAGAGGATGTATCCTTATTAGGAGCAGTTACCAAAGAACTCTATCCATTAATCGCGAAAAAATTCAATTCGGCACCTAATAGAGTAGAACGAGGAATTCGTCATGCGATCGGCCTTGCATGGGATCGCGGACAGAAAGAAACTCTTAAGCGAATTTTCGGGTATTCTATAAACATCGAGCTCCAGAAACCGACGAACTCAGAGTTTATTGCACTTCTTGCTGATAACTTTAGAGTCATGAGTAAAGTAAGTTAGTCGTAGTTTGCGGAATTTTACATGTTAGTCGATTAATTATTTGTAGTTTGGGTTTTGATTCTCTCTCTCAGATAAAGCTATGAACGAACTTTAGTTCGTTTATGGCTTTTTGCGTTTATAATTGTTATCTTGACTGCTGAAAAAATTTTCAAGGATGCACCATAGTGAATGAAAATACAGCAAGCCATAGTGCCAGGGGGGCAACTGACTAATGAACTTTTATTAAACGGTTATAATAATGGTAACATTGATTAATCTAATAAGGTTACTTAATTGCATCTTAGTAAGGGGGACATAGAATGTATACTCTTAATGCGCAGCAGCAGCATGATGTGCTTAATTCTTTTCGGCAGGTTGTTGACAAGCAGAATTCAGATTTAATCAGCGAGGATTTGTACAATCATTTAAATCTAAACTGCAATTTCAACTCTCATTTCAGTTTGCAAGGATTTCGAGCCGCTTATAGCGGCGATCATTTCCAGGAATTTCTTGAGCATTTTGATCGAAACTCGCCGCATAGTCAGTGGCAAGAAGCACCTGAAATCAGCAGTAATTTTAAAGACTTAAATAAGGCTTTAATCGATTATTTTGAATCTCGAAACACAGAATCTATTCACTAACTATCTGTTCACTAATAAAAATGAAGTAATCTCGAATTTCAGGACCTGGAAAGCCATTTTTCAGTCCTGTTTTGTTTTAAATAAAGCATAATTCTCGGACAATAAAATGGTTTATAATCACTTAGTAAGAGGCAAACGGCAAAATAAGGAATCGATTTTTTCTGAGATCTTGAAGGAAATGCAAGAAGGAAGTGGAATGTTTGTAAGAGTAGAACTATTATTTCCTGAAGTGAATTATTAATTGGGAGGAAGGAATTTGAACGACAAAATAACATTAAATAAAGAAAAAAGACAGGATATGATTTTAGCCATACAAAGTTATTTCCTTAAAGAAAGAGACGAAGAACTTGGAGACTTAGCCTCAAGTTTGTTTCTGGACTTTATTATCGAAAAATTAGCAGTCGAGTTTTAAAATCAAGGTGTTTACGATTCCTACAAATTTATGAATTATAAACTTGAGGATCTGTTAGAAATTATTAAATATTGACATGAGAAGAAATGTTTAGGGTATAAATTCTCCATCGACCTAGCTAATTTGCGAACTCAGCAAAACACTAAACCTCACTGGGGGAAGCTAAAATGAACGAAGATGTAGCGGTAATTGAAGGAGTATACGACATTATTTTACCTGACGTGCCTGCATCTCTGCACAGATGGGGGAGAAAGGTGTGGCTACGTGACATTGAAGTTGGAGTTAAGGGGAAACTTTTATACTATGAAGATGGAGTTTGCAATGTCACAAGCCTTAGTAGGATTACAGATATTATAAAAACCCCGGATCATATAGAAATTTATACTCAAAGCAGTATCTACAAACTCAAGATTTTGCCTAGTGAACCGGATTAATTAAACCAATACCGCTCTGATTATTAAATTTTACCTTCTAAATCTTCCATCATTTTAATAATCGAGTATAAAGCGTTAAATCTGATATGATCTTCTTTCGAAGATCCATTGATTCCATTAACCTTTTCACACTCAAATTTTATTTTTTTCAATAACTCATTCCATATTTTTTCGTAATTCATACAACTCACTCCTTCATATCTTCCTAGATAATGTATATGCCGAGTTCGGATTTTTAAGATAGACGCATATTGAGCGTCAATGTCTACTACCATTTTTTCATTTTATGATTAAGTGTTTCTAATAACTGAATTTTTTATTCTGTCGTATTAAATCTGATCCTTACTCATATTTGAGTTCTTGAAGTCTATTTTTTAAACATCTACCATGAGTATGTACTCGTGTAATATAGGGTATTTACTTTAAAGAGCAACTGGGGATAAAATCACAGTTGCTCTTTACTTTATACTAAATCAGCAAGATTTTGCTTTTTAACTAAAAAGGCCACCCGTAGGTGGCCATGAACTAAAATACATTTTTACTTCCTAAGTATACCGATTCCCAATAGGGACCAATAGGGTAAATTGTTACTCCCTTAGAACTAGAAGCATTGATGAACTGATCATTTCCAATGTAAATACCAACATGATCTACTGTTCCATTTTGATCTATGGAGAAGAAGAGTAAGTCACCAGGCTGCAGGTCCTTGAAGTTTACAGAAGTTCCGACAGTGTATTGCTGGCTTGACACTCTGGGAAGAGTAATCCCATTTTGGGCAAAAACATACTGAACAAAACCTGAGCAATCAAATCCGGTGATTGGCGATTCGCCACCCCATTGGTAAGAGATACCAATGTATTTTTTAGCAGTGTCAATAATGGCGTTCGCTTTTACAGCATGTAGTTTCTCTGCATAAGCATCACTTAAAACGTTGGTTGTGTTTGTTCCGACGATGCCGTCCGCTTTTAAAGAGTTCGCTGATTGAAAAGCCACAACTCCTGCTTCGGTTTTAACTCCGAAAATACCATCCGTTGTACCAACATTATACCCAAGGTAATTCAGCTCGGTTTGCAATTGTACGACATTGGAACCCGTTGAACCGATTTTTAATACGTTATACACCTGGGATGCTTGGGCTGTCTGAACTAATCCAAGTACGAAAAAGGTCGCCAAAACAAATAAGATACCCACTCTCTTTGTCATAGAACAACTCCTTTGTAATTAATAAAGAAGAACCATTTTATGTGCTGAATTTAATTATACAAAAGAGAAGCAAATAAACTATGTGGAAATCATCTAAAAATTGTTTAAAAACTATTAAAAAATCTTTAAGGCGAATAATTATAGATCTTACTGATTATGCATTATTTCGGGCGTACTGATAATAGCGGTTGTACTTGTGGGTGGAAATATAGTCTATAATACCCGAAATGCCAAAGCATCTACCCCTAGTTATATCACAGGAACTGTAAGAATGGGTACCGTTGAAAAGTCCGTCAGCGCAACAGGAACAATCGAACCTATTAATCAATATAATCTGTCTTCGAACAGTGGGGGGAAATTACTGAGATGATGTTAAAGTTGGGGATCAAGTTAAATCCAGACAAGTTTTGGCAAAATTAGATTCAACTCAGGCTCAGCGGGAAGTGACCAAATCAAGCCCAATTAAAATTAAATCAACTCTACGCACCGCCTTCACAAGTTAATGTCTTGAATGCCCAAAGTGCAGTGCTTAAAGCCCAATCAAACGAGGCCAGCTCACTGAGCAATTTACAAACCCTTGAGAGTTATAGAAACTCGGCCACACTCAAGGCAGCAATTCAGAAACTCCAAGCGTGGTGTCAAACAGAAAACCATTATGCTTCAGTTTTTGATCGAAGCAGTTATCATAAGTATGCTGGACGGCATTATAGGCATTCTATTTGGAGCAGGAGGGTCTGAAACAATCACCCAGTACGTTGTTGCCACGACATTCAACGTGCTGGGTGATTTCCATTCCAGATAAATTTCCTTAGATGGGGCTGAGTTATTTAGGCGTACCTACGAGCACCAAGATAATGTTCGGTATAAAAGCTATTACTGAGGTTAGTGATCGTCACCCCAACACGGGGGTTATCGGCGTGAACAAAACGCCCTCCACCAATATAAATACCTACATGAGACGCTCCTTTAGAATAGGTCGAAAAGAATACTAAATCACCGGGCTGTAGCTCATTCTTGCTGATAGAAACCCCCGAAGCATATTGAGCATAGGAAGTGCGAGGAAGAGATACGCCAGATCCAGCGTAGATATACTGGGTAAATCCCGAGCAATCAAAACCTTTTCGAGATGTCCCCCCAAAAACGTAAGGTGTTCCCACTAAACTAACTGCATGATCAATGATATCAGAAGAATCATCGTTTCCGCGGGACACTTGTTCTTTGGGTTGGGTTTTAGCTGAAGCAGTTTGAGCTGTATGTACTGCTTGTGAACTACTGTTGGGAGAGTTTTTTACACTCTGTTCATTGTTTGTTTGAGATTGATTTGCTTCTTTTGTGGCTTCTATAACCTCAGGGTCGTTTATAGCCAGTTGGAGCTGGGGATGTAAGAATTGAGGATCGATAGTCGACTTAGAATAGTCAGTTAAAGCTGCTGGCATTGATAAAGTGTTTACGGGTAACGTTTGAGATGTTGATGGCACAAGTACATTACCTGCCAAAAGCATTCCGGAAAGAATAACTCCAGATAGGCGTGACAGGCTTGGGGACAAGTTCATTTTGTTTTCACCTTTCTTAGCTTACGAGGTTAGTTGACGGATTTGGGCAGGAAGGTATAAGCCCTACACGTTTTCACGTGATTCACCCCATAGGAAAATTCCCCCGCTCTAGTGTAACCTAGATTCAGCTTTATTTTTTATACATATTCATAAAGCTGAAATTCGACAATATGTGCGAATATCCTGCAAAATATTCTATGTAATATATGGAAAAAAACTGAATTTGAAGTAAATCGGCTTAGGCAAGCTCATAAAACATTACACAGCCAAAATGTAACATAACATACTAATTTTACGTTCTTTTTGCGCAATAATCTAAGACGCTATTGTAAAAAATATGAACTGAAAAGAGAAAAATTTTAATTACTGATACCGATCCCTTTGATCATTGATGTTTCAGAGAAAGATACAGAGGGAGTGAATAAAAGGTTGGAAAAATATCGTCATCGCAAGTTTTTTCTTGCAATAAGCCTGATTATTGCAGTTTCAGCCTCCTTTGAAACAACATTTGTCTCAAAATTAAGTTCTGCTTCCATTCCATCTATTCAGTACGGTATCAAGCAAACAGCCGATCAAAAATTGGTTAAACAAATTTCACTAACAAACATAACGGTTAATTCATCTCCAAAACAAGGACCCAAAGCTACAAAGACCTCAATTACTGCGAACGATATTATCGGTGAATTCAGCACAAAATTTAATGTTAAGGAAAAAAACCGTTCCATAAATTTAACCTTGGCGGCGAGAGCTCTCAATAACAAAGTAATATATCCTGGTAAGGTATTTTCTTTTAATAATATTGTAGGGGAACGAACTCTAAAAAACGGATATAAAGATGCCTATATCTTGAATAACAATCGATATATTCCTGCTCTTGGGGGAGGAATCTGCCAGGTTTCATCGACATTATATAATGCTGTACTATTGGCAGACTTACAGATTATCGAGCGTGTTCCTCATCAGGTGCCTATAATTTACGTCCCATTAGGACAAGATGCTACGGTGTATTATCCAAAAATAGATTTTAAGTTTAAGAATAATACCAGCAGCCCTATTTACATTCGTTCTAAAGTACAATCTGGCTTATTAACCCTTCAGATTTATGGTAAGAAAACAGGCAAAATAGTTCAAATAAAACCGCAAATTTTAAAAACTATTAGAGGTCGAGCAGGCTCGAAAGGGTACATTGTTAAAACGTGGAAGATTGTTAAGGACTCTCAAGGGAATGTGAATAAATCAATGCTTAGCCGTGATATCTATGCACCATTAAAGAAGAATTAATTATACAACAACCCCACAATAAGGCGAGTTGCTTCTGTAGAAAAGCAACTCGCCTTATCATATGTATATTAATGTTATTTATTCAGAACAGTAAACCACCCTGCTCAAGATTGCCCTTGACATTTTTGAGCAACAATTGTGGCCTTCAAGCGTGCCTCCTGGCTTTTGAAAAAATATGGCAGCAAATAAATATTGTTGTAAGATTGAACTTCTTGTAGAATAGAATTAGTTTCTATTATTTTTTCAAAAAAGAACTAGGAGGTTTCTCATGACTGTTTCTCCGAAGTTGAAGACTTCAAAGACTAAGTCTCCCAAATCAAAGGGTCCCCTTATTTTGTTCATAGTAATTTTGATTATTGTAGCCGGTATTGTACAGGTCAGTCGTCCCTATCCTGCGGCAGGGGTAAAACCGATATCTCAGGATATCACATTGCCTGGTCAATTGGCCGTTAGCTTTCCTGATCAAGGTGAATCAGCCGTAGGTACGGAAAACTTGGGTGTCGTTGCCTCAACCGATCAGCAAGGTTCTGTCCCCATCGCCAGCTTGACAAAAATGATGACAGCTTATTTAGTACTTAAAGAACATCCCTTGAAACCAGGGGAGGATGGCCCCAGTTTAACAATCAATGCGCAAGATGTAGCCGATTATCAGAATGGGGTCAAAAATGGTTATTCTGTTTTACCAGTTGCTCAAGGTGAAAGCCTGACTGAGAGACAACTTTTAGAAGGATTAATGTTACCGTCGGGAGATAATATTGCGACGACATTAGCGCGTTGGGTGTCTGGAACAGAGGCTGCTTTTGTAACAAAAATGAATGAAACAGCTAAATCTTTAAATATGAAGGATACTCACTATGACGATCCTAGTGGTGTGAGTACCACAACTGTAAGTAGTGCAGTTGATCAAATAAAAATAGCTCAGGCCGCAATGAATGATCCTGTTTTCCAAGAAATTGTTGCTATGCCACAAGCAACGCTCCCTGTATCTGGTACTGTCTATAACGTTAACTCAATGCTTGGGAAACATGGGGTCGTGGGCATCAAAACCGGATCAACTACCCCAGCCGGCGGTTGTTTTGTTTCGGCGACCCCCGTGGTGGTCGGTAAAGAAAAGCATTTTATCTTAGCAGCGGTGTTAGGCCAAAAAACTGTCCAATCCTTACAAAGCTCTCTTGAGGCTAACGTTCAAATCTTAGATCAAGTCCGGTCTCAGTTTAAGTTATATCCCATAACACCACCTGCAGCAGGATTTGGTCAAATAACGAGCGCTTGGAATTCTACAAGCGATTTGAAAACAAGTCAGCCCATCCAAGTCTTTGGATATCCTGGCATGAAGGTAGAACTTTCAATTACAAACCTCAAAACAGAGTTACCCATTAATGCGAATGAAAATGTTGCAACTCTAACCATCAACACAGGATCCCAAACTCAGACAGTAAAGCTTAACAGCGCGCAGCCAATAAAACCACCATCGATCCTGTGGAAGCTTATTAGATATTAGAAGATCGGTATAATTGCGGCAAGAACGTTTTATATGAGGAGGTGTTTTTTACACCTCCTTATTTTTATTGCCTTTAAGCAACTAATTTTGTCACTAAAAGCGGAAGGTGAATAGATCGACTTCAGTGCCTGAGAAGCAGATCTTTTCTAATTTCCAAACGTATTTAGAGTATAGTTTGGCTAATTTGTTGTATTTGTTTTTTACTTTTAACCTTGAGAGGAAATGCACAAATAATGTCGAATAATTATAAAAGTAGGAATGATGATAGGATATTTCCTAAGTAAAACATAATAGTAAAAGTTTATTTTTTAAGGCTTTCAACCTGATTTCATGATTCTGTTACGCAAATATGCCATCATCATCCACATTCGCAACATCATTATTTTGCTGCTGCAAAAGCGTAACGAAGAATGAAGGTGAAACGATGAGTTATCAGACGAATAACAAATACAAAGTCAGAATTTCTCGGGGAAGTTCCAAGGCATTTGTTGGGCGTCGGCGCCATATCAAGGTGATATCTGTACTTGCCACAGGGTTCGCAGGTGCACTTATAGGCGGCCTTCTATCAGCAGGAGTTGTTATCTCAGTATACACTAACAAAGTTCAAACAAAACCAACTCTTTCAACGATAGCGGAACAACAATCACCTAATTCTATCAATGTCGTCTATGATCCATCCAGCTATCCAGTTGTAGATATAGCAAAGAATGCCGGACCTGCCGTTGTAACAATTTGTAATTTTCAATCTGTCGTTAATCAAGACTCAGATCTTGGAGACAACGATCAGAGCAAAGGAAATAATTTGATACAAATGGGCAACGGTTCAGGGTTTATCATCGATGCCGATAAAGGTTATATAGTAACTAATAATCACGTCATCAAGGGCGCTCAAAAACTGTTAGTTTGTTTAGCCAATGGAAATCGCGTCTATGCGGACTTGGTGGGTTCTGATTCAAGTACTGACTTAGCTGTTATTAAGATAAGTAATACTAAAAACTTAACCGCTGTTGAACTTGGTGATTCTTCTAAATTGCAAGTTGGTGAACCAGTGATTGTTATTGGAAACCCTTGTGGAGAAGAGCTTGCAGGCTCTGTAACCACCGGAATTGTTTCCGCAACTAACCGGATTTTGCAGGGCGAGTCAAGTTTTAACTTAATTCAAACAGATGCAGCTATAAATCCCGGTAACAGCGGTGGACCTTTGCTTAATTATCATGGACAAGTGATCGGTATTAACTCTGCTAAATATTCACAAGCAGGCATAGAAGGCATTGGATTTGCTATACCAATCACCGATGCAATACCTATCATACAGCAATTGATCCAAAAAGGTTATGTTAGCCATATATTGGACTGAAACAATTACAAATTTAGATTCTTGCTTTAAAAATACCCTATCGAGTAGATGTTTTGATAGCTCTACCCTATAGGGTGTTTGTTTTAATCGGTAATTATTGGTAGTAAATAAAAGCATTGAACTAAGATCTTCTAAATTGAATTGCAGTTTAGGGGGAATATTAAAGGTAAGTCCTGTGACAAACGATTAACTTTACTTGAAATGAGTTTTACAGTAATTAAGAAACTTATACAAGGAGAATTATAATGGATGACAATAAGGCCTCTTTTAATTCAATAGATGAATATATTCTAAAATTTTCTCCTGACATCCAGGAAAAACTTCAAATGTTAAGAGACGTGATAAAAGAAGCGGCACCAGAAGCAAGCGAAAAGATAAGCTATCAAATGCCGGCATTTGTGTTGCATGGTAATCTCGTGTATTTCGCAGCGTTTAAAAATCACATTGGATTCTATCCGACTTCTAGCGGAATTGCTGCATTTAAGAATGAATTGTCCGAATATAAAGGAGGGAAAGGGACTATACAATTCCCTTTAGATAAACCATTGCCCTATGAACTAATAAGCAGGATCGTTAAATATAGAGTTACTGAGAATATGAGGCGCGCAAAAAGAAACTAGGTATTTGGAATAGGTTGATATCCTCTTTAAAAAAATAGGAGATAAACATAGACAATCATCTATGTATGGTATACTATGAATATAGATATTTATCTATTTAGAGTTGGTTCATTAACAAATGATATGGAGTGAATCTTTTGAACTATAGTTACGCAGACTATGTTTCCCTATTTAAGGCCCTAGCCGATCAGACTCGTCTCAAAATCGTTGATTTACTTTCCTCCGGCGAAATGTGCGCCTGTCAACTATTAGATAATTTTAATATTACTCAACCAACCTTGTCATATCATATGAAGATCTTATGCGATAGCGGCCTTGTTAAGGGGAGGCCTGAAGGACAATGGATGTATTATAGCAACAATAATGAGGTCATCGAAACTATCTCTGTCTATTTATCTGAAATTGGATTTAATCAAAACAAATGTAAGAGCAAGCAAGTCGATAGCTGTTGTGTGAGATGCAACTAGTTCAGAGTGTCCAACTTGGAAAAAACAATGTTAATGCTTGAATAGAGGGTGATATTATGATCGATATAAGCCTTAGTAGAGAAATAAAGATTCTAGAGACATCGACTCAATTAACAATGCAAGATATCTTCGGTACTTGGAAAGCCCGGTGGGGTATCAATAGAATGAATTATAAAGTTGAGCCTGGTCTCTACCGTATCGGAAAACCGGATAGTTCTTCACCCGTTCTGGTTACGGCAAATTATAAAATGAGCTTTGATACTCTAAGAAAAGAATTATCCAGTCTGGATGCCTGGATTCTAGTACTTGATACCAAAGGGATCAACGTATGGTGTGCTGCCGGTAAAGGTACATTTGGGACAAGAGAACTTATTGACCGTCTTTCCATCGTACAACTGGAAAAAGTTGTTTCTCACAGAACCTTGATATTACCGCAACTTGGCGCATCAGGGGTAAGTGCTCACGAAGTACAAAAGGATTCTGGGTTTAAAGTGCTCTATGGACCGGTTAAAGCAAAGGACATCAAAGGTTTTATACAATCAGGATTGAAAGCCAGTGCTGAAATGCGAACAGTCCGATTCAGTGCCTATGATCGGCTCGTTTTAACTCCGATAGAATTGGTGAGCACGGTCAAAATTTCCTTAATGATATTTGGAGTACTCTTTTTGTTAAATCTTATTGGATTAGGATCTTTTGGGCTCGTTGATGTCTATGCGTATATCGGTGCGGTAATATTCGGATGTGTCTTAACCCCAGTATTATTACCGTGGATTCCTGGCAGAGCCTTTGCGTGGAAAGGCTGGTTATTAGGGTTCATCTGGATTGTCGCCGTTAACCTACTTAACGGCTGGCCATATGCACCTCAATATAGTTTGTTAAGAGCTTTGAGTTATTTACTAATTATGCCCTCAATATCTGCTTTTCTCGCAATGAACTTTACGGGCTCCTCAACCTATACTTCTTTTTCTGGAGTTTTGAAAGAGATGAAACTAGCAATTCCTCCGATTGTTATCTCTATTTTCTTAGGAATCCTTCTTATTTTAGTCAGTAGCTTTATCACTAACAAATGAGGAGTTTTGATATGAAACACAAATATTTAAAAAACGTTTCTACGTTATCCATGAAGTCGGATAAGTGTACTGGCTGTGGGAAATGTCTTGAGGTATGCCCCCATAACGTTTTTCTGATGGACAACAAAAAATCCACAATTGCCTACAAGGATAATTGTATAGAATGCGGAGCTTGCGTCAAGAATTGTCCATTTAAGGCCTTAGAAGTTAAGCCGGGCGTTGGTTGTGCAGCTGCTATTATAAAAGGTTGGCTGACCGGTACAGAACCAAGCTGCGATTGTTCGGGGAACAGTGGAGGAAGCTGCTGCTGATCATCGATCCGAATCACTCTCTAACCAGAGTTTAGAAACTTAAAAGTTTCCAAGAGGAAAATTGATCATAACTAGTGAGTGTCAAGTGGAAAGCATCTCGTGGGAGATGCTTTTTTAATGCGTAATTTTCAGCCAACATTCAGTTATGATTCAGCCAAAATTCATTTTAATGTAGTATTTTGTATATACCAAGCAGACAGATCTACATAGCGAATAATGACTCATGCCATAAGAACGAAGAGCCTCCAAGAATGCTGTTTATTAATCAAAGCCCAAATATTAATCGTGAGAAATTTAACAGGAATTAATAGTTGCATGATCATTTCGTAGAACGGGTAAGTAAAAGGAGAGAAAGTGCATGAACAAAAAATGGAAAGCAATAGGGATAGTGGGCTTTCTCATCTGCCTGGGAGGAGGTTATTGGGGCTATAAACATTTCACAAATAAACCCGTCGTTACCTCGTATATCACATCCAAAGCAAAAATCGGAAATGTTAAAAAAGTAATCACGGCCACTGGAACGATTAATTATCCACACGCTATAACCCTAACTTTTCCAACAAGCGGAAATTCTTCGACAGCTGGAAAGATCGTCGAACTCAACGTCAAGGAGGGAGATACCGTTACAGCAGGTCAAATTCTTGCCAAGATAGATGAAACGAAGTTAAAAACGTCGGTATTACAAGCACAGGCCAATGTAACCTCAGCAGTGGCAAAACTCCAAAACCTGAACGATTCATTCAACGACAAAACCCGTGCTGAAGCTCAGGCTGCATTGGCCAGAGCACAACAGAGTTTAACATCTGCTAAACAAAATGTGGATCCTAGCTATTTAGCGAACCAAGTCACACTGGTTAATCAGAGTGTGAAAGAGGCTAGTGATAATTTAGCTAAGGTGCAGCAGAGTGGAACATCGTCTATCCAATCAGCTCAAACTGCTCTGAATCAGGCCATGGATTCTTTAACACTTGCTGAGAATCTTCAAAATGGAGGGGCTGCTAAAGCCTTAGTTGCCGCACAGGCCGATGTAACATCTGCTGAATATCAAGTGGAGCAACAAGCCCAAGGTCCAAATGCAGCGGATATTCACTCAGCTCAAGCGGATATTCAAATAGCCCAGGCTCAACTGGCCTGTGCCCAGGCGGATTTAAATAATGCTGCAATTGTTGCACCGGTGGATGCTGTGGTTGTCAGCTGCCCTCTTGAACTGGGCCAGGATTCAGACTCTAATTCGATTATTACGATTACTCCTACAGAGGATAAGCTTGAAGTTGATGCCTCGATAGATCAGTCGGATATCTCGCAGTGTAAAGTGGGACAAAAAGTAGATATTACCCTTGATTCGTATCCGAATCAGCGTATCAGTGGGACAGTGAACTCTGTTGCTTTACAAGGCGCAACGACTCAGAACATCACGACATATGAAGTCAAGGCGACAGTCGATCAAAATAGTGACTTGCTCCGAGCGGGTATGAATGCCAATGTAAATATCATAACCGCTCAAGTTACTGATGTTTTAACAGTTCCCAGCGAAGCGCTTAAAAGCGAAGGCAATCAAATTGGTATTACGGTCCCCGGAAGTTCAGACACTAAAGCAGGGCAATCAAATTCTACGGATCAAATGAGCCCCAAATCAGGTAATGCCGCTGAAGTAAGCAGCGATACAGAGAATGCAATGGCAAATGTTCGCTTTATTCCAGTCGAGACCGGTCTGGATGATGGAACGAATGTGCAAATCAAGAGTGGTCTAGAAGATGGGCAAGAAGTCATCACTGGAACCAATTCAAGCAGCACGACAAGTAAATCCAATTCTAGTTCGGGATTCAGTTTGGGTGTCGGTGGTGGCCCCAATCCTGGTGACGGTGGCCCTCCACCGAATTAAAGACCCATTGCAACTTTCGTACTTACGAACAACGTGTCCCACGAGTCAGTTAGTCTGTTAAGTCTTCTGTGAACGAAGGTGCTCATCTTTCATGGAAGGGCTTTTCCGAAAATGAGCCCAGAGACATAGTCCAATCAGGCTGGCCAGGATTTCCGATACCGACATAGACCAAATCACTCCATCAAGTCCCCAAAAAACATTTCCAGTGATCATGATGGGAATTAACAAAACTCCCTGTACCATCGACATAACTGTCGCTTCTTTTTCCCGGCCGATACCTTGAAAGACCCCGGTAAACAGTCCAGAATAGCTGGTGAAGAGGGAGGATATCAGCAATGCTGCTAAAATAACGACTCCAACTTTGATAACCTGCGTGTCTAGGGTGAAAAGTCCGATCACCTGTGTGCGGAAAATCAACACAGTTGCAGAGATAGCAAGTACTAAAATAGTGATATAAATCGCAGTGGTCTTAATGATGCTCGTCATTCTGCGGATATTTCCCGCGGTATAGGAGTACGCGACAAGCGGCACAATACCCATAAACAACCCCATCCCGATAAAATCGGAAAGCTGCACGATCCTCTGGGAAATGCCAAAGGCAGCAACCGCATAATCACCGTAACGGGCAGAAAAGTTATTGAGCAAAAGAGCGGAAACGATTAAGAATAAATCCATGATCATGGCAGAGACCCCAATTTTGAAGATTTCTCCGATCATTCCTCGATTGGGCATGAACGCATTGATAGAAACGGTCAGAGTCGTGCTTTCCTTCTGCAGGTAAACTACATAGTAGATCACTGCACAAAGGTTGCCCAGAACGGTGGCCAAAGCCGCTCCTGCCACTCCCAGGTGACAAGCAAAGATTAAAATGGGGTCGAAAAGGATGTTGATTATGACACTGACAGTCATTCCGTACATAGATTCCTTGGAAGCGCCTTCTGCTCGGACGACTTGACCCAAGGCAAAATTGGCAATTACAGCTGGGCTGCCGATTAAAGTAGCCAGGATAAAATTCCGGGTTGGAAGCACGGTGTCACCCTTCGCCCCTAATAGCTGCAAAAGGGGATGGAGGAAGGGAATGCAAAGAATAATAAACAGCAATCCGGCTAGCAAACTGAAATAAAAAGTTATGGAAGAAACTAGTTTTGCTTCTTTCAATTTCTTTTCACCCAGAAGCCGGGAAATATATGTGCCTCCTCCAGTACCGAACAGATTGCCGATAGCCATTAAAATCGTTGTAAAGGGCAGCGCTAGAGCAATCGCCGACATCATCGGCGTTTGATTCAGTTTCCCGATAAAAAAAGCATCGATAATGTTATAAACTACGCTTAGACACATTCCCAGCATCATCGGCAAGGACATGTGTGAAATGGCTTTCCAGATAGGGGCATCTTCAAAGTAATAGTTGCTTGAATCGAATTGTTCCATTAAATAACCCTCCTTAAATTGATCAGATTAACTGGAATCAGTTGATATAGCCTGAGGAAATTAGTTAGAATTCTATCTATATATTTAAACCGAGAATGCTTAGAATTCTAACTATATAGCTAGAGGAAATTATGTCGCTTTAAAATTGTCATAGGATACTTTTAGCAATTTTTGATAGATCTCTTTTTCTTCATCAGACATGCCCTTTAAGAGTAGAGTCTCGACATCTTGAAAAGTGGTTTCCACCTCATCGATCAGCGCATTTCCTTTTTCAGTAATACGAATCTGTTTCGTGCGCCCATCTTTACTGCCAGTATTACGGATGATAAACCCCTTTCGCTCTAGGCCCTGCAATAAACTGGTGATTGAAGAGCCTCGCAGTTTAATTGTACGTTCCAGATCTTTTTGAACAATCTCATGCCCTTGTTTTAATTGCTTATCCAGATAACCCAAAAGACGAGCCTGCTGATTGGTAATGTCATAGGGGATAAGTTTTGAATCCAGTCTTTGCTTCATGGCGTGTACAATGTTCCTAAGATAAAATTCATACAGTTTGTTTTTCTCATGCGCTCCCAAACAAATCACCTACTTTTTGTTCATGATATTAAGGAAAATAGGGAGCCACTTCTGACAAGAGTAAGCGACAGGAGTGACTCCAACAATACAACACAAAGTTAAATATTTGATTAGAATTCTATCTAAACTGTAGACCCAATCATTCAACTTGCCAACATGAATATTTATTGATCAATTAATTGATTTATTTATTTCTCCTCGCGATCCTTCTCATTATCCCTCTGAACAGGATGCTGGTCATAACCTCCGTCATTAAAGGACGGACGGTCACCTTCCCTATGGAAATGTCGGCCAAAGCCCCTGCCACCGAAAGGCGGACGGCCACCTTCCATATCGAAATGATGACCGAATCCTCTGCCACCAAAAGGTGGATGGCCCCGGAACTCAAGTTTCGCTTCACGATCAGTTTGCTGCTCTAAAGCAGAGATGATACGACTCAGATAATCGCTTAATGCAGCTTGTTCCTCTTCATTCAAGCAACTAAACAACGCTTCGCTATCCAAATGCTGCTCATTTTGACCGGATGACTCTCTCCCTGCCTCGGTCAGACGAACATTCATAACACGTCGATCCGTTGGGGAAGGGGTTCTTGTGATATATCCGTTCCGTTCCAGTTTGGCCAGCAACTCTCCCAAAGATTGGGATCTTATATCCAAAATATCAGAGAGTTCTTTCTGACTAATCTCCGGCTTAAGCTTTAGGAGGGCTAACACCCGTCCTTGCCCCCGATGAGGGTCACCCATAGGACCGTGATGTCTATGATTTTGCAGGTGATATCGGTGCAACAGCCATTCAAGGCGGACAAATTGATCTGATAAATCCAAATTATTGTTACTCATAACTTTTTTCCTCACTTTCAATGCAAATACAAAGGTACCTTATATATTTATTATAAAGGTACCTTCGTATCCTGTCAAGCCTGAAACATCCCTCTAAGTTAATTCCTTTCCAGTTCATTCTTCAAGAACTCGAAAGACCAGGAAGAACTATTGCAGTACTAGTTACTAGATTTATTATAAGATCGTATTTTTGTTTCACTATAAATTTATCACCAATTCCGAGTTCAAAGCTGAGAGGCAAAATAATCGTGCTGCTGTTTGGGATATTGTGATTCAACTAAGGGTTGAGCCTTTAAGAATATAAAATATCAGGTTATTGAAACGCTCTTTTCTATGCAATAAAATTGGTCATGGGGAGCGTGAAAGATATGAACGCCAAATTAGCTAAGAATATTTGCAGATACCGCAAGGAAAAAGGGTTCACTCAGGAGGAACTTGCTAAGAAACTCGGTATAACATTTCAGGCGGTTTCTAAATGGGAAACGGCACAAACTTTACCGGATATTTCATTATTGCCAAAGTTGTCACAAGAACTGGAGATTAGTTTAGATAAGCTTTTCGGCTATGTCTCTTATGACAAGCCAATAACCATTTATGAAGAGGAATATAAAATTCCTGATTACTATTGGGGTCTCGAGCCCTCAAAAACTTGTTTAAAAGTTCTTGACTTATTACCACCCTCACGCCATCTAAAATTACTAGATATTGGTTGTGGGGAAGGAAAAGATTCTGTATTTTTTGCCAGAAATGGATATGACGTAACCGCATTTGATATTTCAGATGCAGGTATTGAAAAAACAAAAAGACTTGCTGAAAAGGCCAGGGTACAAGTTACAGTGTTTAAGGCGGATATTTTAGATTATCGTTTAAATAGTAATTTTGATGTCCTTTATTCAAGTGGTGTTCTGCATTATGTGAAACCGTCTCTACGCCATGAAATATTCAGCAACTACAAACGGTTTACTAACCCACGTGGGTTGCATGTCTTTAATGTGTTCGTACAAAAACCATTTATTGCCCCCGCTCCGGAAAAAGAACCGACGGCTTGTAAATGGATTTCGGGAGAACTATTTACACAGTATCAAGATTGGTTAATTCAAGAATCTTCAGAAGTGATTTTTGACTGTAATTCTTCTGGTATACCACATAAGCATGCCATGAACGAGCTCATTGCTCAGAAACTGTGATTATCTCTTAATTTAATTAAACGATCCTCGTCTTAACATAGGTTGATTGGAACACTCCGGTAGTGTTCTAGGGGAATTATAGAACGAAATCTTGCTTGAGGAAATGGGGATGAAACATTGGGCATAACAAACAGCATTGGAGGAGCAGTTTTGTCTGAGCAAAACTATGAGCATGAGTTTAAAAGGATTGTCTATGAAAATGATTGGTTTATGAAACTTCTAAGGGACGTTCAGGAGCTTAATCTTCCGAATTGGTTTATAGGTGCGGGAGTTATATCATGAATGTTCCAACGCTCGAAGAGGCCAAACGCTTATTGTCTGAAGCTGGGAGACGTAATCCTGGTCCTTGGGTAGATCATTCGATCTTTACTGCAGAGGCAGCTCGTAATATAGCAAGCAGCCATAGAAAGCTTAATTCGGAAATTGCGTACATATTGGGATACCTTCATGATATTGGCAGACGTTATGGAATATCGCATATGCGCCACATTATAGATGGTTACAATTTTTTATATCAGATGAGTTATGAAGATTGTGCTCGAATTTGTCTTACCCATTCCTTTCCTTTGAAAAACATCGATTCATACACTGGAAACAATGACTGTAATGCCGAAGAAACGGAGTTTATCAGAAAATACATCTCAGGAATCAAGTACACTGAGTATGATGAATTGATTCAGCTCTGTGATGCTTTAACGACACCAAAAGGGTTTTGCTTACTTGAGAAACGCCTGGTAGATGTCGCCTTGAGGTATGGCGTTAATGATTTAACCGTTTTAAGGTGGAAAGCTACCTTTGAGATTAAAGAAAAATTTGAAAATGTTATCGGAAGGTCTATCTACGAATTATTACCGAAGATAGAAGAGACAACATTCTTGTAAGGCCGGGGTAAATGCAGGGAAGATTATATATCGTTTTTCATCCCCGCGGGATACCTGGCGAAGACCACCAACATTTGTTAATCATTCCGTTCGAAGCCCAGGAGAGATAAATTACATTATCATAGCATTCATATTTTATCAGCCACACTCCTCTGCAAACGGATTTAAAATGTGTCATTTTAATGTCTGAAAGGTTTATTTGTTCCTACCTCCTTAGACTTAGTTTTTCTGTTAAGGTGCAACGAAAAAGTTTCACTTTAATGTTACCGAATCAAGTCCATTTCAAAGAACCTCCATTTTGGGGAATCTTTAAGAGTCCTTTATAACGCTAGATTACTGATGAGTTGAGTATATAGCCCTGTCTTAGGAATAAATTGATAAATTCTCTCACTTTAGTCCGAGCTTGTATAAAACTATGGTATCTAGTTATGGATGTCTTCTCATTGCCGTATATTTTCCACCCTTTTGTTTTAACCAGTTGCAAAGAAGGGTGGCCTATAAAACCAAGTACGTCTTTTAACGGATAGCCTAGGAATATTCCAATTTCGTGAGGGAAATCATCTTGATTCAACCTTTTAGCCAGCAAATCAAGATAAACTTCTAATGAATAGGGATCTGGATAACCTAATTTACGAAGAAATTTTAAATTTTCCTTGTTCCGAAGAGTATTATCCAGAGAAGCATAATGATAAAACAAAACTTGAATTCTTTCATTCTTTATTTTAATCTCTCTAAATTTTATGCTCTTATCCCACAATAGGCAGTTTCTGCATTCTTCCCAAGGTGAGTCTTTCATACCATCTTTGTGAAAAGGTATGTTTAACAATTCGGCAGGTTTAACACCTAACATCGTAGCACCAATACGGTCTAATAAATGTACTAGATACTTATCGCAGCAAGGTTTCCTGTTAAGCCAATACCGGATCAAAAATCATTCTTGAATCACTGAATCATAATCCATCTGACAACTTTTAGAGAACTCCTTAAGCTTTTGGAGGAATCTAAAGGTACACGTGGAATGTTAGAGTGTTATAGCGAATGGTGCAAAAGGCTTGAGAGGTGGAGAAGCATGAAAATAATAGATATCAAAATCGGACATATATCAATTCCCTTAAAAAGACCCTTCAAAACAGCATTGAGATCAGTGTATAGTGTAGAAGATGTCGTTGTAAAAGTAATAACCGATACAGGACATGCTGGCTATGGAGAAGCACCGCCGACAGGAGTGATTACAGGGGATACCACAGGAGCCATCATAGGAGCTATTGAAGATCATATCAAGAAATTCTTGATTGGCTTGGATCTCGAGAATTTTGAAGAAATTATGATTAAACTGGATAAAGCAGTTGTTAAAAATACAAGTGCCAAGGCTGCGCTGGATATTGCTCTGCATGACCTTTATGGACAATTGTACAACGCTCCTCTATATAAGCTTTTGGGAGGATATCGAAAAGAAATTACTACAGATATAACAATCAGTGTCAATAGCCCGGAAGAAATGGCAGAAGACAGCCTGGCAGCCATTAAGGAAGGCTACAAAACCTTAAAAATCAAAGTGGGAAAAGATGCAGCTATGGATATCCAACGGATGAAGGCCATCAGAAAGGCCGTAGGATATGAGGTAGACCTTAGAATAGATGCTAATCAAGGTTGGCATGCCAAGGAAGCGATTTATACTTTGAGACAGATGGAAGATGCAGGTTTAAATATTGAACTGGTAGAACAACCTGTACCTGCCCATGATTTTGAAGGACTAAAATTAGTTACAGATCATGTATCCATCCCTGTACTTGCCGATGAAAGTGTATTTTCCCCTATGGATGCTATAAAAATCATCCAAATGCGTGCTGCGGATCTCATTAATATAAAATTAATGAAAACCGGAGGTATTCATAATGCCTTAAAGATTTGCACTATTGCCGAAATTTATGGCGTAGAATGCATGATTGGCTGTATGCTGGAAAGCAAAATAAGTGTCACGGCAGCAGTGCACCTAGCTGCAGCTAAAAGTAATATTACAAAGGTAGATCTCGATGGCCCGGTATTATGTAAAGAAGACCCGATAGAGGGTGGTGCCATTTTTGATAATTATAAAATAACCATAAAGGATGCACCTGGTTTGGGATTCAAGAAAATTCACGGAGTCGTTTATAACTAAAGGCTTGTTTGGGCTACCCAGCAGGGGTACTTCATTACTCTGATGTGCTTAAGTCACACCACTGATGAATAAAAATATGCTATTTCCAGGCGGAAGGCATAACTTCGATGAATACTTTCTGCAGGTCCTTCTCGCCATCCTTGGCATCAGAGACACGTGGCCAGCGCATAAATGCAACGAGCGGCTTCTGCTCTTGCAAGCTAACAAGCAGGAAGACAGTGTCTTCGGGTACACGCCGAGTTTTCTTTATCAGATACAGAAAATGGTTAACATAACTTCTTGAAGTTCTGGAAATACTATTATTCGAATAATTACAAGGGAGGTTTTTGGCTAATGATATGTGCAGAAGTATCGGTCTATCCACAAAACACCCAAAATGCAAATCAAATCATCACTGATTCTATAAACAAATTAAACCAGCAAACTGTTCAATGTAAAGTTGGAGATGTCAGTACCCATATTAACGGTAACGACGACCAAGTATGGCAATGTGTTAAGTCGGCTTGGGATTCAGCTAAAAACGCAGGCCAAGTTAACATGGTAGTGACATTCTCTAATACCACTAATCATTAAGTCTGAGTTTAAAAATGCTTTCCTTAAAATAATAAAGGCTAGTCATTTCGAAGTTGAAAAGCCTATTGTCCAGCATACTTTTGTAAAAACAGCAGATTTGTTCTGCTGTTTTTATGTATCACCCAACAAGTTCCTGAGGAAGAATTGCAACGAAAGAGGGTTGGTGGTGTAGGAAGCATCTTAGATACCTTCAATCATATAGTTAACGCTGAAATAAATTGGATCCGTGGGCTAGCAGGAAAGGAAATGGTGTTTTATGACATAAAATTATATGACACTTTAGATAAGGCAATGGAATTATCTCAGAAATGTCGACCGGAAGTTATAGAATTTATGGATAATTGGGTATCTGAAATGGAAACAAAGAAGTTCTCAGGTATTTGGAACGGTCAACCCTATAGTTATTTATATGGCGAGATACTGCGCCACTTAGTCGCTTATGAGATCCATCACGTTGGTCAACTCTCGATTTGAGCTAGAGAACTTGGGTACGAACCTGTATCAGCAAACATAATCGGAAGGGGGCTATACAATAATTGACCAATAAGGTTTTCCGCCCCAGACGCCGATCATGAAATATCCAGATACGATGACAATTAATTGGTAAAAATAATAATCACCGGAGCTTTTTATATGCTCCGGTTTCTCATTTTGCAGGAAATTGAAGATAATTGTGGAATGAAAAACGACATTGGTTCAGCAATCCATTCTTTAATGCATTTTGAACATTGTTTCAAGACAGTAGTTTGCAATTCGTTGAGGGACTAAGTTTCATAAATATTTAGTGTCAGGAGGGTAAAAAAATGAAATGGGATTTTGAAGACTATACAATAGAGACTGATAAAACCTTGATATCAGCGAATCGAATTAAGGAGTTTTTGTTAAATAGTTATTGGGCTAAAGACAGATCCATAGAAGTGATCGAAAAATCTATCAAGAATTCATTTTGTTATGGTGTATATCATGATAAAGAACTAGTTGGTTTTGCGCGGGTCGTGTCTGATTATGCAACGATGTTTTGGATTGGTGATGTTTATATTGATAAGAATCACAGGGGAAAAGGACTCGGAAAGAAGCTAATAGAATGTATCATTGAAACGAAAGAATTCGAAAATCTCAGTGGAATCCTGTCAACTAGAGATGCACATGGACTATACGAACAATTTGGTTTTGAAAGAGTCGAATCAAAATTTATGGCTCGAGCTCCCCTCCGAATCACTGATGCAAGAGACCGTTAAGACCTTCAACTATAGGAGTACTCCAAAATCCTCAATATGTATTTCTCTGTTGTAAGTTTCTATCTGCGGGTTAGTTCTAATAATTTCTGCTATCATGGTGTTCACCGTTTGAGAAGATTTCGTTATAAAGTCGTGTAATCTTGAGCTAGTAAGATCTTTGTCATAGGTTAGTTTACTATTCAAAAAATTATTCAAATGATATTCTTTGCTTTCAAAATATTCTTCAAACTTTTCTTCAATCATAGCAGGTCCAAAAGCAGCCGCTTCTCGACATATATATAACCGGCACAGAGGCGTCATAGCATCCTTTGGTAAGACACAACCCATATTACTTACAAAGGGACACTGGTTCAAGCCAATCTTCATTTCTATCATAATTCCATTATATCCCTTAATTATTTGACCTTCTTTCAAAATCAACGCATAGATATCTGGGTAATGAAGATTTAGAAAGACTAAATCGAAAAGACAAAATTCCGGCTCATAAGAACAGCAGCCTATTTTTTCACACTCTTTCTCATTTCGATAACAAAATGCACAAAGATTAGTGCTAATACTTGGACGCAAGGGGTCATAAATAATTTTAAACTCAGCCAGCATCAGTGAATTCCTCCTATTTGTTGAATAAACCTCTTATAGATTGAAGAGAAGAGAGGAGATTAAAAAAGCTCCTAGCTACGAGGGATATGTAACAAGTTCATAATATATCTAATTTCTCGGTTAGTCGACTATGTACAAAAATTAACATATCAAATTTAATACGAAATATCTCCTTTTTAACTTGACCACTATGTCGAGTTTGCAATTTTACTCAAAGGGAAAACCAGCTAGCCCCCCCATGTAAAGATCATCTAGTTTTTGAGCATTTCTTTGGAAAATTATTGTATTTTAGGTTAGCAGATACACAAAAAATAATGAAACATCTTATTTGAGTGAGTAGACAAGGTTACCATTAATAAACGTATAATGAATCTTAGAGTTTAGATTAAAAGGTTCTCCGTCGAAGACGACGAGGTCGGCATCATAACCTATTTCAATAGTCCCGATCTTTTCTCCACATCCTAGAATTTTAGCAGGATTCGAGGTGAGAGCGCGTAAAGCCTGGCTCGGAATCAGCCCTTCAGCTATAGTTAAAGCAGCAATTGTACGCAATTGGTCGATTGAATTATACGGATGATCTGTGATTAAAGCTACGTTTATCCCAGCCTCAACTAAATTGATCGCCGTTTTATAATTTCTACTTTTTAGTTCCATTTTTATTCTCGGAGTCAACATCGGACCAAAGGCTACAGGTATTTCTCGTTCTTTTAAATAATCTTTAACGAGGTCGGCTTCAGTCCCATGCTCAATGACCAGTTTATGAATATTAAACTCTTCAGCGATACGAATAGCAGTTACAATGTCGTCAGCCCTGTGAGCATGGGCCCGCAAGGGGATTTCTCCAATAAGTGCCGGAATAACAGATTCTAAACGAAGATCACGGTACTTTACCTTTCCTTGACTTTTTAATTCTATGTAATCTTGTGTTCTCATAAACAATTCCCTAATTAAGGCAGCTGTACCCATTCTTGTGACAGGACATTTGCTGTCGATTCCATAGGTACTAATGGGATTTTCCCCAAGAGCAATTTTTAACCCTACGGGGTTTCTGACAAGCATTTGATCAATAATATGGCCGGCGGTTTTTGTGGCTAAGGATAGCCCACCTACAACATTATTGCTTCCTGGTCCAACCATAACCGTTGTGATCCCGGATTTAAGTGCATCTCTGAACCCAATATCCAGAGGATTAATACCATCGATTCCTCTAAGATGAGGAGTGACGGCGTTAGATGTCTCGTTGTTGTCAACTCCAATTTTACCAGTACACTCTTCAATAATTCCTAAGTGAGTATGGCAATCAATGAACCCTGGCAAAACATAATGTTCTTCCATATCCATCGTTATGAAAGAACTGTCGGGTTGCAGATTATCATCCACAGAAGATATTTTTCCCATCTCAATGAAAATGTCCTTTTTCTCCGTGTCTCCTTGTTCCCTCATTATGAGGCAATTCTTGAGAAGCAATGAATCCAATAGACATTTCCCCCTTTCTGTATAGTTTAGTTTTCCTTAAAAATTTGAGATTATTAAATTATTTTATTTATTAAGAGTGAATCAGAATAGGGTTTCTAAAAAAAACATTTTTAATGCATTGTCTAAACACAGCATTGACATAAATTAAAGGATTGAGGAAGATTTGGATGGAAATTTTAAAAGCTACGAATAGAGACATAGACAGAATCATTACCTTATGTAAAGATTGTTCCCAGAACATGCTAGACAATTTAATCGACCAATGGGATACAATCTATCCAAACAAAGAAATATTTTTGGAAGATATCCGAAATGACTCCTTGTATATAGTAGTTTCTGATGGACCAGAGGAAATATTGGCGTGCATAGTCTTAAATGACTATCAAGATCCAGTATACAAAGAAATCAAATGGGACTATGATAGCCAAAAGATTGCTGTGATACATAGACTAATGGTTCATCCTAAACATGAAGGAAAAGGGATCGCTCAATATTTGGTAAGATACATTGAAAAATTAGCGGAGGAACATCAATACGGATCTATAAGATTGGATGTTTTTGAAAAAAATCTTAGAGCAGTCAGTTTTTATAAAGGACTTGGCTACCAATTGGCGGGAAAAGTTACCTTTAGAAAAGGGGTATTCTTTTGTTGTGAAAAATTAATATAACTATGAACACCCTATTTTTGAAGCTAGTCCTACAGCGAATACGGTAAGATAATGACGGAAGGGCTATTCTAACATATAAAAGTTTTGCTTCTGAGATAAAGGCAAACTAAGGTTAAAACTATATTACAAAAAAGTAACGCCACACAAGGGTGGCTTTTTTCTATTTATTTTAATCACTTAAAAATCTACTCACAGGTAGTTCAAGTTGAATATTAACAATAAAGATTATTGATTGATAGGATAGTGATATTCTATAGACTTTAAGGTGTGACCATGTTATTATTTACACAAAGATAGAAATTGAAGGGAAGTGAATCTTGAAGCTAACTGCAGGATATTTAAAAAGATCATTGATTTGCTTCGTGAATGTAAACACTATCTCATAGGGTATCCGAGATAATGATTAACCGACTAATACCAGATAACGTTAGGGTTTATCCTCTTGTTTAGATATTTAAGTCATTGAATTATATTCTTGAAGGAGGGGTTGTATATGTTAGCATGGATTTCGATGATTATGCTGTGTCTATTTCTCGGTGCATGTGCTGTGATAATTGCCACTTCGTGTTATCAGATCTTGAAACTGATTCGCAGGTTTCCAGGAAAACGTGATTTTATCATTAAACATCCTGATTTAACAACTAGTCATGGATGAGCTTAATAACGAAATATTGGACCAGAGGGCTATCACTTTTTAAGAAGGTGGTAGCCCTTTTGTTTTTAAACCAATATTCGTAAATCATATCTCAAGGCAAGGAAATTTTTAAAAGTTCCAGCATCTTGTAAGAAAGATAGAGCTGAAATAGTATATCCCCGTCATTCAAATCCACATTTAAGATGCTTTCTATTTTTTCAATCCGATGAAACATGGTATTGCGATGAATATTCAGCTCGGCGGCAGAATCCTTGACGTTTCTAAAATTACAGATATAGGTATAAAGGCTGCGAGCAAATTCTGTGTTATTCTCCTTATCATAGTCGATCAGTTTAAGCAAGGAAGGGTGCAGAAACTTTTTATAGTTCTTATTATCAGCATGAAAATTTATAAGATCGTAAATAAGATAATCTGCGTAACTAAAAAAATAAGTTTCTTTGTTGATAAGATTACCTAGCTTCAGTGCCTCGACGGACTCCAGGTAATGCTCCCTTACTTCGGTTAAGTCAGTAAACGAGCGGCTGAGTCCAGCCTGTAAATTATTATGGATAATGAATTCTTTTAAAGCCTTTAATTCAATCTTCAGAAAAAGCATTTCATTTTCGCAACTGGCGAGTATTGCAATGTTATGATTATAAATCACTGCTTTAGTGTTGGCCAATTTCTTCTCGATTTCTTCTCTCAAGTAAGGAAGGGTTGACTTAGACATATCCAAATTTTGTGTGTCAAGATTTATAACAAACAGTTTGCGTTTTAACTTTAAATTTAGTACCTTCATCCGTTCAGCAATGATTCTTTCATCTTTAAAATTACCATCAAGCAGATCGAGCAGGAGGCTTTGATGGAGTAAGTCGGGAGATAAATGAATATATTTATTTTTTTGCAATTCGATGGAAAAGGCATCACAGAGGATGGAAACGATTTCTTTATCACTCTCTTCGAAAAGGCGGTTATGGGCACAAACTACTAAAAAAGCACTATCCCTATCATTAATAGAAATTTTCCCGATAATTCTAGGGTATTTACAGTATGGATCCAACCAATAAAAGGGATTTTTATTTTTAACTATTTCGTCAAACAAATTATTCTTCGCATAATACGAGTAGGTCTGAAAAATAAAATTTTGATTCTTTTGAAGTTCGTTCCAGACTGGGTCATCCGTTACTTTTGTTTCACCAGTTGAAGCAAGAAGCTTTACGCTAAAGTCTGTTACCGTAAAAGGGTTCCCCAGCATTTGATATCCGAAATCGGCAAGGGCTTGCATTCCGGACTCTTTGCTCAGTATCTTTAGTAGTTCCAAGGAATAGCGGGAAAGCAGCAAATTATCCTCCATAAGCATAAGACCTCCTTAACCAGCTAATGTGCAGAATGTACTTTTTTTACTGAATACTTTGTTAAATTTGACAAAGGTAGAATATTTAAAAAATCGAATATAACATTATGATGTCTATACAAATAGTCATTTAAGGGGGGACAACATTCACAATTTCTATTTTATACCCAAAGTACAGCGCTTCATACTGTAGACTTTTAGATTCTTATAGCGCCATTATTACAAGTCCGCCAATGCTGTTGAGTAGCAATCTTAAGTATCTAACACACATGGAAAATTACAAATGGAGGTAGAGAGATTTTGATAATTATCGGTGAGAAAATCAATGGAGCAATTCCTTCAGTCGCCAAAGCAATTGCTGCAAAGGATGCAGACTTCATTAGAAATCTTGCTAAAGCTCAATCAGAGGCAGGAGCTGCCTTCATTGATGTGTGTGCGTCAGTTGAAGACATCATTGAACTCGAAACCATAAAGTGGCTGATTGACTTAGTGCAGGAGGTTACTGATACACCCATTGCAATTGACAGCCCTAATGTACGTATATGTGCAGAGGCTATTAAATTCTGCAATAGGCCTGGTCTTATCAACTCAGTCTCCATGGAAGGAGGCAAGATTGATGTCATATTTCCCTTGATAGCTAATGCGAAATGGGAATGTGTCGCCCTCTTATGCGATGACACAGGAATTCCTCAGAATACCCAAAAACGTCTGGAAGTTTTTGCTGGTATTATGAAAAAAGCTAAAGAATATAACATTAATCCAGCTCGCTTGCATGTTGATCCTTTAGTCCAAATGCTTTGTACCTCGGAAGACGGAATCAACACCGTTGTAGAGGTAATCAAAGAAATCAAGACACAGTATCCGGACATTCATGTAACAGGAGGCGCAAGCAATATTTCCTTTAATCTTCCTGCTAGAAAACTTGTCAATCAGGCCTTCATCGTGCTTTCGATGAACGCGGGGATGGACAGTGCGATTATCGACCCGTTAAACAGGGATATGATGGGTATGATCTATGCTACTGAAGCGCTCTTAGGACAGGATGAATACTGCATGGAATACATCGGAGCATATAGGGAAGATAAATTTGGTCAAAAAAAATAATCTAATTAAAATTACTAGGAGGAATTTATAATGACAAAGATTGAGGAACTAAAAGCAAGGCTAGAGGCAGGAAAAGCTAAACTCGTTCCGGGTTTGGTCCAGGAAGCACTTGAGGAAGGAAACGCTGCAGGCGATATTCTCCAGGCTATGATAGACTCTATGGGCGTCGTTGGTGACAAATTCTCCGCAGGAGAGGTTTTCGTCCCAGAAATGCTAATGGCCGCAAAAGCTATGTCCAAGGGGGTCGAGGTAATCAAACCTCTTCTCACAAGCACAAGCACATCTTCTTTGGGCACTTGCGTTATTGGCACAGTTCAAGGAGACCTTCATGACATCGGTAAAAACCTCGTTACCATGATGCTCGAAAGTGCTGGATTTAAAATGGTCGACCTTGGCGTAGACGTTTCAATAGAGAAATTTATGAATGCCATCAAAGAAAATGAAAATGTTACCTTAGTAGCCTGTTCAGGCCTTCTGACTACAACAATGACGGCGATGAGGGAAACCGTTAAAACGCTCAAAACTTGTGGCTTGACAGGGTTTAAGGTCATCGTCGGCGGTGCGCCTGTAACCCAGGAGATGGCAGATGAAATCGGAGCGGACGGTTTTGCTCCCGATGCTGGGAGTGCCGCAGTAAAAGCCAAAGAATTGGTAAACGCTTAATCGCTTATGAGTTTCAATGCCTAAAGCAAGTAAATAGAAGGAGGCCATAATTGATGTTAACAAAGAGACAGAATTTAATGGAAACCATTAAAGGTGGAAATCCGGATCGATTTGTAAATCAGTATGAATTTATGGAGCTTATTATGGAAGCTCCAATGGATCTTCCTTTAGCACCGGGACCCGGAATGACAATTAAGAATAAATGGGGTATTACCTTTAGCTGGCCGGAAGGCCAAATCGGTTCTTTCCCTGTTCATGATGATGAACACAAGGTTGTAAAGGACGTTACAAAATGGAAAGACGTTGTAAAAGCACCATCAGTCTATTATTCTGATGAAGAGTGGGCTGCTGCTGTAGCACATGCAAATTCTGTTGATCGAACTGACAAATTTGTAACAGCTTTTTGTGCGCCGGGTATCTTTGAAATGACGCATCACCTCATGGGTATTGAAGATGCATTGATGAATTTGTACGAAGAACCTGAAGCCATGCAGGAGCTCATTGATTACGTTGTTGAATATGAGTTGGCCTATGCTAAACAAGTGATTGACCATATTCATCCCGATGCACTCTTTCATCATGATGATTGGGGCAGCCAGATTTCCACATTAATTTCTCCAGCTATGTTTGAAGAGTTCTTCTTACCGGCTTATAAGAAAGTATATGGTTTTTGGAAGCAAAATGGTGTAGAACTGATCGTTCACCACAGCGATAGTTACGCGGCTACCTTCGTTCCACTTATGATCGAAATGGGGATTGATATTTGGCAAGGCGCAATGACAACCAACAGCATTCCCGAACTAATCAAAAAGTACGGTGGTAAAATCTCCTTCATGGGAGATATCGACAGCGGCGTTGTTGATCATCCTGCCTGGTCACGTGAAGAAATCGCTAAATATGTTGAAATAGCCTGTAGAAGATGTGGAAAATTATACTTTATTCCTAATTTAAGCCAAGGTTTAAATATTTCATCATTCCCAGGTGTATATGAGACAACAAGCGAAGAAATCGACAAAATGAGTAAAGAAATGTTCTAACTCCAGGTTTAGCAAACGTTATAAATAACTATTTCTAATATATGGAAAGGAACAAAGAACCGTGGAAGTGGCTGTGAAGTTGACTTGTCACAAAGGCAATATCTGGTATTAATTAGGAGCGGTCGATATGGAGACGGATCTAAACGATTTAGTCAAGGATGCCCTTGCCTTAAATGCGACTCATGCTTCGCTCGTAGAGGTTGAGAAAATTCCTTTCAGTGAAGATTTTAGAAGGCTCTGTGAACAGAATTCCTGTGGATCATACGATAAAAACTGGATGTGCCCTCCAATGGTCGGACCTGTCAATAATTTGATCAAGCGGGCCTTGGGTTTTAACCAAGGCCTGTTATTTCAGACTGTCCATCAACTAGAAGATTCGTTTGATTGGGAAGGTATGCAAGAGGGACAAGCCAATCACGAAAAAATATTCAGGAGAATTCTTGAACACGTGAAGAGTAACAATATCTTTAATGAAATTCTTCCGTTAAGTGTGGGGCCTTGCATGTATTGCCAAAAATGTGCTTATTTAATTAAGAAGAAGTGCTATTTTCCTGATAAGTCAGTATCGTCGGTTGAAGCATATGGAATTAACGTAACAGCTTTAGTAAAAGACTATGGAATACCCTATTATAATGGTCAAAATACAGTTTCGTATGTGGGGCTGATATTGTTCAAGATGTAATTGATGTTAATACTATTGAACACCCAAGACTGTGCATCATGGAGATGCAGATGCGCTTAAATCATGCGATTACTGCTGGGAGAATTGAAACGTTAAGATTGGGAATGCTGCCAAATGGATGCAATTCGGGTTCTCCTCAATCATCGTGAGTTTGCCTTTCTTGCAAGTGTTAATTCCAACCCATCGCCAGTCTGAATTATCAAATGAAATGGAGTATATAATATGAAAAGTGACATCGAAATCGCCCAATCCGCTGTTATGAAACCAATTACAGAGATTGCCAGAACGCTGGATTTACAAGAGGATGATATTGAATTATACGGTAAATATAAAGCAAAAGTTAGCCTGGATGTATGGAATCGGTTAAAAGATAAACCCAACGGCAAGCTCATCTTAGTGACAGCCATTAATCCTACCCCCGCCGGAGAGGGAAAAACGACAACAACTGTGGGATTAGGGCAGGCACTTTGGAAAATGGGAAAAAAGGCTATGATTGCTGTCCGAGAACCGTCACTTGGTCCTTGCTTCGGAGTTAAAGGAGGGGCTGCCGGAGGTGGGTATGCTCAAGTTGTGCCCATGGAGGACATTAATTTACACTTTACCGGAGATTTTCACGCCATTACCTCAGCCCATAGTCTCTTAGCAGCCATGTTGGACAATAGTATTCAACAAGGAAACCCTTTAAATATTGACCCTCGTCAAGTTGTCTTCCGCCGTGTTGTGGATATGAATGACCGTGCCTTACGTAACATTGTTATCGGCTTAGGGGGCAGAACGGAAGGAGTTCCGCGGGAAAGCGGCTATGATATTACTGTCGCCTCTGAAGTGATGGCGATCCTTTGTTTGGCAAGCGATCTCATGGATCTCAAAGAACGCTTTGGCAAAATCGTTGTGGCTTATACTTATGAAGGAAAGCCCGTGACAGCTCATGACCTGGGAGCAGAAGGGGCTATGGCCCTCCTGATGAAAGACGCCATTAAGCCGAATCTCGTTCAAACCCTGGAAAATACACCCGTGTTTATCCATGGAGGACCTTTCGCTAATATTGCTCATGGCTGCAACAGCATTATGGCCACGAAATTAGGGCTCAAGTTAGCCGATTATCTGGTGACGGAGGCAGGCTTTGGCGCCGACCTTGGGGCGGAGAAATTCTTTGATCTAAAATGTCGCTTCGGTGGGTTGAAACCTGAAGCTGTCGTTATTGTGGCAACGGTTCGAGCCCTGAAAATGAATGGCGGGCTGGCCAAAGATCAGCTCGATACTGAGGATTTGGGAGCCTTAGCTCGTGGTGTTGTCAACCTGGAGAAACACATTGAAAACATGGCCAAATTTGGGGTTCCGGCTGTCGTCGCGATGAATCGATTCCCAACAGACACAGAAGCCGAACTCAAGCTAGTGCGCAAGAGTTGTCAGGAGTTAGGCGCGGAAGTCGCCCTTTCTGAAGTATTTATGCGGGGTGGGGAAGGTGGAATTGAACTCGCTGAGACCATTCTTTCCGTGCTCGAACATCAAAACTCCAAGTTCAAAGTTCTCTATGAGTTAGACTCGCCCATTGAAGAGAAAATCGAAAAAGTAGCCACAGAGATTTATGGTGCGGAGGGTGTTATCTTCGACAAAGCAGCTCAAGCTTCTATCAAAAAATATGTTGAAATGGGATATGGCAATTTGCCGATCTGTATGGCCAAGACACAATATTCCCTTTCAGATGATGCCACACGTTTAGGGCGGCCAACGGGTTTCACGATCACTGTACGAGAAATCCGACTTTCTGCGGGAGCCGGATTCTTGGTAGCAATTACAGGGGCGATCATGACTATGCCTGGATTGCCAAAACGTCCGGCGGCGACGAGAATGGATATTGATGCTGAGGGAGTAATTACAGGTTTATTCTAATCGTCAGATTATATCGCTGGAAGAAGGCCGACGGCTGTAAGCAGCAATACTCAGGGCATCAAGCTCAGGTGGTTTACCCAAAGCAGACCTTGCATTGTATCAGGGCAAGAAAATGGGAAGAAACTGTGTAAGCCAATTGTAAGCGACATTGTTTAGTCATTAAGACGGAAATTCCTTTTCGGAATTTCCGTCTTTTTTGTAGGAGTGGTTTATTCAGATAAACCAGCTATTATTTACCATGTTTAGGATATATTTTCTGATTCATACTATTATTACTTCGCTAAAAGCATAGGGAGGTGTATCCATATCCATAACAACATGAATAAAACGGTTATGTGGCGAAATTTAGTCTTAGCTCTCGTGGTAACATTAGCAGTAGCTTTTTTTCTTAATTGGTGGAATTTCAAGAGCGGAAGTAACCCCGTTGCTAAGAACTTTGCGGGCAATGGGGGAAATTGCCTTAGTTGTCATAATCAGACCACACCTGGTGTTGTTAAACAATACGGTGAAAGCAAGCATGCGGAAAACAAGGTAAGTTGCTTAGATTGTCACCGTGGTGATTCCGGAGGGAAACTAACTGTAAATCACTATGATAACCAAATTGTTTTTAAACCAACACCTTTGAATTGCTCACGCTGTCATCCGGCACAAAGTCAGCAATTTGATCATAGCAGGCACAGCGCACCGGCTTGGTATGCCCAAACAGGCGCAACGGCTTTTACAGATAAACAGCTGAAGCAGTATGGTTTGTCCTCAACCGGTAAGTATAACGATTTATATCATATGGAGAACCCGGATGTAACGAAAATGGCCTGCGAAGTCTGTCATGGCATTGGAAAGCCTAATGGAGACGGTTCTTTTGGTGACTGCACCAAGTGCCATCTAACCCATTCTTTTTCCCTGGCACAGGCGCGAAAACCGGAAATATGCGGTTCCTGTCACTTAGGACCTGACCACCCGCAAAAAGAAATTTATGAGGAGTCATTGCATGGAGTGCAGTATGCAGACAAAGGTAATACATGGGATTGGAATGCACCGGCAGGTACTTTATCCAGTAAGAATTTTAGTGCACCTACCTGCGCTATTTGCCATATCAGCGCTTTCGGAGCAGCCCCAGGGACGCATAACGTGGGTGATAGGTTAAGCTGGATGCTTACGCCTGCTCAGGCAGTAAAACGTCCGGATTGGCAGACACACAGACTAAATATGCAAACCGTATGTTTAGAATGTCACGCCAACAGTTTCGTCCAAGATCTATATGATAATGCAGATAAAGTTGTTCAACAAAGTAATTCAAATGTTGCCACGGCCCAAACAATTATTAAGAACCTAAAAGATCAGAAATTAGTTCCTAGTGCCCCCTTCTCAAGTTCCATTGACTTTAAAGGGTTTGAGATTTGGCACCACGAAGGCAGAAGAATGCGGTTTGGAGCGTTTATGAATGGTCCCGACTATGTACAGTGGCATGGCATTTATGAACAATTGCTGGATTTAACAGAATTAAAAGAATGGGATGCTGATATACGATCAAAAGGCCCCCGTCAATTCACAGCTCAAGATACGAGTAAATCTACTAAGAATCCGTAGGAAGGGGGAGCTGTATGAGGTCTGCATCGACCACGCACTTTATTTATCGCTGGCTGACAGATAAGCATTTAAGAATTCCTTTGGATAAAACCTGCCTGATTTTATCCTATCTGTTTTTAAACTATGCGATAGTATTTGTTGACGTAGTAATCGCTCATTCCGAAAACAGTTTTTTTCCAGTTTATGAGTGGATACCTGTTATCTACTCGCCTCTAGCTGCCTTAGCTGCCTTGTTGCTGCTAATCGCTCCGCGATCTGGTTTGATTAAACTGACCTATTTAGTCATGATGTTAGCCGGAGTCATTATCGGAATCTTGGGATTCGGTTTTCATCTTCAAGCTTCATCTGCGGGAAACACAGTATCCTATGCTGGTTTAATCAGCTCTAATCCGGTCTTGGCACCTTTAGCCTTTGTCGCCTTAGGTCTGATCGGGATCGTGGCCGGTATGGACGACCGGCCAACTTTCAGGAAATACGGTTTCACCAATAAAACCAGGTATTTGATCCTCATTACTGCCTTCTGGTTTTTTGCAACGGGATTAGTAGCCTTTTTTGACCATGCACAGACAGGATTTACAAATGTTTATACTTGGGTTCCGGTTTATACTGGGATCTTTGCCGGGATGGTACTATTACTGCAAGCCTTCAGCAGGCACGAGAAAGGGCTGTCTAGCTTATATATTGTTACTATTGCCCTTAGCATCGCTGTCGGGCTATTAGGATTTGCTTTTCATTTAACAACTGATTTGGCCGGCAGAGGGGTTATTGTTTGGGCAAGAGTATTTTATGAAGCTCCAGGTTTAGCGCCATTACTATTTTCTGATATTGGTGTTTGGGCCGCTCTAGTGTTTCTCGATCCGCAGCCGGAGGCGACTGAGTCGGCAAATATCTAAGGTCTCTTCAAAACCACGATGATAAAGAGTTTAAAGAAATGACCAATATTCAAAGTTAGCATCAAATGAATAGGAAGTGAACTAATGAGCGATGTAATCAATAATCGTGAATATCGACAGAAAGTGTTAAAAGAGCTCATAACCGAGCTTCACAGCGGAAAGACCGTTGAAGATGTGAAGGCTAGGTTTGAGGAACTCATAAAAGGCATTTCAGTTAAAGAGATATCTGAAATGGAACAGGCCTTAATTATGGATGGGATGCCGGTGGAGGAAATTCAAAATCTCTGCGATGTTCATGCTGCACTTTTTGAAGGATCCATCGAAGAAATTCATCAACCAGAAAAACCCGAAACGATCCCAGGGCACCCTGTTTATATGTTTAAAAAAGAGAATCGTGAAATTGAGAAACTATTGAACGAAAAGATAAAGCCTAATCTTGAGAAATTAAAGCATTCGGATGATATGGGGAATACGAATACTCTCCTAGAAAATATAAATCTTTTATGGGAGATCGATAAGCACTATTCAAGAAAGGAAAATTTACTTTTCCCTTATTTGGAGAAGTACGGAATAACCGCCCCTCCCAAAGTGATGTGGGGTGTTGATGACGAAATTCGAGGTGCTATAAAAGCATTGAAGACATTACTATCGAGTGGTGGAATCAATACAGAAGTGACGAAAAAAGCGCATGAAGCAGTTAATAAAGTGCAAGAAATGATTTCTAAAGAGGAGAACATTCTCTTTCCTATGGCCCTCGAAACGTTAACAGAAGATGAATGGTTAAATATTGCCAAAGAAAGTGGAGAAATTGGGTATACCTTAATACAGCCTAAGGAACAATGGAAACCAGTATCGAAAGCTGCGGAAGAAAAAGTCAAGCAACAAGGGGAAGAGCTTACTGATCATGGCAATGTTTCATTTGATGCGGGCATTTTGTCACCAAAGGAAATCAACGCCATATTAAACACCCTTCCTGTAGATATAACCTTTGTTGATAAAAATGGAACGGTCAAATATTTCTCTCAAGGAAAAGAAAGGATCTTTGCAAGGCCAAAAACGATCTTGGGAAGACGGGTGGAAAACTGCCATCCCCCTGCAAGCCTTCAGATTGTAGAGAAAATCGTCGATGACTTGAAAACAGGGAAAAAGGATCACGAGGATTTCTGGATCAAGATGGAGGAAACGTATGCATTTATCCGTTACTTTACCGTAAACGATGAAAAAGGTGACTTCCTCGGTATCATGGAGGTGACACAGGATATAGCACCAATACAAAAAATAGCAGGGGAGAAGAGACTTATCTCTAACACATAATACTTTGGTGATACTTACCTGGAATATCGTAAACAAACATGGCGGTTAATTCCATATTTTTTATTAAATAATGAGTTAAGACCAGCATCGCTCTTTTAAGATTGTGATGCTGGTCTATTTAATATTCCCTGAAAACTATTAATAACGTGATAAAATTATATCAAGAGACTGTTTAAACAAAATTGGTCTCTGGGACTTAATGATTTTAAGTTACTTAGACATAAACCTTGAGAAAACTTTATTTTTGAGGCTCCTATAAATTCGTTAAACTTTTAAGAAATGTCCGAATTTTTCTATTTATTGGCTGTTTCTGGTATTCAAGGGAGGAATTATAGAAAGGATGTTGAATATTAAGAGATTGTCTGGAGACAAAGTACGAATCTGAACGACGACATAACAACCGTTTAGCAGAAACAGAGAGGAAGCCGGTAATATGTTGAAAAAACAAAAACTAAACCGAAGTATCTTAGCTTTAATTATTGTATCCGTCTTAGTTGCAGTGGGAGTCGGCACTGTCAACATCTATAAAACCGAAAATAACAGTAAACTTAGTATGGAACTTTATACGAAAGTTCTTAATGAAAGCTACGATCAAGATATTCGCTATGTCACTCAACAAGCAATTGGTACCTTGAATGGAATCTACGCTCAAGAGCAGCAAGGAACACTCACAGAAGCACAGGCTAAACAACTGGCGATAACCGTGATGACTAAGATGCGTTACGGTGACAATAGGGAAGGCTATTTTTGGGGAGATACAGTCGACGGTATTTGCGTTTTCCATGGCACAAACGAGTCATTGGCTGGCACAAATCGAAATAATGCCCAAGATTCAAAAGGCAATTACTACATTCAAGAAATCCGCAAAGCAGCCATCGGCGGTGGTGGGTATATTAACTTTTGGTTTCCTAAAGCAGATCCTAAAGACACCACCCAGTATCCTAAAAGAGGTTATGCTCTGGAGTTTAAGCCCTGGCAATGGGTTATTGGTACAGGCAATTATGTAGATGATATCCAAAAAACAATAGCTCAGCGTCAAGCGACTGTGGATCAAGAAAATCGAATAGGAATCGCTTATACTATTGCCGGAATGTTTTTGGTCATATTGGTATCCGTGGGATTTTCTCTGCTCGTCAACAAAAGGCTGACGAAACAATTAGAACCAATGGCCGAAACAGCGATTCAAGTGGCTAATGGAAAACTGAACGTTCCTGAGATTAAAGCGGAAACCGATGACGCCATCGGGCACTTGGGTAAATCTTTGAACGCTATGACAAAGCATTTGCGGGAACTGGTTGAAAGGGTCAGCTTGTCTTCCAACAGAGTTGCTTCAACGTCCAATGAACTGAGTATAGGAGCCGAACAATCTGCTCAAGCGTCCAACCAAATTTCTTTAGCAATAACTGAAGCCTTTCATGGAACTGAGAAGCAGCTCGGTGTTGTCGAACATTCAAGAAATGTTGTCAGCACCATTATAGAGGGTATCAACAAGATGCTGTCTTACTCTCAGGAAGTGGTGAAAACCTCGGAAAAAGCCGCCGAATCAGCTCTTAAAGGAAGTAACGCCATCGACCAAACGATTGAGCAAATGAATAATATCGAAAAAATAGTTGCTGCCTCTGCGGAAGTGATCCAAGAATTAGGCGACGAATCTAAAGAAATCAGCCAAATAGTGGATATGATATCGAATATTGCTTCACAAACTAATTTACTGGCGCTCAATGCCGCCATCGAAGCGGCACAGGCCGGTGAACAAGGCAAAGGCTTTGCCGTAGTCGCCGATGAGGTAAGAAAACTGGCTGAACAATCCAGCCAAGCCGTCCAACAAATCGCTAATTTAATTTCAACGGTTCAAAGCAATACTCAAAAAGCCGTGACAACAATGGGGCAGGGCACAAAAGAAGTATCCCTTGGTATGGAAGTGGTAAGAAGTGCCGGTCAAACATTTAAAGAAATAAACGAACTGGTTAATTCAACTTCACTGGAAATTCGGGAAATTTCCGAAGAAATTAAGCATACTGCCTCGGGCAGTAATCAAATTGTAGAAGCCATTAAAGAGCTTGATGAAGTTAGCCAAACGATCGCGAGTCAAACGCAGACGGTCTCTGCATCAACACAGGAACAATCGGCTTCGATCGAACAAATTGCAACCGGGAGTAAAATGCTTTCGGATATGGCCCAAGAACTTCAAGCAGCTACAGCGAAATTTGAAGTTTAATTAATTAAAAATGCACATAATAACCAATCCTTGCCCGACCCTGACACTCCACTAAAAATGGGATTCAGACTTATTAATGAGCTTGTTATATTGCATTGATGTTTTCTAACGAGCCGATCTGGCAACCCGACGAACGTTGGTGTTACTTCATTGCTATTCTCTAGCAATTGCGGGATGTTCTATGATTAAAAAACAGTTAAGGTGAATTCGAGGGGCACTCCATCACAAGTATTAGAGGGGCTAGCCCTTATGGCAGAATCCATGATCAAGAGTTGAAAAGGGAATAGCATAAGGTGACGAGTTTGTCATATGACATACTTGTCACCTTTGTCTTTGTGTGATATTTTAATACATAGAGGGAGCGATAATATGCCGAAAGAAACTTTTAATAACTTGAGTGAAGATAAAAAAATAAAAATTTTTAATGCAGCAATGCAGGAATTTTCAACTAAGCGGTTCAGCGAAGCGTCAATTAACCAAATTGTTAAGACGGCAGGTATACCCAGAGGTAGTTTTTATCAATATTTCAATGATAAAGAGGATATCTTCCTTTATGTATATACAGAGATCTTAAAAGAAAAGCGAGAAATTTTGCATAGCGCAGACGATGTAAATCCGGATGCAGATGTTTTTGAAGTATTAATGCAAACAACCAAGGCATCCTATAAATGGAGCAAAGATAAACCAGAGTATAGCCAGATAAGTTTACTGATGGAGATTGATAACAGTGAATTCATTACCGGGCTCCGTACTGCATCGGCCAATATGTTGAGAGAAATGGTTGAACGTGACAAGCAGCGCGGTCTTATTAAACCTGAAATTGATCCTGATCTTGTCGTGGAGATGATTTATACATTCTTTATGAGGGAATATTTCCGGATCGGGTTGGCCGAAGATAAGTTTTTGAAAAGAATTAACGATGCCATAAAAATAATCAAAGAAGGAATTGCAAAGGTTTGAGAGACTTAGACGATTGACTGATTGATTAGATTCTAAATATAGAAGGGAATGAATGTTATGGCAAAAGAAGCAGCTAAAACAGGAGCTGGTCCAACAGCTCTAATAGCGATTGAACAATACTTTCCGAAAAAGGAACGTATCGTCGAGGATGAGTTGGCCTATCATATACTGCCGACGGGGAGAGCTTTTTTATGGTTCATGCGCCCGAAGTCGCTCCGGGATTGGATGGTTCGAACAACTGAGAAAGACATGCCCGGTCTCTGGAGCGGTATGATGTGCAGAAAGCGGTATATCGATGAGAAACTACTTGATTCGCTCAATCAGATTAATGCGGTATTGAATTTGGGTGCAGGATTTGATACTCGGGCATACCGGTTTCCCGCTCTTACTGATATACCTGTATGGGAACTTGATCAGCCTCAAAATATCGAACCCAAACAGGCTCAGATTATTAAGGTTTTCGGAAAAATTCCTTTACATGTTAAGCTTGTCGCCATAGACTTTGACCGAGAAGATTTGGGCTCTGTTTTGGAGGCAAATGGTTACTCTACTGACGTGCGGACATTTTTCATCTGGGAAGCCGTCACTCAATATCTAACAGAAAAAGGTATTAGAACAACTTTTGATTTTTTGGCAAAAGCCGCATCTGGCAGTCGTCTTGCTTTCACATATGTTCTCAAGGACTTTCTTGAAGGCCGGGCTATGTATGGCTGGGAGAAGGGCTACAAAAAGTTCGTGGAAAATAGAATTTGGATTTTTGGAATGGAGCCCGAAGCGTGGCCGGATTTTCTCAAAGAGTACGGTTGGCGGGTAATCGAAGACATTGGTTATGAGGAATTGGCCGAGAAATATGTTAAACCTACAGGCCGGATACTTGACTCAACTCCAATCGAGCGTATGGTCTATGCGGAGAAGTTGTAAGAGCCTTTTAGAACAATCCATAAATGTGAATTACTAATATTTTTTGGATGTTAGTGATGTTAGTTTGGATAAGGTAAATGCTGGTCGGGGTTGAGGTGACTTCGACCGACAGTTTACTATGAGAGGGAACGCAGGGCATTGTTCAAGCGATATGATAAGGTAAAAGACTTAAAGATGGGTTAAAACATAGGGTTGTTGAAATCTTAAGACGATAAACGGTAGGGACTCACTGTTTATAGTTCAATGAACAAATATTTGATGCGTTGGTTATAGAAATTCTCTCGCCAACGTATTTTGTGTTTGAGTTGAAGAGTGGGATGAGGGTGGGGGAGATTGAAGAATACCACATGAAATCTTACACCCACTGAACACCTGTTTCTCTACTCAGGTAAAAAGATGGCACATATTCAATAGAAGTTCATATAATAAAACATATGAGAGCTTGGGCATAAAAATGGTAATTCAAAATCGGGGTGATCAAATGAACCAAAAAGCAAAATTAACCGGAACGGTTATATACCCGAATGATCCAGAGTACCAACAGGCCCGTATGAATTGGAACCCATTCACCAACTCATTTCCCATAGTGTTTGTTTTTGCGCAGCAAAAAGAAGATGTGGCAAATGCTGTCAAATGGGCGCGTGAGAATAAAGTGCCCATTCGGATGCGAAGTGGCAGGCATGCTTTGGCAAAAGATTTTTCCCAGACAAATGGTGGAATCGTAATAGATACCAGTCAAATGAGAAATGTCATGCTGGATAAGACAAAGGGAATCGCCACAGTCCAAGCAGGAATACGTGTAGGTCCGCTTGTGAGGATGCTTGCGCAGGAGGGAGTCCTGGCTCCTTTTGGAGACAGTTCCACTGTTGGTATAGGCGGAATAAGTACTGGCGGAGGGATTACGGCTATCCAGCGCACGGCAGGAGTGATTTCCGATAATATTCTGGCTGCCACTGTAGTTGATGCCAATGGTGAAATTTTACACGTCAGCGAAAACGAAAACCCGGACTTGCTATGGGCCATTCGCGGAGGCGGAGGAGGTAACTTTGGTATCATAACCTCCTATACGTTTAAAATACGACCAGCTCCATTTCAAGTCGGAATATTCGAGATAATCTGGCCTTGGGAGCAATTGGATAAGGTTATCGATGTATGGCAAAGATGGTCTCCGTCCGTTGACGAAAGACTTGGTACCATATTGGAGGTATTTTCGAAAACGAATGGTCTGCTCCGATCTCAAGGAATATTCCTAGGTCCCAAAGCAGAACTAGAAAAATTGATAACAACTTTGACGGATGTCGGATCTCCTTTAAAGGTGTTTATTGATGAGGTTACACTACTGGAAGCAATTGAATTCTGGGCTCCGAATGAACCGCTGTTCGACACTCAGAATACTACGTGGTCATCCGCCTGGGTGGAGCAAATCCTGCCCGCTGATGGAATTAAAGCAATCCAAAGTTTCCTGGAAAAAGCAAAAGGAAGTGAATCCAATTTCTTTTTCCTGAACTCCGGAGGCGCAATGAACCAGGTACCTTCCCATGATACAGCCTTTTTCTGGCGCAATACGAAATATTATGTGGAATGGGACGCCTCATGGACCGAAGAATCAGAAGCACAAAAGAATATTAAGCTTGTTGAACAGACCCGGATACAACTGCAGCCCTATGTAACCGGATCATACGTTAATGTACCTGATTTAAATTTAAAAAATTATGGTCAGGAATATTACGGAGATAATTTTGCCCGGCTTCAGAAAATTAAAGCGCAATATGACCCGGAAAATGTTTTTAATTTCGTCCAGAGTATTCCTCCGGCGCCAGTCTGTGATCATTGCAATAAAAATTGAGATATGTTTCCTTAAAAGCTGCATGCCTCCAATTTGCAGCTTTTTTTCTTTCCTCGGGTATGCACAGAAAGAAGAGTGAGGCCTTTGCATGAAAAACTATCACAAATGCACAATGGTATATATTGTAAAATACTGAATTTTGGCGTTACTTCATTGTAAGTTTTTAGGAAATATCTTTCTGTGGACATAGCACGTGGAGACTGTCACTTGTCTCAAGAAAATAAACAGCGACAAGCCGCACTACAAGCGGCCTTCAGGGTTTGAGATATATATGGCAGGGTTGCGAGATGTGCTTTGAGTAAAATTGACGTGCATGGGAACATCTTTCAGAGTAAAATACGCGGGAAAATATGACTCAGTGTAAAGGGACCCTTGAGACTATGAGTACAGTGTTTATGTAAGCTATTGTAATTTATTGTGATTGAAGGAAAATAGGGAACTCGGCTATGTCTAAAAATTAGTCCTAGGCTTTTGCAGCCTGGGATTTTTGTTTAACTAGTAGGTTTTATGGACGTTATTGCCAAGCCGCCGGGGAATGATATCGGAGAAATTACGTACTAAAAGAAGGGCAATTGACAGGAATTGTAGAATAAATGCGGGGTTGGTTAAGCAAAAGGGGGAGCGGCTATGGATCAATTGAAGTCGTGCAAAACATGTTCTAAAGAAGTGGCAAAGTCAGCAACGGTATGTCCGCATTGTGGTGCTTTACTCCGTGGCGCGTGACAAAAAATTGGCTGTAATTTCTTTAGGCGTGGGTCTTTTCTTCCAAAGCCAGATAGCTAATCTAACTGTTCTGGTTAACTTTGGGGCATTGATATCCTTCTTACTTCTGCATATCTTCGTAATTAACCACTACATTATACGTGGAAAGTCTTCAAACTACTTCAAACACCTAATCATGCCAATTATTGGCTTTGTCGTGATCGCATATGTACTCTACGGTATGGATATCGCTGCTTTAAAAGACAAAAGCCATTGTGTACTGGACAAACCATAACCCGAATAGGAACCTTTAGAAAGTTCCTTATTCGGGTTTCATTTTATTTATAAATTACAATCTCAGGCTTAGGTTGAGCGATAGAAATAGTAAAAACAAAATTCATGAAGGAATCAGTGCTTTGCAAAAGAAGGCCCCCCGAACTTATATTCAAACAACCTTAAGCTGCTTTGTTGGCTTATTTAGGACACATTGTCGAGGGTAAATCACCCGCCGGTTGCGCCTTGCTAAGTTCAAGAAGAACATGGGTTTGAATTAGCTGCCTTGTTAAAACCTAGCCAGTAGTCAAGTACCGAGTCAATTTCCCCTGCCTCCCAATAGAAGCCCTTTTCGAGAGTTTGAGAGACGGGTAGGTTGTGTAATAGACTTGTATCGATATATATGAAGTGATTGTATCTCTTCCATGGAGAGATAGCGCATCTGGCCCTTGGTGTAGCCACTGACGGGGAAAGTCTTTGTGAACTATTCGCCGTGATATATAATGGGTGTGTGGTGACTTTCATTAATGGTACGACTAAAGGTTAATAAAAAGGAGGCCTTGATAATGAAAACGAGTGGAAAGACAGTTTTAATAACAGGGGGAGGGTCAGGCATCGGCCTAGCTCTTGCAGAGCGTTTTTATAAAGCCGGCAATAAAGTTATTATTTGCGGACGACGCAAGGATAGATTGCAAGAAGCCAAGGAAAGATTCCCGAATTTATATACCGTGGTTTGTGATCTTACTAATGAAGCTGATCGGCAATCATTGTTTAATATAGTTGTTAATGAGTTTCCAGATATGGATGTTCTAGTGAACAATGCAGGGATTCAACAACGCGTGAACCTACATAGTTTAAGCGCTGACTGGAGTTATTACCATCAAGAAATTGTCGCAAATCTTGAAGCGCCAATTCATTTAACAATGCTGTTTCTCCCTCATTTAATGAATAAACAGGAAGGGACAGTTATCAATGTTTCGTCTAATTTAGGCGTTACACCAGCTGCCTGGGTGCCCATCTATAGTGCTACTAAAGCCGCTATGCATTCGTTTACTATGAGTCTCCGTTTGCAATTGGCTGATACAAATGTAAATATTGTGGAAGTTATGCCCACTGCAATTAATACAGATTTAGGCGGTGTAGGACTACATACATTCGGTGTACCGGTTGACGAATTTGCTGATGCAGTGTTTGCTGGGTTCGAAAATGGGTACATGGAAATCGGTTATGCTGGAAGCGAGAAAACAATACGAGCTTCGCGAGATGAAATCGACGAAGGTGCAAAACGCATGTGGCAAAATTTCATTAAGAACAATCCCAAATTTTAATTGGCTAGGTAATTCTGCTAGCGTACTCAGTTCCAAACGTAGGTAAACTACCGCCAGGGTGGCGGTCTATCTCATCAATTACTTATTTATTTACATGGGTTACTAGTATTCTTCATTAAAAGATAGTGCATCCGATCCTTGGCGTAGGGGGGCTTGTGTCAAGAACGTGCTCGAAGAGCACGATTCTGTACCGAGACTTTAAATTCACCTAATTCTTACAACAAACGAAGGCAAATTACCCGCCGTTTGCGCCTTGCTAAGCTCAAGAAGGTTTGAAACAACAGCCTTGATAAAGCCTAGCCAGCAGTCAAGTACGGAGTCGATTTCCCTCGCTTTCCAAAAGAAGGCCCCTTTCGAGGCTCTGTTGGCAGTTTGGGGTGAAAGGATATTGGTTGACGAGAAATGAGGTTGATGTGCATACCCCTCTTATCTGGGCGAATGCCGCAGGGGTGGCTGTCTTTATAAACGTGTCCGATGGGAAATGACGGGTCATAGTATCTCTACAATGGACAGAGAGTGCAACATGGCGCCAATTAAGATCGATGAGCCATAATCTGAGAGCGTAACTTCACGTAATTCTGGAGATTTCATGATCCTCTAGATTCTGAAAAGGCTATAAATTAAGAATACGGGGCTTTGCCGAGAGGTTACTAACAATCAGTGGGGGGATATCGTTTTGCCATCAAAGAGCTGACAGATATAGTAATTATAGAATTTGTAGAAGGTTATGGTGGTATGCATTGCAATCATTGATGCGAAAGGTTATAAGACTCTTCATAGGCCTTTTTCTGTATGCTGTGGGTATTGTTTTGACGATTAACGCAAACTTGGGTCTTGCGCCGTGGGATGTTTTTCATCAAGGAATGACGCACATTATTGGGATTACTATGGGTCAGGCAAGTATAGCGGTAGGAATAATTCTGGTAATATTCAATGCGGTTCTAGGAGAGAGATTAGGGTGGGGAACCTTATGCAACATGTTATTTATTGGACTATTTATGGATTTGATAATGCTTAATCACTTGATTCCAATATGTAAAGGAATCATACCAGGCACAATAATGATGGTGTTGGGAATGATAGTCATTGGAATTGCTAGTTATTTCTATATCGGAGCAGGACTAGGATCTGGTCCGAGGGATGGCCTAATGATTGCCTTAACAAAAAAGACAAGTAAGTCAGTTAGGTTCGTGCGAAATGCTATTGAATTAAGCGCACTAATTGTAGGGTATTTGTTGGGTGGTTACGCTGGGGTAGGCACCTTGATTATGGCGTTAACCTTAGGATACATTATTCAGTTTGCTTTTAAAATCTTGAAATTTGATGTAAGTAGCATCAAGCATAGGTTTGTTGATGAGGATATAAAAAACCTGAAAGCAAAGTTATCAAAAATGAAATATCAATATGCAAATTTTAAAATTAAGCAATAATTTCCTTTTGCCAAAATTATGGTTTATCCCGTTTTCTTGTTCCTTCATACCATTTTGGCCTCAGGAAAGAATGGATCTTGTCATTAAGGAATTGAAGCGTAAACAATTCCGTGCTTTTCGAAAGAAGGCCCCTCGAATTTAAATAAACTTAACCTGATTTGTTTGGTTATTTTCGACACAACGTCGAAGGCAAATCACCACGCCGCTTGCGACTTGCTAAGTTGAAGAAGAACATGCGGTTTGAAATAGCCCCTGATAAAGATTAGCTAGCAGTCAAGTACCGAGCTTGCTAGGAGCGTTGGGGTGGGACTTGGGAAGCGTATCTGGGACAACGAAAATCGGCGCTATTTCGGCCACTTCATCGAAAGCAAATCATCGCGCAGGAACGGCGGGGCGTGGGAGGAACGAATTTGGGGACACAGCCGAACAAGTCAATTCCGGCGTGTTAGCCGGATTACCTCATCGATAAACAGGGAATATCCTTTTATTAAAATGAAAAATGAGTTTAGGCGAGAGATATTCCATAGGCTTACGCCTGATGAACGCAATAATTTTTTGGTTTTTGCTCAACATCACGGAATACCAACAAAACTTATTGATTTTACAAGGTCGCCCTTAGTTGCGATATTTTTTGCCTGTCAACACCGTTTCATAGTTCAGATTGTTTTGAACAAAAAAGAGGTATTGTATATCTTCTGAAAGATGAATTGATTGGCATTACAGACCTACTTTCGCGAAATGAAGAGTAATGCGTTGGTTGAGGCTTGATATGCTCCCCATTTTTTGTGTCTTTGATGGAGCGTGGGATGAGGATTTATTTGAAAGTACAGCCAATGGTGAAGGTGATGTTCGTGTTCAAGGCAGGGCTAGAAGTAAAGGAGATATAAGCGAACTTAGCATTAAAAATACGTCATGGCGTTTGTAATTGTGTTAATAGTTTCTTCTCCGTAAATCGTATACGACCAATTATCGCCAGTATCAAAATTCCGGTTATAGCACCACACATTAAGAAGCCCACAGAAGATCCAAATTTCTCTGTAACGACACCCGCAAATAAGTTGCCGATAGGAGTAGTTCCACCAAGAGCAAGAGTATAGACACTCATGGTAAGGCCTCGGTATTCATTACTGGAGTTTAATTGCAACGTTGAATTTACCGTATTCATAAAAATAATATTAAAAAACCCAAAACATGCAATAACAATTGAGGCTAGGTAATAGGAATGGATAAAGAATACCATTACCAATAGGGTCGCAATGATGAGAGAACTGAAAAACATAGTTCGCCGATTAGGTTCTTTATGAACTTTAGTTGCAATAAACAATGCTCCAACTAGTGAACCAATACCCATGGCTGAGAGGAGAAGGCCATAACCATTAACACCCTTGTGGAGAACCTGATCAGCATACACGGGGAATAGAACATTTGTATTCATCGTAAATGTTCCGACATCCAACACAGCAAGAACGGCACAGGCTAAAACTGGCTTTTTAATAATGTATTTCAGTCCGTCAACAATGCTCGTAATCATGTTACCGGTTCTCTTTGTGACAATAATAGTTTGGGGGCGAATGAGAGACAAGCCAATAAGCACAGGGATGAAGCTTATACCATTCAATAGAAAACAAAATCCGGCACCAACACTGGCCATTAATAGCGCGGCTATTGTTGGGCCAATGATACGGGCTAAATTAACTATGGTGGAATTAAGGGCTATGGCATTGGTCAAATCTTTCCTGCCAACCAATTCAACCATAAAAGACTGGCGGGTAGGCATATCTAGCGTATTTACCAATCCTAGGGATGAGGCCAGGAGCAAAACCTGCCAATAATGAATGTGTCCGGACAAAACAAGGGTTGCAAGGATAAAGGCTTGAATCATAAGAGCAGATTGCGTAAATAGAAGTATGGCCTTCTTAGGATATCTGTCAGCTAAAACACCGGCAAAGAGGGAAAAAACAAGCATGGGTCCAAACTGGGCTACACCTAAGATCCCAAGTAAAAATGCCGATTTGGTTATTGTATAGACCAGCCATTGCTGGGCTGTTGTCTGCATCCAGGTGCCCATTAGTGATATGCACTGACCAAACCAAAAATAACGATAGTTTTTATGAGTTAAGGCAGGAAAAGTTTTGCCAAGTTTGCTGGCAATTGCATTGTTACCCATTTACTTTCTCCAATTCGTGCTTCATTTAGAGCAATGTACTAACCTTAAATAATTCCCTTGTTAAAGTACGATAGTAAAAGTATTTTATAACTTTGATTTAAAAGTATCAAATCTTTTGTGCAGCAAATTCAAAAGTGGACCTGGCAGCTATTTATTAAAACATTAAATTTCTGACTGAATGTAGCGCATCTTGAGCAAGATTTGTTAAGCTGAAGACTAGGTTTTGTCGAGTAAATCTTAAGGAACGGCGCAGAGTTTCATACTGTAAGGTACGGTGCCACTTAAACGTTGGACCATGCGCACACATTTTGCGAGATGAAGATATGGAGGACAGCGTCACTGGTACCGAAGATAGTTTTTATTAATCTTTGCTGTCGCTCCCTACATGGGAGCGTGGATTGAAAATAAGGGCAGTTTAGGCTGTCCTTGTTCGTACTAAGAACTAATTACCATTCATAAAGAATGGTTAAAAATAACAGTAGACATAGCGAGCTAATTAGTTATATACTATTTGAGCGCCAAAAAGGTGAAATGTTTTGAAAGCCGGAAATATTGCTTTAAGGAAATAACTGTTGACAACGTGAGTCGAATTTGCTATGATTTGTTTCCGGCCAAATTAGGCCAAGCCATTGATAAAGGATACTCGACGAAATGTTTAAAATTGGTTATTGACAATGTAAGTCGAAAATGCTAAGATGAAATTCCGGCCGAAAAGCCGTGGTCTTTGGTCACCTCCCGCCATCCGTGGCTCCGGTGACACCCAGACCATCCATGGTCTTTGAAAACTAAACAACAAGGACAGCCAATGAGAGGAACTCGCAAGAGTTTCACAAAGAATCAAGAGCAAGATATCAACTTCAAACAAAGAAGTAGAGATAACTTTTTTGGAGAGTTTGATCCTGGCTCAGGACGAACGCTGGCGGCGTGCCTAACACATGCAAGTCGAACGGAGAATTCAATAAGTTTACTTAGAGAATTTTTAGTGGCGGACGGGTGAGTAACGCGTGGGTAACCTACCCAACAAACCGGGACAACCCTTGGAAACGAGGGCTAATACCGGATACGCTTAAGCTTTGGCATCAAAGCGTAAGGAAAGATGGCCTCTGAAGATGCTATCGATGATGGATGGACCCGCGTCTGATTAGCTGGTTGGTGGGGTAAAGGCCTACCAAGGCGACGATCAGTAGCCGGCCTGAGAGGGTGAACGGCCACACTGGGACTGAGACACGGCCCAGACTCCTACGGGAGGCAGCAGTGGGGAATCTTCCGCAATGGACGAAAGTCTGACGGAGCAACGCCGCGTGTATGATGAAGGTCTTCGGATTGTAAAGTACTGTCTTTAGGGAAGAACGGTCTTCTTGAAAATATTGAGGGGACATGACGGTACCTAAGGAGGAAGCCCCGGCTAACTACGTGCCAGCAGCCGCGGTAATACGTAGGGGGCGAGCGTTGTCCGGAATTATTGGGCGTAAAGGGCGCGTAGGCGGGTATTTAAGTCCGGTGTGAAAGATCAGGGCTCAACCCTGAGAGTGCATCGGAAACTGGGTATCTTGAGGACAGGAGAGGAAAGTGGAATTCCACGTGTAGCGGTGAAATGCGTAGATATGTGGAGGAACACCAGTGGCGAAGGCGACTTTCTGGACTGTAACTGACGCTGAGGCGCGAAAGCGTGGGGAGCAAACAGGATTAGATACCCTGGTAGTCCACGCCGTAAACGATGAGTGCTAGGTGTAGAGGGTATCGACCCCTTCTGTGCCGGAGTTAACACAATAAGCACTCCGCCTGGGGAGTACGGCCGCAAGGTTGAAACTCAAAGGAATTGACGGGGGCCCGCACAAGCGGTGGAGCATGTGGTTTAATTCGACGCAACGCGAAGAACCTTACCAGGGCTTGACATCCTCTGAATCTCTTGGAAACAAGGGAGTGCCCTTCGGGGAGCAGAGAGACAGGTGGTGCATGGTTGTCGTCAGCTCGTGTCGTGAGATGTTGGGTTAAGTCCCGCAACGAGCGCAACCCCTGTATTTAGTTGCTAACAAGTAAGGTTGAGCACTCTAGATAGACTGCCGGTGATAAACCGGAGGAAGGTGGGGATGACGTCAAATCATCATGCCCCTTATGTCCTGGGCTACACACGTGCTACAATGGCCAGTACAGACGGAAGCGAAGCTGTGAAGTGGAGCCAATCCGAGAAAGCTGGTCTCAGTTCGGATTGCAGGCTGCAACTCGCCTGCATGAAGTCGGAATCGCTAGTAATCGCAGGTCAGCATACTGCGGTGAATACGTTCCCGGGCCTTGTACACACCGCCCGTCACACCACGAAAGTCTGCAACACCCGAAGCCGGTGAGGTAACCCGCAAGGGAGCTAGCCGTCGAAGGTGGGGCCGATGATTGGGGTGAAGTCGTAACAAGGTAGCCGTATCGGAAGGTGCGGCTGGATCACCTCCTTTCTAAGGAGCACGGTTTAGAGCTTAGGCTTTAAACGAACATCCTAGTGGTCGATGCTCGTAGCAAGCAAGGTTGCAAGATCAAGGTTGATACGAGATCAAAACGAGTCGCAAGACTCAGGAGTCTAAGAGACTCCCGCCGAGGGATCGGCAACTCATTGGAGAGAGCTGTTGTTTAGTTTTGAGAGAC
>NZ_CP144211.1:5255000-5424553 GCF_045689965.1 Desulfosporosinus paludis
ATTCGAGAAATTTCCCTACAGATTTGATAATGCCTTTGCCCCTTAAAATATTGCCATAGGCATTATTTTTACATTTTTCCAGGAAGCTTTCTAGTTGGTCATAAGCAATAATCTTGGACGTTTTAATACCCCAGGTTTCAAAATTGTGTCTTAAATAGTGCGTATCGTCAAAAAAAGTGTTTAAGGGATTATTGGCAATTAGCTTGAGCAGTTCTTGAGGGGATAGATCTGACCAATCCTTCGTCACTATTAAAGCTTTCTCATTTAAGGCTTGTAATTCTTCTTTAATTTGGTCAATTTCAGCATTCGTAAGAAATTGTACTTTACTTAAAACTAAAGTTGAGGCATTAAGGATTTGGCTTTTAAAGAATTGGGAGTGATCATTGATATTTTTGAAAAACTGTTGAGCATCTACAACAGTTGTGACAGAGTTAATATAGCACCTTGAAAACACTTCAAAATCCTTAAAAAGATCGAAAATCTCACTTAAAATAAAAATACCCGAGGGCTCGAAAATGATTCTGTCGACTTCCCGGCTCAGAATTTGCCTGAGGGTCAGTAAAAAATCCCCTCTAAGCTTGCAACAGACACACCCGTTTGCCAGTTCGTAAATCTCCAATCCATAGATTTTTAAAAACTCCTTGTCAACACTAACATCTCCGAAATCATTTTCAATTAAAATGACCTTTTCATTCCTGTTGAGTTCTTTCAGAATTTTCTTGATTAAAGTCGTTTTCCCAGCACCTAAGAAGCCAGAGACTATATCGAATTTTACCATTTACCCAGCCCCTCATTCCAGTAATGTTATCTTTAGAAAAGTTTAATCATTATAGACTGGGTTTACCATGGACTATTATGTTATTCTTTATATTTTTCTTTAATATTACCTTCATTTTAATTATATGATCTTGATATTACCTTGAGAAATAAAGTCCTAAAATAAATTTATAAAAAATTCAAAAACACAAAAAGGGGAGATTGTGTATTTTAGGGATATTTCGAAATAGTTAGAATTAACCAAGATAAAACAAGAAAATTCATAGCTTAATGCTTGATTAAAGACTATGATATGACCAATCAATTGATTAAAGGGAAATTTTAAAACGTTCTAAAAGATTCTCCAAAGAAAGGACGTGGTTATAAAATTTTTAGTCTTGAAAAATCTTTCTCGAGGTCTTTTTATGGTATTTTCAAATTTTAACGTTATAAATTCAAAAACAGTAGAACAAGCAAAAATAACATTTTAGGAGGTTAACTATGTTTGACTTATCATCATTAGGCAATGCCGTAATCGAGGGCGACAGTGATCAAGTAAAGGGTCTTACACAACAAGCCATTAACGAAAAACTTGATCCCTTAGTTATCATTAATGAAGGGTTAATTGGCGGTATGAATGTAGTTGGTCAGCGGTTTAAGGTTAACGATATGTTTGTACCGGAAGTATTAATGTCTGCTCGGGCTATGAATGTTGGGATTGAGCTTGTTAAACCTCAGCTGGCAGGCGGAGAGATGACTAATAAAGGCACAGTCATTATTGGAACAGTTAAAGGCGACCTGCATGATATTGGCAAAAGTTTAGTTGCAATGATGCTGGAATGTTCGGGGTTTAAAGTGGTTGATTTAGGGACAGATGTTTCACCCGAAGACTTTGTAGCTGGAGTTAAGGCCAACGACGGTAAAGTAGTGGCACTTTCAGCCTTATTGACAACAACGATGCTTTCCATGAAATCGACAATTGAAGTATTAAACGAAGTTGGATTGCGGAAAAAAGTAGTTGTAATTATTGGCGGAGCCCCAATTACTCAAGAATTCGCGGATCAAATCGGTGCTGATGGTTATGCCGGAGATGCTGCCGCAGCAGTAGAATTAGTTGCTAAATTATTGAACTAAAACAAAATGAGGAGGAAAGGTCATGCCTAGCATTACGTTTTCAGAAGTAGCTTACACGAAATTGGAAGATTTTATATTCGGAAAGGCCAAGAAACCAGTAGAAGGCAGCAATGGTATGGTAATTGGTGGGGGTACTGTCTATCCGGAAGTAAACCTTACTCTTCCGCCCATGCTCATCAGTGAAGAAACCATGCCTAAAGTATTGGCCCAGTATGAAGAAATGATCCACGGTATTTGTGCAAAAGCGTATGAGCTCCATTCCCCTGGAATTCTCATAGAAATCGAACTGCTTCCGCCCTGTACGTTTAATCCAGAATGGGGTGTCCAAATAACTAAAGTTGTCAAAGGTGTTATGAGAGAATATGAAACCAAGTTTGGCTTTAAGAGTCTTTTAAGGTTGACCCCTGTTGATGTCAGGGAAGGTAAAACCCTTACCCATATGTATCGCGGGGAGCATTGGGAAAATGTTCTCAAAACCTTTGAAGGATGTGCTGAGGCCGGTGCTGACTTATTAGCAATCGAGTCTATCGGAGGAAAGCAATTGCATGATGAAGCAGTTATGAACTGCGATCTTCCTAAAGCCTTATTCTCCTTAGGCGTTGTTGGCTGTCGCGACATGGCCAAACTCTGGGATGAAATAGTAAGAATTGCCGATAAACATAACTGCATCCCTTCAGGGGACACAGCCTGTGGATTTGCCAATACATCAATGGTTATGGCCCATAAGAACTTTATACCAAAGGTATTTGCTGCCATTGACAGGGTCATGTGTGCTGTTAGAACAATAGTAGCCGTCGAACGTGGTGCAATAGGGCCGGACAAAGATTGCGGCTATGAAGGAGTATACCTTAAAGCTATTACAGGTACCCCAATATCCATGGAAGGAAGATCAGCGGTATGTGCTCACTCCAGCCATGTTGGAAACATCGCTGCCTGTTTAGCAGATTGTTGGAGTAATGAATCTGTAGAGAATGTTAGATTGCTCGGCGGAATGGCTCCTACCGTTTTCACAGAAGAGCTTGTTTATGATTGCCGTCTCATGAATGCTGCAGCCGCCCGTGGCTTTGCAGCTCAATTAAGAGATCTTCATGCTGAATCTGACCGTATGTATGATCCACAAGCCTATGTTTTAGATCCGGCTGTTGTTCTGAAATTAAGTAAAGAAATTGTTAAAGGCAAAAGTCATTTAGAGCGGACAAAAATTGCTGCCTCCGTAACAATCGAAGAATTGCGCAATGGATTTAATAAGGGATTGGTACAACTTGACTCTAAAGAGCTAAAATATTTAGACATTTTCGAAAAGCAACTAAAAAGCATTCCGATTGATGAAGCACAATTCGCAAAAGATATCATTAACAGCACAACTAAGGAGAAATTTGATCCAAAAAAATATGATTATAATATTTAAGTAGCGTATTTACTATAAAAATTTAAAGATAAAAGTATCGTGCAATATTTTTTGCAACTTTTAAATTTATTTTTCTCTTTTTTTTCATTACTTTCATTTGGCGCTCTTGACTTAATACAGGAGCGCTGCTTTTTATATAAATTTTTTCAAAATAAAGATTAAAATAATTTATTCGTAAAACAATCGCTATTCTGGTATAATATTTGTAACAATAATTATTAATTATGGTTTGCAAACATTTACATAAACAATGGCATTATCGGAATGGATGGTTATTTCGGAGGTGTCAATGTGCAGCAAGAAGATTTAAATCAAGAAGAGGAATCATTATGGCTTGAGAAACTTGTCGGACGGGAATTTCTAAATAAAATGCTTTGTTCTTTTTCTAAGTCAACGGGATTAAAGGCCATACTCGTTGATAACCAGGGAAATACACTTATTACTACTGATGATAAGATAAGAGACTGTCGCTTTTGTGAAATGATCAAGTCAGATAGCTCAGGCAGAAAAAAATGTCAGCGTTCCTATGCCCGTGCTTGCAGGGATGCCGCAAAGTATGGTGAACCATACATTTTCAGATGCCATGCCGGTTTAATAATGTGGGCTGCACCTATCTTAATTGATGATCATCTTGGTGCGATTATTTGCGGGCAGGTTCTAATGTGGGAACCGGAAGATTATTTTCTCGAAGAAATTGAGGAAATGGTTAAAGGGCTTAACATTGATATTGCTGCGGTGAAGTGGACAGCTGCTCAATTGGAAGTAATGTCTGGGGATAAAGTTCAAGCTGCGGCAGATTTGTTGTACGTAGTCGCTAATCAAATTATGCAAAGTGGTAAGACCGTCTTAGAACAAAGAAGGCAAATATCTTCCCAACAAGCCCGGTTAGCCGAGGAAATTCAGGCTCGCAAACGAGCTGAAGTGGCCATCAGCACTATTGAAACACGCGCTATTAGTATAAATTCTTTAGATAAAGAAAATGAATTGCGAGCAATGGTACGGAGTGGGGACAATCCTGCTGCTCTGAAACTTCTTGAAAATTTACTAACGGACTTTATTTCTGAGAATCCGGAAGATATTGATCTCGTTAAATCCAGAGTATCGGAACTTGTAGTTATAATTTCCAGAGCTGCAGTGGAAGCTGGGGCAATGTTAAATACCATTCTTCAACAGAATGCTCAATTTTATCAGGATTTACAAGCAATTACCTCTCAAGACGAGCTTTGCAGCTGGTCAAAAGCGATGCTCGATACATTTATGAACCAGGTTGATGATCATAAACATCAAAAAAATCTCCAAGCAGTTCAGAAAGCTGCTGAATATATTCGTAAAAATTTTCGCAAAAAGATTACAATTGACGATATAGCTCAGGAAGTTTACCTTAGTCCTTGTTACGTCAGCAGAATTTTTAAACAAGGACTAGGTTGTACTATAATGGAATATCTTACCCAGATAAGAGTGGAGGAGGCCAAAACCTTATTAAAGAACCCGAAATATAATGTTATGCAGGTTGCCGAAGAAAGCGGATTTGAAGATCCAGGTTACTTTACAAGGGTTTTTAAAAAACTTGAGGGAATTACTCCTAGTCGATATAAACAAAATGCCCTTTAAACTAATGATTTCCAAGGAGTGACCAAGGTTGATAACTTCTGAATTAGAATTAATCACCAAAGCGTTATTAAAGGGACAGGCCAATAGGGTTAAAACTCTCACAAATCTGGCATTGGAAAATGGAATTTCCCCGAGAGTTATATTTGAAAAAGCCTTGCTTCCTGGTATGCAGGAAATCGGCAGACAATTTCGCGACAATTACATTTACATATCCGATGTCTTAATTGCCTCGCGGGCTATGCATGCCGGGTTAAATGTTATGAAACCTATATTAGCGAATTCCCGGCAATCTTCACTTGGCAAAGTTGTAATTGGTACCGTCGCCGGGGATTTACACGATATTGGTAAAAACCTAATTGTTATGATGTTTCGTAACGCCGGGTTAGAGGTAATAGATCTTGGAATTGACGTTCAACCTGAGGATTTTGCCGAAGCAATTACCGAGCATCAGCCGGATATTCTAGCCATATCTGCCATGCTGACCACTACAATGGGTATGATTTCCGAGACAATACGCGAACTTGAACGAAGAAAGCTGCGTCACGAAGTTAAAATAATTATAGGCGGGAATCCAACAAGTTACGTCTTTGCTCAATCAATTGATGCAGACGGATATGCTGAAGATGTATTTCAAGCGGTTGATTTAGCAATGAAACTTATTAAAAATGCTTAGAAATGCTATTAAAAGGAAAGAGGGGCAATTTATTTTGCTCCTCTTTCCTTTTAAGATAACAAAGTTGAGATAACAAGAAATTTACAGTTATTAATTTGCTAAGTTTTAATTTAAAAAGTATGGTATATTTACATTTTGCCAAGCTTAAAAAACAAAGAATTTAATGAAGTGTTAATTTTAAAGTTAAGATGAACCGAAATAAAACAAAAAAATCTCTTCATATAGAGGCAATTTAAGACTAACATATGCATATCCAGCCAAAACAAGATCTGTTTAATTGCAAATTATAGTGGTTCTAGACAAGGTACAAATGAAACGTATGGAAGACGTGAAATTGATTTTTATTTAGGGGGAGGAAAAGAAATGTTAATTGTAGGAGAACTAATAAATGCCAGTCGTAAAGCCATTGGAGAGGCCATTAAAACACAAGATATTGCCTATATTCAAAAGGTGGCTAAAGATGAATTTGAGGCTGGAGCAAATTATATTGATGTTAATGCCGGTATCTTCGTAGGTAAAGAACCGGAATACCTCCAATGGCTGGTAAAAGCAGTTCAGGAAGTTGTTGACTGCCCATGTTGCTTAGACAGTCCGGACCCCCAAGCTATTGAAGCAGCTTTATCTGTACATAAAGGTACACCCATGATTAACTCAATTTCACTGGAAAAAGAACGTTATGACGTGTTGCTTCCTATTATAGCAGGAACAGATTTGAAAGTTGTAGCATTATGTATGAGTGATGAAGGAATGCCGGAAACGATGGAGGCCCGTTTAAAAATTGCCGATAAGCTAATTAGCGGCCTTGTCAAAAATAATGTACCGTTGGAAAACATTTACGTGGATCCCTTAGTTCAACCAATTTCGACAAATAGTAAGTTCGCTGTGGAGTTTTTAAAATCGGTTGAAGCCATTATGACACAGTTTAAAGGAGTTCATACCATGTGCGGGCTTTCAAATGTATCTTACGGTTTGCCGGTCCGAAAATTTATCAACCATGCTTTTGCGATAATGGCTATTGCTAAAGGACTGGATGGCCTAATTATTAACCCCTTGGATCAAATGATGATGGCAAGTTTAGTCACGGCTGAAACCCTGGCCGGCCGGGATGACTATTGCGTTAAATATCTGAAAGCTTATCGTAACAAACAATTCGATTTCTTAGATTAATTTGCAATTAATGCTGCCTTGAGTGATCCCCTCTCTTATAAAGAGTTGGGGATCTCAATCTTTATGTTATTCTTCCAGAAAGGAGAATGTACATTATGAACATAACAATACTGCCCAACCGCGAGATAATAACACTGGAAAATGAAACCTTAATGCAAGTGGTAATTCGTCATCATTTTCTCGTAAATAATATTTGTAATGGCCAAGGTACTTGTGGCAAATGTAAAGTACGGATTTTAAGCTGTGTTCCACAACCAAACGAAAGAGACTTGAAACATCTTAATGAGTGTGAAATTAATAACGGAGTACGCCTTGCGTGCACTGTAATACCTCAAGAGGGAATGATCGTTGAACTTGATTTTATGGTAAGCCAGGATCGTAAAGAGGGCATCCACTTGGGAATGAAACTCAAAGCCCTTAACCCGGGCGTCCGCAAGATATTTATTAACCCCAGTAAGCCAACACTTGCGGACGAGCGCGGAGATTGGGATAGAATAGTGGATGAATTATGTAAAGTAACAGGTAAACCTCACGGCGGGGTAAGTTTAAACATCCTCAGTAAAGTTCCCGAAATATTGCGTACAAGTGAATATGCCTTAACTGTGGCAGTTTATAAAGATCGGATTCTCGATGTTGAAGCAGGCGATACTACGCAAAGGCTTTATGGTGTCGCCGTGGATATTGGCACAACGAGTGTGGCGGTGGCTTTAGTAGATCTGAACAAAGGGGAGATCGTGAAAGTTGCCTCCACTGAGAATGAACAAACAGCATATGGAGCGGATGTGATTTCCCGCATTACCTATGCCGGGGAAAGTCCGGAGAATGCCCTGAATTTACGTGCCGCCGTCAGGAGAACTATCAACAAGTTGTTGGAAGAATTAACGGTTCATTCGGAAGTGAACAAGAAGGAAATCCTCAAGATGACGATTGTTGGAAATACAACGATGCAGCATTTATTGCTTGGTTTTGATGTTTCTCATCTTGCCGTATCGCCTTTTGTTTCTGTCTGCAATAGATTTTTAGAATTTAAGGCGGAGGATTTGGAGATTGATCTGAATCCGAACGCCAGAATCTTCTTACTCCCAAATATCGGCGGCTTTGTTGGATCTGACACATTAGGAGCAATTTTGGGAGCACCGATTGTTTTAGACCCCGGAAATCATTTGCTTGTTGACTTAGGGACTAACTGCGAGTTGTTTTTAAAAACCGAACAAACGATGATGGCCTGTTCTACCGCTGCCGGTCCTGCATTTGAGGGAGCGGGTATTACTCATGGTATGAGGGCTAAACAAGGGGCCATTGAAAGTGTTTCCCTGATGGAAGTGGGTACAGTAAACTATCAAGTCATCGGAGAACAGGAAGCCAGCGGGATTTGCGGATCAGGGCTGATTGAAGGTATCGATGAGCTAAGAAAGGTTGAAATTCTCACAAAACAAGGTAAATTTGTCGATCCAGAAAAAACTGAGCTTCCGCCTGAGTTCCGTAAACGAATTATTATGGGCGAAAAAGGACGGGAATTTGTTTTTAATTACAGACCGGATCAAGAGCCCAATGTAACTTTGAGTCAAAGAGATATTGGCCAATTACAGCTAGCCAAAGGTGCCGTATGTGCAGGGATAAAAACGTTAGTTGAAATGTCAGGCATCACTTTGCAGGATCTTGATACTGTTATTTTATCCGGGACTTTTGCCTCCTATCTGAAGGCGCATAACATTATAAATATTGGACTTGTGCCTGACGTACTTCCTGAGAAAATCAAAATGGTCGGAAACGCGGCTCATGTGGGGGCTTTATTAGCTTTGTTGGATCAGCATGAGTTGGAAAGGGCTAAAGAATTATATAGTAATATAAAACATGTTGAACTCGGAGGCAGTGCAAAATTCTCCAACTATTTTATGTCAAGCATGTATCTTGAACGGCAGAACTAATGTAAATCAATTATTAGGCACGAACTTTTCTACAAGGATTATTTTCCAAGTGCCAGGTCTAAAACCTTCGCCTTTAGCATGATTACTGAGAAGCTGGGACATCATTCTCCTAAGAGGTGAATGATGTGGCAGATTATCAAAAAGGTAGCCATACAATCTATGACATAAAGTGGCATTTGGTATGGGTGACAAAATAAAGATACCAAGTTCTTAAAGATGAAGTTGGACTAAGGCTACGGGAATTAATCCGGCAATGTTGTCTTAGTCGAGGTATCATAATAATAAAGGGTAGCATTGGTAAAGAGCATATTCATCTATTGATCGAGTGCCCACCACAACTCGCACCGTCAAAAATAGCACAGTATCTCAAGGGGCGATCATCAAGGCTGCTTCAGAAAGAATTTCCTCATCTAAAAAAGCGATATTGGGGTCAACACCTTTGGGCACGAGGGTATTTTGGTGCAACGGTTGAACAGTTACGGATCAGATCATTCGAGATTATATCGAAAACCAGCAAACAGACGGTGATGAAGATAACTTTAAAATTGAGACATGAGTTTCAGTCTAAACCTAGGTTGGCATTTAGCCAAGGGTAGCTTTTAGCAGGCTTTAGCCTTATCGGACTTTCAGTCCGTTTTAAGAGGCTGTCTCAAAATAGAAATATAATTTCTATGGAGAGGCAGCCCCTTTCTGTGTAAAAATACAAAAAGACAAGTCCAAAGACCCGTCTTTTCGGTATAATTAGTTTATGCTACAAAACAAAACTATACGCAAAAATTATAACGAAAATAGTGGGGTTTATCAACTCGTGCTCCCACTAAACATGGAAGTATTAATACCAGAAGATGACTCGGTGAGACTGCTATGCCATATGACGGAGGGATTAGATTATACAAATTTAAACAAGGCGTACTCTTCCAAGGGAAGAAATCCAGCAGTCACACCCAAGACATTATTCCGAGTATTGGTGTATGCTTACATGAACGACATTTACACAAGCAGAAAAATAGAGGAAGCCTGTAGGAGAGATATTAATTTCATGTGGTTGCTCCAAGGACAGAAGGTGCCCGACCATAATACGATTGCTCGTTTCCGCAACGGTCGGATTAAAGGAATTATCGAAGGGCTCTTCAACCAATTGGTCGTTAAACTAGGTGAACTGGGTGAGATCCAGTATGAAAATATTTTTATAGATGGTACAAAAATTGAGGCCTATGCCAATAAATATACATTCGTATGGAAGAAAACCACCATCAAAAATGAACAGAAACTGCAAGAAAAAGCCAGGGCATTTCTTGTGAAACTCAATAAAGAAATCGAAACTGGTATTCCATTAAGCGAGTCGGCAATCACAGTGGAAACCCTTCAGAATTACATTGCTTTTCTGAAGGAGAAGCAACAAGCCGAAAAAATAGAGTTTGTTTCTGGAAAGGGAAAACGCAAGACTAATCTGCAAAGGGCAACAGAGACACTAGAAGAATTCTTGGAAAAACAAACGAGATATGATCGTTATAACGAGCTTTTTGATGGTAGAAATAGCTTCTCAAAGACGGATACGGATGCCACTTTTATGCATATGAAGGAAGATCATATGAGAAATTCTCAGCTAAAGCCAGGATACAATGTGCAGATTGGCGTAGAGGCTGAATATATCGTTGGATTGGCCATTTCGAGTGAGCGCTCCGATCAATTGACTCTTATTTCTTTTTTAGAAAAGCTAATTGAGAACTTACCTAAAAGATATCATAATGTCATTGCTGATGCAGGCTACGAAAGTGAAGAAAACTATGTTTATTTTGAGAAACAAGGACTAAAGCCTTTCATTAAGCCACAGACCTATGAAGTAATGAAGAAAAAAAGCTTTAGTAAGATCATTGGTAAACGGGAAAATATGGTCTATGATGCAGTCAAAGACGAATATCTTTGTGCAAATAATAAAAAACTAGTGGCTGTCGGAAAGACGACAAGAACTTCGAAAAGTGGTTATAAATCGGATGTAACTCTCTATGAGTGTGAGAGTTGTGGAGGCTGTTCATTCAAAAAACAATGCACAAAAGCAGCGGGTAATAAGAAACTATCTGTATCAAAAGTATTTTTGGAGAAACGAGAAGAATCCTTACATAATATCACAACGGCTGAAGGTATCCTACTAAGAATGAATCGTTCCATCCAGGTTGAAGGGGCTTTTGGAATTCTGAAGGAAGATCATAGCTTCCGAAGATTTGTAATGCGTGGTAAAAAGAATGTTGAAACTGAATTTTTGCTTTTGAGCTTTGGTTTTAACATCAATAAGTTGCACAACAAAATACAACAAGACAGATGTGGCTGTTCGTTACATAAAATAGAGGTTGCGTAATCTGCTTATGCCTTTTAATTAGGGAGTTTTAGAGAGTGCTCTTTTAGCGTTCCCAAATATAACAATAAGATTGTGAAATCAGGAATACTCCCTTGTGATTTCACAATCTCAACTTATTTTTCCCCAAATATTGAAAAGAGGCTGCCTCTTCGTGATGTCGTAGACATCATTTTGAGACAGCCTCGTTTATTTTTAGAAATCACAAACAGCGATAGACCAATTAGAAAAAAAACCGCCAAAAACTTAAAGTTTTTGGCGGTTTTATGCCCCTCGAATTACCTGAACTCCGATATTAAATTATTCTCTTATTTACTAATTCTTTAAGAAATTTCTTCAAGGGACTTGCCACCTGTTTTTAGTCCCCATAGTAATAAAACGGCTACAGGGATGCAAACCAAAATCGCGACCATATTGTAAATACCTGTAAATTTATATTGGGCAAATACTACAGGAATATATAACTGTAGAACAGAAGTTGCTAAACGTCCTGCTGAATTATGAATTCCAGTTGAAGTATTTCGCATTTTTGTTGGATAATTCTCAGCAATATAACTGAATGTTATAAAATTCATAGCCATATTGACAGCGATCAAAAGGAAGCCACAAATTACAATTGGAGCAAAGCCTTGTATTTGTCCGAAGATTATGGACAAAATTGCGACGGAAATAGCCATCATTGCCATTGGAATCTTCCTCCCACCTTTGTCCGCAATCAAGGAGGATAAGTAGCAACCTGCCGGAACACCAAACATCAGGAGAGAGGAGGCTGTCAAAGCATCATTTACGCTTAAACCTCTTTGGTTTAATAGGGTCGGTGTCCAGTTTGTGATAACAAACCCGGCAGGGACCGTTAAAAGAACAAAGAACAAGATGATTAATGTTCTTTTAAGATACTTCGCTGACAAAATACCAACCAAAACATCCAGGGTTTTGACCCGAGGTTCGACGTTAGAAGCAGCTTCAGTTAAGTCGACTTTTACATTCGTTAATTGTTCAATAACTTCTTCTGCTGATTCTATCTTACCTTTAGTAACTAACCAACGGGGTGATTCTTTCAGGTATTTGAGACCCATTATGAACCCAATAAGTCCAACTCCACCCAAGAAGAAAATATAGCGCCAAGCTTGAGGGTTTAGAGGAATAACTATGCGGCATAACAGTCCCACTAAAGGTGCTGCCATAAAACCAATGGAAGCCGTTAGGCTTTGCCACTTTCCACGTGTGGCCGCAGGGGCCATCTCAGCAATATAGACTTGAGAAGTGACCATCATACAAAAAACACCAAAACCAGTTATAGCCCGAGTTATCGTAAAAACTTCGACATTCTGAGCAAATCCATTAGCAATGGAACCGAAAGAGAAGAGGAGAATTGCTCCTAAAAATGTCTTTCTACGGCCAATAAAATCTGAAATTACGCCACCTGTCAATCCGCCGAGGGTCATGGCCACAAAATAGGAAAAATTTATTTTTCCGACCGCAGCCATGTTAATATGCCAGCTTTTCATTAACGCGGGAGCAATAAAGCCAAAATTCCAATTATCCATTTGCTCAAAGAAATAGGCCAACATAATAATGAAAAATAATAACTTATGGATCGAGGTAACTTCTAGGTCATCAAAGTAATTATTGCTGATCTTTCCGTTTTTCCCAGAAGCACCTTGTAGTTCTTTCGAAAGATGAGCTTTCTTCTGCGTCTCAACAACCATATCCTATCCCCCCTACATTTTGTGAATTATTTCATCAACAAATGTACCAAAGACCCTATGCTTTTAAGTCTGGGTTGGTTATTAATAATCTCCTTTCTTTTTTGTTTGTACTTGTTCTCTCAATCGTATTATACATAATCCTAATGGCACCATATAACAGAACCTTATTGTCCTTTCCCACAACAAAAAGTAGTTACTCGTTCGTGGTATTTAAGGATAATTCCAGGCACTCCAAAAACTTTTGTGCCGGAATTGACATTGAGTAGTTCGCTGAACTTACCCAGGTAAAAACGAGCTTTAAGCGTAGATCTGACTGGACTGTACATTCTTTCAAAAGCCGATTATCACTCAACTCAAGTGTAGAAATAAGACCCATAGCCAACCCGTCAATGATTGTTTGACGGAATAATTCATTATTAAGTGTTTTTAAAAACGTCTTTGGGGACTTATCAGTCTCACGAAAAATTAGAGATGTAATTTCAGCGTATTGTTTTGTATCAAAATAGACCATAGGCCATTTAACGAGTTCATTTGCCCTATTAATTTGGCCTCTGCTTAGTGACCAGGATTTCGGAATGCAGACGATTAAATCATCTCGCAAAAGTTCTTGATACATTAACTTAGAACTGGAAGTTAACCCCTGCATCAAAGGGTCCTGGTAATAATCTTCCGGAAAGTTTATCAACCCTACAACCGTAGGGTCATCATTAATCCGTTCAATGGTTTCTACGGGCGAACTTTCTTTAAGCGTTAAGTTTACATTTGGATATCTTGATTTAAATAGTTTTAAAGCCCTGGGCAAAACTGCTGTGCCTGAATTATGGGAATGGAAAAGAGTCAAATCACCCTCGACTGGAGAATCTTGTTGATGAGAAAGCAGATCTAACTCAGCCCTTAAATTATCATACTTTTCAACAATACCTTTGGCTGTTAAGACGGTCTTTTGTCCAGCCTCCGTTAAAGTCGTTCCATGTCGACTTCGATGAAATAATATAACATTGAGTTCTTGCTCTAAACGCGTAATCATTTGGCTCAGACCTTGTTGGGAAATATGCATTTTCTCAGCCGTCAATGTAATTGACTTTGAATGAGACAATTCTATTAAAAGTTTTAGGTCACTGATACGCATCTTTATTTCACTTCCCATTAAATTTTGCCGTATGTAACAAGTGGATCAAGTTAAACCATATCCAACTTTTTACTAACTTTTATGATTAAAAAATTAAGACAGTAGTTAAGCTGTCTCTGCAAAAAGTTATTGTTTTGGTTAGTATATCCTAAAAGAGTCCGTATGCAACAGATTCTTTTAGGCGATGTGTTCCAGTTCACAACAAAGTGTTGTGAACTGGAACAATCAAGTTGTGTTTTATGCGATACTTTGTGAAATGTATAATATACTTAACGAACAAAGATTAATGGCTAGATATTTGATAAGGAGTGAACCTCTTGAGTAATTATTTAGAAACAGAAAAGCATTTGATTACACTTCAATCTGAGTCCGAAGAAAAGTTTTTAGCCACACTTAGATCAGGAGATTATACTCTGGAAAACCCACTTGTTGTTGAAAATCCATATTTGATTAATCCACTTGCCGCCGTTATTTGCTTTAACACAGCTGAAGAAACCTCTGTACAAATAACCGTAAAAGGTAAAGCGATGGAAGGGGATCTTACACACACTTTCCCCGCTGCCAAAGAACATGTATTAGCGATTTATGGATTGTACGATGATTATGAAAACACCGTAGTTCTTGTCCTCGGCAATGGGAAAACATCACAAGTAACGATCAAAGTTGAAGAATTAGATGTCAATAAAGCTCTGTTTTGTCATACGACACCAGAGTATTTTGGCAAAGACCTCATGATAATCTCGACAACAACGCCTCTTATTGATTCGGCTAAAACCGTAGGTTTTGATTATGCAGGTGATTTAAGGTGGGTTATCACCAATAAGCAAAGTTGGGACATTAAAAAACTTGCTAACGGCAGGCTCCTGTACACTTCTTATAGGACAATGCAAAAACCCTATTATACCGTTGGAGTTATGGAAATGGACTTTTGCGGTAAAATTTATAAGGAATATCGCTTGCCGGGCGGGTATCACCATGATGCCATAGAGTTGGAGAATGGCAACATTTTGGTCGCTTCTGATAATAACTTTGAAGAATCGGTTGAAGATTATGTTGTTGAAATCGATAGAAAAACGGGAGAAATCGTTAAGTCATGGGATCTTCTGGAGATCTTGCCTAGAGATAAGGGTAACGCGGGAGATTGGAACCACCATGATTGGTTCCATAACAACGCTGTTTGGTATGACAAAGGGACTAATTCCATTACCATGTCCGGCAGGCACAAAGACGCGATTATTAACTTCGATTATGATACATCAAAATTAAACTGGATTCTCGGCGACCCGGAAGGTTGGGGAGAAGAATGGCAGAAATATTTCTTTAAAAACGTAACAAAAGGTGATTTTGACTGGCAGTACGAACAACATGCCGCAAGAATTCTACCCAATGGGGACGTATTCGTGTTTGATAATGGAACCTACCGATCGAAAAACGAAGCTACTAGAGTTTCACCCGAAGACAACTTCTCCAGAGGGGTTATTTACAGAATTGACACTGACAAGATGGAAATCGAACAAGTTTGGCAGTACGGTAAAGAAAGAGGAGCAGAATTTTATTCCCCTTATATTTGTAATGTCGACTATTATAGCGATGGTCACTATATGATTCACTCTGGCGGTATTGCCACCTATCGAGGAAAACATACCGATGGCTTAGGCGCAATGCTTTTGAATAAATATAAGGACGAATATATCCATTTAACGTTAGAGTCCATCACAGTTGAAGTTCAAAACGATGACGTTAAATACGAATTGAAAGTTCAAGGCGGTAATTATTATCGAGCAAGAAGGCTTTCGTTATATGATGAAACGACGAATTTTTCCCTCGGTAAAGGCGAATTCCTCGGTGAATTCAGAGTAACTCCAGAGTTTGGATTCAAGGTTAACTTTAAAGATGCAATGGGAGGAGTTCCCGAAAAACACAATGTAACTTTTATACTAGAAGAAGATAGATTGGCTCTTCGAGCAACATTTAAGGAAGGGTCAGAAGCTTTTCTGGAATTTAAAGGCGTGAATGAATCGAAATTCTACTCAATCCCAACGGTAGTTCATGATGTTACCGCAGCATGTGTTTCTTTTGAAGAGCAGAATGACAATGATTTTCAATTTTATGTCAGTAGACAAGGTTTAGCGGGTGACTATCATGTTTATTTAAATATTGATAATAAGCGGTATGATACTCAATTCTCAGTGAAATTTTAAGAGTACTATTTCACGAAAGTTAGTGCAACTTGCGACCAGTGGCTTAAGTTTTCCACGGCATCTATGCTCCCTCAGAAGAAACAGATAATAACAACATAAATCTGTTACTGCAAAGGGAGCATTTCTCTGTCCTATGGACAATGCCCAAGTTAAAAAGCTCATTTGTAAAGGAGTGTTTAAAAAATGTCATTACAACCCCTGAATTCGAGTCGCTTTGAAGAGGTGATTTACAATAACGGAGAACCCTGTTTAGTTATCTTTTCGAGAAAAAGCTGTCATGTCTGTCAGAGTGTCCTGCCTGTTTTAGAAGATTTGCAGCCACAATTTGAAGGTAAGTTTGGCTTTTATTATGTCGACGTCGAGGAAGACAAGGCCTTATACCAAAAATTCTCCTTAAAAGGCGTTCCTCAAATTCTTTTCTTTAAAGATGGTGAATACCAAGGAAAATTGGCCGGTAAAGTTGAGGAAGAAGATGTTGAGGAAAGAATAACAGACATCCTGAATGAATTATGAGGTGAATGAGAAAATGACGAATACGTATGATTTAATAATTATTGGTGGGGGACCCGCAGGATTATCCGCCGGCATCTATGGGGGTAGGGCCAAGCTTAAAACTCTGATTATCAACAAAGGTGCCGTTGGCGGCTTAGTAAATACAACACGAGAAATTGTCAATTACCCTGGCTACGGAGAAATCAGCGGCTCCGCTCTTATGCTGGATTTTAAGAAACATGCTGAGAACTTTGGCGTAGAGTTTATGAGAGATCAGGTCGTAAACGCTGATTTTACCCAAGAAAATAAAGTGATCCAAACAAAAAAGGGGAAAGAGTTTATGGCTAAAGCTGTGATCATCGCTTGCGGGAGTGAGCCGAGGCTCCTGAATATCCCTGGTGAGAAACGTCTCCAAGGCAGTGGAGTTGCATATTGCGCCACCTGTGATGCTGAATTCTTTGAAGGGGAAGATGTCGTAGTCATTGGCAGCGGCGATCAAGCAATAGAAGAAGGCATGTATATTACTAAGTTTGCTAAAAAAGTTACAGTCATCGTACTCCATGATCAAGGAATCTTGGATTGCAATAAGATCAGTGCCGAACGTGCATTTCATCATGAAAAAATGGAGTTTATCTGGAACTCCACAGTAGAAGAAGTATTGGGCGAAGAAAGTGTTAAAGGCGTTAGAATAAAGAACTTAAAGACAGGCAGCTCTTCAGTATTGGAATGCCAGGGTGTATTTTTCTTTGTGGGAATGGTACCCTCTACCCAATATCTTAAAGAGAGTGGCCTTGAGATGGACAGGCGGGGATATATCCCTGTTAATGACCTAATGGAAACGAATTTGGAGGGGGTTTATGCTGTCGGAGATAATCGAGTTAAGTATTTAAGACAAGTTGTTTCGGCGGCTGGTGATGGGGCTACGGCAGCTGTAGCAGCTGAGCGCTACATTGAGGAGCTTAATGCCTTCCAGACCGATATTGCGAATTGTGATAAAAAAGTTTTGTTAGTTTTCTTCAATGCATCGAATAATGAGAGCCTTGAATTCACGTCTTTAATGGAGGAGCTTCAGCAAGAGCATCATGAAGACTATAAGATTGTCAAAGTGGATTTAGCAACCAAGAGAAACCTTGCTGAAAAGTATGAGATAAAAGCTGTTCCCGCCGTCGTTGTTTTAGATAAGGGAAAGAAGATTAAAGATCTGGAATATAGTATGGATAAAGCTGAACTCAAGTCACAAATCATATAGCTATAAAATTGTAGAGTACATTGGTAAAGTTGAGTTTTATATTTCTAGGGTCTGATTCCGAATATTCTAGCGGAGTCAGACCTTTCAACTTTCTCTAATCTTCTTAAATTAAGATGGTTTGAAGTAGTGTTCGAATTTTACATGCTTTTGAGATTTTTTTATTATTATGCAATTTTTTTTATTCTATATCTTTGTAATACTTTTCTTGACAAAATTCATAACTTGATGCAGGCTAGTGTAAAGATATAGTAAATTTCTACTAAATTTATCATCAGGCAACTACATACTTTAGCTTTGCTTTAGGCTTTGTAACACTTGATAAATTTCCAAAAGCCAGTAATAGTGGATTTCTATCTAAGTAAGAATGTGCGTAAATGGTATGGGGGGCTAAAACAAATGAGGGGGGATCTCTTTTCATGAGTGTGATGAAAATCTCAACGATTGGAAGTTCTTTACTGGTTGCTGAGGAACTTTATCGAGTTACAGAAATGTTTTTCAATAACAAAGTAGAGATGTTCAACAAATATGATATCAGACAATTGCCTAAGCATCTTCCTGAAGACTTATTTGTCGTACTCCCAACTCGAGTCGAACAAGCTTCTCAATTTGTACCACGGGAAAAAATTCTGGGGGTTGAACTCCTTCCGGAGCCTCAACTTTATGTCGAGGTGGCTAAGATTCCAGAAGGAAAAGCGGTGGGTATTTTTAATAATAACTCTGCTCAAGGAAATCAAATCGTTGCATATCTTCATTCCTATGGACTTGATCAATTTAACTATACGGTCATTCCTTTTGATGAATTAACGGATTCTGAAGTTATCGAAAGAGTGGGGCAAGTCGAGGTTCTCATTGGTATGAAAGGCTTTGTCGGATCAAATGAAGTGCTGTTTAAGCAATATCGGGACGCCCTTCGCTCCGAATGCAAGATTATTTCCTTTAATCGTACGATAAAACCTCAAGGAATCATGGATATCATGGAACGTATAACGCTTTTTAACTATCAATCCATGGCCAAAGAAGCCCAAGAAATCTCCAACGTTCTCCATAGCAAGATACAGGAAATAATGGCGATCTCCGGAAGCATTTCTCATTCCATGGGATTAACAAGAAAATCAATCGAAGACACAAAGCAGATGATTAAAAAACAATTACATGAGGTTGGGCTCACAATCCATATTGCCTCAGACCTGGAAAAGGCCGCCTCGCAAATTGATCAAACAGTTCAACTCATAAAACGAGTTGCCAATCAAACGAACCTATTGGGTTTTAATGCATCGATTGAAGCATCTCGAGCTGGCGATGCAGGACGAGGCTTTACTGTGGTAGCACAGGAAATTAAACGACTTGCGGATGAAAGCCGTCAATCCGTCGAATTAATCCGTAAACTCATTCAGGATATACAAGAAGTCAGTGGTAAGATTGTTCCGGTGATGGAACTCTTAACAGAAGAATTCAAGGAGATTGATACATCCATCTTGCAAATTTCCGAACGTTCTCAATCCGACTCAGTATCCATGCAGGCCATTGGCCAAGCTCTGGAGGAAATTGGCGCAACGAGTGAGAGGTTACTGGAACAGTATAATCGGTTAGTATCATAATTAAAATTTAAGCACATAAAATCTCCTAGCAAATTTATTCTTCACCAGGAGATTTTATAAAGGATACTTCCCAGCAAAGAATTTCGAGAAGGAAGAAGTTCTACTATTTTGTGTTTTTATAAGGGAGTGTCGCAAAACTACTATTTTGAAGTAGCAAGCGATGCTCCCCATTTCTTTTTACTGTGGAAAATATTAAGTGGTTTGATTGCAATGCTCAATCTCTATTTTCTACTTAAATTTGTGTATAGCAAAATAAGCCTTCTAGATGAGACTGTTTTTTCGACCCCTTTTTAAGCCGTTTTTAATGGATGAAGGGGTTTACCAATTCGTTCATTCTGTATTTTAGCGTGAAGTTTATTCACGTTATACCCAAAACACAGCAGCATAAATTCAGTTTTTACACTGTTTTTACCTCGTGTCAAAAAGCGATTAAAGTTATAGTCATTTTTGAGTACCCCAAAGGCTCCTTCGACCTGTATGGATCGATTTACTCTGAGTAGTCTCCCTTTTTCGGTGGTAATGTTTCCGTACGATACCTGGCGTTTGGCCACAAACGTTTTAGATACTTGCATTCTTCGATTGCCTTTAGCTTTTGTACATTGACTTTTACAAGGACAATCACGGCAGTCTTCACATTCATAGATCGTGATTTCAGATCGGTAGCCCGTTGCCGATGTTCGATGGGTAATTCCCACTAGTTTGAGTTGTTTTCCGTTATGACAGGTGTATTCATCCATTTCTGCATTGTAAACCATGTTTTCTCGCTTGCTGATATCCTTTTTGAAGCGTTTCTTTTTCCATTGTTCATAGGTTTGCGGCTTTATGTAGCAGGTCTGCTTTTTCCCTTCGAGATAAAGATAATTCTCCTCACTCTCATAACCAGAGTCTGCAGTAACATTTTCATAATGGGCCTGTAGTTTAGATTCCAGCGTGTTTAAGAAAGGGATGAGTGTGGCTATGTCGTTACGATCCTGGAAAATTCCAACCCCTGTTACATATTCACTTTCCACGCCAATCTGAACATTGTAAGCCGGCTTTAACTGAGCGTTGCGCATATGGTCATCTTTCATATGCATGAAGGTCGCATCAGGATCGGTTTTGGAGTAGCTATTTCTTCCTTCGAAGAATTGGTGATGTCTGTTGTACTTTTCTTGACGGGTATAGAATTCCTTCAGGTCTTCTGTAAACTTTTGTAGCTTTGATTTCCGTTTTCCAATACCATGGACAAATTCAATCTGCTCTTGCTGACGTTTTTCTTCTAGGTAGGAGAGGGCCGCCTTAAGGTCCTTAAGTAACGTTTCTTTGGTTGCCTTGAAGTCCTTTAGATAGGTCAAATTGATCTCCTCAAGACAGGATTGAATTTTCAAGAACATTTTGGTCTCATTCTTAGTAACGACTTTCTTCCAGACAAACGTATAACGGTTAGCATTGGCTTCAATTTTTGTTCCATCGACAAAAAGGTTCTTAAACTCTACTTCCCCAAGCTTGTGTAAATACGTCACCATTTGGAAAAAGAGGTCTTCTATGGATTCCTTTAAATAGTTCTTCCGAAATCGAGCAAGGGTGCTGTGGTCTGGTGCCTTGCATCCTTCCAACAACCACATGAAGTTAATGTCTCTTTTACAAGCAACTTCAATCTTGCGGCTTGAGTAAATGTTGTTCATATAGGCATAGGCTACTACTTTGAACAGGATTTTGGGTTCGACTACAGGTTTTCTTCCAGTGGAAGAGTAGGCCTGATACAACGCTTCGTAATTCAATCCCTCCAAAATGTGGCTTAGCAGTCGAACTGAGTCATCCTCCGGTATTAACACATCAAAATTAAATGGTAGAACTAATTGATAGTGTCCACTTAATTCAGTATAATTTTTAGAGTGTAATTTGGTTGTTAGCATAACTCAAATTATACGACAACTGCGGGTTCTTTGGGACCTGCAGTTTTGTTTCTAGTAGGAAAAAGGGGCGTTGCTTACGAACTATTTTAGTTCGTTTTGCAACGCCCCCTTATTTTGCTTCTTTGGTTGGAGCGTGCCGTAGTTCAGCGCGAGAAATCAGTTTGACGTTATAGTGTAATTATATTGAGGTCATCGGGAACAAACAGATTTCCACTGTAGTAGTTTCTCCCCTCAGCAATATATAGGTCTTTTCGTTGAGTTATATCAGTGTCTTCCGTGTGCCAGAGTATAAGGTTTTTAATGTTGAGGTGAGCAGCGAGTTCGCAAGCATCTTTAACGGTACTGTGATGCTTCTCGTAAGGTTTAAATCTTTCACGGTCACGATAAAGACAAAATGCCTCACATAAAAGCCAATCACTATTTAACGCATATTTCCTGCACAATTTGTTATATGGTTCATCTCCTAAAAAAGTAAGACGTTTTCCGTTACTCAATTTTGCAGTAAAGCCAAACTGTTTTGCCTTGGTTGAGTGGATGTCAAAGAAAGTAAAATCCTGACCCAAGAGATTTCTCGTTTGCCCATCATATACTGGGATGAGAAGAATTCGCTGTCCGATTAAGTCCGTTAATTTTTTATCAAGTGTTGAACCTACGAGAGTTATGATATTGTCTATAAGCTCCTCATGGCAATAAATTTTTAGGTTCTCGCTATACTGACCTAAAAGCATAGACGAAGCAATCATTCGTATAATCCATACCATCCCCAGTAGATGGTCTGAATGCTTATGGCTAACGAAAACGTGATGAATCTTGTCTAAGGAAATTCCAGCTTTCTCCAAAGCAACTAATATACCATTACCACCACCGGCATCTGCTAATACATACTCATTGTTCTCATTTGAAAGGACAAAACATGTATTATAGCACTTAGTTACTACGGCATGGCCTGTTCCTAAAGCAATTAGATGATTCATATTTACCTTCACTCCGATTGTAGTCTTGATTTTGCATGTATTCGATGAGATATTCCAAACTCCTTCATTTGAGAACTACAACGGATGACCCTATTATAGGGTAATTATTTATCTAAAGAAATTTTAGAATGTAACTAATACTACAAAGTATCTAGGAGATATATGGTATAGTTAAATCATTAAATATCATAATCTTCATCATAAAAAAGCTTGCCTCAACCTCATAAGTTACGTAGAATTTATACACTGTTGCTTCAGAGTGGAACTGATGGTCGCCCTGGATTAGTATAAGTTAATAAAACTGGAGGTGAGATACTATTATCTGTAAAAAAGAAGACAAGAACAAGGTGTAAGTACCTAAACGGAGGAGTACTTTACAATGGGATTGCCAACCGTACATCCAACAGGTACTACAGTCTATAACCCAGAAAAAGCATACACAAGTATTAGGTTATGATGTAGATGGTATGAATATCGTTAAAAGTTTAGGTTTGATCAGCCAATTCCCGGAGGCTAAACTTCAGACGATTATTCAACCGGTTAAACGTGAGGATGGGAGCTTATCCTACTTAACTCCGAGTGAAGTAGCCGCAATAGCAAAACTCATTCAAGACACAACAGGAAGCAATAAATGTAATTACCTGATTAAGCGTAAGCCCCAAGACAGAAAAGATCTAGCCGTGCAAGGAATTGAGCCGCTCGTCTCAAATCAACTCTTAAATAATCGCTCAAAAGCAAGAGCCTATCAGGTTTATGCCGAGATCGAAAAGTCCTAATATCATAATCAATGCGTTAAGGCTTATTTAAAATGAAATAAAAGTTTACTGGGGGTATCGTGATGCAGAAAGTATCCGGTGTTTGGCAAGGCGGTAAAAAAGTATCCCTTTCACTGAATCCAGACATGGAAATTGTGATCGATGAGAATGGTCCGAAAGCGACGGATTTGGTATTAGCAGGATTAATAGGATGTAGCTCTGGCGTTTTAACAATGCTCTTCGAAAAGATGCGGTTAGAAATTCATGGACTTGAAATCACAGTCGAAGCTGAGCGAGACCCAGAACCTCCTAAGTTATTTACTAAAATTTCTTTAATCTATCATATTGACGTGGATAAAGGACTAGAAAATAAAGTGATCAGTGTCATAAAATTAAGTAAGAAGTATTGCACTGTATTTAATATCTTGAACCAAAGTACGGAAATTGAGGTGTACTGTTATATCAATGGGGTCAGTATAAACTACGATGAAAAATAGGGATTGGCTCAGTTAAGTTAAGTTAAGTTAAGTAACCGCTCTTCAATGGTGATTAAGGTTCAAGGGCGTTGGTGGCGGCTGGTCAAGAGTCAATCCTCCTAGTCGAAAAAAGATATTAAAACGTATAGGTGCATGAATATGAATCATAGCTAACATCCCTCACCGATTTTTCGATGAGGGATGTTAAGTTTTAAGTAGGGATATTTTCCCATTCAAGAAGAGTGCAATAAACAAAAATCAATATTCATTACAATAACTTCATTTATGTTAAAAATCAAAACATTGTCATTAATTTATTGCGCTAGAATTGGGACTTAATACAAAACTTCGACAAATAGTCATCATAAAAGGAGGAATTTTGATCATTAATGCAGAATTATGATCTATAATGAGTCACTATGAATCGATTGAATTTGAGGAGGTTAAAAAGTGAGTTTCCGCGTAGCAATTACTGGTTTCGGTAGAATTGGTCGTCTTACACTGCGTGCTGCCCTAAATAAAGCGCTCCCCTTTGATGTGGTAGCCATTAATGATATGGGCAGCCCTGATATGTTAGCCCATTTATTTAAGTATGACACGTTTCATGGTACTCTTCCCCAAACAGTGGAAGTAGATGGTAGATCATTGATTATTGATGGTAAACCTATTCAAATTGTAGCCGATAGAAACCCTCTTAATTTGCCTTGGAGGGAACTTGGGGTAGATATTGTTATAGAGTGTACCGGTAAGTTCAAACAACGTGACGCAGCCGCCCAACATCTTATGGCAGGGGCTAAAAAGGTTGTTATTACTGCTCCCGCAAAAAACGAAGATATTACTATTGTTATGGGGGTTAATGAAGATAACTATGATCCGCTAAATCATCATATTATTTCTAATGCTTCCTGTACAACAAACTGTCTTGCACCCGTAGCCAAAGTTTTACTCGACGCTTTTGGGATTGAACAAGGAATGATGACAACGACCCATTCAGTTACTAACGACCAACGTACTGTCGATGTTAAGCATAAAGATTGGCGGAGATCTAGAGCCGCTTATCAATCTATGATTCCTACAACGACTGGTGCAGCTAAAGCCGTGACTCTTGTCATACCTGAATTGGCTGGTAAGATGAATGGAATAGCTGTTCGGGTTCCCACGCCGAATGTATCCTTGGTCGATTTTGTCGCTGTACTATCTAAGGCCACAACTAAAAACAAAGTAAATGCCGCCTTGCGGGAAGCCGCAGCGGGTCATTTAAAAGGATATCTTGAATATACAGAATTACCTCTTGTTTCTCATGATTTTAACGGTAATCCCGCCAGTGCCATAGTCGACGGACTATCAACGACGATGCTTGGGGACCACATGGTTAAGGTATTGGCTTGGTATGATAATGAATGGGGATATTCGTGCCGTGTTGTAGACTTAGTAAAACATATTGTCGAGAAAGGAATCTAACGTTTTGTATTGATAAAGAAGCGAGAGGAGGGAGATAAGTGAGTTCTGAAAGGCAGGATGAGATTCGTTTATTGCTCCAAGAACATGGGAACTTAACCGTAATTGAGTTATCCCAGCGATTTAAAGTGTCTGAAATGACGATCCGTCGTGATCTTAAGGAACTTGCCGCTTTGGGTTTAATTCAACGAGAACATGGGCGAGCAATCTTCCCTCCGATACCTCCTCAAAAAACTTTATTAATGATGAGGATGGGGGAGGCTGAACGTGAGAAGGCTAGAATTGGTCATTTAGCTGCATCATTAATCGCGGAAGGAGATTCCATCATTTTGGATGCAGGAACTACCACACTGGCTATTGCCCAAGCCCTAAATACAAAGTGTACAGTAATTACCAATTCTCTGCCAATTGCCAATGTTCTTGGTGACCTGGATGAAATAACTTTGCTTATGACAGGGGGAGAAGTTCGAAACGGAACCCATGCGTTGGTTGGTCCAATAACTCGAACCGTTTTTAAGGGTTTAAATGTCAACAAGTTGTTCCTGGCGGCTACAGGAGTTAACCTTGAGCGAGGTTTATCTACATCTAGTATGCAAGAATCTGAAGTAAAACAAGCGATGCTTAAAGTAGCTGAAGAAGTTATTCTTGTTGCGCATAGTGCTAAGGTAGGGCAGGTTTGTTTTCATACGTTTGCCTTTTGGGACAGTATCGATATACTTGTGACTGACACAGGACTACCAATACCTATTAAAGAGGAACTTACGAATATGGGCATTAATGTATTACTGGCATGATTTTTTTCCTAGTAGCCGAAAAAGCTGGATGACTCACAGGGTCATTCAGCTTTTCTTATGAATAATTTTTCATCATTTGCGGGTAAGCCATTCATTGAAAAAAGTGGAGTCATGGTGGGAGGAAACGAGCGAATTATGTGGAAACTATTAGGATTAAATTACTTGGTAACGATCTGTCATTCGCAGGCAATGGCGGCTACGAGAATTGTGTGGGAGATAAAAGTTTAAATTCATGAAGCGAGGCGTAAATTTTGATTAACTTGTATTTATGGTTCTTGAGCATTGGTCACCTGGTTGTTGACTTGGGTCAAGGGATTCTTCCCATATTAGCGCCTTTACTGGCGAAAAGTTTTCATCTCAGCTATTTTCAAGTCGGTATAATTGCGTTGGCATTTACCTTCAGCTCGGCCATTATCCAGCCGGTTTTCGGGGTGTTAAGTGACCGTTACAGTATGCCCTGGTTAATGCCGGTTAGTCTTTTTCTTTCTGGTTTTGGTTTAGCATTGACTGGTATTGTTCACTCATACGGACTATTGTTGCTTGCAATACTACTAAGCGGAATCGGGGTAGCAGGATACCACCCTGAAGGATCTAAATTGGCCCATTTTCTTAGCGAGGACAGCAAAGCTGGGTCTTCAATGGCGATTTTTTCAGTGGGAGGGAACCTCGGTTTTGGTCTTGGTCCTATGTTGGCTATGTTTGTATTAAGTTTCAATGGATTGAAGTCGATTCAAGCTGTTATGATCCCTGGAGTTATTGCCGCACTATTTTTTGTATTTTTATTGCCCCGATTTAAGAACATTTTGACTGAGAAAAATCACAAACAAAAAAGAGATAAAGAACAAACTGTCAGTAGTAGGGATAGGATAGGAAGCTTAATAATGCTGATGCTGTATGTAACTATAAGATCATGGATACAATCCGGTTTGATTTATTTTATTCCATTTTATTTTCCCAGTTTCAAAGGTATTGCTGAACCTGAATACCTAGTGAGTACGTTTTTAATTGCGGGGGCAGTGGGTACGATTTTCGGTGGACCTTTTGCCGACCGTTTCGGAGGGAGAAACGGGCTGTTGGTTTCCATGATCGTTTGCCTAATCACGCTTTATCCATTTTTGCACTTGAACGGCGCAGGGATTCCTATTTTAGCCTTTATCGTCGGAGCGTCACTAATCTCAACGTTTTCCACCACGGTGGTTTTCGGTCAAAGGTTATTGCCTAATAATATCGGGCTAGCTTCGGGTATGATGCTCGGTTTTGGAGTTGGTATGGGGTCAATTGGGGTAACACTACTTGGAGCAATCGCCGATCATGTTGGCATGCCCTTTACGATGAACATTATTTGTTTCCTTCCAGTCCTGGGGGTTGTACTTGCCCTAACCTTACCTGATGTTAGAACACGGAAATCCGCTCCTAAGCCTGAAACTGTTTAAGGGGGAAGAATATGTGGAAGTTATACGCAGTATTATCAGCTTTGTTTGCTGCTCTTACTGCAATTCTTGCCAAACTAGGTATTAAAGGTGTAGATTCTAACCTCGCAACAGCTATTCGTACTGTAGTTATCGTATTTTTGGCATGGAGCGTTGCTTTCCTAAGTGGTGGACTCAATGGTATTTCGAGTTTAACCAAGCAGAATTGGATCTTTTTATTATCGTCAGGATTAGCAACGGGTTTGTCATGGCTATTTTATTACAAAGCAATATCCTTAGGTCCAGTATCACAGGTTGCACCTATTGATAAATCCAGCATTGTTATTACGTTGATTTTGTCATTCTTCGTTTTAGGTGAGCAATTTTCCCTAAAAACTCTACTGGCTGGTTTGCTTATTTCCGCGGGTACTTTTTTAATGCTATGGAACTAAATTTTACAAAAGGAACCTTAACATGAGGTTCCTTTTTAGTTGGTGGGTGTTACTGACGCTGTTTAATGTCCGAAGATTGACGGCGTAAGTTGTCCATAGAATGACGGATAACGTGACCAAATTTATTTGTCCGTCCGTCCGTCAGTCTTTGAACTAAAAAAATAGAGCCAATAGCTAGCTGCAACCGGCTCACTATTGGCTATTTCTCTTACTAGTATTTTTTCCTCGTATTAAAGACCAGAATTTCTCCTCTGGCCTCTTGTAATTTCTCCTGAAAAACCATTCTAAACCAAGCCGTTCGGTTTCTAGTCGGAGGATACTGAAAATACTTGTCATGAACTTTGCAAATGGCCTCAACCATTTCACTTTGGTCATATCCTAAATTTTTGGCCAGTTGCAGGGCCATTGGTAGTAAGTCATAAAAACCGGTTTGTATGAAATAATCCTCCAAACTTAATCGGCCAGCCATACGTCGTATTGGATTGTTCATGACAATTCCTCCTCGATGACACGTTTCACCATACGGTCATCAATAATTCGATGACCATTTTGCGCACCATACATGAGACAATGGGTACATACTTTGTTGACGAGTCTGGCCGCGCCAGTGGAATAGCGATAAATATCATCCATTGCTTGGTCCGAAAAGATGGCATGCTTTGCCCCGGCATAGTCTAGGTGTCGCTTGATGTATGCTTCAACCTCAGCCCGATCATAGTGCGTCAGTTTGCATTGCAAGTCGATGCGCTGGCAGATCGCTGCGTAAGCTTGTAATTGCAGTCTATCCCACAACTCACTTTGGCCAACAAGTATTAAGGCCATCGGACTCTGGGCATCCATCTTCATATTTAATAAAAAGCGAACTTCTTCTAGCATCTCCCGGTCTAAAAGATGGGCCTCGTCAACAACTACCACCGGTTGCTGGTGATGAATTCCCCGCATAAGCTCGATTTCCCGGTGTAACTGACGCTTGGCATCACCGCGATAGAATTTCGCTTCGTGGCCAAGTTGTTCCAGTAACCCTTTGTAGAAGTGGCGAGGGGTAAGCTTTGAGTCGGATAGATAAAGCACTTTGAATCTTGATGGATCTAGAGTCTGCGCATAACGGCGGATGGTTGTTGTTTTCCCGGTACCACAGTCACCTGTGATGACGGCAAACCATCGACGTTCGGCTGCATACTCAAGCCGCCCTAGCGTTTCTTCCAGAACAGCAGATTCGTAAAGTTCATCCGTCGGTATATCGCGTGAAAACGGCGCACAGCTTAGGCCGTAGAAGGATTCAAACATTTCCTTTTTCCTCCTTCCGTACTGCACGGTAGGAGACCGCCGGAATTTGTCGTTCTTGGCGTTGCAGTTTTTTCTCCCCGGCGGCATTTAGCAGTCTTGCCGATTCAGCAGGTTGTGGTTGCAGATAATCCGGTAAGGGAGGACGCTTTCCGGCACGCTCACCAATTTCAAGTTCACGTACCCTCCATGGGACATACCCTTCGTATTCAATCGTTAATTCAACAATGTCTGCCGGATCGTAAATTACATCAACTGTCCGTCCAATAAATGAAAGACCCACTTCATACTTTTTGCCCATAAAGTTAATGCAGCCAGACTTATCTACCTTGCGGGATTCGCTATGTAAAAAGGCATTGGTTAAAACTTCGGTCTCCACGAACCGGAGGGGCTGCTTGTCACTGCGAAAGGCGGTTTCCGGACTCATTTTGTTTTCCAGGGCGGAGTGATGCTTATTCTGGTAGCATTCGCTGAGCCATACCTGAAACAATTCGTTCAGGCGGTCAAGTGTCTTCGGTTTTTCTAAGGCAGCCTCACTTAGAAAAGAGTCAACAACTCTATTAAAGCGTTCGACCTTCCCGGTTGCCTCTGGAGAATACGGTCTCGCAAAAATAAGGCGTATGCCCAGTTTTGAGCAGGTCCGCGTCATCCATTTAGTACGGTATTGCTTACCGTTGTCGAAGTAAACGGATTCTGGCACACCGTACTTCTGAATGGCTGATCGGAAAGAGTCTTCGATGATTAGCTGATCTAGTGTGGGATAAAAGGCACCATGGAGTACGAATCTTGTTGCATCATCCACAAATGTAACCAAGTAGACTTGTTTCAAGGCTCCATTGGGACCGATGGGAAGGTACGGTCCGAACTTAATATCCGAATGCCACATCGAATTGCGACGTTTCCTTTGAAACCGTCTGGCGGCTACGCCGGAATCAGTATACATTCGCATTTGGCGGGTACTGTAACCGCGAGCAGCCAATTTATCCTGTAGGGTGCTGCGTTTTATCTCTCTGGGCTTAATCCTGCCTTCCCATTCCAGGATCTGAATGATCTGCGCTACACTGCGACTAGGCACTTCCCGTCGAAGCAAAATAGCCTGTTCAAGAACCTGTGGCGGAATAACTTCAACCCTAGACTGGGCCTTACCCTTCGGTTTTAGTCCGAGAAATCCCTTTTGGCGGTATTCCGCCAAATACCGCCGCAAAGTCCTCTCTGTTATACTATGCTGTTCACAAATTCGGGCTTTAACTTCCCGTATTTTGGCCGCATCAATCCCATCCGCCAATAACGGTGCCAAAAGTTGTACACGCTCGGCAGCAATTTCCTCGGCCTTTTTCCAATCTTTCATCCCCAACACCTTCCTTAAGTCGACTTCTCTTCGAGTCTAACTTAAGTGGTTCCGGACAAAAATGCAGAACGGGTATGTAACCATAAATTTGAATTAGCAATGGGGCGGACAATTCTGGCTAGCCACCCTGGTGCATTGCCGACATAAAGTCCGATTCGCTGGTGTGCGGATAGTGAAGGGACGGACGGCTCCTCCACAGGTATTTGTCCAAGGCGGATGGCGATAGCTCTAAGACAGCCAAGTAAGTATGGCAACCGCATATGAAACCATTTTCTTAGCCGGTACAAGGTTGCATCATCTGCTGCTACGTCAGAAGTCCCCGATTGCGTAACCACCTGCTCAATACCTATGGATTCATAGCGCTTGTAAGGTACCAAGCAGTCCGGAAGTTCGTGATGAATACGACTACAGTTAGAACAACGCAGTCTTCGGATGATTAAAACCCTAGTTTCGCCACTGCTATTTTTATACGTTCGCTTACGGCTACCAATGATTTTTAGATTTTCGCCACAGCAAGGACAAGGGGATAATTCCGCACACCTAACAAAAAACGCCCGTGTGGACGTTTTCAATTAGCTCGTATTTTGATACAATAACCATGATCTTTGGGGGATGTCTCTAGTGAACCTGTTGGCGCAGGTACACATTTAATGGAGACATCCTTTTCCTTTTCTTTGATATGGTCATTATATCTAGCAACTTTCGGACAGGCAATACCGTCAACTTTTGGTCAATTTACGTTAGCTCAAACAGGTGGGATTGCCAAGCGGCTTTGCCCCTTCCATGAACATCTTTAGAAAATTTAGAGATATTGAAATGGTGGTTGCATTTTAATTTAAGAGAAACACAAGATTAAATTGCATGGAATAATATGGTATAAAAACATAGGAGGTGAGGGAATGGGGAATCGGGATAAATTGAAGGGTCAATACCCTCCGCATATTTGGTATCCACCACGACAGTGCCCTACAAATCCATTTTTTGTCGAGGAGGGGAAGGGAGCCATTAACTCTTCTAAGCCTTTCCTAAAACCAGAGTATCAATCTGCGGAACCTACGGAACGAGATATTGTAGCTGCTGATATTTGGCCATTACTGCCTGCCGCAATTGGGGCTGGAGCATCAATCTTATTGCTGCTTATGGTAAACCATAAGCAATGGAAGGATGAGAGCGATAAAGAGAGTCCTGTAGGATATCCTGAGCCTCAGGATACTCCAGTCGGATCGGCTGTAGTTGCCATTTATTCAATAATCTCAACTGCAGGTGTGGCATACTATGTGTATAGGGTATTGACAGCTACCGACGGGCATATGATTACAGCATTTATTCCGGCGGGTTCGGCCATTGCTCTATTAATGGTTTATTTTGCAGTTGCTTATGACCTTGAATATCACATGGTTCCGGGAAGTTTTACGGGAAGTCATTTCGGAAATGACATAGTCACCGAATTATTTACTTTTTTCTATTTTAGTGTTACGACCTTTGCTACTGCAAGTATGGGAGACTTCTCGCCAATCAGTAATACCTCAAGACTTCTAGTAACTCTTGAAGTTATGTTCTTTATATATATCTTTACAATGGGGATTGTCTTTTTTGCTGATTCCTAGATGTGAGGAATTAAAGAGGACTAATGATGGATAAGGTCGGATATCTTGATAGCAATATTTGTTTCAAACTTCCTTCTTATCAAACAAATAGTATCCGGCGGTGAAGAAAATAATACCGTAAGATAATACAAGCAAAAGTAAATTTAGTTCTCTTAACAAATTTATTCCGCTTGAAAGCCACAATGAGTACCAGTTTAAATAGGTAGTAAAAATATTGTTACTTACTATTGTATTAAATAGTGATAATGCTTTTACCGCAATAAATATAAAGATGCAACTGATTAGAGCAGTACTGCCGCTCTTGAAGAACTGTGTGATAAAGGCTGCAAAAATGACTAAAATTAGTGCCGGTATAATGTCTACTAAATAGCCAAAAACCTCATTAGAAATGCTTGTTACATTAATATTTAATACACGTGCTGATAGCATAGAAATTAAGAAAATTATAAAGAAGTTCAAAACTACATAAACACTAATAGCAATTATTTTAGAGATGTAAATTTTAAACCGGCTTATTGGCATGGTTAGAACGAGCTTTAAGGTTTTATCAGCTATTTCACCCGAAAATAAATCTGATGTTGTCATAAAAACAAATAAAGGTAAAAAAACATTAGTAAATATCGTTAAAAGCAATAATGGATAACTTATTGAACTGACCGCTACAAAAACAAGCCTGGATTGAATGGTCGACATAAAAAAGGCTGTTAAGAAGCTCATAATAGCCATAATAGATAAAAATACAGTTGTCTTTTTCTTTAAAAATAGTTTTCGTAACTCATTGATAATACTGGCTCTTAGGCTATCCATCAGACCTTCCCTCTTCCTTTACCTGATTCATATAAAAGTCCTCTAACGAATCAAATTTCTCCTTGATGCTCTCGATTTGGGCACCATTGTTAACAAGCCGTCCCTCATGAATGATTGCTACTTTGTTACACATAAGTTCAACTTCGTGCACTAAATGACTTGAAATAAAGAACGTCATTCTCTTTTGATCCGCAAGTTCTTTGATCAAATTCCTCAACTGGACAGTGCCTTCAATATCTAATCCATTAGCAGGTTCATCTAAAATGACCAGTTTTGGATTTGGAAGTAGCGCCTTGGCAAGTGCCAGTCTCTGTTTCATACCAAGGGAAAATTTACTTGCCTTCTCTTTCTTAACCTTTGTCAGATTAACCAATTCTAAGATGTTCTCAATATCATTTTCATTAATGTTATTATAAAATCTTGCTACAAATTTCAGGTTTTCATAGGCACTCATATATTCATAAACATCCGCTGTTTCGATAATAGAGCCAACATTTCTGATGGCGTTTTCAAACTGGAAGTTTAAGTCGCAGCCTAGTATTTTAACTTTGCCCTTTTGGATCGTATTTAATCCTGTGATTCCTTTCATAACTGTAGTTTTGCCTGCCCCATTAGGCCCCAAGAATCCGAAAATATCGCCCATATAAACATCAAATGTAATATCCTTTACTCCTCGTCCATTTTTATAAATCTTAGTCAGTCCATCCACTTCTAAAACTTTTTCCACGTTCGTCACCCGTTTTTGTTTATTTAACAGAAAATGAGCAAATCAATGTTGCTCATTTTCTGTCATTTGATGTTTAAGCGTTACGGTAATTCACGTAACAATAATGCGGTTGATGATCAGTTCTTCGCTCTATTGAAGGTCATTGTTTTTACCTGTTTTCCTGTTAAGTCAATTTTATCAGGAGTTGTACTGTTTATATTGGACAGATTTAAATCGATAGTAAACGTTAGTTCATGCTGTGTTCCCTGGGCATCTTTGCCAGATACTACAATCGTTGCTGACTGGCTTGTGACAATATCATCTTTATTGATAGTGCCTGTTGAAGTAACACTTACAACATTGATATCGCTCTGAAGCAGGGGAATAACATCTTTTAAGTCTTTCATATTGTTCTGATCAGTGTTGTCGTTATGATAAGAACCCCTATGATTCTCAGCAGTGAAAGCTAAAGATGTTAGAGCGTTGACGAGTGGTGTTACATCATTTTGATTAATATTGATAGCGACGGTTTTTGTTCCGTCTGCACCATCAGTTGTAGCTACATCACTTTGCATGCTTCCTACCAAGGTATCAACGACAACTTCCATGCTCTTTTCGACAATAGGGTTTTGGGATTCTTTTACTGCACTTGAATTTTTATGTCTGTCTTCTCTGACCAAGTATTGGTCACTATTACTGTTTTTAGTAATATTTTTTCCATCCTGTTCATAACTACTGTAGGTTTGAGTTGTATTCCCTGATTTTACAGTAGTTATATTACTCATAGCATCTGCACTTTCATTAAGCTTCACATTTGAACTAACGTTAACTAAGCTGCTGCTATTATCAGCAATAGAGGCTTTAAAATCAATCGTTTCATTCTGTAGTTTTTTTGTATCTTTTATCGCGTTTTTGTAGGCTTCATATCCAGATAGTTGAGAAGCATTAGCAAAGACAGCTCCAAAAAGGAGAGAACCCCCAATGGCTAAGCTAGTAGCCATTGCAATAGTTTTTTTATTCATTTTGCTACCTCCGTGCATTAAGTTTTAAAAATAAGTATTCAGTTTGCCAAAGTGAATTATATTACATTGGAAGTCTAAGTTAAACCCAAAGTAGTAAATCTTAACTTTTTCTTAATAGGGTCGATTTTGGTCTGTCGAGAAACATTTTGGAAATAGTATAGCCATTAATCACCATATTATACTATTTCCTGGACTTTAGTGTTTTTCGTTTTTGGTTTATCCAGTAACTCAATAACATCAAAATTAGAATGCCTACGACTAAATCTAGTCGATGAAACAATGGTTTAAGAGTATTCCAATTCTCCCCCAGTTTTTGACCAATAACAATAAGTATTAAGCACCATGGTAAAGCTCCGGCAATAGTATAAATTGCCATTTTGACGGCGTTCATTCGTGCTATTCCAGCTGGAAGAGAGATAAACGTTCGTACCACAGGCAATAGTCTACCAATAAACACGGTTAATTCGCCGCGGCGTTCGAACAATATTTCGGCGTTGGATAATTCTCGCTCGTGTATGAAAAGATATCGTCCAAACCTCTTTATGAACGGTCGTCCACCCCACAATCCAATATAATAGGCAACCAGTGCCCCAAATAGGTTACCCAAGGTTGCTGCAATAGTTGCTTGCCATAAAGTAAAACGACCTAGAAAGACCATATAGCCGGTGAAAGGAAGAATGATCTCACTGGGTAAAGGAATGCAGGCACTTTCAATAGCCATAGCTAGGAAAACACCTAAATAACCCAAAAGAGAAATGACGCTGATAACAAATTGAGCAAGGTGAGATAAAATTGTTTCCACTTCGATTCTCCTAAGTTAAATTTCTGTGTTGTCTTTTTGAATGTTCTTATGATCACCTCCATAATGAAATAATCTTAGTCCAAGGTTCGTGAGAGGTTGAAACAAATGACTAAACTTCCAAAGTACCCGACCACTAAGCGTACCGATAATCATTCCCGCAATAACATCTGTTGGCCAGTGTACCCCAACATAAAGTCTTGCTACACCATTAAGTACCGCTAAAATGGTAAAGCTCATGGTGGTCCATTTTGGAGCTTTACCCCAAGAGGCTGCGGCAAACCCAAAGCTTCCTGTTGTATGATCGCTTGGAAAGGAAGCGTCTGGACTATGTGGAATAAGTTGAGTGAACGTTCCTTTTTCTAGTACCATAAATGGACGAGGCCGGAAATATATATGAGATACAATGACATTAATAAATAACCCTAACACCCCGGCTAAACCCATGATGACTAGGGCATGACGTTGCTTTATTTCGGACTTAGGAAGAGAGAGCCAGGCGATAACAAAGAGGACTACATAAAGTTCAAGTGAGTATTGGGCTAAAAAAGCGAATGCTTTGTCAAGAAACTGATGATGACCGGCGTATTGATTAAATAAGTGGTATCCCTGAATGTCAAATAGCAAGTTTTTGGGCCTCCTCATATTTGCGAAATGTATCAGTGCTTTTTCCTTACTAAGGATATCAAACCAACCTTTAATTTATCTTAAAATATCCATAGGAACCTAAGGTAATGAGTAAAAATATCTCCGTCATTAAGCATTAACGATATTATGTTTCAAAAATGAGCGAAGGGAAGAGAAAACGCATGGATAGGGCTGGGCCATACAATTTGGTCTAATGGGAGGTCCAGCCATACTTCAGGAAAATTGGGTAAAAGGGAGGATAATTCGCAAAATGATTGAAATTAACAATAAGGAGCTTGAGTATTGCAATAAAATACCCGGCAGAAAACATTTGATGTGTTTTTCGCCGGGTTAGCTTTATTTGGTATGTTCCATATGACCCTCTGATTACGGCTTTTTAGGTTGCTTTGGTTTCTTTTTAGGATTTTTATCGCCCATCTGATTTCACTCCTTCTAAACTTGATATATTTCTACCTTGCAAGAAAGATTCCTGTTGAAACAATTATTCAACGGTTATGGATTAAGCTTAATGGCTTCATTGTATCGGTATCACATCTTTTTATGTTTTTAAACCCGACAAATTGAACACTCCACGCGCGTTAAGGTTACTTTATTGATATTTATGCATTTGAATATATATCGGGAAGCTTGGACAAAACTTACCAAGACTATATTAAAAAGTAATGGGGAAAGTATAGTTGGCTATTAATCTTTAACAATAATTTGCGATAGGGGGTTATTTATTAATGAACAACTACCATTCGAACATAACTAAATATCATGGATTAAATCCATTGAATCTCAAGCGTGATTCTATTGTACCGAGTGTTGGAGATAAATTGTTTCGTCTCACTTCCAAAAGTACCGATAGTGTTCACTAATTGAATATGCCAAGGGAAGAAATTCATGCAGCTTATGCGCAGTAGTTTGTCCACAAGGACTTAAATCTGAGAGAAACCTGTAAAGTAAGCCGAGAGAGTATGTTCAGCGAAGGAAAAATACTCCTTCAGCCCACGAGTTTGCCTTAATGCAAAAGGCGAAATTGACGTTGAAGAATTTATATAGAAGAAAGCAAGATTTAATGTCCTTCTGATTGAAGAAATATTTAATGCGTTGATTGAGAGCTGTCAACGCATTTTTTCTGTTTTAGTAACTGAGTTGGCTAATCAATGGTACCGTTAAGGTAGCATTGGCGTCCAGCAGGATCTAAACAAAAAGAGCAGTTTAACTATAGTCTCAAAAAATACTTGACTTGGAGTTAACTCGAGATGATAGACTATGACACGAGGCTGATCTTTGTTAGCTAATTATCTTAATGGTTAGTCCCTGTTATGGTGCAGACAAATATAAAGAAAAAATGTCATTTGAGTCAATAAATCATAAGAAGCATTTAGAAAGGAAGGAAAAAAATAATATGGAAAAAAAATTAGGTTTTGGATGTATGAGGTTACCACTTCTGGACAGAAATGACCAGACTTCCTTTGATACAGAAACGCTAAACAAACTAGTAGATACTTTTTTGGAGAAAGGATTTACCTACTTTGATACTGCTTATGTCTATCATGGCTACATGAGTGAGGACGTAATGAGAGAAGTTCTTGTAAAAAGACATAAAAGAGATGATTTTACACTTGCGACAAAGCTCCCTATGAGAGATGTAAAAACTGTTGAAGATCAGGAAAAAGTCTTTAATGAACAGCTGGAAAAATGCGGTGTGGAGTATTTCGATTATTATCTGCTCCATAATATTGGCGTTATTTCATATAAGAAGGCGTGTGAACTTGACAGTTTTGGTTTTGGAATTAATAAAAAGAAAGAAGGTAAGATAAAGAACCTTGGTATGTCATTCCATGATACACCGGAATTACTGGATGAGATTTTAACTGCTCACCCTGAATTAGATTTTGTGCAGTTACAGATAAATTTTATTGACTGGGAAAATCCAAGCATTCAGTCAAGAAGATGCTATGAGGTAGCCAGAAAGCATAATAAACCGATTATAGTAATGGAACCATGTAAAGGAGGCTCTCTAGCTTTAGTTCCGGAAAAAGCAGAAAAGTTAATGAAAGAATATAATCCGGAAGCATCTATTCCATCCTGGGCAATCCGATTTGCTGCCGGTCAGGAAGGGGTCATAATGGTACTGAGTGGAATGAATACAATGGAACAGGTTCTTGATAATACTTCTTATATGGCGGACTTCAAACCTCTGAACGAAGAAGAGTACAAAATTGTCAATCAGGTAACCGAAATTATCAATGAAAATACTGCAATTCCTTGTACAACTTGCAGATATTGCGAAAAGGGTTGTCCGAAAAAGATTGCTATATCGGATTACTTTGCATTGTATAACAGTACAAAACGTGCTATGACTGATAATTTTTCAAGTCAGTTTGTTTATTATTTGAACCTTGCGGCAAATCATGGTAAAGCAAGTGACTGTATAGGCTGTAAGGAATGTGAAAAAGCCTGCCCACAGCATTTGAAGATAACAGAGCATCTAAAAGATGTATCAGCGACCTTTGATGTGATGCCTCAGTTTCCTACCAGAAAGGAAAAATAGAGAGAGGCAGAGATCACCATGAGAATCAGTGAAACAGCAAACCGTCACAAATTGCAATGCAGACGTTAAGTGAATATAAAGTCATGCTTGGTAGTGCACGTATGACAATTGCAGAAGTAAGTGAAAAAATATGATCTTTCACAGGATACACTCCGCGATTATGAAACCCTAAATACAAGAAAGGAACGAATATCATGAACGATTTGAGTAACAGTATAATTTTCCCGAAGGGCGACAAATTGCCTCCGCAGTTCAGCAAAAATTTTATCGGCACCGCATATTTACAGATGCTTGTACCTGCAGGAACCGAATTTGACTGTCCTATCGGTAATGTGACCTTTGAGCCGGGCTGCCGCAACAACTGGCACAAGCATCCGGGTGGTCAGATCCTGCTTGTCACCGGTGGCAGAGGATGGTATCAGGAGGATGGCAAGCTCGCGCAAGAGCTGCATCCGGGCGACGTGGTGAAAATCCCGGGAAACGTGAAGCATTGGCACGGAGCTTCGAAAGACAGCTGGTTCATCCATCTTTCTGTCGAAACCAATGTTCAGGCAGGCCCTGCAGAATGGCTGGAGCCTGTTTCGGATGATGAGTACAATAAGTTAGTATAATATCTGAAAAATTCCCAGCTATTTAATAATTAACCCTAGGATTTTAAAAAAAGTACGTTAAATAAGCAAATGCACCCCCTTTGAAAAGCGGAGGTGCATTTAATTTTTTCAAGAATGAGTTATTCAAAAAATAAGTACTCAATCTTTGATACAATTAAAGGACATAAAAAGTCCAGTATTTATTGAGTATTATTGGGCTTTCCGACTTTTTCATCCATGTTACTTGGACCAGAGCCATGAACTAATACAACCCCTGGAAACAATCCTTCTGTTTCATTGGGAATAGCCAATATTCCATTCAGGGGATACTTTGTTTCAGTACCTATTTTAATTTTTTCATCGGCCATATTGTTTTACCTTCCGATAATAATAAAACTATAGTTACCCAAATAAACTAACGTTTTAGTTTTAAAGGATGGATCTTTAAATATCAGCCCGCTATTCCGACATAATAATCATAGTGATTATCCTTAGTTTTCTGCCCTCTCCAGATTTTTTCTTAGAGTATTTTAAGGGAATTTCATTTAAACTTCATATCCAAGTAGACAGTACTAATAAAAAATTGATCATGTCTGGGGTAATATATCCTGAGATTGATACTCTAATCAAAAAATATAACTTGCGATAGTCGAAGGGATTATAATATCCAGCTAAAATGTTTATAAAACTATTTAAGAAGGTGAAACAATGGCAACAGTTATTGAATTACAAAACGTTACCAAGGTATTTAATGCAGGCCAACCAGCAGTTGACAATGTTACCTTACAAGTTCAGCCTGGGAGAGCAGTAGCTTGCCTAGGTCCAAATGGTGCTGGGAAGTCAACTAGCATTTCCATGATGTTGGGTTTGCTAAAACCTACGTCCGGAACCGTAAAACTTTTTGGCGGAAATCCAGAGTCCCGGCATTTACATCAAAGGCTAGGAGTTATGCTCCAAGGGGTAAGTGTTCTGGATCGGCTGACTGTTCGTGAGACAATCAATTTAGTTCGTAGTTATTTTGCGAATCCGTTGCCTATTGCACATTTGTTGAAGGTTGCCAATTTAGAAAATGAAACAGATAAGCTGTCAACCGAACTTTCCGGAGGGCAAATGCGTCGGTTGCAATTTGCCTTGTCCTTAGCTGGAAATCCAGATGTTTTATTTCTGGATGAGCCGACCGTAGGTATGGATTTCTCCTCTAAACAAATCTTTTGGCAAGAATTACGCCAGTTTATCACTGAAGGGAAAACACTGCTGTTAACCACTCATGATCTCCATGAAGCGGATTCGATGGCTGACCGTGTGGTTGTTATTGATCATGGAAAGATAATTGCCGATGATTCTCCTGAACAACTTAAAATGATGTACGCCGGCCGTCAGGTCTCATTCGTCTTAGGGGGGGACATGCCCCATGAGGTTATCAATCAGTTGCCGGGAGTGGCTTCTTTTCGTGAGGAAGGACGTCAAATCATTATACGCACAACAAATTCCGATGAGTTGATTACTCAGGTCATTAAACAAAACTGGGACATCAGTGATATCCAAATTTCCGGCGGAGGCTTGGAGGATGCTTATGTTCGACTTATAGGCGAAAAGGAGGATAAAGCATGAATGCCCTAATCTCTCAATGGAAAGCCGATCTTAGACGTACTAGCCGGGATAAACGATTTTTCATTCTGACTTTGGTTATGCCGGTTTTGCTTTACCTCTTGTTCTCTAATAAAACTTCCGGATCACCGGCTCAAAACGCCTATACAATGGTCGCTATGGCTGTATTCGGTGTCATTACCAGTTCAGTAAATACCCTGAGCGTGCGACTGGCGGCAGAGCGACAAAGCGGATGGACAACTTTTCTCAGAACAACCCCCTTGTCGTCTGTGACATATACCATCGGTAAGGCGTTAACTCAATTAGTCCTAACCCTGGCTACCATTTTAGTGGTATTTGCAGTTGGTTGTTTTTTTAAAGGCGTAAGCTTACCAATACAAACTTGGATCTTTGAAGTTCTTTGGTTTTGCCTTGCTTCGCTACCTTTTGCAATGTTAGGTATTCTCATTGGAATGACAGGAAGCTCAGCACAAATCCTTGGTGCGTTAGCTTATCTAATCTTAGCACTCCTTGGGGGTCTGTTTGGGAAAACTACAGGGATGCTACAAGACTTTGACAAATGGCTTCCCACGCATTATTTCGCCCAACCCGGATGGGATATGCTGCAAGGGAAGACTCCAGATTTAGTAACAGATGTAGCTGTGTTGGCTGGTTATGCCCTTCTATTTATAGCGATTAGCGCAATGATACAGCACTCGTCAAACTTTGCAGAGGGATTTTCTCTAAAGAAATTCTGGCAAAAATATAAGCGATTTATTATTGTTGGGTTGATTATAATATGGATAATTTTTCGCCGATTCATAATCTCTAAATTCTAATTCGCTTACTAGCTCGGCAACTTTAACGGGTACTTTTTATGGTAGCAAATATCCATTAACTAACGAAAACAAATTAACCACTGCTTCGAATTATTCTTAAAATTTTAAGTAAAATTCTGTAAATGGTAGTAGAAATGCACCCCCATGGCCTCAATTTCTCTGATGTCTCTAATAGCTGTTGAACGAGAGATGTTAAATTCTCGCATGAGTTCAGAAATTGTAAAGTGGGCGCGGTTGTTGATACCGCATGATTATATTAATCCGTTCAACTTTTTTCATCGGGACTCCTAAACAGTGTCATTTTTTGACATGATTTAAGGCTATACTAAACGCATCAAGTGAAGAAGACAAGTCATTTGATTAATTTAAAAAAGAGGAAGGTTTTGAATATGGCAGATTATACCCTATAAGAAAAAGATAGCTTTACCGTTTTAGGTTTTGGAATTACACAGACTTTGCTGGCTTAAACAAGGAAAAGTCAGACTTTTGGCAGGCCGTCAGCAAAGATGGAAGGCTTGTCACTTTAAAAGCCCTAGCCACAAATGACTACGTTTTTGCCGTGAACGAAGCGGTGAATAACAAGATGATGCATTATGCAAATGCAATGGTTGAGATGGGGCAGCGAAACGGCTTAGTTTTTGCTGAAATGTGGATTCCTGTTGCTAGGAAATAAAGAGAAAAAAGGAGGGATGGAAATGTCCTATATCGTTGATTTCCAAAATGTATCTACGGTTGGCTTAGAGTCTTCACCTGTAGTAGAAGCGCTTGCTGGTTTACGTGCTAATGAAGCCCGTTACTTTATGAACAAATACAAGCATGAATTTACGGTTGTACCAGCTAGCGAAAGCCAGGAGACCCTTGATTATGTGAACCGAATTATGAAAGAAGAACGTGATGTTGAGTTTGCGGCCAAACCTTTAGAAACGTCGCGTTTTCAAGTGGAAAATATCAAAATTGCCTACGTCTTTTATGAGGATGGTCTTGTGGTCAACGTCATGTATACGGTTGATGACCCTAAGAAGCGGGCCGTTGGTTTTAAGCTTTCTGAGGGGATGGAGGTACCAAAGGAGTTAGAAGGGAAGTTTAAGTTTGCTAGGCAGAAGTCTAAACTAGCTGGAACAATTCGGGGTTCGTTTTTTGTAATTAAAGGAGAATATTAAAGTAAGCAAGCGTTTAGGTAAATAGTGCTTTTACCCCTAGACTAACTAGGGGTTTATTTATTTGAATGTTTCATGGCAATTAACCATTGAAGAAAATAAATAGCAAACTTCATAATTAATCTTAGGAGTTTGATAGCTCATAAAAATCGCATATTATCTGGCTAAACTATAAAATCTTCTCAACTAAAAAGGCGGGAGTCCAGGTTATAATAATTTTTTGGAGTAAACAATGCCCATAATTAAAGTAAATGATATCAATATACCTTATGAAGGTATATGGGGAGGGATACCCCCTCGTACTTATCGGTGGTCTTGGTGCCGATATTACAATATTTAAACAAAGCATCCGCAAACTGTCGCAAAAGTTACTGTTAGGTTATCATTCTTTTCTAAACTCATAAAACTAGTAAGGTCAGGCATAAGTAAAACAGAGCAGCCATATTACGCTTTCTGCATCAGCTTCAAGCATCTCGTAATTATGACTGTAGCAGCTGGTTGGGCGAGATAAAGGTGCCTACGCTCATCCTCCATGGCAAGAAAGACAACCCCGAACTTGGAGAGAGATGAAGGAGATAGTTATTTTTTCACATATATTTCTCAGCAAATTCTCAGTTTCATTCTCTAGAATAAACATTGTAACCGATATCTCTGACAGGAAAGGAGGCGCTGGGATGAAAAAATTCAAACTAAGATTTATTTCTATTTCGTTGGTTATTTTATCCACGTTATTTGTGCTCACGGGCTGTGGTACTCAGTCTTCCGCGAGTTCCACTACCGGTACCTCAAACACAGCTTCAACGACTAAAACTGAAGACTCCAGTCTAATTAAGAGCCAACAACAGGTAAAAATGATCGACATAAAAGCGTCCAAAGGACAGCAAGAGGTTAATGCTCAAATCAATAAAAATCTCAACAATCTGGATAAATCTCTCAATGCCCTAGATGGAAGTTTGGGTAGTCTGTAAACTACTTTACATTAAGATTAAGATTCATGAAAACCAATGAGGAAGTATTGAATGCAATTATAACTAAACTTCCAAACTCATTAGAGTATTTCAATAAAGGGAGAATCAATTAATATGAGAAAATCAAGCAAATTATTAGCTTGTACATTGGTAGCGTCTTCAATCTTTAGTTTTTCTATCCCTGTATTTGCCGACACTACCCAACCATCGTTACCTGCAACTGGACAAGTCCAAAATTCATCAACTGGGACTACAACAACACCTGCTGACACAGCAGCTACCAGAAAACAGAAGCTTCAAAATGAAATTTTGCATCTTCAAAATGCCGAGCAGTTTCAACAGAACTTGGCTCCTATTCGCCAACTCCAAGCACAAGATAAACAACTTCGTGATCAAATTAAAACCTTGAGAGAGACAATACATGCGCAAGTCAAAACTGATCGCCAATCAAAGAATTATACCGCTTTATTAGCTGCCCTCAATGATATGATCCCTATGCAAGATGATATAGCTAATGCGCAGGAAGCTGCTCAAAGCGCTAAAGCGGATTGGACACAACTGAGTACTGACAACAAAGCCAAGAACTCCTCTGCGGTTACGTCAGACTTAAGCAAGATTCAAACAGATGTTCAAAATAGAATTAATGTTTATCAAAAGATCTTAGCAGATCTTCAGAAAATCAACGGAGATTTGAACACCTCGGCTTCAACAACGACACCATCCTCTAATCCATCTTCAACTGCTCCGACAACCTAAAATTGACTAGTTTGTTGAGAACCGTACATATAGTTGTGCGGTTCTTCTATTGTGCCACTCATGAGATTAATCTATAAAGTGATGTCTACTTGAAAGCTTGCTATACATTGGACTTGAAAAAAGAATTTTAATTAATTCTTGGGAAATGAATTATAAACGTTGTTCCTTTCCCTTGAGCGGCTGCCACGATAAAAGCGCTCAAATATATACGAAGATCCTGAGGAGAGATTCCCTCCCCGTTATCTGTAACATAAAGTTTTTTTCCTTTATCATCTGCTCCGAATATTATCGTAATTTTACCATTATCCGGAGTATGCAGAACTGCGTTATGGATCAGGTTAAAGATGATTTGCTTAAGTTCTCCTGGTTCAACTGGCAGGGATAATTCGTCAACTTGGATATCCAATGTACGGTTTGCAAATAGAGAGCTTAGCATGGGTAAAAGCTCGGGAAGAATATTTTGAACCGATACTTCGGGCTTAAATTGAGGATCCTGACTGACTTGTTTTGTTAAACGGTTGAGAGTTAATAAGTCCTCGGTAAGGTGGATTAATCTTTCTGTTTCGATAAGCATTGATTTATGGACTGAAGATAGAGTTTCTGGATCTGTTTCCGGTCTACGCAACAAGATTTCTAGGAATCCTCGAATAAACGTCAAAGGGGTTCTTAATTCGTGGGAAGCATCACCAATAAATCTTGCCATTTGTTCTCTGGCTTCCGTTTCAAGTGCCAAGGATTTATTAAGAGTTTCGAGCATTTGATTTAAGACAGACCGCAAATGTGATATTTCCGAGGCTGACGGCTCTTCGGGAATTCGCAAAGTATAATTACCTGCAGCATCTTTCCGGATATCTCGGACATGCTTGATAAGGGTTGAAGAGGCTTTTTTAAAATATAAAAGGTCAGAAGCCCACTAAATACTAGAATCAATAACATTGGAAAATTTTTAGTGAAAAGCATACTAAATCTATATAAAGCCTTTTGCGATAGGGATGCAACTTTTGTCATATATACCAAAATACTAAAACAGAACGTAATAAAGTCGCATAGTAATACTTGCGGTAATTTGATAACCTTCTGCTAATTTGCAATTGTTGAAAAAAGGCTACACTAAGTGTAGTTTTTTTGCATTAATAGTTTGTCATCTAATGAAGAAAATTTATCTTTAACTGAGAATAGAATTAATTGAAGTTTCGGTCGCGACCGAGACTTCAGTTATTAACATGGCGTCTTTTTTGTTCAGGACATATACACCTTATTAGTTTATCAAGGTTTGATACTTTGAGGGAAGCTGAACACATTACAGGGATCATATTTATTTTTAATACTTTGTAAAACTTTTACATAATGACCGAAATAAGCCCTTTCGTAATCTTTTAGTCTAATATACGGAAAGTTGACGTAGGAACCAAAAGTAAGCTCTTTAATATATTTAAAGCCTTTTGCTACCCAGGCCTCATTGATTGCTGCTTCATCATTCTCTTCCCAGCTTGACGAAATGTCCAATATATATTTTGCCTTCCTATAGTAAAAAGCAGTTTTACTTTTAGGAACATCTCTTACCGCTCCGCCTAATGAATAAACTTTAATTAAGGAATTGTAATCGCTAGGGGCTTTATCTAATATTTTAATGATATTACATATATTATTTTTGGAAAGATGCTTGTACATAAATCTACCTGTGTCCATGAATTTTTCACTTGCCGGGTATGTGTTTGCTATTGTGTTAACAGCCTCAATATAATCAACATATTCAATATTTTCAAAAGTAATACCCGGTATTTTAAGGATGGGTTCTAATATTTTTCTTGCTTCAGCGGGGTTGCCATAGAAGAAGCCAAAAAGCAAAACCCCTTGTTTATATACTCTGCCGAAGGCACTCATCCTGCGATCTAAATCTTCCAACCATTCTTGCCATACACTTAAAAATTTGAACCTAGCAGATCTATTGTTGTTCCATTGCAGTTGAAAAAGCGTTATTTTATCGACCTTCTTTTTTAATTGGAAGGTGTAGGAAGTGACAACTCCGTAATTTCCTCCGCCTGCTCCGCGCAGAGCCCAAAACAAATCTGAATGGCAGTGTTGATTAGCTACTATTATATTGCCTTTGGCATCCACCATTTCTGCTTCAAGCAAACTGTCAAGGGTAAGTCCCAAGTAGCGGGCAGATAAACCTATCCCTCCGCCTAGCACTAAACCGGATATGGCTACTGTCGGGCAAGTACCTCCCGGAAAAGCATAGCCGTGTTCATAAAGTACATCATATAATTTTCTTAGTCTTGTTCCTGCTTGGACCTTGACTACGTTATTAATAGCATCCACTTCTATGTGATTCATTAGTGTCGTGTCAATTACCAATTTCCCCGTTCCGGTTGAATAACCTTCATAGTTGTGTCCCCCTGAGCGGATACGAAGTCTTACCTGATGTTTCTCTGCCCAATGAATAGCATTGGCTACATCCTGATTATTAAAACAATATACTATTGCTATCGGATAGGCATCAATTGCCCTGTTGTATTCTTGTCTAGCTTGTTCATATTCTGGATCAAAAGGCCAAATAACCTTACCTGTCAATCCTTTATGCTCCAATCTAAGCACCGTCCTTTTGGTTTACTGTATGCTTGTACTTCGTAGACGGTGACAAATGATCATTTTTGCGACCAAGAATAGTTCCGAGAACACAAGCTATTCCTCCATTACATAATATAAACAAATATCAAAAAATAAAGGAGCAAGTGTAAAGTGAATAAAGAAACTTCGTTAAATTTAAACACTGAAGTTTCGTGTGAGATTGGACCAACAAGTAACCAAAAACGCAGCCAACAAGCATTTTTAATTCGTGAGGAAGCAGCCCTTTTCGAAAAGGACATTCCTCTGCCTGGCCATCCATGTAACGGAGACAGTAACCGTTATCCAAATAAAATTGCCGACTATACTAAAGCATTACCGCACAATAAACTTGGCGAAGTCGACCTTAATGCTTATGGTGTTTTGATTAGGGCTCTATCAACCGGAGAGCCGGAAGTTTTTGAATCGATACCCTTGGGAGGGGTTACCAAGCTTGTTGATCCCCAAGCCGCTTATGCCTTTGAAATGGCGGGCCCAGATTCTCACCATTTAAGTATTATCCCGCCGCCTACCCTAAGCAGTGCAGAAGAAGCCAGTGAGATGGCCGAAGAGTATTGGATGGCACTTGCCCGTGATGTACCTTTCATAGACTACGATACCAACCCGATCACCATCGCAGCATCTGCTGACCTATCAAAATTTACTGAGTTCAGTGGACCTAAAGTCAATAGCAAGGTCACCACGGGAACACTGTTTCGAGGGAATCTCCCCGGTGACCTGGTGGGACCTTATGTTTCCCAGTTCCTTCAGCAAGACATCCCCTTCGGGCCCAAAACAATCGTTCAGCGTAACCGTACCACAGTTCCCGACGTTGACTACCTTACCAAATATCAGGAATGGTTAGACATTCAAAACGGATCAGCTCCGACAGCCGAGAATATATATGAGCTCAAACGCCGCTATATCTATGACGGACGTAGTATTGGCGAATATGTCCACCAGGATTTCACCTTCCAGGCTGCACTCACTGCTTGTTTGATTCTGCTAAGTTATGGGCAGGAAGCATTAAGCCCAACTAACCCTTATCTTCATTCGACTACCCAGACCGGTTCTGCTACTTTCGGAGACGCACATGCTTTGGATTTTGTAGTCCGAGCTGCACGGCCTGCTCTGGAAGGTGCCTGGTTCCAAAAATGGTTAGTACACCGTCGTCTACGACCCGAAGAGTACGGGGGACTCGTCCAAAACTTACTGACGGGTGCAGCCAACTATTCAATAAACCCGGAACTGCTTAATTCACAAGTAATTGCCAAGATATACAAAAAATATGGCACTTACCTGCTGCCCCAGGCTTATCCGGAAGGGTGTCCCAATCACCCAGCCTATCCCGCTGGGCACTCCGCTTCAATCGGTGCATGCGTTACCATGCTGAAGGCCTTCTTTAAGGAATCGTTTGTTATTCCCAATCCGGTTATGGCCAGTGCTGACGGCTTGTCGCTGCTTCCATATACAGGTCCGGCTTTGACCGTAGGAGGTGAATTGAACAAACTGGCTGCAAACCTTTCTCTTGCTCGCAGTTTCGCAGGTGTACACTGGCGCTCTGATAATCAGGGCGTATATCTAGGTGAAAATATTGCTATCGGTATACTTGAGGATTACAGGAACACCTATAATGAAAACTTTTCAGGTTTCACATTTACTAAATTTGATGGAAATATTGTAACGATATAATATTGTCATTAAATTAAATTTAATATACAAGACAGATAAATAAAATTTGGCGGAAAGATAAGTAACCTTCCGCTAAATTTCTTTATTCCTTGTAAGGAAATAGAATTTAATAAAATCGAAGAAAAAATGGTTATTGACCTTACAATATGGATGGTTAAAATAGCGGTACTAAACGCTAAACAATAATGTGCATTTCATATAAAGTTCGCTTTTCACGGGGCGGTAATCACAAAGAATTAGAATGAACTCATTGAACGTTCAAAAAGCTATTACATATTTAGTGCTGATCAGGAAAGTTTGAAACTGATGGTAGAGAATATTATTTATTTGTGTTAAAGGGGCAGACAGTGTGGCGTAGCCGATTAGGGGATTGTTTGAAGCGACTTTTGAATTCTGTCTAGTTAAACTGGCTTCAGTTTCTTGATTGAGGTATATCGGTCCAGAAATCACCAAATAGCGAATTCTTTTTGGAGAAGTTGAAATGGCATTTGTCCGAAGTTTGTTTTTATTAAGTTGTTTAAAGAAAAAGGATTTTTGGATTGCACTACTTGGCGGCTAAGAATACCCTCAAATTTTTTGTCGGATGAATAGAAACCGACTACAACACCAGGACCAAGGTCCGGCCAAGCCATGGAAAACGATTGTTTATGATTTAACCAAAGTTTAATCTGGTTGACATCAAATAAACCTATTTGAGCCTGTAGGTCCTGCGTTTCTCCTTTCATTAAAAATTGATTTAAAGCCTGGTACTGAATTCTTCCCATAATTAGGGAAACCAACAAGAGGCTTATCCAAAACCTTACTAATAGTTTACCAGTCAAGGAATCTTTCCAATGTGCTTTAACGCCGGTTTTAGTCATTTCAACACCTTCCGTCTTCTGTAAAACGTTTTAGTTTAACTGTCGACTATATGCTTCGAAGGAACTAGACGATAACCGGCACCACGTACAGTTTGGATCCATTGGTGTTCTTTGTCGCCTACCTTGTCACGAAGATAACGAATATACACTTCAACGATATTGTCATCTCCTTCAAAATCGTAACTCCAAACGTAGTTTAATATGGAACTTTTGCTGAGTACCCTACAAGGGTTCCAAAGCATATAAGATAATAGTTTATATTCGGTAGGGGAAAGGGGAAGAGGGCAACTGTTAAATGTAATCGAATGGTGTGCTTCATCCAGGCAAAAAGCGCCTATACTATGTTGCCCGGTCAGCTCCGGGTAACGGTTACGTAATTGAACTTCAATTCTAGCTAACAGTTCTTCAAAATGAAAAGGTTTCGTCAGATAATCGTTGGCTCCTTGCCTTAAGCCCATTACAATCTCTGCGGCTGTATTTTTTGCTGTTAACATAATCATGGGGGCTTGGCTTATTTCCGGGGCAGCCTGACAAAAATCATTTCCATCCATGACAGGCATCATTAAATCTAAAATAATGAGGTGAGGGTCAAATTCCGGAATGAGCTCTAAAGCGATATGACCATTAGCAGCGGTTTTTACAACATAGCCTTCTTTACGTAACCCTAAATCTAACATTTGACGAATTGAAGGTTCGTCATCAACAATTAAAATACGAAAAGAAAAAGAAGCCATTTCTTCCACATCCATAATTACGAGTTTTTTAAGCTATTCAGGATTAATCGGGAAATGTTTTTGAAAAATGAAAAGTTGATCTGGCCAGGAATTATCCTGGTCGTATTTTTTTTGAAATAGTATTATGATAGTATTAAGAAAAGTCCGAAAGTTTGATCTATTCTTGCATATTCAAATTTATTGGAAGGAGGGGATCTTAGAAGAGTAGTTTTAGAAACCAAGCCGAGCTTTACCATGGGCAACAGAGGTTTGGAAAAACATTTATCAACAAAGTAGAGGAAAGAGAAAATCATAGTTTAAGGGAAATTAACATAATGATGGACATATAACCAAAATCTTCAAAATTTTTAACAGGGAGGAATTGACTTGGATCATAAAAGTGAGTACGAACGTAAATTAGTCTCCGCTGATGAAGCGGTTAAGGTCGTTAAATCCGGTGATATTGTCCATTACGGTGAATTTGTGATGGCTTCTCAAGTTTTGGATGCAGCTTTAGCCAAGAGAAAGGATGAATTAGAAGGGGTTAATATCAGAACCGTTTGCTGTCCTTTCCCGCCCCAAACGGTTATCAGTGATCCTGATAGAAACCATTTTATTTATAATGATTTACATTTCAGTGGGGCCAGCAGAAAGCTGCATGACAAAAATTTATGCAATTATATTTCATTAACCTATCACGAAGGTCCCAGTTTTTATGACCGGGGTTATGTACCTGTCGATGTAGCCTTGATCAAGGTTACTCCTCCTGATGATCATGGCTATGTGAATTTGGGTACAGCAAACTCTATTACTCATGCATTCTGTGATGCTGCCAAAATAGTTATTGCTGAAGTAAATCAGTCTGTACCGAGATGTTTGGGCGGCTCAAGAGAGACCTTACATGTATCCGAAATTGACTATTTTGTCCAAGGTGATAATCGACCCCTAATTCAGCTGTCTGAACCCCCTATATCCGATGTGGATAAAAAGATCGCCCAAATTATCCTAGGGCAAATTGAAGATGGTGCCTGCCTGCAGTTAGGAATCGGGGCAATGCCGAACGCAGTTGGTGCCATGATCGCCCAATCAGACTTAAAAGACCTAGGTGTTCATACAGAAATGCTGGTCGATTCATTTGTTAATATGTACGAAGCGGGAAGAATAACGGGTCTGCGCAAACAGATTGACAAAGGAAAGATGGCCTATACCTTTGCCATGGGAACCAATAAGCTCTATGATTTTTTGGATAACAACCCAATCTGTGCAAGTTACCCAGTCGATTATACAAACGATCCCGATATCATTTGCCAAAATGACAATATGCTTTGCATTAACAATGCTATAGAAGTAGATCTATATGGTCAGGTCGCCTCAGAGTCATCCGGTATTAGACATATTTCTGGAACTGGAGGTCAGTTAGATTATATTTATGGGTCCTATAAATCGAAGGGAGGTAAGGGGCTGATTTGTCTTACTTCGACCTTCGTTGACAAAGAGGGTAAATTACAATCGCGTATCAAGCCCACTTTGACCCTCGGGGCGATTGTTACTGTTCCTAGAAGCATTAATTATTATGTTGTCACTGAATATGGTATAGCAATGCTCAAGGGTAAGAGTACATGGCAAAGGGCGGAAGCCTTGATCAATATTGCTCATCCCGATTTGCGTGAGGAACTAATAAAAGAAGCGGATGCCCAAAAAATTTGGGTGCGATCAAACAAGATATCCTAAATGCTCGGATCACCAATATTCGAGTGAAAGAATTTTTGATCGGCGCTTCCCTTTGCGTTGGTGGCGGAGCAGCTATGGCATCTTTATGGACAAAGAACTATAAATAGAACGATAATATTAGATTGGAGGAATGTAAACATGGCTTCTAATTTTGCTATAAATAATATTCGGGATTTTGAATTTATCATTCAAGAATGGCTCCCCACTGAGGGTGTTTTTAACTATCCTCAATTTGCTGACTACTATTCCAAGGATGATATTAAATCAGTTCTGGAGCCCGTTCTAAAAATGTGCAAAGCGGTAATTGAACCGACCAACGACGAAAACGAGACCCATCCAGCTACCTTTGCAGATGGTAAGGTAACTACTCCGCCAAGCTTTGGATCTCTTTTCCACAAGCTGCAGGAAGAGGGTTGGGGTACCAGCAATATAGACAATTCCCCTGATGCCATGGTAATGCCAGAAATGTTGTATGCAGCTGTTTGGGAATTGATTTGTGCAGCAAACCCTACCTTTATGCCCTATATTCTGCTGACCTCCGGAGCTGCCAATTTGATCCAAACCTTTGGTGATGAGAAATTAAAAGCAATGTTCCTTCCTAAGATGATGAATGGAACATGGTCCGGTACTATGTGTCTTACCGAGCCCAGTGCCGGGTCTGATGTAGGGGATATTCTATCTAAAGCTTATCCCACCGACGATCCGCGGATTTTTAAGATCAAAGGCAATAAGATATTTATAACTGGCGGAAATAATGATTTTACGGAAAATATCATTCACCTCTACCTAGCTCGTGTAGAAGGCGTTAAACCAGGCACCAGCGGTATTTCTCTGTTTGTAGTCCCTAAGTTGTGGGTCAACGAAGATGGAAGCTTAGAAGATAACGATTTTGTAAACACTGGTATTGAGCATAAGATGGGGCAACATGGTTCGGTCACTGCCGCTTTATCTGCCGGGGAAAACGGAAATTGTCGCGGTTGGTTACTGGGTATAGATCCACGTGAAAATGAGGGCAAGGGCGAAGGAATGTCTCAGATGTTCCAAATGATGAACATGGCCCGCATGGAAACCGGTCATATGGCGCTGTCTTGTATAATCAATGCCTTTGCTAATGCACGCGATAATGCTAAACAAAGAGTTCAGGGCCGCCTGATTACCAATCCCAAGGCAGGTCGGGTAGCCATCATCAACCATGAAGATATTAAACGGACTCTGATGATGGGCAAAGCTCATATTGAAGCTATGCGAGCCATGATGTATAGAGTTTATCTGGCTTTTGACCAGAGACACCGCGATCCCGATCCAGCAGTAAGACAAGCGGCCAGCGATCTGGTTGAAATAACAACTCCACTTTGTAAGGCTTATCCTTCTGATGAAGGCTGGTGGCTCATTGGCGAAGCTATACAGTCGTATGGCGGCTATGGCTACTGCGAAGAGTATCCCGTTTCACAAATCGCTCGTGACATGAAGATCTACTCAATTTGGGAAGGCACTAACTTTATCCAATCAATGGATTTAGTTGGCCGCAAGATGAACATGAAGGGTGGCTCAGTATTTACTTCTTGGGTACAAGAAATGGTAGATTTCTATGAAGCTAATAAAGGCAATGAAGCTTTAAGCAAGGAATTTGCAAACTTGGGTAAGGCACTAAATGCGTATCAAGATATGCTTAAGGCTTTAGCCAAATATTCTAAGACCAATATGAGTATGATTCCGCTCTATTCCCGCCGGGTCCTGACCGCTACTGCCCAGCTTTACTGTGGCAGGCAGATCCTTGACCAAGCGGTATTGGCTGATAAGAAAGCCAAAGAACTTGGACCTGATCACTTTGATTATAAGTTCTATTCTGGCAAAGTAGCCACAGCAAAGTACTACGTGCGCAATATAGTCCCTAATGTCTGGGCGGTCGCGGAGATAGTAATAGATGGGGATACTTCAGCTATTGATGTTCCAGTGGATGTTTTCGAGTACTAGAAGATAATAGAGCCAAATTATCAATAGCCTTCGCTTTATAGCGGAGGCTATTACTCGTATAGGAGAATATAATCGAGGGTTGGTGTTGATGCCATCGTCAGAGCAAAAGACAATAATATTAAGAGTTTAAGGCTAGCAAAAGAGAAGGTCAATAAGTCGAAGGCAGTAGATGTATAGATAATTCGGTTTTACATAAAGCGAAAGAAGATTGGGATAATGTAGGTAAGAGTGGAGCGTGATAATAAAAAATGATCATGAATAACATTTTACGTATACTTTTATCCTTCTTTATGCTTTGGCTTGGATTAAGAGTATTAGGAAAGAAGCAAATTGGAGAACTGAGTATTTATAATGTCGCAACGATTGCCGCCGTGGGAGAAATGGCTTCTAGTTTAGCCACCGACCTACACGACAGCCCGTTTAATTTTATTTTTCCACTTCTAGGTTACTTTTTATTGACATATTTAATGACTTTCTTTTCATTAAAATCCCGGTTTGCCCGTAAAGTTTTTGAAGGGAGTCCGACAATTGTCATTTCCAATGGTAAAATACTTGAACAAAACCTCAAAAGTTTACGTCTGTCTATTGAGAACTTGTTTATAAAGTTACGAGAAGAAAAAGTGTTTAATCTGAAGGAAATCGAATTTGCGATTATGGAACCGGATGGGAAACTAAGTATTTTACTGAAGCCGCTTTATCGAACAATAACTGCAGAGAATCTACATTTAACTACTCAATACGAAGGGCTACCGACTATCCTAGTTAGAGAAGGCAGATTTGAAGAAGAAAGCTTAAAAAGATTAGGAATAACTAAAAGTTGGATAATGACGCAATTGCACGCCCAAAATGTCAGTGAGATTTCTGAGGTATTCTTAGCCCAGCTGGATACCTCCGGACAACTTTACATTGACTTGATAACGGATTGGTAGCGTTGTTTCAATTGTTTTATCGGGTTATTATTGACCATTATTTCGGAAATTTCACGGTTTAAGTTAATTTGCACCAATATTGGGCAAAATGAATATGCTATCCATTTTTGTATGTGGATAATGAGAACCATATATAATTGTAAGAAGCTAGAGGTAATATCATGAGAAATAACGGTAGTAAAAGTAAGTATATAATACGATTAATTTATTCTGCAGTTGCTATTGTTTGTTTAGGTTTATGCATATCTAACACGATTTTAACCGAAAGCAAATACCCATTGCCAAATAGATTTAAATCATGGGGATCTTCCAGTAAAAGGCATGAAACTAATAGCTCTAAGGGTAATGAAACTAATGCGAACTTTAGGGAATCATCTCAACCAGCAAATCCCCATCTCTTAACAATATTACTTTTAGGGGTTGATCGTAGACCGGGTGAGAAATCAATCGGAAACACGGATACAATAATCGTTGCACAATTGGACAAAGATAAGAAAAGATTATCAGTATTATCTATTCCAAGAGATACGCAAGTTGATATTTCAGGATTTGGTACGCAGAAAATTAATGCCGTTGCACGGCTCGGAGCTGGACCTAAAGCAACAATTACCAAACTAGAAACCCTATTAGGGGAAAATATCGATGGCTACATTGTAACTAATTTTGACGGATTTAAAACGATCATCGATGATTTGGGTGGCGTTACAATAAATGTAGATAAGAACATGCATTATGAAACTGGAGATAAAGAAAACGGTATTATCAATTTAAATAAGGGTGTTCAACATCTAAATGGAGATCAGGTACTTCAGTTTGTACGTTTTAGGCGAGACCAATTGGGCGATATTACCAGGACTATAAGACAACAAGAAGTATTGAAGTCCTTGGCCAACCAATGTTGCCAAATTCAAGTCTTACCCAAATTTCCATTACTTATCGCCCAACTCTATAAGTGTATTGATACAAATCTAACAGTACGACAAACCCTTGAATTAGCAAATGACTTGTTCCAAATAAAAAACACTAAAATAGTATCGGAAACATTACCTGGAAACTTTTCGGTTGAAGGGGGAATTAGTTACTGGAAAGTTAAACCTGAAGTCTGTAAAGATGCGTCCTATAAGTTATTTAGTAATGGAGATACCGAACCAGTACTTATAAAGGTAAATACTCCTACTATAAGAAAACAAGGGGTCAGCGAAAGAACAATTACAGACTGATCATATAAGTAAAAATCATTCTACTGATAACTCTAGTAATGTTCGGGAACCAAATGTAGATCTTGTGATAGAAGTTAACAATTAAGCTCAAGTAAGGGAGGTATTCTCAATAAGAAGTTGATTGATGTTGAAAAACAAAAATCAGAAGGTTTCTTTTGCCATCGGATAACGACTCATAAGGTAACTGAAAATCCATAGTATCACCATGGCGAAACTGCCTACTAACAGCCAAATTCTATAGTTCGCAGAAATCCCCATGAATACTAGGGCAGTTGCTATATAAGAAGGAATAATGGTTAGGGCTGCCGTCCAGAGATAACTCCAAAAGTCGATAGCCGGGATCATAGCCGTAATATAATTAACAATAAAAGCGGGGAGAGGCAATAATCTTGCCACAACCAACCCAATAGTTCCTTTTCGTTTAATCCATTCATTCACTTGGTTAAAACGTTCCTGAGAAATGATACTGTGCAACAACGGTTCTTTAATACTTTGTACCAACCAATAAATTGCTATTGAACTAAGTGTCGAGCCAACCCAAGAGTAAAAAGTTCCCCAAACAATCCCGTATGACTTTAAACATATAATCGTTAAGCTCTCTGTGGGAATCGGTGTCATGCTTAGAAGAGTAATAAGAAGGATAGCTGTTACTTTTCCCAGGCAACCAGTTGAGCGTATGACGTTTGAAATTTCTTGACCACGGTCTATGTACAAAAATCCAACGATTATTAATATCCCTGTAACGAAAAGGACCGCAGACCACCGATTTTCTAATTTATCTAATGTATATGGAGTTTCCTTGGTAACTTTGTAGTTCATGCGTTGACTCCCTTTATATTAATAGCAGATTCCTAAAGTCTTGCCATACACGTATATCTACATACTTTTAGATGTCGTCAAACAAAAGTTTTCAAAGACAAGGAGAAGGAACTGTACGTAAAAAGTAAACACCTCAATCAAGAGGTGTTTCAAGAATAAATAATAGAACAATCGCCTTGTTATTGCAAGTTAACCTCCATTTTATTAACTAATTTGTTGTCTTTAAAGGCTAGAAAAACTTCTGCTCCGGATGGAGATTTTACGTGACACAAATAGGTTACGGCGTAACCTTTGCTTCCCTTTGTGCCACTTTCAGTCACAATATCACCGGTACCTCCTAATAAACTTTTGATCTTTTCATATGTGTCACCGTATTTAAGTTGATTGTACTTAGCTTTACTTATAGTTAATGGATTACTTTTCTCTGTTGATGTTAATGGTGTTGTTTTAACAGATTCCGAAAGTTTTTGACTTGAGGTTGGAGTTTGACTAGTTGTATCTTCAGGAGTAACAGGAACCGATGGAATTGTTTTATCGGTTGAATCTAGAGTGGTAGGCATAGCTGCCGTAGGTGTGGATTGTTTGGAAAGCCCAGCAGTTAAATTGCCACAGCCATTAAGTACTATACTCAAGCCTAGGAGTATAGTCATTAAAACCGGCCATTGTTTTCGATTTGAAATCATACGAATATAAATCCCCCCCTTTAATATCAATATACCATATATTACCATACTCCAAAAATGCGTGCGAGCTTTTCTGCAATATCCGTCATTCTAACAATGGATTATGCTCTCAAACAGAGAAATCTACATCATCTGTCAAATAAAAATAATTTCATCTTTCTGTTAGGCAATACCCATCAAATGGTGGCATCCTTTTGACTTTTAGTAAAATTGATAAACACTTGTGATTTGTGGTTTTTGGCAAAGAAATAAGCCCCCAGCATCTGATATGCCGAGAGCTTTACATATTAATCTTTTAACTGCTTTACCGATTTAAGCGTTTTAGTTGACTTAGCCGACTTATGAACTGTTAATTTGGGTGTTTGGCCCTTGTTCTGATGATGTGTACTTTTTGTACTATGAAATGTTTTTACCTGAGGAACTTTGTATTTGGGGACAGCGTTTGCGATACTGGCTGTTCCTAATATTAACCCGAACATTGAAATAAATGCGATTCCAACCTTAATACGTTTCATATAGCTCATCTCCTCTTTGGTGATAGGCTTATTATTTGCGGGAGTTAAGTTGCTATGCATTCTCTTACTCTTAGACAGAGTAGAACTCATTGAGGAGGGAAAAGAGGATTGCTGTTCTGATAGTATAATGTATACCTTTACATCTCGAAGATGAGGTCGTATAATAAGTCATAATTTAATTGTGCTGGGGGTGCCCAAATGTGGCTGAGAAAGAGCAATGCTCTTATCCCTTTGAACCTGATCTGGTTAATACCAGCGTAGGGAAGCAAAATCGTCAATTATTGACTTCACTGAAGTGTATTTATGTAAGTCAAAACGACAGCTTACCGACGGGTAAGCTGTTTTTTATTTAGTTTGGGGAGGGTTTCCTGATGAATTGCGAACAGGAAAAACCAAAGGAAGAATGTGGAGTGTTTGGCATTATTGGGACAAACGATGATGCTGCCAGTTTGACCTTTTCTGGCTTAAAAGCGTTACAACATCGGGGACAAGAGTCTTGCGGTATTGCGTCATTTCATAAAATGTCAATGAGAACCTTTAAAGCTTTAGGTTTAGTTACCGATGTCTTCAATGATGAGATCCTTGCAAATTTGGCTGGAAGCAATGCAATAGGCCATGTTCGTTATTCTACAACGGGCTCGAATCTTATCGACAATGCTCAACCACTAACCCTCTCCACTAAATTTGGAGAAATAGCTTTGGCCCACAATGGCAATATCATAAATGCCAAAGAACTACGCATATCTCTTGCTCAAGCCGGTCACCGTTTTGAAAGTACAGCAGATAGTGAAGTAATTTTACATTTGATAAATGACCAAGTTACTTCTTTAGAAAATGCTATTTCTAAAGCTCTGTGTAAATTAAACGGAGCGTATTCATTAGTTATCATGACAAAAAACGCCTTGATTGGTATACGAGACCCACTGGGTTTTCGGCCACTCTGCATAGGACGTTTTGGAAATGCTTACTGCATAGCCTCTGAAAGCTTTGCATTACAATCAATTGGAGCAACTTTTATCAGAGATGTTGCTCCCGGAGAGATGATAATCATTAATGAGACCGGATTTAAATCCCATCAAATTTTTCAAACTCAAAGAAAGTGTTGTTGTGCATTTGAATATATCTATTTCGCACATCCATCCAGTACCATTGATAGTGTTAACGTTGAAATGAGTCGTTTCCGTATGGGACAAGAATTAGCCAGAGAATACCCTGTAGATGCTGATGTAGTTATCCCCGTCCCTCGCTCCGGACGCCACGCGGCCTTAGGTTATGCTTCTGCTAGGCAGCTACCCTTAGAAGAGGCTATATTCAAAATTACTCAGAATGAACGCTCATTCATACAACCCACTCAAACGTTAAGAGAACTTATGGTGGTGAAGACCTTAAGAGTGCAACCAGAGGTTATACGCTCAAAACGTGTATTAATGATTGATGATTCCCTGGTACGTGGAACTACCAGTGTTAAGCTAGTTAAACTTATTCGTGAGGCTGGCGCTAGAGAAGTGCATCTGCTTATTGCTTCTCCTCCAGTGCAATTTCCATGTTATTACGGGGTCGATATTAGTGAACAAACGGAATTAATTGCAGCGCATATGTCGGTAGACAAGATATGCCAATATATTGGGGCGGACTCACTGTATTATTTATCACAAGACGGTTTACTCAAATCACTTATCGCTCAAGAAGTCTGTTTAGCCTGTTTTAATGAACAATATCCGCTAAAATCAAGTGTATGTCTTGATAAGCTAATGCTCAATAGTCAATCTGCTTAATTAAGACTTTTAAAAAACTATTATTTGCTAGGAGTACCCCTTATGGGCTTAGATAGCTTTCTTTTTGCACTTCTAGAAAATCCGAAATAAAAGGGGGAACGAGGAAGCCTTCATAACATATTTAGTTAACCTTAATAACAAAATGAAACCTAAAATAATTGAGGAGGTACTATTATCATGACTACACAAATGGCTGCTGCCAAACGAGGCGAGATTACTGAAGCTATGAAAATTGTTGCTCAAAAAGAGAATCAAACACCCGAAGATATACGTTTACGTGTCGCCGAAGGCACCGTCGTTATTCCTGCTAATATTAACCACCATAGTTTAAGCCCTGAAGGTGTTGGTCAAGGCCTCAGAACAAAGGTTAATGTAAACCTAGGAATATCCAAAGATTGTGCGAATATTGACCTGGAACTAAAAAAAGTACAAACAGCTATTAACATGAAAGCTGAAGCTATTATGGATTTGAGCAACTACGGCAAGACTGCAGAATTTCGTGCCCGCCTTATCGACATGTCTCCAGCTATGATAGGTACAGTTCCTATGTATGACGCGATCGGTTTTTTGGAGAAAAAACTGGAAGATATTACCGTAGAAGAGTTTCTGTCGGTCGTTGAAAAACATGCACGTGATGGTGTAGATTTCATGACAATACATGCAGGGCTCAACCGCCAAACAGCGACCCATTTTCGACGGAACAAAAGAATCACCAATATTGTTTCCCGTGGAGGCTCTTTACTGTTTGCCTGGATGGAATTAACTAATAGAGAGAATCCTTTTTATGAGTACTTTGACGATTTACTGGAAATTTGTGCGAAGTACGATGTAACCCTAAGCTTAGGGGACGGTTGTCGTCCAGGATCACTGGCAGATGCCACTGATCCTTCGCAAATTGAAGAACTTATTGTGATGGGCGAATTGACCCTGCGTGCGTGGGAGAAGAACGTTCAGGTTATGATCGAAGGCCCCGGCCATATCCCTCTCAATGAAATAAAAGCTAATATGTTATTAGAAAAGAAATTATGTCATAACGCACCTTTCTATGTGTTAGGCCCAGTAGTTACGGATATCGCTCCCGGTTATGATCACATCACCAGTGCAATTGGTGGTGCAATAGCTGCCGCATCAGGAGCAGATTTCTTATGTTATGTGACCCCAGCAGAACATCTTCGTCTTCCTTCTCTCGATGATATGAAAGAAGGAATAATAGCGACTAAAATTGCAGCTCATGCAGCGGACATTGCAAAAGGAATCCCTGGTGCTGCTGATTGGGATCTAAAAATGAGTAAAGCAAGACAAGCGTTGGATTGGCCAACTATGTTTGATTTAGCAATTGATCGTGAAAAAGCAGAACGTTATCGGAGGGAATCCTCTCCAACTCATGAAGACAGCTGTACTATGTGTGGAGAAATGTGTCCAATGAGACTTATGAACAAAATCTTATGATTTTCAAACACACCCGATGCTGCATTAAGGTAGGAATTAACTAATTTAACAATGTATTTTAAAGATTAAACAGGTTCAGGAACAGCCTTTGGGCCGGGATAATTCGAATGTGGATCAATAATGAGATATCAAAAAGGCGATGATTAAGTGCTTCTACTGAGGAGGATGGACTTTGAACGTTAAGATTAATGGGGAAACGGTCGAGTTAACAGAAAGCATTGGTCTGCAAAAGTGGGTTGATGAGCAAAACATCCCGAATAACACAGTGATTATCGAGTACAATGGAGAGATTATACCCGAGGAACACTGGAGAACTATTGTCTTAACACAGGGCGACCAACTTGAGATTTTGAAATTCGTCGGTGGGGGCTGATTTCATTTTTACCGAACAAGAGTTAAGAATTTGAACGGTAACGTAAAAGTGAAAGGTGAGATCGTTTATGCAACAAGTTGTTGATCCTGAACAGAGTATAGATTCTTTTGAGATTGGCGGTAAGAAACTCAGAAGCCGCTTGCTGACAGGCACGGGTAAGTTTTCCTCCCACGAAATTGTTCCACAGGTCATTGAAGCCTCTGGAACCCAAGTTGTTACGATGGCTTTACGTCGGGTGGACTGGAAAGATCCTCAAGAGAATATTCTTAATTATATCCCCGAAGGCATCACCTTGCTTCCGAATACTTCCGGAGCCCGTACGGCAGAGGACGCGATTCGAATCGCCCGTCTAGCAAAAGCTGCCGGTTGCGGAAATTGGATAAAGGTTGAGGTCATCCAGGACCAACGCTATTTATTGCCTGATAACCCGGAAACCTTAATTGCCACAGAGAAGCTCGTCAAAGAAGGGTTTGTGGTTCTTCCGTACATGAATCCAGATTTAGGAACGGCAAAACGATTAGAAAGCGCCGGTGCTGCCGCTGTCATGCCTTTAGGGGCCCCGATTGGGAGTAATCGTGGCTTGCAAACGCGGGAACTGATACGGATTCTGATTGAAGAGATATCGGTACCCATTATCGTCGATGCGGGTATTGGTCGTCCATCGGAAGCAGCGGAAGCCCTTGAAATGGGCGCAGCTGCAGTGCTTGTCAATACGGCAATCGCCACGGCTAATCAGCCTGTGGACATGGCCAGGGCATTCCGGTTGGCCGTCGAGGCAGGGAGAGCTGCTTATCTTGCTGGACTGGGCGCTCGTCGAGAACAAGCCGAAGCCTCATCTCCCTTAACAGGGTTTTTAAGGGAGGAATGACGTTGTTTTTCGATGAATTTAAGTCTTGGCAGAAAGAATTAACTCGTTATTCCTTTGAACAGTTTACCCCGGCTGATGTTGAACGAGCTCTTAGTCAAGAACGGCTGGATATACTCGATTTCTTAGCCTTGCTTTCACCTGCAGCCACGCCTTATTTGGAGCAAATGGCTCAAAAGGCTCATCGAATCACCCTCCAAAACTTTGGTAAAGCTATACTTCTCTTTACCCCTTTGTACCTGGCTAACTTCTGCTCCAATCAGTGTGTGTACTGTAGCTATAATGTAAAGAACAAAATTGTTCGCCGGAAGCTAAGTTTTATGGAGGTTGAGGTCGAAGCTAAAGCAATAGCAGAGATGGGACTTCAACATTTGTTGCTTCTAACTGGGGAATGCCGCAAGGCTAGCAGCCCTGAGTACATTGCCGAGTGTGCTAAGATTCTCAGACCCTATTTTGCGTCGCTGGGAATTGAAGTCTATCCTCTTGAAACCGAAGAATATCATAAGCTTTATGAAGCGGGGATTGACACCTTGACTATTTATCAAGAGGTTTATAATGAGGATATTTATGCCTCTGTGCACCTCTCAGGCCCCAAACGTGTTCACCGTTATCGGTTAGAGGCACCCGAACGGGCTTGTGAGGCAGGATTTAGCGGTGTAACAATTGGTGCACTGCTTGGCTTAGGGGAGTGGAGGAAAGAGGCGTTCTTTACAGGTTTACACGCAAGTTATTTGCAGAGAACGTATCCGGGAACGGAAGTTGCTGTATCTGCCCCACGGATGCGCCCGCATGTTGGTTCCTATAAACCTCAATATCCCATTACGGATACAGAACTTGTGCAGATTCTTCTCGCTTATCGCTTGTTTTTACCACGAGCAGGTATCACACTTTCCACAAGAGAAAGTGCTTCAATGCGTGATTCCTTATTACCGCTTGGAATTACCAAACTTTCAGCTGGTTCATTGACGTCTGTAGGAGGCTATTCAGAGACAACAGAAGCTGGGAGTGCACAATTTGAGGTATCGGATGAGCGTTCTGTTGAAGAGGTCGTGAAGATGTTGCGGACTAAGGGATATCAGCCAGTATTTTGTGACTGGGTTAACGTTCGCGACAGAGAGAGGCTTAAACTATGAACCCTCTTATTAACAGCTTAAAAAAAACCTTAGGCGAAGAACGTCTATTGCGTCTCACCAGAGTAAAGATAGGGATCGGTGGCGCTGGAGGCTTAGGTTCAAATGCTGCCATGCATCTTGTTCGATCCGGATGTCAAAACCTTTTGATCGTAGATTTTGACCGAATCGAACCCAGTAATCTAAACCGACAATTTTATTTTGCCGATCAAGTAGGATGGTTTAAAGTAGAGGCCTTAGCCGAAAACTTAAAACGAATCAATCCTGAGTTACAACTTGGAATTGATACCACGAGAATAACGAAGGACAATGTATCGTCACTTTTTGCGGACTGCGATCTTTGGATTGAGGCTTTTGACAAAGCTGAAGTTAAAAAATTTTTTGTCGAAGCGGCCATTCGACTCGGAAAACAAGTCGTCAGTGCTTCGGGACTTGCAGGTTGGGGAGATGCCGATGCCCTGACAACCCATCAGATTAATTCTAAGCTTGTCATTATAGGGGATCTTAAATCCGAAGCAGCAGAGCATAAACCGCCCATGTCCCCTCGAGTAGGCATTGCCGCAGCAAAAGAGGCCGATACCGTATTAACCTGGATTTTAGGACAGGAGGCTTAATGGTCATGCTGCTACCAAGTGGGATTTACGCTCTCACCTCCGCACCGCATTCTTTGGGTCGAAGCAATATTGAGGTGTCAGAACAGATTTTGAAAAGTGGTATAAAAATTCTTCAGTATCGTGAAAAATCAAAAAAGCCGAAGGCCATGTACGAGGAATGCTTAGCTTTAAGAAAAATGACTCGTGAAGCCGGGGCGATCTTCATTGTCAATGATTATCTTGATTTAGCATTAGCCGTGGATGCAGATGGTGTACACATAGGCCAAGACGATCTTCCGATTGATATCGTGCGAAAGATTGTAGGATCGAAACGCATCATTGGTTTATCTACGCATTCCCCGAACAGGCTCAAGCTGCAGTACGGGGGAGCTGATTATATTGGTGTTGGCCCAATTTATAGTACTCAGACCAAAACCGACGTCTGTGACCCAGTAGGCGTAGAGTATTTGCGCTATGTGGTTAAAAACTTGGATGTTCCGTTTGTTGCAATCGGCGGAATTAAGGAACATAACTTACCTGAAGTGGTTAGAAACGGTGCTAAGACAGTGGCCTTAGTCACTGAGATTGTCGGGAGCGAGGATATCCCTGGCACTATTTCAAGGCTAAATAGCATCTTAGACAAGGGAGTCAAAAAGTGAACAAGGTTCGAATAAGCTTTCGGACGGGAGAGTTAACTCCACTTATAGTACAGGCAAGCAATTCTGCCTGTGCTTTTTGCATGGAGGGAAGGCCGTAGAAGCGGTGCTTTATTTGTAATTATCGCATCAAATATCGTGCAATTTTTTTATTTAGAAGACTGAAAAAACCCTTTACGATACAACCTGTTAATTGCATACTTAGAAAGACTATATCTGCTGAAATATAATGCTGTAAAAAGCCATATACAATTTGGGATAAGGGCGAGGTCTAGCCATTTTTAAGGAAAATTAGGCAAAAGGGAGGATGATTCGTAAAATAATTGAAATTAACAAAAAGGGTCTGCGAAATTTATACATAGGCTAAATTGCTATCAAGGTGAGATTCTTCATTTTTGTTAACTGACCATAGTTAACAAAAATGAAGAATTCTACAATGAACAGGAGAAATAAGCATGCTTAAACATAAGGAACATGGGGATTGGAGTGGAACTTCAAATCCTTTAAGGGATTTGAACAGTAAAAATATTGCTTCTGGAATTGTAGCGGCTTTATTGGTGATGGCCGGCCCACCGGCCATCATTTTAGAGGCTGCTGCCAAAGGAAATTTCACCATAGAACAAACCGTCTATTGGATGTTTGCCGTTTATGTATTTGGTGGTATTCTTAGTATTTTGATGTCACTGTATTATCGAATGCCGATTACTGCAGGTCATTCCATTACTGGAGTTGCCTTCCTAGCAACGGTTACATCACAGTTCGGTTATCATGAGCTAATTGGATCATATATGTTCGCAGCGTTGCTAATTTTTTTGACTGGATATTTCGGGGTTTTTTCCAAATTACTTCAATATGTCCCCAAACAAATAATAGCTGCGATGTTGGCAGGTATGATAACTCAGTATATGGTAAACTTCGTTATTTCCATTAGTCAGATACCAGTAATAGGTGGCCTAGCTCTTATTTCCTATCTTTTGTTTAATAAATGGGATCGGAGAGTTCCTCCTATGGTTGCAGCGATAGCTGTGGCATTTGTACTATTATTTTTAACCAAACCTTTAAATGTTAATGGTTTCGCAACATCTTTTATCTTGCCGACAATTCAGTGGCCAAAATTTAATACCCTAAGTTTTCTAACTGTTTCAATCCCTCTTGCATTGCTTATTTTAAGTAATGATGCAGCAGTTGGACTAGGTGCTCTAGAACAAAATAACTTTAAGCCACCCGTTAATAGAGTCGTAACCTATAGTGGGATTTTTTCTTTATTTGCAAGTTTTTTTGGGGGTCAATCTGCTAACGTCGCAGGAATGATGTCGGCCATTTGTTCAGATGAGGCAGCCGGGCCTAAAGAAAAAAGGTATATTGGCTCTGCTGTTGCAGGCATTATTACTGTATTTTTCGGTTTGTTTTCCTGGTATCTAGTGCCTGTGATTCAGTCATTACCCAAAGCATTTGATTCAATTTTGGTGGGTTTTGCACTTCTTGGTGTGTTTGGGAATAGCTTATATACGGGCTTTTCTAAACCGACAATGAAAATAAGTGCAGGATTTACTTTTATCATTGCCGCATCTAATATTTCTCTTTTTCATATTAGTGCCCCTGCTTGGGCCTTACTTATAGGGACTGTACTCGCAAGGTATGCCGAGTAACTGATTTTCAATAAGAAGGGTTTCCATGAAAGTATCTTTAAATCTTTCCGTAATAAGAAATAAATCAAGTAAGATTTGATACGGACCCAAACATAAATTGGAATTAATTTTATCGAACAGAAGTCATTATTGGCTTATTTTGGATAACATCGTCAAGGACAAATTACCAGTTATTATCCCTCTAATGAAACAGTTAGGAAAAAGGCCTATACTGTTCAACATCGAGGGATAATTTTTTATGGGAATATGTCTAGAAGATGATCTAACACCATTTCTTTCCTATAGAAGCTGATATGGAAGGGAAATTAGTTGCCAATAGAGAACTATGAGTCCATATGGAGTATACAGACCCTTGTGTCAAAAGCGGGTTAACCATTCATGATGTTTCACTGATAAAAGTGTACAATAGATACTAATGTACTTAAAAGTTATGGGGGAGAAATTTATGTCAGTAGCAAATATTCTACGTAACACAGCTAAAGAACATCCTAAGAAAATAGCAGTATACTTCGAAGAACAGGAAATTACGTATGAACAGCTTGACCATGAAGTAGACAATCTGGCACAAGGACTTTTGAATTTAGGTTTAAAACGAGGACAAATGGTAGGGTTGCTGCTTGGAAATACTCCTGATTTTATACGTTTCTATTTTGCGGCAACAAGAGCGGGTGGTGTTGTTATTCCAATCAACCCGTTATTCAAAGGTGAAGAGTTAAAGTATATACTTAACGATTCAAATCCCGTAATTCTAGTTACAACTCTGCCATTTATCAATCTTGTCCAAAGTGTATGGAATCAGATAGCAAGCATAAAGAAGGTCATTGTAATTGGCAGTGAAGTTTCAAGTGATCGTATAGTGTCATATAAGGACATCATCAATAAAAAATCAAAGCCTGTTGAATTGGATATTAAGGATAAAGACATTGCATCCTGCCTTTATACGTCAGGTACAACAGGGAGGCCAAAGGGAGCACTATTATCTCACGGTAATCTAGCCTTCGATTGTATTGCCTCTGTAAAACGTATTAAATTTAATTTTGAAGATAATCACCTTTGCATTCTGCCGGTATTTCATTCTTTCTGCCAGATGGGAGCTATCCTTGCACCGATATATACGGGGGGAAGCATCACTGTTGTCGCCCAATTCCACCCTGGAATTATCTTAAAAGAGATTAAAAAAAGGAATATCTCAGTGTTTTGTGGAGTACCCGCAATGTTTAACGCCCTATTAACAGTATTAGCCAACACTAATGACTATGATTTATCGTCCTTGCGCTTATGTGTCTCAGGAGGTGCACCAATGCCTGTAGAGATTATACAAGCCTATGAACAAAAGCATAACATCATCATTTTGGAAGGCAATGGACCTACTGAAACCTCACCCGTATCTTATGTGAATCCTCCGGAGCTTCGTAAAGTTGGTTCAGTAGGGCTTCCATTAGAAGGTGTATCCGTGAATATTGTGGATGAAAATGATCTGAAAATGCCTGTTGGTGAAGTTGGTGAGATATGTATTCTAGGCGATAATGTCATGCAGAGTTATCTTAACCTTCCTGAGGCAACTGCTGAAGCATTGAAGGGCGGGTGGCTTCATACCGGTGATTTAGGGAAAGTGGATAAGGATGGATATGTTTTTATCGTTGATCGAAAAAAGGACATGTTGATTGTTGGCGGTTTAAATGTTTATCCACGTGAAGTAGAAGAATGCCTGTACACACACCCTAAAGTAGCAGATGCAGCTATTATTGGTATTCACGATGCGAAAAGGGGGGAGGTTCCCCTTGCTGTCATTGCACTAAAAGCAGAACTAACATCTTCTGCTTCTGAAATAATTTCCCACTGTCGTGAACATTTGGCTAACTATAAATGTCCTCGTAAGGTTGTGTTTATGGAAAAACTCCCATTAAACTCAACTGGAAAGATTGACAAGAAGCAACTGCGTGAAGCGTATTCGATGGGAATGATCCAATAAATTCACATCACTAATATAATTCTGGAGGGATAAACATGGATAAAGAGGAAATGAAATCTTTCAGCTGCAGTGATTGTGGCGCAGCAAATTGTTTTCACCAAGACAGCAAATTTCCGAGCTTTTGTTTGACTACTCATACTCGACAAGAATTAATTGATGAATGCCTCAATTTGTATAAGGGAGATGACTTAGTAGCAAAGCTGGCAAAAACGGCTGCTGAAATAGAAGGTACTTATTATGGTAAATTGACACGTGCTGAAGAAATTATTGCTTTTGCCAAGCGAATAGGGGCAAAAAAAATAGGGATTGCTACTTGTGTTGGCTTACTTAATGAAGCAAAGATATTCAGCAAAATTTTAAAGGCAAAAGGATTAGAGTGTTATTGTGTAATCTGTAAAGTTGGCTCAGTTGATAAAACGGAAATTGGGATTCCAAATGAATTAAAATTACAAAAGGATTGTTTTGAAGGGATATGCAATCCTGTTTTACAAGCTAAGCTGCTAAATGAAGCTAAAACGGACTTAAATGTTATTAATGGTTTATGTGTTGGACATGATTCATTGTTCATAAAGTATTCTGAAGCAATAGTAACAACTCTAATTACTAAAGACAGAGTTACGGGGCATAATCCTGCCGCAGCTTTATATACCAGTAATTTTTATTATAAAAGATTATTAGAAGAGAATAATATTTAGCTCCTGAGTTGACAATGGTCTTGAATCAACTTCTGACGGAAGAGTTAACCCCACTTATAGCACAGGTCAAGTTATTTTGCCTGTGCTTTTTGCTATTAGCAAATTCTTGCATATTGAATTATCGGACTTTAAGGAAAAGGGAAAGTGGAAGGAGGAATTTAAAGCAAAAAGTAGAAAGTTACAAATAAAAATAGGAAATAGGACATAAGAACTACGAAAAGTATAAACTATAGACAAGGGTGATGATTGCAAATGAACGAAGCACTTTTTGACCACGTTGCTCCACGTTATGATTCCTGGTATGATACTGAGCTTGGATCAGTATCTGATCAAGTTGAACGTCACTTGGCTCAGTCTATGTTTAAGGCACCGGGTCCAAAGGTTCTTGAGATCGGATGTGGTACTGGACAATATACGAGCTGGCTTGTGCAAGAGGGATATGAGGTCACTGCTGTCGATATCTCCGGTGAAATGATGGCTCTGGCCCAAAAGAAAATAGCGGCGATTGAGGAGAACACTTCAAAAGCTAATCATGTTCACTGGTGGCATGCTGATATTACAGAAATTCTTGATCAACTTGAAACTTATGATGGGATTTTTTCCATGACCGCCTTTGAATTCGTACCTGAACCAGAAAAAGTCTTGAAAAAACTTTTTAGTTGTTTAAAGCCCGGGGGCTGTATAATGATCGGAGTCATCGCCGGCATGAGTGCCTGGAGTGAATACTATGCGGAGGCATCTCGTAACAAACCCACTTCTGTCTTCGCCCGTGCTGCTCTTTATACCAAAGAGGAAATATGTTCCTGGCAAATCGGTGCATCGGCTCAAATTGGAGAATGTCTATTCTTCCCACCGAATGTTCAAACAACATCTGAGGCGCTTTCTATCGAGGAGAAAAGGGAAGGAAATCCTGGGTTTGTGGTGGCAAAGTGGGTAAAGGGCTGATCAATACTATAGGATTCTACGCACCTTGACTGAAAAAGTTTATTTGGTGGAGATGAGGGGGACGTTGCCCCAAAGCGCCTATACAATTGCGCAAAACTCTTGTTCTTTCCGCGCAATTGTATATTTATGCGCAGAAGTGCGCCCCCTTAAGCAAAAAGTTTCCTTAGTACATACGTCCAAGGAAACATAAAACACAACATGAACCTTCCTGAAAACCTCGAAACCCCTTAGAAGCTATTTCCGTTCTATCAACCCGATGGACTCATTTCCATCAGGTTTTGGAGATTAATTCTTACATTCCTGTCATGTTTCAGTAGGTTTGATAGACCTTTTTTTATACATGGTATAACTATTCCCTTTAGTTTAACTTAGAAGGTATATTATTTATACTAAGTAATCATAAAACTAATGGCAGAAGGAACGTAACATTATGGAAAAGTCAAAGCTTATTGAAATGATCAAGAATAACCCTAATGCTATCGCCTATATAAATAATCCTACGGATGAGATAAAGTTGTTGGCCGTTAAACAAAATGGACTTACCTTAAAATATATAGAAAACCCAACAAGAGAGATGCAGGAATTAGCTGTCAACAATAACAGTCGAGCGATTCAATTTATCAATGACCCTACCGAAGATATGATGATCAAGGCGATCAATGATAGCTGGATTAACTTAGAGTATCTTAAGAATCCCAATGATCGGTTAATCAAATCAGCGATCAATCAAGCCGGCTGGGCGATTAAATATGTTCATAATCCCAGTGAGGAGTTACAGTTATTAGCGGTGCAAAAGAATTACGATTCCATAAAGTTTATTAATGAACCTTGCGAGCATGTACAAGAAGAGGCAGTAAAAATCAGTTATGATGCCTTAAGATATATAAATTCTCCAACCTATAATGCAGAGCTTATAGCTATCAAGCATAATGAGAGGGCTATTACCTTTATCAATGAGTTAGATAAACGTAAAATCTTAGAATTCTTAAAAGCCAATATTTTAGTGATTAAATATGTTATGAAAGAAATATCTAAAGAGGAATTAGAACAAGTGTTAAAGGACTCCTTATCTAAGGAGGATGTTGAGGAAAATTACGTGAGAGATTATTTGAACTGTAGTACCGATAAAGATTGTGACATTATGCCCAGCGATAAGATGATGTTTATTTATGAATATGGAAGTAAAAAGGCAAAAAAAATAGCTGTTGATGAAAAGCTGAAGATGCTGTAGGAGTGAAACATCATGAATTTCACAGATACCTTAAAAAGTGTTGACTTAGTACTATCGACTGGAGAAGTACCTTTAATCGTTGGCGAAAGCGGAATCGGAAAAACAGCTTTAGCCAAGGAAATTGCTCAAGAAAATCATTGGAGTTTAATTGTTATCAATGGGAATCTCCTTAAAGAGGGTGAGATAGGTGGTCTGCCAACGATAGAATCTTATGCAGGCATCAATCATAAAGCAGACCCAATTGAAAAGAAAGCGACAGTTTATGCCGTTCACCATAAGCTAAGGGAAATCGATGAAGAAATATCTCAAGGGAAAACAGTTCTTTTATTTATCGACGAAATCAATCGTTGTGAACATACAGTACAACAGGAGCTTATGAATTTAATCTTAAATAGAGAAATCAACGGCTATCAGTTACCTGATGGTGTAAAAATATTAGCCGCTATGAATCCTTCCAGTAAATATGGTTCGGATTTTGATTACCAGGTTGTCGATATGGATGCAGCCCAAGAAAATAGATTTGTCTGGTTATACATGGAGCCTGATTATAATCAGTGGATCGATTGGGCCATAGAGTCCGGAATTGAGCTAAAGGTTACCGAATTTATTTCCACCTTCCCTGATTATTTGCATAAGATCAATGAAGATGATCTAAGAGCAACTCCCAGAAGCTATGAGAGAATTTCCAGCAGTTATAAACTATATAAGGAGAAAAAAGATTCCATACCCAGGTCCGTGTTTTTAAATGTTGTCAAAGGAAATGTCGGGAGATTAATAGCTGAAGAGTTTGTGAGCTTTGTCGAATCCGATTATCCTTCTCTTATATCTTATGAAGATGTTTTTTCAGGAAACTCTCTTAATGATTCCATGGGAGAAAGAGTAAATAGCGAAAGTCATACCAGACTTTATCTATCTGCCAGGAATATTCTCAAAAACCTAGAAGCAAACATATTAAATGATCGTGATAATTCAAGTTTTTATATAAACAAGCTGATTGAGTTTTTACAACTATATCCTGTGGATTTAAAGATAGGAATCATGAAGGATATAAAAAACAGTTATCCTGAAGTGTATAAACTTGCTATAGAAAATGAAGCGTTTATCGAATCATATTTTGAATCTTATCGTTTAATCAGGTGATAAGCTATGGAAACTTATTTTGATAACCAGGTTAAAGGACTTTACGAAAAAGCAGATCTCATTATTAATGATTTTTTTAATGCCAAACGCCAATATGGTCATGCCCAAATTAATATGCCTCTAGAGTTTAAACAAGAATTTTTCAGCCTTGTCGATAAAGTTAATCTAAGTCTTATGGAAGACAAAGATAATTTCTATGGCTATTTTTTGATGCAAATGTCCCGAGAAATACGATTTGACATCAGCAGCCCTACTGCTGTGAATTTCAAAAAGGCTAACTATGTTCTATATTTTAATCCAATAATATTTCTGAATCTTAATCTCAAGCAAATGGAAAGTACCATTAAACATGAAATACTTCATGTATTATCTCTGCATTTAATAAGAGCCCAAGAATTTAAGGGCGGCTACAGCAGATTAGCAATTAATATGGCAATGAATATCGTCGTCAATACCTATTTGGATTATCTGCCACCCTATTCGATGACCTTAGAATGGGTAAATTTGAATTATTCTTTAACGCTCCTACCTTTTAAGCCTTTTGAATATTATGTGGAAGAAATTCAAACTGCCCTGGACTTACTGGAAGCAGATGAAGATGAGGCAGATGATAGTATTCCCGATGAAGATGATGACAGTAACAGGGATGAAAAAATAGAAACCGATTATAATCCTGAAAAAACCCATGACATTTGGGAAGATTCCAGTGATATCGATGAAAAAACACTTCAAGAATTTACTGAGAAGTTTATTGACAATGCCCAAAAAGGCAGCATTCCAGATTATTTAGAAAGTATGGTATCCTCTCTTAAAAACAGCAAGGGTGAATTGCCTTGGAATTTATATCTTAAGCGGTTGTTGGGGTCTGTTGAAAGCAATAAAAAAAAGACCATAACCCGAAGGAACAGAAGACAACCCGATAGATTGGATTTAAGAGGTCAACTCAGGAGTCATAAAGCCAAAATTGTTGTCGCCCTTGATATCAGTGGAAGCATCAGTGATCAAGAATTTAATCAAGCTCTCAAAGAAGTCCTGGCTATCGTTAAAAATTATAATCATGAAATTACGATGATAGAATGTGATAATGAAATCAGACGAGTGTATAATATCAGATCTCTAAAAGATATAAAAGATAGACTTAATATAAGAGGAAGCACTAAATTCACCCCGGTTTTTGAATATGCTAATCATCATAAGGTTAATTTGTTAGTCTATTTTACCGATGGCAAAGGTGAAGAAAAGCTTCTTACAATCCCTAAGGGATATAAAACTTTATGGGTTATTTCCGGGAGGGGAGAAAAGCTTTCATTGAAAGAAGCTTATGGGACAGTTAAAAAACTAAAAACTATTGTAACAAACGATAATACATTAAAAATGACGGATGTTCGAAGTGATGGATATTCAATGAATGACCAAGAAAGTATGCATATTTAGCGCAGTCTCCACAGATTTAATGTTCAACCAAACCTATCTTATTTGCTTTTTCAAGGGATTGATTATCGTCATAATTTTATCTTTTTGTGGCAAAGGAACCTTTAATGTAACAAAGACAATATGCCCTCTATGCAGCCTTTTTTACATGGCAAAGATATCCCTTTGCCAATATTTTTGGCTTTGCTTTAATTCTTTACGGAAACTTTGAAGAGGACCCATTTAAGACAAAGGAGTGATTTTGGTGAGTTTTGAGGAAATACCTTTAAGACAGTTTGATTTTAATCCATTTACCAAAGTAGATGATTGGGCGCTTCTAACTGCCGGAACGAAGGACAAATTTAACATGATGACTATTACCGGTGTTATGTGTGGAAAATTTTTCCTCAAACCAATGATGCAGGTATATGTTCACCCGGACAGGTATTCCTATCAATTTTTAGAGGACAACGATTACTTTACGGTGTCTTTTTTTGATGTTCCTCACCATCCCGCTTTACAAATCTGTGGAAGAATGCATGGCAATGAATGTGATAAGGTGACAGAGTCAGGGCTGCATCCTATCCCCTTTGAAAACACCGTTATTTTTGAAGAGGCAAAAACAATTTTCGTGTGCAGAAAAGTTTATCATACGGATGTACAAAAGGATAATTTTGATTCGCAGCAGTTGTTTAAAGAATATTATAAAGAATCATCAACATTCCATAGATTTTATCTCGGACAGATCGAAAAAGTATTGCATCATAAATAAATAAGTGAACTATCCAAAAGAAAGTAACCAATTTTCTAAAAGAAGACGAACTGCATTTGCTAAAATATTCATTTTGAATTGGATTATTTAATCTGAACTTAATGACCATTGTTTTGAGGTGATTGTGAGTGGAGAAGAGCAAAGATATTTTAAGATATTACAGAGAGGAACTTAAATGGGAACCTCCCTTTGCTGATATTTTATCGAGGTATTCGCCGGATGCTTTGGAAGGTTACTTCACAATGCGTAAATCAGTTCAGGATGGTGAATTACCAAAGAAGACAGTAGAACTAATTTTCACTATATTAGATTCGTTGGATGATGAGGCCAGTGGAGCTAAGGCGCATGCCGTAGCTGCCATTGAGGCGGGACTAACAGTGAAGGAATTAGTGGAAGCTTTTAACATTGTTACAATCGTTAAAGGGATTAATGTTCTATGCAAAACAGGTATTGATGCTATTAAGGCCGCCGAAGAAAGATTCAATGAGATGAAAAAACCGGGAAAATAGATAGCGACGTTCTTTATCGAACTATTTTCGTAATAGTAATTTCTATGTTTGCCGGTACTGCTTGGTTTGTACAAATCGAATTTTAGGCCTTTTTTCTGGAAGTATGAAAAGAGTTGTGGAGGAGTACACTAATTTTGTTACGAGATTTAAGCCTTCAACAGAAATACTGAATATTGAGAATGATAGTATACTTGAGGACAAACGCAATTTATAGACTCATATGAAAGTGCAATCCAGGATGTAAAAAAATGAGCCATCAAGTAATGGTAGAAATATTAAAGATTTAAAGTCATAAGGGCTTCAGACGGACTCTAATGGTTAGTTTAAGAAGAACTCGGCTTTGACACATAAGGAGACCGAATATGGAACATGAGTATATCGAGATAGTAGGTGCACGTGAGAATAACTTAAAGAATATCAGTTTGAAGATCCCGAAAAAGAAAATAACAATTTTTACTGGAGTGTCAGGGTCGGGCAAGTCATCGATTGTATTTGACACGATTGCCCAGGAAGCTGGCCGGCAATTGAATGAAACCTTTAGCAAATTTATTCAAATTTATTTACCCAAGCATGGTCATCCGGATGTTGATGCCATCGAAAACCTATCGTTGGCGATTACGGTTGATCAAAAGAGGATAGGCGGCAACTCACGTTCAACTCTCGGTACAATAACGGATATCAATCCATTACTCAGACTGCTGTTTTCACGAATCGGGCAGCCGCATATTGGCCCTTCCAATTATTTTTCGTTTAATGACCCAAATGGAATGTGCAAGATCTGTGAGGGGATCGGAAGGATAGTAACACTTGATCTTGACAAAGCTTTGGATAAAGAAAAGTCGTTAAACGAAGGGGCGATTTTGTTGCCGGGCTACAAACCGGGTAATTGGCAGTGGAAAATGTATGCCTCATCAGGCTTTTTTGATTGTGACAAAAAAATCAAAGATTATTCCAAAGAGGAATATGACAAGCTTGTATATTGTAAACCGGAGAAAATTAATTCGGTCATTGAAGGAATAAACACCACATATGCAGGTCTGGTTGAGAAATTCATAATGCAGAACATCAAAACCGAGTTTGAAAAATCGGAGGCATCAAAAAAGAAAATTGAGCCATTCGTCACTGAACAGCAGTGCCATGATTGCGGGGGCAAACGATATAACGTAAGTGTATTAACGTCGAAAATCATGGGATATTCTATTGCAGATTTTACGGCTCTGCAGGTGGATGAGCTTCTGGAATTAATACAAAAAATTAATGATAATGGCGTAAAGCCTATTATTAAAAATCTGACTGAGCGGTTGAATGATTTAATACAGATTGGGCTGGATTATGTAAGCTTGGATAGAGAAACTTCCACATTATCCGGCGGTGAATCGCAGCGTGTTAAAATGGTCAAGCACCTTACCAGCAGCTTGACGGATGTCATGTATATTTTCGATGAGCCAAGCATCGGATTACACCCCAGAGATGTGCACAGGCTTAACGAACTGCTGGTTAAATTGCGAGATAAAGGCAATACGGTAATCGTGGTAGAGCATGACCCTGATGTCATAAAGGTTGCCGATTACATCGTCGATGTTGGGCCACAAGCAGGCTCAAACGGCGGTAGGATCGTGTTTGAGGGCAGCTATAGCGACCTTCTGAAATCCAAGACGCTTACAGGAGAATATATGGTCAGGAGCTTGCCGATTAAGAGTAAGCCAAGGACAAGTAAAGATTTCTATGAAACGAAAAAGAGTAGTTTACACAATTTGAAAAATGTCAGTTCACGAATACCTATAGGTATATTCACTGTTGTTACAGGAGTTGCTGGCTCCGGCAAGTCTACGCTTGTTAATGGTGTCTTTGCAAAGGAATTTAAAGATGCCATCATTATCGACCAGTCCGCAGTCAGTGTAAATTTACGTTCAAATCCAGCGACCTTTACTGGCATCATGGATGAAATACGAAAATTGTTTGCTGATGGAAACAAAGTAAGCGCTGGATTATTCAGTTATAATTCAGAGGGTGCATGCGAGGCTTGTAAAGGGCGAGGTTATATAGAAACAGATCTTTCTTTCATGGATTCTGTTGAAACCATCTGTGAGGAATGCGGCGGTAAACGGTATAAGCATGAGGCTTTGGAGTATAAATACAATGGTAAGACCATTGTTGAAGTACTTGATATGACCATTGCAGAAGCGGTTGATTTTTTTGTTCAAAAACAAATCAAAAATAAGCTGAAGTATATAGTCGATGTCGGTCTGCATTATATGACGCTGGGACAGCCGTTAGACACCCTTTCCGGCGGAGAATGTCAACGTTTAAAGCTTGCCAAGGAATTAAGCAAAAAGGGCAATATCTATATAATGGACGAGCCTACAACTGGGTTACATATGTCCGATATTACCGGTATTTTGACTATTATTGACCGTCTTGTTGACAAAGGCAATACAGTAATTGTCATAGAACATAACCTGGATGTAATTCGTAATGCCGATTGGATTATTGACGTAGGTGTTGAGGGCGGCAGCAGAGGCGGACAGATTCTTTTTGAAGGAACACCTGGTAACTTGAGAAACTGCAAGGAGTCAATTACTGCAAAATACTTGTAAACGGACTTTACAGTTTTCTAGGTCTAAATCACTAATCTTAATGTTTACCAACTCTCTGGAACGGGTAGCTATTGAAAACCTATTCAAATAGTTAAAGTATTGGAACTCAGAAAGATACTGCAAAAGATAATGCTAAAGGTTTCGTCGAAGAAGGGCAATTATAAAAAGATTAACTACTTTCCGCATTAACAGTAATTATAAAGAGAGCGTACAAAGTGCGCTCTCTTTATTGCTATAGGGAAACGGACTACTTTGTAAGGAAAATCACTGACATAGTACTTAAACTTTATGGGGGTTTTGAGTAGATAAATCAGGAGTTTACCTGCTAGTAAGTATCCTAGAATAATCTAAAATTTAAATTGATGAAATATTTCATCTGCCTCCGAGTTCCGGCTATTTCTAGACTGGAACCGATAGGGTGCGGAAATCTGCGCCTGCCCGTATTTGGCGAAGGTGGCATGCACTTATTTTTGAAGGAGATGAGACAATGGGAAAACGCTATGCCATGGTGATAGACCTGCGCAAATGTGTGGGCTGTCATGCCTGCCAAGTGGCCTGTAAAAGCGAAAACAATGTACCTCTAAGCGTCTTCAGGAACTGGGTCGACGAATTAGAGACGGGTAAATTCCCCGATGTATCCCGTCATCGTTTACCAAGACTATGTAATCACTGTGAGAATCCATCCTGCCTCAATGTTTGCCCTGTGAAAGCAACATATCAGCTTGAGGATGGCACTGTTTTAATTGATTATGATCGTTGTATTGGTTGTAAGTATTGTATTGCGGCCTGTCCATATGATGCCCGGTTTATCAATCCTGTGAGAAAGACCGCCGAAAAATGCACGTATTGTCACGAAAGGCTAGAGGCCGGGTTACAACCTGCTTGTGTTAATACCTGTATTTCTGGAGCTCGGGTATTTGGGGACCTTAACGATCCAACGAGCGAGGTATTTAAACTCGTGGCCACTCAATCCGTGAATGTTAGTAAGCCAGAGACGAACAACCGTCCACAGACGTATTATATTGGCGCTGATGAGATAGCTCTACGGCCAAATCTCCTTAACATCGTAGGAGGTGGAAAGTAATGACGACAGTTCATTTATTTGATACTAATCATCAAATTTACTGGGGATTGCTGATCGCCGTATACTTTTACTACACCGGTATGAGCGCGGGTTCTTTTATTCTCACTAGTCTTGGGACTGTATTCGGGATCGAGAAATACAAAAAGGTTTCCAAAGTTGGTGTTCTGATGGCTATTGTTCTTTTGATCTTTGCGCCCTTACACCTGCTGTTTGATCTGGAACAGCCTGGTCGCGCACTCAATCTTTTTTTACACGTCAATCCAACCTCGGCAATGTCTTGGGGTGTTTATCTTCTTGTCTTATATCCAATTTGTTTACTCATCTATGCCTGGTATATGTTCCGTCAGGACTTTGTCAATGATATGAATGGAACAGGCTTTAAAGCAGGACTTTATCGCTTCTTACTCTTTGGTAAGACTGACATGTCTGCTGCGGCCAAAGAAAATGACAAGAAGAAGTCTAAGTTTTTCGGAACAGTGGGTGTTCCTTTGGCCCTGGCTGTTCACGGATACACGGGTTTCATTCTAGGTAATGTCCAAGCACGGGCGATATGGCATACACCTTTAATGCCAATTATCTTTTTGATGTCTGCTATGGTATCAGGAACAGGACTCTTTATCATTGTGCTCTTGCTGGTTGAAAAATTTAAATTTGGCAGAGTCAGTGACGATATTAAATCCCTCATTCCTGATATTGCCAATCTTATGAAATGGTTTATTGTCATCGATGGGGCTCTGATGATTATTTACTTTATTGTACTTTGGTATTCTAGTGAATCGGGTTATGCAGCAGCCTACTACCTGTTACACGGAGATGCCTGGAGTTTCTTGGGCTTAGAAAATGGTTTAGGGATGCTCCTTCCTCTCTTGATCCTCCTTTCTAAGAAAGCCCGCCAAAGTATACCAGCTGTGGTTGTCACATCCTTGCTAACGATTATTGGGGTTTTGGCGATGCGCATCAACTTGGTAATCGGTGGACAAGAACTCCCTTTGACTGGCAGCAGGATGCTGGAGTATGTTGTTTCAGGACACGATCTTACCATTGTTATCGGTTTAGCTGTAGCGACAACTGTGGTACTTTCATTCCTTTATGCTGTCTTGCCGATGAATCGTCCGGGTGCTGTAGTTAAATTGACAAGTCAAGCCACGAAGGGGGTAGCTCAATAATATGAAAACAACACGCCGAAATTTTTTAAAGGCAGCTGCTGCTTTAGGAGCCACGATGGCCATTTCGCCGTTAGCCTTTGGAGGTACTACGCAGAAAACCATCCCCAGTTGGACAGAGGGATCTCCCGCTGAAGATGCTTTGGATACAGACCCAGGTGTTAGTTTTATCTATTCAACCTGCTTAGGTTGTCGGAGTGACTGTAGTTTACGTGGCAAGGTCAAAGATGGTGTTGTTATCAAATTAGATGGCAATCCCTATAGTCCAATGACTCTGAATGATCCTATTAAATACTCTACCGATCCTAAAGAAGCCCGCAAAGTTGCCGGAAAACTCTGTCCGCGCGGGCAAGCAGGGTTACAACTCCTCTATGATCCCTTACGGGTTCAGCAGCCGTTAAAGCGGGTTGGCAAACGGGGAGAAAACAAGTGGCAAGCTATCAGTTGGGATCAGGCCTATAAAGAGATCATCGAGGGCGGCAATCTTTTTGGCGAGGGGAATGTCGAGGGCTTGCGCTCAGTCCGTGATTTATCCACGCCAATTGACCCGGAGGCACCGGAACTCGGGCCAAAAGCGAATCAGTTCGTATTTTTAGCCGGTCGGATTGAAAACAGCCGTGCAGAATTGGTCAAACGCTTTGTTAATAATTCCTTTGGTTCTATTAATTGGTTTGAGCATACAACTGTCTGTGAACAAAGCCATCATATTGCTACAGCAAATACTTTTGCGGGTAAAACGCATATGAAGCCGGACTTTGAAAATGCCAAATTGATTATGAATTTTGGTGCCAACTATGGCGAAGCGAACTTCCCAATGAATGGTCTGAGCAGAAAGTTAGCAGACTTCCGCATCAAAGGAGGTCGCTTAATCACAGTGGACCCGCGCTTTTCCGTCAGCGCCTCGCATTCTGATGAATGGGTTCCTGTTCTGCCAGGCAGTGATGCAGCACTTGTATTAGGCATGATTCAGTGGATTATCGACAACAAGCGTTATGATAAAGCCTTCTTGGAGGCTCCCTCTAAAGATGCAGCAGCACTTAGAGGAGAGTCAAGTTGGTCTGATGCAACGTATCTTGTTCGTACAGATAACGGAAAGTATCTCCGTGGTGATGAAGCCGGTCTGGGTGGTACGAAAGACGATTATGTTGTTTTGGTTGGAGGAACCCCTTCGCTTGCCGCTAAAACGAATGCCTCTGACTTGCTTGGAGAGGCTTCCTCCAATGGAATTGCATGCAAAACCGTCTTCCAATTACTCTCTGAGCGTTCTAAAGAAAGAACTTTAGACGAGTATGCTAAAATTTGCGGAATTCCACAAGAGCAACTCGTGCGGGTAGCGGATCAATTTTCTTCCTATGGCAAACTGGCAGTTGCCGATTTCTACCGTGGGCCGGTACAGCATACCAATGGTTTCCAGAATGGACGTACGATATGTATTCTCAACATGCTAATGGGTAATGTCGATCACCGGGGTGGTTATCAATCAGGCGGTAGCACTCTTAGTTATATGGGCGATAAAAACGGAAAATATCAAGTAGCCAAACTGCTCCCTGGAGCCGTAAAAATGACAGGGGTCCGGATTTCTCGGGAAAAAGCTAATTATGAGGATTCAACCGAGTTTAAGAAGAATGGATATCCGGCAAAACGTCCTTGGTTCCCTCTCACGGGGGATGTCTATCAAGAAGTTGTTGCAGGTGTTATTGATGGTTATCCATATCCTGCTAAGATTTTATGGTTCCATATGGCAACTCCGGCCTATTCCATCCCAGGCATGAAAGATCGAATTATTAGCGCCTTTAAGGACCCTAAGAAGATACCACTGCTTATTTCCAGCGATATCGTCATCGGAGATACCACGATGTTTGCCGATTATATTCTCCCGGATGTTACCTACTTAGAGCAATGGAATGCTCTTGGAGCCGCTCCAACGATTCTTGGCCTAGTGGCAGATGTTCGCCAACCGATGACTCATGTTTTTCCGCAAGCAAAATCCGTGGAAAATATGTTTATTGACATTGCTAAGAAAATGAATCTTCCAGGCTTTGGAGACAATGGTTTTGGAGCCGGTATACCGCTTAACAAAGAAGAGGATTGGTACCTTAAGCTGGTAGCGAATTTTGCCAGCCAATATGGTAAAATACCCGGTGCTACAGAGGAAGCTCAAGTTAAATATATTATGGATCGCGGGGGCGTATTTGATGCCGGAGGAGCCTACGATGGTTCGATGATGAAGAACAAGGTAGCAAGTCTTTGCACGATTTACGCTGAGAAAGTGGCAACCACTAAAGACTCCATGACCGGTAAGAATTTTGATGGAATTCCACAATATTACCCTGTAAGAGATGCCAAAGATCAGATCTTTAAGGACGAGGGTTATGACTTTACCGCTACGACGTATAAACAGGCTTTCCATTCCCATAGCCGAACAATTTCAGCCCCCTGGTTAACGGAAATCCAGCCCGAAAACTTTATTGAAATGAATAATGATGAAGGGGCAAAATTAGGGTTTACGGACGGGGATATGGTTAAAGTCAGCAGCCCGAGCAATAAAGAAGGGGTTAAGGGAAAAGTCCGTTTACGTCCCGGTATTCGTCCTGGCGTTATTACAGTCTGCGCGAGTTATGGTCACTGGCACTATGGAGCAATTGATTCTGTTATTGACGGCAAGACCATTGCAGGAGATAAGAAGCGGGGGACAGGAGTCAATATCAACTATGCTCTGCGGGTCGATGATTCAATCGGCAATGTTTGTTTAGAAGATAAAATCGGTGGCAGTTGTTCATTCTACGATTCTCGCGTCAAAGTCGAGAAGGCCTAAGTAAAACTATCTTAAAATAAATCAATAGAATAGTGCAGGGGATATCCTGCACTATTCGCTATAAATGAGCATTTTAACAACTACCTTAAGGTGTTTAAGATGTAGAATGTAAAATTATTCGATGAAAAGAGTGAAAAAATGATTGAGCCAGCTATGTATCTCGAACTTGCTGAAGAGTCAGGGACACGAGCTATTCTTTATAACTTTTTCGCGGATGCCTTAGCCCGTAAATTGGATGTATCTTGGTTAAATCCTCATTTTCAAGCACCATTGAGCAGCGGGTTGCCTGATGTAGAGGGAAAGGAAGAACTATTAACAGCCTTGAATCAAGCGGCACACGAGACAGAATATTTCCAAAAGGTTCAGTTGGACCATGACGCCCTTTTTAGCGTACCGGGGGCAAAGTTAATCTTTCCTTACGAATCATGCTATACGCACCGTAATGTGGATGGAACCTTTGGCCGTTTATGGCAGGAACCCGCGCAGGATATGTATCGAATTTTGAAAGAATGGGAAATTCAATTAGCTGAAGGATGGGATCTTATTCCGGATCATATTGCGATTGAGCTTTTCTTTATGGGCAACCTTTGTCGGCTAGTTTCGGAACGACGAGAAAATAAAGATGAAATGCAAAGACTCTTAGAATGGGAAAAACAGATATTTGTAAAGCATCTTCGTCCCTGGGTTTTTGAATTACTCAGTAACATTGAGAATAAATCTGAAACTGAATTCTACCGGGGAACGGCGAAGTTACTTCGGGCTTTTCTTCGGGAAGAAGAAGCATTAGTGAATACGTTTAACTAAAACTCAGGACTTCATCTTATGCGATGTAGGGGCCCCTTCCTGGTATTTTAAATAAGTGGTGATGTTTGAATGAAGGTAATGTCGATCCTTCTAGGCGTAATATTTATAATCTTCTTGGTCGGATGTGGAACTAAAGTACCCTCATCACCTAATACTGCTGGCACTTCACAACCGGTCTCTCCCTCTCCGGCTGCTTCAGAATCCTCTGGATTAACAAATGGATCACCGAGTTCCGCCGAAAAGACTTTGCCCTCGGGGTCTATGATATCTGCGAGCCAGCTTGATGCAGGTATTAAAGCTAAAAACGATTGGCAAATCGTTGATGTCCGGGAACCCAATGAATATGCCACAGGTCATGTACCGAAAGCGGTGAATATACCCTTAGGAAATTTAACAAATCATTTAAACGAAATCGCCAAGGGTAAAGAGGTTATACTTGTCTGTTTAAATGGATCACGTTCTTTCACTGCTTGGCAAACACTTACCCAGAAAGGCTATGACCCCAATAAAGTAAAAGTTCTTGTCGGCGGAATGGAACAATGGAAAAGTATGGGGAATGGTGAGGTTACAGAAAGCATAGGCGGCTGTTAAACTGAAGAAACGTAGGTTGTTTGAAAAACAGCCCTTGTTTGTGATTTTCAAACAAGGGCTGTACCTCATTATTGAGAATGTATGGAATGTTAACAAAAGAAAAAACAAAGAGGCGATCATCGTGAGAGAAAAAATGCTTAAAGCGGTAACAAAACAGTGGTCGTTCTTTTGGGCCGGCCTGATATTTGGCCTGGCGCAAATTCTTTTCATCCTCGTCGATATTCAAAGGGATTATCAAATCTATGGTCGTGCTGTCATAGATCCTTTACGTGTAACTGCAGGACTAGGGCAAATGTTTCGGGGACTAGAGGTGTTTCTATTTGGCGGAAAGACGAATTGGTATGGACAGGTTTTTCAACCGGATGTTTGGTGGCCAATTATCGGAATGATTTTAGGGGGAAGTCTGGTAGGACTAATGGAAGGCGAGTTTCGAAGTTGGGTAAAGTATGATGAAAAAATGCTTCTTGTTTCCTTCATCGGAGGAATCATTTTTAGTTATGGTACCCGTCTCGCTGGAGGGTGTACCCTCTATCATTTACTTGGAGGAATTCCCCTGATGCAGATTGATAGTTGGGTGGTTGTGGCAGTCATGAGCCTAAGTGGAATGTTAACCTTTATGTTATTGACCAAGTTAGGCTTAGCTGGTTATTTTAAACATCAGGAAACCCGGTATTATGTGGAAAAGGCAAAATTGAGGGGCTGGGACGAAGAGGGTATGGGATATCAACCTAAGTATCGGCCATGGCGGGACCCTTGGCGCTGGATTGGCGTAGTGTTTTTGGTCCTTATGGTTGGGGTAGCAGTTTGGAACGGAGTGTTTAACCCTGTTTATACAATGGGATTTTCGCAGGCTGGGTGGGCCTATCCAACTATTACACTTTTAGCTGGCCTCTTAGCTGGAATAGCGATGGCCAAGAGTGGTTTTGGCACTGAATGCGCTATGGTTTCTCTGGAACTATCGCCGGCTTTACATAGGAACGACGAATTGTTCAAAACTTTGGGTTTGCCTAAGATTACTCAAACCTTATTTAAGGGAATGTTCCCCTTCATAGGGGTGATTACAGCTATCGTTATAACCAATATTTTTGTTCTTATCGCTTGGATTGGCTTTGGGATCCCTTTAGGGCATCACATAGCGGTCAAAGATCAGCTTAACCTAGGTCATCTGCTAGGAGCAGCGATGCTGGGTTTTGGGGCAGTAGCGTTAATAGGATGCGAAATCCGCTCTTACATGCGACTGGGGCTTCTCTACGGTAATACACTGATTGGCTTTATTGGTTTTGCCATCGGTTACCTTCCATATACCCTATTTCCGGAAGCGCATGATACTTGGCTCAGTTCAACGGTCATAATTCAGGCATATAATTGGCCTGAGCTTATAACGGGAAACCTAGGAGAGCAACATTTGGCAGGTATTCTCTACTCTGTGCTCTTAGTAGCAACACAAATTTGGGCGATGCGTACCTCTGCTCGTGTCATGCATATTCCCCTTAAAACCTTGCTTCATGAAAATATGGAAACTGTCCAGTTGTCCGATGGGCATCCCATTGTTTCTATAGGAAATCCATGTGAAGAAATCCATAGATAGAATCATTAAGAGGACTCTTTAATACTCAGGTTTTCTTTATATCGTAGAAGAGGTGAATTCCCAATGCGTAAAGATTTATTGCCCCAGATAAAAGAGGGAACAGGCCTCGCATGGCTTTTTCTCGGCTTTGTTTTGCTTATTATGGCAATATTTTCGAGGGTCATTTGGGTAAATAGCCATCCAAGCTGGGAAATGTGGCAAATCAAATATTATCAATCTCAAATAGCTCAATACGAGAGTAAGCTAGAGGCAACTCAAAATCCTATGCTTAAGAAAGCTTTAGAGCAACAACGTGATAATATGAAAGAGCAAAAACCAGAGATCAAAACATTGATTCTAACGAATGGGAAAATAGAACACTGTCAGACTTGCCATTTGGGAATTGAGGAAATTTCGGATTCTCATCCGTCGCAGGCATTGGGATGTGTAGTTTGTCACGGCGGAAATGCACTTTCTCTCGATCAAAATGTAGCGCATGCAGGAATGTATGGAGCCGGGCACCCTGGGCGATTAGAGGTCAGCCAATTAAGTTGCGGTTCGCAAACTTCGAACGCTCAATGCCATTCTGGGCATACGCGATCTGAGGATAATCAAGTTGACTTAGTCCAATCCTCTTTAATGGTGAATAAAGGAGGTGAACTTTCCATGATTCGCTATATGCATGGCCTTGATAAATCTCCCAAGATTTCGATAAAGTCTGGAGAAATTGCTTCACAGGTCCCTTCGCCGTTTAATGGTCAACCCCTTGAACAGAAACTGTTAGATAATTGTTTAGAAGTATGCCATCAGAGCAATGGAAAACTTCCTGAACAAGCTTCCTCGGCAAATGGATGTGAAAGCTGCCATGTTCTTACGGGTTGGAACCATACCTATCAGGGGCAAGATGTTACTGTAAAAGGAACGGCTGGACATGGTCTCACGCATCGCCTAACTACTCAGATTCCATATACCCAATGCAATCAATGTCATAATCAGGGGATGCCTAACCTCTATAACACACAGTTTGACCCACGACCTGATTTAGCACGTGTCAAAACTTCCTCCGAATCAAGCAAAGAAACTCCAAGTGACCGATTGAAAAATGTCTATCAACCTGGAATGGTTTTTACAAAGTGCGAAGTAGAGCTGGATTGCATTGACTGTCATACTCGGCAAGAGGTTATGGGTGATGGACATTTCTATGCTACGGAATATCAGTCTCTGAAAATCCAATGCTACGACTGCCATGGAACAAAGGAACGACGCCCTTTGGCCTGGACGGTTGGTACGCCAGACGACCTTGCTTTTGAAGAAGAACAAGTCAATACGAATTTTCCGAGAATGAACACAGGGGATCAAATTCTGAAAACCGATAAAGGAGAAGAATTGCCGTATATACGACAAGAAGCTGGGGGTTGGGTTTTAACTCTTAAAGACACGGGAAAGAAATATCCTATTCCACTAGTGTATGGAAGCGGTTGTCAGCAAGACCCTGAAGCCCAGTCCTCAAATGATTGCCACAAATGTCATGATGTTTCAGGGAATTTGAAGAAGTAGGCACTAAAGGTGCAGGAGATTTAGAGGTATAAACGAATACTAGCGTATAGAGTAGCTGTAATGTTTTTGGGGGGACTGAAATGGATTTTTGGAGAAGATATAAGATTGGGCATCATTTTAGCTTGGTAATTACCCTTGTCATAGCGATGTTTGTGCTCGTGGGATGTCAAGCAACTGACCATTTACCCATGGTTAGTATTGAACAATCAAAAGATCCTTCACTTACGAATCCACTGCCCATGGAAAATCAGAATGTCTTAAGGGTCGGGATTTCTTCAGTTTTGTCTCCTCGTGAAACGCTGGAAAATTATCAGTCGTTGGCAGAATATCTCCAGAAAAAAATTGGTAGACCTGTTGTATTAGTTCAACGCCAGAGTTATAAGGAGATTAATGACCTGGTTCGGGACAACGGAGTTGACATAGCCTTTATTTGTTCAGGTGCCTATGTATCAGGAAAACAAGAAAATCTCATGTTGTTGGCAGTTCCCGAGGTGAATGGGAAATCCACATACCAGTCTTATATTATCGTAAGTTCGAATAGTAAGTTTCAGTCTTTTCAAGATCTTAAGGGTCAAGTGTTTGGCTTCACGGACCCCATTTCTTTTTCAGGGACGATTGCCCCAACGTATATGGTAACGCTTTTAAACAGTCGACCGACTGACTTCTTTAAACGAGTTGTTTATACGTACAGTCATGATAATTCAATCAAGGCTGTTTTGGATAATGTAGTATCAGCTGCGGGGATAGACTCTCTGGTATATCAGTTTTCTGTAGCTAAGGATCCTTCATTAGCAACGAAAATTCGGATTATTGCAGAGTCTCCGGAGGTCGGAAGCCCTCCGGTTGTGGTTAATAAAAATATTGACACTCATCTCAAAGCGGCTTTACTGGAAGCGTTGTTGCAAATGGATAATGATCCTGTTGGTAAGAAGGCCCTGAAAGCACTATTATATGATCGTTTTGTTTTACCCACTGATGTTGCGTATGAACCCATACAGTCTATGGTTAACGCAAATTCCGCGATTGATCAAAAGAAATGATCTGCAGGGATTGCTCGGGTCAGTCAGCGGATGATAGAATTGGAGGGCTTATGGGTTTGAAATATAGGCTTAAAGAGATAAACCAAAAGTTGCAGATAAATAGCTTGGTGAAGTACGCGACGGGTGTCCTTAAACGTGTCCGTGTGCAATATAAGATACTCGGTTTGGTTGTTGGGGTCGTTCTGCTTCTGAGTAGTATGATTGTTTGGCAGATGGGAAACATCTTAACGAACAATTTGCGAGATCAACTTGATAAGAGAGCCGTTTCGATCGGGAGCGATGTTGCGGCAAGAGCGACCAATGAACTATTGATCAATAACGACTATGCTGTTTACGAATTGCTGCAAAACACACTAAAAAATAATCAGGATATCCTGTATCTATTCGTCGTCGATCCCCAAGGGAATGTTTTGGCGCATACGTTTGGTGAAGCCTTTCCCAAAGAACTGCTGAAAGCAAATGCTGTGGCGGGAACAGACAATTATCATTTAACGGTTTTCCGCACAGAAGTAGGAATTGTTCGTGATGTTGCAGTCCCTATTTTGAATGGGAAGCTGGGAGTCGCTCGGGTGGGGATGAATGAAAACGGGTTACAAAAAGCGGTGCTTCAGATGACGTGGAATCTCTTGCTAATTGCGCTTTTTGTCTCGGCCCTAGGTATTATCGCTGCGGTGTTGCTGACACGGGTGTTAACGCAACCGATCCGCGAGTTGGTCGCTTTAACACAGCGAGTGACGAAAGGCGAACTTGATGTACAGGGAATTGTCCATTCTCAAGATGAAATAGGAGTTTTGACGGAAGCTTTTAACCAAATGACGGTATCTCTAAGTCAAAACCATCGTGAACGTGAAAAATTGATGGGTGCACTTAAGGAAAAGGAAGAGATGCGTCTTCAACTCTTAGAAAAAGTAATGACAGCTCAAGAAGAGGAACGAAAACGAATTTCAAGAGAACTTCATGACGAAACAAGCCAGGCGTTAACATCCCTCATGGTGGGAATAAAGGTTTTAGAGTCTGAAGCTTCCGTTTGTGCTGTAGGGGATCGTTTGCAAGATATGCGTCAGATCGTTTCGCAGACGTTAGAAGAAGTTCATCACCTTGCACGGGAGCTTCGGCCTAGTGTACTAGACGATATGGGATTGGTACCGGCTCTCGATCGTTATATTCGGGAATATGAGATGAAATTCGAGATAGAAATAGATTTTAATGTCAATGGGTTCCAGGAATATCGTGTTTCTGCCGCGATTGAAGTTGCGCTTTATCGAATTGTTCAAGAAGCTTTAACTAATGTAGCAAAATATGCTGAGGCCAGTACGGTATCTGTTTTGCTGGATTGGAGAGAAGACTGGGTTTTAGCGATTGTTGAAGACAATGGTAAGGGGTTTGATCTAAATCAAGCCGTTGCCCAACCTGGACAGGGACTTGGACTTTTCGGCATGCAGGAGAGGGCAGCGTTACTGGGAGGAACATTTAATATTGAGTCACAAAATGGGATAGGAACAACAGTCTTTATTAAGATTCCTGTGAACATGAATCAAGGGCAGGGAAGGAAGGAGCTTCATGTCTGAAAAGAAACTGAGAATTTTATTAGGCGATGATCACGCTGTTCTGAGGGCGGGGTTGCGGGTTCTACTAAACCTTGAAGAGGATTTTGAAGTTGTTGGTGAAGCAGCTGACGGGGAAGAAGTAGTTCAGATGGTCGAGAAGACCCTACCTGATTTAGTGTTACTAGACCTAACTTTGCCAAAGATCAGTGGCTTAGATTGTATAGGACTTATCTTGGAGAAGCACCCGATGACTAAGATTCTGGTTTTAACCATGCATGATGACGAAGAGTATATGAAGGCCGTTATTCGAGCTGGGGGAAAGGGGTATGTTTTAAAAAAGGCTGCAGATGTGGAACTGCTTTCAGCCATCCGAACGGTTTCACGCGGAGAACTCTATATTTATCCTCCAATGGCTGGGGCACTGTTATATCAGATTGTCGCTCCTCAAACACCTGTACGTAAAGAAAAGAGAGAAAAAGGACTTAGCGATAGAGAACGAGAAGTGCTTAAATATTTGGCCTTAGGGCACACAAACCAAGATATCGCAGACCTTCTTCATATTAGTATAAAAACGGTTGAAACCTATAAAACCCGTGTTATGGAGAAGCTCGACTTGCGCAAGCGAGCCGAACTTGTTCGGTATGCTATGGAAAATGGCCTGATTAATGATTGACACTTTTCAAGGCGAAAGTTCGTATCCTTAAATAGAGGCGTTTCGCGATAGTCGGACTCTCAACCATATATCCTATAGGTCAAAACTTAGCTTCAGGGGATAATCGCACTGGAGTGGAACGATATGCCAAGAAAGCAAATTTAGTAGCAAGTTGAATTGGGGGTTATTGTAAGAAGAATTATAAAGCAAAGTGCTTATTTCATGCCTAATATATGAGCATATGTTAATATAGGACAAATACCTATTGACATCTCCTGTATAAAGGGGGTATATTTCATATATACATATTTACATATTTGAATATATAACTAGGAGGTGGCATAAATTTCAACTGGTCTATCTTGTTCAAATTAAGGGGGAGTTGAGATGAAAAAGAGCACTGTGCTTCTTATTCTAGGGTTGGCAGGTTTTATCGTAATGGCAGATAACTGGGTTGTCTCACCAATTTTGCCAGCAATAGCTCAAAACATTGGGGTTCCAGTTACTTCCGCGGGCTTGTTAATAACATCGTATATGATTCCCTTCGGACTTTTCCAATTGGTTTTTGGACCGTTAGCAGACAGATTCGGCAAAAGACAAATTCTAACCTTAGCAATTTTTTTATTCACCTTTGCAGCAGCATTAACCTCTCTAGGCAAAGGCTTGGCAGATCTTAGCCTTTACAGGGCATTAACAGGAGCATTTGCAGCCTCTGTAATGCCTGTTTCATTAGCCCTGATTGCGGACCTTGTTCCAATGTCTGAGCGCCAAGCAGCTATCGGTACCTTTATGGGAATTTCCTTTTTGGGTCAAGGCCTGAGCATGGCAATTGGAGGTTCTATTGCATTCTTTGTAAGTTGGCGCGGAGTTTTCATTGTTTATGCATTGCTGGCAGCAATAGTTACAATTCTCTTTGCCACTACAGGTAGGAAAATTCCTTCCGCAAAAAATCCTAATAGCGAGTTTCTTGCCCCCTATGGTCGATTACTTGGCAAAAGCCATAGTGCAACATTGTATTTAGTAGTTTTAATCGAGGGGTTTTTAATTTTAGGTTCTTTTTCCTATCTCGGAGCATTTATCGAAAGCGTTTACAAGTTTAATTATCTTGCAATAGGTTTGATCATGACGGCCTTTGGTGTCACGGCAGTCATTGGCGGTCGTCTAAGCGGTAAGTTAGCTCAAAAATTGGGGAGAAAGAAAGTCCTATTAGCTGGGCTTATATCTGCGATGGCAGCTGACCTTTTGTTTTTTATCAAAGGAGACCTAATAGGGGTACTTATTATTGGCGTTGCTTTACTAGGTCTAGGATTTATGCTCGCCCACTCCACATTGCTCACTATCGCCACTGAGTTTGCCGCGAAGGCACGTGGGGCTGCGATGTCACTTGTCGCCTTTTGTTTCATGGGCGGTGGCGGAATCGGTACGGCATTGGGCGGCAGGTTAATAAAGGTTATTGGTTATCAAAGCTTTTTCTGTTATTACGGTTTGGCTTTGTTCCTTTTAATCTTCTTAGCAGGGCTCATAGTCAAAACTGACCTTGGCTCAATCCTTAAAGAACACGAAACCGTTAAACTGTCTCGCTAAAAAGAACAATGAAGGGAGGTGAGTATGAAATGGATATCAAAGTTTTGGGTCCCGGTTGTGCAAACTGCAAAAAGCTCGAACAAATAGTTCATGATGTAGTAGTCGAACTTGGTGTCGATGTCAATGTAACCAAGGTAACAGATTTTAAAGATATCGCTGCATACAAGGTTATGAGAACTCCTGCACTTGTCATCAACAACCAGGTTATGATCTCCGGCATGGTTCCATCGAAGGCTAAGGTAACTGAAATAATTACCACTGAATTAGCTAAGAAAGGGTAAAGGTTTATGTGGGAGGCTTTTGTAAATTACCTGGTCTATAATTTAATGGGCCTCTCTCCTGAAACCAAGTTGGGCTCTGCTGTTAACTTTTTTATTTACGACACAGTAAAAATTCTAGTAATGCTGTCCCTGATTATTTTCTTGGTAACAATGATCAGGAGCTTTTTCCCACCGGAAAAGACTAAGAAGATCCTGAGCCACAATAAAGAGTTTATCGGTAACATCATCGCGGCGCTGATGGGAATCGTTACGCCCTTTTGCTCCTGCTCTGCTGTGCCGGTGTTCATAGGTTTTGTAGAAGCTGGTGTACCTCTCGGAGTTACTTTTTCCTTCCTGATTTCAAGCCCTATGGTTAATGAAGTTGCGCTAGGCATGTTATGGGTTATGTTTGGATGGAAGATTGCTCTTATCTACATTGCCAGTGGTTTGGTAGTGGCTATACTTGGTGGGATCGTTATTGGAAGGCTTAAGTTAGAACACCTGGTTGAAGATTATGTATACCAGATTGGTACTGCAGCAAAATGTACTAACGATGAGACTTGTTGTTCAGATACAGTTAATTTTGCAGAAGAACAAATTGAATATGTTGAATCGGAATTAAGCTGGAAGGATCGGTTGCAATACGCCAAAGACTATGCTGTTGAAATACTGCAAAAGGTTTGGCTTTATGTCATCATAGGTATTGCCATTGGTGCAGTAATCCATGGTTATGCACCTGCTGACTTCTTAGTTAAGTATGCCGGAAAAGGCAACCCGTTTGCAGTGCCTATTGCAGTAGCAATTGGTGTCCCACTTTACTCCAACGCGGCTGGTACAATTCCTATTGTTAATGCACTGATGGAGAAAGGAATGCCTTTAGGGACCGTTCTGGCCTTCATGATGTCGGTTACTGCGCTTTCCTTGCCAGAGATGATTATTCTAAGACAAGTTCTCAAACCTAAATTAATTGCTATCTTTGTGACCATCATCGCTTTGGCTATCATGGTTACTGGGTATTTCTTTAATCTTATTATGTAGGACTTCGGGGTTTTGTTAGATATTAATGCAAAGCCCCTTTTGATGATTCGATTGGGGTACTTGAGATGCTCTACGGTGAACTAAAGAAGTACAGGGCTTTAATCACGTTCGACTCTTTAACCCAAGCGATAGCGGCGGAGAATGTCTTCAAAATAGAACAAGTTGTTGAAGCTGTCCTCAAAGTGGCGAATGAGTTGTAAACAAAAACTCAAAATATTATAATTGTAATATCGATAAACTTAAATATATTAATAATTGGAGGTATTATTATTACAATTCGACTTGAGAAAATTGCTGAGTTTTACAAGGCTTTGGGTGATGAAACTAGGTTGACGATCGTTGATATGCTCTCTGAACAGGAAATGTGTGTCTGTGAAATTATTGAACGACTTAGTCTTTCCCAACCAGCAGTCTCCCATCATTTAAAGATACTTAAACACGCTGGTATTTTACGAGATTCTAAGGAAGGTAAATGGATTTATTACTCTCTGAATGCAGAAGTCTTTAGTACGGTGTTCTCTGGAGACGAAGAAACTTTGTTAGCAAGTTATGCCCAATCCTTGAAATTAAAACTCAAACAAATCATGCCATCACGGATCAGAAAAGATCCAGATTTATGCGAACGATTAACCAACAAGAATTAATATAAAATGGGGGCGGAAAGGTGAGCATAAAAACTGCAAAACTCGGATTCCTTGATCGTTTTTTGACCTTATGGATTTTTCTTGCCATGATTGTGGGAGTAGGTGCAGGGTATTTGTTCCCAGGCGTCGCCGACTCGCTGGATAAACTGTCGGTTGGCACAACCTCTATTCCAATTGCTATAGGTCTTATTATTATGATGTATCCGCCTCTGGCTAAAGTTAATTACCGTAAACTCGGCGAGGTGTTTAAAAACACTAGGGTCTTAGGTTTATCTCTAGTACAAAATTGGATTATCGGTCCGATTTTAATGTTTCTTTTGGCTGTTACCTTCTTGCGCGATAAACCGGAATACATGGTAGGTCTTATTTTAATCGGATTAGCACGCTGTATTGCCATGGTTATAGTATGGAACAGCTTGGCTAAAGGTGACTCAGAGTATGCTGCAGCTCTGGTAGCCTTCAATTCAGTTTTTCAAATGATATTTTATTCGATCTTCGCTTACCTGTTTATTACCGTTTTGCCCGGAGTTTTCGGGCTGCAAGGTATGGCGATTCATGTGTCAATTAAGGAAGTTGCAAGCAGCGTGGCGATTTATCTGGGGATTCCTTTCTTCGCCGGTATGCTTACTCGCATATTTTTAGAACCCGCTAAAGGCAAAGAGTGGTACGAAAAGACCTTTGTACCTAAAATTAGCCCTCTGGCCCTGATTGCCTTGTTATACACCATTGTGATTATGTTTTCTTATAAGGGAAGTTACATTGTAAAATTGCCCATGGATGTAGTACGTATTGCTATTCCCCTCGTGATTTATTTTATCATTATGTTTACTCTGTCCTTCTTCATAAGCAAGAAAATGGGTGTGAATTACGCCCAAACCACGAGTCTTTCTTTCACAGCAGCAAGTAATAACTTTGAGCTGGCTATTGCCGTAGCAGTTGCTGTATTTACGATTAAATCCGGCCAGGCTTTTGCTGCGGTGATTGGACCGTTGATTGAGGTTCCAGTAATGATTGCGCTAGTCAATGTTGCCTTAAACTGGGGTAAAAAGTATTTCGATAAAAACGGGCAGCCGATGTAGTAAGAAATGATAGGTCTTTCCAAAAATAACGTATGGTGGGTTTTATTCGTCATACGTTATTTTATAAGACTGGGGTCTTGAAGATCCTACAGGAAAAAGTGACAACGAATTTATAAAGACAGCAAGAACAATAGAATATAAGATTTTAAACCTAAAGGAACGAATAAAAAACCACGAAATCCAAATCTAGATTAGAAGAGGGTTATGTAAGAAATAGTAGCCGCTGAGAAATAGGTGTTTAACGCAGCCCGTGTGGCAGGCGCAACTACAGTAGAAATAAATGCGTCAATAGAAATTGGCAAAATGGTTAGAGAAAAGCCGAAAGAGCATATGGAAGTATTGATTAAGAAGCTGACTGCCAAAAAATATAATTGGAACATTTATTAAGAGGCCCCAAATAATAAGCCATATATTCCCTTTTGCAGCCACACCGATTACCAGGACATTGTCTAAGCTGATTGCAATATCTGCTAATATAATGCTTAGAACTGCGCTCCAAAAGGTAGCAGAGGATTTTTCCAAAAGTGTTTGCTCTTTTTCCTGTGGCTTTATGAAATCCCATGTTATTTTTATAAGTACAATTCCGCCTATAAGCTTTATCGGTAGCCAATCAATCCTCATGATAAGTGTTATGATGAGTGTAAAGAAAATCCTTAATAGGATAGCCCCTATGATACCTGTAGCACTTGCTTTTTTTGCATACTCTCTGGGCAGGTTTTTTATAGCAAGTGCTATTATTCCTAGATTGTCTCCTGACATTACAAGATTGATCAAGGCAATCTGAAATACGCCTATAATTGTTTCTCTAATATTGTTCATGTAAAAAGTCTCCTGAAAAAATTTTTTGAATTATTATAACAGGATTGAGATTAGAAAATTACACAAAGCCAGAGACGGATATACTAACCCGTAGGACACAAATCAATGCACAACGAACATTGTTTCTTATGGTCAATCTTATTGTGAAAACAGCTACTACAAGCGCAATATTCAAATTGTATTGTTGTATGGGCAATCCCAAATTTCTCGTAGCAGGTGTGTTGTATTTTGTGCAAAAGCTCCAACGTTTGTTCCTTATCTAACTCCTTAACCCAAACATGAGCTGTCAAGGATATAACTTCTTGGGAAATCGCCCAGACATGAATATCACTTACTCCTCGAACGCCATCAATGGCTAAAATAGATACTCTGAGTTCGTTAATCGAAAGATTGCCGGGCACGGATTCCAAGAAGATGTGTAGACATTCACGAGTCATTTTAAAAGCACTTCTTAAGATCAGACAAGCAAGGATTGAACTCAATAACGTATCAACCTTTGACCATCCTGTAAAAATAATAACTACTCCGCCCAAAAGTACTCCTAAATCGGCAAGGGCATCTCCTGCAAAATGGAGGAAAGCACTTTTTACATTCAAGTTGTTGGCGTGTTGCTTCAAATTAAGGACAATTAAACTGTTGACTATTATCCCAGCAAAAGCCACGAAAATCATCCCATGCGGTTCCACAACAACTGGGTGAAGAAAACGGTCTACAGCTTTATAAAATATAAAGAGAGAAATACCTATTAGGGATACGTTGTTTATTAACGCCGAAAGAACACTGTATCGATAGTAGCCATATGTATTTTTGCAGTCCGCTTGTTTTGTTGCTACTTTTAACCCCCACCAGCTGATCAGTAGCGATGCAAAATCAGTTATTAAGTGCCAAGAATCGCTCAAAAGGGCAAGGCTATTGGTTATTACAGCAAAAACCAGTTTTACAGCTAATATTAGACCAACTAAACTAATTGAGATTAAGATCTGCTTTTGGCTTTGATGAAGGCTATTTTCAGTCAATTGAAACACCACCCATCCATTATTCAATAGGGCCGAGGTATACGCCCGGCCCTATGCTCACTGTTTCTTAATATTTCTAAATACTTAAACCTTAAGAGAATTCATTATACGCTACCGGTGAAAGTCAGGTAAAGCAGTACTGCATTTAAACCAACAATAAGACTTGTGATAATCCAGCCTACTATTTTGGTTAGAGACTTGTTGACTAAGCGCCCCATTAAGTCTTTACGACTAGTAATTAACAGCATCGGCACAATGGCAAATGGGAGGGCGAAGCTCAATACAACTTGGCTCATGACAAGAGCATTCATGGGATTGATACCTGAAGCGATGATCATCAAAGCCGGGGTCATCGTGATCAATCTCCGGATATTAATAGGGATACTCAAGCCAACAAAACCTTTCATAATGGTTTGACCGGCCATAGTACCCACAGCTGATGATGACAAACCCGAAGCCAATAAAGCAATTCCAAATGCTCCGCTGGACAGTGTTCCAAGAAGAGGAGCTAATGATTTGTGTGCTTGTTCAATCGTATCCACAGCCATGCCGTTTTTAAAAAATACTGCTGCGGCGACAATGACCATAGCAGCATTGACGAGAAACGCAATGTTCATGGCAATGGCAATGTCGATTTGCTCCATACGTAAATGCTTACGCTTTTGTTCTTCTGTATAATCTTTGTTGTTTCTGGCCTGAACCAGTTGCGAGTGAAGATAGATTACATGAGGCATAACCGTTGCTCCAAGCATTCCAACCGCTATTAAGACGGCTTCGCCATTGGGGAGTGACGGAATTAGTGTGTGGATACCTACTTGAGCCCAATCTGGCTTAGCTAGAAACACTTCTATAGTGTAAGCAATGGTTATGACCGCCACTAAGGTACCAATAATCCACTCCACGACCCTTTGCCCATATTTCTCCATGTACACAATTAAGAAAGTAAGTACGCCAGTGAGGAGACCGGCATAAATCATGGGAATATGGAATAGCAAATACAAGCCCAATGTACCGCCAAGAAACTCAGCCAAATCAGTAGCCATAGCAGCAAATTCAGCCTCAAGCCAGAAAAACCAGTTGGTTTTACGGGAAAATGTTTTCGAACACATTTCCGGTAAATTGTAACCCGTAGCGATCCCTAATTTTGCAGACATACTTTGTAAAAAAATCGCCATCAAATTACTCCAAAGAATGACCCAAATTAGACTATAATTGAAAACTGAACCTCCACTAATATTGGTGGCAAAGTTACCTGGGTCAATGTAAGCAACACTTACGATAAACGCAGGACCTAGAAATTTAAGCACACTTTTGGCTTTTACTTTCAAAGTTTCTTTTGGCAATGGTAATGGTAATGGAAGTGATGTTCGGGACAGGTTGAAACCTTCACTCATTTCTTTAAACCCCCAGTTTGATTTTATTTAATAGAGTCATTGCGTATTAGAAAGAACATACTGATATACCTGAACAGCATATTGATAGGGTGAGAATGATTTTAGCGCTAAATGCTTCCAATAAGGAATTTAAAACTAAAATCGACATAGGAAAACAAGGTGATCAAAGGAAGTGCCGTACATGCTAACCCCCAGCTTGGAAGATTATTTAGAGGAAATATATCGGTTTTCATTATCCCTCGATACCGTAAGGGTAACGGATATCAGTAATAGGCTTAACGTTGCTTTGCCATCGGTTACAAAAGCCCTTTATAAATTAAGAGACGAGAGTTACATAAAGTACGAACGATATGGAGTGATCATGCTTACCGATAAAGGAAAAGAGATCGGGTACTACTTAGTAGCGAGAAACCAACTATTACAGGAGTTTCTGGCCCTAATATGTAGCAAATGCGACTTTGCTGCTGAGGCTGAAGCTATGGAACACTACCTTTCAACGGCAACGATCGATGCCATTAAAAACATGGTGGACTTTATGAAAGTCAATCCGTTTTGGCAACAAGCGTTTCATGATTTCATAGAGTCAAAAGCTAGTAGAAAATCATGAATTGGGCACAGCTAAAAATGTAAGCATTTATTTGACCTCCTTATGATGCTTTTATCCTGACTAGGTTAGCTGTAGCTAACTTGAACGTTGGTTTGAAAATAGAATACGTAAGAAATTCGGAATTGCTACCCATGTCGTCTGACAATATAACCCAATGATAAATAGCAAAAAGGGCATTATGACATCGGCCCAATTATTTGTCCAATACTTAATCTGTTTTTATGAACTAGACTCGTCACTCAAATAATTGAAATCTATGAGTTCTTGGATGCGAAAAGCCATCGATAAAAATCGATGGCTTAAAATAGAATATTTACATGGTGATTAACTGAATCGCATCAATTATTTTGACAACAAAAAGGCTGGTAATTTCGTATTCTTAGAGAATAACCAGCCTACCATAAAAGCATTGTCCACCCTCTCAAGGCCCGTATCAGTTCATACTCGTCTCGTCTTGAGTAAACTGAAATTCATAGGTGTTCACTGGTGAACTCTGTTCCACTTGGTCGGCCTTGTCGGCTAGAGAATTCATAACTGACCGTCCTGCGATTACTTCCGATGAGTTTACATAATCCTTGCCGTTCGGATTTATCTGCTCAGGTTTATGGAGAGTTGTTTTTGCCGGAGGATTTGCAAAGATGCTAGTTGTTTTACCTTGTTCAAAAAGTTGGGATGCTACTTTTTGAGCTTGGGAAGGAATGATTTTCCAGTAACTAATCTTTTTTTCTTCTGCAAAATAGCCAGGTAAAGTTTGTGAGACAACTTCTACATGGTCCCATCGTAATAATATACCAGAAAATGACCAGAGTTTTGTTATACCAAGGTCAGTTTTTATTGCCTGGTAAGCTCGAGAGAGTAACCAAGGTAGTTTGGGTAGAGTTTTTGGTTGGGTCAATTCTTTGGCTATAGCTTTTAGAACAGTTTGTTGGCGAGCTGTCCTAGAGATATCCGCAAACTGGTCGTGGCGAAAACGTGCGTACTGTAAAGCCTGTGCACCATTTAGCCGTTGAATCCCTTTTTTCAAATTAATGATACCATCTTGTTTGTCTCCTGTTTCATAATGCATATCTTTTTCCACATTAATGGTTATGCCGCCTAAGTTATCGACTATTTCTTTAAAATCGGAAAAATCGACCTGGACAAAGCCATCAATTTTCTGACCAATTATTTGCTCCACAGTCTTCACAGTTGCCTCCTGACCGTTTTCAAGGCGGGCTACGGCATTGATCTTTTGCTTATCATATTTAGGTACAATTATTTGTGTATCGCGTGGAATTGAAAGAAAGGCTACTCTATTTTTGGTCGTATCTACATGAGCTACAATGATGGTATCACTGTTACCTAGTGAATTATCACTAGGGCGTGCATCTACTCCCAACAATAATACATTCAATTGACCTTTGAGGTTAGGTAAATTGGAGGATAATGCTCCAGTTCCCGTTACTGAAGATGTTGCGGATGTCGCCGCTGAGCTGCCTGTAACTATTTCGGTATCATTCTGTGAGTGCTTCTGTCCTACTCCGTACACGTTATCCATCTCTTTCTTGATTTGTAACCCAAACCAAGAAGAAAGCTTAACAATAGCCCTGAATTCATTAGCCCCTTGTTGCTGGCTTCTCATTAACCACAAAGAGTTATAACCAGTAAAAACGATAGAAACCATGATTGCTGCCATCAGCAGGAGGATTCCACTGATAATCCTTTGTATATATCTTTTCATTGCCTTACCCCATTAATTGCATATCTTCCTATAGGATTGGATTAGGGGTAAACAATTATACACTGGACTATTAGAAATATAATAAAATAACATATAAACTTTTAAATTTTTAAATCTTGCAAGTAGTGACAGCTTCATGGGTGTTTCTTTATCCAAAGGTCAGCACTTCCGTGGAATTATTCATCTATGTAAATGCTTAGATAATTCAAATAACCCGACTCCAATAAGTATTAATCCTTCTAGTTTGGGCAAAAGAGTATTCAAACATTTGATTAATTCTTCTTTATTTTCTACCGTTGCTTTTTCAGTTCTATTTTGTTGATACATAGTAGGTCTCTCCTTTACGATAAATTGATTAACGGTTTTCACACATTTCTCTGGATCTTGCTTCTATATTTAGAATCAGGAGAATATCAATTTAGCATATGTTACACATCACATAAACCATCAAGGCTTATATAAATCGTAAAGATTAAAGCAGGAAGGGATAACCACTCCTGCTTTATTAAAGTTACCTTAACAATATCAACTTATTATTTGACGCAGACCTACCAAAATGAGAAGAATACCTGAGATTACGGTTGCTTTTTGCCCTAATCTCCCAGAAGCAAACTTTAACCCAAAGGCGACACATAGACCAATGCATAAGAAAGAAAACAATCCAGAAACAAAGGAAGTCGTCAGGATATTAAGTTTCGTAATACCAGCACTAAATCCACCTGCTAAATTATTTAGGGATAAAGCTATTCCTAGTATTACTGATTCAGAAAGGCTTATTGATTTCGAATTGTCTAAATCAGCCTCCTCTGGGTTGCGCAACACACGAAAAAAGTTATCTGAAGGTTGCTCTATGGTTTTATTAGTTGGACGTTGTTGACTAAACACGTAGATCCCCTCGGGGTTTTTAGCTAAAAATTGTTGACCCAACACGTAAACCCCGAGGGTAACGAGTACTATCATGCTAATTAATTGACATGTTAACGGTGTAAGCCAGAGAGAAACCCAATTCCCAAAAAGACCACCTACGAGAGCTAATGAGAAACCCATTAACGCGATAATAGAGTTAGGTATTAATGTAATTCTAATTTTTCTTACGCCATACGCAATGCCAACTCCTGCATTATCAATATTTGATGCGATTCCGATCGCAAAGATAAGTAACATACTATTTAGCCCCATTTTCATCACTCCTCAACGTTATTTGCTCCATCCTATTAATAAATTTGAGGAGATGCGCAAGTACTATGGGCCATATGTTGATAAAACAGTAACAGAATCTTATTCCAATTGTGGGGGGTATAACCAAGAATGAGCGATGAAAGGAATAGTTTAAAACTTGGGGTCATGTTGAAATTACTGTTAAGAGAACATTCCTTATCAATGCGTAAATTTAGTACCCAAACGGGAATTGATATAGCAACAATTTCACGTATTATCAACGGTAAGCAATTAGCAAGACCCAAACACTTACAACAATTTGCTGAATTCTTTGGCATACCAGCTGAACGTTTTTTTGAAGCTGCAGGTTATATATTTGGACGACAAAAAGAAGAATTTTATTCGGATATTCATGCCTCAGTTGAGACTATTCAAGAAATTCTTTTATCCGCTAATCTATTTGATATGCAATATACAAAGAATCGTATTGAGCAGAAATTAGCAAATTATGAGCATCATGCACAAACAGAAGAGGGGCAGCGAATTATTCTGGAGGACTACAAGGAGAAAATTCAGCAAGTAGGAGGTTTAGGCCCTTTTATTGATGATTTAAATCAGATGTATGAATTATATTGCCTAAGTAGCACCACGACAACTGATCGCGCCTTACTGGGCAGCGCACTATTATATTTTATATTATCTACAGACGTCATCCCGGATTATATTTTCCCAATTGGCTACCTTGACGATGCCATTGCTGTGAAACTTGTTTTGCATAAACTTTCGATGTTAAAAAATCCTCCACAGCAAGAAGATAATAGCTCATAAACTATTGGGGCCATTTAATCTCCTCTTCCTAGTCAAAATCATGAGTAGTTTACAGGAAATGTCCTTCATCCCAAGATGCTTGAGGGCGGTTTTTAACGATCTTCATATCCGTAATTCGCATCCAGTTTATCCAGGGCAAAAGGTGAGAGTTCATTAATATCAAATTCCAAATACTTTTATTAAAAAAGGCAGGAATTAATCCTTGCCTTTTTGGCATGACATATATTACTTTTTGATTTTTGTTAAAAGAGATTTTGAATCGGATCAAAATAAAAGGCGGAGTATAGGGCTATAGGACGTTCATTTTATTGCAGGTATTCGAAATCCTCACAGAATTTGTTTACAGTATACATATTGAATAAATAATGTTATCACTCAGTCCATTAGGATTCGTAAAACGGTATACGCGCTTGTTAGATGATGAATATTAACTAAAGAAGTTATTTTTACAAGGAGATACTAAATGTACTATGACATTTTTCCACGCACACTATTAGCATTCTTCGTCCTATTAATCTTGACTCGGCTATTAGGTAAAAAACAACTCAGCCATCTTACATTTTTTAATTATATTACAGGGATTACATTTGGTAACATTGCCGCGTCGCTTGCAAGTGACAAAGACATAAAGACTATTGAAGGCTTAAGTAGTTTGATTCTTTGGACGGGGTTAACAATTTTTGTTGAGTTTATCAGTTTAAAGTCAGGGATAATTAGAAGAGTTTTAAATGGGGAACCAACAGTTGTAATAAAGAAAGGGAAAATTCAACAAAAGGTTATGTCCGAAATGAGGTTGAGTTTGGACGGCTTACTCACAATGCTGAGAAATAGCAATGTTTTTTCTATTAAGGATGTAGATTACGCAGTAATTGAAACTAACGGCCAAATCAGTGTGTCCAAAAAGCAAGAGAAGCAAACGGTTACGAGACAGGATATGAATATTCCAAGTGCTACGAGGTTTCTTATTCCAACCGAGATTATTGTTGATGGCAAAATACTTAAAAGGAACCTTCTGGAGTTAAACATAAGTTATCAGTGGGTTTACCAAGAACTAAGAAAGGTCGGAATTAATTCAGTAAGTGAGGTATTATACGCAGAACTTGAGAGTGACGGCCAACTCTTTATTGACAAGTATGAAAACAGTTAATGAACTGTCCCATACTCGGTTCGTCGGACACAGGTAAGTTAGGATATAATACAACCTGTGGAGGACGATAAAATGATCAAAAAAGGAAAACCTTACAACCAGAAGTTTAAGGAAAAAATTCTACGTCTAGTTCACCATGTAAATCGTTTAAAAAAGCTATTGCCAAAGAACTATACGGAACTGGCTTAAGCAGAATACGGAGCTCAAAAAATCCTCTGAGGGCTCACTGTGTTTTCTACCGAGCCGATTTGGCAACCCCACGCACGTTGAGACCGTGTCGGTTCTGAAAACACTCACATAATGAAAACCCGCTATTCATGCTGGTTGTATGATAAGAGAATATTCAGAATTGGATAGAAAACAGGCAAAATATTTTCTATCTACAAGAAACTGAAATCAATTCCCTGCTTACCAAAAGAAGGCCCCTTTCGAAGCTTGGTTGGTAGGTTTGAGGTGAAAGTATACTGGTTGACTTGGCGTGGAGTTGATGCATATATTTGAGCGAATCCCGCCGGGGTGGCTGTCTTGGGAAACTGAGCCGTAGGGATAATCTAGGTTACTAGCATGAGATGATCGCTCATCATAGTAATAGAGTAATAAAAGGGAGGGATGTTTTGATGGAATTAGGTGTTAAGAGCAAGACTTGGCTCAAAGGTTTCCATGTGTTGTTTGCATGTGCTTGGTTAGGGTCCGCATTGGCTATGGTTTTGGTTCTTGCATTGAAGGCTCAACCAAATTCGGGATTTCAATTATATTCCGTAACATCTTTATTAACAGTGATTGATGACTTTATTATTGTTCCAGGCGCAATTGGTTGTTTACTGACTGGACTTTTGTATTCTGTTTTTACAAAGTGGGGTCTCACCAAATTTTATTGGATAATATTTTAGTGGGTCATGATAATTATGCAGATAGCGATAGGAACTTTTTTTCTTGGTCCTTGGTTGAATAACATGTTGACTATATCCAATCAGATTGGTTTTAAGCCAAGCGGAAATTACCAATATTCCAGTAGCTACAGCTTAAACCTTTATTTTGGAATGATTCAGGCATTATTACTTATTGTAGTAATCTTTGTCTCATATGGAACAAGAGGACTTGACCAAACGCCAATTCTTCTGCTAACTACATAAATTAACTTGCTATTAACCCCTTACAGAGCTAACATGTCCTACACCTGGACAATTACCAGGCGTAAGGATTTTGCTGAAAGTTATATGTTCCCACAAGCCTCGACAAATTCAAGTGTTGAGGAAGGAAAGGAGTCACATGAAAAAGATACTAACCATCGAGAAAGCGTTTGTAGTGCTAAGGCCTGAACCATAAAGCGACCTTAGCACTATGGATCCTTTTCTCACGCTCTCTATCCCAAAAAGGCATCGTATACTTTGAAAAGTATACGATGCTCTATACTAACTTTAAATAATCTTAGGCAGCAATTTTTTTATTCTCGGTCACTTTTTGACTTTTTTTAAAAGCCAAATATCCACTAATACCAAATAACTCAAAGTATTTTGCGAAATTCATAACAATGATGTCCGTCCAAATATAACCAAAATTATTGGCGGAACCAGAAGCAATAAACTGTACATTCAGGAAGAGCCCGAGAAGAGCAACCCATAATAATCTAAAACCAATAATTATGCCAACACCAACGGCAATCTCACAAATAGGGACTAAGAAATCGGTTACACTGGGCATTCCGTTAAAGATATGGATTGCAACCCATGACCACAATTTGTTGATATAAAGAGGGTCAAAGCCATGTGCCTTGGGCGGGAGCATGTTGGCAGCCATTCCGGCGATTAGTTTAGCAGAGTGACCTCCTTTGAAGTTAAACCACCCTGATGTAACCTTTTCCCAACCAGCATTAACCCAAGCCCAGCCATATATGATTCTTGCTACTGTTAAGACAATTAATAAAAGAGCCTTTTTCCAATCCTTTAATTCAGCTTTAACTGCATTAATGTAAGAGTTCATTAATATAAGCCTCCTTTGTAAGTATTAAGTTCTTATACGAATATTTTAACATAATTATAAAGAAGAAACAATTAAAATATTATAATATTTATAAAAATAATGTCGGCCCCAGCTGTCACCATCAAAAATAACGCAGTATCTTAAGAGGCGATCATCAAGATTACTTCAGTAAGAATTCCCTCATCTAAAAAGCTATATTAGGGTCAATCCAGACAACTTATCCCAGCAGCATTTCGGTCACATCCCCGAGCGTAAATCACCCTCCTGTTGCTGTTGCGCCTTGCTAAGCTCAAGAGGCATATACCCTTGGAGATAGCCGTCTTGTTAAAGCCTAGCCGGCAGTCAAGTAACGAGTCTTTCAATTCCCCGTATTTCAAAGGAAGGCTCCTTTCGAAGCTTGGTGGGAAGGTGGGAGTGAAAAAATACTGGATGACTTGAGCTGAAGTTGACAGGGACGATAGATTGTTGGAATAGTGCTTGAGGAGCTATTGTGGGTTAGGAGTAGCTTACAATGGACATAGATGGTTCATTTAACCGATGAACGTAATGATTGCTATCTAATAAAGAACCACCTATCGGCGGTTCTTTAAGAAACTATCACTACTACGTTTATAGAAGCTTACCTTATATTCGGAAATTAACTGCTTAAATTGGTCGGGTGTTGCTCCCTTTAAAATTAGAGCTTGGGCCTTTTGGAAAAGGTGTTTGTGCGCATCTTCCCTGCTACCTAAAAAACTAATCATTTGTTTAAGTCCGGGATCACTGGTCATCGTGAGATGCTGATTGTATAATGCCCGCGCTCTTATCTCTGCTTCAGCATCAGCTTGAAGCATAGCAATAGGATCTAGACTTTGATCCACATAATCTATATTCCAGGGGACACCTTGTGAATTTATATAACTAAGAGGAGGGCCACCAAGCATTTTAATAGCGACCGCAATCATTTCCATATGGCTTTTTTCCTCTGCAGCGATTAGACCTAAAAGATTTTTGACATAATGATTCGGCATGTTAGACCGGTGATTTAAGTACTGAGTTGCAGCAGAGAACTCACTGTCTTTTCCCCCATAATGTTCGAGCATAATTTGCCCGAACTGAGGATTAGGACGTTCAACACGAACTGGATACAATAACCCTTTTTTAAAAATAAACATTTGTACTCCTCCGATTGTGCTCCTTTTAACACACTGGCATGGCCTAATAAGACGTATAATCAGAAAAACCGAATGACTTTGCTTTTAAACAGTGTTAACGAGTTCAAAAATATAAAATTAGGTAACCCTGATACATTCATTGTATTGAACATACCGAATTTAGGTTCATTGGTCGGGAACTAAATGTGAAAGGATTATTACTGTACTTTTGAAGGGACGAACGTTTATGTTTGAATTGGATATATGAAAGGGGGGGTTAATTTGACAAAAGCGCTGTTGTTTGACACGCTTCCAGTTCTCTCTCTAACCCTCGTTGTTATGCAGGCATTAAGAATCAATTCCGTGCATTGCAAGAGAAGGCCCCTCGAACTTAAATAAACTTAAGGGTTATTTTTGACAAAACGTTAAAGGCAAATCACTCGCCGATTGCGCCTTGCTAAGTTCAAGAAGAACATACGGTTTGAAATTTTATAACATGTATACTCACCGGAGTGCTTTGAGGGGCTCCGGCCTTTTTGCATCCTGATTGCAGGAAATGGAAGATAATTAGTGGAATTAGTAAAAGAAAGAAACCCAAATATTCAAAAATATTTAAGCTGCTTTGTTGCGATATTCTCGAATACGTTATCGATTGCAAATTAAGAGCTGGAGAGTGGAAGTAATGGAATACATGGAAAAGAAAACTATGACTGATAAAGAATATAAGGAAATGTGGAGTAAAATAGGGCCAATTCAAATAAAAATGATTGAAAAAATTGGCTCATGCCGCCATAATCTTGGTGACATGTTCGTATACATTACCCCATATGATAAGCCTCATGAAGCATGTACCGCCTTATTACATGTTTTAGATCTTTACATTTGGAGAGTAGCGTTGGGTTTCCCTTCATGGGAGTCTGATAATAGGGCCATTTATAGAATTCATTGTCCATCGAAAAAGGGAACTATTTGGGAACTTTCAAAGCTAAATGAATAGGAAATATATTCTATACGTTTCTAATTACCGAGCCGGAGCGTTGTGGGAGTTAGACTGATGATGGTATAGAGGTGGCTTTTTGAATATTACCTTTGTTGAAGGTAGCAAAGAACTCTTAGATAGAGTTGCTCCACTTTGGGAAAAATTGAATGAGCATCATGTGGGTATTTCAACCTTTTTCGAAGAGGACTTAGGAAAGAGGACATCAATCAGAGAAATCTACAATGGATTCAGAAATCAAAGCACGGATTTTTGAGAATTGACTTAGCTTTGGAGAAAACTTCAGAAGGGGTCATAGGATCACGGTAGGCGAACTAAAACCGCACAACGCGACCATCACCCTCGTCGAATACGACCCGCGCTGGCCTGAACAATTCGAACAGGCGGCCAACCGAGTTCGTTCTGCACTAGGCAGCAAGGCATTGCGGGTGGAGCACGTCGGCTCGACCTCGGTGCCGGGACTATGTGCCAAGCCAATCATTGATATGCTGCTGGTCGTGGCGGACTCTGCCGACGAGCTGTCTTATGTACTGCACTTGGAGACGGCCGATTTCACGCTGCGGGTCCGGGAGCCCGAATGGTTCGAACACCGTCTGTTCAAAGGGTCCGATATCAGCATCAATCTTCACGTGTTCAGCGTGGGGACCTCTGAAGTTGAACGAATGCTGCGCTTCCGCGATTGGTTACGGGCCAGCGAAACCGACCGGGACAACTACGCGCGTGTCAAGCGAAGCTTGGCTCAGCGTGTATGGCGGCACGTGCAGAACTACGCAGACGCCAAAACCGCTATAATCCAGGAGATTATGGACCGAGCGAACGCGGCAGAGTAGCATGCTCAACATCACTGGCTCTGTCGTTTTAGCGAATGTGGTGATCCACTCATACCCTCCGGGTTGAGCTTCATCCTGTTTAATCCATTGTCCATGCCAAGAGCGTTGGGTAGTAAGGAAAGTAAATCTAATTGAAAGGAGGGAAATCTTTTAATGAATGAGTTTAACATAACGACTGAGTTTGATTTTGGCGACGAATTTAGAATAGTACTTCAAACAAAGATTAGAGAGTTCAATAATGCAACTTCACCTCACCATTTAGAAATTAGAAAAAAGGCGCAATTAAAACAATCAACCTCCGGGTTAATGATGAAAATGGCACTTTAATTGGTGGGCTTTATGCCGAAGCTTACTGGGGGTGGTTAAATATCGAATTTTTGTGGATAGAATCCCAATATAGATTAAAAGGAATAGGTAGGCAACTTTTAGTTCAAGTAGAAAAGTTAGCAAAAGAAATAGGGTGTGGGAAAGTGTTCTTAACTACTTTTGGTTTTCAAGCAAGAGACTTTTACCTCAAATATGGCTACTGGGTTGTTGGGACATTGGATGATTATCCCCCCGCTTTCCAAAGGAAGGCCCTTTTGAAGGTTGGTTGGGCTTGTTGGAGTGAAAGTTTACTGGGAGACATGGGGTGTGGGTTGAGAGTATCTATAGAAAGGACTTATTATGCTTATCTATTCAAACAAAGAATTGAACTTAAAGATTTACGATTTGGACTCTACTCGGTGGGACGATTTTGAGATTCTATTTGGGGAAAGAGGAGCATGTGGTGGCTGTTGGTGCATGTCCTGGCGTTTAAAGAAATCTGACTTTGAGCGCCAAAAGGGCGAACAGAATAAAAGTGCTATGCGAGCACTGGTTGAAGAAAATAGGAAAATAGGCGTTTTGGCGTATATAGATAATGAACCAATTGGATGGTGTGCAGTTGCGCCGAGGGAAGAATATTTAAGACTCGAAAATTCACGAGTCTTAAAAAGAATTGATAATGAACAGGTGTGGTCTGTAACTTGTTTTTTTATATCTAAAGCCTTTAGGAGAAAAAGTATATCTCTTGAATTACTAAATGGGGTTATCAAATATTGTGAGAATAACAATGTTAAAATAATTGAAGGTTATCCGGTTGTACCATACAGTGAACAAATTCCGGATGCCTTTGTGTGGACGGGCATTCCTTCTGCATTTGAAAAAGCTGGTTTTGTTGAAGTTGAAAGAAGGTCAAAAGCAAAGCCAATAATGAGATATTTCACAGTACACGCTAATAAGTAAAGATATGAACAATAAAAGTGCATTCTAAGCCTCTTTTTCGTTAAGGATAAATAAATTACCACGACGGGAGCATTGGGGCATTAAAAAGATCCAATTAGCAATGTAAGAAGGAATTATTGAGCAGTATGAGACTGTTCGAAATGCCCGTGTGAGGGTAAAATATACACTAACTAAAGAAAAGGGACTAAAATGGATACTTTTGAAGCTATCAGTCAAAGAAGAAGTATTAGAAAATACAAAAGTGAAAAGGTATCAAGGGAACAAATTGAAAGAATTCTTGAAGCAGCAGTTTTAGCCCCTTCGGGCAAGAACCGTCAACCTTGGAGGTTCATTGTCATCGAAGGGAAGAAAAAGGACGATTTAATAAGTCTTTTGTTTTGTTCCGAAAAAGAAAGAAAATCTAAGGGTGTCAACACAGGTAGCTTTAGCCAGACGATTACTGCTATGAATCAAGCACCTGTTGTAATTATGGTTTTGAATTCTTATTTTGATACTTGCATTGACGCAGATGGGCAATTAAACCATAATCGCTGGTTAACTGATGTTCAGGGAATTGCGGCAGCAATTCAAAATATGTTGCTAACCGCCCAAGATCAGGGGCTTGGAACTCTCTGGGTATGTGATATATATTATGCAGAAGAAGAAATTCGAACGTGGTTAAACACTGAAAACCAACTAATTGCCGCAATCTGTCTGGGTTATGCTAATGAAAAGCCTTTTCCACGCCCCAGAGTTTCTTGGAAAGAAGTTACAGACTGGTTAGATTAGGTTGAAAAATATTCCTCTCGCTCTCCAAAATAAGGCCGTCTTCGTAGGTTAAGAATATAGGAATGGAACGGGTGTAAACAATGGTACAAATTGAAGGGAAATATAATATAGCGAAGGTGTATACCGATATTCTAGAAGAAGGGGCTGCTTCACAGATTGAAACCCTTTGTAATCAGGAGTTTGTAAAAGCGAGCAAAATCAGGGTCATGCCGGATGTGCATGCTGGAGCTGGCTGCACGATTGGAACCACGATGACCATTACGGATAAAGTGGTTCCTAATTTAGCGGGCGTAGATATTGGTTGCGGTATGGAAACTATCTCAATCAGCAACAAACGATTGGAACTGCAAAAGTGCAGATATTGTGAAAGTAATTAAGCCGATTTATAACTTTAAGGCGGGAGAAGAGTAGACCAATTGTCAATGATATTCTTGATTAGATTTCTCAAGGCGATTATCTCAGAGCAATGAAACCAAGAATGTTAGATGGGTTTCCCTTGATACTTATTTAGCCTTTTATTAATAAGAGCGAGTTGTCTTCTTTGTAAGCAGCTCGCCTTTTTATGTATATAAGTCTCATTTTATTCAGGATAGTAGATAACCATGCTCAAAAGGCAAATACCATCACCGATATTTTTATAGACATGAGGACGATCGGCCTTAAAACGAATGGATGAACCACGGTCAATGGTCAGTTCCTGTTCATCGACGATGACAACCAGCTTACCGGAAAAAGCAGTAATAAACTCCTGTGTTCCCTGTGGGTGAGCTTCAGCCTCTAAGTATCCCCCGGTATATTGTCAATTATCGGTAGGATTTTTCTTCTTTATTGCCGAGTACCAGCGTAGTTGTAAGTGATCCCACTTCCTCAAGAGAAGAGAGTCAAAGACTGCGAATAAGTGATTCGTTATCGGAGAAAATAAGCTAGATAAAGTGTGGGGAAATATGTACATTAGAAAATGATTGAAACTTTTGATGTTAAAGAAACCCTGATGTGATTCTCTTTGGTGAATGGATAGGAAAACTTATAAGGATCATATATATCTTGATCCTAGGTAACCTTGGGGGCTTGTTGCTAGGGCAGTTAAGGAATATATTTTCAATGAAGGGAAGATCAAATATGGACACTGTTCTGCGCAGAAGTATCGCTGGTTTTGTAGCGACGATAATAGCCGTAAGTGTTAACTGGATTCTTTACTTATTTCGAGTTTTGCCATCAACAACCAGCCATTATGCTGCAATTTCTATTACTCCGCCAGGAACGCTAATAACAAATTTCTCTTTACTTCTCGGAGTATTGACTAATCTGGTTGCAGGAACTTTTGGGGGAGTTGGACTTGCCTCCTTATTTAATTGGACTGGAAATGATTATTCATGGCTGAAAGGTATTGGAATCGCTGCTATTTGGGGTCTTGTAGCTGGTCTCATGTTAAAGTTTGAAATCGGAGCAAGAGTTCATGATTAAAGATTATTTTCTTAGAATGACTCTTTCGGGAATGTTAGCTACAATAATTACGACTATAATTGATCAAATTTTATATAGAGTACATTTAAAGGAAAATGATATTTCGACTTTTGTTGCCTCAGTTTTACTGCCGAATTGGGAGCCATTAGACAAGATCAGTTCAAGAGTTGTGGGATTTATTGGGCATATCATGATGGGGGCGGGTTTCGGTGGATATGTATGGCTGGTTTTTTTGATTACCGGTTCGGATTATTTATATATAAAAAGTATGACTTCGGGCGCTTTCTTCTGGTTGATAGTTCATCGTGCTATAACAGCAAAATTTTGGGTAAGACAGTCGGCAAATCTTTCAGCGAGAGCAGCTCTAATAGAGATTCCGGAACATCTATTACTTGGTTTATTAACCATTTGGTTCAGTTACAGGCTGATTTAAGCTATAGTTTGAAGAAACAGTCTATGGCGTCCAAACGATTAGCGAGAAATATTAGAGAGAGTTAGGGAATTCCTTTAAGAGTGAAAGCCCGAAGATAATAGATTATTTTGGTAGACAAATATTGCCGAATAGTCGCTCAAACAAACTAGTGGCGAGGAGTGGAGCATGATGCTCATTCTTGAAGGAAGCTAGATCTCGGATTATAATCATTACCGTGTCGGCGACGAAACCAAAGATAATGCCATAACGTAATAGATAACGAATATCCTGTCTAGGAACGAGCGCATACGCGAAGTTTGGAACGCCTTAATGCAGGGCCTCCTAAAAATCCCAAAATCCGGATTACTGACAATGGAAACGGATGGATAACCTTATCACCTTTGGAACCTCAGACAGAACCGTCTAATTTAACCCGTATTAAAGCCGAATTGTTACGTCGCTGACCAATGACCAGCCTCCTTGATGTTCTGAAGGAAACCGATCTCCGGATATCATTTACCGATAAATTTAAAACATCGGCAGTCCGAGAGGCGTTGGGCTGGGAAACTTTACAAAGGCGCTTGATTTTATCCTTGTAAGGCCTTGGTACTAACACAGGTTTAAAAACGAATTAGCTCGGGTGAACATGAGGAATCATAACTCATTTTGATCGAAGTCGATTTATACGCCTGAACCCAAATGTCAAAATAGCACCATCTCTAAAATTGGTGTTTTTTTGTTTTTCACAAATAAAATATTCGCAGAAAAGATTTGGAAATATATCACTATTGACCAAGCTGGTCAAAAGTTCTAGAATTACCTCATTGACCACATGGTCAGTTATTTTTACGCTTCTGCTACGTCAGGGGGTGCATATGATTTTTACAATGTTCTTTAGATTAGACCGTGAGAAAAAAATGCGTATTATAAACACAGCTATGAATGAATTTGCGCAAAAAGGTTTCAAAAATGCTTCCACTGATGAAATTGTAAAAGCAGCTGAGATTTCAAAAGGTTCTTTATATCACTACTTTAAAAGCAAAAAAAACTTGTATCTGTTTTTGTACGACTACGCCTTGAATATTTTAAAAGACGAGATTTTATCAAAGTTCGATAGTAATGAACGTGATATTTTTATTAGAAGACACCATGGAATGATACTCAAAACCGAAGTATTAAAAAAACATCCTGAAATCTATGCATTCACCGCCGCCGCTTACAAGGAAGATTCACCTGAAGTAAAAAACGAATTAGAAAGCAGGAATGCGCAATTAATGAGAATTGGGCAATCATTTTTAAATCAGAATATCGATACCTCAAAATTCAAAGAGGGAATTGATATTGGAAAGGCGATAAATATCGTCACTTGGACTATTGATGGTTTTACAAAGAGCGAGTTGGAAAAAATAAAGAATCGTACTCCTGATGAAATTGATCTGGATAAATTATTGGAAGAAATAAAAGAATATCTAAAAATACTAAAAGCATGTTTCTATAAATAAGCAGATATTTTTAAGGGAGTGAATTTGATGAATGTTATTGAGATAAAAAATTTAACAAAAGACTATGGGAATGATAAGGGAATATTTGATCTGAATCTTTCCGTTAAAAAGGGTGAAGTTTTTGGTTTCTTAGGCCCAAATGGTGCCGGCAAAACAACGACTATTAGAAATCTAATGAGTTTTACTCATCCGGACAAAGGAGAATGTTTAATAAATGGTTTAGATTGCCGCACCCAAGGAGATGTAATTCAAAAAACTCTCGGATACTTGCCGGCCGAAATAGCGTTTATGGACGATATGCAGGGGCTGACCTTTATAAAATTTATTGCCAAGATGAAAGGTATCGAAGATTTTAGCAGGGCTCAAGAACTGATTGACATGTTCAAGCTAGATGCGAGTGGAAAAATTAAAAAAATGTCAAAAGGGATGAAACAAAAAATTGGGATTGTTTGTGCTTTCATGAATAACCCTGATCTTCTTATCTTAGATGAACCTACGACCGGTCTTGATCCTTTAATGCAAGTAAAATTTCTCGAATTAGTGTTATCTGAAAAGGCTAAAGGCAAAACAATCTTTATGTCTAGTCATAACTTTGAAGAGATTGAAAAAACATGCGATCGTACAGCGATAATAAGAGATGGTAAACTGGTTGATATAGAAGACTTAAAGACTTTGTCACAGTCAAAGCAAAAAACTTATATCATTACTTTTTCATCAGAAGAGGCAGCTGCTAGCTTTTCTCAAGAAGGTTTCGAAATCTCGGAGATTCAAGGTAAAACGGTTACGGTATCTGTAAAGGGCAATATTAACACATTAATTAGTAAATTAGAAAAATTTGAGGTCGTCGACCTAGACGTAAAAACACAAACTTTGGAAGAGCTGTTCATGCATTTTTATGGAGGTGTTACAAATGTTTAATATGACACTGTTTAATCGTGAAATGAAAGCTACTAGCAAGCTAATCATGATTTTCATTTATATACTAACTCTCTACACTGGGTGTATTGTGTATATGTTTAACCCAAATAATGCTAACGTTTTTGACACTATCATTAAGACAATGCCTGGGTTAATGAAGGCGTTCGGTTTTGTTCCCGGTGGAAATACTCTCATAGGATTTATCGCGACAAACTTATATGGAATGATTGTTCTTGTGGTTCCAATGATATTTTCAATAATACTAGGAAATAAGCTAATTTGTGGTTATGTGGACCGTGGTTCTATGGCTTACCTTTTAGCGACGCCAAACAAAAGAATAAAAGTCGCATTGACACAAGCTTTGTGCATGTGGGTTAGTGTTGGTATACTGATCACTTACGCTACTGTTGCAATCATTGGGTTTTCAGCATTGATGCACCCCGGCCTGCTTGATATAGGTAAACTTGTTGTTATGAATGTAGAGATTTACTTTTTGCACATCGCAATAAGCGGAATATGTTTTTTTGCTTCAAGTATTAGCAACGACACAAAACGTTCATTTACAATTGGTGCTGGCATACCTTTTGCCTTCTTTCTGATTCAAATGCTTGCTAATATAGGTGACAAATTAGCTAGTCTGAAATATTTCACAATCTTTTCTCTTTTTAATGCAAGCGATATTGTTGCAGGGAAAAATGTAACGTTTCAATCCATTATATTGGCAATAATTGCTATTGCTTTGTATGGTTCAGGGATAATTGCTTTTTCTAAAAGAGATTTACCGCTTTAATTAAATTCAAATCAAACTAGACACCTTGGCATTAGCTGAGGTGTCTAATTATTTGGTTTTGACGTGGGGGTTTTAAAGGGTAAGGCAGTATTTACATAGGGGGCTGTATCAAACGCTGAAACATCAGCGTATGATACAGCCCCACTTTATTATTGACAAGGAAACAATAGAGTAATAGTATAGTTATGTTGCCCGGGAAACATAACTATACTTTTCGAGAGTAGCGTATCCAGTCTTCTCTCCCACGATTGGAATATGCCGAGGGTATTTGGCATGTATGGGCGAATGTGTAAATTTAAGATTGACTGACAAATCATTTTTAACTTAATGATAGAAAGAAGAGGATAATTTATGAAACTCATAGCTTTGTGTGGTAGTGCAAGAAAACAAGGCAATACCGCAAAAATGTTACACCAAGTCATTGAAGGCCCAAAATCAGTAGGAGCTGAAACTGAATTTGTAAATTTTTTTGACCTTAACTACAGAGACTGTATCAGTTGTTATGCTTGCAAATTGAAAAATAGTAAATCTTTTGGACATTGTATAGTAAATGATGAACTTAAGCCCTTGCTGGAACGTATTGAACAATCAGATGTAATTGTTCTTGGTTCGCCTATTTATTATGGTAATCTATCAGGTCAAATGCGTTCATTTACAGATAGATTGCTTTTTCAATATCTTGATTATGGTGGTACGGGTACAGGGCCTAAACCCAAAAACTTTAAAACAGCCCTGATTGCAACAATGAATGTGAATGATGAGATTTATGTTAAGAGAGGGTTTAAGGATACTTTAGTTAGTTTATCAGAAATGATTGGCCATACATTGGGTAGTTGTGAATTATTAGCTTTGACTGATACCGTTCTATTTGACGATTATTCAAAGTACGTTTATCAGATGCCGGATATAGAAGAAAAATCAAGTCGCGTCGAAAAAATTTCGGCTGAGAATATGAAGAAGGCATTTGATTTAGGAGTCAGACTTATTAAATCGTAATTAATTGACATTTGAAAGCAGTACAGGCGATGCTTTATTTGATATTTCTCGCATCGAATATCATGCAAGTTGTTATTTAGACGACTGAAAAACCATAAAAAGGCGAAATTGCTGGTTGTTATCAGGTTTCTTTAGGGGGGTGAAGCAGGGTGTGGGATTGAAGGAGCAAAAAGTAAGCCGATTGCGGGGTGAGTTTTTTCACCTTGGTCGGCCTTCTTTTATTTTATAATAGAATGCTTTGTATAATATACTCAGGGGTTTCGTTAGGCACCTCTAAAGTGAGATAAAGATAAAAAAATAGTCTTCATCCGCCAAAGGTGAAAGAAAAAATATGTCGAATAATTATTATTGCAATAATAATTATTCGATTAAATCATCAAAATTATATTACTAGGGGGTCTTCATGATTGTAGGCAACATTTATAAAAAAGTTTATAATCCCGATGCTATCGCGATAAAATTCAAGAAAGATAGCATCACCTACGCACAACTTGATAAAACAGTTAATCAATATTCAAGTCTTTTAAAGATTTTGGGAGTGAGAGCCGGAGAACGAGTATTACTCAGCTGTCTGAATTCACCTGAATTTATCTATTCCTACCTGAGTGTGGCAAAAAATGCAGGAATTATAGTTCCAATTAATCTGCAGCTTACCATGGAAGAAATCACTTATTTTATTAAGGATTCTGAAGCCAATTTTATGATTATTCATTCTGCTATTTTTCAAAAAATGAAGCATACAAAAGAATCTATCCAAGAGCTTTTGGGCATCAAGGTTATTGTTCTGGATGAGGAGTTTCGGCGGGCCATTTCTGAAGTCTCCTTGGGAGAATCTGGTGAATTCTCGAATGAAAATGCAGTATCTACGTTATTATATACTTCCGGTACTACCGGAAAACAGAAGGCAGCAATGCTTACTCATAAAAACCTTGTTATAAATGCTGAACAAAGTCGGCTTGCATTTCATGGAAAAGCAACTGACAACTATATGTGCGTGCTTCCAATGTTCCATGTTTTTGCATTTACAACCTGTGTTCTGAACCCGTTATTAAGCGGTGCAACGGTTACTATACTGGAAAAATTTCAGCCGAAAGAAGTCATAGAATCTTTGTTAAATGACGATATTACAGTCTTCATGGGAGTTCCTACCATGTATGTATTATTGTTGCAGGCGTGCAAGAATAATATTACTTTCTCTAAACTTCGCTTGGCGGTATCCGGAGGAGCGGCATTGCCTATTGAAGTACTTAGACAGGCAAAGGATATTCTGAAGCTTCCTGTCGTTGAAGGCTACGGTTTGACGGAAGCATCCCCGGTAGTAAGTTTTAATCCTTTGGATGGAATCAAAAAAGAAGGTTCTGTCGGTCTGCCTATCTTTAATGTTGAATGCAAGATTGTTGATGTGAACGATAAGGAACTGCCTGTTGGAGAAGTCGGCGAACTTATAGTATGGGGCGAAAATGTAATGTTGGGGTACTACAAGCAGGAGAAAGAAACAAAAGAGGCATTGAAGAATGGTTGGCTGCATACCGGAGACCTGGCGAAGATGGACGAAGACGGATATATTTTCATCGTGGACAGGAAAAAAGATATGATCATAGCTGGAGGCCTGAATGTATATCCACGGGAAGTTGAGGAAGTCATATATCAGTATTCGAAGGTGAAAGAGGCTGCGGTTGTCGGAATTGACGACAAATTGAGAGGCGAGTATGTGAAAGCATTCATTGTTCTGAAAGACGGTGAAAAATGTACTTCAAATGAAATAGCCAGCTATCTGAAAGAATATATGGCAGGTTATAAGTTACCCCGCGAAATAGAATTTATTTCTGAACTCCCCAAAAATAGTAGCGGTAAAATACTAAAAAAAGTGCTTAAAATACACTAATTACAATCTATGAAAAGGAAAAAGAAGCGAAGCTAAAAAAACTCCAAACATAGATTTGAAGGTCCTAGGATCAGGTTGACAATTTCTTGCCCTGGTCAGAGTGAATCCCTGATCTTGTGGAGTAGCTTCAAAACAATGATACAATAGCCCTTGGCTACAAACAAATATCTAGGAAAGGGAAGATAAAATTATGGAGAACGAACTACAAAAGAAGTATGGTCTTTTGACCGCTGTCGCAATGGTTATTGGTATTGTAATTGGCAGTGGTGTATTTTTTAAAGCTGAGAAGATTTTGGTGGCTACTGGAGGAGATCTTCCGCTGGGTATCCTAGCCTGGATCATAGGTGGAATAATCATGATCGTTTGTGCCTATGTTTTCGCAACAATGGCCACTCGATATGAAAAAGTAAATGGTATCGTAGACTACGCTGAGGTTACTCTCGGGAGTAGCTATGGTTATTTTATCGGATGGTTTATGGCGACCATTTATTATCCAACGCTTACCTCTGTACTTGCATGGGTTTCTGCGAGATACACTTGTGTATTACTGGGATGGAATATCGTAGGTGGCGAAGCAATGGCTATTTCAGGTTTTTTTCTAGTCGCAAGTTATGCTTTAAACGCTCTTTCTCCAAGGCTTGCCGGTAAGTTCCAGGTCTCCACCACTATGATTAAAATTATTCCTCTGGTTCTAATGGCTCTTGTCGGAACAATCGTTGGTCTCAAAAACGGTATCTTGATTAGCAATTTTACAAGTGGCCCCATCGCCAATGCGACTAGTAGCAACCCTCTATTTACCGCAGTTGTTGCTACCGCTTTCGCATACGAAGGATGGATTATTGCAACCAGTATCAATGCTGAGCTTAAGGATGCAAAAAGAAACCTGCCTCGAGCTCTTACCTTCGGAACGTTGTTTGTGGTCCTAATCTATATCCTATATTATACTGGACTTGCTGGAGCAGTTAAAAACAGCATTATGATGAAAGGTGGCGAAACTGGAGCAAAATTAGCGTTTTCCACTGTTTTCTCTAATGCGGGAGGTATAGTTCTGTTTGTTTTCGTTGTAATTTCCTGCCTGGGAACTTTGAATGGCCTGATGTTGGGCTGCACCCGTGGCCTCTACTCTCTGGCGGCTAGAGACATGGGGCCAAAACCGGAAGTGTTCAAAAGCATTGATAAAAACACGAATATGCCGACTAACTCTTCTATTATTGGTGTATTACTCAGTGGCGTATGGCTTCTATACTTCTATGGCGCAAATTTGACGCCTGTCTCGTGGTTTGGCCCGTTTAGCTTTGATAGCTCTGAACTTCCTATTGTTACTATCTACGCCATGTACATCCCTATTTTCATCATGATGATGGCAAAAGAGAAATCTCTAAGCTTTTTTAAACGGTTCCTTATGCCGTCGCTTGCTGTATGCGCCTGTGTCTTCATGGTGATTGCTGCATGCTATGCCCACAGCAAGGAAATTATTTTCTACCTTATTATTTTCTGTTTAATTATGGCAATTGGGATAATACTAAATTTCAGAAAGAAATAGTATTTTTATATTTCGGTTTTAGACCAGCACTGGTATTTCTTCGAGCTCGGGGTGAAATTCCCCGGGCTTACTCGGTTATACGTCTTTGTCTCTATTTTTTCAGATGTAGCTCAATTCTTAGAATAATTATTTTAACATTGTTGCAGCAGAAACAAAAATTTAATATAATATTGTTAGTGCACCAACGGGTGGGAGGACAGGCCATGAACAAAGAAGAACAGGTCTTAATGAGTTTCAGGGACTTATTTAACAAGTGGGTTTTTCTTAATAAGTTTAAGTTTAAGATAGAAGACAGTCTTAAGGAGTATAAGTCTTCTGAAATACATTGCATCGAATACATTGGAAGAAACGTGGACTCCAACGTGACAAAACTTGCGGAGTCCTTTTATATGACTAGGGGGGCCATAAGCAAACTATCTAAGAAGCTCATAAAAAAAGGCCTTATCGAAAGCTATCAGAAGCCGGATAACAAGAAAGAAATCTATTTTCGCTTGACTCCGCAAGGGAAAGTAATTAACAAAGTCCATGAGGAACTGCACAAAGAGTTTCAAGAGCGGGATAAAGCCGTATTTGAGCAGGTAACCGAGGAACAATTTGACAGTATGCTTAGCTTCGTGGAAAAGTATAGCAGGCATTTGGATGCAGAACTAAAGAAGCAAGGTTTAGATATAACAAAAGGTTTAGATATAACAATTGGAAATGATTTTGAATAACGGGTTGTATCAAAAAGTAGCCTAAAGGGGGCTGTATCAAAATGCTGAAACATCAGCGTATGATACAGCCCCGCTTTATTATTGACAAGGAAACAATAAAATGATAACATGGTTATGTTGCCGAGGAAACATAACCATGTTTTCGAGATGCGTGAATTTTAAATGTATAGATTTAAATCAATAAACACACAATCTACCGACAAACCGCCGATAAGGAGGAAAGAGGAAAGATGAAAATCATCGGATTTATCGCAAGTCCGCGGAAAGAAGGCAATACCGCCTGGATAGTAAACAAAATACTTGAAGGTGCGAAAGAACAGGGCGCCGAAACTCAATCCTTCAATTTCAGCGATCTTGATATCCAACCGTGCCGGGGTTGTTGGGGCTGCCATAAGGGCGATCAGGGTTGTGTTATCAAAGACGACATGCAAAAACTTAATGATGCGATTGATCATGCCAATGCCATTGTTTTCGGCTCGCCGATTTACATGATGCAAATGAGTGCCCAGGCGAAGATATTCATCGATAGGATGTTTGCACGATTCTCTCCGCGATACTCTCCGTATTTCAAAGAAGAAAATGCCGCCGAAAAAAAGCTGATTCTTACGTTTAATCAGGGTAATCCTGATTCCAACCTGTTCCAGTCGTATATTGATTATACGAAACACATGTTTGAGCTGCTGGAATTTGATGTTAAAGAGGTACCTGTCGTTACCGGTATGCGAAATGAACCGGCGCATGAAAGAGAAGATCTGCACATTGTCTTGAAGGATATCGGTTCATCGTTGGTTAATGATTTTGAATAATGGGCTTGTATCAAAAAGTAACCTAAAGTGGGGCTGTATCAAAACGCTGAAACAGAAGCGTATGATACAGCCCTGCTTTATTATTGACAGCATACTGACAGCCTGTAAAAATCAGCACTTTAGTCTCAACCACAGTCAACCCTTTGATTTCACTGGTATTTTTACCGATTTAAAAAATGTATTAAATTCGGGATCTAAACCAAATACATCATCACATCGTAAAAAAGTCTGCGTTTAGATTCACCATCGAAAAAGGAATGTCCAACTTGATAGGTGAGTATTATTATACCCTATTACCTTTAATAGTGTGGTGATTTTGACGTGACTGAAAAAGCTGCTAAGTTAGCCCTAATTGGCATACTTCTATTGAGTTTAGGGCTAGGGCTACATTTTTTCTTGAGAAACCCCTTAGAAGGACGCCCTCTCGGAAAAATAATAGATAACTATAAAAATGTTCCTGTTTATTATAACGGACAAGATTATACAAAAGACAAAGAGGAAAGCTTTAGTTCCGATGGATACTATTGTGGTCTTAAATGGCAGTGCGTAGAATATGTAAAGCGATTTTACTATGTTGCAAAACATCATAGGATGCCTGATGGATATGGCGATGCTAAAGACTTTTTTGACCCCTCAGTACCCCAAGGGGGATTGAACCAGCAAAGAGGATTAAAACAATACATAAACGGTGGAAACGAAAAACCGGAATTAGATGATATTTTGGTATTCACTAATCCACCCTATGGGCATGTGGCAATTGTGACCAAAGTGACAACAAACTCCATTGAAGTTATCCAACAAAATGCAAAGAGCTCTCGACAAGTATTTACACTTATAGTTAATAAAGGTCATTTCTTTGTAGGCACAAGTTGGAAGCCTGTTGGTTGGCTCAGGAAATAATAATTCATGGGGCTGAAAGCATTATCGCAAGGATGCAAAACGACAACTGGGAATAGCTAAAAATGAAATATTTCTATGATGTCGCTTTCAAAAATATCATCTGGGGAATCTCGATGGTATAATTAGTAGAATTGCGATAAAAAATTTACATGTGGAGTGCGTATGTCTTTTGAAGAAGACTATGTGAAAAAGCATAGCAGGAAGATAGGAATCGAATCGTTAGTAGATTAATTAAGGAGGACATGTTATGAAAATTTCAAAGAAAGATGCGTTGACCTGGTTTGAATTCTTTTCAATATTGCCAGAGGATGAGGAAGTTATGACAAAACAACAAGAAATCATATACTCTACTTTTGCGCAAATTGAGACTGCGATCGATCATAGAAATGATACGTTAATGTCGGAAATCAGAGGCTTGAAAACTTTGAAGAATAGAACTTTTTTTGTGGGAAATGAAAGCAAATTCTCCAAAGGATGTCGTTCTTGTCTGTTGGGGACCGGTTTGAGTGCAATCAGGAAAACCAACAAATGTAACTTAGAGTGTAAGTTCTGCTATCATTATGGAGAACTGGATGATATTGTTCCGGTTGGCGAAGGTATGTGGGAAATCGGAGGCACAAAATTTTATGAGAAGGACATTGATTTACTTCTTTCTATCCAACAGAAACCCACGGGCATTTCCTACGTTTATTTAGAGCCATTCATGGAAATTGAAAAATACTATCCGGTTATAAAGAAATTCAGTGATGCAGGGATTCATCAACATCTCTATACAAATGGCACTTTAGCTACGGAAGAGACGTTGAAAGCTTTAGGTGAAGCCGGTCTTGACGAGTTGCGTTTCAACCTGGGTGCCTCAAATTGTTCGGACAAAGTGATTAAAATTATTGCAATAGCAAAAAAATACATTAAAAATGTTGGTATTGAAACGCCAATGACTCCTGAGTTCTTCGAAACTTTTTTCAAGAAGAAGCAAGCGATCTTAGAGACAAAACTCGACTTTATCAATTGTGCAGAATTGCACCTAAATGCCAATAACATAGACAATTATTACGGGGAAAACATGTATATTTCCAGACATGGCTATATATCTCCGATTTGGAGTAGGGAATTAACTCTGAAATTCATGAAAATAGCCGTTGAAGAAAGCTGGGATTTAGCAGTTCATGATTGCTCAAACTATACGAAATTTGCCAGAGGTTTGAATTTTAGCGGCAATGAGGGTAGGTGGGTCGGATCCAGTAATTATACCTGTGAGTTTTTCAGGATACCTTACGAAGTATTTTTACCCATATTACGTGATGACAATTTCAAATTTTTAAGTGAAGAGGAATTGCCTGACGGCTATAAACCAGGGGAGATGGTTTTTTAGTAAGGTAAGATACCAAATGTTGCAAAAACAAGGTGCTGACCAGTACTTGCAATGATTAGCCTGCGATCTTATAGAACCACTTATTTGTGCTGCCAGCGGTAGCGGCGGAATGGAGGTTTATATGAAAGATTCAGTGCAAGAGGTCTTCGACTGGATATATAAAAACAAGGACCCATACCACACTGGCGAGTCTGCAGGTAAATGGTTTGCAGAAGTGAATACATCATATAGAGGTGGCGATTTTGCTTGGGGTTGGGGTGCTGTCGGGGTTGCCTTATACTATATGTTTAAAGCAACAGGTAACTTGAAATACCTTGATTGGATGGTTCCCCAAATTGATTGGGTTATCAGCCATCGGGATACCGACCTGGATGTAGAAAGTTATTTGGGTACACGTATGAAATTACCAGTATGGAATGATGGGGGACAGTACGGTAGTATACATGCCTATCCCGTTCACACTGCTGTAATATGTATTCCAATACTTCTTTTTATTAAGGTTGTAATGACATTAGGCATTCGACGATACTTTGACCGACTAGATAACTACTTGTTGGTTTGTAGGGATGCGCTGGAGGCACACGATACACCCGATAATTGGATAGATTTCTCACTAATAACAGGTTATCCTGTTGAACCGAATTTTGGTACTTTCGATGAAGCCGGTAAGGTCACCATGCCTAACAGAGGTAATGCTTATCTTGCTGCCTGTGCACTTCTGGATAAATTATGTGCTGCATCAAAACATCAAACGAAAGTTATCAAAGGATTCAACTATTTCTATACGTGTTTTCGGTTGGATGAAACATCAAATAGCTATTATTGGAGTTACTGGCCGTATTATTATGGTGAAAGCGGCTGGGAAGATATTTCGCATGCCAGCCTAACAATGATGAGTTTTTGGCTTGCTCATCATGAAGCGTGTCTTTCGGTCTATTCGTCAATTGACTTTCAAAGAGTAGCCAATACAGCTAAAAGAATTGTACACGTACACTGCGGTCAGATAATGGTAAATGACAACATTTCTCCGTCTTCAACCCGAAAAGAGTTCTCATCAAGCAGTTACCGTACGTCTATTGGAACTTGGAGTTTGCTGGCATTTTATGATCCCTTGGTGCTAATCAAGATCAATCCTTGTGTTAGTGAATTGATTAATATGATAGTTAACAATAGGCAAATGGTGATTGGGGACGTTTTAAAGTCAATAGGTATTTGCATTTATGTAAATAAATCCCTCGGTCAGTGTTTGGAGCATTACTTGTCACTCTGAATAATCGGCACTTTAGCCTCTATCGCAGTCAAACCATTGATATCATCGGTAGTTTTACCGATTTCCATAGTGTATCAAATTCGGTGTTTTTACAAGCTTTTGTCAGACCTTTCATTCTGCTAAAATCAGAGGGAGAGAGAGGGTAAAAGCTTTAATGAATTAAGTTTGATAATCAAGAATCATAAATTTAATCAACTATTTCCCCGAGGAACAAAGCTTCCTCAGATTGATGCCATCAGAGATACACTTAAAGTCATGGATATCAACGGACTAAAACAATTCAATCAACACATTGTAAAGCTACCACACTGCAGGAGCAATTAAGCAGAAGCAGCGATATGATAGCACGTACACCCTATATCTAGAGATCCAGGCCCAGACGCCATTAACTTTAGATACTTAAGGCTTGTGGAGACGTTGTTCTCCCGAGAAGCAAACATATTGAATTGTAATTATTAAGAGGGATGGTAATAGGAAATGGAGATTGATAGTATTATTTTTGATTTAGACGGAACTCTTTGGAATTCAATAGCAGGAATTTGTGAGGCGTGGCAGGCAGTCTTAGCAAAATTCCCGTGGTGGAGGCGCGAGAAGGATTTAATTGACAAACGGGAAATTCAAAATTATCATAGCAATATAAGGCAAAGGCGCCGTGACAGTTATGATAACTGACGGCGTCTTTTTCATACTTTAAAAGAGGTGTACTCTTATGATAAGACTTGCCAATAAGCAAGACGCAGTACAAATTCTCGACATTTATAGACCATACGTTGAAAATACATCAATTTCTTTTGAAACTGATGTTCCGTCCCATGATGAAATGGAGACAAGAATTGATCGTGTATTGCCTAAAAATCCATGGTTAGTTTATGAAGAAAGTAATACCATTTTAGGCTATGCGTACGCTTCTAAGCATCGTGAGCGTGCTGCCTACAGATGGTCGGTCGACGTTTCTATCTATGTTAGGAAGGAATGTAGAGGAAAGGGAATCGGTAAGGCGTTATATACAGCCTTGCTTTCCCTCTTAAAGCTCCAAGGTTATTGCAATGCTTACGCAGGGATATGTTTGCCTAATGAATCAAGTGTTGGAATCCACGAGTATTTTGGTTTTAAGAAGATAGCTCAATATAATAAAGCTGGATACAAATTTGGCCAATGGCATGATGTAGGGTGGTGGGAGTTGTTTCTTAAACATCATTTGCTCGAACCCACCGAACCAGTTCCATTAAGCATGGTTGAACAATACGAGATACTTTTGGCACTTGGTTAACATGAACCGATCGTGTTAAATAACCGCACTGGGAGCGTTGGACGTACGTGTCTTATCGGCGGTGGGTTGGGTTAGTGGACTAATTTCCGAAGTTATTGATTGTCTTGGCAGTTAAGTTTAAAGTATACTAAATTCACTCATTGCAAAAAGTCTTATGTTTTATCTCTACCCATAAGCTTAAAAAAAAGGGATTTTAGTTGGTCACTTTCGAAAGTTCGAATAGCCGACAAGGACAAAATGGTGAGCTAAATGCTGATCTTGCTAATTGTCATCCGCTATTATCAGTCCGATCACTACTATAGATGAGGTATATCGGATGATTTTAGAAAAGGCAATGACAGAGAGTCAGCATGGTTTTGTTTCATCATTTATATTATGGTTTATGGGGTCATTCTCTTAACACTCGTACAGCTTTTTTTACAAATTCCCCCAGATCTCATACAGTTTCTTGTCAGCTAATTAAATTCAATGGCTCGGTGAACCAGTGATAATGGTCGGTGACGCCTGGTCAGGAACAAAGTTCCATTTTTGATTGTCCTTATTAGGACTTCCAATTACAACTGCAGATGGTCAAAATGCAGATTCGTGGGCTGGTGATTGGCTCCATTCCTTGGAGCTGCTTTAAGGTATGTCGGACGTGGTTTTTAAATGATCGTGATAGTTGTTCATCGTACGGCATCTAGCACATTTATTAAGGATTTTAATTAACATGATAACAGCCAATTATCCATATATCCGTTCGACTTAAAATGTAAAGCCAAGAAAGAATTGAATATGGAGGGTTACATATTGTTTTTATTTGAGATAAGTATTCAAAATTTTAGATGTTTTTGGTGAAACAATTCAAACAATATGTTTTAATAAAGGCCTAAATGTTCTCGTTGGAGAAAAAGATTCTGGAAAATCAGCGGTAATTGATGCTATCAGAATTGTACTTGGTACAACTGATCAAGGATGGTATCGAATTGACATTTCTGATTTTTATGGAGAATATAATACAAAAGAAATAACGATTAGGTGCAAATTTAAAGATTTGAGCGAAGATGAAAGGGGTGCATTTTTGGAGTGCCTTATATATGAAAATACTACTGTCAAGAATAAACCATATCTCTGTCTTTTTTGGAAGTTTACCTAAGACTACTATTTAAGAAATCAGGGCTACAGCTTTGTGACAGTCCCAGAGTTGCTGAATATTAGTAAATGATGGATAAGTTAAACCTCCTAACGAAGAATCAAATTTCTACGTAGGAGGTTTTGTTGTCTAGAAAAAATTAGATAAAGTATGTAGAATTATATCGTAATGATTGCAGTGAGGGAGGAGCAATAAAATGATAGAGCATTCCAGAGCTTGGCATCGCGCAATAAGACGTAGACGAAGATCTAGGATCACGTTAATTGCATTTACTTTCTTATTGCTTCTTATTTGTTTAATAATGTTTAAACACACTGAAAAGATGACGAGTAGTAAGGCAATAGCTAACACAACAACTAATACAACAACTCAGTCCTTAACCTCTAAAATTCCCGACGCTGTTAAAAATGCTCTCCAAGGAGCAATTTTAGCAAAGCACCCAGATTTACTAAGGAAATTCCCCTATCCTTTTAATGCCATGTTAGCTATTTCATCAGATGCAGATATGACTACGTTAGAGGAGTTTGAAGAGTATCATAGATTTTTAAATACTAAAGAACAAACACCTTATGGGGAAGGTTTAGGATTAGATATTGGAGATTCTACATGGTTTTACATAGCAAATGACACTTCGGAAAAAGTAGATAAAGATGGACATTCTGTTGATTATTCGATGTCCTATTTTCAAGGTGTTGATCCCCAAAAGCTAAAGGATTCAAAGAAGATAGTCCATTACTTTAAAGTTGGATGGATTGATTCATTGCATACCTTTGGAGACTTTTCCCGAAACGATCACTTAATTAAATTTACACGCAGTTTAGCGGTCGCCGCATGGGATGCGATGAATCAGAGCGGATTTAAACCTGAAGTTTGGATTAATCATGGGTCCGAAACCAATGTTCAGAATTTTGGGGTGTATAATTCTCATACCCTTTTTAAATATCAGCAAGGGGATAACCCTAAATCACCGTATTACCATACAGACTTGACGCTCAAAAATGGGATTCGTTATGTTTGGAATTCCATGGGCGGAAATCAATTCAGCTACGATGACCCGTTGTTTCCCCTTCATCTACGTGACGGTCAAAATGTATGGGGATTCTATCGTTATACGAATGAATTAAATAAAGGAAAGATTGACTGGACTTGGGAAACTCAGTTTATATCAAGACAAATTACAAAAACGCGGTTGGATCAACTTGTTCAGGAAGGAAAGTATTCAGTTGTTACACAACATTTAGGTAAAGGGAGTAATGGTTTTCCTTTTACCAAAGAAGGAATTCAAACCCTTCATTTATTAAAGACTTATAATGATGAGGGAAAAATACTGGTTGCTCGCACTTCCCGTTTATTGGATTATGCTAGAAGTCATAAATATGTTCACTATTCGGTTGTACAGTTAGACGGTAAGACCTACATCAATATTAATTCCATAGACGATCTGGTTTTAGGTTCGACTGTTCCTTCAATAGACGATATCCGTGGACTTACCTTTTATGTAAATGATCCTAGCAATACTTGCTTATTATTAAACTTAAATCCGATATCTACAGATGAGATACAGTATAATTCCCAGGACGGGAACGGTAAAAAAAGTATAGAGATTAAATGGTATAAGCCTGATTATACAGATTACACTAAGGAGGTATAGTTTCTTAGGCCTAAAGTCTTACTAGAAGAGAAGTTCTACAATGTTAAATAGGTATACATCATTTTTAAACCTAAGGCCCCTTCAAGGAACCAGTTAATTTTAAAAATATCTCTAAACTCCTCTTAAAATGTGTTTTCCAAACCGATAAATCAAGCACTCCAGGCACGTTGAGACCGTGTCGAGTTTGAACAGCTATGACTTCGGCTTACTGCAAACTTTCACTATACCTACGTGATCTAATTTGAACGCGTTTGTAGAACACATACGTAAACCTAATGTTTTATGTATGTGTTTTCTATCGAGCCGATTTGGCAACTCCAGGCACGTAGAGACTGTTATGAATTTAGAAACTGTAAGAGTTAAGAATTTCTGGATTGTTCCATATTATGTGGATGGTCTGGCTTTTTGTTTTTAAGGAGCTTCATTTTGAATTTTTCAGTGGTATATTTATTAATTAAATTTATTGCAGGAAGTTTAGGATAATAATGGAATTACTACGATACGAGAAAGGCATCCTAAATTATCACTGAAAAACCCCATCGAGCGATAATTACCCGACGGGAGCGTTGGGACGGGTTTAGAAGATATAGAATGCGAAATAGTGGATCATAAGATACAAAATAACTGGGGGGTTTAAAAATGGAAGTTACCATATATCCAATATCTGAGGAACGAATCGAGGATTTTCTCCATTTTTTTGATAATGTTGCTTTTACTGATAATAAAGAGTGGTCTGGTTGCTATTGTCAGTTTTATCATTTTGATGATGAGCAATGGAAACGACAGACAGCGGAAAGAAATCGGCTGTCTGCCATAAAATTAATCCAAGAGGGTAGAATGAAGGGGTATTTAGCTTACTTTGATGGAAAGCCAATAGGGTGGTGCAATGTAAACGATAAATTTAACTTTTTGAGGCTTGTTTCAAATAAAGAGTTATGGGATGGTACAGAGGGAAAAACCTGTTCTATTGTTTGCTTTGTTATTGCCCCAGAGTATAGAAAGAAAGGTGTAGCCAGCCAAATACTGGAAGCAATATGTAATGACTACTCAAACAGAGGATATGAATATGTGGAGGCATATCCGAGGAAAGGAGAACTTACAAATGCCCAGCATTATCATGGACCTATGTCCATGTATAAGAAGGCAGAATTTTTGTTATACAGATCATTTAGCCATTATGATATTGTACGAAAGGAATTATAAAAATACCTTGAATAATATGGATTCGGTGAGCTTCTTTTGAGGCAAAAGAGAAGAAACCATCTTTCGAGGGTGAGGGGGTTATCTTGAAAAAGACTTTAGTAATCCTAGGACTTATAAGTCTATTCGTTTTTACTTTGATGAGAAGCGGCAGTGAAAACGTTCCTATTAACACTAATAATTCATCCCAACCAAAACAAGTAATAGAAAACTACTTTAAATTCTGCAATGGGAAAAATAGGCAGGGCTTATTATCCACATTAACCAGGTGGCATGATCAATCAAACGTGGATTTTGGTTTTGACAATCTATTATTTATAAAGCTTTTGAGTATTGGAAATAACGATATGACCACAGTTAATGCTTATTTGGGGTGTGGACGCGGGTTAGTTAATGGAGTTAAACCGAACAATGTTATGGCGTACAAAGTCACTTATGTATCTTTATATAGCAAAGGTCCATGGTTAAGTGGAATTCAAACTGAAAAATTTACTTTGATTAGAGAAAATGATAACGCGCCGTGGTTAATAGATGACATTGGTCAAGGTTAAATCGGAGGGGATATTAAGATATAACAATACTCTAAGGAGAAACCGGCTTTCGATTACTTATATATTTACTGAGGAGAACAATGGCGCGGCGGCGACGGCGCGTGGTTTCGTCGTGCCATCAACGCAACCGAAGGTACGCTTGGTGAACTGCCCAGCCATACGATATTGCGGGATCAGAACTCGGAGTCGCCCTTACACCTCGACAGGCTCCAGGCCAAAGCTTTTCGTCGCTTCCACCAACACAGTGTATTCCGCATCCGCAACGCTATCCTTCCACACACCTCTGCGTCGCTGGTCGGCAAACACCTCAAGCGCACCCTCGCGCAAGCCAATCTCACACTTAAACTCGGGCACATTACGCACGGCTTTGGATGAATCATAAGCATTGTGGAACGCGCTGATCTCGTCGAGCATGAGAAAGCGCTTTCGGTCTTGTGCGAGAATCCATTGCGCAGGCATGAAGATCAGGCGTGACGTGCGACCGAGCGCACCTGCGACTTCGTGGTAGTAATCGCGCCATGCGAGTATTCTATTTACGAAAGATGTCATGTTTGAGCACGATGCTGTACCTGAGATGAAGGCGGATCCTATTTCACTATGAAAAAGGATGGCGCATGGCGTTCACCGTATGGACTGGAAGGATGATTAATAATCTTACCATGATAATAGAGGACGGTTGATGCCCCGCCGTCAAGATTGGCTACGTTGTAGGCGCCATTTTTAAGCATGATATCCTGAACGTCTTTTAGAGTAGCTCCTAGTGATCCAATCTGTCGTCCGTCGATGACCAGCATTAAGATTGTACCGTCCTTTGTTTGCCCTATGGCTGTTCTTGGAGCAATTGCCCATGCTCCATTTCCATGGGTTATGGCTGGTTTACCGTTGACGACAAGAAAAGGACCGAAGGTCACAGCGTCACGTATCTCCATTCGTTTAATGTTGGCTAAGGTATAATGGCCTAGTACAAGAACATTTTTTTGGTTCATGCCAATGATATCGTAGGTTGAAACTCCAGAATCCTTGTAAAGAAGTCTACCGCGAGAGAGGAGAATACCCTGTGGGTGGCCGCCGCTTCCATTGCCCTCTGGATCATTAAAAGCTCCGCCATTAATGACTGCTACAGCACCAGTAACCGCGGCTATGTCCTCAGCCCTTTCACCGATTTTCCCTAGATAACGTGTCGCTGCCACTCTCACGCGCCCAGGATTACTGACTTTAAGCAAGTACCCTGTAAACCCATTTTGATTAATGTCAATAAGCTCGGTGCTATTATTCTTATTCGTCCCGTGCGTATTAATTAAGGTCGGATCGGAGTTTCCCAAATCTTTCGCTTGGTCGCTGTCCAGTATTTTTTGAATCTTGGCATCGTTAAAAAACCATTTTGCCAAGTACTGATGATTCATAGACGTCATAGCACTTTCTACCCAAAAATTACGTAACGTCTCAAAGGGTTGAAGGGGGCAATAAAGAAACCCTGTGAAGAGCAAAAGAAATATACTAAAAGACCATGCCATGAGGCGGGGGAATAACCTTTTTTTATGTTTATAATGGTAGACCGAAAAAGGTTTCTTTTCGGGTCGTGGTTGCATCGCCGAATTTGAGGATTTAGGGATTCCAGTACTACCCATATTACTTACATCTCCGAAGACTATATTCTATATTTGTAACTCTACAGAATTGGCATGGAAAACTATTAAATTAGAATGGAAATAAGTATTTCCCGTAAATGTTATAGAAGTATTATAACCCTTATTTTATCACATAACCTAACATGCATTAAGAGGTACCGTTTGTATATGCAAGATATGGCTTTGGTAAGGTTGAAGAATATGATTATGTGTCAAGAGAGCGATCCTGAATTAAAGTTTAATTAAGAGGCGGAAAACGGTTTATAGCCAAAGGCTACAACCGGAAGCTATGTGGGATATGTATCGATTGCTTAAAGAAAGAAGGTACAAAATGCTAAAGGATATACTATCTCGCTTCATAAAGAATGCTGATGAGAAGCCAAAAACAAATCCGGTCACAGCTCCCTATCGGTATCAGATTAACGCTGAAAAATGCCGGAGCTGCGACAGATGTAAAAAAGTTATTTAAATTATTGACTCGTTTACACTCTATTTAAAAACTTACTTTATACTGTATTTCATACGCTTTTGTATGAGAGAGGTGCGATAATGAATAAAATATTGGTAGTTGATGATGATGCTAATATTCGCAGGCTGGTAGGCACTATATTGAACGATGCGGGTTTCGATGTTTGCGAAGCGGCAGAAGGACGCGACGCCCTTATAAAACTTGACGATAATAAAATAGACCTTTGTGTTGTGGATATTATGATGCCAAATATGGACGGCTTGGATTTTTGCCGGAATGCCCGCAAGTATTACAAGGATATGCCTATCCTTATGTTGACGGCGAAAAGTGAAATAGGATCAAAAATTGAAAGTTATGGATCGGGTGCAGATGATTATCTGACAAAACCTTTTGAAGCTGAAGAATTGCTGCTTCGCATCAGAGCGTTGCTCAAACGCTATAAAATCGTTTCACAGCAAACGATTGCAATAGGTGCTCTTAACGTGGACAGCAACAGCTATACAGTTTCTGTTGGAGGAGAACGCCTAAGTATTCCCTTGCGAGAATTTGAACTCCTTTTTAAACTTGGCAGCTTCCCGGGAAAAACTTTATCCCGCAATCAGCTTATCGAGGAAATATGGGGGATCGATTTTGACGGCAATGAACGCACTTTGGATGTTCATGTCGGACGGCTGCGCGATCGATTTCCATCCGAAAGATTCGGCTTTCAAATTCTCACCATCCGCAGCTTGGGTTATCGTCTGGAAGTGATTTCTTGAAAAAAAAGAGCCGGTTTCAAAATTTGCTCTGGCTGTGTTTTGGCGTGTGCATACTTGGGGCGTATTTTATTGCAAGCTATCTACTGATGCTGCTGATTTACCGGTTCATAGGAAGTCCGCCCGAACCGTGGAGGGGTAGGACCTACGGTATTATCAGTTTATTTCTGATTGTCGGGAGTATTATTGTAGCGTCTATTATAAACAACTACAATCAATCCCGCCTGCGGCGGAGAACTCTTGAAGCTTTGGAAAGAATAGCGCAGGGTAATTTTAAGGTGTTTATTGAGCCTGATGCACGTGGGCACTTCAATGAGATCACTGAAAGTATTAACAATATGGCCAAAGAACTCGGTACAATGGAACAGTTACGGCAGGATTTTATCTCTAATATATCTCACGAATTTCAATCGCCGTTGACATCAATCAGCGGCTATGCCGCACTGCTGCGAAAGGACGGTGCGACCCTTAAGCAGTTGGAATATGCCACGATCATCGAAGAGGAAAGCAAGAGATTATCCAAACTGTCGGAAAATCTTTTGCGGCTGTCGGCATTGGAAGCGGAGGAGGGCTCTATCACGAAAGCCTCGTTCCGGTTGGACAGACAACTTGAAAACGTTGTATTACTCTTAGAACCGCAATGGAAAGCAAAAAATATTATACCCGAAACAATACTGCCCAAAATTACCGTCAGTGGAAATGAGGATCTGTTAAAGCAGGTTTGGATCAACCTTTTGGTGAATGCTATAAAATTCACACCTGAAAATGGAGAGATTAACGTCAGCTTAAAACAGGACGGTGAAACCGTGGTTTGTATCATTTCCGATAACGGTATCGGTATAGCGCCTTCAGAGCAAATGCATATTTTTGAGCGATTTTATAAAGTAGATAAATCACGCAACCGATCATTGGGTGGAAACGGACTGGGGCTCGCGCTTGTGAAAAAGATTGTAGATATACACAGAGGTGATGTCACAGTAGAAAGTGCTTTGGGAAAAGGGACGGTCTTCAAGGTCACATTACCATATTAAGGGTAATTTAAAATGATACGAAACGGTGGAACGTTAATCCACCGTTTTTTTGCGTTCATGTATTTTTCAAAAAGTATGATCTCTGTTTAAACTCCGTTTAATTTTCTCATCTAAGATGAAGGTTAAGAAAGTAAATTATATGCAATATCAACCCTTGAATCAAATAGCTTTTAGAATACCTTATATGAAAACATTTTAAAAAGAACTCAGGTGAACTATATAAATTTCTCAATGACAAGGTTATGGATGAAGCAAGGCTAGGGTTTAAATCATCATTATTGAAGGAGAAGGTTGAGGATATGAGTAAAAAGAAAATTTTTTCTATTGCAGTTATAGCAGTTGTATTAATTATCGGCGTTGCCTTCTTTCGGAGCAAAGTTCAACTACCCTTTGCGTCGAAAGTTAATCAAAGTGGAGAGAATTCTACAGGCAACAAAGTGTCTGTAGAGGTCATTAAGCCGACGGAGATGACTCAAAGTCCAGGGTCAGCCTATAAATCATCACTTGAAGCCAAACAAGAGGGAATTGTAAGTTCTAAAAATAACGGAAAGGTAATCAGCATTCTCTTTGATGATGGCCAGAAAGTCACGCAAGGTCAGGAACTCGTCATTTTAGATGACGAGGATATTAAGAAACAGTTGAAGTCTGCTGAAAGCCAACTAGAGGCTTCCAAGGCATCTCTTCTAGGGCCGGAAGCTAATCTCGAAAATGCTCAGCGTGTATATGACCGAACCAAAATACTGGTCGAGCAGGGTGCTGCTGCTCAAGCTGATCTAGATAATGCGGGTACTTCTTTGAAATCCATTCAGGCGGACATTGCCTCTAGTCAAGCCAGTATTAAAACCGCACAAACTAATATCGACAATCTCAATTCTCAATTGACCGATATGATCATTAGAGCACCTTTCAGTGGTGAGATCGATAGTAAAAATGTCAGCATTGGACAGTATGTTTCCCCTAGTGATGTTTTGGGAAAGGTTGAAGATACATCTTCGATAAATGCTGTTATCGAGATAGACCAATCTCAAATCCAGAATGTCAAGTTAGGTCAAAAAGCTAAAGTAATCATTAATGAAGATACTTCAAAACCCTATGAAGGTGTTGTAAAAAACATCAATACATCTGCTGATGCCACCTCCCGTTCTTTCCAAGTGAAAATAGGGTTAATTAATCAGTCATTATCCTTAAGACCCGGGGAATCTGTTAAGGTTATGCTCCTCGACGAGACCAAAGCTCAGAGTTTTGCCCTACCTGTTGCACTGCTTGCCGGGAATGAGGGTAATTATTATGTATACATAAATGATAAGGGAATTGCCCGCAAACGAGCCGTAACAGTTAAAAACTTAACCGACAATCAGGCTGAGATCAAATCAGGACTAAACGGTAAGGAAGAAATTATAGCAACAAACCTGAACACGCTTCAGGATGGTGATGCCATCACGGTGGTATCAAAATAGGGGGGTTAATGTGTGTTTTTAACTAAGATTAGTATCAAACGTCCAGTATATATAACCGTTATAATAATGATTCTCCTTCTTATAGGAATCATGTCTTATCGAAGCTTGAGTATCAATGATATGCCGGAAGCAGACTTGCCCTATGTAACAGTTTCTATTACAGAGCAAGGTGTGGCCCCCGACCAAATAGAAACTAATGTGGCTAAGAAAGTTGAAGATGCTATTGGAGAGGTTTCCGGTGTAAAGCATATAACTACAACTATAAATGAAGGTTCCTGCAGTATTATCGTTGAATTTGTTCTGGGAAAGCCACCGGATACCGCGGCTCAGGAAGTAAGGGACAAAGTCTCTTCGATACGAAAAAGTCTCCCGGATGATATCGATGATCCGGTTATTGCCAAATACGATGTTACTGCACAGCCTATCTTATCCCTGGCCGTCAGCGGGACCATGGACAATCGAGCCATTTCCAAACTTGTAGATGATGAGATAAGCAAGAGTTTATATACTGTAAACGGTGTTGGCTCGCTCAAGATCTACGGTGCAGAGGAAAGAGAGGTCAGGATCAAGCCTGATCTCGACAAGTTGACCGCTTATGGACTGACTCCGGCAGATTTGGTTACCAGCCTACAAAGCAGCAACTTCGAAGAACCGGGAGGTAAAGTGACAACGGACGGGCAAAGCGAAATATCCCTCCGCACTGACAACAAAGTTAAGTCCCTGGATGATTTTTATAATATTACCGTCGCCGCACGAGGGGATCGGGAGATCAAGGTTCGAGACGTAGCCATTGTGTCGGATGGAATACAAGATAAGGACAGCATATCGTATTACGATGGCCAAGAGGCTATAGGTATTGATATTGTCAAACAATCAGGCTCAAATACAGTACAAGTCTCTGATAATATCAAAAAACAATTAGAGGTTCTTAAGGGTCTTCTCCCTAAGGTCATAACTATTAATGTTGTTGCGGATAATTCAGTCTCCATCCGTGATTCGGTCAATGATGTCGTACAAACTATCCTCGATGGGTGTATCCTTGCCGTTATTATCGTCTTCCTGTTTTTAAATGAATGGGAAAGCACCTTAATAAGTGGGATTTCTTTGCCAACGTCTATTATTACAACCTTTATCGCCATGAAGGTCATGAATTTTTCTCTAAACACCATGTCCCTAATGGCTATGTCCTTAGCAGTCGGCTTGTTAATTGACGATGCCATTGTAGTAATAGAAAACATTGTCCGGCACCTGCATATGGGGAAGTCTCCCTTGCAGGCGGCACTCGACGGCACCTCAGAAATTGGTTTAGCGGTTTTGGCGACAACCTTTGCAGTTGTATCGGTTTTTATACCGATTGCCATGGTTTCAGGTATTATTGGTAAGTTTTTTATTGAATTTGGACTCACAGTGGCCTTTAGTATGCTGGTTTCACTTTTTGTATCATTATCACTCGTACCTTTGATGGCTGCAAAATTATTAACAGCGGAGAGAAAAACTAAAAAAACTCCCCTGGGGTCTTTTTTAAACTGGTTCAATGCTAAAATTGATTCATTGGGTTCGATGTATGCTAAATTTTTAAAGGTTGTGCTTAGACATCGCCTTATAACCCTTATCATTACTGCAGGGCTTTTTGTTGCCAGTATGACACTGATTCCCCTTTTGGGCTTTAGCTTTATGCCTGCCAGTGAAAATGGAATTATTAATATCACTGCAACTACGGACTCCGGTTTAACATTGGATGCAGAAGGAGAAAAGGCTAAAGAAATAGAACATGACCTCAAAAAATTCCCTGAAGTCCGGCATATATATACGACAGTCGCATCAAACAACATCTCTCTGAATGTAACCCTGACTGATAAGCAAGAACGCCAAAAGTCCTCCAAACAGATAGCTTCAGAAATGCGAGATAACTTAAACAAAATCCCCGGCCTTGAACTGTCCCTTCAACCTGGTTCTTTTGGGCCCTCCGACAGCAAGGATGTCTCCTTTGTAATCGAGGGTAACGATCAGGAAACCATGCAGTTATATGCTCTGAAAGCTAAAAAGATGCTCAGTCAGGATCCTCATGCCAAAGATGTGGCGCTCAATGTTACAAATGGTGCCACAGAAACCAAATTAGAGGTCGATAGAGATAAGGCATCGGATCTTGGGGTTAATCCCGCACTAGCGGCAGATACGGTAAGGGCGCTTTTTGGCGGAATAGATGCCGGAAATTTCGATAGTGCAGGTGATAGGTATAATGTACGGGTCTCCTTGCCGGACAATCAACGTAAAAGTTTAGATGATCTGAACGGTATTTATGTCAACGGTTCCAATAATCAACAGGTTCCTCTCTACCAAGTTACGAAAAAAGTGTTATCTACTTCCCATTCCTCAATCAACAGATACGATAGGCTGAGGGAGATCGAACTTTCGGCCAACCTTGATGGTGTCGCTGCAGGAGATTTTTCAAACAAGTATACAGCTCTGCTGCAGAAAGATCCGGATCTGCCCCAAGGCGTTTCTGTTGAAGTCGGGGGTATAAATGATGGCATGGCTGAAGGCTTCAGTAATCTTGTTACGGCACTTTTGATGGGCATACTTTTCATGTTCTTGGTCATGACCATGCAATTTGAAAGCTTTTTGGATCCTATTGCCATCATGTTTTCCCTGCCTATGGCACTTATCGGTGCAGTTTTGGGACTTTATGTCGCAGGCAGTCAGCTCAGTATTATGTCTCTCATTGGGGTTATTCTGCTCATGGGTCTAGTAGCTAAAAATGGTATTCTGCTCATAGACTTTACAAAGCAGCGAAAAAAAGAAGGACTTGGTGTTAATGAGGCCTTGGTAGAAGCAGGTGGTGCTAGACTAAGACCAATTCTCATGACGACTCTTGCTATGATCTTTGGTATGATTCCTGTAGCCCTGGGAACAGGAGCCGGCATAGAGATGCGTGCCCCAATGGGACATGCCGTTATTGGCGGGTTAATCACCTCAACCCTGCTGACACTCTTTATTGTTCCGGTAATTTATTCTCTGCTGGATGATATGAAGAGAAAATTCAGAAGGAAATCTGAAACAAAAGTGGTTCCGGATTTCCCTGTAAAAAATGAGCTGTAAGGCATTTGGATGCGGAAATAAAGAAGCAAGGTGTAAATATAACAAAAGGTTTAGATATAACAATTGGAAATGATTTTGAATAATGGGCTTTATCAAAAAATAGCCTAAAGTGGGGCTGTATCAGAACGCTGAAACATCAGCGTATGATACAGCCTCGCTTTATTATTGACAAGGAAACAAACTTCTCTTTTTCCAAAAATCAAGCGGAGGAGGACACAATGATGCAAGGAGAAAGTATGAACAGTAAACGCCGTACATTTGCCTTAGTTATACTTCTGTTCGGGGCTTTTATGGACCTCATATCATGACCTTTTGGCTAAAATCCGTGAGATTCGTGCAGATATGGAGGGCAAAGTCTAATTTTGTAAATAAACCGTCGTCTTGATTACCCCAAAAATCCGTAATATGATAGATGCATGTAATAATTATTAATTGTCATAAGGAAGTAGATTAAATGAAATCTAAATAAATACTTAAGGCCTGCGGAGACGTTGTTCTTCCGAGAAGCAAACATATTGAATTGTAATTATTTATTAAGAGGGATGGTAATAAAAATGGAGATTGATAGTATTATTTTTGATTTAGACGGCACTCTTTGGAATTCAATAGCAGGAATTTGTGAGGCGTGGCAAGCGGTCTTGGCGAAATCTCCCAACATTACAAAAGCAGTAACACCTGATGACATGCAGGGATGCATGGGGCTGCCAATGGACGAAATCGGCAAAAAGTTGTTCCCGGAATTAGATGAAGCTTTTCAAAGGAAATTAATGAAAGAATTCTGTGAAACAGAACAAGTTTATTTAGAGGAACATGGCGGAATGTTATACCCTAAATTAGAAGAAACCCTTGAAAAGTTATCTCAAAAATACAAATTGTTCATAGTCAGTAATTGTCAGGACGGCTATATACAAGCCTTCTTTAAGGCCCATAGCTTAAAAAAATACTTCAGTGATTTTGAATGTTGGGGTGTAACAGGGCTATCGAAGGGGGAAACCAATAAAATCATCATGGCAAGAAATGGACTGAAAAAACCTATTTATGTAGGAGATACAAATGGAGATGCCCAGTCAGCCAAAGTGGCGGAAATTCCGTTTGTCTATGCAAGATATGGCTTTGGTAAGGTTGAAGAATATAATTATGTCATTGATCGTTTTGAAGAACTGTTAACTTTTAACGACTACTTGGACTCACCGCACCTGAAAAAGGGGCTGGAAGGCAACTTAAACCTCAGATTATAAATAAATGATGCTTGGGAAATAAGGAATCGGTCAGTTACTCTCAGCGAACGGCCGATAGGCTAATGCAGCTCTGGGAAGAGTACGGGACGAAACTGCTTGCCTCCCCTGATAGTGACAGCCAGCCAGATTCGTCACTGGTGACGAATTTGACTTACACCCAGGCGCTCATCCTCCTTGGGATCAACGGCAAACTTCTCCAGAGTATGATGGCAACGCCTACCTCTCTGAAAATGTGTCAAGCGATTGATCAGCTTCAGGACATAGGCTGTCGGGGCATCCTCGTAAGCGGGGGAGCAAATTCACAGGGAGAAGTACCGTTGCTGCCTTTTATGGATTCCCTTGCCTATGCCTGCCAGAAAGGTCTAAAAGTATTGGTCCATAGCGGAATTATTAATCGCGAAACGGCTATGGCTTTAAAAGCGGCGCATGTCGATCAGGTCTTAATAGATGTGATTGGTGACAGGGAGACGATTCACCAGGTGTACCATCTTGACCGAAGATCTGAAGATTACCTACGGGCCATACTCTTCTGTCGTGAAGCAAACTTAAAGATAGCTCCTCATGTAGTCATCGGACTGCACTATAGCACACTCCGGTCATCCGGTGCTTCGCTGGATGATGGATAACATCTACGTTAAAACCGACCCGGCGGGTAACATCAAACCGGACAAAGAAAAGAGCACCGAGCGAATTGACGGTGCCGTTGCTTTAATTATGGCCTTGGATAGAGCGCTAAGGCATGAGAATAATGGTGGCAGTGTCTACGATAAGCGTGGACTTCTAATCCTGTGACGTCGTCGGAGCTAGTAACTTTGCTAATTTAGATATTGATTTAGTACATCGTTATCAGAATTATAATTTGGTGAATAAGTATGGGAATTCGATTTTAATCGTTGCTCAGTGGTTTGAATTGTTGGCTTTGCAGAATCATTAATGGGCTGGGAATCGAAAATAGAATCATCGCCAATTTTGCTAGCTACAACAGTTGTAACCATTCCGTAAGCTGCATTGCCTAGAATATAAGATAAATTACTTGACGCATCTTTGGGTTTTACCTTGTTAGTTGAGAATCCACTCATTAAAGCACCAACAATAGCTCCGTATGTCACTCCATAAAACGCACCTTTGGTAATATAATGATCTCTTCCGTTATTTGACAAAAGATTGACTTTTATTATTCCGCCTAACATGCTTAACCCGGTATCCATCATTCCGCCCAGAAGATTGCCTTTCCAACTGGTCGCTTCCTTGCGCGAGCTAACCCAAACTCCAGCGGCAGTTTCTCTATATGAGCGTTGAGATATTTTTTTACGCAGAGAAATCTCATCGATTGCAGTTTTAACTATTGAACCACACAGTCCTGAGACGATTCCCAAGATATGTCTATCTTTAATTTTTTGCATTGTATAGCCTCCTGTTGTTTTTATTAGTATTTTCTTTGCAGAATAAGTTAATCAGGTAATCTTTGTAAGCAGGAAGTCGCCATTAATTTTCAATCAAAATCTTGATTAATGGATGAATCAAAGAGGTGATAGCATTAAATTTTTTCAACGTGCCAAATTCTTCTTCGGGCAAGGGTTCGACGACTATATCCAACGATTCCTATCCGGTGATGACGTATCCGATATAAACTCACCCAGCCAAGTCGATTCGAGAACAGCCATGAAATACACGGCTGTTTTTGCTTGTGTAAGGGTTCTTGCAGAAGCCTTAGCTGGAACTCCGATTATGCTTTACCGCAAAAAAGAAAATGGAGACCGCGAAACCAGAAACGATCTTGCTGTCTACGATGTTCTTCACAACCAGCCCAATGAGGAAATGTCCCCGTTCAATTTCAAAGAGACGTGCATGGTTTCACTGAACCTTGGTGGGAACTCGGTGAGTCAAAAACTTGTCAACAAATACGGAAACCTCGTCGGGCTATACCCTTACGATTGGTCTAAAGTGACCATCACAAGAGATATGACCACCAAAAGTTATTGTATAAAATCCGAGATGGAACGAAACAACTGGATTTGCCGAGAGATCAAGTGTTTCACGTCGCCGGACTGAGTATGGACGGCGTTGTTGGGCTGTCTCCGATCGAATACGTTTCCTCAGCGATTCGTTTGGGGTTATCCTATGAACGTTTTGGGATCAACTTCTATAAAAATGGGGCCAACGCTTCAGGTGTGATTGAGTACCCCGGTGCTCTGGCAGATACCGCCTATGAACGCTTAAAAAAGGATTTCGCTAAAAGTTATCAGGGCCTGGCGAACACTGGTAAGCCGATTATTCTAGAAGGCGGAGCCAAGTTCAGCCAACTAGCCATTAAGCCCGCAGACGCTCAACTCATCGAAAATAAAAAGTTTCAGTTGGAAGACATTGCCCGAATCTACCGTGTCCCCCTTCACTTGATCCAGAACCTTGACCGAGCCACGTTCTCAAACATCGAACAACAAAGCTTGGAATTTGTGATGTACACCATGCTCCCGTGGTTTAAACGATGGGAAGAAAATATCAACATGCAGCTTTTAACCCCGCTTGAACGCAAAGCGGGGTTTTATATTGAGTTTAATATCAACAGCTTGCTCCGAGGCGACATGCAAAGCCGAGCCATGGCTTATGCGCAAGGAAGACAGTGGGGTTGGCTCTCAGTCAACGACATTCGCAAGCTCGAAAATATGCCGCCCATTCCGAACGGAGACATTTACATGCAGCCCCTTAATTTTTCAGAGGCAGGAAAAGCCCCAGTTACAGTTACTTCAGACTCCGTTTCTGCCAATGCTTTAGCCGAACAAATCTACAACATGATCCGTGAGAAAGGGTGATAGTATTAAGCTATTTTGGGAATTTCGAGCCAAAGCGGATGCTCCCTCCGTCGGGGAGCTCTTACTTTATGGAGACATTTCCAGCACGACGTGGTGGGGGGATGAAGTAACCCCAGCAGCCTTCGCTCAGGATTTAAAGAACCTTGGAGATATCTCAACCCTCAATATTTATATCAACAGTGGCGGCGGGGATGTTTTCGCGGGTCTTGCTATCTACTCCATGCTCAAACGCCACTCAGCTCAGAAAAATGTCTATATCGACGGGTTGGCTGCCAGTATTGCCTCTGTGATCGCGATGGCCGGAGACACTGTTTATATGCCGCGAAACGCCATGCTCATGATCCACAAAGCGTGGACCTTGGCTGTTGGTAATGCCAATGACTTAAGGAAACTTGCGGATGATATGGACAAAATTGATGAAAGCATTTTAACAACCTACCAAACTAAGACAGGTCTAGATCCAGAAACGATCATAGATATGGTCAATGCTGAAACCTGGCTGAAGGCCGAAGAAGCTGTGGCCTTAGGATTTGCCGATGAAATTGAGGAAAGTAAACAGATTGTGGCCTCGATAAGCCATGGACATCTTTTGGTTAACGGTCAAAGTATTGATTTAAGCCGATTCCGTAAGACTCCACAATTCGCTCACCACGAGCATCAAACCTCGGCTTCCTCTGATCCAATTAATAAACCATCCGAAAAAGAACCCGAAGAACAACTCAAAAAATTACCCAAGCAAGAACCAAGCAACCAGGCAGTGGAAAGCAGACCACTGCCTATTTATTTGCCCAAGTTACGTAACGCAGGTCGGACTTTATCGTCCGCCAACGAAGTTCGGATCCGCCAAGCCATGGATTGTTTATCGGAAGTCCTCTCTCAACTCGATGGTGGCGATGACGAGACGGAAAGCAATGACCAGGGCTTGGATGGTGACGGTTCGGATACCACTTCCGACGGCGATGAGAACCCCGGAGAGGACGATGAGGATGTCGGACTCATCGGGGTTTCACTTTACCAAGCGCAATTAAATTTAACGCGAAGGAGACTGGACTATGGATTTTAGAGCCTTACTTAAACAAAAACTTGATGCCCAGCAAACACTGATCGACGCAGCAATGGCCGCAGGGATAGGCTTCAACGCCGAACAGCAAGTCCAGTTTGATACTTTGCAAACGGAGATTGTCAACTTGGAAAATACCATCAAGGCTGCAGCAGAACTGGAGGCCCGACAAAAAGAGATCACCAACCCAGTAAATCGGCCGCTCTATCCTGAACCTAAGTCGAAGAAAGAGAAATTCGCTTCCTTTGGGGAACAACTTCGGGCCGTGATTGAAGCAGCTCGCCCCGGCGGTAGCGTGGATCATCGGTTATCCATTAAAGCTGCTGCAGTGCTTAATGAAAATGTAGGTAGTGACGGTGGATTCTTAGTCGATGATGATTTCTCCAAAGAGATCCTCAAGCGTGCCTATGATACGGGCGTACTCGCCAGTCGTTGCAATAAAGTGCCGCTAAGCACCAACGCGACAGGACTAAAAATTAACGCCATTGATGAGAGCAGCCGGTCCAATGGATCTCGCTGGGGTGGGATTCAGGCTTACTGGGAAGGAGAAGCCGATCAACTCTTAGGTAGCAAACCAAAGTTTCGTCAAATGGAACTCAACTTCCATAAATTAACGGGATTATGCTACGCCACGGATGAACTCCTCCTGGATGCGACGGCTTTAGAGACTGTCATTTCTCAAGGGTTCGCCGAAGAATTCGGCTTTAAAATGGATGATGGTATTCTCAACGGAACCGGGGCTGGAATGCCTTTAGGAATCATGAACAGCAAAGCTTTAGTGGCTGTATCCAAAGAAACAGCCAAGCGGCGGGTACGATTACCATTCAGAATATCGTTAAAATGTGGTCCCGTTGCTGGGGAAAGTCCCGCCAGAACGCAGTCTGGTTAATCAATCAGGACATTGAACCTCAACTGTATACCATGGCCTTGGCAGTAGGGACGGGTGGTGTTCCGGTGTATATGCCAGCAGGAGGTATTTCCGGTTCTCCTTACAGTACTCTGTATGGTCGCCCGGTCATTCCTTTGGAGCAATGTCAAACTCTCGGTACGACGGGCGACATCATACTGGCTGATTTATCGCAGTACCTTATTATCGATAAGGGCGGAATTAGTGCGGCATCTTCGATCCATGTCAGATTTTTGTATGATGAAAATTGCTTTCGCTTCATTTACCGAGTGGATGGACAACCTGTGTGGAACACAGCTTTAACTCCGGCGCGTGGATCGAACACGCTTTCTCCGTTCGTAGCACTGGCTTCGAGATCTTAGTTTAAACTATAATTTTGTATAAATCCAGAAAAGGGAGCGCTAATGCAAATTGGCGTGGGGGATATGAATCGACTTGCTCGCAATGTGGTAAAACGGTATAGGTAAAGCCATCTCGAAGTAATAGGAAAAACCATTTCTGCAGCAAGAAATGTCATTATGAATGGATGTCAACTAATCAGACGGGTGAGAAAAGCTCAAGTTGGAATGGTGGGCCAGTTACACGAAAATGTCCTATTTGTAATAAAGAGTTTCAAGTATCACAGGCTGAAGTTAATCGTGGTGGAGGGAAGTATTGTTCAAGGAACTGTTCTGCAAAAAGCAAAAATAAGTCGGTAACGGTAACTTGTCTTCATTGCAAGACAGAATATGTAGTTCCAGAGCATAAGCTTGAAACTACAAAATATTGCTCTAGACTATGTCAACAGAAGCACCGCATTAAACATTGGAGTCCAGAAGAAATCGCAATGAAGAAAATTAATGGCAGAATGGGTAGTTTAATGTGGTATTCAATCAAAGGTACTAAAAACGGTTTGAAATGGGAAGATCTTGTTGGATATTCCTTAACGGATTTAAAGAAACACTTAGAGGGCCTCTTTAAAGACGGAATGTCTTGGAACAATATGGGACTATGGCACATTGACCATATAATCCCAAGGAGCGCTTTTGATTTTTCTCATCCGGACGACCCCGGATTTAAATTATGTTGGTCTTTATCTAACCTGCAACCATTATGGGCTGAAGAAAATCTTCGTAAGTGGAATAAAATTGATCCACTCAGAGTCCAATCAATCCTAAAATCAGTACCGTCCCAAAAGGCCGGTTCAATTTTTAAGATGGAGGTAGTGAAAAATGTGCAATATCCCTGAAAAGGACAAACCCATCGAAGCCATTACCCCACAAGCCGGAGGGGCTATTACAGGGGCTTATGTCTCCCTGCGAGATGCTGAAGCGTGCTATGTGCTGGTCCATATCAACCAAGAAAATGCTGCTACTGTGACAATAACCCTTGAGCAAGCCACGGACGTAGAAGGGGGCGGGCAGTAAAGCCCTCACTAATTCTATGCAAATTTGGGCAGACCAAGATTGTGTTGCCTCAGACGTATTGGTCCGGCAGGCCGACGATGTCGCCTTCACCACCTCGGCTGCTCTTGCCCATAAATTGGTAGTCTTTCAGATTAACCCGGCTCACCTAGATGTGACGAACGGCTTTGATTGTATCACCGTTAAAACGGCTGCTTCCGATCCGACCAATATTACCGCCGCCCAGTATATCCTCAGTGATCTGCGGTTTGGCGGTTCAACTCCACCAACGGATATCACGGACTAATTCTTGTAACTGATTCATTTGAAAAATAGGGAGGCAGAAATTTGCCTTCTTATTTTAATGAATCAATACGGAAAGGATGGATGCTGTGAACTTAGTCCGAACAGTACCTCCCGCCGTTGAACCCTTGAGTCTTCTGGAAGTGAAAGATTATCTTCGAATTGATGATGATACCGATACGACAGAAGACAATTACTTGAGCGCTTTAATTACTGCTGCCCGGGAGTACTGTGAAGGGTTCCAAAACCGCGCCTATATCACGCAGACCTGGCAAATGAGCTTTGACTATTGGCCGGGTTATGTCATCAATATCCCACGCGGAAACCTGCAGACCATCAATTCTGTTTCCTATAAAAATTCCGAGGGTGTTGTAACAACCCTGACAGAAACTCTCCAATATGTTGTCAGCACGCGCGGAGTCCTAGGCAGGATCTCGCCACCTTACGCCCAACCTTGGCCGCCCTTTATCCCGTTTCCCCTGGATGCCATTGTGATCGAGTTTGTTTGCGGTTATGGCGATACGGCAGAGAGTGTACCTGAAAAAGTGAAGCAGGTCATGAAATTATTGGTCAGTCATTGGTATGAGAATCGTACTCCTCTCACGGAGCTAAAGCAAGCTCCAGCGGAGATCGCATTTACAGTATCGGCTTTGTTATGGCAGGACAGAATCGTGGTGGCATAAAAGGTGGGTAACGAATGAATCCAGGCACATTACGGCATAAGATTATGATTCTGACCACAGTGGAAGGAACAAATGAAGCAGGGGACACCATTCTCATCCCGTCGGTCTTTAAAAGTGTCTGGGCCAGTGTTTCTCCAGTTTCCGGTAGAGACTACCTCGAAGCGAAAAAGTTTCAAGCAGAACTGACCTATAGATTTATCCTCCGCTACGTTGCAGGAGTTACGCCGGACATGCAGATACAATTTAAAGGACGCTTGTTTCTTATCCAGGACATCCTAAATCCTTTAGAAACGAACGAAACCTTAGAAATCATGGCAATTGAGAGGGTGGTTAAGAATGGCTGATGATTTTGAAATAACCTTCCAAGGCCTTGACCCGTTACGGACTCGGCTGAATGAAGTAAGAGCACGCTATCCTTACAAAGAAGAAGAACTACTCCTGAAGTTAGGAGCAACACTTAAGGCCAGTTCTAAGGAGAAAACACCTTTAGGAATGCATAAAAAACATCTGAAGAATCAATACAAACTTTCTAAGGTTCAATACGACCGGAACGGATCCTTTATCACTATGACGAATACAAGCCCTCATTTTCATCTGGTGGAAAAAGGCCATCAGATTGTCGGCAAAAACGGGCAGGAGCATGGCTTTGCATCGGGCAAACACATGGTTGAGACGTCTATGATTGAAGTGGAACAGACCTTACCATATACCGTAGGGACTTGGTTAGACGGCATCTTAGGCAGTGTGTAATGGTCACTTTGGTAGCAATAAAGCAAGCCATCAACCAAGTGCTGGCACCCATAGGCCACAAGATTTATGGCAACGAGGTCAAAGAGGGATCTCTCGGCCTTGTTTTTTTGTGAATCTCGTTCCGGTAAAGAGTGAGATCTTTAAGAAAGACACCCGAGAAAATTCGTTGATGGTGGAGATGGTTTACTTTTCGGCTAACAAAACCGATTTGGAAAACCTCCAAATGTATGACACCTTGAAAGGGCTCCTAACACCGACATTGACCATCGGGAACCGAAAGAAAATGACACTGAACTTCAGAGCGGAGATCATAGATGGTACAGACCTTATCTACTCCGTAAAGTTTGACCTCAATTTCTATGATGAGATTCTCGACACAACCCCAGAACCCGATGAGATGCAAACCTTAAACTTTAATCTTACGTTAGGAGGTGGGTGACATGGGATTACCCGATATTGAAGTGGTTTTTAAAACCCTGGCGGCTAGTGCCATCACAAGAGGTTCGAGCGGCATCGTTGCCTTGGTACTCAAGGACGATGTTCACATAGGGACCAACGTATATACGGACCCAACGTTAATCCCCAGCGATTACTCGGAATACAATCTTAATCAAATCAACCTGGCGTTCAAGGGCGGGGTGCAAACTCCAACGAGCGTGATCGTCTTCGTCGAGGCGAGTGACGCAACGGATTATACAGCAGCCATGACCTACGCTTAGCATTCTAAGCTCGGTGGCCGAGGAAGAGTTGGCATCCATATCTCAAAACATGCATTGGAGCAATCAACGTCGATTTAAGAAAGGCAAATTCTCGGTCAGCACAAAACGCTTTCTCGGCTACGATAAAGACCGAGAGGGTAATTTAATAATAAACGAAGAGCAAGCCGCTATTGTGAGACGAATCTTCAATGACTATCTTTCCGGACTGGGAGCTTCCAGAATAGCCAAAGGTCTTGAAGCTGATGAAATTGAAAATATCTCCGGGAATGTTAAATGGGCCGAATCAAGCATACGAGATATTCTCAAGAATGAAAAATATTGTGGTGATGCTCGCCTGCAAAAAACCATTACAACGGCCCTATATACATAGAAAGAAAAATTACGGTGAAGCCCCAATGTACTATGTGAAGGATAGTCACCCAGCCATTATTAGCCGGGAGGATTTAGAGAAAGTCCAAGAATTAATGGTAATACGGGCCAAAGCAAGAGGAAACATTGAAGGTGATCGAGAGAAATACCAAAACCGATATGTATTGACTGGTACTATTGTCTGCGGGCATTGTGGAAATAAATTTAAAAGGCATATAGACAATTGCGGAACAATCGCTGAATCAGTTAGTTGGATTTGTAGCACATATTTAATAGAAGGAAAAAATTCGTGTGGGGTAGGGAGGCTTAAAGAAGAGACTATTAAAGGCTTGTTTGTTAGGATGCTTAACCGGCTTTATACTGACCGGGCCAGACTGCTGGGGGATTACAAGGCAAAGCTGGAACGAGAAAAGTTAACTGAGTTAGATAATGAGCGCATCGCGAAGTTGGATGAGGAAATTGAGAAACTCATCAAACAAGAACGGGCGCTCTTTGTGATAGAAGAAAAAGGTTACGCGGATCATAATTTGGTGAAATCGGAACACGAAGAACTGATTACTAGGTTGACCCAACTTCAGACGGAGCGTTCCGATTGGATGGGTGATATCAATAAGCGAGATACCAGAATGGCAAGAACTTTGGAGCTTGAATTTGTACTTGAGGCACAGGAAGGTAATCTCACAGAATTCAGCGATGACTTATACAGGAAGTTAGTCGAAAAAATCTTGGTCAAGGAACGAACAAAATTAATATTCAACTTTAAAAATGGCCTTGCTTTTGAGGAAACTTATACCTTGAAGCGAGGCCACGATATTTTCTAAGAAGGTTTTAGAGATGGCCAATGTAACAGTGATTCCAGCAAAACCGATGCAGCAGTTAAAAGGTTTAGAGGCTACGGCAAAACTTAGAGTTTGTGCTTATGCGCGAGTTTCTACAGATAATGAGGAGCAACTTTCAAGCTATCAGGCGCAGGTCGAACATTATACTTCCAACATAAAGAACAATCCAGCCTGGGAATTTGTTGAGGTTTATTCGGACGAAGGAATCAGTGGTACGAATACCAAGAAGCGCGAAGGATTCAATCGAATGATAGAGGATTGTATGGCCGGGAAGATTGACATGGTCATTACTAAATCCATCAGTAGGTTTGCAAGGAACACTCTCGACACTTTGAAATATGTACGTCAGCTCAAGGAGAAGGGGGTGGCTATTTATTTTGAAAAAGAGAACATTAATACTTTGGATTCCAAGGGAGAATTTCTGATAACTTTGCTCGGAAGCCTGGCTCAAGAAGAGAGTTCGAACTTGTCACAGATCACTAAAATGGGTATAAGTTACAGGTTTCAAGAGGGTAAGGTTTTAGTTAACCATAATAAATTCCTCGGATATACCAAAGATGAACAGGGGCAGTTAGTTATAGTTCCGGAAGAAGCTGAAGTAGTGCGTCGGATATATCGGGAGTTACTTGATGGTAAAAGCCCTTATAAAATAGCAAGCAATCTGCAAAGAGATGGGATACTCACTGGGGCGGGTGGTTCTCGTTGGTATGATAGTACGGTCATAAAGATTTTGAAGAACGAAAAGTATCAAGGGGATGCGCTGTTGCAGAAAACCTATACGGTCGATTTTTTGTCTAAGAAACGTGTGAAAAATACCGGTCATGCAGCCCAATATTATGTCGAGGATTCTCACCCAGCGATTGTTATTAAGGAAGAGTTTGCTGCGGTGCAGTTGGAATTCGAAAGGCGGACGAATATGCGTGGATATTCTAAAAGTGGGAGGAGTTCTTTTACTAGTGAGTACCCTTTTTCGAGGAAGTTATTCTGCCAAAATTGTGGTTCGAAGTTTAGACGCCAAGCTTGGGGTAGTGGCAAAAATAGAAAGTACGTGTGGAGGTGTATTAACCGGGAAATCAATGGGGTGGAATCTTGCGGCATGAAATCAATTAGAGAAAAGGATTTAGAAAAAGCTTTCTTACGGGCGATGAACAAACTCATAGCTAATAAGGAAGCTTTTTAAATGAGGAACCTGGAATATGTGCGGGTAGTACAGAGGACATCGATGCTAGATTGGCAGAACTCCAACAAGAGTTGATGAATGTGGTACGAAGTTTGGGGATTGATAGTAAGGAATATTTAAGAGTGGTAGCTGAGATAGAAAATTTGCGGGGGCGTAGGGTTGGGTTGAAGAGTGCTGAAGCGGAGGGGGGATGGCGGAAGAGTAAGATGGATGAATTCAAAGCTTATCTAGATGCTAGGAATGGCGAGCTACTTGATAAGTTTGATGAGGAGTTATTCCGCAGACTAATTGAGAAAGTGAAAGTACAATCTATGGTTGAGGTGGTATGTGTTTTCAAAGCTGGAATTGAGGTCAAGGAGATTCTTTGATAATTAGGGTCAAGCTGGAAAATACTGAAACAACAGCGGCAAACTCGCCGGATAAAGCAGGAACAGCTGGATACCTTTATAACCATGTTATTGAGGCAGGATTCCGTTTGGACAGAGTTTGATGAAGAGCTTTGGATCGCGGTTATAGATAAAGTCACTAATGATGACGTGCAGTTTACTTTAGGGATGGTACGGTCATAAAGGCATAATATTCATACACTAAATCTGAATAAAAAGTACTTGACTTGGAGTTAACACCAGGTGTTATGGTATCAACTATAAGGAGGTAAACTCATATGACGATTGCAGAAGTCAGTGAAAAATATGATCTTACTCAGGATACACTCCGCTATTATGAACGCATCGGACTGATTCCTCATGTTAACCGCAATAAAAGCGGAAACAGAGATTATACGGAAGAAGATTGCAGGTGGGTCGAATTTATCAAATGTATGCGAAATGCAGGTCTTCCAATTGAAGCATTGATAGAGTATGTTACGCTATTTCAACAGGGGGATGAAACCGTTGAGGCTAGAAAGGAACTTTTAATCGAGCAGCGAAAGCAACTATTTCAAAAAATGGAAGATATGCAGAAAACGCTAGAGCGCTTGAATTATAAGATCAAGGTATACGAAGAGGCAGTCGTTAAAAAGGAAAACGAGTTAAAAAGAGCGGAGGATTAGTTTATGAGTAAAAAAGTATTGGTACTTTCGGCCAGCCCGAGAAAAGGTGGAAATTCTGATCTGCTTTGCGACCAGTTTATGCTTGGTGCAAACGAAGCAGGCAATCAAACAGAAAAGATTTTCTTGAGAGATAAAAAGATTGGTTACTGCACCGGCTGCGAGTCATGCTATTCCAGCCATAATTGTGTTCAGAAAGATGATATGGCGGAAATTTTAGAAAAAATGATTAACGCTGAAGTCATTGTCATGGCGACACCGGTTTACTTCTATACGATGAACGCTCAGATGAAAACGTTGATTGATAGAACGGTTCCTAAATATCAAGAAATCACTGGCAAGGAGTTCTATTTCATTGTTGCGGCTGCCGACAGCAGTGAGCAGGCCATGGAAAGGACGCTTGACGGTTTTCGCGGGTTTACATTCTGTCTGAACGATGCAAAAGAAAAGGGAGTTGTCTACGGTGTTGGCGCATGGCATAAGGGTGACATTAAGGGCAGCGCAGCTATGAAGCAGGCCTTTGAAATGGGAAAGAATATATAAATACAAACCACAAACGGAGGTAACTATGAAAGTATTATTAGTCAATGGAAGTCCCCATGAAAAGGGGTGTACCTTTACGGCATTGGAAGAAGTGGCCAAGACGCTGAATGCAGAAGGGATTGAAACTGAAATTTTTCAGATCGGAACCAAGCCGATATCCGGATGTATTGCCTGTAAAACCTGTGGGAAAACGGGGCATTGTGTATTTTCTGACAGAGTCAATGAGTTTCTCGCTCTTGCGGGAGAAGCCGACGGGTTTGTAGTCGGTTCACCGGTGCATTACGCGTCAGCAGGTGGTGCCATTACTTCATTTTTAGACCGTGCTTTCTATACCGATTTACAATCCGGAAAACAAATTTTTTACCTAAAACCGGCAGCTGCTGTTGTTTCAGCCAGAAGGGCCGGGACGACCGCGACATTTGACCAGCTCAATAAATATTTCACCCTATCGGAAATGCCTGTTATTTCATCAAGGTATTGGAACATGGTACACGGGCATACACCGGAAGACGTGAAACAAGATTTAGAGGGATTGCAAATAATGCGTATATTGGGAAGGAATATGGCCTGGTTCTTAAAATGCAAAGAGGCTGGTATCAAAGCAGGTGTTCCGTTCCCCGCACGTGAAGAAAGGATCGCCACTAACTTTATTCGATAAAGATTTTTGGTATTTTATACTAATGAATTATCATGACCGTTGAAGGTGAGACTAAATAGATGTATTTAGAAAGATAAAAAAGCCAATTATGAGGCATCTAAGGGGGATCGGCATTTCTATTTACATCCAAATTTATTATCAAAAGTGATTTTGTTGAAGGAGCAGTAGGTAATGCCCATCACTAAAACAGCCAATCAAAACCATGAAAAATTGTTTCCAAATCATAAGTCGTCACTAAAAGTAACAGATCCGGAACTTATAGAAGTCTTTGATAACTTCGCCTTTGATGAGGTGTTACAGTATGGTGAATTAGATATTAAGCTTAGAATGAAAGTTATCTTAGCAGCAATGATTGCCATGCAGACATTAAGTGAATATAAGGTAATGCTTGGAGCAGCGTTAAATGTAGGAGTTACGCCAATAGAAACCAAAGAGATAGTTTATCAGTCCGTACCATACTGCGGCATTGCAAAGTCCTTTGATTTTATCCATGCTACTAATGAAATTCTTACAAGCAGAGGTATTGAACTTCCTTTGGAGGGTCAGTCAACAACTAATCCGGATACCAGAATGGAGAAAGGATTAAATATCCAAAAAGAGATCGTTGGAGCAGAAGCCATTGATAAGATGTATGATAATTCTCCAGAAAGCCAGATTCATATTCAAAAATATTTATCTGCAAACTGTTTTGGAGACTATTATACAAGAAATGGACTTGATATCAAGACAAGAGAACTGCTTACGTTTTCCATGCTGATTGCTATGGGGGGATGCGAACCACAGGCAAAAGGCCACATAATGGCAAACTTAAATGTAGGAAATGATAAACAGCTTTTATTAAAGGTTGTTACAAATCTGCTGCCCTACCTCGGTTATCCAAGAACATTAAGCGCAATCAGTTATTTAAATGAGATGATTCCAGAAAGTCAATAAGAGTGATGGACAGTAAATGAGTGAAGTAAAAGAAATGTTATGAGAGGGGTAAAAAGAATGTCCAGTAAAGTATACTTTGTAAATCTGCGGGCGAGATCAGACAAGGAAAATAAAATCAGCAAAATCAGAACCTTATTTGATCGTGCGGGTTTTAATGAGCTCGTTCAAAAGGATGATCTCACTGCTATTAAATTACACTTCGGAGAACGCGGCAGTGATGGCTTTATTAGTCCTCTTTATGTGCGTCAAGTGGTGGATAAAATTAAGGAAAAGGGCGCCAAACCCTTTCTAACTGATACTAATACACTCTACGGTGGAAGTCGGCATAATTCAGTTGATCATTTGCTGACTGCCTTGGAACATGGTTTTGATTATACGGTTACTGGTGCACCAATTATCATAGCTGATGGCCTGCGCAGTGACAATATTACTGAAGTAGAGATTAATCAAAAGCATTTTAAGAACGTAAAGCTGGCTAAAGATATTGTCAATGCTGACAGCGTAATTGTATTGACTCACTTTAAGGGGCATGAGATGGGTGGCTACGGTGGGGCCATAAAAAATCTTGCCATGGGGGGTGCACCAGCGGTTGGTAAAAAAGAGCAGCATGGTACCAAGATTATAGTCGATCAAGATAAATGTATTGGCTGTGGTGAATGCAGTGAAGTTTGTCCTGAACATGCGATTACTGTGAATGAGAAAGCACAAGTTGACTTGAATAAATGTATCGGCTGTGGCGAGTGTCTAACCGTTTGTCCAGTAAAGGCCAACGGAATCGATTGGCAGACAGACTTAGAAGCTTTTCTTGAACGGATGGCTGAATATGGATATGGCTTTGTGAAGGCACATGAAAACCGTATCGGTTATATAAACTTTCTCATAAATATTACTCCTGATTGTGATTGCGCATCCTGGAGCGACGCACCAATTGTTCCTGATATCGGTTTTTTAGCCTCCACTGATCCTGTGGCTCTTGACCAGGCGAGCTATGATCTGGTTAATAAACAGCTCGGATTCTCTGACTCTCACCTTTCTTGCAATCATGAATCCGGAGCGGATAAGTTTAAAGGTTTGCGTTCCTATATTGACGGTACTATCCAGATGCGACATGGTGAAGAAATCGGTATGGGCAGCCGGGATTATGAATTAATCGTTCTTTAGTTTGTTATCAATGAACCGATTCCAAGGCCTACCTTAGAATTGTGGGAATAGGTAGTCTCAAGAGTTATTATCCAAAAAGTGTAAGGTGAAGATTGTCAAAGAACTGTTCAAATTAAACACTAGAAAACTACAGACATATTAGAGTGATATTCTAATATGTCTGTAGTCTGTAACTTTAAAGTGGATAAGTAATACACTTCTTACCCCAGTTGATCCGGTCGGACAATAATAAGAATAGTCGTTAATAGCCTAAAAAATGATAGAAGAAAGACAATGAAAACTAGTATTGGAGAAACTCGATGAAAAAAGTTTTATATTATGATTGTTTTTGTGGAATCAGTGGAGATATGAATTTAGGTGCCTTACTGGATTTGGGAGTGGAGGAAGATTACTTAAGACACGAGTTATCTAAACTTAATTTAGAAGCTGAATATGAGTTCCAGGCAAAAAAAGATAATAAAAAAGGAATAACTGGAACTAGGGTGGATGTTTTATTAAAAAATGCAGCACATACTCATCAAAATGAGCACCATCATAATGGCCATCACCATCATGAAGCACCTAACTCCCATGAGTCTGATAATCACCATAATCATGCTCATAGAAATTTAAAGGATATTGAAACTATAATCATAAACAGCAGTCTGAATAATAGGGTAAAAAAGTTAAGCTTGGATATTTTTATGAAGGTTGCAGAGGCTGAGGCAAAGGTTCACGGAAAGCCTTTACATGAAGTGCATTTCCATGAGGTGGGGGCGGTTGACTCTATTATTGATATTGTTGGAGCTGCAGTGTGCATAGATTACCTGAAAGTTGATAAAATTATGGCCTCGTCAGTTCAAGTAGGTGGGGGTTTTGTCAAATGTGCTCATGGAATTATGCCTGTTCCTGCTCCGGCAACTGTTGAGATTTTAAAGGATATTCCTGTGAAATCCGGCATAGTGCCTTTTGAAACAACGACTCCTACCGGAGCAGCAATACTGGCGGCAAATGTGGCTGCGTTTACAGATCATATGGACTTTTCAATAGAAAAGATCGGTTACGGGATAGGTCATAAAGAGCTTGAGATTCCTAACGTTTTAAGGATATATCTTGGTTACGAAGAGAAAGACGTAACGAGAGAAGATCAATATATATTGGAAACCAATATTGATGATATGAACCCGGAACTCTATGGGTATATTGAAGAAAAGCTTTTTGCACAAGGGGCTTTAGATGTATATAAGACTGCAATTAGCATGAAAAAAGGCAGGGCCGCCACAAAACTTAGTATATTGGTTAATGAGAAAAATGAGAAAAGTGTTCTGGACATAATTTTTCGAGAAACCACTTCCATTGGGGTGAGAAAGTATAAGGTCGAAAAAATTATGCTGCCAAGGGATTTCGAAAAGGTCTGTACGCAGTACGGAAATGTAACTATAAAAAATGCTTATTATCAAGGGGAAAGGGTTAAATATAAGCCAGAGTATGAAGACTGCAGAAGAATAGCAATTGAGAGAAATATACCGATTGCCAGGGTATATCGGGAAGTATCTAAAATGATGGAAGATGATAATTATGATAAATGATTTAAATTCTATGGAGGAAATAATGAATAAGGCCGATATAAGAAGACTGCTGCAAGAAGTGAAGAACAACGAAATGGAAGTTGAAGCAGCCTTCCAAATAATCTCAGATTTACCTTATAAGGACTTAGGGTTTGCTAAAATAGATAATCACAGAGAAATAAGGGTAGGATATCCGGAAGTCATCTATTGCGAAGGGAAAACAGTAGAACAAGTAAAAAATATCATCGAATTCATGCTGACTAAGGAAAATAATATATTAGCAACCCGGGCTAACGAGAAGATGTATGAAGCAGTAAAAGCTGTCTGTACAGAGGCCAAATATAACTCTCTTGGAAGGACAATCACCATCAGAATGCGAGAAGAAGTGCTCACCGACAGTTATATTGCCATTGTGGCAGCAGGAACTTCTGATATGTCCGTAGTTGAGGAAGCGGCAGAAACAGCAATCCTTCTGGGCAATCGCGTGGAAAAGATTATGGATGTGGGAGTTGCTGGCATTCATAGACTTTTCTCTAAGATAGACATTATTCGAGGGGCAAAGGTAGTTATTGTAGTTGCAGGCATGGAAGGAGCTCTTGCCAGCGTTATCGGAGGACTAGTAGATAAACCTGTCATTGCCGTCCCTACGAGTGTTGGTTATGGGGCAAACTTTGGTGGTCTTGCGGCTTTGTTATCAATGCTGAATAGTTGTGCAAGTGGCGTTACTGTCGTTAATATTGATAACGGCTTCGGCGCAGCTTATAGCGCAAGTATAATTAATAAATTATAAGAGAATATGGTAATTTACCTTTGTCTACTAATGCTTGGAGAGTGATTATGGAAAGTAGGAAGTGGAAATTATACTTAACGCAAATGGTTAAACGACATTGAGTTAACTCAAGTAGTAACGTTTTTTTAATTGGATTAAGTACAATAACTGGATGGGAACCTGATTGAATTATTTTTACCTATGTTGTCATTGAAAAGAAGGTGTACTCAAGTGCTATTCAAGCAGATACATTATTTTGTTAAAGTAGTGGATTGTAATAGCTTTACAGATGCAGCAGAAGAATGTTTCATATCCCAATCAGCAATATCTCAACAGATACAAGCACTTGAGGCAGATTTAGGGGTGGAACTGATTATTAGAGAAAATAGAAAGTTCTCCTTAACACCTGCTGGGGAGTATTTTTACAGACACAGTCTGCTTTTACTGGATGAAGTGGATCGATTGGAGCAAGAAACGCGTCATATTGCCAGAAATATGGATAATCGAATCAGCATAGGTTATTGCAAGTCATATGGATTACAAGAGTTGCAACAAACAATAGCAGCCTTTTCCGAAAAATATCCAAACATAGATATACAGATAATCAATGGAAATCATGAGGAATTATATCAGTATCTAAAAAATGGAGAAGTAAACCTGGTCATAAATGACCAGAGGCGTGCACTGTCCGATGAATATGTTAATTATCATTTGTGCACAGCTTATAGCTATATAGAAGTTGCCGGAAGAAGCCCGATAAGCAGTTTTGACAGTATCACAATCGAAGAACTAAAGCGAGTTCCCTGTATCCTTGTTGCATCAAAGGAGCAGCAGGGCAATGAGCAGGAATACTATCAAAATACTCTTGGATTTGCTGGAAATTTTCTGTTTGCTGAAGACTTGGAAGAAGGAAGACTTATGGTAGCGGGAAATAAGGGATTTATGCCAGTGGAGGGCGGAAAAAATTATAGACAGACAACACTATCAATCAAACGACTGCCTTTAGTTCGGGGTGAGAGTCAGATTCAGCGTAATTATTACGCTTTCTGGAAAAAAGATAAAGATTCCGATTCTATAAGAGAATTTGCAGATATTTTACATGACTTTTTTCTGAGGAGTGAGACAGAATAGTTACGGATAAGTTTAACTTATGAATTCGATTAGAAAGTGAAATTGCTCATTCAAAGTCAAAAAGATAACATTAAAGCACGCAGAAAAAAGGAGGCGAAGAGATGGAAAGTGCTTTAATGAAAAACGATTTTTTTCAAATCGTTCTTTATTTACTCTATTTTTACCACTAATTATTGAGCAGGGACTTGAATATACGGTTGGAATGGCAGCATCAATGATGGTAGCACAAGTTGGTGAGTCGGCTGTATCCGGTGTGTCGCTGGTTGATTTTGTTATGGCACTTATCATTAGCATTTTCGCCGCTTTAGCAACAGGAGGATCTGTTATTGCTGGGCAGTATCTTGGCCATGAAGATAAACAGAACGCTACAAATGCAGCAAATCAACTCGTAAAATCTGCATTGCTACTATCCGTTGTCATTACCATTTTGTTATATCTAGGTAAACCGCTGATATTAAATTATTTGTTTGGATCTATTTCTAAAGAAGTATCGGATGCTGCAAATCATTATTTCATGATTGTTACAATATCCGTTCCCTTTTTAGCTTTATATAATTCAGGTGCTGCGATTTTTCGTACTATTGGTAATGCTAAATTACCAATGAAAGTTATGTTGGCAATGAACATTTTAAATGTAGCAGGTAATGCAATATTAGTTTCAGGGTTTCATATAGGAGTTGTCGGTGTTGCGATTCTTACATTGGTCTCAAGAATCGGTGCAGCCCTGATTATCCTTTTCTTAGCACATAAAAAGGAATGTGAGCTTAGGCTTACAAACTTTTTTACTGAAACATTCGATAAGGCTATGATTAAAAGAATTTTAAACATTGGAGCACCTTTTGGCTTCGAAAATGGAATGTTTTATCTTGGAAGGCTGATAGTATTAAGCGTTGTCTCAATGTTTGGAACTGCATCAATTGCAGCTAATTCTGTGGCTGGAACCATTGTTATGTTTGAAGCTCTACCTGGTATAGCAATAAATTTGGGGCTTTCCGTTATTATATCCCGATGCGTTGGAGCCGATGATTTTGAACAGGCAAACTACTATAAAAGAAAAGTGAGAGCTATCATTCACATAGGATTTATTATTAGTTCTGCAATCGTATTGTTATTAATGCCGATAATCATGCATGTTTACAATCTTTCCACACAAGCTACATTTTTAACGTGGACGATCGTCATTGCACATGCAATTTTAATGATATTAATTTGGCCATCTGGATATATGTTACCTATTGTATTTCGAAGCGCTGGGGATGCAAAATTTCCGATGATCATCAGTAGTTTATCCATGATTTTTTGCAGAATTGCTTTTTTTTATGTATTTGCAATAGGGTTCCATATGGGTATGCTAGGTACTTGGGTCGCTATGTTTGTAGACTGGGGGGTCAAATCACTGATTTATGAATGGCATGATAAAAATGAAAAGTGGACAGGGTTCAATGCAATTTAAGACATCTATAGTTTAGAAAGGAGAATGAAGAATGAAAAAGCTGGGTTTTGGTTGTATGAGACTTCCAATGAGATCTGGAAACATGGAAATGAATAAAGAAGTAGATTATGAACAGTTTAACCAGATGATTGACAAGTTCTTCGAAGCAGGATTCTGTTATTTTGACACCGCTCATGGTTATATCGGAGGAAAAAGCGAGATTGCTCTCAGAGAATGTCTGGTAAAGAGATACCTGCGAGATTCTTATATTCTTACGAATAAGCTGACAACTCATTTCTTTCAAAAAGAGGAAGATATCAGACCACTGTTTGAACAGCAGCTTATCAATACCGGAGTTGACTATTTTGATTATTATCTTATGCATGCGATGAATGCTGACTTTTATCAGAAATATGTACGATGCCATGCTTTCGACATAGCCAAGCAATTAAAGGACGAGGGGAAAATCAAACACATTGGCATATCTTTTCACGACAAGGCTGTCGTACTGGAGAGAATTCTAAGTGAACAGCCGGAAATTGAAGTTGTACAGATTCAGTTTAACTATGCCGATTATGATGACCCGGGGATTGAAAGTTATCGGTGTTATCAAGTGTGTGAAAAATACAATAAACCGGTAATCGTGATGGAACCTGTAAAAGGAGGCGGACTTGTCAATCTGCCTGAGGAAGCGAAGGGAATTTTAGATGACTTTAACAGTGAAGTTAGCTATGCCAGTTATGCGATCCGATATTGCGCATCCTTTGAAAAGGCTTTCATGGTACTGAGTGGTATGAGCACAATTGAACAGATGGAAGATAATATCAGCTACATGAAGGATTTTATCCCTTTTACAGAAGAAGAATATCAGGTTGTAAATCTTGTCAGAGAAATCCTTAAGAAGCAGGATACGATCTCATGCACGGCATGCCAGTATTGTGTGGATGACTGTCCAAAGAAAATACCGATTCCTGATTTATTTGCCTGTTATAATGCCAAAAAACAGTTTAAAGACTGGAACAGTGAATGGTATTACGGCGTGTATACCAAGAGAAAGGGAATTGCGGCAGATTGTATCAAGTGCGGTCAATGTGAAAAGGTATGTCCTCAGCATTTAAAAATCAGGGATTATTTGGATGATGTCAGCGCTATATTTGATAAACGATAGAGAGGTAAACATCGTGAAAGTAATAGCGATTAGCGGAAATCCCAGAATTGCAGGCAATTCAGATTTATTATGCGATCAATTTTAAAAGGTACAAAGGAGGCAGGATGCAAAACTGAAAAAATTAATCTGGCGAAAATCAAACTAAGTCAAGTTAAATAACAGAATTTGAGGAGTTGATTCTAATGAACAAGAAAGAAAATCCTAGTGTATTCCCAATGGGGAACGAGCTGCCGGAAATGTTCAGTAAATTTTTTATCGGGCAGGCATATTTACAGCCGCTGACTGACAAAGGCGGCCCGATTGCAAATGTCACCTTTGAACCTGGATGCCGGAACAACTGGCACATTCATCATAAAGGTGGACAAATTCTCCTTGTAACCGGCGGTAAAGGTTGGTATCAGGCGTGGGGCGAACCAGTTCGGGAACTGAATCCAGGCGATGTGGTAAACATACCTCCTGAGGTAAAACATTGGCACGGGCAGCAAAGGACAGCTGGTTTTCCCATCTGGCCGTCGAAGTTCCGGCAGAGGGAGCTTCCAACGAATGGCTGGAAGCTGTAAATGATGAAGAATACAACAAACTTTAATGACGACGGAAGAAACCTGTATTATCCCGGAAGAAAGCCTTTGAAGGAGGAAAAGTCGCATGAAAGAAGTAATAATTTGGACCGGTGCCGGTCAGATTGGTATGGCTATTGCCAGAAGAATGGGCTTTGGCAAAAAGCTTGTTGTTGGCGATAAGAAGCTGGAGAATGCGCAGACCATTGCTAAAATTATGACTGATGCTGGATTTGACGTAGTCCCGATGGAGATGGATCTCTCATCCAGAGATTCCATCCGAAGCCTGATTGCGGAAGCACAGAAGTATGGTGAGATCTCCATGTTGGTTAATTCTGCTGGTGTTTCCCCCAGTCAGGCACCGATTGAAGCGATTTTGAAGGTGGATTTGTACGGCACTGCCGTTCTGCTGGAGGAAGTCGGGAGGGTTATTAAAGACGGCGGTACTGGTGTGACGATTTCCAGCCAGTCCGGTCACCGGATGCCTGCACTGAGTGCGGAAGTGGATGAGCAGTTGGCTTGCACTCCGACGGAAGATCTTCTGAAACTGGAAGTGCTTCAACGGTCGAATATCAAAGATACCTTGCACGCCTATCAGATGGCGAAACGCTGCAACGAAAAGAGGGTTATGGCGGAATCTATAAAATGGGGTGCCAGAGGTGCGCGAATTAATTCTATCTCTCCGGGAATCATTGTTACCCCGCTGGCCATCGATGAGTTTAACGGCCCCAGAGGTGATTTCTACAAGAATATGAAAGACTCACATGACAAAAAGAGATGCTGAACCTTTTCAAGGTATTAGCATCTCTTTAATACTCTATTTCTAGTTTTTACTTTGGATAATGAGCTGTCTCCTTTGCATCCGCCCCTTCAGGCAAATAAATTCTTGTTCGAATCATTCCGACAAACTCCCCATCCTTGAAATAGCTACTATAGGTAATAACCATCCCAAAGGCTATTTTGGTAAAGGATTTTAATTCCCCAGTTTTAAACCGCGCTATAAAGTCGGCAATCTTTTGGCGATTTTCTTCCTTGTGACAGTCTAAAGCCCACAAACCCATAACGGGTTTCCCATAGAACTGTTCCTCGAATTTATTGGCCCAGATCACATTGAAATCTGCATCTGTAACCAAAAGTCCTGCAGAAATATCCTTAAAAACCTCACCAAAATTCATTCCTATACACCTCCAACTACCTTGTTATCTTCTGTATTTGTACCTTAACTTGATACCGTCTTGACTTAAGCCAAGCTAAGAATTCTTCATCATCTAGGATTTGGGATAAAACCATATCATATCATATCACCAAGTTCTCTTGGTTTGAATTGAAAATTATATTTGAATCGCTCCTTTATGTTGTTTCATTTGTTGTATTAATCATAAAGGATTAGACTGAAATGTCTATGATTTTCGGGTACATTGCTGTAGGTTATCAACCTTCATCAATCTTTTGTCGGTGAGGGTTGATATAATTTTTATGAAAGAAATGATTGATATTCAAACTGAGAGTGGATACAGTAAGAACATAGGTTCGATATATAACCAAATATACGTACTGATGGACGATAAGAATGAGAGATGTCTGTGCTGAGTGTAATAGGGGATCCTATTGCATGGAACCTTGTGAAGAATGGCTAATTGCCCATGACCAATGCCCAGTGTGCCGAAACAAACTTTTACATATTGGAGGATGTACCGAGTGCATTACAGGTGATTGGGCGAAGTGTGGTTAAGATGAAAGTCGTAATGAGTCCGATTGAAATGATCGCATGGTTTGATCTTCCTGGTACACCGCGCCCCATCCGTTTTCGGCATGAGGGGAATGTTGTTAAAGTTGAGATGATTGTCAGAATATCTGAAGAGAAAATAGTCGGAAACCGAATGAAGATTTATGAGTGTCAAAGTGAGATCCATGGGCAGATGAGGCATTTTGAGCTTAAGTACGAATTGAATACCTGTAAGTGGTTCTTGTATAAGATTTGAATGAATGTTGAAACCTTGTAAACACCAGAGCTTTCATTCTTTATCTTAGCAAATCGCTGGTCAGGTATATTCAAAAAACCACCGAAATTAGATTCAGATCCTAATCTCGGTGATGGAATTAGTGTTCAGTAGAAATGAGAATTTTAATAGGAATGTATTCTTATTTAGTAAGTAACTCTCCTGCAGTAAATGCCTGTTCTAATAATTCATCTGATAGCTTGAAATTAGGCGAACCTGTATGTGAACAAAGCAAGCTATCTGTAAGCTCCCAACCGAACATGGAGAAGGCGCCATTGACGAACTGGATAGTAGCTTGAAACGCGTCTTTGTTCTCGTTTCCTTGTGAGAAAATAGTAACTGCTTTTTTTCCAGGATAACGGGCTTGGAATGGGAATCCAGTGCCTTCAAGCATAGGGTACATTCTATCAAGCCACTGCTTGGATTGTCCTGAGATTTGCATGAAATAAATGGGTGAGCCAAAAATAACACCGTCAGCATTTTTTATATCCTCATACATTGGTTGTAAATAATCTTTTGTAGCGCAGCCCTCGTGACTCCTACAATAGAAACAGCCTTGGCAGCCCTTGATACCATCATCGTTAAGGTCATAGATTTTTACTTCAGCACCTTTGGATTGAGCTCCCTTGATTACTTCCTGAATTAGTTTAGAGGTATATCCGTTTTTTCTTGGACTACCGATGAATGCGATAATTTTACTCATGTTGTGACCCTGCCTTTTAAATATTTTTATAATATAGCAAGATTATATCAGTATAATTAGGCTAAAAGCAAAAGAAACAATACATTTTGAAGTCCGTCTACAATGGACAAAGCTCTTAAACTGCTAATATTGAAAAATAGAACAGCATAGAGAATTGAAGCAATAACGAGTATTTGCAAGATTTTAAGTTTAATCAAAAACATAATAATACCGGAATTTGAAACACCAAAATCGGCCCCTCAAGCCTGATTTTGGTGTTTTTTGGGTAGTGAATGTTTCGTCAACTTGCCATAGTAGTCGTTATCGGACTCAAAAAGGGGTAACAAAGAGATTTGTTATTTTTTTATCGAAACAATTTAATGATATCATAATATGTCTACCATATATTACAGTTAGTAGGATAACGGGAAGTTCACTCCACTAAATAAACATAAATAATAAATTGACTAATCTTATATCATGTAATAATATAAGTTACATGAAAAGAAATAAACGCTTATCAGTTGCCCTGCACGTACTACTGCATATGGCCGAGCGACCTGACGCCGCGATGACCTCAGAAGAGATGTCCACTTGCGCCGGCACCAATGCGGTAGTGATCCGCCGCACTTTCGCCGGTTTGCGTGAAGCACAAATCGTCTCGTCTTTGAAGGGGCATGGTGGCGGTTGGCGACTGGTCCGGCCCCTTTCCGAAATTACCTTAGAGGATGTTCAACGCGCTCTCGACGAGCGGGTGGTCACCTCCCCCTCGACGCACAATGAAAGCCCCGGCTGCCTCATCGAAAAGGTGATTCACCTTGCTCTAGATGACGCCGTCGCAGAGGCGAGTCGTGTTCTGGATCGACGCCTCGCGACTATTACCTTGGCCGACATTGCTGCCGATGTTTACCGACTCGACAGGGCGATCTCCTCAACGCCTAAAGACGACAAATATTAATTAGTTTGAGATTGCTATCCCCGTGAAACATGGAGCATTGAGGCATAACCCTTAATAAGGAGAAGAGTACGATGACTAATTTGAAACACCGTATGATTAAGGCGAACAATATCCAGATGCATATAGTTGAGCAGGGCGAAGGTCCTCTTGTGCTGTTATGTCATGGGTTTCCGGAAACATGGTACTCATGGCGTCATCAAATCCCTGTGCTAGCTGAGGCGGGGTTTCGCGTGGTGGCCCCTGATTTACGTGGCTACGGCGGTACGGAGCAGCCGGAAGAAATTGACCAGTACACCCTTCTGCATCTTGTCGGCGATATGGTGGGTCTGCTCGACGCATTGGACGTTGAAAAAGCCGTAATCGTCGGGAATGACTGGGGCGCAACGCTCGCGTGGCATGCGGCCTTATTACGGCCTGACCGCTTCCGTGGGGTGATCGCATTATGCGTACCGATGATGGGCCAACCCCCTGTTCCTCCCTCCAAAATCTTTCCTCAGAAGGAAGATGAGTTGTTCTATACGCTCTACTTCCAGACTCCAGGCCTGCCAGAGGAGGAGTTTGAGCTCGACGTTCGCTTCACAATGCTTAACCTGCTCTTTGCTGCTTCCGGAGATGCAGGACCTCGTAAAGAAAACGATGGCACTCCGAATCCCTTTAGTATGGTATCCCGAAGTAAGGGTTTGCTCGCGCCGCTGCCCGCCCCTTCATTGCCTTGCTGGCTTACAGAAGTCGACTTGGCCGTCTATTCCGAGGCGTTCAGCGCGACCGGGTTTCGTGGGGGTTTGAACTATTATCGTAATCTAGATCGCAACTGGGAACTACTAGCTTGTTTTAGTGGAATGAAGATAATGATTCCCGCCCTGTATGTGGTGGGCGAACGTGACGTCGGTCTCAGTATCCCTGGGATGAGGGAAATAATTTCTGAGATGCCTAGTCTTGTGCCAATGCTCGATCAAACGATCATACTCCCGGGCTGCGGACACTGGACTCAACAGGAGAAACCTCAAGAGGTCAGCACTGCAATAATTTCGTTCCTGCAAAGCCTCTCTAGGTCGTAGGGATAATTCTAGTGGCTTGTTCTAAGATCGCTACGTGGTCACCCGCGAAGAATGCTGATCCAGAAGCGTTGCCTCTCAAGATTATTAACTTTACTAAGAAAAAGGGAGTGTCGCAAAACTACTATTTTGAAGTAGCAAGCGATGCTCCCCATTTCTTTTTACTGTGGAAAATATTAAGTGGTTTGATTGCAATGCTCAATCTCTATTTTCTACTTAAATTTGTGTATAGCAAAATAAGCCTTCTAGATGAGACTGTTTTTTCGACCCCTTTTTAAGCCGTTTTTAATGGATGAAGGGGTTTACCAATTCGTTCATTCTGTATTTTAGCGTGAAGTTTATTCACGTTATACCCAAAACACAGCAGCATAAATTCAGTTTTTACACTGTTTTTACCTCGTGTCAAAAAGCGATTAAAGTTATAGTCATTCTTGAGTACCCCAAAGGCTCCTTCGACCTGTATGGATCGATTTACTCTGAGTAGTCTCCCTTTTTCGGTGGTAATGTTTCCGTACGATACCTGGCGTTTGGCCACAAACGTTTTAGATACTTGCATTCTTCGATTGCCTTTAGCTTTTGTACATTGACTTTTACAAGGACAATCACGGCAGTCTTCACATTCATAGATCGTGATTTCAGATCGGTAGCCCGTTGCCGATGTTCGATGGGTAATTCCCACTAGTTTGAGTTGTTTTCCGTTATGACAGGTGTATTCATCCATTTCTGCATTGTAAACCATGTTTTCTCGCTTGCTGATATCCTTTTTGAAGCGTTTCTTTTTCCATTGTTCATAGGTTTGCGGCTTTATGTAGCAGGTCTGCTTTTTCCCTTCGAGATAAAGATAATTCTCCTCACTCTCATAACCAGAGTCTGCAGTAACATTTTCATAATGGGCCTGTAGTTTAGATTCCAGCGTGTTTAAGAAAGGGATGAGTGTGGCTATGTCGTTACGATCCTGGAAAATCCCAACCCCTGTTACATATTCACTTTCCACGCCAATCTGAACATTGTAAGCCGGCTTTAACTGAGCGTTGCGCATATGGTCATCTTTCATATGCATGAAGGTCGCATCAGGATCGGTTTTGGAGTAGCTATTTCTTCCTTCGAAGAATTGGTGATGTCTGTTGTACTTTTCTTGACGGGTATAGAATTCCTTCAGGTCTTCTGTAAACTTTTGTAGCTTTGATTTCCGTTTTCCAATACCATGGACAAATTCAATCTGCTCTTGCTGACGTTTTTCTTCTAGGTAGGAGAGGGCCGCCTTAAGGTCCTTAAGTAACGTTTCTTTGGTTGCCTTGAAGTCCTTTAGATAGGTCAAATTGATCTCCTCAAGACAGGATTGAATTTTCAAGAACATTTTGGTCTCATTCTTAGTAACAACTTTCTTCCAGACAAACGTATAACGGTTAGCATTGGCTTCAATTTTTGTTCCATCGACAAAAAGGTTCTTAAACTCTACTTCCCCAAGCTTGTGTAAATACGTCACCATTTGGAAAAAGAGGTCTTCTATGGATTCCTTTAAATAGTTCTTCCGAAATCGAGCAAGGGTGCTGTGGTCTGGTGCCTTGCATCCTTCCAACAACCACATGAAGTTAATGTCTCTTTTACAAGCAACTTCAATCTTGCGGCTTGAGTAAATGTTGTTCATATAGGCATAGGCTACTACTTTGAACAGGATTTTGGGTTCGACTACAGGTTTTCTTCCAGTGGAAGAGTAGGCCTGATACAACGCTTCGTAATTCAATCCCTCCAAAATGTGGCTTAGCAGTCGAACTGAGTCATCCTCCGGTATTAACACATCAAAATTAAATGGTAGAACTAATTGATAGTGTCCACTTAATTCAGTATAATTTTTAGAGTGTAATTTGGTTGTTAGCATAACTCAAATTATACGACAACTGCGGGTTCTTTGGGACCTGCAGTTTTGTTTCTAGTAGGAAAAAGGGGCGTTGCTTACGAACTATTTTAGTTCGTTTTGCAACGC